>NZ_CP096383.1:0-5146980 GCF_054130585.1 Arthrobacter sp. D1-29 | reverse complement strand
TGTCGCTGCGTGTCCGCTTGACGTAGCCGCCGCGGGTGATGGTGACTACCATCTCCTCTTCGGGGATCAGGTCTTCCATGGACATGTCGCCGTCAAAACCCATCAGGATCTTGGTGCGGCGGTCATCGCCGTGCTTGGCCACGATCTCGCCGAGTTCATTGCTGATGATCTCGCGCTGGCGTTCCTCGGAGCCGAGGATGCTGTTGTACTCGGTGATCAGTGCTTCCAGTTCCGAGTGCCGGTCCTGGATTTTCTGGCGTTCCAGGGCGGCAAGGCGGCGGAGCTGCATGTCCAGGATGGCCCGGGCCTGCAGTTCGTCGATGTCCAGAAGCTGCATCAGCCCGTCGCGGGCGGCCTCCGTGGTGTTCGATGCCCGGATGAGGGCAATAACCTCGTCCAGCATGTCCAACGCCTTGAGGAGGGCGCGCAGGATGTGCGCCTCTTCTTCCGCCTTGCGCAGGCGGTAGCGTGTCCGGCGGGCAATAACGTCCATCTGGTGGGTCACCCAGTGACGGATGAACGCATCCAGGCTCAGCGTCCGGGGAACACCGTCCACGATGGCCAGCATGTTCGCGGAGAAGTTGCTCTGCAGCTCGGTGTGCTTGTAGAGGTTGTTCAGCACCACCTTGGCCACGGCATCGCGCTTCAGCACAATCACCAGGCGCTGGCCGGTGCGGCCCGAGGTCTCGTCCCGGAGGTCGGCAATCCCGGAGATCTTGCCGTCCTTGACCAGTTCGGCGATCTTGATGGCCAGGTTGTCGGGGTTGGCCTGGTACGGCAGTTCGGTGACCACCAGGCAGGTGCGCCCCTGGAGTTCCTCAACGTTGACCACGGCGCGCATGGTGACGGAGCCGCGGCCGGTCCGGTAAGCGTCCTCAATGCCCTTGTGACCCAGGATGGTGGCACCCGTGGGGAAGTCGGGCCCCTTAATCCGGAGCAGCAGTTCTTCGAGGAGTTCCTCGCGGCTGGCCGTCGGGTTGGCAAGATACCACTGGACACCGTCGGCCACCTCCCGCAGGTTGTGCGGCGGAATGTTGGTTGCCATTCCGACGGCGATCCCGGACGAACCGTTGACCAGCAGGTTGGGGAACCGCGCCGGCAGGATGGTGGGTTCCTGGTTCTTGCCGTCGTAGTTGTCCTGGAAGTCGACGGTTTCCTCGTCGATGTCGCGGACCATTTCCATGGCCAGCGGCGCCATCTTGGTTTCGGTGTACCGCGGGGCGGCTGCGCCGTCATTTCCGGGTGACCCAAAGTTTCCCTGTCCCAGGGCCAGCGGGTAGCGCATGGTCCAGTCCTGGATCAGGCGGACCAGCGCATCATAGATCGCCGTGTCGCCGTGGGGGTGGTACTGGCCCATGACTTCGCCCACCACACGGGCGCACTTGTTGAACGAACGGTCCGGCCGGTAGCCGCCGTCGAACATCGCGTACAGCACGCGTCGGTGCACGGGCTTGAGTCCATCACGGACATCCGGAAGGGCCCGGCCCACGATAACCGCCATGGCGTAGTCCAGGTAGGAGCGCTGCATCTCCGTCTGCAGATCAACCTGCTCCACGCGGTCCACCAGCACATCGCCTTCAAGAAGGGCGTCCGGAATGCCCGCGGATTCCGCCGGGTTCTCGGGTGTTTCGTCACTCATAGTCTATTTTCCGTTTCAGGTATATGTCAGTAATGGAATATCAATGCGGGGCAGTACGCCCTCAGATATCCAGGAACCTGACGTCCTTGGCGTTCTGCTGAATGAAGTTGCGGCGCGATTCCACGTCTTCGCCCATCAGCACGGAGAAGATCTGGTCAGCGGCCAGTGCATCATCCATGGTGACCTGAAGCAGGGTGCGGTGGTCCGGGTCCATGGTGGTGTCCCACAGTTCGGTGTAGTCCATCTCCCCGAGGCCCTTGTAGCGCTGGATCCCGTTGTCCTTTGGAATACGGCGGCCGGCGGCCTGGCCGGAGAGCAGCATCGCATCGCGCTGCTTGTCGCTAAACACATAGTCGTGCGGAGCGTTGGACCACTTGATCCTGTACAGCGGAGGCTGGGCCAGGTACACGTAGCCGTTCTCGATGAGCGGGCGCATGTACCGGAAAAGCAGCGTCATCAGCAGCGTGGTGATGTGCTGGCCGTCAACATCGGCATCAGCCATCAGCACAATCTTGTGGTACCGGAGTTTGCTGAGGTCGAAGTCCTCGCCGATGCCCGTGCCGAACGCCGTGATCATGGACTGGACCTCAGCGTTACCAAGGGCCTTGTCCAGCCGGGCCCGTTCAACGTTCAGGATCTTGCCGCGGAGCGGGAGGATGGCCTGGGTTTCCGGGTTGCGGCCACGCTTGGCCGAGCCGCCGGCGGAGTCACCCTCCACGAGGTAGACCTCACACTTGGCCGGATCCTTGGAGGAACAATCGGACAGCTTCCCCGGCATGCCGAACGATTCCAAAGGACTCTTGCGGCGGGCGTTGTCGCGGGCCTTGCGTGCTGCCATACGGGCCTGGGCTGCAGAAATCGCTTTGCGGATGACGTCCCGCGCCGGGCCGGGGTTCCGTTCCAGCCAGTCGCCCAGCTGGTCGGTGACCACCCGCTGGACAAAGCCCTTGACCTCGGAATTGCCGAGCTTGGTCTTGGTTTGGCCCTCGAACTGAGGCTCAGCGAGCTTCACCGAAATAACCGCAGTCAGGCCTTCGCGGATGTCATCGCCGGTGAGGTTGTCTTCCTTTTCCTTGATGATGCTCTTCTCCCGCGCGTAGCGGTTGATGAGCGACGTCATGGCTGCGCGGAAACCCTCTTCGTGCGTGCCGCCCTCATGCGTATTGATGGTGTTTGCGTACGTGTGCACGCTTTCCGAATACGCGCTGGTCCACTGCATGGCCATCTCGACGGCAATGTGGCGCTCCGTGTCCTCGGTTTCAAAGGCAATGACGTCCTCATGGACAACATCGACTTTTTTGCCCGAGTTCAGGTGCTTTACATAGTCCAGCAGGCCGTCGTTGTACTGGTAAACCACGGTACGGTGATCCGCAGTGACTTCGCCTTCGGTCACCACGGCGTCAAGATCAAGGTCTTCGTCGTCGACGGCGTTTTTAGCGGGCACGCGTTCGTCGGTGAGGGTGATGCGGAGGCCCTTGTTCAGGAACGCCATCTGCTGGAAGCGCGAGCGGAGGGTCTCAAAATCGAACTCGGTGGATTCGAAGATGCTCTCATCGGGGTAGAACGTCTGGGTGGTCCCGGTGGTGTCGGTCTCTTCGCCCTTCACCAGGCCGCCCTGCGGCTTGCCGCCGTCGGCGAATGACATCCGCCACACGTGTCCCTGCCGCCGGACCTCTGTCTCAACGCGGCTGGACAGTGCATTAACAACCGAAATGCCCACGCCGTGAAGTCCACCGGAGACCGCGTAGCCGCCGCCGCCAAACTTGCCGCCGGCGTGCAGGATGGTCATGACCACTTCGACGGTGGGCTTGTGCTCAGTGGGGTGCATGTCCACCGGGATTCCACGGCCGTCATCCACCACCTTGACGCCGCCATCCGCCTGCAGCACTACCTCGATGTGCGTGCAGTATCCGGCCAGGGCCTCATCAACAGAGTTGTCAACCACTTCGTACACCAAGTGGTGGAGGCCGCGCAGGCCAGTGGAGCCGATGTACATGCCGGGCCGTTTCCGGACGGCTTCCAGGCCTTCAAGTACAGTGATGTCACTTGCGCCGTATTCGCGCGGTGTCACAGCTTCCGTCGGCATCTCAGGTGTTGGGACATCTTCAAGTGCGAGTTCCACTGCCTGGGTATCTGTATTGTCGTTAGCCACAGGTGCTGTCGACTCCTCTGTTTTCGATGGTGGCCGGCGGGTTCTTTCCCAGGGAAAAGCATCCGCCAACAGGCACAAGCTGATGGCGCCGGCTAGTAAATCGACGTGCGGAACCGCAGTCCGCCTGCGGGAAGCGTGCGGAAAACGGACTCAGTCAACGTTTCACCGGCGCCCAGTTATCTGATGTGATTCTATCGTGAATTCCGGCGGAAACCTGCATTCAGGGGCCGTCGCCCGGCTTCGATGTGCCTGTGTGAGGCCGTGGACCCCGCCTAGGAACCCCCCGAAGTCCCCTCTTGAGGTTCCTATACGCGTCAGGGGCGTTACAGCGCCCTACACGCCGTTTGGCCATTATTCAAGAGTTGGCAATGGCGGCTATCCGTAAGTATCGCGGGGCCCGCGTCCGTTAACGGTGCGGCCGCCCTTGCGCCAGCTCGGTGCGGACGGACCAAGCACCTGGATGCTGGTGACAACGCCGTCCCCAAGTTCGGTGCGGAACTTCTCCAGCAGACTGATGCTCAGGAGCCGAAGCTGCGTGGCCCAGGCCGTGGAATCGCACCGTACGTGGAGCGTTGTATCGGTGAAGCTCTCCGGGGTGCAATGGGCCGAGATCTCCGGTCCCACCAGTGTTGCCCACTCAGCCATCACCGATCCGACAGCCACCGGAGAGGTCCAGCCCCGCTCGGCCACCAGCCGGCCCACCACTTTGCCCAACCCCAGTGGGTCGCGCCCCGTGGCGTGGAACTGGCTGAAGCCGCGGGTATCGCTGATTCCCCGTTTGGACTTTGGCGTACCCCCGGGCTTGGGGGCTTTACGGCGGATTTCTCCCCGCGCGGCCGCGGCCTCTCGCATCCTGTTCAGTGCTGCCTGCGGTGCATCGATATCGTCGGGATCGCGGCCGGGCTGAAGACCGCTTCTGTCGTCCCTACTCATCAATTCCTCCCGGAATAACCTTCACCCGCCGGCCGGACAACTCTTCCGGAATATCGGCGTCGACGGCGGCGGTCACCAGGACCTGTTCCGCGCCGGAGACTATTGCCGCAAGTTTACGCCGACGCTGGACATCCAGCTCGGCAAAAACGTCGTCGAGGATAAGAATCGGAGCAGACCCGCCGGTCCGCGCGTCGTCCAGCATCACGTAGTAGGAAGCAAGCCGCAGGGACAGGCACATGGACCAGGTTTCGCCGTGCGAAGCGTATCCCTTTGCCGGTGCTTCCCCCAGGATGAGGTCCAGCTCGTCCCGGTGCGGGCCCACGAGGGAAATGCCGCGTTCCAGTTCTTTTCGGCGGGAAGCCGCGAATGCCCGGATGTAGAGCTCGGTGAGCTCTTCGACGGAAAATTGCCGGAGATCTTCCTGGCCGGCCTCTGCCGAAGCGGCAGGCGCAGCACCGGCAGTAAAAGCCAGGGCGCCGTCGTCGTCCATGTGGTTTTGAAGGGTTGAACGGTAGACGGCGCCAGCGTCCTTGGTGCCATCAGTGAGCTGTGCATAGGCTTTCGCCAGATGTGGACGCAACCGGTCCACCAGTTCCAGGCGCGCATGCAGCAGCTCTGCAGCTGCCCGCGCCATGTGCTGGTCCCACACATCCAGGGTGGCCTCGTGCGCGGAAGTGAATTTCCCGGCCCGCGCCGATTTCAGGAGCGCATTCCGCTGTTTCAGGACTCGGTCGTAATCACCCCGGGTTGCAGAATGCCGGGGAATCAGGCTCACCAGGAGTTCATCAAGGAAGCGGCGCCGGTTGGACGGGTCACCCTTGACCAGGGCGAGGTCTTCCGGAGCAAAAAGGACTGTCTGGCAAATTCCCAGAAGATCCCGGGCGCGGACAGGATTACTGCGGTTGATCCGGCCGCGGTTTGCCCTGGCCGCGTTGATTTCCAGTTCCAGCACAGTAATCTGGCCACCGCGGACAAGCCTTGCCCGGACCAGGGCGCGGTCCACGCCGAACCGCAGCAGCGGCGCGTCCGAGCTGACGCGGTGCGAGCTAAGCGTGGCGAGGTAACCAATAGCCTCCATGAGGTTGGTCTTGCCAATCCCATTGGCGCCCACCAGCACGGTGACGCCGGGTTCGAGGGCAAGGTCCACCTGGGCGTAACTGCGGAAGTCAGTCAGTGAGAGGTGCTGTAGGTACACGCGGTCTTCAGGATTCTCGGAACCATCAGGCCCCGGCGGTTGGTGCTATTTGGCGGGGCGGGTGGCATGCCCGCCGAACTGGTGGCGTAACGCCGAAACCATTTTCATGGCCGGGGAGCTGTCCTCGCGGGACTCGAAGCGCGCAAACAGGGCTGCCGTTATGGCCGGCGCGGGAATTGCATTGGCGATCGCCTCTTCAACCGTCCACCGTCCCTCACCCGAATCCTCGACGTAGTCATCGATGTTCTGCAGCCCCGGATCTTCATCGAGCGCCTTGACCAGCAGGTCGAGGAGCCACGACCGGACCACGGTACCTTTTTGCCAGGCGCGGAACGTGCCGGGCAAATCGTTGATGATGTCCTTGGAAGCAAGCAGTTGGTAGCCCTCGGCGTAAGCCTGCATCAGGCCGTATTCGATGCCGTTGTGGACCATTTTGGCGTAATGGCCTGCGCCGACGCCTCCCACATGGACAAAGCTGTCAGCCCGTTCACCGTCAGGGCGCAGTGCATCAAAGACCGGCAGTGCCCGCTCGATGTCGGCGGCGTCGCCGCCGGCCATCAGCCCATAACCGTTCTGCAGGCCCCACACACCGCCGGAAACACCGCAGTCGGCAAAACGGATGCCCTTTTCGGTCAGCGCTGCACCGTGTTTCTGGTCTTCCGTGAAGCGTGAGTTGCCGCCGTCGATTACCAGGTCGCCGGCGTCGAGCTTTTCGCCAAGTTCGGTGATGACCGCGTTGGTGATGTCGCCGGCCGGAACCATGACCCAGATAATCCGGGGTGACGGGACGGCTGCAATCAGTTCGTCCATGGACGAGACATCGGTGACGTCCGGATTGCGGTCGAAGCCGGTTACATCAACCCCGCCCTTGCGCAGGCGTTCGCGCATGTTGAAACCCATCTTGCCAAGGCCGATCAGTCCGATATGCACGTGGAACTCTCTTCTGCGCTGGATGGTGGGTCTGGGGAGCTTCTTCCCAACTGGGTCGCACTAAGTGTCGTATTGGGCGCCCATAACGACAGTTAGCGCTACTAATTGGGGAGGCGGACAGGCATGACGAGATAGCGGTAGTCATCCTGGTCTTCGCCGTCAGCTTCCGCCTGGGCGGTGATCATGGCCGGCTTGGGAGCTGTGGTGAACGAGAACCTGACGAACTTGGTTTCAATCACGCTCAGGCCTTCCACCAGGTAGTGCGGGTTGAACGCCACCGTGATGTCCTCGCCGGAAAGCTGTGCTTCGAGCTCTTCGGAAGCCTGGGCGTCTTCACCAGTGCCGGCGTCGAGGTGCAGCTGGCCCTCGGTGAAAGCGAGTCGGACCGGGGTATTGCGCTCGGCAACCAGGGACACACGACGGACTGCCTCGACCAGCTCCTGCGTCTGGACAGTCGCGTGGATGGGCGTGGAATCCGGGAAAAGCGAGCGGATCTTGGGATAGTCGCCGTCAACCAGCAAGGACGTGGTGGTTCGTCCGCCGCTTTCGAAGCCGATAAGCCGGCTCTCGTCATCGGCGAGGGCGAGGTTGATGTCACCGCTGTTGCCCAGGGTCTTGGCTACTTCGTTGAGGGTTTTTGCCTTGACCAGCGCGCTGGTGGAGATGCCCGGATTTACAGGCTTCCACGGCACTTCACGCATGGCGAGCCGGTAGCGGTCGGTGGCCAGGAGGGTGATGAGATCGTCCTCGATTTCCATCCGGACGCCGGTAAGAATCGGCAGGGTGTCGTCCTTGCTGGCGGCGATGATCACCTGGGATACGGCCTGGGCGAAAGCATCGCCGGGGACTGTACCGCTGATGGTGGGCAGTGCAGGCAGGGGCGGGTACTCGGCTTCCGGCATGGTGGCCAAGTGGAAACTGCTGCGGCGGCAGGTGAGCGTGACTTTGTTTCCGTCGGTTTCCACATCCACCGGGGCGGAGGGAAGGCTGCGGCAGATGTCAGCCAGGAGCCGGCCGGAGACAAGGATGGTGCCCTCAACAGCGATGTCCGCGGGGATCTCCAGCCGTGCGGAGGTCTCGTAGTCAAAGCTCGAAAGGCTAACGGTGCCTGCTTCAGCCTTGAGGAGCAGGCCTGAGAGCACGGGTACCGGCGGCCGCGGAGACAGCGACCGGGCTGTCCAGGTGACGGCTTCTGCCAGGACGTCCCGTTCGACTCTGAACTTCACGGAAGGGTGCCGCCTTTCATTGCTGCTGCCATATCTGAACCGGAATCTCCATCAGGGAGTTTCGAAAGTAGATGCCCCAAACTCCTGAACCTGCATGGTCCAGGCGTGCTGAACCACAGAGAAACCCAAGGATGGGAGCGCTGCTGACAGCTTAGCCGGAAGTTTGGGGATTAACCCATCCCCGGCAGCGATCATGGGCTGCCCGGTCCGCCGGGGCTCCCCGTGGGGCGGCCGTTCGGCTGGCCGTGAACTTGCCTTGGGACGTGGACGGATCGGGATTGTTGTTTGAGGGAATTCAATTTTTTGGGATTAGTAGTGTTAATAACTGCTGTGGAAACTGTGGATAACTCGGTTTCGCCGCGGGATCCAGCGGTTAAGCCCTGTTCATGGAATGTGGGTGGCGCAGGTTTTAAACAGGGTGTGGATGGGGATAACTATTTTGGCGTTTTCGCTGATCCACAGATGCCTTAAGGGTTTTAAGCCCATTAAGCGCGATTGTCCCCTTAACTATCCACAGGGTTATCCACACGTGCCTGTTAATAAGGTAAGAGTGCGGGGCGTCAGGAGTCGCGCTGTTGCTGTTTGATCCTGTTGGTGAGCTCGGTGACCTGGTTGTAGATCACACGGCGCTCGGCCATCAGCTCACGGATCTTCCGGTCCGCGTGGATGACGGTGGTGTGGTCGCGGCCGCCGAGCTCCTGGCCGATCTTGGGAAGCGACATGTCCGTCAGTTCACGGCACAGGTACATGGCGATTTGCCGTGCGGTGACCAGGGTCCTGGTCCGGGACTTGCTGCAGAGTTCCTCCATGCTGAGCTTGAAGTAGTCGGCCGTCTGCGTGAGGATCTGGCTTGAGGTGATCTCCTGGGCGCCGTCGTCCGTGATGAGGTCCTTCAGGACCATCTCGGCCAAGGCAACGTCAACTGGCTGCCGGTTGAGGCTGGCGAATGCGGTGACCCTGATGAGGGCACCTTCGAGCTCCCTGATGTTGCTGGAAATCTTGGAGGCGATGTACTCAAGCGCATCATCGGGAGCTGAAAGCCCCTCGCTGAGGGCCTTCTTGCGCAGGATGGCGATGCGGGTTTCGAGCTCCGGCGGCTGGATATCTGTGAGCAGACCCCATTCGAAGCGGGACTTCATCCTGTCCTCAAAGCCGGCCAGCAGTTTGGGCGGCTGGTCCGAGGTGATCACTACCTGCTTGTTGTTGTTATGCAGGGAGTTGAACGTGTGGAAGAACTCCTCCAGCGTCCGGTCCTTGCCGGCCAGGAACTGGATGTCGTCAATCAGCAGCACATCCACGTTGCGGTACGTGGTCTTGAAGCTGGCGCCTTCGTCATCGCGGATGGAGTTGATGAAGTCGTTGGTGAATTCCTCGGAGTTCACGTACCGGACACGGATCCCGCTGTAGAGGCGGCGGGCATAGTGGCCGATCGCATGGAGCAGGTGCGTCTTGCCGAGTCCGGAATCGCCGTAGATGAACAGCGGGTTGTATGCCTTGGCCGGCGCTTCAGCCACGGCCACGGCCGCGGCATGGGCAAACCGGTTGGACGAGCCGATCACGAAAGTGTCAAAAACGTACTTGGGATTCAGCCTGCCGAATTCGTGTGAGGTGCTGGGCAGCATGGGCTGCGGCTTCTGTTCGATCAGCTGGTCCGAGGTGAAGGACGGCTCGACGACGGGTTCCGGCTCTACATGGATGGGCACCAGGTCGGTGTCCACATCGATGGCGCAGCGGATATCTTCCGAGAAGACGTTGTGGAGTGCATCGTCCAGCGCGTCTTTGACCTGTGTCTGGAGGACTTCGCGGGTGAGCTCATTGGGTACGGCGACCAGGAGGGTGGAGCCGATCAGACCCTGGGCCTGCGCCAGGATGACAAAGCCCCTTTGCCGTGGTGAAACACGGTCGTCCTGTTCCAGCAGGCTGACAACCCTGCGCCAGGAACTTCCGACAGTATTGGCATGGTTGGCTTCGTCTACTGTCATCAATCGGTTCCTCAAACTTGCTTGCCTGCATTATTTGCAGCCCCAAGTCTGGAACCAGGGTGCTGGCTCCGCTCAATCCACAGGGTTATGCACAGTCCGTGGATAATCGGCTACTGAGCCACTCTAGGGGATGAAAACGCCAGAAGATAGCTGGGAAGTAGCTTGTGGATAATTACACCGTTGTGGTTCGAAAACAGGGCCTGTGAGCCACTTCATCCACAGCCTGTTCATGCGGGTTAACCACACCCGGGGACAGGGTTGGGGGCAGCTCCCGGTTTGACTCGGGAGCGCATTTTGCCCTAACGTTGTGAAGTCCTTTGTGTCCGCTTTTTGGCCCCATCTGAATCTCTCAAACGCAGTGCGTTCGAGCAGCCGGGGGAAGCGTGCATATACAAAACTTAGCGTCGGCCAGTTCTTCCCCTTATTGATCGGGTGGGCGCACCTTTGATCCACTGGAGTAACTAACGTGAGCAAGCGGACTTTTCAGCCGAATAACCGCCGTCGAGCCAAGAAGCACGGCTTCCGCCTTCGTATGCGTACCCGTGCCGGCCGTGCCATCCTGGCAGCCCGTCGTGGCAAGGGCCGCACCGAACTGTCGGCCTAGATAACTGACTCGTCGGTAGACGTTTTCATTGCGAGTTTAAGGTGCTGGCCACCCGCAACCGTTTGAGGACTGCAACCGATTTTTCAACAACTGTACGTTCCGGTGTCCGCAATGGGCGCCGGAACGTAGTGTTATATACGGCAGCCATTGCTGCCGACGAACCCAGCCGGATCGGGTTTATCGTTTCCAAAGGTGTCGGGAACGCTGTGGTCAGGAACCTCGTTAAGAGGAGACTGAGAGAAGCCGGTGCGGCCTCGCTTCGCGAGTACGGCACCGGGTTTGCCATAGTGGTCCGGGCGCTGCCCGCGTCCGCGGCCGCCAGCTGGGATCAACTGCTGGCGGATTACAACGCCGCACTGGAATCGAACATGAACCGGTTGGGCAGACGCCTTCCGCGGGCTGCTGCCAATGGTTCAACGGGTACAACACAGGAAGGGACACAGCGTGCGTAAGGTAACTGCCGCCGTCGTCCGCTTCCTTCAGCCCGCTGTCCTGGGCAGGACTATCTGGAACCTGCCCCGCAATCTCCTCATTCTGCTGCTGATGGCTTACCGCAAGGTGATTTCCCCCTTGTACGGCCAGGTGTGCCGATTCTTTCCTTCATGCTCGGCCTACGCCCTTGAAGCGATCACCGTCCATGGCGCCGTCAAGGGAAGCTGGCTTGCCGTCCGCCGCCTTGCACGCTGCCATCCATGGAATGCCGGTGGTGTGGACCACGTCCCCGCCGGCCATCGGCACTGGCCTGAAAACCAGACCCCCACAATTGTTGTGCTGAACAATCCGGACAAGTACCTGGCTGCTCAGACTGATGGAGAAGGCCGCCTTGCGGCCTGACGAATAGGGATATCGTATGGACTTCTTTGAAACAATCATGTTTCCGTTCAAGTGGCTTGTGTCCGTCATTATGGTGGGCTTCCACGAAGGTCTGAGCACCATTGGGCTGCCGGAGGCCTCCGGCTGGACCTGGACGCTGTCCATCATCGGGCTGGTGCTGGTCATTCGTGCCGCCCTGATCCCAGTGTTCGTCAAGCAGATCAAAGCGCAGCGCGGCATGCAGCTGCTCCAGCCTGATCTGAAGAAGCTCCAGGACAAGTACAAAGGCAAGACCGACCAGCTTTCCCGCCAGGCCATGGCGCAGGAACAGATGGCGATGTACAAGAAGCACGGCACCAACCCGTTCTCGGCCTGCCTGCCCATGCTGATCCAGATGCCGTTCTTCTTTGCACTCTTCCAGGTCCTCTCCGGAATCAGTTCTGCCCGGGACCAGGGCAAGGGCATGGGGGCGATGAGCCACGACCAGGTGGTGCAGTTTGACGACTCCACCATCTTCGGGGCGCCGCTCTCGGCAACACTGCTGCACAATCCCGAGGGCAACGTTGTTGCCGTTTATGTTCTCTCGATTGTGATGATCCTGGCCATGACGGCGTCGCAGTTCATCACCCAAAAGCAGATCATGGCCAAGAACATGTCCGAAGAGGCCATGGCCAGCCCCTTTATGCGCCAGCAGAAGATGATGCTCTACATCCTGCCGATCGTCTTCGGCGTGGGTGGCATCAACTTCCCCATCGGTGTCCTTATCTACTGGACAACCACCAACCTCTGGACCATGGCCCAGCAGTTCTTCGTGATCCGCCGCATGCCGACGCCGGGATCCCCCGCAGCAAAGGCACTCGCCGAACGCCGTGCCGCCAAGGGCCTTCCGGCCCTGCCCATCCTGGGCGGGAAAAAGGCCGATGTTGAAGCCGAAGCTGCCGCCGCGGCTGCAGTTATCGAAGCCAAGGGACAGCGTGTCCAGCCACAACGTAAGAACAGGAAGAAGAAGTAATGTCAGCCGAGAGCACCGAACACGCCCTTTCCGACGAGGTTATTGACGATCAGGACGAGTCCGTTACCGACTCCGCTGCTTCCTCCAAAGGTTCCGCTGCCAGCCGTCTCGAAGAAGAAGGCGACGTTGCCGCCGACTACCTCGAAGAGCTCCTGGACATTGCTGACATTGATGGCGATATCGACATTGAGGTCCGGAACGGCCGGACCTACATCTCCATCGTTGCCGAGGAAGAGTCGGACGGCCTCGACAGCCTGGTGGGCGAAGACGGCGAGGTCCTGGAGGCACTGCAGGAACTGACAAGGCTTTCCGTTCTTTCCGCCACGGAGAACCGCTCACGCCTGGTCCTGGACATCAACGGCTACCGCCAGGAGCGCGCCGGGCACCTGCAAAAGATTGCAGAGGATGCCGCCGCTTCCGTCAAGGAAACCGGCAAAGCTGTGGCCCTGGAACCCATGAGCGCCTACGAACGCAAGATCGTCCACGATGCTGTTGCCGACCTCGGCCTGGTCAGCGAATCCGAGGGCGAAGGCGCAGACCGCCACATTGTTGTTTCCGCTGACTAGAGAATTGCTGAACCGCTAATCATGGTTGACATCACGGCAGCAGAATTACTGGCGGCTGAGAAAATCTTCGGCGACCGCCTGGACCTTGCCAAGCGGTACGTTGAGCACCTGGCCACGTCCGGGACCGAACGGGGCCTCATCGGCCCGCGGGAGATCCCGCGCCTGTGGAGCCGGCATGTGCTCAACTGTGCAGTCATTGAAAGCGTCATCGCCCACGGCAGCCATGTGGCCGACGTCGGCAGCGGCGCAGGGCTTCCCGGTCTCTGTCTCGCCATCGCACGCCCTGATCTGGAACTCACCCTGATCGAACCCCTGGAACGCCGTGTTATTTGGCTCCAGGAAGTGGTTGATGACCTGGACCTGAGCAATGTCACCGTCATGAGGACGCGTGCCGAACTGGCCGTCGGCCTGGTTCAGGCTGATGTGGTCACTGCCCGTGCCGTCTCGGCGCTCAGCAACCTGGCAGGTCTCACCATCCCCCTTCTCGCCGGCAAAGGCGAGGTGGTGGCCATCAAGGGCCGCAGCGCGGGCGAGGAAATCGATAAGGCCGCCAAAGTAATTCGCAAGCTCGGCGGAATCGAGACGTCAGTGCTGACCGTCGGTGAACACCTCCTGGAAGAACCCACCACTGTGGTGCGGATCGTTGTAAACAAGTCGCAAAAGATTGCCTAGCTGAGGCCCCGGTAACCTTGGTCTGCAGGGCGAAGCGGTTAGGCTAGTCAACGGCAGCAAAAGCTGAACGAGAGTGAGTGTGTCCGAGTGACCAGTAGCGAAGCCTCCACACAACGGATTCCCCCGTTTGTGTCCTTGGGGTCAGCACGATCAGTTGCTGGTCCAGGTTTCGCGCCAGGACGGGGCGGTAATCACCCCAACCCGGTTGCAGAACTGGGGGCTCTTGCCTCCGTTTCACGTGAAACAACCGCATCCGGTAGTTCCAACGTCATCGATACCATGGACGATTCCAGTCCCATCGCCCGTGAGCTCGCCCATGAAACCAAGCGGCGGGAACGACTCCTCGGCCGGGAGCTTCTCAAGCCGGAAAAGACCAGGGTCTTTACCGTGTCCAATCAAAAGGGCGGCGTTGGGAAGACCACCACCACCGTCAATATTGCCGCTGCGCTGGCCGCCGCCGGACTGAATGTCCTGGTCATAGATATTGATCCCCAGGGCAACGCCTCCACCGCGCTTGGCGTCGAGCACCACGCCGACGTGGACAGCATCTACGACGTCCTCATCAACGACTTTCCCCTCGCCGACGTGGTGGCGCCCTGCCCGGACATCAAGAACCTGATCTGTGCCCCCGCTACCATCCATTTGGCCGGTGCAGAGATTGAGCTGGTGTCTCTGGTAGCCCGCGAACAGCGGCTTCGCCGCGCCATCGACGTCTATTCGAAGGCACGGGAGAAGAATGGCGAAGAGCGCCTGGACTACATCTTCATCGACTGCCCTCCAAGCTTGGGGCTGCTGACTGTCAATGCCTTCTGTGCCGCCGGTGAGGTGCTGATTCCTATCCAGTGCGAGTACTACGCGCTGGAGGGTTTGAGCCAGCTGCTGAAGAACATCGAGATGATCCAAAAGCACCTCAATGCCGATCTCGAGGTTTCCACCATCCTCCTGACAATGTATGACGGTCGGACCAACCTCGCCGCGCAGGTGGCGGCCGAGGTGCGCCAGCACTTCCCCAAGCAGGTACTCGGAGCAGTCGTACCACGCTCGGTCCGCATTTCCGAGGCACCCAGCTACCAGCAGACCGTCATGACGTACGACCCTTCCTCCAGCGGCGCCCTGTCCTATTTGGAAGCCGCAGCCGAAATCGCTGAACGCTAGAATCTTCAAGAACTGCAACAACCGGAGTCCGGCTATACCGGACTCTTCCACTGGAGGGATTTATACATGAGCGAAAAGCGACGGGGCCTAGGCCGCGGTCTTGGCGCACTCATTCCAAGTTCCGCCGCCGGCAGTGCGTCTGGCAACGGGGCCGCTGCTTCACGTCCAGTGGATCTCTTCTTTCCCGAAGGCCGTAAGAAAGTGATGCCTGACGAGGCTGAAGGCAACGGCGCCTCACGCGCTCCTTCAACTGAGCCGGACTCTTCGTCCGAGTCAACGATCTCCAAGCAGGCTCCGGCCGTAAAGTCATCCACGGCATCTGCGGATAAGCCCACCAGAAGGGCATCCGGCACAGAAACTGAAAAGCCAGCACTGAAAGGTCCAGCCAAGGGCCGTACGACTTCGGCTGCCGCCGGTGCGGATAAGGATTCGAAAGTATCCCCGACCCCCGCGGCCTCTGACTCAGTTCCGGCAGGCAGTGAGGATGTCACAGCTGACGATGCCGCTGTTGACAATGGCGTTGACCTCGTGGAGGTCCCGGGCGTGCGTTTCGCTGAAATCCCTGTTTCCGACATTCATCCCAACCGCAAACAGCCGCGCTCGGTCTTCGATGAGGACGACATGGCGGAGCTTGTCCACTCTGTTCGCGAAATCGGTGTCCTCCAGCCAATTGTGGTGCGTACTTCAACCGAAGAAGGTGGAGAACCCTATGAGCTGGTTATGGGTGAACGCCGCTGGAGGGCAGTGCAGGCCGCCGGGATGGCCACCATCCCCGCAATCGTTCGCGACACCACCGACGACGCCCTTCTTCGGGACGCCCTGCTGGAGAACCTCCACCGCAGCCAGCTGAACCCATTGGAAGAGGCAGCAGCGTACCAGCAGCTGCTGGAAGACTTTGGCACCACCCACGAGCAGCTTGCTGACCGCATCGGCCGTTCGCGTCCTCAGGTTTCGAACACGCTCCGGTTGCTCAAGCTCCCGCCCCTGGTGCAGCGCAGGGTGGCTGCCAGCGTACTCTCTGCCGGCCACGCCCGTGCTCTGCTGGCACTTCCTGATGCTGCCGCTATGGAACGGCTGGCTCAGAAGATCGTGGCCGAGGGTATGTCGGTGCGCGCCACCGAAGAAGCGGTGACCCTCTATCAGGATCCTGCTAAGCCGGCCAAGAACAACATTCCGCGTCCAGGAGCCCGCCACGAGCGCCTGGATTATCTGGCCTCTTCCTTGTCGGACCGGCTGGACACCAATGTGAAGATTTCCCTGGGTGTCCGGAAGGGCAGGGTAAGCATTGAATTCGCCAGCGTCGAAGACCTGAACCGTATTATGGACGTGCTTGCTCCCGGTTCGGATACCTGAGCTTCCTTCCAAAGATGGGGCCTGTTTCACGTGAAACAGGCCCTTTTCTGTGCCTTCCCGTTCCATGTCCCCTCGATGTGCAGATTTTCCTATCGGAGCCCGCTGGCCCGCGGTGTACAGCCCTAAGTCTGGATATCGGCAAATCTGCAAAACGGCCAAATGCCCGGTCCTGGCTCGTGGTCCTGAATTGTCCGGCGTCTGCATTCCACGAAGCCAATGTACGTTGAGATCTAATGGGACATTGAGCAGTCATGGCTTTGCATCGGTCCATGGTGGGTAGGAGTTGGTCAAGAATCGCCTTTGCGAAGTACTTTCATTCATTTCTACGTACATTGCGGAATAGTTTTCCGCCGCCTTGACCATCTATTGCAGGACTCATTTCCGGGACTCGTGTGGACTTGCGCCGATTCGGCAGGCTATTTGTGGACTCCTAAACTTCCTTCGGAACTGCTGGGCATGCCACTAGGGGATCTTTCACCCTCTCTGGGCGATGTTCTGCCAAGGAATTCCTTCTGGACGTGCATTAGCTGATTCCGGGAACTTTTCGTTCCCTACCAAAGCTGACTTTCCGTCCTATGCGGGCACCAGGAGGGCCGATCAATCCATCCTGTGATCAGCTCAGCGTGTCCACTAGCTTGGAGATCGTGGCTTGGAGCTTGGAGATCGGGCCTTGGAGCTAGTAAACGCTAGCCAGTAGGCCGGCATGGTGTTTCACGTGAAACCGGCTCAGCGGCCTGGGCTGGGTTCTACCAACTATGACCGATGCCCCCAAGTGGAGCAGATGTAGGGCGGCACACCCCATCCGGTGGGAATAGTAGGGCGTATTACCAGGCTCCTTCAGCGGGGTATGGATGACGCAGCTCTGCTTAATCGGCGTGCACAGGAAACCCGTGACCACTTCAGTGGAGGCTAACACAGTGCGGATCCTGCCAATGTGTAATCCTCTTCGTATTCAAGGGTCGATGTTTCACTTGAAACGTAAGGACGGAAGCCACTTTGGGCCCTGTCACCAAGGGCTGCTGAAAGGACCCTCGACTCTATAAAACCGCAGACGGAATGTCGGGAACTCGAAGAGCAAAGTGATTAGCGCCGGTCTACCGAATCGAGTATCTAGTGGCCTCGTCAGAAAACAAGTTCACTAGCCAATGAGACGGTATCTGGTGCCATTATCTGGTGCTGTCCGACCGAAGATGCCACAGTGCGCCGGATCGGCCGCAGCATCCACTGTGTGCGGTCCCCCAGACACGCGTCGCCTAAAGTACTCTTCCTTCGCCGAAGACGGTTTGACCATCCATGTTGCGCAACTGTTTGCCCTGATTCTTCAGGCGAGAATGTGTGTCTAGGCTGACCCATCAACTGGGCGAAACTCCAGCAGCCATCTGTGTGTAGCCAAGGTAGTTTCATGTGAAACCAAGGAGAAGTATCGGGATGTCGTGTGCAGTGAAGATTCATACATCGAGGTGCCCAGGTCCTTAGACGACCACTCAAGGGCATCAGTGGGAGTGACGAAAGGTCATCTAATGCACGGGGCTTGAAAGGCACCCTGGTGTTCGCCAGTCGTATCAGCAGAGTGCCGGCCCGGTGACCCATGGAACTATCGGTAGGACGCAAGGATGGTCGCTCCTGATTAACGGTCTTGTCGACAGGGCCCTCTGCACTGACTCTCACGCTGTTAGTCGCCGACCGGCTGTTGCCGCCCATCCCCCCGCGTTCGCCGAGATATCCAATGGGTATAGCCGTCCAATTACAAGGTGTCTGCATCATCAATCGCAGTCATCCCTTGGTCCGTAGCGTTCCGTGGAGTCCAGCACGCCAGAAGCGTCTAGCCAACGCAGTGCGTACGTCCGCTGCAGGAGTCGCTAACCAATCCTGATGCCGGGGTATCAGGAGTCTCTAGCCCCTCCCTGCCCTGTCCAGCCATATACGCTGCCTTGATCTCTGGTCTGGGCACGCCCAATCAGTGTGGACATCATCAGTCGATCCAAGAGCGTGCCGTGATTGCTTGGCGCTAGTCGGCCGTGCAGCATTGCAGTGTGATCACCATTGGCGCACCTCTGGAACTGTGCGGCTGGTTCGGTATGCAACTTTGCCCAATACAGATTCTGACTCGGGCCCCTGGCATGGCCGGTTAGTCCCCCAGTCTTGAGCATTGTCCTTAGACTGTCTAGCTCGGATGAATGCAAGGTCGTCTAACCTGTATGAGCCTAGGCTCGGCCCTCATGTGGTCCCGGGTCTGGACAGGCCCGTATGCGACGGTCAGGCGACCAAGGTAAAGGGCCTTGAACAGACTTGAACCCGATTCTCCCGAGAGGCAGAAGCCACGCCGGGTGAGCGCCGCGCGCCCTACTGTCGAACATTCTCAGTTCAAACATGGTCAACCACCGACTCTTATGGCAGCCCTGTCATCGGCGAACTGTCTGGCTCCTTTGGCCTGGAGAAGTGTCTCTTGATGCAGATGTGCCTCCGGAGCATCACTGGACCGAGCCCAAACGACCAAGCACTGGCTGTTCGCGGTGCTTGAATTGCTCTTAGAACGACCCGGCGGAAACTGGCGCTTGGCGCATACTCCTCCCCTTCCGCGTCCGAGGTCTCACGGCTGAACGTTCTCGGCGGACTAGTCTCAAGCCGAAGCCAGGAACCGAGTCGAGCTCAGAGACGGCTGCTCCCTAGTCTCTGCCTGGTGACGAAGCGGTGGATAAAGCAGTGGAAAGCTCGGTGGATATCGCTGTGGATAACTTTGGGGATAAGAGAGTGGAGTTGGGTCGCGCAGACTATCTGGGTCCGCTAAAGAACAATGCTGATACAGCCAAGTCTTTTGTGGGCCGACGACCTTGCGATCATGTTTCACGTGAAACGGCCCTAACCGGCGCGGTGAGCCTTGCGGAAGGATAGCTAATCCCCGGTCTCGGGCGATTTTGTGGTGTTTTTGACCGCGCAAAAGCTCATACCGGGCTCCGTTACACTCTAAATTATCTGGCGGCCGCATGGCCTTGATGGGGCCGTACAAATTTTGGGACAACCTGACAACCAGGCCGTTGCCAAAGGGCGTGTGGAAACCTGTGGGTAAGCCTGTGGATAAACGTGTGCATAAGATCTGGGGATAAACCGCGGACGTCCGTCGGGCCGACACTGCGAGTGGCTGCGCGCCCTCCGTCCAAAGCGAAGACTGTGCGGTTAGGATCCGATTGCCGAGCCTTCGTGGAGTAAGAATTGCTCCCCTACAGCACTCCCTCCGGGGTATGGACACTTTGACGAAACCCGCAATTCCCACATCGGAGCGTCCATCAGTCGGCTCTAGCTGCATTCTTTTGAGGCGGTGATCAGTTACGGACGCCGGCCAGAAGGAACGATACGCGGAAGAGTCGCAGGCGCGAAGGGCCCGAACGAGAAGGACAACTTTGCCGCGGATTGGTCCGCTCCTGTCCATCGAGCTCATTGTCTGAAGAGCTCGAAGGAGACGGACAGACGGGATCAGTCTTGATGATCATCCCCTGCTGGTCCAGTCCAGTCTCAGTACTCGCCAGCTCCCTACACAGTATGGGCAACTGGAGGTGCTACTCAGGACGATGGCCTTCTCACGATGAGGCCATCGAGAGCCTTGGCGTATGGCCGGGCGTGCAGTGGGTGAAAAGCTTCCGGTCCAACGGTAGACATTGCCTGCATGTAGGGAGCGGGATTCACTCCGTCCACGCGGTGGTGCGGACGACCGAGACTGGCGATGGAACCGTTTCACGTGAAACATTGACGCCCTTGGACCATTCCATAGCCCGATGCGCAACTCCGGAGGCTCATCGTTCCTAGATCGTCCTTTGGGCAGAAGGATGGTCCATTCTGGACCTTGACTCCTTAACGGCGAGGGGCAGTGGTGTCGGGCGTTCAAGCTCGTCCTGGATCTGAGTAGAGCTGGCCGGAGGGGATTGCGCCAGGTCCTATATTCATTCAAGCCATGTCTGGAGGGGCTTCGCTTTTGTCGAAGGCTTGCTATAGTCACCGGCGGGTATAGCCAGGTGTGGAGCCAGGGGCGATAGGACTTCCAGAATGACGAGCGAGTTCGCTTCCACTGACAGTGCCGTTTCTACTGACAAACATCCGCACAAAACCACTATCACTGGTCCCCAAAGATGGTCCTCATATTTGGTCCGTGGCTCTCGGAAATGGGGAGTTGATGGATAGCTTCACGCCCGCCGGCATAGGCGCTCCGGTATTAGCACCGGTGCCTAGCCGACATGTATAGAGCTAGTAAACATCCCATATTGGAGCCGTATTAGCCGTGGTGTAGGCGTGGTTTCAATGGAGGCATCGAAGTACTCCACAACCTCCTGCGGGAACGTGAGGCGACATTCCAATAAGCCTCTCTCCCATCAGTAGTCGCCTTTGCTCGGCGGCGATCGCTGTCGGTCAAAGGCATAAGAGGGAGCGGAGAGATTTTGTCGGATCCACGGTCGGATCCGTCTGAAGGGTAGACTTCCTCACGATTTTTGCCTGCGAACACCTATGAAGCCTGCTTGCTTGCAACTCCCATCGGTAGCTGCGTGCGTGAGTTGAATTTTCTGAGGGGTTTGACGAGTTGCATTCGAGCTCTCATGTTGGAAGGTCCGTATGGAAGGTTTCGAGCCCTATCTGACCTTGACGCGCACGGTGAGGATGAAAGTATTGGGTCCGTGGTCCTGTTCAGGCCGCTGGTGCTATGACGGTCGAGCAAGACGTAAGTTCCATGGGCAACCTACGAATCAGGCATTGCCGCCGCCCAGTCCATCGGAATCCCGATGCTGGACTCCCGGGTGGTCAACTATCCGTTCTGGTGTTCGTGTTGACAATCAAAACCACCTTCGTGGAGTTGCCGAAGCCACCTTTGTGGATTGGCCTTTCCGTCAACTCTTCGTGTTTCACGTGAAACTTGGAGGTGTCAGCGGTGCACACCCGGCCACTAACAAGCGGCAATTAGTGGCGGGTGCTACCGTTTGGCGTCAGCCCGGTTCCGAGGGCTGGTTCTCAGTGAATCCGCACTACCAGAATCCTCACGTGGGGCGGCTATGGATGCAGTCCGGAGTACGAGCGCGGCATACGTTCCTGGTTTGCACTAACCATGCCTACTTAGTTTGGCTGGGCGGCTCTTGGTGTGAACTAGCCGAGCCAGCATTTGGGGGTTTCGGGCGGCTCTCTGCCGAAGTGGTGGCGCCGAGAATGGTGGACTTCAGAATGTCGATTTTGGGAAGAACGCGGTGGCGACTCTGTCACGGGATCGGGCCGCTTTCAACTGGAACGCGTTTAGCTGGGGACGGTAGACACCTGTCGATCCTGACCCAAGTTCCTCTGTGCGTATTTGGGAGTGACCATGACTGTAGACAGCGCCCTTGGGCGCCTCCCCCACGGTGTGATTCCGCTGCCGGACCAGTAGGTCTAGGTGAAGGAACGGCCAGGGCAGTGTTGAGTATAAACCGCACTGGAAGAGGAGCATAAGGAGATGTTGGTTGGTTGGCGTCGTATCGAGAAATAGTCACAAGGAGTCGAGCACGGGGAAGAACCATGATCGCTCGGGTTAGGAGCGTCACTGCCGATTAGCGCCTTTCGCCATCTATTGAGCCGCCCATGCTCCTCCCGGGCTTCGCACTGTGCGATTTCACTCGTGAAGTCCGCCCTTCGTTGCTGGAGGCCCGACTCCGAGGATCTTGGCTTCTGGATGCAGGCCATCTTCACATCGCATTTGGAACACTGCATTCAGCTGGAACATTCAATGCGATTGGCACCAAGCATGGATATGTATTGTTTCACGTGAAACAATGCTGCCGCCCGGGCAGCTCTGTGGAGGTGGTGACGGCGACGCTTCTCTTTCCTCTCGCAAGAGGAACGAGGGCGCATCAGGTGCTGTGAAGATGTTTCACGTGAAACAGTCGCGCCACCTCCGCGCCGGGTTGCTCGTCAACTCCGTCAGAAGTGGCATCGGGAGCAAACCGAATTCCCCTGTCCCTACTATTGTTTCCCGCGAAACGGCACTACGCGGATCACATGGTTCAAAAAGGTGCATCTGACCCGGGCCATACTCCCGGCTTGCGTTCCCCCTAGGTTCTGGTGGCGTCAGGAGCATTGGTGCTCAGATAGAAACCAGCAGGAGTTGGCTATGACAACTCGGAATCGCCAAGGGTAGCCCAACACGAGTGTGCCTGCGCCACCAACCCATCCAACCTGGAACCGAAGTAGGAATAGCTGGTCCAGTAGGGGCAGCGGGCAGCAGATGAGTCCGCAATAGCAAGAAAGGCCCACCGCCTGGGGCGGTGGGCCTTTGATGGTGCCGGCGACTAGTACCGGCTCCAGAAAGCTAGGTCAGGTAGACCAGAGGTCCCTATGACAGGACGTCTGCGAATTCCTTCTCGAAGAACTGCTTGGGCTTGGCTCCGATCACAGTGCTCTTCACCTGGCCGTCCTGGAAAAGGTAAACGGCGGGAATTGATGTGATTCCGTACTCTGCGGCGATGGCGGGATTGTCGTCCACGTTCACCTTGACGACATTGACCTTTTCGCCGTACTCAACCGAGATCTCGTCGAGAATGGGTCCCAGTTTGCGGCAGGGGCCGCACCATTCCGCCCAGAAGTCCACGATGACCGGCTTGTCGGCTGACAGTACATCACTGCCGAAACTTGCATCCGTTACGTCTTTTGCGTTGCTCATAGCCTTGTCTTTCTCTTCGAAGGTCGGTTTACGCGAATTATGCGTGAAGGTCTGCGAGGTAGTGTTCTACATCGATGGCGGCAACGCACCCCGAACCGGAGGCGGTGATGGCCTGACGGTAGGTGGGGTCAACTACATCGCCGGCGGCGAAGACGCCGGGAAGGCTCGTTTTGGAACTGCGGCCCTCCACTGCGATGGTGCCGGCCGGAGTGATCTCCAGGATGTCCTTGACCAGTTCAGTCCGGGGATCGTTTCCGATCGCCACAAACACCCCAGTCACAGCGAGATCTGAAACGGAACCGTCCAGGAGGTTCTTGATCTTGAGGCCAGTGACCTTGCTGTCTCCGATGACGTCGTCCACTGTGCTGTTCCAGACAAAGCGGATCTTCTCATGAGCCAGGGCGCGGTCGGCCATAATCTTGGAGGCCTTCAGTGAATCGCGGCGGTGAACAACCGTGACCGACTTCGCAAACTTGGTCAGGAACAGGGCCTCTTCCATAGCCGAGTCTCCGCCTCCAATAACGGCGATGTCCTGGTCCTTGAAAAAGAAACCGTCGCAGGTTGCACACCAGCTGACTCCGTGACCGGAAAGCCGTTTCTCGTTAGGCAATCCCAGTTCCCGGTAAGCGGACCCGGTCGAGAGAATGATGGCCCGTGCCTGGAAGGACTCCCCCGTGGCGATGGTTACCGTCTTGATGTCGCCGTTGAGCTGTAGGTCCGTGACGTCCTCAAACTGGATTTCGGTTCCGAAACGGACAGCCTGCTTTTCGAAGTTCTCCATGAGGTCCGGACCCATGATGCCCTCTGGGAACCCAGGGTAGTTCTCGACGTCAGTGGTGTTCATCAGTTCGCCACCGGCCGTGACAGAACCCGCCAGCAGCAAGGGCTTCAGGTTGGCACGGGCTGTGTAGACAGCTGCCGTGTAACCAGCCGGGCCAGAGCCGACGATGATGACATCACGTACTTCGGACGCGGCGTTTTCTGCGTTGCTCACTGAACGGTGAACCTCTTCCTTAGTCGATGCGTCCGCCTTCGCGGGGCGGGCACATGGCACAACTGAATCTTGGTGCTGAATATTCCGGACGCCATGAAAGGGAAAAGGCCGTGACTGGACGGCGCGGTGTCTCCCCAGCAGGACGCCATACCAGATTACCGTCTGCAGGCAGCAGAGCCGCGCCCGTTACCGCCGGAGACTTTCGGCTACGGGCGCGGCTCAGTGATGGCGGTGATGGCCAGCTACTGGACCTTGATTTCGGCCAGCCGGATTCCGTAGCCGTAGCGGGTCTTCGGCGCGGCCAGCCTGGGCAGGCTCTTGATGGATACAATGACGTACTGCGATTCGACAGGCTGGGCAAGAGGCATGGTCAGGTCTGTGGAAGTGAAGCTGTTGGTCCCCACCAGCTTGGCGCCGTCCAAGGAAGGACGGTCATTGGTGTAGACGCTGACGTTGCCGCCAGAGGCGCCCAGTTGGGTCAGGGTGACGGATGAGACCGGCGCCTCTGCCTTGAGTTTGATGAACAACGGGACACCGTTGGGCGAAAGCCCGCCCCAGTTCTCCGTGGCGAACTCCATGTCCGACCAGTAACTGGCAGCATTCCCGTCATAGGCCTTGACCAGATCGACGTCGTAAGTGGCCGCGAAGTCGAAGTCACCCTGACGGGTGACGCCTTCAATGGCGGGGGGTGCTGCGGGAGCTGCTGAACTCTGTGTTGGCGCGGAGGTAGGGGCATCGGACGGGGATGACGTGGTCGCGTCGGTGGACGTTGCCTGCGGTGTGGTGAAAAGGCTGCCAAGATTGGTGACTGCAAACACCAGGCCGGCAATCAGTACAAGAGCCAGGAGTCCGCCCACCAGCCAGCGCATTGAACGTGGTTCCCGCTCAGGCTCCTCCTCGGAGTCATAGTCCCGTCCCGAGGTGGAAGGCGGCACGGAGGCCGGCGAAACGCCGGCCGTGGACCGCGAAAATGCAGGAAACTTCTTGGCGGAACGGTCTGCGTGCGGGGATTCGCCGGAGCCGGGCTGCCGGCGCTGGCCGGAATCGGCAGCGACGTCATGCAGGTCGTCCTGGTCCCCATTGTCATAGCCGTAGTCCTCCTCGGACCACAGTGATACCTTCGGCTTCCCCGGCCCTTGAGCATCGCCGGACCCGGCCGTCCCCGAACCAAGAGCCTCGGCCTGCCGGCCTGATGACTGCAGCGGTTGTTGTGTCGTCGGGTCCTGGCTTGATGCCAGCGAATCAGCGGCGCTGCGTTCTGCCGCGGGGGCATGGTTGCGGGCCTTGGCTTCATCAACCGCTGCCCTTCCGGCAGCTCCCATACCAGCGGATCCCACTCCGGCGGCTCCCGCGCCGGCTGCTGCTCCAGCGGCGGCTGCTCCCGCCACACCGGCAGCCGGTGCCGCTGATGGACGGGCAGGCGGCCTGGGTGGAACGACGGGAGCAGTTGACCGGTAGGGGTCAGCCTGGTTCTCGTGGCCACCCGAGTAATTGATGTAGCCGGCGTCAACGTTTTCTTCGTCGTCGTACGGTTCAGGTTCGTTGGAACGTGGCTGGCCGAAAATCTCGCTGCCCAGGGTGTCCGTGAAGAACGGTTCAACATAGGGAGGGTTTGAGGCAACCACCAGGTCCAGCAGGTCCGCGGCGGACGTGTGGTTGGTGATGAGGTAGGTCGCGGCCTCGGTAACGCCGAGGTCCAAAACCTGCACGGTGCCGGGGCGCTCCCCGGTGGCTACCTCCCGGGCGCTCTGGGCCACCTGTTCGGTGTTCTCCGGGCCGGCAACCAGAATGCTGACCGGACGGTTGAGAACCTGGTCCACCCCGTCCAGCACCAGATCGTGGTCGTGCGAAGTCAATACTGTGGCTGTGACCTTGTAGCGGCCGCCGAGCACTGATCCAACATCGATCGGGTGGGACACGTGTTCCTCCTAGACTTTCCGGGAATTGCCGGCCATGCGATGATGCCGGCACAGGTCAAGGCCTGCCGTTGGGCGGGCTGGCACTTGACTGTAGCTACCCCTGTTCACCATCGATCCTAGCCGATGGGCCGCAGCCGCCGTTGGAGACAGGCAGCCGGAATCGGGGCGGAAATCACTTTTTCCGCGGCCGCCGGGGCTTGAAATGAGGGTTGTGGCCCGCCTTTCCCTGGAAAGTCCGCCGGC
The DNA here is from genome assembly GCF_054130585.1 of Arthrobacter sp. D1-29. NCBI lineage: Bacteria > Bacillati > Actinomycetota > Actinomycetes > Micrococcales > Micrococcaceae > Arthrobacter > Arthrobacter sp. D1-29. The sequence goes on along the minus strand of NZ_CP096383.1, from coordinate 5,120,925 downwards.
CGGGCAGCGGGATCTCGTCCCGAAGCAGGCTTCCCTGTGCAGTTCCGGGAACGTCTTCGGCGGGCAAGTAGCGGGGTCCAGAGGAAGATCCGGTCTCGGGGTCCACAGGAACGGCGGGCGTTGGTGACCGTTCGGGCACCGGACCGGCCCGGAAGGAGGCGGCGTCGAATTCCCCGGAGATCCTGGGTATCAGGCCGGTGTCCACCGAGACCGTGGCGCGTTCCGGCGTCGAACGTCCCGTTCCTTGCCCGGCAGCAGCTCCCGGCGACGATGGCGCTCCGCCGGGCACCGCAGTTTCCGGTTCCGCTGAGGACGAACCCCGACCGAGCCTCCCCAGCAGGGGCCGGAGGAGATCACGGAGCTCGGCCACATGGAAGATTTTGAGCAGGAAGACATAGACCACCAGCATGATAGGCCCGACGACGATGAGGGTCACCAAGGCGGTTGCCTGATTGGTCCAGGCAAAGCCGTCCGGGCTGTAACTGCCCATCAGCCATAACGCACCGGCACCCGCAACGGCGGATCCCAGAGCGGCGTACCCCATCCGGATATACGAATTGGCAATTCGAGGACCGTCAAGGTGCCCCAGCAGCCGGCGCAGGAAGTAGGCACTGATGACCACGGAGAGGATGTTGCCGATCATGTACAGGATGGCGATGGCGTAGATGATCTGGCCGACGGGCAGGAACTGGATGGCGAACGCACCGACAACGTAGACAAGGGCCAGCAGAAGCTGGATATAGAACGGTGTGCGGGCGTCTTCGTTGGCGTAGAAGACACGGGACATCATGAAGTTAGCGCTCATAAACGGCGTACTGAGGGCCAGGAGCGTGAGCGTCTGGGCCAGCATCACACCGTCCTGCCGGGGGCCGCCGGAGAAGAACATGCCCAGCGGGCCGGCCAGGGCGAAGAGTGCCAAGGCGCCAAAAACAGTTGCGACTGCCATGGTGCGCAGCCCGTGGGACAGTGCGTCGCGGAGCTCATCCCGGTTGCCGTCCTGGGATGCACGGGTCATCCGGTTGAACAGGACTGTGGCCAGCGAGATGGCAATGATCGAGTGCGGCAGCAGATACAGCTGGCTGGCCACCTCCAGTACGGCGTTGCCGGGCAGCGTGTCTGCTGCCGGGTCACCGGCAGCCTCAAGCCTGAGCCGCTCCGCTCCGGGAATCGTGGCGATACGCATGACATACAGGAAGGCTAGCTGTCCGACGGCGGCAGTCAGCAGCGTCCACACACTGAGTTTTGCCGCCTGGCCAAGTCCCACTCCCCGCCAGCCAAACCGCGGACGCAGCTTCAGCTTCAGACGGAACACAGGCACCAGCAGGATGGCGGTTTGGGCCACCACACCGATGGTGGAGAATCCCGCCACGAGCAGGGTCTGTGAGGGACCCCAGTTTTCCAGGGTGTGCGGGTTGGCGATGTTCGCGCCGAAGATCCAGATGAACATCCCCAGCCCCGCGATGGCCACGAGGTTGTTCAGGATGGGGGCCCACATGGCAGGGCCAAAGGCTCCGTTGGCGTTCAGGACCTGGGTGAGGAGCGCGTACAGGCCGTAGAAGAAGATCTGTGGCAGGCACCAGAACGCAAAAGCCACCGCAAGCGACTTCTGCTGGGGCGAGTAACCCTGTGTGGTCAGTTCAATCACCCAGGGGGCCGCAAGGGTCACCAGGGCCGTGAGCCCCAGCAGCAGGAGCACGGCCAGGGTCAGCAGCCGGCTGATGTAGTCCGCTCCCCTGTCCGGCGCTTTGCTTGCCTTGATGATCTGGGGCACCAGCACGGCGTTAAAGACACCGCCCGCCACCAGCAGGAAGATCAGGTTGGGAAGGTTGTTCGCGTTGATGAAAGTGTCGTTGACAGTGGACCCGAGTCCAAGGGCAATGCCGAGCATCCAGGTTTTGCCGAATCCCAGGAAGCGGGAAATCAGCGTTCCGACAGCCATGATGGCACTGGAGCGCGTTTCGCTGGGTTGGACGGCAGCAGGCTCGGCTTCACCGGCATTGCCTGCGTTGTCGGAGGGGAAGTTGGTAGCTGGCATCGACTTCATCGTCTCACCCGGACACGGTTAAAGCTGCAATGCCGGCGGGCCAAAGGTGGAGCAAGAGGCATAGCCGCAGCCTCAGAGGTGCTCGGGCAGGACTTCCCTGGCCAGATCCGCGATGCGCCGCTCATTGGGAAAGGAGAGCTTCCGCGCGAGTTCCTGGATGGGCACCCACGCCACGTCAACGGCTTCCTGGTCGGGATCGTTTTCAATGGTGAGCTCACCGCCTGTGGCGCGCAGGAGGTAGTGGTGCACGGTCTTGTGAACCCGGTGGCCGCTGACCGTAAACCAGTAGTCGATGCTGCCCAGCGGAGCAAGGATCCGGCCGTCAATGCCGGTCTCCTCGGCGATCTCGCGGACTGCGGCCTGTTCGTTGTTCTCCTTGCCCTCCGGATGACCCTTCGGCAGGCACCACTCCAAACGTCCGCCCCTGTTCAGGCGGGCAATGATCGCAACCCGGAGTTCGGCGTCGGACGTGTCCACCACAACGCCCCCGGCGGAAATTTCCTCAACGGTTGGCAGCGATGCCGGCGCCGAATGCTGCGCAGGCGCGACGTGGGCACCGATTGCCGACGGCAACGGTGGGTTTGTCCTCCTGCCGGGAGCGCTCGGTACGGGATGGGCCATGAAGTCCACTCTAACGACTCTTCTCACTCCGTGATGACCGAAACATGGCATCAAGGTGGACTGTGCATAACGCCCCTCGAGCCGCGGACCTGGCCACAGGCCTTGTGTGGCCGGGGCAGAGTGACGCTTTCCGGCCGTTTTGCCACCTTTTCCCATTCGGTCTGACAAGCTTAAGTAACTATGGCGCACGCACATCACAAGACTGATACCCACACCGTCGACTTCCAGGTGGACCCGGTGGTCCTGGAGTTGGGGCAGCGCTTTGTCGACGCCGGACATGAGCTCTCGCTGGTGGGCGGCCCGGTGCGGGACCTCTTCTTGGGGCGGACATCACCGGACCTTGACTTCACCACGGACGGCACGCCGGACCAGACGGTGGCCCTGATCAAGAAATGGGCCGACAACTACTGGGAAATCGGCCGCGCCTTTGGAACGATCGGAATGCGCAAGGCAGGCTTCCAGATCGAGATCACTACCTACCGCGCCGAAGCCTACGACCCGGAATCCCGCAAGCCCGTAGTGGCATTTGGATCGTCACTGACGGATGACCTGCTGAGGCGCGACTTCACCATCAATGCCATGGCGCTGCGGCTGCCCAGCTTGGAGCTCGTTGACCCGTTCGGCGGAGTCCGGGACCTGCATGCTTCTGTCCTTGCCACTCCGGGCGCGCCCGAGTCATCCTTCTCCGACGACCCCCTCCGGATGATGAGGGCGGCCAGGTTTGCATCGCAGCTCGGCATTTCAGTGCACGACGACGTTCGCTTGGCCATGAGCCAAATGGCCGAACGGATTGCCATCATTTCCGCGGAACGCGTCCGTGATGAGCTCATCAAGCTGATCTCCGGCGCCCACCCCCGCGTGGGCGTGGACCTGCTGGTGGACACAGGACTGGCGGAGTTCGTGCTGCCGGAAGTGTCAGCTTTGCGGCTTGAATCCGATGAGCATCACCGCCACAAGGATGTCTACCAGCATTCCCTGCAGGTGCTGGAACAGGCTACAGAGCTGGAAACAGGGCCGGACGGTGCCGTTCCCGCCCCGGATTTTGTGCTGCGCTTCGCTGCACTGATGCACGACGTCGGCAAGCCGGCTACGCGGCGCTTTGAACCGGGCGGCGCGGTCAGCTTCAGGCACCACGACATGGTGGGGTCAAAGCTCACCGCCAAACGGATGAAGGCGCTCCGCTTCGACAATGACACCATCAAGGCCGTGGCCCGCCTGGTGGAGCTGCACATGCGCTTCTATGGCTATGGCGAAGCCGGTTGGAGCGACTCCGCCGTTCGGCGCTACGTGACCGACGCCGGCCCGCTCCTGGAACGGCTCCACCGGCTGACCCGCTCGGACGTCACCACGCGCAACCAGCGCAAGGCGGAGCGGCTGGCCTTTGCCTATGACGACCTTGAAGCCAGGATCGCCACCCTGCGTGAGCAGGAGTCCTTGGATGCTGTGCGCCCCGACCTTGACGGGGCACAGATCATGGCCATCCTGGGGCTCAAACCAGGACCTGTTGTGGGCCGTGCCTATAAGTTCCTCCTTGAGGAACGGATGGAAAACGGCCCCCTGGATCCCGACGATGCAAAGTCCAGGCTGCTGGAGTGGTGGGCGGACCAGCCGGAATCAACACCGCCTGCACCCGAGACCGGCATGTCCCCTGCAAATGTGGAACTCTCCCCCACTGAGGAGCCCAAGTGAGCATCCCGATGATTGCGCCCCGACCCCAGCTCTGGATCCTGCGCCACGGCGAAACCGAGTGGTCCAAGAGCGGCCAGTACACAGGCCTGACCGACCTGCCGCTGACCGTGGAGGGTGAACAGCAGGCCGTTGAAGCACGCAAGGTCCTGGACCCGGTGGACTTTGACCTGGTGCTGACGTCGCCCCTGCGCAGGGCCCGCCGCACTGCTGAACTGGCGGGCTTCCCCGACGCCCAGCACGAACCCCTCGCCGTGGAATGGAATTACGGCGACTATGAAGGTGTCAGCTCTGACCTGATCCGCAAGGACAACCCTGACTACCTGATCTGGACGCACGGGGTGCCCAATGGGGAGACCCTGGACGAGGTTGCTGCCCGAGCGGACAAGATTGTGGCCAGGGTCCTCGAATCAGGCCTGGACAATGTGCTGATTGTGGCGCACGGTCATTTCTCCCGAATCCTGACGGCACGCTGGCTTGAACTTCCGCCCAGCGAAGGCCGGCATTTCATTCTGGGAACAGCAAAAGTCTGCACCCTGGGCTGGGACAAAAAGACCCCCGCCATTGTCCGCTGGGGACTCTAATTTCCTTATTTACAAACTTCTTTTGAAATAGTCGTGAATTAAGTGGCGAACTGAAGCACTCCTAGTGTAATTTTATTTCTGACCCCAGAGCGTCTTGCCGGGGTCACGGCGCACGTTGCCCGGCCAGTCAGCTGGTGCAACGGCTTAGCGGAAAAGGAGGTTGGGAAAATGATTACTTTGACTAGCGGATGGAAGATGAACATCACCGCGTCCCCGGCCCCTGTCGCTATTGCGCGCCATCTTGATCGACGAACTGACTCTTAGGACCTATAGCTCCTGATGTACGCATCAGTGGAGCAATAGCCACTTCATAGCCTCCCGTAGCAGGGTGGCTGGCCGTCAGCACGCGATCCAGGCGGAACCCCGCGGTTGCGCAGCACCCCCATAGTTCAGAACCAGCTTCTTGTTGGGTCTGCCGCGCCATGGCCTCACTGGCCTCTTTCGCATTTTGCGAAACATCACTAATTAGCACCGGGCATTTCTTTGCCCAAATTCAGTTCTCTATTGTCGCGAAATAAAGGGCTCTATTTGCCGTGCCCAATTATATTCCGCTGAAGATCCGAGGAAACAAATGACCGCCACGATACCTGCTGCACCACGTTCCCAGTCCGCTGACCGGGCTGCAGATCCAGCGAAAGGAGGTGAAACCACCATGATCAAGAAGATCCAAAAGGCACTGTTTTCCCGGCGCAAGCCCATCCGTGAACAACCCCGTGAGTTCAACGCGGAACTGTTGAACGCACACCGTGAGTACGTTTTCTTACTGATGCACCAGCAGATGCGCGGCCTGAACTGATCCCGCGTCCCTCTTCTTTCGCCAGGAGGAGCTGATGGCCAGTATCGGCAGAAATCCGCCAGGAGCCCACGCGGCAACGCGTGGGCTCCCCCGTTTAAGTGCTGAACTCGCTTGAACCAGTGAATCATCCTGGCATGAACGTCCCTTTTTGCCAGCGTGCCCCACGGCAGCTGTTCGTGCGGTTACGGCTCTGGCGGCTGTGACGGCGTCGGGGTTCGGTTCCGTGAGATTCCCGCGAACGGTTCGATCGTTCCTCGGGAACCACCCGGGTAAGCTCGAAACCATGCAGGAGACCAGACCGCCGGCGAACCGACGACGCACCCGGCTGGTGGTTCCAAGCCGCAGCGACCTGCTGCTGAGGAACTTCACCGAGCTGATCGGTGGACCAATGGGAACCCGTTCGGCCCCCGGAGTTGTTTCACCAGGGATATTTACGGTGGAGCGGGTGCTGATCATCCTGACGGTCATCGCCGCGTTGGCGGGTATTGCCATCAAAGGCTACTGCCGCGCCAACGGGTGGGAGTCCCCCAGCCAGTTTTACGCGACGTGCTACTCCGACTTCCCTGAACTCTTCCGTAACCGCGGCCTTGGGGAGGGGACGTTTCCATTCTTCAGCCAGGGAAGCCTCTTTGAGTACCCGGTCCTGATGGGCCTGATCGCCGGAGCAACAGCCCTTTTGGTTCCCGGCCAGGGGGTCAGCGATGACCGCATCCTGGGCTATTACGACATCAACGCAACCCTGATTGCCGCTGTCTGGATCGTCACCGTGCTGGCTACTGCACGAATGTCGAGCCGTCGCCCTTGGGATGCGGCGATGGTGGCGCTGGCCCCTGGAATCGTCCTCGCCGGGACCATCAACTGGGACATGTGGGCTGTGGGAATGCTGGCCCTGGGAATGTACTTCTTTTCGAAGGAACGGCTGCTGATTGCCGGGGTCCTCATGGGGCTGGGCACGGCAACGAAGGTTTATCCCGTGCTGATCTTCGGTGCGATTCTGCTTCTCGCACTGCGCACAGGCCGGATCAGGGTGTTCCTGGTGACCGCCGGGGCGGCACTGGTGTCATGGCTCGCGGTCAACGTTCCCATCGCGGCAATGAACCCCTCCGGCTGGCAATACTTTTACCAGTTCACGGAAGACCGGCCGGCCGGTTACAGCTCGCCGTGGTTCGCCTACAACCTGGTGGCGGAAAGGCTCCGCTGGCGGATCCTGGACGCCGAGAGCATCAACGCCCTGGCCCTGAACATTTTCGTGCTGGCCTGCATCGGGATAGCTGTGGTGGCACTGACGGCGTCGCGGCGGCCACGGATAGCGCAGCTGGCCTTCCTGATTGTGGCGGCGTTCATCCTCACCAACAAGGTCTACTCCCCCCAGTTTGTGATCTGGCTAATCCCCCTCCTGGCCCTTGCAAGGCCCAGATGGCGGGATTTCCTGATCTGGCAAGGCATTGAAGGCCTGCACTGGGCGGCGATCTGGATGTACCTCGGGCAGGTGACCAGCAATGGGCCCTCGCAGCACAATATAGACATGCCCTACTATGTTTTCGCCGTAGCGGCTCATATGCTGGCGATGGCATATCTTATGTTCAGGGTGGTGTGGGACATTTACGAGCCTACGTACGATCCCATCCGCCGGCATGACCTGGATGACCCCCACGGAGGTCCTTTTGACGGGGCTCCCGACTGGCTGAGGATCGCTGTAGCCCGGCCGGCCGAGTCTGTCCTTCCCTGGAGGGCGAGGAGCCATGCCTGACGTAGCCGTTGTTGGTTCCGGCCCCAACGGGCTGGCTGCAGCCGCAGTGATGGCGCGGGCGGGCCTTTCCGTGGAGGTCTACGAGGCCGCAGACACGTTTGGCGGGGGGACACGAACTGTTGAACTGATGCAGCCCGGGCACTTCCATGATGTTTGCTCGTCCGTCCACCCCATGGCGCTGGCCTCGCCGTTCTTCCGCGATTTTGAGCTGGCCCGCCGGGTGGATCTGGTGGTTCCGGAACTTTCTTTTGGATCACCGCTCGACGGCGGCCGCGCCGCCCTCGCGTACCGCTCCCTGGACCGGACAGCTGACGGACTGGCGCAGGACGGCCCCGCGTACCGGCACCTGATGCGCCCGCTCGTGAGCCGCATCGACGGCGTCATGGACTTCACCCAGCACCAGCTCCTGCGGATGCCCCGGGATCCGCTCGCGGCACTCCTCTTTGGTCTCAGGACGCTTGAGCAGGGATCGCCGCTGTGGAATGCCAGGTTTCGGGAGGACCTCGTGCCCACGCTGCTCAGCGGAGTCGCAGCGCATGCGGTATCGCACCTTCCGTCGCTGGCGGCTTCGGCTGCCGGGTTGATGCTCACCGCGCTGGCACATGCTCAGGGATGGCCAATTCCTGTTGGCGGATCAGCCTCCATCGCGGCAGCACTCGCGGCGGACATCAAAGCCCATGGTGGAACGATCCACACAGGAACACCAATAGACAACATCAAGGACCTTGGTGCCCCCCGTGCCATTCTCCTGGACGTCGCCCCACGGGGACTGGTGAACCTGGCAGGCACGCATCTCCCCACGGCATACCGGCGGGCCCTGGAATCCTTTCGCTATGGCAACGGTTCCTGCAAAGTGGATTTCATCCTCTCCGGTCCTGTCCCATGGGCGGCCGGTGAACTGGCAGAAGCGGGGACTGTGCACGTGGCAGGAACGCGGGCCGAGCTTGCTCTCGCGGAGAACGAGGTTTCGGCTGGCAGGCATCCCGAACGGCCGTACGTGCTTGCGGCGCAGCCCTCGCCGTTTGACAGCGGCCGGGCGCCGGCAGGCAGGCACATTCTCTGGACGTACTGCCATGTGCCGGCCGGATCAGACCGGGATATGGGCGAGGCGGTCACCGCCCAGTTGGAGAGGTTTGCTCCCGGATTCCGCGACGTGGTGGTCCAGACTCATGTGACAACGGCCGCCGGACTTGCCAGGTACAACAGGAACTATGTTGGTGGCGACTTTAGCGCCGGCGTCATGGACGTGCGCGGATTGCTGCAGCGGCCTGTGGTTTCCCCCGTACCATGGCGGACACCCTTGCGCGGGATCTATCTCTGTTCCTCTTCCACGCCTCCGGGCCCGGGTGTCACCGGCATGCCCGGATTCTTCGCAGCAAAGTATGCACTAAAGGACATATTCGGGCTGCCCGTCCCGCACCTTGGCCTCTGAGCCGCGCGAACGAACACTTGAGGCCCGTCTCCGCGGGCTTGAGTCATAGGGCCGCAGGTGTTCGTTCGCCTGAAGGAGGAGAGTGCTAGTTTGCGGCGGTGAAGCGCGCCCGGCGGTGGGCAGGCGTTTCGATCTCGTCCAGCAGTGCAACGGCATAGTCCTGGCTGGAGATGCTGCCACCTGCCGGGGTGTCCTTGGCGGTGACATAGGTGCCCGTGCGTTCGCCCGGCTGGATGAGGGGAGCCGGGGCAAGTACCGTCCAGTCCAGGGACTCGGAAGCCTTCCGGACGGCGTTGAGTGCGACAGCGTGGGTTTGTGCCTCTGCTTTGTAGGCTTCGGGAAAGTCGGGTGAATCGACCAGCCGAACGCCGTCGATCTCCAGGGAGCCGGCCCCGCCCACAATGAGGAGGCGTGTCCCTTCAGAGTTGCTGTAGGCGGTGTCCATGGCCGCGAGCCATTCGCCGTGGTCCCCGCCGGTGCGGCTGGGTCCCGTCGCGAGGACAACGGCGTCGTGGTCCTTGGCGATCTCCGCGAAGGTGCTTTCGTCTGCGAGGTGGGCTGCAACAGATTGTGCGCCGGACACGTCGGCCCCCGAGCGGGAGATGGCCGTTACCTGATGGCCGCGGGTCAATGACTCATTCACGATCTCGCTGCCGATCATGCCTGTGGCTCCATAGACTGCAATTTTCATGATTCTCCTTCTTGGTTGCTACGCTGACGAGGTCCCAAAGTATCCAATGGATACTGATAGCTTCAAAGGAACTCAGTTACCTCATGGAAACCATGCAGACCGGGGCCACTGCCTCCAACTCCCCTGCCTCCAACTCCCGCGCCTACAGCTCCCCCGTCTTCGACGTCTTTGAGCCCGACTGTCCCTCCCGTGTGGTCTTCCAGCGCATCGGGGACAAGTGGGCTTCCCTGGTCATCCAGGTTTTGGCGGGCGGCCCGGTCAGGTTCTCTGAACTGCGGAAAATGGTCAACTTCGTCACGCCCAAGGTTTTGACGCAGACGCTCCGGACCCTTGAGCGGGACGGGCTGATCACACGGCATGTTTTTGCGCAGGTCCCTCCCCGGGTGGACTACGAACTGACCGGCCTGGGCCGCTCCCTGCTGGAACCCCTCACCATGCTTCGCCGCTGGGCAGAGAACAATGTGCCCACCATCCTGGATGCACGTGATGCCTATGATGACGCCCAGGATGCAGCGCGACTGGGGTGAAAGCCGCCGTGTAATGCCCTCCAGGGCCCCGCGGGACGAAGGACCTCAGAAACGGGGCATAATAGCGCGGGTGGGGAATTCAAAAAAACTGACACTTGGCATCATTGGACTTATTCTCGGTGCCTCCTTGGTGGCGTGCGATGACGGCAAAGCCGCTGCGAGGGATGCCGCCGGGCAGCTTGCGTCGGCAGTTTCCGCGCTCGACGTCGGCTCCGTCGCCTTTGACGGGAAGGACTCCGCGGCCGCCAACGAGCAGCTTCGTGAGGTTTTCAAAGCACTCGATCCGGAGAAGCCGGCGGTTCAAGCCGGTGAGGTGACGGTGGAGGGCGACACCGCCGCCGTTCCGCTGAACTACACCTGGAAAATCGATGGCGCTGAGTGGAAGTACACAGTCTCAGCCAAACTCAAGAAGTCGGGCGACAAGTGGCTGACCGCGTGGGAGCCTGCCGCGTTTGTGCCTGGCCTGGCCGACGGCGAAATCCTCACCAAGGACTCCCAGTCCCCGCCGCGAGCGGACATTCTGGGTGCGGGCGACGCCAAGCTGGTCACCTACCGTCCCGTGGTCAATGTCGGCATTGACAAGCCCCAGTTGGGATCAGCAGACCCTGCGGCGTCTGCGACGAAACTGGCGGAACTGGTGGGTGTGGATCCCGCCGCCTTCGCTCAGCAGGTGGCCGCTTCCGGCCCCGAGGCCTTCGTTTCGGCGATCACCCTTCGTGAGGAGGGCCGCACCATCACGGACCAGCAGATCACCGCGATCCCGGGTGCGCGGGCCATCCCGGCAACCCTGCCACTCGCGCCCAGCCGCACGTTCGCACGGGCAGTGCTTGGTTCTGTTGGCGAGGCCAATGCAGAGCAGATTGAAGCATCGGACGGCGCCCTGACCGCCGGTGACGTGACCGGCACGGGGGGACTGCAGCAGCAGTACGACGCGCAGCTCCGCGGTACGGATGCAGTGGTGATCCGGGCCCAGCGCGCCGGCCTCACCCGGGAAGAGATCCAGGCCACCCGCCCCGATCCCCGACGAGTTGTTTTCGAGGTGTCGCCCACACCGGGCACGCCGTTGAAGACCACCCTTGATCCCAACCTGCAGTCCCTGGCGGAGACCGTCCTGGTGAAGGTGGGCCCGGCGTCGGCCATTGTTGCCCTCCGTCCGTCTTCGGGTGCAGTCCTGGCGGCCGCCTCCGGTCCCGGAAGCAATGGCTATAACACCGCCATGCTGGGCCAGTACGCGCCCGGGTCCACCTTCAAGATGGTTGATTCGCTGGCCATGCTCCGCAACGGCATGACTCCGGATTCAAAAGTGGAGTGCACACCCAGCCTCACGGTCGATGGCCGGACCTTCAAGAACGCCGAGGGCTATCCCGCCGACTCGTTGGGCTCCGTAACGCTCCGCGATGCCTTTGCCCACTCCTGCAACACGGCGTTCATCGCGGCACGTGAGAACGTCACCCAGGCGCAGCTTGAAGCTGCCGCAATGGCCATGGGAGTGGCGGTGGAAGCCCCCGCCCTGGGTGCGGATGCCTTCCTTGGCTCGGTACCCGGTGAGGCTGCAGGCACCGAACATGCAGCCTCCATGATCGGGCAGGGCAAGGTCCTGCTGTCACCGCTGGCCGCTGCCATGATGGCCGGAGCAGTGGCCAAGGGGGCGCCGGTTTCACCGCAGCTCGTCCTGAACCCCGACGCCGGTGCTCCCGCCGCCGATACTGCCGGCGAGCCGAGCGCCGAAGCCGGGCAGCCGACGTCGACCGTTACGCCCGAGGCGCCGTCGAAGGCATCCGACAAGCCGATCACCAAGGAGGAAGCTGCGGCATTGGCGGACATGATGCGGGCCGTGGTCACCTCCGGTCATGCAGGGTTCCTGGCCAGCGTCCCGGGAGCGCCCGTGGCAGCCAAAACCGGCACCGCCGAGTTCGGCAACGAGAACCCGCCCAAAACCCACGCATGGATTGTCGCTGTGCACGGTGACCTTGCGGTGGCTGTTTTCGTGGAGGACGGCGGCCTCGGAGCGACGACGTCCGGGCCCCTGCTGAAGGAATTCCTCACCGCCGCCGGCTAATGATGGAGTTTTCGTCCAGTTACGGCGGGTCGGAGCGCCCGGAAGTCGCCTTAAGTGGACAAAAACTCGTGGGGGTGTGGGCATGGGAAGATTGTTGGCGTGGCCCATATTGACATTTCCGGCATCGATTACTTCCTCTCCGACGGCACCCAACTGCTCAACGGCGTGACCTTTAAGGTCCCGGACGGCACCAAAACTGCCCTGATCGGCCCCAACGGCACCGGGAAAACCACCCTCTTCCGCATCATCTCCGGGGACCTCACCCCTGACGAAGGAGTGATCGGACGGTCCGGGAACATGGGCATCATGCGCCAGTTCGTCGGGCAGGTCCGCGACGACTCCACGGTCCGCGACCTCCTGGTCTCCGCCGCCCCTCCCGCGCTGGCAGCTGCCGCCCTCGCTGTGGACGAGTCTGAGCTCGCAATGATCGAGCACGACGACGAACCCAGCCAGATGCGTTACGCTCAGGCCATCGTCGACTGGGGCGATGCCGGCGGCTACGACGTGGAAACCGTCTGGGACGAGGTCTGCATGGCCGCCCTGGGACTGCCCTTTGACCGTGCCCAGCACCGGCCGGCGTCGAGCCTTTCCGGCGGTGAGCAGAAGCGCCTTGTCCTGGAGGCGCTGTTTGCCGGGCCGGATGAACTGCTGCTGCTGGACGAACCGGACAACTACCTGGACGTCCCCGGCAAGCGCTGGCTGGAGGACAAACTGAACGAGTCCAAGAAAACCGTCTTCTTCATCAGTCACGACCGTGAACTGCTGAACAACGCCGCCAGCCGTATAGTCACCCTGGAACCCGGCATTAATGGCGCCGGGGCGTGGGTCCACGGCGGTGGCTTCGGTTCCTATGTGGATGCCCGCGCGGACCGGAACGCGCGCTTTGAGGAGCTGCGAAAGCGCTGGGACGAGGAGCACATCAAGCTCAAGGAACTCGTCAACATGTACAAAAACAAGGCGGCGTTCCGCTCCGACATGGCCAACCGCTACCACGCTGCCCAGACGCGGCTGGCCAAGTTCCTGGAAGCCGGCCCGCCGGAAGCCCTCCCGATCGAGCAGAACGTGAAGATGCGGCTCAAGGGCGGCCGCACCGCCAAACGCGCCATTGTGGCGGAGAAACTCGAACTGACCGGCCTGATGAAACCGTTCTCCACGGAGGTGTGGTTCGGCGACCGGGTTGGCGTGTTGGGGTCAAACGGCTCGGGCAAGAGCCATTTCCTCCGGCTGCTCGCCACCGGCGGAACGGATCCTGAGCGGGAGCACGTTCCTGTGTCAGATGTTGAAATCGCCGAGGTGCCGCACGAAGGCACCGTTAAGCTCGGCGCCCGGATCCGGCCGGGATTTTTTGCCCAGACCCATGTCCGGCCCGACCTTCTGGGCAAAACCCTGCTGGAAATCCTGCACCGGGGCGACGAACACCGCTCGGGACTGGGCCGGGAGGCGGCGGCCGGAGCACTGGATGGCTACGGCCTTGCCGGGCAGTCCGAGCAGAAGTACGAGTCCCTGTCCGGCGGCCAGCAGGCGCGGTTCCAGATCCTGCTGCTCCAGCTCTCCGGGGCAACCCTGTTGCTGCTGGATGAGCCCACCGACAACCTCGATCTGCACTCTGCGGAGGCGCTGGAACGGGCCATCGACCACTTCGAGGGGACGGTCCTGGCGGTGACGCACGACCGCTGGTTCGCCCGCACCTTTGACCGGTTCCTGGTGTTCGGTTCGGACGGCCGCGTTTACGAATCGGCCGAACCGGTGTGGGACGAGAAACGGGTGGAGCGCGCCCGCTGAAACGGATGCTCTCTCGCAAGTGAAGTGGTCATTGGTGCGAGAGCGTTCGCATTCTTTCTGCGAAAAGTGAGGGAGCGTTTGGCTATTTATACGTCCGGCGCCTGGTCTCTGAGCCGTCCGCTGCATAAGTGACCCATTCGCCTACTTTGCGTCCGGCGTCGTAGGCTCCTTCATCCAGCAGTTCGCCAGTGCTGTGCCAGCGCTGCCAGAAGCCGTCCTGCCGGCCGTCGACGAAAGCGCCTTTCTGGAGCAGTCCACCGCCCTCCCGGTACCAGACGCACGGTCCATCCAGCTGGCCGTGGGCGTATCCGGCTTCAGATTTCACCTGACCGTTCCGGAAATAGAACGTCCAGCGGCCGTGCCGTTCACCATTGAGGTATTCACCGGTGCCCGATACCTTGCCGTCTTTGAACAGTTCATCAGCCATGCAGCCACTGTACCGCTGCCGTTTTGATCAAGCACATGATTAATTGATCAAATATTGCTAGCATTTGAGCATGAAAACCGATGAGCGCCACCGGTTGATCGGGGACCTCCTGCGCGAGCGGGCAGAAGTGAGCGTTGAGGACCTGACGGCGGCCTGCGACGCCTCAGGGGCAACGATCCGGCGCGATCTTGAAGTGCTCGCAGCGCACGGCGTTCTTCGCCGGATCCACGGCGGTGCAAGGAGCCTCATCGTGGGCGGGGAGAACCCTGGCTACGGTCAGCGTGAACTTGAAGACCAGGACATCAAGCTGCGCATCGCTGCCGGTGTGGCCGGATTGCTGCGGGACCAGGAACGCGTGTGGTTGGACAGCGGCACAACCGCCACGGAAATCGCCAGGACCCTGCGGGGCCGGCATTTGACCCTGATGCCCATGTCCCTGCGTTCCCTGAATGCGGTAACAGCCGAGGACCGGAATGCCGGGCAACGCCCCTCGCTGCTCCTGCCTGGTGGGAGCCTCGTCCCGGGGGAACTCTGCTTCCGGGGACCGATGGCGGAATCGAACATCAGGTCCCTCCGCTTTGACAGCGCGGTAGTCACGCCCTGCGCCTTGAACCTCAAGGACGGGCTGCTGGCGCACGACTTGGATGACGCCGCGGTGAAGCGGGCCGGGCTGGAGTCGTCGGGGCGGGTGATTGTTGCCTGCGCCGGCTCCAAATGGAATGCCAAGGCGATGGCGCTGGTGGCCGAACTGGACCTCGTGGACGTGATCGTGACTGAAAAGAACCTCACTGCGCAGGAACTCGCGCAGCTCAAGAACCTCTCGGTGGAAGTAGTGAATGTATGAGCATCAATACCAGCACCACAGCCGGACCGGCCGTGAAAGCAGCAGCAATAGCGACATTTGTGGTCTTCGGAATCAACGGACTGGTTTTTGCCAGCTGGGCTGCCCGGATCCCCGCAGTGACCGAAACGCTGCACCTGACGTCGGGACAAATGGGCACGCTCCTGCTGTGCACAGCCATCGGCTCACTGATCGCACTGCCCACTGCAGGGCTCGTGGTAGGCAAGCTCGGGACGGCCAACACGGTACGGGCCGCGGGCGTCCTGGTAACGCTGTCAGGCGTCGGGATTGCCCTGTCACTCCTCGCTGAATCCGTTGCCGGTACCGCCGTTTGCCTATTCTTCTTCGGAATCGGGATTGGTCTGTGGGATGTCGCCCAAAACATTGAAGGGGCCGACGTTGAACACCGGCTCAGGCGCACCATCATGCCGCAGTTCCATGCCGCCTTTAGCGGTGGAGCGTTTGTGGGAGCGCTGATCGGGGCTGGCCTGTCCAACCTGGGAGTCGGCCTGCCGGTTCACCTGTTGGTCATTGCCGGCGCAGTGGGCCTGGTGGCCCTGCTGACCCCGCGCTATTTCCTCCCTCATCTTCCTGCCGCTGTTCCTGCCGATGGTGAACCGAAGCCAGCCAAGGGGCCCTCTGCCTGGCGAGACAGCCGGACCCTGCTGATCGGGGTGGTGGTACTGGGAGCGACACTGACCGAAGGTGCCGGCAATGACTGGATCGCCAAGGCTTCGGTGGACGGGCTCCACACCACAGAGTCCACGGGCGCCCTGATGTTTGCCCTCTTTGTCCTGGCCATGACGGCCATGCGCTTCTTTGGCGGCCGCGTCATCGACATTTATGGCCGTGTGGTTGTCCTGCGGGCCAGTATGGCGGCCGCAGCAGCCGGGCTTTGCCTGTTTGTGCTGGCCGGAAACGTGTGGCTTGCTGCCGTAGGCGCTGCGCTGTGGGGCGTCGGTGCCGCCCTGACGTTCCCCATGGGAATGTCCGCGGCGGCGGATGACCCAAAGCGCGCGGCTGCCAGGGTTTCCGTTGTATCCACTTTGGGGTATGTCTCCTTCCTGGCTGGGCCCCCGCTGCTCGGATACCTGGGCGACCTCACGGGAATCCACCTGGCGCTGCTGGCGATCCTCGCCCCCATCCTGGTGGCGCTCCTGCTGGCTGGAGCAGCCAAACCGCTGCCGTCCAAGTAACCCAGCGGCATTCATCTCCGCTTGCATCAGGCCATTTGATGTAAGGGCCAGTGAGGCAGGCAAAGGGGGCGCAGAATCCGGTTGTATGGTGGGGACATGCGCAGGATATGGGGCAGAGGCCCGGGCTTAATCAGCCGCTTTGACCGGCACTTGGTCCGGGCTGTTTCCGACTTCCCCGGCGGAAACCACGACACCTTTTTCCGCCGCCTCTCTGCGTCCGCCAACCACGGCAAGCTGTGGATGGGCGCAGCCGCTGTGATGGCTGCCTTTCCCGGGAAGCCGCGGCGGGCCGCATTGCACGGACTCATTGCGCAGGCTGTGGCGTCGGCCGTGACCAATGTGGGGTTCAAGACCCTGCTGCCGCGGGCCCGTCCGCTGCCGGAACACCTTCCTGTTTTCCGGTTTGTGCATCCTCAGCCCACCAGTTCCTCCATGCCGTCCGGGCACTCTGCATCAGCGATTGCCTTCGCGGTAGGGGCAGGCCTGGTCCGACCCTCCCTGGGGATGGCCCTGGCCCCGGTGGCGGCAGGGGTTGCATACTCCCGGGTCCATACCGGCGCGCACTGGCCGTCCGACGTCGTGTTCGGTTCCGCTATTGGGGCGGGGGCAGCACTTATTACCCGAAAATGGTGGCCGGTCCGTCCTCCATTCCCTGAGACCGCCCGCAGCAGGACCTCAGCCCCGCAACTTCCCGGCGGTGAAGGACTCAGCATTGTGGTGAACACGCTGGGCGGATCCTTTACGAATGAAACCGCCGCAGCGCTTCAGGAAGTATTCCCTAAGGCCTATATAAATAC
Source organism: Arthrobacter sp. D1-29 (assembly GCF_054130585.1). NCBI lineage: Bacteria > Bacillati > Actinomycetota > Actinomycetes > Micrococcales > Micrococcaceae > Arthrobacter > Arthrobacter sp. D1-29. The sequence goes on along the minus strand of NZ_CP096383.1, from coordinate 5,103,692 downwards.
TGTCGAGACGGGAGAGAAGCTGGAGGACGAGATCCAGTCAACCACCCGCTTTCCAGGAACAGTCGCCCTGGGGGTCTGGGGCGGCGACGGAACGGTGGGGACGGCAGCTGCTGCCGCCATTGAGCATTCAATGCCCTTGCTGGTCCTGCCCGGAGGCACCCTCAATCACTTTGCACGGGACGCCGGCACAGGATCCCTCAAAGCGGCTTTGGCTGCAGCAGCGAACGGCGAAGCGGCCCTTGCTGACGTAGGGATAGTTTCCGTGGAGCGCGGTCTTGCAGAAAATCCGGAGACCGCCGAGCTGGTGATGCTCAATACCGCAAGCATCGGCCTGTATCCGAACCTGGTGCGGCGCCGTGAGCAACTGCAGCCAGCGCTGGGCAAGCCGCTCGCCGGAGTCGTGGCCATGTTCCGGACTTTCGCAGCCGGAACGCCCACCACGCTGACGGTTGATGGGGTGAGGCACAAACTTTGGATTGCCTACATTGGCCGCGGCCGCTACTACCCCAGGGACCATGCTCCCCTGGTGCGTCCGGTGCTGGATGACGGCGTCCTTGATGTCCGCATGATCACCGCCGACGAATCGTTCGCCCGGCTCCGCCTGCTCTGGTCCGTCCTGACCGGTACGGTGGCCACGTCCCGGATCACGCACCTGAGCGAAGCCACCAGCCTGCGTATCGAGTCCGGCGCTTCGCCCATGGTGCTGGCCGTGGACGGCGAGGCCCTGGCCGGAGTCCGCAGGGCAGACTTCCGGGTGGAACGGCATGCGCTGACGTACTACTCGCCGGTGTCCTGACGTGTAAAAAACGTGTCCTGAAAACTACAAAACGTGTGCCGGGCCAACGGGACCAACAGCCAAAGGAGCTGGTGCCGGTCATCCATGCGGACTACCCTGATTCAACCCTGAATCATCCCTGAGACCGGCGAAATCGGCACCTTCCGTCGGTAGCGTTGAGGATGCACACCAAAACTTCCCCGCATCCCGCAGCCGCACAGCTGCTGTTCGAAGGAACCTTCCCATGATCGAGGCAAAAGGCCTGACCAAGGTGTACGGCGAGAAGACCGCCGTCGCCGGAGTCGACTTCACCGTCGAGGCAGGACGGGTGACAGGCTTCCTGGGCCCCAACGGCGCCGGCAAATCCACCACCATGCGCATGATTATGGGACTGGACCGTCCGACGTCGGGCACCGTAACCGTCAACGGCGCACCCTTTGCCCGGCACGCCGCGCCACTGCGCGACGTCGGGGCGCTGCTGGACGCGAAGGCCGTCCACACCAGCCGCTCGGCTTACAACCACCTGAGGGCCATGGCAGCCACTCACAGCATTCCCAAGAAGCGGGTGCACGAGGTCATCGAAATGACAGGCCTGGCGGAAGTGGCCAAGAAGAAGGTGGGCGGCTTTTCGCTCGGCATGGGGCAGCGGCTCGGAATTGCTGCTGCCCTGCTGGGGGATCCGCAGACCGTCATCCTGGACGAACCCGTCAACGGCCTGGACCCCGAGGGTGTGGTCTGGGTCCGGAACCTGGTCAAGTACCTGGCCTCGGAGGGACGCACCGTGTTCCTCTCCAGCCACCTGATGAGCGAAATGGCTGTCACCGCGGACCACCTGATTGTGATCGGCCGCGGCAGGATCATCGCCGATGCACCCATCCGGGACATCATCAACGGCAAGGGCCGGATCCGCACCCGCGTCCGGACCGACCAGCCGGACCAGCTGATGCAGCTGCTCGCAGGAGACGGCGTCTCTATCGAGCTGCAGGAAAACGAACTGCTCGAGGTCACCGGCCTGGACCCCCGCCGGATCGCACGCGCCGCGCTGGACAGCCACGTCATGATCTACGAACTGACTCCGCTGCAGGCAAGCCTTGAGGAGGCCTACATGGAGCTGACCAAGGATGAGGTCGAATACCACTCGCTGATCACCACGGGGGACACTGCTCCCGTCCAGTCCGGAGGCAACTGATTATGAGCTCAACCACCCTCGACCCCAAGCCTTCCCGCCGCGGCGCGCACGCCGGCACCGTCTTTTCCGGAAAGCTGCCCGGCGACGCCACCAGCACCGGCCCGGGCCCCTCCTTCCTCCGCGTGCTGAACTCCGAATTCATCAAGTTCCGCACGCTGCTGTCCACGCTGATCCTGCTCGGCTGCACCATCCTGGTTATGGTTGGCTTCGGAGCGCTCTCAGCCTGGGGTGTTGGCCAGTTCGCCGAGGAAGCGTTGCGTGACCCGCAAGCCGCCGCGGCCCTTGCCGCCCAGGGCGGAGACCCGGCCATCACCGTCCCCACCTCCGCCATTCCGTTCGCCCAGCTCATCCTGGGATCGCTTGGCGTACTTCTGATGAGCTCCGAGTTCGCAACGGGGATGGCGCGCTCCACCTTTGCAGCGGTGCCGAAGCGGACGCCGGCCTTCATAGCCAAACTGCTGGTGGTGATGCTGACCGCGTTCATTGTCACCGCGGTCTCGGTGTACCTCGCTGGTTTGGTGGCCCTGCCAATCCTGGACAACTACGACCTCAAGCTGGACTTGGCCAGCTCCCAGTCGGTGAAGTTGCTGCTCGTCAACAGCGTCTACGTCGCAGCCGTCGCCGCTATTGGCATGGCACTGGGCTCCTTGCTCCGGAACTCGGCCGGCGGCATCATGAGCCTCGTTGGCCTGTTCTTTGTGGCGCCGATTGCGTTCCAGCTGATTCCGGGCGACTTTTTTGTCCAGACACGCAAGTACCTGCCCGGCAATACGGTGGAGGCCATAACAGCCGTCCAGCACGCGCCCGACACCCTTGAAGTCTGGCAGGCGTCCCTGGTTCTCGGCGCCTGGGTGGTCATCCCGGTGGTGCTCGCCGCCGTCGTCCTCAAGAAGCGCGACGTTTAGGCGGCCGCTCGCCTAGGCTCAACGCATGACCCATGCAGTGCCTGTAAAGGACGCGCCGGCCGGGCAGGCCGACGCGTCCTTTGCCGAGATCACAGCCAAGCGCCGCGGCACGATCCGCCGCTACCTCTTCCAGCACCCCCGGGTGATGGACGGGCTGGTTGCGCTCAGCTATGCGCTGCTGGTTGCCCCCACGGTAGTGGATGCCGTGATGTCCGGCAGCTGGCTGGCCGCCGCCCTCCTCCTCTTCGTGGCCGGTGGCATGTTCTTCCGGCGCTCATACCCTGTGGCCCTGGTGGCGTTTATAGCGGTGATGGAAGTGGCCGTCACCCTTCTCCATCCCTGGGGTTCCAATGTTTCCGCCGGACTGTGGTTCTCGCTGTACGCGGTGGCCGTCGTGCACACGAGGCGGTTCGCTCTGATCACGCTGGCAGTGGCTACGGCTCCGCTGGCCCTGCTGTACCTACTGGCCGCCGTCGGCCCCATGGAAAATTCCTTTGTCCACGACCCGGGAGCCAATCCGGGGGACTTCCACCTACTGACCAGCATCGCCACGGGCGCCACCATCGCGCTGTCCAACGTCATTGCCACCGGCATCGGGATCTCCGTGCGGCAGCGGCGGGAACACGAACAGGAAATCGCCGCCTGGGCGGCCCGCACCGCCAGCCTTGCCTCTGTCAACGAACGGAACCGCATCGCCCGCGAAATGCACGACGTCGTGGCGCACTCGCTGACGGTGATGATCAGCCTGTCGGACGGCGCCGCCGTCGTGGTCAGGAAAAGTCCCGACCGCGCCGGCGAAGTCCTCGGTGAGCTCTCCCGCACCGGCCGGATGGCCTTGGGCGACATGCGGCGGGTGCTGGGTGTCCTGCGGGACGACGCCCAAGGAACCGCGCCACGGCAACCGCTCGCCTCAGGAGACAGCCTGGCGAAGCTGCTGGAGGGATTCCGCACCGCCGGTCTCCCGCTGCACTACTCGCACACCGGCCCCGCGCTGCCCCAGGATGCGGCGTTCCAGCTGACGGTCTACCGGATCGTGCAGGAATCCCTCACGAATGTGCTGCGGTACGGCCGCTCGCTCAGCCGCGTGGACGTGGGCATCGTCCGCGCCGGCTCCACCGTGACCATAGACGTGCTCGACGACGGCACCGGGCTTGCTGCGCACGGCTCTTCTGAACCTGGCGGACCCGGCCCGGGTTCCTCGTTCGGATCGGTTCCGGGGCAAGGACTTGGGCTCGGCCCAGGTGTGGGGTCCGGGCAGGGGCTGGCGGGGATGGCAGAGCGTGCGCGGATCTATTCAGGCACGGTGGAGGCCGGGCGGAGCGGACACGGCTGGCGGGTTCGGGCGCTGCTGACCTGGCCCGGTGACCGGGACTCCGAGCAGCCCGGCAGCGGGAATTCCGCAGCCGGGGAACAGATCCAACAGCTCCCATCCGGCAAGGGCCAAATCGACCAGCCCCACATCCACCGGCTTCAAGTCCAGCAGCCCCGAGTCCAAGAGCCTCCAGCCCAACAGCCCCAAGTCCAACAGCAAGGTAAGGCATGACCGACTCCCAACCCATCACCGTCCTCCTGGTGGATGATCAGCCGCTCCTCCGAATGGGCTTCCGCCTCATCCTTGAAGGTGAGGATGATCTCCGGATCGTTGGCGAGGCCTCCGACGGCGCCGAGGCAGTTCGCCAGGTCCGCGGGCTCAACCCCGACGTTGTGCTGATGGATGTGCGCATGCCTGTCCTGGACGGCATCGAGGCAACACGTGCCATCACCGCGTCCGGATCGTCGGCGAGGATCATCATCCTGACCACTTTTGATGTGGACGAGTATGCCTTTGCCGGCCTGCAGGCAGGTGCGTCCGCCTTCCTGCTGAAGGACGTGGCCCCGTCAGAGCTGATTCATGCCGTACGTGTGGTGGCCAGCGGCGATGCGGTGGTGGCCCCGCGGGTCACCCAGCGGCTGCTGGAAACGTACGTCCGCGGAGTGGAACGGCCGGCCAACGCTGCAGCCTCCAGGGATCCTCTCCTGGAGGACCTGACGCCCCGCGAAACGGAGATGCTGGAGGCCATGGCCGAGGGACTGTCCAATGGGGAAATTGCACACCGCTATTTCCTGTCCGAAGCCACGGTCAAGACGCACGTCCGAAGGATCCTGACCAAACTCCACCTGCGGGACAGGGTCCAGGCGGTGGTGTATGCCTACGAGACAGGACTGGTTGTCCCGAGCAACCCCGACTACTGACGCACAGCTCCTGCACAGGAATGCCCTATGCACGCTACAGGCGTTAGCGGTTGGATGGAGGCATGACCAATCACGAACCCCATCCCAACCACGACCGCGGCCTTGAGTTCGATCTGTCCACGCTCATGAGCCGCCGTTCGCTGGGGATGTTCCTCGGCGCAGGCGGGGCCGCCGCGGCACTGGCGGCCTGTACTCCCGGGGGATCATCGTCGGCGCCGGCCACATCATCCGCTGCGGCTACAGAAACTGCCTCCGCAACTGGCTCCCTGGCACCTTCCGCCAGTGCAACTCCCACCGTGACCCGGGCCATTGCCGAGTGTGGCGTGGAGATCCCGGAGGAAACGGCCGGACCCTACCCTGGCGACGGCTCCAACGGTCCCAATGTGCTGGAGGCCTCCGGAGTGGTCCGCCGGGACATCACCTCCAGCTTCGGGACCTCAGGGACCAAGGCCGATGGTGTGCCGCTGACCTTCACCCTGACGCTCCTGGACAACGCCAACGGCTGCGTGCCCCTGGCCGGCGCTGCCGTCTACGCATGGCATTGCGACAAGGACGGCAAGTACTCGATGTACGATTCGGGCCTGACTGACGAAAATTACCTCCGCGGTGTCCAGGAAGCCGATGCCAACGGCCAGGTCACCTTCGCCTCAATCTTCCCGGGGGCTTATCGGGGACGATGGCCGCACATCCACTTTGAAGTGTTCGAATCCATGAGCAATGCGACGTCGGCCGGCCAGGTCCTGGCTGTTTCCCAGATCGCCCTCACAGATTCCTCCTGCCGTGACGTTTATTCCAGAGCAGGCTACGAAGCCAGCGCCAGTAATTTCCCCAGCACCACCCTGCAGTCGGACATGGTGTTCCGCGAGGACGGCGGCGTCTACCAGCTCGCCACCATGTCAGGGTCTGCTGCCACGGGTTACACGGCGGGGCTCAACGTCACCATCTAGGGCCGCAGGTGGGGCCGTGGCCCGGCACTAGACTCGAGACCATGCCTTTGCCTTCCACCGCCGCTGACCACATCCAGGACCTCGGCGCATATGTCAGCGCCTCGCCGTCGAGCTTTCACGCCGTCCACGAAGCCGCCCGGCGGCTGGACGAGGCCGGCTTCACGGGGCTCGACGAACGCGAGCCCTGGGAGGGTGGGACTTCGGACGGCAAGGCCGACCGGTTCTACATCGTCCGTGATGGCGCCCTCATCGCCTGGGTGGTTCCGCAGGGGGCAGGCCCCACCACCGGCTTCAACATTGTGGGTTCGCACACTGATTCGCCGTCGTTCAAGCTCAAGCCGAAGCCCACCATTGGCGCCCACGGGTGGCTGCAGGCCGGGGTTGAGATCTACGGTGGTCCGCTGCTGAACTCCTGGCTGGACCGCGAACTGCGCCTGGCCGGCAGGCTGGTGATGCTGGACGGCACACAGCACCTCACGTCAACCGGTCCCATGCTGCGTTTCCCCCAGCTGGCGATCCACCTGGACCGTGCAGCGAATGACGCCCTCACGCTGGACAAGCAGCGGCACATGAACCCGGTATGGGGCCTCGGGGACCCGGCCGAATTTGACCTGCTGGGGGTGCTGGCGTCCCACGTGTCCGGGGCCGACTCTGTGAACGCGGCTGAGATCGGAGGGTACGACGTCGTTATTGCAGACACGCAGGCCCCTTCGGTTTTCGGCGCCAACAGTGAGTTCTTTGCCGCCGGGCGGCTGGATAACCTGTCCGCCACGCACGCCGGGCTGATGGCACTGATTGCGCACGGCGCCGACGCGGCAGCGGACAGCACAGCGCCAAACGGTACAGCGCCCATCGCTGTCCTGGCGGCATTCGACCACGAGGAAATTGGCTCCAATTCCCGTTCCGGGGCCTGTGGTCCCATCCTCGAAGACGTGCTGGTCCGTATCTCCGACGGGCTGGGCGCGACGGCGGGCCAACGGCGTCAGGCCCTGGCGGCGTCGTTCTGTGTATCCGCGGACGCGGGCCACGCCGTGCACCCCAACTATGCGGAGCGGCACGATCCCGCCAATCATCCTGTGCTCAACGGCGGGCCCCTGCTGAAGATCAACGCCAACCAGCGCTATGCCACGGATGCCAGCGGGGCTGCTTTCTGGGCCAGGCTGTGTGGGGAGGCCAAGGTGCCGTACCAGGAATTCGTCTCAAACAATGTGATGCCGTGCGGCTCCACCATCGGCCCTTTGACCGCTACGAGGCTGGGCATCCGCACTGTGGACGTTGGGGTGCCGCTGCTCTCGATGCACTCCGCCCGCGAACTGTGCGGTGTGGATGATCCGCACGGACTGGCCAGGGTGGCGGAGCTGTTCTTCAGGACCTCTCCGTAGGACTTCTTTAGCATGATTTCCGCACCACAAAGCTGGTGCGGATACCCACATAGTCGCCGCGCTTTCATAGTGCCCGGCTGCGGCCAAGCCTACGGTTGAACAATACGGATGCCCCGTGGGCATGCGGTCCATGGTTCCGGACCGCATGGCGGAGAGACTCAACGTCTCGCCACCCGCAGGACACCGGTGACAACTATCTGAATGCGACAGCAGGTGCCGGGAAGCCGGTACCGCTGGCAGGAAACGGGAGTGCAGACCCGAACCCTGCCGCTGCGTGGTTGTGCCGCGACTATGGAGCCGAAAAATGAAGTCTGCACCTGGATTGTTCTCCCGGCGGATCCTCAAGCAGGGTGTGCCTGCCCTGATCCTCGCACTGATTGTTTCGACGCTTTCGGTCGCGGCCGACCCTTCGCTGCTGGCTCCTGCCCGTGCCGCAGGTCCGTGCGATGCGCCGGTGGTCAGCAAGGTTGCCTGCGAGAATACCCAGCCCGGCAGCCCGGCGTCTGAGTGGCAGGTGGCAGGTGCGGGCAACAGCACCATCCAGGGCTACGCGACGTCGATGAGCGTCAACGTGGGTCAGACCGTCACCTTCAAGGTTAAGACGACGGCCTCCGCGTACCGGATCGACATCTATCGGCTGGGCTACTACCAGGGGCTTGGTGCCCGTAAAGTCGCCCCCAACATTCTTCCCTCGGTACCCCTGCCGCAGGCCCAACCGAACTGCGCCACGTTCCCGGCCACAGGTTTGATCGACTGTGGCAACTGGGCTGTATCGGCGTCCTGGCCAGTGCCGGCGTCGGCGGTATCAGGTGTCTACCTGGCGCGGCTGGTCAGGACGGACAACAGCGCCGCGAGTGTTATTCCGTTTGTTGTCCGCGATGACGCCGCCAAATCCGACATGCTGTTCCAGACATCCGACACCACGTGGCAGGCCTACAACACCTACGGCGGCAACAGCCTCTACAGCTGCACCGTAGCTTGCCCCCCGGGAAACCCCCTGGCCTACAAGGCAGCCTTCAAAGTGTCCTACAACAGGCCATTCAATTCGGCGCTGGATGACCAGGGGCGCAGTTGGCTGATGTATGCCGAATATCCCATGATCCGCTTCATGGAGGCTAACGGCTACGACGTGAGCTACATGAGCGGGCTTGATGTCGCAACCAAAGCCCCGTTGCTGCTCAACCACAAGGCATTCCTGTCCGTGGGTCACGATGAGTATTGGTCCGCCGAACAGCGGACGAACGTCCAGGCTGCCCGGGACGCAGGTGTCAGCCTCGCCTTCTTCAGCGGCAATGAAATGTTCTGGAAAACGAGATGGGAACCCAGCTCTGACGGCACCAACACTGCCGGACGGACCCTGGTCTCCTATAAGGACACGCACTTCAACGGCCCTACGGATCCGGTCTCCTGGACGGGTACCTGGCGGGATCCGCGATATGGGACCTCCACCGGTGGAGGGAATCCGGAAAATGCCCTCACTGGCCAGTACTTCATGGTCAATTCCGGGACAGCAGACATAGATGTGCCTTCAGCGTTCAAACACCTTCGGTTTTGGCGGGGCACATCAATTCCAGGGATGGCTAATGGTGCTTTAGTGACCCTCGGGGATGGCTTAGGGACGCTGGGGTATGAATGGGACATAGATGCGGATAACGGCTTCCGTCCACCGGGCGCCTTCCAGCTGTCTCACACGAACAGTAATTCCGCTGAGATCTTTACGGATTACGGCTCGACTGTTCTGCCTGGTCAGCCAGCGACCCACAACCTCACTTTGTACAAGGCGAACAGCGGCGCCTTGGTGTTCGGCGCCGGGACTGTCCAATGGTCCTGGGGCCTCGACGGCTACACAACGGGCAAAGCCGTGGACCGGAACATGCAACAGGCCACGATCAATCTCTTCGCCGACATGCGGACCCAGCCGACAACGCTGATTTCAGGCCTTTCTGCAGCCCAAGCGTCTACGGACGCAACGGCCCCGACATCCAACGTGACGCAGCCGGCCACAGGGTCGACAGTTGCCGACGGCACGACCGTCACTGTATCAGGGACCGCCTCTGACGTGGGCGGCGTAGTGGCTGGCGTCGAGGTATCCACCGATGGTGGTACGACATGGCGCCGCGCGAGTGGGACCACAAACTGGACCTATACGTGGAACGCGCACGGGAGCCCCAACTCAGTGTTGCGGTCCCGGGCTGTGGACGACAGCGGCAATCTGGGGCCGGCCTCCTCAGGGAGTGTTGTCAATGTTTCCTGCCCCTGCTCGCTTGTGGGAGCAAATCTTGTTCCAGCGAATACGGACGCCGGTGACCCTGGCTCGATCGAGATTGGCGCGAAGTTCTACTCCGACGTCCCCGGTACCATCAGTGCAGTCCGTTTTTTCAAGTCCACCAGGAACACCGGCACCCACATCGGCAGCGTCTGGAGTGAGTCGGGCCAAAGGCTGGCCAGTGCCACGTTCACCGCTGAATCCGCCACTGGCTGGCAGACCGCCACGCTGTCGCCGCCCTTGATTATTGCTGCGAATACCAAATACGTGGTTTCCTATTTCGCACCGTCCGGCCACTATGCCCAGAATGTTGGCTACTTTTACAACAACCCTTCTCCATCCGGGGGGTCAAACAGCACAGACAGTGCTCCGCTTCACTTCACGAGAAGTACTCCGGGGGCACCCAATGGCTTTTACCGCTACGGCTCCACGTCCAGTTTCCCGAACCAGGTTTTTGATGCCGAGTACTACTGGGTGGACGCATTATTCACTCCGTCGGGAACAGTTGCTCCTGCGGTTTCATCAGTCTCTCCAAGCCCCAACGCTTCAAATGTCGACTTGGCCGTCAAGCCCTCTGTTACCTTCAACCAGGCAGTGACTGCGTCGTCGGTGGTGTTCACACTGAAGAATTCGGCGGGCACTACCATCGCAGGTTCACTGGCCCACGACTCGACAAAGAACACATCCACTTTTACTCCGGCGAGTGCTCTGGGCAATGGTACGGCTTACACGGCAACAGTCAGTGGGGCTAGGAATGCGGCAGGGGAAACGATCGCCGCGCCGTATTCGTGGTCTTTCACGACAGTTGCGGAGCCCGCTGCTCCTGAGGTGACCGCGGTTTCGCCGGCGACCAACGCCGCTGGCGTCGCTGTAGATGTGAAGCCGGCGGTCACCTTCAACCAAGGGGTGATTGCCTCATCCGTCGTCTTCGGGCTCAAGGACGCAGCCGGGTCCGCCGTCAGTGGTTCGACCACCTATGACGCCTCGTCCAGCACTGCTACGTTCACTCCGGCTGCCGCGCTGGCATACAGCACCAACTACACAGCGACAGTAAGCGGTGCCACGAACGCATCCGGCCAGCAGATGGCCGGTCCGCATTCCTGGACGTTCGGTACAACTGCTGCGCCGCCGAGCTGTCCGTGCACGGTGTTCAGCCCTACCTCCGTGCCTGCTGTTCCAGCCGACAGCGATTCTAACGCTGTGGAGCTAGGTATGAAGTTCCGCTCCGACGTAGCCGGCAGCGTCACCGGAGTTCGGTTCTACAAGGGCACCTCCAACAGCGGTACCCACACCGGGCACCTCTGGTCCAACACCGGATCACTCCTTGCATCAGTTACGTTTGCGGGAGAGACCGCCTCCGGCTGGCAGCAGGCAGACTTCTCGACTCCGGTGAAGATTACCGCGAATACTACTTACGTAGTTTCCTACCACGCACCGAACGGCCGCTACGCGGCGAACAGCGGATACTTCGGCAGCTCCGCCGACAGGGCGCCGCTGCATGGCCTGGCAAGCGGCGTCGACGGACCAAATGGCGTCTACAGGTACGGAAATTCGGCATTCCCCACGGACAGCTACAACAATACGAATTACTGGGTGGACGTGGTCTTTAGTGCGACGGCCACTACGACGGCCCCATCTGTGACGACCGTTGCACCCGCGGCCGGTGCCACAGGCGTTGCCGTAGACGTGAAGCCGACGGCGGCCTTCAATCAGCCCGTGACGGCATCCTCGGTGGTGTTCACCCTGAAGGACCCAGCCAACGCGGATGTAGCCGGCTCTACGTCATACGACGCCGGCGCAAACACAGCGACGTTCACGCCGTCCGCCTCCCTGTCCCACAACACCACGTACACGGCAACGGTTAGTGGTGCCACCAACGCCACCGGCCAGACTATGGGCGGGCCTTACGCTTGGGCCTTCAGTACAACTGCGGCGGCGATACCACCGGCCGTCTCTTCCTCAACTCCGGCAAACAACGCTACGAACGTGGCTGTTGCCGTGGAACCGACTGCGACGTTTAACCAGGCGGTGACTCCATCCTCCGTCGCCTTCACTTTGAAGGACGCTGCTAACGCGGCCGTTTCGGGCACCGTAGCTTACGACGCGGCCACATCCACCGCGACTTTCACGCCACGCTCCGCACTCAGCTACAGCAGCACCTACACAGCAACGGTCAGTGGTGCAGCAAACTCCACTGGGCAAAGCATGAGCGCGCCACACTCCTGGGCCTTTTCGACGGCATCAGCCCCCGCCGCCTGTCCATGCACAGTGTTCAGTCCAGATGCGGTCCCCGCCACGGTCTCAACCGCGGATAACAACGCTGTGGAACTCGGTATGAAGTTCCGCTCCGATACTGCCGGCACAGTTGCCGGCGTACGGTTCTACAAAGGAGAACTAAATACAGGGACGCACACCGGGCATCTCTGGTCCTCGACAGGAACACTCCTGGCTTCGGTAACTTTCGCCGGAGAGACAGCAAGTGGATGGCAGCAGGCACTCTTCTCATCACCTGTTCCGATTGCCGCAAACACCACCTATGTTGTTTCGTACTTCGCACCCGACGGATTCTATTCATCGAGCAGCGGGTACTTCTCATCCGCCGTTGACCGGGCGCCGTTGCATGGCCTGGCGAGTGGAACCGATGGACCCAATGGCGTCTACCGGTATAGCGCAACGGCCTTCCCAACCGAAAGTTTTAACAGTACGAACTACTGGGTAGACGTGGTCTTCAACGCCAGCACGTCGGGAGTAGCGCCGGCAGTAACCGCCGTTTCACCAGCAAGCAACGCAACGGACGTATCACAGGGTGTGCGCCCTACGGCCACTTTCGACCAAGCGGTGACGGGATCGTCGGTGGTCTTCGGTCTAAAAGATGCCACGGGAACTGTCGTACCCGGGTCAACCGCCTATGATCCGGCGACGAATACATCCACATTCTCGCCTGCTGCGGCACTAGCGTTCGGTACCACTTTCACGGCTACCGTCAGCGGCGCAACGAATGCCGCCGGCACGGCAATGACTGCGCCTTACTCCTGGACTTTCACCACCAAGGCTGCCCCGGCAGCCTGTCCGTGCAGCGTTTTCAGTCCCGCCGCCGTTCCAACCGTTGCCAACTCCAACGACAGAAAGGCCGTGGAGGTGGGCATGAAGTTCCGTTCCGATGTAGCCGGAACGGTAACGGGAGTCCGGTTCTTCAAGGGCAGCTCCAACACAGGAACGCATGTTGGCCACCTCTGGTCATCGACCGGTGCCCTGCTTGCATCCGTCACCTTTACGGGCGAAACAGGCTCCGGCTGGCAGCAGGCGCTGTTCGCCACGCCCGTCCCCATCGCAGCAAACACAACTTATGTTGTCTCTTATCACGCACCTGTGGGCTTCTACTCATCGACTAAGGACTACTTCAGCGGTACATCTGCGGACAACCCTCCGCTGCACGGGCTGGCCAGTGGCGTCGATGGAGCAAATGGTGTCTACCGCTACGGTAGCGCGGCCTTCCCAACGGAAAGCTTCAAAAATACCAACTACTGGGTCGACGTCGTTTTTACCCGTTCCTAGCCATCGACAGACAACCAAGGAACACGGGATGAGATGGGCTACCAGGGTTGCCACCATAGCGCTGGGAGGTCTGCTGGCCTTGGAAGTGGCGGGATGCTCGGCTGGCGCAAACGGAGGAAGCATCCGGACGACGCATGCCACACCCCCTTCCGGAGGACAGCCCGCCGTTCAGCCCACGTCGGAAGCATTGGGCAAGGTGACTGAATTCCAGCAGATGTCCGGCCTGGGTGTGAACGCCAATGTCCACAGCTGGAATGACGGCGAGCTGAAACCCGCCATCGACAAAATCGCCGGGCTGGGGGAGGTGACCTGGCGAGTCATCATCGACAGGGCGGACTGGGAAACCGAGGAGATCCCCGGCGGCACGGAAACCATCGACTGGGACCGCTACACGCCCATCTATGAGAACGGAAAGATGGCCGACCTTTGGGACACCATCACGTACATCGACTCCAAGCCCGGGCAGCAGATCATGGTCAATGTCATGGGCGGCGTGCCGGGCTGGATGGGTGGCAACAGGATCGACGAGGCCCACGAAGATCATTGGGTACGCATGATCGCCTCCATGGTGGCCTATGGCCGCACAGTCCGGGGCCTGGACTTCACACTGCTCGGACCGATGAACGAATCGGACTGGAACGGCATCGAAGGTCCGCAGGTAGGGCCTGAGCAGTACGTGCGGATGCTCCACAAACTCATCGTCCGCCTCGACGAGCTGGACCTTGCCGATATCCGCCTCGTAGGGCCGGACACGGCGTCTGCATCTACAGGGGTCTCGAAGTACCTTCCGGCACTGGCAGAGGACCCACTTGTTGTGGAGCGGCTGGCGCACTTCGCCATCCATACCTACGACGGCGACTCGGCAGGGACGCAGCGTGCGTTGCAAGGATTGGCCAACCCGGGGCTGGACTTCTGGGTCACGGAATTTTCGGGTCCCTGCCCCGGCTGTGACAACGGATCACCCAACCCCACGGATTGGTCATCCGCCGCCGCCACTGCTGCATACGCCCTCAATCTCCTGGAACAGGGAGCCGCAGGGCTGCAGCAGTATGACGCTTGGGACGGCTACTACGAACACCACGAAAGCATGGGCTACTGGGGCCTGCTGGCTTACGACCAGACGACGGGAAACTACACACCGCGCAAAACCTATTACGTGATGCAGCAACTGATCAGCCACACCCCCCGTAACGCCGTGCGGATAGCCGTATCCTCCGACGACGAAGGCATCAGGGTGGTCGCCTTCCTCGACCAGGCGACGGGGCGCATCACATTCTTCGGGAACAACACGTCCGACAGGGATGTGGTGGCCACTTTGCACTTACCTGGGGTGGTCCAGGACATGCAGCTCGCAACATATACCACGGACGCCCGCAGGAACATGGAGGCCGGCGATCCAGCCGTCCTGACGGACGGGATAGTCACCTTTACAGCCGCTCCCGGCTCTGTCTTTACCTTGACCGGAACACCCACGAAAGGCTAGGCATTATGACACTGTCAGGCTCCCTCCGAAGCCTCGTGCAGCCCGCGGCACTGCTGCGGCCGGTACGCCAACGCCCGGTCCTTTCCAAGGAAGGCGGACTGGCCAGACAGGACAGCGTCAGCGAATGGGTGAAGCTGGGGGGTGTGCCCGTCAAGTTGCTGGAACTCGATGACGCCCTTAGGACCATCGTTGACCGGGCACGGGCCGGCGGAAGCCAGCCCTTGGCTGTGGCCTCCGCGAACCTTGACCATGTGAAGCACTTCGGCCAGGACAGCCGGTGGGCCGACACCTTGGACCACCAGGCACCGGTGGAATGGCTGACGCTCCTGGACGGCTCTCCCCTGGTTTCCCAAGCCGCGGTGATCACTGGGCGGAAGTGGCCGCGGCTCTCCGGAAGTGACCTTATCGGGCCATTGTTGGATGCCGCCGAAGGCGCCGGACTAAGGGTGGGTTTCATCGGCGGAACCGCTCAGTGCCACGACCTGATACGCGAAAACTTCGCCATCGATCATCCCGGTCTCACTGTGGCTGGCTGGTGGGCTCCCGAACGCAGTTCACTTGTGGACACGGCCGCTTCACGTGACCTTGCGGCCGAAATTTCGAAAGCCCGGACGGACATCCTGGTGGTCTGCCTTGGCAAACCCCGCCAGGAACTTTGGATCTCCGAGTTCGGCCACTTGACAGGAGCGAAGGTGATGCTGGCCTTTGGCGCTGTAGTGGACTTCCTTGCAGGACGTGTGCGCAGGGCTCCAGCACGGGTCAGCAACGCAGGTTTGGAATGGGCCTGGCGGCTCGCGCTCGAGCCCAGGCGGCTGGCGCGCCGCTATCTGGTGGACGGGCCGGAAGCCTACCTTAACCTCCGGCGCTGCAGTGGTATCAGCCATCCGGGAAGCGCGACGGGCGGTACCGGCCGCGGGCGTTTGACGCCTGGACAGGCTGGCACATCGCCAGTTCGCAGAATCGCGCGCGTGCAAGCGTTCTCGCCGAGAGCTGAACATACCGACGTTGCCGTTCTTGTGGTCACTTACAACAGCGAAAAAGATATCCCGATACTCCTTGAAAGTCTGAGAGTGGAGACAGAGGATCAATCAATCAAGGTCATCGTCGCGGACAATTCCCCGGCACCGTCCACTATTTTGGCTCTGACGGATCAGACTGACGTTTTCGTCTTCCAGACAGGGGGAAACGTCGGTTACGCTGCTGCAATCAACGCGGCCGTTATCAAGGCGGGCGACACCGATTCCTATCTGATACTTAACCCGGATATGCGCGTGGTGCCGGGATCGGTCCGGGCGCTGCGGGACAGGTTGGCTTCGTCCGGGGCCGGCGTGGTGGTCCCCCTATTGCTCGACGACGACGGTAGTGTCTACCCATCCCTACGCCGGGAGCCAAGCGTTTCCCGGGCGATCGGAGATGCGCTGATGGGAAGCAAGCTCCCGGGGCGTCCGGGCTGGTTGGCCGAAATGGATCTCGATCCAGAAAGCTACCTTCATGCCCACAAAATCGACTGGGCAACGGGAGCAGCCCTCCTGATCAGGCCTGAAGTGGCAAAGTTGGTGGGAGACTGGGAAGAAGGCTATTTCCTGTACTCCGAAGAAACGGACTATTTGCGGCGGGTTCGAGAGGCCGGAGCCAGTGTCTGGTTCGAACCGCTGGCACGGATGCGGCACAGCCGGGGAGGTTCGGGCAGTTCTTCCGCGTTGGACGCCCTGATGACGATTAATCGCATCAAGTATGTGCGGAAGTTCCATTCCTCGGGTTACGCACGCGCGTTCCGGGCCGCCGTGGTCCTGGCAGCACTGCTGCGTTCAGCGCTGCCGCACGGCAAGGAAATCCTTTCAATAGTAAGTCGGGAACGGCGATGGGAGCAGCTGCCACACGCCACCCGCTATCCCCAGACAGCAGCGGGCCGAGAAGCGTTTCCCGAGGGGTCCGTGATCATACCGGCGCACAACGAGGCGGCAGTCCTGCGGCGGACGCTCGAGGAACTGGCCGTCCCGTTGGCAAGCGGCGCCGTGGAAGTGATTGTGGCGTGCAACGGCTGCACTGATGGGACGGAGGCCATTGCGGAATCGTTTGCCGGTGTCCAGGTCCTCCACGTCCCTGAAGCGTCAAAGGTCGCGGCCCTGAACGCGGGGGACCGTGTGGCAACTCGGTGGCCCCGCGTATACTTGGATGCCGACATCGAGGTGCCGGCCGAAGCGCTCCGTTCCACGTTGGAACTGCTGTCCTGCGACGGGACCGTCCAGTGTGCGCGCCCCGAGTTCAGGTACGACGCCGAGGGCGCATCCTGGCCGGTTCGGGCCTACTACCGTGCGCGGAACCGCTTGCCGCAGGCTTCGGAATCAATGTGGGGAGCAGGAGTTTACGGCATAAGCCTCAAGGGCCACGAGAGACTTGGCGAATTTCCCACAGTCACTGCCGACGACTGCTACGTGGACCGCCTCTTTGACAGCTCCGAGAAGACCGTCGTCCATTGCCCGCCTGTCATCATCCGCACACCCCGGTCGACATCGGGCCTTTTAGCTATCCTGCGAAGGGTCTATAGGGGCAACGCAGAACTTAAAACAATGCCGGGCTCCGGTACCTTCCGCACTGTTGGCCAACTGCTGAGGTCAGTCAGGGGCCCTGGATCGGCGTTCGATGCCGCCGCCTATGCGGCCTTCGCCGTCCGCGGACGCCGCCTCCGCCCCGGGCCTGTCGCATGGGAGCGGGACGATTCAAGCCGCTAGTAGTCGTCTACCGGCAATCATCCCGCCACTATCAGGCTGACACTGACACTGCAGTCGCACAGACTCTGTCAACGCCTTCGCGGACCGGACCTACGGCACACAGATGAGCGGCCCCGGAACAAAAAGCCGGAGGCCGCTCATCCACGCCCACGGACAACCGCAGCCAACATATCAGAGGGACACTTTGTAGGTGTGGTGTGAGTACTCAGCCGGGAAGTTGTCGGTGAATTGGCCGCCCACCACGTTCAGCGTCCGGTTTTCACCAACCACTTCAACAATGGAGGACGTAACACCTGCCGGCAGGGTGAAGGTTTTTTGGCCCGGCGAGTGTGTGAGTCCAATGCCGGCGAAGATGTATGCGGAGCCCTGGAATTCCTTGAGCATTGTGTCCGTTGTGGTGTTGAAGTTGTATTGGTAAGACTGGGTGTTCAGTACCGGTGCCAGCGCCTGTATACGGGCATTGATGGCGCGGATCCCATTAAGTCGGTCGGTATCGCAGTCCACCAGGGAGTAGAAGCCGCAGGTGCTGCCGTTGTTGTGCTGGAAATAAGCCAGTCCTCGTGCCTCATGGATGATGGCTGACCAGGCGGCGCCTTCCATTTGCTCCAGGGAAATGGTGAGGGAACCGTCTTCGAGGAGGAGAGGCCGTGCCGACTCGATAAATATCCAGTTGGGATGGACGCCGGCCGGATCCTGATAAGACCGCATCCGGTCCACCAGCCAGCCGTAGGCGCCTGAGGAAGCAGGTTCAACGCCACTTGGCCAATGCGGCGAATGAGCTAACTGATCATCAACGAAAGGACTCGTGTAGGCATACTTGTCCACACTGGCTACATCCACTGTTTTCATCAGCTCGGCCATTGAACCCTGAGCCCAGTACGTGTCCAGGACGCCATTGGAGTAGTTGGCCATGGTGAAGCGGTTGTCATTGAGCCCACGTATCCTGGCGACCTTCTGTTGCTGATCTATCAGGTTGGCGGCGGCGTCCAAGCCCGAGCAGCCCAGACCGATGTCACATTCGTCGGACACGAACCAACCGACGGCGCGTGCATCGTCGCCGACTTCCGCCGTTGACCATTCGTCCTGGGGCAGGACAAAGAGGCCCTTGCCAGTAACGGCTGATAGCGGCGAGCCGTCATGCTCAGCCCCCATGTAGGTGTTGATACCGAGCGCCTTCAACTGCTGAGCGTGCTCGGGTTTACCCATAAATACAGAGATCGGAAAGAACGAGGGATCGTTCCAACCGGCGGCAGCGGCCTTGGGGAACCTATCCCAGTAGGCTGGACCACCTTCCCAGGGGATCCTCGGCAGGTCGCCGATCCGTGATGCCGAACTGCCGGCCGGGCCCGCCGAACCCACATCAACCGCATCGCATGCACTCAGCGCAGCAGACAGTATCAGCCCTATGACGGTTGTCAGGGCAAAGACGTGGACGTCAGACCGCTTGCGGACGGCAACGCGGTGGGCTTTTGCGGACATATGAACTCCTCGCGGGCAATGTGGGGGTGAATGGATTAGACGGAAAATTGTCCTGCTCACTGGTCGGCACATCCGGGTACGGTCCGGTCTTGTTTCCGTTACCGGATTGATTCCGTATTCTCGGCCATCCCTGCCCTGGCCAGCTGTGCAAGCATCTCCGCGCTCCGGCGGTATCCGAACAGGGCGCTGACACGCTTGCGCCCGGCTTCACCCAGGTCTGCGCACAACAAAGGATCAGACATCAATTGAATTAGCCCGTCCATCAGGGCTCCCGGATCACCTGGCCTGACGAGGATCCCGGTCCGACCTGCCAGCACCAGCTCGGAAACCCCACCGGCATCTGTAGCCACTACTGGAACGCCCATGCACATTGCTTCCATGATCGCTACGCCAAGCGGCTCAGCGTGGCTGGCCAAGGTGAAAACGTGCGCAAGGCTCAATTCCTCTCTGATCACACTGCCCGGCACGGAACCGAGGAGCCGCACGCGGTCACGGAGGCCCATCTGGCCAATCAGGCCCTCCAGTTCCCGGCGATATCCCCTGCCGCCGGCCTCATCCTCACCGGCGATGGTCAGTTGGACGTCGGCACCGGTTTCAACCATCCTCCTTACCGCGGCCACGAGAACGTCGTGGCCTTTGCTTGGATTCAGGCGGCCACAGGAGAAGATCCGGAACGCGCTGGGAGGGGTCCACGGAACGTAAGGCTGGCTCCTGCTGAATTCGTTCGCATCCACGCCCATCGGAACCACCTTGACGGTCGCCGGCAGGGCCGCTCCCAGGGACTGTCGGATCTGGCTGTGCAGTTCATTGGTGATGACGAACGCAAAGGCGGCGTTGGACCACTTGTACTCCTGGTTGCCGCCATAGTCACTAAGCGGCCCATGCAGTGTCAGGCTGTAAGGCAGGCCGGAGAGGAGCCGGGCGTACAGGGCAATGTAGGCCGCGTTGCCGCACGAGTGCACGTGCACATGCTGCCAGCCCAGTTCCCGTGCCAGGCCAGACAACCTCGCGCCGAGGGCCAGCCACACGAGCTGGGCGGCGAACTGGCGAGGTCGGGCGGGATGGCGGGGCGAGTCGTTTCCGGCCTTTGACATGTCGGCGGCGCGACGGAGGACGGCTGCCAGCCTGCCGCGCTTCAGAGTCCGCAGTTCCCGCGCGACGGAAAGAAACGCCGGCACGGAGGCCGATGCCAGGTAGATGGTACTCGATTCGGCGTTTTCCGCCCACCCGTTCCTGGACGCATTCGCGCCGGGATGCCGGGTTGAAACGACCATCGGTGTGACGCCGAGCTGCCTCAGGACCCCCAGTTCACGCCAGAAGAAACCGTGCGTCTGGCCAGGAAACTCAGGAACAAGATATCCCATCCGCAGCAGATCAGGCACTGTCCTAACTGTCATTGCTTGA
This sequence comes from Arthrobacter sp. D1-29, assembly GCF_054130585.1. Classification (NCBI taxonomy): domain Bacteria; kingdom Bacillati; phylum Actinomycetota; class Actinomycetes; order Micrococcales; family Micrococcaceae; genus Arthrobacter; species Arthrobacter sp. D1-29. The sequence goes on along the minus strand of NZ_CP096383.1, from coordinate 5,083,343 downwards.
CTCCGGATAGGTGATGCCCTGGCAGGGCGTCCAGCGTTTTGGGTTCATCCAAGCCCAGATCGATTTGGGCTTGACCGGTCAGCGCCATCGACCCGCGTGTGGGGGGAGGCTCTTGGACTGTGCTGCTGTCGGGAGCACTCTTGCGGCGTTTTCTTCTGCCACCTGCATCGTCGGATAACAGCAGGCGCCGCTCCCTGGCCGCCGCCATCGATCGCGCCACTGAGACTGAACCAAACATCGTCACCACTCCGCAGAGGAACACAACGATCAGGGCGCGAAGCCGGCTGGAGAACTGTTCCTTGGCTTTGTCAGGGGTAGCGACCACGAGAGCGGAAAACAGGTAGAGGTCATCTGCTCCGTTGACCTTCTGAGCCTCACGCAGGTATTCCTGCAGCAGCTGACCCAGAGCCTGCGTCGTGGCTATGGACTTCTCCGGCGTTTCCCCTTCTCCGGTGATGTCCACCAGGAAGCCATTCAAACCGCCCACGCCGCGGCTGACCGTGTACTGGTCGCTGAGGCCCTGTTCGACGAGCAGATCGGCCGTGGACCGGTCATTGAGCCTGGTCAATAGAACCTGGACGATCAATGATGGATCTGAGGAACGGAGGTACGGATTCTTGTTGTTCAGGTCCTTCAGCTCCGGGTGCTTGATGATGTCCAGTTCCGAGGGGATGTCTGGGTTGATCATCGCGAAGGTCGACGATGACTCGTAGGACCGGGGTGCAAACTCGAAGATGTACAGGGCGGCCAGTGCTGTCAGCACCAGGATCGGAATCGAAACGATTCGATGCTGCCAAATGGTCCTCACGACGGCTATCGGGTCCATGGGCTTTCTCCTCTCAGGGGCTGACCCGATCCCGTGCTCGGAACAGGTCTGGAAAAATCAAACTCAATCTGTGAATCCGTATCCTTCTCGCGCTTTACCATCACCCAGACCGCACCGCCCAGTCCGACTAGAACTGGATAGATCAGCGCAAAAACCGGGAAGGACATGGAGTCAAAAGTCAGGGAACACACGGACGCCACCAAGGCTCCGGCGCCTACAGCGCCGGTGAAGGACTTGAGCTGCGGATCGCGGGTGGCGAGAGCGGCCATGATGGAGCTCACGCCCGGCAGCACCAAGTAGATGATGATGGCCACCAGCCCGACAATGCCCTGCGTGACGACTGCGTTCAGGTACTGATTGTCGAGAATATGCACCGCTGTGTCCGCGAGGTAGTTTCCGGGGCCGAGCCCTAGCCATGGACGTTCGGAAACCATCGCCTCCACACGAGGGAAGTTGTTGGTACGCGTAGTAATCGACGGATCGGAGCCCGATGTGGTGACAGTGCCTGTAAGCGTGCTGACCAGTCCCGGCACTCCCAGGAACAGACCTGCCAGCGCGACCGGGGCGGCTAACAGGGCCCACAGCCGGGGAATGCGGGGAAGGAAGGGGATGAAGACCACCATCGCGGTAATTATCCCCAGAATCCCGGAGCGGGACACCGTGGACGCGATAGCGAAAATTAGGAGGGCCGGACCGAGTAACCGACGCATCAGGTGCCCGCGCCGGTCGTAAATCACACGCCAGATGGATAGTGGCAGGAGCATTGCGGATACCACACCCAATTCGATGGAGTGGAACGTGCTGCCGGCAACGCGAAGAAGCGCGCCGCGGGATTGAAACGGGGTGTCACCACCGTTGTAGTCAAAACCGGGCATCGCAACGCGGAACCATTCCATCGGATTCAATTGGAAGGCGAATTGCACCACTGCCACCAGGCAACAAAAGCTGGCACCGGCCAGCAGCGCGCGAAGAAACACCATGGCATCGTCCATTGTCCGCACTACCTCACCCAGGACTATGACAACACCGGCACTAGCCAGCAGCAGAAGCATCCACCGGTCCGCGGATGCCCGCGCAACGTCTGTACTTCCCCCGGTGATCCCCGCATACAGGGCTACATACGAAGCACTAGTGGCCAGGAAAAGGACACCCACCGCCAGGCGTCCGGGATGCCTGACACTCAGCGGATCATGCAGGCCGAAAAGGATACTGCAGACCCACAGCCCGAATACGATCAGGGCCAGGATCATCGGGGCTGTTCCGGCAGCCCCGATGGGCTTGAACACCATCGAAGACGGGAAAAAGAAGATGCAAAAGGCCGTTGCCCGAATGATCAGAGGAACCCCCGGGCGGCTTTGGACAACAACGGGGGCGGTTGAACGTCCTCCGCCGGCCCTCCCGGCCCTTCCCGTCTCCATCCCGATCCTGTTCATTGTCACGGCCTCAGGATTTGGGCGTCAGCCTTGCGCGGGCCCGGAGATGCGCAGGCGCCCTCTATGGTTTCTGACACGGATACTGCTGTGGTGGTCCAGCCGCGACGGGCTGATGCGCTGAGAAGCCGGGCCCGTTCTTCGATATCCGGTGCGCTTACCGCGGTGGACAGGGCCCGAGCCATCGCTGCTGGATTCGGCCTCGTCCAGATCGCGTACGGCGCGAAAAGATCCGCCCGGGCAAAGGGGTGATCGTTCAGGACAGGGACATTTCCCGCCGCCATCAGCTCCTCCGCAACAAGGCTGATATTGGTGAAGGAGAATGTGAGGCTGGCAATGGTCCGGTTGTAAAGGACGTTCAGGTCGCGTGGGCTTAGGGACCCATGGTTTGTCACCGGAATCGGCCACCCGGACACCCGGTCGCCGAAAACATGGATCTCATGTTGCGGGTGGTCTTGGTGGAACTTCTCAAGGGCGAGTTTCGCCAAAAGGTAGCCGCGCCGGTCCACTGAGCGTTTGGCGTAGTAGACGACTCCAGTGCGTGGTGCCGCCGCACCATCCCTACTCAATATTCGGTACTCTGCGTCGTCGCAGCCGAATGGCACCACGGTGGCCGGTTCGATGCCGATTTCCGTCCGCAGCCTGGAAGCAATCATCTCGCCCAACGCGATGTTGGTGAATCCGAACCGGTATGTGTCCTCTGCGAAGGTGTAGAGGGCACCCCGCGGATAGAAGTAGGGCTCGAAGTCCTGGATGAAATAGAACTTGTTGGCCCTTCGTGGGGCTCGCATAGCCACGACGTGCGCCGCACCCCAGGAACTGGCGACGACGGCATCCATACCGTCCATTCCGGTGGTGGCGCTGCGGATATCTGCCTTGAGGTTTTTCCAGTGCCGCCTGATGACTGCCCTATGTCGGGTGACGTCGTCGGAGTTCTTGTCGTAGAGGAACAGTGTGCACTCGTGCCCGCGCTGCTCAGCCATCTCAACCATCCGGAACAGGGTGGTGTGGCCACCCGAACCGCCAGCCGGCGGGGCGCACACCCATCCGATCCGCAGTTTGCCCAACCGAGGTGCACCCGTGATTGTCGGAGGCAGGGCACTGGAGTCGGCGAGGTCTTCGGGCCGCACGGGCAGTTCAGCGGAGACAAGGTCCATGTGCTCGTTCATCTTGTTCACCAGCCGTCGTGCCACAATCGTGGTCACGCCGGCTGTCCCTTGGGTCTGCAGAAGCCGCCAAGGACGGTAGAGGAAACGCTGGATCGAAGTCACAAAGAGCCTCCACTTCTGCTGCGGAGGCGGGAATCCACGTATTCCTGCAGGGCCTTCGCGCGGACCTCGTACGCAATCCCGGACTTGGCGGAAATCATTACCGACTGTACGGTTCCGGTGGCGTTGTTAAGCAGGGCGTTGATTTCGGCGGGGTTCAGTGGCGCCTCGGCGGAGTAAATGACACTGTTCATCGAAGATGTCGTAGCCAGTGCACCACCCAGGACCCCGTCAACGTAGGCGCCGTAGAGCATCATCTCGGAGAAGTGAAGCTGGGATGCGATCGCTGACTGCCATGGAAGCCCCGTGACGTCCTCGACCCGTCGGAGCATGGCCCGAACGGTTCCGGGATCCCATGCGCAGGGCCAGCAAATATAGTCCGTCAGGTCCTCCGGGCCGGGCTGTTCCAAGCCCAGCAGGTAGTGTGCCGACTCCAGCCACTGCCGGTGCCTGGGCAGCCCGGAATGGACAGCCCCGGGCTTTCTGTAGAGTGCCAGCGTGCCGTTCTGCTGAAATGACTTCAATCCGGTCGTCGAGACGAAGACCATGTCCGAATCGACCAGCAGCGTGGCTTCCGCATCCAGGTTTGCTGCGGCGGAGAGCTTAATCAGCTGCTGCGTGATCCAGCCACGGACAGGCAGCCAGGGGCGCTGGCTGTTGATCCACAACTTCAGCAGCGGCAGCCTCCTGATCGTGGATGAGAGGAACTCTCTGTCATCGTGGATGACTGTTCTGTCGTTGGCGAGCATCCGGAAGCGCGCCAGGTCCTGCTTGGGCACGATGATGTGGTGCTGTACGTCCGGAGGCGTCCATTGCAGGACAGAGCGGTTCAGATCGCGACAGAGTTCGCTGTCGGGGGCGTAGCTTGGCGTAACCACAGCGAGGCCGCGCATTTTAGATTCCATATCTCCTCCACTGGCGCCACCGGATACGCGGGCCAACGTCGCGCTGGATGGACCCGCGCCACGCGGTCACCGCCTTGGCCAGGCTCGGCCCTGAGGCGGTCCCCGAGCGGTAGAGGTAGTCCAGGTACGCGGGCGATGACACTGCCTCCGGATAGATTTCGAGGGCAAAGGAAATGGCCTCGTCTATTTCAGGGGCGGGAACGTTGCCCGCCGTGCATGATGTCGCTGACCATTCGAGTGCCTCCATGGCCATCCGGCGTTTCACGACGCGCCCCAGCTGTTGGGTTCTAGCGTCATCGAGTGCAGTGCGGGCGAAGAATGAGTCGTAGGCCTTGACGCGTTCTTGCAGGTCCGCCTGCAGGGTGCCGTATCCGGTGGACATCATGCTGGCAGGATGCACACGGCGGTAGGCCTGGTCGAGTCCATTGATCCGTCCTACGCCTGCTACGTCTGCGATCCGGAGCCACATTTCGAGATCACCCGAATGCGGCAGCTCCGGCCTGTAGTAGCCCACGCGGTGCTGAACTGCTGTCCGGACCACCGCCTCCGGGCTGCTGATGATGCTGATTCCCCGCCTGCACTGGGCGGCGATCCAGCGGTCACCATGCCAGACTGACCAGTTCCGAAGCCGGCCCGTCTCGGGTTCAGGCTCCGTTTCAAATGCTTGCGGATGGCCGTAAACCAATCCAACGGAAGGAAAGGCATCCATCAGTGCGGTAGCGCGTGCCAGCGCGCCGGGTGCGAGCATGTCGTCAGCGGACAGTAGCACTACGTAGTCGGAATCGGCGACCATGAGACCCTCGTTGTAGGTTGCGATGTGTCCGCGGTTGCTGGCATGTAGAGTCAACTGGACCCGCCGGTCCCGCTCAGCGATCGCTTCCGCAACCTTGTCACTCCCATCAGTTGAAGCGTCGTCGAGGATGTGGATCCGGACTGAAACGCCTTCTTGGGACAGCAGGCTCAGTACGCAAGCCTGGAGGTAGCGGCCGTAGTTGTAACACGGGACGACGACCAGGACCTCGGGCTGGCGGTCGCCCCCGCCCTGCCGGACGCGCCTAAACATAGCGTTTTCCTTGCGTTCTGATGGCTGCGACGCTCTCGCGCCCGTCACCAAGGCCGAGGCTGTCACATATGCGGCGGGCGACGTGGGCCCAGGACGATGTAGCTGCACTGTCCGCGGCGGCCGCACCGGCCTTGGCGGCTGCGGCCGGATCTGAGTAGGTGAGCATGGCCGCCACCAGGGCGTCGTGGTCGTCGGGCTCGACAACAAGCGCTCCGTCTTTTAGTAGGCTTGCAGCCCCGCCCCTAGTGGTCGCGATGACAGGCAGTCCTGAAGATGCGGCTTCAAGGTAGGCGATTGGTGAGGGATCAAACCGGCTGGGCAGCACAAAGCAGGTAGCCCGCGCGTAAAGGCCATCCAGCCGCTCCTGCGCGGCCACATCCGTACGGGAAAGGAATTTGTGCCCGGTGACACCGGGGACGTTCAGGGCCGGATGGTTTCCGGCAATGTCGAGGGTGGCCTCCGGGTGACGGTGCCGGACTTCCCGGAATGCCTCCAGCACGACGTCACCGTTCTTGCGCTGCCACTCGACACCCACGAAAAGGAACCTGGGTACTGACCAGTCTCTGACGACACCGGGAGCAGCCCGGCGCGGACGGTGCCCCATACCTACAACTGCAACGAGATGTGACGGAATACGGTAATCCGCAACAAACGATTCAGCAGCCCAGCCAGTGCTAACGCAACACACCTGGGCGGCCTGGCTCGACCGCTTCTGCCGGTCAACCCAACGCCTGACGTGTCCTGCTGGAAATCGGGACTGGCTGATGTCGGACATTGGGTCCGCGTACATCTGGAGTAGGGTCCCGTCGTCGTAGGTCGCCGCCGGTAGACCCGGTGGCAGGATACTGGCCAAGTCGTACATTTCGGTGCCCATGGCAACGACGGCGTTCAGGGGCAGTGCTTCGGCGATGCGGCTCTTCAGGGCATTGGTCCTCGCCCACTGCCGGATTTGCATGCGATCGGCGACGGCGCCCCGTCGGCCGGTGGCCCGGGACAGGACTGCCACGGCTTCGTGCAGAACCGGTGGGACCTTGACCCCCAGCGGCACGACGTCGGCTCCAATGGACGTGAATCCAGAGGCAATCCCGTGGGGCGTGCCGGACCAGTTAGCCGCTGCAAGCGGCTCCGGAACCGGGTAGATGATTCCTACTCTCATAGTGAACTCCTCTTTGGACCGCCTGTACGGCCGAAGAAGCGGCTTTTCGCCCGTGGGAGACGGGTGATGAGTTTGGCTGGGACCAGCGAGGATATGTCCCGCCAGTTGAGTGACATGTAGAGGCACAGGCCGATAATGCCTGCGACGATGAGTTTCAGCAGCGGGTCCTCAAGGCCAAGCGTGGCCGCCCACGCGACCAGTGCCGTCAGCGCGGCTGTCCCCGTGGGAAGAGATAGCGCCGCCAGGAGTTCGGGGATCCGGAGTCCGGTGGAGCGCCTCAGGGCAACCACGTAAACCGGTGAAGTGACGGCCACGATGACGATGACATGCGTGAGTGCAGCACCCTCGATGCCGCCCAAGTTGATAGCCGACGGAAGGCCCGGCAGAAGCACCGCCAGGGCGCAGACCTGGACCCCGAGCAGGACACCGGTGCGTCCGGTGGCGATGATGACGTTGGCCAGGAAGAGTCCCACGACCGACACCGCACCATAGATGGCCAGCACGGAAAGCACCCGTGCAGCCGGCAGCCACGCCGTCCCGTAGATCGTTTCCACCAACGCAGCCGAGAACGTGCAAAGGAACGCCGCCAAAGGGAACGCGATGAGAGCAACGGTCCGTACTCCCAACCTGACGGCTCCCGCTACATCCCCGCCGTCGCGGCGGACCGCGGAGATGGCGGGTAGCACGAGCCCGTTCAGCATCGAGCCGATCACTGCCGTGGGCCACATAGCAATACTGAAGGCAAGGAAGTAGATACCAAGTTCGGTGGCGCTCAACATCCGTCCGATGAATAGGTAGTCGGCGTTCAGCAGCACTTGGCTTAGGAGGTTCGCCCCCGCCAGTGGCAGCCCGAAGGCGAGGAGCGGTCTGAGCACGCTAAGGTCCAGCCGGGGCATCAATGGCCTGCCGGTTGCCGCCAGGATGATCGCGCCCATTACCACCTGGCCCACAATCCGTGACCAAGCGAAGGACTCGGGACCGCTGCCTTGCAGGGCAAGGAGCAGCAAAGTGGCGCTGCCGGGCACGAAGGCGATGGCGGAGGCCCAGAAGATCACATGCTGACGGAAATCCCGCTGAAGAAGGGCTCCGGGTACGGCAAACGGGCCGATGAGCGCCACTCCGATGGCCATGATCTTCATGGACGGTCCAGCTTCTGCCGTGCCAAGTACCTCAGCGATGCTGTCAGCGAAGATGAACATTGGTGCAGCCATAGCGAGGCTGCTGACGATTGAAATCAAGCCTACGGTAGGGGCAATGCGGCCGAGGTCCAAGTCGGATCGTGCAATAGCAGAGGCCGCTCCGAGCTCCGCGACACTCACGATCACCGCATGAACCGTTACCGCGAGCGTAAAGATCCCCAGTTCCCTTGGTGACACGATTCTGGCCACGACTGCCATAAGTGCGATGTTGCCCAGGCGTAGCAGCACTGTGCTGCCTGCTGTCCACAGGGCCCCGCGTCTTACCGCTGAACCCAAAGCGGCGTTGGAATTAGCAGCCTTTTTGTGCTGGCGGGGCAGGGCCTCCTGCGTCGTCACCCGGACCTTGGACTCATCGGTCATTTCTAGGCACCGTCCACCGCTGCCGGCGTCCTCCGCAGCGCCTCCACCACGCGCACCTGTTGTTCCGGCGTTATGTGCGGAAAGAGCGGGAGTGAGAGGATCCTCGCCGCGGCCGCTTCGGCAACCGGGAACGAGCCCCTGCCCAGGCCAAGATCGGCATAGGCTCCGCTGAGGTGTACCGGGACCGGATAGTGGACTCCGGCCTCGATGCCTGCAGCGTGCAGAGCCTGCAAAACCGCATCCCGTTCGGCCACCCGCACCACGTAGAGGTGCCACACGTCCCTGTTGCCAGGTGCTTCACGGGGGAGTTCAAGCCCAGGGATATCAGCCAGAAGCTCGGAGTAGCGGGCGGCTGCTGCGCGACGCATCGCGTTCCAGGTCTGCAGTTTGGCCAGTTTGGCACTGAGCACCACGGCCTGGATGGCGTCCAGCCGGGAGTTGAACCCCACGGCGTCGTGCACGTACTTCTGTGAGCTGCCGTGAGCGCTAAGCAGGCGTACCCTGTCGGCAATGCCGGCGTCGTCCGTCAGAACGGCCCCTGCATCCCCGGCAGCTCCGAGATTCTTGCCTGGGTAGAAGCTTGTCCCGGCTGCCAAACCCAGCGTTCCCGCAGAACGGCCAAACCGGCTGGCGCCCTGCGCCTGCGCGGCATCTTCCACGATGACAGCTCCGCAGGCAGCAGCAATCGGGATGAGGCGTTCCACAAAGGCCGTCTGCCCAAACAGGTGCACGGGGACGATTGCCTGGGTCCGGGACGTCACGGCGGCCGCGACGGCCTCTGGATCGATCAGCAGGTACTCAGGATCGACGTCGACCGGAACAGGCACTGCGCCAATGCGGCTCACCGCTTCAGCGGTGGCAATAAAAGTATTGGCCGGAAGAATGACTTCGCCACCCGAAACAACACCAGATGCCCTCAGTGCCAGTTCCAGCGCATCGGTGCCATTTGCCGCCCCCACACAATGGCGGGCACCGACGAAGCGCGCGTAGGAGGCCTCGAAGCCGGCTACGGCTGGACCGCCAATAAAGGCCGCCCGGGCGAGGACTTCCCGCACCCCGGCCATCACCTCGTCGTTGACCTCTGCCTGCTGGGCAGCGAGATCAACCAGCGGCACTGGTGCTCCAGGCAACACAAACAGAGCCGGGGCCTCAGCAGTGCCGGCGTCCGCCCAGACGGGCATCCCCGCACTCATCGTGCGCTCCCAAAGCTGAAGGTTCCGTTGTCCATTTCGTGGGCCGGTACCCCCACCCAGGTTTGGCCATCCGGGACGTTGCTCAGGACGGCGGCACCCATGCCCACTGTGGCGTACGCTCCCACAGATGTCCTCTCGCGGACGCTGGAATTCATCCCGAGGTAGGCAGCCCTGCCGATCCGGACTCCGCCGCCCAGCGAGACACCGGCGGCAAACGTGGCGAAGTCAGCCACGTCGTCGTCGTGCGTGAACGTCACTGACGGCATTGCAACTACGTGCCGTCCCAGGGTGACGGACGCGGTCAGCGTGACGTTCCGCAGCAGGATGCTGCCCCTGCCGATCCGGCAGCCTTCGGGGCACTGCACGCTGGGGTCGATCGCCGTACCGTAGCGGGCCTCATGCAGGCCCATCGCGGTGAGCCGGTCCACCACCGCCTCACGCGCCTTGCCGGATCCCAGGCAGACCAGCACAAAGGCGTGGGTGTACTTGGGGGCGTCATCGATGGTCCCCAGGACGGGCGCGCCGTCGACGGTGACGCCCGCCATCTCCTTGTCGTCGTCGAGCAGTCCCACGACGTCGTACTGGCCGCTGCTGCGCACCATTGCCAGGACTTCGCGGGCAAGTCCGCTCGCCGCGATCAGGATCAGTTCGCTCACGTTCCCACCTCGCCGGCCGCGGCACGGATGCAGGCAATGACCCGGTCCAGCCCCGATGCATCCAGTTCGTGGAAGACCGGGAGGATCAGGGTCCTGTCGGTGAGCCGCTCCGTGTTCTGCAGCGCGGCGTTACCGGTGTCGCGCCAGCGGTAAGCCGGCTGCCGGTGGGCCGCCATGATCCCGCGGCGGGCTGAGATGCCGGCATCGGCCAGCCGGGCCAGCAGCCCTTCACGGTCAACCGGGAAGGCCGGCAGGACCTCGAGCCAGAAAGACTGGAAGTTGGTGGCACCGTATGGCGGGTCGGCAACAAACCGAAGGCCTTTCAAGCCTGAGAGACGGGCGACATACTGGTCTGCGATCTCCCGCCGCCGTTCCACTATCTGATGGAGCCGGCCCAGCTGCACAATCCCGACGGCGGCCTGCAGGTCAGTCATCCGGTAGTTGAAGCCAATCTCCAGATACACCTCCGGCGGGGCCAGCAAGGACCCGTGGCGGTCGGTGGCGGAAACGCTCATGGAGTGCTCCCGCAATGTCCTGGCCCGGGCCGCCCAATCAGCGCGGTGGGTGGTCAGCATCCCGCCCTCGCCGGTGGTAAGGATCTTGCGCGGATGGAACGACCACACCGCCACATCCGCCCCGGTCCCCACCGGCCTGCCTTTATAGGTGGACCCGACGGCGCATGCCGCGTCCTCGATGACGGTGAGTTCGTGCCGGTTGCACAGCTCCCGGATGGGGTCCAGATCAACGGGTACGCCGCCTTGGTCCACCACGATGACCGCCCGCGTATCCAGGGTCAATGCCGCGTGGATCGTCTCTGCGGTCACATTGCCGGTGGCCGGGTCGACGTCGCAGAACACGGGCCGGGCCCCCACATACGCCACGGCGTTCGCTGTGGCAATGAAGGACAGCGACGGCACCACCACGTCGTCTCCGGGCCCGACGCCGGCCACCACCAGCCCCAGGTGCAGCGCGGAGGTGCAGCTGGAGGTCGCGACGGCGTGACGCACCTGCTGCGCGCGGCTGAAGTCCGCTTCAAACTCCTTGACTTTGGGTCCCTGGGCAACCCAGCCGGAGGCAACAACCTCCGCCAAAGCACGGGCCTCCTCGTCGCCGAGCCAGGGCTTCATGACGTTGATCCGGGCAAGGACTGTTTCCGCAGTCATCGGGCACCAACTTTCCTGGTTGCGGCGATCTCGTCCCGCAATGGCTCCCACCAGCTGACGAGTTCGCGGAGCCCTTCCTCGAGCCCCACTTCGGTTTCGAATCCCAGATCGCGCCGGGCTGCGGTGGTGTCGGCGAGCCGCCGGACCACACTGTTCACCAGACGCGCCGGGCCGTGCTCCACGGCCAGCTCAGAGCCCATGGCCCGGAGCAGCGTGCGTGCCATGTCCAGCAGGCTTGTTTCGGTTCCGCTGGCGATGTTGTAGATGCCATGGCTGACGTCGCTGCCGGCCGCCAGGACGTTGGCCCTGGCCACGTCGGCGGTATACACAAAGTCCATGGTCTGCAGCCCATCGCCAAAGATCAGGGGCGGTTCGCCGTCCGCGATCCTCTCCATCCACCGGACCAGTACCTCGGTGTACAGGCCATGGACGTCCATCCGGGGTCCATAAACGTTGAAGTAGCGGAGCATCACGTAGTCCAGCCCGGTCATGGCGTGGAAGCTGCGGGCCATCCCCTCATTGAAGGACTTGGCGGCTCCGTAGAACGTGTCATTGTTGGCGTGATGGTGGCGCTCAGGCGTGGGAAACTCTTCCGCCATGCCGTACACCGAGGCGCTTGAGGCCGCTATCACCTTGTCAACCTGGTGTTCGGCGGCAGCTTCCAAAACGTTGAAGGTTCCGTTAACCAGGACCTCCAGGGCAAGCCGGGGTTCCTCGGCGCATTGGGTAATTCTGATGGCCGCCTGATGGAAGACGAGGTCTTTGCCCCTGGTCAGGTCGTGCACCAGGTCCCGGTTGCAGATATTTCCCTGGACCAGAGCCACCTGCCCTGTGGCCAGCGCCCCGGCGAGATTGGTCAGCCTGCCCCGGACCATGTTGTCCAGTACGTCAATGCGGTTCACGCCTGCTTCCAGCAGGGCGTCCACCAAGGTCGACCCCACGGTCCCGGCTCCACCGGTCACCAGGACGTTGGCCCCCTGAAGCTCGCTCACCGCACACGCTCCAGCTGAACAGCGGAATCTACAGTTTCGGAACCTGCAGCCCCAACCCCGGCCACTGAAGAGGCCCGGCCATCCAGGCTCAGGCTGCGGGTCACCGCTTCCAGCACGGAGAGAACCCGGAGGCCGGATGCTCCGCCGGTGCGGGCTTCACGCCTGTTGTGGATGCAGTAGGCCAGCTCTTCCACCACCTGGCTCAGGGCCTCCCGTTCCGGCAGGGCCGGGGACCAGGTGTCACCCAGCCGGTAGGAGATCGCGGAGGTTTTCTTCTCGCCAGGTGATTTGGGCTGCCGGTCCAGGCTGACTCCCCGGTCGTAGACACTGAGCCGCTGCTGCGGGTTGAGATCGTCCCACACCAGCGTCCGCAGCGAACCCCCGATCACCATCTGCCGGATCTTGGTGGGGCTCAGCCAGTTCACGTGCACGTGGGCAGTGGCGTCATTGGGCAGCCTGAAATTCAGGTGTCCCACACAGTCACGGCCCGTACCCAAGGGATCTGCTCCGAATGCTGACACCTCAGCCGGGTTCAGCCCACCGGGAAGGATGAAGTCCAGGATGGCCAGGTCGTGGGGCGCCAGGTCCCAGAACACATCCACATCGGGCTGCACCAGCCCCAGATTGATCCGTACGGAATCCACAAAGAGGATCTCGCCCAGTGAGCCGGCCTGCACCAGTTCCTGCATCTTCAGCACCGCCGGGGTATAGCAATAGGTGTGGTCTGCCATCAGGACCAGCCCGTTCGCCTCGGCCTCGGCCACCATCTCCAGCCCGTGCGCCCGGCTGTCTGCCAGCGGCTTCTCCACCAGGACGTGCTTCCCGGCGCGCAGCGCGGTCATGACCGTCCCGTGGTGGGTGCGGGCCGGCGTCGCGATGGCCACTGCGTCCACGTCAAAGGTGTCCAGCAGTTCATCAAGGGACTCGACGACGGGAATCTCACCCAGCGTGGCAGCCAGCTTGGCGGCGCGCTCAATGTCCAGATCACAGATGGCCACCAGGTCCCACTCGGGGCTTGCCTGCAGGTTCCGGGCCAGGTTCGGACCCCAGTACCCGGCCCCGACGACGGCGATCCTGAGTTTCCGTGTCGGTTGCCGGTGCGTGGGGGTGTGGAACGGATTGGCGAAGTTTTTCATGTCACTTTTCTTTCCCTGCGTGCGGTTCTTAGTAGGCGCCGGAAGGCCGGATGACTGCGCGGAAGGTCCGCCAGAGAATCAGGAGATCTCCGGCGATGGACCAGTTTTCGACGTAATAGAGGTCCAGGCGTACGGCCTCGTCCCAGGAAAGGTCCGAGCGGCCGTTGATCTGCCAGAGCCCCGTGATTCCCGGTTTGATCAGCAGGCGCCGGTGTGTGTGCCGTTCGTAGCCGTCCACTTCCCGGTTTAGAGGGGGACGCGGGCCCACAAGGCTCATGTTGCCGAGCACCACGTTCCACAGCTGCGGAAGTTCGTCCAGTGAGTACTTCCGCATCCAGCGTCCGCAGCGGGTGACCCGGGGATCATCCCGCAGCTTGAACAGAACGCCGGCTCCTTCATTGCTGCCGTTCAGGGCCGCAAGACGGGCTTCGGCATCCACCACCATGGACCGGAACTTGAACATCGCGAACACGTTGCCGCCCTTTCCAACCCGGTCCTGGCGGAAAAACACCGGGCCCGGGCTGTCCATCCGGACGATGATTGCCAAAGCCACGAGCAGGGGGGACAGTGCCAGGAGCGCCGCCAGCGCCATCGCAACATCCATGACGCGCTTGAGCACATGCTTCGCCCCGGAGTACTGCGGTATGTCCACGTGCATGAGGGGAAGGCCCTCCACCGGACGCCAATGGATCCGCGGACCGGCCACGTTGGTGAGTGTAGCCGCCAGGACCATTTCGGCGGCGCATTCCTCCAGCTTCCAGCCAAGCTCACGGATGAACCTGTTGCCGCCAGGGAGCGGGCCGGCAACAATTACGGCGTCGGCCTCTGCCAGGCGCGCGGTCCGTGCAATGTCGTCAGTGGAGGACAGGACCGGTACCTGTTCCCTGTCCACCCGGAGACTTGCCCCCCTGCGTGCACCTGGAAGGCAGACCCCAAGAATCTTGTAGACCGCACTGGATTTCCTGGCGACCTGTTGGACCACGTACCGGACATCCTCCGGCTCCCCCACCACGATTGCCCTCGAGAGGTGGTGTCCGCGGGCCTTTTCCTTGGTAAGCCAGCGCCTGAAGGCCCAGCGGTTTCCTGTCAGGGCCACCAGGCCCAGTGGCAGGGAGACGGTAACAAAGGCGGTGGCGGGGACTGAAAACACGACGGCGATGATCGCCATCAGCCCGAAGATCCGCAGGCTTGCGGAGGCAACGCGCTTGTATTCATCGGCGCCAACGCCCAGGACCTTTGAGTCACGGGTCCGGTAGAGCTCCAGGGCTGCGAGCCACAGGACGGTTACTACTGCTGCGGTGGCGAGAGTTCTGTTGCCGTTGCCTGTGCCGGCTGAAGCTCCGCCCCCGGACAGCAGGTAGCCGGCGTAGACGGCGCCCGCCACCAGGAGCGAGTCCGCGGTGCGAAGAAGTCCAATGAGTGTGCCGATCCAGGCACTGGCCGCCTTACGGCCTTGCCCGGCCTGGGGGAAGGCCGCCGCCGGCGGCAGCAGGTCCCGGGTTCCAACGGGTACTGCTGCCGCCAACGGCGCGGTTGCCTGCCGTTGTGCAGCAACGGTGGCAACGGGCCAGCTAAAGGCGCCATGCCGGGTGCGGGCAACTGGTATCTCTGCCATGGTGACCCCTTTCCCGGCGACTGACGCTTTTTGTCCTCTGGCCGTGCTGCAAAATTAGTCCGGTCGGGGCGCTTTTAGCGGGGAAAAACAGGGGCTATGTGGCTGTGGGAAGGCAACAGTGTGGATACTGCGGGTACCTGCAAATGTTGCCGGTTCTGCCCTATAAGACGGGCAGGACGTACGGTTCCCGGGCGGCAGCTTCCTTGCCCGCAGCCAGGGCCGTCAGCTGGGCGCGTGACTCTACTCCGAGCTTGCGATAGATCGCCGTCAGGCGCACTTCTACCGTGCGGACGGAGACGTACAGTGTGGCTGCGATCTCTTTGTTCCGCATCCCCCTGGCCACCATCTGCGCCAACGCACGTTCATGGTCAATGAGCATGAGCATGGCCGGGTTGCCTGCCGCACGTGCCGGTTCCACCCGTTCATCAAGCAAAAGCGAGTCCACGTGCTGGGTCCAGGCATCGGCGCCGGCTTCATCGAACATCACCTTGGCACGCAGCAGGCCGTCGCGGGCATCCCGCAGCCGGCCAAAGGCGTGGAGCCGTTCTGCGTAGCAGAGCAGCGTCCGCGCCCGCTCGAGCACGGACTCATGGCCGTTCCGGCCGTCCAGCGCCTGGCCGAACAGCTGCAGGGACTGTTCGCCGTCGGCCAGCATCGCCCTGCTCCTCGCAACAGCCATCATCAGCCAGGGGGACCTCAGGCCCACCGACCGGCTCTCCAACCGGAAGAGCGCCACGGTGGCTTCGCGGTGTCTTCCCATTCGGATCAGGACTTCCACCAGATCGGCCTCGCACCGCAGCAGTGTGGGGTTCCCGAATGCCGCTCCGATCTCCACCGCCCGGGAGAGCTGTGCGAATGACTCAGCCAGGTTGCCCCGCATCAGGGCAAAATGGCCCTGGCAGGCGGCCAGTTGGGCCGTAATGGCAGCGTGGCTCTCGGCGCCGGAGAAGTGTTGTGCCTCTGTGGCGTAGATCCGCGCCAGCGCTTCGTCGCCCAAGGCATGGGCCCGCCAGACCCGAAAGATATGCCGCATCCCGCGGTGGTATTTGAGCTCCGGTTCAGAGAGCTCCAGGTCCTCGATCAGTCTCACGGCTGTCCGGACATTGCCTGCACGGATCTCATTGTCCGCCGCAAGGTAGGCTGCGGTTTCCCGCCAGTTGATGTTGCCCGGCTCAACGGTGTTCCGGACCATGGCGAAGGCCTCCTGGGCCAGCTCATGGTGCTCCGCATAGCTCAGGGCACGGGCCATCACCAGGAGGGTTGCCGCGTTATCCGACCCTCCGGCGTCGCGTTTGCGGTTGACGTTGTCGGTTTTTCCGCTGATGGCCTCGATCAGGAGCTTCGTGCGTCCCATCAGGGCCAGGCAGTCCGCGTTGGCTGAATCCTTGAACTGTTCCCCATAGTGGAGCAGGCCGACCGCGTCCTCCAGTTCCCACCGTTCCGCGTAGTAGAGCGCGCCCACTGCCAGTAGGTTGGCGGCGAAAGTGGGATCGTGCCGGCCGAATTCCTTGACCAGCCGCAGCACCATGCTGGAGCGCACGGCGGCGCCTTGAACGAACTGGATTTCGAAGGAGAGGCCTGTGAGGCGAAGGATCAGGGCGGGGTTGCGCGTCACCCGCTGCGCCCACTCCAGGTAGCGCTTTGCGTAGACAAACTCGCTTCGGTTAAACAGCAGCTCGGCAACAGTGGCGAGGCGGGAAGCGGTCTCTGCTTCCCAGGGGTTGATGGTAAGGGCGCGCTCAATGTATTCGACGGCGAAGGCAATTTCCCCGCTCCGGATGAGGTCCACGGCGAACCGGAGGAGGCCAAACGGTGTCTGCCGCTCCAGTGCGGTAAAACTCAGGTGCCACCGCCTGGCGTAAGGGTCTGTAGGGTCCGCCGCTGCAGCCATGGCGCGGTGGTTAGCTGTCCGGACCGCCGGTGTCATGGCGGCAAAGACATAACCCCGGAGCAGCTGGTCCGAAATCCGAAGGTGCGGCCCCGTTCTGGCGGCCATTCCACAGGCGAGCAGCTCATCCACTCCAGGCCACAGATCGCTGTACACCTTTTCCAGTGTTGCGATGTCGCTCCGGCATGACAGCGAAAGCAACTCAAGGACATGGTGGGCCGCCCGCGAGAGCCCTCCAACGGTTGCGGCAAACTCAGATTCGAAACTACCCCTGCAGGGAAGCGGAACCGGAAGGGCGTACTTCCCCTCGGCCTGCCGCTCAAGCAGGCAGGTGTAGAGCTCGACGGCGGCGAGCGGGTTACCCTGGGTGGCTGCCGCAACGGCGTGGACTGCTGCGGTGGCGGTCTGCCGCGCCGGAATCGACTCAAGCATCCGGACGGTGTCGTTGTAGTTCAGCGGTTTCAGCACGAGCGCCGGCAGGCTGGCAAAAGGACTCTCCGCTGTTTCCTCCCGCACACTGAGGAAGAGCGCGATTTCCGTTCCTGCGAGGCGCCGGGCCAGGAAACCGATCACGGCCTGGCTGCTGGGATCAAGCCGGTCGGCGTCGTCGATGACGATCACGGTGCGGGACGATGAGCGTTGGTGGAGTCCGTTGAGCAGCATCGTGGAAACAGTAGGGACGTCCATGGATCTGTTGGAGTCCCGGAGCAGTTCATCGGTGAACCTGTTCAGGACCGGATCGTCGATTCCGTTGAGCAGGGCGGTAAGGCCGGAGAGGGGCCAGTCCGATTCGGACGCGCTGGCGCGCAGGAACACTGTCCGGTAATCAGAGAGCCTTGGGATCTCGGAGAGCAGCGCCGTCTTGCCGACACCGCGCCTGCCGACGATGGTCAGGGCGGAATCCTTCGGCCCTCGGATAACTGCGAGGACCCGGTCCAGCTCCTTGCTTCGGCCAATTAACGACATGCAGGTCCCCCGTTCCGAGAAAGAGACCGACATATTCATTTAAGGCAATAGCTGCCTGCTGGTCCGTCCGGCCACTTTCGTGACGGGCGGACCAGCTACCCGGCCGCTTTCGCGCCCAGCACGGTTCCCAGCCGCTGGGTGCAAATATAGACCGCATTGCACCGTGCGCACCAGAGAGTTTTGGCCGATTAGGTACCTGTCTTTGGGGCATAGGTACTTGTATTTCGGCTGCGTTTCAAAAGTGACGTGGAGGCATCGGCTGGTTCCTGTTGGTGCTCTATGTTGTGACAACATCTGATACGGCCATGACCAGATGGGTGCCGGTGCACACTTACTGCGGGTGTTCACGGGCATCAGCGACACGCCGGCATCTGCCGAAGACGAGGATGCCGCCATAGGGGCAGGTCCAGTGTCCTAATCGCGGCAGGCCACCATCAAGCCGCCAGGTCCAGCACAAGGTTGATGGTGGCCGCCAGGATGACCGTCCCGAACAGGTAGGACAGCAGGCTGTGCTTGAGGGCTTCGCGCCGGATCAGGTGGTTCTCCAGGCTGGTGTCGGACACCTGGTAGGTCATGCCGATGCTCGTGGCCAGGTACGCGAAGTCGGTGTACCGGGGTGGCCCGTCCTGGTTGAAGTTCACTCCGCCGTCCTGCTGCCCGCCGTAGTAATGGCCGGCATACCGGAGTGTGAACAAGGTCTGCACCAGCATCCACGACAGTGCAACGCTTGCCAGCACCAGCGCCGCACCCTCCAGCCTGGCGCCACCGTCTGGCCGGTGTGAATCAACAACGACGACGGCCACCGCAACCAGTGAGGCGATGTTTGCCACCAGGATGAGGAGGTCAGTCGTGGCCCGGGACGGGTCCTCGGTGGTGGCGTGCGATTTGGTTTCCATGGGGTCCATGCGGCCCACCGCAGTCCACACCCACACCACATAAACCAGTGCCGCGGTGGCCCAGCCTGCCGCCGGAGCCTGCAGCCACCCGCCGCTGGCCCCGGTGGCTGCTGCCGCGGCAACCCCCGCGACCAACATGGCGAGGAAGCGAAGCCTGCTGCGGCGGAGGGTGGTGGGGGAGGCGTCCATGGTCTGTACTCTAACGGCGGCGCCTGCACTCCCCGCGGCTCCGGGCCGCAGTGATTCGCGTGCCCGTCTTTCGCAACCTGCGCGGCGGTTTTCCACATAGCCGCAGCCGGTGTTCCAGGGTGGACGCTGGCGGCCTAGTCTGGAGTGAAGCACGAAT
Organism: Arthrobacter sp. D1-29; assembly: GCF_054130585.1. NCBI lineage: Bacteria > Bacillati > Actinomycetota > Actinomycetes > Micrococcales > Micrococcaceae > Arthrobacter > Arthrobacter sp. D1-29. Next base: position 5,064,285 of record NZ_CP096383.1, on the reverse strand, counting down.
CGCCTAACCGGTCCACATGCACTAAGATAGTGAAGTCTGTGCTGCGCTCTGCTTCCGTTCCGGTTGCCGGGCCTTGCATGGCATCGCAAATGAACCTCCTGTTACGGAAATGCCGTAACCGCTTAGCCCAAAGGAGGTGGGTTCACATATGCGTCCTTACGAATTGATGGTAATCATCGACCCCGAGGTCGAAGAGCGTACCGTTGAGCCGTCGCTTCAGAAGTTCCTGAATGTCATCACCAACGATGGTGGAACCATCGAAAAGGTTGACATCTGGGGCCGTCGCCGACTGGCCTACGACATCAAGAAGAAGTCTGAAGGTATCTACGCCGTGGTGAACTTCACCGCCAAGCCGGACACCGCCAAGGAACTTGACCGCCAGCTGAGTCTCAACGAGACCATCATGCGCACCAAGATCACCCGCCCCGAAGAGCAGAAGGTCGTTGCTGAGTAATTCAGCCCGATTTTCATTCTTTACCCCGCAGGAACTAACTCTTCACCCAGATCGAACAAGGAGGCAGTAGATGGCAGGCGAAACCACCATTACGGTCATCGGTAATCTCACCAGTGACCCGGAATTGCGGTTCACACCGTCGGGTTCGGCAGTTGCGAACTTCACCATCGCTTCCACCCCTCGTACCTTTGATCGCCAGTCCAATGAGTGGAAGGACGGGGAAACCCTGTTCCTCCGCGCCTCTGTCTGGCGTGAAGCTGCCGAGAACGTCGCGGAATCCCTGACCAAGGGCATGCGCGTCATCGTCTCAGGCCGCCTGAAGAGCCGTTCCTACGAAACAAAAGAAGGCGAGAAGCGCACCGTTATCGAGCTTGAGGTCGATGAAATCGGCCCTAGCCTGCGCTACGCCAATGCCAAAGTCAACCGCACCCAGCGCTCCGGCGCCGGAGGCGGACAAGGTGGCTTCGGCGGCGGCAACAGCGGTGGCGGCTTCGGAGGCAACCCTGGCGCAAACCAGGGTGGAAACTCCGGCGGAAGCTGGGGCGGCAACCAGCCTGCTGCACAGGAGGACCCTTGGGCCACCCCCGGTGTCAGCAACGCAGGCGGCTGGGGCAACGGCCCGGATTCCGAACCTCCCTTCTAACCATTCACAAAGGGCCGACGTCGGCTCCGCCCCGGTGCCCATGGCACCATGGCGATGACGCCGTCGGACCACCACCATCCCGTGGATCAATATCCACGGGCTCCCTAGAATAGGAGCTCCACGATGGCTAAGGCTGAACTCCGTAAGCCCAAACCAAAGTCCAACCCCTTGAAGGCCGCTGACATCACTGTCATCGACTACAAGGACGTAGCATTGCTGCGCAAGTTCATCTCCGACCGCGGAAAGATCCGCGCCCGTCGCGTCACTGGCGTCACGGTGCAGGAACAGCGCAAAATCGCACAGGCAATCAAGAACGCCCGCGAAGTTGCTCTGCTGCCTTACTCCGGCGCTGGCCGCGGCTAAGGAAGGGATTAACTAACATGGCAAAGCTCATTCTGACCCACGAAGTAACCGGTCTCGGTGCTGCTGGCGACGTTGTCGAGGTCAAGGACGGTTACGCACGTAACTACCTGCTGCCCCGCAACTTCGCCCTGACCTGGTCCAAGGGTGGCGAGAAGCAGGTTGAGTCCATCAAGGCTGCCCGCGCCGCCCGCGAGCACGCTTCCCTGGAAGATGCTCAGAAGCAGGCCGCTGCACTCTCCGCCAAGCCGGTCAAGCTGGTCGTCAAGGCCGGCGAGACCGGACGCCTGTTCGGCACCGTCAAGCAGGCCGACGTTGCTGACGCTGTTGAGGCCGCTGGCCTTGGCCGCATCGACAAGCGCAAGGTTGAACTTCCGGCACACATCAAGTCGGTTGGTTCCTACCAGGCCAACGTCCGTCTTCACGACGACGTTGCCGCTGTGATCGAACTCGACGTCGTCGCCAGCAAGTAGCAGGGTTCCCTGAAACCGAGCTTGCGAGGTTTGAGGGACGCTACGCACGGCAAGTAGTCTCTGACTTCACAAGGACCCCGTCGCCGGATTTCCGGCGGCGGGGTTTTTTGTCTGCAGACCCTCCGCCGAGATGACACTTCGCAGCAATCGCGGCGCGAAACACTCCGGTGAAGTGTCATCTCGCGGAAAACAGTTGCTGAGTGGCGGTGGTAGCCTGCAGCGGTGACTCAGAAAACAGAAGCGGCCCGCCGACGTCGCCCCTTCAGCCAGGTGGATGTGTTCACCGCTGAACCGTACCGGGGGAACCCGCTGGCCGTGGTGGTGGACGGAGACGGACTGACAACGGAGCAGATGCAGCAGTTCGCCAACTGGACCAACCTCTCGGAGACAACGTTTCTCCTGCCTCCCACTCATCCGGAGGCCGACTACCGCGTGCGTATCTTCACGGCCCGGGAGGAGTTCCCGTTTGCAGGGCATCCCACGCTGGGTTCTGCCCATGCGTGGCTGGAGGCCGGCGGCATGCCCAAACAGCAGGGCCTCCTGGTTCAGGAATGTGGCGCCGGGCTGGTCCGGGTAAAGCGCGACGGCGGCCAGCTGTCCTTCGCAGCGCCCCCGCTCACGCGTTCCGGACCGGTGGATGAGGAAGACCTCCTGAAGATCGCTTTTGGACTCCAGTTGCCCCGTACAGCGCTTCTGGACGCGTCCTGGCTGGTGAACGGACCTCGCTGGATCGGAGTGCTGCTGGAATCGGCCGGGCACGTGCTGGCAGTCACGCCCGACTACCCCGCACTGGACGGGCTTAGTGTGGGTGTTATCGGGCCTTACGGTACGGGCAGCACGGGTGCCTACCCGGATCCGGGCAGGCCGGATTTTGAGGTCCGTACCTTCATCCCGGGCGATGCCGCAGCCGAAGATCCCGTGACAGGCAGTTTTAATGCCGGGGCAGCGCAATGGCTGATCGGCACCGGGCGCGCGCCGGCGTCGTACACTGCCGCGCAGGGCACGGCGCTGGGGCGGGCAGGCAGGGTCAGCGTGTATTCTGTGCAAGGCGACATCTGGATCGGCGGAAGCTCCACTACCTGCATTAACGGATCTGTGGTCCTTTAGGGCGGGCACCGCTGGGAATAAACACTGGTGGGTGGCGGTTAGCCAGGTACATGCAAACGCATATAGTGTACTTTGAACCTAACCAGGAGCAGACCGTGGAAACCCGCCGCATCACAGTTCTTTCAGCCGGCCTTGGCGTCCCGTCGTCGAGCAGGCTGCTCGCTGACCAGCTTGCAACGTCAGCAGAACGCCAGCTCACCGATGCCGGCTACCGGGTACGCACGGACGTTGTTGAGCTCCGCGACCTGGCTGTGGACATTGCGAACAACTTTGTGACCGGCTACGCCGCCCCGCGGCTGGCTGATGTTGTTTCGGGGGTGGAGGCATCGCACGGCATCATTGCCGTCACTCCGGTGTTCAGTGCGTCCTACAGCGGCCTCTTCAAGTCCTTTATCGACATCCTGGATCCCAAAGCCCTGGAGGGAAAAGCAGTCCTGCTGGGTGCGACCGGAGGCACAGACCGCCACCAGATGGTTCTGGACTACGCCCTGCGTCCGCTGTTCAGCTACTTGAGGACGCGCATCGCTGCCACGGGTGTCTTTGCCGGGCCGCAGGACTGGGGGAACGCCGATCAAGGCAGCTCCCCGCTTTCGGACCGGATCGCGCGGGCCGCCGGAGAGTTCGCCGGCCTCCTTCAGGGCACCCAGCCAGCGCCCAGGCCTGTGGTCTCTGCCTCGTTGCCCTTTGAGCAGTTGCTCGCCGGTATCTCGGGCGGCCACTGAGTCACCTTTCGGAAGGGGCCGAACTTTCCTGCCACCCCGATCGTTGACCGGGTCATGAAGTGTCCTGTGGATTCCATTGACCTGATCATGAGCGAACGCAGTGGTGTGGAGATTGACTACTGCCCCCAGTGCCGGGGTGTCTGGCTGGACAGGGGTGAGCTGGACAAGATCATCGACCGCGCCGAAGCCATGGGCGGAACGGCTGCGCCGGAGCGCCCTGCGTCCCCGCCCCCTGCCATGACTCCGCCGCCGCTGTACCAGAACCTGGACCCGCGCCGGGAACAGGGGCACGACAGCAGGAACTACGGCGACAACAGGAACTACGGCAAGCAGGGCTATGACCGCGACTACGACCGGCGGCGGCCCAAGAAGAAGGAAGGCTGGCTGGGCGAGCTCTTCGACTTCTAGTCCTGCCGCAACCTCTCCGACCGCAACTGCCAGGTCCCGCCAGGCTTCGCACCGTCAGGCTTCGTACCATTAGGCTTCCAGCCTGCTGTGGCACTGGCGTGGGCCGTGCGGAAGGGCCAGTCGTCCAGCAGGATCAGTCGTGCAGAGGGTCAGTCGTCCAGCAGGGCGATGAACTCGCGGGCCTGCTTCAGGGAGATGTCCGAATGCCGCGTGAGTGCAGTGGCGGCTGCTTCGGTGTCTCCGCTGCGTGCCAGTGTCCGGATCCGCCCGTAGATCTCGTCGTTGAGCATGTTGCTGCTGACCTCCCGTGTAACGTCACCCTTGCTGGCGATGGCGCGGTAGCGGTACGGAAACCGCTGGGGGGTGTCGTCGTCGTCAGGCTCCGCAGCAACCGGTTCAGCAGTGGGGCTGCGGTAAGGCTGCGGATGGGCCGCCAACGCAGTGACGGCGTCCCGTGAGGCCCGCAATCCTTCGCCCGTTGACTCGTAGTAGAGCTTGATGGCCGCCATCGCCTGTCCCTGGGCGATGAGCGCATACAGCCTGCGGTGCTGATCCTCGGTGAGCCTGGCTGAGGCTGCCCGGGCAACCTCCACAGGGTCCACGACAGCAGGAGCGCTGGCATGACGTGTGGTGGCGGCCAGACGCCTGCTGATGGCGCGTGACGCCAGGGCGACACCGGCTGCCACCAGCACAAGAATGAGGGCGGGGATCACAAGCGATTCCATGTTCTAAAGCCGATCTACATACTTCTTAGCGGTAGCCAGGTCAGAGTGGGTTGCCTGGCGGAGGAGTTTGATGGCCTGCAGCTTCTGCCCGTTGCGTGCCATCGACTGCAGCTGCAGGGCGAACTGGGGATCCAACTGTCCGCCGGGCACTGCCATGTTCCCGTAATGCCCGGGGACCGGACCAGTCTGAGCCCGGAAGGCTGCCCGGGCGTGGTCCTGCTGCTGGGACTGCTGCTGCTCATTCTGGCTTGGCCTGGTCATGGCATCCACGCGGGCGCGTGCAGCGGTGGCGGCCTGTACCTGTGCCGCATAGTGTTCAGCAGAACGCAATGCGAGGTCCAGCTGGTATCGCTCTGCGTCCGAAATGCCGGAGTCGCGCGGGCGCAGGGCTGTTGAAAGCGCCCACAAGACTGCTACCAGAATGAAACCAGGCAGTAACACCATCAGTAGTTCGCCCATAGATAGAGCTTATGTCAGATCCCCTGTTCTCCACAGCATATTCCCCGCCGCGTATACAGGCCCCGGCTGTTCACGTCAATTTCACCCGGCCCTAGTGTGATCGATCACAAAAAAGGCATCCATTATCGCTGTGGAGGGGGAAACGGCTGTCCCTTTCAACAGCCACCGGTCACAACCTGTGGATGAAGGTTGCCGAAAAGAATATTTAGTCCACACGCTGGGAAGAACGTTTTCGCAGGTCAGAGCCCCATCGGCAGTGGAACTTTTTTTCTTTCCACAGGGCCGCCCACAGGCTGTGCACAAGCTATGCCACTTAGTGCACAGGTTATCCACAGCCCTGGATGGATCCCGGCTTTGCGGCTGGGAGCAGGGCGGCTAGCGTAGCGGGATACCTGTTTTACGGGTGCAGAAAAAGCTGCACTTGGGCATGCTGCCACTGGCAAGGATCCACCGGTCCACCGGATGGGGCCCTTGTGGATAACCTGTGGATTCTGGGGATAACTCTGTCCACGGGCAGGCGTCATGTCCCAAACCGGGCAGGTCCGCGCGGCTCAATGTCGGTGCCAACCGGTACACCTGAGCTAAGGAAGCTGTTGGCGCTTGGCAGCACGTGCACCCCGGCAGGGATGGCATCAAAGCAACGGCAGTTGAGCAAGCCGCGGCACACTACGGAGGACGGCAGCTTTGTCAGTAACGCACCTGGATTCGATCGAGGGCACCCGCGCGTCGGAAGGCAGCCGTAAACCGCCGCAGGATATTCCTGCCGAACAGTCGGTATTGGGCGGCATGATGCTTTCCAAGGACGCCATCGCTGACGTCGTGGAGATCCTCCGCGGGCAGGACTTCTACCGGCCCGCCCATGAAACCATCTACGAAGCCATCATCGACCTCTACGGCCGCGGTGAACCTGCCGATGCCGTCACGGTCTCGGACGAACTGACCAAACGCGCCGAGATCAACAGGATCGGCGGCCCCGCGTACCTGCACGAGCTCATCCAGACCGTCCCCACGGCAGCCAACGCCGGTTATTACGCGGAGATCGTGGCCGAACGGGCTGTTCTCCGCCGCCTGGTCAATGCCGGCACCAAGATCGTCCAGCTGGGATACGGCTCCGACGGCGAAGTGGAGGACCTGGTTAACCAGGCCCAGGCCGAGGTTTACGCTGTGGCCGAGCGGCGCACTGCCGAGGACTACGTGGTCCTCAAGGACGTGATGGAGTCCACGGTGGACGAGATCGAAGCGTCCGGGCACCGTGGCGAGGGAATGACAGGTGTTCCCACCGGCTTCTATGAACTTGATGAGCTGACGCACGGCCTGCACCCTGGCCAGATGATCGTGATCGCTGCCCGCCCTGCCGTAGGCAAGTCCACCTTCGCCCTGGACTTCGCCCGGTCAGCGGCGATCAAGAACAACCTGGCCACCGTGATGTTTTCATTGGAAATGGGCCGCAACGAGATCGCGATGCGCCTCCTCTCGGCCGAGGCAACCATCGGTCTGCAGGACCTCCGCAAGGGCACCATCAAGGACGAGCAGTGGTCCAAGATCGCCACCACCATGGGCCGGATGAATGATGCGCCGCTGTTCATTGATGACAGCCCCAACATGTCGCTGATGGAAATCAGGGCCAAGTGCCGCCGGCTCAAGCAGCAGCATGACCTCAAGCTGGTCATCCTGGACTACCTCCAGCTCATGAGCTCGGGTAAAAAAGTGGAGTCCCGCCAGCAAGAGGTATCGGAATTCTCCCGTGCGCTGAAGCTGTTGGCCAAGGAGCTGCAGGTCCCGGTTATCGCCCTCTCGCAGCTGAACCGTGGCTCCGAACAGCGCCAGGACAAACGCCCGATGGTCTCGGACCTTCGCGAGTCCGGTTCCATTGAGCAGGACGCTGACATGGTGATCCTGCTGCACCGTGAGGACGTCTATGATAAGGAGTCACCGCGCGCGGGCGAGGCGGACATCCTGATCGCCAAGCACCGTAACGGCCCTACCAAAGACATCGTGGTGGCATTCCAGGGCCACTATTCGCGTTTCGCCAACATGGCCGCGGACGCCGGCGGCGGCGGCTTCTAGGGCGCCGCCGTCTGCCAGGTTAGTTCTGCCCTGCTGCGCCCGCCTCCAGCAGGTGGTTGGGTAGCCGGTTACCCGGTGCGGTGCCGCGAATCTCCAACAGTTCCCGTGCGTGGGCGTGGAGCCGCTTGTCTTCCTCCGAGACGGGCACCCACGGCGGGATGGGCACGGAGTTGCCTTCGGCGTCGCGCGCCACCATCACGGTGAGGCAGTAGGTAGTGAGGTCCAGCTCGCCGCTTTTGGGATCTCCTGAGCGGACGTGGACCGCCACGTGCATGCCTTTTGTGCCGGTATACACCAGCCTGGCTTCCACTTCCACCACGTGGCCGATCAGCAGGGGCCGGTAGAAACGGACGCCGCCGGAGAAGACGGCAACGGTGTCCTTCCCGCAGTAGCGTGACGCGCAGACGTATGCGGCTTCGTCGATCCACTTCATCACAATGCCGCCGTGGACCTTCCCTCCCCAGTTGACATCTGTCGGGGCGGCCATAAACCGCAGGGTCACGCGTTCGGCGGTGCCGGCGTCGGTATATTTTTGGCTATTCATTGCCTCCACGATCTGCTCGCGGACCCTGATCCGTGCCAGAGCGTGGTCGCGTTGTTCGATCTCCCGCGGCGTGACCGGTTCAAAGTGCTTTACCGGGACGGGCTTCCCGTCCTGGCCCACCGCCACAAATATCACCATGCACTGGCTCCGCATGGTGGCAGGACCGCCCTTGGGATCCCCCGAGGAAACAACGGTATGAATGTGCATGGAGGAACGGCCGGTGTAAACAATGGTGGCTTCGACCTCCACCATGTCCCCGACGTTGACGGGGTCAGCGAAATGGATATTGCCCACGTAGGCGGTGACGCAATAGGCCTTGGCCCAGCCAACGGCCGCTGCATACGCGGCCTTGTCCACCCACTCCAGCACAGTTCCGGCATCCACGGATCCGCTGTGGCCGACGTCCATGGGAGCGGCCAGGAAGCGGAGGGTTACTGAATTGGGTGCGGTCTCAGTCATGGTGCGATCTTACTGACGGCTGCCGCTACCCGCCGGTTCGGAACGAAAGTGTCCTGCAAACGGCAGCTGCCCCGCCCGCCGAAGGGCGGACGGGGCAGCTGGGCACTGGTTGAGCTGGCCGGGGTTAGCGGACTCCCGTGTAGACGATGTCCGGCTGGGAGGGCATTTCCATGCCCACTCCGATGTAGAAGCCCGGGTGCGGCGGCTGGTTGTAGGAGACGTTCTCCCGCGCCACAGAGAGCCGGTACACCGGATCGTGCATCAGCGTCCGGAGGCGGATGTCGGTGCCGGCGGTGGTGGTGTAGATCCGCAGTTCGGTGCTGTCCGACGACGGCCAGGTAATTTCTTCCCGCCAGTCACCGAGCAGGTCCGCCTGGATGGCAGGTGTGCCCTTGGTGGTGTTATTCGACTTCGCTCCGGAGGCTGTCAGCAACCTGTCGCTGGACTCTGTCTCCCAGTTCCATTTGGCGATGCTCGGAGTTCCACGGCTGGTGGTGGCATCCCAGTCATGGTCCACGATTTCGCGGAGCAGATCCCCGTCCCACCAGGCCAGGAAGTTGGCGGCCGGGATTTTGTTCGCGATCAGTTCACCCTTGGCGGAGCGCAACTCGCCGACAGGTGAATTCCAGGCAGCATCACCACCAATGGCCCAGCCCTCGGCGCCGGCGTAGCGGGGGTCGATGTCGCCGGCAGCGGCCCGGCCCGTGTCCTTCGCGGCAGGGATGCTCCACAGGACTTCGCCGGTCCGGGAGTCCCGGAACGTGGCGCCCGTGTTGCCGCTGGCTCCCATGTCCTCGTGGGGCATAAACGTTTCCAGCCCCGGGCGGGAAGGATCGAAGTCACTGGTGTGGATGGCATCCCCGTGACCCAGGCCGGTGTTGTACAAGGGCTTGCCGTTGTCATCGACGGTCATGGAACCGAAGATGAATTCGTCCTTGCCATCAGCGTCCACGTCAGCCACGGACAGGTTGTGGTTGCCCTGGCCCCGGTACTGCGCCCCTGCAACATCGGAGTCGAAGATCCAGCGTTTGATGATCTTGCCGCCCAGCAGGTCATAGGTGGCCAGCACGGTGCGGGTGTAGTAGCCCCTGCTGAACATCATGGAGGGGCGTTCCCCGTCCAGGTACGCTACCGCGCCCAGGAACCGGTCCACCCGGTTGCCGTAACCATCTCCCCAGGCAGCCACATCACCGCGCGGCGGGTCGTAGGCCACTGTGTCCATGACCGTGCCGGTGGCCCCGTGGAAGACCGTCAGGAACTCGGGCCCGGTCAGCACATAGCCGCTGCTGTTGCGGTAATCCGCCCCAGTGTTCCCGATGACGGTTCCGGCACCGTCCCGTGTGCCATCCGCTGTCTTCATGGCAACTTCGGCCTTGCCGTCGCCGTCGAAGTCGTAGGCCAGCAGCTGCGTGTAGTGTGCGCCGGCGCGGATGTTCGGGCCCATGTTGATCCGCCAGAGCCTGGTGCCGTCCATCCGGTAGGCGTCCACGTAGACCGTGCCGGTGTAGCCCGCCTGGGAGTTGTCCTTGGAGTTGGACGGAGACCACATCTGGAGGATTTCGTAGGTTCCGTCGCCATCCAGGTCAGCAACGCTCGCGTCACCGGCCGAGTAGGAGTAGGGCTGCCCGTCCTTGGTGTAGTCGTCCGCCGGCTTGTCCAGCTTGACTGCCAGGTAGTCCTGCGCCAGCGGCGTGAACTCTCCGGTCAGCTGGTCAGCGCCGGCACCGACGGTCTTGATGACGTAGCGGGAAGCCGCTGTCCCTGACGGGTCCAGGAAGGTGGTGCTGCTGCGGATGGGCTCCTCGGTGAGCTGGACGCCGTCGCGGATGACATGGAAGCCCACCTGCTCCGGGTCCAGGCCCAGCATGCGCCAGCCAACGCGGACGCCGCCGTCAGTCAGCAGGGCCACTGGTGCACGGTCAAGCTTCTCCATCTGCCGGTTGACCACGGTCACTTTCTCCGTGCCCACAACAGGCGAGGGAGCAGATTCGCCGCCCTTGTTCACGGTGGTGACCCGGTAGTAGTACTTGATGGTGGTCAGGACCGTGTAGTCGGTGTAGTTCACCTCGGTGGCCCGGCCCACGTAGTCGAAGGGACCGTCAGGTGACGTGGACCGGTAGACCTGGTAGGCGGCAGCGTTGGCCACTTTCTGCCATTTCAGGTTCACGCTGGTCTTCTCCACGGCTTTGATGTCCACCTTGGCTGTGGCTGCGGGGACAGGAGTGCCGGGATCCACCAGCGGAATCCCTACCGTGTTGGAGGGGACTGATTCCAGGCCGGTGTTGTCCAGTGCGGTGACGAAGTACTTGTAGGTCAGCCCGGCGAAAGCAGTGGCGTCCTGGAAGGACGGGGCTGAGACGTTTTCCGCGATCAGCCCGGGCTCGGCTTCAAAGGACGCCTGGCGGAACACCTTGTAGCTGGCGGCGTCCGTCACTGCGTCCCAGGCAAGGTCCACGGTGGGCGGTTCGGCTGCCGCGTTGAGGCCCGTGGCGTGCAGGTTCGTGGGGCCCACCAGCAGCGGGGTGACCTCCAAGCCATTGAGCCGCTGCCCGGAGCCGCTGATGGACAGGTTCAGCTGCCCGTCCGAGACCAGGACCTGGTTGATGATTTTGGTGGCGGAGGAGGCACGGCCGGAGGAGACCTGGCCGAAGGGGGTGCCTTCGGCCGCAACGTCTGTCCGCGTGGAGCCGATCCAGTCGCTGTGGTAGGTCTTCAGGGCGTAGGTGCCGTTGGGCACGTCCAGCTGGAATTCGAAGCTGGAGCCGCTGAGGACGAAGTCGCGCAGCAGGTTCGTGGTCACCGCACCGCGGTCCCGGTCGCTGAGGACGGAGATGTCCTTGAAGCCGAAGGTGCGTTCCGGAGAGTAGCCCATGGTCCGGTTCACCTCGGTGTAGCCCGGTTCGACCGGTGCTCCCACCGGGCCGAAATCGAACTTGTATTTCGCCTGCTTGGTGGTCAGGTTGAGGGTGTCGCTCGGCTCGGAAAGGCCCTTGCCGTTCATGGCCGCAACGCGGACGCTGTAGGCCGTGCCTTCGGCCAGCCCGGCGAGGTTGGCGGTGGGGACCGTGGCGGTGGTGGTCAGCTTGTAGGCGCTGTCCGGCTCGGCGGCCGGCTTGCGGTACACCTTGTAGATGTCCGCACCCTCAACGGGCTGCCACTTCAGGAGGGCGCCCGCGTTGGAGATGCTGCCCGCCACCAGGCCCTTCGGCTTGGCAGGAACGGACGACGGCGGCGCGATTTCCTTGACGCGGGAGGCCAGCGGAACGCTGAGCTGCTTCACGCCGCCGGCCACGAGGCGGGCGATCTGGATGGCCCCGTACTCCTGGAAGTGCGTATTGTCCACTGTCCCGGTGGGCCGGTTGGGGTAGACCCCGGCGTCCACGTGGAGGAAGACGGACTTGGTGTCCTCCGGCCCGATCTCGTCATAATAAGCGCGGCTTGAGGCGGAGAGGTCCACCAGGGCCACACTTTCCTCGGCGGCCAGTTCCTGCATCTTGGCTACGTACTCGGGGAAGCTGACCCTGAATTTGCCGGTGGCCTCATCAAAGTCGCGGCGGCCCACGGGAGTGACCAGGATGGGGGTGGCACCGCGCTGCCGGGCGCCGTGGACGTACGTCCGCAGGTATTCCTTGTAGTCCGCGGGGGAGGCGTACCGGTCGTCCACGCCGATGGTTGCGTCATTGTGGCCGAACTGGACCATCAGGTAATCGCCGGGGTTAATGACGCGGAGGATCTCATCGAGCCGTCCCTGGCTGATGAAGTTCTTGGAGCTCCGGCCGCCGATGGCGTGGTTGCGGAACGTCACCGCACTGTCGAAGTAGCGGTCGATCATCTGGCCCCAGCCGGCCTGCGGAACGAAGCCCGGGTCATAGGTCTGGACCGTTGAGTCGCCGGCCAGGTAGATGCCGGGATCGGTGGTGGCGGTGCGGGGTGCCCGTGCGGCGATGACCAGTGAGTTGATCTTGGCTGCGGTGCCGCTGAAATCGAGGTTCAGCTGGCCGTCCACCAGCGAAATGGGGAACTCCATCTCCAGGTACTGGCCGGGAGCTTTGTCTGTGAGCTGGACTTTTGCCATTTTCTCGGCGGTGATGGCGATGTTGGTTGCTTCTGCGGCATCGCCTGCCAGCAGCTTGATGGTGTAGTCACCGTTGGGCAGGTCAACCAGGAACGTGCTGCCCTGGGCCTGCACGAAGTCTGAGCGGACGGCATCACCGGTGCCACGGTCTGCGCCGGAGGTGACGGCGGTGTCCGTGAAACCGAACTTTCCTGCTGCCGTGTATTGGGTAGCGGCGTCCACTCGGGTGTACCCATCCGCCGTGGGACCAGGACCGAAATCAAACTTGAATCCGCTGCCCACCGGTGGCAGCGTGTCCGCGTGGACCGGCGGGAGGCCGGTCAAAGCGATCGCGGCAGAGGCAACGGCTGCGGTGGCAGCCCTGGTGCCTGAGGTGAGGATCCTGCGGCGGTGCGGGGGCCCTGCCTTGGAGCTGGATATCGCTTGCGGGGGTTTCTTCACGGACATCTCCTTCGATGAGCGGTGGCGAAGCGGCCCCGGCCCTCGGTTGGAACGATTCAAAAGAAACGCGCAGCTGTAGTGCAAATGCGCGCGAGACTAGGGAAGGTTCCCGGGGATGACCCGTTGAAGAAAAGCTGAGACCTGGGGTGCGGTGATGCAGTTCTCACTGCAACAGTCATAGGTTTACCAGCAGCAACAGGAGGCTGGCAAGCGTTTTCCCAACTTTCCCGCGCTCTTCTGGTGCTAATTGTCCGCAAGTGTTAAGTCTTGCCCAAGGAAACTCTCATTGCCGTCCTCCTCAAGACTTCTTGTTCCGCGGTTCGCTGCAGGTGCGGGGGTGTCCAGGAGGAGCGGTGTTAAACGCCGACGGCGGCCGGGCACCCAGGGTGCCCCGCCGCCGTCGAGCGGTGTTCTGCTTTTCGGTGCTTAGGCCAGGACTGCAAGCTTTGAGTTGCTGCGGCCAAAGAGGGCGCGGTCCACCGAAATGCGGCCTGCTCCGGTGAGGGCCAGGGCCAAGGCAGCGGCGGCGAGCAGGAGTACCAGCTCATAGCCGCCTGTGGCGGCGAAAATGCCTGCCGGGGCATGCACCAGGAACAGGGCGCCGAGCATATCCAGGGCAAGGAGGGCGGCTACTACGCGGGTCAGGACGCCCAGGATCAGGGCAATTCCGCCGGCCAACTCAAGGCTTGCTATGACAGGTGCGGCCACTTCGGCGGCTGGAACACCCATCTTGGCGAAGGAGGCCTGGGTGCCGGCGATGGTGAATTCGTTGAACTTCTGCCAACCGTGGGCCGTGAAGAGGAAGCCGAGGATGACGCGCAGGATGGTGATGGCGCTGGTGGTAAGGGAGGTCTGGTTCATGGGAGTTTCACCGTTCGAATATCGGTCAGGGCTGTTTTGGACACAAGCGGGCCGGATCGCAGCGTTGAAGCTTGAAGTATCAAGTCTCCACCATACTTACTTGAACCGTCAACTAAATGCAGGCGATGTGTCCCTTGTCATAAACTGGGACAGCCTGAATCAAGTGTTGTCGGCAGGTCGGGCTACGCTGTCATCGTGCCTCGCCAAACCACGCCTGATGCCTATTCGACGGCGCCTGCCGGCCATGCCCGGGAGATCCTGCGGCTTGCTGTGCCGGCCTTCGGCGCGCTCATTGCCGAACCGATGTTCCTGCTTGCTGATTCCGCCATTGTTGGTCATCTCGGCGTCGCGCAGCTGGCCGGTGTGGGACTGGCCTCGGCGGTGCTGCACACGGTCGTCGGGCTGATGGTTTTCCTGGCCTACTCCACCACGCCCGCAGTGGCCCGCGCCATCGGCCACGGGCAGCTCGCCAAGGCACTGGCTGCAGGCCGTGACGGCGTGTGGCTGGCGTTGTTGCTCGGCATCATCCTTGCCGCGGCAGGGTTTGTCGCCGCCGAGCCTCTGATGGACCTGATGGGCGCCCAGGGTGACGTTCGCACCTTTGCGGTGGATTACCTCAGATGGTCAATGCCCGGACTCGTGGCCATGCTGCTCATTTTCGCCGGGACAGGCGTGCTGCGCGGGCTGCAGGACACGCGCACCCCCCTGGTGGTGGCCACTGTGGGCTTTGCACTCAACATCGCCCTCAACCTGTGGCTTGTTTATGGCCTGGGCTGGTCGGTAACAGGTTCGGCGGTGGGTACCAGCATCGCGCAGTGGGCCATGGCAGCCGTCTATCTCGTTATGGTCCAACGGAATGCCTCCCGGCACGGGGTCAGCCTGCTGCCGGACTGGCACGGCATCCGCACCATGACCCGGATCGGTTCCTGGCTGATGCTGCGCACGCTCAGCCTGCGGGTGGCCATCCTGGCTACCGTCCTGGTGGTCACAGCCCAGGGCGCAACCAACCTTGCCGCACACCAGTTGGCCATGACCATCTTTTCATTCCTCGCCTTCGCGCTCGATGCGCTGGCGATCGCCGCCCAGGCTCTGATCGGAAAGGAATTGGGGGCATCACGCCCCCGCATGGCACGCCAGTTGACCCGCATCATGATCCGTTGGGGTGCGGGCTTCGGGGTGGTCACCGGGATCCTGCTGGCCCTGGCCGCGCCGTGGGTGGGCGCATTGTTTACGCCGGATCCCGGCGTGCAGTCCACCCTCACCCTTGCGCTGTGGGTACTGGCCGCCGGCCAGCCTGTCGCAGGGTACGTTTTTGTCCTCGACGGCGTCCTGATCGGTGCCGGGGATGCGAAGTACCTGGCGCTCGCGGGCGTGGTCAATCTTGCCGTGTATGTGCCCATGCTCCTTGCCATCAGTGGCTCTGGTATTTCCGGGGCATCAGGATTGATGTGGCTCTGGGCCGCCTTTGCCCTGGGTTATATGGCCGCCCGCGCCGTGACGCTCGGTCTCCGTGCGCGGTCCGACCGCTGGATGGTGCTCGGTTCGTCCTAGCGTCCGCGGCCACTAAACTGGTCCGGTGACCCAACCGCTGACACCCGCAGGAACGTCCCCAGGTACCGCACCCCAAGCCGAGCTGTGGAAATCCATACTCCTGCGCGCCGGGGCGGCGCTGGCGTTTGGCGCGGTGACCGTTTTTTGGACTTCACCGTCCGTCGCCGTGATGGGTTGGGCGGGCGGACTCTACCTGCTGGCCACCGGCCTGCTGTTCCTCAAGAGCATCCCGCTGGCCGGTTTCCGAGCTGACGCCATGCCGGGGCGGATTTTTTCCGCCGCCGGATCGGTTCTGGCCGGCGGCGGCGTGGCTCTTGTCCTGATCCACGGGGACCTCGTCTGGGGTGTCCTGGCAGCGCTGGGCCTGGGCCTGGCCGGCGCCGTGGAGTTGTACTGCGGTGTCCAGTACCGCGGCCGGCATGTCCTGGCAAGGGACTGGCTGATCTCCGGCATCGTTGGCCTTGGCACCGCCGCTGCCCTGCCCTTTTTCATCAGCCTGGGCGCCCACGCCCTGCTTGGCGTTGCCGGTGGTGGTGCCATCATTTCCGGAGTTCTGTGGACGCTGTCCGGGCTGACCCTCAGGCACGATGCCAGGCCAGCCAGCGAGAAGCCGTAAACTAGGAAGGCACGGTTCTACTCAGCGTAGAAGAATCGCCGCGGGTGAGTGCAGAGCAGGACGCATTCACACCACAATATTCAAACCAGGCAGCCGCAGCGCCATGCCTGAACGGGAGGAACCACCTTGGCAGACCAGCAACCAGGAAAACCGCGTAAGCTGCGGACCTCGGTGAAGGGGCCGCTGATGTTCTCCGCGTTCTGGGCCGTCATCGCCTTCTTTGCAGTACTGATTTTCGCCTCCGGCGGCAGTTCCCGTGCCCCGCGCTTTGACTTGGCCTTTACCGGCGCCGGTATAGCCTTCATCGTCACGCTGGTCATCGCCGCCATGCTTTCCATGAGCTACAAGGACAACGCCGAGCACCTTGGCAAGGGGTCCGGCGTGAACCTGAGTTCGGCCAAGAAGTCATCTCACGGGTTTGGCGGCCACGGCAGCCAGGGAACGGCCCGTCCCGGAGCGCCCGAATCCGATAATCCGGATTCGAGCGGCAAAGGCGCCGGAACCTAGCCAGCACCGTCAGTCCGCGCCACCCCGGGTGAGTTTTTGTCCATTTAAGGCGACTTCGAGCCCTTACAACCCGCCGTATCTGGACGAAAACTCTTTGGGTTAGGTTGTTGCCGCCTGGCGTGCCCGGTAGGCGGCAACATGCATCCGGTTGGCGCAGTTTCCCGTATCGCAGTACCGCTTCGAGCGGTTGCGGCTGAGGTCCAGCACCACGGCATCGCAGCCTTCCGCTTCGCAGACAAGCATTCGGTCCATTTCTTTGCTGCGGATGACGTCCACCAGCGCCATGGCAGCCTCGGTGCTCATTCGGTCCGCCAGTGGCGCTTCGGGCGTGGTGGCATGCAGATGCCAGTCCCATTCGTCATGCTTCATCAGCTGCGGGAGGGCATTGGCGTCCCGCAGGAGGCGGTTAACTGTCGCCACGGCCGTGTCCTCATCCATAGTCCAGAGCACAGCCAGTTGGCTCCGGAGCTCATGAACGCTGGCGAGCTCGGCGTCATCGCGGGTGCGTGAGCCGCTGAATCCTTCCGCCTCCAGGAAGCGGTCCAGATCGCCAACGCTGGCTAGGTTTTCCCTTCCGTTCGCAGCCGTATTGATCAGGTTGACGACGGTGCGCAGCGCAACGTCCGTGTCAGGGGCAAAAAGCATCTTGACTCCTTACAGGGAGGGCGCGTAGTGTCATGACCATTACCCCACTTTACTCCTGACAGGAGGCGACGTTGCCTGCCGCCAAAACCATCCGGTTCCGCCGGCCACCAGCTGCAGAACGCCGCGGCTTCGGAGCCCGGGGGCTGTGGATCGCACTGTTTTCGTCTGCCGTGTTCGGAATCTCGGGCTCTTTCGCCAAGGCCCTCCTGGAAACCGGCTGGTCGCCGGGGGCGGCCGTGACTGCCCGCCTCACGGGCGCCGCCCTTATCCTTGCCATTCCGGCGCTCTTCGCGCTGCGCGGAAACTGGCACCAGTTAAGGGACAACTGGGTCACCATCGTGCTGTTTGGCCTGATCGGGGTTGCCGCCTGCCAACTGTTCTACTTCAACGCGGTAGCCAGGCTTTCGGTGGGGGTGGCGCTCCTCCTGGAGTACCTGGCGCCGGTGATCATTGTGCTCTGGCTGTGGGCTGCCAGCCGGAAACGGCCCCGTGCGCTCACCTTCGGCGGAACGCTGCTGTCCCTCGCCGGCCTGGTCCTGGTGCTGGACCTCACAGGGGCCGTCAAGATCGATATCGTCGGCGTCTTCTGGGGAATCGCTGCTGCGGTCTGCCTTGCCATGTACTTCTTCATCACCGCCAAGGAGAACGAGTCCCTGCCGCCGATCGTCCTGGCCTCAACCGGGCTGATGGTTGGTGCGGCGGTCATGTGGCTGGCCGGCGCAACAGGCCTGTTGCCGATGGAATTCAGCACTGCCGATACCAGGCTCGGCCCCTGGGTGACGCCGTGGTGGGTTTCCGTGGGCGGGCTGGTGATCCTGGCGACGGTATTGGCCTACGTGTCCGGCATCATGGCTGCCCGAGCTCTGGGCTCCAAGGTGGCGTCCTTCATGTCACTCACCGAGGTTCTGTTCGCCGTCATCTGGGCGTGGCTGTTGCTGGGTGAACTTCCCGGAGTCATCCAGCTGCTGGGCGGGGCCCTCATCGTCGGCGGTGTCATCCTGGTCCGGCTTGATGAGCTCCGCCGGCCCCGGACACCGTCCACGAAACTGTCAGCCCGGGCACTGGCGGATGGGGAAAAATCGCAGCCGAAAAAGGCAGGTGCTGCAAAGGCGGCGTCGCCCCTGGCGCACGCCAACGACGTCGAACCTGTACCGTAAGCGCCCAGCTGACGCGACCCGCAAACACCGCCCGGCCACGGCAGAAAAAGTTAACGTCAGAGGGCCCGGACACGTGATGTGTCCGGGCCCTCGTCAAACGGTGGAGACTAGGCCGAAGCGGTGGTCTGCTCGTCGGCGTTCTTGCCTGCACGGGTGCCGGCATCGCGCAGGGCTTCAACGACCCGCGAAAGCGCGGTCATGTGGGTGCCGGACCATTCGCTGCGGAACTTGTCCGCGTCCGGGCCCATCCACTGCGTGCTTTCGAGCCGTGAGTTGAGCTCACTCTTCTGAGCCTCGATAGCCTCGGCACCTCCGTTGAGCTTGGTGCTGAGAGTCCTGAGACCTTCTACGTCTGCGCCCCAAATAGCCATGGTGTTCTCCTTCATTTTTTTTGGATCCGATCCAGATCGGCTCCCCAGCGGCCTCCGGCTTGTCCGGAAGATCCATTGCCTAAAACCTATCCCGGCCCCCAAACAGTGTCGATGGGCACCCCTGCCCATGAAGTACTCCCCATGGTCGGGTACCTCGGCAGCTGGCCGAGGGGGGTCGATCCCAGGCGCTCCAGAGCCTAGCATGTGAATATGTGCCGGAATATCCGAACCCTCCACAACTTTGAACCGCACGCTTCCTCCGAAGAGGTGCATGCCGCCGCGCTGCAATACGTGCGGAAAATCAGCGGCAGCACCAAGCCGTCCAAGGCCAACGAGGAAGCTTTCCAGGAGGCGGTGCACGAGATCGCCCACATCACCCAGCACCTCCTGGATTCGCTCGTTACCCAGGCTCCGCCCAAGGACCGGGAGGAAGAGGCGGCCAAGGCCAAGGCTCGCTCCGCCGTTCGGTTCGGCGCGGCTTAGCTGTATTTACCTGAGAGGCTACTTGCCGAAGCTGCGAAGCCGAAGGGAGTTCGCCACCACCAGGACTGAGCTGGCGGCCATCGCAGCGCCGGCAATCATGGGATTCAGCAGGCCCAGCGCGGCCACCGGTATGCCCACCGCGTTGTAGAAGAAGGCCCAGAACAGGTTCGTCTTGATGGTGCCCAAGGTCCGGCGGGACAGTTCGATGGCCTGGGCCACCTGGCCCAGATCGTTGCCCATCACCGTCAGATCCGCAGCCTCGATGGCCACATCAGTGCCCGAGCCCATGGCGATGCCCAGGTCTGCCTGCGCCAGGGCGGCGGCATCGTTGACCCCGTCGCCGGCCATGGCCACCGTGGCGCCGGCAGCCTGCAGCTTTCGCACGGCCTCAACTTTTCCGGCGGGCAGGACTTCCGCGTAAACATCCTCCGGGGCGATGCCGACGGCGGCGGCAACCTGCGCTGCAACCGCGCCGTTGTCGCCGGTCAGCAGGATGGGGCGCAGACCCAGCCGCTTGAGGCGGGAGATGGCCTCGGCTGAGCCTTCCTTGATGGTGTCCCGGAGCGTGATAAAGCCAGCGGTCCTGCCGTCCACCGCGACCCAGATGGCTGTGGCACCGCTGAGTTCGGCCGCGGCAAACGCCTGCCGCTGTGCTGGCGCAATGGAGATGCCGTTCTCTTCCAGCCATCCTGTTCGGCCGGCCACGACCACTTGCCCCTCCACGGTTCCGGTTACGCCGCCACCTGGCGCGGAGCGGAAGTTTGCGACGGCGGGAAGGCGCCTGCCGTCGTCGTCGTGGCTTTCGTTGCCCATTGGGGTGTGGGCAAGCGGATGGCCCGATTGTCCAGTAAGTGCCGGCTCGGGGGCATGCGCCGCCCCCGCCTGCGGGGCGAAGTGGGCAATACGTTCTGCCAGCGCGGCCGCGGCGATGGCGTGCGCAATGGGGTGCTCGGACGCCGCTTCGACTGCACCGGAGAGCCGCAGAATTTCGGACCGATTGAAGCCGTCAAAGGCCTCAGCGCCGTCTACCGCAAGCTTCCCGGTGGTTACCGTACCGGTCTTGTCCAGCAGGATGGTGTCCACGGTCCGGGTGTCCTCCAGGACCTGAGGACCCTTGATCAGGATGCCCAGTTGGGCGCCGCGGCCGGATCCGGTGAGCAGGCCCACCGGTGTGGCAAGCCCCAGCGCGCACGGGCAGGCAATGACCAGGACAGTGACCGCGGCGGTGAAGGCGGCGCGCAGCTCCGCGTCGCTGATAACGGGCGCGGCGAACAGGAGCCACAGCGCAAAGGTGAGCACCGCAATTACCAGGACAACCGGAACGAAAACAGCGCTGATACGGTCGGCCAGCCGGGCGATGGGGGCTTTCCCCGTTTGCGCCTGTGCCACGAGGCGGGCCATGTGCGCCAGCGTGGTTTCGGAGCCCACCCGGGTGGCACGGACAAGCAGCCGGCCGGAGGTGTTGATGGTGGCGCCGGTGACCTTGCTGTCCGGGCCCACCTCCACGGGCACAGACTCACCGGTCACCAGGGAGGCATCAACTGCGGAACTGCCGTCGATGACTATTCCGTCGGCAGCGATCTTCTCACCGGGGCGTACCACCATCACGTCACCCACCTGGAGCTGCTCGGCGGCAATCTTGCGCTCCGTACCGTTACTGAGGAGGGTGGCCTCCTTGGCCCCGAGATTCAGCAGGGCCCTGAGCGCATCACCGGCCTTTTGCTTGGCACTGGCTTCCAGGAACCTGCCCAGGAGCAGGAAGGTGGTCACCACCGCAGCCACCTCAAAGTACAGCCCGCCGGACTCCATCCCTTCCATCCCGGGGTGTTCCGTCATGCGCGGATCCATCAGGAGTTGCGCGGTGGAGAACAGGTAGGCGGCCGCCACGCCGATGGACACCAGGGTGTCCATGGTGGAGGCAAGGTGGCGGGCATTGACGGCTGCCGCACGGTGGAAGGGCCAGGCCGCCCAGGTGACCACGGGCAGCGCGAGGGCCGCGGCAACCCAGCCCCAATGCGGGAACTGGAAGGCCTCCAGCATCGAGATCAGGAACACGGGAACGGTCAGGACGGCGGCCACCATCAGGCGCGGCTTCAGCGCGGCCGCCGCGCCGCCGTGCTGGACATGACTGGATGGTCCAGTGCCATCCATCCCGTGACCTGCGTGCCCGGTCTGCCCGTCGTCCTGCCTCTGCCCGTGGTCTTGGCTCTGCCCGTCGTCCTGCGGGGGCGCCTCCTGCATGCGGACCGTTGCCTTGTAACCCGCGGCGTTGACCGTATTCACGATCTGTTCATCCGTGATGCCGTCCGGAGCCGTCACGTGGGCTGATTCCAGGGGAAGGTTGACCGAGGCTTCCACGCCGTCGAGCTTGCCGAGCTTCTTTTCCACGCGGTTCACGCAGGACGCGCAGGTCATACCCTCGATATCAAGTTCAACCACCCGGCTCCCGCCCTGATGGAGGAGTTGTTCGTTAGTCATGATGTCCGTTCGGATCCCTGGGGTTCAGGCTTCGTTGGCAACAACGAGGTAGCCGGCCTCCGCGACCGCCTCGCCGATTTCGGAGGGGGACAGTTCATCACTGGAGGTGATGGTAACGGTGGAGATGCCACCGGCGTTGAGATCGACGTCGACAGCTTCGACGCCGGCGAGGGCTTCAAGTTCTTCACTCACCGACGAGACGCAATGGCCGCAGGTCATGCCCGAAACGCTGACGGTGGTGGTGACTGTGGAGGTGGTGCTCATGGCTGGCTCCCTGGGGTTCTGGCCGGCCTGTAGGCCGGCGATGTGTTTAGTGCGAAGTCTGAAGTGTGGGTCCGGTTTATGCAGTGTGCGACGTAAGTGGTGCGGTGTGGCCGTCAGCGAAGCAGCCGGCCAATAGCGTCGGCGGCCTCTTTGACCTTGAAATCGATGGCCTCCGCCCGCAGCGCCGAGTCCGGTTCGGCCGCAGCTCCCACGACACAATGCCCGATATGCTCCTCCACAAGCCCGAGACTCACAGCATGGAGGGCCTTGGTTACCGCCGATACCTGGGTCAGGATGTCGATGCAGTATTTGTCCTCATCAACCATGCGGGCGATTCCCCGTACCTGGCCTTCGATCCGCTTCAAACGGCGGAGGTAAGCCTCTTTATTTCCTGTATAGCCGTGTGCGTGCTCCGGCTGCGATTCAGCGGTAGGCAGCACTTGGGCGGCTTCTTCCGGTGTATTCATAATGCAAACATATACCCGGAGGGGGTATACTGCAAGTACCCCTAGGGGGTATCCAGCTGCTTCAAAAAGGCATTAAAAAGCTCCGGAGTGCGTTATTGGGGGATACGCACTCCGGAGCAGCCTTTGGGCAGATTTGCTATCCGTTCTTTCGACCGGATCTCTCTGCTTGAACCAGCTTACGTGGGCAGAACGCTCTCCGCCACCACCTCGAATAACTACTTTCGCTTTATTATTTAGCGCTCACAATCCATCCTGATGGGCTGGCATCCGATAGGGGACCAGCAGCACCGGTTTGCTCTGATGATGGGTCAGCCACGCTCCCACCGAGCCGGTCAGGACTTCGGAAATCTTGTGCACCAGCCCGCGCTCGGACGTTCCCACAATGATCATCGGGGCGTTGCTTTCCGCGGCGAGCCGGGCAAGTGCCCGGGCAGGATCCCCTGCCAGGGTGCGCAGGCTCCATTCCGGTGGGGGACCTCCTGTGGCCGCATCGTTCATTGCGGATTCGATCACGGCCCCGAGCTCCACGGTCACCGCCCGGATGTCGTCGTCGTTCTTGTCCGGATGCAGGGACAGCCGGTGCGCTGACCTGGCCGGGTCCCATTCCACCAGATAGCTTGCTTCATCCACATAGGCGCACACGAGCGGAGTTGAGAGCTTGACTGCGAGGGCTGCCGCAGTCTGAAGAACCTCCGGATGCTGGTTCGGCACAACCCCCACCAGCAGCGGAGCCGATGCGTTGAAACGTTCTGGAGTCATAGCTCATTGTCTGTCCGGGCAGTGGCACTTGAACAGTACCGCGGCTGGTGGGCAAGCTTTTCAGGCAACAGCGGGCGACGCCGATACCACCACATTCTTTCCCCATGGGTCTTCCGTGTAGCAGCTGATCAGCACGATGCGATTGGGCACCATGTCCCAGATGGGGCTGTCCTTCAGGGCGGCCTTGACGTACGTTGTGACGCTGTCCACGCGATAGCGGATGGTGCCGTTGCCGGTCACCACATCGAACTCGTCGCCCACCGCCGCGTCCGAGCTGAGGTGGTTAAAAGGGGCATCACGGCCTTCCCAGCTGTGGCCAATGATGTACGTCGTGTTTGTTGACCCGTTTCCCGGCGCGCCGAAGGGCATCAGCCAGTATCCGTCCATGGTGGTGGGTGGCACGATGGTCTGGCTGGCCATGGCGGAGTTGTCCGGCTCAAGAGGATGGACGGCGGTATCGATAGCTGCGGCTGCGTATTGGATACGGACGGGTGCGGAGGCATCGGGAAGAACGGGACCGGCGGGTGCTGGTGCAGGCTCAGCTGCCACCGCAGCTACCGGGTCCGGGGGACCAGAAGCCTCCTGTGTCGGTGCTGCAGGCCTGGCCACCGGTTGGGTGGCGCCAGCGGATTCCGGCCACTCAATAAACGACGTCGTTCCTGGCGACTCGACCGTGGCGGCCGTTCCGCCCGCGCCAGGTTCTCCCGCTTGGAGGAGCGGTGCACCGAACGTGAGGGAAAGAAACCCCAGGATCCCGCACAACAGGATGGCTGCATCTGCGCGGCTAAAGCGGCGCCGGCGTTTTGTTGTGGATTCCCGATGCTTTCCCATGATGCCCCCTGTGCCCTGGAAAGAAGGTTTTTTGCAGGAGAGCGCCCTGCCTTATCCGGCGGGGCGCCCTCCTTTTGTGTCGACCAGTTCGCCGCTTGGCGATGGCCGAGTCTGCGTTCGGTCCGTCTTATCGGACGGCTGGTGCTTCTGAGCGAACCCGACGTCGGACCGTAACTGCCATAACTGCCGCAACCATCACGCCCAGGCCTCCCAACCAGGTTGGTGCGGTATCGGTGGCTTCGCCGATTGCCGTCTGTGCGTTGAAGCCCCGATTTCTGCTCTGGATGCCGGTGGCGGCAACAGCGGCGGCAGGAGCAGCTGGAGCCACTACAGGCTGGTTCACGACCGGGGGGACCACTGGTTCTTCGTCGACCGGGGGGACCACTGGTTCTTCCTCGACCGGGGGAACGACTGGTTCTTCGTCGACCGGGGGGACCACTGGTTCTTCGTCGACGGGGGGAATGACTGGTTCTTCGTCGACGGGGGGAATGACTGGTTCTTCGTCGACCGGGGGAACGACTGGTTCTTCATCGACGGGGGGAATGACTGGTTCTTCGTCGACCGGGGGGACCACTGGTTCTTCGTCGACCGGGGGGACCACTGGTTCTTCGTCGACCGGGGGGACCACTGGTTCTTCGTCGACGGGGGGAACGACTGGTTCTTCCTCGACCGGGGGGACCACTGGTTCTTCCTCGACGGGGGGAACGACTGGTTCTTCCTCCACAGGAGGATAGACCGGCGGCGTCTCACCCGGCGGCAACGGGGCGCAGTTGGCGATGTAGATGATCTTTCCCGAATTCGTCCAGTTCAGGCCGCCCGGAATGGAATTGTTAGGCGGAATGATGTCGGTGGGATGCCCGTCGTGGCCGTTCAAGCCGTTCACATTGAATTGCATTGGGTTCCAGCCCGTACCCGTGTCTGACCCGTCATGGCAGACGGTGACCATATTCGGAGCGGCGCTGGCGGGGGCGGTGACACTGATTAGTCCCAGCCCCACCACCGCCAGGGTTGCAGAAGTTCGTTTCATGATATTTCTCCCCAGTCTGTTGGAAACGGACCATGCCAAGCCAAGGGGGAGAAGCAACGACTCTCAGTGCCCCAGCAGCACAGTCAGCTTTGTGTTTTTAGGCTAGGGCGGGGGCTGGAGGCAGTCGCGAGTAGCGTGTACTCGTCTTTCCCCCGTACTTATCGGCTCCGTTACCTGCGGGTACCCGGAAACTAGTGGGCACTACCTGCCCCAGCGATGACGGCCTGAGCAGGGGATTTGTCGGATGCCCGGCCTGAACGCGAACAGAAACTGCGGAGCCTCCCAGGCCTTAAAGCGCGTCCGGAACCCCTCATCTTTCCCTTGTACGCAGCCATGCCCGCGCCTAACGTGGAGACATATGAAAGGTGCGTGAACGGCATGGAAATCTTCATGTGGTGGCTCGATCTGGATCTGGCAACGAAGGAATGGCTCCGGGAGAATCTGCGCGCCGAGGAGTTGCCCCTCCCAGTGCTCCAGGGCATCGCCGAGGCAGGCGGACCACATCCGGATAACCCCGTCTCGGTCCTCACCGAAGCCGACTGGGATTTCATCGAGACCCAGTCTGAATTCGTGGACTGACCGCCCCACGTAGGACATGCTTCACGCTCACAACCGTTGCCACCGCCGGGTGGGAGTGGTTGCATGGGGTGCATGTCAACTGCAGAGAGTTATGTCCTGGCGATCGGAACCAAAAAAGGCCTGTGGCTGGCTACCAGCCCTGACCGTAAGGACTGGTCCTTTTCCGGACCGCATTTCCTGATGAGTGAGATTCCCAGCATTGGCATCGATACGCGGGACGGCCGGACCCGGATCATGGTCGGCGTGAGGTCCGAGCACTGGGGCCCCACGGTGGCGCACTCGGATGACTTGGGCGCGTCCTGGACGGAGCCTGAACAAGGTGCGATTGGCTTTCCTGAGGATACGGGCGCGGCCTTGGAACGAATCTGGCAGATCTACCCCGACGCAGAGTCGCGGCCCGGGGTGGTATGGGCAGGGGCCGAGCCGATTTCCGTGTGGAAATCCACCGACGGCGGAGAACACTTTGAGCTGAACCGGGGGCTCTGGGACCACCCCCACCGAAGCGAATGGGGCGCGGGCTTTGGGGGAGCGGCAGCCCATTCCATTGTGGTGAACCCTGCCGGGGATAACGTGCACGTCGCCATGAGCACCGGCGGAGTTTACCGTTCGCTCGACGGCGGGACGTCCTGGGAGCCGAGGAATAAGGGAATTTCCGCGTACTTTATGCCCGATCCAAACCCGGAGTTCGGACAGTGCGTGCACAAGATAGCGGCGGATGCCGCCGTCGAAGGCCGTCTTTATGCGCAGAACCATCACGGCGTCTACCGCACCGATGACAATGGCGAAAACTGGGAGTCCATCGCGGAAGGCCTGCCTGCTGACTTCGGCTTTGTGATGCTGACGCACCCGCGCCGTGAAGGAACGGCGTGGGTTGTGCCACTGAAGGCCGACGGCGAGCGGATCCCGCCGGACGGGCAGCTCGCGGTTCACCGCACGGACGATGCCGGGGCCAGCTGGAAGCGGCTGGACTCCGGGCTGCCGGAAAACGAGTACAACAGTGTGCTTCGCGATGCCGCCTCAGTGGATGCCGCGGAACCGGCGGGCGTCTATTTCGGCACGCGCGGCGGCACGGTCTATGCCAGCGCGGATGAAGGGGAGACCTTCACGGAGGTGGCGGCACACCTTCCCGATGTCCTCTGTGTGCGGGCAGCCGTGGTGGCCGGTGCCTGACATCAGCGTGGTGCTTCCGAGTGTCCTCCAGCCCTTGGCCGGTGGTCGGCCTGTCCTGACAGCACCTGCCGAAGGGCCGCTTACCGTGGCGAAGCTGCTGGACTCGGTGACCGGGAACTACCCGGTGCTGGCAAGGCGCCTGCGGGACGAAACCGGGGCGTTGCGCCGTTACGTGAACATATACGTCAACGGTGACGAGGTGCGGCGGCTGCAGGGACTTGAAACCGAGGTGGCTGCCGGCCAGGAAGTGCTGGTCATCCAGTCAGTCGCGGGCGGCTAGACAGTTTCAGCTGACCACAGTTTCAGCTCGGACAAGTGCGCCTGCAAAGTGGCGGCCCGGCCACCCAAGCCCCTCCCAGCAAGCCCCTGCCATGCTGCGTCCGTGCGGCGTATCGTGAGATTCAGGAAGAACGACGCCGTTCATTCCAGTGCGCTGTGTCGCCGTCTTACGGAGGGATCGCCATGACAAACCAGAGCCTTCAGTCCGCCATTGACCAGCAGGGCAGCGCCGTCGAGGTGTTGCGTAATGCATACTCCAGGCCCTTTACCTTCCCGGTGACCCCTGAATTCACGAATTGGCGAAGCGAACAGGCGTCGTGGCGGGATTCGTGCGCCCTGCTGGACCAGTCGCACCACATGGCGGACCTCTTCGTCCGCGGCCCCGATGCAAGAAGGTTCTTCACCTGGATCGGGACGAACTCCGCCGCCGGCTACCAGGTGGGGAGGGCGAAGCAACTGGTAGCCGTTAACCACGACGGGTACCTCATCGGTGACGGCATCCTGTTCCACCTCGGCGAGGACTCGTTCGACTTGGTGGCCCTTCCCATGCTGAGTGATTGGGTCGAATACAACATCTCCTCCGGCGACTGGGACGTCACCCTCGAGCGCGACGACCACTCGCTGATCAGGCAGGGCGATCCGAAACTCTTCCGGTATGAGCTGCAGGGGCCGAACGCGCTCGCGATCATCGAGAAGGTCACCGGCAAGCCGGCACCTGAGCTCAAGTTCTTCCATATGGGTGAAATCGACATTGGCGGACGCCCCGTGGGCGTCCTGCGCCACGGCATGGCGGGCCAGCCGGGCTTCGAGCTGTGGGGCCCGTGGGCCGACGCGGCCGCGGTGCATGCGCAACTGCTGGCCGACGGGGAGGAATTCGGCATCACTCCGGTGGGGGCCAAAGGATATTCGTCGGCCAACCTGGGCTCCGGATGGGTGCCCTCCCCGCCGCCGGCGATCTTCCAGCCTGAGCTCCAGGCATACCGCGAATGGCTGGACGTGTCGAAGGCCGGTTCATTGGGAGGCAGCTTCTACTCGACTGACATCACTGACTACTACGTCACTCCCTACGACATCGGGCTCGGCCGTTCGGTGTCCTTCGACCATGAATTCCTCGGCAAGGAAGCCCTGCAGCGGCACTCCGAAGACAAGCGGCGCACCAAAGTTACGCTCGTGTGGAACAACCACGACGTGAAGGATGCGCTCGGATCCATCCTGGGCGAAGGCACTCCCGCCAAGTACATCGAGCTTCCCAAGTCGCGCTACGCGCTGTACCAGACAGACCGGGTCCTGAAGGAAGGCGAGACCGTCGGAATGTCGCTCGACGTCGGCTACCTCGCCAATGAGCAGGCCTTCCTCTCCCTGGCGACGATCGACGTCGAGCACTCCCAGACCGGAACGGAGGTGGTGGTGGTCTGGGGCGAGGAGCCAAACTCCCGCAAGGTCCAGGTGGAGCGGCACCGCCAGGTGGAGATCAGGGCAACGGTTGCTCCGGCACCGTACAGCGAGTTTGCGAGGGCCGGTTACCGGGCCCCGTAACGGTCGGATCAAGCCTCGCCCAAAATCGTTGACAATTTCGTTTCCGATCCGTAGCGTCGGTTTCGAGCGGTCGTGAAGATCGCACCGATCCCGAGCAATGATGCGACAGGAAGGTAGAGGTGGTGGCCGCAAGCCTGAGCCTCAAGGGAGTGGACCTCCACTTCGGCGGCGTCAAGGTTCTGCAGGAAGTGACCTTTGATGTCGAACCGGGAGTGATCTTCGGCCTGGTGGGGCCCAACGGCGCCGGCAAGACTTCTCTTTTCAACTGCATCAGCGGC
The DNA here is from genome assembly GCF_054130585.1 of Arthrobacter sp. D1-29. Lineage (NCBI taxonomy): Bacteria > Bacillati > Actinomycetota > Actinomycetes > Micrococcales > Micrococcaceae > Arthrobacter > Arthrobacter sp. D1-29. The sequence goes on along the minus strand of NZ_CP096383.1, from coordinate 5,035,489 downwards.
CACTACAAGCCCAACGCCGGATCGATTACCATCAGCGGCACAGAGGTGCTGGGGAGTGCCCCCTACCGCCTGGCGCGCCTGGGGCTGGCACGCACTTTCCAGCAACCCGCACTGGAGTTGCACGCCACCGTCCTGGAGAATGTGCTGCTCGGAGGGCACATCAGGCTCCCCGGCGGGCCTGTTGCGTGGTCGCTGCGGCTGCCGTTCACGGTGCGGGCCGAGCAAGGAATCCGGGCGGAAGCACTCGAGCTGCTCAACCGGGCCGGGCTGGGCTGGGCCTCCAATCTGCCGGCCGGGGAGCTTTCGCATGGCCTGCATAAGGGCGTGGAGCTCTGGCGTGCGCTGCTCTCCAAGCCGGCGCTCCTGCTGCTGGATGAACCTGCCGCGGGACTCTCGCATGGCGAGGTGGAGCAATTCATCAAGACCGTGCGGCGGCTCCGGGCCGAGCAGGACATTACGATCATCATCGTCGAGCATCACATGGGGCTTATCTCCGCCCTCACCGACCGCGTGGTGGTGCTGGACCATGGACGCAAGCTCATGGAGGGCACTGCTGCCGAGGCGCAGTCCGACGCCCGGGTGATCGAAGCCTACATCGGGAAGGATGCGGCGGATGACGCTACTTGAACTTGCCGGTGTGACCGCTTCCTACGGACCTGTCCAGGTGCTCGACGGGGTGGAGCTGAGCGTGCCCGAGGGTGGCTCGGTGGGGATCCTCGGCGCAAACGGGGCAGGCAAAACGACGACGCTGCGCGCCATCAGCGGCACGGTGCGCACCGGTGGACGGATCAGGTTCGAGGGACGCGACATCCGCGGTTTGCGCCCCGATCAAGTGGCATCGCTGGGGGTCGCCCATGTTCCGGAGGGCCGCGGAACCCTCGGCCAGCTGAGCGTGCGGGAAAACCTCCTGGTGGGCGCCTATCTCCGCAAGGACAGGAAGGCGATCTCCGGCGATATCGAGTACTGCCTTGACCTGTTCCCGCAGCTGCAGGACCGGGTGGGTTCGCGCGCGGCGTCACTTTCTGGCGGTGAGCAGCAGATGCTTGCGGTAGCCAGGGCCTTTATGGCCAAGCCCAAGCTGCTGTTGCTCGACGAAGCATCCCTCGGACTTGCACCGAGCACATCAAAGGCTGTGTACCAGGCAATCAGGCGGCTGCGGCTCGAGTCAGGCATTGCCATGCTGGTGGTGGAGCAGAACGCCAATCTCGCGTTCTCCCTGGTTGATACTGCCACCGTGCTTGAAACGGGGCGCAACGTGCTAACGGGAACTTCGGCTGAACTTAAGGGCATGGACGAGATCCGCCGTGCCTACCTGGGGGGCTGAGTGACTTGGGCACCTTCATACAACTCGTAGTCGACGGGCTCGCCACCGGCTCAATTTACGCGGCGTTGGCGCTCGCCATCGTGCTCGTGAACCAGGCGACCGGACTGATCAACTTCGCCCAGGGCGGCATGGCCGTGCTGTCGGCTTACATCGCCTACGCTTTCACGCAGCTCGGCCTGCCGCTCATCCTCGCGATCCTGGCCGCGGTGGTGATTTCGTTCCTTATCGGCGCGGTGATCGAGCGGTTTCTCATCCGCAGGTTCGAGGGAGGCGAGACCGACACGGCCGTGGTGGTCACCATCGGCCTGCTGACCCTGGTCACCGGCATCGCTGCCGTCCTGTGGGGTTACAACAACCTGGCGTTCCCTTCGCTTTTCCCGCTGGACAGCGTGGAGCTCCTCGGTGCTGTGGTGAGTGTGCGGTCGCTGGCGACAACGGTGACAATTGTGGCCATCATGGTGGTTCTGCAGGTGCTCTTCCTGCGTACCAAGCTGGGGCTCGCGCTGCGGGCCGTTGCCGACAACCCGGGCTCCGCTGCCTTCTCGGGCCTGCCCGTCGGCCGGCTCCTGATGGTGGGCTGGGGGCTCGCCGCGGTTCTGGGCGCGATCGCCGGCGTCCTCGTCGCCCCGCAGCTGACCCTCACCCCCGGCATGCTGGATACGGCACTCGTCTACGCGCTCGCCGCCGTGATCCTCGGTGGCCTCAGCAGTCCGATCGGATGTGTGGTGGCCGCTTCCGCCATCGGCGTGCTTGAAAACCTCGTGGCCGTTTACGTGCCGCTCATCGGCCACGACCTCAAGATTGCCGTGCCGTTTGTGCTGATCTTCGTCATCCTCGTCATCCGACCCCAAGGACTGTTCGGGCGAAAGGTCGTGGTGAGGGTCTGATGCCTGCCATGTCCAGCGTTCTTGCCAAGAGATCCACCCGCGTCATCCTCATAGCGGTGGTGGCCATCGCCCTGATCGTTGCCCCACTCATCCTCCCGGCATTCACCAACCAGACGCTCGTGCGCATTGGTGTGTATGCCGTGGCGGTACTGGGACTGAACATCGTCATGGGCTACACGGGGCAAGTAAACCTTGGACAGATCTTCTTTGTCGGCCTCGGGGCCTATGTCACAGCCTACGGAGTCAACCACGACTGGAACATCATCGTGGTGTTCGTCGCGGCGTGCGTCGTTCCGGGCATCGTAGGGCTGCTGGTGGCCCTGGCTGCAGCCCGGCTTGGTGGCCTGGCCATCGCTATGGTCACCATCGCCCTGCCGATTGTCGGCGTCCCGCTGGCCAAACGCCTTGATGAATTCACTGGCGGCTCCCAGGGGATCTCGGCCCGCTTCACCGATGCGCCGGACTGGTCGGGGCTGTACAACGACCAGTGGCAGTTCTACATCGTCTTGCTGGTGACGGTTGCCGCGTTCCTGCTGGGCCGCAGCCTGGTAACCGGCAAGTACGGCCGGGCGTTCGGTGTGGTGAAGGAAAACGAAGCCGTGGCAGCGTCCATGGGCATCTCGCCGTACCGCACCAAGGTGCTCGCCTTCACTGTCGCCTCCATATTCGGCGGGGCGAGCGGCTTCCTTTACCTTGCGGCGGTGCAGTACACATCGCCCGAGACCCTCAGCTTCGGCCACTCCATCGGCCTGGTGGCCGCGATGGTCATCGGCGGCGCGGGAAGCATCATCGGCGCGCTGATCGGCGGCGCCTACTACGTTTTCGTCCCGCAGCTGACGAACGCCATCGATCCGAACTTAACCACCATCAGCCAGGGCGCGATCCTCCTCGTGGTGCTCTTCCTGCTGCCCCAGGGACTGGTCAGTCTTCCACGTGTGATCCGCTGGCTGCTCCGCCGGCGCACGTCCCGCTCAGCACTACCGGGGAATCCCCCGCAGAACTCTCCTGTGCATCAGCCCGCTCCCGGGGCCGCGCCGGAGGGACTCGAAAAAACAGAGAGGCAAGATCGATCATGAAGATTAGAAAAAAGCCAGACGGGGTCCTCGGTATCGTCGCGATGGCGTCGATCATCGCGCTCTCCCTTGCAGGCTGCGCCCGTGACGGCGCCGGACAGGGTAACGGCTCCGGGGCAAGCCCCGGCATCACCGACACCGCGATCACGCTGGGTGTTACCACTCCGCTCAGCGGCCCCACAGCCGGGCCCGGAACCTGTACCGTCGCGGGCCTCGCAGCCTACTTCGGCTCCGTGAATGCGGCCGGTGGCGTGAAATTCGGCGACGGCAAGACGCGCACAGTCGAGATCAAGTCCTACGACGACGGATATGATCCGCAGAAATCGCTGTCGAACTTCCAGCAGATGGTCTCCGACAACGTTTTTGCCGTCACATCCGGCCTCGGTACTCCCACCAACCGCGCCTTCCGTGATGCCGCCATCAGCCAGGAGGTCCCCCAGGTGCTGGTGATGACCGGTGACCCACTGTTCAGCGACCGGGATGAGAGCCCGTGGCAGCTGGGGTTCGTGCCGATCTACCAGAATGAGGGCTCTGCCTTCGGCAAGCTGCTCGCAGAGTCAGGCAATCAGCACAAGGTAGCCATCCTGTCTCAGAACGACGACTACGGCAAGGGCTACGTTTCGGGATTCAAGGATGCCGTCAAGGACGCATCCAACGTCTCGGTCGTGGGAGAACTGACGTACGAAGCGACTGACACATCAGTAGACGCCCAGCTCACCCAGCTCGCCGCCTCAGGCGCCGATGTCTTCTTCAACGCGATGTCCATCACTCCGCTGGTGATCTCATCGCTCCAGAAGGCGCAGCAGATCGGCTGGAAGCCCAGCTGGTTCCTCCCGTCCAATACATCAAGCCCGACGGCGATCCTCCAGCCCGGTGGTGCGGCGGCATACCCCGGCATCTACTCGGTGTCGTTCTCTAAGGCGCCGCAAAGCCCGGCCTTCGCCCAGGATGAGGACGTGGTCAAGTTCCTGGCGGACCTCAAGCAGTACGGCAACTACCCGGATATGCCGGCCTTCCCGCACTGCATGTGGAGTTACATGGTGGGAGCAACGCTCGAGGAAGCCTTCAAGAAGATGACCGAACCGACGCGTGAGGACTTTATGGCCAAGCTGCGGGACATCAAGGGACTGCAGGCTCCACTGATGCTGGAAGGCACGGCCGTGGACACTACAGTCGACGGTCAGCCGGCAGTATCTTCGGTTCTCGTGCAGAAGTACGACGGGAGGGGATACAGCACGGTGGAGAACTTCGGCTAGCCGCGCAGCCTTATTCCAGCAGTAGCGCTCATCCCAGCACTGGACCTGGCACTAGAGGATTCCAGGGCACTAGACGCGGGCGGCGTTCTGGTCAGCCCAGACGCCGTCCGCTTCTGCCAGCTCATCGATCAGCTTGAGTCCGCGCTTCGCCCACGCGATTTCGCCCCGGGCCCGGTCAACAAGGCCCTCGTACGTAAAGCGTTTGAACGCGATGGTCCGGTCACGGTCCTCTGGTGCTGTGACTGCCAGCCGCCGCACCAGCATCGGGTTGGCAATTTCAGCGATGCGCAGGAGTTCGCCCTCCCACTGGGCCAGTTCGCTCTCCCACTGCGCGATGTGCGAACGGAAGAAGTCCCGGGCTGCCTCGGGAGCCGCCGCCTCCAGGTAGGCAGCCCGGAGATGGGCCGGGTCCCGGACCCGCGCGTATTCCAGGGGCGTGTGCATCCAGGCGAGGAAGGCCTGCTCCCCGGCGTCGGTCACGTGATAGATGCGCCTGGTGGCACGCTGGCCCCGTGGCTGCTCCTCACCCTCGATGAGGTGCTCAGCTTCCATCTTGCGAAGCTCGGGGTAGATCTGCGAGTCAGGCGCATGCCACACGTGACCCACCGACATGGAGAACTGCTTCTGCAGTTCATAGCCGGAGAGCGGGCCCACGCGAAGCAATGCAAGCAGCGCGTATCGCAGGCTCATGCAGCACTCCTTCAGTAACCGGACGGGTTCCAGGGGGCGCTGCCGCCCCCTGGACCCGGCTTCCAGCCTAGGCCGACTTATAGTTGGTCCGCCACCCGCCACGATAGCTGGCGCGTGCGACGGCCGAGTATGGCACGGGGCTGACCACCGCCCGTACGTCGGTCTGAACGTGCGGTTCCACTGCCGCCTTAGCGGTGCCGCCGTCGGGTTCGCCCCACACCACCCTCAGTTCGGTGCCTTCGGGCACGTTGGGGTCGATGGTTGCGAGCGAGAGCGCGCGCCGCTCGTTCGCGCTGTAGCCGGTGAACATGGAGTACCCCACCACCGTGCCGTCGGCGTCGATGACGGAATCGTAGTTCGCCGAACCATAGTTGGCGAGGGGCAGGTCGAAGAACTTGTAGTTCGGTCCTTCCCCCTTGAACAGCGATGCGAAGATCGACGTGACGTCGTCGCCGTCCCAGGCAAGGGTGACCTTCTTGCGCTGCGAATCCTGGTCCATCCGCTCCAAGGCATCGCGGCCGATGAAGTCATGGTCAAACTTCACAAACGTGCCGTAGCCAAGCTCCCAGGGAGTCAGGTAGTAGTCCTCGATGTTCCCGGACACGAACGATCCCGCCAGTGTTCCCGTGGCCTCGTATCCGTCCGCGGGAAGCCACTCGCGGTAGCCGCGCTCCGCTTCGCCTGAGTAGATGGCCGGCAAGGGAGACGGAATCCAGCCGGACTCGAGGGTGTTGGAGGGATAGGCCCGCGAACCGACCGGCACCAGCCCGAATTCGGCGCCGGCTTCCATGATCGCCTCCCTGATACGCCCGTGGTCGGCATAGGGCCCAAAGATTTCAAGACCCGGAGCGCCCGCCATACCGTGGCGAAGGGTGCGGACGTTTGTCCCGTCGATGGTCATGTTGGACATGTTGAAGAACTTCAGCTGCTCCACCGGGCCGCGGTTCAGCTTTTCGATGACCTGCCAGGCGTTCGGCCCCTGGATCTGGAATCGGTAGTACTGGCGGGTGACCTGCTGGCCGTAGGGCCGGGACGGCGAACGGCGGTCGATGGTCATGTCCAGGTTCGGGTAGCCGCCGGTTTCGCCATGGTAAAGCAGCCAGTTGGCGGCAGGTGCGCGTCCCACGTAGACATACTCCTCCTCGGCAAGGCGGAAGAGGATGCCATCGCCGATGACGTGTCCGGACTCGGTGGTGGGGACGTACTGCTTAGCCCTGTTGACGGGGAACACTGCCGTGGAGTTGATGGCCGTCGACGAGATCAGCTTGATAGCGTCCGGACCCTTCATGATCAGGTTGTCCATGTGGTGGGACTGGTCGAAGAGCACAGCGGTCGAGCGCCACGCGGTCTGCTCCTTGATCCAGTTCTGGAAGTCGGCCGGAACCACGGGGTAGATGTAGGACCCGATCTGTGAGTTGCGGAGCAAATCCACTGCGCCGCTGGACGAGTCGAGGACTTCCTGCAGATTCTTCGGTGCCACGATGAACCTCTCATTCTGTATGGGTTGTTTTTGGATCCGTTGTGGTTGGGCCTGAATGTTGGCTTGCAGTATTGGCTGCGGGGAGTCAGAAGACGATGGTGTGGTTGCCGTGCCGGATGACCCGGTCGTCGGCGTGCCATTCGACAGCCCTTGAAAGGACGGCACGTTCCACATACGCGCCACGGGCCTGGAGATCGGTGGCGGTGTGGGCATGTGTCACCCTGGCAACGTCCTGCTCGATGATTGGCCCCTCATCCAAGTACTTGGTCACGTAGTGCGACGTTGCGCCGATCAGTTTCACGCCGCGCTCCTTGGCTTTGCGGTAGGGGGCCGCCCCGATGAAAGCGGGCAGGAAGGAGTGGTGGATGTTGATCAGCGGCACGCCAACCTGGTCGAGGAACTCCGGCGACAGGATCTGCATGTAGCGGGCTAAAACAACGAAATCCACGTTGCCCTCCAGCAGCTTCAGGATCTGGGCCTCCGCGTGCGACTTGTCACTGCCGGCGGACGGCACGTGGAAGAAGGGCACCCCGAACGAGCGGACGTCCTCGGCGGTGTTTGTGTGGTTGGAAATCACCATCGGGATGATGACATGCAGCTCACCGCGGCGGTGCCGCCACAGCAGTTCGAGCAGGCAGTGGTCTGACGTGGAGACCATGATGGCCATGCGTTTGGGAACAGAGCGGTCGGTGAGGTTCCAGGCCAGCCCCAATGACTCCAGCGTCCTGCCCAGATCTGCCTCGATCTCGGGCAAGGCAACTGTCAGGTCAGCCCGGCTGAAGACGATCCGCTGAAAGAAGTCGCCCCCGGTGGGATCGCTGGAGTACTGGTCCAGGGAGACGATGTTTCCCTGGTTTCGGGTGACCAAGGCCGCAACCGCGGAGACGATCCCTGGCCGGTCGGGGCCATGGACAATCAGACAGGCCTGGTCCCTCTGCCCTTGGCTGTGCAGAGCCATCGGGGCCGCCTCACTCCTGCCGGCCCGTGAACCGGCGGGCCCAGCCCGCCGTCTCCGCCAGTCCGCCGAAGGTGTAGAAGTGCAGCCCTACCTGTCCACGGAGGCCGGGGCCTCTGCGCGCGGATTGATGGGCGAGAACTGCGGCAAGGTCATTGACGAAGTTGTCGGGCCCTGCCTCGCCGACGAGGTTGGTGAGTGAGAATCCGTATTTCTTCACGATCATGGCGTTCGCGCCGACGCCAAAGCGGCGGGCAAAGCCCAGGAGGCGTTTGATCCCCGCCGGCCCTGGAGTTCCGACGCGGATTGGAGCGTTGATGCCCCTGGCCCGAACCTCCGCGATCCACTCGGCCACAGGATCGGTATCGAACGCGAACTGGGTGAGGATGACCGGGTCAAGACCCTGGTCCCGGAGCGCTGCGTACTTGTCTTCCAGTGCGCGCCACAGGACCTCCTTCGGGATGTCCGGATGACCTTCGGGGTACCCTCCGATCCCGACTTCGCGTACTCCGAACTCCTGGAGGATGCCACTGCGTATCAGCGAGAGGGAGTCGCTGTAGGGACCCTCGGGCTGGGCGGGATCACCGCCGACGGCGAAAATATGTTGGGCCGCGTCAACGTCCTTCAGGCGGCCGAGGAACTCCCTAAACCGCCGCTCGGACTCCAGCCGCCGGGCCGAGATGTGGGGTACGGGAACAAAGCCCATCTCCCGGACCGACTTGGCGGCGGCCACGCGCATTTCAAGGTCTTCATTCCCCAGGAAGGTCACATTGATTCTCGTCCCGAGGGGAATGAGCGTTCTTGCCTCGAGGAGAGAAGGCACGTCTTTGCCTGTCATCTCCAGGGAGAAGTCCTTCATGAGTTCGCGGGAAGCCGCGCGGTTGATCGTCTGTGTGCTTTTAGTCACAATGCCACGTCCCTTCATTGGGCCCCCCGCTGCACCTGCCACCTTAAATTTTACCTATGCATATAGGTACTGTCCATAGGTATCCTGCTGAATAAGGAAGCACTGACAAAGGAGACTCAACCTGAGTGGGTTCAGCCGGCGGCAGAGCTGGAAGTTGGCAGCACATGCCGTTCCCGCCCAACGAAAAGGCCGACTGCAAGCTGTGCTGCGAGGGTGAGCTCCACGAGCAGCAGTGGCACGAGCCAGCCCCCAGTGAGCGCAAGCAGGCTGCCGAACGCAACGGGACCCACAGCGGCAATGGCATAGCCGCCTGACTGCGCCATGCCCGACAACCGCCCCGCAGCCCCGGACGTGCGTGCACGCAGGCCGAACAGGCTGAAGGACATCGCCAGCGATGCTCCTGACGAGAGTCCGTAAAGGATCACCCAGCCCGGGAAAAGCGCCGGCGTGGTGATGAGTCCCATAATTGCCACCAGGCCGAGCACCGGGATGAGGGCGGGCGTCCACCGCGCCAAACGCCCGCGAAGCATCAGCGGGACGGTAAGTGAACCCGCGAGCGAGCTTACCTGGAGCACCATGACGTCGATCCCCGCCACTATCTCTGAACGTCCGATGCTCTGTGCGAGTGGGGCAAGCCACGTGACCATCATGTAGAACGTCATGGCCTGGAACCCCATGTACGAGAGCACCTGCCATGCGACGCGGTCGCCCCAGACGCCCCAGCGGCTATCTTGTGCTGCCCCCGGTTCCGCGGAGGACGCCACGGCATGCGGCCCTTCCGTATCAGACCCCGCAGTATCAGGCCCCCCAGTATCCGGCCCGGAGACGCGCACGGTCCCACCGGCACGCTTCCGCGCCAGGACCGCGAGCCAGGCAACGGTTGCCAGTGGAATCAGTACTCCCGAGAAGAGCAACGCCCCACGCCAACCAAGTACTCCCTCGCCCGCAGGTACCTGCGAGACCGGAACCACGATCCCCGACGCCAGTGCTCCCGTGCCGCTGAGGAAGGCGGTGAAAAGTGCCGTCACCACCGCCAGGCGGTCGCTAAATTCATGCTTAATCACCGCGGGGAGCAGGACGTTGGCCACCGCGAGGGACGCTCCGATCAGGACCGTTCCGGCCCACAGGTTCAGGTTCGTTCCCGGGAGTGAGCGCCACACGGTGCCGGCTCCAAGCCCGATCAGGGACCAGAACACCACAGGCGAAATGCCAAAGCGCATGCCGAGGGCGTGGGCCAGGGGTGAGACCACGGCGAAGCCAATCAGGGGGATGGCGGCCAGCAGCCCCAGTGCAGCCTCAGTGGTGCCCAGATCTGCGGAGATCTGCGCAAGGAGTGGCCCCACGCCCGTGATCGTGGAGCGCAGGTTTGCTGCGATCAGCAGCACGGCGGCGAAAAGGAGGAGGCGGGGATGCCTTACCTGCTCTGATGGTGGCATCCCCGCACCTTCCCCGTAACCTCCCGCGTCGCGGGATTCGCGATCGGCGGATCTACTTCCCCGGCTCCTCCTGGCCCCCGGTCGAATCAGCCCGCGGCCAGGGCATCGGGATCGAGGTGGGCGATCGAGCGGGTGTCCTGGAAGGCACGCACTCCCTCGATGCCCTGCTCACGGCCCATGCCGGACTGCTTCATTCCCCCGAAGGGAGCACGCAGGTCCAGCCGCGTGGCGCCGTGGTCATTCACCCAGACGTAGCCGCAGACCAGCCGTCCGCCCACGCGGTTGGCCGACTCCGGGTCGGCAGTCCAGACCGAGCCGCAAAGCCCGGACCAGGAATCGTTAGCGGCACGGATGGCCTCATCCTCGATGTCGAACGGGATAAGCGGAATCACCGGGCCGAACTGCTCCTGGGTAACAACGCGCAGCGACGGATCCGGGTTGATCACCAGCGCCGGCCGCAGGAAGTTGCCGCTTCGAAGGTCCGGATCAGAGGGCAGCGTCCCAAACTCCCTGACGTCGGCGCCCGCTTCCTTTGCCTCCTCGATGATCTCGGTGACGAAAGCCTTCTGGGCCGGCTGGTGCAACGGTCCCATGGTGGTCCCCTCGTCCAATCCGTAACCGACGACGGCTTTCTCGAGCCGGGCCGACAGTCCTGCCACCAGCTCATCCAGGCGCGAACGGTGGACAAAAACCCGTTTCGCGGCCATACAGATCTGCCCGGTGGTGTCGAAGATTGAAGCGTACAGACGGTCAAGGTGGGCGTCATCAAGGATGGCATCTTCCAGCACCACGGCCGCGTCGTTCCCGCCCAATTCCAGCGTTACCCGGGTCAGGGACTTGGAGGCCATCTCCATGATGCGCTTGCCGCCGGAGACACTGCCGGTGAAGCAGACTTTCGCAACATCGGGGCTTGTGATGAGAGCCGACATGTCCGCGTCCTTGCCGGTCACCACGTTGAGCACGCCGGGCGGAAGCTTCTCCGCGACTCTCTGGACCACACGGGTAGTGGCTAGCGGAGTGGTGGGCGGAGGCTTCACAATAGCGGTGTTGCCGGCAAGAAGCGCATGTGGCAGTGATGCCCCGAGGATCGCGATGGGCCAATTGAACGGCACGATGACCGTCACCACGCCCAGCGGCTGGTACTCCACCGTGGTGGACACGGGGATCCCTGGCGCCGGGGGGAGGACCTTGGTCGCGTCCACTTCGTCCGCCAGCTCCAGTGCAAGGTTCCACCGGAGCTCGAACACCAGTGAGTCAATCCACGCCTCCATCCGGATCTTCCCGTTCTCCTGCGACAGGATGGCGGCGTCCTCATCACGGAAGTCGGCGATTCCCTCGATGGCGGCGCGCATCTGGTCCGCTCGTTCCCGTGCGCTCAGTGCGGACCATCCGGGGAAGGCCGCCTTGGCCGCGGCAATCGCGTCGTCGACGTCGGCGGGGCCTGCCGCTGCCGCATGCCCCACGATGGCGCCCGGTTTTCCCGGATCGGCCACCTCCAGGGTGGCGGCGGCCTGACGTTCGGCCCCTCCGATGTACAGGCCGGTGGTCACCGGCGCTGAAGTGTTCACTGTGTCGGTCATGGCTTCGCACCTCTCTATATGAGTACTGCAGGTTCTCCTATGTCGTCACTGGTGGACGACGGGTGTTCCGTGGGTGTGGAACGTTTCGATCGTTTTCATGCCCCAGGCCTGCCCCTTTGCTCGCTCCTCCTGCGTCCACTCCACTACCGGCGAGTCGGGGTCCAGCAGGAGGCGTGCGCCGGCGTTGGCGAGTTCGATGCGGTTGCCGCCGGGCTCCCAGACGTAGAGGAAAAAGGTCTGGTTGATCGCATGCTTGTGCGGGCCTGACTCGATGTGGATGCCGTTCTCGAGGAAGATGTCAGCTGCCTTGAGGATGTCCTCCCGGGTGTCGGGGGAGAAGGCGACGTGGTGCAGCCGGTTGCCGTGCTTAAGCCAGTCGTCGGAGTACACGATGTCGTAGGACTTGTTGTTGAAGTGGAACCACCAGGCGGCGTAACCGCCGTCATTAAGCTTGATTCGTTCACTTTCGCGTCCCCGCAGGGCGTTAACCACGAACTCTCCGTTGGCCACCACATCTTTGGCCAGGTAATTGATATGGTCCAGCCGCCTGGCGTTGACGCCACGGCCGGGAAACGCAGAGGCCTGGTTTTTCAGGGCGGGCTTGTCGTCGGTGGCCACGTACCGCTCGGTTTCATAATAGATAGCCATGTCGTGCCCGTCAGGATCCTGGAAAGCGTAGGCGGGGCCCGTGCCCACTTCCCCGTCCACCCAGCCGATGCCCAGGCCAGTGGCTTCGATCGCGGCCACCCGCCGCTCGAGCGCCTCCTGGCTCGTTGCACGGAACGTCGTCCGGCCCACTCCTGCGTCGGCGGATGCTGTGAGCTTCAGCGTGTACAGCTGATATTCGTCCCAGGTGCGCAGGTACACCGAATCGCCGGCCTCGGCGACGACACGCATGGCCAGCAGGTCGCGGAAGAACCACAGGCTCTTGTCGAAGGTGGGCGTCAGCAGTTCCACGTTCCCCACGTGGGCGACGTCGAATGAGGTGTACTCGGTCATGGACTTGTCCTCTCCAGAGTCGCTTTCACAGCCAGGGTCGCTTTCACAGGCACACTCGTTTTCACAGGCGGGGGCGCGGGAAAACACGCCCGTCGAAGATCTTCCGCGCCGTGCGGAGGGCAGCCGATTTGGTGACGGTGAACCCGTCCGGGGTTGACTCGACCGCAATGTCGACGTCGAAGTGCCCGGTGGGGTGTTCGATCCGCAGCGGATCGCCGGTGGACGGCAACGCAGCGAGTGCGTGGCCCACCGATCCCTCTGCCAGCACTCCCGCGCCCACGGTCAGGGCCCCCAACACGCCGATGGACGTGTGCACCCGCACCGGCAGGAAGCTGCGGGTGGCAATGGAGCCCCCCGCGGTGGGTGGGGCCAGCAGCACAAGCTTCGGCACGGTGGCGTCCGTGACATCCCCCATGCCCATCACCTTTGCGGCCTCAAGGCGGAGCGCCCTCAGGCGGTCGGCCAGGCCGCCGTCGCCCTCCAGGTCCTCAGGTGATTCGCCGCCCGTCAGCCCGAGATCGGCGGCGCGGATCAGGACGGTGGGCATACCGTTGTCCACGCACGTGACGTCCACGCCGGCAACCTTGTCCAGCACGCTGCCGGACGGGAAGAGCGCCCCGGTGGAGGATCCGGCGGTCCCCTCGAAGTTGAGCCTGATCGCTCCCGCCGTACCGGGGACGCCGTCGATCTCGAGGTCGCCGTCGTAATCCACCATCCCGCCCGGAGTGGCGAACGTGGCAGTGGCCAGGCTGTCAGTATTGACCATGCGGATCCGCACTTCGGTCTGCCCGTTGCCGGCCGGAACGAGGCCGCGCTCCACCGCGAACGGACCGACGCCGGCCAGAATGTTGCCGCAGTTTTGGCGGTCGGTCACGAAGGCGCTGTCGATGCCCAGCTGGAGGAAAAGATAGTCGACGTCGGCGCCGTCGTCGGGAGATGGTGAAATGACTGCCACCTTGCTGGTCAGCGGATGCGCAGCGCCCAGCCCGTCGATCTGGCGCGGATCCGGCGTGCCCATAATGCGCAGGAGCAGGTTGTCACGTTCCTCGTGGTCGGCCGGGAGGTCCGCAGCGAGGAAGAACGCACCCTTGGATGTGCCCCCACGCATATAGAGGCAGGGGATTCCCTCAACCCCGGCCATGATCCGCCCCGTGCTCAGCCGCGTTGTGCTCAGCCGCGCTGTGCTCAGCCTGGTTGTATTCAGCGGCGCTCACGTACCGTACGCCCAGGTCCTCCAAGACGCCGCGCAGCCGGTTGCGGTCCAGGCTCAGTTCACCGGCGATGTAGGCCGCACGTGACTCCGCCTCCTTCATCACCCGCGCATGGGCCGCTTCGAGGACAGACTGCACGTCCGCGCGCGGCACGCAGAGCACGCCGTCGTCATCGGCCACGATGACGTCGCCCGGGCGCACCACCGTGCCGCCCACCGTGATCGGCACATTCACAGAGCCGGCCGTGGCCTTGACCGTCCCTTGGGCATTGACCGCGGCAGACCAGGCAGGAAACCCCATGATCCGCAGGTCGGCCACGTCCCGGACCCCGCCGGTTGTCACCAGCCCTCGCACTCCGCGCTGCCGCAGAGCCGTTGCGAACAGTTCGCCAAACGAGCCGTCAAGGGAGGGGGAGGCCGTGGTCACCACCAGGACGTCACCCTCGCGGCACTGCTCCACTGCGGCATGGATCATCAGGTTGTCGCCGGGCCAGCACAGGACTGTAACCGCCGAACCCGCAATCCGGACCCCCTCCTGGATGGGACGGAGCGAGGCGCCCGCCAGTCCCGTGCGCCCCATTGCTTCGTGCACCGTTGCGACGCCGTGCGATCCGAGCGCATCGATGGCGGAAGCGTCCGCCCGCGGGATGCCGGTGACCACAACGGTCTTCATTCCAGGACCTCGGTGACCTGGGGGTAATAGCGCATGTACGCCTCTCCCTTGGTGTCAACCGGCAGGCCGAGGTTGGGGCCAGCGTTGCGCTTGACCTGGACTCCGCGGCGGACCGCAAGCGACGTGTAGTAGTCCCACATATGCTGCTGGGCGGGCAGGCACTTCATTGCCTGCTCCTTGGCGGGGAAAGCGGACGTGATGTCGAGCAGGACATCGGGTTTGAAATCGCATTGTTCCGGCTGATGCGGCTCGAAGAAGAACACGGGCGGTGCACCCAGCACTTCGCCCGGGGCCTCGTACCCAATGGCCTGGGCCAGGATCCTGGCCTCGATTGCCAGTTTTCCGGCAGCCGGGTGGTCGCCGTTGTAAGGATCCAGCAGCGGATGCGTCAGCACAACGGTGGGCTGGACCCGGCGGTAGATCCGCACCAGTTCATCCAGCAGTTCGCGGCTGGGCAGCAGGGGGTAGTCGCCGGCGTCGAGGAATTCAATTTCGGCGCCCAGGGCCTCGGCGGCGGCCTGGGCCTCTCCGCGCCGGATGGCCTTAATCTCATCCAGTGATTTCCCCGCCCGCCATTGGCTGGCAGACTCGCCGCGCTCGCCGTAGGAGAGGCAGACGACGACGGCGCGATCACCCCGGGCGGTGGCGGCGGCAATGGCGCCGCCGGCCCGCCAGACGAAGTCCCCGGCGTGCGCGCTTACCACCAGCACGGTGCCTGCATTGGCCATGATGGGTCCCTCCCGGATTGCTGTCCCATCTCCGCATCCTCTTGCCAGACAACCACTCTCTGGTACTGCGGTCAAGACATCGGCTACAATTTTGTTACCAATCCTGATCCTCATGTTTGTTGCTGCCACAGTGGCTGCCACAGGTCGATTCGCCCCCCGCGAACCTCGCCTCATCGGTAGCCAAAATCATCAGTGGACAAAGGAGTCAGCGTGACGCAGACCTTGCAGGAAGCGATCGATCGGCTGGGCTCTCCGGTCGAGCTGCTGCGCAACTCACAGGCGCCGCCCACCGTGTTCCCCGTCAAGCCGGAATTCAGCAACTGGCGGTCCGAGCAGCAATCATGGCGCACGGGATGCGCACTGCTGGACCAGTCACACCACATGACCGATCTGTTCCTTAGCGGTCCCGGCGCCGAACGCCTGCTCAGCAGTCTGGCTGTTAATTCCTTCGCAAGGTTCCCGGTGGACCGCGCCAAGCAGTTCATCGCCGTGAACCACCAGGGTTATCTTATTGGCGACGCCATCCTGACCCACCTGGACGTGGATTCCTACAACCTGGTGGGGCATCACATGGCGATCGACTGGGTGCAGTTCCACGCAGAGACGGGCGCACACGATGTGGACGTTGAGCGGGACGGGAATTCCATCGTGCGCCCCGGCGACCCCCGGCTCTTCAGGTACGAACTCCAGGGACCAACAGCACCAGCCATCGTGGAGAAGCTCATCGGCGGTCCGGTGCCGCAGATCGGCTTCTTCCATATGGGCCGTTTCGGGATCGCCGGGCTCGAGGTCCGCGGCATCCGGCACGGGATGGCCGGCCAGCCCGGCTACGAGCTTTTCGGGCCATGGGCTGACGGGGTGCGGGTCAGGGACGCATTGCTGGAAGCCGGTGCCGGGCTTGGCCTGACCCAGGTTGGCGCCAAGGGCTACTCAACGGCCAACCTTGAATCGGGATGGGTGCCCTCGCCGGTGCCCGCAATCTTCTCGGACAGCCGGTTGCGGGCCTACCGGGAATGGCTGCCGGCACCGGCGGCCGGCTCGCTGGGCGGCAGCTTCGATTCGCCCAACATCGAGGACTACTACCTGACACCCTACGACCTGGACTACGGGCGTGCGGTGGCGTTTGACCACGACTTCATCGGACGGGACGCGCTCGAGGCCCTTCCCCTGGATTCACACCGCCGCAAAGTCACGCTCGTATGGAACCCCGATGATGTCCAGGACGCCATCGGCTCACTCCTGCGCCCTGGCCTCCCGGCCAAGTACATCGACCTGCCAAAGGCGCGGTACGCCCTGTACCAGGTGGATAGTGTGCTCCACGAGGGCGCCACCATCGGCCAGTCCTTTGACTGTGGCTACATCGCCAACGAGCAGTCGTTTGTTTCGCTTGCCAGCGTTGACCCAGCCTTCGCGGAAACCGGCACGGAGGTCACTGTCATCTGGGGCGAACAGCCCAATTCGTCCAAGCTCCAGGTGGAGCCGCACCGGCAGGTTGCCATGCACGCCACCGTCGCCCCCGCCCCCTTCGTGCAATTTGCACGCGAAAACTACCGCGCCGCCTGACGGCGCAGGCCTGAGCCGGACCGACCCGAAGGAGAAATCTCATGGCGCAGAAGACCCTGCAGGATGTTCTTGACGAAGCAGGCAACACCGTCGAACTCCTGCGCAACTCACAACTTGGCACGTATATCTACCCGGTGGTCCCGGCCGAGTTCACCAACTGGCGGCGCGAGCAGCGGGCCTGGCGCGAGACCGCCGTGCTCTATGACCAGTCACACCACATGGTCAACTTCTTTATGAACGGTCCGGGCGCCCTCAAGCTCCTGTCCGACACAGGAATCAACAGCTTCGCCAACTTTCCGGTGAACACCGCCAAACAGTTCGTACCGACGGCATCCAACGGCGGCGTGATCGGCGACGGCATTCTCTTCCACCTGGCCGAGAACGAATTCGTCTACGTCGGGCGCGCCCCCACCGCGAACTGGCTCCAGTTCCACGCCGAGACGGGAGGGTACGACGTCGAGTGCAGGTATGACGACCGGTCGCCGTCGCGTCCCTATGGCCAGGCGGTCAGGCGCGAGTTCTACCGCTTCCAGATCCAGGGCCCCAACGCCTGGCAGATCATCGAGAAGCTCAACAAGGCAACGCTTGAACCGGTGAAGTTTTTCCACATGGGTCAGTTGGGCATTGCCGGGGAGCAGGTTCGTACCCTGCGCCACGGCATGGCCGGCGCACCCGGGCTGGAGATCTGGGGGCCCTATGAGCAGCACGGGAAGATCCGGGATGCCGTGCTGGAGGCTGGCGCCGAGTTTGGCCTGGAACCATGCGGGTCCCGCGCCTATTCCTCGAACACCCTGGAATCCGGATGGATCCCGTCGCCCTTGCCGGCGATTTACAGCAGCGAAGCCGAACGGAACTACCGTGAATGGCTGCCCGCCACGAGTTATGAAGCGATCAATGCTCTCGCCGGCTCCTTCGTGTCCCAGAACATCGAGGACTATTACTTAACCCCGTGGGAGCTCGGCTATGGCTCGTTCGTGAAGTTCGACCACGATTTTATTGGCCGCGACGCCCTCGAGAAGATTGATCCTGCCAGGCAGCGCAAGAAGGTCACGCTGGCCTGGAACGATGAGGACCTGGCGAAGATCTGGGCCTCCTTCCTGGACCGCGACAGCGTGGGCTACCAGTTCTTTGACGTGCCGAACGCGAACTACGGATCATCGAACTATGACTCCGTGGTGGACGCCGACGGCACCGGAGTTGGGCTCTCGCTCTTCACCGGCGTCACCGCCAATGAACGGCGCGGGCTGTCCCTGGCCACCGTGGACCCCGACGTCGATATCGGTACGGAGGTCCATGTCATCTGGGGTGAACCAGACGGCGGAACGACGAAGACCACGGTGGAACCACACGAGCAGTTCAGTGTGCGCGCGGTGGTCAGCCCCGCGCCCTACGCTGTCACTGCCCGCACCGAATACCACGGCGGCTGGCGGACCGCCGCCGCTGCCGGCACGGGAAGCCGAGGGGCCGACGGCGGCTCCGGGCCGGTCATGTGAGGGAGAGCAGGTTGTGGCGCCGGGAAGCTGCCGGCGTTCCGGGCGGCGGGCAGTCCTTACTGACTACGCCCGCCTACGGTAAAGGTGCCGGGTAAAAGCTGCCGGTGAAGCAGGACGGTTCAGGCGACCCGCCAGACGCTGCACTCGTCGGTATTGATGGCTTTGCGGAGGCCGGTGTGCCGGTCCATGATCCAGACAACGCCAATGCCGGGCGCCGTCTCCTGGACGCTGCCGCGGCGGATCACCACGTCGTCGTAGCTGGGGCCCACGGAGAGGCGGGCTTCGATTTCGTCACCGCGGTGGAGCTGGTCCAGGGCGCGGACTCTCGTTACATGGGCTTTGGCTTCCTTCAACATGGCGTGGCCTCCCGAGCTGGAGTTGGTGCCTGCTCTTGCCGGCCCTTCCAGTGTGGCGGGCCAATGTTGCAGCCGCGTTTCCTCACGGTTAGGTGCCGGTTAGTTCTCTGAACCAGCCCTGTTTCTGCCACGTGAGTGCGTCAGCGGCTCTGTGACGATGCGCCTGCCTAGAGTAGGGACATGGAGATCCTCGACGTGATCTGGAACGGTGTGCTGGGCGTGTCCGCGATAGCACCGCTGGCCACGTTCGGAGTGGTCCTGGTGGCGTACCTGGCCTACCGGCAAAAGGCCCACGCGGACAGGCGGGACCAGTGGTGGAAACGCGCGCAGTGGGCCATCGACTCGGCGTTGAACGATGCTGATCCGCAGCGACGCCTCGCGGGGATGCGCGTGCTGGTCCAGCTCGTTGGCAGCGACCTGGCCACGGCGGAGGACGCTGACCTGATGAGTGCGCTGGCGGTGGGAATCCAGGCCCAGGAGCTCTCTCGGCTCTCCGCCGGCGCTCCCGGGCTTCGTGCCGACGGACCTGCTCACGAACAGTCCCACGGGCGTTCCGGCCGGCGGGCCGGAGATCGTCCCGCGGTTGTTGACGGGATCCTGGCGGAAGCTGAAAAGCTCATCGCCGCAGCGGACGCCCGGTCCGCCCGCCCCTAGCCCTCGCGTAGCTGGCACGCCACTCCAGGGATTTTAGTTGGGGCAGGGCGGGTAGTTGGGGCAGGGCGGGCCATTACCGCCTGGAACGCAAACGACGCGTTACTCCACACAACAAAAAGCAGCGGCGCAGGTGCCAGGGCCACGCCGATCACCGGCTGCAGCAACGCCGCCGAAGCGATGACGCCGAGCAGGACCAGCAGGGCCAGGCTCAGGTACCAGCGCTGGACGCACAGGTAGAGCGATGCCTTGGCCAGGCTCTTGAGCCGTGCCCCGGGGAGAAGTACGACGCCGGCGATCACCATCACAGCGGCGCTCACCGTGACAGCAGCCGCCAGCACGATGAGCGGTACCAGCAGCCCTGCCCCGGGCATCGACTGAACAGCCACGAGGTCCACGCCCAGGAACAGCAGCAGCGCAATGGCTGCCAGCCCCAGCGGTGCGGTGTGGCGGAAGCTGCGCACGTAGCCCCGGAGGAAGGAGGCAAACGGCTTGACTGCACCGCCGTCGTCGTTCAGTGCCTGGAAAGCGGCGAACAGGCCGCCCAGTGACGGCGGGACTGTGACCGAAACCGCCAGGAAGAACGGCCACGATGCCATGGGGTCGGCCACGAGGGCGAGGCAGAGCACAAGCGGGGCGTTGGCCAGGGCCAGCATCACGTTCCCCGCCAGGAACGTGTAGACGAACCCGAAGATGCTGCCGAAGGTTTCGAACCCCAGCCCGGTCCAGCGGTGCCGCATCGGCGGTGTCGCATGCTGGCGAACAGAGCTCATCCCTTCATCCCGCTCGTCGCGATGCCCTGGATAAAGTAACGCTGACCCACCAGGAAGATGATGAGGATGGGAACCACAGAGATGACGGAGCCTGTCATGATCATGGCGAATTCGGCGTCGAACTGGCCCACGAAGGAGCGCAGTCCCAGCTGCACCGTCCACAACCTGTTGCTGGTGAGGTAGATGAAGGGGCCCATGTAGTCGTTCCAGGTATTCACGAACGTCAGCAGTGCCAGGCTGGCCAGGGCCGGCTTGGACAGGGGCAGGATCACCCGGGCCCAGATGCCGTACTCGCTAAGGCCGTCGATGCGGGCGGCCTCGCAGAGCTCATCGGGGATGGTCATGTAGTACTGGCGCATCAGGAACACTCCAAACGCGCCGAAGGCCTGGAGCAGGATGAGGGCGTTAAAGCTGTTGGTCAGTCCCAGGTTCTGCATCATGATGTACTGCGGCACCATGTAGGCCTGCCACGGCACGGCGATGGTGCCGATGTAGGCAAGGAACAGCACGTCCCGGCCCGGAAAGCGGACCTTCGAGAACCCGTACGCCGCGAGGGACCCGGTGAGGACCTGCAGGCAGGTGATGATCACGGCCAGGTAGAGCGAGTTCTGCAGGTACCCCGTCATCGGGATGCGGGTCCAGATATCGGTGTAGTTGCTCCACACGAACTCCGACGGGATCCATTGGATGGGAACCGTTAGGACCTGGTTGTTCTCCTTCAGGGAGGAGGAAACCATCCAGATGAACGGCACCATCAGCGCTACCACCAGCACCGCCAGGACGCAGTAGATGATGGCGTCGCTGGTCCGCTTCTTCTGTTCGCGCGTGGACCGCCTGCGCTGGGAACGACGGCGGTCTTCCGGGCTGAATGCCCCGCCCCTCGAGGGCCCTGTCTCTTTGAGATCAGGGGCCTTGAGGTCTTCGGCCATGTCGGTCATCAGCGTTCCCTCCGCTGTTGGAGCTTGAATTGCAGGACGGTAATCGTCAGGACGATGACGAAGAGCACGAGGGAGATGGCCGAGGAGTAGCCGAACTTGCCCTCGCCGATTCCCTCCTGGTAGATGAGCTGGGACAGCACCGTAGTGGCCCGGCCCGGCCCGCCGTTGGTCATCACCACAATCAAGTCAAAGACCTTGAAGCTGGATACGGTCAGCATGACCACTACAAAGAATGTGGTGGGCCGCAGCGACGGCAGCGTAACGTTCCAGAAGCGCTGCCAGGGGCTGGCGCCATCCACTTCCGCTGCTTCGTAGAGTTCGGTGGGGATGGCCTGGAGCCCGGCTAAGTACAGGATCATGTAGTAGCCCATGTCCCGCCAGACGCTGGTGATGATCACCGCCGGCATGGCCCAGTCGGAGCTGGAGGTCCAGCCCGGAGCTTCTGCGACGCCCGCGGCATGCAGGAACTGGTTGATGGGGCCGCTGTCCGGGCTGAAAAGCATGTTCCAGACGACGGCGACCGCCACCAGGGAGGTGATGTACGGGAAGAAGATGGCTACCCGAAAGAAGCCGATGCCCTTGAGTTTGCGGTTCAGGAGCAACGCCAGGACCAGGGCAAGGGCCATGGTCAGCGGGACGTGCCCCAGGGCGTAGACCACCGTGTTGCGCAGTGCTACCCAGAAGGTGTCGCTCTGGACCATCCTCTGGAAGTTTGCCAGGCCCACCCAGCGCGGGGCACTGAAGGAGGTCCATTCCATAAACGAGAGGGCGAACGCGGCGAGGACGGGAATGAGGGTGAAGGCCAGGAACCCCAGGAAGTTGGGGAGGATGAAGGTCCAGCCCACCAGCGTGTTGCGCCGGGCCTGCTTCCGATTGCCCCGGCTGATGACAGCCGGGGCCCGCTTGAGTGTTTCTGTTGTCACTGGCCCAGGACTTCGCTCTTGACCCGCTTGCCCATCTCCGTGATGCCGTCAGCCACGGAGCGCTCGCCCACCATGATGAGGTCGTGCTCCTGGTTGAGGATCTTGTCGGTCGCGGCGGACTTGTCGCTCACAGGCATTTCCAGTGCTGTTTCGTCAGGGGTGAAGGCCTTCTTCGACAGTTCGTCGGTGGGCAGGCCATCCAGGGTGAAGTAGGCGTCCGTTACCGCGTCATTTTGCAGGGCAGGCACGACCCCGATCTTCGAAATGGCCTTGGCGCCTTCTTCACCGGCGGCCCACGCAATGAATTTCTTGGCTTCCTCAGAGTGTGCCGCGTTCTTGTTGACGGCGAATGCCGTGGGGGAGCCGAAGGTGGTGACATCGCCGCCGGAGTTCTTCTGCGGCATCGGAGCCAGGCCCCAGTTGACGTTGGTCTTTCCGTCCTTCTTCGCCTGGAGAATGCCGGCGATGTACCAGGTGCCCATGGGCATCATGGCAGCCTGGCCGGTTTCGAACATGGTGCGGTAGCTGGTCTTCTGACTCTTGGCGGTGCCGAAGTCCAGAGTGGCGCCGCTCTTCTGCAGCTCCAGGGCCGTGTTGTACTGGTCTTTGAAGAAGCCGTAATCGCCGCCGACCTGGTCGCCGCCGTTCTGGGCGGCGGCGATGGCCTGGATAACTGAGCGCCAGACGTGCTGGTAGGTGCCGTAGACGGTCTTGCCGTCCGCGCCCTTGGTGGTGAGCTTCTGGGCGAGGGCTGCGTATTCATCCCACGTGAGGTTTGCGGGATCTTCCACGCCGGCGGCCTGAAAGAGGTCCCTGTTGTAGTAAAGGAGCCAGAAGTCCTGGCGGTACGGGGCGGCGAAGTACTTTCCGCCGACGTCGAAGGCGTCCAGCCCGGCGAGGTTGTCCTTGTCCAGGGTGTCCACCACACTGTTGATTTCCTGGAGCTGGCCGTTGCTGGCGTAGCGGGAGTAATCGATGACGTTCTTCATGGTGAGGACGTCGGTGGTGTCGCCACCGGCCAGCATGGTGGTTACTTTCTGGGGGTAGTCATCGGCAAGGATGTCCACCGGTTCGATGTCGACGTTGGGATGTGCAGCTTCGTAGCCGTCGAACAGCGCCTTGAATTCCGGTGTCCCCTCGTAGTTCCAGACGGAAATGCTGAGTGTGGTTTTTTCGTCCACACTGGCCGTTTCGGCGGGGCCGGCCGCACCCGCGCAGGCGGTCAGGCCGAGGCTGGCAGTGGCGGCGAGGGCTATCGCCACGAGAGTGGTGCGCTTCATTGCGGTTCTCCTTTTACTGGGGTTGGATTCGCTGCTGCTGCGGCGGTGTGGTGTAGCGGGGTTGGTTGAAAAGGTGCTGGTGGAAACGGAATTGGTTGGCAGCGGTGGTGGCTAGGCGATGAGGTCAAGGTGTTTTGAAAGGACCTCGGCAGTAAGGTCCTTCCCTGCCAGGTACCGAACAAGTTCGTCCATGGCAACGTCCGACATGCGGCGGGTTTCGGTGCCCAGGGAGCCGGCGATATGCGGAGTTATCACCACATTTGGGAGGTCATAGAGCACGGATCCGGCCGGCAGCGGTTCGGGTTCTGTCACGTCCAGAATCGCGTGGAGCCGGCCGGTGGTACATGCCGCTTCCAGGGCCTTTGTATCCACGAGCGATCCCCGGGCAGTGTTGATGAGGGTGGCATGGTCCTTCATTGCGGCGAGCTGTTCCGCGCCGATCATGTGGTGCGTTTCCGGGAGCGCGGGGGCGTGGATGGTGACAATATCGGAGGTCTGCAGCAACTCCTGCAGCGTGACCAGCCGCGCGCCTGCGGCCGCCACGGTGTCAGGTTCGGCATACGGGTCCGAGACAAGGCAGGTGACGTCCTGCAGTTGCTGGACGAGCTGGACAACCCGGCGCCCGATCCGGGAGAAGCCGACGACGCCGATGGTCCGGCCAACGTTGCCGAGCTCGCCGTAGGCGGTTGAGTACGTCCAGTCCTCCCGCGCAATGCGCGAAGCGTTCGCCAGGACCTGTGCTTTCTTGCCGGCCAGGACGATGGACGCGAACGTAAACTCCGCCACAGGTATGGCATTCGCTTCCGCTCCGGTTGTCACCACGATCCCGCGCTCCCACAGTTCCTCGGTGACGAAGGAGCGGACGGAACCGGCACAGTGGAAGACGGCCCGGAGGCGGGGCATACGGTCGAGTGCCTCGCGGTCCAGCCGGGGTACGCCCCAGCTGGTCAGCAGGACTTCGACCTCGGGCAGGCGGGCAGCAACCTGAGGGTCGGCCAAGCTGTCTGCCCAGTGAGGTGTGTCCAGTTCCACCAGGCCGCCGAGCCGCTCCAGGCGGCTGGAATCGAACTGGTCATTCAGGGTGGACCGGTTCATCAGCAGAAGCGCTTTGGGTTTCCGCGGCATTGCCTCTGGCCGTCCTTTCCGGGATCGTCCGGCCTGGACTACCCGGCCGTTTTATGTCTTGCATCACGTCTGGAAAGCAGTACATACTCATACTCACAAGAAATCAATCAGTTCAAACAGCATTGATCACAAACATTCAAGTTCGAACATTGCTGGTTTGCCGATTCTCAGAGGAAGGCGGGCCGGATGCCCACTCACGTGAGCGCTTCCCAGCCGGACGCCGACGAGCAGGTTGGCCGCGGGCAGCTGAAAACCCGGCACCCGAAAAACATATCCGCACGCGGAACCTTCCAGGGACCGCTGGCGGCCGCCTGGGGAACTGAAGCCACACAGGACGCACTGCTCAGGACACTGCGGGGTGGCCGCGAACGCCTGGCCAACAGGGAAGCAGAAGGGCAGAAAACGTGGCCGACCGGGACGGCACTGGCGGGTTTGCAGGGGGAGGCGGAAGCCGAACGCAGTGCCCCCTGGCCTCAGCCCCTGCTCTCCCACTACGCCCGGTACTTCAGGGACGGCAACCGGACAGCTTACGAGGACCTGGTGGCGGCCAGGCAGCAGCGGCTGACCCGGGCGGTGGTCATGGCCTGCCTGTCCCGACGCGTCGAACAGGGCGCCGAGCCGGGCGACGGGCCAAGCACAGAGAAGCCCGGGGAGCCGGACTCCGTGGCAGCCTTCAACGAATGGCTGGACGACGTCATTGATGGCGCGTACCTGCTCTGTGAGCAAAGTTCCTGGTGCTGGGCCGCCCACGAGGACGCCTATCATCGGCTGGGACACGTGGTCCCGGAACGATCAGAGCCCTATCTGGACCTCGGGGCAGGAGAAGTTGCTGCCCAGTTGGCCTGGCTGGACCTGCTCCTGGGTGACCAACTGGACCAGCGGGCCCCCGGCCTGCGCCGCCGGATCCGCGGGGAGGTCCTGGATCGCGTGGTCCGCCCCTTCCTAAACCGCCATGACTGGCACTGGCTGGGCCTGGACGGCGACGTCCACAACTGGAACCCCTGGATCCACTCCAACGTGATTGCTGCCGCCGTCGTCCTCGTGGACGATCCCGGGCTGCAGGCCAAAACTATCGCCCTGGCCATTGAAGGACTGGACCGCTTCCTGGCATCGATGCCGGCGGACGGCGCCGTCGACGAAGGCTTTTCGTACTGGTGGAACGGAGCCGGGCGGGCCCTGGAAGCGCTGGCCGTCCTGGAGGACGCAACGGCAGGAAGGCTCGACGGCAACATCCCGGTGGTCCGGGAACTGGTGGCCTTCCCGCACCGCATGCACCTTGGCCACGACTGGTACCTGAACGTGGCGGACGGTCCGGCCAAGGGTGGTACCGACCTCCCCTGGGACCTGGTCCGGCGGTGGGGCGAACGGCTTGGGGACCATAACGCCGCACGCCACGCGACGGCCCAACGCACACAACACAGCACGGCACCACAGCCGGACGTCCTCGATGTTCGGCGTGGGCTGGGCAGGACACTGCGGGCGCTCGCGGACGCCGGGCAACGGAAGGGAACCGGCGGCGAGGGGATTCCGGAACCGCCCGCACCGCCATTAATCGGCTTCACCTACTTGGAATCGGTGCAGATCATGCTGGCCCGCGAAAATCCAGGCCGGACCGATGGCCTGGTCCTTGCTGCCAAGGGCGGCCACAATGGCGAACACCATAACCACCGGGATGTTGGCTCTGTGGTGGTGGCCGTGGACGGCGTGCCGCTGCTGGTGGACGCCGGCCAGCCCACGTACACCGCCCAAACGTTCGGCCCGGACAGGTACGCCATCAGGGCGATGCAGAGTGCATGGCACAACGTCCCTGCCCCGTTCGGCCTGGAGCAGGGCACCGGCCGGAAGTTCGCCGCAGCCGTGCAGGAGGCGCCCACCCCGGAGAAACCGCGGCTGGTCCTCGGGCTGGGGGAAGCATACGGGCTGGGCCCCGCCAACCGCTGGGTACGTTCCGCGTCACTGGTCAGGGCTTCGTCGCCGCCGAACCCTGCCGGCAACGGGGCCTCCGAGAGGAGAAAAGCCCGGGTGCTGATTGAGGACCGCTGGAACCTGCCGTCACCAAACCCTGCCGTCAGCAGAACCCCCGAGGCTCCCTCCGGAACCCCCGACGTCGACATCCACTACCTGCTCTCCGGAACCGTGACGATGGGCCCGGTCGGGACGGCAACCATCCGCCCCAGCAGAATTCCCGGCGGAGTTCCCGGCAGGACTCTTGAGCGGACTCCGCGAGGGATGGCAACCATCCGCCCCAGGGAAATTCCTGACGGAGTTCCAGGCAGGGTTCCCGGCGGAACTTCCATCGCGACTCCCGGCGGGATTTCCCACCTCATTCCCAACGAAGACCGGCGCGGCGGGCTGCTGCGCTGGGAGCCTGCAGCCGCCGTCGTACTGGTGGACGAGTGGCTCCTCGATGATCCCCTCCTGGCAAACATCTGGGGCAGCAAACTGACCAGGCTCCGGTTCCGGATGCCCGCACACATGCGCGCCGCCGGCGCGTTCACCCTGACTGTGGAGGCCAATGATGAGTCCTGAAGGGACCGCGGAACCGGCCGGCAGGTCACTCTTTTCGCTGCAGCGCCGGGAGCGGCTGATGGAGGAGTTGCGTGCCCACGGCTCCATCACGGTGCGGGGGCTGGCGGCTGAGCTGGGTGTGAGTGAGCTGACCATCCGCCGGGATGTGAACCTTCTGGCCGAGGAGGGCCTGGTGTCGCGGGTTCACGGCGGCGCCACTCTGCCCAGCCCGCTGGACAGATCGGCTTCCAAAGCACGCCACCAACATTCACACAGGTACTCGATCGGCATGGTGGTCCCGTCCCTGGACTACTACTGGCCCCAGGTCATCAGCGGCGCCCGTGCGGAGGCCGAGGAACTGCAGGCAAGGATTGTGGTCCGCGGTTCAAGCTACGACGCCGCGGACAACCGCCGGCAAGTCCAGGCGTTGCTGGACACCCAGAATCTCGATGGCCTGATCGTGGCGCCGGATATGACGGGCGAGGGAGGCCACGAACTGCTGCGGTGGCTCAACGCCCTGCCCCTTCCGGTGGTGCTGGCAGAGCGGCGCGCACCGACGGACACTCCCGCCCACCGCCTGGAGTGGGTGGCCACGGACCACGCCTTCGGGGCCGGAATGGCCACCCGCCACCTGTGGCAGGAGGGGCACCGCAAGATCGGCTGCATGACCGATTCATCCAGCCCCACCAGTTCGCACGTGGTCCGGGGCTGGCGCCAGGCACTGGCCGCCCTGCGGATCCCGCTGGAGGAGTCGGTCAGCGAGGATTCGGCCGAGGTGGCGGCGGGGAACCGTGCCGCGCATTTTGACCGCATCCTGGAGTGGTGCCGGGAAACCGGGACCACTGCCATGCTGGTTCATTCGGACACCCAGGCCGTCGCCTTTGTGCAGCATTGTGTGGACCGCGGCGTCCACGTTCCCGGCGGCATGGCGGTGGTGGGGTACGACGACGAAGTGGCCTACCTGGCCGAGCCCGCCATTTCCGCGGTCCGGCCGCCCAAGCAGTATGTGGGACGGGTGGTGGTCCAGCTGGTCACCGCACGGCTGGCCGAGGGCCGGAAACGTCCGGTGCACAGGATCCAGCTGAACCCTGACCTGATTGTCCGTGAATCCTCGCTGGGCGGTCCCCGCACCCCGGCAGAGGCCGGGGACCAGGCCGTCCCCGCCGCAGGCATGGCCCCCGCAACCTGACTTTCCTACCTTCCAAGGACCAACGTTGATGACTATCCCGCAGACTGTCCCGCCGCTGAATCTTCCCGCCGAAAACCGGGAGCTCTCGCCCCACACCGGCCTCACCAGGGAACACTGGTGCGCCTACGCCGATTTCCTGCTGCGCTCGGCCCACCGGTTCGCGACGGATGACCACGCGAACATCCACCTGCCCGGGGCCAACAGCGCCTATGGTCCCCGCAGTGATTCCCTGGAAGCCTTTGCCCGCACGTTCCTGCTGGCGTCCTTCCGGATGGCAGGGGAGCCTGAGCGTACCGGCTGGCTTGCGGAGTGGTACGCCAAGGGCCTGGACGCGGGAACCGATCCGCGCTCGCCGGACCGCTGGCCCACCCCCGCGGAACTGGGGCAGGCCAAGGTGGAGGCGGCCTCGCTGGCCGTGGGCCTGGCGCTGACGCGGGAGCAGCTGTGGGACAAGCTGCCCGAGCGCGTGAAGGAACAGCTCATCGCCTGGTTTGAGACGGTGATCGGCGGCGACTACCCACCCATCAACTGGGTATGGTTCCAGATCGTGGTGGAAACCTTCCTGGAAAGTGTGGGCGGCAAGTCCTCCGCCGCGGACATCGAGGCCGGGCTGGCGGTCCACGATTCCCTTTACCGCGGCCATGGCTGGTTTGCGGACGGCCCGGAGCGCGCCTACGACCACTACGTGGGCTGGGCCTTCCACGTCTACCCTCAGCTCTGGGCCCTCATGGCGCCGGAGGACCCCCGGATAAAGGCCCGCGGAACCCTCGACGGCGACCGTCTTGCGGACTACCTCGACGACGCCGTCCACCTGGTGGGCGCCAACGGCTCGCCCCTGATCCAGGGACGCAGCCTGATCTACCGGTTTGCTGCCGCCGCGCCGTTCTGGGTGGGCGAGCTCTCCGGGCATTCCCGGCTTTCGCCGGGCACCAGCCGGCGGGCCGCCTCCGGGATGCTGGACTATTTCACCCGCCACGGCGCCATCAACAGCGAGGGCCTGCTTTCCATCGGCTGGCACGGCGAATTCAGCGGCATGAAGCAGTCCTACTCCGGCGCAGGGTCACCCTACTGGGCGGCCAAGGGGATGCTGGGCCTGGCCCTTCCGGCGAGCCACCGCGTGTGGACTGCCGTGGAGGAGCCGCTGCCGGTGGAGTCCGGCGACACCAGCCGGCTCATTTCCGCTCCGGGCTGGATGGTGAACGGCACACGGGCGGACGGCATCGTCAGGGTCACCAACCACGGCACGGACCATGCGCGCAAGGGGGACCGGCTGACGGACTCAGCCCTCTACGCCAGGCTGGGGTACTCCACCCACAGCTTCCCTGACCTTTCGTCGGAATCCATGGATAACGCCGTCGTGCTGGTGGACGACGCCGGCCGCCTCACCCACCGCACCGGCTTTGCAACGCACCACCTGGCCGCCGCCGACGGCAGCCTGGAGGGATCATCCGGTGGCCCGGTTAGCTGGATATCCTTGCCAGGCGCCGCGGGTCCGGACCATGGGAGCGGCGTTGCCGGGCTGGTGACGCCAGGGCCGGAAGTGACGGTCAGTTCCTTCACCAGCGGCCCGGTGGAGGTGCGGCTGGTCCGGCTCCGCGGAATGGCTGACTGCCCGCCGGCGCGCCTCCGGATCGGGGGCTGGCCGCTGGATCCGGCGTCGGAACTCTTCAGTTTGGTGGTGCCGCTGGAGCAGGGAGAGGCGCTCGACGACGCCGGCAGCCTGGTGCGGGAGGAACCGCAGCCCATGGGGACAGGCCTGGTTGTGCCCTGGGCGGGGACGTCGGGACCCGCATCAGATGGTGTGTACGGGGTGGTGGTGGGTTTCGGCGGAAACGATGTTCCGGCTGCCGTTGAGGCTGCGCGGCTGGCGAAGGTGCCATCGCTGCGTTGGCAATCGCTGGCGGAGCGATGATGCGCCGGGCATAGGCGGGTTTCAGCACTGGCGCCGGGCTCTAGAATCAATGCTGACGGAAGGTGGTCCGCCAGTGAAGGACACTGATGCCGGAATGCAGGGAACAGTGCTGCAGGAGCGCTACAGGGTGGGTGAGGTACTGGGCCACGGCGGGATGGGCACCGTGTACCGCGGTACTGATCTGGCGCTGGGGCGCGACGTGGCCCTCAAGATTTTCCGCGCCGACGTTGCGGACGCGGCTGAGCTCAGCAGGCAGCAAAGCGAAGTTCGTTTGCTTGCCCGGCTGAACCATCACGGCCTGGTGACACTGTTCGACGCCGGCTCCCTCGTCCAGGGGCAGAGGGACGTTCCCTTCCTGGTGATGGAGCTGATCCCGGGGATCGACCTCCACCGTCATTTGCGGGCAGGCCCTCTGACGGGGACGGAAGCAGCACGGATAGGGGCGGAGCTTTCTGAGGCGCTGCAGTACATCCATCACCATGAGGTGGTGCACCGTGACGTTAAACCGGCCAATATCCTGCTGGCCCGCTATGGCTCTGATACGACCATCAGGGCAAAGCTCGCGGACTTTGGCATCGCCCGGATGCTGGACGGCACTCGGCACACCGCCACCAACATGATTCCAGGTACAGCCGCTTACCTGAGCCCGGAACAGGCCAGCGGGGAACCGGTGGGTCCGCCAGCGGACATCTATTCATTGGGCCTGGTGCTGCTGGAGGCCCTTACCGGGAAAGCGGAATTTCCGGGCCCTCCGCTTGAGGCCGCTGTGGCCCGGTTGTCCAGGGCCCCGGTTGTACCGGCTGCGTTGGGCAACCGGTGGAAACCGCTGCTGACCGCGATGACTGCGCGCGATCCTGACATGAGGCCGGATGCAGGAACAATCGCCACGGCCCTCCACGACGGCGGGGACTGGCGCACGTTGTCCGGGCCGGTGGATCCCGCGGGCACTGTGGAAACACCGGGTCCGCAGGGAACCTTGATCCTGGGCGCCGGCCAAGGGCAAAGCCCTGATGCGGCAGCGCCAGGTGGTTGGGAAGGAGGAGTGCTGCCGGCTCTTTCCAGCAGCGAGATAACCAACGCCACGTCCTGGCGTCCGGCTCCTCCGCAGCCGCCGGCGCGCAAGCCGGCCTCCGGCAAGCCTGCCTCCGTCCCCCGGGAGCAGGTTTCGCCGCGGCGCTGGGGAAAGCTGCTCCGCAACACCGGCCGCCGAAAACTATGGATCATCGGGGCGTTGGTTGTGGCTGTGGCTGTCTTCATCGCCATTGTGCTCCTGAATTCAGTGCCTCCGTCGGGTCCTGGCCCTGCAAATGCTCCCGAACCGGTCATTCCAGGGCAGATGGGCGAGCACTTCAAGGAACTGGAAGAGAGTGTGAAGCCATGACCGCCGTTCAACGCAGCAACGTGTTGGTTCCTGACTCCGGACTGGGGCCCGTCGGTCCTCCCCGCAGACGCCGTTTCCTTCGTCGGGCCGTCATGTTCTTGCTGGCGGCCGCCCTCTTGGCTGGTTGCGCCGGTGCGCCTGAGCTGGACGAAGAGGCGGCTGGAAAGTTCCAGGCGCGGGTTGTCGCAGCGAAGCAGCTCGCCGCGGAACAGGAGTTCCATGGTGCCGTGGCTGAACTGGAGCAGCTGGGCAATGAAGTGCAGGCTGCCGGAGACCAGGGACGCCTGTCACAGGAGAGGCGGTCCCGGATCGAGGCCGCAATTGCCAAGGTCAGGGCCGACCTGGACGCTGCCATTGCCGCTGCCGAACGCCCCACACCCAGCCCATCTGTCTCCTCTGCTGCACCCCAGGAGGATGACGGGAAGGGCAAGGACGAGGACGGGAAAACTGAAGACGGCAAGGATGAAAACAAAAATAAGGGGAAGGACGACTGACCCCTGGCAATTCCGTTCGCAGTTTGGGCGCGGAGTCTTGAGGAGAACTTGAGCTATTGCCGTCACCATCTTGAGAACTCCGTGCAAATATTGCGTCGGCAACACACGGCGGCGGGGGTCGGAACAAACGACTCCGCTCCGGACGTGACCGGCCGGGACCCGTCTTTCGCTGGGGGCTGACGGGCAGCGGTGGTGGGGCGACGCTCAAGCAGGCGGGCGTTGCCCAACCGAGCGGGGCTCCGCCGGTCGAACACCGCCCTGGCCACTCCTTCAGCGTGCGGTGAGCCGGTACACAGACACGTGGCTGCGGGATTCTGCGGTGAACTCGCTGCGGTCCCAGTCCGCCCACCGGGACTCCAGCTCAAATCCGGCCAGCTGCGCCATAAGGTCGAGCTCGCTGGGCCAGATGTAACGGTGAGGTGTGCGCGAGATCCTTGCTTCCCGCCCGTCGGACAGTTCCGGGCCGAACTGCACGTGGTGGGAGATGACATGCTGGTGCAGCACGTCATAGGTATCCACCAGGAGATAGCCCGGCTGGCTCACCTCCACGGTTCCGCCGTGCCCAGGGGGCAGGGAACGCAATTGCGGCACCCAAAGCTCGATGACGAAGTGCCCGCCGGGGGCAAGATGACGGGCGGCGTTCTGGAAACAGCGGACCTGGTCCTCCTGTGACAGGAGGTTGGCGATGGTGTTGAACACCAGGAACGCAAGCGAGAATTCCCCGCCCGCCGTTGCCTCTGTCATGTCCCCCTGGACCACGGGAATCCTGTCCTCTCCAACCTTCTCGCGCAGCCGGGAGATCATCGCGTGGGACAGCTCGATTCCGCTGACCCGGACCCCTGCCTCGTAGAGGGGGATGGCGACACGGCCCGTGCCGATGGCGAACTCAACGGCCGGGCCGTCGCCGGCGAGCCGTGACAGGACCTCCACCGTAGGGGCCAGTACCTCGGGCGAGAACATCCCCTCCCCGGGCGTGTCGTACTGTTTCGCTGCCTCGTCGTCCCAGAGCTGTTGCTGGTTAATCATCCGGCCACTATTCCAGCCGGGCGGGCCGGGCATCCAGAGGCACTCCACATAAGCCTTCCAGATCAACAAAAACCGCCATCCAAATCGGCAAGTCCCACGGTCCAAGGGCCATTTTGGTGGGCCTTCGAAGCCAGCTGGCATGCGGCGGCAGGGCCGTGTCCTGGCTCACATCAGACTATTGACAAGGGTTAGAATAAGCAATAGCGTAAGCCCGAGCCGGACCCGTTCGACCCTTTTCATCGACTGATCCACCGACTGGGTCCAGCAACCAGATTTCAGAAAAACGTTGCCGGCGCTGGCGCCGGCCATTCGAAAGGGAATGCAATGAAGCTTCTGGAAACCAACCTCTCCCGCCGCAATGTCCTGGCCGGGCTCGGTGCCTCCGCCGTCGGGATCATCACGCTGACAGCCTGTGGCGGTTCCGCTGCCCCGGCGTCGTCCGGTCCCAAGGAATTCGTGATGACGGTCTGGGGCGGCGACCCGGACAAGGCCGCGTACCAGGCGCGGCTGGACCTGGCGAAGGCAAAGTTCCCGGACTACAAGATCACCCTTCAGATCATTCCCAACAAGGACTACGCGCAGAAGGTCCAAACCATGATCTCCGGCGGCACCGGACCGGACATCATGCAGGTGGCCGAAGACGCCAACGCGTACAGCTCCAAAAACCAGCTGCTGCCGCTGGATGAGTACATCTCCGGCGCTTCACTGGACCTCCCCGGAACGTTTGGCCCGGTGGCCGAGAACTGGAAGTACAAGGACAAGACCTACGCCGTTCCCGACCGGGCCGGCGCCATGATCCTCTACTACAACAAGGGCGAGTTCGAGAAGAAGGGCATTGGCGCCCCCACCGCTGAATGGACGTGGGATGACCTGCTCTCGGCCGCCAAGGAACTCACCGGGGACGGCGTCTTCGGCTACGGCGGCACCGAATGGTGGCCCATCTGGATGTCCTTCGCCTACCAGAACGGGGGCCACATCATCGACCCCTCCAGCGGCAAACCCACGGTGAACACCCCCGAGGTCATCGAGGCCCTCCAGTTTTGCCAGGACCTGCTGTACAAGCACAAGGTGGCGCCCTCCAAGGTGGACTACGCCAACATGGGAGCCGGCGTGGGCGGCGACGCAGCCTTCGCCTCGGGCAAGGTCATGATGAACAGCACTGGCTTCTGGAACATCGGAAACCTCGCCAAGCAGGACAAGGTCATCTGGGATGTCGCCCCCATCTGGCGCGGCAAGGAAAAGGCCATCGCGGCCTTCGGGTCCGGCCTGGCGGTGTCCCGCAGCAGCAAGAACCCGGCCGACGCCTTCAAGATCATCGAGTTCATGACCTCCGCCGAGGGCCAGAAGCCCATCATGGACCTGGGGCAGGACGTTCCCGCCCGGCAGGACCTGCAAAAGAGCCAGGAGTTCCTGAAGCCGGCTTGGCTCAAGGCAGACGTCGATATGCAGGTGTTCCCGGATTCGGGCCCGTCCATCTTCAAGCCGCCGTTCATCCCGGAGTGGAATGAAATGCAGAAGGCCATGACGGACGCCATGGCGGATTTCTGGCTGGGCAAGTCCGATGCCGCTGCCACTGCGGCCGACCTTCAGAAGCGCCTCGAATCAGTCGTCAAGGCCTAGGAGCGCCGGAACTGTCATGACTACGGTTGAGCAAACTGTCCCCGCTCCGGCCGCGGCGCCGGAGCGGGGCGGAACCCCGCCCAAGCCAAGGGCCAGGCCCAGCTCCATGCGGCGCAAGGAAGCCAGGTTCTTCTGGCTCTTTATCTCGCCCTGGATCGTCGGGTTTATGGTCTTCCTCCTGGGGCCCATGCTGGCCTCTGTCTACCTTTCGTTTACTGACTGGGATTCCTTCACGGACCCCAACTGGGTGGGATTCGCCAACTATGCCCGGCTGCTGACGGAGGACGAGGTGTTCCACAAGTCGCTCTGGAACACCTTCTATTTCGCCTTCTTCTCCGTTCCGCTC
Source organism: Arthrobacter sp. D1-29 (assembly GCF_054130585.1). Classification (NCBI taxonomy): domain Bacteria; kingdom Bacillati; phylum Actinomycetota; class Actinomycetes; order Micrococcales; family Micrococcaceae; genus Arthrobacter; species Arthrobacter sp. D1-29. Next base: position 5,000,713 of record NZ_CP096383.1, on the reverse strand, counting down.
GGCATGGCCATCGCCCTGTGGCTCGCGGCCCTGCTCAACAAGAAGGTGCGGGCACGCAAGGTCTTCCGCACCCTGGTCTACCTGCCCCACCTGGTTCCCATCGTCGCCGTCGCCCTGATCTTCCAGATGGTCCTTGCCCCCGACGCCGGCCCGCTCAATAAGTTCCTGGCTGTTTTCGGCGTCGACGGCCCTGCCTGGCTTTTCGATTCCGACTGGGTCAAGCCCGCCATCATCCTGCTTTCGCTGTGGCAGGCAGGCGGCGCCACCGTCCTGCTCCTCGCCGGCATGAAAGGCATCCCGCAGGAGTTTTACGAGGCAGCGGAGATCGACGGCGCCTCCTCCAGGCGGCAGTTCTGGAGCATCACTTTTCCGCAGCTGACCCCCATCATTTTCTTCAACCTGATCATGGGCATCATCGGTGCATTCCAGGTGTTCGCCCAGGTGTACATCCTCACCCAGGGCGGGCCGGACAACGCCAGCCAGATGGTGGTCCCGCTGCTCTTCACCGAAGCCTTCCGGAACTACCGCATGGGTTACGCCTCGGCCATCTCCTGGGTGCTGTTCCTGATTGTGATGGCGCTGACGGTGCTGGCCTTTGCCACGGCACGCAAGTGGGTTTTCTACGAGACTGAGGTGAAGAACTGATGGCCGAACTTAAGGTCTACAAAAGCTCGGCGTTCACGTACGCCTGGCTGCTGGTCGCCTCCGCGATCTTCTTCGCGCCCGTGGTCTTTGTAGTGTCCATTGCGCTCAGCAGCGACCAAACCGTCAGCACGGGCAGCTTCTCCCTGATCCCGGCGGAGTTCCGCTGGGAGAACTTTGTCCGGATCTTCCAGACCCAGCAGCCGGTGGGCAACTTCGTGATGAACTCGGTGATCATCTCGGTGCTCTCCACCATAGGGCAGGTGTTTTCGTCCGCCCTGGTGGGCTACGCCTTCGCCAGGCTGCGGGCCAAGGGTAAAAACATCACCTTTATGGTGGTGCTTGCCACCATGATGATCCCGGCCCAGATCACCATGATTCCGCAGTTCATCCTGTTCAAGGAGCTCGGCTGGATCAACACCTTCCTGCCACTGATCATCCCCAACTTCTTCGGCAACGCGTACAACATCTTCCTGATCCGGCAGTTCGTTTCGCGGCTACCGCTGGAAATGGATGAGGCGGCGATGGTTGACGGCCTGGGCTACTTCGGCATTTTCCGCCGGATTGTCCTGCCCATGATGACCCCGGTCCTGATCGCCGTTGCGATCTTCACGCTGACCTACACCTGGGGCGACTTTATGGGTCCCCTGATCTACCTCAACGAGGACACCAAGATGCCCCTGGCCCTGGGCGTGCAGCTGCTGACCAGCACCAGCCAGGAGCTCCAGACGCCCCCGTGGAACCTGGTAATGGTGGGCACCATCTTCCTGTCCCTGCCGATGATCATCATTTACTACTTCGGGCAGAGATACATGTACGAGATGAACATCTCCACTGGAAGCGCAGGGGTGAAGTAGCCATGAGTTCCGCTTCAGGCAGCGCCGTTACGTCCAGCACCATCACACCAGACAGCACCGTCACGTCTAACAGCACCGTCACACCAGGCAGCACTGTCATGCTCGACGGCGGCGCGCTGATGATCGACGGCGAAGCGCAGCTCCTGCTGTGCTCTTCACTGTTCTACTTCCGGCTTCCGCCGGAGCAATGGGAGGAACGCCTGCGGCTGGTCCGTGAATCGGGCTACCGTGCCGTGGACGTCTACATCCCTTGGAACTTTCACGAGACCGCGCCAGGCGTCTTCGACTTCTCCGGCCACCGGGATGTTGCCATGTTCCTGGATCTTGCCGCGGCCGAGGGCCTCTACGTGATGGCCCGCCCGGGACCGTACATCTGCTCAGAAGTGGACGGCGGCGGGCTGCCGGCCTGGCTGGGCCTGGATCCGGAGCTGAAAGTGCGGCAAAACGAACCCCGGTACCTGGAGCAGGCTTTGGGCTGGTACCGGACCGTGCTTCCACTCCTTGCGGAGCGCCAACACGGGCGGCGGGGCAGCATCATCCTGCTGCAGATCGAGAACGAGCTCGACTTCTTCGACTGCCTGGACCGCACGGGCTACATGCAGGCGCTCGCCGACGAGGCTGCCGGGGCCGGAATCACCGTCCCGGTCATCGCCTGCGCGGGCCAGGGGGATCTGCTGGCTGCAACAGGCGGCGCCTCCGGAGTGGTGCCCGCGGCCAACTTCTATCCCGATGACTCATCACCTGAGATTGAGGCCGAGGTCCTTGCCTACCAGCGTGAACTGGCGGCGCGTGGCTACCCCCTGCTGGTGACGGAGACCAACCGGCTGCACCTGACCCTGCGGCGGGAGCTGCTGGCCGGCGCCCGGCTCATCTCCCCCTACCTGCAGAGTTCCGGCTGGAACTTCGGCCTGAATCCCTCCAGCGGGAATTGGGGCAGCCCCGGAAACTTCATGACCCACAGCTATGACTTTGGCGGGTACGTCTCCTCCGACGGCGCACGGCGGCCTGAGTTCTTCGAAGGCCAGATCCTGGCCGGGGTCGTCAACGCCTTGGGCCCCAGGCTCGCGGCTGCGGTTCCCGTGCTCGACTCCCCGGTTGAGCTGGTGCCGGACTTCGCTACGTCCACGGTCCGACCCGTGCTCGCCCTGGCCGGCGGCGGTTATTTGGCCGGCCTGCCCAACCTCAGCGGGCAGCCAGGACAGTTGCAGGTCAAGACTGACAGCGGTGCCATGGCCGCCGTTGAGGTGCCGCCGGGAAAGTGCCCCCTGGTTCCGGTTGGCCTGCCCTTACAGGACTGGGGAGTCCCTGCCGTCCTGGAATTGGCGACGGCGGAACTGACCGGCGTTGCCAGGACGGCGGCTGGGCTTGAACTGACGTTTGCCGCCTCACCGGGTGCCGTGCTGATCGTCTCGGCGGTATTTGAGTCCACGCTGTCTGACTATGCGGTTTCTGGCTCCGCGGCATCTGATCCCGCAGTGTCTGACTCCGCGGTGTTCCTCAGCACAGCATTCCCGGGGACACCCACCGTCCAGGACGGCGAGGTCAGCTACAACGGAAACCAGCTGGTGGTGCAGCTGTCAGCCGGGCCGGGTTCAGTGGTTTTAGACGACGGCACCCAGCTTGCGTGGAGCATGGATTTGCCCCCAAGAGAAGTAATAACGGCGGCAGGGCACCCGGAGGAGCTGACGGATCAAACCGGCGGCGCCGCCGTCGGGCTTTCCGTGTTCGCGGCCGAAACGGCGGAACTCTACGGAGAAATCCCGGCGGCCCTGCACGCGGAGGCGCCGCCGCTGGAAGCGTTGGGGGTTTACGCCGGCCGCGGCAGGTATCGGGCGGCGGTGCCGGCAGGGTGCACCCAGCTCCTCGTCGCGGGGGCCGCAGACATTCTCGCACTCTCGTTCAACCCCGACGCCGGTGAAGCCACGCCGCTGGGCACGCTGACCCCGTTCGGGGCGGCGGCCGTCGTTGACCTGCCGGCCGGAGGGGGCGGCGAACTTACTGCCGACGTTGAGATCTGGGGGCACTCGAATTTTGACGACGCCAGGTTGCCTGCGCTCGCCATGGGTGCGCTCCGTGGCCCCGGAGCAATCATGGCAGTGACCCGGTCCACCGACGTCTCCAGCCTCTGGCGTGTCCATGGTGGCGGGCAATGGGCGGAGCCAGGCCGTGCACTTCGCCATTTCGGCGGCTGGAGCAGCTCCCGGCTGGGGGTGGGCATCCAGTACCGGAAGAGGATTGCGGCGCCGCCGGAGGAGGAGAACTATCTGCATTTTGCAGGGCTGGTTTCACCCATCACCGTACGTGTCGGAAACCTGGCACCGGCTGTGGTCGTCCCGGAAAACGCCTACCTGCGGCTGCCTCCCGTGACGGATGCGTGGGACGTTGAGGTGTCCTTTCCGCATGATCCGTCCAACGGCCCCGGCTTCGTCACGCTCCTGTCCGGCGCCATGCTCGGGGAGTACACTGTCCAGGCCCTTCCGCAGGAGCAGCTGGATGATCTGGCCCACGCCGCCGGAACCTTGGGCAGGTCCAGTCCCACCGGAGAAGCCGCCGGGACCGACTCAGGCATGGTGGAACTTCCGCTTGAGGTTCCTCCGGGCACTGCCTGCTGGGTGACCCCTGACCTGACCGGGCTCGAAACCGGCAGCGGATACTTTCTAAGGGCAGAGGGAACCGGGCTGATGATCAGCGCCTGGCTGGACGGCATCCGGCTGGGCCGCGTTATACCCGGCCAGCAGGATGACAGCAGCGGCCACCAGGATCACAGCGCTGGCCGCCAGGATGACAGTGCGGCGCCCTCAATGCGCGGCGGGGATCCCGGCGTCATCTGGCTTCCGGCGCCTATGATGAAACCGCAGGCCAGGCTCACGCTGCTCCTTGAAAGTCGCGGAACCACCGCGGGCCGGCTTGACTCCCTGCTGTGCCAACGGGCGCATAGCTGACCCTTATCGAACGTAGAAACAGACCATGCCGAAGAGAACCTCAAGGGACATCCGCAACGAGAGCCGGTTCGCGCTGCTCCGCGGCCTGTACTCACTCCGCACCGCCACCCGCCAGGAGTTGGCGGCCGCCACGGGCCTGAGCTTCGCCACCATATCCAACATCGTCGGGGAACTGATCGAGGTGGGAGTGCTAGTGGAGGCCGGCAGGGAGGACTCCGGCGGAGGGCGGCCCGTCACCCGGCTGAAAATATCCCCTGAACGCGGAGCCCTGGTGGGCGTGGACGTCGCTGAAACCTACATCCACGTGGACATCTACGATCTCGCCCTCGGGGTGATCGGCAAGGCCGAAAGCGAGCTGGCCATCGAGGAAAACGAGCCGGCCGCACTGGTCCGGCACGTGGCGGGCGTCATCGAACAAGCCGCAGCGGACGCCGGCATCACCAGGGACCGGCTCCTGCGGGCGGGGGTCAGCCTTCCCGGCCAGGTGGACCCCCAGCGCGGCGTGTCCGTCTTCGCGCCGAACTGGGACTGGCATGAAGTACGGATCCAGTCGCTGCTGTCCGAAGCCATCGGGCTTCCCGTGGACGTGGACAACCCGCTGCGCGCCATCGCCATTGCCGAACTCTGGTTTGGCGCGGGCCGGCTGGTGAACAACGTGGCCACCGTGAACCTGGGGACCGGCGTGGGGGCAGGCCTGGCGATTGACGGTGAGCTGGTTCGCGGAGCCAGCAACACGGCTGGTGAGTGGGGCCATACAACTCTGGTCTTCGACGGCCGCCTGTGCCGCTGTGGCCGCAGGGGTTGTGTGGAGGCCTACCTCGGCGTCCCTGGCCTGCAGCAGACCATGGCCGAAATCAATGCCTCCCACGATCTCCTCACGGGTGACCGCCAGCGCGAGTTCGTTTCGGATGTCGCCAAGGGGCTGTCCGACGGCGATGCCGACTGCCTGGAACTTATTGAGGTCACTGGGCGCTACTTTGCGGCGGCCCTGGGCAACCTGATCAATTTCATCAACCCGGACCACGTCAGTGTCCTGGGCTGGACAGCAGGAAGCATCGGCAAGGAGCTGCTGGACGTCACTGAGAAGTACCTGTCACAGGAGATGTTGCCCAGCGCCGGCCGCGCCGTCCAGGTGGGCCTGTCTACGGTGGCGGGAAATTCCGTCACGCTGGGCATGGCCACGCTGGCACTGGAAAGCTTCCTGGAACAGGTGGGGGTGCCCAGCCGGGGACGCACCGGGCCGGGAGCCACCCGGCGGGGCGCGAAACTTCCCGCAGGCGCGGAATAAGGCCTGGGAAAAAGGCCGGCGGCGGTTCCGCAATGGGAACGTCATCCGCAGACTGGAGAAATGCCTTCCCATGGCAGGTTTCCCCAGTTATTCTAATGGTTGAAATAAGAGATAGATTATGTAGATTTTGTCCGAGTCCTGGTGCCGGACGCTAAAGGAGAGTTACGTTCCATGAGGACTTTTGAAATCGGCAGCCAGGACTTCCTGCTTGACGGCGAGCCGTTCCGGGTCCTGTCCGGTGCAATCCACTACTTCCGGGTCCACCCGGACCTGTGGGCAGACCGCATCCACAAGGCCAGGCTGATGGGCCTGAACACCATCGAGACGTATGTGCCCTGGAATGAACACTGCCCTTTGCCGGGAGTTTTTGCCTCGGAAGGACAGCTGGACCTGGGCCGGTTCCTTGACCTGGTGGCGGCAGAAGGCATGCAGGCCATTGTTCGGCCCGGCCCCTTCATCTGTGCGGAATGGGACAACGGCGGGCTTCCGGCCTGGCTTTTCAACGACCCCAGCGTAGGAATCCGGACCAGCGAACCGGGCTACCTTGCCGCCATCGACAGCTTCTTCCAAGCCATACTGCCCATCGTGGTGGCGCGGCAGATCAGCCGGGGCGGACCCGTCATTATGCTGCAGATCGAAAACGAATATGGTGCGTACGGGAAGGACAAGGCGTACCTGCAGCACCTCGTGGACCTGGCGAAACGGGAAGGCGTGGACATTCCGCTCTTCACCTGCGATCAGCCATTCGGCACCATGATCGAAGACGGCTCGCTTCCTGAACTGCACAAGACGGCCACTTTCGGCTCACGGGCCACGGAGCGGTTGGCGTTCCTCCGTGAGCACCAGCCTGACGGACCGCTGATGTGCGCGGAGTTCTGGAACGGCTGGTTCGACAACTGGGGCACCCACCACCACACCACCAACGCCGCCGCGTCCGCAGCCGAGCTGGATGCCCTGCTGGCCGCGGGAGCGTCCGTGAACATCTACATGTTCCACGGCGGCACCAACTTCGGGTTCACCAATGGCGCCAATGACAAGGGCATTTACGAGCCCACCATCACCTCCTACGACTACGACGCACCGCTGACCGAGGACGGCTTCCCCACGGAAAAGTACTTCGCCTTCCGGGACGTCATCGCCAAGTACTTCCCGGTGCCGGCGGAACGTCCGGCCAGCCGCCGGGAGGCCCCATCGGAAAGCATTTCGGTGACCAGCTCCGTGTCCGTCCTGGATTGCCTCGACGTCCTGGGCGCTCCCGCCCGTGTGGAAGGGCCGGCGCCCACTACCGAAGACGCCGGGCACTACCGCGGCTTCACCATGTACAGCACGGAACTTGTTTGCGGCGGCGTCCTGACCGTTGGCGAGGTCCGGGACCGTGCACAGTTCTTCCTGGACGGCCGTCCCGTGGGCGTGCTCAGCCGCGAATTGGGCGAACGGGCCATTGCCCTGCCGTCCGGCGGCCGCCTTGAGGTCCTGGTGGAGGACCAGGGCCGGGTCAACTACGGCCCCCGGATCGGGGAGTTCAAGGGCCTGATGGCACCGGTGAAGCTCGACGGCGTTGAGCTCCTGGAGTGGGACATCCGGCCGTTGGATTTCGGGAACCTGGGCGGACTCCGTGCGGCAGCCGGATTCCCGGGCGGATCCCTCGATGGCCTTGTGGCAGGGGAGGGCGGCGTCGCTGGGGATGGGGTAGACGCCGGGAAAGATGCCGCGGGCAGGGAAGGCACCGGGGACAAGGAACGCGCCGGGCAGGGTGGCGTGCCCGGGCCCTCAGTCTCCTTCGCAGACTTCGAGGCGGACGGACCCGGGGACCGGTACCTCCGGCTGGACGGCTGGACCAAAGGCAACGCCTTCATCAACGGCTTCAACCTGGGCCGGTACTGGAGCCGCGGACCGCAGAAGACCCTGTACGTCCCCGGCCCGCTGCTGCGTAAGGGAACCAACGAACTGGCCATCTTGGAACTGCACGGCAGCACCAGCCGGACAGTCCGGTTCGTGTCCGGACCGGACCTCGGACCCTACGAAAAGTAGCTCACGCGCCGATGAGCCGGTCCCGGATAGCCACCGCGGCAGCCGCGGTGCGCGAGTGCACCCCCAGCTTGTCGAAGATGTGACTCACGTGACGGTGGACGGTGCGGTCGCTGAGGAAAAGCCGGTCCGCGATCTCATGGTTGGACGCCCCGGCCGCGACCAGGGCGAGCACCTCAAGCTCCCCGCTGGCACCCCCCGGGCCGGCGTGCTCGAGAAGATCCAGGCACTGGCGGGGGACAGCGCGGCACCGCGGAGCCACGAACCGTTTGCCGGCTTCACCCGCTGGTAAGGCTGGGCTCCGATGCTCGGCTCCGGCGTGGGCGCCCGCGTGGGCGCGCGCGGGCCCGTGGGCTTCTTCGCAGCAGGAGTGTGTGTTCAGACGGCTGCGTTTCGATGGGCTGTTTTGGCACGGGCTGCGTTCCAGAGCAGAAAGGGTGGGCGCTGAGCCGGAAAGGAGAGAGGTTTTTCTGGCCGCCGCAGCGTCTGCACAAAATTCCCTGCGCATGGCCTTGCGGGCGGGGGAGGAATGGCGTTCACTGATCCTGCATCCGCCGCCGTACCCAGGAGGAACAGATGACCAGCCAGGAAACCCAGCGCGAGATGTCCCGCACGGGACGGGAGTGGTTCAGGAATGCCGTGGTCTACCAGATCTACCCGCGGAGCTTCGCCGATTCGGACGGCGACGGCGTGGGCGACCTCCGGGGGATCATCGGGCGGCTGGACTACTTGCACCGGCTGGGGGTGGACGTCGTGTGGCTCTCCCCGGTGTACCGCTCGCCGCAGGACGACAACGGGTATGACATCAGCGACTACCGTGACATCGATCCGGTGTTCGGTGATCTGGAGACGCTGGACGAACTGCTCAACGGCCTGCATGCCCGCGGCATGAAGCTGGTGATGGACCTGGTGGTGAACCATACCTCGGACGAGCACCCCTGGTTCATGGAATCCCGTTCCGGCAAGGACAGCCCCAAGCAGGATTGGTACTGGTGGCGGCCGGCACGCGACGGCATGGAACCGGGCGCTCCGGGAGCCGAACCCAACAACTGGGGTTCCGCCTTCTCCGGCCCGGCGTGGGAGTACGACCAGGCCAGCGGGGAGTATTACCTGCACCTGTTCTCCAAGAAGCAGCCTGACCTGAATTGGGAAAACCCGGAGGTCCGGGCCGCCATCTACGACATGATGAACTGGTGGCTGGACCGGGGCGTGGACGGCTTCCGGATGGACGTCATCAACTTCATCTCCAAGGATCCTGCCTTGCCTGATGGGCCCAGGGCGGACGGCATGCTGTACGGCGACGGCGCTCCGCACTACATTTCTGGGCCAAGGATCCACGAGTTCCTCCAGGAAATGCATCAGGAGGTCTTCGAGGGCAGGGACAAGGATCTGCTGACGGTGGGGGAAATGCCCGGAGTCACGGTTGAGGACGCCCTTCTGTTCACCGATCCCGCGCGCGGCGAAGTGGACATGGTGTTCCAGTTCGAACACGTGGCGCTGGACCAGGAGGGTGGCAATAAGTGGCGGCCCAGGAAGCTCCAGCTCACAGACCTCAAGAAGTCCCTTGGCCGCTGGCAGGAGGCGCTGGGGGAGCGCGGCTGGAACAGCCTGTACTGGGGAAACCACGACCAGGCCCGCGCAGTCTCGCGGTTCGGGGATGACGGCCAGTACCGTGAGCTGTCAGCCAAGATGCTGGCCGCTGTCCTCCACCTGCACCGCGGAACCCCGTACGTCTATCAGGGCGAAGAGCTGGGCATGACCAACATGACGTTCGGCGCCATCAGCGACTACCGCGACATCGAGGTCCTCAACCACCACCGGGAAGCCACCACCCACCTTGGCCACACGGATGCCGAAGTCCTCGCCGCCCTGGCGCCACTGAACCGGGACAACGCCCGCACCCCGGTCCAATGGGACGCCAGCAGGCATGGCGGCTTCACTACCGGGTCCCCCTGGATCGCTGTAAATCCCAATGCCAACACCATCAATGCCGCTGCCCAGGTGGACGACCCGGATTCCGTGTACAACTTCTACCGCCAGGTCATTGCGCTGCGCCACACGGATCCGGTAGTGGCCGACGGCGATTTCACCATGCTCCTGCCTGAGGACCCGCACGTCTACGCCTTCCGGCGCTCGCTGCCGGGCGCCGAGCTTCTGGTGCTGGGCAATTTTTCCGGGGCGCCACAAACGGCCGACGTCGGGATCCCAGCCTGGTCAGATATCGTCCAGTCAGATGCCGTCCAGGTTTTAGGGAACTACCCGGCCTCCCCGGGATTTGAGCTTCGTCCGTGGGAAGTGAAGGTGCTGCGCCGGGAAGCGTAATCGCTGGTGGGCCCGCAGCCAGTCACGGCGCCAGCCGGTCGCCGGGATGGTGCACCCTGAACCATTTGTAACCATAACGGCCCAGCTCCACCGTGAAGGCGCCGTCGGGTTCCAAAGGCACATTGTCGCCGTCGAGCACGTCCAGCAGGACGGCACCCTTGTACGCTCGCGGCCCGGTGTCCTCCGGCCCTGCCCTGCCGGCGACTTTCACCGGGTCCTCGCCGAGGTTGTGCAGCAGCACCATGGTGGCGCCGTCCGAGCTGCAGGTGTGGGCGAAGACCGCAGGCTCCGGCTGGTCCATCATGGCGAAGTGGCCCCACCCCAGCTCCGGCGACTCACGGTACCGCTGCATCAGGATGGCCATAAAGTTCCAGAGGGAATCAGGATCCCGTTTGGCGGCCGCCGCACTGACATTCTCCGGCCCGTACTCGCCGCGCACCAGCGGAACCACCAGGTCTGAGGCCTTGGCATCCGAGAAGCCCCCGTTCTTCCCGTTGTTCCACTGCATCGGGGTTCGGACGGCGGCCCGGCTTTTCTGCTTCAGGTCCTCGCCCATGCCGATCTCCTCGCCGTACAAGAGCACAGGGGTCCCGGGCAGGCAGAACAGCAACGAATAGACCATCCGGATCCTGTCCGCATCACCGCCGAGCATTGGCGGCAGCCGGCGGCGCAGCCCGCGGCCGTAGATCTGCATGGATTTCTCGGGACCGAAGGCGGCGAAAACTTCCTGCCGTTCGGCGTCGCTGAGCTTGTCCAGCGTCAGCTCGTCGTGGTTGCGGACGAACATGGCCCACTGGTTGTCCGGGTGCAGGGCGGGCCTGCTTTTGAGGGTCTCGGCCAAGGGCCGGGCATCCTGTCGCGCCAGGGACAGGTAGAGGTGCTGCATGGACATAAAGTCGAACTGCATGTTCAGCTCATTGCCGTCGGGCCCGCCGAAGTATTCCAGCTGCTCCTTGTAGGGCAGGTTGACTTCGCCCAACAGCACCGCGCTGCCGTTCCGGCGGTTCACGAAGCTGCGCAGCGCCGTCAGGTACTCATGCGGATCAAGGTTCGCGGCCTCGTCCTTGGGCTGGCCGCGGGTTTCCAGGAAGAACGGGACGGCATCCAGCCGAAAGCCGTCCAGCCCCAGCTCAAGCCACAGGCCCATTGCCTTGGCGATCTCGTTCCGGACAGCCGGGTGGGTGACGTTGAGGTCCGGCTGGTGCTCCGCGAACATGTGGAGGTACCACTCGCCGGTGGCGTCATCCTTGGTCCACAGCGACGTTTGCTCCCCCGGAAACACCACTTCGGACGAGGTGTCCGGCGGAGTGTCCTTCCGCCAGACGTAATAGTCCCGGTAGGGGTTGTCCGTCGATTTCCGGGCTTCCTGGAACCAGGGATGCTGGATGGAGGTGTGGTTGACCACGAAGTCGGCGATGACCCGCATGCCCCGGTCCTTGGCCGCGCGGATGAACTCCACGAGGTCCCCCATGGTGCCCAACCGGGGATCTACGGTGAAGAAGTCAGTGACGTCATAGCCGTCATCCCGGTCCGGCGACGGGTAGAACGGCATCAGCCAGATGCATGTAACGCCCAGTGCTGCGAGGTAGTCCACTCGCTGGGTGAGGCCGGCGAAGTCGCCGGTGCCGTCGCCGTCGTCGTCGAAAAAGGTCTCCACGTCCAGGCAGTAGATGACCGAGTTCTTCCACCAGAGGTCTGAAGTTTCCGCGATCCTCATGGTGTGGCCGCCTTTGCCATGGTCTCGTTTGCCTGCGTCACTTTGACCGGATTCTCCCTTGCGACGGTCCCACGGAGCCGGGGAAGGACATCGGCTGCGAAAGCCTCAATGAAGGGTCCCTGCTCCTGGCCCACAAAATGCAGGTAGAGCTCCTCGAAGCCGAGCTCTCCGTAGCCGGCAAGCCACTCGGCATGACGGTCCAGGCTGGCCGAGACGTTGACGGATTTCCGCACCTGGTCCTCGCCCACGTGGCCGCTGACGCCGTCAAAATGCCCGGCGGTGGGGAGATCCCAGGGGATGGGCGGAGCGAAAGTATTGCTGCGCCACTGGTCCAGCGCCACCGCCGTTGCTTCTCTTTCACTCGGGGCCCAGGACAAATGCACCTGCAGGACTGCCTTTCCGCGGCCGCCGTTGTCCCGGTACGCGGCCAGCATGTCCTTCAGCTTCGCGGCCGACTGGTTGACTGTCACCAGGCCGTCGGCCCAGGAGGCGGCGCGGCGTGCGGTGTCCACACTGATGGCCGGCGCGATCAGGGGAGGCGGAGGCTCGGGAACGTCCCAGATCCTTGCCTGTTCAACGGTCACCAGGCCGTGGTGGGTCACTTCCTCACCGCGGTGCAGGCGCCGGATCACGTCCACACATTCCTCGAGCCGGCGCTGGCGGGTCTCCTTCGGCGGCCAGGCATCGCCGGTGACGTGCTCGTTCATGTTCTCCCCGCTGCCGGGGGCCATCCAGAACCTGCCGGGAAACATTCCGGCAAGCGTGGCAGAGGCGTGCGCGATGATGGCGGGGTGGTAGCGCTGCCCGGGTGCCGTCACCACGCCGAAGCTGAGGTTGGTGGTGGCCAGTGCAGCTCCCAGCCAGGACCAGGCAAAGCCGGAGTGTCCCTGCCTGGCGGACCAGGGCTCGATGTGGTCCGAGCACATGGCGGCGTCAAAACCCGCCTGTTCTGCGTGCTGGACGTCCTTGAGCAGCTGGGCGGGACTGATCTGTTCATGTGAGGCGTGAAAGCCGACGGTGACCATCGTTAAGGTCTACCGTCCGGCGGTGTCCTGTGTCGAGGGCCGGCTTGAGGTGCCCTAGGCCTACCGCCGGCGCGGCCGCCGGGTAAGAATGGGCACTATGCAACTTCCCGTGATGCCGCCTGTCCCGCCAATGCTCGCCAAATCCGTCAGCGGAATTGGTGGTATCCCGGCGGGGCGTGCCCTGAGTTACGAGCCCAAATGGGACGGTTTCCGGTCCATTATTTTCCGCGACGGGGACGACGTGGAGATCGGCAGCCGGAACGAGAAGCCCATGACCCGGTACTTCCCCGAGCTGGTGGAAGCGCTGAAGGAGAACCTTCCGCCGAAGTGTGTGCTGGACGGCGAGATCGTGCTCGTGGGCGCTTCCGGGGACAGGCTCGATTTTGACGCCCTGCAGCAGCGCATCCACCCTGCGGCCAGCCGCGTCAAGCTTCTTGCTGCCCAGACCCCGGCGAAGTTCGTGGCCTTCGACCTGCTGGCCCTCGGCGACGACGATTACATGGACCGGCCGTTCGCCGAGCGGCGCGCTGCCCTGGAGAAGGCGCTCGCCGCCAGCCGGGCTCCTGTCCATCTCACCGCCGCCACGCAGGACAAAGACCTGGCGGAACAGTGGTTCCAGCAGTTTGAGGGCGCAGGCCTGGACGGGATAGTGGCCAAGCCTCTCGACGGCCGGTACCAGCCGGACAAGCGCGTGATGTTCAAGGTCAAGCACGAACGCACGGCGGACTGTGTGGTGGCTGGCTACCGGGTCCACAAGAATGGGGAGGACGCTGTCGGTTCGCTTCTGCTGGGTCTGTACAAGGACGACGGCGTCCTGGCCAGTGTGGGGGTCATTGGCGCCTTTCCGATGAAGCGCCGCCAGGAACTGTTTAGGGAGCTTCAGCCGCTGGTTACCGATTTCGACGGTCACCCCTGGGCGTGGGCCAAGCAGGAGGAAGGTGAACGCACACCGCGGAACGCCGAGGGCAGCCGTTGGAGCGCAGGCAAGGATCTGTCCTTTGTGCCGCTCCGCCCCGAGCTGGTGGTTGAGGTCAGGTACGACCACATGGAGGGGGACCGGTTCCGCCACACCGCGCAGTTCAACCGTTGGCGGCCGGACCGGGATCCGGAGTCATGCACCTACGAGCAGCTGGAAGAACCGGTTAACTTCGATCTGGAGTCTGTATTGGAGACGGGCAGGCCATAAGGGTGCTGCCCCGGGAAGTGTTGGCTGATCGGAGATGGAGGCACGGCCATAGGCGCGGCTCCTTCCAGCAGCCCAGAGGAGCCGATGGTCCGGAGATATTGGCCTCCACAGCATTGTTGTTTCTGGATTGCCGTTTTGTATCCAAGTGTGGATGATCACCAGGAGCACGCCTCCTTACGCACGGGCGTGCAGGAACCGCTCCAAGCCGTTCTCTCCCAGGGACAGTCCGGTGTGATGGAAGTCCGGGGAGTGACAGGAAGCATTACCCGGCGTTGCGTGCGGCCGGTCCGTGTTTGATTGCAGTTCGGGCTTCAATGCTTTAGGCCAATGTGGTGGTTCCCAGTCCTGGTGTTCACTTTTGTAATGGCGGCCTGAGGGTGAGATCCAGCCGGGCGGTTCGTTCTTTGTGGCCGGCGTGGGTTTCCAGCCGCTGGTGTGTCGGAGCCGATGGTGTTTGGGGCACGGCTGCCCGAGGTTGCTGATCCCTGTGGTTCCGCCATGGTGCCATGCGAGGAGGTGGTCTGCTTCATTGTCCAGCGACTGGTTGCTGCAGCCGGGGAACGGACACTTGCCGTCCCTCATCCGCAGCCAGTTCCGCATCGCTTTGGTGAGCCGGTAACTCGTGCGGCCGATCTCCAGAGGTGCCCCATCCCGCGGGTCAATCAGCACACGGTAGAAGGAGTCGGCCCCGTTCGCGACGACGTCCCTGGCCATCGAAGCGGGGATGGGCCCGTACCCGTCCAGCATCGCCGGCTCATCTGAGCCCCCAGCAGGGAAAACACCGGCACAGTGACCAGGACCTGTGCCCGGGGCGACGGGACCTGCCCGGGGGCCATTTCTTGGCCATTCCCGCTGCTCCCGCCGTTTCCGATACTCTTGCCATTCCCGCTGCTGTCGCCGTCCCCGCTGCTCCCGCCGTTTCCGCTGCTGAGGAGTGCGGTGGCGAGCACGTCGGTCCGCAGCTGGGTGAGGGTTCGGGCCTCGGCTGGCCCCTGCAGGCTGCGGGAAATGGCGGTGATCCGGTTCCAGATTCCGCTGGCCTCGGTTGCAGGAAGATAGGCGGAGAGCCAGGCCATGCCGTCCTGATCCGGAGTGTATTCCACCCGCCGGTCCAGGTGCCCCTTGGCGTGCCGCTTCTCGATGCTCTCCTTGTGGTGGCGTTCACGCCAGGTTCGCGCCATGGCGCGGAACCGGGACGCGGGCATTTCGCCCGCGGGGCAGCCGCGGGCCGCGTCCAGGGCGTCCGGATCGAGGAAATGCGCTTCCAGCGAGGCGGCGCCGGCGGGATCAAGACAGGCGGATTCATCGACCATTGCCCTGGCGTGCTGCCAGGAGATAGTTCCGAGCTGCAACGCTGTGAGGGTGAGCGGCAATGCTGTGGTGAGTTGCTGTGCTTGGGACAGCAATGCACCAGCGGCACGGGAACCAACGGTCAGCACGCAGGCGATCTCGGCAGTCACAGCCATCTCTTGCGCCGTGGCATCCTGTGGCGACGCCGCCGGCCCTGCGATCGACTTGGTGGTATCAGCGAACTTCACGGCAGCGTGGGCCTTCAGAGCCGCCATTTGCGCCTCTGTCCGCCTCGCCCCCTCAAGGACTTCCAGGCAACCATCGGCCAGAAGGCGGAGCGCATCGGCACCAGAGGAGGCCGCAGGGGAAGCGTCCGTTACTTCCGCAGTCAGCGCAGCAAAGGCGGCGTCGATTGCCGCAAACGCCTTCACCACTGCCCCGCTATCCATGTATCTATCATCTTGCGAGGGTCTGACATTTTAGGATCGGGCCAGGTGCGGCACCTGGGGCGGCGTCCCAGCCAGCCATCCGACGTCGAACTTTGCAGCAGCGGCGTCCCAGCCAGCAGATCGCCGTTGAACGTTCGTGCCCTATTGAATGCTCCGCCCTCTACGGGCCACGCCACGCCGTCGAGCTTCTGGACCTCTTGCTCCGCGACGGCGCGGAACGTTCCAGGCGCAAACACCCAACGCGCCGAAAGCCCGGCGCATCATGGGACACGCCGGGCTTCCGGCCACCAAGCGGACAGGAGCGTCAGGGCGCTGCCGCCGAATGCCTTACTTCAGGCCGAGCTGCTTTGTGGGGGTTTTGAACGTTTCCTTGGCGGTGAGGGCTGAAGTGGCCGCCACCACGCAGATGATTGCGGTGAAGATGCTGATCTGGACCCAGCCTCCTGGCTTGATCCCGCCCATGGCTGCCACGACAGCCGGCGCAAAACCTGCCATCAGGAAGCCAAGCTGGGTGCCGATGGCCAGGCCAGAGAAGCGGACTTTGGTGCTGAACATCTCGGCGTAGAAGGACGGCCAGACAGCATTGGAGGCAGCATAGCCGCAGGAGAAGAATCCGATGGCGGCGAGGAACATGAGCGGGACGCTGCCGGATTCCAGGCTGAGCAGGAAAACGGGGGTCAGCACGGCACTGGAAAGGGCGCCGTAGATGAAGACAGGCTTGCGGCCAACCCGGTCGGCGAGCATTCCGAACACGGGCTGCGTTCCCAGGGCCACCAGGTTGGCGCCAACCACCAGCCACAGTGTGGTGGTCCCGTCAACACCGGCAACTGTTTTGGCGTAGCTGATGGCGAGGGTACCGAACACGGTGGAAACGGCAGCGATGAAGGCGCAGCAGACAACACGCAGCACGTCGCGCCAGTGGGATTTCAGGAGATCGGCGACGGGGAGTTTGGAAATCTGGGCGGTCTTCTGGGCCTCTTCGAAGGCCGGCGGTTCGTGCAGCGTGCGTCGGATGAAGAACGCCACCAGCACCACCACGGCGCTCAGCCAGAACGGGACGCGCCAGCCGATGCCGTACTTGATCTCGTCAGGAAGGGCCAGGACCGGGATAAAGACGAGGGCGGCGAGGATCTGGCCGCCCTGGGTGCCGGTAAGGGTCCAGGATGTAAAGAACGAGCGGCGGTTGTCCGGCGCGTGTTCCAAGGTCATGGAGGAGGCGCCTGCCTGTTCGCCGGCTGCCGAGAGGCCCTGGCACAGCCGAGCCAGCACCAGCAGCGCCGGTGCCCACCAGCCAACGGTGTTGAAGTCCGGCAGGCAGCCGATCAGGAACGTTGAGGCGCCCATCAGCACCAGGGTGAACATCAGCACTTTCTGCCGGCCCACCCTGTCACCGAAGTGCCCCAGGATGACCGCGCCCACGGGACGCGCCACGTAAGCAAAGCCGAAGGTGGCGAAGGACATGATGGCTGCGTTGGCGTCGGCGCTGGGGAAGAAGACTGTGGGAAAAATCAGGGCGGCCGCCGAACCGAAGATGAAGAAGTCGTAGTACTCGACGGCGCTGCCCAGGAAGCTGGCGACGGCGGCCTTCTTCGGTGTCCCGGCCGGGGCGACAGTGCCCGGCTCCGCGGACGGAAGTGTCTGGCTCATGGAGTTCCTTTTGTGTGACGACATTGTCTGGGATGGACCTGGAGGGTCGCAGCCGCCGCTGCCTGGGTGAAGGCGGGAGTGCGGGGGTGTGGCTGGATCCACTGAAGGACCCGGACTAGTAGCCACATGGTGGGAGCTACTTGTGCGATACAGCAATGATGGCTGTGAGGGTGGTCACCTGTCAAGAAAATAATCACCATCTAGAAATAGTTGCCACGATGTGGGAACATCGATCTATGAGTGTGAACCAAACCACAGCCGCCCACGACGCAACCTCCCACCAGCCTTCCGCTGACGCCCAGCCCGCCCACGGCCCCTCCGCTGACGCCCAGCCCGCTGATGCCCAACCCGCTGGCGCGCCACCCGCTGACGCGCCATCTGCTGAAACCAAGGGAGCGGCAGCCAAAGGATCAGACCGGACGGACATGGTAGGCAAAGCCCTGGGCCTGCTGGTGCTCCTCGGTGATGAGCCCCGCGGGGCCAGTGCCGCGGAGATCTCGCGCCGTGCCGAGTTGCCCTTCAGCACCACGTACCGGTTGCTGGGTTCGCTGACCCGGGACGGTTTTGTGGATTATGAACCGGATGGCCGCCGCTACCACCTGGGCCTGCGGATCTTCCAGCTGGGCCAGCGGGCGTCCAACCACCACGGCTTCGCCGGCACCGCGCTGCCTGTCCTGCGCCGCGTGACGGAACAGACTGGCGAGGCCACCATCCTCAGCGTCAGGGACGGCCATCATCACCTGACCGTCAACAAGGTGGATGGCCCGCAGATGTTCCGCGTCACCAGCGATCCTGGCCACCTCGGCGCCCTGCACACCACCGCTGTGGGTAAGGCGCTGGTGGCCTTCGCCGAAGACTCCGAGCGCGAACGCCTGCTGCAGGAGCTGGAACTCGAGCCACTCACCGAGCATTCCATCACCGACCGCGCGGCCTTCCGTGCCGAAATCGAGCAGGTTCGGCGCCAGGGCTACGCCGTCATGGACGAGGAGAATGAAATCGGCATGAGGGCCGTGGCTGTTCCCCTCCTGAATGGACAGGGCCATGCTTTCGCATCACTGGCCACCGCCGTGCCGGTCTTCCGCCTTGAGCTCGATGCGTTGCTCGCCCACGTGCCGCTGTTGCAGGATGCGGCAGCCGAGCTGTCGGCCCGGTTGCCCCAGAGATGAGCGGCTTCGGAAGGCCACAATGCTCGCCAGCGGACCGTCGTCGAACTCCTTTGTTCGTATCTAGAACAAGCGTGCGAGCAGTGAACAAGTGCTGTACTGTAATCCCTACCTGGTCCGCAGCGTCCGCCTTGAGCCACGCTGCCCGCCCGGTGCCGTATCGAAGGAGCTGCCCGGATGAGTAATCGAACTGAGTCCTACCTTGTGGGACTGGTCGGCGATGGCGTGATGCCATCACTCACTCCCCACATGCACGAACGCGAAGGTGACGTGCAGGGCCTGCGCTACCTTTACCGGCCCATCGATCTCCTCGAAATCAAGGAGCCGGCAGAATCCGTCGGTGACCTGCTGAAGAGCGCCCGCAGCCTGGGTTTCAATGGCTTGAACATCACCCACCCGTGCAAGCAGCTGGTCCTTCAGCACCTGGACGAGGTTTCCCATGATGCCCGCAGGCTGGGCGCGGTCAACACCGTAGTGATTGAGGACGGCCGGTTCGTTGGCCACAACACAGACTTCTCCGGGTTCGCTGCCGCCCTTGCCTCCGGACTGCCCGGCGCCCGACTGGACCGCGTGGTCCAGCTCGGAGCAGGCGGCGCCGGATCCGCCGTCGCCTATGCCCTGCTCACCGCTGGAGTGCAGC
This sequence comes from Arthrobacter sp. D1-29, assembly GCF_054130585.1. NCBI lineage: Bacteria > Bacillati > Actinomycetota > Actinomycetes > Micrococcales > Micrococcaceae > Arthrobacter > Arthrobacter sp. D1-29. The sequence continues at coordinate 4,981,517 of NZ_CP096383.1, read as the reverse complement.
AGCTGAACCTGGTGGACATGGACCCTGCCCGGGGCGCGGCCCGAGCCGCCCAACTGGCCGGCTTCTTCCCGGACCGCACCGTGACAGCGCGGACGACGGCGGAGCTGCCGCAGCTGATGCCGCTGGCCGACGGCCTGGTGCACTGCACCCCGGTGGGGATGGCAGCCCACCCGGGAGTGCCCCTGGACCTTGACCTGCTGGAACCCCGGCATTGGGTGGCGGACATCGTCTACCGTCCCATCGACACGGAGCTTGTGCTGGCTGCGAGGGACAAAGGCTGCGAGGTCCTGGACGGCGGGCGCATGGCCGTGGGGCAGGCAGCTGACGCCTTCCGGATCTTCACCGGCCTGGAACCTGACGCCGGGCGCATGCGTTCGCACTTCCTGGAGCTCGTTGCCGCAGAAGAGGTGGCCGCCTGATGCGCACCGGAATTGCCACCGTCTGCCTCTCCGGCACCCTGAAGGAAAAGATGCAGGCGTGCGCCATCGCCGGCTTCGACGGGATCGAAGTCTTCGAACAGGACCTGGTCACGTCACCGCTGACGCCGGAGGACATCCGCAAGATGGCAGCGGACCTTGGCCTCACCCTGGACCTCTATCAGCCGTTCCGCGACTTCGACAGTGTTCCTGACGAGCTGCTGGCCGCGAACCTTCGCCGCGCCGAAGCCAAATTCAGGCTTATGTCCCGCCTGGGCGTGGACACCATCCTGGTGTGCTCCAACGTGGCCACCGCCAGCGTCGACAGCGACGACCTCCGCACCGAGCAGCTGGGCCGCCTGGCCGAACTCGCCGGGGAGTACGGGGTCAACGTCGCCTACGAAGCCCTCGCCTGGGGCAAGTACGTCAACGACTACGAGCACGCCCACCGGCTGGTGGAGGCCGTGGACCACCCCAACCTGGGCACGTGCCTGGACTCCTTCCACATCCTTTCCCGCAACTGGGACACCGCACCCATCGAGGCCTTCAAGCCGGAAAAGATCTTCTTCGTTCAGGTGGCCGATGCCCCCAAGCTGTCCCTGGACGTGCTTTCCTGGAGCCGGCACTACCGCGTGTTCCCCGGCGAAGGCCAGTTCGACCTCGCCAAGTTCATGGGCCATGTTGTCCGGGCCGGGTATTCAGGGCCGGTGTCGCTGGAGGTCTTCAACGACGTCTTCCGCCAGTCCGACGTTGACCGCACTGCCGTGGACGCCATGCGCTCGCTGATCTGGCTTGAGGAACAGAGCGCCGCGTGGCTTGCCGGGGCCTCCGTCGAAGTCAAGGCCGGCAGCGCTCCTGGCTCCCGCCGTCGTTATCCCATGGAACTGGCCACGCTGCCCAAGGTGAGCGAACCGGCCGGATTCAACTTCGCCGAGGTCAAGGCCGAGGACACCGTTCAGCTCGAGAAGCTCTTGGGGCAGCTCGGCTTCGAATTCAACGGACGCCACCGCACCAAGGACGTCCAGCTCTGGACCATGGGCCAGGCCCGCGTGATCATCAACGAGCAGGCGGCGTCGCACTCGGAACCGGCTATCGCCGCGCTGGGGTTCGACGTCGATTCGCCCCTGATTGCTTCCGCCAGGGCACAGCAACTCAAGGCGCCGGTGGTGGCCCGGAAGGTGCAGGCCGACGAGGAAGTCTTCCAGGGCATCTCCGCGCCGGACTCCACCGAGATCTTCCTGTGCCAAGGCAGCCCGGACGGCACCGCAGCCTGGACTGCTGAATTTGGCCAGGCGAACGAGTCTGGCCAGGCGCATGAGTCTGGACAGGCGCAATCTGGAGGGGACCTGGAACACCCTTCCCTGCGGGACGGCGCCACCGCTCATGCTGTCATTGACCACGTGAACCTTGCCCAGCCGTGGCAGCACTTTGACGAAGCCGTTCTTTTCTACACCAGCGCGCTGGCCCTGGAACCGCAGCCCTTCGCCGAAGTTCCGAGCCCCAGCGGGCTGGTCCGCTCGCAGGTCATGCAGACTTCCGACGGCGCCGTACGGCTGGTGCTGAATCTCGCACCCGTGCAGCAGGCCCAGAGCGAGATCCGAAAAACGTACCAGGAACATATCGCCTTCGCCGTGGACGACCTCGTGGCAACGGCGCGGTCCGCCCGGGACCGGGGCCTTGAGTTCCTGCAGATTCCGGCCAACTACTACGAGGACCTGGACGCCCGGTTCAAACTTGAACCGAAGTTCCTGGCCACGCTTCAGGACCTCAACCTCCTGTATGACCGGGATGCCGACGGGGAATTCCTCCATTTCTACACGGCCACCGTAGGCAGTGTGTTCTTCGAAATGGTGGAACGCCGGGGCAACTACGGCGGCTATGGGGCGCCCAACGCTCCGGTGCGCCACGCCGTCCAGTACGACTCACTCCACCGTTTCTAAATCCGCAAGAACAACCACCCACCCGAAAGGAGCCAGCCGTGCCGCAAGAAGCCAACCAGCTTGGGACCGACGAGCTCGTACCGCATGCGGAACCCCGTGCCGCGCACCTGCCCCTGGACCGCGCCATCGAAACCCAGGCCGATCTCAGTGCAGAGATCAACGCCATGAGCGACGCCTACGCGCGGAAGCTGAAGGAGGGCACCCCGGCCGAAACGCAGCCCCGGCTGGACTACCCGCCGTACCGCAGCAGTATCCTGCGCCATCCCACCAAGAGCCTGCACCACGCGGACCCGGAGACCATCGAGCTGTACTCGCCGGCCTTCGGGCACCAGGACGTACACCAGCTCGAATCCGACCTGACCATCCAGCACAACGGTGAACCCCAGGGTGAGCGGATCATTGTGCAGGGCAAAGTGCTCGACGGAAACGGCCGCCCGGTGGCAGGGCAGCTGGTGGAAATCTGGCAGGCCAACGCGTCCGGCCGGTACATCCACAAGCGGGACCAGCACCCCGCGCCCCTTGATCCCAACTTCACCGGCATTGGCCGCTGCATTACGGGCACGGATGGTTCCTACCGGTTCGTCACCATCAAGCCAGGTGCCTATCCCTGGAAGAACCACCTGAACGCCTGGCGTCCGGCCCACATCCACTTCTCGCTGTTCGGCACAGAGTTCACCCAGCGCATCATTACGCAGATGTACTTCCCCGGGGATCAGCTGTTCCCGCTGGACCCCATCTACCAGTCGATTGTGGACCAGGACGCCCGGGACCGCCTGGTGGCCAGCTACGACCACAGCCTCACCGAACCCGAATGGGCATTGGGCTACAACTGGGACATCGTCCTGACAGGATCCAAACGGACCTGGACCGAAAACGAGGCGCTCGGCGCGGCCGGAGATGAGGAATAACGTGAACACGACTCCCAAACTTGTGGCCACCCCCGGCCAGACCATCGGACCCTTCTACGGCTACGCCCTGCCCTATGAAAAGGACAACGAACTCCTTGCGCCGGGCTCGCCAGGTTCCATCCGGCTCCAGGGCACTGTGTACGACGGCGCCGGGGAGACTGTCCCGGACGCCATCCTGGAAATCTGGCAGCCCGACGCCGACGGCAAAGTCGTGCAGCGCACCGGCTCCCTGGTCCGCGACGGCTACACCTTCACCGGTTGGGGCCGCGCTGCCGTGGGCTACTCCGGCGTCTACACCTTCACCACCGTCAACCCCGGTCCCACCGAGGCAGGCGCCGCACCGTTCATCGCGGTGGCGGTTTTCGCCCGCGGCCTCACGAACCGTCTCTTCACCCGCATCTACCTTCCCGAAAACGAGGAAGCCCTGGCCGCCGATCCGCTGCTCAGCTCGCTTGATATGGACCGCCGCAAGACCCTCATCGCCCGCCGGGACCCCGACGGCGGGCTCACCTGGGACGTCCGCCTGCAGGGTGAGGGCGAAACAGTGTTCCTGGACTTCCAGTGACAGACGCTCCAACGGCTGACCTTCCAGTGACTAATTCGCCAGTCACCGGCGCCGGCCACTTCAGCAGTACAGCTGACGGCGACGTCGGCCTGCTGAGTCCTGTTTCGGCGTCGCCGCTGGTCGCGGCGCTGACCGGGGACAGGGCAGTGCTGGGCGCCATCCTCGCCGTCGAAGCCGGCTGGGCCGCCGTACTGGAAAAGGCCGGCCTGGCGCCGGCCGGTTCCGCCGCCGTCGTGGTTTCCGCCGCGGACGCTGGACGTTACGACGTGGCGGACATCGCCCGCCGTGCCCAGGGTGGCGGCAACCCTGTGATCCCGCTCCTGGCGGACCTCCGGAAGAATGTTCAGGCGCTGGACAGCGCCGGTATCGGTGCCACAACAGCAGTGCATACGTCATTGACCAGCCAGGACGTGCTGGATACCGCCCTCATGCTGGTGGCCCGGCACACCGTACAGGCGGTGCTCGGCGACGTGAAGCGCACGACGGCGGCGCTCGCCGCCCTGACGAAACAGCATGCGGAAACGCTGTGCGTGGGCAGGAGCCTGACGCAGCACTCCCTTCCATTCACGTTTGGGCTGCGGGCGGCCCAGTGGTTCCACGGTGTGGCCGCCGCGGGCCGGCAGCTGGAGAGCCTGGAGCTGCCGGTCCAGTTCGGCGGAGCGGCGGGAACTCTCGCCGCCGGCACAGCCCTCACCTCCGGTGCGGTTTCCACCCCCTTCACACTCGCGGATCGCCTGGCCTCCCAGCTGGGTCTGGCGGCAGCACCCACACCTTGGCACACTAACCGCCTGGCCGTCACGTCACTGGGCAACGCACTGGCCTCAGTACTGGACGCGTTCGGCAAGATCGCAGCAGATGTCGTGTTCCTGAGCCGTCCCGAGGTTGCCGAACTCGCCGAGCCCCTGGCGGCCGGTCGCGGGGTTTCCTCGGCGATGCCGCACAAGCAGAACCCGGTCCTTTCCGTCCTGGTCCGCAGCGCCGCCCTCCAGGCTCCCGGCCTCGCCGCCCAACTGCACCTGGCCGCGGCCAACTTCAATGACGAACGCCCTGACGGCGCATGGCACAGCGAATGGCCCGCGCTCCGCCAGCTACTGGCCCTGTCGCTTGGCGCGGCCGGGCACGTCCGCGAGCTGGTCGAAGGGCTCCGGACCTACCCCGACGCCATGCGCCGCAACCTTGACCTCGCCGGGCCGCTGGTGCTGGCCGAGGGAGTGGCCGCCGCCGTGGCCCCGCTGCTCAAGGACGCCGACGGGCAGGAGGGCGGCCCTTCCGGCAAGCAGCAACTGCAGGCCCTGGTGGACCGCACGCTTGAGGCGCCCGCCGCAGAACAGGGTGCCACCTACCGACGGCTCCTTCGTGAAGCCGTCCCGGCGAACCTGCTCCCCGATGACAAGCTGGCCGAGCTCCTGGATCCGGCGAACTACCTGGGCCAGGCCGGCGTGATCTCCCGCCGAATCCTGGCCGCCTTCCCGGATTTCGCCGCCCAGGACAGCCCCCTTCCGAAGACCACGTCATCCGCCCACACCGACGCGAACGGAGCCAACCATGGCTAAACCGGCCCTCAAAGCAGTCCTGCTTTCGCCCCAGCGCGCCCTCGGCAGCCACCCCCTCCTGGTGCTGGGTCCTTCCCTCGGGACCTCCACCATCCTCTGGAATGAGGCCGCGTCGATCCTGGGCAAAGACTTCGACGTAGTGGCCTGGGACCTCCCCGGCCACGGCGTGTCACCGGCAGCCACCGAAGGGTTCGACGTCGCGGGCCTTGCCGATGCCGTGGTGGAGCTCGTTGACTCCATCGCCCCGGGTGAGGCCTTCCACTACGCCGGCGTTTCCCTCGGCGGAGCCACCGGGCTGCAGCTCGGCATCAAACACGGCGAACGGCTCAAGAGCCTGTCCGTCCTGTGCACCGGTGCCAAGCTGGGCACCCCCGAAGGCTGGCTGGAACGCGCCGAGACCGTGCGGAACCAGGGTACGCCCGTCATGATCCAGGGGTCCGCGGAACGCTGGTTTGCGCCCGGCTTTATGGACCGCGAACCCGAGCGCAGCAGCAGGCTCCTCCACGCTCTCCGGGATGCCGACCGTTTCAGCTACGCCTTCTGCTGCGAGGCCCTGGCAGGGTACGACGTCCGGGCAGAACTGGGCAGTATTTCCGTCCCCACGCAGGCCGTCGCCGGCGCCCTGGACGGTGTGGCCCCGCCGTCGTTGGTTCAGGAAATCGCCGATGGCATCACCGCCGGCGGCGGCACGGCAAGCGCCGTGACCCTGGAGGGTGTGGCGCACCTGGCCCCGGCCGAGGCGCCCGCCCATGTTGCGGAACTGCTCCGCGGCCTCATTGCCTGGGCCGAAGCCCGCGGAGCAGCCAAATGAGCGGCGTCGACAAGAATGTCTCCGAGCGAAACGGGGCCGTACAGCCCACTGCCACCACCCAGGAGATTTACGACGCCGGCATGGTAGTGCGGCGCGAAGTCCTGGGTGAGGCGCACGTGGACCGGGCCAACGCCACGAAGGACGGGTTCACCGAGGATTTCCAGGACATGATTACCCGGATCGCGTGGGCCGGCATCTGGACCCGCCCGGGCCTCACCCGGCAGATGCGCTCCGCCGTGACCATCACCGCCATGGTGGCGCACGGGCACTGGGACGAGCTGGCCATGCATATCCGCGCAGCCATCACCAACGGCCTCAGCAGGGATGAAATCAAGGAAATCCTGCTCCAGACGGCCATCTACTGCGGTGTCCCTTCCGCCAACACGGCTTTCAAGACGGCCCAGCAGGTGTTCCATGAAATGGACAGCACCGCAATGGACAGCACCGAAATGGACGCAAAAGAGCCCGACCAACCCACCACCCCCACCCCACCCAACTAGCTCGCAGTTAACGTCGTCATTCGCGCGAATGACGACGTTAACTGCGACCCAGTTGGGAACCCCCAGACAGAATCAGAGGAACATCATGAATCAGGCCTTTGTGTACGACGCCGTGCGCACGCCGTTCGGGAAGTTCGGCTCCGGCCTCGCCGCAGTCCGCCCGGATGACCTTGCTGCGCACGTCATCACCGAATCCGTGAAGCGGGCGCCGAAGCTGGATCCCGAGCGCATCGACGAGGTGGTGTTCGGCAACGCCAATGGTGCCGGCGAGGAGAACCGCAACATCGCGCGGATGGGAACGCTTTTGGCCGGGCTGCCCGTGTCCATCCCCGGCACCACGGTCAACCGGCTTTGCGGGTCATCGCTTGACGCCGCGATCATCGCCTCCCGCCAGATCAATGCAGGCGACGCGGAACTGATGCTGGTGGGCGGTGCCGAGTCGATGTCCCGGTCGCCGTGGGTGCTGCCCAAGACGGACAAGCCCTACCCGGCAGGTGACCTGACCCTGGCCTCCACCACCCTGGGCTGGCGCCTGGTGAACAAGGCCATGCCGAAGGAGTGGACCATCTCCCTGGGCGAGGCCACCGAGCGGCTCCGCGAGAAGTATGGTGTGACCCGGCAGGCGCAGGACGAATTCGCCGCTAACTCGCACAACCTCTCCGCCGCGGCCTGGGACGAAGGCTTCTACGACAACCTGGTAGCCCCTGTCCCGGGCACGGACCTGGTCCGCGACGAGGGCATCCGCGCCGGCTCCACGGCCGAAAAGCTGGCAGCCCTTAAGACGGTGTTCCGCTCCGAGCCCGAAGGCGCCGAGGTTGGCGGCACCGTCACGGCCGGGAACGCATCTCCACTGTCCGACGGCGCCTCCGCGGCCTGGATCGGCTCCGAAAGTGCCGCCGGGCTGCTCGGGCTGGAACCGCTGTCCCGGATCGCCGGCCGCGGCGCGCACGCCAACGATCCCCAGTACTTTGGCTACGCCCCGGTGGAGGCGGCGAACAAGGCCCTCGCGAAGGCGGGCATCGGCTGGGACCAGGTGGGCGCCGTCGAACTTAACGAGGCGTTTGCCGCGCAGTCCTTGGCCTGCATCACCGCGTGGGGCATTGATCCAACAATTGTGAACCGGCACGGCGGCGCCATAGCGATGGGCCACCCGCTTGGCGCATCGGGCACCCGCATCCTTGGCACGCTAGCGCGCAGCCTGCAGGCCTCGGGGGAGCGCTGGGGCGTGGCGGCCATTTGCATCGGCGTGGGCCAGGGCTTGGCAGTGGTGCTGGAGAACGTGTCTGCCGGAGTGAAGGGTTAGGGCCATGCTGAATTTTGTTGACTCCGTGGCTGAGGCCGTTGCCGGGATCAAGGACGGCTCCACCGTCATGATCGGCGGCTTTGGCAACGCCGGGCAGCCGTTTGAGCTGATCGATGCGCTGCTGGACTGCGGCGCAAGGGACCTGACGGTGGTGAACAACAACGCCGGCCAGGGCGACCAGGGATTGGCGCTGCTGATCAAGGAAGGCCGGGTGAGAAAGATGATCTGCTCCTTCCCGCGGCAATCCGACTCCTGGCATTTCGACGCCAAATACAAGGCCGGGGAGATTGAGCTGGAGCTGGTGCCGCAGGGCAATCTGGCAGAGCGCATCCGCGCCGCCGGCGCGGGCATTGGCGGGTTTTTCACCCCCACCGGATACGGCACCATGCTGGCCGAGGGCAAGGAAACCCGGATCATCGACGGCCGCGGCCAGGTCTTCGAAACACCGATCCACGCCGACGTCGCGCTGATCAAGGCGCTCAAGGCCGACGGCAAGGGCAACCTCGTGTACCGCAAGACGGCGCGGAACTTTGGCCCCATCATGGCCGCCGCGGCGAAGCACACCATCGTCCAGGTCTCCGAGATCGTCTCCACCGGAGGATTGGACCCGGAGAACGTGGTGACCCCGGGAATTTACGTCAACACCGTCGTCCGAGTGGCCGGCGGCACTTCAGAGAAGGCGGCCTGACATGAGCACCGCAACGTCCCTCCAGACTTCCGCAACACCCCTGGGCCGTGACGACCTCGCACGGCTTGTGGCCAAGGACATCACGCCAGGCTCGTTCGTGAACCTCGGGATCGGCCAGCCCACGCTGGTGTCCAACTACCTCACCGAGGACCAGGACATCACCCTGCACACGGAAAACGGCATGCTGGGCATGGGCCCGGCCGCCGAAGGGGACCAGATCGACGGCGACCTCATCAACGCCGGCAAGATCCCCGTCACCGAGCTCCCGGGTGCGTCCTATTTCCACCACGCCGACTCCTTTGCCATCATGCGCGGCGGGCACCTGGACATCTGCGTGCTGGGCGCGTTCCAGGTCTCGGCCACCGGTGACCTCGCCAACTGGCACACGGGCGCACCGGATGCCATTCCCGCCGTGGGCGGAGCGATGGACCTGGCAACAGGCGCCAAGGACGTCTTTGTGATGATGACGCTCCTGACCCGCGAGGGGGCATCCAAAATCGTGGAAGCGTGCACCTACCCGCTCACCGGCGTGGGCTGCGTGACCCGTGTCTATACGGACAAGGCCGTGTTCCTGACCGGACCGGATGGCGTCAGCGTTCGGGAGACATTCGGCTGCACCTTTGAGGAGCTCCAGGAACTGGTGCCTGTCCCGCTCAAAGCAGCCCCCGCCGTCGGACCCTAACTCCCACCCCTGCGCGAACGAACACTTAAGCACCCTGCGCGAACGAACACTTAAGCACCCGGGACATCCGTTTCATGAGGGCCTGAAGTGTTCGTTCGCGCCAATAGGATTGGTAACCATGACCGAAGCACCAGCCGCCACGCAGGCCGCTCCCCAGGCGAGTGACCAGTACGTGCAGTCGCTGGCGCGCGGGCTGGCCGTGATCCGCGCGTTCGACGGTGACCATCCGGTCATGACCCTCACCGAGGTGGCTGCCCGCACCGACCTCACCAGGGCCACGGCCCGGCGTTTCCTGCATACGCTCGTGGAGCTCGGCTACGTCAGGACCGACGGCAAGACGTTCGCCCTCACGGCCAAGGTCCTCCAGCTCGGCTACGCGTATCTGTCCGGGCTGTCCCTGCCGCAGCTGGCCCAGCCGCACCTGGAGGAGCTGTCGCTCAAGCTCGGGGAATCCACGTCTGCCGCCGTGCTGGACGGCACGGACATCGCGTACATCGCCCGGGTGACCACACGAAGGATCATGAATGTGGGCATCACCGTTGGCACCCGCTTCCCCGCCTACGCCACGTCGATGGGCAGGGTGCTGCTGGCGGCGCTGTCACCGGCCGAATTGAAGGCTTACCTGGCCGCAGCGGACATCAGGCCCCTCACTCCGCGCGCGCTGGGAACACCCCGCGAACTCCTGGCTGAGCTGGAAACCGTCCGGGCCCAGGGCTGGTGCCTGCTGGACGAGGAGCTGGAACTGGGGCTCATGTCGGTAGCCGCCCCTGTCTATGACGGTCCCAGCAAAGTGGTGGCTGCGGTGAACGTGTCCCTGCAGGCCCAGTCCGTCGCGGCCAAGCCGGACCGGGAGGCATACCTGGGATCGGTGGCGCAGGAGATCGTGGCCACAGCCAAGCTGATCTCGGCGGACCTGTCAGCGAGGCAGTAGCCAAGGCCCGCCGCGAACTGGCAGCACACGCCCTCAAACACCGAAACTGAGGTAATTAGCTGCCAGTTCGTGCGGGGGGCCATAGACTCTAGCCAACTACGTGCAGCAGTGCAGCTACGCGGAGCCCGCCCTTCAATCACTGAACCAGCGGCGGGACCACCAAGCCGCACTGCCGCACTCGTCAGTGAGGGGAGTCGGCGGTTGAAACTCGGCATACCGCGGGAAAGCCGCGAAGGTGAGCGGCGGGTGGCCGCCACCCCGGAAACAGTGAAGCAGCTGGCCGGGCTCGGCCTTGAGGTGCTGGTCGAATCGATGGCAGGCGTTTCGGCCGGTTACAGCGACCAGGAGTACCAGCAGGCCGGCGCCCGGATCGTGGAGCGGCTCGAAACCCCCGGCCTGGACGTCCTCGCCCATGTCCGCCCGCTGGAGACCGCAACAGCCAGGTCCCTGAAAAGGGGAGCGGTCAGTGTGGGCCTGGCGTCGCCGTCGTCGGAATTGGCCACGGTTCAGGCACTTGCCGCCGCGGGCGTGACGTCCTTTGCCCTGGAACTGGTGCCCCGCATCTCCCGCGCCCAGTCCATGGATGCCCTCAGTTCGCAGGCCCTGGTGGCCGGCTACCGCTGCGTGCTCGAGGCCGCCATCCGCCTGCCGCGGTTCTTCCCGCTGTACATGACCGCCGCCGGCACAGTCCCGCCCGCCCGTGTCCTGGTGCTCGGCGCCGGGGTGGCCGGGCTCCAGGCCATCGGCACCGCGAAGAGGCTCGGCGCCCGGGTCTCCGCCAATGACATCCGCCCCGCGTCGGCGGATGAAGTCGCCTCGATGGGCGGCACTTTCATCAAACTGGACCTCGAAACCGCGGAGGCCTCAGGGGGCTATGCCCGGGAATTGAGCGCGGACCGGGGTGCGCTCCAACGCGAACTCCTCGCCCCGCATGTCGCCCAGGCTGACGTCCTGATTACGACGGCGGCCGTCCCCGGCAGGCGCGCGCCCCTCCTGGTCAGCCGCGGGATGGTGCAGGGCATGCGCGCCGGCTCTGTCGTCGTGGACCTCGCCGCGGAGTCCGGCGGCAACGTGGAGGGCTGCGTTCCCGGCGAGGACATCCTGGTGCCCACCGCGGACGGGCAGGGCCACGTCACCCTGGTGGGGCTGAAGGACGCGCCGTCCACGATGGCCTTCGACGCCTCCCGGCTTTACGCCAAGAACGTGGCCAACCTGCTCGCCCTGATGACCCGGGACGGCACCGTGGTACCCGATTTCGACGACGACGTGGTGGCGGGCGCCTGCCTCACCCACGACGGCGTGGTGGTCCACCCGCCGACGGCGGAAGCACTCGCCGCGCCCGCAGCCGGATCCCAGCCACATCAGGAAGGGGGGCTCTGATGGACGGAATGAGCCTGCTGACGATTACCGTGCTGGCGGTGTTTGTCGGCTTCGAAGTGGTCTCCAAGGTCTCCAGCACCCTGCACACACCGCTGATGTCCGGGGCCAACGCCATCCACGGCATCATCCTGGTGGGCGCAGTCATCGTGGCCGGGCAGGCAACCGACGGCTGGGTGCTCGCGGTGGCGCTGCTCGCCGTGGTGCTTGCCACCGCCAACCTGGTGGGCGGCTTCGTGGTCACGGACCGGATGCTCCACATGTTCCACGGCAAAAAAGAGGTTGCCCGGACCGCGGCGAAGGCGGACAACAAGTGAATATGCTCGATCCGGTATGGACCTCGCTCCTGTACCTCGTCGCCGCGGTCTTCTTTATCCTGGCACTAAGGGGTCTCAGTTCTCCGCGTACAGCCCGCCGGGGCAACCTGATCGGCGCGCTCGGTGCCCTGATCGGCGTCATCACGGTGTTCCTGTCCATGCGGCTGGATAACATCCCCTGGATCCTCGGTTCCATTGCGGTAGGGACAGTGGCGGCTGCCCCGGTGGCCCGTGGAGTGAAGATGACGCAGATGCCGCAGCTGGTGGCCGCCTTCAACGGTGTGGGCGGCGGCGCCGCGGCGCTGGTCGCCCTGCTGGAACTCAGCCACACAGAGGACCCGTGGGTGCGGCTTGCCATTGTGTTCACGCTGCTGGTGGGCGCAGTTTCCTTCGCCGGGTCCGGCGTGACGTTCGCCAAGCTGCAGGAACTGATGACCACCCGGCCGGTGGTCTTTCCTGGCCTGCCCGTGGTCATGGCGGCGGTGCTGCTCGCCGCGGTGGGGGCCGCCGTCGCCATTATCCTGACGGGTTCGCTGGTGCTCGCCGTGCTGCTCATGCTCCTGGGGCTGGTGGCCGGCGTGCTGCTGGTGCTGCCGGTGGGCGGCGCGGACGTGCCAATTGTCATCTCGCTGCTGAACGCCTTCACCGGCCTGGCCGTCGCGGCCTCGGGAATTGTGCTGGGCAACGTGCTCCTGGTGGTGGCGGGCACCCTGGTGGGCGCTTCCGGTACCATCCTGACCCGTGCCATGGCGGCGGCGATGGGCCGTAGCGTGGCCGGGATCCTGTTCGGGGCCTTCAAGGGAGGTTCGACGGCGGGATCCACCGCCGTGAGCGAACGTCCCGTTCGGTCCTCCAGCCCGGAGGACGTGGCGGTGCTGCTGGGCTACGCACAGCGGGTGATCATTGTTCCGGGGTATGGCCTGGCGGTGGCGCAGGGCCAGCACACGGCCGCCGAGCTGGCGACCGCCCTTGAGGCCCGTGGTATCGAGGTGGACTTCGCCATCCACCCCGTGGCCGGCCGGATGCCGGGGCATATGAATGTGCTCCTGGCCGAGGCCAACGTCCCGTACGAGTCGCTCAAGGAGATGGGCGAGATCAATTCCAAGTTCAGGACGGCCGATGTGGCCCTGGTGGTGGGCGCCAACGATGTGGTTAATCCGGCCGCGAAGACTTCCTCCGGCTCGCCCATCTACGGGATGCCCATCCTTGAGGTAGCTGACGCGCGGCAGGTGATTTTCCTGAAGCGCTCCATGCGGCCGGGGTTCGCCGGGATTGAAAACGAGCTGCTGTACGAGCCGCAGACCTCGCTGTTGTTCGGCGACGCCAAGGATTCCCTGGCCAAGGTGCTGGGCGCGGTGAAGGCGCTGTAGCCTGCTGACCGTAGGATCGACCCTGAGACTTTAGATTTCGGACTTTATGTCTGGGATTTATGTCTTGGGACTTCATACGCCGACACCTCAGAAGGAGACGTATCCGTGAGCGAGCCGCAGGCAGCCCCTGACTCTTCCACCACACCCTCGTCCGCCACACCCAGGCAGGCGCGTCCCGTTTGGCTGTTGCCCGTCATCATGACAATCGCCACGGGCGTGGTGGGCATGTTCCTTGTGGCCGGCCAGGGCCTGTACTGGATGATCGCCGTCATCGCTCTGGTGGATGCCATCGGCGTCTTCACCATCATCCGATCGGCCCGGATAAATGCCCGCCACCAGGAAGCGCGGAACCTGAGTTCACAGAACCAGGCAAGCCAGAACACCACGATCCGGAACCAGGACGCCCGGCACCGCCCGTAGCCGTAAGCCGGAGGCTGATACCGCCGCCACCATCCCGGAATGGCAAGTACGCTTACTTCCAAGGCGCACATTCCCACGTTCACGGAGGACACCATGCCAGCCAACAGCTCCACAGCCCTCAAGCGTGCGGCCGTCATTATCAATCCCGCCAAGCCGGTGGATATCGACGTGCGCGGGCTGATCGCCAAGCACTCCGCAGACAATGGCTGGGGCGAGCCCATCTGGCTGGAAACCACCAAGGAGGATCCCGGCGTCGGGCAGGCGGAGGAGGCACTCAAGCAGGGGGCCGACGTCGTTATTGCAGCGGGGGGCGACGGCACCGTCCGTTACGTGGCCCAGGTCCTGGCCGGAACTCCTACCCCGTTGGGCCTGGTGCCGCTGGGTACCGGAAACCTGCTGGCCCGCAACCTGGGCCTGGATGTCACAGACGTGGAGGGCGCCATCAAGGGCGCGCTGGTGGGATGGGAACGCCGGATCGACGTGGTCCGCGCCGTCCGCAGCGACCCGGACAAGGAGCAGCTCTTCGTGGTCATGGCCGGCATGGGCTACGACGCCACTATCATGGCTGACACCGACGAGGAGCTCAAGGACAAGGTTGGCTGGCTGGCCTACGTGGACGCCGGAATCAGGAACCTGCCCGGGAAGCCGGTCAGGGCCACGATCGTGATAGACGGCAAGTCTGTGGTTCACCGCCGAATCCGCGGCGTGATGGTGGGCAACTGCGGAAAAGTCCAGGGCAATTTGGAGATCTTCCCGGACGCTGCAGTGAACGATGGCCTCCTGGACGTGGTGGTCCTGGCGCCAAAAGGCCGCTTCGGCTGGTTCTCCGTCATCGGCGGAATGATCATCAAGGGGCGGAACAGAGACACTTCGGTTCAATACTTCCAGGGCAAATCCGTGGAGATCACGCTGGAGCACAACGACGATTACCAGCTCGACGGCGACCACGAGGGCGAAGGCAAGCACGTAAAGATGAACATCGACCCGGAAGCGCTGACCATCCGCATGGCAGTCGGTTAAACAGTCACCTGGCTAAAGGGCGGTTGGCCGATAGGCCGGTGAGTGGGTCTTGCAGTCACTCGGGGGTTTAGACAGGCGCTGCCGGGCGGTGCGACAGGATCTCGGCCAGCTCCGCCAGCCGATGAGCCCGGGCTGACTCCGCCGGCGTGAATGGTTCGTCGGGACGGGCGAAGGTGATGGGTCCGTGCCAGGCTGTGGGGATTTTCAGGCGGGTGCCGGCGTCGTCCGTTTCCTGCAGAGCCGCATCCGCCGCCGGGACGATCCGTGCCCGCAGCAGCTCGGCCACTGCCAGCGGCAGTTCGTCTGGGGCATCGGCGACCCGGGCGGCCAGGCTCAGCGCCCTGGTCTGTCCGTCCGCCATGGCCAGCGCGGTGGTGGGCCACACATGGGACCGCGAGCCGCCGCCGTCGTGCAGTGCATCCAGGAGTTTGCGCTCGCTGAGGTTGCCCGGCGCGGAGAGGACAAACTCGTCCAGCACTCCGCCGGGGACGGGGTGGACGTGAATGCTCAGGATGTTGGTATCCAGGCGGGCCAGCGCCTGCGTGATCTTCTGCAGGGCACCGGGCTGGTCCCGCAGCACGGTGCGCGCCCGCCAGAGCGCCGGCGCAGCGCCCAGGCGCCTCCGGTGGCGCAGTGCCGGGGCGTGCAGCCAGCCCTTCAGTACCCGGGCGGCAGAGGGTTCCGCCACCCAGATGACCAGGACGGTAGCGGTGAGGGTGAGCACCAGAACCTTGGCCAGGTAGGGCAGGTGCGTCTGGACCACCAGGGCGTGGACCAGGAGTTCGATGGGGAGCATAACGGCCACGTTGGCCATGGTGAGGCGGGTCTTGGTGGGTTCCGGCATCAGGCCGCAGACTTCGCAGCTCAAATCAGCCGTGGCAGGTTTCCTTGCAGGGGGCTTCATGCCTCAAGCATCACGTGGCGCTGTTTCCGCAGTGTTGCCCCGCCGTTCCGATCGTGGGAACGCCGCCGTGGCAAGACTCGAGGGAAGCTAACGGCCTGCGGCATGGCCCTTCCTGAAGCCCGAACCTGCAGAAGCGCACTTGCAGAAGCCCACCCTGCAGAAGGCGTGCCGCTCCTCCGCCAGGAGTAATCTGGGCACAAGACCCATTCAATGGAAGCAGGTTCGCGTGGCCAACTCCGTTTCTGGAGACTCCGTGGTGGACCGCGTGGTGCGTGTCATCTCGGCCTTCCCGGAAGGTGCCGGAAGCCTGCAGTTGTCCGATCTGGCGGCCCGGGCGGGGCTTCCCCTCACCACTGCCCACCGGCTGGTCCGGCAGCTCGCGGCTCACGGACTGCTGGAACCCGGGCCGGGCGGGACGGTTCGATTGGGCCTGAGGCTGTGGGAGCTCGTGAACCGCAATTCCCCCACCCTGGCGCTGCGGCAGGCGGCGCTGCCCTTTATGGAGGACATTCAGGCCGTCCTCAACCAGAACGTCAACCTAGCCGTGCTGGAAGGTTGGGAGGTGCTGTTTGTAGAGCGTCTCTCGCGCAGGGGTTCCGTGGCCAACAGGGCGCGGGTTGCCGGCAGGATGCCGGTCCACGTCTCGTCCGTGGGACTTGCCCTCATGGCCCACCAGCCCAAGGCCCTGCAAAGGGAGTATCTGGACCAGTTCTCGGATCCGGCCGAAAAGGTGACCCCCCAAGCCCTGCGCGGCCTCCTCAGCGAAAGCGCCCGCCAGGGCTTCGCGCAGCTGGCCGGAGCGGTGGATCCGGAGACCTGGGGCATTGCCGTTCCCGTGCTCGACGGCAGGCAGCGGGCTGTCGCTGCCCTCGGCGTCGTGGTTCCCCTGCATGAGATGCGGCTGCAGTCGCTGGTTCCCGCGCTGCAAACCGCAGCGCGCGGGATAGCCCGCCGTCTGAGCGAAGCTTAAGAACTCTTCCGTTCAATGGAATTGCTGTGCCGCCCCTAGGGTCTTCCGCCGCACACTGGAAGTCGGAAGCACCAACCGGCCCGTCAGCCCCGGGCCCGCAATGAAGCGAGAAGACTCATGGCAGCACGCAAGGTCGTCACCACCCAAGTAGCCATCGTTGGCGCCGGTCCGGCGGGACTGATGCTGTCCCACCTCCTGGCTTCCTCTGACATCAATTCCACCGTGATCGAGGCCCGCAGCCATCAAACGATCTCCGAGACAGTCCGCGCCGGCATCCTGGAGCATGGCACGGTTAACCTGCTCGTGGAGAGCGGGGTTTCGGACCGCGTGCTGCGCGACGGCGACCGGCACGACGGCATCGAGCTCAGGTTCCATGGCGAAAGCCACCGCATTGACTTCAAGGGGCTGGTGGGCGAATCCGTCTGGCTCTACCCCCAAACCGATGTATTCCTTGACCTCGCCGCCGCAAGGAAGGCCGACGGCGGGGACGTCCGTTACAGCGTCACTGACACCATGGTGCATGACCTGGAGGGCAGGCCGAAGGTCTGGTTCACCGACGCTGACGGTGTGGAGTATGAGATCCAGGCAGAGTTTGTGGTGGGGGCTGACGGCTCACGCAGCCACTGCCGGCTCCAGATCCCGGAGGCCAGCCGGAAGTGGTACTTCCACGAGTACCCGTTCGCCTGGTTCGGGATTCTGGCCGAAGCGCCGCGCAGTTCCGATGAACTCATCTACGCAAACTCAGCCAACGGCTTCGCCCTGATCAGCCAGCGGACCGAAACTGTCCAGCGCATGTACTTCCAGTGCGATCCCAAGGAGAGCGTGGCTGACTGGGACGATGACAGGATCTGGGCCGAATTCCGCAGCCGCGTCAACGGTAACGGCTTTGAACTAAAGGAAGGGCCGGTCATCGACAAGATGGTCCTGCCGTTCCGCAGCTTTGTCCACACCCCCATGCGCCACGGGAACCTCTTCCTTGCCGGCGACGCCGCCCACACGGTTCCGCCCACCGGTGCCAAGGGCCTGAACCTGGCCATTCAGGACGTCAAAGTGCTCTTCGAGGGACTGGACAGCTACTACCGCTCCGGCTCCAGTCAGCTCCTGGACTCGTTCAGTGACCGCGCCCTGGAGAGGGTCTGGAAGGCGCAGCAGTTCTCCTACTGGATGACCACCATGCTGCACACGCCGGCCGATGCTGACGAGTTCTCCCGTGCCCGCCAGCTCGGCGAACTCAATTCCGTAGTGTCCTCCAGGCACGGCATGGCGTACCTGGCTGAGGCGTACACAGGCTGGCCAGCTTCTTAGAAGGTCCCGTCGGGCCCGCGGCCGCAAAACGGCTAACGCTTTCCGCTCAAGACAGGGGCCTCCGGCCCTGCCGCCCCGGCCACCGGTGCGTCCCGGGATCCAGAGGTCCCCTGGAAAGCGCCGGGCCGCTTCCCGCCCGCACCCTTGCCCGCACCGGCACCACTGCTCAGGCCCGGGCCGGCCACGCGCCTGCTGGAGCGGCCGTAGACGAGGTACATGGTCAGCCCGGTGATGACCATCAGCAGCACGGTGTAGACGAACGTGTTGGCCACGCCCTCCACCCCTTCGGCGCCGTCGGTGTTCGCCTTAATCACCAGCCCCAGAGGCTGGACCAGCGGATGAGCCAGGAAGATCGCGGTGTCGTAGTCGTCCAGCAGGTTGTTGAAGTTCAGGGCGGCAATGGCTGCGGCGGCCGGCAGCACCAGGGGCAGGAGGATCCGCCGGAACACGTACAGCGTCTTGGCGCCCATGATGGCGGCGGCTTCCTCCATCGAGGTGTTGACCGACGCGAATGATGCCTTGAGCATCCGGAGGGTGAACGGGATCTTGACCGTCACAAACGCGATCAGCAGGATCACTGTGGTTCCGGTAAGGACAGCGCCGCCCACCATCGGATTCGGGTGGTCGTAACTGATGATGAGCCCCAGGGCCAGCAGGGCCGAGGGCAGGATCCAGGGAATGTGGAGCAGGTATTCGAAGACAGAGGCAACCCAGTTTTTGTACTTCTGAAGCAGCCTGGCCACAAACAGCAGCCCGCCCACCGCAATCACTGTTGCCAGTCCGCTGTAGACCACGCTGACAATAAAAGGATGCAGGCCTGATGGCTGGGTCAGGATCCGCACGTAGTTGTCCAGCGTCAGGCTGCCCGGGGAGATCTGGCCGGTTTGGATGGCCGCGCCGTCGGCGAACGAGTACAGCACAATCAGCACCACGGGCAGCGTGTACAACGCGAACAGCAGGTAGGCGATGATGTGCACGGCAGCATTGGCGACAGGACTGGTGATTTGCTGTTTCTGCATTGCCGAAGACACTTTGGACAGCGAGTAATAGGTGCCGCGCTTCTCCAGCCGGGACATGACCGCAAGCATCAGGATGGTGGAAACGCCCAGGATGACAGCCAGCAGCGCAGCCAGGTCCCGTGAAGTGGGGCTGTTGGCAAAGGTCAGAATCATCGGCGTGATGGTCTGGAACTCCCGGCCGCCCAGCACCTGCGGGGCGCTCAGGGCCCCCAGCCCGGTCAGGAAGGACAGGATGGTGACCGCGAAGAGAGTGGGTTTGAGCATGGGCAGCACAACCCGGCGCAGGATGGTCCAAGTGGATGCGCCCAGGTTCCGGGCCGCCTCGATGGTCTGGAAGTCAACGCCCTTAAGCGCATTGCCCACAAACAGCATGTGGTTGGTGGTGGTGGCAAACGTCATCACCACCAGCACGGCGAAGAAGCCGGAGAACCACGCCGGATCCATGTCGGGGAACACCGTGAGCAGCCAGGACGTGACAATCCCTTTGTCGCCATAGATGAATTTGTAGCCGGCAGCCAGCACAATGCCGCCGTAGATGAAGGTGGAGGCGTAGCCCAAAAACAGGATCCGGGAGCCGCGGATCCTGAAGTACTGCGTAACCAGCACAATGAAGATGCCCACAACATTCACGGTGACGGACAGGGCAAGCGCCAGCAGGAAGCTGTTGCCCAGGGATTTCATGGCGCGCTGGGAGGAGAACAGTTTCTCGGCCGCCCGCCCGGAGAAGCTGCCGTCCGGAAAGAACGTTGCTATCAGGACGTTCAGGTTGGGCCAGACCAGGAACGCTGCGATGAACCAGGTGAGCACCGCGCCCACCATCAGGACGAACGGCGAGCGGAGCATGCTCCTGGCGTCGCCACTACTCCTGCCACCACTCCTGCCGCTGTTCCTGCCCCTGTTCTTCAGGGAGACGGAGACCCTGCTCATGGCAGGGCCACTGCCTGGGCCTTCCGGGCCAGGGCCGCGCCCGTATCGGCGTGGTACTGAAGCACGTGGCCCGGCTGGACATAGATGGTCGTTTCCGCGCCGGCGTCGGGGTGCACGCCGCCGTCTTCCCTGACCAACAGCCGGATATCAGCGCCGTGGCTCCGCACCACGTAGCGGCTGTGGAGGCCGTGATAGGTGCGTGACAGCACCGTTCCAGCCAGCCCGACGGCGGTGCCGCCATTGGCGGGGGCGGTCAGTGACGCCTTTTCCACCCGCAGGTAGGAGTTGGCGTCAGGGCTGAGGCCGGCACCGGAGAGCCGGTTCAGTTCGGTGATGAAGCCAGCGGACAGCGGGGAACTGTCGCCGATGAAGGTGCAGACAAACTCTGTGGCGGCCTCATCATAGATCGCCTGCGGAGTGCCCACCTGCTCGATCACGCCCTTGTTGAAAACGGCCACGCGGTCGCTCATGGCCAGCGCCTCATCCTGGTCGTGGGTGACGTACACGGTGGTGATGCCGAACTCGCTCTGGAGGTCCTTGAGCTGCTGCCTCAGCTGGTGCCGCAGCTTGGCATCCAGATTGGAGAGCGGCTCGTCCAGGAGCAGGATCTTGGGACGCAGCACCAAGGCCCGCGCCACCGCCACACGCTGCTGTTGCCCACCCGAAAGCTCCGCCACGTTTTTGTGCAGCTGCTCATCGCTGAGCTCCACCCGGCGCGCAATATCGCGCACCAGGCGGTCCGTCTCGGCGGACTTCTCCTTCCGGACCCTGAGTCCGAAGGCGATGTTCTCCCACACACTCATGCTGGGGAACAGGGCATAGTTCTGGAACACCATGCCCACCTGCCGCTTGTCGCTGGGAAGCCGGGTCACGTTCCTGCCGTCCACATGGACACTTCCCGCTGACGGTTCAATGAACCCTGCCAGGGTGCGCAGCGCCGTCGTTTTTCCGCAGCCGGACGGACCCAGCAACGTGAAGAACTCCCCGGGTTTAACGTGAAGGTCCAAGTGGGGGATGGCGACGAAATCGCCGAAGGAGACTTCGATGTTGTCCAAGCGGATCATTGGCAAACCTGTCTGGATGGGTTGGCGGGAACTTCTGAACCTCAAGGCGGACGGCTGCTACGTCATGTATTCGAGCTCGATCTTCTCCACCCATGCGCCCATGTTTTCCTGCACGAAGTTCCAGTCGATGTCCTGCTGCTTGACGTCAGCGAAGAAGTCCACCACCTCCGGATTGGCCTGAGCCGCGGCGCCCTTGTTCACGGGCATCGAGTTGAACTGCTTGGCCCACGCGCCCTGCACATCTGCGCTGCCGAACCAGTCAATAAACTTCTGCGCCTCTTCCTTCTTGTCCGTCCCCTTGACCAGGGCCACCTGTTCCACGGCCAGCGGAACCCCAACGGACGGCGCTACCGTCTCCACGTTGACCTTGAAGGACTTCTCACGTTCGGCGATGATCGAGGACGGCATCTGGCCCATGTCCACGTCGCCGGCGGCAATCCGGGCGAAAAGGTCTGTCTTTGCAACAGCCGGGCTGCCGTTCTGGAAGTACTGCTCCACCTGCTTCCAGCCTTCATCCGAGATGCCCAGATCTCCGGATTCGTCCTTATAGCGCGTCAGCAGGCTGGCGAACACCAGTTGCGCGGTGGCGGTACCCAGCCCGGTCACCCGCTCATACCGTGACTTGAATTCGTCCCTGGTCCACAGGTCCGTCCAGTCCTTGGGCGCGGCGTCAGCGGTGATTTTGTCGGAGTTGTAGCCCAGGAGAATCGCCTGCTTGACCAGCGGCCAATAGGCTTTGTCGTCGCCGGCATCGCCCAGGGCGGTGTCCACCTCACCAGCCCAGGCGGGTTCGTAGGGCTCGATCGCCCCCGCAGCCTTGATCTGGGCGAAGTACATGTTGTTCAGGCCGAACGCGACATCGGCAATGGGATTGTTCTTTTCGGCGATAAGTTTGTTTGTGGCATCGGCACCGCCGGCCCCCACTACCTCAACTTTGAAACCGGCCTCAGCCGCCTTGGCCGTCAGCCATTCACCGCGGCCTTCACCGTTGGAATTTGTGTAAATGACCAGTGTTTCGCCCGATGCGCCTGCCGCGGACGAAGAGGAATCACCGGAGGCTGCGGGAGTGGCGGCACCCCCTGCACAGCCCGAAAGAAGGGTAACGGCGACGGCAGCAGCAACCAAAGTCTGAAATTTTCGCACGGGCAGGACTCATTTCTGGACTGGAATCGGAGCAGGTCCGGCAAGCCTATAGCGGGGTTTGCCAGTTGTGGACGTTTATAGCTATCGATTCGATAAACTCTCAACGCCAGTCGAGTCTGGTCCAGATATGGGAACAGTCAGAGCCCTCTGCCTTAACGCGCCGTGAACGTTTGGCCGGCCTGCAGGGGAGTTGGTGACGAGGCCGCTTCCGGCGCGTTCCGCCGTCGTCCGCTCATGGCCTATGCCATAGCGGTATTGGCGGCGCTGTACGAGTTGATGTTCTTCGCGTAGCAGTAAGAGTGCTCCACCCCGATGTAAGGGCCAAAGTTGGGCACGGGCTCGAAGCCTGAGTTCTGGTAGAAGTTCCGGCCGTCCGGCTGCGCAGACCCGGCCTCCGCCTTGATCCGGCTGATTCCCTGCCGGAACGCCTCGGCTTCAAGTGCGGCCAGGATGGAGCTCGCTACGCCGCTTCCCCGGGTGTACGGGAGGACATACAGCCGCTTGATTTCCGCCGTTGAATCATCCAGCAGCCTCAGGCCGCCGCACCCCACTGGCTGCCCGGAGCCTTTGTCGTACGCCACCAGGAAAACAGCACAGTCCGCGCCCGACGGCGGGGTCCCCGGTTCGTGGTTCGGCGTACCAAAGCGGGCGTCCAGTTCCGCCTGCTGCGCCCTGCGCAGGTCGGCGCCCACGGGGTTGGACCAGGTGACCTGCCTGATGTTGAGACGGGGATTGGTCTGCATGACTGCCTCGATTCGCCGAAGGGTTATGCCTGATAAGCCTAAGGCGGCACCGTTACCGCGGTGTTTCCTGTGCGTAAGCGCCCAGAGAACTGTCAGAAACGGCAGCGGGCGGAGGGAGCGAGCCCGGGTCAACCAACTAGGCGCGCTCGCCCATGGGGTCCTCCGCCGTCGGGTCGGCCAGGGCCAGCCCGCCCACGGGGCTGCCGTCCCAATGGAGGAGCGTCCAGCCAGCATCGGGATCACCCTCCAGGGCCACAATTCCGGTGTTGGATAAGACATGGTGGGCGGCGAACTCGTGATCCGTATCCGCGGCCCGCCGCCCGGCCCACGTGCGGATCGCGGCACCGTGGCTGACCGCTGCGGCAGTAGCGTTGTCCCCGTCCTTCATGGCGCGTTCGGCGATCCGGGTGATGGCGGCGTCATACCGCTCAAAAAATGCGTGGCCGTCCGTGCCGGCGGGCATCCGACGGTCAAGGTCTCCGGCGGCCCATGCGAAAACCGTTCCCATGTACCGCTTATGGGACTCGTGATCGGTCAGTTTCTCCAGGGCGCCGGCTTCGATTTCGTGCAGACCGTCCAGCACCTCAACGTCCAGTCCATGCACGCGGGCCAGGGGAGCGGCCGTTACCTGCGTGCGGACCAGGGTGGACGCATACAGAGCTGAGATGGGCTCGTTGGCCAGTGACCGTGCCATGGCTTCCGCCTGCCGTTCACCAAGTTCCGTGAGTCCTGGTCCCGGGTGGGCCGTATCCAGCTGGCCGAGGACGTTTCCGGGGGTCTGTCCATGGCGGATGAGCAGCAGCTTCATGCTCCCAGTTTCCCACTTGCGGGCAAGGCTTGAGCGCGGGCAACACCAAAGGCGCCGGCGCCCGGCCGGTTTCTGGGTCATGAGCGAACTGACAGTGGAACAAAGGCCACTGCAGCCCAAAAGCAGCCAAAAGCAGCCCATAAGAAGCCCACAAGAAGCCCACAGCAGTCCAAAAGAAGCGCCGGGCCCCTGGGGAGCCCGGCGCCGCCGTCGTACTTATTCCGCTGTAGTACCTATTGTCCGAACAGCCCTGGGGCTGGCCTCGGGCTACTTCAGGTGGTCCACCAGCTGGTCCGCGATGCCCGTGTACTTGCCGGGGGTCAGGGCGAGCAGCCGGGCTTCAGCCTCCGGGGAGAGGCCCAGGCCCTGGACGAACTCCTGCATGCGGGCCGCGTCCACGCGCTGTCCGCGGGTCAGGTCCTTGAGGCGTTCGTAGGGGTTCTCCATGCCTTCGACGCCGGCAATGGCCTCGGCTCGCATGACCATCTGGATTGCCTCGCCCAGGACTTCCCAGTTGGTATCCAGGTCGGCGGCCAGCACGTCCTCGGCAACGTCCAGCCGGTCCAGGCCCTTGGCAACATTGGAAATGGCCAGCAGGGAGTGCCCGAACGCCACGCCGATGTTGCGCTGGCTGGAGGAATCGGTGAGGTCACGCTGCCAGCGGGACGTCACCAGCGTGGAGCCCAGGACGTCCAGCAGGCCAGAGGAGATCTCCAGGTTGGCCTCGGCGTTTTCAAAGCGGATGGGGTTCACCTTGTGCGGCATCGTGGAGGAGCCCGTGGCCCCGGCCACCGGGACCTGCGCGAAGTAGCCGATGGAGATGTAGCTCCAGATATCGGTGCAGACATTGTGCAGGATCCGGTTGAACCGCGCGACGTCCGCATACAGCTCTGCCTGCCAGTCGTGGCTTTCGATCTGTGTGGTCAGCGGGTTCCAGGTCAACCCCAGCCCTTCGATGAAGGACTTGGCCACCTGCTCCCAGTCGGCTCCGGGGACCGACGCCACATGGGCGGCGTAGGTGCCCGTGGCTCCGTTGATCTTGCCCAGGTATTCGGTGGTGTCGATCCGGTCCAGCTGGCGCTTCAGGCGGTGCGCCATCACGGCAAGTTCCTTGCCCAGCGTGGTGGGTGTGGCAGGCTGGCCGTGTGTGCGGGACAGCATGGGAACGGCCCTGTTGTCCTCGGCCATCCTGCTGATCTGGGCAACCAAACCACGGGCGGCTGGCAGCCACACGTCCTCCACAGCGCCCTTCACGCCCAGCGCGTAGGAGAGGTTGTTGATGTCCTCGGAGGTGCAGCCGAAGTGCACCATAGCTGTCAGGTGCTCAATGCCGATCGCCGGCAGGCGGCGGCCGATGTAGTACTCGACGGCCTTGACGTCGTGCACCGTCACCGCCTCAATTTCGGCCAGCTCGGCCACGGAAGATGCGTCGAATTCCGTGACGATCCTGCGCAGTTCGTCCTGCTGTGCGCTGGTCAGCGGACCGGCCCCGGGAAGGACGTTGTTGCTGGTCAGGTGGATGAGCCACTCCACCTCGACGGCCACACGGTCCCGGTTGAGGGCTGCTTCGGAAAGGTAGTCCACCAGGGGCGCGACGGCGGACTGGTAGCGGCCGTCCAGTGGGCCGAGCGCAATCTGTTCCGGTGACGCGGCAAGGGCAAGGCGTCCGGAGGGCGTACGGATATCAGCTGTGGCAGCAGTTTCAGGCATGTGCTGATTCTTTCACGAACTTCGTCTGCGCCTTAAGCCGGCCATTCCGTGTGACTTGTCCTGCACACAGCACCCCTTCGTCCGTCCGGTGGGCCCTCTTTCCTTCTTATCCACATACGCGACGGCGGCGCTTCATTGACTCGTTGCGCGCCCCTAGCGTGGGGGCGGTGAACACGAATCCGGACGTTTCCGCCAGGGGGAGCATTCGTTGAGGGGAGCAAGTACATGAGCAGTGATACCGCGGCGGCAGACATGGCCTTCCGCATGTCCCGAAGCCACGACATCCAGCAGCTGGCTGCCCGGGTAGACGGCTGTACCCGGCGGGTTGAGGAAGTCCTGGCTGGCTTCTGGAAGATTCAGTTGCTGGACTGGCAGTCTCCTGCGGGCCGCGCCTACCGGGACTCCGTGGCTTTGCAGGCCGCCGCGCTCGGCCGGACGCGAGACCGTCTTCAGGGAGCCGCTGACGCCGTCAACCGCCACTCCCGGGCGGTTTTGGTCTGCGAAGCGCCGCCGGGCGGCGGCTACTGATGTCAGAAGTGACGCCTTCGGACAGTGGAGGCCCCCTCCGGCCGGCTGGCCCTGCCCGCGATGGCGGCCTGGTAATTTCCGGCGGAATCGGGGGGATCAGCTTCCAGCTTGAGGAACTCATGGGCGGGGCAGAGAAGCTCGACGTCCTGGCGAGTGAACTCAGCGCCGTGGAAGTGGAAATGCACCACATCTGGGAGGACCTGTCGCCCTACCAGAATGCTTCACGCTACTCGGGCATGGAAGCAATCATTTCAGTGGGCGAGGCCCGGCGCAGCGTCCAGGCAGTCCGTACAGAGCTGCAGCGGATAAGTGGCCAAGTGCGTGCCAGCAAGCGGGACTACGAATCCGCAGAAGCACTGGCGAACGTAGTTCATGGGCTTGGTCTCAGGCTGACAAGCTGGGAGCTGCTGGGGCAGCAGGTTGCCGACCTTGGCCTTGGCCCGGTACCCAACAGGGAAGTCGCGGAAATTATGCTAGGCAACGTCCCCGTCACCATGGGTGCCTTCTTGGCTTTCTCGTCGCCGGCACACTTTGTGACGGCTGTGGCGGCGGACCTGGCGGCGGGAAAGCACATCTCGGTTGCAGCTCCCCTGATCAAGGCATTGGCAAGGCAGTCCGTTCCCGTGCTGAAGCCGCGTCCGGTCACCGTGGATCGGGAAGAGTCCCTGCCTCTGGAACTGGATGCTTCGGCCGCCGGCCTCTTGGAACGTGCCCGGGCTGTTGATGAGCGGGGCCAGGGTTACATCGAAGTCATTGAGGTGGACAACGGCGGGCAGAAAGCCTATATCGTGGTGATTCCTGGCACGCAGACAGAAACTGAGGTGGGCGGGACCAATCCCTTTGATCTAGCCGGAATCGGGGAAGGATTGGGCTATGGGTCGGCCGAGGTGAATTCAGCCGTTCTGCAGGCCCTGGAAGCGGCCGGAGCCGAGAAAGGATCGCCTGTCGTAGCAGTGGGTTACAGCCAGGGCGGTGTCCACGCCATGAACCTGGCAGCCGACGAGCTCTTCCTGGACGAGTACGACGTGAAGTATGTGCTGACCGCCGGATCCCCGGTAGGCGGGATCACTCCTGCCGCAGGCATCAGCAGCATGCATCTGGAACACAGGCAGGACTGGGTTCCCGGGAGCGATGGAACCCCCAGTCCTGACACCGTGGACCGTGTCACGGTAACCCTGACCGACCCGGCCCGGATCCCGGAAGGCGAGGAATTTGGCCTGGGCCCGGGGCACCGGCTCAGCGGCTATGTGGATGGCGCCCGGCAGGTGGAGGCCAGTGACGATCCTTCGCTCGTGGCGTCCACTGCCGTACTGGGCGGCGTGCTCGGAGCCGGAGGGACGGCCACCGCCACCCGTTTCTCACTTAACAGGCAGAAACCGCCCGATCCGCAGTCCACGCCGCTGACGGTACCGAATCCCAAACCTCAATCCTCACCGAGGCCACCCGCTGGTTAGGCTCTCAGCGCTTCCGCGCGCCGGGGAGCCTTCCCGCTACAAGGGAAATGACTGTGATGATGATGGCTGCCAGCACCGCTGTCCAAAAGAAGGAGTCAATGGTGAAGTGCACCGGCGTGTAGCTGCTGATCCAGGACGTCAGGTAGAGCATGGCTGCATTGATGACGATGGTGAAGAGGCCCAGCGTAAGGATGGTGATGGGCAGGGAGAGGAGGCTGACAAGCGGCCGGACAAACGCGTTGACCACTCCGAAAATCACGCCTATGAACAAGTAGGCGCCGATGATCCCGAGGGTGTCCGTCCCTTGGGTCACCCCGGTCTTGGCAACGGCTTCAGTGGCGGCCGACGTAGAAATGTCCATGCCGGGCAGGATCCAGCTGGCAATCCAGAGGGCCAGTCCGTTGATGAGGATCCGAACGATAAAGGAGCGCATGCGCCAATGCTTTCACATTGTCCTGAGTGAGCCCTGGGGAATCAAAAGCCTGCCACCCTGCGATCCAGTCCCGGAGAAGTAGGCTAGTTGGCATGACTTCATCAGAGACCCTGGCTGGGGGAGTACGCCCCCGCCCGGTAATAGGCCGGCTTCCCCGCTACGCCGCAGGCAAACCGCCCGTCGCCGTTGAGGGTCTGGCAAGCTACAAGCTTTCCTCCAACGAGAACCCGCTGCCGCCGCTGCCTGCCGTTGTGGACGCCATTGCGCACCAGACAGACTTCAACCGATACCCGGATCCGCTGAGCAGCAAGCTTCGTGCCGCGCTGGCTGATTTCCTGGCTGTCCCGGCGGAGGACATTGTTACCGGCGCAGGCAGCCTGGGCGCCCTGAATCAACTGCTGGCCACGTTCGCCGGCCAGAACGACGACGGCGAACCGGACGAAGTCATTTATGCCTGGCGCTCCTTTGAGGCCTATCCCATCAGCGTGGGCCTGGTGGGTGCCACCGGCGTTGTCATACCTGTCACCCCTGACGGCCGGCACGATCTTGACGCCATGGCCGCGGCCGTCACGGTTCGCACCAAAGTCGTCCTGCTCTGCACGCCCAACAACCCCACCGGGCCCATCCTGACCACCGCCGAAACAGAACGGTTTATCCAGGCGGTCCCCGCGGACGTCATTGTGGTCATCGACGAGGCCTACCAGGAGTTCGTCCGGGCCGAAGACGCTGTGGACGGCATTTCGATGTACCGCAAGTATCCCAACGTGGTGGTGCTCCGGACCTTCTCCAAGGCCCATGGCCTGGCCGGGCTTCGCGTAGGTTACAGCATCTCCAACCCGGAATTGACACAGCACCTGAGAGTGGCAGCCACGCCCTTCGCGGTCTCACAAATCGCCGAGCGCGCAGCCATCGTTTCCCTGCAGAACTACCCCCAGATTGTAGAAAGGGTACAAAGCCTGGTGGAGGAACGCGACAGGGTGACGGCAGGGCTGAAGGAGCTGGGTTGGTTTGTTCCGGAGGCCCAGGGAAACTTTGTGTGGCTGGCTCTGGGAGCCAACAGTGGGGAATTCGCCGAACTGGCGGCTACCCAGGCACTCTCCGTGCGCGCCTTCGGAAACGAGGGCGTCCGGGTGAGCATTGGTGAGGTGGAGGCGAATACCCGCTTCCTCCAACTGTGTGCGAACTATACAAAGCCGCCACGCCGTTCCTAGCGCTTAACGTGTTGCGGCTGCGCTACCTACTGAAGATAAAGTAAGGACCAGTAAGCCATATATATGCCCATCATGGAATGCATTCCCATTAAGGCATATATCCCAGCGACATTGCAACGCATCCGCATGCGGCAAGCAAGGAGACGGTATGGGCGCCACACATCTGCCCTCCACCGAGTTCGATGGAACTGCAGTAGACGACCAGCTTGAGGCTGAGGCCGAGGCCGCCATGGGCGAGCCGCCGGCCCCCATGGTCCAGCTTCTGTGCCCTGAGGGAAAGCTTGGCACACACCCCGTCTTCAGTGAATATGCCGAAAAGCTGGACCCCGAAAAGCTGCGCCGGCTGTATGCCGATATGGCAGCCATCCGCCGGTTCGACGTGGAAGCTACCGCTCTGCAGCGGCAGGGCCAGCTTGCCCTGTGGGTTCCGCTGACAGGCCAGGAAGCCGCACAAATCGGTTCCGGGCGCGCCAGCCAACCCCAGGACTACATCTTCCCCACCTACCGTGAGCACGGCGTTGCCCTGACCCGCAACGTGGACTTGGCCGAACTGCTGCGCCAGTTCAGAGGGGTGTCCAATGGCGGCTGGAACCCCAAGGACACCAATTTCCATCTCTACACACTTGTCCTGGCGGCCCAGACCCTGCACGCAGTGGGTTACGCCATGGGCATCCAGCGCGACCAGAAGCTTGCTGCCACGTCGGATCCGGCACGCACCGAACCTGCGGCAGCAGTGATGGCCTACTACGGCGACGGTGCGAGCTCTGAGGGTGACGTCCACGAGTCCATGGTGTTTGCTTCGTCCTTCAACGCCCCCGTGGTGTTCTTTTGCCAGAACAACCACTGGGCGATTTCAGTGCCGAGCACTGTCCAGACCCGGATCCCGCTGTCCAACCGTGCCAAGGGCTATGGCTTCCCCGGTATCCGGGTGGACGGCAACGACGTCATCGCCGTGCATGCCGTCACCGAGTGGGCACTGGACCACGCGCGCCAAGGCAAAGGCCCGGTCCTGATCGAGGCCTTTACCTACCGGTTGGGAGCCCACACCACCGCCGATGACCCCACCAAGTACCGCGAATCCGCCGAGGAAGACGCCTGGCGGGCCAAAGATCCCCTGATCCGGCTGGAGAAGTACCTCCGCGCCCAGGACCTGGCCGACGACGCCTTCTTTGCGCAGGTCAAAGCTGACGGCGACGAGCTTGCGTCCTATGTCAGGCGCACAACGCATGACCTTGAAACCCCGGACATCCGCAGTGCCTTCGCCAACACCTATGTGGAGGCCCACCCGCTGGTTGCCGAGGAACTGGCGTGGTTCGAGGAATACAGTGCAGGTTTTGCCACTGGCGGGCCGGATGAAGGGGCAGACGCCCGTCCGGGCACACAGGCAGACACGGAGGCAGGCAGCCGATGACCACCATGACTATTGCCAAGGCAATCAACGAAGGCCTCCGCGCAGCCCTGGCCAATAATCCGAAATCCCTGCTCATGGGTGAGGACATCGGGCCCCTCGGCGGCGTCTACCGTGTTACCGATGGTTTGATCGGCGAGTTCGGCCCGGACAGGGTGGTGGATACGCCACTCGCGGAGTCCGGCATTATTGGCACCGCGATCGGGCTGGCCTTACGGGGCTACAGCCCGGTCTGCGAAATCCAGTTTGACGGCTTTGTGTTCCCTGGCTTCAACCAGATCACCACGCAGCTTGCCAAAATGCACGCCCGAAGCCATGGCAACCTCACAGTCCCGGTGGTCATTCGCATCCCTTACGGCGGCGGCATCGGTTCCGTTGAGCACCATTCGGAGTCCCCTGAAGCGCTCTTCGCCCATACGGCCGGCCTGCGTATCATCACACCATCCAATCCGCACGACGCCTACTGGATGATCCAGCAGGCTGTCGACTGCCAGGACCCCATCATCATCTTCGAACCCAAGCGCCGCTACTGGCTCAAGGGAGATGTTGATGTCCAGGCGGCGGGTCCTGCTGCCGACCCGTTCAAGGCGCACGTTCTCCGCGAGGGCACGGACGCCACCATTGTGGCGTATGGCCCCCTGGTTCCGGTGGCACTCGCCGCCGCAAACGCCGCGGCTGAGGACGGCCGCAATGTGGAAGTGATCGACCTCAGGTCCCTGTCGCCCATCGATTTCGATACCGTCACCGAGTCCGTCACGAAGACCGGACGGCTGATTGTTGCCCACGAGGCCCCAACGTTCGGCGGGCTGGGCGGGGAGATCGCCGCCCGAATCAGCGAGCGGGCCTTCCTTTCGCTTGAAGCCCCCGTGATCCGGGTGGGCGGCTTCCACATGCCGTATCCCGTGGCGAAGGTTGAGGAAGACTACCTTCCGGACATCGACCGGATCCTCGAGGCGCTGGACCGCGCCCTGGCGTACTAGGACATGACCTTGCCGAAACAGAGGACACCATGACTCTCAATAAATTCAACCTTCCCGACGTGGGCGAAGGTCTGACCGAGGCTGAAATCGTCTCCTGGAAAGTCAAGCCCGGTGACACCGTCGCCATCAATGACGTCCTGTGCGAAATCGAGACCGCCAAATCACTGGTGGAGCTGCCCTCGCCTTTTGCCGGGACGGTAACCGAGCTGCTTGTCCCCGAGGGGGTGACCATCGACGTCGGCACAGCCATTATCAGCGTCTCCGACGCCGTCTCCGGAGATCCGACGCCTGCGGATGTCCCCGCCCCCGCAACCCCGGTGCAGCCGTTGTACGGCAAGCTTCCCGAGCCCGACGGCGGCACGGCGGACAGTGCCCTGGCGGGCGGCCCGCTGGTTGGTTCCGGCCCCAAGGCTGACGCCGTCAAGCGGCGGCCGCGCAAGGCCTCCCCCACCGCCAACACGGCAGGGGCCGATACAGCGGCGGCCAATACTGCAGCGGCCGGTCCAGCAGCGGCTGAGCCTGCTCCGCCGGCGCCGGTCCCGGCAGCATCGGCGACAAACGTGACAGCAAACGCGACAGCGCAAACGACGGCTGCCCCTGAACTGGACGAGCCGCTGGACAACCGCCCCACACTCGGCGGGACCATCACGGGCCTGGTCAACCGGGTCCTGGCGAAGCCGCCGGTGCGGAAAATCGCCAGGGACCTGGGCATTGACCTGGCCGATGTTGTGGCCACAGGCTCCCGCGGTGAAGTCACCCGGGAGGACTTGGTCAGCTACCAGGCGCAGCGTGATGCGGAACTGGACATGGCCGAAGGATTCTGGGGCAAGGCCGGAAAGCCGCAGGACCAGCGGATCGAAGTCATTCCCGTCAAGGGTGTCCGTAAGGCTACGGCCAAGGCAATGGTGGAATCTGCCTTCGCGGCACCGCATGTCAGCATCTTCGTGGATGTGGACGCCAGCCGCACTATGGAGTTCGTGAAGCGGCTCAAGGCCTCGCGGGACTTCGAGGGCATCAAAGTGTCCCCGCTGCTGATCCTGGCCAAGGCCGTCATCTGGGCCGCCGCCCGGAACCCCAGTGTCAATGCGACGTGGGTGGACAACGCCGACAACGCCGAGATCCATGTCAAGCACTATATGAACCTGGGTATCGCGGCGGCCACCCCGCGCGGGCTGATGGTTCCCAACATCAAGGACGCGCAGGACCTCTCGCTGAAGGAGTTGGCGCTGGCGTTGAACAACCTCGCCACCACCGCCAGGGCCGGGAAGACCCAGCCGGCACAAATGCAGGGCGGGACCCTCACCATTACCAACATTGGTGCCCTGGGGATCGATACCGGGACCCCCATTATCAACCCGGGCGAAGTGGCGATCGTTGCCTTTGGAACCATCAAGCAGAAGCCCTGGGTGCTGGACGGCGAAGTCATCCCCCGCTGGATCACGACGCTTGGCGGCTCATTCGACCACCGGGTGGTCGACGGCGATCTGTCCGCCCGCTTTATGGCTGACGTAGCGGCCATCCTGGAGGAGCCGGCGCTCCTGCTCGACTAGGGGTGAAGCTGTCCGGCCAAGGGATCACCCGGGTGCCGGCCCGGCTCTCGCCGGGCCCGCGGCAGGAAGGCGACCGGCGGCAGGAAGGCGAGCAGAACTGCGGTCAGAACGCCGGGTAAGTGGAGATCATCTGAGCCACGGCGGGATCCATGACCGTGCCACTGAAGGACCAGGCTGCAGCAAACACCAGGGCCCCCAGACCGGCGGTGGCTGCCGAAATGGCCGTAAAGACCTTCCAGTCCTCACGGAGGACACCCTGGACAGTCTCCGGCAGGCGAAGGTCGGGGGAGATGAGGTTCGGCGCGCTGTCGGTGGTTCCGTCGTCGAGCAGGGCCACAACGCGCCCTGCGCTGCGGTCCAGCCGCACGGAGCAGAAGTGGTTGCCGTGGCGGGCCAGGAGGATGTCGTGGCCAACAAGGTGGCGGTGCTGGAAGGCGATCAAGGGGACCCCTTGGGTAGGGCGGATGCTTGCTGTCCGCATCATTGGGGGCACTTCCATTTTATCGAGGGTGAGGCACGAACATCAGTCTGCGCGGAGTGAGAACGGACACCACGCACGGTGCCGGTGCGGCAGCGTGCATGGTGTCCGGCAGTTTTAGTCGGCGTCGTAGGTGTTGGCGATGTAGACGTCGCAGGGGGCGTTGTGGGCCACGCTGTTTGCCACGCTGCCCAGTACACGGCCGATGCCACGCATCCTCCGGTTGCCCACCACGATCATGCGCGCGTCCAGGCGGTCCGCTTCCTTGATCAGCGCATCGGCAGGCTTGCCCCGGGCTGCTGAGTAGCTCACCTTGATGTCCTGCCCCAGGGCTTGGGCAACCCCGCGGGCCACGGTCTCGGCGCTGTCGGCATCGGAGACAATCCACTGGTCGCTGCCGGAGCCAAAGACCTCGGTGCGGTCGCTGTCAAAGGCAGACACCACGTGCAGCGAGGCACCCATAGCCGCAGCGAGGTCCCGCGCCGCCTCGGCTGCCTTCCTGGCTGTTCCGCTGCCGTCAACGCCTACAACAATAATTCCGCTCATATTTGCTCCTTTGCTCAATGTTTAATTGATGTTTAATCGGTTTAACTGCGGTCAGTGAGGCCAACGCTACAGCGCCGCGATGGCTTCGCGCAGCACGGGGGCCAAACGTCTCACGCCTTCCACGATGGCGTCAGGCGGCACGGCGCTGAAGGCGAGCCGCAGCTTATTGGACGATTCCACTGATGGAGTGAACGCAGCGCCGGGGATAAAGACGACGCCGGCATCTATCGCCTTCTTCAGCAAGGGATAGGTGTCCACGCCCTCAGGCAGTGTCACCCACACAAAGAAGCCGCCCTCGGGTGTGGTCCAGCTCAGGCCGGGCGGCATGTACTCCTCAAGGGCAGCCAGCATCGCCTGGCATCTCTGGGCATACAGCCCTCGGTAAGTCTCAATCTGGCCCCTCCAGTCATAGTCCCGAAGGTAGGCAGACACCAGCATTTGGTTGAACGTGGGAGGGCAAAGGGTGACTGATTCCGCGGCGAGGTAGTAGCGGCGCTGAAGGTGCTCGGGAACCAGTGCCCATCCGATGCGCAGGCCCGGGGCGAAGATCTTCGAGAACGAGCCCATATAGATCACGTCGTCGGGGTTCGCAGCCCGGAGGGGTTCCAACGGCTGACCGTCAAACCGGAGCAAACCGTACGGGTTGTCCTCCAGCACCAGGATATTCGCCCGTCGGCATATATCCACGATCTCCTGGCGGCGCTCGGGAGCCAAGGTGATTCCTGACGGGTTATTGAAGCTGGGAATGGTGTAAAGGAACTTGATGCTTTTCCCGGCCGTCTGGAGGGCGGCGATCCTGGCCTCCAATAAGTCCGGTACCATCCCGGACGCGTCCATTTCCACGGTTTCCACCTGGACCTGGTAGGCCTCGAAGGTATTGAGGGCCCCTACATAAGTGGGGTTCTCCACGAGCACCACGTCTCCGGGATTGCAGAATACCTTGGTGGCGATGTCCTGGGCGGACTGCGAACCGGCCGTGATCACGACGTTCTGCGGAAGGGCGTCCAGTATCCCCTCGGCGGCCATCACCTCGCAGATTTGGGCCCGCAGTTCCTCAGTGCCTTGGCCGCTGCCATACTGAAGCGCGGTGAGGCCGTCCTCGGCGATGATACTGCCCGCCGTGCCGGTCAGACGGTCAAGCGGCAGTGACTGCAGGTACGGGCTGCCTCCGGCCAGGGAGACCAGACCGGGGCGCATTGAGATATCAAAAACATCCCGGACGGCGGATTGCTTGATGTTGGCTGCGCGCTCCGAGAAGAGGTTCTCGTGGCGGTGGGCGGACGTGGCCGCGCGTTCGATTGCGTCAATGGCTTCTGCTGGCAGCAGCCCTGCTGCGGCATCAAGTGTCTCGTTGGTCACATCCTCAGGATACAGCGCATAGTTGCTAAATAGACAACGATTGTTGATCTGACATGCCCGCCACTTTACGTGCGGCCGCTCAAGGACTGGAATGGAGCAATGACTCCCGCCTCGCACTCCCCGGCCAGCGCCGCCGCGTTCCATGCCCTCCACAATGAGGGAGGCGAGCCGCTGGTCTTGGTCAATGTCTGGGATGCCGCTTCAGCCAGGCTGGTTGAGGAAGCCGGAGCCACAGCACTCGCCACGTCCAGCTCTGCCATTTCCTGGAGCCTGGGATTCCCGGATGGCAACAGGCTGCCCCGCGGGCTCGCCATGGAAGCGCTCAAGCGGATTGTCGCGGCCACCAGTCTTCCGGTGACCGCTGATGTGGAAACCGGCTATGCCGGCAGTGATGGCCACTATGAGGATGCGCTCCTTCGGGAGACCATCCTCGCTGTTGTTGACGCCGGCGCGGTGGGCATCAATTTCGAGGACTCCGGGGACCAGCCGCTCACCAGTGTGGCCGAACAGTGCCGGCGGCTGGAAGTGGTGCGTGAAACCGCCGCCGGTGCCGGGGTTGATCTTTTCATCAATGCCCGCATCGACACCTACCTCTCGGGCAATTTTCCGGAGCAGGCTTTTGCCGAGACCCTGTTGCGTGCCGGTGCATACCTGGACGCCGGGGCCAACGGCATCTTTGTGCCCGGGGTGACGGACCTGCATGTCCTGCACGAACTCTCACGCCGGGTTCCCGCCCCACTCAACGCCCTCGCCGGGGTGGGGGCGCCGTCGGTAGGTGAACTGCACGACGCCGGCGTGCGCCGTATCAGCATTGGCGGCAACACTGCCAAGGCGGCGTATGCAACGGTCTCCAAGGTGGCCCTTGAAGTGCTGGGCGATGGCAACTGGTCCGAACTGGCGGGTGCCCGCAGCCACGCGTCGATGGACGCCCTCTTCGGCGGTTGAACAATTAGTTGTTTGGGACGCTACGGCAGTTACCGGGGATTGAGGGTCTCGGCCAGGCCCACGCCGTTTACATAGATTTCGGCCCTGATGGCTCCCACTGAGGAGACTGCAGTCTGGGTGAGCTGCGCTTCTATCCGTGGGACGTCGCAGACTCCACCAGGCCGGAGGGACCCGGCCAGATAGACCGTCACAGTGGTTCCGTCGAAGCTGCCTGCGAGGAAATTCAGCTCCGAAGCGGACAGCGAGTTGTAGAGTCCGCCTGCCGGGGCGCTGCCATCAAGCAGGGCCCGGATGGCCGCCGGCAGCGGCTCTGTTGAACCGGAGGTGGCCCGGCGGACGCCCACCAGGCTGTCATTGCAGCCAAAACGCACGCCGCTGCTGCCGCCGTCGTCAAGAAGCACGTAGTAGGCCGTGACCGTCTGCATCCCGGCAGTGTCGCCGGACGGAGGCGGCGGGGGCTCTCCGGGAGCTGCGGACGGGCCGGTGACGGGACCAGGGGCAGCGCCGGTAAAAGCCTGTCCGTGACCGGAGCTTCCAGCGCCGCCTGCTGAACCAGGCGTGGTACCGCTGCCAGGTTCAGTGGCGGCGGCACCGCCCGGCGACCCTGCACCGCCCTGCGGCCCTGCACCGCCCGGCGGCCCTGCACCGCCCGGCGACGCGGCACCTGATGAACCCGGCAGGGTGCCGGAGGATACAGGAGTATCGGGGGACGTGGTGCTTGTTGGATCGGCATGCGCCGGAGTTCCGGCCGGAGGCGGCACCTGCGGCTGAGGCGCAGGGACCAGCGGAGCGTCCTGGCCGGTTGACTGTTCGCCCGCTGCTGTGTCCGCGGGAGGCCCGGATCCGGCAACGCAGGACGCGAGCCAAAGCGGCAGAAGCAGCAGAGTTACTGCCTTCGCTGTGGCACCACGTCGTTTTGCCATTCCTGCACCGCATTCCCGTCCCGGTACGTTCCGTGTATTAACGTTACGGCGCCCCGGTGCCGGGGAGAATGCCGGGGCGGTACCGGTTGGGATAAGACTTGGTCACGCTTTTCGTTGCGGCGCGCCGGGGATGCACGGAGGGATAACAAATGCCCCGGCACCATGCGGCGGCCGGGGCATTTGCTGCTCTTGTTAAGAAGCTCTGTTGCGAGGAAGCTCCGGTGTCAGGCGACAGGCTGGGCAGCGGCAAGAGCGTCGAAGACACCCTTGATCTGCTCAATAACCTCGGCGTCGTCCTTCGGGTGCAGTTCAGCGAAACGCACCATGGAACCCGGTACGGCCAGCTTGGCGTCTTCGAGCACGTTGGCGCCTGCGATGCCCACTGCCTTGCGTGCCTCATCCTGTGCCCAGACTCCACCGAACTGGCCAAATGCGGTACCGACGACGGCGGTGGGCTTTCCGGTGAGGGCGCCGGCACCATAGGGGCGGGACAGCCAGTCGATGGCATTCTTCAGGGAAGCGGGCACCGTGCCGTTGTGTTCAGGTGTAACCAGCAGCAGGGTGTCGGCTTCGT
The DNA here is from genome assembly GCF_054130585.1 of Arthrobacter sp. D1-29. Classification (NCBI taxonomy): domain Bacteria; kingdom Bacillati; phylum Actinomycetota; class Actinomycetes; order Micrococcales; family Micrococcaceae; genus Arthrobacter; species Arthrobacter sp. D1-29. The sequence goes on along the minus strand of NZ_CP096383.1, from coordinate 4,943,734 downwards.
TGGCTGCGGCGCGGAGAGCGGCGGCTGCGGCCGGCACCTGACCCTCAACGTCGATGTCCTCGTTGTAGAACGGGATGTTGCCGAGGCTTTCGTGGATGATCACGTCCACCTGCTCCGGGGCGTTTAGCTGGATCGCCTCGGCAAGCTTCTGGTTGGTGGACTCGGCGCGAAGGCTGCCGACGAGGGTAAGGACGGTGCTCTTGCTCATAGGAACTCCTGAAGGTCGGGCTGCGGCGGGGCCGCGAACCGTTTTTACGGGGGAGGCTGTTGGGGCCTACACGTGCTAAACGGACCACGGTCCGGTTAATATTCCCGGGGTCTAGAATGTGGACTGTGAGCTTCATCCCATTGCGGCCCGGTTCGTTGGCCGGCCCCCATGAACGCAGTGATGCGGCGCGAAACCGCGAACGCCTGCTGGGGGCAGCCCGTGAGCTGATTGAGGAGTGCGGAGCTGACGGGCTCACCATGGACGGACTCGCTGAACGGGCAGGTGTGGGCAAGGGGACGGTCTTCCGCCGATTCGGCAGCCGGGCCGGACTCATGATGACACTCCTGAGTGACGCCGAGGCGGACTTCCAAGCCCGCTTTATGTTTGGTCCCCCGCCGCTGGGCCCCGGAGCGCCGGGGATGGAGCGGCTCATGGCGTTCGGCGTCGAACGCATAGCGTTTGTCATGCAGTACGGCGAACTGGCGCGCGCGGCCGACAAATCAGTCCACAACCGCTTTGATGTGCCGGCGGCCGGGCTGTGGCATCGCCACATTGAGCATCTGTTGCGCGAGGAAGGCGTGGAAGCGGACCCGTGGCTCCTGGCAATGTCCCTTAGCGCCAGCCTGGATCCGGAATGGGTGCTGCACGCGGTCCATGTCCATGGCGTGACCACAGAGCGCCTCGCGAATTCATGGCGCGAACTTGTCACACGGGTAGTGCGCGGGGCGTAGATTACGCCCGAATCGGCTGAATCGTCCAGTCAAATCAATTCCACAGAAAAATTCATAACAATCTGATACGGGGCATCGGATTTACGCACTTCCGTCAACATTTCAACGGCTACTGTGTGGTAGTTTCCTCTGGAATGTGACCCGCAACATAGTCCACCAGGGCCTGGCCTGCAAAGGCCGCGGGAGGCCGGCTACCCGCTGGTGGAATACCCGGAAGTGGCGGAGCACCCCCTGCCTCGCCGGGAAACGGAAGGATCAGCTCGTGATTGTTGTTCAGGCCCAGGCCCCCGCGGCACAGCATCGGCCCCCCGTGGGGTATCCGGAAAGACTGCTGGCGGCGACGATACAGAAGTAGCGGCCACATGCTCAGATACCTTGCCAAGCGTGGCATCACGTATCTCCTGATGATCTTCCTGACCACCTCGGCCGGTTATTTCCTGGCAGTTACCTCGCTCAAGCCGGCCCTGCTGGAGCAGGAGCGCATACCGCGCCCAACCCCTGAGCAGGTTGCTAACTCCATGCGCCTCAAGGGCCTGGATCCTGACCTCAGTCCCTGGGAACGCTATGTGGACTGGCTAACGGGCATCGTGACACGCTGGGACTGGGGCCGCAGCCCCAACGGTGCCTTTATCAACGCTGAGTTCGGCGACAGGGTGTGGATTTCCACCCGGCTGTTCCTGGCATCCATAGTCCTGACACTGGTCATTGGAGTTGCCCTCGGAGTGTACTCGGCAGCGCGCCAGTACAAATTCCAGGACAGGGTCATCACCTCCTACAGCTATCTCGCGTATATCGTTCCGGCACCCATCGCGTACTTCCTGGTGCAGCTGGGGGCCATCAACATCAACGAGACCGTGGGCGAACGGATCTTTTTTGTCACCGGCATCTCCACTCCCGGTATGGAGCCCGGCTGGGCGCAGTTCATTGACATGCTGGCTCATTATGCGGTCCCCACCATCGCCATCACGCTGGTGGGCTGGGGTTCCTACCAGATCGCCCAGCGGCAGTATCTGCTGGACAACGTCAACGCAGACTTTGTCCGTACCGCCCGCGCCAAGGGGCTCACCCGCAACCAGGCCATCACGCGGCACGCCCTGAGGGTGTCGTTCATCCCCGTGGCCCAGAGCATCGCCTTCACCATTCCGGCCATATTCGCCGGCGGCTTCTTTGCCGAGAAAATCTTCGCCTGGCCCGGGGTCGGCTCGTGGAGCATCGACGCCATCTCGCTGCAGGACGTCAACGCGGCAACAGCCACCTTGGCCTATGGCTCTGTGATCTTCGCCCTCGGCGCCATCCTGGCTGACTTCGCCACCACGCTTGTTGACCCGAGAGTGAGGGTCCAGTAGCCATGACCAACCTCAATGCAGTGGATCCGGCGGCAGCCGCGGAGGAAGCGCACCTGCAAAACGCAGATGTGATGATCACCAAATCCACCATCATCTTCCGCCGATTCATGCGGAACAAGACCGCCGTCGCCGGCCTCCTCATCTTCCTGGCACTGACCGTGTTCTCCTTTGTGGGGGGATACCTGACGCCGTGGGACAAGGAGACCATTGATCCCTTCAACATCGGCATGCCGCCATCGGCTGACCATTTCCTCGGGACGTCGCAGGCGGGCATCGACCTGTATGCCATGACCGTGGAGGGGACCAGGATCTCCATCCTCATTGGCCTCATTGTTGGTCTTGTCTCCGTCCTCATCGCTGCGGTGTACGGCTGCACCATGGCGTATTTCGGCGGCAAGGTGGACAAGGTGATGCTCTTTGTCCTCGAAGCCCTCATCATGATGCCTGCCCTGCTGGTGGTGGCAGTGGCCACCAGCGGCGGCGGGGAGGGCCTGAAAAAGAGCCTCCCCAGTTGGCTGCTCCTCATCATTGTGCTCCTGGTCTTCAGCTGGATGGGCACCGCCAGGCTGATCCGTTCCCTCTCGATGTCCCTGATGCAGCGTGACTACGTCAAGGCAGCCCAGTACATGGGTGTGCCGCCGCGGCGGATCGTCTGGCGGCACCTCGTTCCCAACATCGGTTCCCTCCTGGTCCTGGACATCACCCGCGGAGTCACCGGCGCCATCCTTGCCGAAGTTGCTTTCTCCTTCATCGGAATTGGCATCAAGGTGCCGGACGTGAGCCTGGGGGTCCTGATCGGCGGCGCTACATCCCAGGTCCAGACCTTTCCCTGGATGTTCTGGGTTCCGCTGACGGTGATGTTCCTCCTGACCGGATCGCTCGCCATGATGAACGATGGCCTGCGGGACGCCTTTGATCCGAGCTCCAGTTCCATTGGCAGCGCCAGGAAGAACAGCACAAAGAAGAAGAGCGCATGAGCAGCGAGACATACATCGAACCGGCGGACTCCACTCCCTCCACAGCTGAGCGGCTGCACATTGCCGGGCTGCACATGGCCGGGGACGCCGTCCTGTCCGTCCGGGACCTGAACGTCCGCTTTAATTCCGAGAACGGCGTGGTGCACGCTGTCCGTGGCGTTGACTTCGACCTGATGGCGGGCAAAACGCTGGGAATCGTGGGGGAATCCGGGTCCGGAAAATCCGTCACCTCGCTGGCTATCATGGGGCTTCTTCCGCCCACCGCAGAGATCACCGGTTCCGTCCGGCTCAAGGGCACGGAACTGCTGGGCCTCAGTGACAAGGCCATGTGTGCCTACCGCGGCAATGACATTGCCATGGTGTTCCAGGACCCGCTGTCCTCCCTGACCCCGGTCTACACGGTGGGCACCCAGATCACCGAAGCACTGGCCATCCACAACCCCGGCATGAGCAAACAGGCCAAAGAAGCCCGCGCCGTCGAACTTTTGGCGATGGTGGGCATCCCCAGTCCGAAGGACAGGCTCAAGGCGTTTCCGCACGAGTTCTCCGGTGGAATGCGGCAGCGGGTGATGATTGCGATTGCCATCGCCAACAATCCCCGCGTGCTGATCGCGGATGAGCCGACGACGGCCCTGGACGTCACCATCCAGGCCCAGGTGCTGGAGGTACTTCATAAGGCCCAGGAGGAAACGGGCGCCGCCGTGGTGATGATCACTCACGACCTGGGCGTGGTCGCAGGCATGGCGGACGACATCATGGTCATGTACGCGGGAAAACCGGTGGAAACGGGCGGCGTGGATGACATCTACTACAACCCGCGGATGCCGTACACCATGGGCCTGCTCGGCGCGGTGCCGCGGGTTGACGTAGCGGAGAAGACGTCCCTGGTCCCCATCGATGGCATCCCGCCGAACCTGATCCACACCCCCACCGGATGCTCCTTTGCGCCCCGCTGCCCGCTCGCAACGGAGGCGTGCCTGGACGGGGAGCCTCTCCTGGCGCCGGTGGCAGGCGGCACCGCACACCGGGCCGCCTGCATCAAGTCCGGTTCCCTCGAGGACGTGAACGTCCACGCGGTCTTCTCTGCACCTGAAGTGCCCGTATCCCGGTTCGACCTCATTCCCCGCGAAGAACGCTCCACCGTCCTCCAGCTGAAGGACGTGCGGAAGCATTTCCCGCTCACCAAGGGGGCGCTGCTCAAAAGGCGCATCGGCACCGTGAAGGCGGTGGACGGGCTGAGCTTCGATATACGCGAAGGGGAATGCTTCTCGATTGTGGGGGAGTCGGGATCGGGCAAAACCACCACACTGCTGGAAATTATGGAGTTCCATAAGGACCAGGACGGCGAAGTGACGATTGGCGGCATCAGCAACAAGGAAGCCGCCGACGCCAAGACCAAAAGCGCCATGCGCAAGGAACTCCAGATGGTTTTCCAGGACCCCACCGGCGCCCTGGATCCGCGGTTTACGGTGTACGAGGTCCTGGCGGAGCCGCTTCAGAATGCAGGCTTCTCAAAAGCCGCCATCAAGAAACGAATCATGGAGCTGATGAACCTTGTGGGCCTGCAGCCGGACCACGTTAACCGGTTCCCCAACCAATTCTCCGGAGGGCAGCGGCAGCGCGTGGGCATAGCCAGGGCCCTGGCTGTGAACCCGAAACTGGTGGTGCTGGACGAGCCCGTGTCCGCCCTGGACGTCTCCGTGCAGGCCGGTGTCATTAACCTGCTGGATAAACTCCGCGCCGAACTGGGCCTCAGCTACCTGATGGTGGCCCACGACCTTTCCGTGGTGCGCCACATCTCCAACCGCGTGGCTGTTATGTACCTGGGGAAGATCGTGGAGATCGGTGAGGTGGACCGTGTCTTTGACAGTCCCCGCCATCCCTACACCCGAGCACTGCTGTCCGCCATTCCTGTCCCGGACCCGCAGCTCGAGCGCACCCGGGAACGGATCATTCTGCAGGGAGACCTGCCGTCGCCGCTGGATGCACCCAAGGGCTGCAACTTCGCCTCCCGGTGCCCGGTGTTTGCCGCGCTGCCGGTGGCGAAGAAGGAGAAATGCCTCACGCTGGAGCCTCCGCTGGAATCGGTTCGCCCCTCGGCCGCTGTCCGGGCCCTTGAGGCAGGGCCGATACCGCCATTGGACCAGCAGTTCGCCTGCTTCTTCCCGGACGGTGAACTCGACGAGGACATGCTGGTTGTCCACGATCCGGGGGACCACCATGCGCCCTAGTTTTTATCGACCCATCACAAGCACCACCACTCGCACCAATGAAGGGAATACCATGAAGAATCTGACCAGGATTGGCGGGGTGGCAGCCGTAGCTGCGGCTCTGGCGCTGACGGCCTGCGGGGGCGGTGGCACCGCCACCGGACCGGAGACGGCCAAGGGGCAGGAGGCCGGCAGTGACCTGTCCAAGCTGATCAGCATCAACGAGAAGCCCGCGGCGGATCTTCAGCCGGGTGGCAAAGTGACACTTCCCCTGGGCAGCATCGGCCCGGACTTCAATGGTTTCTCCAACAACGGCAACAGCTCGGACAACTCGGCCCTGATGGTCCCCATCAACACTGTGGCCGTGAGCAGCGGCGGCATCGGTGGCTGCTGGAAGCTCGACTTCGAGGGCAAGGCCACCCCCAACAAGGACTTCTGCGAGTCAGTGGAGAGCGAAGTCAAGGATGGCAAGCAGACCGTCACCATCAAGGTCAATGACAAGGCCACCTACAACGACGGCACTCCGATCGACGTCAAGGCCTTCCAGAACACCTGGAACATCCTGAAAAGCCCCGATGCCGGCTACGACATTGTGACCTCCGGTGGCTACGAGTTCGTTGAATCGGTGGAAGCAGGGAGCAGCGACAAGGAAGTCATCGTCAAGATGAGCCAGCCGGTGTACCCGCTGGAGGACCTCTTCTTCGGCCTGGTCCACCCGGCTGTGAACACGCCGGCAATCTTCAATGAAGGCTTTGTGGGCGAAATGCACCCCGAGTGGATGGCCGGCCCCTTCAAGCTGGATCAGTACGACGCCGCAGCCAAGACCGTGACCCTCGTTCCGAACGAGAAGTGGTGGGGCAACAAGCCGGTGCTGGAAAACGTGGTCTTCCGCCAGCTCGAAACCAGCGCACAGATCGCCGCCTTCAAAAACGGTGAAATCGACGCGATGTCAGCCAACACCATTGCGCTCTACAAACAGCTCGACGGCACCAAGGACTCCGAGGTCCGCCGTGGCCAGCGGCTCTTCGCCGGTGGCATGAACATCAATGCCCAGAAGGTCACGGACGTTGCCGTGCGTGAGGCAATCTTCGCGGCGGTGGACCGTGAGGCCCTCCGCAAGGTGCGCTTCAACGGCCTGAACTGGGAGGAGCCCAGCTCCGGTTCCATGATGCTCCTGCCGTTCTCTGAGTACTACCAGGACAACTACCCCGTGAAGGAGACGGGTCCGGAGGCAGCGAAGAAGGTCCTGACGGATGCCGGCTACGCTCCGAACGCTGCCGGAATCATGGAGAAGGGCGGCGTCCCCGCGGCGTTCAAGATCAGCAACTTCGGTGATGACCCCACCACGCTCGCCTTCACGCAGACACTGCAGAAGCAGCTGCAGGCCGGCGGCATGGATGTTGGAATCGACCAGCGCGCGTCAGCCGATTTCGGCAAGGTCATCGGCGGCCGCGACTTCGACATGAGCGTCTCCGGCTACACCGTGGGCGCCGACGCCACCTCTGCCGTCAAGCAGTACTACGACTCCAAGACCAATGAGAACGGTCTGGGTGACGCCGAGCTGGACAAGAAGATCGCTGACCTGGCATCCATCGAGGACAACGCTGAGCGCAACAAGGCCGCCATGGAGGTGGAAAAGGAGCACATGGCCAAGTACTTCTCCATGGGTGTGGTGATGAACGGCCCGCAGATCTCCTTCGTCCGCACCGGTTTGGCCAACTACGGCCCGTCACTGTTCCAGAGCCTGTCCCAGGTTCCGGACTGGACCACCCTGGGCTGGGAAAAGAAGTAACCTTCTGCACTGAATCACAGCATTCACGCTGAGGCCGGCGCCTCCCTGTCGACGGGAGGCGCCGGCCTTCGCCGTTCCCGGACGCCCCGCCCCAAACGCCCGATTATTTCCTGCAGTTTTTTCTGAACGCTCTCGCACTTTCTGCAGGAAATTCCGGAACCCTCTCTCACAAAGCTGCGCGGGGGTAGCGTAGCCCTATGGCCGGGACTGAAGCTGAACGCACCATCCGCACCGCCGTCGTCGGCTATGGGCTTTCCGGGAGTGTCTTCCATGCGCCGCTGATTGCGGCGGACGCCCGCTACTCGCTGGAAGTCATCGCAACGTCCGACGCCGGGAGGCAGGCAGCCGTCGAAGAGCGGTACCCGGGCGCCAGGACTGTGCCCCGGCGACGCCGTGGTTGCGCTGGCCGCGGACCTTGACCTGGTGGTGCTGGGCACTCCGCCCGCAACCCACTATCCGCTGGCCAGGGCTGCACTCGAGGCGGGCCTGGATGTGGTGGTGGACAAACCGTTCGCCGTGCGAAGCGCCGAAGGGCAGGAACTGGTTGAACTCGCGGAGCGGCTGGGACGCGTGCTGACCGTGTTCCACAACCGGCGCTGGGACGGGGACTTCCTGACCCTGCGCAAGCTGCTCGCCGGCGATGCCCTGGGCACTGTGACAAGGTTTGAGTCCCGCTTTGAACGGTGGTCACCGGCAATTTCCAAGGCTTGGAAGGCACAGGCATCAGCAGCCGACGGCGGGGGTGTGCTCTTTGACCTTGGCTCACACCTGATCGACCAGGCCCTGCAGCTCTTCGGCTCCGCTACCATTCTCCATGCCGAGCTTCTCGCGCGGCGTCCGGACGAACGGGCGGAGGACGATGTGTTCCTGGCGCTGCGCCATGACTCAGGCGTCATTAGCCACCTGTCCATGAATGCGCTGTGCGCCCAGCAGGGTCCCCGCTTCCGCGTGCTGGGCTCCGCAGCAGGATTCACCAAGCACGGGATCGACCCCCAGGAGCCGTACATCGTAGCCGGCGGCAGTCCCCTGGATGCCGAGTACGGGGTTGAGGCTGCCGAGTGGGCCGGTTCCTTGGGCCGCGATGGCCACCTGGACGCCCTCCCCACCGAGCGCGGCGCCTACCCCGAGTTCTACCGAATCCTGGCAGACAAGATCCTCGACGGCGGAGCAGCATCACAGCTGCCCCGCCCGGTAAACCCGGAAGACGCCGTCGAAGCCCTCAAACTAATAGAACAAGCAAGAGAACTGGCCTCGGCGCATCGTTAAACCTCCGGCGCTGAACGATAGACATCCGGCAGCGTGCCTCAAAGCGACGGTGTGGGCCCACGCCGGCAGGGTTCCCTAGCCGAGCTTGCGAGGTTAGGGGCCGGTGGGGCGCAGCACGCCGAGGATGTGTATCGTCCAGCGCAGCAGGACCCACAACTTCTACGCCGACACCAGTTCGTGCCAGTCCGCCACGAGGGGCAGGTTGTGTGCCTCGGATACGGAGTGGTGGGCCACGTGGCCGGCGGCGATGTTGAGGCCGGCGGCCAGGGCGGGGTCGCGCTCGAAGGCGGCGCGGACGCCCAGGTTGGCCAAGGCAACGCCGTACCGGAGGGTGACGTTGGTCAGCGCATAGGTGGATGTGTTTGGCACGGCGCCCGGCATGTTGGCCACGCAATAGAAGATGGTGTTGTGCACCTTGTAGGTGGGCTCCTGGTGGGTGGTGGGGTGCGTGTCCTCGAAGCAGCCTCCCTGGTCCACTGCGATGTCCACCAGCACCGAGCCCGGCTTCATGCGCGCCACCAGCTCGTTGCTCACCAGCTTGGGGGCCCTGGCGCCCGGGATCAGCACGGAGCCGATCACCAGGTCGGCGTCCACCACTGACTTCTCCACTTCGTACTTGTTGGACGCCACGGTCTTCAGCCTGCCCTGGTACTGGGCGTCCAGTTCACGGAGGCGGTTGATGTTGATGTCCAGGATGGTTACGTCGGCACCCAGGCCCAGGGCCATGGCGGCGGCATTTGTTCCCGCCACGCCGGCCCCGAGCACCACGACCTTTGCAGGGCGGACTCCCGGGACGCCGCCCAGCAGCACACCCTTGCCGCCGGCCGGGGCCATCAGCGACGTTGCCCCCACCTGCACCGAAAGGCGGCCGGCTACTTCGGACATCGGCGCGAGCAACGGAAGGGTGCGTCCCTCCTGAACTGTTTCGTACGCGATGGCGGTGACGCCCGAATTGATGAGTTCGCGGGTCAGTTCCGGCTCGGCGGCGAGGTGCAGATACGTGAACAGCACCAGACCTTTGCGGAAGCGGTGGTACTCAGCCTTGATGGGTTCCTTGACCTTCATCACCATGTCTGCGCGGGCCCACACGTCGTCTGCTTCGGCGATGATCTCCGCGCCGGCGATGGCGTATTCCTCGTCGGTGATGCCTGAACCCAGGCCTGCCCCGCGCTCCACCAGGATGGTGTGGCCGTGGGTACGGAACTCGTGAACGCCGGCGGCGGTGATGGCTACGCGGAATTCATTGTTCTTGATCTCTTTAGGGATACCGATGATCATTGTGGGCTCCAGGTTCACAGGCGGGGTCGGCCTGAAATTGCGGGGTAGGTTGTGATTCCACAATAAATCCGGATGTGAGCCAGTCGACAGAAATGGTGCGGAAGCCCGAACGAAAAACCGCGTGATTCCGGGCTTTTCGTCCACCGCAGCTCGACATTTGTACAGTGACGGAGCGTCAGGTGTCGCCTCGTGTCCGTTGGCCCAAACCCCTTCGTGGGCAGTAGTGTTGCCGCATGCAGCAGCAGGATGTGGAACAGCTCGTGGAGCGGATTGCCGGGAAACTCGGGCGCGGGCTTTCCCTCGAGGATCTTGACGGCCTGCTGCTCGCGTACAGCTCGAACCAGTCCCACGCTGACCGCGTCCGGGTCAACTTCCTGCTGAGCAAGCGGGTCCCCGCTGACGTCAGCGCGTGGCAGCTTTCCCATGGCATTGCGACGGCGGTCCGGCCGGTCGTGGTTCCGGCAAATCCGGATCTGGGGATGCTGGGGCGGGTCTGCGTTCCGTTGATGGTGCGTGGCTTCCGCGTGGGCTACCTGTGGGTCCAGCAGGACTCGGCAGAGGAAAACCCGACGGCGATTCTCACCCAATTGCCTGATGTGGGCCATGAGCTGGAGCTGCTCTCCGGGCTGCTGCTGGAATCCAACACTGCCGAATCCGAGTTCCGGCGCAGCAGGGAACGGGAATTCCTCGCCGCGTGTTCCGGCGAGGCCAATGCGGTGGCGGCGGTGGCCGGCTGGAAGGAAATCCAGGGCCGGGGACCATGGCAGGTAGTCACTGTGCTGGATGCCGACGGCTGGACCGGCAGTTCCGATCCGATCGCTTCCACGCTAATTCACCGGTCTGCTGCCCTCCAGGCCACCGTGGGCGTGGACGCGGCCCTGTTCAGCGCCGGTACGGAAACCCATTCCGTGGTGCTGTTCCAGGAATCTGTGGGCCGCGCCAACCACGCCCAGGTGCTGGTGCACTACCAGCTGGAACTGGCCAAGCGCTCCGGCCGGCCCGTGGACCGTATCATCCTTGGCATCAGCGAGGGGTTCGCCAAGCCAAGGGAACTGGGCGAGGCGTACCGGCAGTCCAAACAGGCGGCCCAGGCCGCCGCGGTGGATCCGCAGCTCGGCGAGCTGGTAGATTCCCGGGCCACGGGGATCTACCAGTTACTGGCAACGGCCGGCGGTGGAGCCGGCGCCTGGGCCGATACAGGATCTGTCTACTTCCGCATGCTTGAAGAACACGACCGCAACGGCGAGCTTATCCCCGTGCTGGAGCTGTTATGCGACAACGATGGCTCCGTCCAGGATGTTGCCAGCAAACTTCACCTGCACCGCAGCAGCATTTATAACCGGCTGGGCCGCATCCGCCAGCTCCTTGGTGTGGATCCGCTCAAGGGGATGGCCCGGCTTGAACTCCATGCAGCCCTGAAAATGCGGCGCTGGGCTGCGCGTCCACGGATCTAGTGCCCGGACCAGGCGCGCCAGTTGTCAGGCGCAGCGGTTATTAGGCGCGTTGCGAACAGACAGGGCGGATATCAGGCGCGGTTCTCAGGCCGCGTTGCCCTCGTGTTTTGATTGCCCGCCGCTGGATTCGTCCTGCCCGGCTTGAGGCTGGTGGGAAATATCCTGGTGCGGCGCGGCGGCAGTGTCCCGGCCGGGCTCAAGGGAGGTGGCCTGTTTCAGGGAAGCCGCCTGCTGGAGGGTCAGCGCCTCACGGCGGCGGCGGGTGAGGGCACTGTCGGTCCACATGGCCACGGCAACAAATACGACGCAGCTGGACATCACGATGGACGTATTATTCAGCTTCATGGCGGACCCCAGCACGGCAGCAACCATCATGGCGGCGATGCCCGCCACCACGTGCAACCCTCTGAATTTCGCCACGAATAAAGCGTAACCCCGGCCAGCGGCCTGTTTCAGGGCTTGATCAGGATCGTTGCTTGATCCTTATCACTCCGTCACCCTGCGGCTGATGCGCCGTCATTTTCGCCTGACTGTTGCGTTGCCTGTGCCGTTTTCTTCTGCTGGTCCAGCCACGCCATAATGGCGGCCAGCCGGATTCGCCGGTGCGTGCCGCGGTATTCCACCGGTATCTCGCCACGGTCCGTCATGTTCCGCAGGTAGGTGTGGGAGATGCCGGCAAGTTCGGCGGCCTGGGATGTGGTCAGCATTTCTTCGACGCTGCTGACGGTCACCGCTTCCCCCCTGCTGAAGCGGCTGAGGAGATCGACGACGGCGTCCCGCGCCTGGGGCGGGAGCCTGTGGACGGTGCCATCCACGAATACGGTGATGTCATGGCTGCCCTGAAGGGCGCGCTGCAGTTTCTCTGCTTCCTCGGCCGGCAGGCCGGCCGTCATCCTTGGGGCGATCAATGCCATGCGCTCAAGCCTATCCCTGCGCCTGCGGACAACGGGTATGCTCGCCAGATGAAACTCAGTGGTGGCCGTGACGTGGAGTCCGGTGGACTGACCGGGCGGGTGTATGCGTCCGTGGAACACAAAAACCACGGTCCGCGGCCAACGTACGTGCTGCTTCACGGAATCGGCGTCTCACACCGCTACCTTGCGCGGCTGCATGTTGAGCTGGCCCTCTCGGCAAACGTCTACACTTTTGACCTCCCGGGCTTCGGCGACGCACCACGGCCGCGTCGGCAGGTGCCGGTAGGCGAGTACGCAGCCTTTGTGCACACCGTCCTGACGGAGGCTGGGGCCGGGCCGGTTGTGGTTATTGGCCACTCCATGGGCGTGCAGTACGCCGTGGAACTCGCGCTGCAGGAGCCGTCATCGGTGGCTGGCCTGGTGCTGATGGGCCCGGTGGTCGACGACGAACGGAAGTCCGTGCCACGGCAGGCGATGGCACTGGCCCGCGATGCCCTGCTATATGAGACCCTCTCCTCCAACCTCACAGTATTCTCGGACTACTTCCGTGCCGGGCTGCGCTGGTACCTCACGGAGCTGCCCGTGATGATGGAATATCCGCTCGAAACAAGGCTGCCCGGCGTGAGCCAGCCTGTACTGGTCATGCGCGGAGGCAAAGACCCGGTGGCCCGCCGGCCCTGGTGCGAACGCCTGGCATCCGCGGCACCCCGGGGGAGCCTGACCGAAGTTCCCGGCGTAGGCCACGTCCTCCAGCACACGGCAACGGCGGCCACCGCGGCCGCGATCAGCAGCTGGGTCCGGGCGGCAGACGGCTTCGGAGTGACCGCCTGACTGAACCCACTTGCCGCCCGGACGCGTCTGACTGCGACGCGTCTGACGGCCCGAACCCCTCTTGCCGCCCGGACGCGACTGCCCGGACACGTCTGACCCCGCGGCCCGGCGTTACCGCCTCAGAGCCCGAGTTCTTCCAGCACGGGCAGTTTCTCCCGCACCCAGGCCCGCGCCTCAGTGGCGCTTGGCGCGGACAGCGCAAGTTTGGCCAGTTGCTGCGCCTCTGCGAGGGTGACAGTCTTCAGCACCGCAGCCACCGCGGCCAGGGACCGTGCGGTCATGGACAGCGTGGAAACGCCCAGGCCGGTGAGGACGACGGCGAGGGCCGGATCCGCTGCCGCCTCACCGCAGACACCCACGGGTTTGTTGTTTCCTTCCGCGCGGGAGCCTTCAACGGTCAGGCCTACGAGCCGCAGGACGGCAGGCTGCCACGGCGTGTTCAGGTTGGCGAGCGGGCCAAGCTGGCGGTCTGCCGCCATGGCGTACTGGGTGAGGTCGTTGGTGCCCAGGCTGGCGAAGCCCACCTCGCGCAGGATGGCCTCTGCGGTCAGGGCCGCGGAAGGAACCTCCACCATAACGCCCGGAGTCTTGATGCCGGCATCTGCGCACATGGAGGCAAAACGTGCGGCTTCCTCGGCCGTCGAGATCATGGGGGCCATGACCCACACGTCCGCCTCGGACTGCTTCTCCGCCAGTGCGATGGCCTCCAGCTGGCGGTCCAGGACGCCAGGCGTGGTGAAATCGGTGCGGTAACCGCGGACGCCCAGGGCGGGATTGGGCTCGGTGGAGTCCGTCAGGAAGGGGAGTGGCTTGTCGGCGCCCGCGTCGAGCGTGCGCAGCACAACCTTCTTGCCGGGGAAGGCATCAAAAACCTTCTTATAGGCGACGGCCTGCTCTTCCACTGAGGGTTCCGTATCCCGTTCGAGGAAGCAGAACTCGGTGCGGAACAGGCCTACTCCCTGCGCGCCCAGCTTGGCGGCCGCCTCGGCGTCCTTGCCGCCGCCCACATTGGCCAGCAGCGGCACCAGATGGCCATCCGCCGTCGCGCCCGTGCCTGTGAAATCGGCCAGCAGCGAAGCCGTGGCCGCCCATGCCTCCGCTGCTGCACGCAGGGATTCGTCCGGCTTGGAGACGACGGTGCCGGCGGCACCGTCCAAATACACTTCCGTGCCGTCCGGAAGTTCGTCCACCCCGACTGCGGCGACGACGGCGGGAAGGCCAAGGGAGCGCGCGATGATGGCGGTGTGTGACTGGGGCCCGCCGCCTGAGGTCACCAGGGCCAGGACCTTGTTCGGGTCCAGGGTGGCAGTGTCCGCGGGAGCCAGATCCTCAGCCACCAGAACGAAGGGGGTGCTGGACGTGGGGATGCCGGGTGCGGGAACGCCCCGGAGCGCGGCGACGATGCGGGCCCGGACGTCCAGGACGTCCGTGGCGCGCTCTGCCATGTAGCCGCCCAGGTTGTGGAGCATTTCCGAGACGGAGGACCCGGACTCCCAGATGGCGCGTTCGGCTGATACGCCGCGGGCAACGAGCTTGGCGGCACCCTTGATCAACATGGTGTCCTTGGCCATCAGTGCCGTGGCTTCCAGGACTGCCTTGCCGTCGCCGGTGGCATGGGCGGCACGGGCTTTGAGCTCGTCATGCACGGCCTGGGAAGCCGACTTGAGCGCGGCGGTGGCTTCCTCGGCGGAGGTTTCCGCTGCCAGTTGCTCTCCCGCCGGAGGTTCGCTGATCGGTTTGGGCATCTGCCGGATGGTGCCGATGATGCGGCCGGGGCTCACGCCTACTCCTGGGAAGTTCTGCACTGAAGGTCCTCATTCTCTGCCGGTAGCCAGGCCCGCCAAGGTTGTCCCGACGCCATGCCGGGGCCGCCGCAACCGCTGTGTGCGACGGCGGAAACGCGCCTGAAAAAATTGTATGTGATGCAGTTCATATAGCAACGCTATAGGTGATAGGGTAGCGGCTATGAGTTTGGATGGCCAGCTTCCCCCCAAAATGAGACTGCTGCGTGCGGCGGCCGAATTGCTGGCAAACTCTGCGGGGGCTCCCGTTTCAACCCGCCAGATCACCCAGCTGGCGGGCGTCACGGCGCCCACGCTGTACCACCACTTCGGTGACAAGGAAGGTCTGTTCGACGCCGTCGTCGCCGCAGGTTTTGAAGAGTATGTTGCGGGCGAGAGGGACTTCGCCCCGTCCGGGCATCCGCTGGAAGACATCCGGCGGATGTGGGACAACCACGTACAGTTCGGCCTCAACCAGCCGGAACTGTACCTGGTGATGTTCGGCAATATCCGGCCTGAAAGCCGCCCCGCCATCGTGGCTGATGCTGAGGCGCTGATGGAGGAGATGCTGAACAAGGCAGCAATGGCGGGCCAGCTGAATGTCCAGCCGCGGGAGGCAGCCAGGTCCATCCTGGCCGCGAACGTGGGTGTGACGCTCATGCTGATAGTGGAACCCGCCACTGAACGGAACCTTGAACTCTCCACCATGACCCGGGATGCCATGATTTTTGCGGTGTCCGCCGAGCAGTCCGCCGGTGCGGGCCCGGATGACTCCGGGAAGTCCTCGGTAGTGGTGGCAGCGATTGCCCTGAACGCCGCGCTTCAGTCATCGCACTCCGACCAGCTCTCCAGCTCCGAACTCAAACTCTTCCTCGAATGGCTGCACCGGATCTCGTCCAGCTCCAACGGCTAGTCAGCGCCCGCAGCCAGGCAGCTTCACCCTTTTGCAACGGCGACACCTTAGAACGGCGACAGCGAACACAGTTGCCGTCACCATCGGACCATCCTGCGGAGCAGCAGGAATCACGGTTAGGAAATCACATGGCAACAGAGACAGTTGCAAAGCCCCGCACCAGCATGCGGGTAGGCGTCCAGAAATTCGGGACGTTCCTGTCCGGCATGATCATGCCCAATATTGGGGCGTTTATCGCCTGGGGCCTGATCACGGCGCTTTTCATCGAAAAGGGCTGGATTCCCGTTCCCCAACTGGGCGGCTTTGGCGAGACAAACGGTGTGCCAAACACAGGCCTGGTTGGCCCCATGATCACCTACCTGCTGCCGCTCCTGATCGCCTACACCGGTGGGCGGATGGTCTATGACGTCCGTGGCGGCGTCGTGGGCGCCATCGGCACCATGGGCGTGATCGTGGGTGCCGGTATCCCGATGTTCATCGGTGCCATGATCATGGGCCCCCTTGGCGGCTGGACCATGAAGAAGATCGACTCCCTCTGGGACGGCAAGATCCGGCCCGGCTTTGAGATGCTGGTGAACAACTTCTCTGCCGGCATCTGGGGCGGGCTGCTTGCGATGCTCGGCTTCTATGGCATCTCCCCGCTGGTCACTGCCTTCAGCACCGCGGCGGGCAACGTGGTCCAGTTCCTGGTCAACAACGGCCTCCTGCCGCTGACCAGTATTTTCATTGAGCCTGCCAAGGTGCTGTTCCTCAACAACGCCATCAACCACGGTGTGCTGACCCCGCTGGGCATCCAGCAGTCGCTTGACCAGGGCAAATCCATCCTGTTCCTGCTGGAAGCCAATCCCGGCCCGGGCTTCGGCATCCTGCTCGCCTACATGCTGTTCGGGAGAGGAGCGGCGAGGGCTTCAGCTCCGGGCGCCGCCATCATCCACTTCCTTGGCGGTATCCACGAAATCTACTTCCCCTACGTCCTGATGCGCCCGCTGCTGATCCTGGCCGCGATCGCTGGCGGCATGACGGGCATCGCCACCCTGGCCATCACCAACTCCGGCCTCGTGGCACCGGCGGCGCCGGGGTCCATAATCGCGGTGCTCGCCCAGACCGCCCGTGACAGCTACCTGGGCGTGATCCTCTCGGTGGTGCTCGCTACCGCGGTTTCGTTCCTGGTTGCCTCAGTGATCCTCAAGACCACCAAGCACAGCGACGAAGTTGGGCTCAGCGATGCCACCAGCCGCATGGAAGCCATGAAGGGCAAGAAGAGCTCGGTCTCCTCGGCCCTGACTGGCGCAGGCACCGCAGGCACTGCTGTCATCGCCGGACCCATCAAGAACATTGTGTTCGCCTGCGACGCCGGCATGGGCTCCAGTGCGATGGGAGCTTCCGTGCTGCGGAACAAGATCAAGGCTGCCGGTTTCCCGGAAGTCAAAGTCACGAACGCCTCCATTGCCAGTCTCGACGACAATTACGACGTTGTGGTCACCCACCAGGACCTCACCGAACGCGCCAAACCTGTCACCTCCAGCGCCGCACACTTCTCCGTGGACAACTTCATGAACAGTCCGCGGTACGACGAGATCGTCGAGCTGGTCAAGAGCAGCCACACTGGGAAAACCGAGATGGAAATGTCAGAGGCCAAGGCTCCCGACGCCGCCGCACACGGCGCCCATGCGGCCGATGTTCCTGCCGGAACAGCCCCCGGCGCTGTCGCAACAGGAACCGCTGCCGCCGGCGCTGCCGCAAGTCCCGCCGTCGGACGTGCTGAGATCCTGGCGCCGGAGAGCGTGATCCTCAACGGCACTGCCACCACCCGCGATGCCGCGATCGACGAAGCCGGCCGGCTCCTGCTGGCGCGGGGCGCCGTGGACGAGGGCTACGTCACCGCCATGCACGAGCGCGAGGAATCTGTCTCCACCTATATGGGCAGCTACCTGGCCATCCCGCACGGTACCAATGCAGCCAAGGACCACATCAAGAGGTCAGCGGTTTCCGTGATCCGCTACCCGGACGGCATCGACTGGAACGGCAAAGAGGTGAAGTTCGTGGTGGGCGTGGCCGGCATCAACAATGAGCACCTCCACATCCTGTCCTCCATTGCCAAGGTGTTCACCGACAAGTCCCAGGTGGCCCAGCTGGAAGCAGCAACCACTGTGGATGAAGTGCTGGCGCTGTTCGGAAAGGTCAACTCATAGTGAAGGCGGTACATTTCGGTGCGGGCAACATCGGCCGCGGCTTTGTGGGCCTCCTGCTGCACCAGGCCGGGTATGAGGTGGTTTTCGCAGATGTCGCCGACGAGCTCATCAACCAGCTCGCCGGGGCGGACAGCTACGCGGTTCATGAGGTGGGCGAGAATCCCACAGTCAGGACCGTGACCAACTTCCGCGCACTCAATTCGGGCATGGAGGAAGCACGGCTGGTGGCGGAAATTGCGACGGCGGACATCGTCACCACCGCTGTGGGGCCGCACGTCCTGAAGTTCGTGGCGCCCACCATCACCAAGGGGATCGCCGCCCGGGACACCTCGCTGCCGCCGCTGCAGGTGATGGCTTGTGAGAACGCCATCAATGCCACAGACATCCTGCGGGCAGAGGTTGCCGCGCTCTGGGACGACGCCGCAGGTTCACTCGACTCCATGGCCGTGTTCGCGAACACGGCCGTGGACCGGATCGTGCCCAACCAGGAACCCGGACAGGGCCTGGATGTCACGGTGGAGACGTTCTACGAGTGGGTCATCGACCAGACGCCCTTCGCCGGGGCCGCGCCGGTGATTCCCGGGGCCACCTTTGTGGACGAGCTTTCGCCGTACATCGAACGGAAGCTTTTCACGGTGAACACCGGGCATGCCTCGGCGGCCTACTTCGGCTTCGAGGCAGGCCTGGAGAAGATCTCGGATGCCATGGCTGACCAGGATGTGGCCGAGGACGTGCGGGCGGTCCTGGAGGAAACCAAGCAGCTCCTGGTGGCCAAGCACGGCTTCAACAGCGACGAGCAGGAAGCCTACGTCCAGAAGATCCTGGTCCGGTTCTCCAACCCGCACCTGCCCGATACTGTCCACCGCGTAGGCCGGGCCCCGCTGCGCAAACTCAGCCGGAACGAACGCTTCATCAGTCCGGCTGCTGAGCTGGCCGAACGCGGGATCGTGCCGGAGGCCCTCCTGGGGGCCATCGCCGCCGCGCTGCGCTTCAACGATCCCGCCGACGCAGAGGCAACGGAACTGGCACAGATCCTGGCATCGTCATCTCCGGATGCCGCGACAGAGAGGATCACGGGCCTGGCTCCCGGGCATCCGCTGTTTGCTGCCATCTCCACCCTGGTGGAGGAACGCCAGGCGGAGGTGGCCAAGGCCCCGGCCTGACCTCCTCCCCGACGCTCTCTCGCCTTTGGCAGCTTTTGGCGGAACCCTCCCCCGCACGACGCCGGCACTCACCCGAGTGCCGGCGTCGGACGTTTCTGCTCTTGCTCTGCTTTTGCTCTGCTTTGCCTCATGGGGATCCGGATATGCAATGCTGGGCTGGTGACCCCAAACCCAGGTGCCCTCTCCGCCCTGCTGACTGCCGACGTCGACGGCGGTAGGTTCCTCCTTCGCCGCGCCCTGCGGACGGATGTGGCGGCCATCGTTGGGCTGCTCGCCGATGATTCGTTGGGGGCCGCTCGCGAAAGCGCGGAGGATCTGGCGCCCTACGAGGAGGCCTTCGGGGCGATCGACGCGGACCCCAACCACTTGCTGGTGGTGGGCGAACTCGTGCCTCCCGGCGAGGCGTCAGGGCAGGTAGTGGCAACGTTCCAGCTGAGTTTCCTGCCGGGAATTTCACGCCGCGGTTCGTGGCGTGCCCAGATTGAGGCTGTCAGGGTGGCGGCAAGCCTGCGCGGCCAGGGGATCGGCAACCTCATGCTGAACTGGGCCATCGAAGAGTCACGGACGCGGGGCTGCACCACGATGCAACTGACCACCCACAAGACGCGCAAGGACGCCCACCGGTTTTACGAGCGGCTTGGCTTCGATAGGAGCCACGAAGGCATGAAACTTACGCTCTAGAATCCCCAACTGGGTCGCAGTAAGTGTCGTTATGAGCGCTCATAACGACACTTACTGCGACCTACTTGGGGGAGAGGGGCGGACGCGGGACAGGGAGGCAGTCCCTTACGCCTTCGCGGATCCCTTGGGCACAAACAGGGTCTCGGCCTGTTCCAGGGACATGCCATTGGTTTCCGGTACCTTGAACATCACAAAGAAGAATGACGCCGCTGCGAACAGTGCATACATGGCGTAGGTCAGCGGCAGGGAGGCGGCCGCCATCACGGGGAAGCTGAGCGTGATGGCGAAGTTGGCCACCCACTGCGCCGCCGCAGCCAGGCCGAGCGCGCGGGCGCGGATCCGGGACGGGAAGATCTCGCCCAGGAGTACCCACACCAGGGGCCCCCAGGAAGCGCCGAAGCTGACCACAAAGATGTTGGCAGCCACCAGGGCCACAGGACCCCAGGCGCCCGGCAGGGAGATGTCCGGGCCGGAGCCCACCGCGGAGGAGAACGCCAGGGCCATGGTGCCGAGGGAGGCAGCCATGCCGATCGAGCCGGCCAGCAGGATGGGGCGGCGGCCGATGCGGTCCACCAGCGCGATAGCCACCAGGGTGACCAGGATATTGGTGATGGAGGTGGCCACGGAGATGGTCAGCGAGTCCTTCTCCTGGAAGCCCACGGCCTTCCACAGCGTGGTGGAGTAGTAGAAGATCACGTTGATGCCCACGAACTGCTGCAGCACGGAGAGGGTAATGCCCACCCACACCACAGCCTGAAGACCGAAGGTCCTGCCGCGGAGCGATCCCTTCTGGCCCGCCAGCTTGTCCTCTTCGATGGCATCCTGGATTTCGCGGATGTGCCTGTCTGTGTCTTCGGCCGGGGCGATGGAGTCGAAGACCTTGCGGGCTTCCTCGTCTTTGCCCTGGAAGACCAGGAAACGCGGGGACTCGGGGAGGGTGTAGGCGATCCAGCCGTAAACCACGGCAGGCACAGCCGCGGCCAGGAACATCCAGCGCCAGGCTTCAATGCCCAGCCAGAACCCCTGGTCCGCTCCACCAGCGCTGGTGGCGAAGAGGGCATCGGAGAGGAGTGCGGCGAAGATACCCGTGGTGATGGCCAGCTGCTGCAGCGAGGCCAGCCGGCCGCGCACCTGCCGGGGGGAGATCTCCGAGATGTAGGCGGGGGCGATGACTGAGGCCAGCCCGATGCCGAGTCCTCCCACCAGGCGCCAGAAGATCAGGTCCCAGACGCCGAACGCGAATCCTGTCCCGATGGCGCTGACCAGGAACAGCAGCGCGCCAAGCTTCATGGCGGGAATGCGGCCGTAACGGTCGGCAACCTTGCCGGCCAGGTAGGCGCCCGCCGCGCAGCCCAGCAGGGCAATGGCCACGGCGAAGCCGGTGACGGCCTCGGAGAGCGCAAACTCGTCCTTGATGGCGTCAACAGCGCCGTTGACTACCGACGAGTCGAAGCCGAAGAGGAAGCCGCCCACCGCGCCCGCCAGGGCCAGCCAGATCACCCGCTGCGGGATCTTGGCGGTTATCTGCTCCTTGGCGGTGGACATGGTACTCCCTGGGTTTGGGGTCGGGTGGCTGCGGTGCGGACGTCGTCGGCTACGGTACCGGCCAGACGCCGGCGCACACGCGCTACACAGTGTGGCACGTCACCGCCCACTGTTCCACTTGAGCCCCACCCGCCCCACAACGAAAGGCGACGACGGCGGGATGCGTGCCGTCGTCGTCCATTACTGAAGGCCCGGCATTCCGGGAAAACAAAACGGCAGGCAGCCCAAAAAGACTGCCTGCCGTGATGTGGCGAGCCGTCAGTGCGCGGGCACTGCCTCCGGCTCCTTCTGCGGCGCGGCTTTCGGGTCCGTCAGCTTCTTGTTCGGCAAGGCGAAGCTGATGAGGAAGGCGATCCCCGTGAGTACTGCCGCTGTGATCATCACGGTGTCGATCGCGTAGGCGAATCCTTCGGTGATGGGCCGGGTGAGCACGGTGTTGGCGGTGTGCAGCCAGCTGGTGTCGTTGAGGGACTCGTTGGATGCGCCGTGCTGGAAGAACTCATAGAGCTTGGCGTTGGCGGGGTCGGCGGCCACGGCCGGGTCATTGAGCACGGCCTGGTAGTCGGCACTGCCCATGGCCGATTTCATGGTGTCAGCTATGCGGCCCGCGGCCAGGCTGAAGAGCATGGAGATGAACACCGCAGTGCCCACCGCACCGCCCATCGAGCGGAAGAACGCGGCGGAGGAGGTTCCCACGCCCATGTCCTTCGCCGGGACGGAGACCTGCATGGCCAGGGTGAGCGGCTGCATGCAGAAGCCCAGTCCCATGCCGAAGAAGACGGCAATGAGTCCTGGCACCCAGAGCCCGGTATCCACGCCGAGGGTCAGGCCCATGGCCAGAGCGGCGGCGGTCAGGATGGCCGTACCCATGATGGGGAAGATCCGGTAGGTGCCGGAGGCGGAAATGGTGCGGCCGGCCGTGATGGAGCCGGTGAGGATGCCCGCGGTGAAGGTGATCATCATCAGGCCGGCCTCAGTGGGGGTGAGCCCCTTGACCAGCTGCAGGTACATCGGAAGCATGGCGATGGCCCCGAACATGCCGACGCCGATGATGAAGTTCAGGAGCGAGGACAGGCCGAAGGTCATGTTCTTGAAGAGCCGGAGCGGAATCAGTGCGTAGTCTCCGGCGCGCTTCTCAGCCAGCAGGAACCAGACGATTCCCACCACGCCCAGGCCGTAGCAGAGGAACGAACTTGGGGACGTCCAGCCCCAGCTGCGCCCCTGCTCCGCGACGAGCAGGAGCGGCACGATGGCAAGGGTGATGGCTGCTGCACCCCAGTAGTCGATTTTTTGCTTGACGTGCTTGGCCGGCAGGTGAAGGTAGAGGAACACCACGGCCAGCGCTGCCAGGCCGATGGGCAGGTTGATGAAGAATACCCAGCGCCACCCGTCGAATCCCAGGATGTTGGCGGAGCCGGCGAAGGCGCCACCGACCACTGGGCCCAGGACTGAGGAAATGCCAAACACGGACATGAAGTAGCCCTGGTATTTGGCGCGATCCTTGAGGGAGACGATGTCGCCGATGATGGTCAGGGCGAGGGCCAGCAGGCCGCCGGCGCCCATGCCCTGGATGCCGCGGGCGATGGCCAGCTCCGTCATGGAGTGCACGGACCCGGCGTACAGCGAGCCTGCCAGGAAGATCACGATGGCGGCAAGGTAGAGGGGGCGGCGGCCGAAGATGTCGCTCAGCTTGCCGTACAGCGGAGTGCTGACGGTGGAGGTGATGAGGTAGGCGGTGGTGGCCCACGCCTGGAGGGAGAGCCCGTCCAGGTCGTTGGCGATGGTGTAGATGGACGTGGACACGATGGTCTGGTCCAGCGATGAGAGGAACATGCCAAGCATGAGTCCCACCATCACTGTGACTGTTTGCCGGTGCGTCAGGGTTTCTCCGGCGGCCCGCACTGCGGTGGATTTGGACATGGCTGCTCCCAGGAAAAAGAGGAATTGGTACTAATAGTTGCTTCCAGTAACTATGTCAGTTCCGTTTTTGTTCCCGCAGCCTGAATTTATTCCCGCTCAGCGCTCCACGAGGATGCCGTCGGGGTCGCACCAGACGGTGATGCCGGGGCGGAAGGTCACGCCGTCGATCTCCACGTCCACGTCAACTTCCCCGGCGCCAGCCTTGGCACTCTTTCGCGGGTTGCTGCCCAGGGCCTTTACCCCGAGGTCCAGCCGGGCGATGGCCTCGCGGTCCCGGATGGCGCCATTGATCACCACGCCGGCCCACCCGTTCGCGACGGCGCTTTCGGCAATCATGTCGCCCATCAGGGCCGTGCCCAGCGATCCGCCGCCGTCCACCACCAGCACCGCACCATCGCCGGGAGTCGCCAGCGTCGACTTCACCAGGGCGTTGTCCTGGAAGCAGCGGATGGTCCTGACCGGCCCGCTGAAGTGTGAGCGGCCACCGAGGGACTGGAACTGCAGGGACACCGAGGCCAGGTCTTCGCCGCGCTCATCGTAGAGGTCTGCGGTGTTGACGGCCTGGGCGGACTGGTTTCCTGCGGCTGTTGTCATGCTTCTCCTGAAGTTTGGGCGCCGCTGAATGGCAGTTTGCGGTAAGACAAGCGGTGCAATGAAGCCCACGATAGTCTGATTTTCAGAATCACCAACTGTTCCAGGGGGAACCAGCCATGAGCCTGTCCAACACACCCGCACCGCCGGATCCCGGCGCCGCAGCGGACGGCATGACGGCGGCACTCGCCGAACCCACCCGGAAGGTCACCGCGCGCTGGGTCACCGGCCTGGTGCTGGTCAACGTTGGTATTAATGCGGCGTTCTTTGGACCCATCAACGTCTTTATCGGCCTGCAGGCCATCGGCATTGACGAGGACAACAAGGAAGCCATCCTGTCCCTTGTGACAGCGTGCGGCGCCGCCGTGTCACTAGTGGCCAATCCGTTGTTTGGCGCCCTCTCTGACCGCACCACCTCCCGCTTCGGCCGCCGCTCGCCTTGGGTGCTGGCCGGTGCCATCCTGGGGACGGCCGCGCTCCTGGCCCTGTCAGGCGCAACGACTGTCGCTCTGATGGTGCTCTTCTGGTGCCTGGTGCAGCTGGGAGCCAACGCGGCCTACGCCGCCATTACAGCTGCCGTCCCGGACCGTGTTCCGGTGCTTCAGCGCGGCGGTGTGGGCGGTTTGGCTGCCATGGGCCAGACGGTGGGAATCCTGATCGGGGCGGTGTTCGGCGCCGTCGTCAGTGGCAACTACATGGTGGGATACGCCTTATGTGCTGCGGCGCTCATACTCTCTGTGCTGCCGTATCTGTTCCACCGGAACGATCCGCAACTGCCTAAAGGTGAGAAGGTTCCGTTCCGGCTGGGGGAGTTTGTCCGAAGCTTCTGGATCAGCCCTGCCCGCCACCCGGACTTCGCCTGGGCCTGGCTGACCCGCTTCCTGGTCAACGTCTGCAACCAGATGACCATCGTGTACCTGCTGTTCTTCCTCCGGGACGTCCTTAAGCATGAGGACCCGGCGCTGGGGGTCCTGACCCTGACTGGCATCTATGCGGTGATGGTGATGATCACCGCTGTGGTGGCGGGCCCGTGGAGCGACCGGCTGGGCCTGCGGAAGCCGTTTGTGATCGGGTCCTCCGGAATCATTGCCGCGGCGGGACTGACCATGGCCTTCTTCCCGGTCTGGACCGGCGCCCTCATTGGAGCCGGCATCCTGGGCGTGGGGTTTGGCGCTTACCTTGCCGTTGACTTCGCGCTGCTCACGCAGGTACTGCCTCAGGCGGCGGACCGAGGCAAGGACATGGGTGTCATCAACGTGGCCAACTCGCTGCCGCAGGTGTTCGCGCCAGGCCTCGCATTCCTTGCGGTGACGTACTTTGGCGGGTATCTGACACTGTTCATCACGGCCGCCTGCATCGGGCTCCTGGGCGCGGTCTTTGTGGTGAAGATCAAGGGCGTTGACTGACCCCTACGGGCCATGACTGTCATCAGGCTTGTGCGAAAGACACCGCTGTTTGCCGGCGGCTAGAAAACAAATTTCAGTGTGTTCCAGTCCGGGCCGCTGGGATGAGGACCGGTCCAGCCGGTGGCGTTGTGGTGATAGACCATCAGGACTCCTCCACGGTCAATGGCGTAGAGATCGTTCCAACCGTCCCCGCTGGTGTCGCCGATGCTCCCCACATTGGCCATCACGTCCCAGCCGGTTCCAATGGTGTGGACGCCGAAGATGCCCCCGAGCCCGTCACTTTGGTAGAGGAACAGTTCGCCGTTGCTGTTGCGGGCCAGGACGTCAGGTCCGCCGTCGCCGTCGAAATCGCCGGGGGCGAAGATCTTATCGAAGATGTTCCACCCCTGACCCACCTGGAAGGGGGCGAGCCAGCCGCCATGCCCGTTACCCGGATAAAGCAGCAACCGGCCATTCCTGTCTTTGGCCAGGACATCGCTTGTCCCGTCGCCGTTGAAATCTCCAGGGCCCATGATGTCCGTCATTCCGGACCAGCCGGTTCCCACGACTGACGCGTGAAGCCAGCCCCCGCGGCCATCCCCCTGATAGAGCAACAGGTTGCCACTGGAATCCCGTGCCATGACGTCCACGTTGCCATCGCCGTTGAAATCGCCCGGCGAGAGGACGAGATTGAAAACACCCCAGCCCCGGCCGACGGCGAGCGGAGACTCCCAGCCGGACGGGCGGGCCCCGTACAGACGAAGGACGCCGGTCTGGTCCACCGCAAAGAGGTCGTTGAACCCGTCACCGTTGAAGTCGCTGAGTCGTGATGCCTTCCCAATCGGTCCAACGTCGTTACTGACCGACCGGGCGACCGTCTGGCCATCGAAGTCGACCACGGCCACCGCACGAACAGTGCGTCCAACATCCGCTTGGGTGGGCCGGTAGGTGTCTCCCGTGGCAAGGATAATCGCCGGGTCCGCGGAATCCTTCCATTCGAACCCGACTGTCGGGGCGGCCCCTTCGGGCAATGCCGTGACAGTCGATAGATCGAAGCTGGCCCTGAGTTCACTCCCTACCCGGCTGCCCCCGGTGACAGTTGTTGGCCCCGAGCGGGAGAAATAGATGGGATTGGAAAGGACCGTTAACGCCCTGTGACCTGCCAGCATTGCAGTCTGTTCGTATTCGAGCACCGATCCCATATCACTGGCTGAGGTCGCATAGAACCTCGAATCGCACCACATCGCGCCGCAGTGGGGCTTGCCATCCCGTAGCCACCTGCCCCACACCTGAGTTGGTGCCTTCGACCAGGTCCCTCCCGTTGGACTGGGTCTAACGTCACCCATGCTCAGGACGTATTCAACGTTGTCCGGGTAGTTTCCAATTGAGAGCTCAGGCGGAGTTAGGTTCTCGAACGTTTGTAGCGGTTTATCGGGGTTCACTACGAAAAAGTCGCCATCCCAGTTTGGCCAAAACCCCCGGCCGAAACTATATGCGGCCTGGCCGCCAAGGTAGGACACTGCAACTGACTTCAGCTGATATTCACCTTCGAGGAAGCTGGAATCGATGGGGATGCGCACCTCGCCTGTGAATGGGCGGGGGGCCGGGCTCCCTGTCCATTCGAAGACCTTTGCGTTCAGCAGGGACTCGTCGTTGAAATGGAGTTTGACCTTTTGAGCAGGTGCCGAGAGGCTGAAAGCAATAACCGCCTCCTCCCCCGGGACAAGGACACCGCCCGAGGTTACCTCCACCCCAACCAGGTCAGGGCGGGCTGCGGTGAGTTCGGTATTGACCACAGTGAAATCCGCGGCGCGCAACCACTGGCCTCCCGGATGGCTACGGTATGTCGTCCCACCAGAATGGGTATGGGTGTCCCAGAACGATATGGACTCCACAAGATAGAGACCGCCGAGCCACGAGCCGGCATCGGTGGGCAGACTAATGACGTGCTGAGTCAGTTCGGGCCCGTCTTGGTCTCCCCAACTGAAGTCCCGGGGAGGGTACTGTCCGTTGGCGTTGGACAGCCTCAATCTCCCGAAGGCCACCGGGATGTCAGTGCTGAAGTGCATGATCACGGTGTCCCCGGCGTCGATAGTGTCCGGGGAGGTGCGCTCAAAGTGTGTTAGCACGGGGCCCATTGCTTCAGCCGGCGCCACCGGGACCAGGGCGAAGGCGATCAAAAGTGCGCAGAGCAGGGCCGCCGTCGTGCCTCGTGCAGTGCCACGTGACGGCCCTTCGCGGAGTCGTGCGCGGCCGTTGCGCGTTGAACGTCCTTCAAAAGATGAACTGGAATACGCCATGGAATCCCCCTGAATTGCTGGCAACAGGCCAGCAGGTCCCCTAGAAGACGGCAGTAAAGATCTGCCACCCCTGTCCTATGGCTTCATCTCCAGTCCAGCCTCCTGCGCCGTTGCCGTAGTAGGCCAATAGGCGTCCGTCTGAGCCGATGGCGAAAACGTCGTTGGTTGCATCACCGTTGAAGTCTCCGGCGCCGCCAATAATGGTCATGACATCCCACCCTTGGCCGATGGTGCTGACCTCGCCCCAGCCGCCGGTCCCGTCGGTGTTGTACAGATGCAGTGCCCCGCTTCGGTCGCGGGCAGCCAAGTCCACTGTGCCGTTGCCGTCGAAATCGCCTGGTGTGAGAATGGCGTCCATCACGCCCCAGCCACTGCCCACCACGGATGGCGCCAGCCACCCGCCGGCTCCGTTTCCCGGATATAAATAGAGTGTTCCGTCAAAGCTGGCGGCAAGGACATCATTGGTGCCGTCGCCGTTGAAATCCCCCGGGCTGAATATTGATTCGAAGATGTTCCAGCCGCTGCCGATCTGCCGCCCCGGAAACATCCCGCCGTCGCCGGTTCCGCCGTACAGGAAAAGCCGGCCGGAACTGTCGCGGGCCAGTACGTCATTGTTGCCGTCGGCATCAAAGTCGCCAGGGGAGAGAAGGTGGTTGAATATGTTCCAGCCCCATCCGACAGTCCTGGGGGCTTCCCAGGCGCCGTTCACCTTCGAGTACAAGTTCAGTGTGCCGCTGGACGTGCGGGCCAGGAGTTCAGATGCGCCGCGGCCCGTGTATCCGTTGACGCGGTTGGAGGCTGCTATGGGCGGCGTTGGCCCGCTGTGGACAGCCATGGGCTGGCAGGGGTAGTTGCTGGCCACGTGTGCCTCGATCTGGCTGCCACGGTCCTCTTCGCTCAGACGGTAAAACCACCACGTGCCGTGACTTGGCATGATCTCGCCGTCGCGGGTCCAATAGATGCGGTAGTCCGGACCGGCCGCGGCTCCACAGCCCCGGTATGACGTCGGGTCGATCTCGACGGTCAGGGTTGACCCGACGAAGGGCTGCCCATTGATCACGGGATTTTCCGGGTTATTGTTGGCGTTGGCCGCCCCGGAAATGGCGAAAGCAGCCGCTATTGCCACGGCCGCGCCGGCCCCCAGGCGCGCCGCCCACTTGGCACTCTTGATGATGCTCATTCTGAGACCTCATTTTCAGTTGTGAAAAATAGCTGCAGCCGTTGGTGATAGTGACTCCAGCGGCTCCCGGAACGAGTGCACTCCAGCCCGCGCCCGCATCAGGATCCGGCCCACCAGCCCCTGAAGTTCCCCAAATGAAGAACCGGTGTTCCACACGGTCCCGTGTTACTGGGGCCGGCCATCAAGTCCCCCCGACATCATGGCATCCATATCGTCTCACCCCAACGATCCAACGGGCTAGACATGTCTTATTCCGGCCACAGTAAGACGACATGGCCCGGGACCGGCGAGCGAAATCCTGGCACCCAGGTGGGCCGGTGGAGCAGCCAGGAAAATGGGGCCGGCACCAAAAGCGCGGCGCGGATCCAGCCGGTACGGTGCGCCCTACGTCGGCCCAGCGCACCGGCGTCTTGCCACGCAGCAACTAGCCTCTTGGGCGCTCTCTGTGAAGGGGCAAATCAATGGAATGGACTAATTACGCCACGAAAGTGTGGCGTATAGTTGGACCGGATTTGCAGGTGGCATTGGATGGGGATGCTCCTGGCCGCAGCACCATAAAACACAACCTCCGGAAACCTGATGCCCGAGACCCTTTCAGACCATCCGCCCATGGCCGCGAGGCCCTCTGCTCCACGCCAGCAGTTGCGCTACGCCCGAATCCTGGAGGCCGCTGCAGGGTGGGCGCGCAAGGGCCTGGCTTCGGTGGATATGGCCGAAGTTGCGGCCAAAGCCGATGTGCCGCTCGGCACCCTGTACCGCTACTTTCCCACTCCGACACACCTGATGCTTGCGCTGTATCGCCACCAGTTGGAGGAGTTACAGGGCGCCGCACGGAACGCGAGCCCGCGCTTCCGCAGCCGTGCCCTCGCTGGGGTTGTCATGGAGATCTTCCACATGAGGGTGATGCAGCCCGCCGTCGAGCAGTGCCTCACCAGGGGTGCTTACATCACGGGCCGGGATACCACCGCGCTGCTGCGTGAAATCGACGTCCTGGGTGAGAAGGCGCTGGGACCGGTATGCGACGATCCTGCCGTGGCAAGGGTCCTGCTGCTGACCGTCACTGGTCTGGTCCAGTCGGTCAGAAACAGGCGTCTCTCGCTCTTTGAGGCCGAAGAGGACCTGAAGAAGGCTTGCAGCCTCTTCGATCAGGCCTCCTCCGAGGGCTATTCACTGCACCATTCCGCTTAGCTGGTCTAGACCAATCGGGTATTAAATACGTCTTATTAGGGTGATCCGGGTCACTAAAGGACGTGATAAACCGTTTCTTCTGCATTCTGCGGGCCGGGACTGCCAGTTGAGGGCTCCCGTTCTGTTTACCATTGCAGAACCGGAGTGGCTGGCAACCCGCCCTGCAAGGGCTTCACACCGGGCCCGACACCCCTGGGCCCTGCGAAGCGCCGAATTGCTCCGCCTTGAGCCTCCCTGTGCTTGAGCCACTATGCGCCGTGCGCCCACGGCTAGCCCCAGGAGACAAAGACGTGTCCATTGACGCAATTGCACCCATCGATAACTCCGCAGCAACGGCCCTGACCGAAGCCGAGATCTTCGACGCCCACCAGGGCGGCAAGCTCTCGATCTCCAGCACCGTCCCGCTGTCGAACAAGCGCGACCTGTCCATCGCCTACACCCCTGGTGTGGCCGAGGTCAGCCGTGCCATCCACAACAAGCCCGAGCTTGCGCGCACACTCACCTGGGCACAGCGCCTGGTGGTGGTGGTCAGCGACGGAACTGCCGTGCTGGGCCTGGGCGACATCGGACCCAGCGCTTCCCTTCCCGTGATGGAGGGAAAGTCGGCCCTGTTCAAGACCTTCGGCGACCTTGATTCCATCCCCCTGGTCCTTAGCACCACCGACGTGGACGAGATCGTGGAGACCCTTGTCCGGCTGCGCCCCAGCTTCGGCGCCGTAAACCTCGAGGACATTTCCGCGCCGCGCTGCTTCGAGCTGGAAGAAAAGCTCATCGAGGCGCTGGACTGCCCGGTAATGCATGATGACCAGCACGGCACCGCCGTTGTAGCGCTGGCAGCCCTGACCAATGCAGCAAAGGTCACCGGCCGCGAACTGGCCGGCCTCCGCGTGGTGGTTTCCGGCGCCGGGGCAGCGGGCATCGCGGTGGCAGAAATCCTGCTCACGGCCGGCATCCAGGATGTGGTGCTGCTGGATTCGCGCGGCGTCATCAACAGCGAACGTGCCGACATTGCCGCCGGCCCGGAGAGCAAAAAGGCCCAGATGGCACAGCGCAGCAACCCGCGCGGCGTCAGCGGCGGCCCGGGCGAGGCCCTCCTGGGCGCCGACGTCTTCATCGGCGTTTCCTCCTCGAAGCTGGATGAAGAACACCTCAAGCTCATGAACAGCCAATCCATTGTGTTCGCCCTCTCCAACCCGGACCCCGAAGTCCTCCCGGAGGTTGCCTCCAAGTACGCCGCAGTAGTGGCCACCGGCCGCAGTGACTTCCCGAACCAGATCAACAACGTTCTTGCGTTCCCCGGGATTTTCCGCGGCGCCTTGGACGCCGGAGCACGCCGCATCACGCCGGCCATGAAGCTTGCGGCAGCCCGAGCCATTGCAGAACTGGCGGAGGCTGACCTCTCGGCAGAGTACATCGTGCCCAGCCCGCTGGACCCGCGCGTCGCTCCGGCAGTCACTGCCGCTGTGGCCGCAGCGGTGGACGCCGAGTAGACAGCAGCGACTGCCTGCAACAGGCCATTACGTTCGACGGCGGTGCCTCCCATGTACGGGAGGCGCCGCCGTCGAGGGTTAACCGGCAACATGCATGCGGGGAACCAAGCAGGAAGGGGTTCTTCCGGCCGCCGCCCTACACTTGGGGTCATGAACTCCGAAACGGTGGTGACCGTCCTCTGTGGCCTGGCGATCCTGGTGGGCGTGGCCGGCACCGTTATCCCGATCCTTCCCGGCAGCATCCTGATCGCGGCGAGCCTGTTGGCGTGGGCCATCTGGGGCGGGGCCGGAACAGCCGGCTGGGTGGTTTTGGGCGTGGGGCTGCCGCTTGTTCTCGCCGGAATGGTGGCAAGCACGGTGCTGACCGGCCGCAAACTCAGGGAGCACCGCATTCCCAACCGAAGCGTGCTGATCGGACTGGCCGCCGGCGTGGTGGGCATGTTCATCATCCCGCTGGTTGGACTCTTTGTGGGGTTCGCCGCCGGGCTCCTGCTCAGCGAGTTCCACCGCACCCGGAGCATCGGTACGGCCACGTCCACCAGCTGGGCCGCGCTGAAGGCAACCGGACTGGGCATACTCGTGGAATTTGGCCTGGCGAGCCTGGCGGCAAGCACGTGGGTCATCGGCCTGTGGGTCTCGCTGGCGACGTAGCATGGAGAAATGACCTCGGGGGATGCTGCACTACCAATTTATCGGGACACCCGGGACCTGACGCCCTTCGGGCACGCCCACCTCAGGACGCCGGTGCGGGAGCTGGCTGACGGCGTCGGCGGGCTGATCCACGGAGTGCTGGGCGGCCGCGACCCGGCGTTGATTTCGGTGGACGGGGACGTCCCCAGACTCAAGAGGATGCCCAGCAAGGCGGCCAAGGCCGTCCATGCAGCCATCTTCGCCAACAAGGAACCGGAACGGCTGATCACGGTGGCCCGGACCTATCCCGGATGGGCGGGCCTCTGCTACATGATGGCCGGATTGCTGGAGTACAAGCATGGCGGCTACCTGCGTGCGTCCGAGCTCCTCCAGCGCGGCTTGTCCACCAGGAACGACGACGACGCCAACCAGTATGCTGCGGCCTACCTGATGCGCGTGGTCACCCCGGTGGAAGTGGCCGAACGCATCGAAGTCCCCGTGCTCTTCAGTGAGGAGTCGGTGTTCCTGGCGCTCTCGCACTCCCTGCGCGAAACCGGCCAGCTGGAAGCCGCGCTGCAGACTGTGGCCAGGCTGCCGCCGTCGTTGCCCTCAGCGTTGGCCCGCTGTTCACTGGCCTTCGCGCTGGGATGGGACAAGGAGGTAGTGGTCTGGACAGAAGGCCTGCTCAACTCCGATGATCTTTCCGCGGCGTTGCTGTTGCTCAGGGCGCGCTCGCTGCGGCGGCTTGGCGCCCGCGCGAAGGCCCAGGAAACCCTCAAGGAGGTCCTCCGCCGCCGGAAAACGGACCTGGCTTTGCGCAATGACGCCCTGACCGACCGCGCCCTGCTCCTGCTGGACAACGGGAGGAAGTCCCTCAACCCGCGGGACTGGCTTCGCGGCAGGCCCGCGGAGCTCGAAACCTTCGAGGTCATCCGAAAAGACGTCGAGGAGCGCAGGCTCTGGGAACAGGACTGGAAGCAGTCCGGCGGAGAGTGAGGCGGCATAAGCCTGTCCGGTCAGGATAGGGCGCACATCCTTCAGGAAAGGCGCACGTCCCTCAGGACAGGAACAGCGGGACCGCCTGCTCGGACAGGAGCACCAGGCCCAGTCCCACCATGATGATGCCGCTTGCCAGGGTGACCTTTCGCGCAGCCCCGGGACGGGACTGGAGGAGCTTGCGGGCCAGGAGCGCTACACAGGTGTAGACCACCGCGGCGAGCAGCACAAACGTCAGGCCCAGCAGCCCTGACTGCACCGGCACCGGGAGGGGCGCCTCGGCGCTCACAAATTGCGGCACCAAAGCCACGTAGAACAGCAGGCCCTTGGGGTTGATGCCGCTGGTGCCCATCCCCTGGAAAAAGGTGCGGACCTGGTTGGCGGCTGTCCCGGCATCGGATGCTGCGCTGAACGAGGCTTCGCGCCAGGAGCGCAGGGTGCTGACCCCGAGCCACAAAAGATAGACGGCGCCGGCCAGGGTGATCCAGCCGAGGACGCCGGGCATGCCCGTCAGCAGCGCGGCGAGGCCAGCCACCATCAGCACGGTGTGCAGGACGTAACCACCGCACAGCCCGGCCACCGCGGGAACAAAGCTGCGCTGCCGCAGGCCGGCAGTGATGGAGTAGGCCCAATCCACTCCGGGAGTGCAGGCGAGGGCAGCGGCCACCAGGACAAAGGCGAAAAACAGCTGGGCATTCAATGGCGGGCTCCTGTCAGATGGCTACAGGACAAACCCTAGTAATTTCAGCACCAAAAGTGCTCGCCTTTTTCGCGCAAAAGAAGAGGCTTTGGGTAAGGTTATTGCGTGATTGACCACATTGATAGAAGTATTTTGCGTCACCTTAAAGAGGATGGCCGCATGACTGCAACAGCGCTCGCCGCCAGGGTGGGCCTTACCGTGGCGCCGTGCCATCGCCGCCTGCGGGACCTGGAGACGTCAGGGGTGATCCGCGGCTACAAGGCGGACATCGATCCCGCGGCGGTTGGACTGGGGTTCGAGGCCATCGTCTTTGTGACCCTGCGGCAGGTGGACCGGCCCACCATGGAGATCTTCGAGAACCGTGTGGCGGACAATCCCAACATCGTGGAGGCGCAGCGGCTGTTCGGCTCTCCTGACTACCTGCTCAAGGTCATTGCGGAGGACCTGCCCGCCTACCAGCGCTTCTACGATGCCGAACTGACGTCCCTGCCCGGCGTTGAGAGACTCACCTCAACCCTGGTGATGAAAAACCTCAAGTCCAACGCGGGTCCGCCGGTTTAGCTGTCCTTGTCCTTCACTGGTGCTCCGCTGGGTAGTTCGCTGTTGCTTCCTACGTAGCTGGCCGGACGTGGACGATGATCACCTGGGTGGCCTTGCCGCCGTCGTACCGCAGGTCATAATTTACGTCCAGCCCCGTTGACGTGCCGGAGGTGATGGAGAAGTCGCTCTTGGTACCTGGATCGTCCCGGGTACTGCTGATCCAGCGTTCGGCGGAGCCGGAATCGATGCCGTATCGGGCCACACCGTCCCGGATCAGCTCAAAATACTCCTCCGGTGATTCGGCGGTCAGGAAGTAGGTGACTTCGGTGAAGTCCTGCCGCTTGGTGGTGGTGTTGAACCGGATCCGGTCCGTGTCACCGCTGATCTCGCCGCTGGGGCCAACGATGGTGAGATTGATCTTTCCCGAATCCTTGGTGTTGATCTCGGGACCGTAGCTGTCGTCGGTGACGCGTACGGCCGTCTTTTCCAGCCGCCCTGAGCTCATGTCCAGCCGTGCAGCCTTGGACGTGCGGATCTGCTCCACTCCGGCTGCGTCCAGGGTAGAGAATTCCGAGGTGCTCATGGTGCTCCCTTGAGAGGTTGGTTCGGTGGTGGTACCGCTGACCTGGCAGCCGGTGAGAACGACACATACTGTCACTGCAGCAAGGACAGCTGCGGCGGCGAGCCGGCGGAAATGGCGGGTAGATGTCACTGGTGGACCTCCGCGCTAAAGCCATCCAGGAAGCGGTCCATAATGCCGGGGATGTTGTTGATGGGGCGGTGTTGCTCCACCCGGTCGTTGAAGTCCGAGCCGATTATCTGGCCGGCGCGTGCCGGATCTTCGGCCAGGAGGTTCTGATAGGCGGGCAGGGTGTCCTGCCTGATGAGTTCCCACCGCTGGTTTGCGTCCGAGATGTTGCCGTCGGGGAAGCCTGTGGTGAAGTCCGTTCGGAATTGGGCGGGGTTGTCCCAGTTGGTGAAGGGTATGTTTTCCGGCCCTGGGCTTTCCACGTCGAACGTGTAGGGGAACACCTCGGGGTAGCTCTTCGCGCCGGGGATGGAGGGTTCTCCGGCAAGCGTCACCATGTACGTCACCGCTTCCCCGCCAGGGTGGTTGCGCATGTTGTCGTAGTCGTCCGCGATAATCTCGTTTTGTTCCCGGAAGAGCAACGCCGTGTTGCCCTCCTGGACCAGCTCGGGGTCCCCGGAAGCAATTTTGGCCCATTCCTGGGCGGTGCCTGGGTCTATTGCGCCCGAATCACGCAACCGGTTGATCTCGTCCAGTCCCCCGGTCATGTAGGCCTGATGCTGGCGGGCCTGGTCCAGGAAGATTTCCTTGTTCATATCCAGCATGCTGGTTTCGTAGTAGCGGATTTCCTGGTCGGTCATCCCCGCGAGCTGTTCGATCTGGTCCAGGACCGGGAGCGGGATATCCGACGCCGGATTGTCCGAAATCTGCTGGGCGAGGTCCCGAAGCATGGCCATGTCCTTGAACCCACCCGCGAATGACGGGCCAATCATGTTGGCCATGCCTGCCCATTGCAGGTCAGGGTTGGAGAGGTAGGCCTGGCCATAGAAGTCGTAGACCTTCCTGATGGTCTCCCAGTTGTGCTCCGTGCCCTTGGAGGTGTCCCAATCGGAGAGGTCGATGCCCATGTCCAGCATGGCTTGCTGGTTCCAGTACGAGCTCAGAAAGTCACCGTACACCTTGGAGTTCTTATCGATCAGGCCCGAGTCTGCGGCGGCATCCATGGCAGTTTTGGCTGCTTCAGGATTAGCCAGGGCCCATTGCTTGAACTCGTCGCTCTTGAGGTAGTCATCACGTTCTTCCGGGGTCATACCGGTCAGCGTGTCCGTCAGATCCTGGGCCGTGCCCTCCCCGGGCCCACTGTTACTCCCGTTGCCGGAACCGCCGGCGCCACTGCCGTTGCCTGAGCCGGGCCCGCCGCTGGTGCTTGCCTTGTCCTGCTCATCGGCGTTGGCGAGCAGCGCCCTGGACGCCAGCTCCAGCCCCGCCGATGCGGACTTCAGTACTTTGAGGTGCCCAGAGTTCCAGTCGCTGCGGAACCTGTCGCCGTCGTGGCCTTTCCAGGGGCTGTTGCTGACCGAGCCGTTGAGTTGCTGGCCCAGCAGGTCCAGCCGGCTGGCGCCGCTGGCCAACTCCTTGGCGAGCTGCCGAAGCGCCGGCACGTCGGCGCCGTAGAATGTTCCCGCCATGTTCCCCCCTGTGTGGATTCCCGTGACAGCCTAGCCGCGTTGAGCAGGTGTCCGCGATGGGGAGAGCTCCCCGTGCTGTAGCCGGAACTCAGCCCTTCAGCAGTCCGGTGGTCCGGTAGGGGATGACTTCCCGCAGGAACATGCTGGTGGACGTCCGTACGATTCCCGGGCAGAGCCGGATTTCCTCGGAAACGCGGTACAGGTCATCCGGGCTGGTGGCCACCACTCGGATCAGCAGGTCGGTGTCGCCGGCCGGGGCATGGCACTCCAGGACCTCGGGGATCTCCCGAAGCGCGGCGATGGCTTCGTTGAGGTGGCTCTGGTCCAGCTCGGCGCTGACAGCCGCGGCCACACCTCGGCCCAATGCTGCAGGAAGCACGCGGCTGCTGTTGGGACGCAGGGCTCCCGACGCCGTCATCCGCTCCAGGCGCGACTGCACAGTCCCGCGGGCCAGGCCGAGCTTTTGGGCGAGCACCATGATGGGTACCCGGGGATCATCGTCCAGGGCCTTGAGGATCCGCCTGTCCGTTACGTCCAGTTCCTGCAATCTGATCAGTTCCTGCCGGTTACCCCGGCAGGTATTGGTCGGATTGATCAATCAAAACTCTGCCGGTTGTGCCAACTGTAGGGTGCCTGCTCAAATAATGGCAACAAGGGCTAAAGGCTACCGCCCCACCCCGCAGGCTACAGGCACTCCGGCACACCACCCGGTCCCTGGACTTCGCTTCCCGCAAGGAGGCCGCCGCTGATTGACACTTGTTCACACCACGGTCATTCTGCAAACACACGGCAAGAGCCCCTGAGCTCCCGACGTCGGTCCGCCGAAGTCATCGGTAGCTGAGGGGCTCTTGTGCTGTGCCGGCTGTTCTTCCGCCCTTGGTTCTTCAGGCCTGCCCTTCTCAACTCCGCGGTTCTTCAGCCGTGGGTTCTTCAGTCGTTTGCTCCTCCGCCTAGTGTTGTTCCATGACTTCCGCCGGCCGCTTCGCCCCGAGCCCTTCCGGTGAGCTGCACGTTGGCAACCTTCGCACAGCCATCCTGGCCTGGCTGTTTGCCAGGTCCACGGACCGGAACTTCCTGGTGCGCGTGGAGGACCTGGACCGTGCCCGGGCCGGTGCGGAGGCGGAGCAGCTCCGCGATCTGATGGCTATCGGCGTGACTTGGGACGGCGCCGTCGTACGCCAGACGGACCGAACCGGGCTGTATGCGGCGGCGATCAGCAGGCTGGGTGATGCCGGCCGGACGTATGAATGCTTCTGCACGCGCCGGGAAATCCAGGAGGCGCCGTCAGCTCCGCACGCGCCCCAGGGTGCGTATCCAGGCACCTGCAGGAATCTTGACCCTGCCGAGCTTGAGTTCAAGAGATCCACGCGGCCGGCTGCCATCAGGCTGAGGTCGGACACGGCGGAGTACACCGTGCGGGACATCCTGCACGGGGAGTTCACAGGAGTGGTGGACGACTTTGTGCTGCGCCGAAACGACGGCGTGACGGCGTACAACCTGGCGGTAGTGGTGGATGACGCCGAGCAGGGGATTGACCAGGTGGTCCGTGGGGACGATCTGCTGCCGTCCACCCCCAGGCAGGCGTACTTGGCCTCGCTGCTGGACATACCGGTTCCGGAATATGCGCACGTCCCGCTGGTGGTGAATTCCGACGGCGTCCGCCTGGCGAAGCGCGATGGTGCCGTCACGCTGGCCGACCTCGCGCTCGCAGGAGTTTCGGCGTCCGCAGTGCGGGACGTGCTGTTGGAGTCCCTGGGTCTGCCGGCCGGAACATTGGAGCAGGCGCTGAGGGACTTCCGGCCGGAAGGGCTGCCGCGCGAACCGTGGGTGTGGCGCGGCTACCCGGGCGCTTAGCGGCCGCCCGTTGGCCTACCCGGGGCCGGGACGGTGCTGCGTGCCTGGGCTCAGGCCCGTCCGGAGGGTTGGCCTCCGCTGATCCTCCGGAGCTCGGCCTTCCGGATCTTGCCGCTGGCCGTCCTGGGCATCTCGTCCACGAACACCACGGATTTGGGAATCTTGTAGCGCGCCAGCCGGCCCTCAAGGTGCGCCCGAAGCTCCTCTTCCGTCAGCTGCATGCCCTCGCGGAGCAGCACCACGGCGCGCGGCACCTCGCCCCACTTCTCATCCGGCACACCAATCACAGCTACGCCGCCCACGGCCTCCAGCTCCGTGATGACCTGTTCCACTTCCGCGGGATAGATGTTCTCACCGCCGGAGATGATCATGTCCTTGAGCCGGTCCGAGACAAACACAAACCCGTCGTCGTCCTTGTAGCCCATATCGCCGGACTTGAACCATCCACCGGGGGCGTAGGATTCGGCGGTTGCCTCGGGCAGGTTCCAGTACTGCAGGATAACGTTGGGGCCTTTGACCTGGATCTCGCCCACAGCACCGGGAGCAGCCACGCTGCCGTCAAAGTCCGCAATGCGCACGTCGGTGAAGAAGTGCGGCAGCCCCGACGAGCCGGCCTTCTCCCGGGAACGGGCGGCCGGAAGGGTGGTGGCCCCGGGTGCTGTTTCGGTCATGCCGTAGCCGTTGGAAAGCACAAGGCCCCGACTCTCATAGGCTTCCAGGATCCGCAGGGGAACAGCGGAGCCGCCGCACGTGAGCTTGTTCAGCGAAGATAGGTCGGTTCCCTCCCAATCCGGGTGCTCGCAGAGCATCTGGTAGGTGGTGGGGACACCACTCATGGTGGTGGCGTGGTGCTTTTCGATCAGTTCCAGCGTCCGCTGGGGATTGAACTTCGCCTCCAGAACAACAGTTCCGCCCTTCAGCAGGGTGGGCAGCACGCCCATGTCCAATGAAGCAACGTGGAACATCGGCGAGATGATCAGCGCCACGTCCGTGGACGCGAAATCAAAGTCCACCACCACATTGAGGCAATTCCACACGATGTTCCCGTGGGTCAGGAGCGCACCCTTGGGCCGTCCCGTGGTGCCGGACGTATAGAGGATCATGGCGCCGTCGTCGAGCCCCACTTGCTCGTCGAAAAACTCATTCGAGCCGGTCGCAATGGCGGCCTCGAAGTCCTCCACCGCCGTCGTGCCCTGTTCCGTGTTGAACTCAGCTTCTGTTTTGAACTCAGTGGCTCCTGTTTCCATGCCTTCGTCTAGGACGATGCGCCGTGCCACCTGTGTGCCCGCTGCGCCGCTGATGGCGAGGCCATCCAGGCTGCTGGAATGAACGAGGCATACTGCACCGCAGTCCTGAAGCTGGAACTGGATCTCGGGCGGTGCCAGCCGGGTGTTGAGCGGGACGAAAACAGCGCCCAGCAGGCCACAGGCAAAGAGGGTTTCCAGGAAGGAGGGATGGTTCTCGCCGAGGTAGGCAACCCTGTCTCCCCTGGCAACTCCGCGGTCCCGTAAGGCGTTGGCAAGCCTGATGCTGCGATCCGCGAGTTGGTCATAGCTCACTGTCCGGTCACCGCTGATAAGAGCTGTTTTGTTGCCGGACTTGGGGCGGCGACGCTGCAGCCACGAGCCAATGCCAAAGTTTTCCATGGCGAATCCTTCCTATGTGTGAGACTAGTCCGTTTTGACTGGCTTGGACCCGGAAAAGCCAGCCCCGCGTTGGGGCGCCATGAGGTCGGAGGAAGCTAAATGTAGAAGCGGGCCAGGAATTCGGCCACCACGGCGGGGCGTTCCTGGCCTTCGATGTGGATGGTGTTGGCCACCTTGATCTGGGCTCCGCCCTTTACCTCGGTGACGTCGGCGATAGTGGCTTGCATGCGGATCCGCGAGCCCACCTTCACGGGCGACGTGAAGCGGACCTTATCAAGCCCGTAGTTCACCTTGGTGGTGACGTTCTCGACGTCGAACAGCTCGCCCCAGAAGGGGATGATGAGCGAGAGGGTAAGGAAGCCGTGCGCGATCGGGGCGCCGAAGGGCCCGTCCTTGGCACGCTCGGGGTCCACGTGGATCCACTGGTCGTCACCGGTGGCCTCGGCGAACTTATTGATCTGTTCCTGCGTGATTTCACGGTACCCGGTGAATCCGAGGTCCGTCCCGGCGAGTGTGAGCAGTTTGTCGAAGTCGACGACGAGATTGGGCATGGTTGGGCTCCTGTGCTTCTGATGTTGGGGATTATGCCGAAAGGACTAAAGGTGGAGAGGTCAGCTGCCTGGTGCGGATCAATCCAGTCCAAGCAGGCGGACGGCGTTGTGTTTGAGGATTTTGGGGCGGACCTCCTCCTTGAGTGGCAGGTCGGCGAAGGCGCCGAGCCACTTTTGTGGGGTGATGAGCGGGAAGTCGGTGCCGAAGAGGACCTTGTCCTGCAGTACTGAGTTGGACAGGCGGACGAGGGATTCCGGGAAGTACTTTGGTGACCAGCCGGAGAGGTCGATGAACACGTTTGCCTTGTGCGTGGCGATCGAGTTGGCTTCGTCCTGCCACGGCACGGAGGGGTGGGCCATGATGATCTGCAGTTCCGGGAAATCAGCGGCCACCGCGTCCAGCAGCAAAGGGTTGGAGTACGCCAGTTTGATCCCGTAGCCGCCGGGAAGGCCGGCGCCCATGCCGTTCTGACCGGTGTGGAAGATGGCCGGCAGGCCGAGTTCCTGCAGGGTTTCCCAGAGCGGGTA
The DNA here is from genome assembly GCF_054130585.1 of Arthrobacter sp. D1-29. Taxonomy (NCBI): domain Bacteria; kingdom Bacillati; phylum Actinomycetota; class Actinomycetes; order Micrococcales; family Micrococcaceae; genus Arthrobacter; species Arthrobacter sp. D1-29. The sequence continues at coordinate 4,902,736 of NZ_CP096383.1, read as the reverse complement.
GAAGCGTTCGTTGGACGGGTCAAAGCCCTGCAGACTCGGGTGGAACTTGAAGCCCCGGGCTCCGAGTTCGATGGCCTGGTGCTTGGCTCCGGCGATCGCGTCTTCGCCGGTGCGCGGGTCAACGCTGCCGAACGGGATCAGCACGTCGTTGTTCCGGGCCGCGCCGGCGATCAGTTCCGGGATGCTGTTGGGTTCGTGTTTGAGCTGGGTGCGGGCGTCCACGGTGAAGATGACGGCGGCCATGTTCAGTTCGCGGTACACCTCGGCGATCCGGTCCAGGGACGGAGTGCGGTCCTCGGCCTTGAAGTACTTCGCCGAGGCCTCTGTCAGCGCGTCGGGCAGGGACCCGTGGCCGCAGCTGTCCACTTCGAGGTGGACGTGCATGTCGATCGCGTCCAGCGCGGCGGCATCGATGCCCAGTTCGTAGCGTGCCATGTCAGCGGGCCTGTGCTTGCGAGGGCTGTGCTTGCGAGGGCTGTGCCGGTGCAGGCTGGGCTGGTTCGGGCTTCAGTTCCTCGGGCAGCGGGAGGAATTCCTCGCCGTAGCTCTGCAGGGTGTCTGCATTGAAGAGCGAATCGGCGCTGTCGCGGAGGGCCTCGTAGCTCCAGCCGCCCTCGCGGTATTCGGTGCTGGCTGCCTCCGGGTGGGTCCAGACCTGCAGCCGGTCACCGCCGGCGCCGATGGCCTGGCCGGTGATGTTGGCGGCCTCGTCAGAGGCGAGGAAGGCAACCAGCCCGGCGACGTCGTCGGCCGTTCCGAAACCAAGATCGTGGCGGAAGAACGCGGGCATGGCCTCGCCGCGCTCGTCCGCTTCCACAGCCTTCTGGAAATACGGGATGGTTTTGGTCATCGCGGTAGCGGCTACCGGGATCACGCAGTTCACGGTCACGCCGGCCTTCTTCATCTCCAGCGCCCAGGTGCGGACCATGCCCACAATCCCGGCCTTCGCCGCGGCGTAGTTGGTCTGGCCGAAGTTGCCGCGCTGGCCGGTCGGCGAACCGATGGTGATGATCCGGCCAGGCACGTTGTTTTCCTTGAAGTACGCGAAGGCCTCCCGTACGCAGGTGAACGTCCCTTTCAGGTGGACGTTGATCACCAGGTCAAAATCCTCATCCGTCATCTTCAACAATGACTTGTCCCGCAGGATCCCGGCATTGGTGACCAGGATGTCCAACCGGCCGAAAGCCTCCACGGCTCCGGCCACCAGTTGCTTCGCAACTTCCGTGCTGCCCACGGGGGCGACGACGGAAACGGCGCGTCCGCCGTCGGCCTCGATCGTCCGGACTGCATCAGCTGCGACATCGGAGTCCACGTCATTGATGACCACGGCGGCGCCCTGGCGTGCCAGTTCCCGGGCGTAGGCCAGGCCCAATCCCCGTCCGCTTCCGGTGACGATTGCTACTTTGCCTGAGAGGCTCATGGTTGCTCCTTTGCTCGCTGATGTGCGCAGCCTGCTCTGTGCCGTAACTGCTGTGCTCATATCAATGAAAATCCATATTGTTGTAAAAGTCAACGATTATTTGTTGGCTGGTACCACTTGTTCCTTTTTCCATGCCCGTGCTCTAGTTGACGTATGCGAGCCACCGGCGTTTCTGCAGCTGACGCCTCCGCCGAGGCGCTCGGCCGTTTTGCCATCCAGAGCAAAATCCCCGACGAGGCGTTGGACATCGGCGGCAAGGTCTACTACCCGCACCATCTGGACATGGGCCGTTCCGCCGAGGATTTTCAATGGCGCACCAAGGGCATAACCCTCGAGGGCGTGACGCTGGGCCTGCTGGAATACGGCACTCCGATGAAGATCTCGACGGGCGATTTGGAGACCTCCTACCAGGTCAATTTCCCCCGCTTTGGACGGATGAAGTTTTCCCAGGGCAGCAGTGTGGTGCTGGGGAGCCCCTCCCTCGCCGCCATCCACGGGCCTGTGGGGCCCACCACCCTCCAGGGCTGGTCAGAACCAACGCAGTTGCTGGGGCTGAAGATACCCACGTCCCTGATGCATCAGGAACTCGAAGCGCTCCTGGGGCGCTCAGCCGAAAAAGAGCTTGCCTTTGAAGGCTCCTTCGACCTGACCTCGCACCGGGGTAAGGAGTGGCGTGCCGCCGTCGAACTTCTGATTGCCGGTGTGAGCAATCCCGACTCTCTCCTGAGCTCGCCGCTGATGGCACACGCCGCCGTCCAGTACGCCGTGCGGGGGTTGCTCCTGTCGGCGCCGAACAACTTCAGCGAAGAGCTGGCCGGGGATGCGGAGGCTGTGGGCTCTGCGGCCGTGCGGCGGGCCATCGACTTCATGGAGTCCAACGCCCATTTGCCCATCACCCTGGAAGCCTTGGCGGCCGACGCCTTTGTCAGCCCGCGGGCGCTTCAGCTGGGGTTCCGGAAGCATCTCGACACAACGCCCATGGACCATTTGCGCAGCATCCGCCTTCGCCGGGTCCGAAGCGAGCTGCTTTCAGCCAGGCCTTCCACCCGCGTGGGTGATGTCGCCGCACGCTGGGGGTTCCCGCACGCAGGCAGGTTCGCTATCCACTATGCGAAGACTTTTGGCGAGGCGCCGTCCCAAACGTTGAAAAAATCAACGGAACCGACGGCTTCCTGACTCTGGAGTATCCGAATCGCGCAGGAGGCCATTGTCCTGCCCGTGTTTGACGGCAATCATGATCCGCATCACCTTAGATCCAGCGCAGCGCGTCGCCTGGTCTGGGATTCATGCTTACCGCGAACAAGGAAGTTCAAGCCAATGACAATGACAGAGTCTGAAAAAGTGCTCATTCCGTCGGTCACCCTTCCGGAGGCCGTCACCCGGGGCCAGTTGTTCATCAACGGCGAATGGCGGCCTTCGTCCGACGGCGGCACAACCGACATCATCAACCCCGCCACGGGTGCCGTGGCCGTGACGGTCGCTGCCGGGACAATCTCGGACATCAACGCCGCTGTTGCCGCCGCTAAAACCGCGTTCGACGACGGCAGGTGGTCCCGTCTCAGCGGCCGGGAACGCTCACGGGTGCTCAATAAGGCGGCGCTGCTGATACGGGAACGCGCCGAGGACCTGGCGCTCACCGAGAGCACCGACGTCGGTAAGCCCATCATCTTCGCGCGAGTGGTGGATGTGGCCACAGCGGCTGACCAGTACGAGTACGTGGCCGCCCTGGCGCAGCAACTCGACGGTTCCGTCCGGGAGACTCCCCTCCCGGCGCATGCCTTCACCAAGAGGGAGCCGCTGGGCGTGGTGGCGGCCATCACGCCGTTCAATTTTCCGCTGATCCTTTCCAGCACCAAGATTGCAGCGGCCCTGGCTGCCGGCAACTCGGTAGTGCACAAACCCGCAGGCGACACTCCACTGAGTGCCCTGCTGATGGCCGAGATTCTCACCGAAGCAGGTGTGCCGGCGGGTGTCTTTAATGTTGTGACCGGCTCGGGAGGAACCCTGGGTGATCAACTCGTGGCCCACCCCGACGTCAGCAAGGTGGCCTTCACCGGCTCCACCGACGTCGGCCGGCATGTGGCTGCCCTCGCCGGTCAGAACCTCCGGCCGGTCACCGCTGAGCTGGGCGGCAATGCCGCGAACATCCTTTTCGCCGACGCCGACCTCGACAAGGCCATCGGCACCGTCATCGGCGCCTTCGTTTTCAATTCGGGCCAGTTCTGCATGGGCGGGCCACGGCTCCTGGTGGAACGGCCCATCTACGAAACGGTTTTGGGGATCCTGAAAGACGCCGTTGCCGGGGTTCCTGTGGGCGATCCCAGCAACCCGGAAACCGTTATGGGGCCATTGGCCAGCCGGAAACAGCTGGACAAAGTAGCTGACTATGTTGAGGGCGCCAAGGCTGTCGGCGGCCAGGTGGTGGTGGGCGGTGAGCGGCTGGAGCTGAACGGCGGGTTTTTCTACAGGCCGACAGTTATTGCCGGCCTTGCCAACGATGCCGCGGCTGTCCGGGAGGAGGTCTTTGGTCCCGTCCTCACCGTCCAGCCCTTCGACACGGAGGATGAGGCCATCGAGCTTGCAAACAGCACTGAGTACGGGCTCGCCTCCGGTGTCCAGACGTCAAGCATTGCCCGGGCGCACCGCGTTTCCTCGAGGCTTGATGCCGGTATTGTCTGGGTCAATTCCTGGGCGCTGTTGGACCCTGCGGTGCCTTTCGGCGGGGTCAAGAACTCCGGTTGGGGCCGCGAATACGGCCCGGAGGCCTTGGAGTCCTACAGCCGCACCAAGTCCGTCGTCATCGCCACGGATTAGGAGATGACCATGCTTCTTACCACCGACGCCGCTGTAGTTGAGTCCCCGGGCGCCCGCTTTTCCATCCAGCCCGTGCAACTGGACAACCTTAGGCCCCACGAAGTTTTGGTCGACATCAAGGCGGCCGGCCTGTGCCACACCGACCTTTCCGTGGCCGGCGGAGGCCTGCCCTTTCCACTGCCGGGCGTCCTGGGCCATGAAGGTGCCGGCGTGGTGGCTGACGTTGGCACTGCTGTCACCAGGGTCCGGCCGGGCGACAAGGTGGTGCTTTCCTTTACGTCCTGCGGATCCTGCGGGAACTGCCGGGACGGCCACCCCGCCTACTGTGACACCTGGCTTTCCGAGAACCTGATCGGGGGAGCCAGAAGCGACGGAACTTCCCCCATTTCCCGCGGAGGCGAACCCGTGGGTGGCCACTTTTTCGGCCAGTCATCCTTCGCCCGGCAGTCTGTGGTGGACGAGCGGAGCATCGTGAAAGTGGAGAGCGATCTTCCGTTTGAGCACCTGTCCCCGTTGGCCTGTGGAGTGCAGACCGGTGCCGGGGCGGTCTGGAACGCCATTCAGCCCAGGGCAGGATCCAGCCTTGCGGTGTTCGGCGTCGGAGCTGTGGGACTGTCAGCCATCATGGCCGCGGTGCTGTCCCCGGTGGCCACCATCATCGCTGTCGACATGGTTCCTGCCCGACTGGACCTGGCACGGGAGCTGGGCGCGACCCACACCATCGATGCCTCCCAAATCCAGGATGTCCCTGCTGAAATCCAAAGGATCACCGGGGGCGGCGCCAACGCGGCGATCGAAGCGACCGGACACACGAAAGTCCTGGAGCAGGCCGTCTTCTCGACGGCGGCCCGTGGCGAGATTGTGGCTGTTGGCGCGCCCGCTTTTGGTGCGACGGCGGCAGTGGACGTGAACTTCATGATGCCGGGCCGCCGAATCCAGGGAATTACGCTGGGGGACAGCGAAATCGAGAGACTCATCCCAGCCATCATTGCGCTGATGGAAGCCGGCCGGTTCCCCCTGGACAAGCTGGTCAGCACGTACAAACTCGAAGACATCAACCAGGCTGTGGAGGACATGAAATCAGGGCAGGCCATCAAGCCCGTGATGGTCCTCTGAACGGGATTTGAGCAGCCAGCCCGGCGCGTAGGCTGGAACCATGTCTGAAATGGAATTTACGGAAGCCGGCTCTCCGGATAACGGGCCCCGCCAGCCGGGATTCACGGTGGAGACGGCCAAGGTCCTGGCCGAGGTGGCCCACAACCGCCAGAAGGACAAGCTCAAGCGTCCCTACCGTGAGCACGTGATCGCGGTGGGGGACGCCCTGGCCGACTTCGATGACGACATCCGGATTGCCGGGTACCTGCACGACATCGCGGAGGACACCCCCATTACACGCCAGGCGCTTCTGGACATGGGGGTTTCCGAGCGGGCAGTAGGCATTATCGAGCGCGTCACCAAACGGCTCCATGACGACCCGGATGACTACCAGGCCGGCATCCGCTTCATCGCCGAAGACCACGACGCAGCGCTGGTGAAGATCGCGGACAACGCCCACAACTCCCTGCCCGAGCGGGTCAAAGCGCTGGCCGAAAAGTGGCCGGACAAGCCGCCGGTCACGCGCTATGACGACGCCCGGCCGGTGCTTTACGCGGCCGTGGAAGTGGAAGAGGTGCGGAAGATCCTGGCACGGGTGAACCCCTGGCTGCTCCGGGAACTGGACGACAGGCTGGACGACGAGGACCAGACGGACTATGAGAACCTTTCGTACGAAGAGGCCCCCAGCGGAACGTCCGACTCCCGCGAGTCCTAGGCCGGACGGGGCGTTTTAGCCTCCGCCTCAAGCTGTTCGAGGGCCGTGTTCATTTTGTCGACGCCGCGGCGTTCGTCCACGACAATCGAGGCGCCGAGTGCCAGCACGATCACCAGGAGGCAGACTGGAACCGGGACTCCGGCCGCCGCCAGGCCGATTGTTGCCGCCATTGCTGCGGTGACGCCTGCGGTTACTGCCATCACTGAGCGGTCCCTGCAGATCATGCCGCTGAACAGCCAGGTCAGCGACACTTTGAAGAGCACTACCGGCACTGCGACGCTGGCCACCGCTACCGCGGCACTGATGTGCGCCTGGTGGTCGATGTAGTAGGCCACGACGTGGAGTCCAGCGCCGGTCGCCGCGATGGCCGCGAACACAGGCATGTGACCGTAGCCGAAGAAGTACGAACGGTCGCGTTGAAGGTGCAGTGCGCGGCCGGCGGGCAGGATGAAGTAGATCCACCACATGCCAAAGGCGAGAGCCGTGCCGCCGAAGCCCACCAGCGCAGCATCAACGCTCCAGCCGTGGAGGGCCACGATGGCCCGAAGGGTTTCGATGGCGCCGATCAGGCATTCGCCCAGGGCGATGATGGCCAGGAGGCCGTAGCGCTCCGCGATATGGTGCGCATGCCATGGTGTGGTTGCCCGGCGTTCGGCGAAGTACGGTGTGGCCATTTCCAGCACGAACAGGGGCACGATCATCAGGAAGGTGGTCAACACGTCGGCTTGGATGACCGCCACTGCGATCCACCCGAGCTGCACCAGCCCAAGGCAGGTGGCGTAGCGCAGGCAGGTTTCACGGCGGGCCGGATCCTGCCGGGAAGCGCGCACCCATTGGAAGACGAGAGCCAGCCTCATGATCACGTAGCCGCCCACCATCACTGCGTTGTCCACGCTTTTGCCCTCGACGAGCGACTCAAACAACGGCTCGATGCCCATTGCCAGGATCAGGACTCCCAGCAGCTGGACCATGGTGACGACACGGAAGATCCAGTCGTCAGTGTCGTAGGCGCTGGCGAACCAGGTGAAATTGATCCAGGCCCAGATCACCGAGAACATGGCGAAGCCGAATCCGAGGAACCCGGCGGCAAAGTGGGCTTCGGCAATTTCATGCGCGAACTGGCTGCCGGCCACGCCGAAGGCAATCACGAAGGTGAGGTCGAAGAAGAGTTCCAGCGGAGTGGCGGCTCGGTGGGCTTGATGCGGATCGCGGCCGCCCATGCGGGCCATGGCGTGCCGAAGCGGGTTCGAGGACATGGGTCAAAGATTACCGTCGGCCCGGCTCGATGTTCCACAGCATCGGGGCGGGGGCCGTGGTCCTAAAGGGGGCATGGTCTGAAGTGGCTCGGGCTCAAACGGCGGTGCGGCTCAGTCTTGGATCGCGTTCGGTGCGGCGGGCGCGGTCCAGACCGGGTCGGGGCTTCACGTCAGGTGAGGCGTTCGGTGAGTGAGTGGTCCGGCCAGGTGGGTGGTTCCCAGTCTTGGTGTTCGCTTTTGTAGTGCCGGCCGGTGGGTGAGGTCCAGCCGGGTGGCTCGTTTTTGGTGGCCGGGGTCGGTTGCCAGGCGGTGTTGTGCTTGAGGTGGTGGTGTTTGCGGCAAGGCTGACCGAGGTTGCTGATGCCGGTATTGCCGCCGTCAGCCCAGGCCAGAAGGTGGTCCGCTTCGTTATCCAGCGAGTGGTTGTTGCACCCGGGGAAGGGGCATTTGGCGTCGCGGAGCCTGAGCCAGCGGCGCATTGCTGTGGTGAGCCGGTAGCTGGTTCGGCCGATTTCCAGTGGTGCGCCGTCGCGGGGGTCGGTCAGGACGCGGTAGAAGGAGTGGGCTCCGTTGGCGACCAGGTTCCGGGCCATGGCGGCGGGGATGGGGCCGTGGCCGTCTAGGGTGGCTGGTTCGTCGGTGAGGCCGAGGAGCGAGAACACGGGCACGGTGACCAGTACCTGGGCCCGTGGCGGCGGGACCTGCCCGGCAGCGCCTCGTTCGCCGGGGTTGGCAAGGCTATTTGCGCCCTTGTCGCTTCCTCCACCAAGGAGTGCTCCGCTGCCGCTATCTAGGGGTGAGCCGTCGGTATTTCCGTTGCTGTTGCTGCCGGGGTTGGTGTTCTCTCCGCCGAGGAGTGCGCTGGCGAGGGTGTCGGCGCGGAGTTGGGTGAGGGTGCGGGGCTCGGTGGGGCCTTGGAGTGCCCGGGCTGCGGCGGTGGTGTGTTCCCAGATGGCGGCGGCCTGATCTGCCGGCAGGTAGGCGGAGAGCCAGGCCATCCCGTCGCGGTCCGGGGTGTACTCGAGGCGGCGGTCCAGGACGCACTTGGTATGGCGGGTTTCGATCGAGACGGGATGGTGGCGTTCGCGCCAGGTCCTGGCCCTGGCGCGAAACCTGGAGGGTGTGAGGTCCCCGGCGAGGCAGGCACGGGCAGCATTGGCGGCGTCGGGGTCCAGGAAGTGGGTTTCCAGGGCGGCCGCACCGGCGGGGCCCAGGCCGGTGGTTTCATCGCAGAGGATCCGGGCGTGCTGCCAGGACAGGCCCCCGGCCTGCAGGGACGCCAGGGTGCGCGGCAGTTCGGTGCTTAGCTGGTGTGACTGGACCAGGAAAGCTGAGGCGGCGCCTTCGCTGATGGTCAGGGCACAGGCGACCTCGGCGACCATGCCCATCTCCGCCACGGACTGTTCGTGCAGCGACGCCGACGGTGAAAGCCGGCGGCGGCAGGTGTCCGCGTATGTGGCGGCCGCCCGGGCCTTCCGGGCAGCTGCCCGGGCTTCATCGCGGGCCGCCTCCGCCATGACGGCCAGGCATTCCTCCGCCAAATCCCGCAACGGATCAGAACCAGCGCCAGCATCAAAAGCGGCTCCCGAGTTAGAGTCAGTGCCCGCGTCAGAACCAGAATCAGAACCTGCGCCGGCAGCGGAGGAGGCCACTTCCATCAGGACAAGGGCAGCATCAGGTGCTTCAACTGCTTCCAAGACTTCCCCGTTGTCCATACCCTTAGCTTGCCAGCGGGCACCGACAATTAACGGTCCCGAACCTCGACTGCTCCCGAAGACGTTCCGCACCCGCGAGCCCGCAGCAACGGCATCCCGTCCGGCCCGGCCTGAGTTTGTTTGGTCCGTTCGCGCTGAGGGGAGCGGGCTTAAGTGTCCGTTCGCGCAGGGCGCGGGCGAAGAAGAGAGCTGCGCCGGCTTAGACGCGGCCCAGGCGGTCGATATCCTCCAGGAAGTCCTGGTGAACCTCGTCGCTGACGGTAGTCCGCGTCTCGCCGATAGCCTCGAGGTAATCCTGCGTGGATGGGCCCTTCCGCACCGCCTCGCGAACGGAAAGGGTCCCGCCCGAAGCCAGCCCCCCGTCGTCGTACACGGCTTTTTCCAGCGCTCGCTGGGAAGCGCTGCGGGCGGCGAACTCGATGTCCGCCGGCGAGAAGCCCTCGGTGCGGTCCACCAGGAGTTCCACGTCCACGTTGTCCACGACGGCGGCAGGAATGAAGCGCTGCCACATCGCCTCACGTGCCTGGCGGTCCGGCAGGCCGATGGGGATGACGTAATCGAACCGGCCGTGCCGCAGGAACGCAGTGTCCAGGGACTTGATGAAGTTGGTGGCACAGACCAGGAGGCGGCCAGGCTGCTCCCGGAAGGCGGGAATGATCTTCAGGAGCTCGTTGGTGACTCCCTGCAGCGGCGATGGCGGCTCGCCAGAACGCTGGGAGGCGATCTCCTCCACCTCGTCGATGAACACCACGGCGTGCTCCAGCTCGGCGATCTCCAGGAATGTTTCCCGCAGCGCTCCTGCCAGGCCTTTCGGATCGGAGGCAAGCCTGGACGGGAACACTTCCACAAACGGCCACTCCAGCCGCGATGCGATCGCCTTGGCGAAGGTGGTTTTGCCCGTTCCCGGAGGACCGAAAAGCACGACGGCACGCGGCGGCACCACGCCGTATTCATCGGCGAGATCGGCTTCGGCCAGGGGGAGGACGAGGCGCCGCTCCAGGAGTTCCTTTTCCTTGCGCATGCCGGCCACGTTTTCCCAGAGGTCGCGGGCCAGGATCCGGCCGCCCAGCTGACCAAGGGCGCCGAGCTCCTGTCGCTGGACGGGAATGGTCCGCTCGAAATAGCGCAGGTTCTTCTTCAACGCGAACCCCCGGCTGAGGAAGGCCTCCACCCGGGTTTCCGCCTCCGGCATCAGGGCCGAGAGCTTGTTGAGGCCGTGCGGAGCCATACGGTTTTCGACGGCAGCCAGCAGCGAGGTCCCGATGCCGCGGCCCCGGTACTCCGGAAGGGTGGCCAGGAAAACGATCCAGCCCTGGTCGTGCGCCGCACGTCCGACGGCGGCGCCCACCACCATATCGCCCAGCACAGCCACCACGGCGTGGTCCTTTTCGCAGGAGGCCAGCACCTCGGAAAGAGCATAAACGGGTTCCACATTGGTTGCCTTGAGCGTTTCCCACAGGTGCAGGATCCCGTCAAGGTCAGCAGAATGGAAATCCCTGATCCGCCAAGTGGTCATGCCGTATCTCCTGGGTGGTTCGTCGTTGAATCGCACAGTTCACACGCGTTGCCAGGCGCGGGAGCGCGCCTTGGGGCGTTCTGTTGAGCATAGGCGATGCTTCCGGCCGCGGGGTTGCGGGCCGGTTGCGTTACGAAGAACCGGGATTCCCGGACGTGCAGGATGGCTGCCGGACCAGAGATGCCGCCGGACCAGAGATGCCGCCGGAAAAGGCAGGAAGGTTAGCCGAGTGGCCTCAGCCGCAGCCCCTGCATGCCGCCGTCGACAGCCAGGGACGTGCCGGAGGTTGACCCGGACCGAGGGCTTGCCAAGTACGCCACCGCCTCTGCCACTTCCTCGGCGGCCACCAGCCGGCCATGGGGTTGGCGGGCATTGAGGGCGGCACGCTCGGCCTCAGGATCGTCCGCCTGGCCAAGCAGCCGGGAAACCCAGGGGGTATCCACTGTTCCCGGGTTGACGCAGTTGACCCGGATGCCTTCGCGGATGTGGTCAGCCGCCATGGCCAGCGTCAGCGACAGCACGGCACCCTTGGACGCCGAATACAATGCACGCTGCGGGAGTCCGGCCGTGGCAGCGATAGAGCACATGTTGACAATGGCTGCCGCGGGGGATCGGCGCAGGTGCGGAAGGGCAGCACGCGTGATCCTGGCAACCCCCACAACATTGATATCCAGCACGCGGGCCCATTCGGCGTCGTCGTTGGCTGCGACATCGCCCATGGCGCCGATGCCCGCGTTGTTCACCACAATGTCCAGCCTGCCGAATTGCCTGGCAACGGCGTCCACCGCGGCCCTCACCGAGGCGTCCTCGGCGACGTTGCACTCAACGGCGTAGTGGGAGGTGCCGGCGGGGTTGAGGTCCAGGACCGCAACCTTGGCGCCGCCTGCCTCCAGCCTGTCCGCCACTGCTGCCCCGATTCCGGACGCTCCTCCGGTCACCAGAGCAACCAGGCCCTCGAAATCCCTGTTCACAAAACTCTCAGGTGTGGCAGTCACTGCAATGCTCCTTCACGGTAAAACTCCTGGCGTTGGCGGCCCAGGCCTTCGATGTCCAGTTCCACCACGTCTCCCGGCTGGAGATAAGGGAACCGGCCGGACAGGGCCACGCCTTCCGGAGTGCCGGTGAGGATGACATCTCCTGGTTCAAGGAGCATGTATTGGCTGACGTGGTGTACCAGCGTGGGGACGTCAAAAATCAGGTCGGCTGTGGAGGAGTCCTGCCGGACTTCGCCATTGACCCTGGTCTGGAGCTGAAGGCGGCCGGCGTTGACCTGGTCGGCGGGGACGAGCCAGGGGCCAAGCGGTGTGGAGGCGGGGAGGGACTTGCCTTTCGTCCACTGGCCTGCGGCACCTGGCAGCTGATAGTTCCGCTCCGAGAGGTCGTTGGCCACGAGGTATCCGGCAACGCACTCCAAAGCCTGGCCGGGATCGGAAAGGTAGCTCGCTTCCCGTCCGATAACAACGCCGAGCTCCACTTCCCAGTCGTATTTTTCCGACGACGGCGGGATGGGGGCCGCGTCGAAAGGGCCACTGGCGGTGTTGGCCGGCTTGAGGAAAACGACCGGAATCTCGGGCGGAGCCGAGCCTGATTCTGCGGCGTGCGCCGCATAGTTCATGCCAATGCAAATGATTGAGCCGGGACGGGCAACCGGCGCCCCGATCCGGACCCCGGAAGCTGAAACCTCCGCCAGTTCCCCGGCTGCCAGAGCTTCACGCGTCCGCTGAATGCCGTCTGCAGCGAGGAAGGCGCCGTCGATGTCCTGCGTGAGGGCAGCGAGGCTGAAGTATTTGTGGTCCCCGCTCCCGTCGGCCATGAGCACCACCGGTTCTTCTTTGCCACGCTCTCCGAGCCGGGCCAGCTTGATATCCATACGTTTCCTTCGATTTGTTGAAGCAGCATCGGGTTAACATCCGAGCTTTGCTCCAGCCGTTTTCCTAATAGTACGCAAAACTAGCCCATTGACAAGTGAAACATCCGATGTTTAGGTTGTTCTCAGATTTCAGGCCCGGGAGCTTCATCATCTGCCTGGCCGGCCACCAAGCGGCCCTTCCAACGGCTGCACACGAGGAGCATTTGTGAGCATCATTACCGCGGTAGAAACCTTTGACATCCGCTTCCCCACGTCCAGGGACCTCGATGGTTCCGACGCCATGAATCCGGATCCGGATTACTCGGCCGCCTACCTGATCATTGGCACTGATGCCGGGGACGGTCTCGAGGGCCATGGATTCGTCTTCACCATTGGACGCGGAAATGAGGTGGAGGCGGCTGCAATCGATGCCCTTCGCCCGCACATCCTTGGCCGGAACGCTGAAGAGCTGCTGGACGACATGGGATCCACGTGGAAGCTGCTGGCCCACGATTCCCAGCTGCGGTGGCTGGGCCCGGAAAAGGGTGTAATGCACATGGCGATTGGCGCAGTGGTCAACGCCCTGTGGGACCTCAAAGCCAAACGTGCCGGGTTGCCGCTGTGGGACTTGCTGGCGGGTCTTAGCCCTGAGGAGATCATTGCCCTGGTTGACTTCCGTTACCTCAGCGACGCCCTCACCCCCGAGGAGGCACTGGAGATCCTCCGTAAGGCCGAACCGGGGAGGGCTGAGCGCCGCGCGCGCCTCCTTGAGGAAGGCTACGCCGGCTACACCACCACGCCCGGCTGGCTCGGGTACAGCGACCAGAAGCTGACACGGCTGGCCAAGGAAGCTGTGGCGGATGGCTTCAGCCAGATCAAACTGAAGGTTGGCGCTTCGCTGGAGGACGACCTCCGCCGTGTCCGCGTGGCCCGTGAAGCGGTGGGACCAGACATCAAAATTGCCGTCGACGCCAACCAGCGGTGGGATGTGCAGGACGCGATTGAATGGATGCGTCACCTGGCGCCCTACGACATCGCCTGGATTGAAGAACCCACCAGTCCTGACGACATCCTGGGCCACGCGGCCATTGCCAGGGGCGTCGCGCCCATTCCCGTGGCCACCGGGGAGCACGTCCAGAACCGGGTGATGTTCAAGCAGCTGCTGCAGGCGCAATCCCTGGAAGTACTCCAGATCGACGCGGCCCGCGTGGGCGGTGTGAACGAGAACATCGCGATCCTGCTGCTCGCCGCCAAGTTCGGTGTCCGGGTTTGCCCCCATGCAGGCGGTGTTGGCCTCTGTGAGGCAGTCCAGCATCTGTCCATGTTCGATTTCATTGCTGTCTCGGCCGACAAAGACGGCCGTATGATTGAATTCGTTGACCACCTCCACGAGCATTTCATCACTCCCGTGGACGTTCACGATGGCTGTTACTGGCCACCGTTAGCACCAGGTGCCGGCGCGGAGATGCACCGGAATACGCTGGCTGTTTACAGTTACCCGGACGGCGCGGAATGGAGCGCCACATCAGCCACTGACGGCAGTTACGAGCTGGTGCCGGAATTCCCCCTCAAAGAAGCCGCAGCTGATGCCTGAGACCATCGTCCTGCACACCAGGCTGAAGGTGGGTGCCGCCGAGGCATATGCGGACGCCCATGACGCCATACCGGCGGAGCTCGTGGCGGCCCTGAAGGGAGCCGGCGTGGTTAACTGGCGCATCTGGCGCAGCGGCCGCGAGCTGATCCACCTGGTGGAAGTGGAGGACTACAAGCGCATGCGCCGCGAACTGGCCCAGCATCCAGCCAACGTCCCCTGGCAGGCGCGGATGGCCGAGCTCCTGGAAGTGCAGGACGATTACAGCGGACAAGACTCCGGCATACCGCTCGTTTGGGAGCTGCCGTGAACGCGCCACTGCCCCTCGGCGCCCTGGGCTTTGGGGGAGCGGGTATCGGCAACCTCTACCGCGCCATGCCAGACACCAGGGCCACCGCCACCGTTGAAGCAGCGTGGGAGGCCGGCATCAGGTACTTCGACACGGCCCCCCACTATGGACTGGGCCTGTCGGAGCGCCGGCTGGGCGGGGTGCTTCGGGGAAAGCCGAGGAATGAATTTGTGCTGTCCACCAAGGTGGGACGCCTTCTGGTACCGCACCAGGGCGTTCTGACGGGTGGTACGCCGCCCGATATCCATGCCGCTGAGGATGCACCGGGCGACCCCGAAGGCTTCGACGTGCCCGCCCTGAGCAGGCGCGTCTGGGACTTTTCAGAACAGGGTATCCGGCAAAGCCTGGAGGACTCGCTCGAGCGTCTCGGCCTGGACCAGGTGGACATTGCCTACCTGCACGACGCCGATGTCCACGATCTCGCCGCCGGCATCCGCGACGGGTTGCCTGCGCTGGAGAAGCTGCGCTCCGAAGGGCTGGTTCGCGCCATCGGCGTGGGGATCAACTCGGCGGAGGCAGCGCTGGAATGCGTCGAGGCCGCGAACCTGGACCTCGTGATGCTGGCCGGACGCTACACGCTGCTGGAGCAGCCGCAGGTTCCGCTGCTGGAGCGCTGCGTGGAAAAGGGTACAGGAGTGGTAAATGTTGGAGCCTACAATTCCGGACTGCTGGCGCGGCAGGATGTTCCTGATGACGCGCACTATAACTATGGGCAGGCGCCGCACGAAAAGATTGAGCGTGCCCGGCAGCTCGCCGGCATCTGCGCACGCTTTGGTGTGGAACTTCCGACGGCGGCCCTGCAGTTCGGGCTGCGCCACCCGGCCGTGGTCAATGTGACAGTGGGGGCAACGTCCCCGGAACAGATCCGGGACAACGCTGCCCGGATGGCTGAAGAAGTTCCCGGCGAACTTTGGGCAGAACTGTTGCGGCAGGAGCTGATCCCCTCATGATCGACTCCCACTTGCACCTATGGGACCTGCAGTCGGCGAACCAGCCACTAGAAACCGGGCGATCCCTGGAACAGGACGGCGCGGCGCGCCCCTACTCGTGGCTGGGACCGCAGCATGGAGCGCTCTTTCGCAGCTTTGGGGAAGCGGAGGCCCAGCAGACCATCTCCGATGCCGGAGTCAGCGCCGCGGTACTGGTGCAGGCTGACGACACCCTTGCCGACACGGAATCCATGCTCGCCGTTGCTGACCGCAATGACTGGGTCATCGCCGTCGTGGGCTGGATTCCTTTGGAACATCCGGAGCAGGCAGCAGCTGCGCTGGAACGGTTTGCCCGGAACCCCAAGTTCCGGGGCGTCCGCCACCTGATCCATGACGATCCACGGGACAACTTCCTGGAGCTTCCGGAGGTCCGCGAGTCTTTGCGGCTGGTGGCCGACCGGGGCCTGACACTGGACATTCCCGATGCCTTTCCCCGGCATCTGGGCCCGGCCGCAGATCTGGCCCGCGACCTTCCGGAGCTGACAGTTGTGCTGGATCACCTGGGCAAGCCGCCCATCGGAGCCAACGGCGGACCTGAAGCAGGCGCTGAAGCAAACCAGGGTCTGGACCGCTGGCGCCGGGAGTTCCGGGCCTTGGCCGGGTTGCCCAATACAGTGGCAAAAGTATCCGGCCTGTACATGCCGGGAACGGAATATACAGCCGAGACGCTGCGCCCGGCCTGGGACGAGGCCCTGGCAAACTTTGGGCCCGAAAGGCTCATGATCGGGATGGACTGGCCGGTCAGCATGCTCGGGGCACCGTATCAACGCACATTGGATGTGTTGCTGGAGCTGGCGGAGGAGCTTGATGCTGCAGGTAAGCACGCTTTCCTCGAAGCCACGGCGCGGCACATCTACGGGACGCAGCACACAGAAGACATGCCGGAATCGGCAACAACAAGCAAGGAAGATGAGGTGAGAGCATGACCGCGGATCAAACAACGCTGTTATCCGTGCGCGGGGTGGGCAAGACATTCCCCGGGGTCAGGGCTTTGCACAACATGCAGTTGGACCTTCGGCACGGTGAAGTGCTGGCGCTGGTAGGCGAAAACGGTGCGGGCAAGTCAACGCTCATGAAGCTGCTCTCCGGCATCTACGTTCCCGACCAGGGAACCTTCGAGCTCAACGGCGTGGCCTTTACGCCGGCCGGACCAAAGCACGCGCAGGAACTGGGCATCAGCATCATCCATCAGGAGTTCAACCTGATGCCGGACCTGACGGTGGCCCAGAACATCTACATTGGCCGCGAACCCCGGCACTATGGGATCCTCAGCGAGCGCGCCCTGAACCGGAAAACCCAGGACCTGTTTGACCGGATGAGCCTCAAACTGGACCCCCGGGAGCGCTGCGGGGACCTGACAGTGGCAAAGCAGCAGATGGTGGAGATCGCCAAGGCCTTGAGCCATGACTCCAAGGTGATCATCATGGACGAGCCCACAGCCGCCCTCAATGACGCCGAGGTGGCCACCCTGCACGAACTGATCCGCGGCTTTGTTTCATCTGACACCGGCGTCATCTACATTTCTCACCGAATGGATGAGCTCAAGCAGATTTCCCAGCGCATCACCGTTATCCGCGACGGCGAATATGTGGACACCGTGGATACCGCGGCGAGCACCATGCGGGAGGTCATCTCGCTGATGGTGGGCCGTTCCATCTCCGGCGAACAGCGGCCGGCGGCCGAAGAAACACACCGTGCTGACGACGTCGTCCTGGCTGTTGCCGGGCTGTCCACTCCGTCCCTGCTGAAGGACGTCAGCTTTGAGCTGCGCCGGGGCGAGATCCTCGGGTTCGCCGGGCTGATGGGCGCCGGCCGGACGGAGGTTGCCAGGGCCCTGGTGGGCGCGGACAAAGCCAGCTTCCGGCAGCTGCAGGTGAACGGGGCCGACGCGCGGATTCCTAACCCGGCGGCCGCCGCGAAACTGGGAATCGGCTACCTCTCCGAGGACCGGAAGCATCTTGGCCTGCTCCTGGAACGCGACGTCAAGGAGAACATTATGCTCTCCTCGCTGGCAAAAAATTCGACGGCGGGATTCATCAATGACGGGTCCCTGCGCCGCACGGCCGACGAATACTCGCGGAAGCTTCGGATCAAGACGCCGTCCATCAAGCAGCTGGCCCGGAATCTTTCCGGCGGCAACCAGCAGAAGGTGGTTATCGCCAAATGGCTCGTCAAGGACTGTGACATCCTCATCTTTGACGAGCCCACCCGCGGCATTGACGTGGGCGCCAAGGACGAAATCTACAAACTGCTGAACGAACTCGCAGCTGAGGGCAAGGCGATCATCATGATCTCCTCGGAACTTCCCGAAGTCCTGCGCCTGTCCCATCGGATCGCCGTCATGTGCGAAGGGCGAATCACCGGCTTCCTCACCAACGCCGAAGCCACCCAGGAAAACATCATGGAGCTCGCCACCCGACGGGTCTCCATCACCACAGGAGCACCAACCTCATGAGCATCGTACAAACCCCCACACCGAAAGAATCCACGGTGCTGACGGCGAAGTCCCAGCCCACACGGGGAAACGGCCTTAGCCTGCGGCTTCGCTCCTCCCTGCAGCAGCTCCTGGCCTTCGGCTCGCTGATTGTCCTGGTGGTTTTCTTTGGAGCCATGAATTCACGGTTCCTGCTGCCCGGCAACCTCTCGGACATCCTCCTCTCCACCGTTGTCATCGGACTGCTGGCGCTTGGCGCCACGTTTGTCATCATCACGGGCGGCATCGACCTTTCGGTGGGCACCGGAATGAGTCTGTGCTCGGTGATGGTGGGCGTGGTGCTGACCTACCTGGGCCTGCCGCTGTGGGCCGGGGTGGTGGGCGGCATCCTGATGGGTGCGCTGATCGGGGCGGTGAACGGCTTCCTCATCTCGTTCCTGAAAATTCCGCCCTTCATCGCCACACTGGCAACCATGCTGGTGGCCCAGGGCATGGCGCTGGTGGTCTCGGGAACCAAGCCCATCTACTTCACCGGGACCGAAGGCTTTTCCAACCTCGCCCTCGGTAAGCCGATCGTCGGACTGGTGATTCCAAACGCTGTGTTCATCTTCTTCGCCGTGGCCACCGTGGCGGGCGTGGTGATGAGCAAGACCCTCCTGGGCCGCTACACCTTCTCCATCGGATCAAACGAGGAGGCAACGGCACTGTCCGGCATCAACGTCCGCAGCTGGAAGCTCTGGATCTACACCGCGGCGGGCGCCTTCACTGGGCTGGCCGGTGTCATCATCGCTGCCCGGCTTAACTCCGCCCAGCCCGGGCAGGGCATGGGATATGAGCTCCAGGCGATTGCCGCCGTCGTGATCGGTGGAACCTCCCTGGCCGGAGGCAAGGGCTCCATCGTGGGAACGGTGATTGGTGCCCTCATCATGTCCGTCCTCACCAATGGCCTGCGGGTCATCTCGGTGCCGCAGGAGTGGCAGAACGTGGCCATCGGCGTTGTGATCCTGGTGGCCGTCTACCTGGACATGCTTCGCCGGAAGGAGGCTGCCACGTAGCGCCTCCCGCCGCCGCCGGACGGCATTCCCCGGCAACGCACCATCCCCCAACCCTCTCCATTCCCCATCAAAAACAACGGAGTTTTCACGAATGAACAAGCCCACTTTTGATCGCCGCAGTTTCCTCACCTTGTCCGGCCTGGCGCTGGGCGTGGTGGCAATCGCCGGCTGCGAGGCACCGGCAGGAACGCCGGCCGGAACTGCCGCCGGCGGAGCCAAGCCTTACATCGCCATCGTTTCCAAGGGGTTCCAGCACCAGTTCTGGCAGGCCGTGAAGCAGGGCGCTGACCAGGCCGCCAAGGAGTTCGACGTCGAAGTCAGCTTCGAGGGTCCCAACACTGAGAAGGACGTGGACCAGCAGATCCAGATGCTGACCACCGCCCTGGGCAAATCGCCGGCCGCCATCGGTTTTGCTGCCCTCGACTCACAGGCAGCCACGCCGCTGCTGGAACAGGCCAAGGGCAAGAACATCCCGGTGGTTGCCTTCGACTCCGGCGTCGACTCGGACATTCCCGTCACCACGGCATCCACGGACAACAAGGCTGCCGCTGCGGAGGCCGCCAAACACCTTGCCGAGCTCATTGGCGGCAAGGGTGAGATCGCCATCATCGGCCACGACCAGACGTCCAAGTCGGGTACGGACCGGCGGGACGGTTTCAAGGAATACATCGAGAAGAACCACCCGGAAATCAAGATCGTGGCCATCCAGTATGCCGGCGGCGATCAGCTCCTCTCCGCCGATGCCGCCAAGGCCATTGTGACGGCCAACCCCAACCTCAAGGGCATGTACGGCACCAATGAGGGTTCGGCCATCGGCGTGGTCAAGGCTGTGGAGGAACTTGGCCTCAAGGGCAAGCTGACCATTGTTGGCTTCGATTCCGGCAAAGCCCAGATCGACGCCATCCGGTCCGGGCTGATGGCCGGTGCCGTGACGCAGAACCCGGTGGGAATCGGCTACGAAACCGTGAAGGCTGCCGTGGCCGCGATCAAGGGCGACAAGCTGGAGAAGGTGGTGGATACCGGGTTCTACTGGTACGACGCCACGAACATTGACTCGGAGAAGATTAAACCGAACCTCTACCAGTAGGTCTTGGCCAGCCCGTCAGGCCGGCAGCATCTGCCGGCCGGCGCAGGCTGACAGGATGGGAATGGCCCGCTGCTGAAGCAGCGGGCCATTTCTGTTCCCTGTTTAGAGTGCCTGCCTTTAGAGTGCCTGCCGCAGCCAGCTCTCCACACCACTGATGTGCACGGTCACCAGGGCCCTGACAAGTTCCGCGTCGCCGCGTTCCAGGGCATCGGCAATGGCCTTGTGCTCGGCAAGCGTGTGCGCAACCGCCCGCTCCTGCGTGAGCCCGCGCCAGATGCGGGCGCGCACCGTGCTGCCGGAAAGGGCATCCAGCAGGCTTTCCAGATACGCGTTGCCCGCCGCCCTGCTGATAATGCGGTGAAACTCCAAGTCATGGGCGACCAGTTCCTCCACGTCCGTGTTCTCGTCGATGCCCTCCATGGTGGCGCTGAGTTCAAGGAGTTCGGTGGCGCCGATTTTTCCCGTGGCGATAAAGGCGGTGGCGGGTTCGAGGATACGTCGGACCTCGAAGAGTTCAAGGATGGACTTGTCCTGATGGAGTTCCACCACAAAAGCCACGGCCTCATTGAGCAGCTTCGCATCCAGGCTGGTGACATACGTGCCATCCCCGCGCCTCACGTCCAGGACCTTGATGAGCTCCAACGCCTTGACTGCCTCGCGCAGGGAGCTCCGTGAGAGGCCCAGCCGGTCGCTGAGCTCCTTCTCCGGAGGCAGGCGGTCGCCGGCCCTGAGTTCGCCCCGAAGGAGCATCTCCTTAATCTTGCCGATCGCTTCATCAGTGACTGCCATGGGACTCATCTTAGCGGCATACATCTGATGTTTAGCAGAAACCGCGACGGCGGCACCCGGGTTCCGTGAAAACAGAACCGTGTGCCGCCGTCGGGCGCTACCTGAAGAGGGTGCGGCAGGTGTTACTTGCCGTCCTTGCCCGTACCGGGGGCCGGCCGGTTGGCCACCAGGGGGTAAGGTCCGGTGTGGCCGTCGCGGATCGAGGCGATTTCCAGGACGCGGTCGCGGCAGAGGTACCAGCCGAGCATCAGGGCCGGAATGATGACCACCAGCGAAGCGACAGTCCAGGTCCCGGCCGGGGAGTCAAAGGCCATCATGACCAGCACCGCGGCAAGGAAAGCGAGGGTAAGCCAGCCCGTTACCGGGGCGCCGGGCATCCGGAAGGCCGGGCGCAGCACCTCTCCCCGCTTGGCGAGCTTAGCCAGCTGCATCTGGCACAGGACGATCATGGCCCAGGTGCTGATGATGCCCAGCGAGGCGACGTTCAGGACAATCTCGAATGCTTCCGCCGGGACGATCGCATTGAGGACCACACCAAGGACAGCCACCACTGCGGTCAGCGCGATGCCGCCGTAGGGAACGCCGGCCTTGTTCATCCGCCCGGCGAACTTCGGCGCCGAGCCGGCCAGCGACATGGAGCGCATGATGCGTCCCGTGGAGTACAGCCCGGCGTTCAGCGAAGACAGCGCCGCGGTGAGCACTACAAGGTTCATGATCGCGTCGATGCCCTCCACGCCGATGGAGCCAAAGAAGGTGACAAACGGGCTTTCGCCGGCCTTGTACGCCGTGAACGGGAGCAGCAGCGAAAGCAGGATCAGGGAACCGACATAGAACACAGCGATACGCAGGACCACAGTGTTGATGGCCTTGGGCATGATCTTTTCCGGGTTCTCCGTTTCACCGGCGGCGGTACCGATCAGCTCGATGGAGGCGTAGGCGAACAGCACACCCTGCATGACCACGATTGCCGGCAGCAGGCCGTTGGGGAACATGCCCCCGTTGTCGGCGATCAGGGTGAAGCCAACTTCCTGGCCCTCCACAGGGGTGCCGAAGATGACGAAATAGATGCCAATGACCAGGAAGCTCACCAGGGCAACCACCTTGATGAGAGCGAACCAGAACTCAAGCTCGCCGAACACCTTGACGGAAACCAGGTTCAGGCCAAGGACCAGAACGAGGGCGAGCAGTGCCCAGATCCACTGCTGGACATCGGCAATGGCCGGTACGTATTTCTTGAAAAAGTTCATGTAAAGCGCGACGGCGGTGATGTCCACGATCGCCGTCATCGCCCAGTTCAGCCAGTAGAGCCAGCCGGTGACGAACGCTGCCTTCTCACCGAAGAATTCGCGGGCATATGAAACGAAGGAACCGGAGGAGGGCCGGTGCATGACCAGTTCGCCGAGGGCCCGGAGGATCATAAAGGCAAAGAAGCCACAGACTGCGTAGCTGAGGATCAGGGCGGGGCCGGCGGAGGCCAGGCGGCCGCCGGCACCCATGAACAGGCCGGTGCCGATTGCGCCGCCGATAGCGATCATCTGGACCTGGCGGGGCTTTAGGCCCTTGTGGTAGCCCTCATCCTCCTGATGCAGGGCTGCTTCGGAGGCATGGGCGTGCGCCGGAATGGTGTGGTCGGAGATGGCCGCTTGTTGCTGGGCGGTCACTGGGGGCTGTGTCACGGGAGTCCTTTTTCTCTTGGGCTGGGGACTATCAGGTGGGGACTATTGCTGGGTGGCGCGTTTGGTGAGGTTTGCCAGGCGTTCGGGGCTGAGGAGTTCCTGGAGCTGCGCGTCGGTGAGCAGTCCGTGTTCGAGGACGAGTTCGGCGACGCCTTTGCCGGTGGCGAGTGCTTCCTGGGCGATGGCGGTGGCCGTGGTGTAGCCCAGGTGCGGGTTTAGTGCGGTGACCAGGCCGATGGATTGTTGCACGGTCAGGCGTAGGTGTTCGGTGTTGGCGGTGATGCCTCGGATGCAGCGTGCGGTGAGGGTGGTGCAGGCTGCCTGGAGGTGGGAGATGCTCTTGTGGAGGCTGTGGACGATGATGGGTTCGAAGGCGTTGAGTTGGAGTTGTCCGGCTTCGGCGGCCATGGTGATGGTGACGTCGTTGCCGATCACTTCGTAGGCGACCTGGGAGACTACTTCGGGGATGACGGGGTTGATCTTGCCGGGCATGATGGAGGAGCCGGACTGGACGGCGGGGAGGTTGATTTCGCCGAGGCCGGCGCGTGGGCCGGAGGAGAGCAGGCGCAGGTCGTTGCAGGTTTTGGAGAGTTTCACGGCGACGCGTTTGAGGACGCCGGAGAGGTGGACGAACGCGCCGACGTCCTGGGTGGCTTCGATCAGGTCCGGGGCGGTGATCAGGGGCAGGCCGGTGATGTGGGCGAGGTGGCGGCAGGCGGCTTCGGTGTAGCCGGCGGGGGCGTTCAGGCCGGTGCCGATGGCGGTGGCGCCGAGGTTGATTTCGTGGATGAGCAGGTTTGCTTCGGCGAGCCGGAGCCGGTCTTCGCCGATGGTGATGGCGTAGGTGCCGAATTCCTGGCCCAGGGTCATGGGCACGGCGTCCTGGAGTTGGGTGCGGCCCATTTTGACGATGGTGCGGAATTCCAGGGCTTTGGCGGCGAAGGCTTCTTCGAGTTCTTCGAGCGCGGCGAGGAGTTCCTTGACGGCGAAGATGGTGCCCAGTTTCACGGCGGTGGGGTAGACGTCGTTGGTGGACTGGGAGAGGTTGACGTGGTCGTTGGGGTGCAGGCGGGTGTATTCGCCTTTGGGGTGGCCCAGGATTTGCAGGGCGCGGTTGGCGATGACCTCGTTGGCGTTCATGTTTGAGGAGGTCCCGGCGCCGCCCTGGATGACGTCCACGACGAACTGGTCAGCGTAGTGGCCGTTGATCACGTCGGTGCAGGCCTGTTCGATCGCGGCGGCGCGTTCGGGGTCCAGGAGCCCGAGTTCAAGGTTGGTGCGGGCCGCGGCCTGTTTGACCGCGGCCAGGCCGCGGACCAGGTGCATGTTCGAGGACAGCGGCTGGCCGGTGATGGGGAAATTTTCCACCGCGCGCAGGGTATGCACGCCCCAGTAGGCCTCCGCCGGGACGTCCCGGTCACCGAGCAGATCATGCTCGGAACGCGTAGACACTTTCTTTTCCTCAGCGGAGTTTGCCGCCATGCCGTCCGCTGCCCTTGTTGAGGCTGCGGCCTTGATGGCGTTACTGGTATCGGGGGTGGTCATGGGGGTCCTCACGCGGCTTCTTTGACAGGCGTGGACAAAAAATCAGTGGACAGCAGCCGCCCTACCTGGCGGCCTCCACCCAGCACGGGTGCACTGGCAATGCCGGCGAGGGACGCGGTGTCCTCGCCCAGCGCCTTGAGGACGCGCACGGTGACGGGCATCCGTGCGCGGTCGGCGCCGTCGGCGATTTTTACGGCAACGGCCCGGCCGTCCGGCAGGCCCACCAGCTGAATCCCCTCAAAACCGTCTTTGGCTACGGTGCCGGGCAGCAGGTGCATCAGTTCGGTGACGTCCCGGTGGTCGCCGGCCACCATGTCAGGGTGCTGCTGGATGGCACGGCCAACGGTGGCTTCTGCTGTCAGCGGCAGGGTCCCGCCGTCGCCGGGTGTGCTGCTGTCCCTCCCCGTGCTTCCGGCAGCGGCGCTGGCCCGGCCGATTCGGCCGAAGGCGCGCGCCATGCCGCGGAGGGTCAAGGCCAGGAGAGGGGTGCCGCAGCCGTCCGTGCTGAGGGCGAACGGCTGCTCACCGGTCAACTCGATAATGGTTTGGGCCACGAGCTGCTGCAGCGGGTGGGACGGTTCAAGGTAGCCGCGCACAGGCCAGCCGTTAATGACGCACGTGGCGGCCATGGCGGCGTGCTTGCCGGAGCAATTCTGGGTGAGCTGGGTTGGCCGACCTCCGGAACGGAGCCATTCTTCGCGTTCATTGATGCCGTAGGGGAGGTCCGTGCTGTTTTCCAGGTCGCTGGCCGTGAGGCCGTGCTGCTCCAGGATCCGCAGGGCGCCGTCGCGGTGCTTGGCAGCACCGGAGTGGCTGGCTGCGGCCAGGGCCAGCAAATCGGCCGGGAGTTCCAGCCCGGCCCGGACCATAGCTACGGCCTGCAGCGGCTTGAGTGAGGAACGCGGATAGAAGGGGGCCAGGGGATCGCCGGCCGCCGCGAGGATCGAACCATCCGGGGCGGTGGCAATGACCGAGCCGTAGTGCACGCTTTCCACCAGGCCGTCGCGGACGGCAACCGCCAGTGCGGCGTGCTGCGGCAGATCTTGGGCTGCCGGTGCCGCTTCTGCGGTCAGGGCGTCAGGCACGGCGCCGGACGCAGTGCCAGTCACGTCGAGAGGCCCGACGTCGGTGCGGGCAGCCTTCTGGGCAGCGGAAAATGCGGGGGTTGGCATGTGGTCCTAGGGGTAACGGTTACTTGTTCAGGATGGACTCGAGGGCGAGGCCCACGGCGTGCAGGTGCTCAGCCATCGCGGCGCTTGCCTCTTCGGCGGAGCCTGCTTCGATGGCATCGAGAATCTTCTGATGCTCCACGTCTGAGGCGTGCTGGCGGTCAGCCACCATGTTCAGGGTTTCGGATTGGAACTCCAGGGCGCCCCTGATTTCTGCGACCACACTGGCAAAGACCTTGTTGCGGCTGGCAAACGCTATGGCCGCGTGGAAGCTGGAGTCCAGGGCAACCCACGATTCCGGATCGGATTCCGTGGACATTGCCGCCACAAGCTGCCGGAGGGTCTCCAGTTCCTCATCGGTGCGGCGCTGGGCGGCCAGCCCTGCAGCCGGCACTTCGATGTGGGGCCGGGCCTCGTTGAGGTCCCGGGCGGAGTACTGCCCCAATGTGAGGTCGTTGGCCACCTTGTTGGCCACCACAAAGGTGCCCTTGCCAGTTTTGGTGACGGTGAGGCCCAAGGCGGTGCAGGAGCGCAAGGCTTCCCGGATGACGGAGCGGCTTACCCCATATTGCTGCGAAAGCGTGGCTTCCGAGCTGAGTTTGCCGCCTACAGCTACCTTGCCTGACTCGATATCGGC
The DNA here is from genome assembly GCF_054130585.1 of Arthrobacter sp. D1-29. Lineage (NCBI taxonomy): Bacteria > Bacillati > Actinomycetota > Actinomycetes > Micrococcales > Micrococcaceae > Arthrobacter > Arthrobacter sp. D1-29. The sequence continues at coordinate 4,877,035 of NZ_CP096383.1, read as the reverse complement.
ACGGATGGCATTGAACACTGCCTCGGCGGCACTGAGCCGGGCCAAGGGCTGGGCCATTCCCCCGGGGAGCCCCTGAGCGGGGGGCTGGCTGCTTGCGGACTCTGCAGGCTGTCCTGCTGTCCGGCTGTCTGACAGGTTCACGCTTAAAATATGGCACGGGTCACAGGCGCTGTCAACACGCGGGAGCTAGCGAAAGGGCGGAGGTTCTATTTGCGGGACAGATCAGGGCTGCGGGCAGCGGAGCGGACCCTCGTTTCGGCCGCCTTCACGAAGCCTCGGCACTGCGCCGGCGCTGCTGGGCTTTGAGGAGCCGCAGGCCGCTGGCCAGCACGCCGACGTGGCTGAAGGCCTGCGGAAAGTTCCCCAGGAACTCCCCGGTGTCAGGATGGATCTGCTCGGGAAACAGTCCCAGGGGGTTCGCCCGCCTGCAGAGGGATTCGTAGAGCTCGTGCGCCTCATCCACACGTCCTTGCCCTGCCAAGTTGTCCACCAGCCAGAAGCTGCACAGGAGGAAAGCGCCTTCGCCGCCCGGGAGGCCGTCCGGGGATTCCGACGGCAGGTAGCGGAAAAGCAGTCCGTCGCCGGCGTCCAGGTTGGCAGCGATGGCTTTGGTGGTGGCGACCATCCTGGGGTCACTGAACGAAATGACGTTCCGGACGGGGAGCGTCAGCAGGGCGGCGTCAAGGCCACCGGCGCCGCCGAGGTGTTCAGTGAAGGTTCCCTTATCCTCATTCCAGGACAATCCAAGGGTGGCGTTGTGAATCTCCCTCGCGGCCGCCTCCCAGCGCCGTTTCGGATACGGCAGCTTGTGTCGCCGGGCGATCCGGATAGCGCGGTCGATGGCCACGTGGCACATCGCTGCCGAATAGGTGAAGGGCCGGCCGGTGCTCCTGACTTCCCACGGCCCGCTGTCCGGGCTTCTCCAGCTCCTGATGGCGGCCTCGACGATAGGAGTCAGGGCAGCCCAAAGCTGGCGGTCCACTGGCTGCCCGCTGTTGGACCACTGGTAGGCAACGTCCACGATTTCTCCGTAGACATCGTGCTGGGCCTGGTGCCTGGCGCCATTTCCCCAACGTACGGGGGAGGATCCCCGGTAGCCGCGCAGCACCGGGTCCTCCACTTCTTCAGGCGGCTGGGAGCCGTCCAGTGCGTACATCACGTGTGGCTCGCCGTCGCGCTCCACGTTGGTGAGGACCCAAGCGAGGAACACGTCGGCATCGCTGGGATCGCCAATCCGGCGGAAGACGTAGTTGGAGAATGCTGCGTCCCGCACCCAGGTGTAGCGGTAGTCCCAATTGCGGGGCGCCCCGGGCCATTCGGGCAGGGAGGACGTGGCGGCGGCCATGATCGCCCCCGTCTCTGCATGGTCCAGCATCTTCAGCGTGAGGGCCGAGCGCTTCATCAGATCGGCCTGGGATCCCTCACAGTCCAGCCCTGACGCCCACTGGCGCCAGCCCCTCACGGTCTGGTCGATCAGCACTCTGGCGTCCGGCCGTTGACGCAGCCGGAAGCGCCCGGACCAGTGGAGGGAGACCGTGATTGTTTCGCCCGCGCGCAAGGTCAAGTCAGCGGAGAGTCCGCGGCCGTCAGGCCTAAGCTCCACCGACGACCAAAGGTACACTTCCGAGGTGCCGTTCACCGGCCAGTCAAACCGCCACCCGCCGGCAAGCTTGTCAAAGCTCGTGCCGATCTTGGGGGTCAGGCGAACCCGGACCCGCACATCGCCTCCCACTGCCCGCGCCTGGCGGAGCAGCTCACGCCGGCCGGCCGGGACGGGTTCGGCAAGGTTCGCTCCGGAGCGAAGGGTAAGGCAGTCCGTCACCTGGAGCATGCCGTGGTCGGAGAACAGCGAGGTGACCAGCACGCAGGAGTCTTCCGTGTACCTTTGCGCCGACGAGTGCAGAGGCACCGGGACGATCTCGAAAAGCCCGCCCGCGTCCATATCCAAAAGCCCTGCCAAGAACGGGGGACTGTCGAATTCAGGGAGGCAGAGCCAGGAAATTGCACCATCGCGCCCTACCAGGGCACAGGTGGAACCGTCGCCGATGAGACCATGATCCTCGATGGGCAGGTACCCATCGAGGCGCTCCACCGGGCGTGGGATCGCCGCAGCAAACATGCCTGCTGGTTCCTTCAGATTCTCTTTCTCTGGGTACTTAAATTATCCCGCTGATGCCCGCCAGTTCGCCACTTGCAGGGAAGATTCCCACCGCCGAGCCAGAGTCAGCGGATCTGTGCAGCTTGCCGGACCAGCGGATATTCACTTGAGAACTGTAAACAAATTGACTTCTTCTATGACTTAAATTACGCAAGGATTGACCGGGCCCGAATTTTGCCTGCTACTTATCAGGGGGACGTGAGTAAACACCGTTCAGGATGAAGGAGAACACATGCAGACCAGGCAGCAAACAGCAGAGGAAGCGCAACGCGAAAGACCTTTGACCCGGCCGGCTTCACGCAGCGCAACCCCGGCTCCCGGGCCCGGAGTGCGCTCTCTTGCGGTGGTTCGCATTCTGCTGGGGACAGTCTTTCTCTGGGCATTTCTGGACAAAACGTTCGGACTTGGTTTCGCAACGCTGCCGCAGAAAGCCTGGATCGCCGGCGGCTCACCCACGACTGGCTATCTCGGGAGTCTGGACGGAGCGTTCTCCGGCACCTTTCAGGCGCTAGCTGGAGCCGCCATCGTGGATTGGGCGTTTATGCTTGGACTCCTTGGTTTGGGAACCGCGCTGGTGTTGGGCATCGCGCTCCGCACCGCGGCCGCAGGCGGCACCATCCTTTTGGCCCTGATGTGGCTGTCTTCCCTCCCGCTCAAGAGCAATCCCGTCATTGACGAACACGTTATCTACGCTGCTGTCATCATCGCCCTTGCCGCCGTGCGCGCGGGGGACACGTTTGGCCTTGGCCGGCAATGGGCCGGCATGATCAAGAGTCCGTCGCTGCGCTGGCTGCGCTGACGGTTTCGCGGGAACGCAACTCAAGACTCTAAGCGGTACGTTCGTTCCGATCTTCCCCTTCCGACTGGATGGACGTGAGCGTAGACTCTACTCACCACCAGAGATCGGAACGATCGTACCCAATCGAACTATTGGAGCATCGTGGCAGAACCCATCAGTGCCCTCCTGGCAGCAGAGGTCCGGGCCCGGCGGGGAAGGCTGGGACTCACCCAGCAGGATCTTGCCGACATGGCGGGTGTGTCCGAACGCTTCGTCCGGTTCGTGGAGCAGGGAAAACCAAGCATCCAGCTGGATTCGCTGACTGCTGTACTTGAAACCCTTGGGCTGGAGCTCCGGCTGGCCGCCCGGCCCGGCAAGGCCGCCCACGCCCTCGCCACTCAGGCCAGGGACGGCGAGTCCAAACCATGAAGCACCGGGTCGCGGATATCTACAAGGCAGGCGTGCTGGCTGCGCGGCTGGAGAGGCATGACGGCGGTACGCGCTTCAGCTACTTCACCGGCCTGCTCCCCGAGGGGCGCCGGCTCAACGCGCTGCGGCGGTCCGTCAAAACCAGTATTGATGATGATCTCTCCCTGCTGATTGCGGCAGGCGCCAACCCGGTGGGAGATGTCCAGATCGTCGGGCACGGTGAGCGGCTGGATCCTGACGAGCATGCGGTAGAGCTGGACACCCGGCAGCCCGTGGACTTCGACGAACTGCTGGGCAATCCGGACCTGATTGATCCAGTAGCCCTCGCCGGGGTGCAGGACAAGCTCTCCGCCGGGATGATTTCATTGCCGGTGGCCAGTGCAGGCAAACGCTTCATCCTCAAGCTCAACGCCCCCGAATTTCCCCATGTGGTGGAAAACGAGCTGGTCATGTTCCGCTACGCTGCAAGGCTGCGGATCCCGCTCAGCAGGGTCCGGCTGATCCGCGATGTGGCCGGCAGGCCCGGCCTGCTGGTGGAACGCTTTGACAGGGTCCCGGCAGCAGGGGGAGGACAGGCAGCAGCGGCAGGGCCGGCAGTCGACGGACCTGATATCCAGCGCCTGGCCGTGGAGGACGCGGCCCAAGTGCTCCGGCTCTACCCCGCGGACAAATACAACGTGGGCTACGGGCAGGTAGTCCACGCCTTGGCCGAATACTGCTCTGCGCCCCTCCCGGCGCTCCGTAACCTGGCGCTCCAGGCCGCTTTTGCCTGGCTCACGGGCAACGGTGACCTGCACGCAAAGAACGTCTCCATGGTTCAGCATCCGGAGGGGGAGTGGACCATTGCACCCGTGTATGACATCCCCTCCACGGTGGTCTACGGGGACAAAACACTGGCACTGACGCTGGGCGGAAAACGCAGCGGGATCTCCCGGCGGCACTTTCTGGCCTGGGCCACCGAACTTGGGCTGACGGAGCGTGCAGCGGCCCACGTGCTGGCGCTCGTATTGACGGCGTCCGGACCGCTGATTCCAGACCTCGAGGCAGGCCGCGCCTTCACCGGCGTGAACGCGGAGGAAGGGGACGACGACGGCGGCTCACCGTTTCCCGATCTGGTCACCAGATCGTGGGTCAAGGAGCTGAAGCACCGGCGGAGGCTGCTGGAAGGGTGATTTTTGGGATTGCCTCAAGCATGCTTTTACGAGATGACACTTGGCGGTAGTGTCAGGCCCCGGAACTGCCGTGAACTGCCATCTCGAGGAGGCTAGAGGTGCTGGATTCCGGCCCGCTGCATGGCGTCCCGGTAGATCTCCACGCTCTTGGCCAGGAGGTCCTCCTGCTTGGCTTCGGAGACGGCGAAGGCCCGGCCGCCCAGGGCGCTGGCCTTGTAGATCTTGATACCGCTGTTCTTGAGCGAGGAGTGGTACGTCTTCTCGAAGAGGGTCAGGAACGTAGAGGCGTCCGTGCCGTGGGCGATGACGGCGGAGACGCGGCGGTTGATTTTCAGGAACTGGCGGAAGGGGCGCAGGCCGTCTGTCTTCTCCTGGACATTCAATGCGGAGGGAAGGTCCGGATCCCGGATCCAGGGGTAGGCGTTCCACGGCATGACGTAGCGGGGATCAAGCTCTGCGAGTTCGTAGATCTGGGTGGCCCGGCGCGCGGCTTCGTCGTCGTTGTAGTGGGAGATGAACCCGGACTCGGTGCCCTTGCCGGGGCTTACCTGCAGGCTCACGATCCGGCATTCGTCCTCGTCATGCACGGGATCGATGTAGGGAACGATTGACCCTGGCTTCTTTTCCATCAGTTCGTCGCAAAGCTGCGTGACCGCCGCGATGTTCGGTTCCTGTAGCAGGGCCTTTTTTTCGTCCCAGTCAATCGTCACGATCTCTCCCTCAGCAGCACGGCGTCCAGAATCAGGCGTCTTAGGCCACTCTACGCTTTTGGGCGTTAGGGTGCGCGGGGAGAATGTTCCATTACCGCCCGCCGGTATCCCTTTCGGCTGGCCATTGAGGAAGAATGTCCATGGCGACCCACGTCACCGCACCGCCACGGCTAAAGGAACCTCACGATGGTCAGCAGGAAAACACTCAAGGCTGACGGATTTTCAGGATTCAGGGCAGTGGACGCCCTGGAGATTATGCGGGTGCCGCAGGGCACCGGCGTCTTTGCCGTGCTCAGGCCGGACGGATTCGAGCCCCAATTTCTACACAAAAGCACTGCCGGCGTCTTCAAAAAGAAGAATCCGTCGCTGCCCCTGCCGGCCCTTGGCGCCGAATGGATCAAGGACGCGGATGTCCTCTATATCGGCAAAGCCGGTCCCGGGAGCAAGGGTAACCGGGGACTGCGCCGCCAGATCCAGGAATTCCTCGATTTCGGGAAGGGAAAACCGCCGGGTCACTGGGACGGAAGGCTGGTGTGGCAGCTCAAGCACGCCGAATCGCTGCTCATCGCGTGGAAAGAACTGCCTGCCGGGGAACTGAACGCCGCCGAGGCCCGGCTGCACGCCGATTTTGTCGCGGAGTATGGCCGGTTGCCATTTGCGAACCTGGTGCAGGCCCGTGCGCGGAACTAAGCCAGCCCGCCGTCGTAGGTGAACCTGCCGGCCAGGAGCGTGGCGGCAACAGGCATCGCGGCAAACACCGCGTCCGGAACGGTGAGCGGATCGGCGTCGAGCACCATGAGATCTGCCGGATCTCCTACCCTGATACGGCGACGTCCCCGCGCCGATGCCGAAAGAGCCTGCCGCCTGCTAATTCCCTGCTCGGGATGCCAGGGCCCGCGGCCGTCCTGCCTGGATCGGGTGGTGGCGGCCGACATGGCACCCCATGGATCGATCGGCGCAACGGGAGCATCTGAGCCAAGTGCCAGGATGGCCCCTGAATCCAGGAGGGACCTCAGTGGAAACGCCCGGTCGGTGCGGCCGGGCCAGTTTGCCTCGGCAGCGTCACGGTCGTCGAGGGCATGGACCGGCTGCACGCTGGCGGTAACTCCCAGCTGGCCAAACCGGGGAAGATCCTGCTGCCGGACAAACTGGGCGTGCTCAATCCGGCCGCCGATACCAGCGCGTTCAAAGGCGTCCAAGGCCACCCGGTTGGCAGCATCGCCGATGGCATGTACCGCCGGAACGAAGCCCGCCGCCTTGGCCTCCTCCAGGAGCTCCAGCAGCTCCGTCTCGCTGACGGTCAGCAGCCCGTGGCCGCCGTGGGGATATGGGTCGGTGCAGAAGGCGGTGCGCGTGTTGAGTGAGCCATCGATGAGCACTTTCAGGGGGCCAACGCGCAGCAGTCCTCTCCCGCCGTCGAGCACCAGGCCTGTGCGCATGCCGTCGCTGCGGGCCCGCCCAAGGTCCGCCGGATAAACGCCCGCGTCCACCCGCAAGGCGTCGAAGCCGCTGCCGATGCGCCGCAGCCAGGGGTCCCGGTTCCAGGTCATCTCAAAATCAACGATGCCCACGATGCCCCGGGCAGCTGCCGCGTCTGCAGCATCCCGGACCCATCGGTCCACCACCGCGTCCGGCAGTCTGCCAAGTTCACGGGTCAGCGCGAAAGCCGGTTCCTCCCGAAGCAGGCCGCTCCCGTCAACCGCCACCCCGTAGCGCGCCGCGGCAGCGCTGTTCACCCACACACAATGCAGATCGTGGCTGATCAGGGCCGTCGGCTGATTGCCGGTGGCGACGTCGAGCGTTTCCAGAGTGGGGACATCCGGCCAGAGGGCATCGCGGAAGCCCACGCCCACGGTTGTGACGGAAGGCAGGGCGTCGAGTCCGTGGGATCCGACGGCGGCCGCAGCCTCGCGGGCCGAACGGACCTCCGACAGGTCGAGCCTGTTGGAATGCAGGGCCCACTGGACCATGTGAACGTGCTCGTCCCAGAGGCCGGGAATGACATAACGCCCATCCAGGCTGACTACGCGTGTGCCGTCCGGAATCACACTTCCCGGGCTGATCCGGCTCACCGCGCCATCCGCAATGTGCAGGTCCGAGATGGCGTCTCTACCGGGCTGGCGGACGGACTTCAGGACGAGGCCGGTCATGGAGCGAGGCCCGCGAGCTCCTCGGGAGAACACCGGCCGGACTCGACAGGAACGTTAAGCCTCAACTCGACCGACGTCCGCCCGGAAATCCCCACCCTGGCTCCCTGCGCATTGCCCGACGTGACGGACCACCATCCTTCGGACCCCTCATCCAGAACTGAGACGGGGCTGAAGCCGTACGGTTCCAACACGGGATTGATAGTGTCCATAACCCGCCGAAATTCCTCCGACGCTCCCACAACGTCACCGTTGCTCCGGAACGACGGCAGCCAGAGCGAGCACTGCCCGTCGGTCCGCTCCGCGATGGCGTATCCATCCCCCGCGCGCCAGCTGATACCTGGGAACTCATCTTCCAGCGCCCTACGGATGTCGTCGATGACCGGTCCATACTTTTGGGCGCTTTCCACCACGTTCGACGGCGGCTCGGTCACCGTTGGCAGTACGGGACGTGTCTGTGTCTGCTGGCACCCGGTCAGGGACGGAAGCAGCAGCGTTGCGAGCAGAATTCCTGCCACGGCCAGCCGCCGATGCGGCGTTCGTGAAACGCCGCAGATGCGCCGAACGGCCAGCACTTTTGCTGTCCCCATTGTTCCCCCTGATCTGCAGCCCGAGCATCCATCCTCAACCGGAACGGTCCCGTGTACTGTCCCTGGAAGCAGCCGGACCCCGGCTCGCTGTCCCAGCCTAGCGTTCAGCCTTGCCCGCGCCGATGGGCAGGACTGACCATCGTTGGCACCAGCCACTGTTTCAGGAGGCTGAAACCAGATTTCTACAGGGCCTAAAGTGCTGGCCCGCGGAGCCGCTCCATCTCGCGGCGGTCCTTCTTGGTTGGCCGCCCTGCGCCGCGGTCCCGCTGCGGAAGACCCAAGGCCGGCGCGACGGGACGCGGCGGGGTGTGATCGGTGAAGCAGTGGGAAGCGGCCTCAGCCCCAACGCGCTTGGCAATCAGGCGCCTCACCTCAAGAATCCGTTCGTAGCCAGACATCCGGACTGTCACAGTGTCCCCCGTGACCAGGGTGGCGGACGCCTTGGCCGGACTGCCGTTGAGGCGTACATGGCCGGCGCGGCAGGAGGCAGTGGCTGCGGAGCGGGTCTTGTAGGCGCGAATGGCCCACAGCCAAGCGTCGATTCGAACACTGGCAGGGGAGGAAGGAAGGCTGGTCATGGCTGGGACTGAGTATACGGGCGCGGCGGCGCGTTTAAGTTTTGTCCGTCGCAAGTTCTTGGACCAGGATGAACTAAAATACCGGCCGTATGGCTTTTTAATGAATTCGTGCGTAGCATGGCGCATACAGCAGACAAGCGTCGGGCACTTTTGGGGGGTGTCCGACGCATCTGTTTAACCCGCTGGTGGGGATACTGAGCGATATTCAGCCGGCGCGGTGTGCTGTGAAATCTTTACTCCACGGTGACGTTCACGTGCTGCACCATGTTGTTGCTCAGCCCCTGGTAATTCCAGTTCTGTTCCAGCGGCTGGACCGCCCCGGTGGCATCCGTGGCGCGGCAGGCCAGCATATGCTCGCCAGGATCGGCCACCCACGGCAGCGTCCACTTGCACCAGGCGAACGGGCCCGGAGGTTTCTCCAGCTGGGCCGGCAGCCACTCGCCGTCGATCCCCACCTCAACGCCCGTGACCGCGGCCTCGCCTGACCAGGCCCTGCCTTGCAGCAACACAGGCCCCGGCGGGAGCGACCGCCTGCGCGTGAAAAAGTCCGGGATGCCCGGCGGAATCATCAGCGAACGGATCCTGATCCGCGAAACCGGTGTACCGGCGTCGTCCGCGGTGTCCTGGTACCTGTATGCCACGTGCTGCTGGAATCCGGTAAAGGGGGCTGTCACCACTTCGATGGACTCCAGCCACTTAACGCTGGTCATGCCGTACCAACCGGGGACCACCAGGCGGAGGGGGTAGCCGTGCTGCGGCGGCAGGTCCGCGCCGTTCATCCTGTAGGCAAGCACGACGTCGGGGCGCAGCGCTTCCCGGATGGGCAGGCTGCGGGCGTACTTCTGCCGGACGCCGCCCTGGATCCCTTCGTCGGCACCGGTGAAGACAACCTCCACGGCCTCGTCCAGAACCCCGGCCTTCGCCAGCAAATAGGCCAGCGGCACCCCGGTCCACTCCGCCGTGCCTACTGCCTCCAGGACCCACGGCTGGCTGAGCGGCCGGGGCTTCAGCAGGGAGCGGCCGTTGCCGGCACACTCCAGCGTGACCGGGATGGTGATGGCGGGGTCCTTTTTGAGCGCGGCAAGGCTGAGTTCCATCGCCCGTTCCACCGCACCGCCGATGCGCAGATGCCAAGGCCCCGTGCCGGTGTCCGGGATATCGAAGTGCGTCAGGATGTAGTGCATCCCGGGGGGCGTGACGTCGTACCGGAGCGCCTCCAGCGGCATGGAGTGGTTGCGGGCCGATAGCTGAAGCTCCTCGGGTGTCAGCGGCCCCGGGGTGGGCTCGCCGGCCTGCGGCACGGGGCGGGTGGATGGACGTTGCCTGTAGATCTGCTTTGTCATGGCGGTGCGATTCTGCTCGAGCGGCTGCCGGATCCCCTGCTCACAGGTTTACGCCTGGCCGCCCGCTCCGTCAACGCTCAAACAGCCGACGGAAGATCGAATTCATGTCGGATTCAGGGATACAGGATCCAATGTGGCAAGCGCACGCACATCCCCATCACGTACCCGGACACTTCCGCATGGGGGACCCGTCATGGGTGACGAGTCCCCCTGAGTCGGCCGGCTCCCTAGGCTTCCCGGGTGGCGGGGGATTTAGTCTGCGCAGGATCACGCTCGGCCAGCGCCCCGATGGCGCCGTCGATTTTCTTCATGACCTGCGGTTCAAGCGTGACGCCGGCCGCCGCCGCACTGTCCGCGATCTGCTCAGGCCGGGACGCTCCGATGATGGCCGAGGCCACATTCGGGTTCTGCAGCACCCAGGCCACGGCAAGCTGCGGCATGGATAGCCCGGCTTCCTGCGCAATGGGCTTTAGCGCCTGAACCCCGGTAATGACGTCGTCGCGCATCCATCGTTCGATCATCCTGGCGCCGCCCTTCTCATCCGTGGCGCGGCTGCCTTCGGGCGCCGGCTGGCCGGGCAGGTACTTGCCGCTCAGCACTCCCTGGGCCATGGGGGACCAGACAATCTGGGATACACCCAATTCTTCCGACGCCGGAACCACCTCAGCCTCGATGACCCGCCACAGCATGGAATACTGCGGCTGGTTGGAAATCAGTTGGAAGCCCAGTTCCTTGGAGAGCGCGTGCCCTTCGCGGAGCTGGGCGGCCGTCCATTCACTGACTCCGATATACAGGGCCTTTCCCTGCCGCACGATATCCGCAAACGCCTGCATGGTCTCCTCCAGCGGCGTTTCAAAGTCGTAGCGGTGCGCCTGGTAGAGGTCGACGTAGTCGGTCTGAAGCCTGCCCAGGGATCCATTGATGGACTCCATGATGTGTTTGCGGGACAGGCCCACATCGTTTTTGCCCTTGGGCCCGGTGGCGCCGAAGACCTTCGTGAAGATTTCAAGGGACTCCCGGCGCTCGCCTTTCAGCGCCTCACCGAGGACCGTTTCCGCGGCCGTGTTGGCGTAGACGTCCGCCGTGTCGAAAGTGCTGATGCCGGCGTCCAGTGCCGCCCGCACGCACTGGCTCGCGACCTCGTTCTCCACCTGCGAGCCGTGGGTGAGCCAGTTGCCGAACGTGATTTCCGAGACTTTGAAGCCGCTGTTTCCGAGGTATCTGAATTCCATGCTTTTCAAGCTACCGGACTTTCACACATCCGGAAAGGGCTTTCCGAAGCAATGGATCAGACAGCGAGTGCTGGACTTAGCGGGAGGGCCGGACATCCACGTCCTAACGTCGGCGCAGCTCCGCGTACTCCAGGGAGGGGACTACAGCCCCGGCATCGCGCTCCACAAAGTTGGTTCCGGGAGGCACCAGGTCATCGATCAGATCAAGCACGGACTCGTCCAATACGGTCTCGGCGGCCTTCAGGTAGGCCTGCAGGTGCTCTTCGCTGCGGGGACCGATGATCACGCTGCTGACGGCTGGGTGGCTAAGGGCGAAACCAACAGCCAGTTCCACCAGGGGCAGCTCCAGCTTGTCGGCCAGCCGCGCCAGCGAATCGGCGGCCAGCAGCTTCCGCTCGCTGGCCGGTCCGGAAATGTCGTAGCGGCCAGGGAGTGAATGCGTCCGGGTAGGGGCTCTTCCAGAGTCCAAAACAAAGTCCCCGGAGAGCCAGCCTCCAGCCAGCGGGCCGTAGGCGAGAACGCCCAGGCCGTATTGCTGGGCGATGGGCAGGACGTCGCGTTCATTGCCGCGCACCAGCATTGAATATGGGACCTGGTTGGCCACCGGAGGGATCAGGTGGTTGGTGGTGGCAAGCCATTGGGCTTCCACCAGCTGCGCGGGTGTGAATACCGAGGTGCCGTAGTAGAGGATTTTTCCCTGCCTGATCAGGTCGTTCAGGGCAGTGATGGTCTCCAGTACGTCGGTGTTGTAGTCCGGACGGTGGGCCTGGTAGAGGTCGATCCGGTCTGTTTGCAGGCGTCGGAGGCTGCCCTCCACTGCCTGCATGATCCATCGACGGGAGTTTCCCGAATGGGCGGGGTTGGGGCTCATCTGCCCGTGGAACTTGGTGGCGAGGAAAACATCGTCGCGGCGGCCTCGAAGTGCCCGGCCCACCACCTGCTCCGACTCGCCCTGTGAATAGACATCGGCGGTGTCCACCGCGGTGATGCCGGCGTCCAGCGCGGCCTGGATGATGCGGATGGCTTCGTCGGCGCCGGTGGGAGCGCCGGTGGGGGCGCCGCCTGATATGCCGCTGCCGGATGCGCCAGGCCCCGCGCCGAAGTTCATGGTGCCCAAAGTGAGCGGGCTGATGGGCGTACCTGACCGCCCGAATACCCGCAGTTCGCTGAGGCTCATCCCCGGATTCCTCACATTAGATTGTCCACGCGGATTGCTGTGGATCGTCATGAGGCTACCCAAATTGCGTGCCTCACAGCCGGAATGCGCCACAGTGCTTCGCTTTTCGTAGCATGGGGTAACGCCGGGGTGCCCAGTGACGATTTGTGAAGATCGGGCCGGCTGAATCAGGACGGCTGGATCAGGATGATTGAGGCCAGCCGCTGGATTCAGTGCCGGTCTGCAGGCAGCTTGCCCTTAAGTGCGTTGGAGTGGCCGGAGAGGGATACCAGCGAGCCTGTGTCCAGCATGGACAGCGGAGCAGCGGCCGGAGGTTTCTTGAACGAGCGCGGAACATCGTGCACCGGCTTGTCCTGATGCAAAGCAGACTCCACCAGCGGCGCCACGGCTTCCACCTTTTCGGCTGGAACGGCGGGACTGGGAAGTTCCCGCACGGACAGCTTGATCTCGGGCGCGGCGGCGCGTGCACGCGCAATGGCCCGGGCGTCTGCTTCGGCGACGGCTGCGGCCCAGTCCTTGGCCAGTACTGGCGGCTCACTCCGGGCGGCCGTCAGTAACGGGTGATGTTCGACGGCGGTGAGGAACCGGGAACGAAACTCCGCCGGCTTCAGGAGGGCGCCCCAGTCGCGGGGAGCCGCCGGCGCTGAAGCTGGCTTCGCCGCCTTGGAACGAAGGGCCCGGAGTACTCCGCCGGCGCGTGCTTTGGAGGCAGGGGAGGGGGCGGCAGCGGCGCCGTCGGACTCTGGAAAACCGCCCGACTCAGGAAGACCGCGGGACTGTGGAAAGCCATCGGACTCTGGGAGGCTGCGGGACCCTGGAAAGCCCCCTGACGCCGGGACTGACTGCCCCGGGGCCGCTGGGCCGGGCCTGGGCGCATCCTCTGCTTCCTGTGCTGCATTGGCAGGGAAGTGGACCAGCGAGGCGGGGTCGTTCCGGGGAAACCTTCCAAAGAGGGCCATCACCAGAAGGGCGGCCAGGCGTCCGATGCCGGCCAGGACCAGGGTGGCCACGACCAGCAGGAACAGGACAAAAAACATCAGGAAGGCGAGGCCGAGTGTTCCGAAAAAGGTCAGGTTGAGGGCAATCGTTGTTGCGTCCACGTCACCATCTCCTCTCTGCCGGCAGCGAGGCCCGTGCCGGCACCATCAACCACGGGCAACAGCCCCCCACCACCTTACGGACTATTCCTGAGCGCTGCCGCCGCCGGGCGGGGCGCGTTCGAGGTTGTTTCGAACCTGTTACCCGAAAACACAATTCCCCGGGCGTTTATAGTCGGATTAGCCCCGGCCGCGATCCGAACGCGGGCCCGGCAGCCCCCGACAGGAGCACCATGTTTGAGAAGCCGACCAACGCCCGCACCTGCGTGTGCCTTTCCGGCCTTGAGTACTTTGAGTGCTGCGGCCGTTTCCACAGTGGCGAAGCCCGGGCGGGAACCGCTGAGCAACTGATGCGCTCCCGATACAGCGCGTTTGTCCTGCTCGACGCTGATTATCTGATGTCCACCTGGCACCCCCGCACCGCTCCCGCGGAGCTGGAACTGGACCAGGGGATGCAGTGGCGCCGCCTCGACATCCTGTCCGCCACGGGCGGGCCGTTTGATAATGAGGGCACAGTGGAGTTCAAGGCCCATTTCGTCTATGGCGGGGAACGGGGAGTTCATCATGAAACCAGCCGTTTTGTGCGGGAGGAGGGGCGCTGGTACTACGTCGACGCCGTCCTCATTGCTTAGGTTTCGATTGCTTAGGTCTCGTCGTAGGCTTCGTCCGGAGTGAAGCCTGCCTTGTCCACCTTGCGGTGGAAGTGCATGCCTGCCAGCCCGCCCAGCACGGCTCCCGCCAGCGCGATCAGCGCCACAACTACAGCGGCGATGATGCTTGCCGTGGTCAGCTCGCCTTCGTTGATGGGGATGCGCGGGAAGCTGTTCAGATTGGCCAGGATGTTGAACTGCTGCCCGGCGATGAGGCCCAGCAGCGCCACCGCCACGGCGGCGATCAGTGCCCAGATCCACACCATGAATCCCTGCTTGGCGCCATTGAACCTGGCCATCCGGCCGGCCACGTAGCCGCCCGAGTAGTAGGACACAAACAGGATGGCCAGCAGGACGATGATCCCTACGATCCCCACTGCGCCGTTCGTCGTCACCTGGTTGACCGCTTCATTGACGTCCGTGTTGTTGGCGAGGCCTACAGCGGTCCCGGCTCCGGCCACCAGGGCAGTCAGGAGTACTGACATTCCAGTGGCGGTGAGCCAGCCAAAGAAGGCTGAGCCCACTTTGATGCCGCCGAACTGTTCCTTCTCGCGGGCCACAGCGGTGGCGCGGTCGGTCAGGTTCGGGTCTGCCGCAGCGGGATAGGCCGCCGCCGTGTCCGTCACGTCCGGATCCGCCACGTACTCCCGTTCGCCGTAGGCGCCCGCGGGAGCCTGGTCGAATGCCCGGGTGGGCTGTCCGCCGGCGAATGTTTCGTCACGAGCACTTTCCCTGCGGAAGTTCTCATCCCCGGCACGCCTGGTTTCATCCCCGGCACGCCTGTTCTCATCGCCGGCACGCTGGGGAAGCCTGTCATTTGGGTCTGTTGAGCTGCTCATGGCACCACTCAACCACTGCTCAACGGGGATAGCAAGGATGCTTACTATCTGCTAGCGGTAGTTCCGGTGCAGGTTTTCCATCTTGGAGGGGCCGGGAGTGGCGTCCGCAATCCAGGGTCCGGTGCCTTCAGATGAGTCAAGGACACCGGCCTCCAGCCAGGTGTAATCCCCGGCCAGGACCTTGCGCGAAAGGTCATGATCGGCGTCGTCGGTGTTGCGCCACAGCTGGTCGAAGTACTCGTCAACGCGGACCCGGGCCTGCTCGCAGTACGCCTCGGCCAGTTCGTATGCTGTGGCCCCACGCTCCGGGGCTGTGCGGAGCAGCATTTCGGCCCGTGAACAGCAGGCGGCCATGGCGTAAAGCTCCGCGCCGATGTCCACAACACGGCCCAGGAACGCCTGCTTGTGCTCCAGCTTTGCCTGCCAGCGTCCCATGCCGTAGAAGGTCTGCCGGGCCAGCCGCCGAGAGGACCGCTCCACGAACCTGATTTGCTTGGCCAGCCGGCCGAACTCGCTGTAGGACCGCGGGTCCATCCCCGCGCCGGCCACGAGCTTGGGCAGCCATCTCGCGTAGAAACCGGAAGCCCCGACGGCGGCCCTGGCTTTGTCTGACAGGCTGGCATCGGCGGAGGCGAGGTCACCTGCGGCGGCAAGGTGGGCATCCACCGCTTCCCGCGCGATGAGGAGCTTCATGATCTCCGACGATCCTTCGAAGATCCTGTTGATGCGGAGGTCGCGCAGCTGTTGCTCGGCGGGAACCGCCCGTTCGCCCCTGGCCTCCAGGGATTCGGCGGTTTCGAAACCGCGGCCGCCGCGGATTTGCACCAGTTCGTCAGCGATCCGGCAGCTTATTTCCGTGGACCAGAGCTTGGCCAGCGCGGCCTCGATCCGGACGTCCTTCTGGCCGGCGTCGGCAAGTTCAGCCGACAGTTCAAAAACGGCGTCCAGGGCAAAAGCCGAAGCTGCGATGAAGGCGATCTTCTTGCCCACGGCTTCATGCTTGCCCACGGGCCGGCCCCACTGAATGCGGGCATTGGACCATTCCCGGGCGATCTTGAGGCTCCAGCGGCCCGAGGCGACACAAAGGGCCGGGATGGAGAGCCGGCCGGTGTTCAGCGTGGTGAGCGCGATCTTGAGCCCCTGGCCTTCGCGGCCCAGCCTGTTCGCGGCAGGAACGCGGACCTGGTGGAACCTGGTCACCCCGTTTTCGATTCCGTGCAGCCCCATAAAGGCGTTGCGGTTTTCCACGGTGATGCCGGGGGAGTCCATCTCAACAACGAATGCGCTGATGCCGCCCTTGTGCTTGGTGCCGTCCGCATCGGTGTGCGCCGGGACCAGCGCCATGACCACCACCAGTTCGGCGATCACGCCGTTAGTGGTCCAAAGCTTCACACCGTCCAGAAGGTAGGACTCGCCGTCGTCCGTTGGTACTGCCGTGCTGCCCATCCGGGCGGGGTCACTGCCGACGTCGGGTTCGGTCAGCAGGAAGGCGGTGATGGCGCCCCCGGCGCACCTCGGAAGGTATTCGTGCTTCTGCTCGGCCGTGCCAAACACCTTCACGGGCTCCGGAACACCGATTGACTGGTGGGCGGAGAGGAGTGCGCCGAGGCTGGGGTGGACACTGCCCAGCAGCGCCAGGGCGCGGCCGTAGTAGACCAGCGAAAGGCCCAGGCCGCCGTACTCCTGCGGGATCTTCATGCCAAAGGCGCCCAGCTCGGCCAGTCCCCGCAGATACTCGTCCGGAATTTTGGACTCGCGTTCGATCACTCTTCCGGACAGGGTGCGGGCATATTCGGTCAGCCGCGCCAGAAAAGCCTCACCGCGTTCCACGTCCCCGGCATCAGCCGCCGGCCACGGATGGATGAGGTTAAGGTCAAAGCTCCCCAGGTACAGGCCCTTCGCGAAGCTCGGCCTGTCCCAGCCGCTCTCTCTGGCGGCTTCCGCCACTGCGCGGGCTTCCTCGGCAGTGACTTCGGGGCCGATCTTGCGGGCGGCAACGGGGGTTTCGGCGGCGGGACTGTCAGTAGCGGAGCTCATGGGTTATCTCCTTGACCGGGATGGCCGTTCAAGCCATGGATCCGCCGGGTTGGAGAACCCTTCAGCTGTCCCTCTATATTACCCGCGGGTAGCTACCGGTGCTAGGGGATTGCTGTCCTTGAAAGTCCCCGGACACCTCCACCGCTGAGGCGTGGTGCACAAGCCTGTCCCAGCCGTGGTTGATGCCATGAACCACGGCCAGCAACGTGCTTGAGAGGATTATCCAGGCGAGCTTGCCCACACCCACCAGGACCAGCGCGATGAACGCCGCCGTCAGGACAAAGACCAGCAGGACGGCGGCAAACATCAGGGTTCCGATGAACACCATGGTGGCTGTCTCCACTGCACTTAAGTCGAACTGCATGCTTCCCCCTGCTGCGACGTCTGATGTGGTTGAGAGTTGGTTGAGATCAGTAGCATGAGCGTAGGGGCAGCCGGCCCTCGCAGCCAGAGCCAGAAGGGTGGATCAGGCTGTTGATACGGGATCGAAATGATACGGCGACGAAGGTCACGGGCCGGTTGCGGACGCACCCTGATTAGGGGGCCGATGAGGGGCTGTGCCGGGCTGCGTTAACCTTGTAGCTGGCAGTTTCCGGATTCCACTGCCGAGCCCCCACCAGCTGAAGGAGTATCTGTGCCCCGTTCCGCCAGGTCATCCGCTGATGCGATGAGCGCCAGGCTCCGGGACCTCGAACTCCTCACCAAGGGACCGGCCTGGGCGCTGACACGCTCCGCACCCTGGGTGATTGCTGTACTGCAGGCCTCGTTTACCCGCGTCCGTCCGCAGCTTCCGCTGGAAGAGTTCCATGCCGACGTCGATTCCTTTCTTGAGCAGCTGCGGCGCCAGGAACCGGGGCTGGGCAGCGGGGCGAACGGAACGCCTTCCGGGAAAAAATACGCCGATGAATGGACACGTAAACAGTTCCTGACCCGGCGCAACCAGTCGGGGCAGATCGTGTACGAAGTCACGGAACCCGCGGCCCGCGTTCTGGCGTTCCTGGATAGCCTTTCCAGCGAGCGTTCCACCCTGAACGGTTCCCGGCTGGGCACGCTCCTGGGCGATGTGGAGAAGCTGGCCAACGAGACCAACCCGGACCAGAGCGCGCGGCTGGAATCCCTTGAAGAGGAGATCGAAGACCGCCGGCAGCTGATCCAGGACATCAGCTCCGGAGACTTCGACGGCCTGCTGGACGACGACGAAGCCGTAGAGGCCGCCGGGAACATCCTTGACCTGGCCGCCAGCCTGCCCGCTGACTATAAAAAGATGCGTGACCGCATCGAGGAGCTGGTGGGCGAACTGCGCAACCAGATCATTGAGGAGTCGCTCAGCAAGGGCGCCACCATGGCGCAGGTGCTGGAGGCGGACAAGAGGCTGCGGCAGAGCCCGGAAGGCAGGACTTTCCGTTCCTTCACCGCCTTCCTGGAGGACCCGCAACAGCAGCTCAGGTTCCGCTCGGCCATCGGCGAAGTCCTGAGCCGGCAGTTCGCTGACGACTTGTCGCCCGAGGACCGCGAAACGCTCAAGAACCTGGTGGCCGAACTCCGCCAGCAGCACAGCCAAATCCAGCGCATCTACGGCAAGCTCAGCGAGAGCCTGAACACCTACGTACAAAGTGACGATTTCCGTCAGTCAGTACGGCTCCGGAAGGTGCTGCGCGAAGCCGAACAAGCTATCCGTTCCCTGCCGTACGAGCGGGAACGCCCGGGCCTGGTAGCTGGTCCCGTCCTGTTCAACGCCGGATTTGAATCCCTGGCCATGGTCAAGCTCTATGATCCGGATGAGTTCGCTGTCCCGCCCAGGCTGGCTGACCCCATTGCCTTCAGCGACTCCGACCGCGTGCGCTCGCCGCGGACGGCCAAGGCCCGCCCCGATGTTGTCCGGGCCGCTGTTGCCGGGGCCTCCACCCTCGCCGAGGCCTGGGGCCAGCTGCCGCCGGAAGAGCGCCACATCAACACCATCCGCGCACTCCTCTCGCACGCACTCCAGTCCGGGGCGGACTTCTACCGCGAAGCCTGGGACGGACTGGACTTTGAACAGATAGACGGCACCAGCCGCACGGCCTACCTGCCGGTGGTCACGCTCGCAAAGGACTCAGATGACTGAAGAAACGACGACGGCGGCGGCCCCCGCTGAAGAGGCGACAGTTCCTTTGGAGGAGGCAGTTTCCTTGGCGGCGGCATCTGGTGCTGAACAAGCCTTTACCGTCACACCCAGGGACACATTCGTTGATGGCGCGGCGCTCTTCCCCGGGGATTCCGGCGTGCTGTCCATGAAGGTCCGTCAGGCGCTGGTCAAGCTCCTGAAAGGTCCGTACATCGACGGCGGCCGGGACGAAAAGCTGTGGACGACGCTCCTGGACAACCAGCTGATTCTCCGAAGCCGCCTGTCCGAGCTTTTCCTTACGCTGCAGTTGGACCATGAGCGCAAGATCGCGGTTTTGCGGCCTGTTGACCCCGAGGCCATCGGCGGCGGCACCCGCTCCAGCATCCTGCGCCAGCAGCGGGCCCTGAGCCGGGTGGAAACCATCGTGCTCCTCCGCCTCCGGCTCCTGCTTGACCGCCACGTCACAGCCCAGACAGATCCCACCATTACGCGGGAGGAAATCGCAGACCTGGTGGCCCACTACCAGCCAGCCGGCCAGCAGGATGCCCTCAGGGACGCCGACGTGGTCAGCAGGGCAATCACCAAACTCATGGCCCGCCAACTCCTCCTCAACACCGGCCTGGACGACGTCTACACCATCTCCAACGCCCTCCCGCTGGCACTGCCGTTCGAAAACATCGGCGACATCCCGGCCCAAATCGAAGCCCTGGTAGCAGCCACCTCGGACCCCGCAGGAACCGAAGCCCTCCTAGAACTCGACGGCGAGAATTCTACGGAAGAGGACGCTGGGGACGACGATTCGGAAGGTGAGCTACCTCCAGGCGCAGCAGCCGATGCCGCCCAGGGAGTGGCATCGGGCCTGTCGGAGCCGGGCGGATCGTCCGCAGGACGAATGCCGCCCGGCGAAGGGGCGGGGGCGGCATCGGCTGTGGAGCCGAACCCAGCAACGACAAACGCAACCACAGCGAAGGAAAGCAAGTGAGCATCGCATCCATGCTGCCCATGGGCGAGCTCACGAACCCGGGCCAGATGCGCCTTGCCCTGGTCCAGGTGGTGAACTGGGGCACCTTCCATGGAGCCCACACGATGCACGTGGACCGCAATGGCACTCTGCTGACGGGCAACTCGGGCGTGGGCAAATCCACGCTGTTCGATGCCATGCTGCGCGTGTTTGATGCCCGGCCGCGCTCCAATGAGGCTGCGGCCCAGCGTTCCGGTGGTGCCGTGGAGGACAAGAGGACCACGTTCACGTACATGCGCGGAAAGGTGGGCGACAAGGCCGTGGGCGAGGGCTCGGCAAGTGCCTTCCAGCGCCCGGGTGCCACCTGGTCCGCCGTGGCCCTGACGTTCGATAACGCGGCGGGCACCCGGGTGACGGTGTCGGCTCTCTTTGACTTGCCCAAGAACGGCACGGAATCCAGCGTCGGCCGGTTTTATGTGATTGACGGCAAGCCGCTGGACCTGGCCGCCATCGAGGACATTGCGGAGAAGCGCTTCACCAAGGCGGCGCTGGAAACGATCTTCCCGGACGCCCAGATCTTCGATGTCCACAAGGCCTTCGCCGAACGGTTTCGGCGACTGCTGGGCATCAGCTCGGACCAGGCCTTGCCTCTCCTGCGTGTGATTCAGGCGGGTAAAGGCCTGGGCGGCAGCGTCAACACCTTTTTCCGTGACCAGGTCCTGGACGCCCCGGCCACCCTCGCCGCCGCCGATGACGTGGTGGAGGAGTTCAGCAACCTGATGTCCATCCGGCAGCGGCTGGAGGACGTGCGGCAGCAGCGTGACCAGCTGGCGCCGGTGCCCGGGCTGAACAAGGAGTATGCGCAATCGCTGCTGGACGCAAACCGCCTCCGTGATCTGGCCGGCGAGGAATTCGATGCCTACAAGCAGCAGCTCGCGGTAGCAGTCCACCAACAGACCCTGGCCCGGTTCAAGGAGCTGGCCCAGGCGAAGGCCAAGGAGCTCGGGGCGGAGCGGTCGGTGCGTGACGGACTGGCCAAGGAACTGCGCCAGCTGGAGACCGACTACAACAACCAGGGCGGCAACGCGATTTCCGCCATTGAGCAATCGATGGAAAATGCCCAGGTAGGGCTCCTCCTCCGTGAACAGGTGGAGGAGGCCGCCCGCAAAGCCCTGGCCGACGCCGGGCTGCAGCTTGAGTGGACTGCGGAGGGCTGGGAACAGGCCCACGAGCAGGCGGAGGCCCGATCAGCGGAGCTGAAGGACGATTCGAAGGCGCTCCAGGAACTTCGCTTTGAGGCTTTTGACGGCCACGCCACCAAAAAGCGTGAACTCGCGGCAGCGCAGCAGGAGCTGGTGTCGCTGAAAACGCGCAAGTCCCTGCTGCCGCCGTCGAGCATTGAAAACCGGGCAGCGATAGCAGCAGCCACCGGCGTTCCGGAGGAGCGGATGCCGTTCGGCGGCGAGCTGATCGACCTTGCCGAGGGGGAGGAGCGGTGGCGGCCTGCTGCAGAGCGTGCGCTCCGGAACCTTGCCACCACGCTGCTGGTCCCGGGCGAACATTTCGCGGCAGTGACCCGCTACCTCAATGACAACACAGTCCGTGGTGCCCTGCGCGCAGTGGACGTGTCCAAGCCGCTGCCCGGCGGCGCGCTGGCGGTAGAGGACGTTCGCGACGGCGATCTGCTGACCAAACTGGACATCCTCACTACCAATGCCGCCGCAGACGCCGGGGCGTGGATCCGGGAGCGCATCGCCCTCGATTTCGCCTTCCCGTGCGTCGAGGACCCGGGTGAACTGGCAGCACTGGAGAAGGGCCTGAGCCTGGGCGGTGTGGTCAAGCGGAACCGCCACACGGTGGAGAAGGATGACCGCTTCACAAGCCGGCAGGACTACGTTCTCGGGTTCGACAACGCCTCCAAGCTGGAACTGGTGGCGGCTCAGGTGGAGGATCTGCAGCAGGAACTCGCCAAGGCGGCGGAGCTGGCGCAAAGCCGCGAGGAGTCGCACCAGGGCATGAGCCGCCAGCTCGAGGCGCTGCGGCGCATCGCCGAAGACCACAGGCCATGGGAACAGGTCTCGGCAGCGGTGGCGGCGGAGGAGCTCGCCAGGATTGAACAGCGGCTCAAGGACGCCCTGGCCGCACAGGCGGACCTGGAGCCGCTGCGTGCCAACATCGAAGCGGCGCGGCAAAAACACCAGTCCAGCACGGAGGCGGCTGCCGTCCTGCAAAGCGAATACAAGGCGCTTGACCGGCAGATGAGCACCGCCGATTCCCTGCTGGAAGCTGCCCGGGCCCGCTTGGAGCAGGCGCCGCCGTCGGAGGCCACCGTGACGGCGCTTGAACCGTACTTCACCGAGTTTGGTGACGTCACGGAGATGCATGAGCTGGACAACCTGGCCAACCGGGTACGGACGGTACTCCTGGGCGAGCTGCATGCCGCTGAATCGAGCGGGCAGGCCACCTCCGAGCGGCTGACCCGGATTTTCGAGGGCTTTGTGCGGGAGTGGGGAACCGCGATCTCCGCGGACCATGGCACGTCCATCGGCGCGGCAGGCGAGTTCGAAACCCGGTACCACGCGATTGTGAGCGACGGGCTTCCCTCCCAGGAAGCGGAATTCCGGCAGTTCTTCAACCAGCGCACCCACGAGTCTTTTAGCACCCTCCTGCACTTGCTGGACGAGGAACGCCGGGCCATCACCAGCCGCATCCTGCCGCTGAACGGCATCCTGTCTCAGGTTAACTTCCATGAGGGCAGCTACCTGGAACTGGACATCAAGCAAACCCTGCCCGCCACGGCAAAGCAGTTCAAGGACGCGATCCAGAATGCGTTGAAGGCGCGCCACACGCGTACGGGTAAAGGCGAAGGAACCGACGACGCCGAACTCACCACCCGCTACAAGTCGCTGGAGACCCTCGTCAAACGGCTCAGCTCGCAGGCTCCGGAGGACCGGCGCTGGCGGGCGGAGGTGCTGGACGTGCGCGGGCACCTGTTCATCCAGTGCAAGGAACACCGCCACTTGGTGGCAGAGACAGTCGCAGCAGAGACAGCCGGGGGAGAGATAAGCGGCGGCCGGAACGGCGACGCGAAAAAGACCGACGTCTACATGCACGCGGACACGGGCTCCATGTCCGGCGGCGAGAGGCAGAGGTTCACGGCCTTCATCATGGCCGCGGCGTTGAGTTATCAGCTGGGCATTGCGGAACAGGGCTTCACCACCTACGGCACCGTGATGATGGACGAGGCGTTTGTCCTGGCCTCAGAGGAGTTTGCCGGTGCTGGAATCAAGGCACTTCACGAGTTCGGATTCCAACTGTTGCTTGCTGCCCCGGAGAACGTCATCGATCTCTCCCGGCACCTGGGCTCGGTGACGGAGATTCTGCGGGACAAGCGCACCAACCGCTCCGGTGTACTCACGGCTCCCGTGATCAACGCTGCACGCGGTTCCTCAGGTGTATGGCGTTCGGAGGCCAACCCGGTGGATATTGTGCTCCGCTGACACCCCTCATTTCCGTGCGTCGCGGCGGAGAGAGTAATTTATATAACAAATCGATGGAGATATTGCCAAAACCCTAGTGGAAGATGCTTTCGGGCTGCCATTCTGGTGGGCATCAAACACCTCGCCCTGATCCTCCCCCAAGGTGCCGCGGAACGCTGGGTCCCGCTGAGTACCGGCCGAGTCTGAGGGGCTTTTCCTGAAAGGCACCATCAATGCGCCCAGCACAAGCACGTCTTTTTGCCGCCATCGCCACCGCCGCCCTCGCTCTGACCGGCTGCATGGCCAACGCCTCGACTGCCGGTTCGGAAGCCCCGGGTTCGGAAGCTTCCGCCGCTGCCAGTCCCTCGGCCTCATCAAGCGCTCCGCCGGTTTCGTCAAACGCCACCCCGTCTGCCGACTCTGCCGGCCCGACGGCGGCCGCCGCACCGCCGTCGTCCTCTTCCGTTCCTGCCGGGCTGGCAACGTATACGTTCCCGGACGGCAGACTGTCGTTTAAGTACCCGGCGGACTGGCGCGTGGAGCTTTTCGAAGCCGCAGCCTCGCCCTTTGCGGGCACGGCCACCGTGTACGACGCGAACGGGACCAGGCAGGCTGAGATATATACGGGAGAGATTGCCGACGGTGTCAGCAGTCCCGTCACCAGGACGGTGTTCGAATCCGTGCCGGTTCCAGGCCTGCAGGGACAACCTGACCCGGCTGCGCACTACTCGTTCTACGTGGACAATGTGAACGACATTGCCATTTACCGGATGCACCTGACGCCGGGCGTCCCTCTGGCCGGGGCCGAGATGGCGCTGGGCGGGATTATCCGGATCGGCGACCGCGTCCTCATTGCGGAGGTTGATTTCATCGACAACCCCTTTGCCAGCGATGATGCCGCCAAGTCCTGGCTCGCCGGTACAGAAGGCCAGGCGCTCAGGGGGCTCCTGATGAGCATCTCCTACGCGTAACAGAAGGCAGGGCTCTACGTCCGCCACTTCACCGCAAGGCTTCCCCGCTGCAGGGGGAGCCTTGCAGTTTAGGCCGAAAATGTGTCCTTAGTCACCTGGAAGCAATTAAGACATGGAATCCTTGCGTAATGGAGACGAGGGTAGGCTAGCCTTACTTGGGTTCGCATCATTCACCTAAGGAGTTCCGTGACTTCCCCCTTCTTCTCCGGCCCAAGTGCCACCCGCCGCATGCTGTTCAAGTCGGCCGGCAAGGCATCAGCTGTTCTGGCCGCCGCGGCGCTCACCATGACTGCCTGCTCCACGGGACCTGCATCCTCTGCCGCAGATGCCGGCACCTCCAGCTCCAGCAGCTCGCAATTCCCCGTCACCATCAAGCATGTCTACGGCGAGACCACCATCAAGGAACAGCCCAAGCGCGTCGCCACCGTTTCCTGGGTTAACGACGACGTCTCCATCGCCCTCGGTGTGGTCCCGGTTGGCCTCCCGAAGAACGAATGGGGCGGGAATGACCAGGGTTCCACGCCGTGGAAGGACGCAGCCCTCGAAAAGCTTGGCGCGGGCTTCGGCTCAGACAAGGCTCCCGTACAGTACTCCGAGACTGACGGCATCAACTTCACCGAAATCGCCAAGCTCACCCCGGACGTCATCCTGGCCGCATACTCCGGGCTGACCGAAGAGGACTACAAGAAGCTCAACGAGATCGCCCCCGTAGTGGCGCACCCCGAGCTGGCATACGGTACGTCCTGGCAGGACTCCACCTCCATCATTGGCAAGGCCCTTGGCAAGGACGCCGAGGCCACCAAGCTGATCGCGGACACCGAGTCCACCATCAAGGACAAGGTCGCCAAGTTCCCGCAGATCGCCGGCAAGACCTTCATCTACGGCAACCTGGAACCCGCCTCGGCTGACGGCGTCAACGTCTACACCGCCAACGACAACCGCCCCCGCTTCCTAAGCGAGATCGGCATGAAGCTGGCTTCTGTTGTGGAGGACAACTCCAAGGGCTCCAAGGAATTCTTCATTCCGTGGTCCGCCGAAAAGGCCAACGAGCTGGACTCCGACATCTTCGTCACCTGGGTTCCGGACGCCGCCACCACCGACACCATCAAGTCCGACCCCCTGCTCGGCCAGATCCCGGCCATCAAGAAGGGCGGCCTTGTTGCCGACTCGGACAATACCCTCACGCTGTCCATCTCCGCATCCTCTCCGCTGAGCCTGCCGTGGTCACTGGACACGTTCCTGCCGCAGCTTGCGAGCGCAGCGGATAAAGTCACCGGCGCAGTGAAGTAAGCACTGTCCCGTGACGGAAAGTACGACGACGGCGCCCTCCGCTGTGCGCGAACGGACACTTGGGGCCCCAAAAGGGTCGCAAAAAGGGCCTCAACTGTCCGTTCGCGCCGGTGGCGGGCTCCGCGAAGGCGGAAAAAGCAGAACCAGCCAGGCCGCCTGGCTGATCGCCGCCGTCGTCGTACTTGCCCTCCTGACAGCTCTCTCCTTGGCCGTCGGTGCCCGCGGCCTTTCCCTGGGCACCGTATGGCAGGCCCTTACCGGCTTTGATCCGGCCAACGGCGATCACGCAGTTGTCCATGCCCGCATCCCGCGCACCGTGCTGGGCCTGCTCGCCGGCGGCGCCCTCGGCCTCGCCGGCGCCGCCATGCAGGGTGTGGCCCGCAACCCCTTGGCAGATCCCGGAATCATCGGCGTGAATGCCGGGGCCGCCCTCGCCGTCGTCACCGGGATCTACGTGTTCGGGGTTTCCTCGCTCACCGGCTACATCTGGTTCGCCTTCATCGGAGCCGCAGCGGCCGCCGTCGTGGTTTATCTTGTTGCATCCCTGGGCCGGGACGGTGCGACGCCCATCAAACTCGCTTTGGCTGGTGCCGCGCTCAGCGCAGGCCTGTACTCGCTGATGAACGTCATCCTGGTTTCCAGCCAGGACACGCTGGACAGGTTCCGTTTCTGGCAAGTGGGCGGGATAGCGGGCCGCGACTGGTCTGTGGTGCTGCCGGGCCTGCCTTTCCTCGCGGCGGGGGCGTTGATTGTGCTCTTTACGGGCCGCATCCTCAACAGCCTGGCCCTGGGCGACGACATTGCCCGCGGTCTTGGCCAGCGGGTTGGCCTGGCACGCGGCGTGACAGCGCTGGGCATTGTCCTGCTCTGCGGTTCCGCCACGGCCCTGGCCGGCCCCATTGCGTTTGTTGGCCTGGTCATTCCGCACGCCGTCCGTTCCCTCACCGGCCCCGACTACCGCTGGATCCTGCCGTTCTCCCTGGTCCTGGCTCCTGCCTTGCTGCTGGCCGCTGACATCATCGGCCGGGTGGTGCTGCTGCCCGGTGAGGTTCCGGCCGGCATCATGACCGCCATCGTGGGTGCACCCGTTTTCGTCTGGCTGATCCGCCGCGGGAAGGGAGCAGGGCTGTGAGCACCACCGAAACCAAACGCCCCGTTGACCTATCACTTCCGGTCCCCAAAACACCGTCCAAGCAGCCATATCTGATAGCGCAACCTGGGTGGCGGACACCTGCACTGGCCATCGGTGTGGTGGCGCTCTTCGCCGCGTACGTTCTGCTGGGCAGCTATACGGTGACGGTCCCGGACTTCTTCCGAATCGTCATCGCCCACCTGACCGGCGGTGAACGGATCCCCGGCGCCAGCTTCATCGTGATGGAAAACAAGCTGCCCCGCGCGGTCATCGGCACCATGATCGGCGCCGCATTCGGTCTTGCCGGGGGCCTCTTCCAGACCATGCTTCGCAACCCCCTGGCCAGCCCCGACGTCATCGGCATAACCTCAGGCGCCAGCGCGGCAGCGGTCACATCAATTGTCATCTTTGGAGCCTCGGGCGCTGCCGTGTCCGGCGCGGCTCTGGGCGGCGCGCTGGGCGTGGCCGCCCTGATCTACGCCATCTCCCGCGGGGGCTCCCTTGGTTCAGGGGGCGGCAACACCGGCAACGCGGCCGGCAACCGACTCATCCTGGCCGGAGTGGGCATCGCCGCCGCACTGCACGCAGTTGTCAGCTTCCTGATGACGCGGGCGGACATCCGGACAGCTGCAGATGCCCTTGTCTGGCTCAACGGCTCTCTCAATTCGGCAAACTGGGAACGCTCCGGCGTGCTGGCGCTTTCGCTCCTGATCCTGGTTCCCGCCGTCGTGGCCCTGGCCGGTCCGCTCCGCATCCTGGAACTCGGCGATGACGCCGCAGCAGGATTGGGGATCCGCGTGGGATTCACACGCCTGGCGTTGGTCATCACCGCCGTCGCTTTGGCAGCGGTCGCGACGGCGGCAGCAGGCCCGGTCTCGTTCGTCGCCTTCCTTGCCGGTCCCATCGCCCGCCGCTTTACCCGCCAAGCCAGCCTTCCGGCGTCGGCCTTTGTGGGTGCCCTGATTGTCCTGGCGGCGGATTACTTCGCCGCCAACATCGCCCCCCTGCTGCTGGATGGCACCGTGCTGCCCGTTGGCGTGATCACGGGGGCGCTGGGTGCCCCGTTCCTGCTGTGGCTCCTGGTCACGGCCAACCGAAAGGATGCCTGACATGGCAGTTCTGACCGCCCGGGACCTCACGCTCAAATACGATCAGCGCTGCGTGGTGGACGGCCTCACGGCCGAAATCCCCGAGGGCAAGGTGACCATGATCGTGGGCGCCAACGCCTGCGGAAAGTCGACGCTGCTCCGCGGCCTGTCCAGGCTCCTCAAACCCGCGGCGGGTTCAGTCACGCTGGACGGCAAGGACATCCACTCCCGGCCGGCCCGCGAACTTGCCCGCACCCTGGGGCTCCTCCCGCAGCACCCCACGGCTCCGGACGGCATCACCGTCCGCGACCTCGTGGGCCGGGGACGTTACCCGCACCAGGGCTTCTTCCGCAGCTGGTCCGAGCAGGACGACGCCGCAGTGCAGCGTGCGCTGGAAGCCACCGATACGCTTGAACTCGCCGGGCGGAACGTGGACGAGCTGTCCGGCGGGCAGCGTCAGCGCGTCTGGATCGCCATGGCGCTGGCGCAGGAAACCGAGGTGCTGCTGCTGGATGAGCCCACCACCTACCTGGATCTCGCCCACCAGGTGGAAGTCCTGGACCTCGTCACAGACCTGAACCGCAGGCGCGGCACCACGGTGGCCATCGTCCTGCACGACCTCAACCTGGCGGCGCGCTACGCGGACCACGTCATCGCCATGAAAGCCGGGGCGGTGGTCGCGCTGGGAGCCCCCGGTGACGTTGTCACGGAGGAACTGGTTCGCGAAGTCTTCGGACTGGAGTCCCGCGTGATTCCCGATCCTGTTTCAGGCACCCCCTTGATCATCCCCATCGGCCGCCACCACGCCACCGCTTATGAAGCCGTCAACGAACTGGAGTTTGTTTCATGAAGACCCGCGATGTTGCCTCCACGGAACCGATGACCCTTGCGTTTGAAGTGACGGTTTCCTCCGTGCAGGAGCTCAGCCCCAACTTCCGCCGGGTGACCTTCGGCGGCTATTCCCTGCGCGACTTCGGCGTCCACGGCGACACCATGGATCTTCGGATCAAGCTTATGATCCCGTCCCTGGCCGAGGACGGCACGCAGCTTCCGCTGCCGGTCTTCGAAATGGCCGAGTCCGGCTGGTACCGCGAATGGCTGGCGATGGACCCGGCGGTCCGCGGCTCCATGCGTACCTACACCGTTCGCCAGTCACGGCTGGATTCGGTGTACCCGGAGATCGACGTGGACTTTGTGATGCACTTCGACGACCACGGTCACGGTGGCCCGGCCGCCCACTGGGCCCTCAACGCGAAGCCTGGTGACGCCATCACCATGATCGGCCCCAACAACCGCGCCGCGCACTGCGTGACTGCTGAGATCTATTCGGGCATCGAATGGCGGCCGGGTATGGCCCAGCGGGTCCTTCTGGCCGGGGATGAAACAGCCATTCCAGCGATCTCCGCGATCCTCGAGAACTTGCCCTCGTACATGAGCGGTCACGCCTTCCTCGAGGTGCCGCAGGCCGGTGACTTCCTGGACATCAAGACCGCCGCCGACGTCCAGATCACCTGGCTGGCGAGGGGCGCCGCCATCGGACGGTCCCGGCCGCACGGCGAACTGCTGCAGCAGGCAGTGCGCCAGGCAATCCCGGTTCCCGGGTGGGTGGGTATTAAGGAGTCCGACGGCGGCGCCGGTCCCGAGCCCGAGGACGTCAATGTGGACGTGGACATCCTCTGGGAGACTCCAGCCCGGATGGAAACAGCCGAGATCGAAGCCACGAAGAACCCCGACATGCCTGCCGGCGCCATGCCCTTCTACGCCTGGATCGCCGGGGAAGCCGCGGTCATCAAGGACATGCGTCGGTACTTGGTGCGGGACGTGGGGATCGACCGGAAGCAGGTCGCCTTCATGGGGTACTGGCGGCAGGGGAAGGCCGAGGGGTAGGTCTTCTCGGTCCTGGCTGGGCGGGCCAGTTGCGTCGTTTTGCCGTCGCTTAGACACCTCCCTGCGCTACGTTCCGGCCGCGGACGGCCTTCACTGCGCTCCAGTCGGCGATGCGCTCCTACGCAAAACAACGCAACTGGCCGTGCCTCGGGTACTTGAGCCTCATCTCGGCTTCCCTGCGCTCTTTCTGTTGGGGTTACGTTGGGATAGTGCGGGCAACTTACCAAACCCTCTCTCACCTTTTTCTGGGTTTTCGGTGATGCTCTCTCAGCTTTCGCTGGTTTTTGCCTGACGCTCTCTCACCTTTTGTTCATCCTGGCGTCGTGCTCGCGTTTCCTTGGGTGGTTAGGTTGGTGGGATGGGTGCTGGTCCTTTGCTTCCGGATAGGGATGGGCGGCGGGTTTTTGTTGCCCTTGGCGATTCGTTTACCGAGGGGGTCGGTGACCGTGACGAGCGTTTCCCCAATGGCGTTCGGGGATGGGCTGACCGGGTAGCAGAAAAGTTGGCCAAAGCGCAGCCCGGTTGGAGGTACGCCAACCTGGCCATCAGGAGCAAGCGGCTGCGGCACATCATCAGCGAGCAGCTGGAACCGGCCGTGGCGATGCGGCCCACGCTGGTTACGCTGTATGCCGGCGGCAACGACATCCTGGACCTCGGCACCGACATGGACGCGCTGATGGCGGACTACGAATATATGGTGACGCGGCTGGCCCAAACCGGAGCAACCCTTGTCCTTTTTACCGGTTTCGACGTCAAAGTCTCAGCACTCCTTGAGCCCCTGAAGAAACGCAACACCAGTTACAACCAAAGAGTGCGCAAGATAGCTGCGGAGTACGGCGCCGTGCTGGTGGACTACTGGTGCCTCGACGCCTTCCACGACCGGCGGATGTGGGACGCTGACCGGCTGCACATGTCCAAGGCGGGTCACAAGTACCTTGCGGGACAGGTCCTGGACCAACTCGGCGTGCCGCACAAGATTCGTCCCAAGGAGTGGGATCCGCCGGTGAGGCTGAGCCTGCGGGAATGGGAAAGGCGGCAACGGCGCTGGGTCCATGACTGGGTGCTTCCGCTGTTCGGGCGAAAGATCAAGGGCATCACATTGGGGGATGCGCTTAGCCCGCGCTGGCCCGAGCCTGTCCGGGTGCCACCGAAGCGCGGCCTGAAAAAACTGCTCCGGCAGCGAGCTGCCGGAGCCCCGGAACAGCAGGGCTAGTTGTCCAGCAAGTTATCAAAACCAGGGGCCACCCTGTTGGCCGCGAACTCCATGACCTCGAACTCCGCCACGCCATTCACGTAAAAGGGGTCCTTGGCGAGGCTCGCGTCCAGTGTTGCGCGGTCGGTCCTCGACAGCAGCAGCCCGCCGGTTCGGGGAACCTTCCGGCCGGCGGCAACAAAGACGCCGTCGTCAAAGGCTTCCTGCAACCATTCGACGTGGGCTCCAAGATGGAACTCCACGATGTCCTCGGGCACTTTGTAGCTCAGCGACACAACATACATGCGTTCCAGCTTACCGCTGGCAGGACTCCTCACTTGAAGCCTCAAGCTCCCGTACTCCTAGAATGGACGCATGACTGAACCGCGCTGGCTCAACGCAGACGAACGCCGTGCCTGGCTTGCCCTGGTAAGCATCAACACCCTGTTGCCGGCCGCGCTGGACACGAAGTTGCATGTCGCCGGAAAGCTGTCCCTTTTCGACTACACCGTCCTGGCGATGTTGTCAGAAGCAGACGAGCGGTTCCTTCCAATGAGTGAACTCGCTGCCCGCAGTAGTGCCTCCCTGTCCAGGCTTTCGCACGTCGTGACCAAACTCCAGAAGCGGGGGTGGGTGGAGCGCCGCCCGCACCCGCACGACGCCCGCGTCACCATCGCCCACCTCACCGAAGAGGGGATGGCCACCATCGTGAGCCTGGCACCTGATCACGTCGAGTCGGTGCGGGAGCTATTCCTGGACGCCCTCTCCGAGCAGGATGTCCTGGACCTGGCACGTATCGGCGAAAAGGTCGTGGCACGCCTCGATGAGGACCACTGGATCCTTCGGGAGAGCTGAGCAGCATTCCCGGCTTTGTTGCTCCCGGCAACGGATGACACACTGGCGCTATGGATTTTTCAGCCCGGTACGTAGCGCTTGGTGACTCCTTCACGGAAGGCGTCGGCGATGAGGATCCCTCGCGCCCCAATGGTGTCCGCGGCTGGGCGGACCGCGTAGCCGAACAGCTGGGTGCCGCCGATCCCGGTTTCGGTTACGCCAATCTCGCCATCCGCGGGAGGAAACTGCGCCAAATCATGGCAGAGCAGGTGGCCGCCGCCGTCGAACTTAAACCCACGCTGGTGACCGTTTATGCGGGGGCGAACGATATTTTTCGCCCCAAGGTAGACATCGACGATCTCCTGGTTGAGTACGACGCCGGCATCCGCAAGCTGACCGCCACGGGCGCCACCGTGGTCATGTTCACCGGCTTTGATTCCAGGGGTTCGAAGATTTTCGGCACCACCCGGGGCCGGACCGCTATCTACAACGAACTGGTCCGCGGAATCGCCGGCGACCACGGTGCCCTGCTGGTGGATTATTGGCGTTTCAGTGAGTACTACGACTGGGGAATGTGGGCCCAGGACCGGATGCACATGTCGGTGGCCGGGCATGCCAACATGGCCAAGCGCGTCCTCACAGTCCTGGAACACGATCATTCGATCGAGGTTCCGCCGATGACCCCGGTACCGGAACTGAGCCGGACGGAAGCCCTTCGCGCCAACGCCCGCTGGGTCCGCGAGTTCGCGGCCCCGTGGGTGGCCCGCCGAGTAACCGGAAGGTCTTCCGGCGACGGACTGAAGCCCAGATATGCGGAGTTGACCCGCATCTGACAGGGCAGCTGCTTATACACCTTTTGAGGCCGGATTGGTCTTTAATTACTCGAACTCGTAGACTTGGTAGGCGCTAAGTGCGCGGAGCGTGCGCAATTGCTCCGGTGGCCCGGTAATTTTCTCCAGGGTAGCCGGTAGTTAGGGGCTCAAGTTGCGTGACTAACCGTTCGCCCTGATTAGTTTGGGTCGCACTTGGACGCATGATCCAGCAGCAGATATGCGGATCATTACTTTCAATTCTTGAGGAGAAGTCATGGCAGCACACTGCCAAGTGACCGGAGCCGAGCCGGGCTTTGGGCACAGCATTTCGCACTCGCACCGCCGCAACAAGCGTCGGTTCGATCCGAACATTCAGAAGAAGCGCTACTGGGTTCCGTCCCTGCGCCGTAACGTCACGCTGCAGGTTTCTGCACGTGGCATCAAGACCATCGACGTGCGCGGCATCGACGTAGTCGTCGCCTCCATCCTTGCTCGGGGAGTGAAGCTCTAATGGCTAAGGACAAGGACGTACGTCCGATCATCAAGCTCAAGTCGACTGCGGGCACGGGTTACACCTACGTAACCCGCAAGAACCGTCGTAACGATCCGGACCGCATGGTTCTGAAGAAGTACGATCCCAAGATCCGCCAGCACGTCGAATTCCGAGAGGAGCGCTAAACCATGGCTAAGAAGTCAAAGATTGCTCGCAACGAGCAGCGCAAGGTCATCGTTGAGCGTTACGCCGCAAAGCGCCTCGAACTGAAGAAGACCCTCGTCGACGCCAACGCTACCGACGAAGCACGCGAAGCTGCACGCCTCGGCCTGCAGAAGCTGCCCCGCAACGCGTCCCCGATCCGTCTGCGTAACCGCGACATCATCGACGGCCGCCCCCGCGGTACCTTCCAGAAGTTCGGCATCTCCCGTGTTCGCTTCCGCGACATGGCTCACCGTGGCGAACTCCCGGGCATCACCAAGTCTTCCTGGTAATTCAGCACCGCTGATTCCAGCTGCTTGAGAAGGGCCGGCAACCGTTTGGTTGCCGGCCCTTCTGTGCGTTAAGCCTGCATGTTGCGATGCTTCCTGTGCCCGATTGCGGGCATCCCGCCGCTGTGTCGCAGGACACGGAAACCCCGTACGACGACGGCGCCTGGTTTTTGCCTTCCAAGGCCCCTTCAGCCCAGTAACGGCGGGGGTTTGGCCCCCTCCGAAGGGGATTTGCGATGGGCGCGGAGTGGGTGTATTGTTTTTCTAGTCGCCAGAGGGAGACAGCGAAGAGCTGGTTACCAGGGCGGCGAAACCCACAAATTCAACACCAGATTCTGGTAGCTCTTTAGAGTGCTTCAGTTCGGGTGCAGGATGGTTTTTGACCGGGTGCGGGTCCTGAAAGATGGATTTGCAACCGGGCCGGAAACCGGGTAAGTTTGAAAAGTTGCTCCGGAGCGATCCGCGGCCCTTGAGGGGTTGTGGTGGTGCCGGGTGTGTCTGTTGTTTGAGAACTCAATAGTGTGCCAAGTTTGTTGATACCGGTTTATTTTATATGAATTGGTTGAATTGGCCGGACTGACCACCCCGTGGTTGGTTTGGTTTTTACAGCTGGTTTCAAATTTTGTGCAGCCGTTTTATCCCGTTTTCCCGGGGTTGGTGGTTGTGTCTGTTTTTGTTTTACTTCAACGGAGAGTTTGATCCTGGCTCAGGATGAACGCTGGCGGCGTGCTTAACACATGCAAGTCGAACGATGAAGCCCACTTGTGGGTGGATTAGTGGCGAACGGGTGAGTAACACGTGAGTAACCTGCCCTTAACTCTGGGATAAGCCTGGGAAACTGGGTCTAATACCGGATATGACTCCTCATCGCATGGTGGGGGGTGGAAAGCTTTTTGTGGTTTTGGATGGACTCGCGGCCTATCAGCTTGTTGGTGAGGTAATGGCTCACCAAGGCGACGACGGGTAGCCGGCCTGAGAGGGTGACCGGCCACACTGGGACTGAGACACGGCCCAGACTCCTACGGGAGGCAGCAGTGGGGAATATTGCACAATGGGCGAAAGCCTGATGCAGCGACGCCGCGTGAGGGATGACGGCCTTCGGGTTGTAAACCTCTTTCAGTAGGGAAGAAGCGAAAGTGACGGTACCTGCAGAAGAAGCGCCGGCTAACTACGTGCCAGCAGCCGCGGTAATACGTAGGGCGCAAGCGTTATCCGGAATTATTGGGCGTAAAGAGCTCGTAGGCGGTTTGTCGCGTCTGCCGTGAAAGTCCGGGGCTCAACTCCGGATCTGCGGTGGGTACGGGCAGACTAGAGTGATGTAGGGGAGACTGGAATTCCTGGTGTAGCGGTGAAATGCGCAGATATCAGGAGGAACACCGATGGCGAAGGCAGGTCTCTGGGCATTAACTGACGCTGAGGAGCGAAAGCATGGGGAGCGAACAGGATTAGATACCCTGGTAGTCCATGCCGTAAACGTTGGGCACTAGGTGTGGGGGACATTCCACGTTTTCCGCGCCGTAGCTAACGCATTAAGTGCCCCGCCTGGGGAGTACGGCCGCAAGGCTAAAACTCAAAGGAATTGACGGGGGCCCGCACAAGCGGCGGAGCATGCGGATTAATTCGATGCAACGCGAAGAACCTTACCAAGGCTTGACATGGACCGGATCGCCGCAGAAATGTGGTTTCCCCTTTGGGGCCGGTTCACAGGTGGTGCATGGTTGTCGTCAGCTCGTGTCGTGAGATGTTGGGTTAAGTCCCGCAACGAGCGCAACCCTCGTTCTATGTTGCCAGCGCGTGATGGCGGGGACTCATAGGAGACTGCCGGGGTCAACTCGGAGGAAGGTGGGGACGACGTCAAATCATCATGCCCCTTATGTCTTGGGCTTCACGCATGCTACAATGGCCGGTACAAAGGGTTGCGATACTGTGAGGTGGAGCTAATCCCAAAAAGCCGGTCTCAGTTCGGATTGGGGTCTGCAACTCGACCCCATGAAGTCGGAGTCGCTAGTAATCGCAGATCAGCAACGCTGCGGTGAATACGTTCCCGGGCCTTGTACACACCGCCCGTCAAGTCACGAAAGTTGGTAACACCCGAAGCCGGTGGCCTAACCCCTTGTGGGAGGGAGCTGTCGAAGGTGGGACTGGCGATTGGGACTAAGTCGTAACAAGGTAGCCGTACCGGAAGGTGCGGCTGGATCACCTCCTTTCTAAGGAGCACCTACAAACCATTGCCGCGTGTATGCGTGGTGGGGGTTTGTCAGGAGTATATGCCCGTTGCGCAGACGCAAGTTCTGCGGCGGGTGCTCATGGGTGGAATATCAACAAATAGCGGCTGCCTGGTTTATGCCTTATCTAGTACGGATGTCCTGTTCTTCTTTGAAGTGCGGGTGTCCTGGAACGGTGGGGTGTGGTTTGGGTGGTTTAGTGTTTGGCACACTGTTGGGTCCTGAGGCAACAGGGCCGGTGGGAAAAGATCATGGTTTTGGCTGTGGTGTGTTTTTTCCGGGTTTGTTTGTTTCTGGTTTCCTGGCTGCACCGATCGCACGGTTGCCCTTTTGGGGGTGTGTGTGGGGTGTGTGGTTTGGGGTTGTTGTTTGAGAACTACATAGTGGACGCGAGCATCTTTTATAAGAAGCAATTTCCAAGAATATGAACCTGGATCTGGCTGCGCTGTTGATGCCCTTTGGGGTGTTGGGGTGTGGTTGGTTTTCATGGTTCTCTCGTAAATTACTGATTGATCTTTTGTGGTCAAGTTTTTAAGAGCACACGGTGGATGCCTTGGCATTAGGAGCCGAAGAAGGACGTAGGAATCTGCGATAAGCCTGGGGGAGTCGATAACCGGACTGTGATCCCAGGGTGTCCGAATGGGGAAACCCCGCCAGACGCGCGAGTGATCTGGTGACCCGCATCTGAACACATAGGGTGCGTGGAGGGAACGCGGGGAAGTGAAACATCTCAGTACCCGCAGGAAGAGAAAACAATAGTGATTCCGTGAGTAGTGGCGAGCGAAAGCGGATCAGGCTAAACCGTTCCATGTGTGATAGCCGGCGGGCGTTGCATGGTCGGGGTTGTGGGACTTTCCGTTCTGTCTCTGCCGGGACAGTGGGGTGTGATGTGCAGGCATAGGTGAACGGTCTTGAAAGGCCGGCCAGAGAGGGTGGGAGCCCCGTAACCGAAATGTTTTGTACCGCCTGGAGAGTATCCCAAGTAGCACGGGGCCCGAGAAATCCCGTGCGAATCTGTCAGGACCACCTGATAAGCCTAAATACTCCCTAATGACCGATAGCGGACCAGTACCGTGAGGGAAAGGTGAAAAGTACCCCGGGAGGGGAGTGAAACAGTACCTGAAACCGTGTGCTTACAATCCGTCGGAGCAGCCTTGTAGCTGTGACGGCGTGCCTTTTGAAGAATGAGCCTGCGAGTTAGTGTTACGTCGCGAGGTTAACCCGTGTGGGGAAGCCGTAGCGAAAGCGAGTCTGAATAGGGCGTTGCAGTGGCGTGATCTAGACCCGAAGCGAAGTGATCTACCCATGGCCAGGTTGAAGCGACGGTAAGACGTCGTGGAGGACCGAACCCACTTCAGTTGAAAATGGAGGGGATGAGCTGTGGGTAGGGGTGAAAGGCCAATCAAACTTCGTGATAGCTGGTTCTCCCCGAAATGCATTTAGGTGCAGCGTTGCGTGTTTCTTACCGGAGGTAGAGCTACTGGATGGCTAATGGGCCCTACAAGGTTACTGACGTCAGCCAAACTCCGAATGCCGGTAAGTGAGAGCGCAGCAGTGAGACTGTGGGGGATAAGCTTCATAGTCGAGAGGGAAACAGCCCAGACCACCAACTAAGGCCCCTAAGCGTGTGCTAAGTGGGAAAGGATGTGGAGTTGCGAAGACAACCAGGAGGTTGGCTTAGAAGCAGCCATCCTTAAAAGAGTGCGTAATAGCTCACTGGTCAAGTGATTCCGCGCCGACAATGTAGCGGGGCTCAAGTACACCGCCGAAGTTGTGGCATTCAGATATTAGCTAAGCCCTTGTGGTTCAGGCGTCTGGATGGGTAGGGGAGCGTCGTGTGGGCAGTGAAGTCGCGGTGTAAACCAGCGGTGGAGCCTACACGAGTGAGAATGCAGGCATGAGTAGCGAAAGACGGGTGAGAAACCCGTCCGCCGAATGATCAAGGGTTCCAGGGTCAAGCTAATCTGCCCTGGGTAAGTCGGGACCTAAGGCGAGGCCGACAGGCGTAGTCGATGGACAACGGGTTGATATTCCCGTACCGGCGAAAAACCGTCCATGCTGAACAGGGGATACTAACTGCCCGAGACCTGCCCGATCACCCTTGTGGTGTGAGGGTTTTGGTGGAGCGCGGGACCTGATCCTGGGAGGTAAGCGTATTAACAGGTGTGACGCAGGAAGGTAGCCAAGCCGGGCGATGGTTGTCCCGGTCTAAGGATGTAGGGCGAACGGTAGGCAAATCCGCTGTTCATGATGCCTGAGATCTGATGGGACCCCCTCACGGGGGGATTTGGTGATCCTATGCTGCCGAGAAAAGCATCGACGCGAGGTTTTAGCCGCCCGTACCCCAAACCGACACAGGTGATCAGGTAGAGAATACTAAGGCGATCGAGAGAATTATGGTTAAGGAACTCGGCAAAATGCCCCCGTAACTTCGGGAGAAGGGGGGCCCCAACCTTGATGGACACATGCTGTCCGGAGGGGATCGGGGCCGCAGAGACCAGGGGGAAGCGACTGTTTACTAAAAACACAGGTCCGTGCGAAGTCGCAAGACGATGTATACGGACTGACTCCTGCCCGGTGCTGGAAGGTTAAGAGGACCGGTTAGCCTCACGGCGAAGCTGAGAATTCAAGCCCCAGTAAACGGCGGTGGTAACTATAACCATCCTAAGGTAGCGAAATTCCTTGTCGGGTAAGTTCCGACCTGCACGAATGGAGTAACGACTTCCCCGCTGTCTCAACCATAAACTCGGCGAAATTGCAGTACGAGTAAAGATGCTCGTTACGCGCAGCAGGACGGAAAGACCCCGAGACCTTTACTATAGTTTGGTATTGGTGTTCGGAGTGGCTTGTGTAGGATAGGTGGGAGACGTTGAAGCCCGGACGCCAGTTCGGGTGGAGTCATCGTTGAAATACCACTCTGGTCACTTTGGACATCTAACTTCGGCCCGTAATCCGGGTCAGGGACAGTGCCTGATGGGTAGTTTAACTGGGGCGGTTGCCTCCTAAAAAGTAACGGAGGCGCCCAAAGGTTCCCTCAGCCTGGTTGGCAATCAGGTGTCGAGTGTAAGTGCACAAGGGAGCTTGACTGTGAGAGAGACATCTCGAGCAGGGACGAAAGTCGGGACTAGTGATCCGGCGGTACATTGTGGAATGGCCGTCGCTCAACGGATAAAAGGTACCTCGGGGATAACAGGCTGATCTTGCCCAAGAGTCCATATCGACGGCATGGTTTGGCACCTCGATGTCGGCTCGTCGCATCCTGGGGCTGGAGTAGGTCCCAAGGGTTGGGCTGTTCGCCCATTAAAGCGGTACGCGAGCTGGGTTTAGAACGTCGTGAGACAGTTCGGTCCCTATCCGCTGCGCGCGCAGGAAATTTGAGAAGGGCTGTCCTTAGTACGAGAGGACCGGGACGGACGAACCTCTGGTGTGTCAGTTGTACTGCCAAGTGCACCGCTGATTAGCTACGTTCGGATGGGATAACCGCTGAAAGCATCTAAGCGGGAAGCTCGCTTCGAGATGAGATTTCCATACACCTTGTGTGTGAGAGGCCCCCAGCCAGACCACTGGGTTGATAGGCCGGATGTGGAAGCGAGGACTAACGACTCGTGAAGCTGACCGGTACTAATAGGCCGATAACTTACACCACACACCAATGCGTGAACGGCATTCAAAAGACGTTCACACCAAGCATCGGTAAAAAGATAACAAGACTGCTTGCGTCCACTATGTGGTTCCCAAACAACAAACCAAACCGGTTTCGTTGCAGGGAACAAAAAACACAACAAAATAACAACACCACAACTGCCTTAACCGGCAGAACATGTTGTAACCACCAGACTTCCCACCCCCACCACGGGGGACGGGTACAAGGGTTACGGCGGTCATAGCGTGGGGGAAACGCCCGGTCCCATTCCGAACCCGGAAGCTAAGACCCACAGCGCCGATGGTACTGCACCCGGGAGGGTGTGGGAGAGTAGGACACCGCCGGACAAACATTAGGCTCAGGCCCCGACACACACGTCGGGGCCTGACCCATTTAAACACCCAAAACCCCCAGAACCCCTCACCCTTTCCTCCACTCCCACACCGCCGGCACCGCCACACCCCCAGGGCCCGAGAGCGTCCCGCCACAGCCCGCAGGACCTGCGAGAGCGTTCCGCCAAACTAGACTTACGATCTATGACCTCCACTTCGCGTATCCACCGGGCAAAACGCGCGACAATCCTGGACGTGGCGGCCGCTGCAGGAGTCTCGCGGCAGACCGTCACCAGGGCCATGAACGATATGCCGGGCATCAGGCAGGAAACGCGCGAGCGTGTCCAGGAGTTGG
Source organism: Arthrobacter sp. D1-29 (assembly GCF_054130585.1). Taxonomy (NCBI): domain Bacteria; kingdom Bacillati; phylum Actinomycetota; class Actinomycetes; order Micrococcales; family Micrococcaceae; genus Arthrobacter; species Arthrobacter sp. D1-29. The sequence goes on along the minus strand of NZ_CP096383.1, from coordinate 4,836,809 downwards.
CTCGGGAGCTTGGCTATACGCCAAGCAGGTACGCAAGAGGGCTGGTCCAGGGAGCACACACCTCCGTGGGGCTGGCCATCCCGGATCTCACCAACCCGTACTTTCCGGCGTTTGCGTCAAGTGTGGTGGAGATGGCCACACAGCGGGGCTGGAATGTGGTGATGGATGATTTTGGTCACGGCACCAGCAGTGCGCTGGACGCCGTCGCCCGGCTCGCCCCTCAGGTCGATGCAGTCATCGGATACCTTGGACCGGACTCGGAGGCGGCGCAAGCCATGCTGGGACGGCGTCCCGCCGTTGTCCTGGATCATCCCTATATGGCTGCCGGGAGGATCTCATTCGATTACCCCCATGCAGCCAGGCTCGCGCTGGACCACTTGGTGACGCGGGGCTGCCGGGAGATCGCCTACCTGGATTCCGGGATGGAAGGGTCACTGACGGCGCGGGGCGCAGCGGTGGCGGGAGTGGCCGAGGAACGTGGAATCGGGCTCATAGTGGCCCATTCCACCGAGGCGGCCCAACCCTCACGTCATGCCGTCGAGGATCTGCTGTCACGCCATCCGGGACTGGACGGAGTGGTGGCTTTTAACGATCTGATGGCTGCCGGCGTCCTGAAGGCACTGGCTGGAAGTGGACGCAGCGTGCCAGATGACTGCGCCGTGATAGGAATGGACGGCATCCCGCTGGGTGAGCTGGTGACCCCTGAACTGACTACCTTGTCTATGAACCTGCGCGACGTGGGCCGGACCGCCGTCGACCTTCTTGAGGGTTTACTGTCCGGATCGATTGTGCCAGGCAGCTCTGATGCCGATTTGATGCTGAGGCATGACCTTGTCCTCCGTCAGTCGGCTTAGCCGGGGCCTACCAAATCTGTGTGGCAGGGGATAGAATTTTCCAAAACCGTGAACGTTCACGAGACTTCCACAGTCCGGGTCTGAGGCGGTACTCCCACCACTCTGGAGCAAGGAATATCCATGTCAGTTCAGTCACCCTCCGCGCCGGCAGCGGCAGAGACCGAAGTACCCGCACAGAGCAGCCAGGGCACTGCCGCCCAAGGCCGCGCCCTGGAAATTGGCGCAGACGCAATCCAGGAGCTGGCCTCGGTTCAGCCAGCCCGGGGAACCCTGCCGGCACGCGCGTACCTGCACAGCGACGCCCCCCGACAGTCACTGAACGGTGACTGGCAGTTTCGGCTGAGCCCGGGCATCCGGCAGGCACCGGAGGACGGCTGGCAGCTGAGACGGAGCACGGACGGATTTACCGGGCTTCCCGTGCCGTCGAGCTGGCCCATGCACGGACACGGCTCACCGTGGTACACCAACGTACAGTTCCCCTTCCCGGTGGAACCCCCTCATGTCCCGGAGACAAACCCCATCGGCGACCACCTGGTGGAGTTCCACGCCGGAGCGGAGTTCCAGCCGCGTGCCATTCTCCGGTTTGACGGCATCGAGTCCGCGGGCACCGTGTGGTTGAACGGGACGGAACTGGGCACAACCCGCGGCAGCCGGCTTGCCCACGAGTTTGACGTGTCCGGGATCCTCGTTGAAGGCAAAAACCTCCTGGCTGTACGCGTAGCCCAGTTTTCCGCTGCCACGTACACGGAGGACCAGGATATGTGGTGGCTCCCCGGCATCTTCCGGGATGTCACCCTGCAGGCCAGGCCCGAACAGGGCATTGATGACGCGTTTGTCCATGCGGATTATGACCATCACACCGGCGAAGGAATCCTGCGTGTGGAGGTGAGCCGGGACGGTGAGGCGATTGACGCCGTCGTACGCATCCCGGAGCTGGGGCTCGAATTGGCCGCCGGCTCTGAACACCGCCTCAAGGACATTTCGCCTTGGTCTGCGGAACTGCCGCGGCTCTATGAGGCCACCGTCAGCACCCCCGGGGTAACGGTTGAGCTGCAGATCGGCTTCCGCAGCATCACCATCGAGGACGCCCAGTTCAAAGTGAACGGGCAGCGGATCCTGTTGCGCGGCGTCAACCGGCATGAGCATCATCCGCGCCTGGGCAAGGTAGTGCCCCGGGAGGTGGTGGAAGCCGAGCTCCGGCTCATGAAGCAGCACAACATCAATGCCATCCGGACTTCGCACTACCCGCCGCACCCCGATTTTCTTGCCCTGGCGGACCAGCTGGGCTTCTACGTTGTGCTCGAGTGCGACCTGGAGACCCATGGCTTTGTCAGTGCCGGCTGGAACCAGAACCCCAGCGATGATCCGCAGTGGGAGCCGGCCCTGCTGGACAGGATGCGCCGTACGGTGGAACGGGACAAAAACCACGCCGCCGTCATCATGTGGTCCCTCGGGAACGAGGCCGGCACTGGCCGTAACCTGGAGGCGATGTCGCGCTGGACCAAGGACCGGGATCCCTCACGGCCCATCCACTACGAGGGTGACTGGACCTGCGCCTACGTGGATGTATATTCCCGAATGTATGCCAACCAGGCGGAAACTGCGTTGATCGGCCAAGGCCTGGAGGAGGCCCTCGAGGATCCCGCGCTTGACGCCCGGCGCCGTGCCATGCCTTTCGTCCTCTGCGAGTACGTCCATGCCATGGGCAACGGTCCGGGAGGAATGTCCGAGTACCAGGAGCTGTTCGACCGCTACCCACGGCTGATGGGCGGCTTCGTGTGGGAGTGGCTCGAGCATGGCATTACGGTCACGGACGAGGACGGCCAGGAGCACTTTGCGTACGGCGGTGACTTCGGTGAGGAAGTTCACGACGGCAACTTTGTCACTGACGGCCTCGTGGACGCTAACCGGAAGCCCCGGCCCGGGCTGCTTGACTTCAAGAAGGTCATCGAGCCGCTGAAAATCGAGGTGGACGAGGACTGGTCCGGATTCACTGTGCGCAACGGCTTTGACTTCGCGGATACCTCGGCGTTCACCTTCCGATACGTGGTGGAGTCCGACGGCGTGACGCTCGACGGCGGCCCCGTGGCCCTTGCGCCACTGCCGCCCCGATCCGACACGCGTGTGGAACTCCCCGCCGGCCTTGCCGGGCTGGGTGAAGGACGGCCGTCAGTCCTCACCGTCAGTGCAGTCCTTGCTGCTGACGCCGATTGGGCGGCCGCTGGTCATGAACTGGCTTGGGGCCAGGCCGTTCAGGGCCTTGCAGCCAGCGAGGAGCCTTTTGCAACCGAAACTGTGCAGGTTGAGGAAAGTGAACTTCGGCTGGGCCCGGTGGTGTTCGACCGTCTCTCGGGGCTGCCCACCTCGATCGGCGCCGTACCGGTGGACCACCTGCGACTCGTGCTCTGGTGGGCTCCCACGGACAATGACATGGGCGGCGAATGGACCGGCCCTGACCGGCGCCCGCTGGCCACCCAATGGAAGGAAGCCGGGCTCAACCGGCTCCACAGCCGCCTGCTGGGCATCTCCGCGGTTCCCTCCCCGGACGGCGGGGAGGTGCTGACGGTCCGCACCCGGATGGGCGCTGCCGACAAGCAGTTCGGCGTGCTGGTGGATTATTCGTGGAGCAGCGACGGTCAAAGCGTGAACCTGCGGACCCAGGTACGGCCGGATGGGGATTGGACCAACGCCGGCCACGGTGTGGAGTGGGCGCGGATCGGGCTCGAAATGGTGCTGGGCACTCAGACGAACACCGTGAGCTGGTTCGGCCAAGGCCCGCACCAGAGCTATGCGGATACCGGTCAGGGTGCCAGGACAGGCTGGTTTCAGCTGCCGCTGGCGGAGATGGACGTCGACTATGTCCGTCCGCAGGAATCGGGTGCGAGGTCCGGCGTCCGCAAGGCGGGCCTGGAGCTCGACGCCGGCAGTCTTGAAATTGCCGGCAGCCCCTTCGCTTTGACGGTCCGCCCTTATGGCCAGGATGTCCTTGACTCAGCCACCCACCGGACTGATCTGCTCGCCGATGGCCGGAGCTACGTCTACATTGACCACGTGATGCGCGGGGTGGGAACGGCAGCCTGCGGGCCCGGCGCCCTGGAGCCGTACCGGCTGAAGCCGCAGGAAGCTGACTTCTCAGTGGTGTTGACCATGCGGGACTGACGCTGCCGGACCGACGTTCAGCCAATGTGACCCACTCCATAAGAACGGGTTTCGCTGACTTCCCCGCGCAACAGCCATCGAGACCCCCGGAATCCGCGGAATTACACGGGTTCCGGGGGTCACCTGCAGGCCATCGGGGGTGATTTGCCGTTGCGGTTCCGGCCGTGTATTGTTTTCTGAGTCGCCGCCGCTGACGCGGAAAAATAGCGACCGACCCCCTTCTTCAACAGCCTGAAAATGGCTCGCTTATTAGCGTGCCGGAGCCGGGTGGGGCCGATTATGTGAAGCTTGAATCGCGGAAACGCTGATTTGCAAAGCTTCCAGGAATCGGGTAAGTTTGAAAAGTTGCTCCGGAGCGATCCGCGGCCCTTGAGGGGTTGTGGTGGTGCCGGGTGTGTCTGTTGTTTGAGAACTCAATAGTGTGCCAAGTTTGTTGATACCGGTTTATTTTATATGAATTGGTTGAATTTGCCGGACTGACCACCCCGTGGTTGGTTTGGTTTTTACAGCTGGTTTCAAATTTTGTGCAGCCGTTTTATCCCGTTTTCCCGGGGTTGGTGGTTGTGTCTGTTTTTGTTTTACTTCAACGGAGAGTTTGATCCTGGCTCAGGATGAACGCTGGCGGCGTGCTTAACACATGCAAGTCGAACGATGAAGCCCACTTGTGGGTGGATTAGTGGCGAACGGGTGAGTAACACGTGAGTAACCTGCCCTTAACTCTGGGATAAGCCTGGGAAACTGGGTCTAATACCGGATATGACTCCTCATCGCATGGTGGGGGGTGGAAAGCTTTTTGTGGTTTTGGATGGACTCGCGGCCTATCAGCTTGTTGGTGAGGTAATGGCTCACCAAGGCGACGACGGGTAGCCGGCCTGAGAGGGTGACCGGCCACACTGGGACTGAGACACGGCCCAGACTCCTACGGGAGGCAGCAGTGGGGAATATTGCACAATGGGCGAAAGCCTGATGCAGCGACGCCGCGTGAGGGATGACGGCCTTCGGGTTGTAAACCTCTTTCAGTAGGGAAGAAGCGAAAGTGACGGTACCTGCAGAAGAAGCGCCGGCTAACTACGTGCCAGCAGCCGCGGTAATACGTAGGGCGCAAGCGTTATCCGGAATTATTGGGCGTAAAGAGCTCGTAGGCGGTTTGTCGCGTCTGCCGTGAAAGTCCGGGGCTCAACTCCGGATCTGCGGTGGGTACGGGCAGACTAGAGTGATGTAGGGGAGACTGGAATTCCTGGTGTAGCGGTGAAATGCGCAGATATCAGGAGGAACACCGATGGCGAAGGCAGGTCTCTGGGCATTAACTGACGCTGAGGAGCGAAAGCATGGGGAGCGAACAGGATTAGATACCCTGGTAGTCCATGCCGTAAACGTTGGGCACTAGGTGTGGGGGACATTCCACGTTTTCCGCGCCGTAGCTAACGCATTAAGTGCCCCGCCTGGGGAGTACGGCCGCAAGGCTAAAACTCAAAGGAATTGACGGGGGCCCGCACAAGCGGCGGAGCATGCGGATTAATTCGATGCAACGCGAAGAACCTTACCAAGGCTTGACATGGACCGGATCGCCGCAGAAATGTGGTTTCCCCTTTGGGGCCGGTTCACAGGTGGTGCATGGTTGTCGTCAGCTCGTGTCGTGAGATGTTGGGTTAAGTCCCGCAACGAGCGCAACCCTCGTTCTATGTTGCCAGCGCGTGATGGCGGGGACTCATAGGAGACTGCCGGGGTCAACTCGGAGGAAGGTGGGGACGACGTCAAATCATCATGCCCCTTATGTCTTGGGCTTCACGCATGCTACAATGGCCGGTACAAAGGGTTGCGATACTGTGAGGTGGAGCTAATCCCAAAAAGCCGGTCTCAGTTCGGATTGGGGTCTGCAACTCGACCCCATGAAGTCGGAGTCGCTAGTAATCGCAGATCAGCAACGCTGCGGTGAATACGTTCCCGGGCCTTGTACACACCGCCCGTCAAGTCACGAAAGTTGGTAACACCCGAAGCCGGTGGCCTAACCCCTTGTGGGAGGGAGCTGTCGAAGGTGGGACTGGCGATTGGGACTAAGTCGTAACAAGGTAGCCGTACCGGAAGGTGCGGCTGGATCACCTCCTTTCTAAGGAGCACCTACAAACCATTGCCGCGTGTATGCGTGGTGGGGGTTTGTCAGGAGTATATGCCCGTTGCGCAGACGCAAGTTCTGCGGCGGGTGCTCATGGGTGGAATATCAACAAATAGCGGCTGCCTGGTTTATGCCTTATCTAGTACGGATGTCCTGTTCTTCTTTGAAGTGCGGGTGTCCTGGAACGGTGGGGTGTGGTTTGGGTGGTTTAGTGTTTGGCACACTGTTGGGTCCTGAGGCAACAGGGCCGGTGGGAAAAGATCATGGTTTTGGCTGTGGTGTGTTTTTTCCGGGTTTGTTTGTTTCTGGTTTCCTGGCTGCACCGATCACACGGTTGCCCTTTTGGGGGTGTGTGTGGGGTGTGTGGTTTGGGGTTGTTGTTTGAGAACTACATAGTGGACGCGAGCATCTTTTATAAGAAGCAATTTCCAAGAATATGAACCTGGATCTGGCTGCGCTGTTGATGCCCTTTGGGGTGTTGGGGTGTGGTTGGTTTTCATGGTTCTCTCGTAAATTACTGATTGATCTTTTGTGGTCAAGTTTTTAAGAGCACACGGTGGATGCCTTGGCATTAGGAGCCGAAGAAGGACGTAGGAATCTGCGATAAGCCTGGGGGAGTCGATAACCGGACTGTGATCCCAGGGTGTCCGAATGGGGAAACCCCGCCAGACGCGCGAGTGATCTGGTGACCCGCATCTGAACACATAGGGTGCGTGGAGGGAACGCGGGGAAGTGAAACATCTCAGTACCCGCAGGAAGAGAAAACAATAGTGATTCCGTGAGTAGTGGCGAGCGAAAGCGGATCAGGCTAAACCGTTCCATGTGTGATAGCCGGCGGGCGTTGCATGGTCGGGGTTGTGGGACTTTCCGTTCTGTCTCTGCCGGGACAGTGGGGTGTGATGTGCAGGCATAGGTGAACGGTCTTGAAAGGCCGGCCAGAGAGGGTGGGAGCCCCGTAACCGAAATGTTTTGTACCGCCTGGAGAGTATCCCAAGTAGCACGGGGCCCGAGAAATCCCGTGCGAATCTGTCAGGACCACCTGATAAGCCTAAATACTCCCTAATGACCGATAGCGGACCAGTACCGTGAGGGAAAGGTGAAAAGTACCCCGGGAGGGGAGTGAAACAGTACCTGAAACCGTGTGCTTACAATCCGTCGGAGCAGCCTTGTAGCTGTGACGGCGTGCCTTTTGAAGAATGAGCCTGCGAGTTAGTGTTACGTCGCGAGGTTAACCCGTGTGGGGAAGCCGTAGCGAAAGCGAGTCTGAATAGGGCGTTGCAGTGGCGTGATCTAGACCCGAAGCGAAGTGATCTACCCATGGCCAGGTTGAAGCGACGGTAAGACGTCGTGGAGGACCGAACCCACTTCAGTTGAAAATGGAGGGGATGAGCTGTGGGTAGGGGTGAAAGGCCAATCAAACTTCGTGATAGCTGGTTCTCCCCGAAATGCATTTAGGTGCAGCGTTGCGTGTTTCTTACCGGAGGTAGAGCTACTGGATGGCTAATGGGCCCTACAAGGTTACTGACGTCAGCCAAACTCCGAATGCCGGTAAGTGAGAGCGCAGCAGTGAGACTGTGGGGGATAAGCTTCATAGTCGAGAGGGAAACAGCCCAGACCACCAACTAAGGCCCCTAAGCGTGTGCTAAGTGGGAAAGGATGTGGAGTTGCGAAGACAACCAGGAGGTTGGCTTAGAAGCAGCCATCCTTAAAAGAGTGCGTAATAGCTCACTGGTCAAGTGATTCCGCGCCGACAATGTAGCGGGGCTCAAGTACACCGCCGAAGTTGTGGCATTCAGATATTAGCTAAGCCCTTGTGGTTCAGGCGTCTGGATGGGTAGGGGAGCGTCGTGTGGGCAGTGAAGTCGCGGTGTAAACCAGCGGTGGAGCCTACACGAGTGAGAATGCAGGCATGAGTAGCGAAAGACGGGTGAGAAACCCGTCCGCCGAATGATCAAGGGTTCCAGGGTCAAGCTAATCTGCCCTGGGTAAGTCGGGACCTAAGGCGAGGCCGACAGGCGTAGTCGATGGACAACGGGTTGATATTCCCGTACCGGCGAAAAACCGTCCATGCTGAACAGGGGATACTAACTGCCCGAGACCTGCCCGATCACCCTTGTGGTGTGAGGGTTTTGGTGGAGCGCGGGACCTGATCCTGGGAGGTAAGCGTATTAACAGGTGTGACGCAGGAAGGTAGCCAAGCCGGGCGATGGTTGTCCCGGTCTAAGGATGTAGGGCGAACGGTAGGCAAATCCGCTGTTCATGATGCCTGAGATCTGATGGGACCCCCTCACGGGGGGATTTGGTGATCCTATGCTGCCGAGAAAAGCATCGACGCGAGGTTTTAGCCGCCCGTACCCCAAACCGACACAGGTGATCAGGTAGAGAATACTAAGGCGATCGAGAGAATTATGGTTAAGGAACTCGGCAAAATGCCCCCGTAACTTCGGGAGAAGGGGGGCCCCAACCTTGATGGACACACGCTGTCCGGAGGGGATCGGGGCCGCAGAGACCAGGGGGAAGCGACTGTTTACTAAAAACACAGGTCCGTGCGAAGTCGCAAGACGATGTATACGGACTGACTCCTGCCCGGTGCTGGAAGGTTAAGAGGACCGGTTAGCCTCACGGCGAAGCTGAGAATTCAAGCCCCAGTAAACGGCGGTGGTAACTATAACCATCCTAAGGTAGCGAAATTCCTTGTCGGGTAAGTTCCGACCTGCACGAATGGAGTAACGACTTCCCCGCTGTCTCAACCATAAACTCGGCGAAATTGCAGTACGAGTAAAGATGCTCGTTACGCGCAGCAGGACGGAAAGACCCCGAGACCTTTACTATAGTTTGGTATTGGTGTTCGGAGTGGCTTGTGTAGGATAGGTGGGAGACGTTGAAGCCCGGACGCCAGTTCGGGTGGAGTCATCGTTGAAATACCACTCTGGTCACTTTGGACATCTAACTTCGGCCCGTAATCCGGGTCAGGGACAGTGCCTGATGGGTAGTTTAACTGGGGCGGTTGCCTCCTAAAAAGTAACGGAGGCGCCCAAAGGTTCCCTCAGCCTGGTTGGCAATCAGGTGTCGAGTGTAAGTGCACAAGGGAGCTTGACTGTGAGAGAGACATCTCGAGCAGGGACGAAAGTCGGGACTAGTGATCCGGCGGTACATTGTGGAATGGCCGTCGCTCAACGGATAAAAGGTACCTCGGGGATAACAGGCTGATCTTGCCCAAGAGTCCATATCGACGGCATGGTTTGGCACCTCGATGTCGGCTCGTCGCATCCTGGGGCTGGAGTAGGTCCCAAGGGTTGGGCTGTTCGCCCATTAAAGCGGTACGCGAGCTGGGTTTAGAACGTCGTGAGACAGTTCGGTCCCTATCCGCTGCGCGCGCAGGAAATTTGAGAAGGGCTGTCCTTAGTACGAGAGGACCGGGACGGACGAACCTCTGGTGTGTCAGTTGTACTGCCAAGTGCACCGCTGATTAGCTACGTTCGGATGGGATAACCGCTGAAAGCATCTAAGCGGGAAGCTCGCTTCGAGATGAGATTTCCATACACCTTGTGTGTGAGAGGCCCCCAGCCAGACCACTGGGTTGATAGGCCGGATGTGGAAGCGAGGACTAACGACTCGTGAAGCTGACCGGTACTAATAGGCCGATAACTTACACCACACACCACCCCTGCAAACGGTTTCAAAAGCGTTTGCAACCACGGGGCTGGTAAAAAGATAACAAGACTGCTTGCGTCCACTATGTGGTTCCCAAACAACAAACCAAACCGGTTTCGTTGCAGGGAACAAAACACAAAACTAAATAACAACACCACAACTGCCCTAACCGGCAGAGCATGTTGTAACCACCAGACTTCCCACCCCCAACAAGCACCACGGGGGACGGGTACAAGGGTTACGGCGGTCATAGCGTGGGGGAAACGCCCGGTCCCATTCCGAACCCGGAAGCTAAGACCCACAGCGCCGATGGTACTGCACCCGGGAGGGTGTGGGAGAGTAGGACACCGCCGGACAATCATTAGGCTCAGGCCCCGACACACACATGTCGGGGCCTGACCCATTTAAACACCCAAAACCCGACCCACACTCCTGAACACCCCCACCGGACCCTCCCTCACTTCCTGCAGTCAAACACCGGACCCTCCCTCACATCCTGCAGAAGCCAGCCAGGGCGCAGCCAGCTCAACCGCCGCCGGCGCCGCCGTCGAACACCACGAACCCGGCAGAGCGTCCCGCCAAAGCCCGCAGGACCTGAGAGAGCGTCGCAACAAAAGCCGCAGGACCTGAGAGAGCGTCCGCTGAGGGCGCAATTCCCGGCTGAATCCCCTAAATTCGGGTGATTTAACCCAAAAAATCGCGGAAACACGCGGAATTTGCGGTCCTCAACGGCCCAAGCTGGTAAGTTTTCGAACAGTGGCTTGTACGCATGCCGCGTTCAGGCTCCAGAAATCGTGACCGTCCAGGAGGACATCAATGGCTAAGAACCGTAGTGAACTTGTTTCAGAGGTAGCAGGCAAGGCCGGCACCAGCCAGGCTGCCGTCAACTCCGTCCTCGATGCACTGTTCGAGGTTTTCGAGACTTCTGTCGCCCAGGGCGAGAAGATCACCATTCCGGGCTGGCTCGCAGTGGAGCGCACCGACCGTGCAGCACGCACCGGCCGTAACCCGCAGACGGGTGAGACCATCCAGATTGCAGCAGGCCACAGCGTTAAGCTGACCGCCGGCTCCAAGCTGAAGGCTGCAGTAGCCAAGAAGAAGTAGTCTTCTTCAAAGCATCAGTGGAGCGGCGCCCCCCGGGGTGCCGCTCCCTTGCTTTTAAGTGCTATCAAGCCGATTCGCCGAGCAGGCACCCGTGGCGGACAATGGATAGGTGCCTTCCGCAGCAAAGTCCCGTTCCACAGCAGCCCATCCATCCCCTGGCAGGGGAGCATCGGGCGAGGCTGGCGGCGTCTTGGGGGTTTCCCGGCCGTGGCAGGTGGCAGGGCTTGCAGCACTGTTCCTGGGCCTGGCGGCGGCACTGCTGTTCTCCGGTGCGGCCGCCGCCCGTGAGGTCTCAGACCCGGGCGCGTTGGTCCGCTGGGGACTTCCCGTCAGCAAGGCCATCCACAACGTTTCCCTGGCGACGGTCATCGGCGGCCTGATCTTCGCCGTCGGAATTCTCCCCAGAACCTCGGGACCACGTTCCAGGACCAGCGATAGCGATGCTCCCGAACACCCGGCTTTTGCCCGCGCGCTGGCTGTGGCAGCCGCCGCCGGTGCGGCCTGGACATTGTCGGCCATTGCGGTGCTGGTGCTCACCTACGCCGACGTGGCCGGCCAGGGGGTGTCAGGGGACGCTGAGTTCACGCAGGCGCTGGTGTTCTTCATGACGGACATCGAAACGGGGCGCGCCTGGCTGGCGGTGACCATCATCGCCGCCGTCGTAACCACAGCACTCTTTGGTGTGCGGTCCCTCAATGCCTTGGCCCTGACCCTGATCCTGGCTTTGGCGGGGCTGGTGCCCCCAGCGCTGATTGGGCATTCGTCGAGTTCCTCTGACCATGAGGGCGCCATCAACTCCCTGGGCCTGCACTTGGTGGGTGTCAGCGTCTGGGTGGGCGGGATCATCATGCTGGCCCTCATCTCCGGGATCCTGACGGGTTCCAAGGCCGGGGCGGGCACCGACATTACCGAGCCCACGTTGCGCCGGTTCTCCACTCTTGCAGGCTTTGCCTTTGTCCTGGTGTTTGCTTCCGGTGTGATGAATGCAAGCATCCGCATCACCAGCTGGGGCGACCTCTTCGGCTCGCCTTACGGGCAACTGATCCTGGCAAAGTCAGCGGCTACCCTGGTCCTGGGCGGCATCGGACTGATGCACCGGCAATGGGTGATCCCGCAGCTGGGACGGAAGGGAGGTGCCTTCTCCTCCCGCAGGGTGCTGTGGCAGTTGGTACTGGTGGAACTTCTGGTCATGGCGGGGACCTCCGGTGTAGCTGTGGCGCTGAGCCGCTCAGCGCCACCGCAGCCCACCAGCTTTGCGCCTGACGCATCCCCCGCCTTCATCCTCACCGGCTATGAACTCCCGCCCGAGCTGACGCCGGAACGATGGCTCACAGAGTGGCGGCTGGACCTGCTCTGGGTTGCCCTTGCCCTGTTCGGCCTGGTGTCCTACTTCCTGGGCGTGGCCAAAGTCCGCCGGAGGGGGGACAAATGGGCGTGGTTCCGTTCCGTGAACTGGGTGATCGGCCTGCTGGTGCTGACCTACATCACGTCGGGGCCGCCGGCGGTCTATGGCCGTGTCCTTTTCTCGGCCCACATGGTGGATCACATGGCCCTGACCATGGTGGCACCAATCTTCCTTGTTCTCGGTGCCCCCGTAACACTGGCCCTGCGGGCCCTGCCCGCCCGCGGCGACGGGTCCCGGGGCCTGCGCGAGTGGCTCCTGGTCTTTGTGCACTCCAGGTTTTCTCAGCTGGTGACCCATCCCATCTTTGCAGCCGGCAACTTCGCCGGCTCGATTGTGCTGTTCTACTACTCTGACGCCTTCGGCTTTGCCATGCGTGAGCACGTGGGCCACGAACTGATGAACCTGCACTTCGCGCTTACGGGGTACATCTTCATCCTGAGCATGATCGGCACGGACCCGCTGCCCCGCCGGGCGCCCTACCCCATGCGGCTCCTCCTGCTGCTGGCCACCATGGGCTTCCATGCGTTCTTCGGCGTGGCGATCATGGGCGGGACCAACCTCCTGGCAGCAGACTACTTTGGCAACCTTGGCCGGACGTGGGGTCCCTCTGCCCTGGTGGACCAGCAGATGGGCGGTGCCGTGGCCTGGGGCATCGGTGAGGTGCCCACGCTGCTGGTGGCGATCGGCGTCGCCATCATGTGGTCCCGGTCCGATGAACGCGAGAAGCGGCGCGTGGACCGGGCAGCGGACAGGAATAACGACGCCGATCTCACCGCTTACAACGATATGTTTGCCAAATTGGCCGAACGCGACGCCAAGCTGGCAGAACGCAACTCAAAGCTGGAAGGACGCTGATGAGCGAAACCGTACGCACCCACCACCGGGTCCGCGCCTCCGAACTGGTGGGCCGCAACTGGCTCAACACCGGCGGCAAATCACTGGACCTGGAAGCCCTGCGCGGCAAGATCGTGCTGCTGGACTTCTGGACTTTCTGCTGCATCAACTGCCTGCATGTCCTGGACGAGCTGCGGCCACTGGAGGAACAGTACTCCGACGTCCTGGTGACCGTGGGCGTCCACTCGCCCAAGTTTGAGCATGAAGCCGATCCGGTGGCACTGGCTGCGGCCGTGGAGCGCTACGAGATCCACCACCCCGTCCTGGATGATCCCGAGCTGGAAACCTGGAAGGCGTACACCGCCCGCGCCTGGCCCACCCTGGTGGTCATTGATCCCGAGGGCTACATCGTGGCGCACCTCTCGGGCGAAGGCCACGCCGATGGCCTGTCCGTCCTCATCCCCGAACTGATCGCCGAACACGAGGCCAAAGGGACCCTGCACCGCGGTTCCGGCCCATACGTGGCACCGGAACCAACCTCCGGCACCCTGCGCTTCCCGGGGAAGGCCCTCTACCTTCCCGACGGGCGCGGTTCAGCCGCTGCCGCAGACGCCTCCGGGCATGGCAGCTGGCTTGTCACCGACACCGGCCACCACCGGCTGGTGGAGCTCGCAACCGACTTCAAGGCAGTACTGGCAACCTTCGGCTCCGGAACCAAGGGGCACGCCGACGGCGACGCCGCCGGTGAGGGAGCCACTGCCCGGTTCAACGAGCCGCAGGGCCTGGTCCTGCTCCCGGAGGACGTGGCAGCGAAGGTGGGCTACGACGTCGTCATTGCCGACTCGGTTAACCACCGCCTCCGCGGGCTGTCCCTGACGGACGGAAAGGCCACAACCCTGGCAGGCAACGGCATCCAGCGGCTCCTGGAAACGGGACCCGCCCGCGTGGATGAGGACGCAGCGGGCTTCACCGGGCGCCTCAGCGAGCACCCGCTGGAGGTTTCCCTGAGCTCGCCCTGGGATGTCATCTGGTCCAGGAAGCTCAACGCCGTGGTCATCGCGATGGCCGGCGTGCACCAGATCTTCAGCTTCGACCCGCTGAGTGGTGCCGTTGCTATCGCGGCGGGCAACGGCCTGGAAGGACTCCTGGACGGCGCCGCCCACGAGGCCTGGTTCGCACAGCCTTCAGGCCTTGCCGAGGACAGCGATGGCAACATCTGGGTGGCGGATTCCGAAACGTCCGCACTCCGCAAGCTGGTGATTGACGACGACGGCACGCTGACGGTGGAGTCCGCCGTGGGCAAGGGCCTGTTTGACTTCGGATTCCGGGACGGTGAGGCGTCTGCTGCCCGGCTCCAGCATCCGCTGGGGGTGACGGTTTTGCCGGACGGCTCTGTGGCCGTGGCGGATACCTACAACGGCGCGGTGCGGCGGTATGACCCGGCGGCGGGAACTGTCTCCACCCTTGCCCGGGGCCTGTCTGAGCCGTCCGATGTCATTGTGGACCACACCCAGGCGGCCGGCTCCGAGCCGCTGCTGGTGGTAGTGGAGGCGAACCAGCACCAGCTGGTGTACGTTCCCATCCCCAAGGAAGCCCAGCAGGTGGATGAGGGTGCGGTCCAGACCCACCGGCCCAAGAGCCCCGTCGCCCCCGGGCTGCATGAGCTGACCGTCCGCTTCACCGCTCCCACGGGCCAGAAGCTTGATGACCGCTGGGGCGATCCCACCCAGCTCAAGATCTCCTCCACGCCCCCGGAGCTCATCGTGTCCGGCGGCGGAACGTCCGTGGGCCTGCTGCGCACACTGGAGCTCGCCTCCGACGTCCCGGAAGGCATCCTGCACATCGCTGCCCGCGCCGCTGCATGTGACGGTGCCGAGACGGAGGACGGCGAGATCCCTGACCATGCGGCCTGCCACCTCTACCAGCAGGACTGGGGCATCCCCGTTCTGATGACGGACGACGGCGACAGGGAACTGGTCCTGGACCTGCGCGGCATGGACTGATCACCGCCGTCGTGATCTGTTTCTGAGGCTGCCTCCCCTGCGCGCCACGGGAGGCAGCCTTTTGCCTGCGCGCCGGAGGGCGCCGGCGCGCAGCCGGCGGAGGGGCTAGTAGGTCAGGAGCGGCGTCACGTTGATAGTGTCGCCGTTGACGTCCAGGCGCGTGGTGAAGCTGAAGTCCACTTCCTCGTTCAGCGGGAACCAGGCTCCCGTGAAGGAGTTCTGCTGCAGCCCCTCCACCTTGGCCTTGCCGTCCAGCGGGGACACCACCCAGCGGCCGTCAAACGGTTCGATCGCTACCTCGGGGTATTTCGTCACGGTCCACTTGATGGTCCCGTCCTTCACCAGATTGTTGCTGGCGAAGTAGAAGGGGCAGTCCGGCTGGAGCTTCTGCTGCTTCACGGCGTCGGCCGCGCACGTGTCCAGGAACTCCTTGACCTTCGCCGACACATCCTCCCGCAGGTCGCCGGTGGCTTCGGTCAGCAGGTTCAGCGGGGCAACGGGTGCTTCCCGGGACGTGACAGTGGCACGTGTGGGCGGGGCAGCGAAATATTCGCCGTTCAGTGACGCTTCATATTCGCCGGGATAGAACACGGCGAAGGAGTTGCGGCCATCGGGCATGTTCACCGGCACCCCGTTCAGCGTGGCCTCGCTGGCGTTCACCACGGTGATATCCAGTGTGGGCAGCCGCGACGGGACGAAGGCCCAGGTGTTGAAGAAGAGCCACTCCGTCCCGGTCTTCTCCAGCAGGAACTCGGTGCGGAGCCGGCTGCCGTCGATGGTGTACTCCATGGGCACCATCACCTGCTCGCCGGTGCGTTCCTCGGCCTTGCCGATCTTGACATTCGTGAAGCGGGAAGCGGCGGTCTGCAGGGCGGTACCGTCCAGCATTGCGGCGTTGCCGGGGGGCACAGCGGCCCGCAACAGGCCCAGCGCCTTGCCGCCGTCGCCGTCGTGCAGGGCGTCCAGATATTCACGGACCGGCTGCTGCGGACTGGCAACTGTGTTGTTGACCAGGTTCACGGCAACCACCGCTCCGGCGACGGCAAGCATGAGGCCCAGCAGCCATACGGCCGCCATCTTCACCAACGCTTGACTCATCTGCACGTCCCTTACGTTACCTGCAACCCCAAGGAATTCAGGTTTCGCGGGCGCCAGGAGGGACCGGAAACGGACGCATTCGGGACGTCCGACGACGGCGGATCAGGCACCGGGGGACCGGCAGGTTCTGGTTAGCGGCGGCGCCTGGACGACGTTCCGAACACGCCCCGGAGCAGTTCCCGGCCGAGCTGTGTTCCCATGGATCTGGCCATGCTTTTCAGGCCACCGCCCAGTGCACCGCCCAGCGCTCCAGCCAGATCGTCCATCATTCCGCCGCCGGCCGGGACCGGACGCTCGCGCGGCGCCGGAGCGGGTTCGTGTCCCGGACTTGATGTTTCCGGGAACGGCGCCGGTGCGGGCCGGCTGCTGGGCCGGCCCAGGATTTCCTCCTCGATCCGGCGGGCCTCGGCGTCGACGTCGGCCTGGCTGGCACTCTCCGGAACCGGCGGCTGGCCGGGCGCGGCTGGCCCTGTGTCCACGGCCGGAGCAGCGCCTGTTTCTCCCCTGAGTTTTTCGTAGGCAGAGATGTTGTCCACAGCAGTGCCGTACTTCGCGAGCAGTGCAGAGGCGGCCACCGTGCTTTTGACGAGCTCGTCAGTGCTCGGGCCCATCACGGATTCGGGTGCGCGCAGCCGGGTCAGGGCCACCGGCGTCGGGGCGCCTTTCTCGTTCATGACGGTGATGACTGCCTCACCGATCCCTGCGGAGGTGAGGGTTTCTTCAAGGTCGTAGTCACTGACCGGAAAGGTGGAAACCGTGGCCTTGAGGGCCTTGGCGTCCTCAGGGGTGAAGGCGCGGAGGGCATGCTGGATGCGGTTGGCAAGCTGGCCAAGGACGGCGGCGGGTACGTCCTTCGGAGTCTGGGTGACAAAGAAAATGCCCACACCCTTGGAGCGGATCAGCCGGACGGTGGTGGTGATGGCGTCCAGGAAGGCTTTGGAGGCGTCGCTGAACAGCAGGTGGGCCTCGTCCAGGAAGAAGACCAGCTTGGGCTTGTCCAGGTCGCCAGCCTCGGGGAGGTCTTCGAAAAGGTCCGCCAGCAGCCACATCAGGAAAGTGGAGAAGAGCATGGGCTTGGTCTGCAGCGTGGGCAGCTCCAGGCAGGTGACCACTCCGCGGCCGTCAGGGGCTGTGCGAAGGAGCTCCGCGGTGTCGAATTCCGGCTCGCCGAAGAACCTTTCCAGCCCCTGGGCTTCCAGGTTGACCAGTTCGCGCAGGATCACCCCGGCCGTTGCCTTGGACAGGCCGCCCAGTTCCTCCAGCTCGTCCTTGCCCTCGGCTGAGGTCAGGAACTGGATCACCGAACGGAGGTCCTTCAGGTCAATAAGTTCCAGGTTCTTTTTGTCCGCGAAGTGGAACACCAGCTGAAGGCTGGATTCCTGGGTGTCGTTGAGTTCCATCACCCGGGACAGCAGGATGGGGCCGAAGGAGGTGACAGTGGCGCGGACGGGAATGCCGTTGCCGTCGCCACCGAGGGCGAGGAACTCGACGGGGAACGTCTTGCCCGCCCACACCTGCCCGATGCTGTCGGTGCGGGCTGACAGTTTCCCGCTTCCGGTGGCTGCCGTCGCCAGGCCGGAGAGATCCCCCTTGATGTCCGCCAGGAAAACGGGCACCCCTGCAGCTGAGAGCTGCTCGGCCATCATGTGCAGGGTGACGGTCTTGCCGGTGCCGGTAGCTCCGGCCACCAGGCCGTGCCGGTTCATCATGGCCAGCGGCAGCCGGACCTGGGCTTCCTTGTGCAGCTCCCCGTCGATGATGGCCGCGCCAAGCTCGATGGTGGCGCCTTCAAGGGTGTAGCCCTGCTGGATGGTGGCAACTTTTTCCGCGGTGGTTTTCTTCGCCATGCCGTTAGCTTAGCCGCGGCGGCGCGAGTTTCTCGGTGAAACTTTGCGGGCCACAAACTGCTGCGCGCCGGGACGAAACCAAGTAGTGCCCGGCGCGGGCCCCCAGAAAACGAGTACTCGCGGAAAAAAGTCGAGTGGCGACTACGCGTGTGGCCGAACCATGCCCACCCCTACGGTTGGCCTATGCAGCGGCCAAAGCGGGCCGCGCCCACGGTCTCACCAGGAGTCTTCATGAGTAATGTTCGCTCAACGCCAGCCCTTACCCGACGCCTCGCAGCTGCGGTTGTCCTTCCCGGTCTCCTGACCTCCACCCTCGTTTTTGCCATGCCCGCTGCTGCCAATTCCGGTTCCGGGACAGGCATCTGCACGGGCGTGGTGAATCAGTTGGCGCATCGCGGGACCGTCCAGGAGAATCTGCTCAGGGCTTCCGCCCGGAAGAACGCGGAGCTGATCGCTGCGTTGCAGGCTGATCGGGCCGGGCTGCAGGCAACTGCAGACAGCCTGACGGCGCAGATTGCCGCCGCGGACAAGGAACTGGCCGCCTTGGCCGCCGAGGCAACGCAACTCGACGGCGCCCTCGCTTCGGGGCAGGCCCAGAGCGCCGCTCTTGTAGTGACCCAGGACAGTTTGAACCAATCAATCGCCGATACCGAGCGGGAACTTGCTGCTCTCAGCACCCAGCGGACAGACGTCGAAGGACAAATAGTGCCTCTAAAGGCGGACCAGGTGAAGGCTGAGGCCGACCTCGCCCTGCTCAAGCAGCAGGCTGCTGAAGTCGACGCCGGGATCGCTGAGAAGACCAATCAGATCAACATCGCCGAAGGCGAAAAGGCAACCCTTCAGGCCGCCGCAGATGCTGCCGCCGCTGCGCTCGCGGAGCAGAATGCTGCCATCCGGATAGCCGAGGGAGAACTTACAGCGCTGACCGTCGCGGCTGAGACCGCCGCTGCCGCAGTCACCACTGCAGCCCAGGCCGTGAGCGAGGCCGAGGCTGAGCTGAACCGGCTCGTGGAGCTGGGGAATGCCGCGCAGGCCGAACTCGAAGCGCAGCAGGCAAAGGTCGATGACGCGAAATCGACGCTGGTCGACTCCCGGGCAGCGGCTGCGGCCGCAGCGGCGGCAGCGGCAGCCAAATCCGCGGCCATCAGCACCGCCCAAGGAGAATTGGCTGCCCTGCAGACCGACGTAACCGAGGCTACGGACGCCCTCAACGCCAAGAACGCCCAGATCACGACGGCACAGGCCGAATTGGTCACTTTGCAGGCAGAAGCCGCCGCCGCTGCCGCTGCCCTCGCAGTCAACACCAGCAAAATCGCAGCAGTCAATGCGGAGGTTACCTCCCTGCAGGGGAAGATCATCACACTGAACGCGTCGATCGCCGCCAAGCAGTCGGCTCTGACCACCGCCATCAGCGATCTTGAAGCCCTCAATGTCACTAAAGCGGCCCTGGACGCTGAGATCGCATCGCTCACTGCACAGATTGATGACATCAAGGGCAACTCCTCCCGAAAGCGCGCCCTGCAGGACGAGCGGACCGCCAAACAGACTCTGCTGGACGCTGCGAATGCCCAGATCACCGACAAAAACACGCTGATCTCGGGCCTCCAAGGCGACCTGAATGCGCTCAATACCCAAGTAGCCGCCCTGAACTCCCAGTTGCTGGCCAAGCAGCAGGAAAGCAGCATCTTGCAGCAACAGGCCGCACCACTGCAGGCAACGGTCACGGCGGCGAACGCCGGCGTTGCGGCCAAGGAAGCCGAGATTGCAGCCCTGAAGTCCGAGGTGCCCGACCTCCAGGCCGCCGTAACGCAGGCCAAAGGTTCGGTCACGGCAAAGCAGGGTGAACTCAGCGTCCTTCAGGGGCAGCTCCCGGCGCTACAGGATGCGGCGGCAGCCGCCGCAGACGCCGTCACGGCACAGGCGATAGTTGTAGCGGATCTTGAATCGGCACTCCCGGGACTGACTTCGGGAGTCGAAGACGCCAAGGCAGCTATCGCCGGCCAGAAGTCCGTCCTGGCAGGATTGCAGACCCGGCTGGCAGAAGCTGAGGCCTCGCTGAACTCCGCGAACGCTGCTGTTGAGGACAAGAAGGCTGAGCTCGGCACCTTGGAGAGCCACGTCCCGGCACTTCAGACAGCCGTCGACGAAGCAAACGCCGCAGTCGCAGCTAAGACCGGTGAAATCGATTCGTTGAATCTGATACTGGACAAGCTCGTGGCTGACCTCAAGAGCCTCAACACCCAGATCAGCGGGAAGGAAGCCGAGATCCTGAACCTGCAGACCCGGGTTGCGCCGCTTTTGGAGCAACTCAACAGGCTAAACGGCGAAATCAGCGCCGGGGAAGCTGCGCTGAAGGCTTTGCAGGGTGAGCTGTCGACGCTTGATAAGCAGCTCACGGATGCACAGGCATTGCTCAGGACGCTGGAGGCACAAAAGAAGGTGAACAAGGACGCCGTGGCGGTCCAGAAGAAGTTTGTGGGCGATGTGCAGGGCAAGCTTGGAACAGTCCAGAACCAGATCAAGGCAATCGACGGGCAGATTGTTCTGGGCGGTTGCGTGGCGTGACGTCGTAACGTCGCCCAGTTACCTAACGCATAGAAGGGGTCCGGCCGAAAAGGCCGGGCCCCTTCCTGCGTTCGCCAAAAGGTGTGATACCCGCCGCAGTGGTCAGAATTGGGCGGCCTGCAGAAATAACCGGAGTGCCGGCGTCGTTGTCCACAGTGTGCCCGGCCGCGAACAGGCCGGCACCACTACGCAACGCATTTGAAAGGCCGGCAGCGACGTGACTCTTCCCCTCTCCATTCTTGATCTGGCAACCATCGGCAAGGGCCAGACGGCGGCGGAGAGTTTCGCGGGCAGCGTGGCCATGGCGCAGCGTGCGGAGGAGCTGGGCTACCGGCGGATCTGGTACGCCGAGCACCACAACATGTCCTCCATCGCCTCCTCCGCCACCAGCGTGCTGATAGCCCACGTGGCGGCGCACACGGAAAGCATCAGGCTGGGCGCAGGGGGCATCATGCTGCCCAACCACTCCCCGCTGACCATCGCCGAGCAGTTCGGCACCCTGGAGGCACTGCACCCCGGACGCATCGACCTTGGCCTGGGCCGTGCCCCCGGCAGCGACCAGAACACCATGCGCGCACTGCGCCGGGACCCGATGTCCGCCGACAGCTTCCCGCAGGACGTCCTGGAACTGCAGGGCTACCTCACCGGCCCCACCCGGATCCAGGGCGTGGAAGCAACCCCCGGCAAGGGCACAAACGTGCCGCTGTACATCCTTGGCTCCTCTCTGTTCGGCGCGCGCCTGGCTGCCCAGCTGGGCCTGCCCTATGCCTTCGCCTCGCATTTCGCGCCCAACGCGCTGCAGGACGCCGTGGCCCTCTACCGCCGGGAGTTCAAGCCGTCGGCCCAGTTGGATGCCCCGCATGTGATCGCCGGCGTCAACGTGATTGCTGCGGACTCGGCGTCCGCCGCCCAGGAAACCCTCCAAGCCACCAAACGCGCCCGCGTTTCGCTGTTCTTCGGCGCTGGACGCGAGTTCACCGACGACGAAGCGGACATGATCCTGGACTCCCCGCAGGGGCAGCACGTGGCGCAGATGATGACGTACTCGGCCGTCGGGACCCCGGACGCCGTGATCGAGTACCTGGATGAGTTCGGCAGGCACTCCGACGCCGACGAACTCATCGTGGCGCACCAGAGCACCGATCCGGCTTCCAGGCTGGAATCTGTTGAGCTGCTGGCCCAGGCTGCAGGCCTGGCCCGGGTGTAGCTCCGGGCCCAGCATGATGCAGCCGGCTGGCGGAAGACTGCACACCGCAGCCCTTGCGCCGGTGGTGCCTGCCGCCGTCGAACTTAACATGGCGGCAACGGCAGGGACATTCAGGCGAAACTGCCTCCGAGCAGGATGAACAGTGCCCCCTCTGGAGTTCCGTCAATGGAATTCCGGGGAGGGGCACCACCCGGTAGCCCGCCAGGAAATCCAGCGGCTGCCTTCCCGGGCCAGGTTCTGCCTTAAGGGGTACATGGATGCCAACGCCTTTGAACCAGACCGTCGCGGACACCGCGCTGCTCACCAAATCGCTGCCGCTGGGCCTCCTGCGGGCCTTCGTGCAGTCGGACGCCGCCGACGACGGGCTGACACCAACGCTCCTGGCCCAGCTGAAGGTCCTGGCACGCGCGCCCGGCCTCCTCGTGGCCTGCAACTACGGCGGAACCCTGTGCGACGCAGAGGGCATCTCCACCGAAACGCTGCCGCTGGGGAGCGCCGCGATTGCACTGCGCGCCCTGGCCGCCTTGCCCAATACCCATGCCGCCGTGATTTCCGGGCGCTCGCTGCGTGACCTTGCCGCGGTGTCCCGGCTCCCCGCTGAAGTGCACCTCATCGGATCCCATGGTGCGGAGGCGGATATGGGGTTCGCCCACACACAGTCCCTGGCCACCGAAGCCGCCCTCCAAAGAGCAAGTACCGCACTGTCCGAGGCGGTGGGGTTCCAAAAGGGGATCTGGATTGAACGGAAGCCGGTGGCCGTCTCGGTGCACACCCGGCCGGCCGCACCGGACGTCGTGCGGGCGGTCACAAACACGGCACGGGAAATCGCCCGCGCCCACGGGCTGTTCTTTATTGTGGATGGCTCCGTGCTGGACCTGTCCGTTGTGGAACCGTCAAAGGCCGATGCGCTGGAGAGCCTGAGGTCCCGGCTGGGCGCCAGCGCAGCCATGTATGCGGGGGACGCCTACAGCGACGAACTGGCCATGGCCACACTCCGCGGCCCGGACATGGGCCTGCGCGTGGGCCCCGGCCAGACCGCCGCCGGCCACCGGCTGCGCGATCCGGAATCCTTTGCCCGGGTGCTCGCGATCCTTTTTGAACTGCGCCGGGCCTGGCTCTTCGGCGAGGACGCGGTGGGGCTGGAACGGCATTCCATGATCGGCAACGGGTCCTCCACCGCCCTGGTCACTCCCGACGCCAAAATCTGCTGGATGAGCCATCCACTGCCCGATTCCGGCTCCCTGTTCGCCCACATCCTGGGCGGAGATGCCGCCGGACACTTCTCGGTTGAACCGGTCAAGGCCTCGCAGGTGCTGGGCCAGCGCTACGTGGACAGCACCATGATCGTGGAGACACGCTGGGCGGACGTGACCGTCACGGACTACCTCGAACCGGCACCGGAGGGCATCACCAGCCTGGTCCGTGTGCTCTCCGGCAGCGGCGCGGCCAAGATCGTGTTTGCGCCGCGGCCGGACTACGCCAACGCCCCCTTCAGCATGGAGGCCCGCGGTGACGAAATCCACGTGGTGGGCACGTCGGACCCCATCATTCTCCTGTCACCAGGCGTTACGTTCGCCATCACTTCGGACGGACGGCACGCCACCGCCACGGCATCAGTGAACCTGCAGGAAGGGCCCGTGGTCCTCAACATGCGCTGCGGCGACACCGAGCCGCAGCCCGCAGACCCGGGCGGCGAGACTCAACGCCGTGCCGGGGTGGCGCATCACTCCCGCCGCTGGGTGCAGGACCTGGAGCTGCCCGACGTCAAGCCATCCCTGGTGCGCCGCTCGGCGCTGGTGCTGCGGGCCTTGGTACACGCACCCACGGGCGCCGTGCTGGCCGCCCCCACCACGTCCCTGCCGGAAGGCATCGGCGGAACCCGCAACTGGGACTACAGGTACTGCTGGCTGCGGGACGGATCCATGACCGTAAACGCGCTCGTGGATCTTGGTTCTTCGGCGGAGGCAGCCGGCTTCCTAGACTGGCTGGGCCGCATCCTGGAGAATGCGCCCGGCCCCGAATGGCTGCACCCGCTCTACTCAGTGACGGGGGCGCCGTTATCCACCGAAGCCGTGATCGACAGCCTTCCCGGCTATGCCGGTTCCCGTCCGGTGCGGATCGGGAACGCCGCCGACCACCAGGTCCAGCTGGACGTTTTCGGCCGCGTCGCCGAGCTTATCCACGCCCTCAGCGAGCGGGAGGGCGCGCTCGCCGATGAGCACTGGGAACTGATGGTGCAGATGGCGGCAGCCGTGCTGGCCCGCTGGCACGAGGCCGACCATGGCATCTGGGAGGCGCGGCGGGCACCCCGCCATCACGTGTATACCAAGGTGATGTGCTGGGTGACCCTGGACCGTGCGCTGCGCACCGCCGCCCGTCACGGCCGGGCGCCGGAACCGTCCTGGGCCCCCACGGCCTCCGTGATCCGGGACGAGGTCCTGCGCGAAGGCTGGGATGACTCCGCGCGGTCCTACACCGTCGCCTACGACAGCCCGGACCTGGATGCCGCCGTCCTGCACATCGGGCTCTCCGGCCTGCTGGATGTGAACGACCAGCGCTTCCTGGACACCGTCACCGCCGTCGAACGGGAACTGCGGGTAGGGCCAACAGTCTTCCGGTACAGGTACGACGACGGCCTGCCGGGCCTGGAGGGCGGCTTCCACATCTGCACCACCTGGCTGATTGAGGCGTACGTTGCGGTGGGCAGGATCGAGGAGGCCTGGGACCTTTTCGACCAGCTGGTGAACCTCTTTGGTCCCACCGGCCTGCTGCCGGAGGAATACGATCCGGGCACCGAAACGCATCTGGGGAACCATCCCCAGGCCTATTCGCACCTCGGATTCATCCGCTGCGCCAGGATCCTGGACGGGCATCAAGGTAAAAAGTAGTCGGCTTTCAGGTCAGGTACCTAGAGTGGAGGTAAGCGGACGCTGCCACCGAGACGAGACCACCAGATGACTACCCAAGCCCAAGGAGTGGGGTTCCGATCTGAACGGGGCCCCATTCTCATTGCCCTGATGCTGGCCACCGGCCTTGTGGCCATTGACGCGACTATCGTGGCCACGGCTGTTCCCTCCATCGTGGATGACCTCGGCGGGTTCTCGTCATTTCCCTGGCTCTTCTCCGCGTACCTGCTGGCCCAGGCCGTTTCGGTGCCCATCTACGGGAAACTGTCCGACATGGTTGGCCGCAAGCCCATCATCCTGGCCGGAATCAGCCTCTTCCTGCTGGGCTCCGTACTCTGCGGCATCGCCTGGAGCATGCCGGCACTGATCGCTTTCCGGGCCCTGCAAGGCCTGGGCGCCGGGGCGGTCCTGCCAGTGTCCATCACCATTGCGGGGGACATCTACTCGCTCGAGGAACGCGCCAAGGTCCAGGGCTACCTCGCCAGCGTGTGGGCCATTTCCTCGGTGGTGGGACCGAGCCTTGGCGGCATTTTCTCCTCCCTGGGCCTTTGGCGGGGGATATTCCTTGTCAATGTTCCGCTGTGCATCCTGGCGGGCTGGATGCTGCTGCGGACCCTGCACGAGAACGTCCAGCGGGCCAAACACCGGGTGGACTATCCCGGCGCGGTCCTCCTGGCCGGTTCGCTCAGCCTACTTATCCTTGGCGCGCTTGAAGGCGGCCAGGCGTGGGCCTGGGATTCGCCGCTGAGCATCGGTGCGTTCGCAGTCGGCGGAGTCCTGCTGATCGTTTTTGTGCTGGTCGAGCGGCGGGCGGCAGAGCCCATCCTTCCGCCGTGGGTGGTGTCCCGGCGCCTGCTGGCCTCTACGGCCCTGGTTTCCTTCGGCGTGGGCTCAATCATGATTGGCCTGACGTCCTATGTGCCCACCTTCCTGGACGGGGCACTGGGCACTTCCCCGCTGGTGGCCGGCCTGGCCCTTGCCGCCCTTACCCTCGGCTGGCCGATCAGTGCCTCGCAGGCCGGAAAGCTCTACCTTCGGATCGGGTTTAAGCCGACGGCCCTGATCGGCATCACAGTCACCATCCTCGGCGTGGCCATCCTGACCCTCACTGCGGCGACTCCCAACGTAGCGCTGATCGCGGTCAGTTGCTTCGTCGTCGGATTAGGTCTTGGGCTGGTGGCCACACCCACGCTGATCGCGGCCCAGTCCAGTGTTCCGTGGAATGAGCGCGGCGTGGTCACCAGCACAAATCTCTTCGCACGCTCCATTGGCAGTGCCCTGGGTGTTGCCGTCTTCGGAGCCGTGGCCAATGCCCTTTATGCCGGCACCCCGCCCGAAGCTGCGGGCGAGCACACCGTTGTGGTCGCCTCCGGTGCCGTCTTCCTGGCAGTCCTTGCCTGCGCCGTGCTCAGCATCGGGGCGGTGGCGGCAATGCCGGCCACGTCCCCGAGCAGAGCAGACCTTGACGTGCAGGCCGAGGGGACTGGCGCCGCCGATAGTGCCCCTACGAATGCTGCCCTGCGCCGCACGCAGTGACCAGCTAACGCTCGCACTGATCAGCTGTCGGCGATCAGTTAGCGCGGAGACCAGCTAGCGCGCCGCGGAGAAGATAGCGGGCGCAGGCCGTGTGCCGATTGCCAGGTCAGCAAGGATCCTGCCGATCACCGGGGTGAATTTGAACCCGTGCCCTGAGAAGCCGGCACCAATAACCACCGGGCCGATCCGGTCCAGGACGAAGTCCTCATCCGGGGTGGTGGTGTAGGTGCAGCTGATGGCCTCGAAAGAGTCCGCGTCCACCCCGGGCAGCCACCTCCGGGCATAGTCCTGCAGTGCCGCCAGCTGCCGGGGTTCGGGTTGGAATGACCTCCGGTCCGGGTCCACCACGGGTCCCACGCCGTGCCAGCCCGCCTTGATCCCTTCGCCCGGGGTCTGCATCCCATAGACGGGTGAGTACCAGTCCTTGTAGGCTGCCCCGCTCCCCGGATGATGGTTGAACCCCGGCCATACGGCATGGGGGTCAGCAATGCCAAAGTGGACCGGCTGCTCCTGCGTGACCCGGAGCCGGGGGAGCCTCAGCTGCGAAGCACCGGCGCTGCCGCCCAACAGTTTCTCCGTCCAGCCACCCGCCGTCACTACTGCCTGGGCAGCAGTGACGGTCTCCCTGCCCGCTTCCGAATCCAACGTGAGCCGGACGCCGTCGTCCGCGATCTGTAAGTCCGCCACTTTGGTGTGGTGCCGGATTTCGGCTCCCCGTGCCACGGCGAGCTGCTGGAAAACCGGCAGGGAAGCCTCGGGGTTGAGCTGGCCGCCGTCGGGCATGTAAAGCACCTGCTGGTCAAAGCGGATCCCGCTCCAGCGCTCGGAGGCGGCTTCAACACTGAGGAAATCGGCCCGGAGCCCGGCCTCGGAAAGAGCCGCCTGCACCTCGGAGAGCCGGGGATCCGGGCCATGGCTGACGATGCCGGTTCGGGTGAGGAGCCGCTGGCCGCTCTCCTGCTCCAGCTTGTCCCACAAGGCCAGTGATTCGGCCAGCATGGCCACATACTCCGGGCGGCGGTAGCCGGGGTTGAGGTTGCGGGTGGCTCCATGCGAGGCACCCTTGAGGTGGCCGGGTCCGAACTGTTCCAGCAGCGTGACCTGCCGGCCGCGCCGGGACAGGGCCCAAGCGGCAGCAGAGCCCATGGCACCTCCGCCGATCACAACGGTATCCAGGATTGTTCCCATCAGTCCTCCACTTGCTTGAGTTCTCCAGTGCTCCGTGCTCAGTGCTCAGGTGAGCAGTTGGGCGAGCCCTATCATGGCGGGCACAGCCACCACGGTGGTGATCAGCACGGTGTCCTTGGCCACGATGAGGCCGGTTTTGTAGCGGCTGGCGGCCACAAAGACATTCTGCGCCGTAGGGAGGGCGGAGATGACCACCACGGCGAACAAAGCGTGGCCTTCCATCCCCAGCGCAAACCGGGCAAACAGGTAGGCGATGCCAGGCTGCACCAGCAGCTTGAAGCCGCTGGCCAGCAAGGTATCCAGCCGCCGTCCGCCCGTAGCCTGCAGTGGCCTGGACCCGTTCAGGCTCATACCAAACGCGATCAGCATGGCCGGAATGGCTGCGCCGCCAATCAGGTGGATGGGTTCCATGACCAGAGCAGGGACCTCCCAGCCGGTTCCGGCCACCACCAGCCCCAGGGCCGAGCCCACAATCATCGGATTCTTCAGGATCATCACCACAAAGCTCAGCGGCGTGGCCCGGTGGGAGCTTGTGCTGGCATCCAGGATCATCAAGAACAGCGGGCTGAAGAACGCCAGCTGGAAGATCAGCAGGGGTGCCACGTAGCTGGCATCCCCCAGGACGTACACGGCGATGGGGATGCCCAGGTTGGCCGAGTTGACCAGGGATGCTGCCATGGAGGACATCAGGGCTTCGGGCAGCGGGCGCCTGAGCCAGAATTTGATGATGGCGAAAAAGATCATGGCGGACGCGAAGGCGGCCACGGCTGTCACCAGCAGGGGCTCGGCAAAGACCTCCTGCAGGCGGGCCTTGCCGAGCGTTTCGAACAACAGCGCCGGGCTGGCAACAAAAAACGTGAGTCCGCTGAGGACCTGGCGTCCGTTCTCGCCCAGGAGGCGGCGCCTGCCCACAAACCAGCCCACCAGGATGATGCACCAGACCACAAAGAAGCCCGAAAGTACGCCTACCAACCAATGACCTGTGGGGCGCAGGGGCAGGGTGTACCGGGACTCACGCTCCGGATTACAGGGTGGCGTTGTTAAGTGCGAAAGGGGGCCGCATCAGTCCGGGCGTCAAGCCTTCGGCGGGATCATTGCCCAACTGGATGATCTTGTTGTCCTGGTCAACGTGGACAACCCGTGGCTGGTAAGCCCTGGCTTCCTCGGTGGTCATCGCGGCGTAGGTAATGAGGATGACAACGTCGTTCTCATGGACCAGGTGCGCAGCGGGTCCGTTGATGCCGATGACGCCGGAGCCGCGCTCGCCGGCGATGGTGTACGTTTCCAGGCGCGCGCCGTTTGTTACGTCCACAATGGCCACGAGCTCGCCGGGGAGGATGTCGGCAGCATCAAGCAGGTCCAGGTCAACGGTGACCGAACCTACGTAGTGCAGGTCAGCGTGCGTGACGGTGGCCCGGTGGATTTTGGATTTGAACATTGTGCGATTCATAACGTGCCCAGTCTAGCGCCGGGGTCCTGATCGCGCTGTGACGCAGGAAACAAAGGCGCCCGGCATTAATTCGCCAGCTACAAAGGCTGCCGGAGGCGTGCGGTTCCTACCCGGCGTCGTCCGATTTTGCGACGGATTCGGCAGTGAGGGCCAGCATTTCGCGGGCCGCCAGGATCGCAGGCCTGGAGGCGCTGGCGCGCCTGACAGACGTAAAAATTGTCCTGAACGGGTTGGTCGGCAGATCCAGCAACTGCGCCGTGGTGCCCCGCCCGGTCCAGACCAGGTCCGGCATCAAAGCCACGGCGTTCCCCGACTCGATCAGCCGGATCTGAGCCTGCAGGTCAGCTGTTTCGAACCGTACATCGGGTTCAAAACCAGCGCTGCGGCACGCCTGCTCGGCCCAGTGCCGGGAGGCCGCACCCCTGGGCTCCATCACCCAAGGCATGTCCGCGGTGTCCTTGAGGGACGTGATCTGCGGCCTGCCGGGAGCCTCCGGCGGAGCCGCAAGCCTGATGGCGTCAGTGGTGAGTTTGATGCGGTCCAGTTCGGGGTAACGGGGAGCGGCGTGACCCGGATACTGTTCGGCGATCACCAGGTCGAAGTCCCGGGCCCACGTTTCATGCAGGGCTGTTTCAGGCTCCCGTTGGGTCATTTCGATCCGGACCTCGGGGTAGGCGGTGGACATCCGGGACAGGGTGTCCGGCATCAGGGCCAGGGCCGCGGACTGGAAAACGGCGATCCGGACCGTTCCGGTGACGGTGGTCAGCGACGCTGCCAGGTCCGCCTCCGCCTGCTCCAGGGTCTCCAGCAGCTGCGCGGTGTGGGCCACCAGGACTTCCGCCTGGGGGGTCAGCTGCACGCGGCGCCCCGTCTTCCGGAGCAACTCCACCCCGGCCTCTTTTTCCAGCAGGGCCAGCTGCTGGGACACTGACGAAGGGCTGTATTGAAGCGCCTCGGCCACTTCCGCCAGAGTGCCTCGGATCTGCAGTTCACGGAGCAGCCGCAGCCGCCGGACGTCGAGCATGTGCTGGTCCTTTTTGAAGAAGGAATGCCTGGGCTAATCAATACAGGTTGGGAATAGTCACTTTATCTAATGCAATTGCACTTGCATACTGTTGGGGTTGAGTTACCCCCGTCACAGGCCACGTACCGGGAGCCTAGATGGGGCCCCACCCAAGCAGGAGTTCCTGATGAGCACAAGAGATTTGACCCAGTCGATCATGCGGCGAAAGCCCTTGAACGACATCGAAGAAGAAAACAAGCACAGCGGGCTGTTCAAGTCGCTTGGCCTCTGGCAGCTGACCGCGATCGGTGTCGGCGGCATCATCGGCGTCGGGATCTTCTCCCTTGCCGGGCTGGTCGCAGCAGGTAACGAGGACACTCCGGGTGTGGGGCCCGCCGTGCTGATTTCGTTCCTGATTGCAGGCCTCGCATCCGCGGCGGCGGCCCTGTCATACGCGGAATTCGCGGGCATGATTCCCCGTGCCGGCTCCGCCTACACCTACGGTTACGTGGCTTTGGGTGAAGTCATCGGCTGGTTTATTGGCTGGGACCTGCTGCTCGAATACATCGCCATCGTGGCGGTGGTGGCCATTGGCATCTCCGGCTACTTTGAAGCCTTCCTTTCGGGTCTGGGAATTCACCTGCCTACCTGGATGGCATCGACGCCGGATGAAGGCAAGGGGGGCATCATCAACATTCCCGCCATCCTGGTCTGCCTCCTGGTGACGTGGATCCTGAGCCGCGGTACAAAGGCCTTCGGCCGGTTTGAGCTGGTGGCCGTGGCGATCAAGGTAGTCCTGATCCTCTTCATCATCGGTCTTGGCGTCTTCTACATCGATGCCAACAACTACAACCCGTTCATGCCCAGCGGCTTTGGCCCCGTGCTGGCAGGCTCTGCCACTGTCTTCTTCGCTGTCTTCGGTTACGACGCGATGAGCACGGCTGCTGAGGAAGCAAAGGACGGCAAGAAGCACATGCCCAAGGCCATCGTCCTGTCCCTGATCGTGGCCATGCTGCTCTACGTTGCCGCAACCCTGGTTCTCACCGGAATGCAGAACTATAAGGACATTGATCCTGCTGCAGGCTTCGCTTCCGCCTTCACCAGCGTCGGCCTGCCGGTGATAGCCACCATCATCTCCGTGTTCGCAGTCCTGTCCATCCTCACTGTGATGCTGACCTTCCTGCTGGGCGTCACCCGCGTCTGGTTCTCCATGAGCCGCGACGGGCTGCTGCCGGGCTGGTTCGCCGGAACCGACAAGCACGGCACCCCTCAGCGCGTCACATGGATTGCTGGAATTTCCTCCGCCCTGCTGGCCGGCGTTTTCCCCATCAAGGCCGTGGCCGACCTGACCAACATCGGGATTCTGGCCGCGTTCGTAGTGGTCTGCCTCGCCGTCATCGTGTTCCGTTACAAGAGGCCTGATGCGCCGAGGACGTTCCGGCTGCCGCTGATGCCCTTCATCCCGGCTTTCGGCGTCCTGGCCTCTGCCCTGCTCATCTGGCAGCTGCCGGCTGACACCAAATGGCGCTTCGGCGTGTGGCTCCTCATCGGCCTGGCCATCTACTTCTTCTACGGCCGCAAGCACTCGCTGATGAACCCCAACAGCCCGCGCCACACGAAGACCGACGAGGTGGACACTCCCGTCCGCTAACCGGCAATTTATAGCGGCAGGTTTATTCCTCCAACCCCGTGTTGCTCTATCACTTACGGTCCCCAAACAACCATTTTGGGAGCCAAAAGTGATAGGGCATCGGGGGGAGGGGGATGAACCTGCCGTTGCCATTTAACGTCCGTTGCGGTCAGACGGAAACATTGGATTTCTTAACCTGTATTGCTCAGAAAACATCGCTTTATCTTATGTGATCCGAGGCTCATACTGAGGAGTAAGAGCCCTCCGGACCAAGGAAAGAACGAGTACCAGCCATGACCAACATTGCAGTGAAGACCGGTGTGAATGCCGGCCCAGCCAGCTCCTCCACACGTGCAGATGTGCCGGAGGCGAAGGCGCTTGCCCAGGAGAGCATCGCGTTGGTGCGCCACTGGCTGACAGAGGCCTCGAAGGTGCCGGTGGACGCTTCCGCGGAGCAGCTGGCCGGTGTCCTCAAGGACCCCAACGGCCTGGAATTCACCGTTGGGTTTGTGGACGGTGTGGTCCGCCCCGAAGACATCCACGTGGCGGCCCGGAACCTGGCGGCCCTGGCCCCCAAGGTCCCCGCCTTCCTCCCGTGGTACATGCGCAGCGCAGTCCGTTTGGGGGGCACCATGGCCCCCGTCCTTCCGCAGGTTGTCATTCCGGTCGCCCGCCGGGTGCTCCGCGAAATGGTGGGCCACCTGATCGTGGACGCCACCGACGCCAAGCTTGGCCCCGCCATCGCGAAGATCCGCAAGGACGGCATCAAGCTCAACGTGAACCTCCTGGGCGAGGCCGTCCTGGGTGAACACGAAGCTTCCCGCCGGCTCGAAGGCACCCACACCCTGCTGGCCCGTCCCGACGTGGACTACGTGTCCATCAAGGTCTCCTCCACCGTGGCACCCCACTCGCCCTGGGCCTTTGACGAGGCTGTGGAGCACGTGGTGGAGAAGCTCACTCCGCTGTTCGCCAAAGCCGCGTCCTTTGCCGGTGCGGGACAGAAGGCCAAGTTCATCAACCTGGACATGGAGGAATACAAGGACCTGGACATGACCATCGCGGTGTTCACCCGGATCCTGGACAAGCCCGAGTTCAAGAACCTCGAGGCCGGCATTGTGCTGCAGGCCTACCTGCCGGACGCGCTCTCCGCCATGATCCGGCTGCAGGACTGGGCGGCCGAACGCCGTGCCCAGGGCGGCGCGCCGATCAAGGTCCGTGTGGTCAAGGGCGCCAACCTGCCCATGGAACAGGTTGAGTCCTCCCTGCACGACTGGCCGCTGGCCACGTGGGGAACCAAGCAGGATTCCGACACCAACTACAAACGCGTCATCAACTACTCCCTGCACCCGGAGCGGATCCGCAACATCCGGATCGGCGTGGCCGGCCACAACCTCTTTGATATCGCCTTTGCCTGGCTTCTGGCCAAGCAGCGCGGCATCGCGGATACCGCACAGCAGAACATCGAGTTCGAGATGCTCCTGGGCATGGCGCAGGGCCAGGCGGAGGCCGTCAAGAAGGATGTGGGCTCGCTGCTGCTCTACACCCCGGTAGTGCACCCGGCCGAGTTCGACGTCGCCATTGCGTACCTGATCCGCCGCCTGGAAGAGGGCGCGAGCCAGGACAACTTCATGTCCGCAGTCTTCGAACTGAGCGAGAACGAATCCCTGTTCGAGCGTGAGAAGCTGCGCTTCCTGGTCTCCCTGGAAAAGCTCGACGACGCCGTCCCGGCGCCCAACCGCCGGCAGAACCGCAGCCTGCCGCCGGAGCCGCTGCCGCACGATTCATTCAAGGACACCCCTGACACCGACCCGTCACTGCCGGCCAACCGGGACTGGGGCCGGGCCATCCTGGGCCGCGTCCCGTCCTCCACGCTGGGCAACGCTGCCGTGGAGGCCGCCACCATCAGGGACGCGGACACCCTCAACACGGTGATCGAAACGGCCGTGGAAAAGGGCAAGGCCTGGGGTGCCCTGTCCGGCGACGAGCGGGCTGAAATCCTGCACCGGGCCGGCGACGTCCTGGAGGCCCGGCGCGCCGACCTGCTCGAGGTCATGGCCAGCGAAACCGGCAAAACCATCGACCAGGGCGACCCCGAGGTCAGCGAAGCCGTGGACTTCGCCCACTACTACGCCGAGTCCGCGCGGAAGCTGGCAAAGGTCGACGGTGCCACGTTCGTCCCGGCGAAGCTCACCGTGGTCACTCCGCCGTGGAACTTCCCTGTCGCCATCCCGGCAGGGTCCACCCTTGCGGCGCTCGCCGCCGGCTCCGCCGTCGTGATCAAGCCTGCCAAGCAGGCCCGCCGCAGCGGTGCGGTGATGATCGAGGCGCTGTGGGAAGCGGGCGTCCCGCGTGACGTGCTCACCATGGTGCAGCTGGGCGAGCGGGAACTCGGGAAGCAGCTGATCTCCCACCCAGCCGTGGACCGGGTGATCCTGACCGGCGGCTACGAGACCGCCGAGCTGTTCCGCTCCTTCCGCCAAGACCTTCCGCTGCTGGCAGAGACCAGCGGCAAAAACGCCATCATCGTCACCCCCAGCGCCGACTTCGACCTGGCCGCCAAAGACGTGGCCTACTCCGCCTTCGGCCACGCCGGACAGAAATGCTCTGCGGCTTCACTGGTGATCCTGGTGGGCTCCGTGGCAACATCCAAGCGGTTCCGCAACCAGCTGATCGACGCCGTGACATCCCTCAAGGTGGGCTACCCGCAGGACCCCACCAGCCAGATGGGACCGATCATCGAGCCGGCCAACGGCAAGCTGCTCAACGCCCTGACCACCCTCGGCGAAGGCGAAAGCTGGGCCATTGAACCCCGCAAGCTGGACGGCACCGGCAGGCTGTGGAGCCCGGGCGTCCGCTACGGCGTCAAGCGTGGATCCTACTTCCACCTCACCGAATTCTTCGGACCCGTGCTGGGCGTCATGACGGCGGATACCCTGGAAGAGGCCATCGCGCTCCAGAACCAGATTGAGTACGGCCTCACCGCAGGTTTGCACTCGCTCAACTCCGCTGAGCTGGCCACATGGCTGGACACCATCCAGGCCGGAAACCTGTACGTGAACCGCGGCATCACAGGCGCCATCGTGCAGCGCCAGCCCTTCGGCGGCTGGAAGAAGTCTGCTGTAGGTCCCGGAACCAAGGCCGGCGGCCCCAACTACCTGGCAGGCCTCGGCGACTGGATCAGCAAGGAAAGCTCGCTCGGTTCACGGGTCACAAACCCCGGTGTCCGCCGGATCATCAACGCGACCGGTAGCGCCGTTGAGCCTGCCGAGCTGGAATCCCTGCAGCGCGCTGTGGCGTCCGATGCCCAGGCCTGGGCGGACGAATTCGGTACCGCCAAGGATGTCTCCGGCCTGAGCGCGGAGCGGAACATCTTCCGCTACCGGTCCCTGCCGGTAACCGTCCGCCTCTCCGAAGGTGCCCCGCTGGTGCACCTGGCGCGGACTGTGGCCGCGGGCGTTGTGGCAGGCTCAAGGCTCACCGTTTCCACCGCCGTCGAACTTCCCGCCCAGCTCCGTTCGGTGTTTACGGGACTCGATATTGACGTGACCGTGGAGTCCGACGCCGGCTGGCTGGCAACGGCTGCCCGGCTCGCCGCCGCCGGCAAATTGTCGGGGGCGCGGATCCGCCTGATCGGCGGGAACTTCACCGCACTGGCGGAGGCGACAGACGGGCGGCCCGACCTCGCGGTTTACGCCCACGAGGTGACCGAATCCGGACGGGTGGAGCTGCTGCCGTTCCTTCATGAGCAGGCTGTCAGCATCACCGCACACCGCTTCGGAACCCCGAACCACCTCTCGGACGAGCTCATCTAGCCAATCAGCAGGCAGAGTCAGCACACAACAGGGCCGGGTGGCCACCAGATGGTGGGCCGCCCGGCCTTGTTGTCGTAGCATTTGGTTGTTGTAGCAACTGGCCCGCGCCGGATGCGCCGGGCTCAGGAAACTGTGGAAATTAGCCCAGATACCAGCCTGGGGGTGTCCACGACGCGGGAACGCTATGGGCGGAGAAGTCTTCACAGCGGGTGCACGTGTAGGCAACCTCGCCGAGTGTCCTTATTGCTCCGTCGCGCCGGAAGACAGGCGGGACGTAGGACTCAAGGTAGATGAATTCGTCGGTTCCGCACTTTTCGCAGGTGGGCTTTCCGACATATTCGGACTCAACGGCGATGCCGGAGCCGAGGCTTGAATAGCGGGTAGTCAGCGGGCGCGCCGTGTTGAGGGGGCGTGCGTGTGCTGTGTGGAATTGGGTGTTCTTGGCTGTCGTCATTGGCTGCCTATCTCGAGCACAGCCAGCCCATGGGCGGAGGGCGTGCTCGTGTTGTTGAACCGGCCCTCTGCTTGACCATGGAAAACCAGCATAGATTATGCGGGCTTCTTGTTCAATGGTTTTGATGACCCCGCGGCCGGGCCGCCAAGGAGGACCGTTTCAGGCGGACTTTTGCAGGGTCCTGCCCACGATGGCCTGCGTCAGGGCATCAATCACCTCGGCGTTGGCCAGCGGGTTGCGGATCAGGGTGAAGTCGACGTCGCCAACCGGGGGAAGCTCGAAGCGTCGGGTGATGATCTTCAGGTCCTCCGGGACCAGCGACGACGGCATGACGGCAACGCCAATGCCTGCACGAACTGCGGCCAGGACACCGCTGATCTGCCGCGTGGTGCACGTAATCCGCCACGTCCTGCCATGCGATTCCAGGGCGTCGATGGCCAGCTTCCGGCTGAGGCTGGGGGACGGGTAGGCAATCAGCGGGACTGGGCTGCCTGGCTCCAGCAAGGTCTGCTCCAGCCCTACCCAGGAGAATGAATCGTGCTGGACCACGGTGCCGTCCTTGGCCCCGGCCACCCATTTCACGAACACCAGATCCAGCTGGCCGGCGTTGAGTTTTTTGTAGAGCTGATCGCTCTGGCCCACCGTCAGTTCCAGGTTGATCTGGGGATAGATCTGCCGGAACTCGCGCAGGATCCGGGGCAGCCCGGTGATGGCGAGGTCATCGGCGGTGCCAAAGCGCAGGCGGCCGCGCATGGCTGAGCCGGAGAAGTAGCGCGAGGCGGCGTCGTGGGCGGAGAGGATGTTCCGGGCGAAGCCGGCCATGGCGTCGCCGTTGTCCGTAAGCCGTACATCACGGGTGTCACGGGTGACCAGGACGCGCTTGGCAGCTGCCTCCAACTTCCGCACGTGCTGGCTGATGGTTGGCTGGGCAAGGCCAAGCCGTTCCGCTGCTTTGGTGAAGCTCAGCGTCTCTGCGACGGCGAGGAAAGAGCGGAGTTGGGCGGGTTCAAACACGGGTGGACTCCATTCGGCGAAGGGGTCTGGAGCTGGGCGTTCAAGCAGTGGCATTACGTTTCACTATGTGAGTTATAGCAGCCATAAGGCTGCATAATCACGCTGGACCAGCTTAGCGTTAAGGGCATCCCAGCCCGCCCACTTCCTTGAGGACACCCCTGTGGCACCCCCACCGCCATCGTCGGCAACAGTCAGCCAGCCCATCATCGACTCCGCTTCCGCCCAGACCCAGCCCATCGCCGTCGTCAGTGAACGCCTGCCCTGGAAGCACACGTTCATCTCCCTGAAGGTTCCCAACTTCCGCATCTTCGCCATCGGGCACTTCGTGGCCGTTATCGCCGTCTGGATGCAGCGCATCGCGCAGGACTGGATGGTCCTTGAACTCTCCGGCTCGGTCACCGCCGTCGGCATCACCGTTGCCCTGCAGTTCATGCCTTCACTTTTCCTGGGGCCGTGGGCCGGGATGATGGCGGACAGGTTCGCCAAGCGAAAGATCCTGATCGTGTGCCAGTGCATGGCCGCAGTCCTGGCCGCTGCGCTCGCTGCCTTGGCCCTCAGCGGAGCGGTGGAGGTCTGGCACGTCTATGTCATCGCGCTGGTGCTGGGCCTGGTCACGGTGCTGGACCAGCCCGCGCGGCAGGTATTCGTGAACGAGTTGGTGGGCCCCAAGTATCTGCGCAACGCCATCAGCGTCAACTCCACCACGTTCCAGCTGGGCGGCCTGATCGGGCCTGCGCTGGCTGGAATCCTGCTCACTGCCGTCGGGGCAGGCTGGGCCTTCGCGGCGAACGCCGTGGCATGTTGCTCCACCGTGACCATGCTGCTACTCCTGCGGAAGGACCAGCTGTATGTCAGCACTCCGGCCCCGAAGCGCAAAGGGATGCTTCGGGAAGGCCTGAGGTACGCGCTGGGCAAACCAACCATTTACTGGCCGTGGCTGATGGCCGGGTTCATCGCCGTCTTCGCCATGAGCCTGCCGGTGCTGCTGGCAGCCTTCGCTGACCACGTGTTCGACGTCGGCGCCGGCGGCTACGGCCTGCTGAATGCGCTGGTGGCGCTGGGTGCCCTCTGC
Source organism: Arthrobacter sp. D1-29 (assembly GCF_054130585.1). NCBI lineage: Bacteria > Bacillati > Actinomycetota > Actinomycetes > Micrococcales > Micrococcaceae > Arthrobacter > Arthrobacter sp. D1-29. The sequence continues at coordinate 4,798,901 of NZ_CP096383.1, read as the reverse complement.
GGTGCCATCGCCTCCACCCGCCGCCGGCAGCTTCGGCTCCGGTCAGTGGTGTTCTGCGCCGGCATGTACGGCCTGATGCTGTGCCTGGCTGCCCTGGCCCCGTCGATGCTGTGGTTCAGCGTGGTGATGGTGCTCTCCGGCTTCTGGTGCCTGATGTTCCTGACCGGCTCCAACCAGCTGGTCCAGATCAGCTCCAACATGGGCATCCGCGGCCGCGTCATGAGCCTGTACATCATGGTGCTGATTGGCGGCCAGGCCATTGGCGGTCCCATGCTGGGCTGGATCGCCGAACATGCAGACCCGCATGCGGCGCTGCTCGTCTCCGGCGGTGTGCCGGCGCTCGCAGCACTCACAGTCGGTGTTGTCCTTGCCCGGAAAGGTGCACTGAAGCTGCGGGTGGACCTGAAAGACCGCCGCCACCCGGTACGGATTGTCAGCCGGCCGGCAGCGGCCTAGGCGGAGCCCGGGCAACAGCAGTTAGTGGAGCCTGGCGGCTCGGTGATGACCTGGCTCAGGAAGGGGGCACCGTCGTCGAGATTAACTGCACAATGTTGACCGTGTGGATAGGTGCGCCCAAGCGTTCGTCCGGTTTTCGGGTCGAAGCCAAAACGCCCAGGGTCCGTTAGCTCTGTTGTCCGGTCACTTCTTTTTGGCGGCCTTGGACGTGACGTCCAGGGAACTGGCCGGTGCGGCTGCAGCCCTCTTGTCTGCTCGTTTTTCTTTGATGGACTTGCCGGCTTTTTTGGATGCTGCTTGACGCGGGGACTTGTCAGCCATGATTGCTCCTGTAGCGGAACCGAAGCGGTTCCTGACTTCGAACGATACACCGCGGTACCTAAAGCCCCCGGGCCGGGGGCTGAGTTCGCCCGAGCCTGCCTGGTCATCCGGAGTGTCGGCTCTTGCCCGCCCCCGTCCACGGTGTGAAAATGGCGCTCTGGGCACTGTGTGGGGCAGGCCTTCTAGAAGTACGGGAACAGCAGCATGGGATCCATAGCCATTGAAAACACCCTCCTCATCCCCTGCAGCCGCGCCGCGGTCTACGCCTTCTGCGTCGATGCAGCAGCCCGTTCGGAAGTCCCGGGGCAGGAAAACCTCGTGCCGGAGTTCCTGGGTCTGGAACCTGAACGTTCGTGGACCGAGAAATTGGACGGCAGGAATGAAACCATCACCTGCTCGTATGTGGTTTATCCCGTGGCGGACAGTACCAGGATGACGGTGAGCGCTGAATACGCGCCCAAGGGGCTGGCCCGCCTGCTGCCCGCCGCAAAGGAAGGCAGCTACCGCAAACAGGAGGAGGCCAGGCTGGCCGCACTCAAAAAGGCGATCGAGCGGCGGGTCAGGCAGGAGAGGAAAACCTAGGAAGCATTGGAGCGGCTGACGGGAATCGAACCCGCGTATCAAGCTTGGGAAGCTAGCGCTCTACCATTGAGCTACAGCCGCGTGGCCCCGATTTGCGCGGGGCAGAACTTAGCTTAGCGCACATGGACGGCTGCACCAGCCAAACTCGTATCCGGTGTTCGGCGTCGGCATGGACCGACGTCAGCTTCATCGGCCGCGTCATCCAGTAACTCTTCAATAACGTCCCGGCCTGTGGCTAGGTTCGGCCGGAAAGCACTGGCTAGTCTGAACCGGATAGCTGCGGCGTCAGGGGGGTGGAGCGGGCTACAACGGCTGCCCCGACGTCAAACGAAGGATTCCCATGGCATTTGCAGAGCACGAGGTTTTCATCCGGCGTGACGCGATGGCCGTTTACACCTACCTGATTGACGGAATGAACCTCCCCCAGTGGCGCGAAGGGATCCGCACCATCAGCCTCGCATCGGGGGCGGCCGGCACCAAAGGCGCCGTCTATCAGCAGACCGTCTCCAGCCGCTCCGGACGGTTTATCACGAGTGAATTCGAGATAACCCAGGCCCGCCCCGGCGCAGAGATTCAGTTCCGGGTCATCAGCGGACAGGCCCGGCCAGCGGGCGGTTACTACCTCAGCACCGAAGCCGAGGGAACCCGGGTGCGGTTCGCCCTGGAGTTCCAGCCCAAAGGCCTGATGGGCGGCCTGATGAGTGCCATGATCCAGCGGACCATGAAAGCAGAAGTCGCCCAGCTGGAGCGGCTTAAGGACGTCCTGGAACTCCAGGCCGCCGCCTAGCATTTCCGGCGGGCGGCTTCCGCTATTGCGCCAGCCGCTGCCCCGTCCAGTTTCCGATGATGTTCGACGGCGCCGCGAGGCTTCCGGTGGTGAGGTCCCAGTACTGCACAACGTCGTTAGCCCGCCGCAGCGCCACCCCTGTGGAGTTCAAGCCGGTGGCATCCTTCAGCGGCCGGACCGCCGTAACATCCAACCAGCCTGTGGCCACGGTGGGGCGGCCCTCGGCCTTGGGAGTTGGCATCCCTCCACCACGATAGAGCTGGACCGCACCGTCCGTCCGCAGGGCCAGCAGGTCCTGGAAACCGTCGGCGTCATAGTCCACCATGGCCAGCCGCCTGGCCGTGACCCCGCTGGCGATGAGTGTCCTTGCCGCCATATCGGCCAGGCCCTTGTTTGGGTAGAGGAAGAGATTTCCTTCAGCGTCCAGCGCCAGGACCTGGGGCAGACGGTTGTTGGCGCACCAGCCGCCCACTGCCAGAGTCAGCGGGGCCCAGCCGGACTGCCCCAGTGTCACCGGGGCCTGGAAGCCTCCGCTGGCCACGCCGGCATGCAGCGTCAGCCGCCCGTCCTGCCATTGGGTGAGGAGGTCATAGGTGCCATCACGCTCCCAGTCCGTAATGAACACTTCCTTGGCAGTCCCGAAGCCGGAACCAATAACCTTGGCCCCGCCGAAGGCCCGGTTCCCGGCCGCTGGCCGGTTGAGGAGTTGCCCGGAAGAGTTGATCGAGATCAGGTCCGCCGGGCTGTTGATGGCCGCGCTGGCAAGGTCAAGAGTTGGCGGCATGTGCTTGACGGCAGGGTCGCAGACGGTGGGGGGAAGGGTAGGCTGCGCCGGGGCGCCGCCGGGGGAGTTGGTGGTGCCTGCCGGCAGCGTGGTGTAGCCGAAGAAGTTGACCACACCCCAGATTTTGTACGTGCGGTCAGTGTAGGTGATCCCTGCGCCCATCACGTTGAACCGCGGATCGAGCAGCATGGCGTTGTGGCCGGGGGAACCCTTCCACCACTCCACGAGCATTGCTGCGTCACGGTCGGTACGGATGGCGATGACCTCGCCGGCGCCGTTGTTCGGTTTCAGGGCGCGGGGGTCTGTCCAGAAACTCGCGCGGTGCTCAATAACCTCCCGTGAGGCGATGCTGTCGGACCATTCCTGGGCCATCCCGGCCACCGTGGCGTGGTACTTGACCGGCGCCAGGCCCCTGGACGCCCGGTATTCATTGATCCTGTTGAACACCGTGAGTATGGCCGCGGCGTTGTTATCCGGAACCAGTGCCTCGGCGCCGGGGGCAGTAGTGGCGGACTCTGCCCCGGGCACGGGAGGTGCCGCCGGCGCCGGGGCCGTTGGCGAGGCCAGTTCAGAGTCCGGCGCCCAGAGCGGCGGAATCCAGGGAACTTCGGGGGCTGGCTCCTCGGTAGATCCGGGGTTCGGTGCAGTTTCTTCGGTGAGGGCCTGGCCGGTGCCGGCTTTCGCTGTCGTCCCTGTGGCAGGAGCCTGTACCGGCGATGCTGGCCGGATGCCAGGTTCGGCGGCCGGTTCCACCGCGGGGGTGAGCGCCGTCTCTTCTGAACTTTCCCCGGCAAGGGGGGCGCCGGCGTCGTTCATGGCGGGCTCAAACCGACCGCCCAAAGGGCCTGCTGTGGCTGCCGGCTCATCCGCCGGCAGCGGCGCGGACGGTATCACCGCTGGTAAGGAGACCAGCATTAAGGCGAAGAGAGCACCAACAAGAGATGGCGCCACCAATCTATTCACAACATCCCCAGCTCTGTTGGGCCATCCGGGAGACCATCCGGCGCCTCTGTATCTGAGGCCACATTAGCCCCACCAGGCGACAGCAACAACGAAAGAATATAAGTGTGGATGACGCATGCGGTACTTTGGGAGGCGTGCTGATCTCTGACCGCGATATTCGTGCCGAAATAGACTCCCAACGGATTGTCCTTGAACCGTACGATTCCGCGATGGTCCAGCCGTCGTCGGTGGACGTCCGGATCGACCGGTTCTTTCGGCTTTTCGACAACCACAAGTACGCGCACATCGACCCGGCGGAAGAGCAGCCCGAGCTGACCCGCCTGGTGGAGGTTGAGACCGGCGAGCCCTTTATCCTGCACCCCGGTGAGTTCGTCCTGGGCTCCACCTACGAGACAGTCACGCTGCCGGATGACATCGCTGCCCGGCTCGAAGGGAAATCCTCGCTCGGCAGGCTGGGGCTGCTGACGCATTCCACGGCCGGGTTTATCGACCCCGGCTTCTCCGGCCACGTGACCCTGGAGCTATCGAATATGGCCACCTTGCCCATCAAGCTGTGGCCGGGAATGAAGATCGGCCAGCTGTGCTTCTTCCGGCTGACCTCGGCCGCCGAGCACCCCTATGGCTCAGGCCAGTATGGCAACCGGTACCAGGGCCAGCGCGGCCCCACCGCCAGCCGCAGCCACCAGAACTTCCACCGAACCTCGATTTAGGGCTCCCGGCCCGCCCTCCCGTTCGCGAGGGGTGAGATCACGGCGCTTAGGCTGCCGCTTAGTGCCGAGATCTCACGTGTCGACGCCCTGGTGGATCGGCACTCTTCCTCCACGCTGTGGATAACCCTGTGGCGGCCTTGTTGGCGGTCAACAATGGGTCATGCGGCAGCCGTCTCCTCTCCCAAGCCATCTTGCGGGCCGTTCATTCACCCTGCAGGAGCAGCTGGATGCGGGCGTGGGGTCCGGGCGGGCTTGGCGGAGTGACCTGCGCGTGGCCAGCAGGGGAGTACGCGTCCCTTGGGGTGACGCACAGACTCTGCACCACACCTGCGCGTTACTCACGGGGCTGACACCTCAGTCTGTCTGCTGCCTGGGAACGGCCGCGCAACTCTGGGGCTGCCCTTTGCCGCTGGCGCTGCAAAACGATCTGAAAATCCACCTAGCCAAAACTGGTGGAGGCGCCCGCCCGGTCCGAAAAGGTGTTGCCGGTCACCGCTTGCTCCTCCGTGACACAGATGTGGGAGAGTTCGACGGCGTGCCGGTTACCAGCCCCGCCAGGACTTGGTTGGACTTGGCTTCGGTCCTGGATATGGAGGACCTCGTGGCCGCGGGAGATCACTTCATCTGCTGGCAGTCCAGGAGTTTTGGGCCGCGGAAGGAAGCGTTCTGCTCACTCGATGATCTCCGGGAGCAGGTCCTTGCCAACCCTGGGGCGAGGGGAGTCCGAACGGCGAGGCGCGCCGTGGAACTGTGCCGGGTTGGGGCAGATTCTGCGCCCGAGACCCGGCTGCGGCTGGCTCTTGGCCGGCTGCGACTGCCAGAGCCGACGTTGCGCTACGTGGTTCTGGACCACACAGGGTGGGAGTTGGCTTGGCCTGACATTGCCTATCCGGCCTTCAAGGTAGCCGTCAATTACGATGGCCGCCACCACCTGCAGGAGCGTCAGCGCGAATCCGACATCCGCCGGGACGAGTCAATAGCCGCCATCGGCTGGACATCAGTCACCATCACAGCGAGCCAGGTGCGGACGTGGGGCTTCGATGGCTGCGCACATCGGGTAGCCGATGCGTTGGTTCGGGCTGGATGGCGGGTCGAGAGGTGCGGTCTCGGTACTTAGCCTCCCACTTACCGCCGAGATGTCACCCCTCGATGCAAGGGTTAGGCCTGGGCAGGCACGGGCAGCGGGCGCAGGAACGGCTTGACCAGGGGCTCTACATAACGGGCCGCCAGCGGACCGATGATCGCCATGAGCAGCACGTAAGCAGTGGCGAGGGCTGCCAGTTCACCAGTGACTACCCCGGACGCCACGGCCAGCCCGGCGATGACAATGGAGAATTCACCGCGAGCAATGAGGGCGGCGCCGGCCCGGTACCGGCCGGGCCGGGCGATCCCCGCACGCTTGGCGGCCCACACGCCGGTGACCATCTTGGTGATGGCCGTGATCAAGGCCAGGGCCAGCGCCCAGCCAAGGACAGGAGGGATGGAGGAGGGATCCGTATTGAGCCCAAAGGCCACAAAAAAGATGGCCGCAAAAAGGTCACGGAGCGGCTCAAGAATCCGGGTGGCGTTGTGGGCGGTGGCGCCGGAGATGGCGATACCGAGCATAAATGCACCCACCGCGGCCGAAACCTGCATGGCGGAAGCAAGCCCGGCCACCAGCAGGGCCAAACCCAGGAGGTTGAGCAGGAACACCTCTGAGTTCTCACTGTGGACCGCCTGGGAGACCCGGTGGCCGTGCCGCAGCGCCACCATCAAAACCACGGTGACCACGGCCAGGGAAATGCCCACCGTGGTCAGCCCGCCCCAAAAGCTCACCCCGGCCAGGGTGGCCGTGAGAATGGGGAGGTAGATAGCCATCGCCAGGTCTTCGAATACCAGGATGGCGAGCACCACAGGCGTCTCGCGGTTACCGATCCGGCCGAGGTCCGTGATGACTTTCGCGGCGATGCCGGAGGAGGAAATGTAGGTGACGCCGCCCATCACCAATGCCCCCACCACGCCCCAACCCAGCAGCAGGGCGAGTCCTGCCCCTGGCGCGAAGTTCAGTGCCAGGTCCAGCACACCGGCCTGCCATGACCTGCGCAGACCGGTGAAAAGCTCGGCAGCTGTATATTCCAATCCGAGCATAAGCAAGAGGAGGATGACACCGATTTCGCCGGAGAGGTGGGCGAACTCGTGGATGCCTTCGAGCTCCATCACGCCGCCGGCACCAAAGGCGAGGCCGCCTACGAGGTACAGCGGGATGGGGGACATTCCGATCCGTCCGGCCAGCCTGGCCAACAGGCCAAGGCAGAACACAACGGCCCCCAGTTCAATGAGGGTCAGGGCCAGCGGGTCCATAACGCTCAGCCGTTGCGCAGGATATCGGCTGCTTGGTCCAGGCCTTCTTGCGTGCCCACTGCGACGAGCAGGTCACCCGAATGAAGGACGACGTCGGGACCCGGCGACGGGAGCACCTCGCCTTCACGCATGATCGCCACGATCGAGACTCCGCACCGCGTCCGGATGCACGCCTTCCCCATGGGCTGGTTTTGGAACGGGGACCCTGGTGCGATGGAGAACTGGCGGGTCACGATGCCCGGGACGTCCCTGTGCTCCTCAGTCAGTTTCATGGCAAGGTGCTGTCCGCCCAGGAGGTTGCCCAGGGTGGCTGCCTCATCCCCGGTCAGGGGAATCGACGCCTGGCAGGTATCGGGATCGTCCCAGGTGGAAACAATGAGTTCCGTCTGGCCTTCCCGGAACTCCACCACACCGATACGGCGGCCGGAAGCCGTCATGAAATCCTTCCGCCGGCCCAGGCCGGGGAGGTCCGTCTCGTCCACGTTCATACCCTAAGCCTAGTCCGCCGTCGGGCATTTTCAGGCGCCACCGCGGGGGCAGGCAGGCGGCACATCTCGACGGGGCTTAAGTGTCCGTTCGCGCTAGGCTGCGGGGACCACCGCGATGGGGGCTTTGTCCGGAGACTTGACCGGCAGCAGGACCAGAAGCCCGGCAAGCAGAACCACCATAATGCCCAGGATTCCCCACCGCTGCGCCTCGCCCGGCGCCACCAGGGGAGTGGCTACAGCGATGCAGAGGGTGAACAGGGCTGGGGCCAGAAAACTGACGGCACGGCCGGTGGTGGCATACAGGCCAAAGAGTTCGCCCGACTCGCCGTGGGGCGCCAGCCTGGCGAGGTAGGCCCGGGAGGAGGACTGCGCAGGGCCCACAAAGAGGCACAGGAACAGCCCGAACACCCAGAACGTAGTGCTGCCTTCCCAGGCCAGGCCGAAGAACACATAGTCACCGTTGCCCAGGACCAAGATCATGGTGCCGGCGATGAGGAGTCCCACCAGCGAGCCGATGATCACAGCTTTGGGCCCTGCACGGTCATCCACGAAACCGCCAATGATTGCTCCCACGGCGGCCACAATGTTGCCGAAGATCGCAAAAAAGATGACTTGGGGCAGCTCAAAGCCGAACGTCCCGGCGGCGATGATTCCGCCGAAGGTGAAGACTGCGGCCAGCCCGTCGCGGAACACGGCGCTGGCGAGCAGGAAGTAGATGGTGTGCGGGCTTGTGGCGTAGATGGCCTTGATCCGGCGGAAGAGCAGGCGGTAGGAAGCGAGGAATCCCAGCGGATTGGCCTGGTTGGGCCGCGGCAGTTCGGGAACCGCGAAGAGGACGGGCAGGGCGAAGATGAAGAACCAGAGCGCGGAGAAGACCGCCACCAGCCGGATGTTGAGGCCGTTCTCCGTGGAGGCGCCGAACCAGTCGAAGCTGGGCTGGACGAACAGCTGCAGGACGGCGAGCAGCGCCACGATGCCACCCAGGTACCCCATGCCCCAGCCGAATCCGCTGACCTTGCCGATGTTCTTCGGGGTGGAGATCTGGGCCAGCATGGCGTTATAGTTCACGCCCGCGAACTCAAAGAACACGTTGCCCAGCGCGATCAGGGCAACGCCCAGCAGCAGGAACTCCGGCCGGGGAAACACAAAGAAGCACAGCGCGGTCAGAATCGCGACGGCGGTGGTGTTGACTCCCAGCCACAGCTTCCGCCGTCCTCCGATGTCAGAACGCTGCCCGGTCACTGGAGCCAGCAGGGCGATGGCCACCCCGGCCACAGCCAGCGCGCCGCCAAGAACAGCCGAGGCCCGGTCTTGGCCGCCGAAGGCATTCGAGGTGAGATACACAGTGAAAACGAAGGTGGTCATCACGGCGTTAAACGCAGCAGATCCCCAGTCCCACGATGCCCAGGCGAGCACGCGGCCCTTACCTGTGGCGTGGTTCCCGGATTCGAGTTCCGATGGCGGCTGCATGGCCTCGGGAGCGCTGGCGCTGTTCATAGGCAGCATCGTATCCGCCCGTGGCGAACATCAGCCGGAGGATATCCCGGACACCCGGCTTTCCGGCGGCGGCAGCAGCGGCGGCGGGAAAAAGTGACAGCAGCGTCTTGATAAACTGTGGGCACCGAATCTTACCCATGCCGCCCTCACCCATGACCGCCTGCCCTGACTTTTGACAATCGAATGCCTGACGTTGCGGAGATACCAGTGATCACAGTCCTTGCCGTGCATTTCGCGGTGGCTGCTGTGGCGCCCTTCCTGTTCAGGCGGTGGGGCCGGAACACCTTCTACGTACTCGCGGCCGTGCCGGGGTTATCGTTCGTCTGGCTGCTCTTCCAACATGCTGCTGTTTACGCCGGTCCAGGGGCGGTCGCCGAAGTCTTCCCGTGGATTCCAGGGCTCAAGCTTGAATTCGCGTTCCGGATGGATGCCCTTGCCTGGGTGATGTCCTTACTGGTCCTGGGCGTTGGCGCCCTGGTGCTTGTCTACTGCGCGAGGTATTTCAAGAAGACGGACCAGGACCTTGGCGGTTTCGGCGCACAGCTCCTGGCCTTCGCCGGGGCCATGTTTGGGCTGGTGGTGGCGGACGATCTGCTGCTGATGTTCATCTTCTGGGAACTGACCACCATCCTGTCGTACCTGCTGATCGGCTTCGCCCGCACCAGGCTTGCGGCCCGGCGCTCGGCGCTGCAGGCGCTGATGGTGACGACGGCGGGCGGGCTGGCCATGCTGGTGGGCCTGATCATGCTGGGCTTCAGCGCCGGAACCTACCGGATTTCCGCCATCCTGGAACAGGCCCCCGCCCTCGTAGCCGGGCCTTCCGGCGCGGCGGTGGCGGCCGCCGTCGTACTGATCCTGGTGGGTGCCATCACCAAATCTGCCCTGGTGCCGTTCCATTTCTGGTTGCCGGGCGCGATGGCCGCCCCCACGCCGGTGAGCGCCTACCTGCACGCGGCGGCAATGGTGAAGGCCGGCGTCTACCTGGTGGCCCGGCTGGCCCCCGGGTTTGCCGAAACCACCTACTGGCCGCCCATCGTGCTCGGGCTGGGCCTGGCCACCATGCTGGTGGGCGGGTACCGCGCGCTCCGCCAGACCGACATCAAGCTCATACTGGCCTACGGAACCGTCAGCCAGTTGGGATTCCTCACCATGGTGGTGGGGCTGGGCACTCCCGACGCCGCACTGGCCGGCCTCGCGATGCTGCTGGCTCATGGCCTGTTCAAGGCCACGCTGTTCCTGGTGGTGGGGATCATCGACCACCAGTCCGGCACTCGCGATGTGCGTAAGCTCTCGGGAGTGTTCAGCTCTTCCCGGGCCCTGGGCATCGTGGCCGGAATCGGCGCCGCGTCCATGGCGGGAGTCCCCCTGCTGGCAGGGTTCGTGGCAAAGGAATCAGTGCTTGAGGCCTTTGTCCACCATGCAGCCGACGGGGATCCCTGGGGGATGGCAGTGCTGGCAGGAATTGTGCTGGGCTCGGTCCTCACCTTCGCGTACAGTGCCCGTTTTATGTGGGGTGCGTTCGCCACCAAACCGGGAGTCGAACGGACACCGTTCAAGGCCATTCGGCCGTCTTTCATTGCGGCCCCTGCCCTGCTGAGCCTCCTCACCATCGCTTACGGTGTCTGGCCGGCGCCCGTCGATGGCTGGATCCAGCCATACGCTGGGCTGTTCGCCACGGCCACTCCCGACGCCGGCACATCAGCTGCAGAGGCAGGTCACCTGGCGCTGTGGCATGGCTTCACCCCTGCCCTGGGGCTCACGGCTGTCACCTTTGTTCTTGGTTTGGCCATGTACTACGGCCGGGACCTGGTGGCACGCGCCCAGTCCCGCGTCCCCGGCTGGATAGACGGGGACCGGGCCTACCAGCTGACCGTCGGGGCACTCGATGATGTTGCCGTCTGGATCACGGGGCGCACGCAGCGTGGTTCGCTCTACTTCTATCTGGCCGTCATCCTCACTGTGGCGTTTGCGCTTCCGATGACAGCACTGGTCCTGGCCAACAAGCCGCTTCCGGAGGGCCTGTACTTCATTGATCCCAACTCGCCCCTGCAGATCGTGGCAGGCGCGGGCATCGTGATTGGGGCCCTGGCAGCAGTGAAGGCCAACAAACGCTTCCTGGCAGTGCTGATGGTCTCGGTGACCGGCTATGGGATCGCGCTGATGTTCGCGCTCCAGGGTGCGCCGGACCTGGCCCTTACCCAGATGCTGGTGGAAACCATCATCCTGGTGGCGTTCCTGCTGGCCTTACGCAGCCTGCCAGCGGAGCTGAGGGACCGGACCGGCGGCAAATACCGTGTGGTGCGTGTCATCATCGGGCTGGCATTCGGGGCCACTATGGTCTTCGCCGCCATCTACGCGATGGGCGCGCGGGTGGCTACGCCCGTATCCCTGGAATTTCCGCGGCTGGCTTACGAGGGCGGCGGCGGGCTGAACATCGTCAACGTGACCCTCGTCGACATCCGTGTCTGGGACACCTTCGGCGAGATAACGGTCCTCGCCCTGGCTGCCACAGGGGTAGCCAGCCTCATTTTTGTCCGTGGCCGCGGCGACGGCATCCGGATCTCTTCCACTGTGGCGGAGGGCTCCGTGGGCCGCCGAAGGGGAGTGGATCCCGGCTCCCGGGACGCTGCCGCACTGGCCATCAGCCGGAAGTTTGCCGCATCCACCCGGGATGCCTGGATCGTGGCGGGACGGACACTGGCGCCGGAGCGCCGGTCCATCATCTTTGAAGTGGTGACCCGGCTGCTTTTCCACTCCATGATCATCTTCTCGCTCTACCTCCTCCTGGCCGGGCACAACTTCCCGGGCGGCGGCTTTGCGGGGGGCCTGACTGCCGGCCTGGCGCTCACCATCCGCTACCTGGCCGGCGGGCGCTTCGAGCTGCGGGAGGCCACCCCCATCAGCGCGGGGACACTCCTGGGGATGGGGCTAGCGACGGCCGCTGCCTCCGGCGTCGTGCCCCTGTTGCTCGGTGGCCAGGCGTTCCAGACGGCAATCATCGAGCTGTGGCTGCCGGTGTTCGGTGACATCAAGTTTGTCACTTCCACCATCTTCGACATTGGCGTCTACATCGTGGTGATTGGACTGGTGCTGGACGTTCTGCGCAGCCTGGGCGCCGAGATCGATGAGCACTTCGACGAGCAGGCAGCGGCGCCTGCCGAGGAGGGGGAACCGGTGGATGTCGCCGCAGGAACCGCCGGGAAGGGTGACGCATGAGCGTTAACCTGACCCTCCTGGTTGTCATGGGAGCCCTGTACGCCTGCGGGATCTACCTGATCCTGGAACGCAGTCTCACGCGGGTGCTGCTGGGACTGATGCTTCTGGCCAACGCCACCAACCTGCTGATCCTCGCCACCGGCGGCTACGCGGGGCTGACGCCGCTGTACAACAAGGACACCCCTGCCCAGGACTACAACGATCCGCTTCCGCAGGCATTGATTCTCACCGCGATCGTCATCTCGTTCGCCGTGACGGCTTTTATGCTCAGCATCATCTACCGCACCTGGGTTCTGGCACGGCAGGACGAAATCCAGTTGGACGTGGAAGACCTTCGCGTGGCCGAGACCCCCAGTTTCGACGCCGAGGACGACGCCGAGATCCCGGTGGAGACCTCAGAATTCCCGCTCACCTTGCTGGGCGGTGACGGACGTTCTGTCTCCGACCACGCCACCGACGGTGCCGAACCAACCGTCGAGGCCGGCGGAACACAGCTCACCGCCACCGACGCCGCCTCGGAAGAGCAGCCCGGATCCAAAAATGTCACCCCCGGCCCCGAAGGAGGTGTGAAGTGAACATCGCAAGCTTTGCCCCGCTCGCCGTCGTCCTTCCCATCCTGGGCGCCGCCCTGACCTTTCTCCTGATCCGGCACTCGCGGGCCCAGCGGGCTGTCAGCATCACGCTGCTGTCCCTGACGCTGCTGCTGGAGTGCGTCCTGCTGGCTTCTGTCTGGGATGGCGGGACTGCGGCGGTGAACATCGGCGGCTGGCTGCCGCCTTGGGGCATCGTCCTGGTGGTGGACCAGTTCTCCTCCCTGATGCTGGTGGTTTCCTCCGCCGTGAGCCTGGCGGTTCTGGTTTATGCCACGGGCCAGGGCATGGCCGACGGCGACCAGGATGCGCCAGTCTCGATCTTCCACCCCACGTATCTGATCCTGGTCGCCGGCGTCTCCAACGCGTTCCTTTCCGGGGACCTGTTCAACCTTTACGTGGGTTTCGAGATCCTGCTGACGGCAAGCTACGTCCTGATGACCCTGGGCGGCACCGGGCCCCGGATCAGGGCCGGTGTGACGTACGTGGTGGTCTCGGTGGTGTCATCGGTCCTGTTCCTGATCTCCATCGCGATGGTCTACGGGGCTACAGGAACGGTGAATATGGCGGACCTCGCCGTCAAGCTCGCGGAACTGGACCAAGGGACCCAAACGCTCCTGCACGTGATGCTTCTGGTGGCATTCGGGATCAAGGCGGCGGTGTTCCCGCTGTCTTTCTGGCTGCCTGACTCGTACCCGACCGCCCCCGCCCCCGTCACGGCGGTGTTCGCAGGCCTGCTGACCAAGGTGGGCGTCTATGCGATGGTCCGCACCGAGACGCTGCTCTTCCCCGGGGACACGCTCAACACTCCGCTGATGGTGGCCGCGCTGCTCACCATGATCGTGGGAATTCTTGGCGCCCTGGCCCAAAGTGACATCAAACGTCTGCTGTCCTTCACCTTGGTCAGCCACATCGGCTACATGGTGTTTGGCCTGGCGATGTCCTCGGCGGCCGGCCTTGGCGCGGCAGTCTTCTACGTGGCCCACCACATCACCATCCAGACCAGCCTGTTCCTGGTCACGGGGCTGATCGAACGCCGCGGCGGCAGTTCCTCGGTGGACCGGCTGGCCGGACTCGCGAAGCTGTCACCGTTGCTGGCACTGCTGTTCTTTGTGCCCGCCATGAACCTGGCCGGCATCCCGCCGTTCTCCGGGTTCCTGGGCAAGGTGGGGCTCATGCAGGCCGGCATCGAGTTGGGAACACCCCTGGCCTTCACCCTGGTCATTGGCGGCGTGGTCACCAGCCTCCTGACCCTCCTGGCCGTGGCCAGGGTCTGGAACCGTGCGTTCTGGCGGAAACCCTCGGATGCTGAGCACCCGGATCCTGTGCTCCTGGCCGCCCCCGAAGACTCCGACAGGGGCCGGCGCGGCGGCCGCAACAACGTGACGCTGCTGCCGCGCACCATGGTGGGCTCCACCCTGGGCCTGGTGCTGCTGGGTGTTGCGTTGACCGTGTTCGCCGGCCCGCTCTTCAAAGTCTCGGACCAGGCGGCCCAGGACATGCTGGACCGGTCCTCCTACATTCAGGCGGTGCTGGGCGATAACGCTCCGGTGCCTCTTGTCCTGGGCCCCGGGGGTGCCAAATGAGCCGGCGCCGGGTCTCACTGCGCCAGGAGTTGCCGCTCCTTGTCTGGCTTGTTGTGGTCTGGGGTGCCCTTTGGCAGGACTTCAGCCCCGGAAATCTCCTCTTCGGCGCCTTGCTGGCGGTGGTGGTGGCACGGATGTTCTACCTGCCGCCCGTGGAACTAAGTGGGCGCTTTAATCTTCTCCACGCCATTCCGTTTGCCCTGGCTTTCCTTGGCAAAGTGGTGGCAGCAAGCTTCCAGGTCTTGTACCTGGCAGTCGTCCGCGGGCCCAACGTCACCAACGCCGTGGTGGCCGTACCGTTGCGTAGCCACCAGGACCTGATGATGACGGCCACAGGCCACGTTATCTCCCTCATCCCGGGTTCCCTGGTGGTGGAGGTGGACCGTTCATCGTCAACTTTGTACGTCCACGGGCTCAACGTAAAAAACGCCGAGGATGTGGAGAACCTGCGCCGCGAAGTGCGGGCCATCGAAGCGGGGCTGATCCGCGTCATGGGAACCAGGGAAGAACTCGACGCCGTCCGGTTGGAGGCAGCATGATGCAGACCGTCCTGGCCGTCACGGCAATTATCCTTTCGCTGGCCGCGGCCGGCGCCATTATCAGGATCGCCCGCGGCCCTTCGCTCCTGGACCGGGTGCTGGCGTCCGACGTCCTGCTCGCCATCATCGGCGCTGCATTGTGCATTGACATGGCGGTGAACCGGCACCTGAACAACCTCATGCTGTTGGTGGCCCTGTCCATCATCGGCTTCATCGGCTCGGTGACCGTTGCCCGGTTCGTGGCGGACCGGCGGGAGCAGCCCCATGACTCCTGAGACCAGCACGCTGGATAGCGTCATTGACGCAGTGTCCGCGGTGTTTATGGTGGTGGGCGCACTGATGTCCCTGGCCGCCGCCCTCGGGCTGTTGCGCTTCCCGGACCTGATGAGCAGGATGCACGCGGCCACCAAGCCGCAGGTGCTGGGCCTGTTCCTGCTGCTGGCTGCCATCGGGCTGCAGCTGCGGACGTGGTGGGTGTGGCCGGTGCTGGCGGTGGCGTGGATTTTCCAGCTGCTGACTGTGCCGGTGTCCGCGCACATGGTGGGACGCGCCGGATACCGCACCAAGCACCTGCACAGGGAGCTGCTCAGTTCGGATGAGCTGGAGGCTGTGGTGCAGCGAGCCGCGGCCAAGACGGCCCAGGAGGACACTTCCGACGACCCCTCCCGGGACTAGGAGTTTTTGTCCATTTATGGCGACTTCACCACTGGAAAAGTCGCCACAAATGGACAAAAACTCCAGGGGGTGTGGGGGTGTTAGACGATGTCCTGGCTCTTCGCGAAACGGGTGATGGCGCGCTGGGTGCCGCGGTTGGCGAGCACCTGGATGATGGTGCTGACCGAGGCGGAGATGAGCGCAAACGTCAGGGCCGAACGAAGGCTGGTCGGAGTATCTTCGTCCCTGCCCGTGGGCGCCTTCCTGCCGGTGGATTTTTCCCAAACGGCGTTGACCACCTTGGTGCCGACCAGTCCGGCGCCGAGGCTAACGGCGGTGCCAATCAGCTTGATGAAGAGGTTCATTCTGCAGACTCCTTGCGGGCGGAAAAGGGACTGCCACTAGCCTAGCGTCCGCTGAGCCGGAGGCTCCCGGATCACGCGGCGGTTCGCTCTCAGCGTGGGCACGATCGGGCAGTGAAAACGGGTTATCTTGGGAAAAACCCTTCCCGGCAATGGTGCCGCTGAGAGACAGAAATCGAGGCGCTCAGACACATGGCTGCTGCGAAACCTCAGGCTTCGGCCGGACACGTCGTTCTGCTCGGTGACTCGATCCTGGACAACAAGGCATACGTCGACGGCGGTCCCGACGTCATCGCCCAGGTCCGCGCTGAGCTTCCACCCGGCTGGAATGCCACACTGCTGGCCGTGGACGGGGATGTGATTTCCGGGGTCCTGCAACAGCTTGCTTCGCTGCCCCGCGATGCCACCCACCTGGTGGTCAGCGCCGGCGGCAACGATGCACTTGGCTTTGCGTACCTGCTCGAATCGCCGGCCAGCTCCGTCGCGGAAGCCCTGAACCTTTTCAGCAGCGCCCAGGAACAGTTTGCCGCGGACTACGACCTGATGGCTGAAGCCGTTTCGGCCACTGGGATCCCCGTTGCCTTGTGCACGATCTACGACACTCCTGCCTCCACTGCGCAGCACCGGATCATCAAGACCGCCCTGGCGTTTTTCAACGACTGCATCAGCCGCGCGGCATTCTCGCGGGGCATGTCCCTGATAGACCTTCGCCTGATCTGCAACGAGGATGGCGACTACGCGAACCCTATCGAACCCTCCTCCCAGGGAGGGGCCAAGATCGCCCGGGCGGTTGCCGCCGTCGCGGGTCTTCAGGGTTACTCCGTTGAATCCAGGGTCATTGCCCGCTGACAAGCTGGTCTGCCGGCTGCCGCTGGTCATCGGGCTCCCAGCGGAGCAGGTCTCCGGGCTGGCAGGAGAGAACCTCGCACAGTGCCTCCAGAGTTGTAAAGCGCACTGCCTTGGCCCGGCCGTTCTTGAGCACCGCTAAGTTGGCGGGCGTGATCCCAACCCGTTCCGCCAGCACACCAACGGACATTTTGCGTTTAGCGAGCATCACATCAATATCCACGATGATGGGCATCAGATGACCTCGTCCAGCTCTGTCCGCAGGTGCTGTGCCTCCACGTCCCGGGCCACCGCCTGGGCGAGCAGAGTGCGGAGCACCAGGACGATGAGGGCCGCGCCCGCAATCAGCAGGGAGGCCCCGCAGATCAGCAGAACGATGCCCGGCGCCGCGTCCCCCGGGGCGAGAAGGACGGCAATCCCGAACACCAGGACGGATGCCGCCGCGACGGCTCCAAAAATGATGTCGACGTAGCGGAAAGCACCATGGGAGAACACTGTCCCCCGCCGCACCATGGTCAGCAGGCGCCACACGCAAACAAGGGTGACCTGGACGGTCATGATGCCCAGCACCACAATGGCGAGGAGTGGAATCCGAACGCCGACCAAATCCGCTCCGGCCTCCTCCAGGTCAACGGCCAGCAGCGGCACCATCCTTACCTGCACGAACAGCGAGCCGGCGAGCGCCACGGCGAGGACAATGCGCAGCACGAGGATGGTCAGTTTTCCCATCGGGATCTCCTTCAATATCGAGTAACAATGAAAGTCTATCGATATTCGGTAGATCACGCACCCTTTTGTAATCACGCTTTCGCTATTCGCGACCGAGAGCTGCGCCTACTTCCGGCCTAACGCTTCCAGCGCCCTGAACAAGGCCGGAGGCCGGGTTTCCAGAAGCTCAACGGGGCGGGCCCCTGCGAGGGCGGGCGAAGGGGAGACCATCCATAGGGTGAAGTGATTGTGGGGAATCTTCAAGGCCATGGCTCGCTGAAAAAGGTCCAGGACAGTGGGGTGGACAAGGCCGCCGGCGAGGAACTGGAATCCCGGGCAGTAAGTGCCCTCCCCAATGAAAACGCGGACCAGCTGCTGCATCACGGGTTCGGGATCCTCCATGAGCTCAGAGAGCCTGCGCTGGACCTGGTCCAGGGAAGGCAGGGTGAATTCCGTTCTGATCGCGGCCCACGTCTGGTCGCTAATTGGCGGCCAGCCGGATCTCACCGGGGCCTAACAGCTCTCGGCTATGGACTCCAGGAACCACTGCCTGGAAAGGTGTTCGCGGCGCAGGGTGAAAATGCGGACGGCAGAGCTTGATCCGAGACACACTTGGGCACGCCAGTACTCGACCTTTTCGGGGCTATCGCTGCCACCAAACCACTGCGTGGGCGTGCCTGCCACCGGCCAGACATCGCCTTGGTACCGCACGGCCAGGGGCTTGCCTGCAAGGTTGAACCTGACATCAACGGCGATGTCCACGGCTGTTTCATCAGCTGTAACTGTCACGGCTTATGCACTCTCCCAATTCCCGTTTGCTCAGGATCCCATAGAGGAATCCTAGAACATATATTCGTATTACGTTCCAATGCGTCCTGCCCGTGGCCTGCGGTTTTACGTCGTTGACAGGTGTTCGCGATCCTATGGAGAGTATGGAGGAGGGGTCTGACAAAGGCCGCCTCGATCCTGGGGGCGCGGCTTGATGCCACGCCCTTCAGGACGCAGCCCCGTATGTGCCTGCCGCCAGGCTGTTGGCACGGACACTGAAGGGGGATTCATGCGTCGCCGTATGACGTTCGTTGTTGGTGCTGCCATCTTCGTTGGAGTGGCGCCGGCATGAATGATATTAGGAATCCGGAAGTGCCCCGAAGCTACCTCGCCTGCATCGACGCCAGGATTTCCCGCAGCGCCTCGACCACCAGGTCGTGGTCCTGCTGCTGGGGCAACCCGGACACTGTGACCGTGGCTACCGCGCCCACACCCGCCACGTACAGCGGGAAGGAGCCGCCGTGCGGGGCGTACCGGGACTCGTCGAACCAGCCCTCGTCCTCCACCCGGCCGCCGCCCCGCCGTCCGCGGAGCCCCACCAGCAGGGACGGCATCTCATAGCGGGCGGCCGTGCGCTGCTTCGCCCGGATCCAATGTTCGTTATCAGGTGTGGCCCCGTCCAGGGCCACGTGGAAAAGGACCTGCTCACCCTTGGTGATATCGATGGCAATGGGCAACCGACGGCCTTTGCCCAGTTCCACCAGGAGCAGTCCGAGGTTGAGGGCATCGTCCTTGGTGAAATGCGGGAACTGCAGCTCGCTGATCTCTGCCTCGATCCGGGCAATCAAGGCTTCAAGCGACCCTTCCGGCTGGCTCACGGCAGAGTCCGGATCAAACGTCGTCACAGGGGAGGGTTCGGCAGTCATGGCCCACAATCTACCCCTCTCGCGGTGTAAACTGGACCACGCCCACAAGGGCAGATTTATTTACGACAGGGGAGCGCCGCCGTCGGGCATCACTGGCTTTGCCAGGGAACCGCAGGTGGGCGCTGAGAGTGCGGACAGCCGCAGACCCTCGAACCTGATCCGGTTAGTACCGGCGCAAGGGAGTCGAGTTCTCGAAGTGTCCGGCAGGGCGGCCGATGCCGCGCGCCGGGGTGCACTTTCCCCTCCTGTTCCTCAGGAGGACCATTATGACAACTGCAACAATCAAGAAGACCGGCAACTCCTGGCGTGTGGTGGACATCGTGGTGGCCGCCCTCATCGCCATCGCCGGCGGCGTGATCTTCTGGGCCTGGTCCCAGGGCGCCGGAATCGTCTCCGCCCCCATGAACGCCGTCTACCCGCCGCTGACCGGCCTGATCGCCGGCGGCTGGATGATCCCGGCGGTACTGGGCATGCTGATAATCCGCAAGCCGGGCGCTGCCATCTTCTGCGAAACCGTGGCCGCCACGGGCGAGCTCATCATGGGATCGCAGTACGGCGCCACCGTGCTGATCTCCGGACTCCTGCAGGGCCTGGGCGCCGAACTGGTGTTCTTCCTGCTGGTCTACGGCAATTTCAAGTTCAAGTCGTTCCTGCACCAGAAGTTCAACCTCATCGCTGCGCTGCTGGCCGGTGCCGCTGCCGGGCTCTTCTGCGGCCTCAACGACTCCTTTATGCCGTGGGGCTGGAACATCGCCTATGAGGCCGGTGACAAGCTGGCCTACATCCTGTTCTGCACTCTCTCCGGTGCCATCATCGCCGGCGCCCTGTCCTGGATCGCCACCCGCGGCCTGGCCAAGACCGGCGTCCTCAGCTCCTTCGCTTCCCGCAAGGCCGCTTCGGAGCGCGTCTTCAACTGATGACACCTCCCGACGCCGGCGCTTCTGCTGCGCGGCCCGCTTCAGTTTCCGCCCGGGGCTGGGGCTGGCGGCATGCCGGCCGCTCCACACCCGCCGTCCGGGGACTCGATCTGGAGATCGGCCCGGGCGAGCGGGTGCTGCTCCTGGGCCCCTCAGGAGCGGGGAAATCCACACTCCTGCACGCCCTTGCCGGTGTGCTGGGGGATGAAGAGGACGACGCCGACGAAACCGGTTCGCTGCTCATTGACGGTTCGGCTCCGCGGGAGCGGCGAGGCCGGGCCGGGCTTATGCAGCAGGATCCGGAAACGCAGGTGGTGCTCTCGCGGCTTGGTGACGACGTCGCCTTTGGTGCCGAGAACCTGGCAGTGCCCCGGGAAGAGATCTGGCGGCGGGTCAATGAAGCACTTGAGGACGTGGGGCTCCGCAGCGCCGGCTCCAGGCAGAATTCAGGCGGACAGGGTTCTGCCGGACAGAGTGCTGCCGGACAGGCTGCCGCCGGACAGGGTGCCGGCGGGCTGCCGCTGGACCACCCGACGTCGGCCCTGTCCGGCGGGCAGAAGCAGCGCCTCGCGCTGGCCGGCATTCTGGCCATGCGGCCAGGGCTGATCCTGCTGGATGAACCGACGGCTAACCTGGATCCTAACGGGGTGCTGGAGGTCCGCGACGCCGTGGGCCGCTGCCTGGATAAGACCGGCGCCACACTGGTGGTGGTGGAGCACCGCGTCTCCGTCTGGAAAGACCTGGTGGACAGGATTGTGGTGCTGCAGCCGGGCTCTGACTCGGCGTCTGCAGTCCTGCTTGACGGCCCTCCGGACCAGGTGCTTGCAGATGCCCGGGACATGCTGGCCGGCGCCGGCGTCTGGGTGCCGGGCTACGTCCCTGCCACCCGGGCCCGCAGTTCGCCGGGTTCGGGCGGACTTCTGCTGGCCGCCGAGGAACTGGCAGTGTCCCGCGAACGGCCCCGCCGCCGCGGCTTCACGACCATTGCGCCTGTGCCGGTGCAGGAGGGGATTTCCGCGCAGGTCCGCGAGGGGCGCGCGCTGACGGTGACCGGCCCCAACGGCTCCGGGAAATCCACCTTCGCGCTCACACTCGCGGGGCTGTTGGCGCCGGTCCGCGGAAAAGTTTCGGCAACCGTGGACCTGAGCCGCGGCGCGGGTATCGATCCTTTCCGATGGAAGGCCAACCAGCTGATTTCCCGGGTGGGCACCGTGTTCCAGGAGCCCGAGCACCAGTTCGTCACCGGGCGCGTCCTTGACGAGTTGATGTTTGGTCCCCGCCATCTGGGACACGGCGAGGAGCGCGTCGACGACCTGATCCAACGGCTGCGCCTGACCCACCTCGTCGAGGCCAACCCTTACACCCTTTCCGGCGGTGAAAAGCGGCGCCTCTCCGTGGCCACGGTGCTGGCAGCCCACCCCAAGGTCCTGGTGCTGGACGAGCCAACCTTCGGCCAGGACGCCAACACCTGGGCTGAGCTGGCCTCCTTCCTTTCCGAGCTGCTGGACGCGGGAACGGCGGTTGTCTCCGTGACCCATGACCAGGAGTTCAGCGCGGTCCTGGGCGGCACTGAATTGCAGCTTGGCCCCGCCTCCCAAGGAGACGCCCGGCTGGAAGCGGGTGCCGCATGAGGACAGCCCTGAACCTCCGCGGCAACCACGCTCTCCTGACCCGTGCCAATCCGCTGGCGAAATTCGCGGCCGTGTTCCTGATTACCCTCGTGCTGGCACTGTCCATCGACTGGGTGTCTGCCACCACGGCGCTGGTGGCGGAGCTTGCGCTCTTTCCACTTGCCGGCCTCACGCTGCGTATCCTGTGGCAGCGGGCCTGGCCCCTGATTCTCGCCGCGGCCGTTGGCGGCTGGAGCACATCGATCATGGCAGCTGACAGCGGTGCCGTACTGCTCGACGTCGGGATTTGGTCCATCAGCGAGGGTTCCCTGCAGCTGGGGATCGGATTTATGCTGCGCGGCCTGGCCATTGCGCTGCCGGCCATCCTGCTGATGACCTGCACAGACCCGACGGACCTCGCTGATGCGCTGGCGCAGAAGGCGAAGCTGCCGCACCGTTTCGTCCTGGGCACGCTTGCCGCCATGCGCCTCGTGGGGCTCATGGCGGAGGAATGGCAGACCATTGGCATGGCCCGGCGTGCGCGCGGAGTCGGCTCGCAGGGAAGTCCCCTCGAAAGGCTGCGCGCCACATTGGGCCAGAGTTTTGGCCTGCTGGTGCAGGCAATCCGGCGCGCTTCCCGGCTGGCGGTCACCATGGAAGCCCGCGGTTTTGGCGGTGCCCAGCGGACCTGGGCCCGCGAATCCACCTACTCCCTGCTGGATGTCTGGGTGCTGCTGGGCGGACTTCTCATTGCCGCGGGCGCTGTGCTGGCGGCGGCGGCATTCGGGACCTGGAGCTTCGTCTGGCGCTAGCCTGGACTAACGGGGCCGCAACCGAATGGCAGGCCTGCCTCAGCTGCAGGAATAGTTGTAGTCGTAGCCGCCGTACACGAATTGGGCCAGGGTGACTTTGCCGCCGGCCGTAAGCGGGGGCCGGGAGCAATTGGCCTTTGCTCCGCGTTCCGTGCTGGCTCCGGCCAGCCAGCTGGGCAGGGAGTACAGGCTGCTGGAGCTGCTGACTGGACCAACAATCTGGTTCCACTGCACGTTGCTGGAGTAGATCCCCACCTCCGCGCCAATGCTGCGGAAGAAATCTGTCATTCCCTCCAGGACGGCCCGGTTGGCAGCCCGGTTGGTGGACCAGCTGTTTTCGGTTTCCACGTCCAGCCACCACCGGTAGGACGCAGGATCATCGATGCCGCGGATGTACGCGTCGTCATAGGCCTTGGCGTAACCGTACATATAGGAGCAGGCCTCGGAAACCTTCCCACTCTCGCATGCGCCGTAGGGGTTCCGGACAGCCGAACCCTCAGGATAGTCGTTGTTGAACGGCCACCAGGAGCCCGCAAGCGCCGGATTGGCGGTGTTCACGTAGAGGGCCACGGCGGGCTGGTCCGGATGCCACGACGACGTCCTGGCCCATTCGAGCTGTTCGGCCAGGCATGGGTTGGTGGTGTTCGCCCGTCCATTGTTGACGCCGACGATCGCGAACGCCTGCCCCTTGGGAAGGGGTCTGTTGCATTGGGGCCACGACACGTCATTGCCCAAGGACTGCTGGACGCCCTCTCCCGGCGAAGGGGCTGCGCCGGCCGGTGGGGCCAAGGCCAGCAGTACGGCGGCCGGCAGGCAGAGGACCAAGCCCAGCGATAACAGCAATGACAGCAGCAACCGCACGTGCGTTGGAGCGCGTACTGCGTTTGTGCTTCTATGCATGGCTGACACCCACCTCCGGACCTGTGAGCCCGTAGGTTTTAGTGTGCTCCGCAGACTTGGGAGGGGTCAAGGGCTGGCTCAATGGTGAGGCGATTATCGCACCAGCCGGGTATATCCAGCGTTTTGTATCACGGATTGTACTCTCAACGTTGCGAATATCTGGCGAAATAGCTCATTTATGATATATTTTGGTCATGACTCAGGAAACTGCTGACCACGTCGCCGCCACCCTTCGCGATGCCCGCAACGAGAAAGGCTGGACCCAAGGCCAGCTGGCCGCAGAGCTTGGGACCAGCCAAAGTGCCATCGCGCGAATGGAACAGGGGAAGCAGAACCTCAGCCTCAAAATGATCCAGCGCCTCGAAGCTATCTTCGGCCGCAGCATCGTCAACATTGGAAAACCCCAGATGACCCACTTGAGGGTTGAGGGCGGCCAAACCCTCTCGGGGGCAGTTGACGTCAACAGTAGCAAGAACGCCGGTGTGGCCCTTCTCTGCGCAAGCCTGATCAACCGCGGCACCACCGTCCTGCGCCGGCTGGCCCGGATCGAGGAAGTGAACCGCATCGTTGAAGTGCTTAGCAGTATTGGCGTTGAATGCACCTGGCTCAACGACACGGACCTCCGGCTCCGCCGCCCGGCCGTACTGGATCTGGCTGACATGGACGTGGAGGCGGCGCGCCGCACCCGGAGCGTGATCATGCTCCTTGGGCCGCTCCTGGATGAAACGTCTGAATACCGGCTTCCCTACGCCGGTGGCTGTGACCTGGGCACCCGGACCGTGGAGCCCCACATGCAGGCCCTTCGTCAGTTCGGGCTCTCGGTGGAAGCAACCTCGGGCTTCTATGCAGTCAAGGCACCGGCCGCGGACGAGCTCTCCCGTTCCTTTGTGCTGACGGAGCGCGGCGACACCGTCACGGAAAACGCCATCATGGCCGCTGCCCACCGGCGTGGCACCACTGTCATCCGTAACGCCAGCCCCAACTACATGGTGCAGGACCTTTGCTTCTACCTGCAGATGCTGGGAGTGGAGATCGACGGCGTGGGGACCACAACGTTGAGGATCACCGGCCAGGAGCACGTTGACGTCGACATCGAATACTTTCCGTCAGAGGACCCGATCGAGGCCATGAGCCTCATCACCGCCGGCATTGTGACCAACTCGGAGGTGACCATCTGCCGCGTTCCCATCGAGTTCATGGAAATCGAACTGGCCATGCTGGAGCAGATGGGCCAGCAGCTGGAGATATCCGGGGAATACATGGCCCGCAACGGCCGCACCCGTCTGGTGGATGTCACCACCAAACCCTCCGAACTCCATGCGCCCGAGGATAAGATCCACCCGATGCCCTTTCCGGGCCTGAACATCGACAACCTGCCGTTCTTCGCGGTGATCGCGGCCAACGCCCATGGCCAGACCCTGATCCACGACTGGGTGTATGAGAACCGTGCCATTTACCTTACCGAACTCAACCGGCTCGGCGCCCAGGTGCAGCTTTTGGACCCGCACCGGATCTACGTCACCGGTCCCACCAGGTGGCGCGCCGCCGAGGTGGGCTGCCCGCCCGCGCTCCGCCCGGCAGCCTGCCTGCTGCTGGCCATGCTTGCGGCACGCGGCGTTTCCGAGCTGCGCAACATTTACGTGATTGAGCGCGGCTACGAGGACCTCGCCGAAAGGCTCAACACCATCGGCGCAAAGGTTGAGTACTTCCAGGACTGAGCCCCCTCGATGGCGCGAGCGGGCAT
The DNA here is from genome assembly GCF_054130585.1 of Arthrobacter sp. D1-29. Classification (NCBI taxonomy): domain Bacteria; kingdom Bacillati; phylum Actinomycetota; class Actinomycetes; order Micrococcales; family Micrococcaceae; genus Arthrobacter; species Arthrobacter sp. D1-29. The sequence goes on along the minus strand of NZ_CP096383.1, from coordinate 4,773,795 downwards.
TTAAGCCCCCCTTGGATGGCGCGAGCGGACACTTAAGGCCCGGACGGCGGGCGCGAGCGGACACTTGAGCACCTCTCGCAGGGCCTCAAGTGTTCGTTCGCGTTTCGTCATGATGCCTGTGTCCCCGCTCCAACTCCGGCGGGTTGCAGCAGAATATAGACATGCGCACATTCGGCGTCGAGGAAGAACTCCTGATCGTTGATCCGGAGACGGGGGAACCCCTTGCACTCGCCGACGCCCTGCTCTCGGGGCGGCGGCTTGCGGCAGATGATTCCCCGCAGGATCCGCATGCCTTGGAAACCGAAGACAAGACCGCCTTCCACGACGACGACATGGGTTTGAGTGCCGAGCTGAAGCTTGAGCAGATCGAGACCCAGACCCGGCCGTGCCTGGAATATGGGGAGTTGCTGCGGCAGATACGTGCCGGCCGCCTGCTGGCCGACCAGGCGGCCCGAAAGAACGGGGCCAGGGTGGCAGCCCTGGCCACATCGCCGCTTGCCTCCACTACCCACACCACTCCGGATCCGCGGTATGCCCGGATGCTGGAGCGTTTTGGCCTGACCGCTCAGGAACAGCTGACCTGCGGATTCCACGTCCACACCTTCATCGAGTCCCCGGAGGAAGGCGTGGCCGTGCTGGACAGGATCCGCGACAAGCTGGCGGTACTCACTGCGCTGAGTGCAAACTCGCCCTTCTGGAACGGCATGCCCACCGGGTTCGAAAGCTACCGTACGCAGGCCTGGAACCGGTGGCCCACCTCCGGCCCGTCCGGCATCTTCGGTACGTATTCGGCGTACCGGCGGCTGGTGGCCCGTCTGCTGGACAGTGGTGTGATGCTGGATGAAGGCATGATCTACTTCGATGCCCGGCTGTCAAGGAACCATCCCACGGTAGAGGTCCGGGTGGCCGACGTCTGCCTTCGGGCCGAGGACGCGGCCCTGATAGCCGTGCTGGTGCGGGCAATGGTGGAGTCAGCCAGCCGGGAGTGGCACGCCGGAGTTGAACCCGCCCCTGTTCCCACCGTTCTGCTGCGGATGGCGGCGTGGCAGGCAAGCAGCAGTGGCCTGAGCGGCGAACTGCTGGACTTCGGCACCTTCCGGCCTGCCCCCGCACACGACGTTGTCCGCTCACTCGTGGATTATCTCGCTCCCGTGCTCAGCGAACAGGGCGAGCTGGGGCTGGCACGCCAGGGCGTGGAGGACGTCATCTCACGCGGCACCGGCGCCGCCGAACAGCGCCGGGTGCGCGATGCGGTAATGGAAAAGGCGGTGAGCGACAAAACGGCTGCCGACGACGGCGGGCTGGCCGCCGTCGTCGCGAAGGCAGTTGCGGTCACCATGCGTGGAGCCTCCGGCTTTCCTGACGAGGACGACGCGCCGGAGCTGCTGCGGGTCCGCCTGTCCCAGCCAGGCTTCCACTAGCAAACAGGCAGCGCGAACGGGCAGATAATGCCCACAAAAGGCGAAAAACAGGGCATTATCTGCCCGTTCGCGCCTGAGCCGGAGGTTTTTTTCGCTGTCGCCAGGCGGGGGCCGTCAGGCCCCCACTGCCAGGCGCACTCCCAGCGACAGCATCACCAGGGCGATGAGTCCGTCGAGGACACGCCACGATGACGGCCGCGCGAAGAACGGACGCAGGCTCCGTGCCCCGAATCCAAGGGCGCTGAACCAGGCAATGCTGGCGGTGATGGCGCCGGCCCCAAACCACCACCGCAGGTCCTGCGTCTGCTGGTTGGCCACCGACCCCAGCAGCAGAACGGTATCCAGGTAGACGTGAGGGTTGAGCCACGTCAGGGCCAGCACCGTGGAGATTGCCGCCCCGGCGCTGAGGGCACTCTGGCGGCCAGAGGCGGTCAGCGCCCCCGGGCGGATGGCCCGCTTGGCCGCCAGGGCACCATAGGCGGCCAGAAACGCCGCTCCTGCGTACCGTGCAACCTCAACCACCACCGGACTCGCCTCCACAAGGGCCCCAATTCCCGCGATGCCGGCGGCGATGAGCAGGGCGTCCGAGACGCTGCACACCAGGACGACGGCGGCCACATGCTCGCCCCTGATGCCCTGGCGGAGAACAAACGCGTTCTGGCTCCCGATGGCAACGATGAGGGCCAGTCCCGTGCCGAAGCCGAGAGCCGTGGTGGTCAAAAGTTGAGTCAAATCCATATCCTCCAACGTAAAGTGGAGCTTACAATTAATCCAGCTAAACATTCTTAGGAATAGTAAGGAAAGCTAATGCGAAGCTTCCAGTTGGAGCAGTTGCGGACCTTTGCTGCTGTGGTGGATGAGGGGACGCTGGAGGCCGCGGCCCGGAGCCTGGTGGTCACGCCGTCTGCCGTTTCCCAACGGCTGAAAGCGATGGAGGACGCGGCCGGGCAAATCCTGCTGCAGCGCACCAACCCCGTCCTGCCCACGGCGGCAGGGGCGGCTGTGCTGCGGTTCGCCCGGCAGGTCCGGCAACTGGAATGGGACGCCCGGCGCGAGCTCGGGGACAGCAGTGACAGCCCGGGCGCGCCGATTCCCCTGGTAGTAAATGCCGACTCACTGTCCACGTGGTTCCTGACGGCGCTGGCCAGCCTTCCCGCGGACGGCGGCGCCTTTTTTGAAATCCGCCGGGAGGATGAACAGCATTCCACGCAGCTCCTGCGCACCGGGACCGTGATGGCGGCTGTGACGGCTACGCCGGAGCCGGTGCAGGGCTGCAGCGTGGAGCCGCTGGGTGCCATGAGATACCGGGCCGTGGCCAGTTCCGGTTACGTCCGTCGCTGGTGGCCGGACGGGCCGGACCTTACCGCCGGAAGCGCGGCACCGGTGATGGATTTTGACCGGAAGGACGAGCTGCAGGGCGGCTTCTTCCAGTCGCTGACCGGCGCTGAACTGACCGCGCCGCGGCACTACGTGCCGTCGTCGGCCGAGTTCGCCCAGGCCATCGGGCTGGGGCTGGGATGGGGACTGTTGCCCGAGCAGCACTGCCTGGCTGATATCAGGAACGGCGAACTGGTGGAGCTGGCACCTGCTCATCCTGTGGATGTCTCGCTGTACTGGCAGCGCTGGAAGATAGACTCCCCGGTGCTGAACCAGCTCACCGCCGCGGTCCGCGAAGCCGCCTCGCGTCAGCTCCGCCAGCCCCAAGCCTGACACCCCGCGAACACGCGGATCGCGAACAGGCAGATAATGACGCAATAATCGCCCTTTGAGGGCATTATCTGCCAGTTCGCACGTGGGGAGGGGCCTGAAGTGTTCGTTCGCGCCGAAGGGGTGCGGCTCTCAGGCCGGCGTGGAATACTCAGGCGCGTGACGTCGTCGTACTCTTTTCACGCCAAACTGTGGCATATCCCGGAAGAAGCGGGGTGGCACTTCCTGACTCTCCCCGCGGACGTTGCAGAGGACGTTCGCGACGATGCGGGCTCGCTCCGCAAAGGCTTCGGATCGGTTAGAGTTACCGCCGAAATCTCCGGCCACACGTGGCAGACGTCACTGTTCCCGGACAGCAAAAGCGGTTCGTACCTGCTGCCCGTCAAGAAGGCCGTGAGGGACGCGGCCCGGATCAGCGCCGGTGATGACGTGGCAGTGCGACTCCAAGTCCACGGAACGGATTAGCAGGGCCAGCTCCCTTCCGGCGCGACCGGGCGGGTCAGATCTGCTTGAGCGCCCGCTCCAGGTCGCCGATCAGGTCATCCGCGTCTTCGAGGCCCACGGACAGCCGCACCACACCGTCGCTCAGCCCGATGGCCGCACGGCCTTCGGGACCCATGGCGCGGTGCGTCGTGGTGGCAGGGTGGGTGATGAGGGACTTGGCGTCGCCGAGGTTGTTGGAGATGTCGATGATCCGCAGCCCGTCCAGCAGCGCAAAGGCGGCTTCCTTGCCCGAGCGTCCGGCCGTCGTCGCGAGTTCTAGGGTCAGCACGGTGCCGCCGGCCTTCATCTGCTTGGCGGCGAGCTCATACTGCGGGTGGGATTTCAGCAGCGGGTATTTGACCCAGCTGACCGCAGGCTGCTGTTCCAGCCACTCTGCCAGCCTCAGGGCGGTGGCCGAGGAATGGTTGACGCGCAGCGCCATGGTCTCCAGCCCCTTGGTGAGGACCCAGGCGTTGAAGGCGGACAGTGAGGGTCCGGTGTGGCGCATGAGCTGTTTCACGGGGCCGTCGATGAATTCCTTGGTGCCCAGGATTGCCCCGCCCATGACTCGGCCCTGGCCGTCGATGTGCTTGGTGCCGGAGTAGACAATGACGTCCGCGCCCAGCTGGCCGCAGCGCTGCAGCAGGGGAGTGGCAAAGACGTTGTCGACGACGACGGTGGCTCCGGCGGCATGCGCCAGTTCGCTGACTGCCGCGATGTCCACGATTTCCTGCATCGGGTTGGACGGCGACTCGAAGAAGACTGCGGTGGTGGGCTGGGACAATGCTTCACGCCACTGGTCCAGGTCCGGGCCATCCACAAAGACGGTCTCCACGCCCCAGCGCGGCAGGATCTCGTTCAGGATCACGAAACAGGAACCGAACAGCGAGCGGGCCGCAACCACGCGGTCACCGGCAGCCAGCAGGGCACCCAGGGCGGTGAAGACTGCAGACATTCCCGACGCCGTCGCAAAGCACGCCTCGGTGCCCTCGAGGAGGCGGAGCCGTTCCTGGAAGGTGGCTACGGAGGGGTTCCCGTAGCGGGAGTAGACAAAGCGCTCGTCCTCGCCGGTGAAGGCGCGTTCGGCAGCTGCGGCCGATTCGTAGACGAACCCGGAGTTCAGGAAGACCGGCTCGGCGGTCTCCTGGAAATTGGTGCGGTCCAGCCCGCCACGGACTGCCTGGGTGTCAGGACTCCAGCCGGCGGCATCTTCATTGAATGTCACTTAGTTCGTTCCCAGATTCGTAGGCAGGCCGCGGTTCTTCCAGCCATTGACGGTGCGTTCGCCGTAGCGGTCCGGCTCGCCTTCAAAGCCCTCGAGGACGTTGTAGGACGTGTAGCCTGCTTGGGTGGCGGCGATGGCTGCAGCTATGGACCGGGCCCCGGAACGGCACAGGAACACCAGTTCCGTGCCGGTGTCCTCGGGTGCCTGCTGTGTCAGGTCATTGATGAAATCGGGGTTGGGGATGCCACCCGGGAACGTCCACTGGATGAAAAGGGGATCGTTGTCGGTCGCCTTGGTGTCCGGGATGCCGATATGCGCCCATTCGCCCTCCGTGCGCACATCCACCAGGATGGCGCCCTGCTCCAGCTTGGTCCAGGCTTCCTCCGGGGTGAGGTCTCCTGCGTAGCTCATGCGTGGCCCTCGCCGTCGAATTCGAGCTCTTCGCCGGCAGTTTCCAGATCGTCCACAGCGGTGGCGACGGCGGCGTCCGCGGAGGCGATCGCAGCCGGGAGGACCAGGGCCTGCGCCACGATCACGCTGCTGCCGTTGAACGTTGCGGCCGGGCTGCCGTGCAGGACGTAGCCCTCCGCCAATGCGGTTGAGATCCGCTCACAGAAGGAGCGGTCATCCGGCCCTGTGATCAGTCGGTAGGACAGCTTTTCTTCAGTGGCAGGTGCGTCTGTCACGACGGATCTCCTTCTCTCACGCTTGCAGCTCGAATTTTTTCGATATGCCGAGTATTCACCTGAGGCACCCCGCCGCGAAAGGGAGGGTTGCCGACCGGCCAGTCAGGGCTTGGCGCCGGTACTCATTACTGCCCAAAAACGTAACACCTGGCCCGCCGCCCCGCACCGCCGCCATCGTCATGTTGCGTAACCAACGCCATGCCGGACAATCACGGTATGGGGAAACAGCAGGATATGGGTGAACGATCTGTGGGAAAAGACTGTGTGGGCAAACAGCGGGGAAGGCCAGCAGTGCAAAACCGGTTGCGATGGACCGCGGTCGTCCTCGCCGTCGCATCCCTTGCCTTTGCACTGACAGGCTGCCGGGACCCCTTCGCTCCGCCGCCCTGCGGGCCGCCGGAGTACTTTGTCTCCCCGTCGGCCGTTCAGGCTGGCGGGAAGGTTACGGTCTCCGCGCAGGACACCACCTGTGATGCGCTCTACGGCGCGGATGCCCGCATCCAGGTGACGGTGACGGATGCTGCGGGGCAGACGGTCCTGGAGGAGCTCGCTCCCATGACCGACGACGGCGGCTTCACCTTTGTCTTCACCGTTCCGGAGACCATGGCTGCCGGAGAGGGCGGAGTCAGCGCTGTCCCGTACGGCGTGGACTGGTGTGATGACACCGGCGTCAACAACAGGGCCGCTCCGGGCACCCTGAGCCTGGAACGTGCGTCCTGCACCCACCGGCTGGTCCCGCTCACAGTTCACGCGGCTCCACCGGCCTGAGGTGGCACCAGTCTGAGCGTCAACGTAGGTTGACGAACGAAGTGGTGTCAACTAATGTTGACGTCGTGGAGGTGGATCGGATGAAGACACTCGTTGGATCGATGGATGGGAAGGGCCCGGCCGAGGCACTCTATGCCGTGGCGGAGCTGCAGAAGGAAGTAGGGCGGGCCGAAGCTGCCTTGGTCAGGAACGCCCGCCAGGCAGGACTCTCATGGGAAGCGATCGCCCTGTGCCTGGGCGTCAGCAAGCAGGCAGTTCACCGGAAGTACGGCAGGCGCTAGCCCGTCAACGCGGTCCGTCAGGGTTCCTGGGGCTTGGCGCACTACATTTCAGGCCTTGAGGATGAGAGCCTCGCCTTGGCCCCCGCCGCCGCAGAGGGACACAACCCCGGTGCCGCCGCCGCGCCGCTGCAGCGCCAGCGCCTGGTGCAGCACAAGGCGTGCGCCTGAGGCGCCCACTGGGTGGCCCAAGGCGATGGCGCCGCCCTCGGCGTTGATCCGCTCCGTGCTGACGCCCAGGTCCTGGGCCGATTGGATAATCACGGACGCGAAGGCTTCATTAATTTCGATCAGGTCCAGATCAGCCACGCCAAGCCCTTCCGCAGCCAGGGCGCGTTCGATGGCGCGGGACGGCTGGGAATGCAGGGAAGCGTCCGGGCCGGCAGTCTGGCCGTGGCTGCGGATCTCGGCGATCCAGCTCAGTCCGGCACGTTCCGCGGCGGCCTTGCTGGCAATCACGACGGCGGCCGCGCCGTCTGAAAGGGGAGAGGCGGATCCGGCGGTGATAGTGGCAGTCGCGGCCGTGGAGAAGGCGGGCTTAAGGGCAGCCAGGGCCTCCGCCGTCGTGCCCGGGCGAATGCCTTCATCAGAATCCACCATCAGTGCTGGACCACGGCGCTGCGGTACTTTGACCGGTGCGATCTCGGCAGCAAGCAGTCCGGCGGAGCTCGCTGCCTCCGACCGCTGATGGGACCTCGCGGCAACAGCGTCCTGGTCCGCCCGGCTGATTCCGCGTTCGGCGTTGCCCGCATCGGTTGCGGCGCCCTGGAGGACGCCGGAGACGGGGTCCTGCAGGGCATCGTAATTCAGTGAGTCCATCAGCGGGGCGTCGCCGATTGCCACACCGTTGCGAAGGCGCTGAAGCAGGTGCGGGGCGTTGCTCATGGATTCCTGGCCCCCTGCCACGATGAAGTCTGCCTCGCCGGCCCGGATCATCCTGGCGGCGTCGATCACCGCAGTGAGTCCGGAGAGGCAGAGCTTGTTGATGGTTACCGTGGGAACGTCCCAGCCAATGCCTGCTGCCAGGCTTGCCTGCCGCGCGGGTCCTTGCCCTGCACCTGCCTGGATGACCTGGCCCACGATCACCGCATGGACCTGGCCGGGGTCCACGCCTGTCCTTTCAAGTGCACTGCGGATCGCGTGGGCGCCCAGTTCACTGGATGACAGCGCGGCCAGGCTGCCCCGGAATCGTCCGAAGGGAGTGCGGGCGCCGCCCAGGATGACTGCGGTACGCGCGTCAGCTTTCAGGGCCTCGCTCCTCATAGGCTCGTTACTCAGGGCCTCGTTGCTCATGGTGGCTGCCTTCCACTGGGTTCGGGTCTCGGACTTGGTGCCGGAAAGGGGGCGGGGGCTAATGCAGGAGCAGCTGGTGGAGGAGGTGGTCCTGCCAGCTGCCGGCGATGTGCAGATACTCCGGGGCCACTCCGATTTCCTGGAAGCCGGCCCGCCGGAGGATCTTCCGTGATGCACCGTTGTGGACCAGGGTGGCTGCCTGGACCCGGTGGAGGCCCAGCTCCATGCGGGCATGCTTCACGGCAAACAGCACGGCAGCGGAACCTACCCCCTCGCCGTTGTAGTCTTTGTCCACCCAGTACCCCAGATGGGCGTTGAGGAACGGCCCCCGGACAATGCCCGTCAGGGTGACGGTGCCGATGACGCGGCGGCCGTCCAGCAGGATCCAGGGAATTTCCTGCCCCACTGAATGCTGGGCGAGCCTGATGTGGATGAGTCCAAGCTGGTGGGAAGGGGTAAAGAACTCATCCGCACGGGCCGGCTCCCAGGGCGCCAGGTGTTCCCGGTTCCGGGCGTAGGCCTGACTCAGCAGTGCTGCATCTTCCCGGTGAAGCAGCCTGACCTGGATGTTGCCGATTAACTGCGAGGACTCGATGTGGTGCAACGTACCTCTTCAGGGTGTAGCCCTTGCGCCGAAACATTTGTTGCCTGAAAGAAAGGCAGTGTTCCAGAACGCCTGAGCTTCATCTTAACGCGCCAGCGTGATCCCGGACATGTAAGGCCGCCTGTGAGGCAGGCTCGCCCTGACCCTCAGACCGTGTGTTCCCCGGGAGCGGTAGAACTCCTGCCCTGGCTGAAAAACTCGCGGGTTTGCCGCGGATTTGTTCGGCAGTGTCAGGAAGAGGTTCCATGCCGCCGATGCTACGCATGGACAGCGCCGGCGGCCATGGAGTTCTTCGGAACGGTCACTGACCCACAGGGGTGGTGCCAAACATGAGGGTCCTTCGGCTGACATCGTAAAAAACCGTTCCGGCGGAAGTCAGCAGGTCCTGGAGGTTGTCTGCGTCGTCAGCGCTCAGGCTGAGGACTTCCTCCCAGGCGCCTTGGTCCAGTACCAGCTGGAGGGTCCATGTGCCTGGTTTGGTGGCCTCGCCTGCTACCCAGGTGAACTGATAATGGCTGACCTGGCGTACTTTGATGCTGTCGTCAGTTACGGGCTGTTTTGGGGTGGGATTCATGGCTGGTCCTTTGCCGGCTGGTCGCCAGAGCATCGCAGGGATAGGGACATCCCGGAAAATATGCCGGCCCAGATCCGGCCACTCACCGGAGTAATAAATTTAGCCCCGTCACTGCGCCCTGTAAATGCAGGCAGCAGAACACCTCCCTCACCGCGGCCACACTTCAGGCAGGTTGACGTCTCTGGTCAAAGTGCGGGAATCAAAGGGCGGGCGGATCAGCCCGCCGCTCTTTGTTGTCCCCGGATGGGCGTAAGACACGAAGGAGGGCATCAAGGATGGGGAGTTGCCCCTTCACCAGCTTCACGCGCGCGTCCGTCTCGGAAAACCATGCAGCGTGGTCAATCTCCGGGAAGTCCTGGATCACGCCGGAACCCTTCGGCCATTCAAGGGGAAAGGTATTGCTGAGGATCTGTTCGGGCTGGAAGTCCGCCTCCGCTGCGAAGGCTGTAATGATCTTTCCGGACGGTTGCCGGAAGGCGCCTAATTCGCGGTACTCCGCGTCCGGAGCGGGAGTTCCCATTTCCTCGGCAAACTCGCGCAATGCCGCAGTGAGCGGATCCTCGTCTTCAGGGTATTCGCCCTTGGGAATTGACCAGGACCGGGCGTCCTTGCGCGCCCAGAATGGTCCGCCCATGTGGGCAATCCAAACCTCCGGCTGACCCGTGGTCCTCCACCGGTACAACATGATCCCTGCACTGTGAACCGCCATCTGCCCTCCCCCCACAGGCTATACCTGCAGGCCGGGCTGTACTCCGGCCTGCGCTTTTCCGGCCTGCGCTATATTCCGGCCTGCACTTTTCCGGCCTGAAGGCCGGGACGTGCCAAATCCGAAACTTCGTGCGACCATCCCAGCATGACCGCGGAGAATACCATTCCAGCCCTGATCGACAAGGCCCGGGAGGAGATGCTTTTTATCGGACCGGACCACCCCTACTATCCGATCCTCGCAGGCCTGGTCTCCGCCGTCGGAACAGCCTGGCAGCAGGGCTATGACCAGCATCGACGAGGCGGGCCGGCAGAGAACCCATACAGCTGGAGACCATCCCCTGGCGCATAGCCAGGGGACATGGACCCCGAAGAAAATCCGGCTACTGAATTCGGGCAAACAGCTCGTTCAGCTCGGCGGTCAGCTGCTTCTGGACGGCAGGCGTGCCGATCTCCTTGCCGTCGATGTGGTTGACGGGCGCCAGCAGCCGGATGCTGGAAATCAGCCAGACGGCGTCGGCCTCCAGGAGGTCCTGCGGCTGCAGGGGGCCATACCCGAGTTCCCAGCCCGCCGCCGCGGCGGCCTTGAAGAGGGCTTCCTGTGATGTCCCGGGGAGGATGCCGCTGTCCAGCTGGGGCGTGACGAGCCGGCGCACCGTACGGGTGCCACCGGCGCCGTCGTCGGACCTTTGCAGGTGGGCCAGCAGGACAGTGGACGTAGGTCCCTCCAGGACACGTCCGTCTGAGGACGTAAAGATGACGTCGTCAGCGCCTTGTTTGTGTGCGTGCCGCAGCGCTGCCATGTTCACCGCATAGGACAGGGTTTTGGCACCCAGCAGGAGCCACGGCGCGCGCTCGGCTGCGTCACTGTCGTAGCCCCGGTCAAGGAGGATGACGTCGATGCCTGTCTCGCGCTGGCGCCGTCCAAGGGAACCTACGGGTGACACCTGTACCCAGCACGTGGGTCCGGATGCCCCTTCGACGCCGCGCGTTACAACCAGCTTCACCACCAGCTCGTCATCCGCCGGCGTGCTTGCCGGATGCTGGGAACGATGCTCGGCCACACCAGTTTCGATGGCACGCCGCCACTGATCCTGCCCGGGAATGTCCAGGTCCAGGGCCACGGCCGAGCTGTCCAGCCGGTTCAGGTGCGCCTGGACCTTACGGACCCTGCCGCCCACCGCAAGCATGGACTCGAAGACGCCGTCGCCGCGGGTGGCGCCCTGGTCCGTGGCCATCAGCTGGGGCTGGGAAGCGTCCGCCAGCCGGCCGTCCTGGAAGGCAGGGTCAAGAAAAACGAGCACCACGGAAGCAGGAGAAGTCATGGCTTCAGCTTAGTCCCGGCCCGCCGCGGATAAGCTGAAGCCATTGCCTGGCCGGAAACCGTCCGGCGGGTACACAGACCCGGGGGTGGTTCGAGTGTTGTGGCCGTTGTCGCTTGCGGGTACCTCGCCCACGTGGCTTGTGGTGCTGCTGAGCGTTGCGGACCTGGCCATCAGGGTGCTGGCAGTGGGCATCATCCCCGGCAACAGGCGCCCCACGACGGCCATGGCCTGGCTGCTGGTCATCTTCTTTGTGCCCTTCGTGGGCCTGGTGCTCTTTCTGCTGTTCGGCAACTTCAAGCTCTCCAGCCGTCGGCGGCAGCAGCAGGAACAAGTCAATGACAGGGTGCGCGCGGGCATCTCCTCCCTCGCCGACGTCGAAAGCCACTACCCCGGGCCGGAATGGGTGACGTCCGCCGCGGAACTGAACCGGCGGCTTGGCTCGCTCCCCATGGTGGACGGCAATTCCGTTGAGCTCCTCCCCGGCTACCCGGATTCGATCCTGGCCATGACCCAGGCCGTCCGGAAAGCGAAGAAGTTCGTCAACGCCGAGTTCTACATCATGAGCACCGACCACATCACCGATGACCTGCTCACGGCTCTGGAAGAGGCCACCGAACGAGGCGTCGAAGTCCGGGTCCTGTTCGACCACATCGGCACCCTCCGGATCAAGGGCTACCGTGACCTGCTCAAGCGGCTCAGGGCCGGCAAGATCCAATGGAAGCGCATGCTCCCGCTGCTGCCCATTCATGGCCAGTGGCGCCGGCCGGACCTGCGCAACCACCGCAAGATCATGGTGATCGACGGCGAGCTGGCCTTTACGGGATCCCAGAACCTGATCGAGCCCTCCTACAACAACCCCAGGCACCGCAAAGCCGGCCGCGAATGGGTGGAACTGATGGCCTGCCTGCGGGGCCCCATCGTGACCACCCTCAACGTGGTTTTCGCCACCGACTGGCTCAGCGAAACCGACGAATCCTTGGAGCACCAGCTTCAGCTTCCGTCCAACCCCGAGCCCGGCAAAGTGACGGCGCAGGTGGTACCCAGCGGTCCCGGGTTCATCACCGAAAACAACCTGCGGCTGTTTAACACCCTGATCTACTCGGCCCAGCACCGCATCTCCATCTGCAGCCCCTACTTTGTGCCGGACGATTCCCTGCTCTACGCCATCACCACGGCGGCCCAGCGCGGCGTGGACGTGGAACTTTTCGTCTCGGAGAAGGGCGACCAGTTCCTGGTCCACCATGCCCAGCGTTCCTACTACGAGGCCCTGCTGGAGGCCGGCGTCAGGATTTACCTCTACAAGGCCCCATTCGTGCTCCACGCCAAGCACTTCACCATCGACGATGAAGTGGCAGTCCTGGGGTCCAGCAACATGGACATGCGCTCCTTCTCGCTCAACCTGGAGGTCTCGGTGATGCTCCTGGGCGCTGAGATCGTGAACAATATGCGCGCGGTGGAAAATACCTATCGGGACATTTCGCACGAGCTCAAACTGGAGGACTGGCTGAAGCGCCCGCTCGCGGCCAGGTACGTGGACAACGTGGCGCGGCTGACCGCCACCGTGCAATAACCCGCGGAGTTTTTGTCCATTTGTGGCGACTTCCGGTGGGTTCAACCCGCCCGATCTGGACAAAAACTCCGTGGGGGTCAGGAGTCCGGAAACACGGCCCCCAGAGCCGAGAGCACACCGAAGGCCTTGACCCGGATCTCCTCATACTCCTCGTCCGGCGCCGAGTCGGAGGTGATGGCACCGCCGACGCCGAGGGTCAGTTCGGCCGTTGCCTTACCGTCGTTGCCGTCCCCGGCATCAGCCCTGATCACCAGGGTGCGGATGGCCACTGCCAGGTCCGTGGCGCCGTTGAGCGAGAAGTAGCCGATGGCGCCGGAATAGATCCCGCGCGGCTCCCCCTCCAGCCGGTCCAGGATGGCCATGGTGCTGATCTTGGGCGCCCCCGTCATGGACCCCGCCGGGAAACACGCGGCCACGGCCTCGGCCCGGGGCGAGCCTGGCAGCAGCCGGGCATCGATGGTGCTCACCATCTGATGCACCGTGGCGTAGCTTTCAATCTCGCACAGCCGGCTGACGGTGACCGATCCCGGCTCCGCGAAGTGGCTCAGATCGTTCCGCAGCAGGTCCACGATCATGATGTTCTCGGCGCGGTCCTTGAGCGAGGTGGCCAGCTCCCGCCGCAGCTCGGCGTCCCGGACCGGATCCGCAGCCCGGCGGCGGGTGCCCTTGATCGGCTCGGCACGCATGCCGCCGTCGGAGGCTATCTTCAGGAACCGCTCAGGCGAGGTGCTGGCAACGGTCAGCGGGCCGAATCGGAGATAGCTGCCAAAGGGTGCCGGGTTCTGGCGCCGCAGCGCCAGGTAGGCCTCCCACGGTGACAGCGATTCGGCCGGAACCAGGGCCGTGAGGGTGGTGGTGAGGCACACCTCGTAGGAATTTCCTTCACCGATTTCGTGCTGCGCCGCGGCGATCTTGTGCTTGTAGGCCAGTTCGCTGTCGCGGCTGCTGAACGCCGGCAGCGTTGGAGGCGCCAGCGGCGCGGAACGTACGACGGCGTTGCTCCCGGCGTCGTGCGCCGTCCCCGGACCGGCTGGGGCTGCTTCTGTTACCGCCAGCCGGGCGCCCGCCAGCCACTCGTCAGCGTCCGGCGACTCGAGCGCCAGGAGCCACGCCGTTTCCTCCGCATGGTCCAGGACCACGGCCCGGCCGGCGAAGATCAGCGCGGCATCCGGGGTGGGGGCGAAAACGTCGCTTCCCCCGGTTTCGCGCTTGAGCTCATAACCCAGGCAGCCGAGCCAGCCCAGCGTAAATTCGCCGGGGTAGCCCTCGGGTGCCCGGACGGTGCTGCCGCCCCAGGCGGTGTCGAGCCAGCGGAAGAACGGGCCTGCCACCTTGGCGGTAGCGCAGCCGGCGGTTATCAGGCTCTCGCCGGAACGGTGGGTAAGGGCCTGGCCGAACGTCCCGCCGTCGTCTGCCAGGATGCTGAAGCGGCTGCGTTCCGTGGCAGGGGACTTCTCAGCCCCGTGAGCGGACGGTGCATTGGAGGAGTCCAGCCAGACGGCATTCGGAGAGCTTCCGTAGAGCTTGCTAAAGAGGGTTGCGGCGTCCGGGCTGGAGTGAAGGCGCTCGGCCCGGAGCCTGTGGCCGCGGCGGGTGAAAAGTTCGGGCACCAGGACCTGCGCCAGGGCGGGGAGGCAGGGGAGGAGCTGCAGGACATCGGCGGGGGCGGACCCGTCTGCCGGATTGAGCACGCGAAGGTCCGCCTGCCCGGGGACGTCATCCCCGGCGAGCCAGTCGTCCTCCTGCGCAGCCCACTCGTCCCAGAACGGCTCGTAGGTGCCGCCGTCCCGGTCCAGGGCGCGCGACCGGCGGACGTCCGTCGGGGAGTCGGCCCAAATAACGGCACTGAGCAGCGGGCGCGCTTCGGCGGCGGCCGCTCCCACGCCCTCAATGATGACAATCTCCGCGGGCAGCGTGACCCGGGTGTCGCCGTCGTAGTGTTTTTCCCAGTCCCAGCTGATCCACGTAGCTTGTTCTCCGCGGCTCAGGGGCGTGAGCACGGTTGAAACGTAGCGCTCCACACCAGCCCTCAGGCCGTTCCACCCTGGGTAGATGTCCTCGAGGTGGAACAGCGAAACCTTGTGATGGTTCCTGAGGCGTGCGGCCAGTTCGATGGCCAATGTGGTCTTTCCTGCGCCGGACCGCCCGTCGATGGCGATGATCACAGGTGCGGGGGTCATGAAATAGAGCGTACCTGCCCGGCCGCTTTCCCGGCTGCAGCCCTTCTGTGCAGCCCTTCCGTGCAGCCGGCCCGGTCAGCCCTGCCAGCCCTGCGAGTCAGCCCTGCCGGGCCTTCATCCGGGGGTTCTTCTTGTTGATGACAAACGTCCTGCCGCGACGGCGCACCACCTGCGCTCCCGGCATCTTTTTCAGTGCCCGCAGGGAATTCCGTACCTTCATGATGTGCTCCTCTTTTGCTTGTTCAGGTTGGTTGTTCAGGTCGGTTGATGCTGGCTGACTAGGCTTCTTCGGAATTCAGGCCAAACGGGTCATGCAGGCCGTCAAAGCCGGCGAGCATCTCCGCGTCGGTCAGTTCGCAGCCCCTCAGCAGCTGTTCGATCTCCGCCGAGTCAACGTCCTCGCCGGTTGCTGCCAGCACGGTCCCCCGGCATTCCGGCTGCCGGTTGCATCTGGCAGCGGTTGCGGCGCTGGAGCCCGACGGCGGCGCTCCTGTCTGGGTGCCCCAGGCGCCGGTGTTTTCGAGCCAGACGCGTGGCCCGATGCCCTGGATGGCGATCCGGCATTCAGGCGCCGAGGCGATCCATAACCGGCCGCGCAGAACGCAGCAGCCTTCGGCGAGGGTTGCCAGGGCGTGCCGGAACCGCTCCGGGTGCAGCGGGCGCTCCACGCTTTGGAAAACGGTGGCGAACGGCGAGGCCGGCACGGTTGCGCAGGAAGCCGGATCATGGACGGTCCCGGGAACCGTCCGGGCAACGGCGTCGGCGTAGTGGTGGAGGCCAGGGCGTACATCGGTGGCACCCGGCGCCACGTGGGCGTGCGGGGCAAGTTCGCGGATCAGGTGAACGCCCCTCTCGTGTCCTTGCTGGTCGGCCGGAACGATGTCCGGTGCTGCCAGGAGGACAGTGTCGTTGAAGCACAGTTCGCCGAGGAGAAACTCCCCGGGAGTGCGCTGGTCTTCATGGATGGGCGTGAAACCGGACTCGAACAGCGTGTGGTGGTCCCAGATGTGGTCTTCCAGGGCGTCCGGGGCACAGGCCAGGACGGCCGAATCAATGGTGAAGGGACTGGACAGCCCACGGTCAAGGGCGGCAATCGCGGCGGCGGCAGGCACGGCGGAGGGGAGGCCAACAATGATGCGGGTGGCACCGGCGGAGAGCAGCCCCTCGATGGTGGGGACCAGGTCCAGGCGTACCGTGCAGCTCAGGCATCCGTGCTCGAGCTGCGTCTCTACCCGTTCCAGAAGCTGGTCTGCGCTGAAGACCCGCCGAATGACCACGCCGTTCTCGAGCAGGTCATGCAGGACCACCACACTTTCAGGGTGGCTGGCGGCCAGGTCCTGGCACGCCTGCTGCCGGCACAGGGAATCGATCGAACTGACAACAGTGAGATGCATGCGGCAAGTCTAAATGAGAATGGTTCGCAATTACAAATGGTTGCCGCCCGCCTGGTGACTGCCGGCGTCGGACGTTCTACTGTTGCTGCGGCTGAAGCTGCCTGGATTCCCGGAGGGCTGCCCGGACGTGCCGGATGATCCCCGGCACGGCAGCGTTGATCTGGTGCCAGACGGCGTCAAAATCGGACTGTCCGCCGTACCAGGGGTCTTCGATGCCCTGGTCCAGCAGGTCCTTGGAGGCGATGGCAGGGTCAAAGCTGCGGAACATCCGCACCTTGTCCATGGACTCCTGGTCCGGTGCCGATTCCCGCAGCCAGGCGTAGTGGTCCACATCCAAAGCCAGGATGAGATCCCGTTCCCTGAACCAGTCGGCCCGCCATTCCCTGGCGAGGTGCCGGTCTGACGCGAGCCTGGTGGCGGTCAGCCGCCGTGCCGCCCTGGGATCGATGGGGCGTCCGGCCTCATAGCCCGTGGTTCCGGCCGAGTCCACCTCCACTACGCCGTCCAGCCCATCCGCAGCAAGGGCCGCGGCCAACATCAGTTCGGCCATGGGGGACCGGCAGATGTTTCCGGTGCACACGGCAATGATCCGGTATGGGCTCGACGGTGAGTTCATGGAGCTAAGCATGCGGGATGCCGGACCGTCTTGGCTAGCCGGAATTACTCACGGCTTTACTGTGGCGTAAAGAGACTTTAAGGTTTCGTCATACGCTGTCGCGTCGCGGCGCAGCCGGTGAAAGCCTAGTGAATGAGGGCGAGCAGGACTCCCACCGCGACGAAGAGGACCCCGAAAATCCGGTTGAGGATGAGCTGTCCCCGGACATCGTGGGTGAACCGCTGGAAGGATTTGGCGGCGAGGGCAAAGAAGAACCACATGACCAGGATGTCGATCACCACAACAGTGGCCGTGAGGACGGCGTACTGCGCCAGCAGTGGCTGCCCCGGGCGGATGAACTGCGGCATGAACGCCAGGAAGAAAACCACGGCCTTGGGATTGAGCAGATTCACCCAGAGGCCCCGCCGGAACATGGACCAGGCCGGCTCGTTCCGGAGGGCCACAGCCTGCTCCTGGTCCAGGCCCGGCTTGCTCAGGAACTGCCGGATGCCCAGGTAGACCAGGTAGGCGGCACCCAAATAGCGGATGGCGTTAAAGGCAACCGGGGAACTGGCGACGAGGACTCCCACTCCCAGGGCAACGATGACCACATGGATCACCAGCGCCGCCTGCTGGCCGAGGATCCCCCAGATGGAGCGCCGGAAGCCCGCTCTCAGCGAATTGCTCATGGTGTTGATGGCGCCTGCACCGGGAGTGAAGCTGATCAGGGCGCCAGTACCGGCGAGAGCCAGCCAGAGGGAGAGTTGCACCCTCCGATCTTAGTGCGCGCGAGCTGAGGCGCTGGTTGACGGTTGAGTGGCTCGCCAGGTGCGCGGTTAAGCCCTCGCGATGATTTCCCCGTTGGGGATCAGGAACCAGCCGTCGTCCGTGGACCCCCAGCGGTGCCAGCCTGCTGAAATCCGCGCCAGGTCCGCGGGGTTGGCGAAGCCGTACTCCAGAGCCTGCTCTGCAAAGGCGGAGTGCAGCACCCGTTCGCTCCACACACGGGCCTGCCATCGCCGCTGTTGGCCTGTGGCATAGAGCCAGTTGCTGCTGGTGGGTGCAACGTCAGTAAACCCTGCGGACTGTGCCCAGGAGACCAGGCGGCGTCCGGCGTCGGGCTCCGCTCCGTTGCGCCGGGCGATCCGCTGGTACAGGTCCATCCACTCATCCAGTTCGGGGATGGCCGGGTACCAGCTCATGCCGTGGAAATCGGCGTCGCGGACAGCCACGATACCGCCGGGCTTCGCGACGCGCCGCATTTCCCGCAGCGCCTCCACCGGATCGGTCAGATGCTGGAGAACCTGGTGTGCGTGGACCAGATCGAAGGTTTCATCCTCAAAATCGAGATCATAGATGTTGCCTGCGAGGAACTCCACATTGTCCACGCCCCGCTCGGCGGCGAGGGCTGTGGCCTGGGCGATGATGTCAGGGGACCGGTCCAGCCCTGTTACCTTGCCGGGTGACACCAGGACGGCGAAGTCGCAGGTGATGCTGCCCGGTCCGCAGCCGACGTCGAGCACACTCACGCCAGGGGTCAGGTGCGGAAGGACAAACGCGGCGGAATTCTCGGCCGTACGGGCGGCGTGGGCGCGGACCACAGACTCGTGGTGGCCGTGGGTGTAGACGTCGTCTTCAGGCTCTTGCGCACTCATAACCAAACGCTACCCCAACCCGCGGGGCTGGCTGCTCAACACCTTTCCGAGCGCCCAGGGCGGCGTCAACTGGAGTCAGCCGGCTGGGGAGGAGCCGGCGTCGGACGCTGTTCCGGAAGCCTCCTGCCGGGCGGCGATGGTGGCCTCCACCATGGCGGTCATAAAACGCGAGACGGTTTCCAATTCCTCGGCAGAAAAGGCCGCCATGGCAGTGCCCATGTGCCGCGACAGGGGCATAAACATCGCGCTGCCGTCCTGGAAAGCCTTGGGCGTCATCCGGAGCTGGACCTGGCGGCGGTCCGAGCCGAGCCGTTCGCGGACCACGTGTCCGGAACTGTCCAGCCGGTCTATCAACGCCGTGGTGGCGGGGGAGCTGAGGTTGAGTTCCCTGCGCAGTACGCCCGGCGTGACCACCAGCCCCTTGGCGGTGTGGCGCATAATCACGGCCAATGCATTGAGGTCAGTGCGGTGCATGTCGTTCCGGCCGCCGGCTGTGTCCACGTAGCGGTTTGCCTCGAGGGTGAAGTCCTGGAGGAGTCGGACCAGTGCCTGGGGTCCGGCATTTGGCGGGCGCTGGAACACTTCCTCTGCCATGTTCCGCCTCCTCCGCTTCGCCGTAGTGCCCTGACGGATATTACTGCAGCCTGGTGCGCCTCCAGCATTCACTCTCCCAAGAGTTTGCCTCGGAGACTTATCTCCATGGTGGAGATACTCTATTATGGAATCAATTCTACTCTCCGCAACCTTCGAGGGAACATGCCATCACATCCTGTACGTCGTCCCCGGGTGCCATTCCTGCTGCGCTGGCTCATTCCGGTCCTCCTGGTGCTGACCTGGCTCGCCGTCGCCGGTGTTGGCGGTCCAACGTTCGGCCGGCTGGAAGAGGTGTCCTCCAACGACCAGGCATCGTTTCTTCCGGCCGGCGCTGAAGCCACCGAGGCCCAGGACTGGCAGGCGAAGTTCCGCGACTCCAATGAAATTCCCGCCGTCATCGTCATCGAAAATGACGCTGCCTTTTCTCCGGCGCAGCTTGGACAGGCCGGGGCGGTCAAGGCGGACCTTGAGGCACTCCAGCTGGGCAGCGCCGTGATTGGTCCCATCCCTTCCGCGGATGGAAAGGCTGTGCAATTCATCGCTCCCATCTCCTCGTCGGATGAGCTCAAGGAGGGCGTTCAGGAACTGCGGGATACGCTGGCGGACGCCGCGCCTGAAGGCATGCAGGCCTACGTCACCGGCCCGGCAGGCCTGACCGCCGATCTGGTCAGCGCCTTTGCGGGCATCGACGGAATCCTGCTGCTGGTGGCCCTGGGCGCGGTCTTTGTGATCCTGCTGGTGGTGTACCGGTCCCTCCTGCTCCCCCTGGTGGTGCTGCTGACGTCAGTGTTCGCGCTGTGCGCCGCCATCCTGCTGGTGTTCGGCATGGCCAAGCTGGGGTGGATCCAGCTCAATGGCCAAAGCCAGGGCATCCTGTCCATCCTGGTGATTGGTGCGGCCACCGACTACGCGCTGCTTTACGTTGCCCGGTTCCGCGAAGCCCTCACCCACACCACCGACCGGACGGCGGCTGTGCTGACGGCGTGGAAAGCGTCGGTTGAACCGATCGTGGCCTCGGGCGCGACGGTGATTATTGCCCTGCTGTGCCTGCTGTTCTCCGACCTGAACTCGAACAAGGCCCTGGGCCCGGTGGCCGCGGCGGGCATCCTGTGCTCGCTGTTTGCGGCGCTTACATTGCTGCCCGCGCTGATGGCGCTCCTGGGCAGGGCATCCTTCTGGCCCTTCGTGCCGAAGCTTGTCCCCGCGGATGAACGCGAACCGGAACTCGTCACCGGTCTTGAGGGGCAAAAGGGCATCTGGCGGGCCACCGGATCGCTTGTCTCGCGCAGGCCGCGCATGGTCTGGATCGGATCGGTGCTCCTGCTCCTGGCAGCCTCGGCCGGCCTCCTGCAGCTGAAGGCGAACGGGGTGCCGCAGACCGACGTCATCCTCACCGCCTCCAACGCAGTGGACGGCCAGGACGCGCTGGCGCGGCACTTCGACGCCGGGAGCGGCAGCCCCGCCGTCGTGGTTGCGGACGAAGGCAAGGCAGCGCAGGTGCTGGAGACGGTCAGGGCGGCCGACGGCGTCGGGGAAGCCTATCTCCTGGCCGCGGGAAGCGTACCCATCACCGGAGCCCCCGGTGCTCCCGCTGTCCCCGACGTGCGGGAAGGGAAAGTGCTGATCAACGCAACGCTCGACTACGCGCCGGACTCCGGGGACGCCGAGAATGCCGTGAAGGCGTTGCGCGACCAGGTGAAAACAGTTGACCCCGATGCGCTGGTGGGAGGCGTCACTGCGACGGCCCTGGACACCAACACCACCGCCCAGCGTGACCTGGTAATCATCATTCCGGTGGTGCTGGCGGTCATCCTGGTCATCCTGATGCTGCTGCTGAGGTCGGTGGTTGCCCCGGTCCTGCTGGTACTTTCGGTGGTCCTTTCCTACGGCGCGGCCATGGGCGTATCGGCGCTGGTCTTCAACAACCTGCTCGGATTCCCCGGCGCGGACGCCACCGTGCCGCTGTTCGGGTTTGTGTTTTTGGTGGCCCTGGGAGTGGACTACAACATCTTCCTGATGAGCCGGGTGCGGGAGGAGTCGCTCAAGCACGGGACCCGGCCCGGCATCCTGCGCAGCCTGGGCGTCACCGGCGGGGTGATCACGTCAGCGGGAGTGGTGCTGGCCGCCACGTTTGCGGCGCTTGGCGTCATTCCCATCATGTTCCTGGTGCAGCTGGCGTTCATTGTGGCGTTCGGCGTGCTGCTGGACACCATGCTGGTGCGCTCGCTGCTGGTCCCGGCCCTGGCGTACCACATCGGGCCCCGCATTTGGTGGCCGGGGAAGCTGGGGAAGCCGGAGCTGGACGCCGCCGAAACGGGGGAGCCGGCGTCACGCCACGCCCTCATTTGAGTACGGGTGTCGGGCCGGGGAGCTGCCGGTTGAGCTGCGGACGGTCCGTCCATTTGCCAACCCTGCAGAGCGTTGCCCCACTGGCCTAACCATGTCTTCGCTGAAGACTCCTCACCGTTTCACTCGGCGGTCCACTATTGTGATCGCTAACAAATATTCCTTGCTCCGCGATATACAACGATGTAAAGTCTGGAGCAGCCCCGGCTGAGCAACCGGTTTCTGAACATTTTCGGATCCGTCGGCCGGGTTTTTTGTCTCGCTACGTCCAAAGGAGTGACGGTGAAGCAACAGGATTCAGGCGGCATGCACATGAACCGCCGGCAGGTGCTGATGGGCGGTGGGGCGTTGTTGGGGGGATTGGCCCTGGGGGCGGGGGTGACCGGATGCGGGGGGCCCGTGCAGGCTGCTACCGGTGATATCCGCTTCTGGCACCTGCTCTCCGGCGGCGACGGCATCAAGATGCAGGCCATGATCGATTCGGCCAACGCCCAGCACCGGGCGTTCAACGTCAAACCCACGGTGCTCGCGTGGGGTGCGCCGTACTACACAAAACTTGCCATGGCCTCGGCGGGTGGGCGGCCGCCCGAGGTGGCCGTGATGCACGCGGCCAGGGTTCCCGGCTACGCCCCGGGCGGACTCCTGGATGCCTGGGACCTGGACCTGCTGGCGGAGTTCGGAGTCCGGCCGGAGGATTTCAGCCCCAGGATCTGGGAGAAGAGCCAGTTTGGTGGCCAGGTGTTTTCGCTGGCACTGGACTCCCACCCCTTTGTGATGCTCTACAACACCGAGGTAGCCGACAAGGCCGGAGTGCTGGGGCAGGACGGGCGGCTGCTGGAGATCAGCTCACCTGACCGCTTCTTGGAGGTCAGCCGGGAACTGCAGCGCGTCACAGGAAAACACGGGCTCTCCTACGGCTACCTTGGCGACGGCGCCCAGATGTGGCGCCTCTTCTACACCCTCTACCGGCAGCACGGCGCAGACCTGGTGCTGGACCCGGGCCAGCCGGCCAGAGTGGAGCGGGATGTGGCCATCGACTGCCTGGAGTTCATCACCACCCTGCTTGACAACACCATCGCCACCAAAAGCGGCGACGGCGGGACTGCCATCGCGGAGTTCGCGGGCCAGGGTTCGGGCCTGCTTTTTACCGGCGTCTGGGAGCTGCCCACCATGAAGACGGCGGGGGTTCCCCTGGGTGCGGCCACCATTCCCACCCTGTACGGGACGCCGGCCGCGTTCGCTGATTCGCATTCGTTTGTGCTGCCGCACCAGGCACAGGCTGACGAGGCCAAACGCCGCGGCGTGTACCAGTTTGTGGCGTCCATGCTCAAGGGCTCACTCAGCTGGGCCGAGGCCGGACACATCCCGGCCTTCCAGCCGGTGGTCCGCTCAGCGGAATACGCGGCACTCGATCCGCAGGCCGACTACGCCCACGCCGCGGAGATCATCAACTACGATCCGGAAGCCTGGTTTACCGGATCGGGTTCCGACTTCCAGAGCTACTTTGCCGAGAACGTCCAGAACGTGTTCCTGGGCAGGGACAAGGCCACGGCCGGCTGGGATGCCTTCATCTCCCGGATTAATACCGTCCTGGCCATGCCGAACCCCGTCTGACTGCCCGTTCGACCTGCCGAACCCTCTGCGACAAAGGAGTCCCTTTGAGTACCGTACGCACGCCGGCTTCAGCCGGAGAAAACCGGGCCGGACAAAGCCCTGCCCAACACACCGCTGCCATCGAAACCTTGGCCGCCGAAACCCACGCCCGAAAGGCAGGTTCCGGGCAGCCTTCCCCAGCCAGGCTGGCCGGCGCCCAGAGCCGGCGCAACAATATCCACGGCTGGGCGTTTTCCGCCCCTTTCCTGGCCTTCTTCCTGATGTTCCTGGTGTGGCCGATGCTTTCCGGCGCCTACATGAGCATGACCGGAACGTCCCTGACCGGCGCCAACACAGGATTTATCGGCCTGGAGAACTACACGGAGGCGTTCGCGGATTCCGACATGTGGCGCTCGCTGGGCAACACGCTGTACTTCACCCTGATCAGCACTGTCCCGCTGGTGGTGATTGCCCTGGCGCTGGCAGCCCTGGTCAACATGGGGCTGCCTGCACAGTGGCTGTGGCGCCTGTCCTTTTTCTCACCCTTCCTGCTCGCCTCCACCGTGGTCTCGCTCTTCTTTGCCTGGATGTACAACCCGGAGCTGGGACTCTTCAATGATGTCCTGGCGAAAATGGGCCTGCCGCCGGTGGCTTGGCTGAACGATCCAGGTGTGGCCATGTGGGCAATCGTGATCGCCACGGTCTGGTGGACCATAGGGTTCAACTTCCTGCTGTACCTGGCCGCGCTGCAGAACATTCCGCAGCAGCATTACGAGGCCGCGTCGCTGGACGGTGCGGGAGGGTGGCGCCAGTTCTTCTCCATCAGCCTTCCCCAGCTGGGCCCCACCACGGTCATGATCGTCATCCTGCAGATCCTGGCGTCCCTGAAGATCTTCGACCAGATCTACCAGATGACCCAAGGCGGTCCCGGCGGGGCCACCCGGCCGATTGTGCAGTACATCTTCGAGGCCGGCTTCACCGGCTACCGGCTGGGCTATTCGGCGGCCATTTCCTATATCTTCTTCGGCCTGATCCTGCTCATCGCACTGGTCCAGGTCTTTTTCACACGGAAACGGAGCGCCTGAGCCATGGCCACCACTACCCTCACACGGCCCGCCCTGCGTCTTAAGGGCTCAGACGCCGGCTTCTCCGCCCGCCGGAAGCGGACTCCGTTGTCCCGCGTCCTTGCCACCGCCGTTGTTACGGTCCTTGCCGTCACGTGGCTCGTCCCCTTCGCCTGGGCAACGGTCACCGCGCTCAAGAGCGAAACAGAAGCCGCGTCCACCCCCATCAGCTGGCTGCCGGCGTCGGGCTTTACGCTGGATGCCTTTACCAAAGTCCTGGCGAGCGGAAACATCCCCACCTGGACGCTGAATTCCCTCTTCACATCGGCGGCCATCACCCTCATCACCCTGGTGATTTCCGCATCAGTGGCCTACGCCATTTCGCGGATCGATTTCCGCGGCAAAGGGATCCTGATGGGCGTTATTATCGCGTCCATCATCATCCCGCCGCCGGTGCTGATTATCCCGCTGTTCCAGCAGATGCAGTCCCTGAACCTTATTGATACCTACTGGGCCCTGATCCTGCCGCAGGTGATCCATTCCCCCATGGTGTTTGTGCTGAAGAAATTCTTCGACCAGATTCCGCGGGAACTGGAGGAAGCGGCACTGATGGACGGTGCGGGCAGGCTGCGGATTTTTACCACGATCGTGCTTCCACTATCCCGTCCGATCCTCGCCGCAGTGGCCATCTTTGTGTTCATCGGGGCGTGGAACAACTTCCTCTGGCCGTTCATCGCCACCAACGAGAGCTCCCTGCTCACCCTGCCGGTTGGCCTGCAGACCATCAAGAGCGCCTACGGCATCCAGTACGCACAGAACATGGCCTCCGCGTTGCTCGCAGCGCTGCCCCTGATCGTGGTGTTCCTGTTCTTCCAGCGGCAGATCATCAAGGGTGTTGCCACTACCGGCCTGGCAGGAACGTAACAGCCGGATTTTCAGCCAGTCTGAAGGACGTCCGACGGCGGGCGGCATCCTTTTGCCGCCCGCCACACCTGAGTAGACTTCCAGTGCGTCCGCACGGACGCGTCCAGTCCTCCAGGGGAGTGATGCGCGATGACCGAGAACAATGATCTCGAAAACGCAGGGATAGACGACGAGAACGCTCCGGCCGCTGTGGAAGAGGGCGAGGGCGAATACCTTGAAGGCGACTATCGCCGTGCCGGCGCCGTTGACCCCGACGCGCACGTCGGTGAAGGCGAATACGCCCAGGGCGACTACGGCCGGGCCGGCACGGCGGGCGCCGGCGAAAGGCCGGACATTTCCGAAGCGGACGCCGCAGGGGAAGACCGCACTCTCCGCGGCGACAGTGAAGGTACCTAGCCGATCCAGCTGATTTCCCTCACCATCCGAGCCTGTTCACGCACAGCGGAACAGGCTCCGGCCGTTTGTGGGGTAGCAAAAGCGTGCCCAGCATTCCCTGTCATCCTGCGGATGCTGATACGAAATTCCCTGCTGACCTGCGCGCCGTCAGCCAAAGTTGAGCGTGGTGCGCTCAACTTTCGATTGACTTAAATTCTGTGCTGAGTAAAGTTGAGTGTAGATCACTCAAGGACTGGGCGAGGTGCCCGGATCTCGACAGGACGATCACTGGATTACCGGAAAGCCCAAACCCGGAAGTTCGATCACCGAAAGAAGGAAGCAACACATGTCACGTGCAGTAGGTATCGACCTCGGAACAACAAACTCCGTCGTCTCCGTTCTCGAAGGTGGCGAGCCCACCGTCATTGCCAACGCCGAGGGTGGCCGCACCACGCCGTCGGTCGTTGCATTCTCCAAGTCCGGCGAAGTGCTGGTTGGCGAAATCGCCAAGCGCCAGGCCGTCAACAACATTGACCGCACCATCGCCTCCGTCAAGCGCCACATGGGCACCGACTGGAGCGTCTCGGTTGATGACAAGAAGTACACGGCGCAGGAAATCTCCGCCCGTATCCTGATGAAGCTTAAGAACGACGCCGAGTCCTACCTCGGCGAAAAGGTCACCGACGCCGTGGTCACCGTTCCGGCGTACTTCAACGACGCCCAGCGCCAGGCCACCAAGGAAGCCGGCGAGATTGCCGGCCTGAACGTTCTCCGCATTGTCAACGAGCCCACCGCGGCTGCGCTGGCCTACGGCCTGGACAAGGGCAAGGAAGACGAACTCATCCTGGTCTTCGACCTCGGCGGCGGAACTTTCGACGTCTCCCTGCTGGAAGTCGGCAAGGATGAGGACAACTTCTCCACCATCCAGGTCCGCGCCACGGCCGGTGACAACCACCTCGGCGGCGACGACTGGGACCAGCGCGTTGTTGACTACCTGCTGAAGCAGCTCAAGGTCAAGGGCATTGACCTCTCCAAGGACAAGATCGCCCTGCAGCGCCTGCGTGAAGCGTCGGAGCAGGCTAAGAAGGAACTCTCCTCCTCCACCAGCACCAACGTCTCCCTCCAGTACCTCTCCGTCACCCCTGACGGCCCGGTCCACCTGGACGAGCAGCTGACCCGCGCAAAGTTCCAGGACCTCACCAAGGACCTGCTGGACCGCACCAAGAAGCCATTCCAGGACGTCATCAAGGAAGCCGGCATCAAGCTCTCCGAGATCGACCACATCGTGCTGGTGGGCGGTTCCACCCGTATGCCCGCCGTTTACGAACTGGTCAAGGAAATGGCCGGCGGCAAGGAGCCGAACAAGGGCGTCAACCCTGATGAGGTCGTGGCCGTTGGCGCCGCACTGCAGGCCGGTGTCCTCAAGGGTGAGCGCAAGGACGTGCTGCTGATCGACGTCACGCCGCTTTCCCTCGGCATCGAGACCAAGGGTGGTGTCATGACCCACCTGATCGAGCGGAACACGGCTATCCCCACCAAGCGCTCCGAGACCTTCACCACGGCTGATGACAACCAGCCCTCGGTGGCTATCCAGGTCTTCCAGGGCGAGCGTGAATTCACCCGCGACAACAAGCCGCTGGGCACGTTCGAGCTGACCGGCATCGCGCCGGCTCCGCGCGGCGTCCCGCAGGTCGAGGTCACCTTCGACATCGACGCCAACGGCATTGTGCACGTCTCGGCGAAGGACAAGGGCACCGGCAAGGAGCAGTCCATGACCATCACCGGCGGCACCGCCCTGTCCAAGGAAGACATCGACCGCATGGTCCGTGACGCTGAGGAACACGCAGCCGAGGACAAGGCCCGCCGCGAGGCAACCGATACCCGCAACACGGCCGAGCAGCTCGCCTACTCCGTGGACAAGCTGATCGCCGACAACTCGGACAAGCTGCCTGAGGAGGTCAAGACCGAGGTCCAGGCCGACGTCGACGAACTCAAGAAGGCCCTGGAAGGCACGGATGACGCCGCCGTGAAGACTGCTTTCGAGAAGCTGCAGGCTTCCCAGGGCAAGCTCGGCGAAGCCATCTACGCGCAGGCCGGGTCGCCTAACGGCGCCACCGGAGCCGCAGGTGCCGAAGGCGCCGCGGGTGCGGATGAAAAGGCTGCTGACGAAGACATCGTTGACGCCGAAATCATCGACGAAGACGAAGCGAAGAAGTAGCCATGCCCCACCACGGTAACGAGGAAGAGCACAGCTCCTCCGCCCACGAGGAGCACCGTAAAGTCCGGGAAAGCCAGGAGCGCCAGCAGGAACAGCAGGCCAGCGGCCAGCAGGAGCCGGTCATCCGGGACAACCGCAAGGTTGACCCGGTGACCGGGCAGGCCCGCCACCCGCAGGGCGAGCAGCATGCTGCCCCCGCCGAGGCGGCGGCCGGCGCTGAAGCCTTTGCAGATTCTGATGGTGACGCCTTGGCCCAGGCCGAGGAGATCCTTAACGGCATTGAGGTGCCCGCCGAGGAATCCGTGGCCCAGGGGGTTTCGCCGGAGGCAACCACAGCTGAAGCCGCCGAGCTGAAGAATGACCTGCTCCGCCTCCAGGCTGAGTATGTCAACTACCGCAAGCGCGTTGAACGTGACCGTGCCGTAGCAGGGGAGATGGCCGTCATCGGCGTCCTGAACTCGCTGCTCCCGGTACTGGATGACGTGGACGCCGCCCGGCAGCACGGTGACCTGAACGACGGCCCGTTCGCCGCGATCGCCACCAAGCTGGAGAACGCGCTCAAGACGTACGGCCTGATCCGCATCGATGAGACCGGAGTGGAGTTCGATCCCACGATCCATGAGGCCCTCATCCAGCAGCCCGGCGAGGACATCGAGGTTGACACCGTCAGCCAGGTACTCCGCTCAGGCTACAAGTCAGGCGACCGCGTCCTCCGCGCAGCCCAAGTGATTGTGGCCGTCCCGGCTTAGGATTACCCCAATCGAGATGGCAGTTCGCGGCAGTGATTCGACAGAACATTGCCGTGAACTGCCATCTCGGCACTGAGATTTGAAAGGAAACGCCATTGGCTAGCCAGGATTGGGTGGACAAGGACTTTTACGCGATCCTTGGTATCGCCAAGGACGCTTCCGACGCCGACATCAAGAAGGCTTACCGGAAGCTCGCCCGCCAGCACCACCCGGATACCAACTCGGGAAACACTGCGTCGGAGAAAAAGTTCAAGGACATTTCCGAGGCGTATTCCGTGCTGTCCGATCCCGAGGAGCGGCAGCAGTATGACGCCATCCGTGCCATGGGCGGCGGCGCCAGGTTTGCGCCCGGCGGCGCCGGTGCCGCCAACGGCGGATTCGAGGACATGTTCGGCGGCCTCTTTACCGGCAGCACCGGTCGCCACGCCGGCGGCTTCAGCACCTCCGGCGGCATTCCGCCCGAGTTCGCCGACCTGTTCGGCGGCGGCTTCGGTGCCCAGCCCGGCTTCCAGCGGACGCCGCAGAAGGGTGCCGACCGTACCGCTTCCACCACTATTTCGTTCGCCGGCTCCATCCGCGGCACCACCATCGGCCTGCGCGAGCCCAGCGGCGAGGTGATTGACGTCCGGGTTCCGCCGGGCATCAAGGATGGCCAGAAGGTCCGCGTCCGCGGGAAGGGCCAGCCAGGTCCGGCCGGCAACGGTGACCTGGTGGTTGCCGTTTCGGTCAAGCCCCACGATTTCTACACGCGCGACGGCGACAACCTGCGCATCCACGTACCGGTCAGCTTCCCCGAAGCTGCTTTGGGCGCCGACATCGAAGTTCCCACCATTGACGGAGACAAGGTCCGGGTCCGGGTACCTGCCGGCACACCTTCCGGGCGTACGCTGCGGGTCAAAGGCCGTGGCGTCAAAACGTCTAAGGGCGAGGGCGATCTCCTGGTGACCATCGACGTCGCGGTCCCCAAGAACCTGAATAAGGAAGCAGAAGCTGCGGTGAAGGCCTTCGCCGAGGCCACAGCCGATGCCGACGTCCGTCAGGGCCTGGCCGCCAAGGCCCGGCTGTAGTAACGGGGCACGCCGTGGACATCAATGCTGACCAGCCGATCTTTGTGATCTCCGTGGCTGCCGAGCTGGCGGACATGCACCCACAGACGCTGCGGCAGTACGACCGGCTCGGCATCGTCTCGCCCAGCCGCGCGCCCGGCAAGTCCCGCCGCTACTCGCAGCGGGACATCAACATGCTGCGCGAAGTGCAGCGGCTCTCGCACGAGGGCGTCTCACTGGAGGGCATCAAGCGGATACTTGAGCTGGAACACCAGGTGCGTGCCCTTCAGCGCAAGGTGTCGGAGCTGACCGAGGAACTGGGCCGCCGTCGTAATCCCCTTGATTCAAGGATTTTTGCCGCTGGAGCCGCCGGCGACGTCGTGAGCCTGGCACGCGGCCAGCGCCCGCGTGCCCGCTCCCAGGCCGTGGTGCTCTGGCGGCCGCGGGCACTCACCGACTAGTGTTGCGGCGGGCATCAACGCGTAGTCCGGCCGGTGGAGGCTCACGGAATAGAGTACCCACTACTCGTGACTGGCTCCCGGCCAGTGTCTTGAATGGACCTAGCTGAGTCTCACAGCGTAGTTCAAGCCTCTGGGGGTGTATTCGCGTGTTTGGTTCTTGTCATCGTCCTGTATTCCTTCCCGGCGCCGGAGTCATCGGGGCTCTTTCATGAGCGCCGGAACGGAATCCGTGACCATGTTCGCCTCATCAGCACCCGGCCAGCTGCTGCTGATCGCCGGGCAGACGCTGGTGGTGGTGTGCCTTTGCTTTGACATGGTGCGGGCGCTTTCGGTGCCGAGGTCGCACCGCCGGTACGTGGCCAGCACCGTCTTCCGGACCCTGGCTATCCCGTCGGTCATCGTCAACGGTGTCACTGTCCTGATCGCTTTGCTGCTGTGGTCCTGGATGGACGTGGTCACCGGCATGTTTGTCCTGGTCGCCATCATCTTCCGGCTGCACCATGACAAGGACGAGGACAACTGGTGGAAGGGCATGGGCAAGAAGCTGGCCCGCTGGGCGCGCCGCCAGTTCGCCGGCCGCACGTCCGCCGCCCCTGCCATGGGTTGAGCAGTCAGTAGCTGGCGCGGGAACCGCCGTCGGATCTCCGGATGAACTCCGCGGCCAGCGCTTCCGAGCCCCGGGCGAGCAGCGCGACGTCGGCACCCACCAGGATGAAATTGGCGCCGTTGTCCAGGTACTGGTTCGCCGTGACGGGATTGAATGCGTTCACGCCCGCCGGTTTCCCTGCCGCTCTGGCGGCTTGCAGGCAGTGTTCGACGGCGGCCCGGACCTCCGGGTGTTCCTGCTCTCCCAGCACGCCCATGGAGGCCGCAAGGTCCGAGGGCCCCAGGAAGATGGCGTCCACACCGTCCACGTCCAGGATCTTGTCCACGGCTTCCACGGCGGCTGCGGACTCGATCTGGACTGTGACACTGATGGTTTCCGCCGCCCTTCCCAGGTAGTCCGGGATCCGGTTCCAGCGTGAAGCCCGGGCAAGTGCCGAGCCAACACCGCGGACACCGTGGGGAGGGTACCGGGTGGCAGCAACCGCCGCTTCGGCGTCCGCGGCGGAATTCACCATGGGGATCAGCAGGTTCTGGACACCGAGGTCCAGGTACTGCTTGATCAGCACGGTGTCGTTGACCGGCGGCCGGACCACGGCGTGGACCGGGTAGCCGCTGATTGCCTGGAGTTGGGCGAGGATGGATTCCAGGCCGTTGGGGCTATGCTCGGCATCGATCAGCAGCCAGTCCAGGCCGGAGCCGGCGCACACTTCGGCGATGAGCGGGCTCCCCGAACAAACCCACATGCCGGCAAGCGGCCTGCCTCCTTTGCCGTTTTGTTTGCGCAGTGCATCCCGGAAGGTGTCTTCTATTCGAAGCGGCATGTGATGCTCCCCAACGGTCCGTAGTCGGCATGGACGGTGTCACCTTTGTAGACCCACAGCGGACGGGTGAACGAGCCGGCCAGGATGATGTCCCCTGCCTTCATGCTGTCCCCATGGGCGGCGATCTTGTTGGCCAGCCAGTGCACGCCGTTGGCCGGGTGGTCCAGGACGCCTGCGGCCACGCCGGTTTCTTCCACTGTCTGGTTCTTGTACAGGATGGCCGCCACCCAGCGCAGGTCCACGTCATCAGGCCGGACCGGGTTGCCGCCGACCACCATTGCACCCATGGCCGCGTTGTCGGCGATGGTGTCCACGATGGTCCGGCCCTCCATCTCGATCCGGGAATCAAGGATCTCAAGGGCCGGGACCACGTAGTCGGTGGCGTTCAGGACATCGAAGATGGTGCAGCCGGGGCCTTTCAGCCCGTCCTTTAGGACGAAGGCCAGCTCCACCTCCACCCGCGGGTGGGTGTACTGGTCCCACTGCACCGAACAGCCGGTTTCCAGCACCATGTCATCGAAGATGGCGCCGTAGTCCGGTTCGGTGATGCCGGTGGCGGCCTGCATGGCTTTGGACGTGAGGCCGATCTTGCGTCCCACCAGGGTCCGGCCGGCGTCCTCGTTCCGGCGCCGCCACAGTTGCTGCACGGCGTAGGAGTCCTCGACTGTCATCTCCGGGTAGCGTGCCGTCAGCCGGGGCACGGGTTTGCGGTTCCGGCCGGCTTCCAGCAGTTCGTCGGCGATGGCCTCAATCGTGGTGGCATCCATCATGGCTACAGCTGCGCTCCCAGTTTGAAGCCTGTCTTTTCTCCGGCATCCGTTCCTTCGCTGTCCTGCTTGCGGGTGTAGGAGAAGCCGTCGGCACCCACGGTGACAGCCATTTCGGACTTTTCCTCGCGGACGATCACCGGTTGGGGGTTGCCGTCGAGGTCCAGGACCAGGGAGGCTTCGGTGTACCAGGACGGGACCACGGGGTTGCCCCACCAGTCGCGGCGCTGGTTGTCGTGCACGTCCCAGGTGATGGTGGGGTTGTCGGGGTCGCCGGTGTAGTAGTCCTGGGTGTAAATCTCGATCCGGTGGCCGTCCGGGTCCAGGATGTAGAGGTAGAAGGCGTTGGAGACACCGTGCCGGCCGGGGCCGCGTTCGATCCGGTCACTGATGCGCAGGGCGCCCATCTTGTCGCAGATCTGAATGATGTTGTGCTTCTCGTGCGTGGCGAACGCGACGTGGTGCATGCGCGGGCCGTTCCCGCCGGTCAGCGCGGTGTCGTGGACCGTCTGCTTGCGGTGCATCCACGCGGCGTACGTGACGCCGTCGGAATCCTGGATGTCCTCGGAGACCCGGAAGCCCAGGTCCTCGAGGTATTTGCGGCCGCGGGGCACGTCCGGGGTGACCTGGTTGAAGTGGTCCAGGCGGACCAGTTCGCCGGCGGAGTAGAGGTCGTAGCGCTGGGTGAGGCGTTCGACGTGCTCCACGTCGTAGAAGAACTCGTAGGGGAAGCCCAGCGGGTCCTCCACCCGGACGGAGTCCCCGATGCCCTTGGTGAAGCCTTCCTTGCGGCGTTCCACTCGGCAGCCCAGCTCGCGGTAGTAGGCCTCGGCTGCGTCCACCTCGGCCGGGGACTTGACCCGGTAGGCGAAGGCGGCGACGGCGGCGATGGGTCCCTTGCGCAGCACCAGGTTGTGGTGGATGAACTCCTCCAGGGAGCGCAGGTAGATGTTGTTTTCATCTTCCTCGGTGACGTGCAGGCCCAGCAGGTCCACGTAGAAGGCGCGGGACTTGGCCAGGTCGGTGACCACGATTTCCATGTAGGCGCAGCGGACGATGTCCGGAGCCGGAACGGTGGGGGTGGGTACAAAGTTTGTCATGGGATTCTCTCTTCTTTGAGCAGGTCTTCGGAAAGTAAGGGGTTAGCCTTCGTTGGCGGCGGACGCTTCGATGTTGCCGAACTTGGGGGTGTGGACGCTGCCGAGTGTGATGTGCACGGCCTGCTGGTCGGTGTAGAAGTCGATGGAGCGGTAGCCGCCCTCGTGGCCCAGGCCGGAAGCTTTGACGCCGCCGAACGGGGTACGGAGGTCGCGGACATTGTGGCTGTTCAGCCACACCATGCCGGCTTCCACGTTTTGCGAGAAGTTGTGCGCGCGGGTCAGGTTCTGCGTCCAGATGTAGGCCGCGAGGCCGTACTTGGTGTTGTTCGCCAAAGCCAGCGCCTCGTCATCGTTCTCGAACGGGGTAATCGCGACGACGGGCCCGAAGATCTCCTCCTGGAAGATCCGGGCGTCGGGGGCGACGTCGGCAAACACGGTGGGTGCGATGTAGTTGCCTTCAGGCAGGTGGTTAGGGCGGCCGCCGCCGGCCAGCAACCGGCCTTCGGACTTGCCGATCTCCACGTAGGACGCCACCTTTTCGTAGTGCTCGGGGTGGACCAGGGCGCCCACCTGGGTCTTGGGATCGTGCGGGTCCCCAACCACGATGTTCTTGGCGCGGGCGGCGTACTTTTCGCAGAATTCGTCGTAGATGGCCCGTTCCACCAGGATGCGGGAGCCGGCCGTGCAGCGTTCGCCATTAAGGGAGAAGACGCCAAACAGGGCGGAATCGATGGCGGCGTCCAGGTCGGCGTCGGCGAATACGACGCAGGGGGACTTGCCGCCGAGTTCCATGGACAGGCCCTTGAGGTTGGCGGCGGCGTTGCGGAAGATTGTCTGGCCGGTGGTGGTCTCGCCGGTGAAGGAGATCAGCGGCACGTCCGGGTGCTTCACGAGTGCGTCGCCGGCTTCCTCGCCCAGGCCGTTAACCAGGTTGAACACACCGTCCGGCAGGCCCGCGTCCTTGAAGATGGTGGCCCAGAGTGACGCGGAGAGCGGGGTGAACTCGGCGGGCTTCAGGACCACTGTATTGCCGGTGGCCAGGGCCGGGGCCAGCTTCCAGGACTCCAGCATGAACGGGGTGTTCCACGGCGTGATCAGGCCCGCGACGCCGATCGGCTTGCGGTTCACGTAGTTGATCTGGGAGCCGGGGACCTTCATGGCGTCGTCGAACTGGGCCACGATCAGGTCCGCGAAGAAGCGGAAGTTCTCTGCGGCGCGAAGGGCCTGGCCCTTGGCCTGGGTGATGGGCAGGCCGGTATCGAAGGTTTCCAGCTCAGCCAGGCGCTCTTCCTGGGCTTCGACGGCGTCGGCGATCCTGTTCAGGACCCGGGCCCGTTCGCGGGGCTTCATCTTCGGCCAGGGTCCGTTGGTGAAGGCCTCGCGGGCGGCGGCCACGGCGAGGTCGATGTCCTCCTTCTGGCCGGCCGCGGCGGTGGCGTAGTTGGTGTTGGAGACAGGGTCCAGGACGTCGAAGGTCGCCCCGCCCACGGAATCAACGAACTGGCCGTTGATGTAGTGCTGGATGTGGGCGGGCAGGTCCTGCGGCACGTAATGGGCTTTGGTTTCTTGGGCAGTGAACGTCATTGTTGTTTTCCTTACTGCTGGTGTGGCTACTTCGGTGACTTTGCTTTTGGGGAGCGGGTCAGATGTTTTTGGCCTGGCTCAGGTAGGCGTCCAGGGTGGCGGAGCGGTGCAGACGGGCGGCCTTTTCGATCTCGTCGGCGCTGGCGCTGTCCTCGATCAGCTTCAAGAGGGCCTCGTGCTCGTCCACGGAATCATGGGCCCGGCCCGGGACAAAGCGGAACGTGGAGGAGCGAAGGGAGGCCAGCCGGTTCCAGCCGCGATGAACCAGATCAAGAATGTGCGGGTTGGGGCAGTGCTCGAACAGGATGCTGTGGAAGTCCTGGTTCAGCCGGGTGAACCGGACGGGATCGAAGTGCTCCAGGCATTCGCGCATCTCGGCATTCACGGCACGGGCCCGGGCTATTGCCACCGAGTCGATCAGAGGTGCGGACATCGCCGTCGCCGCCCCCTCCACGATGCTCAGCGTCTGCATCGTGTACAGGTATTCGGTGGGATCAATCCCGGACACGGTGGCGCCCACGTTGCGTTCGAACTTGACCAGGTTTTCGGCTTCAAGCCTCCGGATGGCCTCCCGGACCGGGACCACGCTGAAACCCAGGTCCTTGGCGATGCTGGCCAGCACCAGCCGGTACCCGGGCGTATACGTGCCTTCCACAATCCTGGCCTTGATGGCCCGGTAGGCCTGCTCGGACTTGCTGCCGGTGATGTTGGCTGACGTGGTCTCAGTGTCGGTGGCTGTTTCAGTCATTGGACCGGCCCGCTTCCCGTGCTTCTTCCCATGCCTTCTTCCCATTCCTCGTACTTTTTGCGCCAGGCGGCGTTCAAGGGATAGAGCCCGTCCACGCTGTGGCCCTGCTCCACCATTTCCGCAATGAACGTCTCCTCGCGTTCCTGCACGATGGATTCGTCCGCCACTTCCTCGGCCAGAGCCGGCGGAATGACCAGGATGCCGTCCGAGTCAGCCACGATGATGTCGCCGGGCTGCACGGTGGTGCCGCCGCAGGCGATGGTGATGTCCGTGTCCCACGGGATGTGGCGCCGGCCCAGCACTGCAGGGTGCGGGTTGGAATAGTAGGTGGGCATCTCCATCGCTGCCACAGCGGAGAAATCCCGGACACCGCCGTCGGTGATGATGGCTGCCGCACCGCGGACCTGGGCCCGCAGGGCCAGAATGTCACCGATGGTGCCGGTGCCCTTTTCGCCCCGGGCCTCCATGACCAGGATTTCGCCCTCGTTGACAGAGTCGATGGCCCTTTTCTGCGCGTTGAAGCCGCCGCCATGGATCTTGAAGAGATCTTCGCGGTTGGGGACGTAACGGAGCGTCCGGGCCAGCCCCACCACGCGCTTCTCCGGGCGGGTGGCGGTGAGGCCGTCGATGCTGACGTTGTTCAGGCCGCGCTTGCGCAACTGTGAGGACAGTGTTGCGGTGCACACGCTTTCCAGCTTTGCCTTCAGTTCGGGGGAGAGGACAGGCCCGACGGCGGCGCCCGCCCCTGCATCATCGACGGCTGGCAGTCCGGCGGCCTCGCGAGAGCCGTAGGCCTCCTCCCGCTGCAGGTCATCAGTCTGGGGCTCGGCACCAAAGTCCGCAAACGGCGTCGTGCCTTCCTCCACCCGGGTGACCAGGCGGCCCGTGGTGAGGCTGCCGTCAACGGTGCCCACCTCCACTTCCAGGACATCGCCCGGCGTGGCGACCGACGCGCCGGCGGGCGTGCCGGTGAGGATGATGTCCCCCTCCTGGAGGGTGAGCAGCTGGGAGAGATCGGCCACAAGGCGGGCAAACGGGAAGAGCAGGTCCTCCGTGGTGTCGTCCTGGACCAGTTCGCCGTTGCGCCAGGTGCGGATTCGGAGCCCGGCGGCGTCCACCATGTCTGCCGCGATCAGGCCCGGGCCCACCGGCGTGAAGCCGTCGCCACCTTTGGACCGGAGGTTGGAACCTTTGTCCGCGTAGCGAAGGTCATAGACGCCGAGGTCATTGCTGGCCGTAATGGCGGCGACGTGGCTCCAGGCATCGTCAAGGCCCACACGGCGGGCAGGTTTGCCGATGATCAGGGCAATTTCGCCTTCATAGCCGAGAAGTTCGCAGCCTGAGGGCCGTTCCACCGTCCCGGGGGCCTCTGCTGAGCCGAGGGCCAGCGACGACGATGGCTTGAGGAAGTAGGACGGCTGGGCCGGAGTGCGGCCCCGCTGCGCTGCGCGGCTGGGGTAATTGATATGCACCGCGATCACCTTGCGTGCTGCCGCCAGGGTGTCTTCGTTGACCTTCTCCAAGGTTGTCTCCTCATCGGGTACGAAATCGTATACGATCACTATGCCTCCATCGCCGGGTCCCGTCAACCCCCAGCGGACCCCGGATTTGCTCTCTTGTCGTCCACGTCACATGTGGCGTAAAGTGTCCTCCAAAACCACACGTTTCGAATATAGAAACTCTAGTTCTCATATAGAACACAGCGAGTTCATTCAATCAGCCACACAGTGAAGTGAGGAAAACCCGTGCAATTCCACCACCACGGTTACGTATCCGGTGACCCGCGGGTCCAGCCAACCGCCGGCGTCGGCATCAACCGGCCCGCCGACCTTCCCAGTGAGGTGGATGTGCTGATCGTTGGTTCCGGCCCTGCCGGAATGCTGGCCGCTGCCCAGCTGTCCCGGTTCCCGAATGTCACTACGCGCATTATTGAGCGCCGTCCCGGCCGCCTCGCCATCGGCCAGGCCGATGGCATCCAGGCCCGAAGCGTAGAGACCTTCCAGGCTTTTGGCTTCGCCGAACGGATCATTGCCGAGGCGTACCGCATCACTGAAATGGCGTTCTGGAAGCCGGACCCGGCAAACCATGCCAACATCATCCGGACCGCCCGCGCCGTCGACGACGAGATGGGCATCAGCGAGTTCCCGCACCTCATCGTCAACCAGGCCCGCGTCCTGGACTACTTCGCTGAGTACATGGCGAACGCACCCACCCGCATGACGCCGGACTATGGCTACGACTTCCAGGGCCTGAGCGTTGCCGATGAGGGCGAGTACCCGGTCACCGTGACACTCCTCCACACCGCTGGCCCGAACGAAGGGCAGGAGCGCACTGTCCGCGCCAAATACGTGGTGGGGGCTGACGGCGCGCGGAGCAAGGTGCGCCAGGCCATTGGATGCACCCTCGCCGGGGACCAAGCCAACCATGCCTGGGGCGTCATGGATACGCTGGCGGTCACTGACTTCCCGGACATCCGAACCAAGTGCGCCATCCAGGGAGCCGAGGGCAGCATCCTGCTGATCCCGCGCGAGGGTGGCCACCTGTTCCGGATGTACGTGGACCTCGGCGAGGTGGACCCCGCAACCCATCATGCGGTCCGCAATACCAGCATCGAGCAGATCATCGCCAAGGCGAACGCCATCCTTCATCCGTATACCCTGGATGTCCGGAACGTCGCGTGGCACAGCGTCTATGAGGTGGGCCACCGCCTCACGGACCGGTTCGACGACGTCCTGCCGGAGGACCGCGGTACCCGCACCCCCCGCGTTTTCATCACGGGCGACGCCTGCCATACGCACAGCGCCAAGGCCGGCCAGGGCATGAACGTCTCCATGCAGGACGGCTTCAACATTGCCTGGAAACTTGGACACGTCCTGGAGGGGCGCAGCCCGGAGAGCCTGCTGTCCACGTACTCGGAGGAGCGCCAGGTGGTAGCCAGGAACCTGATCGACTTCGACAAAGAGTGGTCCGCGATGATGGCCAAGAAGCCGGAAGAGTTCGAGAACCCTTCCGATCTCGAGGACTTCTACGTGCGCACCGCCGAATTCCCGGCCGGCTTCATGACGCAGTACGCACCATCCATGCTCGTGGCTGCCTCCGACCACCAGGACCTGGCCGCCGGCTTCCCGA
Source organism: Arthrobacter sp. D1-29 (assembly GCF_054130585.1). Classification (NCBI taxonomy): domain Bacteria; kingdom Bacillati; phylum Actinomycetota; class Actinomycetes; order Micrococcales; family Micrococcaceae; genus Arthrobacter; species Arthrobacter sp. D1-29. The sequence continues at coordinate 4,735,207 of NZ_CP096383.1, read as the reverse complement.
TTGGCAAGCGTTTCAAGTCGGCGCCCGTTGTCCGTATCGGCGACACCAATCCCCTGCACCTTGGCCATCATGCCACTGCTGACGGCCGGTGGCGCATCTACGTTTTCGCCGATTCCGCCCTGCCCGGAACGGGAACGGGGCCGGCGCGTTCCGCCACCGATCAGCTTGCCGAGTGGCTTGCGAACTCGCCGGAATCACCGCTGGCTGCGACGCCGTCGGACGCTGATCCGGACGCATGGTTCGACGTTAAGGTGATCTACCAGCAGCCCCACACGGCCGTTGACATCGGCGCGGTGCCGGCTGTGTTCAAGCCGCAGGTGGGGCCGTTCAGGCTGACCGACTACGAGAAGGCCTACGCCACCGATCCGAATGCGGACATCTTTGAACTGCGCGGCCTGAGCCGCAACGGCGTTGTGGTGGTGGTGCGTCCGGACCAGTACGTGGCCAACGTCCTGCCCCTGACGGCGACGTCCGAACTGGTAGCGTTCTTTGCGCCCCTGCTGCGCCACCGGATCTCCAGCTCCTCGAGTGAACTGCGTGCATAAGGCGACTTCCCGTCGTAGGGTACGGGCAGGGGCGCTCGGCTGATTCTCCGGCCGGTGCCCGTCCCCTGCCCGGCGAGCCGCCGTGCACAAGGGGAACTGGAAGTCGACGAAGGGAACGAACTGTGAGCCTACGGGGATTCAGCACCATCAACTTCTGGGCCGACGACGTGGCAGCTGCCACCGCCTGGTATCAGGAATTCCTTGGTCTTGACGCCTACTTCCAGCGGCCCGGGCCGGACGGGATCCTCGCCTACTCGGAGTTCCGCATCGGTGATTACCAGAATGAGCTGGGCATCATCGATAGCCGCTTCCGGCCGCCGTCGACAGCAAATGGGCCTGGTGGCGCCGTGATGCACTGGCATGTTGACGATCTCAGTGCCACCGTGGAGCGGCTGTTGGAGATGGGTGCCACGGAGTACCAGCCCATCACCGCCCACGGGGACTCGGGTTTCATCACCGCCTCAGTGGTGGACCCCTTTGGAAATGTGCTGGGCGTGATGAACAACCCCCATTACCTGGACGTGCTTGCCTCCCGCCCGCAGGGCTGACGTGGATCCGCTCGAGTTCCGGAACGCCGGGGAGTGGGACTCGTGGCTCACCGCAAACGAAGGCAACACGAGCGAGGCCTGGCTGCTGATCGGCAAGCGGCATTCCGGGGCGGCGTTGCTGACCATTGAGGAAGCGCTGGACGTGGCGCTGTGCCACGGCTGGATCGATGGCCAGCGCAAGTCCAATGACGACGCGTCATTCCTCCAGCGGTACTCGCGGCGGCGGGCGAAAAGCTCGTGGTCCCGGATCAACGTGGTCAAGGCGGAGGCCTTGATGGAATCCGGGCGCATGAAGCCGCCGGGACTTGCGGAGATCGACGCAGCCAAGGCGGACGGACGCTGGGCTGCAGCGTATGAGTCCCAGCGCACCGCGGACGTGCCGCCCGACCTGACGGCCGCGCTGGCCGCTGACCCCGCTGCCGGAACAGCCTTCGAAAACCTGGGCAAATCGGAACGCTACGCCGTGATCCTTCCACTCCTCAAGGCCCGTACGCCTGAATCTCGGGCAAAGACCCTGGCGCGGGAGGTGGCGAAGCTGGCGGGCCCGACTTCTGCTGTCAGTCCAGCGGAAGGGTGATGCATACGCGGGTACCCTCACCGCGGGCGGACTCCACTGTGATGGTGCCGGCGGCTTCATGGACGGCCATGGCCATCAGTCTGAGGCCGTAGCCGTGATTGGTCCGGCTGTTGGCATTGCTGTCGGCGCTGAATCCCACGCCGTCGTCGGTGATGGTCAGCCGAACGCCATGGAAAACCGCTGCCAGGCGGACAGTGACCGCGGTTGCCCGGGAGTATTTGAAGGCGTTGGTGAGTGTTTCCTGGGCAGCCTGGTAAAGCAAGGCGGCGCAGGCTGCGGGAATTTCGATGCCGTGATGCGGCGTCTCCCAGTGCACCGCAACACCTTGCCGGCGCAGCGGAGCAGTCAGCTTGTCGATGCAGCCGGCAAGTCCCAGAGTATGGAAGTCAGCGGCCAGGTCATGAGTGACGGCGCCGGCGGTACGTTGGTCCAGAACTGTTGTGTGACTCACGGCTGTCCCTGCTTCCTTTGCATCTCTTTCTGATTCGCCCACCTGGTCTGGTTGGATCGGTGTGCCGTTGGAATAACAATGGCCCTCCACGATCAAGGGTTCCGGCAGTAAGGCGCAGTGGAAGGACAGGTTTCGGACAGGGTTTGGCAAGCAAGGGCCGGGTGATGTTGCGGCCCTGCGCTGCGCACCCCGCAACTCCGGCGCTGCGCCCCCTGCGCGCGGGCATTGCAGCACCCTTCCAACGCATCAGCGTTACAGGTGAAACTCGGGTATCTGCGACTGAAACGTTGATTTAACCGGCCGGAAACCCACCGCCCACACGCCGCCATACAGTTGGAATCAGACGGCAATAGCTGCCCTCCGACGAACGCGGTGCAGACTCCGCGATCTTCCTCCGGAGCGGCTCTGACGGGCAATTTCCGTTCTCTCTTCGCATCACGAAAGGGGTTTCCCATGGATTCGGGAAATGTCGCTTGGATTCTGGCCAGTTCAGCACTGGTCTGCATGATGATTCCCGCCCTCGCCTTGTTCTACGGGGGCATGGTGGGGTCTCGCCGCATTCTCAACATGATGATGATGTGCTTTGGTGGGGCCAGCCTGGTTGCTGTGCTGTGGGCGCTGTTTGGCTACTCGATGGCCTTTGGAAATTCCGTGGGAGGCTTGGGCCTCATCGGGGACATCACCGAGTTCCCCGGCATGGGTCAGCTGATGGAAGCAGATGAGGCAGCATCCATTCCGGTGATCCTCTTCGCGGCTTTCCAGCTGTTCTTCGCCTGCGTCACTACGGCCCTGGTTGCGGGAGCGGCAGCCGGGCGGATGAAGTTCGGGGCCTGGATGTTGTTTGCCGGGATCTGGGCCACCATCGTCTACTTCCCCATCGCACACTGGGTGTTCGCCTTCTCCTCGGCGGACGGGAGCGTTACCGGTGGCTGGATCGCCAGTGGAATCAAGGCGATCGACTTTGCAGGCGGAACCGCTGTTCACATGAATGCGGGTGCCGCAGCGCTCGCCTTGGCCCTGGTGCTGGGCAAGAGTTCCGGCTGGCCGAAGATGGAACACACCAAGCCGCACAGCCGGCCGCTGGTACTGGTGGGCGCAGGGCTGCTCTGGGTTGGCTGGTTCGGTTTCAACGCCGGCTCGGCACTTTCTGCCGGCCAGTCCGCCTCTGTGGTGTTTCTCAACACCGCAGTCGCAGCCTCGGCCGGACTCCTCGCCTGGGCTCTGGTTGAACGGTTGCGCAGCGGGGCCGCCACCAGCATGGGTGCAGCTTCAGGCCTGATCTCCGCACTCGTTGCCATCACCCCTGCCTGTGGTGCCGTGAGCCCCCTCGGTGCCCTCGCCATCGGAGCCATAGCCGGCGCGGTCTGCTCCCTCGCCATCGAGTTGAAGTTCCGTCTGGGCTTCGATGATTCACTCGACGTGGTGGGCGTCCACCTGGTCGGCGGCATGCTGGGCACCCTGCTCATCGGTTTGTTCGCCACCGACGCGGCTCCGAATGGAGTGAGCGGCCTCTTCTACGGCGGCGGCGTCGAGCTCCTCGGTGTCCAGGCTTTGGCCACGGTGACGGTGCTGGCCTACTCGTTCGGCATCACATGGATCCTGGCGAAGATCCTTGACCGGACCATTGGACTCCGCATCAAGCCGGAGGACGAGATGCGCGGCATCGACCTCGCCGCCCACTCCGAGCTGGCGTACCTTACTGACGAAGACCCAGTGGAGCTGGGCTCCCCGCACCGAAGCTAATTCGAAAAGGACTCCTTCGAGTCAGGCAGAGGGCCGAACCACGGACCGGTGCCAGCAGCGGCTGGCTTATAGTTCCGTAGTTCGGCCCTCTGTTGTGGTGGGCGTTGTTGGTGCGCGGAGTCAGTGCTCCGTGCAGACCAGGTTTCCGTCCAGTACTTCCAATACTGCCGCCCGGACGTGGCTCAGGTGCGTCCTGGGGTCAGGGGCCATGGTGTCGATGTCCTCCCCACCCCAGTACGGGTGGGTGAAGTAGACCAGCAGGGCACGTTCCCTGCCGTCCTCCGCCGGTGCGAGGGGAACCACGTCTGCATGCCGTCCGACGACGGGCCGTCCTCCCACGGATTCCGGTTGCGTCAGGATGAGCCCGTCGAGGTGTTCCTGCCGGGTCCAACCTCCCGTGCCGTCCTCCGAGCGGTAAACACCCTGGCCCCGCCACTCGTCCACGATCATCCAGAACGTTCCCTCGAGCTGGAAGACCTTGGGCCCCTCATGTGAGCGGCCCGGGATGGTGAGGCCTTCAAGAACCCACGACGACGGGTCCTCAGGTGTGTCGCTGACAGCACTGTATGTTTTCGACGCCCGGGCTTCGTCCTTGTACCAGAGCCGGTAGCGGCCATCGCCGCACAGGGCCACGGCGGCGTCAATGACGCGCGGCGAATCCAGGTCCAGGGCACCAAGGTACTCCCAGTTCACCAGATCCGGGCTGGCGAACTGGACGATGGACGCACTACCCGTCCAGTCCGTACGCACCCCGCCCAGGACGGTCAGGTACATGATCCACTGGTCACCGATCCGTACGACGTCGGGCGCCCAGAGAGTGGCGGGGAGTTCAGTTCCAGGGGGCACCAGTCCGTCCACGGTACCTTCGTAGCTCCAGCTGAGTCCGCCGTCGGACGATCTCGCCACGCCTATTCCCGTGCCGTGCACCCACTCGACGCCGGTCAGGCCCGGCGCTGTCGCACGGCGCTGCGTGTAGAACAGGACCCATTCGCCGGTGAGGTGGTCCGGGACCAGAATGGGATCGGTGGGGCCGTCCCAGATGGGATCACGATAGGGGACTGTAAACGCGTCGGGGCGCAGGGGAGTGAGCGGCTGGGCCGGTGCCGAGGTTTCCCCCTGCCCTGCGCCGTACGAGCGGCCCTCGCCCGCAAAAGCGCTGCGGGCCGACACCGCCTGAGCGGGGCCGGACCGCTCATACGCTGAGCCGCCACGGAGGAAGGGAATTATATGGGTGGCGGTAGATTCTTCGGATGCCTGGTGCTGAGGCACGTCTTCTCCAACGTTGTAGTTTTTGGGCTGGCTACAGCATAGGGGCGATTTGGCGTGCTGGCCATGGGTCCGCGTTACGCTGCACCCACAGTTCCTGCGCCCGTGTCCCACGCCTGGTCCCACGTCCTGCCCCAGGACCCCCTCAGCGACCCGGAATGAAACTTGGAGGGACGCGCCGGGGCGGGCATTCGGGCTGCCTGCTCCTCAGGGCTGCCTACTCTTTGAACAGGCCAGCCAGGTCTTCCGCGGTGATGGCTCCGCCGGAGAGGGCGTCGCCTTCCATCACATCCGCGAACAGCTGGGACTTCCGTGCCTTCAGCGCCATGACCTTTTCCTCGATGGTGTCCTTGGCAACCAGCCGGTACACCATCACGTTCCGAGCCTGCCCGATCCGGTGGGTACGGTCCACGGCCTGGGCCTCGGACGCCGGGTTCCACCAGGGATCAAGCAGGAACACGTAATCGGCTTCCGTCAGGTTCAGGCCAAATCCGCCGGCCTTGAGCGAAATCAGGAAGACGGGCGCGGCGCCGTTCTTGAACTCATTGACCACGTCTGTGCGGTTCCGGGTGCTGCCGTCGAGGTAGCAGAACTCGATGTTTTCCTCCACCAGCCGCTCGCGCACCTTGCCCAGGAACCCGGTGAATTGGCTGAAGATCAATGCGCGGTGGCCTTCCGCCACCAGGTCCTCCAGCTGCTCAAAGAGAACATCCAGTTTGCTGGACCGAACGCCGGAAAGCGACGGATCCACCAGGGAGGCGTCCAGGCTGAGCTGCCGGAGCAGGGTCAGCGACTGGAAGATGGTGAAGCGGTTCTTGTTAACGTCCTCGATCAGGCCCAGGATCTTCTGCCGTTCGCGCTGCAGGTGGGTCTGGTAGACCTTCTGGTGCCGCGGATTCAGCACCACTTCAAGGATCTGCTCCTGCTTGGGCGGCAGGTCCTGGATGACCTGGTCCTTGGTGCGGCGCATCATCAGCGGACGGACCCGACGGCGGAGCTTCTCCAGCTGTCCCTTGTCGCCGTTCTTTTCCACCGGCTTCTGGTAGTACTCGGCAAACCGCTTGGGGCTGGCGAACAGGCCCGGCGCAACGATGGAGGTCAGTGCCCAGAATTCCATCAGGTTGTTCTCCAGCGGCGTGCCGGTGATGGCCAGCTTGAATGCCGCCGGCAGTTTTCGGGCGCACTGGTAGGCCTTGGACTGGTGGTTCTTCACAAACTGGGCCTCATCCAGGACCAGCCCGGCCCACGGCCTGGATGCGTAGGAGTCGTAGTCGATCCGGAACAGGGCGTAGGAGGTGATCACGATATCCACACCGGCGAGCGCCAGTGCGGCGTCCTTGCTGTTTTTCGCGAACGTTTCGCCAATGGTTTGCACCGTCAGGCCCGGGGCGAAACGGGCGGCCTCGGCTGCCCAGTTGCCCACCACGCTGGTGGGCGCCACCACCAAAAAGGGCGTGCCGCCGTCGGACGCTGTTCCCTGCGCTGGTCCTGGAGCGTCACCGTTGGCGCGGCCCTCGGAAACGGCATGCTCCTTGGCCGCGCACATCAGGGCGAGGGCCTGCACGGTTTTGCCCAGGCCCATGTCGTCCGCGAGGATCCCGCCCAGGCTGTGCCGGTAAAGGAACGTGAGCCAGTTAAAGCCCTCCAGCTGGTACGGGCGCAGCTCGGCGTGGAGCGAGTCAGGCAGCGGCAGTCCTTTGACGCCGCCTTCCAGCAGCCCACCCACCGCCGAGCGCCAGGCAGCGGCCTGCTCATCCACGATGCCCAGCTGGGCCAGTTCGTCCCACAGGCCGGCCTGGAAACGGCTGATCTGCAGGGGCGCGTCCTTGTTGTCCTGCAGCGAGCGGGCCTCCTCGATCAGCGCGCGCAGCTGATGCAGCTCGGGCAGGTCGAGGGAGAAATAGGCGCCGCTGGGCAGCAGCATTTTGGTTTGCCCGGCCGCCAGGGCGGAAAACACCGCGGCGAAGGAGACCGGCTGGCCCTCAAGCGAGATCTGGATTCCGAGGTCGAACCAGTCGCGCTGCTCGGTGGCTTTGGTGGAAATGGACACCACCGGGGCTTCCTCGGCCTCCCGGTAGTCGGCGATGTCGCCGGAGGTGTCCACCACAACGTCAGGGGTGCGGCGGAGCATGGGCAGTACGTCCTCGGTGAACGCCAGCGTATCCAGGCCACCCAGTTCGGCCGAAGCCGCCAGCCGCGGAGTTCCCCAGCCGCCAGTAGCGGACTCACCGAGGGCCGGGACCAGGTCCCAGGGCTGGCCGACGCCCTCCAGGATCCGGGCCTCGGCGAGGTCATCACGGTAGCCGTGGTCACCGGGGTGCCGCCACAGGGGCTGCGCCGTCACCAGGGTGCCGGAGGTGTAATGCCATTCCCAGTGCAGCCGGACCTTGTGGTCGGCCCCGTAGTTGGCCAGCAGCGAGAGTGTGGGGACAGCCAGCGTGGGCAGTTCCACGGACTCGTCCTTGGCCGTGACCCGGGCTGCCTGTTTGAGCTTCGGGTAGAAACCGGTGAGGAAACGCGTCTCGTCCTTCGCGGGGATGTGCAGGGTGCTGCCCGCGGTGACGAAAGTCAGCAGTTCCTCGCTGAGCCCGTTCTCCAGCGGGGCCAGGGTGATCACGTTGTCCGCGGCAACACCAGGGAGGGCTTCCCCTCCGGTGGTCAGGAAGATGCCGTGCGCGGGCCGGCCGATGGTCCCCACCGCTGCCGGGTCAACCTCCGCCCCCTCAACGGTGATGGTGGGAGCGAGCTCCAGCCCGCCGCCGTCGTCCGCTTTTTCATTATCAGCGGGCGGGCCGCCTGCGGCATTCGCGGTTGCCGCGGAGCCGAACCGGCTCAGATTAAGCCCGACGGCGGCGGGGGACTCTGCGAGCCGCACCGGCTCACTGCCGCGGCTGTGGACCAGGGCCAGGCCGATCTTCTGGGCATCTGCCAGCAGGCCCCACATGTTCTTGCCGGCGAAGGTATTCAGCCCCAGCCAGAGGGCCGAGGAGTTATGCAGGCGGTTGGCGGCGGCGGTGTGGGCGGCCAGGAACGTCTGCATCCACTCCACGTGCGCCTCGTTGCATTCACGCCGGAAGTTCAGGTAGCTCAGCGTGTTCCACGAGACATCGCCGCGGATCCACTTGCCCTTGGTGCCCATGATCACGGGCCGGGCCTTGAGCTGGCGGACGCTGCGGAGCGGGTCCCGGCGGCCTGTGTAGGAGAAGTGCGGGGCCGGTTCTTCGATTTCGAACTGCAGTGCCAGGGGGATGCCGTTGGTGGACTGGGTGATGCCCGGCTGGGAGATGAGCGGGCTCAGGGCCTGTTCCCAGTCGGCCAGCTCAAACGTGGCGGGCTGGCGGGAGAGGCGCGAAACCTCCGCCGGGGCCAGCAGTTGGACGCGGGTGGCCGGATTGTCCTCGGCGGCGAACAGCAGGGCGGCCACGTGCTTGCAGTCCTTGCGCACCGGGCAGCTGCAGACACCAACGGTGCAGCTCCAGCCGCCTGACTTCCGGACCAGCTTGGCGGTGGTGGAATAGGGGACGTCAGCGCCTCCCCGGACCTTGCCCAGCATGAGGCCGGTGGTGGCGTCGAACGAGATCCCCGAAACGCGGCTTCCCATGGCATAGGCCAGTCCGGCCGCGAGGGAGCGGTCGTTGATGGCGGGAGTCTGTATTGCCAGTGCCGCACTCTCGTCCGGTAGGGATGGCATGGTGTGCGCGCTACTTTCAGCAGGCCACGGCGGGGCCGTGTCCGATCGGAGGTTATCTGATCCATCTTAGTTCGCCCGGCGAGGGTCGCGGGAACGCGTCCAGTTCCCAGGGACGCTCCAGCGACCTCTCAGCGTTCCCGCGAATCCGGCGGCGGTGTGAAGCGGGTGCCCGGGTAGACTCGACCGGTGCGCGCGTATTGGGAGCTGGCCAAGTCATCCTTCCGCCGCCATTCCACCTACCGCCTGGCCGCACTGTATGGAGCGTTCACCAACACTGTCTTCGGCCTCATCCGTGCCTCCCTGCTGCTGTCGGCGATTTCGACGGCGGGCGGCACCATCGGGGGCTACTCGGCAATCGAGGCGGCAACCTATGTGTGGCTGGGGCAGGCGCTCCTGGCCCCGCTGGGACTCTTCGGCAGCGCGGAACTGGCCGGGCGGGTCAAAAGCGGGGACATCGCCGTCGACCTTTCCCGGTCCGTGAACCTCACCGCCTCCTACTGGGCTCAGGACATGGGGCGGGCGGCCTTTGACGTCCTGCCCCGGGGACTTCCGCCGCTGATCGTTGGGGCCATTGTCACCGGGCTGTCCCTTCCCACCGATGCCGGCCCGTACGTGCTGGGTTTCGTCTCCATCCTGGCCGCCATCACCCTGAACTTCCTGGGCTTTTTCATGATCAACCTGCTGGCCTTCTGGGTGGTCGAAGTCCGTGGCTACTGGATGTTGTACATGGTGGTGATGAACCTGCTGTCCGGGTTCCTGGTTCCCGTGACGTGGTTCCCGCAATGGATGCTGGACTTCGCCCGCGCCACTCCGTTCCCCTCCATGCTGCAGACCCCGGTGGACATCCTGGCCGGAAGGACCGACAGCGGAGAAAGCCTTGCGCTGGTGGGCGTCCAGCTCCTGTGGCTGGCAGTGCTGCTGGCCGGCACCCAGCTGATGGTCCGGTACGGTTCGCGGAAGCTGGTGGTCCAGGGTGGCTGAAACTGAAACTGGAACTGGGACTGAAACTGGAACTGCAGACGGCCCGGCCCTGGACAGCACTCCGGTCACCAACGCCAAGCTGCTGCGGCTCCTGGTGTCTGCACGGTTGCGCTCGCAGACGGCGTACCGGGGAAGCTTTGCCGCCGACGTCGCCGGCCAGATGATGCTGGCCCTCACGGAGTTTGTGGAGCTCTACGCCATCGTGCACAACGTCCCGGCCTTCGGGGGCATGACCTTTGCCCAGACCCTGCTGGTGTTCGGCTTCGCGTCGGTGGGCTTCTCTGCCGCGGATCTGCTGCTGGGCGAGACCGATTCCATGAGTGACGCCATCCGGATGGGAAAGCTGGAGGTCCTGCTGGTCCGGCCGCTGCCTGTCCTGCTGCAACTGATGACCTCCGACTTCCAGCTACGGCGTGTGGGCAGGCTGGTCTTCGCGCTGGTGGCCCTGGCTGCGGCCTTGTTCCTGACCGACATTCAGTGGGACCCGGGGAAGGCGGCCTTGTTCATCGCCACGCCCCTGGCCGGCGCCGGGATTTTTGGCGCGCTGTTTGTCGGGGCGGGGGCGCTGCAGTTCTGGCTCCTGGACGGAAGGCAGTTCGCGAATGCCTTTACGTATGGCGGCCGGTATGTGGCGTCGATGCCTGGCGCCGCCCTGTTCCTGCCCCTGCAGGTCTTTTTTACGTTCGTGATCCCTGCGACGCTCGTGGCGTATGCCCCCAGCCTGGTTCTGCTCGGGCTTGACGGACCGGCCGGAATACCCAGCTGGACGGGCTGGCTGGGACTGCCTGCCGCCGTCGTTCTCTGGGCGCTTATGCTGCTGCTGTGGCGGGCGGCCATCAAAAAGTACACCGGAGCAGGAGGCTAGATGATCATCGAAGCGGAGCAGCTGAGCCGGAACTTTACCGTCGCCGAACCGGGGACGGGGCGTGGGCTCAAACGGCTCAAACGCCGACGGCGGACAGTGCACGCGGTCCGGGACGTGAGCTTCACGGTAGAGGCAGGGGAAGCCGTGGGCTATATCGGCGCCAACGGAGCCGGGAAGTCCACCACCATCAAGATGCTCACCGGCATCCTGGTGCCTTCCTCAGGGCGCGTCTCTGTCTGCGGACTGCAGCCCGTCCCTCAGCGTCAGGCACTGGCCCGGAAGATCGGTGTGGTGTTCGGGCAGCGCTCGCAGCTCTGGTGGGACCTTCCGCTCCAGGATTCCTTTCCCATCCTGGGTGCCATGCACCGCCAGCCGGAGAGCCGCTGGCGTCCCCGGTTCCAGGAACTGTCGGAGCAGCTGGCCCTTGAGCCGTTCCTCGGCACCCCCGTCCGCCAGCTGTCGCTGGGGCAGCGCATGCGCGGAGAGGTGGCGGCGGCGCTGCTGCACCGGCCCGAGCTGGTCATCCTGGACGAACCCACCATCGGCCTTGACATGATCAGCAAGGAGAGCCTGCGCCGCTACCTGGATTTCGAGCGCCGCGAACACGGGACCACGCTGCTGCTGACCACCCACGACATGAGTGATGTCCAGCGGCTCTGCCAGCGGGTACTGGTAGTGGACGACGGCGCCATCGCCTTCGACGGTCCCCTCACCGGGCTCGCGGAAGTTGCGGAAGCCCGCCGCACCATGGTGGTTGACTTCAGTTCGCCATTGCCGGCCGCCGGCCTGGTCCTGCCCCAGGGCGCCACCCACCTCGGGACCGAGGCGGAGGACATCCGGCACCGCATCACCTTCGACCCGCGGCAGCTCTCGGCCGCGGCGCTGCTGGCGGCAGTCTCGGCAACGGCTGCCGTTGCCGACTTGTCATTGCACGAGCCGGATATCGAAGACCTGGTGCGGCGGCTGTACACCGCGGCGCGGTAGCCCTGGATTCCGCTCTCAGGGCTAGGTGGGGCGGCTGGACTGCTGTTTTTCGAGGCGGGACTGCCCGTACCGGGTCAGGCCTCGCGGCTTGTAGACGGACAGGACCGTGGCCACCAGGAGTACGAGCAGCGCGGCGCCGGCGTCCGCCACAAGCTGGACCCGCATTCCTGCGGCATCAGTGAGGGCAAGGTCCGCGTTCAGGGCGATCTCGGCCATCCGCGTGACCGGTTGCAGATGAAGGAGCAGCAGGGCGGTGGCCAAGGTGGTGACCAGGAGTTTGATCAGGACCCAATAGTGGCGAAAGAGGCCCCACGTGGTTCCGAGCCCCTGGATAACGCCGGAGAGCAACGATGCCAGGCTCAGGGGGAAGATTACTGTCCAGCCGACCACGTTCATCGCAACGTACGCTGCCCGGACCAGCTGCGGATCCGAAGAGGTCATGCCTCCCATTGCCAGAACCAGGAAAACAGCAACGGCCCCCAGCCAGCCGACAGACGTTGCGATGTGGACGGTCAGGGCGAACTTGCGGATCCCCGTAGTGAAAAGTTTCACGGCGTGTGCGTCATCATGCCGCCGCCGCTCAGGTGAATCACGGCGAAGGCGACTATGAGCAGGACTCCGGCAATCATGAATCCCTTCACCCATCCCGGCGTTCGGTGCCGGGGAAGATCATGGCGGGACTGCTCATCAGGGGACTGACCTGGTCCGGATCCTGGATGTTCTGACATTGAGGCCTTCTCTTCTCGCGCTACAAGTGCCTGTGGCAGCTGGGCCTGCGGTTCGCTGCGCCCTTTTGTAAGACAGTATGTATCGCTAAGTGGCAGGCTGTCTACCGTGCGTCATGTTGTATGATTCGGGAATGCCGAAGCTCTGGAATGAGACTATCGAGACTCACCGCGATGCTGTGCGGGCGGCCATTCTGGATGCTACTGCCGCCCTCGTACGAACGCAGGGCGTTGGCGCCGTGACCATGTCCGGAATCGCACAGGCGGCCGGGATCGGGCGCGCCACCTTGTACAAGTACTTCACTGACGTGGAGGCCATCCTGACGGCCTGGCATGAGCGTCAGATCCGGATCCACCTGGAGCATCTCGTTCAGGTCCGGGATCAAACGGCCGGGATCGCGCAGCAACTGGAAGCGGTGCTGCAGTCCTATGCGTTCCTGGCACATTCAGGCCATAACGATGCGGAATCTGTGCGACTGCACCAGGGCGGGCACACCGGGCGGGCCCAGCAGCAGCTTCAGGGTTTCCTGTCCGATCTGCTGCGCGAGGGGGCGGAGGCGGGAGTATTCCGGTCAGACGTGGCGCCCGAAGAACTGGCCGGTTTCTGCCTGCACGCCCTCGAGGCCGCTGGCAGTTTGAAGTCTCCTGACGCTGTCCGCCGCCTGGTGAAAGTGACCCTCACGGCCCTGCAGCCGGTAGAGACTTCCGTGGGCTAAGGCGGGTCTTCAAAAGGGCCGGTTCACGCTGCCGGAAGAACCTCCTCCGGGTTGCCGCGCAGGGCGCGGGGGACGGCCGGGAGTCTCCCGGCCGTCCCCCAACGAGCCCTGCAGCTTCCAGCCGGTCAGCCTTGGCAGAGGTTGGGCCAGGCTTCTGTCAGAGTGTGGCCAGGAGCTCCTGCATTTCTTTGATTTCGGCTTCCTGTGCGGTCACGATCTTCTTGCTCAGGTCTACTGCTTCCGGATTCTTGCCCTCACTTGTTTCGGCCTTGGCCATGGTCACTGCCCCTTCGTGATGGGCAGTCATCTGGGTGAGGAACAGCCGGGCGGCATCGGTTCCCTGGGCGGCCTGAAGTTCCTTCATGGCTGCCTCGTCCATCATGCCGCTCATCCCGCTGCCGCTCATGGAGTGGCCGGCAGCCATCTCTGTGGGTTCGTTCCAGCTCTTGAGCCAGCCGGTCATCGTGTCGATTTCCGGGCCCTGCGCTTCCTTGATCTTCGTGGCCAAGGCTGTGACGGAAGCAGGGATTTCGGTTTTGTCCAGGATCATGTCGCTCATTTCCACAGCCTGCGCGTGGTGCGGAATCATCATTTGCGCGAACTTTACATCGGCGGCGTTGTGGTCAGCTGATGCTGCCGGTGCCGAGTTGCCATGACTCATTCCGGAGCTGCCGTGGCTCATGCCTGGCATCGGGGTGGAGCCGGAATCGGCGGCGCAGCCGGCCAAGGTGAGAGCCACGGCGAAGGAGGCTGCTGAAAGGGTCAGGAGTTTTTTGTTCATGGAAAATCAGGTCCTTCAAGTTGTTCGGCCGCAAGGGCCGGGGGTGAGCTTGTCATCGGGAATGCGGCTGACCATTGCCATACGCGGTCCGTATCCGCATGGGGTGTCGGCAGGGAGTACCAGAGGAGGTGCAGTCCTCCGGCTGGCCCACCGCCGCGGTTGTCTACGTCCGGCTGATCGACAGCTCACCGGGAGAAGGACCCTCCCGCAGATAGCTATAAGCAACGGTGGGTGTAACGGACCGTCCATAGCCCGTGAAGGCCAGGGCTGCGGTTCCGGGTTGCGGTGCCGCCAGCGAGCCTGTTTTGGCGGAAGGGACGCATTGACTGCCCATAGCGTGGGCGCCGCTGCCCTCTGTCTGGCGCGTGCATTCTGTGGAACAGGTGTAGGACCGAGGTTCCGAAAGTGACGAGTGCTCGAATTCGGATCCGGTTGCCGTGTCGTGGCCTGCGGTGAGGTGATCAGCGTGGCTGTCAGGCAAGCTTTGGCCTGCGGTGAGGGCGTTCGCGTGGCTGTCAGTTGTGCCGTGGGCGTCTGCCGTGCTGTTGGCTGCAGCGGCTGGCGTTTTGGCCACGTTGGGGGAGTGCCCGGCATGATTGCCGCCGGTCATGACATGCATTCCGAAGATCCCCGCCGCGATGGCCAGAACCGCAGCGATCAGAAGCGGCCGCATAAGAAAGGCCCGCTGAAGGCGCGTGCGCTGAACGGAGGCCGTCATGAGCCGGCGTGCAGCTGTGGTCATGGTGCTTCCCCTTTCGTTCGCTTCCTGTTGTGAGGCTACCGGCCGGCGTCCGCCCGCCGGTAACCTCGACTCATTCAACCCTCGGCGCTTTACAACGCGCACTCGTTCCGCCGCAGTGGAGTCAACTGACCGTGGAGGGATTAAGCCGTATCCTCCGCAGGAGTTGGGCGTTCAAGGCCACCACGATGGTTGACACTGACATCAGGACAGCGCCGGCCGCCGGGGAAAGTACCACCCCAGCGAAGGCGAGGACACCAGCTGCCAGCGGGATAGCCAGGACGTTATAACCGGTTGCCCACATGAGGTTCTGCCACATCTTCACGTAACTGGCCCTGGACAGGTCCACCATCGAAAGTACAGCCCGGGGATCGTTCCCGGCCAGGACAACGCCTGCCGATTCCATCGCCACGTCGGTGCCGGCTCCAATAGCGATGCCCACCTCGGCCCTCGCCAGCGCAGGCGAGTCGTTTACGCCGTCGCCCACCATGGCCACTTTCAAGCCGCGGGCCTGAAGTTCTGCCACCTTCTTGTCCTTGTCTGCAGGAAGGACTTCGGCGAAGACCTCATCGATGTGCAGGTCCTCGGCGACTGCCTGGGCCACCTGCCGGGCGTCGCCGGTGATCATCGCTACCTTGACACCGCGATTCTGCAGGGCAGCCACCGCCTGGCGGGATTCCGGCCGGACGGCATCTTCCAGGCTGACTGCGCCAAGGACCCTGCCGCCGTCGATGACGTGCAGCACAGCGGCGCCCCGGGCCATCCAGGCTCCGGTGGAGGGGGCAAGCTCATCAGGTTCGGCGGTGCCAAGCTCGCGCAACAGGGCAGGACCACCCACATGGACGATCCGGCCGTCCACCTCGGCACGCACGCCGCGGCCAGTCAGCGAGCTGAAACCGTTGGCGGGCGGGATGGTCAGGTTGCGTTGCCGGGCGGCCCGGACGACGGCACGCGCCACAGGGTGTTCACTGTCGGACTCCGCGGCCCCTGCCAGTGTCAGAAGTGAATCGGCGTCAACACCCGGGGCAGCGGCGATGTCAGTCAGCTCGGGCTCGCCTTTGGTCAATGTGCCCGTTTTGTCGAAGAGGACAACGTCGACGGTGCGCATGCGTTCCAGGGCCATCCTGTTTTTGATGAGCACTCCGGCACGGGCGGCCTGCTCCGTGGAAATGGCGATGACCAGGGGAATGGCCAGGCCCAGTGCATGGGGGCAGGCGATCACGAGCACAGTGACTGTCCGGGTAACTGCCTCAGGGACACTGCCCAGGAGGGTCCAGGCCACAAAGGTGACGATGCCAGCGCCGGCCGCGAAGTAGAACAGGAACGCCGCAGCCCTGTCAGCCAGCGCCTGTGCCTTGGATGAGGAAGCCTGCGCTTCGGCGACGAGCCGCTGGATGCCCGCGAGCGCAGTGTTCTCGCCGACGGCGGTGACACGCACCCTGACGCTGTTGTCCGTGGCCACCGTGCCGGCCACCACGGTGTCTCCGTCGCCCCGGGGCACCGTCTTGGATTCTCCGGTGATCATCGACTCGTCAAACTCGGCCTGCCCGCCCACGATGATGCCGTCTGCCGGCATCCTGGCCCCGGAGCGGACAAGGACTGTGTCGCCTTCGCGGAGCTCCGCCACCGGAATGATTTCGGTACTGTCCCCCTGGATCCGCTCGGCTTCATCCGGCAGCAGGGCCGCCAGCGCATCCAGTGCTCCCTGCGCGGAACCCAGGGCGCGCATTTCGAGCCAGTGGCCTAGGAGCATGATGGCAACCAGCAGGGCCAGCTCCCACCAGAAGTCCAGGTCAAACCCGCCGATGCCCAGGCTTGTGGTCCAGGAGGCCGCGAACGCTACGGTGATGGCCATCGCAATCAGCAGCATCATTCCGGGGCGCCGGGCCTTCAGCTCCCGAAGGCCACCGGTGAGGAACGGCTGTCCTCCGTAAATGAAGATCGCCGTTCCGAGCACTGGCGGAATCCAGGCCGATCCCGGGAACGTGGGGGCCATATAGCCCAGCAGGTGGCCCACCATGGGGCTGAAGTAGACGACGGGAACTGACAGGACGAGTGTCAGCCAGAACCGGTTCTTGAACATGGCTGTGCTGTGCCCGGCATGTTGCCCCTGGGTGTGGACCGCGTGGTCATCCTTGCCGCCGTGTCCTCCATGCTGACGATGGTCCGGGGCGGTGTCTGTTGCAGGCGCTGGAGGCGTATACCGCTCAGCGACGGTCCCGTGGCCGGCAGTGTGGTTGTGGTGATGGTGGGTGTGGTCTTCCATGATCAATCCTCAGGCGCGGCGTGCGGGCAACATGCCCGTGGCCGAGCCGTAGTAGTCAGTGGCTGATGAGGGTGTATCCGGCTGCTGTGACAGCCTGGTTTATGGCTGATTCATCCGGTGTTCCGGCGACGACCAGCCGTGAGCGTCCACTCGGGACAAGTTCAACCGAGGCGGCTTCCACACCTTCCACTCGGGTGACGGCCTTTTCCACAGTTTGGACGCAGTGCCCGCACGTCAAGCCCTCAAGGCCGAACTCAGTTTCGCCGGCAGCGGCAACATCGGCTGCCTTGACCTCAATGGCCTTATCCTCGCCAGCTTCGATTCCGCCAGTTTTCATCTCGCCAGCTTTGAGCTGGACAGGCTTGCCGTGTCCGCCTCCACTGTGCGGGGAGCAGCAGCTCTGGCCGGCTGTGGCCAACGGCAAGGGGGTCAGGTGTTCAAATCCACGCATGTCAGTTCCAATCCTTGAAGAAGGTGATGGGTGCTGGGGTTGAACGGCTGTGATGGCAAGTGCAAGGCACCGCCGGGACATACCACTTCACTGACAACACTGAAAATATACCCCCAGGGGGTATGCAAGTCAAGGGGGAGCGGAAATGCTGCAAGGGAGGTCCTTGCAGTACGCGTCTTTTATCGCAGGTGTTCTGCCTGCCCCGAATCTGTCCCAGATCTGCCCGGAATCAGGCCGGTTCGAAGCCAAGTCGGTCGCGGACAAGTTTCCCTACGACGGCAGCATGCTGTTTGTCCGCCTGGTTTCCGGTGGGCAGCGTCGCCAGATAGGCGACGTAGGTGGCAGTGCGGGTGTCATACGCCGCTGCGCGCGTTTCAAGCGCCAGGGCCAGGGTGGCGTGTGCCTGCGCGAGTGCCACATGGGCTTCGGTGCTGCCGGGGTTTTCCAGCAGCGCCGCTTCGGCAGATGACAGCAGTGAGGTGGCCAAGTTTGCGTGTTCGTTTGCTGCGAGCTGGCCCAGATCCGGTTGCATGGGTTTGGCCTTTCATCAGTCAGGGGACATGAAGGTGTGGCGGGCCGCGCCACGGATAGGGTGCCGGCGTTGAGCGGTTTCCATCCCCGGCAGATCCCCCCGGGTGCGGCCATGCTCCGAACCTAGGTGGGCCGGGCTGCTGCCGCAAGACGCAGCCCCGGCATTTTGCCGTGGATTTTTGCCGCTTTGATTTCTTCAGCAGTCGCACGCGGAGGCGCTGATGTTCGCACTTCCAGGGGTTTCCCAAACTTCGCTTGACGTTCATGTCCTCCTCAATACCTGGTCCGCTCCGCCCCCGTAGCGTGAAAAGTGTCCCGAGCATCAACGGTTTTCAGCAGTGAGGAATCCCATGACCACCAGCCAGCAGCCCGTCGTTCTGACCACCGGCAGCATCGAAGCAAGCAACGAGGAGGTTGTTGACTCCAATGTCCGGGTGGTTGATGCCATGCACCGGGAACTGCTGCACTCCAGCGAAATTTCCCCCGTGGCTTTCCGCAGCTACTACGTGGACTTCTACCTCACCCAGTCCCTGGAGGGCGGGTTCGCCCAGTACGTGTTCACGTCCCTTGACCGGGCGGAAAGTGACACCCTGATCCGCGAGGGTCTGGCAGGTATGGGGGCCACCGCCCACCTGGACCTGTTCAACCGGACCGCTGAGGCATTCGATGCCTTGTCCGAGGAGGACGCCGAACGGTATCTCGACGGCGGGCTGGATGAAGACGAGGAGACCCCCGACGGCGTCCTCCGCATGGAAGAGCTCGACGGCGACTTCGAGGAGCTTCTGGAAACCGAGAATGTCACCGCCCTCAACGCCGCCTGGCTCCGCGGGCAGGACGCGCTGCTGGCGCTCGACGACGACGGCCTCAACGCCCACATCGAGCGTCTGGTGGCTCTCATCCCGGACCTCGCCCAGCGTCAGGCCAGGGCGGAGGCCGAGGCCTTGGAGAACGCCCCGGACTTCGAGATTGTCATTCGTGAACTGTGCAACATCGCCGGCTACAGCCTCCAGAAGATCACCATGGGCGACCCCAACTACCTGCACCACGGGGACAAGACGCTGGCCTGGCACTTCAGCACGGACCATGGAGACTTCCTTATGGTGGAGGAAGACGACGAAGCGTTCATGATCAACCCGGTCACCCAGGAAGTCGTCGCCGCCGTCGAGTTCGAAGAGGCTGACGGGGACATGGTCGACGCGTAACTCTCCCCTAGTTCGACGGCGGCGCCCCGCCCGGATTTTCGCCTGCCGGACCGCGTGCCGGGAACCCGCCGTCGGGCTTGTTTAGCGGTTCTGGTCCAGGGCCGCGGCCAGGATGTCCAGGATTTCTGTGTCAACATCGTCCACGGAGGTGAGGCGGACGCGGCGGTCAAAGGCGTCGTCGGGGCGGACCTTGATGGCCTCCAGGCGTCCCTGTGCGGGGGCATCCAGGCGCAGCGTCACGTCCACGGCGGTGTTGGTGGTGCGGGTGATCTGCGCGAACTTCCGACGTGGGCTGTGCAGGGAAACGTATCCCTTCCGCATCTGGATCCCCACACCGTCAGTGGCCGAGGCCCAGGCCAGGAGGGCATCCGCAATGGGGCGCAGCTCCGGGTGCTGGCCGTACTGGCCCTCAATCAGCTCATCGGCGTCGCGCAGCATGAACTCCGGATAACCGAAAAGTTCCCAGGACACGGCGTACTGCGCGTAGCCTGTAATGCCGTGCTGGTCGCGCATCCAGTCGCGGAGCTGCGCGTCGTTTTGGATGCCCTCGGCACGCGCCCGTTCCGCCCAATAAGCGACGTCGTGCCCTGACTTCCGCAGGAGGAGGGCCTGGTTGCTTTCCACCATGGTCTGCCACGTTTTGGCGGTCTTTTGGGGCTCCGGAGTCTTGGGCATGCCTTGATCCTAATCCCGTCCTCAAGGGCAATGATCAAAGAAATTTTGGGACAACCGTAACTTTCCCGCTCCTGCCAGCGATGTAGGTGGTGATTGGCTCTCCGGAGCCGCATCCACATTGTTCTAGCTTTTGGAGTGTCTTATGTCGTTGTTCACTGTTCTCGCCACCAGCAAAATCGCAGCCGGAGTACTGGCTGCCGGCACCCTGGCAGCCGGCGGCACCGCCGTCGCCGCCACGTCCGGTGTGCTTCCCACGGCTGCACAGCAGACCGCCCACGAACTGCTCGGTGCCCCGGCCCCGAAGCTGGTTGACGACGTTGCCGCAGCTGCAAAGGCAGACGCGGATGCTGCTGCAGACGCCTCCGCCAAGACCGCCGTGTCCGGCGAAGAGGTTTCGGCTGAGGCCAAGGCTTCCGCCGCTGCCGGTACTGCAGTGGACGCTGCCGGCGCCGCCGCCTTCGGACTGTGCACCGCCTTCACCCACGGTGGCCTGAACGCCAACTCCGAGGGTTTCGCCTCGCTGGCAATTGCTGCCGATGGCGAAGCGAACATCGAGAGCTTCTGCACCGATGTCACCGCGGAGGCCAAGGCTGCCGCTGACGCCGAGGCTGCTGCCAAGG
Source organism: Arthrobacter sp. D1-29 (assembly GCF_054130585.1). Taxonomy (NCBI): domain Bacteria; kingdom Bacillati; phylum Actinomycetota; class Actinomycetes; order Micrococcales; family Micrococcaceae; genus Arthrobacter; species Arthrobacter sp. D1-29. The sequence goes on along the minus strand of NZ_CP096383.1, from coordinate 4,714,850 downwards.
GCTCCGCTGCCGTCAAGGCAGAGGTTCCGGCTGTTCCGGCAGTCCCCGCCGTTCCGGCCGTTCCTTCTGTTGACGGAGCGCCTGAAGTTCCTGCCGTTCCGGCCGTTCCGGCAGTCCCCGGCAATGTAGTGGACGCTCCGGCCGTTTCGGCCCACCACTAGCCTTCAGCTAGGGTGGTCTGCGGGAACCTGGCCCCCAAGGGGCGGGTTCCCGCAGACCATATGGCAGCCCAAGGAGGCCGCGGAGCAGTCCGCGCGGATACCGGGACGCGCGGGTCAGCTGCCCGGGATGGAGGAGCCGCTGGTGCTTGACATTTTGGCCGAAGAAGACATCGAGATATTCGCAGACACAGCCGGCACGGATCCGGCTGTGCTTTTTAGCGCTGTCTACCGTTTGTTCTCCGGCGCTGTGTTGGGCTACCTCCGCGCCCGTGGAGTTGATGATCCCGAGGCAGTCACCCAGGACGTCTTTCTGGCCTTCTTCCCCAAAATCGGCGATCTTACAGGCGGACTCCCAGGCGCAAAGTCATTACTGTTTTCCATCGCCCACGCCCGGATGGTTGATTACTACCGCAGAGTGGAGCGCAGGCCGGAGTTCACTCCGTATGATCCGCTGCAGGACGGGCGCAGCACCGCCTCGGCCGAAGACCACGCACTGGGCCACGACGGCGGGGCGGCCGCCCTGCTGGACGGCCTGGCAGAGGACCACCGTGAAGTCCTGGCCCTGCGGGTTGTGGCAGACCTCTCCATCGAACAGGTGGCCGGCATCATGGGCAAGTCCCAGGGTGCCATCAAGCAGCTCCAGCGCAGGGCGCTGCAAAATCTCAAAGACCAGACACTCAAAAGAAACCAGGCAGATCATGAGTGACACCGCAGGCTCCCGCACCAACGGGACTGTTGACCAGCTGCTGCTGGAGGCAGAACTGGGCGACGACGGCGCGCTCCGCCCGGTCCTGCTTGAGCTGCAGGCGCTGGGCGCCGGCCAGCCCGAGCCCTCGGCAGCCGTGGCCGCCCTCATGGCCCCGGCAACTGCCCGGCTTGCTGCTGTCCCGGCAACCTCGACTCTTCCGTCAGTCCAGTCAACTTCCTCGGCCCTGACGGCCCAAAACGCGGCTGCCACCACTGCCTCGACGGCGGCCGCAGCCGGTGCCTCCGCTGCCGGTGCCTCCGCAGGCTCCGGCAAAGTGACCGACGAACTGGCGGCACGGCGCCGTGCCAAGCGCCGGATCGCGCTCACCACTCTTTCTGTAGCAGTTTCACTGGCAGCCGGAGGAGCCGTTGCCGCGGCTTCGGACCAGGGTGTCCGTGACTCCTTTGGCCAGCTGAACCAGGCGGTGACGTCGTTCGTCTCCACCATGGGTGCGGGACCAGCGACCAAACCGGCCGAAGTTCCCGCGCCCGTGCCTGCCCAGCCCGGTAAGCCAGCACCGACCACTCCGGCTGACCAAACTGCCCCGGCTCAGGATGCAAAAGTCCCGGAGACCGAAAGCACGCATGGTGCTGCGCACGATTCGGTTCCTGCCCCGTCGGGGAAGGTAACCCTCCCGGAAGTCCACGTGCCGGATAACCTCACCCCGGCGGTCCCCGGCGGGCCGCTCCACGGTGAGGGAAACACTCCGGCCCTGCCGCTTCCGGCCACCCCACCCGTGCCGCTGCCCAGCCACGGCCCATAACTCCGGGGCAACGCCTCCTGACTCAGGAACCTGCGGTTTCTAACTCAGGCACCTACGCTGCCCCAGCACCCACACCGCCCAGCACCTACACCGCTCAGCAGCGTGCGCTTAGTACCCCGCCGACGCCCCCGTCTTGATCATGTCCCCGGACGGGCTGGCCAGGTACCAAACGTTGCTGAAGCCCTGTCCCTTGACGTCGCCGGGTTCTTTGTCCTCGGCGTAGTAGTACAGCGGAAGGCCGTTCAGGGTCACCTGCTTTGCGCCCTCCGGCGTCGTGATGGTGCCCAGCGTTCCGGTGACGCCCTCAGCAGCGGGCGTTGATGCGGTGGTGATAACCGGCGGCCACAGCGTGATGCACGATCCCGTGCAGGCGCTGGTGCCGGAGTCCTTCACATCCTTGGTGAAGAAATAGACGCTCATGCCCTTCGCGTCAACCACGATCTCTCCGGCGCTGGAGGTTGCCTTCTTAAGGTCGGCGGTTGCAGAAGTGGTTCCCGGCGACGCAGACGTGGTCCCGGGGCTGCTGGTGGTCTCCGGTGCAGCCGGCGCGGCTGGCGTTGTTGTGGTGGTTCCGGGGCTGCCGCCGCAGCCGGAGAGCGCGGCCGCAAGGACCAGTGCCGCAAAGCCAGTGCCCAGATGCTGTTTCATATGAATGCTCCTTGGCTGGTGCCCGGCGTCTGATCACCGGACGCTAACTGGTACGACGCATCAGGGTAAAGAATGGTTCAAAGTGAACCTTTTGCCGCCCCTGTACGTCGTATCAGCCGGATGCAGGAACAGCAGGAAAAGCTAGGACAGGAGAGGCCGGGCATGCCGCTGGACGAGGACGTGGTGGCCGCCATCTACCGGGAACATGGCAGCGCCCTGCGGCGCTTTGTGCTGAGCGCGTCCCGGGATCCCCAGCTGGCCGAAGACGTGGTTCAGGAAACGGTGCTCCGCGTCTGGCAGCAGGCTCCTGATATCAGCGGAAGCCTGCGAAGCTACCTGTTCCGGACGGCGAGGAACATCATGATCGACAATTACCGCAAGGCGCAGCGGCGGCCTGCCGAAGCCCTGGAGCAGGAGCTCGCCGATCCCGCTGAGGCGGCCGAGCGGGTGGACGAACTCCTTAACAGGGTGCTCATGGAGGAGGCGCTGCTCCGGCTCAGTACCGAACACCGCACCGTCCTGGTGGCGCTCCACTACCGGCGCTTTACGGTCAACGAGGCCGCGGCGCAGCTGAACATCCCCAGCGGAACCGTGAAGTCGCGGGCCTACTACGCGGTGCGTGCGCTGCGGACAATCCTGGACGAAATGGGGGTGGAACGATGAGCAGCGAGCTGCACCAACTGCTCGGCGCCTACGTGCTGGGCGGCCTGGACGCCACGGATTCACTCCGCTTCGAAGCCCACCTTCAGGAATGCGCGGACTGCCGGGCTGAGCTGGCGGAACTGCAGAAACTGAGGCTCCTGCTGGACGCCCTGCCCGCCCCGGACGCGCTGGCGCTGACGGAAGGCGGCCGCCCTGCGTCCGTCTCCGAGCCGGCCACCACGGTTCCGGCGGCGGTTCTTGACGAACTCGCGGCCCGCCGTCGGACATCACGACGGCGTTGGGCAGCGCTCGTGGGAGCCGTGGCTGCCGCCTGCCTCGCCTTGGGCCTTGCCGCCGGACCGCTGCTCAACAGGCCCCCGCAACCGGACGCCAGCTACTCCGTCCAGTCCGGCAACGGCCTCCGGTTCAGCATCGACATGGCGAAGAAGACGTGGGGCACCGAACTTGCCGTGAACGGCAGCAGCATGCCCCTGGACGGGACCCTTTCGCTGTGGATCCGCGACCGTGACGGCGGAGAGGACAGGGCCTGCGCCTGGACCGCCACGCCCAGCGGCAGGATCAAGGTCACCGGCGCCACCCCAGTTCAGCTCTCCAGCATCGCCAGCGTGGAGCTGCGGGACGGAACCCAGCAGGCGGTGGCGGTTATCAGCGTTCCGTAGGAGCTGTCGTGTGCTGGCTAGTTATTGATTGTTGATTCCGCTGCCGGTCCGGCGAAACTCAGCTACCAGGGCCGGATCCTCGCAGGCCCGGGCGAACGCTTCGATCCGCTTGTCGATCTCCTGGCCCAGGAGCCAGGTGCCAATCCGCTCCGCTGCCGGCCGCAACCATGCCGGCCGGCAGGAAAAGGTGTACTTCCAGACTGCCCGCGTGCCGCCGTCGTCGGGAGTGAACCGCCAGCCCCCGCCGAAATTCGCAAAGAACCATGGCCCTGACACCATGGTCATGCCCACGTTCCTGGGCGGCGTGTAGGAAACGTACTCGCTCACCATCACCAGGCCCAGCCGCGACACTGTCCGCGTCCTGACGCCCTTCCCGGCAGAGGTCGCTCCGTCCAGGAAGCCCTGGGCGGAGATGAACGGGTCCCACTTGAGCCGGAAGGCTCCGGTGGTCTGGGAGAAGGCGAAGGCGGTTTCGGGGTCGAGGCGGATGAAGCGTTCGGCGCGTACCTGGGGCATGGGTCAACCCTAGCGGGACTGCCGGGTAGGCAGGACAGCTGCGGCAGTGCGGTGTCAGCCGGCAGCATCAGGGTGTGTTCGGCTACATTCTCGCCAGGCGCGCCCGGACCATCATGTACAGGCCGTAGCAGATCACCCCGGCACCCACTGCCGCCAGCAGATAGATCCCGAAGGGCTGGTCACGGAGGGCCTTCAGCCCGCCGTCGAGCCCTGTGGAGTCCTCCGGATTGGCCTGAAGTGTGGCGATCGCGATAAGCAGTCCCGTCAGCAGCAGCACAACGCCCTTGGCCACGTACCCGGCAACGCCCACCGCCGAGACCGCTGTCCTGGCGGTGGGGGAGGAGGGGAGCCTAAGGTGCTTTTTGAAGGACTTCCTGATTCCCCGGACCGCGTACACCACTCCGGCTATCGCAATGCCTGCACCAATAAGGACCAGGAGGGCGACGCCGCCTGGTGCCTGCATGACGGAGATAGTCAGGTCACTCGCGGAGCGGCTGTTGTCCTCGTCCGAACCTGTGCCCATGGCGAACGACGCCAGCGTCAGTGCCAGGGTGGTGAACACCAGGGCCTGGGCGGCTGCCTTGCCCTTCTTGAGCGCTTTGTCTTTGGTGGGCAGATGGTTGAAATCGAAGATGGCATCACCCACTTGCCACAGGGCCAGGGCTGCGCAGGCTGCAAAGCTGCTCCACAGCAGGAGCGGCCCGGCCGGCTGGCTCGAGAGTTCCGCTACCGCTCCGCTGACGTCGGCGCTGCCGTTTCCGCCCATTGCGAGCCGGATGGCGATGGCCCCTACAAGGAAATGCAGCAGGCCGCTTGCCGCGAACCCAGCCCTGGCCAATACCTCCAACGCATGCGAGTTGGTGACATCCTCCGCCGCGTCTGCGGCCTGTCTGAGTTCTCTTTTGATGGTGGTTCCTTTGTGCAAGCGCCTTGTGGTGCGCAGTCCTGCGTGCCTCCCACCACAAGGCCAATCGTGCCACGGGAACCCCGCTGGCAACAGTCCGGGAACTCTCGGCTTCGGCGAGGTGCAGCGAGTGGCAGGCTGCCGTGGGCGACCGCAAGCCAGCAAATGGCGCCCTTGCCGTGGGGATGGGGAGGGATGCCCATCGCGGGGACCAGGGCAGGTGTGCAACGATTTGGGTCGGCGATACACCTTGATCGCCAACTTCTTTGGGGGACAGCATGACTTTTTACGGCGCTGACGTCAGCCAGTTGCGGGATCTGGCCAAGGCCGCGGACAAGGCGGCCTCACTGCTGAGCAGCCAGGCTTCTTCCCTGCAGGGCCAGATTCAGTCCGCGCCGTGGAAAGGTGCCGACGGCGAGAGGTTCCGCCAGGAGTGGACCGGAAGCCACCGTCCCAACCTGGAACAGGTGGCGTCTACTCTCCGTCACAACTCCAAGCTTCTTTTGCAGCACGCCGACGAGCAGGAAAGGTCATCCGCCGGATCTTCCGGAGGGGCGGGTACCGGAGACGCGGGATCATCCGGAGGCGAGGGTGCCGGCCCGTTGGACAACATCGTCAATGACGGCCTGAACTGGCTCGAGCAGCGGGTCAAGGAAGCAGCGGAAGCCAAAGAGCGCCACCACGAATTGGAACAGGACCTGGGCCGGATGGTGGACGCAAGCCCTGAAGAACAGGCCAAATGGTGGGACGGCCTGTCGGCGGAGGACAGGCGGTACCTGATCGAGGGCGAAGACAATAACGATCCGTTCGCCCGGCAGTTGATGTTGATGGACGGCGGGATCCCGGAGTCTGCGCAGGCCCAGGCCATGGCAGAACTGACGAAGGTTGCCTCCAAGGACATCCCCCGCCTCGTAGAGACAGACAAAGCGGAACTGGAGTATAAGGCCGCCTGGCTGCATGGCGGCGCTGCAGTGGGAGCTAAAGTCCAGGAAAACATGGATGGCTCGGCCACCATGAAGGTATACGGAAATCTGGGCATTGGCGTCAATGATCCCTCCGGAACCGCCGGTATAACGGGGAGCAGTGAAGTGTCACGGGAGTACAAGTTCGATACCGCGGCGCAAGCCCTGGCCGCCCGCGATCGGATGATGTCGGATCTCCCGCCTGATGAGTTGTCTGAGGTGACGGATATGGCGGGCAGCCCACCGGCCTATATTCTGGACACCGTCAACGACGCCGCCCGGGACAACGGAGCCACCGGGCATGATGACAAGTTCAAGGGGACGTTGTCCATGAAAGCCCAGGGCGATTCAAGCGGGGCATCGGGTTCGGCCCAGCTTGACCTCGCCTATGAGCGGAGCATGACTCATGGCACGGCCACAGCCAGCAGCGAAGTGTCAGCGCAGGGCAAGCTGGACCTTGACGGACACGTGTGCCAGGCATCCGGGAAAGGCGGGATGGAGGTCAAACTGGATGCCGGCAACAACATGGAATCGATCTCCGTTTCCATGGAAGGAACAATGGCCTCCGGCGGCAGCGCTGGGCTGGACGGGCCGGGCGGCAAGGCCGAGTCAACGTTCACGGCAGGTACTCAGGGCACGGTGAAGATCGACGTCGATTACTCGGACAACAAGGAACTTGTGGACAGCTACGTTCGGAACATTGCCACGGGCAACATCCCGGGGGCAGCCTCGGATGCCGCCAAGCTCTACGAGGCCGGCTCCGCAACAGTGCAGCTCAACCACGTCGCCACCGCCACCCATGAGGTCGGACTCGACTTCGAGGCGGCCAAGGTAGGTCTCAAGACGGAGAGCCAGGTGGTGGTCAACCAGTCCACGTACCACAAGGTGGCGAACGACTCCTCGCTCAATAGGATGCCCTGACATGACCGTCCTGCATCCCGTCCCGGCCCCATCGTCGGCCCACCCGGCCGTGACTTATTGCTGAAGGAGCAACCATGTCAGTGCATATCGAATCCCCGCTTGGCTTCACCGCAGATTTTCCCGAACACACCCAGGTTCTGGACAATTCCACCGCAGGACCCAACAGCGAACAGTTCGGGCTCCTGGGCAATGTCCTGGTGACCGTGGCCACGGATGACGCCACCATTGATGGTCCCGCGCAGGCAAACGGCTGGGCGCATCTGATCTCCGAGTTCTACCTGGAAGACCGCGCGGGAACACTTCTGGCCGAAGGCGAATTGAACCTGCCGGGCAAGTCCTCGTACGCCCTGGTGGTGGGTTACACGGATGCTGACGGTGCGGCGAAAGTGGCAGCCCCCGTTGGCGTGTGGGAAAACAACCGCTTCATTGGCGTCCTGGCGATCTGGCCCTGCGTCAACCCTGAGATCGAGCCGCGGCTCAGTATGCTCAAAGAGATTGTGGCCGCCATCAGCGTCAGCTGAGGCTAGAGCCTGCGGTAGCAGAGGTCGAAAATCAGCCTGCCGGCCTCATGGGCCTTCGCTTCAAAGCTGGTGCGGATCCTGCCTTCGAAGCGCGGCGCCCAGCCACCCGTTTCGTCTACGCCCTCGTTGGGGCCGGTATGTTCGGTGCTGACCGGGGCACGGCCTTCGCGGACCGGGGCGCCACCCACCAGGGATTCGACGCCGGACTGCCACACCTGGGTGAGCGGGCTCTCGGGCCCATGGCGCTCGCCGGTGTGCAGGTTTTCGAAGTCTTCCGAGTCGGCCAGGACGTCGCGGACGTGAACGGCATAGTTGGACCAGTCGGTGGCGATCCGCCACAGGCCGCCCTTCTTCAGGGCACGCGCGGCAAGGCCGGCGAACGCGGGCTGGATGAGGCGGCGCTTGTGGTGCCGGGACTTGTGCCAGGGGTCAGGGAAGAACACCCACAGTTCGGTGACCGACCCGGCGGGAAGCATGGTGGCAAGCACCTCCGGAGCATTGGCCTCAACGACGCGGACGTTGCGCAGTCCGCGGCTGTTGATTTTCATGATGGTGTTGGCCAGTCCAGGCGTATAGACCTCCACGGCCAGGAAGTCAGTGTCCGGGTTCTGCTCCGCGGCGTGACAGATGGCATCGCCCAGACCGGAGCCGATCTCCACGATCAGCGGCGCCTTCCGGCCGAACACCGCTTCGGCGTCGAACGTGTACTCAGGGTGGACGGAGGTGTTGGCGATATGGCGGGGAACGTCCACGGCCCAGCGCTCGGCGTGCTCTTCCCATGCGGCCTGCCGGCGTCCCTGCAGCCGGGTTCCGCGGCGCACGAAGCTGACAGGCCGGCCACCGTAAGTGCCGAACGAGGCCTGTGTTCCGGGCGTAACCGGCCGCGGATTGTGCGGGGGCTGGGGAGATTCTGGGGATTCACTCATCACTTCCAGAATAGAGGAGAGTTCGCAGGGCCGGACCGCGGCCCGTGGGATAGGCCGGCCCCCGAACTGTGTCAGGCTGCCCCCACAGCCACAGCCACAGCCACAGCCACAGCGCGACAGCAGTGGCAGCAGGGCGCAGGGCTTTGCCCTCAGTTGCTGGGCGGCATGGAGGCTGTGGGCGGGACGGCTCCAGCCTTCCACCGGACCGCCCCGGTTCCGGCCGAGCCCAGCTGGTCCGCCGGGTTCTGCAGCCGGCAGGCCTTCAGGCTCAGGCAGCCGCAGCCTATGCAGCCATCCAAGTCGCGGCGCAAGTGTTCAAGCGCCTCGATCCGGGCATCCAGTTCGGTGCGCCAGAGCCGCGAGAGCCGTGACCAGTCGCGCTTGGTGGGTGTGCGGCCTTCGGGCAGGGAATCCAGGGCCGCTCGGATGTCTTTGAGCGGGATGCCCACCCGCTGCGACACGCGGATGAACGCCACCCGCCGCAGGGCGTCGCGGCGGTATCGCCGCTGGTTGCCGGCAGTGCGTTCGGAGGAGAGTAGGCCGTTGCGTTCGTAAAAGTGAAGAGCCGACGCCGCCACTCCACTGCGGTCCGACAACTCGCCGACGCTGAGAGTATGGTGCGCTCCGCCTGCGGGCTGTGGCATGCTTCCACCTGTTGGACCAACGGCGCTCCGGGCTGGACATTCCGGGCCGAAGGGCCGACCTTCCGCCAGCCGGATGCCACCTTGACCTCAACCATAGTTGAGGTCCTACGGTTGCGTCCATGAAAACTGATCAGGCCGTTACCGTGCACGATTCGACTCTTCCAGCCACCCACCCCGCCGCCGGAATCCTCCGGCGGCCGTATCTGTGGGTGACAATCGGCGCGTGTGCCCTGGTGTTCCTGGCCGCCTTCGAATCGCTCGCGGTGACCACCATCATGCCCCTGGTCAGCCGGGAACTGGACGGCGCCGGCCTCTACGCCCTTGCCTTCGCCGGCCCGCTGGCCACCGGCGTGATTGGCATGGTGGCGGCCGGCAACTGGTCGGACCGCGGCGGGCCTGCCGTGCCGCTCTATTCGTCGGTTGTCCTGTTTGTCCTTGGCCTGCTGATTGCGGGCACGGCAGCCTCCATGCCCGTGCTGGTGGCCGGGCGCCTGGTGCAGGGGCTTGGTGGCGGAGCGATGACCGTGGCACTCTACGTTGTTGTGGCGCGGGTATATCCGGCACTGCTCCATCCGAAGATTTTCGCGGCCTTCTCAGCCGCCTGGGTTATCCCGTCCCTGATCGGACCGTTCGCAGCGGGGATCGTGGCGCAGGTGCTCAGCTGGCACTGGGTGTTCCTTGGCGTGGTTGGCCTGGTGATTCCTGCCCTGGTGATGATCGTGCCGGTACTCCGGGGGATGGCACGGGAACAGAAGGACGGGAGCGGTGCGGCCAAGCCGCCATGGGCTGTTGGCCGCATGGGGTGGGCGGCGCTCGCCGCCCTGGCCGTTCTGGGACTGAACCTGTCCGCCGGGGTCCGGATTCCCGGGGTTCCCGCCGCGGCCGCCGTCTTGGCCGTCGTCGCCGTCGCCATTGCCCTGGCGGCTGTGCGTCCGCTGGTGCCGCGGGGAACGCTGACGTCCCGGCGCGGACTGCCCACCGTGATCCTCACCCGGGGGCTGGCCTCGGCGGCATTCTTCGGTGCAGAGGTCTACCTGCCCTACCTGCTGATTGAGCAGTACTCCTTCCCGCCAACGTTCGCGGGGCTCACCCTCACGGGCGGTGCGTTGGCCTGGGCGGGCGCTTCGGCGATCCAGGGCAGGCTCGGCACCCGGCTGTCCCACAGCGCGGCGGTGCGGATCGGATCGGTGCTGGTGCTGGGCGCCATCATCCTGGCACTGGCAACCACCGCGCTTAACTGGTCCGCCGCCGTCGCGATTGCCGGCTGGATCTTCGCCGGCGGAGGCATGGGGCTCCTGTACCCCCGGCTCAGCGTGATGACGCTGGCGCTGTCCGCCAAGGAGGACCAGGGCTTCAACAGCTCGGCCATGTCCATTTCCGATTCCCTCGGCGGGGCGTTGGCGCTCGCCACCACCGGCATCGTTTTCGCGGCATTCACGACGACGTCAGGATCGTTCAGTGGCGTCTTCGCCCTGGCTGCCGTGCTTGCCGCCGTCGGCGTGGCGGTGGCCCCCCGCGTCTCCCCCTGACCCGGAGTTTTTGTCCAGATGCGGCGAGCAAAACTGCCTGGAACCCGCCGTATCTGGACAAAAACTCCGAGGGGTGGTAGGGGGAGGTGCGGCGGTCAGGACAGCCGGGTAGCCCGGAGCACGGTATCGCCGATGACGGCTTCCTGCCCGTCAGGCCCTGCTACGCGCCGGTCACGCGTGGTGTTGACCTCCACCAGCCATTCCGGCGAGTCGAGGCCAAGTTCCTCCACCAGCTGGGCCGGGGTATAGAACATCTCATGGGAGGTGTGGTTGCCCCATGGCGGCAGCCGGTCCGGGTGGTGGCCCACGATCAGCAGTGTGCCACCGGGCTTGACTGCGGCGGCGGCTGTCCGCAGCGGACCCTGCCATGCCAGTTGCGGCGAGTGCAGGAACTGGGAGGAGACGAGGTCGTACGTTCCCACGGGCTTCCACTCCTCGAGGTCGCACTGTTCCCAGTGGATGCGGCTCGGAATCTCGCCAGGACCTTCGGCGTGGACGCTTTCGCGCTCCAGCGCGGCCTTTTCGTGCGCGGCGGCGCGTGCCAGGGCGACGGCGGAAACGTCGACGGCGGTGACGGTCCAGCCCTGCTGGGCGAGCCAGATGGCGTCGGCGCCCTCGCCGCACCCCAGGTCCAGTGCCTTGCCTGGCCGGAGCCCGCCTCCCTCGCGGACCAGTTGCGGGTTGGGCTTGCCGCTCCAGAGCTTCGGCTTGCTGCTGTACCGCTCGTCCCAGGCTTCAGCGGCACTTTGGGTGGGTTCATCGGTGAGCCGGGTGCCGCCGTCGTCCGTCTTGTGGTGGTGATGTCCGCCCTGTTCAGTCATGCCTCAAGCGTGCTCCAGGAGGGCGCCCGCTGGCAACGCCTCGGGCCGCGCCCGGGAGGGCAAGGGGACCCGCGGCGGGGTCAAGCGCGGCGGGATGGTAAGCTTGGGGAACTTGATGTGCAGTGATGCCCGGGTTCCCTTCATTTAGGGACTGGGCTTTTTTCATGTGAGAGGCACATCCTGCGTCGATGAACGCGTTCTATTTGGTCCCGGCCGCCGCTTTGCATAAGTGGCAGCAGGCCGGTTGATCACCTGACTTTTCTTCGGCGAACCCTTGAGCCAACCGGCATCGGGGGCCGATATCCGCACGGATACCGCCTGAAAGACCTTTGACTTTGACTACATTTGCTGCCCTTGGCACGCCCAAAGCCCTTGCTGACACGCTCACCGCACAGGGAATCACTGAACCGTTTCCCATCCAGGTCAAGACCCTTCCGGACACCCTGGCAGGACGCGACGTCCTGGGCCGCGGCCGCACCGGCTCCGGCAAGACCATCGCTTTCGCCATCCCGCTTGTAGCACGACTCGCTGAGCGGGAAGCCAAGCACTTCCGCAAGCCCGGCCGCCCCATGGGCCTGGTCCTGGCACCCACCCGTGAACTGGCCACCCAGATCAACGCCACCATCGAGCCGCTGGCCAAGGCCGCCGGCCTGAACACCACCGTGATCTACGGCGGCATCTCCCAGGCCCGCCAGGAAAAGGCGCTGCGCTCCGGCGTCGACATCGTCATTGCCTGCCCGGGCCGCCTGGAGGACCTGATCCGCCAGCGCATCCTGACCCTTGAGGCCGTGGAAATCACCGTCCTGGACGAGGCCGACCACATGGCCGACCTCGGCTTCCTGCCCGTGGTCAAGAAGCTCATGGACATGACCCCCAGCCAGGGCCAGCGCCTGCTCTTCTCCGCCACGCTGGACAACGGTGTGGACAAGATCGTCCAGCGCTACCTGTCCAACCCGCTGACCCACTCCGTGGATGACCCGCAGGCCGCGGTGACCACCATGGAACACCACGTCCTGGTGGTCAACGACCAGACAGTCAAGAAGCAGCTGATCGTGGAACTCGCCTCAGGAGCCGGCCGCCGCGTCCTCTTTATGCGGACCAAGCACCACGCCCGCAAGCTGGCCAAGACCCTGACCGACGCCGGGATCCCCGCCGTTGATCTGCACGGCAACCTCTCGCAGAATGCCCGTGACCGGAACCTGGCCGAATTCTCCAACGGTGACGTCCGCGTCCTGGTGGCCACCGACGTCGCTGCCCGCGGCGTCCACGTGGACGACGTCGAACTGGTGATCCACGTAGACCCGCCCACCGAGCACAAGGCTTACCTGCACCGCTCGGGACGGACGGCACGCGCCGGCTCAGACGGCACCGTGGTCACACTGACCCTCCCGGAGCAGCAGACCGACGTCAAGAAGCTGATGAAGGCTGCCGGCGTCGAGGTCAGCTTCGAGCGCGTCACCGCCAACTCCCCGCTGGTTGCAGAACTCGTGGGCGAAATGGCCGACAAGATCGATCCCCGCACCCGGGCAGCCCTGCTGGCCGCCAAGGCCAATCAGGGCGGCGGCACCTCCACGGGTGCCAACGCCGAGCGCAAGCGTGCCCGCCGCACTACCCAGGCGGCACCCACCGCAGGTGGCCGTGGCGGACGCGGTGGACGTGGAAGGGTCTCCGCCGAGCCCACCCGCTCCGACATCCCGCGCGCGGAGCGCCGTGCCGTGGCCTACGAAGGCCAGGCCGCTGCCCGCAATGCTGCAGACCGTGTCATTGAGCAGAACGAGGACCGCGCCATTGCCGCAGCTGCAGCGCGGCGCAATGCCCGTGGCCGTGGCACCGCTTCCACGCACCGCAACGACGTCCCCGCGGCAGGTGGCCGCTCATCGGCTGGCCGCGGTTCAGACGGCCGTGCGGACTCCCGCGTAACCCGTAGCGATGCTCCCCGCGGCGGCACCGGCCGGCCGGCTTCAACCGGTGGCCAGCGCAACGGCCGACCCGCCACCGGCCAGCGTGCAGCCGGAACCGGCTCCCGCACGGCTGCAGCCGGCGCCCGCACCGGCGGATCCGGCCAGCGTGCCGGTGCCTCCGCAGGCAGCGCCGGCGGCAACAAGGCTGTTTGGTCCTCCAACACCGGTGGAACCTCCGGCGGATCGTATGCAGGCAACGGCGGCTCCGGCCGGTCCGGCGAAGGCCGTCCTGCCCGCAGTGGCCCCCGCCGCGCGTCGGCTCCGGCGTCCAACGAACGCCGCGGCCGCTAAAGACCGCTAGATCCCCAACCGCTCCCTAACCTCGCAGGGCCACACCGGCTCCCTGCCCTCGCAAGCTCGGGCCGGGTCCCTCGCCGGCGCGGATCCACGGTCAGGGAACTCGGCGGTCGTGGGCCCTGGATTTCTGAACAAAAGGACGGCCGCACCCTGAATCCAGGGTGCGGCCGTCCTTTTTAGTGCGGTTTTAGTAGCGGTTTACGAGCAGCGGGCCAGGCCGGCAAAACGCGGCCCGGGCTCACCATCCGCGGGCGCGCCATTCCTGAAGATGGGGACGCTCCTCGCCAAGGGTGGTGGGCTTGCCGTGCCCCGGGTGGACCACCGTGCTGTCCGGATATACGTCAAAGAGGCGTTCGCTGACATCGGTGATGAGTTGCTCAAACCGGGAGGCGTCCTTCTGGGTGTTCCCCACGCCGCCCGGGAACAGGGAATCCCCGGAAAAGATGTGCGCCGGCCCCTCGGGGTCCTGGTAGACCAAGGCGATGGAGCCCGGGGTGTGGCCGCGCAGGTGCACCGCTGTCACCTCGAACCCGTCCAAGGCGTAGCGGTCTCCGTGGTCCAGTAGGACATCAACAGCCACCGGCAGTTCCGGTGCGTCGTCCTTTCCGGCTGCCGTCCGCGCCCCGCTTGCTTCCACCAGGGCGGGCAGGGCCCGGACGTGGTCCCAGTGCTGGTGGGTGGTGGCAATCAGCTCCAGTTTCGGAGGGACAGCACTGTCCGCGGCGGACTCAGCAAGCAGCGCCTGGATGGCAGGAAGGTCGTCGGCCGCGTCGATCAGGAGCTGCGCCCCGGATTTCCTGGCGGTGAGCAGATACACATTGTTGTCCACCTCGCTGACGGAGATCCGGCGGACAGTAATGCTGTCTGAGGAGTGAATGAGCGTATCCATAGGCATCAGTCTACGAAGCCGCAAGTCACGCCGTCGCAACGCGCAACCGGCATTTTGTGCTAGGTTCCGCAAGGAAGTTACCTAGGGGGAAGGAACGCTTCATTGGCGTTACAGTCTGAAACCGCGTCCGGAATTGCCTTCATTGGCGTCACCAAGGCCTATGCCGGGAGGGCGGTGGTGGATTCTGTCAGCTTCATTTGCCCGCCGGGTTCGGTCACCGCGTTCCTTGGGCCGAACGGTGCCGGGAAGTCCACCACGCTGCGCATCGCTGCCGGCCTCAGCCGCGCCGACACCGGGGAAGTCCTCTTCGCCGGGCGCAGGCGTGCGGACCTGGTGCACCCTGGCCGCGCCATCGGGTTTGTCCTGGATCCCACAGCGCTTCACCCGGGCAGGTCCGTGCGCGAGACCCTGAAGCTGAACGCCCTGCTCCTGGGAGTGGCGGACCCGCGCATCGAGGAGGTACTCATCCTGACCGGCCTGGTGACGGTCCGGGGCAAACGGGTGTCATCCCTGTCGCTCGGGATGCGCCAGCGTCTGGTCCTTGGCCTGGCCATCCTGGCAGGTCCGCAGTTCCTGGTGTTGGACGAACCGACGAACGGGCTCGACGCCGATGGTGCCGTGTGGGTGCGCAGATTCCTGAAGCACTTCACGTCCCAGGGCGGCACGGTGCTTCTGTCGAGCCACCTGCTCCGGGACGTGCAGGCAGTGGCGGACCACATTGTCATGATCGACCGGGGCCGGGTGGTGGCAGCCGGCCGGGTGGCAGAATTCAGCGTCAGCGCCGGTACCAAGGTATCCGCCGCAGATCCAACGCGCCTCCCGGAGGTGTTCGCGGGGCTGGGTTGGCAGTACAGCCGCACAGGTGACACGTTCATCGTGGAGGCAGCGCCTGAGGACATCGGCCAGGCGTGCCTCGCCCACGGAATAGCCCTCACCCACCTGTCCAACGTGACCGACTCGGCCTTGGAAGAGAAGTTCCTTGCCCTGACATCCGGTGAATTCGCCAGCCGAAACAACGCCCTGGAGCCCACAGCATGACGCAACACACTGAGTCCACCGGCACGCTCCAGACCCAGACGCCCAAACGCCAGGTCAGCTTCGCTCTCCTGACGTGGGTGGAGATCCGAAAGTTGCTGGATACCCGGAGTTCCTTCGCCATCCTGGCCGTCCTCGCTGCTCTGGCCGCGGCGCTGGTAGCAGGATTGGCACTGTTCAGCCAGAGCCAGGGCACGCCCATGACGTTCGCCGGGTATGCAGGAGGCATCGGCCTTTTCACGGGCCTGGCGATGCCGCTGATCGGGATACTCGGAATGACCTCTGACTTCTCGCACCGCACCACCTTTGTCTACTACCCGTTGCTGCGCGGCAGGACCGGACAGTTCTGGGCCAAGGTGGTGGCGGCCGTGGCGGTGGCGCTGGCCCTGCAGCTCTTTGTGCTCCTCTGCTCGGCCGTCACCGCAGGCCTCACCATGGGGAACGCCGCCCCCGCCGACGTCTTCCAGGACTCCGCCGGAGTCATCGGCAGCGGACTGGCCGCCTGCCTGCTGGGCACCATGTTCGGCGTTGCACTGGCCGCGGCCATCCGGCGAACAGCCCTGACCATCGTGGCCGTCATTCTCATCACGCTGGTAGGCAACGGCCTCATCATCACCCTGCTGCCGGACGCCAGCGGCTACCTCAGCACCATTACCGCGATTGCCGTTATCGCCGGCGGTCCCGAAGCCCCGTCCGTCCTTGAGGCTTGCACGTCCGTGGCCATCTGGTACGCGCTTCCCCTGGGGATCGGCTGGTGGATCACGGAACGGGGCGAAGCCTAGGAGGCTGCCTCCTCGCGCCCCTCAGACACCCATTTGGGATCAGCCGAGCGGGAGCCGACGACGGCGTCCGCCGCCAAGTCCAGCGCCTCCTGTTGCGCCGGGGTCAGGTCCAGGGCGAGGGCGCCCAGGTTCTCGTCGATCCGGTGGGTTTTGCGCGTGCCGGGGATGGGGACAACAGGAAGGCCGAACCGCCTGCCTTGCGCCAGCAGCCAGGCAAGTGCCACCTGGGCAGAGGTTGCGTCAAGCACCGTGGCAACCAGCCGGACGGCGGCCACAACAGCCTGGTTCGCGTCGGCGGCGTCTGCGGCGAAACGCGGGATCCGGCGTCGGAAGTCATTTTCGCCCAGCTGTGAAGCGTCAACGGTGCCGGTGAGGAACCCCCTGCCCAGCGGCGAGTACGGAACAAAGCCCACCCCCAGCTCGGCGGCGGCCGGAACAACGTTGCGCTCCACGTCCCGGCTCCAGATGGACCATTCGCTTTGCACTGCGGCAATAGGATGCACTGCGTGGGCCTCGCGCAGCTCCTCGGCCGTCACCTCGGATAAACCCAGATGCCGGACCTTGCCCTGTTCCACGAGCTCCGCCATGGCCCCCACTGTTTCGGCGAGCGGAGTCCGGAGATCCCGGCGGTGCATGTAGTAGAGGTCGATGGTGTCCGTTCCGAGCCGGCGAAGGCTGTTCTCCACGGCTTGCCGGACGTACGGGGCATCACCGCGGATATCTGAGTATCCGGTGGCCGGGCTCCCCACCAGCCCGAACTTGGTGGCCAGCTGGACCTCGTCCCGGCGGTCCTTGAGCAGGTGCGCGATCAGTTCTTCGTTGCTGCCGCCGTCGTAGATGTCGGCGGTGTCGATGAAGCTGACGCCCGCGTCTACGGCGTGATGCAGGGTTTTCAGCGCCTCGGCCGGATCCACCCCGCCGTAGACGGGCGTGAGGGCCATCCCCCCGAACCCCAGCGGACTGACCTCCAGGCCCTGGGCCAGCTGTACCAATGCTGCGGGTGCGGGTTTCATAAATTGGCTCCGTTCGCTCAAAGTGGTGTCCCAGCCAAGAACCTCCGCCTCGGCCCCAGTATTCCGAACTATTCCGGGCACGCGCCCGCGCTCACCCGCCATGCGCCTCATCGAGGGGTGAGATCCCGGCGTTCCGGCAAAGGCTTGGCGCCGACATCTCACCCCTCGGTGCGGGAAACTCAGCCCCAGGGGATGATCCGGTCAGCTCCGAGGCGGGTGGCCTCGATGAGAACGGCGTTGGCTTCGTCCGGGCCCTGCGCCCAGGCCACTGCGGCGGAACGCTCCATGCCAAACGCCTCGTGCCTGGCCACCAGCCGTTCCAGCCGCAAATCCGCAGGGGTGTCAACGAACCACACTTCGTCCAGCTGGGCCCGCACCTGCTTCCAGGCAGGGGTGTCCGCCAGCAGGTAGTTGCCCTCGGTGATGACCAGCGGAATGCTGGCCGGGACCGCGATGGAAGCCGCCACGGGCTCGTCGATGGAGCGCCGGAATTCCGGGGCATACACCACGTCTTCGTCCCGGCGCACCAGCCGTTGGAGCAGCGAAAGGTACCCGCCGGCGTCGAACGTGTCGATGGCGCCTTTCCGCTGCCTCAGCGGAGTGCCGTCGATGATGGCGTTGCCCAGGTGGAACCCGTCCATGGGCACCACCACGGCCTGCTCCGGGCCGAATTGCTGCCGGATCCACTCGGCGAAGGTGGATTTACCGGACCCGGGGGCGCCCGCAATGCCCAGCAGGGTCCGGCTGCCCCCGGCTACTCTGAGGCGCAGCGCGTCCAGGGCCTGCATTATCTCGGGGGAGTCCATGCCAAAATCCTAAACCGCCCGCTGGATTCCAGAGGCTTTTGCGCTACCGGCGGCTACGCGCGGCCGCCGGCGGGGCAGCGGAGTTGCCGGGTTCGCCGGCCAATGCCTTGAGCCCGGCCGCACACACCACAATGCCGCCGATGAACAGCACTTTGAGCAGGCTGAAGGGCTCGGCACCGGTGGCCATCGCCCAGGCCACGGTCAGCCCGGCGCCGATTCCTACCCAAACGGCGTAGGCGGTGCCCAGGGGGATGCTTTTGACCGCGATGCCCAGCCCCAGCATGCTCAGTGTGGCGGTGGTGGCGAAGACGGCGGTGGGCAGCGGCCTGGTGAAGCCGTCAGACAGTCCAAGTGCCGTTGCCCAGACAGCTTCCAAAATGGCGGAAGCCAGCAGCACCAGCCACGGAACGGAGCGTTGCAGCACTATGCCACCACCTTCAGGCCAACCACGCAGGCGGCGATGCCGGCGAGCAGCAGCAGGCGCGCCGCCGTCGGCCGTTCCACCTTGGTGATGATGGCATACGCACTGGTCAGCACCACGCCCACCCCCACCCACACGGCGTAGGCGGTTCCGGTGGGGATGGATTGCATGGCGATCGCGAGTCCGCCGGTACTGGCCAGGACGGAGGCCAGGAAGAGTGCGGCGGGCAGGACCCTGCGGCGGCCGGTGGCCTGGAAGGTGCGGTGCAGGGCGGCGGCCCAGACGGCTTCCAGCGCTCCGGAGAGGATGAGGATTAACCACGACATGACAGATCCTTTGGCCAGTCTTGTCGCGTGCCGGGTACTGATCCGTCGTCCGGAGGCCCCACTGCGGAACCTTGCTTTCCAGCCTAGCAATACCGGCCTGCGGCTGGCCGGGTTGGTGGCCAACCTCACCACCGGGCTCCGTCCCCAAGTAGGTCGCGCTAACTGTCGTTTTGAGGGTTCAAAACGACAGTTAGCGCTGCTCAGTTGAGGGCGGGGCGGACTAGAGGGCGCCGCCGGCAGCCGCGGGGGCGGCGGAGTCGCGGCCGCCGTCGCCGATGGACTCGCGGGCGATGAAGTTCTCGATGTCGAACAGGTTGTCCGCACGCTCGGCTATGTTCAGCAGCGTGGTCATCGAGGCCACTTCCTCCACCTGCTCCTTGAGGAACCACAGCATGAACTGTTCACCCAGGGCATCATCCTCGCCGCGGGCCGCACGGAAGAGGGCTTCGATGTTGGCGGTGACTTCCTTTTCCTGCTGCAGCGCAAGCGCCAGTGGTTCGGTCACCGAGGAGAAGTCGTTGCGGACCGCGGGGACGCCGGGAATGGTGAAGGCGATGTCCCGGTCCAGCATGTACTGCACCATCATCATGGCGTGGTTCCGCTCTTCCACGGACTGCCGGTAGAAGTAGCGCGCCAGCTGCGGGAGGTCCTGGTTGGCGAACCAGGTGGCCACGGCGATGTACTGCTGCGAGGCGGTGAACTCGTTGCCGATCTGGGTGGACAGGAGCGAATTGAAGGATGTGGAGGTCATAGCCCGAGTCTATGGATGGAACCCAGGTGTGGCCAGTGTGCGCGTTGACTCATAGAAAACCTCCGCGTAGCCGGATACGTTGCCTCATTTGAAAACCTCCGCGTAGCGGCGTGGTTCGCGGTGGTGGCAGCGGATTGGGGCTATGCCCGTTTTCATGGAGCTAACGATGATCCAACGGCAGGCTGTGACGAAGAAGAAGGCTCTCGCTTACAAGACGGCGGATCGGGCGGGGAAGTCCCGGATCTTGAACGAGCTGGTCGAGCTGACCGGTTGGCACCGCGATTACGCCCGGGCGGCTCTGCGGGGCGCCTTGGTCCTGAAAGTTGTCAGGCCCAGGCCGGGCCGGAAGCCCGTGTACGGCCCTGATCTGCTGGACCCGCTGATCAGGTGCTGGGCTGTGTTGCGTGCCCCTGCCGGCAGGCTGCTGGCCCCGATGCTGCCGGTCCTGGTACCGCTGCTGCGCCGGGACAAAGAGCTGGTGATCACCGACAGGCAGGCTGATCTGCTGATGCGCATGAGCGCGGCGACGATCGACCGCAAACTCGTCGGTGAACGGGCGAAACTCTTCCCCCGGGGACGGTCCCATACCAAGCCCGGCACCCTCCTGAAATCCCAGATCCCGGTCCGGACCTGGGCCGAGTGGGACGACGCCGTCCCGGGATTCGTGGAGATTGATCTGGTTGGACATGAGGGCGGCAACAGCTTCGGGGAGTTCTGTTTCACCCTGACGGTGACCGATATTTCCACGGGCTGGACGGTGAACCGGTCGGTGCGGAACAAGGCGGCCAAATGGGTCTTCGAGGCCCTCGAACACGTCATCGCGGTGTTCCCTTTCCCGATCATCGGGATCGACTCGGACAACGGCTCCGAGTTCATCAATGAGCAACTGCTCGCTTACTGCCACGCACACCAGATCACCTTCACCCGGTCCCGCCCAGGCAACAAGAACGACGGCGCCCACGTGGAGCAAAAGAACTGGGCAAGGGTCCGGGAACTGGTCGGCTACCTCCGCTACGACACCACCGGGGAGCTCGGGAAACTCAACGAAATCTGGGAGCTGGACCGGCTCTTCACTAACTACCTGCTGCCCCAGCAAAAACTCATTCAGAAACAACGGCACGGCGCAAAAGTGACCAAGAAACACGACGCGCCGGCCACACCCCACCAGCGGGCGATCCGGCACGAGAAGATGCGTAAGCGCCCGATCATCCGGATGAATGCCGCCTTCAAACAGATCAAACCCGGCAGCCTCTCACGCCAGATCCTGGCACTCACCGCCCAGCTGGAGACCCTCTCCCGGGCAAAGAGTCCCGCCGCCGTCAAACCTGTCAACAGGGCTTGGAACAGCTAACAAGCCGGAGGTTTTTCAATGAGGCAACGAAGCACTCAGCCGGAGGTTTTCAAATGAGGCAACGAATCACCCTTGCCGGAGGTATTGCAATGAGGCAACAGGGTGTGGAAAGGCTCACGTAACCAAGGGTGGCTTTACCCTGCTCCCTCGCCCGCCACGCGGTCAATCGAGACCACCGCCAGGAATCCGCGGCCCAGGATTTCGGGGGAGCGCTCATCAGAACCCACGACGGCGTCGTAACGGCTCAGTGCCTCGGGTTCCGCTGCCGGGGCGGCGGCTTCCGGTTTTGCACTGTCATGTTCGGCACTGTCTTGTTCGGCACCATCTCCGGCTTCCTCTGCTGCACCCGCGCTGACAGTGGCTTGGCCCTGCAGCAGGACGCCCAGCTGGCCCTCAAAGAGGGGGTGGGCGCGCTTCTTGGACAGCTCGATGATGGACGTGTAGCCCTTGAAGGAACCGGTCCGGGTAATGACGTTCAGGTCCCGGATGTCACCCGTGGGCAGTGCGCCGTGGCTGGCGGCTTCGCCGGAGAACCTGAAGGGCCGGTATTTTTCCAGCGGGTGCTCGGCGCCGTCGACGGTCAGGAGGAGCAGTTCACCGTCGATCACGGTCAGCACGCGTTCCATCCCGGGGAACCCCGAGAAGTCGCCTGCCTTGCTGACTTCGGCGATGCTCACGCGCCAATCCCAGGCACCATCCTGGGCGGAGGCTGCTTTGGGATGGCTGGCCAGTTCCCGGGTCACACCACCGCCGTTGCGCCATGGTTGGGGCCTGAGCTCTGCATAACGGATGATCTCCATCCGTCCAGCCTAGTTGCCTGCGTGGCTGCTGGCCCTAGGAAGCCTGTGGAGCGATCGGTGAAGCTGTGACTGAACCGGTGGAGTAACTACATACAGCTCGGCCCTTATAGGACGTTCCACAATGTGGCGGAGTTAGATGATGGCGGTCATGACGTTCCAGCCGGAGCCGACTTGGACGGGGGTTAGCCATCCGCCGGTGCCGTTGCCGGGGTAAAGCCAGAGGGCACCGTTGCCGTCGCGGGCCGTGACGTCTGCGTGGCCGTCGCCATTGAAGTCGCCTGGGCCTACGATGGCGGTCATGACGTTCCAGCCGGAGCCGACCTGGACCGGGGTCAGCCATCCGCCGGTGCCGTTGCCCGGGTAAAGCCAGAGGGCACCGTTGCCGTCGCGGGCCGTGACGTCTGCGTGGCCGTCGCCATTGAAGTCGCCTGGGCCTACGATGGCGGTCATGACGTTCCAGCCGGAGCCGACCTGGACCGGGGTTAGCCATCCGCCGGTGCCGTTGCCGGGGTAAAGCCAGAGGGCACCGTTGCCGTCGCGGGCCGTGACGTCTGCGTGGCCGTCGCCATTGAAGTCGCCTGGGCCTACGATGGCGGTCATGACGTTCCAGCCGGAGCCGACCTGGACCGGGGTTAGCCATCCGCCGGTGCCGTTGCCGGGGTAAAGCCAGAGGGCACCGTTGCCGTCGCGGGCCGTGACGTCTGCGTGGCCGTCGCCATTGAAGTCGCCTGGGCCTACGATGGCGGTCATGACGTTCCAGCCGGAGCCGACCTGGACCGGGGTCAGCCATCCGCCGGTGCCGTTGCCCGGGTAAAGCCAGAGGGCACCGCTGCCATCACGGGCCAAAACGTCAGGGTGGCCATCAGCATCGAAGCCCTTTTTGACTAAGTTCGTGATCACTGACACTGTCCCGCTGACAGCGTTCGTGACATAGACCGTTTGCATCGTGGAATCCACCGCCACTCCCACTGGTGCGCTTCCGACGGAAATGATGCTGGTCACCGTGGTTCCGTTAACCACTGACACTTTGTCCGAATATACGTGGGTCACATAAATGGTGTGTGTCCGCGGATCGACCGCCACCCAATTCGGAGTCCTGTTGCCGAAGGCAATGCTGCCGGTCACGGTCGTCCCGTTAATAACACTCACGCTGCTCGCCGAGGGGTTGGTGACGTAGACGGTGTGCGTCCCCGGATCCACCGCCACTCCCAGAGGTCCGACACCAACAGTTATGGTGCTGCTGACAGCGGTTCCGTCAATCACGGATACGGTGCCGTCGTAGAGGTTCGCAATGTAGACCGTGTGCGTCGCCAGATCCACCGCCACCCCGTGCGGTCCATTCCCGACCGGGATAGTGCTGGTAACGGCAGCTCCACTAACCACAGAGACCACGTTGGCGTAAGGGTGGGTGACGTAGACCCTGTGCGTCTCCGGGTCCACCGCCACTCCATAAGGGCTGCTGTCGACAGGGATGGTGCCGGTCACGGTGTTGCCCTTGATCACGGACACCGACTGGCTGCCGCCGTTCGTGACGTAGACAGTGTGCGTAACGGGATCCACTGCCACCCCCAAAGGGTGATCGCCTACAGGGATGGTGCTGGTCACCGTGTTCCCATTGATGACGGAAACAGTTCCGTCTTCAGTGTTGACGACATAGGCGGTGTGCGTCACCGGATCAACAGCCACCCCCTGCGGAAGTCGGCCGACGGCGATGGTGTTGGTCTCAGCCTGGGCGGCGTAGGCGGCATCCGCGACGATCGGTGCGGCCAAGAGCATCAGCGCAAGAACAGCGGCGGCACCGGCACGGATGAAGGAAAGACTGCGCATAAGCACACACCCTAGCGTCAGATTGGGTATACGCAGCACTCTGATTGCCTCAACCGCAATTAAGACCCCCGTGATAGTTCGGGTTGGCGGAAGGACCACTCATTAGGGGTGTGTCCGGCGGATTCAACTAAGTGTGTGGGCCGGAATGGCACGGATCTGAAGTTGCCGAAGCAGCTACCCAGTTCAGGGACTTGATTGAGCGGGAGAACCAGTGCCTTTGGAAGGGGTCACATCGGCAGCCCTTCCCTGCTAACCTCCTCCGGGGGACAATGTGAAGTCTGCCTTAAGGAGCACGGAATGTTCGTCAAAGTGTGCGGGCTGAGTACGCCCGAATCTGTCCGGGAGGCCGTGGCCGCCGGAGCGGACGCTGTCGGCTTTGTCCTGACGGCCAGCCCCCGTGTGGTGTCGCCGTCGCAGGTGCCAGCCCTCCTGGACAGCGTTCCCGACGGCGTTACGGCCGTTGGCGTCTTCCGGCACGAGCCTGCCGCGGATGCGGTGGCCATTGCCCGCGCCGCCGGGCTGCAGTGGGTCCAGTTGCACGGGGAGCGCACCCCTGGGGACGTCGCTACCGTCCACGACGCCGGCATGAAACTGATCAGGGCGGTCACCATGGGGGCGGGGCAGGCAGCCTTCGGCAACTGGGGCGAGGAACTCCTGCTGGTGGACGCCGCCGTCCCCGGCTCCGGCGAGGCATGGGATTACAGTTCGGTCAGGACGGCTGGACTGGAGGGCCGTCACTGGCTGCTGGCCGGCGGCCTTGATTCCGCCAACGTCGCAGAGGCTTCCGCTGCTGCAGGTGCGTGGGGAGTTGACGTGTCTTCCGGCGTCGAGGTTTCCCGCGGGGTGAAGGACCTGGAGAAAATCCGCGCCTTCGTCCATGCAGCCAAGGGCTAGTTCCTCAGGACACCTGGGCCGGGCGACCAGCCAACCAGGCTGACCGCTCAGGGGACAATCAGGGCAGCCCCTGAGGTTTTGTCAGACCCCTCAGGGCACAATGGACAGATGAAGACACTGCTCAACATCATCTGGCTGATCTTTGGCGGCTTCTGGCTTGCCCTTGGCTATTTCCTTGCTGGAATTATCTGCTGCCTGCTTATCATCACCATTCCGTGGGGGATCGCCTCATTCCGGATTGCCGCGTATACGCTGTGGCCGTTCGGGCGCACAGTGGTGGACAAGCCTGGCGGAACTGGCATCTTCTCGCTGCTGGGCAACGTGATCTGGCTGCTGGTGGCTGGGATCTGGATCGCGATCGGGCACGTGGTCACCGCCTTTGCCATGGCCATCACCATCATCGGCATCCCGCTGGCCATCGCCAACCTCAAGCTGATCCCGGTGTCCCTGATGCCGCTGGGCAAACAGATCGTTCCCACTGACGCGCCGTTCGTCACCAGCTACCGCTAATAGCCACACGTTTCGGGTGCGGCGGCAACGTGCCCTAAGGCTTTGTTTCAACGCCCGGCACCAGTCCCTGGGCTTCCAGCTCCTCCGTCCGGAGGGCGCGGAGCACGCAGAACTCGTTGCCGTCCGGGTCCGCCAGCACCACCCAGGTCACGTCATCCCCTTGGCCTACCGATACACGGCGGGCGCCCAGTTCCTGCAGGCGCTTGACCTCCGCGGCCTGGTCTTCCGGGCGAAGGTCCAGGTGCAGCCTGTTCTTAATCTCCTTGCGCTCTGGCACCTTGAGGAACAGCAGGTCCGGTGAGACGCCGTCCTCGGGGCTGCCTGCCGGAGGTTCGAGGACTATCTCGTCCTCCACCTCATACGTCCGGCGCCACCCCAGGGCTTTCTCCCAAAAATCTGCGGGCACTTTGGGATTCGTGGAGTCGATGCAGACGGCTTGGATTCGCAGGTTCATCCGAGCAGTCTTGCATTGGCTGTGCCGGCCCGTAAAGGCTTGGGCTGGGTAGGTTGCTGCGGTAAAGAGCAGGCAGGCGCCCGTCAGGCCAGCTCGCCCTGAAGGTTGCTTCGGGCAGCGTCCAGCCACAGCTCCTGCGCCCGTTCAGTGTGGAACAGCGGGTCCAGTTCCAGCAGGCGCCGTACGACGGCGGCGCGTCCGGCCGCGAAGTCGGCGTCGCCGATGTGCGCGTAGTCTTCCCGGACGGCCGCCAGGTAACGGGCGTAGGGCTCCGGTTCGCCGCCGAGGACCGAAAGGTCAGCATCGCAAAGGAGGGCGCCGTCGTCGTCCCCTGGTTCCGGGCAGTGGTCAGCGGTCAGCCGGACCAGGCGGGCAACCTCCTCGACGTCCGCGGCCGGCAGCCCGGCGTCAGCCAGCCTGTCCTCGGCGAGCCGGGCTGATTCCTCCTCATCCTGGCCGGCAATACCGCGGTAGACGGCATCATGGAACCAGGCTGCGAGGACCACCGGGCGGGGAGGCTCGGCGGGTTCGCTGAGCAGGTCCAGGGCCTCCAGCACGGCGAGCAGGTGGGTGCGGCCATGATACTTGCGGTGTTCTTCGCCCCAACGGTCCAGCAGGTCCAGGAACAGTGCATCATGGCCCGGCATAACAGAGTTCCAGCGGTTCAGCAGCGGCACTTTCAGAGACCCGTTGCGCTGGCGAGCCGGGATGCGCAGCCCGCTGGAAATAAGTTTCCGCACCAGGATCCGCCCCTCAACCGGGACAGCCCCGGCGGCCACCAGGTCCTCAATGCGGCGTTCCGGGACGTCGTAGTGGTCGCAGTCGAACGCCCGTTCCGGAATGCCGGCTGCAGAGGCAAAGGCGTGGAGCTCCTCGAGTGAACTGTCCGAGATGAGATGCGAGAAGTGTGTTCCGTGGGCAGGCCAAAGGGGCGGGTCCAGAAAAATGGCCATGGAGGAAGTCTAGTCCGGGCAATCCCTGGTGGGGGAGGCAGGAGGGGCCGTAGCTCCACCTTGAACCCAAACACCGGCGGCCGGTCTCCCCCAAGATGACCGGCTGCCGGCATGCGGGTTCTACCTCGTCAGTTCGGCTGCCCGGGCAGCCGCCTGCTTCCGGATCTCCCTCACCCTGGTGATCTCCGGCTCCAGCTCCTGCATTCGGGTGGTGAGGTACTTGTCCAGCACAGTATCCAGGCGGCCGTGAAAGCTGACCTGTTCGCGGCAGGTCGCGTCTGTCACGGCGATCTTGAGCTCGTTGAGTCCGCCGGCCTGGACTCCGGCACTGACCGCGTCCGCCGGGCTGCGAAAGTTGGCGTAGGGCGAGGAAGCCATGCAGTCCTTCCAGGCATCGATGGCCTTTTGGAAGCCTGAATCGGACATCGCCGCGCCGGCAGCCGAGTTGAGTGAGTTTCCTGCCACTCCGGTCGCCAGAATGTAGTTCTCCATGCTGCCGTAGATCGCCGTTGCCGCCTGCCCGCGGCAGCCACTGCCGGACGTGCCCAGCCCGGTG
The DNA here is from genome assembly GCF_054130585.1 of Arthrobacter sp. D1-29. NCBI lineage: Bacteria > Bacillati > Actinomycetota > Actinomycetes > Micrococcales > Micrococcaceae > Arthrobacter > Arthrobacter sp. D1-29. The sequence goes on along the minus strand of NZ_CP096383.1, from coordinate 4,687,838 downwards.
CCGTTCACCTGCACGATGTCATCGTCCTGCCCGGTTCCGGACAGGGCGGCCACAAAGGCGGGGTCGGCGAAGAGTGCGGCTTCGACCGTCCCGTCCGCCGGTTCGCCAGGCCCTGCCGTCTGCAGCGAGGCATACCCGTCCGCTTTCGCGGCCGCCACGTCCAGGCGCTTGAGGCCCATGTTGGCATTGAAATCGACCTTGTAAGCCGCCACCTGCGGGGCGTAGTCGTAACCTGCTGCCGCCATGCACTTCGTGATGGCCGCGGCCCGGCCCGTTTCAGCTGCCGCATCCGCGCTGGCATACAACTGGGCCTCAGCCGTAATCCCGCTGACGGGTGAGGCTGAGGCAGTGACGGCACCGCCCGGCACAGTTGAGGCCGCGAGGGCTGCCGCTGCCCCTGCCGCGAGCACGGCGAGTCCGATGAGTTTCCTTTTCATGGTGTGTCCTCCAATTGTTGGTGATGATTACGTGTGTTCGATTGGACGGAAGGTCCCTGCTGGCCCAAATGCAGGCCTCAGCCGCCGAGCAGGCCATTCTGGTAGGCGTAGGCCACCAGCTGGATCCGGCTGCGGAGCTTGAGTTTTGCCAGAATGCTGCCCACATGGGACTTCACCGTCGCCTCGCTCAGGACCAGGCCGGCGGCGATTTCGGCGTTCCCCTGGCCTTCCGCGGCCAGCAGAAACACATCCTTTTCCCGTTCAGACAAGGCCGCCAGGGCAGCCGGGTTTCCGGCCGACGGCGTGGTGTAGTCGCGAAGCAGCTGGTTCGTGGCGTGCGGAGCCATCACGGCGTGGCCTGAATGGACGGTCCGGATGGCAGCGAGCAGGAATTCGGGCGTGGCATCCTTGGTCAGGAATCCGGCGGCGCCCGCCTGGATGGCCCGGACCACCGCCTCATCGTGCTGGATAGTGGTGAGCACAATGATCTTCGGAGCACCGGGAGCGGAGGTAATGCTGCGGGTTGCGGTAATCCCGTCCATGACGGGCATCCGGATATCCATCAGCATGATGTCAGGCCCGACAGCGGCTGCCAGTTCCACGGCTTCCGCACCATTGTGTGCCTCCCCAACGAAGTCCAGGTCGGCCTGGCTTCGCAGGATCATCTTCAGGCCTGCGCTGAACAGGGGCTGGTCGTCCACCAGGGCAATCCGGATCGCTGGCGCTTTCCCGTCTATTTCAGTCACGGCAGGAGTGCCTCCACATCGAACTGCGTCCCCGTGGTGCGCGCAGTGAGCGAGCCGCCCACCGCCGTCGCGCGTTCCTTCATGCCAGGGATGCCCCGTCCGGTGCCCGCACGGGCAGAGGTGCCGGAAGCAGAAGTATTGGAGGCAGAGCCTGCCTTCGGGTTTTCCGTGACAAGCGCAGAGCTCACCCGAACCGCGAGCCCATCCCTGCCGGGGGTGACCGAAACGGTGGCCCCCTTGGACCTGTCGCCGTGACGGAACGCATTTGTCAGGCTTTCCTGGATCAGGCGGTAAGCCGTGAGTTCCTGCACGGGGGTCACCGCGGGCGGCATCTCGGGTGCGTCCACGCTGACCGTCATGCCGCTCGCAGAGAACTGGCCGGCCAGGGAATCCAGCTGGCGGAGGGACGGCGCAGGGGAGGAGTCCGACGGCGAGACGTTCTCTAGCATGTGCCGGGTTTCCAGCAATGCCGTTCGGGCTGCCGAGGCAATGATCCTGGCGGATTCCTCCACGGTATCGGGCTCCGTGCGGTGTATGTAGCGGATTCCTTCGGCCTGCGCGGTGATGACGGTCAGGGAGTGGGCCAGGACATCGTGGAGTTCACGGGCAATCCTGTTGCGTTCCTGCTCTACGGCGAGATCGGTGGAGGCCTCCCGCAGGTTCCTCTCCGCCCGGAGCTGAGCCCGGCGGCTACTGGAGGCGTTATTGACGGCCAGCCCGCCGGCCCAGGCGGCGAGGTGGAAGGCCGCGAAAGCGCCAAAGACCAGGAAAATGTAGGTCCCGGTGCGGACGTCGCCTCGGCCGTACAGCTGGGCGCCGAAAACGAAGTTGATCCAGGTGCCGTCACTGAACCAGATGATGGTGATGAGCCCGGCCGATGCGGCGGCAAACGCCGGCAACAGCCAGCGGTGCCGGCCCCGGTAGGCCAGGGTGGCGAAGAGGATGGCCAGGGGGACTGCTATGTAGCTGAGGACGCCGGAGACCATAACGCCCGGTGCCAGCTTGAAGGTTTGCAGCACCAGGACGCCGGCCACGAAAGCCAGGGCTCCCAGTGGAATCAGGCGGGCGACGGCTACAGCGCTAAGCAGCCCAAACAACACGGCGCTGTCCCGGTTGAAACCACGTTGCTCCAGCACCACAAGGGCCAGCAACACTGCCGCTGACGTGACGGGAGCCGCCGCCTGGCGGGCTGGAAGGTGGAAACGCTTCACAAGGGGGAACATGCATCCACCCTAGGCGGGGCCCGGGGCGTGAACCCGCCCCACGGCAAGGGTTCAACACAGAGGATGAGGAAGTTCAACCGGAGTGATGAGCCCAGGAGGCTTTCCGCTCGGCTCGCCGGCTCAGCCCTCTGCCGGCAGGATGTTTTGGTTGCCGCGGAACACGTTCTGCGGATCGAACTCCCGTTTGACCCTGGCCAGGCGCGCGTAGTTCTGCTGGCCGAAGGCTGCCCGGATCCGGTCCTGGCCCTCGTTGCCAATGAAGTTGAGCCAGACGCCACCCGTGGCATACGGCGAGATCTTCTCCCGGAAGCCCTTCACCCAGGCCTTGGCAACCTGGCCTTGCTCAGCGGTGGGGGAGATCCCGTAGGGATGGCTGACCCAGGCGGAGTTCCGGTTCATCAGGGGAGTTGCGGCGGCCGCGTCCCCTCCCACCGCCCCGCCCCAGCGGATGATGATCTGCTGGGAGGTGGCGTCGGGCAGGTTCCGTGCCGATTCCACAAACAGGTCCAGCGCATCATCGGGCAGATCGTCGTGGTGGTCGGCACTCCAGTAGTTGTAGTGGTCGGCAGGGTCGTCGAGGGAGCTTTGGAACGCCGTGTAGCTGGTGTCTCCCACGAGGTCCACGGCGGGCCCGAGCTCACGGAATGGCCTGGCATGCTCGGATCCCTGCTCGGGGTCACCGGCGTAGAGGTAGGCCAGCCCCACTGCCATCTTTCCCGCCATCTCCTCGGGAATGCCATCCTCGGAAGGGGCAGTCAAATAGAACAGGCCAAGGCCCACGCCGTCAGGAGCCGCAAGCGCCAGGTCCCTGAACGCCGGGGTGACGTCCCCTGCGGCATCGCCGGGCCACAGCAGCAGGCCGGCATGAACCACCGGACCCACCCGGTGCGCCTGGAACGTGAAGGAGGTTGCCACCCCGAAGTTCCCGCCTCCGCCATGCAGAGCCCAAAAGAGGTCGGGATTTTCGCGTGCGCTCGCGGTGACGCGGTCGCCGTCGGCCGTCACCAGGTTCACTGATACCAGGCTGTCGCACGCGAAGCCGTAAGAACGTTCCAGCCAACCGGACCCGCCGCCCAGCGTAAATCCTGCCACTCCGGTAGTGGAGGCCCTGCCGCCGGTCACGGCCAGGCCGTACTCCTGCGTGGCGTGGTCGAACTCGCCCCAGGTTAAGCCGGCGCCGGCGGTGACGATACCGCTTTCCGGGTCCACGTGGATGGACTTCATGGGGCGCACATCAATGACTATGCCGTCGTCGTTGGTGGACATTCCGGCCACTGAGTGCCCGCCGGCGCGGACGGCAATGGGCAGCGAGTTTTCCCGGCCGTACCGAAGGGCCTCGGCCACGTCGGCATCGTTGGAACACTGGGCGATGACGGCCGGCCTGCGGTCGATCATGGCGTTGAAGACCTTCCGGGCCTCCTGGTAGTCCGGGCTGTCCCGCTTTATCCACTTCATAACAACACTCCTCAGCGAGTGAGGCCCTCCCCAAGGAAAGGGTAGGACCAGGCGCTGCTCATCCACCAGCGCAAATTCTTTTCGCCGCCAGGTCCGCTACCGCAACAGGCTCAAGCGGAGAACCGAATCTGCGGAGGAGAGATGGAGGTTAAGCCGCGTATGAGGGCTAGACTAAGCGAATGTCCAGTATCCGCGTTTCGGAAGCAGCCCGGTTCCTAGGCGTCAGCGACGACACCATCCGCCGCTGGATGGAGAACGGCAGCCTGACCCCCGTCAAGGACGCCGCCGGCCGGCTCTCCGTGGACGGCCTGGAGTTGGCCCATCACGCACAGAAGCTGGCACAACTCCCGGACGATCCGCACAGGACTGTCAGTTCGGCACGCAACAGGTTCGTAGGCCTGGTCACCGGCATCACCATGGACACCGTTATGGCCCAGGTGGAGCTGCAGTGCGGGCCGTTCCGCGTCGTGTCCCTGATGAGCAGCGAGGCTGTCCGCGAGCTGGGCCTGGAGCTTGGATCCGTGGCCACTGCCGTGGTCAAGGCCACCACCGTGATTATCGAGACGCCGCACGGAAAGGGCTCCGCATGAGGCTGCCAGTTGCAGGAAATCTCAGAGTTGCAGGAAAGCTGCTGGCCGCTGTGCTCGCCACCGGCTTCCTGGCCGCCTGCTCGCCGTCGGGGCCGGCTGGGCCGGCCGGGCCGGGGGGAAACAACGATGGCGGCGCCTCCGGATCCGGTGGCACAGTTACGGTTTTCGCCGCGGCCTCGCTCAAATCCCCCTTCACCGAGTTGGCCAGGCAATTTGAGGCCGCCAACCCGGGAACCAGGGTCACGCTCAATTTTGCCGGCTCTGCAGACCTGGCAACCCAGATCATCCAGGGTGCCCCGGCGGACGTCTTCGCCTCAGCGGACAGCCGGAACATGGGCAAGCTGGTGGATGAGGGACTGGTGGAGGATGAACCGCGAGACTTCGCCAGCAACACGCTCACCATCGCCGTTCCGCCCGGCAACCCCGCCGGCATCTTCACGTTCCGTGATCTGGGAAAGACCGGCACCAAGGTGGTGGTCTGCGCCAGCCAGGTGCCGTGTGGCGGAGCGATCCGCGGCATCACAGAAGAGACCGGCACCACGCTGAGCCCTGTCAGCGAGGAAACGTCCGTCACCGATGTCCTGGGCAAAGTCACGTCGGGCGAGGCTGACGCCGGGCTGGTCTACGTCACGGATGCAAAAGGTGCTGGCGGGAAGGTGGAGTCCGTGCCCTTCCCCGAGGCCGCCAAGGCCGTCAACACCTACCCCATTGCCACGGTGAAGGGCGCCAGGAACAAGGCCGCGGCAGAAGCATTCAGTGATCTTGTCCTGGGCATCGCGGGCCAGGAGGTGCTGGACGCTGCAGGCTTCGGTGCGCCGCCGCCATGAGCCGCCGCAGAGCCCCCACCTACACGGGCGTTCCCGCGTGGATCTACGCCGTGGCCGCCGCCGGCGGGTTGCTGGTGTTGCTCCCGCTGGCCGCCATGGTGGCCCGGGTCAACTGGCCCCAATTCCTCCCACTGATCACCTCCGACTCCTCGCTGACGGCACTGGGCCTGAGCCTGCGCACCTCCGCCGCCAGCACCGCGCTGTGCCTCCTGCTGGGGGTTCCCATCGCCCTGGTCCTGGCGCGGGGCAGCTTTCCGGGCCAGCGGCTGCTCCGATCCCTGGTGCTGCTCCCGCTGGTGCTTCCGCCCGTGGTGGGCGGCATCGCCCTGCTGTACACGTTTGGCCGGCAGGGCCTGCTGGGCAGCACCGTTGAGGTCCTGGGCCTGCAGATAGCGTTCTCCACCACCGCGGTGGTCCTGGCCCAGACGTTTGTGGCCCTGCCGTTCCTGGTGGTCAGCCTCGAGGGTGCCTTGAGGACGGCGGGCCCCCGGTACGAGGCCGTGGCGGCCACGCTGGGTGCCCGGCCCAGCACGGTTCTTCGCCGGGTCACGCTGCCGCTGGTGCTTCCCGGCCTGGCCTCGGGCGCCGTGCTGTCCTTCGCCCGCAGCCTGGGCGAGTTCGGCGCAACGCTCACTTTCGCCGGGAGCCTTGAAGGAGTCACCAGGACGTTGCCGCTTGAAATCTACCTCCAGCGTGAAACGGATGCCGATGCCGCCGTCGCCCTTTCCCTGGTCCTGGTGGCAGTAGCGGTCTCGGTGGTGGCCCTCGCGTACCGCAGCCCGCGCCCTTCCGGCAGCGCCACTGCAGAAAGTACGACGGCGCCATCCGCCACCGGTAGGGGTGTCCAGTGACGTTCACGGTCCAGGCAGCCGTGGAGGCCCGTGGCTTCGATGTCTCCCTCACACTGGGGCCGGCAGAGACTGTAGCGGTGATGGGTCCGAACGGCGCAGGCAAGTCCTCCCTGCTGTCCGTCGTTGCGGGCTTGCTGCACCCGGACTCGGGCAGGGCGGAGCTCGACGGGCGGGTCCTGTTTGACCTCGCGGACGGCAGGGGTGAATGGACAGCTCCGCACCGGCGCGGCACGGCACTCCTGGCGCAGGAACCCCTGCTTTTCCCGCATCTTAGCGCGCTGGACAACGTGGCCTTTGGACCCCGCAGCGCGGGTGCCTCGAAGCACCACGCGCGGGAATCGGCCAGGCGGTGGCTGGCTGAAGTGGAAGCCGAAGGGCTGGCCATGCGGCGACCAGCCGAGCTGTCCGGCGGGCAGGCGCAGCGGGTGGCTGTGGCGAGGGCGCTGGCAGCGGATCCCGGGCTCCTCCTGCTGGACGAGCCCATGGCCGCCCTCGACATTCATGCTGCCCCGCTGCTGCGGCGGCTGCTGAAACGGGTTCTCGCCGGCCGGCGGGCCATCATCATTACGCATGACGTGCTGGATGCCCTGATGCTGGCGGACCGGGTGGTGATCCTGGAGAACGGCCGGATCAGCGAGGCAGGCCCCACCCGTGACGTGTTCCAGCGACCGAAAAGCCGGTTCGCCGCAGGGCTGGCCGGGCTGAACTTCATCCCGGGCAGGATCACGGCGCACGGCCTGGAGTCCGGGACCCTGGCCATCTACGGGCGGCACGATGACTTTCCCGGCCCGCTGCCCACCGGACAGCCCGGCGTGGCGGTCTTCCCGCCGTCGGCCGTTTCAGTGTTCCCCCATGAGGCGCACGGCAGTCCGCGGAATTCCTTCGCCGTGACCATCGCCCACCTGGAGCCGCACGGGGACCTGATCAGGGTCCGCGGCGGCGACGGCGGGTATTTGAGTGCCGACATCACCCCTGAAGCGTCTGCTGACCTGGGGCTGGCGCCGGGGATGCAGGTGTACTTTGTCATCAAGGCTGGCGCGGTGGCCATCTACCCCGGCTGAAAATCATCCCGTGGCAGGAGCGCGGCCGCGTCTGGCCTGGCTAGGCTGGTCAGCGTTGGCTGAACGGGGCCGGCCATATGGGGGAGTGTCAATGAGCGGGTTGGGCAGGAAATTTACGACGGCGGCTGCCGTGCTGGCGCTGGCGGCGGGGCTGAGCGGGTGCAGCCTCTTTCCTTCGCCGCCGCCTCCGTTGCCGCCCAGTCCCACGTCCCTGGTAGCGCCCGCCTGCCCCTTCCTGGGTGAGGAGGACGTGGTCCCGGTCCGGATCCCCAGAGGCACCCCGAAAGAAGCCATAGGCGGGGTGCTGAACTCCTATGAAGCGTGGCTCAACGCCGGCTCGGAGGTTCTGACCTCGTGGACGGCGGCCGGAGTTGTGCCCGAGAAGTGCATCGATGAGCTGGCGGGCCGCAACGCGGAGGCTTACGCCACCACCATTTTCACCTCGCACTCCGACGTCGCGTGGCAACAGTACTTTAGCGCCGTGGAGGCCATGAATGCCCGGACCCTGCGGTCTGTTGCGACGGACGAACCTGGCCAGGGCGGCCGCGGAACCTTTGAATTGGTGCAGGAGATCGATTCCAGTGCCACGGCCAACGGAACCTTCCTGAAGTTCGACGCCGTGTACCGCCCACGCCCGGGTGGCGACGCTTCAGGAGGTTCCTGGGAGGGGTGGGAGACACGCACCCGATGGTACGTGGAGCTGGTGCCGGCAGGCGACTTCCTGGTGATCAACTACATCGAGCAGACCCCTTCGGCCCCCCAGCCCTGAGTTTTTGTCCATTTGTGGCGACTTCCGCACGGGCAAAGTCGCCACAAATGGACAAAAATTCGGGTGAAAAGTTGGTGACAGGTCTTGTCACTTTAACGTGACAGATGGCATGAGGGGCAGTAAGGTCACGAGTGGGCCCGCCGCACCTGACGGCGGGCCCACCACCTGGTGCCGGCCATGGCTGTCTGCTGAGCCTCGGTTGAGAGGTGTCCCCGGTTCCCGGCGGGGGCAATGGGAGCCTGGTGGGCGGTTCGCTGGGGAACCGCCTACCAGGTTTGTCTTAGGAGCCTTCGGGGCCGGCTCCCCGCGACGCCTAAAAGTTACATTCCGGGCAGGTCAAGGGATTCGTAGACCTGGATGCTGGCCCCCGGCATCATGAGGTGCGGGTGATCCTCCAGCAAGGCCTGCGCGCCGTCCAGAGCCTCGGCCTGGAGAATGCCGTAACCGGCAACGTTGGTAGTGGTTTCGGAGGCTCCCGACGTGGTGATTTCCTTGCCGGCGCCCAACGGATTCCCCAAGTCAACGAGGCCGTCGCCCGCGCGTTCGGCCCACTCCATCCAGGCTTTCATGCCTTCCTGGGCGGCTTCAGGGGAACTCTCGGCCATCTGTGCCTGTGCGGACTGCGGTGCGATGTAAAGAACGACAAATTTCTTCATTTCGGTCCTCGTCTCGAGTGCGCCGGCGGAACAGTGATCCCCGGTCACCTACCGATCCTAGGGTGATCCCCCGGCCGGCGATACAGTGCAAGGGAGGGAATCACGCGGTTCGCTGTGGGCAAACATTGCGCCAAACGAGTGCCTTCCAAAGTTGAGCGTAGTAGACTCAACTTAGCTAAAACGTATCCCCGGAAGGAGCTCCCTTTGGACGTCAAATTCACCACCAAGAGCCAGGAGGCGCTTTCGGCTGCAGCCATGAACGCCTCCACGGCGGGCAATCCGCAGGTGGAACCCGCACACCTGCTCAAGGCGCTGCTGGACCAGCGCGAGGGCGTCGCCGTCGCGCTTCTCCGCGCCACCGGCGCGGATCCGGACGCAGTCAGCGTCCAGGCGAGCAGTGCCATCAAGGCACTTCCGGCAACGTCCGGGAGTTCCACCCAGCAGGCCCAGCTCTCCCGGCCTGCCCTGCAGGCCATCCAAAATGCCAAAAACGAGGCGGACAGGCTGGGCGATACCTTCGTCTCCACCGAAGTCCTGCTGCTGGGACTCTCCGCCGGGAGTGACGCCGTCGGCCGGTTAATGCGCGACGCCGGTGCCTCCCATGAGGCGCTGCTCGCCGCACTGCCGGGTGTCCGTGGGGACCGTAAAGTCACCAGCCCGGACCCGGAAAACACCTTCCAGTCACTGGAGAAGTTCGGGACCGATCTGACCGCCATGGCGCGCTCCGCCAAGCTGGATCCTGTCATCGGCCGCGACAACGAAATCCGCCGGATTATCCAGGTCCTGAGCCGCCGCACCAAGAACAACCCCGTGCTCATTGGTGAGCCCGGCGTTGGCAAGACGGCCGTCGTCGAAGGCCTGGCCCAGAGGATCGTCGCCGGCGACGTCCCGGAGAGCCTGCGGGGCAAGACCCTGATCGCCCTGGACCTCGCATCCATGGTGGCGGGCGCCAAGTACCGGGGCGAGTTCGAGGAGCGGCTGAAGGCTGTCCTGGAGGAGATCAAAAACTCGGAAGGCCAGATTGTCACCTTCATCGACGAGATCCATACCGTCGTCGGTGCGGGCGCCACGGGGGAGTCCTCCATGGACGCCGGCAACATGCTCAAGCCCATGCTGGCGCGCGGTGAGCTGCGCCTCATTGGCGCCACAACGCTGGACGAATACCGCGAAAACATTGAGAAGGATCCGGCGCTTGAACGCCGCTTCCAGCAGGTGTACGTGGGGGAGCCGAGCGTTGATGACACCATCGGCATCCTCCGCGGCCTTAAGGAGCGCTATGAGGCCCACCATAAGGTGACCATTGCCGACGCCGCGCTGGTAGCCGCCGCGACGCTCTCCAACCGCTACATCTCGGGGCGCCAGCTGCCGGACAAGGCGATTGACCTGGTGGACGAGGCAGCGTCCCGGCTGCGGATGGAGATCGACTCCGCCCCGGAGGAAATCGACCAGCTGCGCCGTGCCGTGGACCGGCTGACCATGGAGGAGCTGGCCCTCGAAAACGAGACGGATCCTGCCTCTGTTGAGCGCTTGGCCGCGATCCGGGCGGACAAGGCCGACAAGAACGAGGAACTGGCCGCCCTCAACGCGCGCTGGGAAGCCGAGAAGGCCGGACTTAACCGGGTAGGTGACCTGAAGGCAAAGCTCGATGAGCTGCGCTCCGCCGCTGACAAGGCCCAGCGTGAAGGCGACCTGGAGACCGCCTCGCGGGTCCTCTATGGCGAGATTCCAGCGCTGGAACGCGAGCTGACCGCAGCTGCTGCCGCCGAAGCAGAAGTTACGGACAAGCCTGCCCAGATGGTTGCCGAGCAGGTCACGGCTGACGACATCGCCGAGGTCATCTCCGCCTGGACGGGTATTCCTGCCGGACGCATGCTGCAGGGCGAAAGCCAGAAGCTGCTGCACATGGAGGAGGAGCTGGGGAAGCGGCTGATTGGCCAGTCCAAGGCCGTGGCCGCCGTGTCCGACGCCGTCCGCCGTGCCCGTGCCGGCATCAGCGATCCCAACCGTCCCACCGGCTCCTTCCTGTTCCTGGGGCCAACCGGCGTTGGCAAGACGGAGCTGGCCAAGGCCTTGGCGGACTTCCTCTTCGACGACGAACGCGCCATGGTCAGGATCGACATGTCCGAGTACAGCGAGAAGCACTCCGTTGCACGGCTGGTTGGTGCGCCCCCGGGCTACGTCGGCTACGAGGAGGGCGGCCAGCTGACTGAAGCCGTCCGCCGCCGGCCGTACTCCGTGATCTTGCTGGACGAGGTGGAGAAGGCCCACCCGGAGGTCTTTGACATCCTCCTGCAGGTCCTCGACGACGGCCGGCTCACCGATGGCCAGGGCCGCACCGTGGACTTCCGGAACGTGATCCTGGTGCTGACCTCCAACCTGGGCAGCCAGTTCCTGGTGGACCAGAGCCTGGACGCCCAGGCCAAGCGGAATGCCGTGATGGCCACCGTGAACAATGCCTTCAAACCCGAGTTCCTGAACCGTCTGGACGAGGTGGTGCTCTTCGATGCGCTGTCCGTCGAAGAACTCGCACGGATCGTGGAACTGCAGGTGGCCGAACTCAGCAGGAGGCTCTACGAGCGGCGGCTCACCCTCGAGGTGACCGAAGGAGCCCGCGCCTGGCTGGCCATGTCCGGTTTTGATCCGGCCTACGGTGCCCGGCCCCTGCGCCGGCTGGTCCAGCGCGAGATTGGCGACAGGCTTGCCAAAGCCATCCTGTCCGGAGACATCGTTGACGGCGATACGGTGCTGGTGGACACGTCCGCTGACGTCAACGAACTCACGGTTGAAGGACTGGAGGCCATGGCAACTGCCGGCGCGGGCGGCCCTGGAGGCAGCGGCCTCTCTGTCCGGCGGAAGGGCTAGCGGGGAAGGTGCTCCCGGGGCGGGCCAAGGGAGCACCTCTGCTAAGGCAACACGCTCGCGTTGATGACATTCCCGCCGTCGGCCATGACATAGCAGTCCACACGGCGGTCTCCCGATTCCCAGCTGCTGCTGCTCGGGTAGGCGCGCCGGAAGTTCAAGGTGTAGTCGTCGGCGGCGGGGGCCAGCCGTGCTGCCTGGCAGGCCTCCAGGGCCTTGGCCTGGAGGGCCTCGCTGCCCGGATAGGGGTCGCCTGCCGGATACCGGTAGATCGCCACGAGTTGGGCCGAGTGGCCGGTATCGCAGGCCACCAGCGTTGAGGACAGGGCTTCCGGGTCAAAGTCCTTGAAGCAGTCGCCCAGCCTGTACTCCGCCGGAGGCACGCCTTCGCGCGGGAGCGGAAGTGGGCTCGGCAGCGGGGTGGGGGAAATTTCCACCACGCCGGGGACGTCGTTTTCCGCGGATGGTTGCTGGGCATTGGACGTGAGCCACATGGCAAGCCACACCAGCACTCCTACAACGGCCAGCAGCACCACCGCAAAGGCGGCCCTCAGCAGGATATGCCGGTTGCGCCGGGGTTTCAGGAGGAACTCCTTGAACCGGCCCGGTTTCAGGGCCGGCGGCTTCTTCGGAAAGGGTGCCTCGGGGGCAGGAGCGGGAGGCGCCGCCGTTGGCCCGCGGACTGCTCCTGCCGTCCCTGGCCCTGCCTTTGGGGCCTTCGGCGTTGATCCTGGTGTGGGGGGCGTCTGGGGTGTCTTGTGTGCGGGAGGCGCTGCCGGCGCGTGTGGCACCTTGGCTGGAGGAGCACCAGCGGCTGCGGGAGCGCCAGCGGGCGCGGGTGGCACCTGCGGCTGGCTTGCCGTGGGCGGCGTGGAAGGCTTGGGCGGGAGGCGGCGCTGGCCACTGCCGGCCGGGCTTCCGGAAGGCTTCCCCGGCCCTTCTTCAGATGGGCGTGCAGGGTCGTCCTGGGCGTTCACTGGGAGGCACCTCCTGTGTTCTCTCCGCGTCGAGCAGCCGGTCCGGGGTGCCGGTCTCAGCAGTTGTTAAGTGACTCTACCTAACAAAAAAGCTGGCAACCCCGCGGTTCAACGCGGGAATGGTCCCCAACATGGCCTCTGGGGGTCCCAATCGGGGAGCAGGGGGCGCCGAAAGCATGTAATCTAGGTGTACGACAAATTGACCAAACATTCCGGGGCCTCACCGATAGCCAAGGTGACCACCTCCGGTCCAAGTACAAAAGGGGGTCACGCCATGGGGCGCGGCCGTCAAAAGGCAAAAGCTACCAAGCAGGCTCGGGATATTAAGTACTACTCCCCGAACACTGACTATTCGGCACTTCAGCGTGAGCTGACGGGTCCGGGCAGTCGTGCCACGAGCCATTTCGCGAATGAGCCGGTTGAACCGGACTATTCGGCTTATGTGGATAAGTACGCGGACGATTTGGAAGAAGACGACGACGAGGTAGACACCCGTCGGATCGGCTAGTTGTCGCAAGCCGGTGTTGCTCTAAGGCATCGGCCCAGTGACGCCGCAGTACCCTCGAATGCCGCAGTTTTTTCCGCGTTTAGTTCGACAGTGCAGCGCTTCTTTTTCAGCACCCGGATCCGGATGGAACCGGTGTTGACCTCAGTTATCAGGCCCGTTGCCTGCGCCGGAACTCCGGTGCGGGCGGCGGGCTTTTTGGTGTTGACTGGTGGTGTTGAGGCGCGAACGAACACTTGTGGCCCCTTTCCGGAGGGCGCCAAGTGTCCATTCGCGCGTTGCCGCTGCGGAAGGAACCCATATGCCCCATAACTCGAGTCCACGTTCGTTCCGACATGGCGAACCCTGCTGGGCGGACGTCCAGACGCGCGATGTTGAGGCTGGGAAGGCCTTCTACACTGCAGTGTTTGGGTGGCGGTTCCAGGACCTGCCGACGCCGGATGGCCGCAGCTACTCGCAGGCCTTCCTGGGTGATGACCTGGTGGCAGTGGTGGCACCCCAGAACCCGCAGCAGGAAGCCGCAGGCACACCCGCGCAATGGAACATCTACTTTGCGGCTGCCGATGTCCGCGCGGTGGCCGAGGAGGCGCCTCATGCGGGCGGAGCCGTGCAGTTCGGGCCTGAGACGGTGGGGGACAGCGGCGTGATGGTCTTCGTGGATCCGCCGGGCGGTGGTGCTACGGGCGTTTGGCAGGCCGGAACGCACACCGGCACCGCCCGCTACAACCAGCCCGGCGCCCTGTCCTGGGCGGAACTCCTGACGCCCGAGCCGCAGGCCGCCGTCGGGTTTTTCCAGCAGTTGTTCGGTCACGAGGTCACCGAGTATCCACAGGACGACGGCGGGACGTACACAACGCTGATGGTGGACGATGCGGAGGTGGCGGGGATCGCGGCCACCGAGGAGGCGGCCGGCTGGCAGATCTACTTTGGGGTCTCCGATGTGGCGGAGACTGTGCGGAAGGCAGTGGCAGCGGGAGCCGAGGTGCTGATTGCGCCTGAGGCAGAGGATGAGGAAACACCAGGCGCCACGGCCACCCTCAAGGATCCGCAGGGCGGCGTGTTCAGCCTGCTGGAGGTTTAACCTCTGATTGCCGTGATTGCGGCATACCCAGCCATTGCCGGACCAACGGAGCAAAAGGTGGGGTGATGTCTTCCGTCATAGGTGGCAAAGATTAAACGCATGATTCCCACATGTCAATGATTGATCGTAAGTATGCTTAGTATTAGCGTAATACGTGCTGGGGGTGCCCAATCGGGATAAACACCGAACTAGGAGAACACCATGCACATGAAGAAAACCGGAGCCACAATCGCACTTACGAGCTCTCTCTTACTGGCTGGAGGAGCAATGGCCGGCCCAGCGTCCGCCCAAGTCGAGCAAGCCGGCCTCGTTAATGTCAACATCGGTGACGTCACTGTCCTAGAGGATGTCAGAGTGGCCGTGGCAGCCAACATCGTAGCCAACGTTTGCAACCTACAGGTCAACGCCGTGTTGCTTGCAGCGAATGTTGTGGACACAGGGGGCGACGACTTCACTTGTGTAGCTAGAGGGAATGGCCGCGACATCGTTATCACCCAGGACACTTAACCGGTCAGGGTTTTACGCATAGAGCGTTTCAGCTGCCGCAAAAGTGGGACTCCGGAAGGGGTCCCACTTCCATATTTCCCCATAGACTGAGCTCAGCGCCCCTTGGTCGTGTTTCTCCCTGCTGGCACCCGCGGAACTCATACGACTACCGACGCCAGTGCTGATCCCGGCATACCGCACTCGGGGCAGTCCAACGAAATCTTGCACCAACAGTTGGCCGTTGAAGCTACATCGTGGGGCTTGCTGAGCACCCCCACAAGCGGCTACGCGTAGGCGTTGACCAGGCGGACAGCGCCGCCGTCCACTCCCTTGGCGCCCTGGACATAATCAGGGCCGGACTTGAGGATGGAGTCAGAGTCTGCGGTCACCGTGCCCATGATCCAGGACGGCAGGCCGCGGTCGTTCAGGCGGGCCACGGCGGCATCGGCAGCTTCCGGGGAGACAATGGCCACCATGCCGACGCCCAGGTTCAGCGTGCGCTCCAGGTCTGCCAGCGGGACGTTGCCCAGCTCGGATACCAGCTTGAAGATGGCAGGCAGTTCCCAGGTGGCGCGGTCCACGGTGGCCACCAGCCCCTGGGGAAGCACGCGTGCCAGGTTGGCTGCCAGGCCGCCGCCGGTGACGTGGCTGAAGCCGTGCACGGCAGCGCCCGAGCCGCCGGTCACTGGGAAGGTGCGGGCCAGGTCAAGGCAGTCGGCGGCGTAGACGCGGGTGGGCTCCAGCAGTTCTTCGCCCAGCGTGCGGCCGAGCTCGGAAACCTGGCGGTCCAGGGCCCAGCCGGCGTGGTTGATGACCCGGCGGACCAAGGAGTAGCCATTGGAGTGCAGGCCGGACGAGGCCATGCCGATCACAACGTCACCCGCGCGGACACGGTCCGGGCCCAGCAGGGCGTCAGCCTCTACAACGCCGGTGGCGGCGCCCGCGACGTCGTATTCGTGCTCGCCCAGCAGGCCAGGGTGCTCGGCGGTCTCGCCGCCCACCAGGGCGGTGCCGGCAACGGAGCAGGCCGCTGCGATGCCGCGGACAATGTCAGCGATGCGCTCCGGGACAACCTTGCCGCAGGCGATGTAGTCGGTCATGTAGAGCGGCTCGGCGCCAACCACCACGATGTCGTCAACCACCATGCCCACCAGGTCAAACCCGATGGTGTCGTGGATGTCCATGGCCTGCGCAATGGCAACCTTGGTACCCACGCCGTCGGTGGATGTGGCCAGGAGCGGGCGCTTGTAGGTCAGCAGCCTGGAGACGTCGTACAGTCCGGCGAAGCCGCCCACGCCACCGATCACGGATGAGTTGTGGGTGGCCTTGACGGCGCCCTTCATCAGCTCAACGGCACGGTCGCCGGCTTCAACGTCAACGCCGGCGGAGGCATAGGTGATGCCGCCGGCCTGGTTGGAGAGGTTGCCGGCGGCGGGGGTTGCGGAAGTCATATTGACTCTTTCTTGTCAGCGCCGATGGTGGCTACGTGTACGTCTGGAACAAGGTCTGCCTCGGTCAGCAGGTTCTCGAACTCGGAGTCCGGTCCGGGGTCGCAGCCGGTGGCCCCCCGCTTCTCGGCGGGATCCTCGCCGTCGCCGACGGCGGGCACCAGCAGGGCCGCCGTTTCGCCCGGCAGCGCAGAGGGCGACGGCGGGAGCCCGCCAAGGTCTTTGCGCTCCAGCAGATTCTTGCCCAGTTTGTCCGAGCCCGGCAGCTCGATGGGGTACTTGCCCGTGAAGCACGCGGTGCAGAGCCGTTCGCGCGGCTGCTGGGTGGCGCCGATCATGCCGTCTTCCGAGATGTAGGCCAGGGAATCGGCGCCGATGGCCTGGGAGATTTCCTCAATGGTGGCGCCGTTGGCGATCAGTTCGGCGCGGGACGCGAAGTCGATGCCGTAGAAGCAGGGCCACTGCACCGGCGGGGAGGAGATCTTGACGTGGACTGCTGCCGCGCCGGCCTCGCGGAGCATCCGGACGATCGCCCGCTGGGTGTTGCCGCGGACGATGGAGTCGTCCACCACCACCACGCGCTTGCCGCGGATGACGGATTCCAAGGCGTTCAGCTTCAGCCGGATGCCCAGCTGGCGGAGCGTCTGGGAGGGCTGGATGAAGGTGCGGCCCACGTAGGAGTTCTTGACGAAGCCGTGTGCAAACGGGATGCCGGATTCCTCGGCGTAGCCCACGGCGGCCGGCGTTCCCGATTCCGGGACGGGAATGACAATGTCCGCAACCTGGGTGTTTTCGCGGGCGAGCTGGCGGCCCATCTCTACCCGGGACTCGTAGACGGAGCGGCCGGCGATGGCGGCGTCCGGACGGGCCAGGTAAACGTACTCGAAAACGCAACCCGCCGGCGTCGGCTCCGCGAAGCGCTGGGAGCGCACGCCGTCCTCGTCGATGGCGATGAATTCGCCGGGTTCGATTTCACGGATGAAGCTGGCGCCCACGGTGGCAAGGGCGGACTGCTCGGAGGCAACCACCCAGCCGCGTTCCAGCCGGCCCAGGACCAGCGGACGGATGCCGTAGGTGTCGCGGGCGGCGTAGAGGGTGCCCTCGTCCATAAAGACGAAGCAGAAGCCGCCCTTGATCTTGGGCAGCAGCTCGATGGCGGTCTGTTCGAGGGTCTTGCCCTCCTCGCCTTCGAGCAAGGCCGTGACCAGGGCTGTGTCCGAGGTGTTGCCCTGCTTCATTTCGCCGCTGAGCTGGCCGCCGTTGCGCTCCATGATCATGGCGTTGAGCTCGGCCGTGTTGGTCAGGTTGCCGTTGTGCGCCAGCGCCACCGTGCCGGTGCTGGTGGCGCCGAGCGTGGGCTGGGCGTTGGCCCAGTGGCTGGCTCCGGTGGTGGAGTAGCGGCAGTGTCCCACCGCCAGGTGCCCGGTCAGGGTGTTCAGCGTGGTCTCGTCGAAGACCTGGGAAACGAGTCCCATGTCCTTGTAGACGTTGATCCGCTTGCCGTCGCTGGTGGCAATACCAGCCGACTCCTGACCGCGGTGCTGCAGTGCATACAGCCCGTAGTAGGTGAGTTTTGCTACTTCTTCACCTGGTGCCCAGACCCCAAAAACGCCGCAAGCGTCCTGAGGGCCTTTTTCGCCAGGGAGAAGATCATGAGAAAGTTTTCCATCGCCGCGTGCCACTGGTCGATTATCTCACGATATGGGGTAAGACTTTTCCGCCCGGTCCTTTGTGACTGCGTGTGATTGCGCTTACGGCTGCGTGCCGTCGTCCGGTTCCGAATCCGGAACAGCCTCCACAACCGCGCGTTGCTGGCGCTTCACACTCCGCCGGTCCAGAATCAGGGCAGCTGCTGCACCCAGGATCGCGCCGAAGGCCCCGAACATCACCAGGAAGAAGCCGAACACCGAGCCCCTGTCGAAGCTTGCGTCGCCCGGCAGCGCGTATGCCACCACGGCCGCAGCGGCGACGCCAACCAGTGCGCCCAGGATCAGGAAGGGTACGTATCTGGGTGCCCGCCGGACGGTTACATCACGGCGTTCAGCGGGGGTTTCTTCAAAAGCCATGCCATCAAGCCTACTGCCCTGGAGTTTTCGTCCAGTTACGGCGACTTTGCCCCGTTCCAACCCGCCGTATCTGGACAAAAACTCAGGGGGTTAGCTGCCGCGGTAGGTGGAGTAGGCGAACGGGCTCAGCAGCAGCGGGACGTGGTAGTGCTCGGCGCCGGTCACCTCGAACACCAGGTCCACTTCCGGGAAGAACGTGGTCGTGCCGAGGCCGGCGTAGTAGTCGCCGGTGCCAAAGTTGAGCCGGTAGCGCCCGGGTGACAGCGACTCTGGCCCCAGGTCCTTCGCGCGGCCATCGGCATCGGTGGCCGAACGGGCCAGCTCACGCCAGCTTCCGCCGTCGTGCTGGTAAAGCACGACGGCGACTCCCGCCGCCGGGCGCCCGGCGCCGGTATCCAGGACATGGGTGGTGACATGGGACGGGCTCATTCGTTGATCACTCCTTCAAGCCGCAGCAGGGCTATTTCGCGCAGCTGCTGGGACACGATGGCATCTTCTTCACTGGGGGAGTTGGCCAGGCGGGATTCGAGGGCCGCCAGGATGTCAGGGGCGGTCCTTCCGGCGGCCCGGATCAGGAAGACCCGGCCGAACTTTTCCTCGTAATCACGGTTGCCCTGGGCGAGCGCCTCAGCGAGTCCGGCGTCCGAAGGGTCCACTCCGGCCTGCTCAGAACGGGACATGGAGGCTTCCGCAGTGCTGGCGGTGGGCCGGTCGCCGATTCGCGGGTGGTGGGCCAGGGCGGCTTCCACCTCTGCGGGCGTGAACGGCTCAGCTGCCTGGGAAGCAAACTCCAGGAGGGATGCCTTGGACGGAAAGGGCCGTGCGGCCGTGACCGCCTCCACCCAGCGCCCGATGTCGATGCAGGGCTTAAGGACGTCCCTGGCGCGTGAGGGCTCCACGCTGTTGAATTCGGCAAGCTTCATGCTGCTGTTCCTCATGTGACGTGCTGGCATCCATGGTGACGGCTATGCGGAGGGCCGGTTATCCGGCGGTTTCTATACTTCAGCTAGGAAACCTTCCGCATCATGGAACTGTTATTTCAGCATACGTAATAGTGAAGCCGATGGAGACGAGAGCTGTCAAGGGAATGGGTTTGGCCTGAGACCTCGTCCTGTACCTAATCCTGGGACGTCCGGGACAGGATCCAGGTATTGGTGCCGTCCTGGCGCTCGAACGTCACCGTGGTTACTAGTGCCTGGATCAGCGCGAGCCCGCGGCCGGATTCGGATTCATCGTCAGGCACGCCCGGTTCCATGGGTCCGAACGGCGGTTTGGCATTGAACGCGCTGACTCGGGCCTGGAGGAGCGCCGCCTGCACGCTGATGTCCACCCCCAGCTCAACCGCCGATTCCTTCGCGGGTTCAGCGTGCTGGACGATGTTGGTGGCAGCCTCGATCACCGCGGTTGTGAACGTCATCTGGTCCATGTCCTGGACGAAGGGAGCATCCGCCCAAAGGCCGTCGAGGTGGTCATGGACCGCCTCAATGGCATCTCCGGTGGCCAATCCCCGGAAGCTGCGGCGCGCCAGGATGTCAGTCATTGCTGAACGCCTCCTCCGAGGAAGTGTAGGAGGTCAGCACCCGGTCCATGCTGGTCAGCTCAAGCACCATCTTCACCTGCGGCTGGACAGCGGCGATCCGAAGGTCCCCGCCCGCCTGGCGTGCTGCTTTGAGGCAGCCAATCAGCGCCCCAAGTCCGGAGGAATCCATAAAGGCGGTGTTTTCCAGGTTGACCACAATCCTGTTCGACCCGCCCGCGATGATATCCGTGACGAACTCACGAAGCTTGGGCGCGGACACCATGTTGAGCCGGCCGTCTGCCTTCACCTCCGCATACGAGTCCTTGATTTCGTAGCTAAACTCCACCGGATTTCCTCTCTTCAGGCTCTGCTTGCGGAACGGGTTCAAACCCCTTGTACCGAACGGCCTGGACCAGGACGCTCATCACCGCCAGGTCAAAAATAACCCAGGCAACGTTGACCAGCGTGCCTAGCGGCTCGGCCAGTCCCACGGCGAGCCGCACCAGGCCGACGACGGCGGCCACCGCCAGGAGTGCGGACACCACGATCTGTGGCCGGATCAGGCTCCAGGAGGGACCGCCGCTTTGGCGCGCCTTCGGGGTGACGGCGAACCCCAGGGGGCGTCCGAACCAGACGTTTCGGGCCGCCGTCGAGCAGGCTTTGATCCAGGTGGGAAACAGCGCCAGGCTGTACTGCTGGCCGCGCCAGGTGCTGATCCCGCGTCCGGCCACGGCGAACAGCAGCTGGTTCACCACCATGAAGGGGATGAAGCGGACAAAGAAGTCCGTGCTCAGGCTCGTCACGGGCAGGATACCCAGCAGCAGGTAGATGATGGGGGCGGCGAAGTAGATGACGGCCGCGTATCCGCTGAGGTAGGTCCACATGGTGGCGAAGTACATCAGGCGCTGGCCAAGTTTGAGGCCGCGCTGGACCAGCGGGTTTTCCCGCAGCATCACCTGGATGGTTCCCTGTGCCCAGCGGAGCCGCTGGGTCAGCATGGTCTTGAGATCTTCCGGCGCCAGCCCGTAGGCAAGAATCTCGTGGTGGTAGACACTTTCCCAGCCCATGGAGTGCATGCGCATCGCGGTGGCCATGTCCTCGGTGACGGAGATGGTGGCCAGCGGCATCACCGGCTGTGCCTCGTCATTACGCTCTACCGACAGCGCATCCAGCACTGCCTGCACGGATTCCAGGGCGCCCAGCGGGGACCAGTCGCGGGCTGCCATCCGCTTCACGGCGTCATCGGCCACCACCGGTACCCCGGCTTCGCCAACATGGGCGAGCTCCATGGCGGCGATCTCCTCAAGGTCCGCCTGGAGGGCCGAAACGTCAGCCATCACCAGTGCTTGGACGGCCTGGTCAACCCGGCGGCGGACGCGGTACGTGATTTCGCCCAGCGGCGCCCCCGTGTCCAGCTCCTGCTGGGCCTTCAGCGTGGCGGTCTCTACCTCGTCCAGCACCTGGGCCACCAGCGGCGATTCCATGTCCGCCGATTTCCTGGCCTGCCGGATGGCAGACCGGGAGGCCGCCAGGGCCCGCCGGATGCTCTTTTCGGTCTCCTTGACGTAACCCACCAGGCCCAATTGCATCAGGGCCTCACGGCGCAGGATGGCGTTGGAACCACAGAAGAAGGCCGCATTCCAGCCGTCCTTGCCCTGCTGAATGGGGCCGTAAAACAGGGGAGCCTGGCTGCCCAGGGGGTCTGAGGGAGGAACGTTGCTGAAGTACTGCGGCGTCTGGACCAGCGCCACGCGGCGGTTGTTGAAGTAGCCCAGGGTTTTTTCCAGGATGTCCGGCTCAGGGATCTGGTCCGCATCCAGGATCAGGAGGAACTCGCCGTGCGTCTGCATCAGCGCGTTGTTTAGGTTGCCTGCCTTGGCGTGCCGGGGCACGTTCGAGGTCCAGTCCTCGCTGCGGGTGACGTACCCCAGACCGTGCTCCTCGGCAAGGGCTTTGAGTTCCGGGCGGGAGCCGTCGTCGAGGATCCAGGTGCTGTGCGGGTGGCGGATCCGTTGGGCGGCCAGGGCTGTGGTCATCACCATATCCAGCGGCTCGTTGTAGGTGGTGATGAAAACGTCCACGGTGGCATCCCCGGGTGCCTCCGGGGCGCCCTTGCGCAGCTTCAGTTTCCACACCGTCATGCCAAACAGCATGACGTCGATGAGGCTGTAGGTTTCTGCAATCACCAGCGGAACCGAGATCCACCACGCGTCCCAGTTCAGCGAGGCTGACCAGCGCCAGGCCACATAATTCAAGCCGAGGACAACCGTCAGTACTACTATCAGCCGGGTCCAGAACCTTGTCATGCTCCGGCTGTCACCGGAAGCCGCCGTACCACCACCACAGTGACGTCATCCTCGGCGGATTCCGCCGGTGCCAGGGACAGGATGGCATCACTGGCGGAGACAGCCGACTCCTGGCCGTGCGTTGCCTGCAGCACTGCCTCCGTGAAAGCATCCACAGAATCAAAGACATCCAGCACGCCGTCACTGACCACCACCAGGGAATCGCCCGGAGCCAGGACCAGTGCGGACTGCGGCCAGATGGAACCGCCCCATGCCCCCACGGGTGGGCCGCCGGAGGCAAGACGGCGGGCCGTCCCGCCGGCGTCCACGTGCAGTGCAAGCCCATGGCCGGCGTCGACATAACTGACGGTGCCGGAAGCGGCATCAAGGCGGGCATGGAACAGGGTCACAAATGAGCTGGACGAATCGAGGTCGGACGCGATCGACGTGCTCGCCGCCCTAAACGCTTCGTCCAGATCCGTCAGGGGACCCATGGAGCGCATGACAGCACGGACAGTGGCAGCGATGAGGGCTGCTCCCATGCCCTTGCCCATCGCATCGGCGAAGGTCAGGTGCAGCCCGTCAGGCGTCCGGTACCAGTCGTAGAAGTCCCCGCCCACGCTGCGGGAGGGGCGGAACATCCCGGCGAGATCGTAACCGTCCACTCTGACGTCCTCCTTGGGCAGCAGGCTCTGCTGCACCTCGGTGGCCCGCGTAAGTTCATCCTGGGCGGCGGGGTCCACCACCGCCGTGGGTTGGCGGCGCCGGAAGAGCGCATTGACCCGGGACTGGAGTTCCCGGGGGCTGAACGGCTTGCTGATGTAGTCATCGGCGCCGTTATCCAGCCCCGTCAGTTTGTCCAGCTCATCCGTCCGCGCCGTGAGCATCACAATAAAGGCGTCCGAAAATTCGCGAAGGAGCTTGCAGACCTCAAGGCCGTCAAGATCGGGCAGGTTCAGGTCCAAAGTGACCAGGTCCGGCTTGGCCCTGCGGACTTCCTCCACGCCGGGCAAGCCAGCAGCGGCCTCAGTGACGTCGAATCCCTGCTTGGTCAGGACCCGCACCAGCAGTCCGCGGATGTCCGGGTCATCCTCAATCACAACGGCACGGCGCGTTTCGGGAAGGTAAGGCATGCTCCTATTAACTACTGTCTTTACAGGCTTGTCACGCCGGGCACGCATCGCGCCGTCAACTGCGACGCATATGACACCTCACGCAACCGATTTTCACAGCGGTGGTTCAGCCCTTTTTTCTCTACGCGTCCTCCCCGGTACGGGCTTCCCCACAGGATTGTCGAAATCCTTGGTCCTCCTTGAGGGGATATTGAGCAACCCTCGGGACACTCGAAGTGAAGGTACAACGACTTAAGGTCGGCTTGTGGAGGACGGTGCAGGAGCATATGCGGAGAATTCAAACCGGGTGGAAGCTGGTGGCCGTTGTGCTGTGGCTTTGGGAACTGGTGGACACGGTGAGGAAACGCCACTATCCCCAGCGAACCTTTCACTACCTGAAGCATTCATGGCGGATCCGTTTGCTTTCGCGTGCCCTCGCCAAAGCCCTGGGGGACTCCAGGGAGGCCTCGAGCTGGCCCGGCGACAGGCTGGCGGTGGGGGTTGAATTCTCGGAGAAAGTCGAGCGGCTCACCCGTCTCGTCAACCGTGAGAACGAAGTCCATGGTCGAGTAGTGGCCCTCCTGAAGTAGCCCCCCCACAGTTTCTCCGGACCGTACCGGCGGGCGGCTCTCACCGAGGCCGCAAAGTACGCTGCGGTGACCCACATACTGTCGGGAACTACGTTCCTCGGCGGCCCTTTCCATGCCACACTTGGGGCAATCGAGCGGCTGGGGATTAGGGGTCAGGAGATTGCCATGCTGCTTATCGGGTGGGGCTATCTGATTGCCGGCCTCATGACGGTGGATGGGCTTCTTTTGGCCCTCTGGCTAATGGACATGGACTGGCCCAGGCGCTGGAAAAAAATAGCACGATTATGGAAGAAAATAGCGCGGCGCTGAGGAAGCGCGGCGTCAGCGCAAGTCCAGGCGCATGAGCACCCGCGGGAATCCGTTGAGCACGGAGTCTGTATCGGCGGCCTTGACGAACCCGGCCCGTTCAAAAAGCTGGCGGGTGCCCACATAGGCCATAGTGAGGTCCACCTTTTCGCCGTTGTTATCCACGGGGTAACCCTCGATGGCAGGCGCGCCGTACGCGCGGGCCATGGCGACGGCGCCCTCCAGCAGGTGATGTGAAATTCCCTTGCCGCGGTGCCCGGGCCGGACCCGGATGCACCACACGGACCAGACGTCGAGTTCATCCACGTGCGGTATTTTGCGGTTGCGGGCAAAACTGGTGTCCGAGCGGGGGTGGACAGCCGCCCAGCCCACCACGTCGCCGCCGTCGTACGCAAGTACGCCGGGTGGCGGATCCTGGGCCACCAGCTCCTTCACCAGGTCGCCGCGGGCCGGGCCCTGCAGCTCCAGGTTCAGCTTGGAAGGGATGCGGTAGCTCAGGCACCAACAGACGTTGGCGTCGGGCCGCTTGGGTCCCACCACCGCCTTCAGGTCCTCAAACTCCGTGGCCGGCCGAATTTCTATCCCCATTCCGCCATCCTGTCATTCGGCGTTGGGCGCCCACAACGCTTACCGGCTGATTCTGTGAGGCTCTGGGTTGAGCTCGTTGGTGTCGTAACCATCGATACGAGCATTGAGGGCGAGGGGTTCAGAAAGTCGTCGGCGTGGATGGTGATCACGGGTCGATTCTGAATCTCGGATGCCAGGTTAGCCGCGAAGAATGTTTTGCCGCTGCCATCCACCCCGTCGACTGCCACTAACCGGCGCCCTGGACCGACAGCACCGAGGATGTCACTTGCCAGTGCTCGCACGAACTTCTTCATGGTGCTAGCTTCCCAGAAGCGGCCTAACCAGCCTCCCACTAGGGGAACGGCTAACGGGACGACCGTGACTTGGTTGTTCGGGCAGAATCACATGGGGCAGCCGCGGATGAGCAGAGTTTGGAGGACTAGGGTGTCGTGTATGCGAACAGACGTGGGAGCTTACGGCTCAGTGGTCCGCCGGAACGACCATCCGTGCCTGATCTAATCCTTTTGAACGGGCCGCCCGGCATTGGTAAGTCAACGCTGGCGAGGATGTTCGTCGATCACCACCCTGGCACATTGAATCTGGACGTCGATCAGGTGCGCTGTCTGATTGGTGGTTAGCAAGAGGATTTCCAAGCAACCGGGGAGATAGTCCGCCCTGTCGCAATCAGCATGGCTGTCGCGCACTTGGCCGCAGGACGGGATGTCATCATGCCTCAGTTCCTCGACGAGGATGACGAGATTGCAGTTTTCCGAGCCGCCGCTAAGGAAACCGGCAGCGGTTCCGAGAGATTGTCATCTTGGACACCAAAGAGCGTTCCATCGAGCGGTTCAACGGCCGTGGCATGGGGGAGGATGTTCCCTGGCACGAGCAGATCAAGGCAATCGTGGAGCAAGGCGGCGGTTCGCGACTACTGGGGACCCTGTACGACGATCTGGCCCGCGGGCTTCACACGCGACCGTCCGCTTCTGTCATCCGCAGTACCCATGGAGCCATCGAAGAGACCTACGCGAACTTGATACGTGCGCTTGCGCCAGATCGAGCCAAGCCGCCGTCATAGCGGGGGCCATCCTGGAAGTTGTCCAGAATATGTCCCGCTGAGCGATCCTTCACCGGGCGATGGATAGGGCCGACCCTGCCGTGTTACCGGACTACGCTGCGAACTGTGCATCGCAGATCAAACAGAACAAGCGTTCTGAAGCTTTGGGGACCTTAAGTGGCTCCTGGGGTGGCAGGGCGGCTCGGCTATCACCATATCGTCGGGCTCGATAAGTGGATCCGGTGTTCGACGGGGGAGAGGACGCCTTACCTGGTGACGGTTGCGGCAGCACTTTCGAGGAGGCCTGTGTCGTACAGAACGCGGTGGCCATCGCTGAGGACTCGACGCGTTCCTTCGTCTAAGGGCGTATCAGCCCAGCTGGAGGGAGCGATGCCCAATTCCACGATCAATCCTGATGCCAACCGAAATCTTCTTTCGCGTACTGGCCCCCATACCTCCGAGCGGATGAGACGCGCCCCAGGATGGAGTTGTTCGAACCATCGCGCGTCTTCAAGGCTTCTGGGAGTGTCGCTTAGCACCACTAAATCGACATCGCTGGCCATTCGCTCGGCTCCTCGGGCGTAGGACCCCACGAGAGCAACAGCTCTCACTTTGTCTTCCTGCTTCGCCCAGGTAGCCACGTCACTGATGATCTGCTGGGCAGCTCGACGGCGACCCTTTAGTCTTGCTGTCATAAGAGGGATGCTATCCCTGAAAATTCGTTAGAGCGCCGTAAGGGGATTCGTTACGAAGGGCTTCGTCCACCAGCGGGTGATGCAGAGGATGCCTGGCATTCCCCCCCGACTACCTCACCCGGTCAGATATTCGGGAACGGCCCGAACGAACGACCTGCCCTCTCACAACCCCAGGGTTCGAGGACCAGCTCCCATTCGAGCCGTGGATAACCCGAATTGACGCCGAATGTGGACAGCCAAGGAGCTGGCCTGGAGTTTCCGGTTACGAACGTTTATCGGACGGTCGAGGCTGAGGCTTGTGCGATGACAGCCCCCACGGTGACGACGCCTTGGGCGAGGGCCAGCCATGGATGAACAGAGCCTAGAAACAGGGCGAGCAGGACCGGAACCATCGCCAGGACCGTGATGTCCGTACCCCGCAGGAGAGATGACATCTGGTCCCTTGGCACAGGCCCGAAAGGCGTTTCTACTGGCGGCCTCGTCCAGTCCGGCGCAGGACGTGTTGCTGCGCGAACCGCTCCTGCGCCCATTCCTGCACCAGCGAGCACCCCGAGAAAAATCAGTGAGGGAGGAGTGGGCCCGAGGGCTACGAAAGCTGTGGTCAGCACCCCCATCCACAGCGCCATGCTTAAAGCGGGCATGAGCAATCGGCTGCAGCGCACCAGCGCCGGGCTGACGGGCAGAAGCGAGTCGAGCGCGATGACGACGGCGGTCCGTCGAGTACTGTCCCTGTTCCCGCAGTCGTAAGGCAACCAGCAACGAGGATCACGCCTAGCTGGAGCAGCACGGGAAGGGCCGGAGTGATCAGGGCGACGCTTACGCAGATACCCAACGCCAGCAGCGGAACTGTGGGTGCGGGCTGCAGGCGTAGGAACGCCACGATATCGGCGCGCACCACGGCAGCGAAGGGCCAACGGGTAGGCCTCCCATAGAACCGTGATCCGCGCCTGCTGATGCCCGGGCGCGGTTCTGAAGTTAGGGCCCGGCGCAACTCGTTGACGTCGACAAAGAAGATGGACGCGGCGGCGTGGCCTGAAACAGCACCGCCACGCAACAGCTCGACACCACGCACATCACCCAGGCGGGGAAGCACATGCGCGACGAGAGCCACCGCTGCGACGAGCGCCAAAACGAGCGGCCATGTAGCAGGAGCCAGGAAAGGCAGGACGGCTACGGGGATGAAGCCGGCGAAGATCGCCACCCACTGGGCCCCGGACGATGTTGGAGTGCGTTGCAGGATCGCTGCGCTGGCAACAGCGAGTACGGCTCCGAGTCCAAAGGTTGCCGCTGAGCCGGCGTGCGCCCAGGCGGACCGGTCGATAGCAGTCAGCAGGCTGAAAGGCATGTAGGCGACCGAAGCCGCTGCGCCAGACGCCACGAGACGGGAACGAAAGGAAGGAAGGACCATCAGGCGCCGGTCAATCGGCAGCAGCAACCACCACGCGCCTTCCGCACGGCTGACCGTTACCGGTCCAAGCCGACGGGCTGTCAGTGCGATTGCGACTAGTGCCAGGTAGGTCAAAAACATCCACAGGAACTCCGCAGGCAACACCTGCCACCGTGCCGCCGTCAGGCTCAGCGCACCCAGGCTAAGCCCCGCAATTTCGTTGCGGAGCGCCACGATGAGTGACCCTGCAAGCATGAGGACGCAGCCTCCGGCCAAGGCGTACGAGTACACATCCACGAAGATGTCGCGGAGTGATGAACGGGCCCTGTTGTACCGCCGGGTCCTGGTCCGGGTGAAACGGACGACCTCTCTTACAAGGCGCGACGTGTCCCCATCGGACATGCCTGGTTCCGACAACGGCCGCATCGAGTCAGGCGCCAGCAATGATCTGCGCACCTCGTTCCGTATCAACTGTCTCGACAACCTCATCGATGACCAGACAGTCGGTTGCTGTCTGAACGAGCAATCGGGGGTCGTGCGTAACAAGCACTACGGTGGTGCCAGCATCGGCGAGCTGTTGAATGCGTTCGGCAAGCGCGTCCCTCATCACCGGATCCAGGCGCTGCTCCGGCTCATCGAGAATCAACAGAGATGACGGCCGGATGAAAGCAGCGGCCAGGAGCAATCGCCGGCGCTGGCCCGAGGACAGCGCGTCAGGAACCGCATGCGACCGCTCTGCGAGCCCGAAAAAGCTCAACTCAGCCTCGACCGCATCGTCAGGGGAGCGCAGCGAGTGACCCCGCGCCACCAACAGCAGATGCTCACGGACCGTCAACGAAGGGAAGAAGACATCTTCATCGAATACAGCCGCGACGTGACGCCGGAACCACACTGCGTCAGGCATCACCGGCAACCCATTCACACGCACGTCTCCGGCTAAGGGGTCCTGACGACCAGCCAAGGTGCGAACCACCGTGGACTTACCGGCACCATTGAAACCCACCACCGCCAGGACCTTCCCGGCAGCAACACCGAAGGAGACCTCTCCACATACCGGAGCCCCGGCATACCCCACCAACAATCGCTCCGCTTCAAGCACATCCCCCATCTTTCAACCCTATACGGGAGGCCCGCCTAGATGGTTCCGTCTGGAACTCCACCCTCGACGAGTAGACGTAGACGTACGTGCGCGTCCCTTAACCCTGGAGCACGCTGATGCCTGACGGCGCGTGCACGGCCTACTACGACGCCCGTCCAGGCGCCCGCCTAGACGCCCAGCGCTTCTTTGAGCGCAGCGACGTGGCCCTCGGCCTTGACCTGGTACTGGGTCAGCGTGACCTTGCCCTCGGGATCAAGGACAACCGTGGAGCGGACGATTCCTTCGGTGATTTCGCCGTTCACCAGCTTCTCACCCCATGCGCCGTAGGCCAGTGCCACCCGGTGATCCTCGTCCGAGAGCAGCGGGAAGGTCAGGCCAAAATCACCCGTGAAGTTGGCCAGCTTTTCCGGTGCATCGGGTGAGATGCCGATAACTTCATAACCGGAGCCCTGCAGGGAAGCCAGGTTGTCACGGAAGTCGCAGGCCTCAGTGGTGCAGCCGGGGGTGGCCGCCGCCGGGTAGAAGTAAACGATGACGTTTTTGCCGCGGTAGGCGGCCAGGGACGTGGTGTTGCCTTTGGCGTCCTTCAGGGAGAAATCAGGGGCCTGGGTTCCGGGCTGAAGCTTGGTGGTCAGTGTGGGGCTCATGGCAATCCTTCGCGAGACTCTGGCATTAGAGGCAAAACAACAAGTGAAGCGGCTTCCTGCTCTAGCAACAACTCCGGCGTCATATGCAGTATTCCGCCGGTCCGCGAATGGTGGCACACGGACCTTGGATAAACCTGTATCCGCGGCCCCGCACGGTGGTGACTGCATGGCCTGCATTTCCGAGCTTCCGCCGCAGCCTCCCCACATACACGTCAATGGCCCGGAGCGAAGCGCCGGGGGTATCAAAAGAGTCAAGGAACCGCTGAAGTTCTGTCCTGTCGATCGCGCGCGAACAGTTCTCCGCGAGGTAGCGGAGCAGCTGGAATTCGACGCCGGACAACGGAACCTCCCGGCCGTCCAGCAGGACCTGGCCGGCCGCCAGATCAACGGCCACCCGGCTGACAGGGCCGCGCGACGGCGGAAGCCGGGTGCCGCCGTCGGCCACCACAGTCATGCTGCCGCCCTCAGACCCCGCCGCGGCGGATGAGCTTGCCGATGGGGGTTTTGCCGTCCACCCGGTTCCCGCGCAGGAACGTCTGGCGGACCACACCGGAGAGCGCTTTGCCGTCGTACGGGGTGATGGGGTTTTTGTGCTTGAGCTTGGAGGCGTCCACCACGAACGCCTCGTCTGGGGCAAAAACCGCAAAGTCGGCGTCGTAGCCCAGCGCCAGCTGGCCCTTGGTGGAAAGCCGGGCCAGGGCGGCCGGCTTCGCGGCCATCCAGCTGACCACCTGCTCCAGCGGGATGCCACGGTGCCGGGCCTCGGTCCAAACTAGCGACAGGCCCAGCTGGAGCGAAGAAACGCCTCCCCAGGCGACGGCGAAGTCACCGTTCTCCAGGTCTTTCAGATCCAGTGTGGAGGGGGAGTGGTCCGAGACGATGCAGTCGATGGTGCCGTCCTGCAGGCCCTGCCACAGCAGCTCCCGGTTGGACGCTTCGCGGATGGGCGGGCAGCACTTGTAGGCGGTGGCCCCGTTGGGGATCTCCTCGGCCACCAGGGTGAGGTAGTGCGGGCACGTCTCCACGGTGAGTTTGACGCCGTCGCGCTTTGCGGTGGCGATCATGGGCAGCGCGTCCGACGACGACAGGTGCAGGATGTGCGCCCGCGCACCGGTCCAGCGGGCCCGTTCGATGACCTCGGCGATGGCTTTGTTCTCCGCGCCGCGGGGGCGGGAAGCCAGGAACGTTGAGTACTGGTCGCCGCCCGGGTGGGGAGCGTGGTCGATGGCGTGCGAATCCTCGGCATGGACGATCATGAGGGAATCGAAGGACTTCAGCTCGGCCATGTCCTCCTCCATCTCATCCGCCTCCAGGTGCGGGAACTCGTCCACGCCGGAGTGCAGGAGGAAGCATTTGAAGCCGAACACACCCTCATCGTGCAGGGGACGGAGATCGGCCTTGTTGCCTGGCACGGCACCGCCCCAGAACCCGACGTCCACGAAGGCCTGGTCCTCCGCGACTTCGCGCTTGAGCTTGAGGCCTGCCACCGTGGTGGTGGGCGGGATGGAGTTCAGCGGCATGTCGATGATGGTGGTAACGCCGCCGGCTGCCGCGGCGCGGGTGGCGGAAGCGAAGCCCTCCCACTCGGTGCGGCCGGGCTCGTTCACATGGACGTGGGTGTCCACCAGGCCCGGAAGCAGTGTTTCGTCGTCGGCAAGTTCGATGATCTCGGCGCCGGTCAGCCCGTTGCCCAGCGGCTCGATGGCAACGATCCTGCCGCCGCGGACGCCCACCTCACGGGCCGCGATGCCGGCGGTGGTGAGGATCCGCTGACCCCGGATGACGAGGTCAAAGCGCTCTTCAGACATGGAGGTCCTCCTTACTGCGTGCGGGCTCTGGCAGCCTGTTGGCCGCCAGCCGTCCGCCGATCTGCGTGCCCAGCTGCTCCAGCAGCCGTCCCGCCTCTGCTATGCACCTGTCTACATTGCTTTCAAGCCCAGTCAAAGCGTAAACATCCTGGAACCCGGCTTCCACCAGCTGTCCGGCGTCAAGCGTGGTACGCCCACACACGGCAATCACCGGCACGCCGGCTGCCGCAGCCGCCCTGGCCACGCCCAGAGGGGTTTTGCCCAGCAGGCTTTGTTCGTCCAGGCTGCCTTCCCCGGTGATCACCAGGTCCGCGCCCTCCAACCGCCGCGCCAGTTGCGTGAATTCAAGCACGACGTCGATGCCCGGGCGGCGGCTGGCGGCCAGGGCCGCTATTGCAGCGAAGCCCACCCCACCTGCCGCCCCGGCGCCCGGAGCCTCTGCGGCTTTGATGGCACGGATTCCGATTTCCCTGGCCAGGACTTCGACAAACCTGGCCAGGGCGGCGTCGAGGAGTTCGACATCTTGCGGTGTTGCGCCCTTTTGAGGCCCAAAAACTGCGGCGGCGCCCTGGGCGCCCAGCAGGGGATTGTCGACGTCGGAGGCCAGCACAAAGCGGGCGTCTACCAGGCGGGGTTCAAAGTGGGTGAAGTCGATGCTGTGCAGGTTGGCCAGCGCCGCTCCGCCCGGCGGCAGTTCGTTGTTCGTTGCGTCCAGCAACCTGGCGCCGAACCCCTGCAGGAGCCCCGCACCGCCGTCGGTATTCGCACTCCCCCCAACACCCAGGACGATGCGGCGGCAGCCGGCATCCAGCGCGGCGCGGATCAGCTGCCCGGTGCCCAGGCTGCTCGCGGTGGTGGCCGCTGTGGCGCCGGGCCGTCCGCCAACCAGCGCGCCGGCGGGGAGGAGGGCCAGGCCCGAGGCCGCCGCCATCTCAATGACTGCCTCGTGGCCGCGGACCGCGAAATCCGCCTCGACCGGCTGGCCGGTAGGCCCGCTGACCGTGGCGCTCCGGCGGGTGAAGCCGGAGCCGACGGCGGCGTCGAGGGTGCCCTCGCCGCCGTCGGCTACTGGAATCCGGAGAACCTCCAGCTTGCCGCCGGCAGCGCGCTGCAGCCCCTTTTCCAGGTGCCTGCACACGTCCGGTGCCGAGGCCGATCCCTTGAATTTATCCGGGGCAATGACGATCCGCATGGTTTAGGCCTGCAGGGCCAGGATGGCGGTGGGCGCGTCCGCGGCGGTCTCGGCCAGTTCCTCGAACTCGTTGATGGCGTTGATTTCCACACCCATTGAGATGTTGGTGACCTTTTCCAGGATCACCTCAACCACCACGGGAACCTGGAACTCACCCATCAGGGCCTTGGCCTTGTCGAACGCGGCGGCGAGGTCGTTGGGGTCCTCCACTCGGACGGCCTTGCAGCCCAGGCCCTCGGCCACCTTCAGGTGGTCCACGCCGTAGCCGCGGGTGGTTTCGGACAGGTCCGCGCTGTTGATGTTCTCGAACGCCAGTGACACGTTCTGCTCCATGCTGAAGCCGCGCTGGGACTGGCGGATCAGGCCCAGGTAGGAGTTGTTCACCACCACGTGGATGTACGGCAGGTTGAACTGCGCGCCCACGGCCAGTTCCTCGATCATGAACTGGAAATCGTAGTCACCGGAGAGGGCAACAACCGTCTCGTCAGGCTTGCCACGCACGACGCCGAGGGCTGCCGGAGCGGTCCAGCCCAGGGGCCCTGCCTGGCCGGCGTTGATCCACTTGCGCGGGCCGAACACGTGCAGCATCTGCGCGCCGGCGATTTGGGACAGCCCGATGGTGGACACGTAGATGGTGTCGCGGCCGAAGGACTTGTTCATCTCTTCATAAACGCGCTGCGGCTTGATGGGGATATTTTCGAAGTGGGTCTTGCGGTGCAGGGACGCCTTGCGCTCCTGGCATTCGGCAACCCAGGCACTGTAGTCCGGCAGGGACCCTGCCGCCTTGCGCTCGCGGGCGAGCTCAACCAGCCCGGCCAGCGCCGCACCGGCGTCGGACGCGATGCCCAGGTCCGGCGAGAACACCCGGCCGATCTGCGTGGGCTCGATGTCGATGTGCACGAACTTCCGGCCGGCAGTGTAGGTGTCCAGGCCGCCGGTGTGGCGGTTGGCCCAGCGGTTGCCGATGCCGATGACGAAGTCGCTGCGCAGGTAGTTCTCATTGCCGTAGCGGTGGCTCGTCTGCAGGCCCACCATGCCTGCCATGAGCTGGTGGTCGTCCGGAATGGTGCCCCAGCCCATCAGCGTGGGGATCACCGGAACATTCAGGATTTCGGCCAGTTCCACCAGCTGCGCGGACGCACCGGCGTTGATGATGCCACCGCCGGCCACGATCAGCGGCCGCTCGCCGGCAGTCAGCATGTCCAGGGCCTTTTCCAGCTGCTTGCGGGAGGCCTTGGGCTTTTCGACGGGCAGGGGCTCATAGGTGTCGATGTCGAATTCGATTTCGGCCAACTGCACGTCGATGGGCAGGTCCAGCAGCACGGGGCCGGGGCGGCCCGAGCGCATCAGCTGGAAGGCCTTCTGGAAGGCGCCGGGAACCTGGCCCGGCTCCAGCACGGTCATGGCCATCTTGGTGACGGGCTTGGCGATGGACTCGATGTCCACGGCCTGGAAGTCTTCCTTGTGCAGCTTGGCCACGGGGGCCTGGCCGGTGATGCAGAGCATGGGGATGGAATCGGCCCACGCAGCGTAGAGGCCGGTGATCATGTCGGTGCCTGCGGGGCCGGAGGTGCCGATGCAGATGCCGATGTTGCCGTCCTTGGCGCGGCTGAAGCCGTCGGCCATGTGGCTGGCGCCTTCAACGTGGCGGGCCAGCGTGTGCCGGATTCCGCCGTGGGCGCGCATGGCGGAATAGAAGGGGTTGATGGCGGCGCCTGGCAGGCCGAACGCCTCGATGGCGCCTTCCTTTTCCAGGATGGCCACCGCTGCATCAACGGTACGCATCTTGCTCATGGTGTGCTCCTACTTAAGTCTGTTGTGTCCCCGGCGGTTGAGCTGTCCGGGCTGTTTTTGGGTGTGCTGAAGCGAGTTTTTGTCCAGATACGGCGAGATAAAGGGCGTTTTGGTCGCCGTATCTGGACAAAAACTCTTAGGGGGGAGGGAAAGGGCGGGGTTAGCTGCGGCCGCTGAGCTGGAGGACCTGCTTGAAGAGTCCGGAGTGGTCCAGTGCGCCGTCGCCCTGGTTGACGGTGGCGGCCACGAGCTGTGCGACGACGGCGCCGAGGGGGACGGCGACGTTGGCTTCGCGGGCGGCTGAGGTGACGATGCCCAAGTCCTTGTGGTGCAGGGCCAGGCGGAAGCCGGGGTCGAAGTTGCGGTCCAGCATCTTCTGGCCCTTCTGGTCCAGGACCTTGGAGCCGGCCAGGCCGCCGCCGAGGACCTTGAGCGCGGCGTCGGTGTCCACGCCGTAGGCCTCGAGGAAGGCGATGGCTTCGGCGAGGACTTCGATGTTGACGGCGACGATGAGCTGGTTGGCTGCCTTGACGGTCTGGCCGGAGCCGGAGGGTCCGACGTGGACGATGGTTTTGCCGACGGCGTTCAGGACGTCCGAGGCTGCGTCGAAGTCTGCCTTCTCGCCGCCGACCATGATGGAGAGGGCGGCGTTGATGGCGCCCTGTTCGCCGCCACTGACCGGTGCGTCGAGCGGGCGGATGCCGGCTTCGCGGGCTTCGTCGGAGAGGCGCTTGGCGACGTCGGGGCGGATGCTGGACGCGTCAATCCAGAGTGCGCCCTGCTTCGCGTTGGCGAAGACGCCTTCGTCGCCGCTGACCACACCCTCAACATCGGGGGAGTCAGGCACCATGGTGATGACGACGTCGGCATCCTTGACCGCATCCGCGATGCCGGCGGCGCCCTTGCCGCCTTCGGAGACGAGCTTGTCGATCCTGTCCTGGCTGCGGTTGAAGCCGGTGACTGTGTGGCCGGCCTTGACCAGGTTGATGGCCATGGGCAGGCCCATGATTCCGAGTCCGATAACTGCAACGTTGCTCATGATGGTTCTCTTTCTGAAGTCTGTGGGTGGCTTACCCAACTAGGTCGCGCTATCTGTCGTTATGAGGACTCTAAACGACACTTAGCGCTACTTAGTTGGGATTACTTGGAGACGCGCTGCCGGATGGCCCAGTTGAAGGCTGTTTCCTGCGGTTCCTTGTATTCAAGGCCGATGTAGCCGGTGTAGCCGAGTGCGCGGCTGCGGGCGATCCACTCGCCGAGGGGAAGCTCACCGGTTCCGGGAGCCCCGCGGCCGGGGTTGTCGGCGATTTGGATGTGGCCGAAGTCCTTGGCGTGGTTTTCGATGACGGATTCCACGTCGTCGCCGTTGACTGCCAGGTGGTAGAAGTCGGCGAGGAGTTTGACGTTGGTTGCGCCGGATTCGGCCTTGACGCGGGCGATAACCCTGAGCGCGTCTTCAGCCGTGAGGAGGGGATACCTGGGTGCGCCGCTCACCGGTTCCAGGAGGACCGTGCCGCCGATGCGCGCCACGCCGGCTGCTGCCGCCGCGAGGTTTTC
This sequence comes from Arthrobacter sp. D1-29, assembly GCF_054130585.1. Taxonomy (NCBI): domain Bacteria; kingdom Bacillati; phylum Actinomycetota; class Actinomycetes; order Micrococcales; family Micrococcaceae; genus Arthrobacter; species Arthrobacter sp. D1-29. The sequence continues at coordinate 4,652,186 of NZ_CP096383.1, read as the reverse complement.
TGCGCCGGTGGCGTCCTGCTTCTCGGGCGATTCGCCGTCGATCCTGTTGCCGTAGAGGGCGTTGAAGGCCTTGCAGCCGAGCCGCTCGCCGATGCCGGCCACAACGTCGATGTTGTCCAGGAATTCGGCGGACCGTGCAGGCCAGGAAACGAGGCCCCGGTCACCGCCCGGCATGTTGCCGGCGTTGAAATTCAGTCCGGTGAGCTGGACGCCAGCGTCCTTGATGGCGTTCTCAAACCCGTTTACCTGGGCGTCTGTGGGGACGGACGTGTCGAATGGCCACCAGAACTCGATGGCGTCAAAGCCGGCTGCCTTGGCGGCGGCGGGCCGCTCGAGCAGGGGCAGCTCCGTCAGCATGATGGAGCAGTTCACTGTGTACGTCATGGGGTGGTCCTTCCGGGTGGGCTTTTCTCCAGATCCCTCAGCTTTGGCGTCCATCGCTTTCCGCTTTGTGGAATTTAGATTCTGCTCTATGAAAAGTGTAGGGAAGGTAGGGGTAGGCAGTCAAGAGGGCAGGGGGCGGCGCGTGATCATTCAGGGAGGTGCTTACTCCTCAAGAAGAAGTGGCGGCGCCCGGCAGCGGGTCGCGAACTGGCCGAAGAGGCTTAGGTGGAAGGTGCCTGCCGGCTCGGCCTCACATGCAACAGGGCAGACCGAAGAGCAGGCTAAACCCTCGCTATCCGGTCTATATCTTCAAAGAAGTCCTTGGCCACCGCTTCAGTGACGGTGGCACGGGTTCCGTCGATGGCCTGAAGGTAGGCCTCCGTCGTCAATGCCGGTTCTCCAGAAATCGTCGCGGCCTGCACTGCCTGCTCAAGTGCCTGCTGGGATGCTTTTCTGGCTGCGAACTCGATGTCCGCAGGGGAGAAGCGCTCGCTCGCCTGAGCCAGCGCTTCGAGATTGATCCGGGGCGAGATTGCGGGAGGGATGTAGCGCTTCCAGATGGCTATCCGCGCCGTGAGATCGGGCGGACCAATGGGAATCACATAATCGAAGCGGCCATGCCGCAGGAACGCCTTGTCCAGCGACCGGATAAAGTTCGTCGCGCAGATCAGTATCCTGCCTTCCTTCTCCCGGAAGGCCGGAATGATTTTCAGCAGTTCATTGGTGACTCCCTGCAGCGATGATGCGTCACCTTTACGGGTGGAGGCTATCTCCTCGACCTCGTCTATGAACACCACCGCGTGCTCAAGCTCGCCAATGTCCTGGAATACTTTACGCAAGGCCCCGGCGAGGCCCTGCGGGTCGGAGGCAAGCCGAGAGGGGAACACCTCCACGAAGGGCCAGTCAAGGCGTGATGCGACGGCCTTTGCAAATGTCGTTTTTCCTGTGCCGGGAGGGCCGAAAAGGACCACGGAACGCGGCGGAATGACGCCCAGGGACTTGGCGAGTTCAGTCCGCGCCAATGGCAGGATCAACCGCTGTTCGATCAGGTCCTTCTCACGCTGCATGCCGGCCAGGGCATTCCATAGTCCGTGCGGGAGGAGTCGTCCTCCCAGCTGACCCAAGGGTTTGATTTCCCGAGGCTGAAGGGGAATGGTCCTCTCAAAATAATGCAGGTCCTCCTCTACCCTGTATTCGCTGTTCCGGAAGGCCTCGATCCGGGTCTCCGAGGCCGGGAGAAGCGCCGAGATCCTTCGAATCCGCTGGCTGGTAAGCCTGCCTTCAATTCCTGCGAGGAGTGCACTGCCCAGTCCCTGCTGCCGCCAGTCCGCGGCTTGGGCGAGCATGACCATCCATGCCCGGTCGTCCTGTATTTTGCAGGCTGCCGCCCCTACAACCCTCCCTTCGGTCACGGCTACAGCAGCAACCCCATTTGAGCAGGCATCGATAATCTCCGCCAGGGTGTAGACCGGATGCACCCCCTCGATCCTGGACTCCTGCCAGACGCCGATGAGCTGGTCCAGATCGTCAGGATGGAAATCGCGGATGTGCCAGGGCTGCATGGCTGCCGTGGTTTTGGCTGCCCAGGTCATATCCGTCGTGGGAGTCAATGGTGCGTCGCATTCTCTCGGAGGGAAAGGGGGCGGGCGGCGCGAACCTGCCTCACGCCGTCGTGGTCTGTTCAGTATGGAACCTCCAGAACATAAGCAAAAGCAATGAAAGCTAACGCGTAAGGATTAGAAAAGCTGACGAGATGCTCAGTCTGCAGCAAGCCGGCATTTCTGCGAAACAGGGCCTTCCTGCCGTGAACGTCTGGTGGGACGATGCCAGTATGAGCGAGAAACAGCACCAGAATCCGCCGGAACCCAGCCACCATGTGGAGGGCTACGCCGGTACACCAAACACCCAGCAAATGCGCACCGTGGGCCAGCGCCGACGGGACGCAGAAGAGAAACTGGAGCACCATTTAGAGGAAGCACGGCACAAGGATCCCCATCACCACCACGGCACTCCCAAGGAGGAAGGCACCAAGAAGGAAACCGAGAACACCAAACAGGAGCAGGCTGACGCCGTCGAAAGTCCCGACGTCGCCGCTATTCAAAACGACGAGGACCTAACGGCAGCGGACCGCGTTGATCTGATCGCCAACCAGGTTGTTCCGGAAGCCGGGGAGAGTGATAAACCCGACGCAGCGGGCAAACCCTGACCCACGGCAGGACGAGGCAGAAAGAGAAAAACGGCCATGGATCGCGCTCGCGTGCGGTGGTACCTTGGCTCTCATAATTACGCTCCCTAACGGCGATCTACAGGAGGGCCGCGTCATGACGGAATCCAATGTTGGGCCGGGTTTGGATGTCGTCGACATCCTCACTGCCGACCACCAGGAAATGGTTGAGCTGTTCAGCCAAATTGGGGGCACCCCGGACGCCGAGCGGCGCAAGGACTTGGCAGACACCCTGATCGCTGAAGTGATGCGCCATGCGGTCGCAGAGGAGATGTACGTCTACCCAGCGATGGAGAAGCACATTCCGAACGGCGCTGAGGAGGTGGAGCACGATAAAAAGGAACATGACGAGATCGTTCAGCTGATGAAGCGGATAGAAGGCGTCGATCCTTCTGAGCCGACTTTCATGGAGCTGGTTGGGCAACTTGAGGCACAGTTGCGCCACCACGCGAACGATGAAGAATCCGAACAGTTCCCGAAACTCCGGACTCATATTCCTGCCGAGAAACTCGTCGAATTGGGCGAGAAGGTGCAGAAGGCCAAGAAACTGGCACCCACCAGGCCGCACCCCAGCGCACCCCACTCTGAGCTTTTCCACAAGACCGTCGGACCGGGTGTGGGCATGGTCGACCGGCTTTTGGACAAGCTCACAGGAAGACATACCGGCTAGCGTGCAGGCCGTGGTCCCCAGCGATGCAAACGGTCGTGGGGCACTTTGGAGGCGTCGTCGTAAATCACGACGGCGGCCGGCGTGTCCGTGTTGAAGTGCCCCGTTTCGGGGCGGCTGGACCAAAAAATTGCGGACGCAGCGCGAGTCGTGGTCAGCGGATGCGCGCCGGTAGCGTACAGTTGATGCCGTAGCCCGGAACGTCCCCCAATGTTCCGGGCTACACCTTTGTCCCGGTCAGCCCTTCGAAACGGCTTCCAGCAGCGACTTCGCTTCCCCAGGACCCGGAAGCCCGTTGGTGTCGCCCACCGAGGCAATAACACCCGCCGCGAACTGTGAGCCAAGTATTGCCGCCCCAGCCGGCGGGATCCCCGCGAGCCGGGCGCCCAGATACCCGCCCAAGAATGCATCGCCGGCGCCGATGGGGTCCACTACCTGGGACGCGAGGGCCGGCTGGTGGACAGGCTTGCCGTCGTCGCCCTGGAACCAGCAGCCACGCTCAGCGCCCTTCAGGACCGTCTCCTTGACGCCCGCCTCAGCGGCGGCGGAGAAAACAGCATCAGGCGACGTTGTTCCAAACAGTTCCGGCGATTCGTCGTCACCCAGGACCAGGAGGTCAACGAGGGGAAGCACGTCACGGATGGTGGCGATGACCTCTGCCATGCTGCCCAGGGTGGGACGAAGATTGACATCAACCACCACCGCACTGCCGCGGCTGGCAGCATCCGAGGAAATTCTCTTGATCAGGTCCCGCAGCCCCGGACCGAGCGCCGCCGTCAGCCCTGACAGCAGCACAGCGCGGGGCGCCTGGTCCGCCACCAGCCGGTCCGCGTCTGAGCCGTCCATCGCCGAGGCGGCCGATCCCCGGCGGTAGTAGAACACCCGGCGGCTTCCATCGCTGGGTGTCTCCCTGAGGAAGATCCCGGTGGGGCGGGCGGGATCCACGCGGACAAACTGGGTTTCAACGCCAAGCTCCATCATTGTTTGCCAAACCCGCTGCCCCGGCGCGTCGTCGCCAAGGCTGGTGAGCAGCGCCGCTCGTCCGCCCAGTCGCGCCACGGCCGCGCAGGCGTTGAATTCTGCGCCCGCCACGTTCACCTCGAGGTGGGGTGCTTCCTTAATGCTCGACGGCGGCGGGGCCTGCAGGAGCATCATCGCTTCACCCACTCCCACAACGTCGAGCAGCCCGCCCAGCGGCCGGATCGCCGGTGACCACGCCACCTCAGGCTCCGGTTCCTGCGCCACGTCCCGCCTGGCCAGGCGCCTGCCATGCCTGGACGAATGCGGCGGCCCGCTGGGCCAGGGAGGCCCAATCACCGGTGGCGGCGGTCTTTTCCTCCACAATGGCGCTGCCGACGCCGACTCCGACGCAGCCCAGGAGGGCGTAGTTCCTGCTCTGCTCGGCATCGACGCCGCCAGTGGGAACCAGCGGGATGTCCGGCATGGGTCCCTGCAGGGCACGAATGTAGGCAGGACCACCCAGCGCATCAATGGGAAATACCTTCACCGCTGTGGCGCCCTGCTGCCAGGCCGAGTCTATTTCGGTAGGGGTCATGGCGCCGCAGACCACCGGGGTTTGTGCTTCCCGGGCTGCCTGCAGCACTGGAGGCATCGTCGTCGGAGTGACAAGGAAACGGGCACCGGCTTCGATGGCCTGCCGGGCGTCCGATTCCGTCCGGACGCTGCCAACGCCGATATTGCCTGCCCGGGCCCGGCTCCAGCGAGCCACTGTCTCCAGGCAGCCGGGAGTACCGAGGGTGACCTCAATGCTTTGGATGCCTGCGCCGGTTAGGGCCTCGAGGATTTCGTCCCCGGCGGCAATGTTGCGGAGGCGGACGATCGCGATAACCCCAAGATCAGAGGGTGTAATCATTCTCAATCTCCTGTATCTCCTATTGCTCCTGTGCTGACACGGCGGAGAGGTGGAGGGCTTCGTAGCTGTTCGTATCCTGGACCAGGAGCGCAAACACGTCGTCGTGCAACTCTGTCTCCACCCAGTTGAGTCTCTGCCGCTCACTGCTGAAGCTGATATCCATGCGCAGGTGTTGAAGATCGCCTGAGTCAGCGCGGTCTGTCTCCCTGAGCAGGACGCATTCGAGGAATCCGTCCTGAGCAGAGATGGCGGGAAAGAAGGACTCGTCGAATCGGCGAATCACTTCACTGGTTCTGTCCGGCGCGACAACCATCGAGACGCTGACGCGCACCATCACGTTCGTCATTGCAGTTTGAAAAAGTCGGAGGCGGTGCCCCACATGACTGCTTCCAGATCGCGTGGGGACAGTCCAAGGGCAAGGAACTTTTCGGTTTCAGGCCTGACGTTGAAGGGCAGGTCCGCGCCGAACATCACGCGGTTCGCCCCCAGAGCCTCAATCATGGCGCCGATTTCGGGAGTCTTGCACCAGGACGGTTCGAGGTAGACGTTGGGGCAGACGCGGGCCACTGCGATGGCGTTACCGGCGAACGTGGACATGCCGGCGTGGGCCAGGAGGATGGAAACGTCGGGGAACTCCTGGGCCGGGCCGAGGACGGCGGTAGGGTCCGCAAACGGGACTCCGTCTCCCGTGTGCACCATAACCGGAATACCCAACTCCTGGGCGACTGTGAATACCTTGTGCCCGTCCTTGCTGCCTGGATGGACAGCGTGCCCGATCGAGTGGAGCTTAACCCCGACAAAACCAAAGTCTTGGACGCAGCGGCGGATCTCGTTGCGGTAGGCGTCGTCGGGGATGTGCGGATTGATGCTCGCGATGCCCCAGATCTTGAACGGAGCCGTCCTGGCCAGGTCCGCGATCGCGTCGTGCTGCAGGGGAGCGTCAGCAGCTCCCGGAAATGGCTGAACGATGCAGCCCTCCAGCGGTGTGTCGTCTATGGCTGCCGCCAATTGGCTTTTCGTAACCTCCAAATCGAAGACGTTGCAGGGACCAAGGTGCTGGTGGACATCAATATGTTTCATTTGTTTCCCTCCTTCCGGGACTTCGGGCGGTGACATTGCGCTGCAGCCATCCCGTGGGGAACTGCAGCTGGCCGCCTGCCGTGACGTGCTCCAGCGCCTCCACCCCGAGCGTGACAACCGCCGGGTTGAAGGCGAGCGCGCCCAAAGCAAGGGTGGCCCCTTCGCTGTCGATAACGCGGGTGTACATCACCAGCACGGCGCTTCCGATTTTGAGGCCCAGTTGCCTGGCCACGTCTTCGGACGCTTCCTCCGCGGTGATGGCGCTGGTGACACTGTCGATCTGCACATGGTGTACCGCCTCCAGGAAGGGAACGATGTCACCGCGCAGTTTCTCCACGTGAAGCGGGCTGCCCTGGATGGTTGCCGGAAGCAGGTGATAAAGGAGTGCTGCCGGAACTCCGCCCAGGGAATAGCACCTGATGCTTCGGAAGCCCGAGTTCGACATATTGTCCTTGTCGAACTTGTCTTTATCGAACAGCCTGACAATGTCCTCCTCAAGCTCCATATGAGTCACGGAAAACTCAAGGAGCTTGTGATCAACACCGGACTCGCGGAGGAAGTCCGCGAAGGAGCCGATGATATTCGCGGGGTACCGGATGGCTGGCCGAACCAACGGCGTCAAAGTGGTACCCCTTCCCCGTCTGCGTTGCACTCTTCCGGCAGCTTCCAGCCGGCCAAGCGCCTCTCGAACAGTTGCCCTCGAAACCCCAAATTTCTGACTAAGTTCTGTCTCAGGTGGTAGCCGGTCCACGTCCTGGCTGCTGAGCTCCAAAATGAGCCTCTCCAGCTGTTCGAACGCGTGGTCTGCCCTGCTAACGTCACCCATCGATCTCCTTCCAGATGCCGGCCGTGGAACATCCAGTGCCCACGAACACCATATTCATCAGAGGCGCGGATCAGAAGCGAAGCGCGTACCGGTAATGGATGGGGCGGGTGAGTTGCCTGAACAGGATGTCCGCCGTCAGGCCCATGACACCCAGGGCCAGGATGCCGGCGAACACAATGTCAGTGCGGGCGAATAGCCGCGAGTTGTAGATCAAGAACCCGATGCCGGTTTCTGCTGCCACAAGTTCGGCTGCAACCACGGTCATAAACGCGATGCCCATGGCTGTGCGGAGGCCGGTGACGATTTCCGGCACTGCCGCCGGCATTACCACAGTGGTAATTACTTGCCTCCTGCTGGCCCCGAGGCATTGCGCTGCATGGATCTTCTCCTTATCAACACCCTGCACCCCCGCCACTGCGCTGAGGAAGACGATGAAGAAGGAGGCATAGACAATGAGTGCAACCTTGGAGGTCTCGCCGATGCCCAGCCAGATCAAAGCCAGGCTCAGAAAGGCGATGGGTGGAACAAACCGGAAGAAGTTCAGGAAGGGTTCCAACGCCACGCGCAGCAACGTCACCCGCCCTGCCAGCAGTCCCAGCGGGATGGCCAGGGCGGCACCGATAGCCCACCCGGACAGCACCCGGCCGTACGAGGCAGAAACATGCTGGAGCATTTCACCGGAGCCGATCAGTTCCACCGTGGCTGCTCCCACCCGCAACGGGCTGGGCAGAAACAGCGGATTCACCACCAGCGACAGCAGATGCCACAGGACGATGGCAGCTGCCACCACGGCGGTATAGGTAATCCAGGGGCGCGCTTCAAGTTTTCCCCTTTCCTCCGCCGGCGGATGTGTCACATGGACGTCAGTTATTGCCATCGTCGTGTTCCTTTCCGTGCTGGAGTTCCGCCGTCAATGACGAGGCCAGGTCCACGAATTCCGAATCAGTCCGATTCCTCACCCGCGGCAGATCAATCTCGAAGACATTCTTAATCCCTGCAGCCGGCCCGGCAGTCATCACCGCCACGCGGTCTGCCAGGTAGACAGATTCTGAAACGTCGTGCGTGACGAAGACAACCGTCTTTGACTTCCGTTGCCAGACGTCAACCAACTCGTCCTGGAGCCTCATCCGCGTTTGGGCGTCGAGTGCTCCGTAGGGCTCATCCATCAGCATGACGTCCGGGTCATTGGCCAGGACCCTGGCAATCTGGACGCGTTGCTTCATGCCGCCGGACAGTTCCCGTGGCAGCTTGTGGCGATGCTGGTCCAGGCCCACCAGGGTCAGGGCATCATCGACTGCAGCGAGCCGGCGGTCCTTATCCACGCCACGGACTTTGAGCCCGTATTCGACGTTGTGTTCCACGGTCAGCCAGGGAAACAGCGCGATCTCGTTCTGGAAGACCACGCCCCTGTCTGCACCAGGCCGAACGATCTGATGCCCATTGATCAGAATGGCCCCGGCACTCGGCTTTTCGAAGCCGGCCATCATGTGCAGCAGGGTGGACTTCCCGCATCCACTGGGCCCCAGGATGCACATAAACTCTCCCGGGCGTACAGCGAGGTCAACATCCCGGACCGCCGTGTACCCGGCGGTGCTCCGGGTGGGGGGAAAGTGCTTGGTGACCTTCTGCAGCTCAATTCCCGTTGCGGTCTTGGTGCCGCTTTCTGCGCGCTTCATCATTCCTTCACCTGCTCCGGTGCAACTTCCTTCAGATGATCCGTCACGAAGACCTGGTTCAGGTCAGGCATCTTTTCCAGCTTGCCGTTCTGCATCATCCAGTTAGCGATCTTTTCCATGCTCTGGCGGGTCTCGGCGTCATAGTGCACGTTGTAGTCGAACTTTGCGTCCTCCAGGAATGAAGTGACCGTTGCCTTGTCGGACTTGGTCCACTTGGCGCCGATCTCGGCTGCCTTGTCCCGGTTTGCCTTGATGAAATCATTTGCTTCGATCAGGGCAGCCAGTGCCTTCTTCACGCCGTCAGGGTTTTGGTTCACCCAGTCCTTGTTCATCTGGAGCAAAATCCGCGTGGTGTAGACCTCTTCCGTGCCGGGCTCAAGGACATGGACATTCTCCAGGGAGTTCAACGCACGGGAGATAACAGGCTCGACATTCAGGAAACCGTCGATGTCGCCACGGGCCATCACGGCCACCTGCTCAGCCGCGTCAACATTCACGAACTCCACTTCTTCCTTGGGGATGTTGAAATGGTTCAGATACTCCTGGAAGGAGTATTCGAAGGCCGAACCGCCGATCAGGCCAATCTTCTTGCCACGCAGGTCTTCCGGCTTCTGGATGGAATCCTTGACCACAATGCGCTGGTCCTCAGCGGTGGCCACCACTGCTGGCACAACCAGCCCGGCACCCTGGCCAAGGAGGCCAAGGAGGGGGAACTCCACGGAGCCTGCGGTTTGTGCTTCGCCGGCGAGGACCGCTTCGGTTCCCAGGAATCCGACGTCGAAGACCCTCACGGTTGATTCGATCCCGTGCTTGTCGAAGATGCCCTCATCCTCGGCCACGAAGACGTTGAGCCAGGACAGGTTTCCGGCCCCCGTGAAGGTCATGGGGATCTTGGCGTCCTGGCCTTGCTGGGGCGTGTCTCCTGCGCAGCCAGTGGTGACGAACGCTAATGCGAGACACAGCAGTCCAATGAGTCCGGAACGTCCGGAACTGAGAACTTTCACGATGCTCCTTCTTTCTTGAGGGGTGGTGTGACCGCGCCTGGCGTGAATTCGTGGCCGCCTGCCTGTTCTTCCAGGAGGCTGTCCAGGCGCACCGGCGTTCCGCCGGCATCGATGGAGGCCTGTGCTGCCTCCATTACTGCGGTGGCTTCAAAGGGGTAGGCATAGGGGAGAGGGGGCCGCCCTTCGGCGGCTCCACGCAGGAACCTGGCGAGTGTCTCCACCATTCCTGCTTCTTTTTGTCCCTCACCTATGTCGGCTTCGAGGTACCCCTTCGAGCCGTAGAGCACCACGTGTCGCGTGGCTGCTACTCCTTGCAGCGCATTCACCACGAGCATTCGCCCGTCCTGGTAGGTCACGACGATGATGCGTGCCGCCGATGAGTGTTGCGCCTGGACCGATATGGCGCCGGTGCCCAGGATTGCCTGCCCGGTCTCCACCATGTGGGTCGTATAAAAATAGGGGTTGTCCAGGTACGGACCGCTGGCAACACAGGTCTTGATATCCCCCAGATCGGGGGCCTGGTTGATCAGCTCGAGGACGGCGGGCGACCATTTCCACGGCGATGATGAAAAGAGGACAGAGCCACTCGCCTCGGCCAGGCTGAGGAGTTCTTGGGCGTCCCTGGTACTTTCCGTAAAGGGCTTGTCCACGAACACGGGCAACCCGGCCTCCACAAAGGGGCGGGCCAGTGCTGCATGGTCTTTGCCATCCCAGGTGCAGATCAGGACCCCGTCAACCCGGCCGAGCATCTCCTCCGGCCGCGCTGCGACGTGCTCTACGCCCGTTTCCGCGGCCCATTGTCTGACCAATGTTTGGTCCTGGCCCCACCACGAGGTGACCCTGACATCCCGGAAAGCGCTGTCTGCCAGGATGTCGTCCGCTGAGGGCAGGACAGGATCCCAGGCCCCCGGACACCGGAACTGAGGCGAGGGCATGCCTCCGACCGCGGCGGAATGGTCCACCTTGGCCTTGGGAAAGGCGGGCCCAGGGCCCGCGTTGATGATGGATGTGTACTCCAGCGCGTGGAGCAGATCCGAACCGATCATTCCAAGCTGCACTGCGACCCCCTGTGGTCACACTGTCGTGCTTTCGTGCACCGGCGGCTGCTTCACCGTTTTCATTGGTCAGACTAATATGTCCAAAAACAAGCTGTCAAGAGGACTTTGGGTCGGACTAACTCTTTTTTTCTAGTCCGGCCTGAGGTACGGTTATCGACATCTTCTGAAAGGTGGACAGCGGAAAGGCGGAGGCTATGGCAGCCAACGAACAACCGGTACGCGTCGCCCTGATAGGGGCGGGCGACATTGCTGAAGTGGCGCATCTGCCCGCTTGGGCGGTCGCTGCGGGCGCCCGGGTTGAGGTGCTGGTGGACCCCAACCAGGAACGGGCCCAACAGCTCGCGGACAAGTTCGGGATCCCCAGATGCGTCACGGATCTGGACGAACTCCTCAGATCGGGCGATGTTGACGCAGTGGATATCTGCACCCCGCCGCACCTGCACGCACCCATGGTTCTCCAGGCGCTGAATGCCGGCGTCCACGTTCTGGTTGAGAAGCCGATGGCAACAAACCTGCAGGACGCAGAAGCCATAGCCCGGGCGGCAGAGGCCAGCGGCAAAACAGTCATGGTCGCAGAGAACTGGCTCTTTTCCAGCGCGCGCCGGGAGGCTGAGGAGCTCATTCGCAAGCACGCCCTCGGTCAGCCGTTCCTGATCAAGGCCAGGCACGAAAGCTCACTCTACGTCTCATCAACAGGCGGTGCTCCGGCTTGGACGTTTTCACCGGATACTGCAGGAGGCGGGTATCTTATGCAGGCCGGAATCCACACCGTGGCACTGACCGAGGCCATGGTGGGACCCTTTGAGGAAGTTTCTGCCTTTACCAGTGCGGAAGCCGGTGCGCCCGAGGGGTCACTGGAAACTACTGCGGTGGTCACGTCGCGGTTCACCTCAGGGGCCCTCGGATCATTCGTTTTCACTGCACGTTCCAGGCATCTTGGACCGCGGCGGCTGGGACTCGAGCTGTTCTTCGACAGGGGTTCACTGGAACTGGATGTGTGGACCGGCCGGATCATTTACACGGTCGACGGGCGGCAGACCACAGTCCAGGACGAGAACAGTTCCATGGGGTTTGCCGAGGAGGTCAGCCACTTTGTCCATTGCATCAGAACCGGAGCCGAGCCGGAGGCCACTCCCACCCGGCTGCTCAGCAGCCTGAAGACCATTCTTGCCGCTTACGAGTCCGCCAGGTCCGGCTGCTCCAAACGGCCGTCGGACATGACCTCCATGCAGGTCGGGGCGAAGGGCGGGCCCGAAAATGACCACTAGCCATCAACCGGAATCGCATGAACCGGAATCGCTCCTCGAGGAATACCTCCAGGGCGGGCAGCTCGCCCGCGCCTGGCTTACCGAACCCCCGTCAGAAGACAAGGGACTGGAGCGGGTACGGCTACGCTGCTGGCTGAGCGGGACGGGTACTCCGGCGGTGGTGGATGGCCGCTACGGCCCCTCCACCGTGCTGGCCATCGGCGACGACGTCGTCATGGTGGATACCGGCAACGGCTGCGTCTACCAGCTCTTCCACCTCGGCTGGCGTCCCGAGGATGTCACCCACGTGCTCATCACCCATAACCACCTGGACCACAATGCTGATCTGGGCTTCCTCATCCTGGCGCCATGGATTCACGGGACCCAAAAGAAGCCGCCCACTGTCATCGGTCCTCCCGGCACCCTCGAATACGTCAACCGGGTCTTTGCGGCCCATGACTACGACATCCGGGCCAGGCTCCGGCATGGCTATGACCCTGCCCTCCTGAGCGTTCCTGTGGTGGAGGTCAAAGACGGGCTCATACTGAACTTTTCCGGATGGCAGGTGTCTGCGGTGGAGGTGGAGCATTCTCCTGTCGAGGATGCGTTCGGATACGTATTCAGGACCGCCGCCCACTCTGTAGCCATATCCGGTGACACAAGGCCCTCCGACAAGCTGATTGCAGCGGCCCAGGGTGCAGACGTGCTCATTCATGAAGCACTCTTCCCGGGGTACGGCATACCGGATTACCACACCTCGGTCCATGACGTGGGCCGGGTGGCAACAGCCGCCAATGTCTCCCGGCTGGTCCTGACCCACCTCATCCCTGGCCATTTGCCGGAAGAAAAATGGAAGGAAATTGTCCAGCAGAGTTTCCACGGCGACCTCACTGTGGGAACCGATCTGCTGCAGGTCTGCGACCTGTCCTAGCCTTACGGAAGGCCCATTGACTTCAGGGGCCGGATGGATACGGTGGTAGATACATCTTCACCACTTAACGTCCGTGTGGTTCCGCGTCCACGGGACCACAACAGCGGGCTCGCCCCGCAGTGCTTTGCGTCAGCATAGTGCTGTGCGTCGGCGGCCCGCGCCCTTCCCTGGTCTCGCCCCTGGGTATCCCGAACCCTCATTCATAGGCAGCGTCTCAAAAATGGCCGCAAATTTTGTTAGAGCTTTGGCAGTGAAATCCTTTGATGTCCCGGACAAGAAGCGGTGTCCAGACAAGGCTGAGTTCGATCTGGTCACCGTGGACGACTATTCGGTGGCCCGGCTGATCCTGGCTCCGGGCTGGCGCTGGTCCACGTCCGTCAAACCCACCGAGATGACTGAGTTCTGCGAGCATAACCACCTCGGATACTGCGTCTCGGGCTCACTGGAAATTGAAACGTCAGACGGCGTCCGCTCCACCATTCATGCGAACGATACGTATGCCCTTCCACCGGGCCACGACGAATGGGTTGTGGGCAGCGAACCTTTTGTCGCCGTCGAATTCCTGGGTGCCGCCTCATTCGGCAGGCCCCGGAGCCGCGGTCTGCACGCCCTGACCTAAGGCCAACCCAAAATTCCGTTTTACGGTTAAACATTTCCGCATAGCGGATGTAGCTTTCCGGAAACACTTGCTCTCTAGCGTTGCTGGTGACCGTCCGGCGCACACAGTGCCGTCCCCTCAGCGATAGGCAGCACATGATTCCCGTCCCCGCGCCAAGCAAAGTCCCACTGCCGATTGACACAGGTACAGCCGGCAGGAAACCGCTGTACAAGTCCCTTTTCGCGCAGATTCTGGTGGCCGTTGTTGCCGGCATCCTGATCGGACATTTCTGGCCGGACCTCGGGTCCGGCCTGCGGCCGCTGGGAGACGGGTTCATCCAGCTGATCAAGATGATCATCGCGCCGCTGATCTTCCTGGTGATCGTGACAGGCATAGCGGCCGTGGGAGACGTAAAGGCCGTGGGGCGCGTAGGCGTGAAGGCGCTCATCTACTTCACGGCGGCCACCCTGTTCGCGCTGGTGTTCGGACTTGTGGTGGGCAACATCGTGCAGCCGGGCGCGGGCCTGAACATCGATCCGGCGTCGCTCTCCCAGGACGCCCTCAATGCCAAGACCGCCACCGCGCCGCCCAAGGACGCCGGCCAGTTCCTGCTGGGCATCATCCCCACCAGTGTGGTGGGAGCGTTCGCCTCCAACACCCTGCTGCAGGTGCTTTGCTTCTCCGTTTTCTTCGGTGCCGCAATCGTTGTGATGGGCCGCGAGCGCTGCCTGCCGGTGGTCATCCTCCTGGAAACCGTCCTTGAACTGTTTTTCAAGATCATGACCTGGGTCATGCGGGTTGCCCCCATCGGCGCATTCGGGGCGATGGCCTTCATCATCGGCCAGTACGGCCTGGGCTCGCTCGGCACCTACGCACTCCTGATCGCGGCCTGCTACGGTGCTGCGATCGTGTTCATTGGGCTGCTCTTCATTGTGGCGTGGGTGTATCCGCGGGTGCCGCTGTGGCAGTTCATCAAGTACTCCCGCGAAGAATTCCTGCTGGCCCTGGGGACCGCTTCAACGGAGTCAGTCCTGCCACGCATTATGACCAAACTGACCAACGCGGGCTGCTCCCGGGCCACCACCGGGCTGGTGGTCCCCACCGGATACTCGTTCAACCTGGACGGCGCCGCCCTCTACCTGTCCATTTCGCTGCTCTTCCTGGCCCAGGCCTTTGGGCACCAGCTGGACCTCGGCCAGCAGCTGGTGGCTTTGGGCATCCTGATGCTGACGTCCAAGGGCATGGCAGGGGTCCCCGGCTCTGCCTTCCTGGCACTTTCCGCCACCGCCGGGGCATTGGGCATTTTCCCGGTGGCCGGTGTTGCCCTGCTGCTCGGCGCCGACCGCCTCATGGACTCCATGCGCGTCTCCGTCAACCTGCTGGGCAACTGCGTGGCCACGTTCGTCGTGGCCAAATGGGAGGGGCAGTTCGACCGCGAGGCCATGCTCCGGGCCTTCCGGGGAGAGCTCCCGGCGGAGGAACTGGCGGCCGACGCCGCTGACCCGGCACCCGCCGTCGGCTCTTCAGTAATGCCCGATGCAGCACCGCACGCGGTAACGGAAAATGCGGAAACGCACGACGGCGGGCCCTCCGCAGCGCCCGACAGTGCTGTTCCCGTTCCGGCGCGCTAGTTGCCGCCGTACTAACTAGCGGGGCTGAGGTGAGGCACTAAGGGCGCAGAGGCCATTGGCGATACCCGCCAGCCGGGCAACCAGCTCGGCTGGCGGGACGCCGGCGTTAACTTCCAGGAAGTCCGCATATTCGGGCAGCGAGCGGTAGGCGTCCCGGAAGGCCACCAAATCTGCCAGCGACTCCACATCGGTGCCGCGGGCCACGATCCGCTGGTGCGCCAGTTCGGGTTCGATGTCCAGGTGGATCACCGCATCGGGTGCTGGGAGGGCAGACAGCAGCCAGGGGAGCAGGCGGCCACGCCGCAGGTCCTTGGTTTCCCTCAGTGCCAGCTGGCAGTACAGGTGGCGGTCCATCACCACCAGTCCGTCAAACCTGCTGGCCCTGGCATGGGAGACCAGCACATTCACTACGCGGAAGGTCGTTTCGACGGCGTCGGCCAGCCGTGTGGGAAGCCGGAGGCCCAGCTTGGCGCTGAGCACGGACATGCTCCGCCGCCCGGCGTGGTTGCTCAGCAGCCGTGCATTCCTGCCCTGGGCACGGGCAGCGGACACCAGGGCGCCGGCGGCCGTTGATTTTCCCGAACCGTCGATTCCCGTCAGAACAATAAGCATCTGGCCTCCCTTCGCCACCGGTTAAACGGCGGGCGTTGCCGGATTGTGCCGCGATCTGCCTCCTTGAGGCGGACCTCACACCTTACCTGTAGCGCGGCAGAACGTAGGCTGGAATCCTCCCGGGAACCTCCGGGGCTGACAAAGCGCAGTTTTCCCAGGTGAAAGGCAGTCATGACCACTTCAAGCGAAGAGCCGCAGAACTCCGCAGACCTCCGCGGCCCCGGCGATCCGGACCACGCAGCGGAGCCGAAGGCCGAACAGCAGCCCAAGCCGGACGCGGGCACGGCAACAAACATCCGCGAGGAGCAGCAGACGCAGGCGCCAGGGACCGTGCCGGCGTCGTACGTGGGCAGCGGCGGCCAGGCTGGCCAAACTGCAGAACCAAAACCGGAAGCGGCTGCGGACGAATCGGGAATGTGGGACGACCAGGCCTAATTGTTCCCGTCCATCCCGCCCCACAAGAGGAGCCCCTTGATCACCCGCAACGACGTGGACCAGGCGGCAGCCAGAATCGCTGGACTGACCCGGCAAACGCCCATCCTGAAAGCCGATTCAGGCACCTATCCCGGACCAGTCTGGTTCAAATGTGAATTTATGCAGCATACCGGGACGTTCAAGGCACGTGGGGCGCTCAACCGCATCCTGGCCACCAAGGAGCGCGGGGAGCTCAAGCCCGATGTGGGCGTGGTGGTGGCTTCCGGCGGAAACGCCGGCCTCGCCAACGCCTATGCCGCTGCCCAGTTGGGAGTCCCCGCCACGGTCTTCGTGCCTGAAACCGCCCCTGCCGTCAAAGTGCGGAAACTCGAAGCAACCGGTGCCACTGTCATCCAGGCCGGTGCCGAGTACGCCGTGGCCTATGAAGCCGCTGTCACGCATGCCGCAGAAACTGGAGCGGTGTACTGCCATGCCTACGACCAGCCGGAGATCGTTGCCGGCGCGGGGACAGTGGGATCGGAACTCCTTGAACAGCTCGACGGCGTGGACACAGTCCTGGTGGCGGTGGGCGGCGGCGGTTTGATGGCCGGGATAGCTGCCGCCGTCGAAGGCCGCGCCAGGGTGGTTGCAGTGGAACCGGAAACCGCGCCCACCCTGCACTCCGCGCTCGCCGCCGGGGCGCCGGTGGACGTTGCGGTGTCCGGCATCGCCGCCGACTCCCTGGGCGCGCGGCGAATTGGCGAGATCGCTTTTACGGTGGCGGCGCGCACCGTCGTCGAAAGCGTTTTGGTGTCCGACGCCGATATCATCGCCGCCCGCCGGGAGCTGTGGAGCCAGTACCGCCTGGCAGTGGAGCACGGTGCTGCCGCGGCTTTTGCCGCCCTGCACTCGGGCGCCTACGTGCCCGGCTCAAGAGAGCGGGTGGTAGTGGTCCTCTGCGGGGCCAACACCGATCCCGCCACGCTGTGAGCCGGAGCTGACCCTAGTTCCGGGCGCCACGAAAAGCACGGGAGCGGAATGCTCAGCCCACCTGCAGTTCGGTCACCGTGATGGATCCTTCCAGTACCAGCCGAAGCGCCGTAAAGGTGCCGGCGGCAGCAGAAAGCCCCAGGCGCCGCTCGCCGCTGAACCCGTTGCTTACGTCTGCAGAGCCGACGTCCATCCAGGTTCCGCCGCGGGCAGCCAGCTGAACGGCCACCCTGCCGGCACCGGCTGCCGACAGCCGCAAGACCACCGACTGGGGAGCGCCGCCCTCCCAGCCCCGGTAGACCGCCGTCGCCCTTTCCTGCCCGGAAACGGGTGCGACGGCGGTGCCTGCCAGCGGCGTTTCCGGCACCAGCGCGAGGTTGGTGTGATCATCAAAGTGCTCCGCCCGGATCCATTCCCCGCGGCGGCGCGGGCCGCTGCCTTGACCGCTGAGCGTCAGTTCCGCTCCCAGCAGCAGGCTGCCGGCCGAGGGCCCAACCATCAGCTCATACGTTCCGGGTTCCACCACCATCCGGTTTTCAGTCACGCTGTACGTGGCCAGGCGGTCCAGGGGCACCTCGATGTTCACCGTGCGGAGCTCTCCCGGGGCTAGTTCCACGCGCCGGTGCGCCACCAAAAGGCGCCGCGGGAACTCAAAGGGGTGGCCGGAGCATGCAGCGTAGACCTGAACCAGTTCGTGGGCCGTCCGCGCGCCCACGTTGCGGACCGCCACCTCCAGTGAACCTTGGGCCAGGACCACAGATTCGTAGTTCACGGTGCTGTAGCCCAGGCCGTGCCCCAGCGGGAACAGCGGTTCGGCGTCGCTGTAGAGGTAGGTGCCCTTCGATGCGATGAGATCGTAGTCCAGGATGTCCGGAAGATCCCCGTCCCGCGCCCACCAGGTTTGGGCCAGGCGTCCGGTTGGCTCCGAGTCTCCGCTGAGGACGTCAGCCAGGCCGTTGCCCAGTTCCTGGCCTGCATGGGACGTCCACACAATGGCCGGAATGTCCGCCAGCGCCTCCAGGGAGTAAGGGTAGGAGGAGGCGATCACCACCACCGTGCGGGGATTCGCCTCACGGACCAGCCTGATGAGTTCCTGCTCCTGCTGGGGAAGTGCCAGTGTGGACCTGTCGATGGTTTCCCTGCCGCCCAGGTGGGGATCATTTCCCACCACCACGACGGCGACATCTGCTGCGGCGGCTGCCTCGCGTGCAGCCTGCTGGCCGGAGCCGACGGTCCTGAGCACAAACCTGTCGGCGGTTTCCTTGGTGCTTGCCGACAGCGCCGCGCTGCCGGTGTGGGCCTCAATCCGGAGCCATTTTCCCGAACCGATGTGCTGCACGGCCACCGTGCCGTCCACTTCGTGGTGAAGCCGGAAGGTTTCCTGGACCACCCAGCCGCCCACGCGGTCCGCAGACGCCGTGAGGTAGTAGCCGTTGGCCGCCACGAATTTGCCGGTGGCGGCGGACTGCAGGGTGGACTCGCCGCCACCCCAGTCCTTCAGCAGGAACGTCTCCGCGAGCCCGGGGGCTGCTGTGCCGGCCGCCAGGGAGGTTCCCGGATCCTCGCTTCCCAGGTAGGTGTTGGTGCGGACGCAGCGCAGCGTCACCTGATCCATGCCGGCCTCAGCCACCACGTCCCCGTACCGGCCCGAAAGTCCGTCGGCGATGCTCACGGCGTTTTGGAGCGTGCCGCTGTACCAGTCGCTCAAAACCCTTGAACCCAGGGCGCCGATCACCGCGATCCTCCCTGGTTCCGCTCCCAACGGAAGGACCGGGACATCCAGGCCGGAAGCGGCATTGCGCAGCAGGACCAGTGACTTCCGCGCCGCTTCCCTGGCCAGTTCCACATGCCCGGGATCCCCGATCAGTTCCGCCCCCAACACCCCGTAAGGGCCGCCGTCGGGCTCGAACTCGCCGGTGCGCTCCCGCAGGGCGAGGAGGCGGCCCACCGCACGGTCAATATCCTCTTCGCCAATCAGCCCGCGCTCCAGCGCAGCCCGAAGATGCTGCAGGGACGGTTCCGGGTTGTCGCTGTCTTCGGTGAAGCTGTCCACGCCGGCAAGGAGCGCAGCGGCGTAGGCGGCGGGGCCGTCGTCGAAATACTTTTCCGCGGTATAAAGGGCGGACGGGGCGCCGGCATCGGTGACGATCGCGATGTCCTCCCCGCCGTGCCACGTGCGCAGCTGGGACGCCACCAGGTCCGAGACATGGGCCGGCCGGCCATTGACCAGGTTGTAGGAGAGCATAACGGCCCCGGCCACGCCGTCCTCGATGGGTCCCCGGTAGGCCGGGAGCTCGTATTCGTGCAGCACGCGGGCCCGAAGCTGGCTGCTGGAAACGTTGCGGTCAGCCTCGTTGTTGTAGGCCAGGAAATGCTTCAGGGTGGGTACGGTCAGCCAAAACCTGTCATGGTTTCCTTTCAGCCCGGCGCAGTAGGCACTCGCGAGCGTCGCCGTGAGGTGCGGGTCCTCGGAGAAGCCCTCCTCATTGCGGCCCCAAAGCGGATGGCGCAGCGGGTTTACCACCGGCGCCCAGACATTGGCGCTGACGTCCGGATCCTGGGCCTTCTTGCCCCGGACCTCCAGCCCGACGGCGGTGCCCACCCTCCGGATCAGGTCCTCGTCCCAGCTGGCGGCAAGTCCCACCGGCTGCGGAAAGACGGTGGCCGTACCCCGCCAGGCCACCCCGTGTGCACCTTCCTCACCGGTGTGGAACCGTGCCAGGCCCAGTTCCTCCACGGCCGGGGCATGCTGATGGAGCATCGCTATTTTCTGCTCCAGAGTAAGCCTGGCCACCATGGCCGGGACTGCGGAGGCACGGGGGGCCGCGGCGTCTGTGCCTGGTTCTGTGCCTGGTTTTGTGCCTGAGTGGGTGGCTGCTGCAGTGGTTGGCAAGGGCATGGTTGATCCGTTCTTGGAACCAGAGTTGTTTAATCGCTTGCGTGTTCTCAACTGACCAATAGTGTTGCACTTCCGCCTGTGAGCGGCAACACAATCGACCCTTGCCGTCGAAAATGGCATGCCCTACACTGAACCAATCGAAACGCTTCGATGATTCTTCACCTGCTTATCGATGCCACTGAACCGCCACGAGGCGGGTGTCGGAGCGCAGGCCCCAGCGCCAGACCCGTACGGAAGTCCACACGAAGGAGTGCAGATCATGCTTGGAAAAATCACCTCACCGGAACCCAGAGCCTCGCTTTCAACGTTCAAGAGCGCAGGGTTAGGACGCCGGTCCTTTTTGGGAATCGTTGGCGGCGCGGTAGCCGCGGCAGCCCTCAGCTCCTGCAGCAGCGGAGGGGCGGCACCCCAGGCCACCAACTCTGCTGGCCTCTCAGACGCCGCGGCCAAGCTGGTGCCGGATTACATTCCGCTGGACATCGTCAAGCCGGACATCCCAGGGGTAAACGGCTCCGCCCCGGGCTTCACCAGGATTCCCGAGTCACTCGTGAAATCGGTCCAGGGTGTGCCCGGGAAGGGTGGCAGCTACACCGTCATGAGTCCCGCCTGGTGGGCGGTGCCCCCGGCTGATAACAGCTACTACCAGGCAGTCAACGAGCGGCTGGGCACCAAGCTGCATTTCCAGGTCAGTGACGGCAACACCTACGCGGACAAGATCCAGACCGTGCTCGCCTCACCGAAGGACGTCCCGGACTGGGTAGTCATTCCTTCCTGGAACCTTCCTCCTCGTTTCGGCCAGGCTGCCAAGGGACTGTTCACCGACCTTTCCGAGTACCTTGCCGGCGACAAGGTCAAGAAATACCCCAACCTCGCCAACCTCCCCACCGCCTCCTGGAAGTACAGCTGCTTTGAAGGCGGACTTTATGGACTGCCGTACCCGGCCGCGCTTATCACGGACGCCTTCTTCTACCGCAAGGACCTCTTCGACGAACTCGGCGTGGAACCGCCCAAGTCCGCGGATGACTACATTTCCGTGGCTAAGGAACTGACCGATCCGGCCAAGAACCGCTGGGGCTCCGACGACGTGTGGAACGGCGCCCAGATCATGCACGGTGTGGTGCCCAAATGGAAGCTGGTGGATGGCAAGCTCCAGAACAAGTTCGAGACCGACGAATACCGGGCCGCCCTGGAATGGGCGGCCAAGCTCTTCGCCTCGGGAGCGGTCCACCCCGATGCCGTGGCCGGCAACTCCCAGCAGGCCAAGCAGCGGTTCGAATCCGGCGCCGTCCTGATGACCAACGACGGCCTGGGCGGATGGCATGAAGCCCTGGGCCGGGTCCTGCCCAGCAATCCCAAGTTCCAAATGCAGCCGCTTGACTACTTTGCCCCCGACGGCGGCAAGCCCACACTGTTCCGCGGCTCACCGGCCGGCATCTTCAGCTTCATCAAAAAAACCGATGATCCGGCCAAGGTGGAAGAGCTGCTGGCCGTGGCCAACTTCGCGGCCGCACCCTTCGGCACGGAAGAAAACATGCTCATCAACAATGGCGTTGAGGGCGTCCACTACACCCGTGACGCGCAGAACATCCCCCAGGCCACCGAGAAGGGCAAGCAGGAAGTCACCAGTACCTACGCCTTCCTGGTCAACTCTGCAGTGGTCAACAACCATGTCCAGTACCCGGGCTATGTAAAGACCAAAACGGAGTGGGAGGCGCGGCAGGCCCCCAACGTGGTGGACGACGTCTTCTACGGCATGCAGATCCAGGAACCCAATAAGTTCGGTTCACTGGGGGCCCCTTTCGAGGACCTCGCCAAGGACATCCTCCGCGGACGGAAGAGCATTTCCGATCTTGACACCGCCATCGCTACCTGGAAGCGCAATGGCGGCGATGAACTGCGTGAGTTCTACGCAGGATTCCTGAACGCGTAGGATCCGCGATGACTACCACTGAATCCACCCGGACTGCCCCGGCAGCTCTGGCGAACGACGGCAAACGCAGCCACCGCGCTGAGGACGGCGGCGGCAAGGCAACTGCGGCCCGGAAGAAGACGGGCTTCCGGACCAGGCTGATGCGGGATAAGTCCCTGGTGCTGATGACCCTGCCGGCAATTGCGCTCCTCCTGGTCTTTTCTTATGTGCCAATGCTGGGCAACATCGTGGCGTTCCAGGACTACTCACCCTTCGTGGGCATCCAGGACAGTCCTATTGTTGGCCTGGACAACTTCGGCCGGGTGCTGGGAGACCCTGGCTTCTGGCTCGCCGTGACAAACACCCTGGTGATTACTGCCTTCCAGCTGGTCTTCTTCTTTCCCATCCCCATTGTGCTGGCATTGCTGCTTAACTCCATGCTGTCCCCGGCGCTGCGTTCCACCATCCAGGCGATTGTTTACCTGCCGCACTTCTTCTCCTGGGTGCTTGTGGTGTCCGTCTTCCAGCAGGTCTTCGGCGGTGCAGGCCTCCTGAGCCAAAGCCTGAGGGCGCAAGGCTGGCAGGCCATGGACATCATGACCAACCCGGATACGTTCCTGTTCCTCATCACTTCGCAGGCCATCTGGAAGGACGCCGGCTGGGGCATCATCGTGTTCCTTGCCGCCCTCAGCGCCATAGACCAGGAGCAGTACGAAGCGGCAGCAGTGGATGGAGCCAGCCGTTGGCGGAGGACCTGGCACGTGACGCTGCCAGGACTGCGCGGTGTGGTTGTCCTGCTGCTCATCCTGCGCCTGGGGGATGCCTTGTCGGTGGGTTTCGAGCAGCTCATCCTGCAGCGGGACGCCGTGGGTGCGCAGGCCTCCGAGGTCCTGGACACATTCGTCTACTACACCGGCATCCAGAACGGTGACTGGAGCTACGCTGCTGCGGCCGGCCTGATCAAGGGCGTCGTGTCCCTGGCCCTCATTCTGGGCGCCAACAAACTTGCCCACATTTTCGGAGAGAGCGGGGTGTACTCAAAGTCATGAGCACCATCAGCAAACAGCCAACAGAATCATTCGCCCTGCCCAAGCCATCAGCCCTGCGCCGCAGGAATCCGTCCAGGCCCGTCTGGGAGGAAGAGCCGGGCCCGGTTGCCAAGATCGGCAAGGCGGCCGTGCTCACCATGGTGGTGCTGGCCGTCCTGGGACCGCTTTACGCAATCGTGCTGACCAGCCTGTCCTCCCAGGCCACCATCACCGCGGCCGGCGGGATGGTCATCATTCCCGGCGAAATCAGCATTGACGCCTATCGCCAGATCATCAGCGGCGGCGTGGTCACCCGGGCCGTGCTGGTGAGCGTGGGCGTGACTGCGGTGGGAACCGTGCTCAGCATGGTGGTGTCGGTCCTGTGTGCCTACGGGCTCTCACGGCCGGGCTCCTTCGCCCATACGCCGCTGCTGTTCACCCTGCTGCTGACCATGTTCTTCAGCGCCGGCATGATTCCGGCCTTCCTGCTGGTGTCCGGACTGGGCCTGATCAACACCTACTGGGCGCTGATCCTTCCCGGGGCCATTTCGGTCTTCAACATCATCATCCTGCGCGGTTTCTTTATGGGGATCGACAGGGGAATCCTGGACAGTGCCCGGATCGACGGTGCCAGCGAATGGCGGATCCTGGCCCAGATTGTGCTTCCGATGTCCAAGGCCGTGACCGCAGTCATCGCCCTCTTCTACGGCGTGGGCTACTGGAACGCGTTCTTCAATGCCGTCCTTTACATCAATGACAGCGCCATGAACCCGCTCCAGGTTGTGCTGCGCTCCTACGTCCTGCAAGGCGTGATGGTTCCCGGCCAGATTGATGTTGGGCAGGGGGCAGCACCGTCCCTGGCCCTGCAGATGGCCGTCATTGTGGTGGCAGTTGTGCCCATTCTGCTGGTTTATCCCCTGGTGCAGAAGCACTTCACCAAGGGAGTAATGATCGGCGCGGTGAAGGGGTGACCTTCAACGGCGCCGCACAGGCTCTCCTAGCTTGGGGCCGCAGAGGTGTCGCGCTGCACCAGGGAGGGCACAATGAGCCGGATCTCCACGGGCTTGTCCGAGTTGAGCCGGTCCATGACCATTTCGACGGCGGCGCGTCCAATGTCGTGGGCAGGGATGGAGACTGCAGTCCACGGGTGGGCGGAGGCCATGGCCGCGTCTTCGGGAGCGATGGCAACAACCGAGATGTCCTTGGGGATTTGCAGTCCGCGCAGGGCCAGGGCTTCCCGCAGCAGGGGGAGCAGTCCTTCGTTGTGGACCACCAGGGCAGTAGGCGGCTCGTCACGCGAGAACATGGCGTCCAGGGCGCCTGCGAGGGCGCCGGATGTGGGTTCGCAGGCCCTGAGGGAAGCGGTGATGCCGGCAGCCTGGCAGGCGTCTTCAAAGCCTTTACGGGCGCGGTCGGCGTAGGTGGCGTGACGCTCCAGGGAGGCCTGCGGGGAGCCGATGAAACCCAGACTCCGGTGGCCCAGCTCGGCCATGTGGCGGACGGCAGCGCGGGAGGCTGCGGCGAAATCGAAGTCCACGCAGCTCAGGCCCTGTGGATCGTCCGGAAAGCCGATCAGGACAGCGGGCTTCCGGAGCTTCGCAAGCTGGGGGATCCGGGGATCGCGGGCTTCGATATCCATCATGAGCAGCCCGTCCACGATGGACTGGGAGGTCACCCGGTGGATGCCGTCGGCGTCGTCCTGGGTCAGGAGCAGGACGTCCTGGTTGAAATCCCGGGCAGTGGTCACAACCCCGGCGACGAACTGCATGATCACGCTGACGTTCACGTCCGCTCGCAGGGGAACCATCAGGCCCAGCACGTTGGACCTGCTGGAGGCAAGGGACCTCGCGCCGGAATGGGGGCTGTAGTCCAGCTTCCGGATGGCGGCCAGGACCTGTTCGCGGGTTTCCTCGGAGATAGTCCGCTTGCCGCTCAAGACGTAGGACACCGTGCTGGTGGAAACTCCGGCTGCCCTGGCGACGTCATTCATGGTGGCCACGGGCCACTCCCTTCCTCAGCGGGTGGAACCCCCATCATAGCCAGTAAATATGGATTAGATGTTGCACAGTTTCGATGAAATTCGATTGTTTCTCCGCCAATCACCTCAGCTTTAAGTAACCACACTGTCCAACCTGATTGAAGCGATTCGATGCCATGATCAACTTTGACCTTTCTCCCACTTCCACCCCTCAGGGCCGCTTGGGCTCCCTGACGGAGACGTTGGGACTCATCCACGGCGCGGACTACAACCCCGAGCAGTGGCCGGCGGAAAGCTGGCCGGAGGATATCCGGCTGATGCAGCAAGCCGGAATCAACTTGGCCACCGTCGGGGTGTTCAGTTGGGCACTGCTTGAACCCAGGGAAGGGGCCCGCAACTTCGGCTGGCTGGACGAGATCCTGGACCTCTTGCACAACGGGGGCATACGGGTCTGCCTGGCTACCCCCACTGCATCACCACCGCCCTGGTTGGGCCACGATTACCCCGAGACGCTTCCTGTTGACGCGGACGGCCGCACCCTTTGGTACGGCTCACGCAACCAGTTCAGCCCGTCGTCTGCCAAATACCGTCGTGCCGCGGCTGCCATTACGGAATCGTTGGCCAAAAGGTATGCGGGCCACCCGGCGGTTGCCATGTGGCACGTGGGCAACGAGCTGGGCCAGATCAGCTACGACGACGAAAGCGCGCTGGCGTTCCGCGCCTGGCTGATGCGGCGTTACGGATCGTTGGAGGAGCTGAACAGCGCTTGGGGCACCACGTTCTGGAGCCAGCGGTATGGCAGCTGGGACCAGATCATGCCGCCGCGCCGGGCGCCTTACCTGATCAATCCCAGCCAAACCCTGGACTTCCAGCGCTTCACCTCCGACCAGCTGTTGTCCCTGTATACCGCCGAACGGGACATCATCCGCCGCCACGACCCCACGAGCCCTGTCACCACCAACCTGATGGGATTTTTCCGCGGCGCCGACTACTTCTCGTTCGCCAAGGAAACGGATGTGGTGGCCAACGACTGGTACACCGATCCGTCCGATCCAGGGTCCCACCGGCTGGGCTCGCTGACCCACGACCTGTGCCGGGGGCTCTCACGCGGTGAACCATGGCTGCTCATGGAGTCCGCAACTTCGGCGGTGAACTGGCGCGAACACAACGTGGCCAAGGAACCGGGCGAACTGCGGGTGGATGCCCTCTCTGCCATTGCCCGGGGTGCCGATGGAGTCTGCTACTTCCAGTTCCGCCAGTCCAGCTTCGGCGCCGAACGCTTCCACTCCGCCGTAGTGCCCCTGGCCGGAGAACACACACGGGTGTTCCGCGAAGTGTCGGAACTCGGAAGCGACCTGCAGTCCCTGCGGCAGCTGGCCGGCACGCCTTGCAAGGCGAGGATCGCGGTCCTTTTTGACTGGGACAGCTGGTGGGCGGCCGAATCGCCGGACACCCCCACCAGCCGGCTGGACGTCCTGAAGCAGATCCAGGCCTACTACGCGCCGCTCCTCCGGAGAGGGCTCGCCGTTGAAGTGGTCCATCCTTCCGCGGACCTGGACAGATTCGAGCTGGTCCTGGCGCCGAGCCTGTTCCTCCTCACGCAGGAGCACGCCGGCTCGCTGGTGGCGTATATGCGGGGCGGCGGACACCTGGTGGTGGGCCCGTTCAGCGCAGTAGCCGACGGAAACGGACATCTG
Source organism: Arthrobacter sp. D1-29 (assembly GCF_054130585.1). Classification (NCBI taxonomy): domain Bacteria; kingdom Bacillati; phylum Actinomycetota; class Actinomycetes; order Micrococcales; family Micrococcaceae; genus Arthrobacter; species Arthrobacter sp. D1-29. Next base: position 4,625,460 of record NZ_CP096383.1, on the reverse strand, counting down.
GCACCCGGACGCTTCCCGGGAGTGCTGTCGGAACTCCTTGGTGTGGACGGCGAGGAGTGGTTGCCGCTAGCCTCCCCGCTCCGCATTGATTTTGCCAGCGCGGTACTCGCAGGACGGGCTGAGGCAGCCTGGCAGGCCACTGTCTGGGCGGAGAGCCTGGCCCTCCGGGAGGAAACCGCGCAGGCCGTTGCCCACTTTGGCGAGGGACACCTGAAAGGCAAGCCCGCCGTCGTACATAACCGCCAAGGCGAGGGAAGTGCCTGGTACGTCGGCGCGGACCTTCCCGCAGAGGCGCTGGACGTGGTCATGGCGGCAGCCCTGGATTCAGCTGGCATCGCCTCCCCGCTGGCCGCGGCGCTTCCGGAACAGGTGGAAGCAGCCAGCCGCGGCGGCCACCTGTTCCTGCTCAACCATTCGAAACTGCCGCAGACGGTTCAGCTCGGCTGGGCGTCCGTGGACCTGCTCACCGGCACCGAGCACAACCAGCACCTGACCTTGCCGCCGTTCGGGGCTCTCGTACTTAAAGAACTAGGGAAATAGAGGAACAGCATGAAATTCACGGACGGCTACTGGCTGTACCGCAAGGGCCTGTCTGCCCTGCATCCGCGGGACGTGGTGGATGTGGAAGCATCGGAGGACAAACTGACGGTCTTCGCGCCCACCAAGAGGATCGCGGACCGCGGCGATGCATTGAACTGCCCCCAGCTGACCATCACCTTCGAATCACCCCTTCCCGATGTCATTGGCGTGACCATTGAACACTTCCAGGGCGGCGTGGACGTTGGCCCGCACTTCGAACTGAAGGAAGGCACCGCGGACGTCAGCATCGGGAACGACGGCGGGACGGCCACGTTCACCTCCGGCGGCCTTACCGCACGCGTCAGCACAGGGGGCGACTGGAACGTTGACTTCGTGGGTGACGGCCGTCTGCTGACCAGCTCCGTGCCCCGCAGCATCGGCGTGATCACGGACCAGGACGGGAAGCACTTTGTCCATGAACAGCTGACGCTCGGCGTGGGCACCAACGTCTACGGCCTGGGCGAACGGTTCGGACCGCTGGTCAAGAACGGCCAGTCGATCGACATCTGGAATGAGGACGGCGGCACGTCCAGTGAGCTCGCCTACAAGAACGTGCCGTTCTTCATCACCAACGCCGGCTACGGCGTTTTCGTGAACCACCCGGCGCGCGTGTCCTACGAAATAGGCTCCGAAGTGGTGTCCCGTACGCAGTTCAGCGTGGAGGGGCAGAAGCTCCAGTATTTTGTGATCCACGGACCAACGCCCAAGGAGATTCTGCGCCGTTACACCGAGCTGACCGGGAGGCCCTCACGCATCCCGGCCTGGTCCTACGGGCTGTGGCTCTCCACGTCGTTCACCACGGATTACGACGAAAAGACGGTGATGTCCTTCATTGACGGGATGGCAGAGCGCCGGCTTCCGCTGTCCGTATTCCACTTCGACTGCCACTGGATGCGTGCCTTCCACTGGAGCGACTTCATCTGGGATCCTGCCACCTTCCCTGACCCGGAGGGCATGCTCCGCCGGCTCCACGAGCGGGGACTCAAGGTCTGCGTGTGGATCAACCCCTACATAGCGCAGCGCTCGTACCTGTTCCGTGAAGGCGCCGAGCTGGGTTACCTGGTGAAAAAGGCGGATGGCTCGGTCTGGCAATGGGACATGTGGCAGGCCGGCATGGGCCTGGTGGATTTCACCAATCCGGACGCTGTCACGTGGTACCAGGACAAGCTGCGCACCCTGCTGAACCAGGGCGTGGATTCCTTCAAGACGGACTTCGGCGAGCGCATTCCCACCGATGTGGCATGGCATGACGGCTCGGATCCCCAGCGGATGCACAACTACTATGCCCAGCTCTACAACCGGACGGTTTTTGACCTGCTGACCAAGGAGCTGGGCGAAGGCCAGGCCGTGCTGTTCGCCCGCTCGGCCACCGCGGGCGGACAGCAGCTGCCCGTCCACTGGGGCGGGGACTGCGAGTCCACCTTCTCCGCGATGTCCGAATCCCTCCGCGGTGGCCTGTCCATCGCGTCCTCGGGATTCGCGTTCTGGAGCCATGACATCGGCGGGTTCGAAGGCACCCCCGACCCTGAGCTCTTCAAACGGTGGATCGCCTTCGGGCTGCTGTCGTCGCACTCTCGGCTGCACGGTTCAGCCTCCTACCGGGTGCCCTGGCTGGTGGACGACGAATCCAGCGACGTCCTGCGCCACTTCACCGGGCTCAAGATGAAGCTGATGCCCTACCTGCTGGGCGCCGCGGAGGAAGCCCACCAGACGGGGACGCCACTGATGCGCCCCATGTTCCTGGAGTTCCCGGACGATCCGGCGTGCGCCCACCTCGACAGGCAGTACATGCTGGGGTCTGAGCTGCTCGTGGCGCCGGTCATGGGGAGTGGCGGCTCAGTGGACTTCTATTTGCCGGAGGGCACCTGGACGCATCTGGAAAGCGGCGAGCAGCTGTCCGGACAGCGCTGGCACAGCAAGGCCTTCTCGGTGATGGAGGCTGCAGTTTACGTCCGCCAGGGTGCGGTCCTGCCGCTCGGAACTGTCAGCGACAGGCCTGAATATGACTGGGCCAATGAGGTGGAATTCAAGGCCTTCGCCGCCGTCGACGGCCATCACAGGACGGTCACCGTTCCGAAGGCCGACGGCGGTTTTGCCCGGTTTGAGGTGACGGTGGAAAGCGGCCGGGCGGTGGCGCAGGTCCTGGCCGACACCGGCACCAAGCACTAGTTAGGGTTGCAGCGTTGCCCAACATCAGCAGACTATTCACGAACGTTTATGCGCACAGGAGTTTGTCATGAAGGAGTTTGTCGCGGGGTCCATCAGGTGGGGAATCCTCGGGCCGGGACATATTGCCCGGCGGTTCGCAAAGCAACTTCCGTCCAGCCAGACGGGGGAGCTCGTAGCAGTCGGCAGTTCCGACCGGACCCGGGCGAAGGCCTTCGCGGTGGAAGCCGGTGTCCCGCACGCTATCACCGGCACGTACGCAGAGGTGCTGGCCAGCCCGGACGTTGACGCTGTCTACGTGTCAACCGTGAACACCAGTCACGCGCAGCTCGTACTGGCCGCGGTGCGCGCAGGCAAGCATGTCCTGTGCGAGAAGCCGCTCGCGCCGAATCATGGAAGCGTTATGGCTGTTGTCGACGCCGCGCGCACCGCAGGCGTCATCCTCATCGAGGCCTACATGTACCGGTTCCATCCGCAGACGGTGAAGCTCCTCGAGCTCATCCGTAACGGAGCCATCGGGCAGGTCCAGCACATCGATGCCAGTTTCTGCTTTGACGTGCCTGAAAAGAAGGGCCGGTTGTTCGACCCGAACCTTGCCGGCGGCGGCATTCTCGATGTCGGTGGCTATCCGGTGACGATGGCACGTGCCGTGGCAGGCGCAGCTTCCGGGCAACCCTTCGTTGAACCCCTCGATGTGCGCGGGGCCGGACACGTCGGCAGCACAGGCGTGGACGAATGGGCGGTTGCACACCTGACCTTCCCTTCGAAGCTCACGGCAACACTGCGTGCGGGGATCCGCATCGAGAACCCCGAAGAGGTGACAATCTCCGGTTCAGAGGGCACCCTGTTCCTTTCTGATCCCTGGACCATTCACGACCGGCAGGAGCTGGTACTCCGGCGTGTGGGGGAGCAGCCGCAGAAGTTCACCTTCGCTTCGGACAGCCCTGCCAACCGGCCGTACGCCCTGGAGGCCGACGCCCTCGCACAGGCGGTGGCCACCGGCCAGGAGCCCGTTGAGATGTCCCTTGACGACACGCTGGGAACCTCGGCTGTGCTGGAGCGCTGGCGGGACCAGGTGGGTGTGCGGTTCCCGTTCGAAATCGATGAGGCCAACGTTCCTACCGTCTCTGGCCTGCCACTGGCTGTCATGCCCGATACACCCATGCGCTATGCGCAGATTCCCGGGTTGGGCAAATCCGTCTCCAGGCTTGTTATGGGCTGTGACAACCAGCCGAACCTGGCGCATGCATCGTCGCTCTTTGACGCGTTCTGGTCCGCCGGCGGCAACACCTTCGACACGGCGTGGCTGTACGGCACCAACGGTGAACACGAAAAGCGGTTCGGAAAGTGGCTCGCGAACCGCGGGGTCCGCGAGGATGCGGTGGTCATTGTGAAAGGAGCCCACACGCCGCACTGTGATCCTGATTCCCTGTCCCGGCAACTGCTGGAATCCCTGGACCGGCAGGGACTTGAGTATGCCGACGTGTACCTCATGCACCGCGACAATCCTGACATCCCGGTTGGTGAGTTTGTTGATGTGCTGGACGAGCATGCCGCTGCGGGGCGTATTACGGCCTTTGGCGGTTCGAACTGGTCGTTGGAGCGGTTTGATGAAGCCAATGCTTGGGCGGCCGCGAATGGCAAACGGCCCCTCACCGTCCTGAGCAACTACTTCGGCCTGGCGGAAGCCTACGATGTGCCCTGGACCGGATGCCGGACTGCTACCGACCCGGAGTCCAAACGTTGGCTCACGGAACACAATGTGGCGCTCCTGCCCTGGTCTTCACAGGCACGCGGGTTTTTCGCGCGCGCAAATGCTGACGACCTCAGTGACGCTGATCTGGTGCGTTGTTTCTATGGCGATGCAAACTTTGAGCGGAAGCGCCGGGCTGAACAGTTGGCAACAGAATTCGGAGTGCCGGCTACAGCTGTGGCGCTGGCCTACGTGCTGGCCCAGCAATTCCCAACCTTTGCCTTGGTGGGGCCACGGTCAATTGCTGAGTATCGCGGCACGATGACGGGTCTTGGCATCGAACTGACTGACGAGCAGTCCTCGTGGCTGGACCTGCGCAACGGCCAGAAGGGCTTTCCAGCACTCCGCGAATGACGGCGGACTTCACCTGCAGCAACAGCCGTAGCCTGGCGGCAGCGAGGTTGCCCTTGGGAAGGAAATTCAGGCCGCCCTGACCCTTGCGTGTGGGCCGAACTGCGTGTCAGACTTTCTCGATACGCATCGACGATACGCATCGACGACACCGATCGGTTGAGAACCGGCGACAGCCCCATACGAAAGGGAGCCAGTGCCAACAAGCAAGGACGTTGCCGCCGTGGCGGGCGTTTCCCAGAGCACTGTCTCCTACGTCATGAGCGGTAAGCGGCCCATCTCGGAAAAGACCCGGCTGAGGGTGGAGGCCGCCATTGAGCAGCTGACGTACAGGCCGAACGCGGGGGCCCGGGCGCTGGCCAGCCGAAAGTCCCAAGTGATCGGCCTGGTTATTCCCCTCACGCCGGAGTCTCAGTTCGGATCCCTGATGGAGTTCATCGCGGTGATCGCGGCCACGGCCCGGCGCCACGATCACGACGTCCTGCTGGTGACGGATGAGGAGGGCAACCAGGGCTTGGAGCGGGTGGTGGGGCAGCAGCTCTGTGACGGGCTGATCCTGATGCAGGTCCACGCCGAAGACGAACGGATTCCCGTGGTCCGGAAACTGCGGGTACCGGTGGTGTTCATCGGCATCCCGAATGACTCCACCGGCCTCAACTGCATCGATGCGGACTTCGCCAGGGCGGGCGAACTCTGCGTCGAGGAGTTGTCACAGGCGGGACACACCAGCGGAGTCATTATCGGTTGGCGCACTCAGCTGGCCGGAAGCAAGCTGAACTACGTGGACAGATTCCTGGGGGGCGCGAAAGAGGCCGCCCAGAGGCTGGGCGTGACACTTGACCATCTTCCGGCCCGCACTGACCGCAGAAGTATCGAAGCCGCCGTTGATGCCTGCGTTGCCGGCACTGACGGAAGGCCAGCGTTCATCTCCCCGGACACCACCACCTTGGAACTCCTTCCCCGGATCCTTCGTGAAAGGGGGCTGGAACCAGGCAGCGACGCATCGGTCGTCGGGGTCGGCGCGGTTTCCGAGGCCATGGCTGAACTCCAGGAATTCACCATCCTGGACCTCCAGCCAAGGCTGGTTTCCCAGCGCGCCGTTGAAATCCTTTTCAACCTCATGAATGCAGAGAGCCCTGACGCTGGGGGAACACTCGAACTCATACCACCGGTGATAACCCACCGGCATGGCACCGCAGGGCTCGTGGCTCCTGCACCCCAGTCCACCTCCTAGCCAGAAGGCATCTCCCCGGGGCCACCCACACTCCGGAGCGGATGCCGAAAAAAGACGCATCGTCGATGCGTATCGATACACCCGTAATCCCTCTCCAACAACCCAGCAGTTGCCTCCTAAAAAAATGAAAAACCGCGGCGATGCAGCCCCGGTCCGTCAGAAAAGGATCTGATAATGAAGTCAGCTTTCGTCAGCACCAAAGCCGCCGCTCTCGCCGTCACGGCACTCGCAGGGTTACCACTGGTTCTCGCCGGCTGTGGCGCAAGCCCAGCGCCGGGCGGCGGCGGAGCCGTGACGGAAATTACCGTTGTGGACTACTACAACAACGAGCCGGACAAGTCGGTCATCGGCAACACGCTGGAGACTTGTGGTTCCCAGGCCGGCGTGAGCATCAAGCGCGAAACCATACCGGGCAAGTCCCTCATCGCCAAGGTGCTGCAGCAGGCATCCTCAAAGACCCTTCCTGACGTCCTGATGCTGGACAACCCCGACCTTCAGCAGATTGCCGGCACCGGCGCCCTGGCACCGCTGAGCGATTTCAAGATCAGCACCGATGGCTATCCAGAGGGAATCCTCAGCGCCGGAACGTACAAGGACGAGGTGTACGGCCTGGCCCCCACGGTGAACACCATCGCCCTCTTCTACAACAAGGACGTACTGGCCCAGGCCGGAGTGACCCCGCCCAAGACCTGGGAGGAGCTTAAGGCAGCGGCAGCAAAGCTCACCTCCGGTGACCAGTACGGACTCGCTTTCAACGCCAACGCGACCTACGAGGGCACCTGGCAGTTCCTTCCCTTTATGTGGTCCAACGGCGGCGACGAGAAAAACATTGCCACCTCCGAAACCGCCGAGGCACTCCAGCTCTGGACCGATCTGGTGGATAGCGGATCGGTGTCCTCATCTGCGTTGAACTGGACCCAGGCGGACGTTAACGACCAGTTCGTTGCGGGGAAGGCCGCCATGATGGTCAACGGCCCCTGGCAGATCCCGGTGCTGGACAAGCAGGCTGCACTCCAGTACGGCGTGGTTGACATCCCGGTCAAGGATTCCAGCAAGACGGCGGTTGGCCCGCTGGGCGGCGAAGTTTGGACCGTGCCGCAGACCGGCAACAAGGACAGGCAGGCAAAGGCCGCCGAAGTCGTGGCGTGCATGAACAGCGATGAAAACCAGCTGGCCATGGCCAAGGCACGCAACACCATTCCTTCCAAGACCGCGGTTGCTGCACAGTTCGCGGCCGAGAACCCGAAGCTGGCTTCATTTGCCGAACTGGTCAAGGACGCGCGGGCCAGGACCGGCCAGCTCGGAGAGGAGTGGCCCGCCCAGGCCACCAAGATCTACACCGCAATCCAGGCAGCACTGACTGACAAGGCCAGCCCCGCGGACGCCCTCAAGCAAGCCCAGGAAGGTTAAGGGCACCTCCCAATGTCAACAACCGTCGAACAGGTGCGGCACCGCCCGGTGCAGGCACTCCCGGGTCCCGCCGGTGCCCGCCGCCAGGGATACCGGCGCCGGGAGCGGGTCTACCAGTGGCTGTTCCTCCTGCCTGCCGTCGCCTATCTCGTGCTGTTCTTTGGCTACCCGGTGGTGAAGAACGTCCTGATGAGCTTCCAGGACTACTCCACCAGCACTTTCTACACCGGGGAAGCCCCATGGGTGGGGTTCGCCAATTACGCAAGTGTTCTGTCGTCGTCGCTCTTTTCCACGTCGTTGATCAACACTGCCCTGTTTACTGCCGGTTCCATTGCCGGACAGTTCGTGCTGGGGCTGGGCCTCGCGGTGTTCTTCAAGCGGCGGTTCCCGCTCAACGGCATTCTCCGCTCGCTGCTGCTTCTGCCTTGGCTGCTGCCGCTCATCGTGTCCAGTGCCGTGTGGCGCTGGATCCTGGACAAAGACAGCGGGGCCCTGAACAACTTCCTGGAAAGCCTTGGCCTCATCAGCACCGGCATTCCCTGGCTCACCAGCACCTCGCTGGCCCTGGCCGCCGTTGTCGGAGTCAACATCTGGATCGGCATTCCCTTCAACGTCACCGTTCTCTACGGCGGGCTGCAGGACATCCCGGATGAACTGTATGAGGCGGCTTCGCTGGATGGTGCCACCGGATGGCGGGCCTTCCGCCACGTGACGTGGCCGATGCTCCGCCCGGTGGTCAGTGTGGTCCTGGTGCTGGGAGTGGTCTACACCCTCAAGGTCCTGGACATCATCCTGGGCCTGACCAACGGCGGGCCCGCCAACTCCACGCAGACCATCGCCACCCAGTCCTACGCCCTGTCCTTCCAGGACTTCAAGTTCGGCGAAGGCGCGGCCATGGGCAACGTCCTGGTGCTGATCTCCCTGGTATTCGCAGTTCTGTACCTGCGCGTTAACCGTCGCGCCGTTGACGAGTGAGGATTCGATGACCATTAAATTGACCTCAAAGGATGCCGGCGCCGGCACAACCCGCCGGCTGCGCAGCACGGCAGGCCACGCCGGCCAGTCCGGAGGATTCCGGCGGTGGGGGAACACGGCCCTGGCGCTACTGTTCCTCGCCATCATGCTTTTCCCCGTCTATTGGATGATCAACGCATCCCTGCAGCCCAATGGGGCCACGCTGCAGACCTCATGGCTCCCGTTGTCGCCCGATTTCAGCGGCTACGCCACGGCCATCAGGGAACAGGGCCGGAACCTGGCAACCAGCCTGGTGGTGGCGCTGGGCAGTGTCCTGTTCAGCCTGGCCATTGCCGCGCCGGCGTCTTATGCCTTGGCCTACTTCAAGGTCCGCGGCGCCGGCGTTGTGCTTTTTGCCATCCTGATCAGCCAGATGATCCCTGGCATCGTGGTGGCCAATGCCCTTTACACGGCGTACAACGACCTCGGGCTGCTGAACTCCATCCCCGGACTCATCCTGGCCGATTCCTCCCACGGCATCCCCTTTGCCATCCTCATCATGCGGGCGTTCATGAACAACATGCCCGCCTCCGTGATCGAGGCTGCCAAGGTGGACGGAGCGGGGCACCTCCGGGCCTTTTGGTCCATTGTGCTTCCGCTGAGCCGCAACGCGCTGATCACGGCCGGGCTCTTCACGTTCCTGTTCACCTGGAGTGATTTCCTCTTTGCCCTCACCCTGACCACCACCGATGCCGTCCGTCCTGTCACTCTGGGCATCTTCCAGTACATGGGTGCGTACGTGAACGACTGGAGCTCGGTCATGGCCACGGCGGTCCTCGCCTCCATCCCCGCCATCATCCTGCTCATCGCGGCGCAGAAGTACGTGGCTGCCGGAACCACCGGCGGCGCGGTGAAGTAGTGCGCAGCACACCCAGTTCCCGAACTTTCAGCAACAACATCAGAAACCATAGGAGAAGCAATGACTGATACTGCCCCGATCCGGGTCACCGTCTGGAACGAAAACCGGCACGAACAGGAACACGAGCAGGTGGCAAAGCTCTACCCCCAGGGCATTCACGGCGCCGTGAAGGAGGGCATCGAGGAGAACCTGGGTGCCGCCGTCGTGGTCCGCACCGCCACCCTTGACGAACCGGAACACGGCCTCACCGAGGAAGTCCTGGCCAATACGGACGTCCTGACCTGGTGGGGTCATATGGCCCATGGTGCCGTCGACGACGAAATTGTCGAACGGGTCCACCGCCACGTCCTGTCCGGCATGGGCCTGATCGTGCTTCACTCCGGCCACTGGTCCAAGATCTTCACCAAGCTCATGGGCACCACCTGCACGTTGCGGTGGCGCAGCGAGCAGGACCGCGAACTGGTCTGGACCGTGGACCCCACGCACCCGATTGCCAAGGGAGTCCCGCATCCGATCATCATCGACGAGCAGGAAATGTACGGCGAGTTCTTCGACATCCCCGCGCCGGAGGAACTGGTTTTCATCAGCTCGTTCAGCGGCGGCGAAGTGTTCCGGTCAGGCTGCACCTTCCGCCGCGGCCACGGCAAGATCTTCTACTTCAGCCCCGGGGACCAGGACTATCCCGTGTACCACCACAAGGACATCCGCCGGGTCATCTCCAACGGCGTCCAGTGGGCCGCCACGGACCGGGACCGGCGAGAGCTGCCGGAACTGTTGCGCTACGACACCAACGAGTTCTTCAAGGGCGCCGGGTACCAGGGCGCTACAGCCATTTACGAGGACAGCGACGCATGAGCCGCCCCTCCGCCACCATCGACGACGACGGCACGCCTCTGAAAGTGGTGGTGGTGGGCGCCGGTGCCATGGGCCGCGCCTGGCTCGGTGCCGTGGAAGCCTCGCCGCTGGTGGAACTCCGCGGCATCGTGGACCTTGACCTGGACGCGGCGCGCGCCAGCGCCGCTGCGATCGGAAAGCCGGACCTGCCGGTGGGGACGGGAACCGCGCAGCTGGCGTCCGACGTCGGCGCCCAGGCTGTTGTCAACGTCACCGTTCCGGCTGCCCACCATCCGGTGACCACCGAAGCCCTTTTTGCCGGGCTGCCCGTGCTGGGGGAGAAGCCCGTGGCTTCCACGGTGGCCCAGGGGCTGAGCCTTGCGGCAGCTGCCGAAGCCACCGGCCAGTTGTTCATGGTGAGCCAATCCCGCCGGTACAACCGCAACCTCTTTGCAGCCAAGGCTATGGCCGGCGGGGTGGGGCGGCTGGGGATCGTCTCCGCTGACTTCTTCAAAGCCCCCCGTTTCGGTGGGTTCCGCGACCAGATGGACCACCCGCTGCTGCTGGATATGGCCATCCACCAGTTCGATATGGCCCGTTTCCTCCTGGACGGTGATCCTGTCTCCGTTTTCTGCGAGGAGTACAACCCGCCGTGGAGCTGGTACCGCGGCGACGCCGCGGCCGTGGCGTCCTTCGAGATGTCCGGCGGCCAGCGGTTCGTCTTCAACGGAAGCTGGTGCAGCCCGGGGCTGGAAACGTCATGGAACGCAGCCTGGCGGCTGGGCGGCGAACACGGGACCGTGCTGTGGGACGGCGAAAACCAGCCGACGGCGGAGACCTCGCTCATGGCGGAGGCTTCCGGCCCGGAGAGCACCGGCTTTGCCCCGAACGGCGGGACTTTTGCATTCAGCAGCGTGGCGGACCCGGGTACCGAGGTCCACGGTTCCCTCCGGGAATTCGCCACCGCCCTCCGGACGGGAGCGGCACCCATGGGCCAGGTACACGACAACATCCTCAGCCTGGCCATGGTGGAAGCCGCGATTGAGAGCGCCGCCACCGGCCGGCGCATCAGTATCGACGCTCTGCTCCAGCGCTCCTACCGCCAGGCGGTCCTGGACGAGAAACGGCCCGACGTCGCGGATGTCCTTCTGTCCTGGGCCACCGCGGGCGCCTTTTCCGCGGCTGACCTCGGTCCGTCACATCAACCGATCCACTGACGGCCCCAACTGACTGGCAGCAGACGTCGTGAAACAGCGTTTTCGCAGCGTCTGCTGCCAGCCACTTTCGAATCAGATGGTGCGGGTTGCGTTGGCGAGGTTTTCCTTGAGTTCGGCTTCGTCCTGACGGATGACATATGCCGGCCGGTCCCGCTCCACCCGCCAGCTCTCGGACAGCAGCCCGATGTTGACGGTGTCGAAGCCGAACTCGTCGTACAGCCGGGTGACCAGTTCAGCCGCCTCCGGGTAGTCGCTGGCCGTGGCCAGCGCCCGGCGGTTCGGCGTGCCGGCGGGGGTGCCGTCGGTGGTGATCTCCGAGGCCATGATGTGGTTGAAGCCCTTGGCTACCTTGGACTCCGGCAGGTGTTCCTGGAGGAGCCCGGAGGTTGTTGCCTCACCCCTGTCCAAGGCCGGAATGCGACCGTCCCGTTCCCAGTAGTAGTTGTTGGTGTCGATGACGATCTTGCCCGCCAGCGGCTCCACCGGGATGTCCCGGTAATTCTTCAAAGGCACGGTTACGACGGCGTAATCGCCCGCCGCTGCTGCCTCTTCCGCCGTTGCGGCGCGGGCGTTGGGGCCAAGTTCCGCCACCAGGCCGCTGAGGGTTTCGGGTCCCCTGGAGTTGCTGATAACCACGTCATAGCCGAGTTCAACCGCCTTCCGGGCAATCTGGCTTCCAATGTGTCCTGCACCGATGATTCCTATTGTTGTCATGTCCGGCCCAACAGCCCCTCCAGCCCAGATATTTCAGCCGATCCGCGGGAATATTTCAGCCACGGGCTGCCAGTAGTTCCGCCGGGGTGAGTTTCGCAGCGAAAGCCGGCGCGGCGCCGTCGAGCTCTTCTTCCGCAAGGCGGCGCGTCTCCTCAGGGCTGGCGTTGAGCACAGTGGGCGCGAAGCGGACATGGACGGCATCGCTGATCCCCACGAAGTCCAGCCAGTCAGCGAAGAAGGTGCTGCTGAAGTCCTGGCCGAAGGCCGGCGGAACTCCCGGTGCGTACACGCCACTGGTGTGGATGGCCATGGCATGCTTCCCCTCCAGGAGGCCGCTGTAGCCATCCTTCGGATCAAAGCCGAAGCTCCAGCCGGGCTGCGTCACCAGATCGATCCACTGTTTGAGGGCATAAGGGACGCCGGCATTCCACATCGGGATGTTGAAGACGTAGGCGTCGGCAGCCGCAAACTGGTCAAAGACGGCACGGGCTGACTCCCACGCGGTGAGCTGCTCCTGGGTCTGCTCCTGGCCCGAGAATACCGCCATCTTGGCCGCAGCGGCGGTGGTGCCGAACTCGGGCAGGGCGCCGGGATCGAACACGTTCAGGGTCTGGATATCAATGTCCCCGGGGGTGGAGGCCTGCACGGTCCTGATGAAATGCCGGGCCAGCTGCAGGGAGCCGCTCCTGGTGCCTCGGGGGGACGCGTTGACATGGAGGATGGTGGGCAAGGGATTTCCTTTCGAAGTGGGCTGGGCTGAAGGCCCGTCCATCCGATCCTTCCTGCGCGCGGCGGGTGACGTAAGAACGCACTCTGAAGTGCCTAAGGCACGCTGAGGTGCCTCCGGCAGAGCGCCCCGAGTACGCTGGTGTCCGCACGCTGGACCATGAGGGGGACATTGACCATGACGCTGACGGCCGATCAGAAGCGCCAGGAATCGCAGGTGGCCTACAACGCCGGGCTGGAGCACTGTCCGGCGCGCCAACTCCTGGAAACCATCAGCAGTAAGTGGGTCACCCTGGTGCTGCTGGAGCTCGCGGAGGGGCAGTTGCGGCACAGCGAACTGAGGCGCCGGATCCCCGGGGCCAGCCAAAAAATGCTGACCTCCACCCTTCGTGCCCTCGAGCGCGACGGCCTGTTGCGACGCCACGTCACCCCGTCGGTTCCGGTGCGAACAGATTACGAACTCACACCGCTGGGGCGCTCGCTGCTGGGCCTGGTGTACGGGCTCAAGGACTGGGCCGAAACAAGCATGCCCGCGGTGGCACTGGCGCGGACGGAGCATGACCGGAACGTGCCGTCCTGACGCCCGCACGCAGGAACGGTCCTGCCCCGCATAAGCGGTGCGGGGCAGGACCGCTCGTGCGGGACAGGGCCGCTCATGCGGGCAGAGCCGCTGTCGCCTGAGCGGGAGCGGTTACGGATGAGACTTCCGGGCTTCCGACGGCGGCCCTTGCGGCCGGCTGGTCAGAACTGTCCGGTTGTTCCTCCCGAAGGCGGTGGAATGAAGCCCCGGCCGCGCTTCTCGTCCTCCCGGCGCTGGGCTGCGCTGCGGAGCTCGCCGTCGGCAGTTTCGTCCGACTCGCCCTCAACGTCCACCAGGCCATTGGTCTGGTCAAACGGGTGGGCAAACCGGTTGTGCTCCGGCTGGTCCACGCCGCCCGGGCCTGCAACGTCCGGGCCTGCCGCCGTTGTCCCGCCAGGGGCTGCAGCGGTTGTCCCGCCTGCGCCAGCGCCAGCGCTTGACCCTAACCCTGCGACAGCCCCGGCACCGGCGTCGTCGGCTCCCGAACCCACGGTGCCGCCGTGGACGGTTCCCCGCCAGGCGCCGCTCGCGTGGCCTTCGTGCTCGATGAACTTCTTGAACTTCTTCAGGTCCATCTCGGCCTGCCGCGCCACCACATGGAGGAGGTCGCCCACCTTTTCCACCACGCCCTCGGGCTGATAGTCCAGGGTCAACGCGATGGCTGTCTTGCCGCCGCCAGCGTCTTCGAACTCAACGGCGCCGGCATTGGTGGCGCCGCCGGTGGATGCCCACGCTACCTTCCGGTCCGGCACCTGTTCCAGGATCCTGGCTTCCCACTCGCGGCGCACACCGGCGATCCGGGCCACCCATTTCAGGCGGTCATCACCGAGTTGGGTGACGCTCTCGACGCCGCCCATGAAGTGCGGGAAGTCCTCAAACTGGGTCCACTGGTTGTAGGCGGTAGTTACCGGTACATCCACCACAATCCGCTTCTCAACTTTTGTGCTCACAACGTCTCCTTCCACGTGACGTGAATCTGACGAAGAAACCGCAGGAACGGCCCTGGCCCGCATAAGCGGTGCCGGGCAGGGCCGTCCAAGCGGGGCAGGGCCGCTCGCGCGGGGTGCTGCAGCCGCAGAACCCGACGGCGGCCGCCCGGTCAGTGCTGGCCGAGGCCGCCTCCCACGGGCGGAAGGCCGCCGTCGGGCCTGTTCTCGTTCTCCCGGCGCTCGCCGGCGCTCAGGTTTTCGCCCTCCACCGTCTCATCGGATTCGCCCGTCATGTCCACCAGGCCATTGGTCTGGTCGAAGGCGTGCCCGATCCTGTCATCGCCCAGGTCGGCCACCGAACCTGTGGAGCCGGCTGCCGCCATCGTGCCGGATGTTGTGGTGTCTGTGGTGGTGTCCGTCGTCAATGGCGTGACCGTGGCTGGCTCCCCGGGAGCGGTTGGCGTTACCGTTTCGTCGGCAGCTGCGGTGGCGCCTTTGTTGCCGCCGCTGGCCATGGCTGCCGCTGCACCCGCCGCGGCTGCCGCCCCGGCAGCTGCCGCCATCTTGCCCGAGACGCCCGCCTTGCCGGAATCACCGCGGGATGCCGCCGCGTCCTCAACGCCCGGGGTGCCCACGGAGGCCCCCTCATTCACCGTGCCCCGCCAGGCGCCGCTGGCATACCGTTCGTCCTCGATGAACTCCTTGAACCTCTTCAGGTCGGCCTCGGCCTGCCGCTCCACGACGTTGAGCTTGTCACCCACCTTCTCGATGATGCCCTCGGGCTCGTATTCAACGGTCAGCCGCAGCGAGGTCTGGCCCCCGCCGACGTCTTCGAACTCCACGGCACCGGCGTTGGTTGCCCCTTCCGTGGCAGCCCAGGCCACCTTGCGGTCCGGGATCTGCTCCAGGATTTTGGCCGTCCATTGCCGGCGAATGCCGCCGATCTCGGCCACCCATTCCAGGCGGTCGTCAGTCAGTTGCGTCACGCTTTTGACGCCGCCCATGAAGTGCGGAAAGTCCTCGAATTGGGTCCATTGGTTGTAGGCCGTGCTCACCGGCACGTTCACCAGAATGCGTTTTTCCACCTTCGTGCTCACGATGTCTCCTTAGACTGGAACCGGAGCTGATGAGGACAGCAGTAATTCATCAGCATGCTTACCATACCTTCCGGGGAAGCCTGCGGCCAGAGCAAATGTACGACGCCGCGACTCGCCAATTGCTTTGAGCTGGGTTCCGGGCAGCCTCCTTTCGAGGGCCTCCCGGACTGCCGGGCTAGGCTTGGAACTTATGGAGTACAGAATCCGCCAGGCCACTCCTGAGGACGCCGAGGCCGTGGTCCAGATGCATACGCTGGCCCACGAGGAGTGCTACTCGCACCTGCTTCCTTCGGACTTTTTCGCCGCCCGCCGTGCCAGCATTCCGGAGCGGATTGAACGGCGCCGCGCTTACCTTGGGGTCCGGGAGCCGCGGCTCATCGCCCTGGATCCAGGCGGTCAGGTGGTGGGGCTGGCCGACGCCGGCCCCGGCCGTGACAAGGACCAGCCGCACGCCCTGGAACTCTACTGCCTCTACACCCTGAGGCATACGCACGGCTCGGGACTCGGCCGGACGCTGCTGGAGGCCGCGGTTGGTGCGGCTCCCGCCTACCTGTGGGTGCTTGAAGACAACCCTCGCGCCCGCGCCTTCTATGGCAAGCACGGTTTTCGCCCCGACGGCGCGCACAATTTGTTGCCGCCGGACTGGTATAGGTTGCCGGAGATCCGGATGGTCAGGGATCCGGGTCAGTAGCCGCCCGTCGTCTGCGCTAACGGCCGGAAGTGGGCTCCGCCTGTCCCGTGTCAGTTTTGGAGAAGTCTGTGCTCGGGAAGTCGGCGCCTTCGGCAGGATCCTGGGAGTGCATCCGGAGATCAGTGGGGTCAGCGTCGAGGTCCCCTTCTGCCGGAGCCTCGTTGTGGATGCGCTCCGTTGCCTCTGGTTTGTCAGTCATGCCCTGCTCCCGCGGTGTGCTGGAAATCTTCGGTCAGCTTTATTCAGCGCTCCCAACTGCATGCTGTCAAGAACCCCGCAAACCTCTGGCCGCGGGAAACGTTCTGTGCTGGACTGGGTGGTGCATTGCGCCTCTATCACCCGTTTCACCAACCAGTACCCAGCCCGCTGCTACTGCGGGCTGTTGGAAGGATTGTTATGGCAACGCACAAGATCGGATACTTTGTCGGCAGCCTGGCAACTGGCTCCATCAACCGGACCCTGTCCAAGGCCCTGATCAAACTGGCTCCGGCCGAGCTGGAGTTCACTGAGATCGCCATCAAGGACCTGCCGCTCTACAGCTACGACTACGACGCGGATTTCCCGCCCGAAGGCCGGGCCCTGAAGGAAGCCATTGAGGAATCCGACGGCATCCTCTTCGTCTCGCCCGAGTACAACCGGTCCATCCCCGGCGCCCTGAAGAATGCCATCGACTGGGGGTCCCGCCCCTGGGGAACAAACTCCTTCGCCCGCAAACCCACCGGCATCATCGGCGCGTCACCCGGCGGCATCGGCACAGCCGTGATGCAGTCCTCCATGCGCAGCGTGCTGAGCTTCCTGGACGCGCCGCAGCTTAATGCCCCGGAAGCTTACGTCAAGTTCAATGCCAACGTCTTCGGTGAGGACGGCGAGGTCAAGGACGAGTCCACAGCCAAATTCCTGAGTCACTACATGGAGGAATACTGCGCCTTTGTCCAGCGGGTCCTTGCTGCCAACGCACCTGGCCACATCGGTGACCCGGAGCCGGACAGGGAGAAGCTGTCGCGCTGACACACAGGTTGGTGTAACGGATGCGGCGCTGGACGGGGAGCCTGCACATGACTTAGTCCAGCGGAAGGGTGACTGTCACGCAGGTGCCGCGTCCCGGACTGGAGCAGATATCAACGCTGCCTCCGGCCTCATGGACTGCCACTGACATAAGCCGCAAGCCATAACCGTGGTGCCTGCCGCTGATGGCGATCCTGCTGTCAAAGCCCGAACCGTCGTCGGCCACTACCAGGCGAATGCCGTGGTCCACCGCGGCGAGCTGGATGGTGAGCTCGGAAGCATCTGAGTACTTCAAGGAGTTGCTCAACGCTTCCCGGGCCGACTGGTACAGCAGGGACGCGCAGTTCGCCGGGATCTCGATGCCCCAGTGCGGGGTGTCCCAGCGGACCGCGGTACCTTGCTGGCGGAGGGGCGCCGTGAGCCGGTCAATGCAGCCGGCAAGCCCCAAGGTGTGGAAGTCGAGCGGATGTTGATCCGTGATCACGCCTCCCACGGCTGTTACTTCTTGAAGAGCTGATTCGCTTCCCATGACTTCCTGCTTCCCCGCAGCTGGTGGTCTTATGCTTCAAGACTGAACCGCCAAGCGCATGGGTTCCGAAGGGTTTCGTCAAGATCAGATCAAAAGTTGAAAGGGGTTTGCTATGCAGGAATAACGGTGGCACCACCCTGCCGGTCGACGTGCACGGCGAAGGGCAGCCCGCCGGCCTGAAGCCCCTCGAAAGTGCACGCACCAAAGGGTGTGGGGACACTGGCGGAAACCGTGGGCAGCAGCCCGGGCCCCTGCGGTGTCAGGCCCAGGGTTGCCAGCATCAGGGGGATTGCCGACGCGGCGGCCCAGGCCTGGGGGCGGCACGACGCCGGGTAAGGCTGGGGCCCGCCCTGGGCTTGGCTGTGGCCGGAGAACAGCTCGGGCAGCCGGTAGTCGAAGACTTCGGCTGCGTCCATGACACCGGCAGCCAGGAGGGCTGCTTCGTCGTTAAAGCCGGCTTTTGTCAGGCCGTCCAGGGTCATAGCCGTGTCATGAGCCCACACGGACCCGGAGTGGTAACGCAGGGGCCAGTAGGCTCCGTTCCCCGTATCCAAAGTGCGGACACCATAACCGGAAAACATGGTGGGGTGCATGATCCGGCGTGCCACAAGCTCGCTTTCCTCCTCATTCAGAATGCCGGTGCCCAGCAGGTGGCCCATGTTGCTGGCGACTCCATCAACCGGCCGCTTATCCACATCCAGTGCAATCGCCGGGTACGCCCCGATCTCGTCCCTGCACCAGAACGCACTGCGGAACTTGTCAGCCATGTTCGCTGCATAACCCCTCCAGTCCTCAGCGCCTTTAAGTCCGAACGCCTCCAGCAGATCCGCAGCGTGTGTAGCCGCCTGATAGGCATAAGCCTGCACCTCTGCCAGCGCGATGGGACCTGTGGCGAGCGAGCCGTCGTTCCATCGGATGGAGTCCGCGGAGTCCTTCCAGCCCTGGTTGGCCAGGCCGAATCCTGTCTCGTCGATGTACTCAAGGAAGCCGTCGCCGTCCGGGTCCGCCCAGTCCCGGAGCCAGAGCAGTGCTTCTTCAAGGTTGCTCATCAGGTCCTTGACTTCCTCCTCGGGCATGCCCCATTTCCAGGCGTCGTGAAGAAGGGAAATCCAGAGGAGTGTCGCGTCAACTGTGCCGAAATAGACGGGCGGAAGCCGCAATTCGCCGTTGCTGGCGTCCTCGGGCATCCGGAATTCGCCGCGGCGCACTTCGTGAAGGATCTTGCCTGGTTGTTCCGCAGTGGCAGGATCGTACTTTGTGCCCTGGCGGGCGGCCAGCGTGCGCAGCGTCCCCGCTGCCACTGACGGCTCAACCGGGAGGAGCATTCTGGCTGCGATCAGCGAGTCCCGTCCAAACAGCGTGAAGAACCAGGGAGCCCCGGCGGCAAGGAAAACATCCTGCGGCGAGGAAAGAGCAGACATTCGCAGCCCTTCAAGGTCACCGAGGGCCTTTTCTGCCAGCGCGCTCAGGCGCCGGTCATCAGCACGGACGCGGAATGATGCAGTCGTGGGCTGGGCTGCAACGAAGGGGGCAAGACTGTCCTTGGCCTGGACCTCCCAGCCGACCCGGGCGGTACCGCGGGCCGGAATCCTTACTTCCCACCGGAGGCGAAGCTGGCTGCTGTTCGGTTCAATCACGGCCCCTGGCGCGCTGATCGAAGAGCTGACGCCTTCGTCGGCCGCCTTCCAAACCCCGCCGTCCAATACCGGCGGGACAGGGTGCGCCCTGCCACCGGCCTTCACCGACTCCAACGGTGAGAAGTCGGACCCGAGCTCCATCTCAACCAACGCTGTAACGTCCTTGCTCAGATCGGATCGCAGGATGATTTCCTCGCTGACGCGATCGGGGAGGATGCTGCGGCGGCGGGTCAGGCTGACCAGCGGATCTGGATTCTCGCTGCCGAGGGTCCGGATGAGGGCCTGGAAGGACACAACATGGCCCTGGGCCGAGGATGAGCCAACAGGTTCTGGTTCCTCACCATTGATGGTAAGTACAGCCTCATCGATCACCCGGGTATCGGCACAGTAGATGCCCTGGACGCCGCCGCTGCGCCGCAGCTGTCCGTCATGCTCAGACCAGACCTGCATGGGAGCGGCCAGGAGGACATTCAAATCGTGAAGGAAGGGCTGCCGGTTGTTCATTGATACTCCTTGGCCGCAAGCGCGGGACATTGCTCGGGACGTACTACGGGTGCGAGGTGGATATTCGCTGGTCAAAGTGGGCGCAGATTCCAGGCTCACTGATTGTTGATCTCTCAGGCCTTGACAGTGGCAGAACTCACAACCATCATTGTGAAACACCCGTTTGATCGTTCAAATACAGTTTTACAGCAAAAGTTGATCGATCAAAAGCCCCTTGACCTGATGGCCCCGGTTCACCGCTCCTTCTCATCGCGGTGTTCACTGCCCGACGGCGGAGGCACCTTGGGCAGCCCGCTCACCGTAGGCGGACTGACCAACTCCAATGAACACGCACGTCACTTTCAGCGCGCCCATTGACGGACGCCTTCCAATGAAGCAGAGGATCCCCACGAATGAAAACACCACGCGCCTCCCGCCTCGCAGCAGCGATCACCATTTGCGTCACCGGCGCCCTTGGCCTGAGCGCCTGCGGTTCCGGTTTTGCCAGCTCGGACACTAAATCATCAGATGCGGGCTCGGGACCGATCAGCGTGCTGATCGCCTCTTCCGGCGATGCAGAGGCAACCGCTGTGAAATCTGCCGTGGCGGACTGGTCCAAGACATCCGGTACCGAAGCCTCCGTGAACGTAGCCTCAGATCTGATCCAGCAGCTCAGTCAGGGCTTCGCTTCAGGAAAGCCTGCCGACGTTTTCTACCTGTCCCCTGACCAGCTCAGCGGCTACGCCTCCAACGGTTCCCTTGAGCCCTACGCTGACTCCCTGGCCAACAAGGCTGACTTCCAGCCAAGCCTGACCAAAGCCTTCACCTATGACGGGAAGTTCTACTGCGCACCCAAGGATTCCTCCACGCTGTCCCTTGTCATCAACATTGACCTGTGGCAGGCGGCAGGTCTGACCGATGCCGATATTCCCACCACCTGGGACGAACTCGAAGCCACGGCCAAAAAGCTGACCTCCGGCAACGCCGTCGGCCTGTCCTTCGGCCCTGAAGTCGCACGCGTCGGTGCCTTCTTCCCCCAGGCAGGCGGGTCCCTGCTCAGCTCCGACGGCAAAACAGCCACCGTCAACAGCGCCGAGAACGTGAAGGCACTCACCTTCGTCAAGAAGATGCTCACCGATGGCGTGGCAAAGTACTCCTCTGACCTGGGCGCCGGCTGGGGAGGCGAGGCCTTCGGCAAACAGCTTTCGGCTATGACGATCGAAGGGAACTGGATAGCAGGAGCCCTGTCCAAGGACTTCCCGTCCATCAAGTACCGCACGGTAGAGCTTCCGGCAGGCCCCAAGGGCAAGGGCACCCTGCAGTTCACCAACTGCTGGGGAATCGCAGCTGACAGCAAGAACAAGCCCGCAGCAAAGGCCCTGGTTGAGCAGCTGACCGGCACCCAGACCCAGATGACCTTCGCGAAGGCCTTTGGCGTCATGCCCTCGGTCGTTTCTGCCGAGAGCGAGTTCAAGAAGGAGTTCCCCGAACAGGAAGCCTCCATTGCCGGCGTCGAGTATGCCCAGACCCTCCCGTCCCAGCCCGGCGCAGCTGACGTACTCAAGGACTTCAACGCGAAACTGGCAACGCTGCAGACCTCAGATCCGAAAGCCATCCTGGATTCCATCCAGACCGAAATGACGGCGACGTTGTCAAAGTGAGCACCCTGACACGCAGTACCCGCGGAACCGGAACCCGCAGAAGCGGGACTAAGGGCAACCAGAACGCCACCGGGTGGCTCTTCACGGCTCCCGTGCTGATCATCCTCGGCCTCTTCCTGGTCCTGCCTGTCATCATGGCAGCCTGGGTCAGCATCTCGGACTGGACGGGAAGGGGGAGCCCGTTCTCCGGCGGCACACACTTCGTGGGAGCAGAGAACTTCGAAGCGGTTATCTCGGGCGGCGGCCTGGCCGAAAGGGACTTCGGTACCGCACTGCGGAACAACCTGTACTACGTTGTGCTGGTTGTTCCGCTGCAGACCATAGCATCCCTCTTCTTGGCGGTACTCGTTAACAGCAGGATTCTGAAGGGAAAGGGCTTCTTCCGGACCGCCTTCTACTTCCCCTCCGTCACCAGCTCAGTGGCCATCACGGTCCTATGGCTGTTCCTGTTCAATGCCACAGGAGCTGTGAACAAATTCCTGTCACTGCTGGGGATTAGCGGCCCTAACTGGTTCCAGGAACCTACCGGGATCATCCATCTCCTGGCGCAGTCGGTTGGCATCGGCGAACCGCCCGCGGCGTTGGCGTCCGGAACACTCATGGGGGTGAGCTGGTGGGACTGGCTTTCCGGGCCTTCCGTGGCCATGTCCGCCTTCATCCTCATGGCGATATTCACAACCTCCGGGACGTTCATGCTGCTCTTTATCGCCGCTCTGCAGAACCTGCAGGGCGAACTTGAAGAAGCGGCAATGCTCGACGGCGCCGGCGCCTGGCAGCGCTTCTGGTACGTAACCCTTCCCATGCTCCGTCCCACGCTCTTCACCGTGATCACCCTCGGTCTGATCGGCTCGTGGCAGGTGTTCGACCAGATCTACACAGGCACACAGGGCGGACCCGCAAAGACCACCCTCACCCCCGCCTACCTTTCCTTCAGCACCGCCTTTAACAATCAACAATGGGGGCAAGGCGCAGCCATCGCATTCCTGCTGTTCGCCATCATCATCGTCTTCACCGTCATCCAGCGCCTGATACTGCGAGAACGTGAATCCGTGCCCCGCCGCAAACGAATGAATCCAAAACCGAGCCGAGGGAGAGCACAGTGACTGCGCTGATAGCCGATACGCCGGAAACCGCCGCCCCGGCATCCCCAGCGCCGGGCAAGACCCGCCGGAAACGCCAGGGGAAATTTATTTGGCTGGCCTACCTGGTCCTCATTTCACTGGCCGTGGTCTATATATTTCCGTTCCTCATCAACCTCGCCACCTCATTCAAGACCGAACCCGACGCCGCGAGCGATCCCCTGTCGCTGTTTCCGGCAACCTGGTCCACATTGGCCTACGAGAAGCTTTTCCTCAATTCGGATTTTCCATTGTGGTTCGGGAACTCCGTGGTGGTCACGGTCTTCGTCACCTGCGGGCGGGTGTTCTTCGATCTGCTTGCGGGCTATGCCCTGGCCCGGATCCCCTTCCGTGGAAGGTCCGTTATTTTCGCGGGAGTCGTGGCTGTTATGGCCGTCCCCGGGGTCGTTCTCTTGATTCCCAAGTTCCTGGTGATCAACCAGTTGGGACTTTACGACTCCTACGCGGGAATGATCATCCCGCTCATGGCAGATGCGGCCGGCGTGTTCATTATGAAGAACTTCTTCGAGTCCATCCCGGCAAGCGTCGAGGAACAAGCCAGAATCGACGGCGCAGGGACCTTCCGCACTTTCTGGTCCGTCGTCCTGCCTATGTCCATGCCGGCAGTGATGACCATCGTCATTCTCTCGTTTCAAGGTTCCTGGAACGAGCTGAGCCACTTCATCATTGCCGCCCAAAGTCCTGAGCTTGTCACTCTTACCAAGGGTGTGGCCCAGCTCTCGTCCGGCCAGCTCAGTGCCGGAACGCAATATCCGCTCAAACTGGCGGCAGCAGCCATCATGACCATCCCGGTGGCCATAGTGTTTTTCATCTTCCAGAAAAGGATCATGAACAGCACAGCCGGAGCGTTGAAGGAGTGAGCGCGCGGTCTACCTAGGGAACACTGCTTTGGACTGGAGTGCGCCATCCCGACTCCAGTCCAAAGCCTCCCGACGACGGCGCTGTTGTCCTACACTGGTGGAGCACAGGCCTTGAACGTTCAAGAAGAGCCTTGGAAATTTCAGTTACCAGCAGGGAAGCAGAGGTCAGATGGGTTCCCGGCCAACCCTGGCGAGCCTGGCGCAGCAACTTGGTGTTTCCAGGCAAACCATTTCGAATGCCATCAACGCCCCCGAGCGCGTCAGTCCCCCCACGCTGGAACGGGTGACGGAGCTCATCGCCGCTTCCGGATACCGACCGAACATTGCCGCACGGCAACTGCGCACCCGCCGGTCCCGAAACCTTGGTTACCGGCTCTTTCCCTCAGCGGACGGCATCAACGGTGCCATCATGGACCGGTTCCTCCACTCCCTCACTGCGAGCCTTCAACAGCACGGCTACCGGGTTACGGTCTTTGCCGTCCCGCACGACGACGCTGAAATCGAAGCCTACGGGGAGCTCCTGGAGACATCCGACCTTGACGGATTTATCCTCGCCGACACGCGTCAGGATGATCCCCGGACGCGCTGGCTCATGGATCGGGAAGTCCCGTTTGTCACGTTCGGGCGACCCTGGAGCGCTGACAATGACGCATGCCCCCACGCCTGGGTGGATGTCGATGGCCAGGCCGGGACCGTGGAAGCAACACGATATCTGCTCGATCAGGGCCATCGCCGCATCGGCTTTCTCGGCTGGCCGGACAGTGACAGGCCAGCAAGGGAACGCCCCGCCGGGTATGACCTGGGACGGGACCGGAGGGAAGGCTGGAAAACTGCATTGTCCCCCCACTTGGGGCCACACGAACTGGATCTTTTGTCAGTGGGCGTCCCGGACAGTATCCGGGAAGGTGCAGCAGGAGCGCTTACCTTGCTGGCCAACGGCGCCACAGCAATAGTCTGTGCCAGTGATTCCCTGGCACTCGGTGCCTCGGAACAGCTACGGGCCGCCTTCCCGGACAAGGTCCCGGCAGTGATCGGCTTCGACGACACTCCTGTCGCCGCCGCGGTGGGAATGAGCAGTATCGCCCAGCCGATCGAAGAGGCGGCGGGCACGGTTGTGGACATCATGCGCTCCATCCTCGACGGCCCATCGAGCCAGCAACGCACGCCCGAGCATGTCCTTCTTCCCTCCCGGCTTGTCCTGCGCGACGGCGGAGGCCCACTGGCCACGCCGCCAGGACTGTAAAACCCGGCCAACGCCACGAGGGTGCCATGCCGCCGGCTGTGGCCTCAAGTGTTCGTTCGCGCCTGGCGGAGGCCGCCGGCTGGGGCCTCAAGTGTTCGTTCGCGCCGTGGGGCCCGCTGGCCACCCCGAAGATCTGACCTCAGGCGCAGCGGAAGCTCAAGGCCTTCTGCTGTAACTCAAGGTTTCCGTGTTGAGCCTCCTACGGGGTGCGCTCTTCTTTATGAAACCTTGTTCTATCCCTTCCTTTTTTGTGCTTATGGTTTGCGTTCCCCTTGGAATAGTCAAAGTCAGTAGATATTTGATAACTTCGGGCAGGGATTGCGAATAATGAGTGACAGGTCACATTGTGATGCGGTAAACCGGGCTGATGCCTGGAAATCCCCAGGTTTTGTGAAAACGCAGCCCGGTATAACGCTCCGGTGATTACAGTCCTCATTCCGGCCCACAACGAGGCCGCAGGAATCACCGCAACGCTCCAGTCACTTAAAGATCAAACTCTTCCGCCGGGCAGGGTGATTGTCGTCGCAGATAATTGCACAGACGCTACGCAGCAGCTGGCACTTGCCCAGGGAGCTGAGGTTGTCCCGACGGAGGGGAACGTGGACAAGAAGGCCGGAGCACTCAACTTTGTCCTCAGCAGGCTGCTTCCGGACGCTGCGCCCGAGGACTTGATCCTTATCCAGGACGCCGACTCCCAACTGTCCGCTGACTTCATCGAACGGGCAGTGGCTCACCTGCAGGCGGATTCGCGGCTTGGTGCGGTTGGAGGGGTGTTCAGCGGGGGAAGCGGCGGAGGATTCGTTGGCCACCTGCAACGGAACGAATATGCCAGGTACGCCCGCGACGTCAAGCGGCTTAAGGGGAAATGCCTGGTGGTTACGGGCACTGCGGCGCTGTTCCGGGCGCGGACCCTTCGGGACGTTGTGGCAGCCCGCCTGGACGGTTCCCTGCCTCCCGGCAACGGACGCGGTGGGGTATACGACACGTCCGTCCTGACAGAGGACAACGAGCTCTCCTTCGCCCTGCTCACCCTCCATTACCGGATCAAGTCGCCGGCTGACTGCACTCTGGTCACAGAGGTCATGCCGTCCTGGCGGGAGCTCTGGGCCCAGCGGCTTCGGTGGAAACGTGGAGCCGTGGAGAACTGCGTCCAGTACGGATGGACGCGGGTCACCCGTCCCTATTGGGGAAGGCAGGCACTGGCCGTGGTTGGAGTGCTGGTGACACTTGCCTATTTCGGCACGGTGGCGTTTGCACTGGGCACGGGGGCAGGGCTGCACATCCAGCCATTCTGGCTTGCCGTGACCGGTGTCTTCGTGATCGAACGTGTGGTGACGGTGCGGCTGCGGGGATGGAAATACATGCTCGGGGCCGCCACCATGTACGAGCTGGTGATCGACCTGTTCCTGCAGGTGGTCCACGCGAAGGCGTATGCAGATGCAGCCCTTAACAACAAGAAAGCCTGGTAACACTTATGTATGACAACCCAGCAGCCCCGGCCGCAGCCGGAGTAGGTTCTGGAACGCTCGCCATGACGGGGGCCGGCGACCTCTTCTGGTTCGCCCTCGCCGCGTTTGCCCTGGTGGCCCTCGGAATGGCCGTCAAGAGGATCGTTCCCGTCCGTGGGGCAAAGTCCTAGCCAGCAACACGCGTTGAAACCCCGTCAGGGGTAACAGCACAATGCAGGGCGGCCAGTTGGCCGCCCTGCATTGTGCGCAAGCGGGTGCAAGCGGGATGCTAGGTCACCACACTGACGGGGTTTGAGCATCCGCCGGCATCGCAGACCTTGTATGAGGTGGTGCTCCCGCCCTTGAACTTGTTCACATAGCTGCCTGTGTTGGCCACCGTCCGGGGCAGGCCGTTGATCCAGAGGGTGACGTTGGTTCCCACGGCGCCGGCCCACTTCAGGGTGGTGGTGTTAACCCCCTTCGACTTGGTGGTGGCGGCGGTGAGCTTGATGGCCGGGACAGGCGCCGGAGCCGGCGCAGTGGACGCAGCGGTGAAGGAGAAGTCACGGATCACAACGGTTTCCGGCTTCACATGGGCAGGATCCCCGCCGCCTCCACCGGTGACCCACAGGTTGAAGTGGATCTGTTCCTTGGCCGGGACGGGAACGGTAGCGCCTTCCAGGACGGTGCGCTTGAGCAGCGTGCCCACAAAGCCAGCGCCGGCGTAGGTTTCAAACGTCAGCTTCCCGGGTTCCCAGACCATCCTGTGCGTGGTGACGGGACTTGCAGTGACATCAAAAACTATGGTGTTGTTTCCCTGCCCCGGTGGCTTGCTTGCATCAAACCAGTATCCGTGGCCCTGCGTGACGGGCCACGACTCGCCGTACGCAGCCCCGCCGCCCCAGGCGGACGCCTCACACAGGTCGATCTCGTTGAAACCCGGTGCGGCCAAGGGATCGTAGGTGAACAGGCACCCCCACACCACTTCCTTCTGCAGCAGGCTCAAGTTCTTCTCCACAGTGGTTGAGTAGGTCCCGTACCCAAACCCTTGCCTGGTGGACTGGAACTCCGCTCCCACCGGAGCTTCCCGGGTGGGATTTGTCAGGGTCATGGTGACGTAACCGTTGGCATCCGGGTTGCTGACGTTCCCGGCAGCAAAAGCCTTGTTGTACTGCGGAGCTCCACCCCAGAAACGCTTCTCCCAGTTGAAGCCTTTCCAAGCGAAGTTTCCAGCCGGACCGGGATTTGGATCCATCGGAGTGGTGTCTGCCGCGGAAGCCGGCGGGACAGACACCAGCATCGCCAGCCCGGCCGCAGTGAACATCGCCAGCAGTTTCAGCCAGCGGGAATGATCCGGAACGGAAAACCGAAAAGAAGCCATGTAACGCCCCTTACCTGTTGCTCCCCAGTGAGCAGCTTCGCGCCCCATTGAGCGCTCCTTGATCATGGGCCACATCTGACCCACAACGCAATAGCTTCAGTGGGGTGAAATTGAGTCCCAAATATCCTCAAGAAAGACGCAATTTTTTCCCATCCTCAAGAATGACTCAAAGTAAGGGAAATTTGCGTAAAGGAGCGATTTCGGTCTGTAGGCTCATGTTCAGTCTTCAGGGTTGAGTTACTGCAATACCCATCCATTCGGTTTATGAATCCGAATACAACATGAAATAGCGTGATGTAGTGCCGATGCGGACTGCTGAAGCGCCGATATGACTAAACGCACGATTTTGGCGGCGCCGCCCTGGGGTGAGCAGCCTGCAATCTCCGGCGTGCACAGGAATCTAACGGACTAGTGGGGGAGTAGATGGTTGAGCGGGGTATTGCTGTTGTAGTGGAGGACGACGACGACGTCAGGACATCTCTGACGGAGGTGCTGCAGCAGTCAGGTTTCGCTGTGCATGCGACGGTTTCCGGTATCGAGGGCGTGGAGGCGGTCCGGGAGCACAACCCGGTGGTCGTCACCATGGACGTTGGCCTGCCGGACTTTGACGGCATTGAGGCATCGCGCCGGATCCGTACCTTCAGCGATGCCTACCTCATCATCGTCTCGGGCAGGGTGGAGGAAGCGGATGCCCTGATGGGGTTCGAGGCCGGAGCCGACGACTACCTCACCAAGCCGTTCAGGCCGCGGGAGCTCAGGGCCAGGATCGCGGCAATGCTCCGGCGGCCCCGGGCCCTAAGTGCAAGGGCAACAGAAACCACCTCAACACCGCAACAGGGGAACGGGTACCCATCCGGACATCAGCGGCCGGCGCCGCCGCCGTCGTCCCCTGTCTCTCCTGCCGGCCACGTTGCCGAGCGTCAGGGAACAATCATCCGCTGCGACTTCGAACATAAGGGAT
Source organism: Arthrobacter sp. D1-29 (assembly GCF_054130585.1). Lineage (NCBI taxonomy): Bacteria > Bacillati > Actinomycetota > Actinomycetes > Micrococcales > Micrococcaceae > Arthrobacter > Arthrobacter sp. D1-29. The sequence continues at coordinate 4,596,959 of NZ_CP096383.1, read as the reverse complement.
TGACCCTGCACGAGGGATCGCGCATGGCTGCCATTGATGGCCGGCCGCTGGATCTGACCCGGACCCAGTTCGACCTGCTCCTGGTCCTGATGGAAAACGGACGGGTGGTGCAGACCAAGGCTGACCTGGTCCGCCGGCTGAGGAACGAGCCCTACAACACCGGCTCCTATGTAAGCACCGGCGAGGAGCGCGCCGTCGAGGTCCATTTGGGAAATCTGCGCAAGCGCCTGGGCGACAATTCACGCGACCCCCGCTGGGTGGAAACGGTCCGGGGTGTGGGCTACCGGATGGCTCCGTAAGGCCCCGCCTCAGTCCGGGTCTGCCCGAAAGCGCTGTGCGGGGCTGGTTCCTTCGGCGACTGTGCCGGCCGCAGCAGAAGGCGCCGCAGCACCAGCACCAGCACCGGCACCAGCGGCGTCGGTGTCGGCATTCGCCGGAGGGTGTTGGAGGCCTGCCGCCTCGTAGATCTCGGGCTCATCCAGGGTTTCCTTCTCCAGCAGCCGTTGTGCCAGGGAGTCGAGCCGCCAGCGGTTTTCCTGCAGAAGGGTCCGTGCCCGTTGGTGGCATTGCTCCACCAGGGCCCTGACCTCCTCGGCCACCGCGTCCAGCATGCCTTCGGACACGCCGGCAGCCCGCGGGTCACCTTCTTCGGGCAGGACCTGCACCGGCCCGATTCGTTCGGACATGCCCCAACGGCCCACCATCATCCGGGCGAGGTGGGTGCTGGTCTGGAGGTCGCTTTCGGCACCGGTGGTAACCAGGCCAAACACCAGTTCCTCAGCCACCATGCCGCCCAGGGCTCCGGCGATCCGCCCCCTGAGGTAGTTCTCGTCGTAGCCGTACCGGTCCGTGTCGGGCGTGGAGAGGGTCACCCCCAGCGCACGGCCCCGCGGAATGATGGAAATCTTCCGGACCGGATCGGCGCCGGGTTCCAGCATGCCCAGGAGCGCGTGCCCTGATTCGTGGTACGCCGTCCGCCTGCGCTCCTCGGCCGGCATCACAACGTTCCTCACGGTTCCCAGCTGGACCTTTTCCAGGGCGTCCAGGAGATCCCGTTGGCTGACGGCTGACCGGGAACGCTTGACTGCCAGGAGTGCTGCCTCATTGACGAGGTTCGCCAGTTCAGCCCCCGTCATGCCTGGCGTGATCCGGCTGATCGCTTCCAAATCGGCGTCCGGGCCAAGTTTGACGTTGCCGGAATGCACCCGGAGAATCTGCGCTCGGCCGGCCTGGTCCGGGGCATGGACTGTGATGGAACGGTCAAACCGGCCAGGCCTCAGGAGTGCGGGATCCAGGACATCCGGCCGGTTCGTGGCGGCCAGGACAACAATGCCCTCCGATGAGGAGAAGCCGTCCATTTCGGTCAGGATCTGGTTCAGCGTCTGCTCGCGCTCATCATGCCCGCCCACTGACAGCGAACCGCCCCGCTTGCGTCCGATGGTGTCGATTTCGTCGATGAAGATGATGGACGGCGCCGCCTCCCGGGCGGCCTGGAACAGCTCCCGGACGCGGCTGGCTCCCACGCCCACCACCATTTCGACGAACTCAGAGGAGCTTGCATGGAAGAAGGGGACGCCGGCTTCTCCCGCAGTGGCACGCGCGAGCAGCGTCTTGCCGGTTCCCGGCGGGCCGCTGAGAAGGACCCCCTTGGGTGGTTTGGCACCCAGGTCCCGGTATCTCTGCGGTTGTTTGAGGAAGTCAACCACTTCTGAAATTTCGGCTTCCACTTCGTCGATCCCGGCCACGTCCTTGAAGGTGACCCTCACCTTCTCCGGGTCCACGGGCTGGAACTTCTTGCCTGCCCCGAATCCGCCCAGGCCGCCGAGCAGTCCGGACTGTTTCTTGAAGAGCCAGAGATAGAACGCCACCAGGAGGGCAATGGGGGCGACGGCGATGAGCAGGTTGGTCAGGACACCCCGTTCATCAACCAGGGGCGTGGCCCGCACCGTGACATCGTTCTGCTCCAGTTCGGTCAGCAGGCTGTCGTCGGCGAACAGGGGACGCTCGGTGGTGAACTGGCTGTAGTTGGCCCCGCCGCCGTCGGGCACTGGCCTTTCGGACCGGAGGCTCCCCTCAATGGTCTGACCGCGCGCGAAAACTTCCGAAATGTTGTTGTCCCGGACCTCTTCCTTGAACTCGGTATAGGCGATGGACAGTGGCTGGTTTTGCCGGTCCTGGAGGGACAGCACAGCGAAGAAGGCAAGGTAGAGCAGGACAAACACCAGCGTGCGCTTCCACCCGCCGAAGCGTTTTTCAGGCTGTGACTGGCGGGCAGGCAACCCTTCGGTCCGCCACGGCGTCTTGCCGTCGGCGGCCGCGGGCGGGGCGGAACCGCCATCCTGTTGTTCGTCCTTGGACGGTGCTGGTTCGGCCATGGGATACCTCCGGGAAAGATCCAGCCTTCGCACTTTTTACGATACTTGTTCCCACCATTCGCCTCATCTTCCCGTGCCAGGCGAAAGGTCCGCATGCAGGGCCTGTACCCTCAGGACGGGGCCTTGAAACCAGGGCGCCGGGAAGCGGAGGCGACATGTTGTGGGAGAGCGTTGCCGGGGTGGTTGCCGGCATCCTGCTGGCATACGCCGTCCTGCTGTTTTTGTTGTGGCTTTACGCGCGCAGGCACCCGGAGACTGTCACCCCGAAGGATGCGCTGCGGATGCTCCCGGACCTGCTGCGCCTGATCCGCCGGCTCGCTGCTGACCGCACCCTGGCCCTGGGGATTCGGGTCCGGCTGGTGCTCCTCCTGGCGTATCTGCTGTCTCCCCTTGACCTGGTTCCGGACTTCATCCCGGTGATTGGCTATGCCGATGACGCCATTATTGTTGCCATGGTGCTGCGTTCAGTCCTCCGGCGTGCGGGACCGGAGGCGCTGAGCCGGCACTGGCCCGGAACCCCTGCCGGCCTGGAAATCATCGTTAAGGCAGCGGGGCGGCCACAGGCTCCAGGCACAGCCGGGGCAGCATAGCCGGCCCGCGTTTTGGCTAGTCGAGTTCGCCGGTCCCGGCCGCGGCGAGCGGCAGGATCCGGGCCCAGGCCTCGGCGGGGATATCCCATTCGGCCAGTTGGAGGGTCTGGTCAACACGCGCGGGTTCGGACATCCCAACAATCGTGGACGTGATGCGCCGGTCCCGGGTGGAGAACTGCAGCGCGGCGGCAGCCAGCGGCACCGAGTGCTCGGCGCAGATCGCCTCCATCTTCCGGACGCGGCTGATAGTAGCCTGGCTCGCGGGGCGGTAGCAGTAGTTGGGTTCGGCGTCGGGCCCCTTGACAAGCATCCCGCCGCCAAAGGGGGCGGCGTTGACAAAGGCGACGCCGCGTTCCATCGCGTCCTGGATCAGCGGTTCGGCAGTCCGGTCCACCAGCGTGTACCTGTTGTGGCTGATGACGACGTCGAACATGTCCGTGGCCAGGTACTTCAGCTCCAGGTCAATCGGGCCGCCAGCTACGCCGATGTTTCCGATCACGCCCTGGTCCCTGAGTTCGGTCAGTGCTTCCAGGGGGCCGCCGGCCGCGGTACCTTCTTCGAACGTGATTTTCTCGGGGTCGTGCAGGTACACCAGCTGGAGGCGGTCCAGGCCCAGGCGTTCCAGGCTTTCCTCCACGGAGCGGCGGACGCGGTCGCCCGAGAAGTCGCGGGTTCCCACGACGGGATCCACTTTGGTGGCGATGACAACCCCTTCGGGCAGCCCACCGGCTTCGGCAATGGCCTGGCCGATCCTGCGTTCGCTGTTGCCGCCGTTCCCGTACTCGTTGGACGTGTCGATGAAATTGAAGGGACCCTCAAAAACCCGGCGGATGGTGGCCACGGCGGTGTCGGTGCCGCGAGGGGCAGGGTGGCTGCCCAGCGAGCTTGTCCCAACGCAGACTGTGGAGACGGAGAGTCCGGTACGGCCGAGAATCCTGTATTCCATGCTTTCCTTCGGGCTAGAAGTATCGGGTTAAGAGATTTCCCTTCCGCTATTCTGCATGCTTGCCGGCGCTGATACCGTGGTTGCCACCCGTCAAGGAGGAGCCATGACAATCAATTCACCAGATTCATTGCCCGACGACGAAATGCCCGACGACGATCAGCAGCTAAAGCCAGCGGACGGCGGAACCCCTGCCGGTAAGGATGGGGACCAAAACGCCGACGGCGGGATCCCCGGCGGAGATAAGGGCGTGGGCCTGGGTGCCACGGGGGAGCCCAACACGTTTGAGCCCGAAGAGGACCCGGACGCTGCAGACCCGGACACTGCAGGCAGTTAGCCTGCGGTGAGCAGGCCGTGCAAGGCGCTATGCCCCCGCGGCCAGAGCCGGATGCGGGCAACGAGGTCTTCAGTGACTATGCCTGGCAGGGCGAGGATGACCCGGGCCGCTTGGATACAGCCGCCGTCCTTTTTGGACGGGACAGGCTCCGGGCACACGGGACGTCCCGCACCGACTGGTACGCGCTGAGCTGGGTCCTGGAAACCGGGGCTCAGTGGGTCACTCGGAGGCTGGCGGCCACGGTTCACGGCCACGGCTGGAGCCGCCAGCTCGAACTTGAACGCAGTGAGGGCGGCGTCTGGAGTTCACACGCGTCCGCTTCCGGAAGCGGTGCGTCGGGAGGTGATGGGCACGCAGTTGCAGCCATGCCGCCGCCGGGTATCGATAACCCCGACGAGCTCCGCGATTCACTGGATTGTGACCTCGGCCTGTGCCCCATGACCAACACCATGCCCATCCGGCGGCTGAATTTGCTGGGTCAGCGAGCGGTGGGTCCGGGATCTTCCGAAGGGGAGTCATTGCTGACCATGGCTTGGGTGGAAGTTCCCAGCCTCAGGGTGTTCCCCAGCAGGCAGAGATACAGCAGCTCACCCGCCTCAGCAGGCACGGTCCGCTTCAGCTCGGAGAGCCGGGACTTCACGGCAGAGCTGACTACCGACCAGCACGGCGTTGTCACCCTGTACCCGGGGCTTGCCAGGTTGGTGCCTTTGCCCCACGGGAAAGGCGCCTGATCTTTGTAGAGCCAACCTCAGTCCGCTTCCGGGACCCTAAGCACCCCCATAGCCGCGGCGAGGTAGGGCGCAGGATCGGCGTCTTCGCCGGCCGCCCACAGCAGCCACGCCTCAAACGTCGCACCCAGAAACGCTGCGCACAGGTAGCGGGCCGTATCCTCTCCAAGCCCCAGCGACACGAGATGGAGGCGTGCGCGCTCCCGCTGCGGCGCCAGGAATTCGTAGCTCCGGCTGGACAGATCGGGGTGCTCGGCGATGAGGCGCAGCCGCCCGCGGGTCACTGCAAGATCCGGGAGGGTGGTGACCCCAGCGACGGCGGCGGCCCGGAGCCCAGCCAGGACGCCGCCGTCGGAACTCTGCCTGGCCGGGGACACGTCCCACTCCTGGGTCACGGCCTCAATGACCGGTTCCATCCCGCCCCACACCAGGTCCGCCTTGGTGGAGAAGTACCGGTACAGGCTCTTGCGTCCGATGCCCGCTTCCCGGGCGACGTCCTCCATGGACGTGTTCTCGTACCCCTGGTGGCTGAACAGCCGCAGTGCCACCGCGGCTACCGCGTCCGGATCGATGGTGGCGGGCCGTCCGGTGGAGCGGGACCCGGCAGCCGTGGACTCTTCAGTTCGCATCCGTCCAGTATTCACTCTTCCATAATGACACAGAGTGTCATAAGCTGGAAGGCATCAACACCACTACGTTCGGGAGCACAGCATGAGCAACACGTCATGGCAGGAAGTGGCCACCGAGGGCCGCTTCACCGGCAAGACGGTCATCGTTACCGGCGCAGCTTCGGGCATCGGCCAGGCTACGGCCCTGCGCATCGCGAAGGAGGGCGGCCGGGTGATCGCGGCCGATATCAGCAAGGAGCGGCTGGATGACCTGGTTGCCGACAACAGCGGCCTGGATATCGTTCCCGTGGCCGGAGACATCAGCGCGGAAGAGACGGTGGCTGCCGTGGTTGCCGCGGCGGGCGGCAGGGTTGACGCCCTTGCCAACGTGGCGGGCATCATGGACAACTTCGCTCCCATCCACGAGATCCACGACGACATGTGGGACAACGTCTTCCGCATCAATGTCACCGCACTCATGCGCCTCACCCGTGCGGTGGTTCCGCTGATGCTGCAAGCCGGAGCGGGATCGGTGGTCAATGTCGCTTCCGAAGCGGGCCTGCGCGGGTCCGCCGCCGGTGCCGCGTACACGGCGTCCAAGCACGCCGTCGTCGGCCTGACCAAAAACTCGGCAGTGATTTATGGGCCGCAAGGCCTGAGGTTCAACGCTGTGGCACCGGGCCCCACCATGACCGGCATCGTGGCGAACTGGGGGTCGAAAACGGCCGCCGAGCGTCTGGGTCCGATCATGCAGGCCACCGTCCCCGCCGTCGCCACCGCCGCGCAGCTTGCTGCGTCCATCACCTTCCTGCTGAGCGATGACGGCACCAACATCAACGGCGCCATCCTGGCGTCCGACGGCGGCTGGTCGGCACTGTAGGCCGCTGGCCGGGAGCGGGCATCTGACGCTGCCCACTGGATCTCCGTAACCGTGGGTCCAGACGTCGGTGTCCTACTTGCCCGCATGGGCTTTCTACTGTGGCAGCCACAGCGAATGCTGGCCCGTTTCCAGCGGTGCTGATGTTGTAAACATCACTGACAAGCAGCTTGGACGCCTTAACGAAGTAGGGATCGCGCAGAATTGCAACATGACAGGCGAATCTTCAACTCACCGCAGCTCCGGACGTGTCAAGTGATGGCGCGCAAAGGAATGGCGACGGCGGCCCTGGCCGTGACCGGCATCTTGCTGGCCGGATGCGCCACCCCCGGTGTCGCGCGGCCGGGAGGCGCGACACCGGCAGACACTCGTTTGGAAGCCTCCGGCTCTACGACGACAGGACCTGACATGACCATGGATTCCCCTGCCCCCGGCGACGCAAGCAGCCTGGCGGCTTCGCTTTTTGCACCGCTGGACCTAAGCCTTCCGGCGAGTGCCGACGGCATTGCGGTGGACCAGACTCCGCTTGAGCCTTTTGCCGGTGCTTCCCTGACGAGTTTCACGGCCGATACTGAGGAGATGAAGTCCATCTGTGTGTCGGCGGGTTCGATGGTGGCCCCCAATGCGGAGATCGTTGGGCAGGACGCGAAGGTGCTGCGCGGCGTCGGGATTGAGCCAGGTTCCACCCTGTGTTCCAAAGAGACAGACTCCGGACGGGGGCCGGCATTCCGGGTAGTCATCCCGCCGAAAGACTCGGGAAAGATCCACGTGGCGATCTACCAGCTCCCTGCTGGGCGCTGACGACCCCGCCGGCATGCCTTGAGTGACTAGCGCGGAGCCGTGGGGGTCGCCGTGATCGACGGACTCGCCGTTCTCGCGGCGGCGGAGCACGGTGTGCAGCATGTCGTTGGTGACCACAGGAGGCCAGCCACCGTAGTGTCGCGGCGTGGGCCTTAATCCGGCGGCGCAGCTCCAGCGCGGCCTCGAACTTCGGCCTGACCCGTCCGCGGGTAGAGACTTCTCGGCAGAGAAGGACGACGGCGGTCCCCGCCGTCGTCAGAACATTCGGGGGTTCCCTGGCTGGTACCGCCTTCTGCGCCCAGTTCCAGGAAATAGACAGAGGGCATGGGCCGTCCTTGGAGGTGAACCCGGATCTGTCCCGGTAGACTTGGCGGCGGGGAAACAGCTTGGGGGAGCTATGAATTTAAGCAACACACTGCCGTTGCAGTCACTTAATGGGTGCACAGTGGAAGCGCGGCCGGAGCGTCTCGATCGTTTCAGGGGCCTGGGGCGATGAACGACTCCTCCACTCTCACCTTTACCCTCACGTATGCAGCCACCCTTGGAGTGGCGGCCGTGATGTTCCTGGGCCAGATGATCGCCTTTGGTGCCGTGCTGGCGCTGGCGGGAGCTGCGGGCCTCCTCGGCTATGGAGCACGCCTGATCATACGACGACGGCCACGTTCTTAACTCGCTTTACAGCACCTCAGGATGAGGAAGTATGCGGGTCACCAGGGGAGGGGGCAGGCGCTGGAAGCTCATGCTGGATCGTCTGAATTTGCTGGGCTTGATGGGTTTGTGGGCGGAAGAGTTCATCCGCAATTCCAAGCAGGTCACCGCTCCCTGCGCGCCTTGTGCCGTTGGCCCGGTTCCTGCGTGACGACCAGAACCAGACAGCCGCCAAGGCAGTTGGGGCGCCAAGCACCGCTGCGGCTGCGATCAGGATGTCCATCTGGCAACCCTAACGGGAAGATGCCGTTCCATTCCCTGCACCCAGTCGGTACTAAGGCCCGCCCATCAGACCACGATAAAGACCATGGCTTTAGCTCGCGGCGGCTGCGCTTAGTCAGCGGAGCGCGCGCAAGTACCGCCGTCGTACCATTCGCTGGGCTACCAGGAGGAGTGGGAAGAGCCCCCGCCACGGATGCCTAGACGCCGCCCGGGTGAGTGAGCGAATGGTGAGCCGGACTTCATCGCCGTGGCGGTGGACGATAAACGCTTCCTCCCCATGGACGGGGTGTCCCGGCAGTGTGCGGTAGGAGAAACCGCTCCGGTCTGCCTTCTGCACAACAGCCACGACTTGAACCGGCTCCACAACAGTCAGACCGAACAGGCCTGCTGTGACGATGACACGGTCGCCGGGCGACACCGGACCCGTGGAGTCCACAGCAAAACCACTAGCGGTTTTTACCTTCCACAGGAGAACTTCGCTGGCGACCCGCTGCCACACGGCTTCGCCATATCCGATCCCCGCCGTCACCTCTGATCGGCGATATGTGCCGTTGCCGGGAGGCCAGCGGTGAAGGTCCGGGCTGGTCATGTCATCCTCTTCTCAGCCGGCTCCGCCTCGGGGAGGAGAGGGCGTAGGCGTATGTAGCTACCCAGCCTAGGGCCGACGTCGGGGTGTAGCGTTCAGGGGTGCATTCCGTTGAGTATGGGTCCGGTACCCCCATCCTGATGATCCATGGGTTCTGCGTCGATCATCACCACATGTTGGCGCTCGATCCAGTCTTCGCCGCGCAGGGCCAGTGGAAGCGTGTGTACATCGATCTTCCGGGCATGGGCAAGTCCGCAGCGGGGCCGGAAATTGACAGCGCCGACAGTGTGGCGGAAGCGGTTGTGGAATTCGCCAGGAACACCTTTGGAAACGAAAAGTTCGCAGTGTTGGGAAACTCATTCGGTGGAATGATCGCGCGGCACATCGTTGCTGAATTTGGCGATCAGGTTCTGGGTCTGGCACTCATTTGCCCGGTTGCGGTGGCAGAGCAAGGTGCACGGAATGTGCCATCCAAGACTGTCCTGCAAAGGGATACAGGCCTTTTGGCGTCTTTGGACTTCGAGGATGCAACGGACTACGAGGCAATGGCCGTGGTCCAGTCGCCCGAGAACTGGGACCTGTTCCGTGAATCAGTGCTGCCGGGATTGCGGGCCTTTGACCAGGAGGCCATCGATCGGATTTCGGGCAACTATTCGTTCAGGACGGAGCCTGAGGATCGCTCGCCCACGTTTCAGGGGCCGACTGTCGTTATCACCGGAAGGCAAGACCACGTGGTCGGGTTCTACGATCAGATCGCCCTCGCCGACCACTACGTGCGATCCACGATTGCAGTTCTCGACGGAGCCGGCCACAACGCCCACCTTGACCAACCGGAGCTGACTGGCCGTCTCCTCGACGAATGGCTTGTTCGCTTGGAGCATTGAGCGCGCACGAAAGGAGGCAGCTTTCGAAAACAACGGCTGCGAATAGTCCTAGCGGGTGGCGACGAGCTCTATTTCGAAGCCGTCTGAATTCGCCAGGTAGGCAGCATAATGGTCCGGTCCGCCGGCGTGTGGGTACTTGTCCGGGAACAAGGGCGTCCAGCCGTGCTTAACACTGTCTCCAGCAAGGGCATCCACGCGGGTCCTGCCTCCCGCTTTGAATGCGAGGTGATTCAATCCAGGTGCCCTTCGTTGATGATGCCGGCCACTCAGATCCGGTGATTCCTCCAGCACTATGTAGGTGGAGCCTCTTAGCCAACTGATTCCACGGGGCCAGGTCTGGTACGTCTCGTATCCCAGGGCGGACAGGATCCAGCCCCACTCGGCCGAGGCTCTATGGATGTCAGGCACCCACAGCTCGATATGATGCAACGCGCCTTCTGAATCGTCATTCATCCTGCGAGTCTTTCATGCGCCCGTCACAACCTCGCTGGCGGGTGTAAGCTCCACAACTACAGGGCCGTGAGAGATAAAAGGACCTTCCATGAGTGCATCCAATGACGGAGTGGACAGCCGTCATCGATTCCGGCGGGCGATGGCAGGGTTTCGGGTAGCGCAGCGAAGCGCGGCGGATCCCGCCCATCCCCTGGTGGCCTCGCATGAGGCTGAATTGCGGCTTCGTGTTCTGAAGGCCGCCAGTGTCCTGGTTGACCGTTTGACGTACGACGCCGTCACCATGGACGCCGTTGCCCGGGCGTCGGGTGTGAGCAAGTCAACTCTGTATCGGTATTGGCCCTCCCGTCAGGTTCTGGTGCTGGAAGCCTTTACGTTCAAGACGAATTTGCTGACCAACGTTGATGACTCCGGCGACGTGGCACGGGACCTGCACGCCTACCTTGTCGCTTTGACCTACTGCCTGAAGGTGGGCGGGGCGGCGTCGATAGTTTCCAACCTCATGGCTGAGGCGATCCGCAGTGAAGAGTTCGCAGGGCAGTTCCGCCAGACGCTGCTGCGGGAGCGCCGGCTGGGGTTTCTTGCGGTCCTGCGCCGGGGCCAGCGCCGCGGGCAGATTCGCGACGACGTCGATCTGGTCACGGTGATCGACGCCCTGTATGGGGCGGTCCATCACCGGCTGATCGCTACGGGACAGGACATCGACGGGGCGTTCCTACGGCGGCTGACCGAATTCGCCATTGACGGCACGGCAACCGCCGATTATCTGGCCAGCCACCGGGCAGAGAAGTAGTTCCTTCGTTGCCGCCCATGCCAGCCGTGGGACGTTCAGTGCCATTTCGTCCCATTCCTTCGCCCTGGCCGTCGGGCTGGATGGATGGTGGAACCAGTGCAGGAACACGCGCTGACTGACCACCATCAAACCAGGAGGACCAATGACCATAACCACCACAACTAAGGCCCGCCGCACGAACGTCGGAAGCAGGCACCCGGAGCTTTACGGGGCACTGACGGCGGTGGGGACATTAGCGGATAAGACAGCGCTCGCGGAAGGACTGTCGCCGCTGCTCGTCGAACTGGTCAAGATCCGGGCGTCCCAGATCAACGGGTGCGCCTTCTGCCTGCGGATCCATACAAAGGACTCGCTGGCCAAGGGCGAGACGCCGGAGCGGCTGAGTGTGTTGCCTGCCTGGCGGGAAAGCCTGTACTTCGACGAGCAGGAGCGCTCGGCCCTTGCCCTCGCCGAGTACATCACCGCCATCCAGGATTCCCACAGGAACCGGGGACTGTACGAATCGGCGGTAGCCCATCTGACCCCCGGCCAGGTGTCCGCAGTGACGTGGCTGACGATGACGATCAACACCTACAACCGCATCGCCATCAGCGGGGCCTACCCCGTCGCGCCGTAGGGGAGCGGCAGTCCTGTCAGTGGCCCAGTTCCACCAGGAACACCCCGGCGATGATGAGGCCTATGCCGGCACCCATCGTTAGTGTCAGGGGGTCTTTGAAGATATAGCGGGCCAGGACGGCGGTCAGGGCCACCCCTGACGCTGCCCACACGCCGTAGGCCACTCCGATGGGGAGCCCAAACGATAGAGCGCCAGCCAAGAGGGTGAAAGCCGCAATATAGCCAATGGCCACCGGCGCATACCAGCGCTTCTTTCCGTCGGTGGCGACTTTGAGACTGATGGTTGCGCCCACTTCGGAAATGATCGCAATGGAGAGAAGGACCCAGCCCATCAGGCGTCCACTCGCTCTGCGGCGGCGGGCAGGGCTGAGTTCTTTCTGGCGGCCAAGGCTCGTTGGGACCCTATTTCCACGAGCAGGACCCCGCCGACGATCAGCACCAGACCCATGATCATCACACCGGTGAGTGCCTGACCGAAAAGGATTGCTGCCAGAATCGCGGTCAGCGCCACGCCTGAGGCGCCCCAGATGCCGTAGGCGACGCCCACAGCCATGCCGGCTTTGAGAACCTGGACAAGGAGTACGAAAGCACCCAGGTAACCGATGACCACCAGGGCGTACCACCCGGCGTCAACGACAGCAGCCTGCATGGACAGCGCCGCAGCAACTTCCAAGAGAATGGCGCCGGCGAGGGAAAGCCATTTCACGGCGTGTTCCTTTTCCGTAGGGAGGAAGTGGCTTGAGCGGCCAACTGGATGGATGAGGCGGCACGTTCATCGTCACGGTCGTTCAGCCATGCCGAGGTGATCCCGTCGATCAGCGCAATGAGCAGTGCAGCTACCTTTTCCGGCGGTGCCACCCACGTAATGTCGTCATCGGCAGACCACTTCTCCAGGTACGAACTGAGAGCTTTCAAGCAGGCTGCCTGCTCCCAGCCGGTGAGAGGCTGCAGTTCCGGGTCACGCCGTGACATCACAGCCAGCTCCGCAAGAGCGAGCTCATAATCGGGCCTTGCCTTGACTGCCTCAAGACGGGTCGTTAGTCCATGCTCTATCCGGAGCTGGACGTTCACACCCGTGCCGGTGGGCTCAAAGGCTGCTGCTATGGCTTGGTGCAGCTCTCTTTCGAGCAGTGCTGCGAAGAGATCGTTCTTAGAATCAAAGCAGTAGTGGAACGCCCCGTGGGGCAGTCCCGCCTGCTTGGTGATGGCGCGCGTGGTCGCTGACGCCACCCCTTCTGCGCACATCACATGGATCGTGGCGTCGAGGAGTTGTTGGCGCCGCTCCTGAATGCTCCGGTGCTCCCGTGTGGATGGCATTCAATGAAATTATCAGCAAGTTGGCCAAGCGTCCAAGTCGAGTGGCCAACTTCACAACCGGACGGAACGGAGCATTGCCGTATTGGGGCGCGAGCTACTCAGATGAGCGCGGTCAGGCAGTCCAGCCTCTGAAGTGGTGGAGGGTCGCTGATTTCGGGTAGGCGCCACTGGGCGGTCCAATCTCGAAGAGGTCGATCAACAGGAAGAGCGGATAGTCGGGGGCCTGCTGAATGTGCCGGATGGCGAGGCCCTCGCAGCCGATGATCGTTTGGCCGTTGCCCCAGATCGCCGTCCAGGTATGCGGCTTGGAAGCGTCGACGGGGATCTCGACGGTGGTCACGTCCGTGACCAGCTCCGGGTCGCCGTGGGCCTTAATCCCCGACCGCGCGGTGGTAGTAGGCCCGACGGCGGCAGCGTCAAGTTCGAAGATGCAAACCTCGCCGGCATGCCGGGCACCCAGATGCTCTGCGCCGACAAGCCAGGCGGCGAGCATGCACTCTTCGTCACGGGAGGCACTGACGGTGATGTCGACGCGGCCCGCCGAGGGCGCCCAGAGAAGCTGGGTGGCGGTCGGCGTACGAACGCTCAATCCGTCCTTCCGGTGACGATGCGTACCCACACTCGACCCAAGACCGCCGGAGAAGTTGCCCGTCTGGAGGTTGGAGACCCGCAATGGCGCGTCCTCGGGGCGCCAGTCGAGTTGGTCGGCGTCGATACGCAGCTGCATCCCCGCCGGCGTCGTCTCGTAGCGCGCGGCTGACCTGTCCGGGGTGGTCCAGTGCGGCAGGTAGTGATCCACCCATAAGTCGGTACGCAGTGGGCCGGAAAAGTCATCTTGAACGTCTGGAGCACGGTTCGGCGGCGCGGGCAGGACCGCGGGATTCAGGAGCATGGAGTCATTCTCCCTTGGATGTCCGTGAGTGTGTGATGGGTTGGTACGAGCCACCTGTCATCGTCCAGTCGGAAGGCCACCGTTTATTGCGTCCGCCAGTTCCTGTGGAGCGGTCACGTGCGCCAGGTGGTCTTGGCCCGCCAAGATGGTGACACTCCCGACGTCCAAGGTTTCCATAAACAGGTCAACGCTCGGCCCGTAGGGCGGGCGGTTCCTGCTCAACTCGCCTGCGATGAGCGTCGTTGGAGTACTCCATGACTGTGGGACGGTGAGAACGAAGTGGTTGATTGCATGCAGCTCGACGGCGGCGGGCTCTGTTAGCTGCATGAGCTTAGGCCATGCTGGGCCATCCCGGAGTGCCTGAACGTGTGCTTTGGTGTAGCCGGAAAGATCAACGTTGATGATTTCGACGGCGGTATCAAGATCGCCGGCGCTAATGGCCGCCGCCACGAGCGGCAGCGCCTCGAGGCCAAAGGGATGTGCGACCGGCTCGTACAGGACCAGCGAGCGAACGTTGGCACCCTGTCGAACAGCCTGAACCGCTATGAGGCCGCCGTAGCTGTGCCCAACAAGGTCAACCGGACCTTCAAGAGTCGATAGCCAGCGCAGGAGGTCCTGCACCTCCCGCTCGACTCCATACCCTTCACCCAGGGGAGCACTCGGGACGCGTCCCCGGCGATTGAGCAAGAAGACTGGACGCCCAGGCGCTACGTTTCTGGAGACCTGCTTCCAGGTAAGCGCATCCGCGATGACCCCGTGCACGATGACGATGGGGACTCCTTGTCCAGGGCGGGCAAGTGCAGTGAGCGTTCCGTCCTCAGATTCGACCGTCACCGTGCTGAACTGCCCGGTCGTCTCCGGATCAGCCATTCTTTCCCTCATGTTGGTCATCCCTCCCCGCTCGCTGACTGATAGCTCTGCCAGCCCCTCAGCTCAACACGAGGAGCTCACCGCCTGGCCAGGCTGTTGTAGTTAGAGGATGCTGGCGAGTTCGTCCGGGACGATCAGATGGACGTTTTCGCCGTCGTGGCCTGTAATGGGCTGCACGGTAGTGCCATCCCACCAGTAGAGAAGGGGGCTGAGCGCGGATGGGTGTTGGGCCTGCATGGCCCCAGTGACGCTGATCATCGCGGAGATGTCGGTGATGCTTGTGGCCTCGGTGACCAAATGGAGGCAAAGGATATTCGTAGCCGGGATGCTGAGCAGCGCCCCGAGTGGTCCGGGCTGGTAGCCGAGAAGTTCAAAGAACCGGTCCGGGTAAGCCAGCCAGGATGCCTGGTAGACCGATTCGGTTTCGAAGACCAGAAAGGATCCGTCTTCGTAGTTCATTGCCTCAGGCTCACCCGGACCCTCGGCGATCAGGTTCTTCAGCGCGGCGTCCCAGACGATGTCTTCTCCGCCGGCGGTTTCAATCTCGGGTGCGCCCACGTAGGTGACGGATTCCGGGGAATCCAGCGCGACCAAGAGGGGGATCATGGCGACGTCCCGGGCGTAGCCGTACCGTGACGGGTCAATCTGCTGGGAATGTGCCAGTGTTCCTGGGGAGATGAATTTGGGATAGACGCGGCTCAACATTTCATCCACCGCTAGCTCCGAAGACTGTGAAGTGCCCCCGATGATGCTGCCGAAGTGCTGCTCGACCATGCCGGGCCAGTCCGATTCGGGCAGCTGCGCTGCCTTCCGCCCGACGGCGAACAGTCCGTACCCGTTCCCGCTGCCTTCTGACACAGCGAGGTGGTCTCCTGCCGCCACTGCGGAGACGCCGAGACGGCTGACCGCGGCGACGGACATGGCACGAAGTTTGTCCGCTTGTTTAATGCTCAGTTCCGGCAGGTGCGGATCGGCGGTATTGGATTTGCGGGAAAACAGTCCCATGGATGCGTCTCGTTTCACGTGGTGTGTGGGGTCGAGCCTAGGCAAAACCACCCTAGGGCATTCCTTCATGGGAGCGTCGGTGGAACACGCACACCCGACGCAAGTCGTTTACCCGCCACCATCGACCTGCCAGAAACTACCGGAGCTGAATGAGACCGGCACTCGTGGGACGGAAACCGCAGACGTCCAGGTAGAAGCCCTTCAGGTGATCGTCGAAGTCAACGTGCAGCCATTCGCATCCAGCTGCCTTGGCTTCCTCCGTTGCCAGGGCAATGAGCCGTTTCCCGACGCCCTGCCGGCGGGCACGATCAGCAACCAACGTGTCTTCGATGAACGCGTGTGCCTGACCGTCCCAGATCACGTTGACGAAGCCGACGAGGCCCTCGTCGTCGCGAGCTGTGACCCAGCCCAGGCTGTGGCGTGAGAGCAGGCCAGTCCAATCATTTTCAACGTACGCATGATCGAACCCCTGCGCGTGCAGCTGATTGATCTCTTCGTTCCCTACCGCACCGCGCCATTCAAAGGTGATCGTCATGCTGAACAGCATTGCAGCCGTGCGAGCACCTACCCGGAAGGGGTGCTCCTGGTGTGGGTCGCCGCGGCTTCGAGGCAGCGGTAGGCATCGGACTGGCTGCCGGCGCGCGTGTACTCCTGGGCTGCCTCGCGGAACATTGCACGAGACTGATCGTCCGCGCCTTCGGCCTTACGGAGGACGCCACGGGCTTCCCACACAGCGCCGCTCCACAGGCCTCCTTGCCACATGCCTGCAATTCCTTCGGCTCTGCTGATGAAGGAGCGTGCTCGATCAAGTTCGCCGGCTCGCGCGCAGGCCGCCGCAGCACTGGTCAGGTAGCCCATCAAGCAGGGCTCGCAGGAACGCATCCCGCTCAGCTCCCGCTCGGCGGCCCGCACGACGGCGAGGGCCTTCTTCGAATCGGCAGCTGCCTGGATCATGGTGCCGAAGACACGCACCAACAGGTGGGTGGCAAGTTCGGAACGGACGGCGAATGAGCGCGCCCGGCTGAGCAGCCGGTTTGCGTCGAACTTGCGGCCGCCAATGAGTGCGACCTCCGCGAGCCTCTGCCGCGAAAGGGCCGATCCGGAAAGACAGCCTTCGTGGTCATTTGCCTGCGCCGCCTGTGCGAGGTTCTTTTGGGCGTCGATGAGATGCCCGGCAAGTAGCTGGGCCTCGCCAAGCATGAGTTGGCCGAGGGCGGTGCCGGTCCGGGACCCAGCCTCCTGGGCCATCCCCATCATCTGTCGTGCGAAGTCGGCAGCGATGACGTAGCCTTCAGGCCCTGTGAGGTGGTACTCGGCAAGGCAGAGGTGGGCGTCGTAGACGATGGGCTCCATGTTGGCCCTCATGCG
Organism: Arthrobacter sp. D1-29; assembly: GCF_054130585.1. Taxonomy (NCBI): domain Bacteria; kingdom Bacillati; phylum Actinomycetota; class Actinomycetes; order Micrococcales; family Micrococcaceae; genus Arthrobacter; species Arthrobacter sp. D1-29. The sequence continues at coordinate 4,579,990 of NZ_CP096383.1, read as the reverse complement.
CATAGACTCCACGAGCTCTTCGGCGAACCGCTCGCGCCAGCGGCCTTGCGCCATGGCGACCTTGGCGAGGATGACAGCGGCTTCTCCAAGCTCTCGGCCCAGTCTGGAGTCGAGGGCGATGGAGCGTGCCTCCTCCGCTGCACGCTCCGCCTCCTTGAGGTCGTTGCGGTTCAGATGCACCAAGGCCCAGGCGAGCAGGGCGTGGGCACGTTCGGCCTGGGTGGGTTGGAGCGCACCTTCGACGGTCAGAACGTTTTCGTAGAGGGCGATAGTGGCCGGGTCCGGCCCGACGCCCAGGTGGTCTTGGAGTGCCTCGCGCAGCCGCTCGAACCGCCGGATAGCCTCTCTGCGTTCGCCAGCGGCCAGATGGGCCCGCATGAGCGCGCGGGCTGCCTGCTCGTCGGTAGGGTCTTCGTCGGAGAGCCGCTGCCACAGCTCCCCTACGCGCAGAAGATCCAGATACAGCTGGCGAAGACGCTGGCGTGGCTCGGCCAGCCAGGACTCGTAGCGGTCGTCGGGAAGGAGTTCGCCGTGGTGAAGATTCGCTGCAGCTCGGCAGGCCGAAGTATTACTCGCAGCCAGCGCTTGGCGCGCCGCACCCTCGAATCGCTCGACGTCGGTGTGGACCTGGGCAGCGGGCCAGAGCACGAGCACCCCCTGGTGGCTCACGACGGTCTGCTCATCTGCTGTGGCGCGCCGGGCGAAATACAGGGCTTTTCGGAGGCTTGTGCCAGAGGCCTGAGGATCGCTCTCGGGCCAGAGCGCCTCCATAACCTGCGATCTGTGCAGGCGAAGGTCAGGGGAGAGAGCGAGCAGCTTGAGAACGTCTGCTGCCCGACGGCTTCCCCAAGCGTCACCCGGCATCAGATTGCCATCGACTGCGACGGCAAACCGCCCGAGGAGTTGGAATTCCACTTCCTTCATTACAGCGATGGTAACCGACAGCCCCGGCTCCGGACGTCGTTCCCAGCGGAACGTTCGCGGAACGGTGTCCTTCGTAGCGTGAGTGGAAAGAAGCGGAATCGAGAATGAACCGAGTTGAGGAGGGGCCATGCTCTCCAAAGGTACGCACAACAGCCTGCGGGGCGTCCCCGCTGCGGCTGGACCGCGTGACGTCGCGGCCGCTTTTCTGAACGCCCTGGCCGCCCGGGAGTTCACGCGAGCCCAGTCACTGCTGGCCCAGGACATCCAGTTCAGGATGCTGGTCCCGGGCAGGCTCATGACAGACCAGGGTGCGGACGCCACCATCCGCCGGTTCGCTGGCTGGTTCGCGGGGGCAGACCAGTTCCAGGTGGAGGCCTCCAGCGTCCAGGAGATCGAAGGCCGTGCGGTGGTGACGTACCGCTTCCGGCTCCACGACGCGAGGGGATGGCGGCTCCTCGAGCAGCACATGATGCTCGACGTCGGCACCGACGGTCGCGTGGAAGCGATTGATCTGCTGTGCTCGGGCTTCCGCCTGAGCACAGCAGTCGAGCCGGGTCAGGTGCACTCGTACGACGCGGGAGACCTCGGGTGCGCCGACGGTCTCGCCCGAGACTTCCGCGAACAGATCCAACACATCCCGATCGGCGACGTGCTTGTGGTGAGCACGCGCGATCCGGCTGCCAAAGAGGATCTGCCTTCCATGGCCCGTCTGATGGGCCACGTTGTTCATTCAATCAAAGCACCGGGAGACGGACGTCTGCTGGTTAGTGTGGAAAGGGGACGATGAGATGAGCGAGAAGCTGATCTTCAACTGCACCTATGGAAAGGAAGAACCGGAGCGCGCCACGCTCCCGTTTGTCGCCGCGAACGTCGCCGCGGCAGCGGGTCAGGATGCGATCGTGCTGTGCACGATCGAAGCCGTGTGGCTGGGGACCAAGGGTGGAACCGACGGAGTGGCCCAGCCGGGGCTGCCGGAGCTCGGCAACTTGTACACCGAGTTCATCGAGAACGGCGGCCAGGTCTGGCTGTGCGGCGCTTGCGCCAAGCCCCGAGGCATCAACGAGGAGCAACTCGAGAAGGGCTCCACCATCGTGGGAGCCGCCAAGGTCGTCGAAGAGGTCGTGGCCGGAGCCAAGACGGTCGCGTTCGCCTGATCCGAAGCCGCCCCGTTGATCCGCAAGGCATCCGTACGAGCCGGAACCAAGGAAGGATGCCGACATTTGGGTTCTCCAGGATGTTGTGGAAGCCGAAAACGAGCTTGTTGCCTGGACGATCCGGGATAGCGATGGTGTGGTCATCAAAATGTCCGTTGCCCAATCCCTTTGTGGGCTTCCGCACCTCAATCGCTCAATCCCCAGGGCTTCGGCGCGAGGTTCCGGCGACCCATGTGTGAGCGTATAGACCCGCTCCGCGGGACGGGTGTACTTTGAGCTGTGGAAGGCTTCAGGCACTCTTCGGACGCCGACGGTGAGTTTTATGAGCTCCGCAGGCGGGCATACGGTCCGGATCCGGACATAGGTGTCGACCCTCCGGCCCTGGCGAGGTTGCGCAAACTTGAGGCGGCGGACCGCACTGGCGACGATTCTCTGCCGGTTGCCCCCGTGAGCGAGAGTGCGGCAGATTCGGAAGCCCCCACCGACACTGCCCCGATAGAACACTCCGTGCCAAAGCGGAGTCGCCTGTATTGGCTCGGTGGCGCACTGGTCCTCGCGGGAGTGATCGTTGTGGCGACCCTGCTGTTATCCCCGCCGCGTCCTGACGCCACTCTTCATTCGACCGGTGCCGCCGCCGGTAACGGTCTCCCCGTACTGCTGGTTGAGGGGATGGAGGCCTCAACCCTCCGCGGACACGGGTCGTATCTCGGTCTCGAGATCTATTCCGGGGTGAACGCGTTCGACTCGCCGTGTCTGGTGGCATTGCACCGGGCGAGCCGTACGCTCTCAGAATATCGCTGTACCCCGGCGCCAGCAGATCTCATAATGGACGTTTCCTCACACGGCGATGGGTTTGAAGGATTCGAAGGACGCGCCGGGGACGGGATCATCCGATTCGTACTTCGTTACGACACGGTGGACGCTTACGTCTATCTCGTTCCGGAGGAGGGCTGATGGGCCCATCCGCACCCCGGCCCGATGCTGAGCGCGAGCTGGACGAGCTCCGCAGGAGGGCATACGGTCCGCATCCGGATATCCAGTCCGACCCGGCAGCACTGGCAAGACTGGCGGAACTGGAGGCGGCGCGCACCGCGAGTCCGCACGCCGTCACCGGCACCGATGTCAGACGACCCGTTGTAGCACCGGATTCCGGGTCAGTTGCTCACTCCACCCGGACTACGTTTATTGACGAATGGCCGGACCCGGAAACCAGCATCGCGCCCGTGACGGAGTCCAGGATTGGATGGACGTCGTTGACCTGGCGTCGTCTCACGGCGACCCGAGCCCGACGTTACTCATTTACGGCCGGCGCGCTGGCAGTCTTTCTTGCCGGTGTGGTCGCCGTGGCATGGATTGCAACACCGCATCCCGATGCCACATTGCATCCAATCGCAGACGAGGCAGACGGCGTCGTGCTCTCGGTGCTGGGATTCCTGGGTGCGGATGAAGGCCAATCCAGCTTCCGCGGCTATCAACCGTATCGGGGGGTTGAACCCTGGTTCTCAGTGGACGGACAGGGCTTCCAGTGCTTCATGATCATCGACCGTTCCGGTCCCCGTGTAGACGGCGCCAACTGTGTGCCGCCTGGGGTCGATCTTTTTGCAGACATCAACGGGGACTTCCTGTCGGTGGACGACGGCATGGAACGCCTTCCGAATGGGAGCATCTTCCGGTTCCATTACCGCGGCGACACGGTAGAGGTCTTCCTCTACCCCGCGTCGTCGAAGGCAGAATGAGGCCGCCACTTATCGCTGCGATTCACACGCCAGGTCTTAAGGCTTAGCGACGGCGGCGCGCTTCAGCAGGCTGGCGCGTAGCCGATGCAGGTACGGCATCAGGCCATAGATGACAATCGGGACGGCGACTGTTGCCAGGACAAATGTGCGCAGTATGGGGTGCAGGGTCCCCAGCCAGTCTCCTAATACGAGGTTGATCAGGGTCAGGGAGGGGAACACCGCCAGCCAGATCATCAGGGCCAGCTGATGCTTGTTGGGCGGAAGGATCTTCGCCGTGGGGGTCATCGTAGGTTGGTTGGACATGTGTGCTCCTTGAGTATTTTCAAAAGTGTTGGTGGCCGGAACGCCGTGTCAAAGCAAGAGTTTGTGCCGTCAGAAGCCCAGGTTCAGAAGCCCAGGTTGAAGGCGCTGACGGCGTCCCGGATGTCCTGATCCACCAGATCGGCGTTGATGGCCATCGCCGCAGTGGATCCTTCGCCGGCCGCAGTGATGACCTGGGCCCGGGGGTTGGCGACGTTGCCCGCGATCCATACTCCGGGAACGGTGGTCTGGCCAGCGCCATCCCGTACTGCCCATCCGGCGTCGTCCAGCTCGCAGCCCATTCGGGCCAGGAGATCGTTGTTGGGGACAAAGCGCGGCGGGACGAACAGCGCATCCCGGTGGACGATGCGGCCGTCGTCGGTTTCGACACCGTGCAGGCGGTCATCCTCCACCAGAACCCTGGTCACGTCCCCTTCAACAATCCCGATCGAACGGGCCACCAGCTCCGAACGCTGGCGTACGGTCAGGAAGCCGGCAGGTACGAACAGCACCACGTCGTCAGCCCACTGCCGGACAATCTGCGCGTAGCGGACCGAGTCGGGTCCGCCGCCGAGCACACCCAGCTGCCGGTCCCGGACTTCGTACCCATGGCAGTACGGGCAGTGCAACACATCGCGGGCCCACCGGTCAGCAAGGCCGGGGATATCAGGAAGCTCATCCCGCAACCCGGTGGCCACCAGGATGCGCCTCGCCGAAATCCTCCGGCCGCCCGCCATCAGCACCCAGAATCCTGAACTGCCGGCGGTCACAAGTTCCGTGACCTCACCCTCGAGCAGCTCGCCGCCGTAGCTCTTCACCTCAGCCCGGCCCACAGCCAGAAGCTCCGCGGGTGGCATGCCATCACGGGAGAGGAAACCGTGCATGTGCGGGGCGGGCCCGTTCCGCGGCCCCCCGGAGTCAGCCACCAGAATCTTGCGGCGGGCCCGCGCCAGCACCAATGCGGCGGACAGTCCTGCAGCCCCGCCGCCCACTATCACTACGTCATAATCGCTCATGTCCTCAAGGCTGTCGCCAAGTCCCTGAATCGACAACAAACGTTGCCGTTTCCGGGAAATTGCCCTTGGATAGGTTCGTGAATGACACAAGCATGATGATTCAGTCCGCGCTTGATCAGGTTGGGGTTCGGCTGCGACGGCTGCGCACGCAGCGGAATGTGACCCTGACCAGCCTCGCCGAAGCAACTGGAATCTCAAAAAGCACGTTGTCGCGCCTGGAGAGCGGACAGCGGCGCCCCAGCCTGGAACTTCTCCTCCCACTGGCGCAGGCCTACCGGGTGCCGCTGGAGGAACTGGTGGGCGCACCGGAAGTGGGCGATCCGCGGATACGGCTCAAGCCCCGCAGCGCCAACGGGCGCACCGTGATCCCGCTGACCAGGCAACCGGGCGGGATGCAGGCGTGGAAAATCGTCATCCCCACCACAAAGGCCCACCCTGACCCGAAGACCCATGAAGGATACGAATGGCTTTATGTTCTCTCGGGCCGCCTGCGGCTGATTCTGGGAGATCACGACCTGATCCTGGGGCCCGGCGAGGTAGCCGAATTCGACACTCATGTTCCGCACTGGTTTGGCAGCGACGGCGAGCAGCCGGCAGAAATTTTGAGTCTGTTCGGCGGACAAGGCGAACGCATACATGTCCGTGCCAAGGCGAGTAAGGACTGAGCGCCGGCTATTCGAAGGCCGGGATACCGAGCTGATTGCAGACCTGCGCCGGGCCCGGGATGACGGCCACAGCGTTGTCCACGATGCAGGCGGTCAGTTCCGGCACGAAGTGGCCAGGGCCGACGTCGTACGGAACAGCGGTGGGAGGTTCCCCTTCGACGTCCCGGACATCCCTGGGATTGGCAGGGGCGGTGGGCTGCTGAAAATCGGATGGAATGAGGTCGTCCGTAATGTTCCCAGGGTTCATGAGTCCCTGGTCCCAGGTATCCCTGCAGAGCGTGAGGGGAGTGGCGGTGCTGGATCCGGCATCCACTTCTCCCGCCAGGATGTAGGGCGGCAGAGTGACGTGGGGAGCGTAGGGGGCGGGGTACGTGGTGGTCAGATCCGCGTGGTAATAGCAGCGCACGTCCCGTTTGTCCCCGTCGGGGGCGGACGCCAGGAAGACCACCGCGGCCGTGACCCCTGCAAACGCCAGCCCGGCCAACGTCAGGGATGCGGGCCTTCGCCACTTCGGCTCCGGGCGCGATGATGCCCCGTCCCCCTGAAGCCGTTTATCCCAGAGCACCGTATCCAAATCCCCCAATTTCCCCATACCTCATAGTCTTCCCTACGGGTCAACCGCCGCCTCCCCATAAGGGCAACGCCAAAGCCGGCCGGGTTTTCCGGAGACGCCGACGACGGCGGGACCACCCGCCGTCGTCCCCTCACCTGCGGGGGAAGAACAGTCTGTCAGGGATCCGAGATGGAAATGTCCAGCTTCGCGCTGGGAATTCGCCGTTCGGAAGCCGTGGTCCGGCAATGGACTAGGGAGGTGGGCTACCGTCAGTCCATGTACCTGATCCGTTGGCGGGAAGGCGCCTGGGCGTTGCTGGTCCTGCTCGCGGCCGTGCTGATGGCCTGCGGGTTGGCCGACGCCTTTACCTTCATCGTTCAGCCACCCACTTATCCGGTGGGGCACCGGCTGGTCCTGATGGGCGCAACTGCCTTTGCCGTTGCCGCTGGCTGGGCTTGGCTGCGGGGCAGTCCGCGGTGGGTGGCTGTCCTCACCAGCCTGCCCGCGGTGGTGGTGGGCGGACTCGCCCTGCAGTTTGAGGACGGCGGCTGGGGCGTCCTGGCCGGCATCTTCTTGATCCCGGCCGCCGTGATCGCGATGCTGCTGGACTTGCTGAGCGCTGGGAACCGAAGACCAGCCTAATGTGGTGCCTCACCAGGGACGTTGGCCCGGTCCTGTTTCCTGCGGGATTTCTTGGTGCGGCCCTGGCGTTCCGACGGCGTGCGTTGAAGCTGACGAAGTGCGAGCAGCGGAAACAGGAGTACCGAGAGCATCCCTGCCCCAACAAGTGCGGAGGAGATCCCGCTGGAGATCAGCCCCTCGTTCCGGCCAATGGCTGTCACCGCCACGATAATCGGCAACCCCGTTGCCCCGAACAGCATGATGGCCCGTTTGCTGGCGGGGCTGGACTTTGGAGGAGCGGCGAGCAATGACGGCAGGCCGCGGATGATGAGCAGGAGGATCAGGAACACCGGGACCAGCGCCAGGGCGGCGGGGCTGGCGGTGAGCGCGCGCAGGTCGAAGTCGATGCCGGTGTCAATGAAGAAGATCGGCACCAGGAACCCGAAGGCGATCGCATCGATTTTCATCTCGATGACATGCCGGTCGTGTTCGGGGGCACGCGCGATCGCAACTTTCCAGAGGACTCCGGCGGCGAAGGCACCCAGCAGCATGTCCAGTCCCAGCACCATGCTCAGCACCACCAGGGCCGTGAGGATGAACATGATGGACCGGACGGCGAACTGGCCGCTGGTGTGGAGGGTCCTGGTTACCTGGGAGTGGAGCAGTGTGTGCCGGGCGCGCGAGGCGAGATAAATGGCCAGAGCGGTCACGAGAACAAACCCCAGAAGTACCGCTGTTGCCGGCCCCAATTCCCTGCCACTAAAGAACAGAGAGATCGCAATCAGGGGACCAAACTCCCCGGCGGCACCTAATGCGGTGACCGCGATACCCATCGGGGATTTTGATTCACCCGCGTCGCGAAGGATGGGCAGCAGCGCGCCCAGGGCTGTGGAGCACAGGGCGACGCCGATGATCACCGCAGCCTCCGGACCCGGGGCCAGGATGAACCCGGCGCCAATACCCGCCGCGAGGGAGATGACCCAGCCGGCAGACGCACGGGTGGCGGGGCGGCCCCGGATTACGGCGAAATCAATCTCGTTGCCGGCAACGAAGAAAAGCATGGCCAGCCCGAACTGGGCCAAGGTGTCTACGAACTCGGTGGGCTGGATCCACCCCAACAGGCTGGGGCCGAGCAGGATTCCCAGGACAATCTCGAACACCACAATCGGAACCTTGACCACACGATCAAGGGAACGGCTGGCCAGGGGCGCTGCGATGGCCAGCATAGCGATCAGAATCAATGACGTGGACAGGCCAGGCATCAGCGGTACCTCCGGCACTTCGGCTGCTTCGACGAAGAGATTCCAAAGCTACCGCCCCCATGGTGATGGCGCCATACTGTCAGCCGTTCGGCAGGAAGGATGCCGGACGCCAAGCGCCGGCGGTCGGGCAGCTTGTGCCCAACCGCCGGCGTCGCAGAAAGTCCTTAGCCGTTGATGACCTGGGGGATGCCGAGGGCTTTGAGGCCTTCGACGCCGAACTCGAGGCCGTAGCCGGACTGTTTGGCGCCGCCGAAGGGGATGCGGGGGTCCACGTTGCCGTGTTTGTTGATCCACACGGTGCCGGCCTGGATGCGGCCTGCGACTTCGCGGGCGGCCGTCAGGTTGGGGGACCAGACGGACGCGCCCAGTCCAACGTCGAGCCCGTTGGCCATTTCCACTGCTTCGTCGATGGTGCTGTAGCGGATGATGGGCAGGGCGGGGCCGAACTGTTCCTCGGTGACCAGCGGGTTGTCGTTGTCGATGTCCGCCACGAGGGTGGTGGGGTAGAAGCAGCCGGGCTGGCTGGTATCCGGGTTTCCGCCCAGCAGGACGCGGGCGCCGGAGTCCTTGGCTGCCTGCACGAGGTTGGCGACGACGTCGTACTGTGCCTTGTTCTGCAGGGGGCCCAGGACGTTGTTCTCATCCAGGCCGTTGCCCATGGGCATGGCCCTGGCCACGGTGATGAGTTCCTCGCAGACGGCGTCGTAGATGTCCTGGTGGACGTAGAGGCGCTTCAGCGCGGCGCAGGTTTGGCCCGTGTTGATGAACGCGCCCCAGAACACGTCCTCCGCGATGGCTTTCGGGTCGGCGTCGGGCAGGACGATGCCGGCGTCGTTCCCGCCGAGCTCCAGGGTGAGCCGCTTGACGGTGTCCGCGGAGGATTTGATGATGGCGCGGCCGGCGGCGGTGGAGCCGGTGAACATGATCTTGCCGATGGCCGGGTGGTCGGTCAGGCGTGCGCCAACCTCGCGGCCGCAGGAAACGACCGACAGGATGCCCTCGGGAAGCTCTTCGTTCATGACTTTCACCAGCGCCAGGACGGAGAGCGGGGTGTTGCCGGAGGGTTTGACGACGACGGCGTTGCCCATTCGCAGGGCGGGGGCGATCTGCCACACCGCGATCATCATGGGCCAGTTCCACGGGCCGATAGCGGCAACGACGCCGATGGGCTTGTAGTGCAGCTCCGCCCGGGTCTCGCCGTCGTCCACTACCATTTCAGGTTCCAGGCGAATGGTGGCAGCGGCGCGCAACCATGCCGCGCAGGCGCCCACCTCGAAGCGGGCGTTCGGGCCGTTCAGCGGTTTGCCCTGCTCGCGGGAGAGAATATGGGCGAGTTCCTCGGCGGAGCGTTCGACGGCGTCGGCCGCCTTGAGGAGCGCAGCGGACCGGGCGTCGTGGCCCAATGCTGCCCACGCCGGCTGGGCAGCCTGCGCGCCGGTGACCGTCCGCTCAAGGTATTCAAGGTCATGAACGGGCGCCTCGCCGACGATCCCACCGGTGGCAGGGTCAAGGATGGTGCGGGTCCTGCCCGAGACTGCGGTGACCTCGTCCAGCAATGATTCGTACGTTTTCATTTCGCTACTCCTCTTCGAGTAATGGTGGGTACTGTCCTGACCGCTAGTGCTTCTGGAAGTCCTGCGGGTATTCAGTGGTGTTCAGGACGCTGAGGCGGGAGTTGAAGGGCAGGACGACGGGTTCGGCTGCAGGATCGTCCCAGCCGAACATCCGGCCGATGGAGCGCTGCCCGCGCAGGTCCACCAGCAGCACGGCTTCGATACACATGACCTTTTCGGTCCAGAAGAAGATGAAAAGGTCCTCTGCCACTTCCCAGGTCATGCAACGGTCGGTATCGGCCAGCCCTGCCTCGCCGCCGCGGATGCAGTTCCACGTGAAGGTTCCCGGGTTGAGGTAGATGTGTTCGTACGTTTCGACGTCGCTGTAGCGGTAGTAGATCCGCTTGCCGACCAGGGCCGTGGAGCGCTGGTGGCGCACTGGGGAACCCTCAGTGTTGGCCTGGCTGAAATCGGTGGTGCTCCGCGTCCTGCCGTCCACGGTGACAAACCGGGAGACACCGGTTGTTGTGGCCCCCGTGTTGCGGTCCGCGATGATGGTGACGTTTTCTGCGGCGGAACCTTCGCCTCGGATGAAGTCGATGATGAAGATGCCGGGCCGGGCTTCGATCGCCTTGTAGCCCGCCGTTCCGGTGGTCGTGTCCCCATTGCGGCTAACTGTCCATGCCAGCGAAGACTCATCGTCAAAAACGTACTCGGCGTGGGAGCCGTCCTCGCCCGGGAGGCTCAATGTGGTGCCGGCCAGGGCGGGGGAGGCGGGCAGGGTCTGATCGCCGAAGCCTTCCAGCATGGCCGAGACGGGGGGCCACTGGTCTTCGGGGATGTAGTCCTGGATGTCAGCTGAAGTCATGTTCTTGTTCCTTGTTCTTTTGCTGCTGGTGTACGGGTCAAGTGGAGGTTTGGGTCAGCCGATGACTGCGGCGAAATTGATGGATGGCTTTTGTGCGCCGCGGGCGATCCCGGCCATGAAGAAGAGCGGGATGCCGAGGAGCAGCCACCGGGCCACGCCGCCTGCTCCGCCGAGCAGTGCGTCGTAGTTGTCCAGCGTCAGGTATCCGATGACGATGAAGGCCAGGAAAGACAGGGACGGCGCAATAACGGTGACCCAGAGGTTGTCCCGGATCCGGTTTCTGGCGAAGAAGACGACGATTGCCGCTGATGTCACCAGCAGGATGGTGATGAAGCCTGCAGTGCCAAGGGCCACGAACCAGGCAAAGACGGTTGTAATGGGGTCGGCGCCTGCGAGCAGGAAGATGCTGATGATCGCCAGGAGAACGAGGCCGTTGACGAGTCCTGCGAAGTGCGGGGCGCCGGTCTTGGAGACGGAGGACAGCTTGGCGGGCAGGGCTCCGGCCCGGCCGAGGGAAAACAGGTATCGGGAGAACATGTTGGCCAGGCCCAGGAGCATCGCCAGGAAGCTCGTGACAACCAGGATCTGCATTGTCAGGTTCAGCCAATAGCCTGCGCTGGATTCGGCGAGATCGAAGACCATTCCTGCAGGGTTTTCGGCGGCGACGGTTTGGATGTTGTCGATGCCGATGGCTCCACTGATGGCCCAGGTGGAGATGGTGTAGAAGATGCCAATGAAGGCGATGACAAAATAAGCCGCACGGGGAATGGTGCGCCGCGGGTTCTTTGCCTCCTCGGCGAAGACGACGGTTGCTTCGAAGCTGGTGAAGCAGGCGAAGGCAAACAGCAGGGAAATGCCCAGGCCCGGACCGAAAACACTGGATGGAGTGAACCCTTCAAACGTGAAGATGCCGAGCCCCTTCTGGGCAATCAGGGACACCACGAGGGCCGCTACCGCAAAGGCTTCGCCGAGGATGAGGACTCCCAGGACCTTCAGGCTCGCATCGACGCCCCGCATCGTCAGGCCCGTAACCACAGCAAGCAATACGGCGATCCAGAAGTAGACCGGCAGGCTGATGCCCGTCAGGCCTTCGACCAGCAACTGCGCAAAAACGCCGAACTGGGACCACAGGCCAACTTGAAGGCTCAGGTAGGTCAGGATGGCGATCCCGGCCCCGCCGGTTGCCCACTTGTTGCCCAGTCCCTTGGCCATATAGGCGACAAAGCCGCCCGCGTTGGTGATGTGTTGGCTCATCCGCAGGTATCCGATTGAGAAGAGAGCCACCAGCAGGGCAGCAATCACGTAAATAACGGGTGTTCCCGGGCCGCTGGCCGAAAACAGTACCGGGCTGGCTCCCACCACGGCGGCCATGGGGGCGGCTGCGGCAATGGCAAAGAAGGCAATGGCGATGACGCCGAGCTTGTTTGGCCTCAGCCGTGGGGAGGAGGAGGCAGGTGCTGGATCCTCTTGCACTGGGCGGGTAGAGATTCCGACTGGTTCTTGATTCATCCGTTGGCTCTTTCAGAAGTGTGCAAGGCACAAGGCCTGCGCAGAAGTATTGGAAAGTCCCTGCTGGCACGCGACGGTGCGCTCCATGGGAAAGAAATCTGCTCGAGCCGGCTCCGCACATTGCGTGATACCAGCCACATTCCAGAACTATACATTTGTTTAGTTCTGGCTGTCAATGCTTTTTCCGGAGCCGACCAGGAGGGCTAGACTCGGTGCATGAACCAGCCGTCAACCCGCTTGCCCTATGGAGACGGGCGCGATGCCTTGCTGTCCGCGGTGATTGACGTCGTCGGGGAAAAGGGTCTACGGGGTGTCACGTACCGTGCCGTTGCGTCGCGGGCAGGAGTGAACCACACCCTCGTGACGCACCACTTCGGCTCTATCGAGGGTCTTCTCGCCGCCACCATGGAGTGGGCCATCCAGCGGTCCATCGAGGAGACTGGCCTGGAAAAGATCGCGGACTTTGACGAGAACTTTGCCGATTCACTCATCGAAACGGTGTCGAAGGAACCGGAGCTGCAGCTGTTCCAGTTCGAGATGCTTCTCGAATCCCGGCGCAACCCCGAGGTGCGGGCATTGGTGGAACGCCTTTACGCGAACTACATGAGCACCGTTGAAGATGCCCTGAGGCAACGGGGACTCAACGTGGACAACGGTGCAGCCTTGGCCATCTTTGCTGCCCTGGACGGCCTCATGCTGCAATTCCTCACCATCAGCGACCCCCAACGGATCAAGGCCGCCGTCATCCAGGTGGGCAAGCTCGTCGCAATTCTGGAGAGCACAAGCGACAGCCCCGGCGGCAGCAGCCCCCTCCCGGTTCGGTAACGACGGCTGATCGCCAGATAGCGCCACGCAGGAGCCTTTTGTTATCACCGCAACGGTTCGGCGCCAATCGTGCCGCCGCCGGATCCTAACGCGCACGGCAGCCCCACAATTTAAGGATCCAACTCGGACCTTGAGGAGCGTGTGATGCGCAGCCCGGCCGCCTCAGTCGCGGTTTTTCCCACAGCCATACTGATGGCGCTACTGTTCACGGGCTGCGGCCCGCAGGCGGGACCGACGACGACGTCGAGCCCCAGCCCCACCGTCACCTCCGCGACGGCCACCTCGACAGCAACTGCGACGCCGACAACAACTGGGACGCCGACGGCGACAGGCTCGCCGAATGCCACCGGCACGGCACCGGCGTCGGAAGCCTGGACCAGCTACACCACGGCCGACGGCCAGCTGATGTTCGAGCACCCAACCGCCTGGAGCGTCAGGGACCCGGCGGGCGAGCTTCCCGAGGGCGGCGGTGCCTTCGCGGAGGTCACCAACGAGGCCGGGCGGCCGCTGGCGGCGCTCCGGACCAACATGACCGTCGGGTCCACGTGCATGGACCGGTATCCGTACTCTGTGCTGGATTCTGAAGAGTTGCCGGAGCTGATGCAGGGTGAGGGAGCTCCCCGGTTCGTGTACGAGACCCGCGGGAATGGCGCCACCCCCGGTCCGGCTGATACACCGGCGGCAGCCTACGGCATCACCTCGGTCCCGGCACCCAGCGGGGACTCTGCATCGTGCATCTTCCACTTCTTTAACTGGCCGCCCACTGCTGCGATGTTCGGCGCGTTCTTCAACCCGGAGAACAACGTAACGCCGGGGGCCGCGTCCCTGCCCTACCTGGAGCAGGCCAGGAAGTACAAGGAAACGGTGGAGTACGCGGACATCCGGCGGATGATCACGTCACTGCGGCCGGCGGGGTGACGCTGGCGGGTGATGCCGGCGGGTGATGCGAACGGCGCTCAAGATTCACTCAAGAATCCTGGGATCCGGCTGGATTCAGCTTCTGAGGAGGTGAACAGCCTGTAAGTTGTTCTCGGCTTCCCCGTTTCCCAAGAACTGGTGGCCCCCGGAAGCCCCCACGCTGGAGTTTGACTCGCGTGGGGGCTTCCACCCGGAACTTCACGGCCCATGCCGGGGCGCTCCAGTCGGCAGTGCTACGGGCGGAGTCGTTCAAGGGTTTCTTGCAGAGCCCGGACGACGTCGGCCTGACGGCGCCAAGCTGAGGGCTGCCGCCAGCGGCCTGGCCCGCGCACAAAACCCGATGCCGGACTCCGTTAGGGTTGATGCGTGCGAGCCATCCTTCAGCGGGTCACCCGAGCCGAGGTCACAGTCGACGGCGAAACGGTGGGTTCCATTGACCGCCCGGGACTCGTTGTCCTGGCCGGCGCCACCCACACGGACACCTTGGACGATGCTTCGGCCCTCGCTGCCAAGATCTGGACCCTGCGGATCCTTGAGGGCGAGAGGTCGTGTGCCGACCAGAACGGCCCCCTGCTGGTGGTCAGCCAGTTCACGCTGTACGCGGACACACGGCGGGGAAGGCGCCCCTCCTGGTCGGACGCGGCGCCGGCGAACACCAGCGAGCCGTTGATTGAACACCTGATCGCTTCCCTGCGGGGCCTGGGGGCGGAGGTTTCCACCGGGCGGTTCGGGGCCATGATGCAACTGTCCCTGGTCAATGACGGACCGTTCACGATCAGCCTCGACACCGCCGATTTTTCAGCTCCCCGCCGCGGCTGAGAGCGGTGGGCCGGATACCGACCCGCGGTGACGTCCGGAAGTTTTGAGCAAAGCTGAGGGTTGGGGGCCGCCAGCCATAGGCGGGAAACGCCCGGCGCGAGGTCAGGGCGAACTGTAGGAGAAGGAACGTACAAGGGCGTCGGAACCGACGGCTTCAATCCCCACTACACGTCCGGTGAATCCACCCGCCACCTCTGTTGACAGGTAGCGGCCATCGAGGGAAGCCAGATGCTGGAAGGCGGCGCCGACGCCTGTGCCGAGCACGAGGGTGTCGGGCCCTTGTCGGTGGCCGGCCTGACCACCGGGTGATACTGCGCGAATGGTCAGTGCGACGTCTTCTGGTACGGAATCCTGCATGGCTAGAGTCTGATCTGCTGGACCGATGACAACGCGGGCAGTTACCTTGCCCCCTACTCGTTGAACGATTGCTTGGTGCAGGTCATCGATGCGTACAGTCAACGCCAAGTCGCCCGTACCTTGAACGCTTGCAGTCCATTCCGGATCGCATGCCCGCACCGCAAGCAGCCGCTCTGCCCGCGTCGAGTCTGGTGCCCGTCCAGCAAGCAGTACGAGTCCGTTGTCGCTCGGTGTGACAAATGAAGAGGGGTTCGCTCCGGGGGAAATCCACCTCGAGTGGAGCTCGTTTTCAGCAAAGAGGTCCTCGAACGAGGTGTCAACGTTTGGTGCGGTAAACCGGTCCTCGGCAATGACGGGCCAGTCATCCACCCAGTCGATTCCGACGAGAAACGTCTCCCGCCCGTTGGTGTGCCACTTTGGGAAGGACCCGCGGGGCCGGGTCCCAAGATGCACCATTGCCCAACTTCCATCATGAAGCTCAAAAAGGTCGCCATGACCTACCGCCTGCACTGCATGCGCTGTACTTCGGTTCGTCAGGATTGGATTTGCTGGATTGGCGATGTACGGGCCGTCTATGGTGCGCGCCCGAGCCACAGTGATCATGTGGCCAGCGGCAGTGCCGCCCTCTGCAGCCAGGAGGTACCACCAGCCGTTTCGTGCGTAGACGTGTGGGCCCTCCACATGGGCGCCACCCGTGCCACCCCAAATTTCCCGGGATTCGGACAGCACCTGTCCGGTCTGCGGATTAATCCGGGCCTGCGATATGCCACCCCGTACGACGTCGGACCACGTGAGGTAACAGTCACCGTGCTCGTCCCACGCGAGATCGGGATCAATGCCGATGAGCCCGGGTGTGTACACCGGTTCGCTCCAAGGCCCACCCGCACGCTCCGCCGAGACAATAAGGTGCCCCTTACGCAGGTCGTGCATATTGGTGGTTGTCATCCAGAAGCGGCCGTCCTGGAAGCGGATCGTAGGTGCGAATATGCCCCCGCTTGCGCCCTCTATGCCGGAACTGACGTTAAGTTGGCTTTCCCTATCGAGTACGTGCCCCACCTGGCGCCAGCTAAGCAGGTCTCGGCTCGAGAAGATGGGCACACCGGGGAAATACTCAAATGTGGAGTTGACAAGGAGATACTCCTCACCGACCCGGCATATGGAAGGGTCCGGGTAAAAGCCTGGAAGGATAAGCGAACTCATGGGCACAACGGCTTTCTTTCTTGATCAAACAGGGCGGCGCTGAATACCCACGCCGCCCTGTTACTACTCAGAGAAACAACTGCCCTTTTTAGTTCTTTGGCTTGCGATTGCCGATTGTCCGCCACCGTTTGCGGAGTGCATGTGCCGCGGCCTTCGGTTGGCGGGTTCTGGTGAACACGCCCTTTTTGTTTCCGTCGACGCGGTGGATGCCGTTGCTGGTCTGGAAGTCCGCGAAGTTCCAAATTTGTTCACCGACAAACTGCGGGAATTCGTCGAATACGCGGTGGTGCATCTCCAAGAGGGCCTCTTGGTATTCTTCCGTCCAGGGCTGGTCCCACACGGAATGGACCCCCGGCTGAGTGTCAGCTCCGTACTCGGTCATCATGATGGGTTTATCGACGCGCTCAATCCATCCCTGGATGTCCATCCGCAAATAGTTCTCGGCTGACTCCAGGTCACCGCTCATGACGTACCAGCCGTAGTACCTGTTCAGGCCTACGACGTCGAACAGGTCAACGATCAGATCGTTGCGGAAGGTAGCAAACATGACAACGGCATAAGTCAACGGCCGGGTGGGATCGAGTTCCCGCACCAGGTTCACAAGAGGCTCGAAGTATTCGCGGGCACCCTCTTCGTTTGTCGCCGCTTCGTTTGCTATGCACCACATCACCACGCTGGGATGATTTTTGTCGCGGGCGATCAATTCACGAATGTGCTGGGCGTGTGCTTCCCGTGTTTGATCATTGAAGGTCTCGGGCGAGAACGAAGGCGTTGTGGGCTTCCCCGAGAGGCCTGCCTGTACGCCGAGATTCAGGCCCACAGCGGCTGTTTCGTCTATGACCACAATGCCGTGACGGTCTGCAAACTCCAGCACTTCTTCGGCGTACGGGTAATGGGAAGTGCGGAACGAGTTCGCGCCGATCCAATCCAATAGTTGGAAGTCGTGGACGAGATAAGCATTGTCGTGTCCCTTGCCGCGAATGGCGGTGTCCTCGTGTTTTCCGAAGCCAGTGAAATAGAAGGGCTCGCCGTTGATGAGGAACTCGGTGCCCTTTACTTCTACGGTCCGGACACCGAAAACCTCAGTATAGGAATCGATAACTTTCCCGTCGTCAACGAGTTCCACGAGAAGTTCGTAGAGGTATGCGGCACCCGGCTGCCATAGATTGACCGATTCGATTTCCATCGTTCCGCTTTGCCCGGACCCGGAGGCAACTCGTGTCTTCTCCTGGTCCAGGATGGTCACCCTTACATCAGCGGTGCCCGTCTGCTGGACGGTGTAGGAAACGATGCCCGCCATCCCCCGGACCTGTGTTGTGACTGTCACGTCCTGGAGATGAAGTTGAGGTGTGCTGTACAGCCAGACAGACCGTGCCAGTCCTGCGTAATTGTAGAAATCGTGAAGATAGGTCTGGGTGCGTCGGCCATTCTGTGACATCGTGATCGTGCCAGGAGGGATTGTCGTGTTGGTTAGCTCGTTGCCTACAGCGACAGTCAGCCGGAATTCCTCACCTGGCTGGACGAAGTCAGTGATGTCTGCGTCAAAGGGTGTATAGCCTCCGGTGTGTTCGGCAACCTGGGTGTCGCCTACATACACCCGGCTTGCATGCGTTGCAGCATCGAAACGCAGCACGGTGCGTTCCTCGGACCAGCCACGCGGAACGCGCACGGTGCGCTGGTAATAGACCCAACCCACGTGATTCCGAATTTCGGGGGAGACGAATTGATCGTTGTAACTCGCCGGTACCGCAGCTTCCAGTTTTGTATCCAGGACCCGGGTCCATGGGCTTTCTCCTGCTTGGGTATCCAGCGCAAACAGCCAAAGACCGTCGAGGTTGTGAAGTTCGCGGGTAGGTGTGGAACGTGGTTTAAGCACGCGGTTCTCCTTCAGTATTGGTGCGAAGCGTCGATGCGGAACAGAACCGCGGAAGTACTGTCGGTTTTGGAGTCAGGCCTCCGACGCATCCCCTGCAAGGGCGTCCAGGACTGCAAGACCGATCTCGGAATCCTGGTCAGGCGTACCTCCAGCGATACCGAGGCCGCCAAGATGTTTCTCCTGATAAATCAAAGGGAACCCGCCACGAATGTTGGTCAGCAGATTGTCTGTGCCCATCGGGAGGGCAATTGCGAAGTCACCTTGCATCCACCCTGTCGGGCGTCTCGATGAGGCGGCGGTGTTGGCCTTTCGGCGGCTGGTCTCCACACTGTGGGGCATCGAACCGTCTGCGCGGCCGAAGGCGATAAGGCCCATTGCTGGATCCACGACACTGACCGAAACCAGGACGCCGCGTTGTGCTCCTGCCTCAATGGCCAGGGAAACAGCCCGGGCGGCAGTGGCGTAGTTCACCGATGGTGTTTCAACGAAGTTCTGCATGGTGGCTCCTGGCAAGGTCATGAATTGGGGCTTTCCGCGTAGATGGAGCTGAGCGTCTTTGATTTCACTTGGCGCCGGCGCTGGTGCAGAAGGGGCTCTGTGTAGCCGTTCGGCTGCGTGCTTCCCTCCAGCACCAGATCGACGGCGCACTGGTATGCGATGCTCTCGGAGATGTTGGGAGCCATCGCGCGGTAGAGGGGATCGGCTGAATTTTGGGCGTCGACGACGGCCGCCATTTTCTGCATGCTCTCGTGCACCTCTTGCTCCGTGATCACGCCATGGCGGAGCCAGTTCGCAATGTGTTGACTTGAGATGCGGAGCGTGGCCCTGTCCTCCATGAGGGCGACATCATGAATGTCCGGAACCTTGGAGCATCCAATTCCCTGGTCCACCCAGCGGACGACATATCCCAGCAAGGACTGCATATTGTTATCAAGCTCTTCCTGGCGCTCTTCCGGCGACCAGTCCGGGTCAGTCTCAACAGGCACGGTGAGAATGCCCTCAAGGGTGCCCCGCTGGCCCTGGAGGGCAATTTCCCGCTGTCTCTCCGCGACGTCGACCCGGTGATAGTGAATTGCGTGCAGGGTTGCCGCAGTGGGGGACGGTACCCAGGCCGTGCTGGCACCTGCCATCGGGTGCACGATCTTTTGTTCGAGCATTGACGCCATGAGATCAGGCATCGCCCACATGCCCTTGCCGATCTGGCCCCTGCCCGGCAAACCCACTTCAATTCCGATGTCGACGTTCTGATCCTCATAGGACGAAAGCCACCGATGATTGCGCAGTTCGGCCTTGCGGGCGAAAGGTCCTGCCTCCATAGAGGTGTGGATCTCATCGCCGGAACGGTCAAGGAAGCCTGTATTGATGAAAACAAGGCGGTCCTCGGCCTCGGCTATGCAGGCCTTCAAGTTGACTGTGGTGCGGCGCTCCTCGTCCATGAGCCCGAGCTTAAGGGTGTTCGCCGCTAAGCCCAGCAGTTGCTCGACACGGCCAAAAAGTTCCACGGTGAAAGCCACCTCCTCCGGGCCGTGCATCTTGGGCTTGACGATATAGATTGAGCCGGTTCGACTGTTTCGTCGAGGATTCTGCGGATCCAGCCCGGCCAGGGCCGTCAGCGATGTCAGGACAGCATCCAGGATGCCTTCGCCTATCTCGTTTCCGTCAGAATCAAGGACCGCGTCGGTGGTCATGAGGTGGCCAACATTGCGGACGAAAAGCACGGCTCGCCCGGGCAGAACTACCTCGCCTCCAGAGGGGGATGTGTAGTGCCGGTCATCCGCCAACCGGCGCACGACCTTGTCGCCGCCCTTTTCAAAGACGTCCTTCAGATCACCCCTGTTCAGGCCCAGCCAGTTGCGGTAACCCACGATCTTGTCCTCGGCGTCGACGGCGGCGACCGAATCTTCGAAGTCGACAATGGTGGTGATAGCAGCCTCTGCCAGCACGTCGGCTACACCAGCTGAATCTGATGCTCCGACAACCGTGCTTCGGTCGAAGATGACCTCTATGTGAAGGCCGTGGTGGCGGAAAACGATGGTGGACGGCAAATCGGCTTCTCCTGTGTAGCCCACCAACTGGTCAGGATGGACCAGGCCACTGCTTGAACCGTCGGAAAGGGTGACCGACAACTTTCCGTTGCGTACCGCGTAACCGGTGGAACCGGCATGGCTGCCTGCTGTCAGCGGGATAAATTCATCGAGCAGACCACGCACATACGCGACGACCTCCTGGCCGCGCTGGGGATCATATCCGGCTGCAGCTGCCTTCGCGTCCAGTGCGTCTGTTCCGTAGAGGGCGTCGTAAAGCGATCCCCATCGGGCGTTAGCCGCGTTGAGTGCATAGCGGGCGTTGGTGACGGGCACCACCAACTGGGGGCCGGCAAGTTTCGCGATCTCATCATCCACGTTGGACGTCCGGACCTGGGTGCCTTCCGGCGCCGGCAGAAGGTATCCGATGTCCTGCAGAAACGTCTGGTACTCGGTTTGGTCAAACGGGAGCGGATGCAGCCTGTGCCATTCGTCAATACGGCCCTGCAGTTCGTCACGTACAGCGAGGAGCTCCCTGTTTCGTGGTGTCAGGTCCTTGACGATTCTTCCGAAGCCGCGCCAGAACCCGGCAGCGTCGATTCCGGTTCCAGGCAGCGCCTCGGATTCGATAAAGGCATGAAGGGCTGGGTCGACGGCCAGGCCGTCGGCGTCGACGCGGCTATTGTGGTGACTCATGAGCGCCCCTCGTTGGCAGTGCCGCGCGATGGCGGTGCGGCAAAAATACTTCCGGGGTTCAAGATGCCATCTGGATCCAGCGCCATTTTCACACTGTGCGAGATTTGGAGTAAGTCCTCGCCAATCTGGTTTATCAGCCATGGGCGCTTCAGTCGTCCCACCCCGTGCTCGCCGGTGATTGTCCCGCCCAGTTCGATGGCCAGGTCCATGATTTCGCCGTAGGCACGGTAGGCGCGGTCCCTCATGTTCGTGTCTGCAGGGTCAAATACGACCAGCGGATGTGTATTGCCGTCACCCGCATGAGCGATGAAGGCGATGACGACATTGCGGTTCTGTGCAATTCGCTCAACCCCAACAACGAGCTCTCCCAGACGGGGGCTTGAGACTCCCACGTCCTCCAACAGCAATGTGCCCAATCCTTCTACAGCGGGAATGGCAATACGCCGCGCGTGGGCAAAACGCTCGCCCTCCTCCTGATCCGCAACCTCAAACGACTCAAACGCGCCGTGCTTTTGAAAGGCACCTAGCATCATTGCGGTTTCCGCGCCGCTGGGGCTCTGATCGTCTGAACGTGCCACAACCAGCGCAGCGGCATGCCTGTGCAACCCCATGTCCAGCACGTCTTCGACAGCATTAATGGAAGTTCCGTCCATGTACTCAAGCATCGAGGGGCGGATGCTCGAAGCAATGTCGACGACGGCGTTTGCAGCCTGTTCGCTGCTTGAAAACCACCCAACCACAGTGCGGGCGGGCGGGGCGGCTGGCAGAAGCCGCAAAGTGAGTTCAGTGATGATTCCGAGGGTGCCTTCGCTGCCAACGAAGAGCTTGAGCATGGATAGCCCCGCCACGTCCTTGAGTCGTGGGCCTCCCAGCTTTATGGCCCTGCCGTCAGCGGTGACGATTTCCATACCCAGGATGTAATCGGACGTGACGCCATACTTGACGCAGCACAAGCCCCCGGCATTGGTGGCGGCGTTGCCGCCGATCGTGCAGATCTCGTAGGAGGCAGGATCAGGCGGGTACCACAGGCCCTCCTGGGCCACTGCGGCTTTGACCTCAGCGTTGAAAAGACCCGGCTGAACCACGGCGGTACGCGTAGCGGGATCTATATCGATGGAGCGCATCCGCTCGGTGCTGAGCACAATGCCGTTCTCCACTGCCGTAGCTCCCCCAGACAGACCCGTACCGGCGCCTCGAGGTACTACCGGGATCCGATGCTTGGCCGCCCATCGGATCACGGACTGCACATGCGCAGTCGTCAAAGGCAGCACCACAGCCATGGGCACGGCAGCATCTGGATCAAGTGCACGGTCCCGACGGTAGGGCTCCATGGCTTTGCGATCAGCAATGAGCGCGTCCGCCGGCAGTACCAGCGCCAGTTCGTCAAGGAGTGGACTGGGAGAAATCCGTTCTTTGTCGGCCGCTGCGGATACGTCACCAGCCACGGCCCTCTCCGAAATTTTCGCTATGTCTGACATGTGGTGCCACTCCTGTGAGGTCAAATTTTGGTCTGCGAAGAACATCTCCAGCCAGAAAGGCTCGGACTATGGCGTTTCCTGTACCGCTGCAGCTTTCAGTAAAACATGCATTGCTGTCACTGACAACCGGTTGCCGAAAAAGGACTGCCTCGAACCCTTCCTACTGGCCGCGCCCCGCCGCCTCCCCCTTTCGGAGCGATACTGACTTATCGCGGGCGTTTGATGTAAGGTCTGGCAACCGGTTGACACTGCCGGCATTGCGCCCCTACGCTAACCTATAGAACCTTCCTAGCCAGGGCTCGGATGTCGTCAGAGCGGGCACACAGAGTAGACCCCCGAGCATAAGGAGCTCCCATGCCGAAACTTACATTCCTCACCTCCAGGATTGGCGCCGAAGGCGCCGCATCTTCCCTGGCCTTGACTGGGTCAGGTGGCCAGGCATGACCGGAGCTTTCAACATAGTCGTTGAGCCAAGGACGGACTCTGAACCATCGTTGGGCACCATCGTCTTTGTGAATTCCCTCGCCACCGGAATGCAGATGTGGGATGAGGTTGTTGCCGAGCTACGGCCGTTTTTTGACATAGTCCGATTCGATCAGAGGGACCGCGGTGGTCCCCTCGGTCACAGGCCGTTCGACCTTGACGATCTGGTCGAGGATCTGTTTGATGTTTTGGACGGCGCGGGCATCAGCAAGGCTCATGTGGCCGGGGTATCCCTTGGCGGAATGGTCGCGCTGGGGGCTGCTGCTTATAGGCCGGAGCGAATTCAGTCTGTTACCGCGATGTGCTGTGCAGCGCGCTTTCGACGCGATGTTTGGGAAGAGCGCGGCAGGTTGGTGCGGGCCCAGGGAGTTGTGCCCTTGGTGCCTCAAATCATCGATCGATGGTTCACCGCCGATTTCCAGCAAAAAAACCCCGACGTCGTCCTCCGGTACCGGCAGATGCTCGAGTCAACGGATCCTGTCGGGTACGCCAACGCATGCGATCTCCTGTCTGAAGCGGACGTGCGTGAGGATTTACCGACGATACAGGTTCCGGTTCTGGTTATTAGCGGGGAAAGCGACAGCGCCAATCCCATCGAAGATCAGAAACTGATCGCGCAAAGCGCACCCAAGGCACGGCACGAAATCCTCACCCGAACCGCACATCTTGCACCGGTGGCGGAGCCGGCACAGATCGCCCGCCTCGTGGCTGATCACGCTCAATTCAGTAGCTAACGACGAAAACCATGAGATCAATGCGCGAGTCGATACCAAAGCAACAAACAGATTGCTCCTCGCTTCAAGGCGGAGCGTCCCCTCTCGGAGACTGCAGCCAGATCGCCAAGGGGGACTACGTGGAAGTCAAAGTGGGCACTGTTGTCCACCTGACGGGACACGTTGAAGAGATTCAACCGTCCATGGATCTCTTCTGGGTTCTGGCGTCCGATGGGACGCGAAGAATAGTGGAACTCGCCGAGTTTGACGTCTACCTTGCGGCCTAGCTCTGGCCCACCATTTCTCCGGAATTATCGCGTTTTCACATAGTGGGATCAGGAGGGACTGACCCGCTGCTGCCGCTAGAGAAGCCGGCCGCTGGACCCACGCACCACCAGCTCAGTATCGATGTAGCGGGTGAAAGTTGCCTCTCCTGGCTCCTTGAGTGTCCGAAGCAATATGGTGGCCGCTTCGATTCCACAGTTTTCCATCGGGGCGCGGACAGTGGTGAGCCCCGGCGTGGTGAAGTCTGCGCCAAAAATATCGTCAAACCCGATGATGCTGATCTGATCCGGGACTGCGTAGGCGGCCGCCTGCAGTTCCTGCATGAGGCCTATCGCCAAAAGGTCGTTGTAGGCAATCACCGCTGAAGCGCCGCTGCTGACGACGAAACGGGCCATGGCCCGCCCTCCCTTGACCGTGGGGCTGTCGGAGTCAATTTTTACCGCTTCTATGCGCGACCACTCGCAAGCCTCCTGGATGCCCCTCCAGCGCTGGCCCGACATCCAGGAGGCCGTGGGACCTGAAATGAAGACGATTCTTTGATGCCCGTTTCCGGCCAGATGGCGGATGGCTTCACCAATGCCCTTGTTGACGTCAGGAACGACGCAGGCGATGCCTTCTACATCACGGTTGACGACCACAACCGGTTTCTCCTTGGCGAGGTCCCGGATGTGGTCATCGTCCATTCGAGGACTGGCAAGAATTAGCCCGTCAACACTGGCCAACATGCGCTGGGCGGCTGCAAGCTCCTGGTCAGGCGACTCGGCTGACTCAGCCAGAATCAGAGAATAATCGCGGAATGCCGCGGTGGATTCCGCACCCCGTATAGTTCCGAAGAATGTTGGATTCGTAATGTCGGCAACAATCAGGCCCAACGTATTTGTTCGTCCCGTCGGAAGCGCCCTGGCAAACGGGTTAACTTGATAATTGAGCTCGGCGGCGGCTTCCTCGATGAGCTGCCTCGTACCCGCACTGACCCGGCCAGGCTTGCTGAGCGCCCTGGAAACAGTGGACGGGTTCACTCCTGCCAGCTTCGCAATGTCATAAATCGTGGCATTGGTCCTGCCGGGGGCCTTGCCCTCACTTTTGGAACGGGAATCGCCAGCCACAACTTGGGCGTCGGAAGCTGGAAGTTTAGTCATGGACCTAATCCTAACTGCCTTGGTGCGAAAAGACATCCATCCGGTTGCCAAAAACCTTAAATATCTGGCGCCGTCTTCCAGGAAGGTACAGGTAGGGAAAGGAAGTCATCCCTGACCATTCTTACGTCAGCGCGTATTCGGTAGCCGACCTCTCTATGGCAACCGGTTGACATAGCATGCCTAAAACCGGACTATTGACTCATGTCATCGATTGCCGCCAACCCAGACCGGCTCCTGCCCGCTGATCCAGGAACCCGCCGCATAGCCCGCGAACTCCTGCAGCGCGTCCAGGACCTTCCCATCATTTCCCCGCACGGGCACGTTGACGCCGCAGTCATCGAGCAGAACACTCCCTTTCCCGATCCGGCAGCGCTGCTGGTCAGCCCGGACCACTACGTCACCCGGCTGATCCATGCCAGTGGCATACCGCTGGACCGGCTCCAGGAATCCGCTACCTACAAGCCGGAGAGCCGATCGGTGTGGCTCGAGTTCTGCAAGGCGTGGCCCTTGTTCGACGGCACTGCCTCGGGATATTGGCTCCGCACCCAGTTCCGCGACGTCTTTGGCTTCGAAGGGGAGCTGAGCGCGGAAACAGCCGATGCCAGCTACGATGCCATCTCGGAAAAGCTCCAGGAGCCCGGCTTCCGGCCCCGGGAACTGTTCAAAGACTTCAACATCGAGGTCCTGGCCACCACGGACGATCCACTGGACACCCTTGAGAGCCACAAAGCAATTGCCCAGGACCCGTCCTTCCATGGGCGCGTCTTGCCCACCTTCCGCCCGGACGCCTATCTCAATATTGCCCACCCCGCGTGGTCGGAGAACGTGGACCGGCTCATTGCGGCAGCGGGCGACGGCGGCACGGGCTATGGTGCCTACCTCACGGCCTTGGAGAACCGGCGTCGTTATTTTGTGGAACATGGCGCAGTCTCTGCGGACCATGGAGTCCGCACCCCGGCCACCCTCAAGCTTGAAGCGGCGGACGCCGCGAAACTGTTTGACCGCGCCCGCTCAGGCACGGCAAGTGCCCAGGACCGCGACGACTTCGAAGCACACATGATGTACCAGATGGCACGGATGTCGGTGGAGGACGGCCTGGTGATGACCATCCACCCCGGTTCCTACCGCAACCACCACGAACCCACCTTCCAGACTTTCGGGGCCGACACCGGACACGACATTCCGTTCGCGATCAACTACACCGAAGGCATCCGTCCCGTCCTGCAGGACTTCGGTACGGCCAAGGATTTCCACCTGGTTCTCTTCACGTTGGACGAAACCGTGTTCTCCCGGGAACTTGCCCCGCTGGCCGGCTTCTACCCGTCCGTCTATCTTGGTTCGCCGTGGTGGTTCCTGGACGCGCCGGACGCCATGCTGAGGTTCCGCTCCGCCGTCACCGAGACTGCAGGCTTCTCCCGTTCCTCCGGTTTCATCGACGACACCCGGGCGTTTTGCTCCATTCCCGCCCGCCACGACGCCGCCCGCCGGATCGAGGCGTCGTTCCTGGCCCGATTGGTGGCTGAACACCGCGTCAGCGAAGACCGGGCACATGAACTCATCGTCGACATTGTGGACGGCTCACCCCGGCGGGTCTTCAAGCTATGAGCACCGGTCTGGAGAAGCAAACACAGACTGAGGTCGGGCTTCCGCGGCTCAATCGGACCTTCTGGTCCGGCCCAAAGCCACCGGTGCGGATAGTCCACCTGGGCCTGGGCGCCTTCCACCGCTCCCATCAGGCCTGGTACACCCAGCAGGCCGGCGATGCTGCGAATTGGGGCATCGCCGCCTTCACCGGCCGCCGCCCGGATGCCGCACTTGCGCTGGCAGAGCAGGACGGCCTGTTTACGTTGGTGGAACGCGCAGATTCCAAAGACTCGTTCGCTGTCATCGGCAGCATTGTAGAAGCGGCGGACGGCGCGGACGTGGCCAGGCTCGCCGTACTGCTGGCATCGCCCGATACTGCCGTGGTCACCTTGACCATTACCGAAGCGGCGTATTTGGCAGACTCCCAGGGCGCCTTCAACAGTAACGCTCCTGAGGTGGCCGCGGACCTGGCCACCCTGCGCAGCAACGGTGATCCAGCGACTCCGCTGGGCAGGCTGGTATTCGGCCTTGCCTCCCGACGCGCAGCGGGCCGCGGTCCTTTGGCCGTTGTCTGCTGCGACAACCTCGCCAACAACGGTGCCGTCGCCCGCAATGCAGTAGTGGGCATGGCCAAAGCCTGGGAGCCGGGCCTGGCCGAGTGGATCAGTACCAACACGAGTTTTGTCAGCACGTCGGTAGACCGCATCACCCCACGCACCACGGCTGCAGACGTCGCTGCGGTGGAAGCTTCCTGCTGCTACCGGGACATGTCCCCGGTGGTGGCCGAACCGTTTGCCAGCTGGGTCCTCAGCGGAGACTTTCCCGCGGGCCGGCCGCGGTGGGAGGACGCCGGAGCCTTGTTCGTGGCGGATATCGAGCCGTACGAAAACCGAAAGCTTTGGCTTCTGAACGGAGCCCATTCGCTCCTGGCTTATGCCGGGCAGCTACGGGGGCATCGAACCGTGGCACAGGCCCTGGCCGACCCTCTATGCCGCCATGCCGTTGAGGCCTTCTGGGACGAAGCCGAGGCCAACCTGCCCGCCAGGGACCTCGCGATTCCCGCTTATCGGGAGGCGCTGCTGACACGGTTCGGCAATAAACGCATTGCGCACAACCTGTCACAGATAGCCATGGATAGCACCACGAAGCTGCGGATGCGGGCCGTTCCCGTTCTGCGCGCGGAACGGGCCGCAGGCCGGTCCGGCAGCGGTGCCGCACTCATGATTTCCGCATGGATGGAGTGCACGGCCCGGCTGGCTCCTGCCCAGGACCCGCTGGCAACGGACGTGGCTGCTGCAATCGCCTTGGCGGGGACTGCGCGGATCCGTGCCCTGTTGGAACTGGTGGATGCGGGACTGGCAGCGGATGCCGCCGCAGTGCAGCTGATAGAAAGCCTCACAGGCACGTTCGCAGAATCACTCCCACGTACTGAATCCCGTACCTGGCTAACCTCCCCTGAAAGGACCCAGCTGTGAAAATCATTGCCGCGGAAGTCTTCGTGACCAGTCCGTCGCGTAACTTCGTGACCCTGCGCATCACCACCGAGGACGGGGTGACCGGCATCGGTGACGCCACCCTGAACGGGCGCGAGCTTGCCGTAGCGGCCTACCTGAAGGAACATGTTGCGCAGCTGCTGATCGGCAAGGATCCGCACCGGATCGAGGACACCTGGCAGTTCCTGTACCGCTCCTCGTACTGGCGCCGTGGCCCGGTCACCATGGCCGCGATCGCCGCCGTCGACATGGCGTTGTGGGACATCAAAGGCAAAATGGCCGGCATGCCCGTCTACCAGCTCCTGGGCGGGGCCTCCCGTAACGGGCTGCGGGCCTACGGCCATGCCTCAGGCGCGGACATCCCGTCCCTGTTTGACTCGGTCCGGGAACACTTGGAACTGGGCTACAAGTCCATCCGGATCCAGACCGCCGTTCCCGGTATCAAAGCTGTCTACGGGGTTGCCGCCCAGGCGCAGGCCTCGGGGGAGCGCTACGACTACGAGCCCGCCGGCCGCGGCGCCTTCCCGCTGGAGGAGGACTGGGACACCCGCGCGTACCTGCGCCACCTGCCCAGCGTGTTCGAGGCGGTCCGGAACGAATTTGGCCCGGAAATCCCGCTCCTGCACGACGGCCATCACCGGATGACCCCCATCCAGGCAGCCAAGCTGGGCAAGGCGCTGGAACCGTATGACCTGTTCTGGCTGGAGGACTGCACCCCCGCCGAGAACCAGGAGGGCCTGCGCCTGGTCCGCCAGCACACCACCACCCCGTTGGCCATTGGGGAAATCTTCAACACGGTATGGGACTTCCAGACAGTCATCAAGGAACAGCTGATCGACTACGTCCGGGCCGCGTCCACCCACTTCGGCGGGATCTCGCCGCTGAAGAAGGTGATGGACTTCGCCGCGCAGTACCAGATCAAGTCCGGCTTCCACGGCCCCACCGACATCTCCCCGGTGGGATTCGGCGCGCAGCTTCACGTGGGCCTGGCCATCCACAATTACGGCATCCAGGAATATATGCCCCACTCGGACAAGACCAACGAGGTCTTCGAACAGTCCATGTCCTTCGTGGACGGCTACCTCCACCCAGGGGACAAGCCCGGCATCGGCGTCGAATTCAACGAGGAAGCCGCGGCAGCCTACCCGTACCAGCAGGCCTACCTGCCTTACAACCGCCTCGTCGACGGCACGGTCCATGACTGGTAAACCAGAGTCCGGCGTTCCAGCCCATATCGTGGTGATGGGCGTGACCAGCTGCGGCAAAAGTACAGTGGGTGCCGCCATCGCTGCCCGCCTCGGGGCAGAGTTCGTCGACGGAGACTCGCTGCACCCCCAGTCCAACATTGACAAGATGGCCTCCGGTACTCCACTGGACGACGGCGATCGGGCACCATGGCTCGCCGAAATCGGCAGGCGCTTCTCGGCGTCGCAGACCGGGCTGGTGATCGCATGCAGCGCACTTAAGCGCAGCTACCGTGACATTATCCGCAACGGCGACTCCACAGTAAGGTTCCTCCACCTGAACGGGGCACGGGACCTGCTCGCCAGCCGGATGGCCGCGCGGCCGGGCCATTTCATGCCCCTGTCGCTGCTGGACTCGCAGCTGGAAACGCTGGAGGACCTCGAGTCCGATGAGGCCGGAGTGGTGGTAGACATCGACACGCCCGTCGAGCAGATCGTGTCATTCACTTTAGCTTCGCTCGTGCACGCCGGCACGAATTCGTCGGCGCCGCGCCGCACTTATCGACCAACTACTTCGATCAGCATTGGAGAACCATCGTGAGCAACGTTGCAGTTATCGGACTCGGAATCATGGGCCTGCCCATGGCCATCAACCTGGTCAAGGCCGGCCACACCGTCACCGGCTTCAACCGCAGCCAGGACAGGATCGACAAGCTCGTCTCCGAAGGCGGCAAGGGCGCCGCCGGGATCGCGGACGCGGTCAAGGACGCCGACGTCGTCATCACCATGGTCCCTGACTCCCCCGATGTTGAAGGTGTCGTCAGCGGCGAAGAAGGCGTCTTCGCCAACGCGAAGAAGGGCGCGCTCTGGATCGACGCGTCCAGCATCCGCCCCGACGTCGCCAAGCGCCTCTCCGACGACGCCCGCGACGCCGGCATCCGCCCCCTCGACGCACCGGTCTCCGGCGGCGAACAGGGCGCCATCGACGCCGCCCTGTCCATCATGGTCGGCGGGAACAAGGAAGACTTCGACGCAGCCGCGGACGTCCTGAACGCAGTCGGCAAAACCATCGTCCACGTCGGACCCTCCGGCTCCGGCCAGACCGTCAAGGCAGCCAACCAGCTCCTCGTCGCCGTCAACATCGAAGTCCTCGCCGAAGCGATCGCCTTCCTCGAGGCCTACGGCGTGGACACCGACGCCGCGCTCAAGGTCCTCGGCGGCGGCCTGGCCGGCTCCAAGGTCCTGGAGCAGAAGGGCCAGAAGATGCTGGACCGCAACTTCGACCCCGGCTTCCGCCTGGCCCTGCACCACAAGGACCTGGGCATCGTCACCTCAGCCGCCCGCGAAGCCAGCGTCGCCGTCCCCCTCGGCGCCGTCGTCGCACAGCTCGTCGCCGCCACCGTCAACCAGGGCGACGGCGCACTGGACCACTCCGGACTCTTCAAGCAGGTCCTCCAGCTCAGCGGCCGCGAGTAACCGTCAGTGCTCACGTTTGATCGCCGCCGCGTTCGGCGATACAGGGTTCGTCATGACAGCTGACGTGACGGCAGCCCTGGTGTACGAACTGCTAGGCGTCCAACGTGCACTGCGCCGCATTGATACGGCCAGCCTGCGTGGAGAAGGACTTGGAGTAGCCCTGCACTTCGTGCTTCGGTCCATCAGTGACGGGGAATGCAGGGCTACGCAGCTTGCCGGCCGTCTCGGCGTCGGCGCGCCGGTCCTCAGCCGGCAAATCGCCGAGTTGGAAGAGCAAGGCTTGCTGGTCCGAAGAAAGGACCCCAGGGACGGCCGTGCTCATCTTCTCGCACTGACGCCGGCGGGCGAGGACAAACTCCGGCATGTGCAAACGCAACGATCAGCGCTCTTTCAGCAGTGTCTCGGAGAATGGAGCGAGAGCGATGCTGTCAATGCAGCGGAGGCACTCCGCCAGCTCACGGAATCCCTGACGAAGTCAGCCCTGAAAACACCATGACTGAAAAATCCCCTGTTGGTGTACAGGCCGTCGGACGCGTGTTTGAACTGTTGGAACTGATCGAAAACCTCGGGGGAGCCGCCACACTGAGCGAACTCTCCTCGTCCACCCATATTCCCCCGCCTAGCATCCACCGCCATCTGCGCACCCTGGTCACCCTCGGCTGTATTCGCCAGCTCCCCAACCGTCGCTATGCACTGGGTCCCCGGCTGATCACGTTGGGAGATGGAGCAATCAAACAACTCGGTGCTCTGGCCCTCCCGCAACTCAAGACGCTGGTGGACCAGCTGGGAGAGAGCGCCAAGATGGCGGTGCTTGATGTGGACATGGTGGTTTATGTGGCTCAGGTGCCCTCTCTTCATTCCATGCGCACTTCTACGGAAGTGGGCCGCCGCGCCCACACCCATACGACAGGAATTGGCAAAGCCATTCTTGCCCAATTGAGCGAAGACACGGTCCAGCAAATACTCATGCGGGCAGGAATGCCCACCCCGACGGCCAGAAGCATCAGCGGGGCCAGCGACCTGCTGGCGGACCTCAGGCTCATCCGGGAAAGAGGTTTTTCGGTCGACGAGCAAGAGCAAGAAATTGGCGTCCGCTGTTTTGCCGTAGCGGTCCCTGATGCACCTACACCCACAGCCATTTCAGTGTCCGGCCCTGTTTCCCGGCTGGACGAGCACTTCGCCAGCAGAGCGGTGCCCATCCTTACCAAGGCTGCCCAAACCATCTCGGAGAAGCTTCAGTGAGTACCAAGAGCGTCGCAGTTGAACAAGCCGGCGGAAAAGTTCGGAGACATGCGCCTTTGGTGGCTGCCCTTGCCTTTGCTGGGTTGGGTGGGTCGTTCATGCAGACCATCCTCATTCCGATCCAGTCGAAGTTGCCCGAGCTGCTGGAGGCCGGCAGAGATGACACCGCTTGGGTCATCACTGTGACGCTCTTGGTGGCGGCCATTTGCACCCCTGTCTCGGGAAAGCTGGGGGATATGTATGGCAAGCGGCGCGTTTCCATCATTTTGCTGTCGCTCCTGGTGGCTGGGTCAGTCGTCTGTGCGTTCTCGCTGTCGGTTCTGCCCCTAATTATTGGCCGGGCGCTGCAGGGTATGGGAACGGGTGTCATACCCCTGGGGATAGCCATTTTGAGGGATGAGCTTCCTCCAGGAAAACTCGGCGGAGCAATCGCCCTGGTAAGCGCCACCTTGGGCGTTGGCGGTGCTCTGGGTCTCCCGGTCAGTGCGCTGGTGACGGAGTACTTTGACTGGCATGCGCTCTTCTGGGTCTCTGCTGGAATCGGCGCAGTCGCTGTGGCGCTGTATCTCCTCGTTGTTCCGGCTGGGGAATCCCGCAATCAGGGGCGGTTCGATTTTTGGGGCGCCGTTGGCCTCGCCATGGGGTTGGTGGGCTTGCTGCTTGCCCTTTCGCGGGGGAACACCTGGGGTTGGCTGAGCGTACCAACGCTGGTGTCTTTATTGATCGGAATTCTCTCGCTGCTGGCGTGGGGATGGTACGAACTCCGGAGACAGAACCCGTTGGTTAACCTTCTTGTGAGCTCCAAAGGGCCTGTCCTGATGACAAACCTGGCGTCGGTCGCCATGGGATTTGCTCTCTTTTCATCCAGCATCGTCTTTCCCCAATTGCTCCAGTTGCCGGAATCTTCCGGCGGTCTCGGATTGAGCATTGTGGATGCGAGCCTGATTCTCGTCCCGTCAGGCTTGGCGATGCTCGCCATGGCACCTATTGCGGGACGCATAAGCCGGCGCGCGGGCCCGAAGCTGCTCCTTGTAGCAGGGGCAACCATCATCGCACTCGCGTATCTCGCAGCTGTGCTCATGCTGCCAAGCATTTGGCTTGTGCTGGTCGTCAACATGATGATCGGAATTGGCATCGGGCTCGGCTATGCGGCTATGCCGACGTTGATTATGCTCGCTGTTCCGGTGGGAGAGACCGGGGCAGCAAACGGCTTGAATACCCTGATGCGTGCATTGGGAACAAGCATTGCCGCAGCTGTTGTGGCAGCCGTTCTCGCTGGCTCCGCCGGGGCTGCAGGGGCACCGATGAACCGAGTCAACAGGGATTTTTTCTGGCACTTGTCCTCGGGCTGCCTGCAGCTGTGGTTTGCGGAGTCCTGGCCGCGTTCATTCCGAAACCGCGGGTTGTGTGACAGAAGGGGAAACAGACCCGCTCTTGGCCACGTTCCCAAGCCATGCCAGGCTCGGTTTCGGGTGGCGCTCGAACATGTCCTCGCCGCCCGGCAAAGCTACCAGTGCCTGGTTCGCCACAGTCCATCCCACTGCGGCGCCGGTCCGTTCCCGCACGAGATCACGGACGGCGTGATGCCTCGACTAGCCGGTAGCCGATCTCAGGGTTGGGGTCGGGCAGGACTGGGCGGGCATCATCGTCGACGGTGGGGCTGAGCCACTTTTTGTCTGTCTGCTGCTCGGCTGCACGGCTCATCGTCGTCATCAACGCGAGCATATTGGGCTCGTTCATGGTGCAGATCCAGTCAACGCCATCGAGAATGCCTGCAACGGCTTCGGCATATGCCGTGAACCGCTCGACTGCCGGCGGCCCCATCCACCCGCCCTCCTCGGCGAACCACCGGGGATTTGTGAAGTGGTGCAGCGTGATGACAGGCTTCAGGCCCAGCGCGAGTGCGGTGTCGATCATGCGGCGGTAGTGGGCCAGTTCCGCGCTGGAAAAGTGGCCCGGAGCTGCTCCCGGGCCCAGAAGTCACTGTTGACGTTGTTGCCTTCGATCTGATGGGGTGCGGTGGAGGCACCCCAGAGGAATTCGTTGGGAAAGTTCATCCTGGTCCATGCCGATCAATCGGATAGAGATGGTTGGAAAATCGAGTGCCCTAGTCGAGGCATCAATGGCCTTGGCGTGCCATGTGGCGGGCGCCGCGGAGACCAAACACGACGGCGGGGCCAATAGTGGAACCTGGGCCGGGATATGTCCGTCCCATGACGGAGGCGGAGTTGTTGCCGGCCGAGTAGAGGCCTTCGATGACCGTGCCGTCCTCGCGCAATGCCCGGGCCTCGGCGTCGGTGACGACGCCGCCCTTGGTGCCGAGATCTCCAATCACCACCTTGAACGCGGTGAACGGACCCTTTTCCAGCGGACCGAGGCAGGCGTTGGGGTGGACCGTGGGGTCGCCGTAGTAGCGGTCGTAGGCTGAGTTGCCGCGCCCAAAGTCGCCGTCGACACCGGCCCTGGCAAAGCCGTTGAACCGGTGGATGGTCGCCTCCAGGCGGGCGGGATCCATGTCGAGTTTCGCAGCGAGCCCGGGAATTGTGTCCGCTTTGACCATAATCCCCGCCTCTTTCATGGCCTTGTTGTTCTTCGGGTCGATCGCGAA
The DNA here is from genome assembly GCF_054130585.1 of Arthrobacter sp. D1-29. Classification (NCBI taxonomy): domain Bacteria; kingdom Bacillati; phylum Actinomycetota; class Actinomycetes; order Micrococcales; family Micrococcaceae; genus Arthrobacter; species Arthrobacter sp. D1-29. Next base: position 4,545,429 of record NZ_CP096383.1, on the reverse strand, counting down.
GGTGCGGAGGTAGCGGCGGGCGTGCCGGGCGTCTCCGACCAGCCAGTACGGGCCGTCCTTGTCGTGCTCGAGCATGTGGTGGCCGAGGTCGACGTAGGACTCGGACTCGTTCGCGAACCGATCGCCCTTGGCGTCGAGGATGACCGAGTAGGGCAGGGAACGCTCACCCACAATGAATGCGGCGCCATGGCCAGGCGCTGCTGCGACCGATCCGCCCCACCAGGCGTCGTCCATGAGCTCAAGCGCGGCGCCGTTGTCTTGCGCAATTTCGATGGGCCGCCCGAGGTTGCCCGGGGCGCCTGACGGGGCGCCGTCGATTCCGTGGTGCTTCTGGCGGAGGTCCTTGTTATGGTCGAAGCCGCCGCCGGCCAGCATCACGCCGCGCGCCGCACCAATTGTCAGTGCTTCGCCGTCCCGGGTTATCCGTACCCCTGCGACACGGCCGTCCTCCACGATGAGTTCCTGCAGCGGGGCATTCAGCCACAGGTCAGCACCTTGCTTCTGGACGACGACGTCGAGGAAGGCAGCGGCGAATCCGGCGCCAATGCCGGCGAGCTTCTTGCCGGTGACCGCCCCGCCGAGGGCGCGGAAGACGAGCTGCGCCCCGCGGATGAAGCCGGACGGTGTTGACCAGGCCCGGCCCAGAAGCCAAATGTCGTCGGTCTTCACCGGGAGTGCGACCGGCGCCTGGCACGTCGTCCACCAATCGCCGATCCTCTTGATATTGAACGGCTTCACCTCCAGGCCACGGCCGATCTTGCCGCCCGGGAGCTCGGGGTAGTAGTCCGGGTAGTCAGCCGCACGCACGAATCTCACGCCGTACTTCTCTGCTGTGTTGACGAAGTCGGCGACGCCGTCGACGAACGCCTCTTTCCGGGCCCGCGTCGTGGCCCGGAACTCCTCGCCGACCGTCGCCTCCAGATAGGTCAGCGCCTCACCGCGGGAGTCGCCGGCGCGGTCACGCTGCATCAGCGGGTTATTCGGCATCCACATGCCGCCCCCGGACATGGCGGTGTTGCCGCCCCACTTTCCGGTGCTTTCGAGCAGGAGTACCCGAAGGCCTTCATCGGCGGCGCCCATGGCTGTCGCCAGTCCCGCGGCACCGGTGCCGACGACCACGACGTCATAGCTGTGGTCAAAAAGCTTTGACTCTGACATGCTTTTGCTCCTTCAGTTCATGGGCGCCGGTTCCACTTTTGACCCGGGCAGGCTTAAAGACACGGACGACGACGGAACCTCCCGCCGTCGTCCGTTTTCGGTTCACTACAGGGCTGACCAGCCGCCGTCGGAAGCCAGGATGGCGCCGTTGATGTTGGTGCCATCGTCGCTGAGCAGGAAGGTGATGGAGGCAGCCAACTGCGCGGCCGTTGCCGGGGTGGGGATGGTGGCCTGCATGAGCGGGCCAAGGCGTTCTGCGGCCATCCGGGATCCGAAGTTCGCCACGATGCCGGTGATCGTGGGGCCGGGAGCCACCGCGTTGAAGCGAAGTCCCTTGGGCCCGTAGATCACTGCCGAGTTCTTGGTGAGGCCGACAACGGCATGCTTGGAGGCGGTGTAGGCGGCGCCGGCAGCCGAGCCGCGGATGCCGGCCTCCGAGGAGACGTTGACCACCGAGCCTGCGCCGGCGTCGAGCATGAGCGGGACAACGGCGCGGGTGAGGCGCATAAGAGCGGTGACGTTGATCCGGAAAACGCGGTCCCAGAGTTCGTCGTCCACCTCGTGGATGGGCGCGAAGTTGTCCATGATCCCGGCGACGTTGGCCAGGGCGTGGACGCGCCCTCCGGCAGCCGCGACGATTGCGGCGACCGTTTCTTCGGTGGAGACGTCGCCGGGCACAGGCACCAGGTCCAGGCCCGCGTTCTCTTCCACCAGGGCGTCGAGGCGTTCCTTGCTGATGTCAGCAGCGATGACCTTGCCACCCTCCTTCGCGATGCGCAGGGCGGTCGCCTGCCCGATCCCGGAGGCTGCACCGGTGACGATGACGGTTTTCCCTGCAAAACGGTTGTTTGTAATGGCTTCTTGCCACGTGGCTTCGTTGCCCATGATGTCCTTCCAGACGGTGATGATGTGGATTCGTTGAGGGCCGGGGGCACCCATGTTATGACACACTGTGTCATTACGGAGGGGTGGATAGTGGCGGGATGCCGATTCGCCCGTCGGAGCACCACGGTGGGTGCCCAACGGGCGGATCGTTGCAAAAGCCGGCCTATTTGTTGTTTGTGCCGAAATTGCGGACGTCGAACAGCGATACACCCGTGCCGACGTATTCGAAGCCGGGCTGAGTCGCCCAGAGCGCCGCCTGCGAGAAAACTGGAGCGAACCAGGCGTCCTGCACTCCGAATTCGTTGATTTCCTTCAGGATTGCTCCCTGACGCTCGGGATCTGTCTCGGCATCCAATTGCTCGAACAGTTTGTCGAGTTCAGGATCCGTGTACTTGAATGGATTCTGGGAACCACCCGACCGGTAATACACAGCTGCCGTCCTGGTTGCCGCCGCAGTGGCACCGATGTTCCAGTAGGCACCCCATTTGGTATTCTGTCCGGCATTCTGGGCGGGCACGGGCTCCCATTCCACCTCTATTCCGATATCCCCGAGTGCTTGACTGATGGTGGGCTGATATTGCAGCGACGGCAGGTTGGCGGGCATCACCAGTTTGAAGCCGTCCGGGTAGCCAGCTTCAGTAAGAAGCTTGCGCGCCGCTTCGGGGTCATGGCGGTAGACGTCGTCGAGTTCCGGGTCGTATGCCGGCGAAAAATCGTTGAAGACCTGATTGGTCGTCTTGCCGTTGCCGCGAAGGATCGCTTTCACGATGCCCTCCTTGTCCAGGGCCATGTTGATGGCCTTGCGGACCCGGACATCGGCAAGCGCCGGGGTCACGGTCCCTGCGCGGTCGGCGAGCACCAGCTCAGCGATCGCAGTGGAATCGACGCGCTTCACGTTCAGTCCGCCGCCCTTAGCCTGCTCCGCCTGGGTCCCGTCGACGCTGCCGGCGTCGAGTTCTCCGGTGAGCAGTGCATTGAAGAGCGCAGTCCGGTCCGGAATCGCCCTGATGGTGACCGTCTTGAACGGGTAGGCGTCCGCATTCCAGTGGTCCTCGCGCCGTTCCAGGACGTAGGTCGTCCCAGCGATCGTCTTGTCCTTGTTGAGGACGTACGGGCCGGAAGCTACCGGGTTGAGGGCGGTACTCGGGTCAGCGAGCGTGTCGGGGTCACCGATGACACCGGACCCATAGGAGAGAGCGACAAGGAGGTTGGGATCCGGATGCTTGAGACGGAGGACAGCGGTCCGCTCATCGGGAGCCTCGACGGACTCGATAGCAGCCAAGTTGCTCTGCTGCGGTCCCGGGGTGTTTTTGGTGCGTTCCAGTGTGGCCTTCACCGCCGCCGAGGTGACAGGATCACCGTCGCTGAAGGTGAGGTCGTCCCGGAGTTTCAGGGTCAGCGTGAGTGCGTCGTCGGAGTACTCCCAGCTCTCGGCGGCAGCTGGTACCAGCTTGCCGTCGTGGTTGCTGTAAATAAGCGTGTCGTAGAGGGACGACCAGACGTACCGTTGGGTGCCGTCATGCAGCTGTGCAGGGTCCAACGAATTGGGCGGGGCCTGCACGCCGAGTGCGACCGTCGCGGTGCTGTCGCTGTTACCGCCTCCAGTGGCCGAAGGCTTGGTTTCGCCCGTGCCGCAGGCCGAGAGGGCCAGGATGGTTGCGGCGGCGATGGCGCCGATCGCGCGGCGCCGTGAGTGGATTTGAGGCATGGGAGCTCCTTTGCTCGGTGGGTTGGCAAGCCGTGTTTCAGGAATGGATCGGTTGAGTTGGACGGGGGCCTTTGGTGAAGACATCCCGTGGCGTAAGGGCGTTGAGCAGCGGCTCATTGCGCTGGTACCGGTGGAGGTTCTCAAGGATGAGATCGATCGACCGCTGGGTGCGTGACGGAAGCTTCGGGGTCATATGGGGCGTAATTATGACGTTTGACATGTCCCAAAGCGGGGAGTCGCCCGGCAAGGGCTCAGGGTCAGTCACATCGAGTCCGGCTCCCGCAATTTCTCCTGCGTTCAACGCGCTGATCAGTGCGTCCTGGTCGACGAGCTGGCCCCGGGCCATGTTGATGAGGTAGGCGTCGTTCTTCATCCGTTTGAACTGATCGCGGGAGAACAGATGGTAGGTCTCGTCGTTCAGGGGAGCAGCCAGCATGACCACGTCGGATTCTTCTAAAAGTGCATCCAGGGAATCGCCCGCATCAGCTGAAAGCATCCTGTCCACACCGCCGGGGAGATCACCGGCGCTCCGACGGTAGCCGATGACGTTCATACCAAACGCCTTGCCTAGTTCAGCCATCGCCTGGCCGGTGTTCCCCAATCCGACGATCCCCAGGGTCTTCCCCCATAGCGCCAAACGGTTGTGGTAGTCCGGAATGCCGCGCCACACGTGTGCGTCCTGCATTGCGAAAAGCTGCTTCGCGTCAAAGGTCAATGACAGGGCGAAGTAGAATCCGTGCTGCGCAAGGGCCTGGGCGGACCTGCCGGCCGATCCTGTAACGACAATCCCCTTCTCGAACACCTCGGGACGTGCCGAGCGTGTCAATCCGGAATGATCACAGTGCACCCAGCGCAAATTGGGTGCCGCAAGGAACCGATCATCGATATCCATCAAATGGATGGCAACATCCACACGCTGAAGGGCGTCAGCGATGCCGTCCGCGTCCCCGGGATGAAGGTGGAGGAACTCCGCTGGAGCGAACGCCTGCCGAAGCTGGTCAATTTCCTCAGGCTCCCACATGACTGTGGCGAGCACGCTGCGTACCTCGTGGACAGGCGAATCTGCAACCATCGCTGAACTTCCTCGTTTCAGTTGGAGCGGGTGGTTTTTCACAACCCAGTTGCCATCAGCGTACGCAGATAAGCATTTAAGTCAACCGGTTGCCAGAAAAAACTGATGGCGAATAGTGCTGTTTTCCCGTAAGCGACGGCGGGCGGGGAGCGGGTACAAGTTTGCTGACATCACTCAAGGGGGATATCTTGTCAATCGATTGCTGCAGCCCGCGGTGCTTGGCTTACCGAAAGAGCGGCCGGACCTTCGATTCACTTTTCAGACACCGGTCGCGACTGGTAGCCATCAGCGCGAGCCGGGGCAGGGATCTACGGCAACCGGTTGTCAAAACCGTCGTTTGCGCATAGAGTTAGCTTGCGCGGTACCAAGGCTGGCCTTTGAGGTCGGCATCAATCAAAACGTACGACAAAGGAGTCATCGCGATGTGCATACGCTCATCTATCCGGCGCAGAGCTCCGCGGCCGCAGTGGTCGCCAGCAACCGAGTTGCCACCTTCCAACTCGTTTACTCTGCGGCGAGAGCTTAGGTAGGGCCAAGAATGCTTCAGTACATTCTTCGCCGTCTCGGTATCGGAGTGATTCTTGCCGCTCTGGTGACCTTTCTTACATATTGGCTGCTGAGCTTTTCATCTGATGGAGTGGCCGCCAATATCCTTGGGCCAGCAGCGACAGCAGAGTCGATCGACGCTCTGAAGAAGGACATGGGACTCGACCGCCCGTTCATCGTTCAGTACTTTGACTGGCTCGGCGGAGTTGTCCGCGGCGACTTCGGAGTCTCCTTTTTTACGAGTGAGGCGGTGGTCGGTGCGGTGGTATCACGTCTTGGCGTGACGCTCTCGATCGTTCTCACCGCACTTATTATCAGTGTCATAGTGGCCGTGGCCCTCGGCGTACTTGCGGCTTCACGTGCCGGGGCGATTGACAGGGTGACGCAGAGCGCGTCGCTGCTTGGGCACCTTCTGCCGAACCTGCTCATTGCAATTGTCCTGGTGGTCGTCCTCTCCATCAATCTGCGTCTCCTGCCTGCAACCGGGTTTACCCCGTTCAGCGAAAGTCCGAGCAAATGGGCCGCGTCAATCACCATTCCGGTGATCGTGCTTGTTATCAACGGAATCGCGAACATCGCCGCCCAGGTACGGGGAACGATGATCGGCGAGCTCCAGAAGGACTACGTCCGGACGCTCCGTACCCGCGGCGTGCCGACGTGGTCCATCGTGTATCGCCATGCGCTGCGCAATGCCGCTGCTCCGGCCCTCGTTGTCCTGTCGCTTGAGTTCATCTCGATGTTCGGCGGTGCACTCATCATCGAGAACGTGTTTGCCCTTCCTGGGTTCGGCTCGTTCGCGTTCAACTCCTCCCTGCAGGGGGACATCCCAGTCATCATGGGCATCACAGTATTCAGTGTGATGCTCGTCGTCAGCGTCAATCTGGTGACGGACCTCATCAATGGTTGGCTAAATCCGAAGGCGAGAATCTATTGAGCACCGAATCAGCGATCATCGCGACGGAGGCTCCGGCAACTCCCGTACGCCGGTCGGCATACCGCAGACTGATCCGAGACCCACAAGCCATCATCACGGCCAGCTTCCTGCTTTTGGTCATCATCATCGGCATACTGGCGCCGGTCATCACGCTGCACGGGCCAAACGAGTCATCGCTGGATGCCGTGAACGCCGAAATGGGGACCCCCGGCTACCTACTGGGCGGAGACCAAAGCGGACAGGACATCTTTGCGCGCCTGCTCTACGCGATCAACACGAGCGTCATCTCCGGTCTGATCGGTACCAGTGTGGCAATCGTCATCGGGCTCTTCTTCGGACTGGTTGGCGGGTACTTCGGGAACCGCGTACGGACCTCGGTCGAGTGGATTTTCAACCTGATCATGACCTTCCCGGGAATCCTTCTGCTGATCGTCCTCATGCCGGTGACGAAGGGCGACTACCGGGCCACGATGCTTATCTTTGGCGTCCTTCTTGCCCCGGGTGTCTACCGTATCGTGCGTAACCTGACAGTCGGTGTGAAGAACGAGCTCTACGTCGACGCCGCCCGAGTGTCGGGGCTGTCAACACTGCGGGTCCTGGGCCGGCACGTCATGCCGGTGGTGCGCGGGCCAGTCATCATCTCTGCGGCGTTCCTCACTGGCTCGGCCATCAACGTCCAGGCCGGCCTGGCATTTCTCGGCCTTGGATCCGCTGAGATCCCGAGCTTCGGCGGAATGATCTCGTCCGGCTTTCTCAATCTCTACGTCGACCCGCTTCAGTTCGTTTGGCCGGCGCTGCTGCTCGGGCTGATGTCTGCGTGTCTGGTCCTGCTGGGAAACTCACTGCGGGATGCGCTTGAGGGTGTCCGCCCCAAGGCCTCGAAGGTGGGGGCGCCGGCCCAAGCGGCAGTCACCCCGGCTGGCCAGACCGACGGCACGGACTCTGACCTGCTTCAAGTACAGAACCTGGAAATCTCCTACCCGACGCCGTCAGGCGAAAAGAAGCCCGTGCTCAAGGGGGTCTCACTCGACCTGCGGGCGGGAGAAACCCTCGGACTTGTCGGCGAATCGGGGTCCGGCAAGACCCAGACCGCCTTTGCGATCCTGGGAGTGCTTCCTCCGGAATCAATCATTACGAACGGCTCAATCAAGCTTGAGGGCCGTGAGCTCATTGGGCTGCGTGAAGGGGAGCTCCGCAAGCTTCGCGGCCGTTCCATCGCTTACGTCCCGCAGGAGCCAATGTCGAACCTCGACGCTTCGTTCACGGTGGGCGCCCAGCTTGTCGAGGGCATCCGGAGTGCGACGACGCTTTCGCGGCGCGCCGCTCGGGAACGGGCGCTTGAGCTGATGGAACATGTGGGCATCACCGATCCGCAAAGGACCTTTGACCTGTATCCGCACCAAATCTCCGGCGGCATGGCGCAGCGAATTCTGATCGCCGGTGCCGTAGCGAGCCGACCCAAGCTCCTGATCGCTGACGAACCCACCACTGCCCTCGACGTCACCATCCAGGCTGAGATTCTCGACCTGCTCCGCGATCTTCAGAAGGAGATGGGAATGGCGATTCTACTGGTCACCCACAACTTCGGCGTCGTAGCGGACATCTGCGACCGGATGGCCGTCATGCAGCAGGGCCGGATCGTCGAGACAGGAGACGTGGTGGAGGTGTTCAGGAACCCACAGCACCCCTACACACGGGAGCTTCTGGAATCGATTCTCGATGAGGAAAGTGTCCGCGAAGACGCCCCAGTCGTCAGAGTGCCGGCGGCTAAGGAACTTGCCGGATAGCCGGACGATCGACCCGCTGTATCAGCCCACTATCCCCTCACCTACCCTCAGTCGGCATATAGCCGGAACTCACTAGATAGGTTTTTCCATGCTTCACGGTTCTTCCGGTGAATACGATCGTGACCTGCCCAAAGACAGCCGCTGGCTCGATCCGTACAACGTGCTGCAAACGAATCTGCAGGAAATCGACGTTCATATGGACGTCGACAAGGCTGCTGATGCCGCCGTCGAATACGGCGCGGACACGTGGTTGCTCAACGCGGGCGGGATTGAGTCTTTTTATCCCACCGACCTGCCCTTCCAAACGCGCAATCCGCTCCTCAGCATGCGTCCTTCGGGCGACCTGTTCGGTGACGCCGTGGCAGCAGCGAAGCGGCGCGAACTTAAGATCATTGCCAGGCTGGACATGTCGAAGGTATCGACGCGGATAGCGAAAGAGCATCCTGACTGGCTCTTCCGATCAGTGGAGGGAAAACCGCAGGTATATCACACGCTCTTCAGCGTCTGCCCTTCATCTGAGTACTACCAGTCCCGGACGTTCGATGTGCTCGACGAGCTCATTGATCGCTACGACATCGACGCCGTGTTCTTTAACTGGTTCAACTTTAACGAACGCGATTACGACGAGGTGATGCACGGGCCGTGCCACTGTGACTCGTGCAAGAGTGGGTTTGAGCGCTTCAGTGGCGGGAAAGAACTTCCTGCTGACATGAAGGCGGAGACGTTCGGTCTCTGGCGCCAGTACGTGAGTGCGACACTTGGCGATTTGACCGCGCGGATTGCGGATCATGTGAACTCGAAGTCACGGGACATTGGCGTCATCCTTCGTGCCGGGGCCCCGATTGTCTATTTGGAAGCCAACAACGCCTTCCGATCCATGCCCGGGAAGGAATTGTGGCCACACGCTACGGCGGAGGCGGTCAGCGCCCACGTGTCCTCAAGGCCGGAATCGTCCGTCATGGTCAACTGTGTCGCCTTCATTGACAGCACGTATCGAATGGGTTCAGAGCAACCCGAGCATTTCGCGCAGTACGTGCTTCAGACCATGGCCCGTGGCGGGAATCCTTCGGCGTACTACATGGGCGCGCCCGGGCGTCTCCCCATGGCCTCGAGCATCTCCCTGGGCCGGGAAGTGATGCGATTCCGTAGCCGGCACAGCGACCTGTACCGGACGCTGCGCCCTGCGGCAAACATCGGCCTGGTGCGGCCAGACATCGCCTCGTCGGCACCAAACCACTGGGACGCTCTCGAGGAATTTCGGGGGGTCTACCAGTCACTCCTTGAGGCTCACCTGCCATTCGATGTGATTCCGGTCGACCAGCTGGGAAAGCTCGGAGAGAATGGAGGACTGGACCAGTACTCCCTGCTCGTCTTGCCCGATGTGGGAACATTGGGCAAAGCAGCTGCAGCGGTGGACGCGTTCATCCATCGGGGCGGGAAGATGGTGGCCACCGGTTCCTCCGGTCTAAGCCGTGACGGCGTCGTTGAGCTGCAGTGCAATCCGGCATTTCGCGCCTTGGACTCCGTGCTGTCCGGAACCGAGCTTCGCTCCACTTTCGTGACGGACACTGCTCAGCCCAGGATGGGCGAGTTCCACTATGAGGCACCAGTTGTCCCGGTTTATGGACGATACTTTCCCTATGTATGGAAGCCCGACGCAGCAAAGGTCGGCTTCATGCTTCCCCAAGCTCCGTTCGCTCCGCCCGAACTCGCCTATGGCCACACGGGAAGTGCGCATCCCGATTACGCGCGCAGCATCTATGGAGATGGCGAAGTCGCGTATGTCCCGTGGACAATCGGGCGAACGTATCGGGAGTTCGGAAAAACCGACGTGCGGGACCACCTCCTGGGACTCGTTCAGTCCCTCGTTACCCCGGACATCCGCGGCGACATCCATGAAGGTGTTGAGCTCATTGCAGGACGAAGCGGGAACAGCACTGTCATCCATTTCCTCAACCACACCGGTGCCCGGCGTCGCTCCTATGGACCACACGTTTCCGTCAGCGGAGGCCGGCTGCATTTGACCGGACGCGGCCGGGAGAAGGTCCTGGTGGAGGCTCTGGTCACTGGCCTGGAACTGGATACAGCCGCCGTGAACGACGACCTGGTAATCGATTTGCCCCCACTTGAGCTATTCGAGGTCATCACTGTTACGACGCAGTAATGATTCCAAGCCGCGGACACGACGATCAACTGGCCGACAACATCGGAAGGAATCCAGCATGCTGAACTCCCACCTCACTATCACTTCAGATCCAGCCATCGTCCAGTTGACGGCGGTCCAATGGGCCATTGAAAAGCTGCGGGAGCTTGACGGGCCGGCGCTCAGCGTTGGGGGGCCCGGGAAGCATCCCGCCTTGGAGATCGTGCTTCTGGACAACGCTGATACTGACGCGCTCGCACTGGAGGCGCTCGCAGGTTCGAGCGAGGCCGAGTCGTACTCGCTCATAGTCACAGAGCCGTCCTACGGTGGGCGCCGGGTCGCCATTGTGGCCGGGGACGAGCGTGGGTACGCATATGCTCTCTCGGAAATCACGGAGCGCGCCCGTGCTGATGGCCTGGACGGACTTCCGCTTGGCTGGAAGGAGTCCCAGCGCCCTGCTGTCCCGGTGAGAGGCATTCAACGGAACTTTTCAAGCGTCCACGAAGACAGCCCGTGGTTCCACGACCGTTCCTTCTGGACCGAGTATCTCGACCATCTCGCTGCACAGCGCTTCAACCGGTTCCACCTGGCGTTTGGAATGCAGTACAACTACGGGACGGGGTGGGAGAGCCGTACCGCCACGGACAACTACCTTGTTTTCGCCTACCCCTTCCTGCTGGACGTGCCGGGATACCAGGTGCGGGCAGAGGGTATTTCAAGTGCCGAACGTGACCGGAACTTCGAGGCGTTGGCTTACATAGCCCGGGAGACGCGTCGCCGCGGCATGAGTTTTCAACTGGGTCTGTGGAACCACGCTTACGACTTCGGGTACGACTCCCGCCACTGGTATCCGATCCTCGGCATCGGCCCGGAGTCGCACGCGGACTACTCCGCCGATGCCCTCGGTCTACTCCTGGAACGGATACCCGAAATTGACGGGGTCACTTTCCGGGTCCATCATGAGGGCGGGATTCATGAGGAGGGGCATGAGGTCTTCTGGGAGAAAGTTTTCGACCGAATTTCCAGGATTGGCCGCCCAATCGAGGTCGACATGCACGCGAAAGGGGTGGATCAGCCCCTCATTGATGCAGCCAGGAAGCCAAACCTGCGGCCGGTGATCTCGGCAAAATACTTGGCTGAGCATATGGGCCTGCCCTACCACCAGGCCTCGATTCGCCAGCATGAACGGCACCCCCTCCACTTTCCCGGCATGGAGAAGGCGATGACCGGGGTGACGGACGGCGACCGGCGGTTCACGCGCTACGGTTTCGCCGACTACCTCAACGAGGACCGGCCCACCGACGTCATTTTTCGGGTGTGGCCGGGAACTCAGAAATTGCTCTTGTGGGGTGACCCTGCCATCGCCAGTGGCTTCGGCCGGTATTCGACCATTGGCGGTTCCAGAGGCATCGAATTCTGCGAGCCGTTGACCTTCAAGGGACGACGAGGCACCGGGGAACCGGCCCGCCGCGATCCCTACGTACGTGATGATCTCCGCCTCGGTGTGTCGGACTGGCGCAAATACCGGTACACCTACGTGCTTTGGGGCCGTCTCCTCTACGATCCGGATGCGAGTCCGGAGATCTGGCAGCGCACGCTTCGCTCCGAGTACGGCAGTGCCGCAGGCGACTTCGAGACGGCTCTTGCCAACTTGAGCCGCATCCTGCCGTTGGTAACCGTTGTCCATGGCGTCAGCGGGGCCAACAACTTCTACTCTCCCGAAATGTACGTCGACCTGCCCATCTCTGAATGGAAGCTTTCGATGCATTACGCCTGGGATACACCTGATCCCAAGACGTGGGAAGGGGTCAGCCCGTTTGATCCGACCTTGTTCTACAGCGTCGGAGAGTACGCCGATGATGCGGTTCCAGGCCGACTGCAGCCGAAGTACACACCGCTCGAGGTAGCAGCGTGGATTGAGGCGATGGTTGCAAAAGGCGAGCAGGCGTTGTCACGCGCCACCGCCACCGCCTCCTCCGACAGTGCGCAGACGCTGCGCACCATCATCGATCTACGGGTGCTCATCCAGCTCGGACAGTTTTTTGCCGGCAAGTTCCGGTCCGCAGTGCAGTACGCGCTGTTCCGGCGGACGGGCGATACAGGCCTCCTTGAGGACGCAATCCGGATCCTGGAGACCGCGCACGCCGCTTATGCGGGCATCGCGAGGATTGTCCAGGGTGTCTATCAGGACGACCTCGCGTTCGGCGTCGGAACCTCCGACCGTGGCACCTGGTCCGACAGGATCATGGGGATGCGGGAGGACCTTCACCTCCTTAAGCGGGAACTCGAGCGTGCGCCGAAAAAACGGGCCGGTGAAGCACATTCACGACCTGAGCGACGAAAGGAGCGATGGATCGCCGACGCCCGGTTCGAGCACGTGGCATCCTTCGACCGCGGGGAGTCGCTTGAGGTTCGGCTCCTGACCGCAGATCCCGCCATAACCCGTGCTGTACTCCGCTACCGACACCTTAACCAGGCCGAGGACTACGAGACGGTCGAAATGGCGCATATTCACGGCGGCTTCTCCGCAGTACTGCCGTCCGGTTACACATCGTCGGCATTCCCTCTGGTCTACTTCGCTGAGGTGCACACTGACGGGGACCACCCCGTCTTCGTGCCGGCTTTCAACGAAACCCTCTCGAACCAGCCCTACCAGCTCGTGCATAGCTCGACCTGGACCACGAGGAACAGTGCTGATGTAGAGGTACGTTATATAGCCTCCCGCTGAACACTGCACCCGACGGCGGCGGGAGACCCGCCGATGCTCGTTTCGTTATCGCCCGTAAAAAGCCGCCCGCTCACCCGATCGAGACCGCAGATGCTTCGCGGCGAATGTGAACTGGTCCCGGCAGTTGGACTGGCCAATAGTATCCTAAGCAGCGAGGGCCTGGGCCCGGTATTGCACCGGGCTCAGGCCCTCGAGCTTTTTGGAGATCCCTTGCAGACCCAACCCAAGGGCCTGCATTAGCTTCAGCTTCAGCACGGCGTTCTTCGCGACCGCCCACCCCTGCTTTGAGCAGCTCCGCGTGGACCCGTCGGTGCCCGTACCGGCCATGTTCGTTTCGAAAATGCCGTCGCGTAGCCGGCCTGTGGCCCGAGCTAGCTTCCGCTGGTATTGATCAAGCCGATAGCCCGGCCCTGGGAGCTTTTCGAGGATCCGTTGCTGGCACGATGTGGCGCCCTGGAGCCCACGCGAACATGGTTCGCGTGGGCATAGGAATTAGCATTAGGGGATCCCTCGCCCAGCGCTAAACGCCGCGACGGGTCACATGAGCACTCTTGCGCTTTCAGCAGTTGCCCCACGGTTCTGAGCCGCCCGGCTCAGGCAATGCGCCGGCTCCAGCAGATAGATCAGCTGGCCAACGAGGCTGCTCCAGCCTGCTCGTCCATCTGCCGCTGCTGCTCGATAAGCCGGCGGCGCTCCGTTCTACGCTTCTCCTGGTTGGCGGGGTCGGCGACCGGTGCTGCGAGGAGCAGCCGCTGCGTGTATGGATGCTCCGGCTTGAGTGTTACGGTCCGCGCTGGCCCCGTCTCCACGATGTCGCCCTTGTAAATAACAGCCACACGATGGCTCACATGCCGAACCACGGAGAGGTCATGCGAAATGAACAGATATGCGAGGCCCGTTTCGCGCTGGATATCGAGGAGCAAATCCAACACGAGGGCCTGCGTCGACAGATCGAGGGCGGAAACAGGTTCATCACAGACAATCAGTCGTGGCCCTGGAGCGAGCGCCCGTGCGATGGCCACGCGCTGTCGCTGACCGCCGCTGAACTCCTTCGGTAGCCGCTCGGCAGCATCGCTGGGCAGCCCGACCTGATCCAGCAGCGTGCGCACCTTCGCCCGCGCATCGCGCGGCGAGGCCCCCTGGACGATAAGCGGCTCACTCAGGATGTCCCCGACTGTCAGTGCCGGGTTAAGCGAAGAGTACGGATCCTGAAAAACCACTTGGATCTCGCGCGCCAGGGACCTCCGCGTCTTCGCGTCAGCATGCGTAATGTCTTGTCCGTTTAGCACAATGTTGCCGCCACTGGATTTAACAAGGCCCAGTACAGCTCTGCCAATGGTCGTCTTGCCGGACCCCGACTCACCGACGAGTCCCAATACCTCGCCAGGTGCGATAGACAGCGAGACGCCATGCAGCACTTCTATCGAGCGGGCGCGGACACCTCGTCCAGCAAAGGAGACCCGAAGATCTTTGACTTCCAGAAGCTGACTCATTATTTCCCTCTCAAAGCTGGCTCAGATTTTCCGGCAGCACCCATAAGGAGGCTGCCCTGAGGCGATGCGCTCCTCAATGTCTTGACCAACTGGACATCGCGTGTCCGGGTTCTCCCTCGTGACAGCTCCATCGTCCTGCCGGACTTTCGCGTTCGAATGCACATGCGGTGGCTCCTTCGTCATCCGTGCAAGGCCTGGTTTGGGTGGCCGCTCAACAAGTGTTGGGCCAATTACTTTTTTCCCGCCCGCATCCAGTACAGCATCCCACCACTGTGCTTGACAAGCGATTGCCGCAATCAAGTTCTCGCATATCTGCACGGAAGTGCGCGTTAGTTTGTCCAATTTCCGCCTTACTGGAAATTTTTTGCGGCAACCGGTTGTCAAGCGGGCTGTGAGGTGGTTCACTTATCTCAGCCCGAGACTTTCGGGGACGTCCGCACGCTAGCAGCATGGGACGTTTGCAAGACAAAGGAGTCCTCATGAACATGCGCAACACAGCGCTTCCCGGGAACAGGTCCAGGAGAGTGCGCGCTTCCTACACGGCGATGCTGATCGCCGGCGTCCTCGCAACTTCGGCGTGCGCCCCATCGAACAGCGATTCCGGCAATGCCCCCGCGAATGGGTCGGGGGCCAGCGATGCGAAGATTACCCTCGGGGTGACGGCTGCACCGCGGTCGCTGGACCCGGCACAGCTTGATGGCGGTACACAGGCCTATGTTTGGGGGTCCATTTACGACACCCTGCTGTATCTGGACAACGACGGCAACCTGAAGCCTAACGCTGTCAAGGAATGGAAATACAGCGACGACGCACTCACCTTGACCTTGACGCTGCGTGACGACCTGAAGTTCAGCAACGGCGAGGCCGCAACGTCGGCAGATGTCAAAGCAACCTTCGAGCGCAACAAGGCGACCCCGGGGCAGCAGACCGACAAATTCACCTCCGTGGAGTCCGTCGAGGCCCCGGATGAACAAACGGTTATCGTCAAGTTCACCGCCCCGGACCCGGCGTTCCTCAACAACATTGCCACTGACGCCGGCGTAATCGCCGATGACAAAAACCTCAGCGATCCCAACATCGCCACCAATCCGATCGGATCGGGCCCATACACCCTCAACACGCAGAAGAGCGTCACTGGCAGCTCCTTCGTGCTTGAGCGACGTGAAGACTACTGGAACCTTGATGCCTACCCGTTCAAGACGATCACGGTTCGAGTAATTTCCGACGCAACGGCTATCGTCAACGCCCTTAAGGCAGGAGAGATTGATACCGGCCAAGTGCAGGCGAACGCGATGCCCCAGTTCCAGGGCAGGCCAGAGTTTAACCACGTTCAGGTGAAAGGCGCGTCTGTCTCCTACCTCAACCTGGCTGACCGGGCCGGTACCAAGCTCAAGCCGCTTGCGGATGTGCGGGTCCGCCAGGCTATTAATTACGCGTTCGACCGCAAGGCAATGGTCGAAAAAATCCTGTTGGGACAGGGTGTGCCCACCGTTCAGCAGTTCAACCTGAACGGAGCCATCTATGACGAGAGCCTTGACTCCACGTACAGCTACGATCCGGAGAAAGCCCGCAAACTCCTCGCCGAGGCAGGATTCTCCAATGGCTTCGAGATATCAATGCCCAGCACCGTAATGTCGACGAACTTTGAGCCCACTATCTCGCAGGCGCTCGGAGACATCGGAATTAGAGTGAACTGGGAACCTGTCCCCATTCAGAACGCGACGGCGGCAGTGGCCGGTGCCAACTACCCGATGTACTTCTTTACAGTGGGAACTGACGTGGGGCCACGTGAGGTAATCCGCCAACTCAAGGGTAAGACCCAGAACCCGTTCCAGTGGACCGTGCCAGAAGTCGACGCGCTCCTCACGGAGGCGAGCTCGGAGGTGGACCCCGAGGCGCGTAACGAAAAGTACAAGAAGCTGAACGAATACGTCGTCGAGGAGGCATTGTTCGCTCCACTGTTCTACAACTCCGCGAATTATGTAACATCCAAGGATGTTCTCTTCCTGGGAAACGGTAAGAAGAACTTCCCGTCCATCCGGACCTTTGATGTAAAAACGGGCTGACCGGGCCTGAAAGAGACCAGGCAAAAGTCGTTTGACCGCGACTGCCTATGGGTGGCCGAAGGACCTTTCCTTCGGCCACCCGCTTTATTCTGCTCGTCAACGGCCAATACGCTCTGCGAGAACCGGCAGGGAATGTCCGGCATTCTCAGGGAATTCACCCAGCCTCCGGACGTAAACTGACCTTCGCATCACGTTCCGTGAGCCCTGGACCAGGAGCCGCTTTTGCTCTGGAAACTGCTTGTTGAATACCTGCGGCCGCACCGGCAGCTGCTGGCCGCCGTCGTGGTTTTCCAGCTGGCGCAGTCCATCGCGTCCCTGTACCTGCCCACCCTGAACGCGGACATCATCGATGAGGGCGTGGCCAAGGGGGACACCGGGGTCATCCTGAACCTGGGCGGCCTGATGCTGGCCATCACGCTGCTGCAGATCGTGTGCGCCGTGATCGCGGTGTACTTCGCAGCGAAGGCGGCGATGGGCGTGGGCCGGGACCTGCGCGGGGCTGTTTTCCAACGGGTGGGCGAGTTCTCTGAGCAGGAAGTCACCAAGTTCGGCGCGCCAAGCCTCATCACAAGATCCACCAACGACGTCCAGCAGGTCCAGCAGCTGGTCCTGATGTCCGCCACCATGCTGGTCACCGCGCCCATGCTCAGCATCGGCGGGGTGATCATGGCCGTGCGGCAGGACGCGCAGCTGTCCTGGCTGATCGCCGTCGCGGTGCCGGTGCTGCTGATCGCCGTCGGCCTGATTACCGTCCGGATGGTGCCGCTGTTCCGGAAGATGCAGAAGCGGATCGACACCGTCAACAGGGTGCTCCGCGAGCAGCTCACCGGCATCCGCGTGGTGCGCGCCTTTGTCCGGGAGGACATCGAAACGGAACGCTTTGCCCGCGCCAACGAGGACGTCACGGACACCGCCCTCCGCACCGGCCGGCTGATGGCGCTCGCGTTCCCGGTGGTGATGCTGGTGCTGAACGTCTCAAGCGTGGCAGTGATCTGGTTCGGCTCGTTCCGGATCCAGGACGGCTCCATGCAGGTGGGCACCCTGATCGCGTTCCTCAGCTACCTCCTGCAGATCCTGATGTCCGTCATGATGGCCACGTTTATGGCCGTGATGATCCCACGGGCAGCCGTCTCGGCGGACCGGATCGGCGAGGTGCTGGGAACCGAATCCAGTGTCCGGCCGCCGCTGCATCCTGTCAGCAGCGCCCCCTCCAGCGACGGGCACCGCCGGGGAGAGCTGGAAATGCTCGACGTCGGATTCGCCTACCCGGGTGCCGACCAGCCCGTCCTTTCCGGCATCAGCTTCACCGCCCGCTCCGGCCAGACGACGGCGATCATCGGCAGCACCGGCGCCGGCAAAACAACCCTGGTGAACCTCATGCCGCGGTTGTTCGACGCCACCACCGGCTCGGTCAGGATCGACGGCGTGGACGTGCGTGAGCTGCACCCGGACCTGCTCTGGGGTCACATCGGTTTGGTCCCGCAGCGGCCCTACCTGTTCACCGGCACCGTGCGCAGCAACCTGCTCTACGGCAAGCCTGACGCCACCGAGGACCAGCTCTGGGAAGCGCTAGGCATCGCCCAGGCCAGGGATTTTGTGGAGGAGATGGAGGGCGGGCTGGACGCCACCATCAGCCAGGGCGGCACCAACGTCTCGGGCGGGCAGCGGCAGCGGCTGGCCATTGCCCGGGCCCTGGTGAAACGGCCCGAGCTCTACATCTTCGACGACTCCTTCTCCTCGCTGGACACCGGCACCGACGCCCGGCTCCGGCAGGCCCTCAAGCGCAGCACCGCCGGCGCCACGCTGGTGATCATCGCCCAGCGCGTGTCCAGCATCGTTGACGCGGACCAGATCTTAGTGCTCGACGGCGGCAGGATCGTGGGGCGCGGAACGCACAGTGAGCTGCTGGAGACGTCCGGGACGTACCGCGAGATCGTCTCGTCCCAGCTGGCAGCGGAGGAGACGGTATGAGCTCCCCGCACCGCCCGCCGTCGAACGCTTCTTCCGGAACCACCGGCGGAACGGCACCAGCCGCGAAAGGCGGGCCCGCCGTCGTCGAACGCATCCCGCGTCCGGCGGGCGGACCGGGACGCGGCGGGCCGTTCGCGGGGATGAACGTCCCCGCCGAAAAGGCGATGAACTTCGGGCCGTCGGCCAAACGGCTGCTGGGAACACTCCGGCCGGAGCGGGCGTGGCTGCTGCTGGTGCTTGTAATGGGGGTGGCCAGTGTGGCGCTCTCGGTGATCGGGCCGCGGCTGCTGGGGGAGGGCACCAACCTGATCTTCGCTGGTGTGGTGTCCCGGGAGCTGCCGGCCGGGGTAAGCAAGGCGGACGTGATTGCGCAGCTGCGGGCGTCCGGGCAGAACCAGCAGGCGGACATGCTCACGCCCATGGCGCTGACGCCTGGGCAGGGGATCGACTTCGCGGCGCTGTCCAGCGTGCTGCTGTGGGCGCTGGTGCTGTATGTGCTGGCGTCGGCGTTCATGTGGGTGCAGGCGTATGTGCTGAACGCGGTGGTGCAACGGACGGTGTTCGGGCTGCGGGAGCGGATCGAGGCGAAGATCAACCGGCTGCCGCTGCGGTATTTCGATTCCATCCAGCGCGGCGAGCTGCTGAGCCGCGTGACCAACGACGTGGACAACATTTCGCAGAGCCTGCAGCAGTCCATCAGCCAGGCGGTCACGTCGGTGCTGACCGTGGTGGGTGTGCTGATGATGATGTTCATCCTGTCGCCCACGCTGGCGCTGATTGCGCTGGTGACCGTGCCGATGACGCTGGGGATCACGGCACTGATTGCCAAGCGTTCGCAGAAGCTGTTTGTGGCGCAGTGGAAGCACACGGGGGAGCTGAACGGGCAGATCGAGGAGACGTACACCGGGCACGCGCTGGTGAAGGTGTTCGGCCGGCAGCAGGAGGTGGGCGAGCGGTTCCGGCAGAAGAACGCGGAGCTGTATGAGGCGAGCTTCGGGGCGCAGTTCATTTCCGGGCTGATCATGCCGGCCATGACGTTCATCGGGAACCTGGTGTATGTGGGGATCGCCGTGGTGGGCGGCCTGCAGGTGGCGTCCGGGGCCATGCAGCTGGGCGATGTGCAGGCGTTCATCCAGTACTCGCGGCAGTTCACCATGCCGCTGGCGCAGCTGGGGTCCATGGCCAACCTGCTGCAGTCCGGGGTGGCGTCCGCGGAGCGGGTTTTCTCGTTGTTGGATGAGGACGAGGAGCTGCCGGATCCGTTGCCTGGGGTTTCTTCTGCCGATGGTTTTGGCCGGGGCCGGCTGGTGTTTGAGTCTGTTTCTTTCTCGTATTCGCCGGACAAGCCTTTGATTTCTTCGCTTTCCTTGGTGGCGGAGCCGGGGCAGACGGTGGCAATTGTGGGGCCCACCGGGGCCGGGAAGACCACCCTGGTGAACCTGATGATGCGGTTCTACGAGATTGATGCGGGGCGGATAACGCTCGACGGCGTGGACGTCACCTCGGTGTCCCGGCGTGAGCTGCGCTCGCGGATGGGGATGGTGCTGCAGGATACGTGGCTGTTCGGCGGGACCATCCGGGACAACATCGCGTACGGGCGGCCTTCTGCTACTGAGGACGAGATTTTGGAGGCGGCGCGGGCGACGTACGTGGACCGGTTTGTGCGGTCGCTGCCGGACGGGTACGACACTCTTCTTGAGGACGAAGGCGGGAATGTGTCCGCGGGGGAGAAGCAGCTGCTGACGATTGCGCGGGCTTTCCTGGCGCGGCCTTCGGTTTTGATCCTGGATGAGGCGACGTCTTCGGTGGATACCCGGACGGAGGTGCTGGTGCAGAAGGCGATGAGCGCTTTGAGGTCCGACCGGACTTCGTTTGTGATCGCCCACCGGCTGTCCACCATCCGCGACGCCGACCTCATCCTGGTGATGGAGGCCGGCCAGATCGTCGAGCAGGGGACGCACGCTTCACTGCTTGCTGCGGGCAGGGCGTACGCCCGGCTGTACGAGGCGCAGTTTGCCGCTCCGGTGGCGGAGGTCTGATCGGTTCCGGTTGCTTGCGAGGACCAAGGCAAGGACCCGCGTGTCAGCGTGGAGTTGCCGCTGTGAAAGGCTGCAGTTATGGAAAACTCATCTCGGGAACATGACCTCGTTCTCTACGGAGCGACGGGTTTCGCTGGCCGACTGATCGCCGGCTACGTCGCGGAGCATGCACCGGCTGGGATGCGAGTTGGACTCGCGGGCCGGTCGAGGTCCAGACTCGGGGCCCTTCGGTCGCAGTTGCCGGTCGCGGCGCACGGATGGGCCCTCATCGAAGCCGACTCGGAGGACGCGGACTCGATCGCCGCCCTGGCCGTGGGCACACGCGTGCTCTTCACAACCGTCGGTCCATACGCGAAACACGGACTACCTGTGGTCGACGCCTGCGCACGGGCCGGTACCCACTACGCCGACCTCGCGGGTGAGGTGTCCTTCGTCCGGGAGGCGATCGATCGCTACGACGCTCTGGCCAGGACGAGCGGGGCCAGGATCGTGCACTCCTGCGGCTACGACTCCGTGCCGTCCGACCTCGCTGTACTGCTGCTTCATCAGGCGGCAGAAGCCGATGGCGCTGGCGGTTTGGTCGAGGTCCAACTCGTTGCTACGGCCAAGGGTGGCATCAGCGGAGGCACGCTCGAATCGTTTCGCGGGCAGCTCGAGGCGATGCGATCGAGCACCGCCCTGAGGTCATTAGCCGCGGACCCCTATGCTCTGAGCCCCGACCGCACACGGGAGCCGACGACACAACAGCCTCCTGACGCCGGTACTGTGCGCCGTTCCGATGACGGCACCTGGACCGCGCCGTTCATCATGGCCGCGGTCAACACCCGGATAGTGCGCCGCAGCAACGCACTGCAGGGCTGGGCCTACGGCCGCTCCCTTCAGTACGGCGAGGTGATGGGGGTGGCCCGCGGACCGGCAGGAGCGGTTCTCGCCAGGGCAGTGGCACTCGGACTCCGGGCATTCATGGGCGCGATGGCGTTCCCGCCGACCCGGGGGGTGCTCGACCGCTGTCTTCCGGCACCAGGTGCGGGTCCGAGCACCAGCACCCAGCGCGCGGGCTGGTTCCACTCTCAGGTGACCGCCCGCACCGAGGACGGGCACCGATACCAGGCGATTGCTGCTGGCCCTGGTGATCCCGGCTATGCCGCCACCGCCGTGATGGCAGGCGAGACTGCACTCGCTCTTGCCCTCGACGGCGACCGGCTGCCGACCGCGAAAGGGTCGCTGACACCGGCCACTGCACTCGGCAACGTGCTCATACAGCGACTCCGTGCGGCCGGCCACACTTACCAGGTAACCAAACTCGCCTGAACCCAGGTCCTGCAGGTCACCTGATAACAGGGCAATCATTGACTGGACCAGTCCGACTAGCGGCCTATGGTCAGAAGGCCAGGGGCTCTGGAACCCTGCTGCAGGCCGTACTCGAACTCGTCCAAAAGCCCGGCCCGCCCGACCAATGCAGGGGGGCGTTGCTCCTGCCGTCGGCTTGAAGGGGTTCTGCACCAGACCTCCAGAGGAAACGTAGTGAAACTAGGTGAAAGTGGTGAAACTTCGTCACCGGACGGCAGCCGGGCGTACGAGGCAAGTCCATGCGCCCGCGTGTCCCACTGCGCCGGAATTGCCGAGTTAGCCTACAAGGGCCCGCGTGTGGTCGTTGAGGAATATCCCGCGGGGATCGAACTCGCGGCGGACCTGCATGAACGTGTCCAGTTCCGGGTAGAGGCGCTCAAGACGGCTCCGGGTCAGGCGGCGCTAGTCAGCCGCCAGGTCCCTGGCCGGTCAAACCTTGCCTTGCGTAGTTGCAGAAATACCCGCTATGGTGTGAACCGTGCCACCCACCCAAGGGTGACGCAACGCTTTTGAACTGCGGCGGGAGAGTCCTGCCGGTACATCCAGTCAGGCGCCGTAGGAGCAAATCCTCCCCAGGAATCTCTCAGGCCCATGTACCGCCGCGGCGAGGCAACTCTGGAAAGCAGTCCGTTAAACCGGGCTCACCGACGGTGCAAGCAGAACACAATCTGCGGAATCTCTCAGGTCCAATACAGAGCGGGGAGGAACCCACATCATCGTGGCGCTCACTGGGCGCCTGAATCATGGAGTTCCTCTTGACTGTTCAATCAACCCCCACCGCTTTCGCGGACCGGCACATCGGCGCCCGGCGCCAGGCCGACGTTGACACCATGCTCAAGGCAATCGGCTACGACTCCGTGGACGGCCTGGTAGACGTGGCCGTCCCCGATTCCATCCGTCAGTCCGCACCGTTGACACTTCCAAGCGGCACGGACGCGCTCAGCGAGGTTGAGGTCCTGGCCGAACTGCGCCGCCTCGCCGCCAAGAACAAGACCGCCGTCCAAATGATCGGTCAGGGCTACTACGACACCGTCACCCCGCCGGTGATCCGCCGCAACATCCTGGAAGCTCCGGCCTGGTACACCGCGTACACGCCGTACCAGCCCGAAATTTCCCAGGGCCGGCTCGAGGCGCTCCTGAACTTCCAGACAATGGTGCAGGACCTCACGGCCCTTCCGGTGGCCAACGCTTCCCTGCTGGATGAAGCAACGGCTGTGGCCGAGGCCGTGCTGTTGATGCGCCGGGCCAACAAGTCCAGGTCCGCTGCTGCCGGCAAGACCGTCCTGGACGCGGACTGCCTCCCGCAGACCATCGCCATCGTGAAGGGCCGCGCTGAGGCACTCGGCTTCGAGGTGGAGATCGCGGACCTGAGCCAGGGCTTGCCCGACGGCGACATCAACGGAGTGGTCCTCCAGCAGCCCGGTGTTTCGGGCCGCGTTTTCAACCACGCACCGGTCATCGCTGCCGCCAAGGAACGCGGCGCGCTGGTCACTGTTGCCGCCGATCTGTTGGCGCTCACCCTCATCACGCCCCCGGGCGAGCAAGGTGCCGACATCGCCGTCGGAACCGCGCAGCGCTTTGGCGTGCCGCTGTTCTTCGGCGGCCCGCACGCCGCGTACATGGCCGTCCGCGAAGGCATGGAGCGCACGCTCCCGGGCCGCATCGTTGGCGTTTCCAGGGACAACGCCGGGGTTCCTGCCTACCGGCTGGCCCTCCAGACCCGTGAGCAGCACATCCGCCGCGAAAAGGCCACGTCCAACATCTGCACTGCCCAGGCTTTGCTGGCAATCGTTGCCTCGATGTACGCGGTCTACCACGGCCCGGAAGGCCTGAAGGCGATCGCCGAAACCGTCCACGGCCACGCCCGGACCCTGGCAACCGCCCTCAAGACCGCCGGCCGCGACCTTGTGTCCGAGTCATTCTTCGACACCCTCACGGTCCGCGTCCCCGGCAAGGCGGACAAAGTCATTGCCGCCGCCGAAGCCCGCGGCATCAACCTGCGGCTCATCGACGCTGACACCGTTGGCGTCTCCGTGGATGAAACCACGACGCCGGATGTCCTGTCCGCCGTGGCAGTCGCCTTTGGCGCCGGTCCCGTGAAATCCGCTGCCGGCTTTGAGCTGCCGTCCGGCGTTGTCCGTACGTCCGATTTCCTGCAGCACCCGGTGTTCAACACTCACCGTTCCGAGACGCAGCTGTTGCGCTATATCCGCAAGCTGTCCGACCGGGACCTTTCGCTGGACCGCACCATGATTCCGCTGGGCTCGTGCACCATGAAGCTCAACGCGACGGCCGAGATGG
Organism: Arthrobacter sp. D1-29; assembly: GCF_054130585.1. Taxonomy (NCBI): domain Bacteria; kingdom Bacillati; phylum Actinomycetota; class Actinomycetes; order Micrococcales; family Micrococcaceae; genus Arthrobacter; species Arthrobacter sp. D1-29. The sequence continues at coordinate 4,521,248 of NZ_CP096383.1, read as the reverse complement.
AAGCCATCTCCTGGCCGGAGTTTGCCTCGATCCACCCGTTCGCTCCGGACTCCCAAACGGCGGGCTGGCGGGAACTGATTGAAGGTTTGGAAGCGGACCTTACCGAAATCACCGGCTACGACCAGGTGTCCATCCAGCCGAACGCCGGTTCCCAGGGTGAGCTTGCAGGCCTGCTGGCCATCCGCGGCTACCACCTGTCCCGCGGCGACGAGCAGCGCAACGTCTGCCTGATCCCGGCCTCCGCGCATGGCACCAATGCTGCGTCAGCCGTGCTGGCCGGCATGAAGGTTGTTGTGGTGGCCACGGCTTCCGACGGAACCATCGACCACGCCGATTTGACCGCCAAGATCGAGGCAAACAGGGACGTGCTGTCCTGCATCATGATCACCTACCCGTCCACCCACGGCGTGTACGACGCTGACGTCCGCGAGGTCTGCGACGCCATCCACCAGGCCGGCGGACAGGTGTATGTGGACGGCGCCAACCTGAACGCGCTGGTGGGACTGGCCCAGCCGGGTAAGTTCGGCGGCGACGTGTCCCACCTGAACCTGCACAAGACCTTCTGCATCCCGCACGGTGGCGGCGGTCCCGGCGTTGGCCCGGTCGCAGCCAAGGCACACCTGGCACCGTTCATGCCCGGCGACGCGAACAAGGCTTCCTCAGGCGGGGGCGTGGCCATCTCCGCTTCGCGCTATGGATCGGCCGGTGTCCTTCCGATTTCCTGGGCGTACGTGAAGCTGATGGGAGGGCGGGGCCTGACCGAAGCCACCAAGTCGGCGCTGCTCGCTGCGAACTATGTTGCTTCCCGGCTGGATGAGCACTTCCCCGTCCTGTACACGGGTGCAGGCGGACTCGTGGCCCACGAGTGCATCCTTGACCTCCGCGAACTGACGGCCCGCACCGGCGTCACCGCGGAGGACGTGGCCAAGCGCCTCATCGACTTTGGCTTCCACGCTCCCACCTTGTCGTTCCCCGTTGCGGGCACACTGATGGTGGAGCCCACCGAGTCCGAAGACCTGGCTGAGATCGACCGCTTCATCGAAGCGATGATCATCATCCGCGCGGAAATCGAGCAGGTGGCCAGCGGTGATTTCACTGTTGAGAAGTCGCCGCTGCGCAACGCACCGCACACGGCTGCCGCCGTCGTAAGTTCCGTGTGGGGCCGTGAATACCCGCGCGAGCAGGCGGCGTTCCCGGTCCCGCACCTGAAACAGGACAAGTACTTCCCGCCCGTGGGCCGGGTAGACGGTGCCGCCGGTGACCGGAACCTTGTGTGCTCCTGCCCTCCCCTCGAAGCGTTCGAGGACAACACTGCAGACCTCGAAAACTAAGGACGCGACTCATGACTGAGAACTACACAGCCCTGTACGAGCAGCACAAAAAGGCCGGCGCGTCCTTCACGGACTTCGGTGGCTGGCAGATGCCCCTCAAGTACGAGTCCGAGCTCGCCGAGCACCACGCGGTGCGTAATACAGCAGGCCTGTTCGATCTCTCCCACATGGGCGAAGTGTGGGTCAGCGGCCCGGATGCAGCCACTTTCCTGGACTACGCGCTGGTGGGAAAGCTTTCAGCCGTTGCCGTGGGCAGGGCGAAGTACTCCCTGATCTGCAACACCGACGGCGGCATCATCGACGACCTCATTTCGTACCGCCGCCCGTCTCCCGAAGACGGCGTGGACGAGTACCTTGTGGTCCCCAATGCCGGCAACGCAAAGGTGGTTGCGGCGGCGCTGGCGGACCGTGCGGCTGGCTTTGACGTCGTCGTTCGGGACGCCTCCGCTGAGACGTCGCTGATCGCTGTGCAGGGACCGAACGCGGAAGCGATCCTGCTGACGCTGGTCCCCGCCGGGCAGCACCAGCCGGTCAGGGACCTGAAGTATTACGCGGCCGTTGAAGCAGATATCAACGGGCAGGAGTTGTTGCTCGCCCGCACCGGCTATACCGGCGAAGACGGCTTCGAGATCTACGTCCCGAACGTGGACGCAGCCAGCCTGTGGGAAGCGCTGCTCGAAGCCGGGGAAAGCCATGGACTCATCCCGGCAGGACTCGCAGCCCGCGACTCACTGCGTCTCGAAGCCGGCATGCCGCTCTATGGCAACGAACTATCCCGCTACGTGAACGCCTACGCAGCAGGACTCGGCCCGGTTGTTTCCCTGGCCAAGGAAAGCGACTTCGTCGGAAGGAAAGCGCTGACGGCCATCAAGGCTGCGGGCGTCGGATCCACCATCGGCGCAAAGCTCGTCGGCCTCAAAGGCACTGGCCGCCGGGCTGCCCGCGCTCACTATTCAATCCTCAAAGACGGCACACTCATCGGCGAGGTCACTTCCGGCCAGCCGAGCCCGACGCTCGGTTACCCCGTGGCGTTGGCCTATGTGGACGTCGCGCACTCCGAGCCGGGCACGGTTGTCGACGTGGATCTTCGCGGCAAATTGGAACCCTTTGAAGTTGTAGCGCTGCCGTTCTACAAGCGGGCCAAGTAAGCCTCCGGGGCTGGGTACGGACCGGCAGACCGGACTTTTCACGCATGCTGCTCCTTCGTCGCTTTGACGCACGCTTTCGAAAAGCCCGGCTCCGCCGGCCCTCCAACCCTCTCTCACTTTACGCAGTGTTTGGGCGGACGCTCTCTCACTTCTCACACCAAATTAAGGAAATCGCATGAGCAAAGTAGTTGCTGAACTGAAGTATTCGGCCGAGCACGAGTGGGTTGCCTCGGATGGGGCGGGGCCTGCGGGGATTGGGATCTCCGCCGTTGCGGCCGACGCCTTGGGCGACATTGTGTACGTGGACCTGCCCGACGTCGGCTCTTCCGTGACCGCGGGGGAGACCTGCGGCGAGGTTGAGTCCACCAAGTCCGTGTCCGATTTGTACTCGCCGGTCACTGGTGAGGTGACGGAGATCAACGAGGCCGTTGTCAGTGATCCTGCCCTGATCAACAACGATCCCTATGGTGCCGGCTGGCTGTTCAGGGTGGCCGTGACCGAAGAAGGTCCGCTGATGTCAGCTGCCGAGTACGCAACGGTCAACGGCGGCGAGCTGTGAGCGGCGCTGCTGCCGCCACGGCAGCATTTGAGCAGGTTGTTTCGCCGAGCCTGGACGCGGACCTGTCGGTCCTGGATCCGGAGATCGCGGCCAAGATCGACGACGAACTGGGCCGCCAGCGCGACGGCCTGGAGATGATCGCGTCGGAGAACCACACCGCCGTGGCAGTGATGCAGGCGCAGGGCTCGGTGCTGACCAACAAGTATGCCGAGGGTTACCCGGGCAAGCGGTACTACGGTGGCTGCGAGCACGTTGATGTCATCGAACAGCTCGCCATCGAGCGGGTCAAGGCCCTGTTCGGCGCCGAGTTCGCGAACGTCCAGCCGCATTCAGGTGCGCAGGCCAACGCCTCGGTGATGCACGCGCTGATCAAGCCGGGCGACACGATCATGGGCCTGAACCTGGCCCACGGCGGCCACCTGACCCACGGCATGAAGATCAACTTCTCCGGCCGGCTGTACAACGTCATCCCGTACCAGGTCCGCGAAGAGGACCACCGGATCGACATGGCCGAGGTGGAGCGCCTGGCCCACGAGCACAAACCGGTCCTGATCGTGGCAGGCTGGTCGGCCTATGCACGCCAGGTGGACTTCGCCGAGTTCCGCCGGATCGCCGATTCAGTGGGCGCCTACCTGATGGTGGACATGGCGCACTTCGCCGGACTGGTTGCCGCCGGGCTGCACCCCTCCCCGGTGCCGCACGCCCACGTCACCACCTCCACCACGCACAAGACCCTCGCCGGTCCGCGTGGCGGCATCATCCTGACCAACGACGCCGCCATCGCCAAGAAGATCAACTCGGCGGTGTTCCCGGGCCAGCAGGGCGGGCCGCTGGAGCACGTCATCGCGGGCAAGGCCGTGGCGTTCAAGATCGCCGCGTCTGAGGAGTTCCGGGAACGGCAGGAACGGGTCCTTGCCGGCGCCCGGATCCTCGCCGAGCGCCTGGTCCAGCCGGACGTCACCGCCAAGGGCATCAACGTCATCTCTGGCGGCACCGATGTGCACCTGGTTTTGGTGGACCTGCGGAACTGCGAACTGGACGGGCAGCAGGCTGAGGACCGGCTCGCGGAGATCGACATCACGGTGAACCGCAACGCCGTGCCGTTCGACCCCCGCCCGCCCATGGTGACGTCCGGGCTGCGGATCGGCACTCCGGCACTGGCGACCCGAGGGTTCGGCGAAGCAGCCTTCCGCGAGGTTGCGGACATCATCGCCGAGGCATTGATGGCCGACGCCGGAGCCGACCTTTCCGGGCTCCGTCACCGCGTCGAAGCCCTCGCCGCGGCCCACCCGCTCTACCCGGGCGTGGCACCGCTGTCCTAGGCGCCGTGGCTGGCTCCGGGACCGCCGGACCGGACATTTTCACGCGTGCTGCTCCTTCGTCGCTTTGACGCACGCTTTCGAAAAGTCCGGCTCCGCCGGCCCCTCATGCGGCACCGTTACTGCGGTGCCGCATCCTGAAAATTAGTTAGTTAGGAAGTCGTCATGGCCGTTGGAGTCTTTGATCTCTTTTCCATTGGCATTGGACCGTCAAGTTCGCACACCGTCGGGCCGATGCGGGCTGCTGCTGTGTTTGCGGAGGAGCTGAAGGCCTCTGGCATGGTGGCCGAGGTGGCGGGGTTGCGGGTGGACCTTTACGGGTCGTTGGCTGCTACCGGGCACGGTCATGGCACCATGACCGCGATCCTGCTCGGGCTGGAGGGGTTTCATCCGGAGCTGATCCTGCCCGATGAGGTGGAGGAGCGGCTGGCTGCGATTGAGGAGACGGGTGTCCTGCAGTTGGCTGGGACCGTGCCGCTGCCTTATGGCGTGAATGACATGGTGCTGCGGCCGCTGACCATCCTGGCGCGCCACACCAATGGCATGACCTTCACTGTGTCCGATGGCGAGGGCAATGTCCTGCACACTGCCACCTTTTTCTCCGTGGGTGGCGGGTTCATCGTCCGCGAGGGCGAGGAAGACGCTGCGCAGCAGGAGCTAGAGGAATCCAAGAAGGAACTGCCGCTGCCGTTCCGGACTGCCGCTGAACTGTTGGAGCACTGCCGGGAAACCGGGCTGGGCATTAGCGACGTAATGCGGGTCAACGAGGAGGACAACCGCACTCCCAGGGAGATCCGCGAAGGCCTGCTGCACATCTGGTCCGTCATGGAGGACTGCGTGGCCACCAGCCTCAAGCGCGAAGGCCTGCTGCCCGGCGGACTGAAGGTCCGCCGTCGTGCCCCGGATTGGTACGACCGGCTGAAAAAGGAAAGCTCACGGCCGGACGGTGAAGGCCAGGACCAGGACTTCTATGACCAGAAGTATTGGCAGGAGTGGGTTAACTTGATCGCTCTCGCCGTCAATGAGGAGAATGCCTCGGGCGGCCGGGTGGTCACCGCCCCGACCAACGGCGCGGCCGGGATCATCCCGGCAGTGCTGTTCTACGCGCTGCACTTCGCGCCGGGGATGGAGAGCGCCAATCAGGAGGACCGCGACGACGTCGTGGTCAGGTTCCTGCTGGCGGCCGGTGCCATCGGGGTGCTGTACAAGGAACAGGCATCTATTTCGGGGGCGGAGGTGGGCTGCCAGGGCGAGGTGGGTTCGGCGTCGTCCATGGCGGCCGCGGGCCTGGCCGAGGTCATGGGCGGCACGCCGCAGCAGGTGGAGAACGCGGCGGAGATCGCGATGGAGCACAACCTGGGGTTGACGTGTGATCCGATCGGCGGGTTGGTTCAGATTCCGTGTATTGAACGGAACGCCATCGCGTCGGCGAAGGCGATCAACGCCGCCAAGATGGCGCTGTGGGGCGATGGAACGCACCGGGTGTCGCTGGATGAGGTGATCGTGACCATGCGCGAAACGGGCAAGGACATGTCCTCCAAATACAAGGAAACCGCGATGGGCGGCCTGGCCGTCAACGTGGTCGAATGCTAAGGAAAGAGTACTGATGACACTGGCACCAGAAGGCCGGAAGATGCTGCGCATCGAACAGCGCAACGCGGCCACCCCGGTGGAACGGAAGCCGGAGTGGATCAAGGCCAAGGTCCAGATGGGTCCCGAGTTCGTTCAGCTGAAGAATCTGGTCAAGAAGGAAGGCCTCCACACGGTGTGTGAGGAGGCGGGCTGCCCGAACATTTTTGAGTGCTGGGAAGACAAGGAAGCCACGTTCCTGATCGGCGGGTCCGAGTGCACCAGGCGGTGTGACTTCTGCCAGATCGATACCGGCAAGCCGTCGCCGGTGGACATGTTTGAACCCACCAAGGTGGCCCGGTCCGTGCAGGCCATGCAGCTGCGGTACGCCACCGTCACCGGTGTGGCCCGTGATGACCTGGCCGACGAGGGTGTCTGGCTGTACGCCGAGACGGTCCGCAAGATCCACGAACTGAACCCGGGCACCGGCGTCGAGCTTTTGATCCCGGATTTCTCCGGCAAGCCCGAGCACATCGAGGCGATCTGCGATTCAAAGCCTGAGGTGTTCGCGCACAACGTCGAAACCGTGCCGCGGATCTTCAAGCGGATCCGGCCGGCGTTCCGGTATGACCGGTCCCTGGATGTCATCACGCAGGGCCGGAAGCTGGGCATGGTCACCAAGTCCAACCTGATCCTTGGCATGGGTGAAACCCGTGAGGAAATCTCCGAGGCCCTCCGTGACCTGCACGAGGCGGGCTGTGACCTGATCACCATCACCCAGTACCTGCGCCCGAGTGAACGGCACCTGCCGGTGGACCGCTGGGTCAAGCCGCAGGAATTCGTGGACCTCCAGGACGAAGCGATCGAGATGGGCTTCCTGGGTGTGATGTCCGGGCCGCTGGTCCGCTCCTCCTACCGTGCCGGCCGGCTCTGGGCCACAGCGATGCGCAAGAAGGGCTGGGAAATCCCGGCCGAACTGGCGCACATCGAATCCTCGGGCAGCACCCGCCAGGAAGCCAGCTCCCTGCTCGCAGGGCATTCCTGATCTGCCGTAAAAGTCTGCGTGGACGTCTATGACGTTCATCGGGGACCTGGTAAATATGGGGATTGCGGTGGTGGGCGGCCTGCCGTGGCGGTCGGGGCGATGCAGCTTGGCGATGTGCAGGCGTTTATGGACGTCTCCTTCTACTATTCGCCGGACAAGCCGCTGATCTCGTCGCTGTCTTGGTGGCGGAGCCGGGGCAGACGGTGGCGATAGTTGGCCTGACCGGCGTGGGCAAGACCATCCTGGTGAACCTGATGATGCGGTTCTAGGAAATTGATGCATGGCGGATAAGGCTCGACGGCCGTGGACGTCACCTCGGTGCCGCCGCGTGAGCTGCGCTCGCGGAGGGGGAGGGCGCTGCACGATACGTGGCTTTTCGGCGGCACCATCCGGGACAACATTGCTTATGGGCGGCCGTCGGCTACCGAGGGCGAAATCCAGGGAGCGGGCGACGTATGTGGACGGGTTCGTGCGGCATTGCCTGGCGGGTACGACTGTTTTGGACGACGAGGGCGCCAATGTGTCTCCGGCGAGAAGCAGCCGCTGACGATTGCACGGGCTTTCTTCTGGAGCGGCCGTCCCTGCTGATCCTGGATGGGGCGACGTCTTTATAGCTCTTTACGAATCGAATGGTTGTTGGCGTTCGTCGTCGCATACTCGAGACCGAAATGGAGCCTTTATTGTCGTCTTCTAGCTGATCTTTGGGAGCGCACTGAGTAGGCCCACGCACCCCCCGCTCCGGAACCCATGATTCAACTTGAGCGCATCGATCGTACTGTGCATTCAACTTGCTAGGGTAAACGATGTAACGCGGGCTATTTGGTCAGCCGTGTTGTGGCATGATGCGTTTCACTATCGTTTTCGAGTACGTCACATGGATCGGATGAAGATTGCCAGATTTCAACACAGAGGAGCTTGAAAAGTTCACTGAGGCTATTCGACTCCTGAAGCTTTACCGCCGCGCGGAGATGGAGACTGCGGACGGAAAAGACCTCATCGAGCAGCTCTACGTCGATCCGCTACCCCATGACCACGTACTCAAGCAGATCCGACAACCTACGACCACCTTCATCGTTGGCCGGAAGGGTACCGGAAAGTCAACCGTGTTCCTTCGGGCGCGCAAGAGTCTACTTGCGCAGAAGGACGTGATCGCCGCATATGTTGACATCAAAACTGTCTTTGAATCTTCACGCGTCGATCCCGCGCTAACGAGCGCACTGACCTCAACCGACGGTGCACTCAGCGACGCAGCACTGGATCACCTTCTCCTACTGACGGCGTTCCTAAAAGCCGTTGTCATTGGAATTCGCGACGACTTGCGAGCCCAGCTGAACTCCGCTTGGCGCAGTCGCCTGCGCGAAGCTTTCACTGGCGAATACAACGACCTCGAAAAGAAACTCGATGAGTTTCTCATGGAACTTGAAGAACCTAAGTTCGTAAATGTTCAGGGAATTCGCACTGCATCCGTGCGGCAGCGGGACCAGAACGGGGCCTTGATCGGCGTACAAGCGGGGACAGAGTTGTCCGCCACCGGCCCAAGTGCAAACTTTTCTGCTTCCGCAGAAGCCTCCTCCGAATCAGAATCTGAATCGGAGTACTCCGATGTTCTTCTCCGAAGCATCGACGTCCACCGCCTGATCACTGGGCTTAAATCGCTATTGCAACCACTCGGTATCAAGCACCTCTATGTTTTTCTCGACGACTTCTCAGAGCTCCCCGAAGATGCGATGCGGTCCGTGGTCGATGTTCTCGTAGCACCACTCAACAACTGGTCCGAGGAGTTAGTCAAGTTCAAAATTGCTGCCTACCCAGGGCGTATTTACTACGGAAATCTGGACAAATCCAAGATAGAGGAAATAACGCTCGACCTCCACAGCATCTACGGACAATCGGGCGTTGCCTCAATGGAGGAGAAGTCCAGCGAATTCACTAAACGCTTGGTCGAGCGGCGGCTGCATCACTTCGGACTGGACCCCGTCCGATTCATGGATATCGGCCGAGATTCGCAGCTTTGGGACACCCTATTCCAGGCATCGATGGGCAACCCTCGCACACTTGGATACATACTGTTTTTTGCCCACGAATCGCAGTTGCTTTATGGGCGCCGAATAACCGTCCAGGGAGTTCGGGATGCGGCCAAGCGCTACTACGAAGAGAAACTTGAGCCCTACTTCGCGATGGGGGCCTTTCTGCATGAATCATTCCACGAGCGATCGACAATATTCAGCCTGAAGGAACTGCTCGAGCAAGTAGTCGCCCGCGCACGTTCTCTGCGATCGAAGGAAAGCGCAAGCATCTTTCAGTCGGTCGATGGCCGTCATCCTACAAGTCACTTCAATGTGAATCCCTCATTCGAAACTCTACTGTCCACGCTTGAACTGAATTTTTTCATTACCAAATATTTTGTGATGAGTAATCGTGATGGGCTGCTCGTTTCGATCTACGCTCTGAATTTTGGTCTGTGTGAAAAGTACAACATCGCGTTTGGACGCCCTACAAAATCAAGAGAACAAAGACTGTACTTTGTTGAGCGAGTCTTTGACTATAACCCGATTCTGCAGGCCTACGTCTCGACGAATCAAGAAATTCAATGCGACTCCTGTGGCGCAGTTTTCGACTCTTCCGACCTCGATTCCCTCAAGAAGTATCACATGCTTTGCCCGCTCTGTCGGCAGGGGACCTGTGTAGTTACTAACATTGCAAAGAAATACTCCGATGTCGTCGCCCGTGTGGCAAGCGAACAACTACTTCCCCAAACTGAACTGGGGATCTTGCGTAGCCTTGATTCTGAAGCTCGGCCACTTTACGCCAGCGAGATCGCCGGTGAACTAGACGTATCTCATCAGCTCATCGGGTGGCGAGCTAAGCGACTCGACGAGCAGAATCTGATCGTTCGTGAGGCCGTCAAGAGCGGTCGCCGAACGTACAAACTCTCAACTGATGCGCGGCGCATCTACTTTGACGATCGGGCGGCGTGGGGTTTGCAGCTCGCAGAGTTCGGCGATAGCGAACCCCCGGCGGGGTAACCCTTGGGCCACCGGACTCCCGGATTTCGGGGAATACCATGGAAAGATCAGCAGATGCTTGCATGACAACAGCTGACTGCCTGGTTCCTCCCATGCATCGCCTGCCCGAGAGCAACCGGTCCCTACCGCAGCCTGGAACCAATTGGACCTAATCTGTCGGCGAGGCAGATTGTATAGTTATGGTGCCTTTCGGCACTGTAAGTACCGGCCTTATAGCTGAATCCCCAGTAGAAACGACCTTATGGGCTGATGCAGCTGTGGAGGCGCACGATGGGCTCATGAGCTACGAATGCTCCGCAGGTTACCTTATTTCTGATTTCCGTTAGTGGTATTGATGCCAAGAAAGGTACGAAAGGCGCGGTGGATAATGAGCCGCCGAGAGTCTGTATGCGGTTCATATTTTTTTGCCCGTGCACTGGCCGCGGCCATGTCACTTCCGACCTCGGGATAAGCAAATACTCCCTCTGAGATTTCAATACCGAAAAAGGACATCGATAGAAGTTTATCGAGTATAGGTTCTATTCGGTCGTCCCCGAGACCACCGCGTGAAAGTTCTTGCTTTCGAATACCTGCGGTTGCAATTTCTGTAGAGTCGATGAAGCTTAGAAGTGCATCCTCCATTTCGGGAATTGTTACACCGTTCTCAACCAATAGCGCCTCGTAGGCGTATTGCGAATAGACCTCCTCCGCGGCTAGGAAATCGTCGGACTCCACACGCGTATGTCGGCGGTCGATGGCTTTTCCAACAGCAGCATTGCAGAAAAAAACCACATCCCTTGGTCGAGGAAGAGTGACCTTGGTCAGGTACTCGCCGGTGGTCAAGTTTCCTATAGAGGGGCAGAAATACTTCTCCCAAAGTTCAGAGACTCGGTCTGGATGAGCTTCGCTTATTATAAACCGTGACTCGATGACTGATTTGAGGGTTTGTGCATCGCGCCAAGAAATAGTAGAGATAGGCAACTTATCGGGCTCGCGTGCCTCGCGTCTCAAATAGGTATATATGTCGCTCCTCAGGAACACGGAGACGGTAAGCTTTATGGCGGTACGCCAGTAGTCCTCTTTCTCAAAATCAGTTACGACTCTACCTCGGGCGGTTAGGAGACCTAAAATAAAGCGAGCCATGACTTTGAAGTCCGCTCCACGCTCCCAGCCCTTGTCCAGGTTGTCGACGAAGACAGCTACTCGTTTCTTCCCTTTCAGAACGTGACCAAGCTGGGCTCGTAGCGTGGCTAGCGCCTCAGTGTGGAACGCTTCGTTTATGAGGTTCCTTTCGGTATCGAGCGTCGTGGTGGTCGCTGCTAGGGATTCAGTGAGCGCCATCAATGTCTGCTCAAGCCGCACCGAGATGTCCTCGTCCATATCGAAAGGGGTGCTGGAGGCGTAATCAATAAATGCCTGCTCATCTGCGCTGAAAGGCACAAAGGAGCTGCGGCTGCGTAGTCGTTGGAGCATGGCAGACGCTATTTCAGTTTGAATTATGAAGCGCCAAAGCGAATCAAAAAAGTAATCTTGCTGATGCGACGATAGACGAAGCACTACCGCCAGCATAGCCGGGAACTCAAAACCGGATGGTTTGATTAGGATAGCTAAATTTGTTTTATTGGCTGCAATGTGTTGATAAGCTTGCATGGCGTTAGCAGTCTTACCTGTTCCTCGATGGCCCACGAAGATGCTATCCCGCGCGGCAACGACCTCATGGTAGGCGGAGGTTTCAACAAAATATTCTGCCAATTCCGTTCGTTCGTTTTCCGCTACGTGTTCCCCGAAGCGAAGCCCACCCAAAGCACTGGGTGACGTAGACCTAGGGGCGTTCCAAGATATTCCTTCATATTCAAGGTTGTCCAACCACTTGCGCGCTTCTTCGACACACTCCTCAGCGGTTTCATAAATTCTTAGCTTTGCCTCGTAGTCAAAAGGTGCTGGATAGTCCCCTTCTGCGAGCATGAGGACGGGGGTCTCAAGACCGGTAGCTAGCCCGGCCACTAGGGCGTGCCTGTTGTTATGGATATTCGCTCTGTTGCGTTTGGCACCAGCGAAATTTACGAGCACTCCGGCCGCGCTTGCAATCCGTGGTGCGAACCAGTCAATGGGGATAAGGCTAGATTCACCGGGGTCAGAAGTTGTAACACTTTGGCCGCGTCGCTGTCTCTCATCAAGCATGTTACTTAGCTTGTTTGAGGCTTCAAAAGGTTCAAATGTGGTGCAATAGAGAATCGACCGCCGGTCGCTGGCGTGCTCCGGAAGTGCCGGTTCTATAAGTTTGTCATAGAGTGAATCCGGCGTCAGCAGTGGCTTGTTTCTATAAAAGAGCTTTACGAGATCATCGCTGTTTCGGTAGGCCGTGTAACCAACATTGCTGAGAATGGCCAGATCTTTCCAGTTCTTCTTCGCTCTAGAATCGGTGGAATCGAGAGTGAGCCAAATTATCTTTCCTCGCCCAACTGCATACCCTAATTCGAACAGAACATTTGAATTGAGAGAAGTGATATCGAAAACGGCCATGTCGCAGTTATCAATTGCGTCTAGGACTTGGTCGATGACAATTCGACCGTCAACGGTCAAGTCTTGCCAAGTCGTAGCGGTGATGCCGGAGTCACTTCCAAGGCTTTGCGCCGTATTTCTCATGACTTCGGCATTGGCAGGGGGCTGTTCCGGATAACCAAAGAAGATCGTTGACACGGTCGTAATCCTTTACTAAATAGCCTTGACACGACGAGCGGGAAGGATGTTCAAAGAACAATGCGAAGGTTGAGTCCTGTCAGTCGCGCTGCGGAGCTTGTTTCCTAAATCTCGAAACGGGCGCTCAGAGGTAGCTCTTGACGCTCGCACACAGCGGTTCTGTATGTTCATGAATCTCTTCCAAACTGCTGATGGGCACCCTGGTTTCTTCTTTGTTGACGCCAAGAGCGCGCTGTACTTCTGGGTGCGGTTGAAGTGCAGGCGAGCGATGGGCTTGCGGTTGTTGTCGTCCAAAAGAACTGTGAAGTAGGACTTGGCATCACGCTGCACCACACGGCTGGCTTAGCCTCGCTGCAAACGATGAGAGCTTCTCTTCGAACTCCATTTATCCCCCTATTAGGCTCTGCTTGCTGCGCAACGGAAGCACGTCAGCAACTCAAGCTAATGAACCAACAAGTTACCCGTGATTGTCCTAAATGACACTCACCTACTTGCTCTCATGAGGTCATGTCGAGAAGTGACACATGGCCCCCAACCTTTGCTGATTTCCTGTTCTGCCGACCGGCAAGCAACCTGCTCTCTAGTGTTCTCGCGATTTCAGCAGTCTTTTCACGCCCCACTCGTCGGACACAACTCATCCTCGAGCGGGCACCCAGCCGTACCTGGAGTACTCCGGGTTTGTGAGAATCTTCGGCGTCGCCGACGTCCATTCCGCCGACCTCACGTCCGGCAAGCCTGCCGCCTGATGCCATTGGTCAGGGACAACTGGACCGGGCTCCTCAATCTGGCAGGGTGTTGGCTCGTGCCGGAAGCCGAGCGTGTCAAGCTGCACGCCTACGGCTAGGGCCCCGTACCGCGTCCGCTTCTGGGCCGATCAGACCAACCGATGCCGCCCGGGCCGCCATCGGGAACGAACTCTTCGGCCTGGCGGGGATCACAAACAACACCGTCAAATCTGCGAGCCCCCAACCCTCTCTTCAGCGCCCGCGGCACCTGTGGCGTGCCGTTACGGGACGAAGCTGCCAAGCCAACATCGTGATGGGCTCGGCCGGCCGTCCAAAGCACGCCACCGCCCCGTCGTAGCACATCGAAATACGAAGCAATGTTTCGGTGTGTCGCACGTAACCTGTTTAGATGCCTCGTTTTGCGCTTGATATAGAATCCGTGCCCCGCCCCGCCCGTTCGCAGGAGCTGCTGGACGCCGTGAACCACCGAGTCGTCATTGCCGACGGCGCGATGGGCACCATGCTGCAGGGCCGCGAACTCTCGCTCGAGGAGGACTTCCTGGGGCTCGAAGGCTGCAACGAGATCCTCAACCACACCCGGCCGGACGTCCTCGCAGACATCCATGACGCGTACTTCGCCACAGGCATCGACGCCGTCGAAACCAACACCTTCGGCGCCAACTGGTCCAACCTCTCCGACTACGGCATCGACGACCGGATCGAAGAGCTCGCCCGGAAGGGCGCAGAGATCGCCCGCGACCGCGCCGAAGCGGCAGAAAAAACAGACGGACGCATGCGCTGGGTCCTGGGCTCGATGGGCCCGGGCACCAAGCTCCCCAGCCTCGGGCACACCAGCTACGACTACCTCAAGCAGACCTTCGCGCTGCAGGCCGAGGGCCTCATCGACGGGGGAGCGGACGCCTTCCTCATCGAAACCAGCCAGGACCTCCTGCAGACCAAAGCCGCGGTCAACGGCTGCAAGCAGGCCATCGTCACCCGGGGCATCCGGCTCCCCATCTTCGTCGAGGTGACCGTCGAGACCACCGGAACCATGCTGATGGGATCCGAAATCGGCGCGGCCCTCACCGCGTTGGAACCGCTCGGCGTCGACGCCATCGGCCTGAACTGCGCCACCGGGCCGGACGAGATGAGCGAGCACCTCCGCCACCTGTCCAAGCAGTCCTCCGTGGCCATCGCCTGCATGCCCAACGCCGGCCTGCCCGTGCTTGGCCCCAACGGCGCGCACTACCCGCTGTCACCCTCCGAACTCGCCACCGCGCACGAGCAGTTCGTGCGCGAATTCGGCCTGGGCCTGGTGGGCGGCTGTTGCGGTACGACGCCGGAGCACATGGCCGCCGTCGTCGAACGTCTTGCGCCCTTCCGCAACGGCGCCAGCGTTGCCAGCGGCGGGAGGGGTGCCGATGGCAGCCGCGTTCCCACCGAACGGGAAGCCGGCATCGCGTCCCTCTACCACCACGTGAACTTCGACCAGGAGCTGTCCTACCTCGCCATCGGTGAGCGCACCAACGCGAACGGTTCAAAGGCGTTCCGCCAGGCGATGCTCGAAGAGCGCTGGGACGACTGCGTCGACATTGCCCGCGAGCAGGTCCGCGTTGGCGCGCACCTGCTGGACGTGTGCATCGACTATGTGGGGCGCGACGGCGTGGCCGACATGAAGGAGATCGTCTCCCGTTTCGCGTCGGCCTCCACGCTCCCGCTGGTCATGGACTCCACCGAACCGGCCGTACTCCAGGCCGGGCTCGAACATATCGGCGGCCGCCCGGTGGTCAACTCCGTCAACTACGAGGACGGCGACGGCCCCACCAGCCGCTTCGCACGCATCATGCCGCTCGTGAAGGAACACGGCACCGCCGTGATCGCCCTGACCATCGACGAGCAGGGCCAGGCGCGCACCACCGAGGGCAAGGTGGCCATCGCCTCCCGCCTCGTGGACGCCCTGGTGGGCGAATGGGGGATGCGCGTCGAGGACATCATCGTGGACGCCCTGACCTTCCCGGTTGCCACCGGCCAGGAAGAGACCCGCCGGGACGGCATCGAAACGATCGAGGCCATCCGCCAGATCACCACGAAGTACCCCGGCATCAACACCACCCTCGGCGTCTCCAACGTGTCCTTTGGCCTGAACCCCGCAGCGCGCATGGTCCTGAACTCGGTGTTCCTGCACGAGGCAGTGCAGGCGGGCCTGACCAGCGGCATCATCGACGCCGCCAAAATTGTGCCGCTCGCGTCCCTGCCGGAGGAACAGCGCAAGGTGGCGCTGGACCTCGTCTGGGACCGCCGCGAATACGACGCCGACGGCAACACCACGTACGACCCGCTGGCCATCATGCTGGACCTGTTCGCCGGCGTCGACACCGCAGCGCTCAAGGACCAGCGCGCCGCTGAACTCGCGGCGCTGCCCACCGGTGCGCGCCTTGAGCGGCGCATCATCGACGGCGAGGGCAAGGGCCTGGAAGCGGACCTCGACCTGGCCCGCTCCGAGGGAATGACCCCGCTCGGCATCATCAACGACTACCTGCTCGAGGGCATGAAGGTGGTGGGCGAGCGCTTCGGCGCCGGCGAGATGCAGTTGCCGTTCGTGCTGCAGTCCGCCGAGGTGATGAAGAACGCCGTGGCCCTGCTAGAGCCGCACATGGAGAAGTCGGATGCGTCGGGCAAGGGCACCATGGTGATCGCCACCGTGCGCGGCGACGTGCACGACATCGGCAAGAACCTGGTGGACATCATCCTCACCAACAACGGCTACAAAGTCATCAACATCGGCATCAAGCAGGGGATCGCCGAGATCATGGCCGCAGCGGAGGAGCACAACGCCGATGTGATCGGCATGTCCGGCCTGCTGGTGAAGTCCACCGTGGTGATGAAGGAGAACCTCGCGGAGCTGCAGTCCCGTGGCCTGGCGAAGAAATGGCCCATCATCCTCGGCGGGGCAGCCCTGACCCGCGCCTACGTGGAGCAGGACCTTGCCGAGCAGTTTGATGGCGTGGTGCGCTACGCCAAGGACGCCTTCGAGGGCCTCTCACTCATGGAGCCGCTGGTCCGCGTTGCCCGCGGTGAGTCGCCGGACGACGTCGGCCTTCCGCCGCTGAAGAAGCGGATCCACAAGGGCGGGGCGAAGTTCACGGTGACCGAACCGGAGGCGATGCCCGGGCGTTCCGACGTCGTCGCCGACAACGCCGTGCCCGCGCCGCCGTTCTGGGGCACGCGCATCGTCCGCGGCGTGGCGCTGCACGACTACGCGGCCTTGCTCGACGAGCGCGCCACGTTCATGGGGCAGTGGGGGCTCAAGCCCGGCCGCGGCGACGACGGCGCCTCCTACGAGGAACTGGTGGAACTCGAGGGCCGGCCGCGCCTGCGTTACTGGCTGGACCGCATCCTCGCCGAGGGAATGCTTGACGCGTCCGTCGCGTACGGCTATTTCCCGGTGGTCTCCGAGGGGGAGCAGGTGGTGGTGCTGCACCACGGAGAGGATCACGACGGCGTCCTGGGCACTGCGGGACTGCTCGCCCCCGATGGCGGTTCAGGCGGCCCGATCGGCACCGAGCGCCTGCGTTTCGACTTCCCGCGCCAGCGCCGGGACCGGCACCTGTGCCTCGCCGACTTCGTGCGCTCGCGCGAATCGGGCCAGATCGACGTGCTGCCAATCCAGCTGGTCACCGCCGGTTCAGCGATCGATGAGGTGACAGCGGAGCTGTTCAAGGGGAACCACTACCGCGACTACTACGAACTCAACGGCCTGGTCATGCAGCTCACCGAGGCGCTGGCGGAGTTCTGGCATGCCCGTATCCGCACCGAGCTGGGTTTCGCAGCCGAGGAGCCCAAGGACAAGGCAGGGTACTTCAAGCTCGACTACCGCGGTGCCCGCTTCTCGCTGGGCTACCCGGCGTGCCCGGACATGGAGGACCGCCGCAAGGTGACGGAGCTGCTGAAACCCGAGCGGATGGGCGTGATCCTCAGTGACGAGCTGATGCTGCACCCCGAACAGTCCACCGACGCGTTCGTGTTCCACCACCCGGAGGCGAAGTACTTCAAGGTGTGAGCTTGGGTGTGGTCCAATCCAGGCTGTCCACCAGAAAGCTGCAGGAAATCCCGTTTTGGACCCCATCCTGACGGTGTTTGAGTGACTGCCTGACGTGGAATGTCCGGCTTCTGGTTTAGACGTCGCTCGGCCCAGGCCGGGGTAAAAGCTCGTCCTTGTCCAGATGGGGGTTGAGTTCGGTTAAGTTCGGCTGCACTGCCAACTGCTTGAGACGGACCAGAGCCCATGCCGCAATCGCACACCAGACGATATTCGTGCTGACCGATGGCCAGGCTCCATGATGAAAACCGTTGACAAGGAGCGCGGCGGATCCAAATAGATTAGCGGTTTGGAAAAGCCTGCCATTGGGGATACGGCCAATCGAGAAGAGCAGGTAGGCAACGAGGACTCCCAGTGCCCCTAGCCAGCCGGATATTTCAGCAATGATGTCCACGGTTGATGTCCTCTGTCGGTTTCAGTTTTTTCTCAGCTGGAAAATGGCCGTGGCACGTAGCTGCATGTGCTGGATGCCGGCCGCGGTTTTGCTGTCGGACATGGGTGGGCCCGGGCGTAGTCCTCCCGTCCCGACTGAAGTGCGGCGGCCACCTTTCAGCATCATGTCAGCCAAAAATTCAGGGCGCAGAGACCGCTTCGCCCGCCGCCCTGTGAGTTCATAGCTGCCAGAGTTCCGGGTGTTGTCAACGCTGCCTGTCCAGTCCTAGCGCTACAGTGCGAAAGCCCAAATTGCCGGAGGATGATTCGGGCGTGTTGGCGGTGCGGGCTGCTACGCGGTAACGGTTGCAATAGGAGTCGTGGCAGAGGTACGAGCCGCCACGCATGACGCGTCCCGCGCCGATGGTTGGTCCTTGCGGGTTATGGGTGGGGGAGTTGCGGTAGTACTTGGGCAGGAACCAGTCGGCGCACCATTCCCAGACGTTGCCTGCCATTTCATAGAGGCCGTACCCGTTGGGCGGGAAGGAGCGGACGGGGGCGGTGCCGGCGTGTCCGTCTTCGCTGGTGTTGGTTGCCGGGAAGGTGCCTTGCCAGATGTTGCAGCGGTGTTCCCCGTCCGGGGTGAGCTCGTTGCCCCAGGCGTAGCGCAGGCCCTCCAGGCCACCCCGTGCGGCATATTCCCACTCTGCCTCGGTGGGCAGACGACGGCCGGCCCAGGTGCAGTAGGCCAGGGCGTCGTGATGGGAGACATGCACTGCAGGGTGGTCCGGGATGTCCTGCCAGTTTGAACCCGGGCCGGTGGGGTGTGCCCAGTCGGTGCCCCGGATGTTCAGCCACCAGGGGGCTCCGGCAGCGGCTCCGAAGATGTCCCGACCGGTGGCGGTGGAAAGCAGATGGAACACTGCGGAGGATCCGTACTGCTCGGCCTCGGTGCGGTACCCAGTGGCCTGGATGAAGGCAGCGAACATGCTGTTGGTGACGGCCGTGGCGTCGATGCGGAAAGCGTCCAGTTCGACCTGATGGACAGGCGTCTCCCCGTCTGCTGGGTAGCCTTCCCCAAATGCATCGCCCATGCTGAATATCCCCTGGGGGATGTCAATGCTGTGGTGGGATTCCTGCCCCGTCAGTCCCGTGTAGTGGGCCGGCCCCTCGTTGGCGATCTCAGGCAGACGCGCTTCACGGGACGGCGCACAACATCCCTTCGTCTGGCCGGGGATGAGGGGTCCGCCACCAGATGAGTCGTGTGTGGCATCAGCAATTGGCAGGTTCATATTTCCTCTTTGGGGCCGGCTGTTTCCAGGTTGGAGGACTTGTCGCGTGTTGGCATCGGAGGTGCCTTCTGCGGGCGGCCTTGCCGGCCAGGCGGGGCCGCCGGCAGGGTCCTGGTTTCAGAGGGTTGCGGGGACATCTTCTTCAATCGCCGCCGCCGTCTTAAATTCCCCCGCGATCAGTTCAGCTGCACGCTCCCCGATCATATAGACGGTGAGGTTGGGGTTCACCGTGACGAGTTCAGGCATTACTGAGGCGTCCGCGACGCGCAGGCCTGTGACTCCTTTGACCCTGAGTTCGGGGTCCAGCGGCGACACGGCGTCGTCGATCGCGCCCATGCGGACTGTACCGGCGGGGTGGTAGACGGTGTTGTGTGTGCGCCGGATGTAGTCCTGGATCTGCTCATCGGTTTGGACGTCTGCTCCGGGGAAGAGCTCTTCACCGGCCCACTCTGCCAGCGGGGTCTGTGCCACGATCTCCCGTGCCTTGCGCAGGCCCGCCGTCATGATCCGCAGGTCGTATCCTTCCAGGTCGGTGAAGTAGCGGGGATCCACCCGCGGCTTGTCCCGGTAGTCCCGTGAGCGGAGACGCACGGTTCCCCTGGAACGGGCGTGCGTGATGTTCGGAGTCAGGCAGAACACGTTGTCGGCTGTGGGGTAGCCCTGCCGGAAGGTGTGCATGTCGAAATTGACGGTGCCGTAGTGCATCATGAGGTCGGGCCGGTCGAGGCCTTCGTCGATTTGGGCAAAAACTCCGATTTCCCACCACTGGGTCGATTCGGTGACCATCGGCTTCTTGGCCTGCCATTGGATGACGGCCTCCGGGTGGTCCTGAAGATTGGCGCCGACCCCGGGGGCGTCAACGAGTACATCCACGCCCATCTTGGCCAGGTGTTCAGCGGGACCGATCCCTGAGAGCATCAACAGTTTGGGCGAATCGATGGCTCCGGCGGAGACGATTACTTCGCGGGAGGCCCTGACTATCGTGGGGGCGCTGAAGGCGTTATCAACGACTTCGACGCCGATGCAGCGTTTGTTGTCATCGAAGACCAACCGGGTGGCGTGGGTGGAGTCAAGGATGACGAGGTTTTCGCGGTCCGCGGCGGGGTGCAGGTAGGACACCGAGGAGGATGCCCGCTTTCCGTCCTCGGTGGCGTTGATTTGGAGGAAGTTCGCGCCCTGGGTGATGGTTTTGCCCGCGTTGAATTTGGCACGGGGAATTCCGGCTGCCTCGGCTGCGTCAAGCAGGGCCACGCCGCAGGGATCTGCCGCGGGTACATTGCGAAGCCTTACGGGGCCGTCGTGGCCGTGGTGCTCGCCGTCGTCGGCGTTGTTTTCGATCTTGCGGTAGATCCGGAAGGCCGTCCCGGCGTTCCAGCCTGTGGCGCCGAACTTCGATTCCCATTCGTCGATGTCCTCTGCCGGGGCCCAGAACGCGATGCAGGAATTGTGGGAGGAGCACCCGCCCAGTACCTTGGCGCGGGCCATCCGCATGAACGAGTTCCCGTTCTCCTGTTCTTCGACGGGGTAGTCCCAGTCGTAGCCGGATTCCAGCAGTTCCATCCACCGGTTCAGGGTGAGGACTTCGTCGATGCCTTCATCCCGGGGACCGGCCTCGATCAGTGCTACCCGCACCGAGGGATCCTCGCTAAGGCGGGCTGCGACCACGGCGCCGGCCGACCCCGCACCCACCACTACATAGTCAAAATTCTGCTCGTGCGGCCCGTTCAACATACTTTCCTTTCCGGGTTGTGCCATGGGAACCTGTGCGTCATGCCCTGCCATTACTGGGGAAACCAGCCGGTGACGGCGGGGCGGAGGTTTTGGTAGACGTGCTTGATTTCCTGGTACTCGGCCATACCGGTGGGGCCAAGTTCGCGGCCGCTTCCGGACTGCTTCATGCCGCCCCATTCGGCCTGGGGCAGGTAGGGGTGGAAGTCATTGATCCAGATCGTGCCGTGCCGCAACCGGGCGGCCATCCGTTGGGACCGTCCGGCGTCCTGGCTCCAGACCGCGCCGGCCAGGCCGTAAATCGTGTCGTTGCCCAGGGCCACAGCTTCGTCCTCGCCGTTGAAGGTTTCGACGGTAACGACGGGGCCGAAGGCCTCTTCGGTGAGTACCGACATTCCACTGTGAACGTTGTCAAGGACCGTGGGGAGGTAGTAGTAGCCGTCGGCCAGTTGATCTGTTCCCCATCGTCCTCCGCAACGCAGGCGGGCACCCTCCGCCAGACCGGCTTCCACATATGCTGTGACCTTGTCGCGGTGGGCCGCCGAGATCAGCGGTCCGGCGTCAACATCGGAGTCGAAGGGTCCGCCGAGGCGGATGTTCTGGGCGCGGCGCACCAACTCGTCCACGAAAGCCTCTGCTATGGATTCCTCCACGATCAGGCGGGCGCCGGCGGAGCAGACCTGTCCTGAATGCACAAAAGCCGCGTTGAGGGCGTTGTCGACGGCGGCATCGAAGTCGGCGTCCGCGAAGATGACGTTGGGGTTCTTTCCTCCCAGCTCCAGCGCTACCTTCTTGACGGTGTCTGCCGCTTGGATAGCGATCGTCTTTCCGGTGGTCAGGCCGCCCGTGAACGAAATCAGGTCAACGTCCGGGTGGCTTGCCAGGGGTGCTCCGACGACGGCGCCTGGCCCGAGGACGAGGTTCGCCACTCCCGGCGGCAGGCCCACCTCGTCCAGGACCTGCATCAGCAGTATCGCTGTGTGCGGTGTGAGTTCTGCCGGCTTGAGGATGAAGGTGTTCCCGGCAGCCAAGGCCGGCGCGACCTTCCAGGCTGCCTGCAGCAGTGGATAGTTCCAGGGCGTGATCAGACCGCACACTCCGACCGGCTCGTGGACGATTTTGCTGACGACGGCGGGATTGCCGGCATCGACCACCCGTCCCGCCTGCTGGCCTGCGAGCTTCCCAAAGTAGGTGAAGCAGGCGGCCACGTCCTCCATGTCAATCTCTGATTCCACCAGACGTTTTCCCGTGTCCAGGGACTCCGCCCGGGCGAATTCGTCCCTTCGCTCCCGCAGGCGGCGTGCCACGGCCAGGAGAAGGTCTCCGCGTTCAGGCTCGGGCACCGAGGACCAGCGGCCCTCGTCATGAGCTGTTTTGGCCGCTCCGATCGCGGACACGGTGTCGGCTTCCCCGGCCTCAGCAACGAGCCCGACGACAGACCCGTCTGCCGGACAGCTAATCGTCCGGGTCTCTCCTGACTGGGGCGCGACCCATCGGCCGCCGATGAACAGGGTTTCGGCTCCGGCGGGGGTTCCTTCGGCTGCTAAGGGCTCAGCGCCGGCGTGTGCCGACTTCTCGCCGAGATACATTCCGGACATTTAGTTGTCCTTCCTCTTCATAAAGTTTCGGTTCCTCCGGGAAGGACGCAGTGTTGCGGCGCCCTTCCCGGAGAGAGTCGCTGGTGGCGGATGCAGGGCCCGGACGAGGTTGGTCAGGTCCAGGCCCAGCGCTGCCTTTGGGGGAGGGCCATTGTCGACCCGCCCTGCGGATTACTGGTGGGCCAGTGCCATGCGCTGACGGTCTGCAGCAGTGAGGTGCTGGTCGTGCCCGTCGTCGTGCAAGTCGATCCGCACGGTGTGGATCGTGCCGGTGAACCCGTTGTCAACCGGGAGGTAATCGTCGGTGACTGGGGTGCCGCGGTCGATACCGATGTTGAGCGTCTCATCGAAGGAGAAGTAATAGGCGGTGGTTTGGTCTACCCTGCCTTTGCCGATGATCTTGCCGTCAGCGGCGAGGCGGATGTCCGCGCCGTTGCCGATGCCGCCGCCGTCGTACTGGAATTCCAGGGTGACTTCCTGGGTTCCCGGCACGAGGCGCTCGTCGGAGCAGACGATGTAGAGGTCCCGGCCGTAGCAGTTGTGGGCGTAGCTGAGGTGTCCGTCCGCCACGTAGAGGGACCAGCCGCCGAAGCGGCCGCCTTGGGCTATCAGGACACCTTCGGCGCCGCCGTCGGGGACATCAACCCGGGCGGTGACGCTGTGGGACCTGTTCTTCACGTTCAGGGTCGTTTCTTCGGTGAAGCGGCCCATGCCGGCACGGTAGGTCACCGATGTCCGGTGGCCCAGCAGGTCGATCCGTCCGGCGACTTCGGGGTTTTCCCGCTCCGTGACCCGGTCATCAAGGGGGAAGACGTTGTATTTGCTGGCCTCGATCAGGAAGAGCTGCTGGAGTTCCCGTAGCTTTTCCGGATGCTTGTGGGCGAGGTTGTGGGCCTGGCTCCAGTCGTTCCGGATGTCGTAGAGCTCCCATACGTCCTGGTCGAAGGAGGGCAGCCCTTCCGGGACCATTTCCCATGGGGTGCCGTGGCGGGTGACTGCCGTCCAGCCTTCGTGGTAGATGCTGCGGTTGCCGCACATTTCGAAGTACTGGGTGCGCCTGCGGTCTTCGGCGTCGGGAGCGTTGAAGGTGTAGACCATGCTGGTGCCCTCGATGGGCTGCTGGGTCACCCCGTTAACCGTGACGGGATGGGGGATGCCGGCTGCTTCGAAGATGGTTGGGGCGATGTCGATGACGTGGTGGTACTGGTTCCGCACGCCGCCGCCGCCTTGCCGCATGCCGTTGCCCCAGCGCATGATCATGCCGTCGCGGGTGCCGCCAAGGTGGGAAGCGACCTGTTTGGTCCACTGATACGGCGTGTTCATGGCCAGGGCCCACCCGACAGGGTAGATGCCATATGTGCTCGCGTCGCCGAGGGCGTCGATTTCCCGGGCCATGGCCTCCGTGCTGTCTTTGAAGCCGTGGCCTACCAGATGCTCGCGCATTGTGCCTTCGATGCCGCCTTCGCCGGAAGCGCCGTTGTCACCGAGGATGTAGATGAAGAGGGTGTTGTCCAGTTCGCCCAGTTCGTCCAGGGCATCAACGAAGCGGCCCACCTGGGCGTCCGTGTGTTCGGCGAATCCGGCGTAGGTTTCCATGAAGGCGGCGGCTACCTGGTGCTCGGTGTCGCCTAGTTCATCCCAGTGCGGCACGACGTCGGCCCACGGGCTCAGCTCGGCGGATTCGGGGACGACGCCCAGTTCTTTCTGCCTGGCCAGGGTTGCTTCGCGTTGGTCGTCCCAGCCACAGTCGAAGCGGCCGCGGTACTTGTCCTTCCATTCAGGGGCGACGTGGAAGGGTCCGTGGGTGGCGCCAAAGGCTATGTAGCTGAAGAACGGCTTTTCGGGCGTGAGGGTTTTCTGGGTCTGGACCCAGTTGATGGCCTGGTCAACGAGGTCTTCCGAGAGGTGGTAGCCGTCTTCTGGCCGGCGTGTCGGCTCGACGGGGGTGGTGCCGTCGAAGAGCTGAGGGTACCAGTGGTTCATCTCGGCGCCCATGAAGCCGTAGAACTTATCGAAGCCCTCGCCAATGGGCCACCGGTCAAACGGCCCCGACGGGCTGACTTCACGGGGCGGGGTCTGGTGCCATTTGCCGAACGCGGCGGTGCTGTAGCCATTCATGCTCAGGGTCTGGGCAATGGTTGCCGCACTATCCGGGCGGAATCCCGTGTAACCGGGGGCGGATGTGCTCATTTCGGTGGTCACGCCCATGCCCACTGAATGGTGATTCCGGCCCGTCATCAGCGCCTGGCGGGTGGGTGAGCATAGAGCTGTGACGTGGAAGCGGCTGTAACGAAGGCCTTCTTCAGACAGCTTTTCCGCGGTCGGCATCTCACAGGGCCCACCGTACGCACTCGAGGCGCCAAAGCCCATGTCATCGATGAGGACCACCACCACGTTCGGAGCGCCCTCCGGGGCCCGAAGCGGGGCAACAGGGGTGAAGGGTGCCTCCTGTTGATGAATTCCCATGGCTGCCGTTACCGGCTGGCTTCTCCCTGCCGGGATGGGAAGAATGTCTCTGATTTCATTCATCGGATTTTTGCTCCTATCGAAGACTGTTAAGGTTTGGCCGGTCGTGCCGGCAGGCTCAGAGTCATGGAAATGACCCTCAAATTTAGTTGTCGTGTGCGGTGGCCTTTTATAGTCCGGCCGTCGTTGCCCGGGCACCACCTGGCGGGAGCGAGGACACCGGCTGCGAGGAATCGTCATGAGAACGGATGCCCTCATTCATGGATTCCTCGTCTTCACCCGTTTCTGCGTCCTCGGTCTCCTGCGTGGGTACGGTGCCGATTTGGCCGGTCTCAGGGTCCCAGCCGTCGGCCCATTTACCGGTTTCGTAGTCAAAACCCACCGGCTCCCCCTCTGCATTGGTGCGCTGATACCACTCCGTGTAGTCCTCATGCTCCGAATCGGTTTCGGCACCGGCTCCGCGCCCTGGCTCGGTCTCTACCACCTCGAGGCCGAAGTCGTCTCCGTACTTGTGGACGCCTTCTAATACGGCGTTGCTCACTGCGATCTCGGCATATCGGGCCCGCAAGATATACGGGTCTGATCTCAGCTCCCGGAACCAGGCAAAGATGATCAGGAACATCACGATGGCGAACGGCACAGCCGTGACAATCACTAGTGATTGCAGCCCTGCAAGAGCGGACGCGTTCCCGATCAACAACATGACCACGGCGATCCCGGACATGACCAGGCCCCAGAAAACCACCACGAGTTTGGGAGGATCCTGACTGCCGCGTGTGGTGAGAATACCCATAACCATTGAGGCGGAGTCGGCAGAGGTGATGAAGAAGATCGCCAGCACCACCATGATTACCAGAGGAAGCCATTCCGCGAAGGGAAGATTGTCCACCAAGGTGAATAGCACTTCGGGAGCAGCCATCGAATCGTGGAACCCCGGACTCCCCTCGCGATGCATCCAGATTGCAGTTGCCCCCATGGTTCCGTACGCGACAAAAAGCAGCGCGGATGGAATGAAGATCACACCAAGGATGAATTGCCTGATGGTCCTGCCGCGGGAAATGCGAGCGATGAAGATGCCGACGAACGGTGACCAGGAGATCCACCAGGCCCAGTAATAGACAGTCCACGTGGATTGGAACTGCTGTGTGTCTTCTCCCCAGGAAGCAGAACGTGCCATGAGATCGAACAGTGATCCGATATACTCCATGATCGCCGATGGCAGCATATTCAGCAGGAACAGCGTCGGCCCTAGGATGAACACCACTCCGACGATGCCCAAAGTGAGAATGATGTTGATATTCGAGAGATAGCGGATGCCTCTGGCGACGCCGGAAACGGCAGAGAGGATAAAGGCGATCGTCAGCACGCCGATGATACCGACGAGGACAGCATTCGTCAGTTCAGAGACACCCGAAACGATGATGACGCCTTGGCCGATCTGGAGTGCGGCGATCCCTAAGGCTGCAGCCGTGCCGAACAGGGTGGCGATGATGGCGAAGATGTCCACCAGTTTTCCAGCGAATCCGTCAGTCTGCCTTTGTCCGAAGAGGTGTCGGAATATCGAGGACATCAACAGTGCGCGTCCGCGCCGGTATCCCACGTAGGCGACCGCACCGCCCACCAGGGCATACATGGCCCAGGCGTGAAATCCCCAGTGGTAGTACGTTTGGGCCAGTGCCTGATGCATGGCTTCGACTGATTCGGCCTCGACCGTTCGCGGTGGCGGCTTCAGGTAGTGGGTCAGCGGCTCGGCGGGACCCCAGAACAGCACTCCGATGCCGAGACCGGCGGCGAAGAGCATCGCCACCCAGGAAAACGTGGAGAATTCGGGGCTCTCACCGTCCTTCCCGAGCGGAATCTTCCCGTATCGGCTGAGAGCCAACCACAGCAGAGCCACCAGCACGACGGTGGCGACGCCGTTGAAGAGCCAGCCCAGGTTGGTGGTGGTCCAGGAGAATGCCGCGCTTGCCACCTCGGAAACGCTGGATGGGCTGATGATGCCCCAGACGACGAATGCCACGGTCAAGGTACCAGCCACAGCAAGGACGACCTTGTCCAGACTGTAATTCCGGCGCTGTTCATCGACGCTGATACCAGGCACTAACGCCGGGTGAATGTTGTGGGGGTACCGCGGCCGGATGTAATCCAGGCTGCCTATGGGCTTGCCGGCCTTGCGGGCGGCGTTTTTCGCTTCGTCGCTGTTCCTTCTGTGAGTGGACGATACGTCTTTAGCCATGAAACATGTACCTCAGTTCGTTTGATTTACTCTTCAGTCAGAGTGGAGGCATAACGATTTTCAGTGACGCACGTCTTCGCTCAGTTCAGCGGTGGAGTGGCCCGCCGTTCTTGGTGACCAAGATGCCATGCGTTCTGTCTTTGATGGCATTCGCTGAAGTTCGTCCACGACAGATGTCGAGCACTTACTTCTGCGCGTCTGGCGTCTCATCCCTTGCAGAGGTGGCTTCTTCACTGCAAGGACAGTCATTAGTTCGCTATGTGTACTAAGTTGCGTCCTCCGCAACTTGTGCTTTCAGTGTTACCCGAATCACGTTCCGGGTCAATAGTTTTACGGCAGATGGGGGATTATTTCGTTGGGAGGGGTCTGCCTGTTCCTTGCGCTGAGAGGAATAGGATGCCCTGCCCTGAGCAGAAGCCCACAACGATGCCGCAAGTGGCCTTTATGGCGTTCCATGATCCAGGGAACGAGTCTGCGAGTATAAATACATGGCATTTATGCGCGATGTTGACCCAATGACGGACGGCGGGCAGTCCGCTTCCGAACTACAGGGGGGCGGCCTTCAATCAGTTGATCGTGCCATTGCAGTTCTGAGGATCCTGGCGCGAACCGGCAGTGCTGGCGTCACGGAAGTCGCCGAGGAAATGGGAGTCCATAAGTCTACCATTTCCCGGCTTCTCAGAGCGCTGGAAGCACAAGGTATGGCCCAGAGCAGCGGGCGGGGGAAGTACCAGCTCGGACTGGGCATCCTTCACTTGGCTAATGCCATACCGATGCGGCTGGACCTGACAAGGGAGGCCCGGCCTGTCCTTGAAGCCCTCGCCGCAAAATTCGGGGAAACTGTCAACCTTGCCGTTATGAGCTCGGACCACGTCGTGAACATCGATGAAGCCTTCGGTCCCTCAACGCTAGCTGCAACGCAAAACTGGATGGGCCGCTTGACCCCCATTCACGCTACGTCGAGCGGAAAAGTCTTCCTGGCATCACTCTCCACCGCACAGCGCAGCCGCATCTTGAAGGATTTGGGTATGCCCGAGGTGACAAAGCAGACCATCACCTCGCGGGAGGAACTGGAGGAGCAACTTTTGACAGTGGCGAACCGCGGATACGCCACAGTGCGCGGAGAACTCGAAGACGGACTCAATGGTATCGCCGCCCCGATCCGTGGCCACGAGGGAACCGTCATTGGGGCCGTCAGCATCGCGGGCCCGTCCTTCAGATTTGACCCCGAAGAGGTGCCCGGACTGATCGAAGAGCTCAAATCGGCCAGCCGAAAAATCAGCGAAAACATGGGATACGGACCCGTACAAGTCCATCATTGAAAGTGAAACCGCGCGCGCCCTGCCTTCCTGGACATTCGCGCAGTGAACCTGGCGCTGGCTAAGCTTTTGTGAGTTACGAAGTCTGGGGGAAAGCGCAACGAAGGATGGCAGGAAAACAGCCCCTTTCGGGGTCCTCCCCCGCTTGGTTTAAAAGGCCGATAACCAGCCTTTCGTCAACATGAGTGAGCGGTCACCTTTTTGCCGGCGGGTACAAATGTGCCATAGCCTGTGGCACGTTTGCCGGTAGATAGGGTTGAGGCATGGTCTCTTCAGAAATCGAACTGCCGGCGGACTATGCGGAGCTGCTGGAAGCTCTGAAGACCGGGATCGCCGGTGCGCGAATCCAAGCGCAGCGAACCGTCAACACCATGGTAATCGAGCTTTACTGGTCATTGGGTAAGGACATTATCGCCCGCCAGGCGAGCCAGGGCTGGGGGACTGGAGTCATCAGGCGGCTTGCCGCCGATCTCGCGATTTCCTTTCCCGATATGAAGGGTCTGTCGTACCGGAATCTGCAGTACATGACCGCGATGGTCCGCGCCTGGGACACGGCTGAACATGTGCCACAGCTTGTGGCACATTTGCCGTGGGGTCACATCCGTACGATTTGGGACAAGGCAGCCACCGGCGAGGAGCGGGACTGGTATGCGGCCGCGGCCGTTCAGTACGGCTGGTCCCGAAACGTACTGCTGAACATGATGATGAATCATTCAATGGAACGCACCGGCGCGGCGCCATCAAACTTCACCCGCCAGCTCGCGGCTCCGGAGTCCGAACTTGCCCAGCAAATGGCAAAGGACCCTTACAACTTCGCGTTCCTCGGCCTGTCGGGTGAGAGCGCCGAACGCGACCTGGAGAACGCGCTGACGAGTCGCATCACCGAAACCCTCCGCGAGCTGGGTCCAGGCTTTTCGTTCGTGGGCCGCCAGGTACACTTCGACGTCGATGGTGATGACTACTACGTCGACCTGCTGTTCTTCCACATCGAGCAACTTCGGTACGTGGTCATCGAACTTAAGACAGGCAAGTTCCAGCCTGAATACGCAGGAAAGCTCAACTTCTATGTTGCCCTCGTCGATGACATGCTCCGCCGGGATTACCACAACGAAACGGTCGGCATCTTGATTTGCGGGACCAAGAACGACCGCAGCGTCCGCTACAGCCTCGGCCGGTCAACATCGCCCATGGCCGTCGCAGCCTACACCTATGACAAGCTTCCTCCAGCGGAACAGCAGGCCCTGCCCAACGAGGGACACCTCGTCGCGGCTCTCGAATGGGCCGAACCGGACACCGCAGAAGGATAGTTCCGAAGCCCCTTCCGGAGCTCCTCCCCCTACCTCTTTTAAAGAGCCGATAATAAAGATTCCGTCAAGCTAGGACGAGGTCCGGATATGGCATATCGAGCGCAGGCAGGGGATAGGTTCACCCCAGGTTGGCGTGGCGGAGGTACTGGTAGACGGTCTCCCTGCTGATCCCGTAGCCCCGGGCAAGGAGGGCTTTCGGGACACCGCTGCCGGCGCGCTAACCAGTTCGGCGGCCCGCTCCGGAGTGAGGGTCTTTTTCCGCCCTTTGTAGGCGCCGCGCTGCTTGGCCAGGGCGATGCCTTCCCTCTGACGCTCCCGGATGAGGGAGCGCTCGAATTCGGCGAAGGCCCCCATGACGGAGAGCATGAGGCTGGCCATGGGGGAGTCCTCACCGGTAAAGACGAGGCTCTCTTTGATGTCTACCCGCACTCCTTTGCATAGCTCTCTCCCTGTTCGTCACGTTCAGCCAGGCGGCCGTAACGGATCTTCGGTCACTCCTGTATCCAATCTGTACGTCGATTGCTCTTGCGGCTGAACCATGCCCGGCTTCCGCAGAGGGCGCATTCCCGCAGAGAGAACCTGTCGTCACTGGTACCCGTAGCGGCAATACGGTGGGTACTTTGTGGGTGCCTGCACTTGCCCGGGTACCGGCCACCGGGCGGACGCGATGCGTAGCCGTCCATCCACTCGATCAGGGGAGTTGGAGCTGTGATTGTTTCCATTGTCCATTTCCTTTCGTCCGGAGGAATTTTCCTAAGCGGGGCCCAGCGTCGCGTTAGATGCGAAGTTCCAGGCTGTCCAGCCTTGACTTGGTGTCAGGGTCGAAGAAGAAGTCGTCGGGTGCGGCGATATCGTCTTCGTTCAGGTCCTTGAAGGACCTGTGCCCGAGTCCGACCAGCGACCAGTGGAGACCGTCTCGGACCATGTTCAGCATGTCTTCGACGCCTTGCTGCCCTCCTGCAGCGAGCCCGAAAATCCACAACCGTCCGAGGAGGACAAAGTCCGCCCCTAGGGCCAGGGCCTTGGCGACATCCATTCCACGTCGGATCCCACCGTCGAACCAGACCTCTGCCTGGCCGTTGACCGCACGTGCGACAGCAGGCAGGACGCGGATGCTGGGATAGGTGCTGTCCAGGTTGTTACCGCCGTGGTTGGAGACCACGATCGCGTCTGCTCCGATGTCTACAGCGCGCTTGGCTTCCTCACCGCGGTAGAGACCCTTGACCACGAAAGGGCCATCCCACTGCTCACGGAGCCAACGAACATCATTCCAGGTCGGCACCGGCGTGGACATCAGTTCGGCGTAGACCTGCCCGAACATCGGGGCGTTGCCTGGACCGTTGGCCGAGTTAGGGACGGTGAGGTTCGGGATCTGACCGTTGGCCAAGTACTTTGCCAGCCATTGGGGACGGGAAAGTGCCATGGGCGCGAACTTCAAGACCGCCTGCAAGTCGATCTGAGAGGGGATCGGCGGGCTGCCCCAGTCCCGGCGTCCCAACCCACCTCCTGTGGCGTCGAGGGTGACGATCAGTGCTTTGGCGCCGGCCTTCTTGGCGCGCTCGATCCGGTACAGGATGTCGTCGCGGGTGCCTGTCCAATAAAGCTGGTAGAGCCAGTTGGCGTTGGCTGCAGCGACCTCCTCCATGGGCTTGGTGGCGAAAGAACTCAGCCCGATGGCAGTGCCCGCCTCGCGGGCCGCCTGGGCGACGGCAACCTCGGCCTCCGGGCTGATGGCTTGAGCCCCCGCAGGGCCGACCATCACCGGCATGGACAACTTCATGCCGAGGGAGGTGGTCTCCAACTCACGCACCAGCGGTTGCTCTTCCGGCGTCTCACGCGCCACCCGCGGCATTCGCGCACCGCGGCGTTACAGTACTAGAACCGTCCTTCCCAGTAGGATGCACCAACTTGTACATAAGTGGGCGGCAGTTGCGCATGAGTCATAAGGCGCCACCGGGTCCGTCTCATCTACATCTACTCGTCCTAGAAAAACGCCGATAACCTATCTTCCGTAAACCTGTGTTGGTTCCGACAAGAATTTGTGCCCGTTCTAACTTATTCGGGAGCTTGGGATTTCTTGATGATTGGATGCAGCTTCGCCGGCGGCACCGACGATGCCTGCTTCGTTGCGAAGAACTGCCGGCACGATGGGCGTGCGGAGCTTGAGGTTGGGCAGGTAGTCGTGTGCCCGCTGGGAGATGCCGCCGCCGACGATGACCAGTTCGGGGGAGAACAAGAACTCGATGTGGGAGAAGTAGCGCTGTAGCAGAAGGCTGTATTCGTTCCACGACAAGCCTGCTCTTTCGCGGGCAACGGCTGAGGCGTTGCTTTCGGCGTGGTGGCCACCGATCTCCAGATGACCCAATTCGGTGTTCGGTACCAGTTTCCCGTCCGAGATAAATGCAGAACCAATTCCGGTGCCCAAAGTGATCACGAGGACGGTGCCGGCAACCCCGGCCCCAGCGCCGTAGCGCGCTTCTGCTAGCCCGGCAGCGTCGGCGTCGTTGATGACCTCAACGGGCCGACCCAGACGCGCCGCTAGGAGGGCATTCATATTGGTGTTAAGCCAACTCTTGTCCACGTTGGCCGCGGAACGAACCACGCCGTGCTGGATGATGCCCGGGAAGGTCACGCCGACGGGGGAGCCGGGAGCGGGCGCTCCGGGGCGGGCCGAGAGTTCAGAGACGACCAGCATCACGGATTCGGCGACGGCCCCGGGTGTTGCCGGCCGCGGGGTGGGTACGCAGAACGGCTCGCCCAGCAGCCTGCCCTCCATCAAATCGACGATGCCGCCCTTAATGCCGGTGCCTCCAATGTCGATACCGATCAGCGGCGTGTTTTTGTGTGACTTCTCGTCCAAATGACTTTCCTTCGATGCAGGAGCGTGGAGGCAGGGGAGGACCGCCAACCTGGTTGTTCAGTGCCGCTTTTCGTGGATAACGCCGCAGGGCACGCTCGGATCGACTTGGACCGTGTACATGCCGATGTCTTGTTCCGTGACGAGGATGCCGTGCCTATGTTCGAACGCGGCAGGTATCAGTCGGTCGACGGCTTCGCTGATTTTCTGGTCCCGGCTAAGGGTGTCGTCCCCTGTCGTGACCTCAACGGCTAGCGAGAGCGGTGGAGGACCAGGGAGCAGGCTGTTGGGTGTGGTGAGGCCGCCCTCGTTGTCGGGTAGCCGATTGGCGCCGTGGGACATGAGCCCTCCTAGGGTAGTGAATTGATGGCAGGGGAGATGACGAGCGGATCTAACCCGGCATTGTTGGGTTCAAGGCCGTGCCTGGGCTTTTGTACGACCCGGATGGGACGTCCCGGTCTTGTTGTTGATGACCATGGTGGTCGTCATTAGATCGTGAAGCGGGCAGCGGCTTGTGTGCTGCTGCCCGCCTTGTTTCACGATCTGGTTGTACTTCCCCTGCTATGGGGTGGACTTGAAGGCGTTCCAGCTGTCCCAGTTCTCGCCGTCGAAGCCGAGCCGGCCAGGCTGGTAGTCGGCCCAGTTGCCGGCGGTTTTCTCGATGATTTCGCCGCCAACGGAGTAGTTTTCCAGTGCGAGGCCCTTGCCGTCAGTCACCTCGTTGCCGATGGTTACCTTCTCGCCTGCAGGGTTGGTGTAGCGCTTGAGGTGGCTGACCTGCGAGGTCCAGTCAAGTCCGTTCCAGCTGTCGATCTTGAGATTCCTGATGTTGATGTTCTCGGTGTTGGACAGGGCATGGACGCGGATGGCGCAGTTGGTCATGCCCTCTACCTTGAAGTTTTCGAATGTCATGTTCTTGACCGTGGTGCTGGGGTCCGCCTTGGTGGTGGAGCCCATGTCCTCCCAGTGGGAGGAGGAATTGAAGATGCAGGTGTTGTATTTGACGTCCTTCCAGTACATCCGGTTATGGATGACCGAGGTGTTGGTGACGTTGACGTTGTTGATGTTTCGTGGGGTCCAGCCCCACTGGACCACGGGTCCGTTCTCGTTCTTCCAGATCACGGTGTTATCGATGGTGACGTCGCTGTGGTACATCTTCAGCACGTCGTCGTTGGAATTGAAGAATGTGTTCTTCATGGTGCTGCCGTTGTACAGCTCGATGCCGTCGGTCTGCCAGTACCAGCTGCCTACCTGCTTGTAGTTCTCCACATTCATCCGGAAGCGTTCTACGCCCACCTCTTTTTCTCCTTCGTGCGCGTAGACGACGAAGGAGTGGTACGGCGGTTCGTTGATGGTGACGCCCTGCAGGTCCAGCTTCTGTTCGGTGTTTGATGCTTCGAACTGAAGCATTTTCACGCAGGAGACGTGGCAGTTTGAGGCTCCACTCAGAGCGTTATAGTTGTTGGCCGTGTCCGCCTCGTACACGTATTGTTCGCCGGAGAGGACGCCATAGCCGGTCACCTTGTACTGGCTCTGGTTGTCGTGGAAGAACCGGAAGGCTCCCTTCACATAGGCGCCCGGGGCCAGATACACCCACTTCACGTTCGGCGGCAGGACCGCGTGATAGCCCGAGCCCATGCTGTACGTGCCGGGCTTGAAGTAGATGATCTCCTCGGCAACCGAGTTGAGGTTGGTCACCTCACCTTCGGCCGGGTAGTGGATACTTCCTGATTCCTTGGTCGGAACCAGGCGCTCCTTTTGTCCGCCGCTGAGTTTCGGTTCGGCGAAGATCATCATGGAGTTCCGGGGCTCGGTGTGGATGGCGCGGTTGCCCTCCGCATTGGTGGTCAGCTTGCCGCTGTCCCCGGACATGTTGTTGTACGCCGTGTACAGCTGCGGCTCAAACTCCACCGAGAACCGGTACCCGGCGTCAGAGTACGGCACCTTGATCTTCACCGTGTCCGAGTCCACGAGCTTCTTTTCGAAGTTGTAGCTGCTGGGACGGATCTGGACCTGGTCGGCCGAGGTGATGGTCTGGCCGGTTTTGAGATTGACGTCCACCCAAACGTCCTTGGCGTACTCGAAGCTGGACCAGCTCATAGACAGGCCTGCCTGGGAGGAGAACTCCGCGCCGTCTTCCTTGGTGTAGCCGACCTTGTCCTTTCCGCTGCGGGGGATGCTCATGTAGGTGAAGGCGTCGTAGGCCTTCTCCGGTTGGTTGGCCGAGGCGACCTGGACGTCGTAAATCGAGGACTGGCGCACCTCGTTGTCCTCGGTGGGGCCTTCGGTGTTGAAGACCCCGTTGTCGTGCCACCAGGTGTGCAGGTTGCCGTTGTCCACGGTGGTAATGGAAGCTTCCTTGGCCGGTGCTGCCGGTGCTGCCGGAGCTGCCGGCGCGGCGGCGGGCGCTGCGTGCGCCGGGAGGGCGGCAGTGCTGAAGAGTACGACGGCGGCTGCGGCAGTGATGCGTTTGGCCAGACGGCCCAGACCTGTTTCGGGCATGATGGTTCCTCTCGTTGGATGCTGGCGGGTGAGTCGAAAGGCCTCAGACGAGGCGGCGAAGGACGATCACCTCCCAGGGCAGCAGTTCCTTCTGGATGGGGCGGTTGACTAACTGATTGCTGAGGATGACGTCAGCACGTGTCCAATGACTGTAGGTTTCCGCGGCGAGTGCTGCAGGTTCTGAGGAGCAGTTGGCCAGGACCAGCAGCTCGGTGGTGTCGTTGATCCGCGTGTAGGCGAAGAGCTGCGGGTCATCCGCGTGCAGGAGGGTGAAGCGCCCGTTGATAAGGACCGGCTCTTCATGGCGGAGGCGGACCAGGCTGCGGTACCAGGCCAAGACCGAATCGGCGTCCTGACGCTGGGCGGCAGCGTTGAGCCAGGCATGGTTCGGGTTGACCGGAATCCAGGGCTCGCCTGTGGTGAAGCCGGCGTTCGGCGTCGCATCCCACTGCACAGGCGTGCGTGCATTGTCCCGTCCCCCGATGGCGATGCCGGCAAGGAGTTCGGCTGCCGTGCTGCCGTCACTTCCGGTGATGGCTTCGCGGTAGTGATTCAGGCTTTCCAGGTCACGGAACTCATGGATGCTTTGGAATGCCATGTTGGTCATCCCGAGCTCTTCACCTTGGTAGATGTAGGGTGTTCCGCGCATCAGGTGAAGTACCGTCGCCAGGGCGGTCGCGGATTCGTACCAGTAGTCCGTGTCGTTTCCGAATCGGGACACAACCCGGGGCTGGTCGTGATTGTTCCAGTAGAGGCTGTTCCAGCCCACTTCGGCCAGCGCTTCCTGCCATCGGGCGAATGATTGCTTGACGGCAACGAGGTCAAGGGGCTTACGGGTGAATTTTCCGCCGGGACCATGGTCCAGCCCGACGTGTTCGAAGTGGAACACCATGTCCAGTTCCAGGCGTTGCTGATTCGTGTAGAGCCGCGCGAGTTCGGGCGTGGCGTCCACCATTTCTCCCACGGTCATGAGGTCGGCGTCCCGGTGGGCGAAGACTTCCCGGTGCATTTCCTGGAGATATTCGTGAACGTGGGGCCCGGAGCCGTAGAACGCGATGCCGTCGCCCCAGCTACCTCCATCCGGGACGTCGCCGTCCGGCAGGTCCGGGTGCTTGGAAATGAAGCTGATGACGTCCATGCGGAAGCCGTCGATGCCCCGGTCCAGCCACCAGTTCATCATCTGGTAGATGGCTGCCCGGACTTCGGGGTTGTCCCAGTTGAGGTCTGGCTGCTTTTTCGAGAACAGGTGGAGAAAGTATTGTCCTGTGGTCTCGTCCGGCTCCCAGGCGGAGCCGGAGAAGAAGGAGCCCCAGTTGTTGGGTTCTGCGCCGTCACGGGGATCGCGCCAGATGTACCAGTCACGTTTGGGACTTGTCAGGCTTGAGCACGATTCCTGGAACCAGGCGTGTTCGTCGGAGGTGTGGTTGACCACGAGGTCCATGACCAGTTTCATGCCGCGGGCGTGGAGTCCGGCGATCAGTTCGTCGAGGTCCTGCAGGGTCCCGAAGGTGGGGTCCACGGCGTAATAGTCGCTGATGTCGTAGCCGTTGTCATCTTGGGGTGAGGCGTAGACGGGGGAGAGCCAGACGACGTCGATACCAAGGTCTTCCAGGTGGTCGAGGCGGTTGATGATGCCGCGAATGTCGCCGATGCCGTCGCCGTTGGAGTCGGCGAAGCTGCGTGGATAGACCTGGTAGACGACGGCCGCCTTCCACCATTCATCAGTGGGGCGGAGGCTGGGGTGTCGGAGTGCGGGCTGGAGGGTGGTCACTTGATGGCTCCGATGTTTACGCCGCGCATGAGGGTGCGCTGGAAGAGGAGGAAGAAGATCAGTGCTGGCAGGATGCCGGCCATGGATGCTGCGGCCAGTGCGGTGGGGTCGCTGGTGTACTGGCCGCTGAGTGCGCCCAGAGACACGGACACGGTTTGGTTGGAAGCGCTTGGCAGTAGGACCAGGGGGAGGAAGAAGTCGTTCCAGGTCCAGATGAAGAAGAAGGTCACCAGCACGGCCAGTGTTGGGCGGGTCAGGGGCAGGACGATGACCCGGAGGATCTGGAAGCGGCTTGCCCCGTCCAGTCGGGCTGCCTCGAGGACTTCCATGGGGAAG
Source organism: Arthrobacter sp. D1-29 (assembly GCF_054130585.1). Classification (NCBI taxonomy): domain Bacteria; kingdom Bacillati; phylum Actinomycetota; class Actinomycetes; order Micrococcales; family Micrococcaceae; genus Arthrobacter; species Arthrobacter sp. D1-29. The sequence goes on along the minus strand of NZ_CP096383.1, from coordinate 4,483,964 downwards.
GATCCGAGCACGGAGGCGAGCATGTAGGTGCCGAAGGCGCTTTGCAGGACGGCCAGGATGATGGTGACGCCGAGCAGGTTGTCGTAGAGGTTCAGTTCCCGGGAGAGGACGAACAGCGGGTAGACCAAGGCTTCCTGCGGGATTGTGAAGGCGAGCATGAAGACGGCGAGGATCCACACCCTACCTTTGAGCCGGCCGATGCCGATGGCGAAGGCGCTGAGCAGGCTCAACGTGGCGGCAATCAGGGCTACGCTGCCGGAGAGGATGACGCTGTTGAGCAGTTTCTGGTTGAAGTTCACGCCGATCCAGAAGTCGATGATCGCGGTGAAGTCCAGTTCGGTGGGGATTCCGATGGGGCCATCAGCGATGTACTCCGTGGAGGGTTTGAACGCGTTGATCAGGGCCAGCCAGAAGGGGAAAATCATCAGCGCCGCGGCCACGGCCAACAGAATCAGGACGGTCCAGCCGCTGATGCCGCGCCGGCTCCTGGCGCTCCTGTTGGTGCGGGCCGGTTTGTGCCGGCGTTCCGGTGATGGTGTGGCGGTGTCGGGAGCGGGGGCTGTGGTGGTCACTTTTCGAATCCCTCGGCGTTGCGGGTCTGGTAGCGCAGCAGGACGATCGCGATGATGGTGACGAGCAGCGCCAGGAGCGAGGCGACGGCGGCGCCGTAGCCCACCTGTGTGGTGGTGAAGAAGTTTGAGTACGAGAAGTAGGCCGGGACGATGGTGCTGGTCCCGGGCCCGCCTTTGGTGAGGACGTAGATCGGGGCGAAGACCTTCAGGGCGGCCACAGACGTGGTGATCAGGACGACGGCGATCTCCGGGCGGAGCTGGGGGATGGTGATGCTCCAGAAACGCTGGAACCAGCCGGCACCGTCAATCTCGGCCGCCTCGTAAAGGGCCGGATCCACCCGTGAGAGTCCTGCCATGAATACGACGATGGTGTAGCCGATCTGAAGCCAGATCAGGACGTTCATGACGGCGAGCATGGCTGTATCGGAATCACCCAGCCAGTTCTGCTGGAGCCAGCCCAGCCCCATGCCGTCAAGGACTGTGTTGATGATCCCGTACTGCGGCTGGTACAGCCATTTCCACAGGACGCCGGCCACCACGATCGGAAGGATCTGCGGGAGGTAGAACATGGCGCGGAGGATGCTGGCTGTCCGGGCACCGAACTTTGGAGCAATGTAGTCGAAGAGGACGGCAGCCAGGAAGACTCCCAGGGCGGTGGGAATGACGGCCATGGCAAGGATGAAGGCGGTGCTGTGCAGAAATGAGGCCCAGAAGGCGGGGTCGGCCACGAGGCGCACGTAGTTGTCCAGGCCGACGAACTTGGGGGTGCCGACGCCGCGCCAGCTGGTGAGGCTGTAGTAGAGGTTCATGCCGAAAGGGATGGCCACGATGGCGATGAAGCCGATGGCGCCGGGCAGGAGGTAGATCCAGTAGCCGAGCGGGGTCTCCCGTGCAGTTCGCCGCGGCGTTCCTGTTCTGGGTGGGGTGTTCCGGGATGCGGGGGCCGTAGGGGCCGGGGTTACTGCGGTCATGGTGTGTCCTTCTGATGTGGCGGCGCGCCTGACTGGTGCGCCGCCACATATTGGGGGCGGGCCTACTTGCTGGGCTTGCCCTGTTCGTAAGCTGCCTTGATGTTTTCCACGGCCTTTGCCGGAGTGATGTTGCCCTGGACCAGGTCACTGGTCTGGGCGATCAGCACGTCATTGAGTCCCGGGACGGGCCAATCGGGGTACCAGCCCAGGCCGCCGTCGTTGCTGTTCAGCAGTTCGTTGAACCTCGGAGTAGTGAGATTGCCGATCGGGGAGGTGATGGCCGCTTCATCGGCGGCGACAGGAACAGCCCCTTCGTTGCCCAGCAGGTTCTGGATCTCCGGGCTCATGGTGATCTCCATGAAGTCGTAGGCGAGTTCCTTGTTGCGTGCCTTTTCTGGGACAACCCAGAGGTTGCCGCCGGAACCGGGGTGCAGGTCTGTGGCGGGGAAGAGGAACTGGTCGAACTGGAAGTCCTTGATATCGTCGGCGAAGCCGCCGGCCCACCAGGTGCCGGAGACGAAGATGGGGTACTGCCCTGCCGCGAAGGCGTTGCCGGCGTCCTGGGCGCTGACGCCGGTGGAGTCCTTGCTGATGTAACCGCGGTTGGTCCAGTCCTGCACAGTTTGGGCGGCCTTTTCCCAGGCGCTCCAGTCAACGTCGCCTTCAAATTGCTGATAGGCGGACCAGGCATCCTTGTCCATGTTGGCCAGCGCCAGTTCGTACAGCAGGTGGGTGCCGGGGTAGTCCTGGGAGCCCAGGGCCAGCGGGGTGATCCCTGCACCGATGAATTTGTCCATGGCTTGTTCGAGCTCAGGCAGCGACGTGGGAACCTGCAGGTTTTGCTGAGCGAAGAGGTCCTTGTTGTACCAGACGGAGACGTACTCGCCGTAGTTCGTGATGCCGTACCGCTGGCCGGAGCCCATCACGCCGTTTTCGTAGAGTCCGACGTCCTGTGCGGTGCTGTCCAGTTTCCAGTTGCGGTCCTTGGCCACATCCGTGAGGTCGGTCAGCAGCCCGGCCTGCGAAACAACGCCTGCTGTGGCATTGCCTTTCAGGTACTCCAGGACGTCGGGTGCGTCATTGGAATCGAGCAGGAGCTGACCTGACTGCTGCATCTGCTCGTAGGTCTTGAGTTCGAACTCGACCTTCACGTCGGGGTGCTTCTCTTCAAAGAGTTCAATGGCACGGTTCCAGCCGGTGGAGAGGGCACTGTCATCGTTTTCCCACCACCAGACCTTGAGGGTCTTTGCCTCGGAATTGGCTTGGGGTGCAGAACATCCTGACAGGGCTAGTGCGGCGACAGCAGATGTTGCCAGAGCCGCGAAGGCCCGCCTCGAGAGTTTGTTTTGGGTGAACATCGGTGAGCTCCGTTGGTCTAAGAGTGTGAAAACCCGGCTGCGGGCTTGGTTAATTATTTTGTTCCAAAACTATTAGCACTGTCAATAGGCGATTTTGGCGCAGGAGGGAGGCGAAAAAGTTGAATGACAGAACTAATTCGACGTGGCAGGATAGTCTTTGTGAATTCTCAGTCAATGTGGTCGGCCCCGGACGCCTCGCTTCCTGTAGCGATCGAGGTCCTGCGCAGGGGGCCGATTTCCAGGGCAGCGATAGCCCGCCGACTCCAGCTCTCCCCCGGTTCCCTGACGCGCCTCAGTACACCCCTGATTGAGGAAGGCCTGCTCAGAGAGGTAGGGGAGCACAACGACGGCCGGGTGGGCCGGCCCACCCGCCTGTTGGATGTCGACGCCGATTCCAGACATTTCATCGGAATGAAGATCCGCGAAAGCGAGATCATCGCTGCGCAGACGAATCTTCGCGGTGAAATCAGGAGCCACCGAACCGAAGCGATTAAGGATCGCGACCCGGTCGCAGTCGTCCAGCAAATCACAGGGTTGACCCAGCGTCTGGGGCTGGAGAAAGACATCAGCGGCATCGGTATCGGTATCGGCGGTTTGATTCGAGACCGGAAGTTCGTCATTGACGCCAGGTTTCTTGGATGGAGCAACCTCGACCTGGCGGACATGGTCACATCAGCAACAGGAATACCCACCCTGATAGACAACGACCTCGTTGCCTTTACCGAATACGAACATTGGTTCGGCGAGGGGAAGGAAGATGACCGCTTCGCAGTTGTCACACTCGGCATCGGAACAGGGTTCGGCCTTGTAGCCAACGGCGCCCTTGTCACGGGGGACGATTACGGCATCGGCCTCGTAGGACACTGGCCGCTCGACCCCACAGGTCCCCTTTGTTTTGCCGGCCATCGGGGCTGCGCAACTAGCGTTCTGAATTCTGATTCCATCGCACGGCATGTTTCCAATGCCCTCGGGCGTGAAGTGGACTACGAACAGGCCTTGGATCTGGCAGAACAGGGAGATCCTGCCGCGAGGCGGGTCGTCGACGACGCTGGCCGCGGGCTCGGCAGACTGATCGCAGCCATCTGCAACCTCACACTGCCACAGCGCATCATCATCGCCGGAGAAGGCGTCCGGCTCGCCGCGGTAGCCCGCGCCGCCGTCGAAGCGGGCATTGCCTTGGACCGCGACCCCCGGGCCACCACGCCCCCCATCGTCCTGGCGTCAAAAGATAACGTGCAATGGTGCCGCGGGGCCGCTGTCCTTGCCATACAGGCATTCGTCCACGGAACCCTGCCAGCACTCTCCATCCTGTCCGAGCGCGATTAGCGCCTAGAGGTTCCGTTGATGGGTTAGGGACGGTGCGGCAAGGGTGCCTTCAAACCCGGAGTTGCAGCCGGTCTTTGGCCTGGGGGGAGTGAGCTTTCGCGGCGTTCCCGCCCATATTGGAGACCGGCTTCACCCGCCGGAACGCGGCGAGAACGGCCCGGCCCACCAGAATGATTCCGATGATGGTGGTGACGGCGCGCAGGGTGTCCCAGCCCGCCGTCGACGTCACCAGTGAGTAGAGCAGGAAGCTGCTGAGGTTGGTGCCCAGCGGCGCGCCGGGCACGTAGGAGATGCCGGTGCCGGCGCCTACCGCGAAGGGCCAGAACCACAGGTTGGTCAGCAGGCCGAATACGTAGGACGCCACGACGCCGTAGCCGCACAGCATCCACAGTTCGGCTTTGCCGCGCACGCTGCGGGGGAGCAGGCCCGCCCCGGCACCCACCCATGCACAGGCGAAAATCTGGAATGGTGTCCAGGGCCCGATCCCGCTCCACAAGGCACTGGAGACGGCGATGGTGGCGGCGCCCAGCAGCAGCCCGAAACGGGCACCGAAGGCCCGGCCGGCCAGGATCAGCAGGATAAACACTGCCTCCACGCCGCCGACGCCGGTGCTCGCCACGCGCACTGCCGAGCCGACGGCGGCCAGGACGCCAAGCAACGCCACCGTGTGTGCCGAGCTGACCGAGCCGTCGAGGGAGACCACAATGGCGACGACGGCGAGCGGCGCGATGGCCAGCGCCGCGTAGGGGAGGGCAGCGGCGGCATCCTGCGGGAGGGCCGCGGCGAGGAGCGGCCAGCAGAAAGCTGCGAGGGCCAGAACGTTTGCGGCGGCCAGGACTGCGAGCTCGACGCCGCGGGGCATGCGGATACGGGGCTTTCTGGCCGCGCCCTGGAAGTCTGCTTGTTCGTCGATAACCCTCGGTCGTGCTCCGGCACCTGTTGGCCGGGGAGACGGAAGGGGCTCTTCAGGAACATCGGCCGCGACGGAAGAAGGCGCGACGCCGTCACTCATCGGAAGGATCCGGGCGCCGAGGCCTTGGGCAAAATCGTGGTCGTGTGTGGCGATCATGACCGCCGTGCCGGTGTCCGCTGCGGCCCGCAGTGCCGCGGCGACTGCTGCGCGCGCCGCAGGATCGAGTCCGCGGGTGGGCTCATCGATCAGGAGTACCTGGGGATCGTCCATGGTCTGCAGCGCGATGGCAAGGATCCTGCGCTCGCCTGCGGAGAGGTCCCGGGGATGCTCGTGGCCAATGGGAATACTGACGTCTCCGCGCAACCGGGCCAAGTGTGAAGCCGCGGAGCCCGGCTCAGGTTTTGCGCCGTTCTTTCGGCGCGCCTGGCGCCGCTCGGCCGCGCGCAGCTCTCCCGCCACCGTGTCCCTGGTGAAGAGGTCGTCCGAGGCGTCCGGGACGAGGGCGACGCGGCCGCCGTCGAGCATGTTTTGACCGCCCGTGCCGCCGTCGACGGTTCCGTCACTAACCGTTCCCTCACCCAGCGCGAGCGCCACCAGAAGGGACGACTTTCCGGCCCCGTTCGGCCCCACCAGGGCCACCACCTCACCGCGGTGCAGGGTCAGCGACGCTTCGCGCACCAGCGGCTTGCCCTTGCGGTGCACGGCAAGGTTTGTGGCAGTCAGTACTGGCACCAGATCCGCCGGCGCCGCTGGCGTCGGCCTGGCCTCGAGACGGTGTGAACGCGCGGCTGGCGCGGAACCCGGCACCAGGGCGCCGCCGTCGATGGTCCACCACGAGTCGGCAACGGGTACCAGCTGCTCCGCCCGGTGCTCCGCCACGATGACGCAGACACCGGATTCGTGGGCGAGGGCGCTGAGTACGGCGATGACGTGCCGGCGCGCTGCGGTGTCAAGATCGGCCAGGGGCTCATCGACCAGGAGCAGGGCCGGACGCTCCACCACCGCGGCAGCAATGGCCACGAGTGTGGCCTCACCCGCCGAGAGGGTACTGAGATTCCGGTCCAGCAGGGCTTCCACCCCGATGCTTTCCGCTACCTCCAGCACCCGGGCGTTGGCTGCCCCGGATGCCATGCCGCGCAGTTCCAGTGCGAGGGAGATTTCGTCCCGAACCCGGGTGCTGGCAAACGCGGCCCGGGGATTCTGCAGGACCACGCCGATAAGGCGTGCGGTATCGCGTGGCGGAGTGGTGGCGCGGTCCGCTCCGCCGACGCGCACGGTGCCGGAGATTTCTCCGCCGTCAACGTGGGAGAGCAGCCCGGCGATGCCCCGCAGGACGGTGGACTTGCCGGAGCCGGTGGGCCCGGTAATCACCGAAATGGACCCGCTCGACGGCGTGAAGCCGGCAACGCGCACCTGCGCATCACCGATGCGGAACTGTGCGTCTCGCACCAGAAGCGGAATGTCGCCGTCGTTATTGGAACTATGCGCTGCCCGGCTCCCGAAGCCGCGCAGCTCCAGGGCCGCGGCAACCCGCCCGGCGTGCTCCAGGGTTCGCTCGAGTACGGGCACCAGGGCACGGGCTCCGAAGCGTTCGCCCCGCAAGCGGAAGGCCAGGCGTACGGAGGTTACGGCGTCGGCAAGCGCCGGCAGCGCCGCCCACGCCACCACAAGCATCCGGGCAATGCCCTGCATGGGCCCGCGTCGGGCCAAGTGCACGAAGCCGCGGGCAATGTCCACCCAGGCGTTGAGGATGCCGAAACCGAGGATGATCCCGGCGATCGGCAGGGCTGACAGAACCGCCTGCCACAAGCCGGGTCCCGTGACAGGACCGAGGAAGACCACGTGGGCAAAGGGGGCAGGCAGCCGCACCGGCGGCAGGTCGAGCAGGACCGGTTCGCCGATGCCCGCACCGTTGAACAGGATGCGGTAGATGACCCGCGCCGCGATGAAGACGACGGCGAGAGCCGCCGCTGCACGTAACGGCGCGGGTCGGAAGGTCATGCCTTCGGGGCGGCCGGTTCGCCGTCGACCGAGAAGAGCAGTTCCAGGCTCTCTCCGGGCTTCATCTGCAGAGTGGCCAGGCCCTCCTGGGCATAGGCCCAGTCACCGGTGGCCGGCTTCACCCACATAGCCCAGTACGCAAAAGCGGCGGGCATGCCGCTGCATTCTTCCTTGTACGTGCCGGCCTTGTGTTTGATCTCGAAGTCTGCGGCTGGCACACCGTTTACACGGCATATCAGTTCGTTGGGATATTGGGTGGTGCCTACGGTTTTGACGTCTGCTTCTTCGAGCACCTTGGAGGCCGGAGTTGCTGCGTCCACGGGCACGCAAACGGACTTGTCAGCGGCAGCCTGCTTCAGGGCGCCCGAGTCGACGATGACCTTCACACCGGTGCAGGGTCCGGAGTCGGCGCTGCTGGAAGACGTTGCCGTGGAAGCCGGCGCGGAGGTGGTTGGCTGGGTGGCGGCCGGTGCTGAACAGGCGGCGAGGGTAAACAGTAGACCTGCGGCGGCGAGGGAGCTCGCGGCGGCGGTGCGGATCGTAGTCAAAGTCACCTGTCAAGGGTAGGCCGTTGCTGGTCAGGAGCGGGATGCGGTTCCGTTGTGTGACGTCAGGTCACCTGTGAACCATCCGGCGAATCCTCGGTTCCCATTTGATCTTCCATACCCCGGTGGGGTATAAAAGATCGATGACAGATATACCCCCTGGGGGTATCGATTGGCCGCGAAAATCTTAGGAGATCTGATGTCCACGTCTGCTGCTTCCATTGAAATTGAAGCGGTAGCGCAACCCCCGGGCCGCCGTCTCGGGCTCGCCCTGCTGGTTATTGCGACCGCCCAGTTGATGCTCGTTCTGGACGATTCCATCGCGAACATCGCTTTGCCCACCATCCAGAACGAGGTGGGCATACCTGCCGCAACACTTCCCTGGGTGATCAACGCCTACATCCTCGCCTTCGGCGGGTTGTTGATTTTTGGCGGCCGGGTGGGGGACCTGTTTGGCCGGCGGCGCACTCTTCAGCTTGGTGTCCTGCTGTTCACCGTCGCATCGCTGGCAGCAGGCCTGGCCCCAACAGGCCCTGTGCTGATCGCGGCCCGTGCCCTCCAGGGGATCGGGGCAGCATTGACTGCACCCAACGCGCTGGCCCTCATTGCTACGACATTTCCCGCTGGCGAGGCACGGAACAAAGCGCTTGCCGTCTACGGGGCAATGTCCGGCCTTGGCATCACCGCCGGCCTGCTGCTGGGGGGCGTGCTGACAGGAACCCTGGGTTGGCGGTGGGTCTTCTTTATCAACGTGCCCATCGGACTAGCCCTGCTGGCCGGCACCCGCACCCTGGTGGACGCGCCCAGGCACGAGGGCCGCATGGATCTCGTTGGCGCGCTGACCGGAACCGGAGGCATTACCGCACTCGTCTTCGCGATCATCCGTGGCGGCGAACAGGGATGGAACGACGTCCTCACCCTCGCCTCCCTCGCGGTTGCCGCCGTCCTGATTCCTGTTTTTATCAGGCTGCAGGCCCGCAGCAGCGACCCGCTCCTGCCGCTGCGTCTGTTCCGGGACCGGAACCGCTCCGGCTCCTACCTGGCCATGCTCCTGGTGGCCTTTGGGCCCATGGGGACCTTCTACCTGCTGACGCTGTACATGCAGCACGTCCTTGGCTACAACCCTGTCCTGACCGGCCTCGCCTGGCTTCCGTTTGGTGTCGGCATTGTCCTGGGCGCCGGAACCGCTTCCAAGCTCGTGGTCCGCTTCGCCCCACGGATCATCTCCACGGCCGGGATCCTGATTTCAAGTGCAGCCGTTCTGTGGTTCTCCACCATCCAAAGCTCCACGACATATGCGGCCTTGCTGCCCGGCATCTTTGCCCTGGCCTTCGGCTTCGCCCTGAGCTTCATCCCGCTGACCCTCACTGCCGTCAACAACATCGAGGCCCAGGACTCGGGCATCGCGTCTGCGCTGCTGAACTCGTCCCAGCAGATCGGTGTGGCCCTCGGGGTAGCGGTGCTCTCCACCGTCTCCGTGGGCATCACCGATGCCCGGCTCCCCGATGCGCTCACAAAGCTCTATACCTCCCACGCCGCCGGAGATGCCGCATTGAGGGCAACAGCCGGCGAGGCACTGACCAGTGGCTACAGTGCTGCACTTTTCGTGGCGGCCATCCTCCTCGCTGCATCCGGACTCATCACAGCCCTGGTCATCAATGCCCGAGCCCAAAGCGAAGGCCACCAATCCTTCAGCGGCGCTGTGGAGCCGCGGTAGACACCAAAAGCAAAGCGTCCGACGGCGGGAGGCCCCGCCGTCGTCCGCTTTGCTTCCTCGCAAGTGTTGGCTTTGTCCCTGCCTAGAACTCAGTAGTGCCGCGCAACTTGCGGGGGCGGCCGTCCGGGTCAACCAGGAAGCGGTTTGCAGGCTGCGCCCATAGGCGCTGAAGTCGCGACACCGGTTCTGTGGTGTGGTGCCGCACATGGCCTTTCGGCCGGGGCGAGCGGCGATCGGTTTCATACCAATCGTCCAGGGCATCGGCGGCGGCGTTCCACAGGCGGAGGCCGTCCGACGGATCGTGGAGCCGGGGGTCACTCTCGTCGAGTCCCAGGTGTTCGGCCCAGAGCTGGAGCCGGAGGCTGTAGGCCAACGGACGGGAAGCGCCCGGACCAGTGTCTGCTCCTGGCGCTTCCTGCTCACCGGCCGTGGTGTCGATGACCGCGCACGTAAGTTCGCTGTCCGTGGTCCAGGACCGGCGGTTGAAGTTGTCCGATCCGCAGGTGAACCAGGTGTCGTCGATGATGCAGATCTTGGCATGCACATAGATCGGGGTCCCCGCTGTGTTCTCCAGATTGAACACACCGAATCTGTCGGGGGCAGAGCGGCTTATGGTTTGGATGGCACGCAGCTGCCCCAGCCGCTTGGGTGGCCCTCCGAGCGGACCATCGGAGTCCGGGTAGCGGGGGACCACGGCGATCACGTTCAACCCGGGGTTCTGTTCGAGGGCCGCCGCGATTCCGGCTGCGACCTCTGCTGACCACAGGTACTGGTCCTCAATGTAGATCAGCGATCGGGCCAGGGCGAAGGCTTTTGTGTACGCCCGGGCAACGCTCCGCTCACCACTGGGGGCGAAGGGGAACGGCGGATGCTTCACGCCGTACGTGCGCAGCAGCTGCACGGCATGGGGGCCGGCCGGTGGCGGCGGCGGCGCAGTCTCCTGCAGGGGTTCGGGGTGCCGGGGCATGTCGGCCAGGCGTTGCAGCAGCATCCGGTACGGTGTGCGGTGGTCCAGGGGATGGGGGTCATTCCACCTTTCCGCGAACAACTCCAGCACGTCTGCCACCACCGGTCCGCGCAGTTCGACGGCGGCGTCGTGCCACGGAGGTTGTTTCCCGTACCGGGGATCCATGTCTACCGCCTGTGGGTCTCCCGCGTGATCGGCGTCGTCCCGGCGGCTGTGGGAGAGGTCGATCCCGCCTACGAACGCGACGTCCCGCGAGGGATCGCTACCGCTGCGGATGACGAACAGCTTCTGGTGATGGCAGCCAAAAATGCGCACGCGCTGATCCAGCAGCACCTCGCCGCCGGCGTCGTTGATCTGGCGGCTGAGCAGCTCATTGGACCGGTTACTCATGGGGGCAGAGACGCGCTCTCCGTGGGATCTCCAAACCAAGCCGCGCACTTCCACGCCGGCCCGCGCCAGCCGGGCCAGTAACTCGCCGATCGCAGGTCCGTCCGCCGTCAGCCGCTCGTCGCCATCGCCACGCCAGTCGGTGAACCACACACGGTCTCCCGCCTGAAGTGCCGAGAGCTCCTTATGCAGCCGGGCGAAGTAGGTGGCCCCGTGAATCAGGGGCCGCACAAGGTTGCCCTGGGACCAGGACGACAATCCCGCGCCGCCGGCGTGCACCCGGGTGGCGTCATTCCCCCGCTCAGCGGCACTCAAGAACCAGTAATCCGGACTACCGTTCACTCGTCGTTCCCTTCGGGACCCGAGGCCGGTCACCAGTCGTCCGGCCTACCCCATAGCCTACGACTGTGGTGATCAATGTCAGAGGGTGACATTGTCGTCCTGGCAATTCCGGAGGCCGACCCCGGAACAGCAGCCGGAGGTTTTTAAGAGTCACTCGCGACCTTGTCTCTGCCGACGTCGAGGCTTACCGTAATCCCATGGCTCGGCGAATTCGCGGAGATGCGACAGCGGCGGCTGTCATGATGGCGGGATCGGCGACGTTCCTGGCCGGGGCCTTTATGCCAGTCTCGCGGGTGTATGTCGAACGAGATCCGCAGCGCAAATTGGCCATTCTGCTCGCGGACCCTGGACAGTGGAGTACCCAGCAAGTGCTCTTGGCCGCAGGCACAGCTGCGTTGCCCGTGGGGGTGGTGATGCTGGCCCGTCACTGGGGTACGGGAAGTGATCGGGGTGGTCAGGAACCCTTGGAGGGGCAGCGGTTTGTCCAGGCGGCTGCACTTCCGTTGGCCACGGGAGCCTGTCTGTTCCTGGGTCACCTGGAGGCGCGATACAAGGATCCGGAGGCCTTCGCGTTGGGGAATGTGCCCATGTGGACGTTCCAGGGGTATATGGGGCTGAGCCTTGCCGGCATGGCTGCCCTGGGTGGCGGGTTGCTGGCACGGGCGCGTGCTCACGCCAAGTCCGGTGCCCTGCCACAGGACCCGCGCTGGCCGGGCTGGCTCAATGTGGGCGGGGCCGGAGTCTTCGCCGCCGTCCTGGTTGCTACCGGTGACTTGCCGCCCCTGCTGGTCTACGTCGTGGAGCTGGCGACCGGGGCTGCGCTGCTGCGGCAGCTCCGCCGGAGCGCCGATCTGGGGAAGCCAGGCTAACTCTTCGCGGATCACCCAGCGCTTGTGAGCCTCACCGTCGTCCAGCGGCCTTTCCTACAGGTGGAGTTCCATGAAGACGCTGTTTGGATCCAGGGTGTAGTCGGCAAAAGGCGGGCGCTCGGCGAAGCCGTTGCCGAGGTACAGGCGCCGGGCGGGAGCGAAGTAGTCCTCGGTCCCGGTCTCCAGGAAGACGCGCTCGAGGTTCCGGGCCCGGGCGTCGTCGAGGATATGCCGGAGCACAAGAGTGGCCACACCCCGTCCCCGTGCACCCGCTGCGGTACGCATGGACTTTATTTCGCCATGCCTGGGGGACCCGGGCGGGGAATCCAGGACCTTGAGTGCACCGCACCCCAGCAGGCCGCCCGCCTCGCGGGCTGTCCACAACGTGATTGATGACGAGGAAAGGGCCGAGTGGTCCAGGGCGTGGACGCTCTCGGCGGGCGAGGTGGCGAACATGTCCGCAAGGTGTTCGCTCAGGAGCTGACGGACATCGTGGCGTGCGGGGTCGTCCCGGTCAATGGAAATCATCGCCTTAAACGTACCGGCAGGCGCCGCGAAACCGCGGCACGGCTCATGGGGACGACGGCGGAAGGTCCCGCCGTAACGGACCGGCGACTACCTTGAGCCGCACTGGTTTGAGGTGAGGGCTTCCATGAGCCGAAGAATGCGCAGTAAAGTCCCCAGATAGCCAGTGAATTGGTCGTCCACCTTCACCTGAGAGCGAGTCCCCCATGAACCGGCCAGAAATTTGCCGTGCTGACGGCGGCACGGCACAAATGCGAGCAACAATCTGGGGCGTGACGGAATGAGCAGCACATCCTCACCGAACGCATCGGCACCTGTAAAACGCGAGACATTCTCCTCGCGCCGGCTCTTCATCCTTTCGGCCATCGGCTCGGCCGTGGGCCTGGGCAACATCTGGCGCTTCCCGTACATCGCCTACGACAACGGCGGCGGGGCGTTCCTGATCCCGTACCTTGTGGCGTTGCTGACAGCTGGCATTCCGCTGCTGTTCCTGGACTACGCGGTGGGCCACAAGTTCCGTGGCTCGACGCCGCTGGCGTACCGGCGGCTCCACCGGGCCGCAGAACCCCTGGGATGGTGGCAGGTGCTTGTCTGCTTCGTCATCGCAGCCTATTACGCGGTGATCATTGCGTGGTCCCTGATGTACACCATCTTCTCCTTCACCGAGGCGTGGGGGGATGACGCCGAGGGCTACTTCTTCGGAAACTTCCTCCAGGTTGCCGACGCACCGGGCATCGGATTCAGCTACGTCCCGTCCGTCTTCTTCCCGCTGCTGTTGATCTGGGTAGCGGTCATCGTGATCATGGTCGCGGGAATCCGCAAGGGCATCTCACGCGCGAACTCCATCCTGCTCCCGCTGCTGGTAGTGATGTTCCTCCTGCTGGTGCTCCAGTCGCTGTTCCTTCCCGGCGCGGCAGAAGGGCTAAACGCCTTCTTCACTCCCGACTGGGCTGCGCTGGCTGACCCGGGCGTGTGGGCTGCCGCGTATGGCCACATCTTCTTTTCGCTCTCGGTGGGATACGGCATCATGGTCACCTATTCCTCATACCTGAAGCGCAGGACGGACCTGACCGGCTCCGGCATGGTGGTTGCCTTTTCCAACTCCGGGTTCGAGATCCTGGCCGGGATCGGTGTTTTCGCCGCTCTGGGGTTCATGGCGCAGGCCGCGGGTGCGGGTGTCAACGATGTAGTAACCCAGGGGATCGGTCTGGCCTTCGTCGCCTTCCCCACCATCGTTTCGCAGGCTCCCTTCGGGGCAGTCATGGGCGTGCTGTTTTTCGGATCCCTGGTGTTCGCAGGAGTAACATCGCTGATCTCTGTACTGGAAGTCATCGTTGCCGCAGTGCAGGACAAGCTCGGCTGGGGCCGGATCAAGGCCTCAGTAACGGTCAGCGGCCTGGTGGCTGTTGTCTCGCTGGGACTCTTCCCGACGGCAACGGGGCTCTACCTGTTGGATACCTCTGACGCCTTTGTGAACAGCTTCGGCATCACTCTCGGGGCGCTGGTGACCGTAGTGGTCATTGCGTGGTTCCTGCGAAAGCTTCCACTTCTGTCCGCCCATCTGAACCGGATTTCCACCATCAAGATGCGCCGGTCCTGGATGGTGCTGGTAGCCGGCGTTGTGCCGCTGGCGCTGATCTACATGGTGTCCAGCGAATTCATCAGCAAGATCTCCACCACCTATGAGGGCTATCCCGCGTGGTTTGTGGGCCTGTTTGGCTGGGGCATGGCCGGCGGGCTGGTGGTCCTGGCGCTGGTGTTGACCTTCATCCCGTGGAGCCAGAGATCCAAGGCCCATCACGATCCGGAATACGACTCCGTGGTGGCGGAAGAAGCAAAGGAGACGGCACTGTGACACCCATCGCGATCACCATGATGATCATCGCCATCCTTACGGTTTGGGGCGGCCTGGCGCTGGCGCTGCTCAACCTTGCGCGGCACCCGGAGGATGAGGGGGCGCTGCCCGAGGAGCACGCACCGGAGCTCTGAAGAATCCGAAACCGTAGTGTCACGGACGACGGCGGGAAGTCCCGCCGTCGTCCGCTCTTGTAGGAAAGGGCGTTGTAGAGTGGCGCAACCTAACCACGTGACGTTGCGTGCGGCAGCGCGGGCAGGGAGGGCAGTCTGGTTCCGGTGACCGGCTGGATGGCAGTCACCGTGGCGAAGCCCGCCGCCAGTAACGCCGCATCGCTGTCCGGGTCCGGTTCCTCCGTGGTGTCCGCGATGGCCAAACGTAAATGCTGCTGTCCGCGCTCGGCGAGGGTGGTCTGCACGATGCCGAATCTGGTTAGGGTGGCTGTACGGTACTCGGGAAGTTTGGGCCCGGCACTGTTCGGAACGTTGAGGTTCAGGACACTGCCGACGTCCTGTTCCATCAGGAACGGCAGCAGCCCAGTGGCCAGCCGGGCAGCTGTTTCCCAGTGGATCGCGTCCGGATTGAGCCCGGTGTCCAGGGATACTGCCATCCCGCGTCCGTCGTTGACACCGGCTGTCAGTGCCGCTCCGACCGTTCCGGAGTGCAATATTGCCCGGCCCACATTGGCCCCACGGTTTACGCCGGATAGAACGATGTCTGGTGGGGGACCGAAGGCGCCATGGGTGGCAATCATCGTGATGAAGGCCGGGGCCCCATGGACGGCGTAGGCTTCAACGCCGTCCAGGTCCTCCAGCTGGCGTTCTTCAATGGAAATTCTGCCGTCCTGCTCCACAGCGGTAATCGAGGAACTGCTGCCGCTGGCTTCGGACGCGGGTGCTGCGACCACGACGCTCAGGCCAGCCCGGACGGCCGCGGCGGCCAAAGCCAGCAGGCCCGGGGACGCGATGCCGTCGTCATTGGTAATGAGGACACGCGCAGGCTGGCTCATGCTTTCCTGACCTTTCGTGCCAGCTCATCGGGGCTCATCTGCTGTGCCGGTTCTTGCTCGGTGGTGTCGTCCAGTGGAACGATCCTGACGAGGTTGGCGAGTTCGCGGATTGCTGTTGCCTCTCCAGTGCCCAGGCCGTGGCGGGTGACGTTCTGCGCGCCGGCCGCCGTGCCTAAAATCACTGCATCATGCAGGGTCCCGTGATCAGCCAGTACGGCGGCCATCCCGGCCGTGAGTGAATCACCGGCCCCGCGGTTATCCACCGTCTGAAGTTGCGGGATGTGGATTTCGCTGACCGCACCGTCGTGAAGGAGCAGCGAGGGCAGATGGGCGCGGGTGATAATGACCGACGTCGCACCCTCTCGTACGAGTTCGTGCATGGCTTTAATAATCCGGTTGGTCTCCGCGGCGCCGGCACGGCCACTGCTCATGATTTCGTCGTCGGCCATCTTGATCACCGCTGGTTTACCAGCCAGGACGCCGTTCAGCCTGTCGCCGGTGAGATCCGCGATGACAGTGCATCCGGCAGCACCCAGATCGGCCGTAAGTCTGCGGTACATGTCGGCCGGTACCGCATCCTCCCGGCCGGTGCCGCTAAGGATCACGGTCCCGGCTTCGATTCCCGCCTGCAGCGTCAGCCCGTAGAGTTCGTCCAGTTCGTGGCGCGTAACCCGGTCGCCGGGCGATTCCGCCAGGATATGGCGTTCACCACCGCGGCGGTCATGCAGGTATGCCCCGCTGCTGCCTTCTCCGGCCACGGCCAGCACCCTGACACCTTCATCAGCTATTAGGTGCCGCAAGACCCGCCCGGTTTCGCCGGAGAAGACTGCACACATGGTCACTGTTGCGCCAAGCGCACCCAGCATTCGGGCCTGCCATACTCCCTGGCCGCCCGCGTGGATATGGATATCTGTGATGCCTTTGATGTCCTCCACGGTGACGGTGAGGACGGGGGAAGGAGCGAAAATCACTACTGAACCCATGCTTCATCACGCCTTCCAGGCTTTACAGATGGAATCCCGGACATAGTTGCCTCTTCCCGTCGGAAGAGTCCGGCCGATACCCGGCTGTGTTGTCTCAGGGCTGGCCCATCGGGCCGTTCTCATCCACTTCACCGCGCCATGCACCGGTTTCCGTGCCGCGGGACTCAATGAAGTCCTTGAATTTGCGCATATCGGCCTTGACCTGCATCTCATCGAGGTTCAGTGCGGCTCCGGCTTTTTCTGTGAAGGTCTCCGGGTCCCATTCGAATCTGACCGAGACCCGGGTGTCCGTCGGGTCCAGCGGGGTGAACGTAACGACGCCGGCGTGCGACTTACCGTCCACGCTCCGCCAGGCGATACGTTCGTCGGGCTGCTGTTCCACGATTTCGGTGTCGAATTCACGCTCCACGCCGCCAATTTTGGTCACCCAGTGATTCGTTGTGTCAGTCAATTGAGTGACGGACTGAACACCGGACATGAACTGCGGGAAGGTCTCGAACTGTGTCCACTGGTCGTACGCCGTCCGTACGGGAACGGCAACATCGACAGTTTCTTCTACTGTTTGCATCTCTTCCTCCTCATTAGTCGCATTTCATGGTAAGCACACTTAGCATCCGCCTGACTAGGGGAAATGTTAAAAGGAAGCGGACGACGGCGGGAGGTCCCGCCGTCGTCCGTCACCAGTTCCGCTATCTAAGACGCAAGGTCCAGCTTCGCCGTAAAGCCGTCGGGCTGGTCGCGTACTGCGACGAGGTCCTCGAACGTGCCGATGCGGACGATCCCGTTGAAGCGCCCGACGTGTTCGTAGTACAGCACCAGTACCTGGTCCGGCGCGTAGTAGCCGATGGTCAGCGGGTCCGCGTCGCTTCCCGCCGGCATGCCCTCGAGGGAGAGCGGCGCTGGCAGGCGGGCGCTCTTTTCCTGGCCGCCATGGTCCTTGAACGTGAGAGTCAGGGGAAGTTGGCCGATCAATGAGCGTGCGGTGGCGTTGTCGTGGAGAATGCCTTTTACCGCCCGTCCGTCGATGTTTATGGTGATCGGTGTGCCGTTTGCCATTGGTGAGCTTTGCATGGTGGCAGTGTCCTCCGTGCTGGTTTGCGGTGTCGGCAGCGGCTGATCGGCTGTGGGGGCGCCGTCACTGCTGCCGCAGGCAGTGACGGCGGCGAAGGCCAGGACCAGGATTGCCGCAATGATGGCAAGTCGCTTCATGGCGTCCTCCCTCTCCGTTTTCGGTTGCTTTTCCATCCAACGGCCTGCATCCGGCGGTAACAAGGGCTCTGTCAAGACGGGTTATGGCAGAGCCTCCCTCGCGTTCATCCCTCCCTTACCGTCCTATGGGGCGCTGGACGGGGGCTCTGGCAGAACCAGTCTCAGCAGGGACTCTCACTGACCAATCCGGCTGTGATGTGCTCGAAAGGACGAAGAAGTCCATCAAGATACGTAACCGACGATCACGAGGATGAATACGATGAGCACAAACTTCAACGGAAGCGACACCACTGCTTTGGGAACCGCGGCTGCCCCGGAACAGGGCGTATCGCGCCGGAACCTGATCAAGCTCACCGGCGCGGGTGCGGCGGCCATCGGGCTGTCCGGAGCAACGGGCCTGGCAGGAGCGGAGCAGGCGTTCGCCGCCCCGGCTGCACGCAAGGACCTGGAGCCCGGGGATCTCTCCAACGGCGCAGACAACTTCTACACCAGCAGCCAGGTCACGGTCCGGAAGATCTCATTCAAGAACCGGTACGAGATGAAGGTGGTGGGCAACCTGTTCGTGCCCAACAACCTGAACCGCGGAACCACCCACCCGGCTCTGGTGGTGGGCCACCCCATGGGCGCCGTCAAGGAACAGAGCGCCAACCTCTACGCCACCAAAATGGCCGAGCAGGGCTACGTCACGCTCTCCTTTGACCTCTCCTTCTGGGGAGAAAGCGCCGGCAAGCCGGGCAACGCGGTCTCGCCCGACATCTATGCCGAAGACTTCAGCGCCGCCGTGGACTACCTGCGCTCGCAGCCGTTCGTAGATAAGGAGCGCGTGGGGGCCATCGGGATCTGCGGCAGCGGCAGCTTTGTGATCAGCGCGGCAAAGATCGATCCCAGGATCAAGGTCATCGCCACGGTGAGCATGTACGACATGGGCGCCGCCAACCGCGACGGGCTCAACAAATCCGTGACCCTCGCACAGCGCCAGGCCATCACCGCGCAGGCAGCTGCCCAGCGCGACGTCGAATTCGCCGGCGGCGCGATCCAGTACACCGGCGGCACACCGGACGTGCTCACCTCAGAATCCACGGCGGTGGACCGCGAGTTCTACGACTTCTACCGCACTGCACGCGGGTACCACCCGAACACCACCACGCACCCCGCCCTGGCCACCAACACCAAGTTCATGAACTTCCACCCGTTCAACGACCTGGACCTGATCTCCCCGCGCCCGCTGCTCTTCATCACCGGCGACCAGGCGCACTCGAGGGAGTTCAGCGAAGAGGCCTACCGGCTCGCGACCGGACCGAAGGAGCTCTTCTGGGTCCCCGGGGCCGGCCACGTGGACCTCTACGACCGGGTGGGCCTCATCCCCTTCGACAAGCTCACGGACTTCTTCCGCACCAAGCTCTAGGGAGGCAGGGGAGCTGCGCCAACTTCCGGTTGGCGGGCTCCCTTAGTCTCTCGGCGTTACGGAGCCAGCGGCCGTGGTGAAAAACTATTGAATCCCCTATAGATATGGCATATGCTTCTGTCCTATACATAGCAGGTTGAAACGGTAGTGAGGAGGTTCCGGTGTCCCTTCGTCTGGGCATCCTTGGACTCCTGACTGCGGGCCCCCTCCACGGGTACGAGGTCAAGCAGCAGTTCGAGGACATGCTGGCAGGTACGTGGGACCTCAACATTGGATCGGTGTACCAGATGCTGCAGCGGCTTGAACGGGACGGGCTGGTTCAGCCGTCCGGAAGCCGCGGGGACCGTGGGCGGCAGGAGTTTGTCGCCACTGACGAGGGGCGCCGGCTCTTCGATGAATGGTTGGATAACCCTGACAAGCAGCCGGAGCTGCTTAGGGAAGAAATTTATGTGAAAGTGCTGCTCCTGGCCCTGCAACGGGAACCGGACACGGCGAGGATCCTCAAGGTCCTCGACAGCCAGCGGCACGCCTACCTGCAGCGGCTGCGCGACCTGGCAGACCAGGAGCGCGCCCTGGAGGGCACGTCCAGCGGACAAACAGGCTCGCCGCTGGCACTTTTGTTCCAGGCTGGGCGGCTGCATACCGAAGCCAGCCTGAAATGGATCGATGCCTGTGTGGAGCAGCTCAGCAGGAACTAGGTGAGTGGCATGAACGCCATCGTCGTCATGCAGAACGTCAGCCGCCTGTTTGCCGAAAATTCGGGCGTCGCTGCGCTCGACGGCATCAGCCTGAACATTGAACGGGGGGAGTTCGCCGCCGTCGTAGGCCCATCCGGCAGCGGTAAATCGACCCTGCTTAATCTGATCGCAGGCCTGGACCGCCCCACCTCCGGGAGGGTGGAGGTTTGCGGGATGGACGTGGGCGGGGCAAGCGAGTCCGCCCTGGCGAAACACCGCCGCAAGGGCGTCGGCTTCGTCTTTCAGTTCTTCAATCTGATCGAAAGCCTGACGGTACTCGAGAATGTCATGGTGCCCGCCGAACTGGCCGGAGTCCGCCGCGGAAAGGCCAAATCCCGGGCGCTTGAGCAGCTGGAGGAACTTGGTGCGGCCGAGCTGGCGCGGCGGTACCCGGAGACGCTCAGCGGGGGCCAGCGGCAGAGGGTTGCGCTGGCCAGGGCCCTCATCAATGCACCGGACATCGTCCTCGCAGACGAACCCACCGGCGCCCTGGATACCCGCTCCGGCAAGAACGTGATGGATCTGCTGGCCGCACTGAATGATGCCGGGCAGACAGTGGTGCTCGTGACGCATGACATTAAGCTGGCGGCAAGCTACGGCCGGCGCATCCTGACTCTGAGGGATGGCCGGCTGGCGGACGACACCAGGCTCAGTGTCCAGCGGACCGGAACAGCAGCAGACCTGATCGGCTGGACGGCAGAGGGCCGGTGAGTGCGGTGAACGCAATCAGAACCATGGCATATGCCAGCATCCGCCGACACAAAGTCCGGACCCTGAGCATCCTGTTGATGTCCTTCCTCGCCGCCGTCACGACAGTCCTGTCGGCCAGCCTGTTGTGGGACACCCACCGCCCGTGGGATCGCGCCTTCGAGGCCGCGGCCGGACCGCATCTGGTTTTCGAGTTCGATTCCGCCCTTGTCAGCAGAAACGACATCCAAGCCACAGCGTCGCTGCCCAACGTAGCTGCCCTTGGCGAGGTCCAGGACAGCGTGGTGCTCCTGGCACAGTCCGGCGACGAGAAAGGTCCGCTGCAGGTTGTGGGGCGTGGTGGCCCCGGCGGAGAGGTGGGGAAGCTGTCCTTTGTGGAGGGACGCTGGCCCGAACAAGCCGGTGAGATTGCGGTGACTCCACACGACGGCTGGAACCCTCCGGAACTGCGTCTCGGAGAGAGCGTTACACTGCCGACGGCGGCCGGCCCTGCTGAATTCCGTATCGTAGGCGTGCTGATAGACCTCACCACGACGTCGGTCCGCGGCGAAACCCAGCGCGGCTGGGTCCTGCCAACAGAGATGGGTTCGCTGATCAGTGCTGATGCCCCGTTGCGGTACCTGGCAGGCTACCGGCTCACGGGCGACGTCTCCGAAGCGGGCATCGCGGCTGCCCAGGAAAAGATCGGGGCCGCGCTGGTTCCCGGCGCCCAGACAAAAGACCCGCTGAGCTGGCTGGAAATGCGCAGCGGCTCCAACTGGACGGTCGCTGCGTTCGGCAGCATCGTCTACGGCTTCGCGCTCGTTATTCTTACCGCCGTCGCCCTCACCATTGCCAGCGTTATCGCGGGTACGGTGCTGGCTGGCTATCGGGATTTCGGCGTCGCGAAGGCCCTGGGCTTTACCCCTTGGCAGATCATGGGGCTCCTCGTCGCCCAGGTTGCGGTACCCGCCGGAATCGGGGCCATACTCGGGCTGCCGTTAGGAGTCCTGCTCGCTTCCTACTTCCTCAGCGAATCGGCTATTCAGCTGGGACTGCCCGCGGCCTCGGCAGTAAACCCGCCCCTGATTTTGCTGGTGGCTGCGGGCTTCATCCTGCTGGTGGTGATTGCCGCTGCCGTTCCCGGCCTGCGGGCAGCCCGAATGAGCGCAGCATCTGCCATCAGCCGCGGCCGTTCGCCTAGTCTTGGGAATCTGTCCCGGCGTGGTTCGGCGATCGTCCGGACTCGGCTGCCCAGGCACGTCGGGCTCGGCGCCGCCGCCGTCGTTGACCGTCCCGTTCGTGCCATGCTTACCGTTGGTGCCGTCGCGGCATGCATGGCTGCCCTGACATTCGCCTCCACTTTTGGCCCCACCATGGACGGATTTATCAAGGACAGGGCCACCTGGGGCGCGGCGCAGGACGTCACGGTATTTAAAACTCCCGGACGGTCAGCCGACGACGTGCAGGCGCTCCTGTCCCAACGGCGGGAGGTCGCCTTCTCGGTGGAGACTTCGGTAGCCTCGTACGTTGTCTCCGGCCAAGCCAAGGCGCTCGGTGTCATGGGCATGCGGGGCGACGCCGAAACCATGGGCTTCCGCGCCGCCAAGGGACGGTGGTTCGCCGCTCCCGGCGAGGCAGTCATGAACGCATTTACCGCCAAAGAGCTTGGCATGAAGCTGGGCGACACAGTGACCGGAATGGTCAACGGCACTGAGCTGAGGCTTACGGTGGTGGGCCTGATGAACGACGTCGCCCACCGCGGATTCCGCGTGGACTGGAACACCCTGACCACGGTGGCTCCCGCCGCCCAGCCTGACACCTACCTTCTCCGGCTGAACGACGGTGTGAGTGATGCCGAGTTCGTGGATTCGCTCAACGCGCAGGCCGGCGATCTGATGCTCGCGAGCTTCCTCGGCTATGAAGCCGACATGACTCCAATTGACCGCACCATCGGAGGTCTGTCGGTGGTGCTTGTCCTCCTGGCTGTGGTGGGTACGTTCAACACAACCCTGCTGGCCATGCGGGAACGGCTTCGCGATACTGCCATCCTCAAGACCCTGGGGATGACGGGAGCGCAGATCACCGGAATGGTTTTCACCTTTGCAGGAGTCCTCACGGTAGCGGCGACGGCCATTGGCATACCACTTGGCCTGTGGATGCAGGAGAGAATCATCAACGAAGGGATCGGGGAAACCTCAGGGTTCGTTGTAGAGGTCGGGATCATCGACGTCAGGAGCATCGTCCTGATCGTGGCCGGCGCCTTGGCAGTGACTCTCCTCGGTGCGCTCGTCCCGGCCCGCAGGGCGCGCCGTTTGCCGGTGGCGGCGGTGCTGCGCTCGGAGTAGCAAAAGTGAAACGGGAGCGGACGACGGCGGGACTTCCCGCCGTCGTCCGCTCCTGTTTACTCGGGTGTTACGTAAGCGCCGGAGATCCCGCCGTCAACCAGGAACGTTGAGGCAGTGATGAAGGATGCGTCGTCGCTGGCGAGGAAGGCCACTGCTGCTGCCAGTTCCTCGGGTTCGGCGAACCGGCCCAGGGGAACATGCACCAGGCGGCGGGCCGCCTTCTCCGGGTCCTTGGCGAAGAGTTCCTTCAGCAGCGGGGTGTTGACCGGTCCGGGGCAAAGGGCGTTGATGCGGATTCCCTGCCTGGCGAACTCGACGCCGAGTTCCCGGCTCATGGCCAGCACCCCGCCTTTGGAGGCACTGTAGGAAATCTGTGAGGTGGCAGCACCCAGCACGGCCACAAAGGACGCGGTGTTGATGATGGAGCCCTTGCCCTGTGCCTGCATGTAGGGGAGCGCGTACTTGCAGCAGTAGAAGACCGAAGTCAGGTTCACTTCCTGGACCCTGCGCCAGGCGTCGATGCCTGTATCGAGGATCGAGGCGTCGTCCGGGGGCGAAATTCCGGCGTTGTTGAACGAGATGTCAACGCTGCCGTAGGTTTCGTTGGTGACGGCGTAGAGGTTCTTGACCTCTTCTTCGCTGGTGACGTCCACCTTCACGTAGAGGCCGCCCACCTCATCGGCCGCGCGCTGCCCTGAGGTTGGGTCCAGGTCGGCGATGACCACGTTGGCCCCTTCAGCGGCGAAGCGGCGGGCTGTTGCGAGTCCAATGCCACTGGCGCCGCCGGTGATTACGGCGCTGCGTCCCTTGAGGCGGTTGGAGATTACTTCAATCATTTCTGGCTTTCCTTACTGGTGGTCACGTTAGGGGTTAGTGGAGATGAAGACGTTTTTGGTCTCGGTGAAGGCGTCAAGGGCGTCCGGGCCAAGTTCGCGTCCCAGTCCCGACTGCTTGAAGCCTCCGAAGGGTGTGGAGTAGCGCACCGATGAGTGGGAGTTGACCGAGAGGTTCCCCGACTCCAGTCCGCGGGCCATCCTCAGCGCCCGTCCGACGTCGCGGGTCCAGATGGATCCCGAGAGCCCGTAGATCGAATCGTTGGCCAGCCGGAGTGCATCGGCTTCATCACTAAAAGGCACCACAGCCACCACGGGGCCGAAGATTTCCTCGTGCATCACCCGGTCTTCCCGCGACGGGGTCAGCACGGTGGGCGGGAACCAGAACCCCTTGCCGTCCGGGGCGGATCCCTGAAACGCGATGGGGGACCCGTCGGGGACGAACCCGGACACCGTCTTGTGCTGCCCGGCCGAAATCAGCGGTCCCATGAAGGAAGCCTCGTCGCCCGGGTCTCCCACCTGAAGGGCCTTGACTGCCGGTTCCAGGAGCTCAAGGAACTTTTCGTACACGCTGTCCTGGACCAGGATCCTGGAACGGGAGCAGCAGTCCTGCCCCGCGTTATCGAAAGCCCCTCCAGGTGCCGCCGCTGCGGCGGCTTCAAGATCGGAATCGGCGAAGATGATGTTGGCGCTCTTGCCGCCCAGTTCCAGCGTTACTGGCTTGAGCTGCTCGGCGCAGCCGGCCATGATGCGTTTGCCGACGCCGGTGGAGCCGGTGAAGACAACCTTTCGCACCGACGGATGGGTCACGAACCGTTCGCCGACGACCGAACCCTTGCCCGGGAGAATATTCAGGACTCCCTCGGGCAGCCCTGCTTCCTTCGCCAGCTGCCCCAGCCGGATGGCAGTCAGGGGAGTCAGTTCCGCCGGTTTCAGGACCACCGTGTTGCCGGCGGCAAGGGCGGGGGCAAATCCCCAGGCTGCGATGGGCATGGGGAAGTTCCAGGGGACGATAATCCCCACAACACCGAGGGGCTCGTGGAAGGTGACGTTGATTCCGCCCGATACCGGAATCTGCTGCCCGAGGTGACGCTCGGGTGCGGCGGCGTAGTACTCCAGGACGTCCCGGACATTTCCGGCCTCCCACCGGGCATTGCCGATGGTATGCCCCGCGTTGTAGACCTCCAGCAGGGCGAGGTTTTCACGGTCGGCGTCGACGGCGGCGGCGAAGCGGCGCAGGAGCATCGCCCTGTCAGCGGGAGCTACTTGGCGCCACGTCTCGAAAGCATGGTGGGCCCTGGCGATCGCGGCGTCCGTTTCCTCCAGCGAGGCGAGGGCGACGGTCTCGATGACTTCTTCGGTGGCCGGATTCAGAACGTCATAGGTGCTGGACATGAATTGGGTTCTCCATTCGTTCTGTGCGGAGGTTGTCTGCGGGGCTGTCGTTGGCTTCCGTGCGTTGCTTGGCCGGGCGTTGGTTGGCTTCTGTGCGTTGGTTGGCCGGGCGTTGGTTGGCCGCCGCGCGATAGTCGGCTGCCGCCTCAACGAACCCCCTGAAAAGCCGGAGGTCGGAGGAGTTATGTTCGGGGTGGAACTGGACTCCGAGCACCCACCCGCCCGACGTCGTTTCCACCGCTTCGATGGTGCCGTCGGCCGCTGATGCCGTGACGCGCAGCCCGTCCGCCAGACCGTTAATGGCCTGGTGGTGATAGCACGGTGCGCTGGCCACGGGTCCAAGCAGGTCTCTGGTGATGGTTCCCGGCAAGCTGGTGAACTCCACGCTGCCGTAGACACCCGGTGCCGGCTGGTACTTGGCTTCCGGGTTCACATCCGGGATGTGCTGGAGCAGGGTTCCGCCCAGGGCAACGTTGAGGATCTGGGCTCCCCGGCAGATGGCGAAGAGGGGCACGCCGGCCTCCAACGCTGCCTTGGTGAGGGCGATGTCATGCTCGTCCCTGGCTGGTTGGGCCCGGGTGAGAGTGTGCGGCTCGGCACCATACTGTTCGGGGCCAACATCGCTGCCGCCGGAGATGATCAGCCCGTCCAGGACCTTCACAATGGAGGGATCAGTGCCCACGGGCGGCAACAGGACGGGGGTGCCACCGGCGGAGACGACCGCCTGCACGTACGTCCCCGGCAGGATCGCCGCGTCCGCTGTCCAGACGCCCCAGGACGCTTCCTGGAAGTAGGTTGTCAGCCCGATGCGCGGGCGGTACGAATCAGAGCCGTTCAAAGACACGCTTGCGCTCCCAATCCGTCACTGCACTGTCGAAGGCCTTCAGTTCGACGCCGGCCGCGAAGACATAGTGGTCAACCACCTCATCGCCAAATGCCTTGCGTGCGATCTCGCTGTCCGCCAGCAGCGCCCGGGAGTCCCGCAGATTGCTGGGGATGCGGTCAGCCTGGGACTGGTACGCGTTGCCCGTCATGATCGGCTCAAGGGGGAGCTCGTTCTCGATGCCGTGGATGGCGGCTGCAATGAGGGCCGCTGCTGCAGATAGGGGTTGACGTCGCCGCCTCCCACGCGGTTTTCCACCCGCATGGCGGGCCCGCGTCCCACGATGCGCAGTGCACAGCTGCGGTTGTCCAGCCCCCAAGCGATGGCTGTGGGGGCGAAGCTGCCTTCCACGAACCGCTTGTAGGAATTGATGTTAGGGGCAACGAAATACGCCAGCTCCTTCAACGCGGCCAGCTGTCCCGCGATGAAGTGCTCCATCACACGGCTGAAGCCGTGCTGGCCCTCACCGGCTAAGACGGGGTTGCCGTCCAAATCCGTCAGGCTGAAATGGATGTGGCAGGAACTGCCTTCACGTTCGTTGTACTTCGCCATGAACGTGATGCTCTTGCCCTGCTGCGCGGCGATTTCCTTGGCCCCGTTTTTGTAGAACACGTGGTTGTCGCAGGCAGCCAGCGCTTCTGCGTAGCGAAAGGTGATCTCCTGCTGTCCCAGGTTGCACTCGCCTTTGGAAGATTCGACGACGAGCCCGGCCTTTTCCATTCCGTTCCGGATGCTTCGGATCACCGGTTCCAGCCTCGCCGTGGCCAGGAGGGAATAGTCCACGTTGTAACGCGTCGAGGGGGAGAGGCCTTCGTAGTTCTTGTCCCACGCTTCTTCGTAGGTGTCGTCGAACATGATGAATTCGAGTTCGGTGCCGATGTGGGCCCGGTATCCCAGTGCCTCCAGGCGGTCGATTTGTGCGCGCAGGATCTGGCGGGGCGACTGCACCACCGGACTGCCGTCCAGCCAGTGGATGTCGCACTGGATCATTGCGGTACCTTCAAGCCACGGCACCCGGCGCAGGGTGGAGACGTCCGGCTGCATCACCATGTCCCCGTAGCCGTTGGCCCAGGACGACATGGAGTAGCCGTCAATGGTGTTCATTTCCACGTCGACGGCGAGGAGATAGTTGCAGCCTTCGGCACCGTGCCCGAGTACGTCGTCGAGGAAGGACCGTGCGCCGCATCTTTTGCCCTGGAGGCGTCCCATGGAATCTGTGATGGCAACAACAACGGTGTCGATTTCACCGGAAGCTACCAGGTCCCGCAGTTCATCAACGCCCAGTTGGCCTTGCTTGGAGGTTCCACTTGTTTGGTTCGTCATGTTTGTATCCGTCGCCTTGATCAATTTTAGAGGGAAAGGGTGTCGGGGGCCGCCCGTTTGCCGGTTTTCAGTTCAGCCTCGGCGGCGGCCAGCTGCGCGAATTCCTCCTCCGGAGCGCCGGCGACGATCCGGTGGCGGCTGAAGAACCAGTAGTAGAGGAGCGCGGCGCCGAATATTGCGGCTGTTATGGACGCCGCGAACACATCCACCACAAAAGTTGCGACGACGGCCACCGCAGCCAGAACCAGGGCGATCGACGTCGTGACGACGCCGCCGGGGGTGAGGTACCCGCGCGGCAGATTGGGTTCTTTTTTCCTCAGCACAATGTGGGAGAGGTTGAGGAGGACATAGGACACGGTGGCACCAAAGACGGCGATGTTGATCAGGAGTGCGCCGTTGCCGGTGGCTGCCGCAAGGATGAAACCAAGGGTTCCCGGCACGATCAGCGCCCAGTAAGGGGTTCGGCGCTTGCCGGTCAGCGAGAGCCACTTGGGGAGATATCCAGCCCGGGACAGCGCGAAGAGCTGGCGGGAATAGGCGTAGATGATGGAAAAGAAGCTTGCTACCAGCCCGGCCAGGCCCGCATAGTTGACGAAGTCGGCAAGGAATGTGTTCCCGCCGTAGGCCAGGCGCAGGGCCTCCGGGAGCGGGTTATTGGATCCGCTCATGGCTGCCGACCCGGCAGCACCCGGAACCAGCACCAGCATCAGCGCCCCGAAAACCACCAGGATCAGGACGGCAACCATAATGCCCCGGGGCATATCCTTCTTCGGATTTGCGGTTTCTTCAGCGGCCAGGGGAACACCTTCTACGGCAAGGAAAAACCAGATGCCGTAGACCAGGGCACCCACCACGCCGCCAATTCCCATCGGCAGGAAAGCACTCGACGCCGGTGAGCCGTCGGGGACGATGTCAAAGAGGTTCTGGACATTGAACTTCGGAAGCAGGCCGATGACCACGGCGATCAGGGCGATGACGGCCACCGCCGTGATTCCAAAGATCATTTTCAGCGCCTCGCCAACGCCGCGAAGGTGGATACCGACGAAGACGGCGTAGGTCACCAGATAAACCGGCCAGGAGTTCGTCAGGCCGAAGAGCCCCAGGGCTTCAATGTAGCCGCCAATAAAGATGGCTATCGCCGCCGGTGCAACCGCGTACTCAATGAGGACGGCCATACCGGTGGCAAAACCGCCCAATGGACCCAGCGCCCGGCGGGCGAAGCCGTACCCGGCGCCTGCGGCAGGCAGCGTGGAGGACAGTTCGGCCAGGCCGTAAGCCATGCATGTGTACATGATGCCCATGAGGACAAAGGCAATAAGCAGCCCGCCCCAGCCGCCCTGGGCCAGGCCGAGGTTCCAGCCCGCGAAGTCGCCGGAAATAACGTAAGCGACGCCGAGCCCGGCAAGCAGGATCCAGCCCGCGGCACCGCGCTTCAGCTGCCGATGCTCCAGATACCGCTTGTCTTCCGCAGGTTTGATTGAATCAGAGAATGACACTGTAAATCCCTTCATCCAAGGGCATTGGTCTGGATTCAGACCATAAGCTCGTTACAGTGTGTGGCAGATCACCGGTGGCGTCAAGGGCGTAACTTGGACTTTTCTTTGTTTTCTTAGCTGATTTGGCCCACGCTTGGTGCCGGGACGGCTTTTTGGCTTCCACCCAAAGGCATTATTTCGGGCCGATTATGATGAGGGCATGGAAGAAGAATTGTTCGGAACCCGCACGCGGATCCTTCGTCCTGCCCGGCACGGAAACGCCTTCGAGGAAACCATCGAACGCCTGCTCCAGAACATTAAGCTAGGCCTCTTCGCGGTAGGTGAGAAGCTGCCTGCCGAACGGGAACTTGCGGAGCTGCTGGGGGTGTCCCGCGCCACGCTGCGGGATGCCTTGGCCGAACTGCAAAAGGCGGGATACGTCGAGGTCCAGCGCGGCCGTTATGGGGGAACGTACGTGTGTAGCCGGCCGTCCGCCAGCCCGGGGTCCTACCCGGAACTGGACCCGGGGGAGGTGGAGGACGTCCTGACCCTCCGCAGCGTGCTGGAACCGGCGGCCGCATCCCTGGCAGCGAAAGCCACGCTGTCCCCGGCACAGCGGAGCCACCTGATGAAGACGCTGGCTGAGGTGGCCGCCGCGCCCGCTGACCAGTATCGGCCAAAGGATTCAAGGTTCCACGTGGCCATTGCGGAAGTGACGGGGTCGCCAAGCTTGGCGAGTGCTGTGGCCGATGTCCGCTCCAGGGTTAATGACCTTTTGGACCGGATACCCCTCCTTGAGCCCAACCTTGAACACTCCAACCGGCAACACCAGGAAATCATGGACGCCATCCTCCGGGGCGACGGCGATGAAGCATTCCGGGCGGCCCAGAACCATCTTCAGGGAACGGCTTCACTGCTGCATGGATTCCTGGGCTCTTCCCACACGGAATCTCCCGGCTAGAAGGCTGAGAAGGCGAGGTCTCGCAGGTATGGCTACCCCGGAAGAGTTCTATGACGCCCTCGCGCCCGAGTATCACCAGCTCTTCGCTGACTGGTGGTCAGCGGCTCAGTGGCACGGACAGGTCATCGCCGACGTCCTCGCCCAGCGCGGGATCCCCGAGGGACGCCTGCTGGACTGCACCTGCGGCATCGGAACCCAGGCCCTGCCGCTGGCGACGCTTGGATACGGCGTGACAGCCACCGACGTCAGCAAAGAGGCAGTTGACCGGGCCCGCGTGGAGGCAGCCGACAGAGGAATCGACGTCGATTTCAAGGTCTGCGACGTCCGCGAGATCCGCGACCACGTCGAAGGGACCTTCGATGTGGCTATCTCCTGCGATAACGCACTGCCGCACGTGCTGACCGACGAGCACCTGCAAAGTGCCCTGCGCAGTGTTCGTGCCTGCCTGCGACCGGTGGGACTGTTGCTCGCCTCTCTTCGCGACTATGACGCATTGAGACTCACCCGTCCCGACGGGGTCCCGATCTCGGTCCACGGGGAAATCGGGTCGCGGCATGGATCGGGCCAGGCGTGGCGGTGGTCCGCGGACGCCGAGTTTGTGGACATCGAGTTGTTCACCTTTGCCGAAGAGGCTGCCGGATCATGGCGGGCGCGCTCGGGCACCACCCGCTATCGGGCCCTGCAACGCGGGAAGCTCGAAAGCCTGCTGACATCGGCCGGGTTTACCGCCGTCGAATGGCTCATGCCTGACCTCAGCGGCTACTACCAGCCGATCGTGCTCGCGAAACCCTGACGGAGGAGGCGCGGCAGCGGCCGGCCCATTCGCTTGTGCCTCACATGCGGTTCGCAGCAGCAGGGATCGCGGCAAGAACGGTTCTGCCCCGCATGACCGGTTTTGGGCAACACCGCTCGTGCGGGGCAAGGCCGCTCGTGTGAGGCTCCAGCGTCTAAAACCCCGCCGGGCAGAGAATTCTTCCCGGGACACTGACGCTGGCCGCGCTGGTTAGAGTGTTTCCGGGATTGGGCGTCCCGGAAAGAGTGTCGCGTACTGCTTGCGGTACATCCTGCGGCCGATGAGACGGTAGCCGAGACGGGCGGGGGCAGGAATCTCCTCAAAGAATATTTGCCTTCGGTCGTCCGGCGGATTCGTGGCCAGAATCATTCCGAGGTAGGTGACCAGGAACTTCTTGTCGTGCTGCTTAACCCCGTGCTGAATCATCGCTTTCAGTTCGTCCTCTGTCATGACCCGGTCGACGGCGGGCATCACCTCAGTGACCTCGCGGCGCAAATGCTCATTAAGAACTGACTGCACGTCCTCGTAGCCCCTTGCGAGTTCTTCCCTGTCGTCTTCGTCTGCTGTCTGCATCCAACGCTTACGCACGGGCTCGATGCCCTGGACGCGTTCTCGAATTTGCTTGTGGTGCTCAAGCATCTGCTCCACGTGGGGCGCACTTGCCGGTGCCCGCTCCGCCAGTTGCGGGTACATGAACAGGTCCTGGCCTTCCTGATGGATAAGGAGCACCTTGTCGAAGTTCCCGAGCACTTGTCCCACGTAGGCGGCGCGGAAAGTGTCTCCGGGCGCGGTGGAACGCACCAAGTTGGGCGCCTCCTCGTATGCCCAGAGGAGGAAGCGGTGAACCCGCCGAATGCCGGTCGACCCCGTGGACAGGACAGGTCCCGGAGGGAGTGGAACTGCAGTTTCGCCAGGCTGCATGGTGAAGAAGTCTGTCATTTTGGTGGTATCCATTTCCAGATCTCAAGCGAGACCCCCGTTCCCTGCGGGAGCGTTTCAGCAAGCGATGCCAGTTGGCGGATCAGCCGCTGGCCTGGCTTGTGCCGGCTTGCTCGGGAGGGGTGTTTTGGGCCGGTCTCGGTCACACGTTGTGGTTTTGTCGGGCGTGTTGAGGACGCCGATATGCGCCGCGGGTTCCTGGTCCGACGAGCAGGTGATGAACCCGCGGGAGTGCCCCCGTGCTGTAGGAGGAACGAGCGCCGTGGGCGGGGAGGGGTGACAGTAAGCCTGCCATGGAGACAGATTACTATAAACGTAGTGGATTGTCACTACGTTTATAGTAGGCGTATGTCCACTCGTGCACAGGTTCTGGATGCCGCCGTCGAACTGCTTGGCACGCAGGGCCTGAAGGCCCTCACGCATATCAGGGTTGATGAAGCGGCGGGGGTGCCGAAGGGCTCGACGTCGAACTATTTCCGGACTCGCGCCGCCCTCCTGACCGGTGTGGTCGAGTGGGTCGCGGAGCAGGATCTGGCCGCGCTTGGAGGGCCGCCAAGCGCCCCGACTGATGTGGCCGCCTTCGTGTCTCTGCTGGCGGAAACAGTAGAGAACATCACCACCGCTTCACGGACCCGGACGATTGCCCGGTATGTCCTCTTCCTCGAAGGCACTCACAACGAAGACGTCCGGCGCCCACTGCTAGCCGGCCGAGTCTACTTCCGTACCTTTGTCGAGAACGCCATGGCCAGCCTCGGAGCGCCTGATCCGGTGGCAGCGGCGACTGCCATCACAGCAGTGGGCGAAGGCATGATCATCCAGCGGGTGGCGGTCGACCCGGATGCGGAAGTGTTCGCGCCCATTGATGCTGTTGTGCGGGCGTTTGTTCCGCAGCATCGTGGTCGCGCAGCAAAGTAAGACGAAGTCGGGAGTGGGGGTCTCCGCCACCGGGCCCGAAGCCGGTGTCCTCGGCCTAAACCGACACGATGAAGACCACCGAGCTGACAAAAGCAGGACGGGCCAGGATCGCAGCCAGTGCAACGACCGCCCTGCCGGCCCAGAGGTATCTGGAAGAAACTGGCCCGGTCCCCCGGCCAGTCGCCACACCCGGCCATACCAGCACAATAAGCGCGCCAAGCAGAATCATGACTGCCACGGGCGGAGTAATAATGGCCGCCAGAAGCGGCAAGTATGCCGGGAGGGCGTGGCGCGAAGGCAGCGGAAGCCGCTGGCTGTAGCGGCCCGCGACTGCTGCCCACGATTGCCCCCAGCAGCAACGCAAGGACGGTGAACAGCAGCACCGACAGCCAGCCAGGGCGAACAAAAGTGAAGTCGATGTTATCGGTTCTGAAGGGATCAACACCGGCGCCGAATACGATGAGGCCCAGGAGTCCTGCCAGCGGCCCGGACAATCTTCCCGGGGGGAGCCAGCGGTAGATGATCAAGTAAACCAGCGCCCCGACGAAGGCGGTTGGCAACCCGGCGAATATCAACAGCGCCAGGGTGCCCTCAGGGGTGGCCAGTCCCACAGTGGCTTGAGCTTCTGTAAGGCCCTGCGGCTGGTGTTTGTCAAGACGATTGCCGAACTCTCGGCGGATCAAAGATGACATCAGAGATCTCCGCCGTGACACTTCCGGTTCACTTCGCAGATACCCCAATGCTTTCCACCGTTCTTTCGCGGCCAGCAGTCTTTTCGTGCACCCCTGCCCCGCCTTGAGTAGAAACAGGTACCCCATGCCTTCGAAGACCCTGAAAACCACGACGGCGGCAGCCGTCCTTGCGCTCGGACTGCTTGCATCCCAGCCCGCCAACGCAGCCGAGACCACTCCCGACAGCCAGGCCTTCACGTTCGGTGTCATCGGCGACATCCCCTACGGCGATGCTGAAATCGCCAAGTTCCCAGCCCGGATCCAGGACATCAACGCCGACGACGATCTGAAGTTTGTAGCACACGTGGGCGACATCAAGAACGGCTCCTCGGTCTGCTCTGACGAGTATTTCGCCAGCATCCGGGCCCAGTTCGATACGTTCGAGCACCCGCTGGTTTTCACCCCGGGCGACAACGAATGGGTGGACTGCCACCGCACCAACAACGGCGCCTACAATCCGCTGGAACGGCTGGACAAGCTGCGGGAAGTTTTCTTCAATGAACCGGGGAAAACGTTGGGCACCAGGATGCCGGTCAAGACCCAGGAGAGCCTGGGGCTGCCGGAAAACGTCCGCTTCAGAGAGAACCGGGTGGCCTTCTCCGTTTTGAACATCCAGGGCAGCAACAACTCGCTGCTTCCGTGGAGCGGCCTGGGCGAAACCACGGCCACACCCGAGCAGCTCGCTGAGGTTGAGCACCGGACGCACGCCGTGCTGGAGCAAATCCGCGACACGTTTGCCGACGCCGAGCGCCGCAACGACCGTGCCGTGGTGCTGATGACCCAGGCGGACATGTTCGATCCGTCCCAGCTTGCCGGGGCCACCGCCAACCCTGAAGCGGTCTCCGGCTTCCGGGAGATCGTGCACGCCATCATCGAGGAAACCAACAGCTTCGACCGCCCGGTCTACCTCATCAACGGCGACAGCCACGTCTTCGCCGAGAACCAGCCGCTGGCGAATGGTTCACCCTGGCTGGACATTTACGGCCAGCCCGCTGCGGATGACCTGCAGCGCATCACCGTGGATGGATCCGCCAACGCCACCAACTATGTTAGGTTCACGGTCGCCGGCAACAGTGCCGACGCGGACGTCCTGACTTGGGAAAAGGTCCCCTTCAGCCAGTAGGCACCGAAAGGAAGCGGTCGACGGCGGGAGGTCCCGCCGTCGTCCGTTTCCTTTAAATCCATCATTGTGATGGCCGTCAGACGGGCGCACCATGGTCGTATGAACGCGGAAACAAACGCGGTGGAATTGAACCTCCCCCAAGCCTTTCTCCTTCTGGCAACAAACGACAAAGACGGCAAACCTGAGGTGCCTGTCTACGCGCTCAGGACCACTTTGGCAGGGGCAATTCTGGCCGAGCTGGAACAGATTGGTGCGATCGAGTTGCGGGGGAAGCACGTCAAAGCTACCGGCACGGCCCCCAAAACGGACTTCCAGCGCGAACTGGAGCTCATCCGCCACAAATCACGGCCGCACACACCCAAGCGGTGGGTCTCAAATCTGGAGAACCGTGCTGAAGTGCAGCGTGTCTATGAGGGTATGGCCTCATTGGGCATCGTGGAACAATCCGGCGAAAAGCACCTGGGTCTGTTCCGGACCGTGCGGTATCCGGAGAAGGACCATGGCCCGGAGGCGGCGCTCCTGAAAAAGATCGAGGCCGCCATCAGCGGTCCGCGGGCTGATGCCCCGGCCGCCGATGCCGGGGCGTCCGCCGCCGAGGCTACTGATGAGGAGACGACTGCTGCGGGGACCACGGATGCGGGGGCCACGGATGCGGGGACCTTGGATGCCACGATGCCCGAACCCGCAAAGCCTGGTGCCGAGGCACCCGATGACAGGACCTTGGCCCTGATCGCCCTGCTTCAGGCCGCCGGACTGCTCACCAAGCTCTTCCCGGGCGTAGACAGACTCTGGGCATATGAGTTGGCGAAGGACTATTGGCCGGCACGCGCGGTGGAGGACGAACTTCGTATGATCAGGCTGGCGGAGGAAGAAGCCCCAGCTTTGTGACTCCTCGTCCGGCCGCAGCGCTCGCTGCCGGGATCTTTGATGGATTGACGGCTGGAACGACCGATGCCACCCTTCAATTGGACTAAGACCGCCGACGAGATCCTGCAGCACGCATCCTGCAGCACGCCACCCATAAATGAGATTCAGATGCGGGGGACTAGAAGCGATCGGGTCGGCAGCCGGACAATGCCGATTCTGCGATGCCGTCTACCAACTCTCGCGCGATAAGACGGCCCACGGCCGGGGCAAGCGTGACGGCCGCGTGCATCACCGCAAGGTAGAGACCGGGTACATCGGCGACCGGACCGACGATCGGCTCGCCGTCAGCCGGCATTGGGCGTACTCCGAGCCGTGTGCGGAGCAGCTCGACGCTCCCGGCACCGCGAAAAGTGGATCGGACGGCGGCAAGGGTGCGTTCAGGCGAGTCCGCGGCGGCGATCAGCCGGTCCGCGGCGACCTGCCGGAGATCGAAGTCCTGAGTGTTGACCACTGTGCGGACCAGACCTGCCGGCGCCCGAAGCCGGAAGAGCGGGCACGGCGATGGCTCGACCGGGACACGGACGCCGAGCGGCGAGCCCAGCGCGGCTGTGGCAACACCGGCCGCCAACACCACAGTCGTACCGCAGAGGGGTCCTGCTGCCGTCTCGACCCCGGCAACCTGGCCCGCTGCATCCCGGCGGACCGCGGTGACGGCGGTGTCCACATGTATCCGGGCGCCATGGGCGCGGGCGCCCGCGACCAGCCGCCGGGTCACCCCCACCGAGTCGACGGCGCCGTCGCCCGGCGCCCATATGGCCCACTCCGGAGGCTGCCGTAGGTTGGGCTCGAGCGCCATCACGGTGGCCGCGTCCACAATCTCCTGCCCGGGCCCGGCCTCCGGCGCGCCGCCCTCCGCCCGCCAGCTCAGTGAGCCGGACCAGATCACAGGGAGTCCCGGCAACTCGGCCTCAACTCGGCGGTACTCCTCCATCGCCGTGGCCCGTAAGCCGGCAGCCGGACCGGTAGGCACGCCAGGCACTCCCACCCAAGCGAACGAGTCCGCCGTCACGCCCGCGCCTGGCCGCCCGGCGTCGACCAACGTTACGGTGGCGCCCCTCCGGGCGGTGTGATAAGCCACCGAGGCGCCGACGATGCCAGCTCCGACGACGACTACGTGCCTACCCATGGGCACGCTCAACACGTTGCCGACCTTACTGTCCGCATAGGCCCCCTGCCGTGGATGTCCTCACAGCCTGCCGTGCCGAACCCACCCAGTCAATGGGGCCCCAGTACGTCCGCTGCTGGATCGAGTCATGATCTTTCATTACTCTGGCGTCTTTCTACATCGCCTGGCATTCGCCGGTTGCTGATCCGTTTGGGCGAACTTGCCGGAGGGGGCGGGCTACGGGTTGACTTGCCGAATGAACGCGCATCCCACCCAAGACAACGGGGTTCCTGGTCGCCGGCTCGTGCTCATCATCGGGCCGATTGCCTCAGGGAAAAGCACATTGGCAGACACCCTTGCAGGCATATTGCGTAGGAGCGGCGAGGCGGTGGTCGTGGTTGGGCTCGATACTGTGGCGGAGATGGCCCTGCCTACATTGGCTGACTGGACCTGGGCGCATGAGGTCCACGGTCGACTGATTGGGGCCTGGCTGGAAATGCCGATTCCTACTTTGATCGCCGAGGGACCTGAAACTCCTGAGGAGATCGAGCAGATCATGGCTCATGTTGGTCCGGATGTCAGCGTGCGGAAGGTCCTGATCACAGCGAAGTATGAAACAGCACTGGCACGGGCCGTTTCCGACCCGTCCCGGGGGCTGTCAAAGGAACCGGAATTTCTCCGGCGGATGTATCAACGGTTCGAGCGGACGCGGGCAGATATTTCCCATGACCTTGAGTTCGATACGGAGGCAATGTCCTCGGAGGACATTGCCCTGGCGGTCATCGGGGTACTTCCCAAGCTGCCATGATGCGGCTTAGCGTGCTACGTCCCAGTTGGCTCATGGTTGGGTTGGTCTGGCGGTAGTACCAGAGCAGACCTACGGCCTGCACGAGTGCCCATGCCATACCGCGACTCCACTCGATGTCATCGCAGCCCAGCGACTGGCGAAATATGTTCCTAGGTCCTTCATCCAGGAGATGCCAACCCGCCACCAGATCTAATGCAGGGTCAGCCGGGCCGAAGCCGCCTCCATCCAGCACGCCGGAGAGCCGACCGTCTCCAACCAATAAATTGGCGGGGATGAGATCCATATGTGACATCACATCCGGGCCGCTGCCCGGCAGCTCTCTTAACTCCAACCACAGGCTCCGGAGCCTGTGCACGTCGAAGAGACTTTCGCTTTCGCGGAAGCATTTCTCCACCCAGTCATCGTGATCGGTCAGTTGGCCGCCACGGCCTGAACCAGAGAAAAGACGCCCCTTCGTATCTGCAGAGCGGAAACCGTTGATCAGAGTCACAAGGTCGCCGGCGAATGCAGGGCCATCACCCGAGCTGTGCGGCGTGGCAATCTCCCCCGGCAGCCAAGTCTGCACGGACCAAGGCAACGGATATCCACCTCCCGGAGAGCCGATGGCCAGCGGTGTGGGTGTGGGATAGACATTGGCGGCTGCCATTTCAATGGTTGCCGCCGCTTCTGCTTCCAGTATCAGTCGTATCTCAACCGGATCCGACCCCACAAGGGGGAAACGTGCTACCAGTGCCGAGCCCACCCGGAAAATGGCGTTGACGGTTCCCGGCCCGTCGACTGGCTTTACGGGGAGTTGGGACCACTCCGAAAACTGTTCCTGGAGCAGCCGCCTGGCTAGCGAAACGTCCACGTGGTGCTGCCCGGTATGCATCCCCATTGAGCAAGCCTGTCTGCCTGCCGAGACGAATGCAAACAAATGTCACCGCTCCGTGAGGGGAATACCCGGGCATTTGACCTCAGCTGGACTTGAGGTTGTTTGATGGCGCTATGGAAATCAGAGAAGTAGTGCTGCCAGCACGAGACACGGATGCCATCCAGCTCTTCTACGGACATAAGCTGGGGCTAAATGTAGTGAGTGAATCGGCCCGAGTGGCAGTAACGCTTGGAAGCACGCGATTGGTGTTCGAGCAGAGGGAGTACGAAGGCGCCCACCACTTGGCCTTCACGATCCCGACGGGCATGTTCGCGCAAGCCAAGGAATGGATCGCCGCACGGACGACTTTGCTTGGACGTGACGGGGTAGACGAGTTCGAGGGGCCCTCCAGCTGGAACTCCTGTTCGGTGTATTTCGATGGGCCTGATGGCCAGGTACTCGAGCTGATCGAGCGACGCGGGCTGCGGCAGCCGACTACGGATCATTTCGGTCCGAACGGATTTCTCTCGGTGAGCGAAGTGGGTGTGGCGGTGCCCCAGGTCCTCGCGGCGGTCGAGCTATTACACGCGAGTGGGATCGAGCCCTACGGTAGCCCGCCAAGCGAGGGGTTCGCGGCGGTCGGTGACATCAACGGCATGCTGATTCTCGTGTCCGCGGGTCGTGGCTGGATGCCCACAGCGGATCGATACGCCCAGCAAACGCCGGTTATCGTCCGCGCGGACGGGATCCCGGCAACGGAACTCACGCCGCAGCAGGTGGTCCATCCGGCATGAGTATCGCCGGAATCCTCCTTTGGTGCTGTTTGCTCGATTACACTCCGGTACCACCGGTGACCAACAGCGTGCCGCCAGCCTCGACGTAGCTCTTCAGGCTGGCGATTTCCGCATCCGACAGCGCGGCCGGTCGCGGCGCCACCACCACCGGGTAGGGTGCGAGCCGCTCCGCGGACAAACGCGGTGTGATGCCTTCCAGCGTTCCCAACGGTTTCCCCCGCGCCGCCATGGACGGGCAGGAGACATTGGGAGCCCCAGTAGACTCCCGTGCATGGGGGAAAACAAAACATCCGGGGAACACAACCTGGCCAGGCCCAGCCGACTCTCTTCCGCCGTCGTGCCTTTGGCGGGCGTCGTCGCGGTGGTGGTGGGTTTTTTGGTGGCATGGAGCAACAGGAATACCAGCATTGGCTGGTTCGCCTACGCGCCGCTGAGCAACCAGGAGTTCACCGGCAACGGCACGGCCTTTGTCAGTCAAGGGACGCAGATCGGCTTGGGAATCGCGGTCGCTGGCCTGCTCGTCCTGGCCTTTTGGGCTGGCCTCAGAATCGGCAGGAGATCCGGCTCGTAAGCTGAGCTGTCCCAGAGTGGAAGGTCCAGGAGCCGTTCACCTGCAACTGGATCCGGGTTAGCCTGTTCGTAGGCGCGTTCAGCCTTCTGCTGGCGCTGCGATGGGTTTCTGATTTGTAGTGGCCAGGGGGCACATAGTGGGGGAATCTTTTCCGGTGGTTCCGGGGCCGGTCCAACGACAAATGGTGGGGCCGCAGCCAGTGGCGGAACCGTCTGCGATTCCCGGTTCGGATGGCCCCCTGCCGGTTATGACGGTGCTGGTGGTGGATGACGACCCAGGCTCCCTGTTGGTTGCCAAAGCCGCCGTGGAAAAGTCCGGCCATCACTGCATCGTTGCCTCCGATGGGGATATGGCGTGGCAGCTGTATCAGGACCACCATCCCGAGGTGGTGGTTACGGACCTCATGATGCCCGGGCTCAACGGGTTTGACCTGTGCCGGACCATCCGCGCCTCAGAGTCCGGGTCCTATGCCTACCTGGTCCTGCTGACTTCGCACGGGGCACGGGAGGACGTCCTGGAAGGGATGAAGGCCGGGGCCGATGATTATGTGACCAAACCGCTGGACCCCTTCATCCTGCACACCCGGCTGCTGGCTGCCAGGCGGGTCACCACCCTTCATGGCGCCCTGGCCGAAGCTCTGACTGAGACCAGGGGCAGCAATGAGCGGCTGGCCGAGTTCACGGGCAGGGTCAGCCACGATCTCCGCAATCCCTTGACGTCAATCCTCGGTTACGTGGAGCTCGGTTCCATGGAAACGGATACCGACTCAGCCGCCGAGTACCTCGAGGTGGTCGGCCACAGTGCGCGGAGGATGCTCTCCATGGTGGAGGAACTGCTCACCTTCGCATCCATTGGTGGCTCGTTGGTCAGGTCCCGGCTATCACTGGCAGACCTCGTGAAGGATGTCGCCGACGACCTGAACCTTGGGTTGAGGGAAGCCGGGGCGGTGGTGGAGTGCGAGGACTTTTACTTCGACGCTGACGGGAGCCAGATGCGGGTGGCGCTGCAGAACCTGATCCAGAATGCCGTGGCCTACCGGCGGACGGGGGTTCCCCCGGTCATACGGATCCATGGTGACAACTTCGGGGCCGGCGTCGTCATCCAGGTGGCGGATAACGGCAAGGGAATCAGCGTGGGGGACCGACGCCGGGTGCTTGAGCCGCTGGTCCGGCTGCACCGGGAGGGGGACCCGCCAGGGTCCGGGCTGGGTCTTGCTACGTGCGCCCGGATCGCGGCCGCCCACGGCGGCCGCCTGGACATCTCCGCGAGCCAGAGCGGCGGGACGGCTGTCAGTCTCTACTTGGGACCAGCAGCACCTGGTAGCTAGTCCTTATCGTCGATGGCCTCCTGGAAAACGCCTGGCTCGGGAATTTCAGCCGGGCGTTTGGCGTGAACCTGATCAAGAAATCGGCATTTTAGTTTTATGTAGATCTGCTTGACCAAAAAGATAAAAAAACCCGCGTGCGGTCACGATGAAGAAAGTGGACATAACTCTATTTGTCAAACTTTTGGTTACTGCTCGTGCCGCTCCAGGGCGACGCTGACCGGGTTTTTTGGGAACTGGCATAAAAAATAAAAGTGGGTATGGTATCGGGTAAGGCAACGCATAGAAAGGCGTGATTCCGATGTCAGGAAAATCCCCCAAAAGCAGCGCAGCCAAGAAGGTTGGCAAATCGATTCTCGAAAAGCGGGCCGACAAAAAGGCAAAAAGCGAAAACAGCGAGATTAATTCTATAAAGCCGCGCAAGAACCAGCGCTAATCAGGCCCGCGGGCAGCCGACCCCGGGACTCCTAGCCCGGCGGCTGCCCGCGCCATCACGGAATTCAGCTCCAAGGACACCACCATGATTACTTCCTGCAAGGCCTTAGTTGTCCCGGCCAGACTGTCCCATCCTGTGCACATCAAGCCCGTTGAGCTGGATCTGCCGGCACTGCAGCGCGTGGCCGCGGGAGAAATTGGGTTCATCGTTGGCGAGACGTGGCATGTGTACCTCGACAACAACGGAAGCCGAACCGCCCAGAATATGCGGGCAGAGGTCCTTATTCGCGAAGCGGGCGTCGATCTGGAGGACACCGTCCACGGGACGGCGATCTTCCTTGGCCACCGAAACGGGGGCGAAGATACTGACGCTCCCCACCAGCTCATCCGGCTCGCCGAAGAACTCTTCGACGTGCCGCTGGCCGCGTAGAACTGTGGACAAGAGTGCGGCGCTTAGAACCGATGGATGACGCAGGGCAACGTTACGGAGGCGGGGCCACCCGCCGTCGTACATTTCTGACCTAAATTACTGACTCAGGCTTTTGCATCCCGATCCACAACGGGATAGCCTGTGAGCCGTGTCACCCACCAGTGGCACACGCTGATGATCTGCGGCGGGAGAGTCCTGCCGGTACGTTCTGCAGGCGCCGTAGGAGCAAATCCTCTCCGGGAATCTCTCAGGCACACGTACCGCCGCGGCAAGGCAACTCTGGAAAGCAGTCCGGGCAACCGGGCTCACCGACGGTGCAAGTGGCGCCCTGCCAACAGCAGGACAAAACGGAAACTCTCAGGTCCAATACAGAGTGGAGAGGAACCCGAATCAACGTGGCGTTTTGGCGCCGCCTGAATAATGGAGTTCCTCGTATGCCGGTTCATTTCTTCCCAGTCACCTTCGCGGTCCGGCACACCGCTGTCCGCCGCCAGTCCTTCGTCGGCAGGCCGCCGACTCGGGCCCCCTGGTTGTGACAGGACCCATGATGCTCCCCACCAGAATTGAAATCGTCCCGTCCGCGGGAATTGTTGAGCGGGTCAACGCCTTGGTACCGCTGACCACAACGCTCACGGTGACATGCCTTCCGCACCACGGCATCGAGCGGACCATGCGGACCGCCGTGGAGCTGAGCGTCCTCGGATACACGGTGATTCCGCACCTAGCGGCGCGGAGCCTGCGCGACCGTGCCGATCTCACCCGCATCATTCGTGAGTGCGATGCCGCCGGCAT
This sequence comes from Arthrobacter sp. D1-29, assembly GCF_054130585.1. Classification (NCBI taxonomy): domain Bacteria; kingdom Bacillati; phylum Actinomycetota; class Actinomycetes; order Micrococcales; family Micrococcaceae; genus Arthrobacter; species Arthrobacter sp. D1-29. The sequence continues at coordinate 4,441,828 of NZ_CP096383.1, read as the reverse complement.
CTGCGAGGTGTTCGTGATGGGTGGAGACCGGAAGCAGCCGGCGGGGGTCTATGGAACGGCTCTTCCGGTGCTGGAGGACATCGCGCAATATTCCGGCGGGATGCTGCGGGCAGGCGTCGCAGGATATCCGGAAGGGCACCCGTTGATAGGTCCTAAGGATGTGCTCGATTCCCTCCTGGCCAAGCAGAGCCTGGCCTCGCACGTGGTTACGCAGATGTGCTTTTCCGCGGAGAAGATTCACGATTTCGCGGCCGTCCTGCGGCGCGAAGGCGTGGAGCTCCCCATCTGGGCGGGGGTGGCGGGGTCCGTGCCGCGGACAAGGCTGATCTCCCTGGGGACACAGATCGGCGTCGGAAGTTCGCTCAAATTCCTGAGCCGCAAAGGCCCGCTAGCCCGCAAGCTCCTGAGCGGCGACCGCTATTCACCACAAAACCTGATGTCTGGGCTGGAAAGCCCGGCCGGCGCGATCGCCGGCATCCACCTCTACAGCTTCAACAGCCTCGACTCGATTCCCAGCCAATCCCTGCCCGGGCTGGGCCAGGCATCAGCACCCACTGCACTCCAGACAGCATTGGCTCGGGGAAGAGCACGTGACGATCGAGAGTAACGGGTAAGGGTGAAGGCCCGTTCGCGGCCAGGCTGAAGCGGAAAGGCTGAAGCGGCCAGGCCGAAGCGGAAAAGGACGTCCCACGGACCATGACAGAACGTAGGCCGACGACGGCGGGAAGTCCCGCCGTCGGGGCCGTTCGCCAGGCGTTTTCAAAGGTTCTTGACCACTCAATCCCCAGCCGCCACCATAAGATATGAGCGACTCTGGAGCTGATACCGCTGGTGTCCCGTTCGACAGTGATGACGACGACCTGGTAGACGTTGCCGGCCCTGAGACTGTCGAAAGCATTGCCGAGGATGTCCGTGACGATATCCGGCTGGGCCACATCCAGGATGACGTAAGCCATGTCCTTGAGGAACGCTTCCGCAAGGCAGGCATCAACCTGCGCCCCGAAGAGATAGACGACCTCGCCGAAGAAATCGAAAGGGACGTGTCCATCTAGAACGTCATCAAGTCATCCCGGGCGGTGCGGGCCCGAAACGGCGGAGAACAACCTGGATTACTGCGCTGGCCGTGTTGGGCGCATGGCTTTCGAGTCATACCAGTGGTTCAGGTGGCCCGCACGCCCGAGGACATGAGGCGATGGTCGGCGAGTTCCAGTTGCCGGCTTAGTTCGTCTGGCGGAGCGTATTCAGGCAGCCAGCACAGGTGATCATCCGGCTCTGGTGCAGGCCAAAGACGCCATTCAGGAAAAGGGTCGACCGGTAGAGCCTGGTCCAGGTCCAGGTCCAGGTCCAGGTCCAGGTCCAGGTCCCGGTCCAGGTCCTGGTCCCGGTCAAAGTCCAGATCCGGGTCCAGATCAGGATGGGGATCATTTTCCGGCCGCATCCCCAAGATCGCGCTGCAGCCTCATCTCAGGATCCCGCTGCATGGCTGAGTCCACGTCTAAGTCCACGTCGGAGTGGAGGGAAGTCCGGCCGGGTTCACTGGGCCAGTGGGGTGGTTCCCAGTCGGGTTGTTCGCTGCGGTAATGGCGTCCTGTTGGGGAGGTCCAGCCGGGTGGTTTGTTTTTGGTGGCGCTGGTTGGGGTCCAGGCCGTGGTGTGTCTGAGTCTGTGGTGTTTTGGGCAGGGCTGTCCCAGGTTGGCTATGCCGGTGGTGCCGCCTCGGGCCCAGGCGAGGAGGTGGTCTGCTTCGTTGTCCAGGGAGTGGTTGTTGCAGCCGGGGAAGGGGCATTTGCCGTCCCGGAGCCGGAGCCATTGACGCATCGCTTTGGTGATGCGGTAGCTGGTCCGGCCGATTTCCAGAGGTGCGCCGTCGCGGGGGTCTGTCAGGACCCGCATGAAGGAGGTGGCGCCGTCGCTGACGAGGCGGCGGGCCATGGACGGTGGAATAGGCCCGTAACCGTCCAGGGTGGCTGGTTCGTCGGTGGCGCCCAGGAGGGCCATGACCGGCACGGTGATGAGGACCTGCGCCGTTGGCGACGGCACAGCACCGGCGATGCCGGTCTCGAGCCTGGTGCCGTTGCCCGTTCCGGTGCCGCCGATGCTGCTATTAGTGCTGGTGGCGCCCATCGTGCGGTCGTCAATGCCGCCGGCAATTCGTCTGCGATCGGTTCCTCCACCAGCCATAGGCGCGGTGAGGCTGCCGCTGGTGTTGTTGGTGAGCAGCCAGGTGGCGGCCACGTCGGCGCGGAGTTGGGTGAGGGTCCTGTTCTCGTGCGGGCCCTGCAGGGCGCGGGCGGCGGTGGTGGTCCGGTCCCAGATCCCGGAGGCTTGGTCGGCCGGGAGGTACGCGGCGAGCCAGGCCATGCCGTCGCGGTCCGGCTGGTACTCCAGCCGCCGGTCCTGGACTCCCTTGGCGTGGCGCTTCTCGATGGAGACGGGGTGGTGGCGTTCGCGCCAGGTACGGGCCTTGGCGCGGAAGCGGGACGGGACGAGTTCACCGGCCGCGACTCCGCGGGCAGGATTGGGTGCTCCGGGGTCCAGGAAATGTGCCTCCAACGCCGCCGCCCCGTCCGGGTCCAGGTTGTTGGTTTCGTCAACCATAATCCGGGCGTGCTGCCAGGAAATGCTGCCTTCCTGCAGCGCGGACAAGGTCTGCGGCAGGATGCTGGTCAGGGCCTGGGATTCAGAGATCAGCGCACCCGCGGTGCGTTCGCTGACTGTGAGGGCGCACGCGACCTCCGCGATCACCGACATTTCCTGCGCCGTGGCGTCCTGCGCGGTCACCGCCGGGGTGGCGATGGCCTCTTCCAGCTCGGCGATTCCGGCGGCCAGATGTACCTTCAGCGCCGCATGTTTTGCCTCAGCGCGGCCAACCTCGGCCAGCGCATTCAGGTAAGCGTCCAGCCGTCGGCGCAACGGATCAGAATCCTGCATCGGATCGGCGTCCAGCACCGAAACAGGATCGGCGTCCACCTCACCAGCGGCGCCAGGGCCAGCCGTGCTGTCATCCAAATGGGGCCGGATGATTCGGCCAAGGGCGGCCGTGGAGGCTACAACAGCAGCCAGGGCATCCTCGATCCCAGGACCGGTGGCAGCCTCCAAGCCCGCCCCGCTCCCCGCTGTCCAAGCCCCCGTGCTGTCCATAAGAAAAGCATCCCAGCAGGGTCTGACAATAACGCTGCCCTCGAAGTCGCGGGCCAAACTGACTTCTCCTCAAAGCAACGCCCAACAGGCGAAAGGAACGCCAAGACGCGAAAGGAACGCCGAGGAATGACGTATGCCGGTCCACGGGAAAGTCAGCCCATGGGCAGGGAACTCAGCAGTCGGCGTCGCCCGCTTTTGGCCTCTCCGGTACCCTGTTGAAATGGTGGGTGGAAATGCCGACATGGGTGCCGAAGGCATCCTGCTCGCAGGGGCGGGCCGCGCCATTTTGCTGCAGCTCGCCAACCCTGCCGTGGGCCACGGCGTCGCTGATCACAGCAACTTCGTTGACCGTCCGCTGGACAGGTTCCTGGCCACCGTAACCTACGTGTATGCCGTGACGTACGGCGACGAGGAGCAGGTGAAGGCGGTGCGCCGGAAGGTCAATCATGCCCATGCCCGGGTTCGCCGCAAACCTGACGGCAGCTCCGCAGGCTACAACGCGTTCGATCCGCAATCCCAGCTGTGGGTGGTGGCAACCCTCTACGACACAGCAGTCACTGTTTACGAACGAATTTACGGCCCGCTGGAAGACGAGATGGCGGAGAGCGTCTACCGCGAGTACGCCAAACTGGGGACAGCCCTTCAGCTGCCGCCGGAGCTCTGGCCGGCGGACCGTGCAGCCTTCCGCACGTACTGGAATGAGCGCGTACAGACGCTGAAGCCCGACGACGTCACGGCCCGGGTGGCCCGCGATCTCCTGTACCCTCCAACGGGTCCGCTCTGGCTTCGCCTGAGCATGCCCCTGGTCCGGTTCATCACCGCAGGACTCCTGCCGGATCACCTCCGGGAAGGCTTCGGATTGCCGTGGACCGCGCGGCATCATCGGCAGTTCGACCGGACGATGCGAGCCGTTGCGGTGGTCTATCCGCGGCTGCCGCAACGCATCCGGCACTGGTTCAAGAACTACTCCCTTAGACGGCTCAGCACGGCTTAGCGGTCCGGTGGAAGAACCGGTCAACGCGGGCTCCCTACAATGGCTAACGTGCGCGATACGGAAATAGGAGGGGCTCTAGTCAGGGCGGCAGCCTTGGCGGCCCCCGGCCTTGCGGAGTTAAAGCTGCTTGACGCCTCCGAACACCGCCGCGCCGCTTCTTTCCATAAGCCCACAGACGCTGCTGAATTCCTGGCCGGGAGACTGGCGCTGCGATTATTCGCTGCAGAGCTGGCTGGTACTTCGCCCGCAGCTTTGGTGGCGGCCTACAGGTGCAGCCGTTGCGGCGGAGGAGAAGGGGACCATGGCCAACCAGGCTATGTGCTCCAGGATGGGGGAGCGGGTCCTCTACTGAGCCTGAGCCGGGCGGGCGGGTGGGTTGTCCTAGCCGGCGCCGGCAGCGACGGCGGCAGCCTGAGCGGAATAGGCGTAGACGTGGAGCAGGCCGGCAGAACAGCATTCCCCGGCTTCGACGCAGTTGCCCTGACTCAGCGGGAACGCACTAGCCTGGCGCCTTCCACCACATCAGAAGGGCGTAGCCAGCGGGCGCGGTTCTGGACCCGGAAGGAAGCTTTCCTTAAGTCGATCGGCGAGGGGCTGGGACGGGACCCCGCAACATGCGACGTAACCGCGGAACGCCTTGAAGGAGTCTTGCTGGCCGATGTGGACCCGGCGCGCCTAGGGCTCCCCTCGGGAACTGTCGCAGCCTTAGCGTTGCGGCAGAACTGATTCGTATAGCCAGGGATGAAGAATCCCCTCGGCGTCAAAGCCGGGGACACTCCCACAAAGTTCCTGAGCCAGCTCGGTCAGATCTCCGGTGGACACTGATCCGAAACAGTTTCGTTCGGTCCAAGCCCTGAGAAGGCCGAAAAAGAGGGCATCGCCCACCGCTGTCCTCAAGGCGTGCAGGGCCAGTGCACCCCGTTTGTAAACACGGTCGTCGAACATCAGTTCCGGGCCGGGATCTCCGATCCGCAGATCCTGCGGTTTGGATGCGAGGCCTTCCCAGGCAGCTTCTGCCCGGGCTGCCGCCGATCCTTGCCCGGATGCTTCTGACCACAGCCATTCGGCGTAACAGGCGAACCCCTCGTGGAGCCAGATGTCCTTCCAGGAGGAGGCCGTTAATGAATTTCCAAACCATTGGTGCGCCAGTTCGTGGGCGATCAGCCGCTGGGATTCCCACCGCAGATCCAGGTGGTTACGGCCGATAATCGACAGTGACTGCGCTTCGAGGGGAATCTCCAGTTCGTCATCCGGTACGACGACGGTATAAGACTGAAAGGGGTACGTCCCGAAGCAGGCTTCGAACGTCGCCATCATCTCGTGCTGCCGGACGAGCGCTTCCTGCGCCCGGTCCATCAGCACCGCCGGAGCCGCAACGAGTTGCCGGACCCCGCTTCCGGTGGCGGGTATGGCTGTGACTGGGATGGCTCTGGCTGGTATGCCCCCGACGGCGGCTCCCGCGCTCGTGATTGCGGCTCCCGCACCCGTGACTGGCACCCCACTGCCCCCGACGGCGGCTCCCGCACTCGTGATTGCGGCTCCGGTGGCAGGTATGGCAGTGACTGGTATATCCCCGACGGCGGCCCGCGCCGCTCTGATTGTGGCTCCGCCATTCGCGACGGCGGGTCCCGCACCCGCGATTGCGGCTCCCGTTCCACTGGCGCTCCCCGCTAGGGGAACGATATCGTAGCGGCCGATCTGTACGGTGGCGAGGTAAGTCGCCAGGGGTTCGGCCTGTTCATAAACCCAGGTTTCGCGGCTGGCCTTCGAATGCCTGGACACCAGGGTCCCGTTGCAGACCACCTGGTAGTTCATGTCCGTGGTGACGGTGAATCCGAAGCTGGCTTTGCGGCTGGGATGGTCGTTGCAGGGAAACCAGGATGGTGCTCCTGTGGGCTGCCCGGCGACGAGGACGCCGTCGGTTAGTTCTTCCCAGCCGACGTCGCCCCAGTTTCCGCGCAGGGGCCCCGGCCGGCCCTCATAGCGGATGTCCAGACTGAATTCGGATCCCGGGGCGAGAGGCGCTGCCGGAGTGATAACAAGGCGGCCCTCGCGCTGGATGAACCGTGCCGGGCGCTTGCCATCCACCCTCACCTTGATGACCTGCAGGCCGGAGAGGTTCAGCATGACGGACTGCAGCCGGGAGATGGCGGTCCCGGCGACTGTTACGTGGGCGTCCAGGCGGTTTGTGGCCACCCGGTAGTCGAGGTACAGCTCATACCGTGAAACGCTGAAGTCTGCGGAGCCGTGACCTGGAGTGTAGGAATCCGGCAGGGGTTCCCCGGTGAGTGTCCGGCCCTGTTCGGGGGAAGCAAAAGGTCGGCTCACCCGCTCATCGTAGCCGACTGTGCCCGGGGCGCCGGCGGGCAGGGTCATACTGGGCCTTGCCCAGGAACGGGGCTGGCGGCGGGGCCGGGCGTCTGACCATCGGGCCCAGGGGCTGGCGCTGGCTCAGGGACAGGCGCCGGCTGAGGGGCTGGCGCCGTCGGGGTCGATGGCCCTCCCGACCAGGGGCTGACAGGATTCCCGATCCAATAACTGCCTGCGGGGACGGTTTCGCCGCGCATGACCAGGGACGCCGGGCCGACGGTGCCCCCGGCGGCGATGCGTGCCGCCGGCAGAATCACGCCGTGCGGACCGATGGTGGCACCGTCCTCGAGGGTGACCTCGGCCATGCTCATGACTCGGTCGTGGAAGAGATGGGTCTGGATCACGCAGCCGCGGTTGACCGTGGAGTTTTCACCCAGAGTGACCAGGTCTGCTTCAGGCAGCCAGTAGCTTTCGCACCAACTGCCGGAGCCGATTCGCGCACCCAGCCCGCGCAGCCACCAGACGAGTGCAGGACTGCCTGTTGCGGACCGGGCGAACCACGGCGCTGTGACCATCTCGACAAAGGTGTCCACCACCTCGTTGCGCCAGATAAAGGAACTCCACAGCGGATGTTCTCCGGCCTTGATTCGCCCCACAAGGAGCCATTTGGCGACGACGGAGGCCGCCGCTGCCACGGCACCTGCGGCCACGATGATGACGCCGCCCAAAAGAGCCGCCGTGACGTAGCCGCCGGTGCTGCCGGCCAGCAGATCCAGAGCCAGCAGGACTCCTGCGGCAATACCCACTGTCAGGAACACCGGAATCGCCCGGCACAGTTCCCAGCACGCGCGGAAGAGCTTCAGCCGAAGGGGAGGATCGAACGTCAGTGACTGGTCGGCGTCGAGCTTTGACCTCCTGAGCCGGACGGGAGGGCTGCCCAGCCAGGACGTCCCGGATTTGGCCTTGGCCGGTGTTGCGGAGAGCACCGCGACGAGGGAATTCTTGGGCACGCTGCGGCCGGGACCGGTCATTCCGGAATTCCCCAGAAACGCGCGTTTGCCGATCTTCGCGGGAGCCACTTTCATCCAGCCGCCGGCAAGTTCGTAGGAGGCGATCATGGTGTCATCGGCGAGGAAGGCGCCGTCGCCAACCGTGGTCATTGACGGAAGGAGCAGCACGGTGGACGCTTCGACGTTCCGGCCAACCTTGGCGCCGAGCATCCTGAGCCACACCGGGGTGAACAGGCTTGCGTAGATGGGAAACAGCAGGTCCCGGGCCGCATCGAGCACCCGCTCCGTGGCCCAGATCCGCCATCCAGTCAGGCTTCGTACCCGGTAGTGGCCTTCCTTCAGCCCCATCCCAAGGATGCGGACCAGGCCTGCCGTGAGCAGGAGGTTGGTGATGAACCAGACGGCGGCCGCCAACGGCACAGCCGCCAGCACAACCGGCCAGGCCTCCACCAGGGAACCTTGGCCGCGAACTGCCCAGGCGACCACCGCGGCGGCAGCCACCACTGAGCACAGCGGGATCCCTGCGAGCAAAGTGGAACCGGCAGCGTACGCCGGGAACCAAAGACGGGAGCCGCGGCTGCGGGCCGGCTCTGCAGGAAAGCTTGGGCGGGCCTTGCCTCGCCGTACGGCCGGTGACCCTGCATAATGCTGGTTCGCCCGCACCTTTCCCAGAACCGCGGAGCCGGGGGCCACTTCAGCGCCGGCTCCCACCCGGGCACCGGGCATCAGTGTGCTGCGGGAGCCTATAGTCGCGCCCCGGCCAACATGGATGCGTCCGATGTGGACCAGGTCGCCGTCGATCCACCAGCCCGACAGATCCACTTCAGGCTCAACCGAGGACTCAGGGCCGAGGTAGAGCATCCCGGTGACAGGAGGCACGGAATGGAGGTCGACATTCGGGCCGATCTTCGCGCCCAATGCCCTGGCATAGTACGGAATCCACGGTGCTCCGGCGAGGCTGACAGCTCCGGTGAGGTCAGCGATCTGTTCCGCCAGCCACAGCCTCAGGTGCACCTTGCCCGAGCGGGGATAGGCGCCCGGCACAACACCACGCAGGAGTATCCGGGCTGCGGCCGCGGCAAGTGCCATGCGGCCCAAAGGACTGACGAACACTGCCCAGGAAGCAAGTACCCACCACCAGGAAACGGTGGGTGCAGCAGTGAGAAGCCCCAGCATGGACAGCAGGTTGTTGGCGGCCATGAGGTAAGTCAGCCACCGCATCCCAACCAGGACATGCAGCGGCGCACTGATCAGGACCTGGAAGATCTGGGATTTCAGCGCCGTCGGCCTGACGGTTCGCTCACGGGCAGGAAAAGCAGCCGCTTCATCGCCAGATGCCAGGACCAGTTCTACCAGGGCTCCCAGCCGGGGCCGGGAATAGATATCGGCGACGGCGATGGTCGGGTATCGCGTCCGCAGGGCAGACACCAGCTGGGCGGCGGCCAGGCTGCCACCGCCATGCGCGAAAAAGTCGGCCTCCAGGCCTTCCGGTGCCGTGCCCAGGACCGCTGTCCACTGCTCCGCGATCCACGCGGCAACCGGATCCAGGGACGCCGTTCCAGTGCTTTCCTCGCCGGGAGATATGAGGGGCCACGGCAGCGCGGCCCGGTCCACTTTGCCGCTGGTCTTTACCGGCAAGGATCCGACGACGGTCAGCATGGGAACCAGCGCGGCCGGCAACGTCTGGGCCAGCAGGTCACGGAAAGCGGAAAGGTCGGGTTCTACGCCCGGCCCGGGGGCGAGGTAGCCGACCAGGACCTGGTGCCCGGCACCGGTGTTCTTCACCGCGGCGGCGGCGCCGTGGATCCCGGGGAGTGCCTGCAGGGCGGAATCGACTTCCCCCAACTCAATCCGCCGCCCGCCGAGCTTGACCTGCTCGTCGGCCCGGCCCATGAACAGAAGTCCTTCGCGTTCAAAGCGCACCAAGTCGCCGCTGCGGTAGGCGCGCTTCCATCCCAGAGTTTCCATGGGGGCGAACTTTTCCGCATCCTTGGCCGGGTCCAGATACCTGGCCAGTCCTACTCCGCCAATGATGAGCTCTCCGACATTGCCCTCGGAGACGGGTATCCCATGGGCGTCCACGACGGCCAGGTCCCAGCCATCCAGCGGAAGGCCGATTCTCACGGGCCCGGATCCGTCCATGAGTGCTGCACAGGACACCACAGTCGCCTCGGTGGGTCCATAGGTGTTCCACACCTCGCGTTCCGGCACGGCGAGGCGGGCTGCCAGCTCCGGCGGGCAGGCTTCACCGCCAAAGATCAGCAGCCGCACTGCGTCCAGCGTCTCCACCGGCCAGAGCGCCGCCAGTGTTGGCACTGTGGAGACAGCAGTGATGCCCTTGGTGACAAGCCACGGACCCAGGTCCATTCCTGTCCGTACCAAGGCGCGGGGGGCCGGCACCAGGCAGGCCCCGTGCCGCCACGCGAGCCACATCTCTTCGCAGGAAGCGTCGAAAGCTACTGACAGGCCGGCCAACACACGGTCGGAAGGGCCCAGCGGTTCCTCCTGCAGGAACAGCCTGGCCTCGGCATCCACGAATGCCGCGGCAGCGCGATGCGTTACCGCCACGCCCTTCGGGGTACCGGTGGACCCGGAGGTGAAGATAATCCACGCATCATCATCGGGGCTGGCCGAACGCGGCTTCGCCCCGGAGTCGCCAGATTGATGGGGGCCGCCAGGGGGACGTGAGGCTCCGGATTCGAGAGCGTCCTGGATGCCGCCGGCGCCCAGGACGGCGGAAACCCCGGCCTCGGCAAACACAAGCCTGGCCCGTTCATCCGGATCATCCGCATCCACGGGGACATACGCGGCTCCAACAAACAGGACGGCAAGTATCGCCACATACAGTTCGTTGGTGCCGGACGGGATCCGCACCCCCACCCTGTCCCCGGCGCCAATGCCGGAACCTCGCAACCGGCCGGCGTACGCCTTCACCTCCGCCTGCAGCTCGGCGTAACTGAGGCACACGCGGCCGTCGTCGAGGGCGGAGGAATCCGGATAAGCCGCCACAGTCGCTTCGAAAATCTCCACCAGGGTGCGTACAGGGGGTGCCTTCAGGACCCCTGGCAGCTGCGGGCTGTGGATCGGCGCCGCCCCGTTCCCGCCGGTGACGGCCGAGGCGGCCGCGGGCTTAACCGGCACTGGGAAGCTCACCATCTTCGAAGATCCTCGACGCCGGGCCCACAGTCAGCTGGTCATCGGCATCGTCGTCGAGCACGGCGATGCGGTGACTGGAGAGATCGAATATGTTCACCGGCAGAACTTACTCAACCTCCATGAACTCCTGATGAACAGGGAACCAACGCGGTGGGACGCTACGGCAACCGCGATGGCCGCAACAACGTGGGCTCGCCGGCACGCTCAGGCTCAAGCGGCACCGGGCTGGTCAGCACGGCAGGCCCGCGGTGCAGAATCCCGCTTGAGATCACTTGGCAACGCACACCGCCCCGTCCCCGCATCGCCTTGTGCGCTCCCGGCGCCAGCATCTGGTCCATCCACGCGCAGGGGTTGGCGGGACGCCCGGCCTTCAGCCGTACCAGGTCCCCGCGCGTTTCCAGCGAGAACTCCTGACCCAGCAGCGGAGCCAACTGCACACCGCGGAGGACCACATTGCGCCGCGTCAGCAGTGGATCAAGAGGCGCCGTCCCCAGCTCGGCGGCGATCGCTTCCAGAGCCTCCACCGCGAACAGGGTGACTGCGGCATCCATGTGCGCGGCCTTGCCAAAGAACCTGTCTCCCACAATGCCCTTGCCGGCAACCAGTTCCGCTTGCTCGGCGTCGGCGGTGGGGACATCCGCCGCCCCTTCGCGTGCCCGGCCGAAGTAGGCGTGCGCAGGCGACACGAGGAGGTGCAGAACCTCCATGTCGTACCGGTAGGTTGCCGTCATGCCTTAAAGCTATCCCCGGAGGATGGGACAGCACACCATCCTCCGCGGTGTCAGCCACGAATCCCTGTCATGAACTATTACAGCCCGGCGGCGCAGGAACGGGTTCGGGACGCCGCATACGATGCAGTCGAAAAGGTCCTCAACAGCATCTTCGAGCCGTTGAACCGGCATGCGCTTACAGCACGCTGGCATCAGGCATGCGAAGCCATGGAAAAACACCTGGAAGCGCAGGACAACGGCGACGAGTAGGCGCGGCCAGTAACAGCCCTCAGGCGTTACCTGCGGAACAGCGACATCACGATGCTGACCACGACCGAGACCAGGAGCATGGAGACCAGGGGTATGTAGACGCGGGTGTTTTCGCGTTCGATCCGGATGTCCCCGGGCAGGCGCCCGAACCAGGACAGCCCGCCCGTCCATGCCAGCACGCCCACCAGGACCACCAGCAGGCCGACGGTCACCAGCAGGGGACCGAAGTCGCGTCCCATCCCTGACACCCCTTCAACACGGTTGCTTCTTCAACACGGTTGCCTCCTTCCAATCCCACCACTTCACAGCCAATCCGCAAGTGGTACGCAGAAGGCCAGCGCCAGTCCTTGCGGCCGGGTTCCCCCGGTGCTAAAGAGTCTGTATCGGCACTCGGCGTGCGGGCTGTAGAGGTTGGAGGGTGGGGGCTTTGATCAATTCGGCCTCGTTCGTTATCAAGGCATGGAATCACGTAGTGGACTTCGTGGTGCAGCCGGAAAACGGGGAGACCCTGAGGGTCCCGCTGGTTTACACCGGCGTGCGGTCGGGGCCTATCCAGCTGCGGGTGGAGTTCCTGCAATCCCGGGTGGAAGCGGAGGTGTTCGATTGGGAGGATGTTCTTGAGCTGTCCCTGGCCCTTCCTGCAGGACGCGTCTACTTCTGTGAATCCGGCGGGGCGGACAGGCAGGAAGTCGGGACGATTCCGGACAAGGAGGAGGGCATCTACCGTGCACGGCTGCACGCCATGGGCAGGGACCGGGCCTTTGACGCTCCCGTGAAGTCGCCCAGGGAACGCCACCTGGTGCAGTTGTGGAAGGAACCGCCCTCGCCCATGTCCGTCCTGGCATCAGGGTCAGAACATGCGGTGGGCGCGGCCCGGCTGGCGAAGATGTGGCACGAGGAGTAGCCGCTGTAAGAGCGGACGTTACTTTGGCCAAACCCTTGACGCTGTCATCCAGGAAGCGTAGATTGTTCAACAAGTTGAGATTGTTCAACAATCTATCCCATTCCATAGTGGATGAACTCTTCAAGGAGGCAACGTGGCCGCGCCATCAGTAACGGGTTCCGGGCATCGGCAACCCGTTGTACGGCGGACAGGCATGTCCGGCTACCAGGAGCCAGGGGGCGTGTCCTTATGAAGAAGCGCATCCCGGTCACCGAAAAGCTGGCCCGAAGGGTTATGAACCTGTCGGTGCCGCTCCATCAGTCCACCGGCACACATCGCGAACTATCCGGCATCTGGCAGAGCCCCGCCGGAGTGCGGATCCCGATGTTCGAGGGCCAGCTCCTGCCCGCTGATGCCGGCAGGCCCTGCCTCTGGACGCACGTTAGCTTTCATGGATCCGGGCCGGAATCGGGCCGCGCCAGGTGGGCGGTTCCGGAACCCCACCTCCTGTAGGTGCACACAAGGCAACGGACGACGGCGGGACCTCCCGCCGTCGTCCGCTGCCGTTAATGCTGCGTCTGATTTCAGTACAGGAAGATGTCGATCCACTCGCGGTTGTGTGCATGGACCAGGACCAGGAACAGGACGAAATCGAAGAGCAGGTGGACGCACACAATGTACGACAGTGATTTGGTCAGAGTGAAAAGCTTCGCCTGGAGCAGCGCAAACGGGAAGATAAACAGCGGCGCGTAAGCGTGGAATCCCAACTCCCACAGGAACGACGTAAAGAGCACCGCCTGCAGCAGGTTGGCCTGCCAGAAGGAAAGGTGCCGCCGCAGGAGCGTGAACGCGGTACAGATAAAGAACAGCTCGTCCCAGATGCCCAGCACATTGGTGCCCAGGAAGAGGCGGCCGATGCCGTCCGGATCGCTGACGGCCGGCCAGTTTTGGTAGACGCCGGTCCGGATCATGTAGACCGGAATCACCGCATAGCCGAGCACCAGGACGGCGGGCAGGTACCACTTCTCGCCCCGGGTCCACGGCTGGCCTGTCCGTACCGGGAACCTGATGGCATGGTCCTTGGTGACATACCTCGAGACCGCGTAGGGGACGCCGACGGCCACGATCATGGCCGTACCCATCACCAGCATGTGCTCAGTGCTGATATCCGTAGTGATGGGAACCAGGCTCATAGCGGTCAGGCCCACGGCTATCAGGGCCAGGTCGGTGAAGAGCTTGCGGCTGATAAGTCCCGCCAAGACCAGCGCCGCCGCCAGCAGGATGAACCCGTTCAGGCGGTCCTCCAGCACGAACAGGATAAAGCCCGACGCCGACACCAGCGTTGCGGGGATCAGGGAGAGCTGCCGGCCTTCCGGCTCTGCTTGTTCTCCTGCCTGGAACCTGGGTACTGCCTCGGGTAGTTGCCTCATGCTGACCTCGGCTGTTTCAACTCGGGGGTGGCACTTCTCGATGATTGCCATCAAGTTTACTGGGCGTGAGGAGGGTTTAACCCATGACGACTTAACCCGTGACGACGACGGCGGGAGATCCCGCCGTCGTCCGTTCTGGCGTTTTAGCGGGTTACTTCCTCAAAAGTGGAGCCCTGCGGGACGTGGTGGCTCAGGCCAACCGTGAAGGTGTTGGGGCCGCTGCGGGTGATGGCGATGCCGCATTTAGCTGCTGCCGCGCGCGGGGACAGGTCCCGTACAACGGAATCGAGGGTGTGGTCGATAGCTGTGCGGTCCCAGATTTTCAGCGTTACGGAATCAGTGGTTTCAAACGTCATTGTCAGTACTTTCACTCATGCAGTTGACGGCCCCACGTCGTCGAAGGACCGCATCCTCGTCGGTGAGGATTGCTGGTTAAGGGTGTGCCGAAAACGGATTTCCCTCATTTATGGTTCATGGCGGCCAGCGGGGTTCGCAACTTTTTTAGGCCAAATGTGATCGATTACACGTCCGGTGGGGGGAGTGTGACAAAGCAGGTCTTCCGGACACCTTTGCAACGCGTCGCCAATCCACAGATGGCTCGCCAGGCCGTAAAGATGGTGGTTGCCGGCGGTTGGAAAAGAACTGCCTGCAAGGACTACAACCTTTGGAATCGTTCCCTGGTCAGGAAGACAAGCTGTGCTTCCTTCTCCGGGAGCTGCACCTTGGCTCCGAGCTCGAAACCGCATGCCCGCAGCCGCTGGATCATTTTGGCGTTCCGGGCATCAGGTTCGGCCACCACACGGTCCTTGGCGGGGTCGGAGAGCAAATAGCCAATCAGCCCCGAAATGAGGATGGGCGTGAAGTTATGGACCGGTTGCGTGGCAGGAGCAAGCAGGAGGTGCAGGCCCGTATCCGCCCGACGTGCCTCGTAGGCTTCGCCCACCGGGTCCTGAAGCGGTTCATAAGTCTGGAACAGCCCCACCGGATTGTCTTCAACCGAGATCAGGTAGGCGTGATGCGTATCCAGGCTGTCCAAGAATGAATAAATGTCCCTGACTCCATCCCGGCTCATGTTCTGCATGCCCCAGAACCTGGCACGTTCCTCTTTCACCCAGCCGTGGATCAGGTCGGCGTCAGCCTCAGGGACAAGCGGGAGAAGCCGAAGGGTGCCGAGGGCGGGCAATGTCTCCTGGTAAACGGAAGGCCTGGCAGAAAGTGGAAGGGCTGTTTCAAGACTGGTCATTGGTCTCCTTGATGAGCTGTTCCCAGTCAGTCACGACCGGGATGAGGTCCCCGGCGGCCCACAGCGGGAGCTGGCTGGCGAAGTGAGGGTGGCCGGGAACTCCGGAGCTGCCGAACGGTACGATCCACCGGCTGTTGGTGCGGTCGGCGAGGTCCCAGACATAGCGGGCCACCGGCCCCCGGAATGACCCGTCGGTCACGCCGGGCAGGCTTTCGGTGGAAAGGACGCAGCCGGTGTCACCGGACAGGGCCGTCTGGGGGACTGTTGGTGCTGCTGAGGCAGTGGCCCTGTGCTCGGCGAGGGCATGGAGCGGCAGCACGGTGTGCGTGGTGCCCCACGTACTGGTGCCCCCTGTTCCGGCCGGAGCAGATGCCGCCACTTGTTCCAGGGCGTCCGTGGCTGCTCCGACGACGTCGATGCCGTGGTGGCTGCCATTCGCGACCAGGGTTTCCAAGGCGAAACCGATCCGCGACTCCAGATGCAGCCAGGGTCCGAACAGGGGAGAGCGGCCGTGGGGAGCCGCCAGCGGACTCAGCGTGGAGGTGCCTGCCAGGGCCAGAACCAGGGCGGACCGCCAGGCGGCGAAGGTACCGGCGTCTTCGCTGTCCGCATCCATATGCCCGTTCCAGGCCAGCAGCCGTTCGCGGAGCGCCGCGGCATCGGCGGACAGCCCGGTCAGCGCCTGGAGCAGGGCGCGGAGCGCAGGCCAGGAACCCAGCCGGGTATCCATATGGATTTTCTGCATGGCTGAGGCATCCAGTGCGGTCCCGCCTTCCTCCAGCAGGTGCCGGATCCGCCGGGCACGGTGTGCCGGGGCGAATTCCAGCCCCAGCCGGTCTCCGCCGCCGGCCTCGCGGTCATTGGCATTCACCGCCAAAGCTGGCACGGAAGAACGCGGAAGTTCCTCCCAGCCTCCCGCCCACTGATGCTCCTGGGACCAGGCCGGCACCGGATGCACACGGTTTTGAGCACTGCGGACCGGGACCTTCCCCGCTACAAGCTGGCGCAATCCGCCGCCGGAATCCGCCACGAGCAGACAGTTGACCGGCTCCACCCAGGCTTCCAGTGCTGCTTCCACGTCCTTGGCGGAACGGCTCTGCAGCAGCGGCAGGAGGGCGTCAAAACCCAGCGTCCCCCCGGCCCGGGCAGGCGTCCGCAGACTGACCGCGCCGCCGTCGATACCGCCGGAGATGATCGGACCGCGGTCAGTTTCAATGACGTCGATAGTCTCGGCTTCGGCACCACGGACCCTGATGACTTCCTGGTGATGGACGGGGACCGGCCGCCAGCCGGCGGGCCCGAGCGCCTGGAGTGCGCCGCCGTGGTGCCTTAACTGCTCGCTGTACAGGTCCTGGTAGTCGGCCATCGCGTTGGTTACGGCCCATGCAACTGTCCCGGTGTGGCCGAAGTGGGGCACTCCGGGGACACCCGGAAAGGCCAGCCCGACGACGTCGAACTCCGGGCACGCAAGGCGCACCTGCTGGTAAACGCCGGGCAGTTCCATCAGGCGGTGCGGATCTCCTGCGATGAGCGGGGAACCGGACGCCGTCAGGTGGCCGGCGGCTGCCCAGGCGTTGCTTCCGGCCCACACTGGGGCCTCGATGCTGAACAGCTCCACGGCATCGGCACCGAGGGTTTCGGCCACATGGGCGCGCCACAGTTTGTTGGGAAAGGTGCCGAACAGGATGTGGTGGACCAGGAAGACACCCAGCGGCGTCCAGGGCTGCCACGCGGCCGGTGCTGTTTCCGTAGTCCCGAATTCCGGGGCGTCCCTGCGCCCGGATTTCAGGGCGTGGTTCACGCCGTCCACGTACGCGCTGCACCAGCGCTTGGTGCCTGCGTCCAGGTTTTCGAAGCAACGGCGGGCTGTATCGTCAAGCCGCACACGGCGGGTAAAGCGGTCCCAGTGGAGCCCGTCCGCCCCCAGGTGCTCGGCCGTCCTGCCTTCCGAGCGCCACCGCTCCACCTCTATCTGCCAGGAACGGTCCGTGGCCGCGTTCAATCCCTGCAGGAACGCTAGCTCGTCCACGCTGTCTGCCCGCAGGTGCGGGACGCCCCACTGGTCCCGGAACGTCTCAGAGGACATGGGCAACCCGCAGGCGGTTAGGTGAAGCAGGCACGTTCTCTCCCGAACTTTCTTAGGTAAGGCTTAGCTAACAGAAAGACTAGGGCGAGGCTTCCGCGTTGCAAAATTGGGCGGTAACAAAGGAAAGCGGCGCTGCGTCCCCGCTCATTCCCAGCCACGAGGGTCACCGGGTGGACGACAGCGGCGTATACGTCAGGTTCCGGAGGCCTAGGTTTCCGCCGCCGGACACCAGCTTGAGGGCCCGCTCCTCCGACTTGGGGAACACCAGCGAGGTGAGCGTCTGCTCCCCGCCGTTGACGAAAACCTCGATGGAGGAGTGGTCAACAAAAACCGTCAGGTCCACCGTGCCGTTCCTTGCCGGAACCGGGGCCGTGCGCCTGTCGGTGAACAGGGGGCCAAGGTGTGCATCAGCGGCCGGCGGCTGCTCACGCGACACGAAGGCGGCGCCGTCCTTGAAGTTGTAGCCAACCGTGGCGAAGATCGAGTCGTCGCTGGCGAACTGCAGGAGCGCCTCCGGGACGTCCCCGCCGCCACGCCCCGAATCCGGCTGCTCAACCGTCAGGTCCAGCCGGTAGGCACCGCCCCGCAGGGAAGGGAGCCCGTCAGTTCCCTCGCGCGTGATGGTCTGCGGGCCGGACGCCGACGGTTCTCCCTCGAGCCGGGCCAGGCTCCTGGAGGGAGCTGAGGTGAGGGTTGGCCTGCCTTCGACGGTCTTAAGCCGGATGTCCCGGACGATGGAATCCATTCCGCCGTGCCAGTCGCCGGTGGGGAGCTTTCGGGCGTAGTCCCAGTTGTTAATCCAGCCCAGGACCTGCCGGGACTGCATCCGCTGGCCTTCCGTAAGCCTCGGGTCATTCCATGAAACGGCGGCATAAAAGTCAGAGCCCGCGTCCATCCACTGATGTTTCTCCTCGGCGGGAGTGAAGGTTGTCCCGTCCCAGTCACCGGTCCAGTAGGCAACGCCGGTGGTCCTGCCTTCTTCGCTTCCGTTGGCGCTCGCCGCCAGGACCCATGTCCGCTTGGCGGGGTCGCCGTCGACGTCCATCTGGAACAGGTCAGGGCATTCCAGGATGCCCAGGCCGGAGCGCTCGAAGCCGGAGGCGTACTGCCAGCTCTTGAGATCCTTCGATGTGTACATGCCCAGCTTGTGGCCCTCGGCCAGGATCATCAGCCATTGACCGTTCGCCTCATCCCGGACAATCTTGGGGTCGCGCCAGTGCTCCGCTCCGGGGTTCTCCATCACCGGGTTTCCGTCGTAGGAGGAAAAGGTGAATCCGCCGTCGGTTGAATAGAACAGTGACTGCCTTTGGACGCCTTCGTCCTGCTGGGTCAGGACGGAGATAACTGCATCTTTGCCGAAGCCGGCAGTGTTGTTGTGGTCCACCACGGCACTGCCGGTTTCGATGTCACCCAGCCCGTTTTTGTACTTTTGGATGGCAACGCCCTCGTCCTTCCACGTCACCAGGTCCGTGCTGGTGAGATGGTACCACTCGGTTCCGTTGCCGTCCGGATAGTCCGCGTTGTAGAGGTAGTAGTAGTGCCAGAGCCCATTGAGGAAAAAGGGGCGCTGGGGATCGTTCATCCAGTCCCGCTCCGGAGTGATGTGGTAGCTCGGGCGGTACAGGGAGTCTCCTGCGGGCCGCTCCTGTGACGTTCCGGGCGCCGGCGAGCGGTCGATTCTGCCGAGGTCACCGAGCATGGCATCAACAGCCTCGGGGGTGATGCATTCCGGCCGGCGGATTTCCCCGGCTCCTGCCCGGGCGGTTGCACTGTCAACGCTGGTTCGAAGGAAGATCTCGCTTCCCGTCCGGGCAGCAGCCACCCATCCTTCGGCGCAGCTGATGCTGAGCAGATCATCGACGCCGGAGGCCTGGATGGGGCGCCCCTCTTCCAGGCTGCGGTCCCCGCCCGACTGCCAGTACGTGCCGTAGCTGCCCCTGGAGGTTTTGAAGTCAGCCTGCGCCGCGGCAACAGCGTCGAGGGCCTTTTCTCCCCGGCTCTGGGCCTGGTCCGGCGTGTGAACGGTGGAAATGAGCACGGTTAAGGCCAGCAGCAGGGCGGTGCCGGCCGCTGCGACGGCAACCCAGGTGCTCCGCTTGCTAAGGAGCGAAGAAAGATTCATCTTTTCGGACATCATGGCGATTCAGGTAGGACCGGACACTGGCAAAAGGGAACGGGGACGCCGTTTCCGACGCCCCCGTTCGCTCGTTTTCAGCAGGCCGCTGCGTCAAGCAGCAGCGTCTGGCTGGGTTAAATCACTTGTAGTGGCCTTCTCCGCCAACCCTGACGTTGGTAGGCAGGTAACCATACGGCCCCAAACCATTCTGGCCGAAGGAGCGGTCAACTTCCGAAATTCCGTTGCGGAAGTTGATCTTCACCGTCGGTGACAGGGATCCGCCGCGGACGCCGTTGACGTTGTCAATGAACGACTGCACCAGGCCGCCCGGCTGCACATAGTGCGAGTAGGCCTGGAACTGGCGGCCGTTCTGCTGCGGGGTTGGAGCTTCGGGGGATTCGGACGGCAGGTTCAGGTCCGTCGGCGAGCCCAGGGCCAGGCCGCTGTTGTTCAACGGCTGGTAGTCGGAGCGGATGCCGTCGCCCACAAAGCCGTACACGCCGTCGGGCCCGCGCATTCCTGCCGCGTAGGTGAACTGGTGGCTGATGGTGAACAGGTAGTACTTGTTCTTGCCATTTTCGTTCTGGATGAAGATCTGCGGGCGCTCGGTCTGGTCATTGACGCAGTTGGCCGAGAGCAGCGGAGGCAGGAACGACCACTTGGTCAGGTCCTTATTGTCCGCCACAGCAAGGCCCACATTTGCCGTCTGGAGGTTGGCTCCCGAGCTGTTGACCTCGTTGACGTTTTCAGCGTTCGGATCGCCCGGCTTGTAACCGAGGTCCTCTTCCTTGCACTCATAGTCTCCGCGGGTACCACCCGTGTTGCCCTCGAACACCATATAGGTCTTCCCGGGATGTGCCGGGTCCTCGAAGGTGTAGGGGTCACGGAAGGCGAAACCGGGGTTCTGTTCCTTGTTTTGGTACATCTTGCCGTCCGGTTCCAGCAGCTTGGTGTGCTCGAAGCCGTCAAACGTGACGCCGTTCTCATCGGCGTGGATCTTGCCCAGGGCCTTCGCAATGGCGGCGTCCGGCGGGGCACCCCCTCCGCCTGCGTTGCGTGCGGCCACATCCGAGAAGCTGGTGGCCGTGTAGAAGACGTTGACGTGGTTGCCCTGCATCAGCCGGGTGGACCCTGACCATTCGGTGTTGCCGATGGAGGAACCGTCAACAAACAGATGGCCGCCGTAGTTCCACTTGTCCTTCGCAGGATCGGCGTTGGTCTTGCGGAAGAAGTAGCCGATCCGGGCGTTCCAGTGCCGCTGGTCAAAGCCGTAGCCGGCGTGCCGGTCCGCCACCAGCGAGAAGATCACGTCATAGCCCTTGTAGCTGATCTGGTTCGCGTTCTCATCGGTGAGCGACCAGGTGTCCCAGACCCACACGTCCTCGTTCATGGTGGGGAAATCTTCAGGGATCTCCGGCATGGTGACGTCCGGACTCATGGAGTTTTCGCCTGGAGCCACGGTGGAGTCGCTCTGCGCCATGATCTGCTTGGCGTCCGCGCGGGTCCACTTGGAAGTGAAGTCCGACGCCGGATCATGGGCCTGCTGCGTGTGTTCCGTGGGGAGCGGGAACCCGGGGGTCGGGGCCGGCATTTGCTGGCTTTCCGGCGGGTCCGACGGCTCGTTGGCCTGGGCCGAGGGGACCGCCAGGAACGTCGACACGGCGACTGCCGCTGCGAGCGTTGCGGCAGCAGAGCGCTTCCGCAGCATTCGGGGTTGCTTGGGGTGCATAAACATATTTGCTCTTCTCGAGGAGTTCGAAACTATTCGTGGAAGATGGGCGGATGCCCGGTTCCAAAACTCCGGCTCCCCTTGAACTAACAGCTATCGCCAGGGACGCCTTCGTTTCGGGTGAGAAGGGATGATAAGCCCTTGACATAGGCCGCTTGGGGTTTCCTGTGCTGCGCCTTTGAACACCCTAGGCATGCTTTTCAGGGCCCTCCAAACCTCTTTACATCTGCTTTTAATGGCTTCCGGAGGAGAAGCGTAAGCGCTTACACCTACATCCTTTTCGCGCGTGACATAAAGGAAGGCAGGGAGTCAAATATGTCGAGAACTGCTTCGGGATTGTCACTTGGTTTTCCGTCAGCCCAAGTTGCGGTTGGCCGACACCGGCGGCGCGTAAGGGCTTTAAACAGCTGTAGGAATGTGAGTATGGACCCCAACTGGCGCCACCATCTGCGGGTGCCGTCATGCCGAAATGCGGCTGACGCGATAACCCCTTGACGCCTCCTGTGATGCAGGATACAGTTTGGCCTAGTTATACGAATAACCGTGCTCACTCAAACGAACTGCTGACAGGCCCAAGGAGGTGCCCCATGGCTGGATCACGGCCGAAATCAGGACCGACGATGCATGACGTCGCCGCCGCTGCGGGAGTTTCCCAGGCAACCGTCTCCCTGGTGCTGAACTCGGCTGCCGGGTCACGCTTTTCCGAGGATACCCGCAAGCGCGTACGGGATGCCGTGGACCGGCTCGGCTACCGCACCAACGCCCATGCCAAGGTTCTCCGCGAGGGCGTTGCCGGAATGATTGGGTTCATCGGTGATTCCGTGGCTACTACTCCTTTTGCCGGCGCCATCATCGAGGGGGCGCAGCAGCGGGCGTGGGAGGACGGGCTCCTCCTGCTTTCGGTGAATACCGGGGGTGACAAGGAGCTTGAGGCCGCATCTTTGGACACAATGCTCTCCTACAAGGTTGCAGGAGTGGTCTACGCAGCCATGTATCACCGGCGTCTGGATGTGCCGGAGGTGCTGGGGGATGTCAGGTCCGTGGTGCTGAACTCCCAGGACCGTGCTGGACGGGTCCCGAGTGTCGCCCC
This sequence comes from Arthrobacter sp. D1-29, assembly GCF_054130585.1. NCBI lineage: Bacteria > Bacillati > Actinomycetota > Actinomycetes > Micrococcales > Micrococcaceae > Arthrobacter > Arthrobacter sp. D1-29. The sequence goes on along the minus strand of NZ_CP096383.1, from coordinate 4,419,661 downwards.
GGACGAAGTCAAGGGCGGATATGCGGCGACCAGCCGGCTGCTTAAGGCGGGCCACACCCACGTGGGAATGATCGACATCGAAACCCTCGAGAGCGGCCTTCCTGCCGCCGTCGGACGCTACGAGGGCTACTGTGCAGCCCTTCAGGACGCGGGGCTGGACGTTGATCCGGACCTGGTCCGCTTCGGTCAGGGCGGCGAGGAGCATGGCTACAAGTACGCGATGGAGTTGCTCACTTCCAGAAACCCGCCCACAGCGATTTTCTGCGCAAATGACCGTGGGGCCTGGGGTGCCTACCAGGCTGTGTCGGACCTGCGCCTTTCCATCCCCGGGGACGTTTCCATTGTGGGGTTCGACAACCAGGCCACCCTGGCGCCTTTCCTCCGGCCTGGGCTGACTACTTTTGAATTGCCGTTCGTCGCCATGGGCCGTCGCGCGGTTGAACTGATACTTCAGGATGCGGAACCCGATGGCCGGGTCGAGCTGATGGACTGCCCTCTGATTGAACGGAATTCAGTGACTCATCCTAAGGAGATGCCATGAGCCGCACCATCCCGGCCCGACGCGGGCGTCCCGCTGCGGCATCGTTGCCGCAGCGAAAAAATACTCTTTCGCTCCGCCTGAAGAGGATTTCCCGCGCCTGGCAGTTATACGTATTACTAGCTCCAGCGATCGTCTACATCCTGGTCTTCAAGTACTGGCCGATGTACGGCGTCCAGATCGCTTTCAAGAACTACAATCCGGTGGACGGGTTCACCGACAGCCCCTGGGTGGGCCTGACGCACTTCATCAGGTTCATGAACTCTTACCAGTTCGGCCAGGTGGTCGGTAACACGTTGTGGATCGCCGTCCTTGGCCTGCTGGTGGCCTTCCCGATCCCGATCATCCTCGCGTTGCTGGTCAATCAGCTCCAGAGCGAGAGGTTCAAGAAGTTCACCCAGACAGTGCTGTATTCGCCCGCGTTCATCTCCACCGTGGTGGTGGTGGGCATCATGTTCGTGGTTCTCTCGCCGAGGTCTGGCCTCGTGAACAATGCGATCCAACTCGGCGGGGGTGAACCGATCTTCTTCATGGGCTCCGCAGAGTGGTTCCGCCCCATATATGTCATCTCGGATGTCTGGCAGAACGCCGGCTTTTCGATGATCGTCTACCTTGCGGCATTGGCCGCCATCGACCCGGCACTGCATGATGCGGCCAAGGTCGACGGCGCCTCGAAGCTGCAGCGCATCCGGCACATCGACCTGCCGGGCATCATGCCGGTGGTGACGATTCTGTTCATCCTGGCGATCGGAAACCTGCTCAATGTCGGTTTCGAAAAGGCGCTGCTGATGCAGACGCCGCTGAACCTCTCGACCTCGGAGATCATCCAGACTTACGTCTACCACGCGGGCCTGCAGCAGGCGCAGTTCAGCTACTCGGCCGCCATTGGCCTGTTCAACTCCCTCCTTAACCTGACGCTGCTGCTCGTGTTCAACACGATTGCGCGCCGGGCCAACCAAGCAACCCTGTGGTGAGGCCGACATGTCCCTGATAACCAACCCCCCGACTCTCGAGAACCCGAAACGGACCGCCAGCGTGGTCCGTCCCAAGCAGTCGCTGAGGGACAGGTATGGCGACCGTGCGTTCAACATCGCCGCCACAACCGTCCTGCTGCTGTCCATCCTCGCCGTGGTGTATCCGCTGTACTTCATCGTCATCGCCTCCATCAGCGACCCGAACGCCGTTTATGAAGGCAAGGTCTGGCTGTTTCCTTCCGGCGTAACCACGGAGGGCTATGAGCGGATTTTCGCCGACAGCCGGATCTGGAATGGCCTGGGCAACACCGTCATCTACACAGTGCTCGGTACCGCCGTCAGCGTCAGCACCATCCTGTGCGGCGCCTACGCCCTGTCCCGCAAGGACATGCCCGGCCGGAAGATCCTGATGCTCCTGTTCGTGATCACCATGTTCTTCGACGGCGGCCTCATCACCAAGTACCTGGTGGTCCGGGACCTGGGCATGCTGGACACCGTCTGGGCAGTGGTACTGCCCGGTGCGGTGGGGGTGTGGAACCTGATCATCGCCAGGTCATTCTTCGAACACACCATCCCCAATGAACTGCGCGAAGCTGCACAGATGGACGGGGCCACCGACTTCAAGTTCTTCTTCCAGATGGTGCTTCCCCTGTCCAAACCACTGATCATGCTCATGATCATGGTCCACGTGGTAGCCCAGTGGAACTCGTTCTTCGACGCACTGATCTTCCTCAACGACGACTCGAAGTACCCGCTCCAGCTCGTCCTGCGGAACATCCTCATCCAGTCAGATGTCTCATCCACCGGAACCACCGGCGGAGACATCGAATCCTATGCGGCAGCGCAAAGGATCGCAGAGCTCACCAAGTACGCCATGATCGTCGTCTCGAGCCTGCCACTCATGATTGCCCTGCCATTCATGCAGAAGCACTTCACCAAGGGCGCCATGATCGGCGCCGTCAAATAACGCACTGCCCATCACTACTCCCCAGATGCAGTAACCCACCTCACCATCCCCACCAAGAAGAGGAAATGACCATGGCATTCAGCCGCAAATTCGCCGCCCTCGGCGCCGTCCTGGCCGGAACATTGATGTTCACCGCCTGCTCCGGCGGTGGCTCAGGAACCACCGAGATCAAAGACGCCTCCGCGGACTTCGGCTTCCAGGAAACAGGCTTCCCGATCGTAACTAAGCAACTGGAGCTGACCTTCTCCGGCACGAAGTCAGCGCTTGCCCCGGATTACAACACCATGACCGTGGTGAAGGAATGGGAAAAGGCCACCAACGTCCATATCAACTGGGAGAACCTGCCCGAAACGGTTTTCAAGGAAAAGAAGAACCTCATCCTGGCCAGCGGTGACCTGCCCGATGCGTTCTTCAATTCGGGCCTGACCGACGCCGAGATCGCCACCTACTCTGCCAGCGGCACCCTCATCCCGCTCGAGGGGCTCATCGAGAAAAATGCACCGAACCTTTCCAAGCTGCTCTCAGACCGGCCAGAGATCAAAGCCGCCATCACCTCCTCTGACGGGCATATCTACTCGCTGCCCTCTATCGAGGAACTCGGGCTGGTCCAGTTCCCCAACGAGCTGGCCATCAACACGGCGTGGCTGAAGAAGCTCAACATCCCGATGCCAAAAACCATCGATGAGTTTCACGACGCACTGCTCGCATTCAAAACCCAGGATGCCTCCGGCACCGGCAAGACCATACCGTTGAGCTTTATGCCCGGCTCCTGGTGCGGGGACATCGTTGACCTGATCGCCGCCCTCGGCGGAGTGCCGGACAACATGGACCACCGGATCGTCCAGGACGACAAAGTCATCTTCACTCCCACACAGGACGGCTACAAGAAAGCCATCCAGACCCTGCACGAGTGGTACCAGGAAGGCCTGATCGACCCCGAATCCTTCTCCCAGGACGACAAGGCATACCTGGCCAAGGGCAAGGCAGCCACGGAAAACCTTGGCTCCTTCGTCTGGTGGGAAGTCCCCGAAATGGTAGGCGCGGACCGCGCCAACAACTACTCCCTGGTCCCCGCCCTGGAAGGCGTGAACGGTAAGCGCCTGGTCAGCCAGTCCAACAACCAGGAAATCGCCCGCGGCGCCTTCGCTATCACCAACGCCAACAAGTACCCGGCCGCGACCATGCGCTGGGCAGACAACCTGTATGACCCCATCCAGTCAGCCCAGGCCAACTGGGGACCTATCGGTGAGACCCTGCAAAAGGATGCCAATGGCATCCTGACCCAGATCCCCGCCCCGGAAGGGACCAGCGAGGGCGAACGGCGCCAAAAGGTGGCCCCGGGCGGCCCCAAGGCCAACACCGCGGAGAACTTCAAAAACGTCGTGGCTCCTGAGCCGAGGGCAGCCCAGCGCCAGAAAACCGTAGAAGAGCACTACAAGCCCTTCGCGGCCAACGACGGGTACCCGCCTGTGGCGCTGTCCACCGAGGAGCTCCAGCAGATCGGCACCATCGAAACGGACGCCGCGTCCCTGGTCAAGCAGAACATGGCCAAGTGGATCGTCTCCGGCGGCATCGAGCAGGAATGGGACGGCTACATCGCCCAGCTCAAGAACATCGGCGTCGACAAAATGGTCGAGGTCTACCAGCAGGGCTACGACCGCTACAAGTCCAACTCCTAGTACCGCATCAGGGTGGGCCGGCGCGAACCGGCCCACCCTATCCATGCTGCCCCGAAACACGGGCTCCCCGACTTGCAAAGAAATGAGAAACGACCTTCATGACTGCCGCGACCGCCACGACAGCCGATACCTTCCGGCCGGCCCTGCACTACGCCGCCCGGAACACCTGGCTGAACGACCCCAACGGCCTGATTTTCCATGACGGCGTCTACCACCTCTACTACCAGAACAACCCGCTGGATAACGTCTGGGGAAACATGTCATGGGGCCACGCCACCTCCCCGGACCTGGTCAGGTGGACCGAGCACCCCGTCGCCATCGCCTGCGATGAGCAAGAAGACATCTTCTCCGGAAGCATCGTCTTTGACCGGGACAACACCAGCGGCTTCGGCACCGAGTCGGCCCCGCCGCTGGTGGCCGTCTACACCAGCGCCTTCAAGTCCGGCTCCGCAAACGCCGGACTCCAGGCACAGTCGCTCGCCTCCAGCTGCGACGGCGGCTACACCTGGACCAAACACAACGCCAACCCGGTGCTGAACCGCGGGTCAGCCGAGTTCCGTGACCCCAAGGTCATCAGGTACGACGGCGGCGCTGGCAGTTACTGGGTCATGGTCGCCGTAGAAGCCACAGACTTTCAGGTGGTCCTCTACAAATCCGATGATCTGAAGAGATGGGAATTCCTGAGCACCTTCGGACCGGCCAACGCCACCGGCGGCGTGTGGGAATGCCCCGACCTTTTCCCCCTGCCCCTCGACGGCGACTCCGAACAGCTCAAATGGGTCCTCACCGTCAACCTCAATCCTGGCGGCCCCAATTCTGGCTCTGCCGGGCAGTATTTCGTCGGGGACTTCGATGGAACCACCTTCACCTCGGCCACCACGGTGACCGAAGGGCTCCAGGACCCCGCCCGGCTGGGCGAGTACCAGTGGCTGGACTGGGGCCGGGACTACTACGCCGCCGTCTCCTTCAGCGACGCCCCCCACGACCGCCGCCTCATGATCGCCTGGATGAACAACTGGGAATACGCCAACCAGATCCCCACCTCGCCGTGGCGCAGCCCCATGAGCCTGGCCCGCGAAATATCCCTCCGCACCATCGACGGAAGGCCCCGTCTGATCCAAAAGGCCGCAGGAGATTTGTCTGCCCCTTCCAGCATCGGCCAACCCTTCACCCTTGAACGGACGGAAATATCCGACTGCACGCGCGTCCTCGACGGCGCGGAAGGCTCCGTCCAGCGAATCGATCTGACCCTCACGCCCGGAAGCGCCGAGGAATTCGGGCTGATCGTCCGTGCCAACGGCGCCCACGGAACCCGCATAGGCATCCGGCCTGCACAAGGCACGCTCCATGTCGACCGTCGGACATCCGGAAACACCAGCTTCCACGAATCCTTCCCCTCCATCGATACTGCCCCCATTCAACCGATCGGCGGATCCTACGAGCTGACCATTTACGTGGACCGTTGCTCCGTTGAAATCTTCTCCCAAGACGGCCAGGTCACCATGACGGAATTGATCTTCCCCGCGCCCACCAACACCGACTTGGCTGTCTACGCCATCGGCGGAACAGCCATTATCAACAGCCTCCAGGTTGATCAATACGTATAACTAGTCCGATCTAGCAATAACCAACCCAACAACCCGAGTTATCCCGCCAGCACAAGGAAGTGATCGATTGAACCACCCAATCCGAGGCCTCGGCAGACGCCTCCACAGATCGCGTAAGACCACCGCGGCGGCAGCCGTCATTCTGGCGCTTGTAGCCACGTTGGCCGGCGGCGCGCCGGCCTCCTCGGCGGAGCAGGCGCCGTACACGGAGCAGTACCGGCCCCAGTTCCACTACACCCCCGAGAAGAACTGGATGAACGACCCGAACGGGCTGGTGTTCTACCAGGGCGAGTACCACCTCTTCTACCAGCACAACCCGTCGGGCAACCAGTGGGGAAACATATCGTGGGGACACGCTGTGAGTACGGACCTGGTGCACTGGACGGAGCTGCCGGTCGCGATCGCCCACGATGACGAGGAGATGATCTTCTCCGGCAGCGCGATCATCGACACCAACAACACCAGCGGGTTCGGCACCAAGGACAACCCGGCGATGGTTGCGGTGTACACCCGCCTGGACAAGGCCACCGGCGTCCAGTCCCAGGCACTGGCCTACAGCACCGACCGCGGCCGCACCTTCACGAAGTACGCCGACAACCCGGTCCTCGACATCGGTTCACGCGACTTCCGCGACCCGAAGGTCTTCTGGTACGAAGAAGGCCAGGAGTGGATCATGAGCGTGGCCCTGAGCGCCGAGCGGAAGGTGGCCTTCTACCGCTCGGGCGACCTGAAGACGTGGGAGCACCTCAGTGACTTCGGTCCGGCCGGCGCCATCGGCGGGGTCTGGGAGTGCCCGGACCTGTTCCCGCTGCCGGTGGATGGCGACAAGAAGAACACCAAGTGGGTGCTGCTGGTTAACATCGGCTCGGGCGGCATCGCCGGAGGATCGGCAAACCAGTACTTCACCGGAACTTTCGACGGCACCAGCTTCGTCTCTGACGACAAGCCGTATGTCGCACCGACCGGCCGTGACCTCGGCAGCTTCGACGACAGCACGTATGGCGGATGGACACCCGAAGGTGCTGCCTTCGGAACGGCACCCGCCGCCGGCAACCTGCCGGGTCAGGGCGGTGTCTCCGGCTGGGTGGGGGCTGGGCTCGCCAACAGCTTCAATGGCGCTGACGCTGGCACCGGGACGCTAACCTCTCCCGAGTTCACCCTTGATGCCGCATACCTCAACTTCAAAGTCGGCGGCGGCAAGCACCCGTACGTCGCTGGGTCAACGCTCAACCCCTCACCCCCAGCAGGGGATGTCTTCGCCGACTTCGAGGGCAGCGGGTACGGTGCCGGATGGGTTGCCACAGGCGACTTCGCCGGCACGGGTCCGGTGAAGGGCACCATCGGAGACCAGCAGCAGGTCACCGGATATGTCGGCGAGCAACTGGTCAACACCTTCATCGACCATGACATGTCACAGGGCACTATCACGTCCCCGGAATTCGCCATCGCCAAGAGCCACATCAACCTGCTCGTTGGCGGAGGCAGCCACCCCTGGACCACCAGCGAGCCGACGTCCGTAGACCTGCTCGTCGACGGCCAGATCGTTAGGTCCGCGACCGGGGCCAACAGCGAAGCCCTCAACTGGACAAGCTGGGACGTCTCGGAGTATGCCGGCAGGAACGCCACGATCCAGATCGCCGACAAGAACTCCGGAGGCTGGGGACACATTAACGTCGACCACATCGTGTTTTCCGACGAGGCAGCGGCAGCACGCGCAGTCGATACCTCCGTGCGCCTGGTCGTTGACGGCCAGGTGGTCAGGAACGCCACGGGCTCGGACAGCGAGACGCTTGACTGGAACGGTTGGGATGTTAGCAGCCTTGAGGGCAAGACAGCCCGAATCGTGGTGGCAGACAACAACACCGGGGGTTGGGGCCACATCCTCGCCGACCAGTTCAGCCTGTCGGACACGCCTGCACGCTCCAGCGTCCAGCGGGCGCATTGGGTGGACTACGGCAAGGACAACTACGCCGGTGTGACGTTCGACGACGCACCCGCGGATCGTCGGGTAATGATCGGCTGGATGAACAATTGGAACTACTCCGGCTCCATCCCGACCGATCCGTGGCGTAGCGCGATGACGGTGCCGCGCGAGTTGGGCTTGCGCAGCAGCAACGAGGGTGTGCGCCTGGTACAGCAGCCGGTCTCCGAGCTGCAGGGCCTGCGTGAAGATGCAGTGCTCAACACCAAAAACCTGCTCGTAGCCAACGGCTCCACACCGCTCCGGGCCGCAGGCGCGGCATACGAGCTAACGGCCACTTTTGCCCCCGGAACTGCCAGCACCGTAGGTGTAAAGGTGCGAATCGGCAATGGCCAGGAGACCAGGATCGGCTACGACCGCTCAGCAGGTGAGGTCTTCGTCGACCGGGCCAAGTCGGGTGACGTGGGCTTCAGCCTCGACTTTCCGGGCATGCAAAGGGCCCCGATATCCATCGGCGCCAACGGCGAGGTAACCCTTAAAGTGCTGGTCGACTGGTCCTCGGTGGAAGTCTTCGCCCAGGACGGATCGGCCGTCATCACCGACCAGATCTTCCCCGACCCCATCAGTACCGGCCTAGCGGCTTTCGCTACTGATGGTGATGCCGTCCTCAAGTCAGTCAAGGTGACACCACTGCGCTCCGCCTGGACCGACTAGACCAGCAGCAGGTGTTCAGTATGGCGGGCGCCGCGGATAAATTGACCCGTTGACACTGCCCCCGAACAGGAATATCCTACAACCAAATGGTTGTAGATCAGCTCAGTGATTCCGAGGTGGACCGCCTGTTCCAGGCGTTCTCCGACTCCACACGCCGGGACATCGTCCGGCGGGTAACAGTGGGGGAGTACTCGGTGTCCGGCCTGGCTGCCCTCTACGCCATGAGTTTCGCCGCCGTGCAAAAGCATGTGGCGATCTTGGAGCGGGCTTCCCTGGTCACCAAGGAGAAGCGCGGAAGGGAGCAGATCGTGCGGGGCAATCATGAAGGACTGGAAAAAGCCCGCCGCCTGCTCGATGAGTATGAGGCGATCTGGCGGCTCCGAGCCGGGCGGATCGCCGAGATTCTGGCCGAAGGATAGGAAAGGGTTGTCCACCATGACCGTTATCAGTTCCACCAAGAACCTCGAGGCCCTGAGCTTCACCCTGGTTGCCGAGTTCGATGCCGACGTTGAACGCGTGTGGCAGATCTGGGAAGACCCCCGCCAACTGGAACGCTGGTGGGGCCCGCCCACCTGGCCTGCCACATTCAAGGACTTCGACTTCCAGCCTGGCGGAAAGGCGGGCTACTACATGACCGGTCCGGAGGGCGAAAAAGCCGGTGGCTGGTGGCGTTTCACCGCCATCGAGGCCCCCAGGAAGCTGGAGTTCGACGACGGTTTCGCGGACGACGATGGCGCTCCCGTTGACGCCATGGGCACCACCCACGCCACCGTCTCGCTCGAGGACATTGGCGGCCGCACCCGGATGACCATTCAGTCCACGTTTGAAAGCGAAGAGCAGATGGAGCAAATGGTCCAGATGGGCATGGAGGAAGGCATGAAGGAGGCGGCGGGCCAGATCGACGCCATCCTTGCAGAGCACGCGCGCGCCTGACGGAGACTGACGGCGCCTGTCGGAGACTGAAGGAGAAGCAACAACAAACGTCAGAGGACGACGGCGGGAAGTCCCGCCGTCGTCCTCTGCAGTTCCCGGGTCAGCACGCCAGGTCGAGCGACTCCATGGCCACGGTGATCAGATCGATGACTGGTTCGTCGAACCGCCCCGGCGGTGATGTCGGGGCGAACGCCACCGCTATTGCCACCTGCCGCGAGCCGTCCGTGCTGGTCAAGGCGACGCTCGCGTACCCCGGCACATCTCCACCATGGCCGAAATAGTAGTTATTGGAGCAGGCGTCGTACCTTTGCTGAAGGCCCAGGCCGTACTGCTCCTCTTTGTTGACCTGGTTCAGGGTGTACATCTCCACCACGGTCCTGGAGTTCAGCAGTTTCCCTTGAGCCAGGGCCCCAAAAAGAGTGTTCAGGTCCGGCACGGTGGAGATCATGCCCTGATCGCCGGAACCGAGGACTACTGCAGGCAGCGTTGTGTCCACCCGTTCGCCGTCCAGGAACACGTAGCCGTGCAGCAGGTTCTGCGGACCGGGCTTGGGCCCCGCCATCACCGTATTCTGCAGCCCCAGGGGCTCCACAATGTCGGCGCGCAGGATCTCTCCTAATTCCCGTCCCCGCAAGCGTTCCAGGAGCAGCGCCAGTGCCGCATAATTCGAGCCCGAATAGCGGAAATATCCCTGCCGGTCCCAAGGCCTGGCGGCGGCGATAGCCAGGCGCTCCTCGTGGCTCAGGTGCCTTCCCAGTACCTCGTTCAGGGGGTCGGACCGCATCAGGGCCTCCCAATAGTCGGGCATGCCTGACTGGTGGTTGAGGAGACTGCGGACGGTGACAGGCCCGGGTGTTTTGACCATGTTCCCGAACTCCGGGAGATGCTGGGTGACGGGGTCATCCAGTTGCAGCTTCCCCTCCTCCACCAGCTTCATGACAGCCACCGCCACCATTGCCATGGTGATCTCGCCAACATGGACCTGGTCCGTCAGCTGTGCCGGCTCCTGGTTGTCAAGGCTTCGGATGCCGGCGGCATCGGACCAGTCGCCGATCCTGGACTTGATCTGGATGATGACCGACGAAGCTCCGGCAGCAAGCGCGCCGTCACGGTATTTCTGCAGCACTGGGACAAAAGCCGGCTCGGCAGGAGGCTGCCACGTGGACGGTGCGGCGGGCGTGGGCTGGCCGGGAGGATCCGGTGAACCGGTGCATCCTCCGAGTGAGGGCACCAAAAGGGCTGCGGCGAGCGCTGCAAAAAGGCGGACGTGGCTGGATGCTCCCTGCATTTCTTGGCCCTCCACAAGGCCGGCCTGCACCTGGACTCCCAAGAGACCGCCAACTGCGCCGGCACTTTCGATCTTCCTCAGGGCCAGGAGAGGCGTCAAGGGTGCACAACGTCAGAGGTCGACGGCGGAAGTCCCGCCGTCGACCTCTTACTTTTGCTACTGGTCTTTCTGATGTTCCCTGCAGGGACCTACGGGACCCTGTAGAGCAACTCCACCTCTGCCAGGTTGACGTTGCCGCCGTGCTCATCGAGCACCCGGACCTGGCTGTAGTCAGCCCGTTGCGGAAGGGTGAACGTGTACCAGTTCGCGGCACTCATGCCCGTGATGGTCATGAACGTTGTCCACGTTGCCCCGCCGTCGTTGGAGCCTTGGAGGACGGTGCCGTTGCCGCGGCTGATGTGGGTGGCGCGCGGGTAGACGCGGACGATGTCCGTGGTGATCCGGGTGCCGTCGGCGGGCTTCACCGTGACCCAGCCGTTCGCCGTCGTGGTGTCCGTGTAGGTAGCCGTGTTCCTGTCGAACATCTTCCACGCGTTCTCCTGGGTGGTGCCGGTCCCCGGCCATGCCCGGGTGGAGGCATCGACCCAACCCTGAACCACGGGAACACGTGCGATCGCGGTGTTCCACAAGGCCAGCCGGCTGCCGTCCGTGGTGCTGGTGAGGGTGGTCCCGGCCTTGCCCGATACCGTGCGGTAATCCACCGAGTACTGGACATCCCGGCCGTATTCGACGTCGGCAGGCAGGACGGCGGCGGCCGTCCAGTTGAGCCCGTCAGCGGATGTTGCCGTTGCGGTTGCTCCTTCGACAACAATCTTCAGCTCGGACAGCGGCTCGGTGGCGACGGCGGCGAACGTTACCGTGTCACCGTTGGTAGCCAGGCCCTTGTCCGCGTTGGACGTTGCGATGGACAGCGAGGAAATGGCCGTTGCCATCTCGTGCCGGTCGCCATGGATCCGGAACTCACCGAACGAGGAGATGCCCGGGTAGGCGGGGTCGGTCGGCACACCGGGGTGGTCCACCTGGACCTTGAAGTAACGGAACGTCTGGCCCGCCCCGTCGGCGCGGACCGGAATGGTCTCCATGGCAAACCCGCTGGCCGTGGTGTTGGTGGTCTCCCGCTCAGTCAGCAGCGTCCACGTCCGTCCGTCACGGGAGCCGTAAACGTTGGCACCCTGGGACCGGTTCGCGAAGTTGTACCTGGCCTGGAGGCCAACTGCTTCAGCCGAAACCTGGAAGCCCTGGCCGAAGTCCACGGTGAACGGTGCCCGGAGGTCTCCAGTGGTGGAATGGAAGCTCCCGTCCACGAGGTTCCTCGGCTGGACGCCCGTCGGGTTTGTTGTGACCAGTCCGCGGTAGTCGATCGAACCGTCGTCGGCCAGCCGCGGGGTCAGGAGTTTCAGCTCCGTTACAGCCTTCTGAAGGCGCACCAGCTGATCGAGGTAGCCGGCGTCGTCGGCCGTTTGCATGGCGGCACGGACCTCGGTACGGACCGTATCAAAGGGTGCGAACGATGCGGACTCGTAGGCGGCGTTCGCGTCAAAGCCTGTCAGGGCAGCATCAAACGCGGCCTGCCGGTTTGCGGCAACCAGCACTGTGACGGGGCGTGTCGCCAGGGTTGTGGCGTCATCCGCTTCCACCTGGAACTTGTGGGATCCTACGTTGCTGGCTGAGGGCTTCCACTTCAGCTGGGCCGTCTCCGGGTGCAGGCTCGCCCCGACGGGAAGGCCGGTGCCCTTGTACGCCAGCACCTCGCCTGCAGCATCAGTGGCGGCGAACGTGCGCTTCAATTCGCCCCCGGCCACAGCGATGACAGGGGTTTTCACATCTGCCGGGAACTGCGGAATAGTCAGCTGTGTCTTGGCCTCAAGGTTGACGTAATCGAAGTCCGCGCTGACGCCGTTGGCGCCGATGACTGTCAGGTAGGCAAGGTTTTCCCCGCCAAGGCTCACGCCGGTCAACTTCTCGACGTCCACATCGTAGGTGATATACCGCCACTGGTTGCTGGTGTTGGGCAACGGCACCTCTAGCCGCTTGGCTGGATCCTTGCCGATGGCTAGCGTTGCAGGACCGTTGGTACGGAACTGGATACCCACGGGGCTGTAGCCGGTCCGGCTGACGTACATGAGGGTGCGCGCGGCAACGGTGCTGCCCTTCGCCGACGCGCTGACCCTGACAAACGTGCGTCCGTCCTGGGTCACCGTCTTTGAGCCGCCGTCCATGGCGGAGCTGCGGGTCTCGAACTGGATCTTGGCATCGGTGGCCACGGGGCGGGTCTGTCCCGCGATTTCCGAGGGGAGGGAGAGCCAGAATTCCGGGCTGTAGTCCGGGTTGCTTTCCCAGGAGTTGTGGAGTCCTGTGCCCCAGTAGAACTTGGGTCCGTCCGCCTTGGCGTGCAGTTCAGCCACGTACGGGGCCTCTTTTTCGACGTCCACTCCCAGCTCGTATTTGTAGACGTGGTACAGCTCGTCGATCGGGTTGAACATGCGGCCGCGGTAGGCCTCAGAGAGGCTCCCAGGCCCGCCGGTGGTGTCAATCCACGGTGTTTCGTACCCGAGCATGTAACCCGTGAACGCATTCGCGGCCTTGAGGAGGCGGTCCCCCAGGAATTTGTACGGCGAGACGGCGTCGGTGGCCGTGGAGACGGTGCCTGCTGTCGGATCAACCTTGGTGCCCTGGACGGTCAGGAAGCGCGCCAGCGCCCCGTTGGTGTTGATGCCGTCCCAGGCGTGGGCCTGGTCGCGGCCCATTTCCTGGTGCTGGACAAAGGAGTAGCCGTAGGGATTGCGGGGATCATCCTTGGCGATCAGCGGGAAGAGGGCTGCGAGCGAGCCGTTCTGCTCGGGACGGGAGGTGGTGGCATTGACGGTGTACCACTCCACTGCCTCGCTGTACCGCTCACGGTTCTCGGTGAAGATGTACCCGGAAATGGCGCCGATCAGGGGGTAGGAGTGCTGGTTCAGGTAGCGCCAGTTGGTGTGGAGGAACGTTTCCGTCATGGGGACGATGAGGTTGGCGCTGAGCTTGGACGTGTCCTGTTCGTTCCAGTTCAGGTCGTAGGCCGTGTAGCCGTCGGGGACGCTGGTGGCACGGAACAGCTCTGCCGCCGCCACCATCCTGTAGAGCGGGACGCCCGAATGGATGTGCGCATCCGGGTAGTACGCGTACTTTGCCGGGTCCATGTTGCTCCAGGTCCGGATGAGCCGCATGCCGTTTTCGCGGTACACCGGATCGCCCGTGATGACGTACAGGGTTGCCTGGGTGTAGGCGCCGAAGGCATCCCTGATGAGCTTGCTCTGGACGCCCTGGGAATTGAACGCCGTGGTGCCTGGCTGATCCGGGACGGCGCTGCCATTGGAGGAGCGGAAGTCGCGGGCGGCGAACGGCGTTTCCACCATCGCGTCGTAGTAGCTCTTCCACGGCTCGGTGCCGGCCTTGACCATGGCACGGGCGTTGCGCAGGCTGTCAGCGCTGACGCCGATGCCCGGGTGGACGAAGCCGTTTGCGCTGACACTTTCGGTGATGGTGACGTCCTGGCCTGTGTCAGCGGTGGCGGGTGCCGCGCTTCCCGGCAAGGGGATACCGCCGGCCGGTGCCACGAGGGCAACGGCAGCGGCAAGCCCGAGCATGCGGGCCCATCGCCTCATCGTTGAAGGATGCTTCATCGGTCCTCCTGGATCGATTGGTGGTGCTTTTGGGTGGAGGGTCTTTGTGCCATTCCAAACTCTTCAACTCGTCCCACCGGGCCGGGGCCTGATGTGGCCCGGTGTTGCGGACGAGGCGCGCGGCCGTACTCCGGTGGGCGCGCACTATGGCGGTGCAGCGCCTGGGGTGATGGTCCGGCGTTGCCGGCTTCCTGCACGGATAAGCGCGGAGCAACCGGTTTGTGCCAAGCTTAGCGGCGGTTTGAATCCTAGGCAATCGATTTCCTGAGCAGCATAACCTAGCTGCGGCAAACGTTTTCCTATAAGGTTGTGGCGGCGACAGGTGGATCTGGGGGAAGGGTTTTGTAGTGTTGTCGTACGAATTGTCGCTGCCTCAGGGGCCGGCACGGGCCGTCATTGTGGCGATCCACGGCCTGGCGGAATCGGCCGAGTGCCTTGAGGCTGCCTTTCCGCACTGGCTTTGCCACGGATGGGCTGTCCTGTCGATCGACCTCCGTGGCCACGGCAATTCTCCCCGCTGGTCTGACGAAGATCTCAGCAAGCATCCGGGCGACGTCATGGTGCAGGACGTCCTGGATGTCTTTAGGCCAGCGGACCTCCGCGACGTGGCGGGCCTGCCCGTTCTCTATTACGGCCATTCGGCGGGAGGTTCGGTGGCGGCGGCTGTCGCGGCCGCGGTACTCGATCAAGTGCGGCCCGGATTCAGTCCCGTAGCCGTTTTGCTGGAGGATCCCTTTTGGCGGCTTCCGGTCACTCCCCTACAGGACCGATCTGCGGCGGAAGCGGCCTATGCACACCTCCTCAAAGTCCAGAGCTGCACGGCGGCGGAACGCGCCGCCATCAGGCGGCGTGAGTGGCCAAACTGGAGCGAGGCCGAGATTTTGCGGAGCACCACGGCTCAGGAGAACTGCGACCCCCGGCTGATCCGCAACGGTAACGTCATCCCCTCCACACCGTGGCCTGACCTGACGGCGTCCCTCACGGCTGCCGATGTGCCGGTCCTGATCATCACTGGAACGGTCCGGGCCGGGATCACGCCAGAACACCAGCGCATGGCCCGAGGGTCCGGTGCAAGGGTGGTGGTTTTCGACGGCGCCTCGCATTTCGTCCGCCGGGACATGGAAGACACGTTCATGAGGGCATCCACAGCCTTTTTTGCCGAGGCGTTGGAGGTAAAAAGTGCGCCCGCGGCAAGGCCTTGAGAGTCCGCATCCCTCATAGCAATGACGTGCAGAGTGCGCGCAGAGATCGGCAGGGAGCCCAGTGTCCAGTCTGGCGCATACAGGTAAGCTTGCTTACTGTTGTAGCAGGGGGCAAATTACACCACTCGCATCTCCCTCGGGAAGGGAGCCCGCGGGACCGGACAGCTTCAATAGACGGCTACCCTGACAACCCTGTTTTAAGGCGGATTTATGAATGCCAAAGATGAAGGCACCCTCGGCAGTCCTGTCCCGGAACCCGAAGCCGGGCTGAACCGTGATCCCAAGGATTGGGTGACTGGTGACGAACCCATGACGGCGGCGCAGCGCAGCTACCTGGACACCCTCGCCCGCGAGGCAGGCGAGGAAATCTCCGCGGACATCACCAAAGCGGAAGCTTCCGAGCACATTGACCGGCTGCAGAAGCGCAGCGGCAGGCTGTCCGAGGGGGCGGCCGATGAGTAAGCCGTGGCCCTAGCCGAACCAGCGCGACGGACCCTGCGCGTTGAAGCGTGGTGCTGCGGGGGAGGGCGTTGAGGGCCGCGGCGGCAGGGTGCAATCGTTGATGAGCGCCATTGCTGCACTCTCGCGTGCGTCCCGGATGGCAGCAACGGCCGTATCTTTGTCGCTGTAGGTTTCGGAGACCGCAAGCACTTCTCCCGTGCTGGACAACAGCCTGAAACCAAAAGCCCCGCGATTGGTTACCACCAGTTCGAATTTTCCTGTCACGATCTGCATCATCCTTGGATCAGGCGTCTTATGGTCAAGCGGGCTTGCCGCTATCGCTCTCCGGGACGCATTTTGGTCTGTCTGATACGGGCCTGACGAAGCTCAGCATTTGAAGGCTCGTGGCCGGGACTGGCTCCGATTGGATCAGCGGCGCCTCCAGGTGAACAGGTAGGCGCCCGTACCCATCAGCAGGAAGCCGGCGATGCCGACGGCGATGATCTGTGAAGCAACTCCGGCGATAAGCAACACCATCCCGATCAGGCAGGCCATGGCGGCGAAGTAGGTACTTGCCCTGAACGCAGCCTCCAGCGAGCCTGATGAGAGTTTGCGGGCAAGGGGCGGATCGTCTGCTGCCAGGTCAAACTCCAGTTCCTCCAGCAGTTTCCGCTCCCTATCGGACAATGGCATTCGGAACCTCCTTTGGATACCCGCCACCCCACTGCAACAGCTCTCGCAGCCGTCGCCTGTGGCTGGCCGTAGAGCGTGCAGCACCGTTTAAAAACTCGCATCTCTTATGTCAGTATTCATGACCATAGGAACCTTCCGGATGGAAGTCAAGCCGGCCTTGACTGCTCCTCGATAGCTCCTCGCGTCGGGTGGCTTTGTCAGCCGGCACAGCCCTTACGACCCTCTGGTCAAGCCCCAAATCACGAACTGGCTTTAATAAAAATATCGGCTATAACTGAATCAGGATGGTTTTTCTTTATCGCATGAATTGGAAGGAAAAGTCTGATGCTTTTTGTCGGCAATGATGACACAATTGGGCACCGGCGGAAGATGGGTGGTTCGTCTGCAGTCTCCGGGCCTGAGGCGTCGAGTCTCCGGCCTGCGCATTGCGGTCAGGCAATGCAGCTGACCGTCCATCGGGCTGCTGGAGATTCCACTTTATCCAGCCCGCAAGCCGGTGATGATCTGCGCCTTGTTTGGCAATGCCGGTGCGGATTCACTCTTGATCCGCAGCCGGACCCGCGGGAAGACGTGTGGGCTGCCGCCGCCTCGGTTGAAACCTGCCAATGGGAGATGGACCAGGCCCTCCTCCAGCTCCGCACGGCAATTCGGAGCGCTTCGGCCAAAGGCGTCTCCAGCGAACTGCTTGCCGATGCAGGTCAGCTCTCGTGCCTTGAAATCCAGTCGATCCTGAACGAATAACAAGTTAAAAAAGTGTGACAGATTAGAACTCTGCCACGGACCAACTCACCGCCCATGGCGAAATTGCTCATACTGGCTTCTCTTCTTTTTGCATAAGGTGATTTGTCAAAATACCGCGGAAATTGCTAAAGAGATATATGCAGAAAGCGAGATCGGCTGGACGCTTTCCCTCATCCCGGAAAACCATGTGGCGAAAATGAGCAGGGGGAGCGGGGGGAAGGTACCAGGATCCGGGCCCCCCACTCCGGCCAGCCGTGGGAAACCGTTTCCTGAACCTGCGCGGGGCTAAGGGTGACGACTGCGGGACCACCCGCCGTCGTCGTCCTTCAATGCTCGCCAAAACGCTAGGATAACGTTATCCTGTTATTCATCATCGTTTAGCGGCGGAGTTCGATATCCGACTGCGTACTTCCCGGGAGCCACCATGACCCTTGCGAACCTCAGTCCCGAACTAGAGGACAAGCCGCCGACTCCCGACGTCGCGGATGGTGGGGAGATCCTGTCCTGGGGAAACGACTGCCTTCAGCTTCACATTCTGCACGGTGATGACATCGCCCCCAGGCTCCTCGCCATCCAGCACGAACAGGCCCCGCTGGCCGACCTGGAGGAGCTGCGCCAGGCTTCCCTGCCCATCGTCGAGATTGCCCTGGCCGGCGACGGCCGGCACGGTACAGCGGGAAAGCGGCACGTGGACGGGGCTGCGGCCCAGCGGCTGCGGCTGTCCGGCACGCGGGAAACGGTGGCCAACGGCGTACGGGGGCTGGAACTGCAAGCCACAGATCCCGTATCGGGTATCACTGCTGCCGTGCACTATGAGCTTGCCGGCGGCTCCTCCGTCCTGCGCTGCTGGACGGAACTTCGGGCGGGCAGCTCCGCCGTCGGCGTGGAATATGTCTCCTCGTTCACCCTTTCCGGGCTGGGGCATGGCAGGGACTGGGAAGAGGAGCTTGCCCTCTGGCAGGCCGCCAACCCGTGGTCCGGCGAGTTCCGCTGGCGGCGGGCCACACTGGCGGAACGTGGCCTCTATAACGTCGGAATGGTGGAATACGGCCAGGTTGGATCCAAGAACCGGGTGGGTGCCACGTCCATCGGGGCCTGGTCCACTGCCGAACACCTCCCCATGGGCATCCTGGAGGACGCCGGCACCGGGAGCATGCTGGCCTGGCAGCTGGAGCACAACGGTGCCTGGCATTACGAGCTCGGCGACCGCTACAACGATCTCTATCTCACGGTCTCCGGCCCCACCGCGGCCGAGCACCAGTGGGGCGTCACGCTGGAACCGGGCGAAACGTTCACCACCGTCCCGGCCTCCGTGGCTGTTGTCCCGGCCGGCGGCCTTGACGCTGTCGCGGCCGAACTGACTGCCTACCGCCGGCGCATCCGGCGGGCCCACCCTGACAACGTGGCCCTGCCGGTCATCTACAACGACTTCCTGAACTGCCTCATGTCGGACCCCACCACCGAAAAGGAGCTGCCGCTGATCGCTGCCGCCTCAGCGCTGGGTGTGGAGGTCTTTTGCATCGACGCCGGCTGGTACGACGACGAAAACGGCGGCTGGTGGGACTCGGTGGGCGAATGGGAACCCTCCATCAAACGCTTCCCCGACGGCGGCCTGGCCGGGCTGCTCGGAAAAATCCGTGCAGCCGGCATGAAGCCTGGCCTGTGGCTCGAGCCCGAGGTGGTGGGCGCCAGGAGCCGGATCGCGGAGCTGCTTCCAGCCGAAGCCTTCTTCAGCCGCGGCGGAGAGCGGATCAAGGAATGGGGCCGCTACCAGCTGGACCTGCGGCACCCCGCGGCCCGGGCGCACCTGGACGGGGTGGTGGACCGGCTGATGGACGATTTCGACCTCGCCTACCTCAAGCTGGACTACAACGTGGACATCGGAGCGGGCACAGACCTCAACGGCGCTGTCGGCGCGGGCCTGCTGGACCACAACCGCGCATTCCTGGCCTGGGCCTCGGCAGCAATGGACAGGCACCCCGGCCTGACCATCGAAGGCTGCGCCGCGGGCGGATCCCGGCTGGACGGCGCCTCGGGAGCGGTGTTCCCGGTACAGTCCCTGACAGACCAGCAGGATTTCGTCAAGACCCCGCCTATTTCCGCCGCGGCGCCGCTCACGCTCACGCCGGAACAGTCAGGTGTCTGGGCGTCCGTGGAGGGGTCCATGGGCGATGAGCAGCTGGCCTTTTCCCTGGTCAGTGCGCTGCTGTCCCGCGTCCACCTGGCAGGCCGGATCGATACCCTGGATCCCGTGCAATTGGAGGTGGTCCGCGCTGCACTGGAGGTCTACAAGGGATTGCGTGCCGGCATTCCCACCAGCCTGCCCACGTTCCCGCTGGGACTTCCCGCGTGGCGTGATGACTGGATCGCGCAGGGCTCCAGGCTGGGCCAGTCAACGCTGGCCATTGCAGTCCACCGGCGGGGAGGCGACGTGGAGCAGTCCATCGAGCTGCCTGCCTGGCTGGGCCAGAACCCCGACGTGACGGTGGCCTATCCCGCCTGGGGTGCGGCAGACGCCGTCGTACTTTCCGAAACGCCGGGGACGGCTGTCCTGAAGGTGACCCTGACCGAGGTGAACAGCGCCCGGCTGATCCTCCTCCGCGCCTAACCCCACCCCGGCCCAGCAGCCCAACTGACTCGCACTTAACGTCGTGAAACACCCGTTTGACGACGTTAACTGCGAGTCAGTTGGGAGGGGCGGGACTGCGGTTAGCCGAGGGCGGCGGTTGACTCCCGCAGGACGAGTTCGGGTTTGACCGTGGACGAGGCCGGGATGGTGCCCGTTTCCACAGTGGAGGCCAGCAGGGCAAACGCCCTGGCCCCCAGATCCTGGAAATCCTGCCGGACGGTGGTCAGCGCGGGCCGCCACAAGGCGACGTGCGGCTGGTCATCGAACCCCACCACCGACACGTCCTCCGGGACGCGCTTGCCGCTGTCCAGCAGCGCCCGGACAACACCGATGGCGATGTCGTCGTTGCCGCAGAATACCGCCGTTACTTCATCCCTGGCCGCCAGTTCCTGGCCCACCCGGTAACCGCTGGCAGGCTCCCACGTGGCGTGCAGCACCGGAGGAATGACGGCGCCGGCGGCTGTCAGCGCCGCGCGCCAGCCGTCGGTACGGCCAGAGTGCTTGCCCATGGTGGGTACCGACACGTGGTGGACGGTCTTGTGCCCCAACGAGAGCAGATGATTGGTGACATCCTTGCCGGCTCCGCGTTCATCCAGCAGGGCGCCGGGTGCCTTGCCGGTGCGCCTGGTCCCGCCACCTGCCACCACAAGCGGGATGGATGACGGGAAAGCCTTGACGGCGGCCAGGCCAGGCCGGTCGAACTCCAGGATGATGACGCCGGCCACCGGTTGGGACAGGACGAGGTCGATCGCGGAGTTCACGGCGTCGTCGTCATCGGATTCCACCACGGCGATGATCACGGACATGCCTGATTCGCGGGCCGCCTTCTCGATGCCCTCGATGGTCCTGGCATAGCCGTAGTTGGACGTTCCGCCCGTCAGCACCGCCACCATGGAGCGTTTTCCGGAGCGGGTGGCGCGCGCGGCGCCGTTGGGCCGGTAGCCAAGTTCGCCGACAGCCTTCATCACGCGCTCGCGCAGTTCCGGGGCCACGAACTTGCTGCTGGTCAGGACGCGCGAAACCGTGGGAACGGACACGCCGGCGGCCTTGGCGACGTCGCTCAGCACAGGCACTTTCTGCCTCAGGGCAGGGGCTGGATCCTTGGTCACCTTCACAGCGTAATGCCATTTGCCGGGAAAGGCGGGCAGGCAGGTTGAGGGCGGGGAATCGTTTTCATCGGTCAGCCTCGCCCGTGTCGTAGCGGAAATCCGTGAAGTCTGCGCTGAAGCTCCTGTCCCGGAGATCCTGCGCCGCAATACCCACAAAAGCGCCGGTAAACCGCAGGACGTGGCCGTGGTCGTCTGAGAGCTGCAGCGCGTTCAGTTCCGGCCCGATGGGGCTCAACGGATTGCCGCCCTGGGCCCAGCGGAACTGCGCCCGGTCGCCGTTGATGCTGCCCTCGAGGCGGAGCGGAAGTCCCGGCTCCACCACAACGGCCCCGTGTGACTGCAGGCCGGTGAACGGGTCCCGTTCGAACACTTCCAGGATCTGCTCCACGGGGGCATCGCCGTCCACCAGGTCTCCGCCCACTTCCCGCACCGTTGTCCTGAGATAGAAGTAGCTGGCGGTGTTGTAGTAGAAAATGAGGCCCGCGCTCTGGGTGAAATTGGCGGGACTGGCCTCCAGCGTCACTCCGGCTGTGACGTCGGGGGAGGTCAGGCGGCGGGCCACCAGCGACTGGTCGAAGAATGAGTCTGTGCTGTGCCTGCCGCGAAGCCGGAGCCAGCCAGGCCGGGCGTCCAGGCTGGCCCATTCAGCATGGGGACGATGCCTCAGCGTGCTCCAGGGCCAGCCCACCGTGGTGCCGCCATCGGCGTCGGAAGTTGGCGTGAAGCCGCCGAATCCGGCGTCCTCGCCAGGGTCACCGTCAGGGTCACCGGCTAAGTCACCGTCACCGTCACGGTCGGGAGTCGGTGAAACGGCAGGCAGCGGGCCCCGGACTTCCACGTCAGGGTGCCGGCCGCCCTGTTCGAGCCGCAACCACCCGTCGTCGGTGAAGGCTAGCCGCTGGATGCAGGTTTCCCGGCCGAGGACCGAATACTGCTTGCCGTCCCTTTCAGCCCAGCGGCTGGCCAGGTGGGCCAAGTAGAGGGTGCCGTCATGTCCGACGGCGATCTCGCCATGGCCTGCCTTCTGCAGTTCGTGGCTGGGAAGGTCCCTTGTGGTCAGGACGGGCCCCAGCGGATCCGGCTCGTAGGGGCCAAAAAGGTTGTCGGAGCGCATCATGGCGATGCCGTGGTTCTGTCCCGTTCCGCCCTCGGCCAGCATGAGGTAGAAGCGGTTGTTGAAGGAGTACAGGTTTGGACCCTCGATCAGGACGTCCCGGCGGTGGATGATTTTGGGGGTGCCGATGGTGGCTGTGCCCGCGGCGTTCACCTCCTGCAGGTTGATGCCGGCGAAGCCGCCGCGGCCCGTGGGGCGGTGGTCCCATTCCATGTTGACCAGCCAGTGCCGGCCGTTGTGGTGGAAGAGGGACGGGTCGAAGCCGGTGGTGGTAACCCGCGCGGGCGCGGACCACGGCCCTGCCACGTCGGCGGCCCGGGAAATGTAGGTGTCCATGTCCTTGTGCGGCCCGCCAAAACCGCGAACCACGGTGAAGACCAGCCAAAAGTCGCCGTCGGACCAGCTCAGCGACGGTGCCCACACACCGCCAGAGTCCTGAAGGCCCCTGAGCTCCACGCGTGCGTCCGGGCCCGTGAAGGAGCCTGCGAATTCCCACGTCTTCAGGTCCCGCGAGCGATGGATCGGGATCACCGGATACCACTCGAAGGAGCTGTTGGCCAGGTAGTACCAGTCGCCGACGCGGATCAGTGAGGGGTCCGGCGAGAAGCCCGGCAGCACGGGGTTGGTGAGCAGTGTCATGCGGAGGTCTCCCGAGGAGGCATCGAATCGGGCAAGGATGCAAGGATTTCGGGGTGTTCAAAGGGCATCCCGGCCACGTAGCGCTCCAGTTCGGACACCACGTGGTCGCCCATCCGAAGCAGCTCCGTTCCCATGGACCCGGCGATGTGCGGGGTGAGCAGGACATTCGGAAGGTCGTAAAAGACGTGCTCGGGCGGCAGTACATCGGGTACCGCGACGTCCAGGATCGCGTTGATCCGCCCGGACATGAGTTCCGCTTCCAGGGCTTCCTGGTCCAGGACTTCGCCCCTGGCGGTGTTGATGAGGGTGGCTCCAGGCCGCAGCAGGGCCAGCTCGTCCGCGCCAATCATCCCTGTCGTTTCTGGTGTGACCGGCACGTGCAGGGAAACCACGTCGCTGCGGGACATCAGGGCAGCGAGGGGAACCAGCTCCGCCCCGAACGCCCTGGCGTCGTAGTTGCTGAGGTACGGGTCGTATACCAGGACGTCAAGGTGGAACGGCTGCAGGAGTTTGGCCACGGCGCGGCCGATCCGGGAGGCGCCAACGAGTCCGACGGTCTTGCGGTAGTTGCCCGCCGTCGGAAATTCACTCTCCCGGTCTATCCAGTTGCGTCGCGTGCGGTACATCCGTACGGCGTCGAAGGTCTGCTTGTTGGCGAGCAGAATCATGGCCAGGCTGTACTCGGCCACGGGGATGCCGTTGGCTTCTCCGGCGTTCGACGCCGTGATCACCCGGCCCGCGGGAAGGGGCGGCACCTTGTCGCCGACGACTCCGCCCGCGTGAATGATGGCTTTGAGGTTGACGGCCAGGTCCAGCACCTCTGGCGGCAGAGGCGGGCAGCCCCAGCCGGTGATCAGCACCTCGACTTCCGGCAGGAGGGCCCTGGCATCAGCAGAGGAGAAGTCCTCAAAGACGGGGCCGCGAAGGTCGGCAACGCCATGCAGGCGCTCCAGCGAATCGGCGGCGATCAGCTGGCCGAACAGTTCTGGCGGAGCCATCACCGCCATGGTAACGGGCTGCCGGGGAGCGGTATGTGGGTGGGCCGGCGAGGTGGCGCTCGATGTGTGCATGGTCTTTTTCTCTGTTTCGTTCGAAGCGGTGAGTTACTTGACGGCGCCGAGCGTAACGCCGGTCTTCCAGAAGCGCTGCATGGCAATCATAAAAACGGCGAGCGGAATGATGGCCAGAAGCGAGCCAAGGATCAGCATGCTGGTCCCGTCGATGCTCTCACCTTCAAGGGTGCGTTTCCCGGACCAGGCGTACAGTCCCAGCGCGAGGGGCCAGTTTTCCTTGCCGGATGCCCCCAGCATGGTCAGCGGTGTGAAGAAGCTGTTCCAGTTGCCCACGAAGGCGAGCAGGAAGATTGTGGCGCCGCCGGTGGTCATCAGCCGCATGACCACCTGGAAGAAGATGCGGACCTCGCCGGCGCCGTCAATCCGCGCTGCTTCCAGGATTTCCGGCGGGATGGCCCCTTCGATGTAGACCTTCGCCAGGTAGACGCTGAAGGGGCTGATGAAGGAGGGGATCAGGACGGCCCACGGGCGGCCGACGAGTCCCCAAGCGGAAAACTGGAGGTACAGCGGGATGGTCAGCAGGGCGCTGGGCAGGAGGAAGGACGCGACGACGGCGCCGAAGACCGCCTTTTTGCCCCAGAACTCGTAGCGGGCCAGGCCGTAGCCGGCGGCCAGCGAGATGATCATGCCGACAAAGGAGCCGACGCCGGCATAGAGGATGGAGTTGAGCATCCAGCGGAGGAAGAAGCCCTCGTCGTAGATAAAGATCTGCTGCAGGTTTTCCCACAGGTTGAATTCGGCGAACCAGAGTGACTCGAAACCGGTGGAGGCGTAGAGGTCCGCCTGGCCTTTGGTGGACGCGACGATGAGCCACCAGATGGGGCCCGCAGAGTAGATGACGGCCAGGCCCAGTCCTGCTAAGACCAGCAGCTGCGTGGCCCTGTTCTGCTTGGCCCCGACAGGCAGGCCGCGGCGGGTGAGGCTGGCGCGGCGTTTGGCGCGGCGCCGTTCCTTGGCCGGGAGGTGGCCGGTTTCTTCCGGCGCTGACGGGACGATGACCGGGGTCAGCGCCGCATCGTCCTGGGCAGCGGCGCCGGTGGCGGGGGTGGTGGTGCTCATGGCTAGGCTTCCGGCTTGTTGGTGAATTTGTAGTAGAAGAAGGACACCAGGGCGATGACAGAGGCGAAGACCAGCGAAAGTGCCGCTGCATAGTTGTAGTTGTTGGCGTCGAAGGCCTGGTTGAAGATCATCAGGGTAGGCGTGTAGTCCTTGGTGACCACTTCCGGGACAAAGGAGCGGAACAGCAGGGGCTCCGCGAAGATCTGCAGCAGCCCGATGATGGAGAGCATGCCGGTCAGGACCAGCGCGGAGCGGACAAAGGGAACCTTGATGGAGAAGGCAATGCGTCCTTCGCCGGCGCCGTCAATCCGTGCGGCTTCGAAGAGTTCCGGGCTGATGGCCTGCAGCGATGCGTAGATGATCAGCATGTTGAAGCCGATGCTGTCCCACGTCAGCAGGTTTCCGATGGAGGGCCACATCATGGCCTCGGAGAGGAAGTTCCAGTCCAGGGAGAAGAACTTGCCGATCTCGGTCAGCGGGCCGATGTTGGGGGAGTAGAGGTAGATCCACACGAGCGTGCCCACGATCCCCGGAATCATGTAGGGAACCAGGAGGCCAATCCGGAACCCGGCCACCACCCGGCCCTTCAGGTAGTCAAGGCCGAGGGCCAGCAGCAGGGAGATGGCCAGCTTGATGGGAACCTGGATGCACGCGAAGACAGCTACCCGTCCCATGGACTCCCAGAAGCGCGGATCGGTGGCGGCGGCAGTGAGGTTGTCCAGGCCGACAAACACCGTCTGGTTGCCGCTCAGGCCCAGCCCGGAGGACTTAACGGTGTACAGGCTCTGCACCACTGCGTAAGCAATCGGCAGGATAAAGAGGATGATGAAGCCGACGACGAATGGCAGTGTGAACGCTGCTCCCTTGGCTGCCAGCAGCGTCCGCCACGTAATGCGCCGGCGTGCAGCTGCAGGTGCGGGGGCGGAACTTTCCGTCCTCAGGATCTGGGTGGACATGGGTCTTCCTTCAAAGTTCTGGTGACGATGCCGTTGCAGGGTGTCCCGGCCCTGGGGCCGGGACACCCTTGGGCGGGCAGGACTACTTGGACCCGTCGATGACGTTGATGCCCTTCTTTTTCAGGTCATCCACCGTCCATTCCTGCATGTGTTCAAGCAGTGCGGTGACCTTCTGCTGCTTGGTGATGACCTTGGCCCAGCCATCGGCCATTTCCGTGTACATCGCGGTGTAGTTGGGGCCGTAGGTCCAGTCTCCGGCGATGTCCTTGGAGGCCTGGGTGGCCACCTTGACAGCTTCGGCGTGGTTGGCGCCAAAAAGCTTTTCCGGCAGCATGTTGGCGACGTAGGAATCGGAGTCAGCCACGGCGGGGAACGCCGAGGAACCCTTGATGGGGTCCGCGGCAAGCGTGACGGATTCCTTGTTGGTGGCGAGCCAGACGGCTGCCTCGGCTGCTGCCTTCTTGCTCTTGGACTGATCTGTGACGAACGTGCCGCCGATGGGGCTGACGTTGGCCTTGCCGCCCGTGCTGAACTCCGGGATCGGGGCAGCAGCCCAGTTGCCGAAGGACTCCTTGAAGTTGTTGACCATGCCGTTGGTGGACCAGGTCCAGATGTGGCGGGTGGCGGTGTTGGCCTTGTCGTACATCTGCTGGACGGCGGCATAGTCGGCGAACGTCTGGGTGGAGATGGCGTCCTCGTCAATGAGCTTCTGGGTTACGTCTGCTGCCTCGAGGGTGGCGTCGTCCAGGAAATTGATCTTCCAGGAGTCGCCGTCCACCTTGTACCAGGAGGCCCCGGCCTGCCAGGCCCAGTTCACCAGCGTGGAGGGGTCTTCGCCTGCCATGTTGGTCAGTTTGTGGCCTGCGGCTCCGAGCACCTTGCCCTGGTCCACAAACTCTTCCATGGTCTTGGGGGGCTTGAGGCCCAGCTTGTCATAGACGGGGGTCTGGTACACGAAGAACTGCGGTGCCTGGGCGTTCGGCACAATGTAGTTCTTATCGTTCACCTTGGAGGAATTGAAGGCGGAGGCCTTGAATTCCTTCTCAGCGGGGGTAACCCAATCAGTGATGTCCGTGATGATGTTCTCCGCCACCAGGGGGACCATCCAGTCCTGGATTCCCTGGTGGAGGTCCGGGGCGTTGCCCGCGGAGGCGGCGTTGCGCAGGCCGTTCAGGGCGTCGCTGCCGCCCTTGACCTCGGTGAACTTGATTTGCACGTTCTTGTGGGCGGCGTTGAACAGCTTGACCTGCTCGCCCGTGCCCTTGGCCCAACCCCAGTATTCGAGGGTGATGGGCTTGTCGTCAGTGCCTTCGATACCGGCATCTGCGGTGCTTGAGGCCGACGGCGTGGGGGCGCCGCCGCCACACGCCGCCAGGGTGGCTGCCGTCGTCAGGACCGCCACGCCGGTCAATAAACGCTTCATAACTTTCATGATGCTCCTTGGAGAAAAGGTTTTCCCTGCCGGCACCATTGCCGCCGACGTCATTGGGGTAGGAAAACGTTATCCCCAATCATGCGGGATGCATCACAGTCAGTCAATATGCAGGACGGAAGCAGTCGGGGCCAATGCGGGTTCCGGATCTGCGCGCACGATGGCGATCCGGTAGGTGGCTGTAGTGGCATGGTCCTGCGCGTAAGTGGTCAGGACGATGTTGGTGCGTTCCGCGCCGGGTTCCAGGGCAATGGTGCGCGTCTTGGTGTCGTCGATCAGGATGTCGCCGATCAGCACCAGTCCGCTTCCCGCCGCCGGCTCGGCGTCGAGAGTTACGCTTGTGGCCGCCGCCGGCACCGTCAGCGTGTACGAATAGATGTCCTCCGCCAGTGCCGGACTCAGGACGCCGGTGCCGGAGGTGAGTGCCTTCAGCCGGGCATTGGTGCCGAAGGCGTTGCTGGACGTAATGGACACGCCGTAGACACCGCCCACAAAGCTTGTGCCGTTGCCTTGGAAGCGGACCGTCACGACAGGCACCTTTGCACCGTCCGCATCGAGCACATAGTTGCCATTCTGGTCGCGCTTGTAGCTGTCCCTTGCGGCAATCCCCTCCAGGACCACTGGGGGAATCTGCTCGTACTGGGTGTACCAGGTGGTGGCTCCATTGGCGTTGGTGACCACTTCGTCCTTGAGCAGCACACCGTTGAGGTAGACGCCGAAGCTCCTGCCGTCGTCGCCGCCGTAGTAGCGCACTCCAAGGTAGTTTTCCTCGAGTGCCGGGTCCACGATCATCTCGTACTGGAAGTAGGCGTCGGTGGCCCGCTGCCCGTCCCGGAACCCCTGTCCGTGGAAGGTCCCCACCGCGGACTTGTTGTACTTGTAGTTCTTGTCAGCCTCGCTGTTGTTGTTGTCGAACGAAGTCAGTGAATCGATGGTGGTTTCGTCGATCCGCAGCCGTTCCTTCTCCTTGCGGATCAGCCCCTGCGCCTCCGCGGAATCCGGCTCAACGAGAGTCATGTAGATGGCATACCGTGCGTTGTACAGGCTGTAATACGGCTCGAACGTTAATGCCGCCGACGCCTCATCGACGTTCCGGAGCGAGAACCGCATGGCCTCTGTGCCGTTCGCGTTCCGGCCATTCGGGATGCGCACCAGGTTGCTCCCGATGCCCTGCTTCCAGGCGGCCGCGTCGTCCACGACGACATGGGAGTTGACCGTCTTATCCGCGGTGCCCATCCGGACAAGGACACCGGACGTATAGGCAGCATTGACGTTGTTGCGGTTCAGCTCGGCAGCCAGCAGCACGGGGCCGTACTTGAAGGCAACCCAGTTGGGATTTTCGGTGTTGTCCTCCACCGTAACCCTCGCGGGAAGGGTGTAGGAGGCGGTGTCTCCCGCAGTCACCGGCACCAGCACATAGCCGGCGGTGGCGAGCGGCACTATGTCCGTTTCGACGCCGTTGATGCGGAGGGTGGGCACTCCGTCAACCCAGGACGGGATGCGCAGCCTGATGCTGGTACCGCCGACAACCGCCCCTCCATCCAGCGCCTCAACCGACAGGGTGACGGTTTCGTGGTTGGGTACATCCGCCTTCTGGGTCAGCTTCAGGTTGTGGGCGGACGAGCGGAGGACGGACGAGCGGAACTGGTTCACATAGACCGAATCCCGGGTTTCGAAGTAGATGGAGTCTCCGAGCTTGGTGAAGCTTTCGATCCCGGTACCGTGATCGCACCAGAACTCGTCCTGTTGGTGGCCGAACACCTTGGCGTAGCCGGGGGCCATGGGCTGGAAGTAGGTGACCATGCCGGTCTCGGGGTTCTGGACTGACATGACGGAGTTGATGAACGCTGACTCGTAGTGGTCCGCGTACTTCACATCCTTTGTGACCTGGAACAGGGCCCGGGAGAGTTTGAGCATGTTGTACTCGTTGCAGCCCTCGGACGTCGAGTTCTCCCCATAGCCGATGGTCTGGCCGTTGGTGGCGTACTGGTAGAGCGTGCCGGCGGCGTGGAAGTGCTCAGAGTAGCTGTTTCCGCCGTTGGCATAGGTATGGTGTGCAAGCACTATCTGCCAGAAGTTCTCCGCAGCAGCACGGTACATGCCCAGGCCGCTCTTCTCCACGTCTGTAAGGGTGGCGTACAGGCGCGGATTGTCCGTGAAGACGGTGTAGCGCTTCAGTGCCCCGATGAGCTTGGGGATGGTGGTGTTGGCGTGCAGGCCGTTCAGGACGTCCTGGCCCGCGGCCAGCTTCTGGAACAGTGCAACTTCATCGAAGTATTCCGCCGCGCGCTTGTGGGCAGGCTTCCCTGTGATGCTGAACAGCTTGTACAGCGCCTCGTTCATGCCGCCGTACTCGGTGCTGAGGAGCACCGAAGGGTCTGCCTGCCGGCCTGCCCAGTTGGCGATCCAGGTGGCGAAACCGTCAGCAACCGACAGTGCCATGGCGGAGACGTCCTGGGGCGCATAGTCATGGGCGGCCAGCAGCCCCGCAACAATTTTGTGCAGGTTGTAGAAGGGAACCAGAAGGCCGTCGGCCCCTGATGGCAGGTACGTCACCGGGAACGGCGAGACGAAGCCGGCGTTGGCCGGATCCTTCACGGCGTAGGCATCCTGGCAGTGTTTCAGGCCGTCGACGGCGGCAGTCAGCTTCGTGAGCAGCCCCGCCTTGGTGGCTTGATCAGTGGTTGTGGCATAGGCCTGGGACAGCGCCGAGACGTAGTGCCCGAAGAAGTGCCCCTGGAAGCGTGTGCCCGATTCGCGTTCCCAGCCGCCGTAACCCGCCGCCGTCGTGGGTGTCAGGCCCGCCTGCTTGTAGAACGAGAAGAGGAACTTCCCGGGGTCAAGGCCCAGCAGGTAGGCGATGGTTTTCCGGTTTCCGTTGACCAGGTAGGGATCCTGGATGTCGACGTCGCCCAGTCCGGTTTCGAGCAGGTAGACCGAGGTCTCAAGATCCTCAGGGAGCACCTCGACATTGAATGTTTTAGCCACGGGACCGCTTCCTCCGTATGTTCTGTCCACCTGCGCTCTTTCCGAAGATCGCCTGCAGTGTTCTGCGACTGCGCAGGAACTTGTGATGTTAGCGTTAACAAATCCTGGCGCACAAGGATGCGCCTTTTGAGGCGCGCAATCGGCTGGAAATGACTAACGACGGCGGGATCCCCGCTGAGGGTCCCGCCGCCGTCGGCTGTTTTCTATGAACTGGTTTTCTGGGGGCGGGGCTGGACGCGGACGCTGGCTGCCGCGGGGGTGAGGGCGTAGAAGGGCGTAAACCCCTCGCGGGTTCCGGGGGAAATGTTTGAACGGACGATCGCCGCCTTTTCCAGCGCAGCGAGGTGGTACCTCACGCAATCGCGGGAGCAGATGATGTCGCTGCTGATATCTGCCACCTTGCTGGCGCCGTTGCTGGCAAGGTAGTCGATAATTTGGGATCTGATCGGACGGCGCCGTTCTTCTTTCCTGCGGGCGGGGTCTTCATTCAGCATGCGGCGTGCGGTTGCAGGGTTTTGGAGCTCAACGGTCATTTTCCAAGGCCTTTCATGGGGTTGAAGAGGCAAAGCAGTGGCGGGCGTCGCTGTGCCGGTGTTGCCTGGGGCGGCGGACCGGCACAGCGGGCTCTCTTTTTGTGTCATCCGAAGGGAATTTGGGCACGTCGGTGTGCCCCTGTTCCCGGGCAGGACAGGGTTTTTGGGTGGTGCTGGCTGGGCCCACGGCCGCAGGGTTCCCTGACCGGTCGTGCGAGGGGGGCGGTGGGACTTTTGTTGGTTTTGTTGTTGCTATTGCTGGGTGGGTTCTTTGGTGAGGTTTGCCAGGCGTTCGGGGCTGAGGAGTTCCTGGAGCTGCGCGTCGGTGAGCAGTCCGTGTTCGAGGACGAGTTCGGCGACGCCTTTGCCGGTGGCGAGTGCTTCCTGGGCGATGGCGGTGGCCGTGGTGTAGCCCAGGTGCGGGTTTAGTGCGGTGACCAGGCCGATGGATTGTTGCACGGTCAGGCGCAGGTGTTCGGTGTTGGCGGTGATGCCTCGGATGCAGCGTGCGGTGAGGGTGGTGCAGGCTGCCTGGAGGTGGGAGATGCTCTTGTGGAGGCTGTGGACGATGATGGGTTCGAAGGCGTTGAGTTGGAGTTGCCCGGCTTCGGCGGCCATGGTGATGGTGACGTCGTTGCCGATCACTTCGTAGGCGACCTGGGAGACTACTTCCGGGATGACGGGGTTGATCTTGCCGGGCATGATGGAGGAGCCGGACTGGACGGCGGGGAGGTTGATTTCGCCGAGGCCGGCGCGTGGGCCGGAGGAGAGCAGGCGCAGGTCGTTGCAGGTTTTGGAGAGTTTCACGGCAACGCGTTTGAGGACGCCGGAGAGGTGGACGAACGCGCCGACGTCCTGGGTGGCTTCGATCAGGTCCGGGGCGGTGACCAGGGGCAGGCCGGTGATGTGGGCGAGGTGGCGGCAGGCGGCTTCGGTGTAGCCGGCGGGGGCGTTCAGGCCGGTGCCGATGGCGGTGGCGCCGAGGTTGATTTCGTGGATGAGCAGGTTTGCTTCGGCGAGGCGGAGCCGGTCTTCGCCGATGGTGATGGCGTAGGTGCCGAATTCCTGGCCCAGGGTCATGGGCACGGCGTCCTGGAGTTGGGTGCGGCCCATTTTGACGATGGTGCGGAATTCCAGGGCTTTGGCGGCGAAGGCTTCTTCGAGTTCTTCGAGCGCGGCGAGGAGTTCCTTGACGGCGAAGATGGTGCCCAGTTTCACGGCGGTGGGGTAGACGTCGTTGGTGGACTGGGAGAGGTTGACGTGGTCGTTGGGGTGCAGGCGGGTGTATTCGCCCTTGGGGTGGCCCAGGATTTGCAGGGCGCGGTTGGCGATGACCTCGTTGGCGTTCATGTTTGAGGAGGTCCCGGCGCCGCCCTGGATGACGTCCACGACGAACTGGTCAGCGTAGTGGCCGTTGATCACGTCGGTGCAGGCCTGTTCGATCGCGGCGGCGCGTTCGGGGTCCAGGAGCCCGAGTTCAAGGTTGGTGCGGGCCGCGGCCTGTTTGACCGCGGCCAGGCCGCGGACCAGGTGCATGTTCGAGGACAGCGGCTGCCCGGTGATGGGGAAATTTTCCACCGCGCGCAGGGTATGCACGCCCCAGTAGGCCTCCGCCGGGACGTCCCGGTCACCGAGCAGATCATGCTCAGAACGCGTAGACACTGCCTTTGTAGCAATGCCGGCAGCGGCGGTGGTGCCGATAGTGGTTGCGGCTGCGGTGGTGCTCGGGGTGCTCATGATGTCCTTACAGGGCTTCGTTGACGGGTTTGGACGGGTTGACGGTTGAGAAAGAGGAAAATCAGCAGCCGGCAGGGCAGGCCCGCGGGAAACGCATAGGTGGTGGCGACGGAAACGGTCCCGTGCGGAGAAGCGGTCAGTGGCGGTGCCTGGTTCGTGGTGCACTGGTGGGTCCGGGTTGAGGGTCAGCCTGTGCGGCCAGCGTTGGTATTTCCGCTTCCGGGGACGATGGTGCCCAGGGCACACTCCACGCCATGCAGGTGCATGGTCATGGCCTCCGACGCGTCCTCGGCCGAACCGCGCTCGATCGCATCAAAGATGCGGGCGTGCTCGTCGCCGGACTCCTTCCGGCGGTCGGCCACCAGGTTGAGGGTGTTCGACTGGTTGGCCATGGCCTCAACGATGTCGGAGAGGAATGATTCGAAGACGCCGTTGCCACTGGAACGGGCAATGGTCACGTGGAATTCGGTGTTGAGTTGAACCCACTGTTGGAGGTTTTCGGCCTCGGACATCTCCCGGAGAATCTCCCGGAGGGCCTCGAGGTCTTCATTGGTCCGGCGCTGGGCTGCGAGGCCTGCGGCCGGAACTTCCACGTGGGGGCGGGCCTCCATCAGGGCGCTGGCGGAGTATTTACCGAGCTTGAGGTCCTGGGCTACTTTGTCGGCGATGACAAAAGTGCCCTTGCCGGTATGCGTGGCGGTCAGGCCGAGGGCGGTGCATGACCGGAGGGCTTCGCGGACCATGGTGCGGCTGACTCCGTACTGCTTGGCCAGCGACGCCTCTGAATCCAGGCGTGTACCAACGGGAATCTTGCCGCCCTCGATGGCGCCGCGAAGGGATGCGAATACAGCTTCAGCGGCACCCACTCGCACCACTCGATCTTGTCCAGCTGTCCAGCTGTCCAACAGGTCATCCATACCCAAAGCATGGCATCAGTCGCAGTATGTGTCAACGGGCTCGCGAAATGTTGCGGAGGGCTGGCTTAGCCCGCTGCAGTTCCAGACTGCCGGCCTTGGTCAAGGCCGCGGAGGCAGTAGTCGTTGGGGTCGATGGCGCGGGTGACCCGCCGGCCGATATTGGTCAGCTGCTGGACCTGGGCCTTGGTGAGCGGGTCAAAGACCAGGGTGCGCACTTCCTCCACATGGCCGGGTGCCGTTTTGACCACCTTGTCCCACCCCTCATCAGTGAGGATCGCCAGGGTATAGCGGCCGTCCGTTGGGTCCGGTCTGCGGCGCACCCATCCGCGCTTCTCGAGCCTGCCCACTACCTGCGAGAGGCGGGGGAGGGAGCCTTCGGCAATCACGGCCAGTTCGCTCATTCGAGCTGTCCGGCCCTTGCTCTCGGAGAGCCCTGCCATCACGTGGTATTCGAAGTGGCTGATTCCTGCATCGCGCTGGAGTTGGGCGTCCAGCGCGGAAGGCAGCCTCATGATCACGCTGGTCAGTGCCAGCCAGGCGTCCCGCTCTTCGGGCGTCAGCCAACGGGGCTCTTGAGTTGCATCCATCCGCCCATCCTATCGCTTCAGGGTTGAAGTCATCTTCGAGCAATTTACTTGCATCTTTAAGTCGTTAAGGTCTACGATTCACTTAAAGATTGAAGTCATTCGAAGATAGGAAAATGCCATGGATATCGTCCTCTGGGTCATCGCCGGGTTGCTGGCAGCAGCCTTCCTCGCCGCCGGGGCCATGAAGGTCATGCAGTCCAAAGAAAAGCTCGCAGCTTCCGGGATGGGGTGGACGGACGACTTCAGCCAGGGCATGGTGAAGACCATAGGCCTCCTGGAGGTGCTTGCCGCCGTCGGCCTGATCCTACCCGCGGTGCTGGGGATCGTCCCGGTACTGGTTCCGCTGGCGGCCCTCGGGCTCGCAGGCCTGATGGTTGGCGCTGCGATTACACACGGCCGCCGCAAGGAAACCCCGATGGTGGCGATCAACGTGGTTTTGCTCATTCTGGCGGCGGTTGTTGCCTGGGGCCGGTTCGGCCCTTACGCCTTCACTTCATAGGTACCGGCGGCCCCGGCAGCCGCGTCAAGGACCATGAAGCAATGAGATCAATTGCGGTTGTGAAGGCCTCGAGACGCGGACGGTTCAGGAAACCATGACGGGAGCCTGGCAGAACGTGCTGTTCGACGTCGATTCCTGCCGCGAGGAGTTCGCCCGCGAACTGATCACCGGATGCGCGCATGGCGTCCCGGTCGGCATTGATCATGAGGGTTGGAGGCAAGCCGTCGAGGCCGTGCCCTCCGGGGAAGGCGAAGCGATTAGCCAACGCGGACGGTGAGCCCGCGTAGTTGCGATTAACGGCGTCAAGGATCCAAAGGGAATGTGTCAGCCGCCGGTGGCCGGGTACCCGCCTCCGGATGTTGTGAGACCTGGGGTGCAACGAGTGGAAAAAGCCGTAGGCAAGAACAATCCCCCTCGGTTTCAGCTCACCCTTGAGGGCACGGAGAGTGGCGGCGGAGGCGAGGCAAGCTCCGGCGCTTGCTCCACCGAGAATCACTCCACCCGGTGACTCACTGCCCACACTGCCAAGCGCGGTAACGATGTCTTCAACGGGAAGAGGAAACCGCGCGCGGGGCCGCCTTCCGCCCCTTCCGGCCCACGCCAGCCCGGGAAGTGGCGCGAGGCGGTAGTCCACTGTGGCAACAGGAAGCCCGCGCTGCGCAAGAGCGCGGGCGACGTCGTGGGCTTCAGGCTGGTCAAGGCCGCCGGCAAAAAAGCCTCCGCCGTGCGCCCAGACCATCGTCGGGACCGGTGCTGCCGCTGCACTCTCAACTGCTGGCCGATACCAGCGGATCGGGACGGGACCATAAGGCCCTGAGGCTGATGATTCGGCAACCTTGAGTTCACTCACACCAATGAAGGACGCCGCCATGCAATCGACCATAGCGTCAACTCCGCGGCATGAAGTTCGCGGGCGGTGGTTGCAGGCCGTGCCGGCTGTGGGGCGCGGCTGGAAGAGACACCTTCTAGGCCAGTTGAGTGAGGATGACCGGTCCGGATTCCGTGACGGCAATCGTGTGCTCGGAGTGCGCGGTCCGGCGGCCATTGGAGCTGCACAGGGTCCACCCGTCGGCAGCTGTGACGAGTTTGCTGGTGCCGTCCATAACCCAGGGTTCGATGGCCAAAAGCAGTCCGGGGCGAAGAGTGTATCCGCGTCCAGGTGTTCCGGTGTTCGGAATGTGCGGGTCCTGGTGCATGGTGCTTCCAACCCCATGTCCGCCAAATTCTTTGTTGACCTTGAAGCGGGCTGCTTCGAGCACTGACCCGATGGCGAAAGAGATATCGCCAATGCGCGCTCCGGACTGGGCTGCCTGGATGCCGGCCACAAGTGCTTTCTCCGTGGTTTCAATCATGTGCCGGTCAGCACGCGAAGGAGATTCGCCTACAACGAAGCTGATGGCGGAATCGGTGACCCATCCGTTGACACTCGCAGCGAAATCCAAAGTCAGCAGATCCCCTTCCATCAGAACGTAGTCATGGGGGAGTCCGTGTAGAACGGCATCGTTGACGGACGTGCAGATCACTTTG
Source organism: Arthrobacter sp. D1-29 (assembly GCF_054130585.1). Lineage (NCBI taxonomy): Bacteria > Bacillati > Actinomycetota > Actinomycetes > Micrococcales > Micrococcaceae > Arthrobacter > Arthrobacter sp. D1-29. The sequence continues at coordinate 4,383,502 of NZ_CP096383.1, read as the reverse complement.
CCAAACGGGCCGCGCCCAAAGGACGGGGCGTAGTCGACATAACAGGAGCGGGCTCCTGCGGCCCGGATCATCGAATCTGCCCAGTCGTTAATTTCCAGGAGGTTCGTGCCCGGCTCGGTCCTGTCCCTCAGGTCTGACAGGGTCCTGGCCACAAATTGGCCGGAGAGGCGGGCTTGGTCAACTTCTCGGGGCGTAAGCACTTCAATCAATGATTCCTCCAATTGTGGACCGTTATTATTATAACGGTACTAAGCTTGAAAGATGGTCAGAGTCCCCCTAAGCCCCGAAGAGGTCCGTGCAGGGAAGATGCTCGGAGAAATGCTCCGCAATGCGCGTGGGAAACGGACGCTGGTTCAGGTGGCTCTTGGAGCAGGCATATCCCCTGAAACACTCCGGAAAATCGAAACGGGTCGAATCGCCACACCGTCATTCATGATCGTGGCGGCCCTCGCCGAAGAACTGGGTCTCTCCCTTGACGCCATCCAGGGAACGCTGCGCCGCTCATCCGATGAGAACCTCGATGTAGCTTCTTAAGCGGCCTGCCCACTCTGTGCTGGGCAGGAGATGCAGCAAAACAATCCGCCGCCACTGCCGTTGAAAGCCATTGCCGGTGCCTGAATACTTGAAGTTGAAGGTTCCAACGGGTGCAGGGCGGTGGCAGGAAATGAGCGGCGGGTCGGGGGACTTCAGGCGGCGGATGGAACGCGCTGCGGAGGTTCGTTCTTATCGCGACGCAGGCATCAGGCCGGAGGAAGAAGCCGAGCTTGAGGCCGTGGATGACCAGGAGCGGCAGAAGCGACGGAAAGTGGACGATGCCGCCCGGGTGGAATACCTCATCCGCGACGCAATGGCCCAGGGCAAGTTCGACAACCTGAAGTACGCGGGCAAGCCGATCCCGGGGCTGGGGGAGCCCTACGATCCGGACTGGTGGGTTACGGGCCTGCTCCAGCGGGAGAACGTCAGCGGCCTGGGGCCAAAGGCCATCCTGCTCCGTACCGAGGATGCCGAACTGGACGCCAGGCTGGACGCCCAATTCACCGAGAAACAGGTCAGGGAGATACTGGAGGACTTTAACGCAAGGGTCATTGACGCCCGCCGCCAGCTCCAGGGCGGCCCGCCGGTCATCACCAAAACCAGGGATGTGGAGGCCGAAGTGGCCCGCTGGCAGGAGCGCCGGACCCGGGCTGCTGTACTGCCTTCCGAACCTGAGCCAAGGCGCTCCTGGTGGCAGCGGCTCTGGCGGGGTACAGCCTAGGAAGCCGCGGAGACCACAAAAAGCTCACACAGCGAGTTGTAGTACCTGGACGTCTGGCCGGCATGGCGCATCCCGATGCGTTCGCAGACCTTCTGTGATGCCACATTCGCGGGTGCAGTGACAGCCACGACCTCGTCCAGGCCGCTGTCAAAGGCGTAGTCCAGGACAACGGCGGCGGCTTCGGAGGCGTAGCCGTGGCCCCAGTGATCGGGGTGGAAATGCCAGCCGATTTCCGTGTCACCGGATGGCTGGAGAGGCATTGAACCGCCCGACGCCGGAATGGATTTCAGGAGCAGGGCGCCGGCAAGCTGGCCGGTGGCCTTGAGCTGCACCGCCCAGACCGCGTGTACCGGATGATCCATCTCCCGCCACGCCAGAATGCGCTCCTCAGCCTGCGATCGTGCCGTCATGACCTGCGGCGGGTTGCCAATGAACCGCTGCACCTCCCAGCGTGAGTAGAGGTCGAAGGCGAAATCGGCATCCTCCCGCTCCCAGGCGCGCAGGATCAGCCGGTCGGTTTCCAGATTTTGCACTCTATTATCCTGCCACGCGCCATGGGCGGTCCGGCCAGATGGCTGGAAAGGCCTGGGTGAAGCAGAATGGAGCAATGGCAGAACCGAGTTGGGTCCAGCACGCCGTCTGGTGGCACGTCTACCCCCTGGGGTTCTCCGGAGCCGGCAAGGAAGCGCTCCCGGTCGGGGCTGCCCCCGAACACGGGCTCAGGCAACTGATCCCCTGGCTCGATTACGTCCTGGAACTGGGAGCCTCCGGCCTCGCCCTGGGGCCCGTCTTCGCCTCCGAAACGCACGGCTACGACACCACGGACTACTTCCGCATCGACCCCCGACTGGGTGACGACGGCGACTTCGACGATCTCATCCGTGAAGCCCACGCGCGGGGCATCAGGGTGCTCCTGGACGGTGTGTTCAACCACACCGGCCGCTCATTCCAGCCTTTCCAGGAGGCCTTGAAGCACGGGCCATCCGCCCCGTCCGCGCGCTGGTTCAGGATCCATTGGCCAGAGAATGGGGCTGCAGGCCGCACCCCGACTAATGAGCCGGACTATGAGGATTTCGAAGGCCATCACCACCTGGTGGCACTGAACCATGATGAACCGCAGGTAGCCGGGTTTGTCGCGGCAGTGATGAAGCATTGGCTGGACCGCGGCGCGGACGGGTGGCGGCTGGACGCAGCCTACGCGGTGCCCGCCGGCTTCTGGGCCAAGGTCTTGGCGGACGTCCGGTCCAGCCATCCCGACGCCTATTTTGTGGGGGAGTACATCCACGGGAATTACGCGGCCGAGGTGGGCAACGCGGCCCTGGATGCCGCCACCCAGTACGAGCTGTGGAAGGCGGCGTGGAGTTCCCTGAACGACACAAACTTCTACGAACTGGCCTCCGCGCTGGAACGCCACAACTCGTTCCTGGAAACCTTCGTTCCGCTCACTTTCGTGGGAAATCACGACGTCACACGGATCGCCAGCAAACTCAAGGACCCGGAGCTGCTGCCGCACGCCCTGGTGGTCCTCTTGACGGTGGGCGGCACCCCGTCCGTCTATTACGGCGACGAGCAGGCGTATCGCGGCGTCAAGGAGGACAGGGAGGGAGGCGATGACGACGTCCGGCCTGCGTTTCCGGCATCCCCGTCGGAGCTGTCCCCTCTGGGCGGGGACGTTTACCGGCTGCATCAGCAGCTGATCGGAGTACGACGGCGGCACGCCTGGCTGCATACAGCCCGCACCAGGGTGCTCGCCCTGGCCAACGGCCACCTTGTGTATGAAGCAACAGCCAGTCGGGCGGCCGCCGATGGCGGGGCCGGCGGAGGAGGGAGCCTTGTGGTGGCGCTCAACCAAACCGAGCAGGAAGCGGCCCTTGAGGTGCCGCCGTCGGCCTCTGTCCTGCTGGCCGGGAACGGCCGGCTGGAGGGGAGCAACCGCGTGTCCCTGCCCGCGAAGGGCTTGGCGGTCCTGTCAGCTGGGGGTTGAGGCGCTCCGGGCCCGCCGCCGATCAGCGCCCGCCGTCGTTCAGCGGCCGGGAGTCGGGGTAGGACCGGGTGTTCCCACCATGGACGGCGGCGGCGGTGCAAACGGGTTGGTGGGGTAAAGCTTGCCCACCTGCTGCATGTAGTTGGCCCATTGCGGGCCTGCGATCATATAGCCGTCCAGGCGCTGATAGAAGGTGCCGTTGATGGTGACGTTCTGGCCGGGGCGTTTCTGGCCCTCCAGCGCGTCGCCAAAGAACGATGCGGTGGCCAGGCTCGACGTGTAGCCAACGATCCAGGTGGCCCCGTTATTGTTCGAGGTGCCGGTCTTGGCCGCGATGGGCATCTGGGTGTGGAGCTTGGGGTTGATGTAAACGCCGGAGCCCACCTTCAGCACATCCTGGAGTACCGCGTTCACCCCGCGGGCAACGTCCGGCTTCACGGCGTCGCGGCATTCGCTGGCCTGGGCCGGAAGCTTCCCGCCGGTTACGTCGGTTACGTCCGCAATGGCGATGGGTGCGCAGTAGCGGCCGTCATTGGCGAAGGTGGCAAAGGCGTTGGCCAGGTGAAGCGGTGCCACGCCGATGGCGCCCAGCAGGTTGCCCAGCTGGTGCATGTTGATTTGGGCGCCGTCCAGGCCGCTGTGCAGGCCCACAGCATCCACCATTTTTTGGATGCCACAGAAGTCCAGCTGGGATGCCGAGGCGAACGTGGCGGTGTTGATGGAATTGTAAAGGCCATAGTTGACAGGCATGGGGCGGTAGTAGCCTTCGTCGGCGTTCTGGAGATCGTCCGCCGCCCCTAGTTCGGGGTTGTTCTGGGCTGTGCTGTAAGCGCCCAGGACCTTCCCGCAGCTGGACCGCCAGGGGAACCCGAGGGGGTAGACACGCTTGGATGCGTCCACCATGGCGGTCATGGACTTGCCTTCATTGAGCCATTGCGCGAACGTGAACGGCTTCATGGTGGATCCTGGCTGGAAGCCACCGGCCCCATTGAGGTCGTTGCCCTGCGGGTCCTTGGCGTCCACGTTGAAGTTCAGATGGGTGTCGAACTTTCCCTCCTGCGGCAGGAACACAGTGTTCTGGGCCATTGCCAGGATCTTGCCGGTGCCCGGTTGGATGGTCACCAGCGCTGCACCCCACCTGTCCGGATTTGCTCCGGCGGACGCGTCCACCTGCACCTGGGCGGCGGCCTGCAGCCTGCTGTCCAGCGTGGTGACGATGGTGAGGCCGCCGCGGTAGAGCTTCCGCTCGCGCTCGCTCAAGCTGTTGCCATAGGCCGGATTGTTCAGGATCAGATGGGAAATGTAATCGCAGAAATACGGTGCCATGGTGGCGTAGGCGCAGCCCTGCTTCGCGGGGTTGAGCTTAAGTTCAATGGGAGTGGCAACAGCCGCGTCGTGCTCCTCCTGGGTGATCTTGCCGAGCGCAAGCATCTCACCGAGCACCTGGTTGCGCCGGGCAAGGGACTTGTCCGGGTTGATGGCCGGGTTGTAGTAGCTGGGACTGTTCACCAGCCCGGCCAGCAAGGCGGCCTGCGGCAGGGTGACATCCTTGGCGGTGCTGCTGAAAAAGTACTGGGAAGCGGCCTCTATCCCGTAGGCGTCGCGGTTGAAGAACACGATGTTGAGGTAACCCTCGAGGATCTGCTCCTTGGTGAACTTCTTCTCCAGCGCGATGGCCAGCTTCATCTCGCGCAGCTTGTCGCCGATGCTCTTTTGCCCGCTGAGAATCACCTCGTCGGTCTTCTCCTGGGACAGGAACGATTCGTTGATGACGTTGGTGACGTACTGCTGGGTGAGGGTGGATGCGCCCTGGCGCCCGTCGTCCTGGCTGATGTTGAAGATGGCTGCCCGCAGAATCCCCTGCGGATCAATGCCGGCGTGGTCATAGAAGCGGCTGTCCTCGATGGCCACAATGGCATCCACGACGTAGGGGGAGATCTGGTCCAGCGGGACCCTGACCCGGTTCTCGGCGTAGAAGGTGGCAATTAGTTGGCCGTCCGCCGTCAGGACCTTCGTTGATTGCGACGGCGGTGCAACGGTCAGTTCGTCAGGGAGCTTCTCAAAGAAACTGATGGAATTGGTGACCCCAAAACCGGCGGCTGCTACGGCCGGAACCACCAGGCTGGCGGCGAGGACACCGCACAGGGCACTCGCAATAAAGAAGCCGATGACCCTTTTCAGGGTTGCGGCAAATCCGTGCCCGCGTCTCTTCTTCTTCGCCATTTTTCAGCCCCAAGCTAGCGATGTGTCAACAGAATACGCCGCCTGACCAGCTTCCTCCAGAGCCAGGACAAGGTGATGCCAACCCGAAACAATCGCGCGGAAAAGTCTTGACCGCCGATAGTTACCGATATATCGTTAAGTATCGGTGAATGGTTCGCCGACTGTATGTTCACCGACTGTATGTTCACCGAATGTATGAGAAACAGAGATGGAAGGACGATGCCGGTATGGAAGGCATTCATGACGACAAGTTTTCGGACAGGGGTGTAGGCCGCGGACGCTTCGAACGCGGCAGGGGCCGCCGCGGACCGCACGGACACCGCGGCGGCGGATTTGGGCCCGGCTTCGGACCTGGTTTCGGCCCTGGTTTCGGACCCGGGCGTGGGTTTGGCCCAGGCTTTGGTCCCGGCTCCCGGAGGGCCAACAGGGGAGATGTCCGGTCAGCGATTCTGTCGCTCCTGGCGGAGGCTCCGTCCAACGGTTACGCGCTGATAAAGACCATTGCGGAGAAAACGTCCGGAGCCTGGCGGCCCAGCCCCGGGTCCATTTATCCGACGCTCCAGCAACTGGTTGATGAAGACCTCATCGCGCCGCTGAGCGAGGGACGGCGGACCGAGTTCACCCTGACTGACGCGGGCAGGGCCTACGTCAGTGAGCACGCCGAGGATCTGGATAACGCCTGGAACGCTGAGCCGGAAGGATCAGGCCAGGCTTTTTACCAGAGTGTGGGAAAGCTGATGGGTGTCATCCACCAGTTCCGGCATGCGGCCACCGAAGAACAGCGCAATGCCGCGGTGGAAAAGATCGACGAAACCCGCCGCGCGCTGTACCACATCCTCGCGGACTGAGCTCCTGTCCCTCTCCTGGAGGAGCCTAGGCGAAGGTGTTTTCCCGGGTCCGGGCGGCACCGGTGTCCGCCGGCTCTGTGGGGACGTTGACAGGGCTGAAGCCCGTGCCCTGTTCTCCGAAGGCGTAGGCCGTCTCGGCGTGCTCGGCGAGGTCCACACCTACTGTTTCGGCCTCGGCGCTGACCCGGAAACCGACAGTCTTGTTTATGGCCCGGCCTATCACGGCGGTGACTGCGCCGGACAACAGGACGGTCACCAGGACTGCCGCGGACTGCGCCACCAGCTGCTGCAGGCCGCCGCCGTAGAAGAGGCCGCCGCCGTGGCCATCCAAGGGAAGGGCGATGAAACCCAGCGCTAGCATGCCGATCACACCGGCGCCAAGGTGGACACCCACGACGTCCAGCGAATCGTCCAGGCCGAAGCGGTACTTCAGGTCTACGAAAATGGCGCAGGCAACCCCGGCCACCAGGCCCAGGCCGACGGCCGCCACCGGGCTGATGTTGGCACACGAGGGTGTGATCACCACGAGGCCTGCCACCACGCCGGAGGCGGCGCCGAGGGACGTGGGGTGTCCGTGGCGGATCTTTTCGGTAACCAGCCAGCTGAGCATGGCAGCGGCAGGGGCAACCAGCGTGTTGACCCAGATGAGACCGGCCTGCTCAGCGGTGGTGGCGGCACCGCCGTTGAAACCAAACCAGCCGAACCAGAGGATGGCTGCGCCGAGCATGATGAACGGGACATTGTGCGGGCGGTGGTTGGGGTCCTTCGCGAAACCCTGGCGCTGGCCCACAATCACCGCCAGGACCAAGGCCGCCGTACCCGAGCTGATCTCCACCACCGCGCCGCCGGCGAAGTCGATGACCTGCCCGAACACGGCCGTGATGGCGCCGTCAGCGCTCATCAGGCCGCCGCCCCAGATCATGTACGCCAAGGGACAGTAGACCAGGGTGATCCAGAGCGGGACGAACAGGGCCCAGGCACTGAACCTGGCGCGGTCCGCGATGGCTCCGCTGATGAGGGCCACCGTGACCATGGCGAACGTGGCGCTGTAGCCGGCCTTGATCAGGTCCGGTGAACCCATCAGGCTTTCCAGGCCAAAGCTGGTGAAGGGGTTTCCGAAGATGCCAAAGACCCCTTCGCCCGTGGTCATGGAGTAACCCCAGAGCACCCACACGACGCCCACGATGCCGGCGGAGATGAAGCTCATCAGGATCATGTTCAATGCTGCCTTGGCGCGGGTCATGCCGCCGTAAAAGAGGCCGAGGCCCGGCGTCATGAGCAGTACCATCGCGGCCGAAATCATCAGCCAGACGTGTTGAGCAGTGATCTCCACCAGCGGTCCCTTCGCGTTAAGCGTGAATGCGGGACTGTCCTTGCCGGCCCCTGCTTCCCCGGGTCAATATTTGCGGCCCTGTGTTTCCATTGCGGCCGCTTCAGATTGCGCGCACGTTACGCAGCGGGCCATTTTGTGAAGATCGCATGACCGGAGTGTTTCGGGCAGGTAAAGGGGTACTCTTCTGCTGAGCGCCATCAAGGTGCGTAGCCCTGGAATTGCCTATCCATGGCGGGCATCAGGCGCAGGGCTGGTGAGACGGAGCCGCCGGGTCCCGGTTCGGCCAACATTTCCCGGAGATGAACGCGGGCTCACCGGGCGGGCGGCAGCCGTGACGTAGCGTGAGGGCATGCCTGTGTCCCCGCCTCTGTCTGAACTGATGCTTACCACCGCGCCAGGGGTACTCATCCGTTGCTATGACACAGGCGGACCCGGGCCGGTTATGGTCATACTTCACGGCCTGACCGGCAGTGCCGCTGAATTCTTTCCGACGGCGGCGGGCCTGCCGGAATACCGGACAATCCTGATGGATCAGCGCGGCCACGGCGGAAGCACCCGGTTCCCCGGCGACGTCTCGCGCGAGGCGTATGTTGCCGACGTCGTCCGCGTTATTGAGGAAGCAGCGGCGGGTCCGGTCACGCTGGTGGGGCACTCGATGGGCGGGCACACCGCGATGCTGACCGCTGCAGCGCGGCCGGACCTGGTGTCCCGGCTGGTGCTGCTGGAGGCCGGCGCGGGAGGAGGCAGGCCGCAAGACCACGAGTCGATGGGCGAGTATTTCCGGTCCTGGCCGGTGCCTTTCCCCAGCCGAAGGGCTGCCCAGGAATTCCTCGGCGACACAGCCTTGGCCAAGGCTTGGGTAGCTGACCTTGAGGAACACCCGGACGGTTTCCGGCCCCGGTTCGACGCGGACGTGATGGTCCAGGCGATCAGTGCCGTGACGGTGGCTCGGTGGACGGAATGGAAGCAGGTGTCAGCGCGCACGCTGGTGGTCTATGGCGGCAAGGGTATGTTCACGGAGGCCGAGAAGGACGAATTCGTGCGGCGGGGCCATGATGTGACCCGAGTGGACCTCCCCGGGGCATCGCACGACGCCCATCTGGATGCGTTCGACGAATGGGTGGCCGCCCTCAAAAGGTAACCACCGGGCGTCGTGTTTAACCGGCGGCGTGCTTAGGAGGGCCGAGCCACCCGGCGACTCGGCGCCGTCGCCGACACTCGCTCTTATCCAGAACTGTTCGCAATAATTTCACGGGGTGATACTGCGACAGCAGGGGTTCCTCCAGATGGAAGGCACCCCTGCGGTGTCATCGTCGTCAGAATTTACGTCCGTGCTCTCGAAGCCGGTCCTTAGCGCAGTGCCTTGAAGGCGCGGCCCATTCCTTCGAGCAGGCGGTCGGCGTCGTTGCTGGAGAACGGCATCGGGGGGCGGAGTTTGAGGACGTTTCCTTGGGCGCCGCAGGCGGAGATGAGGATCCGGTCTTCCCGAAGGGAGTTCACGATGGCCGCGGCGGCCTGCCCGTCGGGTGTGAGTGAGGATCGGTCGGTGACGAGGTCGACACCGATAAAGAAGCCGCTTCCGCGGACTTCTGCGACCTGGTCCAGGCCCTGGGAGAGGTCCTTCAGCCCGGTGATGATCTTCTCGCCCACCTTGAGGGCGTTTTCGATCAGTGATTCCTCGCGGATCACGTCCAGCACTGCCTGGGCGGCGGCGATGGCTACCGAGTTGCCGCCGAAGGTGTTGAAGTAGCGGATGTTCTTGCCGAATTCCACGAGCAGTTCGGGTTTGAAGATGGCGGCCGCGACGGGGATCCCGTTACCCATTGGTTTGCCGATGGTCACGATGTCCGGGACGATTCCGTGGCGTTGGAAGCCCCACCATTCGGCGCCGGTACGGCCAAAGCCGGGCTGGACTTCATCGGCGATGTAGAGGCCGCCGGCGGCGTGTACTTCTTCGATGATCGGGCGCAGGAAGCCTGCGGGGCCGGCGAAGACGCCGTCGGAGGAGAAGATGCTGTCGGCGATGAAGGCCGCCAGTCCGATGCCGTGCCGGTGAAGATCGGCGATGGCGGCACGCACCTGGTTCCGCAGGTGGTCCTCCAGGGATGCCTGGTCGGAGGAGTACCGCAGGGCGTCGGGGGCGTCGATGACGCGCACATTTGCGCCCAGCGGCACGCCGATACCCAGCGACGGCGAGAAGGACGAAACTTCCGCGGTCAGGCCGTGGTACGCGCCGGAGGTGACGATGATGCCCTGGTTTCCGGTGACGTATTTGGCCACGCGCATGGCGAGGTCATTGGCTTCGGAGCCGGTGCACGTGAACATGACATTGCCGAGCTCGGCCGGGAACGTGGACAGGAGCTGCTCGGAGTAATCGAGGATGGATTCCTGGACATACCGGGTGTTGGTGTTCAGGGTCTGCATCTGTTCGTGGACGGCTGCGATGACCTTTGGGTGGGCATGGCCTACGGAGGGGACGTTGTTGTAAACGTCGAGGTACTCGTTTCCCTCCGGGTCAAAGAGCGTCACGCCCTTGCCGCGGACGATTTCGATCGGGGTGTCATAGAAGAGCCGGTAACTTGGTCCCAGGCTCTGGTCCCGCCGTCGGATGCTCTTCTGCATCTGATCCGGAAGCTCACCGAGGCGGTTGGGATCAAAGCCATTGATCATGGCCCGGGAAGGCTTGCGGATGGTTTGGGGAGTAGTGCTCATCATTTCTCCTTGACGGCTAGTGAGTCTGGTTCAGGGTGCGACGGGGTTGGGGGCGGGACGTGCGGTCTGTGGTGCCGGGTCAGCGGCGGTGGCGGCGAGGCGGTCCCAGTCCGGTTTGGAGTGGGAGAGCAGATAATCGCGTCTTTGCGGCAGTTGGCTTGCCCGCCACTGTGTGATCAGGGCGCGCAGGAGCAGCCGGGCCTGGGCTGAGATGATCAGGGCCTCCAGCTCCGCCTCGGGCAGCGGGCGGACGCTCAGGTAACCGTCCATGACGTGCAGTGCGTGTTTCCAGGGGCTGGAGGGGTCTGTTCCCAGGAGGTTGGCCATGGTGACGCTGATGTCGAAGATCACCGGGGTGCGCACGACGTCGCCGAAGTCGATAATCCCGGTGACGTATTCCGGCCTGTCCGGGTTGACAATAACGTTGAACGGGCTGAAATCCCCGTGCACGATCTGGGAGGTCAGTGAACCCAGAAGCGGAACCACGTTCTCGTCGAAACGGTCAAAAATTGCTTCGGCCAGGGAGCGTTTGGATGGCTCATCGACATACTCAAGCAGCGGCCGCATCCGGTGAAAGTGCTTCAGGTCCCACAGGAGCAGCCGGTCCGCACGCGGATGATCCAAGTCCTGCAAAGCAAGGCCAACGCGGGCAAGGCTTGAGCCCACCAGCTGAAGCTGACCGGCGGAGGCGTCGTGACTGGCCAGCAAATTTCCGGGCATGAAGCGCATCACCCGAAGCACCCGGTCAAACGGTCCCTCCGGTGCCGGAATGCGCACTTGCGGATCTCCGCCAAGGCTCCTGACAAGACGCTGGACCGGAAGTTCGGGGGCAGTCGCCTCCAAATGCTCCATACATACCGTCTGAAGGTGGACGATCAGCGGATCCTCATCCGGTGGCGACACCTTCACCAGATAGGTGTGTTCGCCGTCCCGGAGGCGGAAAGTCTCATCCTTCTCGGTGGGAATCCGGACAAGGGTCCCCTTCAGGCCATAGGACTGTTTAAGGAGCTCCAACACAGTGGAGTCAGCGAGCTGGGACTGCTCCGCCAGGAGCCCACTCTCCGATGCGACGGCGTCGAAAAATTCGGAGTCGGTACTGACATCCATGTTCGTGGGCTCCTGCCGCTGAAGGGAATTCTAAGGCTAGACACATGTTGATCTGTTCATCTGTTCAACAGTTCTACAAGAAAGAGTTTGCCATAACCTCGACCCGGACCGCAAGGACTCTTAGGTATCAGATGCTGAGGCCTGGGGCCGCGCGAGCAACCATTGAGGCAGGCAAGTGCGACGCGCAAAGAAAAGCCCACCGGATGTGAACTGCTCCCCGGAAGTTGGACTGAGAAATTCAGTTCCGACTCCCGGGGAGCAGTTTTATGCGTGCAAGTAGTTCGTTATCCAAGGATCAGCGCGAGGCCGCTGTAGCGTGGTTTGAGAAGGGCATCGCCGATAGGGCCGCGGCGCGGTTACTGGGTGTGCCCCGATCGCCGGTCAGGGATCTCTATCGGCGGTGGAGGATCCATGGTCAAGGAGCGCTGGTGACTAAGCCGACAAAACAGTCGTACTCTTTCGACTTCAAGCTCGCCTTAGTGGAACGGTTCCTTGCGGGTGAGACTGCCCCGGATCTGGCGGCGGAGGCTGGCTTGTCTTCGCCTGTGTTACTGAAAACGTGGGTGCGTGCGTATCGTCGCGAGGGCGCGGACTCATTGCGCCCGAAGGCTAAAGGCAGACCCCGGAAGCCTGACGCCCCACCGCCCGCGGAGATATCCGAGCTGGAGCGGTTGCGCCGTGAGAACGAACGGTTGCGGGCAGAAGTGGCCTATCTGGGAAAATTGCGGGCCTTGAGGGCCCAAAAACAACGGTGAAGGTCCATGCTCTCATCGCCCTCAAGGCTGACTTCCCACTTCCGGTTCTGCTGCAGGTCTCAGGTCTTGCCCGATCGACATTCTTCTATCACCAGGCCCGTCTCCAAGCCCCTGACCCGCAAGCGGAACTCAAGAGCGCAACCACGGAGATCTTCACGACCAACCACGGCCGGTACGGGCACCGGCGCATCCACTCTGAACTGCTCAAGCAGGGCTGGGGGATCGCGAAGAAGACCGTGCTGAAGCTGATGCGTGTGCTGGGGCTGGTGTGTAAGGTCCGGCGGAAAAAGCGCTACAACTCCTACCAAGGCGGACAGGGCACTGTCGCGCCGAACCTGCTGAACCGCAAGTTTGACGCCACCGCCCCAAACCAGAAGTGGGTGACCGACGTGACCGAGTTCAGCGTCGGCGACCGGAAGCTTTACCTCTCACCAATCATGGACCTCTTCGACCGGCAGATCATTGCCCATTCAATCGGCACATCCCCGAGCCTGGCGCTCACCAACGCTGCGCTGCAGCAGGCCCTGGCCTGTCTTCAGCCCGGTCAGCAGCCACTCGTCCATTCCGACCAGGGCTTCCAGTACCAGCACACCTCGTGGCGGAACCTGCTCCAGGGCGCCGGCGCGGTCCAATCGATGTCCCGCAAGGGCAACTGCTACGACAACGCCGTGATGGAGAATTTCTTCGGCCACCTCAAGGAAGAGCTCTTCCACAGGGTCCGGTTTATCAGCACCGACGCACTGACCGCGCAACTGAACGAGTACATCCATTGGTACAACACCAAAAGGATCTCGACAAAGCTCGAGGGCCTGAGCCCGGTGCAATACCGTGCCCAGGCCCTCGCGGCTTAGGATCTAATTTGGCCAGTCCAACTATCGGGGCCCAGTTCAATGGGGGACCGGTGGGCTTTCCAGATTCGACAGTACCCTTCCTGGCAGGGACTGTTTCTCAATTAGGCCATTGGCTCAAAATGAATGCCACGACGGCCAGAAGGCCGTGCTACTGCAGGGTTCAGGATTTCGGGGGAGGGTCGCTCTGCCGCCACGTTCTTAGTGAATCCGAGCGAATCAGCAAGGATTGCCGGGCTCATTCCTTCGTCGTGGGCTCGAATGACAGCTTCGATGAGGAGCTGGTCAACCGCCTCCTTGAGGGCCCTGAGGTCACGAATGGCAGCTTCAGTCTCCGGTAACTGGAGGTTAATCTGATGCCACCGAAATTCTTGGGCGTGGCGGCTGGCTTTTCGTTCTGCACTCATGTGGACAACCTTAGTTCTACGGGCAGATACCGACAAAAAAGAAACCACTGCGTCTGGGCGCACGGATCGGTCGTAGCGGCGGTAAGTTGCACCATAAATTGCGGGCTAAGGTTGGGTTGTTCCTGACCAGAATTGACCGGGAGCGGGTCATGCGTGGATTAAGGGCCCCGAGCGAGGGGTTCAGTCAGGTCTCATCATGAACTTTTGTTAATCGGAGAAAGAGAGGGGGGAGGGTCCATGACGAATCTTCAGAGCAAGGTAGCAGCACCAAAAGCGAGGGCGGCTGCTAAGAAAACGTCAAAAACTTCTGCTGTATCAACTGTGAAACCGCCGCCGCAGCGATTCCGCTTGAGCGTCCCCGCAGCCGATGAGGCTGTGTTGGCGTGGATGGATTTGCAGGACAACCCATCACTATCTGTTCGGATGCTGATCCGTGAGAGCATCGAGCGCCTTGGCTACGTCGATGTCATTAACCGGCCAGTTTCTCAACTACCCACGCGGGAACGTCTTGTTGGTCCTGAAGGGGAATCAACACGGACGGAGCGGAATTTAGAGACGGCTGGGGCTCCGTCTGCGTTGGTTCAGCAGAAGGCGACGCCTGCTGCGTCCGCGGATACGGATCCCAGCCAGCAGACAAACAGCGAACCCGCGATCCTGGGCATCGCAGTGGAATCACCGGCACTGGTTCCGAAGTCTGCACCACAACAGGACGACGTCCACACTTCCTCCCCGGCCACTCCTGAATCGGAGCAATCTTCTGTCGGGCCGGTTGAAGTCAACGACATTTTCTCGATGCTGCGCTGACTCCCGTAACAACTCCCAGCACTTTCTCTTGTATGGCAACTCAGTAACCACATCAAGCACTTTCCACGAAGGGATCACATTCATGACCATTTCGATCAATCTCACGGGTGGCATCGACGTTGGCAACGGCTATGTCAAGGGCCTCATCCGCGGCGCCGGCGCATCAGGTGCCACCAACGTGGACGAGATCGACTTGCCAAGCGGCGTGTCAACGATCACGCGCCCGAACGCTCTGCCGACCCCTGACGATGAAGCCCCAACCAAACTGGAAGGCAACTTCTATAATGAGCTGGACGTCAGCTTCGTCTCCCCTCTGGTCAGCAATTATCACCGCAGGCTCTTCGGCCTGCGTGCCCTGAGCGCCCAAGGTGCCTTTGATGAATTCGACGTGGTGGGCCGTCGCAGCAAGGCTCAGCAGGAGCTGAGTAAGGTCCTGGTCATGGGTGCTTTCGCCGCCAAGGCCCTGCGTGACTATGTGCGTAAGCACGGTGGATTGCCCCCGGCTATTGAAACCATAAGTGTGGAGGCTCGGGTAGCACTTGCGCTGCCGATCAACGAGTACATTTCGCACCGCACCAGCTATGCGGCCGAGTTCACGAACGGCACTCATACGGTTACAGTGCATAACTTCGAGACCCCGGTCACCGTGAAGCTTAAATTCGTTGATGTACAGGTGATCCCCGAGGGCGCATCGGCCCAGTATGCGATCACTGCCAAAGGTGAGCCGTTGATGGACGCTATGCTCGCCGATGTCCGCCGCAGGGGCCTGTCGCTGGTGGGAATCACCTCTGCTGACGTGCTGGCAGCGGAGCACACTGTCGGCATCGATGTCGGCGAAGGGACAGTAAATTTTCCCGTGTTCACCGCCGGAGAGTTCAATGCCGACGCCTCCACCACGCACAACCGAGGTTACGGTTCGGTTCTTAATGACGCGCTGAAAGCCATGGAGGACCAGGGCTTCTCGCATGGCTTCACTTCCCGCAAGCAGTTGGCCGAGTACTTGCAGGCCGGAGCGTCGCCATTGAAGCGTAACTTCTACGACAAGGTCGCTCAGTTCGTCGATGAAGAGATGCGATTCTTTGCCAAGGAAGTTACCGAGCGGTTCGGCCGCGTTCTGGCCGTCGTTGGTGCGACCACAGAGGTCGCGTATGTCTTCGGCGGCGGGGCAGGCCCGGTGAAGCCACATCTGTATCCGGCACTCCTGGCCAAGGCCACCGAGATGAACTCGGTGGATTCATTCCCGACTCTGTACCTGGATTCCTCCTACTCACGAAACCTGAACCGTGAGGGTCTCTACATTGCCGCCCAGGCCGTGGAAGAACGAGCCGGCGCCGCACCGGCTGCCAATGGGAAGCGCAGCGCTCGTTCAAGCGACAAGAAGCTCGCCGAGGCTGCTGTGTAGGTACGCGGCAAGCGAAAGAAACGTTTGATCAATTGGTTCGGTGATCACTGGACCCCACCACCGCCCGTGGCGTGCTCGTTATCGTAGCCGCCGCGGGCGGGGCTGTTTAAACTGCTTCCCCATACCCACGTGCGTCCACTTTTGCAACGCTTTTAATGCGCTGCAGCTGAACTGTTCAACTGTTGACAGATTGATAATGCGCGCTCTAAAGTCGACGTATCGAGCTGCCGGAGTTCATCAGTCCCCAGAGGAACCCGTGGAGCTCAGACACCTACAAGAACAGAAGGTCACCCATGGCCTCTCAAACTTCAATGAACGGACGAATCATGGCAGACTCCAACCGGCCGAAGTACATCTCCTTTGATATCTACGGCACACTGATCAATTGGGATACCGATTCCACTACCCGCCGGCTGCTCGCCGGCCGTCTGCCCGAAGAGCAGTGGCCTGCGTTCAAGAAGGTTTTCCGCGGGTACCGGTTCGACGAGGTCCTTGGGGACTACAAGCCCTACGAGGAGATCCTCCAGAATTCCTTTGACCGCGTATGCAAGTTCTTTGGCATTGGGCCCACCCGCGGTGCGGGCGCGGAGTTCGCTGACGCTGTGCGCAGCTTTGGTGCCCACGATGACGTGCCGGCTCCGCTGAAGCTCATGGGCGACAACTACAAGCTGGTGGCTCTGTCCAACGCCGACGACAGCTTCCTGGAGATCAGCATTCCCAAGCTCGGCGCTGACTTCCACGCGGTGTTGACCGCTGAGCAGGCCCAGGCCTACAAGCCGCGCTACCAGGCTTTCGAGTACATGCTGGACACCCTGAACGCCAAGCCCGAGGACTTCCTGCACATCGCCTCGCACACCCGCTACGACATGCACCCGATGCACGACATGGGCTTCCGTAACCTCTGGGTGCTGGACCGTGGCTACGACCCCATCACCGGGGGATACGACTACAACGCGGTTAAGTCCCTGGACGAGATCAACAAGCACCTCGGTCTTTAAACCGATTTCGAGGCGAAAGGTCAACCCGTGAAACTTAACCCCTATTGGCTGGACACTGCCGAACCGTCCGGGGACTACCGGCGAACCCCGGTACCCGAGAACGTCGACGTCGCCATCATCGGCGCCGGCTTCACGGGACTCTCCGCTGCCCTGGAATTTGCCCAGCAGGGCGCCAGCGTTGCCGTTTTCGAACGCCACACCGTGGGGTGGGGCGCCTCGGGCCGCAATGGGGGAATGGCGACGACCGGGTTGGCCATCGGTTTCGGCACGGCGGTGAAGCGCTACGGTGCCACGCGTGCCGTCGAGATGTTCCGTGAATACAACGACGCCATCGACAGCATCGAGAAGCTGGTGCATGACAATGGCATTGAGTGTGACTACAGGCGGGACGGGAAGCTCTCGCTGGCCTTCCACAAGTCCCACTACGAAGGCTTCCTGAGGTCGCAGGAGAAGATGGCCGCCCTGGCCGATCATCATGTCACTGTTATCCCCAAGTCCGAGATCCACAGCGAAATCGGAACGGACTTCTACCAGGGGGCCATGCTGGACCCGCTGGGAGCAGGGCTGCATGTGGGCAAGTTTGTGCATGGGTTGGGCGGGGCGGCTGTCACCGCCGGGGCTGATATCTGCGAGGAAGCCGGTGTCACGGAGCTGAAGAAGGTTGCGGGCACCGTACATGACGTGCACACCACCCGGGGCATCACCAGGGCCAAGCAGGTCCTGGTGGCTACCAGCGGTTACACCGGCAATGTCACACCGTGGCTGCAGCGCCGGGTGATTCCGGTGGGCAGCTTCATCATCTGCACCGAGCCGTTGCCCGAAGACGTGGTCAACCGGATCCTGCCTAACAGGCGCATGGCGTCGGACAGCAAGATGCTCTGTTACTACTTCCGCATTACCCCGGATAACAGGCTGCTGTTCGGCGGCCGGGCCCGTTTTGCACTGTCCAGCCCGGATTCGGACGTCAAGAGCGCCGAGATCCTCCGTAAGGCCATGCTCGAGCTGTTCCCGTACCTCTCCAACGCCAAGGTGGACTACATCTGGGGCGGCCTGGTGGATCTTTCCATGGACCAGATGGTCCACGCCGGTGTTCACGACGGGCTTTACTACTCCTTGGCCTACAGCGGCCACGGCGTGCAGATGGCTGCGCACATGGGCAAGCGGATGGCCCACTACATGGCCGGCGACAAGAGCGCCAACGTGTGGGAAGACCTGAAGAACCCGCCCGTGCCAGGCCACTTTGGCCCACCGTGGTTCCTGCCCTTCATCGGCGGGGCCGCAAAAATCATCGACCGCTTCAGCTAGGCCCACGAAGGAAATCCCATGCTTCCATCCATTAACGCTCTTGACGCGCGCCCGGAAACAACCGGATCCACTGGAACGACCGACGCGCGGGCGGACGTGGCGCGCCTCCCTGGCGGTGCCTTCTTAGAAGGTCGGTGGCAGACCGCCGATCTGACGTTGGAGGTGCGGGATCCTGAGGACGGTGTCCTGCTCGGCCGGGTGTGCACTTCCACTCCAGAGGATGTGGAGCGTGCCATCGCCCACATCCGCCGTCACCTTGAGGCGGGTGAGTGGCCGTTGCGTACCCGCCGGCAGGCACTGGAAAAGGCTGTGCTGCTTTTGGGCGAGCAGGCTGAGCGGTTCGCGAACATCATCGCGTCCGAGAGCAGCAAGACCATCACCGAGGCGGAGCGCGAGGTGCGCCGCTGCGCCGAGACGCTGCGGCTGTCCGCGGCGGCTGCCGGGGAGCTGGCAGGGGAGACCCTGGGTTTTGAGGACAGCATGGCAGGTGCCGGCAAGATTGGCTGGTACAGCCGGAAGCCGGTGGGGATCGTCGCGGCGATCACCCCGTTCAATGATCCTTTGAACCTGGTGGCGCACAAGCTGGGCCCGGCCCTGATCGGCGGCAACGGCGTCCTGCTCAAGCCCTCCACGCGCACACCCCTGGTGGGGCTGGCTTTTGTCCAGCTGCTGCTGGAAGCCGGTGTCCCGGCGGGCCGGATCGCGGCGATCGTGACCGGGCCCGGCGTGTCCGAGGCTGTTGTCACGGACCCGGGCGTTGACCTGATTTCCTTCACCGGCGGTCCCGCCACGGCCGAAAGGATCGCCGCGGCGGCCGGGGCGAAGAAGATCCTCTCCGAACTCGGCGGGAACAACGCCACGATCATCTGCTCCGACGCGAACGCGCAGGCCGCGGCAAAGGCCGTCGTGGCCGGCGCGTTCGGCGTCGCGGGGCAGAACTGCCTGTCGGTCCAGCGGGTCTACGTCCACACCTCACTGTTTGAGGAAGTCCTGGAGCTGGTCACTACGGGCACGAGGGCGCTGCGGACCGGGCCGAAGCTTGACCGGGGAACCGACGTGGGCCCGCTGATCTCCGAGGCCGAGGCCCGCCGGGTGGAGGAATGGGTGGAAGAAGCCACAGCGGCCGGCGCCACCATCCACGCCGGCGGGACCCGCCGGGGCGCCTACTATGAGCCCACGGTCCTGACCGATGTGCCCTCGGAGGCCCGGGTGATCCGGGACGAGGTGTTCGGCCCGGTGGTCAGCATCCTGCCGTTCATCGAGGTCCGCGACGCCGTGTTCGCGGCCAACAACACCGAGTTCGGCCTCCAGACCGGGGTCTTCACCCAGTCCATCGACCTGGCCCTGGCGATCGCGGAGAAACTGCACGTGGGCGCCGTGGTGATCAACGAGACCAGCGACGTCCGGATCGACTCGATGCCCTTTGGCGGGTTCAAGAAATCCGGGGTCGGCCGCGAAGGTGTCAGCCACGCGGTCCGCGAGATGACAGAACCCAAAAACACCATCATCAACCTCGGCCAGTCAACGGCCCGCTGGCAGGTCCTGGGCGGCCTGACGGAACGGACAGCATGAGGACCGGCGCCCCACTGCCCAAGCGTCCCGTCGTCGCCGCCCTCTACCGCGAGGCGCTCCCGCCCCGGCTGGCGGAGGTCGAGGAACTCGCAGAGGTCCGGCTGACCAAGGCAGACGGCCTGGCGGAGGCCCTCGACGGCGCCGACGTGCTCTACCAGTGGCACTCCTTCTCGCCGGCACTGCGTGAGAACTGGGGCGCCGCCTCCACCCTGCAATGGATCCACGTCACCGCAGCAGGTGTCAGCCAGCTCCTGTTCGATGAACTGGTCCGCAGCAACGTGACCTACACGAACTCCCGCGGCGTGCTCAGCACGGCCATCGCCGAGTTCGCGCTGGGCTTCGTCTTGGATATGGCCAAAGACTCCCAGGGCTCCTACCGGTTGCAGCAGGAACAGCGCTGGCAGCACCGGACTACCCGCAAAATCCAGGGCCAAACCGCCCTCGTGGTCGGCACCGGGTCGATCGGCCGGGAAATAGCCAGGCTCTTCCGCGCCGTGGGCATGAAGGTGGACGGCGCCGGAAGGACAGCCCGGCCAGGGGACACGAACTTTGACCGGATCCACTCCTCCCAGAACCTCGCCACTGTTGTCTACGACTACGACTACGTGGTCTTGGCCGCGCCGCTGACCGCCGACACCAAGAATCTGGTCGGCGCTGACGTCCTCAATGCCATGAAACAGTCGGCCCGGCTCATCAACGTCGGACGCGGGGAACTGGTTGATACCGAAGCACTGATCCACGCGCTCACCACAGGCTCCATCGCCGGCGCCGCCCTGGATGTTGTCCACCCGGAACCGCTTCCGGCCGGACACGCCCTCTGGGACATGGAAAACGTCATCATCACCCCACACATGTGCGGCGACACCGAGAACTACCTCGATGACCTCGGCAAGCTCTTCGTAGACAACCTCAAACGCTACTGCAACGGCGAACCACTGGAAAACATCGTGGACAAAGAACTCGGATTCGTCCCCGCCGGCTAGGCACTACGGCCTAGGGCTTCTTGACAGATCCCGCGCTGACCAGCCGCGAGTGGAGGATGGCCTGCGGCCCCTTTAGCTTGCTTGGTGCCGCTGGGCGATAATTTCCCGGATCGATTCCCGATATTGGATGATCGTATCTGAGACAACCTTCTCCGCCAGGACAGGGTCTCGCGAGTCAAGCGCATCAACGATGTTTTGGTGCTCAGATTCGAGTGTGTCCGGGTCCTCGTACTCGTGATGTTCAATGGAAAGAACAAACATGAAGTACCTCAGTTCGGTCACCAATTGCTGATAGAAGGTCCTCAACTTTTTGCTTCCGAGGAGTCCGACAATCGCGCTGTGAACCGCCAGGTCCTTCTCGACAATCTTGAACGGATCTCCGCTCTTCAAAACGGCCCGGAACTCCTCCATGGCGGCGTGGACTTCGTCCATGGAGGTGCTTTCGGAGATGCTTCGCGCGGCAGTGGTCTCCAGGTGGTACCGCGCGTTATAGACGTCCATGATCTCGGCGTCGGTGGGGTCCCACACGATAGCGCCCTGATTTGCGCGGTGGCGGATAAGGCCGCCCGCTTGAACTATGCGGACGGCTTCACGAACGGTGTTCCTGGAAAGCCCCAGGTTGTCCGCGAGGAGACTCTCCCTGAGCCGTTCTCCTGGCTTCAGCCCCCCGCTAAGGATCATGGCTGTGAGACCATCTGCGACCTGCTGCACCGTAGATGAATGGACTATCTTTATCTGCTCAACCATGCCTTCATGGTACAGGGATCGTCAACTGTAGTGCAGTAGACCACTCAGGGAGTGCTGGCTGCAATCTGTTTGTCCCGCCTGGCGAGGTCATGGACGGCCTTTTGCAGGTGGCTTTTGAGGGCTTTCCGGAGTTCCTCCCTGTTGCCGGTTTCGAGCAGGTTGAGGATGTTCTCGTGCTCCTGTACCAAGGTCTGTGCTTCCGGGTATGAGATCTCCAGGTTAACAATGCACATCGTTGATTCGGCGGCCAAGGTTTCGTAAATTCGGGTCATTCTGCTGTTGCCGGCGGCTGCCACAATTGTGGTGTGGAACTCCATGTCCAGTTGGGCGATGGATTGCCTGTTGGTTGCGTCAACCCGCTTTTGCATGTTCCTGAGGATTGTTTTCAGGGCCCGGCAGGTTTCCTTGAGGTGCTTGGGGCTGCTGTTGAGCAGGGTATCTGCTGCGGTTGTTTCCATAGCTTCACGCACAGGGTAGATTTCCTTGCTGTCCTGGGCCGAGATTTCCAGCACGAACACGCCATGGTTGCGCCGGCTGATGAGAATGCCTTCCTGGCACAGGCGTTGCACCGCTTCCCGGACGGGGCTCCTGGAGGTGTTCAGTTGGACGGCGATGATTGATTCGTTGATCTGGTCTCCGGGGCGGAAAATGCCTTGGATGATGTGTTCGCGCAGCTGATCGGCGATCAGCTGCGCGGTGGACCTTCCTTCCAAGGTGAACAGGCCTTTGCCTGCTGTGGATCCTCTCATCTCCTTCACCAAATGATTCTTAGATTGCTATTGCGGTGTATTTGTACTCAAGGAATTCTTCGATGCCGATTTTGCCGCCTTCGCGGCCCAGGCCGGACTGCTTGATGCCGCCGAAGGGTGCTATCGGGTTGGAGACGAGGCCGGTGTTGATGCCCACCATGCCGACTTCGAGTTCCTGGGAGAAGCGCAGGGCCTTGGCCATGTTTTCGGTGAAGACGTAGCCCACCAGGCCCCATTCGGTGTCGTTGGCTGCGTGCAGCACGTCATCTTCGCTGTCGAACGTGGTGATGGCTGCGACGGGGCCGAAGATTTCGGTGTTCATCAGGTCCGCGTCCAGGGTCACGTCGGTCAGGACGGTGGGGGTGTAGAAGTAGCCCGGGCCTTCGGGGCGGTTTCCGCCGGTCAGGACGCGTGCGCCCTTGGCGACGGCGTCGGCGACGAGGCTTTGGACCTTGTCCAGGCCTTTTTGTTCGATCAGGGGACCGACGTCGGTTCCGGCGAGGGCGCCGTTGCCGACCTGGAGTTCTGACATTTTCTTGGCGAACTTCTCGGAGAATTCGGCCAGGACTGAGCGGTGGACGAAGAAGCGGTTCGCGGCGGTGCAGGCTTCGCCCATGTTGCGCATTTTGGCTTTCATGGCCCCGTCGACTGCTTTTTCGATGTCGGCGTCGGCCAGGACGATGAAGGGGGCGTTGCCGCCCAGTTCCATCGAGGAGCGCATGACGTTCTCGGATGCCTGGCGCAGCAGGATCTTGCCGACGCCGGTGGAGCCGGTGAAGCTGATTTTGCGGGCGATGCCGCTGCTGGTCCAGTTCTCCACTACGGGGGCGGCGCTGGCGGTGGTGACGACGTTCAGGACCCCGTCGGGCAGGCCGGCCTGTTGGAAGATGTCCACCAGGGCCAGGGAGGTCAGCGGGGTCAGTTCTGCGGGTTTGAAGACCATGGTGCAGCCGGCGGCGACGGCGGGGGCGATCTTGCGGGCGCCCATGGCCAGCGGGAAGTTCCACGGGGTGACCAGCACGGAGGGGCCAACGGGTTCCTTGGTGACCAGGATCCGGGTGTTGCCGTCCACCGAGGTGGTGCTGTCCCCGCCGATGCGGACGGCTTCTTCGGAGAACCAGCGGAGCATCTCGGCGCCGTAGGCCACTTCGCCCTTGGCTTCGGCGAGGGGTTTGCCCATCTCCGCGGTCATGATCGCGGCGAGCCGGTCGGTGTTGGCGATGACCAGTTCGAAGGCCCGGCGCAGGATGTCTGCCCGTTCCCGCGGGGTGGACTTGCCCCAGGCTGCCTGGGCCCGGCCGGCGGCCTGGATGGCCAGGGCCGCGTCCTCGGGTCCGCCGTCGGCGACGTGGGCGATGATTTCATTGGTGGCCGGGTTTTCGACGGCGAACGTGGCGCCGTTGGATGCCTTCCGCCAGGCACCGTCGATGAACAAGTCAGTATGAAGAGTGGTGGGATCAAAGGAAAGACTCATGTCACGCTTTCAGTGTCGGAGGGAAGGGTTCCTGGGTTAGCCGGTTTTGAATCGTTGGGGCCGGACGAAGTCCAAGCCGTCAAAGGTGCGTTTGCCGAGGGCTTCGTATGCGGCGATCTGGCCGTAGCCTGTGGCATTTTTGAAGCCGCCGCCGGAGAATCCTGTGGCGCAGTAGATCCTGCTGCCATCGCTGAATCGCCCCACCAGGGGGTTGCGGTCGGTGGTAAAGAGGTCAGGAAACGCGTCCGACCGGACGATGTTGGGGTACAGGCCCGGGAAGAACTCGCTCACCGTCTCGGTGGTCTCGGCGATCTCTGCCGGGGTGAGTTCCCGGGGAACTGCATCGGGGTTCTCGGTGGGGGTTGGCCGGAAGTCCAGGGTTGCCTTCACCGTGGCGCCGTCGATGGCGGGTGCGCCGTACATGGAGTGGTCTCCGGAGACTCGGATGAAGATGGGGAACTTCTCAGGTGAGAAGAGCGCGGGATCTTTGGCGACGAACCACGTGAGGAAGACCCTGTTCGGCTGGGTGTGCGCCCGCAGAGACTCCGGCATAAGCTTCCGGGACCACCCGCCGGAGGAGATGATGACGTTCTCGAAGGTCCAGGACTTCTCGCCGGAGGTGATGTGGACGCCGTTGGGGGTTTCGGTGATGGTGTCGATGGGGGTGTTGGTGTGGATGGTTGCGCCATTGGTTTGGGCTGCGGTGATGGCGGCTGTGACGGCGCGGTCGGTGCGGAGGGCGCCGGCGTGGGGGTCGTAGACGGCGATGTCGTCGGGGCGGAGGTTGTGCTGGGGGTAGCGTTGGGCCATCTGTTCGCGGCTGAGGATTTCGTGCTCGGCCCCGGTTTGTTTGATGGTTTCGAGGAGGGCTGTGAGGTAGGGGCCGTTTTTGGTGCCGATGGACAGTCCGCCGGTGCGGGTGAGGATGTTCTGGCCGGTTTCGGCTTCGAGTTCGGCCCAGAGATCCCGTGAGCGTTCCAGGATGGGGTAGAGGTGGGGGTTGCCGCGGTAGAGCATGCGGAAGAGCCGGGTGTCCCCGCCTACGGCGCTGCGGCCGTGGGCGGGGGTGTGGGCTTCGAAACCGGTGACGTTGTCGGTGAGTTGGCTGGCTTGCCAGAGGGCCATGGAGCCGATGCTGCCCAGGCCGATGACGGCGAGTTTTCCGTCCATGGTTTGTTTTCCGTCCATGGTTAGAGAACCTGTTCCAGGAAGGCCTGGGTGCGGGTTTCTTTGGGGTTGGTGAGGACTTCGCGGGCGTCGCCGCGTTCGATGACGTAGCCGTCGTCCATGAAGATCAGCGAGTCGGCGACTTCGCGGGCGAAGCCCATTTCGTGGGTGACGACGACCATGGTCATGCCTTTTTTGGCGAGCTGTTTCATGACGGTGAGGACTTCGCCGACCTTTTCGGGGTCCAGGGCCGAGGTGGGCTCGTCGAAGAGCATGATCTCCGGGTCCATGGCCAGGGACCGGGCGATCGCGACGCGCTGCTGCTGGCCGCCGGAAAGCTGGGCGGGGTAGTAGTCCCCGAACCCGGCCAGGCCGACGCTGGCGAGGAGTTCGTGGGCGCGTTTGGCGGCTTGTTTTTTGTCCTGGCCTTTGACCAGGACGGGGCCGGACATGATGTTTTCCTGGGCGGTCATGTTGGGGAACAGGTTGAAGGACTGGAAGACCATGCCCACCCTGGTGCGCTGTTCGGCGAGTTTTTTGGGTGGCAGGGCGTGGTAGGCGTTGTCGGTTTCGTAGTAACCGAAGTCTTCGCCGTTGACTTTCAGGACGCCGGAGTCCACTGTTTCCAGGCCGTTGATGCAGCGCAGGATGGTGGATTTGCCTGAGCCGCTGGGGCCGATGATGCAGCAGATCTCACCGCTGGCGATGTCCAGGTCGATGTCTTTGAGGACTGTTTTGGGTCCGAAGGACTTGCGGATTTTCTGGGCGAGGATGGTGCCGTCGTTGCTCATCGGAGGTTACCTTCTTCCGGTTCTGTCAGGACAACCGCTTTCTTGGCCTTCCGGGGAAGCCTGGAGGTTGAGCGGGAGTATTTTTCCTCGAGCTTGGACTGTGGGTAGCTCAGCAGCAGGGTCATGACCAAGTACCAGATGCTGGCGACGAGCAGCAGCGGGATGGTCTCGTAGGTCCGGGCGTAGATCAGCTGGGCGCTTTGGAGCAGCTCGGCGACGCCAAGGACGCTGACCAGGGAGGTTCCCTTGAACATGCCGATGACCTGGTTGCCGGTGGCGGGAATGATGGAGGGCATGGCCTGGGGGATGATGACTTTGCGCATTTTCATCGACCCGCTCATGCCGAGGGAGTCTGCGGCTTCGATCTGGCCCTTGCCCACGGAGGAGAACCCGCCGCGGATGATCTCGGCCATGTAGGCGCCCTCGTTCAGCGTCAGGCCGACCAGGGCCGCGGTGATGGGGGCCATCAGGGCGTTGACGTCGATCGCGGTGCTGATGTCCGTGAACGGGATCCCGATGGACAGGTTCGGATACAGCGCGGCGACGTTGAACCAGAAGATCAGCTGCACCAGCACCGGCGTGCCACGGAAGATCGTGATGTACACCCCCGCGGTGGCCGCGACGGGTTTGATGCTCGAGGCCCTCATGACGGCCAGGCCCAGGCCCAACAGGGTTCCCAGGGCCATGCTGGCAAAGGTCAGGAAGAGCGTGAGCATCAGCCCGCGCAGGATGGATTCGTGGGTGAAGTACTGGGCGACGACGCCCCACCTGAAGTTCGGGTTGGTCGATACCGAGGCCAGGATGCCGATGGCTATCAGGGAACAGAGCACCCAGGCGACGTATTCGAAGGTGCTGCGCCGCTTGAGCCGGGGTTTCAGCGCCGGGTCGGTCCCGTTTTTGCCGGGTCCGCTTCGTTCAATGGTTGTTTGCTGCATGGAGGCCCCTAGCGGATTGCGGCTTCGGTGATGGCTGATTCGCCCAGGCCCCAGTACTCCAGGGATTCTTTGTATTCGGGGGTTTCCAGGACGGACTGGATGGCTTTTTGCAGCGCCGGGGTCAGCGCTGAGCCTTTTTTCACGCCCATCGCGACGTTGGTGTTGGTGCGGGTATCAATCCGCGGTTCCAGAATGTGGAAGTGGTCCGGCTGCTGCTCGTTGGCCCAGGCCAGGGCACTGGCGTCATAGAAGACACCGTCGATCCGCTTGGAGTCCAGCTGGGTCAGGGCTTCCTGGACGTTGGGCAGCGTGATGCCGCTAATGGCCGGCTGGCCCTTTTCCTCACAGGTCCACTTCGAAACGTTCGGCAGGTGCTTGAGCTGCTGGGTGGAGCCCTTGGTCACGCCGATGTTCTTGCCGCACAAGGTGTCGTTGGTCAGGTTGTTCGGGTTGCCTTTGGGTACCGATACGGCCGAGCCGCCCTTGAGGTAGTTGATCATGTCCAGGACCTTGAGCCGTTCTTCGGTGGCGGACATCGTGGTGGCGGTGAAGTCGTACCGGCCGCCGTCGATCCCGGGAATGATCGTGTCAAACGCGGTGTTTTCGAACTTCAGCTTCAGCCCCAGTTTCTTCGCCACGAGCCGGGCCAGGTCCGGGTTCAGCCCGATCGGGGTGGAGTTATCCTCGGCGAGGAACGTCATCGGCGGGGAACTCAGATCCATCGCCACCGTGATCTCACCCTTGGACTTAAACGACTCAGGCAACAACGCCACCGCCGCAGCGTCCGGCTGAACCCCCTCGGAAACATCCCGGGTATTCTGCGTCTTCGAAAGTTCCGCCGCCGGGGCATTCGATGATGCCGCGCCGCCACAAGCGGACAGGGCCAACACAACAGCGAGCCCGGCGGCCGCAGTCTGGATCTTATTTATGGTCTTCATGATGCTTCCCTTCAAAGTGATTCAGCGGCACATGCCGACTGAAGCGGGTGCAGTCTTTCCAAGGCCTTTTCTCACGTTCTGATGCAACAGGTGAGGCCGGCGTTGGTCTTGATGCTTTCTATGAGCTGAGCTGTGACTCAGCTCTCGTTCCGTATAGCAATGAAACCCTGCTTTCCGTCTAATGTCAACAGTTCAACAGTTCTACTTCAACTGTTGAACAGTTCAGCGATTGTGCTGTCCTGGGTTGGTAGACGATTGGAGCCTGAATCCTGGGTCGCCTGACGGTTACCTGTCCCCTGTACCATCAAGATCATGCCCACTGTGCTCGAAATGGCAGGTCCCATTCTGGAAATGCTGACCTGGCTGTGCCTGCCCGCCGGGCTGATCCTGCTCGTCTACACGGGGATCCTGCGGCGTTTTGTGCATCCCTGGTCAGTGGCTGAGGGCGTGGTGTACTCCGACCCGACCGGGACGGGTTTTCGCTGGTTTGACCAAAAGTACCGGGTCCACCATGCGCCCATGTCGCCACATGACATCAAAGACCTGGCTGTGGGGGACACGCTGCCGATCTACTACCACCCCAACCGCCCCACGCAGTGGCAGACCGCAGCTCCTGAGCCAGAGGGGAGGACCGCCGTCGCCCTTGGCCGGATCCTCACCGGAATTGGTACCGTCGCCTTCGTCGCGGGTTTTGTGCTTCCGATGTTCTAAGGGTGTTCATCAGGCGGTGGCCTGTGTTTGGGTTCAGCTATCAGGGAGTTGTCCAATCCGGCTGACTATTGCTGCCCCGGCTGATGGGGTGTGGCGAGGACCTGGTGGGGTTTGAAATCGGCGCGGGCGCCGGAAAAACTACAGGGCCGCACCCTCTATGAGGGTACGGCCCGGTAGCTAGCGTCAGGTTAGTTGTGCTCAGTCGAAGCCGTGGGTGTACACCTTGCGGATGGTCTCGGTGACCTCCCAGCGGCCCGACCAACCCTTGGGCTGCACCACGACGTCGCCGGCAGAGACCTCGTGGACGTTGCCGGTGGCGCCATCCGTGACGGTCACGCGGCCGCTGACGATGTAGCACACCTCGGTGTCCTCGCGGGGAGTGATGTTCCAGCCGCCGGGCTGGCACTCCCAGACACCAGTCTGGAAACCGGTGTCGAATTTCAGGATCGCCGTTTTGGGGTCACCCGAGTCGTAGCCGGCACGGTGGCCGTTGGGCTCGAGCTCGCCGGTGATTTTGGCTGCAGGGACATATACGTATGGACGCATGGTTTTTCCTTTCCACTCAATCGTGAATTGTTGACAATCGTACTCCATTCGTCAGTAGACGTCACTCCCTAGTCGTAACTAACCAGACTTCGACGCAATAAGAGGAGGCAGGGCGACCGGTGTGGTCACCCTGCCTCCTCCTGCATGCCGCACAGTCCCGCGCCCGTCCGTCGGGCTACCTGTTGCGATGGAGTGCGGGAACGGCAGCACGCTCACCGGACCATGAGTCCGGCAGCAGTGGCATCCGTCAGAGTTTGTCTGACCGGACTGCAAGTACAGGGCAGGTAGCGTCCAGCAGGATGCGCTGAACGGTGCTTCCCAGGATGAGCTTTCCCACCATGGACCGGTGCCTCAGCCCAATGACAATCATTTCGGCGCTGCGGTCCTGTGCGATCTGGATGACCGCGTCCCCCGGATCTGCCAGGATCGAGGATTCGATGGTCAGGGCCAGGCCGGCGTCGGTCAATTGGCCTTCCAACTCCCGCAATTCCTGCGCGTCCAGATCGTGGTGGCCACGGCCGACATTCACGATGAGCAGGTCTGATTTCCGAAGATGGGCTTCCCTAATCCCCTCAGTCAGCGCCTCCCTGCCTTCGGGGGCGGGTGCGTAGGCTACGAGTACTGTCATTTTTCGTTCTCCAATGGCATTTGATGTGCAGGGCGCCGGATGCTGGACGCTGCCGGATGCTAGACGGTGCCGGATGCTAGACGAGGGTGTTGAGCCAGCCCTGCGGCAGGTCAATCGGCAGGAGCGAGGGCAGTGCCAGAAGCACGACGTACAGGACGCCCGTGTAGATGATGGCGACCTTGAGCCGGGCCCTTGCGACTATCAGGAGGAAGGCCGGGATGAAGATCGTGACTGCAATCAGGTATCCGAAGGCGGCCGTGAGAGCCAGGAAGCCTGTCATCCAGAGGAACGTCTTCAACGCGAACTTTGCGTCAAGGGTCCAACCTGCCTTCGCGGGCTGTGTGCCAAGGATCCCCTCTGCCTCCTGAACAAAGGTGTCATCTGCCTTCGGGGTTCTGTCGCGAAGCCTTCTCCGGATCTCAATGAAGAGCAGGATGCCGGAGAAGATCAGGCCTCCGATGCTCACCAGCTGTGGGACCAGCCTGGCTTCCGGTGAGAATGAAGCGGACGACATTAGGGCGGCGGCGAAGGCGACGAAAAAGATGCCTGATGCTGTGAGGGACCAGGTTGAATTCTTCAGCGGAGCTTCGTCGTCCTCAGGCTGTTCGTCCCGGTGACCATCGTCAGTGTTGGTGCGTCGGCGGGCGCGGATGAACTTGATGAACGCCCAGATCATCGGCAGGATCAGGATTGCCAGGAAGACCATGACGCCGGGGCGGGCCATCCAGTCGAACCCTTCGTAGAGGCTGTCGGTGAGGAAGTAGTAGCGTTCCAGTGGAATGGCCAGGACGAAGCCAATGAGGAACGGTGCCCGAGGGAACCCCGTCGATTTCAGCAGCCAACCGAAGGCGCCGAGGATGATCATGATCCAGAGGTCGCCGAGCTGGCCGCCTTCCTGGAATGATCCCAGGAGCATGATGGCTACGAGGCCTGCTGCCAGGACGGCGAACGGGACCTTGGTCAGTTTTGCGAGCTGTTTGACGCTGAGGAAGCAGAGCAGCGCGCCAAGGATCGAAGCGATCGCGAAGGACCAGACGATCAGGTACATCAGGTCGAGGTGTTCGGTGATGATGGAAGGTCCGGGCTGGATGCCGTAAGTAAGGAGCATGCCCAGGAGCATCGCTGAGGGGACACCTCCGGGGATGCCGAAGAGGAGTGTGGGGATCAGGTCGCCGGCTTCCACGGAGTTGTTGGCGCTTTCGGGGCCGACAATGCCGCGGGGGTCTCCCTTGCCGAACTGGCGCTTATCCTTGGCGGTTGCGACGGCCTGGCCATAGGCCATCCAGGTTCCGGCGGTGGCGCCAACGCCTGGCAGGACGCCTGCCCAGATACCGATGAGCGCGCCGCGGATGACCTGGGTCCAATGGGTAAGCCATTCCCGGATGCCCTGGCCCCATCCGCCACCAAGGCTGATGGTTTGCTTTTGTCCGCGGCGCTGGCTGGCGCGGGATGCGATTTCGGCCAGACCGAAGATACCCAGGGCAACGGCGACGAGTGACAAGCCGTCGCCGAGGAACAGACTGCCGAAGGTGAACCGTTCCTCGGCTGTGGTGGGCGAGGTCCCAACCATGCCCAGGATCAGGCCAAGGAGGCCTGCCGAGACTCCTTTGATGATGTTTCCCCGTGACAGGACTGCCGCCAAAGATACACCGAGGACGGTCAGCATGAAGAGTTCGGGACTGGCGAAGGAGAGGACGAGGGGCCTGGCCAACGGGATGGCCAGTGTCAGGCCGACGGCGCCGATGATGCCGCCGGCCATGGAGGACAGGAACGCCAGGGTTAGTGCCCGGGCCGCTTGTCCTTTCTTTGCCATGGAGTATCCGTCCAGCATGGTGACGCTGGCTGACGCGGAGCCCGGGGCGCCGAGCAAAACCGCCGAGACAGTGTCCGAGGTATGGACTACAGCGAGGGCTCCGATAAGGAGGGCCAGAGCCTGGGGCGGTTCCATTCCGAACGTGATGGGGAGGAGGATCGCGACGGCGCCGGTGCCGCCGAGTCCGGGGATGAGGCCCATGATCAGACCAGCGACGGTGCCGATCAGGAGCATGATGAGCAGGGAGGGGTCAGCGAGGGATGCCAGCGCTGCCATTGCGGAGTCAAGCATGATGGTCCTTACTCAACGTGGATGTTGTATTTGTCCGCGAGCAGCCCTGTGACATAGGACCGGACGGAGCCGCTGACTTTGTAGGCGTCCCTGACGCGGTCGGCTACGCCGGCGTCCGCAACGAGGGGGTAGCCGCCGAGGACTTTGGCGGCCTTTTCTTGGAATCCTGCGTCTGTGCCCAGTTTTTCGCTGGACTGGCGCAGCAGCTCGTAGGCGGTCTCAGGGGTCTCTTGAGGAACCCAGAGCCCTTTTTGGTAGGTGTACGTCAGCCCGAGCAGTGTCTTGTAGGCCTCGTATTTTTCGCCCGAGGGTTTCATGCCGTGGAGCGTTTCGTACGCTTCTGCGACTGTGGGCACGTCGGGGAAGTTGGGGTCACGGATGACGTCCCCGGCTTCGTTCAGCTGGCCGAAGGACATCAGCACGACGGCTTTGCCTTCCTTGACAATGCCTGCGACGGCGGAGCCGTAGGCGGAGGTCGTCTGGTAGTCCAGATCGATTTCCCCGCGCTGAAGGGCCAGGTTGACAGGGCCCCGGCCCTCGAACCCGAAGGTGCTTGTCACGTCGGCTTCGAGCAGGTCGAAGGCGACCAGGGTGGTAATGTCCAGGCCCGTGGCGCTGATCCCGCCGAACTCGAGCGGCTGGTCCCTGTTGATGAGGTCCTGCACACCGGCCACCCCGGCTTCGGCCCGGGCGTAAATGACTCCGCCGGTGCCGTTCACCACTACAGGCTTAAGGTCTTCGAAGGAGTACTTCACGGCCGAGCGTCCCAGGACCCACGGCACCACGGTGGATGCCGTGCCGACCAGGATCTCGGTGCCGTCGGTCTTGGCTGAGCGGGCGAACCGGTTGGTGCCCAGGATGCCTTCGCCGCCGGCGTCGTTCACTGGCGCAAAACCCGGCCGGCCCGGAACATAATTGGTCAGTTCTGTGCCAATGAACCGCGCCCAGGTGTCAGTTCCACCGCCTGAAGCCAGGGGAATCAGGAACTCGAGGGTTTCTCCACTGAAGTTGCCGTCTTCTGTGCTTGAGGGCGGGTTCAGCAGGCTTCCACCCAGGACGGTGGTTGCAGCGCCCAGCAGTGCGAAAGCGCTGACGGCTGTAAGGACGGTGCGCCGGGAGTGCTTGGGCAGATCGGGCTGCTCGCTTGGCTCGGTCTGCCCGTCGGTGCCTTCCGGGAAGAGCCCGGGCGGCTCCAAGGATGACTTGTTGCTCGTCATTGAGGAATCCTTTGGTTTGGGCCTACCTCATTGCAACACCACTCGGGCGCAAGGACGAGGACAGGCGGTTATTTTTGTCTTCCGCTTACCAGGACTCTGGAAGCAGCAGTTCGGCGTCCGCGAGGCGGCGGGCGCTTCGAATCGTTCCGACGACGGACACGCCATCACGAATTTCCGCCCATGTCTGAACGATGCCGGCCGGGGTGCGCATGGTCAGCCCCGATGAAGGATCAGTGGGGAGGAGGTCCCGGACCACCGTCCCTTCGTGCTGGGCGGCCATGGTCAGGGCGACGCTTCCCGTGATAGCCAGGGCAGGATGGAGCCTTCCCATGGACAGCATTCTCACGTTGAGGTCCGCTTCATCGTCCTGGCCCGCCTTGCCCACCAGCGCCAGTTTCGGTATCGCCCGTGCTGCTTCAGCCCGGGTGGCCGCAAGGCCCATGCGTACGGCGGCATCCCGGCGAACGTCGTCCAAATGCACAAGGAGTGCAGCCTGGCTGTCGATGTCGGCAGACGCCTCCATAGCGGTGAGGCCGATGGACTCAGCGTCCAGAATGATGAGGGGAGCACCTGCATCGATGAGCGTGGCCGGAACTTCACGCCCGTCGAATGTCACTTTCTCCACCGGTTCACCCGTGGGAAACAGTTTCCCGGTGGTTCTCCCGGCGGGGTCCAGGAACCCCATGCCGACCGACAGCCCGGGGAACGGAACGCCGGGGATCATCTGGGTGCCTGTGTCCTGAAGCTGGCCGCCCGGCGTCGGAACTTTCTGCAGAATGAGCTGATCTGTGTTGGTGTTCAGGGTCCGGACGGATGTGCTCTCCTGGCCGGGAGCCACCCAACCCCGTTGGATTGCATAGGGGGCTACTACGGCTGAGCAGTTGCCGCAGTTGCTGCCCCAGTCCACCCGCTGCTCGTCGATGGCCACCTGTGCGAACGTGTAATCGACGTCGGCATGCTCGCTGAGGGAGCGGGTAAGGATGACGGCCTTGCTGGTGGTGGATGTTCCGCCCCCCACGCCGTCAATCTGACGGCTATCGGGGCTGCCGAAGAGACGCAGGAGAACTTCGTCCACGCTTTTTCCTGGGACCTGGAGATTGTCCCACTCGAACACCCAGCATTTGCTGGTTCCACCGCGCATCCACGCTGCTGGGATCTTTAACATGATTGCTTTCACACCTTCCTGGGCCCTTTGTTGGCCTGCAAGCCTTGCCGGTTGGCTCAAGTGTGATCCCCACTTGATATGAATTACAACCACCAAAAAATGCATATCCATGCACTTATTCTTCAATCACAGGTCTTGAAATGGGCAGGCGGCTAGGCGATCGGTGCAGGAGTTCTCAAAAACGGTGTCCCCTCGAGGGCCAAATTCCGCTCCAGATGAAGCGCAAGGATAATAATGTGAGGGGGAGGTAAGAAATCCTTCAAAGGAGACTCGGCAAATGCTTAACATTCGACGACTCGAATTGCTCTTGGACGTAGTGGAGCTTGGATCGATTACGGCTGCTGCCGAAAAGCACGTCTACTCGCCGTCGGGAGTCTCTCAACAGCTGCGGCGCCTGGAAGCCGAAATCGGGCAGCCCCTTCTTCAGCGGCAGACCCGTGGGATGGTCCCCACCGATGCCGGGCATGTCCTCGCTGCACACACGCGCCGTATCCTGCGACAGATGGCTGCCGCGGAGGCTGATCTGGCAGAAATAGCAGGACTGCACCGTGGCAGCCTCACCATGGGAACCTTCCCCACCTTGGGTGGTTCCTTTCTGCCGCTCGTGATCAGCAGATTCAAGAAGGAGTACCCGGCCATTGAACTGCACGTCCGCAGCAGCCGCTTCGAGGACCTCGTGGAAATGCTGGAAAACGGCCAGGTGGGAATGTCTCTTTTGTGGGACTACGAATGGAACCGGATCAATCCCGGGGACTTTGCCCTCACTACTGTCTTCGAAGACGCCACGGCGCTCATTGTTGGCAAAGACCACCGGCTGGCGCGGCGGAAGCAGGTGGACATGGCAGACCTGGCCACAGAAGAATGGATCGTTCGCGGTGATGCACATCCTGTGGTTGAAGTTCTGCAGAGAAGCGCACGTGCCGCGGGGTTCACTCCACGAATAGCTTTCCAGGCCAACGACTACCAGGAGGCCCAAGCCATGGTCAGTGTTGGCCTGGGCATAGCGCTTGCTCCGCGAACCGCAGTGGTCAACAAGCATCCAGGTGTCAGCATTGTTTCCCTCGGTTCGAGTGCCCCGTCCCGAAGAGTGCTCCTCGCCCACCGCCACGACAGGGTGCGCGCCGCCGCGGAAATGGCCTTCCAGGCAACGCTGCTGGACGTTGCCAAAGACACCACCGCGGACTTCCGGTGAAGGATGGCCTTCGCGAAGCCCGGTACCTTTACTCCGCATGCGGATGCGCGTGCACATCTGCATCGCCGCGCCTGGCATCCGCTGACCTGGCGGAGCTAAAGGGGAAGAGGTGAGCGAGCGGAAGTCCATTCGGTGGCTGTGGATGCTGATTGCCTCAGCAGTGCTTTGCCAGATCGCCCTCAACCTGGCTAGGCCGCTTATCTCCTATAAGGTGCTGGCCCTCGGCGGCGACTCGGTGGCAGTTGGCCTGACCTCTGCCTCCTTCGCCCTCCTTCCAGTGGCGATCGCCCTCTGGCTCGGGCGACTGTCAGACCGCCGAACGTCGATGAAGGGCATCACCTTGGCGGGGACGCTCCTGCTGGCGGGCGGCCCGTTCCTGCTGTCCACCGCCCCGTCCCTCCTGCTCGTTGGAATCTCCAGTGCGGTACTGGGCATTGGACACCTGTGCTTCACGATTGCTGGACAGTCCGCCATCGCAAGATTTGTTCCGCTCAGCCGGATGGACGCAGCCTTCGGCTGGTTCACTGCGTCATTCTCCCTTGGTCAGCTCGTCGGTCCACTTGTTGCAGGCCTGGCCATGGGATCTGCAGGAAACGCGGCGGCCGCCGCCCGGCTCATGGACGCCAACGCAGCATTGATGTTGGCGGGGGCAATATCTGTGCTGGCCATTCCGGTAGCTCTGGGGGCATCGGCGAAAGAACGCACGAGTGGACGGGAAACTTCAGAGGCAGCGCCGGCGAAGGCGCCCACATCTAAATCTGTAGGCCACCTTCTCGGTATCCCGACAGTGAAGACGAACATGCTGGCCAGCCTTGCATTGCTGGCCACAACCGACATCATCGTTGCGTTCCTCCCTCTGCTCGGAGAGGAAAATGGAATCGCCCCCATCGGAATTGGCGTCCTGCTGGCCATCCGGGCGGCAGCATCCATCACGTCCCGTCTGCTCCTGCCCGTCATGCTGACCCGATGGAGCAGAACCGGACTCATCACAGCCAGCCTTGCAGGGGCAGGCATCAGCTTGTCCATCCTGCCGTGGCTGTTTGGAAATCCAGTCCTTGCAGCCGTCCTCCTGGCAATCGTTGGATTCTTCCTCGGACTCGGACAACCGATCACGATGACCCTCATCACGCAGGCGGTTCCTCCAGATGCGCGGGGCGCCGCACTGGCGCTGAGGCTGCTCGGCAACCGCCTCGGACAGGTGGCCTTGCCGATAGGGGCAGGACTGCTGGCAGCTCCAGCTGGACCCGGGGGAGCCTTATGGATGTCGTCAGCCGTTCTCTGCGCTGCGTCCATCAGATGGCCCAAGAGGCGCTGAGCCCTCAAAGCGGCGAACACGAGGCACTCCTGGGAGCCAGCCAGTTCGCAGTCGCTACTCAGGCAATCGACCTAGTATGTCCCTCATGAAGGTTGCGCAAGCGCGCTCTGCTGCCGTGGTGATTAACGCCGGATCCCGCCGGGGAGCGGCAGCGCTTGAACTTGCGGTGGACAAGATGAAAATGGCAGGTTTGCCGATCACTTCCGTGCACCACGTGCTGTCGGGAGCAGAACTGGCCGGCACGCTCGATCAAGTGATGGCGGACGGGCACGACCTGGTGGTTGTTGGCGGCGGCGACGGGACGGTGAGCTGCGCCGCCGGCCGGGTTGCCGGCACCGACGTCATGCTCGGCGTTCTTCCACTGGGCACCGCCAACGACTTCGCCCGCACCCTGGAGATACCGAGCAACCTGGCCGAGGCGTGCGCTACCGTCGCGGACGGGAAGGTGGTGGACATCGACCTCGGCCGGGCAAACGGCGAGCCATTCCTCAACGTCGCGTCCGTAGGCCTCTCCGTGGCTGTTACCGAAGCTCTTAGCCCGCGGCTGAAGCGGTACATCGGGCCGCTGGCATACGGCATTGCCACCCTGAACGCTTATGCCCGGCACAAGGCTTTCCCGGCCCGTCTCGAGTTCACCGACGGGGACCACGAGCCGATGGAGCTCGACAACCTGCTTCAGGTGGCAGTCGGCAACGGCCGGCACTACGGCGGTGGCAACACGGTCTCCCCCACGGCTGGGATCGATGATCACACCCTGGACATCTACGCCATCCTGGCGGGGCCGCTCCGTGAGCACGTGAGCATCGCACGGTTACTCAAGGACGGAAGCTTCATCAAACATGACCGGGTGTATCACCTGACAAGCCGACGTGTCCGGGTGGTCACCGAGCAGCCGCTGCCAGTGAACCTCGACGGCGAGATCACCACTGCCACGCCGGCAGACTTCACCATCCAGCGCAACGCCGTGCACGTCGTGGTGCCACAGAGCAGCAGCAGCGCGCTGCTCGATGGACGGCATGCACCGCCGCCAGAAGACCCGTCCATCTAAAGCGAGGTAACCATGGATGTGAAGCCTGAAATCGGTGAATCCAATGCGGGAGGCTGGCAAGCCGAGTCACTGGAAGCCTTGGTGCAGCGGCTCCTGCCGGCAGCAGGACAGCGTCCGAACCGCCCTTGGATTGTAGCCGTTGATGGAAGGAGCGGGGCCGGCAAGACCACCCTGGTCAATCGTCTGCTGGCTCGAGTGCCGGACTCGGATGTGGTCCACACGGACGATGTAGCGTGGCACCTCTCGTTTTTTGACTGGGCCGATGAACTCCGTGAAGGGGTCCTCGAACCCCTGCTCCAAGGCGAGGCAGTCCACTACCGTCCGCCGGGTTGGGTGGCCCGGGAACGTCCAGGAGCCATTGCTTTACGCGCCGGGCGTTCGGTGGTGTGGGTGGAAGGGAGCGGATCATCACGACAAGACCTCACCGACCTGATCGACGCTTCGATCTGGGTGCAGTGCGACAACCTTGAAGCCAGACGTCGCCTCCTGGCACGAGATGGCCAGGAGGAACAAGACCTGCACAGGGAGTGGGAAGCCCAAGAAATTCCCTTCCTACTCCAAGACCGGCCATGGGAGCGGGCTACGGTGATCGTGGCCGGCAGGCCGGCCCTGGAGCACGATCCGAAGACCCAGATTGTGTTCCTGCCGTGAAAACTATCCCTGAAACTGTCCGGCCTAGACCCTGATGCTGCCCAAGAGCAGCCGGTAGCCGCTAGGCATCGATCACCATATCCGTCCGCGCGGTGGAGCAGCAGGGCAGGAACTTGCCTGCATCGATTTCCCGTGCCCGGATCCCGCCCTGGTGGTTCATCTCCACCTCCCCGGAAAGCTTGACGACCTTGCAGGAGCCGCACATGCCTTCCTTGCAGTTCGCGCCGATCCTGACGCCCGCACGCTGGGCCACCCCAAGGATGTGTTCTTCGGGGTCGATGCGCACATTGATGCCGGTGCGCATGAAGGACAGGGTGAGGCTTCCCGTTCCCACCGTGTCGAAGCTCGAGGCATCGGGGGACCCGGCCTCCGACCCCACGTCCGGATTGCCTCCAGGGGCTTCTGACGCGGGTACGTCCGGATCGACGGTTTCCAGCGCCAGCCCCGTGGCCTTCAGGGTTCCCTCGGCGTCGTAACCGGGCTCGTAGAGCCCGAACGCGGTGGGCTGGCTTTCGTAGTAGTCCTCGGCGGAATCGGCGATTTCCTCGGCGATTTCCTCCGCAATATCCACTGCAAACGCGAGCTCCGCCTGGTACTCAAGGAGGGTCTGGCGGTCTCCCGAGAAGAATTCCATGTATATGGAGGTGTCGTCGACGCCGACCTTCCTGAGGAGCTCAGTGGCGGTGTTCAGGTAACCCTCGGGGCCGCAGGCATAGACCTGGCGGCCGTTGGCATCGGGGGCAACCTCCTC
This sequence comes from Arthrobacter sp. D1-29, assembly GCF_054130585.1. Taxonomy (NCBI): domain Bacteria; kingdom Bacillati; phylum Actinomycetota; class Actinomycetes; order Micrococcales; family Micrococcaceae; genus Arthrobacter; species Arthrobacter sp. D1-29. The sequence continues at coordinate 4,344,837 of NZ_CP096383.1, read as the reverse complement.
CAGCATGGCCGCCGTCAGCCTTCCGGTGAGCCCTTCCCACCCCTCGGGAACGCTGCGGTCGCCCAGCGAGTAGAAGACCTTGACCCGCGAGTCAACTGAGGCGATGTAGGCCAACTCCTGGTGGAAGGCAAAGCCTCCGGCCTCCGCTCCGTGATAGAGCACCACAACATCCGCCTGTCCGGGCAGGGAGTGGATGGTCCGCAGCATCGACATGATGGGGGTGATGCCTGCGCCGGCAGCCAGCAAGAGGTACCGGGCCCGGCGGTCGGCGTCGGGCAGGTGGAATGCCCCGACCGGTCCGAGCATCTCCAGGACGGTGCCGGGCTTGACGTTCTCGTGCACCCACGGTGAGACGAGTCCCGCGGGGTCGCTTTTGACCGTGATGTTGAAGGTCCAGGGCTGTGTGGGTGAACTGGACAGCGAGTAGCTGCGGTCCACCGGATCCTGGTCCTCGCCGTTGAGGGGAAACGCGACGTTCACGTACTGCCCCGCACGGAACGCCAGCGGCGCACCGTCGCAGCGGCGGAACACGAAGGTCATCATGCCGCCCGCCTCGGGAACGGTCTCGACACATTCAGCCATGAACTCCTGCGGGTGCCAGGGGCCCAAGGCGCGGGCTGCGCCTGCGGCTCCCTCGGTGCTGCCCATTACCCTGTTCCAGGGCATCTCAAGACCGCGAATACGCTGTGGTTCCTGGGTGGCCGTCTCAGTGAGGACTTCAATCATGCCAAGTGCTCCTGCACGCGCTGCACGTACCAGTTGATGAACGCCTCCACCTGGTACTCGCTCTTCATATAAGGGCCGGGCTCGTACGCGGGGCTGCCGGCGCCCGTCTGGCACAGCTCCACGAACGCCTTGTCCTGCAGATTGGTCTGCTTCCAGGTGTAGGTGAGCTTCTCCAGGTCATAGTCGACGCCTTCCTCGGCGTCGTCAGCTACCAGCCAGGTGGTGCGCACCAGTGTCTGGTGTTCGTTCACGGGGAAAACACCGAACGTGATGACGTGGTCCCCCTGGAAGTGGAACCAGCTGTTGGGCTGCAGGTGCATCGAGCAGCGGCCAAGGCGGAAGTCCCGCAAGTCGCCGAGCAGCTTTTTGGAGAGCCTGCGCCCGTCCGGCGAGAACGATTCGCCCTCACCGTCGAGCGATTCCCGTGAGATGCGGATACCAGCTACGCGTGTGTCGAGCTCCTCCACCACCTCGTAGGGAAGGCCGTAGCGGCGGCAACGTTCCTCGAGTGAGGACTGTGCTTCCTTGTTGCGGTCCCATACTTCTTCAAGGTGGGCCGGGATCAGGCCCTCCGTCAGGCCCCAGGTGGGAAAGAGGGAGCAGGCGAGCTCCGGGTGGCCGTCACAGTGGTAGCACTCACGGTTGTTCTCCATGACGAGCTTCCAGTTGCCCTCTTCGATGATGTTCTGCTGGTAGGCGATTTTCGTCTTCGACAGATCGTGGGGCGCGAGGTAAGGCTCGAAGATCTTGGCGGTTTCGTCAAAATCCGCCGGCGGTTCGTTCGCAACGCAGACGAAGATGAGCCCGGCCACCACGCGGCTGTGGGCGCGCTTGAGGCCGAAGCAGCCCTTGTCGAACTTTGTCTCCCCGGGTGCCGAGGCGTGGATCAGATTGCCCTCCGGCGAGTAGGTCCAAGAGTGATAGCCGCAGACCAGGTTTCCCGTTGACCCGGCGGGCTCGGTCAGGACGCGGGCGCCGCGGTGGCGGCACACGTTGTGCAGGACGTTCACGCCGCCGTCGTCGTTGCGCAGCACGATCAGGGAGTAGGGCCCGTAGTCGACGGTGATGTAGTCGCCCGGCTCCGGGAGTTCGGCGATGCTGCCGGCGAAGATCCAGTGCTGGCCAAAAATGGCCTGCATGTCGATGTTGAAGATCGTCGGGTCGGTGTAGAAGGGGGCATCGAGGGAATATCCCACGCGCCGGAAATCGAACAACTCCTTGATTTCCGCCAGCTGCTCGGCAGGCAATGATGAGGCGAGTTTTCCGCGTGAATTGAGGGGCAAGACTGGAGCAGACATGTGTTTCCTCCCGGGAGGCGTGGATAAGCGGGCGATGCGTTGCGACCACTGCTTGCGTCAGTGCAAGCGGCGTTGTCGAAAACCTTGTATTCACGAGATTAGGGCCGATCGATCTGCAGCAAAAGCGCAACATTTAGGAGATAACAGTGCACAATGGGTGCATGATCGATCCACGGCTCATAACACTTCGGGTATTTGCCCGGTGCGGCACTGTTGGTGCGACCGCGGAGCTCACGGGTTATTCTCCCTCCGCAGTCTCCGCGCAACTGCGGGAGCTCCAGCGCGTGCTGGGAATGCAGCTGCTGACGAAGGATGGCCGGGGTGTGCGGCTGACCGCCACGGGCCGCTTTCTCGTAGAAGGCTCGGACGCCCTGATTGCGGAATGGGAGAGCCTGCGCGCCGCCGCCATGGAGGCTGGCGACCAGGTGCAGTCCCGTTTTGGCCTCGGCGGATTCTCGACGGCGGCCGCCCAGTTGCTCGCGCCGCTGGCCGCCACGCTGCGCTCAACACGCCCGCTGCTGGAGGTGCAGGTACTCGAGGCCAATCCGGCCCGCTGCTTCGACTTGTTGGTTGCCGAACGAATCGACCTGGCGGTCATCGTCGCCATGCAGTCCGACACCTATGTTGAGGACGATCCGCGCTTCGAGCAGACCGTTCTGCTCGACGATCCCCTGGACGTGATCATTCCCTCCGACCATCCGTTGGCTTCGCGGGAGACGGTGACGCTCGAAGAATTGGCGTCGGAACCCTGGATCACCGAGGCCGCGGGTTCCACCTACCATTCCCTGTTCACCGCGGCCTTCACGGCAGTCGGCGTGACGCCGCGGATTGCCCATGAGGCCATTGAATGGGAAACCCAGATCGCCTTCGTTGGTGCGGGGCTGGGCGTGGGGCTGCTGCCGCGACTGGCGCCCCTGCGTGGTGCCGAGAACGTGGTTCGACTGCGCATTACCGGCAAGGGGCGGCCCGCGCGCCGCATTGTCGCTGCGGTGCGCAGCGGCAGTATCGCATCACCCCTGATCCAGGAGTCGCTTGGCATCCTTCAGGCCAGGGCCCATCGGATCCTCACCGCCCGGCCCGAAGACGATCTCTGAAAAATGGCATGGCTGCAAGCCCCAGGTGGCGCACTCTAGTCCTGCTTAGTGATGTCCGGGCTGACGTCCTCAGAGATGTCCTCCGCCCACAAGTCGGGGTTGTTTTCCTGGAACGCCCGCATCATGTCCACGCACCGCTGGTCATCCAGGACCACCACCTCCACGCCGCGTGAGCGCAGAAGTTCGAACTCGCCGCCAAACGTGCGCGCTTCGCCCACCACCACCCGGGGGATTTTGAACTGGATGATGGTTCCGGTGCACATGGCACACGGGGCCAGGGTGGTGTACAAAGTGGTGTCCCGGTAGCTCTTCTGCCGGCCGGCCGCACGCAAGGCGGACATTTCCCCGTGCGCTATCGGATCGCCGTTTTGAACCCGTTCGTTGTGTCCGCTCGCGATGACCACGCCGTCACGTGCAAGCGCTGCCCCGATAGGAATGCCGCCTTCGTTGGCGCTCTTTTGGGCGGCTTGAAAAGCGGCTTCGAAAGCGGGGTCAGGGGCCGCTTGCGGCGTCAGTGGGCTGGTGGACTGCTGTGTGGGGTGGGTCATGCGGTCATTAAACCCCGTTTCGGCATTCTGTGGGGCGGTAAGGTGCGCCGTCACGGGCTGCCCAGGAGAACCACGCCGATTCCCAACGCCCCCAGCACAACCCCCGCGAACGCCGTCCAGATCACGGCGGAGGCGCCGGCGTCGACATTTTCCCGGACGATCCCCGCTGCGCTGGCACGGTAGCGGCGGCGCTGGGTGAAGTAAATGGCCGCTGCGGCCGTGATGGAAACGGCGAACAGCAACAGGATGGGCAGGCCGTGCTGGGGGAGCCAGCGCAGGAAAATGGCACTGACAGTGACCAGCGCCATCATGGTGCGGCCCCACGCCAGCGTGGTCCGTTCCGGCTGCAGCCCGGCATCGCCGTGCAGGCCAGGGGCTGGTGTGCGGCGTTCCACAGGTTCAGCGCCAGAGAACAAAAATCAGGACAGCGGCGGCCGCCAGGGCACCGGCCCCGGCCAGCAGTGGCACGATCAGAGGCAGCGGGAGCGGTGTTTTGTTGCGCATGCTGCGCTCCACCCTGATCCAGCGCACTGCTGATCCCGCGCTCAGCAACATTCCCAGCAGCAACAGCAGGACAGCCAGGCCTTTGCGCACAGGCTCCAGGAAAAGATCCGCGGTGAATGCCTCGATGGCTATCCCGCCGGCAAGGAGAGCCAGCGAGGTGCGGATCCAGGCAAGGAACGTCCGTTCGTTGGCGAGGGTGAAGCGGGGATCAGGTTCCGTTCCCCCGGGCAGCAGCCGCTCGGCCAGTTTCCCGCGCGACGGCGGCTCGGGACTGTTGGGCGGTGTCTGGTCGGTGGGCACGGTGCCAGTTTAGCCGCCGAACGCTGCCGGTCCCCGGCGTTGGGTCCGCCCCTTGCCGACGCAGTGGTAAACGGCGCTCAGTTGCTGCCTTCGAGGGAATCAATGAGTTCAAGGCCCCGGCGTGCCCAGGCAATTTCTGTCTCCGCCCGGGCAATGAGACCTTCGTAGGTGAAGATCTTGTACTCGGTGGTCCGGCGCCTGTCCGCTTCCGGTGTTTTCGCCAGCCGTTTGCTCAGCATCACGTTGGTGCCGTTCCGCAGCTCCTCGATCATGCCCTCCCACTGCCTGCGACGAAGGGAGTGGTATTCCAGGTGCGCCCTCATGTGCGCGCGGGCGGACGGCGGCTCGGCCCATTCCAGGTAGGCAGCCTTGAGGTGGGCGGGGTCGCGCTCGCGGGAATATTCCAGCGGAGTATTCATCCACTCCCGGAAGGCCGCCGTGCCTGCGGCCGCAATGCTGTACCGGGTCTTTGTGCTGTTGGGGCCCCAGGGCACTTCGTTGGCCAGCAGCAGCCCTTCCTTCTCCATCCGCCGCAGTTCGGGATAGATCTGGGAATCGGGGGCGTGCCACACGTACGCGACCGACGATTCAAAGTGCTTGGCGAGGTCATAGCCCGTCATCGGCTCCACAGACAGCAAAGCCAGCAGTGCATAACGAAGACTCATGACGCTCCCTCCCGAAATATGATCCCGGCTGTTGCCAATAACTATATCCATAGTTATTGTGTGACGCAGTGCACTACCTATGGAGATAGGCATTTAGCCCGCGGAAGGGAAGCGCCATGAACGCAATGCAAGCCAGGAGTTCCACCACCAACAAGGTCCTCGGCTACCCGCTGAATGCCTGGTACGTGGCGGCGTGGGACAAGGAAGTGACCCGTAAACCAATGGCGCGGAAAGTGGCCGGCCGTCCTTTGGCCCTCTACCGTACCGAGGACGGCAAGGCGGTGGCGTTGGCTGACGCTTGCTGGCACCGGCTGGCTCCGCTCTCCATGGGCAAGACCCTGGGCAAGGACCAGATCCAGTGCCCCTACCATGGCATCGTTTACAACTCGGCCGGGCGCTGCGTTTCCATGCCGGCGCAGGAAACCATCAACCCCAGCGCCACCGTCCCTTCTTTTCCGGTGGTGGAACGGCACCGCTATGTGTGGGTCTGGCTGGGCGACCCCACCCAGGCCAACCCGGCACTTGTCCCGGACATGCATCAGCTGGATTCGGCGGAATGGGCGGGGGACGGTGAAACCATCCATGCGCCGTGCAATTTCCAGCTGGTGCTGGACAACCTGATGGACCTCACCCACGAGGAATTCATCCACTCCTCCTCGATCGGGCAGGAGGAGCTGAGCGAGTCTGACTTCGTGGTCACGCACGACGGCGACACCGTCACCGTCGCCCGGTGGATGTTTGACATCGACGCCCCGCCATTCTGGCTCAAGAACATGAGGGACAAATTTCCGGGCTTCGCGGGCAAAGTGGACCGCTGGCAGATCATCACCTTCCGCTCGCCGTCGGTCATCAACATCGACGTTGGGGTTGCCAAGGCTGGAACGGGAGCGTTCGACGGCGACCGCAGCCAGGGCGTCAACGGTTTTGTCATGAACGCGATCACCCCCGAGGGTGACAGGTCCTGCCACTACTTCTGGGCCTTTATGCGGAATTACCGGCTGGACAGCCAGCTCATCACCACCCAGCTGAGGGACGGCGTGCATGGCGTTTTTGGCGAGGACGAGGCGATGCTGGCCGCGCAGCAGGAAGCGATCGATGCCAATCCTGACTACGAGTTCTACAACCTGAACATCGACGCCGGCGGCATGTGGGTGAGGCGGCTGATTGAACGCCAGCTCGAGGCCGAAGGCCGCCTGGTTCCCAGTGCCTGACGCACGCAGCCAACACGAGCGGACGGGATAGCCGTGGCAGCAACAAATAGTGAAGTGTGGCAGCTGGGAACAGTTGTCGAGGCCCAAACCATAGCGGCTGACATCCAGCGGATCGTGCTGGAACCTGACCTGCCGCTCAAAGCGGAGCCGGGCTCGCATCTCGATGTCATGGTGCTCATCGACGGGCAGCGCGTGAGGCGGTCCTATTCCATTGTGGAATCCAGCCAGGATGGCAAGCGGCTGGCGATCAGCGTCCTGAAGGCCCCGGCGTCGAGGGGCGGCTCCCTCTTCATCCACGCCCTGCAGCGCGGCGACAGGCTGGAGATCACCCAGCCGCTGCAGAACTTTCCGCTCCGGGTAGGCGCGGCGCGCTACATCCTTCTGGCCGGGGGAATCGGTATCACTGCCATAGCGGCCATGGCAGGCGTCCTGAAAAACCTGGGGCTTGACTACACGTTGGTGTATGCGGGCCGGCGGCGGGCCGCCATGGCGTACCTGCCGCAGCTGGAGGAGCTGCACGGTGCAAACCTGGTGGTCCACAGCGACGCCGAAGGGACACCCCTGGACGTGAACAGCCTGATGGCCGGCATAGAGGACGACGGTACGGAGCTCTACATGTGCGGTCCCATCCGGCTGATGGACGCCGTCCGCCGGGCGTGGACCCAGCAGGGCCTCAGCCCCGCCAGCCTTCGCTACGAGACTTTTGGAAACAGCGGCTGGTACCGGGCCGAGGAGTTCATCGTCCGGGTTCCCGGCCTGGGGATGGAGGTTCCGGTGGGGCCCGGCGAATCCATGCTGGAGGCCCTTCAGGGAGCCGGCCTGGACATGATGTTCGACTGCCGCAAGGGCGAATGTGGTCTCTGCGAAGTCAGGATCCTCCGGCTGGAGGGCGCCATCGACCACCGCGACGTCTTCTACAGCGCCAGGCAGAAGAATGCCACGGAAAAGATGGCGTGCTGCGTGTCCAGGGCGGTCACCTCGGCCACGGCTGCCATGGCTGCCGCGGCTGCCGCGGCTGCCGCGGCGCCGGGACCCGCAGCGCAGGGCACGGGGGTGTCCGGGCATGCTGTTCCCGGAACCACCGCCCCCGTGTCCGCTGCAGCCGGCCCCGCTGTGGTGACCATCGAGGTCCCCTGACGGGCAGGGTAGCCGGGCGTCGCCGTCGGAATTACTGGTGCACCACACTCACAGCACGCCCGTTGAGGGCCTGGAGGGGGCGGTCGTTCCCGTCGTGGACTGCGGTAAGCGCGTCCAGCTGCCCCCGCCCCAGCTCGACCGGCGTTTCCAGGACAAGCCACTGGACGTTTTCCGAGCAGGGCGGCGTGGTGAGGCTGCCGGTATAGGCGAAGTGGTCCAGCGAGGCCGGGATGAGTGAGCCAAGATCCACGACGCCGGCCGGGGCCTCGGAGCCAGCGGCGGGAGCGGCCGCTGCAGCGTCCACAAAAGCCGCCCAGGCGGCATTGTTCGGGCCCTCGACGGCGAGCACACCCAGCACGGCCAGCCGGCCGTCGTCGGACTGGTGGACAAAATGGAATTCGGCCTCGAACCGTTTCCCGTCCAGGGTGTGTTCGGACGGTGCGTGGTAGTGGAACTGCTTGAACGTCCAGGGCAGCCCGTTGAGCAGCATCACCTGCGGAGCCGCCGAGTGGAGCTCAGACGTGTGGCCGTTATTGACCACTTCAGCGTCCGATGGCTGGTATTGCAGTTGGATGACAGTGCCCTGGTCCCCGCTGCCGCTGGCCGTTCCGTTGAGGGCTCCGCCTGTCAGATCAATGGGGGACTGCGCGGTGCCCGCCTGGCAGGATCCGTAAGTGGGGCTGAGGGTTCCCCATTCCTGCGGCCCCATGGCTCCCGTGTATTCCCATTCGGGGGCAGCGGCCGCGGTGGAGGCAGCCGAAGAAGCGGCCGGCGTCGGCTGTGCTTCACTGCCTGCCCTGGCGCATCCCGTGGCAAGGGCCAGGAAGCCCATCCCCGCTCCCAGCATGAGCGTTTTCCTGGAGAATTCCGGCGTGCTTAACATAGTTGTCCTTTGTGCTTCCGTGGCTAAGGACCGCCGTGCTCGGCGTTCCCAGCCATTGGAATATCAGGCAAGGCTGGGAGCTTTCCCCTAAATGACTGGGAGCTTCCCGCTACATGACACCGTCTGACGGCGTGGACGGTGTGGACGGCGTGGGTGGCGTGGAGGGCGCTGATGCCTTGGACGCCAGATGCCCGCCGATGGGCAGGGCTGCGGTGGCGGCAGGGGAGGGTGCGTTCAGCACATGGATCATCCGGGGTGTTTCCGCCAGCAGGAAGTCGTGGATGAGGGTCCCGTCGCGGCGGACGGCCTGGGCCCGGATCCCGGCCTCGTGCGGAAGCAGGTCCGCCCTGGTCAGCCCTGGTGCATACTTCCGGCACTCCCGCAGGTAGCTGCCCTTGAACATCGAGTTCCGCAGTTCCCTGGCAGCGGTGGCCGGGTTGGCCCGGGCGACCCGCCAAAGCCCCGGGAAGCGGACGTAACGCGCCACGTCGGGCACGTTGATGGAGAACTTGGGGTAGCCCTCGCGGGACATGCCCAGGACGGCGTTAGGCCCTACCGTAATAGTGCCGTCTATGGTCGGGGTGAGATGGACACCCAGGAAGGGGAGGGCAGGATCAGGTACGGGATAGATGAGGTGCCTGACGTAACGGGATTTCTCAGCGGGCAGCTGGAAGTACTCGCCGCGGAAAGGGATGATCTGCACGTCGATGGCCAGGCCCGCCAGCTCCGCGAGCCGGTCCGACTGCAGCCCCCCGCACACCACCAGCCTCCCGCAGCTGTACCGCTCACTGCCGGTTCCAACGTCCACCCGGTCTGCGGACTCGCTGATGGAGATCACGCGGGCGCTGGTGAGCACCTGACCACCGGTTGCCGCCACAAGCTCTGCCAGCTTGAGGGCAAGCGCCCGGTAGTCCACGATTCCGGTGCTGGGAATCAGGAGGGCACCAAGACCGGCCACATTGGGCTCGCGCCGCGCCAGCTCCGCCTGGTCCAGTCGTTCACAGCCCAGGCCGTGGATGGCCGCCCGCTTTTCCAGGTCGTCCAACCGCCGCCGCTCCAACTCCGTGGTGGCCACCAACAGCTTGCCAGGCTCCTGGTACCGCAGGCCGTGCTCCCGGCAGAACTCCCGGGTCTGTTCCGCGCCGGCCTTGCTGAACCGGGCCTTCAGGCTGCCCGGCGGGTAGTAGATCCCGGAGTGGATGACGCCGCTGTTGTGGCCGGTCTGGTGCGAGGCCACGGTATCGGCGGCCTCCAACAGGACCAATGAGGCGCCCGGGTTCTTGCGGAGCAGCTGGTAGGCGGTGGCCAGCCCCACGATGCCTCCGCCCACCACACAAAAGTCGAAGTGCGCCACAGGCCAACCACCTTTCCGCGGCTCGGCCGCTTTCCTCATGTTCTTCTCCGCTGCCGATGTTGCTGAGATTCTCCTGTAACCGGGCACGGATGGGAATATACGGATGGGAATGCCTGGAGGCCGTTGACGGTTGGGCCTGACATGCAGCGCATCGGATTCCTCTCTTTTGGCCACTGGGGCCCCGGCCAGGGTTCCCGCACCAGGACCGCGGGCGAGGCCCTGGTCCAAGGCATCGAACTCGCCGTCGCGGCGGAGGAACTGGGCATCGACGGGGCGTTCTTCCGGGTCCACCACTTCGCCCGCCAGCAGGCCTCCCCGTTCCCGCTGCTGGCTGCCATCGCTGCCCGCACCAGCCGGATCGAAATGGGTACCGGCGTCATCGACATGCGCTACGAAAACCCGCTCTACATGGCAGAGGAAGCCGCCGCCACGGACCTGATCAGCGGAGGCCGGCTTCAGCTCGGCATCAGCCGGGGTTCACCCGAACCGGCCCGCAACGGAGCCGCCGCCTTCGGGCACCTGCCGGCGGCCGGCGAGACTGACGCTGATATGGCCCGCAGGCACACGGACCAGTTCCGGCATGCCATTAGCGGCGCGGGCGTGGCGGAGGCGGATCCACGCTATGCCGGCGGTGCCACCGGGCTGCTGCCCGTCCAGCCGCAGTCGCCGGGCCTGGCGGAACGCATCTGGTGGGGAGCCGGCAGCCGGAAGACTGCAGTGTGGGCGGCGGGCAAGGGGATGAACCTGATGAGCTCCACCCTGCTGACCGAGGACACCGGGGTGCCCTTTGACCAACTCCAGGCGGAGCAGATCCAGCTCTTCCGGGAGGCCTGGGCGGCGGCTGGGCACAGTCACCAGCCACGGGTTTCGGTCAGCCGCAGCATCCTGCCCATCGTGGATGAGGAAGACAGCCGCTACTTTGGCGGCAGTGCGCTCCGGGACACGCGGGACCAGGTGGGCATCATCGACGGGCTGACGGCACGGTTCGGAAAAAGCTATGTGGGGGATCCGGACGTCCTAGCTGGGGAGCTCGCAGGCGACGCCGCCGTGCAGGCGGCGGACACCCTGCTGGTCACCGTCCCCAACCAGCTCGGCGTGGACTTCAACGCCAAGCTGCTGGGCAACATCGCCCGCCATATCGCCCCTGCCACTGGGTGGAGCCGGGCCGTTTCCTGACAATTGCGGAAACGGCTGGGAGTTCGGTGAAACAGGGAATATCCTGAGAGGGTTCGTGCCGCAGAGGCCGGGCAATTAGTGACGTCCCGGGAGGCACCCATGTCTGACAATCTCCATCTCACGCCGGAAGAAGATTTCCCGGCAGACCTCTCTGCAGTGCCTGACCTGGAGCTCCAGGTTCTGGACAGCCAGGTCCAGCGCCAACTCGACTATGAATACGTGGCCGAGGGCGAACCGAACCCCGAGACCGAGTTCCGGCACCACGATCTCGACGAGGAATTCGCAGAGCGGGATTCACGCTGACCCCAGCCGCCAAGCCTCTCCTGGCGGATCCGGAGTGCAGGAGTGGATATTGATCAGTTCGCTTATTAGCATCATGAAGGAACGATCGGCGGATGGAAGCCGTTAGGCTTATAGCGGCTTTGGGGGGCTTAGCGTCCACCATTACAGCGTGACTGCGGAACGGTCATGTGACGGGAGAGAGAAATATGGCTCGCGCCGCTTTAGGTACAACGGCATGATCCGGCTGCGTCAGCTGGCCCAGGCGGCCTCTGTTTTGACCACGCCCTTGGCGCCCGAAGACATCCTTGCGCTCTTTAATCCAGTCTTCTCCGCCCGGCAGCTCCGCGGCGTGGTGACGCGTGTTGTCCAGGAGACGGCCCATTCGGCCACCATCTTCTTCCGTCCCGGCCGCGGCTGGCATGCCCACTTGGCAGGCCAGTGGGCGCGCATCGGCGTCGAACTGGACGGGGTCCGCCATTGGCGGTCCTACTCGCTCAGCGCCCCCGCAGGCAAAGACCCTGCCATCACCGTCACGGACGTCGGTGCAGTGTCCGGAACGCTGGTCCGCACCACCCGTCCAGGCGATGTCCTGTTCCTGGCCCCGCCGCAGGGCGACTTTGTCCTCCCCGAGCACCCCCGGCCCCTGCTGATGGTCACCGCTGGCAGCGGCATCACCCCGGTGATGTCCATGATCCGTACGCTGGTACCGCGCCGCCGGGATGCCGACGTCGTACTGATCCACTCCGCGCGCACCCCTGGCGAGAGCCTCTTCCGGGAAGAACTGGCCGAACTCGCGGACCAGTTCCCCAACTTCCGGCTTGCCCAGTGGTTTACGGGGCAGCAGGGCCGCCTGGATTTCACCACCACCGCTGAGCTTGAGGAGATCTGCCCGGACTGGAAGGAACGTTCGGCGTACGCCTGCGGCCCGGACAGCTTCCTGGACGACGCCGAGGCGCTCTGGAAACAGGCTGCGCTCACCGCCGGTGCCCCAGGCACGGATGTGGTGCTCCCCGGCGACCCGGGAAACCTGATGATCGAACGGTTCAATACCGCCTTCGCCGGCGGCGTCGGGCACGACGGCGGCCTGGTTACCTTTGAAGCGTCGGACCGGGAAGTGGACGCCGACGGCGATACTCCGCTTTTGGACGTGGGCGAGGACGCCGGGGTACTCATGCCCAGCGGCTGCCGGATGGGCATCTGCCACAGCTGCCTGACCCCCCTCCTGGCCGGACAGGTGCGGGACCTGCGTACCAACGAAGTCCACGGCGAACCCGGCCAACTGATCCAAACGTGTGTCTCGGCAGCCGCCGGACCCGTCAACCTCGAACTCTGAGGAGCACCACCGCATGTCAGTAATTTCAGCAAGCAAGGCAACCTCGACCAGCGGGACACGGACACGCCCCGGAGCGTTGGCCGAGTCCGGCAGTCCCACGGTGCGCCCGCCCGCTGCGGCGCACCTGACAGACGAACAGGTGGCTGAGCTGGGCCGCGAACTCGACGCCATCCGCGACGAGATCCTGGCCAAGCGCGGAGCCTCGGACGCCGCCTACATCCGGCGCATGATCAAGATCCAGCGCGGGCTGGAGATTTCCGGCCGCGCGGCCCTGCTGGTCAGCAAGAACAAGGCCGCCTGGGTCACCGGCACCACGCTGCTGAGCCTGGCCAAGATCCTGGAAAACATGGAGCTGGGCCACAATATCCTGCACGGCCAGTGGGACTGGATGCGGGATCCGGACATCCACTCCACCACCTGGGAATGGGACTTCGTCACGCCGTCGCGCTCCTGGCAGCACACCCATAATGACCTGCACCACCGCTGGACCAATGTGGTGGGCAAAGACAACGACGTCGGATACAACCTCCTGCGCATGGACGAGAACCAGCCGTGGAAGCCCATCAACCTGGCCAACCCGCTGTTCAATGCCATCCTGGCGCCGGTGTTCGAGTGGGGCATTGCCATTTACGATCTCGAGTTGACCGAGTACAAGGAAGGCACCAAGTCCAAGGAAGCACTGCATAAGGACCTCAAGGCCCTGGGCCGAAAGGTGATCACGCAGTTCACGAAGGATTATGCGGCCACGCCCGCCGTGGCAATGCTCACAGGATCGGGCAAGCAGGCACTCTATGGAACCTTGGCTGCCAACGCTGTCCGCAACGTATGGGCCCACGCCGTCATTTTCTGCGGCCATTTCCCGGAGGGCACGGACACCTTTACCGAGGAAATGGTGGAAGGCGAAACGCGCGGCGACTGGTACGTCCGCCAGATGATCGGTTCAGCCAACATCTCTGGTTCCCGGTTCATGCACCTGATGACGGGCAATCTCTCACACCAGATCGAGCACCACCTCTTCCCCGATCTGCCGTCCAACCGGTACGCCGAGGTGGCGCCGCGGGTTCGTGAAATCTGCCAGCGCTACGGCCTGAAGTACACCACCGGCCCGCTGCTGAAGCAGGTTGGATCCTCCTGGGCCAAGGTTTTCAAGCTGGCACTGCCCGGCAAGACCGCCCAGGCCTGACAAGCACCAGTTTCCGCACCAGCAGCAGAGGGACCCGGTTTGTGAACCGGGCCCCTCTGCTGTTTCGCCGGATGCATCTTCGCCGGCTTGCCTGCTAAATAAATGCTATTTGGCGAGGAAGCGCAGCAGCGCCTCGTTGACCTCAGCGGCGTGGGTCCACAGCAGGCCGTGCGGCGCGCCGTCGATCTCCACATATTCAGCGCTCGCAAGGGCCTTGGCGAAGAGCCGCCCGGTGGAGTCGATGGGCAGGATGTTATCCGCCGTACCGTGCAGGATCAGCGCCGGAACCTTAATGTTGGGAATGTCCGCGCGGAAGTCAGTGAGCCACGTGGGCTGGGCTTCCACGGAGGCGGTGGCTCCGGCGGCTGCCGCGAGGTTCCAGCTGGCGCTCAGTGCCTCCTGGCTGAGCCGCGGCGTGCCCAGGAACGTATCGGTGTTGTAGAAGTTCTTGAAGAACTCGGTGAAGAACGCGTAGCGGTCGGTGGTGACGGCCTCGGTGAGCCCGTCAAACACGGACTGCGGAACGCCGTCGGGGTTGTCTTCCGTCTGCAGCAGGAACGGTTCCAGTGATCCCAGGAAGGCGGCCTTTGCCACCCGCGCTGAACCATAGGTGCTCAGGTAGCGGGCAACCTCGCCGGTGCCCATGGAGAAGCCGACCAATACGGCGTCGTTCAGGTCCAGGGTGGTGAGAAGGGTATTAAGGTCAGCGGCGAAGGTGTCGTAGTCATAGCCCGCCGTCGTCTTGCTGGACTTGCCAAACCCGCGCCGGTCATAGGTGATGACGCGGTAACCGGCGTCCAGGAGCGCGGCAGTCTGTTTCTCCCAGGATGAACCGTCCAAAGGGTAGCCGTGGATCAGGACCACCGGCTGGCCCGTGCCGTGGTCTTCAAAGTAGAGCTCGATGTCAGTGCTGTTTTCGGTTCCAACGGTGATGAAAGCCATCGCGGCGGTCCTTTCGAGACTGGAGGATCGATTCGGGTGCGGACGTGGCCGCACCCGGCACTTCCTACTCTAGGCAAGGATCGCCGGCAGGACACCCGACAGCTACTGCGACGGCTGGGGCAGCTCACATTGAATCTGCGGGTTGGCTCCCATGTAATTCAGGGGTCCGGCGACGATAGTCACCGCCACGGTGCCGATCTCCGCGCAGGTGGTGCCTGCTCCACCGAAGTATCCTCGCTGCCAGGCGGCGATGCCTCCGATGATCAGCCAGATAACAATGAGCGCTCCGAGAATCCGCATGGTGTCCTCCTCTGACAGGCCGCCGCCTGTGGATTCAATTATGCGCCGTTAACCGGAATCGTCACAGGCCGCCCGCTCTCTCACATTTGGCACCCTGGATGCTCTATCACGTATGGTCCTTTCCCAGGGCTGATAAGGACTACAAGTGATAGCGCATCCCGTTGGGAGGCGTTTAGGCGACCGTGTTGGAAAGCCTTCCGATGCCGCCCAGGTCGATGTCCACCCGGTCACCTGGCTCGACGGCGACCGCCGTGCCAGGAGCGCCGGTCATCACCACGTCTCCGGGCTCGAGGGTCAGCCATGATGTCACGTAGATGAGGCAGTCCACCACCGACGACGGCAGGTTGAACGAGCCCGACTTCGCCTTTACTTCGCCGTTGACAATCACATCAATCCCCACCAGGCCGGGATCCGGAATGTCGGTCTCAATCCAGGGGCCAAGCGGCGTGTAGTTGACGCCGGCCTTGCCCTGGAAGTTGCGCTCGTCCACCGCACCCTGGTCCACATTGGTGACGTCGTTGACGCAGGTAAACCCGAGGATGTGTTCCAGCGCGTTCTCCGCGGTCAGCGCCGTGGAGGTCTTTCTGATGACGACGGCGAGTTCCCCCTCAACGTTCACCGTGCCCCGCGCGCGTGCGGCCACGATCGGAGCGTCCGGATCCGCGAGCGTGTGGACCGATTTGAGCCACGCCTGGATGGGCAGCGGATGGTTGTTGATGGTGAGGTTGTGGGCAATGCCAACAATCACCGCCGGCCGGACGGGCGCCAGGAAGACGGCGTCGTCGTCGGCGGTTGAGGCCCCTGTAAAGGTCAAGGGCCAGGCAAACAGGTCCACTATGTGGTCCCAGCGGCCGTCGCGTAGGACGGCATGCTGCGGACCTGCCGGTGTGGCTATTCGTGCAATCCGCAAAGAGGTTCCTCGTGGTGTACGTGTCGTTTCATCGGGCGGCAGGACAGCTTAGCGGGCCAGGAGGCTGAGCCGGTCCTTAAAGGCCCCTGAATCCAGTACTTCCCGGTTGATGACAAACGTTGGGGTGCGCCCGTTGGCAACATCCACGATGGCGCGCACGCAGCTACCGCCGTTACCCAGGGACATCTCGTCCGTCCAGGACAGGCAGTGCGGCGACAACGTGACGTTGGCCAGGCCAAGGAGCGCATTTTTGACGGGTTCTTCTTCGAAGACGTCCAGCCCGGCCCCTGCAATGCATCCGCTCTCCAGCGCAGCAATGAGGTCAGGCTCGTTGATGATGGGTCCGCGCGCCATATTTATGACAACGGCGGTGGGCTTCATCCGGTCCAGGATGCCGGCGTCTACGATATGCCGGGTCTGGTCCGTCAGGACGGCCATGACAATCAGCGCGTCGCAGCAGCCCGCCACGTCCTCGAGTTCCATCAGTTCAACGCCGAGTTCGGCGGCCCGCTCCGGCGGGCAGAAGGGATCGTAGCCAACACAGCGGACGCCAAACGGGGCGAGCAGGCGGACCAGTTCACCTCCGGTATTCCCGACGCCGAGAAGGCCGATCGTCTTTCCCGTCAGGCCTGTGCCCATGAAGTTCTCCCGCAGATCCCAGCGCTGGTCCCGCACCAGCCGGTCCTTCGTCACCGTGTGATGAAGAACTGACAGGAGCATCGACAGGGTGGCAGTGGCCACGGGGCCGCGGGCGCCGTCGGGGGTGATGGTGGCAACGGTCCCTGCTGCGGTGCAGGCGGTGAGGTCCACGGCGTCATAGCCGACGCCGAACCGGGCCAGGATCAGCGGAGGATTGGCGACGCCGGCAAAGGAGTCAGCGGTGACGGCGGGCGCGGCGTAGAGGATGGCATCGTACTGTTCCATCTGGTCCGGCGTGAGCGCCTGGGCCTTGTCCTTCATGTACTCCCACCCGATCCCGGCCTCGTCGAGGCCCGTCAGACCGATGTCGCCCCAGACGTTATTGCCGGCGGTGTCGAGAAAATCGGGGGAAATTCCTACTGTGAACGTCATTAGAAGACCGCCAAGGGGTTTACGGGCGAACCTGTGCCGCGGGGAATGTTGAGGGGTGCAACAACGAACATGAACCGGTAGCGGTCCTCTTCGGCGCAGGCCGCGCCGAGTGCTTCGAGGTCGAGGTTGTCCAAGAGGGGCAGGCCCATCGCGGTGATGGCCAGGATATGGATGGGCGAGTGGATGCCCGGGGTGGGGGAGGGGCGAACGTCCGAGTCGCCGTCGCCGCCCAAAACGCTGATGCCGCGCTCGGCAAGCAGCGGCATGCAGTCAACGTGCAGCCCTGCGCTCAGGTCTGAGGAGTCCCAGATGCCCAGCTCGTGGGCGCGGCGGAAGTGCCCTGTCCGGATCAGGACGGCGTCGCCGGCTGTGATCTTTACGCCAAGCTTTGCCTCCGCAGCGAGGATGTCCTCCGCATGGATGGCGGTGCCGGGTTCCAGCCAGGGAACGTCGAACAGGACGGTGAAGTCCAGCAAAACGGCCGGCGTGACGAGCGAGCCAAGCGAGCTGACCGAGCCGAAGTCTGCCCCGGTTGCGGTAACAACCTCTTTCGAGGTTTGCCCGTCGTAGAGGAGTCCCTTGTAGGCAATGTGGCTCAGGGCATCCAAGTGGCTGACGGCCTTGCCGTGGTAGTCGACGCCGATGAAGTCCTTGTTGCACGACGGCTCCGGAGCCTCACGCACGCCCAGGTCTGTCATGTAATGCAGTGCAGGATTGGCGTTGGAGGGCCCGCTGACAGTGTTCCAGGGCAGGGCGGTGGGAACCACCCGGCCGCTGCGGACCAGGGAAGCCGCTTCCACGATTGAAGCAGGGGTGACTGTTTGCCACGCCCCGGCAGAGGGGTCCGGGTAGGTGCCCCAGGTCTTCACCTGTTCGAACACCTCTTCAAAGGCCTCTTTGCTGACAGGGGGCCCATTCCTGGCCTCGGCTGGGTAAAGTGGACTAGGCCTGATTTCTTCCGCGCACACGGTGTACTCCTTGAAATTTGGGAACCATTCCGGACTGCCGGGCTGGACGCCGGCGAAAACGCCCGGGCGGCCACACAAGGTGCCACCCGTCCCCACAGAAGGGCGGGGAGGGGGTGACTCCGCAATGATAAGCCAATATACTGGCTGAAAGTCAATATTTTGGATAGGGGCAGGAAAACATGACGGCAGAGACGGCAACAGAAGCGGGCGTCAGCGGGCAGAGCTCAGTTCCGGCGATCACCCGCGGGATGGCCATTCTGGAACTGGTCGCCGCCGCCGGGCAGGCGGGCGCCAGCGTTCCGGAGCTGGCAAAGTCAATGAACCTCGCCAAGTCTTCCACCGCCAACATTTGCGCAGCCCTTGAAGGCGAGGGTATGCTCAGGCGCTCGGACGGCCGCCTGACCCTGGGGCGACGGATCCTTTCGCTGGCCGGAGACTACCTCCGCTCCGCCGACCAGCTGGCCGAGTTCTATGCGTTGTGCCGCCGCTCCCGGCTGATATCCCGCGAAGCCGCTCGCCTTGCACTGCTGGACGGCACCGATGTCCTCTATCTGGCCCGCTATGAGGGGACTAATCCCATCCGACTCACCGCCAACATCGGCGACCGGTTTCCGGCCCACGTCACCGCCACGGGCAAGGCGGTACTCGCTACCCTTCCGGACGCCGTGGTGGAAGACCGGTACCGCGGCAAGACCTTTGTGCCGTTCACGCCCAAATCCTTAACCAGCCTGACGGACCTGATGGGGGAGCTTCAGACGTCCAGGCAGCGCGGCTACTTCATGGATGACGAGGAAACCAACATCGGCGTCGTCTGCTTTGCGGTGCCAGTGGTGAATCTCCCGGGCCAGCCAGCGCAGTTTGCCATCAGTGCCACCCTGCTCAAGGCCCGTGCTGATGAGCTGGATCATGCCGAAATCGTTGGCGAGTTGCAGCATATTGCGCGCGCACTCGCCAATCCCTTGAGTGCCCACTCGCTCTGAGCGCGTTCTCCGGGGAACCACTTTCTGATCATGTCTTGACCAATATGTTGGTCTTAGTACAAGATATTGGTCAGCAGGTCATAGGTGACCACCCAGAAATTTAGGCAGCACTGGGGCTGCAAGGAGCGAACATGGGACTCAACCCTCCCGCGATGCCGCTGATTCAGATCGACCAGTTATCCAAACGCTTTGGCGTCAATGCGGCCCTGCAGGACGTCAACCTCACGCTGGAGGCCGGCAGCATCCACGCCTTGCTTGGCCAGAACGGCGCAGGCAAGTCCACCCTGATCAAGATCCTCTCAGGGCTCTACACCCCCACCAGCGGCAGCATCACGGTGGCGGGCCATCCGCTGGGAACGCCGGAAGCCAGCTCCAGCATGGCCTTTATCCACCAGGACCTTGGGCTGGTGGACTCCATGACCATCGCCGAGAACATTGCCTTGGGCACGGGCTTCGGACTCAGGGGCGGTTTCATCTCCTGGCGCCAGGTGCGTGACAGCGCCGCGAAGGCACTGCAGACCGTGGCCTCGCACCTCGAGCCGGACCGGTACGTTTCCGAACTGACCAGGGCAGACAAATCCCTCGTCGCCATTGCCCGGGCGCTGGCCTCCAACGCCTCGGTGATCGTCCTGGACGAACCAACGGCGAGCCTTCCGGCCGCGGATTCCCGCCGTCTCTTTGATGTGCTGGAGAAGCTGCGGAGCAACGGGCAGGGCCTCCTGTACGTCAGCCACCGCCTGGACGAAGTCTTCGCGATCTCGGACACCGTCACGGTGTTGCGCGATGGCCGGCTCATCCACAGCGGTCCAATCGCCGAGAAGTCCCCGCGCGAACTTGTGCTGGACATCGTGGGCCACAAACCCGTCAGCTATACGTCCGGGAGCGGTATCCAGCAACAAACGGTACGCCTGGAAGTCAACGAACTGACCACCTCGCAGACAAGGGCCAGCTCCTTCTCGGTCCGTGCCGGCGAAGTTGTGGGAATGGTGGGGCTCACCGGCGCTGGGCACATGGAGCTGGGACGAGCACTGGCCGGGGCGCACAGGATGACCTCCGGCAGCGTCCTGCTCGACTCAAGAGACTTCCAGCCGAGGACGCCGGCGGAGGCCGTGGATGCCGGCGTCGGATTTGTCACCAGCAACAGGATGGAAGAGGGCTGCGCTCCCGAACTGTCGCTCCGGGAGAACTTCCTGCCCAACCCGAGGATCCGCTCCAGGAACCCCTTCGCCTGGACCAGCCCCCGCAAGGAACGCCAGCTGGCAGCGGAGCTCGTGGAGCGGTACGGCGTCCGGCCTGCCCTGACGGAAGTGGCCATTGCCACGCTGTCCGGCGGCAACCAGCAGAAGATCATGATCGGCCGGTGGCTCAGCACGCGCAGGAAGCTCATCATCCTCGAGGAGCCCACCGCCGGAGTGGATGTCGGCGCCAAGGCAGACATCTACACACTGCTGGAAGAGTCGCTGGCTGCAGGCCTTGCCGTCCTGATGATCTCAACCGACTTCGAGGAAGTCGCCAACGTCTGCCACCGTGCACTCGTTTTTGTCCAGGGAACCGTCACCGCGGAGCTCTCCGGCGCTGACCTGACCATTTCAAACCTCACTGCGGCGGCCTCCGGTGCTGCTCTCACTTCGGAGTAATCCTCACATGACCCAGCTAAACACCAACCGCCGGCGCGGCGGCGCGGCGCACCTCCTCGGGCCCTACGGACTCGTCCTGATCCTGGTGGTGCTGTTCGCGGTATTTGCCCTGATCCTGCCGCAGACCTTCCTCTCCGGCCGCAACTTCAACGCCATCCTCAGCAACCAGGCGATTCCCGCGCTGCTGGCGCTGGGCGCCATGATCCCGATCGCCACGGGAAAGTTCGATCTCTCCATCGGTTACGGCCTCGGGCTTTCCCACGTCATCGTCCTTAAGCTCATCGTGGATGGCAACATGCCCTGGGGCATCGCCGCCCTCGTGGCCATCGCGGTCATGGCACTGGTGGGAGTGATCAACGGGCTACTGGTGGAATTCGGACAGATCGACTCCTTTGTTGCCACCCTGGGAACGGGAACCGTGCTGTACGCCATCACCGGAGCCATCACCAACGGTGCCCGGGTGGTGCCGGGTGACGGCGGCCTCCCGGTCTCCTTCAAGGACCTCTACGATTCCAAGATCGCCGGAGTGCCGATCGTTGCCGTGTACCTGCTGATCGTCGCCGTGATCCTCTGGATCCTCTTCGAACGGCTGCCGCTGGGCCGCTACTTCTACGTGCTGGGTTCCAACCCGCGGGCAGCTGCCCTGATGGGCATCCCCACCAAGCGGTACTCCA
This sequence comes from Arthrobacter sp. D1-29, assembly GCF_054130585.1. Taxonomy (NCBI): domain Bacteria; kingdom Bacillati; phylum Actinomycetota; class Actinomycetes; order Micrococcales; family Micrococcaceae; genus Arthrobacter; species Arthrobacter sp. D1-29. The sequence goes on along the minus strand of NZ_CP096383.1, from coordinate 4,323,661 downwards.
TCTACGCCTTCGCGTTCTCCGCAGTAGTCACCGGCGTGGCAGGGGTCCTGCTCGCCTCGCAGCAGCAGATCGGAAACCCCAGCGTCGGCATGGACTACCTGCTGCCGGCGTTCGTCGGGGCGCTGCTGGGAGCCACCGCCATCAAGCCCGGACGGGCCAACGTCATCGGCACCCTGGTTGCTGTTATCACCCTGGCGATCGGCCTGGCCGGCATCTCGCAGCTGGGCGCCCAGTTCTGGGTCACTCCGCTCTTCAACGGCGTCACGCTGCTGATCGCCGTCGGCCTGGCCGGCTACTCAGCCCGGCGCAAGCTCCGGGCGGGAGCTGTCGCCGCCCCGCCGCCCACCCTGCCCAAGGCGGACGACGCCGGACCTTCGGCTCCCGCCGGACCGGCCAGTACGGCCGCACTTCCGCCGGCCCCGGCCACCACCGCTTCCTGACCACCAGCACCACCCCAGCACTATCTCCCCGCAGCACCCCATGCACTCTCCCCATGACTGAAAGGCACCACCATGAACCAAACCGCTCCCCGACTGCTGCTCGCGGCCGGCGCCATTATGGCCCTGGGGCTCACTGCCTGCACCAGCGGTTCCTCCGAATCCGCCTCGGCGGGCTCAACTGCCGCGGGGGACAGCGGCTGTGCCGACGTGGTTGCCACGGCCCAGAAGGCCGTTGACGCGGCATCGAAGACGGATACGCCCTGGGACGGGCCCACCACGGGCCCCAAGGCTGTGGCGGGAAAGACCCTGGTGTACGTGGCCCAGTCCATGACCAACCCTGGTGTGGCAGGCGTGGCGAAGGGCCTGCAGGAAGCTGCCGCGGCTATCGGCTGGAACGTCAAGGTCATCGACGGGCTCGGCACGCCGGCCGGGATCCAGAGCGCATTCAGCCAGGCCCTCACCACCAAGCCCGACGGCATTGTGATCGGCGGTTTTGATCCCAAAACCACCGCCGCCCAGGTAGCCGAGGCCAACGCCGCCAACATTCCGCTGGCCGCCTGGCAGGCACTCTCGACGCCGGGTCCCAGCACCGACCCGCTGCTGTTCACCAACATCACCACCAAGGTGGAGGACGTCGCCAAAATCAGCGCCGATTACGTGATCGCGAAATCGAACGGCAATGCCGGCGTCGTGATCTTCACGGACTCCTCCATCCCGTTTGCCGAAGGCAAATCGCAGATGATCAAGAAGGAACTGGAAACCTGCGCCGGCATCAAGGTGCTGGAATACGACAACGTACCACTGTCCGACGTCAGCGCCAGGATGCCCCAGGAGGTGTCCTCCCTGCTGAGCAAGCACAACGAAGCCTGGACCTACTCCGTGGCCATCAATGACGTCTACTACGAAAACGCGGCGGCAGCCCTGCGCGCCGGCGGTGTGAAGGCCGGCGGAGCACCGTTCAACGTGGGCGCGGGCGACGGCGACTCCTCCGCGCTGCAGCGGATCAAGGCCGGCGAATACCAGACCGCCACCGTTCCCTCCCCGTTGAAATCCGAGGGGTGGCAGATCGTGGACGAACTCAACCGGGCCTTCAACAATCAGCCCGCCAGCGGCTACGTCCCCCAGATCCACGTCTCCACCAAAGAAAACACCACTGTCACCGATGCCTGGGATCCAGTAGGTTACCAGGACGCTTACCGCACCATCTGGGGCAAGTAAACGCCGCAGTCTGGGAAAACAGTTCGGTCACCAGTAAACGGGCCCCGGTCCGAGAACCAAGGTTGGAAATTGCACAACACTAACAACCCCCAGGCCCCTGGCCCGATGGACAGCAAGGCCACGGCCTTGAACGGCACACCACTCAGTGCCGGCTTCGTCGGGCTGGGGCTGATGGGTGCCCCCATGGCCGCCAATCTGCTGAAAGCCGGGTGGGCGGTCTCGGCCTGGAACCGGTCCCCGGAAGCAGTGGACCACTTTGTGCTGCTCGGCGGAACCCGGGCGCCAGACGTCGCAGCCCTTCGGGACCAGCCGGTGATCATCTTTATGCTCCCGGATCTGTCCTTCATCGAGGACGCGGCGTCACCTCTCCTCGATGAATGGCGGCTGGTCCCGCCGGCGCCGGGAACCGTGGTGGTAGTGATGAGCAGTGTTTCCCCCGTCGGCGTCAGGGCCTTCGGCCTTGCCGTTGCGGAGGCCAGCGGCGGGAACGCCACGGTGCTGGACGCACCGGTCAGCGGCGGCACGGAAGGTGCGCGGCTTGGAACCCTGGCCATTATGGCCGGCGGCCCGGCCGAACATTTCCTGCGCCTCCGGCCAGTGCTGGAGGCGATGGGCACCACGGTCCGGCGGCTGGGCGGGCTGGGCTCGGGGTCCCTCGCCAAGGCGTGCAACCAGTTGATTGTGGGAACCACGACGGCGGCGCTCGCCGAGGCGGCAGAACTCGCCGAACACTCTGGCATGGACGTTGCAGCGCTCTTTGAGGTGCTTTCGGGCGGCCTCGCGGGCAGCCGGGTGCTGGACTTTGTGGGCCCCCGCCTCGCCGCGAAGGACTACGCGCCCACCGGACCGGCAAAGTTTATGCACAAGGATCTTTCCTTTGTGCTGGCAAGTGCCGCCGCTGTGGGGGCGTCCGTGCCGATGGCGACAGCCGCCGTCGGACTGTACGGGGAACTGAAGGACCAGGGCCTGGGCGATCTGGACCTGGCCGTGGTGCGGCAAACCATTGCCAACCTCAGCGCCTCCGCCGCACCTGACGCCGCAGTTGACGCGGCGTCAGCGCCCGCTGCGGCCGCCCGCATGACAGCTACCGTTCAGGAGACCACACCATGAGTTCACTTTTTGACCTGACAGGGCGGATTGCCCTGGTGACAGGTTCGAGCCGGGGGATAGGCAACGCCCTGGCCCGCGCTTTGGCGGATGCCGGAGCCACGGTGGTGCTGAACGGTATAAACGCCGAGCGTCTCAAGGCAGCCGAAGTTGCCCTCGCCGCGGATTTTGCGCCGGGCCGGATCCACAGCTGCGCCTTTGACGTGACGAAGGATGTTGAGGCCGCCCGGGGCGTGGCCTGGGTCGAGGAGAATGTTGGCCCGCTGGAAATCCTGGTGAACAACGCGGGAATCCAGCACCGGGTGCCGATGCTGGACCTTGACGTTGCGGACTGGGAACGGGTCATCAGCACGGACCTCACCAGCGCCTTTCTGGTGGGACGCGAAGCCGCGCGGTTCATGATCCCGCGCGGGCACGGGAAGATCATCAACATCTGCTCCGTCCAGGCAGACCTGGCCCGGCCCACCATTGCACCGTATGTTGCAGCGAAGGGCGGGCTGCGGAACCTGACACGTGCCATGACAGCCGAGTGGGCTGCCTCGGGTTTGCAGATCAACGGCATAGCTCCGGGCTACATCCACACCGAAATGACGCAGAACCTGGTGGACGACGAGCAGTTCAATTCGTGGATTTTGGGCCGGACCCCGGCGAACAGGTGGGGGACCGTCCAGGACCTTGCCGGCCCCGCGGTGTGGCTGGCGTCGGATGGCTCAAACTTTGTGAACGGTCAGACCATTTTCATCGACGGCGGAATGACGGTGGTGGTCTGATGGCGACTCCGGTACAGCTTCCCTCAGCCGGGCTTCTCCAAGCACCGCTGCCTGCATCAGGTCCCGCCGTGGTGGCCCACGCCGCCGGGGACCTCCGGATTGAGAACATTCCTTTGACTTCACCACACCCGGACCAGGCTGTCGTCGAAATAGAGTATGGCGGCATCTGCGGCTCCGATTTGCACTACTGGCTGCACGGTGCGGCCGGGGAGTCGGTGCTGAAGGCACCCATGGTGCTGGGGCACGAAATAGTGGGTGTGGTGGCCCGCGCGGCGGCAGACGGATCAGGTCCAGCAGAGGGCTCCGCCGTTGCCGTGCATCCTGCGACGCCGGGGCCGGTAGCCGGCCCCGGCGTCGTCAAGTATCCCGAAGACCGGCCCAACCTGTCGCCGGGCTGCACGTACCTGGGCAGTGCTGCACGGTTCCCGCACACTGACGGGGCCTTCAGCCGCTACGCCAACCTTCCGTCCCGGATGCTGCGCGTCCTGCCGGACAGCCTGGACCTGAAGACGGCCGCGCTGATTGAACCCGCAAGCGTGGCCTGGCACGCGGTGTCCCGCGCCGGCGACGTCCGCGGCAAGACTGCCTTGGTGATCGGCAGCGGACCCATCGGCGCACTGGCCGTGGCTGTGCTGAAGCGGGCCGGCGCAGCCCGCATCGTGGCGGTCGACATGCACAGGAAACCGTTGGAGATCGCCGAGGCGGTGGGCGCCGATGAGGTGTTGGACGCCGGAGCGGTGGAGGCGATCGAAGCGGTCCAGGCCGACGTCGTCATTGAATCCTCCGGCAGCCACCACGGCCTGGCATCTGCCATCAAAGGTGCGGTCCGCGGAGGGAAGGTGGTGATGGTTGGCCTCCTGCCGACCGGGCCGCAGCCGGTCCTGATTTCCCTTGCCATCACCCGCGAGCTGGAGCTGCTGGGATCGTTCCGGTTCAATGACGAGATCGACGACGTCATCGCGGCACTCGCGGACGGCTCCCTGGTGGTGGACCCGGTGGTCACGCACGTCTTCCCCCTGGAACGCGGCCTTGAAGCATTTGAAACGGCCAGGAATTCCGCCGAGTCCGGCAAAGTGCTGCTCAGCTTTGCACCATCCGATCAGCAGCAGGCCCCGCAGGCCTCCGCCCTGGGCGGGGGTAAGCCATGACCGGGGCACTCCGGCCCATGGTGGTGATGGGTGTTTCGGGAAGCGGCAAAAGCGTCCTCGGGAAAGCCCTGGGCGAAAGCCTGGGCGTCCCCTTCATAGACGCCGATGATCTTCACCCGGCCTCGAACAAGGCCCTGATGGCAGCCGGTACTCCGCTGACCGATGAGGACAGAATCCCGTGGCTTGGGGTGGTCGGGTCAGCCATCGCCAAGGGGGTGAGTGAGGGCCACGCCAGCGTGGTGGCCTGCTCCGCCCTCAAGCGGTCCTACCGGGACCTGCTCCGAAGCCATGTGCCGGATCTGCTCCTGGTTTACATTGACGGAGCCGCGGAAATCATCGCCCGCCGGCTCGAAACCCGGGAGCACGAGTTTATGCCCGCCACGCTGCTGGCATCGCAGCTGGCGACGCTGGAACCGCCCCAGGCCGACGAGGCACATATTCGGGTTCCGGCCGAGCTGACGGTGGAGGAGGCCGTGGAACTCATTCGAAGCACGCTTCGGCTGTCCGCGTCGCCTCCGCCGCACTGACCCCAGTCTGACCGGGCGGGGGCCGGGCTGACGAGGACCTGCACGACGAACTCCGGGCACGGGTAGCGCGCAGCTACTGGTCACGGACAACACCACCCCCGCCGCGCTGCTGGCACTGCTGGAAGGCTAGCTCCACCAGCCCCATGAGCCGTTCGTCATATCCTGTCAGAACTCCGAGTATCCATCGCCGCCGACCAGTCAAAGGCCGGGCTCATTGGTGAAAGGGCAGCTCTGAACCTTGGGGGAAAGGCAAGACTCCCTGTGCTGGTGTCATGGTGAACCACTCGCCGCCCTGCTTGGTCGCAAAAATGATGACTCTCTGACCGGTATCGAGCGGATCGCCGTCCAGGTAGGACTCGCCCCCAGAGCAGGTCTGGGGCATGGACGAGATGCGCAGGTTCCCGTTTCCGGGGTTCCCTTTGAGAACCTGCTCGACTTCAACAAGGTGGGTGGTGGCCTGGGAACCGTAAATCGTGGTCTCGCCGACCTGGCTGACAGATCTTCCGATGAGCGCTACGGCGGCATTGTCGTATTGGTTCTGAGGGGTTTCGAACCAGACCCAGTCAACGCACGCTACGGTACCGCCGCCTGCAACGGGGCTACTGGTGGAACCAGGGATTGTGCTGGTGGCGTTGGCCTTGGGTTTTGCAGTTCCCGGTCCGCCCGTCACCCCGCCGTCGCACGATGTCAGCAGGATGAGAAGTAGGGATGGAATCAGGCATCGCCACAACCTCATGCGTTTCATGGTGCTCCCTCATAGCGGACGCTGACCGGAGGAGACACGGCGAATGATCGATTCACCCTGGCGGGGCACTTCGCGTTGGATAGGAGGGTATCCCTCCGCCAGAGCCGGCGGCCATGAAGACGCCGACGGGGGTTTCACCATCGCTCAAAAAGACAGGGACCTCGCGGTGAGGGCGCGGGGTGCTGAAGTTCTTCACGGCGTCTTCCGGGCTGGTGGGCATGGGGCCGCCGTACAGGTCACTGGCGTATGCGTACCCGGATTGCCCGTTGGTGGCCATCACAGCGATCAGGTCGGGGGTTCCGTTCTCCTGGCTTTCGACGCCGTAGGTTTCACCCTTGGCGTTGACACCCAGAGGGGTCCGTTCCTGCTTTACATACTCGGCGGTAAGCTGCCAGCGGGCCTCCGGGCCGGCCTTGATCGTGACACTGTCCTGGCCGGGCGCGAGGGGGATGGTGTAGCCGCTCCAGCCCAGTGTGTCGCTGGCAGCATCCTCCTCCGAGCAGCTGCTAGAGGCACCGTCGGGAAACTCAAACCAGCCAGGGGTCAGGCACCTAAGTTCCATTTGAATCCCCGTGGTTCCCTCGGGAGGAGTACCCAGCTCAACGGTGGCTGTGCCGGCATAGGTGGTGGTCACAGGCGAGGCCAAGGGTGACACCTTTTCGCCTCCCGGGATGAGGAAGAGCCCTGCCGCCGCCGCTCCAACGCCAAGGAGTCCCGCCCCGGCCAATGCGCCGGCACCAAGCCACACCCTGGTGCGGCTCCGCTTCGCGGCTGGTTGTTCCTTCTTGACCTGGGAGACCAGTTCTGCCCGGAGGGCATCACTGAAGCGATCATCGACGTGGAGCTGATTCATGGCCGTCCTCCTTCCAACACCGGGGTTGGAGCGGTGGTCGGGTTGGTTGATGTACCAGGTTCAAGGGCGGCTCTGAGCCGCTGACGGGCCCGGTGGATCCGTGACTTCGCAGCGGCAGGCGTCAGATTCAGGACAGCGGCGGCAGCAACGATGGTGTGCTCCTCGAACACCACCAGGGTGACCAGGTGCAGGTCCTCGGCAGTTAGTGTGGCCAGAGCCCGTGCAAGGTCCTGGTCAAGAGCGTCCTGGTAAGAGCGGTAAGAATCTGCTGTTGGGTCGCTCAGGTCCTCGGTTCGGGGAAGGGCGTTCAGCAGGCGTTGGTAGCGCCGTACCGCGCGGGTGCTGTTGCGTGCCATGTTCGTGGCTGTCACCAGCAGCCACGGAAGGATGGACCCGTCCACGACCCGGACCTGCTTTCGCCGCCGCCAGAGCTCAAGGAAGGAGGCAGCCATGATGTCTTCAGCGTCGTGGTGGTTCCCGCAGAGCCGGTAAGCGTGCCGGAAGACCCTGTCCCGATGCCGGTCATACAGGGCGCCAAAGGCATCGCCCTGGCCCAGAAGGCTCTGGTGCCACAACCCCTCTTCGCTGTCTCCTCTGTTCCCCATGCCTTTTAGTGTCCGGCAAAGCCCAAAAGGTTTCACCAATCCGAAAAAATCGTGACGTCCGTGGCTGTTTTGACCAAGCCGGAGCAGGCGCCCGGCGTCGGTAGAATGCGCGGCCGGTGCAGTGCGGCGAGAAGGTGAACGGCGGCGCTTATTCTGGAGGCGCGTCAATGGGCCTGGACGGGGCTCCAGCTTTTCCCTACCGGGTAGCAAGCTCCATCAGGTGGCCCCTTTGCCATTCCTGGCCCCGAAATGCAAACTGCTGTACCCGTCAAACAGGCCCAGCGTGGCCGAAAACCAGTACGCTCCTGCGCATTGGAGGGCAAAACCCGCTGCCCCGATGACGGGCATCTGCATGGCGATCCCTGTGATGACAAGCGCGAGGCCGGCCAGTATCGCCAGAACGGCGAAGCTTTTCCGGCGTTGGGTTTTGCGGTCCGGGCGCGCGTCTCCCAGGTTGCGCGCCAGGCGCGGATCGTCTTCGCTCAGCTGTTCCTCAAGCGCTTCGAGGCGCCTGCGCTCGTCGTCGGACAGAGGCATCCTTTTCGCCTTTCCTGCTGTGGCGTCAATAATCACGCTAGGCAGCTTCCGCACGCCGAACAACGGGTGTTATTGAGTCGCAACGGCTGCCCGGCCATTCTTAACTCCTTTGTGATGCCACTGGCGGCCGGCACCTCGTGAGGGAGGCACGCACGTCAGCCCGGCGGGCCTGGGAGATCAGGAAATAAGCGGCTTCAGCAGCTTCCCGATCGTACCGATGGCAGCGTTTCGGGCCTGAGCCCCAGTACGCATCATGGCGAATTTTCCCATCAGGCGTGAGGAACGCACCAGCCGCTGCGACCGCGCGCGCCGCTCCCTGTCGTAGGCGGCCAGGCCGGCGTCGAGCGTGGAGGCCTTCGCTACGGCCCGCCCGAGCGCGGCGCCGTCCACAATGCTTTCGCACGCACCGCGGCCAAGGAAGGGGGCCATGGCGTGGGCAGCGTCGCCCACCAGAGCCGTGTTCCCCTTGGTGAACGAAGGCAGCTTGGGCGTTTCGAAGAGTCCGTGATGCAAAATGCCGTCTTCCTCGATCCTGTCCATCACGTCCCGGACGCTGAAATGCCAGGATCCAAAACGTTCGTTGAGGTGCGGCAGGTGCGGCCCATCGAACGTACTGTCCGCGTTCATGCAGGCGTACCAGTTGGTGGCATCCGGACCTGCCGGTGTGATGCCGAACAGGGCGCCAGGCGCCCAAATCTCGCCGTGTTCCCGGACGCTTCCAGGAACTGTGCCCCGCCAGGCGACCGCTCCCAGCGGACGGGCGCTGAAGCGATCGCCGAACATCCGGTGCCGGCTGCGGCTGAAGGTGCCATCCGCGCCGACAACCAGGCGGGCACCCTTGAACAGGTCCTGTTCATCCACCCGGGTATTGAAGCTGATGTCCACGTTCCGGGCCAGCGCGGCCAGGAGTGCGGGCCGGGAGACCAGGTTGAGGTCTGCACCGCCGGGGGCGGACACCAGAGTCCGCCCCTCGGGCGTCCACAGCCGGGTGCCGGCACCGCCGGAAATATGGGTCCAGCCGCCGCTGCTGCGTGCGGCTTCACCGGCTCCGATGGCGTCAAGCGCGCTGACTGCCTGCGGCCACATCCCCAGCATGGTGCCGGTGCGCGGCAGGGAGGAAGCCTGCTCGAGCACCGTGACTGACCAGCCGTGGCGTGCCAGGGCCCGGGCCGTGCTCAGACCGGCTATTCCCGCACCGATGATGACCGCTTCGTTTCGCACAGCCCAAGACTACTGAACCAGGCTACTCAACCGCGGTCAGGACACCGCAAGCCACAGCAGCGAGGCCATGGTTGCCGTCACGCAGCCCATAATGGTGACCCCCACGGTCCAGGTCTTGAGCATGACCAGCGATGTCCTGGATCCCCGCGCCAAATACGGCCTGTGGTCGGCCTAAAAGCAGGACGCCCTCTCACCTTTGGCAGGAATCCCCTCGATGCCCTATCACTTCTGGTCGTTCCCAGGCGCTGATAAGGACTACAAGTGATAGCGCATCCGGGTTAGGCCGGGTTTGCCCTCTGATGTGCTGGGCCTGTGAAAGGCTTGAACCATGGCGGAGACGACGGTGCGGCTGGCCACGGTAGGCCATGGAACCTCCAGCGAAGAGGATTTCGGAAAACTGCTGACAGCTGCAGGGATCAACTTGCTGGTTGACGTCCGCATAGCCCCAGGAAGCCGGAAATTTCCGCACTTTGGTAAGGACCTGCTGGCGCAATGGCTGCCAGCCCGTGAGATCGGGTACCGCTGGGAAAAGCGGTTGGGCGGCTTCCGGAAGCTTCCGCCGGATTCGCCGGATACCGCCCTGCGCAATGATTCATTCCGTGCCTATGCGGCCTACATGCGGTCTCCGGATTTCTCCCAGGCCCTCAGCGAACTGATCGCTGAGGCTTCTGGCCGGCCGGCAGCGATCATGTGCAGCGAGACGCTCTGGTGGCGCTGCCATCGCCGGCTCATCGCCGACCATGCCCTGTTGGTGGAGGGAGTGGATGTCCGGCACCTGATGCCCGGCGGAAAGCTGGTTCCGCACCAGCCGACGTCGGGGGTCCGGGTTCACCGCAACGAGCTGTATTACGATCTGTTCCCCGGATCCCGAGTAAAGTCCGTCACTCGCCGAGGTCGTGGGACAGCGTCCAGTTCGCGGTAATTTTCCGGCGAACTGGGTAGCGCTCCAGCGAATTCGCGGCGCCGAATTGTCAGGCCCATTTACGGCTCACCCGTTACTCTCAACCCACTAGCCCTACCCTACGGGCGCTGGCCGGGCTCCCCCCAATAGGAGCCCGGCTGTTCGCTACCCGTCGTAGTGGGTCCGCGCCGGTCCCTGGCCCAGCGCGTTGACCACCGCTGCCGCCACGTCATGGAGTTTGGAGTTGCGGGTACTGGACGCCGTCTTGAGGATCCCAAACGCTTCGTCCTGGCTGCACCGGTTCTGGGCCATGATGATGCCCACAGCCATGTCGATCACGGTCCGGGACTCAAGCGTGGCCCGCAGGTTCGCCGCCGACTCGCTGTAATGCGCAAACCGGACGGCCAGCCGCAGCGCCAGGGAGGTCTGGCTGACGAAGTCCTCGGCGAATTCAAGGATCCGCCCGGTGAAACGGAAGGACCGCTGGGAGTAAAGCAGGAGGGCGGCTTTGGTTTCCCCCTCCAGCTGGAAGGGAAGGGCCAGGACTGAGCGGACACCCTGGGCCAGGACAGCCGCGGAATACTCCGGCCACCTGCCGTCATCCTCAACATCAGGCAGATGGACTGTCACCTGTTCCACCGAGGCGGCCATGCTGGGACTGTCACTGAACTGGTACTCCACCTGGCCGATGGCCTGCGCCTCCGGGCCGCTGCTGGCGATGGTGGCCGCCTTGCGACGACGCAAAAGGGTAATGCTGCAGAGTACCTCGTCGTCTGGCTCGGAAAGATTACGCGCGGATACGCGCGCGAGCTCATTAAGGAAGTCCTCAACGTCGGAGCTGTTGAGGACCAGTTCATGCAGGTGCTCGGTGATGGATGTATCAGTTTTAGCTGTTGACTCGCTGGCCACGATTCTTGGTGCCATTCGCTCAGGTCAAACGAGCCGGCGACGTACCGCCCCCTCCGAACGGAATGGGGGTGATAAGGGTCGCTGGATCGACGAACTTCCCAACGGCCTGCTGCTAAACCGATATCGAGAAGTATATACGGGCCCGGCTGTGCGAATGGTCACTCTGCGTGCCATCCCGCTGGAACTCAAGGCTGGCGGTGTGGACATTCTTGTGGGCAGAATAAAGGACGCGCCGGCGCTGCCTGCGACGGACCCATGGAACCAGCGGCAATGGCGCCGCGGAGGGACGTAGAACATGACCAGACTGCTCATTATTGGTCCGCCCGGCTCCGGCAAAGGCACGCAGGCCGAGCACATCGCACGGCATTTCAACATCCCGGCAGTATCAACGGGGGAGATCTTCCGGACCAACGTCAGCCAGGAGACCCCTCTCGGCAGGGAGGCCGCCAGGTACCTGGACGGCGGGGACTTCGTGCCGGACCACCTCACCAACGCCCTGGTCAAAGAGCGGCTCCGCGACTCCGACGTGGGCCCAGGCTTCCTGCTTGACGGCTATCCGCGCACCGCGCCGCAGGTTTCGGAGCTGGACAATATGCTGGCATCCCTGGGGCAACGCCTTGACGCCGTCATCGAACTCCTGGCGCCCGATGCCGAGCTGGAACAGCGGATGCTGCAGCGGGCGAAGGACCAGGGACGCAAGGACGATACCGTGGAGGTGTTCCGGCGGCGGCTGGACCTCTACCACCGCGAAACGCATGAGGTAGTCTCTGTTTACGCGGGCCGGGGGCTGGTGGTGTGCATTGACGGCAGCGGCGAACCAAGCGAGATCACCAAAAGAGCGATTGCCGCCGTCGAAAAGTTCCTCACCACGTAGCTGGCCAGGCACCGGGGCCGCACTCAAAGCCACAACAGGAGTTTTTATGAAGATTGCCGTAACCGGTGGCAGCGGAAAGCTGGGACGCCACGTCATCCGCCGGCTGACCGGGGACGGCCACACGGTGCTGAACCTGGACCGGGCAGGGGAGCGCAGCGCTCAGCTTGCCATCGTGGACCTGCGCAACTACGGCCAGGTTCTTGATGTGCTCCTGGGCCTTGATGACAGGCACAGCGGTTTTGACGCCGTGGTGCACCTGGGGGCAGTCCCGGCGCCCGGGATCATTCCGGACGCCGCCACCTTCGAGAACAACATGCTGTCCACCTACAACGTGTTCCAGGCGGCCCGCCGGGCCGGCATCAAAAAAGTGGTGTACGCCTCCAGCGAGACGGTGCTGGGGCTGCCCTTCGACGTCGACCCTCCCTACATTCCTGTGGATGAGGAGTACCCGGCCCGGCCGGAGAGCACCTATTCGCTGGTCAAACACCTGGAAGAGCAGATGGCCGCGGAACTCACACGCTGGGATCCTGAACTGAGCATCGTGGGGCTGCGGTTCTCAAATGTGATGGACGTGGAGGACTACGAAGCGTTTCCAACGTTCGATTCCGATCCCCGGCTGCGCAAATGGAACCTGTGGGGCTACATCGATGGCCGCGACGGTGCACAGGCAGTGGCGCGGGCCCTGGAAAATGGCCAGCCCGGTTTCGAGGCCTTCATCATCGCCAACGCGGACACCGTCATGAGCCGTTCCAGCGCCGGCCTCGCCGCGGAGGTCTTCCCCGACGTCAAGGTGACCAAGGATTTGGGCGAGCACGAAACCTTGCTGTCCATTGGCAAGGCCCGGCGGTTGCTCGGATTTGAACCCGAACACTCCTGGCGTACCTACCACTCCAACCGGACGACACCCACCGAAGACTGACGCCTAGGATTCGTTTTGGCTTTCGCCGCTGAGCGCATTGTGGAACTGGCTTGCCATCTCCTGACGGAACGATTCGATGTCACCGCTTAAGGCAAGTTCAGCCAGTCGCTCGTGCTCGACGGCGATTTCATGGAGGTTGCTGTAGGTCGGATGATCTGCCGCGAAGTAGAGACGCAGCTTGTTCTCCCAGCCGTTCCACAGACTTTGCAGGGCAGTGTTGCCCGAAAGTTCGTAGAAGAGCCTGTGGAAGCGAAGGTGGGCGTCAACGCTTGCCGGGATATCGTTCGTGTCCGTGGCCCGGTACAGTTCCTCGATGGTCTGCTTCAACCGAAGCCGCTCAGGACCGCGCAACGTTGGGGCAGAGAGCTCAGCGGCATAAGGCTCCACAAGCATGCGGATTGAGGCGATCTCGGCGACGTCGCGGGCACTTACCTCCACAACGAAGGATCCCTTGAAGGGGATCTTCACCACCAGCCCCTCTTCTTCAAGCTTGGTCAGCGCCTCCCGCAGCGGGGACCGGCTGATCCCAAGGTCGGCAGCAATGTGCGTCTCGCGCAGCTGTTCCCCTGGAGCCACGGTGCCATCCAGGATTGCTGTGCGCAGCACGCGGTAGACGCCGTCCGGTGTCGTTGTCCTCTGTTCCTGCCATGCGAATTTGCCGTCCATGGTCCCCCCTCTTGTCGATTGTCGATTATACATCGTCCACGTCATGGCTTCTCCCGCTCAGGTGTGGTGAGGTCCTCGACGGCCGTTTCCAGGTGGTGTTTGATGGCTTTGTTGAGTCCTTCCTTGTCTCCGGCCTCGAGCAGATCCAGCAGGGTCTGGTGTTCCTGGACCAGGACGTCCATGCGTGGGTAGGCGGCGGCCAGGTTGAGAATGCACATCCTGGATTCGGCTGCGAGGGTTTCGTAGATCCGGATCAGGCGTGTGTTGCCCGCCCCGGCCACGAAGGTGGTGTGGAAATCGATATCGAGCCGGGCAATTGCCTGCCAGTCCGAGACGGCCGCCTGCTTGGCCATTTCACTGATGATGGCTTTCAGGGCCTGGCAGGTGTCCTTGACCTGGTCCTGGCCGGCATCGACCAGGACGGCCGCGGCAGTTGATTCCACCGCCTGGCGGGCTGCGTAGATCTCGCTGATGTCATGGGAAGTTAGCTCAAGGAGGAAGACGCCCCTGTTGTGGCGCCTGACCAGGATTCCCTCCTGGCACAGCCGCTGCAATGCCTCGCGGACAGAGCCCCTGGAAGTGTCCAGCTGGCTTGCCAGGACAGATTCATTGATCTGCTCTCCGGGACGGAAGGCACCCTGAACGATTTGTTCGCGCAGCTGATCGGCGATCAGCTGCGCCGTGGGCCTTCCCTCCAGTGCAAGGAGTCCTTCCGGTGCTGCCATTACATCCCACTCATCTCACGCTTTTGCATGCTGCATGTTTTCGAGATTGCTTTCCGGTGTATTCGTACTCAAGGGGTTTGGCCCCGCAAGTTACCTCCGCTGACGGATTGGCCTAGGTCTGAAATCGTTGGGGCCGGACGAAGTCCAAGCCGTCGAAGGTGCGTTTGCCGAGGGCTTCGTGTGCGGCGATTTGGCCGTAGCCGGTGGCGTTTTTGAAGCCGCCGCCGGAGAAGCCTGTGGCGCAGTAGATCCTGCTTCCGTCGCTGAACCGGCCGACCAGCGGGTTGCCGTCCTTGGTGTAGAGGTCTGGGAAGGTGTCGGAGCGGACGATGTTGGGGATGAGGCCGGGGAGGAAGTCGGTGACGGTTTCGGTTGTCTCGGCTATTTCCGCGGGAGTCAGTTCCCTGGGCAAGGCGCCCGGGTCCGGTGTTGGTCCGCCGCGGCCGTCCAGGGTTGCCTTGACGGTGACCCCGTCAACCGCCGGTGCGCCATACATGGAACGGCCCTCGTGTACCCGGCTGAAGGTGGGGAATTTGTCAGGGGTGAATTCGGCCCCGTCCCTGGCCACGAACCAGGTCAGGAAGAGCCGTTTGGCTACTGTGGCCGCCTTCAGGTAGTCGGGCATGAGGAGTTGGGACCAGCCGCCGGAGGCGATGATGACGTTTTCGAAGGTCCAGGATTTCTCGCCGGAGGTGATGAGGACCCCGTGGGGGGTTTCGGTGATGTTGTTGATCGGGGTGTTGCTGCGGATGGTTGCGCCGTTGGTTTGGGCGGCGGTGATGGCGGCTGTGACGGCGCGGTCCGTGCGCAGGGCGCCGGCGTGGGGGTCGTAGACTCCGATGTCGTCGGGGCGGAGGTTGTGCTGCGGGTAGCGTTGGGCCATCTGTTCGTGGCTGAGGATTTCGTGCTCGGCCCCGGTTTGTTTGATGGTTTCGAGGAGGGCTGTGAGGTAGGGGCCGTTTTTGGTGCCGATGGAGAGCCCACCGCAGCGGGTGAGGATGTTCTGGCCGGTTTCGGCTTCGAGTTCGGCCCAGAGGTCCCGTGAGCGTTCCAGAATGGGGTAGAGGTGGGGGTTGCCGCGGTAGATCATGCGGAAGAGCCGGGTGTCCCCGCCCACGGCGCTGCGGCCGTGGGCGGGGGTGTGGGCTTCGAAACCCGTGATGGAATCGGTGAGTTGGCTGGCTTGCCAGAGGGCCATGGAGCCGATGCTGCCCAGGCCGATGACGGCGAGTTTTCCGTCCATGGTTAGAGGACCTGTTCCAGGAAGGCCCGGGTGCGGGCGAAGCCCATTTCGTGGGACATCGGGGCAGCCATTAGCGGATTGCGGCTTCGGTGATGGCTGATTCGCCCAGGCCCCAGTACTCCAGGGATTCCTTGTATTCAGGGGTTTCCAGGACGGACTGGATGGCTGCCTGCAGCGCCGGGGTCAGCGCTGAGCCCTTCTTGACGCCCATGGCGACGTTGGTGTTGGTGCGGGTATCAATCCGCGGTTCCAGAATGTGGAAGTGGTCCGGCTGCTGTTCGTTGGCCCAGGCCAGGGCACTGGCGTCGTAGAAGACACCGTCGATCCGTTTGGAGTCCAGCTGGGTCAGGGCTTCCTGGACGTTGGGCAGGGTGATGGCGTTGATGGCGGGCTGGCCCTTTTCCTCGCAGGTCCACTTCGAGACGTTGGGCAGGTGCTTGAGCTGCTGGGTGGAGCCCTTGGTCACGCCGATGTTTTTCCCGCACAGGATGTCGTTGGTCAGGTTGTTCGGGTTGCCTTTGGGTACCGATACGGCCGAGCCGCCCTTGAGGTAGTTGATCATGTCCAGGACCTTGAGCCGTTCTTCGGTGGCGGACATCGTGGTGGCGGTGAAGTCGTACCGGCCGCCGTCGATCCCGGGAATGATCGTGTCAAACGCGGTGTTTTCGAACTTCAGCTTCAGCCCCAGTTTCTTCGCCACGAGCCGGGCCAGGTCCGGGTTCAGCCCGATCGGGGTGGAGTTATCCTCGGCGAGGAACGTCATCGGCGGGGAACTCAGATCCATCGCCACCGTGATCTCACCCTTGGACTTAAACGACTCAGGCAACAACGCCACCGCCGCAGCGTCCGGCTGAACCCCCTCGGAAACATCCCGGGTATTCTGCGTCTTCGAAAGTTCCGCCGCCGGGGCATTCGATGATGCCGCGCCGCCACAAGCGGACAGGGCCAACACAACAGCGAGCCCGGCGGCCGCCGTCTGGATCTTATTTATGGTCTTCATGATGCTTCCCTTCAAAGGGGTTCAGGTGAAAGTTTTGGGTGGTGGATTATTCGTGAAGTCCGGCGAGCCTGCTGCCGAATTTGGCCAGCAGTGAGGTCTTGGTGGAGTCCCGGCGTTCTTCCCACTGGTCGGCAAGTCCGAAGAGCCGGTACATGCCGTGAACACCGAGCCAGCGGAGGGGTTCGGGTTCCCACTTCCGTGCCCGATAGCCGACCCAGGGAAGCGTGGTGCGTTCTGTTTCCTTCTCGAAGGCGAGCTCCGCGAGGGTCCTGCCGCCAACGTAGGCTGCCGTGACGCCGTGTCCCGCGTAGCCGGTGGAGGATCCGATTCCGGATGCCTGGTCCCAGTGCACGCCGCCGTTCCAGTCACGGGTCACCCCGAGGACTCCGGACCAGGCGTGGTCCACTTCGAAGGGGATCCCGGGGAAGAAGGAGCGCAGCTTGGTGGAGATCAGGTCAATGGTGGATTGTGGTGTTGAACCGGCGCCTCCGGTGCCTGAGCCGTAGCGGTACGGCGCTCCGCGGCCGCCGATGGCGATCCGGCCGTCCGCTGTTCGCTGCGAATAGATGAAGGTGTGCGCGGAGTCGTTAAGGCACTGCGGCCCGTTCCAGCCGATCTGCTCCCACGCCTCCTCCGAGAGCGGTTTGGTCACGATCATCGAGGAATTGATCGGGATCAGGGTCCTGCTGCCCAGCAGTTCTCCGGAATACCCTTCGGTGCAGATGAACGTCTTGGCCGCGGTCACCCGTCCGTTGTTCACAGTGAGGGTCTTGTTCTCGACGCTGCCTACCCGGCTGCCTTCGTAGATGCTCACCCCCATGGAGGTCAGGGTTTCGGCGAGACCGTAGACGAGTTTGGCCGGATTTATCCGCGCGCAGTTCTTGTAGAAGAGTCCGCCGTGGACGGTGGAGATGTTGATCTGGCTTTGGAATTCGTTCCGGTTGAGCAGATGGACATCGTCTTCGGTCAGCCCGTACTTCCAGTCGGTGTCACGCCTGCTCACCAGCCGGCCCAGCCCGGCCCTGGTGTGGGCAGCCACGAGCGCGCCGCCCTTGTTCTGATCCGCGTCGATGCCCTCGGCCTGGAGAATATCCAGGACGGAATCGACGCCGGCGACAAACTCCTGCTGCAGTGCAATGCTGGCGTCGATCCCGCCGCCGGATGCGCGGGCGAAGGTGGCGCGGTTTCCCGGGGGCATTGCCGAGAGCCAGCCGCCGTTGCGTCCGGAGGCGCCGTAGCCGATCTGTTCTGCCTCAAAGACCGCGACGTTGAGTGAGGGTTCGAGTTTCTTGGCGAAGTACGCGGCCCACAGGCCGGTGTAGCCGCCGCCGATAATGGCCAGGTCTACAGAGTCCTGACCGGTAAAGCGGGGATAGGTGGGCCTGGTGTCCGAGAGTCCGGCCATCCAGAAGCCGAGTTCGCCGTTTCGGGGTGTTGCCGCAAGGGCTGTCATGAGTTGTCGTCCTTCTTTGTCTGGGAAGCGTTGAGCTGGCAGGACGGCGGAGCCATCGCTGCCACACGGCCTGGAGTGATGTTTAGGCGGCGGTGTATCCGCCGTCGACGGGCAGGACCGCCCCGGTGATGTAGGACGATTCCGGGGACGCCATGAAGAGGATGGCGTCGGCGATCTCTTCGGGGGTGGCCAGTCGCTGGAGCGGGATCTGGCCTTCGCGCTGAGCGCGGTAGGCCTCGGGGTCCTCCCTGCGCTGGAACGATGCTTCGATGATCGGGGTCGCCGTCAGCCCCGGTGCGACGATATTGACCCGGATGTTCCGTGCGGCCCATTCGATCGCCGCGCCCTTGGCGAGCATGATCAGGCCGCCCTTGGCCGCGGAGTACAGGACTTCATCGGGCTTGCCGACCATGCCCAGCCGTGAACTGACGAGGACGAATGACCCACCCGTGGCGGGCATCAGCGGCGCGAAGTGCTTCATCACCAGGAAGGAGCTGAGCAGGTTGCTGTGCAGCACGTTCTTCGCGTCCTCGTAGGCCATTTCCGTCAGCGGGCCGCTGACTTGCAGGCCGTGGTTGAGGACGACGACGTCCACGGTGCCGAAGGACTCGGCGGCTTGCCGGGCCAGGCTTTCGACGAACGCCTCGTCGTTGAGGTCTCCGGGGACGTACAGGTCATCGGGCTGGGCGCTGTCGATCTGCTCCCTGCGGCCGGTGAGCAGCAGCCGGGCGCCTTCGTTCCGGAAATGGGAACATACTGCCTGCCCGATTCCGCTGTTGGCGCCGGTTACCAGGGCCGTGGTCTTATCAAGTCTCATGTCAGTCACTCCATTGTGGGGTTGGTTCTCGGGTTGCAGGCTGGGGGACGGACGTCCCGTCCCGCGTGATCGCTCCGGGGGGATCGGTCCGGATCGGTCAGTTGAGGAATCCGCGGGCGTCGACCGGCCAGCGTTCCAGCGTGGTCCCGGTGCTGTCGGTAACGATGTATTCCTCGAAGTTCACAACGACGGGGCAGACGTGGTTGGGCACTACCGGAAGCACGGTCCCGACGCTGGGGCGGAACCCGGCGGGCAGGGGGAGGAATCCGTGGTATTCGTTGAGTTTGGACAGGAGGGCGTTGGTGCCGGCGATGGCGCCGTAGCCGATTTCGGGGTTGCCTTCGCGGCCGAGGGCTTTGGTGCCGATGTCGAGGATGACCTGGTCGGGGACCCAGTCGCTGACCACGGTGCCGGCGACGAAGAGCGCGATCTGATCCGCGGTGCAGGCGCCGAGCCTGGTGTTGTTCAGGTCGTTGAACACGTATTCGCCGGGCCGGATTTCGGTGATGACGCTGTTGGTGGCGAATTCCACGGTGGGTGTGGAGCCGGCACTGACCACTTCGGGAGTGATCCCGGCCGCAGTGAGGCTGCGGACAGCTGTGACGAGGGCGGCGTCCTGGTCCTCGGCGGCGCGCTTGCGGGCGTCCGGCCCGGCGCTGCCGTGGCCGGGGTAGGTGAAGACGCCGGCCGGGATCAGGCCGCGGTTGCGGGCGGCAAGGGCGAGGTCACCCGCGGCCTCGGCAGGAGCGCCGGAACGCCGGGCACCGCAGTCGATCTCAATCACGATCTCCAGCCTGTCAGGGTCTGATCCCATCGCGTCGGCGAGGGCGTTGACCGCCGCGAGGTTGTCGACGCCGACCCGCAGCCGGGTGGTTTCGGCCAGTTTGCGGATCCTTGGCCCTTTCGTTCCCGAAGGCCAGATGGGGTAGGCGAGGAAGATGTCCTCGAACCCGGCCGCGGCGAAGACTTCGGCCTCACCCACGTTGCCCGCGGTGATTCCGACCGCCCCGGCCTTGACCTGGCGCCGGCCTATTTCCACACACTTGTGCGTCTTGACGTGCGGCCGAACGTCCAGGTTCTGCCGGGCGGCGAAGGCCTGCATGCGGTCGATGTTCTCCTGCATGACGTCGGCCAGGACGATCGGTGCCGGGGTGTCAACTCGCCCGAGGAGAGCCTCGAGTGCTTGTTGAATGCGGTTCACGCTGTACTCCTCATGATTCTGTGAATGAATGTCGAGGGCAGCGGTGCTAATGTCCTCGGATGCCGAGCGTGCGGGACCCGCATCAGCGGGCCCCGCACACCACCGCCCTGGAACAGCACGGCCCTGGAACAACAACGCCCCGGAACAGCACCGCCGTCGTGCCCGTTGCTAAACGGCCGTGCAGATCATCTGGATCTCTACCGGCGTGTTGGCCGGTAACCCTGCGACACCGATCGCTGTACGGGCGTGGCGCCCGTTCTCACCCAACACTTCGATGAGCAATTCGCTGGCCGCGTTGGCGACCCGGGACTGCAGTCCGAAGTCCGGCTCACTGGCCACGAAGACCAGCATCTGCACGATCCGGACCCGGTCCAGGTCCCCTACCGCCTGTACAGCGGCAGCCAGGCAGTTCAGCGCGCAATGGCGGGCGAGCTCCCGTGCTGTCTCCAGGTCTACGTCCCGGCCAACAACGCCCTGGCCCAGCAGCACACCGTCCTTGTAAGGCAGCTGGCCCGAGATGTGGATGCTGGAATCCACCGCGCGGTGGTCCACGTAGTACGGATTATCAGCAAGGCTGGGAAGTTCCAGGCCAAGGGCCTGGAGACGATCCGAAGCCGAACCGGCCTTGGTGACGCTCATTTTTACCTAGGCCTCTGTTAGGAGCCAGCGGGACGCGGCAGGCCGAAGAGGACGGGGAGGTCGGCGATGTCGGTGATCCGCTCGTAGCCGAGCCAGTGCTCGTCCTGCTCGAAGCCGCGGTCCACATACACCTTGTTTTTGATGCCGAGGATAGCGGCTGAGCGCAGGTCATACATCGGGCTCGCAGAGACGTGCACGATCTCGTCCGGTGTCACGCCAAGCTTGTCGAACATGTACTCAAATGCACCGAGCCGCGGCTTGTAGGTGCCCATCTCCTCTGCGCTGATGACGACGTCGAAGGGGGCCTTGAGGTTGGCCGAAAGGCGGGCAGCATCAGCGGTTTCGCTGTTCGTGATGATGACCAGGGGGATTTCTTCAGCCAGGCGGTTCAGTGCCTCGGTGACACCGGGGTACGGGCCCCAGGTGGGGACGATCTCGTAAACCGCCTGTGCATCGGCCTCGCGGTACTCAATGCCAAGCCTGCGTGAGGCGCGTTCCATGGAGTTGGCGACGATCTCGCGGAACGGCTTGTATTCGCCCATGCACTCGTCGATGCGGTACGCCTTGCAGGCCTGCAGGTAGTCTTCGGCCAGCTCGGCCGGCAGCCGGTCGCCCAGCACCTGACGCAGCGCGTCGCTGATAGCGAACTTGATCAGCGTTCCGTTCATGTCGAACGTCACGAACTTCGGCTTGGTTTCGAATTCGAATGCCATGTGATCCTCCAATTGATCGATGCGTCGTCGATTGTCGACGAGGCTTGGGCGTGCTACGACTCTAAAGCGAGTGGTAGACCTCTGTCAAGAGTTGAAAACTGAACTGTTCAACAGTTGAAGCCAGTCACTCTTGCGTTGCGCAAGCACGGCCGCCTCTGGGGTATCGCGCCGTGGCGCAGGAATTTCGCCAGGTTTTCGCGGGAAAATCGAAAGGCTCCAAGGGTTGCCGCAGGATCCTGCAAATTCCCTGTTATTGCGGAGACGTGCTCCTATTCTTTTGTTAGGGGCCAGTGGACATCCGCCCCAAGTAGCCCGGACCGCCAAGTCAGTGCCCGTACAGAGGACCCCAAAATTCGCAACTCATATTTTGTGCTGCCTGCCGCCGTTTTGGTTGCCGCCGCTGCCCTGGCGGCGGCCGCTGTTCCAGCCGCAGCAGTTGCCCCGGCAGAGGCCGGAGCCAGCTCCCGCTACATCGTCAGGTACTCCGCGGACGCCGACCCGGCCGCCGAAGCAACAGCCCACAAGTCCCGGGGCATAGGGGTTAACAAGACGTTTTCGCACGCCTTCAAGGGCTCGGTGGTGACAGCAAATCCGGCACAGGCTGCGGCGCTGGCCCGTTCAGCCCGCGTCACGTCGGTGGAAGCGGACGCCCCTGTGAGCATCTCGGGAACACAGCAGCCCGCTCCTTGGGGCCTGGACAGGGTGGACCAGCGGCCGCTGCCCCTCTCCGGCTCCTACACCTGGACGGCATCCGGTGCGGGCGTCAGCGTCTACGTGGTGGACACCGGCGTCCTGGCCTCCCACGCCGAATTCTCGGGCCGGATCACAGCCGGCTGGACAGCCGTTGCTGACGGCCTCGGATCGGGTGACTGCAACGGCCACGGCACGCACGTGGCCGGCACGGTGGCCGGGTCCACCTACGGTGTAGCCAAGACCGCAACCGTGGTTCCAGTACGGGTCCTCGATTGCAACGGTTCAGGCTACAACTCCGACGTCGTGGCAGGGCTCGACTGGATCGCTGCCAACCACTCGGCCGGGACGCCCGCCGTCGTCAACATGAGCCTTGGGGGAGCAGCAAGCTCAGCGGTTGACGCCGCGCTCCAGGGCGTTATCAACGACGGTGTAACTGCAGTGGTTGCGGCGGGCAACTCCGCCGTTGATGCTTGCGGCAGTTCCCCGGCACGCCTCCCCGCTGCAGTGACCGTGGCGGCCAGCGATTCCGCTGACCGGCAGGCCTCCTTCTCCAACTTCGGCGCCTGCGTAGACCTCTATGCCCCGGGTGTAGGGATTGTCTCTGCCCACCACACGTCTGCCGCCGCAACTGCTTCCATGTCCGGCACCTCCATGGCCGCACCCCATGCCGCCGGTGCCGCCGCCGTGCTGCTGTCCCAGAATCCGGCATTCACCCCGTCGCAGGTCGCGGCAAGCATCGCCTCGAACGCTACCCCCGGCGCCATCACGGCGGCCGGACCCGGCACACCCAACCGGCTGCTTTTCACAGGAGCGGCTCCGGTCAGCACCCAGCCTCCGGTCGCGCTCGTGCCGCCTGTAGTCACGGCAATGTCACCGGCTCCCGCTACCACGTCGGTGGCTGTTGGCAGCAACGCAACAGCCGTTTTCGGCACCGCGGTTCAGGGGGTCGGGGCAGGAACTTTTGTGCTCAGGAACTCCGCCGGCACCATCATCCCTGCCACAGTCAGTTACAACGCCACCACCCGCACCGCCACCCTGGATCCAACATTGAGCCTGGCTGTTGACGCCACGTTCACCGCCACGCTGGTGGGTGGCGCCACTGCCATCCGCGACGCCGCCGGAACTCCGCTGGCCACCACCAGCTGGACGTTCGTGACCGGTCCGGCTCCAACGCTCACCGCCCTTACACCCCGGATCAACGACAGTCTGGTGCGAAGGAGCAACAACGTCACCGTGACGTTCAGCGAGGCAGTCCAGGGGGTGGGCTCAGCCACCTTCACGCTGAAGAACGCGGCAACGGGCGCAGTGGTCACGGCCGCCGTTGTGCGCAACGGCAACACTAACCAATGGATCCTGGATCCGCAGCAGGCTCTGGCCCCGAAGACCAAGTACACGGTGACCGTCTCCGGCGGACCGGCAGCGGTCCGCGACCTGGCCGGCAACCAGCTGGCCACCAGGACCTGGCAGTTCACCACCGGCTCGTTCTAGCCATACTGTCCCGGCAGGTTGGTGACACGGGTATTCCTGACCGGCATTGGGGGGCGGACAGGAAAAAGGAGGCCGACGGCGGCAGTTACCTGCCGCCGTCGGCCTCCTTTGGTGGAAGCTTCCTACGTCCCGAAGCCGGATTCGCGGATCGGCAGGACTTCGTAGCCGTCCGTCTTGGCCACCATCTGCCGTCCGTGATTGCCGTTGAACTTCAGCCACATGACTGACGAGTCCGCCGTGGCAGTCTCAACTTCGCCGGTGCGGATGACGCTCCCCCCAGAGCGCAACTCCACCCAGCTGCCAATGAGCTGATGCCAGTCTTCGGTGGGCTCGTCCACGGTTTTCGCCGGTCCTTAGGAAACCAGTTCGCGGGTCATTCCAAACGGAACCTGGTCTGACAGGGTTGCGGTGTAGCGGCCCGGTCCTACCCGGGTAACGAGGATGCCGTGTGTGCCGGCAAGGAGGGCCACTTCCTGAAGGCGTTTGACGGCGGCGTCGAGCTCGTCGTCCAAAAGGTGCCGGCTGGCGACTTCGATATCAATGCGGTCTATGGGGGTAGACATGGTGTTCCTTATTTGTGTTGGGGGTTGGATGTTGCGTTGCTGGGGGTGGAGATTGCGGATCCGTTGTGAGCGCTAACTACCGGGGGCAGGGCGCTTTCCGCCGTGATAGGTCGGAAAGCGCCTCGCCGCCAGCAGCGAGCTTCATCTGCGCCGGTCAACCCAGATCTGTGGGCGTGACCGGTCACTCATGCTTAGTCGGGCTTGGCCCAGTTTACTCCGGCTTCACCGAGGGAACCGGGACAGGCCGGTCCTGCGACTGGGCGGGGGTAGCCGCGGGTGCCTTGGATTCGGTGGTGGCCGGCGGCGAAGTCCTGAACTTGAACTTCTTGCCGATGGTACTTCCACCGCCACCTGTGCGGTTCTTGTTGAAGATATCGAAACCGACGGCCAGCAGGAGGACGAGCCCCTTAATGAGCTGCTGGTAGTCGGTGCCCAGGCCGAGGATGGACATGCCGTTGTTCAGCACGCCCATGATCAGGCCACCGATCATTGCTCCAGCCACGGTGCCGATGCCGCCCGTAACCGCCGCGCCGCCGATGAAGGCGGCGGCGATGGAGTCCAGTTCGAAGCCGGTGCCGCCGGCAGGCTGTGCGGAGTTCAGGCGGGCAGTGAAGACCAGGCCGGCGAGGGCGGCCAGGACGCCCATGTTGACGAACAGCCGGAAGGTGACGGCCTTGGTCTTCACACCGGAGAGTTCGGCTGCGTGCAGGTTTCCGCCGATGGCGTAGACGTGGCGGCCGAAGACGCTGTTGTTCATCAACGCCGTGTAGCCGATCACCAGGACAGCCAGCACGATGAGAACAATGGGTGTACCCCGGTAGCTCGCCAGGAGGAACGTGATGATCAGCACGAGCAGGGCTACGAAGGTTGTCTTGGTGGCGAACCAGGCCATCGGTTCGTTCTCGAGATCGAACTTCTTTCGGATCCTGCGTTCCTTGAGGGCCTGGATGACCAGTGCCAGGGTGGCTCCCACGCCCAGGATCACGGTCAGCCACTCCAGGACGGAGGTGCCGCCGGAAATGTCCGGCAGGAAGCCGCCGCCCAGCGCTCGAAGCTCGGACGGGAACGGGGTGATCTGCTGGTTCTTAAGCGTGATCAATGTGAGGCCGCGGAAGATCAGCATGCCGGCCAGGGTGACGATGAACGCCGGGATGCCAACGTACGCAATCCAGTAGCCTTGCCACGCTCCCACCAGGGCTCCCACCAGGAGGCAGGCAGGGATGGCCAGCCACCAGGCCCACCCCCAGTGAACCATCATGACGCCGGCAACGGCGCCGATGAAGCCGGCGATCGACCCAACCGAGAGGTCGATATGGCCGGCGATGATCACCATGACCATTCCTATTGCGAGGATGAGGATGTAGCTGTTCTGGACTACAAGGTTGCTGACGTTCTGCGGCTGCAGCAGGATTCCGTCGGTGAGCACCTGGAACAGCAGGACGATCAGGATCAGGGCAACAAAGATGCCGACCTGCCGGAGGCGGCTTGTCAGGAACCCGAGGGATTCTCGTAGGGCGGACATGGTGGCTATTCCTTCTCTTTGGTCATGTAGTGCATGAGGGTTTCCTGGGATGCTTCGGCGATGGGCACCTCGCCGGTGACGTGGCCCGCTGACAAGGTGTAGATCCTGTCACAGATGCCAAGGAGTTCGGGCAGTTCGGATGAGATGACGATGACTGCCTTTCCTTCCGCTGCCAGCTTGGCGATGATCGTGTAGATCTCGAACTTGGCGCCGACGTCGATACCCCTGGTTGGCTCATCAAGGATCAGCACATCAGGGTCGGAGAACATCCATTTGCTCAGGACCACCTTTTGCTGGTTTCCGCCGGAGAGTTTGCCGGTGATCGCGGCAACGGAGGGAGCCTTGATGTTCATGCTCTTGCGGTAGCTGTTGGCCACCACCGTTTCCCGGTTTTTGTCTACCCAGCCGCCCTTGACCAGCTTGCGAAGGGCTGCCAGGGAGACGTTCCGCTGGATATCTTCGATAAGGTTCAGACCGTAATGCTTGCGGTCCTCGGTGGCATACGCGATGCCATGCCGGATGGCATTGGAGACCGAGGAAGTGTCGATTTCCTTGCCATACTTGAACACTTTCCCGGAGATGGCGTGGCCGTACGTGCGTCCGAAAACGCTCATGGCAAGTTCCGTCCGGCCTGCCCCCATCAGGCCTGCCAGCCCCACCACTTCGCCCTTGCGGACATTGAGGCTTGCGTTATGGACTACAACGCGGGTGTGGTCCTGGGGATGCTGGACGGACCAGTCCTCAATCCGCAGGACTTCCTCGCCGATCTTGGGGTCGCGGTCAGGATAGAGACTTTCCAGGTCGCGGCCCACCATGCCGCGGATGATGCGTTCCTGGGTGATCTGGCCTTCATGCAGCCTGAGGGTTTCAATGGTCTTGCCGTCACGGATGATCGTGACGGCGTCGGCCACCTTACGGATCTCGTTGAGCTTGTGGCTGATGATGATGCTGGTGATTCCCTGGCCCTTGAGGTGGAGGATCAGGTCCAGGAGATGGCCGGAGTCTTCATCATTGAGAGCCGCGGTGGGCTCGTCCAGGATCAGCAGCTTGACTTCCTTGGACAGGGCCTTGGCGATCTCAACCAACTGCTGCTTGCCCACGCTGATGTGCTGGACAGGAGTGATGGGATTTTCGGCCAGCCCCACCCTGGCCAGCAGCTTTGCGGCCTCAAGATTGGTCTTGCGCCAATCCACCCAGCCATTTTTGGCCTGCTCATTGCCGAGGTAGATGTTCTCGGCGATGGAGAGGTAGGGGCTCAGCGCGAGCTC
The DNA here is from genome assembly GCF_054130585.1 of Arthrobacter sp. D1-29. Taxonomy (NCBI): domain Bacteria; kingdom Bacillati; phylum Actinomycetota; class Actinomycetes; order Micrococcales; family Micrococcaceae; genus Arthrobacter; species Arthrobacter sp. D1-29. The sequence goes on along the minus strand of NZ_CP096383.1, from coordinate 4,296,896 downwards.
CTGGTGAATGATGACAATGCCGCGCTTTTCGCTGTCATTGATGGTGGAGAAGTTGCAGGGTTCGTTTTCGAAGAGGATGTCCCCTTCGAAGGAGCTGTGCGGATAGACACCGGACAGGACCTTCATGAGGGTGGATTTCCCGGCCCCGTTCTCACCACAGATGGCGTGTACCTCGCCGCGGTTAACATCCAGGGTGACGTCCTGCAGCGCCTTAACGCCCGGAAAGGTCTTGGTGATTCCTCGCATTTGAAGAATGGGTGTATTCATCGTCAATTCCCACTGACTGGTCGGAACTGGGCTGGCCTGCGGCTGCAGGGGCCCTATGAGACGGGTTGTGGCCGGGCCTTGCCGGGCCCGGCCACAACCCCGCGACGCTCTCTTACTTTACGTCTGCCTCGGTGTAATAGCCCGAGTCAATAAGTTCCTTCTTGTAGTTGTCCTTGGTGATGATCACGGACTTGAGCAGGTAGGCCGGAACAACCTTGACCTTGTTGTTGTAGGTCTTGGTGTCGTTGACCTCAGGCTCCTGGCCCTTCAGCACGGAGTCGACCATCTTCACGGCCTGTTCACCCAGCTGGCGGGTGTCCTTGAAGATGGTGGAGTACTGCTCGCCGGCGATGATGGACTTCACGGAGCCCTTTTCGGCGTCCTGGCCGGTGACGACCGGCAGGGTTCCCTTGGCGTAGCCACCGGTGCTGGTCAGTGCCGAGATGATGCCGATGGAGAGTCCGTCGTACGGGGACAGCACGCCATCAAGCTTGGTGCCGGAGCTGTAGGCCGCGGTCAGGATGTCTTCCATGCGCTTCTGCGCAACCGGGGCCTGCCAGCGCAGGATGGCTGCCTGCTCGAAGCTGGTCTGGCCGCTGGGGACCTTCAGGGTGCCGGCATCCAGGTATGGCTTCAGGGTGTCCATGGCGCCGGTGAAGAAGAAGTTGGCGTTGTTGTCATCCGGGCTGCCGGCAAAGAGCTCAACGTTGAACGGGCCCTTGCCGTCGACCTTCTTGCCGCTGGCGTCAACCAGGCCAAGGCCGGTCAGCAGGGATGTGGCCTGCTGCACGCCCACGGTGTAGTTGTCGAACGTGGTGTAGTAATCCACATTCTCGGTCCCGTTGATCAGGCGGTCGTAAGCGATGACCTTGACGTTGGATTCCTTCGCCTTGGCGAGGACGTCGGTAAGGGTGGTGCCGTCAATTGCGGCGATGATCAGGGCCTTGGCGCCCTTGGTCAGCATGTTCTCGATCTGGGAGACCTGCGTGGGGATGTCATCGTTGGCGAACTGGAGGTCTGTCTTGTAGCCCAGGTCCTTCAGCGACTTCTCGACGTTGGCGCCGTCAGCGATCCAGCGTTCCGATGTCTGCGTCGGCATGGAGATGCCAACCAGGGAATCACTGGGGTTCGCAGTGCCCGTGGAGGTTGCTTCCCCGCCACGGGTTCCGCAGCCAGTGGCCCCCACAGTCACTGCGAGGACGACGGCGACCGCGCCCAGGAGTTTCTTAATTCTCACGTTTATTTCTCCTTCCGCGGACGGGTGGGTCCGCGAAGTGGTACTTGAGCAGGCAAGCATCTGCGCTTACCGGCGGGTATAGCAGCCAGTATTACACCTGTCACAATGGCGGGACCGGAAGCTCCTGCCATTTCTCGAGAACTGTTTGGACTGGCGGCTGTGTTCGTGTTTTTGCCAGTTTTTGCGGGTTCTCATAAGGTGATATGTTGTTAGCGCTAACAAGTAGGAGCTTACTCGCTTCTATTGGTGTGAGTCAAATCACTTTTCTGCAACACTTATGGGATCACGCGTTCCGCTTCCAGGACGAATTCGGCCCGTGCATGGCGTATTCCGTTGATTTGCAGCTCCAGCGCGTGCATTCCCGGATGGTGCACCCGGGTGGTCATGGGCTTGAAGGCGTGCCGCTTTGACAGGGTTTTTGTCTCTCCCGCGCCCAGGGTCAGTGAGGTCATTTTGAAGACCTTGGCCGAATGGCTGCCGTTTGCCTTGAGGTAGTGCACCACATAGTCCACGGCCAGCCGGGCATCAGTGCTGCCGGTATTGGACACCTCAAAATCAAAAGTCAGCTCGGCCGGCATGGTCACCACCTGCCGGTCAAGCCGCGGTGCGCTGACAGTCACCGAAGCGGGGGAGAAGCCAAGTAACGCCAGCGCTTCCGGATGCGCCTTCTTGATCAGCGTCCTCAGTCCCTGGCGGACCAGGCCCGCGGTGTTGGCGTCAGGCGCCTCCAGCCAGCGTGCCGCCGTCGATACCACCAGGGACGGCGCATGCCGGGCCAGATCATTGAGGTGGTTGGCTACCGACCGCCGCACGTACTCCGACGGATCGCGGTAGAGGGCGTCCAGGATGGGGACAGTCGCTTCCGGGGTGCGGATCAGCGAAGGCACACGCACTGCCCACGGAAGGTAGGCCCGGGTGCCCTCGCTGGCCAGCCGGCGGACGTGTTCGTCGGGATGTGACGTCCATGTCAGGATGGTGCGGAGTGCACGGCCCTGATCGCGGGCCAGCAGGCGGCGGACGGCGAATTCGCCGGTGAGCCGCGGGGTCAGTTCGGCCAACAGGGCCAGGCAATCGTCGAAATCCTGGTCTGAGCCCGATTCCAGTGCGAGCGTGACGGCAGCTTCGGATACCGGCCACAGAATCCAGCCGGTGAATGCGGGCCTCCGGAGGGCGTTCCGGAAAGTGCGGGCCGCGGTCGGATACGCCGGATCAGCCAACTGACGCAGATCCTCCAGTAAAGCGTGGCTCACGTGGTCCGTGCGTTCGCGAAGGCTGAGCGGGCTGAGTCCGGCTGCCGCGGCAGCAACGTGTTCCCAGGTCTTCCCGGCTGAGGCTTCAGCAAGTATTCCGGCCAGGGATCCCACGCCTTGCGCGTTGATGAGTTCATTCATGACGCCCATCAAGTCAGGCTATCGTGGCGGGCCGGCAGTGTGGCGGCCGCGGAACCCTGCAGCGGGCGCCGTGCCGGGATAATCTTCCCCTAGGAAGTCTTCGGCGGCACAGGGACGGATTCAGGGTGGCAGAGCGGTCAGGAACACGAAAGTCCGGAGATCCGGGCACCAGCCCAGGACGGTGGCGGGCCTTCCATGACAAGTTCGTGGTGGAGGAACGTTATATGGACCCTGGGGCCCGAAGGAGGCTGTACCGGACTGCGATGGTCCTCATCGGGCTGGGTGTTGTCCTGTTCGTCGCCACCCTGCTGGGTGTAGTGCAGGGGAACGGGCTTGCGGCTGTGGACGGTTCGGCCCGTGACTGGCTGCTCACCCTCCGCTCGGAACCGCTGACCGGCGTGATGATCTTCCTGGCGGTGATCTTTGGGCCCGTTGCCCTGCCAATCATTGTTTTGGTGGTCAACGTGGTGTGGGGTTTTGCCGCGAAGCATGCTTGGCGTCCGATCGTCCTGGCTGCCGCGATGCTGTCAGGAGTTCTCATATCGCAGATCATCCTGCAGATCGTCAGGCGCTCGCGGCCTCCCGTGGAGCTGATGCTGTTCGGGGCGGACCATACGTTCTCGTTTCCGTCGGGCCACGTCCTGGGCGCCTGTGACTTCCTGCTGGTCACGGCGTTCCTGATCTTCTCCCGGCGCAAAAATCCGCGTGCCGCAGTCCTGGGTTTTGTGGGAGCAGGGGCGGGGATAGTCCTCGCGGCCCTCAGCAGGCTCTACCTGGGCTACCACTGGCTGAGCGATGCCCTCGCCTCCATCTCGTTGTCGCTGGTGATCCTGGGTGCCGTCATCGCATTGGATACCTGGCGTACCGCCCGGATTCCCGGCGAACGCATCACGGGCGAACTGTCCAAGGCAGATGCACCGGGCGACTGAGGACTCATGGCCACTGAAGAGGACGTTCGCCGCATCTGCCTGGCGCTGCCCGGCGTTACCGAGCGCAGCAGCTGGAACCAGCCCGCGTGGTTCGCGAAGACCCTGATGGCCCGTATGTGGGAAGACGGTGTGTTGACGGTGAAAACGGCGGAGCGGGAAGCCCTGGCCGGGACCGACTCCGGAACCTACTTCTGGACGCCCCACCATGAGCGGTCCCCGCAGCTGATTCTGATCCGGCTCGCACGGATTGATGTGGAGGAGCTGGCGGAGGTGCTTGAGGAGTCCTACCTGCTGGCGGGTGGACGCGGAACCTCCTGAGCTTACCGACCTTTCTGTTCCGGCTCCGGGCGCGCCTGCGCGCGTTTGAGGGCACGGTGCAGTTTGGCGTTAGCAGCCTCCAGTTCAAGGACCTTGGCCACTCCGGCGAGATTGAGCCCCTGGTCCAGGAGTTCTCCGATGCGCAGCAGCACGGCAATGTCCGAATCGGTGTACTGGCGGGTTCCGCCGGACGTCCGGACCGGTGTGAGGAGACCCCTCGTTTCGTAGAGTCGAATGTTCTGCTGGCCAGTGCCGGCCAGCTTGGCCGCCACGGAAATGGCATACAGCGCGCGCCCTGCCCTGGGTTCCGGCACCCGTCCCGTTGGCCCATTGTTCATGTCTTCTCCAAAATTTTCACCGGCTGGTATTGCCTCAGTCTCCCACAGGTGCTATAAAAAATCTATATCCACCACCATAGATAAATGAGTGGATATGCGAGTGGATTCAACATCGAGAAGCTGAAGGAGTGGGAAATGATGTTGATGCGTACGGACCCGTTCCGTGAGCTGGACCGGCTCACCCAGCAGGTCTTTGGAACAGCAGCCCGGCCAGCCGCCATGCCTATGGATGCCTGGCAGGAGGATGGCACCTTTGTGGTGGCCTTTGACCTCCCGGGCGTCAAGATCGACACAGTAGACCTTAATGTCGAACAAAACGTCTTGACGGTCAGGGCTGAGCGCAAGGATCCAACCCAGCCGAATGTTGAGCTGGTGGCCTCCGAGCGGCCGCGCGGTGTCTTCAGCCGCCAGCTGATCCTGGGCGACACGCTGGATACCGACAACATCAAGGCAAGCTACGACCAGGGCGTCCTGACCCTGCGGATACCAGTGGCGGAGCAGGCCAAGCCGCGCAAGATCGAAATTGAAACCAAGGGACAGATGCACGAGATCGGCACCTAGCCCGTACGTCCATCTGGCGCAGGCGGCGCGTACGCGCCGCCTGCGCCCGGCCGTCCGTCCACTGGCGACACGGTCCTCTGGCGACACGGTTCACTGGCGACACGGTTCGCTGGCGACACGGTTCACCGGTGGCACGGTCCACCGGTGATGCCGTCCAGCAAAACCGTCCGCTGATGACATAGTCCCTGGTGGCAAAGTCCCTAATGACATCGTCCGGTCTTGAAGGGTGCCGGCATGGAGAGCCTCCCTGACTACTACGCAGCATTGCATGTGGGACCTGCTGCCTCGCAGCGGGAGATCTCGCGCGCCTACCGGGCGCTGATGCGGACCCACCACCCGGACGTCGACGGCACAAATGCTGCGGACCGGAAGGCGCAGGACAACGAACTGCTGGGAATCATGCAGGCCTTCGCTGTCCTCCGTGATCCGGTTCGGCGGGCTGCCTACGACCGCAGCATCCGGGGACAGGGCGGCTTGGGACAGGGCGGCTCGGGACAGGGGGCCACTGGACAGGACGGCAGGGGACAAGGCAACAAAGGATACGGCGGCACGTCCCGCGGCCGTGGGGAACAAGAAACTGCGGAGCGGGGAACTTCTGGACAAACAACTGCGGGACGGGAAACTGCAGGGCAAGGCAGCAGCACGCAGGCCGGCGGACGACGGTTCACGGCTCAGAGCACAGGCGATTCCGTTCCGCAGGACATCCCGGTCCGCAAGGTTCGCAGCCGTGCCGAGCGTTCGGGCCACACCATCCGGATCACCCCTGTCCGTTGGGAAAGCGGACCCTGGGCCTGAGCCGAGTTATCCGGCCAAGGCTTGGAATGACACAACCTGGAAGGAAGAGGACATCGACCATGAGCGACTGGCGCCGCTATGACTCCCACCTGATCCCCGCGTTCCATGAGCGGTTTGAAGAGCGGTGGGGAAAGGGCACAGCGCCGTTCCTCGATCCTGAAGCACATGAGCAGCCGGTTCCCCGGGCCCAGTGGATCAACCCTGCAACCGGGGCCGCCCTGGCGGTTGTTCCTGTATGGACGGTGGACGAGGGACAGCAACGTTCGTTCGGGGTGTTCTATCTTCCGCCTGCGGGTGATATCTGGGTACTCCGGCCGGGCTACACCGGCTATCTTGAACCGGCAGACGGGGAGACAGAACACCTCGTGACGCTCCGGAACGACGCTTTCCGGAAAGCCGTGGCGCACGCCAAGGAATTCCTGTTCGGATCCCAATAACCGCCCCTTGCAGGACGGGCCGGGCAGGAATTAGGCGGGAGTTGTCCAGCAGGAATCAGGCGGGAGTTGTCCAGCAGGAATCAGCCCGGCACAACCGGCCCAGGCCCGAGTCCGCCTGCACTCGAAAAGCCCTGCCCGGAGAACCCCGGGCCTGTCACTGTCTGGCCGGGGACGCCTACTCCGGCCCATCCCGCCGCCTCGGCCTGGTTTCCGCTGCCCAGGAGGCTGCGCGTCAGCGATTCGGCGTCGGCCATGAGATCTTCCACTGCCGCGGCCAAATGGGCATCTGACACAGGCATGTCCTCCAGCGCCGCCCCCACAACGGCCCGTCTCACCAGTTCCCGGGCGAATGATGCTGTGGTTCCGGCCGTCTTTTCGGCGGCTGCGGCCAAGGCCTCCGGGCTGAACGCCACATGCTGCCCGTACAGCTCCAGCAGGGCTACGCGCTCCTCAAAGGCAGGCAACGGGATTTCCACAGCGAGGTCCACGCGGCCTGGACGCTGCGCCAGGGCGCGTTCCAGCATGTCCGGCCGGTTCGTTGTCAGGACGAAGGCCACGTCGGCGTCGTTGTCCAGCCCGTCCATGGCATCGAGCACCTCAAAAAGCAGGGGCTGCGGCCCATGCCCGAAGCTCCGGTCTTCGGCGATCAGGTCGCAGTCTTCCAGGACCACAATCGAGGGCTGAAGTGCCCTGGCCATACGGGCCGCCTCGGAGATCCTGGCGAGCGAACCGCCGGAGAGGAGGATCGCCGTCGACCCTTGGCTTTAGCTGAGCAGGTAACGCACGGTGTGCGTTTTGCCGGTCCCCGGCCGGCCGTAGAGGAGGATTCCTCGCTTGAGGTGCTGGCCGTGCCGTTTGAGGGATTCCCGGTGGGTGGCGATCCCCACGGTATGGTCCGCCACCTTCTGCAGGAGTCCGTCCGGAAGAATGACATCTGAGGCGGGCAGCGCTGGCCGGTGATGGAAGGTAACCCCGCCGGTGCTTGGACCGTATTCGCCCATGGTCAGCGAGATGACCTGGCCCTTGAGCACACTGCGGCTCTCCATCCGGCGGCGGAATTCGGCCAGGAACGCGGAGCCGGCCCGGGGTTCCGCGGCTACTACCTCCAGCGAGGCGGCCTGCCGCCCAGAACGCGGATCGGCGTCTCGCTGCAGTACCGCCAGAGGGCTGCCGTCGATTCTGAGAAGCCACAGTCCCAGGGCGACGGCCTGGCGTTGTTCCTCCGGCCCCACCGCCAGGTTGGTGTAGTCAGGCTGTGCCAGCGGAAACTGCGGGAAGAGCTGGGATTGCTGGACCATGTCGCTGAGGGACTGATGATGCCGCTGGCCGCCGCCGCCGATCCCCACCAGGCGGCTGTCCGGATCCTGGCCGGCGAACTCAGCCAACAGGATGTCCGCGTCCACGAACCGGTGCGGCGGGATATTCTCCACCACGACGGCGAGGCCTTCTGCCGGTGCCCCAAGATGCTCCGTCAGGGCCTCCAGAAGCTGCTTGCCGGGCTGCTGCCTGTGGTTCCCGGCCTGCGCCAGCTGCACCAGTTCGGCAAAATCGTCGATGAACTTCCCCAGTTTTTCATCCATCCCCAGACCATAGCAGGATGCGCCGCCACGGCCGCCCCGAGCACAGCGGCGGCCCTATTCGGCCCACCCGCGGTGGCGGAAAAGCAGATCCTCGTCACCGGCCGTGGCGTGTGCCATTCTGAGTCTTATCCATCGGGATATCAGCAAAGGAGCTGGCCATGTTCACGCCACAAGGATGGGGAAACCATGCGAGGATATGGTCCGGATATCGCGTGGTTCAAGGGCCCCGCGTGCAACCTTCCCTCCGTCACTAAGGGCTGATTTTCATGCATATCACCGCCAAGGAGCTGGCCGGGCTCATTCCGCCGGGATTCACGCTGGGTGTGGGTACCGCCGCTTTCCAGATCGAGGGTGCCCTGGAGGAGGACGGCCGCGGGCCGGCAGGCTGGGATATTTTCGCGGCAAAGCCGGGGGCGATTGTGGGCGGGCACAGCCCGGCCGTGGCCTGTGACCACTACCATCGGATGCCTGGTGACGTGGCGCTCATGAAGCAGCTGGGCGTGGACTCCTACCGGTTCTCCCTGTCCTGGCCACGGATCCAGCCCAAAGGCAGCGGAGCGGTGAACCGTGCCGGCCTGGACTTCTACGACCGGCTTCTGGATGAGCTGCTGGCCAACGGGATCTCACCCATGGTGACCCTCTATCACTGGGACACGCCGCTGGCTCTGGACGACGCCGGCGGCTGGCTCAACCGGGACACGGCCTACCGTCTGGGCGAGTTCGCCGCTATCGCCGCCGCCGCCTTCGGGGACAGGGTTGCCCGGTGGGTCACCATCAACGAGCCCGCCACCGTCACGACCAACGGCTACACCCTGGGGCTCCACTCACCAGGCGAAGCCCTGCTGCTCAATGCGCTTCCCACAGTGCATCACCAGTTGCTTGGCCATGGGCTGGCGGTCCAGGCGCTGCGGGCCGCCGGAGTACCGGGAGAGATAGGCATGAGCAACGTCTACTCTCCGATGGTTCCCAATTCATTCAACCCGCTGGACAAGCTCAGTGCAGGGCTCATGGACCTCGCGCAGAACCGGCTGTACGCGGATCCGGTGCTCACTGGAAAGTATCCGGACCTGATCCGCGCCGCAAAGTTCTTTGGCTCGTTCGACCACCCGGACGGAGACCTGGAGCTCATCTCCCAGCCGCTGGACTTCTACGGGCTGAACTACTACATGCCTACCAAGGTGGCAGTGGGCGCCGGTGAAGGTGCCGTCCCGGCCAGCATGGCCGAAGCCCTGGGCGATGACCTGACGTCGGCCGCCGGCGGCGGGACGCCTTTCCACGTTGTCCCGTGGCCGGAAGCGGACATCACGGCTTACGGCTGGCCGGTGAAGCCCGACTACATGGCCGTGGCCCTGAAGGAAATGGCCGAGCGGTATCCCAACCTTCCCCCTGTGATCCTCACCGAGGGAGGCGCCAGCTTCGAGGACATCATCGTCCGCGACAAGTCCACCAACCGGACGTTCATCCCGGACGAGCGGAGGCTGAAGTACCTTTCGGACCACATCGAGGCCGCACTCCGGGCCACAGCTCCCGGGGGTGAAGCGGAGGCGGTGGACCTGCGCGGCTATTACGTGTGGTCGCTTATGGATAATTTCGAGTGGTCCGCTGGCTTTAACCAGCCGTTCGGGCTGCTGCATGTGGACTTCGAGACCCTGGAAAGGACCCCCAAGGCGTCCTACTTCTGGCTGCAGGAACTCATTGAAGAACGGAACCTCGCGATATCGGCGGCCTCCGCCATCGCCAAGGCCGTGGGGCCCGCGCCCACAGATTCCGAAGACACAGAAGCCCCCGACGACGGCGTTGCCGCACTGGATGCCACCGCCTAGATTCGCGGAGGTGCTGCAGCCGGGTCAGGAATGCTGTGCGCTAAGAATGCTGTGCCTTAGAGGGTGCCGTGCCTTAAAGGATGTCAAGGGTGGTGAGCTGCTTGGCCATTCCGGCGCCGTCGGGGGAGTAGATCCAGGGGACGGCAGAGGCGGTGTGGTCGCCGGTTTCGGAGTGGCCGCCAGCGAACACTGATTCGCTGATGGACAGCTGCCGGATGGCGATGGCGGCCACCCTGTCCGAGTGCTCCCGCGCGAACCCTGAATAAATCTGCTCGTCGTGCTGGCCGTTGTCCCCGATCAGCAGCCAGCGCATGTCCGGGAATTCCTTGGCCAGGCGCTCCAGGTTGCGGCGCTTGTGTTCCTGTCCGCTGCGGAACCAGCGGTCGTGGGTCAGGCCCCAGTCTGTGAGCAGCAGTGCGCCTGCCGGGTACATGTTGCGGTTCAGGAAACGTGCCAGGGTGGGGGCGGCATTCCAGGGGCCCGTGGACAGGTAGATGACGGGGGCATCCGGGTGCTCGATGGTCAGCCGGTCCAGGAGCACAGCCATGCCGGGGGTGGCCATGCGGGCCCGCTCACTCAGGACAAACGTGTTCCACAGCGCCAGGAAGGGACGCGGCAGGGCGGTGACCATCACGGTGTCGTCAATGTCGGAAATGATGCCGAACTTGACGTCCGGTGCAATCACCCGGATGAGTGCCTCCACCGGCTCAGTCCCAGCGGCCCGGAGGACAGCGGTATGCCATCCCGGGGCGAGCTTGACGTCAACCACAGTGTCGATCAGCCCGCCGCGGTCCGCCCGGGCGTGGGCCACCACGCCGCCGATGGTGATTTCCACGTCCGTGAACTGCACTGGAACGCTGGTGAAGGCGCGCCAGCCCCGAACGTTCTGGGTACCGTTGCGGGCTGCGTGCTCTGCCCGGCTTCCTGGCGCGGGTTTCTTCGTCAGCACAACACGGCCGAGCACCCTGACCCAGTCGGTGGATCCATAGCCCTGGTACGCCACGGTCTGCGGTTCGAAGTTCCAGCGCTTGGCAAGCTGAATGCGGGTGCCGTTGACGCCGTCGGAAAGCCTGTGGGCCAGGCGGAAGATCTGGCCGCCGGAAACTATCGTGGCGTGCGCGCCGGCATTGCTGCCGGCACTATTGTCGGCAGCTGCGCCGTGCGATTCGTTCTGAGGCGATTCGTTGTGCGGTGTGTCCTGGGAAGCCCTGTCCATGCCTCCACTCTGCCACAGGCCGGGCTCCAGTGCGGAGGACTACGACTTGCCCTTAGCGGCCAGGGGGGAGGGCGAACATGGGGAAGGAGGCCGCGCCTCAGCCCTCACCAAGGATCCAGCGGAGGGTTTCGGCATTCCGCACCGCGTTCCCGCCGCCGTCGTTATTGAAATAGACAAAGACATCCTGGCCGTTACCGGACCACTCCCTGATCCGGTCCGCCCACCAGTGCAGGTCAGTATCCGAATACGATCCGCCGTACAGGTGCTGATGGTCCGGTCCGTGCAGCCGCACGTAAACGAAAGGTGCGGTTGTCCGCAGGATGCAGGGGAGGTGTGCTCCACTCATGATGCAGTAGGCCGCCCGGTGCCGCTCCAGCAGGGCGAAGACGTCCGGATGCTCCCAGCTGGGATGCCTGAACTCCACGCTGACCCTAATCCACCAGGGGACCTTGGCCAGGAAATACTCCAGCCTGGCGTCATCCCTGGCCATTTGGGGCGGCAGCTGGACCAGCAGGACGGCGCGTTTGTCCCCCAGTTCATGCCAGCAGCGCTCAATCCGCTCCAGCCACACCTCCGGCGCATAGAGCTTCTTGCCGTGCGTCAGCCCGCGGGGGGCCTTGACGGACATAGTGAAACCCGGGGGGAGGCGCCGGCGCCAGCTGGCAAACGCCGTGTCCCTGGGCCAGCGGTAAAAACTGGCATTGAGCTCAACGGTGCCGAACCGGGAAACATAGTGCCCCAGCCTGTCCCTGGCCGGAAGGCCAGGGGGATACAGCACGTTCTCCCAGTGGTCATAACTCCACCCGGACGTGCCGACATGGATGGCCAAGTCAGATGAAGTGGGTCTTGAGAGGGCCGCCCCCGGCCGATTCCACAATGGCCGCGGCTACTTCCCTCAGCTTCACGTTCCGGGTGCTTGAGGCGGACTTGATGAGTTCGATTGCCTCGTCCTGGCTGCAGCGGTTCTGCGCAATGATGATGCCCACGGCAGTGTCAATCACGGTGCGGGAATCCAGTGCAGCCTTGAGGTTGGCCGCTGCATCCGAATGCTGGGCCAGGCGCACGGCCAGGCTTAGCCCCTTGGATGCCTGGGCAACGTAACTGATGGCATGCTCCACTGCGCTGGCATCGAAGGCGTGCGGCCTGTCCGAGTAGAGGTTGATGCCTGCCTTGGCCTCTTGGCCGGACAGTTCAAAGGGAATTGCCAGCACAGACCTGATGCCGTGGTTCAGCACGGCTTCGCAATACTCCGGCCACAACGTTTCCGTTTTGAAGTCCGGAACGTGGACCAGAACCCCTTCGCGGGCGCACTTCAGGCACGGGCCGTCTTTGTAGCCGTATTGGATTTCATCGAGCAGGCGGGCCCGTTCGCTGCTGCTGGCCACGGTAGCCGCCGTGCGGTGGCGAAGCAGTGTGATGCCGCAAAGGACTTCCCCCCGGGGACTGGAAAGGTTCTGGGCCGAATACCTTGCCAGTTCATTGAGGAAGTCCTCAACATCTTGCGTATCCAGGAGGAGGTCCTGGACGTTTTCGATGACCAGGCTTGGGGTTGAAGCTTCTTGCATAGGTGCCTCCGGTGGTGCTTGTCCGGCACTTGAAACGCGGACCGGGCCATCAGTTTTTCAGTCGCCAACGAGGGGTTTTTCGGCAGCTGCATTACCGTCATTTCAGGCTACACCTCTTTACCCGATGTCCTGAGGGAATCCATGTGGCAGGGTATGGGAATGGCGCGAATTGAAGATTATGCGGTGCTGGGCGATCTCTATACCGGGGCCCTGGTGAGCACGGAGGGGTCCATCGATTGGCTCTGCCTGCCCCGGTTCGACTCGCCGGCATGTTTCAACGCACTGCTGGACACCCCGGATGCCGGTCGGTGGCTGCTGGCCCCGAAGGGCGGTGGCCAATGCAGCCGGCGCAGCTACCGGGACGGAACGCTGGTGCTTGAGACTGAGTGGGAAACCCCGGAGGGTTCGGTCCGGGTGATTGACTTTATGCCGCCCCGGGACGAGGTGGCGGACGTTGTGCGGATCGTCGAAGGCCTCAGCGGAACGGTCAGCATGCACAGCGAGCTGACCCTGAGGTTCGATTACGGCCATATTGTGCCGTGGGTCCGGAAGGACGACCAGGGCCTGCACGCCATCGCCGGTCCCGATGCCGTCTACTTCATCACCAAGGCGCCCCTGCACGGCGAGAACATGCACACAGTCAGCGATTTTTCGGTGTCAGCCGGCGAGCGGATCCCCTTTGTGCTGGCCTGGGCCCCCAGCCACAGGCCGCGCCCGGAAACCGTTGATGCCGAGAAGGTGCTGGGCACCACAGCCGCCTTCTGGCGCGGCTGGGCGTCGCAGTGCACCGTCAAGGGAAAGTACCAGGAGGCGGTGTTGCGCTCGCTGGTGACGCTGAAGGCCCTGACCTATGCGCCCACGGGCGGCATTGTGGCGGCAGTGACCACGTCCCTGCCGGAAGAGCTTGGCGGTACCCGCAACTGGGACTACCGCTACTGCTGGCTCCGGGACGCCACCATGACACTCCAGGCCCTCCTGGCCGCCGGCTACACGGCCGAGGCGGCAGCGTGGCGGGACTGGCTGCTCCGGGCGGTGGCAGGGGACCCGGCGGACCTGCAGATCATGTACGGGATCCACGGGGAACGCAGGCTGCCGGAGATGGAGCTGCCGTGGCTCGCCGGCTACGAGAACTCGGCGCCGGTCCGGATCGGCAACGGGGCGGCCGAGCAACTCCAGCTTGACGTCTGGGGGGAAGTGCTGGACTGTCTGTCGCTGACCCGCAACTCCCTGCTGAAGCACACCGATGAAGCCTGGGATGTGCAGGTTGAGCTGATGAAGCACCTGGAGACGGTCTGGGACCAGCCGGACAACGGACTCTGGGAGATGCGCGGCCCGCGCCGGCATTTCACCCATTCCAAGGTCATGGCATGGGTGGCTGCGGACAGGATGGTCAAAGGCGTCCGGGAATCGGGGCTGCCCGGGCCGGTGGAACGCTGGGAGGCGCTGCGGGACACCATCCACCGGGACGTGATGGCCAACGGTTTCGACGCCGCGCGCAACACTTTTGTCCAGGCCTATGGGCGTCCCGAACTTGACGCCAGCCTCCTGCTCATTCCGCGGGTGGGGTTCCTGCCTCCGGACGATCCAAGGGTGGTGGGGACCATCGACGCCATCCAGCGCGAGCTGACCGAAGACGGCTTTGTGCTGCGGTACCGTCCGGAGGTCAGCGACGACGGGCTGCCGGGAAGCGAGGGCGTTTTCCTGGCCTGTTCCTTCTGGCTGGTGGAGGCGTTGCTGGGGGCCGGCCGCCGCCAGGAATCCACCGAACTGTTTGAGCGCCTCCTGGAACTCCGGAACGATGTTGGTTTGCTCAGCGAGGAATGGGCCGTCAGGGCGGGGCGGCAGCTCGGAAATACGCCGCAGGCATTCAGTCACTTCGCGCTTGTCACCAGCGCCCTGGAACTGCATCAGGACAGCGTCCGAAGGAGCGATACACCCATCCCGCCGGAGACGGAGCGGGTGGGCTAGCAGCTCCTGCGGCGTCTCGGACTTTTACTCGGCCGAAGAGGTAAGTATACTTACTAATACTTCATGGTGTGCTTACCAAAGCACAGCGCCGTGACTGACGAAGGGGTGGTAGGAATGGCCGGTTATTTCGAGCTAGTAGATGCGCCTGATGGTGGTTATAGGGTCAGGATGCTGGATGGTTCAGGAAACCTGATGGCCATTTCGGTTACCTTTCCCACGAAACGTGCGGCTGTGGCCGGCGTGGCCATGGCCCGCGAAATCGCAGGCACTGGTTTGATTCGGGACTGCAGCCGCGATGGTGCAGGCTCCGTCCTCAGGGAGCGGGTACGCCAGGTGAGCTCGCCGAAGGTTGATGCCGCGTCCCGTAAGAAGAAGCTCGCCGGAGCCAGGCGGGCTGCGATTAGCTGATGGGGCCGCAGGGAAACGGCCCCACAGGCCCCGGACCGCGCCGCGGAGTCCTCTTTGACGTGGATGGAACACTGGTGGACTCCTCCTACTTGCACACGCTTGCCTGGTGGCAGGCCTTCCGGCAGCAGGGGTACGACGTCCCGATGGTTTCCATCCACCGGTGCGTCGGCATGGGCGGGGACCGCCTGGTGGACGCCCTTCTCCCGGCCGCCCGCGACAAGGGCGGGGACGGCGAAATTATGGCCAGCCATGCTGCCCTCTTTGCCGTGAATTGGCCGGCGCTCCGGGCATTTGACGGAGCCCGGGACCTGCTCGCACAGTGTCACGCCGGCGGCCTGGCTGTAGCCCTTGCCTCGTCCGCGCGCGAGCAGGACCTGAATGCGCTGAGGATGGCCCTCGGGGCGGATGCCTATATCCACGCCGCAACCAGCGCCAATGATGCGAAGGAGAGCAAGCCCGCGCCCGACATCCTGGTGGCCGCCCTGGAGGCCATAGGCGTCCAGGCAGCTGATGCCCTCTATGTGGGCGATGCGATATGGGACCTGCAGGCGGCAGCCGCCCTCGGCATTCCGGTGGTGGCCGTTACGAGCGGGGGGACCAGTGCGGCTGAACTCAGGGATGCCGGTGCGCTTGAAGTGTACGAGGGCCCGCGGGATCTTCTGGAGAACTTGCAGGCCAGCGCCATCGGCAGGCTGTTCCCGCTGGTCTCCAATGCCTGATTCGTGCGGCTAAACGGGGCTGGCTAAAGGGGCTAAACAGTGGCTGGCTGGCGGGGCTAAACAGTGCTGCTGCCGCCCGTAGTGCCGGTATGCCGGGTTGTTCCGTGGCTGGGGACAGTATCCCTGGGGACTGCGGTGGCTTCCCCCGCGTTCCTTTCCGTGGCAAGGTCATCCGCTACGGCTTCATCCGCCACCGTCTGGTCCGCTAGCGTCTCGTCCGCTAGCGCGGGTTTGGCCCAGGACACCGCTACCTTGACGGACCCGTCGTCGTTCCGCTCAACATCCGTCACGACGTCCGAGACCCTGGCGCCCATGGCCAGGATCTGGGCCCGGTAGGTGGTCACTAGTTCCTCCAGGCTGGATTCCGTCCATTCCCCGGGGCGTATCCGGGTGGAAATCTCAACAGGTTCCGGCTGGTAGAGCGTCATGGCGGTCCTTCCTGATTCTGTTTCCTGGGCGCAATTCTTTGAGCCCAGCGCTGTATTGGTTCCAACGCTATGAGGGTTGGTCCGCCATCTCAAGCAATTTCGACAGTCTGCTTACTTTTGCTGGCGAGTTGCTGGCCAGCCCCGGCGGGTCAGCACAAATCATTCAGCGTCTCCTGGGCCACGTCTTCCAGATCGGAGATCAGTGGATTGACGCTCAAGGTGGGAGGTGCCGGCGGGTAGGCAACGGCCAGGGTGAGCTGCCGGGTGCCGTCCTCGCTGGTCATGGAGACGGTTCCGTACCCGTCGGCGTCGCCCGTGTGGCCGTAGTAGAACCTGTTGGTGCACAGGTCGTTCCATTTCTGCAGCCCCTGGCCATACCGTGCACCGTCCTGGCCGCGCATCCCTGCCATAGTTGCGGGAGCCAAGACCTTCCCCTGCAGGAGGGCGGAGTAGAAGGTGTTTACCTCGTTGACAGTGGATACCACGCCCCCCGGCGCCAGCTCGGCCAGCCAGGCCGGATGCGTTACGTCCAGCCGTTTGCCGGCCACCGTAATGTAGGCGTGGACCATGTTTTCGGGCGGAGGCCCCGCGCCGGGCAGCCGGGTTTCCCGTAGGCCCAGGGGATCCGCGATGTCACTTTTGAGGACGTCTGCGATTTTTTGACCCCGGATCCGCTGGGCGATCAGTCCAAGCGCGGAGTAGTTGGAGCTCGAGTATTCAAAACCTTGGACAAGCTTGCGTTCCCACGGGACCGTGGCGGCCAGGGCCAGCTGCTGTTCAAGGCTGAGCGGCCTGTTCAGGAATTCCGGTGGCGGTGCGGAAGCCAGCAGGGGAGCGATGAAATCGGGCAGTCCAGATTCATGGATCAGTAACTGGTGTACCGTGACCGGCCGCGGCGGATGCAGCACCGTGCCGAACTCTTGCAGGTAAGCGCTCACGGGTGCGTCCAGGTTGAGCAGGCCCTCCTCAACCAGCTTCAGGACGGATACGGCCACCATTGACTTGGAGATACTCCCCACCTGGAACGGATCTGCCGCCGTGACGGGTTCCCCCGTTTCCAGGTTCCGTACCCCTGCCCCGTGGGTCCATACGTCTGGACCGTGCCGCAGTTCGATAAGAACGGCCGGGGCGCCCTCATCGAGCATTTGCCTGCTGAATGCCTCCAGCCCCTGATGCTGCCCTGCCGTCTCCTGCTCATCAGGGGGACGGGGGCCGAACGTGCAGCCGTCCAGAGCGGTGGCCAGCAGGGCCACAGACAACGCAGCGGCGATCCGTCCCAGAGTGTGCTGCGTCCTGGCTCCTGACATGTCCTCAGATCCTTAGTGCCGGCCCGAACTTCAGGACACCACGGGGCCGGCACCATCAATGCTCCTCGCCAGGCCGGAAGCGGGTCAAGGCCGCGAGTAACCCCTCTTAATCCCAACTGACTCGCAGTTAACGTCGCGAAATCGCGTTTTGACGACGTTAACTGCGAGTCAGTTGGGATAGGGCGCCTGGGTCAGGTCAGGCGGATCTGCCGGTTGACGTCCTTATAGAGGAGGTACCGGAACGGGCCCGGACCGCCGGCGTAGCATGCCTGGGGGCAGAAGGCGCGGAGCCACATGAAGTCGCCGGCCTCCACTTCCACCCAGTCGTTGTTCAGCAGATACATGGCCTTGCCTTCGAGCACATACAGCCCGTGCTCCATCACGTGCGTTTCCGGGAAAGGAATGACGCCGCCGGGCTGGAAGGTCACGATGTTCACGTGCATGTCGTGCGCAAGGTCGTTGGGGTCAGCGAAGCGCGTGGTCTTCCATGCGCCGTCCGTGTCCGGCATTTCACGGGGCTCCACTTCCTGGTCACTGGTGACGAAGGACTTGGCCTCGTACCCTTCCAGCCGTTCGTACGCCTTGCGGATCCACTGGAAGGACACCACGTCGTCGGAGACGTTTTCCAGTCCCCAGTGTGAACCGGCAGCCAGGTAGGCGTAGCCGCCCTCCTCCAGCCGGTGCAATTCACCGTCCAGGGTGAGGTTGACCTTGCCGCGGCTAACGAAGATGACGCCCTCCACACCGGCCTCGAACTCCGCCCTGGGTGCGCTGCCGCCGGGGCCGATCTCCACAATCAGCTGCGAGAACGTGGTGGCGAACCCGGAAATGGGCCGGGCAATGATCCAGGCGCGGGTGTTCGAAAAGCCCGGCAGGTTGCTGGTCACGATGTCCGTCATAACGCCCTTGGGTATGACGGTGTAGGCCTCGGTGACGATGGCGCGCTCGGTGGTCAGGTGGGTCTGCGGCGGTAAACCGCCTTGGGGGGAGTAGTACTTGCCCATGGTGAAATCCTTTTATTTATGAGTTGGAAGGGGCCAGCCGCGGATGCGCCAGCGCGGTGAGCCGGGAAAGCCCGACGCCGGCAAGCGCCTGGACTTCGTCGGCGCCGACAGCGCCGCACTGGACGCCTCGCAGCACAAACGCCGCGAGGGCCCGGGCCGTTGCCGGTTCATCCATCACGCCGCCTTCGGTCTGCTCCACATAATTTCGCAGCCGTGCGGCGGCAGCAGGCAGTCCGTGCCGGTAGAACCCGTACGTCGCCGCGAAACGGCTGGGCAGCTGGGCGGGATGAAGGTCCCAGCCCTGGTAGTAGCCGCGTTCCAGGGAGCGCTGCACCAGCCGGCCGTGGAGCCGCCAGGCGTTTTCCACGTTGTCGCCCACCGGGATGATGTTGGTGGAACCGTCTGAGAGCCGGATACCTGTCCCGGCTACCGCCAGCTGCATGGTCTCCTTGGCAAAATCCGCAACAGGATGCTCCATGGACTGGTACTCGGCCGAAATCTGCAGCGAGGCACTGTAGTCGTAGGTGCCGTAGTGCAGGGCACTGATGCGCCCGGGCACAACATGCGCAAGCCGTGCCACGGGGGACGTGCCGTCGGGGCCCAGGATGAGCTGGGGCGTCTCCACCTGAACCTCAAAGCGCAGCCGGCCGTGCGGCAGCCCGTGGACTTCCTCCAGCCTGGCGACCGCGTAATCCATCGCCTGCACCTGCGCCACCGTGGTGACCTTAGGCAGCGTCAGCACCAGGCCCGCCGGCAGCTCTCCGGCGGCAGCCAGGGCCGAGACGAAGAGGTCCAGCGTCCTCAGGCCGCGGGCACGGGTAGGGGCCTCAAAGCACTTGAAGCGGATCCCGATGAAAGGTGGTGCAGTCCCTGCAGCAACGGCGTCGGCAACCAGGCCGGCGGCAGCAACGGCGTCGGCGTCCTCTGCCTCGTCCCCGCGGTCGCCATAGCCGTCCTCGAAGTCAAGGCGCAGGTCCTCGATCGGCTCATTGGCCAGCTTGTGCGCAACCCGGGACGCGACGGCGGCACCCAGCGCCAGGGATTGGCCCAGAAGCCCGGCGAGCCTTTCCAGGCCCCCGTGCCCCTCCGCCGTCGCGATGGCCTGGGCGCCCCAGTCAGCGGGGAGCGACGGCGTGAAACGGTCTGCGGGCACATAGACCGTGTGGATGGGTTGGCGGGAGCCGTCGTCGCCGGGGTAGTGCAGCTCCAGCAGGCGGTCGGTGTCCGCCAGCTGGGAGTCGATCCTGGCAAGGTCCGCCGCGGCGAGGGCCTGGGTGGGGGATGCCGCCACGGCTCAGTCCACCAGTTCGTAGGCCGGAGTGGTGAGGAAGTCGGTGTAGTCCTCTGACAGGCAGATGTCCGCGATGAGCTGGCTGGCCGGACCGTAGTACCGGCGGAAGGCTTCGTCGCCGAACTCGGTGCGGAGCCGCTCCGTTTCCTCGCCGAGGATGCGCTCCACCAGCTCCCGGGTCACCGTGTTCCCGGTATCCGCCAGGACGGACTTGTTGCGGATCTGCTGCCACACCTGGGAGCGTGAGATCTCCGCCGTTGCCGCGTCCTCCATCAGGTTGTGGATGGCCACCGCGCCGTTCCCGGACAGCCAGACGGCTGTGTACGCGACGGCGACATACAGGTTCAGCCGCAGCCCGGCCTCGGTGACCTGGCCGTCCGCCGAGGCGATGTCCAGCAGCTGCCCTGCCGTCACCGACACCTCGGGGCGCTGCTTGTCCAGCTGGTTGGGCCGGCCTCCGTTTTCCGGGTCGCCGAGGACGGCGTCGAACACCTCGCGGCAGATGGGGACCAGATCCGGGTGGGCCACCCAGGAGCCATCGAACCCGTCGTTGGCTTCGCGGGTTTTGTCGGCCTTGACCTTGGCGAAGGCCGCCTCGGTGACCTCGGGGTGCCGGCGGTTGGGAATGACGGCGGCCATGCCGCCCATGGCGAAGGCCCCGCGGTGATGGCAGGTCTTGACCAGCAGCTCGGTGTAGGCGCGCATGAACGGGGCCGTCATCACCACGGAAGCGCGGTCCGGCAGGACAAACTCCTCGCCGGCGTCGCGGAAGTACTTGATGATGCTGAAGAGGTAGTCCCAGCGGCCGGCGTTCAGGCCCGAGGCATGGTCGCGCAGCTCGTACAGGATCTCGTCCATTTCGAACGCCGCCGGGATGGTTTCGATCAGCACCGTGGCCCGGATGGTGCCCTGGCCCAGGCCCAGGTAATCCTGCGCAAAGACAAACACGTCGTTCCAGAGCCGGGCCTCAAGGTGGCTCTCCATCTTGGGCAGGTAGTAGTAGGGGCCATGGCCGTTGAGGACCAGCTGCTTGGCCACGTGGAAGAAGTGCAGGCCGAAGTCCACCAGCGCACCCACGGCCGGTTCGCCGTCGAGCAGCAGATGCTTTTCCGGCAGGTGCCAGCCGCGGGGGCGGGCCACCACAACGGCCAGCGGCGCGTCGGTGCGGAGCGTGTATTCCTTACCTTCATCCGAGGTGTAGCTGAGGGTTCCCTGCGCGGCGTCACGCAGGTTCAGGATGGAGTCGATGACGTTGCGCCAGGTGGGGGTGCTGGCGTCTTCCAGATCGGCCAGCCACACCTTGGCGCCCGAGTTCAGGGCATTGATGGCCATCTTGGCGGGAGAAGCCGGGCCGGTCATTTCAACCCGGCGGTCCTGCAGTGCCGCAGGCGCAGGCGCAACTTTCCAGTCGCCGTCGCGCACGTCCCGGGTCTCCGGCAGGAAGTCCAGCTTGCCGGTTTCCGCAACCCGCTGGCGCTTGACGCCGCGGGCGGCGAGGAGCTCATTGCGGGTGCCGGCAAACCGGTTGTGCAGCTCTTCGATGAACGCCAGGGCCTTGGGGGTGAGGATCTCCTCCGCGCGTTCGATCGGCCGGGGGTCTGTGACGGTGATGGCCATTGCTGGTCCTTTCGTTGGCTGCGAATGCTTTGGCTGCATATCTTGCAGTGAATCAGGCGGAGCATCAGGCGGAGGCGAAGGCGGTTTGGGCTCCCGCACCTTCGGGCTGTGCGGTTGCGGGCGGGGTAACTGCCGCTGCCGGGTTTGCGGCCGCGTGGGCAACCGCACTGGCGACATCGGCGGCTACGTGGGGATCAAAGACGCTGGGGATAATGTAACTGGCATTAAGCTCATCGTCAGCTACCCGGCTGGCGATTGCCTCGGCGGCGGCCACCAGCATCTCCGGCGTGACGTCCGATGCGCCGGCGTCCAGGAGGCCGCGGAAGAAGCCGGGGAACGCCAGGACGTTGTTGATCTGGTTGGGGAAGTCGCTGCGTCCGGTGGCCACGACGGCTGCATGCCGGGATGCGATGACGGGGTCGATTTCCGGAGTGGGGTTGGCCATGGCAAAGACGATGGCGTTTTCCGCCATCGAGGCCACCTGCTCTTCGCCGATCACGTGCGGGGCGCTGACGCCGATGAAGACGTCCGCCCCCTTGAGGGCTTCGTGCAGGGTACCCGCGAAGCCCTCTTCATTGGTGTTGGCGGCAATCCAGCTGCGGTGTTCGTCGCCGTACTTTTCACCGGCATGGATCGCGCCGGAGCGGCCGGCGGCGATGATGTGCTGCGCGCCCTGTGCTTTCAGGAGCTGGATGATGGCGGAACCTGCAGCACCCACGCCCGAGACAACAATGCGGACCTCGCCGAGCTTCTTGCCCACCACCCGAAGGGCGTTGACCAGGGCGGCCAGGGTGACGATCGCGGTGCCGTGCTGGTCGTCATGGAAGACCGGAATGTCCAGTTCCGCCCGCAACCGGTTTTCGATTTCGAAGCAGCGCGGCGCCGCGATGTCCTCGAGGTTGATGCCGCCGTAGACGGGGGCCATTGCTTTGGCAATCATGATGATTTCTTCGGTGTCTTGCGTATCGAGGCAGACCGGCCAGGCGTCCACGTTGGCGAACTGCTTGAACAGCGCAGCCTTGCCCTCCATTACCGGCAGGGCGGCGGCGGGGCCGATGTTGCCCAGGCCGAGGACCGCGGAACCGTCGGTGAGGACGGCGATGGTGTTCCGCTTCACCGTGAGATTGCGGGCTGCGGACGGGTCCTCGGCGATGGCCAGGCAGACGCGGGCGACGCCGGGAGTGTAGGCGCGGGAGAGATCGTCGCGGTTGCGGAGGGCTACCTTGGGGACAACTTCGAGCTTGCCGCCCAAGTGCATCAGGAAGGTGCGGTCCGAGACGTGCTGGACCGTGACGCCGTCGAGCGCGTTGAGGGCATCCTTGACCCTGCCGGCGTGTTCGTCGTCTGTGGTGTTGCAGGTGACGTCCACTACCAGCGTTTCGTGGTGGGACTCGCTGACGTCCAGCGCGGTGATGGCAGCGCCGGCCGCTCCGACGGCAGCGGCGAGCTCACTGGTGGCGGAGAAGCTGGAAGGGGCCTCCACGCGAAGGGTGATCGAGTTTCCGGGGCTGGGATTCGCCATTGAATGTCCTCCTGTTGGCCTTGGCGGGCAGTGATCTTGCCTGACTGTTTTCGTATTATGGATATTATTATCTGCTTTGTGGAATTACAAGCCCACGGGCCCTTCGACTGCGAAGAGATCCGTGAGGTATGTTGGGTTATCTAGGCCAATTCTTTTCACGATGCGGATAAGAGTTGTCGGAACCGAGCCGCAGGAGACTGGTAGATGGCTGAAAAAAGCCCCGGAGGCGTGCAGTCCGTAGAGCGCGTTTTTGAACTTTTGGAACTGATCACCGACGCCGGGGGAGACGTCACATTGAGTGAACTCTCCTCCTCGACTGATCTTCCGCTGCCCACCATCCACCGGCTGCTGCGCACCCTGGTGACCCTGGGCTACATCCGCCAGCTCCCCAACCGCCGCTACGCGCTGGGTCCCCGGCTCATCAGGCTGGGCGAAGGAGCGAACAAGCAGCTTGGCGCAGTGGCCCGCCCGCAGCTCAAATCCCTGGTGGACCGGCTGGGGGAGACCTCCAACATGGCCGTGCTTGATTCGGACATGGTCATCTACGTGGCCCAGGTCCCCTCCCTGCATTCCATGCGGATGTTCACCGAGGTTGGACGCCGCGCCCATATGCATGACACCGGCGTGGGTAAAGCCATCCTGGCCCAGCTGGACGACGACGCCGTCCGCGGCATCGTGGGCCGCACCGGCATGCCCACCCCCACCGCCAAGAGCATCGGCGACATTGAGTCCCTGCTCGCGGACCTGGGCAGGATCCGTGAACGTGGCTACTCCATTGACGAGGAGGAGCAGGAACTGGGTGTCCGCTGCTTCGCTATGGCCGTGCCGAACGCCCCTACGCCGACGGCCATCTCCGTTTCCGGTCCGGTGTCCCGCGTGGACCAGTCCTTCGGTGAACGTGCCGTGCCGCTCCTGCGCGAAGCCGCCGAGGCCATCTCGAACGAGCTCAACCGCAACTGAAGGCGCGAACTGGCAGCCAATGACCTCAAATCTTCCATTTGAGGGCATCTGCTGCCAGTTCACGCCTGGTGACCGGTTCTTTAGTGGTCAGACTTCGACGACGACTCCACCGGGACTTCCTTGCCGTCACAGTCGATGAGCTTGCCGCCTTCGTAACGGTCGCCGTCGGCCAGGCACTTCAGGTCCTCCTCCCGGACCACGCGCCCGGTGCCCGCCACAAAGACGGACTGGTTCTCGGAGTTGCCCGCCTTGAGGTGGTTGAACAGCAGGTTCAGCAGGATGGCCATCACGGCGGCCGAGCTGATGCCTGAATGGAAGATGGTGCCGAACCAGGACGGGAACTGGTCGTAAAAGGCAGGCGCGGCAATGGGGATCATGCCGAAACCGATGGACGCCGCCACGATGATCAGGTTCATGTTGTTCCGGTACTCCACCTTGGACAGGGTCCTGATGCCGCTGGCGGCCACCGTTCCAAAGAGTACGACGCCGGCACCGCCCAGGACGGGTGTGGGCACCGCCGCCACCACCCGGCCAAGGACCGGCAGCAGACCCAGGACCACCAGGATCACGCCGCCGGCGGTAACTACAAAGCGGCTCTTGATGCCGGTGATGGCCACCAGCCCCACGTTTTGGGCGAAGGCGCTTTGGGTGAAGGAGCCGAAGAGCGGGGACACGGCGCTGGAGAGCATGTCTGCCCGGAGGCCGTCGCCGATCCGGCGCGAATCAACCTTGGTGCCCACGATCTCGCCGACGGCAATGATGTCCGCCGAGGTCTCCGTAAGCGTCACCAGGATCACGATCAGCATGGAGATGATGGCCGCAAGATGGAAGGTGGGCGGGCCGAACGCGAAGGGGGTGGGGAACGCGACGATCTCGCCCTGTCCCACCTTGGAGAAATCAGCCATGCCGGTGACGAAGGCGATGGCCGTGCCGATGATCATGGCCAGCAGGATGGACAGCCGGGAGATGGTGCTGCTGCCCACCTTGCTGAGCAGCAGCACGATGCCCATGGTGGCTGCGGCAAGGCCGATGTTGGCCACGCTCCCGTAGTTGGGCGCCTTGCTGTTGCCGCCCATGGCCCAGTTGGCGGCAACGGGCATAAGGGTCAGGCCGATGGTGGTGATGACCGTTCCCGTGACCACCGGCGGGAAGAAGCGGATGATCTTCGAGAACAGCGGCGTGATGGCCAGGCCGATCAGCGAGGCCACAATGACCGAGCCGAAGACCGACTGGATGCCTCCGCCGCCGTGGACGATGGCAACCATGGTGGAGACGCCGGCGAAGGAGACGCCCTGGACCAGCGGAAGCTTTGAGCCGAAGAACGGGATGCCCACGGTCTGGAGGATTGTGGCCAGGCCGCCCACAAAGAGGCAGGCGGCGATCAGCAGGCCGATGTCCTGCGACGACATCCCGGCCGCTGCGCCGATGATCAGCGGCGGCGCAATAATTCCGCCGTACATGGTGAGGACGTGCTGGAAGCCGTAGGCGAAGCTGCTGCCGATGGAGAGGCGCTGGTCTTCGGGGCGGGCAGAGGGCTGGCGGCCTGTTTTGGCGGCCGGGCTCGATGACTTTTTCTTAAGAATCACGGCAGACTTTCTGGTTCATGGCAGACGTCTTTGTCTGGCTAACGTGGTCTGGCTATTGCTGGGGTGCTTACGGCCCCCCCGCCCCCGGAGTTTTTGGTCAGATACGGCGGGTTCAGGGGGTCTGAAGTCGCCCGATCTGGACAAAAACTCCGGGGGTGGGGGCTGGGTTGGGGGTGGGCGTTTGGGGTTGGTGCGGACTTGTTGCCGAAGGTTTAGCAGAAGCCCGCTATGCCGGACCAGGCCATGTCCGCCGGGGTGGCGTCGTCGCGCTGGACTGTGGCCTCGATCAGCCCGTATGGGCGGTCGGCCGCGAAGAAGACCTCGTTGGGGTTGTCCAGGCCGAACGGGGAGAGGTCCACCAGGAAGTGGTGCTTGTTGGGCATGGAGAACCTGATCTCATCAATCTCGCTGTGGGCCTCCAGGACTTTGGTGCCCATGTCGAAGAGGGTCTGCTGCAGGGCGTGCGAGTACTTCTCGGTGAAGCCTTCGAGCAGGAGTGCCTTGACGTCGTCGTAGTTCTTGTTGAAGTCCAGGGCGCGGAAGTCGGTGCCGGTCTTGTAGCGCCAGCGGGCGGAAACGTCGGTGGCCAGGATGCGGTCCGTGGTTTCCGGGAGCGTGGTGTATTTGTCCTTGGGATACCCCACAAAGCCGGACTGGGTGGACTTGAGGACAGTCAGGTCCGTCAGCCCGGAGATGAGGTGGGCCGTGGCGCCGTCGCGCACCAGGACTGCGGTCCGGACTTCCTGGCCATTGCGCACGAAGGAGTGATTGTGCTCGGCGCCGTGCGCCTGGATCCGGTCCCAGCTGTAGGATTCCGCCTCCCAGCGGCCGCCGGACACCCATTCGAAGCTGGAGGTGAAGTGCTCGCCGAGGCGCAGCAGGAAGGCTTCCGGCGAGCCGACGCCGTCCCGGGCGAAGGCGTAGATGGTGTTCTTTTGGGTGTCGGTGGCCACCACGTGGGCGTTGTCGCCTTCACGGTGGGCGGCCTCAAAGTCGCCCCGCAACTGCGAGGTGACGTTCAGGTCTTCAATCTCGTGGCGGTCCGTGTCCCGGGTGATCTTGACGACCCGGACTTCGGCCTTTCCGTACTGGTTGTGGCCGAGGATGATGTTGCTGCTCATGGTCAGATTCCCAACTTCAGGTATGTGGGACCAAAGTTCCACATAGAAATTAAGCGCGCGTTTCCCACGCGTTTCTTGTGCCGTCGGCCCAACAAAAAATGAGCCGACATCAATAGATGTCAGCTCATTACGACCCTGCCTGCTGCTCCCAGGTTACGTGACGTGCGCCACGAGTTGAGTCCCAGAATAACCCAGCGACGCCGTGGTGTACATCACAAGCTGAAAATTCGGTTTGTGACTGGCAGCTCCGTTGGCCATTGACGCGGGGCATCCAGCAACTTAGGCTATTTCACATAGCAAGATTTAGTTTCCGCTTACCGGAATTACCGATCACTTAGCTTTGAAGGAGGACCAGATGTACCTGCAGGACACCAAGCAGCTTGCACCGACCAACACGGCGGCACCCGCAGTCCAGGAGTTCTACCTCCCCCTTGGAGGCGGTACGGACCCGGACTTCCATCTGCCGGCGGATTGGGAGCACGTCCCTGGTCGCTTGTCGCGCTGGATCCACGGCCTGCCAGGTTTCGGTGGCCAGCGTTCGTCACGAAGCTGACGACGCGCATCCTCGCTGAGGACACGCCAAAGCTCTGGCGACACCCGAATTCGGGTGTCGCCAGGGTCTTTGCATGCCGCCAGGTGATTAGCGCGTCGCCAAGCTTTTTGCGTGTCGCCAGGTAAATAGAGTCTCGACGGCGTCAGGACAGCGGGCGGCCCGGCCACTCCTTGCCAGCCCACGGGTCATAGTCCGCGATGAGTTCCTCCTGTGGCGGCCGCTCGGATTCGGGGATGTGCTGCAGGTTCACCCGCACCCGGTACCAGAGTGAGCTCGATCCACGCATCCCGTCGATGAGCACGTCGGCCGGGTGCAGGGCCGGGACGACGTAGGGGTGCCGGGACTTCCACTCGTCAAGGGCCGCGTTGGCCTCCGCTTTGGTCTTGGTGCGGGCCACTTCTATCAGCGGCATCACGGACTGACGGCGGCCGGAACCGTCACCGCTGCGTGGCGCCTTCTCGGCGGGGCCAAGTTCAGCCGCCAGAGCGAGGAGCCCGTCGAGGCTGCCGGCCGCGTCGTCGATCCCGGCGTGGGGATCGCCCACCTCGGCGAAGCGCTCCGGGACGGTGCGCGCTGTGAATTGTTCCGGCCGGGTGGAGCGGACCTCGTCCCATGAGAGCGGCGTCGAAACCCGCGCATCAGGCAGCGCCCGGACAGAGTAGGCCGATGCCACCGTGCGGTCCTTCGCGTTCTGGTTGAAATCAACAAACACGCTCTCGCCGCGTTCCTCCTTCCACCACCGGGCGGTGGCGAGGCCCGGGGCGCGGTTCTCCACCTCGCGGGCGAGGGTCTCGGCCGCGAGCCGCACGTCGCGGTACGACCACTGCGGCGTGATACGCACCAGGATGTGCAGGCCGCGGGATCCGCTCGTTTTCGGCCAACCCACCAGCCCCACGTCGTCGAGCACTTCCCGCGCCACATAAGCGACATCAACGATCTGTGACCAGTCAACCCCCGGCATCGGATCAAGGTCCACCCGGAGCTCATCGGGGTGCTCCAGGTCCTCGGCGCGCACCGGGTGCGGGTTCAGATCCAGGCAGCCAAGGTTCACCACCCACGCCAGGCCGGCAGCATCACGGATCACGGCCTCTTCGGCTGACGTCCCGGAGGAGTAGTGCAGGGTTGCCGTGTCGATAAACTCTGGGTGGTTCTCGGGGACGCGCTTTTGAAAGAACGGTTCCGAGTCGATGCCCTTCGGAAAGCGCTTGAGTACCATGGGCCGGCCGCCGGCGCCGCGCAGCGCACCGTCCGCAACCGCAAGGTAGTAGCGCACCAGGTCCAGCTTGGTCAGCCCGGGCTCGGGGAACACCACCTTGTCAGGACTTGAGATGCGGACCTCAGCGCCGTCAATGTCCAGAATCTCGGCCGGGGTCTTCGACGGGTTCATGCCGCCACGCTAGCAACGTCTGCTGCCGCCGCATAGGCCCCCTTCAACGGTTCCCCTGGCAGGCACGGTCCCCTTGACATGCACGGTTCCCCTGCCAGGCACGACGGCGGGACGCTAAGTCGTGTGCGCAGGGAACCGTCGAACCGGCGGCGCCGTGCCTAGCCCGCCACCAGCCGGCGGGCCGCCGCGGAGTGCTCTGCGATGAGCCCGGCAATATCCAGGCCCGGGATCTGCCCGTCCACAACCCGCCACTGGCCCCCAACCATCACCCGGTCTGCCCGGTCCGCCGCGCACAGCAGGAGCGCGGCAATGGGATCGTGGCTGCCGGAGAAGCGGAGGTCATCCAGCCGGAACAGGGCGAGGTCCGCCTGCATCCCGGGTGCGAGCTCGCCCAGTTCCGGGCGGCCCAGCACCGCCGCCGAGCCGCGCGTCGCCCAGCCAAGCGCCCGCTCCACCGGGACGTCAGCGCCGTACCGGAGGCGCTGCAGGTAGAGCGCCTGCCGCGCTTCAAGGATCATGTTGGAGGCATCGTTCGACGCCGAGCCGTCCACCCCCAGCCCCACGGGGACTCCCGCGTCCTCCAGTTCCAGGATCCGCGCGGTGCCGGATGCCAGCCGCATGTTTGAGGTGGGGCAATGCGCGACGCCGGTGCGCGCGGCTCCCAGCCGGCGTATCTCGGCGTCGCTGAAGTGGATGCCGTGGCCCAGCCAGGTGCGGTCGGTCAGCCAGCCAACGCTGTCCAGATAGTCCACCGTGCGCAGACCGAACATCTCCCGGCAGAAGTCCTCCTCGTCCAGCGTTTCGGCCAGGTGCGTGTGCAGTCGGACATCCAGCCGCCCGGCGAGCGCCGCGCTTTCGGCCATGATCTCCTTCGTCACCGAGAAGGGCGAGCAGGGCGCCAGCGCAATCTGGATAACCGCATCCCCGCCCCGCTCGTGGTACTGGCCGATCAGGCGTTCACTGTCCGCCAGCACCACCTCCGGAGCCTGGACGGTGGACTGTGGCGGCAGGCCGCCGTCGTCCGTTCCCAGTGTCATGGAACCGCGCGTCAGCGTTGCCCGCATGCCAAGCCGGCGGACCACGTCCACTTCCACGTCGATGGCGTGTTCCAGGCCGTCCGGGAACAGGTAGTGGTGGTCGGCCGCGGTGGTGCAACCGGAAAGCAGGAGTTCTGCCAGCGCAACGGTGGTGGCCAGTTCGAGGTCCCGAGGGGTCAGCCGGGCCCAGACGGGATACAGGTTCTGCAGCCAGGGGAACAGCGGCGCGTTCGCCACCGGACCCCAGGCGCGGGTGAGGGTCTGGTAGAAGTGGTGGTGGGTGTTGATCAGGCCCGGCAGCAGCACGTGGTTTCCGGCGTCGAAGATCTGCTGGCAGGGTGACGCGGGTTGCTGCCCGGCGGCAAGAACCTCCGCGATGACGCCCCCGCTGACCACAAGTCCGCCGGAAGCGTCCAGGGTATTCGCGGTGAAGGCGGCCTGCGGATTCCTGATCCAGAGGCGGGGCGCGGGGCTGGCGGGAAGGGGGTGGGTCATGGCTGTCCTTGTCTGAGCGTAGTGGCGGTGATTCCAGCTCAGTGAGGCCCTGTCTGCTGATCCAGGTAGCCGCGGCTGCGGAGCGGCGGCGGGTTGGGATCAGCCTAGGGAACGATCCTGACCTGCGTCAACGTCCGGAGAATGTGACCACGGGTCCCTGGACAGTGAAGGGAACAGTGAAGACTGCGAAACATGGATTTCACATTGCGAAATTAAAATTCCAGAAAACTATGGCGCAGGCCACACCATGGTGCTAATCTCGAACTTGCCAAAGGCGGGCACCCGGACTGACGGGAAGCTATCTACCAGGCGCAACTAAACCTTCACAGCACATGCTGAAGCCTGGTAACCGTCGCACCTGGTTCTACTGGTCCTGCAAGCGGCAACAGGCTTCCCGGCAATAAGGAAGTCGCATCATGAGTACCACCGTCACGGCCGAGCAGTATTTGGCCAGATCAATCCGGCTGGCAACGGCCAACGTCCTGAACAGCGGCGGGCCCTTCGGCGCCACGATCGTCACGGCTGACGGACAGTCGTTCGACGGCGTCAACCGCGTCACTGCCGACAACGATCCCACCGCGCACGCCGAGGTCACAGCGATCCGCACCGCCTGCCGGGAACTGGGCACCTTCGACCTCAGCGGCGCCATCCTCTACACCAGCTGCGAGCCCTGCCCCATGTGCCTGTCCTCCGCGCTCTGGGCCCGGGTGGAGCGCGTGGTGTTCGCCGCAGACCGGCACGACGCCGCCTCCGTCGGCTTCGACGACGCCGTGTTCTACGAGTACTTCGAGAACAGGGACCGGGATTCCCTGATGCCGGTTGCCAAGCTCACGCTGGACGATCACCGGGGGCCCGCGCCGCTGGAGCCGTTCAACACGTGGAACACGCTCGATTCCAGGATCGACTACTAGGGCCGGTGGCAGAGATGACCATCCTGGATCAATCCCACGGGGAGCATCCGGCTCCACAGCCCGCACGCAGGCCCCAACCTCCGGCGTCGAACGTCCTGGACCGCTTCTTCCAGATCACCCAGCGCGGCTCCACCCTGGCCCGCGAATTCCGCGGCGGCCTGGTCACCTTCTTCACCATGGCGTACATCGTGATCCTCAATCCGCTGATCCTGGGCGGCTTCACGGCGGACAATGCGCCCACCGATGTCGCCGGGGGCTGGCTCTCTGCGGCCCAGGTGGGCGCGGTAACCGGGCTGACGGCCGGTGTGATGACCATCCTGTTCGGGCTCGTGGCCAACCTTCCGTTCGGCCTGGCCGCCGGGCTCGGCATCAACTCGTTCCTGGCGGTTTCGGTGATCCAGGAAGTTACGTGGGCCGAGGCCATGGGCCTGGTGGTGATCAACGGCATCCTGATCGTGCTCTTCGGCATCACCGGTGCGCGGACGGCCATCTTCCGGGCCGTGCCCAAGGAGCTGAAGTCCGCCATCACCGTCGGGATCGGCCTGTTCATCGCCTTCATCGGCTTTGTGGATTCCGGCTTCATCCGTGCCACGGCCGGCGGGCCGCCCGTGCAGTTGGGCGACGGCGGCTCCATCACCTCCATCCCCACCCTGGTATTCGTCGTTGGCCTGCTGGCCATGGGCATCCTGGTTGCGCGCAAAGTCCAGGGCGGCCTGCTGATCGGCATCGTGGGCACCACCGTACTGGCGGCCGTGGTGGAAGCCACCATGAAGATCGGCCCCGCCAGCGCCACCAACCCCGGCGGCTGGCACCTCAATACCCCGGTCCTCACCGGGCAGCTCGTCTCCGCCCCGGACCTGGGACTCGTTGGCCAGTTCGACATGTTCGGAGCCTTCGGCAGGATCGGCGGCCTGGCCGCCACCATGCTGGTCTTCACACTGGTCTTCACCAACTTCTTTGACGCCATGGGCACCATGACAGGACTCGCCAAGAGCGCCGGCGTGGCCCACAAAGACGGCACGTTCCCCCGCCTCAAGCCGGCCTTCATCGTCGAAGGCCTCGGGGCTGTGGCAGGCGGGGCCACCTCCGGCTCATCCAACACTGTGTACATCGACTCCGCGGCCGGGATCGGCGAAGGCGCCCGCACCGGCCTGGCCTCGGTGGTCACCGGCGTGCTGTTCCTAGGCTCGATGTTCCTGACGCCGCTCACCAGCGTTGTTCCGCTCGAGGTGGCGGCGGCTGCCCTGGTGGTGGTGGGCGCCATGATGATGGCGCAGATCCGCGAGATCAAGTTCAGCAAATTCTCGGTGGCCCTGCCGGCGTTCCTCACCATTGTCACCATGCCGCTGAGCTACTCGATCGCCAACGGCATCGGCGTGGGCTTTGTCTCCTGGGCCATCATCGGCGCAGCGTCGGGCAAGGCGAAGAAAATCCATCCGCTGATGTGGGTGGTCAGCGCGGGATTCCTGGTGTACTTCGCCCGCGGACCGATCAACGTGCTGCTGGGCGCCTGAGTCTCACGCCCGTGCCGACGTGCCGGCATCCTTAGCGGATCCGGCGATGCTTGGCCCCAACCCCGATAAGAACGAGAATATGGACACCACTGCGGAAGGAGTGCCGCCATGCTCGACCTGATTCCTTCGCTCAACGGCTGGACAGCAGGCCTGCCCGGTAACCGCTGCGCCGTAGCCACCATCGTCCATGTCAGCGGTTCCGTTCCCCGGCCGGTAGGGACGTCCATGCTCATCTCAGAGTCTGGTGCCGTACTGGGCAGCCTCTCCGGCGGCTGTGTGGAAGGGGCGGTTGTGGCGCTGGCATTCGAAGCAATGAACGACGGCGCCACCCGCCTTGAGAGGTTTGGCTACAGCGCCGCCGATGCCTTCGCCGTCGGGCTCACCTGCGGTGGCGAACTGGAGGTGCACATTGAGGCCTTGGCCGCCGAGGGAACCCGGCCGGATGCCGGAGTGGAGACGCTCCAGCATCTGCGCGGCGTCCCGGCGGACGGGCCGGTGGCGGTGATCCGGCGGGTGGACGCCAACGGCCGCGGGCTGGTGGTGGTCCATGATCCGGGGACCTTCCAGGTGGCCCGCTCTGCCGGAATCGCCCGGCTTCTGGAGCTGGCGCCGGACACGGCCCCGAACCCCACCGCCACCGGCCGCAGCATCACCGAGCTCAGCACCGGCAGCACCACCGGCACCACCCCTGAGCGCAGCACAACCCCTGACGATGCCCTGCTTTCGGCCGCCGCGCAGCTTGAACCGCTGCTTCGCGGCGGCCGGACAGGGCTGGTCAGGCTGGCACCACCTAACGGCTGCACGGTGTCCCCCTCCGGTGTTTCACAGGGGCACTCTCCAGCACCCGAACTTGTCACGTTGCTGGTGGAAAGCCGGCTGCCCCCACCCAGGCTGCTGGTTTTTGGCGCCAACGATTTCAGTGCGGCACTGGTGCCGGCCGCCAAGCTGCTCGGCTACCGCGTCACACTGGTGGATGCCCGGCCAGCCTTCGCATCGCAGGCCCGGTTCCGGGCCGCAGATGACGTGGTCACAGACTGGCCGCACAGGTATCTTGCAGCAGAAGCGGCAGCAGGACACCTCGATCCTCGCACCGTGATCTGCGTCCTGACCCATGATCCCAAGTTCGACATCCCGCTCCTGGAAGCTGCTTTGGCCCTGGACGTTGCCTTCGTCGGCGCCCTGGGGTCCAGACGCAGCCACCTCCAGCGGGTGGACGCCCTCCTGGCTGCAAGGGTGCCCCCTGAGCAGATAGCGCAGCTGCATTCACCCCTTGGACTGGACCTCGGTGCTGTGACGCCGGCCGAGGTGGCCGTATCCGTTGCCGCGGAAATCATTGCAGCACGCAACCCGGCCGCCAGCCACCAGCCCCTCAGGGAGACCGCGGGCCCCATCCATCAGGCGCTGATCCATCAGGCGCCCGACCATCAGCAGGCCGCCGCGCGGCCCGCCCCGAACCCCCTTGTCCCGAACCCCCTTGTACAGCAGGAGACAGCATGGACATGAACACCATCGAGGCGGTGGTCCGCACTGCGGACCCGGCCGACTGGCGCGACGGCGATGCCTGGCTGGCAGGCGGCACTGTCCTCTTCTCCTATGGCAGCTATGCATTCGGCCCGCAGCCGCCAAGGCGCCTGCTCGATCTGGGCGCGGCCGGGTGGCACGCGGTGACTGTGGACGGGGAATCCGGGCCGGGCATCGAGCTTTCCGCTACCTGCACCGTCGCAGATCTCTACGGCCTGCCGGACACTCTTGCATCCCGCCGAACGGACTGGCCCGCCCTTGACCTCATCAGGCCCTGCTGCGATTCCTTTGTGGCGTCCTTCAAGGTCTGGAACATGTCAACTGTGGGCGGCAACCTCTGTACCTCCTTGCCGGCCGGGCCCGTGATCTCGCTATGCGCCGGCCTGGACGGGGTGGCCACCATCCTTGGCCCGGGCGGCGCCAGCCGCACGGTTCCGGTGGCCGGCTTCGTCACCGGGGACGGGCAAAATAGCCTGGCACCCGGCGAGCTGCTGCGCAGCGTCCACCTCCCGGCGTCGGCCCTTTCCGCACGGGTGGCGTTCCGCCG
This sequence comes from Arthrobacter sp. D1-29, assembly GCF_054130585.1. Classification (NCBI taxonomy): domain Bacteria; kingdom Bacillati; phylum Actinomycetota; class Actinomycetes; order Micrococcales; family Micrococcaceae; genus Arthrobacter; species Arthrobacter sp. D1-29. The sequence goes on along the minus strand of NZ_CP096383.1, from coordinate 4,262,543 downwards.
GCTGTCCCTGAGCAACCTGGGCCGGTCGGGAGTGCTGCTGATCGGAAGGCTCGACGGCGGCACCTCCTTTGTCCTGACCGTCACCGCCGCCACCAAGCGGCCTGTGCAGCTGCGCTTCGGCCAACTGCCGGACGCTGCCGGGCTGGCCGCCGCGCTGGACGACGCCATTCCTGCGGGCCTGTACCACGACGATATCCATGGCCTGCCTGCCTGGCGGCGGGACATGACCTACCGGCTGGCGGAAGAAATCCGGGCCGAGCTGGCAGCCCCGGCCGGCACGGCGCCCGCCAACGTCTCGGGGGATTTCTGGCCGCCACACAGGTCTCCACAGCAAACTGCCGCCCCTCAGACAGCTGCACCGCAAACAGCCGCCCCTCAGACAGCTGCACCGCAAACAGCCGCCCATCAGACAGCTGCACCACAGGAAGGGGCCTGAGGAATGGCTATCGAAATCAATGGCACCCCGGCGGCGGCTGAACCGCGCCCCGGGCAATGCCTGCGGACCTTCCTCCGGGAGCAGGGCACCCTGGGCGTTAAGAAAGGCTGCGACGGCGGGGACTGCGGAGCATGCACCGTTCATGTAGACGGCACTCCTGTCCACAGCTGCATCTACCCGGCCGTCCGGGCCGAGGGACATGCAGTAACCACCATCGAAGGCCTGGCCGCCAGCACCGGGGCAGGGGGCAGCAGCCTTCACCCCATGCAGCAGCAGTTCCTGGAGCGCCAGGGTTTCCAGTGTGGCTTCTGCACGGCCGGGATGGTGATGACGGCCGCCACCTTCACCGAGGACCAGAAGGACAACCTGCCCCGCAGCCTCAAGGGCAACCTGTGCCGCTGCACGGGCTACCGGGCCATCGGGGACGCCATTTGCGGCCACGCCGGGCATCCTGATCCGGCAGGGCAGGGTTCCGGAATCGGCGGCGAAGGCCAGCCGGAGCCCCACCCGGGGCAACTGGGTGACGACGTCCCCGCTCCCGCCAGCCGCGCCATCGTCACAGGCACTGCCCGCTACACACTGGACGTTCCCCTCGACCGGCTGCAAGACGGGCTGCAGGACGGGCTGCACGGGGACCAGCATCAAAACGGCGGGCTATCCGGCGATCAGCTGCAGGGGCTGCTGCACCTGAAACTCGTGCGCTCGCCGCACGCCCACGCCAAGGTCCTTTCCATCGATACGGAAGCTGCGCTGAAGGTGCCCGGGGTGGTGGCAGTGTTCACGCACCAGGACGCTCCGGCCCAGCTGTTTTCCACTGCCCAGCACGAGCTGTACACCGATGATCCGGACGATACCCGGGTGCTTGATGACGTGGTGAGGTTCATCGGGCAGCGCGTTGCCGCCGTCGTGGCCGAATCCGTGGCCGCAGCCGAAGCAGGCGCCCGGGCGGTGAAGGTGGAGTACCGGGAACTTCCGGCCGTCTTCACCCCTCAGGATGCCATCCGTCCCGGCGCGCCCGCCGTCCACGGGGACAAGGACGGTGCTGCCGCCCGAATCGCCCGGCCGGAGCAGAATGTGGTGGCCGAATTGCACTCCGAACTGGGCAGTGTGGAGCAGGGCTTCGCGGCTGCGGACTTTATCCACGAACAGACCTACCGCACGCAGCGCGTCCAGCACGTGGCGCTGGAGACCCACGCTGCCATCGCTTCCCTGGATAAGGACGGGCGGCTGCAGGTGCGCACCTCCAGTCAGGTCCCATTCCTGGTCCGGCGCACCCTCTGCCGGGTCTTCGGCCTGCCTGAGGAACAGGTCCGCGTGGTGGCAGGACGGGTGGGTGGCGGTTTCGGCGGCAAGCAGGAAGTGCTGACCGAGGACATCGTGGCGCTGGCCGCCTTGAAGCTTGGCCGCCCGGTCCAGCTTGAGCTGACGCGCAGCGAACAGTTCACAGCCACCACCACCCGGCACCCGTTCACCATCCAGCTCAAGGCCGGTGCCAGCCAGGAGGGCACGCTGACCGCGCTGCAGCTGGACGTTCTGACCAACACCGGCGCGTACGGCAACCATGGCCCGGGCGTGATGTTCCACGGCTGCGGGGAATCCCTGGCCGTGTACAACTGCACCAACAAGAAAGTGGACGCCCAGGCGGTCTACACCAACACCGTTCCCTCGGGGGCGTTCCGGGGCTATGGCCTGAGCCAGATGTTCTTTGCCATCGAATCGGCCATGGACGAACTCGCCATCGGGATTGGCATGGATCCCCTGGAGTTCCGCCGCCGCAACATGGTGCGGGAGGGCGACCACATGCTGTCCACCCATCCGGATCCTGAGGAGGACGTCCTATACGGCAGTTACGGCCTGGACCAGTGCACGCAGCTGGTCAGGGATGCACTGGAGCGCGGTGCCGAGCGGTACCGGGCTGCGGGGCTCGATGACCTCGGCCCGGACTGGGTCACCGGTGAAGGAACGGCGCTGTCCATGATTGACACCGTTCCGCCGCGCGGCCACTTCGCCCACTCCAGGCTCCGGCTCCTCCCGGACGGCACATACCAGGCCGACGTCGGCACTGCTGAGTTCGGCAACGGTACCTCCACCGTGCATGCCCAGCTTGCCGCCACCGCGTTGTCCACGGCGGCCTCGCGGGTTCAGGTGCGGCAATCCGACACCGACCTGATCGAGCACGACACCGGCGCGTTTGGCTCGACGGGCACCGTGGTGGCCGGGAAGGCAACCCTGGCGGCAGCCGAGGAGCTGGCCGTCCGGATCCGGGCGTTCGCCGCCGGTATCAAACAGGTCCAGTCCTCCGGCTGCGTCCTGGACGGCGATTCCGTCATCTGCGAGGGAACGCCCGTCCCGCTCGCTGAACTGGCGCGCACGGCTGCGGAAGCCGGCGTCGAACTCGCCGCAGAAGGGCGCTGGGGCGGGACGCCGCGGTCCGTGGCGTTCAACGTGCACGGGTTCCGGGTTGCGGCAAACCGGGGGACAGGGGAGCTGCGGATCCTGCAAAGCGTCCAGGCCGCCGACGCCGGCGTGGTGGTCAATCCGCGGCAGTGCCGCGGCCAGATCGAGGGCGGAATTGCCCAGGCCCTGGGTGCCGCACTGTATGAGGAAGTGGTGGTGGACGACGCCGGCCGCGTCACCACGGATATCCTGCGGCAGTACCACATCCCCACCTTCGCAGACGTGCCCCGAAGCGAGGTGTACTTCGCCGACACCAACGATAAACTGGGCCCGCTCGGAGCTAAGTCCATGAGCGAAAGCCCCTTCAATCCGGTGGCTCCGGCGCTGGCAAATGCCATCCGCAACGCCACGGGAGTACGGTTTGCCGAGCTGCCCATCGCACGGGACAAGATCTACCTTGGCCTCCGGGACGCGGCCAAGGTTACCCGCGAGTCAAGTCCGCAACCCATATAGTCGAGGGATGGAACAGCGCAAATTAGGCAAGACAGGACGGAATGTCTCCATCGTGGGTCTGGGCACCTGGCAGCTGGGTGCCGACTGGGGCAACGTGGACCAGTCCCAGGCCCAGGCCATCCTGGCAGCCTCCGTGGAAGCCGGCGTCACATTCTTTGACACGGCTGACGTCTACGGCGATGGCCTCAGCGAGCAGGCCATCGGCACGTTCCTGAAGGACAACCCCGGGCTTGACATCACCGTGGCCACCAAGATGGGACGCAGGCTGGAGCAGCAGCCGGAGAACTACAGCCTGGCCAACTTCCGGCAGTGGGTTGACCGTTCCCGGCACAACCTCGGCACCGACTCACTGGACCTGGTCCAGCTGCACTGCCCGCCCACCGCTGTGTACAGCAATAACGAGGTCTACGACGCCCTGGACACCCTGGTCTCCGAAGGTGCCATCCGCAGCTACGGCGTCAGCGTCGAGCGTACCGACGAGGCCCTGGAAGCCATCCGCCACAAGGGGACGGCGTCCGTCCAGATCATCCTGAACGCCTTCAGGCTCAAGCCGCTGGACGAGGTGCTCCCCGCCGCCAAGGCGGCAGGCGTGGGGATCATCGCCCGGGTTCCGCTGGCTTCGGGCCTCCTGTCCGGCAAATACTCCAAGGACACGTCCTTCGCTGAGAACGACCACCGCAACTTCAACCGCACCGGAGAATCGTTCGACGTCGGCGAGACGTTCTCCGGCGTGGACTACGAGCTGGGGCTCAAGGCCGTGGCCGAGTTCGAACAGCTTGTTCCCGAGGGGACTTCCACGGCACAGGCGGCCATCGCCTGGATCGCGGCCCAGGACGGCGTCACTACCGTGATCCCCGGCGCCCGCACCGTGGATCAGGCGAAGGCCAATGCTGCTGCAGGTTCAGTTGCACTGGGTGAGGAATTCGACGAGGGCGTCCGCTGGATCTACGACCACTACTTCCGCGAGGCCATCCATCCCCGCTGGTAGCACATGAGCACTAGAGTCGGCGCCTTTGTGGAGGGGCTTTCTTCCGTGCCGTCAGCGCCTGGCCGCAACAACTTCTTTGATACCGCTGTCCCGGCCAACGCCCAGCGCCGGCGCAACCTGGAAATCTATCTGCAGGAAATGCTGGACCGCTCGCCCAAGGTGCTGCTGCTGGGCGAGGCACCGGGTTTCAGGGGCATGAGGATCACCGGTGTTCCCTTCACGAACCGCACCATGTTCGAGGGGCCAGCCAACCGCTTCGGACTGTTTGGGCCGGGAAAGGGCTATTCGCTGCCACCGGAGGCTTCAGGGGTCGCATCCGAGCCAACCGCAACGGTGATGTGGGAGGTTCTGGCGGAACTGCAATTCCTTCCCCTGCTGTGGAGTGCGTGCCCGTTTCACACCCATCTCGCAGGCCGGCCCCAGTCCAACCGCACGCCCACGGCTGCGGAAGCTAACCTGGGAACTGCTTTCTGGCGGGCGCTGACGGAAGTGTTCCGCATCGAGACCGTGGTGGCTGTGGGCAACGTGGCGCACCGCAGCCTGCTTCGGAGCGGTGTGGACGCGCCGAAGGTGCGGCACCCCTCCCACGGCGGGCGGTCCGGGTTCAAGCGGGGACTGGGGGAGTTGCTCCTCGCCGGTGCGGAGCAGTGACTACCCCAACAGGTGGAGCTGCTCCGGAGTGTCAATATCCTCTCCGGTGGACTGGTCGCTGCAATCCACTTCGTCCACCAGCTCGGGGTGGGCCTGAAGGTAGAGGCGTGCGCCGGCGTCGCCCGTCACTGTCGCTGCCACCTCGTCCCTGAGCGCGACGTCGACGAGCAACGGGTGCCCGCGCCGCAGCACGCCACCGGGGCCGCCGTCGTTATATGCAGCAGCGGTGATCCGTCCTGGCCGGTGGAAAGCCAGGAGCCTGCCCACCGTCCGGGTGGTAAGGCCGGGTTGGTCCACCAGGGCAATCAGCAGATGGTCCGCGGGGTCGGCAGATTTGGTTCCCAGCAGGTAGGAGCTGCCCATTCCGGACTGCCAGTTGCGGTTCACCACCGTCCGGAAGCGGTCAAGGTGGGCTGTTGTGCTGACATCCGCTGCCCTGGCGCCGAGGACTACCACCACCTCGCGGCAGCCGCCGTCCAGCAACGCATCGGCGATGGCCTCAACCAAAGGCCGGCCGCGGTACGGCAGCAGGGCCTTTGGTCCCATCCCCAGGCGCGTTCCCGCGCCAGCGGCCAGCAGGACGCCCGTTGTCCGCGTGTTGCTGCCATTGCCCATAAGCACACCCTAACGGAGTTTCCGGCAGCTCTTCCTGGCTGTGGGTGGTTCTGCTACTTTCCGTATCATGAGAGATGCATCTTGCCTATTGAAATCCTTGGCAAGGCCTAGACCCGCGCAGAGGAGTATGGATGAACGGCAATCAGAACAGCCCAAGGGTGGCAGTCATCACCGGGGCAGGCTCGGGGATCGGCCGGGCCGTCGCCCGGCTAATGCTGGCTGAAGGGTACGCCGTTGCCCTTGCCGGCCGCCGGGAGCAGCAGTTGCTCGAAGCCGCAGCAGGCCATTCGCAGGCATTGGCTGTACCGTGCGACGTCACCCGGCCCGACGACGTCGAGCGCCTTTTTGAGGCAGCCCGCATGCGGTGGGGGAGGGTGGACGTGCTCTTCAACAACGCCGGGACGTTCGGCCCTGCCGGCGGCGTCGACGAGATCTCCCTTCCGGATTGGGAGGCAACGGTGGCCGTGAACTTGACGGGCTCCATGCTTTGTGCGGCCGCAGCGGTCCGGCTGATGAAGACGCAGGACCCGGGCGGCGGGCGGATCATCAACAACGGTTCCATTGCTGCGCATTCCCCGCGGCCGCAGCGGGTGGCCTACACGGTCACCAAGCATGCCATGACGGGCCTCACCAAGAGTATTGAACTGGACGGGCGTGGCTTTGGCATTACCTGCGGCCAGATCGACATCGGCAACACGGCCACGGAAATCATGGACAACATTGGAGGAGGCCCCGGCGCGCTCCAGGCAGACGGCAGCCGTCGGGTGGAACCAACGTTTCCGGTGGAGGAAGCAGCCCGGGCGGTGCTGCTGATGGCCAACATGCCGCCATCGGCCACCGTAGGCTCCCTGGTAGTAACGGCGGCCGGCATGCCGTTCATCGGACGAGGCTAGCCCTTCCATTCCCGGCCGCACCCCTCCTGTCCCTCCCCAGTTCCCCCCACCCCCGTTCCTCCCAGGCCCTCCCCTTTTGGAGTTTTTGTCCATTTGTGGCGACTTCCCGCGACTGGAACTCGCCACAAATGGACAAAAACTCCTGGTGGGGATGATTGCCCTGTGGATAACTCCAAATTGTCCGTGTGGGGGTGCCTGAATTGAACTATGAACAGATTGGTGCCCCTTCCGGAAGCGATGAGAGCGCGGCCCTTTGCCGCCGCGGAGGCTATTCAGGAAGGGGTGTCCGCCAGCAGGCTGAAGGCCGCTGACCTGCTCCTGCCAAGCCGCGGAATCAGGGTTCCCAAGTCCAGCGAACAAAACCTCCATGCCCTCGTCCGATCGCACACCCAACTGCATGCAGATACATTTGCCTGTCTTGTGAGCGCGGCGGAGGTTCACGGCCTCCCACTTCCGCCCTGGGCGGAGTTCAGGCCCGACGGCGGCGCGCCGGTAACTGCCGCCGTCGAACCAGTTCCGTGGGGAAAGAAGAGCGGGGCTCACTTCCGCGAGCCCGGCCGGTTTCTCCATCTCGCACGGCAAGGCGGCGGGACGCTGCCCCGACGCAGAGGCATCGCGGGGCACCGGCTAAAGATCAGGGATGGCGACCTTACGGAAGTCGACGGCCTGCGAGTTACCACGGTGGCTCGAACCTGGGTGGATCTCGGCTCGGTCCTGCCCGTCGACGACCTCATCGTGGCCGGCGATGCGATCGTCAGTGCACACGCAAGGACGTTTGACACCCGGAAAATGGCTCTTGTGCCGCTGGCGGAACTTCGCCAGTTCGTGGAACACGCCAATAGCCTGCACGGAGTTCGCAGGTCACGGATCGCCCTCGACTCATTGCGGGTGGGCGTGGATTCGCCTCCTGAGACCCGGTTGCGCCTCCTTCTGGATGACGCGGGGCTTCCCGAGTTCGTACCGAACTGCCCGGTCGATGACGTCCTTGACCGCCCGGTGTGGACCGATCTGGGTTGCGTCGCATTCCGTACCTGTGTGGAATACGACGGCCTCCATCATTTGACTCCCGAACAGCAGGCGATGGATGCCTACCGGGACCAGCGGGTGACGGAGGCAGGATGGCGTCAGGTGAAGATCAACAGGATCGATATGGAACACGGCCCGGGATGGGTGGCATCGAGGGTCAAGCAGGCGCTCCGGAAGCAGGGCTGGCAGCGCTGACCCCTTGAGGCCCGGGAAGGTGTCCCGGTCTCAAAATGGGAAGGCCAGTTCGACCGCAGTGTGATGGTCCGGGCATTCAAGGGCGAAATCACCAACCATGATTCCGCCATCATGCTGGGCGTGGAGGAAGTCTTTGAGGACCAGGAGCTGGAGCGCCTCAGCGATGGCCAGGCGCCCTCGCCAAAGTTCCGGGGCGGCCCGAACCCGGGCGACATCCCCGAGTTCCAGATGAGCAGGAGGTCCCCGGCAGCCGCCGTCCCTGATTCACCCTCAGGCTCTGCAGCGGGCGAATAGCTTTCCGCCGCCACCGCCCAAGGTAGCCCGTCCCTCAAGGGGCGGGCTGCCGGCGCCTAAAACCCGTGGAATTTTTGTCCCTTTGTGGCGGGCAAAAGTGCCTCAAAGTCGCCACAAATGGACAAAAACTCGGGGGGTTAGAGGGGGAGGAGGGCGGAGAGGTCGGCGCGGAGACCGGAGGCCGCAACCCGGCCCGCCTCCACCGCGTCTGCCCAGCTCAACTGGCCGGTCACCATCGCAAGCCAGGTGGCGGCGTCGCACTCAATAACGTTGGGCGGCGTACCCCGGGTATGGCGGGGCCCCTCCACGCACTGGGTGACCCCGAACGGCGGCACCCGCACCTCCACCGAGTTGCCCGGCGCCCGGGCGGTGACCTCCTCCAGCGTGTATCGGACGGCGGTTGCGGTGACGGTACGCGGGACGGAAACGTCCGACGGCGTGGCGGCAGCTTCCTGCCAGGCAGCCAGCGCTGCCTTGCCTTCTTCAACGTCAATACGACGGCGCGCTACAGCCATGCGGCCGGCCTCCTGAGATGGGGATAGGGGTCTGGAACAGGATCAGTCGAGGAGTGCCGAGACGGCAGGTCCCAGCCGGATCTTCCCCACCGGCCGCCCGCCGCCCAGCACGGGTTCCACGACTTTCTCCAGGACGCTGGAGACGCCGGGGATGTCCACGGCGCCGGCAGCCGCGAGGAGCGTCAGGCCCACCAGCGAGGTGGCACGGAGGTTGCCGTCCAGCATCTTGACGGCCACGGACACACCCTGCGCCGTGGCCATGGCCAGGACGCCTTCCGCGCCAATCTTGGCGATGACCTCCAACTCGTCCATCACAATGGTGTTGGCCTCGCCGCGGCCCTGCACCGCCCAGGGGTAGTCCAGCATGGACGTGGCAATTGTGGCGGCGCGGGCACTGGCGTTTTTGTCCCCCGGGGCCTTGGCCAGCCTCGAAAAGGAACGGGCCAGCCCCAGGAGTGAGATGGCCGCTACGGGGGCGCCGCAGCCATCGATTCCCAGATGCGCGATCGGTTCGCCGGCGTATTCCTCGATCACGCTCCGGATGCGCTGCTGCAGCGGGTGGTTGGGCTCCAGGTAGCTGTGGGTGTCCCAGCCGTTTTCGGTGCAGGCCCAGAGGAACGCGGCATGCTTGCCGGAACAGTTGAAGGCCAGCTTGGATTTGCCGCGACCGGAACGGACCAGCCAGTCCCGGGCCGTCTCGTCGTGCGGCCAGGCGTCGGGGCACTGGAGCTGGTCCTCGCGGGCCCCTGCGGCCTTGAGCATGCCCTCCACCACGTCCATGTGGTCCAGGGATCCCACATGGCTGGCGCACGCAAGCGCCACCTGGGCACCGCGCAGCGGCACGCCCGACTGCATGGCGGCCAGCGCCTGCAGCGGCTTGAGCGTGGACCGCGCATAGATGGGCGTGGTGATGTCACCAAGTTCGGTCACCACGGACCCGTCGGCTGCCAGCACCACGGCGGAGCCGATGTGCCGGGACTCCACAAAGCCGCTGCGTTCAACAACGGCGAGTTCGACGGCGGAGTCCACGGTAAAGGTGGCATGGGGGTTGTGGGGCATAATGCCAGTCTAGGGGCCGCAATCCGGAATGCCGGGCTACTCCACGGTGACCATGACCGACTGCCAGCCGGAGGCGCCGTCCGGGACCGGATCAGCGCGCTGGTCCGTCTGTACCTCGCCTGTCCCGTCGGTGGCCCGGACCTTGATGTAGTGCGGCCCGGGCGTGGCGTCCCAATCGAAGGACCATTGCCGCCACGTGATCAGGGACGCCTCCGTGGACAGTGTTGCCTCGGCCCAGTCGGTATTGTCTATCTGGACTTCCACCTTGGTGATGCCACGGGTCTGGGCCCAGGCCGTCCCGCCGATGGCCACGCGCCCGGCCGGGACCTTGGCGAAGGACTTGGGGACCTCCACACGCGCCATCGTTTTGATGGGGCCGCGCTCGGACCAGCCGCGCTGGGTCCAGTAGGCCTTGCTGTCCTCAAAACGCGTCACCTCCAGGTCCACCACCCATTTGGTGGCGGAGACGAAGCCGTACAGCCCGGGAACCACCATCCGGACCGGGTAGCCGTGCTCCAGCGGCAGCGCTTCCCCGTTCATGCCGATGGCAAGGATGGCATCGCGGTCATCCTGGAGGACCTCCAAAGGCGTGGAGGCGCTGAAGCCGTCAACCGACGTCGACAGCACCATGTCCGCGCCGTCCTTGGGGCGGGCGCGCCGGAGGACCTCACGAATGGGCAGGCCCAGCCAGGTGGCGTTCCCGGCGAGGTTCCCGCCCACCGGGTTGGAGACACAGGTGAGGGTGATGTGCGATTCGATGAGGTCGGCGTCGAGCAGGTCCTGGAACGTGAGGCGAATTTCCTCCTCAACCAGTCCATGGACCCGCAGCTCCCAGTCATCGGCGTTGACCTCGGGCACGCTCAACGCGGTGTCGATCCGGTAGAAGTCACTGTTGGGCGTGACCCAGGGAGTGACGCCGGATGCCGCCGACTGAACCCCGGCCGGAACCGCGGCCGCAGCCCTGACCGGCTCAGGAAGCCGCAGGGCTCCCCGGGCCTGATTAATGTTGCTGCGGGCAGCACCCAGGAGCCGGCCGCCAACTGCCGCCACCCCGGCGGCTGCCGCCGTGATGCCGGCGGTTGCGAAAAAGCCGCGGCGGGTGCTGGCCGGCCGCTCAGGGTCCTTGGATGAAGTGTCCGCAGGGGCATCAGGCCATGCCTTCATTCGCCAGAGCGGCGCAACCAGCAGGCGCAGCACCACCAGCCCGGCCAGCGTGCCTGCCAGGGTGGGGATGGCATCCAGCGGCTTGACGCTGGCCCGGGTCACAACGCTCGCCACCATCACAGAGCCCATCAGCAGCACTCCCGCCACGCCGAGCACCCACCGACGGTAGGCCACCACCCCCAGCACGCAGGCCAGCAGGAAAATGGTCAGGCCCATGCCCACAAACAGCGCAGCCTTGTCGTTGGTGCCGAACGTGGCGATGGCAAAGTCCTTCATCCACGGCGGGGTGAAATCGATGAAGGTGGAGCCGAGCGCAATGACGGGAGTTGCCCGCGCCGTAAAGAACGCCCCGATCAGCTCCGCTACGGACAGGACGACGGCGGCAGCCACCACGCCGGCCAGAGCCGCCAGCGCTGTGGGGCCCTTGAGCCAGTTCAGGAGCTTGATCATGCCTCTGGTTCGTAACGGAGGGCTGTGGGGATTGCTCCGGCAGGGAGGCAGCTTAGGAGCCAGCCGGGTGGGCAAAGTACGCTTGGAGACTGTGAAGGTACTCGTCATCGGCCCCGGAGGCCGCGAACACGCCATTGTCCGCTCCCTGCTCGCCGACCCCAACGTATCCGAGGTCCACTCTGCTCCCGGCAACGCCGGTATCAGCAAGCTGGTCCCCACCCACAACATCAACGGCAATGATCCGGACGCCGTCGCGGCACTGGCCACCAAGCTCGCGGTGGACCTAGTGGTGGTTGGCCCCGAGGCCCCGCTCGCAGCAGGCGTGGCGGACGCAGTCCGGGAGGCCGGCATCCCGGTGTTCGGACCCAGCAAGGCAGCCGCCCAGCTGGAGGCTTCCAAAGCCTTTGCCAAGGAAGTCATGGCGGAAGCCGGCGTGCCCACGGCCATGGCAATGGTGGCGGCCAACGCGGAGGAAGCAGCATCCGCCCTTGATACCTTCGGCGCACCCTACGTGGTGAAGGACGACGGCCTGGCCGCAGGCAAGGGCGTGGTGGTGACCAACAACCGTGACGAAGCACTGGCCCACGCGCAGGCCTGCTTCGACGCCGGCGGCACCGTGGTGATTGAAGAATTCCTGGACGGTCCGGAAGTTTCTGTCTTTGTCCTCTGCGACGGCCGCAACACCGTGGCACTGTCCCCGGCACAGGACTTCAAGCGCATTTTTGACAACGATGAAGGCCCCAACACCGGCGGAATGGGCGCCTACACTCCGCTGGAGTGGGCACCGGAAGGCCTGGTCGAGGAGGTCATCGACCGCGTGGCCCAGCCCACCGTCAACGAAATGGCCCGCCGCGGCACCCCCTTTGTGGGCGTGCTGTTCGTTGGCCTGGCCCTGACCTCGCGCGGAACCCGCGTGATCGAGTTCAACGTCCGCTTCGGCGATCCCGAAACGCAGGCCGTGCTGGCCCGCCTCAAGACGCCGCTCGGTGCGCTGCTGCTGGCAGCCGCCAAGGGCGAACTGGACCAGGCGGAAGAGCTTCGCTGGTCCAAGGAAACCGCTGTCGCCGTCGTCGTAGCGTCCGAGAATTATCCGGACACCCCGCGCACCGGTGACCGGATCCGCGGGCTGAAGAAAATTGACGAGCTGGAAGGCGTCCACGTGATCCACGCGGGCACTGCCCTGGACGAGCAAGGCAAGGTGGTCTCGGCCGGCGGCCGGGTGCTCGCCGTGGTTGCGCTCGGCAGCGACCTCGTGGAGGCGCGTGAAAAGGCGTACGACGGCGTGGAACTGGTTCAGCTGGAAGGGTCCCAGTTCCGGACGGACATCGGCGGCAAAGCCGCCCGTGGCGAGATCAAGGTAGCCAACGCAACCGCGTCACTGCCCGTGACAAAGACAAAGGCATAGCATGACTGAAAATTACGAAACCGGCAACGCCGCCAAAGCCGGCCTGCACACGAAGACGCTGGACCTGCCGGGATGGCAGCACGTCTACTCCGGCAAAGTCCGGGACCTGTACGAGCCCGTGGACGAAACCATCCGCCAGCAGGTGGGCCAGGACTGCGTCCTGGTGGTGGCGAGCGACCGCATCAGCGCCTTCGACCACGTCCTGGCCAGCGAAATCCCCGACAAGGGGCGCATCCTCACCCAGCTGAGCCTCTGGTGGTTTGACCAGCTGGACGTGGTCCACCACGTGCTTGCCTCCACGGTGGAAGGCGGGGTCCCCGCCGAGGTTGAAGGCCGGGCCATGATCTGCAAGAAGCTGGACATGTTCCCCGTGGAGTGCATCGCCCGCGGCTACCTCACCGGCTCCGGGCTGCTTGAGTACAACGCGTCCGGCACTGTCTGCGAGATCCCGCTTCCGCCGGGCCTGGTGGACGGTTCCCGCCTGGACAGGGCCATCTTCACTCCCTCCGCCAAGGCTGAGGTGGGCGAGCACGACGAGAACATCACCTACGACGACGTGGTGGCAATGGTGGGAGACGACATCGCAGCACGCCTGAGCGAACTGACCCTCAAGATCTACACCACCGCGGAAAAGGTCGCCCTGGAACGCGGCATCATCCTGGCGGACACGAAAGTGGAGTTCGGCTACGACGCCGTCTCCGGCGCCATCACCTTGGGGGATGAGGTGCTCACCCCGGATTCCTCCCGTTTCTGGGACGCCGCCACGTATCAGCCGGGCCAGGCGCAGCCGTCCTATGACAAGCAGTATGTCCGGGACTGGCTGACTTCAGCAGAATCCGGCTGGGACAGGAAATCGGACACCCCTCCGCCGGCACTGCCTGAGGACGTTATCAGCCGGACGCGAAGCCGCTATGTAGAGGCCTACGAAAAGCTCACCGGTAAAACGTTCTCCTAGGCTTCGCTAGCTGGCTTTGGCAGCCTTCGCAGCCCGCTGCTGGGCCAGCTTGATCTCCAGGACGGCGTCCAACGCCTGTTGGACGCGGTCCTGGGCACCGGCGGCGCTGAAGGCCTTCTGCGCCTCCTCCAGGTACACCAGGGCCTCGTCCGATTCGCCCGCAGCCTTGAGGGACTTGCCCAGCAAAAGTGAGACCTCCCCAGCCGTGTGCTTGGCCAGTGCGGAGCGTTCGGAGTGGATTTCGCGCAGCTTTTCCACGGCGGCCACGATGTCGCCGGTGAGGTAAAGCCAGCGCGCACGGATGAAGGCCACTTCCAGTTGGTCTGTTTTGTTCCCGCCCACAATGGACAGCGCCAATTCGGCACGTTCGATCGAGGAGAGCGTTTCCGGCTCCACAATTCCTGAGGACAGCCGGACTGCGGCGGAAGCCTTGTTGAAGCGGGCCCAGAGTTCGATGTCGTTCGCAGGGGAGAGCATCTTGGCGGCACGCTCGTGGTACTTGATGCCCTCCGGGTAATCGTGGCGCATAAAGGCCACGTTGCCGATGACCCAGGCGACTTCCCCGGCCAGCTGGGACATCGAGTGCTCATCCACGTGTTCGTTCATGGCCTGGCAGTACTTCCAGGCCTCGTCCAGCCGGCCGCTTTCCGCGAGGGCGCCAATCAGCGCACGGTGCGCGCCGATGATGAGGGTGGAGCCCTTGGGCAGCTGGGCGCAGAGCTTCACGGCTTCCAGGGCATGGTCCACGGCGGTGCTCAGCTGACCCTGTCCCTGGCAAATGCCCGCAAGCATCTGGCGTGCCCGTACGCCCAGTCCGACGGACTCGGTGGCCATGGGATGTTCCAGCAGGTGATACATGATCTTCTGGGCTTCCTGCCAGTTGCCCTGCTTGATCAGGCACTCCGCCTGCATGTAGGTCATGTTCCACCAGGCACTGGTGTTCTTGCCCTCCAGAGCGATCTGTGCGGCGGTGGCGGCGTGGCTGGCAGCGAGCGGGTAATCCCGCAGGTCCCAGGCCTGCCGCGCATAGAGTCCGGCCAGGACGTACTCGGCGTCGCTGACTGAAATTGGCTGACTCCAGGCTTCCAGCGCCTTGGGCGCCAGCTCCAGCCTGCGTGCCAGTTCCTCGATTACTTCGGCCGTTGGTTCCCTCCGGCCGGTCTCGAGCAGAGAAATATAACTAGGGGAGTACAGGTCCTTGCCCAGTTCAGCCTGCGTCAGCCCACGTTCGAGTCGCTCCGCCCGGAGCTTCTCCCCGAATCCGTTGCCCACGGGATTTCCTCCTTATTCCGGACAGTCTTTGTACTCAATGCTTGACAGTCCCTGTGGAAAACATTTTACAATGTATGTCAACAAGGACAGTGCTGACTTTGTAACGAATCCGACTCGTATTGAGGAACTTTTATGTTGAAGAAGATTGCAGCCGCAGCCGTACTGGCTGGTGCCCTGGCGTTTTCTGCGGCGGCCCCGGCCGTCCTGTCTGCAGGTTCCATTGCTGATACCACGGGTAGCGCCGTAGCAGTAGGCAACTGGCCTGACCCCATGTCCAAGCCCGTCAAGGAGAAGGACAAGGACAAGGACACCACCTACACCACCAACGTCGGCAACTGGCCTGACCCAATGTAATCAACCTTCTTCTTAAGGAGGCGAGGCCCCGGAGCATGTGCGAACCATGCTCCGGGGCCATTCCTTTCCCCTAAGATTTTTTGGCCCGAAAATCCTGCCCGGAAGGTTGTCACGGGACGGTTACAGGGAACACAAAACGGTCACCGCCGAACGCTCACGGAGCATGAAAAAAGAGGGCCTCCCGGGGGAGACCCTCTTTCTTGTGGTCGGGATGACAGGATTTGAACCTGCGACCTCTTCGTCCCGAACGAAGCGCGCTACCAAGCTGCGCTACATCCCGATCCGCTGCAAAAGCAACTTTACAAGAATAGCCGATGCCGGGTCCGGATGCGAAATCCGCCGGCGCTCAGACCGGGGCTCAGACTGGCGCTCAGACCGGCGCTCAGACCAGGGAGTCCTTCCAGGCGCCATGAAGGTCCGCGAAGCGTCCGCCGCCACCGATCAATTGAGCCGGCGTACCGTCCTCCACCACACGGCCGTCGTGGATCACGAGCACCCGGTCAGCCGTTTCCACCGTGGAGAGCCGGTGGGCGATGATGAGCGCGGTGCGGCCCCCGCGCGCCGAACTATTGCCCGCGGTTGCCTGCAGCAGGCGCGCCAGCCCTGTTTGCACGAGCCGCTCGGAAGGAACATCCAGTGACGAGGTGGCTTCGTCCAGGATGAGGACTGCCGGCCGGGCGAGGAATGCCCGTGCGAAGCTGATGAGCTGGCGTTGGCCGGAGGAGACACGCCCGCCACGCTTGTTGACGTCAGTGTCATAGCCTTCGGGCAGTTCTGTAATGAACCCGTGCGCGCCCACGGCCCGGGCGGCCTCCTCGATCTCCGCGCGCGAAGCCTCCGGCCGGCCCAAGGCAATGTTGTCCGCCACGGAGCCGCTGAACAGGAACGCTTCCTGCGTGACCATCACAATGTTCCGCCGCAGGTCGGTGCTGCCCAGGTTGCGCAGGTCAATACCGTCCAGTGTCAGGGAGCCGGAGGAGACGTCGTAGAACCGGGCGATCAGCTTCGCCAGGGTGGACTTGCCGGCACCAGTCTGGCCCACCAGGGCCACCGTCTGCCCGGCGGGGATATGCAGGTCCAGGCTGGGGATGATGACAGGACCGTCCCCGTAGCGGAACTCCACGCCCTTGAAGTCAATGGTTCCTTCAGCGTCCCGGAGCGGCACGGCATTCTTGGGCGGCCGCACGGTGGGGACCTCCTGGAGCAGGCCGGAGACCTTCTCGAGGGCGGCCTGGGCGCTTTGGAAGGAGTTGTAGAACATGGCCATCTGGTCCACGGGCTGGAAGAAGCGCTTGGTGGAGAGGATCAGTGCCAGCAGCACGCCCACGGCCAGCTCTCCGTTGAGCACCCGGAAACCGCCGAAGAGCAGCACGGCAGCAACACAGACGTTGCCGATCAGCACCAGGCCCGGCTGGAAGATGCCGTTGAGGTTGATGGAGCGGACCGTCACCAGGCGGTAATCCTCGGCGAGCTGGCCGTAGGTTTCCGCGTTTTCACGTTCCTTGCGGAAAGCCTTCACCGCGCGGATGCCTGTCATGGTTTCCACAAAGTGCACAATCAGCCGGGCCGAGACCACCCTGGATTCGCGAAAGGCGATCTGGGAATGCTTCTGGTACCAGCGGGACAGGAAGTACATGGGCACGCCGGCGGCGAGCACTATCAGCCCGCTTCGCCAGTCAAGGGCAAACACTGTGACGGCGGTGAAGACCATAAACAGCATGCCTGAGGCCAGTGAGCTGACGCCGGAATCGAGGAGTTCGCGCAGGGCCTCCAGGTCCGAGGTCTGCCTGGCGATGATCCTGCCTGAGGTGTATTTTTCGTGGAATTCCAGGCTGAGGCGCTGGGTGTGGCGGAAAACCCGTACCCGCAGGTCCAGCAGCATGGCCTGGCTGAGCCTCGCTGTGGACGTTACGTACAGGGCGGTGAGTCCCGCCGTCGCAAGGGCCGCCGCCAAATATGCGACGCCGGTCAGCACCAACGGGAAGTTGTCACCTGCCTGCAGGGCGGGCAGGGCGTGGTCAATGCCGTAGGCGATCAGGGCAGGACCCGCTACGCGGGCCGCCTGCGACAGGACCACGGTGGCGATGGTGAGCCAGAACCTGAGGCGCACCGGGCGGATCAGGGAGGCCAGCAGGGCGAGGGACCGGCGCCGTACGGTTCTGCTGTCGCTCTTGCTGAGGTGGGCGTTGTCCTCGTTGGCGGTGCCGAAGGTGGTGCTGCTCATCGGTTGATCTCCTCAGCGGCTGCCTCTGCGTTTGCCTCTTCTTCAAGATCCGACAGCTCCGAATCCAGGTCGCGCGGTTCCCGGTCCAGGCTGGCAATCACATACCGGTAGTGGGAGTTGCGGGCCAGCAGTTCGGTGTGGGTCCCGACGGCGGTGATCCGCCCTTCCTCCAGGAGCGCCACACGGTCGGCAAGCGCCACGGTTGACGGACGGTGGGCCACGATCAGCGTGGTGGTTTCTGCGAGTACCTCACGGAGCCGCGCCTCCACCAGTTCCTCGGTGTGCACGTCCAGGGCGGAAAGGGGATCATCCAGCACCAGGACCCGCGGTTTGGCTGCAATGGCACGCGCCAGGGCGATGCGCTGGCGCTGCCCGCCGGACAGGCTGAGCCCTTCCTCGCCGATGAGGGTATCCACACCTTCGGGAAGAGAGTAAACGAAGTGTGCCTGGGCGACGTCAAGGGCCTCCTCCAGGGCTTCATCGGTCCGTTCCTGCGCGCCGAGCAGCACGTTGTCCCGGACGGAATTTGAGAACAGGGTGGTGTCCTCGAACGCCACTGCCACCACGCGGCGGAGTTCTTCGACGTCGAAGTCGCGCAGGTCCACGCCGTCGATGGTGATGGAACCATCGGTGACGTCGTAAAGCCGGGGGACCAGCTGGATCATGGCGCTCTTGCCGCTTCCGGTGACACCAACCAGGGCCATGGTTTCGCCGGGCCTGATCTCCAGGTTGATGTTCCTGAGAATGGGCTTGTCTGGGGCGTCCTCGAACGCGAAGGTCGCGTTGTTGAAACTCAGCGCGCCGCGAAGTTGCGAAGGCTTTTGGGGCTCTGGTGGGCTGGTGATGGTGTTGGCGGTGTCCATCACTTCGTAGTGCCTGTCGATGGCGGTTTTGGCGGTGAGGGCCATGGCCAGCAGCATCCCGGAGAATTCCACGGGGGTGGCGATGACCGCGGCGGTGGCGAAGAAGGCAACCAGGGCGCCAATGCTGAGCTCACCGCTGGCACAGAGCATCACACCCACCACCAGCCCGGCACCCAGCGCCAGCTCGGGCAGCAGGGTGACCACCATGGTGAACGTTGCCTGGTGCCGGGCCTTGGCAATCTCAGTCTGGCGGAGTTCCTCGGCCTGTTCGTTGAAGGTCTCCAGCGCCTCTCGGCTGCGGCCGAAGGCTTTGAGGACCCGGATCCCGTGGACCGATTCCTCCACCGTGGTGGCGAGGTCACCAGCCTGGTCCTGGCTGCGCCGTGTTACCTTGCTGAACCGTGTCCGGAAGCGGAAGCCGTAGGCCATGATGGGTACTGCGGCGGCCAGGAAAACCAGGGCCAGCTGCCAACTCATGGTAAACATCACCACAGTGCCGATGATGACCGTCAGTGTGGTGACAACCAGCATGATCGCGCCGAAGGCCATCCACCGGCGCAGGAAGTTCAGGTCCGTCATGGCGCGGGACAGCAGTTGGCCGGAACCCCAGCGGTCATGGAACGAGACAGTCAGGTCCTGCAGGTGGCCGTAAAGGGAGACCCGCATCCGGGTCTCAACGGTGGTTGCCGGGTTGATGACAAACTGCCGGCGCAAGGCCACCAGTCCGGCCTCGGCGATGCCCAGGATCAGGATCACGATGGCGGCACTCCAGACCGCGCCCGCCTCGCCGCCGGGCTGAAGCGACTCGTTGATCAGCACACGGAGCACCTGGGGGATGGTGAGTGCCACCAGGCTGGCCAGGAGTGCGCAGAGGAGCCCCATTACCAGCCGGGGGATAATCGGCCTCACATGGGGATAAAGACGGCTGATGGATCTGAAGAATGGAGTCTGCTTGGCCATGCCCGCTTCTCAAGCTCTTATGCGAAATGTAGTTTCCCGTAGCAACAACCTTATGCCATCACGTCAGGCGGTTCACGGGATTGCTGAGGCAGGGGACGGCTTGGCCAGTTATTCGAATCCGCAATGAGCGACAGCCCGTATTTCGCTGACCCTCCTGCGTTGCCCTATCAGCTACAGCCGCTAAACCACGTGAATGGCAACCATACGTGATAGATCAACGGTGGAAATCAGTGTTTTTGCGCCGGCAGGCTAGGAGCGGGCGGTGAGGGTCAGCAGGACGGCTTCCGGCCTGCAGGCAATGCGGACCGGGGCGAAGCGGGAGGTGCCGATACCGCCGGAGACGTTGACCGGCGTCGTGCGTCCGTCGAATTCCCAGTCGTTGAGGCCTTTGGCCCGCCAGGTGGGAATGTCGCAGTTGGCCACCACTGCGCCGTAGCCGGGGATGCAGATTTGGCCGCCGTGGGTGTGGCCGGCCAGCAGCAGGTCCGCGCCGTCACGGGTGAAGTGGTCCAGGACGCGCTGGTAGGGGGCGTGGATGACGGCCACGCGCAGGTGCTGGGTCTGGTCCTGGTTCCTGGTGCCGCGCGGCCAGCCGGCGTACCGTTCACGGTTCAAGTGCGGATCGTCCACGCCGGAGAAGTCAAAACGCAGGCCTTTCAGGACCAGCGACTGATGGCGGTTGGTCAGGTCAACCCAGCCGCCCATCCCGAACCCGGCGCGGAGCCGCGGCCAGTCCAGCTCAATGGAGTCACGCTTGGCCTTAGACGGGCCCAGGAGGTAGGACGCAGGGTTCTTCAAGCTGGGGGCGTAGTAGTCGTTGGACCCTGGAACAAACACACCGGGGAATTCCAGGAGCGGACGCAGGGCCTTGAGCAGCGGATCCACAGCCTTGACGTGGCTGAGGTTATCGCCCGTGTTGACTACCAGATCCGGTTCCAGCGACGCCAGTGACTGCAGCCAGGCGGCTTTCGTGTCCTGGCCCGGAACGAAGTGGATGTCGCTCAGGTGCAGGATGCGGAACGGGGCCCCTCCCTCGGGCAGGATGGGCAGGGATTCCTCCCGCAGGACAAACTGGTTCTTCTCCCACAGCCCGTATCCGAAAGCGGCAAGCCCTGCGGCGGATGCCGCGGCGGCGGTGACGGCAAAGCCGCGCCCGATGTTCCGGACGCGGCTGGCCAAGGCGGAGGTGGCTACCATGCGCGGCTAGCCGTTGCCGTTGCCGTTGCCGGGCTTGCTCGGCTCAGCCGACGGCTGCGTGGACGGCTGCGGAGCCTGCGTGGCCTGCGTGGTGGGTGCCGGGCCGGACCTCGACGGTCCGCCACCCAGCAGGTTCGACGGCGGTGCCGGGAACGGATTGGTGCCGTAGGCCGGAGCAACCTGCGCCATGTACTTGGAGAACATTGGTCCGGCGATCATGTAGCCGTCCAGGTTTTCGTAGAACTGGCCGTTGAAGGACAGGTTCCGGCCCGGCCGCCTCTGGTCGCCCAGAGGGTCGCCGAACCAGGCTGCGGTGGCCAGACCCGAGGTGTAGCCGACCACCCAGGTGGACTCGTTGAAGTTGGACGTTCCGGTCTTGGCAGCCACAGGGAAGTTGGTCTTGGTGGACAGCCGCGGTTTGATCAGCGAACCTGAGCCCTGGTTCAGGACTTCCTGAAGCGCATAGTTCACGCCGCGGGCCACTTCAGGCTTGAGGGCGTCACGGCAGTTGGAGGACTGGGCCGGCAGTTGCGCCCCGGTCTGGTCAGTCACGGAGCTGATGGCGATCGGCTCACAGTACTTTCCGTCGTTGGCGAAGGTGGCAAAGGCGCTGGCCATGGTGAGCGGTGCCGTCTGCCTGGAACCCAGAAGGTTGCTCAAGGTAAACATGTCCACCTTGGGGTTGGGAACTCCATTCTCGGCATCCGGCAGGCCTTCGTGCAGCCCCACTGCGTCCACGATCTTCTGGATGCCGCAGAAGTCCAACTGCGCTGCCGAAGCAAAGGTGGCTGTGTTGATGGAGTTGTACAGGCCTTCCAGCACCGTCATGGGACGGTAGTAACCTTCCCCTGCATTCTGGAGGTTGTCGGCGGCGCCGAGGCCCTTCTCGGCGGTGTTGTACCCACCCGTGGTGACACCACAGGAGTTCCGCCACCTGAAGTTCAGCGGATAGACACGCTGGGCGGCGTTGACCACGGTGTTCATGGACTTGCCCTCATTGAGCCATTCCGCGAACGTAAACGGCTTCATGGTGGAGCCTGGCTGGGCGCCGCCCAGGCCGTTGAGGTCGTTGCCGTCCTTGTCCAGCTTGTCCACGTTGAAGTTCACCTGGGAATCGAACTTGCCGTCCGCGGGGAGGAACGAGGTGTTCTGCGCCATCGAGATGATCTTGCCCGTGTTCGGCTGCACGGACACCATGGCCGCACCCCACTTGTCGGGGTTGGCGCCGGCGGAGGCATCGGACTGGGCCTGCGCGGCGGCCTGCGCGTTCGGGTCCAGTGTGGTGGTGATGGTCAGGCCGCCGCCGAAGACCCTTCTTTCCCGCTCTTTGGCATCCGCACCGTAGGCCGGGTTGTTCAGCAGCAGGTGCAGCACGTAGTCACAGAAGTACGGTGCCGTGGCGGCGTAGGCGCAGCCCTGCTTGGCCGGGGTGACCTTGGGCTCCACCGGAGTCGCCACGGCCGCATCGTGGTCCGCCTGGGTGATCTTGTTCTGGCTCAGCATCAGGCCCAGTACCAGATCCCGCCGCACCTTGGCGTTGTCAGGGTTGGTGAGGGGGTCAAAGGCACTGGGGCTGTTGACCAGGCCGGCCAGGAGGGCCGCCTGGGGGAGCGTAAGGTCCTTTGCGCTGGTGCTGAAGAACAGCTTGGACGCGGCCTCGATCCCGTAGGCGTCGCGGTTGAAGAACACGATGTTGAGGTAACCCTCAAGGATCTGGTCCTTGCTGTATTCCTTCTCCAGCGCGATGGCCAGCTTCATCTCGCGCAGCTTGTCCCCAACGCCCTTGTTGAGGCTGCCGTTGAGTTTGATGTCCTCGATGTTTCCCTCGGCCTCGAGGTTGGAGTTAAGGACGTTGTTCACGTACTGCTGGGTGATGGTGGATGCACCCTGCCTGTTTCCACGGGCCGTGCTGACCAGGGCTCGGAGAATACCCGTGGTGTCCACGCCACCGTGGTCGTAGAACCGGCTGTCCTCAACGGCGATGACAGCTTCCTTCATAAGCGGCGAGATCTGGTCCAGGGAAACCTTGGTCCGGTTCTGCGTGTAGAGGTTGGCGATCACGCTGCCGTCTGCGGCCAGGATGGTGGTGGACTGGCTGGGCGGGTCCACCTTCAGCTCTGCCGGAAGAGCGTCGAAAAACTCGATGGAACCGCTGGCGGTGCTGCCGGAAACAGCCGCGGCCGGAACCAGCAGGCCTGCCACCAGGACACCACAAATAGCGCTCACGCCAAGGAAGCCAAGAATCTTTCCGAGGGTAGTGGCCGTGTCGAAAATGGGGTTCTTACGAGTCACCATGTTTTCCACTTTAGCGGCAAGGACTAGTCTTTAGCTCATGACCAAATGGGAGTACGCCACGATTCCGCTCATTATTCACGCCACAAAGCAGATTCTTGACCAGTGGGGAGAGGACGGCTGGGAGCTCGTCCAGGTAGTCACAGGACCTGACGGCAACGGCCTTGTTGCCTACCTGAAGAGGGAGAAGCAGTAGCCATGAGCACCCCCTCAGACACCACGTCCGGCGCGGCAACGGCGCCCATTTCCGCCGTCGAGCAGCGGCTGGCCGAACTCGGCCTAACCCTCCCCGAGGTACCGGCTCCGGTGGCCGTTTACGTGCCCGCGATCATCTCGGGCAACCACGTTTACACCTCCGGCCAGCTGCCGTTTATTAACGGCAAACTCGAAGCAACGGGCAAAGTGTCCACCGGCACCGAGGGCTACGCTGACGAACCCACTGTTTCGCCGGAAGACGCCCACCGCTACGCCGCGGTGTGCGCGGTGAACGCCCTGGCAGCAGTCAAAAGCGTGATCGGCGATCTTGACCGCATCACCCGGATCGTCAAGGTTGTGGGATTCGTCTCATCGGATCCGTCGTTCACCGGCCAGCCCGGTGTTATCAACGGCGCGTCCGAACTCCTGGGCAGGGTCCTGGGTGAGGCGGGGCAGCATGCCCGCTCCGCCGTCGGCGTTAATGTGCTGCCGCTCGACTCTCCGGTGGAACTCGAACTGATTGCGGAATTCAGCTAGGACCGGTCCTTCCTTTGCCACAGCTCGCCAGACGCCTTTTTGTACTCCCACCCGATCTTGAAGGGGCAGCACAAAGCTGGCTCGAACACGGCGAGCGGACTCCGCGTGCCGCCCGCCTTGCGTCGTCGGTAGTCCTGCTGCGCGATTCCCCCAGCGGCCTGGAAACCTGGCTTGGATACCGTCCCGGTTCCTCGCCGCTGGGGGTCCTCGCGTTTCCCGGAGGTTCCCTGGACGCGTCCGACGACGATCCCGTCGGCTGGCTGGGTCCCTCACCCCAGTACTGGGCCGAGCAGATGGGAACTGACGACGTCGGCCTGGCCCGGCGCCACGTGGTGGGCGCCATCCGGGAACTCTTTGAGGAAACCGGTGTGCTGCTGGCCGGGCCAGACGCAACCACCACTGTCGAGTCCACGTACGTCCAGGAGTGGATGCGCGCGCGGGAGGCCGTGTCAAACCAGGAGAAATCGTTCACCGAAGTACTGGCGAAGCGTGGCCTTTCGCTGCGCACCGACCTCCTGAAATCCCTGGTCAACTGGCGCAGTCCGGACTTCGCGCACTTTCGCTTTGATACCCGCTATTTCGCGGCAACAGTGCCCATGAACCAGGAACCCACCCTCTTGGAGAGCAAGGGCGTGTGGGGGCGCTGGGTGAGCGCCTCCAAGGTCATCGCGGAGCGGGACACCACAGCGCTGGGCGATGAGGTGGGCCAGGAAAACACGGTTGGCCTTACCCTGGGCCAATTGCTGGTGCCCGGATCGGAGATCATACTCGAGAAAATGGCCGCCGCCAACGGCTGCGTCGCCTACCTCAGCTACAAGCGCAAGGCCCACGTCTACCAGCCCAGGCTGGTGCAGGAAGACGGCAAGCTGATGCTTGAGGTGGAAGCTGCCAAGACCGTAGCAGGCGAGCCGCAGCGCGAACGCTAAGGCTCTACGCGCGGCCGCCGGCCTCCCGAACGGCTGCCCGGAACCTGTCGCCCAGCAGTTGGATCCGTTCCACAGGCTCGTTGCTGAACACCAGCCGGAGGTGTCTGTCCGCCACGGGCCCGCCCCAGCCCGTCATGGCCGTGGCAGCCACGCCGTGCCGCAACAGGACCCGGGAGAGGTCGCCCGGGTCCACGCCATGATGGACGGTATCCACGATTTGTGACCAACCGCCTGCGGCCGGAATCATGGCGAAGCCCTGCAGCGTAGTGGTGAGGGCATTGCGGCGGCGCTCCCATTCGGTAACGCACTGGGCAAAGCTGTCATCACCGTCGCTGAGGGCAGCAATCAGGCCCGCCTGTGCAATGCCGCCGGGAGTGATGCCGTTGTAGATATGGACGACGGCGAGATCGGACATCACTGCCCTCGGAGCCAGAATCCAGCCGATGCGCCAGCCGATCATCCGCTGCTCGATCGACGCCGATCCCACGATAATGGTGCGCTCACGCATTCCCGGATAGGCCACAGGACTCAGGATTGGCTGGGCATCGAAAACGATCCCTTCCATCAGGGACCAGTAGATCAGCCAGAGGTCCCGTCCGACGCAGAGGCCCGCAATCGCTGACCATTCGTCCTCGGTCAGCCGGTACCCCGAGGGAAACGATGGGTTCTGCAGGAAGATCGCCCGGGTCTTGGGTGTCACGGCTGCCTCCAGCTCACCAAGGTCCAGCCGCCAGGCACCTGCGGAGACGGTCATGGGTACCAGCCTGGGCACACCTCCGGCCAGGTAGACCCGGTTGAGCATGCCCGCATACGTTGGATCCGTCAGCACGATTTCATCGCCGGGATCAGTCAGGGCCAGCAGGGCATCAAGCAGGCAGTCTCCATCGCTGGAGGTCAGGATGACTTCCGTTGCCGGGTCATAGCTGACACCGGTCCGTGCGGCGACATATCCGGCGACGGCTTCCTTGGCGGCCAGTTGCCCAGTAAACGGCAGGTAGGAATTGGCTGAATCCAGGCCCACTGCTGCGCGGGTGGCTTCAATCGCTGCCGGCGGGGGCAGCAGGTCCGTGTCCAGATTCTCCAGCCGCAACATCTCCGGATCATCACCTGCGGAAGCGGCCACCGTATCAATGTTGAAGCCCGCTACATGGTTTAGTCGGGTGGGCCTGGGTCTCATTGCCTTGCCTCGTTTCGCCTCGGTCCCCGCCCGGCATGCTACAGGCGGATGGTGGAGTACGGGCGGCTGGGGAGATGGCCTGCCGTCCACGGCCTGACGGAAGGCTCCAGCGGAATCTGCCCATGCCCGTCACGGATCACCAGGACCACCGTGCCGACAACACCGGCTAACGACGCCAAGCCCAGGACGACCAATACAACGATCATTGCCACAGACATTCTGATGCACCTCGTAGCTCAAATCCTACGACCGTCAGTGATGCTGGAACAGGCCCGGCTGCCACGCAAAAGGCCCTAAGGCGGGCATCCGGAAGCGTGTGTCAAAGCGACGAAAGAGCAGGATGCCGGCCTTAGGGCCTCATTAATGAAAACTTAGCGGGAGCGCTGGCGCAGGCGCTGCATGTCCAGGATCACTACGGCGCGGGCTTCGAGGCGGAGCCAGCCGCGCTGGACGAACTCGGCCAGGGCCTTGTTAACCGTTTCACGGGACGCGCCGACAAGTTGGGCCAGCTCTTCCTGTGTGAGTTCGTGGGCCACCAGGACGCCATCGGTTGCCGGGCGGCCGAAGCGGTCTGCCAGATCCAGGAGAGCCTTGGCAACCCGGCCGGGAACATCCGAGAACACCAGGTCGGAGAGGGAATCGTTGGTGCGGCGCAGGCGTCGGGCCAGGGCCTGCAGCAGCTGCGCGGAAACCTCGGGACGGGTGCGGAGCAGCGCGTTGAGGCTTTCGTTCCTGAGCCCCGCAAGGCGGGTTTCAGATACTGCGGTTGCTGTGGCCGTTCGGGGGCTGGGGTCAAAGAGGGCCATCTCACCGAACAGCTCGCCCGGGCCCAGGATGGCCAGGAGAGATTCCCTGCCGTCCGGGGACGTGCGGCCCAGCTTCACTTTGCCGGAGACGATGAAGTAGAGCTGGTCGCCCTGGTCGCCTTCCCGGAAAACCGATGCACCGCGGGAAAGGTCCACCTCGGTCAGCTCATCCGTCAGCAGACGGAATGCTTCGTCGTCGAGCGTGGCGAAAAGGGGTGCTCGGCGCAGTACCTCGATGTCCATAAAATCTCCTGAGTAATGTGTCGGCTGTGGCGCTTGTGCCATTGTTCCAGAATTTTCAACGTTCTGTGACGTACTTGGCAGCCGAAACGGCCTAAACCACTGCAGAAAAGTCATATTCGGAGCAGGGGCTGCGTGATGCCCGGCACCCTTTTTCGAACAGGCGGACGTTGCCGGATCGGAATCCGGCCCGCCCCCGTCCCACAGGGGAATGTCAGGCAGCGCCACTAGAATTGGGTCTCAACCGTTTATAAGGAGCCTGGGTGTTTGGCTTGACTGTTCTGGACCTGGTGCTGATTCTGGCGCTGCTGTCCTACCTGATCTACGGCCTGCGCAACGGCTTCCTGGTGACACTGGGCGGGATCGCGGGTTTCGCCGCCGGTGCCATGGCGGCGTTTTTCGCCGTTCCCCTGGTCAGCGAATTCGTGGACGACTCCGCGTGGAGGCTTACTGCCATTGTGGCGTCCACGGTGGTGCTGGTGGCTTTAGGGCACGGCTTGGGAACCATGATCGGCCGGAAAATCCGCGGCGCAGTGCGGATCACGCCGCTGCGTGCGGTGGACCGGCTGGTGGGCGGAGCGGCCAACCTGGTGGTCTCAGCCTTGGTCATGTCAATGCTCGCGTTCAGCATCAGTTCCCTGGGCGTACCGTTTGTGTCACAGCCGTTGGCCGAATCCAAGGTCATCCGGTTCATCGATGGGCTGACCCCCAACCCGGTGAAGGCCACCATGGCCCAACTCCGTTCCACGGTGATCGGCAACGGCATTCCCACCCTCCTTGAAGGCCTGGATCAGGGTGCGCCTTTGCCCGTTCCGAACGCCAGCACCGACACACCGGCGCTTAACCGCGCCGCCGAATCCGTGCTTAAAATCGCCGGCACAGCCTACGAATGCGGCCAGAACCAGACAGGGAGCGGCTTTGTGGTGTCTCCCGGGCGGGTTGTGACCAACGCCCATGTTGTGGCGGGCGTGTCGCAGCCGGTGGTGGAGATCCTGAACGGCGGTGCCATGCCCGGGCGGGTGGTCTACTTCGACACCAAGAACGATCTCGCAGTCCTGGCGGTTGACGGCCTGCCCACAGAACCGCTGGCGCTCAGCCCTGACCTCCCGAACGGAAGCCCGGCTGCCTTCGCTGGGTATCCCCATGGCGGGCCCTTCCAATCCAAGCCCGCAACAGTCCAGGACATCACCACCGTGCTGGTCCCGGATATCTACGGCAACAACTCCTCGCCCGAGGAAATCTACCGACTGGCAGGGGATATCCAGCCCGGGAATTCCGGCGGGCCACTCCTCACCACAGACGGGCTGGTTGCCGGGGTGATCTTTGCCAAGGCAACCTCGGATACGGAGATGGGTTTCGCCATCACCATGGATGACCTCACGCCCGTTGCCGCCCAGGCGCCAGCGATGAACGCCCCGGTGTCCTCCGGGCAATGCATCCAGAAGTAGGTCAGAGCCACTCGAGGCTTTGGCCATGGGGTCCTGTGATGGCCTCTGGAATGCCGTTGTGGGTGAGCAGGAACCTGCCCGCGATCAGCTGCGGATCCACCTCCGGCACCACGCTGGAGCCGTCCTCCTGGTCAATCACCATATGCCCTTCGTTGGACAGCCAGTGGCATCCCCTGCCGGCCGCCAACTGCCGGATGGTCCTGCGGAACGGGGACCTTCCCTCGGCGCTGAGGTAGGCCATCACGGCACTGTGGAAAACCACCAGGGTGGTGTCGGCCGGCGCTTGGGCTGCCACGTCAACCAGCCGGTCGTTCAGGTCGCCTGCTACCAGGAGTGGTGGTTCGTCCCGGGCGATGGCGATAGCCTGGCGCAGTCTCCTGAGACGGAACTCCTGCTCCGGCCAGATGAGTGCTTCCAGCCACGCGACGTCGTCGGAATTCCTGATATCCAGCGGGTTCAGGTCGATTCCTGCACGCCAGGCTACGGGCGGGAGGTGGGCAGGCACGGGCACAGGGCCCTTGGTGGTGCACTGCAGCACAGGAGGCACTACGTCCGTTCGGGACGGCTGTTCCGGGGAAAGCCGCGTGACGGACGTGCCGTCGTCGAACTCGTAGCCGTACCGGTCCGGGAACAGCCCGAGGCCGGCTGAGGCACCCACCTCCAGGAGCGCCAACGGCCTGCCTTCGGCGGCTGCAATGGCAGCGAGGGAGGGCAGCAGAGTGGCGCAGCGGCCTGCCTCGTTGGTCTGCGTGGAACGCGAGAGGACGATCCTGCTGATGTCCGCCCAATGGTCTTCCAGAAATTGGCGGAACTGCGCATAGGGTCCTACGCGGGCACCCAGATAGCGTGCGGCGGCCAGCAGCAGGTTGGGTTGGCGCTTGTCGTGCGGCCACGCATCGATCCGGGCGATCAGCGGCGGGTCATCGGCCAGGCCCAGTGTCCACTCGGCGTAACAGGGGGAGGACCCAGGCGCCTCCACCAACCCAAAATGCCGGTACCACGCCGCCGTACGGCTGGCCGTGGCGCCCCCGTCCGGGATGGGTTTTGGCTGCGGCTCCGACGGCAGCCCCTGGCCGGCGGCCATTGGCTACAGCGTTTCCGCCAGGTAGTCGATGGCGAGCCGGTAACCGAAAACGCCGGCCCCTACGATAACCGCAGTGCAGACCGGGGAGAGGAAGGAGTGGTGCCTGAACTCCTCGCGCTGGTGCACGTTGGTGATGTGGACTTCCACGGCAGGCAGCTGAACGGCGGCCAGGGCGTCGCGGAGCGCAACGGACGTGTGGGTGAAGGCGCCGGCGTTAATGACAATTCCGACGGCGGCGCCCCGGGCAGCATGGATGGTGTCCAGCAGGACACCCTCGTGGTTGGACTGGACGCACTCCGCGGTGAAGCCGTGGGACTTGGCCGTGGTGCGCGCCAACTCCTCCACATCCGCCAGCGTGGAGATGCCGTATTTTTCCGGTTCACGGGTACCCAGGAGGTTCAGGTTGGGCCCGTTGATCACAAGGATGGTGCCGCGGGAATCGTTCATGATGCCAACTCTAGGCGATCAGGAACCCGGTTCAGCGGCCGGACGGAGGGCTCTTGGCTGGACGGGACGGCCTGGCCGGATGAAGGTTTCTTCATTCCCGTTTCATCAGCGCCTCATTAAGGCCTGCAACGATAAAGGCATGCTCATGATGCGACGCGTAATCACAATGGCAGCCGTGCTGGTGATCCCGGTGCTGCTCGCTGTGGCAGGAAGCCTGCTCGCGGCACCTGCCGGGCCGCCGGCCATTGACTCACAGCCTGTCCGTCTGGGGCCCGGTCCGGACGGTCTGCAGGCACCGGGACTGGAGCCCACGGCTCCGGCTCCACCGGAAGAGTCGCCGCCCGCAGCCCCTGATCAGCCGACGCCTGCTGAACCCGATCCCGCCCCCACCGCGTCGCCTGCGGTGCCGCCGGCGCCAGCTGCACCGCCGGCACCGCCGGCGCCAGTAGGGCCGCCGGTCATCATTGACGACGACGACTACACCGACGACGGGGACGAGTGATGGGAGAAGTAACGGCAGTATTGGAGCGCCCCCTCCCGAAAGCCCCGGCCAGGGAACCACGCAGCTTGGCCCCGCAGGGCCGCTTGGGGTCACGCGTCCCGGCGCGTTGGCGCATTGCCGCGTGGATTGTCCTGACTACCGCACTGACCCTCCTCGCGGTGCTCCTGACTGTCCGCTCCCTGACCCTCAACCAGGCCCGCACGCAGGCCCACCAGGCGATAGAACAGGAACTCCAGGAATTCCGCGCCTTCGCCAAGGAAGGAGTGGATCCCACCACCGCGAAGCCATTCACGTCAATCGAAAAAATGCTGGAGAGGTACTTGAGCCGGCAGTCTGCGGCTTCTGGCGAAGTGATCCTGGGCAGCGTGGGAGGGCGCGTCCTGTACACACCCAGCGGGGCCATGGGTACCCCGGTTACGGGGCACGAGCTTCCCAAGGATGAAGGGCTGTTGAACGGTATCAGGTCGGGCCAGGATGCCACCGGCATAGCCCAGACCAGCGCGGGTGAGATGCACTGGGCCAGGCTGCCCATCGAGTCCGGCAGCGACACCGGCTACCTCATCGTGGGTGACTATATGGCTCCGCGGGAGGCCCAGGTGGCCAGCACCACTGTGACCATATTCTTCGTCTCCCTCGGTGGGCTCGCGGTGACCGCGGCCATTGCCTGGCTGGTGGCAGGGCAGATTCTCAGGCCGGTCCGGGAGGTCCGGCGCGTGGCTGCGGATATTTCCGAATCGGATCTGACGGCCCGCGTCCCTGTCCAGGGGAACGACGACATCGCTGCTTTGGCCATCACGTTTAACACCATGCTTGACCGCCTCGAAGCGGCGTACCGGACCCAGAGGGCGTTTGTTGATGATGCCTCGCACGAGCTCCGGACACCCATCACCGTTATCCGCGGGCACCTGGAGCTGATGTCCGACAGCCCGGCGGAGAGGACGCGGACGCTGGCGCTGGTGGATGACGAGCTGGCCCGGATGGGGCGCATTGTTTCCGACCTTCTGCTGCTGGCCAAAGTCGACCGGCCCGGGTTTACCCAGCTGCGCAGCACGGACGCAGCCGCCCTGCTGTTGGACATTGAGGCCAAGGCGCAGGCCCTGGGGGCGCGGGGCTGGCCCATCCTGGAGATCGCTGAGGGCCGGGTCAGTCTGGATCCGCAACGCATCACGCAGGCTGTACTCCAGCTTGCCACCAATGCCTGCCAGTATTCGGCGGAAGGCAGCACAGTGCACCTGGGCTCTCGCTTCGAGGGGGCAGGGCCGCACCGCAAATTCCTGATCTGGGTGTCGGACGAAGGAATCGGCGTAGGAGCCCAGGAGGCCGCCCTGATTTTCGGACGCTTCCACCGGGGCGAGGCTGCGCGCGGCGCCGACCGTTCCAGGCCGGGTGCCGGGCTGGGACTGGCGATTGTCCGCAGCATCGCCGAAGCGCACCAAGGCACCGCCTGGCTCCGCAGCACTGAAGGACAGGGTGCAACCTTCGGGATGACCATTCCGGCTCCGGAGCCCGGCCCGGGCGAGGAAGCGCTGAACGACAGAAAGGGCAGCCATGAGCCGGATCCTGATCGCTGAAGATGACCGCCGAATCGCCGACTTCATTGAGAAGGGGCTCCGGGCTGCGGCCTATTCCTGCCTGGTGGTGGATGACGGCGCCAGCGCCCTCCTCCTGGCCCGGTCCGGGGACTTCGACATGCTTATCCTGGACATCGGGCTCCCCACGCTCAATGGCTTCGAAGTCCTCGAGCGGCTCCGCAGCGAAGGGTCCAAGACTCCTGTCATTGTCCTCACCGCCAGCGATTCCGTAGCGTACACCGTCTACGGGCTGGAAAGCGGCGCGAACGACTACATGACCAAGCCCTTCCAGTTCGCTGAGCTGCTGGCAAGGGTGCGGATCAGACTGGTGGATGACACCGATTCAGCCCCCGTGATGAAGCTTAGCCACGGGGATATGGAACTTGATCTGCGCAGCCGCCGGGTCCGCTGCGGGCAGGCGGACGCCGATCTCACAGCCCGGGAGTTTTCGCTGCTGGAGGTGTTCCTCCGCCATCCAGGCCAGGTCCTGACCCGGGAGCAGCTCATTTCCCATGCGTGGACGATGGATTTTGATCCCGCCTCCAACGTGGTGGATGTGTACGTGCGGGCCCTCCGGGCCAAGATTGGCGCGGAACGGCTGGAGACAGTCCGGGGCGCGGGGTACCGGCTCAGATGAAAACCACCTACTACGAGTCAACCCCGCGCAGCACGGAATCCGGGCCTGGGCCTGCCGCCACACTTCCGCGGGCACTCCGGCCCGCTGCCGTTGTGGCGGCGGCTGTGGCAGTCGCCATCATGGTGTTCCTGTGGCTGAACGTCAGTCCCGGCGGCCTCCATCACGACGCAGCCCTGACGCTGTGCATCTTTGTGGCTGCCGTGTGGTTCTGGATCTTCTCAGCAGTGGAGGATACCTACGTGGCCCTCGGGGCCGCCGCCGCTCTGGTCATCAGCGGGGCGATGCCAACGGAGAGCCTCTTCGCCGCCCTGGGCGACGAAACTGTCTGGCTGCTCATGGCAGCCTTTGTCATCGCGAGTGCCGTTGCGTCAACGGGCCTCGCCGCACGGGGTGCCGCCTTCGTGATCACTGGGGCGCGCAGTGTCCGCCAGCTGGCCTATCTGGCCACTCTGGGCCTGGTGGTGACCAGCTTTGCCATCCCTGCCACGTCAGGCCGGGCGGCCCTGGTGCTGCCCATCTTCCTGGCACTGCGCGCGGTGCTCAAGGAGCGTCCTGCG
Source organism: Arthrobacter sp. D1-29 (assembly GCF_054130585.1). Lineage (NCBI taxonomy): Bacteria > Bacillati > Actinomycetota > Actinomycetes > Micrococcales > Micrococcaceae > Arthrobacter > Arthrobacter sp. D1-29. The sequence goes on along the minus strand of NZ_CP096383.1, from coordinate 4,229,698 downwards.
GTGGTCAGGTTGCTGGCCATCCTGTTCCCCAGCGTCATCCTGCTCTCGGCAGTCAGCTCCTTCCTGGGCGCCGGAGCGCACCTGATCACCAGCCAGGTCCTCCAGTCAGCCGGCTATCCGGGATTCGACTTCGCGTCCTGGCTCCTGCTTGGACTGCCCATCGGCCTGGCATCCAGCTTCCTCGCGGCCGAGTTGACGCTCCGCCTTTTCACGACGGGAGCGGACAGGTCCATGCCCTTGCATGTGAAGGTCAGTCAGCTCCAAAGCGGCAGCAGCACCAGGCTGCGGGGCCCCCTCGACCTGGACGAACAGCGCTCGCTGCTGCTGCTGGCCGCCGTGGTGGTCCTGTGGTGCACGGAGCCCATCCACGGCTTGGAGCCGGCCCTCGTGGCGCTGATCGGTGCCCTGGTGGTTTCCTCTCCGTTCTACGGATCAGTGAAGCTGGGCGCAGCGCTGAAAAAGGTGCCCTGGTCCATGCTGATCTTCATGGCGGCCACCCTTGCCCTTGGCTCCAGCCTGGTCACCTCGGGGGCAGCAGGATGGCTGGCATCCTCTGTGCTGGCCCCGGTGGCCGCCCTGGGCAGCTGGAAGGCGCCTGTCTTTGTGGTGGCTGTTGTAACGGTTTCGTCGGCAGCCCACCTGGTGATCCAGTCCCGGTCTGCACGCTCGGCGGTGCTGATCCCTATGGTGGTGGCGTCGGCGGTTCCGATGGGCATGGATCCCATGGCGGCAGCCTTCGCGTCAACCGCCGCGGCCGGCTTCTGCCATACGCTCACCAGTTCGGCGAAGCCGGTGGCGATGTTTGCAGAAACTGACGGTACTGCCCATTATTCCGCGGCGGACCTGCTTCGGCTCTCTGCCTGGCTGGGCCCGCTCAGCACTGCCCTGGTCCTTGTCTTCAGCTTTGCAGTCTGGCCCGTCCTGGGCCTTCCTCTCTTCACTTCCCGCTAACCCAACCCTCAAGGTGGCCCTCATGGTTATGTCCATTCCGCAACGAATCCTCGTGGCACCGTCCGGTTTCAAGGAAAGCCTGGACGCGGTGGAAGTGGCAGCGGCGATTGCCGCAGGCATCCGCCGGGTCATCCCCGGCGTGCAGGTCACCTCGGTGCCCATGGCCGACGGCGGTGAAGGCACCGCCGCGGCACTGGCCTGCGCCACGGGAGGACGCCTGGTTGCCCAGCGCGTGACCGGCCCGGTGGGGAAGCCTGTGGACTCCCACTTCGCCATGCTTGGAAACGTGGACAGTCCCACCGCGGTGGTGGAAATGGCCGCCGCCGCCGGCCTCCGCCTGGTGCCGTCGGATATGCGCGACCCCGGCAGCACCACCACGCGCGGCGTGGGGGAACTGATGCTTGCCGCCCTGAACGAAGGGGCTGAGCGGATTATCGTGGGGTGCGGGGATTCGGGAACGTCCGACGGCGGTGCGGGCGCCCTGCGTGCCCTCGGCGCCCGCGTCTTTGGGCCGGGAGGAGGGGAGCTCGCGGAGGGAGGTGCAGCCCTGGCCGAGACGACGGGCGTGGACCTGACCGGGCTGGACAGCCGGCTTTCCTCCTGCCGGATTGAGCTGGCACTGAATCCGTACAACGTACTGTGCGGCCCCCAGGGCGTGGCCAGGGTGTTCGGGCCGCAGAAGGGTGCCTCGCCAGAGCAGGTGGAGCTGTTGTCCGCCGGGCTGGACCGGTGGGCCCAGTTGCTGGCAGCCGCCGGCGGGCTGTCCGAAAACTACCTGCGGACAGGCCCCGGTACCGGAGCTTCCGGCGGCCTGGGAGCGGGGCTTGCTGCCGTGGGAGCCCGGTTGGTTCCGCGCTTCGAATTGCTGCTGGACTCCGGCCTGGCCGGAGTGGACCTGGATGCCCATATCGCCCGGGCAGACCTTGTGGTGACCGCCGAGGGCGCCATCGATTTCCAGACCCCTCGCGGAAAGGTCCCTGCAGAGATTGCCCGCCGCGCCCAGGCTGCCGGTGTCCCGGTCCTGGCTCTCGCGGGATCCATCGGCAAGGACTCGGCTGACGTGCATGCTGCGGGAATCGATGCCATAGCCGGGATTATCCCCATCCCCATGGACCTGGACAGGGCTGTTGCCGAAGCGGCCGTCCTGCTGCGGGAGGCCACCGAGCGGACCTTCCGCGTACTCCTGTTGGGTTCCGCGATTTCCTCCCGGCTCGGCAACGCAGCCTGATCCCCAAGACCTCAGCCCCTGAATGGGGCAGGGCATGCCGGGCCATCCCCCAACCGAGGAAACGAATGGCCCGGCAGGCCAGGCTTACAGTGCGGTGAACTTCAGCAGGACGGCGTGCTCAGGGTTGAGGATGGGCATGGGCAGGCCCACCTCGGCCAGAAAACGCCCGTTGGCCTCGGCACCGTCACTAAGCCACGCTGGCGGCTGGACCTGGGTGTAGTTGTGGGCGTAGTCCGCGTCCCCCGGCAGGGGGAAGATGGCTTCCACGCGGTATCCGCGGTCAGCCTCCAGCCCGGGGATGGTTATCCGGCCGGGCTGCTCAGCGAACGCGGTGCGGGTACTGACCAACGCGAACAGAGCCGCCGTCGTGCCCTGCACCGATCCAGCCGGTGATGCGCCGGCAGGAGAGCCAGCCACCACACCGTGCAGGAGCAGGGAACCCTCGGCAACGTCCGCGCGGACCATGCGCCCGGAGTGGATGAGGTCCCGGTGCTCCTTGTAAAGCCCGATGAAGCGCTTGAGCTGCTCCCGCTCGGCACCCTGGACCTCGCGGACGTCCCACTCCATGCCGAAGTGGCCAAACAGCGCAGTGATGGCACGGAAGGACAGATCGTGGGTGCGGGCCGTGGTGTGCGAGGTGGTGGGGCCGATGTGCGCTCCCATCAGTTCCGGCGGAACCACCAGCCCGGTCCAGCGCTGGATGGTCTGGCGCTCCAGGGCGTCATTGCAGTCCGACGCCCAGATCCGGTCCGTCCGGTCCAGGATGCCGAGGTCCACGCGCGCGCCGCCCGAAGAGCAGCTTTCGATCTCGACGCCGGGATGGCTCTTCTTCAATTCGTCAAAGAGGCGGTAGGCGGCCAAGGTCTGTTCGTGTACCGACGGGCGTCCGACATGGCCGTGCTCCAGCAGGTCCCTGTTCTGGTCCCACTTGAGGTAGCTGATGTTGTACTTCGTGAGCAAGGCGTCTATCCGGTCGAATATGTACTGCCAGGCTTCCGGGTTCACCAGATCCAGGATGTGTTGGAACCTCCACTCCAGCGGGAGCCGGCCGCCGTCCTTGTGGGAGAGTGCGGAGGGGCCCACAATCCACTCGGGGTGTTCCCGGGCGATGTCCGAATCCAGATTGACCATTTCCGGTTCCACCCACAGGCCGAATTCCATCCCTCGCGAGGTGACAGTCTCGACCAGCGGCGTGAGGCCCAGGGGCCAAAGGGCATCGTCAACGTACCAGTCGCCCAGTCCGGCACGGTCCGTGCGGCGCCCGCGGAACCAGCCGTCGTCGAGCACAAATCGCTCCACACCCAGCTCTGCCGCCGAGTCAGCGAGTTCGATCAGCGTGTCAATGTCATGGTCAAAATAGACGGCTTCCCAGGTGTTCAGCACAACGGGCCTTGCTTTGCCGTTTCTGCTTTTGCCGGCAGTGCTTTTGCCGCCGGTGGCGGGTGCAGCAGGGAGGACGTGCTGGGGGCGGGACCTAAACCAGCTGTAGAACGCTTCGCTGACGCCGTCCAGGCCGCGGTCGGAGTAGGCCGCGAACAATGCAGGCGTGGTGTAGCTGCCGCCGGGCTGGAGGATGACTTCCGCCGGGCCCAGGAGCTCTGAACCGCCGATCATGGTCCGGCCGTCGCCGATGCTGTCGGCGAACTGTTCATGGTTTCCGCTCCAGGCCAGGTGCGTGGCCCACACCTTGCCGTGGCGGTTGCCGAAGGCTTCGGTGCCGGCCGCGAACAGGAGTGAGGAATCGTGACCGGTGCGGCCGTGCCGTCCGGTCCGCACCCACGTTCCCTGTTGGAGGGAGCGGCGCTGCGGGTGGCGTTCCCGGCACCAGCGTCCCGTGAGGTCAAGGAGCTCGACGGCGTCCGGCGCCACCGGCAGGACCGTGGCCAGTTCGTCGAGCTGGTAGGGGGAGGAGCCGTCGTTGGTGAGCGTGTGGCGCAGCTCCAGCAGACCGCCGTCGTGCAGTTTTATGGACGTCTCAACGGTAATGCCGGCGTCGGGGTCTGCCTGGACGATGGCGGCGGAGGCGGCGGCGTCGGCGGTCCCTGGCCCCGGCCCGGAGCTGGCGGACGTGACGCGGAGGCGGGCCGAGAAATCGTGGCCGGGGATCCCGTCAGCGATTCGGTGTCCACGGAGTGCCGGCCTGCCGCGCCAGCTTGAGGATGCCTGCGGCAGGAGCCCGGCGGTGACCGTTGCGTCCACAGCCGAGTGCGGGATGGGTTCCCCAAGGATGGCGAGGTCCGGAAGGCTGGCGCCAAGATCGGCGCCCCAATGGATAATCTCGGCCTCCCCGCTGCTGAAGCTGATCACCAGGCTGGTGCCGGTGGTACGGAGGTAGAGCGGATCCATAGGTATGTCTCTTTCGGTCTGGTTGCTGATGCTGGTTGCTGTTGTGTTGCTGATTGCTGTTATGCCTGTGTGGTCCGGATGCCGCCGTCGCAAGGAGGAAACGGCGGCATCCGGACCGGGTGGCTGCGGCCACACCCGCAGCCACGATGCGGGCCCTACTTGAAGAGGGCGTTGACCTGCTCGTTGGCCTCGGAAAGTGAGCTGGCCGGCTTCTTGCCTGACACGACAGCGTCCATGGCCGGCTCCATGATGCCCTCGACCTTCGCCGCTTTGTCAGCGATCGGGAGGAGGAACGTGGTTTCGTCTTCTACGTGTGTGGTGAAGGCGCTGACATCAATGCCCTTGTCCGCGAATGCCTTGGCCGCGATCTCGGAGGAGGTACTGATGGCCGGGAAGACTACAGCCTTCTTGGCTACGACGTCCTGGCAGTCTGCGGAGGCCAGGTATTCCACCCACTTGACTGAGGCGGCAGGATTCTTGGTACCCGCCCAGATGGAGTCGGCCAGGCCGTTGAACATGCTGGCCCGCTTGCCGCTGGGTCCCTTGGGAGTGGGAGCAATGCCTGTTTCCACGCCCTTGTAGCTGGTGTACTGGCCGATCATCCACGAACCGTTGGTGTTGATGGCGGCCTTACCGGCACCGAAGTTGTCAGTCACGCTGGCGCCCACAGTGGTCTCCAGCTTGGGCATGTAGCCCTTATCCACGAGTCCAGTCCACCAGGTGATGGTTTCCTGGAATTTGGGGTCGTCGTAGTTGAACTCCTTGCCCCAGGGGTTCTTGTCTGTGTGGGTCCAGCCCATGGTGGCACTGAGGAAACTCCACTGGGTCTGGCCGGTACCGGAGCCGGAGTTTTCCAGGCCAAGGCCATAAACCGCAACGTTGTTCTTGTCGAAGCCGGGCTCGTCGCCGCGCTTGCCGTTCTTGTCCACCGTGAGGTGGGCGATGGCCTTTTCGTAGCTGCCGCCATCCTTCGGGTTCCAGTCAAGGTCCTTGAGCTGCTCCTCGGTGTACCCGGCATCGGCGATCAGCTTCTTGTTATAGAACAAAGCGATGGTGTCCCAGTCCTTGGGCAGCCCGTAGCGTTTGCCGTCTTCGGTGACCCAGAGATCGGTGAGGCCCTTGTTGTAGATATCCAAGTTGAGCTTGTCGTTCTTGACGGCGTCGTCAAGGGCGAGGAGTTGCTTCTTGGAGGCAAATTCAGGGTACTTGGCCAGGTGGTTGGTGAAGACGTCCGGGGCGGTTGAGGCAACAAATCCATTGGTCAGGGTGGTCCAGTAATCATCCCAGCCGCGCTGGGTGATCTTGACCTTGATGTCCGGGTTGGCCTTGGTGAAATCGTCAGCACACTGCTGGTAGGCCGGCAGCTGGTTGGCGTCCCAGAGCCAATAATTGATTTCGCCCTTGGCCTCCGTGGAGGCAGGAGCTGGTGCGCCACAGGCGGACAGGGACAGGGCAAAGGCAGCGGCAGCAGCGGCGACGCCAAGGGATTTTTTCATGATGGACCTTTCGATTCAGGCAGGCGAAACGGGGAACTGCGGAAAATAGTGAAACTGGGAAAAGTGGTGCGGTGGGACAGGGGTGGAGGCCTATTTGACCCCGGAGAACCCGATCGAATTCACTACCTTCTTGCCGAAGGCGATGAACAGCAGGAGGACAGGAAGCGCGGCGATAAGGGTGGCCGCCATGAGGCCGCTCCAGTCGGGTGCGCCTTGTGGCGACTGGGACTTGAAAACACCCAGCCCCACAGTGAGGACCCGGACGCTTTCGTCCTGGCCCACCAGTAGGGGCCAGAAGTACTCGTTCCACGTGCCGATGAACGTTAGCAACGCGAGCGTGGCCAGGGGTGCGGCGGCGTTGGGAAGCACGATTTGGAAGAAGATGCGGAACTTGTGCGCGCCGTCCAGCATGGCTGCTTCTTCCACTTCCCTGGACATGCTCATGAAGAACTGGCGCAGGAAGAAGATGGCGAAGGGTGTCATGAACAGGAAGGGCAGGATGATGCCGGCGTAGGTGTTCAGCAGTCCCAGGTTCTTGATCATCAGGAAGTTGGGCAGTGCTGTGAAGATTGGCGGCACCATCATGGTGGCCAGGAACAGGGCGAATACTTTGTCCCTGCCCGGCCAGCGGAGCCGGGAAAAGGCATAGGCGGCCATTGCACTGAAGAAGACCTGCCCCGCCGTGACCAGCGTGGAAACGATGATGGAGCTTCGGAGGTACCACCAGAAGTTGATGGCAGCACCGGAGCCGCCTTCCGCTATGGCCTCCTCAGGGGTTTGCAGGCCCAGGACGCGTTTGAAGGCGCCCCAGCTGAAATCGGCGGGCAGCAGGTTGCCTGCGTTGGCCGCGAGGGAATGGTTGCTGGAAAGGGCAGTGCGGAGCATCCACAGGAACGGCGCAATAGTGACGATCAACGCAAGGATCACGAGGGCCCACGCCCCGGCACGGCCCCAGTTGAAGGGCTTGCGGGGCTTGGCGATTGGAGCTCGGGTTGACGTGGCGGCGTCTTGCAGGGAGGGAGTCGAGGTAGTCATTGCGGGGTCCTTAGTCCAGGTCCGATTCGTTGCCCTTGAGGAACTTCATCTGCACGAAGGCCACCAGGGCGAGGATGACGAAGAGAATGACGGACAGTGCGGAGGCATACCCGAAGTCCGACTCGGTGAAGGCCTTTTGATAGATGTACATCTGGATGACGCGGGAGGCGTTGATGGGACCGCCGCCCGTGGTGACGGCAACGGTGTCGAAGACCTGGAACGATCCGATCACTGTAACTACCAGGACCAGCACCAGTACCGGGCGCAGCAGGGGGATGGTGATGCCCCAGAAGGTCCTTGTGGGAGATGCGCCATCCAGGGATGCCACCTCGTAGACGTGCTGCGGTATGGCCTGGAGGCCGGCAAAGATCAACAGGGCGGTGTAACCCATGTGGCGCCACACGTTGACGGCAGCGATAGTGGGGATGGCCCATTGCTCGCTTCCGAAGAAGGCGATGCGTGGCAGTCCGATCCAGCTGATGACTTCATTGACGATGCCCAACTGGTAATCCAGCATCCAGAACCACAGCAGCGCAACGATGACGTTGGCCACGAGGAACGGCATCAGCAGGGCGCCGCGGATGAACGTTGACTTTGCCACGCGGTGCATCAGGAGTGCCAGCCCAAGCGCAATAACTGTCTGGAAACCGATGTTGATTGCCACGTACTGCACGGTGACCGCCATGGAGTTCCAGAACAGTTCATCAGCGAAGATCGCGGTGTAGTTCTTGATGCCGATCCAGGTGGGGTCCCCCAGGATGCTGTATTCGGTGAAGCTGAGGTAGACGCCGCGGATGGTGGGGATCAGGAAAAAGACCACGAAGCCGATCATTGCGGGGAGGATAAAAAACATTGCCATCTTCAGGTCGCCCAGTTGATGGATCACGCTTTTCTTGCCGGTACTGCCGTTTTTTCCTGCTTTGGGTCGCGCTGCCCGGCCCGCCGGGTCCCGTTGCTGTTTGGTAAGGGTGGTCATCTTCGACCCTTCCTGACTGTGAGGTGGGTAACAACTAACCGCGAATCTACACGAGTAGATTTAGTCCAGCAAGTATTTCTTCTGCTTTTCTTTGGAAAGTTTTCCCGGCAACCTCGTACTGTTGACTCGAGTAGATTCCGGTGAAACACTGGCAAGTCATGGGAGAGCGCTTGCCCGGCAGATACCCGCAACCACTCACGGAAGGCAGACAATGACGTTTTCAATAGGCGTAGTAGGCGTGGGCCAGTTTGGTGGTCAATTCGCCCACCTGTTCCATCTCCACCCCGGAGTCAGCGCCGTGTACGTGGTGGATGAGGTTCCGGAGCGTGCGGCCGAGGCTGCAGACCGCCTGCACCTTGCAGGGGTCAAGGCGGATTTCGACGAACTCCTTGCCTCCGACGTCGATGCCGTGGCCATCTTCACGCAGCGCTGGACCCACGGCCCGCTGGTGGAGCAGGCGCTCCGCGCCGGCAAGCACGTCTACTCAGCCGTCCCGATGGCCATCTCCGAGGACGAAATCGCCCGCATCATCGACGCCGTCAGGGACACAGGGCTGGTCTACATGATGGGGGAGACCAGCTACTACAACCCCGCCACCGTCTACGCCCGCAAGCAGCTTGCCGCCGGGAAGTTCGGCCGCATCTTCTACAGCGAAGGCGACTACGTCCATGACATGGACCTTGGATTCTACGACGCCTACCAGTACAGCGGAGGCGAACGGTGGAAGGAAACCGCCAGCTACCCTCCCATGCTGTACCCCACCCATGCTGTAGGGGGAGTGCTGGGTGCCATCCCCGCGCATGCTGTCAGTGTGAGCTGTGTAGGAGTCAAGGATGACCGCAATGATGGCGTTTTCGACAAGGACGTCAGCATGTTCGGCAATGACTTTTCCAATGCCACGGCCCTCTTTGAACTCAACGACGGCGGCGTCATGAGGACCAATGAGATGCGTCGAGTGGGTTACCCGTCCCATATCAGGGAGTCCCGGTTCCGGTTCTTCGGCACGGACGCCAGCTTTGAACAGCTGGCAAAGGTCACGGTGTGGCAGGACAAGGAAAACGTCCACGACATTTCCGAGCAGCTGGAAACCCGGGCCAGCATGTCCCTGGACGACCCGTCGCTTGCCAACGTTGCAGTGGAGCTGAGGGACGCCTTCGTTTCGGGGCTCTCGCCCGTCCATGACGCCGAACGGCTTCCGCAGGAGTTCCGCGGCGCCCCGAACGGCCACGAGGGCAGCCACCATTTCCTGGTGGACGACTTCGTGACCGCCGTCAATAGCCGCACCCTGCCACCGGTGAACGCCTGGGTTGCCGCGCGGTTCACGCTGCCCGGCATCGTGGCGCACCAGTCAGCGCAGCGCAACGGGGAGCGGCTGCCCATCCGCGACTTCGGCGACGCCCCCGGAATCTGACAGTTAGCATGAAGTCCATGACCACTCCAGCAGTGCAGGCTCCCCGCGGACCAGTGACGCGCAAGGATGTTGCCCGGTATGCGGGCGTCAGCACCGCCGTCGTCAGCTATGTGGTCAATGGCGGGCCCAAGAAGGTGGCGCCCGCCACCGAAGCGAAGGTCCAGGACGCCATCCGCGTCCTGGGCTACCGGCCCAACGCAGCGGCCCGTGCGCTCAAGCTGGGCTCCAGTGAGACGCTGGGGCTCATCGTCCCGGACAACTCGAACCCCTTCTTTTCCCTTTTTGCCCACGCCGTCGAGGACGCGGCCGCTGCCTTGGGCTACGCCCTGGTGCTGAGCAACTCGGACGGAAACCTGGCCAAGGAGCGGCGCAATATCCGCAACCTCGCTGCGCGGCAGGTGGACGGAGTGCTGCTGGCCAGTGTCCTCTTCGAGCCTGACCTGGAGGTCCTGGAAACGGCGGACATCCCGTCGGTGCTGCTGAACCAGGAGAGGGACGCCCCCGGCTTTAACAGCATCGGTGTGGACCTTGCCGCCGGCGCCCGGATCGCCGTAGAGCACCTGATTGGACATGGCCATACCAATATCGGCCTGGCGATGGGAACCAACGTTTCGGGCACCACGGACGGCCGCGAAGTGGGCTGGCGGGAAGCTTTGCAGGAGGCAGGGCTGCCCGAAGGGCCCATCGTCTACAGCTCATTCACCCGGCCCGGCGGATATGTTGCCGGGCAGCGCCTCCTGGCGTCCGTCAACCGGCCAACGGCGATCTTCGCCACCTCTGACATGCAGGGGATCGGCCTGTTGCGGGCCGTCCATGAGGCAGGCCTGGCCGTTCCCGATGAGATCGCGGTGGCGTCCTTTGACGGCTCCGTTGAGGCCGAGTATTCATGGCCGCCGCTGACCACTGTTGAGCAGCCCGTGGCCGAGATGGCAGAGGCCGCCGTGGCTGCCCTGGTGGGCGCCCGCCGGGGCGACAAGCCCATGCACCGGATTTTCGACACCCGGCTCCACGTCAGGCAGTCCTGCGGCTGCCCCTAGGCTGAGGCGATCCGCACTTTGCCGATTCGCTCGCCAAGGATCCGTTGGGCGTCCATGCCCAGTCCGGAGTCGGTGACGATCTCGTCAGCCTCATTCAAACCGGCAATGGTGCTGATCCCCAGCAGCCCCCACTTGGTGTGGTCCGCAAGGACAACCACCTTCCGGGCCGCGGCCACAAAGGCGCGGTCCGTTTCGGCCTCCAGCAGGTTTGGAGTGGTGAAACCCGCCTCCGCGTCCATGCCGTGCACGCCGAGGAACAGGACATCCAGGTGCAGTTGCTTCAGCGCGGCTGTCGCGATGGGTCCCACAAGTGCATCCGACGGCGTTCGCTCGCCGCCGATCAGGATCACGGTGGAGCCGAAGCGGGCTGTTCCGGCCGAGGCACCGTGATGGAACAGATCGGCAATCCGCATCGAGTTGGTCACCACGGTGATCCGCGGACCGTTGACCAGTTCCTGCGCCAGCGCCCAGGTAGTGGTTCCTGCGCTGAGCCCAATAGCCATGCCTTCCTGGACCAGGGCGGCCGCCTCCTGCGCTATGGCCCTTTTCTCTGCTGTCAGCTGGGTGGACTTGAGTTCGAAGCCCGGCTCGTGAGTGCTGGGATCACCTGGAAGCTTGGCACCGCCGTGGATGCGTTCCAGCCGGCCGCTTTCTTCCAGCAGCTCAATGTCCCGCCGCACAGTCATGAGGGAAACGCCCAGCTGCTGCGCCAAGTCGGACACGCGCACGACCCGCTCGCGCTGGACCGTGTCCACAATAGCCTGGTGACGTGCAGCGGGGAGCATCTGGGGCGGATCCTTAGGACGGGGACAGGGCTGGTCCCAGTCTAGGGTTCAGTCCGCTGACGAGTGGGAGTCATCCTCGGCGTGCTGCTCGTTCCGTCCCCGCCGTCCCCCTAGCCTCGCAAGCTCGGCCAGGGAACCCTAACGGCGTAGGCCCCGCTGAGGAGGCTGCCGGATAACTCCCACTCATCAGCTCGTCACGGTTGTGGGACCCATCCCTTGCCTCCGAGGAGCCGCACCTTTGCTGCCCCTCCCCTTTAATTTTATTTTCTTAGGGAGGCGGCGATCTGCTGCATCACTGTGTTGTCCGACAGGGTGGTGGCGTCGCCTACTTCGCGGCCCTCCGCTACGTCTTTGAGGAGGCGCCGCATGATTTTGCCGGAGCGGGTCTTGGGCAGTTCGGGGACCACGAGGATGGTTTTGGGTTTGGCGATGGGGCCGATTTCCTTGCCCACGTGGTTGCGGAGTTCCTGCACGATCGTGTCGCCGGAGTCCACCGCGTCACCGCGCAGGATGACAAACGCGACGACGGCCTGGCCGGTGGTTTCGTCCGCGGCCCCCACGACGGCTGCCTCGGCCACGGAGGGGTGGGAGACCAGTGCTGATTCGATTTCGGTGGTGGAGAGCCGGTGGCCGGACACGTTCATCACGTCATCCACCCGGCCCAAGAGCCAGATGTCGCCGTCGTCGTCCTTTTTGGCTCCGTCGCCGGCGAAGTACATGTTTTCAAAGCGTGACCAGTAGGTGTCCTTGAAGCGTTGCGGGTCGCCCCAGATGCCGCGGAGCATGGCCGGCCAGGGTTCGCGAATGACCAGGAATCCGCCGTGGCCGTTGGGGACTGATTCGCCCTGTTCGTCCACAACGTCCACGGCGATGCCGGGCAGCGGTGTTTGCGCTGAGCCTGGCTTGGTGGCGGTGACGCCGGGCAGCGGGGCGATCATTTGCGCGCCGGTCTCGGTCTGCCACCACGTGTCCACGATCGGGGCCGGGTGGTCCTTGCGCTCGCCGTTCTTGCCGGCGTTTGCGCCGATGACCTCGCGGTACCACATCCACGCCTCGGGGTTGATGGATTCGCCCACCGAGCCCAGCACGCGGATGGAGGACAGATCGTACCTGTCCGGGATCTCCCGGCCCCATTTCATGAAGGTGCGGATGGCAGTGGGTGCGGTGTACAGGATGGAGACCTTGTACTTCTCCACGATCTCCCACCACCGGCCCTGGTGCGGGGAATCGGGGGTGCCTTCATATATGACCTGGGTGGCACCGTTGATGAGGGGTGCGTAAGCGACGTAGGAGTGGCCGGTGACCCAGCCGACGTCGGCCGTGCACCAGTACACGTCGGTGGCCGGGTGCAGGTCGAAGACTGCCTTGTGGGTGTAGGCGGTCTGGGTGAGGTACCCGCCGGTGGTGTGCAGGATGCCCTTGGGCTTGCCCGTGGTGCCGGAGGTGTAGAGGATGAACAGCGGATGTTCGGAGTCATGGCCGACGGCGGTGTGCCGGGTTGAGGCGCCGTCAACGGTATCGGACCACCAGTGGTCCCGGCCCTCGTGCCAGTCCACGTCCTGGCCGTTGCGTTTGACCACCACCACGTTCTGCACGCTGTGGCCATCGGCGGACAGGGCCTGGTCCACCGCGGGCTTCAGTGCGCTGGGCTTGCCGCGGCGGTACGTGCCGTCGGCCGTGACCACCAGCTTGGCTTCGGCGTCCTCGATCCGGGACCGCAGGGCGTCGGCGGAGAAACCTCCGAATACCACCGAATGCACCGCGCCGATCCGGGCGCAGGCCAGGAGCGTGATGACAGCCTCAGGGATCATCGGCAGGTACACCGCCACGCGGTCACCCTTGGAAACACCGAGGGACTCAAAAGCGTTGGCGGCTTTTTTGACCTCGTCGGTGAGCTGGGCGTACGTGTACGTGCGGGTGTCGCCGGGTTCGCCCTCGAAATAGATGGCCACCCGGTCCCCCAGGCCGTTCTCCACGTGCCGGTCCAGCGCGTTGTACGCGGCGTTGACCTCCCCTCCCACGAACCACTTCGCGAACGGCGGGTTGGACCAGTCCAGGGCCTGGCTGAAGTCTTTGTTCCAGGTGAGCAGCTCGCGTGCCTTTTTGGCCCAAAAAGCCGGCCGGTCGGCGTCGGCCTCTGCATAATCCGCAGCCGTGACAACGGCGTCAGCAGCGAATTCCGGAGTAGGCGGGAAGGCCCGTGTCTCATGCAGCAGGTTTTCAAAGGCATCACCCGGCTGGTCTCTGTGCTGGCTGCCCGGCTGACTTTCCTGCTGACTTTCCTGAGGTGCGGCGTCGGCTGCGGTAACCGTGGTGCTGGGGTTGTCCTGGGACATGGTGAACCTCATCATTCATCGATCCTTGCTGCGCGGCCTGCCGTCACCGGCCCGCTGCGGCGCCACATGCACGACGGCGGGCAGCGGCTGATCACGGGCATTCCGCAAAGAGCTGTTCCTCGATCAACACTAATGCTTGATTCCCCAGCCGTGTGGGCGCTGTCACACAGGCGCCCGTGAGCGGCGTTTATTAAGCGGTGAATGGTCACCCAACGCTCCTGCTGATGGCGCCGCTCCGGCCGCTCGGCTAGTGATCGGCCATGCGGTTGACTAGGCTGAAACTGAATTGTGACTTTCCACGGAGTCGTCCGGACGGGCACACCACGTGCCTTCATCCGGCCGGTGCCGCTGTTTCAGACGGCACAGTTTGGGTCGAAACCGTCCCGGGCGCCGCCACGCTAAGGAGAACAAATGAACCAGCAGAGCTTCGGCCAGAAACTTGGCCAGAAACTTGGCCGCTCAACAGGGGCCGGGCCTGGTGGCTCGTCCGCGGGCGGCGCGGGAACAGGGACCGACGGCGGGCCAGGAGCCAGTGGTCCGCGGAACACCGCCAAACCCGGCACCACCAACCAGGCAGTCCTGGGGCCGTTCACGGTTCGCGATCTGGCGGTCTTTGCCGCCACCCTCATTCTCTTCGTCGCCTCGCTGCTGCCAATTTTTGGCGGCCGGTTTAACCTCTGGAACGCCGGCAGCCTGTTTTTCCTTGGCCTGGGAATGGTCCTGCCGCTCATCGTGAGCGCACTTTTTGCCGCCCGCAGGCTGGCACCCGCCACACGGATCCGGATCGGTTCGCTGTCCGTTGACCAGTTCGCGTCCGTGGTGGCCTCCTTCGCCCTGGCGTTCTTCTTCCTGACGGTGGCAAGCGCCTACGCCCACAGTCTGCTGGTGGGACTCATCGGCTCCGTGGTCCTGTTTGCCGCTACCGTGCTGGCCCGGTTCATTCCGTATTTTGCCGGCGACTTCCTGGACCGTAAGGAATCACCTGCCCACGTGCTGGCCCGGGAATCAGCCGTTCCGCTGCCGAGGCCGCACACGCCGAAGGCTCCCAAGCCCACCGCGGCTGCCCAGCATGAAGCTATTAATCCGCACGCAACGCCTCACGCCCGCGGAACTGCAGCCCCGCAGGGAGCGACTGTCCCGCACGGTGCTGCCGCCGGAAGCGCTGCGTCGCAGGTCGGAGCATCTGCCGCTCATGGCGGATCATCGGCGGTACCAACGCCGGGCACAGCTCCAACGGGGGCGGTGCCGGCTGCTGCCGGATCCGGAACGGTCCCCGCCGCGGCTGGGGCAGGAAGTGCGGCCGCAGTCTCCTCAGCAGCCGAAATGACCGAGTGGTCAGTGGCAGGTGACCACACCCCCGCAACCCAGGCAGCCGACGTCGTACCTCCGGCTGGCCGGACGTCCGCCGCGGAGGAAACCCAGGCAGCCAGCCTTCCGACGGCGGCTGCCGGCGCCGCAACAACAGGTGGAGCCCTTGCTGGTGCCGGAGCGTCCGGTGCCGCAGCGTCTGGCACTGCGGCTTCGGGCAATTCAGCACCAGGAGACGCCGGATCGTCGGCAGCCTGGGAGCCTGCCCCCGCAACCGTGGTGCATCAGCAGGTCCGGAGCCAGGAGCCCATTGGAGCCACAGTTGATCCGGCAAGCCGTGCGGACGAGTCGGACGAAGCCCCGGTCCACGAGGCCTTCTGGTTCGCCGTAGCGCAGCACCGAACTGCGTTTCACCCACAAACCGGCGCCCCCGCCTTTGTGATCGAACCGGGAGGCTGGGTACTGGCACTGGAGGACCGCGGACACGAGTTCCTGGTTCAGCACACTGACGGGCGTCTTGGTGTGCTGCGCGACCTCAGCAACATCGAGCGCGGGTAGCAGGTACCGTGCCGGCTTCCCGTAGTCCCAAGGAGGCTGCGGCCGCTGCAGCGGCCGCGGCCTCCGGCGCTGTCGCCGGTGCGGCCGTGGCCGGTGCAGTGGTGGCGGGTGCAGCGGCAGCCGGCGCACTTTCCGGCGCAGCGGCGGCGGGTCCACGGGTCTCATCGGAGTCCTTGCTTGCCCTCAAGCGCAGGGCACGCCGGATCAACAGGGTGCTGGCAGAGAAGTACCCCTACGCCCACGCAGAGCTTGATTTCCGGAGCCCGCTGGAACTGCTGGTTGCCACGGTTCTGTCGGCGCAGACTACAGACGTCACCGTCAATCAGATCACTCCGCTGCTCTTTGCGCGGTACCCGGATGCGCGCAGCCTTGCCGAGGCTGACCCGGCAGACCTGGAAGCGATCATCAAACCGACAGGCTTTTTCCGGGCCAAAACCCGGAATCTGATTGCCTTGGCCACCCGTCTTGTGGACGACTACGACGGCGTGGTGCCGGGACGGCTTGAGGACCTGGTCACTTTGCCTGGCGTGGGACGCAAGACAGCCAACGTGGTCCTGGGCAACGCCTTTGGAATTCCCGGAATCACCGTGGACACCCATTTCGGCCGCCTGGCCCGCCGCTTTGGCTGGACCCAGTCTGAGGATCCTGTCCAGATCGAATTCGACGTTGCCGAGCTTTTTGAGCCAAAGGATTGGACCATGCTCTCCCACCGCGTGGTGTTCCACGGACGGCGGGTGTGCCATTCACGGAAACCGGCATGCGGTGCGTGTCCTGTGGCCAACTGGTGTCCCAGCTACGGGCTTGGGGAAACAGATCCTGCCAAGGCCGCCAAGCTGCTGAAATACGAACTCGCCCCCGGCAGCGAGCCGCTCCTGGAAAAGCTGCTCGCAGAAACGCACAGGGCCGCCGAGATCCGGATGGAATCCCAGAAGAGAAATCCGTGAGCGCCCGGCAGGACCTCATGGACCTGGTGCGAAGGACCGAATCCGGGACCGCACCCGCACCCAACGCGCTCTGGGCCACCCTCACCGTGGATGAAAGCATTGCCCGCAGGGCCGCGGTCCTGATGCTGTTCGGCGTGCTGGACAACGTCCCCGCTTCCTCAGGGAAATCCCTGGCGCCCGCGGACCTGGACATCCTGCTGCTGGAACGAGCGCACACCCTGGATTCCCATCCCGGCCAGGTAGCGTTTCCGGGCGGCACCATTGACCCCAACGAATCCCCGGTGGCTGCCGCCCTGCGTGAGGCGGAAGAGGAAACCGGGCTGGATGTCACGGGAGTTGAAGTCCTGGGCACCCTCCAGGAGCTGGGGCTGGCCCGGAGCAATTTCCTGGTCACACCCGTGCTGGGCTGGTGGGCTTCGCCGTCGCAGGTTCGGGTGGTGGACTATGCCGAGTCCGCACAGGTGTTCCGGATTCCGGTCCGCGACCTGCTGGACCCGGACAACCGTGTAATGTCCACCGTCAGCCGGGGCGGCCGGACCTTTAACAGCCCGGCCTTCACGGTGAACGGTGTCCTGGTGTGGGGCTTTACCGGGATGGTGCTGACGGGACTCTTCGAGCAGTTGGGATGGGCGGTCCCGTGGGACCGCACCCGCCTGCACGTGATAGACATCTAACCCGGTCAGGGCACTCTTTCAGGGGCCCACCTTCACGCCCCACGCCCAAAACTGCTTCCCGTATGACGATGTCTGGTACGACAATGCCGCTACGACTGCGTCTGCTGCCGGAGATCAACCACTATTCCGGTAGCAGCGTTTTCGCGCATTGCCTTGATGCCCTCAAGCAGTGCGCTGACATGTTTAAAGTTCGGCGAAACCGCCACAACGTTCCCCTCCGCGTCTGTAAGCCGGAGCCTGTAGGACTCGTCGCCAACACGGTGAATTTCGAACCTGCCCGCCATAAGCCGGACCTCCCCTGGGTATGCTTCTTTGCAATGCCGGTGGACCGTGCTGCTACAGTCACGCATCCGACTGTAACGTGATCCCCGGCACAGAGGATAGCTACTGCCGGGTACATTTCTGCGCACGTCGTTGGTGGTCCCGGCATCAGGCATGACTGGAGCCCGCAAGGAAAATCGGCTATGGCAGGGCGCTCTCAGTACGTCGGACGGTCATCACGATGGCGGGTGACGGAACCGGGTCAAGGGCAACCAGTCGGAAAAACTCCGTTTCGGCGGAGACCGCGTGCAGGAACTCCAGCCGCGCCAGTGGTGCTGCGTCCTGCGGATCAACGTCAAGGACGCCCACAGAGACGCCTACAGAAAGGCCGCCTGCAGAATGGGCCCGTGCAGCATCAGCCAGCAAGGCGCCGGCCACAATGGCATCATGCTGTTCGCCCAGGAGCCGCTGCAGGGCCGTGGCAGGGCGAACGATGGCCAGGGCAGGTTCCCCAAATGACGCGGTTACCGCCTCGGCCGAATAGCGAAGTCCCTTAATCGCTTTACGGACGTTGTGCAGGTGGAGGTGGTGCTCGTCCAAGGGCAACGGTTCCCGCGCCTTCGCCATCAGGATACCGAGCCGTTCCCAGCGGTTCTGCAGCGCTGCTGTGACCTCCATCCTGCCGGTGTGGCCCCAACCTGCTGCGAGAATGCCCCGCACCCTGGCCAAAGCCGGGCCTGCAGCCGTCTGCTCCAGCGACGCCGCCCGTTCCACCGCCCGGGCACGGAGGCCTTCAACCAGCTTCCACAGGCTCTCCTCACGGTGCCACGGACCGTCGGCATTCAGCACCAAGGACATCCGCTGGGCCTGGACCTCAGCGTCACGTGATTCGCCCAGCCCGCGGGCCAGCGTCTTCAGCATGCCGACGTCGTCCGCCGGGAAATCGGGCAGAAGGAACCTGTTGCACGTGGCCACCGAGCGGAAGCGGCGTACCGCAACCCTCGCGTTATGGACGGCTTCCGGATCTCCGGCGCCGGCGAGGGGGAGATCGCCTTCCAGCACATTCAGTTGGTCCAGCAGGTAGCCGGCCAGCGCCGTATGCGGCCGGATTCCGCTTTGGTGCTGGATGCCGGAAGATCGCCCGGAGCCGGCCTGCTGCTCCTGAACACCGCTCATGTGGCCAGTTTCCCTTGCGCATGGCCGCAGCCACAAGAGCAGGGGCTGTCAGCCGGTGCGTCTACTTGGCGTTGTCGTATGAATCGACCACGGCCACACTGACCGGAAATTCGACGGGAATGCGGCCGAACAGCAGCTCTTTGGCTGCCCCGGCGGCTTCCTCGATGGCACGGATACATGCCTGCACGCCGGCCTCCGGAGCGTGCACCATCACTTCGTCGTGCAGGAAAAACACCAGTTCCGCCTGAAAGGAGTCTTCCGCGCGCATGGTGCGCAACCGCCGTCGTAATTCCGCCAGCCAGCATGCCGCCCAGTCAGCCGCCGAACCCTGCACCACAAAGTTGCGGGTAAAACGGCCGCGGGAACGGGCGATTGAGTCGGCCCGGCGTTGCTCCTCCGCGGTGGAGGTCCGCTGGCTTTGGAGCCAGCCCTCCGATGGCGGAGGGCTGCTGCGGCCCAGCCGGGTAGTAACGGCGCCGCCCTGCTCGCCGTCGCGCGCTGCCTGCTCCACAAAGCCCACGGCGCGGGGGTAAGTACGGGCGAGCTGCGGCATCAGGCGGCCGGATTCGCCGGTAGTGGCACCGTAAATGGCGCCAAGCAGGGCAATCTTTGCCTTCGCACGGTCACCGCCGAACCCCTGCGCCGCAATACCCGCATAGAGGTCCTTGTCCCTTGCGGCCTCCGCCATTTTGGAGTCCTGCGCGAGGGCCACCAGGACCCGGGGTTCCAGCTGCGAAGCATCCGCGACAATAAGTTTGTAGCCGGGATCCGCATGCACGGCGCCGCGGATCTGGCGCGGAATCTGCAGGGCACCGCCGCCGCGGGAGGCCCACCGGCCGGACACTACTCCGCCCACCACGTATTCGGGCTGGAACCGGCCGTTCTTAACCCACGCGTCCAGCCACGCCCAGCCGTTGGCGGTGTGCAGGCGGGAGAGTTTCTTGTAGGCCAGCAGCGGTTCGATGGCAGGGTGGCTGGATTCCTGGAGCTCCCACTTTCGGGTGCTCTTTACCTCAATGCCGTTGCGGTGCAGGGCGCGCATCAGCTCCTGCGGGGAGTCAGGATTCAGCCCGGGCGAACTGAGCAGGCCGCGCAACTCAGTATTAAGCGCCTCAAGCTTCGCCGGCCGGTGGCCCAGCGGCGGGCGGGGCCCGAGGTGGTCCGCCAGGATTTGCCCGTGCAGGTCCTCCCGCCACGGAACTCCTGTATGCTGCATTTCCGCTGCGATCATCGCCCCGGCAGATTCAGCCGCGAGGAGCAGCTGAAGGCGCTTCTGCTGATTGTCGGCGCCGCTGGCCGAGGCCAGGGCTGACTGCTGGGCAGCGTATTCGGCGCGCAGTTCGTTCAGCGTAGGCTGCGATAGTGCACCCCGGGCCAGATCCTCAAAGAGCGCACCCTGCTCGGCGGGCGGTGGCGGCGGCTGGAGGGCACGCGGCGGCTGCTGCGGATCGTCAAGCGTGATCATTTCGGCCTTCCGGGCGTATTCGGTGTGCGCCGTGAACTGGGAGTAGGCCAGGATGTTGCCGCACAGCGTCAGGTCATAGCACCGGTCAACTTCCACCCCGGACGCCAGGAGAGCCGGATACCAGTCCTGTGTCCGGTGCCAGATCCAGCGGGGTGGAGGCGCTCCGTGCGCCTGTTCCCGCTGGCGTACGACGGCGGGGAGACCGGCCGCGCTGACCACGCACGGTTCCGGGTTGTCCGGGTGGGGATCGCCCGCCTGGGTGACTTCCTGCAGCACTGCGCCATCGGCGTGGGCGGCGAGCAGCAAGTACATGGTTCTCATTCTGCCCTGTGGGAAAGGCCTGATTGACCGCCCCTCCACAGCCGGCCATTCCGGAGTGTTGTCCACATAGATCACTGCGCCCCTTTAGCGGGTTCCGCGGGCAGCGGGAGAGTGGTCCCATGAGCAGGCATCAGCTACCGTCGTCCACCTTTGAACAGGGCGCCCCATCAGGTCCGGCACGCCGCAGCTCCCCTGCGGGCAACCGCTCACAGGCCACCGGAATGACCCTGGCGCGGGGGCCGGATCCTGCCGGGGCAGCATGGCTGCCGGATGACTCTGCAGAGGTTCTGCTGGTCACAGGCTTCAACGTTCTCCGGGGTGAGGTGGAACGGATTGTTGCCGCCGCCGGAGGACAGCTTCGTGTGGTGCCTGACGTGGCCGATGCCGCCAAATACTGGGATTCAGCAGCAGCGGTGCTGGTGGGAAGTGACGTCCGTGAGTTGCCACCCCGGCGGCGGGCGCCGGCGGTCCTGGTGGGACTCAACGGAGAAGGTGACAGCCTCTGGCATCTGGCCGCTGCCCTCGGGGCTGAAAGGGTAGCGGTGCTGCCGGACGCCGCAGCCTGGCTGGCGGAATATCTGAGCAGGTCGCGCTCACCCGAGCCCGGCGGCCTGGTGCTCGGCGTTACGGGCGGTTGCGGTGGGGCAGGTGCCACTACGTCTGCCATCTGGATCGCGCAGGCGGCGGCGGGGCTGGGTGCGCGCGTACTGCTGGTGGACGGCGATCCCTGGGGCGGCGGGCTGGAACTTGCCCTCGCTGCCGAAGAGACGCCGGGCCTGCGCTGGCCGGATCTCTCCGAGGCCAGCGGCAGCATCGATCCTGAACAGCTTTCTGATTCCCTTCCCGTCGCCGGAGGTTTTTCCTTCCTGTCCTGGCCGGGCAGCCGGGACCGGCCCACTCCAGTGGACGGTCCCACCACGGCAGGTGTCATGGATGCGGCACGGCGTGGGTACGAGCTGGTGGTCGTGGACATAGGGCGCGGCTCCGAACAGCTGCAGACCTTCGCCTGGGACTGCGACCGCATCCTGGTGGTGGTTCCTGCACTGCTGAAAGCTGCGGTCGCTTCAGCCCGGCTGTTGCAGGAGCTTCCGCCCGTTGAAACTGCACTCCTCATCAGGGGCAAAACAGGAGCGGCCCTGGACGGTGCCATGATTGCGGACGCCGTGGGGCTGCCGGTGCACGGAAGAGTCCCGGAGATCCGTGGCGTGGGTGCCGCGTCAGAGAACGGACGGCTCCTCGAGTTGGGCAAACGGCGCGGCGTCAGGCACTTTGCCGCTTCGGTTCTGGACCTGCTTGAGGGCGAGCTCCCGATGGGTGAACTCCTGTGAGCGGCCGTCCGCCCCTTTCACCAGGCACCGCAGGCTCTGCAGCAGGGATCCGGCGCCGGCAGTCCAGGGCCCAGGATCCATGGGCACTGGATTCGGCGCTGCTGGAGACCGTCCGGGAATCGGTGATGGCCGACGCCGGACCGGTCACCCCTTCCCGGGTGGCCGCGGCGGTCCAGGCCACCGGCAAGCTGTTGGGGACTGCCGGTTCCCTTGCCGCGATGGAACGCATCAGTGCTGAACTCAACGGGCTGGGCCCCCTTCAGGAGCTGACCAGGGACGTGGCGGTGACAGATATCTTCGTTAACGCCCCGGACTCCGTGTGGGTCGACAGGGGAAAGGGGATTGAGCGGGCCAACGTCTTCTTTGCAGGTGAAAGCCAGTTGCGGGCCCTGGCCTCACGGCTGGTCGCTGCCGGCGGCAGACGGCTTGATGACGGGTCGCCGTGCGTGGATGTCAGGTTGGATGGCGGCTACCGTGTCCACGCTGTGCTGCCGCCCATTTCCACCGCAGGCACCCTGCTCAGTATCCGGATCCGGCGCGAGCAGGTATTCAGCCTTGACGAACTCCGGTCCGGAGGCATGTTCGGCCCTCTTGTCCAGGATGTCCTCGAACGTATTGTGGAGCGCCGGCTGAGCTTCCTCATCAGCGGAGCCACCGGCTCAGGCAAAACAACCCTGCTGTCCACCCTGCTGGGCCTCTGCTCTCCGGGCGAACGGCTGGTGCTGATCGAGGATGCCGCGGAACTGAACCCCGTTCACCCGCATATTGTGTCGCTGGAATCCCGCCACGGGAACCTGGAAGGCGGCGGTGAGGTGGATCTCGGCGAGTTGGTCCGGCAGGCGTTGCGGATGCGGCCGGACAGGCTGGTTGTGGGGGAATGCCGTGGGGCTGAAGTCCGGGAGCTCCTTACCGCCATGAATACCGGCCACACCGGAGGGGGCGGAACCATCCACGCCAACACTGCCACCGCAGTCCCGGCCCGGCTTGTAGCCCTGGGGGCATTGGCCGGGCTGGGGGAGGACGCCGTCAGGCTTCAGGCTGCCAGCGCCCTTGATGTGGTTATCCACGTGAACAGGTCTGCGTCTGGGCGCCGCGTGGCCTGCATCGGGGTGGTGGACAACGGTCCCGACGGCCTGACGGTAGTTCCTGCTTTGGAGGCTGACGTTTTTGAAACTGGAGTGCTGGAGGCTGGTGCAATGGCGAGTGGCACGCTTAAGAGAGGCGCTTGGGGGACTGACCCGCTGGAGACTGGCGTTTGGGAGCCTAGCCCGTCAGAGACCGGTGCGGTGGAGACGGGCGCCAGGGCAACAGACGCTGCGGAAACTGACAGCGGCCAAACCCGTCCCGGTCCGGCGTGGGCGCCGCTCGCCGCACGTCTTGGGCTGCGGCTGGGCCAGGCATCAGGCGGCGGTTTTGTATCCGCCGGCACTTTTCGAACAGTTTCCGGAACGGCAGCATGACCGTGCTGCTGGCCATCGTCCTGGTGGTGGCCGTGTTGCTCCTCCATCGGCCCGGGGTCGTTGTGCGACGGTTCCGGCGCGCTGCGGGCACTGGCAAAGTGGGCAGCTTTGGCTCGGCGGGCTCCAAGTGGGGCGGCCGGGGTGCCCCATCCAGTGACGGATCCCTCCGTGGTCCTTCTGTGGATACTGCCTTCGCCGGTTCCTGGTTCAGCGGTGGTTGGTTCAGTGGTTCTTGGTTCCCCGGCGGTTGGTTCCCGAGTCCCGGGCGTCATGCCGGCAGGGCCGGCGCGGGTGCCGCCGGTGTCTCCATGACCCTGGTAGTGCAGCAGCTCGCCGCGTTACTGAAGGGCGGCCGGACTCCCGCGAGGCTGTGGGAGGAGCTATGGCTGGTCCATGCCGGCGTGCCGGAAGGATCTGCCCGGAGGCCTGAAGGACCTGCATCGACGGAAGCGCCTGGACGGACCGGACAACGGGAGAGGAGCGAACAGTCATGGCGGACAATGAGGCAGGAAGTCGCCATGACTGGGCGGGCCGGCTCTGGCCTGAGCTCGGCTTCAATGGCTATGCTCGGAGCCGCCAGGGCCGCAGCCTTCCGTGGCGCACCGGTGTCCGACGCCCTCAGAATGTCGGCCAGGAACGCCTTCCCGCGTGGAGGCAAAGAGAACCGAACCTGGATCGACCTCGCTGCCTGCCTCGATATTGCCGAGGCGAGCGGGTGTCCCCTGGCTGACGTCCTCTCCCGCTTTGCCAGCCAGCTCGAGGTGGAGGATGACGCCGAGGCCGCCCGGCAGACTGCGCTCGCGGGGCCCAAAGCCACGGTCAGCCTCCTGACGTGGCTCCCGCTGATGGGCCTTGGCCTGGGTATTGCCTTGGGCGTAGATCCTCTTGCCGTCCTGTTAGGCACGCCTCTTGGCCTGGCGGCGCTGGCTGCTGGAGTGGTCCTCACCGTTGCCGGGCGGATCTGGTCTTCGCGGTTGGTCCATGCCGCGGCAGGGGCGGCCGTCCCATGACAGAGAGCTTTTTCCCGGTACTTCCCCTGGTATTCGTCCTGGCCGCCGCCGCGACCCTGGCTTTCGCGGACCACGGCCGGGCCAGGAGGCGGCTGCTCGGCCTTTGCGCTGCACCTGCATCGTCCGCACGCGGGAAGTCGGGGGACCGGTTCCGAAGCCCGGACATGTCTGCGGACCTGGGCCGGGGTGGCGACCTGGAGGGACTGCGTGACACTCCGATGATCCTGGAGCTCGTGGCCGCGATGCTGGACTCGGGGTCAGGAATAGGACGTTCACTGGACCTTGTGGCGTCTGTTGCCTCCAGTGACTACTGCAGATCGCTGCGTCCGGTCGTTTCGGCCCTAGCCATCGGGGCGGACTGGGAGACGGCGTGGCGGAGCTCGGAGGTGCGCCTGCCCGAGATTCTCGAGCTGCGTGACGCGTTGGGTTTCGCAGCACTGACCGGCGCCCCATCCTCGGCCATTCTTTATGCCCAGGCTGCCAGGCTGCGCCGCGAGCGGTACCGGGCCGCGGAGAAACGTGCGGCATCCCTCGGCGTGAAGCTGGTCATTCCCCTCGGACTGTGTTCGCTGCCGGCCTTCATTTGCCTGGGCGTCATTCCGGTGCTGCTGGCACTGGTTCCCTCGGGATCCTGACCCCTTTCCGCTGCACTCTCATCAGGCAAAGGTCAGCACAGCGGCCGTTGACGCCAACAGAATAGGTCAGGTCCTTGCCCTGCCGGGACCACACAGACACCCGCCAGGAGGGACCACCTGGTGGACCGTGAGCTATACAGTCAAGCGAAACGAGGAACTTCGGCATGCTGTTCCCCGCTCTTACCTTGTCCCATCTCATAATTGAGGGCATGGACGACAAAGAGCTGAACAGAGCGCTGAGAGCCTACAGTGAAGCTTGGCGTCGGTACGTCGCTACGCTTGCCGACCCGGCAAGCCCCCGCGTGGAACCGAAACTCCACTCGGCAGTGCAAGCCGCCATCAATAAACTGCGCACTGAAGCGGAGCGCGTCGTGCGTGACCCGGGCGGACCGCTCAGCAACTACAGCGACGCGCTGGCCACCTGGGCTGAGGCCAACCATCCCGAAATCGATTCGTCCGAAATGTCTAGGCATATCACTGAAAAACTAGTCCTGGATCACTTCTGGTAGTCAGACCTAGGTACGGCTCCCTATCAAATCCACTCAGGTGGCTCCTCTGTGCCTCGAAACCATTGGGAAACGAGAAGTCTCAATGAGTGAACAGTCGCCTCAAGTGCACTGTCACGGACTCTGGCGAATCTTGGAATGGGATGGCAACGGCAATTCTCGTAACTACGTCTTGCAACCTGCTGGCAAAATCAAGTGTTCATCGTTAGTTATGAGACATGTCAGCGGCGCAAGCCAGAGCTAAGGGTGCGGCAGCAGTTATGTCATCGGCCGCAGGCCGATGGGGTCGCCGATTGACAGAGCGCAGTGAGGTTTCATATCCCGGGCAGATGCTGCACCTTAGGGTGTCCTCCTTGTGCAGCTCTTCCCCCACACCTGGCTCTCTTCCTCCACAGCCAGCCGCAGCCACCCTGTTTTCCACTTAGGACACGTTCACCCTTACCGCCATTTGCGTGGCCGGGAAGAGTCGAATCCACCGGCAACCAGGCCGGACTGCCGAAAGGAACATCACCATGTCACTTAGCCAAAGCAGCCCTGAAGCGCCCACGCCAGGCGCTCCCACTCCCACACTCCCGCTCGGCCGCAGTGCCAACGAGTCGAAGGCTGTAGCGCGTCCGGGCGTCGGGCAGGCGCCGGCGGCGCAGGGCAATGACAACGTAATCGAGCTGTACCCAGGTGTCAGCCGCCTGCAGCGGCGTCGGCGCGGTATCCGGCTTATGGGTTCGGAGGCAGGAATGGCCACCGCTGAATATGCCATCACCACGTTGGCGGCGGTGGGATTCGCCGGCCTGCTGGTCTTCATTCTCCGCAGTGACGAAGTACGTGGCTTCCTGCTGAACCTCATCCGTACGGCGCTGGCCTTGCCATGACCAGGATGCCCGGTGCTTGCCGCTCGAGCCTCCGAGCATGTGCACGTTGGCGTCAGGCAGGTGGAAGCATCCTCCATTGCTGTTTCAGGCTTGGTTGCCATGGACGGCGAAATGCCCGCGGGGCCGTAACGGCGGAGTTCGCGGTGGCATTGCCGGCAGTCCTGCTGCTGCTGGCGTTGCTCCTGGCGGGAGCCGCGGCAGGGGTTACCCAGCTTCGTTTGGAGGAGGCGGCGCGGGCCGGTGCCAGGGCATTGGCGCGGGGCGAGAGCGTCGCAGCTGTCGAGGGGATCGTCAGGACGTTGGCCGGAGCCACCGCAACAGCTGCGGTGGCCGCTGATGGCGAATGGGTGAGTATCACGGTGGCTGATCGGGTTGGTGGCCCGTTGGGAACGACGGTGCCCTGGACGTTGACTGCTGTGGCGTCTACGCGTAGTGAAACTTCGGTTGCCCTGCAGATGCCGGCCGCGGAACTGGCAACAACGCTGGGGTCGGTGGCCCTCGGCGAGCTCCTGATGATGCACCAATTGCGGGGGCGGGCGGCCGCATGAGCGGCAGGATCCGGGACCACCCGGAGCGCGGCTCGGGCACTGTCCTGGCAGCGGGACTCGCGCTAGTGGTGATGATGGCCATGGCTCTGATGCTGTTGTTGGCGCAGTCAGCGGTGATGGCCAGCAGGGCGGCAGCCGCCGCGGATCTGGCGGCCCTCGCCGCGGCCGATGCCCTGCGCGGCCTCACGCCCGGCGAGCCGTGTGCGGTGGCAGCTGACCTGGCAGGAATACGTTCCGCCAGGCTCGTGAGCTGCACAGAAGGTGCCGGCCAGACAGTTGAGGTCCGGACAGAACTGCTCGCCAGGACAGTCCTGGGGACCGCAACCGGCCAAGCGCGTGCAGGACCTCCGCCCTAGCTCTGGAAGCTGGGTGCCTCGAACAAGTCGCTGCCTGTTGCGGCCTCGCTCGCATCCCTGAGCAGCACATCGATCAGGGTGATGGCCGCTGCCTTGTCCAAAGGGTTGTTCTTATTGCCGCACTTGGGGGACTGCACACAGGACGGGCAGCCTGATTCACATTCGCAGGCCTCGATGGCATCCCGGGTGGCGGAGAGCCATACCTTGGCCTTCTCGAAACCGCGCTCGGCAAAACCGGCACCGCCGGCGTGCCCGTCGTAGACAAAAATGGTGGGCATCCCGGTGTCGGCATGGATGGCTGTGGACACACCGCCAATATCCCAGCGGTCACTGGAGGCCACCAGCGGCAACAGTCCGATGGCAGCGTGCTCGGCGGCGTGAAGGGCGCCGGGGAACTGGGCTTCGATGAGCCCTGCTCCTGCCAGCGATCGGTTTTCCACCACAAACCAGACCGCTTTGGTGAAGAGATCCCTGGCCCCCAGCTCCAAGGGCTCCTCGCCCAGGATCTCGTTCGAGATCAACGCCTTGCGCTGAAAGGAGACCACCTGTGTTGTGACTTTCACGTCGCCAAAATGCACGGAAACATCGCCCCATTGGGCAGTCCGCTGCGTCCCCAGTACCTCGATCTGGGTGACGTCCCGGGCCGTGGTGTAGTAGTCCGGGTTGGCACGCCGCACCACCACGCAGTGGTCGTCCTCATTCAGGTCTTCCACCACGTAGCTCTCGCCCTGATGGACATAGACGGCACCTGTGTGCGCCTGATAGTGCGTTTGGGGAGAGTCCATGGTGCCCAGCAGGGAACCCGTATCGGCGTCCACAATACTCACCGGTCCGCCGCCGTCGGCCCGCAGATTGACCATGGCCGCAGCACTTTGTGAGTGCGTCCAGAACCACCCGGCAGGCCGGCGCCGAAGATATCCCTGCGCCACGAGCTGTCCGAGCAGTTTTTCAGATGAACTGCCGAACAGGCCCAGTTCGGCCACGCCAAGGGGCAGCTCCGCGGCCGCGGCGCACAGGTGCGGCCCCAGCACATACGGGTTGGAGGGATCGAAGACGGTCGCCTCAACGGATACGTCGAAGATCGCCTCGGGATGATTGACCAGGTAGGTGTCCAGGGGGTCATCGCTGGCTACAAATGCTGCGATGGCGTCCTGGCCCGCCCGTCCGGCACGGCCTATCTGCTGAAACAAGGACGCCCTGGTCCCGGGCCAGCCGGCCACCAGCACGGCATCCAGGCCGGAGATATCGATTCCCAGTTCCAGGGCCGAAGTGCTGGAGACGCCAAGGAGCTCCCCGGAACGCAGGGACCGTTCCAGGGCGCGCCGCTCTTCCGGCAGGTAACCGGACCGGTAGGCCGCAACCCGTTGGGGCAGGCTGGGATCCACTTCGTCCAGGAGGCGCTTGGTAATGGAGGAGATGGTTTCCGCCCCCCGCCGCGACTTGATGAAGGCAATGGTCCGGATGCGGGAGGAGACCAGGTTGGCCAGGAGGTCAGCAGTTTCCGCGACGGCTGTGCGCCGTTCCCGGGCACCGTTTTCACCCCTGAGCTCCATCAGAGCAGGCTCCCAAAAGGCCACGGTCGTTGAGCCGTGCGGTGAACAGTCCTCGGCAACAGCCCGGACAGGTGCCCCAATCAGCCGCCCGAAGGATGTGCCAGGCTCCGATGCGGTGGCTGACGCAGCGATGAAAACCGGCCCCGGGTTGGAGGTTCCGGAATTGTAGTAAGCGCAGATGCGCCGCAGGCGTCGCATCAGGTTGGCGACGTGCGAGCCGAATACTCCACGGTAGCTGTGGGCCTCATCAACGATCACGTACTGCAGGCGGCGGAAGAAGCTTGCCCACCAGGCGTGGTTGGGAAGGATGCCGAAGTGGAGCATATCCGGGTTGGCCAGGACGAAGTTGGCATGGTCCCGGATCCACCGGCGGGATGAAGGATCAGTGTCGCCGTCGTAGGTCTCGGCCCGGACCGTGGGCAGCTTCAGCGAGCGGATGGCTGCCAGCTGGTCCGCGGCGAGGGCCTTGGTGGGAGAGAGATAAAGGGTCACGGCGCCGTCGTCGTGAATTTTTCCTGGCTGGGACAGGACCCGAAGCTCCGAGCGGTGGATAGCGTCCAGTGCCGGAAGCTGGTATGCCAGCGACTTACCGGAGGCCGTGCCGGTGGCGATCACCACGTGCTCGCCACCGTTGGCAAGGTTGGCGGCCTGGATCTGGTGGCGGTAGGGCTTGTGGATGCCAAGGGAACCATAGGCAGCCACGAGATCAGGGTGCGCCCACTCGGGCCATTCCTCGTGGACGGCGCGGCGGGCCGGAATCGTGCGGACATGACGCAGCTGTTCCGGATCCGGGCCGCGGCCCAGCAAGGGAATCAGGGAGTCATGGGGGTTCACCCCAACATTCTTTCACCCAGGAAAAAATCATTGGGCACGTTGGAAAAATTGATCGCCCAGAGGCGGCCGCCCAGAAGCAGCCGATCGCGCGCAGGCCGGTCAGGATCAGACGGAAAGATCGGAGCCCTCGGTGGAGGCGGACAGCATCAGAACCCGGCAGACGGTGGACCACCCGAGGTGCGAATACAGCTTCTGACCATCCAGGGACGCCAGCAGCAGGCCGTTTTCCACATCGTGCTCAAAAGCCTGCGCCGCCAGCGCCTTCATGATAAAGCTGCCCAGCCCTCGCCGCTGGAAGTCCGGTT
This sequence comes from Arthrobacter sp. D1-29, assembly GCF_054130585.1. Classification (NCBI taxonomy): domain Bacteria; kingdom Bacillati; phylum Actinomycetota; class Actinomycetes; order Micrococcales; family Micrococcaceae; genus Arthrobacter; species Arthrobacter sp. D1-29. The sequence goes on along the minus strand of NZ_CP096383.1, from coordinate 4,199,986 downwards.
CCGTGACGATTTTGTCGAAAACTGCCGTCCCGTCAATCACAAAGACACGCCCGCTGGCCGCCAGGGCGTCACCGGACCGGACCACTGCGTGGTGCACGCCGTCGAGCTCGCTCGTTTCAAGCGCGAGGTCGTCATCGGAGAGCCAGGGATCTTCCGAGTCCTGTGTTTCCATGTCCACGATCATCATTGCCTGGGAGGCGGAAGTGACGTTGAGCCGGTGTTTTTCGGCCAGGTAGGTGTAGCGGGCAAGGTCGTTGGTCAAAATGCTGAGCACCCTTGAAGGAGCTTCGGCTGCCTTCGCAGCAAGGGAAGCAAATTCCTCATCTGAGGGGTCATGCGCGAAATACTCCCATTCCCCGGTGGTGTCGGCCCGCAGCACAGCGGGAAAGCGGCCCTCGGTGGCCGTCGGGTATCCGCGGCAGCCGGCCCAACCGGCTACCCAGACTTCAAGAAGGCGTGTGATGTCTCCAACCATGGCGTCCGGACTCATGTGATGAGACTATTCCAGCCCTGTCACAAGCAACAGGGGTACGGTGCCCCGTTATGACTTGCTTACGCAATTGTGATCCGGGCAAACTGCGATCCTGACTTCGTCTCCCGGCCCCTCTGGTCCTGGCTGCCGTGATCCCGACGCCCTTCTTCCAGCAGCTCGGCTCCCGGTACATGTCGTCCAGGCTGGACGGCTCGGGCCACCCAGTACCCTTAAATACGTGGCTTTGAACAGAATTGTGCTTTTTTACGGCTTTACTCCGATCGCTGACCCGGACGCGGTCCGGCTCTGGCAGCGCGCCTTGTGCGAGAAGCTCGGACTCACGGGACGCATCCTGATCTCCAAGGACGGCATTAACGCCACGGTCGGAGGGGAGATCGGCGCGGTGAAGCAGTACGTGAAAACCACCCGCGAATACAAGGGCTTTCATGGCATCGACGTGAAATGGTCTGACGGCGGCGCCGGGGACTTTCCACGGCTCAGCGTCAAGGTCAGGGACGAGATTGTCTCCTTCGGCGCCCCCGGCGAACTCAAGGTTGATGCCAACGGTGTGGTGGGCGGCGGCACTCATCTCCAGCCCGAAGAGCTCCATCAACTCGTGGACACCAGGAAACAGGCTGGCGAGGAGGTGGTGTTTTTCGATGGCCGCAACGCGTTTGAAGCGCAGATTGGCCGGTTCAAGGACGCAGTCGTTCCCGATGTTGCCACCACCCACGATTTCATCAAGGAGCTCGACTCCGGCAAATATGATTCCCTCAAGGACAAGCCGGTTGTCACGTATTGCACTGGCGGCATCCGCTGCGAGGTGCTCTCCAGCCTCATGGTGAACCGGGGGTTCAAAGAGGTCTACCAGCTGGATGGCGGCATCGTCCGGTATGGCGAAACATTCAAGGACCAGGGCCTCTGGGAGGGCTCGCTGTACGTCTTCGACAAGCGCATGCACGTGGAGTTCAGTGAGGACGCCAAGACCATCGGCGAATGTACCCGCTGCGACGCTCCCACCAGCAAATTCGAGAACTGCTCCAACCCCAGCTGCCGCACCCTTACGTTGTACTGCAGTGAATGCGCCTCGAGTCCGGAGACCTTGCGCTGCCCGGACGGCTGTGCGGCCTGAACCCCGCCGCTGTGTCAGAGAGCTGCGTCAGAGCAGTGCCAGCCGGTAGGCGTAGTTGGCCGCGGACCGGGACTCCATGCGGAAGGTCAGCATGGACTCCCCGGAAATGTAGACGACGTACTGCCTGGTTGATCCGCACCGCAGGCCCACGTCCACCAACGTCACGTTGTCGCTGCGAACGGTAAACGTCACGCGCCGCTGGCCCTTGCAGGCCAAGGACAGCGCATAAGTTCCTGCCGGCAGGCCCGCTGCCTCCTCCGTCTGGGCCTGGTTCCCGGCCAGCAGGCCATGGTCCATGTGGATGACCTGCTGTTTGGTCTCCGGCAGCGCTTCTTCCAGCCATGGCCCCACCTCGGCCTCGCTGACGGGATCGTCCCGCCGCGGATCCCGGGTGAACACGGGGGCGGTGGCAGCCGGAGCCGCCGACGCCGCAGGATCAGGAAGGTTCCGCCCGTCCTCGTACGTGTATTCACACCCTGCCAGCGACGCTCCAGCGATCATGGCGCCGACGGCCCACAGCACGACGCCGGCACTGGAGCGGGTGCGCAGCCGCGCGTTCCGGGACGGGCACCAGCCCGGAAAGGAAACCGCGTTGCGGCGCGATGGCGCCCCCTGAACGGCGGGCATACTCTGACTGTAGGCCCGGCCTTGACGCCAGACCAGACCTGGCGCCACCCAATGCAGGTATTAGGGATCCCCCAATTCGCCAGCTACCCTGCCGGCACCAGCTGGTAGGCGTAGAGCAGCGGCGCATCCACGCTGGACGCGCTGATCTCCAGCGGGCCCGCTTCCGCCACGGTGACCTTGGTGCTCTCACGGGTGCCATAGCAGGCGGCCCCCAGATCCACCAGCTCGCGGCCGCCTGACCGGACCGCCAGGAAGGCCTTGCCTCCGCCCTCGCACACCAGGGTGAGTGTGTACCTGCCCGCGGCAACATCCTCGGTGTGCTCCATCGGCTGCGAGTTCAGGATCCTGCCCGCGTCTTCTGCCACACTTCCGGGGGCGGACGGCAGCGCAGTGGCCTTCCACCCGGGCACATCCGCGTTCTCCACGGAAAGCTGCTGGGCGCAGCCGGCAACCGCCAGCAGGACACCGACTGCAGCTGCGGCGGAGAGGGAACGGGACAGGGCGCACGGAAGCGACCAAAGACGGACAGCCATGCCTCAAACTTACCCGGCGATCAGCTCCTGCACGCCGCCTCGGTGCAGGGCCAGGTAAACCCGGTCCCGCAAGGCGTTGGCCTCCGCATCCGTCAGTGTCCGCTCCAGCGGCTGAAACACCAGCCGCACCAGCACATTCACCTGGCCGGCGGCCATCGCCAGGCGTTCGACGGCGGCGGGCGGCAGCTCCGCCGTCGGCGTCACCGCCTTGACCTCAAGGGCAGCCAGGACGTCCGCATCCGCCCCCACCGCGGTGCGGGCCAGATCGCCGAGAAGCTCGACGTCGGCCTCGTCCGCGGAGGGCAGCACCAGCGAGAGGTCGCGGCGGACCTCGGGCATGGCCGATACGGGACGGTACGGAGCAAGATCCAGCAGCTGGCGCTGGACGTCCGGATGCGCGGAACGAAGGAGCCGGATGTCCGTGATGCCCTTCCGCAGCATCAGCGCACGGTCAAGGCCCATGCCCAGTGCCAGGCCCGCCCACCGGCGGGGGTCCAACCCTGAGCCACGGAGGACAGGCGCAGCCACCAGGCCGCACTCGGCCAGTTCCAGCCATTCGCGCCGTCCATCGGGCAGGGTGACCAGCACGTCCAGCTGCCTTCCCGCCGCGGTATAGCTGTGCTGTGCCGGCGTGGCCCGCCACTCGATCCCGGGGTGCTCAGCAGCAGGGAGCACAGCTTCCACCACGGTGGCCATCATCGCCTCCAGGTCCGTAGGCCCCAACAGCCCGCGCGCCTTGAGCCGCCACAGATCCACCTGGTGCGGGGCGCCAACGTGGGTCCTGTCGATGGCATCCCGGCGATACACCAGGCCCGGAAGCACGTGCAGGGCGTCGTAGTGGCCCAGTTCGCCGCGCAGCGAGTCCAGGAGTGCGGGAATTCCGGCGGACGTATGGCTGCGGAGCATCACGGTGGGGCTCACATGGCGCGAATAGCGTGAGTCGCGAGTGACGTCGTCGGGCGAGTACCCCAGCCGGTCGTAGTTGTCAGACGTGGCCACCAGCGGATTGATCCTGTGGATCTGGGACGGCACCGACCACAGGCGTTCAAGCGCTGCGACCACGTCCGCCAGGAGCAGCTGCATGGCATGCGGACCGGCTTCAGGATCGGACAGGTCGCGCAGGGACAGGGCAGAGTTGAGCTGGGTGAGGGAAAGGTAGTTCTTCATGTCAGGGGGTCCTTTGGTGCATCAGGTACGGGAGGGGGAGAACACCCTCAACCGCTGAGCCGGACGGACCCCGGCAGCTCCAGTCAGGCGCGCGATGGGAAGCCCGTGCGGCCGGTAAGCGGCCGAGGGCTGATAAATCGCTGCTGTGTCTGCATTCGTCCATAATACGCCGCACGGTGAAAGGCCATTGCTGAGCCTCTTGACCTTGACGCTACGTCAACATCTACGGTGGATGTAGCAGCCCAGGCAACGGGTCCACAGACGATTGGCAGGAGGAAGCGATGGACTGGTCCATCCAGGACATAGCCCGGATTGCAGGCACCACCAGCCGGACGCTGCGCCACTACGACGACATCGGCCTCCTCAAACCAAGCCGCACCGGGCACAACGGCTACCGGTACTACAACCAGGCCGCCCTGGTGCAGCTCCAGCGGATCCTGCTCCTGCGTGGACTGGGGCTGGGCCTGCCGGTCATCAGCCAGGTGCTCGACGACCAGGCGGACGCCGCCACAGCGCTCGCAGGGCACCTCGAGTGGCTGAAGCAGGAACAGGACAGGCTGGCGCGGCAGATCGCGTCGGTCAGGCAAACCATCGAAGCAGTGAAAGGAGGCGGCGAAATCATGGCAGAAGACATGTTCAACGGTTTCGACCACACGCAGTACAAGGACGAGGTGGAGGAGCGCTGGGGCAAGGACGCCTACGCCCGCGGAGACGCGTGGTGGCGCGGCATGGGCGCCCAGGAGAAGGCCGAATGGAAGCAGCGCTCGCAGCAGCTGGGCGCCGACTGGATCGCAGCGGCGACCTCCGGGATTGCCCCGGAAAGCGCTGAGGCCCAGGACATCGCACGCCGGCACGTGCAGTGGCTGACAGATATCCCCGGAACGCCTGCTGATGTTCCAGGGGATGCAGGGGATGCAGGGGTCGCAGGGGCTGCAGGCAGCAAAGGTAACGTCAAGGCATACGTCATGGGTCTCGGCGAGATGTATGTGGCGGATCCCCGGTTCGGCGCCAATTACGGCGGCGCGGAGGGTGCCACCTTTGTCAGGGACGCGCTGGCGGTCTATGCGGAGCGGAACCTGTAGCTCCGGAACAGGACGTCAGCCGCCAATAGACTTGACCGGTGACTGACTCCTCGCTCTTTACCGCCGGCAACACCCCTGACGCTCCCCGCAGCGATCTTCCGGAACTGCTCACCGCGCTCGCCGCAGACCTGCGCAGGGTGGAGTACACGCTCGACGGCGTAGCGGAGCTCCTGGGTGACTCCGCTTACCGTGCGCTGCACCGGGACCAGCTCATTCCCGCCCTGCTGGCCACCGAAAGTGCAGCCCACGGCGAGGGTACGACGGCGGCGCTCGCCGCCGTTGTACGTCTCTGGCTGCTGGCCGAACCGCAAGAGCGTGACATGCTCGACGCCGCCCTGCCGGGAGTTGGGACGGACGGCTTGCTGACGCTGGACCTGGTGGAGCCCGTTCCCGGCACTGATCAGTCGGCGCAGGACCTGCTCCGCGCCAAGGCGGACCTGCGGCCGTACGGCTGGGCGGGGAGCCCGGCGACTGAGGCGGCAGGCGAAGCCGGCGGCGCTGAGCTCTGGGTTGCGAGCGACCTTGCCGCCCACCAGCTCGGCGGAGTGCTCCGGCATGACCATGTGCTGGGGATCGGGCAGGCTTCCACCACCCTGGTGCAGTCCACCATCCGGCGTCCGGCAGCGAGGGCACTTGACCTTGGCACGGGCTGCGGGATCCAGACGTTCCACCTCCTCCACCAGGCCGCGCATGTGACAGCCACGGACATCTCCGAGCGCGCGCTGGCCTTCACCCGCTTCAACCTGCTCCTCAACGCAGAGGTGCTCCAGGTGGACCCGGAACGCCTGGAGGAGAGGGTGAGCCTGCGCCTGGGGTCCCTCTTGGATCCGGTTAAGGGTGAAAAGTTCGATCAGGTGGTGTCCAATCCGCCGTTTGTCATCACGCCCCGGACCACTCACGAAGACACCTCGGAGCAGTTCACGTACCGGGACGGCGGCCTTCCGGGCGATGAGATCGTGGCGTCGCTGGTGGCCGCTTTGCCCGGCGTTCTTGTCCCGGGAGGCACCGCGCAATTGCTGGGCAACTGGGAGATTGCTGCCGGGACGGAGTGGCAGGAGCGGCCACGGGACTGGGTCAGTCCAGGCGTGGACGCCTGGTTCATCCAGCGTGAGCAGGTGGGTCCGGAGCAGTACGCCGAAACCTGGCTGCGGGATGCCTCCGAAGGCCGGGACAGGAAACATTACCTGGACGCGTATGCCGCGTATCTGGACGACTTTGAGTCGCGGAACGTGGAAGGCATCGGCTTCGGCATGATCTGGCTCCGGCGGCCCCTCGGTGACGGGCCCGGCGCAGCCATCATCAACCGCTTCGAGGAAATCACGTACCCCATTGAACAGCCAATCGGGCCCCACCTGGGCTCCGCCGTCGAGCGTTCCGACTGGCTGGCAGCCTGCAGCCTTGAGGATGCGCACCTGCTGGTGGCGGAGGACGTCACAGAGGAGCGCCACCAGCGTCCGGGGGCGGAACACCCCGGTGTCATCCTCCTCCGCCAGGGAGCGGGGCTCCGCCGTACCAACCTGCTCAGCACGGAACTGGCCGGATTCGTCTCCGCGTGTGACGGTGATCTGTCCGTCGGGCAGATTATCGGCGCCCTGGAAGCGCTCCTGGGCGGCAGTCTTGCGGGGGAGGACGGGTTCGACGCCGGTGCTTTCAGGAGCGGGCTGCGCACCGAGGTGGCGAACCTGGTGCGCGACGGCTTCCTGTTGCCTGCCTAGCAGGTTGGGCGGTTCCGCGATGTCAAGCGTTTCTTTCACAGCTGGGGCGGGCTGGCTAGACTGAAACGGTGGATACGGAATACGCGGACCCGGGCGTGCCTTCCGCAGCTGCCAGGCCGACGCCAGCGGCTGCGCCAGGGGCTGCACCAGCGGCTGCCGAGGGCCCGCGTGACCGTGCCGGGACGAAGGTGGAAATCACCGATCCCAAAGCCATCCGCGCCCTGGCCCATGCTGCCCGGCTTGAGGTTATCTCGGAGCTGTATTCCACCCAGCTCAGCCGGACGGCCACGGAACTGGCTGTCCAGACCGGGCTGACGCCCAGCGCCATGAGCTACCACCTGCGCGCTCTGCAGAAGTGGGGCATCGTGGTGCCGGCTGCAGCCTCCGGTGACGCCCGGGAGCGCCGCTGGAAAGCCGCGGGAACCGACGTCACCATCAATTCGGGCGGAGGAGCAGCCAGCCCGGAATTCGCCGTCCTGGACCTGGAACTGGAAGCTTTCAGGCGCCGGGCCCGCGCCTACGGCCAAGCCCGGGAGGAAAGGCGGGGAAACGGGGGCCAGGCGCAGGACCCCACCGCCGTCGTCCTCGCGAGCAACCTGCTGCACCTGACCCGGGAGCAGCAGGCAGAACTGACCGAACGCCTGTTTGCGCTGCTCAAGGAGTACGAGCTGGAGGACCCGCAGCGGATTCCGCCTGGGTCCGAGCGGATGGCCGCGATGTGGTCACTGATTCCGGACGACCGTTCAGACCCTGTTTCCGGCCCTGTTTCAGACCCCGGTCTAAACCCAGGTTCAGGCACTGTTTCCGGCCCCGGCCCCGCCGGAGTCACCTCCACGGCAGACGCGCCGGGAGTTCTGTAAACACTGGAAATCCGGGCCATCACCGCATCCCGAAAAGCAAGGTCTTTTCCACAGGAATGCGCATGTTTGTCCAAAATATGGTGAACTAGGCCAGTATGGGCTCATCTGCCCGAGCAAACCTTTTTCTGTAGGAGCACCGTGCCAAGCAAGGCCAAAACAGGCAAGAAACTCGTGATTGTGGAGTCTCCGGCCAAGAGCAAGACTATCGCCAAGTACCTCGGCGAGGGCTTCATCGTAGAGGCCTCCATCGGTCACATCCGCGACCTGCCGCAGCCGTCAGAGCTCCCCGCTGAACTGAAGAAGACATCGGTGGGCAAGTTCGCCGTCGACATCGAAAACGACTTCAAGCCGTACTACGTGGTGTCTCCGGACAAGAAGAAAAAGGTTGCCGAGCTCAAGGCCCAGCTCAAAGATGCCGACGCTCTCTACCTCGCAACCGATGGGGACCGCGAGGGCGAGGCCATCGCGTGGCACCTGCTGGAAGTGCTCAAGCCCAAGGTCCCGGTATACCGGATGACGTTCGGCGAAATCACCAAGGAAGCCATCCACCGCGCCATGGACAACCTGCGCGATGTTGATGCGGCGCTGGTGGATGCCCAGGAAACCCGCCGGGTACTGGACCGCCTCTACGGCTACGAGATTTCCCCCGTCCTGTGGCGCAAGGTGGCCCGCGGCCTGTCCGCCGGCCGCGTGCAGTCCGTGGTCACCCGCATGGTGGTGGACCGCGAACGCGAACGGATGGCTTTCAAGGCGGCGTCCTACTGGGACCTCACCGGGCAGTTTGGAGCCGATTCCGGTTCTTTCAAAGCCAAGCTGGCAGCCGTTGACGGCGCCAAGGTAGCCACCGGCCGTGACTTCAACGACGACGGCGTCCTCACCTCGCGCAACGTGGCGCACCTGAACGAGGAACTGGCCACCTCCCTGGCAGCCGGGCTGCAGGACGCGTCGTTCACTGTCCGCTCGGTAGACACCAAGCCGTACACCCGCCGGCCCGCGGCACCGTTCACCACCTCCACGCTCCAGCAGGAAGCCGGCCGCAAGCTGCGCTTCTCCTCCAAGAGCACCATGCAGGTTGCCCAGCGCCTGTATGAAAACGGCTACATCACCTATATGCGTACGGACTCCTCAGCGCTGAGCGACGAGGCAGTCACGGCCGCCCGCCGCCAGGCGTCCGAGCTCTACGGCCCGGAATACATCCCGGCGTCGCCGCGCGTCTACTCCAGCAAGGCTGCGAACGCGCAGGAAGCCCACGAGGCCATCCGCCCCGCCGGTGACTCCTTCCGCACGCCGGCGCAGGTGGCCAAACAGCTCTCCGGCGACGAGTTCCGCCTCTACGAACTGATTTGGAAGCGCACGGTCGCCTCCCAGATGGGTGACGCCAAGGGTTCGACGGCCACCATCCGCCTCGGCGCAGTGGCTGCTGACGGCAGGGACGCCGAATTCTCCGCCTCCGGCACCGTCATCACCTTCCCCGGCTTCCTCGCCGCCTACGAAGAAGGCAAGGACGAAACCCGTGGCGATGAGGACTCCGACGAAGCCCGTCGGCTTCCCAACGTTGCCAAGGGCGATGCCCTCAAGGCCTCGGACATCATCGCCGTCGGCCACGAAACCTCGCCGCCGCCGCGCTTCACGGAAGCATCCCTGACGGCTGAACTGGAAAAGAAGGGCATTGGCCGCCCGTCCACCTACGCCTCCACGATTTCCACCATCCAGGACCGCGGCTACGTCCGAAAACAGGGCTCCGCACTGGTGCCCAGCTGGATCGCGTTCTCCGTGATCCGCCTGCTGGAGCAGCACTTCACCGACTACGTGGATTACGAGTTCACGGCTGACATGGAAGGCGACCTGGACAAGATCGCCAACGGCCAGGCCGTAGGTTCAGCCTGGCTCAAGCACTTCTACTACGGTGAAGACGCTGATCCTGGCCTGCTGAGCATCGTGAACAACCTCGGCGAGATCGACGCACGCGAGATCAACTCCGTGCCCATCGCTGACGGCATCACCCTGCGAGTGGGGAAGTTCGGCCCGTATCTGGAAAGCTCCATCCCCACCGTGGATGCCAAGACGGGAGAGGTGGTTGAGTCCTCGCGTGCCAACGTCCCCGAGGACCTGGCGCCGGACGAGCTGACTGCTGCCAAGGCTGTGGAGCTGATGGAGACGGCCGCCCCGGAAGAACGCGTGTTGGGCACCGATCCGCACACGGGGCACACCGTCGTGGCAAAAAACGGCCGCTATGGTGCCTATGTCACGGAGGTCATCGCGGAGATGACCGACGAACAGCTGGCCAACCAGCCCGTGGAGTACTACAAGAACGGCAAGCCCAAGCCGCCGAAGAAGCCCGTCAAGGCTAAGCCGCGCACGGGATCGCTGTTTGCCTCGATGTCGGTTGATTCGGTCACCCTGGATGAGGCGCTGCAGCTGATGAGCCTGCCCCGGGTACTGGGCGAGGACGCCGAGGGCAACCTCATCACGGTGCAGAACGGCCGGTTCGGCCCGTACCTGAAGAAGGGCACGGACTCCCGTTCCATCGGTTCGGAAGAAGAAATCTTCACCATCACGCTGGAGCAGGCCCTGGAGATCTACTCCCAGCCCAAGCAGCGCGGTGCCCGCGCCGCGGTTCCGCCGCTGGCCGAGTTCGGTCCGGACCCCGTGTCGGAAAAGAACATCGTGGTGAAGGAGGGCCGCTTCGGCCCGTACATCACCGACGGCGTCACCAACATCACCGTCCCGCGCACCACGTCGCTGGAGGAACTGACCAGGGAACGCGCCGTCGAACTTCTCGCGGAAAAGCGGGCCAAGGGCCCCGTCAAGCGCACCACAACGGCCCGCAAGGCCCCGGCCAAGAAGAAGGCCGCGGCCAAAAAGTAAGGGGACGCCCCGGATGGCAGAAATCCTCGGCGTGCTCGCTCGTTCTCCCCACCGTCTCCCTTGCCTCGCAGGCTCGGCCAGGGACCCGGACGGTGTGGGCCCACGCTTGACGTCTTGCTGCCGGATTCCTGTCATCCGGCAGGCTGGTGTTGGAGGAATTGCGCCGGGGTGCGCAACGTGATCGAGTAGACACATGACTGAACAGCCTGGAATTGCCGATACCAACCCGCTGAACGACCTCGAAGAGAAGCTCGCCCAGGGTGGACAGCCCGACGCCAGCCCCGTGGACGTCATCCTGTCCTTCCTCAACAGCGAGGTCTACGTCATCAGCACCGAAGGCATCGAGGGTGAGGACTCACAGGTTGAGCCCCTCGTTTTGGCCAACGCCGACGGCGACCCCGTCCTGGCGGTCTTCTCCCACCCCACCCGCGTTGACCAGCAGTACCTTGAGGCAGCACCAAACATCCTGGGCACGCAGGGCGCCGCCATCATCGCCAACATCGGTGAGGAGCTGGGTATGGTGATCAACCCGGGAGCCGCTTTCGGTTTCGAGATCAACCCCGAGGGCGTGGCCAATATCAAGCGGGACTTCAAGCGCGCGGATGAGCTTCCCGACGGCGCTCCCACGGATCCTGACGCGAACTGACGCCAGCCGTAGCTGACTTCCGGCGACCCGGTTGTGAGCAGGAGGCCGGGCCGGGGAATAATGGCTGCATGCGGCTAGGCGTCCTTGATATTGGGTCCAACACTGTCCACCTTCTCCTGGTGGACGCCCACCCTGGCGCGCGCCCGGTGCCTTTCGCCTCGCACAAACGGCCTCTGTCGTTGGTCCAATACCTGGACGACGACGGCAACATCACCGAGGCGGGCCAACACGAGCTGACGGAATTCGTCCTGGAGGCCTGGGAGTTCGCGGCCAAGCACAAAGCAGCGGATCTCCTGGCCTTCTGTACGTCGGCCATCCGGGAAGCCACCAATGGCCCTGCCGTGCTGGCCCGCGTCAAGCACGAGACCACCGTGACCCTGCAGGAGCTGACGGGAAGCGAAGAGGCCTCCATGACCTTCTTCGCCGTCCGCCGCTGGTACGGCTGGGGCGCCGGCCCCATCCTCAACCTCGATATCGGCGGCGGCTCCTTTGAAATGGCCTTCGGCCAGGACGAGCTTCCCGAAGTGGCAACGTCCGTTCCGCTCGGCGCCAGCCGCCTCACGCGGGACTGGCTGTCGGAGGACCCGCCGTCGGCGAAGAGCGTCAAGGAGCTGCGCCGCTACATTCGGGCCACACTGAAACCCGCGGTCCGCGAGTTCGACGGCTTGGGCCGGGCGAACCTCGTCGGCGGAACATCGAAGACTTTCCGGTCCCTGGCAAGGATCGCGGGGGCAGCCCCCAGCGCGGCAGGTCCATACGTCAAGCGTGAGCTGAACGCCACCGACCTGGGAGTCTGGGCCCAGCGCATTTCCGCCATGAAGTCCGAAGACCGCCTTCACCTGCCAGGCGTCTCCGAAGCCCGCGCCAACCAGCTCCTCGCCGGGGCGCTGGTGGCCGAAGCAGCTTTGGAGCTGTTCAAGTTCAAGAAGGTCAAGATCTGTCCGTGGGCGCTGCGCGAAGGATTGATCCTGCGCCGGCTGGACCAGCTGGTCTTCTCCGGGCCCCTGCATCCGGCCCCGCATGTGATTGCGCCCGAAGGCTCGCTGGCCAGCTGACACGGCCGCTTTTGGTCCTGAAGGTGCCGGTTAACGCGAAAGCGCCGGCGCCCGCAACAGGAAAATGGGGGGAAAACCTGTTGGAGACTGCCGGCGCCTCGGGCAAACATCCCCATGCTTGCCGCATCACTCGCACCCTCAATGAGGTAATAACTACGTTAGGTGCCGAAGGTGGGAGCAACCTGCATTGAACATGGGAGCCGGCTGTGAATCGCTTCCTTTTGGGCTACGCTGGCTAACTGCCATGATGGAACCATGAGCAACCGAATCGCATTCCTTGGCTGTGGATCCATGAACGAAGCAATCCTGACCGGCCTGGTGGAAGGCGGAATAGACCCTGCCGACATCGTGGCCACTGTCCGAAGGGCGGAGCGGGCGGCCGAACTGGCACAGCGCCACCATGGCATCACCGCCATCGCCAGCGAGGAAGAACCCGAGAATAACAGGCAGGCGGCCAAGGGTTCCGGCGTCGTCATCCTGGGCGTCAAACCGGCAGGCATAGTTGACCTGGCCCGGGAAATCAGCCGTTCCCTGTCGCCCGATACCATCGTCATCAGCGTGGCCGCGGCGGTTTCACTGGAGCAACTGGAAGCCGCCCTGCCACCCGGACAGCCAGTTATCCGTACCATGCCCAATACTCCGGCAAAGCTGGGCCGTGGCGTGGTCTCCGTATCGCCTGGCACCAACTGCAGCCCTGAGCAGCTTCAGAAGGCCAAGGACATCCTCAAACCGGCAGGCACCGTGGTGGAGGTGCCCGAGGAGCAGGTGGATGCGCTGTCGGCAATCAGCGGCTCGGGGCCGGCCTACGCGTTCTACCTTGCCGAGGCCATGGCATCCGCCGGCGTCGAGCTGGGCCTAGACCGTGAACTGTCGCTGCTCCTCGCCCGGGAAACGGTGGCGGGGGCAGGCTTTATGCTGGCCGAGCCGGGAGCCGATCCGTCGGCGCTGCGGAAGTCCGTGACCAGCCCCAACGGCACCACCGAACGTGCCATCGCCACGTTTGATGAGCAGGGGATTCCTTCGATCATCGCTGCGGGCGCCCGGGCTGCGGCCGAGCGCGCGGCCGAGATCACGCGGCAGCTGGGCTAGCCCCCGCCATTGAGTTTTTGTCCATTTGTGGCGACTTGCACCGTGGCAAAGTCGCCACAAATGGACAAAAACTCGGGGTTAAGGGCGGGCGGCGAACCGTTCCAGCAGGTCAACGTGGCCGGACACAATGAGCATGTCCCGTGAAGACACCTTGGTCTCCGGACGCGCGTAGGTGAAGTCCTCGCCGGGGGACTTAACGCCAACAATTGTCACCCCGTATTTGGAGCGGACCTTGGATTCATCCAGCGTGAAACCTACTGTTTCACGCGGTGGATACATTTTGACGATCGCGAAGTCGTCGTCGAACTCGATGAAGTCAAGCATGCGGCCGGACACCAGGTGCGCGGCCCGGACACCGGCATCGGCCTCTGGGTAAATGACGTGGTTGGCACCGATCCTGGTCAGGATCTTGCCGTGCGACGGCGTGATCGCCTTGACCCACAGGTGCTCTATGCCCAGATCCACCAGGTTTACGGTGATCAGCACTGAGGACTCGATGGACGTGCCCACCCCCACCACCGCCGACGTAAATTCCTGGGCGCCCAGCTGGCGCAGCGCGTCGATGTTGGTGGCATCCGCCTCCACCACGTGGGTCAGAAGCGGCGCCCACTTCTGCACCAGTGTCCGGTCGCGTTCGATGGCAAGGACTTCCCGGCCCTGCTTCACCAGCTGTTCCGCCGTCGAGGAGCCAAAACGGCCCAGCCCGATCACCAGGACCGGCGCATTGTGGGCGGGGCGGCTGGGGATGCCTGAGGAATTAGCCAATGATGGGCCTCTCTTCCGGATAGTGGTACAGCTGGCTGCGCTGTCGCAACGCCAGCGCAGCTGCAAGGGTAACGGTGCCCACGCGGCCGGCGAACATCAAGGCAGTAAGGACATAAACGCCCGACGGCGGGAGCTCGGCACTGAGGTTGGTGCTGAGTCCCACGGTGGCGAAGGCTGAAATGGTTTCGAACAGCACCCGGTCCAGCGACGCGCCACTGATTTGAAGAAGGAGGAAGGCGGAGACGGAAACAAGGGTGGCGCCGGCCACGATCACGGAGATGGCCACGCGCATGGTGCCCTGCGGAATGGTCCGGCCGTAGACCTGGACGTCGGAATCGCCGCGGGCCTCGGCAACGATGGCCAGGAACATCACGGCAATGGTGGTGACCTTGATGCCGCCGGCGGTGGAGGCCGAGCCGCCGCCCGCGAACATCAGGGCGTCCGTGAGCAGCATGGTGGTGGACTCCATGTGATTCTGTTCAACGAGGTTGAACCCGCCGGACCTGGTCATGACGGAGGCAAAAAGGGAGTGTGTGATCTTGTCGCCCAGGTTCATGGGGCCAATGGTCCGGGTGTTATCCCACTCCATCAGCGCCCACAGCACTGTTCCTGCCGCGAGCAGGATGAAGGAGACCTGAATAGTCAGTTTGGTGTGCAGGTTCCACTTTTTCCAGTTCAGCCCGTTCTGCTGCAGGACCATCACCACGGGGAAGCCCAGGCTGCCCAGGAACACGCCCACCATCAGCGGAACCAGTATCCACAGATCTGTTTCGTAGGGCACAATGCCGTCCGAATGCGGAGTGAAGCCGGCGTTGTTAAAGGCGGAGATCGCGTAGAAAATACCGTGCCAGACCGACTGCCAGAAGGGCTCGCCCAGGGTCATGAACCGCGGGATCAGGGCCAGCGCCAGGAACCCCTCGATGACCACGGACGTGGTGATGACGATCCGGAGCAACGTACCCACCTCGCCCAGGCGGCCGGCGTTGTTCATGGCTTCCTGGGCGATGAGCTTGCCGCGGACGCCAAGCCTCTTGCTCACCATCAGGGCCAGCAGTGACGCCAGCGTCAAAGTGCCCAGGCCGCCGACGAAGATGCCCACCAGGATGACCAGCTGGCCGAAGAAGGACCAGTGGACAGCCGTCGATACCACTGTCAGGCCTGTGACGCACACCGCGGAAGCTGCCGTGAACATTGCCTGGTGCAGGGGTGTCGCTTCGCCGCTGGCAGCAGAGACTGGCAGGGAAAGCAGCAGGGTGAACACCAGGATGACCACGCCGAACACACTCAGGGCAAGCCGGGCCGGCGAAGTATTGGCAATATCGTCGATAAAGTCGCGCAGCCGCGTAAAGATCCAGAGGCCTTCCCGCTCTTGGGCGGCAGGGTGCCAGCTGGCCGGGCTCCGGGGCCTCGACTGGCGTTCCGTCATGTGTGTGGCTTTTCCTCGGTAGAAACTGTTTCCTTCAGTAGTAAACCACTAATGGCCGGGCCAGAGGGGCGGCGGGCTCGGGTAGCCTGTGATTGATGACATTCCTGCCCGGTCTCAGCCAGCCCGCACCACCAACGACGGTGGTGTGGAACTCGTCCATGACCGATTACAACTTCGGCCCCGGACACCCGATGGCACCGGAACGGATGGATCTTACCGCGCGGCTTGCCCGGAGCCTGGGGCTGCTGGACCTGGACCACGTCTCCATTGCCGCGCCGGAGATAGCATCCGACGCCGAGCTGGAGACCGTGCATTCGTCGGATTTTGTGGCGGCGGTACACCGGGTCAGCGAGGATCCATATTTCGCCGACGAAGCCCGGGGTCTGGGGACCGAAGATGATCCGGCCTTTGCGGGTATGCATGAGGCCGCTGCAAGACTGGCCGGCGGTTCCCTGCTCGCAGCCTCGGCCATCCTGGACGGCAGTGCCCTCCGAGCCGTGAACTTTGGCGGTGGCCTCCACCATGCCGCCCGCGATCGGGCCAGCGGCTTCTGCATCTACAACGATTCTGCGCTTGCCGTCCGCAGGCTGCTCGACGGCGGCATTGCGCGCGTTGTCTATATCGACGTCGACGCGCACCACGGGGACGGGACGGAAAGCATCTTCTGGGCTGATCCGCGGGTGCTCACCATTTCGCTGCATGAAAGCGGGCTCACGCTGTTCCCGGGAACCGGCTTCGCGGATGAGATCGGAGGCCCGCAAGCTGAGGGCACGGCCGTGAATGTTGCGCTGCCGTCGGGGACGGCGGATGCCGGCTGGCTGCGCGCCTTTCATGCCGTGGTGCCGCAACTGGTGGGCGCATTCAAGCCTGAAGTGATCGTCAGCCAGCATGGTTGCGACTCGCACCGACTGGACCCTCTGGCCCATTTGAATGTCAGCGTTGACGGCCAGCGCGAGGCCGCCAACGCTATCGCCGCCCTTGCAGCCCGGCACTGCGGGAACCGGTGGATTGCCACCGGAGGAGGCGGCTACAACGTGATGGATGTGGTGCCGCGATCCTGGAGCCATCTGATCGCGATCGCAGCAGGCCGCCCTGTCCCGCCGGGGAGCCGTGTGCCGGAGGACTGGCGCAGTTACGTCCAGGACAAGTTCGGCGCGGCAGCCCCAGCGCTCATGGGCGACGACGTGGAGCTGTGGTGGCGGTCCTGGGAAGTGGGGTTCGATCCCAACGACGCCGTGGACAGGACGGTCATGGCTACGCGGAAAGCAGTCTTTCCCCTCCACGGGTTGGACCCTTGGTTCGACTGACGCGAATGCCACCAACACCCTGCTTTGCAAGTGCGTCAGCAGCCGAAATAGTTGATGCCTTTCGGCGTATATGTCGCTAGGGTGGGAGGCATGGTGACAGACGACGTATTTGCCGTCATTGCGGAAGCAACCCGGCGTGACATCCTGGTATCCCTTCGTTCGGGGGACAAAGCGGTGGGGGAGCTGGTAGAGGAACTGTCAGCCAGTCAGCCCACCATTTCAAAGCACCTCAAGGTTCTTCGTGAAGCGCAGCTTGTCACCATGCGCGCGCAGGGACAGAAGCGCTATTACGCGCTCAACTCCAAGCCGCTGGAGAGTGTGGCCAGCTGGCTGGGGACGTTCGACGTCGGACCCTCCGCCGCACTGAATAGGTCGCCGGAGCTGCAGGGAACCGAGGTCACCCCGGCCCAGGGGGCGCCAACCCAGGGGACGCCGGCCCAGGGGACGCCAGCCGAGGGCCGCGATGGTGAGCTAGTGGCTGCGCATGCGTTGGCCGCAGAGTCTGTGGCTGCCGGGGCTGTGGCTGCCGGAGCCGTGCCTGCTGGGACGGGCGCGCGCGGGGGCTCGGAGTTGAGTCCCGCCGTCGTTATTCCCGGCGGTACCACCGCTCCGCTAAGCGACGACACCGTCCCGCAGCAGATCGGCCGGACCGTGGGCCGCGCCGCCACCAAGGCCGCGGACCTGCTGGCCAACCTGCCCAACCTCCCGAAGTTCGGCCGCAAGAAGTAGCCCGTCAGCCCAACTGACTCGCAGTTAACGCTCCCAAAACGGGTTTTCACAGCGTTAAGTGCGAGTCAGTTGGGCCGGCGCGCACCTTACTTGTTGAGCAGCCGCACGTGGTCCGGTGTGAGCTCGGAGATCCTGCTGACGCCCAGCAGCGCCATGGTGCGGGCCATGTCCTTCTCCAGGATCTGGAGGGCGCGGTCCACCCCTGCCCGGCCGCCTGCCATCAGGCCGTAGAGGTAGGCGCGGCCAATCAGCGTGAAGTCGGCGCCCAGGGCCAGCGCAGCCACGATGTCCGCACCGCTCATAATGCCGGTATCGAGCATGATCACGGCGTCGGTGTTGTCCGCGGTGAAGGCCTGCTTGACCTCGGGGAGCAGGTGGAACGGGATGGGTGCCCGGTCCAGCTGGCGCCCACCGTGGTTGGAGAGGATCACACCGTCGGCGCCGTGGTCCACCACTCTGCGGGCATCCTCGACGGTCTGGATGCCCTTGACCACCAGCTTGCCCTTCCAGGTTTCACGCAGCCAGTCGAGGTCCTCGAACGTGAGGGTGGGATCGAACATTGAGTTGATGAGGTCGGCCACGGTGCCGGTGTAGCGGGACAGTGAGGCGAACGTCAGCGGCTCGTGCGTGAGGAAGTTAAACCACCAGGCCGGGCGGTAGGACGCATCCAGCACCGTCTTGATGGTGAGCGCCGGCGGGATGGTCATGCCGTTGCGGACGTCCCGGAGGCGGGCTCCGGCCACTGCCGTGTCCACCGTCACCATCAGGGTGTCATTCCCGGCCTTGGCGGCGCGGTCGATCAGTTCCAGCGAGCGGTCGCGGTCCGTCCAGAGGTAGAGCTGGAACCAGTTGCGGCCGCCGGGGGCCGCCGCCGCCACGTCCTCGATGGAGGCGGTGCCCATGGTGGACAGCGTGTAGGGAATGCCTGCGGCCTCGGCTGCCTGTGAACCGGCGTACTCGCCCTCGGACTGCATCATGCGGGTGAACCCGGTGGGGGCGATTCCTACCGGCAGCCGGGAGGACTTGCCCAGGATCTCCGTGCTCAGGTCGATGCTCGAGACGTTGCGCAGGATGCCCGGCCGGAACTCGATGTCCAGGAATGCTTCGCGTGCGCGGCGCAGCGTGATCTCACCTTCGGCCGCGCCGTCCGTGTAGTCGAAGGGCGCCTGGGGTGTGCGGCGCTTGGCGATGTCCCGCAGTTCCCAGATGGTGCTGGCGCGCTTGAGCCGTGCTTCCTTGCTGAACTCGGGCTTTTTGAATTGCATCAGGGGCGCCAGGTCGGAGTATTTAGGGAGGCGGCGCTTGAGGGCGGCCGGCAGAGGAGCCGCCGCTGCGGGCCGCGGTGGTGTGCCGACGGCGGGAACGTCCGTGGCGTCCGGCGCCGGAGTAGTCTCGGGGTTGTTCGGCTGGATCGTATGGGTCATGGCTTCCTTCGTGGTGGGCCGGACGGCTGTGGTCTAACCACACTTTAGGCCATGTGGTCCAACCATATCAACTAGGATGGCCGTATGCGCACCCACCAACTTGTCCTGCACTGGATCGAGAAGCAGCTCTCCGAGGGCCTGCTGACCGTGGGCGGCCGCCTTCCCGCCGAGCGCACGCTGGCCGAACAGCTGCAGGTTTCCCGGACCTCCGTTCGGGAAGCCATCCGGATCCTGGAGGCCATGGGTGTTGTCCGTGCGGGTGTGGGCTCGGGACCGGAATCCGGAACGGTGGTGATTTCAGATCCGACGGCGGCGCTGGGCTCGGCGCTGCGCCTCCACGTTGCCACGCAGCACCTTCCGGTGTCTGACATTGTGGAGACCCGGGTATTGCTGGAGTCCTGGGCCGCTGCACGGGCGAAGCCGGATGCCCCTGAACTGGACACCGCAGCCAGCCTCCTGGACGAGATGGACGCCGTCGGACCGGCCGGAGGTGAGGCCGGGACTGCACGTGAGGCCGGCGCTGCAGTATCGCCCGGCGCGTCCATGGAAGCGGGCTCGCCTGTTGATGACTTTCTCGCGCTGGATGTCAGGTTCCACCTGGCTCTTGCCGATGCCGCTGGAAATGCCGTGGTCAGCGCCATGATGGGATCGCTGCGGGAGTCGATCCAGGGCTACGCCGCAGAGCTCACGGCCAATCTCCCGGACTGGGACGCCACGGCCGCACGCCTTCGGGCCGAGCACCGGGAGATCCTTGCCGCTATCCGGAACGGCGACGGCGAGCGGGGGGCCAAGCTGGTGGCCGCCCACATCGAGGGCTACTACCGGGAAGCAGGCCTGCGTCCGGGATTGCCGGGCTAAGCGCGGCGGGGCTGAGGAGTGCTGGTTTCAGTGGCGGCGGGATCGAGAAAGCACTTCGCGGCAGTGTCCCCGCTCGGCATTGCCATTAACTGCCATCTCGCGAGGGTCTTGCTGGATGAGTAGGAAAGTCAGTCCTTCGCCGGCCCGCTGCTGGCCCTGACCTCCAGGCGCGGCTGGTACCTGCTGCCGGGTGCGTCGTTGTCTTCCTTCCGGATCAGCGCCCGCAGCTGGTGCCATGCCTGCTGGCCAAGCTCCGTGATGGGCACGGCCGCCGTGGTCAGGGCGGGGGTGGTGTACCGCGCGAAGGGAATGTCATCGAAGCCCGTGACGGAGATATCCCCGGGTACGTCCACGCCGCGCTCGTGAAGCCCGCTCATCAGGCCCATGGCCACGAGGTCATTGAAGGCCAGGATGCCCGTGGCGCCACTGTCCAGCACGGCATCCACGGCACCGTGGCCGGTGTCAAAGTCAGAGCCGCCTTCGAGCATCCTGACATCCACGTGGGGATGGGCAGCCTTGAACGATTCCAGGCCCTGGAGCCGGAGCGCGTTGGAGGCGCTGCGTGCCGGGCCCGCCAGGAATGCCAGGCGGGTGTGGCCGAGCTCTGCCAGATGCTCGGCCAGGTCCTGGACGCCCTGTCCGTAATCCACCACCAGGCTGGGTACCTTCGGAGCGGCAGTGGTCCTGTTGATCAGGACCAGCGGATGCAGTGACGGGGCTATCTCCTCCAGCTCAGTGTCGCTCATGCGCGGGGCGCACAGCACCAGCCCGTCACAACGCCGTCGGGCTTCGCCGGCGAGGATGGCTTCTTCACTGGAGACTTCGAAGGAGTCGGCAATCAGGACGCGGTAGCCGTCCTGTGCCGCGGCCCGGCTCAATCCACGCAGGATGGCCTGGAATGTGGGGTTGGCGAGGTCCGGGACCACAATGCCGATGGTGTCTGTTTTACCCAGGGCCAGGCTGCGCCCCACCGGATTGGGCTGGTACTTCAGCTCCGCCGCGGCTGCCCGGACGCGGGCAGCAATCTCAGGATCCACGGTGAAATTGCCGTTCATCACCCGCGAAACGGTGGCATGCGAAACGCCGGCCCTGATGGCAACGTCCGCGATGCCGATCCTGCCCGTTGCCGATTTCCTGACCATGGTCTGCCTTTCGTAAGTCCCCGGGCCGTAGCGCCCTGCCGGGCGGGGCGGCTGGTGACCAGCGGTGTTGTGAGTGAAAGCATATAACGCTACTAGAAACCGATTTCCATTCAGATTGCGTCAACTTCGGACCATCTGTGAAGCCGTCGAGACAATCACCTTGGCGCCAGCGCTGGAAAACGGTTTCTCTCAAGGGGGATAATGGTTGACGGGAGCCGGCATCTCTTGATACAAATCTAATAACGCATTGAGAAAACGGTTTCTGAGGAGTGAGCAAAATCCCCTCAGTTACTCATCGAACCTCAGTAACTCCATCGAACAACGGCCGGGCAATCGGCCGGGTACCGAAGCCTTTCGAAAGGGACCCTCATGGTCAACACAGCCGAGTCGACGTCCGCCACCGCGGCTTCGGGCTCTGAAACCCTCAAGGGGGCAGCAGGAACGCAGGCAGGGCAGCCCTCCAAGGCGCGCATTGCCCTGATCGGCACCGGCGGCCGCTCGGAAATGTACATCCGGGCTATTTTCGGCAAGCACGCGGACACCGCCGAGCTGGTGGCTTTCTCCGACGTGAACCCCGGGCGGGTTCAGTTCTACCAGAAGCTGATCCAGGACCTGGGCGCCGCCGGCCCTGTGGCCTCTTTTGATCCCGCAGATCTCACCGCCTTCGTCAAGGACAACAACATCGACCGGGTCGTGGTGACGACGCCCGACTACACCCACGCCGACTACATCGTGGAGGCGCTCAACGCAGGCGCCGACGTCGTGGTTGAAAAGCCCCTCACCATCGACGCCGAGGGCTGCCGCTGCATCACCAAAGCTGTGCACGAAACAGGCCGCAACGTTGTGGTCACCTTCAACTACCGCTACTCGCCGCGCAACAGCGCCCTCAAGGAGATCATCCAAAGCGGCGTGATCGGCAAGGTCACCTCCATCGACTTCAGCTGGGTCCTGGACACTGTCCACGGTGCGGACTACTTCCGCCGCTGGCACCGGGAAAAGAAGAACTCCGGCGGCCTGCTGATCCACAAGGCGTCCCACCACTTCGACCTTGTTAACTGGTGGATCGATGACGTCCCGGAGCGCGTCTTCGCCTCCGGCGGACTCAAGTTCTACGGCGACAGGAATGCGGCCGAACGCGGACTTGGTCCCCGCCCGGAACGCGGCACCCCGGATGCCGCGGCGCCTGCCAGCGCCGAGAAGGACCCCTTCACCCTTGACCTGCGCGAGGACGAGCGCCTCAAGGCACTTTTCCTGGACAACGAGCACTACGACGGCTACCGCCGCGACCAGGACGTCTTCACCGGCGGCATCACCATCGAGGACAACCTGGCGCTGGTGGTGGAGTACCAGGGCGGTCCGCGCCTGAGCTACTCGCTGAACGCCCACAGCCCCTGGGAAGGCTACCGGGTGGCGGTCAACGGGACAGAAGGCCGTGCAGAACTCGAAGTGGTGGAACGCGCAGCAGTCACCTCCAGCACGGACAAGAAAACGGTGGTGGACCCCAGCGCAACCCCCATCGAGGAGGACGACGCCATCCGCCGCAACGGCGAACGCCTGGTGGTCCAGCGCCACTGGGAAGCCGCTTATGAGGTGCCGATCGTCAATGGTGAAGGCGGCCACGGCGGCGGCGACGAGCTCCTGCTTTCGGACCTCTTCAACGGACCGGGCGAAGACCCGCTGGGACGCCCCTCGGGCTACCTGGACGGTCTCCGTTCCGTCTCTGTGGGCATCGCCGGAAACCGCTCCCTCGAATCCTCTCTTCCCGTCCGCATTGAAGACCTTGACCTCGGCGTTGACCTCCGCCGCGGTGCCCAGTCCGGCGCCTAAACGTAAGGAAAACCATGAGCAGGATCCTTGTCACCGGCGGCTCCGGCCGCCTGGGCCGCAGTGTTGTGGCGGGGCTGGCCGAAAAAGGCCACCACGTGATCTCGGTTGACCGCGAGGCCGTTCCGGCGGATCAGCTGGCGGCCGGCGTCGTGCAGGAAACGGCAGACCTCCTCGCCCCGGGCGAGGCATTGCGCTTCCTCCGGGAAACCACTCCCGACGCCGTCATCCACCTTGCCGCGATTGCCGTCCCCTTCAGCGCGCCGGAAGACGTCATCTTCGCCACCAACACCCGTCTTGCCTACGCCGTGATCAGTGCGGCTACGGAGCTGGGGATCGGCAAAATCGTCACCGCCAGCAGCCCTACCGTCCTGGGCTACGGCTCGCCGGCAGGCTGGCTCCCGGCCAGCTTCCCGTTGGATGAGCGCACCACGCCCAAGCCCTGGAACGCCTACGCGCTGTCCAAGCTGATCGCGGAACAGACCGTGCAGATGTTCGCCGCCGCCCAGGGCGAGAGGATCCGGTACGCGGCCTTCCGGCCCTGCTACGTCATCTCGCCGGAGGAATGGGAGGGCGCGCCCACTCAGCAGGGTCACACCGTTGCCGAACGGCTCACAGATCCGGCACTGTCCGCCCCTGCCCTGTTTAACTACGTGGATGCGCGCGACGTGGCCGACTTCCTGGACGTCCTGCTGCGGAAGATGGACTCCATCCCCAACGGCGAAACGTTCTTTGTTGGCGCCGCAGACGCCCTGGCAACGGCCCCGCTGGCTGACCTCATGCCGCGGTTCCTTCCCGGCACTGCAGAGCTGTGCTCCGGTCTCACGGGGACCGCTCCGGCATTTTCGATTGACAAAGCCCGTGACCTGCTCGGCTGGCAACCCAAACGGAGCTGGCGGACCGAACTCAAAACATCCACCCCCTACGAAGGGACCTCCGCCGCGCTGGTGACGGCTGGCACGGGATCCAAGGAGACACCATGAAATTCGACGGCGTACTGTTTTTCCCCGTCACCCCGTTCACGCCTGAAGGCGGCGTCGACGTCGGGCTGCTCAAGGAGCACATCAGCTCCCGCCTGCCTTTCGGCCCCGGCGGCGTCTTCCCGGCCTGCGGGACGGGCGAGTTCCATGCCCTGAGCATCGAAGAGGTGCGCACAGTAGTGACAGCCGCCGTCGAGGTTGTGGCCGGCAAGGTGCCCGTGGTTGCCGGAGCAGGAGGCCCCCTGGGCCACGCGATCGCTGCCGCCCGCGCTGCCGAAGAAGCGGGCGCCGACGCGCTCCTGGTCCTGCCGCCGTACCTTGTCACCGGCCCCACAGAGGGCCTGGTGGCCTACATCGAGGCCGTGGCGGACGCCAGCAGCCTCCCCGTGATCGTCTATCACCGCGGCAACGCCAGGTTCACCGCCGCCTCCATGACCAGGCTCGCGGGCAACCCCAAGGTCATCGGCTTCAAGGACGGCCTGGGCGATGTTGGCCTGGCGCAGGAGATCGTCACCGCGGTCCGCGCCACCGGCCGCGAAGACTTTGCCCTGTTCAACGGCCTGCTGACCGCCGAACTGACGCAGGGCGCCTACCGGGGACTCGGCATCCCGCTGTACTCTTCCGCCGCGTTCGCCATGGCTCCGGAGATCGCCAAGGCCTACTACGACGCTTACATGTCAGGGGACGAGGACCGCCGCAATGCCCTGCTGGAAGGCTTCTACGCTCCGCTGGTTCGGCTCCGCGACCAGACCCCCGGCTTTGGTGTTTCGCTGATCAAGGCCGGGCTCCGGCTGGGCGGGCTGGCTGTTGGCTCCGTCCGTCCGCCGCTGGTGGATCCCACGGACGAGCAGCTGGTGCAGTTGAAGGCCATCCTCGCCAAGGGCCACGAGCTGGCTGGCCGCTGATGACCACGTCCGTCGCCGAAGCCGTCCGGACAGCACCGCGCATCACCGGCCTTTCCACCCGGTTACTGACCGTCCCGCTGCGGCGCAGTTGGGGTGCGGAGGCGCCGGAAAACCATGTGATCGTCACGGACATCCAAACGGACGACGGCGGCGCGGGCCACGGTTTTTCGTGGACGCCCACCATCGGCCCGCATGCCGTCAAAGCACTCCTCGACTACGACATCGCCCCTTTCGTTACCGGGCTGCCCGCCAACCCTGAGACGGTGTGGGACGCATTGTGGAAGCGCCTGCATGAGGCCGGGGGCGGGGGACTGACCACCATCGCCATGGCGGGCGTGGACCTTGCCCTCTGGGACCTGCAGGCTCACAGGGCGAACACCTCCGTGACAGGGCTCCTGGGCCAGCGGCAGGAGTCTGCAGAGGTGTATGGCTCGGGCGTAAACCTGCACTACACCCTTGAAGAGCTGGTGGCCCAGGTTGAGCGCTGGATCAGCGCGGGGCACCAGGCCGTAAAGATCAAGGTGGGCAAGCCCGACATCCGGGAGGACGCCGAGCGGGTGGCCGCCGTCCGTTCCGTGCTGGGGCCCGGCCGCAAGCTGATGGTCGATGCGAACCAGCGCTGGGACCTGCCCGCCACCTTTAGAGCGTTGGAAGTCCTCGTAGAATATGGGCTGGAATGGCTCGAAGAACCCATCCGAGCGGACGATCTCTGGGCCTACCGCAGGCTCCGCAAACATTCGCCCGTGCCCATCGCCCTGGGCGAAAACCTGCACACCATCTACCGCTTCCGGGATTTCATAGCAGCCGAAGCCGTAGACATCATTCAGCCAAACATCATCCGGGTAGGCGGCATCACCCCGTTCCGGCGGATTGTTGAACTGGCACGGACCAACAGCATCCGGGTGATGCCGCACTTGCTGCCCGAGCTCTCCGGCCAGCTTGCCCTGACCCTGGCCGAACCCACCCTGGTTGAGGATGTCGAAGACGCCTCGTTCGAGCAGTTGGGCATCCTGGCAGCGCCCTCTCCGGTCCGCTTCAGCAACAGCCGCGTAACGCTCACGGACCAGCCGGGCCTGGGCTTCCGCTTCCGGGACGAACTTTAAACTAAACACGAAGAACAGGTACCTGACGTGACAACTGCAACCCTTTCCCTGTCCGAACTCACCGCCGCGGCCACCCGGGCCGCGCAGATATCGGCAGCGTCAACGGATGCCGAACGCGCGGCCTGGCTGACGGCCGTTGCAGACGCGCTTGACGCCAACGTGGCCGAACTCGTGGACATCGCCCACTCCGAGACAAGCCTGGGATCCGTGCGCCTGACCGGTGAAGTGGGCCGCACCTCCGGCCAGCTGCGCCTCTTTGCCCGGGTGATCACTGAGGGGTCCTATCTCGAAGCAATCATTGACCATGCTGACGCTGCCGCCACTCCGCCGAAGCCTGACCTGCGGCGCCTGCTGCGGCCCATCGGGCCGGTGGCGGTGTTCTCGGCCTCCAACTTCCCTTTCGCCTTCTCCGTGGCCGGCGGCGACACAGCATCCGCGCTGGCCGTTGGATGTTCGGTTATTGTCAAGGCCCACTCCGGGCACCTGAAGCTGTCTGAACGGACCGCTGAGATTATGGCAGCGGCCTTACACTCGGCCGGCGCCCCGGAGGGCATCTTCGCCCTGGTCAGCGGCCGCGAGGTTGGCACCGCCCTGGTGCAGGACCCCGCCATCAGGGCTGTCGGCTTCACGGGCTCCATCCCCGGTGGCCGCGCACTGTTTGACCTGGCCGTTTCCCGGCCCGATCCCATCCCCTTCTACGGCGAACTCGGCAGCCTGAACCCCGTGGTCATCACCAGTGCGGCCATGGCTGAGAAGTCCGCCGAACTCGCCGCCGGATTGGCAGGGTCCTTCACCATGGGCGCAGGCCAGTTCTGCACCAAGCCGGGTCTGGTGTTTATCCCCAGCGGCACCGGTTTTGCCGCTGATTTGGCAGCGGCAACCAAAGACAAGCCGACGTCGGCCATGCTCACCGGCCGCATCGCTGACGCCTACCCGGACGGCCTGCGCAGCGTGGCTTCCGTCCCCGGCGTGGCTGTAGTCAGTGGCAGGGTGCAGCAGGACGCCAGCCAGGACGGTGCGGCGCCGGTGGTTTTCTCCACCTCCGCCGCCAATGTCCTGGAACGCCCGGACGAGTTACTGGAGGAGTGCTTCGGTCCCACCACCCTTTTGATCGAATATACGGACCGGGATGAGCTCGCCGCTGCCCTGGCCAAGGTCCCGGGCAGTCTTACCGCCACCGTTCATGCGCTTCCCGGCGAGGACGTTTCAGGTCTCGTTGAGCAGCTGTCCGGCCTTGCCGGCCGGGTGCTGTTCGATGGCTGGCCCACCGGGGTCGCCGTCAACTGGGCCCAGCAGCACGGCGGACCCTACCCGGCCACCACCTCACTGTTCACCTCGGTGGGAGCGACGGCGGTGCGCCGGTTCCAGCGGCCGGTGGCCTACCAGGACGCTCCGGAAGCCGTCCTGCATCCGGCTCTCCGGGAGAGCAATCCGCTGGGAATCCCTCGCCGTGTTGATGACGAGCTGGTGCTGCCCTAGCGAGCGCTGTACGGACACTGCAGGCGGGGAACCTTAGATGGTTCCCCGCCTGCAGTGTCAGAACGAAACCGCTTGCTGCTAGTGGACAGGCTGTTCTTCCTCCATGGTCTCCAGGGACTGGGACGGCAGCGGATCAAGGTGGCTGATGCCGGTGGAAGTGATCCGAAGGACCTGTGCCGTGGAAATGTCGTAAAACAGCCCGGCCACATGTACCCGTCCCGCGTGCAGCGCCTCCCGGAGGCCGGGCTGCCGGTTGAGCCGGTCCAGCTGCACCGCGACGTTGACCATCGCCAGTTGGTCGACGGCGTCGTACCCGGCTTCGGCTGCAGCCACCTGGACGGGATGCCCGCCGCGGAACGCGCCAAGGCTGGGCCTGGCGTGGTCAAGCCAGACGTCAACAGCGCCCCGCTCCCCGGCGGCAGTTGCCGCACTGGAGGTGCCTTCCCGTGCGGAGCCCTGCAGGCCGCCGTCGTAAGCCTCAGTGGGCCGTGGGTCATCACTCAGCGCGGTCATGGCACCGCAACCCGAATGGCCGCACACCACTACTGATTCCACCGACAGCTTGTTGAGCGCAAAGTCCAGGGCGGCTTCAACAGAGGAATCCAGCCATTTGCTGCCCACCACGTTGCCCACATTCCGGACAGTGAAGAGGTCTCCGGGACCGCTGCTGGTGATCAGGTTCGGCACCAGGCGGGAGTCCGAGCAGGTCAGGAACAATGTGTTGGGATCCTGGAACGAGGCCAGCTCCTGGACATGCGGCCGGACAAGGTGGGCGTTGCGCCGGTGGTAGTTGTCCACGCCGGAGAGAATGGAACGCAGGGGGCCCGGAACGTCAGGGGCTGCTGCAGCATGCCCGGCCAGGATCCGCTGCTGCCAGCTGCGCCACGGGGCAAACCCGCCCCGAAGCGCCGAGCGTGAGCTGCCGCGGCTGGGCGGACCGGCCTGGGCGCCATGGAGCGTGGCGGTTCCACTCTCCTCGATTACCACCGTGCCGCCGTTCCCCACATGCCGGTTCCGCCACGCGTCCAGGGTGTCGTGAACCGGGTGATCGAGGAAGTCCACCTCCAGTTCCACCGTGACGTGCGTGCCTGCCGGCACGGAGGCCAGGACGGTGCTCAAGCGGGGGAGGGAAAGGAAACTGCACGATCCGTCGATGACCACCCGCCAACGGTCCCCGTCCCCGGAGCTGGCAGTGGATCCGCTGCTGATGTGGTCAGCAAGCGGCTCTGCATGGATGCTCGCGCGTACAACCCGCCAGAGGACAAGTCCCACCGCGAGAAGCAGGCCGGCAAATACGCCGGCAAGCAGGTTGACGAAAACAACACAGAACAGTGTGACGCCGTAGACCGTAAGATCGCCGGTCCGCCGGGCTGTCCGGATGTCGGCGCCGCGGACCAGCCGGGAGCCGATCACGATCAGCAGGCCTGCGAGCACACCTTCCGGAATCAGCTGGATCAGGCCCGCCAGCAGCAGCGAAAAGACCAGCACCCACACACCGTGGAGCACCGCTGATTTCCGTGTCCGGGCGCCGGCCTCAACATTGGTGGCGCTGCGCACGATGACGCCCGTCACCGGAAGCCCGCCCAGCAGCCCGGAAGTCAGGTTGGCTGCGCCCTGGCCCACGAGCTCCCGGTTGAAATTGGTCCGCTGTCCATGGTGCATCTTGTCCACTGCCACCGCCGACAGCAGGGACTCAACGCTGGCAATCAGTGCGATGGTGAGCACGCCGATGACTGCGGCTGTCCAGTTCCCGTCGGGCAGCTGGGGGAAGGAGAGGGCATCCAAAAGCGAGCCGTCGAACGTGATTCTGTCCACCGTGAAAGGCAGGGAGAGGACGGTTGCTGCGATGACAGCAACCAGCGGCCCCGGAATCCGGCGGACGGCGGAGGGAAGGTGCTTCCACGCGACGAGCACCACAATGACAACGGCCCCGAGAAGCGCTGCGGCGATGTCCACGGAGAAGATGCTTGCCGGGATGGCGGTGATGTTCTCCCAGGCGGAGCTGGCGGATGCCGAACCAAACATCACGTGAAGTTGCTGCAGCACGATGGTGATGCCGATGCCGGCCAGCATGGCATGCACCACCACCGGGGCGATGGCCAGCGCCACCCGGCCGATCCTGGCCGCGCCAAGCAACGCCTGAAGCACCCCGGCTGCGGCGGTGATGGCACAGGTTGTCTGCCAGCCGAACTGTTCGATCAGTCCGGCCACAATGACAGTCAGCCCGGCGGCGGGTCCGCTGACCTGAAGAGCTGAACCACCGAGGCTTCCTGCCACGATTCCTCCCACGGCCGCGGCAATCAGGCCGGCCATAACCGGGGCGCCGGATGCAGCGGCTATTCCGAGGGACAGGGGTACTGCCACAAGGAAAACCACGAGTGACGCCGGAAGGTCCCAACGGAGCCCTGCAGTCAGGGATCTTCGGAGTTTGCTGGCTGGGGTAATGATAGTTTCTGATGGCATTGCGGTCCCTTCGCTGATGCTTCGCGGTCCCGTGCCACGCTATTGAGACGCCGGTCCGGCCTGCAAGGACAGCCAGGGTGAGAAAAAACACGGCAAAAAAACTGTTCCGGGCCTCCAACCGCGGGTCCATTTGGGGCCTGGCCTGGGGTTTCGAAGTGGCACACGCCGCGGCCTGGCCAAGGGAGGGACGGCCTGCCCACTTCGGCTTCGGATTCAAGTCAAATCCGCCTCAACAGCACTCCGGGAGCAGCATCCAGGTGAAATTACTGCCTGCCGATGGACCGAAACGGCGCGTTGGTCTATACCAATGACGCTCTGTTGCGCCTCTGATTTGCCTTCCCCGGACCGGTTGTGGGCCAAGGACCATTCCGGCCTCCCAACTATGTAGCGCTAACTGTCGTTATGACCCCTCAAAACGACACTTAGCGCGACCTACTTGGGTGATTGGAACGCGGGTCAGAGCGGGTCAGAGCTGAAGGGTCAGGGGCCGGCGGATTCCGTTCACGAGGGTTGCAGGCCAGCGTTCGTCGAGGGTGAGTACCTGAATGCCTGACTCGGTGAGCTGGATAGTGTCCTCGATCTTGACGCCGGGGCCGGACGGGTTCCAGGTGAACGTCTGGTTCAGCACGACGGTATCGGTGGCTGCACCGGTGACCCTTGGATCGCGTCCCGCATAACCGGCAGGACCGCCCTGGTGGTGGTTCTCCCACTGGTCCGCCCCAAACCCGTGCCGGAGGTAGGCGGCCTTGATTTCGGTGAAGATCCGGTCCAGCCGTGCGCCAGGGACAGTGGCGTCAAAGACGTCGGCTTCCACGGCCGCAATCCGGGCCTCCGCATCCAACTCTCCGGGAGTGCCGGCGTCGAATCTCACCCAGCGGGTGATGTTGGAGACCAGCCCGTCCCGGCGGGCACACACCACGGCCATGGCGCGGCGGCCCAGCGGGGAGTGTGTGGCCAGGGGATGGCGGAAGCCACTGCGTGAGCTGCCGTTGCACAAAAGCACCAGCGGCTCGGCGCCCGCGGCTACCACGCGGCCGGCGAGTGCCGACACGAGCTCGAACTCTGTGGTGTCAGGCTTCGCTGTGGAAAGGACATCGGTCATGATGCCTGCCAGTTCCGCGCTGAGCTGGGCATAACGTGCGCTTTCAGCCGGCAGCAACTGCTGGCGTGCCGCCCTGAGCTTATCGGCGACGGCGGCTTCCGCCAGCGGCCCTTCGTGTGGAGCCGAGAGGTTGGCAGTAGAACGTGTGGAACCGGTTTTGAGGCCGACGGCGGCAGCAGCCTCGTGCAGGTTGCCGTACCACGGCACGGAGTGAAGGGTGACGCCGGCAGGCAGCTCCTCGGCGGCTATTCGTCCGGCCTCGTTGTTGAACGTCACCAGGTGATCGCCCTCGCGGTCCACCAGCAACGCAGCGATCGGGTCCCCTGCCAGGCTGATGTGCACCCGGCTTCCGTCCAGGTACCAGGTCAGCGCCGTGTGGCTGGTCAGCAGCAGCGAGTCACGGCCCGTGGAGTCAAGGATATCCAGGACACGGCGCCGTTTGACGGCCCGGTCTTCCGGCGACGCCGGCGCAACCCGTCCGGTCACATTTGGTGACCGGTTCGGATCCTGTGCCGGCACCACCCGGGTGGCCGTTGCTTCGGTGGCTGTCTGGCTCATCGTTTTTCCCCCTGTTTGTTGATCAATGCCTCGATGTCTGCCGCAGCGAGGATCCCGTCAGCTATGAACACAGTGACTCCGCGGCGAACGGCACCACCGGATTCGGCGATGACCTGGGCATCCCAGGCGAGCGACTGGCCCACACCCGGGTATCCGTCCACCCGGACGAACCACGGATCCGTGGAACCTTCCTGGGCAACGAACACCAGGGTGGCGCTCCGGTCAGTGCCACCGTCGGCCGCCAATCCACCGTCGGCCGTCCCGCCGTCGGCCGTTCCGCTGCTAAATCCTCCTGCATCAAAGGTTCCGGACCAGGCCAGCCATGGCGCCACACTCCCGTGGACGGCGGCCTCGCCGGAAGCCGTAGGGGTCCACACAATGGCCCCGGTACATTGGGGAAGCCTCCAGAAGAAGCCGCCGTAACCGCCCTGGTGGCGGCCGTTTGAACCGGGGCTGCCCAGGCTCACCGGTTGATTGCCGGCGGGGGACAGCGCAAAATCCAACGCCAGGCGCCAGACGGAGGGGCTCACAGCGTCCCACGTCCAGGTGCGCTGCTCGTTGAGGATCGGGTGGCCGTCGGGTCCGTTCCAGGAGAGCGTCTCGCTCAGCCGGCCCTCCGACTCGGCAGCCGCCGTGCGCTCGATCCGGCCATGGTCCGGGCGCCAGATGTATTCACCGGCGGCGCGGGTATAGGTGCGGCCACCCCAGAAATTCACGCCATCCACATCCTGGAGGGCCACTCCAACGCCCAGGTGCCAGACATGGTCCAGGGGCTGATGGTCGGTCACTACAGTTCCGGCGAGAGTCCGGACCGGGTGCAGGTACGGCCGGGGTGAAGAAACAACCCGGATGTGGCTCCCGTCCTGGTAGTCGGCCACTGGCTGTCTGCCGATGCTGAAGGTGTGGGCCGGCGGCAGCCTGCGGGCCCACGGGACACCCAGCTCTGCAAAGGTGGCCTGGGCCTTGACGGCGCGTTCCATCAATGCTGCAATGCCGTGGACCACGGGATGGGCCTCGTCCCCTTCGCCCTCCCATGTGACGTATTCCGGGCCGATCTCCTGCGGATCAGGCGACGTGCGGATGGCCTCGAGTACGGAAGTGAACGCACCGGTGTCCGGAAGGGAGCAAAGCAGCGGTGTTCCGGAGTTCCGGGCTTCGAGCAGGTTCTCCAGCAGGTCGGTCCGGCCGAAAGTTTCACGGCGTTCCCCGGCCGATGTGGTGATCACCAGCTCGTCCTCGGTGTAGAAGAAGGTGATCTCGCCCAGGGTCCCGTGGACGGTAACGGACGGATTCTGCTGTTCCGGCGCGCAGAGCGTGAGGGCGCAGAGCAGGGTTTGTCCGGCGATGGTGCGGACGCGGAGGACGGACGTGTCATCGCTTTGGGTCCCGTTGGCGCGGTAGAGGTCCGTCTCCACCGATGCCACGTCCGCCACGGTGTGGGCGCCGGCCATGCTGAGCGCGGTGGCTACCGCGTGAGCCAGCGCATTGGTTGCCACGCCGTCCACCACGTCCACCCCGTCCAGGCTTCGCTTGCCAGCCCAGCGTGAGCGCTTGAAATAGCCTTTGCTCCGCTGCCACATTCCGGTGGCGCTGAAGCCGAGCACCTGGCCGACCGCACCGGACTCAATGGCGTCCCGGATAGCCGGCAGGGCCTGGGACCCGAGGCTCTGGAAGCCCACCTGGACCAGCCGTCCGGAGATTTCCGCCGCGGCCAGGACTTCCTGAAACTGGGCCATGGAGGCCACCGGCGGCTTCTCCACGTAAACGTCCGCTCCCGCTGCCAGGGCTGCCAGCGCCAAAGGTGCGTGGGTCTGGATCGGAGTGGCAAGGATGACCACGTCAGGGACCGGGCCGGCGGCCAGCAGCTGGTCCAGGGTGTTGAAAACCGCTACCGATTCGGCGAGCCGTCCCGGCTGGGGCGGATTCGGGTCCGCCACGGCCACCAGTTCCAAAGCGCCGGACTCCTCAAGCCGCGCCAGGTTCGCAAGGTGCCGTTCGCCGAAGCCATGCACGCCCACTAAGGCTATGCGGGGGCGGGCTTCCGGGACGGTGGCTTCGCCTGCCGCTTCAGAAATACCTGGTGCCGTGGGGGCGGGTTGCTGCGTCATCAAGGATCCTTGGCTGCTAGAAGGTGGGCACGGTTGGACGATTGGGGCCGGAAGAACTCTGGGCACCCAGGGCATCGGCGAGATAATTGATGGCCTCGTTTTGCATCTCAGCGGTGAAGACGTGCTGGCCCGGCCACCAGCTGCCTCGGTAACCGGGGGAGTGCAGGAACTCCAGGATCTTGTGGGCGTCTCGCATGCCCGCTTCCGGAAGCAGTTCGTCGTTCAGCGCATACTGCACCAGAAATCCGTTGGCAGCCGACCTCTCGGTCAGCTCAGGCCAATCGCCGAGTTTCCAGATCCCGGGCGTCTGGAGCAGCCAGGAATGCGCATCCAGGTAGGCCGGCATCAGCGACTGGAACGTGGCCATCATGCACGTCACCACATAGTTCCGGATCCGTGGGCTGAGGGCTGCCAGCGTCAGTGCGCGCCCACCGCCGCCGGAGAAGCCGATGCAGCCCAGGCGCTCCGAGTCCACCCCCGGCAGCCCTGCAAGGATCTCCAGTGCCGCAAGGTCATCGTGCGCCACCATGCCGGCAAAGCTTGTGCCCAGCAGGCCCGCGGCCTTCGCCACGGTGTCCTCATGGATTCCCGCGGCAGCGTTGTACAGGTCAGCGTCGGAAGGTACGACGCCGTCCTGCCGCCACTGCGACATCCTCGCCTCCAGCGCGGCGGCCGTCCGCCACGGAGGGACGGAGAGGTCAAAGCAGCGGCTGCCCCAGGCGAAGGCGTCGTGGGCCAGGACGGCGAAGCCAGCGCGGGCCATGTCTGTCGCCAGTGAATGGCCGTCATAGAGGGCGGCGCGGGCTGCCTTTGCCGAGGGGTGGGGATCCGGCAGGTCCACCAGCCTGTCGGCCCCGCCGAACTTGTTCCCGCCATGGCAATGCATCGCCAGGACTCCGGGCAGCGGTCCGATGCTTCCGGCCGGACGCAGAAGCCAGCCAATGGTGCGGGGACCGAATCCCAACTGCCAGCTGAGCTGGGAGGTGGTGACGCCGTCGTACGTTTGCTCCCAATCTGTGGTGACATCCGGTGTGGGGGAAGCGCCCGGCACGCCGAGGGCGTCCGAGAGTTCCTGGGATTGCGGGCTGGCAGCCCGGTAGCGGGGACTGTCCCGAACGTACGCAGGCCAGTCTTCGTAGCCGGCGATGGCGCTTGGCCGGACGGGCTCGGGTTGGATGCTCACTGGCCTGCCTGTGGATTGCTGTGACTGGAGGATGTTGCTGCTGGGGTCTACTACTGTTCGGGAGTGCTGGATTTGCCAAGAGGACACCGGTTCCCACAATATGCCGAGGAAGAAACAGGTCGAGTGGCCACTCGAGCAGAAAACGCTTTCTCAAAAACTAACAAAGGGCTATACAGGAGTCAAGAAACCGTTTACTTTGGTACGGAGCCGCTTTCAACGCTCCGCGGCCCAAGGGTCGGATGGGAGAGCTTTGACAACAGCTCCGCCATTGGGGGCGGACCAAACACTGATCGTTTAACGGCGATCACCACGACGTGGATGGCCACGATGACCAAAGGAGACCAGATGGCCGCTAAACATATCCCCGGGGCACCGCAGCCGGCAGGCATGCCTGCCGGTGCGGGGCTCCTGCCAGCAACGGGATCCCCGCAATGAGCGCCATCAGCGAATTAAGCTCCCTGGCCAAGCGCAAGGGACCCGTAACGGCCGAAGAGAAGAAGGCAAACGGCCGCGATAACAAGGCCGCATACATCTTCCTCCTGCCGTGGTTGGTGGGCCTGGTGGCCATCACCATCGGACCCATGCTGATGTCGCTGTATCTCTCCTTCACGGACTACAACCTGCTGCAGCCGCCGGAATGGACCGGGCTGGACAACTTCATCCGCATGTTCAGCGATGCCCGCCTGCATAACTCGCTGGGTGTGACCTTCACTTACGTCCTGGTGGGTGTGCCGCTCCAGCTTGCTGTGGCGCTGCTGATCGCGCTGGTGCTGGACAAGGGCCTCCGCGGCCTTCCGTTCTACCGGTCGGTGTTCTACCTGCCATCGCTCCTCGGTGGTTCGGTGGCTGTGGCCATCCTCTGGAAGCAGATTTTTGGAACCACCGGCCTGGTGAACCAAGCCCTGGCAATGTTCGGGGTCCAGGGGCCGGGGTGGATTTCCGATCCCAGCACCGCCCTGAGTTCCATCATCCTGCTGCACGTATGGACCTTTGGTGCTCCCATGATTATCTTCCTGGCCGGCCTCCGGCAGATTCCCGTGATGTACTACGAGGCAGCGAGGGTGGACGGCGCCGGCACGCTCCAGCAGTTCTGGCGGATCACCCTGCCCATGCTGAGCCCCATCATCTTCTTCAACCTGGTGCTCCAGATCATCGGGTCATTCCAGTCCTTCACGCAGGCGTTCATCGTCTCGGGCGGCAACGGCGGCCCCTCCGACTCCACGATGTTCTTCACCCTGTACCTGTACCAGAAGGGCTTTGGCCAGTTCGACATGGGCTACGCCTCCGCCATGGCGTGGTTCCTGCTGGTCATCATCGGTGTGTTTACCGCCATCAACTTCATCGCCGCAAAGTATTGGGTTTTCTATGACGACTAAGCTTCAGACGCTGCCCGCCCCGGATCAAGAATCTGCCCGCGCCGGTACGCCAACGAACCACCGCAAGCCCAGGAGGCCCCGGGAATCACGCGGGACCCTTGCCTTTAGCCGAGCGGCCCGCTCCAAAGCCCTGATGAAGCATGCCATCCTGATCCTGGCCGGCGGCCTGATGATTTACCCGCTGTTGTGGATGGTGGTTTCCTCGCTTCGGCCCAACGATCTCATCTTCCGGGAGCCCGGCCTCTGGCTCAACAGCCTGGAGATGAGCAACTACACCGATGGCTGGTCCGCACTGACCCATCCCTTTGGGCACTACATGCTGAACTCCGCCATAGTGGTGGTTGGGTCCATCCTCGGAAACCTGATTTCATGCTCCATGGCGGCCTATGCCTTCGCCCGCCTGCAGTTCACCGGCAAGAAGCTGTTCTTCGGCATCATGCTGCTGACCATCATGCTGCCGTTCCACGTGGTGATTGTGCCGCAGTACATCCTGTTCTCGCAGATCGGCTGGGTGAACACCTTCTGGCCGCTCCTGGTGCCCAAGCTACTGGCCACCGACGCGTTCTTCATCTTCCTGATGGTCCAGTTCATCCGCGGCATCCCCAAGGATCTGGATGAGGCCGCAAGGATCGACGGCGCCGGCCACCCCCGCATCTTCCTGCGGGTTATCCTGCCGCTGATGGTTCCGGCCCTGGCCACTACCACCATCTTCACCTTCATTTGGACCTGGAACGACTTCTTCGGGGCCCTCATCTACCTGACGGATCCGGACATGTTCACGGTTCCGGTGGCGCTGCGGGCCTTTGTGGACTCACAGTCCGCCACCAGTTGGGGATCGCTGTTTGCGATGTCCATCGTGTCGCTCCTGCCGGTGTTCCTGGTGTTTCTCTTTGGCCAGCGGTTCCTCATCAAGGGCATCGCCACCACCGGCATCAAATAGGCCAAGGCCTTACTGGACCGGGAGTCTCCTGCAGACTCCCGGCCCGCAAGAAGGCAACATCCGCTCAGTGCCCTCCTGATCCGGCGGCCCGTCTCGGGGCAGGCCGTCGGATCTGCAATGGCGCCCGTGTCCATCGGGCTCCAGATTGTGCCCACTATTTCCCTTGGACAACGTCTTGTAATACAAGTGTTGTACTTGTAGCATCAGATCCAAGAAAGCGTTTCCTCGTTTCTCATCCCCAGCGACAAGATCAAAGAAGATCGGAGTACCCAGTGCAGCTTTTTCCCCGCCCTGACTCTGCAAGGCAACGCCAGGCAGAGACATCATCCACCGGAGCAATCCGCCCACGGCGTAAGAGCCCCCTACGTAAGACGGGCGTGG
The DNA here is from genome assembly GCF_054130585.1 of Arthrobacter sp. D1-29. NCBI lineage: Bacteria > Bacillati > Actinomycetota > Actinomycetes > Micrococcales > Micrococcaceae > Arthrobacter > Arthrobacter sp. D1-29. The sequence goes on along the minus strand of NZ_CP096383.1, from coordinate 4,162,687 downwards.
TCGCCGCGGCAGCCGCCGTCGTCCTTGCCCTGAGTGCCTGCGGCGGGGGTGCTGCCCCGCAAAGTGCGGATGGAACCGTTGAGCTCCGCTTCTCGTGGTGGGGCAGCGACAAGCGGGCCCAGCTGACCCAGACGGCCATTGACGCTTTCGAAGCCGAGAATCCGAAGATCAAGATCAAGCCTGAATATGGCGACTGGAGCGGCTATTGGGACAAGCTGGCCACCCAGGTTGCTGCCAATGACGCCCCGGATATTATCCAGATGGATGAAAAGTACATCACGGAATATTCAAGCCGGGGTGCCCTGCTGGACTTGTCCAAGTACGAGATTGATACGTCCAAGCTGGACGAAGCGGCCCTCAATGCCGGAAAGAGCGAGGATGGGCTGACCGGCATCGCAGCTGGCATCAATGCGGCGACGATCATCGCAAACCCTGCCGTCTTCCAGGCTGCTGGTGTGCCGCTTCCGGATGACAAGACGTGGACCTGGGAGGACTTCGAGCGGATCGCCGCGGAGGTCACGGCCAAATCCCCTAAGGGCAGCTACGGCGCTGCAGCGTACGGTACCGATGAAGCTTCGCTGGGCGTCTGGCTCCGTCAGAACGGCAAGTCGCTGTACACCTCGGACGGCAAGCTGGGTTTTGAGCCCAGCGATATCGCCGAGTGGTGGGCCTTCCTGAAGCAGCTCAGCGAGAAAAAGGCAGTTCCCTCAGCGTCCGAGGTTGTGGAGGCAGAGGCTGCACCGCTGGACCAGAGTGGCTTGGCCACAGGCAAGAACGGGCTCGCCTTCTGGTGGTCCAACCAGCTTCCGGCACTTGAGAAGGCAGCAGGCAGCGAACTCCAGATCCTCCGCTTCCCGTCCAAGACCGGGAAAGCCGCGGATACGCAGCTTTGGTACAAGGCATCCCAGTTCTGGTCAGCTTCCTCACGCACCAAGCACCCCGAGGAGACCGCCAAGTTCATCAACTTCCTGGCCAACAGCGAAAAGGCCGGCGAGGCACTGCTGGCGGACCGCGGCGTCTACCCGAACTCCGACGTCCGGGCGGCCATTGAGTCCAAGCTGACCCCCGCCGACATCAAGGTGGTCAAGTTCATTGACCAGATCAAGGAGGAACTGGGTGAGGCCCCCGCTCCGCCGCCGAAGGGTGCCGGAGCCATCCAGGAGATCGTCAAGCGCTACACCTCCGAGGTGCTCTTCAACAGGCTTTCAACCGATGAGGCGGGCAAAAAGGCCCACGACGAAATGAAGTCGGCCATCAGCGGCTAAGTCCGCATCCGCTCAGGGCATCCGCTGCTGACGCAGTTAGCTGCAGGGAGCGTCCGACGGCGGGAAGCGGCTTCCGTCCCGGCTGGAACCTCTGGTTCCGGCCGGGACGGAGCTGTTTAAGAGGTATGGTTACTGTCCACTTTGGACTCGCGACTTTGGTTCGCGCTCCACTTTCACGGGGATGGGGAGAGTCTTCCAGGGCCGCGACGCAGCTGGCCAGCGCCCGGCCAAGTGCAGGAACCCTTCGAAGGGCCCTTCGGCAAGACGTTTACTTTTCTGGATACGGCGGGCTATACGATCATGGTCCACGATAGGCAGTGACGTCCCCGGTTTGCGCGCCTACGATCGGGGACATGTCTCAGGTCATTTTCATGTGTGGCCCAGCAGGCGCAGGCAAATCCACCATCGCTCGCCAGTTGGAGAGGGACGGAATGGTGCGGCTCTCCTTCGATGAGGCTGCCTGGCAGCTGGGCCTTCGCACCATGCCTTTGGAGGCGCAGGTGCAGGCCGAAATTGAGGCAGCACTTCAAGCCCGTCTTGTCGCCCTTGTCGATTCAGGGAAGGACGTGGTCCTCGACTTTTCTTTCTGGTCTTTGAAAATGCGTGAGGAATACCGTTGTCTGCTGAGGCCGCTGGGTGTGGAGCCGGAGACAATCTATCTGGCTACATCCCGGGAGCTGGTTCTGTCCCGAATTCGATCCCGAGTGGCCGCGCATGCGAACGACTTCACTTTAAGTGAGGAGTTGGCAGCCGAGTATTTTGACCACTTCGAGGTTCCTACAGTGAAGGAAGGTCCGCTGAAAGTCATTGCTAGCCCGTAGAAGTTCCATGGATAAGGCAACATGCTGTCCCAGCATAGGGAAGCTCCTGCACCAGCATCGGGAAACTCCTGCATCAAATAGGGTGGCTGCATGACCGACACCGAGGTGCAGGCCGCTTATACATCGAGGGCCGCCGAGTACACTGCCAGATTCGGGTCGGCTGAGTCCATGCATCCAGCTGACCGGAAGCTCATAGCCGATTGGGCTGCGACTATCAGAGGGCCGGTGCTGGACATGGGGTGCGGGCCCGGCCAGTGGACCAAGTTCCTTGCTGACCAGGGGGCCGCCGTCGAAGGAATCGATCTGGTGCCGTCATTCATTGAACAAGCAAAGGAACGCTACCCAGGCGTTCCGTTCCGCGTCGCCTCGCTCAGAAATCCTGGAGTGCCGGACGGCTATGCATCCGGCATCTTGGCCTGGTACTCCCTGATCCACTGTGAACCAGACCAGATTGCCTCCGTTCTCCAGGAGCTGGCGCGGCGTCTGGCTCCTGGCGGGCTACTTCTGGTGGGTCTGTTTGAAGGGCAGGAAATCGAGAAGATTCCCCACGCAGTAGCGCCCGCATACTCCTGGCCCGTGGAAGAATTCGCCCGGATGCTTGGAGCGGCCGGCTTCGAAACCCTTGCCCATGAGAGACGAACTGAGCCCGGTCACCGCCCGCATGTCGCAATCAGCGCCCGCCTCAGCCGCTCAAACGTTCCGTCCCGGTCATACCATTCGTCGGAACTAGGACCGACGAAGGCGTAGACATTCATCGCCATCCCGCAGGTTTATTCCTGTGGTGGGGGTGGTGGTTTGAAGTAGTTGTTTTGTTGGGGTTTTTGGTGGGGGTCGATGTGGGGTGGGGGTGTGTACCAGGGAGTGCCGTGGTGGGTGTGGATGGTCCATTGTTCTTTGTGGATGAGGTGGTGGTGGTGTGGGCAGAGGAGTGTGCCGTTGTTGGTGGTGGTGGGGCCGCCGTGTGACCAGTAGGTGATGTGGTGGGCTTCGCACCAGGGGGCGGGGATGGTGCAGTTGGGGAAGGTGCAGCCTTGGTCGCGGGCGGTGAGGGCGAGGCGTTGGGCGGTGGTGAAGAGGCGGGTTTTGCGGCCGAGGTCCAGGATTTCGCTGTTGGTGCCCAGGAGGGCGGGGATGATGTCGGCGTCGCAGGCGATTTTGCGCAGGGTGGTGGCGGCGACGGGTCCGGTGAAGGTGAAGTTCCCGGTCCCTGACTCTGCGCCGGTCCCCGTGCCGGGGCCCGTGCCTGTGGTGGTGTGGGTTGCGGTGGGTTGGGGGAGGTGGGGGAGGAGGTCTTGGTAGTTGATGGTGGCGAGGATTTGGGGTCTGTTGCCGCCGGTGGTGGGCAGGGTGTTGGTGGTGAGGGCGGCTTTGATGGCGGTGATGATGCCGTCGAGTTGTTTTTGGGAGCGGGTGCGCCGGTCCAGGTCCGCGGTTTGCCAGACCTGCTGATTCCCGTCCCTTTGTCCGCCGTCCCCGCCGCCGTCTGCACCGTCACCTTGCGCTGTTCCTGTGGCTGTGTGGGTGCGGGGGTTGGTGGCGGTGTTCATGACGGTGAGGAAGTGTTCGTATTGGTCGGTGGTTGCGAGGATTTCGATGCGGTGGAGGCCGTGGCGGGGTTTGCGGATGAAGGCGCCTTGGGTGTGGCGGAGGGCTTCTTCGCTGGGTTCGGTGCCGTCGGCGTCGATGGTGTCTGACCAGCGGCGGGCGACGCGGGTGAGGAAGTCGGGGTCGGCGGTGGCTGCGGTGCCGGTGAGGTGCTGTTCGATCCGGCTGAGGGTTTGGGGGGTGGTGTGGTGCCGGAGCCGGTCCAGGGTGGTGGCGATGATGGTCCCGGCCCGGGAGGACACCACCGGGCTGCCCACGGTGCCGGTGACAGCCAGTCCCGCCTCGGTGTCGGTTTGTTCTGTGTCGGCTTCTTCGGTGCCGGTTGCTGGTGCCAGTGCTGTGGCGAGGTGTTCCCGGGGTGGGGGTGTGGGGTCTCCGGTGAGGGTGGTGGCGGGAAGGGTGTCATGGGCGAGGTGGAGCCGGCGGCGGGCCTCGCTGATGCCGATCCTGAGTCTGAGGCGGAGGAATTCGGCGGTGTTCCGGCATCCGTCGTCGGCCGGGGACCGCGGCACTGACATTTCGGGGTTTGTGCTTGTGGGGCTGGTGGCGGGCCAGGCGGCGTCGGTTTCGGGGAGGGTTTCGGTTCCGGTGTCCGGGCCGGTGACCCAGCCGGTGGTGCCGGTGCTGGCTGATGCTGTGCTGGCGCTGGTGCGGCGGGTTCTGGTGTTGGCTTCGGTGATGGCCTGGGTCCGGGTGCGGTCCACGGCGCCGGCGGAGAGGATTTGCAGGTAGTCCACGGTCCGAGAGAACTCTTCGACCAGGCCGGCGAAGTTCGAAGCCTCCACGTAGCCTGCCAGCGCCAGAGTTTCCGGAGCGGCAGCGGGGGTGTCAGATTGTTTGTGTAGGAGGGCTGTAGTCGCTGGGTGATTGGAGAATCATTGTGGCTATGACTAGACCCCGTGAGGTGTCCCCGGAGGAGTTGGCCCGCAGGGCTGCGGCGGCCGGCAGCATGGAGGCGTTGAAGGCTTCGGGCGCGTTCGATGAGCTGATGAACCAGATCGATTCCGGACAGCTGGAACTCGACGGCAAGGACGGTTTCATCCAGCAGCTGATCAAGGCCTCGCTGGAACGCGGGCTCCAGGCCGAGCTGTCGGGGCATCTGGGCTATGACAAGGGCGATCCGATCGGGCGTTTCCTGCCTAACGCCCGCAATGGGTCTTATCCGAAGACGCTCGGGACCTCCGCGGGGGACGTGGATCTGGCCGTGCCTCGTGACCGTGCTGGGTCATTCACCCCGCATCTGGTCCCGAAGGGTGCGCGCCGGACAGGTGGCCTGGATGACATGATTATCAGCCTTTACGCCGGCGGGATGACGGTCCGGGACATCGCCCACCATCTGGAATCCACGCTGGGCACGGAGCTGTCCCACGAGACGATTTCCAAGATCACCGATGAGGTCCTGGACGAGGTGATGGAGTGGCAGAAACGCCCACTGGAGCCGCTGTATCCGATCCTGTATCTGGATGCGATCATCATCAAGGTCCGTGACGGGCACCAAGTGCAGAACCGTGCCGCGCACATTGCCGTGGGCGTGGACATGGACGGGATCAAGCACGTTCTGGGGATCTGGGTCGAAGCTACCGAGGGTGCGAAGTTCTGGGCAGGGGTCTGCGCCGAGCTCGCCAACCGCGGCGTGAAGGACGTTCTGATCGTCTGTTGCGACGGGCTCACCGGCTTCCCTGAGGCGATCGCCGCGACCTGGCCGGCCGCGACCGTCCAGACCTGTGTCGTGCACCTGATCCGTGCCTCGATGCGCTTCATCGGCTACCAGGACCGGAAGAAGGTCGCGTCCGCTCTGAGGCCGGTTTACACCGCCCCGACGGCCGACGCCGCGCAGGAGGCACTCGATGCATTCGAGGCCTCCGATCTGGGACGGAAGTATCCCGCAACTGTACGAACCTGGCGCAACGGTTGGGAGAGATTCATCCCCTTCCTGGCGTTCCCACCGCCGGTCAGACGGATTATTTACACCACGAACGCGATCGAGTCGCTGAATTACCAGCTGCGCAAGATCATCAAGAACCGCGGGCATTTCCCCAACGACCAGGCGGCCGTGAAGCTACTCTGGCTGGCGATCTGCAACATCGAGGACAAACGCACCAGTGCCCGGACCAAGCTTGAAGGCAGAGCCCGGGAAAACCGTGCCAAGACGGTGAACAAACTCATCGAGGGAACCTTCACACCTGGATGGAGCGAAGCCCTTGGCGTCCTCCTCCTGAACTATCCCGACAGACTCGGACCTTACCTAAACCGATGAGACTGCACCCGACTTACACAAATAACTTGACAGGCTCCGGCAGGGGGGGTGTCAGAAGCGAAACAAGGCCGGCCAGCTCCACGGTTTCAGTCAGGGCCGCGGTCTCAGCCATTCCGGCCGGGACGGCACGAAGGTGGGACGGCCCGCCGTGCCTGGCCCCGCCGTCGGACGCCTTAGCTGAATTTGAAACGGCTGCTGCCGGGGTGCCTGCGGGTGTCAGCAGCGCGGTACCGCCGTGCTCCGCAAGCTGTTCCCCGATGGCTTCCATAGGTCCACTCTGCCAAGGGGGTACGACATTTAAGGGGGCAGCAGATTTAGCGGAGTGATCCCGGAGGAACGGGGACGCGTAACCACTTCCGGGAAGTGCGGCGGCAGCCCCGCCGTGCTCCGCAAGCTGTTCCCAGATGGCTTCCATAGGTCCACTCTGCCAAGCGGGTACGACAATAACCGAGACCCCGGTTAGTCCTCCGCGATCACCGCCACGCTTCCACCCTCAACACTGCCCTCAAATCGATCTCCAGTGAGCAGATCAATTCCGGAGGCGCGCACCGTGGCTGAAGATCGTGAGTGGTTTATTGCGAACAGGAAACTCCGGCCGTCATCAGAACGGCGCCGGGTCAGTTCCACGCCGGCATCCGCGGAGGCAACGGCTGCCACACCGGATTCAGTCACCAGCCGGTCCATGATCGCTTCGATGCCGTCACGGTCCGGGAACGTGGCCAAGTACCAGGCAGCGCCGTCGCCAACGGCGTTCCGCGTCAGTGAGGGGACATTCTCCAAAGGGTATTGGCTGAACGTCTGGATGGCCTCGGCCCCTGTCAGCTGGACATGTTCGCTCCATACAGAAGACACTCCGCCGTCGCTCAACTTCAGCTGGACTCCCTGCATCAGCGGGTGGAATTCCTCCACGCGAACGCCCAGGAGCTCGCGGAAAGCACCGGGATAGCCGCCCAGCCTGACGTGGTCGTTCTCATCCGCGATCCCGCTGAAATAGCTGATCAGGACGGTGGCACCGGCGCGAGCAGCGTGCGCAATATTCGCGGCAGCGGCATCAGTCACGGAGTACAGCGTGCAGACAAGAACCAGGCTGTAGCCCTCCAGCGAGGCAGAAGGATGGACGATGTCCGCCGAGATCCCCCGCAGGAAAAGTGAGCGGTGGAAAGCCCGCAGCAGGTCCAGGTACTTAACGTCCTGGCTCGGTTTGGAGTCGATTTCACTGGCCCACCACGCTTCGTAATCGAACACGATCGCCACCTTGGACTCCACCCGTGAGCCCCGGACGGAGGCCAGCTGCTTCAGCGCGGCACCCAGGCCCACCACCTCCCGGAAAACCCGCGTTTCGCGTCCGGCGTGCGGCACCATGGCCGAATGGAATTTCTCCGAACCCGCAAAACTCTGGCGCCACTGGAAGAACATCACGGCGTCCGCGCCGCGTGCGACGTGGGCCAGGGAATTGCGCAGCATCTCGCCGGGCATCTTGGGCTGGTTGCGTGGCTGCCAGTTAACGGCCGACGTCGAATGTTCCATCAGGATCCACGGGTCACCGCCCGCAATTCCCCGGGTCAGGTCCGCGCTGAATGCCAGTTCGATGTGCCGCTCCGGATCGTCGGCCACCAAGTAGTGGTCGTTGGCGATGACATCCAGGTCCTTGGCCCAGTCGAAGTAGTCCAATGACTTGCAGCCGCTCGATGCCATCAGGTTGGTGGTGGCCGGAATGCCCGGCGTGACCTCCCGCAGGACCGCCACGAGCTCACGGTAGTAGTCCATCAACGCCCAGGAGCTGAACCGCTTGAAGTCCAACTGCTGCCCTGGATTAAGGGTGGAGGGCGCCGCTCCGGGCGGGAGGATTTCGTCAAACGATGCGTAGTTCTGCGACCAGAATGCAGTCCCCCAGGCAGCGTTGAGTGCGGAGATGCTGCCGTGCCGGCGCTCCAGCCAGACCCGGAAGGCGGCGGCGTCCTCCGGCCCGTAGAACTCGCTGACGTGACAGCCCAGCTCATTGTCCACGTGCCACAGCGCCAACGCCGGGTGGTCCTTGTACCTCTCCGCGATGACCCGGGTAATGCCCGTTGCATACCGCCTGTAAACAGCCGACGACGGCGAGTAGTGCCGCCGCGATCCCGGTCCCAGCACGGTTCCGTCAGCCGTCACCGGCAGGATTTCCGGATGCTTGCGCACCAGCCAGGCCGGGGGAGCCGCGGTTGCCGTTGCCAGGGCTACTTTGATGCCCGCGGATGCAAGGTTGTCCATCACCTCGTCCAGCCAGCCGAAGTCGTACGTGCCTTCGGTCGGTTCCAGCAGGGCCCAGGAGAAGATCCCCACGCTAAGGAAGTTAACGCCGGCTTCCTTCATCAGCTCCAGGTCCTCAAGCCGGACGCTTTGAGGCCACTGCTCGGGGTTGTAGTCGCCGCCATAGGCGATCCCTTCCACCTTGCTCCAAACACTCGCCGGGCCAGGGGTTTGCTGCAAAGTCATAGGACTCCTTGTTTAGGGGTAAGTAGAACGTACCGGAAATCGGATGTTTGGAAAACGCTTGCCCATCAAGGGAATTGACGATATTGTATCGTTTCAGAAGGTGTGTAAGCCAGCTCACTGCTCCCAATGGGGGAATAGGGTTTGCACCATATCGAGCAAGGAGGCTCTCATGATCAACCGAAGGAATTTCCTCACCACTGTGGCTGTAGGCACCGCATCTGCCGCAGCTTTGGCGGCTTGTGGCACAGGCTCCAGCACGTCCGGGGAGACGGGCTCCGCGGAAAACCCCGTCAGCATTGACTACACCTGGTGGGGCAACGACGACCGCGCCGAGCGCACCCGCAAGGCCATCGCCCTGTTTGAGTCAAAGAACCCGGACATCAAGGTCAACGGCAACTTCACCGACTTCGCTGGCTACTGGCAGAAGCGTGCCACCGAGGCAGCCGGCGGCGGGCTGCCTGACGTTATGCAGTGGGACCTCTCCTACCTGCGTGACTACGGCCAGCGCAACCAGCTCCTGGACCTGAGCACAGTCAAGATCAACACGGACGCCTTCGACAAGTCCCTCCTGCCCTCCGGCCAGATCAGGGGCAAGACCTACGGCATCCCTACCAGCACCAACGCGTTCGCCGTCTACTACGATCCGGCCAAGCTGGCCTCCCTCGGCATTGCCGAGCCGGACGGCAGCTGGTCCTACAAGGAATTCAACGAGTTCCTGACCGAAGTAGGCACCAAGAGCAACGGCGCGATCTTCGGCGGAACCGACTACACCGGTGTGTGGTGGATGTTCAACATCTGGCTGCGCCAGAACAACATCGAAGCGTTCACCGAAGACGGCAAGCTCGGCTTCACCAAGGACGATATGAAGAAGTGGTGGAATACCACCGCAGGCCTCCGCGGTACCCCAGCCATTGTTTCGGAAGAGCGCGTTACCCAGCTCGCTCCGAAATCCCCGTTCGGCTCCAACGTCACCGCAACGGAAGTCACCTGGGACAACTTCATGGCCGGCTACCTCTCGGACAGCGGTGCCAAGGAACTGAAGCTCGTTCCGGTTCCCTCGGATGACCAGGACAACCTGGGCCTCTTCCTCAAGCCCTCCATGCTGATGGTGGCCAGCGCCAAGACCAAGAACAAGGACGCTGCGGCCCGCTTCATCGACTTCATGGTCAACGATCCTGAGGTCGGGGAGATCTTCAAGACCTCCCGCGGCGTACCGGCGTCCAAGACCCAGCGTGACGGCACAACGTTCGAAGGTACCGACAAGCTGGTTGTTGACTACGAGAAGTCCATCGAGAAGTACCTCAAGGATGCTCCTGAGCCGCCCATCGTCGGTTTCGGCACGCTGGAGGCTTCCTTCAAGCGCATCAGCTCGGACCTGAACTACGGCAAGGTGACGATCGACGGCGCCGCGGACGCATGGTTCAAGGAAGCCGAAGACCTCATCAAGCAGAACGCCTGAGCAGCAGACTGTCTGCCAGACCTTCATAACTGACGGAATGAACTCGTGACTCAAAGCCCAACCCTGAGCAGGCGTTCGACGCCGCCCGCTCCCGCGCTGCGTAAGTCAAAGCAGCGCGGGGCGGACGCCCGCGCCGGCTACACTTTCCTGCTGCCCTGGCTGCTGGGATTCATCGCACTCACCGTGGGCCCGATGATTTCCTCGCTATACCTCTCCTTCACCAACTACAACCTTTTCGAGCCGCCCAAATGGATCGGGCTGGACAACTACACCACCCTGTTCCAGGACGAACGGTTCCTGCAGTCGGTGGGTGTCACCGTGTCCTACGTGGTGTTCGGTACCCCGCTCAAGCTGGCGGCCGCGCTGGCAGTGGCCATGCTGCTCAACAGCAAGCGCAAGGGCCAAGGCTTCTACCGTTCGGCGTTCTACGCACCCTCCCTGATCGGCGCGTCCGTCTCCATTGCGATCGTCTGGAAAGCCGTGTTCGGCGACGCCGGCCCGGTGGATGAGGGCCTGTCCTTCTTCGGTATCAACCTCGGTGGCTGGGTGGGCAACCCCTCCATGACCATGCCCATGTTCGTCCTGCTGACCGTCTGGCAGTTCGGCGCCCCGATGGTGATCTTCCTTGCCGGCCTCAAGCAGATCCCAACAGACCTCTACGAAGCGGCGTCCATGGATGGTGCCGGACCGGTGCGGAAGTTCTTCAACATCACCTGGCCCATGCTCTCCCCGGTGATCTTCTTCAACCTGCTGATGGAAACCATCCACGCATTCCAGATCTTTGCTTCGGCCTACATCATCTCCAACGGTGAGGGCGGCCCGGCGGGCTCCACACTCTTCTACACCCTTTACCTGTACCTGCGGGGCTTCAGCGACTTCCGGATGGGCTACGCCTCGGCCATGGCCTGGCTCCTGGTGATTGTCGTCGGCATCATCACCCTGATCTTCTTCAAAACGTCCAAGTCCTGGGTCCACTACAGCGGTGATGCAAAATGACAACCATGGCAACCCCCACCCAGTCGGCACCCCAAGCGGCGGCCGAACACTACAACCCGAAGTCCGAATCAGCCGGTACCAAACGGATCAAGAGCGCCGTCTTCCACCTCGTGGCCCTGGCCCTGACCGCCATAGTGCTCTACCCGGCGCTGTGGATGGTCACATCGTCCTTCAAGCCGAACGACGAAATCGGCGGCGGCAACACCGCGCTCTGGTCGAACAACTTCAGCTTCGACAACTTCGTCACGGCCATGGACGGGATCGGCGGGGTGTCCACCCTGCAGTTCTTCACCAACTCCCTGATTCTGGCCGTCGGCGCCGTGGTCGGCACCATCCTGTCGGCGAGCGTCTCGGCCTATGCCTTCGCCCGGATCAAGTTCCCCGGCCGCAGCGTGTTCTTCGGCATGATGATCGCCACCCTTCTCCTGCCGTTCCACGTGGTGATCATTCCGCAGTACATCGTCTTCCAGCAGCTTGGCCTGATCGACACCTACATCCCGCTGCTGATCGGCAAGTTCCTCGCCGCTGACGCATTCTTCGTGTTCCTCATGGTGCAGTTCATGCGGAACCTTCCTGCGGAACTGGACGAGGCAGCACGCATCGACGGCGCCGGGCACGTGCGGATCTTCGGTTCCATCATGCTGCCGCTGATGAAGCCGGCGCTGATCTCCACGTCGATCTTCTCCTTTATCTGGAGCTGGAACGACTTCCTCGCTCCGCTGCTGTACCTGAACACCCCGGAAAAGTACCCGCTCCCGCTGGCGCTGCGCCTCTTCCAGGACCAGACCCAGAGCTCGGACTACGGCGCTATGATCGCCATGTCAGTCCTGGCCCTGCTTCCGGTACTGATCTTCTTCCTGGTGTTCCAGCGCTACATCGTTGAAGGCGTCTCCACCCAGGGCCTCAAGGGCTAAACAGAACCAAGGGCTGACAGAATATGAGCATCATGGACAGCACCACACCCGCATCCGGCCGCAATGAACCCATCCCGGTCAACCGCTTCGCACTGTTTTCCGAGACCCTGCTGGCCGGCCTGCTGGTGCTGGTGCTGTCCATTCCGCTTGTTACCATTCCCGCCGCCTACGCGGCAGGCATCGCACACCTGGAACGCCACCTCTCCGGCCGCGACGATTCCCTCCGTGCCCTCTGGGGCACCTTCCGCTTAGCCCTTCCGGGCAGCTGGAAGCTGGGAATCACGACGGCGGCAGCCGCCGTCGTTATTGGGCTGAACCTGTTGCTCGCACTGGTGGGGCAGCTGCCCGGCCGGGCGGTCATCCTTCCGGCCACCCTGGTTCTTGCCGCCGCGGCGGCGGTCCTGCTCCTGCGCACCGCCGCAGCGTGGTCCGACTTTTCCGGCGACGCCGCAGGGCCGGGAGCTACAGGGCCGGGGCCGACAGAGAAAAACCCGGCGGCGTCCGGACCAGCAGCGAAAGACCCGGCATTGAAAGATGGACCCTGGACGGCGGCGCTGGCGACGGCGAAAGTGCTGTCCCTGCGTGACTGGACAGGTTCCCTCCTCCTCGCCGCCGCACTGTTTGCCACAGTTGTGTTCGTCTGGATGCTCGCGGCCCTGTTTGTGGTGGTTCCGGGCACCCTGATCCTGGCATCCGCTTCAGTCAAGATGCGCTCCACCCGCACCTAGACCACCCGGGGTCCGTCCAGGCCCTCCCCATCATTACCAGCTACCGAGTTGAGTCCGACGTGTCTTCCGACCGCCACCAGTCCCCAGAGTCCCTCCGCGTTCCCGAGCCTCCGCTCCGTTGGTATCACCCGCTGGCCCACCGCAATTACCGCCTGTTTCTGGGTGTCCAGCTAACCGGCAACGTGGGCGTGTGGATGCAGCGACTGGCCCAGGACTGGCTGGTGCTCCAGCTGACCGGGAGCCCCGCTGCGGTGGGTGTAGCCGTAGCCCTGCAGTTTCTGCCCATGCTGATTGTTGGGCCGCTGGCCGGATTGGTGGTGGATGTCTTTCCGAAACGCCGCATCATGCTTATTTGCCAGGCCGTCATTGCCCTCCTTGCGATGGGCCTGGCCGCCTGGGCAGCCAGCGGCACCATCACCGTCTGGGCTGTGTACGCAAGCTGCGTCGCGCTGGGTGTTACCGCCGCAATTAACCAGCCTGCAAGCCACGTATTCGTGAACGAGGTGGTGGGCGACGCCGCGCTGCAGCCTGCCATCGGCCTAAATAACGCCGTTGCCCAGCTGGGAGCGATGGCCGGTCCGGCGTTGGGCGGTGTGGTCATCGCCCAGGCCGGATCGGCAGTGGCGTTCGCCGCCAACTCCGTCCTTTGCCTGCTGGTGCTGGCCATGATTGCGGCCATTCGTCCTGCACAGCTGCATCCCAGCCCACCCGCCGTCCGTGGACGTGGGCAGCTCCTGGCCGGGTTCCGCTACGTCAGGGACAGGCCCTCGCTCCTGCTGATCATCGCCCTTGCCGGCCTCATGGGGGCATTTGGCATGAACGGTCCCGTAGTGCTGGCCGCCTTCGCCGAACGGGTGTGGCACAACGGTGTGGCCGGATTCGGCATGTTCAACACCCTGAGCTCGTTGGGCGCACTGGCCGGAGCGCTGCTGGCGGCCCGCCTCAAAAACATGGGCCGCAGGGGGATCGTTGCCGCTGCCGGACTTTTTGGGCTGTCCCAACTGGTGGCCGCGCTGATGCCCTCCCTGGTGCTCTTCGCCATCATGCTGGTCATTGTGGGCCTCATGACCCTGCTGTTCCTCACCAGTGCGGTCACCGCCGTTCAGCTGGAAGCCGGTCCGGAAATCCGCGGAAGGGTGATGGCGCTGTACTTGCCGCTTCTGCTGGGCGGGCATGCCCTGGGCGGCCTCTTGGCGGGCTGGCTCACCGAGGCCTTCGGTGTTCGGACGGGACTGGTGGTCACGGGGACGCTGGGCATGGTGTCGGCCGCAGTCATTGGCCTGCTGTTGTGGATGAACTCGCGGCCTACACCCACACCGGTCCACCCAGCTGCCTCCTGACGGGCTCCTCCTGACGGGCTCCCCTTGACAGGCCCCCGCTGTGAAATGATGAGTCATGCCTCCGATGCAATATTCCAGCAAGCTCCAGAACGTCAAGTATGAACTCCGGGGTCCCATCCTCCAGGCGGCACGAAAGATGGAGGCGGAGGGGCACCGGATCCTCAAAATGAATCTTGGAGACACGGCTCCCTTTGGCCTGGAAGCGCCTGAATCCGTAGTGGTGGACATGATCCACCATCTGCGCGGAGCACAGGGCTACAGCGATTCAAAAGGCATATTCTCGGCCCGGACTGCCATTTCGCAGTATTACCAGACGCGCGGGCTGATGCAGATCGGCGTCGAGGACATTTTCATTGGCAACGGTGTCAGCGAACTCATTTCCATGACCCTCCAGGCCTTCCTGGAAAACGATGACGAAATCCTGGTCCCCGCGCCGGACTATCCGCTTTGGACAGCTGCAGTGACGCTGACTGGTGGCCGGCCTGTCCACTACCTCTGTGATGAGGACCAGAACTGGTGGCCGGACATGGCGGACGTCGAGTCCAAGATCACCAGCCGGACCAAGGGGATCGTCATCATCAATCCCAACAATCCGACAGGCGCCGTCTATCCCAGGCGCATCGTGGAACAATTTGCTGCCCTGGCCCGCAAACATGACCTGGTGCTTTTCTCTGACGAGATCTACGAGAAAGTCAGGTATGAGGATGCCGAGCACTTCCATACCGCTTCCGTGGCAGAGGATGTTTGCTGCCTGACTTTCAGCGGACTTTCCAAGGCTTACCGCATGCCGGGATACCGGGCGGGCTGGGTGGCCATCACCGGTCCGCGCACGGCAACACTGGCGTACCGGGAAGCGCTGGAATTGCTGGCCTCGTTGCGGCTGTGCCCCAATGTCCCCGCCCAGCACGCCATCCAGACCTGCCTTGGCGGCTACCAAAGCATTGAGGAACTGATCCGGCCCGGTGGCAGGCTCCGCGAACAGCGGGACCTGGCGCTGGAGCTCCTCACGGCCATTCCGGGCGTGACGTGCGTTCCCGCTGCCGGCGCCATGTACCTTTTCCCGCGGCTGGACCCGGAGGTTTACCCCTTCGTAAGCGACGAGCAGTTTGTCCTTGACCTTCTGCGGGAACAGAAGATCCTGGTGTCCCACGGTTCGGCGTTCAATTGGCCCAGGCCTGATCACTTCCGGTTTGTGATTCTGCCGGCTGTCCAGGACATCAGGGAGGCGGTACGGAGGATCGCAGCCTTCCTGGCGTCCTACCGCAACTCGGAGGCTGTGACGGAACGGCTGCCGCAGCCGCCGCTCACGCCGGTTCTTGCTGCGACGCCTGATCCGGGGTGAACTAGTTACTGCCCCCGTACGCCAACTGGGGCCGGGCAGGATGGGGTGCTGCGCTGGTCTTCGCCTTTTCGGTGACCGCCCAAGGGATTCCAAGCTCGCTGAACGTGGCGTGTTCCTGCGTGGCCTGTTCCAATGCGTCTTCTATCCCGATGACCACCGCGTGCGCTGCGTCGCCGTCGCCCTCCCACCGCACGAAACCGGGATCTATCGGCGTCGGAGGTGGTGCGGTGCGGATGGCCTCAAGGACCAGCATGAAGGCACCGCTGTCCAGGAGCGGGCTGATGAGTGCAGTGCCATGGTTGCGGTGGGCGATCAGGTTCTCGGTCAGATCGTCACGGCTGAAAACCTGTTCGGTCCAGCTTTCTTTGGTGCTGACGGTGAGCCGGTCCTCGGTGTAGTGGAACACAGCAGTTCCGGCCGACCCCTGCAGGGTGATGTACGGTTCCACGGATTCACCGGCGCACAGCGTCAGTGCGCAGGTGACTGAGATCCCGGACGCCGTGCGGATCCGGATCACAGAGGTGTCGTCAGATTCGATCTGGTTGGCGCCGTACAGGTCTGTTTCCACCGATGCGACGTCATCCACCGTCCGTGCGCCAGCTATCCGCAGCGCGGTGGCTACCGCATGGGCCAGCGGGTTGGTGGCCACACCGTCCACCACGTCAACACCGTCCAGACGTCGCTTTCCTGCCCAGCGGGAGCGCTGGTAATACGCGCGGTCCCGGACCCACCGGCCTGTTGCCGAGACGCCCTGGAGGGAGCCAATGGTCCCAGCCGCCAACAATTCCTCGATGGCCTTCAGTGCATGCGAACCGAGGCTTTGGAAGCCAATCTGCACGCTCCGTCCGGAGGCGGCGGCGGCGTTACGCAGCCTGTCGAAGTCTGCCAGCGATGCAACGGGCGGCTTCTCCAGGTAGAGATCTGCAGCCGTTGCCAGCGCGGCAAGGCCCAGCGGTGCGTGGCTTTGGATAGGGGTGGCCACGATAATGACGTCCAGTTCCCGGGTTTCCGCCAGGAGTTCAGTGAGCCCCGGGAAAACAGCAGCTGTGGCGGGCACGGAACCGGGTGAGGGCGGCTGCGGATCGGCCACCGCCACGAGGTCCACAACGCCGTTCGCCTGGAGGCGTTCAAGATTGCGCAGATGATGGGTACCAAACCCATGGACGCCTACCAGTGCAACGCGGGTTGCCGGCTTGCCCTCCCGCGTGGCGGGCTGGGTGCGGGCCGAGTGTGGCTCCTTGAAAGTTGACTCGGCGTGGGTGCCGGATGGCGTTCCCATGGGTCTCCGTTTCTCCCCGGCAGGGGCACAGGCTTCGGTGCCTGCGGCTGATGCGGCTTTAGGACGATGTGGGCGACAATCGCAGGTCTGCCGTCCCATTTAGTCCGGCAAGCGCTTTCCCTCCCTTCCAGTGTGAACCAGGGAATAGCCCCGAGTCCAGTCCTGTAACGATTCAGAATGTGCTTGACGAGCCGGCCGCTGGAGTCTAGTTTCTTGTCAGAAACCGATTACCACCGGACGGCTGCTGCCGTCCAACAACAGAGGGTACCTAATGAAAATCCTGCTCGCCGGAGATTCCACCGTGGCGAACTGTCCCACCTACGAGTACCCCATGAGCGGCTGGGGAGCGCAGCTACCCCCGCACGTGTACACCTGGGCTGCCGTGCACAATTTCGCCAAGGGCGGTGCCAGCACGGAGTCCTTCCGCGCAGAGGGGCTATGGCGTCAGCTCCTGGAACTGGTCGAGGAAGGGGACCTGGTCCTGATCCAGTTCGGGCATAACGACCAGAAAAAAGTCCATCTTGCGGCCCGGACGGGATACGCCGCAAACCTGCGCACCATGGTGGCGGAGGTCCGCGCCCGCGGGGCCAGGCCTGTGTTGTGCACGTCGGTGGAGCGCCGGCACTTCCTTGAGGAAGCGGACGGTGTCGCCGAGCTGGAACAGACGCTGGAGGACTATCCGGAGGTGGTCCGTGAGATTGCCCTTGAACTGCAGCTGCCCGTCGTCGACCTCAACTCCTGGACTCGAGACCTGTACACCCACCTGGGCGTGGAGAAATCAAAAGAGCTGTTCTGTCATTTCGGGCCGGGCGAACATGCGTACTGGCCGGCAGGGCTGGCGGACAACACCCACTTCTCGCAGGAAGGGGCAGCCCTGGTGGCGGAGCGCGTCGCCAGCCAGATAGCGCTGTTGGGCCTCGCCCCTGGCAGCCGGGACCCTGGCAGCCGGAACCCTGACAGCGGGGAACCTGACGGCCGGGAACCTGAGGTCTGGGAAGTGGCTGGAAGTCCGACGGCGGTACGCCCGCCGGAGGACCTGGCGGCGGCGGTCCGCTAGCTCCTGGAACTACAACTGGCCCTCGCGTCGGAACCTGCCGCCCGCATCTTCCCGGACTAGGCGTCGAAGTGGGTGAGGACGTTTGGATCCCGGGACACTGAGGTGACGATTGAGGTCGCGACGTCCCGGAGTTTCATGTTGCGCGAACTCGAGGCGATTCTCAGGATCTGGAATGCCGCGTCCTGGCTGCAGCGGTTCTGCGCCATGATCGCGCCGGCTGCAAGGTCGATGGTGGTGCGGGATTCCATTGCCGCTTTCAGGTTATTCCGGTCGTCGGTGAGCCGGGCGATTCGGACGGCCAGTCGCAATGACTTGGAAGCCTGCCCAGCGTAAGCCTCGGCCTTTTCAATGTCTTCCCCGCTGAAGGCGTGTGTCTTGGCCGAATATACGTTCAAAGCCGCGTTCGCTTCGCCCTCGAGGGGCAGGGGAACAGCCAGGATTGAACCGACTCCCTGTTTCCAGGCAGCGGCGATGTAGCCGGGCCAGCGGCGTTCCTCCTGCAGATCGGGGACGTGCATGGTGGTCAGCTCCCGGATGGCAGTGAGGCAGGGGCCGTCGCCCAAGCCGTACTGCAGTTCGTCCAGGGGAAGGGCGCGGTGATCGCTGGAGGCTACGGTGGCTGCCTTCTTCTTCCGCATCAACGTGACGCTGCAGAACACCTCATGACGGGTGGAAAGGCTTGAGGCTGAGAAGGCCGCAAGTTCATTGAGGAGCTCCTCTACGTCGGCACACTGTAGGACCAAGTCCTGAAGGTGCTCTGCGACGTCCGCTTCGGGCAAAATGTTGGGTTCCTGGGCCATGGCGGCCTCGATCCTGGTTGGTCCCTTCAGGAGCGGCTCTTGGACCGAAGATCCGTCAGGGTGACGAGTTCTCAGTCTACGCCTGTGCAGTGTCCGTGGGGCTGGTCCTGGAAGAGGGAGGCAGAAATCCCATTGTCTTCGGGGCCTTGAAGTGCTATCACGTTGGTATCAAAAAGTTGCAGCGAAAAATTCGATACTGGCGAGCAGAGAAGGATTTCAGCGGCATCGCCGCTCCGCGCAGGGAGCGGCCAGTTGATGGGAGTCCAGATGGGTGCAGAGTCGATCCTCGCGTTGATCGGCGGGTATCTCGCAACAGCCATCACAGTGTTCCTGTTGTACTCGCCCGTATTGATTCTTGTGGTGGTGCTGCTGTTGATAGCGGGCATTCTGCAGCTTATTGCCTTGCCCTTCATCGTCCTGATTCGCAGGCTGCGGGGGCGGGGAAAGCCCAAATCGCCGTCGGACGGAACGTGGCTTTTCCGGTGATGCCTTCACTAAGGTGATGCAACCCGTGCGGTGATGCGTCACTCCTGTTGATGCGTCAGTCCTCGGTGGTCCGCAGGGGTGAAGCCGTTGCTACGCCCGGGGCGGTTCCTGGCCGTGTTCGTCCTCGCCCGTGCCCTGATCCTTGCCCGGCTGGCTCAGTTCTCCGCCTGAGCCAATTTGCTCCTGTTCGCCACGATTCTCTTGGGTTGGTCGGGCGAGGTCGTCTGAATCGAGGTCGTCTGAGTCGAGGTCATCTGAATAGGGGGCGTGGATCCGCGGAGCCTTATCGATTAGTTCGTTACCCGCCATGGCCAGCAGATCCCGTTCGATGGGCGGGAGGGACAGCAGGCCCTGCAAGTAGGCCTCAACTTCGTATTCGCCCACACTGCCGCCAAGGCTGAAGTAATTCAGCCACAGCTCCCCGATGCCGAGGTCTGAGGCCTTGAGCGCTTCCCGAAGCCGGCGGCTTTGTTCGGGTTCATGGGGATCGAAGCCCACGGCGGTACACCTTTAGTTCCGGTTCGCCGGCGTTCCGGCGATTGTTTCAGCGCTGGTCTGAGGCAGGGTTTGTCCTGTGTCGCGGGCCCGGCGCATGAGCTGCTGCAGTGCCTGCTCATGACTCATGCCATGCCGTTCCATCAGGATCCCGCAAGCACGGTTGACCGCATCCCTGCTGTGCAGCGCGGCCTGGAGCCCGGCACTCATACGGTGCGGTGCTTCACTGGTTTGTATGTGGGACAGCAGCGTCGCTGCCGGGGCCGCAAACAGCTCAAGGAGTTGGCCCGTGCCTGAATCGTACACAGAGGGAAGAGCGGCATAGACCTTCAGTGCGCCGATGCATTCCTTCCCTGAGACGAGCGCGGCACTGACCACCGAGCGGACCGGCAGCGCTTCCACCGCAGCACTCCAGTCCGGCCAGCGATTATCGGCCCGGACGTCATCAACATGCACAGTTTCCTCGGCTGCCCAGGCAGTCAGGCAGGGGCCCTGTCCAAGCTCATACTGCAGGGCGTCAGCGCGTTCGACAATCCGATCCGTAAATCCGGCACTGGTCCTGCGGCCGTGACTGTCCAGGAGTGACACGCCTGCCCCCACGGTCCCTGGTATCGCGTCCTTGACCGCCCGGGCCAGGAGGTGCACGGCGCGGTCTACTTTTTCTTCCGTGAGGAGCAGGCCGTTGATCCTGCCAATCACAACGGAGAGTTCATCAAGAGGGAGATTCTGCTCCATTGTTCTTTCCTCCGGCAATATCCGGAGAGCCCAGCATTCGGCACGATCCGGAGATAACTGCGGTGCAGCAACTACGCACCATCTTCAGGATAACCTTCGCCGACGCCCAGGTGGCATGCCATGGAAGCAAGATTTTACGGGTGTGAAAACGGCGGGAAAATGCCCGGACGGGTTGCGGGGGCGGTGGTGCTGGGCGGTCCGGTTCGCAGGAAAACCAGTGCTGATGGGCCAGTCAGTGCGGGTGCGCGAGTCAGTGCGGATGCGCCAGGGGATTGAGCCCTGTGGTGGGTCCCGTGCTCTGGCGGACCACCAGCTCCGGTGTAAAGATCACCGCTCGGTGCCTGGGGTTTTCGGATTCCACTTCCTCGGCGAGCAGTTCTATGGCGGTGCGGCCCAGGGCCTCAGTGGGCTGCCGGATGGAGGACAGCGGGACCACCGCGGAGACCGCAAAGTCGATGTCGTCATAGCCGATCAGGGCGATGTCTTCCGGGATCCTGAGGGAGTGGGTCATGGTGAGGGACTGCATCACTCCCAGGGCGAGGAGATCGTTGGCACAGAAGATCCCGTCCGGCAGTTCCGCCCCGCTGCGCTCTACCAGGGCATTGCCCACACTGCGGCCTGCCAGCACTGTCTGCCCCTCTGAATCCAGCACCTCAAGCGTGGCATCCGGTTCCTCCTTCACAGCACGCTGGGCACCTTGCAGGCGGTCCGCCACCTGGCGGATGGATGCCGGGCCGCCCACAAAGGCAAGCCGACGGCGGCCGGTGTCCAGCAGGTGCCGGGCAGCGAGGTAACCTCCGGCGTCGTCGTCCACGGAGACTGAACTGTACTTGCTCTCATCGGCGAGCCGGTCCACCAGAACGGTGGGAACGCCGCGCTCGCGAAGCAGGTCCAGCCGCTCGGTGACGTCGCCCACGGGGGAGATGAGCAGGCCCTGGACACGCTGTTCCTGGAAAAGATCGATGTAGTTGGACTCACGGCTCGCATCATGGCCGCTGTCGCCCAGCAGCACCGCGCTGCCCTGCAGCGCGGCGGCGTCTTCCGCGGCGCGCACCACGGCCGTGAAGAAGGGGTTGCCCACGTCCAGGACAATCAGGCCGATGGTCCGGCTATGGCCGGCGCGGAGCTGCCGCGCAGCATCATTTCGGACAAAGCCCAGCTCGTCGATGGCCCGGAGTACCCGCTCCTTAGTCCGCTCGGAGACGCGGTCAGGGTAGTTCAGGACGTTGGACACGGTACCCACTGCCACGCTCGCGTGGTTCGCGACGTCCTTGATACTGGCTGAACGATTCATGATTCTCCGTGCTTGTCTGCCATGTGCTGCAGCGGCCCCAGGCTTGGTTTCACGCCATGCGCTGGAATTTGCTTGACACCTACTTATGTACAAGAGTACTTTGAATCGTAACAATGAAACGATTCAAAGAAGAGGAAGTTCGGTGAGTTGCAGATGAGGGTGTGTTTCCGCTCCTCGGTCAGGCCGGAGCTGATCGATGAATACCGGCGCCGGCATGCCGCGGTGTGGCCGGAGATGCTGGTGGAACTCAAACAAGCCGGCTGGAACAACTACTCGCTGTTCCTTGGATCTGACGGCCTCCTCATTGGCTACGTCGAATGCGACGATTTCGACGCCGTCCGCGCCAGAATGGCGCTGACAGAGGTTAATGCCCGCTGGCAGGCGGAAATGGCCGCTCTTTTCAACAACCCGGACAACCCGGACCAGGCGCCCGACGAGGGGTTCCAGGTCCTGGAGGAAGTCTTCAATCTTGATGACCAGCTCGCCGCGGCAGCTGCTGAGCCCTAGCGGCTCAGGCCGCCATCGTACTGAACCCAGACCGCAGCAACAAAGACCCGGAAAGAACCATCATCATGAATGACGTAGCAACGGCGCTGGGCAGGCTCGGGGAGCTTGCCATCGAGGTCCCCTCGTGGGCTTATGGAAATTCAGGCACGCGTTTTAGGGTGTTCGGCACGCCGGGCACGCCGCGGACGGTGCAGGAGAAGATCGCGGACGCCGCCAAAGTCCACGAGCTGACCGGT
This sequence comes from Arthrobacter sp. D1-29, assembly GCF_054130585.1. Taxonomy (NCBI): domain Bacteria; kingdom Bacillati; phylum Actinomycetota; class Actinomycetes; order Micrococcales; family Micrococcaceae; genus Arthrobacter; species Arthrobacter sp. D1-29. The sequence continues at coordinate 4,140,596 of NZ_CP096383.1, read as the reverse complement.
CTGGCCCCCACCGTTGCCCTCCACATTCCATGGGACAAGGTGGATGACTACGCCGCGCTGAAGGAGTACGCCGCCGGGTTGGGTATGGGCCTGGGCACCATCAATTCCAACACCTTCCAGGATGACGAGTACAAGTTCGGCTCCCTGACATCCTCCAACGAGTCAGTCCGCCGCCGGGCCATCGCCCACCACCTGGACTGCATTGAGATCATGCACGCCACGGGCTCGAAGGACCTGAAGATCTGGCTGGCGGACGGCACCAACTACCCGGGCCAGGATGACATGCGCGGCCGCCAGGACCGCCTGGCAGAATCGCTCCAGGAGATCTACGCCGCACTGGGCGACGAACAGCGCCTGGTGCTGGAATACAAATTCTTCGAGCCCGCTTTCTACCACACCGACGTGCCGGACTGGGGCACCTCCTACGCCCAGACCCTGGCTCTCGGGGAGAAGGCATTCGTCTGCCTGGACACCGGCCACCACGCCCCGGGCACCAACATCGAGTTCATCGTGATGCAGCTGCTGCGCCTGGGCAAGCTTGGCTCCTTCGACTTCAACTCGCGCTTCTACGCCGACGACGACCTCATCGTGGGTGCCGCGGATCCGTTCCAGCTCTTCCGCATCATGTACGAGGTGATCCGCGGCGGCGGCTACGGCAAGGATGCTCGAGGAAATTCCGCTGTCGCGCTCATGCTGGACCAGTGCCACAACCTCGAAGAGAAGATCCCGGGCCAGATCCGCTCGGTCCTGAACGTCCAGGAAATGACCGCCCGCGCACTGCTGGTGGACACCGAGGCCCTGGGCGAAGCGCAGCGTGCCGGTGATGTCCTGGCTGCCAACGGTATTTTCAACGATGCCTTTTACACGGACGTCCGGCCACTGCTGGCCGAGTGGCGTGAATCCCGCGGCCTGCCAGCGGACCCGCTGGCTGCCTTCAAGGCCAGCGGCTACCAGAAGAAGATCAACGAGGACCGCGTGGGCGGCCAGCAAGCCGGATGGGGCGCGTAACTGCAATGACCACCAACAAGACTGTTGAAGACCTGATCTCCCGTTCCAACCGCCTGGGCGCGGACAAGCGGAACACCAACTTCGCCGGCGGCAACACCTCCGCCAAGGGCACCGAAAAGGATCCGGTGACGGGCGAGGACGTCCAGCTGTTGTGGGTCAAGGGCTCGGGCGGGGACCTGGGCACCCTCAAGGCGGAGAACCTTGCGGTTCTGCGCCTGGACCGGCTGAACGCGCTGAAGAACGTCTACCCGGGCGTGGAACGTGAAGACGAGATGGTGGCCGCCTTCGATTACTGCCTGCACGGCAAGGGCGGTGCCGCTCCTTCGATCGACACCGCCATGCATGGGCTGGTAGACGCCGCGCACGTTGACCACCTGCACCCGGACTCCGGCATCGCCATCGCCACCGCGGTGGACGGCGAGGCCCTGACCACCAAGATCTTCGGCAACAAGGTTCTTTGGGTTCCCTGGCGCCGTCCCGGGTTCCAGCTGGGCCTCGATATTGCCGCAATCAAGGAAGCCAACCCGCAGGCCATCGGCACCATCCTGGGCGGGCACGGCATCACCGCCTGGGGCGCCACCAGCGAAGAGGCTGAACAGAACTCGCTGTGGATCATCGAACAGGCCGAGAAGTACATCCGGGACAACGGCAAGGCCGAACCCTTCGGGCCCAAGCTGCCCGGTTACGGCGCCCTGCCCGAGGCCGAGCGCAAAGCCAAGGCCGCAGCGCTGGCACCGGTGATCCGCGGACTGGCTTCCACGGACAAGCCGCAGCTGGGGCACTTCAGCGATGACGCCGTCGTCCTGGACTTCCTCGAAGCTGCCGAGCACCCGCGCCTGGGCGCTCTGGGCACCTCCTGCCCGGACCACTTCCTGCGCACTAAGGTCAAGCCGCTGATCCTTGACCTGCCGGCGGACGCCTCCATCGAAGACTCGATCTCACGGCTGCATGAGCTGCACGCCGACTACCGCGAGGACTACCAGGCCTACTACGACCGTCATGCGGAAGCGGAAAGCCCCGCCCTGCGCGGCGCGGACCCGGCCATTGTGCTGGTGCCCGGAGTGGGCATGTTCTCCTTTGGCGCGAACAAGCAGACCGCCCGCGTTGCCGGTGAGTTCTACATCAACGCCATTAACGTGATGCGCGGCGCCGAAGCGATCTCCACCTACGGCCCCATCGAGGAATCCGAGAAGTTCCGGATCGAGTACTGGGCGCTGGAGGAAGCCAAGCTGGCCCGGATGCCCAAGCCGAAGTCGCACGCCACCCGCATCGCGATGGTCACCGGTGCAGCTTCCGGCATCGGCAAGGCCATCGCCACCCGCCTCGCCGGCGAAGGCGCGTGCGTGGTTATCGCCGACCTGAACCTCGAGAATGCCGAAAAGGTGGCCGAAGAGCTCGGCGGCCCCGACGTCGCCATCGGTGTCCAGGCGGACGTCACTGACGAAGCCCAGGTGGCAGCCGCCATTGACGCCGCTGTCCTGGCGTTCGGCGGTGTTGACCTGGTGGTCAACAACGCTGGCCTGTCCATCTCCAAACCGCTGCTGGAAACCACCGAGAAGGACTGGGACCTGCAGCACAACGTCATGGCCAAGGGCTCATTCCTGGTGGCCAAGGCCGCAGCCAAGGTCATGATCGCCCAAGGCCTGGGCGGGGACATCATCTACATCTCCTCCAAGAACTCCGTGTTCGCCGGCCCGAACAACATCGCCTACTCCGCCACCAAGGCAGACCAGGCCCACCAGGTGCGCCTGCTCGCGGCCGAATTGGGTGAGTACGGCATCCGCGTCAACGGCATCAACCCCGACGGCGTGGTCCGCGGCTCAGGCATCTTCGCCGGCGGTTGGGGTGCCAAGCGCGCGGCAGTCTATGGCGTGGACGAGGAAAAGCTGGGCGAGTACTACGCCCAGCGCACCCTGCTCAAGCGCGAAGTCCTGCCCGAGCACGTGGCCAACGCCGCCGCCGTGCTCACCAGCAACGAACTGTCCCACACCACCGGCCTGCACATCCCCGTGGACGCCGGAGTGGCCGCAGCCTTCCTGCGATGAGCACCGAACGCACCAACGAAACTGCCCCGGTCCAGGCCGGGGAAGTTTCCGCTGGTCCCCGCAAGGTGTTTACCGGCAGTGTCTTCGCCGCGGTCGATATTGGCGCCTCCTCCGGCCGGGTCATCCTGGGCCGGGTCACCGGCGGCGCCGACGGTGACGGCAGTGTGCAACTCGAAGTGGTGCACCGCTTCCCGAACGGGGTGGTAGAGATCGACGGCGGCCTCCGCTGGGACTTCGACGCCCTCTTCGCCGAGGTGCTCGAGGGCCTGCGGGCGGCGTCCGCCGTCGCAGCAGCGCAGGGCGAGCACGTGGCCAGCATCGGCATCGACACCTGGGCAGTGGACTACGGGCTGGTCAATGCGGACGGGGAACTGACGGCCCAGCCCTTCAGCTACCGGGATGACCGCAGCCGCGCCGCCGTCGAACCCGTCCACCGAAAGTTGGATCCCGCGCGGCTTTACGGCACCACGGGCCTGCAGTTCCTGCAGTTCAACACCATCTACCAGCTGGCCACTGAACCCGATCTAGGCGGGCTGCAGGCGCTGCTGATACCGGACCTGATCGCATTCCTCCTCACCGGCGTTCGGCGGACCGAGGCCACCAATGCCTCCACCACCGGTCTCTTCGACGCTGTCGCGGGGGAGTGGGCCACCGAGTTCTTCACTGCACTCGGGTTGCGGAAGGACCTGTTCCCGCCGCTGATCCAGCCCGGGGAAACCTATGGCACCCTCCTGCCGGCCATCGCCGCCCAGGTGGGACTGCCGCAAGACACCACGGTGGTGGCCGTCGGCTCGCACGACACAGCTTCCGCCGTCGCGGCCGTCCCTGCCGCGGCAGCGGGAGAGGGGCAGCGGGATTTCGCCTACATTTCCTCCGGAACGTGGTCGCTGGTGGGGCTGGAGCTGAAGCACCCGGTGCTCACCGAGGCCAGCCGGGAAGCGAACTTCACCAACGAACGCGGCGTGGACGGCACCATCCGGTACCTGCGCAACATGGGCGGGCTCTGGCTCCTCAGCGAATGCCAGCGGGAGTGGTCCCAACAGGGCTACGCAGGCAGCCTGGAGGAACTGTTGGAGGCGGCTGCGGAACTGCCACCCGGCGGTCCCAGGATCAACGCCGAGGATCCGTCGTTTATTGCCCCTGACAACATGCCCGAACGCATCCGCGCGGCAGTGCACAGCGCCGGGGGACTGCTCGCGGACCATCCAGCGGCCATCACCCGGTGCATCCTGGACAGCCTGGCCGCAGGCTACGCCAAGGCCATTTCAACGGCGGAACGGCTCTCGGACCGTCAGGTCGAGGTGGTGCATGTGGTGGGTGGAGGCTCGCAGAACCGCCTGCTCTGCCAGCTCACAGCGGACGCGACCGGAATGCCGGTTGTGGCAGGACCCGTGGAAGCCACGGCCCTGGGCAACGTGCTGGTTCAGGCCCGGGCGGCAGGGGCTGTCTCCGGCGGGCTGTCCGAGCTCCGGTGCCTGGTGGCCAGTGCCGGCGGGCTGCAGGAGTTCAGGCCGCAGCTTTCCCGCCTCTAGCGCGAACGGACACTTAAGCCTCACGCCTTGGCGCGAACGAACATTTTAGACCAAAAACTTTCGTAAAGAGGGGCCCAAGTGTTCGTTCGCGGTTTAACGTGGAAGCGGATCAGTCAATGCAGCCAGAACCGACAGAGCCGCCAGTTCAACCAACCCACCAGAACCGACAGGACCGGACTGCACCCATGCCTCTTTTTGACCTTCCCCTCGAGCAGCTCCGCGGGTACACCTCACCCGTGACGCCCCCGGACGACTTCCAGGCCTTTTGGGACGGCACCATCGAGGAAGCCCGAACATTTCCCCTTGGAGCCACTTTTGAGCCCGTGGAGAACTACCTTTCGGTCATCGACACCTACGACGTGACGTTCGCTGGCTACGGCGGTGCCCCCATCAAAGGGTGGCTGCACCTCCCAGCGAACCGGATGCCCGGAACCCAGCTGCCCGTCGTCGTGAATTATGTTGGCTATTCCGGCGGGCGGGGCCTGGTCAACCAAGACACCCGATGGGCCCAGGCGGGCTATGCGCACTTCATCATGGATACCCGCGGTCAGGGCTATGGCTGGGCGCTCGGCGAGACGGCTGACCCGCACCCCAGTGCCGGAGAGGTGGCCTACGCCGGGTTGATGACGCGGGGAGCCGGAAGCCGGGAGGACTATTACTACCGACGGGTCTACGTGGACGCCTTCCGCGCCGTGGAGGCTGCCCAGTCCCACCCTGCGGTTGACGCCTCACGAGTGGTCCTGGCCGGCGTCAGCCAGGGCGGCGGCATAGTTATTGCCGTCGCGGGACTCGTTCCCGGACGGCTCGACGGCGTCATCGCCGCGCTGCCTGATGTCCCGTTCCTGCAGGACTTCCCCCGCGCCATCGACATCACTCCGAGCGGGCCGTACCCGGAAATCGCCGGGTTCCTGGGCCGGCACCGCGACCGGTATGAGCCCATGCTTGCGGTGCTAAATTATTTCGACGGCGTCAACCTGGCCCGGTGGGCCACCGTTCCGGCGCTCTATTCCGCAGCACAGATGGACGATATCTGCCCCCCGTCAACCGTGTTTGCCAGCTTCGACGCCTACGGTTCCGGGGCAGCAGGCTCCTCAGGTACTGGGGCGGCCAAGGACATCGAGGTGTACCGGTTCAACAGCCATGAGGGCGGCCAGGAACACCACTGGATCAGGCAACTGGAGTTCCTCCGCAAGCTACTGGGCTGACCCGCGGCCAAGAACACCTCGCGCGAACTGGCAGGTAATGACCTTTCCCAAGGAATTTGAGGGCATTATCTGCCCGTTCGCGCCATGTTACGGGCGGATTTGTGGGTGGCCGCACGGTGGGGTTATGGTCTTGGCTATGACTAACCGTTGGTATGCGTATTTTTCGTTGGCTCTGGAGGGGCCCGCGTCTAACTGACACGCATCCAACTTTCCTTCAGAGCCAACAGGGCAGAGATCATTTCTCTGCCCTTCGCCATTTCTTCGGCGGGTTCTGATCTGGGCCCGCTTCCCTTCTGGAACAGGACCCCACCATGAGCACCGCAACAGCCGCCACAACGGGCACCACACCCACCGGCAAGTCAACGTCCAACCTGCGTGTCAGCGAATTCACGGCGCTGCCCACGCCCCAGGAGCTCATTGCTGAGCTGCCCATGGACGCCCGGGTGACGGACGTCGTCGAGCGTGGACGCGATGAAGTCCGGGCCATCATGGATGGCGTGGACGACCGCCTGCTGGTGATCGTTGGCCCCTGCTCCATCCACGATCCCAAGGCGGGCCTGGAATACGCCCGCCGGCTGGTCAGCCAGGCGGAGAAGCACAAGGAAGACCTGCTGATCGTGATGCGCGCCTACTTCGAGAAGCCGCGCACCACCGTTGGCTGGAAGGGCCTGATCAACGATCCACGGCTGGACGGCAGCCACGACATGGCCACCGGGCTCCGGGCGGCACGCAGTTTCCTGCAGCAGGTCACATCGCTGGGACTCCCGGCCGCCACCGAATTCCTGGAACCCATCAGCCCGCAGTACATGGCAGACCTGGTTTCCTGGGGCGCCATCGGGGCCCGCACCACGGAGAGCCAGATCCACCGCCAGCTGGCATCGGGGCTGTCCATGCCCATCGGCTTCAAGAACGGTACCGACGGCGACCTCCAGGTGGCGGTCGACGCCTGCGGTGCGGCGGCGGCCGCACAGGCTTTCCTGGGCATTGACGGCGACGGCCGGGCGGCCCTGGTGGCCACCGCCGGTAACCCGGACACCCACGTCATCCTCCGTGGCGGACGCAAGGGACCCAACTACTCCTCCGCCGACGTCGAGGCGGCATCCTCAACGCTCGCCGGCAAGCAGCTGAACCCCAGGCTGATCGTGGACGCAAGCCACGCGAACAGCGGGAAGAGCCACCACCGCCAGGCCGAAGTGGCACTGGAAATCGGGGCCCAGCTGGAGGACGGGGGAGCGGCAGCCCAGGCCATCGCCGGTGTCATGCTGGAGAGTTTCCTGGTGGGCGGTGCCCAGAACCTGGACGTGGCCGAGCACGCGGCCGGCAGGTCCGGGCTGGTCTACGGGCAGAGCGTGACGGACGCCTGCATGGAGTGGGATGTCTCGGTATCGGTGCTGGACCAGTTGGCGGCGTCGGCCCGCAAGCGCCGGACCGCGAATTGATTACCCTCCATGACTTTCACAATGGCCACATAAACCTCTAGAGTATCTAGCACATGGTTGGTGGATGGCTCAGCATCGGCACACCGCAATGGCATATACCTGGGGTCAGTGTTGTCCATCCGTCAGCAAAGGAATAAGGGAAATGTCCGCAGAACAGAACTTCTCGAACGCGAAGTTCCTGACCGTCGCCGAAGTGGCCGAGGTCATGCGCGTCTCCAAAATGACCGTGTACCGGCTGGTTCATTCCGGCGAAATGCCCGCGGTGCGTTTCGGCCGCTCATACCGTGTGCCGGAAAAGGCCGTCGAACAGTACCTTAAGGGTGCTGTGGTGGAGGGCCACACCGAAACAGCCTGAGGTGCTGCAGGGCTGTCAGTAGGCCCTCCCGATAAGCGGTACCCTGTTAAGGAACGTTTTACGTCATTGTAAGAATCTGTCAGTTGTTCAGTCTGTAGCTCTGTCCACGGACCATTTCCATCAGACAGGTACTGCATCTAGTTTGTAAGGAACTTTCGTGGGTTCAGTTATTAAGAAGCGTCGCAAGCGTATGGCCAAGAAGAAGCACCGCAAGTTGCTTCGTAAGACCCGTCACCAGCGCCGTAACAAGAAGTAGAGATACTTCGAACAGCGTAGAAATGCCCGTCGCCTTCGGAGGCGGCGGGCATTTTGTTTTCCCTGCTGGAGCTTCCTGGCCTTGTTCGCAAATCCTAAACGTCATGGTTCGGATTCGCGGACAAGCTTATGATTCGCGGGATGCGCCTAAACCCGGGGGCCGCGGATGCGGGCGAAGCCTTTCCAGAGGCCGTAGACGGCACCGCCGGCGGTTGCAGCCTTGAGCCCAAGCGTGGCGGCCCGGCGGCCCGAACGGAAGTCGTAGACCGGCCAGTTGTTGTCACGGGCATGGCGCCGAAGCCTGGAGTCCGGATTGATGGCCACAGGGTGTCCCACCAGGGTCAGCAGCGGGATGTCGTTGTAGGAATCGCTGTAGGCCCAGCAGCGTTTGAGGTCCAGTCCTTCGATGTCGGCGATGCCCTGTACCGCCACTGCCTTTGCTGAGCCGTGCAGGATATCGCCCACCAGCCGGCCGGTGTACATTCCGTCGGCGACTTCGCCCACAGTTCCGAGGGCGCCAGTCAGGCCAAGCCTGGTGGAGATCACGGTGGCTACCTCGATGGGGGTGGCGGTGACCAGCCATACCCTGCGCCCTACGCGGAGGTGCTGCTGCGCCAAGGCCTTGGCGCCGGGCCAGATCCTGGACGCAATCATTTCGTCGTAGACCTCTTCGCCCAGGGCCTTGACGTCTTCCACAGTGATGCCCGCAGCGAGCGTGAGGGCGGAATCGCGGACGGCATGGACGTCATCCATGTTCTCCCCGCGGGTGACAAACTTGAACTGCTGCCAGGCGAATCCGGCGGCCTGTGCAAAGGTGAAGGCTCCGCGCTGGTGCATTTTGCGTGCCACGTGGAACAGGCTGGCACCCCTCATCAGGGTGTTGTCGACGTCGAAGAAAGCGGCCTCGCCCGTCTGCGGCATCGCGACCGGCTGGGTGACCACAGCGACGTACTTCTCCTCGGGCATGTGCATGAGTCTAGTCAATGCTCAGGCCCACCACCGTCCGCCCACCCTCCACCGCGCTGTCTGAGTCAAAGGGCGATACGGTTAATCCATGGCGAAACCGGAGGTTGTCCTCATCACCAAAGCAGACTGTCACCTGTGCGCAGAGGCGCGCGACGCCGTCGGGCGGGTAACAGCCTCTCTGGGACTTGAGTGGACCGAACAGCCGGTTGACCACTTGCCGGAGCTGCGCGAACGTTACGCTGAGGAAATTCCCGTGGTGCTGGTGGATGGAATCCAGCGGGACTTCTGGAAGATTGACGAGCTGAGGCTGGAGCGGGTCCTCCAGCGCGCCATGGCGGAGTAGGCAAGCGATCCCACGCAATGGCACAGCTTTGTTGGCACGCATGAGAGGGCTCTAGAGTGGAGTCACGACGCGACGCGATGGAGGGGAAAGTGACTTCACTGGATTCATCTCCTGCTGCGGTCCCTGCTGCTTCCGAGCTTGCGGGTGTGCCCGCGCTACCGGATGTGCCGGGTGTTCCGGCTACCCCCGGTGTTCCAGGCGCCGTCCAGGGCGTTGCGGGCGTCCACGGAGACGCAACCGTCCAGGGCGAGAAGGTAGCCGCCGGCAAGCAGATCCCGCCTGCTGCCGTAGCCCGGCTGACCCTGTACCTCCGCGCCCTGAATACGATGCTGGCAGAGGGTGTGGAAAGGGTTTCCTCAGAATCCCTGGCGGAAGCCTCGGGCGTGAGTTCTGCAACGCTCCGCAAGGATCTTTCGCACGTTGGCTCCTACGGCACCCGCGGTGTGGGGTACGAGGTGCAATACCTCAGCCGCCACATTGCCGCAGCCCTGGGACTTACCCACGACTGGAAAGTTGCCATAGTTGGTGCCGGTAACCTGGGCAAGGCCCTGGCACGCTATGGCGGTTTCGAATCCCGGGGCTTTGATGTTGTGGCCATCTTTGACGCCGACCAGATGGTGGTGGGCAACGAAGTTGGCTGGCTGCGCGTCAGCGACGTCGCCGACCTTGAAGCAGTCCTGGAACGGACCGGCGCCAATATGGTGGTCCTGGCGCTGCCGGCAGCTGTTGCCCAGGCGGTCTGTGACCGGGTGGTGGCGGCGGGTGTCCGCAGCATCCTGAGTTTCGCGCCCGTGATGCTCCAGGTCCCCGACGGCGTCAACCTCCGGAAGGTGGACATGGCCACCGAACTTCAGATTCTCGCCTACCATGCACAACGGGCGCAGACCCCGGGCCAGACCGCCTAGTTTTCCGGCGGCTGCGGGATCCACGCCCGTGGGAGTGGCCATGCTGTGTAGCTGGCGCCGTTTAGCTGGGCGCCGTTTTATCTGGGCTCGGCCCGCTGCGGCTAGCGGCCGTAGGGGTTGCCGGGTGCGCCGTAGGGGTTGGCGAAAGGCTGCTGCTTGCGGAAGTACGGAGCGGCGGCAGGCAGGTAGAGCAACACAATGGCTGCGATTCCCGCCAGGGTTCCCAAAGTGCCGATGCTCGGGGGGCCGAACAGTCCGAAGACCGAGATGGCTGCGAAGACCGTACCCAGGATCCGGGCCCAGTTCTTACCCTTGCGGACGAAGAACGCCACCAGCGCGTACAACCCGGCGCCGATGATGGCCACCACTACCAGGGTGCCGGCGATCACGCCCTTGATATCTTCAAACGCAACTTCCCCCGCGGCGCCGCCACTGGCCATGGCGTCCTCAAACTGGCGCCGCATTGACGGATCGTCCAGCATGGCGAGGCCCATCAGCATGGAAATGACGTAGATAACGCCGGATGCAATCAGCAGCCAGAACGAAATATTGACCAACTGTGGGACCCCCGAGGTACCTGAGCCCTGCGGCTGCTCGGAGGGGTACTGTCCGTAAGGCGACTGGCCATAGGGTGACTGACCGTAGGGCTGCTGGCCGTAGGGAGCCGGCGGGTTCTGGCCGTAAGCCGGTGCCTGTGGCGGGTTCTGCCCGTACTGCGGTGTAGCCGGGTTCTGGCCGTACTGCGGCGCGTTCTGCCCGTATTGGGGTGCGTTCTGGCCATACTGCGGTGCGTTTTGCCCGTACTGCGGGGCGTTGTCGCCGGACTGCGGCGAAGGGTGACCAAACTGGGGCGCATTCTCGCCGTAACGGGGAGCCTGCGGCTGGCCGCCGGACTCAGGCTCGTTGGGAGTCGGAGGCGGGACAGGAGGAGTGCTCATGGACGGTCCTTTGCATGTCGAGTTCTTGATCGGCTGCCGGGATCGGTTCACTGGCCCTACCCCAGCGTGGCTTAAGTCCACCGTACCCCCGGGCGGGCCCACAGTGGGTCATTCCAGAGAGGTATTCCGCTGAACGTGGTTTCGGGCGGTGAGCAGGGACTATGGGGACAGGAGCGGTCGGCGGGGGGAGCCGGCCCGGCCTGGCCTCCTTGTCCGCACGAAACTGAAGCAACCACAGGAAAGGACCGCGGCCGATGATCCTGGCCGCGGCCCCTTCAACATGATTCCAACTCCGGGGTGTCAGCCCTTGAAATGTTCCTGGGATTGCGGCAGCCACATCATGACCGCGGCCGCTACGGCGGCGGCGGAACTGAGGAGGCTGAGGTTGAAGAACACAAGGTTTGCGAAGAAACCCAACACGGCAAGACCGCCGAGGATGGAGAGGACAAGGCGGGCCCACCGTGCACCCTCCTTCAGTCGGATGGCGATGAACACGTACAGGGCCGCGAAGATGAGCTGGAACACAAATCCGCCAATCCCTGCCCCCATCATCATGCCGCCGAAGGCGCTGCTAACGGTGAACATGTTGACCAGGCTGAAGACGACCCCGAGCGCTGCTGCAGCGATCCAGAGCCAGTAGGACGTAACCAGCTGCTGCGGCACACCCTGGGTGTCAATGAACCGCTGCTGAATGTTGTCCAGGCTGAGGCCAAAGACGTTGCGTGGCGGGGCGGCGTAGCCCAGGCCCGACGGCGGGACGTTGCTGGGGCCGGCACCGGCACCGTAGCCGGGCTGGCCGTAGGGCTGACCCTGTGGGGGATAGGGCTGACCTTGCGGCGGATAGGGCTGATCCTGAGGCGGATAGGGCTGGCCGTATCCCTGGGGCGGTGCCCCATTTCCCTGGGGCGGCGTCTGATAGCCCGGCGGTGCCTGATAACCCGGCGGGGGCTGATAGCCCTGCGGCGGTTGGTAACCCTGCTGTGGCTGGTAACCCTGCGGCGGCACCGCGCCGGCTGGCGGCACCGCGCCGGCTGGAGGAACGTTGCCAGCCGGGGGAACGTTGCCGGCCGGGGGCTGGGCACCCGGCTGCTGGGGCTGCGGTACTTCACTGGGGTTGGTCATGGCTCTCACTGTAGACCGGGCACCACCGCTTATCTAGGAGACTTGCGGCGACATGTCGGGGAACAGCAGGGGTTGTTCCAGACGGGTGACTTGTCGGCCCAAGGCAGGGTCCGAGGCACGGGCCCACGGCCTGGATAAGGCGTTAAACACGGCACCCCGGCCGAAGAGACTCCTGGGGAATCAGCGGCCGGGGTGCGGTGGGAAAACAGGGGAAATCAGAGTGGGGAAATCAGGCTGCCGGTGCGATGAAGGCGAGCTCGAGGTTGATGGCAACCTTGTCGCTGACCAGGACGCCACCGGCTTCCAGGACGGCGTTCCAGGTGAGGCCGAAATCCTTGCGGCTGATGGTGGTCTCCGCGGAAACGCCGGCGCGGGTGTTGCCGAACGGGTCCACGGCCACACCGTTGAACTCGGTTTCGAGGGACACGGGGCGGGTGACGCCCTTGATGGTAAGGTCCCCGGTCAGCTCGTAGCTGTTGCCGTTGGCCACCAGGCCGTTTGAAACGAAGGAGATTTCAGGGAACTTCTCTACGTCAAAGAAGTCTTCGCCGCGGACGTGGCCGTCGCGGTTGACATCGCCGGAGTCGAAGCTGGAGGTCTTGATGGTGGCGCTGATCTTTGAATCGGCGACGTTTTCAGCCAGATCCAAGGTTGCTTCTGCATCCTTGAACTGGCCGCGGACCTTGCTGATGCCTGCGTGCCGGACGGTGAATCCGATTTCGCTGTGCGAGTTGTCGAGGGTCCAGGTGCCGGTGGTGACGTCTGCGGGAAGTGCCATGGTGTTCTCCTTGAGGTATGTCGGGTGAGTACTGCTGGATTGGTTGACACTTCATTTGTTGAAGTCTCAACTAACTGCTGCATCCAGTATAAACATGCATTTGCATGTTTTGTTCCCCGTTCCGGAACATTTTTTGAAAAACCTCAGTTCTACTCTTTGTAGAAAGCTGTGAAGAAGATTTCGGATAGCACGCCATCTTTGAGAAACTGGTAAACATGCCCCAAGCCACTGTCCATCTGCTCCGCCACGGCGAGGTCCACAATCCCGACGGCGTTCTGTACGGAAGGCTGCCCGAATTCCACCTCTCCGCGTTGGGCCGGCAGATGGCCGAGATGCTCGCCCGGCACTTTAGCGACCGCGCCGCCGCGGGCGCCAGGATCGTCTACCTCGCATCATCGCCGCTGGTCCGAGCGCAGGAAACAGCAGCCCCCACGGCCGATGTTTTGGGCCTGGAGATCCACACGGACCCGCGGATCATTGAGGCCGAGAACTACTTCGAGGGCATGAAGGTCAGCAAGGCCGAGCTCCGCCGGCCCAAGCACTGGCCGCGGCTGGTCAACCCGCTGAAGCCGTCGTGGGGCGAGCCGTACAAGGACCAGGCGGCCAGGGTCAGGGCCGCTGTCCAGGATGCCCGGCTCCGCGCGATCGAGCTCGCGGGCGGAGACTACGGAACAGGCGGGCCCGAAGCCATCATGGTCAGCCACCAGCTCCCTATCTGGGCCACCCGGCTCAGCGCCGAAGGCCGGCCCCTGTGGCACGACCCCCGGAAACGCGAATGCACGCTGACGTCCATCACCTCCCTGGTGTTCGACGACGACGGCTCGCTCCTGCGCGTTCAGTACACTGAGCCCGCTGCCGCCCTTCTTCCCGGTGCCGCCAGCACCCCCGGAGCCTAGCCATGCCGCAGACGTCCGCCGGGTCCACCCCGGCTACCTCACGCCGCAGCCTGCTTGCAGCCGGCGGCGTGGCCCTCACGGCTCTTACCCTGGGGCTCTCTGCCTGCGCCCAGGAGGATGCCTTGGCCAAGCAGGCCAAAGCAGGAGACAACAAAAACTACGTTGCCGGGGACGGCTCCGTCACGGAGTTCGCCCCCGCGGACCGCAAGTCCGCCGTCGAAATCAACGGCACACTCTTCAACGGCACATCCGTGACCCCTGCTGATCTCCAGGGCAAGGTGACGGTCCTGAACTTCTGGTTTGCCGCCTGTGCGCCGTGCCGGGTGGAGGCTCCGCAGCTCGAGGCCCTGCACCAGGAATTCAAGGACCAGGATGTGCAGTTCTACGGCGTCAACCTCCGGGATGAAAAAGCCACCGCCGAGGCGTTCGACAAGTCCTTCAACCTGACCTATCCCAGCTTTGACGACAAGGACGGTGCGGTGCTCCTGGCCGTGTCCGGCATCGTTCCGCCAGGCGCCGTCCCCACCACGCTGGTGCTGGACAAGCAGGGCCGCGTTGCCTCGCGCGTGCTCGGCGAAATCCAGAAGGGCACCCTCAAAGCCCTCATTACCGCCGCAGTGGCAGAGTAGCGGCGGCCCCGGACCGTGAACAGCCCCTTTGCTGAAGCCATCCTGAGCGGCTCCCTGCTCCTCGCCATTCCGGTGGCGCTGCTTGCAGGACTCGTGTCATTCCTGTCGCCGTGCGTGCTTCCGCTGGTGCCGGGGTACCTGGGTTACGTCACGGGACTGACCGGCGTGGACCTGCAAAAGCAGAAGCGGGGCCGGATGCTGGCGGGCATTGGGCTGTTCGTGCTGGGGTTCTCCGCGATTTTTGTGCTCCTGGGCGGTGCCTTCGGGCAACTTGGCACGCTGATCACCGGCTCCCAGAATGCCTGGATCACCCAGCTCCTGGGTGTCCTGGTGATCGTCATGGGTGTTGTGTTCATGGGTGGTTTCGGCTGGCTGCAGCGTGATGCGAAAATCCATGCAAAACCGCCGGCCGGGCTGTGGGGTGCCCCGCTGCTGGGCATAACGTTCGGGCTGGGCTGGGCGCCTTGCATCGGCCCCACCTATTCCGCTGTCCAGCTGCTGAGCCTCTCCGGCGGTTCGTCCGCTGCGAAGGGCGCGTTCCTGGCCTTTGTCTACAGCCTGGGCCTGGGCATCCCGTTCCTCCTGATTGCCCTCGCGGTGCGCCGGGGCATGGGCGTGATGTCCTTTTTCCGTACTCACCGGCTGGCCATCCAGCGGACCGGCGGAGCGATCCTGATCGTGCTGGGCCTGCTGATGGCCAGCGGCGTCTGGGGCGCCTGGGTGACCGGGCTGCAGTACTGGTTCCAAACCGATGTGAAGTTGCCGATCTGATGAGCGAACGAGTGAACGCAGAGAAAAAGTCCTCCACCCCGGTGGCCGAGGCCAAGGCTGATGCCGCGCTGCCGGCCCTGGGCCCCAAGGAAATGCTGCGCTGGGCGTGGACGCAGCTCACCAGCATGCGGACGGCACTTTTCCTGCTCCTGCTGCTGGCGGTTGCTGCGGTGCCCGGCTCGCTGTTCCCCCAGCGGCCCGCGAACCCTTCCACCGTCACGGAGTACATAAGGAACAACCCGGGCTACGGCAAGCTGCTGGACACCCTGCAGCTTTACGACGTCTACTCGTCTGCCTGGTTCTCCGCCATCTACCTGCTGCTGTTCATTTCCCTGATCGGCTGCGTGGTGCCCCGCGCCATGGCCCACTACAAGGCGATGCGGTCCCAGCCGCCGCGTACTCCGAAACGGCTCTCCCGCCTCCCCGAGTACGGCACGCTGGTGGTGCCGGCGGCGGCCGGCCTCCCGGCGTCGGACGCTATTCACAGCGCAGCCGGGCTGCTCAAGAAGCGCGGCTACCGCGTTGAGGTAAGGGACGACGACGGCGCGCGGCCGTCTTTGGGGGCCGAGCGCGGCTTTATGAAGGAAGTGGGTAACCTGCTGTTCCACACATCCCTGATCGGCGTGCTGGTATCCGTGGCGGTTGGCGGACTCTTTGGGTACAGCGGGCAGCGCATCCTGGTGGAAGGCGACACGTTCGTGAACACCCTGGTGGGTTATGACCAATTCACGCCCGGTACCAATTTCCAGTCCAGCCAGCTGCAGCCGTACTCCATTCAGCTGGATAAGTTCGACATCACCTTTGACCGGGAATCCAAGGGCAAGTTCGGCCAGCCCATCGACTTCTCCGCAGCCGTGACCACCAAGGAAAACCCTGACGCGCCCGCGCGGCAGGAAACCCTCAAAGTGAACGATCCCGTCACCCTGGGCGGCACCAGCATCTACCTCACAGGAAACGGCTATGCCCCGCTGGTCACCGTCCGTGACGGGGCGGGCAATGTGGCTTTCCAGGGCCCTGTGGTGGGCAAGCTGCAGGGCGAGAACTACTACTCGTCGGTGGTCATCAAGGTTCCGGACGCCAAGCCGGACCAGCTGGGGTTCCAAGGCTTCTTCCTGCCCACCGCCTTCGTCACCCCTGAAGGTGTGTCCTTCAGCGGGGACCCCGAACTGTTCAACCCGCAGCTGACGTTGAACTCGTACTACGGGGACCTGGGCCTGGACGACGGCGCCCCGCAGAACGTTTTTGAGCTGGACGTCGGGGACCTGACCCCGCTGAACGCCCGCAACCTCGACGCCGGAGGCCTCACGCTGACGCCCGGCGCCAGCCTCACCCTGCCCGACGGCAAGGGGAGCATCAGCTTTGACGGCGTGAAGCGGTACGTGGGCGTGGACATCCACCACAACCCCGGCCAGCTGTACGCGCTGATCTTTGCCCTGCTGGCCGTCGCCGGGCTGGTCATGTCGCTCTACGTCAACCGCCGCCGGGTCTGGATCCGAACCGGCACGCACGAGGACGGCCGGACCATGGTGGAATACGGCCTCCTGGCGCGCGGCGAAGACCATCGTCTCGCGGCCGAGTCGGCCGCACTCCGAAAGCTCCTCTCCGAGGAATGGCGGGTGCCTGCCATTCCTCACGACGAGCCCGCCGGAACCCAGCAAACTCCCAGCCGTTATGACCATAATGGCGCAGACTCTGTCACCACCCCAGCGGGCCCCACCGGGCCGAAAAAGGACCAGTAATGCCCTTCGCCATCAACGAAACCATGGGCCAGTACAGCGAGTTGTTTATGCTGCTTGCGGCCGGCACCTACACCGTGGCCTTCATCGCCTTCGCCTGGGACCTGGCGAAGAGCAGCAAAGCCCTGCTCGCCGTTGACCTCAAAGCGGCCCAGGCGGAGCAGGGGGCCAAGGTCCCTGTAGGTGCAGGTGCAGGTACATCTGCCGCGGGGGCGGGCACCGACAGGACTGAGTCGCACCTGGCCGGGCCGGCCGGACGGGCCGAGCGGCCGTCGTCGTCGTCGGTCGCCAGCCAGGGCAGCGCTCAGTCCGGGGCGGGAAAGACCGCCGACGCCGACATGCGCTACGCGGCCGAACGCCGCGTTCCGGCACGGGTGGCGGTGGCGCTGACCGTGCTGGGCGTGCTCATCCACGGTGCGGGTGTGGTCACCCGTGCCCTTGGCGCCGGGCGTGTGCCCTGGGGAAACATGTACGAATTCCTCACCACCGGGGCTTTTGTGGCCGTGGCCGTGTTCCTGCTGGCGCTGATCCGGCGGGACCTCAGGTTCCTGGGAACGTTCGTGGTGGGCCTTTCCATCATCATGCTGGTGGCCGCCTCGGTGGCGTACTGGACCCCGGTAGGCCACCTGGTCCCGGCCCTGCAAAGCTACTGGCTCATCATCCACGTTTCCATTGCCGTGTTGTCGTCGGCACTGTTCACCCTCACCTTTGCCATGTCCGCCCTGCAGCTGGTGCAGGCGCACCGGCAAAAGACCGTGGCCGCGGGTGGAGCTGACAAGCTGGGCTTCATGCGCCTGGTGCCGTCTGCCCTGAGCCTGGAAAACCTGTCCTACCGGATCAACGCGATCGCCTTTATCGGCTGGACTTTCACCCTGATGTTCGGTGCCATCTGGGCCGAAAAGGCCTGGGGACGTTTCTGGGGCTGGGACACCAAGGAAGTGTGGACGTTCGTGATCTGGGTGGTTTATGCAGGGTACCTTCATGCCCGTGCCACCCGTGGCTGGACGGGCACCCGCGCCGCCTGGCTGTCGATCGTCGGCTACCTCTGCGTCATCTTCAACTTCACGATTGTGAACCAATTCTTTAATGGGCTGCACTCCTATTCAGGCCTCTGAGCAGGGGTTACTCGAAGGGGCGCTAAGGTACCGCCCGTAAATAACAAATCGGTGTAGCAACAAGGGTGTCGCCCGCGAAACGGTGATGCTACGTTGGTTGGAGCTCGCCTGTGATGCAGTTGCAGACGACTCGCCGCGTGTTTTTTCGAGGTACCTATGAGCTACGTTCTCGCCATCGATGTCGGGACCAGTTTTACGGCCGCTGCAGTTAGCCGAAGTGATCAGAATGCTCCGCGTGTTCCGGAGAGCCTCCCGCTGGGGCTCCGCGGAACGGCTGTGCCGTCTGTGGTGTTTTATCCGGAAGAGGGGCCAATCCTGGTGGGGGAGGCCGCCGAGCGCCGGGGTCTTGACTCCCCTGAACGGGTGGTGCGCGAGTTCAAACGGCGGGTGGGTGACGCCGTACCGATTTCGGTGGGCACCCTGTCGTTGCCTGCCGAGGACGTCTTCGCCACGATGACCCGCTGGGTGGTGGACCGGGCGCAGGAGCGCGAGGGGGAGCCGCCGTCGGACATCATCCTGTCCCATCCGGCGTCGTGGGGCGGACACCGCACCACGCGCATCCTGGATGCCCTGTCCTCAGCGGGACTCCCTTCCGTCACGCTGATCAGCGAGCCCGAAGCCGCGGCGCTGCACTACGCCTCGCAGGTGCGCGTGGAGGACGGCAGCACCGTTGCCATTTACGATCTTGGCGGCGGAACATTCGACACCGCCATCCTGAGGAAGGCCGGCGCGGGCCATTTCGAATTCCTCGGCAGCCCCCACGGAATTGAGGGCCTGGGTGGCGCTGATTTTGATGCAGCCGTGTTCCGCCATGTCGCCGAACACACGGGTGCCGCCCTCGCCGGCCTGGACCCGGAATTACCCGCCGCACGTGCAGCGCTGGCCCGGCTGCGGCGCGAATGCGTGGAAGCCAAGGAAGCCCTCTCCTCTGACAGCGAGGCAAGCATCCCGGTGTTGCTGCCGGGTGTACAGCAGCAGGTACGGCTGGTCCGGTCCGAGTTCGAGGCGATGATTGAAGAGCCTGTCCGCGAAACCGTGGAGGCACTGGAGCGCTCCCTTCAGGACCTGGGACTGGACGCCGGGGACTTGTCGGCTGTGCTGCTGATCGGCGGATCCTCCCGCATCCCCCTGGTGGCGCAGCTCCTTTCCGAAACGCTGGACAGGCCCATAGCCGTGGACGCGGATCCGAAGTCGTCCATTTGCTATGGGGCCGCCGTCTCAGCTGTGCGGGCGCAGGAAGCTGCAGCGCAGCGGGATGCTGATGCGCAGCGGGTTGTTGCTGCGGAGCAGGTTGTTGCGGCGCAGCCGGATACTGGCCAGGAGCCTGCCTTGGGAGTGGCCGCGGCTGCTGGCGCAGCGCTGGCAGCCCACAGAGGCAGCCGCAGCGCCAGCTGGTCCCGAAAGCCGGACGACAGCAGGCCGGGCACCCACGCTAACAGGCCTACAGTGCGTGTGACCGCCGTCGCTGCAGTGGCGGCGCTCTTTACTGTGCTGACTGCCACCGCGGCCCAAAGTCCGGAGGGCCTGGGCACGCTCACGGGGATCTTCACTCCGCAGGAAGCGGGCGCCGGGACGGGGCCGGATGCTAACGGGTCCACCGGCACCAGTGAAGCTGACAGCGATGCCACCGGGGGGACGCAGGCACCACAGCCGGGGCTTGAGGCCAGCGCACAGCGGAGCATCGGCCAGCCTTCCGGCGGTGCAGGCCCGCAGGCGGCGTTGCCCACCAGCAGTCCAGCCTCCGGGCCCTCGTCCCAACCGGCCGGGGATGGCACAGCCATTGGTGCTGCCAGTTCTTCTCTGGGTGAAGGCGGGGGCGCGGCGGCAGTGGCTGATCCTACTCCGGCAGCGGGCACCGCTTCTCCCACCACACCGTCGGATCCGGCCACAGCTGGTCCAATCACCACGGCCCCGCCAGCTACCGAACCTCCACCAGCTACGGTTCCTCCACCCGCTACGGTGACTCCACCGCCGGCCACCGAACCGCCGCCGGCTACCGAACCGCCGCCGGCCACGGCACCCCCGCCTGCTACAGAGCCGGCGCCCGCTACGGTGGCACCAACCGCCACTGCCCCTGCCCCGCCCCCTGCGGATCCGATGCCAGCGTCAGAACCGGCGGTGTAACCATGACCGGACACAATACGTCGCCTTCCGGAGCCGTCCAGGGCCATGGCATGGAGGAATGGCCGAGCCCCCCGCTGACAGGCCCCGCAAGCAGCTCCAGCCCGCTATCACAGGCCGGGCTGCAGAACGGGGTGCAGACCGAAATCACTGAAAGCACTGAAAGCACTGAAAGCACTATGCCGGAGGAGCCAAGGGTTCAGCCCCCAATGCACGGCAGTGCCGAGTACATGGCCAAGCAGCTGCGGGGTGAAAATGCCGCGGTGCGGGAACTCCTGCTCGCCCTGTCGGTTGGCTTCACCTTGCCAGGCCCACTGCCGCGGGAACTGGAACGGAGGCTGGAAAGCCCCGAAGTGGAGGGCATCGACGCCTTGGTGGCCAGGGCAGAAGCATCAGGCCTGCTGGGGCCGGGCGGCACAGTAGTAGGTCCCGCACAGCATGCTCTCCTGACCGTTACACCTACGGCCAGGATCCACGCGCTGCAGAAGGAACTCGTATCAAACTTCGCCGCGGAGGGGCGGCCATTGGGTGAGTTTGCCCGCGAACTGGCACGGAGCGGCCTGGCCGATCCACGGGTGGCGGCGGAACTTGAAAAAGCGGCGGACAAAGCGCTCGAGCATGATCCGGGCCTGTCCTCCCAACTTTACGGCGAAGCCCTGCTGGCGGGAGCCGATGAGCTGGCCACAGCAGCCCGCCGTGCGCAGGCTGCTGCGGCCATGGGGGACCTGGATGCCGCGGGACGCATCGTTGACGAACTTCTGGTGGCGCCGCATGCTCCCGGCCTCCGCCTGGGCGTGGACGTTGCCGCCGCGGTATGGGCGCAGCGTGGCATGCTGGCCCGCGGCGCCGACGTCTACAGCTGGCTTGGCAAGGAGGGAGTGGGGCCTTCCGCGCCCCTGGCCGCAGTGGCTTTGGTGGGATGCGGTAACCGGGCGGGTGCCGAGGCCATGTTTTCCCCGGATTCAGAGCCTGCTTCTCCCACACTGCTGGGTGTGGCGCTGAGCCAGATGGGAAAAGGCATCCTTGAGTCGCTTGCCGGTGAACCCCATCAGGGGCTGCCCGTGTTGATTCATGCTTCGGACATGCTGAACTCAGCTGGAGTGGCACCCCCGCTTCCGGACACCCCCGGGGCGCTGGCCGCTCTGCTGGCGCTGCACACCGGGGAACCCCACCTTGCAGACACCATCCTCCGATCAGCTATCGCTGCCGGGCAGGGAGGTGATGCCGCCAAGCCACGGCTATGCCTGCTTCAGGCCTGGTCAGCCATGCAGCAGGACAATCCAGACGAAGCCCGGCTGTCCATCAACGAGGCCTCGAAAGCGAACCACTGGCCACTTGTACCGCGCGATGAGTTCCTCTGCGCCACCTTGGAAGTGGGCCTCGCCCGGAGAAGCGGTGAGGTCCATGACCTGGTCATGGCTTGGGAACGTGCGCGCGAGGCAATGCTGCACACCACGGTGGATCTTTATAGCTTGTTGCCGTGGGGTGAGCTCATGATTGCCGGTGCCCGACTGCGGGAAAGCCGGCGGGTGTCGCCTTACCTTGACGAGGCCTGGAAACTGCTGGCCAGGCTTGGCGAGCCTCCGCTCTGGGCCGTACCGCTGCACTGGGCTGCAGTCCAAGCTGCGCTGCTGAACGAGAGCCCCGCTGCCTTGGCGCCGCATGCCTCAAGCCTGGTGCGGGCAGCAGGCCACAGCCATCTGGCCGCGGTGCTCGCGGCGGCGGGCAAGGCATGGGTTTCAGTCCTGGCGGGCCGCTTTCAGGCTGCTGCCGTGGAACAGGCCGCGCACGGCCTGAATGCTGTGGGCATGCCATGGGAAGGTGCACGGTTGGCTGGCCACGCAGCGGCCCGGGCTGATGACCGGAGGGACATGGTGAGGCTGCTGGCGTGTGCCCGGGACCTGCACCCGCAGGCAAGCTCCGCCGGAACCGGGACAGTAAGCCCGGCGCCGGCGTCGGCCGCATCTTCACCTTCTGAGATCCGTGAAAATGCCGCTCCAGAACAAGTTAAGGTCCGCCAGCCGGCCGCCCCCGTCCTCAGCGAACGTGAGAAGGAAGTGGCCCGGCTGGTCCTGGAGGGCAAGACCTACCGCGAAATAGGGGAGACCATCTACATTTCGCCCCGTACGGCTGAGCACCACATGGCACGGATCCGACGCCGGTTAGGGGCTGAAAACCGCTCGGATCTCCTGGTTCGGCTGCGGCTGGTCCTGGGCCCGGAGCACTCGCCGCCGGAGTGATCCCCTATGGCCCCTAAAGCGGAAGCAGGTAATCCCCTAGCTGGGGGCCGTCCGGTAGGGGGCCCGAACCCGATGCCCGGTCTTTGGGTGGGACCGTACGTTGGATTCAAGCCCGGCGAGGACGCCGAGCGATCCGAAACTTAGAGAAGATATGAGGTCCACCCAAATGCCTACTCTCGCAAATCAGCTCGTCCAGTTCCTGATGAGCCTGTTCAACAACCCTGTCGCCGCCCAGGAATTCCTGAATGATCCGGAAAAGGCACTGGACGATGCCGGGCTTGGCGGTGTTTGCTCAGCAGATGTGGACGCAGCGATGCCAGTCGTCCTGGATTACGCGCCCATCACGGTCAACGCTGCCTCGTTTGACCGTGAGTACAACACAGGTGGCAACACCGCCTGGACTGGGCACAATGGCGGCAGCGGCGGCGCCGGCGGTCGTGACCCCGGACACGGCGGTGGACATGGCGGCGGTGGCGGCGGCGGACACCACGAGGACCACGCCCACGCCGTACAGCAGCTGCACCACGTCGTGAACAACTACTCCTACACCACAACAGTGGATGACCGGGACACGATCACCGACCAGTCAGTCAACCAGAACATCTGGGCCGACGGCGATGTCAGGCAGTTCTTCGACAACGATGCCATCATCGCCTCGGGCGACCAGGCCATGGCGGCCGGTGACGACATCGACGTCGAGGATTCCTTCAATGTGGAGGATTCGTACAACACGGATAACTCGGTGGATCACTCCACAGACAACTCGATCTACGCCGGCCGTGACGCAGTAGTTGGCAACACCGAAATCGATGTCGATGCTGACTTGCAGAATGTTGGAAACACCGACAACTCCAAGACGATCGTGGGTTCCTTCAACGAGGACCACTCGACGGAGGTCGAGATCGAGGCTGATCTGGAGAACGTGGGCAACACCTACGTTGACAAGTCGGTTGACGTGGACGCCAACCTGAACAACGTGGGCAACACGACAACAAACACGACAACGAACACGACGACGAACACAACCAAGACCAACATCGAGGACAACATAGTCGTCAAAGACAACAACATCGACTACACCAACGTCGAGGACAACACCGTTGTTGCAGGCAACACGGTGGTGGCGGAGAACGAGTTCGAGTACACCGAAATCGACGACATCACGGTCATCAAGGACAACGACGTCGAGATTGAGAACAACACCGCTATCAATGACTCGGAAGCGGGCTAAGCGTCAGCGCCCGGCAGTGGGAAAGCGCCCGGCAGGGGGACCAACAACCTCCCGCCGGGCACTTGCCCGCCCACCGTACGTACGCATTCATAGTCTTGACGCGAAGGACAGATCGTGGCTGAAACGCAACCATCCGGGGGGCTGGCAACAAGGGTAAGTCCGGCGGGTTCTGCCAGCCAGGCAGGCGATGCCAAACCCATCCAGCCCATGCGGTCAGCCGAACTGGCGAAGCTCGTGGAGCAGGGCATTGAGCTGGTGGGGGCAGGAGACAGGGCAGACCTTCGCAGGCGGCTGGACCAGACATTGCGCCGCGTGAAGGATCCCAGCATCCGCGTGATCGTGGTGGGCGAATTCAAACAGGGCAAAAGCAAGCTCATCAACGCGTTGGTTAACGCCCCGGTGTGCCCCGTCGACGACGATATTGCCACCTCGGTCCCCACGGTCGTCCGGCACGGTGACAGCGCCTCGGCGTCGATACTGTTGCCCAGGCCTGACGCTGAACCCGGCGAGGAAGGGACACTGGAGCGTCAGCCCATCAACATTGAAGACCTCGCCGTCTATGTCTCGGAACGCGGGAATCCCGGAAATGGAAAGAAGCTCGTAGCGGCAGAAGTGTTCCTGCCCCGCACAGTACTCACCGGTGGGTTGACGGTCATCGACTCGCCGGGCGTGGGGGGACTGGCGTCCACGCATACCTTGACTACCCTGACCGCCCTGCCTTCAGCGGATGCCATGCTGTTCGTTTCCGATGCATCACAGGAGTACACCGAACCTGAAATCCGATTCCTGCGCCAGGCCATGCGCATCACGCCGAGCGTGATTGGAGTGGTGTCCAAGACCGACCTCTATCCGGACTGGCGCCGCGTGGTGGAACTGGACCGCGGCCACCTCGCCGAAGTGGCGCCGGATATCCCCATCTTCCCTGTCTCCTCCGACCTCAGGCTTGAGGCCGCGCGTCTGCGGGACGTCGAACTGAACACTGAATCGGGCTTCGCGGACTTGGTGGCCCACCTCAGGAAGGAGGTGGTAGGGAAAGCAGAACGCATCCAGCGCCGGTCCGTCAGCCAGGACCTGCTGTCGGTGGCTGAGAATCTGCGACTTTCCCTGCAATCTGAACTGGGAGCGCTGGAGGACCCGGAAGGCACACCGCAGATGATTGCCGGCCTGGAAGAGGCGAAAGCGCAGGCCGACGAGCTGCGCAAACGGTCGGCCCGCTGGCAGCTTACCCTCAACGACGGCATCACCGACCTGATAGCGGACATGGAGTATGACCTGCGGGACCGGCTGCGCCGCATCCAACGGGAAGCTGAGACGGCCATTGACCAGGGGGACCCTGGCCCCACCTGGCCGGAGTTTTCACTGTGGCTTGAAGAGTGTGTCGCTGCCGCCGTGTCGGACACCTTCGTTTGGACCAGCGAGCGGGCTCAGTGGCTGGCAGCGCAGGTGGCGGGCCACTTCTCCCAGGACGAGGTGGCCCTGCCGGTGCTGCATGTGGCCGATACGGGCGACGCCCTGGACCCCGTGGACGAGATGCCGACCTTGGACGATGGGCACATCAAGCCCATGCAAAAGGTCCTCATTGGCATGCGCGGGTCATATGGCGGAGTGCTCATGTTCGGCCTGTTGACCGGGATTTTTGGCATGGCGCTCATCAATCCGCTGTCGGTGGGTGCTGGTTTGCTGCTGGGGCGCAAGGCATACCGCGAGGACCAGGAGGCCCGGCTTAAGCGACGCCAGGGCGAAGCAAAGGCACTGGTCCGGCGCCAGGTTGACGATGTTGTCTTCCAGGTCGGGAAGCAGCTCAAGGACAGGCTCAGGATGGTCCAGCGGACCACGCGGGATCATTTCACGGAGATCGCGGACGAGCATCACCGTTCGCTCGCGGATTCTGTGGCGGCGGCCCAAAAGGCAGCCACCACGTTCACGCTGGAAAAGGACCTGCGCATCCGGGAGATCAAGGCTGAACTTACGAGGGTGGACGCCCTGCACGGCGCGGCCGAAGTACTCGCCACCGAATCGGCGGTGGTCTCGGCATGACGGAAGAGACCATCACAGAGGTGTCCGACCTCGTGCAGGAGGCCCTCGACGTCTACCGTGATGATCCGGCAGCCACTGCGGCTTTGGAAGGCTATGCCCGCCGGCTGGCCGAACCGCTGCGGATCGCTGTGGCAGGCATGGTGAAGGCAGGAAAATCCACCCTGCTCAATGCGATTATCGGCGAGGAGATAGCCCCCACCGACACCGGTGAATCCACGAAGATCATCACCTGGTACCGCTTCGGGCAAACACCTCGCATCACCATGTATCCCGTGCAGGGCGAGCCGCTGGCCCTGCCCGTCAAACGCGTTGATGGCCGGCTGGTGTTCGTCCTGGGCAGGATGGGCGCAGAGGATGTGAAGCGGCTGGTGGTTGACTGGCCGTCCCGGAACCTCCGCGATGTCACCCTTATTGATACTCCCGGGATCGCCTCGCTGTCTGAGAAGGTATCGGCCCTGTCCACCGGCTTCCTAACCCCTGCCGATGCTCCCTCCCAAGCCGACGCCGTCATATACCTCATGCGGCATATGCATGCAGCGGATCTTCGGTTCCTTGAGTCGTTCAAAGACACGGAGGCGGGAAGGTCCGGGACGGTCAATGCCTTGGCTGTCTTATCCCGGGCAGATGAGATCGGTGCCGGCCGCATCGACTCGCTGCTTTCCGCCGGGGATATTGCAGAGAGGTACCGTCGGGACCACAGCCTGCGCAAGCTGGCATTGGGGGTGGTCCCGGTGGCCGGGCTGTTGGCGCAGAGTGCCCGCAGCCTGCGGCAGTCCGACTTCGAGTCCCTGTCGCTCCTCGCCAGCATGGACCGGCCGGCCCGGGAACGGATACTGCTCTCAGCAGACAGGTTCCTGCGCGCTTCCGTGCCTGAGGGACTGGATCAGGACGCGCGGGCCTCGCTCCTGGCGCGGTTTGGATTGTTCGGCATCAGGCTGGGCGTGGTGCTCATCAGGAGTGGCTTCACGGAGCCCACCCCGCTGGCACACGAACTGGCACGCCGGAGCGGCCTGGATCCGCTCCTTGACATGCTGAACCGCCAATTCCAGGCCCGGGCCGATACGCTCAAAGCCCGGACTGCGCTGGTGGGAGTTGAGGCACTGCTTCGAGATTCGCCACGGGACGGCTCAGGACAATTGGCGGCGGCTTTGGAGCGAATACAGGTCAATGCGCATGAGTTCCGCGAGCTCCGCCTTCTGGCAACCCTGCGCACCACCGGAGTGGCGCTCAACCATGATTTGGCCGAAGAAGCGGAGCGGCTGGTGGGCGGCTGGGGAACGGCACCACGCCTTCGGCTTTGCCTGCAGCCGGAGTCAGGCCCGGAGGAGATCAGCGCTGAGGCGCGCAGGTGCCTGCAACGGTGGCGGATGGTGAGTGAAAGCCCCGTGACGGACCGATCGGCCGCGGACGTATGCCGTGTGGTGATGCGAAGCTGTGAGGGTGTTCTCGCCGAATGCGCTGCACTTCAATTGAACCGCTAGGCACAAGTACCGGTAGAGGATCTTTCCTGCAGTTGACGGGTGTGATTTACAGCCTCTGCCGGGAGCGGAACCACGCTGCGCTGGAAGGCAGAAAGAGCAGCACCAGCCCGGCGAAGGCAAGGAGCAGTTGGGCGGCCCAGAGCAGCACTACGTAGCTGCCAGAGTCGTTCGCAGGTACCAGGAACGACCCCGCCACCAGCATGGCGCCCACATGGCCAAGGAGCAGCGGAATCATGACCCAGCGGGCCCAGCCGCGCTGGTTCATGGCACTTCCCAGGGTCATGGCCTCCAGGAGGATCACCAGGAGCAGGGTGCCGACGCTGCCCCAGAACACGATGGCCACCGACGTGGTCAGGGCATCGGCTTCGGCGCCGGGCGCCATCTGGTCCACTACACCGCGGAGGCGCTCCAAATGGGCGTCCCGCGAAAAGAATGCTGCTGCCAGCACCGCCAGGCCGCACAGAAAACTCAACACCCACAGAGTCCTGGCCAGCCTCACCATGCGCGGAGGCGGCTGGATCACGACTATGGGAGCGGGGGCGGAGTAGGACAACCCTGGCCGGGGAGGGGGACTGGCGGGAGGCTGGCCGGCAGTCCCGGCTGGACCTGGAGACCAGGCCGCATGACTGCCAGTGGACTGGCTGGCTGGCTCCGGAGACCCAGCCGCAGGGCTGGCGGGCTGACTCGAACGATGGGTGGCAGGGGCAGGCGGCTCGCCTGACGGAGGTTGGGCCTGGGAAGCCGGTAGCTGGTGTTCTCCGTCGGGTCGCTGGGCCATGGTGCCTACTTCAGTTCATCAGTATCGCGTGCATCCGCATCGGCACCGCCGGCGCCTTCTTCATCCAGCGGGCCGTTGCGCTTACCGGCAGCGCCGTTGCTTCCTGAACCGGAGTCTCCCGAAGCTGAGGATCCTGATCCGGGGGCGCCTCCACCGCGAGAACCTGCACCGCCAGAACCTGAGCCGCCAGAACCTGAGCCGCCAGGTCCTGAACCAGGGGTGCCTGAGCCGCCAGATCCTGAGCCGCCAGAGCCTGGACCGCCGGAACCGGCTGGGCCGGAGCCTGTAGAGCCGCCGCCGGACCCTGCGGAGCCGGAGGTGCCTGGCCCCGCTGAGCCGCTGCCTTCGGGGCTGGCCCCCTGTGCGTCCAGTTCATCCTTGAGTTTTTGGAGACGGGCGGCTTCGGCCTGATTGCGACGCCGGACTTCGAGGTTGCGCAGGAAGGCGGGGTCGTCGTCGGGAGCTGTCGGGTGGCTGTAATTCTGCCGGACTTGGGAAGTGCCGCGCGGGCGGCCGATGAGGAGCCACAGAATGGCCCCAACCACCGGCAGGACAATCATCACCACTATCCAGGCGGGTTTGGAGATGCCCCGGGTGAGGCGTCCGTCAGTGCGGATCACGTCCACCAGGCCATAGACAAAAATGGCGAGTACTGCGACGGCGAGAGCCACACGGAAGAGCATGCATAAAGTCTATCGTTCGGACGGGGCAGGGCCTTCGGCGAGCGGCGGCTAAACTTGAATAGTGGCCTTTTTGAAATATTCCCTGATCCGTCTGGCGCTCTTCGCGCCGCTCTTCCTGCTCTTCTATTTCCTGGGGCTGGGTGCGCTGATGTCCGTCGTCTGCGCGGCCCTGATCGCGTTCGCGGTGAGCTACCTGTTCTTCCAGAAACAGCGGGATGAGGCCGCCATGGCTCTCCAACACCGGTTCTCCGGCAAGGCGAAGCCGCTCCGCTCGGCGGGTGAGGTGGAGGATGCCGCGGCAGAGGATTCCGTTCTGGACGCGAACCCGGACGCTGTCATCCGTACGGATGCCACAGACCCCAGGCCCGCAAGCCCGGCCCAAAACAGCAGGGCCAAGGACAGCAGGCCAAAGGGCCTGCATAACAGCTGAGGACTGGCCCTAGAACCCGTGGCTGAGGGCAAGGCCCAGCGAGAAAAGCACGCTGTAGCCGAGGTTGATCAGTCCGGTCTGCTTGAGCACCGGAATCAGGCTTTTGCGCTTGCGGCCATTAATCATGAGCCAGGCCGGCATCAGGCAGGCCGGAATGAGCAGCAGGACAATGAGCATCCAAGGCCGTCCCGGGGCCAGGATGATCACCAGCAGGATCGCAATGGCCAGCATCAGCACGTAGCTTTCGCGGGCATGCTTGTCACCCAGCCTGACAGCGAGGGTCTTCTTGCCTGCCCGCATGTCGGTGGGAATGTCCCGGACGTTGTTGGCCATCAGTAGCGCCGTTGCAATCAGCCCGGTCCCGATGGCGCCGATGATGGACGCCAGGTTGATCTGCCCGGCCTGCGTGTACGTGGTGCCCAGGGTGGCCACCAGGCCAAAGAACACAAACACAAACACATCGCCCAGGCCCTTGTAGCCATAAGGGTTCTTGCCGCCGGTGTAGCCCCAGGCAGCCAGGACGCACCCTACTCCCACCAGGATCAGCCACCAGCTCTGCGTGATGATCACCAACGCCAGACCCAGCACCATGGCCGCCGTGAACGCACCAAACGCCGCATATTTGACCTGTTCGGGGCGGGCAGCGCCTGAGCCCACCAGGCGCAGCGGGCCGACCCTGTCCTCGTCCGTGCCGCGGATTCCGTCTGAGTAGTCGTTGGCGTAATTCACGCCGATCTGCAGGAGGAGCGCCACCAGGGCGGCCAGCACGGCATTGACCGGGCGGAACGAATCCATTTCGAATGCAGCGGCGGTGCCGATCAGTACGGGGGCGATCGCCGCCGGCAAAGTGCGGAGGCGGGCGCCTTGGATCCATTGTGCGGCTGTGGCCACGGTGAGTACCTCGTGTTGGGTCGGAAAAACAGTGAATCAGTGACGGTGCAGCCGGTCCCGATAGGGCCGGGAGGTGCAGGACTACTCTACTTTCCCTGATGCAAAGCGTTGAGCCGCTCCGTCATAGCCAGGCGGTCCGGCTTCCCATTTGGCAACATAAGAAGCGCCGAATCGGCGAGCACTGTCTTGGGGGCGAGGAGTCCCAGGGCCTGGCGCCACTCCTGCTCGAGGACGACGGCGGGATCCCCGGCGCCGTGATCGTCACCCGCGCTGGCAGACCCGGCGGGATGTCCGGCAGGATGTCCGGCCAGTGCGACATACGCGGCCACGGCCTCGCCCCATTCCGCTGACGGGACGCCGGCCACAAAAGCCGCCAGGACGCCGTCGGACTTTTCCAGCTCAGCCTGGACGTGCGCGGCCGAAACCTTCACGCCGCCGGTGACGATGACGTCGTCGGCCCGGCCCAGCACCGTCAGCCGTCCGTCAGCATCAAGGATGCCCAGGTCGCTGGTACGGAACCAGCGCACGCCGTCCTCCTCGAAGAACGTGTCGGTGCCTTCAGGCGAGTCAAGGTAGCCGGCGGCTATCGTGTCACCGCCCAGGAGGATGCGGCCGTCCTCCTCCACCCGGACGTTCACCCCTTCCAGCGGCACGCCGTCATACACGCAGCCACCGCAGGTTTCGGCCGAGCCGTAGGTGGTGATGACCCGGACTCCGGCCTGACGTGCTGCCTCCAGCAGTTCCGCCGACGCCGGGGCGCCGCCGAGCAGGATGCCGTTGAAGCGGCGCAGCACAGCCAGCGTCTCGGGAGCCGGCGAGGACAGCAGCCGCTGCAGTTGGGTGGGCACAAGCGACGTGAACCTTATCTTGTCCGTCAGCTCCAGCGCGGCGGCGGTAAAGGCCTCCGGCGTGAAGCCTTCGGACATGTCCATCACCCATGGACGCGTGCCTGCAAACAGCGAGCGCACCAGGACCTGCAGCCCCGCGACATACTGCACGGGCAGCGCCAGGAGCCACTGGCCTTCGCCCCGCAGTGCCAGGGCCGTTGCCATGGAGGACGACGCCAGGGCCTCCACCGTCAGGATGGTGGCTTTGGGGGCGCCGGTGGATCCGGACGTGCGGACCACGGCGACGGCGTCGTCGCAGCCGGGGGTCTCAACGTGTCCCACCACCAGGTTCCCGGTAGGGCCAATGGAAAGTTCGACGGCGGGGCCCTCGCCATGGAGCGCAGCTGCGAGTGCCTTGAGAGCAGGGTCGATGTCCACGGGGCCAGCGTTCATGGGGCCTGGATTCATGGGTTCGAAAGTCATGGAAGTCCTGCCTTAGAAGTAGTGCGGGAAACGGGACCAGTCGGGGTCGCGTTTTTCCAGGAACGCTTCCTTGCCTTCCACGGCTTCGTCCGTCATGTAGGCAAGCCGGGTGGCCTCGCCTGCGAAGACCTGCTGGCCGGCAAGGCCGTCGTCGGCGAGGTTGAAGGCGAACTTGAGCATGCGGATGGCCTGGGGGGACTGGCGGGCGATGTCAGCCGCGTATTCCAGTGCAACGTCCTCCAGTCGGTGGTGGTCCACGGCCTCGTTCACGGCGCCCATCCGAACCATGTCCTCAGCGGAATATTCACGGGCCAGGAAAAAGATCTCCCGGGCGGCCTTCTGGCCGATCTGGCGGGCCAGCAGCGCGGAGCCATAGCCGGCGTCGAAACTGCCCACGGTGGCATCTGTCTGCTTGAACTTGCCGTGCTCGCGGGAGGCGATGGTGAGGTCCGAGACCACGTGCAGGGAGTGCCCGCCGCCGGCCGCCCAGCCGTTGACGACGGCGATGACCACCTTGGGCATGGTGCGCATGAGCCGCTGGACTTCCAGTATGTGGAGCCGGCCGGCACGCGCGGGATCGATGGTTTCCGTCGTCTCGCCATCGCCTGTGTCTTGTACTACGTACCGGTAACCGTCACGGCCCCGGATCCGCTGGTCCCCGCCCGAGCAGAACGAGTGGCCGCCGTCCTTCTCCGAAGGTCCGTTGCCGGTGAGCAGCACGGTGGCGACGTCCGGCGTCATCCGGGCGTGGTCCATGGCGCGGTAGAGCTCATCCACGGTGCCGGGACGGAAGGCGTTGCGCACCTCCGGACGGTTGAACGCGATCCGGACCGTGGGCAGGTCCCTGATCACCGAGCCGTCGGCTCCCCGTTCCACCTGGCGGTGGTACGTCATGTCCTGGAAGTCGTCGAAGCCGGACACGGTGCGCCAGCGGGAAGGATCAAAAACGTCGGACACCTTGGCGGGGAATTGGTTGCTCACCGGACAAGTCTAGTAATCGGCTCAGCTGATGCAGAACTCGTTGCCCTCGGGGTCCGCCATGGTGTGCCAGGAATGCGGGCCCTGGCTTGCGGTCCAAAGGAATGTGGCTCCCCGGGCTTCGAGTGCCTTTCTTACCTCATCCTTGTCCCGCCCGTCCAGGTCCACGTCCCAGTGCACCCGGTTCTTGACGGTCTTTCCTTCGGGTGCAGTCTGGAAGAGGAGGCGCCTGGTGGGCTTGGCCGCCTCGAGCTCCTCCGGCGGCCGGATGGCGCAGCCCTCGCGCCAGACGAGCTTGCCCTTGTGGACCAGCGTCTGGTCCTCCGTGGCAAACCCCTGGTTGATCATTGACCTGATGAAGGCCTCGTCCTGCGGCTCCACCTCCCATTCAAGCGTTTCGGCCCACCAATCAGCGAGCTGGTGCGGGTTACTGCAGTCGGTGACAATCTGAATGTTCAGTCCCATGGACCCAACCTACGACGGCGGCAGGCCCGGCCGGTAGGCCAAGGCTCCCTTCTTCAGGTGGACAAATGCATGTACGTTCGCTTGACAGATTGTCATGACATAAGTCACAGTATGGGGGCGAGGGAAAGGCTTTTCCCAACCAGTGGCAGGGTGGCCTCCGCGTCCCTCCATTTTTTACCCAGCCCGGTCCGCAGGCAGCGGCCCACGCCCCGCAAGAGACAGGACAGAGCATTGTCAGAGCAGACAAGAATCTCCAGCATCAGCCGCAGGCAGTTCGGACTGACGGCGTTTGGCCTTTCGGCCCTTGCCGCGGGGCTTACCGCTTGTGGAAGCGGCGGCGGAGGGGGCACGGCAGATCCTTCAAAGCCCCTTCAGCTGATCCTCTCCGGCGATACCAACCAGGGCGGCGCGTTTGCGGCAGCCGCCAAGAAGTACAAGGAAGCCACCGGCATCACCATCGAAGTGGTGGACGTCCCCACGGCGGACATCACCACCAAGCTCAAGAACGCCGCCACCGCCAACGACCTGCCGGCCCTGGCGCGTGTGACCAGCATTGACCCGCTGTGGGTCAACCAGCTCCAGGACCTGACAGACATCGCCAAGTCCCGGAACATCGACGAAAAGTTCCTGCAGGAGGCCCCGGACGGAACCATTCCGGCCATCCCCTCCGACCTCACCGCCGTCGGACTGTTTGTAAACAAGAGCCTCTTCGACAAAGCCGGCGTGGCCTACCCCTCCGCTCTTGAGGACGCCTGGACCTGGGATGAGTTTGTTGCGGCCGTCACGGAGGTCCGCGAGAAGGCAGGCGCCAAGTACGGCGTGGTCATGGACCGGTCCGGCCACCGCCTGCGCGCCATGATGTACGAGTTCGGCAGCAGCGCCTTCGCCAAGGAAGGCGACAAGTACGCCGGCGACGACAAGGCCGTGGAAACGCTGGAGTACTTCCAAAAGATCAACGACGACAAAACCATGCCGAAGTCCGTCTGGCTCAGCGGCGAAGACGGCAACGCCATGTTCAAGAGCGGCCAGGTGGCGGCGTACTACTCCGGCAGCTGGCAGGTTGCCGACTTCAACAAGAACATCAAGGACTTCGAATGGCTTTCCGTGCCGCTGCCCAAGAAGGAAGTCAGCGCCACTAACCTCGGCGGCGGCTTCATGGTCGCCTTCAAGGACACCGGCGCCGACGAGGAAGCCAAGAAGTTCATCGAGTGGTTCTACGATGACGCCAACTACACGGAGTTCGCTAAGCTCGGCGGCTACCTGCCCGTCAAGGCAGACCTGAAGGTGGAGTACCCGTTCCAGCAGGCCTCTTTCGAGCTGTACCAGAAGCAGATCGCCGGCAATGAGGCAAAGGGTGACAATGCCATCAAGCGGGTGGTGGCCGAAGCATACGCCGAGACCCCGTTCTCCGGGGACCCGCTGCGTGAGGAAACCGTCAAGATGCTCGGCGGCAGCCAGGACGCCAAAACCACGGTGGATAACATCGTGAAGCTCTACAACGGCGGCTAAGCCGTGGCTACTCCAACCAGGGGATCCACGCTGACGCCTGAGACGCTCCGCACGCCGGCCGTGCGGAGCAAGTCCCAGCAGAAGCGCCACAACCGCTACGTCATTGCCCCGCTGATCCTCATCGGGGTCAACGTGGTGCTCTTCCTCGTGTTTTTCGTCTGGCCCGGGGCCTTGGGCCTGATCTACTCATTCACGGACTACCGCGGTGTGGGCAGGCTGAACTTCATTGGCTTGGCCAACTTCCAGAAGCTCTTCGCGGACAGCACGTTTTACGCTGCACTGACCCGCACGTTCCTCTACACCCTGCTGTCGGTGCCGCTGATCTACGTTTCCTCCCTCGGCGTTGCGGCCCTCCTTGTGAGCAGGGCCGTCAGGGGGCGGACCGCTGCCAAGATCGTGATCTTCCTGCCCTGGCTGATCTCCCCGATTGTGGTGGGTGTCATCTGGAAATGGATGTTCGGACAGGACTTCGGGTTCGTCAACTTCGTGATCTCCGCCCTGGGTGGAAGCCCGTTGCCGTGGTCCAGCAACGCCAACCTGGCCCTGACCGTGGTGATCTTTGCCGCGGCCTGGGGCGGAACCGCCTTCAACATGCTCCTGTTCATCGCAGCGCTGAAGAACATTCCCGAAGCCTTGCTGGAGGCTGCCGAACTGGACGGGGCCAACGCCTGGCAACGGTTCCGGCATGTGACACTGCCCGGCATCGCCCCGACGTCGTTCATGGTCATCCTGCTTTCAACGATCCATGCGATGAAGGAATTCGCCATGATTCAGGCGCTGACCAACGGCGGTCCCGGCACGGAGAACGTCCTGATCGTCCAGTACATCTACAAGACCGGCTTTGAGCAGTCCAAGGTGGGTTACGCCAGCGCCGCGTCCATGGTGCTGATGGTGGTCCTGCTGGCTATCGCGCTGATCCAGCTTCGCTTCAACAAGAAGAAGGGCTGACCCATGGCAACAGCTGCCAACCTGCCTCCCGTCTCGGACGAAGTGGCCGTCATCGGGGCCGAAGAAGCCGCCCGCACCGCGGACCAGCGGAACATGCGGAACGGGCGGACCAAACTGTCCGCGCCGCTGACGGGCCTCATGTGGCTGATCGTCGCCATCTACGCGCTGCCGCTGCTGTGGTTCATCCTCAGTTCCTTCAAGCCGGGCAGCGAATTGTTCACGTATCCGCTGTCCATGATCCCGAGGGAATGGACCTTCCAGGGCTTTGTTGACGCTTGGGAGCGCGTGGACTTTGCCCAGTATTTCCTGAACACCGCCACCGTGGCGCTGGTCACCACTGTGCTGACCGTCTTTTTCAGCGCCTGCACAGGCTATGCCCTGGCCAAGTACAACAACCCAGGCACGCGCCTGTTCTTCGTGTGCATCCTGGCAACCACCATGCTGCCCACCGAGGTGATCCTGAACCCCACGTTTACCGTGATCCGGGATCTGGGCCTGTACAACTCGCTGTCGGGCATCATTGTGCCCTCAGTGCTCACGGCCACAGGCGTCTTTATGTTCCGCCAGTTCTTCCTGACGGTCCCCGATGACCTCCTGCATTCAGCCCGGATTGACGGTGCCAGCGAGCTGACCATCTTCTTCCGGATCATGCTGCCGCTGTCCCGGCCCATCCTGTTCACGCTGGCTATCTTTTCGTTCCAGTGGCGCTGGAATGACTACATCTGGCCGCTGATCGTGCTGAACGATCCCAAGTGGTACACCCTCCAGGTGGCTCTGCGGAGCATCGTGGGCGCCGAGAACATCGACTGGCCCGTCCTCCTCGGCGCGTCGGTGATCTCCATCCTGCCGCTGGTCCTGGTGTTCTTCGTGTTCCAGAAATACGTCCTCAACGCCGACGTCAGCGCCGGCCTGAAGGACTAGCTCCCTTGCCGCTTGGAAAAGATGGAATGTTGAACGAACAGCAGACGGATTCGGCCATCGATACCGTTTTTCTTCGCCGGGTGGTGGATGAAGCGGACAGGCATGTTGGCACCCTCCTTGAAACGTCCAACGGCGGTGTTGCGGCTCTTCCGCACCGCGGCGCCATGAGCCGCCTGCTGGCCCTGGTGACGGTTTTTTCCGAGCCGGGGTCCGCCTATTACGGTCAATCAGGGCTGCAGGAACCGATGGGGAGATGCCTGGACCGGCTTGAACGCCTCCAGGGCCCGGCCGGCCTTTTTGACGGCACCAACCTGAGCTCCCCGCCGGACTCGGCCTTCACCATCAATGACGCCTGCCTGGCCCTGGGCCTGATGGACTCCCTGGCGGGCGGGGCGCAGGCCGGCGGGGTGCAGGGTGGCGTTTTGTGGGACGGCGTTTGGCGGGACGTCCGCAGCAGGCTCAGGCTGATCGTTGCCCGTGCCACGGCGTCCCTGGTAGACGGCGGGGTCCACACCCCCAACCACCGTTGGGAACTCTCTGCCGCTCTGGCCCAGATCCATCAGCTCCAGCTCCGCGAGGATGCGCCCCAGCCGGAGATAGAGGCCCGCATCGGGCAATGGCTTGCCGAAGGGATCGACCAGCTTCCGGACGGCATGTATTCCGAACGCAGCCCCCTGTATGCCACGGCGGTGACCAACCCGTCGCTCCTGACCATCGCAGACAATGCCGGCAGGCCCGATCTGCTGGACCATGTCCGCCGGAACCTGGCAGCCTTCCTGCCCTGGTTCAATCCGGACGGGAGTGTGGAATCCGTCTTCTCGAGGCGCCAGGACCAATGGCTGACCTTTGACGCTACCGTCTTCCTGATGCTTTACCGCCGGCTGGCCAACCAGGACGGGCGGGAAGACTTCACCGCCGCCGCCCGCTGGCTGGAGCAGTTCCCGCTGCACGGACCTGACAAACTGCTCGCTCGGATGCGGCTGGATCCCTGGCTGACGAAAACCCTGCCCGGCGCGGGGGCGGATGCGGGCGCGGGCGATATGGCCGCGCACGCTGGCGCCTACGATCCATTGCCGGACGCACTGGCCCCCGCTGAGGCCTCGCTGGACAGCTGCGGCCTGTACCGGTTCCGAAGAGGGGAGACAGTTACCACCGTTTATGGCGGGTGCGACGAGCTGGTGCCGGGTGTGGTTTCAGGGCTGTCCGCCAACCCCACGTTCCTCCGCCTAGAACATGGCGCGGCGGTCCTGAGCGATGTCCGGCTGTCACGGAGCTTCTTTGATCTCGGCCCGTTCCGGAGCCAGGAGACGGCTGCCGGGGGGAATTCCACGGTATCGCTGTCCGAAAGCCTTGCCGCCAACTTCTATCTGCCGCTTCCACCGGAGAAGCAGCGCGGCGACGGCATCTACAGCCTCACCCACGAGGGCCGCTTCAGTGCCAGCATGGACTTTGCCAGCCGGCCGGCGGTGGTTCACAGCCTCGCCACGGCTGTTGCGGTCCAGGTCAGCGGGAATGAAATCGTCCTGGAGATCGGCTTTGACGGCGTTGACACGTCCTTCGCCCTGGAACTGACATTCAGGCCGGGGGGCGAGCTTGACGGTGTTGAGCCTGCCGGAAGTCCCGATGCCTTCCAGCTCGTGGAAGGAACAGGCAGTTACCGCGTAGGCGGGCACGTCATCGAGTTCGGTCCGGGCAACGCAGCGGACCCCGACAACCCGCCGGTGTACAACCCCGGGGAGGCCTACCGCTACCTCAATCGAACGAATGCAACGGAAGGGGTGAAGGTCTACATCACAGGCCGGACCCGGGGCAGCCACACGTTCACCCTGCGCGGGATCTCCGTTTCCTCCTAAGGCTGCACCTGCTGGATTTGCTCGTAGACCTCGGGCGGAATGGCGTAGGCGATGACGAGGGCAAGCAGGTTATTGGCGGCATGCACGAAGTAGGCGAACATCAAATTCTTACCCGTCCACAGATACACCAGAACCAGCACGCTGCCCGCTGCCAGGTAAGGCAGCAACACTGCGACAGTGATAGCGTCCTGGCCCACCATATGCAGGACGGCAAAGAGAACCGCGGATACTACGGAGCACAACCAGATGTTGACCCGCCGGCTCAGCTTGCCGATCAGCAGGTGACGGAAGAGGTACTCCTCCACGAACGGGACAATCACCACAACCAGGGGAGCCGTAACCCAAATGGGGAACCGCTGCATCAGCTCCTTGAACACGGCCTCGTTCTCTGAAGTCTCCGTTCCACCGACTGCCGCCGCCACCAGGCTGGTGAAAATAAGCATGGCCACTACAGTGGCGGGCACAATGAACAAGGTGAACCACGGGCGGGTGGCCAGCACCCGGAGGTCCCTGGCCACTACCCTGCGCGCAGCAAGCAGGGCCAGCACCGCGACCGTTGCAAAATAAACAAAAGTCAGGCCATATGAAGCGGCCAGCCGGGAGGGTCCGAGCTGGCGCAGGAGTGGCAGCAGCAGCTGCCCGGCCAGGGCGATGAAGGCAGCCAGGCCGACGTAAAGGCCCACGGTGGTGAAATCCAGGCCGGAGAACCGGTACAGCTCAGGCTGCGGAGGAGGTGGTCTCCGACGTTGTGTAGCCATGTCTTCAGCGTATCCCCACCCCAACTATGTAGCGCTAACTGTCGTTTTGGGGGTCCATAACGACAGTTAGCGCGACCCAGTTGGGGGTAGAGGAGGCCTGCGCGGACGGGCGCAGGTTTGCAGTCCAACTTCGGCGTCCCGTAGAATATTCGGTATGCCTAACTTTCTGTTTCGGTGCGCCAAAGTAGTCCGCCGAACCTCAGCCCGGCGATCGGTGGCGTCCCGCGCCATCGGTGCCGCCGCCGTCGTCCTCCTGTCCCTTTCCCTGGCCGCCTGTGGCGGCGCCGCACCCGGCGACACGTCCGCCAACGGTGACGGGGAGAAACCCGTGGTGCTGACCACCTTCACTGTGCTGGCGGACATCGCCCGCAACGTCGCAGGGGACAAGCTGACCGTGGAGTCAATCACCAAGGCTGGAGCCGAAATCCACGGCTACGAGCCCACGCCCGGCGATATTCGCAAGGCCTCCAAGGCGGACCTGATCCTGGACAACGGGCTGAACCTGGAGGCCTGGTTCGGGCAGTTCGTGGAGGGCCTGGACGTTCCCCATGCCGTGGTGAGCGACGGTGTCCAGGCGATGTCCATCAGCGAGGATTCCTACCAGGGAAAGCCCAACCCGCACGCCTGGATGTCCCCGGTGAACGTCCAGATCTATGTGGACAACATGGTGAAGGCCTTCTCCGAACTGGACCCGGATAATGCCGGGGAATTCCGGAGCAACGGTGACGCCTACAAAGCCGAGCTGCAGGCTGTGCAGGACGAGATGAGATCGAGCCTCGCCGGCGTGCCGGCGGCGCAGCGCGCCCTGGTGACCTGCGAAGGCGCCTTCTCCTACCTTGCCCGCGACGCCGGCCTGCACGAGGTTTACATCTGGGCGGTCAACGCCGAGCAGCAGGCCACGCCGCAGCAAATCACCCGGGCCATCCAGTACGTCAAGGCCAACAAGGTCCCCGCAGTCTTCTGTGAATCCACCGTCTCAGACGCGCCCATGCAGCAGGTTGTGGGCGCCACCGGCGCCAAGTTCGGCGGGACCCTGTACGTGGATTCGCTCTCCGAAGCCGACGGTCCCGTTCCCACCTACCTTGACCTCATCCGCCACGACGCCCAGGTCATCACTAAGGCGCTTACAGGGGCGTCCACTACTGCAGCACAATGATTACCATGAACAAACCAGCCATCCTCGTGGAGAACGTGACCGTCCACTACGGTCAGGTCCTGGCGCTTGACTCCGCCTCCCTCACACTGGATGCTGCCCGGATCTGCGGCCTGATCGGCATGAACGGTTCCGGAAAGTCCACGCTGTTCAAAGTCATTATGGGGATGATCAAGCCCGACGCCGGCCGTGTCCTGATCAACGGCCAGTCACCTTCCAGGGCGCGTAAGGAGGGCGGGATTGGCTACGTGCCGCAGAGCGAGGATGTGGACTGGCAGTTCCCGCTTTCTGTCCGCGATGTGGTGATGATGGGCCGCTACGGGCACCAGGGGTTCACCCGGCGCCCGTCGAAGGCGGACCGCGCCGCCGTCGACGAAGCACTGGACCGGGTGGAACTGGGGGAGTATGCCGGCCGCCAGATTGGGCAGCTCTCCGGCGGCCAGAAAAAGCGTGCCTTTGTGGCCCGCGGAATTGCCCAGGGCGCCACCATGATGCTCCTGGACGAGCCCTTTGCCGGCGTGGACAAACGCTCCGAGGCCACCATTACCAGGCTGCTGCGCGAACTCGCCGCGGACGGCTGCACCATCCTCATCTCCACCCACGATCTGCACGCCCTCCCGCAACTGTGCGACGAAGCCGTGCTGCTCATGCGCCGGGTCCTGATGCACGGTGCGCCCGAACTGGTGCTGCAGCCCGAGAACCTGGCGATGGCGTTCGGCCTGGACGTCCTGAACCGCGACAAGCCGGCACGCACCGAAAGCAGGGGCTGAACCGTGGATCTTCTGGACATGCTGCTGGAACCGCTGAGCTACGACTTTATGGTCCGGGCCATCATCACCACGGCGCTCGCCGCCGTTGTGTGTGCGGTCCTGAGCTGCTGGCTGGTGCTGATCGGCTGGTCCCTGATGGGCGACGCCGTCTCCCACGCCGTGCTCCCGGGGGTGGTCCTGGCGTACATCGTGGGGGCTCCGTTTGCCCTGGGCGCCCTGGTGTTCGCGCTGATCGCCGTGACGCTGATCGGGGTGGTCCGCAACACCAGCCGGGTCAAGGAGGACGCCGCCATCGGCATTGTGTTCAGCTCGCTGTTTGCGCTGGGCCTGGTCCTCATCTCGGTCACGCCCAGCCAGACGGACCTGAACCACATCATCTTCGGCAACCTGCTGGGCGTCAGCGTTCCTGACCTCATCCAAGTTGTGGTGTTGGGCGTGGTGGCGTTCGCCATCCTCATCCTGAAACGCCGTGACCTCACCCTCTACGCCTTTGATCCCACTCACGCCCACGCCATTGGACTTTCCCCGAAACGGCTCGGCGCGCTGCTCCTTGGCCTGCTGGCGCTGACGTCGGTAGTGGCGCTGCAAACCGTGGGTGTGGTGCTGGTGGTGGCCATGCTGATCATCCCCGGCGCCACGGCCTATCTGCTGACTGACCGCTTCTCCCGGATGCTGGTTATCGCCCCCGCTATCTCGGCGGCCTGCTCCATCGCCGGAATCTACCTCAGCTACTACTTGGACACCGCGTCCGGCGCCATGGTGGTCCTCACCCAGGGTGCGGTGTTCGCCGTCGTCTATCTCTTCAGTCCCAGGCAGGGACTGATTGGTACCCGGCTCGCGAAGGCCCGCCGCAAGAAGGCTGCCGTCCTCGCCGTCTGACCCTGAGGCTGAGCGCGACACGCCCTTGGGGACCAGTAATACCCGGCAAACCTTCTCGAAGGGCTGCCGGGTATCGTCGCGAGGCCGTTTGTGCCTAGTCCGCGTACTTGATGCTGGTGAACAGGGCCTTCAGATTGCTGTACTGGACCGATTTCATCCACGTCGCCGCGGTTTCGGGGGACATGGCAACGTCGATGTGGGCAACCGCGTTGGTTACTCCGTTGTCCATGACCAGGAAACTATGGGCGGAGGTGCTGCCGGGGCCTGCGGTCATGTGGTCGTCCGACACGACACCCATGAAGTAGCGGGTGGTTGAGGGGTCGAAGGGGTATTCATCCTTGAAGAAGGCGAAGTGGGAGGCACCGTCCCGGCTCTCGAAGGCGGTGAGCTTCTGTGAGTCGAGGATGGTGCGGTTCACCGGTCCGGCGACGACACCACCGGAACCACCGCTGCCGATGCGCGCTACGTTGTAGCCGATCTCGTTGTAGATCTTGGCAATGACGGCGTGGTCCTCGTCAGCGTAGTCATCGTCTTCTAGATTGGGTTGGTGCTCGGTTTGCACTGTCCACCCTGCCGGCAGTTGGAAGGAGATGTGCCCATCAGGGAACGTGAACGTGCCGATCTGCGGGTAGTCGGGGGAGACATGCGGGGTTGCGGGAACAACGGGGGTAATCGGCGTTACCACGGGTGCCGCAGGTGGGGTGGGGACCTGGGGCGCGGGGACAGTGGGTTGGGCAGGAACGCTTGGTGCTGCCGGCACGGACACGGGCGCTTGCCTCACAGGAGTGGCAATGACGGGAGCCACGACAGCGGGTGCAGGAACGGTGATCTGTGCCGGTTCACTTTCCTGGCTGGGAGCGCTGGCTTCAGGCAGCTTAACCTCTACAGGCACAACTGGTGACTGCGGAGGGATCGAGATTTCCTCTGACGCTGCGGGTGTGATCGAAGTACTGGCTTCGAGGGCTGCCGGTATGCAGGCGGTGAGAGTGAGTGCCAGCGCAAGCGTTGCGAGAGTCGCGTACTTGGCATAGTCGGATCGGCGGTACTTCATAGTTGGGTTCCTTCCCCCATGGACTGACTGAGCAGTTTGGCTGCTCGTACATGTTGTTTCCAGCACGGGCCGGATGATTACACCGGCATCGAAAAATCTTTCAAACAACCCCTTTTTCGTTTCCTCACTCGTGGTGCGCTCCTCGCCGTCTGACCCTGAGACTGAGCGCGAACCGGCAGGTAATGCCCGCAGATCCGCCTTTTGAGGGCATTACCTGCCAGTTCGCGCTGGGGGAGCCTCTCAATGCAACGGACAAAGCGGGCGACGGCGGCGCCCACCTTGACGTTCACGGCGTCACCGGGCAGGCTGGAGCGATGAAGTCCTAGCCAGCAGCCCAAGCAGACCGGGCTGTTCCACCGATGCCAGGGCCCCGTTGAGCGTTTACCCGAAGTCACCTTCAGCTCCGGCGGCCAAACTGCGG
The DNA here is from genome assembly GCF_054130585.1 of Arthrobacter sp. D1-29. Classification (NCBI taxonomy): domain Bacteria; kingdom Bacillati; phylum Actinomycetota; class Actinomycetes; order Micrococcales; family Micrococcaceae; genus Arthrobacter; species Arthrobacter sp. D1-29. The sequence goes on along the minus strand of NZ_CP096383.1, from coordinate 4,097,650 downwards.
ATTATTCGAGGACTTTTGATGACTGAACACCTCAGCCTTGTGGGCGTTTCCCACGGCTACGGAGACCGCCAGCTGCTGGACAACATCAGCCTGGTCATTACCGCCCGCGAGCACGTGGCCATCGTCGGCGAAAACGGTGCCGGCAAATCAACACTCCTGCGGCTGATGGCCGGGCTTGAGGCGCCGAATGAAGGAACTGTGGCGAGCCACGGGCGGGTGGGCTACCTGGCCCAGACCCACGGACTCCCGGAATCATTCACCGTTGGCGCCGCCATCGACGAGTCCCTGGCGTCCCTGCGCGCCCTCGAGGCGGAACTTGACCGCCTGGAGACCGGGCTGGCCGAGGCCGAAGCGGACGAACTGGAAGCCTACGGCGCTTTACAGACCGAGTATCAGCTGCGCGAGGGCTATGCTGCTGAGTCCCGCGTGGAGGCAGCCCTGGACCGGCTGGGGCTGGGCGGCCTGGACCGGAACCGGGTGCTCGGCTCGCTGTCCGGCGGCGAACAGGAACGCGTTGCCCTGGCCTGCATCCTGGCGGACCCGGCCGACATCCTGCTCCTGGACGAGCCCACCAACCATCTGGACGCGCGCGGAACGGCCTGGCTGGAGGACAGGCTGGCCGACCACCGCGGCACGGTGGTGGTGGTCTCCCATGACAGGGTGCTCCTGCGGAAGGTTGCCAGCACCGTGATCGAGGTGGATGCCGAGCGCCGCTCCGTCACCCGTTACGGCAACGGCTATGAGGGCTACCTGCGGGAGAAGGCGGCCGAACGCTCGCGCTGGGTCCAGCAGTATCAGACCTGGCTGGACGCGATGGAAGCCGAACAGCGGCAGGCGGACACCGTGGCCGGAAAGATGGGCTACGCTCGCAAGCGCGACGGCGACAAGATGGGTTTCGACTTCAAGGCAGGCACCTGGCAGAAGGCGGCCACCAGTAAGGTCCGCAACGCGCAGGAGCGCCTCCGCCGGCTGGAAGCCAGCCCGGTGGACCGTCCGCCCGTCCCGCTGCGCCTTGCCGCGGAGCTCACCGTTGGTTCGGATGCGCCCCAGCTGGCGGTTCCCGTGCTCAAAGCCCGCGGCGTGGCCGTGCCGGGCCGCCTGGACCCCACGGACTTTTCCGCCGCCGTCGGGGAGAAAATTCTCATTACCGGCCCCAATGGCGCAGGCAAATCCACGCTCCTTTCGGTGCTTGCAGGCACGCTGGAGCCGGCTGCAGGGAAGGTGACGCGCCCTGCCCGGGTGGGCTACCTGCAGCAGGAGCTTGAGCTCCCGAAGCGGCCCGGGCTGCGGCTGCTCCCCGCGTTTGCCGCAGGGCTGGGTGGAAACATCGACGAGCACGCGGAGGCGCTCCTGCGCCTGGGGCTGTTCCGCACCAGTGAGTTCCATGTCCCGGTGGGTGGCATGTCCGCCGGCCAGCAGCGCCGGCTTGCTTTAGCCAGGCTTTTGCTCGGCGGCTACGGAACCCTGATCGTTGACGAACCCACCAACCACCTGGCACCGGTGCTTGTGGAGCAGCTCGAGGAGGCGCTCGCGGGCTTTGCCGGGACGCTGGTCATGGTCAGCCACGACCGCGCCCTGCGAGAGTGGTTCGCCTCCTGCGCGCGGAAGAGCGATAAGGCAAGAACGGACGACGCCGGGCGCTGGGTCAGGTACTCGATGGAGAACGGCGCGCTCGCGGAGGAAGCGCGAACGAACACTTGAGGCCCCAGGCGGAGGGGCCTCAAGTGTCCGTTCGCGCTATTGGCGTGCACGGTTAGCCTGAGCCGCTGCCGGCCCGAGTGCCCGAAAACGGTGAGATTTGCGTTAAGGGATCGTTACCCGGGGACCGGCAGGCGGAAACATCGGCAGCGCAGGATGGGGCTATGCCAGTCTCAGGCGGCCGAAAGGATCTCACTGTGATCACCAAGAACCTTTTCCTGCAGGGCATCTATCCCTTTGCCGGGGCGGGGCTGGATAAACCGGTCCCGATCCACAGCGAACTCCTGCACTACGTTCCGGACGGGGTGATCAACCAGACGCTCTACTTCCGGGGCGGGAACTCCAGCCCGGAGCTGGTCACCGTGGTGCTGATGCGGGACGGAGTGCCCATGCGGTACTTCCCGATCGGAGCCAGGAGCGATGTCCATGTGCCGCTGCGGGTGGTGGAAGACATTGAAGGCGGCTCGGTGATCGAGCTCTACCTGGTGGCCCCAGAAGGCGTCGCGGGAGCCGTGGTGATTGACCTGGGCATGGTGGAACACTGATGGCGGGTCTTATGGAAAAGCCTCTGGAGAAGCCTGAGCATAAGCCTCACGAACGTGCCCATTCAGGAAAGCCCGCTTCCCGCCGTCGCTTGGTGGTGATCGGCAACGGGATGGCCGGCGCCCGCGCCGTTGAGGAAATCCTGGCCAGGGGCGGAGCCGAACAGTTCAGCATCACCATGTTCGGCGACGAACCGTACGGGAACTACAACAGGATTATGCTCAGCCACGTGCTCTCGGGGGAGGAAAGCGATGCGGACATCTTCCTCAACGCCCTCTCCTGGTACCGGGAAAACAACATCACCCTTCATTCCGGGGTCAGGGCAGAGCGGATCGACAGGTTCACCAAGAACGTCTTTTCCGACGACGGCCGGGTGACACCCTACGACGTCCTGATCATCGCCACGGGCAGCCGCTCCCACATGCCGCCCATGGACGGGTTGTACACCCCGGGCGGATCCGTCAAACCCGGCGTGTTTGGGTTCCGCACCATCGATGACACCCGCAAAATGGTCCAGCACGCCCAGCATGAACACCACAGCCGGGCGGTTGTTATCGGCGGCGGGCTCCTGGGATTAGAGGCCGCGTATGGCTTGAAAAGCCACGGCATCGACGTCGAAGTGGTGCACTCCGGCGGGCACCTGATGAACGCCCAGATGGGGCCCGACGGCGGTGCGGTGCTTCGTCGCAGTGTGGAAGCGCTCGGCATCCGGGTGCATACCGGCGGCCGCACCACGGCCGTCCTGGGAACAGACAGGGTCAGCGGCGTCAGGCTCCGTGACAAGCCGGATATTGGCTGCGACATGGTGGTGGTTGCGGCAGGCATCCGGCCCAACGTGGACCTGGCCGTGCTCAGCGGGCTGCCGGTGGAACGGGCCATCGTGGTGGATGACCAGCTCCGCGTCCAGGACGAGGACGACATCTATGCCGTGGGGGAGTGCGTGCAGCACCGAGGCGAGGTGTACGGGCTCGTGGCGCCGCTGTGGGAGCAGGCCGTGGTACTGGCCAACCACGTCACCGGCACCGACACCAGTGCTGCCTACCTGGGTTCCCGCACGGCCACCAAGCTCAAGGTGGCCGGGGTTGAAGTGGCGTCCATGGGCCTGCACGGCCCGGAACGCGAAACAGACGAGCACATTGTCTTTTCCGAGCCCAGCCGTGGCGTGTTCAAGTCCATCGTGGTCCGCGACAACAAGATGGTGGGCGCCACGCTCCTGGGCGACAGCCGCAAGGTGGCCTACCTGACCCAGGCCTATGACCGCGGGCTGCCGCTGCCCGAGGAACGGATCAGCCTGTTATTCGATCTCGGCACTCCGGGGGAGGACGTGGGCGTGGCCGAGCTGGATGACGATGCCCAGGTCTGCAATTGCAACGGCGTCAGCAAAAAGGACCTGGTGGGGGTGGTAAAGGGTGGCTGCACCTCGGTTGCCGGTGCCATGGACGCCACCCGCGCGGGCAAGGGCTGCGGCTCCTGCAAGCTCCTGGTCCGGCAGGTGGTGGAATGGGCCGCGGACGGAGCGGTGGAGGAGGATCCGGCCGCCAGCTACTACGTCCCCGGCATCCCGCTGGACAAGCCCTCCTTGATGGCGGAGATCCGCAAACGCGGGCTGCGCTCCGTCTCACAGGTGTTCCAGTCGCTCGCGCCGGGGAGCGCCGAGGATGCCAAGTCGAAAATGGGACTGGCCTCGTTGCTGAAGATGATGCTGGCGGACCAGTACATCGACGAACGCGATGCCCGGTTCATCAATGACCGCGTGCACGCCAACATCCAGCGCGACGGCACTTTCTCCGTGGTGCCGCAGATGAAGGGCGGCGTGACGTCGGTGCAGCAGCTGCGCCGGATCGCGGACGTGGCCGAGAAGCACAGGATTCCCCTGATCAAACTGACCGGCGGCCAGCGGATCGACCTGCTGGGGGTGCCCAAGGAGGACCTGCCGCAGGTCTGGGCTGACCTGGACATGCCCTCCGGCTACGCCTACGGCAAGAGCTTCCGGACGGTCAAGACGTGTGTGGGCAAGGACTTCTGCCGGTACGGCACTGGCGATTCCACCAAGTTGGGCATCGAGATCGAGTCCCGCTTCCAGGGGATTGAGTCCCCGGCCAAGCTGAAACTCGCGGTGTCCGGCTGCCCCCGGAACTGCGCCGAATCCCTGGTCAAGGACGTGGGCGTGGTGGCAGTGGAGGGCGGCCGCTGGGAGATTTACGTTGGCGGGGCCGCCGGCGCTCACATCCGCAAAGGGGACCTCTTGGCAACCGTGGATGATCCGGAGGAGGTCAAGGTCCTGACCGGCCGGTTCATGCAGTACTACCGTGAGAACGCCAACTGGCTGGAACGGACGTATGCCTTTGTCCCCCGGGTGGGCATCGAACATATCAGGGCGGTCATTGTGGAGGACTCGGAGGGGATTGCCGGCCGGCTCGATTCCGCAATGCAGGCTTCCGTGGACAATTATGTGGATCCCTGGAGCGAGCGGGACGATCCCCTTACTCCGGGCCAGTTCAGGACATCCCTGCCGCTAACGGTCCTCCCGCAGGTGCCGGTCCGATGAGTACGGAATCGCCCGGCTTGGGAGTGACGTACGACGGCGGACCGGGAGCCAGTGCTCTCCACGTCCTGGGCCCGGTGGAACAGATTCCGCTGGGCGAGGGGCGGGCGTTCGCCGTCGAGGGAAAGCAGGTGGCCGTCTTCCGGCTCAGGGACGGTTCCCTGCGCGCGCTCTCCGGAGTTTGCCCGCACCGGGGAGGCCCGCTCGCCGACGGGACCATTGACCAGGAGGTGGTCATCTGCCCCCTGCACCAGCATGCCTTTGACCTTGGGACAGGCTGTTCCACCACCGGCGCCGATCCGCTGACCAGGTATCAGGTGACGTCGGACGAGGAGCAGAACATCGTCCTGCGGACCGGCCAGGTGTAAGTCCCCGTCAGTGCTGCCTGGTCAGTCTTGTAGGATGGTCAAGCCGCGTGAAGCTTCGGCGACACGAGAGATTCCGATCACAATCGGTTGCCCGAAGGGCAAAATGCCGAATTTTGTGGCCGGAATCATTCATGTTACGGATGCGGCCAATTCCCAACCCACAAGGAACAGTTGTGCCTCAAAGTACCCCCATCGACCTGCAAAACCCCACGGCACCATCCATCGCCGTCGACCCTTCCCTCAGCGCCGAGGGCTACAGCAAGACCCTTGGCCGCCGCCACGTCACCATGATCGCCATGGGCGGCGCCATCGGCGTCGGCCTCTTTATGGGCGCCGGCGGACGCCTTGCCTCCACCGGCCCGGCCCTGATTTTCTCCTACGCCATTGCCGGCGTCATCGCCTACCTCCTCATGCGGGCCCTGGGCGAACTCATCATGTACCGCCAGACCTCCGGCTCCTTCGTCAGCTACGCCGGTGAAATGTTCGGCAAGAAGGGCGCGTTCCTTTCCGGCTGGATGTACTTCATCAACTGGGGCATGACCGGCATCGCGGAACTGATCGCGATCGGGCTTTACTTCCAGTTCTTCTTCCCCAACGTTCCGGTTGAGGCCTCCGCCATTGCGGCACTGGCGCTCCTGGTGGCAGTGAACCTGCTGAGCGTGAAGGCGTTCGGCGAGTTTGAATTCTGGGCCTCCTGCCTCAAGGTGGGCGCCATCGTGATCTTCCTGGCCGTGGGCACGTTTATGGTGGTCACCAACGCCAAGGTGGGTGACGGCAACGCCTCCGTGGCCAACCTGTTTGCCGCCGACGGCGGGATGTTCCCCAAGGGCGCGCTGGTGATGGTCCTGGTCCTCAACGCCGTTATCTTCGCCTACAACGGCATCGAACTGGTGGGCATTACCGCCGGCGAGATGCAGAACGCGGAACGCGAAGTGCCCAAGGCGATCCGCGCCGTCGTCCTGCGCATCGTGGTGTTCTACGTCGGTTCGGTAACCCTGCTGGCCATGCTGCTGCCGTCCGACCAGTACGTGGCCGGCACCTCGCCGTTCGTTACGGTCTTTGGCCAGATGGGCCTTGCTTGGGTGGGTGACGTGATGAACATGATCGTGATCACCGCGGCCCTGTCCTCCTGCAACTCCGGCCTGTACTCGATCGGCCGCGTGTTCCGCACCATGGCCAACAACGGGCACGCGCCCCAGTGGCTCACCCGGATGTCCAAGCGGCACGTCCCGTACGCTGCCATCCTCGCCATTGCAGCTTTCTACCTGGTGGGCATCCTGCTCAACATCTGGCTGGGCGGCTCCCACGCCTTTGACCTGGCGCTGAACACGGCCTCCATCGGCGTGATCTTCACCTGGGGCGCCATCTTCGCCAGCCAGATCGCACTGCGCCACCGCAAGGGCGTCACCTCCAGCCTGCCCATGCCCGGTTCGCCGTGGGCCAGCTGGGCCGGCCTGATCGGACTGCTGGCCATCACCGTGCTCATCGGCTTCGACACCATGACCAGCAAGAGCGGCGACGTGTTCTACCTGGGCCTGTGGACCCTGGCCACCATCCCGTTCTTCGCCGTGGTCCTCTGGCTGGGCTGGCAGAAGGTCAAGAAAAACGAACCGAAGAACGCGCTGTACAGCTAAGGGTTCACTTGAAGCAGTACTGCTAGAGCAGTACGACTAAAGCAGTACGACGACGGCGTACCGCCCTTGCGAGGGGCGGGTCCCGCCGTCGTCGTTCTTCCGGGCTGGAGTGACAGCGGGTTCAGTCCTTCAGGTACCGGGCGAAGTGGTCCTCGATCCGCTGCCACGCCTCGGGGGCGGCTTCCGGATCCGGGCCGATTCCCATGACCCGCATCAGCGGCCGGAACACTGCAGGGCCAAGGTGCGCATCGTTCAGGAAGGAATGGCCGGCGGTGGGAAACTCCTTGACGCTGTGCTCGATCCCGAGGTTGGTGAGGGCTGTCTCGAGCTTGTGTGCGGCTCCCTCGAGCGTGGTGTCTTTGCCGCCGAAGTTGGCCACGATGGGGCAGGCGCCGCGGAGCGCCTCCTCGAGGTCGCCGGGCAGCCGGCCGTAGTTGACTGAGGCAGCGTCAAACCCATCGCGTGCCACCAGCAGAGCGAAGCCGCCTCCCATGCAGAACCCGATCACGCCGGTTTTGCCGTTGGACTGCGGGGCTCTGGCGAGCCATTTGCGGGCCGTGGCCAGGTCCGTGAAAGGGCGCCCCGTTCCCTTGAGCATGCTGCGCATCGTGCTGACCAGGCAGCGGCTCGGCCCGCCAGCGCTGAACAGATCCAGCGCCAGGGTCAGATAGCCGGCCTTCGCCAGCCGGTCAGCATGCCGCCGCGTCATGTCGTTCAGCCCGAACGCTTCGTGGATCATCAGGACGGCGGGGAACGGGCCGGCGCCGGGTGGCGTGGCAAGATAGCCGCCCAGGGATGGGGAGCCGCCCGCCGCGGTGCTCTCGACGCTCAGGTCTGCGTAGGTCATGCCCCAAGGCTAACCGGGCCCGCCGAAGGTGAGTCCCGCCGTCGGCGTTCTCCTGGATCCTGAAAGCGGGCAGGCGAAATGGTGGTGCGTAGCGCGCTGCCGGGGCAGACTGGGGCTTGTGGGCGAACCGTGGGTACTGCATGTTGACCTTGACCAGTTCATTGCGGCCGTTGAAGTGCTGCGCCGGCCTGAGCTTGCGGGCAAGGCCATCATCGTGGGTGGCCGCGGCGATCCGACCGAGCGGGCGGTGGTGTCCACTGCTTCGTACGAAGCCCGGGCCTACGGCGTCGGCTCTGGGATGCCGCTGCGCATCGCCGCACGGAAAGTGCCCGACGCCGTCATCCTGCCCGTGGATCATGAGGCCTATTTCGCTGCCTCCGAAAACGTCATGTCGGTGCTGCGCTCGCAGCCCGGCGCTACGGTGCAGGTGCTCGGCTGGGATGAAGCGTTCGTTGGTGTGGTTGTGGAGGATCCCGAGGCGTATGCCCGGCAACTACAGCACGACGTACTTGAGGAGACCCGGCTGCACTGCAGCGTGGGCATCGGCGACACCCTGGTCCGCGCCAAGGTAGCAACGACCTTCGGCAAGCCGGCCGGCGTCTTCCGGCTTACGGCCCAGAATTGGCTGGAAGTCATGGGCAGCCGGCCCACCATTGAGCTGTGGGGCGTGGGAACGAAGGTGTCGCGCCGGCTTGCCACGCTTGGCATCAGGACGGTTGCGGAGCTGGCCGCGTGCAATCCCGACGACCTGGTCCCAGAATTCGGCCCCAAGATGGGCCCCTGGTATGCGCAGCTCGGCCGGGGAGACGGCGGGCGGACAGTTGATGACACGCCCTGGGTGGCGCGCGGGCACAGCCGGGAAACCACCTTCCAGCGTGACCTGACGGAGCCAGGCCAAATTGACGACGCCGTCAGGGAGCTCGCGGGGCACGTCCTGGAAGATGTCGCGGCCGAAGGGCGGCCAGTGATCGGGCTGACCCTCAAGGTCCGTTACGCCCCGTTCCTTACCAAGACCTACGCCCGGAAGATCCCCGAGACGTCGGACCCGGCGGAGGTGCTCGCGCGTGCCCTGGACCTTGTGGCGAAGATTGAGCCGGACCGCCCCATCCGGCTCCTCGGGCTGCGGGCCGAAATGCCGATGCCCGAAGACTCCCGGCAGGGGCATACGCCCACCCGCAGCGGATGGTGAGGGGCGATTAGAGACGGCGCCAGGGGCGGCGGCGTTTGGACTTTCGCTCGTCCAACCAGTCCAACAAACCCTTGACAAGATTTATTGTCAAGGCCACTATGGTGACGTGCAAGACGTTGAAGTTATCGAAAGCACTAAGGCAGCGGCCGCCGCGTTGGATCCGGTCCGGGCCAGGTTACTCAGCGAGCTGGCCGTTCCGGCCTCCGCCGGGGGCCTCGCCGCCCGAGTCGGCATCACGCGCCAGAAGATTAACTACCACCTCAAGGCGCTTGAGGAGCACGGCCTCGTTGAGCTGTTTGAAGAGCGCCAGCACGGGGGCATCACCGAGCGGGTGCTGCGGGCCTCGGCTGCATCGTTCGTCGTGTCACCAGCGGCTTTAAGCGCGACGGCGGCTGATCCGGACGCCAACGACGACCACCTGTCAGTGCGATACCTCGTTGCCCTGGCAGGAAGGCTGATGCGGGAGGTCGGGGCCATGGCGCGCAGGGCCGACGCGTCCGGCAAGGGCCTGCCGACGCTGACCATCGACACGAAAATCGGCTTCCAATCGGCGGCCGACCGGGCTGCCTTTGCTGACGATCTGACCGCCGCGGTGCTCGACCTGGCCGCTCGCTACCACCATGACGACGGGCGCCCGCACAGGCTCGTCGTCGCAGCACACCCCCTTCCTGAGGAGAACCGATGAGCACGACCCCAACCGTCCCTTACCGCCTGGAGTTCAGCATTGAGGTACCGGGGACCCCTGAACAGGTCTGGCAGGCCATCGCTACCGCCACGGGCATGAGCGCCTGGTTCTTGCCGACCGAAATGGAGGAGCGCGAGGGAGGCTCCCTACATTTCACGATGGGCCCGGAGATGGGCTCAGACGGCCAAGTCACTGGCTGGGATCCACCGCGCCGCTTCGCATACGAGGAGGACTGGGCGGCCCTCATGGGCAAAGACCCGGATGCACTCAGCCCGCTGACGTCAGAGTTCCTTGTCGAGGCGCAATCCGGCGGCACCTGCGTTGTGCGCGTCACCACCAGCGGCTTTGGGACCGGCGCTGACTGGGAGTCGGAGTTCTGGGATGACATGGGAGCCAACTGGATGCCGTTCTTCGACAACCTGCGCCTTTACCTGTCGCACTTCCCAGGCCAAAAGGCCACACAGCTCGAGGCCACCGCCTCCCACCCCGGCGACGCACAGGCACTCTGGTCGACCCTGCAGGACGCCCTCCGGCTCGGCGACGAGGGTACGGCGGTCGAGATACGCGGCGCTACCGGCAGGGTCGAGCGTGCCGGCGAGCGGCAGGCGCTGGTCCGGCTCACCGCACCGGTGCCCGGGATGCTCAGCATCTTTGCTTACGGCGAGGGTGAGGGTACGCGCGAGGGTACGGCGACGGCAGGCGTACGAGCGTACCTGTTCTCCCCGGACGCGCAGGACTACGTGCGGCGCGAAGAGCCGGCGTGGCAAACCTGGCTGCAGGAGCTCGTCGTCCTGGCCTGACCTTCCGGGCAGCCTGAAGCCGGGGCGTTGTTCGGGCTGAACCCTGGATTTGCAGGCCAACCGTTGACTGAGTACGTGCGAGACCCGGACTATGAGCTTGGGCCTTCTCATGGAAGTCATCAAGAACGACCGTTTCTATCGCATGGGACGAGTTGGAATATCGCCCGGGCGTTCGTAGTGGGCGAACGTTCTCCTCAAGCCCGGCTCATCTTTCCAGCTCATTGAGCGTTCTAAGCACCAACTGACGAAGCTCTGGGGCGTCAAGGTACTCCCGACCAGATCCCGGACAGTACAGAAACCCATCGAAAGGCGGGCCGGGGTCCATTGAATGCCGCTAGCTCTAAAAACGCCCGGCCCAGGGTGCCTTGCTGACAAGTACAGATGGTGCGAGGCTGATTAGGTCCCGAAGGTCCCCTGATCCGATGCAGCTTAGTCAGGAGCGAGGATGCGAACACCTTACCGACAACACAGCCAGATCCTTGGCCCCGTCCTTGCAGGCGTACTCCTTTTTGTGGGTGTATCGGGGTGCAGCACTGCAACCCCTGAGGAAGACTGGCAGGCGATGGCCAATGGCGTGGACGCCGATATTGGTGGAGTGGAGGTTCGCAGCCTGCTCCTTGTCGCTGAAAATGCCAATGAATCGGGAAGGTTTTTGGGGATGCTTTTGAATACTTCTGAGCAGCCGGTGGAATTGGTCTTTTCCGATGAGGACGACAGGGCCGCTGTCCGCGTTGAGCCCCAAGGTGAGCCTCACCAACCGCCCACAAGTAGAAACAGATGAATAGACGTGCAGCACGAATAAGGGACGCGCTGCAGACCCAGCTTTGGCCCTTGCCGGTGGTCGCCGTGGTGCTGTCGGTAGTGCTGGGCGTCGTGCTTCCGGCGGTGGACGCCGCTGTTGACGGCCAGATCCCCGAGAGCGGGGCCGCCCCACTCTTCAGCGGCGGACCTGAAGCGGCCAGGTCAGTGCTGCAGGCGATAGCCGGTTCCCTGATCACGGTTACGTCGCTTACATTTTCGCTCACTGTTGTGACGCTGCAGCTGGCCAGCAGCCAGTTTTCCCCCCGGCTGCTGCGCACGTTTTCCGCGGACCGTTTCGTCCATGCCACGTTGGCCCTGTTCCTGGCTGCCTTTGCCTTCGCCCTGACGGTGCTTCGAACTGTGCGGGCCGAAGGCAGCGGGATTACGGCCTTCGTCCCTGAAATCTCGATCACCGTGGCGTTTGCACTGGCAATCGCCAGTGTCATAGGCCTGGTGCTCTTCCTGGCTCACCTCACTCGGGAGATCCGTGTCGAGACCATAATGCGGCGCGTCAATGTCGAAACGCAGGCGACCATCGAGCGGGTCTTTCCCCAGGACCGCCCGCTCCTCCAGTCCGGGCCGCCGGAACCGGACGGGGCGCTGTTGGTCCGGGCTACACACTCAGGGTTCCTGACCTCGGTGGATAAAGATGCCCTCCTGGGGTCGGCGGTGGAGGCCGGGGCCGTGGTGCGGATGGATTGCCAGCCGGGCAGTTCTTTAGTGGAAGGGGTTCCCTTCGCCACAGCATGGCCCCTTTCCAAAGGCAGGACGTTCAGCCCGGAAACAACGGCAGACCTTCAGATGGCCATCAACGCTTCGATCTCAACCGGTTTCGAACGGACAAACGTCCAGGACGTCGGCTTCGGGTTTCGTCAACTGGTGGACGTAGCCGTCCGGGCGCTCTCACCCGGCATTAACGACCCAACAACGGCTGTGCATATCATCGGCCATCTCTCCGTCCTGTTGTGCCGGCTGGTGGACAGGAATCCGGGCCCGGAAGAGCTCCTTGACGACGAAGGGCGTGTGAGGGTGGTCCTTGCCTTGCCTTCCCTTCCTTTGGTGACCTGCTGGACCTGGCATTGGCGCAGCCGAGGCTCTACGGCGCCGCTGACCCTGCAGTCGTCGGCCGGCTCCTGCTCTTGCTCCAGGAACTTGCCTGGTGTGACCATCGGCACGCCTTCCGAACTGAGATCGAGGAACAGCTGCGCCGGTTACGTGAAGTCATTGACGCCAGCAGCTACGCCGCGGCAGAGCGCCTCCACCTTCTGGCATTGATCCAGACCATCAAATCAATGCTTGGAAGCTGACGCTGCCCGGCACATTTTTCCGATAAACGACAGTCCGTTGGCGGTTGCCTGTCGTAACCAGGGAGAGAGGCAAAGGTCTTTGAAGCGTGCAGCTGGACCTAATAACAGGCGAATTAAGGCGGCCCGAACGCTGTTGCATTTTAGTTAAAGGTGTTGAACGGCTTGTGGGCCATGCTTAGCGTGGAAATCGAGGGAAGTACATAGTGAACCCGAGGCGCAGCCCAATCCTTCAGAGGGAAGGAACGCTGGAGCTCATGCTATGGCTGTTCTTGAAACCAAGGACGTCGTCCCGGGCGCAGTCGAAACTTACATTCAAGGGCTCACAAGCCTTCTGCGGCAATTTCTCCGCCAGCCTCCGTTAGCGGGGGAGCCAGCCTAGGTTCACCATGTTAGAAGGCAGGACCGCCAGCCCTTTTTCTCGGTAGGGTCGTTGGCCCGCAAAGAACGAAAGGAGAACCCTGATGGAAGAAAATACAACTGAACTGGTGAAACTCGGTGACACCGGCAAAACCGTCGCAGGGGCGGAAGAAGACATACGGGGATACACCGTCCGGACAACGTCAGGTGAGGAAATCGGCAAGGTCGAAGAACTCCTGGTCGATGTAAGGGAGCAAAAGGTCAGATTCCTCATTGTTGCCTCCGGAGGGTTCCTCGGCATCGGAAAGGAGAAAACGTTCATTCCTGTAGACGCGCTGAGCAACATCCATGACGAGGAAGTCGTTGTTGACCGGACCCGGGAGCAGATTGCCGGAGCACCCGAGTATGACCCGGCATTGGCCGATGACAGGTCCTATTACGAAAGCGTGTACGGCTACTACGGCTTTTCCCCGTACTGGAGCCCAGGCTACGTCTATGGCGGCTACCCTCACCGTTTCCGCTGATGCCAGCCGCCCTTCTATTTCTCAGCGGCTGAATCGGCACCAACCGTCCCAAGGGAGTCCAAGATCGGGCGTACAGCGACCGGGGCCCTGGCAAGTTCGAGGCAAGGAACCCGCTAACTGCGTCTGAGCACTGCACCTTAGGAACAAGGAGGAGAGATGGGAAAGACAGCCGAGAATCCAACGGACAGGGCACGGACCTGGCGAGCAGGCCCGCTCCTCAGAATGACGGCAGTGGCAGTGGCCGTAGTTGCGGCTGCCTCTGCTATTGGCAGCTGCGGCACCTCAGAGCCGGAGGCAGCAACTGAGATAGAAGATGTTCACCTTGATGCCATCAGGGAAGTCGTCCCGGATGCCAATCTGGAGTACAAGCGAGTCACAGTGCCCGGCGTAGTAAATGACATCATCTCCCCTTCAGCTTTCTCTATCAGCGATCCCGGGCAACCCTTGGTCGACGACCTTCTCATAGTCCATGAAACCGATCTCGCTGACGTGCGGCCTGAATCCAGAGTCAAAGTCACCGGGATCGTCTACCGGGGCTTCAATGTAGCTGAAGTTGAAAAGGAAACCGGGATTGATTTGGATGAATCCCTGAACCAGCAGTGGCAGGGAGATTCCTACATCGTCGCCTCCGGCGTCGAAGCCCAATAGTAACGAGCCGCATCTGAAGAGCCGATCCTTCCCCTGGCGGAATACGCCAAGTGGCGTGGCCCGGGAAAGAACCCTGCGGATTTCTGGAGGAGGAACAGTGAGCAAAGGAAAACAAATGCGCGACCAGGCTGCCGCCAGCGGCGCGGGGATGGCCTGGAGCGCGACAATAACTTCACTAATCCTATTGGTTCTGCTTATCGCTTTCATCGTCCAGAATCAGGAAGACTTAACCATCACACTGTTCGGGCTCAAAGCCACCATCGCATCGGGCCTCGCTCTCCTTATCGCTGCCGCAGGCGGTGGCCTGCTGGTGGCGGCGGCCGGGACAGCCCGGATACTCCAACTCAAATCCCGACGCCACCAGCGGAAAGCCGGGCTGTTCTGACAACAGACAGCACCGGAAATCCCGCCGAACCAAATTCTGTTGGCCCTGATAACGGACAGTTCCGGTAGCGGCGCCCTCGTCGACAGTGGACTTGAATCAGGATGATTCGCGGGTCACGGGCCCGTTGTAGCGGCGCGTCCGTGGGCGACAAGAACGGGACAGTAAGCGTGGGCGATGCATGCTGAGGTTACCGACCCGAGTAGCAACCCAGCGAACGCGCCGTGCCCTCTGGGTCCGAGTACTAGAAGATCGGCTTCCTTGCTGGCCTCGATAAGTATCATCCGTGCGTATCCTTCCACGAGGCGGGCACGTACGTTACTTGGACGTTCGCTGCCGAAGGCCCTGATCAGGGCGTCTTCCAGCAGTTGCTCGGCATGCTCCCTGAATCTTCCGATTCCAACAGCCAGATAAGACTGATATGTGTTCGGATACTCCCAGCAAGCCAACGCCTCGATGTCGGCGCTCAAGGGGACTGCGAGACGTTCTGCCCGAGGACATCAGATGATGCCGGATCGGGTGAACGCTACGACTGTCAAAATCAGCCCGACGAGTGCGAAGAATCCGCCGAAAAATCTGGCATATCCGGTACTGGCCAAAAAGGTTCTTGAGTAATCGATGCCCATCCGTTTGGATCTCTTCAGATAGTTTGCCGTTGCAGAAGCGGAGCCATTGAGGTTGCTGGCTAAGCAGAGTCCGAGAAGGACGGCCACGATACCGAGGGCCGCGAATGACCAGCGTGCGATATCCGGGACGCCGAGCGGAATCGAGACAAGAGCGGCAGCAAAGGCAATGAAGAACAGGATATAGAGGGTCTTCAGCGGCTGAGGTATGGATGCAACGAACTTGAACCGGCTCATTGAAACTCCTGACCACATCCGTCTGGGCTCTCAAACAGAGCCTACGCGATGACGCGTGCACGTGCGGGTTCACCTTCGATCAACGGCGGGACTGACCGGCCTCCAGATTAGTCGGCAGGCACCGGCCAGTGGGATCAGCGGGGTAATGGCAGCGAAACCTCATCGAGCGCACACGGACCAAGCGTCGGACGCCGAATGGAAGACGCCAAGAGAAATCCATCCCTTCACCTAGGAGAGCAACAGGACAAACGGTGTTGCCTACGGCTTTGGTGGCGGGATCTGGATCCGGGTCTGCGAATGGCTTACAAACACACGGCGACAACACCGCCGCGAGAGCACTTCTTGCGTTATTCACAATGGTGTCCTTCCAGAGGAATTGCACTGATCGCGGAGCATGGGTTCTAAGCAATAGGGGCTGTGGGGAAGAGAACGGGGAGGCCTGTTGGGCTGCCAGTTTTTCGCGACAGCGGCTTGATCGGCCACTGAAAGGCAGCCAAAGGAGTGAAGAGCCTCTGGCTGCCTTTTGTTTGCAGGCGTGATAGACGGTTCCGGAGGTTTGCTTATTCGGGAAGTTCCCGAACCTTGTCGGCCACGACGGCGAGGTCCTGTTCGTATTCGACCACGAAACTATCTTCATCGTCGTTGAAATCGATGTCGTAGTCCTTTTCCACTTCGGCTTTTATAAAGCTGCGGACAGTGCCGGTAATTTGTACTTTGTTACCCTCTTCCAGACCTTCGCTGATTCCCTTGCCCAGGACCAGAGTGCCTTCCTCCAGCGCGTCGCCTACGGTGAAGGCGTTGGGGCCGGCCACGTCTTGGACCTCTATTTGCACGGTGACGGTCTCGCCCAGAATGGCCGCCTCCGCGGTCGGTCCCGCTTCCTGGGCTTCTTCGACCACTGTTTCTTCCCCGCAACCTGTGAGGAGGCCTGCCACCAGGGCAGATCCTGCGATCAGTACGCCTGCTTTGCTTTTCAGTGCCATCACAATCACTTCCTTTTACTGGTTTCCGGCCGGACGTCCCTGCCGGCGTGGGATTTCCTGCCCTGTCATTGGCGCCCGGGGGGCAGGGCCCGTCCCGGCCGCAACTCTTGGTGCTAGCGGGGCACGAAAGGGTAGGCCGGGTAGACGTAACCTGGCGTCCAGTAGGGCGCATAGCCGTAGTAGCTGTACAAGGTCTACTGTTTGGGCGGTGTCGCTGAGTTTCCTTAGTTCTACCTTTTTTCATCTGGCATGGTGTTGCTCCTCCCGTGCGGCGCACAAGAACACAACCGCGTGTTGGTTGAGGCCGGCTACTGCTTGCGGCCACTGCCGAATAAAGGCAGGTGGTGATGCGTCTGCCAAGCCATCGGCTGCGCCGGTGCGCCCATCTTGCAAGGGGTTGGTCCCGGATATCTCACGGGTCCCGTTGGGGGGATAGCAGGTTCTGCATCCTGCTCGCATTCGGTTCCGGTGCCGGTTCCGCAATGCCTTATTAATCAGGCTACGTGCCAGATCTGCCTTGACAACCCCGTGTTATGCACCTGTGATGGCGTTGGGTCATTGTTGACGCGCCCGTAACTCTGCTCCAAGCCAGGGGCCACCTGAAGTGCGTGCATCAGGGCGTGGGGCCATCTTGCGATTTCTCGTCATTCTTTTTGCCGGAGGAAGAAGGCGCCGAGGGTACCTGCAAGCGTGGCGAAGACGGCCACCGAGTAGATGGCCAGCAGGACCTGGATGATGCGTGAGAAGGTGCTGGTCCCGGTGATGCCGTCACCGGTGATAGCAGCCATGGCCGACTCGTACAGGGCCTGGGCGTAGGAGCTGAGCTCACCTGTTGCGTAGAGGAGTTGGCTGGAGGCGAGGATGACCACCGCGGTGACGGCGGTGAGCCAGCCGATCCTGCTGGTCAAAAGCCGCCCAGCCGACCGGGAACCCCGGACGCCGGCTGAAAGGATGGAGCCGTAGCGGGCCAGTCTGGCGATACGGAAGAGCCGAAGTGCCTGCAATGCCCGGAAGAACCGCAGGAACGGTACGAGCAGGAAGATGACCTGCCACCAGCTTTTCCGCCAAAAGTCCTTACTGAAGCCGGCAATGTAGGCCCGCAACAGAAATTCAGCAACGAACACAGCCCAGAACAACCAACCCGCGACTGCAAACGCACTGACCATGGCCGGTTCTTTGGCCACGAGCTGGCCGAGTACTACGAAGAGGAAGATCACGCCGAGGATTCCCATAGGTTTATCCAGCCGCCGGGCCAGTATTTCAGCACGGCGAAGCCGGCCTCTTCCTAGAGACGCACCCGTGGAGCCTGACCGGCGTTCGTGGTCTTTCATGGATGTTCGGGCCCGGGAGCGTCCTGGACACCATCAAGAGCGGATCCGTTGCCGAGTTTGCTCCGGGGAATGACGCTGATGGTCCCGTTGGTCTCCAGTATCACCGCTGCAACGTTCGAGAGGTCACCCGAACCGGTGGCCCGGACCGCCTGCAGGACCTCGGATTGGCTGAGGCGGTTCCTGCGCAGTTGGGCATGCTGAAGTTCCCCGGACACAACCAGTGCCACTGGTCGTGACGTCACAGCTGATCTGGCCCCAGGAACATGCGCGGACACCCACGCCACGAGAAACTGAAGGCCCACCAGCAGCGCGAGTGCCGTAAACCCCTCGAGGAACGCGACTTCGGAATTGAGCAGGATTGTCGCCAGCGTGGATCCGAAGGCGACTGTCACGATGAAGTCGAACGCGTTCAGCTGCCCCAGTGTCCTTTTGCCAGTGACCCGCAGGCCCGCCACCAAGGCGGCATACGACACCGAGCCGATGATCAGGACACGGAGAATCTCCGGCCAGGAATCAAACCACATACGCTTCAAGCTCCTTCGATAGAGAATTCGCCAGTATCAAGGACGGGGACATCGTCACTGACAGTACGCTTAGTATTTCCCCTTGGGTTAGCTGCACCAAGGGGCAATGGGCGCCGGCCGCATGGCACCGGGCGTGCCGTGGCAGGAAGCAGGAGCTCATGTTTGAAGCACTCTCACTACAGCTGGAAGTATTTCTTTTCATTGGAGATCAGGAAGCCGTCCGCTTTATCCTGCGCGTCCTTAAAGTTGAAGCCTAAAAGTGATACATGCGTGACCATGAGACGAGCGCCCGTAGCTAGGCTATTTAAATGGCACATACCGGGACTCGGAGATGGCCGCGCTGAACTGGTCCTCACTGGGAATGCTTCGCAGCCCCCTTTCGCTGCGAAGCCTATTCGTGTGGCTCCTTCTGACCCTTCTCCTGACGGGAGCCGCGTCCTATACCCACGGCAGCCGGTACGCTATCGTTCCCGGATACGGCCCGGTTCAGACAGCAGACGATCTGGGTCCCAAGGAAGTGCCGCCGCAAGCGGAACCCGCAGCCAGTCCCGCTGATACTTCACTATGGACCTCTCAGGCAACGCGTGCCGTACACCTGGCCGCGCCATCACTGGGGACTGAAGACGTCGAAAAGGACTGCTGCCAGCGCCGCCATGCGCCCCGCGGAGAACCAGCCCCTATGAGGACTGGTGCCCTGGACCCGCCGATCGTGACTTACCAACAGCCCGGTGACGCGTTGCTCAATGGTGCAGCGCCTCCGGAGCCGGACCTGCCGGCGCTTACCGTGGTCGAGCTTTCCATCAGCAGGACGTAGAACGGTTCGCCGTTCAACCTCGTCAACCCCTGCTGTTTTACACCTGGAAAGAGACTGCAATGACACACGTACAGTCCATGCTGGAAGCACGCCCGAAAGACCTCGGAAGCGTCGACAGGACCAAGCTCGCTGAATGTATCCAGGCGTGCTTTGATTGCGCGCAAACCTGCACCGCTTGCGCCGATGCCTGCCTCAATGAAGACATGGTCGCCGAACTCACCAAATGCATCCGCACCAACCTCGACTGTGTTGACATCTGTGCCACCGCCGGCAAGATCCTCTCCCGCCAAGCGGGCTTTGACACCGACACCACCCGCTCGGTGCTCGAAGCGTGCCGCGCAGCCTGTAAGGCCTGTGCCGACGAATGCGGGCGGCATGCCTCCATGCACCGCCACTGCGAGCTTTCTGCCGAAGCCTGCCGCCGGTGTGAGCGGGCCTGCGCCGAACTTCTCGCCTCGCTGAACTGAGCTAGGGGAGCCGTCAAAATGGGCCATCCACAGCTTTCCCGACCAGCTCGTCGTGCACGCCGGAAGGAACGACTAAAGGGCGCCGGAGGCGGGAGACCTTCCGAGGATCCGCAACTGCGCCGCATGCTGACCTCCCACATCCACTGTGGCCAGGACATGGAACTGATCATCGTTCATCCCGCCCTGCCGGGCGACCGAGCCACAGCAAAGAACGACCGCGGGCTGCACACTTACCGGTGCGCGTGTGGATTCAGATTTGATCAACGGAGCGACTAATCCGCAGGAGTCTCCTTGGGCGCTTGTTGCCGGACACCGGAAACAGCCATGCACCGAGCACTCAAAAATCGTCACATCACATCCGCGTGCCCAAGGCTGATTTCCCACCCCGCCTGACCCAAGAACTTAGCGAGGAATCCATGGCACTGTCAGAGGAAGAACGAAAACGCCTTGAAATGCTCGAACAGGAGCTGGCTTCCAGCGACCCGGATCTGGAGCGGACACTGCAGACCGGAGCGCCCGGGCACCACCCTCGGGAGGCCACCACGATGGTCCGCGGAATCCTCACGCTGGTAGCCGGATTCGCCCTTGTCATTGTGGGCATCGCAACAGAACTCATCATCATCGGCGCCGTAGGGTTCCTGCTGATGATGGCCGGCGCACACTGGTTCATCAAAGGCCTCGAACTTCAAACAGGGACAGAGGAGACACACCATGAAACCTGAAAGGAAGGTGGCAACATGCAAACAAATCCGCTAACTCCTCGAACTTCCATCCCTCCACCGCCGGCACGGCAACCGGCGGTCGGCCCGCGCACGCCCTCCAACGGCACCAACGCAGACCCGCCGCACCCCACCCGCGCCGCTCTTGTATGGACGGCCACCATCGCTGTCCTTGTACTCCTGGGACTCGTAATTGTCTTCATCCTGCAAAACCAGGAACAGGTGTACGTACAGTATTTCGGGCTCGCGGGCGCGGTGCCCCTTGGCATCGCCCTTTCCATCGCCGCAGTCGTCGGCGGACTCCTCGTGGCAGTCACCGGCGCAATCCGTATCGTGCAACTGCGAACTGCCGCCACTCGCCTACGACACCGTTCCCCGACGAGGCCAACAAAGGTGGGGCATCAACTGTTCAGACACGGACACCCCGTCAGGTGATGGAGGCAGCGAGCCACCGGGACCTGACGCACCTCTGACCATGCGCCTACCAAAACCTAATTTCTACCCGCCGACAGCTCAGGACCTCGATCTTGACCCTGCAAGGAGGATGGCCATCATGGCCGGACATACCGAAGTCTTCACCGATCATCAGTTCCAGATACGTTTCCAGCTCCTCGCACCCGATGGCAGCGTCTTCGCCGTATCCGGACCATTCGCCGACAAACACGCCGCCGTAGCTGCAATCACCGAACTCCCCGATTGCGCCCGTACTGGGCCGAGCAAGGACCACCGCAGAAAGACCACGGTCACGGCCATACCGAAACCGGATTTGGCTATGGAACTGGAGGACCTCATTCTGAACAACGGAAAACTCGAGGATTTCGTGGAAAGCCTCACCGCCGTTGCGGCAAACACGGTGAACTGCGACAGCCCCGACGCCGTCTGCTCCATAACAATCAGTCGCCCGAAAAAGCATCCAATAGAGGCCTCAAGTGGGCCCTTGGCCCGGTCACTGAACCAATTGGAGGACAACCTCAAACAAGGGCCAAACCAGACAGCCATGACCGAGCAACGCACGGTCCATGCCTCCGACCTAACCGGCGATCACCGCTGGCCCCGCCTTGCTAGATCCGCCACCGAACGAGGCATCAGATCCTGCCTGAGCATCCCCCTGGAAGTGGAAGGCCCAAACCGGGCAGTCATGAGCCTAACTGCCGTCACATCAGGTGCTTTCTCGCCCCAGGACATCTATGCCGCCGAGGTATTCGCAGAGCAGGCCTCAAGGGTGCTCCGATCTGCCCTGCGGATCAGCAAGCTAACGGAAACCGTACAGGACCTGTACGCAGCACTTGAACATAGAACGGTCATTGATTCAGCACTGGGAGTGGTGATGGGCCAGAACCGCTGTGACCATGACACGGCTTTCAAGATTCTCCTCCGCGCTGCCAGTTCCAGAAACGTGAAACTACGCGACCTGGCCGCCTCCGTCGTCGCAACGGTCTCCGGCGATACCAGCATCATTGTTCATTTTGACCCATGACCCTTTGGTAGCGAGGCTGGACGGCGCAGCTCCGGCCTCTTTGCCTCCCACGGGAGGGTTTGAAGGGGAGCTTGTGTTTGTCCTTCTGCTGACGGGACGTCAGTTGCGGCTATGGGCTTGAGCTGCTGAGCTGCTGCGCCGCTGTGGCTGCCTGCCATCAAGGGAGTTTCTCCCAGATTCCGCAGGCTTCGCTGTTCAGGACCTCGCCTTCGGCCAACGTTATGCCCTCTTGCCCTTCGGCTGGGCCACCAGAGGTCCTAATATGGCCGTCCGGGGCCTCGATGGTCCAGGTGCATTCCTGGGGCGGGGCCTTGCTCAGATGAAACGTACCGGAAGAAAGTCCAGTGTCACCCACGTGGTGCTCCCCGTCGCCGGCCCGGGACCCCTCAGCCCACAGGGCTAGTATTTTACCTTGTGGGGCCTTCGGGCAGAGTTTGCTTGCCGCAAGGAGCAATTGGCGGCTGCTGCCTCCAAACACTTCGGATGCAACCTCATCGCTGACCCTCGTGCAGAGCTCAAGTGCGGACAGGAACACCTCCAGCCCCTCGGCTGGAGGTGTCCCTGGAGCGGCGATCGCAATGATGCCGGCCTCACCCTCTGTTGGTACATATGGTTCGGGGCCCTCGTAGAGTGCCGTGCAGGAACGCAGCCTGAGATAACCCGGCGATGCCCACACCTCGGCCAGGCTGGAGAGCTTCACATCCGGCACGGGATACAAACTCGTGCACACATAGGCATAGCGCCCGGAATCATCCGGACGACCGGTGCCCGGGCCTACTCCCTCAGGGGGAATCGTTACCTCCGGGGCGGTGCCGACCGGCCCGTCCGGAGAAGTCGCCGAAGATCCGGGGCTGGCCGGTGTTCCCGAGACCAAGGGTTCTGGAACTCCCGAGCAGCCACCCAGAAGTAGGACAAGCGTCACAGCAGACGCAAACAGCCGTCTCATAAGCACATGGTCTCCGGATGTGACCTACAGGTCAACGATGCCTGATCCGGCCGAGGGACGTGCTCGAAACATGAAGCCCTGCGGGGATGTTCCTAAAGGGTGTTCACGTCGACTAGTGGGAGGCCTCTGGAAGTTTCCTCCTCGGTCACAAGGATTGTTGTTCCCCGGAGCAAACCTTCGAACCACCACCGGCCCCGGCGCTATGACAGGTGACTCCTGCGCGTTTTCTATCTCTCCGCCCCTCGGCGTCCGGTCAGCGCAGTTAGCCGCCTGACGCTTCCGGGAGCAGCAGAGACCTCTCACCACGCGCGACTCTGGTGAGGTCAAAAACGACCAGCTTGTTAAATTGTGGGTGGGGAGTTTCGGTCTGCAGCACGGTTCTTAAGCGCAAGGACAGGGATCAGAGGCCCTGCGCGCGCTACCGGGAAGTCCGCTCGTCGATCATTCTGTCTATTTCCTCTTCATCAGGGCAGGGCTGGTCGTCGACCGGGCAATTTCCGTCCCAGGGGAGACCCCCCTTTGCTGTCATGACCTCAACACACATCGTGCAGAAGACAGTGGCCTGCGGTGCGAGCGTCATCTCGGGCTCCTCATACCCGCAGAGAGCTTTCCGCCAGTCCAGGTCACGGCAACAGACGAAGTGCACCATCTCATCCGGGTTCTGCTCGAGCTTGTGTTTAACTTCCCACGCATGGGCGCGCACGAACTCCAATGAACCGCCGTCCTCAACCGCTGGCGCAACGTCGGCATCCTGGTTCATCGTGATTCCCCCAATCAGTGTGCAAACAGGATACGCCCGGCGGGGCCGGTCACCGCCTTTTGGCGCCATGTTTTGGCAGCAGCGAGGCCATCTGACGAGGACTGAAGGCGGCGCCCAATAGTGGTGACAAAACAACGCCATAAGCCGCTGCGATCCACCAAGGAACAGGTTACAAAAAAGAACGGCGGCGGATCCCCCATGGGATTCCGCCGTCGTTCGTCTGTGGGCCGCTGCCCCGTTGCCAGGTAGTGCGGCGCCGCGGGGGAGCGGCGGTGGGGACTAGTCCCTCTTGAATTCGTCCTTGACGTCCTCGCCGACCTTCTTCGCATCGGCCTTGACCTGATCGGCCTGGCCTTCTGCCTTGAGGCGATCGTTGTCGGTGGCTTTGCCAGCCGCTTCCTTGGCCTTGCCGCCCATGTCTTCTGCTGCGTTACTGATCTTGTCTCCGAGGCCCATGGTGTCGGCCACCTTTCGTTTCCGATTGATCAAACAATGCCTTTTCACCATAACACGAAGCATGCTTACTATTTCAAGCCCCCACCTGAGCGTCCCCGTGGACCCTGTATGGAACGTCTGTTGAATGTCCGGGGCTGGGGCTAGGCTCGAAGCATGGATCACAGCACCAGCCTCACCCAGCACATCCACGCTTCGCCGGATAAGGTCTGGTCCGTCATTTCGGACATTCCGGGCTCGGCGGGAACCCTGTCCGGCGTCCAGTCGGTACAGATGCTCAGCGACGGACCCTATGGCGAAGGGACCCGCTGGAAGGAAACCCGCACCATGATGGGGAAGTCGGAAACGGTGGAGATGTGGGTGGCGCAGGCTGATCCGCCGCGCAGCACCACGGTCAAGGCCATGCAGAACGGCGCCGACTACACCACGCGCTTCAACCTGGCGGAACGCGGCGACGGAACCGACCTCACCCTGACCTTCGGCGCCGAGGTGGTCAAGCCCGGCCTGCTCAGCCGGATCACTATGGCCCTTTTCGGTAAGCTCGGCATGCAGATGACCCGGAAGGCGCTGGCCAAGGATTTGGCGGAAATCGCTGCCAAGGCGGAATCCCTGTAGTGGCGGCCAAAGCGCCCAAGGTAACACCTCCACGGCTTTCGGAAATCCACCTCGAAGGGCTGGCGGAGGACCCCGCGCCGGACTTCCAGCGGGGCGAAAGGTACGACGGCGTCCGGTACAGCCGCGCCGCGGCTGACGGTTTGGAACTGAGCGGCACTGACTTCGCCGAATGTGAGTTCCAGGGCGTCTCCTTCAATGACGCGCAGCTCCGCGGGGCCACCTTCAAGGACTGCCTCCTGGCCGAGCTCTACGCGCCGGTGTTCAAGGCGGCCCGCTCCACCTGGCGGGACGTGCAGATCACCAACCCCCGCCTGGGTTCCGCTGAGATGTATGAGAGCGGCTGGCAGTCCGTCCGGATCGACGGCGGCAAGCTGGACTTCCTGAACCTCCGGGGCTCCAAATTGATGGATGTCCTGATTACGGGCTGCATCATCAATGAGCTTGATCTCGGCTCAGCCTCCGCCACCAGGGTGGTGCTCAAGGACTGCACTATCGGCACATTGGATATAGGCGGAGCCAAGCTCAAGGACGTGGACCTTCGCGGCACGGATTTCCGCACAGTCAACGGCCTGGGGAGCATGGCCGGCATGGTGATCGACGACTACCAGCTCAGCCTTCTTGCCCCGCTTCTGGCCGGCCACCTGGGCGTTGTGGTCCTCTAACAGCCTTCCCCCTTTAGAATTTTTGTCCATTTGTGGCGGGCAAAAGGCACTTTTGCCCGCCACAAATGGACAAAAACTCCGGGGAGGGGGCGGGCTCTTGGTTGCCCTTGCCGCCACAGTGTAGTCTTTACAGAACGAACGGTCGGTAAGTGGATTCGTCCTGCTGCCTGTCCGTTTGCAAGCAGATGATGACAGAGCCGTTTATCGTGTGAAGGGTGTTTCCATGGCTGCAGGTACCGCAGGACCACAGGCTTTTCTTGTTGGCGGTGTCCGGACACCGGTGGGCCGTTACGGGGGCGCCCTCTCGTCGGTCCGCCCCGATGACCTCGCCGCCCTGGTCATCCGGGAGGCAGTGGCGCGCGCCGGGCTCGATCCGGACAGCATCGACGAGGTCATCCTCGGCAACGCCAACGGGGCCGGGGAGGAAAACCGGAACGTGGCCCGGATGGCCACGCTCCTGGCAGGGTTGCCCGTCCATATTCCCGGCATCACGGTGAACAGGCTGTGCGCGTCCGGCCTCAGCGCCATTATTCAGGCCAGCCAGATGATCAAAGCAGGCGCCGCGGACGTTGTCATCGCAGGGGGCGTCGAGTCCATGAGCCGTGCGCCCTGGGTGCAGGAAAAGCCAACAAGCGCCTTCGCCAAGCCGGGCCAGATCTTCGACACTTCCATTGGCTGGCGCTTCGCCAACCCGCAGTTCCAGCACGGCGAGCTGTCCCGGGACGGGAAAATGACTTACTCCATGCCGGAAACCGCGGAGGAAGTGGCCCGAGTGGACAGCATCTCCCGGGACGACGCAGACGCCTTCGCCGTCCGCTCCCACGAACGTTCCCTCGCCGCCATCGAGGCTGGCCGGTTTAAGGATGAGATCGTCCCGGTCACGGTCAAGAGCCGCAAGTCCGAACACGTGGTGGACACGGACGAAGGGCCCAGGGCCGGAACCACCATGGACGTCTTGGCAAACCTTAAACCGGTAGCGAACGGCGGCTCCGTGGTGACCGCAGGCAACTCCTCCAGCCTCAACGACGGCGCCTCCGCCATCATCGTCGCGTCCGAGGCCGCCATCGAACGGCTGGGGCTGACGCCCCGGGCCCGCATCATCGACGGCGCCTCCGCGGGCTGCGAACCGGAAATCATGGGCATCGGCCCGGTCCCGGCAACCCAGAAGGTACTCAAGCGCACGGGCATCAGCGTCGGTGACCTCGGCGCCGTCGAGCTTAATGAAGCCTTTGCCACCCAGTCGCTGGCCTGCATCCGCCGGCTGGGCCTGGACCCGGACATGGTGAATAACGACGGCGGGGCCATCGCTTTGGGCCATCCGCTGGGTTCGAGCGGATCCAGGATCGCCATTACCCTGCTGGGCCGGATGGAACGCGAGGATGCCGGGATCGGACTGGCCACCATGTGCATCGGCGTGGGGCAAGGCACCGCAATGCTGCTGGAGCGGGTCTGATGGCGGACGCGCGGGACCTCGCGAATGAACACTTCAGCACCCTGCTGGTCGAGGAGCGGGATGACCGGGTGGTGGTGCTGCTCAACCGCCCGGACGTCAGGAACGCCATCGACCAGCAGATGGTGGATGAGCTGCACGTGGTCTGCGCGGCGCTGGAGCAGAATCCCCGGGTGCTCATCATCGCCGGCGTGGACGGTGTATTTGCCTCGGGCGCGGACATCTCCCAGCTGCGCGAACGGCGCCGGGACGACGCCCTCCAGGGCATCAACTCCACGCTTTTTGTGCGGATCGCCAAGCTTCCCATGCCTGTCATCGCCGCGCTTGACGGCTACTGCCTGGGCGGCGGCGCCGAGCTCGCCTACGCTGCTGATTTCCGGATCGGCACCCCCAGCGTCCGGATCGGCAACCCGGAAACGGGACTGGGGATCCTGGCCGCGGCAGGTGCAAGCTGGCGGCTCAGGGAACTGGTGGGGGAGCCGGTGGCCAAGCAGATCCTGTTGGCTGGGCTGGTGCTCCGTGCCGAGGAGGCGCTGGCGCTTCACCTGATCACGGAGATCCACGAGGCGCCCCTCCTGATGGAGGCTGCGCACAACCTTGCGGACAGGATTGGCCGCCAGGATCCGCTCGCGGTGCGCATCACCAAGACAGTGTTCCATGCACCGGCCGAGGCGCACCCGCTGGTGGATCAGCTGGCGCAGGGAATCCTGTTTGAATCCCCGGCGAAGTTTGACCGGATGCAGGCTTTCCTGGACCGGAAGGCTGACAAGAAAGCCCAGGAAGCCGCGAACCAGGCTGACGGAAAGAAGAACTGATGGCCAACTCTGAACTTGCCCCAGGTTTACCCGCGTCCGTGGGCGTGCTGGGCGGCGGCCGCATGGGCGCCGGCATCGCGCACGCCTTCCTGATCAAGGGTGCCAACGTGGTGGTGGTGGAGCGCGACGAAGAGTCAGCCCAGGCCGCACAGGAGAGGGTGGAAGCGGCGGCTGCCGCAAGCATCGAACGCGGAACCACGGACGGCAACCTGGAGGAGATGGCTTCCCGGCTTGCGGTCACGGTGGACTATGACGATTTCGCTGACCGCCAGTTAGTGGTGGAGGCCGTACCTGAGGACTGGGACCTTAAGGTCACCTCGCTGCGGGGGATTGAGGAGCGGCTCGGTGAAGATGCCTACCTCGCTTCCAACACGTCCTCGCTGTCCGTCAACGGCCTGGCCGGCGAGCTGAAGCGGCCGCGGAATTTCCTCGGCCTGCACTTCTTCAACCCGGTGCCCGCCTCCACCCTGATTGAGGTGGTGCTGGGCGAGCAGACGTCCCCGGACTTGGCGGCTGCGGCAAAAAAGTGGGTTGAGGCACTCGGCAAGACCGCCGTCGTCGTCAATGACGCCCCGGGGTTCGCGTCCTCCCGTCTGGGCGTGGCCATCGCGCTGGAGGCCATGCGCATGGTGGAGGAGGGGGTGGCGTCCGCTGAGGACATCGACGCTGCGATGGTCCTGGGCTACAAGCACCCCACCGGCCCGCTGAGGACCACGGATATTGTGGGCCTGGATGTGCGCCTGGGCATCGCCGAGTACCTGCACTCCACCCTCGGTGAGCGGTTTGCCCCGCCGCAGATTCTCCGGGACAAGGTGGCCAGGGGCGAACTGGGCCGCAAGAGCGGCAAGGGCTTCTTCGACTGGACCGGGTAGCGGGTGCCGCTCACGTCAGGCGGGGGAGCAGCCCCACAAGGTAGCCGACGAAAAACAGCAGGGCCAGCAGGACCACCACTGCGATGACGCCGATCCAAAAGTACTGCGTGACTTTCCGGGTGCCGTGTTCGTCGTGGCCCTGAGGGCCGGCGGTGGAAGACTCGCCGGGCGGGGTTTCTCCCGGGGGAACGCCGCCGCCGGGCTCCAGGCCGGAGATGTTGTTTTCCAGTGGGTCCGGATTTGGCCCTGTCATGTTAACTCCCTCGCTAGGCGCGCCGTGGGGCCACCAGGAAACGCCGGAGCCTCCTGATGGGACATGTATCAGCTTAACGGGATGGCAAGGTCCAGGCCTAGGCTGGTGCGGTGACCTCCATCGAACCCATCACCTTGACCGGGCAGTACGTCATCCTGGAACCCCTCAACCACGCGCATCACGACGGCCTCGTGGCGGCAGCGCGGGACGGCGAGCTCTGGAAGCTCTGGTACACCTCGGTCCCCACGCCCGACGGGATGGCGGCGGAGATCAGCCGGCGCCTCGGGCTTCAGGACCAGGGATCCATGTTGCCGTTCACCACGCGGCTGATCGATCCTGCTACGGGCGGCCCTGGCAGGATCATCGGCATGACCACCTACATGAACATCGACGCCGGTACGCCCCGGGTGGAGATCGGCTCCACCTGGAACGCGGCGTCGGTCCAGGGCACCGGTACCAACCCGGACTCCAAGCTGCTGCTCCTGCGCCACGCCTTCGAGGTGCTGGGCTGCCCAGCGGTTGAATTCCGGACGCACTGGCTCAACCACCAGTCCCGGGACGCCATTGCCCGGCTGGGCGCAAAGCAGGACGGTGTGCTGCGCAACCATTCGCGGACCACGGACGGCGTGCTCCGGGACACCGTGGTGTTTTCAATCCTGGAGCACGAGTGGCCCATGGTCCGCGCCGGGTTGGAGTTCCGGCTCGCCAGGCAGCGGTAGGCTGCCTGGCGGCCGCGTTGGCGCAGTGGGTTAACGCCGGGCGAGCGCCTGGAGGTTTACCGCAGCGACAAGGGCGTCGGCGTAAGCGTCGTGTCCGGCCGGGTTGGGGTGGAAATTCTCCGGGGCAAATGGGACCTGAGGATTGAAGTTGATCCACGATTCTGCGGTGAGGGAGTTAATGGCGTGATCGGCGAACTCCTCCGTGACGTCGACGTACACAGCGTTAGCCTTTGCCTCAGCGTTGGCGATAGCCACAGCGTCGGAGATCGCCTCGTTAAGGGCTGCCGTGCCTGCGTTGACCAGCATTTGTGCCTCTGGGGGCAGCAGCGTCAGCCCGCCTTCGGGATCAAAAAGGAGCGGGTAACCAAACACCACAATTTTGGCGCGCGGGGCGGCCTTATGGATTGCGATCAGCGCTTCCACAAGGTTGGCTTGAATGACAGGAAACTTGGTGCGAGCTGCTTGTACAGCCTGGGCGCAGTCAAAGAGCGTGGACGTTGCGCAGATAGCCAAGGGTGTGGTGAAGTCAAGGTCATTCGCCCCCGCAGTCAATGTGACCAGTTCGGTCCGGCCGGACAGTCCTTCGGCGGCGGCGAGGGCCGCGATCTGCTCCATTACGCTGGGTACGACGGATGGACTGTCGACCAGGAGCGCTCCACCGCACGCTTCATTGCTGGCAACGTCGTCAATAATGGGCAGAGCTCTCAGCAGATCTACATAGCCGGTGCTTGTCTGGGGGCAAGGGAAAGGCCGTGTGTAGTCCCCGGCCCCAACACCGGCCGTGTAAGAGTCGCCGACCGCCACGAGGTCGACATCCGGAACCGGCGGCGCTGCGCCCGCAGGAATGGCCGTGAAGCCTAGTGCCATGGCCGCGGTGGCGAGGCCAGCGGCAAAAGCCGGGAGCCGCCGTCGTCCTGTTGAGTGTGCCATTGTGTCCCCTAAAGTTGATCAAAGTGCGGGTGAGGGTATGTGCCACCGTACGCCTGACAAGGGTCCGGGTCACCGGCTCCGAGTACCTAATTTCCTGCCGGCACTACCTGTTTTTGATATGCGGGCGCTGCGGGCTTGTGGTTAGCTGTCCGGATGGAGAAACCTGGCGGGGCGGTGGACTGGGACGGCGCCGTGAATGCCTGGCACGTGGCGGGCAGCGTTTACCGGATGGGCCGCCGCGAATGGCTCACGGAGGCGGGTTGGCGGCAGGCGTACGACGAAGGCGTCCGCACGGTCATTGACCTCCGGAACTCCCATGAAGCGCGCCGCCGGGACACCGACCCCGTGATAGCTGAAACTGCCTGGTCCGGACTCGCCGTGGTGTCCACCCCCACTGAGGATCCGGACGATCCGCGGCTGACTTCAGTGTGCGGACCTTACATCAAGGATCCTGCGCACTACCTCCACAACGTTCGCCTCTATCCGGAGAAGTTTGTGGCCATCTTCCGCGCCATTGCCACATCCGCGCCAGCGGGCGGTGTGGTGATCCATTGTGCTGCCGGGCGGGACCGCAGCGGAATGGTGGCGGCCATGCTGCAGGATCTGGCCGGGGACTCGGACAAGCAGATCGCCGGCGGCTACGAGCAGGCTGCGCGGGGCATCAATGAGCGCTACCGCACGCACGGGCCGCCGCATGACAGGGAGCGCTATATCGAGGAGGCCGAGCTGGCGCCGATACTCTCGGAGCGTGGCCGAGCGGTTGTGGACGTTGTGCGTACCCTCGAGACCTCGTCCTTCCTGCTCCGACACGGCCTGACCCCGGCTGAACTGGCCGCGGTCCGGTCTGTGTTGGGCAGCCGGGTGGCGCTGTGAACGGTGCTGTAAAAGCCGTGCCGATGAGTAGCCCGACGGCATCAGGTAAAGCGTTGAAGCGGAGGCCTGTCCCCACTCTTGCCTGGGGAGGGGTGGCAGGCCTCGCCATGGCTGCGACGTTCGGGGCGGTTCCCGCGGTCGCCACTACTTTGCCGCCTGATCCGGTGCCGGCAGCTTCGGCTCCCGCGAGGACTGAGAGCCCGACGGCGGCAGGCACGGGAATCAGCGAGGACGGCCTCGCCGAGGCCGTCCTGCGCGACCTTGGCCTCAGTCCTGAGCAGTTCAACGCTGCCGGAGAGCTGGGCAAGCAGGCGGCCCAAGCGGCTTCGGCACTCCGGGACGTCCCCGGGTACGTTGGAATCCGGCTGCAGGACACCCGGATCCTGGTTACAGGCCAGGGCCCGGAGCTGGAGGCGAAGGTGGCCGGGCTGTCCGGAAGCATCCCTGCCCTGCTGCTCGAGACGCCTGCCGCAGGGGAGCCGGCCACGGCACACCAGGCCACCGCAGACCAGGCCACCCCAAACCAGACTGCCGCTTCCCGTGAGAGTGAGGCCGCCGCTCCTGTCCGCGGGAGTGAGCTTGCCGCCAGCACCCAGCAGCTGTTCCAGGCCTATGTCAGTGAGGTGGGGCCGGAGGACCTCCAAGCTGTGGCCTACTCCCGCGGCAGGTTTGTCATCCGTACAGGGGGAGCCACCGCCTCCGAATCTGTTGAGCAGGAATTACAGGCCGCCAGGGGGCCTGCTGCCCAACGCGGCGGGACGAAGATGTCCGCGGAGGCATTCGTGGCCAGGTATGCGAATGTGGAGCTCGACGCCGGTGCGGAGCTGGTTCCCGAGGCGGCGGAGGTTCTGGGCGGCCAGGGCTACTTCGCGGACAACGGGCAGATATGCTCCACCGGGTTTTCGGCTTTTGACCCCGCCGGCCTTCCAGCGGTCCTCACTGCCGGGCACTGCTCGGACGACGGCTCCGTAGACAAAGCCACCCTGGAATACCAGGCGAATCCCATCGGCCTGCTGGGGACCTTCGGATTCAACCAGTTCGGCGGTCCCGGCAACAGCGCCATAACCGGGATTGACGGCAACACTGCCGATCCGGACAAGCCAGGGAATGTGGGAACGGACATTGCGGTCATCGAGTCCATCCGCCCTGGCCTGGACCCCGCACCCGCCGCCAGTACGTGGGGACATTCTTCCGAACCCGGACCGGACGTGAAAATCATCGGCACGGCGGCGCCTGTGGAAGGCCAGCCGGTCTGCCGGTCGGGACGGTCATCGGCCTGGTCCTGCGGAACCATCGACGAAGTGGGCATCTATGTGGTGCCCGGGCCGGGATTCGCTGCGGACCCTACGGACCTTCGGGCCTTCAACGGCTTCCTCTCTTTTGGTGTCCAGTCCAGCGGCGGCGACTCCGGCGGACCCTGGGTCAGCGGCAACTACGCCGTAGGCACGCACAGCGCCGGAGACGTTCCGGACGAGTTCGGCAACGTGCAGAACTTCGCCGTGGCGGCCACCCTGGATGACGCCCTGGCCGTGCTGCCCGGCTACCAGCTGGAGCTTTTCCTCAACAAGCCGCTGGTGGTTTCCCCCGCGCCCGGTGGAACAGTCAAGCCTGGCCAGACAGTGACCGGGCAGGTATCCGCGGCCCCTGCCTCCGCTGTCGCAGCAGGGTCCACTGTCAGGATCACGCTCCCCGGACAAGCCCCGTTCGACGTCCCGCTGGACGCGGCCGGTCACTGGACTTTCACCGCACCTGACACGGCCGGCCCCTTGCGCTTCACAGCAGAGACAAGGAACGGCTACAGCGCCTCGGGAGCCGGCAGCTTTGAGTTCGCGGCCCCCACACCGGTCGCTCCCACACCGGTCGCTCCCGCGCCGGCCCCACCGCCGGCCGCTGCCCCCGGTCCGGCCCCCGCGCCGGCACCAAGTCCGGCCAAGCCAACGGCCTCCGCGTCTCCACCTCCCAACGATGCCGTTCTCCCCGCAGGTGACCGCACCGCCGTCGGAGGCTACGCAAACCTGGCTGATACCGGGGCGGATGGAATCATCGCCGCAGCAAGCGTCGCTGCTGGTGCCATCGCCGTCGGCAGCCTTTTCCTTGTCCTCGGCATGCGGCGAAAGAAGCAGCGCCCTCCCGCCACCCGTTGAGCTATCACTTCGAGTCGCTTCAGACCCACTTTGGGGACTCTATCTGATAGAGCATCGCGGCCTATGGGTGGGCAGCCTGGACCCTTCGGCCCGCACCTTCCGGGCCTAGACCTTCCGGTCGAGGAGCAGGTTGGTGATGCGAAGCGTGCAGAGACGCTCGCCGGCCTCGTTGGTGATCAGGACCTCGTGCGTGGTGAGGGTCCCGCCAAGGTAGATCGGTGTGGCCGTGATGGTGATCGTGCCTTCCCTCGCGGACCGATGATGGGTTGCCGAAACGTCCACGCCCACGGCGGTCTTGCCCAGCGTGCCCGCGTGGATGACGGCAGCCCACGAACCCACGGCCTCTCCCACCGCCAGGGATGCACCGCCATGCAACAGCCCGAACGACTGTCTGTTGCCCTCCACCGGCATGGTGGCCACCACGCGCTGGATGGACTCCTCCACGATCTTGACGCCCATTTTTTCGTCCAGTTCGCCGAGGGTGATTTTCCACAGGTCGGCGTCGGCAGAATTCTGGGAGGGGGCGGTATCTGTGGGCTCGGCGGTCATGAGCTCTCCTTCGGGGCGGGCGGGAATAGCTGAACTCCTAGTGTGCAGCACGGTACATTCATGTACTGTAGTCATATTACCGAACGGACGGTCAGTAATACCTGGCCGCCTTTGTTTGCCCCCGTTCCGGAAGGACCCGTCAACGATGACCACCACTGCCACAGCCGAAGCCACAGTCGACACCGTAGAGACAGTCCCCAGTTTTGTGCAGGATGCCTGGTGGACGCCCGACGCCGGCTCCACGGCCAACGCTGTCCCTGTGCGAGATGCAAGCACGGGCGAAATCCTGGCCAAGGTCAGCACGGACGGCCTGGACCTGGCCGCCGTGGTTGAATACGGCCGCACCACGGGCCAGGCGGAACTGGGCCAGTTCACCTTCCACCAGCGCGCCCTCAAGCTCAAGGAGCTGGCGCAGTATCTTCATGCGCGGCGTGAACACTTCTACGCCTTCTCGGCCCAGACCGGTGCCACCAAGGTGGACAACCTGATCGACATCGACGGCGGCATCGGCGTCCTGTTCACCTTCGGGTCCAAGGGTCGGCGTGAACTGCCCAACTCGCAGGTGGTGGTGGACGGGCCGCTGGAGGTGCTGTCCAAGGACGGCTCCTTCGCCGGTGAGCACATCTACACCCGCATCCCGGGTGTGGCCGTGCAGATCAACGCCTTCAACTTCCCGGTCTGGGGCATGCTCGAAAAGTTCGCACCTGCTTTCATCGCCGGCGTTCCCACCATCGTCAAACCGGCCACCCCCACCGGATACGTGGCTGCCGCCGTGGTCAAGGCGATCGTCGAATCCAACATCCTGCCGAAGGGCTCGCTGCAGCTCATTTCCGGCTCGGTCCGCGGGCTCCTGGACGTGCTGGACTACCGCGACCTGGTGGCCTTCACAGGCTCGGCCTCCACCGCCCTGTCCCTGAAATCGCACCCGAACGTGGTCCAGGGCGGCGTCCGCTTCACCTCCGAAACGGACTCCCTGAACGCCGCCATCCTGGGCCCGGACGCAGTGGAGGGCACGCCGGAGTTCGACGCGTTCGTCAAGTCAGTCGTGACCGAAATGACGGCCAAGGCCGGGCAGAAGTGCACTGCCATCCGCCGCGCCATCGTGCCGCAGGAGCTGGTTCCAGCGGTGTCCGCGGCCATCGGCCGGCGCCTCTCCGAACGTGTTGTCCTGGGCGACCCCCGGGCTGACGGCGTCACCATGGGCGCCCTCGCCTCGGTCGAACAGCTCGCGGACGTCCGTGCCGCCGTCCAGTCAATGCTCGACGCCGGCGGTGAGCTTGCGTACGGAACCCTTGATTCGCCGTCGGTCACCACTGCCAACGGTGATACCGGGGTTGTGGAGGGCGGCGCCTTTATGGCGCCGGTCCTGCTCAACTGGCCGGACTCCGAGGCGGAAGAAGTCCACTCGCTGGAGGCGTTCGGCCCGGTTTCGTCGGTCATTGGGTACAAGGACATTCCCGACGCCGTCCGCCTCGCCGCCCGCGGCAGCGGCTCGCTCGTGGCCTCTGTATGCACCAACGATCCTAAGGTGGCCCAGGAACTGGTGATGGGCATCGCGGCCCACCACGGCCGGGTCCTCATGCTCAACCGTGAGGACGCCCGCAGCTCCACCGGCCACGGCTCACCGGTCCCGCACCTGGTCCACGGTGGCCCCGGCCGGGCAGGGGGCGGCGAGGAACTGGGCGGCATCCGCTCGGTCATGCACCACATGCAGCGCACAGCAATCCAGGGCTCACCCAACATGCTCACCGCCGTCACGGGTGTCTGGCACGCCGGGGCCGACCGGAATTTCACGGTTGAGACGGAAGGGACTCACCCGTTCCGGAAGTCGCTGGAAACCCTGCTCATTGGTGATGCCATCCGCTCGGATCTGCGCCAGGTCACCCTGGAGGACATCACTGCCTTCGCCAACTCCACCGGCGACACCTTCTACGCCCACACCAACCAGGAGGCCGCGGAAGCCAACCCGTTCTTCCCCGGCATTGTGGCGCACGGCTACCTGTTGCTGGCCTGGGGTGCCGGACTGTTCGTGGAGCCGGCGCCGGGTCCTGTCCTGGCCAACTATGGGCTGGAGAACCTGCGCTTCATCACGCCTGTGGCTGCGGGGGATTCCATCCGGGTGACCCTGACGGCCAAGAAGATCACACCCCGTGAGACCGACGAGTACGGCGAGGTGGCCTGGGATGCGGTGCTCACCAACCAGAACGACGAGATCGTCGCAACGTACGATGTCCTGACCCTCGTGGAGAAGTAAAAGGCAGGTCACTATCTCCGGGCCGAGGCGTAAAATTTTTCTGGTAGGAGGTGGCGAAATGACCCTAGCCCTGAACACAGCCACAACCATCCTGCCAGTGGATGATCCAGCCCGCGCCCGGAGTTTCTACACAGAAAAACTCGGGCTACCGCACCGCGGCAGGACGGATGATGGCAGCGAACTGCTCGGCAATCCCGGCGGCCCCATGCTGCAGCTGATGCCGGTCCCGGACGGCAGGCACTCCGAGCACACCGCCCTGACCTTCGAAGTGGAGGACATCGAGCGGACAGTCCGGGACATGGAAGCCAAGGGCGTCCGGTTCCAGGATTACGACCTGCCCCATCTCAGGACAGAGAACCACATCTGCACTACCGACTCGGAGAAGTGCGCGTGGTTCATGGACACAGAACACAACATCCTGTGCATCCACGAAACCCTGGGTAAGCAGGCCGAGTACCAGCTCTGACGGCACCAGCCCTGACGACGCCGGCGCCTCAGCTTTGGGCGCCTCCGTGCAGTCCGTCATCACTGCTGTCGTCAGCCGGTTCCGTCCCGGTTTGGTCCGAAAGGTCCATGTTGCCGCGGGCCTCCTCCATGGTGGGCCCGCCGGACGGAACGCTGTACGTGTCCGGGCGGATGCCTTTTGCCTGTTCCTCGATCAGCGCCTGTTCTTCGCTGAAGCGGATCACGTTGCCTTCATCGCCTGCGTCGCCGGGGACGTCCTCCCGGACAGTTGACGGGTCCGGGACGATGAATCCCTGGTCTGCTTCATCCTTCGGGTGGGTCATGACGTAACCTTCCTCTCCTGGTGCGCTGGGCCTCTTTGGTGTGCTGGGCTCTTCGGCTGCTTTGGGCTGGTGGTTTCAGGGGCAGAGGCTTTATCCCGCAGGCCTTTCGGTGAGTTCCACCTTGATGTCCACGCTCTGGTCGTCCCGCTTGACCTTGAACCCAACGGTATCTCCCGGGTTGCGTTTGCGGAGCTCGGACAGGAGCCGTTCGGGAGTGGTCAGGTCCACGGCCTCCATGGATTCCAGGACGTCACCGGGGCGGATACCTGCCTTACCCGCCGGGCTGTCCTGGTCAACAGACAATGCCAGGACGCCGCTGTAGGCCTCGATCCCCAACTGCCCGGCGATCTGTGGTGTCAGCTCGCCCGGTGTCAGGCCGAGGTAGGCATGCTCCGCCGTGCCGTCTGCCAACAGCTCTTCGGCCACTTCCACGGCCGTGGCCGCGGGAATGGCGAAGCCCAGCGAAACAGCCCCTGCCTGTGGCGGGATGTACGCCTCGCTGATGCCGATCACCTCCCCGCGCATGTTGAGCACCGCGCCCCCGGAGTTGCCGGGGCTGATGGGAGCGTCTGTCTGGATGAGGTCCACCAGGGACAGGCTGTTGGAGGCGGAGCCGGGGATGGCCCGGTGCAGGCCGGAAATGATGCCGGCGGTGGCCGTGTTCTCAAAGCCCAGCGGGGAGCCCAGCACGATGGCACCTTCCCCTACCTTGGGCAGCGTTGTCTGGTAGGTCGGCTTGGGGAGCCCGGTGCGGTTCACCTGGACCAGGGCGAGGTCTGTGACGGGGTCGGTTGCCCGCACTGTCCCTTCCACCCTCTGGCCGTCAGCGAAGGCAACTTGAACGGTGGTTTCACCCCGGATGACGTGTTCGTTGGTGAGGATGAGGCCGTCCTCGGAGTACACCACGCCGCTGCCCAGTCCGCCCTCGGTAAAGATGGTCACCACGGATGGTGCCAGGTTCTCCACCAGCTGCGGGATGTCGCCGGCCGCGGCAGGGGCGGAATTATCAGGGCCGGGCCCTGGCCGGGGGGTTTGCATGGTGCCGGCAGGAGGCGCTGTGGGTGACGATACGGTGGGACCGGGGGGAGTGGGTGAGTCCGTGCAGCCGGAGACGGACACCGCGGCGGCCAGCAGCACGGCCCCAAGGGTTGTCCGGAAGCGGCTTGCGCGGCACGGTTCCTGGCCGTTGCTGGGGCTCATTGACAACCTCCCTGCGGATGCTGGCTCTTCCTTCCACCGTAGCGGGGGAGCATCCCGATCTCCAGTAGTAAGTACCCTTATTACTGGAGATCGGCAGGCAAGGTGCCGGGCATGCCGGGGGGTGCCGGGCTGGGTTAGGCCTGTGAGTGGAGACCGTCGAACGCCATGGTGATGACGTCGTCGGCCAGTCTCTCGGGGGAGAGTGAACCGCCCGGTTTGTACCATTCCACTATCGAGTTGATCATGCCGAACAGGAGCCGCGTGACGGTACGGGGGTCGATGTCCTGGCGCAGGGACCCCTCGTCGCGGGCGGCGGAAATCAGCCCGGCCACCTTGTGGTCAAATGAGCGCCGCCGTTCCAGCGCGTCGCGTTCAATTTCGGTGTTGCCCCGGAGCCGGAGCAGCAGCGTAACGAACGGGAGCCGTTCCACCAGCACGGCCACGGTCTGCCGCAGCACGTACTCCAGCCGTGCGTCAGCCGCGCCCGAGGTAGCCTCCGGCTGGTCCAGGATGGCTTCCAGGCCGCCCAGTGCATGCTCCAGGGCCAGCTTCAGGAGATCGCCCTTTGACGGGACGTGATGGTAGATCGCTGACTTGGAGATGCCCAGGTTCTCGGCGAGGATGCCCATGGACGTGGCGTCATAGCCATGCCGGTTGAAAACGTCCACCGCGATCAGCAGCACCGACTGCTGGTCGTAACCGGGGCGGCCGCGCTTCAGAGGTGCTGTTGTGCTGGAGATTTCGCTGGTGCTGGACATAGTGGCTAGTTTCTCATGAACGGTCGGTCAGCCAGCGCAGGCTGCCCGTATCACGCCCTCGGGCGCAGGTCGTAAATCCGGCGCAGCTTGCCGTTGGACCGCTCCAGCGAACCTGGCTCCACCACATCCACCGTGCATGAAGAACCCACGTGGATCTTGATCTGCTCCTTCAAGGTGCGCGCCGCCGTCGAACTCTGCTCAGGTGTCACGTTGTCCCGCCGCTCGATGCGGACGGTTAGCTGGTCCATCCGCTGGCCCTCCGGGCGGGTCAGTTCCAGCTGGAAATGCGGGCTGAGCTCGGCGATGCGCAGGGCGATTTCCTCGATCTGGGACGGGAAGAGATTCACGCCGCGGAGGATGATCATGTCATCGCTGCGCCCCGTGATCCGGCCCATCCTGCGGTGTGCCGGCCGGGCGGTGCCGGGCAGCAGGCGGGTGAGGTCCTTGGTGCGGTAGCGGATGATGGGCAGCGCTTCCTTGGTGAGCGAGGTGAAGACCAGCTCGCCGTGTTCGCCGTCGCCCAGGACGTTTTCCTTGCCCGCCACAGGGTTGAACGCGTCAATGATTTCGGGCCGGAAGTGGTCCTCCCAGATGTGGCTGCCGTCCTGCGTCTCCACTGCCTCCCCGGCGACGCCCGGACCCATCACCTCGGACAGGCCATAGATGTCGCAGGCCTTGATGTTCATGGTGACTTCGAGTTCGTGCCGCATCTCCTGGGTCCACGGCTCGGCGCCCAGCACCGCGTATTTCAGCGATGTGGAGGTGGGGTCGATTCCCATGTGCGCCATGGCGTCGGCGATGGTCAGCAGGTAGGTGGGGGTGCACAGGATCGCGTCCGGCTGGAAGTCGTGGATGAGCTGGATCTGGCGTTCGGTCTGGCCGCCTGACATGGGGATGACGGTGCAGCCCAGCGCCTCGGCACCCGCATGCGCGCCCAGGCCGCCGGTGAAAAGTCCGTAGCCGTAGGCGTTGTGGACCTTCATGCCTGGGCGGATCCCGGAGGCGCGGAAGCAGCGGGCCACGAGCTTTGCCCAGTCGGCAAGGTCCTGCTTGGTGTAGCCAACAACGGTGGGCCGGCCGGTGGTACCGGAGCTCGCATGGACGCGGGCCACCTCGTGCTGCGGCACGGCGAACATGCCGAACGGGTATTCGGCGCGCAGGTCCTCCTTGGTGGTGAACGGGAAGTTGCCCAGGTCGCTGAGTTCCCGGAGGTCCGAGGGGTGGATGCCGGCTTCGTCGAACTTGCGCTTGTACAACGGCACGCGGTCATACGCGTACGCCACCGTGTGCTGCAGGCGGCTGAGCTGGAGGGCTTCCAGCTCGTCCCGGGACATGGTTTCCTCGCGGTCCAGGACGGCATCTGCAGGCAGCGCTGTTCCCTGCGCTGCGGTTCCCTGTGGGGCGGGGTTGTGATGAGCCGGGGTTTCGGGGGCGTGAAGCGTCATGGCTTTCCTACTTCTTGGGGATGGTCCGGCTGCGTCCGCGGAACTCGGCAATGAGTTCACCGGGTTGGCCGGAGCTGAGGGGTGAATCGGGCTGCGCTTCGGGGTCGGCGGCGAAAATCTGGATGTCGTACAGTCCGCTGCGTCCTGCACTTGAGCGGCGGTCGGCGACGGCGGTGATCACCTGGCCACGGTAGGCGGGCTTGAGGAAATTGATGTCGACGCCGGCCGCAACGGTGATGCTGTTTTCCTCGCCGGGGGCCGGGGTGATGGGATTGCAGGCCAGGGCGAAGGCGGTGTCCGCGAAGGCGAAGATCATTCCGCCGTGCGCCATGCCGAAGCCGTTGAGCATTTCCTGGCGGAGCTTCATGCGGATGGTGGCGTGCCCGTCGCTGACGGCCACGACCTCTATACCCATCCATTCGGAGGCATAGTCGTTTTCGAGGATGGGGTGTGTGGCCCCGGAGAGTGCTGCTTCAGCCATGCGTCATTGCCTCCAGCTTTATTTACCGAATGTTCATTAGGTAATCCCATGAAGGGGGGCAGTGTCAAGAGCGGAGCAGTGTGTGGACAGGCGTAGCCGCCGGTTGCGGGGCGGGTTCAGGGCAGGGTTCAGCCAGGATCAGGGCGCGCGCCTGCCTTCCGGGGCCTTTTAGGAAGGCAGCGGTGGGAAGCTGTGCGGCGCCCCTGGTTTGCGGCTCCCTTAGCGTTAGACGCCGACAACCACCTGGCAGGCGTTCGGGTCGGCGCTATCGGTGGAGAGTGTCAGCACCTGGCTCCACGCGGCGGTGCCGGTCTCCGGGACAGGGACGGTCTGGGCGGCACCCGCAGGCAGCGTTCCCTGGCCGGCATCTGACGCGGCTGCCGGAGCGCTCCCGGTGGGGGTTTCGAGGGAGGTCCACTGATACTGGACACCGCTGCAGCCGGCGTTCGGCATGCTGAGCTTGATGGACTGCGCGGCCGTGGCATCAACCAGCAGCCGGGTGGGAGCAGCGGGGGAGCCCGCCGTGATGGTCCAGGCCGTCGGTGTCTTCGCGCTGGGTCCTTCCGTGCGCAGTCCCTGATCGGTCAGGAGCGCCACTGCTCCCTGCAGTCCGTGGTCCGCGTTGACGGGCAGGTAGGGCCTGATGGCGGCCGCGAAGGCGAGCGCATCGGACTCCGGAATCAGCAGATGGACTGCCCTGAGGTCCGCCAGCTGCCCGGGAACGCCGGCATCCAGGGGCTGGGAGGACTTGATCCACGGCTGCGCGGCGGGTGAATCCAGGAACTCGTTGACCGCCTGCAGGTTGTGGTGGCCCTCAGGCAGGTCGGGGAGCCATTGCTGGGAAACCAGCACGGTGCGTCCGTCGTCGCCGATGAGCCCGGACCAGGGCTGGGCATCCCGCAGGTCAACCTGCGGCAGCTGGTAGATATCCGGGATCGGGGCACCGGCTTGTTGGACGTACGTCTGGTACAGGAGGCTGGAGTTGAACGAGGTGGACGCAATGGGCACCATCACGGGCCCGTTGGTTTGGGAGAGCGTCCGGACGGTGGAGGCGACCTCCACCATGTTCGGCAGGTTTGACTGGACGAAAGGTTCCGTCACGTTGGGGTACAGCCCGCCTGGCAGCTGCGAGGCTGCGAAGCGAATCCCGGCCAGGGCCGGTGTCTGCGCGAACATAAAGGCAAACAGGGCGGTGGCAAGCCCCGCTGCCACTATCTGGCGGGCCAGCGGGCGCGGCCGGGGCAGCAAACGAACCAGCCCCACGAAACCAACAGTCATGAGCAGCGGCCACACATGCACCTGGTGGATGATTCCGGACTGCTTCTGGATGATGGCCCATACCACCTCGGAGACCACCAGGAAGGAAGCCACGAACACGGCGTTGCGCGTCACCGACGTCGAGGTCCTCCGGGCAATGACTACCGCCAGCGCAACCACGGCTGCGATGGCAATGATCAGCGCCACGAAGCCTCCGGCGTAGGAGAGGTTGGCGGTGAGCGCGTCCGTCAGCGAGGTCTGGTAGCTGATGTAGAACAGGGAGTTGTCACGCGAGAAGATGGAGGTGAGGGTACCCGGTGTGAGGACGGTTGCGCCGCCAATCACTGCGGCCCCAGCCAGAAGGACAGGCAGGCTCAGCGTCTCCTTCAGAAGGCTCCGCCACCGTTCGGGCGGGCGCCGGTAGCGGAGCGCGGCCACCGTGTAGGCGAGCAGGTAACACGCAACGACGGCTGCCAGGTCAAAGAGGAAGTTCTTCTTGACCAACAACGAGCCCGCTCCGATCAGCAGTGCCCAGAACAGGGTCCACCGATGCAGCGGGCGTGACATCAGAATCCAGACCGCAGCAAGAATCAGGGACATCCCGATCAGGTCGGGGACCCCCTGAACGCATACCAGGAACGTCAGCGGGTTGAGGCCTGCCGCCAGGACTATCCAGGGTGAGACCCGGAGCCCCAAAGTGCGGCAGGCGATCTTGGTGGTCAGCACGGTCATCGGCAGCAGGCCGAACAAACCCATGGCAGCCTCATAAGGCACGCGGAGGTTGAGGAGTTCGGGCGGCAGGACAGCCAGCGGCAGGGCCCAGTATGGGGGATACTCGCTCAGCGACTGCGCCTTCAGGTACAGGTAGAGCGCGTGCGGCCCTTTACGGAGCGCATCGGAAGTGTTGATGGCCACTTCCTGATAGCCGCGCGGGTCGTAGAAATAAATCCGCTGCTCGCTCGCGACGTACAGGACCAGGATCCCCAGGATGGCTGCCAGCGGCAGCACCCAGGTCAGGAGAAATGCCCGGCTTCGCAGTGACCGGCCCATCCCGCGGGTTGTCCGCCTCAAATTTTCCACATGCGTCATACCCACGTATCCGCCTTCCGAACCATACGGCCCTTAGGGTGGCCGGCTGCCCCCGGGGAGCGGTACCCCCAGCGTTTTGACACCTTCGAGCCTAGCCGCCATTCTTCAGGCCTGAAAATTGGCTACGTGGCGAGCGCGGGACGAGCGGGGTAGAGGGGGCAGGTGAACCCGGCGGAAAGCTAATGACAGGATGGGAGGACGGCAGCTCCACACACCAGCAATTACACACCAGCAATTAAAGGGCGGATCATGGCCAGAGGCATCTATGTCAGCGCAACTACCCCCGGCTCGGGCAAGTCGCTCGTGGCCCTGGGCCTTGCGGACACACTGCACCGGCATGCCGACAGGATCGGCTTCTTCAAGCCAGTGGTCCTTGGCACCGACGCTGCGGATGACCCCATGGTGGCGCTGATGAAGTCCCGCTTTGCACTGGACGATGACCGCTGCCGGGGCGGCCTGACCTTCGCCGAGGTCCGCGCCTTGCTGGCCGAAGGAAACCGCGCCGAAATCGACGCCCGCTGTGTGGACATCTTCGCCGAAATGTCCCGGCACTGCGATGTGGTGATTGTGGAGGGCACGGACCTCACAGGCCAGGACGCCGCCGTCGAGTTTGACCTCAACGCCCGCCTCGCCAACAACCTGGCCGCACCGGTGGTGGCAGTGGTGGGTGCGAAGGGGCGCACCGTCGCAGAGGCAACCGCCGCCGTCGAGGTGGCCCGCAAGGAACTTTCAGCAGGAAAGTGCGCCCTGCTGGCCATCATGGTCAACCGCGCCGATCCCGATGACGTCGAGGCCATCGCTGCCGCGGTGAAGCGGGGAGCATCCGGGCGTCCGGTGTACGTCCTGCCTGAACTGGAGGAGATCGCCAGGCCCACCACCGGCGAGGTTGCCGCCGCCCTGGGCGTCCGCCAGATTGCCGGCCGCCCGGACATGGAGCGGGATGTCCGTGACATTAAGGTGGCGGCAATGAACGTGGGCAACTTCCTGAACGTCCTGGACGAGGGTGCCCTGGTGATTGTGCCCGGGGACCGCGCGGACGTGATGGTGGCTTGCCTGGCGTCGTCGTTCTCGCCGGAATTCCCGGTGCCCTCGGCCCTGGTCCTGACCGGCGGCCTTGCCCCGGACGCCAACATCTATCCGCTGCTGGCCCAGGCCCCCTTCCCCGTGTTCGCCTCCCACGAAGACACGTACACCACGGCCCGCCGGGTCTCGGAGGTCCGGAGCGAGATCTGGTCCGGGCACCGGCGCAAAGTGGCGTCCGCCCTGGGGCTGTGGTCCAGGAGTGTGGACGAGGCGGAGCTGATGGAGCGCCTCCACCTGCCGCGGCCCGAGCGGATGACGCCCCTGCGGTTCCTGCACGACCTCATTGAACGGGCTCGGGCACAGCGCAGGCACGTGGTCCTCCCGGAGGGGACAGACGTCCGGATTCTCAGGGCCGCCGAGATCCTGCACCGCCGCGACGTGTGTGACCTGACCCTTCTGGGCCCTGAGTCCGACGTCCGCGAGCTGGCAGCCGCCCGCGGCATCGACCTGTCCGGAATCAACATCGTTAACCCGGCGACGTCCGAACTCCGGCAAAGCTTCGCGGAAAAGTATGCGGAGCTGCGCGCGCACAAGGGTGTGGACGTGGCCAAGGCGCTCGAGATCATGCAGGACGGCAGCTACTTTGGCACCATGATGGTCCACCTGGGCGTGGTGGACGGCATGGTGTCCGGCGCCGCACACACCACGGCCCACACCATCCGGCCCGCGCTGGAGTTCGTGAAGACGCGCGACGGCGTAAACATCGTCTCCTCGGTGTTCCTGATGCTGATGCCGGACCGGGTGCTGGTTTATGGCGACTGTGCAGTGAACCCGGACCCCAACGTGGAG
Source organism: Arthrobacter sp. D1-29 (assembly GCF_054130585.1). NCBI lineage: Bacteria > Bacillati > Actinomycetota > Actinomycetes > Micrococcales > Micrococcaceae > Arthrobacter > Arthrobacter sp. D1-29. The sequence continues at coordinate 4,052,962 of NZ_CP096383.1, read as the reverse complement.
CAGCTGGCGGACATTGCCCTGGCCTCGGCCGAAACCGCTGCCCAGTTCGGTGTGGAGCCACGGGTGGCCATGCTGTCCTACTCCACCGGCGGCTCCGGCTCCGGCGAGGCGGTGGACGAGGTCCGGCAGGCCACCGCACTGGTGCGCGAACGCCGGCCCGACCTCGCCGTCGAAGGCCCCATCCAGTACGACGCCGCCGTGGACGCGTCCATTGCCGAGTCTAAAATGCCGGGCTCGTCCGTGGCCGGGCAGGCGACCGTCTTCATCTTCCCCGACCTCAACACCGGCAACAACACGTATAAGGCGGTGCAGCAGAGCTCGGGGGCAGTCGCCGTCGGGCCCGTTCTGCAGGGGCTGCGCAAACCGGTCAACGACCTCTCCCGCGGCTGCACCGTGGAGGACATCGTCAACACCGTGGCCATCACCGCCATCCAGGCGCAGGTGCCGGTGAGGGTCTCGGCCGGGGACTGATCCGCGTCGAAATGGCACTTCACGGCAGTGTTTCGCGAAAACATTGCCGCGAAGTGTCATCTCGCGCGTGTAGCAGTCAGCTGTTTTCGGGCTTCGCCAGGCTGGCCGGGTCCTCCTGCTTGGCCGGTTCGTCTGAAAGGCCTTCGGGTGTGAGGTCCATGCCTTCGGCATCCTTGCCATCGGATCCCGTAGCAGCCGACTCCGTATCTTTCGACGACGTGTCGCCTTCGGTGCCGGTGGGCGGCTGGGCGGTTTCGGTATGGGCTTCGACGTTCTCGGGAGTGGTGTAGTCCGGCTGAGTGGGGTCGTTCGTCATGGAATGTTCCTCTCGGTGTGTTCCAACGTGTCAATTTATAGTGGGACGTAGTCACCGCAACAGCAAGGCTCAGGAGGCCCCATGCTTGTGCTAGTCATCAATTCCGGCTCGTCATCGCTCAAGTACCAGGTGCGTGATGTTGCCGCCGGAAGTGTGCTGACCGAAGGCCTGATCGAAAAGATCGGCATGGGTAACGGCGGTGACGGGGATGGCGAGATCGAGGGCCCGCGTGACCATGCGGAGGCGCTGGAGCAGGTGGACGCGGCCATTCATGCGGAACTCGGTGATCTTGAACTCGCTGCCGTTGGCCACCGGGTGGTGCATGGCGGCGAGCGCTTCGCCGAACCCGTGCTGATCGATCACGAGATCACCCGGGCCATCGAACGCCTCAACCCGCTGGCGCCGCTGCACAACCCGGCCAACGTGCTGGGGATCCGAGCCATCACCAAAAAATGGCCTGACATGCCGCAGGTGGCCGTTTTTGATACCGCCTTCCACCGCACGCTGCCCGAGCACGCCTGGCGCTACGCCGTGCCGGATGAGCTCTACACCAGCCACGGCATCCGCCGTTATGGCTTCCACGGCACCTCGCACGAGTATGTGACCCAGCGTGCCGCCGCGCTCCTGGGCATTCCGGTGGAAGAGTTCGACGGCGTGATCGCCCACCTCGGGAACGGCGCCTCTGTCACGGCCGTCCGGGGCGGCAAGTCCGTGGACACGTCCATGGGCTTCACCCCGCTGGAGGGCCTGGTGATGGGCACCCGGTCCGGCGACCTGGACCCGTCCATCCTGGTCTTCCTGGGCAGGGCCGGCTGGACCCCGGAGGACATCGACACCATGCTCAACCGCGAGTCCGGCCTGAAGGGGCTGGCCGGGAACAATGACATGCGCTCGGTGGTGGAAGCTTCCGAGGCCGGCGACGCCAGGGCCGCCATGGCGCTCGCCGTGGCGTCCTACCGCCTGGCCAAGTACATCGGCGGCTACCACGTGGCGGTGGGCGGCGCCAAGGCGCTGGTTTTCACCGCGGGCATCGGAGAAAACTCCTCCCAGTTCCGTGCGCTGGTGGCGGACCGCCTGGGTGCCTTGGGCATAGAGCTCGACGCCGGCCTCAACAGCCAGCGGTCCAAGGAACCACGGGTTATTACCACCACGCAGTCCGCCATCCCGGTCTTGGTAGTCCCCACGGACGAAGAACAGGCGATCGCGGAGGCCACAGCCGCCGTCGTCCATTCAACGGCGATCGCCTAGCCTCCATGCCGGACATCATCCTGCCCGTCCGCACGGAACGGCTTGCCCTCCGCCGGTTTGAAGGACGGGACCTGGAGGCCTTCCACGCTTACCACGCGCTGCCGGAGACGGCGCGGTTCCTGCCAGGCCTGGCCAAAACCTACACGCAGTGCATGGAGCGGGTGGGAATGTATGCCAACTTTGTCTTCCAAAAGGAAGGCGACTGGGTCAGCCTGGCCATTGAAGCCAAGGACTCGCCCGGCCTGCTGGGCGAGGTGGTGCTCAAGTGGCTCCCCGGCCGCGGACAGGCCGAAATCGGCTGGACCCTGGCGCCGGGGGCGCGCGGCAAGGGCTACGCCACCGAGGCTGCGGCAGCCATGCTGGGCCTGGGCTTTGGCGAACTCGGGTTCCACCGGATCGAGGCGCGGCTGGACGCGCTCAACACCCCGTCGGCTGGGTTGTGCGAACGGCTGGGCATGCGGCTCGAGGCCAGGCTCGTGGACAAATGGCACTACAAGGGCCAGTGGGCAACAGAGCTGGTCTACTCCATGCTGGAGCGGGAATGGAAGGCTGCCGCGCCGTCCCGGCGTTGACCACAGGTGTTTCCGGAAGTCATTGACGGCCCACGGGAAGGGGGCCAAAATGACGCTACCTGCCGGCCAAGCCGGGCCGGCAACAGGCTGTCCGAGGGAGTGCCGCCATGCCCGTCATAGAAGAAAGTGTCTTCATCGCCCGTCCGCCGCAGGAGGTTTTTGATTTCCTGGTCAGGAGCGAGAACATCCCGGTCTGGGATTCTTCGGTGATCCGGACCGAACAGATCACCGAGGGTCCGCCAGGGCCCGGCACCAAGGTGCGCGGCACCAGCAAGGTCATGGGACGGCATTTTGACTGGGTTGCTGAAAACATTGACTTCGATCCGCCGCGGAAGACAGTGGCCCGCTCGGTTGAAGGCAAGATGAATTTCACCATCACCAACGCCTTGGAACCGGAGGGCAACGGTACCCGCCTGACCTTCCGCATTGATGCCGATTCCGGGCTCGGCGGGATCTTCGGGAAGCTGGCTGACCCCCTTGTGGAGAAGGCACAGGCCCGGACGGTCCGCGCCAACCTAGAGACGCTGGCCGAGCTGCTGGCGGAGCACCCCGAGTACGGAAGGGACGCCGGTTGAGCTCACTCGTCTCACAACCGACGCCCCGTGCCTAGCCCGGGGGAGTGCTGTTGCGCTTAACCCGGGAAGTGGGGTTTTACTTCAGGCCCGCTCCTGGCAGCAGTTCGGTGGCGCCCACGGAATCAGCGATGAACGCGTAGTCCCAGGCCCGTTCGCGCCACTGGACGTACCGGCCGGAGGCTCCGCCGTGGCCGCCGTCCATCTCGATCTTCATCAGGACGGGCTGGTTCCCGGTGGTTTTGTTGCGGAGTTCCTGGACCCACTTGGCCGGCTCCACATAGAGCACCCGGGTGTCGTTGAAGGACGTCACCGCGGCGATCTTGGGGTAGGCCACGTCGCGGACATTCTCATAGGGCGAGTAGGACTTCATGTAGGCATAAACCGCAGGGTCCGTGATGGGGTTGCCCCATTCCTCCCACTCCAGTGCGGACAGCGGAAGGTCCGGATCCAGGATGGTGGTGAGCGGATCCACGAACGGGACCTGTGCCAGGACGGCGGCGTACTTTTCCGGGGCGAGGTTGGCCACGGCTCCCACCAGCAGGCCGCCTGCGGAGCCACCCATTGCGGCGATCCTGGCCGGGTCCACCCAGCCTGAGCCGGCCAGCCAGTCGGTTGCGGCCACAAAATCGGTGAACGTGTTCTTTTTGCTGAGCTTCTTGCCGTCCTCGTACCAGTGCCGCCCCAGCTCGCCGCCGCCGCGGATGTGGGCGATGACAAAAACCACTCCGCGGTCCAAAAGCGACAGCCTGGCGATCCCGAAGCCGGGATCCATGCTCAGCTCGTAGGAGCCGTACCCGTACACCAGGCCGGCCGCCGTCGAATCCTGTTTGACCGCCTTGTGCCGCAGCACCGAGAGCGGGATCCTGGTGCCGTCGGGGGCGTCGGCCCATTCCCGGGTGGCCACGTAGTCGTTGCCGTCGTAGCCGCCCAGCACAGGGCTTTCCTTGCGCAGCAGCAGTTCGCCGGCGGGCTGTTCCGGCGTGGGCAGCACAAAGTCGTACACGCGGGAAGGCGTGAAGTAGGAGGTGTACCCGAGCCGGATCACCGGGGCCTCGTAATCGGAGCCGCCAACTCCTGCTGTGTATAGCTCCTCGTCGAATGCCGGTTCCACCGGGGCCTCCTGCGCGGCAGTGCCCAGTCCGTTCAGGCCCAGTACCTGAACCCGCTCGATGGTGTCCTTCCGGATGGACACCACCACGTGCGTGGACGTGACGCCCGCGCCGTTCACGCGGACATCATCGGAATGCGCGACGACGGTATCCCAGTGCTGCTCCGCCAGCGGCTTGGTGAGTTCGGCCGGGTCCACCAGGGACACCATGGAGTTGATGGCACCCCGGTTGTGGGTGAGCAGGATACGTTCGGATTTTTCGCCGTCGGGGCCGGTCAGCAGGAAAGGCTCGGCCTCATAAAGGACCCGCTGGTCCCGCGAAATCACGGTGGTGAGGGCCCCGGCGGGGTCGTCGAACCGCATCAGGCGGGTTTCGCTGTATTCGGAGCAGCCGATGCCCAGGACCAGGTGGCGCCGGTCACCGGAGAGTTCAAAGCCCAGCCACATGGCGACGTCGTCCTCCTGGTAGATCACCACGTCGTCGGCGACGGGTGTGCCCAGGACGTGGGACTTGACCTGGTACGGCCGCCACGAATCGTCCACCACCGTGTAGAAAATGCGCGTGCCGTCAGGGGAGAAGGAGACGCCGTAGAAGATGTTCTCGATGACGTCCGGCAGCAGTTCCCCTGTGCGGAGGTCCTTGATCCGGAGCGTGAAGCGTTCATCGCCGGCGTTGTCCACGGCGTACGCGTACAGGTTTCCGTCTACGGTGACTGCGGAGCCGCCCACGGAGAAGAATGGCTTGCCTTCGGCCTCAACGTTCCCGTCCAGCAGCACTTCCTCGCCAGGGATTTCGACGCCGGCCTCCACTGCCGGCGGAGTCCAGTCAGCCACGGGGTTTCCGGTGTCCTGGGCGCGGACGCGGCACTGGATTCCGTACTCCTTGCCTTCGGCGGAACGGCTGAAGTACCACCAGCCGTCTTTCCGGCTGGGAACAGACAAGTCAGTTTCCTGGGTGCGGCCCTTGATCTCCTGGAAAATGGCCCCGCGCAACGGTTCCTGGTGGGCTGTGACGGCCTCCTGGTAGGCGTTCTCTGCCTTGAGGTGCTCCACCACCTGCGGGGACTCCTTCTCCCGCAGCCATTCATAGTTGTCCACGAAGGTCTCGCCGTGGTGGATGCGCTCGGCCGGGACCTTCCGGGCGACGGGCGGCAGGGCAGAATCGGCGGAAACAGTGGCAGCGGACGCGTTGGCGGAATCCTGCAGCGGAGTCTGGGTCATCCCCTCAATATATAGACCCGGGCAGACAATCAGGGCGGCGTTCGCTACCGGGGGAGAGCACCCCCGCCCCCGTTGCTCTATCACTATTGGTCCCTCTCAGCGCTCAGAGCGACCAGTAGTGATAGAGCAACGGGCTGGTGGGGAGAACGTGAGCCTAGTTCGGAAATGGGCGCAGGCGTATCCTGATCACGCGAGAGAACATCCGCCCAGCCTGAGAGGGGAATCCTATGACCATCCCGCCAGTGCACGAACCCGAGCCGTTCCCGCCGGAACCGGGCCCGGATCCTTTCACCCCTGACCCCACCTCACCGGGTCATCCTGGCCCTGCACGGCCCAGCCCGGTTCCGACCCCGGAACCTCCCGGCCCATTGCCGGTTCCGGATCCGGGGCCGGAACCACTGCGGCCAGACCCTACCCGCAGCTAGAAAGCTGACCGATAGAGCTGACCGGCAACCAGCTGGTCAGTACGAAATAAACTCCACCAGTTCGCCCACCCGGTCCTCCGGGTAGTTGCGCGCGATGTCACCCTGGCTCAGGATGCCCACCAGGTCGTGGCCATCGATCACGGGCAGGCGGCGGACCTGGTGCTCCTGCATGGTGCGGATGGCTTCTTCGATGGAGTCATCCGCACCGATGGTCACCGGTTTGCCTTGGCCGAACTGTCCGGCCGTGGCAGTGCGGGGATCACCGCCGTCGGCGAGGCACTTGATCACAATGTCGCGGTCTGTGATCATCCCCTTCAGCCTGTTGTCCTCACCGCAGATCGGCAGCGAACCGACGTCGAGGTCCTTCATTTTCCGCGCTGCCTGCTCCAGCGTTTCGTTCTCACCGACGCATTCCACGCCGCCACTCATGATGTCGCGTGCCTTGATGGACATTGTGCTTCTCCCAATCATCGAAGGCGGTACTGTGGCCGCCTGCTTCCTTGGACCTGACTTTTTCAAGGCGCCAGCGGCGGGAATCGCGGGCGCCCACGCTCACCCATGGCCCCCTAAACGCCGACACCTTTATTATGCTAAGCATGCTTACCATTAGCCAAGACCCCTGCCGGTGTTCGCCCAAATTTTTCGCTCTAAACCGCTTGCATCCTGCTGCCGCCAGTGCTAAAAAATCTATATCAGCTGATATAGATCGGCTGGTAGGAAAAGTGTTGGACCGTCTCTTTCGAGGAGGGAAGCCATGTTGATGCGAACCGATCCGTTCCGTGAGCTGGACAGGCTGGCCCAGCAGGTCCTCGGCACGGCGGCGCGTCCGGCTGCGATGCCCTTGGACGCGTGGCGGGAGGACCAGGAATTCGTGGTGGCCTTTGATCTGCCCGGTGTAAATGCGGATTCAGTTGATCTGGATGTGGAACGGAACGTCCTGACGGTGAAGGTTGAGAGGCCGGATCCCGTGGGCAAGGACACCGAGATGATCGCATCGGAGCGGCCGCGCGGCGTCTTTAGCCGCCAGCTGATCCTGGGTGAGGCCCTGGATGCCGAAAACGTCAAGGCAACATACGACGCCGGTGTCCTGACTCTGCGGATTCCTGTCGTCGAGAAGGCCAAGCCGCGCAAGATCGAGATTGAAACGAAGGGGGCACATCATCAGATTGCCGCCTAGTTTCCGCACAAGGCCGGAAGGTTCGGACGCCATTGTTGGCTGCCTTTTGGGCGACTAGCCATTTGATGCACGCCACAGCGCCATAGGCGCATCGGCAGCGAAGCGACTGCTCCTTCCGAAACGGTGGCCCCCGGCAATGCCGGGGGTCATCTCATGCCCGCCGCAGCTTCGATCGAGGCAACCCCACCTCTCGACCAGGTCGCCTCCCAACTGGGTCGCAGCTAATGTCGTTATTCGCGCGAATGACGACGTTAACTGCGGCCTACTTGGGGGAGGAGGGGCGTACAACCGAAGCCCGGGCTCAGGTGTTGAGCTCCATCATGAGGGCCGGCAGTTCGTCGGCCAGTTCGTGGGCCAGGAATCCCAGGGGTCCCATCCTGCTGGCCAAGCGGTCCGCCGCCGCGGCATGGAGGTGGGTGCCCCAGCAGGCTGCCTGAGCATCGGTGGTCCCACGGGCACGGAGCCCGGCAATGGCCCCGGCCAGGATGTCGCCGCTGCCGGAGGTTCCCAGTCCGCCGAACCCGGTGGTGATTTGCCAACGTTCAGGTTCCTCCGGCGCCTTGGTGCCGGCTGGCCGCGCGATGAAACCCTGGCAGCTGACCACTGCCTGGTACCGGTCAGCGATCTCTGCCACGTCATCTTCCAGGTCTGCCAGGTCCCGGCCCAACAGGATTTCCGCCTCAGTGGGGTTCGGCGTGAGGATCAGCCGTCCCCGCCAGGGGGTCAGCTCCTCCTGGATTTTAGGCAGGGCGCCCAGGGCGTAGGCGTCCAGCACGATGGTGGCTCCCCGGCCGCCGTCGGAACCTTCGCCGTCGGAACTTCCGGAACCGTCGCCGTCGGTTCCGCCCGCTGCCTGGCTCCCCAAAAGCGCGCGGAGCAGCTCGACAGCGAGGTCCACATCGTCAAGCCCGGGGCCGATCAGCAGAACGTCGGCGGTTTCCAGGGCGGGCGCGATGCGTTGAAGGCCGGAGGCCTGCATGGACCCCTCGGCAGTCTCAGCAAGTCCCGTAACACCTGCCTCCGGGAGCGCCACGGCCAGCTGCACAGCCACTGATTCGGCCACAGCAAGCGTGAGCTTTCCCGCCCCGGCCCGGAGTGCGGCGCGGCCAGCCAGGAGGGCCGCCCCGGGCGTACTCCGGGCACCACCAATCACCAGCACAGCACCACGCGAATACTTGTCCTCACCGGCGGCGGGCAGCGGCCAGTCGCGCAGCAGTGAGGGCGTCACCTGGGCGGCAGGGGCCTCATTGCGGGTGGACACTGGCGTCCCCGGCGTGCTCGGTCACTTCCACACCCTGCTCCCTGAGATGGTCCGCCTGGTTGAACTCCTCCAGCGTCCATGGCCCCTTCCCCTCGGGGCGGACAAACCGGGTGATGGAACCGTTCAGAACGGAGGTGCCGGCGGCGAGGTCCAGGATCTCCCGCTCCGTCATCCCCTCCAGGATGTACCGGAAGAGCAGGATCACGGCGTCGTGGCACACCACCATCACGCGGTGCCCCATGCCCAGGCCGTTCAGCTCGTCAAGCACCGAGCGCAGCCGGAGCGCCACATCGGTCCAGGATTCACCGCCGGGCGGACGGTAGTAGAACTTGCCCAGCCAGCGCCGCCGTTCGGCCTCCTCGGGGAAGCGCTTCTCCACGCCCTGCCACGTCAGCATGTCCAGGACGCCCAGCTCCCGGTCCCGCAGCCGTTCATCGATGCGCACGCGGACGGGCCAGCCCGCAGTTTCCACGGCGATTTCGGCGGTCTGATGCGCGCGGGCATACGGGGAGGACACCACTGCATCCGGCCGGCGGTCTTCCGGGATGGCAGCAAGCGCCTTTCCGACGGCCACCGCCTGGTCCTGCCCGGTAGGGGACAATATGACGTCGGCGTCGCGTGCCGGGACGTCGATCACCTCAACGCCTGCCAGCTGTGCCTCCGACGCCGCAACATTGCCTTCGCTTTGGCCGTGGCGGATCAGGATGAGCTCCACCGCCCCGGCTTCCCGGACTGCCTGCGTCATTCCCTGATTTTCCACAAAGACCTGCCCCATCGCCATGTTGCCCGTTGTGCGGCTGCCGCTTTTCGGCACCCGAACACTACTAGCGGCTTACCCATTGGAAAGGGGGAAATAACGGCCGACGGCGGCGGGCAGGTGGGCGGGGCCCGCAGGTGGGCCTTTGCAAACCGTTAATCTACTTGTTGTTAGGTTAGCCTTGCCTCTACACTCAGCCAGTGAACTCGTCCCTGGAAGTTGCGCGGGTAGCCTTTGCCGCTGATCTGGCCCGCCACGGAGACCGTCCCGCCCTCCTCACCGGCGGCCGGACCATCTCCTACCTGGAACTCGCCCACCGGGTGGGTTCCTTTGCCGAGCGGCTCGGCCCCGTCCGCCGCCTTGTGGTGCTCGCGGCGGACAACAGCGTGGGGTCGTTGGTGGCGTACCTGGCTGCCCTGGCCTGCGGGCACCCGCTGATCCTGGCGCCTGCAGGAAATGACGCCGCCATGGCATCCCTGGTGGCAGCCTACGATCCGGATGCCATCGTCCGGACGGGGCCAACGGAAGCCGGTGCCAGTGAGCCGCTGCTGGAGGAAGTGCGGCCCGGAACCCGGCACCAGCTGCACCCGGATCTTGCCCTATTGCTCAGCACGTCGGGTTCCACGGGCTCGCCCAAACTCGTCCGGCTCTCCCAGCAGAATGTGCAGTCAAACGCCGAATCCATTGCCGAATACCTGAACATCGGTGAAGACGACCGTGCCATGACCACGCTGCCCATGTACTACTGCTACGGGCTCTCGGTGCTCAACAGCCACCTGCTCCGCGGCGCCGGGATTGTGCTCTCGGATCTGTCGGTGGTGGATCCGTGCTTCTGGGAACTGTTCCGCAACCGCCGAGCCACGTCCTTCGCCGCCGTCCCCTACACTTTTGAGCTCCTGGACCGCGTGAGGTTCACGGAGATGGAGCTCCCTCACCTGCGGTACATCACACAGGCCGGGGGCCGGCTGGATCCCGGAACCGTGGTCCGCTACGCCGAGGCCGGACGCGGGCGCGGCTGGGACCTGTACGTGATGTACGGCCAGACGGAGGCCACCGCACGGATGGCCTACCTTCCGCCGCACCTCGCCGCGGAGCATCCGGGAAGCATCGGCGTTCCGGTCCCGGGCGGGGATTTCCGCATTGATCCGGTGCCGGGCCTGGAGGACGGCGAGCTGGTGTACACCGGGCCGAACGTGATGCTGGGCTATGCCGAGAAACCGGAGGACCTGGCGGCCGGGCGCACCATCAGCGAGCTGCGCACGGGGGACCTGGCCCGCCAGTCGGACGCCGGCCTGTACGAGGTGGTGGGCAGGAGAAGCCGGTTCGTCAAGATTGTGGGCCTGCGCATTGACCTTGGCCAGGTGGAAAAGATGCTGCAGAAGATGGGCCTGAACGCGGCCTGCGCCGGCACAGACCACAGGCTGGTGGCAGCGGTCGAGGGCAGCCACGACACCCGACTCCTGGCCAAGACCCTCGCCCAGGACCTGGGCCTGCCCCGTGCCGCCGTGCAGGTCCGCGCCGTCGAAAGCCTGCCGCGCCTGGCCACCGGCAAAACCGACTACCCGTCAATCCTGGCGCTTGCCGACACGGACACCACGAACAACACGGACGAAACGGAAAACGCTGCCGGGAGGCCCGGGCAGGAAGAGGCCGACGGCGGTGCTGCCGCCTCCGCTGCGGCAGCACCGCCGTCGGACGTCCGCAGGATTTTTGCGGATGCGCTTGAGATCGAGGACATCGGCGACGATGACACATTCGTCTCGCTTGGCGGCGACTCGCTGTCCTACGTTGCGGCATCGGTAAGCCTGGAGAAGGTTCTTGGCCACCTGCCCCCGGACTGGCACGTCACCCCCGTCCGGGAACTGCAGGCCCTTGCGCGGCCACGGCGCAGCCCCTGGCGGATCTTCGCGCCGCTGGAGACAGGCATTCTGCTGCGTGCGGCGGCCATTGTAATGATCATCAGCACGCACGTGGACCTCATCAGGTGGCCGGGCACAGCGCATGTGCTGATGGCCCTGGCCGGCTACAACTTTGCCCGCTTTCAGCTGGGCGGTGACAGGATCCCGCGGCTCCGGCGCCAGGTACGCAGCCTGGCCAGGCTGGTGGTGCCCACAGTGGCCTTTATCGGGGCGGTCATGCTGCTGACGGATAAATTCCACTACACGCCGGCCAACCTGCTGCTGCTGAACACGATGATCGGGCCGGCCGGCTGGACCGATGCCTGGCACTTCTGGTTCATCGAGGTGCTGGTGTACGTGCTGGTGGGCGTGATGGCGCTCCTGGCCATCCCCTGGGTGCACCGGACAGAGCGGCGCTTTCCCCTGGCGTTCCCCGTGGCGCTTGTTGCTGCCGGGCTGCTGGCCCGTTATGACCTGATTGGCGTGGACATCCTGCACACCCGGCCGGTCCTCTGGCTGTTTGCCCTGGGCTGGGCCCTGGCGCGGGCGAGGACTGCTGGCCAGCGGCTGGCGCTGTCCGCGCTGGGGGCACTGGCCCTGTACGGCTACTTCGACAACCCCTGGCGGGAGGGCACCATCCTGGCGGGGATCCTGCTGCTCGCATGGATTCCGGCCATCCCGCTGCCGTCGGTGCTCCACCGCCTCTTCGGCGTCCTGGCCAGCGCGTCACTGTACGCCTACGTCACGCACTGGGTGGTGTTCCCCGACCTGAAGGACAGCCAGCCTGTTTTGGCAGTTGCCCTGTCCTTGGCTGTCGGCGTCGCCTACTGGGCCGTGGCCATGAAACTGATGGGCGCGGCGGGCCGCCTGAAGGTCAGGACAATGCGGAGGCTGCGCCGCCGGAGTGCTCTGGCATAAGTCCGAAGCGCGAACGGACAGTTAAGGCCCTCCTGGCCTCAGCGCCCGCCTGGCCTCAGCGCCCAGCCGCGTACTGGGCCAGGCGCCCTTCCCTCAGGGCGGCGGCCACGGCATTAATCCCGCCATAGTCTGGCAGCACCACGGATGCCCCGCCGATGGTGCCCACCCCGGCCGTTGGCAGCGTAACGAAGGTGCAGGCGTTGTAGTCGAGGTTTCGAAGGCCGTAGGCGAGGATCGCCACGGACAAGGCGTCATGGCCCTGGTTGAGGGTCAGCCAGGGCCCGGAAAGAGCCACCAGGTGCCGGACCACGTTGGGATCGTTCAAGGCGCCGCCGTGGGTCAGCTTCGCCAACAGTGCCTGCAGGAAAGCCTGCTGGTTGCGCACCCTTTGGTAGTCGCCGTCGATGAACGCGTACCGCTCCCGGACGAACTCCAGCGAAGCCTGCCCGTTAAGCCTGTTCAGGCCCTGCGAGAAGACGTGCCCGGTGTCGTGCGTGGACTGAAACGGCAGGTTGACCTGCACGTCGATCCCGCCCATGGCGTCAATCAGGGCCCTGAACCCGTTGAAATCCAGCATGAGCGTATGGTCGATGTGAAGTCCCAGCAGGGACTCCACAGTCTGCTTCACCAGGGGCGTGCCGCCCACCTGGAGGCTGGTGTTCACCTTGGAACCGCCATAGCTGGGGATGTTCACCCACGTGTCCCGCATGATGGAGACCACCTGGACGCTGCGCCGGTCAGCCGGAACGTGGGCCACCATGATGGTGTCCGCCCGCTGATCGGACTGTTGGCCGGTGGCCAGGGTATGGCCTGCCTGATCCCTCGCATTCCCGCGGCTGTCGCTGCCGATGATGAGGATGTTCATGGGAACGGGCTGCAGCTCCGGGATGGGCTCGGGCGGCGGCGGAGGAGCGGGGGCCGGGACCGGCGGAGGGGTGGTCTCCGTGGCAGTCGGGGTTTCCGTCGGCTGGGCGCTTTGCGTGGCCGATGTGGCGGACGTATCTGCCGGGCGGCTGAACAGCAAGGCGGCGACGGCGATGCCGGCCACCAGCACTACGGTCAGCAGCGCGGCAATGATGCGCCGCCGTCGTGCTGTCCCTGTACCGGGTGCGGAAGGACCGGAACCGGCCCCGCCAGGACTAGCGGGGCCGGAACCGGATGAATCAGGACCGATGGGCTCGGAAGCACCTGGGACGCTCATTGTCTCTCCATGGGATCAGTTTCCGCCTTCCAGACCCTTTCCGGCTACATAGTTGCCAAGGGTGTTATCGGAAAGCGATGTGGCGATTGCGGCGATGGCAGCGGTATCCGGGATGACGATGGATTGCCCGTCCGCTGACGTTCCCGTGCCCAGCGTCGGGAGGGTGAACATCACCATGTCGCTCGGCCGTACGTCCTTGAGCTCCACAGCCAGCCCCGCCAGGGCCGCGGCGTTCAGCCCTTCATCCACGCTGATGAACGGCGCGATGGCGCTGACCACACCCTGGACCTTCAGCGGATTCAGGAGGGTGTCGGCGCTGAGGTTCTTGGTCAGAAGCGCCCGCACGAACGCCTGTTGGTTGCGGACCCTCTGGTAGTCACCATCCGCGAACGCGTAGCGCTCGCGGACGAACTTCAGGGCACGCTCGCCGTCCAGGGTGTTCTTCCCGGCCTGGAAGACAGACTGGTCGTGATACGAAACGAACCCGGCGGGGATATCCACTTCCACTCCGCCCAGGGCGTCCGTGAGTCCAACAAAACCTTCGAAGTCCACCATGGCCACGTGGTCGATCCGCTGGCCAAAAATCGATTCCACGGTCTGCACCATCAGTGGGATGCCGCCGTAGGCCAGTGCTGCGTTGATCTTGGCCTCCCCGCGGTCCGGGATGCCCACCCAGAGGTCCCGCATGAGTGAGATGGAGTAGATCTTGGCGCGGTCGGCGGGGACGTGCACCAGCATGAGCGTGTCCGCCCGCTGGTTGGATCCCGCGCCGGCCGCAGCTTCTTCGCTGGTGGCGCCGCGGCTGTCGCTGCCCATCACCAGGATATTCACGGACCCGGTCCCGCCTCCGGCGTTGTTTGTGCCGCCCTCAGCAGTTCCCGGAACGCCGGCCGCACCGGGGGCCGCGCCATTCGCGACGGATGGGTTGGGCCGGGTTGCTTCGTCCGGGAAGGGGTTCTCGATCGTCGTGACTTCGGAATCGTAAATCCGGCCGAGGTTCATCAGGTACACCCCGGCCGAAGCTGGAATCAGGATCACCAGGGCGAGCAGGAACAGAAGGAAGGTGCGGAGGGGGCGCCGGCGCCGGCCAGCCGGAACGCGGGGAGACGCGCCGGAAGCCGGGCCGGGAGCCGCGCCCGAAACAGCTGTGCCGGAGGAGGCTGAGCCGGTAAAGACAGCGGCAGGATGCTCGGACGCGGTGGCCATTTCCGAAAATTAGCATCGGCGCAAAGGCGTTACATCGGGGGAATCCGCAGAAAAGCCGCACAAAAAACCGCAGTGCCTGAACGACGGCGGCGGGCCCTGTCAGGAGGGAGCGTTCAGCCTCGCATGACGCAGGATGGAGATGATCGCGGGGGCCAGTTCGTCTTCCATCTGACGGTAGGTTTCGGGCCCGCGGCGGTAGGGGTCGATGATGTCGTTTTCGGAGGAGTCGGCTGGCAGGGACAGGTGCCGGACCGCTGCCGCGCGGGCCGGAAGGCCCCGCCAGAAGGCTGTGTTGGCTGCCAGGGGATCACCGGCCGGACCCTGAGGCGCGGGATCCCGCTCATCCAGGACGTCCAGCATGCGCGCGAATTCACGGATGGTAAAAGTGCGCTTCAGGAGCGACGCGTCCAGCTGGAGAACCTCGCCGCGGTGGCCGGACGTCATGGTGAGCACCAGGTCCACACTGCGCAGGATCTTGCCGGTCAGCTGCCGTGCGGCAAACTCCTGGGGGTCGCCGCCGAACATGCGCACCATGTCCGCTGACGGCGGCTGCATGGGGTCGCCCACCATGGCGCGGGTTCCGGCGCTGGCCACCACAAAGCCGCCGGGCAGCACCTGGTCCAGTCCTGCCTGGAGCAGCCGTTCAGCCACGGGGGAGCGGCAGATGTTGCCCGTGCAGACGGTCAGGATTCTTACGTGCTCGGGGACGGGGGAAGGCGATTCCAAGGAGCTTCTCTTTCCAGGTGGTGCGCGGAGCCGGGCTGGTCCCGCACTTTCAACTTAACACGCGAAGCTGCGCGCGCCGCCGTCGAAACGCTCCCGCCCACCCCAACGTTGCCCTATCACTTACAGTCCCTTCCGGGGCCTTTTAGCGACCAAAGGTGATAGAGCAACGCGGGTGCGGGGCTTGGATTAGGAGGCGGCAGCCGTGGCCGGGGTGCCCAGCGGGATGACGTGGGGCCGGCCGTCGGTGGGCTCGGCAACCACGTGGGCGTCCAGGCCGAACACGTCCTTGAGCAGCCCGGGAGTCACCACCTGCGCCGGCGTCCCCTGGGTGATGATGCTGCCGTCCTTCATGGCAACTATGTGGTCGGAGTAGCGGGCCGCCAGGGAGATGTCGTGCAGCACCATCACCACGGTCCGGTGATGCTCGCGGTTCAGCCTGCGCACCAGTTCCAGGACGTCCACCTGGTGCGCGAGGTCCAGGTAGGTGGTGGGCTCATCAAGGAGCAGGATGCCCGTTTCCTGGGCCAGCGTCATGGAAATCCAGGCGCGCTGCCGCTGCCCGCCGGAGAGGTCCTCGAGCGGACTGTCGGCCAGGTCGGCGATGTCGGTGGCCACGAGTGCGTCCTCGACGACGGATTGATCGGCGGGGGAGAACTGCTGGTACCACTTCTGCCGGGGGTGCCGGCCGCGCGAGACGAGATCCGCCACGGTGAGCCCGGAAGGCGCGGTGGGCGTTTGCGGCAGGATGCTGATCCTGGTGGCTATCTGGCGGCTGGACTGGGTGGACAGTGCGGCGCCATCCAGGAAAACAGCGCCGGAGCGCGGAGCGAGCAGCCGGCCCAGGCCGCGGAGCAGCGTGGACTTGCCGCAGCCGTTCGGGCCGATGATCGAGGTCACCCGGGCCTCCGGGACGGTGAGGGACAGGTCCTTGATGATGTCCCGGCCGTCGTAGCCCAGCGTCAGGTTTTCCGCCCTCAGCCCCTCGTGCCGTTCTGTGGTGGTGTTCAACTCAGCCTCCGCTGGTACTTCAGGATCAGATGGATCAGGAACGGCGCGCCGACGACGGCGGTGGCCACTCCCACGGGCAGCGGCGCGCTGAGCACATTGGCTGAGACGGTGTCCGCAAGCAGGACAAACACCGCACCCACCAGCGCCGAGACTCCCACGGGGGGAACCACGTTGGAGGTCAGGGACCGTGCGATCTGCGGGCTGGCCAGGGCAACGAACGCCACAGGGCCCGCGGTGACAGTGGCCACCGACGCGAGCAGCACCGCGATGGTCAGGGCAGTCAGGCGCACCGCGCCAATGCGCGCTCCGAGCCCGACGGCGGTGTCCTCGCCGAGGCTGGTCAGCAGCAGCCAGCGCCCGCTCAGCACCGCGGCAACCAGGAGGACGGCAGCGCTGACGGCCATGGGCTGGACGGTGGCCCAGTCCTTGCCGTTCAGTGATCCCATCATCCAGGTCAGGGCCTGGGCGGCGCTGGTGACGTCCCCCAGCGTGAGGATCCAGGTGGTGAGGCTCGCGGCCAGGCCGGAGATACCCAGGCCCGCCAGGACCAGCCGGTAGCTGTCCAGCCCGCGCCGGTAGGCCAGCAGGTAGACGGCCACGCCGCTGATGATTCCCGCGGCGAACGCGGCCACGGGCATTCCCACCGTCGCGGCCAGGCCGCTGAGTCCGGCGTGGCCGCCGCCGGCCACCACCAGTACGGTGACGGCGCCCAGGGACGCGCCGGTGGTGACGCCCAGCAGGTCGGGGCTGGCCAGGGGGTTCCGTGCCACCGTCTGGGTGATGGCTCCGGCAGCGGCCAGCGCCGCACCGACTACCACGGCGGCAACCATGCGCGGGGCCCGGAACTCGGTAACGGCGAGGTGGATCCGCGGGCTGGAGGCGTCACCCAGGAGCGCACGGAGAACGTCCGGGTAAGCCAGCGGGGTTCCGCCGAAGGCTATGTGGAGGGCCATCGCGGCCACCAGGGCGGCGGCCAGGACGGCGGCGACAACCATCACGCGGAAGTTCAGGCGGATGGATACCGGGCCAAGGCGCAGGGCGCGAATGGTGGCAGCACCTGTCCTGGGCTGTTGCAGCGGTTTCTGCTGTTGCCGCGGCTTCTGCTGGAGGGCGGTCACAGGGTGGCCAGCCTGCGCCGGCGGGCCAGATGGACAAAGAAGGGGGCACCCACCACGGCCAGGACCACGCCGACCGACAGCTCTCCGGGGCGCGAGATCACGCGGCCCGCCGTATCCGCAAGGAGCAGCACGGTGGCGCCCGTTATGGCAGAGAGCGGGATCAGCCAACGGTAGTCAGGACCTGTCATGGCCCGGGTGATGTGCGGAACCAGGAGTCCGGCGAAGGCAATGGGCCCGGCCATGGTCACCGCGGAACCTGCCAGCAGCGTGATGGCGGCTATGCCTGCCGCCCGTGCCCGGAAAACCGAGATGCCCAGTGACGTGGCGGTGTCTGCTCCCAGGGCCAGCGCGTTCAGGGGCCGGATGTTCAGCAACGACATCACCACTCCGGCGGCCACAAAGGGCCAGATCATGGAAAGAATGTCGCTGCGGCCGGCCAGAGAACCTACCTGCCAGAACCGCAGCGTGTCCAGGGCCTGGTCGTTCAGCAGGACGATGCCCGCCACCAGCCCGGAGCAGAGCGCTGTCACGGCGGCTCCGGCCAGCACCAGGGTCACGGGGGTGGAGCCATGGCGGGCCGCGGAGCCGATCATAAACACCAGGACGCTGGCGGCCAGGGCACCCGTGAACGCCAGCAATGCCTGCGTCAGTCCCGGCTGCTCGCCGGCCAGGGCGGTGACCGCGACGATGGCGAGGGCCGCGCCCTGGTTGATGCCCAGAAGGCCGGGATCAGCAACCGGGTTTCGGGTGTGTCCCTGGACCAGGGTTCCGGCCAGGCCCAGGCAGATTCCTGCGCACACGGCCAGCACGGTGCGCGGCCAGCGCAGTTCGCGGATGGTGACGTCCATGACGTTGCCATCGGGAGTGAAGACGGCATGCCAGACGTCCTGCAGGGAGGAGGGCTGGCCGCCGATGCAGATGCTTAGGCAGGCCGCCGCTAGCATGGCCGCAACTGAAACTGCCAGCCACCGCATGGTGGGCCTCCGCGCCCCGGGCCGCCCGGCACCGGGCCGCCCGGCACCGGGCGTCCGCGAACCGGACCGCCCAGCACCAGGCTGAGGGACACCGGGCCGCCCGGAACCAGGCCGCCCAGCAGCTTCCGGAGTCGTTCCACCGTGCGCCTTCGGGGCGGAGGCCAAGGCAGGATCCATCGTCTTCACAGGGTCCTTCTATTACGTCATGCCTTTGTGAGCTATTTGGCAAAATCCTGCTACAGTCTACGGCAGACGCAGGTAAGCCTTGCCTAAGAAGTCATCTCCCCGTCATCGTTTTTGAAAGTGACACCGTGAAAACACGCATCCTCAAGCAGCTCAGTGCTGTCACCGCCGGCATGGCCCTTCTGGCCACCGCGGCCTGCGGCGCCCCGGCCGCCTCCACAGAAACCACTGAAACAACAGCCGCAGAGTCAGCAGGCTTCCCGCTGACCATGGAGCACACCATGGGCTCCACCACCATTGACACCGTGCCCAAGCGCGTCGTTGCGCTGGATCCGAGCTACATCGATGCCGCACTCCTGCTGGGGGCCGACCTGGTGGGCTACGTCCAGTACCGCCAGGACCCTAATGCCCCGTTCGCCCCGTACCTCGGGGACGTCAAGGATGCCACCAAGGACTCCGTCAACGTGGGTACCCTGGCCGAGCCCAACTTGGAAAAGATCCTTGAGCTGGAGCCGGACCTAATCGTTTCGGCGAAGGTCCGCCACGAGGCGCTCTACCCGCAGCTGTCCAAGATTGCCCCCACCATCTTCTCGGTCAGCACCGGCCCCACCTGGAAAGAGAACGTGGTCTTCCTGGGCGAGGCCTTGGGCAAGAAGGCCAAGGCCGAGGAACTGGTCAAGGCCTACGAGGAGCGCGCCGAGAAGGTGGGAGCCGAAATCCTCAAGAAGAAGCCGGACGCCACGTACTCCCTGGTTCGCTTCACCGGCGGGGATACAGCACGCCTCTACTCCTCAAACTCCTTCATCGGCGAGATCATGACCGACATGAAGATCCCGCGGCCCCAGGACGCCCCGGACAGCGAGAAGGAAATCTTCGTGCCGCTCTCGGCCGAGCAGATCCTCCAGGGCGACGCCGGCCTGGTGATGGTCAGCGCATTCACGCCTCCCGGCGCCGAAGGCGACAAAACCCGGGCGCAGCAGGAAAAGTTCCAGTCCAACCCGCTTTGGCAGCGCCTCACCGGTGAAGTCAAAAACGTCGACGACGGAACCTTCCTTGCGTCCGTCAGCATCCAGGGTGCCCACTCGGTCATCACGGACCTGGCGAAGCACTACGGCGTGGATCCGCAGCTGCCGTAGCAATGGGCTCAACAACCTATCCTCTCCGCGCGTTTGATGCGGCGGTCCTGCGCGTCCAGCAACTGGGCCCGCATTTCCGCCGCATCACCTTCACCGGACCGGAGCTGGCGACCTTCGGCGTCCCCGGTCCCACCGTGGACCTGCGGATCAAGCTCCTCCTGCCAGCGCCGGGGCATCCTCTTGCCCGGCTGGGTGAGCCTGGCGGATACCTGCAGGAGGGCTGGTACCAGGAGTGGCTCCGCCGCGAACAGCCAGGCCGTGGTTTCATCCGCAGCTACACCATCCGGGCAATCCGGAACACGCCGGGCAGGCGGGAGCTGGACGTCGACTTCGTCGTCCACCCCGTTGCCCCCGGCCACACCGCTCCCGCCTCCGAGTGGGCGGGAGCTGCCGCGCCAGGTGCCCGGGTGGTCATTATTGGCCCCGACCTCAACGCCGTCACCGAGGCCACGCCCCGGACTGAAACCGGGATCAGATGGGATCCGCAGGGTGCCCGGCACGTGCTGCTGGCCGGTGATGAAACGGCCGTCCCGGCCATCAGCTCCATCCTCAAAAGCCTCCCGCCCGACATCACCGGCGAGGCATTCCTGGAGGTTCCGGACACGTACGACGTCGGTACGGTCACCTCCGCTTCGTCAGTCCGGGTCACGTGGCTGGTCCGGAACGCTTCGGGTGCTGCCCGCGGGGACCTGCTAAATGGGGCGGTGCGGGCTCTCACCGAAACCACGTTGCCACCAGGCCCGGAGACATATGCGTGGGTGGCAGCCGAAGCGGCAAGCGTGAAAAACCTGCGGCGGCTGCTGGTTACCCAGGCGGGCCTGGACCCGAAGCGGTCCGAGTTCAGGGCCTATTGGAGCCTGGGCAAAGCCGGCTCGGGGGCCAACGGGACCCCGCTGGTTCCGCAGCCTGGTGCGCAGGCGGTTCCGCCGTCGGAATTAAGTCACACGATTGGGTCTTTTTGATTTGACCGGACGGGCCTACCGTGGGACCTAGGAGCTGCCCAGCCCGGGTGGCCGGACCGCGGAGGATTTCCCAATGACCACGCACGTAGCCGACTGCAGCGTAACCAATTGTTCCTTCAACGATCATTCCGAATGTAATGCCGCCGCCATTACCGTTGGCGGCTCTGAAGACCACGCCGCATGCGCCACGTTCATCGACATCGGTACCCACGGGGGCCTGCCCAAGGTCCTGGCCGGCGTCGGAGCCTGCCAGCGCACGGAATGCGCCTACAACGACCACCTGATGTGCAACGCGTCCGAGGTGC
Source organism: Arthrobacter sp. D1-29 (assembly GCF_054130585.1). Lineage (NCBI taxonomy): Bacteria > Bacillati > Actinomycetota > Actinomycetes > Micrococcales > Micrococcaceae > Arthrobacter > Arthrobacter sp. D1-29. The sequence continues at coordinate 4,032,196 of NZ_CP096383.1, read as the reverse complement.
ATGTGGGGCCAGGTGCGGACAACGCCGACTGCCTCACCTACACCCACGCCTAGGAATCCGCACCCAACAACTACCGCACAGCCAGAAAGGCCCGTTCCGGACCAGATCCGGAACGGGCCTTCTGGCTGTGCGCTGGGATCCCTCTGCCGCCACCCTTACCCCGTTGAGGCGGTGTCGTCATGGGCGGCACCCACCGGCTTGGATTCCGGCGAACTGTGCTGGCGGAGATAGATCGCCAGCACCACCATGGAGCCCACCGCCAGGAACTCCGACTGCCAGTTCTGCAGCGTCCTGTTCCAGAATTCGGGTGAGGCGAGGTACTCGGCCCACGGTGCTGGGTCCTGGAAGTTGCGCAGCTGTTCCTCGTTATAGGTGCTGTTCCCCGAGATGGACTGCACCAGCCACGAGAGGAGGAAGATCAGTCCCATCGTCAGTCCCAGCGAGTTGGCAAAGAGCGTACGGCGCCAGCCGCCAACCTTAGCCCAGGCCGGTGATTTTTCGTTGGCATATTCGCCCACCAGTTGATCCTTGTCGGACTCCAGCCCGGACTGGTCCAGCTCCTTGGACTCGGGGGAGCCTTTCTGGACCAGCCAGATCGTGGCCAGGATGTAGAGCAGGAACTGAAGGTATTCAGACTGCCAGTTCTCCGAGACGTTAACGGCGAAGTCCGACGATGCCAGGTACTGCGCCAGGGTTATTTCTTCCTGCCCGGCCGATAGCTGTTCCTCGTTGTACATTGCGTGGCCGGAGATGCCCTGTCCTGTTACGGCCAGGAGGAAGATGAGTCCGAAGAACAGGCTGAGGCCGTTGTTTTTCAGTGCGGTTTTCATGGTCCCGCCCCTATCCTCGTGCTAGTCCGACAACGGCCATGTATGCCAGTCCGCCGAAGATCAAGACAAGGTAAAGCACAAAGCTCCAGCGCATTTCTACTTCCCTCCTACTTCGCACATGTACCCGTTTTCGCCCTGGGACGTGCACCCGGCACCTGTAATTTGCCAGCCCGAGCTCGCCGCGGCCAGGAAAACGGTGTCGTTCTCGAACTCGACCATTGCGTTTCGGCCGTAAACTTCGGTTTGCCCAGGCGTCCCGGCGTCGGCCAGTTGCAGTTCCTCCAACTGGTTTTCGCAGCCGCCGTCTGATTCTGCTTTGTCCTTGGCGGACTGGCTCAGCATGGAGCAAGCCTGCTCTTCATCACCTGACGCGAGGGCCTGGTGGAACTCCTCGGCCGCGGTGGAGGCGCCGGTCCCGTCTGGAGCGCAGCCGGCAAGAACCAGCAACAATAAAAAGCCGCCGATAAACCTTTTCACTCGTCCTCCTCATGAAAATACGTATCTGGTAAATACGCACTTACAGACGAAGTACCCACAAAAAGCGTTTTGGAACAAAGGTGCAGGTCAGGGGTGGGAGCGCGACGGCGGGGGCTGCGGTACATTCGAAGAACATCCGCCCAGCGTTACGGAGACAAGCATGCTTCCCGCAGCCAATGCCGGTGCTTTCGCACTTGCTGCTTTTGCCCTGATTGTGATCCCTGGGCCCAGCGTGCTGTTTGTCATTGGCCGCTCACTTTCGCTGGGTCGAAAGGGCGGGTTTCTGAGCGTGCTGGGCAATGCCTTGGGAATGATTCCGGCCATCGCGGCCGTGTCCCTGGGGGTGGGGGCAGTGGTGGCAGAATCCCTGCTGGTCTTCACAGTGATTAAGTTCGCTGGGGCTGCGTATCTGATCTATCTTGGCGTGCAGGCGATCCGGCACCGCCACGGCCACAGGCCGGACGTCCCCGCCGCGGCAGCTCCGCCGTCGTCCTTCCGGCTGCTCCGCGAGGGATTCTTCGTCGGAATCTCCAACCCGAAGACGATTGTGTTCTTCGTGGCTGTGTTGCCGCAGTTCGTCAGTTACGGGGCCGGGGCCATTCCGCTCCAGCTTGCCCTGCTCGGCCTGATCTTCTTCGCCATCGCCCTGGCCAGCGACAGTATCTGGGCGCTCACTGCCGGCACGGCCAGGTCCTGGTTCGCGCGCAACCCGAAACGGCTCTCACACATGGGTGCGGCGGGCGGCGCAGTCATGATCGGGCTCGGTGGCACGCTGGCTCTGGCCGGCAACAAGCACTGAATCGAGCGCGCGGAAAGCTTGTTGCGCCACCGTGTCCGTGAATCGCCGCTCAGGCAGGGCCCGCCCGGCGAGTCCCCGGCTCCGCCGAAGTTGCCCCGGCAGGGCCACAAAGATCCGTGATCAAACCCATGCCGGCGCACTCCCGTACGTCACGGATCCCCTGCACGGCGGATGCCTTGTCCGGAAACGGCGCTGACACGGCCACCACTGAACCGTCGGCAGCTTTGAGCCTGAACCCGAAGGACAGCGTGCGGTGGTCACAAAAAAGTTCGAAAGATCCGGACATGGTTCCCCTAATTACCATCCGAGGCGAAATGGCCTCGGGGCTGCCTACTAACCGACGCACCAGTGCGTCCGGCTCCCCAGCCATGCCATTCGTTTAAGACTAAGTGGGAAACCGCTTACTCGGAAGTAGTTTTTTTGGCTGTTCAGGGCGTCCTGCCAGCGGTTACTGCTTTGGTCGATGCCCGACTCGATGCCCGAGCAGTTGCCGGTGCCGCTCCCAGCGGCGGATCCACATCAGTTCGACGGCGGCATCCAGCAGGTAGATCCTGCTGATTCTGCCTGTTCCCCCATAGATAAGGTCGATGGCGGCAAGCGTGGCAGCTGTGCCGATGCCCAGGCGCCTGGCCTGCTTGACGCCGTCGGGACTGTTGGAACTTCCCAACTGGACAATTCCAATGGTGACGAGCAAACCGGAAACAGTGCGTACCAGCCACTTGTCAGTCTTGGGCCCGCTCACGGCTTCAAAGCTGCGCATGTGAATCAGGGGCCAGAGCCCTGTAATCAGGTTGAAGCTCCCTTGCGTCAAGGCAGGAGTCGCAGGTGCCATGTCGATCCTCCCTTGGCCTCAATCCTCCCTTGGCCTCTGTCCGGAGGTCTCGGCCGTTTTGAATCTTCTTACCCTTGGAGGGGCACCTCCAAACAGTCTGGTCCCCTCCGGACAGCAGGAGGCACTCGCTCGCCACAGGGGAAGTGGATACTCTTGGAGAACCGTCAAGTAGCTGGCGGAACGTACGTGGCCGATAGCCCGGATTTGTGCTGGGCTTCTGCTGTCGACAGGAGAGGCACTTCGTGGCCGCTGAAACCTCAGAAGAATTTTTTCCTGACGTTGCTCCGCATCTTCAGGACCTGGTGCTGGACAGCCCCGACGTGGAGCAGTTCCTGCAGGACCTGGCCGTTTACTCCGGCGAGCGGCTCAGTGTTCCGGACCATGAAGTCTTCTGTGGGATCACCCTCATCAGAAGGAAGAAGGCCACCACGGTGGCCAGCAGTAATCCCTGCGCCCGGCTAATGGACGAGCTGCAGAACAAATATGGTGATGGGCCGTGCCTCACAGCCATGCGCGAGATGACCACCGTCCATGTTCCGGACCTCAGCCTTGAGACCCGGTGGCCGGGCTATGTCCGGACTGTGGCCGGCCAAGGAACTGAGTCGCTGCTGAGTGTTCCGCTTCCGCTGGAGGGCGAGACCCGGGGTGCCCTGAACCTCTACAGCCAGCGGACCCATGCTTTTACGGGCGAGAGCATCGCGGCCGTGGAAGCATTTTGTGAACAGGCGTCCAAGGGCCTGCGCCTCGCCCTGCGGATGGGCCAGTTGCAGGACACCAAGGAAAACATGACTGCAGCCATGAGGTCCCGCACTGTGATTGACCTGGCGACTGGCGCCATCATGGCCCAAAACAGATGCAGCCAGGATGCGGCATTCAAGGTGCTGATCCGTGCATCCAGCACCCGCAACATAAAACTGCACGACGTCGCTGCTGGCGTCATTGCCTCCATCAGCCAGGATCCAGAGGTTGTCACCTTCTTTGACGAATAGCCGTCTGTCCCTGCCCAACTAGGTAGCCCTAACTGTCGTTATCAGGGCTCATAACGACACTTGACGCTACCCAGTTTGGGCTGCCCAGTTGGGTGGCTCTTTTGCCTAGCCCTCGCACTCCTTGCAGTACTTCTTGCCGTCCTTCTCGCGGGCCAGCTGGCTGCGGTGGTGGACCAGGAAGCACGACATACAGGTGAACTCGTCGGACTGGACCGGGATGACCTGGACCAGGAGTTCCTCGTTGGAAAGATCAGCACCGGGCAGCTCAAAGCTGTCCGCCAGGTCCGCCTCGTCCAAGTCCGGTACAGCGCCTCGAGTGGCACTCTTCTCGGTCTTCAGCACATCCAGTGGCTCGTTCGACTCATCCTCGGGCGCCAAGCGCGGAGCATCGTAGTCGACTGACATTTTGTGGCTTTCTCCTTGTGTTTTCGGTCCCGAAATATTCGGGCTCACTACGCAACCCGGCATGGGCCGCAGATATTCCCGGAGGCCCTTAACAAGATGACCCGGGCGGAAGTATCGTGAAATTGCCGGAAATCCGACCCCGTTCCCCGGGTTGCGTCGGCTGCCGAGGGGATCGGACAGTAGACAAGGAGATGGGCACAATGAACAGCATCATCCGCCGGGCAGGCTCTGACATTACCGAACCGCTGCGCCGGTTCCTGGAGGGGGACATGGGTCCCTGGCTCCGGGTGGAGGAATACCGCGACGGCGGGGACATGGTTGTCAAAGCCGAAGTTCCCGGCATCGATCCAGAGAAGGACGTTGACATCACGCTTGTAGGCAGTGACCTGCGGATCGAAGTGCGGCACGAGGAGAAATCCGAGCACAGGGATAAGCGGGGATACCGCTCCGAGTTCCGCTACGGCACTTTCTCCCGCACAGTGGCCCTCCCCGGCCCGGTTAACGAGAGCGACATCCACGCTTCCTATACCGACGGCGTCCTTGAAGTCCGGGTTCCTGTACCGGACGAGTCCACCACTGCATCGCGGAAAATCCCCGTTTCGCGCGCAGGCGCAGCGACCTCGAACGCAGGTACCTCAAGCGCAGGGACCTCTAGCGGAATGGGTAGCGCAGGCGGCATGGGTGCCGCTTCCGGCGCAGGCACCAGCGGCACGGGCACCACGGGCACGGGCACCACTGGGATGGGAAATGCAACTGGCACGGGCACCACGTCTGGAATGGGCACCACGTCCGGCACCACCACAGACCCCATGTAGGCACCACAGTAAGGAAGGAGTTCGTCATGGCCGAACGCGGAAACACCACGCATGGACCGGGCCTGGACGACAAGATGAAGCAGGAAACCGACGGGATGGTCAAGGGAAACAAGCCAGCCCACGCCGAAGAATTTCGGGAGACCGAGCCGTTTCCGGACGACACCGATCCAGACGACGTCCGGGATGCCCTTGACCCAACGAAGCGCGTCCCGGCTGACGCCGAAGAATACATCGAGGACCAGGACGACGACGAGGAGGGACCACAGTGACGCTAAGCCTCACGCAATACGCTGACCTCTACCGACAGCCCGGGCCGTGGTGCGTCGCCTACGTCAATGCCGGCACAGGAACCGTGGACACACTGGAAGCCGCCGACGTGACGCCGGGCAACGTCCGGACCGCGTTGGAGGGGGAAGGCGCGTCCAAGCAGGATCTTGATGCGATGGAGGAGGCGTTGCGCCCGGCCGAGGGCCAGCCTTCCCCCTTGGCAAGGTTCGTTCTTGTCCGGGACGGAAAGACTGAGATTAACGAGCTCCTGCCGGGCCCGCTGGCGCTGCCGCCAAGAGTCGCTGTTGAGCCGATTCCGGATCTGCTGCCCCTGGTAAAGCACCGGCCCGAGGAGTTCCCGTATGTGGTTGCCGAAGTGGGACGCGACGACGGCGAGATCCGCCTGCATTACGCCGGGCGTCCGGGGGCAGCCAGCACAACGGATGTGCAGGGATCCAGCGAAAATCTCAGCAAGGTCCCGGGAGGAGGTTGGTCGCAAGGCAAATACCAACACCGCACGGAGGAGATCTGGCGCCGGAATGCCAACGAGGTTGCCAACGAGATCGATCGGGTCATTCGCACCAGCGGTGCGCGTTTACTGGTGCTTGCCGGTGATATCAGGGCCCGCGGACTGGTGGAGGAGCAGCTCTCTGACGCCAGCCGTGCCCTGCTGACGGTTATCGAATCGCATACCCACACGGGCGGGGCGGACCGGGATGCCTTCAATGACCAGGTGGATGAGCGCGTCGCGCAGCAGTGGGCCCAGGAGCAGCAGGGAGTGATGGAACGCCTGGCGGTCCAGGAAGGGCAGCCCAATCCGGAGTCAGCCACCGGGATTGGAGCGGTGGTTCACGCCCTCCAGCAGGCTCAGGTGGAAACGCTGGTTCTGAATGACGCTGCGTTCGCCGAGCGGACTCTCCTGGCCCTGGACGCCGAGCCCTGGGTGGCCAATGCGGAAGAGGAAGCACTCGGAGCAGGCATCGTGGGCAAGGTGCCGGCGCCTGCAGCCCTCCTGCGCGCTGCTGCCCTCACAGATGCAAACGTCCTGTTGGTTCCAGGAGGCGTATTGCCGGAGGGCGCAGAGATCGCGGCACTGCTTAGATGGTCCACGGGTCCAACCGTCCCATCTGCGTAATGCCGGCTTGGTATTGAGGTTCGGAGTCGGTTCGCGTTTGAAGGATTGTCATCGCTATGAAAGTATCTGCGTATGAATGCAGATACGAAGGCATGCGGACTGACTCCGGACAGCCAATACGTCGAACTTGCGGTGGAAGTGTTCGCGATGCTGGCGGACGCCACCCGGGTCCGGCTGATTCTGGCACTCCGGCAAGGCGGCGAGTTGCCCGTCAACACGCTGGCTGAAAAGGCAGGCAAATCTGCCGCAGCCGTATCGCAGCATCTGGCCAAGATGCGCCTGGCCCGGATGGTTTCCACGCGCCAGGAAGGAACCAAGGTGTACTACCGGCTGCAGGACGGTCATGCCTGGCAGCTCGTCGCCGACGCCATCCACCAGGCCGAACACGCCCTGGGCACGGCGCCGCACCACGGCACGGCGCCTCATCACGGGACTGCCTTATCCAAAGGAGGCCGGGCATGAGTAAGCAGGCACCTTCCGCCGGCGGCGGCCATGATAACGCGGACGACGGCGATACTCACCACGCGCACGACGCCGACGCTCACAGTCACGACGGCGATAATCACCACGCGCAGGACAGCGGCGCTCACAGTCACGCTCACCACCCGCATGACCACGGCCATCAGCACTCCACCGGGCTGAAGGGCTGGCTGCGCGAGCTGTTCGTCCCGCATTCCCACGACTCAGCAGATTCCCTGGATGACGCCCTGGAGAGCAGTGCCATGGGGATCCGCGCTGTGAAGGTGTCGCTCCTGGGCCTCGGCGCCACGTCAGTCTTCCAGCTGGCCATTGTGCTTGTCAGCGGATCGGTGGCCCTGCTCGCCGACACCGTCCACAACTTCTCCGATGCGCTGACCGCCGTCCCGCTGTGGATCGCGTTCCTGCTCGGACGCAGGCCCGCCACGCGCACGTACCCGTATGGCTTCGGCAAGGCCGAGGATCTGGCGGGGCTGTTCATTGTGGCAATGATCGCCCTCTCGGCCGTCGTGGCCGGCGTCGAATCCATCAGGCGGTTCTTTGAGCCCCAGCCCGTCCAGAATCTTGGCTGGGTCCTGGCCGCCGGGCTGGTGGGCTTTGCAGGCAACGAGCTGGTGGCCATGTACCGGATCAGGGTTGGCCGGAGGATTGGCTCAGCGGCGTTGGTGGCCGATGGCGTCCATGCACGGACCGACGGTTTCACTTCGCTGGCCGTGGTGGCAGGGGTGATCGGCATCTGGCTGGGATTCCCCCTGGCTGACCCGATCGTTGGCCTGCTGATCTCCGCTGCGATAGCAGTGCTCCTGTGGGGGACGGTCCGGGACGTGGGGCGCCGGTTGATGGACGGCGTCGATCCCGCGCTCTCTGACAGCCTTGAACGCCTGGTCCATGACCTTGCACCTCAAGGCAGCTCCGCCAGGCTGCGCTGGAGCGGGCACCGGCTGCACGCTGAAATCACCGTTCCGGCAGATAATGCCGTGCTGCTGGAGGACTTCGCGGACTCCGCGTCCAGGCTGGAGAAGGCTGCCCGCAGCAGCCTGCCGAACCTGGGATCGGTCACGGTGGTGCCGGCGCTCAGGCCCGTTTCCTGAACAGCCGGATCAGCGCGTCTTCGCCCCGGGGCCGCCGTTAGACGGGCTGCCGTTCGATGGCTTACCGTTGACCGGACCGCCCGTAGGTGACCCGCCGTTGGAGGAGCCGCCGTCGGACTTCCTGCCAATGGACGAGATGACAGTGGACGCAACATCGCGCAGTTTGATGTTGCGGGTGTTGGAGGCCCTATTGAGGATCTGGAAGGCCTCCGCCTGGCTGCAGTGGTTCTGCGCCATGATGGCGCCCACCGCCATGTCGATCGCGGTCCTGGTCTGGACTGCTGCCATGAGGTCGTCGCGGACATCGCGCAGGCGTGCCATCCGCAGGGCCAGGCGCAGCGAGCGTGATGCGTTGGCCACGAAGTTGGCGGCTGTCCGCACGTCTTCCTCCGAGAAGCCGCCGGGTTGGCCGGAGTAGAGGTTCACCACGCCTTCTGCCTCGCTGGCCAGCTCGAGCGGCACGGCAAGGATGGACCGGATTCCCTGCTGCACGGCGGTCCGTGTGTACTCGGGCCAGCGCGTCTCAGCCAGGAGCTCGGGAACCAGGACGCTGCTTTCCTGCCGCAGGGCTGTCAGGCAGGGGCCGTCGCCAAAGCCGTTCTGCGTCTCATCAAGCGACTGCGCCCGGGCATCACTGCTGGCCGCCACCTTGGGCTTCCGCTGCCGGATGACCGTAACACCACACACCACCGGATTGTCCTGGGTGGTGAGGGCGGATGCGGCCATGGTTGCCAGTTCCGTGAGGAAAAGACCCACGTCGGGGCTGTCCATCACAAATTCCTGGAGCCGCCGGGCGCCCTCGGCGGGGTCGTCGGGAAACCCGGGGTCGCCGTCGAACGGTGCCTCCGGTCCGCCGGGACCGGCAGCTGTCTGATCCGGGTTCACTGTCCGCCTCTTTCGTCGAAAACGCACGTTCCTTGTTTCCGACGTTACCCTTCCCGGCCAACGCTGAACATGCCGCCCACCCCCGAGTTTTCGTCCAGTTATGGCGAGTTAAAGGGGGTCAAAGTCGCCACAAATGGACAAAAACTCAGGAGGGGAGGGGTTGGTGTGAGTGCGGGTCAGCCCGGCTCCACGCGGACGATTTCCAGCGCTTCCGGATCCAGGAGCCTGCGGGTTCCGGTCCTCGCGTCAAGGATCCAGAACAGATTCAAAACAGGTACGACGGCGGTGACCCGGCCCTGGTGAAAAAGCTTGCCGTTGTGCCACGCCTCGATCTGATCGCCAGTCCTGATGTCGCTTGACTCGGTTTGGACAGATTGTGCTGCTTGTACTTCCATGATGAGCCGCCTCCTGCTCGTTGTATCCCCGTAAGGCCAAGCATGGCCGGGCGACGTTGCCGCAGTGTTTCGACGGAGTGATTTTCCTGTGTCCGGCTCCTCGTTGGGCGTCTCCCGAACCCTGAGGCGGTCCTGAATGCCTGATGGTACGTGGCAGACGATCTGGAAAGGAGTGGCAAGCGGACGCTGAGTGGGTGGATCGCTTTCACGAAGGAGATGGGCATGTCCGCAATGTGGCACCAACTGCCAAGTTGAGGAGCGGCCGCGCTTCGCATATTTCCTCCCTAATACAGGCGTTGCTTCGACGGACAGAATCCGCTTCTGCTCGCTGCTGCGGTTGCGTGCCTCCATTCCGGCAGCAAGCTGTCCAACTTGGCCATACTTTTGTATGCCCCTGACCCCGATGAAGGGGCACGGCGACCTGGCTATAACAAGCAGCAACCCAAAGCCGCCTGGGGACCGTAGGGCGATAGAGAGCGTTGTCCGGTTTCCGCTTGGAACGCCAAATTAGCTAAGGATGCGGAAGACAAGTGGAGCGGGAAGCGCTCCGAGTTACTGGATGCGGAGGTCCTTCAACGTCCAGCGCAATGTTTCCAAATCGTGGTTGTCTCCGGGCATGAGGCCCTGGATGAATGCCTCGAAGGAAAGCGCATCGAGGTTCCCGCCGTGGCCCCAGAACACGACCCAGAGCTCCCAGGGATCCATTTCTTGTTCACGCATAAGGGTCTGCGCCGCCAGCTGCACATCCTCCATGTTCAATCCTTGCTTCTGCTCCTAAATGTTTACAAGAGCCAATGAATTTTGCGGATTAATCTTGGTTTTACGGGTCGAAATGGGTGAGGACGTTCGGGTTCTGGGACACCGATTTGATGACAGAGGAGGCGACCTCTCGGAGTTTCAGATTTCGGGTACTCGAAGCGATTCTGAGGATCTGGAAGGCTGCTTCCTGGCTGCAACGGTTCTGCGCCATGATCGCGCCGACGGCAAGGTCGATCGCAGTGCGGGACTCCATCGCAGCCGTCAGGTTCTTCCGGGCGTCGGTGAGCCTGGCGATCCGGACAGCCAGGCGCAGGGCTTTGGAGGCCTGTTCGGCGTAGGCTTCGGCCTTGTCGATGTCCTCGCCGCTGAAGGCGTGCGTCTGAGTCGAGTAGATGTTCAGGGCCGCGTTCGCTTGACCTTCGAGTGGGAGGGGGACGGAGAGGATTGAACCGATTCCCTGTTTCCATGCGGCGGTGGTGTAGGCGGGCCAGCGGTGTTCCTCCCGCAGTTCCGGGACGTGCATTGTGGCCAGCTCCCGGATAGCGGTGAGGCAGGGCCCGTCGCCGAAGCCGTACTGTAGCTCGTCCAAGGGAAGGACCCTGTCGTCGCTGGCGGCCACAGTGTTTGCCTTCTTCTTCCGCATCAACGTGACACCGCAAAAGACTTCGTTGTGGGTGGAAAGGCTGGTGGCGGAGAATGCAGCCAGCTCGTTGAGCATTTGCTCCACATCGGCGCACTGGAGCACGAGGTCCTGGAGGTGCTCGGCGACGACTGCCTGGGGCAGGAGGTTGGGTTCCTGGGCCATGACGGCCTCGTTCCTGTTAAGCCCCTCAGGCAGATAACGTGAAGCTTTTGACCTGTCGGGGCACGAACCCTAAGTCTACGCCTTGACTGGGCCGGGGTCCCTGCCCTGCTGTAGCTAAATCATTCCGTCGAAATACTGGTGCCGCGCCTCAACCGCCGGGCAAGGTGGGACCAGCAGGCTTCCTTCTGTCCGTCTGGTTAGACCTGCGTCCCGTGTGGAATAACCTCGGTCGACTCATGCCGGGGAGGACCCAGCTGATATTTCCTTTCCATTCAGGAAGCTGATGGGGATGTACGCTGGGAAGGAAACGTTCAGAAGCGGGCGTCTTCGCTCCGCCTGATCTGCAAGCGGTTGAGGATTTCCTTAGGACGTGCCATGGACGCTTTACCCATCCCTGCAGAGCTTGACGGAGTCGTTTCCCATCTCCAGGACCTGGTTCTGGAAACCTCTGATGCGGAGGAATTCTTCCAGGAATTCGCCGTTTTTTCTGCCTCACTCCTCTCACCGCCCGGGTCCGATATCTCCTGCAACGTCACTGTGGTGCGTCGGAAAAAGCCTGTCACGGTCGCGTGCAGCAGCCCCCGCGCCCGGGTGATGGATGAAATGCAATACGCCTACGGTGACGGGCCATGCTTGTCTGCGATGCGGACCGGAACCACTATGCATGTCCCTGATGTGGCCAGCCAGCTGCGCTGGCCCCCGTACATCCAAGCGGTCGCCGCCGAAGGAGTGCGCTCAATCCTTGGTGTTCCGCTGCCCTTGGAGGGAGAGTCCTCCGCGGCTTTGAACATCTACTCTTCACGGCCACATGCATTCACAGAAGAGGAGATCGCACGCGCAGAGCTGTTCGGTGAGCAGTCCGCGAAAACGCTGAGGCTCGAGTTGCGCCTAACGAGGCTGCGGGACGCGAAGGATAACTTGGAAGCGGCCATGAAGAGCCGTACCGCCATCGATGTTGCTACCGGCGTGATCATGGCGCAGAACCGGTGCAGCCAGGAGGCTGCGATGACAATCCTGGTGAAGGCTTCCAGCTCGCGGAACGTCAAATTGCGCGACGTTGCGGCAGGAGTCATCGAATCAGTTTCACCCAATACCGCGGTGCATACATACTTCGATGAATGACCTCACTTCCCACTGACGCCTTCGGGTCCCGTAATCAAGTAGGCCGGCGGGAAAACCAAGTTTGAAGCAATGCACCCACCATCAGGGAGCAGGGCGGCAAGGGGCGGGTCCAGAAGGTACTGCCACGCGGAGGCGCGGGGGAAACGGAGAGCCATTTTAGGCAGCCTCTAAAATTGGGACAGTGGGAATCCGATCACCCTAGGCGTCTTCGCGCTCCGGATTCTCCAGCCGGAAGAAGTTGGAGTGGCTTCCGTCGGTGCGGTGCTCCTGATAGAAAGTCGTCCACGTCCGAACTGGCCCCGGCATCCCCGGCCTGTCCATCGCCCTTTGTCCGGGCACTGGCGACTCCATTAACCAGATCTTCCTTGGATTTCACTGCCGTTTTTGAAATCATTTCCGCCAGCCGTTTCATACCGGTTTCTGGAGGCCTGGGAACGCCTCCGCCGGTAAGGATGACAGATATAGGTTTAGCCGAGATCGTAGTTGTACCAATGGACCGGCGTTTCGGCGTTGACGGGGCGTACGGGCTGCAGGATGATGTGCGTTGGCGGGTGTTTGGTTCCTTGCTGGGGAGGACCTCTGGTCTTCACGTGGGGGAGCCCGTCGGGGAGCTGGCTTCCGGTCTCAAAACTGATGAAGTCAGCTCCCGTCTCCTTGACTCCGCTGCGAGACGACCGGAGAATTCCTCGTCGTAGTCTGGATACTAGGCGTGGCCCCCAAAACCTCCTGGCGGACCAAGGGACACCGACTGGATAAAGCCGTTCGTCGGCCGGGAATTTGGGAGACATGCCCACCCCCTGCAGCAGGGCTCACGTGAGCTGTTGGCGCTGACCCGCGGGGACGAGGACAGGCACGAACCGGACGTAGAGGAGCATGCCGATAAGTTCCACGAGAGTCTGGGTGACCACCACCAGTGCGGCCAGGGCCAGGGGCTCGGGCAAGGCCAGTGCAAGCGGAAGGATCACCAGGGAATTGCGGGTGGCCCCGCTGAACACCACGGCGCGGGTGGCGGGAATGTCCAGGCGTGCCTGCCTGGCCGCGAGCATTCCCAAGGGCACCATCACCAGCAGGAACGCGGCATACAGCGGAACCACTGCCAGGAGCGCGCCCAGCTCCTGCCGGACTCCCACAATCTGCGAACCCACAACAACTGCCAGGGTTGCCATCATCAGCGGAACCATCAGGGTGTGCATGAGCGCCATGATGACCCGTCCCGCTTTCGCCCGGCGAGCCAATGACTGGGTCAGCGCGGCCAGGGCCAAAGGAACCAGGATGAACCCCACCAGCGCCTGAACGAAAGGTGCGGGGTGGATCGTTGACACGATTCCAGGGCCTACGAAAACCAGCAGGTACAGAGGCAGCAGGATCATCTGCACCAGCATCAGCACCGGTGCTGCAGCCAGCAGGCGGTCACTTGCCCCGCCGGCCAGGCCGGTGAACACGATGACGTAGTCGATGCAAGGTGTCAGGAGGACCAGGAGAACGCCAATCAGCAATGCCTGATCGCCGGCGATGAACCGGGTGAGCGCAAAAACCACCACCGGCACCACGGCGAAGTTGAGTATCAGCACCGTGGCCATGAACCGCAGATCCCGGATGGCAGTGCCGATAGCGGCAAAGGGAATCCCCAGGAACGTGGCGTAGAGCAGCACGCCAAGGACTGGATTGATCGCTAGCTCCAGGGCTCCGGCGGATTGGGGCGCCAGCCATCCCGCTGCACCGCCGCCGATGATCGCGGCGAGATACAACCCGATCTGGTGCCTCTCCATCCACGCGGCCGCGGTCCCAATCTTCACGCTGCCCATCGTAGGCGAGGCAGCGGCCCCGGCATGAACTCGAAGAAAGAACCCTTCGCGCTGCGCATAGGGCACGATACTAGCCACCCCTGGGCATCTGATCAGGCGCCATGCAGGAACCGCTCTATGCTGCCCTCTCCCATGGACAGCCCGACGTGGATGAAATCCGGCGAGATGCAGGAAGAGTCACGCGGCGCTGGGGGAAGATGCCCGTTGGACGTCAGGCCTGGTTTCAGTTCCGGTTGCAGGTGCAGTTTCAGCCCTGGCTGCAGCGGAAGTTTCGGGCTCGGATTCAGGCCCGGATTCAGGCCCGGATTCAGCTGCCATTCCAGGTCCTGGGGCCAGTGCGGTGGTTCCCAGTCCTGGTGTTCGCTCTTGTAGTGGCGGCCGGAAGGCGATATCCAGCCAGGTGGTTCATTCTTGCGGGCCGGTTTTGGCGTCCAGGCGCTGGTATGTCTGAGGCGGTGATGCCGGGGACACGGCTGTCCTAAATTCGATACGCCGGTGGTTCCGCCCTTCTGCCAGGCGAGGAGGTGGTCTGCCTCATTGTCCAGAGAGTGGTTGCTGCAACCGGGGAAGGGGCATCTGCCGTCTCGCATCCGCAGCCACGTCCGCATCGCTTTGGTAAGCCTGTAGCTCTTCCGTCCGATTTCCAGCGGCGCGCCGTCACGGGGGTCAACCAGGACCCGGTGGAACGAGTCAGCCCCGTTGGCGACCACGTCCCTGGCCATCGACGCGGGGATGGGCCCGTACCCGTCTAGAACGGCCGGTTCATCCGTGGCGCCGAGCAGGGCAAATACTGGGACCGTCACCAGGACCTCGGCCCGTGGGGTGGGGACTCTTCCTGAGTTCCCGGCTTCCCCGCCGTCACCGACACTGCCGCCATTTCCGCCGAGGAGTGCGGTGGCGAAGGCGTCAGCCCGGAGTTGGGGCAGGTTCCGGGTTTCGTCAATGCCCTGGAGGCCGCGGGCGACGGCGGTGGTCCGGTTCCAGATCGCGACTGCTGTCACCGCGGGCAGGTAGGCGGAAAGCCAGGCCATGCCGTCTTTGTCCGGTGTGTATTCGACCCTCCGGTCCAGGACACCTTTGGCATGCCGCTTCTCGATACTTTCCGGCTGATGGCGTTCGCGCCAGATGCGGGCCTTGTGGCGGAACCGGGACGCCGGCATTTCCCCGGCGGCACAGGCGCTGGCCGGAATCGGTGCCTCACGGCCCAGGAAGTGCGCCTCCAATGCCGCAGCGCCTGCGGGATCAAGGGTGGCTGTTTCGTCGACCATGACCCGAGCATGCTGCCAGGAGATGGTGCCGGACTGCAGGGCGGACAGGGTCAGCGGCAAGGTGGTGGTGAGTTCGTGGGCCTGGGCCAGCAGGGAACCCGCCGCGCGCGGGCCGATGGTCAGCGCGCAGGCGATCTCCGCAGCCACAGCCGCCTCCTGCGCCATGATGGGCTCATCTGGAGGTGCGGCCGACCTCGCCCTATCCGCGAACTTCGCGGCAGCCTGGGCCTTCAAGGCAGCCATCCGAGCCTCTGTACCTGCTGTTCCGGTGAGAATGTCCAGGCAAGTATCCGCAAGGACGGCCAATGGATCGCCATCAGCCGCCGCGCAGGGGAGGGTCTCGTTTAATTCGGCGGTAAGGACATCAAAAGCAGCGTTGATGTCCTTGTAGGCTTTCGCCACTGCTGCGCTTCCCATGTATCAATCATCGTGGGAGGGTGTGACATTTTCCCGTGGAGATCAGCGGACGGGGAATCACGGCAAGCTGCCGGCGTCTGGCGTCCATGGCGACTCAACTGCATCGGGTGCGGGAACTTCGTCCCAAGGGTGCGGATCCGCACCTCCTGACGGAAGTGCGAGAGCGCCCTGGGAAAAGCCTGCAGAAGGTGAGAGAGCATCTGGCCGTGCTTGACGCTCCTCGCCGCTTCCGCATATCCTGAACGAACGGTCGGTAAATAAATGAGCCACTGAAGGCCAATGCATAGGAGCAACCATGGCAGCGCATGATCTGCAGTCAGTGCCCGCTGGGCTATCCCCGGACGAACAGCAGGCCGCCGAACAGCGGGAGGCTGACGGCCGGGCCAACTTTGACCGCGTCATGGCGGAGGATTCGCGGATCGAGCCCAAGGACTGGATGCCGGACGCGTACCGCAAAACCCTCCTGCGGCAGATCTCCCAGCACGCGCACTCGGAGATCATTGGCATGCAGCCCGAAGCGAACTGGATCTCAAGGGCCCCCAGCCTGAAGCGCAAAGCTATCCTGATGGCCAAGGTCCAGGACGAGGCCGGCCACGGCCTGTACCTGTACTCGGCTGCCGAAACCCTCGGTCAAACAAGGGACAAGATGATGGCTGACCTCATCGCCGGCAAGGCCCGCTACTCGAGCATCTTCAACTACCCGGCGCTGACCTGGGCGGACATGGGTGCCATCGGCTGGCTGGTGGACGGCGCCGCCATCTGCAACCAAGTGCCGCTCTGCCGGGCCAGTTACGGTCCCTACGGCCGTGCGATGGTGCGGATCTGCAAGGAGGAGTCCTTCCACCAGCGGCAGGGCTTCGAGATCCTGCTGGAACTCGCCAACGGCACCCCCGAGCAGAAGCAGATGGCCCAGGACGCCGTGAACCGCTGGTACGCGCCGGCGCTGATGATGTTCGGCCCGCCGGACGATGATTCGCCCAACTCGCGCCAGTCCATGGCCTGGAACATCAAGCGCTTCAGCAACGACGAACTCCGCAGCCGGTTCGTGGGAATGATGGTGGAGCAGGTCCGCGTGCTGGGCCTCACCCTCCCGGACAGTGAGGTCCGTTTCAACGAAGACACCAAAAAGTGGGAACACGGCCCGCTGGACTGGAACGAGTTCAAGGAAGTCCTCTCCGGCCGTGGGCCCTGCAACGCCCAGCGGCTGGAACGCCGGCGGGAAGCGCACGACGACGGCGCCTGGGTCCGTGAGGCGGCCGCCGCTTATGCGGCGAAACAGCATCAAAGAGAGCTAGTAAAACAGTCCGCAAAGCAGAAGGAATTCGCAGCATGAGCCCGCACGGCAACCCTGAAGAGCCAGCCAACTCGGCCGCCGAAATCAAGCGCGAGGCACCGAAGGCCAGCCCGGAGGTTTCGGAAGGGACAGCCGCGGAAGGCACAGCTGTGGACCGCAACGCCTGGGGCCTCTGGGAGGTTTTTGTCCGGTCCAGCCGCGGCCTCAGCCATGTGCACGCTGGATCGTTGCACGCACCGGATGCCGCCATGGCCCTGCGCAACGCCCGTGACCTGTACACCCGCCGCAACGAAGGCGTGTCCATCTGGGTGGTCCCGGCCGATGCCATCGCCGCGAGTGATCCTGACGCGAAGGGCTCCTTCTTCGAGTCCCCGCAGGGCAAGGATTACCGGCATGCGACGTACTACACCAAGAGCGAAGGCGTGAAGCACCTGTGAGCAGCCCCGAAACCAAGGCAGAAACAGCAAGCGGCCACGGCGACATCTCCACCGGCGTGGCGGCACCATCAGGCAGCGGGGACAGCAACGCCTCCGCCACCCGCATCACGCCGGGAAACGCACTGCGCCCGGAGGACATCGCGCTGGAGGTCCGCACCGGCCTGGCCCGTCCGGACCAGGACGTTGCCGAGTACGCGCTGCGCCTGGGCGACGACGCCCTGATCCTGGCCCAGCGGCTGGGCCACTGGATCTCCCGGGGGCCTGAGCTGGAGGAGGACGTGGCCCTGGGCAACATCGCCCTTGACCAGCTGGGCCACGCCCGCTCCTTCCTCAGCTATGCCGGCGGAGCGCTGGGAGAAAACGGCGCGGCCAAGACCGAGGACGATCTGGCCTACTTCCGCCGCGAGCACGAGTTCCGCTCGGCCCACCTCTTTGAACAGCCCAACGGGGACTTCGCGGCCACCATCGCGCGGCAGTTCATCGTGAGCTACTACCAGTTCGAGTTGTACCGCCGCCTCACCGAATCCACCGATGAAACCCTGGCCGCCATCGCAGCCAAGGCCGTCAAGGAAGTGGACTACCACCGGGACCACAGCGCTCAGTGGATCCTCCGCCTGGCCGGAGGCACGGACGAGTCCCGCCAAAGGATGATTCACGGCCTCAAGCTGATGTGGCCCTACGTCGCCGAGCTCTTCGAAGATGACGACCTGGCCACCCGCCTGGCTGAAACCGGTGCCGCCGTCGCGCCTTCCAGCCTCAGGGAAGATTTTGACCGGCTGACCGGTGACGTCTTCAAAGAAGCGGAGCTGGACGTGCCGGACGTTCCCGCTGCCCCCGGCGGCGGCCGCCGCGGCCGGCACTCAGAGTACCTGGGCTACATCCTCGCCGAGATGCAGGTCCTGGCCCGGGAATACCCCGGAGCGACGTGGTGACAACCATGTACATCTCCGATTTTGAGACCAGGACCAGGACGCCGCGGCCGAAGACGCCGCGTCAGACGGCGTGGGAGATCGCCGCCACTGTGGTCGACCCCGAAATCCCGGTGCTCACCATCGAGGACCTGGGCATCCTGCGCCGGGTGGAGATCGTGGACCAGCACGACGGCGGCACCACCCACCCAACTGACTCGCAGTTAACGCTGCGAAAAGGCGAAATGACGACGTTAACTGCGAGTCAGTTGGGCAAGCCCGTCGCGCAACCCGCCGTCAGGGTCACCATCACGCCCACCTACTCGGGCTGCCCGGCGATGGATGCCATCCGCGACGACGTCAAGGCAGCCTTCGCCAAAGAGGGCTACAGCAACGTCCAGGTGGACCTGGTGCTCGCCCCGGCCTGGACCACGGACTGGATGACCGAGGCAGGAAAACAGAAGCTGCAGGAGTACGGCATCGCGCCCCCAACAGGGCGAAGCGATGCAGCACGCCACGCAGGCCCCATCCGCCTGACCCTGGCCGTCAAGTGCCCCCAGTGCAGCAGCCTGAACACCAGGGAACTCACCCGCTTCGGTTCCACCTCCTGCAAGGCGCTGTACGTGTGCCAGGACTGCAAGGAACCGTTCGACTACTTCAAAGTCCTGTAAGGAAGCCCCATGCCTGTTGTCCGCCAGACCGCCGCCGAATCGGCGCAGGCCACCGGCCGCCGTCGTCCGTCCTTCCACACGCTCGCCGTCAAGGAGGTGCGCCGGCTCACCGAGGACGCCATCGAGGTGGCCTTCCACGTGCCCAGGGAGCTGGCCGGCCAGTTCGACTACCTGCCCGGCCAGTATGTTGCCCTGCGCACCACGCTGCCGGATGAGAACGGCGAGCCGAAGGAGATCCGCCGCAGCTACTCCATCTGCGCGGAGCCGCGCACGTTTGAGGACGGCAGCAGCGAGATCCGGGTGGCCGTGAAGAAGGACCTGGGCGGGCTGTTCTCCACCTGGGCCAATGCGGAGCTGAAGGCGGGGGACACGCTGGACGTCATGAGCCCCATGGGCGCGTTCGTGTCCAAGCACGGCCGCGACGGCAACCTCGTGGACCAGAACGTCATGAACTCGATGAACCATCCGGAGGACCTGGCGGGGGAGCCCGGCAGCTTTGTGGCCATCGCCGCGGGGTCCGGAATCACCCCGGTGATCGCCATCGCCCGGACGCTGCTGGCCGCCAACCCGGAGACCCGCTTTGACCTGATCTACGCCAACAAGGCCGCCATGGACGTGATGTTCCTGGAGGAGCTGGCGGACCTGAAGGACAAGTACCCGCAGCGGCTGGCCATCCACCACGTGCTGTCCCGGGAGCAGCGGATCGCGCCTCTGCTCAGCGGCAGGATCGACGCCGAGAAGCTGCAGCAGCTGCTGGGCACCGCCATCCACGCGGACGATGTGGACGAGTGGTTCCTGTGCGGGCCGTTCGAGCTGGTGCAGCTGTGCCGGGACACCCTGGCCGAGCGCGGCGTGCAGCCGGAGCACATCCGCTTTGAGCTGTTCACGTCGGGCAAGCCGGATCGGCCGGAGGGCCACGCCGGCCGGCCGATCCTGGTGGACGAGTCCAAGGAGACGTACAAGATCACGTTCAAGCTGGACGGCCTCCAGGGTGAGGTGGCCAGCCCCACGCATGCCCGGGAGTCCATCCTCAACGCGGCCCTGCGCGTCCGCCCGGATGTACCGTTCGCGTGTGCCGGGGGAGTGTGCGGCACGTGCCGGGCCAAGGTGGTCACCGGCAGCGTGGCCATGGACGAAAACTATGCGCTGGAGCAGGATGAACTGGACAGGGGCTACGTGCTCACCTGCCAGAGCCACCCCACCACCCCGGAAGTCACCGTCGACTTCGACGTCTAGCTTTACGTACCTCTCAGAACAGGAGCTTCGATGATTTCCCTCTCCATCAACAATGGTGTTGCCGAGGTGGTGCTGGACGCGCCGCACAAGCTGAATTCGCTGGACGAGCAGGCGCTGGCGGAACTGGCCAACGCGTACGACGCCGCTGCTGACGCCGCCTCACGCGGTGAGGTGCGGGCGCTGCTGCTCCGGGGAGAGGGCCGCGCCTTCTGCGCGGGACGGGACATCTCACACGTGAGGCCGGAGAGCGACGACGCCGCCGCTTACCTGGGCGGTTTGGTCCAGCCGCTGCTGAAGAAGATGAGCTCCTTTCCGGCGCCCACGTTTGCTGCGGCCCAGGGTGCGTGCCTGGGCGTGGGGCTGGGCCTGCTGCTGGCCACGGATGTGGTGTACGTGGCGGAGAACGCCAAGTTCGGCTCCCCGTTCGCCAAGCTGGGCGCCACGCTGGATTCCGGCGGGCACTGGTACTTCACTGAGCGCCTGGGCATGCACCGGACGCTGGACCTGATCTATACGGCGGAGCTGATGTCGGGGGCGGAAGCCGTGGCGCAGGGTATGTTCAGCCGGGCAATGCCGGCGAATGAACTCCTGGACAACACGCGGGCGGTGGTGGCCAAGGTGGCCATGGGTGCCACCGGTGCATTCACCGCGAGCAAGGAGCTGGTGGCGCACATCCGGGACCAGCGCCTGGGCCTGTGGGAGGCCATGGAAGAGGAGAATTCGGAGCAGGCGCGGCTTTGTAAAAGCGACGATTATGCCGAAGGTTTCCTGGCCTTTCAGGAGAAGCGTGAGCCGAGGTTTACCGGCTAGAGATTGCTATGTTCGCGTTCTTTCAGCAGCCTCCTAGGGCGCTTCCCGTCCTTGATGCCACTACAGGCCCGCCGCAGAGTTGCGGCGGGCCTGTAGTGGTTCGGCGGTCTAGTACGTAAAGTTCAGTACCGTCACGGTGCCGGCAGTCAGCGGAAACGTTTGTGTAGTGGAGCCGTAGGCAAAGCCAGGGACAGTCAGCCGTTCGGCCACAGGCTTAGGTCCTGCCTTTGCGCCGTCAATGATTGTCTGGTCTTCGGCCTTGTAGCTGGGCCCGGTTAGCTGGGTCATGGTTCCGGTCAGAGGCTGTCCTGGCAGGGAGAGGGTTACTTCCGTCTGAGCGGCCTTTTCGGGATCGTTCTGATTTACCAGAACCACAGTGGTACTGCCGTCCGGGTTCCGGAGGGCATAGCTGTAGGCCAGGCCACCGCCCGAGCTCTCAAGTTCAAGGAACTTTCCGCCTTCAAGTTCAGCCACCATGGCCAGCCCAAAGAAGTTTGCCCTGCCCGAAAACTGTCCATCCGGCTTGAGGTAGGGGCCGCCACTGCACAGTACGGACATGGGTGGCCCCCCTGCGCACGTCAGCAATGAACTGTGGAAACCGATGCGGGCAATTCCCAGCTGCGCAGCGTTGAGGAAGTAGTCCGCCGTCCACAAGGCTGACGCGTGCGTACGGGAGGTCTCGTTCGAACCGGGACATGCTGCGATACCCGTTTCGGGGAGCCATGTTTCCAGTCCGGCTGATTTCCCTGCCTCAATGGCGGCCTTCTGATAGTCAGCGGCACGCTGGTGCATGAGCGGGGTCATGAGGTTTCCAATTGTTGGCGACGATTTGGGGTCGTCGCCGTTGCAACTATGGAGGGGATAATTGTGGAAGGAAAGGATCTTTTTCTGAGGAATGTCGGCATCGATGAAGGGCTGCCACCATTCCTTGCTGTAGGTTCCTGGGCCGGAGATAGCGACGCTGGGTGCCGCAGCGTAAATCGCCGTGGCATATGCCTTTAGCTCTCTAACGTAGTCATCGGTGGTGTAACCTCCGGGACGCACACCATTGGCGCCGAAGCCATTGGGCTCGTTGCCGATCGTCACACTGATGAGTCGATCCCCGAAGATGGTGGAAGCGTGCTTCACCATGTCGGCGGCCCGTGCCGGATCGAAGTGGCCAAGATCGACGGTAAGGCTCAGCTTCGCGTTTACAGCTTCAAGCAAGCCATTGACGCGGGCCAGGTCCTGCGGGCCGACAGCCCGGGCGGGATGCGCTTTGTCCCCCTTGTACGTGGCTGGGAGCGCCTCGCCCGACGAGGTCCAGAAGAAGCGACGGTCCACGGCGTTGCCTCCGAAACGCAACACGGGTTCGTCAACTTCAGTCAGAAGCTTTGCGAGGGAGGTGTTTGAGCTGCTCAAGGCAGCATCCCCCAGATCGGTCGCTTCTAGTGAAATGCCTGTCATACCCTGGTTCAGGACCGTACCGAGCTCATTTCCCGTGACCTTAACCTTCAGTGGTTCAACTGCTTCCAATGGCGAATTAGCCGGTGGGCCAGGCTGGTCGTAGTAGGAAACTGTCGGTGCCGGTGGCAGAGAGCTGTTTGTGGTTGGAATAGGCTGGACCAGAGAGTTCGAATTCGATGGGGTTAGCCCCGTGAATACCATGACGAGCGCGATCACTGCCGCTACCATCGCAGCAACCACCAAAGCGATCTTCGTTGTCTTCCTTGCATCCCTCTGTGAGAAACGTTGATTAGGGTTCCGATCAGTGCGTTTGGTTTCAGGCGTGCGCATGCGAGGGTGTCTCCAACGTCAGAGGGGTGAATGCCCAGCTTAGCCAATGACGTCATGGCCCTGCCAAACGCTCGGCGTCGTCCTCGCTCGGCCGGGTTTGCAAAAGCCAGGGTATGCCGAGGGTTTTCGGGCATTTCAGAGAAGCGCGAGCCAAAGTTTGCATGCCAGAGATTGCTATGTTCACGTGCTCATTTGTATGGTTCAGCTATGACAATGGGGAAAGCTATAACCAAAGCCGTCATTCCTGCTGCCGGATTGGGAACTCGCTTCCTGCCCGCCACTAAGGCGATGCCGAAGGAAATGTTGCCGGTGGTTGACCGGCCGGCCATCGAGTACGTGGTGGAGGAAGCCGTTCAGGCAGGCCTCACCGACCTGCTGATGATCACGGGGCGGAACAAGCGCTCCCTGGAAGATCACTTTGACCGGGAACCCGGCCTGGAGCGTGCCCTGGAGCTGAAGGGCGACAAGAGCCGCCTGGAGGCCGTGCAGCACGCTTCCCAGTTGGGGCCCATCCACTATGTCCGCCAGGGCGAGGCCAAGGGGCTTGGCCACGCGGTGCTGTGCGCCAGCCAGCACGTGGGGAACGAGCCGTTCGCCGTGTTGCTGGGTGATGACCTGATTGATGAGAACGACTGCCTGCTCAGCACCATGATGGAGGTGCAACAGAAGACCGGCGGTTCCGTCATCGCCATGATCGAGGTGGATCCGTCCCAGATCAGCGCCTACGGATGTGCGGACATCACGGCCATTGACGGCGAGGACTACGTCCGCGTCAACAGCCTGGTGGAGAAGCCGGCTCCTGGTGAGGCGCCGTCCAACCTGGCGGTGATCGGGCGCTACGTGCTGCACCCGTCCGTCTTCGGCATCCTGGAGAAAACCGGTCCGGGCCGTGGCGGCGAAATCCAACTGACGGACGCGCTGCAGACACTCGCTGCTGGCGAGGGCGAGGGCTCAGGCGTGTACGGAGTGGTATTCAAGGGCCGCCGGTTCGATACCGGAGACAAGCTGAGCTACCTCAAGGCTGTCATCACGCTTGCCTCCGAGCGTGTGGAGTTTGGCGAGGATCTGAAGACCTGGATGAAGGGCTTCGTCAGCTAGTCCCCGCAGCTACTGCTGCTGCATGCCCGCCGCAGAGGGCCTGGCCTGGCCGTTTAAGGGCCGCAACGGCCAGCAGCGCCCCTATGACTGCCCCTGTGGTATTTGTGACATGATCCTGCGCACTCGCGAACCGTTTTTGAATAAACCTCAGCTGTCCGAGTTCGATGCCGCCGGACACTGGCGTGCCTAAGATGCCTATTTGCCACCATCGCTTTTCTGCACATGCCAGTGCTGCCGCGTGCCCCAACGGGCTAAATAGCACCACGTTCGCTGCGGATTCGACAAATTCGTAATTAACCAGGCGGGGTTCCGTGGGCATGGAGAAAAATTTCAGGACTCCGGCCAGGTCCCCTGACACGGATTGGTCAATGGGGCTTGACGAGAAGGCCACCAGTGCGAGCGGGACAAGCATTGCCATCATGCCTCTTCCAGATGCTTCAAGCAGGCCTCAGGAGGCCTTCAGATGGGATAGCACTGCCATTGAGTCAGCGGCGGCTATGGCAAGGAGCACCAGAAAGATGTGGGGCATCGTCTGGGGGAGGGTAAGGGAGAGGATGGACTGCCAGGGTCTAGGCAAATGTCTCCCCATAGCCCTAATGAATACCAAAGGCCTGGTTTTCCGCACTGTGGCTTGGGACTTAAAGCTGGGGGTGGGTGGTTCTCGGTTTCCCGAGAACCACCGACCCTCAGTTCCTGAAAAAGGGAATACGCCCAACTGTGTTCGTTGGCGTTCCAATAAGCGCATAGAGGTCGGTCGAAAGAACCTGTCGAACCGATGGCAGAGATTCGTGATGAGGCCTCTTCGCCGGGATCGGGATTCTGTGTGGTGCCGGATCGATACCTTGCTGCCGAGTACCGACGGGCGGCGTGGACGCCCGTACGGGGGCCACCGCCAGGTCGTTGAAGCCATCGTTTACTGGTACCCCGGTGCGGCATTGCCTGGCGGAACCCTCCCGCGAGTTCGGTCCGTGGCAGACAGTCTGGAAGCGGCACCGCCGTTACGCGTCCGAGGGGACGCGGGACCAGAGCCACCGAAGGCTTCTGGCCGAATCGGACGCCGGGCTGATCGATTGGGCAGTTTCGGTGGACTCGACTAGCAACAAAGCTAACAAGCACGGGATAAACCTTCCCCGCACAACAGGGAGAACTCACGGATTTCAAGAAACTGTTTGCTGAGCCCTCGTACCATACCGTGGACCGCTCCAGAAGCGGTCTGTGCACCAAGAATCATCACGCCTGCGACCGTAAAGTCCGACCGCTGGGCGATGATCTTGGCCCCGGGCAGGGCGGAGATTCGCCCATGTTTCCGATCGTTATGGACGGGCCGGACGCGGTTATGGTGACAAGGCCTACTCGTCCAGCGCGAACCGGCAACTGCTGCGCGGCCGGGGCTTCTAAGCCGTCGTCGAGGAGCCCTCCGACCAGATCGGGCACCGTAACGGCCGTGGTTCACGCGGCGGACGCCCCGTGAACTTCGACGCCGAGACCTACAAAGGCCGCAACACGGTGGAGAGATCCACCAGCCGCTTCAAACAATGGCGTGCCATCGCCACCCGCTACGACAAACTCGCACTGACCTACCAAGCCGGTGTCGGCCTCTATGCCGTCGTCATCTGGCTATGACAATAAGGAGACACGCCCTAGGCATCCAGAAGGTTCGAGCCCGCCGTCGTCCGTCCCGCGCCGAAGCGGCACAGCAGTTGGAACCGGACTGAGTACGGCTTAGACGGCTGCGGTTTTCCGGCGGACCTAGCGTGTATCCACATCCTCAAACACCAGAAACGTCTGTGTATCAAGTACCCCAGGCATGGACTGAAGCTGGTCAAAGATGACCCGACGCAGGTCGATGTTGTCGATGGCGCGGACCAGCAGGATGACATCAAAGTCGCCGCCCACCAGGGCAATGTGATGCACCTCAGGGATGTTGCGTAGCTGTTCGCGCAGTTCGCGCCATGAATGCTGGCTGACCTTTAGCGTCACGTAGGCAGAGGACTTGAGCCCGGCCTTGATGGGGTCAACCAAGGCAGTGAACTTGGTCAGCACTCCGTCCCCTGTCAGCCTCGCTATCCGTGTGTAAGCGTGCGCCCGCGAGATGTGGACATTCTCTGCCACCTGGGTGACGGACATTCGGCCATCACGGGTGAGCTCGGCAATGATTTTCCGGTCCACATCATCCAGCGGCGCCGGGTCGCCCTCAGCCTCGGGTCTTGCCAATTTGTCCACAGCTCCTAGCCGTAATGCAGGTCACGTTGACGTTTCGTCTCCAAGAATAGGTCCATCGATCGTACTCCTCCACGTTTTTGCTAAGGACTGGATACGAAACTTGCTGCGGGTCGATACTGGGAGTGAATAGTGGCTACAGAAGGACGGACCGATGACGATCTCCGCAGACCACACGGCGCACGACCAGGGGCAGCCCCTGAGCGCGGACCCGGTTGCCGAAGCCGTACGCAAATTTGGGATTACCGCTGAAGATTACATGCTGCCGGCCCGCCATCAGATCCAGATGGTGGACCAGAATGGCCGGCTCAAAGCAGAGGATGAACAAGGCACAGAACCCGGCCACGAGTATCCGCTGCCCGGTGATGAGGAGCTGATGGCCGCCTACGAGCAGCTCGTGATCGGACGCCGCGTCAACGATCAGAACTCTTCTCTCGTCCGGCAGGGCCGTATGGCGGTTTATCCCTCAAGCCACGGACAGGAAGCCTGCCAGGTGGCTGCTGCCCTTTGCCTCTCAGAGGGCGACTGGATGTTCCCCACTTATCGGGACTCGGTCGCCGTGATGGCACGCGGAGTGGATCCGGTCCAGGCCATGACCCTTTTCCGCGGCGACTGGCACAGTGGCTTCAACCCGCTGAAGCACAAGGTTGGTCCCCAATGCACTCCTCTGACCACCCAGCTGCTGCATGCCGTCGGCGTGGCCCACGCTGCAAAGCTCCGCGGCGAGAACATCGTGGTCCTGGCCATGTGCGGCGACGGGGCCACCAGCGAAGGCGACTTCCATGAGGCGCTGAACTTCGCTGCTGTCTTCCACCTGCCAGTGATCTTTTTCGTCCAGAACAACAAATACGCCATTTCGGTGCCGCTGGCACATCAGTCTGTGGCGCCGTCGCTCGCACACAAGGCAGTGGGCTACGGGATGGCCGGAGAACGCGTGGACGGGAACGACGTCGTGGCACTCCTTGCCGTCCTGGACCGCGCCGTCAAACTGGCCAGGGAGGGCTCCGGCCCATTGCTCGTTGAAGCGAACACCTACCGCATGCAGGCCCACACCAATGCCGACGATGCCACACGCTACCGCCAGGACAGCGAGGTGGCTGAGTGGCAGGCCAAGGACCCGGTGAGCCGGATGAAGACATACCTTACGGACAAGGGGCTGCTGGACGGTGCCGCTGAAACCCGGATCGCAGCCAAGGCGGAGGCTGTGGCCACCCAGCTGCGGGACGGCCTCAGCGAAGAAGTTCCCGTGGACCCACAGGAACTCTTCCGCTATGTCTTTGAAGTCCCCACCCCGCAGCTGAAAGAACAGTCCGCCATGCTCGCCGACGAACTCGCCCGCGAAGCAACCTTCGAGGAGGACGCAAAGTGAGCCCCACAGTCACCACCTCATCCGAGGCGAACGGCAATGTCAGCGCGGCAACTGCCAGGGCCGCCGCGTCCGCTGCAGCCACCGCCGAAGCGGCCGGTCCGCAGTCCGTCACCATGGCCAAAGCCCTCAACACAGCCTTGGCAGACGCAATGCATGACGATCCGTCCGTCCTGGTCTTCGGTGAAGATGTGGGCATGCTGGGAGGGGTCTTCCGCATCACAGACGGACTCACCAAGACTTTCGGCGAAAAGCGCTGCTTCGACACTCCTCTCGCGGAGTCCGGCATTGTCGGCATGGCAGTGGGCATGGCCATAAACGGCATGCGCCCCGTGATTGAAATGCAGTTTGATGCCTTTGCGTATCCGGCGTTTGAGCAGATAGTCAGCCATGTGGCCAAGATGCACAACCGAACCAAGGGGGCCATCAAGCTGCCCATTGTCATACGCGTTCCCTACGCAGGCGGGATCGGGGGAGTGGAGCACCACTGCGATTCCTCTGAGTCGTACTACGCCCACACCGCCGGCCTGAAGGTATTCACTCCTGCCAGCGTTGCCGACGCCTATGTAATGCTGCGCGAGGCCATCGACTCCGATGACCCCATCATGTTTATGGAGCCGAAGAAGCTCTACTGGTCCAAGGACATGGTGGACCTGGAGACGCTGCGGGAGCAGCACTCGGCAAATACAAAGGGTGGCAAGTCCTCGGAAGGCCGTGCCGCCGTCGCCCGTCCTGGCACTGATGCAACATTGATTGCCTACGGACCGTCGGTGCCGACAGCGCTGGCGGCGGCCGCGGCGGCCGCTGAGGAAGGGCGGTCGTTGGAAGTCATCGACGTGCGCTCAATCGTCCCCTTCGACGATGAAACCGTATGTGCCTCCGTCCGTAAGACTGGCCGGGCTGTAGTGATCGCGGAAGCGCATGGCTTTGCATCCGTCTCCTCCGAGATCGTGGCCAGGGTGCAGGAACGATGCTTCCACTACCTTGCAGCGCCGATCCACCGCGTGACGGGTTTCGACGTCCCGTACCCGGCGCCGAAGCTTGAGCACTACTACCTCCCCGGCGTGGACCGCATCCTTGACGCCGTAGACGACCTCCAGTGGGAAGACTGACCATGACTGAGACAAAAGTATTCCTTCTTCCGGACCTCGGCGAAGGGCTGACAGAAGCCGAACTGGTTAACTGGCTGGTTTCTGTGGGTGATCAGATCCGAGTGGATCAGCCGATCGCCGAGGTGGAGACGGCGAAGTCGATGGTGGAGGTGCCGTCGCCTTATGCGGGGACAGTGACCGAGCTGCACGGCGAGCAGGGCCAGACGCTTGAGGTTGGGAAGCCGCTGATCTCGGTGGCTCCCGCCGGGGCTCCTGTGGTTGAGCCTGTCGAAGTGGCAGCCGACATATACCGCGAAGAGGAGAAAGCCGGCTCTGGGAACGTGCTGATCGGTTACGGCACTCGGGGCGGCAGCGGGTCTGTGCGTCGAACCAGAGCCCGAAGGCATGACAGCGGATCGACGGGTGCCGGTGTCTCGGTGGGCGCTTCGCCGGGCAGTTCCGTCTCCGATGCTGAAAAGGCTGCTGACGAGCTTCTGCTGATGCTGACACGGGTCCCGGGCAAGTTGGGTGCCGTCATTTCACCGCTGGTGCGCCGGATGGCCCGGGAGCATGGCGTTGACCTCGGCGAGATCCATGGATCCGGCGAAAGCGGCCTGATCATGCGGCGTGACGTTGAGGCCGCGATCTCGGCCCCGAATGTGACGGAACAGGACAGCCAGCCTCCAACTCCAGCGGCACAGGGCTCAACCGATTCCCGGACCGGCTTGGGCATCGCTTCCCGCACACCAGTTAAGGGTGTGCGCAAAGCCGTTGCTGCGAACATGGCCCGCAGCCGCGCGGAAATCCCGGAAGCCACAGTGTGGGTGGACGTTGATGCCACTGCTCTTGTGGAGCTCCGGGCGGGCCTGAAAAAGGACGCTGGTCCCGCCCCAGGCTTGCTTGCCTTTATTGCCCGCTTTGTGACCGCGGGACTGAAGAAGTATCCGGAACTGAACACCAGGATCGAAACAGCTTCAGACGGTACACAGGAGATCGTTGCCTTCGAGGGCATCAACCTTGGCTTTGCCGCTCAAACGGACCGCGGGCTGGTGGTGCCGTCCATCCGGTCAGCGGAGAAGCTGAGCGCCCGGGAGCTGGATGGGGAGATCCGCCGGCTCACGATTGTGGCCCGTGAGGGTAAAGCATCTCCGGCCGAACTTGGCAGCGGGACGTTCACCCTCAATAACTACGGTGTCTTTGGGGTGGATGGGTCGGCAGCCATCATCAATTATCCGGAAGTGGCCATACTCGGCGTTGGCAGAATTATTGATAAGCCGTGGGTGGTGGACGGTTCCTTGGCCGTCCGCAAGGTTACTGAGCTGACGCTCACGTTCGATCACCGGGTTTGTGACGGTGGAACGGCGGCTGGGTTCCTTCGGTTTGTTGCTGATGCTATGGAGAACCCGGGGCCTGTGATTGCGGAGTTTTGATTCCCCTGATTCGCCTTGCCAAATACTCGCTCGAACGCTCCCATGCTGATATACAGATGACGTGAAAGTTTCATTGCCTCGTGGGGAAGGCGATGGTCCAGTGGACTGTCCCCATCAGTTCGTGGGAGTCTGCGCAGCATGTCAAGGTTCTGAAACGTATCGAATACCGGGTTCCGTATTCGAACTACAAATCGACGACTCCTGTTACTAATTCCTTCCTTGTTCCGTCCTAGCCGTCGGAATTAGTACACCGCCGAACAAGATGTATTGTTTGTCCCTATGTGTGGAATCGTGGGATATGTGGGCCATTCGAACGGCCGCGGGAATGCCGGTCATGATGCGCTGGAAGTGGTCTTTGAAGGATTGCGCCGCCTGGAGTACCGGGGCTATGACTCCGCGGGTGTTGCGGTGATCTCGGATGGGATGATTTCCTCCCGGAAGAAGTCGGGCAAGCTCAGCAACCTGCTCACGGAACTGCAAGAGCGCCCGCTGCCTGAGACCTCCACCGGCATAGGCCACACTCGCTGGGCAACGCACGGCGGACCCACGGACGAGAACGCGCACCCCCATCTGTCCGACGGCGGCAAGCTGGCCCTGATCCACAACGGCATCATTGAGAACTTCGCCGAGCTCAAGAACGAGCTGCTAGCCAGTGGCGTCACGTTCGGTTCCGAGACGGACACCGAGGTCGCTGCGGCGCTGCTGGGCGATATTTTCCGCACCAAGCTCAACGGAGCCGTGAGCGACGGGGGCCTGACGAAAGCCATGCAGCTGGCCTGCCAACGCCTTGAGGGCGCCTTTACCCTGCTGGCCGTGCATGCCGACCAGCCCGACGTGGTGGTTGCCGCCCGCCGCAACTCGCCCCTGGTGGTTGGCTTGGGTGAGGGAGAAAACTTCCTGGGCTCGGACGTTTCCGGCTTCATTGACTACACCCGCCGGGCCGTGGAGCTGGGCCAGGACCAGATTGTCACCATCACGGCAGACGAGGTGGACATCACTGACTTCTACGGTGCCCCCGCCAAAGGCAAGGAATACTTCGTTGACTGGGATCCGGAATCGGCAGAAAAGGGTGGCTATGGCTCTTTCATGGAGAAGGAAATCCATGACCAGCCCGATGCCGTGGGGCAGACACTGCTGGGGCGCTCGGATATCAACGGAAAGCTGACCCTGGACGAGCTCCGGATCGACCCCGCAGAGCTCAAGAACGTCAACAAAATCATTGTGCTGGCCTGCGGCACGTCAGCGTACGCTGGCCAGGTGGCTAAGTACGCCATCGAACGCTGGTGCCGGATCGCCACTGAGGTAGAGCTCTCCCACGAGTTCCGTTACCGGGACCCGATCGTGGACGCCCACACCCTGGTGGTTTCCATCTCCCAGTCCGGGGAGACCATGGACACTCTGATGGCCGTCCGCTACGCGAAGGAACAGGGCGCCAAGACCCTCTCCATCTGCAACACCAACGGCTCTACCATTCCGCGTGAATCGGACGCCGTGCTGTACACCCACGCCGGTCCGGAGATCGCGGTCGCGTCCACGAAGGCGTTCTTGGCGCAAATTACTGCTGCGTACCTGCTCGGGTTGTACCTTGCCCAGCTGCGCGGCAACCTGTTCCAAGGGGAAATCAAGGACATCCTGGCAGACCTGGGCAAGATCCCGGCCAAGATCCAAACCATCCTGGATAACGCCGGCCCGATCAAGGAATTGGGTAAGTCCATGGCCGATGCCAAGTCGGTGCTATTCCTGGGCCGCCACGTTGGCTTCCCGGTAGCCATGGAAGGAGCTTTGAAGCTCAAGGAGCTCGCTTACATCCATGCCGAAGGATTTGCGGCCGGCGAGCTGAAGCACGGACCCATTGCGCTGATCGAGGAAGGCCAGCCCGTGTTCGTGGTGGTCCCCTCCCCGCGCGGCCGCGATTCCCTGCACGCCAAGGTGGTCTCCAACATCCAGGAAGTCCGCGCCCGCGGTGCCAAGACCATCGTCATTGCGGAAGAGGGGGACGAAGCGGTTAAGGCCTATGCCGAGCACGTCTTCTACATTCCGGACACGCCCACGCTGCTCGCACCGCTGCTGGCCACCGTGCCGCTGCAGATCTTCGCCCTGGAACTCGCCTCGGCCAAGGGCTACGACGTGGACCAGCCTCGTAACTTGGCCAAGAGCGTCACCGTAGAATAGCCCGCAGAACCGCAAATGATGCAAGGGCCCTGCGTACTTGATCTCGACCCAGCTGGCCTTAGGGTCGATACGTCCAAGTAGTGGTCGTGGGAAATGTGAGTAGTGGCTACGGTTACCTTCAAGGGACTGAAGGATTGAACATGAAGCATGACCATATACTTCGTGGAACCTCAGGCACTTGAACATCGCTGCCAGTGCTGCGGCGAGTTGACAGAAACACTTTTCTGCAAGGATTGCAAGCGTCACGAACATCCCTAGGAAGTTCGCTTTCGTGGCAATCATCTAACGACGCCGGGAAAGATGGGAGAACCAGAATTCCCGCCTACGGCGCGTCCGTCATGGTTACCCGCTCAACGAGTTCGTACCAGAGCGAAGACGCTCCGGTCATTCCGCCGGGGCAGGCGAGGCCCACTTCCATCAGCCCGTCACTGGATGGGGTGGCGCGCACGGCCATCAGGTAGACCACATCGGAGTTGTTCTTGTTCTTGAAGCGGAGCTCCGCTTTCTGAAGTTCGATTTCCGTACTGTCATCCCGCAGCTTGATGTAGGCGGAACCGTCTTCTTCCACGACCTCTACGGAACTCTCAACGGACTTTTTCACAGCATCGATCTCAGCCGCCATGGCCAGTTTAGTGGCGCCCAATTCCTCGGTTTCGCTGATGGGAGGGAGGATGGCCTGATGGGTGGTAAAAACGCACTGCAGGTCCGCGTTTGTGTACTCCATGGTGCCCTCGCGGACTTGCTCCATGGTCCAGCCCTCTGGTGCCTGGACCGACCACACCGGTGCGCTGGCAAAGTCTGTTTCGTCATAGAGGGAAACGATCTCCGCCGCCTC
This sequence comes from Arthrobacter sp. D1-29, assembly GCF_054130585.1. NCBI lineage: Bacteria > Bacillati > Actinomycetota > Actinomycetes > Micrococcales > Micrococcaceae > Arthrobacter > Arthrobacter sp. D1-29. Next base: position 3,999,279 of record NZ_CP096383.1, on the reverse strand, counting down.
CGTTTCCACCGGTGCCGCTGATTCCTCCGGTGCTGCCGACTCACTGGCGGTCGGGTCAGCCACTACAGGCTGCTGCTTGCCGCCGGCGAGGCCGTTGAACACCATCACGCCTGCCACTGCGATTACAGCCAAGGCGCCGGCGCCACTGGCGACCCAGCCCCACACCGGCATGCCGCTTTTCTGTGCAGGCTGCGGATACATCGGGGAGCCCGGCTGCCCGTAAGGGGCACCGTTTTGCTGTGCGGGGTACTGCTGCGCGGGATCTCCATAAAACGGCTGCCCTGCCTGGCCTGGCTGCTGCACGTTGTAGGGCGGGTACTGCCCGGTCTGCTGTCCGTCCTGGCTAGGGTAACGGCGGACAGTCGGGTAATCGCCGCCGTACTCAGGCTGTGGCTGCTGGCTGTACTGCCCGTCCTGGCCCGGCTGCGGGTTGTAGGGCGGAAACTGCTGGGTCTGCTGCCCCTCCTGGCCCGGCTGCTGCGGGTTGTAGGGCGGGAACTGCTGGGTCTGCTGCCCGTCCTGGCCCGGCGCCTGCAGGACAGCCGGGTATTCCCGGCCGTGCTCAGGCTGTGGTTGCTGTTGATGTGGCTGCTGCGAACTAGGCTGCTGTTGGTTGGGCTGGTGCGGCCAACCGGGCTGCTGGTTGTTGCTCAATGGATCCCCCAATATTCGGCGCGAAAGTGCAGGTACCATCATGCCGTATCAGCGGAACGCCGAGCGATGGGGAGCTGTGCCCATCTGTTTTACGCTGGCACATCCGGGTGTTCAACACAGGAGACGCTCGCAACCAGCTGGCCGCCGTCGTCGGCCTTTCGATAGACGGTCACGTGGTTTGTGGTCCTGCCGCAGGCAGCGCAAAAGGCTTTGTGTTGTTTAGTCCCCATGGACCGATAGTACCTAACGGAACGTTTCGGAAAGATTAACCTGTGGGCCACCCTGCGCTCCCGGAGGTGCTCCCAGGCCGTTCCGCGTCCCGGAAACTCCAAGGCCCGGTGGGTAGACTCGAGGCCAGAAGAACCCAAATGCTTGCCGGAGGTATGGAGAAACAATGTCAGAATGGCTCGAAGTGGGCGCGGACAACTATGTGCTCGTCACCGAAGGTTCACTCCTGAACACCGGCCTGATTGTCGGCTCCGAGCGGGCCATGGTGATCGATACGGGCTGCGGTCCGCGGCAGGGACGCGAGATCCTGGACGCAGTGCGCGAGAAGACCCAGCTGCCGCTGGTGGTGGTCAACACCCACGCCCACTACGATCACTTCTTCGGCAACGCAGTCTTCGCGGAGGACGGCACTGACGAATTCTGGGCCCATGAAAACTGCGCCGCCGAAATCGACGAGCGCGGGGACCTGCAGCGCCGTTTTGTTGGCACCCTGGAGCCGGAAATGTCCACCGGCGAAGGTGACAATGTTGAACTGGTGGTGCCCAACGCCATCGTGAAGGACCAGCCCGTGCTGGTGGACCTCGGCGGGCTGACCGCCACCCTGTTCTACCTGGGCCGCGGCCATACCGACGGCGACCTCCTGGTGGGCACCTCCACCACCCTCTACGTGGGCGACCTCGTGGAACAGGGCGCACACCCGTCCTTTGAAGATTCCTACCCGGAGGAATGGGCCGACGCCCTGCGGCACATTTCCGCACTGCGCCACCGCTACGAGTTCCTGATCCCGGGCCACGGCAAACCCTGCAGCGATCAGTTCGTGAAGACCATGGCGGACACCATGACCACCGCCGTCCGCCAGGCCAGGCAGTCCATCCGCGATACCCCGACGGACGCCACCAAGGCCATCCCCGTGCTGCCTTACGGCCCCGAGCAGTCCCGCTGGTTCATCAAGCGGCTGCAGGAGACCCGCCGGGAGCACTAAGCTTTCAGAACCATTCGGTCCGCCTAGGGACTCAGTGCGTGTTTGACGTCGTGGAATCGAGCAGACGTACCCCCCACCGTTGCCACCCATCCCGTAGCCCGGTCAAATCGGAAAACGCCAGCCGTCTAGAGTGTTGCCATGAAGACCCTCTTCAATGGTCGATTGTGGGTGCACTACGGCCAGGCCTATGTCGTGTCCGGGCCCGTCTTCGACTCTGACTTAGAGGCATCTTTTCGAGGTCAGTCCAACGGCCTGTGCGGTGCTTCCAGCCCCAACCTCCTATTTCTCATCACGGGTCTGCACACCGGCCATGTCAATTTCAGCGTCGGGTTCTCCGATGCAGAACCGCCACTGGATCGGGCATGGGAGGACATCGTCGAAGTCTCATTCACAGTGGTTCACCGTCCCTTCCTAGAGGAGTGGGGAGGCCAGGTCTTGTATCCAATAGACCTGGCTCCTGGCACCTACCGCGTCCGGTACGCGGCAAGGGGAATGGACTCTGCCCGCGCAGTCGACACAATCGTTGAAACAGAGGAGCCGGTCGACACCTATCAGCTCTGCTTCTGGCCCGCTAAGGGCGATGCGCCTGACCGCGTGGTTCGCCAGGAGAGCCAAACCGCAACGTACTGGAATGGCTGGGCCAACTCGCTCCACCCCGCAAGTTGATGGGTAGCGAGGGTTCAGACAGCGGTCCGCAACGAGAGCGATCAAGCGTGGCGTGTGCACTGGGGACCCTCTTGACGCCGGCAGATTTAGAGTTAACGTAGTTAACATGAAATTGGCGGAAGAGGCCAAGCGGCCTTACCGGATGGCAGCCCGTTCCGATGCTGCCGCGGCCACGGCTGAAGCAATTCTCGACGCCGTGACGGAGCTCTTCTGGGAGCAGCCATCCGATCAGATCCGCCTCGATGAAGTGGCCGCAAGGTCCGGCGTCACCGTCCAGACCGTCATCCGCCGCTTCGGAAACAAGGACAAGCTGTTCGCCGCGGCCGCGGAACGCCAGTCGGAGCGGGTGGTGCAGGCCCGCTCACGGGTGGTGCCGGGGGATGTCCCGGGCGCGGTGGCCAACCTGATGGAGCACTACGAGCTCATGGGCGACCGTGTGCTGCGGATGCTTGCAGAAGAGGGCCGCATTCCGGCGATCAAGGTGCTTGCCGACCAGGGCCGCCTCCTGCACCGGCAGTGGTGCGAGCACGCCTTCGCCCCGTTCCTCCCTGACCAGCCGGCGGCCGTCCGTAAGCGGCGGCTTGCCCAGCTGGTAACCATCTGTGATGTCTACACCTGGAAGCTGCTGCGCCGCGACAGCGCACTCACCCGCCGTCAAACTGAGCAGGCCCTCGCGGAGATGCTTGCCCCCTTCACCAAGGACGTGACCTGATGTCCACCATCCTCGCCTACACTTCGCCCGCGCTGGGGCATCTCCTTCCCATGACGCCCCTGCTGCTGGAGCTGCGCCGCCGCGGCCATGACGTGCACGTGCGCACCCTTGCCAGTCACGTGGGGCTGATGCGGAGCCTCGGACTAGCGGCAGAGCCCATCGACCCACGCATCGAATCCGTCGCCATGGACGACTATTTGGCTCGGGGGCCCAAGCGTGCCTTGGAATCCGGGGCAGCCGTTTTCGCCGCCCGCGGCACGTATGACGCTCCGGACTTCCGGACGGCAATTGACGGGATCCACCCGGACGCTGCCATCGTGGACATCAATACCTGGGGCGCCGGCTTCGCGGCGGAGGCCTGGGGCGGCCCCTGGGTGTCCTTCTCGCCCTACACTCCCGCGCTCAACTCTCCGGGTACGCCGCCGTTCGGTCCTGGACTGCCGCCCATGAGCGGCTTCCTGGGGCGGGCCCGGGATGCCCTGGTGGGCAGGGCCGTCATCGGAGCGGTGGAGCAGTCCCTGCTGCCGCGGCTCAACGCCTTGCGGGAACAGCTGGGGCTTCCGCCAGTGGCATCGGCCGATGAGTTCCTCCGCAAGGCCCCGTTGATGCTTGTCACCACCGCCAAGCCGTTCGAGTACGCCGTCACGGACTGGGGGCAGGAGGTCCTGATGGTGGGCGCCTCCACGTGGGAGCCTCCGCAGGACATCCCGGAATGGCTGAACGCCATCGGCAAGCCAATAGTCCTTGTCACCACGTCCTCAGAGTTCCAGGACGACGGCGTGCTGGTCCGGACTGCCCTGGGCGCGTTCCGGGACGAGCCGGTGCACGTTGTTGCCACCATGCCTGCGGGCATCCCTGACGGGCTGGACGTGCCGGCCAATGCGACCGTTGTGGACTTTGTTCCCCATAACGCCATCCTTGACCGTGCAGCCGTTGCGGTCACCCACGGCGGCATGGGCTCCACCCAGAAGGCGCTGGCGCACGGCGTGCCGGTGTGCGTGGTGCCTTTTGGCCGGGACCAGCTGGAGGTGGCCAGGCGGGTGGAGGTCAGCGGGTCAGGGATCCGGCTCCCGCGCAGGAAGCTCTCGCCGGAGCGGCTTCGGCGGGCTGTGAAGGACGCCATGGCCAGGCGGGCCGGGGCCACGCGGGTGGCTGAAGGCTACGCCGCTGCCGGCGGAGCGTCCGCCGCGGCGGATGCCATCGAGGCCTGGCTGCTTCAGTCACACACCGCTTGACTCGCTCCGCGGACCCCCTTGTGCTAGCGGTTGCCTGACACGCCGAATTCCGGCGGAATCACGTCAATCCTGCTGGATAGGGGCGGAGCGCGAGGAAAGCGTTTGCCCTGCTGCCCTTTTACGGATTTGTCACAACAGTGTTGGCTGGATAACGTGTTGGCTGATCCGACATGGGGGATCCTGCTAACCAACGGAGGTTCGTTGTGGCTCTCGCCGACTTTGCCCTGGCGCTGTGCGCGCTGCTGGGCACGCTGTTGATTCCCTTTCTGGTGATGTACCAGGTGCTAAGACTCAAGCGCCGCGCCGTGCGGGTTGCCGCCATCCGGGAGGGAAGCCGCTAGCCATGCCATACGTAGACATCAACCCTCACAAGGGCCGCCCCAAATGGCAGGCCTACGCGGTCCTTGCGCTCCTCCTGGTGGCCACCTCCGCCGTGGTGGCGCTTGCCCTTTCGCGGGTCTGACCTCCGGATTCTGCCTGAGCACCTAGACTTACTGTTTGAACCAGACAGTAAAGTTCAGCAGAACCTTATGCCAAAAGTCCTGGGGGGACAGACATGCCTGATCCGGCGGATCAAAACGCTCGCGCCCTCGCACCTGATGCAGATAAAGGGCAGCCGCAGTTGCGCCGACGCCGCGACCTCCGTCGCGCCGACGGCGACCTGACAGACGCCCGGACAGGAACCATGCCAGCCATCACACCCAACCCCTCCAGCCCGTCAGAAGCAGGCCAGCCGCCTATCCGCCGAAGCTCCTGGGCTGAGGCCGCCGCCGCTGCGGACGCAGCAAAAACCACGGGTCACGTCCCCGCCCCCAGCCGGCAGCCGGCATCCTTCGCGCCTGCCGGCCGCCAGCCGGAAGCCGGCCTGCCCGCTTTTAATGCACCGGGGTCTGAAGCAACAGGGCCCGATGCACCTGCGTCTGAAGCGGCGGCTTTTGCCGGTCCCGGCTTTGAGACGCCGGCAGCTGCCGGTCCGGCGGCTGGTGACCAGGACACCAGCACCTCCACCTCCGCCGACAGCGCTGCGGACGCCGTGCCGCCGTCGTCGGACGCTTCTACCAGTACCGAACCGGTGCGCCGAAGCAAGCGGCCCAGCACCGCGGACGTTATTGCCGACACCCCGATGCCGGACTTCACCAGCTCGCCGGGCCTGTTTGTCCGTGAGCAGAAGCCCCGGCCGGTGGGCGGATTCCGCGGCGCCATGTACTCGCTGACCGGTGGGGCCTGGAACCTCGGACCCGGCGCCAAGCAGCGCGCGGAGGACGAGCTGCGCCTCCGGATCGCGCGCCAGCTGCAGGGCAGCTTCAACACGGCGGTCCTGAGCCTGAAGGGCGGCATCGGCAAGACCTCCACCACGGTGGGCGTGGGCCTGACCCTGGCCGAATTCCGCGGCGATCCGCCCTGCGCCATCGATGCCAACCCGGACTCCGGCGACCTGGTGGAGCGCGCCCTGGGCGAGGGCATTTACCAGCAGGCCAGCCCGCGCACCATCACGGACCTGCTCAAGAACATCGACTCCGTGGATTCGCTCACCGCGCTGTCCCGCTACATGCACCACGCCGGCCGGCTGCACCTGATCGCGGGGGAGCAGGACCCGGAGGTCTCGGACTCGCTCACGGCCGCCGAGTACCTGCGGATCCGCAAGCTCATCTCCAGCTACTACTCCATCGCCCTGACCGACTGCGGCACCGGCGTGACACACAACGCCATGAGCGGCATCCTGCAGTCCGCTGACAACCTGATCATCGCCGCCGGGTATGCGGTGAGCGGCGCCAAGCGTGCCCGCAGCACCCTGCACTGGCTGGCGAGCCACGGCTACGAGGACCTGGCCCGGAACGCCATTGTGGTCATCACGGACAAGGACGAAGTCTCCTCCCGGGTGGACAAGGACGCCATCGAGGAACACCTCGCCGGCATCTGCCGCCAGCTCATCGCCGTCCCGCACGACCGCGGCGTGGCCGACGGCGACCTGGTCACCCTGGATGTCCTCAAGCCTGAAACCCGGCGTGCCTACAAGGAAATCGCCGCCGCGATGGTGGACGGGTACCGCTAGCGCCGTCCGGCAAGTGCTGCCGGTGCCGAAAAGCAGGTACCGGCTACTCGGGCCCGGGGCCGTGCATGGTCCCTACCATCGGACCATGATGTATCTGACGTACAGCAAGCGCCGGCGTCCGGGGCGTCCCGGCGGGCCTGGTGGGGTTCTGCGGGATGCGGGCTGGACCGGCCTGTCCATCGCAGCCGCCGTCATCCTGCTTCCCGCCATCGGCACCAGCGCGCTGGCCCGTGCCATCCTCCGCAAAGGCCCTTCCCCCGACGCGGAAACTGACCGGACCCACTACCTGATCACCTGACCGGCCTGCCGTTCGCCCAAGCAGGTAGCAGTAAGTGCCGCTTTCAGCGTCGAAAACGGCACTTGCTGCTACCTACTTTGGGTTTCCAGCGGGCTGGCTTCAATAATGATCGTTCTTGCCCCCAGAGGTCCTCCGTGAAGCAGGTGATGAGGATCAGGCGGCCCGGGACTATGTCCCAGAGCGGGCCGGCCTCGAGCGTGCTTTTTCACATAACTAGGGCCCGCGCCGACTCCCAGTTTCTGGGACCGTTTGCTGCAACATCCGCAGCACCACTTGATTGAGATCTACAGCCACTCGTGGCGCGCCCACCGGGCTCACCGGGTCAGGGCGTTTCTTTGTCGTTTGTTGATGATGGAGTGCTGACCGCAGTTTGAGCAGGTGATGCCGTACTTCCTGGACGTTGTGAGGACGGGTATGAAGAAGATCGTGAGCTTTGTGGCCCGCTCTTCCAGGTAGTGCTGAACGAAAGACCTGCAGTATTGGCAGGTTGCAGGCCGGGGCGGCAGCGCTTTGAGCTTGGTGCTGAGTCCAAAAATAAGGAGCATGAGGATGGCTTCTGTTATCGGAGGGGGACTGTGTTCTTGGAAAAAAGCACCGCAAGTCCGATCATGCCGAGGCCGAGGACCAGGTGCAGCCAGTTGTCCGCGTCGTTGACCGGGACGACGTTGGCCGGTGAATCGTAGCCGATCAGAAACCCGTAGAGCCAGAGGATGAGGTAGGTGACCCCGCCATACAGGAGGAAATTCCGGGTTCACAAAAGTGCCGCGCCCGCGCTAGAGCACGGGGGAGTCGGCGAAGAAGGCCCAGCGGCGAGTACGGAACAAAGCCGTTGATAAACGGCTGGGCTGAGGCCCCAGAGCCCGTCCACGATCTGGACTGGCGGGGTTCTTTAGCGCGGGGCCTGGCCGTGGCTGCGGGACAGGAGGATGCCTGCGGCGCCGAAAAGCAGATGGACCATATTGTGCAGCACGGAGACCTGGAAGATCCCCAGCAGAAGGGCACCGGACCCATGCCCGGCCAATCCCAGGGAGTCATAATTGCTGGTGATGCCCGGAATGAATCCGAGGACGCCGACCAGCAGGAACACTGCCCCTACGGCTTGGGATGCAGCTTGGAGTCTGGTCTTGTGTCCGGTGGTCCGGCTCGTGATGGTCATGGTGGGTGGGCTCCTGGTCTTTGGGAAACGGGCGTGTGCGGATAATAGTAAGCATGATTACTAATAGATAGTAAGTAGGCTTGCTAAATGGGCCTGTTTGGGGCCACCCTGCTTGGGCCACGTGCAGGGAATGACGCTGGTTCAACTGGACATGCGGGCCTGTCGTGCGTACATTCTTAGTGGCAAGCATCACATTTGTGATGATTCCTCTTGTCGGCCGTGTGCAGGGCCGCCAAAAGACATCGCTGGAGCAAAACGGCGATTGGATGCACAACAGCGAAAGAGAGCCATCATGGCTGCCTCGCATTGCACCTTGTTTCGAATGGATGGCCCGGCAGCTGCCGCTGACATCCTGTCCAGCTGCCCCGCCGCTGCGTGACAATGTCTATTCATCCCCTGGGCCCGAACAGGCATTCTTTTGAAGAAGGCACCGAAGATCGTCCGCTGACGTGCGTAAACTGCGGGACGGACCAGAACTTGGCGGTGCACTCCATCGAAACCCTGAGCCCGTCCTCCGATGTCCTGGTGGAGGTGGGCTATTCCTGCGGCGCGTGCGGGAGTCACTACCTGGACCATGCCGGCGTCACAGCCGTTGCTGCAGTCTTGAACCGGACCGGGAGCTTCAGGAATGTGCTTGCCTTCGGCGGCCACTACATCCACTGCGGCCAGCCAATGCAGAAGGCCGGGTCGGAACTCCGCCGGCTCAGCGCTCCAGTCTTCACCGACAGTGCCTCTGAGGACGGACTGGATGTCTATATGACGACGCGTGTACTGCGCTGTCCATGCGGCTTCCAGATGGAGCTGCCCGAATAGGCGCCACAGCAATACCAGCACGTGGCGGGTACTTGGCATGGGAGGCTGCCTCGTGGCTTAGGCCTGCTGCTGCTTCAGGGTTGCCAGCCAGTCCTGGAACGTCTGGCGTCCGACGGCGGCGCCCGCCTCCGGCAGCAAGGTCCCGTTGCGCATCGCCTTCCACAGCCGGCCCGGCGCAGTGGCGCCAATAACCAGCTTCCGCTGCCCCGATTTTTCGGCATACGCGCGGACCATGTCCACCAGCTGCTCTACTCGAGGCCCGCCCAGGTCCGGAATCCGTCCCTGTGGGCCTGCTTCTGCAGCATCCACCAGGGCCACGGCTACCTCCCGTGCGGCGATGGGCTGGGTGGCCATGCGGGGTACGACAGCCAGCGGGCCAACCGAGCTGCGGCCCAGGACCTGCCCGGCGAACTCGTGGAACTGGGTGGCGCGCAGGATGGTCCAGGGCACGTCCCCGCCGCTGACCAGCTCTTCCTGGACCAGCTTGCCGGCGTAGATGCCGGCGGCAGCTTTGTCCGCGCCCACGATGGACAGCGCCAGGTAGTGCCGCACACCGGCAGCCTTGGCCTCCTCCAGCAGGTGGGTGGTGGTGGCGCTGAAAAACTTCACGGATACTTTGGCGGACAGGGTCTGGATGCTGACAACGTCAATAAGGGTGTCCACACCCTCCAGCGCTCCGGCAAGGCCCTGGCCGCTGACGAGGTCCACGCCCTCGGAGCGGGCAAGGATTTTCACCGCATGCCCCCGCTCCCTGGCGATGCTGACCACGTGGCGGCCCACTTTCCCGGTTCCGCCGGCGACTGCGATGTTCATGCTTGCACTTCCTTCTGGTGGGTGGGCTGCCGGCGGTGCGGCAGCAGGGGGAAGATGACCGGCAGCAGGCCGCCGCCCAGGCTCACGACGTTCCCCACGGCGTCGACCATTGCCAGCCCCTGCAGGTCTGCCACATCCTAAGGCAGCGGAACACCGACCACTGTGCACGCCACGCCTTCGGCGCGGGTGGCCATAGTTTTTCGGCCAACGCTGGTCCCCATTCCTCCCTAGTCGGATGTGTTCCTATTCCGCGTGTTCAGTGGCTTCTTGTTTGGAAATGTTCATGTTTTTCTGTTTATTCCTTGACCCCTCCAAGGAGCGGCTGGTAGACCTAGATGCAGGAAAGCGGTTTCCTGAACTCCGTTGAGGGCATTGCGTCCCGAAAATTCCACCTCTAACCCATCCCCTCGATCCTCCCCGTCTTTTATCGGGGAGAAGCAATGAAACGTTACAAATCTGAACCGGGTCGGCTCACTTTTGCCACCTGGCATCAAAGGAGATGTCTATTTTGAATTATCTTGCGAATCAACTCCGGAGTAGCAGGGCCAGCAAGGCTTTGCGTTCCAGCCCTATGGTGGCAACCGCATCCCTTGCTGCCGCGGCTATCGCACTGACGGGGCTGCCGTTGGCAAGCGCCCAAGCTGCCCAGGAGCCGGGTGGAACCAAGAATCCGCAGGTGACGCTGCCGGAACAGTCTGGCAAGGGCACACCGAAGCGCCAGATGGAAAAGCTGGACCGGGCTCCGGTGGCTGTCTTGACCGATCAAGGTGTCAGCTTGAGTTGGCGAATGCTTGGGCTGGACCTGGAGAGCGTGGGCTTCCATGTCATCCGGGACGGCGTTCAGCTCACAGTCGATCCCATCCGCAACAGCACCACGTACGTTGATACGAGCGGCACGGCCACGTCCACGTACGTTATCAAGGCGGTAGGCAGCGGGGCGGACCAGCTCACTGGCGAGTTCGCTCCCATGGCCCAGAACTACCTGGCGGTCAAGCTGGATAAGCCTTCTGATGGCGTCGCGAAAGACGGCGTTCCCTACACCTACTCCGCTGGTGACGCCAGCGTGGCGGATGTGGACGGCGACGGCCAGTACGAAGTCATACAGATGTGGTCCCCGTCCAACGCCAAGGACAACTCCCGCCCGGGTTACACCGGCATCGTCTATGTGGATGCCTACAAGATGGACGGCACCAAGCTGTGGCGCATCGATCTGGGCCACAATATCCGTGCAGGCGCGCACTACACCCAGCTGCTCGCCTATGACTTCGACGGCGACGGCAAGGCCGAGGTCTCGATGAAGACGGCTGACGGCACCCGCGACGCGGCAGGAACTGTCATCGGCGATCCCACCTTGGACCACCGCAACAGTAGCGGCTATGTCCTGGCCGGCGACGAGTTTCTTACCGTCTTCCACGGCCAGACCGGCACAGTCATGGACACAGTCCGGTACGAACCGCCGCGCGGGAACGTCGCTGCCTGGGGTGACGGTTACGGCAACCGGGTGGACCGCTTCCTGGCCGCTGTAGCCTACCTTGACGGAGAGCGTCCGTCGATGATGTTCAGCCGCGGCTACTACACCCGAACCGTGCTCGCGACCTATGACCTGGTGGACGGAAAGCTGGTCAAACGCTGGATCTTTGACTCCAATGTGGCCGGTGCAGAGTATGCCGGCCAAGGCAACCACAACATGTCCGTCGCAGACGTCGACGCCGACGGCAAGGACGAGTTCGTCTTCGGATCCATGACCATCGACGACGACGGCAAAGCCCTCTACAACACCAGACTGGGCCATGGCGACGCCATTCATACCAGCGACTTCGATCCGTCCCGCCCTGGCCTGGAAACCTTCGCCGTGCACGAGAGCATGAGTGCCAGCGGAAACATTGGAGCAACCTTCCGGGATTCCCGGACCGGCGAAGTGCTCTGGAGCATTCCCGCAGCCAGGGACACCGGACGAGGCGCTGCCGGCGACCTTGATCCGCGCCATGCCGGTGCCGAAGCCTGGGCTATTGGAGGTACCTACGCCTGGAACTCCACTGTCGGGGAGATGCGTTCGGCTAATGGTGAGGTTCTGTCCACGAAGATACCTGCCGCCAACTTCCTGGCCTGGTGGGACGGTGACCTGCTCCGCGAAATCGTTGACCACGATTTTGATGACGCCACTCAAACCGGCGTTCCGACCATTGCCAAGTGGAACTGGGAAACCCAGGCCAGCGACAAGCTGCTTACGGCAGCCGGCGCCAAGACGAATAACGGCACCAAGGGCAACCCTGCGGTCCAGGCAGACCTCATGGGCGACTGGCGGGAAGAAATCGCCTGGCCGTCCGCGGACAGCACAGAACTCCGCATCTACACCACCAGCGCCCCCACGGAAGTCAGGCTCCGCACCCTGATGCATGACCCCGTCTACCGTGCCGACGTGGCGCGGGAGAATGTCTCCTACAATCAGCCGCCGCACACCAGTTTCTACATTGGCGAGGGCATGAAAACCCCGGAAATGCCCGCCATTACCTACACAGGCAGCCGACGGTAGACCAAGCGTCTAACGGCTAAAGATTCCCCAAAAAGTCTTGAGTCGTCTCTCTCGCTGTGGGTGGACCGCGGTTCTTGGAACCGGGGTCCACCCACATTCTCGAGCGGCCAAGGGAGAGTTTGAACTCAAGTTTTCTGGTCGGATTTGAGACCGCACTGGGTCGTCCTGCAACAGGGAGAGCCCGATAGATAGTCTGGCGACATGACCATCCAGACACTCGGCGCGACGCGCTCACCTGTAGTCGCAGCTTGCACCGTGCTTCTGGGCTTGCTGGTCCTCTGGATGGCGCAGCCGGTTCTGCCTGGTTGGGGATGTGCGACCAGTTTTCCGGCGATGTGCCCTCCGCACTTGCTGCCTGTTCGTGCATCACTGATCGGCGCAGGCATCCTCTTCGCACTGCTCGGGGCTGTCATCGTCGGGCTACTGCTTCGGTCACGAGACAACGGCTGGCTGGGCCGTATGTCCCGGAGTGTTGTCTTAGCCGTGCCGGTAATCCTGGTCCTGACGGTCATAGCGCACTTCGTGATACCGCAGCCCTGACTCGAGCCCCGCTTTGGCGCGCATTGCTATCGCGGACCTCGAAAGGCCATGGCCGCAGGCCCGTGGGTCACCGCACCTTGGTGCTTACTCGCGATAGTTGCATCCATGGTCCTCTTACTGGCTCCGATGTACACACAGGTAAAAGTAACGTCTGGTGGGCCAGAGCAGGTCAGTCATCCGGCCCTACTTGAGACAGTCGGGCCGTCTATCTTCGTGCCGTTGCTCATCCCAGTGGCCCTGACCGCGCTACCTCTCCTGATACGAGGACGGGCGCAGACTCCTGCATCGGTCGCGGAAACTGTCGCTCTTGTGATCTTCGTAGTCATCGACTCCGCAAGCATCGGTTGGTTCTACATCCCAGCCCTGGCCGCCGCCGTAGCCGCCGTTGATTCCTCGCTGGACGGCAACCCAGGACTCCAAGCCCGCCCTAACTAATCGGCCCGCCTGGCCGGATCATCCTCAGGGTTGCTGCTGGTTAGCTCGACGCTTTGAACAGGCTTATCGGGAGTGGCGTGGGCCCTATCTATGGAGGGTGGCCGCACATCCAGTTTGCGAGCCATGTCCGGCTCAAGATCCAAGCGCAGCCATACCCGCAGTGCCGGGGTGCCTTATTCGCTACAGTCAAAACGACGTTTCTGACCAATACCCGGCGAGTCGTCGAATCGTGGTCATACCGATTCGGTGGACAGGCCGCCGAAGGGAGCTACTGCTGGTCTCCCCACCATGACGCCCGCCAAGTGAGCTCAGCCAGACGGGCCTGGCCTTCCAGGCTTGGATGGAAGTAATCAAGCACGCTAACGTCGCTTGCCGAGAACTTGAAGTTATGCACGGTGTTGTTGTCCCAGCGGCAGTTCTTGTACTGGGAGCACGCCTGGGCAAGGATCCTGTTGAACGCGAGCTCCCGCATGATGACCGACTGCCGTTGCTCCTCGGTGTTGTGGGCGGCAAGCATCGATTGGCAGGTGCCGCCGGACCATGCCTCGCGTGCCTCGGCGTTGCTTTCCAAGGCCTTCCAGAGTTGGTAGAGGTCCGGGATGCTGGCAACGAGGATGCGTGCCCTCGGTAGGCCGCGGTCGAGTGTCGCCAAGGCTGTTTGAATGTGCAAAGCGAATTCCGCCTCGGATGTCATCGTGGATACAGATGAGGCGCAAAGGTCGTTTGCTCCGATCAGGATGGTCACGTATTCCACATTCTGTTCGACGGCCATCTCGGCCTGGTCCGGAAGATGCCTGGCTCTGGAGCCGCTGATGGCGTTGTTGTGGTTGCGGTCAGTGATAGCCGAGTCCAGACGTGTTAGCCGCTCATGGTGACTGCTGACTCCGTCGCCGGGACCGCGCCCGGTGGACCATGAGTGGAGCGAGTTGTCACCGTTCGAACAACAGACGGCGAGGGCCCGGGTAATGGAGTCGCCCAGGGCTGCCATGGAGGTGGGCGGCGGCGAGGAGGTGGGAGGAGGCGCGGTCATTGTCGGTTGTGCGGCCGTGAACGCCGCGAGCATGACAAACGACAGGAGCAGGAAGCGCGCAACTTTCGGCACGGCCACCCTCCTTCATGGGCCGGCGGTGCGCACCGGCAACTCGCTCTGTTAGCCTTGCCGGCCCGAATAAGTTGACGCTATGTTCCCGCTCTTGCCCGTGTCCAGCATCGTTTCACTTTGCATAACGGGCGCCTGCTTCCGGGGTAAAGCCACCGCGGACGTACGCAGTGTGGCTCCTGTCGGCTCTTTAGAGCGCGAGTGAGCCAGGGACGGCCCCATATGGGGCGTTGCGGTGGTTCTCTGGGGGGACCCTGCTGGTATTTCCCGTTCCGCGTCCCTTCGAGGCTCTTCGTTTCGGGGAGGGGCTAGTCCCTTGGCAACTGACCGGTTAGGAGGCGCCGGTCATCTCCCGCGGTGGAGCATGGGCGGGAAGGGCGCCCACCAATTCTGCCGCCGCAGCCACGGACCAGCGCTCGTTCTCGTGCTCGTAGCAGACCACCATGGCCACATGCGAGCCCTTTGCTTCATCCATGGCGAGCAGCAGGGCATCCTCTACATGCCTTGCATATTCCAGCCGTTCGGCCAGCGTGCCCTGGATTTCGCTGTCATCAATCAGTACGTGGGCCTTGCCGTCCACGATGACTTTGAGCGAATAACCCTGGTCCTCCTGCAGTGAGCCGCGGGTCGATGAAATTTCGGTAACTCTGTCCGCACGGACCAGGCCGTTGCTGATGGTGCGGATCCACAATTCCCCCATGAAATCTCCCTTGGTTTTGTGTGGAATGGATGGCAGCCTCCCACAAGGCAAACGCTAGTCCTCCCATGGCTCTTTGTGACCCCCGTATTTGCTGAAATTCCAACGACAGCACATAAAAGTGGCCCGATCCCGGCCCCGTCATAGGATAAATCTGATGACTTCGCCAGACAGCCCGCCGCCGTTCAACTTCCGGAGCATCGCGATACCTGCGTTCGGCCCGGCACTGCTGTTCTGTATCGGCGAAGGAGCTGTCCTGCCCGTAGTGGTCCTTTCGGCCCGCGACCTCGGCGCATCCGTGGCCGTGTCAGCATTGATCGTCACGCTGATCGGGCTGGGCTCCTGGTTTTTCAACCTGCCCGCTTCCCTCATCACGCTCAAATTCGGCGAACGCTGGTCCATCGTTGGTGCGGCCGCGGTGGGCGCCATTGCCCTCGCCGCGGCCGCGGTGTCCTCCCTGATCCCCAACGGACTGTGGCTGCTCGCCGGGGCGATGGCCGTCGTCGGGATGACCGCCAGCGTCTTCAACCTGGCACGGCAGAAGTACCTCACCGAGGCAGTGCCCCTCGAGTTCCGTGCGCGGGCGCTGTCCACCCTGGGCGGCGTGACCAGGATCGGCATCTTCATCGGGCCGTTTGTGGGCGCAGCCGTGATGCAGTTCGAGGGGATCAGCGGTGCCTACTGGGTGGGGGTGGCAGGCATGGCGGCCGCCGCGGTGCTCGCCGTCACCATCCCGGACCTGGTAGTTCCGCCAGCCCCCGACGGCGGACACAAGGGCCCCGAACCCACCCTGCGGAATGTGGCGGTCTCCCATTCAGGCGTGTTCCTGACGCTGGGCCTGGGCATCCTGCTGCTCAGCGCCCTCCGCGCCTCCCGTCAGGTGGTCATCCCGCTCTGGGCGGACCACCTGGGCATGGACGCCACCCAGGCGTCGCTGATCTATGGGCTCTCCGGAGCGATCGACATGCTGGTGTTCTACCCGGCCGGCAAGCTCATGGACCGCCGGGGCCGGCAGTTTGTGGCCATCCCCTCTACCGTCATCATGGGAATAGCCATGCTGCTGATCCCCCTGACCGCTTCGTTCGCCGGGCTGCTGCTTGCCGCGCTGCTGATCGGCTTCGGCAACGGCATCAGTTCAGGCCTGATCATGACGCTGGGTGCCGACTTCTCACCGGACCGAGGGCGCGGCCAGTTCCTGGGCCTGTGGCGTTTTATCGCCGACGCCGGATCAACCGGCGGACCCGTGCTGCTCTCCGTGGTGACGGCGCTGGCATCCCTGGGCGCGGGGGTCTCAGCCACCGGAATACTGGGGTTTGCCGCGGCAGCCGTGTTCGCCGTCGTACTTCCCCGGCTCAAGCACCGGCGGAACTACTGACGGGTTATGTTGCGGGTTTACGCCACTTGTTTTAGTAAAACCGCAGGTCAAAGGCCTGTTGAATGTTCAATTTCTTGAGCAAACTTTGATTATTTTCGTCCCTTAGTCCTGATCGAGCACGTGCAATGTGGTGTTCAGCAATAAATCAAGCACGCAAAAGTCTGAGGGGACATCATGAAGAACAGCACACTCATCAAGGGATCTGCAGCAATCGCACTGGGCGCAGCACTGCTGGTAGGTGGCGGCGGCACACTGGCCAACTGGAACGCAGCGGCCTCGCAGACGCCGGGCACCATCGTTGCCGGCGACCTGAACGTGGTCAATGCCACGAGCGCCGGCACCTGGAAGGACCGGAACGAAGCAACTATCGACATCGCCACCTACAAAGTGGTCCCGGGTGACAAGCTCACTTACACGCAGGACCTGACGGTTACGCTCGTGGGAGACAAGATGGCCGCGACCATCGCCGCTGCCGGAATTACCCCCACCAACGGATTCACTGCCGCGAACGTCACCGTCACCAGCACCCCGGTCCTCACTGTCGGCGGCCAGCCTGTTTCCAACCCGCTACTGGCCTCCTCCGGAGCAACCCAGACCGTCACGGCGACCATCACCTTTGAATTCAAGGGAGCCACCGGCGCCCGCGACAACGTGAACGCCAGCTACAACTTCAACAATGTTGGCTTCACCCTGACGCAGGTCACTCAGTCCGGGCTCTCCGGCCTGTCCTAGCCTGAACTTGGCGGGCGGCCCTGAGCAGCCGCCCGCCACATCAGGACAGATTCGGATCAGGACCAGGAGGAACAATGCGGATGCCGCGGATGCTGCGCACCGGTGCACTCATCGCAGCAGCGGTAGTCCTGGGACTGTTGACGGTGCAGGGCTCGTACGCCCTGTGGAACGCCGCCACCGCGGCGGCGCCGGGGACCGTCACCGCCGCATCGTTCGACGTTAGCCTCACTGCAAGTCCGTCCGGGCAGGCCACCAACATGAGCCTCTCCGGAGGGACCCCGGCAACCATCAACCTCACCCAGGCCACCTCGCTCGCTCCGGGAACACCGGTGTACGCAAGCGTTGTAATCGGCAATAACTCCAACGCCGGCGGAACGTTCAGCACCAGCATTACGGCGGGCCAGGCCACTGTTTCCAACACTGGGTTCGGCAGCCTTGCGCAGTATGTGACCGTATCTGCAAAGTTCGCCTCGGCCGTCGCGGAATGCAGCAGTTCCACCGGCTACACCGCGCTCACCGCAGCTGGACTCACGTCCGCGGCCGTCCCGAAGGCGGCAAGCACGGTTCTCTGCTTCCAGGTCAGCCTCAGTTCCTCCACCTCCATCCTCCTGAAAGGTCAAACGGTGAACATCAGTCTTCCCATCACCGCCCGCCAGCTCTGCGGGGTGCCAAGTGGCTGCGCCTGAAATCATGTCCCGCGAGCTGGCTTTGGGCCGGGCCCTTGGCAGTCGTGCCGAAGCGGGCAGCAACCGCGCGAAGGCAACCAGCCGTGTGAAGGCCGACGCCCCAGAGAACGCCGACGCCGGCACGGAGCCAAAGCGCCGGGCCTATTTCGCCGCCGCAGGCAAGGTCGTGAACCTGGTTGTCCTGATGATCCTCGTTTTCGCGGCATTGGTGCTGATTGTGGTTCCGAGGGCTACCGGGTCCGAGGCCTACACGGTGCTGACCAACTCCATGGCCCCCAAGTTCCCGCCGGGAACCTTCCTGGTGATCAAGCCTGCCGACTTCAGCGAACTCAAGTACGGCGATGTGGTCACCTTCCAGATGTATTCCGGGCGCCCCGACGTCGAAACCCACCGCATTGTGGGCTTCGGTGCCACGCAGGAGGGGGAGAAGACCCTCATCACCAAGGGCGACAACAACGGCGTGAACGACGCTGATCCGGTCCGTGAACTGCAGGTCAAAGGCAAACTGTTCTACGCCGTTCCGTACGTGGGCTACGCCGCCAACGCGCTGGGCAATGCCGACCGCACCACCTGGAGCATGGTGGCCGCTGCCGGCCTGATCGGGTACGGGGCGCTGCAGCTGGTCAAGGGAATCCGCAGCCGCAGGCGCACCCAGCAGGCCGATGCCGGGGCGTTCGCGTGAAGCTCTCTCGGGTACCCGGATCCGCACTGGCAATTGGCGCTTTCGTCCTGACTGTGCTGCTTGGTGTTGGCTGCGCTTCGGCGTCGGCCCTGTGGGAACAGTCCGCCACCGCCACCATGACGGTGACCGCCAACGGCGCATGGCCCGGCCCGGCGCTGGCCGGGCTGACCTGCACCAACGACAGCCCGCACAAGGTGGCCACTCTCGCCGTCACTGTCTCGGCGGCGCCGGCCACCATCACGTACGCGGCCCTGCAGGCCAACGGGAACTACGGCACGAGCTACCCGGGGTCGACCATCCTGCTCCCGAACGGCTCCGCAAACATCGTCCTGACGGCAAGCCCGCATGCGCAGAGGTCCCAGATCCTCAAGGACAATGCCGCCGGCCCTTTGACGGTGCGGGTGACTGCCACCTACCTGGACCAAACGGCCGCCTCTATGGACATCACCCTGGACAACGCCACCGCCAACGGCAAGGTCAGCTGCCCGCTGGCTCCGGTGCCGGTCCGGGGCTAGACACTTCCTTCATCCCAGCAGCAGCGCCGCTGCCTCCAATACCTGCGCCGGTGCTGTGTAGCCTCCGGCACCGGCGCAGCCGGTGCGGTCAGCGGGAAGCCGGGACCCGCCGTCGGGCAGCATAGGCGAATAGCGAAGTGGTGGCAACGGTGGCCAGGTACCCGGCGATCACCATGAGGGAAATGCCGGCCCAGAAGTAGTTGGTGGTGCTGGCTTCCTGGCTGGGGCCCGGGGCGATCCTGGCCAGCGAGTACACCGCCACCGCGGCCGAGGCCAGCCCGATCATCACCGGCAGCGTCAGCCAGATCTTGGCGGAACCCCAATGCCTGCCGAAGCCGTCCCACACATTCCAGGCCCCGCCGTGGCGCAGGATAAGCCAGCCGGCGGGGATCATGAAGGCGCCCACCAGCAGGAACGCCGCCACCACGTCCGCCGGTCGGTGCCACTGGTTGATCAGGGTGGACACGCCGGACGCGATGGCGAACGTGCCGCCCACGAAGCCGGCCATCGGGCGCCAGCGCGGCGAGGCCATCAGGAACACGGCGGCCGCCGCCGACGCCGCCAGCGTGGTGTGCCCGGACGGAAGGGAGTTCAGCTCCAGCGTGACCACACCCTTGTCAGGGCGGGCGGGCAGCACATCTTTGAGGATCTGGGTGGCAATGTTGGCGCCGATGCACGCGGACACGGCGATGCCCGCGGCGGTCCAGCGGCGGCGGATCACCGTGACGAAGAGAACCACCACGGCGGCCATCACCAGCGAAATGGTGGGCAGCCAGTCCAGGAACTCCGTGGCTGCCTTGCCCGCGGGCCCGTGCACATCCACGGCTTCCACCAGGGCGGATTCGTCGATGAACTGGCCCGTGGTGGTCTGCACGAAGTAGTAGTACGTGGCGATCAGCCCCACGATGCAGGCGAGCGTGGCGAAGGCGAACATAAAGCCTGAGCCGGGGGCGGGGCGCAAAGGAGCGCGGGCCGGCGCCTGTCGTGAAACGGTCATCAGTTAAGGGTGTCACAGAAAGCTGGGAGCCGCCTTCACCCAAAGTGACTCGCAGCTAACGTCGTGAAAAGCCGGAATGACGACGTTAACTGCGAGTTAGTTGGGAGAGGGGACAGGTGTCAGGTGAGTGACCCCGCCAGCTCCTCGATGAGTTCGAACTGCTCGCGCACGCCGCCTTCCATGCCGGACTGCGCAATCATGTCCCGGACTTCCTTGCTGCCCGCGTCGGTGAGGATGCTCACGGTGGTGGCGCCGCCGTCGGCATCCCGGAAGGTGACGGTGTTGACCACACCCTCCCCGCCGGATTCCTCGCCGGGCATCTCCATCACCTCGGTCTGGACGATCCTCTCGTTGGGCACAATCTCGCGGTACGTTCCGTGGAAGGCCACCTCGAATTCGCCGTGCGCCACCATGACGTACCGCCATGCGCCGCCCACCCTGAAATCCATGTCGGCCACTGTCATCTCGCCCCGCCGGCCGGCCCACCACTTCCTGACGAGTTCCGGAGTGGTCCAGGCGCGGTAGACCAGGTGCCGGGGCGCGTTGACGGTGCGGGTGATCAGGATTTGCTCGTCGCTGGGGAAGGTAACTTCCATAGTGCCGCTGCCGCTGTGTGTCTGTGCCATTGCCCTGTTCCTTCTCTTAGGCGTTTGAGTCTTCTTTGTCTTCTGGGTCCTTGAGGTCCTCCAGCACACCCTCCAGGAGTTCGAAACGCTCCTCCCAGAGGTGCTGGTAGCCGGCAACCCAGTCGTGGATGGGCTTCAGGGCCTCGGGGTTGAGCCGGTACAGCCGCTGCCTGCCCTCATCCCGCACATCCACGGCGCCCACCTCGCGCAGCACCCGCAAGTGCCGGGAGACGTGCGGCTGAGCCAGGCCCAGCAGGTCCACCAGTTCATTGACGGGGCGCTCGCCTCCGGTCAGGGCGTCCAGGATTTCCCGACGGCGGGGCTCAGCCACCGCGTTGAACGCATCTGCGGTTGTTGCTGCCCGTGCCATAATTGGATTGTATACCCATATGGATATGCGTTCCATAGGCAGGGCAAAGAGTTCTGTCCGCCACCGCTTGTACAGTGAACAGATGCCTACCCCGACTGTCCCGAACGGCGTCCCTCCGCTGGAGGAGCTGCTGGCCTCCGCGCACGTGGTGAGCCTGCCCATGCGGGTGAAGTTCCGCGGCATCATGGAGCGCGAAGCCCTGCTCCTTCGCGGGCCCCACGGGTGGGGGGAGTTTGGCCCGTTCCCGGAATACGGGGACGAAGAAGCTTCCCGCTGGCTTGCCGCCGCTGTTGAGGCCGGGTGGCAGGGCTTCCCGCCTCCCCTTCGGTCCGTGGTCCCGGTGAATGCCACCGTGCCCGCCGTCTCCGCGGACCGGGTCCCGGACGTCCTGGCCCGCTTCGGCCGGGTGGACGCCGTGAAGGTCAAGGTGGCCGAGCGCGGCCAAACGCTCGACGACGACGCCGCCCGCCTCGCCGCCGTCCGCTCCGCCCTCCCGCAGGCGGCCATCCGCATTGACGCCAATGGCGGCTGGGACGTGTCTATGGCGGTGTCGGCCCTGACCCGTCTGGCCGGGGTCGGGCTTGAATACGCGGAGCAGCCGGTGCCTACAATCGACGGGCTCGCGGAAGTGCGCTCGCAGTTGCGGGCGGCCGGAACTCCCGTGCTGATCGCCGCCGACGAAAGCGTCCGCAAGGAATCTGACCCCCTCCGCGTGGCCCGGGCCGGGGCTGCGGACCTGATTGTGGTGAAGGTGGCACCGCTGGGGGGAGTGCGGCGCGCGCTGGAGATCGTGGCTCAGGCCGGGCTCCCCGCCGTCGTGAGTTCCGCCCTGGACACCTCTGTGGGGATCCGGGCCGGTCTTGCCCTGGCCGCATCCCTGCCGGAGCTTCCCTTTGCGTGCGGGCTGGGGACCGTCTCGCTGTTTGAGTCCGACATCAGCACCGATCCGCTGGTGGCCGACGACGGCGCCATCCGCCTCCGCGATGTCTCCGCCGACGCCGGGCTGCTCGCGCAGTTCGCGGCTTCCCGGGAACGCCGGGACTGGTGGCTGGCCCGCCTCCGCCGAGTCCACACCCTCCTTGCCCCTTCCTGACAGACGCTCTCTCACGTTTGGCGCCTTTTGGGCGACGCTCTCTCACGTTTCTGCAGGTCACGAGCGGTTCACCGGAACTTCATCTGGCTGACGGCTCTACGTAGGAACCGGCTGACAGGGTGGGCGGGACCTCATCGAATTCTTGGAAGGCCCCCATGTCTGAAACGACAGCCCGCAAGTTCACCCTGCTGCCCATGCTTGGCCATACGAAGGGCAAGCGCAGCGCCGTCACCTGCGCCCTCAAGTGCGACAACGCCTGCGCCGGCGACGTCTGCAACACGAGCTCCAACAGCTACTTCCGCGACATCGCCTCCGCCACCATGTCCCGCCGCGCCGCCCTGGGCTTCGGGGCCGCCGGTGCGCTCGCCGTCGTACTCGGTGGAAACCTGGCCTCCGCGGAACCGGCGGCTGCCGGCGGGCTGGCGCCCGCGGCCAAGGAAGGCTTTGCAAAGTCCAAGCTCCAGTTCACGGCCATCGCGCCGGTTGATGCCGCCGTCGACTCCGTCACTGTGCCGGAGGGCTTCACCTGGAAGCCGGTGATCCGCTGGGGCGATCCGATCTTCAACGGCGCGCCGGCCTTTGACCTGAACAACCAGACGGCTGCCGCACAGGAGCAGCAGTTCGGCTACAACAACGACTACACGGACATCCTGGAGATTCCGGGCAGCAAGGGACGTCGGGCGGTGCTGTTCGCGAACCACGAGTACACCAACGAGAACATCATGTTCCCGGCCACCATGCCGGCAGACCAGATGCGCGCTGTGGGGGCTGCCGCGCACGGGCTCTCCGTGGTGGAGCTGGAGCGGAAGAACAAGAACACGCCGTGGACGTACGTCAAGGGCGCCGGGCTGAACCGCCGCTACCTGAACTCCACCGTTTACGAACTGACAGGTCCGGCCGCCGGCTCGTCGCTGGTCAAGACCGTTGAGGACCCGGACGGCCGCTTCATCAAGGGAACCCTGGGCAACTGCGCCGGCGGCACCACCCCGTGGGGCACCATCCTGTCCGGCGAGGAAAACTTCCAGGGCTACTTCGCCGGCAACGGCACCTCCGCCGGTGACAAGCGCTACGGCATCACCTCCAAGCCCACCGCCCGCCAGTGGGAGCTCGACGAACCGCGGTGGGACACCCGCAACGCCGGCTACGAAAATGAGGCCAACCGCTTCGGCTGGATCGTGGAAGTTGACCCGTTCGACCCCACCTCCATGCCGAAGAAGCACTCGATGCTGGGCCGCTTCAAGCACGAAGGTGCCAACGTCATCATCGCCGGGTCCGGGCATGTGGTGGCCTACTCCGGGGACGACGAGCGCTTCGACTACCTCTACAAGTTCGTCTCGAAGGACAAGTACCGCGAAGGCGACCGGGCGCACAACATGACCCTCCTGTCCGCCGGCAGCCTGTACGTGGCAAAGTTCACGGGCAACTCACCGGCCGCCGAAATCACCGGCACCGGCGCTGTTCCCGCCGACGGCGCCTTTGACGGCACCGGCGAGTGGCTGCCTCTGGTGGTGGACGGGGTCTCCGCGGTGCCGGGCATGTCCGTCGAGGAAGTGCTGGTGTACACCCGCCTCGCCGCGGACAAGGTGGGCCCCACCAAGATGGACCGCTGTGAGGACGTGGAGCCGAACCCCTTCACCGGAAAGGTCTACGTGGCCTGCACCAACAACTCCAACCGCGGTGTTGGGTCCAACGAGGGCGCCACCGAGGTCAACCCGCGCAACCAGAACCGCGACGGCCACATCGTGGAAATCATCGAAACCGGGGACCAGACCTCCACCACCTTCACCTGGAACCTGCTGATGGTCTGCGGCGATCCGGCCCAGGGCGACGTCACCTACTTCTCCGGCTTCCCCGTGGACAAGGTCTCGCCCATCTCCTGCCCGGACAACCTCGCCTTCGACTCCGTGGGCAACCTCTGGATCTCCACCGACGGCGCCCCTTCCGGCATCGGCAAGGCGGACGGCCTGTTCAAGGTCACCCTGGACGGCACCGAGCGCGGCAGGGTGGAACAGTTCCTGGCCGTCCCGCGCGATGGCGAAACCTGCGGGCCCATCATCCACGACGCCGAACGCACCGTTTTCGTCTCCGTGCAGCACCCGGGGGAGGACGGCTCGTTCGACCAGCAGGTCTCGTTCTTCCCGGACTACGTGGCCGTTGGTGCGACGCCGGCAGCCGGCCAGGCGCGCGCGCCGCGTCCGTCGGTGATCCAGGTGTTCCGCACGGACGCCTAGTTCGTTCCGTTCACCCCTCCGCCTCTCGTTCCCTCCGCCCCTCCTCCCGCCCCTTCCTCCCCTCCGCCCCTCCCGTTGCTCTATCACTTTTGGTCCCTTCACCCGCTGTTTGGCGACCAAAAGTGATAGGGCAACGCCTGGAGGCAGGGGAGTGGGAGCGCGTTGGGGGTGGCAGACTGGTTTGGTGACTTCGCTCAACGAACCAGCCCCCGACGCCCCAGCCGACGAGGAGACTCCGGCCGTGCTTCCTGCGACTCCGTTGGGGTCGCTGGCGGCAGCGCGGATCGCCGTCGACGCCCTGATCGACGGCGGCGTCCAGCACGTGGTGGTGGCCCCGGGATCCCGCTCCGCACCAATGGCTTATGCCCTGGCCGAGGCTTCCGCGGCCGGCCGGGTTGAGCTGCTGGTCCGGATCGACGAGCGCAGCGCAGGCTTCACAGCCTTGGGCCTGGCACTGTCCACGGGCTCCCCGGCGGCCGTGCTCACGACGTCCGGTACCGCCGTCGGGAATCTCCTGCCGTCCGTGATGGAGGCCAACCACGCCGCCGTTCCGCTGGTGGTGATGTCCGCCGACCGGCCCGAGGAGCTTCGCGGCACCGGTGCCAACCAGACCACCATTCAGCTGGATCTGTTCGGCGAGCACGTCCGCTTCGCCGCGGACGTCGCCGCCGGCAGCAGCCCGCTCCGCGCGGTGGAGACTGCGCTCGCCGCTGCCACCGGCGCGTTCTCGGACCTCGCACCGGGCCCGGTCCAGCTGAACCTCGCCTTCCGGGACCCGCTGGTTCCTTCGCCGGAGGAGACGCTCCCGACGGCGGCCGGTCGGCAACGTTTCCGGATCGGCACCGAACCCCTCACCATGAGCCTGCCGCCTGCTGCCGAAACCCTGCCGGAGCGCCGCACCGTGGTGCTTGCGGGGCACGACGCCGGTCCGGTCGCCGAGGCGTTCGCGCGCGCCCACGGGCTTCCGCTGCTTGCGGAACCGTCCTCCAATGCGCGCTTCGGGCCGAATGCCGTGGGGCCTTACCGGCTGCTGCTGGAACACTTCGGTCCCACTGCTGCCCTCCCGATCGAGCGGGTGGTGGTGTTCGGCAGGCCCACCCTTTCCCGGCCCGTTGCTGCTTTGCTGGCCCGGGCCGATGTGCCTTCCGCGCTGTACCAGCCGGTTCCGGTGGCCTGGTACGAGCCCGGGCGCCGCACGGAACTTCCGCTGGAGAGCCTCACCGACCTTGCCGACTTTGCCGGCCGCGGCCCGTCCGCCTGGCTTGATGCCTGGCTCCTGGCCGGATCCGCCGCGCAGCACGCACTGGATGGTGTGCTGGCCGGTGCGTCTCCTTCAGGCGTCTCCAGTGGTGATTCCGCTAGTGCCTCCAGTGGCGCCTCCGGTGACGCGGTAGAAGGGTCGAGTCCCGCCACCGGGCCCTCCGTCGGATCGTTGGTGTGGAAGCACACCCGGGGGCAGCTTCTGCTGGGTTCCTCCAACGGGATCCGCGACGTTGACCTGGCCGGCCTCCCCGCGCCCGAGCCCTCCGCCACCGTGTACGCCAACCGCGGCTTGGCCGGGATCGACGGCACCATCTCCACCGCCACCGGAATTGCCCTGGGGGGCCAGCAGGAAACCACCGTCCTGCTGGGTGACGTCACCTTCCTGCATGACGCCGGCGGCCTGCTCCTGGGCTCCGGCGAGGAAGAACCCCAGTTGCGGATAGTGGTGCTCAACGACTCCGGCGGTGCCATTTTCGGACTGCTGGAACACGGCGCGGTGGATGAAGCCGGCCGGTACGGGGACACCGTCGAACGGCTCTTCGGCACCCCCCACAGCGTGGACATCGCGGCACTCGCCGCAGCGTACGGCGTCGCGCATTGCTCGGTCAGCACCACCGCGGCCCTTGGCGAAGCGCTGGCCCAGCCGATCAAGGGCCGCAGCATCATCGAGGTGCGCACCGACCGCCACTCCCTGAGGCAGCTGCACGCGACCATCAAGGCTACGGTGTCTGCCGCCGTCGCAGGAGTCCTCGCCAGGTAGGCGACGCGCCTCCCACCTGGCGACGCGCATCCCACCTGGCGACGCGCCTAATCCCTGACGCGGCCCGTATTTCCCTCGCGCCAGGGAGGGTGCGCGTCGAAAAAGAACAGGTCGGTCGTCAGCGTTCTCCACATAGCGGGGCCTGGACCTGCCGCCAGGGCCTCGCGGCTGGCATCTTCAAGGAATGACAGACCTACCGCTCCTTCTCCTGGCCCGTGACCGCATCCTGCACGGGCTGCGGCCCAACGAATTGGCCAGGCGGGTGAAAGCCGGTTCGCTCGTAAGGGTCCGGCACGGCGTCTACACCGACGGCGCGGCGTGGCGGGAGCTTTACCCCTGGGAGCAGTACCGGCTCCGCGTTCAGGCCGCAGCCGAAACCTTCGAAGGCCCCACCGTATTCGCCCGGCACTCCGCAGCCAGTGTTTGGGGGATCCCCACCATTGGCCTGCACCACCCCGTTCAGGCTCTGGCACTGAAGAACGACGGCGGCCGCTCCCGTGCCGGAGTCAGCCGCCACTATGCGGATCCCTCAACACTGACGGTGGTCCGGCGGGAGGGCCTGCTGGTCACTGGGCGCATACGCACCGTCCTGGACCTTGCAGCGTTCACGCCGTTTACGTCCGCGGCCGCGCCCCTGGATCATGTGCTGAAGCCGGACCGGACCCTGCGACTGCGTGCCCTCAGCAAGGATGAGCTGGAGGCCGGCATCGTATCGGCCTACAGTTCCGCGGCCCAGGGGAGGATCCGGGCGGCCATTGCCTTCGCTGATCCCTTATCCGGTTCAGCAGGGGAGTCCTACAGCCGCGCCCTGATGCATGTTGCCGGATTCGAGCCTCCGGTCCTGCAGCATGCCATTAGCGACGCTGACGGACTGGTGGGCTACACCGACTTCTACTGGAAGCAGGCCAAGGTGGTTGGCGAATTCGATGGCGTGGCCAAGTACAGCAAACCCGAGTTCCTCAAGGGACGCACCCCATCCCAAGCAGTGGTGGACGAGAAGAACCGCGAGAATCGTGTGCGGGCGCTGGGGTTCAACGTGGTGCGGTGGGATTGGTCTGAGCTGATGGAGCCCGGGGGGGCTGGAACGCAAGCTGGCGGCGGGTGGCGTGCCCCGCCGTCGTACGCGTTCTGCTAATTTCGACGCGCTAAAGAGCCCATGACGCACAAATGCCCTGTCGCTAGCGATAAACCACTAGCGCCAGGGCATAAGCGCGTCGAAAAGGTACTAAGCGCGCCTACTCTTCGATTTCGATGTGCGTCGGGTCCAGGACGCGGCGCAGGAATTCCTTGGTGCGGGCCTGCGTTGGTGCGCCGACAACTTGCTCAGCCGCGCCTTCCTCCACCACCACGCCGCCGTCCATGAACACCACGCGGTCCGCCACTTCGCGGGCGAAGCCCATCTCGTGGGTCACCACCAGCATGGTCATGCCCTCCTTGGCGAGGTTCCGCATGACGGACAGGACATCGCCCACGGTTTCCGGATCCAGGGCCGAGGTCGGCTCATCAAAGAGCATCAGCTCGGGGTCCATGCTCAGGGCCCGGGCAATGGCAACGCGCTGCTGCTGGCCACCGGAGAGCTGGTCAGGGAAGCGGTCCGCCAGGTGACCCAGCCCCACGCGCTCGAGGTTGTGCATGGACACCTTGTCCGCCTCGGCCTGGGAGCGCTTGAGCACCTTGGTCTGGGCGATGGAGCAGTTTCGCTTCGCGTCCAGGTGCGGGAAGAGGTTGAACTGCTGGAAGACCATGCCCACCTTGCGGCGCATCTTGTCGATGTCCACATCGGGATCGGTGGCTTCGAAGCCGCCCACCTGGATGGTGCCCTCGTTGGGCTGCTCCAGCAGGTTGACGCAGCGCAGCAGGGTGGACTTGCCGGAGCCGGAGGGGCCGATCAGGCACACCACCTCACCCGGTGCCACGTCCAGGCTGATGCCCTTGAGGACCTCATTGGTGCCGTAGGACTTGCGCAGGTTCTGGATGGACACGCCGGCTGCGTGGATTGTTGCGGTTCCCCCGCCGGAGGAATGTACGACGTCGTTCATTGTCTTCCCTGCCTATCGCTTGGTCCGCGCGGAGCGGCTTTCGAACTTCCGGGCCAGGAGGCTCAGCGGGATGGTGATGACCAGGTAGAAGGCGCCGGCCACCAGGAGCGGCGTCAGTCCGGCACCCAGGCTGGAGATGCCGTCGCGGCCGAACTTGGTGAGCTCGTACTGCGAGGCGGTCAGGCCCAGGACGTAGATCAGCGAGGAATCCTTGGTCAGCAGGATGACCTCGTTGGTCAGCGGCGGCAGCACAATCTTGAAGGCTTGGGGGATGACGATGGAGACCATGGCGCGCCACTGCGGCATGCCGAGGGAGCGGGCGGCTTCCAGCTGGCCCTTGGGCACAGCCTGCAGTCCGGCGCGGAGGGTTTCGGCGATGTATGCCGAGGCCACCATGCCCAGCGAGATCATCACGATGATGGTGACGTTCCAGGAGACGCCGAACGCCAACGGGACACCATAACCGAACGCGATAAACACCAGCAGGGCCGGGATGCCGCGGAAGAACTCGATGTAGCCGGTGGCGATCCAGCGGTACACCGGGAAGCTGGAGAGCTTCATCAGCGCCAGGACGAGGCCGCCGGAGAGGCCCACGATGAAGCCCAGGAACGTGTAGATCAGGGTGTTTTTCAGGCCGATGATGAAGATGTTGGGGAACATCGGGTCGATCTTGCCGAAGTTGAAGACGCTGTTTCCGATCGTCTCCCAGTCGGTGGCCAGAATCAGCGCGGCCACGGCCACAATAAAGATTCCGGCCTGGACGTACAGGCTCACTCTGGCCCGTTCACGTGCGGTCATTGCCAAGGGGTGCTCACATTCGTTGTGCGTGGCTGGGGCCCCGGACGGATGGGGGTACAGCTCGTCCGGGGCCCCAGCTGCGTAGTTCTCAGGGCTGTGAAGGTCTCAGGCCGGCCTGGATGGGGCCGCAGAGCCGGTTACTTGGCGGTGTCGCCGAACCAGGTGGTCTTGAGCTTATCCAGCGTGCCGTCGTCCGTGAGGCGCTCCAGCGTGACGTTGACGCTCTCGGCCATGAGCTTGTCGCCCTTCTTGATGGCGACTCCAAGCTGCTCGCCGGTGGCAAACTTCTCCACGCTCTCGAAATCGTTGTCGTCCTTGATGGCGTAGCCGAGGACAGACTGGTTACCCAGGGCGGCGTCGATGGTTCCGGCCTTGAGTGCCTGGATCAGGAGGCCGGTGTCCTCGAACTGCTGGGCGTCGATCCCCTTCTCGGTGGCGTAATCCGCTCCGGTGGTGGCCTGCTGCACGCCTACCTTCTTACCTTTGGCATCGTCCAGGCTGTTGATGCCCGACTTGTTGCTGGCCACGAGGGCAAGGTCATCATCAAGGTACGGCGTGGAGAAGTCCATCACTGCCTTGCGGGTATCCGTGATGGAGATCGAGGAGATGGACACGTCGCACTGGGTGAGGGCGGTGCCGGTTTCGATCGCTTCGAAGGAGCTGTCCACGATGCTCAGTTCGGCGTCGAGGTCCTTGGCAATTTCCTTGGCGATGTCGATGTCAAAGCCCACCGTCTCGCCGTCCTTCTCGAATTCGAAGGGCTCGTAGGGGATGTCGGAGCAGACCGTGAGTTTGCCGGGGTTGATGAGCTGGACCCCGCCCTCGGTGGCTGCCGGTGTGGTGGTTCCGCCGCCGCATGCCGTGAGGGTGAGGGCACCGGCGGCGAGGATTGCTGCTGCCTTGGCGGCAATTTTGGCCGTGGCCAGGGACTTGAGCTGCATGTTTCTTACCTTTTGTTGCAGGAGTATGCGGTACTAAATCGGTTCATAGTGTAGCCCGAATAAGAGATGTGCATCACAGGAAACTTACTTTCACTATTGGATAACTAAATCACGGCTGAAATCAAGCCCGTAGAACCTGGGGGTGTCTCGCATCCCGGACTCCTCCCAACTGGGTCGCGCTATCTGTCGTTATGGGCCGTCAAAACGACAGATAGCGCTACCCAGTTGGGTGTTCGGTGGCTGGGGGGAGGTGTGGCCGGGTTGGGGTGGGCGGGGGTGGAGCTGGGGCGGATGCACGGCGGCCTGGCGCGGACGTTAGCTGCTGATGCCCAAAGCCTCGAGCATCGGCCGGAACTTGGCCCACGTTTCAGAGAGCTCCGCCTCGGGCTGGGAGCCGTCCACGATTCCGCAGCCGGCGTACAGCCGCACCGTATGCGGATCCTCGATGACGGCGCCGCGCAGCGCAATGCCCCACTCGCCGTTGCCCGCCGCGTCCAGCCACCCCACGGGGCCGGCATACGGTCCCCGGTCCAGATGTTCGAGTTTGCGGATGAGCGCGCCGGCAACCAGCGTGGGGGTTCCGCAGACGGCAGCCGTGGGGTGCAGCGCGTTGATCAGGGCCAGGCACGTAGGCACGTGGCCCTCCACCTCGGTCAGCTCAGCCTTCACGTCCGACGCCAGGTGCCACACGTTGGGCAGCTCCAGAATGAACGGTTCGTCGTGCGCGTTCATAGCCTCGGAGAACGGCGCCAGCTGGGACGTCAGCGACTGGATGGCGATCTCGTGCTCGTGCCGCTGCTTCTCCGACCCGGCCAGGACCCGTTCGGCGTAATCCATGGGAATTCCCGCCTCACCATGCGCGTCGCGGCGGTCCAGTGTCCCCGCCAGCACGCGCGCCTGGGCGGTCCGGCCCTCCACCTGGATCAGCATCTCCGGCGTGGCCCCCACCAGCCCGTCCACGCCGTACGTCCAGCATTCGCGGTACCGCACGGCCAGCTCGCGCAGCACCTGCGCGGCATTCACACCGGACGGAACAGTGGCCACAATGTCGCGGGCCAGCACCAGTTTTTCCAGGGCTCCGGTCTGGATTTCGGCCACCCCGGCAGCGACGGCGGCCATCCAGGCTTCCTCGCTGAGCGAACCCGTGTGCAGCGTTGCGCCGGCAGCCAAAGGCAAAGGACGTACGACGGCGCCACCCGCCTTTGCGGGGACGTCACCGCCGGGGGCATCCCCAGAGGGAACGTCACCAGCCGGCACATCCCCAGGAGTGGAGGAGGCGAGGGAAGCGGCAGAGGTGCTGCCGCTCAGCCAGCGTTCCAGGGCGGCGAGGGCGCCCGCCTCGGTGAGCTCGCCGTCGTCGAACGTTAACTGGGTGAGCCAGTAACTGCCGTCGCGGACACCCACCACAATCTCCGGCACAATCAAGCGTGACTCGTGGGCCGATTTCTTGGAAAAGGCGAAGGATCCGAAGGCGACAGGGCCCGTGCCGGGGAGCTCAACGGCGTCGGTGATGTCGGCTTCCAAAACCAGGTGGCGCCACCAAATGTCGGCCTCGAGGAAGCGGTCCGGGCCGCTGGCCGTAAACCGGGTGATTTCGCCGAATCCCACCAGTCCGGCTTCGCGCCGGGTCCAGCAGAGGACGTCGTCCCGGACCAGAAACTGCGGCAGGCCCCCGGGAGATGCTGTGCCATCCAGGGGGACTGTCAAGGTCTTGATAACGCCGGTGCGGAACGTGCTCGTCATGATTGCTCAACGGTACCCGAGGTTACTGTGTCACCTGGGTATCCTTGGGCACTTTGAGGGCCGCAGCCGGCCGAAACGCCCGTGGTTCGTCGGCCTGCCTAACGTTTGAGACAATGTCATGGTGAACCGAGCATCCTTGGATAAGCGTCCGGACGAAGTAGCCACGATGTTTGACGACGTCGCACCTAAATACGACGTCGTCAACGATGTCCTCTCCATGGGGCAGACCCGCCGCTGGCGCAAGGTCGTGGTGGAAGCGATGGAAGTCTCGCGGGGCCAACGGGTGCTTGACCTGGCTGCCGGAACGGGCACCTCCAGCGAGCCATATGCCGACGCCGGCATAGACGTGGTGGCCTGCGACTTCTCGCTCGGAATGCTCAAGGTGGGCAAGCGCCGCCGCCCGGACATCGACTTCATCGCCGGCGACGCCACCAACCTCCCCTTCGCGGACAACACCTTTGACGCCAGCACCATCTCGTTCGGGCTGCGCAACGTCAACGAGCCCAAGAAGGCCCTTGCCGAGATGCTCCGCGTCACCAAGCCCGGCGGCAAGCTGGTCATCGCCGAGTTCTCCCAGCCCGTGGTGCCGCTCTGGCGCAACCTGTACACCGAGTACCTGATGCGGGCGCTGCCTGCCATCGCCGTCAAGGTTGCCTCCAACCCGGACGCCTACGTTTACCTCGCCGAGTCCATCCGCGCCTGGCCGGACCAGGACCACCTGGCCGCCTGGCTGCAGGAGAGCGGCTGGGAAAACGTGACCTACCGCAACCTCACCGGCGGAATCGTGGCCGTACACCGCGCGTTCAAGCCGGCATCGCCGGACACGGCAGGCGGGCCCGACGCCGCTGCTGCCGCCATCGCCGCGAACAAGGGCCCAGTCGCCAAGCTCCGCCGCAACATCACGCGCATCCCACGCTGACCGGTGTGAATGTTCTGATTGTCGGCGCGGGGCCGGCCGGGTCCACCGCTGCGTACTACCTTGCCCGGGCCGGCGTGCCCGTGACCGTCCTGGAGAAGACCAGCTTCCCGCGCGAGAAAGTCTGCGGCGACGGCCTCACCCCGCGCGCCGTGCGTGAGATCCAGAAGCTCGGCCTGCCGCACCCTGAGTCCGATGGCTGGCGCCGCAACAAGGGCCTGCGCCTGATTGCGGGCGGGCGGACCATCGAGCTTCCCTGGCCCGAGGTCAGCGACTTTCCCCAGTACGGCCTGATCCGCACGCGCCTGGGCTTTGACGAGGAACTGGCCCGCCATGCCCAGGCTGCCGGCGCCGAGATCCTCGAGCGGCACAGCGTCACGGAAGCCCTGCGCAACGAGGACGGCCGCGTGACCGGTGTCCGCGCAGCGCTGCTGGATGAGTCCGGACGCAAGACGGGGGAGACGCGCGAGTTCAGTGCCGACGTCGTCCTCGCCGCGGACGGCAACTCAACCCGCACAGCGGTGTCGTTGGGAATCCAAAAGCGCGACGACCGTCCCCTGGGTGTGGCCGTGCGCACCTACTTCACCTCCCCGCGCCACGACGACGACTGGATGGAAGGCTGGCTGGAACTCCCGGGCCGCGACGGCAGCCTGCTCCCCGGCTACGGCTGGGTGTTCGGCGTGGGCGACGGCACCTCCAACGTGGGCCTGGGCATCCTGAACTCGTCCAAGGAATTCGGCCAGCTGGACTACAAGCAGGTCCTGCGCGATTGGACCGCCGGCATGCCCGCCGAGTGGGGCTTCACGCCGGACAACGAGGTGGGGGACATCCGCGGCGCCGCGCTCCCCATGGGCTTCAACCGCACTCCGCATTACTCGCCCGGCCTCTTGCTCTTGGGCGACGCCGGCGGCATGGTGTCCCCCTTCAACGGCGAGGGCATCTCCTACGCCATGGAGTCCGCGCGCTTTGCGGCCGAGTTCATCATTGACGCCTCCTCACGCTCTCTGGCGGCCGCCGGAACGTACGACGCCGACGCGCACCTTGCGGGGTACGCCGGCTACGTGCGGAACCAGTGGGGCTCGCACTTCACGCTTGGCAGGGCCTTCGCCGCGCTGATCGGGAAGCCCGCCGTGATGAAACTCGCGCTGCGGACTGGAATGCCCGTCCCGGTCCTGATGAGGTTTGTGGTGCGGCTGCTGGCCAACCTCACAGACCCTGCCGCCAAGGGCTTCGAGGACAGGGCCATCCGCGTCCTGGAGTCGCTGGTTCCTGCCACAGCCAATACAGCGACGCGCACCCCAACGCACGCCAATCAGCGGTATCCGCAACAAAAAGTTAGGGTTAACCCGTGACCAACTCCGCAGACCACAGCTGGACGCACGCCGGGCACGGCCTGCCGGACTCCGAACCCAGCCTCAACACCACCGCCATTGCCACGGGACTTCAGCTGCCCGCAGGCTTCGCGGCCATCGCGGAGGATGCCGAGCTGGGCCCCGCCATCACCACCAACCTGGCGCGGGTGGAGAAAAAGCTGCGCGAAGCCATTGCCAACTCCGATCCTCTGGCTGATGCAACGTCGCGTCATCTGGTGGAGGCCGGCGGCAAGCGTATCCGTCCCCTCCTGACGCTGCTGTGCGCGCACCTTGGCGACGCCTCGCTGCCCGCTGTGGTCCAGGCCGCGGTGGTGGTGGAACTGACACACCTGGCCACGCTCTACCACGATGACGTGATGGACTCGGCTCCCTTCCGCCGCGGCGCCCCCACGGCCCACGAGGTCTGGGGAAACTCCGTGGCTGTGCTCACCGGCGACCTCATCTTTGCCCGCGCCTCCATTCTGGTGTCCGAGCTGGGCTCCCGCGCCCTGGGCATCCAGGCCCGTACATTCGAGCGGCTCTGCCTGGGCCAGCTCCACGAAACCGTGGGGCCGGGTCCGGACGAGGACCCGGTGGAGCACTACCTCTCCGTTATCGCGGACAAGACCGGCTCCCTGGTGGCTGCCTCCGGCCAGCTTGGCGCCATCTTCGCCGGCGCCGATCCTGCCTACGAGGACCTGCTGGTGGAGTACGGCGAAAAGGTGGGTGTGGCCTTCCAGCTCGCCGACGACGTCATTGATGTCACCGGTGTCAAGGTCAAGTCCGGCAAGTCCCCGGGCACGGACCTGCGCGAAGGTGTACCCACGCTTCCGGTCCTGTTCCTGCGCCGGGATGCGGCGTCCGGTGACCAGTCCGCCGTCGAACTTTTGAAGCTTATCGACGGCGACCTCACGTCAGATTCTGCCCTGGCTGCCGCGGTGGCCGGGCTGCGCGAACACCCCGTCACGGCCGAGTCGTGGGTTGTGGCGCGTGGCTGGGCTGACGAAGCAATTGCTGCCCTGGCGCCGCTGCCGGAGGGTGTGGTGAAGGCCTCGCTGTCCAACTTTGCCCTGGCAGTGGTGGACCGGGCCAGCTAGTTCCGCGCGCTGAGGTTCTGCGGCCTCAGCGCCAAGTGGGCTTAAAAACGGAATAGCCCCGGCTCGCTGCAACGATACGAGTCATCACGTTGCATTGAACCGAGGCTATTTCTCCGTTCGCATCAAATCCGCCGGAGGCGTTTAGCGGATCCGTGAACAGTCTATGACAGGTTTGTCACAAGATGCAAGCCCCTTGTTACTTCGCTGTCACACGTTTTCACCTTCCTTCGTGGGGCACAGGTGCCGGAATTGCGTAGCTTTTGGCGTCCTCCACAAAGACAAGGCCTGCAAACCCGGGTTTTTGCGGGCGGCTCCGCGCTGAAAGTTACGCATTTCGGGGCAGAAGCTTCGCCAGGATTGTCCACATACGCCGGCTGGACCGTCGCTGCGGTGATGCAAGGGCGTCATTCTTTCCTCGTGGACATCGTCGACTTTCTCCAGCGCCATGGTGGTGCAGCCAGGGCGGGCCAGCTGGAAGGATCGGGTTTCAGCAGGGCAGCCGTAAAAGCGGCAGTCGGCCGGGGCCACGTGCTGCGCCTGAGCCGAGGAGTGTATGTCCTGCCAGGCTCCAAGGGCTTCGGCGAAGCACTCGCGCATGGGGGTCTTCTGACCTGTTTGTCGGCCGCCCCCATCTATGGCTTGTGGGTTCTCAGGGATGCCAGCGCTGTTCATCTGTGCCGAAGCCATCCCGAGCGCGTATCTGGCCTTGTAGAGCACCCACGGCCGCGGCACCCAAGGCATGCCTGGCTCCCAGTTGCCGGCCTCGCTGACGTGTTGCTGCACTCGCTTCGGTGCTTGCCCGAACTGGAGTCCCTTGTAATGGTGCAATCAGCGGTGGGACGCGGAGACATAGCGCTGGACTTCCTCTACTCAAAGTCACCTGGGCGGCGGAACGGCAAGGTGCGGGACGTGCTCGACCTGCTGATTCCCAGAGCGGACTCACTTCTGGAAGTCTTGGCAAACACCCATTTTGAGCGGGCCGGCCTCCGCGTCCGCAGGCACGTATTCATCCCTGGAGTGGGCGAAGTGGATTTCCTGGTTGAGGACTGCCTGGTTGTCGAACTCGACGGGTCCACACACTTTGAACCAAAGGCTGTGAAGAGGGACCAGCGGCGGAACAACAGGAGCGTTCTGGGTGGCTACCTCGTATTGCGGTACTACTACGCAGACGTTGTTCACTCCCCGGACGATATGGTGGCCGAAGTGCTGGCAGTTCTTGAGCTGAGGCGTCAGGGCAGGTTCCATGGAGCCTGACAGGCCCGTTGGCGGCGTGTGGGAACGCAATTGCGTAAGTTTTGCCGAGGTCAGGGGCAGCCAGCCCTGCAAATCCAGGGGAGCCCAGCTGCCCGGGAGCTAAAACTTACGCATTTCCGTGCCTACGACGGCGCCCCGAGGACACTAAGAACCCTAAGAGCCCCTAGTCTTCGTCGTTGAACGCCCACTCGAACATGTCGAAGACGAACTCAGAGAAGGTTCCTTCTTCGTTCTTCCACTGGCCTCGGGCGTTGTTGCGGCGCCACACAATGGGATCGGGAACGCTGAGGTCGCCTACGCGGAAGCCCCAGGTGAACTGCTCTTCCTCGTCCTCCATG
This sequence comes from Arthrobacter sp. D1-29, assembly GCF_054130585.1. Classification (NCBI taxonomy): domain Bacteria; kingdom Bacillati; phylum Actinomycetota; class Actinomycetes; order Micrococcales; family Micrococcaceae; genus Arthrobacter; species Arthrobacter sp. D1-29. Next base: position 3,962,557 of record NZ_CP096383.1, on the reverse strand, counting down.
AACATCAGGAAGCCTTCGTCATCGACTTCCAGCTCTTCGGGATCCCAGAAGTAGTGGTAGGCCTCCATGAGGTCCTCGCAGCCGCCGAGGGCCTGGTAGAACTCGCGCAGGACCAGGGGAACCTGGAATTGGTGTTCGGCGAGGGCGGCATCAAGCTCATCCGTGGGCAGCCCGTCCTCTTCCTGCCATTCGTCTTCGAGATACTTCGGAACAAGCGCGCGGAATTTCTCGAGGAACATGTCAGTCATGGCTCTTATCCTAGCTAATTTCCGTCCCTCAACTTGCCCTCGTCAACGCCAAGCCGTTGCCAGCCGCGAACAGCCAAAGGAATACGCCAGGACCGGCGCCAGGCCACCACACGGAAGGCGAAAACCACAGCCGCCACCCCGCACGCACTCACTGCAGTGAAGCCGCCCAGAACCCACAGCACTGCGGTTAACACCGCGCCGCTGAAGGCCGGCAGTGCATAGAGGTCCCTGGGATCGAACAGCTGCGGTACCTCATTGGCGGTGATGTCGCGCAGCAGGCCGCCGCCCACCGCCGTCGTAACTCCCAAAAGCACGGCCGCCACCGGGTTGATGCCCAGTGCAAGTGCCTTGAGGGTTCCGGTGATGCAGAACAGGGCCAGCCCGCCGGCGTCGAACAGGGTCAGCAGCGAGGTGAAGCGCTGGACGCTGGAGAAGAGGAAGTAGACCAGCACGGTGGCCAGGACCGGGGGAGCCAGGTAGGCCGGATTGGTGAAGGCGGCCGGAGTGGTGTTGAGGATGATGTCGCGGATGATGCCGCCACCCAGGGAGACGAGGGAGGCCAGCAGCAGCGAGCCCACCACGTCGAACTGCTTCCGGGCCGCCAGGAGGGATCCGGATACGGCGAAGAAGAAGACACCGGCCAGGTCCAGCCATACCAGGGCGATGTCAAAAGGGAATGTCATGGAGCGTCCCGGCGGTTTCAAAGAGGGCGGACAGGGCGGCTCCAACGTTACGCTAGCCCCTATGAACAGCCCCATCATGATCGCCTGCGCCCACGGGACGTCCAACCCCCAGGGCGCCGCGGAGGTCAACGCCCTGCGCGATGCCATCGCGGCCCTGCGCCCCGGACTCGACGTGCGCGAGGCCTATGTGGACGTCCAGCAGCCGGATCTTGTGGACGTGATGGCGTCGCTCCCCGAAGGCGAGACGGCTGTGGTGGTGCCGCTGCTGCTAAGCGTGGGCTACCACGTCAAGGTGGACATCGCCCGGGCCGTCAAGAGCCGGCCGGGAAGCCTCGCCGCCGCGCCGTTGGGCCCGGACCCCAGGCTGGCAGCCCTGCTGGACCAGCGCCTGCGTGAGGCGGGCGTCACCGACCGCGACGCCGTCGTCCTGGCCGCTGCCGGGTCTTCCAACCCCAACGCAGCCGTCAGCGTCGAGGAACTCCTGGGGCACCTGAGCGAGCTGCGGTCCAACAGGATCGTCGCCGCCTACGGAGCGTCCGCCAAACCCTCGGTGCCCGACGCCGTCGCCATGCTCCGCGAGGAAGCCGAGGGCGGTGCCGGCGCGGGGGAGTCCGCCGGCGGTGTTGACCTGGGCGGCCGCGTGGTGATCGCCTCCTACCTCCTGGCGCCGGGCTACTTCCATGACCAGCTTGCGAAGGCCGGGGCCGACCTCGTGACTGCGCCGTTGCTGCCGTCGCCCGTGCTGGCCGAGATTGCGCTGGAACGCTACGACGCCGCCGTCGCAGCCGGTCGCTAAAACCGCCGCCGCGCCGCCCACTAAAACAGCGCGGCGGCCGCCCACTAAACGCCGCCGCCGAAGCACAGCACGCTGCCGTCTTCAAGGCTGTCCGGCGTTTCGTGACGAAATGTTTCCCTAGGTGACCTAGGGTTTCCGGGACCTTTGTGACGCTATTCGGGTGGGCCCTACAGTCGATGCATGACTGATACAGCTCTAGCCGGAGCGTCCGCGGACTCCGCTGCCTCCAAGCGCCCCGCACGCACCTCTTCCCGCCCAGCCGCCAAGCCGCACGGGCAGTGGAAAGTGGACGGCAAAACTCCGCTGAACGCCAACGAAACCTGGAAACAGGAAGACGACGGCCTTAACGTGCGCGAGCGTATCGAGTCCATCTACTCCAAAGAAGGCTTCGACTCCATCCCCGGCCAGGACCTGCACGGCCGCTTCCGCTGGTGGGGCCTGTACACCCAGCGCAAGCCCGGGATCGACGGCGGCAAGACCGCCACGCTTGAGCCGCACGAGCTTGAGGACAAGTACTTCATGCTCCGGGTCAGGATCGACGGCGGTGCGCTCACCACCGAGCAGCTGCGCGTCATCGGCCAGATCTCCGTTGACTTCGCGCGGGACTCGGCCGACCTCACCGACCGCCAGAACATTCAGCTGCACTGGATCCGGGTGGAAGACATCCCGGAAATCTGGACCCGCCTGGAAGGCGTTGGCCTGTCCACCACCGAGGCCTGCGGCGACGTTCCGCGCGTCATCCTGGGCTCCCCGGTGGCCGGCATCGCCAAGGACGAGATCATCGACCCCACGCCGCTGATCGCTGAACTGGGCGAACGCTTCATCGGCAACCCGCTGCTCTCCAACCTGCCGCGCAAGTACAAGACCGCCATCACCGGCCACCCCAGCCAGGACGTGGTCCACGAGATCAACGACTTCGCCCTCGTGGGAGTCAAACACCCCGAGCTGGGCGTGGGCTACGACCTCTGGGCCGGCGGCGCCCTGTCCACCAACCCGATGCTCGGCAAGCGCCTGGGTGCCTTCGTGAAGCCTGAGGAAGCCGCCGAAGTATGGCTCGGCGTCACCAGCATCTTCCGCGACTACGGTTACCGCCGCATGCGCACCAAGGCCCGCCTGAAGTTCCTGATGGCCGACTGGGGCCCGGAGAAGTTCCGCCAGATCCTCGAGGACGAATACCTGGGCTACAAGCTGGCCGACGGTCCCGCCGCGCCCAAGCCCACCTCGCCGGGCGACCACATCGGCGTGCACGAGCAGAAGGACGGCAAGTTCTTCATCGGCGCCACCCCGCTGGCCGGCCGCCTCTCCGGCGCTGCGCTGGTCAAGCTCGCTGACACCCTCGAGGCCCGCGGCTCCTACCGGCTGCGCACCACCCCGCACCAGAAGCTCGTGGTGCTGGACGTCGCCAAGGACCAGGTTGAGCCGCTGGTGGCCGAGCTGGACGCCCTGGGCCTCTCCGCCCGGCCGTCCGTGTTCCGCCGCGGCACCATCGCCTGCACCGGCATCGAATACTGCAAGCTGGCCATCGTGGAAACCAAGGTCACCGCCGCAACCGCCGTCGCCGAGCTGGAACGCCGCCTGGCGGACCTCGCCGCGTCCGGCGAACTGCCGCACGCGCTGTCCCTGCACATCAACGGCTGCCCCAACTCCTGCGCCCGCATCCAGACCGCGGACATCGGCCTCAAGGGCATGATGCTGCCAACGCCCGACGGCGACCCCACCCCCGGCTTCCAGGTCCACCTGGGCGGCGGGCTGGCTTCCACCGACCGGGAAGAGGCCGGCCTGGGACGCACCGTCCGCGGGCTCAAGGTCTACGTCGAGGACCTGCCGGACTACGTGGAGCGGGTTGTCCGCTCCTTCGTGGCGAAGCGCTCCGAGAACCAGACGTTTGCCGAATGGGCACACGCAGCTGATGAGGGGGACCTGCAGTGAGCAACGACCAGTCAACGGCACCGGCCCTCCGCAGCCACGACGAACTCAAGGCGCTGGCCGAATCCGGCGCTGCCGAACTCGGCTGGGACGCACCCGCCCGCGACGTCATCGCCTGGGTGGAGCGCAACTTCGACCTGCCCGCAGTAGCTGTCGCCTGCTCCATGGCCGACTCCGTGCTGCCTGCCCTGGTGGCTGACCAGATGCCCGGCGTCGACGTCCTGTTCCTGGAAACCGGCTACCACTTCCCGGAGACCTACGCCACGCGGGATGAGGTGGCAGCAAACCTTCGCGTCAACGTGGTGGACGTGCTTCCGGAGAACACTGTGGAACAGCAGGACCGGCTCCTGGGCAAGGACCTCTTTGCCCGCGACGCCGCCCAGTGCTGCGCCCTCCGCAAGGTGGCCCCGCTGCGCCGCACCCTGGCCGGCTACGAGCTGTGGTTCACCGGCGTCCGCCGCGACGAGTCACCCACCCGCACCAACACGCCGCTGGTCACCTGGGACGAGGCTAACGGCCTGGTCAAGGTCAACCCGGTGGCCGCCTGGACGTTCGACCAGCTGGTGCAGTACTCCGATGACAACCTCCTGCCCGTGAACCCGCTGCTTTCCCAGGGTTACCCCTCCATTGGCTGCCAGCCCTGCACCCGGAAGGTGGCGCCGGGCGACGACCCCCGCGCCGGCCGCTGGGCAGGGACCGACAAGACAGAATGCGGACTACACGTATGAGCACCCAAACCACCAACGAGGACCTGGAGTTGTCTGTGCTGGAAACCGACGCTACTGAGACGCCGAATGCCGCCCAGGGAGTGGCATCGGGCCTGTCGGAGCCGCGCGCAGGACTGATCGAAGATCAGTCGCGCGGCGAAGGGGCGGGGGCGGCATTCGGCGTCGCAACGCGCCTCTCCAGCCTGGACACGCTTGAGTCCGAGGCCATCCACATCATCCGCGAGGTTGTTGCCGAGTTCGAGAAGCCCGCGCTGCTGTTCTCCGGCGGCAAGGACTCCGTGGTCATGCTGCACCTGGCCACCAAGGCGTTCTGGCCGGGCAAGGTCCCGTTCCCGGTGCTGCACGTGGACACCGGCCACAACTTCCCCGAGGTCATCGACTTCCGCGACCGGACGGTGGAACGGCTGGGACTGAAGCTCGTCGTCGGAAGTGTCCAGGAGTTCATTGACCGCGGCGAGCTGGCCGAGCGTGCCGACGGCACCCGCAACCCGCTGCAGACCGTTCCGCTGCTGGACGCCATCCAGCAGAACAAGTTCGACGCCGTCTTCGGCGGCGGCCGCCGTGACGAGGACAAGGCCCGCGCCAAGGAGCGCATCCTGAGCCTCCGCGACGAGTTTGGCCAGTGGGACCCGCGCAACCAGCGCCCCGAGCTGTGGAACCTGTACAACGGCCGCCACACCGTGGGCCAGCACGTCCGCGCCTTCCCCATCAGCAACTGGACCGAGCTGGACATCTGGCGCTACATCGAACGCGAGAACATCGAGCTGCCGGGCCTCTACTACGCCCACGACCGCGAAGTGTTTGCCCGCGACGGCATGTGGCGTGCCGTGGGCGAGGTTTCCCAGCCGCTGCCGCACGAGGAAGTCATCATCAAGACGGTCCGCTACCGCACCGTGGGCGACATGTCCTGCACCGGTGCCGTTGAATCGGCCGCAGCCACCGTGAGCGACGTTGTGATCGAAGTTGCCGCCTCCACCATCACCGAACGTGGTGCCACCCGTGCAGATGACCGCATCTCCGAGGCAGCCATGGAAGACCGCAAGAAGGATGGTTACTTCTAAATGAGCACCGAGACTTCACTCCTGGCCGCCGAGCTGGAAACAGCCCTGCCCACCACCCTGTTCCGCTTCGCCACCGCCGGATCGGTCGACGACGGCAAGTCCACTCTGGTGGGCCGCCTCCTGCACGACTCCAAGGCGATCCTGGCAGACCAGCTCGACGCCGTCGCCCGCACCTCAGCGGACCGCGGCTTCGGCGGTGCCGGCGCCACTGGCACCCAGGCGATCGACCTCGCCCTCCTGACGGACGGCCTCCGCGCCGAGCGCGAGCAGGGCATCACCATCGACGTGGCCTACCGCTACTTCGCCACCGACCAGCGCAGCTTCATCCTGGCCGACTGCCCCGGTCACGTGCAGTACACCAAAAACACGGTGACCGGCGCGTCCACCGCGGATGCCGTCGTCGTACTCATTGACGCCCGCAAGGGTGTCCTGGAGCAGACGCGCCGGCACCTGTCCGTGCTGCAGCTGCTGCGGGTGGCGCACGTGATTGTGGCCGTGAACAAGATCGACCTGGTGGACTTCAGCGAGTCGGTGTTCCGCGAGATCCAGGCTGACGTGCAGCGGGTTGCCCGCGAACTGGGCATCGGTTCCGCCGAGCTGGGCACCGCGGACCACATCGATGACCTGCTGGTCATCCCCGTGTCCGCGCTCGACGGCGACAACGTGGTGGAGCGCTCCGAGCGCACTGCCTGGTATGACGGTCCTGCCCTGCTGGAGGTCCTGGAGACCCTGCCGGCCGCCGACGAAATCGACACCCAGCTGGAAAGCTTCCGCTTCCCGGTGCAGCTGGTGGTCCGGCCGCAGGGTGCGCTGGCTCCCGACGCCGTGGCTGCCGGCCTGGACGTTGAGGCCTACCGCGACTACCGTGCGTACGCAGGCCAGATCACCGAGGGTTCCGTCAAGGTGGGGGACAAGGTTTCTGTGCTGACCCCCGGCCAGGGCCCCCGCACCACCACCGTGGTGGGCATCGACTTCGCCGGAGCCTCGCTCCAGGAAGCCGCCGCTCCGCAGTCTGTGGCGATCCGCCTGGCTGACGAGTTCGACGTCGCCCGCGGTGACACCATTGCCGCCGCCGGAACTGTCCGTGAATCGTCGGCTGACCTGTACGCTGCCCTGTGCTGGCTCTCACCCAAGCCGCTGCGTGAAGGCGCCAAGGTGCTGGTCAAGCACGGCACCCGCACCGTCCAGGCCTTGGTCCGCAACGTCAGCGGCAAGCTTGACCTGGCCTCCTTCAAGCTCGAAGCCACATCAAGCCTTGAGCTGAACGACATCGGCCACGCGCAGCTCCGGCTCTCCGCGCCGCTGCCGCTGGAGAATTACACGCACCACCGCCGCACCGGAGCGTTCCTGGTGATCGATCCGCTGGACGGCAACACGCTGGCCGCAGGCCTGATCAAGGACCACCCGGGCGACCACGAGGACGAGCGCTACTCCATCTGATTTCCCGCACGAACGGCCCTGCCACGCACGAACGGCCCTGCCCCGCACGAACGGTGTTGTCCCACACCGGTTATGCGGGGCAGGGCCGTTCCTACTGTGGGGCCGGGTTCGACGGCGGCCCTTGCCTCGCCGCAGCTGCCCCACCATCATCGGAAGTGGGAGGGCACACCGTGGAACAGATCAACAGCAAACTCATCAACTGGGCCTCGATCCTGGATGACAAGACGCGTGAGCAGGCCCTGGCAACATCCCGGCTGCCGTTCATCTACCCGCACCTGGCGCTGATGCCGGACGCGCACCTGGGCAAGGGCGCCACCGTGGGGTCCGTGATTCCCACCGAACGTGCCATCATCCCGGCCGCCGTGGGGGTGGACATCGGCTGCGGGATGATCGCCGTCCGGACCCAGTACTCGCTGAAGGACCTGCCGAAGGACAGGAAGCGGTTGCGGGAGAACATCGAACGCGCCATCCCTCTCTCCGCCGGACACAACAACCGCAAGGTCCAGGCAACTGCCGAACCCCGCGTTGCCCAACTGTCCAGGATGGCCGCCAAGGCCGGGTTCAGCCCTGCGCAGTATGTGGCCAACTGGGAGCTGCAGCTTGGCTCGCTGGGATCCGGAAACCACTTCATCGAGGTGTGCGCCGACGAAACCGACGGCGTCTGGCTGTTCCTGCACTCCGGCTCGCGGGGCGTGGGCAACAAGATCGCGCAGCACCATATCGGCGTCGCGCAGAACCTGACCCGGAAGAGGCAGATCACGCTTCCCGATCCGGACCTTGCCTACCTTGAGGAGGGCACGCCGCAGTTCAGCCGCTATATGGAGGAGCTGCGCTGGGCCCAGCATTTCGCCCTGCTGAACCGCGAGGAAATGATGGACCGCGTGATCACCCAGTTCAGCACCTGGGTGGGCGGGCCGGTGAAGGAGCAGGAGCGGATCAACTGCCACCACAACTTCACCCAGCAGGAAACGCACTATGGAAAAACCGTCTGGGTGTCGCGCAAGGGCGCCATCAAAGCCGAGCACGGCGATCCGGGACTGATTCCCGGTTCCATGGGGACGGCGTCGTACGTGGTGGAGGGCCTGGGCAATCCAGTGTCGCTGAACTCCTCACCGCACGGGGCTGGGCGCGAGTACTCACGTAACGCTGCCCGCAAAACGTTCTCGCTGGCGGAGCTGAAAACGGCCATGCACGGGATCGAATTCCGCGCTACGGAGGCCTTCATCGACGAAATCCCCGCGGCCTACAAACCCATCGACGTGGTGATGAGGGACGCGGCGGACCTCGTCACAATCCGGCATAAGCTCCGCCAGCTGGTCAACGTCAAGGGCAACTGACGCCACGCGGGATATGACGGGCCAAGTGCGGCGAATATGACGCTACATGAACGCGCGTGACCCCCCGTTTCCGCTTCATTGAACCGGGTTTACGTGACTCCCTATGGTGAACCAATGACTAGTTCCAAGCCCGGGATGATTCGCATCGTGGCAGGCGAAAGCGCGGTGCCCAAGCGCAAGCGTGCCATCGAGGCTGCCCTCGCCATCGGACTGGTCCTCCTGATCGCTGCAGGTGCCGTGGTGGCTTCCACAGTCTCCCGCAATGCCGCCGCTGCCTCCCCGCCGCCCACGCCGGCAGCCGAGCTCAAGCTGGGCTACTTCGGAAACCTGACCCACGCTCCCGCCCTGGTGGGCCTCAAGCAGGGCTTCCTGGCCAGGAACCTGGGCAGCACCAAACTCAGCACGGAGACCTTCAACGCCGGACCTGCCGCCATCGAAGCCCTGAACGCGGGCGCCATTGACGCTGCCTACATCGGCCCCAATCCGGCCATCAATTCCTTTGTCAAGAGCAAGGGTGAATCCGTGAGCATCATCGCCGGCGCCGCCGCCGGTGGTGCCCAGCTGGTGGTCCGGCCTGAGATCAACTCGGCGTCGGACCTCAAGGGCAAGACCCTCGCCTCCCCGCAGCTCGGCGGCACCCAGGACGTGGCGCTGCGCGCCTGGCTGGGCTCACAGGGCTACAAGACCAACGTGGACGGCAGCGGTGATGTCCTGATCAACCCCACCGAGAACGCCCAGACGCTCAAGCTGTTCCAGGACGGAAAGCTCGACGGCGCTTGGCTGCCTGAACCGTGGGCGTCCCGGCTGGTGCTCCAGGCCGGAGCCAAGGTCCTGGTGGACGAAAAGGACCTCTGGGACGGTTCGGCCTCCGGCAAGCCCGGCGAGTTTCCCACCACCATCCTGATCGTTAACAAGACGTTCGCGGCCGAGCACCCGGACACAGTGAAGGCCCTGCTGAAAGGCCATGCAGAATCGGTGGCATGGCTCAACGACGCCCCCGCCGCCGAGAAGTCCGCTGTCATCAACGCCGCGCTGCAGGAGTCGGCCGGAGCCGCGCTCCCGGCCGACGTCATCGAAAGGTCCTTGGGCAACATCGTGTTCACCGTGGATCCGCTGGCCGGAACCTACCCCAGGCTGCTCAAGGACGGCGTGGAGGCCGGCACCACCAAACAGGCGGACATCAAGGGCCTGTTCGACCTCAAAGCCTTGAACGAAGTGACCGGTGAGTCCATACCGGCCGCCGGCCTCGGGGACGACTAACCGCCGCTTTGCAGCATCAACCACCAACGTAAGGACGGGACCATGCCAGTCGTACTGGAAAACCTGGGCAAGCGCTTCGGCGACGGCGCCCCGGTGCTGGACGACGTCAACGCCAACATCGGGAAGGGCGAGTTCGTGGCCCTCCTCGGAGCCTCCGGCTGCGGCAAGTCCACCCTGCTGAACATCATGGCGGGACTGGAGGTCCCGACGTCGGGCGCTCTTGAAGTGCCCAGCGACGGCGCGGCCTTTATGTTCCAGGACGCCGCCCTCTTCCCCTGGCTGACGGCCCGGGAGAACATCGAGCTGGCGCTGAGGCTGCGCGGCGTGGGCAAGGCAGACCGGCGCGTCAAAGCGCAGGAACTCCTGGAGCTGGTGCACCTCGGTACTGCCGGTGACAAGCGGCCGCACGAGCTGTCCGGCGGCATGCGGCAGCGCGTGTCCCTGGCCCGTTCCCTGGCGCAGGACCGGCAGCTGCTGCTTATGGACGAGCCGTTCGCGGCCCTGGACGCCATCACCCGCGACCTCCTCCACGACGAGCTGGAGCGCATCTGGAAGGAAACCGGGCGCACCATCGTTTTTGTCACCCACAACGTCCGCGAGGCCGTCCGGCTGGGCCAGCGCGTGCTGCTGCTGTCCTCCCGTCCGGGCCGCGTGGTCCAGGAATGGGCCGTGACCGAGGAACACCGAACCGACGCCGGGCTTGCCGGACAGCTGACCGGGGTCATCACAGCCCGGCTGCGGGAGGAGATTCGCCGCCATGCCAAGTAACCCCACTCCGCTCGCTGAATCCGTCTCTTCGGAACCAACAGCACCTGCAGAACCGAACGAAACCCGGCACATCACCGCGGCCCTGACCCGGTCCTCCACCGGCTCTGAGGACCTGCGCGAGCTGGAATCCGGCCTTGACTCCCTCCAATCCGACGCCGCCCGCAAGGCTCGGATCGACTGGAGCCGGGTGCTCCTGCCGATCGCCGCCCTGGTGGTGCTGATCCTCGTCTGGCAGTTCTACGTGTCGCTCGGCGTCAAGCGGCGGGACCTCGTTCCCGGTCCGCTTGATGTGCTGGGGCAGGTTGGCGTGCTATGGGGTGAGGGGAAGCTGCAGGAGGCTGTCTGGACCTCACTTCAGCGCGGCCTCGTCGGCTTCCTGATCAGTGTCGCCGTCGCCACGCCGGTGGGGCTGCTGTTGTCCCAGGTGGCTCCGCTGCGGCGCGCGTTCGGGCCGCTGATTTCCGGACTGCAGGTACTGCCGTCCGTGGCGTGGGTGCCGGCCGCCATCATCTGGTTTGGCCTGACGGATGCCACCGTGTACTTCGTGGTGCTGATGGGTGCCATCCCGTCCATCATCAACGGCCTGATTTCCGGTGTGGACCAGATCCCGCCGCAGTACCGCCGCGTGGGCACAGTCCTGGGCGCATCACGGCTCCAGATGGCACTGCAGATTATCCTTCCCGCGGCGCTGCCCGGCTACCTGGGCGGGCTCAAGCAGGGCTGGGCGTTCTCCTGGCGCTCGCTCATGGCCGCTGAAATCATCGCTGTGGGCGGGACCATCGGCTTCGGCCTGGGCTCGCTGCTGGACCAGGGCCGCCTGCTGTCCGACATGACCGTGGTGATGTCCGCGATCCTGCTGATCCTCGCGGTCGGCATCCTGATCGAACTGCTGGTCTTCGCGCCGATCGAGAAGCGCCTGCTCCGGAGCCGCGGCCTGCTCTCGGGCAGCACCCGCTAACCCAGGCTTCCCAAAACTGAAGGTCAGGAGCCCGACGGCGACTCCCGCCGTCGGGCTCTGCTGTATTCCCCGCCCCATTTGCGTAAGTTTTAGCCGCGCAGCACTCCCCAAGGCCTGGAAATTCGCGGAAACCGGGCACGGACGCGCCTAAAAGTGACGCATTTTGGGCTGCTGCGTCGGCAGAGGCGACTACTGGCGCCCGCGTTCCGGGAGGTATACCTTCAGTCATACCCGGGTCCCCCGAGCCGGGATGGCGCTTGGTGTGAGGTGAACGCATGGAACGTGCGGCGGGAGCAGACGGTGGTGTTCTGGCAGGCATCGGTTCAACGCCGCTGATCGAACTGGGAAAAGTGGTGCCGCCGGGGTCTGCCAGGGTGCTCGCGAAGCTCGAATTCGCCAACCCGACGGGGAGCATGAAGGACCGCATGGCGCTGGCAGCGATAGCGGGAGCCGAAGCACGCGGTGAGATCACCCCCGGCGACACTGTCGTCGAGTACACGGCAGGGACTACAGGCATCTCCCTCGCCTTGGTCTGTGCGGCTAAAGGTTACCGGCTCCACGTCGTATTTTCGGATGCGTTCAGCGATGAGAAACGCCGGACAATGGAGGCCCTCGGGGCAGTTGTTGAGGACGTCCCCAGCGACCACGGACGGATTACGGAGCAACTCATCAAAGCGATGATTGCCAGGGCCGGAGAACTGAGCGTTCAACCAAGTCACTGGGCGTGCGACCAACTCAACAACAAGGACGCTGTCACTGGCTATCTGGCGCTCGGAGATGAAATCTGGCAGCAATCGCACGGCCGGGTGGACGCCCTGGTCCAGTCCGTCGGCACAGCCCACTCCATTCACGGCGCTGCCCGTGCCCTGCGGCAGCACCTGCCCGGGCTGAGCGTCATCGCCGTCGAGCCGGCCGAGTCTTCCGTACTTTCCGGAGGCCCTACTGGCTCCCACCGGATAGAAGGCATCGGGATCGGGTTTATACCGCCACTCTGGGAACCGGAGGCCGTGGATGCCATAGAACTGGTGTCCTCCGAGGACGCGATGGCGATGAGCCGCCGTCTCGCCCGGGAGGAAGGCATCTTCGCCGGCACCTCCTCAGGAGGAAATGTTGTTGCCGCCCTGCGTGTAGCCGAGCAGCTTGGCCCGGACGCGACTGTCGTCACCATCATGGTTGACTCCGGGTTCCGGTACCTCAGCACTGGGCTGTACGGATAGGCGGGCCGTCCTGGGATCTGAAGACTGGCGCCATGGCCGTCAAGTCCTTGCCCCGCAACCGTCGTGGGGCACTTTGACACGGACACGCCGGGTTTTCAGCAGCTCCAGGGTCTGATCCACGCCAAAGTGCCCCACGACGGCGGCCAGCCACCCGGCCCCGTGCTGCCAACCCTAAGTTACGCCGGGTTACCTTACGTGAACTGGTGTTTCCGCCGCCGTTGTTGGGGAATGTGACGCGGCCCTATCGTCGATCTATGGCAATTCAGGATATTTACCCCACAGCACTGCGGCTGCTCGGCCGCCCCGTGCTGGTGGTGGGTGGCGGACCCGTGGCTGCGCGCCGCGCCAAGGGCCTGCTCGACGCCGGTGCACGGGTCACCGTCGTGGCGCCCGTTGCCTCCGCTGCGCTCCGTGAACTCGCCGACGCCGGCCTGCTCGCCTGGGAGCCGCGCACCTATCGCACGGAAGACGTCGACGGCGTCTGGTTCGTCCAGACCGCCACCGGCGATTCCGCCGTGGACACCCAGGTTTCGAAGGACGCCGAGGCGCAGCGCATCTGGTGCGTCAACGCCTCCGATCATGAAGCCTCCGCCGCCTGGACTCCCGCCGTTGCCGTGGTGGACGATGTCAAGATCGCCATCAACGCCGGGGGAGACCCGCGCCGGGCCATGGCATTGCGCGACGCCGTTGCTACCGCCCTGGAAACCGGCGACCTCCCGCTGCGCCGCCGCCGCGTTTCGAAGAACACGGCGTCTGCCGGCTCCGTGGCCCTCGTGGGTGGCGGCCCTGGCGATACCGGCCTCATCACTGTCCGTGGCCGCCGGCTCCTGGGCCAGGCCGACGTCGTGGTGGCAGACCGCCTCGGCCCCCGCGAACTCCTCAACGAACTTGCCCCCGACGTCCGTGTCATCGAGGTGGGCAAGACCCCAGGGAATCATCCGGTGCCGCAGTCCGAGATCAACAGGATCCTCATAGACGAAGCACTCAAAGGCAACCGCGTAGTCCGGCTGAAGGGCGGCGATCCCTACGTCCTGGGCCGCGGGGGCGAGGAAGCCGAATACTGCCGGCAGCATGGTGTCGAGGTTGAAGTGGTTTCCGGCGTCACATCCGCGATCTCAGTTCCCGCCGCCGCAGGCATCCCCGTGACCCACCGCGGCCTGGCCAAGGGCTTCAGCGTGGTCACAGGACACGAGGAACTTTCCGAGGTCCCGGCCCGGGCGGATCACACCATCGTCCTGCTGATGGGCGTGGGCCAGCTGCGCGAATCTGCGGCCGCCCTCCGCGCAGCCGGTTTGCCTCAGGACACTCCAGTTGGCATCGTTGAGAACGGCTATCTGCCCAATCAGCGCGTGACGATCGGCACGCTCGGTTCCATCGCCGACCAGGCGGAAGCCACCGGCGTAGCAAATCCGGCGGTGATCGTCATTGGTGACGTGGTGCGCGTGAGCCCGTTCGCGCCGTCGCACTTCAAAACCGCAGACTATGGCACCACCACCCCGAACAAGCCCCGAGTCCTCACCACCTAGCCCACCAACCCAACTGACTCGCAGATAACGCACTGAAAACCTCGTTTGAGAGCGTTATCTGCGAGTTAGTTGGGCCGGATCGAACAAAAGGAACACAGCCGTGTCATCAAGCACCACCGTAGGCTCTGCCGATCGTCCGCTGCGCGTCGCCGTCGTGGGCTCCGGCCCGGCAGGGGTCTACGCCGCGGACATCCTCACCAAGAGCGAGGCCGTCAAGAGCGGCGAGCTGACCGTGAGCATCGACCTCTTCGACCGCTACCCGGCACCCTACGGCCTGATCCGCTACGGCGTTGCCCCGGACCACCCGCGCATCAAGGGCATCGTTAACGCCCTGCACAAGGTCCTGGACCGTGGCGACATCCGCTTCTTCGGCAACGTGGACTACGGCACCGACCTCTCCATCGAGGACCTGCGCACCCACTACGACGCCGTCATCTTCGCCACCGGGGCCATCAAGGACGCGGACCTGAACATTCCGGGCATCGAGCTGGACGGCTCCTTCGGCGGCGCGGACTTTGTCTCCTGGTACGACGGACACCCGGACGTTTCCCGCGAATGGCCGCTGGACGCCAAGGAAATCGCCGTGATCGGCAACGGCAACGTGGCGCTGGACGTGGCCCGCGTCCTCTCCAAGCACGCCGATGACCTGCTGGTCTCCGAAATCCCGGACAACGTCTACGCCGGCTTGAAGGCCTCCCCGGTCACCGATGTGCACGTCTTCGGCCGCCGCGGCCCCGCTCAGGTGAAGTTCACCCCGCTGGAGCTGCGCGAGCTGTCCCACTCCAAGGACGTGGACATCATCCTGTACGCCGAGGACTTCGAGTTCGACGAGGAGTCGGACCGCCTGATCCAGAGCAACAACCAGGTCAAGACCATGGTGGGCACGCTCACCAACTGGATCGCCGAGCAGCCCGAGGACCTCTCCGAGCTCACCGCATCCCGCCGCCTGCACCTGCACTTCCTGCACAGCCCGGTGGAAATCTACGACGACGCCGAGACGCCGGGCAAGGTGGCCGGCATGAAGTTCGAGCGCACCGAGCTGGACGGCACCGGCAACGCCCGTGGCACCGGCGAGTTTGTGGACTACCCGGTCCAGGCCGTCTACCGCGCCATCGGCTACTTCGGTTCCGCGCTGCCGGAGATCGAGTTCGACCACAAGAAGGGCGTAGTGCCGAACGACGGCGGACGCGTCCTGGACGCCGCCGGCACCCACGTGCCGGGCATCTACGCCACCGGCTGGATCAAGCGCGGCCCGGTGGGCCTGATCGGTCACACCAAGGGCGACGCCTTGGAGACCGTGACATACCTGCTGGAGGACCGGGAAAACCTGCCGGTCGCCGCCGTTCCTGAAGCGGACGCGATCGTCGATCTCCTGGATTCCCGCGATGTGAAGTTCACCAGCTGGGAAGGCTGGCTGGCCCTGGACGCCCACGAGCTCGCCCTGGGCGCTGCAGCCACCGAAGCCGGCGGATCGCATGGCGTTGAGGTCAAGCGTGAGCGCATCAAGGTGGTGCCGCGCGAGGACATGGTTGCCATCTCCCGCGACGGTGTGGCCGCCCAGGTCTGACGGCTGGTCGGTTCCTCCCACTGAAGGGCGCGAACTGGCAGCACATGACCGCAAACCACACGTTTGAGGTCATCTGCTGCCAGTTCGCGCCTCCTTTTAAGTCCGCGTACGTTTTAACCCGGCCCGGCTAACTCCCAGCTCCGCCCGCAGCCATCAGTTCGAGCCGGTTGAGTGTTTCGCGGTTACGGGCACGGATCAGGGCATCCCGCAATGGCTTCGGCACGAACCTCCCGGGGCCCCGGACAGCGTCTTCGGCCATGGTCACGCGGCACTGCATTCCCTGGTCCTCGATGGTGATGAGCACTCGGGCCTCGCCCGCCGGCCATACACGCGCCACCAGCTCCAGCGAACGTCCTGGATCCACACTGGCCACACTTGTGCTGTCGTTGATCACCAGCGGCCAGGCGCCCACGGAATGGTGGAGCCTGGATCCTTCGTCCGGCCATTGTGCGTCGACGGCACGAATCCGCGACGCACCCACCACCCAGCCCGAGTAAAGCCAGCCGTCTGCGATGACTTTCCACACTTCCTCCGCCGGGGAGTTGAAGACCTTGTTCACTGTTGCCATGGGCTTCCTTTCGGTCGGGGCGGAGGACTCCCCCGTATAGGATGAATTACGGGGAGAACGAGGGGAGGGTTGCTGAGCCGCCCGGTACGAGCGCTCCCGCAGCCGCCGGGTCCACGGGTACGTCCCCGCGTCCGGCAGCGGATGTTCCACGGGATTGAAGCGGAGCGGAGTATCGGTGGCGACTGGAGATTCCCGCAGCCGAAGTTCGCCGGCCCGGACCCACTGCCCGGCGGGCTTGGCGAAGTGCAGTTCCAGGACCCAATCCCCGGCTGACCCGTCCGGCAGTTGCCGTGTCCGCAGGCCCAGAAGCACGGGACCGTACCGCCCCTGGTATGGCATGAGGGTGGTAAACGCGGCGCCGGAAACACTGCGCCTGGGTATAAGGGCAAACCGGGCGGGAAACCTCCAGCCGGTGGACGCGAACAAGACGTCCGCGGCCTCGCCGGATGGGTTGATCCGTAGTGCCAGGCCCAGGATGTCAGGGAACGACGGCGGCAATCCCACCGACCGTGAGAAACGCGCCTTAACCGGTTCAACACCGGGTGAATCGAGCCAGTCGAGGCCGCTCACGTCCCGCCCGCCGCCGTGCCTGATCAGCTCACCGTCAAGGCTGACGCCGTGGGGATGGATGGGCCTGTCGGGTCGGACCACCTTGATGGCCCGGAACAAGCCGGCGAACGTCCACCCGGCCAGTTCTGTAGCGGGCGCTCCGGGATCCGGCCCGCGGGTGTTGAGTCCCTCAGCTCTCATCGGAACCACCTCCTACATCCTGCCGAAGCGTGCCCGGACCAGCGCGAAAATGCCGTAGCAAATGAAGCCTGCGCCAATCGCCACCAGGAGGGAAGGGCCGAAGGGGTGTTCCCGGAGTGCCTTCAGGCTGCCGTCCAGTCCGGTGGCTTCGTCCGGATTCTGCTTTCCGCCCGCGATGACAAAGAGCAGCCCGGTCAGGGTCAGGGCGATACCTTTGGCCACGTGGCCCGTGAGCCCCAGCGCATCGATGAGCTTGCCGCGGCGGGAGCCGTCGAAATGGAAGAGCTCGTCCTTGAAGCCGCGGCGCAACCCCTTCGCCACAAAATAGATCCCCACTCCCATGATGGTCAGCCCCAGGGCTATCAGGACCCACACCCCGAAGGGGGCTCCCAGGAGTGCAGCGCTGAAGTCACGGGTAACTCGGCTGGAATCAGCGCGCAGCCCCACGGCGAAGCCGGCAAAGCTCAGGCCCACGCTGCCGTACGCCAACGCCAGGAACCCGGACGAGACCACTTTGGCCAGGCGTTCCTTCCGTGGCAGGTGCCGGGCGCGGAGCGTGGCCTCGCTCAGTTGCCAGAGCGCCAGCCCCGTACAGGCGATCAGGCAGGACCACATCACGGCGGGGCCCCAGGGGTTGGCAGCCAGTTGTTCAATGGCGCCGGTCGCTTCGGCCTCGCCGGGCTGCCCGAAGGCAACAGCGATGGCTATGGCGCCAACAATCACATGCAGCAGGGCCACCACGGCGAAGCCGGAACGCGCCACGACATCCAGCGCCTTGGCGTTTGATGCCTCCTCGACAGCGTCGGCCGCGTCGCTCATGGTGGAGTCCCCGTCTGACATGGCTATCCGTTCATGGGGCCTTCGGCGTGCAGCTTCTCGGCTCCCGGTCCTTCCACTGTGACGGTGCAGCGGACCACCAGGCTGTTGGGGGCTGTATCAACCTCCACCAGTGTTTCGCGGGCATTCAGGATGGTGAAGGCCTCGGAACCGGCCAGGACTGTGAAACCCCTGGCCTCTGCCGTCCGCCGCGCGTTCTCGAACGCTTCATGCTGAAGCTTCTCAAGATATCCGCTCTCAGCCTCACGGGCGGCGTCGCCGAATGCCCACCCGAACAGGGTTCCCTTGTTCTCCATGGCTGCGATATTACGCGTGTGCGGCTGCATTAAAACGGGCTTTCGTAACATTAGTAAGTGTGCTTACCATAGGCTACACCATGACCTTGATGGGACACGGCAAGTGAAGACCCGCAGAAGCGGCATCTCGTAACCAGCTCAACGTTAGGAAGCGCATCATGGCAGGAAATCTCATTGCACGGACAGTCCACGATCTCACGGCTGCGGCCTGGTTCGGCGGATCATTGATGGGTGCCATCGGACTGAATGGTGCAGCAGCGGAAGCCAGGGATCCTTCGGAGCGGACCCGGCTCTCCAGCGCGGGCTGGATGAAGTGGGCGCCGATCCAGACGGCAGCCTTCGCCTCGCATCTTGTGGCTGACCTGGCCATCGCCTGGGAGAACAAGGACCGCATCGCCAAGCAGGAAGGCGTTGCCCGGGACACCGCCATCAAGACTGCCGTGACGGTGGCCGGAGCGGCCGTAACTCTCTACGCGGGCATCCTGGGCAAGAAGGTGGAGAAGCTCGCGGACCAAGGGGCGCTGGGCGCAACCGAGCCTACGCCTGAAGCTTCCGAGGAACTCAAAACCGCACAGGAGCAGCTGAAGATGCTGCAGTGGGCTGTTCCGGTGTTCGCAGGCCTGGTGGTCTTCCTGGGCGCCAAGCACGGCGAGATGCAGCGGCCCAAGAACGTGTTCGCGGGCCTGCGCTCCTAGCCACCAGGTTGGAATTTTTGTCCAGATAAGGAGACAAAAACGTCCATCAACTCGCCGCATCTGGACAAAAACTCTGGGTGTGGCGGGGATAGGCAGTAACGCCCGACGGCGGTCCGGCACCTGGGCTTTTTAAGTCGCCAGAGTGCCGGGCCGCCGTCGTCCGTGCAGCAGTTAATCCCTACGGAAGAGTCCCACCGATTTGTCGGGCCTAGGTTGGCTGGCTGTTGGCCGGCGGCAGGTCTGGATTCATCGGCTCAAGCTTGGGGTCCTCGGCAGTCCAGACCTGGATGATTGCCCAGGCCACGGCGGCCAGCGGAACGGAGAGTACGGCGCCGACGATGCCCGCCAGGATGGTGCCTGCTGTCAATGCCATCAGGATCACCAGGGCATGGAGCTGAAGTGATTTGCCCATCACGATTGGCTGCAGGAGGTCGCCCTCCAGTTGGTTCACGGCAATCACCACCGCCACCACAATCAGGGCCACCACCGGGCCGTTGGCCACCAGGGCCACCAGGGCGGCCAGGATGCCGGCCACGGTGGCGCCCACCAGCGGGATAAAGGCTGTCATAAACACGATGATGGCCAGCGCGAACGCGAGGGGAACCTGGAGGATAAACAGCGCCGCGCCGATGGCCACGGCGTCCACGAGGGCCACCACGGCGGTTCCCCGGACATACCCGCCCAGGACTTCCAAAGTCCGGCTGCCCACCCGGCGCAGTTTCGCTTCCCGCTGCCCGCTGAAGGGCCGCAGGAAGAAGCTCCAGATCTTGGCCCCGTCCTTGAGGAAAAAGAACAGGAAGATAATCATCAGGCCCGTTCCGGCAAGGAACTCCGTCACCACGGAGAGCCCGGTGATGGCGCCGGAACGGAACTGGCTGCTGGTGGCGAACTGGATAATTCCTTCGCGCGCCTGGTTCAGCTGCTCCTGGTCCACGGGTATGGGGCCGGTCAGCAGGAATTGCTCCAGCTCGTCCAGCCCGGAGGAAGCCTGCTGCACCAGTTCGCCCCACTGGCTCCGGACGGAAAAATAGATCACCGTGGAGACGCCCGCCAGCAGGAGGAGCAGCGCCACAAAAGCCAGGCCGGTGGCTGCTCCGCCCGGCAGGCCCCG
Organism: Arthrobacter sp. D1-29; assembly: GCF_054130585.1. Lineage (NCBI taxonomy): Bacteria > Bacillati > Actinomycetota > Actinomycetes > Micrococcales > Micrococcaceae > Arthrobacter > Arthrobacter sp. D1-29. The sequence goes on along the minus strand of NZ_CP096383.1, from coordinate 3,942,785 downwards.
GCGGCGGAGCGTGTTCACAAAGGGGCCGATCGCCGCGGCGAGGATCAGTGCAATCAGGACGGGGATGACCAGGAGCTTGACCTGCATCAGGGCGTAGACCGAGGCCACCGCCACGCCGAGGATCAGTAGGATCTGGGCGGACCGGATACCCACACGCCCCAGGCCGTCGGACCACAGGGCACGGGGCGGCTTTCGTTCGGCGTGCCGTTTTTCTGCTGCGGCGTTCTGGGCTTGTTCAGGTTCGGGGGCGCGTTCATGCTCGGACAGGTCTGTTGCTCGGGCCATGGGGGCTCCTCGTCATCGGCCGGCACCGCACTTGGTGGCCAGGAAATAAACTGCCTAGTCAGATAGTAAGCCTACTTACTGGCGAGAGTATTGATGAAGCTCATCGCCGCCGCGAGATCTGCTGTACTGATTTCCTGAAGGGTAGAAATTCATTCATAAGCCTGCTTACCTTAGCAACATAGGTTCGGTTCATGATGGGAGATCCGTGATGGCAATCTGCGATACCTGCGGGAACGACTACGACAAGACCTTCACTGTCACCAGGGGAGGGCAGACCGGAACGTTTGACAGCTTTGAGTGTGCGGTTCACGCGATGGCCCCGGTTTGCGGGCATTGCGGCTGCCGCATCCTGGGACACGGCGTGGAAACAGAGCAGGGTATGTACTGCTGTGCGCACTGCGCCCGGGGATCAGGGGAGCATGGCGTGTCCGACCGGTCGGACTAAGGATTCAAGCCTCGAATCCCGCTGGTCATGATGCCGCTCCTTCGGGCGGAGTCTTGTTTGCGGGACTCCAGGGCGCCATCGTCCTGGTGAACCAGGCGGCCGCCTGCCGGGCAACCTCCTCGAGCGTGCCGCGTTCCTCGAAAAGGTGTGTGGCTCCCGGAACAATGGAAAGCTCGTGTTCGACGGCCAGCAGGGCTGCTGCCTGCCGGTTCAGCTCTATCACTTCCTGGTCCAGTTCTCCCACCAACAGCAGGACGGGCGCCCGCACCGCGTCCAGATGCTGCCGGGCCAGGTCCGGCCGGCCTCCCCGGGAAACCACGGACCGGACTTTGCCGGGACGGTTGGCGGCGGCAGCCAGGGCTGCGGCCGCTCCGGTGCTTGCCCCGAACAGGCCGATCGGCAGGTTGCCTGTCTCCGGCCGTCCGGCAACGTCGTCGATGGCCGCCGTGAGCCGTCCGGTCAGCAGGCCGATGTCGAAGCGCAGTGCAGCATCCTGGGCGTCTTTGCGTTCCTCGGGGGCGGTCAGGAGGTCAAAAAGCAACGTCCCCAATCCCTCGGAGTGCAGGGCAGCCGCCACTTTCAGGTTCCGCGGACTGTGACGGCTGCTTCCGCTGCCATGGGCGAACACAACGACGCCGGTGCCATGCGGAGGGATGGTCAGGTCGCCATCGAGGTCCACACTTCCAGAGCTGACCCTGATCTGGCTGCTGCTCATTCAAACGCCATGTTTCCGGAATCCGATCCGTGCGGCGTCAGTATTGCCCCTGATCGGAATGCAGCAGGTCGGCCCAGTCATCAGGCAACTGGTCAAGGACGTGGAGATATTCGGCGCCGACGGCTTCGCGCAGCCCTGCCGTAACGGCGCGGGCATGCCTGCGGGCCACCTGGGGCGTGCAGCCTTCTCCCTCTTCCTCGGCCACCCGGCGGTAGAACTCCTCCAGGCCGAAGCGTTCAACGTCAGGTTGCTGGGTCAGGCGCTCGCCCAGCTCCGGCGGAAGTTGGGCCGCCAGGTCCTTGGCTTCGGTAGAGAGCCGCTGCCCGAGCACCGTGAGCGTGGCCTTGACGGCCTTTTCAGCGTGACCATAGGAATCGATCCCGGCAGAGGAACGGACGGCGGAAATGATCTCATCGGCTTTCATGGTGGGTTCCTCCCATTCTTCGTTGAACAGCTGGATGGTGTTAAACGGCTGGAGGCATGACTCGCTTCCAGGGAGACGAGGTGCCGGCTGCCTGGACGGCCAACCACGATGTTGCCTCAGGATCACCGTCAGCTCGGGGGTTTTAAGCTAATCATGCTTACTATTCCCCGACAAGACACTGGGCAATGCCGGGGCGCAGAGGGCCGGAGCTAGGCCCGGATCCATTCCGCGCACCAGTTCAGGTTCCGGTTGACGCTGGCCACGGCGGCGTCGGGATCGTGTGCCTCGATGGCGTCCACCAGCTCACCGTGGCCTGCGTGTGGAATCCCGTCGAACCCCGCCCTGGCTGGCTGTTTGAGCAGGTCCTGGTGGAAGACGCCGCCGAAACTGACATACAGCTCGTGCAGCAGGGGGTTCCCGGATGACTGGGCCACCCGCTCGTGGAAGGCCCAGTCGGCCCGGGCCCACGCGGCATAGTCGGCAGCATGCCAGGCGTGGTCGCGGTCGGCGAGGAGCGCGCGCAAGGCGGTGACGTCGTCGGGCGTTGCATTCTTCGCCGCGAGCCGCGCCGCCTGGGTATCCAGGCCAGCCCTGACTTCCAGGATGTGCTCACCGGTGTGGTCCTGGTACATCCGGCGGGCGGCGCCGTACATCTCATTGGTGGCACGGACGTATGTGCCGTCGCCCCGCCGCACCTCCAGCATTCCACTGTGAGCCAGGGCCTTGACGGCCTCCCGGAGCGTCCCGCGGGAGACGCCAAGCCGTGCCATCAGCTCGGGCTCCGGCGGGATCCGCTGTTGCAGGGGCCATTCGCCTGTCTGGATCATGGCCCGCAGTTTGGCGGTGATCTCTTCCGCGAGGGGCTGCCGGTGCGAGGTGCTGAGGGTCATTCTGGGCCTACTTCTTCTTTGAGGTGTTGCCGGCGGAAGGGCTGCCCGTGAGCAGGTGGGCCACCACGATCTGGACCAGGGCGAGGACCAGCAGCAGGGAAAGCGGCAGGATCCAGCCACCGGTGGCACTGTGGAGGAGCCCGGCGCCAAAGGGCCCCACCGTGGCCAACAGGTAACCCGTGGACTGGGCCAGAGTGGAAAGCGCCGTAGTTTCCGCCGTGTTCGTGCCGCTGCGGCTGATCATCACCATGACCAGGGGAAAGATGCCCAGGCCGAATCCCAGCAGGACGGCAGGGATAACGGCCAGGCCCACCGGGAGGAACAGCAGCGCGGCAACACCCAGAGCCATGGTCACAGAGACGAGGTAAAACGCGGGCCGCTGCATCCGGCGGCGGGAACCAATGGCAATCAGCAACATGCCGGCCGGCACCGAAACCAGCTGCATCAGCCCGTACATCAGGCCGCTGTCCGAGGCGCTGAGCCCCATGGTGGTCAGCATGTACGGGAACCAGCTCAGCAGGGCGTACGCCAGCAGGGCCTGGACGGTAAAGATGGCGGTCAGCAGCAGGCCCTTGCGGGTCCTCAGCAACGGCCAGGGCGAGATGCCGCCGGTGGTGGTGCGAACACTGTTGCGGTGCGCGTGCAGGGCAACGGGCAGGAAACCCAGGAACGCGGCGATGGCCATGATTCCGATGGCGCCCACAGCCGCGGACGGCGAACCGAGGGCCTGGGCCAGCGGGACCACCACCACTGCTGTGGCTGTGGCACCGGTGGTCATGGTAACCGTGTACAGCCCGGTCATCAGGGAGGTGCGTCCGGCGAAATGCTCGCGGATGAAGGACGGCATGGCCACATTGCAGACGGCCAGGCCGGACATTCCCAGGACGGTGCCAACCACCAGCATGCCGGTGGCCGGAATGCCCCGCAGCAGCAGCCCCGCCGCCAGCATCCCCAGCGACAGCAGGATTGACTTTTCGACGCCTAGCCTTCCGCTAAGCCATGAAGTCGCCGCGCCGGCCACCGCAAAACAGAGGGTGGGAATGGACGGAATGATCGCCGCCACCAGCGGCCCGTAGCCTAGGACCAGCTGCAGATCGTGCAGCAGGGCCGATGCTCCGGTGATCCCGGCCCGCAGGTTAAGGCCGATCAGCACCAGCGCAATGACGGAAAGTACGACGGCGGTGCGGGGCTTGGGCAGGGCGGTATCCGCTGCGGGGGGAGCTGGAGAGATGGCGGCCATCCGTTAAGGTTAGACGTTAGACGTTTGATGTCTAGGGTTTTGTGTCCAACCTCTCCCATCGCTCACCCTGCGGCATAGACTCGGGGCCAGAGCATGTTGGCCAGCCGGGCTTCTCCGGTCCGACGTTAAGCCAAGCGGAAGGATGTCGTTGATGGCCCTGCAGGGTGTGGAAATCGAGAAGAAGTACGAGGTGGGCGACGAGGCCGTGGTGCCCCCGCTGGCCGGCCTCCCCGGCGTGGCCCGCGTGGGCGACCCGCACGTGGCCACTCTGGAAGCTGTCTATTTCGACACGGAGAGCTACGTCCTGGCTTCCCGGCGCATCACCCTGCGGCGGCGGACCGGTGGGGCCGACGCCGGCTGGCACCTGAAGCTTCCGCCGGAGACCCCCGGCTCCGCTGGTTCCGTTTCCGGCGGTTCGGATTCTGGCGGTTCGGGGGCCGGTTCGGGGGCCGGTTCCGGGTCTGATGCCGGTCCGGTACCCCAGCAGCGCCGCGAGCTGCACGCCCCGCTGGGCCAGCCCGACGTCGTTCCTGACACACTCCTCGCGCACCTGCAGGCTTACCTGCGTGGCGCGGAGCTGGTGCCGGTTGCCAGGCTGGAAACGCTGCGAACCACCCATGCCCTCTACGACGCCGACGGCGTGCACCTGGCCGACCTGGCCGACGACAAAGTGCACGCCCAGCCCCTGCTCACGAGGAAGCCGGCAGGAGGGGACTCCGAAGGGGGCTCGGGAGGAGAGGCGCAGGCAGGGTACCGGAGCCAACACTGGCGCGAATGGGAACTGGAACTTGTCCACGGCAGCGCGGACATTTTCCCGGCCGCCGAAGAAGTCCTGGCCGCCGCGGGAGCGCGCCCGGCAGGGCACGCGTCCAAGCTGGGCCGGACGCTTCAGGAGGCAATCCGCGAAACCGGCGGCCCGGAACCACAGGGTAAAGAGCCGCAGGGGATAGAACCCCAGGGTACGGAACCAGAGGCCTCAGAGCCGCCCGGCAAGAAGAGCCCGGCGTCCGCCGTCGTGACTGCTTACCTCGGCGCGCAGATCCGCGAAATCCTTGCCCACGATCCCGGTGTCAGGCTGGAGGAGCCGGAGGCGGTGCACAACCTGAGGGCTGCAGCGCGCAGGGCGCGCTCCGCGCTGGCTGCCTACCGCCGGCACTACAGTGCGGTGGCCGTGCGGCGGCTGCAGGAAGAGCTCAAGTGGCTCGGCCGGACACTGGGCGTGCCGCGGGACGCCGAAGTGATGCTGGAGCGGCTGAGGGGTCACCTTGCGGAATTGCCCGAGGGCCCGGCCGCAACGGCGGTCAAGGACCGGGTGGAGCAGGAGCTCGGTGGAACGTTCGACGACGGATACCGAAAAGTGATGGAAGTGCTTGCCTCGGAGCGCTACTTCCGGCTGCTCGATGATCTTGAAGCCTTCCGGGACCGTCCTCCTCTGCGGCCGGAGGGGTCGGTTTCAGGCCGCAAGGCGGGCGTCAAGCTCGTGGCCAAGGCGGTCAAACGGCTCGGGCGATCGCAGAAGGCGGCCAAGCGTTCCCGGCGGGGAGCGCAGCATGAAAGCGCCCTGCATCGGGTCCGTAAGGACGCCAAACGGCTTCGGCACGTGGCAGAGTCGGTGCGCCCGGTCAGCGGCAAGCGTGCTGCCAAAGTCGCCAAGGCCGCGCACCGGCAGCAGAAAATTCTGGGCGAGTTCCGCGACAGCATCCTGGCCCGGGACCTGCTGGGCAAGCTGGGTGGAGTCCCGGATCTTCCCGAAGCCGTGGCCTCGCTCTTCGTCGAGCTCCGCACCCGGCAGGTGCAGCTCGCGGCCGACGCCGAATCAAAGTACCGGAAGGCCCGGAAGAAGTCGCAGAAGCGGCTCAAGGCCGGCGTGCACTAGCCCGGCCCAAGCGCGGGCTACTTCCCCTGGCGCGCCCCCAGTTTGGCGACCGCCAAGGCAAGCCACAACTGCACGCGGTCGGCTGTGACGGCAGGGTCGTAGCCGGTGAGCTCGGTGATCTGGGCGAGGCGGTAGCGGACGGTGTTGCGGTGCAGGGTCAGGGCTTCGGCGACGGCGGCAACCGAGCCGTTGTTGTTCAGGTAGCTTTCCAACGTGGCCATCAGTTCCGCGCTGTGGGCGGTATCGAACGCGCGGAGCGGATTCAGGGATTCGTTGGCCATGTCGGCCAGCGGAACGTCCTCGCTCGCCAGCAGTAGAGAGGTGAGGCTCAGCCGTTCCGGTTCGTTGACGGGCAGCCCATGGCTCGCCGCGTCCCGGGCCTCGAAGTAACTCCACCGGAGGCCGTTCGGTTTGGTGTACGCCCCGCCGATGCCCGTGGTTGCGTGGATCCCGGCCTCGGCCAGATGGTCGCTGAGCTTCCGGGCGAGCGCAGCCGCGCCGCTGCCGTCGTCGTTGACAACAAGCACCAGGTCCTTCCCGACGACGGCTGTCACCACATTCTCCAGCTGCTGCGGCACGGAGGTGCTCACCAGCGCTTTGTGGTGGGCGGCGGAAACCGCCAGCAACACCACGTTCTTACGGGTGCTGTTGACGCCGATGCCCGCGAGCCGGCGCTGGGCCTCGCTGGTTTCCAAGGCGCCGTGGATGACGTCCTCCAGCACCTGCCCGCACAGGGCCCGCTGTGCCTGGCGCTGCTTGACCATGTTGTTCAGCTCCACGCTGATGAGGTTCTGCGCGTAGCCGATGATGCCCGAGTCCTCAAAGGGCTGCCTGACCCAAAGCGTGCAGGCGTCCCGCCGCCCCGTGGGGATGGGGAAGGACCCCCACGTGTCAGCGGAGGGGTTGCTCTTGCTGCTGTTGTACAGCTGTGCCGTGAACTGGGTGAGGGCGATATCGGTCCGCAGCATGCCGCCCAGGTGCTTCAGCAGTTCGGAGAGTCCGCCGCCGGTGAGGAGCGCGCGGGCCAGGACCTGGTGCCCGGCAATCAGCCGCTCCAGTTTGGCGTAGTGGTCCGCAGACTGGGCGTCGGCCACCAGCTTGCCGATGGCGATGAACGGTGTCTCGTAGGGCACCTCCACCATCGGCAGCCCCCACCGGTTGGCCTCGGCAACCATGGCCGACGGGACGACGTCGTGCGAGAGGCCAATGCCGAACCCGATGCCCACAGCCCCGGCGCGCTGGACCTGGCGGACAAAGCGCCGCTGTTCCGGGGCTGACCGCAGGCGCAGCCCCGTGGTGAGCACCAGTTCGCCGCCGTTGATGAAGCGCTGGGGGTCTTCCAGTTCGGTGACCGCCACCCAGTTGATGTCCTGGTGCCACGTGGTCTCGGCGGTGCCTGCTTTGGTCAGGTTCAGGGAGTTCACACCCAGGAGGGCAGAAAGGGAAATGGCCATCTCCCAAGGATAGTCCGGTGCTGGGCAACCGCACTAAAGTATTCACCCAAAGGTGTGCAGGTGGCTATTCCATGCCAAATGGCGCTGGCATAGGCTCAAGGCAGTCGCATCCATTGGCTTCGCGGCCGATGGTCCCTAAGAAAGAGGTTGCACACCGTGGTTCAAACCTTGCAGAACTTCATTAACGGTGAGTTCGTCACACCCGCCGGCAGCGGCCTGCTGGACATCGTCAATCCCACCAACGGTGAGATCGTGGCGCAGTCGCCCATCTCCGGGCAGGCCGATGTTGATGCTGCCATGTCCGCCGCCAAGGATGCCTTCCGGACCTGGAAGCACGTCACTCCGGGCCAGCGCCAGCTGATGCTGCTCAAGCTCGCCAACGCCGTTGAGGCCAACAGCGACGAACTGGTGGAGGCGCAGCACCGCAACACCGGCCAGGTGCGCTCACTCATCGCGTCCGAGGAAGTGGCGGCCGGCGCCGATCAGCTTCGCTTCTTCGCCGGCGCCGCCCGCATTCTTGAAGGCAAGTCCGCCGGGGAATACTTTGAGGGCCACACCTCCTACGTCCGCCGTGAACCCATTGGTGTGGTGGCCCAGGTGGCCCCGTGGAACTACCCCTTCCTGATGGCTATCTGGAAGATCGGCCCCGCTCTCGCCGCGGGGAACACCGTGGTCCTCAAGCCGTCGGACACCACCCCCGAATCCACCCTGGTCTTGGCGCGCCTGGCAGGGGAAATCTTTCCCGCCGGCGTGCTGAACGTTGTGCTGGGCACGGGCGAAACCGGCGCCATGATGGTGGAGCACAAGGTTCCGGGCCTGGTATCCATCACCGGTTCTGTCCGGGCCGGTATCGCCGTCGCGTCCGGTGCTGCCAAGGGCCTCAAGCGCGCCCACCTGGAACTCGGCGGCAAGGCGCCCGCCATCGTGTTCAAGGACGCGGACATCAAGAAGAGCGCGGCGGCCATCGCGGAGTTCGCCTTCTTCAACGCCGGTCAGGACTGCACGGCCATCACGCGCGTGCTGGTGGAGGACTCAGTCCACGACGACGTTGTGGCGGCCATGGTGGAACACACCAAGACCCTGCACACCGGTTCGCAGAACGACGAGGACAACTACTTCGGCCCGCTGAACAACGTGAACCACTTCAACCAGGTGAGTTCCGTCGTCGAGCACCTGCCTGATAACTGCAGGATCGAAATTGGCGGCCACCGTGCGGGGGAGAAGGGCTTCTTCTTCGAGCCCACCATCGTCACCGGCGCGAAGCAGACGGATGACATCGTCCAGAAGGAAACGTTCGGCCCGGTCATCACGGTGCAGAAGTTCAGCACCGAGGAAGAGGCAGTGGAGCTCGCGAACGACGTCGACTACGCCCTGGCCTCCAGCGTCTGGACCAGCAACCACGGCACGGCCATGCGCCTCAGCCGCGACCTGGACTTCGGTGCCGTCTGGATCAACACGCACATCCTCCTCACCGCCGAAATGCCCCACGGCGGCTTCAAGCAGTCCGGCTACGGCAAGGATCTGTCCATGTACGGGGTTGAGGACTACACGCGGATCAAGCACGTGATGTCCGCACTTGATGCATAACGCAGCCGCATAATCCCCACCGGCACCCTAACCTCGCTCCGCTTCGGCCAGGGAACCCTGCCGGCGTGGCCCCCCCTTCAGTAAAGAAAGGCTTCCCCATGACCACCACCGCAAGCGAAATCACCTACCGCCTTGAGCAGAAGCGCCGCGTCCATGCGGACTTCCCGGGGCCCAAGTCCGTGGCCTTGACCGAACGCCGCAAGGCAGTGGTCGCTGCCGGCGTCGCCTCCGCAGTCCCTGTTTACGTTTCGGACGCCGACGGCGGCATCATTCACGACGTCGACGGCAACTCCTTTGTTGACCTCGGCTCGGGCATCGCGGTGACCAGCGTCGGGGCGTCCGATCCCGCCGTCGTCGGGGCCGTGAAGGAGGCCGTTGAGCACTTCACCCACACCTGTTTTATGGTCACGCCGTACGAAAGCTACGTCGCGCTCGCAGAGCAGCTCAACCGCCTGACTCCGGGCGACCACGAGAAGCGCACCGTGCTGTTCAACTCCGGCGCGGAGGCAGTTGAGAACGCCGTTAAGGTGGCCCGCCTGGCTACCGGCCGGGACGCCGTCGTCGCCTTTGACCACGCCTACCACGGCCGCACCAACTTGACCATGGCACTCACCGCCAAGGCCATGCCGTACAAAACCAACTTTGGCCCCCTCGCGCCCGAGGTCTATCGCATGCCCATGAGCTACCCGTACCGCGAGGAGAACCCCTCCATCACGGGTGCCGAGGCCGCCAAGCGCGCCATCACCATGATCGAGAAGCAGATCGGCGGCGACCAGGTTGCTGCGATCATCATCGAGCCGATCCAGGGCGAAGGCGGGTTCATCGTTCCGGCCGAGGGCTTCCTGCCGGCGCTGGCCGAATGGGCAAAGGAGAAGGGCGTCGTCTTCATCGCCGACGAGGTCCAGTCCGGCTTCTGCCGCACCGGCGAATGGTTCGCCGTCAACCACGAAGGCGTGGTGCCGGACATCATCACCATGGCCAAGGGCATCGCCGGCGGCATGCCGCTGTCTGCCATCACCGGCCGCGCCGACCTGCTCGACGCCGTCCACCCGGGCGGCCTGGGCGGCACCTACGGCGGCAATCCGGTTGCCTGCGCGGCCGCACTTGCCGCCATCGGTTCCATGGAGGAGTACGACCTTGCTGGCCGGGCCCGCCACATCGAATCCCTTGCCACAGCACGGCTGCGCGGATTGCAGGATGACCTTGCCGGTTCCGGCGCCGCCGTCATAGGCGACATCCGCGGACGCGGGGCCATGCTGGCGATCGAGCTGGTCCAGGCAGGATCGAAGGAACCCAACCCGGAGCTGACCAAGGCCGTGGCTGCCGCCTGCCTCAAGGAGGGTGTCATCATCCTGACCTGCGGCACGTATGGCAACGTCATCCGCCTGCTTCCGCCGCTGGTCATCACGGACGAACTCCTGAACGACGGCCTGGACGTCCTGGCCGCCGCCATCAAGGCCCACGCGTAACCACCACTTTTCGGCGCCAGCTGGAACTTCGGCGTCAGCCGGATCAGAGCACAAGCAGCACCTCCGCCCGGCGGAGGTGCTGCTTTTTTTAAAAACTACCTAACCCCCTACTGTGGCGGCAGTGCCAATGACCCAAGTAGCCCAAAAATGCTTTTAGAGTACCCCATACTCGTGCTTCTTCTGGGAGTCAACACGTACTTTTGAATCCTGGGAAACCGTCAGAATCGCATTCTTTTGGAAGCCCGCTCGCAGGAGACCACCAAGTGCAATCCCTCGACGATGGACTGGCAAGGATGCCAGCCGGTATGCCAGTCGGCATCCGGAAAGTGCAGTGCTGGAGTTGGCGGATCGGAGCGGACAAGGTCAGCGCCGGAATCATGACGCTGGAGCGGAACCGACGCCCCAGGCCAATGAAGTTATCTTGCTCCAGACAGGGGAAATCACATGACTCAGGTGTCAACAGGAACCGAGGACCGGAAGGCCCACACTGCAGCCGCCAGGTCAACGTTTCTTGATAAACCCCGCCGCCCCGGTCATGGCCCGTCCGGCAACGGCGAACGCCCCGGTGCGCGTCCTGACTTAGCCCACGAGCAGAGTGTTCCTGCGGTCAGCCCGGAAGTTCCCGGGGTCAGTCCGGACGCCGACATGTGGGAAGAGGGCCGTGCCGCGGCCCGGTCAGGTACCCACGAGAGGGCCATGGCCTGCTTCCTGCGCGAGGCGGAGGCGCGGACCATGCAGGGCAGCTATGGCCGGGCAGCCATCGCGTTTCGCACGGCCGCCGAACAGGCCCGGCTGCAGGGCCTGGCAGAGCAGTGCGAGGACTTGCTCTACCGGGCCGCGGCAGCCTACAACCATGCGGCGGAGCGCGACGAGCTTAGCCCGGGCGCGGCCCACCAGGCTTGGATCTCGGCAGCCAAGTGCTTCCTCCAGCTGCAGGAGCTCGACCAGGCTGCCCGGTGCATCGAGGCGGCCCGGCACGTCGCCGACCAGAGCCAAGCAAAAGCCGAGAGCGCCCAGACGGCATCATGAGGATCCTGCTCACGACTGAGGGCACCTACCCTTACTTCCAGGGCGGCGTGTCCACCTGGGCTCATGAGCTGGTCAATGGCCTGCCCGAGCACGAGTTCGTGGTGGGTGCCGTCATCGGCAGCCCTGATGTCGCTCCCGCCTTCAGCGTCCCGGCCAACACGCGGGTGGTGCCCATCCCGCTGTGGGGAACGGAGAAGGTGGACGAGTACGTCCAGCGGCAGGCGCGCATTCGGCCATGGGGGCCCCGGAAAGGAAGGTCACCGGAGCGGGCCTTCGTGGAGCTGCTGCTGCCGGCCTACGAGGAGGTTGTCCGGAACCTGCTGGAAACTCGCGAACCGCGGGAACTTGGTGCTGCCATCGCCGACATTGCGGAGTACTGCGAGACCAACGATCTGCATAAGGGGTTGCGTGACCCCCGGTGCTGGCAGCTGGTGCGCACCCGGCTCAGTGAGCACGCGCAACTCCGCGGGATCTCGATGGCCGACGCCATCGACTTCGCACGCTCCCTGTACCGTTACCTGACGCCTTTGGCGGTTCCCCTCCCCGACGTCGATGTGGCGCACTCCTCCGGTGCCGCCCTCTGCGCGCTGCCCGCTCTCGCCGCCAAACTGCACAAGGGCGTCCCGCTGCTCCTGACCGAGCACGGGGTTTACGTGCGCGAACGTGTTCTTCACCTGGTCCGGAACGACACCCCGCTCCTGCGGAAGGTGCTGCTCGGCAATCTGTACCGGGCCATAGCGCGGTGTGCCTATGCGCACGCCGACATCGTCCTGCCGGTTTGTGCGTATAACACCAATTGGGAGTACCAGCTGGGTGCAGATCCCGCCCGCATGCAGGTGGTGTACAACGGCGTCAACCCGAACGAGTTCGCCCCCCGGGCTGTTGAATTGGACAGGCCCACCATCGCCTACGTCGGACGCATCGAACCTCTCAAGGACGTGATGGGGCTCATCACGGCCCTCAACATGGTCCGCCGCGAAGTCCCCGACGTGCTCCTGCGTATTCACGGCCCTGACGATGACCGCCGCTATGCGGAGCGTTGCAGGATGGCAGTGACAACAATGCAGCTTGAGGACAACGTCGTCTTCGAGGGGGCCACGAAGGACCCGGTCCTGGCCTATCAGGAGTCCGACGTCGTTGTGCTCTGCTCGGTGTCTGAGGGCTTTCCCTACACCGTTGTTGAGGCGATGGCCACAGGCCGTCCGGTCGTCGCGACGGCCGTCGGCGGCGTTCCCGAGGCATTGAACCGGCCAGAATTGCTCGTGGAGCCGCAGAATCCGCAGGCGCTGGCGGACGCACTGGTGGCGCTCTTCCGGAAGACCCGCGAAGAACGTGAGGCCATCGGCAGGGAGTTCCGCGAGCGCGCTGTCAGTCTGTTCTCCCAGGAGCGGTTCCTCGAGGCGTACCGCTCTCTCTATGAAGGAGTTGTCAGTGACTACGTTGCCTGAGGACTCCGTCCTCGCCGACTTCACCATGGATCTGGAGGAGCTGGGCCCGGACCTGCACGCCGAGGCACGGTCAGTTGCGGGCCGCACCCGCCAGGCACAAGACGCCTTCGAAGTGGCTGTGATCCTGGCCACCCTGGGCTATGGCGACCAGCGGGCGCGTGAGCTGGGCTGCCGAAACGTTTTTGAGCTCGCGGAGAAGGTGACGTCACTTTTGCCGCTCTTCGGCGGGCCGGTGGATGAGCCCCCGGTAGGAACAGTCGAACAGCCCCCCGAGCCGTCGCCCGGGCCGGACCGGATGAGCCTGGGACTGCTCGCGAAGTCGCTGCTCTACTCGGCGCCATGGATTGTGGCAGTGCTCGCGCTGGTCATAGGCCGGGTGTCCTTCTGGTCCACCATCACGCCCCAAATGTTTTCCACCACCGTCAGCCTGGCCTTGTTCGCAGCGCTGATCGTGACCGGCGGGTTTATGCAGGCATTTGCGCGGAGGGGGCTGTTCTATTCACTGCAGCACAGCGAACCCCTGCTGCGCTGGGCGTTGCGTTGGACGTTGGGAGGCGGGTTGGTGGTACTGCTCCTGGTCATGGGTGGCAGCTACCTGATCCTGGAGTACGTGGTGCAGGCCTACACGCCTGCCGCGAACCGGTCGTTCCTGCTCTTCGGAATCTCCATTGGCGTCCTGCTCCTGGCCTTCTCGCCGTTGTACCTGGCCAAAGCATTGCCTGAGGTGGTGATCGCAGCCTCTGCCGGCGGCCTGATTGCCGTGCTCGGTGGTTTGTATATCACCAGTGGAGACTACATCAACCTCTACACGGCCCAATGGGTGCAGTTCGCCGCCTTGTGGACGACGGTAATTGTGGCCGTGCTGTTTGACATCCGCATCGTCCGGCGGCTGGCCGCACCGCCGGCAGGAGTCGAGGCCACATCAACGGACAACCGGCACGTCCTTCCACCGCGGCTTGGCCCGGTGGCGCGCTCCGTCCGTGCCTACTGGGCCTACGGGACAGGCTTCTTTGTGCTCCTGGTGATCGACCAGCTGGTCGCAGGAGGCTTATGGATGGGGGTGTTCCACTACAACGGGCTCTACCAGGTGGGTGTGGGGACCGGCCTTCTCATCCTTATTCCCACACTCACCTACGCGATTGCTGCCGGGTACCTTCTCCCGGCGACTGTGCGCCGTGAGATGAGGGGGCACCGGGTCTCCGGGAGCGCGGGAATCAACCGCGTGCTGTTCAGGTTCTACCTCCGGCACCTGGTGACTACCCTGCTTGTTGGGCTGGTGAGTGGTGCCCTGCTGCTGGCTGCGGCTGAGTGGCTCTCCACGGCGAGCCTGCTCACCGTACACCTCCAGCTTGCCAGCGGCGTCTACACCGGCTCCTTGGTTGGCTACCTGTTGTTGGGCATTGGGGCCTTTAACTCCGGTCAGCTGTTCAGCCTGGGCAGGGCCGCGTTGCCTGCAGCTGTCGTCTGGCTCGCGGCGGCGGTGTCGCTGGCCACCGGAATGGCACTTTCCTATCAGTTCGAGCCTCTGTTTGGTTCCATCACCGGGCTGGTGACCGGTGCCGCGGTGTTCGCCGTGGCGACTACGGTGGCCGCTTTCCGCATGTTCCGTCAATTCGACCTTAGCTATTTCAGGGCGTTCTGATGAAGTATTCCAAGACCATTCTTGCCGTTGCCGCAGCCCTCGCGCTGACAGGCGGAGCCATCACTGTCGCGAGGACAATGGAGGAGGGCCCCGCACCCATCGCAGCCTCCGGCCAATGGCAGTTGCTGCGGACAGCCCAAGGCACCCTTATCCATGATCCCTTCAACAAGGCCATCCCCACCCGGGAGGTGCAGGACAGATACGAGTTCAATGGGGACACCGACCCTGCCCTCGCGTTCGTACGCGCCACCGACGGCGGCCTCCAAGTAGGAGTGGACCCGCCCCCGGATGCCGAGGCCCACAGCGGCTACTTTGCGGTGACCCACGACGCCTATCCGCAATCCAGCATCTTCCATGTGCGGATGTCGAAACAACCCGGACAGGTTCAGTCGCCCGCGGAGGTTGGACAAGCCGTCTTCGCCGTCCAGACGGCCTCCACCAAGGTCACAGGACTGATTAACTTCATCGTGGTGTCGGCTGACAGTACAGCCGGGCTGACGTCCTGGAGGGTGGGGTACATGGAAGGGCACCTGAGGAACGCGTCATTCATCTACTACTGGGGCACCGAACCGGCACCGGAAGAGCCTGACACCCGGGACATCACCCTCCGCACGGACGGCCGGCGCACGCTGACACTCTGGTTCGGCACCGAACAGGTGTTCCATTCGGACCAGCTCCAGATGAACATCCAGGCCCCGTACCAGCCGTACCTCGAGGTACAGGCCGTGCAGACGCCCTTTTACTCCTCCTTCCAGGACTTCTGGGTGGTGGAGGACGACCACCTGCAACTGACCGGTGTACCCGCCGGCGCCGACGTGAAGCTCGTCGACAACGGCGGCGGCGTCCTGGGAACGGCCATCGGCAGCGATGGAGGCACCGCTACCGTTGAACTGCCCCCATACGCCGCCAAGGGCAGCGGCACGTTGGAGATCACAGAGCCGGGCCGCGAGCCAGTCCGGCTTGGGGCCTTCGACTACGCTGGCGGCGACGACTATAAGCTGGCATCAAAATGAGGGCCTGGAAGTTCGGTGTGCGTCATGCCGCACTCCCGACGCCTGGGCCAGGCACCGCGGGCCACCCTGAGCAGGCCGCCATCCGTCCATTTGCGATCTATTACGGCTGGCCGAGCTATGCCAACGGTGCCCGCGGTAACGTGGCACGGGCCGTCGCCGCCTTCGACGGCTATGGTGTGGTGGTTTTTGGTGACGACACCGCCACCGAGGAAGGCGATCCCCTGTCAGCCCCCATTATGGCGGGGGTCGCCGCCCGCGGCGGAGTTCCATACGGGTACGTCACCCTCGGCGTCAGCGACGGCGAACCCCACCACTCCCTGGGCGAGCTGCGCGAACGCATAGATGCCTGGCGCCGGCTCGGCGCCCGTGGAATGCTCCTGGACTGTGCCGGCGCTGACTACGGGGTGACCCGCGCCCGGTTCGACACGGTGGTGCAGTATGTGCACTCCCTGGGGTTGCACGTGCTGGCGAACGCCTGGGATCCCGACGACGTCCTGGCCCGCTCCGCGACAATGGGCCACGGCGACAGCTACCTGGGGGAGAATGACGTGCTCTCGGACGGCCGGTTCCTGGCACCGGCCATCTACCGGCCGAAGCTGGCAAAGATGGCGGCGTACAAAGCGAAGCTGGGGATCACCCTCTATGAGACAGCCACCAGCAGGGACCTACAGTATGCCGGCACGCTGGCGGAACAGGTGCTGGCAGTATTGCAGCGCTACAGCATCGACGCCTTCCACCTCACCGACCCCGTCTACAGCTCTGCGGACAACATCCTGATCAGGCCGCCGGGAGTGCTGGCGGGCCGGGGGTGACAGCTGCGGGGCTCCGTCTCAGGCGCACGGCTGCTGCCGCCCTGGCGCCCGCCCTGCTCTGCCTGGCCGCCGGATGCGGGCTAGCCGACCCTTTTCCGGACCCCCCGCCAGCGGAGGCCGGGGAGCTCTACATTGCCGTCCCCGGCTACGTCGGTCCGCCCAACTCGGCTTACTGGCAAGCCGTGATCGACGCGGCTCCCCGGGTCCGGGAGGTCATTGTTAACCCGATGAACGGACCCGGGCCTGAGAGGTCCGAAGCGTATGTCCGGCTGATCGGGACCCTGCGCGATGCGGGCATCAGAGTGCTTGGCTACGTGGAGACCGGCTACGGCGACAGGGATCCGGACGTGGTGACCCAGGACATCGACCATTGGCGGGACTGGTACGGCGTTGACAACGTCTTCCTTGACGAAGTGACGACGCGTGCGGCAGACATGGACACCTATGCCGATTACGCCGCAACCGTGCACGACGCCGGGGGCATCGTGGTGCTTAACCCGGGCTTGCCCCCTGACCCTGGCTACTTTGAGTTTGCCGATGCCATTGTCACGTTCGAGGATCCGGTGGACGCCTACTTCAACGGCCGAGACCCTCCAGAGTGGCTCCGAACGGAGACGCGCGGCGAACTGTGGCACATCGTCATCGGTGCTCCACCGGACAGGCTCACTGACATAGTGGACCGCGCCCGGCAGCTCGGCGTGGACCAGATCTACGTGACCGACGACACGGAACCGAATCCGTACGACACCCTCCCCGGGTTTTGGCCGGCCAAGCTGGATGCCATCCGCGACTAGCTAAGGCTGCGGCTCACCGCGCCAGCTTCCTGGCCACTGAGTTCTTCCGCGCTGCGCTCAGCATGTCCACCGTGAGGACCAGCAACGCGAGCCACACCACACCGAACCCGATCCACCGGTCCAGCGTCATGGCCTCCTGGAACACCGCGACGGCGACGACGAACTGGAGGACCGGGGCGAAGTACTGAAGCAGCCCGATGGTGGTCATAGGCAGCCGGCGGGCCGATGCGCCAAAGAACAGCAGCGGTACAGCGGTAATAACACCGGACGCCACCAGGAGCCAGAAGTGGCCGGCGCCCTCGCTGGCGAGAGTGGCCGAGCCGCTGACGGCCAGGAAAATCATGGTAGCCGCCGCGAGCGGAGCGAGCACCATGGTCTCGACGCTGAGACTAGTCACCGCATCCACGCGGGGACCTACCCGCTTCTTCACGAAGCCATACAGGCCAAAGCTGACGGCCAGGGTCAGCGCGATCCAGGGGAGCTTGCCGTAGGACACGGTCAGCACCACAACCGCCACAAAACCGATGCCGACGGCGGCCCACTGGAGCGGACGCAGCTTTTCCTTGAGGACGAACACACCGAGCAGGACGGACACCAGGGGGTTGATGAAGTATCCCAGGGAGGCTTCAACCGCCTGCCCCGTGGTCACCCCGTAGGTATAGGTCAGCCAGTTCACCGCAATAAGGGCGGCCGCGATGGCAAGCGTGCCGAAAACGGACCGGTCCCTGAAGGCTCCCCTGAGCGCTGCCCAGGAGCGGGTGACGGCGATCAGGAGTACACAGAACAGCAACGACCAAACGACGCGGTTGGCCACAATTTCGACGGCGTTGGCGGGCATCAGCGCAAGGAAGTACAAC
Organism: Arthrobacter sp. D1-29; assembly: GCF_054130585.1. Classification (NCBI taxonomy): domain Bacteria; kingdom Bacillati; phylum Actinomycetota; class Actinomycetes; order Micrococcales; family Micrococcaceae; genus Arthrobacter; species Arthrobacter sp. D1-29. The sequence goes on along the minus strand of NZ_CP096383.1, from coordinate 3,924,805 downwards.
GGGAGCAGCCCCCACGCCCCATAAGCGGCGATGCCGTACAGGACTCCCGCCGTCGTCTCCTTGTCCACCGCCTTGAGGCCGGGTGTTACTGATTTTGCAGCCCTTCCGGGGCCCGTCCCGGGATTCTGGACGGGTGCGCTGGCCGCGGGGGTGGAGGCTGATCCATGGGGAGTAGGCACGCTCCCATTAACACCAGTCGAAGGACATATATTCCACTCCGGCATGGGGTTCCGGCTGCCGTTTTGGCTTGGCTGGTGTTTTGGCGGAGGGAGTGCGGATCCCGGCAAAATAGTCAGTAGGCTTTCCTTTATGACAGGGACCATCCCGCAGAACGTAACGCCGTGAGGCTCCGCCGCAGCAATGCCTCCGGCCGGGGGTACCGCCGGGTGCGTGTCGGCAAGGGTTTCAGCTACCGCGACCTGGACGGCTCCACCTTGCCCCCGGGGCCCGTCCGCGAGCGCCTGGAAAGCCTTGGGATTCCGCCGGCCTGGACGGACGTCTGGATTGCGCCCTTCGAAAACGGGCACATCCAGGCGACGGGCGTTGACGCCGTGGGGCGCCGGCAGTACATCTACCACCCCGAATGGCGCGAGCGGAAGGACCGTTTGAAGTTCGACCGTGCCCTCCAGCTGGCCGAGTCCCTGCCCTCCGCCCGGCGGCTGGTCACCCTGGATCTGCGCAGCGAAGGCCTCTCGCGGGAGCGTGTGCTGGCCGCGGCCTTCAGGATGCTGGACAGCGCGTCCCTGCGGGTCGGATCCGAACGCTACACCAACGAGAACGGCAGCCGCGGGCTGGCCACCCTGCTGTGCGCCCACGTCCAGGTGCGGAAGGACTACCTGTTCTTGAGCTTTCCGGCGAAGAGCGGAAAGGACTGGGAGTCGGTCATCCGCGACGCCGATCTCGCCCCGCTGGTGCGTGTGCTCAAACGCCGTGGAGGCAACGCCCGGCTCCTTGCCTACAAGGATGGCCGCCGCTGGAAGCCAGTCACCAGCGCTGACATCAACGCCTACGTCAAGGAGCGGACCGGCTCGGACTTCACGGCGAAGGATTTCCGGACGCTGCGCGGCACTGTGGCCGCGGCAGTCAGCCTGGCCCGGAGCGGCCCCCAGAAAACTGTGGCCGCGCGGAAGAGCGCCATCAGCCTGGCCATGCAGGAGGCCGCAGCTGTCCTGGGGAACACGCCGTCAATCGCCCGCAAAAGCTATGTGGATCCCAGGCTCCTGGACCATTTTGCCAATGGCGCCACCATTGATCCCAAACGGCTGGACTCGGCCGAGGCGGAGCTCCGGGCACTGCTGTACCGCGAAGGCGACATTGTTCCGCTGCGGAAAAGCGGCTGAGGCCTCCGTCACGCCTCACCCCGTCCATCCCCTCAGCCAATTAGAATGGAACACTGTGCGCTGGGTATTCAGCGCGACTCCCCGTTCCAGAAGGGCTTCAGGTGTCCAACCCAGGCGAAACCAGCACCAAACGTCCACTCCGCGTTGCCATCGTGGGCGCGGGACCGGCGGGTGTCTACGCCGCGGATATCCTTACCAAGTCCAACGAGGTCAAGGGCGGTGACGTGGAGGTCAGCATTGACCTCTTCGAGGCCTACCCCGCACCCTACGGCCTGATCCGTTACGGCGTGGCCCCGGATCACCCGCGTATCAAGGGCATCGTGAACGCGCTGCACAAGGTCCTCGACCGCGGCGACATCCGGTTCCTCGGCAACGTGACCTACGGCCGTGACCTGACCCTGCACGACTTCCGCGCCTTCTATGACGCCGTGATCTTCTCCACCGGCGCCATCAAGGACGCGGACCTGAACATTCCCGGCGTGGACCTGGACGGCTCCTTTGGCGGGGCGGACTTCGTCTCGTGGTACGACGGACACCCGGACGTCCCGCGTGACTGGCCGCTGGACGCCAAGGAAATCGCCGTGATCGGAAACGGCAACGTTGCCCTGGACGTGGCCCGGATGCTGGTCAAGCACGCAGACGAACTGCTCTCCACAGAAATCCCTGACAACGTCTACCAGGGCCTGAGGAACTCCCCGGTGACGGACGTGCACGTGTTCGGCCGCCGGGGCCCGGCCCAAGTGAAGTTCACCCCGCTGGAACTGCGCGAGCTGAGCCACATGAAGGACGTGGACATTGTGCTGTACCCGGAGGACTTCGAATTCGACGAAGCCTCCGACGAAGCAATCCGCAGCAACAACCAGATCAAGACCATGGTGAACACGCTGACTAACTGGCTGGTGGAGGAACATGCGGAATCGGACCAGCCGTCGTCGCGGCGGCTGCACCTGCACTTCCTGCACAGCCCCGTCGAAATCTACGAAGACAGCACCAGTGCCGACGGTAGCAGCACCAGTGGCGGCAGCGGCGGCGGGTCCGGCAAAGTGGCCGGCATCAAGTTTGAGCGGATGCAGCTTGACGGTACCGGCAACGTCAAGGGCACCGGCGAGATTATTGACTACCCCGTGCAGGCTGTTTACCGCGCCATCGGGTACCACGGCTCGCCGCTGGACGAACTGGAATACGACGCCAAACGCGGAGTGGTTCCCAACGAGGGCGGACGGGTCCTGGACGCCGAGGGAAAGCCTGTCCCGGGCATCTACGCCACGGGCTGGATCAAGCGCGGTCCGGTGGGCCTGATTGGCCACACCAAGGGCGACGCCCTGGAGACCATCGGGATGCTGCTGGAGGACCGTCCTGCCCTGCCTCCAGCCCAGAACCCGGACCCGCAGGCCATCATCCGGCTTTTGGAGGAGCGCGGCATTGAATACACCACGTGGGAAGGCTGGATCAAACTGGACGCCCACGAGGCAGCACTCGGCGCCGAGTGGACAGGGCAGGAAGACGCCGACGACGTGGTGCGTGAACGCATCAAGGTGGTACCGCGCGAGGAAATGATCAAAATCTCCCGGGCCCAGCGGACTGCTTAGCCGAGGCTAGGCACAGGGCCCAGCGGAGCGGAGCGCCTAGCGGAAGATGGAGTAGCCGTTCCAGCCGGACCCAACGATGGTGGGCGTGCCCCAGGTCCCGTTGTTGATGGGGTAGTAGGCCAGGCGGCCATCGGTCATCCGGGCGGTCAGCCCGTAGCTTCCCTTGCCCTGGAAGCCTTCCACCTCTGTGATGGCGTCAATGACATTCCAGCCGGTACCTATGAGGAGCGGATCTGCGAGCTGAAGGCTGCCCCGGTAGAGGATCAGTGACCCGTCGCGTCGTTTTGAGAGCAGGTCCTGCTTGGCGTCCCGGTCAAAATCGGCCATGGTGATGTAGAGGCCGCCCCACCCGGAACCAATCATGCTTCGGCCGGTGAGGGTACCGGAGGCGTTGTTGGGGTAGTGCCACAACGTGCCTGCCGGGTCATAGGCAACAATCCCGGGATACGGATTCGTGCTGCTCCAGTGGCCGATGGTGACCTCGTAGCCGCCCCAGCCGCTGCCGATGGTTTTGGGAGAACTGAAGCCGCCGGTTTGGAGCCCCGGGTAGTAGGTCAGGCGACCGTCTGTCCACTGGGCTATGAGGTCGAACACGCCGTCCCGGTTCCAGTCCGTGACGAAGCCGGTGTCCAGGCCCTGCCAGCCTCCGCCGATTGCTTCCCGTGGCCGAAACCCGCCGCTTCCGTTGGCCGGGTAGTTCCAGAGGACCCCGTCCGGACCGGCCGCGACCGTGTCCGCGGCGCTGTGGAGTGCCGCCCGTGTCAGGTCCGGGGTGGGAGCAGGGCTGGGTTCTGAATCCGCGTTCCCAGTGGCAGGGTTCACGTACAGCAGGCGGTTGGGGGTGCCGGGGGTGGCTGACACAACCACCCCTGTGGTGGCGTTGTCGATGATTTTTGCATTGACCTCTGCAGGGCTCAGGCCAGGGCTGGCCGCGAGCAACACGGCGGCAGCGCCTGCCGCGTGCGGGACTGACATTGAGGTACCCGAGAGGCTCTTGATGGCCGTGGTGGAAGTATGTCCCGCGGAGATTATGCTGACTCCCGGGGCGTAGAGGTCCACGCAGTTGCCGTAGTTGGAGAACGATGCCTGCCGGTCTGATATGTCGGTTGCGGCAATGGTCAGCGCCGCCGGCACGCGGGCCGGGGAGCGCTCGCAGGCGTTGGTGGCTGTGTTGCCTGCGGCGGTGACCACGGTGATGCCGTCGTTGATGACGCCCATGACTGCGGCGTCCATCGTGTAGTTGGAGAAGCCGCCGATGCTGAGGTTGACTACTGCGGGCCATCCGGGCTGGTGGTGTGCGGCCACCCAGTCAAGTCCCGCGATGATGTCGGACGAGAGGCCGGAGCCGTCGCAATAGAGGGCGCGCACGGGGATGATCGTCGCAGCCTTTGCCACTCCGTAGGTTTTGCCTGCGGCAGTGCCGGCGACGTGGGTGCCGTGCCCGTTGCAGTCACCTGAGTTCAGTCCGTCGTTGAGGGCAGTCCAGCCTGCGGCTACCCGGCCGCCAAAATCGGCATGTGCCGCCAGGACACCGGTGTCCACCACGTACACAGCCACCCCGCTTCCCGCGGAGCTGTAACTGTAGGAGTTGGAGAGCGGGAGCGTGCGCTGGTCAGTCCTGTCCAGGCCCCACGTTGCCGGCTGCTGCACCTCGTCGATTGAAACAGGAGTGTCTGCCTCTACGGACAAAACCCGGGGAGAGCGGGCCAGCGCCGCAGCTTGCGCCGGATTGGCCTTCACCACGGCGCCGCGCAAGGCATGGGAAAACGTCCGTCCGACGCCGATGTTCTTGGCCCGCAGCGACTTCGCCTCCGCCGCAACGTCAGTTCCCGGAGCATACGTGACCAGGTATTGGCCGCCGTCGGCACTTTCTTCGGTGTCACCGGCACCGGCTTCATGGCCGCGGTCGGCACCGGCAGCAGCTTCGGTAACAGCTTCGGAACTGGCTTCGGCCGATGGCGGCGCCGGGTCCGGGGCAGGTGAAACGGCCAGGGCAGGGAGCCCGGCGGCCGTCACCATGGCCGAGGACATCAGCAGTGCGGCCAGGACAGCGGGGGGACGCGTGGGGAAACGGATGGCTCTTCCTTAGTCTCAGTGCGGCCGCAGCTAAAGCGACTTGGACTAACGTTAGCTGCAGGTTTTCCCTCCGTACCCCCAATCCCATGGTTTCAGCGCGAGTCCTTGGCCGAAACTGCGGTGCCGGTGCGCAAATTTTGAGCCTCGAAGCCAGAAGTCGTAAAAAGTCACTGCAGGCAAAGCCCCCGGCGGGGCTAGACTTGCCGCACTATGCGAGCGCTCGGCAAGAATGCACTGGAACTTCGGCACAAGCATGCCTCGGCAGAGCACGAACACATCAGTGCACAGGGACTCGTTTTCCCCGAGACAGATGAAGTCCCTGGCCTGCGTCAACTCATCCGGGAATCCTGGCAACGGTCCGCCAGCTTCAAGGCCAACCCTGATAACCCCGAGGCCCCGCTGGTCATGGACACGGACGAGCTGGAGGAATATCGCAGCCAGCACCCGCTGGCCAGCATTATGCCCGTGATCCATAAGCTCCTGGTCCAGCCGAGCCATGACGCCGGCCTGCTGGTGGCCGTGGGCGACGACGTCGGGCGCCTGCTGTGGGTGGAAGGCGATCCCGCCCTGCAGAGCCGTGCTGAAGGCATGATGTTCGTTCCCGGTGCCGACTGGTCCGAAGCCACAGTGGGTACCAGTGCGCCCGGCACGGCCCTGGCTCTGGGCCGGGGGATCCAGATTTCCGGGGCCGAGCACTACCAGCGTTCTGTCCACCCTTGGAGCTGCACTGCCGTACCGTTCCATGATCCCGATTCCGGGGCCCTCCTGGGCGTTGTGGATATCACCGGCGGTGCCACGGCGGTGGCACCGCACACCCTGTCCCTTGTTGAAGCCACCGTGGCGGCGGCGCAGGCACAATTGCGCATTGAGCGGCTTCAGTTCGCGGCATCACTTGCGGACCGGCCCGTCCGACGGCGGAACACCGGCAGCGCCGCCGAGGCAGCGAAGGAGGGTAACCTTTATCGGAACAGCCTGCAGCTCCTGGGCCGCGACCAGGCGCTGCTGAGCATTGAAGGAAAAACAGTGGCGCTCTCCGCCCGGCACAGCGAGATCCTGGCCCTGCTGAGCGCCCATCCCGACGGGCTGAGCGCGGAGGAGCTCTGTGCACTGCTCTACCCGGGTGATGCCTCCACCATGACTCTCCGCGCGGAAATGGTCCGGCTGCGAAAAATCCTCCAGCAGCTCAGCCCCGCCGCTGTTCCCGGATCGCGCCCGTACAAGCTCACCATGGATCTGGTGCCCGACTCCGGCCAGGTGCTGAGCTGTCTCCAACGCGGCGCTCACCGCATTGCCCTGGAAATTTACCGTGGTGCGGTGCTGCCGAAGTCTGAGGCGCCGGGTGTGGCAGTCCTCCGGGACAGGGTTTCTTCGCTGATGCGCGAGGCCGTGCTGACGGACGGCAGTGCCGAAACCCTGCTCAAGTATGCGGGGCTCCCGGAGGCAAGGGACGACGTCGGCGTCCGGATTGCCGCCCTCAAACTGCTGCCGCCGCGCTCGCCCAAGCGGGCCGCCGTCGTCGCCGATCTTGAGCGGCTTGAAACCGAACTGAGCGCCTCCCCGCCTGCCTCCTGACCGGGCAGGCGATAGCCCTCGCACCCGTGCAACCTGGCTGCAACCCTCCCGCTCCTACGCTGAAGTCAAGGGTGGACGCCGGCATCAGGCCGCCACCTTCATGCGGAGCAAAGGAGCTAGCAATGACTGTTTATGCACAGCCCGGCACTGAGGGCTCAAAGGTCACTTTCAAGGACCGGTACGATAACTGGATCGGCGGCGAATGGGTTGCCCCGGTCAAGGGCCAGTACTTCGAGAACATCACCCCTGTTACTGGCAAGGCCTTCTGCGAGGTGGCCCGCGGGACGGCCGAGGACATCGAACTGGCACTCGACGCGGCGCACAAGGTTGCGCCGTCCTGGGGCAGGACCTCGGTGGCCGAGCGCGCGGCCATCCTGAACAAGATCGCGGACCGGATCGATGAGAACCTCGAAATGCTGGCTGTCGCCGAGTCCTGGGACAACGGCAAGCCCATCCGCGAGACCCTGAACGCAGACATCCCGCTCGCGGCTGACCACTTCCGCTACTTCGCCTCGGCCGTCCGTGCCCAGGAAGGCCGGCTGTCCCAGCTGGACGACGACACCACCGCCTACCACTACCACGAGCCCCTCGGCGTGGTGGGCCAGATCATCCCCTGGAACTTCCCCATCCTGATGGCCGTCTGGAAGCTCGCTCCCGCGCTCGCCGCCGGCAACGCCGTGGTCCTCAAGCCGGCCGAGCAGACGCCGTCGTCGATTCTGGTGCTGATGGAGCTGATTGGTGACCTGCTCCCCGCCGGTGTGCTCAATGTGGTCAACGGTTTCGGCCTGGAGGCCGGCAAGCCGCTGGCGTCCAGTCCTAGAATCCGCAAGATCGCCTTCACCGGCGAGACCACCACCGGGCGGCTGATCAGCCAGTACGCCAGCCAGAACCTGATCCCGGTCACCCTGGAGCTTGGCGGCAAGAGCCCCAACATCTTCTTCAACGACGTGGCCGAGTCCAACGACGCGTTCTACGACAAGGCGCAGGAAGGCTTCGCGCTGTTTGCCTTCAACCAGGGCGAGGTCTGCACCTGCCCGTCCCGCGCCCTGGTTCAGGAGGACATTTACGAGTCCTTCATGGCGGATGCTGTTGCCCGGGTGAAGAAGATGGTGCAGGGAAACCCGCTGGACACCGAGACTCAGGTGGGCGCCCAGGCCTCGAACGACCAGCTGGAAAAGATCCTTTCCTACATTGACATCGGCAAGCAGGAGGGCGCCAAGCTGCTGACCGGCGGTGCAAGGGCCCAATTGCCCGGCGACCTCGCCGGCGGCTACTATGTCCAGCCGACAGTTTTTGAAGGCCATAACAAGATGCGGATCTTCCAGGAGGAGATCTTCGGTCCGGTGGTGTCCGTGGCAAAGTTCAGCGACTACAACGATGCCATGGGCATCGCCAACGACACCCTCTACGGCCTCGGCGCCGGGGTCTGGTCCCGCAACGGCAACGTGGCCTACCGCGCCGGCCGTGAAATCCAGGCGGGCCGCGTTTGGGTCAACAACTACCACGCCTACCCGGCCGGTGCCGCGTTTGGCGGCTACAAGTCGTCCGGCATCGGACGTGAAAACCACTCCATGATGCTGGATCACTACCAGCAGACCAAGAACCTGCTGGTCAGCTACAACGAGAACAAACTGGGATTCTTCTAAGCCGGTTTCTGTTTCACGGTCACATCCACAACAACGCAAGGATCAGGTTCTGATGAGCCAGGGCAGTCTGAATGCCGCGGTAACGCTGCCCGGGGAGGACTTCTCCCGGGTGGCGCTCACCGCGCAGGCCGTGGAGCTGCTGCGGAATCTGTGGATTCAGCACGGGCCGCTGATGTTCCACCAGTTTCCGGTGGATGCTGCGACGGCTCCTCACCCATGTGTTATCCGGCGGGCGAGTTCATCACCGGCGACTCGGACGTCCTGCTGGGCCTTTTCGACCTCTCCGACGGGGCGGAGCCGCAGCCGCTCGAGTTCTGGATGTCCCGCGAGCAGTTCAACTATTGGAGCCACACCCACCTGTCCGTTGACGTGGTTCCCGGGCGGGGGAGCGGATTTTCGGTGGAAGCGCCTGAAGGTGTGCGCTTCCTGATCCGGTCCACCGTGATGGACTGGCTTGACTAAGCGGTTCGGAATAACAGCGCTTGAGGCCCTCCATGTGGAGGGCCTCAAGCGCTTGATGCAGAATAAAGTTTGGCTGCACACGCGTCTCACCATTCGGAACAATTGAGGCCGTCCAGTGGGTGGACATTATCGTGGATAGGTCTGTTTCCTTCACAAACCAGGATTGTGATCCCCTATGAATCTTCTCCGGACCAAATCCATCGAGCAGTCAATGGCCGACGCCGATGAACCCGGACGCAAGCTCAAGCGTTCGCTCAGCACTTGGGACCTCATGATTATGGGCGTCGCCGTTGCTGTCGGCGCCGGCATCTTTTCCGTGGGTGCCAAGGCCGCAGCCAACTTCTCCGGCCCCGCGGTGACAGTGTCCTTCGCCATCGCAGCCGTCACGTGTGCGCTGGCCATCATGTGCTACGCCGAGTTCGCCACCGCCATCCCCGTTGCAGGTTCGGCATACGTCTTCACGTACGCCACCATGGGGGAGCTGCTGGCCTGGATTATCGGCTGGAACCTGATCCTGGAGCTTTTCACCGCCGCCGCCGTGATCGCCAAGTACTGGGGCATCTACCTCAGCAAGGTGTTCGCGCTGATGGGCGCAGATGTTCCGCCGGCCCTCTCCCTTGGCGGCGTTGACCTCTACTGGGGCGCGTTCCTGATCGTTGCCGTGTTCACCGTGCTCCTGGTCCTGGGCACCAAGCTCTCCGCCCGCGTTGGCAACATCTTCACACTGATCAAGATCGCCGTGGTCCTCTTTGTGATCGTGGTGGGCTTCACGTACGTGAAGTTCGAAAACTACACTCCCTTCATCCCCGCGGCCGAACCCACTGGCGGGAGCGGTGCCGCCGACGTGCTCAAGCAGTCGTTCTTCGGCTTCCTCACCGGTGCCGCACCTGCCCAGTACGGAACGCTGGGCATCTTCGCCGGGGCAGCCCTGGTGTTCTTCGCCTTTATCGGGTTCGACGTGGTGGCCACCTCGGCCGAGGAAGTCAAGAACCCCCAGAAGACCCTGCCGCGCGGCATCTTCGGTGGCCTCGCCGTCGTGACCCTGCTCTATATCCTGGTATCCCTGGCACTGACCGGCATGGTGTCCTACACGGAGCTTGCCGAGGCCGAAAGCCCCACGCTCACCACGGCCTTTGAAGCGGTAGGCGACACCTCCGCCGCGAAGGTCATCGCCTTCGGATCCCTGGTGGGCCTGACCACCGTGATTATGGTCCTCCTGATGGGCCTGTCCCGGGTTGTGCTGGCCATGAGCCGCGACGGGCTGCTGCCGCGCTCACTGTCCAAGACCAGTGAAAAACGTTCGACGCCGGTGCGCCTCCAGGTGATCTGCGGCGCCGCCGTCGCACTGGTTGCCGGGCTGACCAACGTGGACCTGCTGGAAGAAATGATCAACATCGGCACATTGTCGGCGTTTGTCATGGTGAGCCTGGGTATCCTGGTGCTGCGCAAGAAGCGCCCGGACCTCAAGCCTGCATTCCGGGTGCCGTTCGGCAAGGTCCTTCCGGTGCTTTCCGCGGCGCTCTGCCTATACCTGATGACAAACCTGGCCGTGGAAACCTGGATCTTCTTCGCCATCTGGCTGGTCATCGGCATCATCATCTACTTCTCCTATGGCCAACGCCACTCACGCCTCAATGAGCGTTTCACCGAGGCGAAGGAAGCGGTCAACGGCCCGGCCGCCAGCGAGGACGAGTTCTCCCGCGCCTGACGCCTTTCCCCGCCCGTTGCCCTATCACTTACGGTCGCCATTCGGCCCCTTTGGCAGCCAAAAGTGATAGGTCAACGGGCGGAGTCGTGTCGGTGAAGGCTAGCGGCCCTGGGCCCGCTCGACGTCGGCAGCGCTCTCTGTCTGCCCGCTCGCCTGAAGTCCGGCCACCACGCCGTCGATGTCGGCCTCGGGCCGGTTTTGGCTGAGTTTGGTTTTGGCTTCGATCCTGGTGATGAGCAGTTCGACGCCGACAATCGCCCGCAGCTGGCCGGAGATGTACCGCTCCGGTGCATCATCCACAGACCAGGGCTTCTCGGACGCGGCTTCGTGGCGATCTGTGAGCCGCCTGACAAGGCTGTCCAGCCAAGCAGCGTCATCGTGGATGACGAGCTTTCCGTAGACATGCGCGGTGGAGTAGTTCCAGGTGGGGACAACGCGTCCGTGCTCGGCCTTTGATGCGTACCACGAGGGCGAAATGTAGGCGTCGGCACCCTGGATGATCACGAGGGACTCGCCGACAGCAGGTTCAGACCACTGCGTGTTGTTCCGGGCCACGTGCGCCTGCAGGGCACCGTGTTCGCCCACAGACGGATCGTAGACAAAAGGCAGCAGCGTTGCGAGCATGCCGTTCCCGGTCGTGGTGACCAGGTTGGCCGCGGCCGGGCGGGTGAGGAGCGCGTGGAGTGCTTCAGGGCCTGCTGTGAAGTGGGCTGGGATGTACATCGTGGATTTCCTTTGCTGGATCTAGTGCTTCTGTGGCTGTTTCTAGTAATTCTGTGGAGGGTGGAGCCACGCAGGCAGCAGGCGCCGGACGGAGTCGGACGCGGACGGCGGCGCCGGCGCAGAGGATGACGGCGAGGCCGCCGATGAGGGTTGTCAGGGAGAGGACCTCGCCCAGCAGCAGCGCGGCCCAGCAGATGCTGAGCACGGGCTGGATGAGCTGGATCTGGCTGACGTGGGAGATGGGGCCAATGGCCAGGCCGCGGTACCACGCAAAGAAGCCGAGGAACATGCTGACCACACCAAGGTAGGCAAAAGCGGACCATTGCCAGAACGTGCCGGCCGGCGGCTGCTGCGAGACGGACAGGGCTGTGAGGCCGGCCATCAGCGGCGAGGCGAGGACGAGCGCCCAGGATATGGTCTGCCATGAGCCCAGCTCGCGGGCAAGAAGCCCGCCTTCGGCGTAGCCCACCGCCGCAGCCACCACCGCCCCGAGGATGAGCAGGTCCGCCCAGTGCAGCTGGCCGAAACTGCCTGACTGGGTGAAGGCAAACCCAATGGCAGCCAGCGCCCCGGCCAAGGCGACTGCCCAGAAGGCCGGCGGGGGCCGTTCACGTCCACGGAGTACCGCCGCTGTCGCCGTGGCGGCGGGCAGCAGTCCGACGACGACGGCGCCGTGGCTGGCGGGCACGGCAGTCAGCGCGAAGGTGGTCAGCAGCGGGAAACCCACCACGACGCCAAGGGCCACCACCATCAGGCGCAACCACTGCACACCCTGGGGAAGGCGCTGCCGGGCGAGTGCAAGGGCGGCAGCTGCCAGGAACGCGGCCAGCACAGCACGGGCAGACCCAATAAAAAGCGGAGCCAGGCCTACGACCGCAATCCGTGTCAACGGTATCGTGAGCGAGAAGGCCGCTACTCCCAACAGGCCCCACCACAGGCCGGTTGGCCGACCAGGGGGTAGCACTGGAGCTATTATCTTAGTAGCGCTACTATTGTCTCTCATGAACAACGATAGCAGTTCGCGGATAGCCACGCGACTCAGGGAGTGGATCGCCGGCGCCGGACCAGGCGCAAAGCTGCCGTCCACCCGTTCACTGGTTGCCGAGTACCAGGCCAGTCCGGTGACGGTGCAAAAGGCGCTCCAGACCCTGACGGGGCAAGGCCTGATAGAGAGCAGGCCCGGCGTCGGGACCTTTGTGCGCGCGGTGCGCACCGCCCGCCCGTCTGACTACGGCTGGCAGACCGCTGCCCTTCGGTCGCCCCAGGCGCCGCTTCCGCCGGCGTCGGCCACGATGCGCGGGGCGTCCAACGATGCCATCGCCTTCCACTCCGGCTACCCCGACCGGGAACTCCTGCCCGAGCGCCTGGTCCGGACGGCGCTCATCCGCGCGGCCCGGGGTGACGCGGCCCTTTCCCGTCCGCCGGCAGCCGGGCTTCCCGAGCTGCAGTCCTGGTTCGCGCAGGAACTCAGTGCCTCCACGCCGGTTGGCATCACCCCACCCAACCCCAGCGATGTCATTGTGCTGCCGGGAAGCCAGAGCGGACTCAGCTCCATCTTCAGTGCCCTGGCCGGCAGCGGGCAGCCGCTGCTGATGGAGTCGCCAACCTATTGGGGTGCCATCCTGGCGGCGGCCCAGGCAGGTGTCCGCGTAGTCCCGCTGCCCAGCGGACCGGACGGTCCCGATCCGGAGGACCTGACCCGCGCGTTTGAGGAGACAGGGGCGCGCCTGTTTTATGCCCAACCCAACTACGCCAATCCCACCGGCGCGCAGTGGGCCGCGGGGCGGGGCGAGAAGATCCTTGACGTGGTGCGTAAGTACGGCGCCTTCCTGGTGGAGGATGACTGGGCGCATGACTTTGGCATCACCACCACTCCAGTGCCGGTTGCCGCCCAGGATGATTCGGGGCACGTCATCTACCTCCGCTCCCTGACCAAGAGCGTCTCCTCGGCCATCCGCATCGCCGGCGTCATCGCCCGCGGACCGGCGAGGGAACGCATCCTTGCCGACAGGGCAGCCGAATCGATGTACGTCAGTGGCCTGCTCCAGGCGGCAGCGCTCGATGTGGTGACTCAGCCGGGCTGGCAGACGCACCTGCGGAGCCTCCGCCATCAGCTCCAGTCCCGCCGTGACCTGCTGGTTGCCAGCGTGCGCGGTCATATCCCGCAGGCCCACCTGGAGCACGTGCCCAAGGGAGGGCTGAACCTCTGGCTGCGCCTGCCTGACGGGACCGACCTTGAGCGGCTGACGCTCGACTGTGAAAGGGCCGGGGTGATGATCGCGGCGGGCACAGACTGGTTCCCGGCTGAACCTGCCGGTGCGTTCATTCGGCTTAACTACTCGGGACCAAACCCGGGTGCCTTTCCTGAGGGTGCCCGGATCATCGGCCAATGCATCGGGCACACCGGGTCATAGGGCTGGTCTCCCGCGGACAGCCGGAAGTGCACGGGGCACGTATCGCTACCGGCGCAACGGACAGCGGCTCCCTAAGATGGACGCATGGCCCGCCCCGCGAAACCGGAACGCAAAGCAGAGCTGCTGTGCGAGATCCTTGACTACCTGATGGACAAAACCCTGGCTGAACTGACCTTCCGCAGCCTGGCCGAAGGACTTGGCATCAGTGCCTACGTGCTGGTCTACCACTTCGGCAGCCGGGAGCAGCTGGTTAACGAAATCATCCGCTCCATTGAATCCAGGCTGGACAGCATGCGCAGCACGGACGTCCAGGACATTGACCGCGAAGCCTGGCGGAGCTACCTGCTGGAGTCCTGGCAGTGGACCATGGCGCAACGCAACCGGCACCTGGCCAGGCTGGAATTCGAGGCCACCGCACAGGACATCGTGGCGGCCGAGCCGCGTGGAACGTCCCAGGAGCATTTCCGCATGCTGCACCACAAGACGAGGGACTGGCTGGTGGTGCAGGGGATTCCCGAGGAGTTTGCCGACACCGACGCACGTCTGTTCACCTCCACCTTCTACGGCCTGCAGTTCGACTTTGTGGTGATGAACCAGCCTGAGGCGGCAACCAAGGCCTTTGAACTGATGCTGACCGTCTTCTTCAGCAACCTGGAAAGCCGGCTGGCCGCCGTAGCCCAAGAGGCCTGACAGCATCTGCTGCTCAGGGAGCGGCGTGGCGTCCCACCCAGTCCACGAGTGGCCGCAGACGTTCCCACCGCCTGGCGACTTCCTGCACGGCGCCCGGCGTGGCGGACCAATCCGGCTGTCCGAGGTTCACGCTGGCGGAGAGTGACTTGTGCTTGAGGAGCTCGCCCCGGGGATGGTCGCGGGCGTAACCCCGGGGAACGGTTTTGAGTTTCTCGCCTTCCACCGCGAAGCCGTCTGCAGCGACGGCTTCAACGATCCGACGGAGGGACTCGCCTGTCCCGGAAGCGTCAACAGAGTTCCGGAAGCGGACCAGCTGGGCAGGGGAGTGGGAATGGTAGCCGCCACCAACCAGCAGGCCGTCGGCACTAATCTGCAGGTAGTAGCCCACACCTTCCTGGGCGGAGGCGAAGGCGCCCTGGGCGGTTTTGTAGGGCGACTTATCCTGGGAGAACCTGATGTCCCTGTTAGGCCGGAAGATCTTGGCTGGGCCAAAGGTGGGTTCCAGCTCCGAGAGAAGCGCCGTGAGCGGTTCGCGGACCAGGCTGTTGTAGCTGTCCTTATGCTCAAGCCACCACTCGCGGTTGTTGTTGTTTTCAAGCTCCGCGTAGAACGCGAAGGCCTCCGCCGGAATGCCCTGAAATGTGCTCATGAAGCGATCCTAGGGACGGCACCGGTCCCGGACCATAGCCCCCTGCTCCTATGTGGAAAAGCAGTTCGCCCCGCCACGGAAACCGTGACGGGGCGGACTGTTGCGGCCGGGCCATCCAGCAATCAGCAGGACGGAACCGGCCAGTGAGACTAGCCGATCTTGTTGGCGGCCTCAGCGTCGGAACCTGCGGCGGAAGCGGCGCCCAGGTTGGCCCGCAGCTTGGCGCCGAGCTCGGCGTCAACATTGGTCCAGTACTGGATGGCGCGTTCCTTGATGTCGGAGCGCTTGACGCCGCCTACGGCACCGGTGATGGTGTCCAGGAAGCGGGCCTTGGCGGCATCGTCGTAGACCTCGCGGTAGAGCGTGCCGGCCTGGCCGAAGTCGCTGTCCTCAGCGTGCAGGGTGTGCGCAGCGAGGGTAAGCTCGCCGTCGTTCTCCCACCCGCCGGCCGGGTTCTGAGGCTCAAGCGCAGCCGGGCCACCGAAGGTGTTCGGTGCGTAAACCGGCACGGACGGCGCGTTGAACAGGTAACGTCCTGAGCCGTCCTGGCTGTAGTTGTTCACCTGGTTCTTGGGCTGGTTGACCGGGATCTGGGCGTGGTTGGTGCCCACGCGGTAGCGGTGCGCGTCTGCGTAGGAGAAGATGCGGGCCTGCAGCATCTTGTCCGGGGAAGCGGCGATGCCCGGCACGAAGTTCGACGGCGCGAAGGTGGCCTGCTCGATCTGCGCGAAGTAGTTCTCCGGGTTCTTGTTCAGCTCCATGGTGCCCACCTTGATCAGCGGGTAGTCAGCGTGCGGCCAGACCTTGGTCAGGTCGAACGGGTTGAAGCGGTAGGTCTTGGCGTCCTCGTAGGGCATGACCTGCACGTGCAGGTCCCAGGACGGGAAATTGCCGGCTTCGATGTTTTCGGACAGGTCGCGGATGTAGAAGTCCGCGTCCGAGCCGGCCAGCTCTTCTGCCTGGTCACCCGTGATGGTCTTGACGCCCTGGTTGGACTTGAAGTGGTACTTGACCCAGAAACGCTCGCCCGCGGCGTTGATCCACTGGTAGGTGTGCGAGCCATAGCCCTGCATTTCACGCCAGGAAGCCGGCAGGCCGCGGTCGCCCATGAGCCAGGTGACCTGGTGTGCGGACTCGGGGGAGAGGGTCCAGAAGTCCCACTGCATGTCGGCGTCCCGCAGGTGGGTACCCGGGAGGCGCTTCTGGGAGTGGATGAAGTCCGGGAACTTGATGCCGTCGCGGATGAAGAAGACGGGGGTGTTGTTGCCCACGAGGTCGTAGTTGCCCTCGGAGGTGTAGAACTTCACGGCGAACCCGCGGGGGTCGCGCCAGGTGTCGGGGGAGCCGTTCTCGCCGGCGACGGAGGAGAAACGGATCAGCATCTCGGTCTCAACACCCGGCTGCAGGAACGCGGCCTTGGTGTAGGCCGAGATGTCCTCGGTGGCCTTGAACGTACCGAATGCGCCGCCGCCCTTGGCGTGCACTACGCGCTCCGGCACCCGCTCGCGGTTGAACTGGGCGAGCTTTTCCACCAGGTAGTGGTCAGTCAGGATGATGGCACCGTCGGCACCAACTGACTTCGAATGCGCGTCGGACGTGACCGGCGCACCTGACTGTGTGGTTGAAATGGCAGTCATTGTTCTCCTATTTCTCGATTACTTGTGAGGGACGTTCAGAAGGAAGTTTTTGGGACCGCTGGCAGTCTTCGCAGATGCCCTGGTAGAGGACATCGGCGATCTGGATGGTCATTGGCCGGGAGTTTTCGTCCCAGTGCGGCGTGAGGCAGGGTGCGTGGCCTACGGCGCATTCCACATCCTCCACGCGGCCGCAGCTGACGCAGATGGCGTGGTGGTGGTTGTCGCCGACCCGGGTTTCATAAAGCGCGGGGGAGTGCGGCGGCTCGAAGCGGCGCAGCATCTGCAGATCGGTCAGGTCTCCCAGGACCACGTAGACGGACTGGGCGGTGAGCTCGGGCAGCTCGGCGCGGGCGGCGGCCAGGATGCTTTCCGCGGGGGAATGGGGGTGGTGTTCGACGGCGGCCAACACGGCAAGCCGCTGCTTCGTCACCCGGCGGCCGTGGGCGCGCAGGGCGGCAGCCCAGGCTTCATGGCCTCCAAAGTCTTCCGTCATGCCTCTATTGAAACACTTATTATGAATATCTCACAATAAGGCTTGGCTAACCTTGGGCAGGTCCAGCAGCCGTTCCATGGGGTTGACGGGTTCACCTGCTGCCCGGCCCAGGGCGTGGACTTCCAGCGGGCCGCTGCCGTTGTCGGGAACCACACAGCTGAGCCCGCTGACACCGCGTCGGCCAGTGAGCACCTGGAGCTCCGCGGCCATGGCCAGCAGTGCAGGCGCCGAAACACCGAAGGTTCCGGGGCTGCGGCCCGATGGCGGGCTCTCCGGGTCAAGGGCTTCCGCGGACAGGACAGTGTGATGATTCCCGGCCTTCACCCGGGGGGACCACGACCGGATGGCGGGAAGAGGCCCGCCTGCCCGGCCCCAATCTTCGGCGGCAGGGGCTGTCTTGCCGAGCTCCTTTGCCGAGCGCCGCAGGGTAGCCCGGAAGCCGTCGTCGTACGTGGCCAGTTCCTCCGCGGGGACCGGGACGCGGCGCTGGGCGGGAAGCCTGAATTGCTCGCCGGGGCTGGCCGTCTCGCCCTCCCAGCGTCCGAACATATGGAAAGTGGGTGTGGAAGATTCCACCTCCGGCTCTCCAATGGCTGCCCCGATGGGATGCCATTGGTGGGCGAACACCACGGTGCAGGTCCGCGCGTCCAGCACCTCGCCGAGGGCCTCACGGGCAGCACGATGGCACACTAGCCAGTCGGCAGCGGAGTGGAGATCGAATGCAACAGCGGGGTTGCTCAGCCGGATGAGGAGGTGGCCGGCCGTCAACGCGGTCCGCGGGCGGGCCACTTCCCAGACCGCCGATGCAAAAAGAAGCCGCCTGGACAGACTCATGAGCCAACTCCTTCCCCCGCCCGAGGATACCAAGCCAGCAGCACCCCTGCTGACCTGCGGCGGGATTAAAATTCTGTCGGGACTAGGATTTTCGGTAAGGCCCGTTCCTGACCAAGGAGGAGCTGACGTGCACAAGCATTACAACGGCCTGAAGACCGCGGCGCTTTTCGGTGTGCTTTGGGCGGTGCTGCTGGGACTGGGCGCCCTGATCGGGTTGAACACCCGGAGTTCCGCGCCCATCTGGATCATGGCCGTCATTGGTGTGGCCACCACGTTCTACGGCTACTGGAACAGCGACAAGATAGCCATCCGCTCTATGGCGGCCTACCCCGTCACCGAAGCGCAGGCACCCTACCTCTATCAGATAGTCCGCGAGTTGTCGGTGCGGGCCAACCAGCCCATGCCGCGCATCTATCTCTCACCCACCATGAATCCGAATGCCTTTGCCACCGGCCGGAATCCTAAAAACGCGGCGGTCTGCTGCACGGAAGGGATCCTGCAATTGCTGGATGCCCGTGAACTTCGCGGTGTCCTGGGACACGAACTCATGCACGTTTACAACCGGGACATTCTCACGTCTTCCGTGGCGGCCGCCGTCGCCGGCGTGATCACGTCCGTGGGCCAGATGCTGTTGTTCTTCGGCGGTGACCGCCGGAATGCCAACCCGCTCGCCATGCTGGCCATGGCTTTGCTTGCGCCCTTTGCGGCGTCGCTGATCCAGCTGGCCATCTCCCGCACCCGGGAGTACGACGCCGACGAGGACGGTTCGGAGCTCACCGGCGATCCGCTGGCACTCGCCTCAGCCCTGCGCAAGATTGAGCAGGGGGTCAAGATGGTGCCGCTGCCGCAGGACCAGAAGCTGGTGAACGCTTCGCACCTGATGATCGCCAACCCGTTCCGCGGCGGCGCCATGACCAAGCTCTTCGCCACCCATCCGCCCATGAGTGACCGGATTTCCCGGCTCGAGCGGATGGCAGGCCGGCCGCTGCGCTAACCAGGACTCAAAATAACTGACGACGCGCAAAGAGGCTGGCGCTGCCCATAAACGGGTAGCGCCAGCCTCTTTGCGTGGCGGCAAAACTTTTGCGCGTCGAAAAGGACGGCTGCGCTAGCTGCGGAAGTTGACGAACTGGAGATCGGCTTCGTCAAAGTCCTTCAGCAGTGCCATGGTTGCCTGGAGATCGTCGCGGGACTTTGACGTCACCCGGAGCTCATCGCCCTGGATCTGGGACTTGACCGACTTGGGGGCCTCGTCGCGGATGAGCTTGTTGATCTTCTTGGCCAGATCCTGGGCGATGCCCTCCTTGATGGAGGCTTCCAGGCGGAACTCCTTGCCGGAGGCGTACGGCTCGCCGGTGTCCAGCGACTTGAGCGAGATGCCGCGGCGGATGAGCTTGGACTGGAGGACGTCCAGTACGGCCAACACGCGTTCCTCGGAGTTCGCCTTCATCAGGATCTTCTCGCCGCTGAAATCAACCTCGGCGCCGACGCCTTTGAAGTCGTAGCGCTGGGCGATTTCCTTCTGCGCCTGGTTCAGCGCGTTGGCCACTTCCTGCTTGTCTACTTTGCTTACGACATCGAACGTTGACTCGCCTGCCATGATTCTCCTTGTACGGGTGGGTGCGGTGGATTGCACGGTGGGTCATGCCGCTGAGGGCGTGGATATCTGCATTCAAGCCTAGTACGGATGCCTCATGTGCGCCGTTGGTGCGGTTGGTGTTGCGGATTCACAGGCAGCTCTGGGCAGACATCCGGCGGGAACGAAGCTCCGTCCCCAAGAGTTGAGGTGTTGGAAGCCTCGAAGGGAAAGACCATGCACCGCACAGCCGTCCGTTACGTCACCAAGACCACTTCCGCCGCCGGCGGTGCACTTGCCACCGCAGCCACGTCCGTGGCGGCAGCCGCCGTCGCAGCGTCCATTATTTTCAGTCCCGTCGCAGATGCTTCAGCCCGGATGGACGGAGTCAGCGAGGACCTGCTCCGGGCGGTGCAGCTCAACCAGATCACCGAGGAGTAGGCCGTGAAATTTGAGGCCCGGCTGGCAGGCAGGATCCTGGGCGGGGCCTGACGCCAGCTTGCTGACCCGTGTTTCCGGGCTTTTTGACCGCTTTTGGATGGCTTGACGGCTCGATTCGATTCTTCGGCGGAAGTTCTGTAAAGTTGTCTTGCCCGCGGTTACTGGAAGCGGAACGGCCCGGAAACGGACGTTCTGCAGACTGCAGCCGGGGGTGATCTTCTTTTGAAGTTCGGCAGATTACCCGAGCGGCCAAAGGGGGCTGACTGTAAATCAGCTGGCAACGCCTACGGGGGTTCGAATCCCTCATCTGCCACAATCCCGGATTCTAGGGAAATTTAGACCCGTTCGGATCTCTTCGGAGGTTCGGGCGGGTCTTTTTTATTGCGCCGTGAGCACAGTTGTGAGCACACCGCTGCTGACGCGCTGCTTCCGGGCCGGCAGCATGTTCGAAATACCTTGCTTGCCCACACCATTGACATCAGCGCGCACATGTCACAATCCATCACTGTCTCCACCAACTTGGAGCAAGATGTCATCGTCACCACGAAAGACAAGATCTCCAACGCGAGGTATTGCCGAAGTATCGCCGACCAATCGCATGACTGGGACCTGCCGGCGTAACTATCAGCTTATGGATCGCGCTGGCGTCTACGGACTCCAACCAGAAGTTCCTGGGCATCCCAGCTGACACTTGGAAGGGTGGTTTCCTCCTGGCCGCTGTAGCTGGCACCGTATGGACTCTGGTCTCGGTGCTGCGGGCAATTTTCTCCGGCGCAACTCACTCCAACGTACTGAGCGCCATTACGGCAACGAAGACGAATTCGGGTGGTCGAACGATCAAGGGAGTCGTCGAACCAGGACAGCCAATAAGACTTCGAGTGATTTCCTCTGCTCGCCTTTGCTGGGCAGGCAGTGCTGACGTTGTGATCACGGCAGAAAGTTGCCAGCATCCGCAGGTGTTTTTGGGCTGCCATCTGACCTAAAGTCAGCTCGCACAGGCGGGCGGGCCCCAATGGGTGGGCTGTCGCGTCCACCGCGTTCGAAGTGCGTAGTCTCAGGGTCCGCAGTGAGGTGGCACTGTGCCGGGTGCGGGCACTATCACGGACGGGAGAGGTGCACCGCCCTGACTACCCGGGAGGATGGGACCCGGAAGTGTGGGTGCCAGGGGCACGGGACCGGAAGCACTGTTGATCAGCAGTCCGATCAGGAGCCACTCCGTCAGCCTCCTCCGCATCTTCCGGGAGAGGAACTTGCCATTACCGCTTTTCTTCTTGCGCGCCACGCGTTACCTGCTAACGTGTTGGGCCCAATTCCTAACCACGGTTGCCTCGCACAAGTGGCCGTGCAACGATGGAGCCAGAAACGTACCCGGTCTGACTGGGACTTTTCGAACCAGCGGCGGGCTCCCATGTTTTTCCAGGACTGGGGAGCCCGTCACTCATTCCACCGTAAACCCAAGTTTGCAGGTGCGCTGAACAATCCCGGAAATATGGACGTGTTCGTGATCTCCGGTTCGTCCTTCAGTCAGCCATTGGTGCAGAATGGCAGCCCAGCAAGGGCACTGTTGCCAACATGAGTGGAAAACCCGGTAACGCAGTGTGGGCCACCATGCCCATTTGTCGTACCTTACCCATACGCTCGCCGGATGCTCACAGACACCCAAAAGGCCATGCTTGACCTTGCCCTGTCAGACCGTCCCTTTAGCCTTCTGGGATGGTGAAGTTTGATCCTGAAGGTTTCACAGTGATGATGGGCCGCATAGCCGCGGCGGAAGAAGCGCTGGCCGTGGCAGCCAACTACGAGGACCTCGATCCCGATTATGAGTACATGACGGCAATAGCGCGCTGTTGCTGCCCGTGCCACTGACAGGAGGCGCCCCGGGGGAGAGCACCGCAGGTCCGGGTCCCGCGAGCTCGCTCCGGGATGCCGTATCGTAATACGTGAACGTAGAGGGGGTTATTCAATGGTCACTGTTCACGACGTAGCCGCGTACATTCTCGAAAAGTGCGGCCCAATGAGCACGATGAAACTGCAAAAGCTGTGCTACTACAGCCAAGGCTGGGCTTTGGCGTGGGATGAGCGCCCCCTTTTCGATTCGCGTATTGAAGCTTGGGCCAATGGTCCCGTTATCTACGATTTGTACCGCCAACACCGTGGTCGCTTCACAGTTAGTGATTGGCCCAGTGGGGACGCGGCAGCCGTCACAGGCGAGGATAAGGACACCATCGACGCGGTTCTATCCGGCTACGGCGACCTCACCGGGCAGCAGCTCAGTGACATGACCCACGCTGAGCGTCCGTGGCTTGCCGCTCGTGGAGCACTGCCGAATGGCGCTCGTTGCAACGTGGGCATCTCCCAAGACGTTATGCAGGATTATTTCGGCGGGCTGGACGCGGAACAATCCGAAGATCCCACCCATCTGTAAGCGGTGGCCACAAAAAAGGTAGTACGGCCTCCCATCTCCGAAACACGGGAGAAAGTTGCTTGGGTTGATAAGCGCGGGCAGCCGAAAAGCAAGAAGGCCCCACCAAGCGCTACGCGCCCTATTGCGATAGACGAGCTGTCGTTCCAGTGGACCGCTCAGGAAGTCGACCACGAACATAATGGGCTCTGGGACTGGGATCTCACTCCCAAGGAGACGGCTGACCTGCTGGACTTGCTGTCTGGGATCACCAAACTATCCTGGCGTGAGGTGAAAGAGCTCAAGTTCAATAGCAGCAGGCGCAGTCGGGCCCTTCATCATTCTCAGCCTGTTGACTCCATCTGTAGTGAGGCACGTCAGCGCCTGGATGAGATCGGCCGGGGTGATCAGGAAGAAGTGTTTCGGCTGCGTCATGGCAACACCATCCGCGTCTGGGGAGTCTTGGAGGGTCCCGTCTTTTCCATCCTCTGGTTTGACCGGAACCATCAGGTTTGCCCTACGGAGAGTTAGCCGTCCTTACCCCCCCGCTACGCACCGACAGCGAGCGTTATCGGCACTGACAGGCCGTGGACGCGTCACGGCACCCTTGAATAGCGTGTCCTGATGGACAATCACCAATCAGATTTGCCAGGCAGGATCCTGGAGCGCATCTCGACAGACAAGGCCGTGCACGAAGCGATGCAGCGGTTCTGGGAAGAGATACAGGGCTTCCGTGCCGACATCAACGGGCTCCGTCAGGAGGTGGCTAATCCGAGCCCTGCCAGATACCTGACTACCTCGGAAGTCGTGGAGATGTTCGGCATCAGCACCGAAACGGTCCGGCGCCGAGTCAAGGACGGTGTGTGGCCGGCATGGCGTAACGGCCGCCAGATCCGCTTCGGGCGGGATGAGATACGGCCATCGCGGAGTGGGGGAGACCGCTGGCCCCCGATCGGCTCCCGACTGGCCGGGAGCGACGGCAACGGAACAAGTAGCTTGGCGCCCTCTGGCCCAACGCAGTGTGATCACGT
The DNA here is from genome assembly GCF_054130585.1 of Arthrobacter sp. D1-29. Lineage (NCBI taxonomy): Bacteria > Bacillati > Actinomycetota > Actinomycetes > Micrococcales > Micrococcaceae > Arthrobacter > Arthrobacter sp. D1-29. The sequence goes on along the minus strand of NZ_CP096383.1, from coordinate 3,901,523 downwards.
GTGCTCACTGCCGGAATTGCCCAGCCGGAGCAAAGGATCCGGCGCTGCCAACTGATATCGAATCAGATAAGGAGTGACTCACCTTCGGACTTCACCTATGCCCTGGAGCGGTACAGGAAGCTGCAGCCCAGAGCCAACCGGTAGAAGGGCGTGCTGTATGTTTGCCTTCATCGCCAGCATTAGGTTGGCAGTACATGGGGGAGGAACAGACGATGGCAAGAAATTCAGGGTTTGATGACCTGATCAAGGACCTGGGCAAATTGGTGGACAACGCCAGTAAGCTCGACGGGCTGACCGTCAGTATCGCGGCGACGGACACCGTGGCCGACGTCGAGAAAAAGTTGCGCGCTGAAGCGAGCCGCAGGGGAGTAACCAATCTATCTGCCTCTGAGCTACGTGGAATGGCTCAGGACATGCACTGGAGCGCTCGAAGGTAGGTCAGGCCACGACGTGTCGCCCGTTTTCCTTGGCCGTCCCCTTTTTACCGCGCCAAGGCAGCGGTTGCGAGCTTGGCGCCAGCGGTCCGTAACGAGGGCATGAGGTGGGCGTAGCGCCCATCTGTGGTGGCTGTGGACTGATGCCCGAGGCGATGGGAAAGTTGGAAGAGATCCATGCCTCCAGCAATCATCCATGATGCGTTCGTGTGCCTGAGGTCGTGGATTCGGGCCCACCTATCCTTCGGGACCCCAGTATTCTCCCAAGCCGGGCGCCAGGCGCGATTGTAGACCGCCCCTGAACGCATGGGACCGCACTCCTTGAAGGTGGACACCAGCCCGGCCCCTGCGGCCTCCACAAGGGATCTATGAACAAGGTTCGGAAAGCCGAAAAATTGGGGAGGGGCCGTCGTCGACATGGCTGCCGGCCCCGGCGTAGGCTGGCAGCATCGGCGCATGAGCCCCGATGCCCTCGCGTCGATACATCAATCGATGAAGGAGGATCAATGAGTGCTGTACGTGAATTCATGACGACGGATGCGCGCTGTATCCCGGAGAACCAGACCCTTGCAGATGCTGCCCGGATGATGATGGATCTGGACTGCGGATCGCTGCCGATCTGTGGCGACGACGGCAAATTGAAGGGCATGATTACCGACCGCGACATCGTGATTAAGTGCATTGCCATGGGCCGTGATCCGCGCGAGATGATGGCCCGCGACCTCGCCACGGGAACGCCCCACTGGATCGACGCCGACGCCAACGTTGACGAAGCCATCGAAATGATGGAGAGGTTCCAGATCAGGCGGCTTCCGGTCATCGCAGACCACAAGCTGGTTGGCATCATCAGCCAGGGTGACATCGCACGCAACTACGACGAGGAGCGTGTGGGCGAACTCGTGGAGCACATTTCCGAACGCAAGAGGATGCAGTCGAGCAGCCCGTAAATCAGCGAATTCAAACGGCAAACCGGCGCCACGGAGTTTTCTCCGTGGCGCTACGTTTGGCCATTCATGGCCTTGTCCGCGGCTCCCATCCATCAAGGTTCCGAACCGCGGACAAGCTTATGAAATGTTTACTCCCGTGGGCCCCAGGTCAGTTCAGGGCGATCAGCAACATCTGGCTGGTGCCCGGGATGCACGTCTGCAGGATAGCCCGGGGGAATCCGCCGAAGACATTGATCACGTCGTTGGTGGTGCCGGGATTGGGCACCTGCCCCCGTGCTGTGGCCGTATATGTCCCGTAGCCCGGAATGCTGACTGTTTCGCCCACGCTGATGCCCGAGAAGCGCGCCCACCCGCCGCAGAAATCGTGTTCCGTGATGAAGAGCGAATAGCCGTCATTCGGGGTGTAGTGGATAGGGCCGATGCAGGCATCCAGCATCGATTGGCCGCCTGCTCCCGCAACGTAAATGGTCCGTACTGCCGGCGCTGCCGGAACAAGGGCAGTGACCTGGGCCGGCGGAGCGGGAGCAGCGGCGGGGGCCGCGGGCGCTGCGACGGCGGGACCGCTCAGCTTCAGTGTCTGCCCGGGAACGATGATGCTGTAGGCGCTCAGACCATTGGCGGCGAGCATGCCGTTCAGGTCCACCCCGAACCGCGCCGCAATGGCGCCGACGGTGTCGCCCGGGACCACTGTGTAGAGATTCGAATCGCTCGTTGGGGCGGGAGGCGCGGGGGCCGGCGGTGCCTCTGCGGGCGGCGCCTCCGGGGGAGCGGCAGCAGCCGGGGCTGCGTCCACCGGAACCGTTCCGGCCGGATTCACGCCTGCCGTGCCGGCGTCCGGGGAGCCGGCGGCGGCTGTAGCCGGGTCCACCGGCAAAGCTGTATCAGCCCGTACCACGGGGGCGGCCGCCGTCGTGCTTTCTGCTGCCGGCGGACTGACGGAAGCTGACAGCGCGCCCACGCTGACTGCAGCCACCACAGCGGCCGCCGCCATACCTGCCCACAGCCTGCCGCTGACAGGATGACGGCCGGGATCGAGATCGACCCGCGGTAGGTCGGTGGCGAAGCTCCTGCGGAGTGGTGCCGGAGTCTTGAAGTGCAACTGGTACATGGGTGGCCCATCGAGATTCGGTCCACGCGTCCCCAACGAGGCAGCGCAAGACGGGATCGAGGTGTGATGCGCGTGCGGTTCCGGCAAGGACCGGAACCGCACAGCACACGATGGGAGGCGCCGTATACCCAGAAATACGGAAGCTCCGCTATGAAGCGGCACCATCCACCCCAGCTCGGAGGATGCGCCGACAAGTGTTCAGCCCTACGAATTCCGAGTCTAGGAAGCGCGGGAGGGCGCGGCACGAGTAGGGATTACCCGAATATTTCCGCTCGATACTTGGGCTGGCTGGGTGTGGGTACCTGCACTTCGCAGTGCCGGTACCTGTCGGCTGGCCCGGCGGTTGCAGCGAGCGGAAGGGGCTCCAGGAAGCGGGGCGGACTGCAGCGCCTGGCCGGTTATGCTTGCTCCCAGAAGCAATGTCGTGGACCGGTCAACCCAGCCAGATCAGGGAGACAGGATGGTCAGGCCCTGCATGCAACGGGGAGAAGGTGCCATTGATGGCGTCAGGGTGGAGGCCTCCGAAGGGGCGCATCAGGACGGATGGCCCCAGGCTCCTGACATCATTGCTCGTTGGTGGCTTGGTCCTGCTGGGCTTCGCCGCAGACCAAGCCACGGATCTCCCTGTCCCTCCGCTCACCGCCGAAACCGTGCGCGTATTTCCAACGCCGCAGAGCACTGACGCCGCCCGGACCGCCGTCCCGCTGCGGGGGCGTGTAGTGATCGACCAGGGACCAGGGACCGACGCCGCCGCGTTGGAGATCGTGAGGCAGGCAATTGACGCTGCCGGCGGCACCGTTGAAGCGCCAGGTGCCGCCGTTTCCACCACAAGACAAACCGTGGTCTACATCGGCACCCCTGCTGACAACCCACACATCGGCCCAGCCTTGGCCGCTATGGATGTTGACGGCTCGGAAGCCTTGGATAAGGCGGAGGGTTACGTTCTGGCCGCTGGTTTGCACGGCCGCCAACGGGCTCTCGTCCTGGCCGGGCATGACCAGGATGGCGTTTACCACGCGGCCCAGACCCTGCGGCAGGTCACGGAAGGCTCGGGCGAAGTGGCCGTGGTCATCAAGGACTGGCCCCTCATGGGCATTCGCGGTGTGGTGGAGGGTTTTTACGGTTTTCCGTGGACGCACCAGGCCCGGCTGGATCAGCTGGAATTCTATGGCCGGCAAAAGCTGAACACCTACATGTACTCACCGAAGAACGATCCCCTGCTTCGCCATGAGTGGCGGCAGCAATACAGCGGGCCCCAGTTGGCGGAGTTGTCGGAGCTTATTCAAAGCGCCACCCGGAACCACGTCCGCTTTGTTTACGCCCTGTCACCCGGCCTGGACATCTGCTATTCGGACAGGGCGGACCTGGAGTCGGCGGTGGTGAAGTTGCAGTCCCTGCACCAACTGGGGGTCAGGACGTTCAACATTGCATTGGATGACATTGAGTTGGTCCTGAAATGCCCGGGGGACGTCGCCGCAAACGCGGAGGGCGAACGCGGACTCGCCGCAGCACAGGCTGGCTTCCTGAACAGCCTTAACCGTGAATTCGTTCAGGCAAATCCAGATGTCAACCCACTGGAGATGGTTCCTACCAAGTTCCATGGGGTGGAGGCTGACCCCTACAGAGAGGAACTCAGCGCCAAGCTGGACACCGGCATCCTGGTGCAATGGACGGGCCTGAACATCGTGTCCCCGGCCATCACATCCGACTCTGCGGCAGCGGCCCGGACGGCATATGGCACTCCGGAACAACCTCGGATAATTTTTCTGTGGGACAACTACCCGGTCAATGACTTTGCCCCTGACCGGCTGTTCCTGGGACCCGTGGTGGGCCGGAACCGGGATTTGCATACAGTGATTCAGGGAATCACGGCCAACCCCATGGTCCAGTCCTATGCGTCCATGCCGGCGCTTGCCAGCTTTGCCGACTACATGTGGAATGGTCCCGGATCCGACGCCGACGTTTCGCTTGACGCTGCCCTTGAGGAGATTGCCGGACCGGACAAGGAGGTCCAGGCCGCGCTTAAGACGTTCGCAGATCTGAGCAGGCACTGGCCGATCGATGAGCAGACGGCGAAGTCCCCGCTGCTCACGGCAGACATGGAGGAGTTCTGGCGGTCCTACGAGGATGGCACGTTTGATGACTCCTTGCTGGAACGGCGGGCGGCAATTCTCAGCAGCCTTCCCGAGGTTTTGCAGCGCCTGTCAGTGAAAGGGTTTTATGACGATGCCATTAACTGGATCGACTCCGGAGCGAGTTACGGTAACGCAGTCCAAGGCGCCATCACCATGCTGGCAGCCGTAGAGCGAGGCGATGATGCGGCAGTGGCAGAGGCCCGCTCGGTGCTGAGCGCCGCCGTCGACCGGGCGAATCAGGCCACCCAGTCGGCGATCGATCATCCGGACGTCAAGGCCAGGGTGGGGGATGGCTTGTTCGAGGCCTTCCTTGACCGGGCAATCCAGGAATCCGACCGCCGTCTGGAGGAGAAAAAGTCCGGAAGTTGAGAGCCGGGGCCGGACACTAAGTTACTTGTGGGTAACATTGATGCATGCACCTGCTTTTGCGAACCCTCCTGATGCTGTTCACCTCCGCGCGCCGTTCCAAGCTGGCGGTCTGGGATGCCTCGTCCCTGCCACTCAAGGTTCTGCCAACGGACATAGACATTGCCATGCACGTCAACAACGGGATGTACTTTTCGCTGATGGACCTGGGGCGGTTCGATCTGATGGTGCGCAGTGGGGTGTGGAAGAGAATGCGGCAGCGCGGCTGGACCCCGGTGGCGGCAGGGGAAACCATTGCGTTTCGCAAGTCCCTCCAGCTGTGGCAGCGGTACACCATCGAGTCCAGGATCATCGGACTGGACGCCAAGGCGATTTACTTCGAGCAGCGCATGGTGGCCGACGGCGAGATTTACGCCCGCGCCCACATCGCCACCCGCCTGGTGAGCAAGGGAAAGCCTGTCAGGCAGGAGGAGATCCTCCAAGAGTTCGGTGAGCCACCGGCGGACCTGGTGCTCCCCGAGTGGATCCATGAATGGCGTGAGAACAACGCCCTGCCAGGCAGCCGCGCCACAGCACCACATCAGTGGGAAGCAACTTCCTGACCGGACCGGACCCGACCCGCCAGGCGGAGTCAAGGCCCAGCCCGGATTATTCCCGATGACGCGCGAAGCGAACAAGGCCCTCCCGGCCGCGACATCCCTCACGGCCTCGCGTACGGTGGAACCATGGCTACCGTTGACATCACAGGTGAAGAGTTCGCATCAACCATCGAAGGCAACGACATTGTCCTGGTTGATTTCTGGGCCGAATGGTGTGGGCCCTGCAAGCAGTTTGGGCCCACCTACAGTGCTGTTTCCGAGAAGCACTCCGACGTCCTGTTCACGAAGGTGGACACCGAAGCCGAGCAGCAGCTCGCCGCCGAGGCCGGGATTACGTCCATCCCCACGCTGATGGCTTTCCGTGAAAAGGTGCTGGTGTTCTCCCAGCCCGGCGCCCTGAACGCCCAGCAGCTGGAACAGGTGGTTGACGCCGTGAAGGCACTGGACATGGAGGAAGTGCATGCCCATGTGGCGCGCTCGCGGGCGGAAGCCGAGGCCGCAGCAAGCACGGGCACAAACGCAGGGAACGCCGGCACCCCGGGTCCGCAGGACGGCTCACAAATCCCCGGCGCCTGATCCCTCCTTAAACTTCGAAGCAGGGTCCTCTCAGCGAGAGGGCCCTGCTTTCGATTTAACGTGGACTACAGGCGCTCGAGCTTGACGGGTTCGGCCAGCAGGGCGCTCAAGGACTCGTTCAGGTCCTGGACGGCAGTGCCCTTGGAATGCTTTTCGAGATCCTCCTCGGACGCCCAGCGCTCCGTCACGACCAACTTCTCTTCGCTGGCCTCCGTCAATTCGTAGCGGATGCAGCCGGGCTCATTCACCACTTCGTCGATGGCGATTTCAAGCGCGAGCTTCACACGGAAAAACTCGCCTTCGTTAGGGATGAACGTTGCCTGCAGGTCAATGGGTGCACTCATGGATTTCACAATACCGGCCGTGGGGCCCGCAGCCGGACGGCCGACGCCAGGACACCTCCCGCTTGCTTTCATTGCCGGAGGCCACTTGGTAGCGTGCCATCATGCGCGCATACACAGCCGGGGACGCTGACGTCCCGCTGCTCGGGGAGACCATCGGCCAAAACTTTGAAAGCGTGGTGGCCAGGTTTCCGTTCCACGATGCGCTGATTGAGGCCGCACCGGTTCCGGGCGCTGACGCCCGCCGCTGGAGTTATACAAAGATGAACGACGACGTCGACAGGCTTGCGCGCGGGCTCCTCGCCCTGGGCGTTGCCCGGGGGGACCGGGTGGGCATCTGGAGCCCGAACTGCGCCGAATGGACGCTCCTGCAGTACGCCACCGCCAAGGCGGGGGCAATCCTGGTCAACGTCAATCCCGCGTACCGCAGCCACGAACTGGAATTCGTGCTCAGGCAGAACGGCATGCGCATGCTGGTCACGGCTCCCTCTGACCGCAGCAGCGATTACGTGGGGATGGCACGCGGGGCGCTCGCTGCCTGCCTGGAGCTGCGGGAGCTGGTGTTCCTTCCGGACTTGGGTATGGAAGGGCTCGACGCCGGCGTCCCCCAAAGCGACGCAGAGCTGACGTACGCCGAGCTGCTCAAGCGGGCTGACGACGTCGGGCATTCCGGACTGAAGGCGCGCATGGCTGAACTGGACCGGCACGATCCGGTCAATCTTCAGTACACCTCGGGGACCACAGGTTTTCCCAAGGGTGCCATGCTGACGCACCACAACATCCTCAACAACGGCTACGCCATCGGGGAGCTGCTGGGTTACACGGAGCGCAGCCGGGTGGTGATCCCGGTGCCGTTCTATCACTGCTTCGGCATGGTGATCGGCAATCTGAACGCGCTCAGCCATGGTGCCGCCACCATCATCCCCGGCCGGGGCTTCAACCCGGCCGCCGCCCTGGAAGCAGTTCAGGACTTCGGCGGGACATCCCTGTACGGCGTGCCCACGATGTTCATCGCCGAACTGGCCCTGCCTGACTTCGCGTCCTACGACCTGTCCACCCTCCGTACCGGTGTGATGGCCGGCTCGCCGTGCCCCGTCGAGGTGATGAAGCGGGTCATCACGGAGATGAACATGGTGGATGTGGCCATCTGCTACGGCATGACCGAAACGTCGCCGGTGTCCACCATGACCCGCATGGGGGACACCCTGGACCATCGCACCCAGACTGTCGGCCGGACCATGCCGGGGCTGGAAAGCAAGATTGTGGACCCGGCAACGGGCGAGGTGCTGGAGCGTGGCCAGGTTGGCGAATTGTGCACGCGTGGCTACGCCGTGATGAAGGGCTACTGGAATGAGCCGGACAAAACGGCCGAAGCCATCGACGCTGACGGCTGGATGCATACCGGCGACCTCGCCAAGATGGACGACGACGGCTACGTGGTGATTGAGGGCCGGATCAAGGACATGGTGATCCGCGGCGGCGAGAACATCTACCCGCGCGAAATCGAGGAGTTCCTCTACACGCACCCGTCCATCCAGGACGTGCAGGTCATCGGCGTCCCGGACCCCAAGTACGGCGAGGAGCTGATGGCCTGCATTATCCTCAAACCGGGCGCTGATCCGCTGGACGCCCCGGCTGTTGCGGAATTCTGCCGGGGACGCCTGGCCCATTACAAGATCCCGCGCTACGTCGACGTGCGGGAGAGCTTCCCCATGACGGTGTCCGGCAAGATCCGCAAGGTGGAAATGCGTGAGGAAGCGGTAGCCCGGCTGGGCCTCTAAAGTTTGGGGCCTCAAGTGTCCGTTCGCGCTTCCTGGGCACCGGCCCTGGGCGCGAACGGACACTTGTGGCCCTGTTTCACTTGCCCTGTCTCACTCGGGATGGTTGCCTGCGGCGCCGTTGATGGTGAATGGCGTCGAGACTCCGTTGTACATGATGTGCGCCACGAGGCCGTCGACGGCGTGCGGGAGCGTATGGCAATGGCCGCTCCAGATGCCCGGGTTGTCGGCGACGAAGGCGATCTCGTACGACTCTCCCGGGTGGACGTCGAGCGAGTCGACCCGCCACGGGCTCCCCGACGCCGGCTCACCGTCGCGCGAGAGCACCAGGACGTGGTGGCCATGCAGGTGCATCGGATGCACTTCACCCGTCTCGTTCACGATGCGCATCACCACCACGTCGTCCTTGTTCACGTGGAACATCGGTACGTCCGGGAAGAGCCGGCCATTGATCGTCCAGAAGTTGCCGGGGCGCCCGTCGATGAGGCCCGGCCGGCGTCCGATGACGTAGTCGAACCTTTGATCCGGCAACCCCGGGTCGAATTCAAGCGCGGCAGGTTCCCCGTACGCCAGCAGGTCGAGTGTCTCGGCGGGCTGCCGTACTGACGGCGCTGCCGCCGCCGGATCACCGATGGAGATGCTGCGGGCTCCGCCGACATGGAGGCGCACCGAGCCGTGCGCAGGCGCCTCCAAAATGACATCCAGCCGGCCGCCCGCCGGAATGAGCACCGATTTTCCTTCCACGGCGCCGGGGGCATTTACCTCTTGCCCGTCGGTCGCAACCACCCGGAAAGGAGCGGCTGACCAGACGGCGGCGGTGCCCTGGTCAGTGTTGATGATGCGGACCCGCGCTGGGGTGCCAGGTTGGGCCGCCACGTGTTCGTCCTGTACCCGCCCGTTCAGTGTGTGCTGGCCGCCGTAGACATGCAGCAGGGCGACGACGTCTGTTGTGATGCCGGCCGGCGGTGGCCCGCCCGCAGGCTGCCCAGCCACTGGTGAACCGGCCGCTGGCACAGCAGCCGCTGGTACAGCAGGATCAATGACCACCGCACCCAGCAGCCCGCGCTCCACCTGCTCATGCGAGACCTGATGCGAGTGATACCAGTACGTGCCGGCGTCGGCCGCAATAAACCGGTAGACATAACGGCCGCCGGGCGGAACCGCATCCTGGGTGATGCCCGCAACCCCGTCAGCCTCGTTCGGCACGTCGATGCCATGCCAATGCAGGGTGGCTCCGGCGGCGACTGACTCGTTCAGGAAGACCACCTCAACGAGGTCGCCCTGCCGCGCGCGAATGGTTGGACCCGGAGATGTGCCGTTCACGGTGTAGCCCTCGACGGCCCGCCCTCCGGGCAGATCGACCGTCTGCCGGCGCGCGACGAGTTCGAAGCGCACATCAGGGGGCCGAAGCGCGTCGGCGATCAGCTCGCTCACGCTGACGGCGCCGTCGTCGGGAGCAGCCCCGGCTGCGGAGCCATGGACATGGCCGGCTTGCCCGCCTGCCATGTCCTTGCCTCCCATATCCATGACCGAGTATTCGCCAAGCAACGTTGAGCTCCAGCCGAGCGCGCCGAGGCCAACCGCGAGGGTCACTCCAAGGCCGACGGCGACCCGGCGGTAGCGGTCACGTCGCGACGGCATTGGACGCCGGTGCCTCGGCACCGATGACGTTGCCCCTTCTGATCCGCAAGGCCGCGTAGGTGGCGGTGAGCAGCACGGCCAACGCGTTCGCACCATGGATCAGGCCGAGGTAGGGCATGTCGCTAATGGAGTACCCGAGGGTGATCTGCAGCGCCACCACTGCGAGCACGATGGCTGCCCACATGCGGGCACCCCGCGCCTTAACGAAGAACGCGACGATGAGCAGCAGGAGGGCAGCGACCGGAATGACCATCCCGCCGACGATGCCGTGGATCGGGAATCCAAGGTCACCGGTGAACGTCGCCTGGCGGCTCTCGACAAGGGCCTTGTCGATGACGCCTCCTTCCTGGATGAAGTGCGCCATCCCTCCCATGGCAAAGGCGATCGAAGCGGCTTGCACGACGACTGCCCCGGCGATGATCCAGGCGATGACCGAGTAGATCCTGCGCATGTTGTCCTCCATTGAGTGTGGTTTCAGTTCCGCGGTCCCCACCTGACCCCACGTTAGGAGCCCGCGGGCGTGGGCAGAACGCGGATGGCCACAGCGTGCATAGGGGCTAGCCTCCATGACGTGTAGGGAGGACCCCCTCCCAAGAACCGCGGCGGAGGCGGATCATAGGACTGTGCTCCGGAGATGGGGATTGCTCGCAGCGCTGGCTCCAATCGGGGTGGCGTCGCTGCTCTACGTCGTCATAGTCCGCGGATTCGTCCACTCCGCCGGGGACCACCACCTTGGCTGGCCTTTGCTCGGCGTGCTGCCGACGCTCGTGTTCGGCTTGTGGCTGCTCACCGTTTCGTCCGCCCGGTCCGCTGTCTTCATCGCGGTGGCAGCCACGTCCATGGCGGTAGGCTCGGCGTACGAAACCTTAGTCCTTACCAACGTCGGGTTGATCCAGGAGCCGTGGTTCCCGCTCTTCAACATGATCGGCCTGACCGCGGATGCTGTATCCACCGCGGCCTTCCTGGCCATGTTCGCCACCTACCCCACCGGAACCCTGGAGCGGAGATGGCAACGGATCGCCGTCGCCCTGATCTGGGTGCCTGTGGCAGTGGGCCCGCTGACCCTGCTCACGACCTCCCATGTCCTTATGCAGCCATACATCGGCGTCAGCGGCGAGGCCCTTCCGAATCCGTATGCGGTGCCCTGGCTCGAATGGGCTGCCCCGGCGGTGCATTACCTCATCTACCAGCCGTGGCCCAGCGTTGTGCTCGGGCTCGGCGTGCTCTACTCCCGAGCGATCTTCGGCGCTGCGGAGGTACGTGCACGCATGCGGGTCATGACCTGGGTGGTCACCGTGTCACTGGTCGGCTTCGTCCTGTGGACCCTCACGCCGCCGATGTGGATCACCTCCGTCGTCGTCTTCGCCTCGCTCATCGCGATGCCCCTGGCGGCTATCCACGGAATCTTCCGCTATGGCGCCTTCGATATTGCCCCGGGTGACCGTGCACGGTTTGTTGCACGCTCATCCAGCCTGCTGATCACCGTGCTTTACGGGATCGGAGTGGCCACGCCTGCCGTGCTCCTCGCCGACCGGCTGCCCATCGTCGGCGCAGTCCTCCTGACCACGTTGCTCGCCGTCTGCCTGCTGCCCGTGCGGGAGTGGCTGCAGCGGTGGATCCACCGCACTGTTTTCGGAGACCGTGACCGCCAGCTGTCGCTGCTCAGCGAGCTGGGCTCCCGATTGGAGCAGTCCGTCGAGCCGGGCGATCTGCTCACCCGGCTGGCAACAGCCGTCCGGGATGGCCTCGATGCCACCTGGGTAAGGATCTTCCTGGCCGGACCCGACGGCACGCTTGCTGCATCACCCACCGGTGTGGCGGGGGACGTCAAAGGAGAGGCCGCCGCGTCCTGCGACCTGGACCGGGCGGATGAGAAGCTCGGCCGCATTGAGGTGGGCCCGCGCCGGCGGGGGGATTACAGCGAAGCCGAGAATGCGTTGCTCCGCACGGTGGCCGGCCAGGCCGCGGCCGCTGTCGCCAACGTGCGCCTCAGCGCCCAGCTGGCCCAGCAGCTGGACGATCTCACCGAGTCCCGGGAGCGTCTTGTCGCCGCGCAGGACGACGAACGCAAGCGCCTGGAGCGGGATCTGCACGATGGGATCCAACAGAACGTGGTGGCCCAAATCGCCGGCCTGCGCCTGGCACGCAACCGGCTGCACCGGGGCGAGCTCACCACGGACGAACTCGCCGAGTTGCAGGACCAGGCCCGGGAGACACTGACCGACCTTCGGGAGCTCGCACACGGCATCCACCCGCCCGTGCTGAGCGACAACGGCCTGGTAGCGGCCATCGAGTCAAGCGTGTCAAGGTTCCCGATCCCGCTGAAAATGAAAGCTGAAGAGGCAATACGGGCCGAACGGTTCCCCGAGGACGTGGAGACAACGGCGTACTACGTGGTGCGGGAGGCGCTGGCAAACACCGCGAAGCATGCCGGTGCAGCGCACGCCTCTGTCGAGCTGGCACGCAACAACGGCAGCCTGCGCATCGCCATCAGCGACGACGGCTGCGGCATCGGCACCCTCGTGCCCCGCCCGCGCGGCGGCCTGGCGAACATCCGGGACCGCGTGGCGGCATTGCGGGGTACCGTGGACGTCTTCGGCAACGAGCCTTCCGGGACCACAGTGCTGGTCCAGCTCCCGGTCGAGCGGAAGGGGACGGGCCATGAATGAGTCAGGCGTGCTCAGGGTTGTGATCGCGGAAGACAACTACCTTGTACGCGAGGGGCTTCGCCGTTTGCTGGAGGACTCAGGTGAAATTGACGTCGTCGCCTCTACCGGCAATGCCATCGAGTTGCTTGATGCTGTACGCCGTTTCTCTCCGGATGGGGTGCTCACCGACATCCGGATGCCGCCTGGCCATCATATGGAGGGAATCGAGGCTGCGCGCGCCATCCGTGCTTCACATCCGGATACCGGAGTGGTGGTGCTGTCACAGCACGCCGACCAGAGCTATGCGCTGGCGCTGTTCGCGGACGGCTCGGCGGGCCTCGGCTACCTGCTGAAGGACCGTATTGGCGACCTTGAGGACCTCGTGCATGCGATCCGTGAAGTGCATGTTGGCGGTTCTGTGATCGACCCGGAGATCGTGGACACCCTGGTGCGCCGGCGCAGCACAGGCCCGGCCAGCCCGCTCTCCGACTTGTCGCCCCGTGAGCTGGACGTGCTGCGGGAGATGGCCCGGGGAAGGACAAACGCCGGCATCGAGCAGGCGCTCTACCTGTCGTCCTCCACCGTGGAGAAACATGTCAACGCCATCTTCACCAAGCTGCACATCCCCGCGACGGGCGTGCACCGGCGGGTTGCGGCTGTGCTCGCATTCCTGCAGAACGACGGCACCGAGGCGGTCGCCAAGGGCCACCCGTAGGGGCCTGAACTGTACGTTCGCGCCGCCGGGCCCACATTGCGCGAACGTACAGTTGAGGCCCCGCACTCTCAGCTGACGTTCCGGCTCACTTGATGTTCCGGCCGATTGTCCGGACGCCCACCACCAGCCCGACGGCGGCCGTCGCCAATGCGGCCAGCAGGCCCAGGAGGGTGTCGGTTCCGGCGGTGCCGGCGAAAAGTTGCCGCTCGGCGTTGACCAGGTAGGTTAGGGGGTTGAAGAGGCTGGCCGTTTTCATCCACTCCGGGCCCGCTTCGATGGGCAGCATGATTCCGGACAGGATCATCAGCGGAAAAAGCAACGTCTGTTGCACAGCCCAGAAGATCCACTCCTTACTCTGCGACACGAGCGCCAGAGCATACGAGAGCGCACCGAGCCCAATCCCGAAGATCCCCAGGATGATCAGGCCCAGCAGCACGTGCACCGGGTAGAAAACAAAACCGAACGGAATGCACACGAGGGCAATCAGCAAACCCTGCACCACCAGGGGTGCCCACTCCTTCAGGGCCCGCCCGATCATCAGGGAAGAACGGGACAGCGGCGTGGCCAGGATCCGCTCGTAGGAACCGGTCATGAGCTCGTATTGCAGGTTGGAACCTGTCATTGATGTTCCGAACAGGGCGATCATCACCACCACCCCTGGCAGGAACCACTGGAGCGTGGACTGGCCGCCAAAGGCCGGCGCTCCCACTGCCGCGCCGAGCAGCGGGCCGAAGAGACCCAGGAACACGAGCGGCTGGATCAGGGAAAAGATCAGCGAGAACGGGTCCCGCAGCGGCAGCAGCATCTCCCGCCAGAACACATACTTCGTGTCGCGCAGGACCTGGAGGAGGCCCGGTTTTTCCACGAAGTCCTGGCTTGCCTGGACAGTCATCAGCGGTTCGCTCCTTCCCGCAGGTTGCGGCCGGTCAGCTCCAGGAATACGTCGTCCAAAGTGGGAGGCTTCAGCTCCAAGGACTGGGCGGGAGCGCCGGCGTCGTTCATCTCCTGAAGCAGCACGGGTGCCAGCCGGGCGCCTTCGGTGAGCCGGAGACGGAAGCGGACCACGCCGTCGTACGTGTTTTCCTTGACCTCACCGCCCGCGGCGGCGCGCCCCAGCAGCCCGCGCACGCCGGGGGCCGAGTCCGCCGCCACCTCCACAGCCAGCAGGTCACCGGCCAGGTTGGCCTTGAGCCGGGCCGGGGTATCGTCGGCGATGATCTGGCCGTGGTCGATCACGATCACGCGTTCTGACATCAGATCCGCCTCGTCCATGTAATGCGTGGTCAGGACGATGGTGGTCCCGTGCTCCGCGCGCATCCGCATGATGTGCTCCCACAGGTTGGCCCGGTTCTGCGGGTCCATGCCGGTGGAGGGTTCGTCGAGGAACAGCAGCCGCGGCGAATGCATCAGCCCCAGCGCCACATCCATTCTCCGCCGCTGGCCACCCGACAGCTTGATGACGGTGCGCTTCGCCAGGTCGGTGAGGTCCAGGGACTTCAGGAGTTCCTGCGCCCGGTTGGTGGCGTCCGTGGTGTTCATGCCGTAGAAGCGGCCCTGCATCACCAGTTCGTCGATGACCCGGAAGCTGTGGCCGCCGCCGTTGCCCTGGCCGATGTAGCCGATCCGGGCCCGTACGCCGGCAGGGTCGGCCAAAACGTCCACGCCCGCAACGGTTGCCGTTCCCGAGGTGGGCCTCAGCAGGGTTGTCAGCATCCTGAGCGTGGTGGACTTGCCAGCACCGTTCGGGCCGAGGAAAGCCACCAGTTCACCCGGGGCGACATCAATGTCCACGCCCCTGACGGCTTCTACCGTTTCCTTCTTGACGGTGAAGGTCTTGGTCAGTTTGTCAGTGTGGATCATGGCAGACTCCAGAGAATTCGGCATTCCGGGGCTCTGGTGCGGGCTCCATGGCGCCACGCTATACCCATCCGCCGCGGGCCGTCCACAGGTTTGCAGTGCCTGCGACCGGCAGTCCGACTCAGTGCCGGCGGTGGTCCTGGATGGTCATGCGCGGGCCGAATGTGGGTTTGCGGAAGCCGCTCAGCCCCAGCATGCGGACCACGCGCTGCCGGTGCCCTTTCCACGGTTCCAGCAGGGCCAGCATGCCTGCGTCATCGGTCCGCCGCCCGGTCAGCGCCGCGCCCACGTACGCCGCCAGGTGGTAGTCACCCACGGCGATGGAATCCGGGCAGCCATGCGTCCGCTGCACCACTTCCGCAGCGGTCCACACGCCAATGCCGGGGATGGTCTGCATTTTGGCCGCAGCTTCCGCCGCAGGCAGCACGGCAAGCCGTTCAAGCGCGACGGCGGAACGCAGCGCCCGCATGACGGTTGCCGAACGCTGCGGGCCAACGCCTGCCTGGTGCCACTCCCAGGACGGGATCCGCAGCCACTGGCCCGGGGTGGGCTGGACCAGGAGCCCGGCCGGAGAAGCCGGTCCTGCCACCGGGGCGGGTGAGCCGAAGCGGTACATGAGGTAGCGGTAGCCGCGCCGGGCCTCGATGACGGTGACCTTCTGCTCAAGGATGGTGGGCACCAGGGAGTCGATGATGCGGCCGGTGGAGGGCAATCGGACCAGGGGGTTCCGGCGCCGGGCGTCCCGGACCATTCGGGGGAGCGTGGCGTGGAAAAGCGGCTCGTCGAACGCCCGCCAGTCATCAGCGTCGCCCAGCAGGCGCGGCACTGCCTCCAGCGCCGCAGCGGAGCCAGGGCCCCACGCCTGGACATCGACATGGCATTCTGCAGCGGCAGCGGGCGTCAGGCCGTCCTGGCCGCGTGCACCGGTGAGGCGCAGGGTAACCGGCCCGTCCGGCGTCGTAAATGCGGTCCACAGCCCATCCGGCCGGGAAGAGTAGGACGGGTCCCCGTTGCCCCTGGGCAGGATGCCGAGCGTCTGGTCCAGGCTGTAGGGCCTGCCGGGATGCCACCGCAGCGAGGCGTCCGACGCAGCGGCCAGCCGGGCAGGTGCGTCAGCGATGGTCATGCCAACATCGTCCCACGCCGGGCCGACAACAGCTCCGGACGTCCCCCTAATCCGCTTTCAGCAGGCATTTAATTACCCCTTTAACGCCCACCCCGCAGGGGACTAGAATCCCCAGTGTGGCGCGGGTGGGCCGCGCTTTCCCTTCGAACAGTCAGGTGATCGCAATGGGTGGAGTGGTGCATTTCGAAATCCCCGCGGACGACCAGGAGCGGGCCAGGAACTTCTATACACAGGCCTTCGGCTGGAAGATCGACCCCATGCCGGAACTGAACTACAACATCGTCTCCACCACGCCCACCGATGAAACCGGCCGGCCCAACGAGCCCGGAGCCATCAACGGCGGGCTCATGGCCAGGGAAGGCGACCTGAAAACCCCTGTCATCACGGTGGACGTGGAGGACATCAATGCCACGCTGAAGACGGTGGAGCAGCTCGGCGGATCGGTGGTGATGCCCAAGGACACCGTTCCGGGCATGGGCTACTTTGCCTACTTCAAGGACAGCGAGGGCAACATCATGGGGCTCTGGGAGAACCTCCCCGCAGATCAGGGCGATGGCCAGGGCGCGGCCCAGGGAGACGTGGAGGGCGCCGCCGGCTGAGGAGACGGTAACTTTGTACCTATGAAGTACGCCCAGTCCATTCTGGACCTCATCGGCAATACCCCGCTCATCAAGCTCAACCATGTGACAGACGGCATTAAGGCCACCGTTCTGGTCAAGCTGGAGTACCTGAACCCCGGCGGATCCATCAAGGACCGGATCGCCGCCAAGATGATCGAGGAAGCCGAACGGGAAGGCAAGCTCCTGCCGGGCGGAACCATTGTGGAACCGACGTCGGGCAACACCGGCGTCGGGCTTGCCCTTGTTGCCCAGCAAAAGGGGTACAAGTGCATCTTTGTGGTGCCTGACAAAGTGGGGGAGGACAAGCGCGCCGTCCTCCAGGCGTACGGTGCCGAGGTGGTGGTGACGCCCACTGCCGTCGCTCCTGACAGCCCGCAGAGCTACTACAGCGTGTCGGACCGGATCGTCGCGGAGACCCCTGGCGCCTACAAACCGGACCAGTTCTCCAACCCTGCCGCCCCAGGCAGCCATTACGAGTCCACCGGACCCGAGATCTGGCGCGATACCGACGGCCGGGTCACCCACTGCGTGATCGGTGCCGGCACCGGCGGAACCATCACCGGCACCGGCCGCTACCTCAAGGAAGTTTCCGCGAACCGTCCGGAGGCCGACAGCGGCCGGGTCCGGATCATCGGGGCCGATCCCGCGGGCTCTGTCTACTCAGGCGGCACCGGCCGGCCCTACTTCGTCGAGGGCGTGGGCGAGGACATGTGGCCGGCGAACTACGACAAGTCCGTCCCGGACACCGTCATCGCTGTCAGTGACGGGGATTCCTTCGCCATGACCCGCCGGCTGGCCCGGGAGGAAGGGCTGCTGGTGGGCGGCTCGTCAGGCATGGCCGTCGTGGCCGCGCTGCAGACCGCCCGCGACCTTCCCGAAAGTGCGGTGGTGGTGGTTATCCTGCCCGACTCCGGGCGCGGCTACCTGGCCAAGATCTTCAATGACCAGTGGATGCGCTCCTACGGATTCCTCTCCGGCGGCGAGGAATCCTCGGTGGGCGAGGTGATCAAGTTCAAGACAGGCGAACTTCCCGATCTGGTGCACATCCACCCGAACGAGACAGTCCGTGATGTCATCACCATCATGAACGAGTTCGGCGTCAGCCACATCCCGGTGCTCTCCCAGGAGCCTCCCGTGGTGATGGGCGAGGTCCTGGGCGCGGTGGACGAACGGACGCTGACGGCCAAGCTTTTCCGCGGCGAGGCGAAACTGACGGACAAGATCTCCGAGCACATGGGTCCGAAGCTGCCGGTGATCGGCTCGCTGGAAACCATTTCCGCGGCCCGGGAACTGCTCTCCGATGTGGACACCGTGATGGTGACATTCGTCGGCGCCCCGGTGGGCATCCTCACCCGCCACGACCTCCTCGCGTACCTCAGCAACTGAAAAGGAGCACCATGTCTGTCCCCGAAAACCAAGGCTTCAACACCCGCGCCGTCCATGCCGGCCAGGCCTTCGAGCCCCGCACCGGCGCCGTTGTCCCGCCGCTGCACTTCAGTTCCACCTACGCCCAGGACGGCATCGGCGGCCTCCGCGACGGTTACGAGTATGGCCGCGGCACTAACCCCACGCGTGATTCCCTGCAGGAGCAGCTCGCCGCGCTGGAAGGCGGCAGCCATGCGTTCTCGTTCAGCTCCGGCCTGGCCGCTGAGGATTCCCTCATTCGTGCGCTCACCCGTCCCGGGGACCACATCGTGCTCGGCAACGATGCCTACGGCGGCACGTACCGGCTCATCAACGGGATCCTGGGCGAATGGGGCATCGGAAACACCCCGGTGGACATGTCGGACCTGGACGCTGTGCGCGAAACAGTGGCTGCCAACAAAACCCGCTTCCTGTGGGTGGAGACCCCTTCCAACCCGCTGATGAAAATCACCGACATGGCGGCCCTGGCCGCCGTGGCGCACGACGCCGGTGCCCTCCTGGTGGTGGACAACACCTTCGCGTCCCCATACCTGCAGAACCCCCTCGCCTTCGGTGCCGATGTGGTGGTCCACTCCACCACCAAGTACATCGGCGGCCACTCGGACGTTATAGGCGGTGCGCTGGTGGTCAACGACGCCGGGCTCGCCGAAAAGATCGGGTTTGTGCAGTTCGCCGTGGGTGCGGTGTCCGGGCCGATGGATGCCTTCCTGACCACCCGTGGCCTGAAGACCCTGGGCGTGCGCATGGACAGGCACTGCGAGAACGCGCAGGCCGTGGCGGAGTGGCTGCTGGAGCGCCCCGAGGTGGAGGCTGTCCTCTATCCGGGCCTGCCGGACCACCCAGGCCACGAGCTGGCCCGGAAGCAGATGAAGAAGTTCGGCGGCATGGTTTCCGTACAGTTCAAGGGCGGCGAGGCGGCGGCCCGCAAGGTTGCTGAATCCACCTCGGTGTTTACGCTGGCGGAGTCCCTGGGCGGCATTGAATCACTGATGAACTACCCCTCCGAGATGACGCATGCCTCGGTCAAGGGCACGGAGCTGGCGGTGCCCGTGAACCTGCTCCGGCTCTCCTGCGGCATCGAGGATGTGGAGGATCTCATCGCGGATCTCGAGCAAGCCTTCACCTTCATCCCGTGACGGCATCTTCCACAGCGGTGGCGGCCCGGGCCACGCAGGGTTGGATCACGACGGCGGCCGGTGCGGCCGCCGTCGTCATTGCCCTTGTGGTGCTGTACTCCTCCTACATCCCGCTGATGAACGACTTCGAGGTCTACTACTACGGCGGCAGCCGGGTACTCCAGACGGGGGAGTCAGGCGTCAACGAGCTCTACGCGCCGCGCGACGGCCTGCCGTTCACCTACCCGCCGTTCGCGGCACTGCTGTTCGCCGGCCTGGCGCTCCTGCCCATCGGCACCAGCAGCCTGATCTTTATTACGACGGCGCTGGTGGGGGCTGCCGTAGTGGCCGCCTGGCTGGCGCGGCACTACTTCGGTTTCCGCAGTTGGCGGCAGTCCTTCGCCGACTTGCGGTTCCGGGCTATTGCGCTCGCAGGGACAGCGGCAATCCTGCTGCTGGGGCCGTGGCGGGACACGTTCGATTTCGGCCAGATCAACATCATCCTGATGGGCCTGATCCTTGCCGATTTCGCGCTGTACGGGAAGGACCGGGCGGGCGAGATCCGCTGGCCGGCGGGGCTGTTGATCGGCATCGCGGCAGGTATCAAGCTCACACCGCTGGCGTTTGGGCTGTATTTCCTGGTCAGGCGGGACTTCAGGGCGCTGGGCTGGATGGCGGCGGGGTTCTTTGGCTCCATCGCGCTGGCGTGGGCTGTACTCCCGAACGCCTCACTGACCTTCTGGACCAAGATCCTTCCCGACACCGGGCGGATTGGCGGTCCCGCATACCTGGACAATTTGTCCGTCAAGGGGCTTCTCCTCCATGTCGGACTGCCGGATTCGGCCGTCACCAGCGTGCTCTGGCTGGTGTTGTCCCTGGCACTGGCTGGGGTGGCGGCGCTGGTGATCAAGTGGACGGTGGCCGCCGAGGAAAACTTCGTGGCCGTCTCAGCCACCGCGGTGCTGATGCTCCTGATCAGCCCCGTCTCCTGGTCACACCACTGGGTGTGGATGGCGGTGGCGCTGCCCTCCATGGCCTTCGCGATGCACCGGGTGCCCTCCCGCCGCGGGAAAACGAGGTTGGCGGGCTGGATCATTGTGGCCGTCACGGCGGTGGCCTTCTATCTCACGCCCAAGTACCTGGCCATGATGGCGGGCGCGCAGGAATGGGGCAAGGACCCCCAGACCCAGTGGCAGCTGATGGTCACCAGCCTCGGAGTTCTGTGCGGCGTGGCTCTGCTGGTGTACTGGGCCGTTGCTTACCGGCCGTCCCGGACGGCACTGCGGCGAGTGGCAGCTCCGTTGAAGTGACGCGTCCACCGCATGTGACTTGCCAACAGTGTTGCTGACGTGTCATGGCCGGAACGAAGCCCTTTGCATATGTAGTATGTACTGAGTCGGAGCAAACTTGGGGGACAACGGATGGCACAGCGCGACGCGGATTTATCGGCCATCAGCAGCAGTCCCAGCGCGAGCCCGGGCGCAATGTCCGTTCTCCGCCTGTGGAAGAGGCTTGCCCTGTGGCTCCCCGCCCTGGCCGTGGCCGTCCCGGTATGGTTCCTGCTGAACGGCTGGAACAAGGAAGGCCTGGACTTCAGCGTCTACTGGCACGGCGGAAAAATCCTGAACGACGCCGGCTGGAACGTCTCGCACCTCTACAGTCCCACCGTTGAGTGGGCGGGCGGGCCAGCCCTGCCGTTCACCTATCCGCCCTTCGCGGCACTGCTCTTCGGACTCCTGGCGCTGCTCCCGCAACCGTTAGCCCTCCAACTGTTTAACGCTGCAGGCGTGGCCGTGGCCGTCTGGCTGTCAGCCCTGGCTGTCCGCTACTGGAACTCCCAGTCCAGCTGGCGGACTGCGTTTCAGACTCCGCGGAGCCGCTGGATCGCTGCAGCTTCACTCTTTGCCATGCTGACCCTGGGTCCCTGGCGGGAGACCCTCGCCTTCGGGCAGATCAACATTTTGCTGATGGGACTGATGGCGGCGGATCTGCTGTCCCGGAACCAGCGCTGGCGCCGGGGCATCCCGGGCACGGGTTTCCTGGTGGGCGTCGCCGCCGGCATCAAGCTCACGCCCCTGGTATTTGGCCTCTACTTCCTGGTCCGGAAGGACTGGCGCGGGCTGATGAATATGGGCGCCGGGTTTGCCTCCACCGTGCTGCTGGGGTTCCTGCTCAGGCCAGCCGAGTCCCTGCAGTTCTGGTTGGAGATTCTCCCTGACACGTCCCGTATAGGCGGAGCGGGCTATGTGGACAATTTGTCCATCAAGGGTGCGCTCCTGCACTTCGGCGTCCCTGCCTCCGGGGTGACCGTGCCGTGGATCCTCCTGAGCCTGCTGGCGGTGGCGTTGGCTGCAGCTGTGGTGAAGCTGGCCAGCGACCAAGGGGCCCGGGTAGTGGCAATGTCCGCCACGGCCCTGGCCATGCTCCTGATCAGCCCCGTGTCCTGGTCCCACCATTGGGTCTGGGTTGCCGCTGTACTGCCTGCCTTTGCCTGGACACTGCGTGACATCCCGGACCGGCACCGGCTGCTGCGTGGGGTGATGACCGCGGTGTTTGCCCTCTCGGTCCTGGCATTCTGCTTCTCGCCGAAGTCCATCGGGCTGGCATTTGGCGCCAAAAACCTGGACATCCAGACGCCCGGGTTGTGGATCATGGCGTCCAGCGCCGGAGTGTTCTGCGCGGCGGCCATCCTGCTGTGCTGGCTGGCGGCATTGCGCCGGGGAGCGCTGGCCAGGAACGAGCCTGTCGTTGCCGGGCCTCACTCCGCTGCTCCAACTCCAGCTTCAACGTCCGCTTCCACATCCGCTTCAACCGCCACGCCAACGTCCGCTGAGGGAGCCCGCCCCCAGCCGCTACTAGGCTGAGTCCATGGGATCCACACCTGCCGAAGTAACCGCCCGCAAGACTGTCCTGATTACGGGCGTCGGCAGGCTCGCCGGCATCGGAGCCGGAATTGCCCGCCAGTTGGCCGCCGAAGGCTGGGACCTCGTCCTGAACTACTGGCAGGAATACGATGCCCGGATGCCGTGGGGAATCCAGCCCGACGACGTTGGGCGCCTGACGGCAGAACTGGAAGCCATCGGTGCGCGCGTTGTGGCGCTGCCTGCTGACCTCGAGGATCCCGCCGCTGCTGACCGGCTAATCGCGGCCGCAAATGAGCAGGCGGGGCCGTTGCATGCCATGGTGCTCAGCCATGCCGAATCAGTCGATTCCGGCATCCTGGACACCACGCTGGAGGCCTTTGACCGTCATTTTGCCGTGAATACGAGGGCCAGCTGGCAGCTTATTGCCGCGTTCGCCCGGCAGGCAACGGCCGACGGCGGCGCGATCGTTGCGCTGACCAGTGACCACACAGCGTTCAACCTTCCGTACGGCGCATCAAAAGGCGCACTGGACCGAATTGTCATTGCAGCTGCCCGGGAGCTGGGCCCCTTGGGGATCTCTGCCAATGTTCTCAACCCGGGACCGATCGACACCGGCTGGATGGATCACCAGACCCGGGAAATGGGGACACGCCGGCAGCCGGGCGGACGCCTCGGAACCCCCGCCGACGTCGCCGGCACGGTGGCCTTCCTGCTGTCACCGGCAGGCCGTTGGGTGTCTGGCCAGCTGATCAAGTCCGACGGCGGCTTCTCGGCCTAGGTCCTGTGCGGCGTTTCCCCGAGACCCTAGACTGATCCCCATGAAGGTTCTGGTTACCGGCGGCGCCGGGTACATCGGGTCGCACACCACGCTGTCTCTTGTGGAGAAGGGGCATGAGGTGGTTGTCCTGGACAATCTGAGCAACTCAAATCCGGAGGCCCTGCGGCGGGTCGAGGAGATCTCAGGCAAGCCGGTCCAGTTTCGAAGAGCTGACTTGCTGGACCGGGACGCACTCGACGCCGTGCTGGCAGAGTTCAGCTTCAACGCCGTGATCCATTTCGCTGGTCTCAAGGCAGTGGGGGAGTCGGTAGAGAAACCGCTGATGTACTACCAGAACAACGTGGCCGGTACATTGAATCTGTTGCACAGCATGGGCCAGGCAGGGGTGTTCACGCTCGTGTTCAGTTCCTCTGCCACTGTCTACGGCGATTCCGAAGACGTCCCGTTGCGGGAAAACGTGCCTTTGAATGCCGGGAATCCCTATGGCAGGACCAAGGAACAGATTGAGGACATCCTCTCTGACGTGGCTGCCGCCGACCCGCGCTGGCGGTTCGCGTTGCTCCGCTACTTCAATCCCGCCGGGGCGCACGAATCCGGCCGGATTGGTGAGGATCCCCAAGGGACGCCGAATAACCTTTTGCCATTTGTTGCGCAGGTGGCGGTGGGACGCCGCGAGAAGGTCTCGGTTTACGGAAACGACTATCCAACGCCTGACGGCACCGGTATCCGGGACTACATTCATGTGATGGATCTCGCCGAAGGCCACTTGGCTGCCCTGGAATTCCTGCAGGAGAAGGCGGGGGTTTTCCGGTGGAACCTGGGGACGGGCAAGGGCTGGTCGGTGCTTGAGGTGATCAGGGCGTTTGGGGAGGCCGCAGGCTTTCCCATTCCCCACGAGTTTGTATCACGGAGACCAGGGGACGCTGCCGTCAGTTATGCCGATCCCTCGGCTGCGCGGGCAGACCTGGGCTGGTCCGCTACACGTGACCTGGCGAAAATGTGCGAGGACCATTGGCGGTGGCAGCGGAGCAATCCCCTTGGATATGCGAACGCCTGACCTGCCCAGCGGCAAGGGTAAGCAGCCAGGGTCAGCGGCAAGGGTCAGAGGCCAGGGTTAGCGGCCCGGGTCAGCGGAACGCGCCGAGCCCGGTGATGTGCTGGCCCAGCACCAGCGTATGGACCTCGTCGGTGCCTTCGTACGTGCGCACCGACTCCAGATTGGCGGCGTGCCGCAGCGGCGAATAGTCCAGGGTGATGCCATTTCCGCCCAGGATTGTGCGGGCCTCCCGTGCGATGGCGATCGCCTCACGGACGTTATTCAGCTTGCCCAGTGAAATTTGCTCCGGACGGAGCGTCCCGGCGTCCTTGAGGCGGCCCAGGTGGATGGCCAGCATGGTGCCTTTCTGTATCTCCACCAGCATGTTCACCAGCTTTTCCTGCGTCAGCTGGTAGCCGGCCAGCGGCTTGCCGAACTGGAGCCGGTCCTGTGAGTACTTCAGGGCCGCCTCATACGAATCGCGCGCAGCGCCCATGGCACCCCAGGCGATGCCGTACCGCGCCTCATTCAGGCAGGTGAAGGGGCCGCGCAGACCGCGGGCACCCGGAAGCAGGGCCTCCGGGCCCAGCCTGACGCCGTCGAACAGCACATCGCACTGGATGGACGCACGCATCGACAACTTCCGCCCGATAGGCGTGGCCGTGACTCCCGCTGTCCCGGCCGGCACCAGGAAGCCGCGGATGCCGTCGTCGGTCATGGCCCAGACCACCATCACGCCGGCCACCGACGCGAGCCCGATCCACCGCTTGGCGCCGTCCAGGACCCAGCCCGCACCGTCTCCGGTCCCCTCCCTGCGGGCCACCGTGGTCATTGAGGATGGATCGGAACCGGCGGATGGCTCGGTCAGGGCGAAGCACCCAATCAGTTCGCCGGCGGCCATCCGGGGAAGCCACTCCTGCCTCTGTTCCTCGGAACCCCATTTGTGGATGGCCGTCATGGCCAGCGATCCCTGTACCGAGACGAAAGTTCGGATGCCGGAATCACCGGCCTCCAGTTCCATTGCGGCCAGGCCGTATTCGACGGCGGACCGGCCAGGGCAGCCGTACCCCTCAAGGTGCATCCCCAGAACCCCGAGCTCGCCAAGTTCCGGGGCAAGCTCCAGCGGAAACACGGCGTCGTCGTACCAGCGGGCGATGTCCGGTTTGATCCGCTGTTCCGTGAAATCCCGGATCCGTTCCCGCAAGGCCAGCTCGTCGGGGCTAAGGAGGGAGTCGAGGGCAAGGATGTCAGAGGGATCCGGAACCTGCGGTATGCCGGGAACCTCTGATGGGCCGGGAACGGCAGCGCTGCTCATAGGCGCGTTGTGCGGCTGGCGGCACTGCTGGCCCGGTTGGTTCCCGGCGCCGTGAAGTATGCACGGGTTGAAGGCAGGAAGCGGCAGACAACGGCAAGCACCACGCCCAGGGACAGCAGGATTACACCGCTGACAAAGGCCCCGCCGATGCCGAAGATCTGGGTGTCACCATAGGCCGGATCCCACATCTCCACGGCGGAAATGAAGAACGCGGCGGTCAGCATCACGGCACCGAGCAGGGGGAGGATTCCCCGGAACCACAGATTGCGGGCCGATTCACGCAGCGTGCGGCGGAAATACCAGACGCAGGCGAAGCCGGTCAGGGAGAAGTAGAACGCGATGAACAGGCTGATGGAGCTGATGGAATCCGAGAGCAGGTTCTCGCTCAGGAAACTCATGGCCACGTAATAGCCGATCGCCGCGGCACCCATCACCTGGGTGGAAAATCCCGGTGTCTGGTTGCGGGGGTGCACCTTGCCGAACCTGGCGGGAAGCGCGCCGTGGACGCCCATGGACAGCGTGCCCCGGGCGGTGGGAAGGATGGTGGTCTGGGTGGAGGACAGCACCGATGCCAGCACGGCCACCACGATCAGCCAGCCCCAGGGGCCCAGCACAACGTCCTTCATGGCCACGAAGACGTCGTCCTGGTTCTCGCTGTTGCCCAGGCCGATCCCTTCTGTGCCCACGGTGGCATACATCATGACCAGGAGCGCCACGGAGACATAGATGGCCAGCAGGACAAACGCGGAGATGACGGCGCCCCGGCCCGGCGTTTTGGCGGGGTTCTCAGTCTCCTCGTTGACTGCCAGGCAGGTGTCCCAGCCCCAGTAGATGAACAGGGCCAGCAGGGCGCCGTGCACCACCGCGCTCGGATCGGCAAAGGCTCCAACGGGGTTGAACCATTCAAGATCAAACGCCTGGCCCTCCGGTGCGCCGCTGGCAATCCTGATAATCAATGCAAGCGCAAAAATCCCCAGCGAGATGTACTGGATGTATGTCAGGACCCGCTGGACGTGCTCACCCAGCCTGATCCCGCGGTAGTTCACCAGCGTCATCAGCGCGATGAACGCCACGCCGGTGGCGGTGACCAGGAGAGTGTTCTCTGCCAAAGAGCCGTCGCCCACCAGGAGCCATAAGTACTGTCCTGCCACCTGGGCAAGGTTGGCAAGCACCACAACGCCGGCGAGCGCAACACCCCATCCGCCCAGCCAGCCGGCCCACGGACCAAACGCGCGCCGGGCCCAGATGAACGTGGTGCCGCAGTCCGGCATGGCACTGTTGAGCTCCCGGAACGCATACGCGATGAACAGCACGGGAATGAATCCCAGCACCAGAATCAGGGGCGTGTAATTGCCGTTCACCGCCACGATCAGGCCAAGGGTCGCGGCCAGCGAATACACCGGGGCGGTGGAGGCCAGGCCCAGCATGACCGAATCGCCGAGGTCCAGGATTCCGGCGCGAAGGCCTTTCGCCGGAACAGCGCCGCCGGACGGTCCTCCGGGACTTCCCGCCGTCGTCGTCTCTGTGCTCATGGGGATGTCACGCGGAGGAGGGTCAGGGGGCTCATAGGGCAATACCTGCCTTGTTGAATGTGGAGGTGCTGGATGTGCTGGATTGGGCCTGGACTGAAAGCGGAGCAGGGGCGTCAATGGTGTTGGGCACAAAACGGCAGAAGTAGTCGGTGATGGGGCCGTCCGACTCCCGGATGCCGCAGCCCACGGATTCGCCGTCCACCACCCAGAGTCCCAGTACCGGGTGGTTGCCGTCGAAATCGGGCAGCGGATGGAATTGCTGGTAGCACCAGCCTTCCCTGCCGTAGCCGCCGGGCTGTTCCAGGTTGATGCCCTGCGCATTGATTCTGATGTTGTCGCCTTCGCGGCCATGCAGCGGCTTGGCCACCCATTCCTTCAGCGGACCCGGTTCGTTCAGGTAGGCCGGCAGCAGGTTGGGATGGTTGGGGTACAGATGCCACAGGGCGGCGAGGAGGGCCTTGTTGGAGAGCAGCATTTTCCAGGCGGGCTCCACCCAGCGGGGATTGTGCGCGCGTTCCAGGAGCCGGGGCCCGAACGGTTCCTTCATCATCAGCTCCCATGGGTACAGCTTGAAGATGGTGCTGATCATGAAATTGTCCAGGTCCACAAACCGGTTCAGGTTGGGGTCCCAGCCGATATCCGACATGTTGATGCCGATGGTGGTCCAGCCGGCCTGGCTGGCAACGTCCCGCATGTAGGCCGCGGTCATCCAGTCTTCGCCGGACTCCTCGGCCTCGGAGTGGGCAATGTGCAGCGTGCTCATGCCGGTGCGGTACTGGAATTTCTTCCATTGCCTGATCAGGGCCTCATGGATGCCGTTCCACTGGTCCTTGCCGGGGAAGACGTCCTGCAGCCAGAACCACTGTGCCACGGCGGCCTCGATCAGTCCGGTGGGCGTGTCCGCGTTGTACTCCAGCATCTTGGCAGGGCCGCCCTGCCCGTCGTAGATGAAGTCGAACCGGCCGTAGACGTCAAGGTCGCTGGCCTGGAGGGAGTCCGCAGCCAGTTCCAGGGCCTGGGCCCCAATGCCGATTGTTCCCATGGCCCCTGTGGCAAGGAATTTTGCCGCTTCCAGGCACATCTTGTGCATGTCCTCGGCGGTAACCTCAAGGGCCTCCACCTCGTCCATGGTGAACTCGTAGTGGGCGGCCTCATGCCAGTATTCGATCTTCCGGCCATCGGGCATGGTGGTGGTGGAGAACACCAGGCCCTGCTCTTCGATCTTCTGCTTCCAGTCAGGCCTGGGCTCCGATAACAACCGCTTCACGCCTAACCTCCGGAGACCTTGCCGCCGCCACCGCTGGTCCCGCTTTTGGCGCTGGTGCCGAAACCGCCGCGGCTGACTGTGCCGCCCTGGGTGCTGTAGCCGGTGGATGCTTTGGCATCGCTGGGTATAGTCCGGGTGAAATTTGGGGCGGTGGACCGGTTCTGCCCCACCGGCGGGACATAGGCGCCGCGGGAGAAGAAGTACCAGGCATAGAGCCCGCCGCCCCTCCCCGCCGAACTGTTGCAGTTGGCGTCTTCCACGCGCTCGCCGGTTTCGTCGTTAAAACAGACCTGCGCGTAGTCGGGCTCGTCCTGGTTGCTGGCCACCACAGCGGTGAGGGTGCCCGCGAGGAGTGCGGTGACGCCGAGGCCCACCACCACGGTGCGCCGC
The DNA here is from genome assembly GCF_054130585.1 of Arthrobacter sp. D1-29. Taxonomy (NCBI): domain Bacteria; kingdom Bacillati; phylum Actinomycetota; class Actinomycetes; order Micrococcales; family Micrococcaceae; genus Arthrobacter; species Arthrobacter sp. D1-29. The sequence continues at coordinate 3,872,910 of NZ_CP096383.1, read as the reverse complement.
TGGGAACGCTTCCTGTGTGCGGCCGCCTCCTGGAGCTGGCGCTCGCGGTCCAGCGCGAACGGGTCCACCACGGCCGGCGGTTCATTCAGGAGTTCGGGGCGCAGTTCGGGCTTGGGTACCTGCCATGGCGGCGGCTTGGGCGCATCCGGCGCGGGGGCAGACGCATCTCCGCTTGCTGCAGCGGGGTGCCGGCCTTCTCCGGTGGCGTCCTGGCGGCTGCCGGTCCCGTCCTTTTTTGGATCGTGTTCCCGATCCATTTCGGAATCCTTGCCCGGGTCCACGGCGTCCCCCCTCGGTAGTCCATGTTTGGTGTTGAAAGTGCTTAGTGCTGCGGGTTTGATCTGCCTGGCGCGGCTCCGCGCCGGAATCTCAGTCCTCAAATCAGCGTAGCCGCTGCCCGGGCCTGCTGCGAGCAGAAACCCGCGAAGATATGCCTCTCTGCGCATCACGCTGCAGACGCACCGGGGGAACTTACACTGGAGCCATGGAAACCGCCTCTGTGCTTGCCGTCTGCTGTGTCCACCAGCTGCTTCCGGATACGTCCAGCGTGGGGGTGACCGCCATCGACAAGCGTCCTGTTGAGGGGCCGGTCAGGGTCCACAAGCTGGGCCTCCAGGGTGACATTCAGGCCAACCGGGTGCATCACGGCGGAGTGGATCAGGCGATTTACGCCTACTCCCAGGCAGATGCGGACTACTGGGAGGGGGAGCTCCAACGCGACTTCCCACCAGGTTCCTTTGGCGAAAACCTCCGGGTCGCCGGCATCGATGCCACCGGTGCCGTGATCGGCGAACGCTGGAAGATAGGCCTCGACGTGGAGGTGGAGGTGACGTCCCCGCGCACACCCTGCGCAACCTTCCAACGGCGGATAGGGGAGCCCGCTTTTACCCGGCGTTTCACGGAGGAAGGGCGCGTGGGCGCGTACCTCCGGGTGATCCGCACCGGCATTATCCAGGCCGGTGACCATATCCATCGGCTGTACGTGCCCAAGCACGGCATCACGGTGGGCAAATGGTTCAGCGAGCCCGACCTCGAGTCGATGGAAGCCCTGCGGGATGCCGACGCCGACGGGGAGATCCGCCTCCAGCAGCCCGAGTTCAACCAGAAGTTTGAGGCGCTGCTGCGCCGTATCGGCAGTTAGCTGCCTCGGGCACCACCGAAGCCGCCGCTTATGTGCGCAAGGTCACTGCCGCCGTCGGGCGCTCAATTACGCGCAGGACAGTCCGTGCCTTACACTTGAAACATCCCCCACTCCGGAAATCCCTTATTCTTGCCCAATTTTTGAGGCAGGACTGGTAAGTGTTGGGGCCCGACAATGTGATTGCGGGCATTTTCATAGGGAGAGCCGGCTAAAGAAAACGCTGTACAGACTGCTGGGATAGCAGCCAAGAGATGCAGCGGGAAGCCCTGCCACGGGATTGCGAAAGCGCCGGGCTTCTAAGTGACCGGCCGGTCAACGTATGCCCGGCATCCACGGCACACGTACTGCGGCTCCGCTCACCTCGGGTAGTGCCGCCTGGCCCCGTATGGATGAGGAAATTTCCCTATGCCCGAAAATCAGAACGACCCTTTCGATACCGAGAACATCGTAATCGACGCCGAGACGGCAGCTCCGGCCGCCGAAGAAGCTCCCGCCGCTGAGGCAGCCCCCGAGGCTCCCGCCGGCGAAGAGACCCCCGCCGCTGAAGAGACTCCCAAATCTGAAGAGGCTGCCAAGGCTGACAACAGCCGCGGCGAGGCAGATACCGAAGCTGAGGGCATCCGCTTTGTGGATCTCGGGATCGACCCCCGCGTCCTCGCCGCCCTGCAGGACGTCGGCTATGAAAAGCCTTCCCCCATCCAGGCAGCAACCATCCCGCTGCTGCTCGAAGGCCGCGATGTCGTGGGTCTTGCCCAGACGGGCACCGGTAAGACTGCAGCATTCGCAGTACCGGCACTGTCCCGCCTGGCTGAGCTCCACGACCTCAACGGTCCCTCCCGCAAGACGCAGGCGCTGGTCCTCGCTCCCACCCGCGAGCTTGCCCTCCAGGTCGCTGAGGCCTTCACGTCCTACGCCAAGCACATCGATGACTTCACCGTCCTCCCGGTTTACGGCGGCTCCGCCTACGGTCCCCAGCTGGCCGGCCTGCGCCGCGGCGCCCAGGTTGTTGTGGGCACCCCCGGCCGTGTGATCGACCACATCGCCAAGGGTTCCCTGGACCTGTCCGAGCTCCAGTACCTGGTGCTGGATGAGGCCGACGAAATGCTTCGCATGGGCTTCGCTGAAGACGTGGAGCAGATCTTCCAGCAGACCCCGTCGGACCGCCAGGTTGCCCTGTTCTCTGCCACCATGCCGAGCCAGATCCGCCGCATGTCCAAGCAGTACCTGAACAACCCGGCCGAGATCTCCGTCAAGTCCAAAACCACCACCGGCGCCAACACCCGCCAGCGGTACCTGCAGGTCATGGGCCCGCACAAGCTCGACGCGCTGACCCGCATCCTTGAGGTTGAAGAGTTCGACGGCGTTATCGCCTTCGTGCGCACCAAAATGGCTACCGAGGACCTCGCCGACAAGCTGAAGTCACGCGGCTTCCAGGCTGCCGCCATCAACGGCGACATCCCGCAGCAGCAGCGCGAACGCACCGTCGACGCCCTGAAGGAAGGCCGCATCGACATCCTGGTGGCCACCGACGTCGCGGCCCGTGGCCTTGACGTTGAGCGCATCAGCCACGTGATCAACTACGACATCCCGCATGACACCGAGTCCTACGTCCACCGCATCGGCCGGACCGGCCGTGCAGGCCGCAGCGGCGACGCCGTCCTGTTCATGACCCCTCGGGAAAAGTACCTGCTGCGTTCCATCGAAAAGGCCACCCGCCAGCCTGTGGAGCAGATGCACCTGCCCACTGCCGAGACGGTGAACACGCTGCGCCTGGGCAAGTTCGCAGAGAAGATCACGGAGACCCTGGCGTCTGAAGACGTCTCGGCCTTCCGCGACCTCATCGCCTCCTACGAGGAAGAGCACAACGTTCCTGCCGCCGAGATCGCTGCAGCACTTGCAGTGATGGCACAGGGCGGACAGCCGCTCCTGGTCAAGGAACTGCCTGCTGCTCCCGAGTTCCAGAAGCGCGAACGCGCCAAGGACGGCTTCGGCTCACGTGGCCCCACACGCACCCTCACCGAGGGCAACGCTACCTACCGGATCGCCGTCGGACGCCGCCAACGCGTTATGCCGGGCTCCATCGTTGGCGCCATTGCCAACGAAGGCGGCATTTCCTCGGCCCAGATCGGCGGCATCGACATCCGCTCGGACCACTCCCTGGTGGAGCTTCCGGCAGACCTGAGCCCCGAGCAGCTGCGCGCCCTCTCCCGCACCCGGATCGGCGGCGAGCTGATCCACCTTGAGCTGGACAACGGCCGCAAGCCCTCCGGCGGCGGCGAGCGTGGCGGCTACCAGGGCAACCGTGGCGGCGATCGCGGCGGTTACTCAGGCGGCGGCGACCGCGGCGGCAACTTCAAGGGCAGCGGAGGATTCAAGAAGGAATTCCGCAAGTCCGAAGGCGGTGCTGCTGACCGCGGCGGACGTTCCTACAGCGAGCGTTCGGAGCGCAGCGTTGGCGCCGACAGCGGAGCCACCCGCGGCCAGGCCAGCGATTCCCGCTTCGGCGGCCACGGTGACGGTTCACGCAAGCCCCGCCACGGCAACGAAGGCGGACAGCGCGACTTCAACCGCAAGGGCAAGTGGTAATCGTCAGCTAGTCTGACACCTGATGGGCCGGCTTTCGAGCCGGCCCATCGGCGTTTAAGCATGACGGCGGGAGGCCCGACGGCGTTTACGCACGACGGCCTTTACGCACGACGGCGGGGCGCCGCCGCTGCCCGCTGCAGCGGCGGGTGCCTCGCCTCCGCAGGCAGGTCCCGCCGTCGGGCCTTAAAGCTTTCGGGGAGCACGGTGCTAGGAGGAACCGGAATTCCGCCCTACGATCGAAGGGCTACCAACGGCCAGTTGCGGCTTGTCGTCTCCGACAGGGGGCAGACCACAAGGAAGGCACCACCAATGGGATTTCTGGATGACCTGAAGAAGAACCTGGGCTTGGGGGATAAGGAAGCGGAGAGCCAGCCTCAGGCCGTTCCAGAGGCTGAGGCCAATGTCACAGGCACTGCCAACAGCGCTGAAGGGACGGGGGCTGGTCCAGTTGAGACGGCTGCCGAGGCGCCAGCAGAGACGTCGGTGACTGAAACTGTGCCCCAGCAGGACGCTGCAGCCCATGTAGCTGAGCAGCGGCAGGCGGCCGATGAATCAGCTGCCGCCCAGCAGGCAGCCGCGGCCCAGGCCGCTGCTGACGCCGTGGCGAACCGGCAGCCTGACTCCCAGCCCATGGATGTGCCCCCGGTTGCCGAAGCCGTCGTGGAACCGGTGGCCGAACCCGAGTTGGCTGAGCCGGTTCTGGCCGAACCGGTGCTGACTGAGCCTGTTGGCCTGGACGAGGCAACAGGCGTCTCCGAGGTGGTGGTAGAGCCCGGAGATACCCTGCACGGCATCGCCAGGCAGTACGGCGTGGACGTGGATGAGCTGATCGCCGCCAACACGGACACGGTCCCGAATCCGGACCATATCTACCCCGGACAGGTGCTAAGGCTGCCCTAGATTCCATCCCGAAGTTCAGGCCACAAAAAGGGTGCCGACGCAACTGTTTCGGCACCCCCTGACCGGGCACAATGCCGATTTGTTGGTGGTGAAATCTTCCGGTAGAGTATTTACTCGTTGCCCCCCTAGCTCAGTGGTAGAGCGCGTTCTTGGTAAGAACGAGGTCACCGGATCGATTCCGGTGGGGGGCTCTGAATGAGGGCCTGTGTCAAGGCGGTTTTTGACCGGCTTGACACAGGTTTTTCTCATTCGTGGCGGTGTAGCTCAGTTGGTTAGAGCGCACGACTCATAATCGTGAGGTCGGGAGATCGAGCCTCCCCACCGCTACAGTGAAGATCCCCGCTACGGTGGGGATTTTCTTGTATCTGGCTTCAATCGGAAAACGGGCCACTGTAGCCATTCCTTTAGCCAGACGACAATGACCCACTCGCGGTTGTAGTGCGTGGCGTAGCCGTGGACCTCGACGGTCCCGCCGCCCGCCAGCGGGACTTAAGCGACGACCTGCGGCTCGGTGCCCGAGGTGAAACTGCGGACACTCCCAGCGGCCAGCTCCGGGTGCAGGTTGGCTTGCTCGTAGGTGGAGCCGTCCTGGTTGAACTTGGTGCGCTTCTCAAGAAGTCCCAGGTGCCTAACCTAGCGCTACCCTCGATAGAATGACGCCCCTACGGCTTGCTCGAAATCTTAGGGGGAACCATGAATCGTTTTACCGCCATGTTGCCCGTTATTGCGCTCCTAGCCATTGTCGGGTGCGCGTCGTCGTCTCCGCATTTAGAACCGACCGATATACCGCCGTTGCCCTCGACTACTCCCTCACCCGCGGGTCCGTTCAAACTCACGACAGCGTCCGGAGCAGAAATCGCATTTACACTCCCAACCCCCGCTTCAGATCCTGCAGTGGCTGCGATCGAGGCTTACCGAGTGAAGGCCGGCGGGGCGCCCGTCTCCTACCTCGTGGCCGACGTGGACAACCGAAAGGGAACGTCCGCCATTGACATGTTCATGGTGTCCGCTTTGAACAAGGAAGGCCGCCAGTACACCTTCAGCAGTGTCACGGACGCCCTCGACGTCTGGGCGCCCAGTTATGGATCCGACCTGTTGTGGAAGAACAGTCGTGGCGAGGTCCTGGACGAGGCGACAGGGGATGATCTTGAGCGTGAAGGCGTCGCGCTCAAGAATGCGAACATCAATCAGTCGAACGTAGGCGAGCGGGCGACGATCATTCTCGCCTCCACGGACGCGGAACTTCCCCCGCAGTTCAGGCGCGTAACAGTCCAGCCGTCGGCGACGGGCGAAGAGGAAGAAGCCAAACCGGCCAGTTAAACCCGAAGAGCGCCCGCCCACCGAAGTGGAGGGATTTCATGTGACGACGCGGCGACTTCAGAATGCACGAAAGTAGCCCAGCAGTCGGCGCACCTGGAAGCCGTAGTGGCGCTCTTGACTGATCGGGTTCGTCATCGGCAGCCCGGTGAGATCCTTCAACGCCAACGGTCCCTGAGGGATGGCTGTTGAATGGTGGCTCTTGCGCTATTTGTCCGGCCAGAGCCGCGGAGCCCGCCTGGCGGCCACGTCCTCGATCCAGCCGATCATGAGGAACACGACGGCAAGGAGCAGCCAGATGCCGGCGAACAGGGTCCACTCGCTTTCCAGCAGCCAGGGTATGGCGTCGCCAATCTGGCTGTTGGCGTAGAGCGTGTCGACGATGACGTACATGGCCGACAGCAGCAGGGTATGCCAGAGGTAGACGGTGACTGCCCTGTTGTTGATGAGCGTGACTGGCCGGTCGAGGAGCCTGATCGGCCGGGGCATCGACTTCCAGGATGGCGAGATCCGCAGGAGCATCGCGCAGAAGCCGAGGGCATACAGGCCATTTGCCCCCCAAATGTTGTTCAGGTCCCAGGCCTCCTCCTCAAGGTGGGGTGCGGCCCAGAGGAGGCCGAGGGCCATCATCGCCGGCCCGGCTGAGAAAACGACCCATCGCGGGATCCTGCGCAGCATGCCGGAGTAGCGGGCGAAGCCGAGAACCCAGCAGGAGCCGTAGGTGGCGAAGTCGCTGACGCCGCTCTCCGCCCAGGCCGGAAGCGTCACCCAACCGAAGACGATGGGCACCAGGATCCCGAGGGGCGCCGCCAGCGTAACCCATGGCAGCCGGCGGAACGCCGCGAGCAGCAGGGGAGACAAAAGCATGAACCAGAAGTAGGCGCGGATGTACCAGAGGATGACTCCGGCCTCGTGAGCCCAGAAGGTGTCATCCAGGCCTTCGTCGGAACCACTGCTGCCTGGGTACGGCGCGTCGCCGAGCGGGATGAACCAGAAAATGATTTCGGGCCAGGAGCGGCCCTCGTCCTGGTCTGGACTCCAGCCCTGCCAGAGCAGCAGCAGCAGAACTGTGGCGCTGTAAATCCACAGAGGCAGCAACAGGCGGCGTGCCCGGTTTTTCAGAACACCGAAGGCAGGCCGCTCGAGGGACCGCGCCATGAGGGATCCTGCGAGGGCGAACATGACGCCCATGGAAGGGAAGATCAGAGTCAGCCAGGCTACACCGGTGAAGGTATGATAAGCCATTATCCGGACCAGGGCGATCGCCCGCAGCAGGTCCAAATACCGGTCTCGCCCCGAAGCCTCGGGCTGGGGATGGCCTGGGGCGGCATGGTCTGTGGTGACATGGCTGGGTCCGGCAACACGTCCAGGTCCTGCAACGCGTCCAGGGGTGGCCGCCGGAGGTGCGGGATTTGTGCTGACTCTCGGTTTCTCCATCACCTGGTCCCTTTGCTGTTGCCTGCAGCCCCCAGACACCGGGCGCCACCGTCAACCCGTACCCGACGCTATCAGCGGCTGCGTCCGGAGGCACCGGTTCCGAGTACTCGAATTTTTGGATGGGGACTACCTGATTTGGCTCCTGTCACGGCAGCTGACGTTAGCTGTGGTTTACGGCTTGGGGTCTTCGGACCATTCGAACGGACAGCACACCGTCTTCGGTTTTCACCGCCCCGTCGGTGACGAAGCCGTTCTTTTGGTAGAAGGCCTGGGCCCGCGGGTTAGGCTCCGCGACCCAGAGCGCAGCAGGCGCGGTGGGGTTGAGGACTGCATTGAGGAGCGCCGCACCCACCCCGGAACCGTGGAACTCCGTGTAGGCGTAAAGGAGATACAACTGCCGCGGCTCTTTCGCGCCATCAAGGGAGGGGCCAGACATTGCAATGCCGATCAGCATCCCTTCGTGCGAAGCGACGGCCACGGTGTTCTGGCTGTACTTCGGATCGGTCAGGGCCGCGGTCCAGAATTTCTGGCGCCAGCTCAGGAGCGTGGGATCGTCAAGCACAGCATCGCTCATCAGTCCACGGTAGGTCTCGCGCCAGGTGTCCACGTGAACTCTCGCCATGCCTGGTGCGTCCGCCGGCTCAGCGCGGCGCACGTCAAAGTTGATGGTCATTGCTCAACGGTACTGCGGGTGGCTGCATCTTCTGAGGGACCGTGTCAGGCAACTGCTTTCTCGACCAACGCGCGAATCCTGGCCTCCGTCGCTGCATCCAGCGAGGTGATGATCCACGCGACCGGGTGCATATGGGCGCCCTCTTCACGTGCGGGGTTGACAACTTCGCCGAAGCCGAACGCGATGAAGTCCTTATCCGGTTTGATGTAGCAGACGTCCTTGCCGTCCTTCACATAAAACGGGAGTCCCCAGCGGACGATCGGCTCCAACGAGGGCGCGCTCTCACGGATGATGCGATGCAGGCCTTCCCCGATCTCCCTGTACTGGGCGGGGGCTTCGCTGAGTTTGGAGAGAACGGCCGCGTCACCCTTCTTCGTGAACATGGTGTTCAAGCCTCCTTCAAATTGTCGTCGGGCAATTGTTGTAGCCGGCTTGATGCGACCGCGGACCACAGAGGACGTGTGCAGCCGGCGACGGCGCCAAGCCTACGCCGCCGGGGACGAGGTAGTCGAGGCAGTCGAGGCAGCTCTATTCGCGATACGCGTTATACGAGGCTCTCGAACACCAGCGTTGCCTGGATGCGGTCTCCGCCGCCCATCATTCCCTTGCTCCCGCTGCTCGCGGTGGTTATGGTGTGGAGCCGGTAGCCCCTCGCGGCCTGATCGTTGATGGCCTTCTCCAGGGCGGTCAGGTTGCCTGAACCGGTTCCCCACAGTTTCTCTTTGAGGATCACCTGCAGGACGACATACTTCATGGCACGACTTCCTTCCGTTGCTGGCTAATTGGGAGCAATGCTACTCGATGCCGCAGGGCGCCCCTCCGGAGGCGAGCGACGGCCAGTCGGAACGCTGCCGGCGCCCCACCGTGCCTCCCCATGGATATGAAAGCGTGACAAGTTCCCGCTTTCGCCGTAGCTTTGCCGCATCTGACAAACGGGGATTTCGGTGGACCTATTTGAAACAATCATGTATCCGTTCAAGTGGCTTGTGTCCGTCATCATGGTCGGTTTTCATGGAGGCCTGAGTTCCATCGGCATGCCTGAAGCGTCCGGCTGGACCTGGACGCTGTCCATCATCGGGCTGGTGCTTGTGATCCGGGCCGCGCTGATTCCGGTTTTCATGAAGCAGATCAACGCCCAGCGCCGGATGCAACTGCTGCAGCCGGACCTGCAGAAGCTCCAGGAAAAGTACAAAGGCAAGACCGACCAGCTCTCCCGCCAGGCCATGGTGCAGGAGCAGATGGCGCTGTACAGGAAACATGGCACCAACCCGTTCTCGGCCTGCCTTCCGATCCTGATCCAGATGCCATTCTTCTTTGCGCTGTTCCAGGTCCTCGCGGGCATCGGCACCAGCGCCAGCGAGGGGCAGGGTATCGGCGCGATGAGCCACGAGCAGGTAGTGCAGTTCGATCAGTCCAGCATCTTCGGCGCCCCGCTCTCCGCGTCCCTGCTCCACCTCGGCGGTGATCCCATCGCGGTCGCGGTGCTGGCCATCCTGATGATCCTTGCCATGTCCGTTGCGCAGTTCATCACCCAGAAGCAGATCATGGCCAGGAACGTCTCCTCGGCGGCGCCGGAAACTGCCCCGGAAAACCCGTTCGTGCGACAGCAGAAGATGATGCTGTACGCCCTCCCGGTGGTGTTCGGCGTGGGCGGCATCATCTTCCCCATCGGAGTGCTGATCTACTGGACCACCACCAACCTCTGGACCATGGTGCAGCAGTTCTTTGTCATGAGAAGGCCGGCGCCAGGTCACGACTCAGCCGAGGGGCGGGGTGGCGGCGCCTAGGCGCGGCTGGGAGGTCTCCCCCGGAATGCCAGGGCGGCTTCACCCCGACTGCTGCGGATCCCAGCCAAGCCTGCGGCTAAGTTCCCTCGTAGCCCGTTCAAGAGCCGCCAGGATGGTGTCCTGCATGGTCGACGCCGCGGGGAGGGCATTAGCCGGGGGAGCAACAGGGGCCTGGGTACTGTAGGCGACTGTCACGGCGATGGAGGCAACAGTCCTGCCGCTCCTGTCCCGGACCGGCTTGGCAATGGAAGTCAGGCCTTCTGTCACTTCGCTGAACTCGCGGGCAAAGCCCTGCCGCCGTGCAACGTCCAGCTGCCGCATCAGCTCGGCGTACGTGTCCGGTCCCCGGCCGGTCCTTCGGACGAATGCGAAGTTCGGCGGGAAGAGAGCCCGCAGTTGCTCATCCCTTAGACCCGCAAGAATCACCCTCCCGGACGCCGTCAGATGGGCGGGGAGGCGCACGTCCTTGGCGGTCACGAGCGGTGCCCGCATGGGGGCGGTCTGCTCATGGATGTAGAGCGTTTCGTGACCGTGGAGGACCGCCAGATGGGCGGTTTCGCCGAGTTTGAGGACCAACCGCTCCAGTACCGGGCGACCGTACCGTGCCAAAGGCGCCTGGATGCCAAACGCCTGGCCGATCTCCAAGGCGGCGATTCCCAGCGCGTATGCCTGCTCCTCCGGTATGTGGGTGACATATCCCAGCGACTGCATTCCCCGGAGCAACCGGAACGTTGAGGATCTGGGGGCGCCTACGGCCTCGGCGATCCGGGCAGCAGGAACAGGGGTCGCCTGCGTGGCAAGGTAACTCAGGATGCGGAGGGAACGCAGGGAACTGTCAGTTTCGCTGCCCATCATCGCCTCCTGTGAGTTGAATCTCATATGTGAGACTGCATCCTCCGCAATTCCATTGTCCTTCCTGCCAGTTCGCGGTGCGATGGATCTAGTCAAAGAACCGGCCGCGTCCACAACGGAGAGCGGCGAAGATATCAGGAGACAAACCGATGGCCATCACCTCGGAAGCACAGCGCACCGCACCGCGCCAAATGTGGAAACTGTTTGTGTACAGCGGAATAGGGGCGTTCATGTTCTTCGTTCCGCTGACGATCGCCGGCAGGAACACCATCATGCTGGACCATATCGTTACCTTCCTGCAGGCGGGCATCGGCCCGGTTCTGCCCTACTACGCACTCGCTGTCATCGTGGCGGGAGCCGTGTATCCGTTCGCCACAGGCAATTGGAAGAAGTCCGCTGTCGAGATCGTTTTCTCGATGCTCAAAGTGGTGGGCATGGTTGTCGGGTTCATGATGGTGTTCCGGGTGGGTCCCGCATGGCTGTTCGAGCCGGGCATGGGGCCTTTCCTCTTCGAGAAGCTCGTCATCCCGGTGGGCCTGCTCGTCCCCATCGGAGCAGTTTTCCTGGCGCTGCTGGTCAGCTACGGCCTCCTGGAGTTCATCGGAGTAATGGTCCAGCGGGTCATGCGCCCCATCTGGCGCACCCCGGGACGCTCCGCGATCGACGCCGTCGCCTCCTTCGTGGGCAGCTATTCCCTTGGCCTGCTCATCACCAACCGGGTCTACAAGGAGGGCAAATACACCGCCCGTGAGTCAGCCATCATCGCCACCGGATTCTCCACCGTATCCGCCACCTTTATGGTTATCGTGGCCAAGACCCTGGACCTGATGGGCCAGTGGACCGCGTATTTCTGGGTCACTTTCCTTGTCACTTTTCTCGTCACAGCCATTACCGTCAGAATCTGGCCGCTCAACAGCATCCCTGACGAATACCACCCTGAGGCCACGCCGCAGCCGGAGGAAGTCGTCACTGGCCGCCGCTTTTCCGTGGCCTGGCGCGAAGCACGTGAGACGGTGGCGTCCGCCCCTTCACTTGCCGTCAATATCTGGACCAACGTCCGGGACGGCGTGCTGATGGCCATGGCCATCCTGCCGTCCATCCTCTCAATCGGTCTGCTGGGCCTTGTACTCGCAACGTATACGCCGGTTTTCGACTGGCTGGGTTACCTCTTTTATCCCTTCACTTGGGCGCTGCAGCTTCCCGAACCCATGCTCGTGGCCAAGGCCAGTGCGGTAGGCATTGCAGAGATGTTCCTGCCGGCACTCCTCGCAGTGGATTCCGTCCCCGTAGTCAAATTTGTGGTCGGCGTCGTGTCTGTCTCCGGCATCATCTTCTTCTCGGCTCTGGTGCCCTGCATCATGGCAACTGACATCCCGATTCCTTTGTGGAAGATGGTGGTCATCTGGTTCCAGCGCGTGGTCCTGACCCTGATCCTGGTGACCCCGATCGCCTTCCTCCTGTTCCCTGCCTAGTTGCTCCTGCCTGGCGTCCGGCGGCCATGGTCCTGCGATCCTCTGAAAGCGAGGCGGATCGCAGGACCTACCCAGCCGCCGTTCGCGGGGGCAGAATGGGCTCACCACTCGAATAGCCGGAGGCCTCCGCATGGCAATGCTGACCTACACAGGCATCACCTCGCTGGACGGATACACCGCGGACCGCGAGGGCAACTTCAGCTGGAGTGAACCGGACGAAGAGGTCCACGCGTTCGTCAATGAGTTGGAGCGCGAGGTGGGCACCTACCTTCTGGGACGCCGCATGTATGAAGTCATGTCCGTGTGGGACACCCTCGGCAGCAACGGCGACGAGCCGGACGTTATCCAGGACTATGCCCGCATCTGGCAGGCGGCGGACAAGATCGTCTATTCCACCACCCTCGCCAGCGCCTCCACCGCCCGCACCAGGATTGAGCCCGTCTTCAACCCGGACCACATCCGGCAGCTCAAGGAGACCAGCAGCCGCGAGATCGGCGTGGGCGGGGCCAACCTTGCCGCCTCGGCACTGTCCGCCGGGCTCGTTGACGAATGCCGGCTCCTTGTCAGTCCCGTGGTGGTGGGCGGCGGCAAGAAATACCTGCCCGACGGCCTGGCCCTCAGGCTGGAGCTCCTCGAAGAGCGCAGGTTCGGCAACGGCGTGGTCTACCTCCGGTACCGCACCCTCCCGTGACGCCGGAAGGCTGTGTCCGTCCCAGCCCGCCGCGGCGATGCCCCCGCCGCTGGACACGAGGGGCAGAATGGGTCCATGACCCGGATCGCAATCATCGGCGGCCACGGAAAAGTGGCCCTTCTTCTGTCAACCCTCCTCACCGATGAAGGCCACAGCGTGACGTCCTTCATCCGCAACCCGGACCATGCCGCCGATGTGGCGGCAACGGGCGCAACGCCGTCGGTACTGGATGTTGAAAACGCGACGACGGCGGAAATCGCCGAGGCGCTCCGGAACCACGACGCCGTGGTCTGGTCCGCCGGCGCGGGGGGAGGGAACCCCGAACGCACCTATGCCGTGGACCGGGACGCCGCGATCCGCTCGATGGATGCGGCGGCGGAGGCCGGCGTCGGGCGGTACGTCATGGTGTCCTATCTGGGGGCAGGCCCGGACCACGGCGTCCCGGCCGATAACAGCTTCCACCCCTACGCCGAGGCCAAGGCCGCGGCCGATGAGTACCTGCGCGGCACGCAGTTGGCGTGGACCATCCTGGGCCCCGGCTCGCTGACGGATAAGCCGGGGACCGGCCGGATCGACGTCGACCCATCAGGGCGGGGGAGCCGGGAAACCTCCCGTGGCAATACGGCAATCGTGGCGGCGGCAGTGCTGGACCTGCCGGACACCGCGGGCCGGACTATCGAGTTCCGGGACGGAACCCTGCCGGTGGCCGCCGCCCTCCAGCCGAGCTAGCCAGCGCGAACGGACACTTGAGGCCTCCAATGGGGGCCTCAAGTGTCCGTTCGCGCTGCTGGAGTTGTGCTCTGGGGGTATGGGCCACCAGTGCTCAGGCAGGCGGCTCAGGCAGGCGCCGCGAGTTCCAGGTCCAGGGCGTTGGCCTCCACGTAGTCCAGGGCGCAACGCACGGCGCCCATGGTCACGATCGAGTCCCCCAGGGGCGACGCCGTGACCCGCGGGACCGTGGCCGTGAAGCGCGGCAGCAAGGCTTCGACCCGGGGGAGCAGCGCCCCGGCCGATTCTGCCACGGCGCCCCCGATCACCACCTGTTCCGGGTTGACCAGGATGGCAACCGTGGCGATGATCCGGGCCAGCCGTTCCGAGAGTCTGTCCAGGACCGCCAGGGCGGCATCTTCGCCGGCCGCGGCGGCCGCGAAGACCTCCCGCGCCTCCAGTGCAGGAGTGCCCTGGTGCTCCGCGAACCATTCCCGTGCCAGCAGTGCAATACCGGCTGAACTTCCCACGCCGTCAACCGTGTCGAGGTAGCCCATTTCGCCGGCGGCTCCGCAGTGGCCGTGCAGCAGCCGGCCTGATTCGATGATTCCGGCGCCCATCCGCTCGCTGGCGAGGAGGACCACCAGGTCATCAACTCCCACGCCGGAGCCGCGCCAGCGCTCGCCGAGGGCCGCCAGGTTGGCGTCGTTCTCCAGGAGCACGGTCCACCCGTGCAGTTCCTTGAGCGCAGACCGAAGGCCGACGTCGAACAGCCGCCAGAAATGCTGGGTCACCAGGACATTGCCTTCGCGGTCCACAGGGGCGGCAAGTCCCGCTGTCACGGCCAGCACTGTTCCCGGCGTGGTGCCGGCATCCTGCAGCGCGGCACGGCAGGCCTGGTCAACAACGTTGATCCGCTCGTCGGCCGGAATCGCGGCGCTGCGGAAGCTCCGGCTCGCTTTCCCCACAATGGTTCCGCGCAAATCGGCCACGGCAGCGGTGGTGGTGCCGGCGCCGATATCGATTCCCAGGACAAAGCCGGCCCGCGGGTTCAGTTCGAACCGCCGGGCAGGACGGCCCTTCTGGGAAGAGGCTTCGCGGGAGACTCCGGTTTCGGTGATCCAGCCGCGCCGGAGCAGGTCCTCACACACGGCTATGACGGAGGCCCGGGTCAGTCCGGTCGATGCCATCAGGTCAGTTCCGGTGGCCACCTCCGTGCTTCGGAGGAAGGCCAGGACGGCGTTGGCATTGACCCGTCGCAGCAGTTGCGGGGTAGCGGCGCCAGCTTCCTTCATGCGTCCTTGACCTCCAGATAGTCCGGTCCCATAATTATTTGGTGAGTATATTTAGATTCTATCTAAATTCTCTGAATAAGGGGTGCCGGCCACTGGCATTCCCTTGGTCCCCGCGGTGCAGCACGCAAAAGATCAGCCACTCGGACCGTCCAACCGACCAGCCCAAGACTTAAGGATCACCCCTTGTCCACCACTGCCACTCTGGCAACCGTGTCCGATTCTGACCGCCTCGCCGACCCGAACTGGTGGCGCCAGGCCTCTGTCTACCAGATCTATCCGCGCAGCTTCGCCGACTCAAACGGCGACGGCCTGGGGGATATCAAAGGCATTACAGCCAAGGTCCCGTACCTGAAATCGCTGGGAATCGACGCCGTCTGGCTGAGCCCGTTCTACCCGTCCGCCCTGGCCGACGGCGGCTACGACGTGGACGATTACCGCGAGGTTGACCCCAAGCTTGGCACCCTCGCCGACTTCGACGAGATGGCCGCTGCACTTCACGCCGCCGGCATCAAACTGATTGCCGACATCGTCCCCAACCATTCCTCGAACAGGCACGAGTGGTTCAAGGAAGCCCTGGCCTCGCCCAAGGGTTCCGCAGCCCGTGACCGCTACATCTTCCGCGACGGAAAGGGCCCGGACGGCGAGTTCCCGCCGTCGGACTGGGACTCCGTCTTCGGCGGTCCTGCCTGGGAGCGCATCACCGAGCCGGACGGCACCCCCGGCCAGTGGTACATGCACATCTTCGCCAAGGAGCAGCCGGACCTGAACTGGGCCAACCGGGAGATCCGGGACGACTTCCTCAAGACCCTGCGCTTTTGGTCGGACCGCGGTGTGGACGGCTTCCGCGTGGACGTGGCCCATGCCCTCACGAAAGACCTCACCGAGCCGCTGCTGTCCAAGGTGGAGCTGACCGCGGCAAACACCGGTACCGACGGGTTCGCCGACGGCTCACACCCGTTCTGGGACCGCGACGACGTCCACGAGATCTACACGGAGTGGCGCGAAGTCTTCAACGAGTACAACCCGCCGCGCACTGCCGTGGCCGAGGCCTGGGTGCACGCAACCCGTCGTCCCCGCTACGCCAGCCCCGCGGGCCTGGGACAGGCCTTCAACTTCGACCTTCTGCAGGCCGACTTTGACGCTGAGGATTTCCGCGAAATCATCACCCGCAACCTGGCCGAGGCTGCCGCCACCGGAGCATCGTCCACGTGGGTCTTCTCCAACCACGACGTCGTCCGGCACGCCACCCGCTACGGCCTGCCCCGGTTCTCCGCGGACAAGGGAGCCAAGGGAAAGCACGCCAAGGGCCAGGACGGGAAGTCATGGCTCCTGGCCGGCGGTCCCCGGGAGGAACTGGACATGGAGCTCGGCGAGCGCCGTGCCCGGGCGGCCACCCTGCTGATGCTCGCGGTCCCGGGATCCGCGTACCTGTACCAGGGTGAGGAACTGGGCCTGCAGGAGGTTGCCGAGATTCCGGAGTCCCAGCGCCAGGACCCTACCTTCTTCCGCAACAAGGGCGTGGACATCGGACGGGACGGCTGCCGTGTTCCGCTGCCGTGGAAGGCTGAAGGAAGCTCCTTCGGCTTTGGCGACGGCGTGGCCCACCTGCCGCAGCCGGCGTGGTTCAGCAAGTACGCTGTCGAGGCGCAGGAAGGCACCCCAGGCTCCACCCTTGAGCTGTACCGTTCCGCGCTGAAGCTGCGCCGCGAACTCCAGGCGGAGGAGCAGCTGGAATGGATCGAGACGGGCAATCCGGAGGTCTTGCACTTCAGCCGCCCTGGCGGCTGGCAGTCCGTCACCAACTTCGGGGACACCGCCGTCGATCTTCCTGCCGGTACCGTGCTGGTGACCAGCGCGCCGCTGGAAGCGGGCAAGCTGGGGGCGAACAGCACCGCATGGCTTCGCTGATGCCCGAGTCAGGGCTCAGGCCGGAGCGTCCCGGAACGGAGGGTCCGGCCTGATGCAGGAACTCATTTACGGCTGCATGGGCCTGGGCGGCAGCTGGACCGACGAGCCGCACGGTACCGGCCACGTGGAGGAGGCGGATGCCGCCGTCGAAGCCGCGCTGGATGCAGGGATCACGCTGTTCGATCACGCCGACATCTACCGCAGCGGGAAGTCGGAGGCTGTGTTCGGTGAGGTGCTGGCGGCAACGCCGGGCCTGCGCGAACGCATCCGGCTGCAGACCAAATGCGGGATCCGGCTCAATGAGCGTGGGCTCGACACCCACTATGACCTCAGCCGGGAGTCCATCATCGAGCGGGTGGACGGCAGCCTGAAGCGGTTGCGCACCGACTATGTTGATGTGCTCCTGCTGCACCGCCCGGACCCGCTGACGGACCCGGCGGAGGTGGCGTCCGCCGTCGGGCAGTTGCTGGCCGACGGCAAGGTGCGTGCGCTCGGCGTGTCCAACATGTCCGGATCCCAGATCGAGGCGCTGCAGGACCGGCTCGAGGTGCCCGTGGTGGCCAACCAGCTCGAAATGAGCCTGCTGAAGCGGGCCTGGCTGGAGAGCCAGGTGCTGGCGAACCATCAGGAGTCGCTGGATCACGGCTTTCCCGAGGGAACGGTGGAGTACTGCAGCCGGAACGGTGTGACCCTGCAGGCGTATGGCGCGCTGGCCCGCGGGCTCTACACCGGCGGCGGACCGGAAAGCCCGACGGCGGCTGAGACTGCCGCCGCTGGGCTGGTGGCGGAGCTGGCCGGGCGGTACAGCACGTCGGGGGAGGCGGTCCTGCTGGGCTGGCTGATGAAGCATCCTGCCGGGATCGCGCCGGTCATCGGATCGGTCAACCCCGCCAGGATCAGGGCCTGTGCCGATGCCGGCCGGGTGGCTTCGGCCATGACCCGCGCGGAGTGGTACGGGCTGTGGATCGCAGCGCGGGGCAGCAAGCTCCCCTGACCCCGCCCACTCCCACCGCCCACTCCCAACTGCGTAGCAGCAAGTGTCGTTTTCAGAACTCAGAACGGCACTTGCTGCTACGTACTTTCAGGGAGCCAGGCAGGGGAGCCAGGCAGGACCCGGAATCCTACGGTGCTGGGCGGGCCGCCGGACACGCTTGAGCCGGTTTTGTTCGTATTGGTCTTTCCGCAAGCCCATATTGCTTCGCGCTGGTAGGCTCCGGGCAGATACGGTAGATACATGACGTCTACCACCGCCACCGAGATCTTACGGCCTGAGCGCCACATCCCCGCAGAGATAGCCCGCTCATGGCTTCTGGTTAACGCGATGAAAACAGAGCTTTTTGACCAGTCCGCCGTTTCCCGGGCAGACTCGATCATCCTCGACATCGAAGACGCCGTGGACCCGTCGCAGAAGGACCACGCCCGCGGCAATGTTGTGGATTGGCTTTCTGCCGGCGGCAAGGCCTGGGTCCGGATCAACGACGCCACCAGCCGGTTCTGGGCCGATGACCTCGCCGGACTGCGGGGAACTCCCGGTCTTCTCGGCGTGATGCTCGCCAAGACCGAGTCCGCTGATCAGGTGACCGAGAGCTACCACCGCATGGACGGCAAGACCCCCGTGATTGCCCTGGTGGAATCAGCCGTGGGCATCGAGGAAGCCAACAACATCGCCAAGGCCCAGGGTGCATTCCGTCTCGCCTTCGGCTCCGGTGACTTCCGCCGCGACACCGGCATGGCCGCAACCGCCGAAGCCATGGCATACCCGCGGGCCAAGCTGGTGGTAGCCAGCCGGGTCGGCAACCTGCCGGGACCCATCGACGGCCCCACCGTCGGCACCAACCACCCCATCCTGCGCGAGCAGACCGCCATCACAGTCATGATGGGCATGACCGGCAAGCTCTGCCTGGCGATCGACCAGACGGCAATCATCAACGAGGTCATCAGCCCAACGCCGTCCGACGTTGCCTGGGCCACGGACTTCATGGCCGACTTCGAAGCCAACGGCCGCGTCATCCGCGACGGCTCCGACCTTCCCCGCCTGGGCCGCGCGGAGAAGATCATGAAGCTCGCCGTGGCGTTCGGCGTGCAGCCCGCCCTGTAGCAACTGCCGGCCGGACGCACTTTTCGACGAGACGTACAGAGGACCCCGTGACAGATCCCCGCTATCTGGTCCACGGGGTCTTTTGGGATGGGCCCCCCGCTGCTGCCCCCGGGCACGACGGCGGCAGCCCGGTTTTGCGCTTGCAGTCACCCTCCGGGACCATGCAGGCGGTCAGCCTCCAGCCTGGTACGCCGCTCGGGTTCCGGCTGGCGTCCGGCAGCAGGTTCTGCCTCGGGCACCACAAGGTTTTTTCGGCATCGGACCGCCGGCACGTCCTCTGCCCGGCCCAGGCTCCGGCAACCAGGGGAAAGCAATGTGAGCGCTGTTTTGTGCTGGATGATTCCCGGCTTATCCACGATTTCCACCGCGGCGGGCGCGTCCCCGAGGGGCTGCGAACCTACCTGATGCAGCAACACTGGCTGTATGTGGCCACGTTCGCCGGCGGCGCGAGCAAGGTGGGCACTGCGTCCAACCTCCGGAAGTGGAACCGGCTGGCCGAACAGGGAGCCGTGGTGGCCAGGTATGTGGCCAGGGCACAGGACGGCAGTGTGGTGCGGATCCTGGAGGACATGGTCACCAGGGAAACCGGGCTGGCCCAGCAGGTCCGGTCGGCCGCCAAGGCCGAAGCCCTGGCGGAGCCGCTTCCGGCAGCCAGAGTGGACTCGATCAACCAGGGCGCCGCGGCAGGTGTACGGGCGGCGCTGTCGCAGGCCGCCGTCGACGGTTTTGAGGTGGTGGACGAGCTGTGGGTCCGGCCTGCCCAGGCCGCAGTGCTGTGCGGCCCGGCAGCCCGGCACGCGTACCCCCACCCCCTGGACTCCGGGCAGCACGGGTTCCGCGTGGCGGCGCTCTGCGGTCCCCAAGCGCTGGCCTCGCTCCAGGGCACGGACGCCCAGTTTGTGGTCAACCTTGCCCAGCTCAGCGCACGGACGATTGTCCTGGGTGACTTTGCCTCCGAAGTGCCTGCCGTGCAGGAAGCCCTGTTCTAAAGCATTCCTGGTTCCCCGCCGGTCGGTAGACTGGCACGGTGCTGAAAGAATTCTGGGCCACGTCGCCCACGTCCTACAAAGCCCTGGTGATAACGGCCATTGGCCTCCTCGCCGTCGGACTTATCCTCAACATCGCGGGCAACAGCTCCGAAAACCCTGGGCTGGTGACGGCATCGCTTCCGGTGATAGGGCTGGGCCTGGTCCTGCACCTGGTGGGCGTCGGATACCGCTCGCGTGAAATCCGCAAGACCCTTCGCCGCAAGTAGCTTTTGCCGGCCGCCGGGCGGCGGAACGATAGGCTTGAATCCATGACTATCAATCCGGACCTGCAGGGCCGCAGCTACCCTGCCGCAGAGGTATACGACGTCGGCCGCGAGAAAATCCGCGAGTTCGCACGCGCGGTTAAGGCCACCCACCCAGCCCACTTTGATGTCGAAGCCGCCAAAGCCCTGGGGCACAGCGACCTGGTGGCTCCGCCGACGTTCGCGATCATCGTCGCCCAGCGCGCCGACGCACAGCTGATCGAGGATCCGGAGTCCGGCATCGACTTTTCCCGTGTGGTCCATGCGGACCAGCGCTTCACACATCACCGCCCTATCCTCGCCGGCGACCGGCTGGTGGCCGAGCTGCACGTTGACGGCGTCCGCGCTATGGGAGGCGGGGCCATGATTACCACCCGCTCGGAGATTTTCGCCCTCACAGCCTCAAACGGTGACGCCCGCGAGAGCGTTGCTACTGCCACATCGTCCATTCTGGTCCGCGGAGAGGGACAGTAACCATGAGCCCCAGTTTCCACGAACTCAGTGCCGGCCAGGAGATCGGCAACCGCACCATCGAAGTCACCCGCACTGACCTGGTCAAGTACGCTGGTGCCTCCGGCGACTTCAACCCCATCCACTGGAACGAGGCCTTCGCCACCAGCGTGGGACTCCCCGGCGTCATCGCCCATGGCATGTTCACCATGGGGGCGGCCGTGCAGTTGGTGACCGACTGGGCAGGGGACCCTGCCGCCGTCGTCGATTTCCAGACGCGTTTCACCAAACCGGTCCCGGTAGCGGACACAACCGGCGCGGCGGAGCCGGGGGCCACTATTGAGGTCAGCGGCGCCATTGGAAAGCTCGACGCCGATGCCGGCACCGCCCGCGTGGACCTCACCGTGGTCTCTGCCGGCCAGAAAGTGCTGATGAAGGCCCAGGCCATCGTGAGGCTGAGCTGAACCGGGCAAAGTTCGGCGACGTTCCGCTGAGCTAGGGTGGACAGGTGACCCAGACACTGCTTTCAGAATTGACCACCGCTGCCGTCGGAGGCCCGGCAGGCAAGTTCATCGAGGCCAGGACCGAGGCTGAGATCATCGAAGCTGTCAGCTCGGCTGATGAACAGGGCGAGCAGCTGCTGCTCATCGGCGGCGGCTCCAACCTCCTGATTTCCGACGACGGATTCCCCGGGACGGTCCTTAGGATCGCTTCCGAGGGGTTCACCGTCAATGCCGAGGACTCCTGCGGCGGGGTCTCCGTGGTGGTCCAGGCAGGACACAACTGGGACGCCCTGGTGGAGCATGCGGTGCTTCACGCCTGGTCAGGCATTGAGGCACTTTCGGGGATTCCTGGTGCCAGTGGCGCCACGCCCGTCCAGAACGTGGGCGCCTATGGCTCTGATGTTTCCCAGACCATCGCCGCGGTGCGGACCTGGGACCGGACCAAGAATGCCGTCCGGACGTTCACCAACTCGGAACTGAAGTTCGGCTACCGGGATTCCATCCTGAAGCAGACTACCGTGAACGGTTCGCCCCGTTACGTGGTGCTTACTGTGGAGTTCCAACTACCCCTCGGACGGATGAGCGCCCCCATCCGCTATGCCGAGCTGGCCCGCTCCCTGGGTGTGGAGCCCGGAAAACGGGCCTATTCCAACGACGTCCGCCGCGAGGTGCTGCGGCTGCGGGCGTCCAAGGGAATGGTGCTGGACCCCGCGGACCGGGACACCTACTCCACCGGTTCGTTTTTCACCAACCCCGTCGTTCCTGCGGCCGAGACTGCCGTCCTCCCGGATTCTGCCCCGCAGTACCCCGCGGGCCGTGACGGCCTGGTGAAGCTGTCCGCGGCCTGGCTGATTGATCAGGCAGGCTTCGGCAAGGGGTATGGCTTGGAGGAAGGAAGCGTCTCCGGCGGCCGGGCGTCGCTCTCCACCAAGCACACACTGGCCATCACCAACCGTGGCTCGGCGCAAGCCAAAGATATGGTGGCCATCGCGCGCGAGGTGCGTGCCGGCGTCGTAGAACGTTTTGGCATCGAACTGCATCCGGAACCGCTGCTTATTGGGCTGGACCTCTAGCGGGAGCTGGATCCCCTGCGTCCACGGTGCCAGTCATGAGCCGGACGTTCGCCGCCATTCCGAGCAAAGCCGAGGCCCAGCCGGAGAGCGCGAGGTACGGACCCATAAAGACCCATACCAGGAGCCCGGGCAGGGACGGACTGATCCCGCCTGCCAGGATGCAGGTCACCAGGCCGATGATGCCCACGGCGTAGGAAAGAATCCAGAGGGCTTTGGCGCTGGCTGGGTGCTGCCGCCAGCCGCGGTAGATGCTGACCTTGGTGCGGGCCACCCTGAGGCCGGGAAACACCACGGCGTACCCTCCGCCGAGGCTCAGCACCAGGGACGGGAGCTGCAGACCGAGTTCGGGTGTTCGCGATGCCTGGAAGGCAGGTATGGCGAGCAGTCCCAGCACTACACCCGCCAGGACCGACACCGATCCGCCCGTCATCCACAGTTTTGTTTCGCGCGCGAACAAGTGCCACAAACTCCCCAAAGTCATGGTCTTAGCCTATAGGCAGCCGTGGGAGTGCCAGACCAGTGTCGGCGCACCCAGCATCGTGCAGCCTCATTGCCGGATGCGGTGCCTGCTTTGGCAGCCACCGGATGCGGTGCCTGCTTTGGCAGCCCTAGGATGAGGGCATGGGGATGACGGCAGGAAACAGGATTACGCCCAAGATCATGGGAAGGCTGCGGCTGGCCTCGCAGGGATTGCAGGGCGAAGGATTCGGCTCGGTTGCTGAGGCCGTTCGCTGGATGACGGCAAGCCAGGCACAGGACCTGCAGGCGGCCATGTGGGCCGTGGGAGTGAGGGTCCCCGGCGCCGGGCTGACGGATGTAAGGGCGGCGATTGATGGCGGCAGCGTGGTCCGGTCCTGGCCCATGCGCGGAACCCTGCATTTTGTGGCTCCCGAGGATCTGCGGTGGATGCTGGAAGTCACTGCCGACCGTCTCAACAAGAGCATCTCAGCACGGCATCGGGAACTGGACATCACTCGCGCGGACATCGAGAAATGCCGCGACATAGCCTTGGAGCGTATTGCCGGCGGCGGACCCGTCAGCCGGAACGAGCTGTTCGCGGTGTTTGATGCAGCCGGGCAGCCCACTAAGGGGCAGCGGGGAGTCCATATTTTGGGAACCCTTTGCCGCCACGCATGGCTGGTGCAGGGGCCGCTTGCAGGCAATCAGCAGTTGCTGGTGGCCTTCGACGACTGGATCCCGGTTTCGCGGAGCCTGGAGCGGCAGGAGGCCATCGCTGAGTTCATGCTGAGATACTTCACCAGCCACGGCCCGGCCACGTTGCGCGATTTCTCCTGGTGGACACAGATTCCCCTGACGGAGGTCCGGGCCGTGTTTGAGGCAGTCCGTGGGAGCCTGCTGGAGCTGGAATACGGCGGCACCAGCTGTTGGCTCTCGCCGGAGACCGCGTCGTTGCTCGACGCCGGTGTTCCCGGCCAGCGCTCGGTGCTGCTCCTTCCGGGCTTTGATGAGTTCCTGCTTGGCTACCAGGACCGGAGCCTGGTCCTGGCTCCTGAGCACGCCGGCAAGATCGTCCCGGGAGGCAACGGTGTCTTCAAAAAGACCGTCGTCGCAGGGGGAGAGGTGGTTGGCACGTGGGCGCGTGAGGGCAAAGGGGCGACCGGCGCCGTCGTGCCCGAACTGTTCGACGAGACCAAACCACTCGGCTCCGGGGCGCAGGCCGCCTTAGCCGAGGCATCGGAGAGGTACCTGTCGTTCCTAGCGAGCTGAGCCCTGGTTCCCAACGCCCAGCACGAGCGGCCCTGCCCCGCAAAAGCGCTGCGGGCCAACGCCGCTTGAGCGGGGCCGGACCGCTCCTGCCCAGAGCCGCACGCCACGAGCCGCCTTGCTCCCACGAGCGGCTCTGCCCCGCAAAAGCGCTGCGGGCCCACGCCGTTTGAGCGGGGCCGGACCGCTCCAACGCTGAGCCACCAGGGAGAAGGCTTGTCCACATAGCTCAGCGGCCTGTAGCCAGGGCCGCCGCCCCGCACTCAGGCTCTGATAATGAACTCTGACAAGATACTTGACCTGGTGGATGCCCGCTGGCCCGCTTTTCGCGTTGCCTCGACACGGCAGTTGGCCACGGCAGGTTTAGAGGAACGGGTGTTGACGGCGGCAGTCCGGAGTGGGGTGCTTCTGAGGCTCAGGCGCGGCGCCTACGTGAGGGCCGGGCATTGGGCTGAAAGCAAGCCGTGGACACGGGATGTGCTGCGCATCCAGGCGCACTACGAATCAACCGGCGGCCTCTCGCGCTACAGTCATGTGAGTGCCGCAAGACTGTACGGGTGTCAGGTATGGGGCGTGGGTCCCCAGGTTCACGTCACCACTGGGCACGCGAACTCGTCCAAAAGCGCCGGGAGCGACGTCAGGACGCACAGGATGGAATTCGACGTCGGGGACCTCGCCTCGTTGCGGACCGGGGACGGCCGTTTGTTCAAGGTGACCAGTCTTGAGAGGACTGTCGTGGACTGCGCCCGGATCCTCACGCTGGAACAGGCAGCAGTGATCGGAGACCATGCGCTGAGAAAAGGCGCCGGCCTCGACAGCATGCGCGAACTCCTGGCCCAAAGCCCAGTGAAGCGGGGCGGACGGCGTGCGCTCAACCTGCTTGACGCCTTGGACGGGCGGTCTGAATCAGCGGGGGAAACCAGGACCCGGCTGCTGCTTCACTCCCTGGGGATGCACAGCTTCGTCCCGCAGGTGGAGATTGCCACAGGGAGCGGACTCTTCCGCGCCGATTTTGCGGACGCACTGACCAGAATTGTGATCGAGTTTGATGGCAGGTCCAAGTACTTCGACTACAAACCCACCGACGAAGTGATTCTGGCCGAACGCCAGCGCGAGATTGCGCTGGTGGAGGAGGGCTGGCTGGTCCTCCGGCTTAAATGGCAGGACCTGGACCGTCCGGCTGAGCTGAGGCGGCGGCTGCTCGCCATGGCTCAGCGCTCACGAAGACTGTCCGCCTGACGCAAAAACGGCCCTGCCCCGCTTGAGCGGTGCTGGAGAGCACCGTTCCTGCGGGGCAGGGCCGTTCTTGCCGGCCGAAACCAAAAGCCGCGGCCCGCAGTGTAGCTAGAGCGTACCCGTGGCGATGTTGAGCATGCGGCGCAGCGGCTCGGCGGCGCCCCACAGCAGCTGGTCGCCTACGGTGAAGGCGCTGATGTACTCCGGGCCCATTTCAAGCTTGCGGATGCGGCCCACCGGGATGTCCAGCGTGCCGGAGGCGGCAACCGGAGTCAGGCCCGTCATCGAGGCTTCCTTGGAGTTCGGAATGACCTTGGCCCACTCGTTGTCCTCGGCCACGATCTTCTCGATCTCGGCCACGGAAAGGTCCTCGCGGAGCTTGAGGGTAAGAGCTTGGGAGTGGGAGCGCATGGCACCGATCCGGATGCAGAGTCCGTCCATGATGACCCGGTTTTCATCCGTGGTGCCCAGGATCTTGTTGGTCTCCACCCCGGCCTTCCACTCTTCCTTGGACTGCCCGTTGCCGAGGTCCGCGTCGATCCAGGGGATCAGGGATCCGGCCAGTGGCACACCGAACTGGCTGGCGTCGATGCCCGTGCGCTGGTGGGCCAGGACCTTGCGGTCGATGTCCAGGATGGCCGACGCCGGATCGTCCAGTTCACTGCTGACCTCTGCGTTCAGAGTCCCGAACTGGCTGAGCAGCTCGCGCATGTGCCGCGCGCCGCCGCCGGAGGCAGCCTGGTAGGTCATGGACGTGCCCCACTCGACAAGGTTGTTCTTGAAGAGCCCGCCCAGGCCCATCAGCATGCAGGACACGGTGCAGTTCCCGCCGATGAAGTCCTTGGTGCCGTTGACCAGGCCCTTGTCGATGACATCCCGGTTGATCGGGTCCAGCACAATGATGGAGTCATCGGTCATGCGCAGGGTGGAGGCGGCGTCGATCCAGAGGCCATCCCAGCCCCGGCTGCGCAGTTCGGTGTGGACACGCTTGGTGTAATCCCCGCCCTGGGCGGTAACAATAATCGGCAGCTTCGCCAGCGTCTCGACGTCGAACGCGTCCTCGAGCTTGCCTGCCCCGTCAGCAAAAACGGGGGCGGCACCTCCCGCGTTTGAGGTGGAGAAAAATACCGGGTTGATGTTGGCGAAGTCGCCTTCGTCCTGCATACGCTGCATCAGGACGGAACCGACCATGCCACGCCAACCGACCAGTCCAACGGACGGAGTAGCTGCTGTAGTCATTCGTCCAGTTTAGACTCCCGGACCGGCAGCCCGCAGTTGGTTACGTCACCTGCAAAAGCACGACGCCGTACGGCACCGCCGCCGGATCCGTCATCTGGAACCTGGCTCGGGAACGCCTCTGGCCCGGCGCAGCTGACGGGCCTTGTACTCGGCCACCGCATAGTGGAGAAAAAGCCAACACCCGCCGGCAGAAAAAAGAACAAGGAACAGTCCACCCCAATAGGGCTCGCCTCCCCGAACGGCGGGCAGGATCAGCACACCCCAGGTGACGATCAAACCAATGCCCAGCATCATCGAGGCGCCGATCAGCATGCCCCACCACGTGGTGAATTGCACGCCGGATCCCCTTGCAAATCCGATTTCGTCGGCGGCGTAGCTGTAAAGCTCACCCTTCTTGGTGCGCATCAGGTTGCGCTTGTCACCGGCCGCGACGGTGGCCTGGTGCCACGCCGTCGTCTCATCATCCCGCTGGAAGCGGGCAGCGTCGTAAACCATTTGTCTTCCTTACGGCGGTGGTGGGGAATCTCGTGAAGCTTCCCTGTCCCCGGGTAGCGGTGTGATTGGTCAGCCTGGGTGGGATTCGCCGGGGAATGGCCGCGTGCTGTCCGGGAAGTTTTCGCGGGTGATCGGAATCCCGGACGGGTTGGCCTCGAACCAGCTGCGGGCCTTGTCGTCGTCGAGAGCGAAGCGGGGCTTCGGCAACCCTCTGAGGCGGCGCAGCTTCGACGCTTGCCGCTCCCTCCGGAGGTTATGGATGCCGAACAGCCAGCCCCCTGTAAAGAGCGCGGTGCAAACCAGCGCGAGCAGGCCAACAATGAGGTTGAGGCTGGCTACGGCGACGATCAAAAGCAGGGGCGCAAATATGGCGGGGATGGTCATCAGGATCGTGACGATGTACAGGCCTGTTGCGCTGTGGACCGAGTAATTGCCGGACGGCTGCGATCCACCAATGCCCCATTCGTCCCGGGTATAGGCGTAGACGGTTCTGTCCATCCCGGTGGCGTAGTAGTAGGGGCGGTCGGCAATGAGGCTTTCCACCGATGGCTCAGATGCCATCAGCAGATCCACCTTCGGACCTGAACGTACTCAGCGCGGCAACCAGGTCGTCGTTGGTCTCCGCCAACGTTTCAGCTCCCACCACGTCATTCACGGCTACGGCGTGGACCCACCCTTCATTGTCTTTGCGGATGAGTAACTGCCGGGCACCGGGGCGCAATCCGGACCTTATCCTGACGCCACCTTCCGTGTTCTGGCCCAAATGTTCCCGGACGATGAAGGCCTCAGCGGCTGCTGCTGAGATGTTTGGGTCCTGGGGAAGGGCGAACCAACTCATCATGGTTCTCGGCTGGAATATCAGCGTTGTCCGGTCCGACTCGGCATGCAGGACCGAATCGCCTTGTTCGGCATTCAGAAGCAGATCCAATTGTGTCCATCTGAGGGCGTTGGCAAGTGTGTAGGCGACAACATCG
This sequence comes from Arthrobacter sp. D1-29, assembly GCF_054130585.1. Classification (NCBI taxonomy): domain Bacteria; kingdom Bacillati; phylum Actinomycetota; class Actinomycetes; order Micrococcales; family Micrococcaceae; genus Arthrobacter; species Arthrobacter sp. D1-29. The sequence continues at coordinate 3,845,059 of NZ_CP096383.1, read as the reverse complement.
ACACGCATATCGAAGTCCACATCTGAACCATTGACGGTGGCCAGGCCTCGGGCGATGAGCGAGGAAAGGCCGGCGCCGATCAGTTCCTGGTTTTCAGATTCCTCGGTGAGCCGTAGCCACGAAGCGCTGGCCTGGGATCCCGGCGTCGCCTGCAGATGCACTAGGTAGGCCATTTCGGCCAGGCCAAATCCTACAGACGTGTCTGCCGGGGTCTTTGTCGCAGTCATGTTCATCATCCTATGAGTAGGGAAACAGGCTAGAAACCGAAGAAGTCCTTGACGCCCTCGCCGATATTTTCTGTGGCATCTTCGGTGAAGTCACCGATGGCGTCAAAGGCATTATCAATGGAATCCTTAGCTCCCGGGATCAGTTCGACGGCCGCCCATGCGCCGCCAATCACCATGCAGGTGACACCAACGGGCGGCGGGAAGAAGGACCCAACACCGAGTGCAGTTTTGAGGCCCGACTTCAGGGCATCCCCGGTTTCGCCGTCTCGGATTGCGTTGACCGTGTCCAGGCCATCCAGGCCAACACTTATTCCGCCAATGGCATGCCCGGCCGAGTTCAGGCCAAACTTTGCCCAGGGACCAAGGTCAGCTGCCCCGGCACCACGGGCCATCTCGGCGAAGTCACCGAATTTGCCGCTCAGCAGGTCCGCCGTCCCGGAGAATGCACCGCGCAAACTGTCTGAACGTGCCGCTGCTTCCCAGAGGTCCTTATTGAAGGTCCGCTTCACTGCGGCCCAGTCGTGCCCGGCTGCGAGCAAAGCATCGACTTCCCTGCCGTGCCGCGCGAGGAACTGCTGGAAATCCCGGATCCCCAAGGGAACTGTTTTCAGGCCGAGGACGCCGTTATAGGCGTCCCAGCCCGTGCGGAAAGGAGAATCTCCGTCCGAGATCCAATCTGGGCCCCAAGGACTGAACGGGTTGGCCGGACGGCCTGCATGGCCGCGGCCGCCAAAAGGCCCTCCGCCGCCTGAGCCGGGCGCAGCATTGCTGGCCTTCTCCTGTTCGTCGGCGTTCGCCAGCAGTCTCTTGGATTCCTGCTTCAGCGCATGGGCCGTCTGCTGGATCAGTGCCCGGTGGCTTCCATTCCACTCGGACCTGAAGCGTTCACTGTCGGCACCCTTCCAGGACCCGCTGCCATTGTTGATCACACCGGTGAGCGACGACGACTGCTGCATCAGGCTTTCGGATGCCGTTCCGAACTGCTGTGCCAGCGTGCGCAGCTGGGCGACGTCCGCGCCCCACAAATTACCTGCCACAAGGCATCATCCCCCACATGTCTGAGCAGCTGGTTCTCCGTCAGGCCGCTCCCTGAAGTCTAGCCACGCCACGCGGGCCGCTGCGATGGGGTGTGCTCCCCATCCCGGCCAAGGACCGGGAGCAAGCGATCCGGCAGCAATCGATCCGGCAGGCGGCTAGCGCCGGCCGGTTTCCTCCGGCACCGCATTCTTGCGGGCCCGGAGGGCAAAGAAAGCGCCGAAGGCAAAGACCTGGGTGACCACCACCAGCACGATGATCCCGGGGATCTTGTTGCCGCCCAGGATCATGGTCAGGCCAACGATGGCGGACAGCAGGGCCAGGAGCGGCAGCAGCATGTAGCCCAGTACAAACAGGGTTTCGGGTTTTTTCAGCACGTCAGCCCTCTGTCCGTACCCATTTGGTGAATCGGTAGCGTGTCCCGTTGGCCGCCGTCAGCCAGCCATCGGGCGGAACAGCCGCGGCCGCCTCCCAGGTGGCGCCCAGCTCGGGAGCGAAGGTGTCGCCGTCGGCTTCCACATCGATGGTGGTGACCACCGCAACGTTGGCGAGGTCCGTGGACTGCCGGAAGACCTCACCGCCGCCCAGGATCCATACCGTCTCGCCGCCGTCGACGAACTGGGATTCCAGCAGCGCGTCATCCAAGGACGGAACCACGACGGCGCCCTCCGCCTCGGGCGAGTCCGCCCAGCTTTTCTGCCGGGTGATGACGATGTTGGTCCGGCCGGGGAGGGGACGGTACTTGTCCTGAAAGGACAGCCAGGTCTTGCGGCCCATGATCACGGGATGGCCCATGGTCAGCCGGTTGAAGTGTTTGAGGTCCTCGGGCAGGTGCCACGGCATGTCGCCGCCCTTGCCAATGACGCCGTCGGCAGTTTGCGCCCACACCAGGCCCACTCCGGTGACGGAGTCAGCGATCTCCTGGGTGAAGTCTTGGGGGTCTGCGGAATTTTCGGTGCTCATACGGCGATCGGAGCCTTAATAGTGGGGTGGTGCTGGTAGCCCACCACGTCGAAGTCCTCGAGGGTGTAGTCGAAGATGGAGGCCGGCTTCCGGGTGATCACCAGCTGCGGGTACTCGTACGGCTCCCGGTCCAGCTGCTTGAGGACCTGGTCCATGTGGTTCTCGTAGATGTGTACATCGCCGCCGGTCCAGACAAACTCTCCGGGCTCCAGCCCCACCTGCTGGGCGATCATGCACGTGAGCAGGGCGTACGAGGCGATATTGAACGGTACGCCCAGGAACATGTCCGCGGACCGCTGGTAAAGCTGGCAGGAGAGTTTGCCGTTGGCCACATAGAACTGGAAGAACGCGTGGCACGGCGGCAGCGCCATGTCCTTGAGTTCGGAGACATTCCAGGCCGAGACAATATGCCGCCGCGAGTCCGGGTTGGATCTGAGGTTCTCCACCAGCTCGGCGATTTGGTCGATGTGGCCACCGTCCGGGGTGGGCCAGCTCCGCCACTGCACACCGTAAACCGGACCCAGCTCGCCGTCGGCATCTGCCCATTCATTCCAGATGGTAACGCCCTGGTCCTGCATCCATTTCACGTTCGATTCGCCGCGCAGGAACCACAGCAGCTCCACCGCCACGGACTTGAAATGAACGCGCTTGGTAGTGATCAGCGGGAAGCTTTTGGACAGGTCAAACCGGATCTGCCGGCCAAACACACTGGTAGTGCCGGTCCCGGTGCGGTCGGATTTGTGCGTGCCATGGGCCATGACATCTCGCAGGAGGTCTTCATAAGGCGTTGGGATGCTCACGGCTAAAGTCTACTTTGCCCCGGCGCTGGTTCCGTGGAGGGTCAGCCATTTCTGAGTTTCCCACGCACCAGGTCAAGCAGGAGTTCATCACTCAACCCTGCATCGCGGCCGGTGTTGACCAGGAGGCCGACGGCGGCAGTCACCGATTCGGGAACGGCTTCCGCGCCGCCGGCCCCTCCCCGGATGCCAGGCGCAACCACGGTACCCAACCGGCGTCGGGATTCAATAAGGCCTGACGCCTCCAGCTCCTTATAGGCCCGGGCCACCGTGCCGGCGGCGATGCCCAGATCGGCCGCGAGGCTGCGGACGGTGGGCAGGCGGCTGCCGGGGCTGAGGGAGCCGATGGCTATCAAAGAGGCAATCTGTGAACGGATTTGCTCGTACGGCGGCGTCGCTGACCTTAAATCGATGGAGATCCCGGCGTTCATTTCAGCGCTTCGGCTTGGTTTGCCGGATCCGCTTGGGGCTGTCGCGGGGAGGCAGTGCGCGCAAAGCCTCTGACCGGAATCACCGCGATGACCACTCCTGCTGCCACCACCAGCGAACCCACGGTGACAGGGGGCTGCCAGAAGGACGGCCACGCAGCCTCCGGCAGTCCAAGGACCGGAGGCCACGCCCGGCTGGCCGTGATGAGCAGCACGCCGGCCTGGACCGCGAAGCAGGCTGCCAGGGTGCGGACCACCCTGTGCACCGTGATCGCGCGCAGCGCCGCGTCCAGGCCGGGGACAACCGCCGCGATGCCGCGCCGTTTCCGGGCGGCGGCAAGGGGGAGTGCCGAAAGGATCACGACGGCGGCCGTGGCCAGTGCCGTTGTGGTCCAGCTTGGCGGTGCGGCCAGCATCGCCTCACCGGCGGCCGTAACCGCGGCCACGGCGGTGAGAAGGGTGAGGGTCACGATGGCGGTGGACAGCAGCGCCGGGCTCACCGGCTGCCGCGGCCACGTCCTCGGTGCGGATAGGGCTCCGTGGTTGCGGTGCATCAGGAGCTCCCCGGCGGCGATGACGGCCAGTGCTGCTGCCGCCGCCAGGGCGGTGAACACAGTCGGTTGTCCCCAGATCAGCGTTCCGGGAAAGAAGAGGCCAGCAACGGCGGGTATCAGCGGGGCGAGCCCGAGAGCGGCGCCCAGCGAGACGGATAGCCGGGTGGCTGGCTGTGTGCCGGCAGCCGATGTGGGGTGCGCGGAACCCTTGCGGCCAACCTGGGCACTGGCGAGCTTGGGCGGGGCCCACCACCACATGGCCAGCAGCACTGCGAGCGAAACCAGGCCCATGGGATTGAACCAGCCGTTTGAGGGGACCAAAGCGTCCGGCCGTGCCGCGAAGTTCCCGGCGATGGCGGCCAATCCCGCGGCAATCGTGGCCACCGTGCGGAGCAGCCTGTTCATCGCGATGGTCCGCAGCAGGTCATTCTCGTCCGCGTCCAGCGCCTCCAGCTGCCGTCGCTTGGCAATGAGCATCAGGACAAGGCCCGTACCGATGGCCAGCACCATCAGCCCGGCACCGAGGTACGCAGCCAGTTCAACACCCGGAATGCGCCCGTCGCCGCCTGCCTGGACAGCATCCTGGGGGTTCACGTTCAACGTGTTGTAGGGGACCCGAGTGAATCCCGGAAGGGTGGCCGTCCAGGCGATCTGCACAGCCGCTGCCACGAAAATGGCGGCAACAGTCCACGCGAGGGGGCGCGGGAGGAAATCCCGGACCCGCCGGACGCCAAGGGTAGCCAGCCTGCGGGGGCGCCGGGGCCCGGGATAGCTCAGCTGTCCGATTGCATGGACCCCGAGGCATCCCAGGATGGGCCAGGCGAGGGCGGTGAGGATGGCCCCGGGGGAGGCCAGTGCTGCCGTACCCGGGTTCTCGGGCAGGATCCCGGCATTCGAGGCCGGCTGAAGGGAGCTGCCCAGCCAGCCGATGACACCCACCCAGAGGGCATGCTGGGCCACCGTGACCCTGGATGTTCCACCATCCGGTGCCGAGATCACCCAGCGGAGGAGGACGTACAGCCCGGCGGCCAAGAGGAAGGGCCACAGCAGGACCATGGGCGCTACATTCTGGAACGCCAGTTCAAATCCATTGGTGCCAGGCACGTCATCCCCCAAAGCTTTGTATCAATGTACTAAGTATTTGATACAAAGTTCCGTGGGTCAACCGGGCTCAGATGCTAGTCGTCAAACGGTTTGAACTGTTCCACCGCGACGATTCGGTTCTTGCTGCCGGGGGCAACATGGCACACCACTACTTCCCCCGGTGAGAGGTACGGCTCGGAGGACGGCAGCAGGGCGCTCAGTGCCGAGGGCATGTGCTTGGCCAGCTGGTCCATCACAGTAGGGAGGGCCGGGCGATGGGTGCAGACAACTACCGGGCGCTGCTTGTCGAACAGGGCCTCGATGACCGCAGCTGTCTTCTTGGGATTGCGGGCATGCCTGTGTTCCGTCAGGGCCTCCACCAGCTTCACCTTCGCCCCGGCGGCGTTGGCATACGGCATTACGGTGGCCACGCAGCGCAGCCACGGACTGGTAACAACCCGCAGGGGCTTCCACGTATGCAGGAGTCGTCCCACGGCCTGGGCCTGCCTCAGTCCGGTGGCGGCCAGGGGGCGTTCACCCTCTGCTTTGGTCCAGGAGGAACGGGGCTTGGCCTTGGCATGGCGGAGCACCACCATGGGCCAGGTGTTCAGTTCCCCACGGTCATAGGCGGCCTGGAGGAAGTCCAGAGGGACGACGTCGGAAGGGTTGGACAGCAGCGTGGCGGCCTTCGCAGGGGAGCACCACATCACACTGTCCACCTCCTTGCCGTCCGGCAGGAGCCGGTCCCCGTTGACGCGGACGGCCCAGTAATGAACCACTTTCAGGCCGGAGGCCACATGGTAGTGGATGGGGGGCAGGGGGATGCCCAGCTGTGCCGTCAGGCCGATTTCTTCCTGTATCTCGCGGACGGCACACTCGGGAATGGTTTCACCGGCGTCGATTTTTCCCTTGGGCCAGGACCAGTCGTCGTAGCGTGGCCGGTGGATCAGCAGTACCTCCAGCTGGTCCTTGTTGATGCGCCACGGCAGGGCTCCGGCGGCTGTGACCGCTACCGGCTCGCCCGGATGGTCTGTCTGATCTGCTACGAGTGCGTCGCTCGACAATGGACCAGCCCTACCGCCGGCTCAGGCTGCGCTGGCGCGGCCTCGATGCGAGCAGCCACGACTGGACGTCGTCAAGGCGCGTGCCGTCGTCGGCGATATGGTAACGCGACCAGTCGCCCTGGTTGTCCAGGTGCCAGCTGGCCGTTTCGGGATCCATGTAGCGGCGCAGCAGGTCAAGGACGTATGTGACATCATCCGAACTGGCCAGCTGGACCAGGGCCTCAACCCGGCGGTCCAGGTTGCGGTGCATCATGTCAGCCGAGCCGATGTACACCACGGGGTCGCCCCCGTTGGCGAACGCGAAGACCCGTGAGTGTTCAAGGAAGCGGCCCAGCACTGAGCGGACAGTGATGTTTTCGCTGAGGCCGGGGACGCCCGGGCGCAGTGAACAGATACCGCGGACGATTACATCCACCTTGACGCCCGACTGCGATGCCCGGTACAGCGAGTCGATGATGGCCTCGTCCACAATCGAGTTCACCTTGATCTGAACCCTGGCGGAAAGTCCCGCGCGGGCGTTACGGATCTCGGTTTCGATCCTGTCGATCAGCCCGGACCGGACGGACCTTGGTGCCACGAGGAGGCGCTTGAACGTTGATTTGGGTGCATAGCCGGAAAGCTGGTTGAAGAGCTTGGAAAGGTCTTCGCCCACCTGGTCGTTGGCGGTCAGGAGGCCCAGGTCCTCGTAATAGCGCGCGGTGCGTGGGTGGTAGTTGCCGGTTCCGATGTGGCAGTAGCGGCGCAGCCCGTCCACTTCCTGCCGGACCACCAGGGACAGCTTGCAGTGCGTTTTCAGGCCCACGATTCCGTAGACCACATGCACGCCCGCCTGCTCAAGTTTGCGGGCCCAGGAAATGTTGGCCTGCTCGTCAAAGCGGGCCTTGATCTCCACAAGGGCCAGGACCTGCTTGCCTGCCTCGGCCGCATCGATCAGGGCATCCACAATGGGGGAGTCGCCCGAGGTGCGGTACAGGGTCTGCTTGATGGCCTGGACCTTCGGGTCAGCGGCGGCCTGCTCAAGGAAAGCCTGTACGGACGTTGAGAAGGAGTCGTACGGGTGGTGCAGAAGGATATCGCGGCGGCGCATGGCGGCGAAGACGTTCGCTGCCTTGGACGTCTCGGATTCGTTGAGGTACCTGGAGGTGTGCGGGACGTGTTTGGGGTAGTGGAGATCCGCGCGGTCGATCGCCGCGATAACGGACAGTCCGCGGAGGTCCAGCGGCGCCGGGACTGAATAGACCTCGGACTCTTCAACGCCCAGTTCGCGGATCAGAAGCGCGCGGATGTTGGGGTTGATGTCGTGCGTGACCTCCAGCCGGACGGGAGGGCCAAACCGGCGGCGCAACAGTTCCTTTTCGAGGGCCTGGAGCAGGTTCTCGGCGTCGTCCTCTTCCACTTCCACGTCCTCGTTGCGGGTGACACGGAAGATGTGGTGCTCCAGGACTTCCATGCCGGCAAAGAGCTTGTCCAGGTGGACGGCGATAACTTCTTCGAGCGCGATAAAGCGGGCAACCCGCCCTGCCACCGCACCGGCCCTGGGTCCGTCAATGGATATGAGGCGCGGCAGCTGGTCCGGCACCTTCACGCGGGCAAAGAGTTCCTTGTCGCTCACCGGGTTCCGGACCACCACGGCCAGGTTCAGCGAGAGGCCGGAGATGTAGGGGAAGGGGTGTGCAGGATCCACGGCCAAGGGCGTCAGAATCGGGAAGACCTTTTCGGCGAACATTGCGCTGAGCTGCTGCTTGGCGGCGTCATCGAGTTCATCCCAATGCATCAGGTGGATGTGTTCATACGCCAAGGCAGGGCGGATCTGTTCGGAGAAGACCTGGGCGTGGCGCTGCTGGAGCCGGTGCGCTTCATCACCAATTTTTTCCAGGACTTCAACGGGGCTGAGGCCTGCGGGGGAGGGCACGGCCAGCCCGGTTGCAATGCGGCGCTTCAGGCCGGCAACACGGACCATAAAGAATTCGTCCAGGTTGGACGCGAAGATGGACAGGAAGCTGACCCGCTCCAGCAGGTGGAGGGTGGGGTCCTCAGCGAGTTCCAGGACCCGGGAGTTGAATGCCAGCCAGCTCAATTCGCGGTCCAGGAACCGGTCCGGCCGGATGTCCCCTTCAGGTGCAAGGTTGGGCGCGAACTCAGGAATGTCGATCCGGTCCTGTGTCGCCCGGGAGGCTGGCACCTCCGACGAGCCGAACCGTGCGCGGACTGGCACTGCAGCACCTTCGGACGTGACTGTTCCGGCGGGTTCCGGTTTCATGGTCTCTCCTTATACGTGCGCTATTGCTGGCGCACACGGCCGGCGCGGTTCTGTTTCAACCTTACAATCATTCAGCGCGGACGAGTCCTTGGCTTTCCGCCCAAGGACTCGTCCGCACGGGGTGGTTTAGCGCGCCGCAACCGGCCCGTACATCACGTCCATGTCCCAGCGCGTGAAGCCCAGTCCCCGGTACAGGGAAACCGCCGGGGCGTTGTCGGCATCGGTGTAAAGCATGACGGCGGAAAGCCCGAGCTGCTGCAGATACCTGATGCCGGCCACGGTGAGGGCCTTTCCCAGGCCCATACCCCGTGCGGCCGGGGTGACGCCCACGGCGTACACCTCACCGATCGCGGGGTGCCCGCCGTGCCGGGGATGCACCTTTGTCCACAGGAAACCGAGCAGGCCGCCATCGCCGTCAACCGCCAGCAGGAAACCGGCGGGATCGAACCAGTCTTCGGCAATCCGGGCATCCAGGTCCGCCCGGCTCATCGCGCCTTGCTCAGGGTGGTCGGCAAAGGCGGCACGGTTGGCGGCAAGCCACGGCTCTTCGTCCCGGCCAGGGACAAAGGCGCGCAGCGTCACGCCGTCCGGAAGGCCGGCGTCGGGAAGTTCTGCAGTCCCGGTGGCCAGCCTCATCTTCCAGAGTTCGCGGACGGGGCCGTACCCGTATTTGGCCGCGAGGTCCGCTGCTGCCTCATGGTTGCCGTGGGACCATGCCTTCAGGCCGTCGAACCCGCGGCTTGACTTCAGGGCGCCGACGAGGCGGTCCGCCACGCCCTGATTGCGGTAACTCGGATGGACGGCGATTTCCAGCACGCCGCTGCCGTCCGCTTCCTCCACCACCACTGCGATGCCTGCGAGGTCCTGGCCGGAGGCGGGATCGTCATCCTCGTCCGGTGCGTAGAGGGCCAGCGTCAGGAGACCGTGTTCGGCCAGGTCGCCGGCCCGGAGCGTCACCACTGTCTGCTCCGACAGTGAGGGGTTGCCGTCCGATTCCTCGGCTGCAGCGAGAAGGGCCCTGCAATCCTTGAGCAACTGGTTGTCGAGCCCGCCCTTGACAACAAGGACAGGCCATTTCTCGGGGTGCGCAGGACTCATGAAGCTAGGCTATACGCCCCGGCACCCAGTGTGCCGATTTTGATGGCTGGGAACCTGCACGTATAGTCGTTATCTCATCCGGCGGTTTGCACCATGGCGCGGGATGCGAGGGGGATCCACCACTGGGGTGGCCTCGATACGTTCGACCCGTATGTCCTCCACCACAAGGGAAATGCCCCGGACCAATGGTCCGGGGCATTTCCGCGTTCACCGGGGTTTTGATGGACGGCACCAGTGTCAGGCCTCGGTCAGTTCGTCTTCCTGCTGACGGACCAGGGTCAGGCGGTAGCCCACGTTGCGGACAGTGCTGATCAGGTTTTCGTGGTCGGCCCCGAGCTTTGCCCGCAGGCGCCGGACGTGGACGTCCACGGTGCGGGTGCCGCCGTAGTAGTCGTAGCCCCACACTTCTGTCAGCAACTGCTGGCGGGTAAAGACACGCCCGGGGTGCTGCGCCAGGTATTTGAGGAGTTCAAACTCCTTGAAGGTCAGGTTCAGTGCAGCACCGTTGACCCGGGCGGTATAGCTCGCTTCATCGATAACGACGCCGGCGGCCCGGATTTCGGTGGGTACGTCCTCTTTGTCGGGTACGGCCCTGGCCACGGAGAGCCGGATTCGGGCCTCCACTTCGGCGGGCCCGGCGGAATCCAGCACGATGTCATCCACAGCCCAGGCTGAGGAGACGGCAGCCATTCCGCCTTCGGTGAGGATGAGGACCAGCGGTGCGCTCAGGCCGGTTGCCTTCAGCAGCTGCGTCAGGGAGCGGGCGCCAACGAGGTCCTTGCGGGCGTCCAAAAGCACGATGTCGCACGGGTCTGTTTCGAGCAGGGCAGTCGGCTCTGCAGCGAGGATGTGTACACGGTGGTTCAGCAATTCCAGGGCAGGCAGGATGTCCACCGATGAGCCGGTGCTGTTCGTCAGTAACAGGATGTGCGACATTATTCCTCCAAGGGCCGTCCGCGCATCTTTGAGCGACTGAACCGGTTTTCACCGGCCGATACTGTCTCACTGCTGCGGTCTGGGCCGACGATGGAGCTATCCGGCTGGCCACCGTAGCAGGAAGCGTAGCTGAGCTTTGAGTATACCCAACCGCCACCCGGCAGCTATGGATGAGGTCCATTTGGTGGTTCGTTTTGCGACATATGCCGTTCATATAGGGCAGGATTGAGCAAAGGGGCACACCGTCCTGCCACGGAGGCGCCAGCTGCCCTCCCGGGACTACGGCCAGAATGGGATCACAGAGAATTGAGTGCAGAATCGACGCCGGGCACGTCAGGGCCAGGTACTTTATGACGGCCGAGCTGCAGGCCCCGGTACGCTCCCTGGGATCCTGGACCATCGGCGTTGTGGGCGTGGCCGGGCTGGCTGCGGTCATCGCCGGTGTGTACAGCTCCCGTGAGGCATTGGTGGCAGTGGCAGCCGCTATTGCCCTTGCCGTAGGCATCGGCTGGCCGCACTTCCTGCGCATTCCCGCGAAGAAAACCCTCGCCGCTGTTATTGGCCTCTCCGGAGCGGGATCGGCTATTGCCGCCGGCTTCGCCCCGGCGCCGGGGTTCCTGGACTGGACCCCCGCCTTCATCGCGCTGGGAATGATGGCCGTGTTCGTGGTGGAGCTGATCCGCGGGACGGGCCAGGCCCAGCGGCTGGAGTCCACCCTTGGCTGTTGCGTCGGCGTGCTCCTGTCCTGCCTCGGCGCGGGCTGGATCGCCGGTGCCCGTTTCAACGGGGTGCGGGAAATGCTGCTGGTGGCGGCCATCAGCGCGGCGGTTGCGTTGCTTGCCGGGCTGATCCGATGGCCCGACAGTATTGTGGCGCCCCTCGGGATCGTGCTGGCAGGTCTTGCCGGTCCGTTGGCCGGCCTTATTTTCTCCGATATCGCGGTGTTGCCGGCCGCCATCTTCGGTGTGGTGGTGGGGGCAGTGCTGGTCAGCTTTCGCCGGCTTGTCACAGTCCGCGGCGCTCCACTTAATTTTCCGGCGGCCCTTAGCATGGGTCTTGCGCCGGTCTCAGCGGTGGGTTCCCTGGCCTACTTCATAGACAAACTACTCATCTACTAAGCGTTAGGATGGCATCATGTCCGTACTTGCATTCGAAATTTTCTTCCTTGTCCTGCTCGGTATCGCCGGCCTGGCCATGGCCTGGTTCGCCGGCTTTGTGGTTTACCGGCTCTTCAAAGGCCAGAAGTAGACCACTTCCGAAGCTAGCCGTTTCCAGAGGTAATTGCTGTGCCGATTGAGATACCAACTGATCTGACACCAGAACTTGTTCCGCTTTCCTGGCTCATTGGAGAGTGGGAAGGCCGCGGCCGGCTTGGAACTGGTGATGAGGACTCCGAGCACTTTCTCCAGCACGTATCGTTCACGCATAACGGGCTGCCCTACCTGCAGTACCGTGCCGAAAGCTGGCTGACCGACGACGACGGCACGCGGCTCCGGCCCCTCACCGTGGAAACCGGCTTTTGGGCGCTGGAGCGCAAACAGCTGGATGCCGACGGCGGCCCCGGCCTGGTACCTGCCGATATTGTCCCAGCCCTGAAAAGCGCCGACGAAGTCGAGGCCCTGCGCAACAAGGACGGCGGGTTCGACATCTCTGTCTCCATCTCGCACCCGGGAGGAATCTCGGAGCTGTACTACGGCCAGATCAAGGGCCCGCAGATCCAGCTCACCACCGACATGGTGATGCGGGGCAGCCACTCCAAGGATTACAGCGCGGCCACGCGGATCTTCGGCCTCGTGGACGGCAACCTGCTCTGGCGGTGGGACGTTGCCACCGGCGGAACCACAGAGCCGGGCAAGGGGCTGGAGGCTCATGCTTCCGCCTTCCTTAAAAGGGTGTCCTGAGCCATAGGTTTCCCGAGCCGTAGAAGGGTGTCCTGAGTGCGGCGGCAGACGGCGCTGGCATCTGGCGGACGGATGCCCCTGGATTCGATGTCGAAAACCGGAATACCGTTGACCATCAAGGACTTCTACTACATATGACTACTCAAAGCCCCCTGTTGTCGCGCCCTGGCGCGGTTGAAGCCGCCGGTCCGGACGCCGGCGTCGCCGCGCATTACGGTGAGCCGCTCCGGGAGCAGCGCGCCCTCGCGGCAGGTACGGCCGTCGTCGATCTTTCCCACCGCGGTGTAGTCACCGTCACCGGACCGGACCGGCTGAGCTGGCTGAACACGTTGTCCTCACAACAGCTCACTGCCCTGCAGCCGGGCGAATCGAGCGAACTGCTCCTGCTGACTGTCCAGGGCCGGATCGAATTTGACGCCCGTGTTGTAGACGACGGCGGGACCACCTGGCTGATCGTGGAGGCTGCCGAAGCGGCGCCGCTGGCCGAATGGCTGACCCGGATGAAGTTCATGCTGCGGGTCGAGATCCAGGATGTCTCGGGGGAGTGGGCCGTCATTGGCTCCACCAAACCTGTGGAGGAATGGGCAGGGCTGCTGTCCTGGCGGGATCCCTGGCCGCACGTTGGCGCCGGCGGGTATTCGTATGCTGTGGTGGCGGAGGCTGACCACCCGGGAGTGGACCGGCCGTGGATCGAGTACCTGGTTCCTGCTGCCGAGCTTGCCGAAACTGTGGGCGACCGCCCGCTGGCCGGGATCCTCGCTGCAGAGGCCCTCCGCATCGCCGCCTGGCGGCCGCGGCTGGGCGCTGAAACCGATGACAAGACCATTCCGCACGAGCTCGATCTGCTGCGCACGGCAGTGCACCTGAGCAAAGGCTGCTACAAGGGCCAGGAGACGGTTGCCCGCGTGCACAACCTCGGCCATCCGCCGCGGCGGCTGGTGTTCCTTCAACTGGACGGGTCCCAGCACACCATGCCGGCTCCGGGCAGCCAGGTGCTGCTGGGGGAGCGCAAGGTTGGTGTGGTTACCTCGGTAGCCCAGCATTACGAGATGGGATCGGTTGCCTTGGCCGTGATCAAGCGGTCCGTGGGGCCGGATGAAATACTGACAGTCATGGACGGCGAGGAACCATACGTCGCCGCCCAGGAAGTGATCGTTGCGCCAGACGCCGGCCAAGTGGTGGGGCGCCCAACCGGATTCCTCAGGGGGACCCACTGATGACTGAACCTGCCGCCTCCGGGCCATCACTTTCCGGCGCGTCACCGCAGCCAGGCACTGAGGGCGCCGGCCCTGCCGGCTACGGCGCCGGGCCTGCCGCCCCAGACGGGGCCGCGCCGGAGCCGGATGAGGCGGCAGTAGCTCTTGCCCATAGGCTGTTCCAGGCGGCGAGGGACGGCGATTCCGCACTCCTGGGCAGTTACCTGGACGCGGGCGCGCCTGCCACCATGACCAACGCCGCCGGAGATTCCCTGCTGATGCTGGCTGCGTATCACGGCCATGCCGAAACGGTGCAGCTGCTGCTCCAGCATGGCGGAGAAGCCAACACAGCAAATGACCGCGGGCAGACGCCGTTGGCCGGGGCCGCCTTCAAGGGGTATGCGGACGTGGCCAAGGTGCTGCTGCAAGCCGGCGCTGATCCTGATGCAGGTTCTCCGTCAGCGCGCGCAGCCGCCCAGATGTTCGCGCGCGCGGAGATCCTGGACCTGTTCGGCCAGTAGGCCTTGAGGCTTGTCGCTCAGCCCAGGTGCACGCTCGTCTGGATGCCGCCCGTGGACAGCCCGAGCTTCCGGGCCAGGGCCAGTGAACCTGTGTTGCTGACTTCCGCCCGCCACTGCACCGTGAGGCCGGCAGCCAGCGCCTCATGGGCGGCGATGGACGCCGCCAGGGAGCCCATTCCTTGCCGCCGCCATTCGGGGTCCACCAGGACACCCATTTGGGCGAGCAGCCCTTCCCATTCCGTGTAGGCGCCGCAGGCTATGGGCACTCTTCGGCCTTCCACCTCACGGATAATGGTGTAGCGGTTTTCCAGGTCTGACAGGCCCACCTCATTGACGTCGTCTGGCGGGCAGAGCCCCTCCAGTTCGATCGCCTCCGGATTTCCATGGGAGACGGTCAGCTCCTGGGAGGGCTGCCGCAGGGGCAGATCGTCGGCAAAGAACAGCGCAGCGGACCCCAGTCCGTGTCCGCCGTGCGTCCGTGTCAGGGTCAGCAGCGTGACGTGATGGGCCATCTCCTCGTCCGGAATCCCGGCAGCGGCGTCAATGATCCACTCGGGGCCCACCAGGGCGGAACTTCCGAACAGCCGCACGAACTCAACTGTCCGCGCCGCATCATCTACCCGGACGATGCGTTCGCCGGACCTGAGCGATTCAGCAAAAGCATCGTCGTCGAGCCCCAGCCGCCTTGCCCATGCGAGCTGGATGATGGCGGCGGTTCCCGGGTCAAGAGTCATGTCCCCAGCCTATGACGAAGGAGCCCTGTGGTTCGGACCAGCCGTGGTTCGGACCAGCCGTGGTTCGGATCAGCCGAACAGGACGGCCGCTTCGTCGTAACGCCTCTGCGGCACGGTTTTCAGCTTGCCCAGGGCCTCCTGGAAGCCCACATGCTCAATGTCAGTGCCCTTGAGCGCCACCATGGTTCCCCAGTAGCCCTCCACCACGGAGTCGATGGCGGCCATACCCAGCCGGGTCGCCAAGACCCGGTCGAAGGCGGAGGGAACACCGCCACGCTGAATGTGTCCCAGGATGGTGGCACGGGTTTCAATGCCGGTACGGGCTTCAAGCTCGGGAGCAAGCTGGTCGGCAATGCCGCCAAGCCTGGGCCTGCCGAAGGTGTCAAGGCCGCGTTCGGAATGCGGGGATTCCATGTGGTCCGGGACAAAGCCTTCCGCAACCACCACCAGCGGCGCACGGCCACGGTCGTGGGCTTCCTGCACCCATTCGGTGATCTGCTCGATGCTGACCTTCTGCTCAGGAATGAGGATGGCATGGGCTCCGGCGGCCATGCCGGCGTGCAGGGCGATCCAGCCCACGTGCCGGCCCATTACTTCCGCGATCATGCACCGGTGGTGGGATTCGCCGGTGGTGCGCAGCCGGTCGATGGCCTCGGTGGCGATCTGGACTGCCGTGTCAAAACCGAAGGTGTAGTCCGTAGCGTCCAGGTCGTTGTCAACGGTCTTGGGGACGCCCACGATCTTCAGGCCGGCGTCGGTGAGGCGCTTGGCTGCAGCGAGCGTGCCCTCGCCTCCGATGGCGATGATGGCGTCGATTCCAAGCCGCTCCATGTGGGCTTTGATGACCTCGGGGCCGCCGCCGTTCTCGAACGGGTTGGTCCGGGAGGTGCCCAGGATGGTGCCGCCCTGCTTGGCGATGCCCCGGACCATGGTTCTGGGGATGTCGATGATGTCGCCTTCGACGACGCCGCGCCAGCCGTCAAGGAATCCCACAAATTCGTGGCCGTGGATTGCGATGCCTTTGAGGACCGCTCCGCGGATGACTGCGTTCAGTCCGGGGCAGTCGCCACCGCTGGTGAGAATTCCAATTTTCATGTCTCGGCTCAAATCCTGGTGTTGAGGAATACAGGCAGAGCGCCACGCTGAGCTCAACCTAGATTGTAGTGCTGAGTGTGGGTTACGACACAAACCGGTTACAAAAGGCCCCGTTCCATTGCGATGACCACTGCCCTGGTCCTGTCATCCACGTCCAGCTTGTTGAAGACCCGCAGAAGGTGTGTTTTCACGGTGGCTTCGGCGATGTGCAGCCGGGCCGCGACCTCCGGATTGCTCAAGCCGTGGGACACCCAGCGCAGGACCTCCACCTCACGGGCAGTGAGCTGCGGCCTCTCCGGAGCGCGCAGGCGCGAGACGAGCCGCGCCGCTACCGGCGGCGCCAGGACGGTCTCACCCCGGGCCGCGGCGAAAACCGCATCGATGATGGTGTCTCCGGGGGAATCCTTGAGCAGATATCCGACAGCACCGGACTCCACCGCCCTGACGATGTCCGCGTCGCCGTCGTAGGTGGTCAGCACCAGCACTTTGGTGGCCGGGAACCGGTCGCGGATCTGCGCTGTTGCGCCGGCGCCGTCGAGCACCGGCATTCGCAGGTCCATCAGCACCACATCGGGCCGGTGCAGCTCAACGGCTGCCACCGCCTCCTGGCCGTTTCCAGCATCGGCCACCACGTCGATCCCCTCGGCGGTGCCCAGCAGGGCAGCGAGGCCGCCGCGGACCACAGGGTGGTCGTCGGCAAGAATGACCCTGACCTGGGTTGGGCCGCTCACAGGGCATCTCCCGTTTCTGTGGTTGTGGCGCGGGCGATGGGAACGACGGCGGTCAGGGTGGTCCCGGCGCCGGAGGAGGTGACCGTCAGATCGCCGTGGATTTCCTGAAGCCGGGCCGCCATGGACTTCAGGCCAAAGCCGCTGTGCACGGCGGAGGGGTCGAAGCCGCATCCGTTGTCGGTGACAGTCAGCCGGAGCTGCTGTTGGGACGCGTTGTTCCTGACTTCCACCAGCACTCTGGCGGCCGTTGCGCCCGAGTGCTTCCGGACATTATTCAGGGCTTCCTGGACCGTCCGGAGCAGCGCCACCTGCTGGGTCGACGAAAGCGGCTGGACGGTGTCCGGCACCTCCACGGTCAGCAGGATTCCTTCCAGGTGCATACTGTCGGGCAGGCGCCTCAGTGCCGCGATGAGGTCGCCGCCCTGAACATCGGACGGCACCCCGGAGGCCACCAGCGAACGTGCTTCAGCAAGATTGTCCCGTGCCGTTTGGGCGATTGCGGTGAGGCTGTCCATCAATCCCAGGTCCCTGTCATCTGGCGCTTCCACGGCTGCCCGGGGGTTGCCCGTCTGTGCATTGGCGGAAGGGGCAGTGGCGGAAACGGCTGGCCGGGTCCTGAGTTGTGCCTGCGCCGCTTCGGAGAGCATGGCAATGGACGTGAACCCCTGGGCCAGGGTGTCATGGATTTCCCTGGCCATCCGTTCACGCTCTGCGAGGGCTCCCCGGGCCTGCTCCGCTTCACTGAGCTCCTTGCGCGTCGCCTCCAGCTCTGCCAGCAGCTCGGCCCGCTGCTCACTTTGTTCGATGACCTTGGAGATCCACAGCCCGATCATGCAGCTGGCCACAAAGGAGGTCACGAGCTGCGCAGAGATGCCGTAAACCTCCGTGCCCTCCAATCCCCAGCGGCTGATCTGCCCGGCGGCCACGCCCACACACAGCACCGCTGTGGCCACCACGCCCTGGCGCTGGGAGGCAGTGAACATCCACACCTGCGGGAAGGCGACGAACAGCAGGACGCCGGCTCCGTCATAGACGAAGGAGAGGAACACCACCACGGCCACCAACAGCGCTACGTACACCGTGGGCTTTGCTGTTCTGAGGTCCCGGGTGCGCGTGAGGAAGGGGTAGGCGACCGCCAGCAGCAGCAGCGCGGCTACGGCGAGTGGCGTATTGGGCTCCGGCTCCTGGCTGAAGATGGCGAGGTACGACACACTGGCCAGCGCCGCGTAGAAACCTGCATGCCACCAGACCATGGAGGTGGTCCAGACGGAACGGGACGGAAGCAGCCGCTCCGTCCGCCCGCCGATGTTGCTCATTCCTGCACCCTATCCACGTCCTGCATAAGGTCCAAGAACGTAAGGTCCAAGAACCGGAGGGCTCCCGGCAGGGAGGCTACAACGGCCGCGGCTGTTTCCGGCGGGGTTACTTCTGCGGTGGCCACGTGAAGACCAGCTTCGCCAGTATGGCACCGGCGACGGCCCAGACGGCGAGCACCAGGAACGTCAGGGGCAGGTCATAGCTCTGGCCAGGTTCAACGGCTTCAAATCCAGCCGGGAGGAAAACGGACCGCAGTGCGCTGGCCGTCCAGCGGAGGGGAAACAGGTTGGCCACTGACTGCAACCAGGCCGGGAGCTGGGAAAAGGGGAAGTAGACGCCCGACGTAAAGGACAGGAGGAGCACCGGGAGCACCGCCAGCGTGGACGCGCTTTGCGCCGACTTGGGCAGGGCGGTGAAGGCGATGGCCACAGTTGCCCATGCCGCAGTGGACAGGATCATCAGCACGGTGATGAGGAGCCATTGCCCGGCCTCCGTTGGAAGCGGCACATCAAAGAGGAACCTTGCCGCGAGGAGCAGCAGGACCGTCTGGGCCACGATCAGGTACAGCGTCTGCCCCGTTTTGCCGATGAAGTATGACGCCGCGGGCAGCGGGGTCCCGGCCAGGCGTTTGACTGTGCCGTTGAACCGTTCCGTGGCCACGTAGCTGCTGAGGTTCTGGAAGCCACTGAGAATGGTGCTCAGGGCCAGCATGCCGGGGAGGTAATAGTGCGCAGGGGTGATGCCGCCGTTGCCGTTGGGGTCCGTTCCGAAGTTGGGCTCGTCGCCAAAGACGGTTCCGAACAAGGACATCATCAGGATGGGAAAGAACAGGACAAGGACCAGCGAGAGCACATCCCTGTTAAAGAGTTTGACCTCAAGGAGCACCCGGCCCATCCCGAGCCGGAACGCGGAAGGCTTCCAGGCGGATCCAGCGGCCGGCTGGCTGGGCGCGGGGAGGGTGACGTTCATGAGAGGACTCCTGGTGTTGAGGATGCTGCCCGACCGGAACCGGTTATGGCCGGTTCAGCTTCAAAAGCAGCGGTGTTGGCGGAACCGATCAGCTGGAGGTAAATGTCCTCAAGGCTTGGACGGACGACGGCAAGCTCCGCCGGCTCGGTAGCTCCGCCGTCGGACAGTGAATGGACCAGGGCTGCCGGATGCTCCGTCACCACCTCGCGCGGACCGATGGCGTCCCGCCATCTGACCCGGGGAACCCGGAGGCCCGGCCCTCCGATTTCCTGGGGCCTGCCTTCCGCAATGAGGCGCCCGTGGTTGATCACGCCGATCCTGTCCGCGAGCTGTTCGGCCTCATCCAGGTAATGCGTGGTGAGCACGATGGTGGTGCCACCGCTGCTCAGTTGCCGGATGAGCTCCCAGAACTGGCGCCTGGCTTCCGGGTCAAAGCCCGTGGTGGGTTCGTCCAGGAAGAGGACCTCGGGGCGCCCGATGATCCCCAGCGCGACGTCAAGCCGCCGTCGCTGGCCTCCGGAGAGGGTGGAGATCCGGACGCCGCCTTTGCCGCCGAGTCCTACCGCCTCGATCACTTCGTCCACACCATGTGGCCTTGGAAAGCAGGAGGCAAGGGACCTCAGGGCCTCCGATACCCTGAGTTCGCCTGAATCAGTGGCTTCCTGCAGGACGATGCCGATCCTTGCGCGGAAGGACGGCGCGGCCTTCCATGGGTTGGTGCCAAGCACGCGGACATCACCGCTGTCCGGTTTCCGGTGCCCTTCGAGGATTTCGATGGTGGTAGATTTTCCGGCCCCGTTGGGCCCCAGCAGCGCATACGTTTCACCTGCCCTGATGCTCAGTTCGAGCTGGTCCACCGCTGTGAGCGCCTGGCCTTTGGGCAGTTGGTACGTTTTGCTGAGGCCGCGGACAGAGATGGCCGCGTCTGTGGGCCCGGGTCCGGGCCTGGCTGAAGGCTTCATGCTTCAAGCGTGTCAGGGCCGGGCCTGCACCCAACAGGTCCGGCCGGTTGAACCTGGGGTCAACCGGCCGGTGGACGGAGGGTTGGGGGCAGCCCCTTTGGCCCCAATCTTTGGCCCCGAAATTCGGCCCAACCTTGGCCCCGAAACTCTGGCCAACCACAAAAGGGCCCCTGCTCGAAAGAGCAGGGGCCCTAAGGCACCGGTGTCAGGATCCGTTGATGGACCGCCTATCCAAAAAGGACTGCAGCGGGATGACGTTCCGCTGGTCCGGAAGGATCAGCCAGGCTGCGATATAGAACACCACTGCGGGTCCGGGCAGAAGGCAGAAGATCAGGAAGGCGATCCGGACGAAGGCCACATCCACGTTGAGCTTGGCAGCGATCCCTCCGCATACACCGCCCAGCCAGCGCTGGGGTCCCCGTTGCAGGCCGAAGCCCCTGACGATGCTGAAAAACTTGTCCATGGCTCAAGACTTCCCTGTTGTGGGCCCGTTGTCACGTTTCCGTGCCGACAGGAGCCCGCCGACCACCAGCGCGGCCCCGGCTCCGATCATCAGGCCAATGAGCACATAGGTGCCGTTCAGGGTCACGATGCCAAGCTGGGCGATGATGATCAGGGCGGCGAGGGCCAGGACCACGAGGCCCCAGACCACGGTTCCCACCCGGGTGGGCGCGGGGCCGGTGGGTTCTGTCCACTCGGAGGATCCCGCCGTCGGCGTTTCTTTGGTGTCTGAATCCGGTGCCGGATCAACGTTGCTCATGTCAGTTCCCTTCCTGGATGGTGACGTTGCTGAAGGTGCCGTCTATCTCGACCACCAGGCGGGCGCCGGGCAGTTCGGTGTTGTAGCTGCTTTCCCGGGTGGAGATGCCGCTGCGGTGGTTGGCGCCTTCATGGATGTTGCCCATGGTCATGTCGGCCTTGATGTCCACGGGGACGTTGTCCGGGATGACCACCTTGACGTTGCTCGCGGTGATGTCCAGGGGAACCACGACGTCGGACGTCAGCGGGGCGGCCACCCCGAGTTCCGTGAGGTCAACAGTTCCGCGGCCCGCCGTTACGTCGAAGCCGTTCCGGGCCTGTTCAATGCCGGCCGGCGTCCAGTCCACTTGCGTGAAGCGGACCCTGTCGCCGTCACCGACGACGTTGAAGATCCCGCCGATAATCAGGGCCACCACGGCGAAGAAGCCCAGGATTCCTGAGGACCTGCCGCGCAGTCCGGAGATCAGGATGCCGAGGCCCAGGACGGCTGCGGCGCTGGCCCAGACAATGGCGTTTGCGGAGTCGCCGAGGTTGATCACGTTTCCGGCGTCCAGGGCTTTCAGCCCGCCGCCCACAAGCAGGGCAGTTCCGGCGGTGATTGCCACCGCAGGGGTTCCCGGGCCGGCAGGGCGGACCTTGGGTGGGCGCGGCGGGCCCTGCGGCGGCTGGTAGCCGCCGCCGTAGCTGGTTCCGCCGTAGTTTCCGCCGCCGTAGCTGCCCCCGCTGTAATTGCCGCCACCCGGGAATCCGCCGCTGCCGTAGGGCGGGAGGGGGCCGGCGGGCCGGGTTGGCGAGTAAGGAGGGGTCCCTGTAGAGCCAGAACCGGAACCGGTATTGGTTGCCGAGTCGGTTGTGGAGTACGGGGCTGTGTAGGGGGAGGCAGGGTAGGCGGCCGCGAAGGCTGCGTTTCCGCCAGCGCCGGCTGGCTGCGGGGTGGCGTTCATGGGTGCTCCATTCCGGGCCTTGCTGCGTTGGGCCAGGTAGTAGATGAGGTAGATGGTGGCGCCCACCCAGAAGACGGTCCAGAGGAATCCGCCGAAGCCGTTGCGGCTCCAGCCCCAGAAGCCGCCGCCGAGCCCGGTGAGGCCCACTATGGTGGTGATCAGGGCACCTGTCATGCCCGTGGACCACCGGCCAGCGCCAGCTTCCTGGACGTGGATGCGGCCGTCCGGCTCGGGCAGGAACGCCCAGGCCAGGCCGTAGAGCAGCACGCCGATTCCGGCGAAGAGGGTGAGGACAATGAAGATGCCGCGGACAATCAGCGGATCGATGCCCATCCGGTAGGCAATGCCGCTGGAGACGCCGCCTATCCAGCGGTCACGTCCCCGTTGGATGCCGTGGCTCCGGATCCAGGTGAAGAAGTCAGTGGATTGGCCGGGTGCTTTGGCGGCGGCGTACTGGCCCGACGACGGACCTGTGTAGGCGCCTGCGTACGGCCCCGGGTACGGCCCCGTGTTCTGTCCCGTGTCCTGTCCGGACGGCTCGTCCTGTGCGGATGGCTCGCCGGAAGGGGACTGGTCCGCTGCATCCCGCGGCGCGGACGATGGAGTGTCCTGCGGTGATGCCGGGCCGGACGTCAGCGGTTCCGTGGGCTGCTCGGTTCCGCGTGGCGGCAGTGGTTCGGTGGGGTGTTCGTCATCTGGGGTGGGGGTCTGCGAGTTCATACTTCGATCCTGCCGTCCCGGGCCGTCCCGCTCTACTGGGGAACACCCTGACCCGTCCCTGAGATACCCCCGGTTCAGGCCGGAATCAGGTCCGGGGAACCCTGATCCGTGTTTGGATTGACACATGAGCACAACCTTTACCCGCCCACCGCTGGTCCGCAGCAGCGACCGCGTGATTGCGGGCGTGTGCTCAGGGCTCGCGGCGCATCTTGGCTGGCCGGTGAAGAACGTCAGGATCGGCATGGCGCTCGCAACGCTCGCCGGCGGTGCCGGCCTGGCCTTCTACGCCTGGCTGTGGATCATGGTTCCCACCGCTGACGAAAGTGCCCGGCGCAACGCCAGGCGGCCGGCGTCGCCCATTGCCCCTGCCGTCAGCATGGATCCGGCATTCGGCGCTGCCCCGCCCCCTGCTTTGGTGCCCCCTCCGGCGCCCCCGACGACGCCGACTGAAAACGGCCCAGGGACGGCAGGTTACGCTCCTGCCGCCACCGGTTATGGTCCGCCCCCGGCCGGCTATGAGGCTGCTGTCCGGCCGCCATGGTTCCGGGTCCGCACAATGCGGTACGGCAAGGAAATCCTGCTGGGTGCCGGCCTCCTCCTGGTGGCGGGAATCCTGATCGCCCAGCTCCTGGGCGTTGATGTGCCGCTGGGCACCTTGATTCCGGCGGCCGCCGTGCTGGGCGGTGCCTCCATTGCCTGGATGCAGCTGGATGAGACCCGCCGCGCGGGACTGCTGGATAAGACCAAGGCAGACCAGGCGGGCGGCTGGGCCCGCCTTGCCGCAGGCCTGGCCCTGGTGGTGGCGGGTGTGCTGGTGATGGTGTCCGGCTCGGGTTCCTGGGAACAGACGTGGCTTGCCCTGCTGGCGTCGGTGGCGGTCCTGGGCGGAGTGATCCTGGTGCTGCTCCCGTGGGCCCTGAAGTTCTGGCGGGACCTTGAATCCGAACGCGCCGGCAGGATCCGGGAGACGGAACGGGCGGAGATCGCCGCCCATCTTCACGATTCCGTGTTGCAGACCCTCGCCCTGATCCAGCGGCGCGCAGGCAGCGAGCACGACGTCGTCCGGCTGGCACGGGCCCAGGAGCGTGAGCTTCGGAACTGGCTGTTCCAGGACCCCGGGAAGGACGCGGGCCAGCTCTCGGACCGGATCAAGGCGACGGCCGCTGAGGTGGAGGATCTGCTGGGCAACGCCGTGGAAGTGGTGAGTGTGGGGGACACCGCCATGACTGAAGCTCACGAGGCCCTGGTGCAGGCAAGCCGTGAGGCGATGCTGAACGCCTCCAGGCACGGGGGCGGGTCCGTGTCCGTGTACCTGGAAGTCTCCAATGGCCGCGCGGAGGTCTTCGTCAAGGACCGGGGGCCGGGCTTCGAACTCAATGACGTGCCGGAGGACAGGCTTGGTGTCCGGGAATCGATCATCGGACGCATGAAGCGCCATGGCGGGACAGCGTCCATCACCAGCACCGCCGATGGCACTGAGGTGCGGCTGGGCCTCCCGGCCCTCTCAACGGAGAATTTGGAAGGAAGATCATGAACAACCTGCAGGGGACAGGACCTGTCCGCCCCGCCCAGCCTGTACGGGTGGTGATCGTGGATGACCACGCTATTTTCCGCTCGGGCCTTAAGGCAGACCTCGATGCTGGCATCCAGGTGGTTGGTGAAGCCGCCACCGTGGAGCAGGCCATCGCCGTGATCGCCCGGGAACGTCCCGAGGTGGTCCTCCTGGACGTACACCTGCCGGGCGGCCTCGGCGGCGGCGGGCGCGAAGTCATTGCAGGCTCTGCAGCACTCCTGGGCACCACCAAATTCCTGGCGCTGAGCGTCTCCGACGCTGCCGAGGACGTGGTGGCGGTCATCCGTGCCGGGGCGCGCGGGTATGTCACCAAAACGATCTCCGGTGCCGAGATCACCGATGCCGTGTTCCGGGTAGCGGGCGGGGACGCCGTTTTCTCGCCCCGGCTGGCGGGGTTTGTCCTGGATGCCTTCGGCACTGCCCCGGCGGACATAGCGGACGACGAACTGGACAGGCTCTCCGCACGCGAACTGGAGGTGATGCGCCTGATCGCGAGGGGCTACAGCTACAAGGAAGTTGCCAAGGAGCTCTTCATCAGCATCAAGACCGTGGAAACGCACGTGTCCGCGGTGCTGCGCAAACTCCAGCTCTCCAGCCGGCACGAGCTGACAAAATGGGCCGCCGAGCGGCGCCTCCTCTAACCCAAAGATGCGCTATCACTTTTGGTCGCTATCCGTGCTGTTTAGCGACCAAAAGTGATAGCGCATCGGGGTTTGGGGGGCTGGTTACTGCGCTTTGCCCAGGAAATCCTGCAGGCGGGCAACGCCGGTGGCGAGGTCGTCGTCGCCCAGGGCGTAGGAGAGCCGCAGGTAGCCGGACGGGCCAAAAGCCTCACCGGGCACCACTGCCACTTCAACCTCGTCCAGGATCAGCGCAGCCAGTTCGGCGGAGGTCGACGGCGTGGCGGTGCCGGTCGACGTCGGGAATTCCTTACCCAGCAGGGCACGGACGTCCGCGTAGACGTAGAAGGCGCCCTTCGGCGTCGGGCATTCCACCCCCTCGATGGCGTTCAGGCCCGCAACGATCGCCTTCCGACGGCGGTCAAAACTGACTTTCATTTCATCGACTGCGGTCAGCGGCCCGGAGACGGCCGCGAGGGCAGCGATCTGCATGATGTTGGAGACGTTGGAGGTGGCGTGGGACTGCAGGTTGGTGGCGGCCTTGATGACGTCGGCCGGGCCAATCATCCAGCCCACGCGCCAGCCGGTCATCGCATAGGTCTTGGCCACGCCGTTGAGGATGACCACTTTGTCGCCAAGTTCGGGGGCGGCCGTAGCGATCGAGGTGAAGGGCACGCCGTCGTAGGTCAGGTGCTCATAGATTTCATCTGTGACCACCCAGAGGCCTTTGGCCGCGGCCCACTTGCCGATCTCCGCCACCTGTTCCGGCGAGTAGACAGAACCTGTGGGATTGGACGGCGAGACGAACAGCAGGATTTTGGTCTTGTCAGTGACGGCTGCCTCAAGCTGCTCGACGGTCACCAGGTAGTCCTGGTCCGGGCCGGCGAAAACCTCCACCGGGACGCCGCCGGCGAGCCGGATGGCCTCGGGGTACGTGGTCCAGAACGGGGTAGGAACAATCACTTCGTCACCCGGATCCACCAGCGTGGCGAACGTGTTGTAGACCGCCTGCTTGCCGCCATTGGTCACCAGCACCTGGGATGCGTCCACGGCATAGCCGGAATCGCGCAGGGTCTTCTCCGCAATGGCTTTCTTCAGCTCGGGCAGGCCGGCGGCAGGGGAGTAGCGGTGGTACTTGGGCTGGCCGGCGGCTTCGATGGCAGCCTGGACAATGTAGTCCGGCGTGGGGAAGTCCGGTTCGCCGGCACCGAAACCAATGACCGGCCGGCCTGCTGCCTTGAGCGCCTTGGCCTTGGCATCAACGGCCAGGGTTGCGGATTCGGCAATGGCGGAAATGCGCTGGGAAACGCGGGCGGCAGACATGGCGGGTCCGTTCTTCGCTTGCAGCCCGGAGGCTGAATGGTGGAATTCGACGTGACCTACTCTATGCTGTTCACCGGATCGTTCGGGTTGCCGGCAAGGATATGACTGGATGTCAGATGAGCATGCAGGCACCGCGAATGGCCCGGAACGAGGCTGGTTCGACGAACGCGAAGTTGTTGCGTAGACTGGTTCTCCGGTGTTGAAAACACGGATGATGGCGTGCGCCCCAGTGGAAGCTGGCAAGTTCGTACAGGATGCGGTTTTTCGATCCATAGGGTAGTGGCGCAATTGGTAGCGCAGCGGTCTCCAAAACCGCAGGTTGCAGGTTCGAGTCCTGTCTGCCCTGCGCAAGCTGTTCCGGCGGAAAGCCGGAGCACGCGCAGTAACCATGGTTCTGATCAGAACCGGGTAATCCAACAGTGCATAGATGAGTGAGGACCAGGTGACCGAAACAGCTGCCAGCAGCTCCAAGGGCCGCCCAGCTAAGAAGGACGCCAAGGCAAACTTCTTCGCTCGCATTGCACTTTTCGTCCGCCAGGTCATCGGCGAACTGAAGAAGGTTGTTGCACCAACCCGCAAGGAACTGATCAATTACACGGCCGTGGTGCTGGTGTTCGTGGCCATCATGATGGTCATCGTCAGCCTGCTGGACCTCGGATTTGGATCCGCGGTCGGCTGGGTCTTCGCCGGGATCGCTCCCGGGGACCGCTAAGGCGAATCGTCCGCAGGCTGCGTGGTCCGTCCGGTAACCCGGAGGGAATCCACGTCAGTGTGCGGAATTGAGCCGTTTAAATAGGCATGTTAGGCAATGAGGAAGCAGGAGACCAAGTGTCTGAGCAGGAGCTCGAGGTAACCGAGACTGAGCTGGAAGAGTCTACGGACATCACGTCAGCCCCCACGGCGGAAGCCGGTGAAGAGTCTGAGGTTGAGTCCGCTGCGCCCGAATCCGCCGACGCTGATGCTGACGCCTTTGAGGACGAAGGTTCTGAGGACGACGATTCCGAGGATGCCGACTCCGAGGACGCCGACTCCGACGAGTCTGACGCCCTCGCCGCCGCGGCCGCCAAGGCCGAGGTGGACCCCGCCGAGGAATTCAAGGCCAAGCTGCGCCGCCAGGAGGGTGACTGGTACGTCATCCACTCCTACGCCGGTTACGAGAACCGCGTGAAGGCAAACCTTGAGACCCGCATCCAGACCCTGGACATGGAAGATTACATCTTCGAAATCCAGGTGCCCATGGAGGAAGTCGTTGAGATCAAGAACGCTCAGCGCAAGGTCATCAACCGCGTCCGGATCCCCGGCTACGTCCTGGTCCGCATGGACCTGACCGATGCCTCCTGGGGCGCGGTGCGCCACACTCCCGGCGTCACCGGCTTCGTGGGCAACGCCCACAACCCGGTACCCCTGCGCTTGGACGAGGTCTTCTCCATGCTCGCCCCGGTCTTCGAAGAAGAGCAGGCCGAGAAGGGCAAGCCCGTCAAGCACGCTGCCGCCCCTGTTGACGTTGACTTCGAAGTTGGCGAGTCCGTCATCGTCAAGGAAGGTCCGTTCGAGACCCTCCCGGCCACGATCTCCGAAATCAAGGTGGAATCCCAGACCCTCGTGGTGCTGGTCTCCATCTTTGAGCGCGAAACGCCTGTCACGCTGGCGTTCAACCAGGTCACCAAGATCTAGCAGCACCACCCAAGAATTCGTTCCGGCACTGCCCGCTTAGCAGCACTGGAACGGCCGGCCGCCTCGCCATGGCGGCCAAAAACCTGAGGCACGCTCCTGTGTCCCAGGACGCATTTGAGAGAAGGACCCTACATTGGCTCCCAAGAAGAAGGTCACCGGCCTCATCAAGCTGCAGATCCAGGCAGGTGCCGCTAACCCGGCTCCGCCCATCGGTCCTGCCCTTGGCCAGCACGGTGTCAACATCATGGAATTCTGCAAGGCGTACAACGCTGCCACAGAAGCCCAGCGCGGAAACGTCATCCCCGTGGAAATCACGGTTTACGAAGACCGTTCATTCACGTTCATCACCAAGACCCCGCCGGCTGCAGAGCTCATCAAAAAGGCTGCAGGCGTCGCCAAGGGTTCGCCCACGCCGCACACCGTCAAGGTTGCCAAGCTGACCCAGGCCCAGGTTAACGAGATCGCCACCACCAAGATGGAAGACCTCAACGCCACCAGCCTCGAAGGCGCAGCGAAGATCATCGCCGGCACCGCCCGTTCCATGGGCATCACCGTCGAATAGTCGAGGAATGAACGGACGGTGAGGGCTGAGGAACGAAGCACTCGCCGGAAGTGAGTCCCGCAGACTTTCGACAAAAAGATACTGCCGGAGGGTTAGGCCCACCGCTGCTGGTAGCCGGGATCGGGAAACCGACGACGACGACGGGCAGCACCGCCGGGAAACCGGCACCATTGAAAATTAGAATGTCGGCCATCCCATCCGGACAAAACAGCCGGATATCGGGAACACCGACTGTGGCAGGGCCCAGCGCGGTCCGCAGACCACAACTGCACAAGGAGAAATAAGCAGCATGGCAAAGCGCAGCAAAGCATATGAGGCAGCAGCCGCCAAGATCGACGCGGAGAAGTTCTACGCGCCGTTCGAGGCAGTAACGCTCGCCAAGGACACCAACCCGTCCAAGTTCGACGCAACCGTTGAGGTGGCCTTCCGCCTCGGCGTTGACCCCCGTAAGGCCGACCAGATGGTCCGCGGCACGGTCAACCTGCCCCACGGCACCGGTAAGGTCTCGCGCGTTCTCGTTTTCGCAACCGGTGACAAGGCTGAAGCAGCAATCGCTGCAGGCGCCGACTTCGTTGGTTCCGATGACCTGATCGAAAAGATCGCCGGCGGCTGGACCGACTTCGACGCAGCCGTAGCCACCCCTGACCTCATGGGCAAGGTTGGCCGTCTTGGTAAGGTGCTGGGTCCCCGTAACCTGATGCCGAACCCGAAGACCGGCACCGTCACGGCAGATGTCACCAAGGCTGTCAACGACATCAAGGGCGGCAAGATCGACTTCCGCGTCGACAAGCACTCCAACCTGCACTTCATCATTGGCAAGGTTTCCTTCGACGCCGTCAAGCTGGCCGAGAACTACGCCGCAGCACTGGAAGAGGTCCTTCGCCTGAAGCCGTCCGCTTCCAAGGGCCGCTACATCCAGAAGGCCACTGTGGCCACCACGTTCGGTCCCGGCATCTCCGTTGACCCCAACGTCACCAAGGTTCTGACTGAGGTCTAATCCTTCGTTGGAAACTTCGCAGCGGACTCGTCCGCCGCATCAGAAACCGCCCGGCGCCTGCGCCGGGCGGTTTCCTGCTTAAGCTGTAGGAATGGCTGAACCGAACCCGGATGCATCTGCACGAGGACATACCGAGCCGGAGATATCTGCTGTTATGGTCCCTCCGCTGGGCGGCAGCGGCGCCACATCCAATGTGGATCAATTGCCGAAGGAGCTCCTGTTCTGCCATGCCATGCGCCAGGAGCATGAACTCTCACTCTGGGGCAACCTGGACCGATGCCCCACCCTCCCGGAGGCGCTTGAGTATTGGCGCGGCAACGGCTACGAGGAGCGCCATGTCTACGTCGCCAGGCTGGACGGGGAGGTCATCGGGATGAGCACAGTGGAACTTTCGTTGAGCGAGAATACCCATACCGCCGGCATAGATGTCCTGATTGCTCCGGCCCATCGACGGCAAGGCCTGGGCCGGGCACTGTTGGAGCATGCCGAAGGGGTTGCCAGGGAAGGGGGCAGAACGTCCCTTTATGGTTACCACGAGGTTCCACCCAGGGCTCCAGGCGGATCCACGGTCCCGGCCAAGTCCGGCGCCGGCGCGCTGCCGCTGGATGAGCCTGCCGTGGCGTTTGCCGTGGCTGCCGGATATGAGCTGGAGCAGGTGGAGCGGTCCAGCCGCCTTACACTTCCCGTGCCGCCGCATCTGCTCGCCCAGCTGGAGACCGAAGCCGGTGCCCGGGCCAGGGAGTACGTACTCATAGGGTGGGATGACAGTTGCCCTGAGGAACTGGTGAACGGCTATGCCCGCCTCAAAGCCACGATGAGTACGGATGTTCCCATCGCCGGGCTCGACTGGGAGGGCGAGGATTGGGACTCGGCGCGGGTACGGGAGGATGAACGGGCCCTGATCCGAAGTGGTGTGCAATCTGCGGTCACCGCAGCCCTGCACCGCTCCACCGGGGAACTGGTGGCCTACACGGTCCTGAACTGGCGTCCCGGCGTCCCTGACACCATTTCCCAGCAGGACACCCTGGTAGCCGGGGCGCACCGGGGGCACCGCCTGGGAATGCTGATCAAGATCGCGAATCTTCGAAGCGCCCAGCGCCGGTGGCCCGCTGCGAAGTCGGTTCTTACGTGGAACGCCAGCGAAAACCAGCATATGCTGGCGATAAATATTTCGCTTGGATTCAAGCCTGACGGCTATGAAGGTGAGTGGCAGAAACGGCTGGGATGATGCCCCTTATGGCAAAAAACGTACAGATCGAGCAGCTTTGGATCCCGGATTCACTGGACGCACCGGACGCCGCGGACTTCCTCGCTGCCGTCGAAGTGGGGCGCAAAGTACGGATGCAGACCTGGGGGAGCGACGACCTGGCCTACGCTCCGCTTGAGAAGCTTCTCGAACTGGCTGACCCATACGAACGGCAGATCATCCTGGTGGCAAAGGTGGGTGATGACATCGTGGGGACGGTGGATATTGCCCTTCCAATGACAGACAACCTGGAACTCGCGGAATTCACACTGGACATCCTGCCCGAATTCCAGCGTCAGGGCGTGGGCCGGAAACTGCTTCTGGCGGCGGAACAGATGGCGCGCGGCGAAGGCCGCACCATGATCCTGGTGGACACCAATCACCCCGGGGCTTCACTGCACGAGTTCGAGGAAGCGCAGCTTGTTCCTGGCTCCGGGCAGGGCTTTGTGCCGCTGGCCAGCCGGGAGGTCGAATTTGCCCGCAAGACGGGATATACGCTGCAGCACATCGAGCAGTTCAGTTCATGCGCCCTTCCGCTGGACACAAAACTTGTCGCCGATCTGCAGGCGGAAGCCGATGAAGCGAACCACGGCCGCTACCGGCTGCACCACTGGACTGACCGCTGCCCGGACCAATGGCTGGAAGCGGTGGCCACCCTGGAAAACCAGGCGGGTGCCGACGTCGACCCGTCGTTGGAGACCCCTGTCCAGCAGGACATGGTGTTCGACGGCGACATCCTCCGTGAAGCGGAGGAGGCCACCATCGCGCAGGGGCGCCGGACGGTGGTGACGGCGGTGGAGCACCTGGCCAGCGGAGCGCTGGTAGGCCTGACCACCATCAGCGTCCTCGCGCATCGGGCGGACGTGGTGTTCCAGGACGACACCCTGGTGCTGCAGGAGCACCGCGGAAACAAGCTGGGGCTGCTGATCAAAGTGGCCAATATGGAACGGCTCACCGAGCAGTTCCCTGACGCGCGGGTCATCTACACCTGGAACGCGCCGGAGAACAGGTACCTCCTGACCGTAAATAAGCAGTTGGGCTTCACCACCGCGGGCGTGACGGGGATTTGGCAGAAGGAGCTGCCCCATCTGGGGGCAAGCAACAGCTGAGACTCAGTTGGGCCGATTTGGTAGAGGGCTGCCGGTCCCGTAAGCTTGAACTACCAAAGACCGTCGGTTGTTGGAAATCCACTCTCCTGAACGCAGCTCAACTCTGCAGTTGTGCGCGGGAGGTCAAGTGGGTTTCTGGACGAAGGACCCTGAACGTAGGGCGGCCAGCGCAGGTGAACGAAGCAAAGCTCCGCAGTAGAACTGTGTTGAGCCAAGCCCCGTGCATCTGCGCGGGGCGTTTTTAGTTTTAGCTCACTTGAGCGGGGACCGTCGAATACCGGCACTATCCCCGGAAGGAGGGTTATGGCAACGCCTACCAAGGTTTCAGCAGTAGCTGAGATCACTAACGATTTCAAGGAATCGAACGCCGCTGTCCTGACCGAATACCGCGGGCTCACTGTTGCACAGCTCAAGCAGCTGCGTGTTTCTCTCGGCCAGGAGACCAAGTTCTCGGTCGTCAAGAACACCCTGACCGCCATTGCAGCCAAGGAAGCCGGTGTCGAAGCATTCGACGGCGAGCTTTCCGGCCCTACTGCAATCGCGTTCATCAAGGGTGACGCAGTTGCGGCTGCCAAGAGCCTGACGGATTTTGCAAAAGCCCACAAGCAGCTGGTCATCAAGACCGGTTACTTCGAAGGCAAGGCACTGAACGCCAGCGAAGTCATCGCACTGGCAGCGCTCGAGTCCCGTGAGCTGCAGCTTGCACGGGTTGCAGGTGTCCTCAAGGCTCCTGCTGCCGCCGCTGCCCGCACCATTGACGCACTGCGCCTCAAGCTTGAAGAAGAGGGTGGCGCTCCGGCAGTTGCTGAAGCTCCCGCCGCTGACGAAGCCCCCGCCGCTGAAGCAGAAGCTCCGGCTGACGCTCCCGCAGCAGATGCAGCAGCAGAGGCAGAAGCCCCCGCCGCCGCAGCCGAAGAGAACTAATTCTCTTTACCCACCAGACTCGGTGTGAAGCACGGCCATGTGCCGCTGAACACCACTATAGGAAGGACGCCAACCATGGCGAAGCTCACCAACGAAGAGCTCATTGAAGCTTTCAAGGAATTGACCATCATCGAGCTCTCCGAGTTCGTCAAGCTCTTCGAAGAGACCTTCGAAGTTACCGCAGCTGCTGTTGCTGTTGCAGGCCCCGCCGGTGGCGGCGCCGCTGAGGAAGCTGAAGAGAAGACTGAGTTCGACGTCATCCTCGAAGCTGCCGGCGACAAGAAGATCGCAGTGATCAAGGAAGTTCGCGCCATCACTTCCCTGGGCCTGA
Organism: Arthrobacter sp. D1-29; assembly: GCF_054130585.1. NCBI lineage: Bacteria > Bacillati > Actinomycetota > Actinomycetes > Micrococcales > Micrococcaceae > Arthrobacter > Arthrobacter sp. D1-29. Next base: position 3,812,406 of record NZ_CP096383.1, on the reverse strand, counting down.
AGGAAGCAAAGGACCTGGTCGACAGCGCTCCCAAGGCTGTCCTCGAGGGCGTCACCAAGGAAGCTGCCGAGAAGGCTATCGCACAGCTCGAAGAAGCCGGCGCACGCGTTACCCTCAAGTAACTCACGCCTTCTTCACGAAAGCCCCGTCCACTCCGGTGGGCGGGGTTTTCTGCGTTCCCGGCCCAAGTGCGTTCTCGGCCCAACTGGGTCGCATTTAACGTCGCGAAATGGCGTTTTCACGACGTCTAATGCGAGCTACTTGGGATCCTCAGCGTTGATCAGTGTTGATCAGTGTTTATCAGGAGGGTTCGCTGATATCGGCGACGGTTGCGCCCAGGGCCGCGGTCAGCTCGTCGGCATCCACAAAGGCACTGTAGCCGTGTTCACCGGCGCCCATTGAAATCCGCCGGCCCGTGATCGCGGCGTCCGCGTAGACGGGCCAGGCGGTGGTGCTGCCCAGCGGCGTGATGGTGCCGCGTTCATACCCGGTGGCCTCCAGTGCCACATCCGCTGGCGGCAGCGACAGCTTGTTGACGCCCAGCAGGTTCCTCAGCTTGGGCCAGGAGATCTGCCGGTCGCCCGGAATGAGGGCGAACAGGAAGCTGCCGTCCTTGTGCTTGACCACCAGGGACTTCACGATGTCGGCAGGCGTGATGCCCAGAATGCGTGCTGCTTCCTCAAGGCTGTTGGCCGCCAGGCGCTCCACCAGCCGGACCTCCAGCCCACGGGCGCGGGCGTCTGCAAGGAAACGCCCGCGTCCGACGCCGTCGCGTGGGCTTGCTGCTTCACCCACCCTTTAGTCCCGGTACAGCAGGAGCGCTTCGCCCTGCCCGCCGCCACCGCAGAGCGACACGGCGGCTTTGCCGCTGCCCCGCCGTTTCAGTTCATGGGCGGCATGCAGGGCCAGCCGGGCACCGGACGCCCCAATCGGGTGGCCGAGGGCGATTGCTCCGCCATGGATGTTGCACTGCTCCAGTGGGTAGTCCAGGTCTTTGAGGGACTGCACGGCAACAGAACCGAACGCTTCGTTGATTTCGATGAAGTCAAGGTCGGCCATACTCCAGCCGGCCCGTGCCAGCGCGTTTTTGATCGCGTTCGATGGCTGGGAGTGAAGGGAGTTGTCAGGGCCTGCAACCTGCCCGGGCTTGCCGACCACCGCGAGGTATTCGAGGCCATTCTCCTCCGCGAAGGCGCGGCTGGTCAGCACCAGGGCGGAGGCGCCGTCGGACAGGGGAGAGGAATTGCCCGCGGTGATGGTTCCGTCACTGACAAAGGCTGCGCGCAGTCCGGCGAGGGATTCCACCGTGGTATCAGGCCGCACGCCCTCGTCAGTGGAAACCAGCAGGGGGTCGCCTTTGCGCTGCTTAACACTGATGGGCGAGATCTCGTCGTCGAACACGCCGTTCTTTGACGCTATGGCAGCGCGCTGGTGGGAGTGGGCTGCCACGTTGTCCTGGGCAGTTCGGTCAATGCCCAGTGTCAGGTTCTTCGTCTCGGTGGACAGGCCCATGGACTGCCCGTCGAAGGCGTCGGTGAGGCCGTCATGGGCGGCGACGTCAAGCGCCTGGATCGCACCGTACGTCCAGCCCTGCCGGGAACCCGGGAGCAGATGTGGTGCCCTGGTCATGGATTCCTGGCCGCCCGCCACCACCACGGTGGCGTCGCCACTGCGAATCATCCTGGCGGCGTCGATCACCGCGGTCAGGCCGGAGAGGCAGACCTTATTGATGGTGACCGTGGGAACATTCCAGCCGATGCCCGCGCCGATGGCGCTTTGCCGGGCCGGGTTCTGGCCGGCCCCGGCCTGGAGCACCTGTCCCATGATGACGGCATCAACGCGGCCGGCATCCACTCCACTTGCTGCAAGGGCAGCCTTGATGGCGTGCGCACCGAGTTCGACGGCGGTGAAACTCGCCAGTTGCCCGTTCAGACGGCCCTGCGGTGTGCGCGCTGCTGCCAGGATGACAACGTCAGTGTTGTCTGCGAAGTTGCCCATTGGTATCTCTTCCGGTCCGAAAAACGATGTATTGCCAAGGCTACCGTGAGCCTTATCACCTCTTTATCAGAACGCCCCAGCTCCACCCTGAATTCCCGCGTGGGTCCCCAACGGACAAAGTTTCAGCAGTGGACAAAGTTTCGGACGGACAAGTTTCCCGCTGGGAGCCTGGCCGAGGGGAGAACTACCCATGCCCCGGGGGTGCATGGCCACGGTCCGCTGGGTAGGGTGGTCGGCGGACCGGTTTCAGAGCAGGACCCGGCATCTCAGTTGGAACCAGGGAGCACTGACTTGAAACGAATCCTCGCCGCCGCGGCCGTTGCCGGCGTCGCAGCCCTGATCGCGTGTTCCGTCTCCACCCCCGTCCCGGAAACCACCACATCTGCCGCTGAAGCAACGCCGTCGAAATCCTCCGGACCAAGGACGACGACGGCGGGAGGCGGGGGCGTTAAGGCCGCCTGTGAGCTGTTCAACATGCTCCATAGCGACTACAAGGCTGTGCCAAAAAACGACGTGAAGGGGTACCAGGGCATCTATCTCGAATCGGAGGAGGCAAAGGAGACGGTCCCGAAAGACGTCTACGGTCTTTTTGCTGCCCTAAGCCTTATCGCCATAGACCATGCGTCGGCCGCGGGACAGGGCGGCGGGCCGAAGCAGACATCCAAGGATGCCGTCGCGGACGCCGTTGACGCTTACTCCGGACCCTGTACGGCCGCGGGTGTCGCACTTAAACTCTGACTGCCGGCGGGCTGACAAAGCCCGGCAATAGGCAGCTGGGCGAGCGCAGAAACCGGTGCTTGCAATCACGGCGGATGTGGGGTAGACACGTAAAGGGTTTTGCCGTATCGTAGATATTTGCGTCTTCCCTGTTTACCTTCAGCCTTCATATAGCGGTGGGCTTTGCCTGGCAGCTGACCATCAACGTGCCGTCAACAACGTCACTCTATGGCAGCGCGGGCCCCGGGTCATATAGCGGAACCGGATTGGTAGCACTGCGGAGTCATTCTGCAGGGTGCACAGCGGGGGAGATCTGAAAACGCCTGAAGGTCTGTGGAAGGATCCCTCTTGGTCGCCTCGAGCACCTCTAATGTAAACAACACTTCAACCGCTATCGCATCAGACACCACTGATGGTGCCACTCGCCGGCTCTCATTCGCAAAGATTCACGAACCTCTTGACGTTCCGAATCTTCTTGCCCTGCAGACGGACAGCTTCGACTGGCTCGTCGGAAACGAACGCTGGCAGGCGCGCGTAGCGAAGGCCGTCGAAGAAAACGATCTCAGCGTCGCCACCACGTCCGGACTGTCGGACATCTTCGAAGAGATCTCCCCGATTGAGGACTTCCAGGGCACCATGTCCCTGAGCTTCTCTGATCCGGAGTTCGCTGACCCGAAGTACACCATGGCCGAGTGCAAGGACCGGGACGCAACGTACTCGGCTCCGCTGTACGTCAAGGCCGAGTTCATGAACAACAACACGGGCGAAATCAAGCAGCAGACCGTGTTCATGGGCGACTTCCCGCTGATGACCGAGAAGGGCACCTTCGTCGTCAACGGCACCGAGCGTGTTGTCGTCTCCCAGCTGGTCCGTTCACCGGGCGCGTATTTCGAGCGCACCGCTGACAAGACCAGCGACAAGGACATCTTCACTGCCAAGATCATCCCGTCCCGCGGTGCATGGTTTGAGCTTGAAATCGACAAGCGCGACCAGGTCGGCGTCCGCCTCGACCGCAAGCGCAAGCAGTCCGTCACGGTCCTGCTGAAGGCCCTCGGCTGGACCGAAGGCCAGATCCTGGAAGAGTTCGGCCAGTACGACTCCATGCGCGCAACGCTGGAGAAGGACGCCACCGAAACCCGCGAAGACGCCTTGCTGGACATCTACCGGAAGCTTCGACCGGGCGAGCCGCCCACAGTCGAGGCTGCCCAGTCCCTGCTGGACAACCTGTACTTCAACTCCAAGCGCTACGATCTGGCCAAGGTCGGCCGTTACAAGATCAACCGCAAGCTTGGCATCGACCGCTCCCTTGGTGACAAGGAAGCTTCGGTCCTGCACGTTGAAGACATCGTCGCCATGATCAAGTTCCTGGTTGCCCTGCACGCCGGCGAGAAGACCCTCACGGGTAAGCGCGACGGCCAGGACCACGAGCTGCGCGTCGAGATCGATGACATCGACCACTTCGGCAACCGCCGCATCCGCGCCGTCGGCGAGCTCATCGAGAACCAGGTCCGCACCGGCCTGTCCCGTATGGAGCGCGTTGTCCGCGAGCGTATGACCACCCAGGACGTCGAGGCCATCACGCCGCAGACCCTGATCAACATCCGCCCCGTGGTTGCAGCGATCAAGGAGTTCTTCGGAACATCCCAGCTGTCACAGTTCATGGACCAGAACAACCCGCTGTCGGGTCTGACCCACAAGCGCCGTCTGTCCGCGCTTGGTCCGGGTGGTCTGTCCCGTGACCGCGCAGGCATGGAAGTTCGAGACGTTCACCCGTCCCACTACGGACGTATGTGCCCCATCGAAACCCCTGAAGGCCCGAACATTGGTCTGATCGGTTCGCTGGCATCCTACGGACGCATCAACCCCTTCGGCTTCATCGAGACGCCGTACCGCCTTGTGTCCGAGGGCGTTGTCTCTGACGAGGTCCAGTACCTCACGGCCGACGACGAAGCAGAGGTCCTGATCGCACAGGCCAACGCTCCGCTGGACGAGAACAAGAAGTTCGCCGAAGAGACCGTCCTGGTCCGTGCCCGTGGTGGTGGAGGCGAGCCCGTTCTGGTTCCCGCCGCCGACGTCGAGTTCATGGACGTTTCCCCGCGCCAGATGGTGTCCGTGGCTACCGCCCTGATCCCGTTCCTTGAGCATGACGATGCAAACCGCGCACTCATGGGTGCCAACATGCAGCGCCAGGCCGTGCCGCTGGTCCGTTCCGAGGCTCCGTTCGTGGGCACCGGCATGGAGCGCGCAGCCGCCGTCGACGCCGGTGACGTTGTCATCGCGAAGAAGCCGGGTGTAGTCACCGAGGTCTCCGCTGAGCTGGTCATCATGCTCAACGACGACGGCACGGAAACCAACTACCGCATCAACAAGTTCGCCCGTTCCAACCAGGGCAACTGCTACAACCACCGCGTACTGGTGAGCGAAGGCCAGCGCCTCGAGGTCGGCGGCATCATCGCTGACGGCCCGGCAACGGACCAGGGCGAACTCGCCCTTGGTAAGAACCTGCTCGTGGCATTCATGTCATGGGAAGGCCACAACTTCGAGGACGCCATCATCCTCTCGCAGCGCATCGTTGCCGAGGACGTCCTTTCCTCCATCCACATCGAGGAGCACGAGATCGATGCCCGCGACACCAAGCTTGGTGCCGAGGAAATCACCCGTGACATCCCCAACGTGTCCGAGGAAGTCCTTGCAGGCCTGGACGAGCGCGGCATCATCCACATCGGTGCTGAGGTTGAAGCCGGCGACATCCTGGTCGGAAAGGTCACCCCTAAGGGTGAAACCGAACTGACCCCGGAAGAGCGCCTGCTGCGTGCCATCTTCGGTGAGAAGTCCCGCGAAGTGCGTGACACCTCGCTGAAGGTTCCGCACGGCGAGTCCGGCACCGTCATCGGCGTCCGGGTCTTTGACCGCGACAACGACGACGAACTGCCCCCGGGCGTCAACCAGCTGGTCCGCGTCTACGTGGCCGCCAAGCGCAAGATCACCGACGGCGACAAGCTCGCCGGCCGCCACGGCAACAAGGGTGTTATCTCCAAGATCCTGCCGATCGAGGACATGCCCTTCCTTGCCGACGGTACCCCCGTTGACATTGTCCTGAACCCGCTGGGTGTTCCGGGCCGTATGAACGTCGGCCAGGTGCTGGAAACGCACCTTGGCTGGGTTGCCAAGACCGGCTGGAAGATCGAAGGCGAGCCCGAGTGGGTCAAGCAGCTGCCGAACCTGCCGCGCGAGAGTGGCCAGACCACTGTTGCAACGCCGGTGTTCGACGGTGCCCGTGAAGAAGAAATCACTGGCCTGCTGGACTCCACCAACGTGACCCGTGACGGTGACCGCCTGATCAACTCCTCAGGCAAGACGCGCCTGTTCGACGGCCGCTCCGGCGAGCCGTTCCCGGATCCGATCTCGGTCGGCTACATGTACATCCTGAAGCTCCACCACCTGGTGGACGACAAGATCCACGCCCGCTCCACCGGCCCGTACTCCATGATTACCCAGCAGCCGCTGGGTGGTAAGGCACAGTTCGGTGGCCAGCGCTTCGGTGAAATGGAAGTGTGGGCGCTCGAAGCTTACGGCGCCGCCTACACGCTCCAGGAACTCCTCACGATCAAGTCCGATGACATCCATGGTCGCGTGAAGGTCTATGAAGCAATCGTCAAGGGCGAGAACATCCCCGAGCCGGGCGTTCCTGAGTCCTTCAAGGTCTTGATCAAGGAAATGCAGTCGCTGTGCCTGAACGTGGAAGTACTTTCCACGGACGGAACCACAATTGAAATGCGTGACTCTGATGACGCAGTCTTCACGGCTGCGGAAGAACTGGGCATCGATCTGTCTCGTGCAGAGCCCAGTTCCGTAGAAGAGGTCTAGCAGTACGACGGCGGGTGACCGCCCGCCGTCGTGCTCCCTCCTCCCCGCACCCAAGACTTCAGAATTTAGAGAACAAGAGAGAACAGGGACCATATGTCCAGCGAATCCTCCTTCGGCCTCATGCAGATCGGCCTCGCCACCGCGGAAGACATCCGTGGCTGGTCTTACGGCGAGGTTAAGAAGCCGGAAACCATCAACTACCGCACGCTCAAGCCCGAGAAGGACGGCCTCTTCTGCGAGAAGATCTTCGGCCCTTCCCGTGACTGGGAATGCTACTGCGGTAAGTACAAGCGCGTGCGCTTCAAGGGCATCATTTGCGAGCGGTGTGGCGTTGAGGTCACCCGTGCAAAGGTCCGCCGTGAGCGCATGGGCCACATCGAGCTGGCCGCCCCGGTCACTCACATCTGGTACTTCAAGGGTGTTCCTTCCCGTCTGGGCTACCTCCTTGACCTGGCGCCGAAGGACCTCGAAAAGGTTATCTACTTCGCTGCCTACATGATCACCAGCGTCGACGCCGACAGCCGCCACGAGGAACTGCCCAACCTGCAGGTTGAGCACGACATCGAGAAGAAGCAGCTGATCGACAACCGCGACTCCGACATCGCCACGATCGCCCGTGACCTCGAAAATGAGATCGCGCGCCTCGAGGGTGAAGGTGCCAAGGCTGCCGACAAGAAGAAGGCCCGCGACTCCGCTGACCGCCAGATGGCCAACGTGCGCAAGCGTGCCGACGCCGAGATCGAGCGCCTCGAGCAGGTCTGGGACCGCTTCAAGAACCTCAAGGTCGCCGACCTTGAAGGCGACGAAGGCCTGTACCGCGAGCTGCGTGACCGTTACGGCATGTACTTCGAAGGCTCCATGGGTGCCGAGGCCATCAAGAAGCGCCTTGAGAGCTTCGACATGCAGGCCGAGTCTGACCTGCTCCGCGACATCATCGCCAACGGCAAGGGCCAGCGCAAGACCCGCGCCCTGAAGCGCCTGAAGGTGGTCAACGCGTTCCTGACCACCAACAACAGCCCGCTCGGCATGGTACTTGACGCCGTCCCGGTGATCCCGCCGGAACTGCGCCCGATGGTCCAGCTGGACGGTGGCCGGTTCGCGACCTCCGACCTCAACGACCTCTACCGTCGCGTGATCAACCGCAACAACCGCCTCAAGCGCCTGCTTGACCTCGGTGCTCCGGAGATCATCGTCAACAACGAGAAGCGCATGCTTCAGGAAGCTGTTGACAGCCTCTTCGACAACGGCCGCCGCGGCCGTCCGGTCACCGGGCCCGGCAACCGTCCGCTGAAGTCCCTGAGCGACATGCTCAAGGGCAAGCAGGGCCGTTTCCGCCAGAACCTCCTTGGCAAGCGCGTTGACTACTCCGGCCGTTCGGTCATCGTCGTCGGCCCGCAGCTGAAGCTGCACCAGTGTGGTCTGCCCAAGCAGATGGCGCTGGAGCTCTTCAAGCCGTTCGTGATGAAGCGCCTGGTTGACCTCAACCACGCGCAGAACATCAAGTCGGCCAAGCGCATGGTCGAGCGCTACCGTCCGCAGGTTTGGGACGTGCTCGAGGAAATCATCACCGAACACCCGGTGCTGCTGAACCGTGCACCTACCCTGCACCGCCTCGGCATCCAGGCGTTCGAACCGCAGCTTGTTGAAGGCAAGGCAATCCAGCTTCACCCGCTGGTTTGTGGCGCGTTCAACGCAGACTTCGACGGCGACCAGATGGCAGTCCACCTGCCGCTGAGCCCCGAAGCCCAGGCTGAGGCACGCATCCTGATGCTCTCCTCGAACAACATCCTGAAGCCGTCCGATGGCCGCCCGGTGACCCTGCCTTCGCAGGATATGATCATCGGCCTCTACCACCTGACCACCAAGCGTGTCGGTTCAGCCGGTGAGGGCCGCGTGTTCGGTTCTGTCGCGGAAGCCATCATGGCTTACGACCTGCACGAACTGCACCTGAACTCCAAGGTCAAGATCCGGCTTGAGGGCTTTGTCCCTTACCCCGGCTGGGAAGCTCCGGAGGACTGGGAGCAGGGTCAGCCTGCCCTCGTTGAAACCTCCCTGGGCCAGGTCCTCTTCAACGAGACCCTGCCCGAGGACTACCCGTGGGTTGAGGACGTTGCCGACAAGGGCGAACTGTCCCGCATCGTCAACGACCTTGCCGAGCGCTACCCGAAGGTTGTTACGGCCGCAACGCTGGACAACCTAAAGGATGCCGGTTTCTACTGGGCCACCCGCTCGGGCGTGACCGTTGCCATCTCGGACATCGAGGTACCCAAGGACAAGCCGGCCATCCTCGCCGGTTACGAGACCATGGCTGCCAAGATCCAGGGCCAGTACGACAAGGGCCTGATCGACGACGACGAGCGTCGCCAGGAACTGATCGAGATCTGGAACAAGGCAACCAACGAGATCGCCCAGGCGATGCGCGACAGCCTGTCGCCGATGAACACCATCAACCGCATGGTGTCCTCGGGTGCACGTGGTAACTGGATGCAGGTCCGTCAGATCGCGGGTATCCGTGGCCTGGTGGCCAACCCCAAGGGTGAAATTATCCCGCGTCCCATCAAGTCCTCCTACCGTGAGGGCCTGTCGGTGCTGGAATACTTCATCGCCACGCACGGTGCCCGTAAGGGTCTGGCTGACACCGCCCTGCGTACCGCCAACTCGGGTTACCTGACCCGTCGTCTGGTGGACGTGTCCCAGGACGTCATCGTCCGTGAAGAGGACTGCGGTACGGAGCGTGGGCTGGTGACGGCCATCGCCGTCGCTGACTCCAACGGTGAACTCGTCCTGGACGAGAACGTCGAGAACAGCGCTTACGCCCGTACGCTCGCCGTTGATGTTGTTGACTCCAAGGGCAATGTCCTTGCAGCCGGCGGCACCGACTGCGGCGACGTCGTGATCGACGAGCTCTTCAAGGCAGGCATCACCGAGGTCAAGGTCCGCTCCGTACTCACCTGTGAGTCCAGCGTCGGCACCTGCGCCCTCTGCTACGGCCGTTCGCTGGCAACAGGCAAGACCGTGGACATCGGTGAGGCAGTCGGCATTATTGCTGCACAGTCCATCGGTGAGCCGGGTACCCAGCTGACCATGCGTACGTTCCACACCGGTGGTGCTGTTTCCGCCAGCGGTGGCGACGACATCACCCAGGGTCTGCCCCGTATCCAGGAGCTCTTCGAAGCCCGTACTCCGAAGGGTGTTGCACCGATTGCTGAAGCAGCCGGCCGCATCGCCATCGAAGAGTCCGAGCGCCAGATGCGCCTGGTCATCACTCCGGATGACGGATCAGAAGAGATCGCTTACCCGGTACTGCGGCGTTCACGCCTCCTCATCGAGGATGGCGATCACGTCACGGTGGGCCAGAAGCTCATCAACGGTCCGGTGGATCCCAAGCAGGTTCTGCGCATCATGGGTCCCCGTGCCGCGCAGAAGTTCCTGGTGGACGAGGTCCAGGGCGTGTACCGCAGCCAGGGCATCGGTATCCACGACAAGCACGTCGAGGTTATCGTCCGCCAGATGCTGCGCCGCGTCACGGTCATCGAGTCCGGCGAATCGGATCTGCTGCCCGGCGAGCTCGCCGAGCGCAGCCGCTTCGAGGATGCCAACCGCCGCGTTGTGTCCGAGGGCAAGACTCCGGCTTCCGGGCGTCCTGAACTCATGGGCATCACCAAGGCTTCCCTGGCCACCGAGTCCTGGCTGTCGGCAGCTTCCTTCCAGGAGACCACCCGCGTCCTGACGCAGGCGGCCATGGAAGGCAAGAGCGATCCGCTGCTCGGCCTCAAGGAGAACGTCATCATCGGTAAGCTGATCCCGGCCGGCACGGGTCTCCCGCGCTACACCGAGGTCACCGTGGAGCCCACTGAAGAAGCAAAGGCCAACCTGTTCACCGGCCCCAGCGCATTCAGTGACTTCTCGTACGACACCCTCGGAGGTGACGGAGCTCCCGAGTTCCACGCCATCCCGTTGGATGACTACGATCTGGGCAGCGACTTCCGCTAGGGAAGCCCTGCTGGACTGCTGAAAGGCCCCGCCTCCCACGCTCGAGAAAAGAGCCAGGAGGCGGGGCCTTCCGCTTACCCCAAGTGACTCGCAGTTGATGTCCTCATTCGCCCGTTTCACGACGTCAACTGCCAGTTAGTTGGGGGAGTGGGGGCCGATTAAGGCGTGGCGGCAGACCATGTTAGACTTGTTACCAATTGTTATTGTGGCAGTGGATGAGTGCGCCGGTTGCAGCTGAAAGGCTGAACCAGAGCGACGTTTCCGGTTTGCAGGGTTCTTGTGCAACGTATGCCACATTTTTGCATGCCTAGGGAACTTTGAGATGCGAGTCCGGTAGCCCTGGGGATGGATCCGACTATTAAGGCTTCGCCTCAGCTGCTCTGGAGAATTCTTCAAAGCCAGGGCGGCGGGGCAACGCAACAGGAGAGTGGCCGGAAGCGGTCACTCCGGATAAAACGGAGAACACGAGAGTGCCTACGATTAACCAGCTGGTCCGCAAGGGCCGCACGCCTAAGGTCAAGAAGACCAAGGCTCCCGCGCTTAACGGCAGCCCGATGCGCCGCGGTGTCTGCACCCGCGTTTACACCACCACCCCGAAGAAGCCGAACTCGGCTCTCCGTAAGGTGGCCCGTGTGCGCCTCAACGGTGGCGTTGAAGTCACCGCTTACATCCCCGGTGTAGGCCACAACCTGCAGGAGCACTCCATTGTGCTCGTTCGCGGTGGCCGCGTGAAGGACCTTCCGGGTGTCCGCTACAAGATCGTCCGTGGCGCCCTTGATACCCAGGGTGTAAAGAACCGTAAGCAGGCCCGCAGCCGCTACGGCGCAAAGATGGAGAAGAAGTAATATGCCTCGCAAGGGTCCGGCCCCCAAGCGGCCGCTCGTACTAGATCCCGTTTACGGCTCCCCGCTGGTCACCCAGCTCATCAACAAGGTGCTGGTTGACGGCAAGAAGTCCACTGCCGAGCGTATCGTTTACGGTGCACTCGAAGGCGCCCGCGCCAAGTCCGGCGGCGATCCCGTTGCCGCCCTCAAGAAGGCCATGGAGAACGTCAAGCCTTCCCTCGAGGTCCGCTCCCGCCGTGTTGGTGGCGCAACCTACCAGGTTCCGGTTGAGGTCAAGCCGGGCCGCTCCACCGCCCTCGCACTGCGCTGGCTGGTTGGCTACTCCAAGGCCCGCCGCGAGAAGACCATGACCGAGCGCCTCCAGAACGAAATCCTGGATGCCTCCAACGGTCTCGGAGCCGCTGTGAAGCGTCGCGAAGATACCCACAAGATGGCCGAGTCCAACAAGGCCTTCGCACACTACCGCTGGTAATACTTCCCGGACGCCGCCGGCTCAGACGAGCCGGCGGCGAACGTGCAGTCCATCCGAAAGGGAGACACCGTGGCACAGGACGTGCTTACCGACCTTAGTAAGGTCCGCAACATCGGCATCATGGCCCACATTGATGCCGGCAAGACCACCACCACCGAGCGCATTCTGTTCTACACAGGTGTGAACCACAAGATTGGCGAAACGCACGACGGCGCTTCGACCACCGACTGGATGGAACAGGAAAAGGAACGCGGCATCACCATCACGTCTGCCGCCGTGACCTGCTTCTGGGAAAACAACCAGATCAACATCATCGACACCCCCGGCCACGTTGACTTCACCGTTGAGGTTGAGCGCTCCCTGCGCGTCCTCGACGGCGCTGTCGCTGTTTTCGATGGCAAGGAAGGCGTTGAGCCGCAGTCTGAGACCGTTTGGCGTCAGGCTGACAAGTACAACGTCCCCCGCATCTGCTTCGTCAACAAGATGGACAAGCTGGGTGCTGACTTCTACTTCACCGTAGACACCATCATCAGCCGCCTGGGCGCCAAGCCGCTCGTTATGCAGTTGCCCATCGGTGCGGAGAACGACTTTATCGGCGTCGTCGACCTGCTCTACATGCGTGCGCTCGTTTGGCCTGGCGACTCCAAGGGTGACGTCACCATGGGGGCCAAGTACGAAATCCAGGAGATCCCCGCGGACCTTCGCGAGAAGGCCGAGGAGTACCGCGCAACGCTCGTTGAGACCGTTGCCGAGGCTACCGAGGACCTCATGGAGAAGTACCTTGAGGGCGAAGAGCTGAGCATCGATGAGCTCAAGGCTGGCATCCGCAAGATGACCATCAACTCCGAGCTCTACCCGGTCTTCTGTGGCTCCGCCTTCAAGAACCGCGGCGTTCAGCCGATGCTGGACGCGGTTATTGACTACCTGCCGAACCCGCTTGACGTCCCGCCGATGATCGGTCACGATCCCCGCGACGAAGAGAAGGAACTGACGCGCAAGCCGTCTTCCGATGAGCCGTTCTCAGCTCTCGCGTTCAAGATCGCTGCACACCCGTTCTTCGGCCAGCTCACCTTCATCCGCGTGTACTCCGGTCACATTGAAGCGGGCGCCCAGGTGGTCAACTCCACCAAGGGCAAGAAGGAGCGCATCGGCAAGCTGTTCCAGATGCACGCCAACAAGGAAATGCCCGTTGAGGGCGCTACCGCCGGCCACATCTACGCAGCCATCGGGCTCAAGGACACCACCACGGGTGACACCCTGTGCGATTCCAGCAACCAGATCGTGCTCGAGTCCATGAGCTTCCCGGAGCCCGTGATCTTCGTTGCCATCGAACCGAACACCAAGGGTGACCAGGAGAAGCTCTCCACGGCCATCCAGAAGCTCTCCGCCGAGGACCCGACCTTCCAGGTCTCCCTTGACGAAGACACCGGACAGACCATCATCGCAGGTATGGGCGAGCTCCACCTGGACATCCTGGTGGACCGCATGCGCCGCGAATTCAAGGTCGAGGCAAACGTCGGCAAGCCGCAGGTGGCTTACCGCGAAACCATCAAGCGCACTGTAGAGCGTCACGACTACACGCACAAGAAGCAGACCGGTGGTTCCGGCCAGTTCGCAAAGATCCAGATCGCAATTGCGCCCCTGGACACCGCGGACGGCGAGCTCTACGAGTTCGAAAACAAGGTCACCGGTGGCCGTATTCCGCGCGAATACATCCCGTCCGTTGACGCTGGCATCCAGGATGCATTGAACGACGGCGTCCTGGCCGGCTACCCGGTTGTTGGCATCAAGGCCACGCTGATTGACGGCGCGTACCACGATGTTGACTCCTCGGAAATGGCGTTCAAGATCGCCGGGCGTATGGCTTTCAAGGAAGCCGCACGCAAGGCGAACCCTGTCCTGCTCGAACCGCTGATGGATGTCGAGGTCCGCACCCCTGAGGAATACATGGGTGAAGTTATCGGTGACCTCAACTCCCGCCGTGGCCAGATGCAGTCCATGGAAGATGCACAGGGTGTCAAGGTCATCCGTGCGCACGTCCCGCTGTCCGGCATGTTCGGCTACATCGGTGACCTGCGCTCCAAGACCCAGGGCCGTGCTGTTTTCTCCATGACCTTCAGCAGCTACGCCGAGGTCCCGAAGGCAGTTGCCGACGAGATCATCCAGAAGAACCGCGGCGAATAGTCCTTAGGACTTTTGCAGCGAACAAACTCGGGTGCGCTTCCGACTGATGGAAGCACGCCTGGTGCAGATGGCCGGACTCCGGCTGGATGCAGTCCGGTCAAGCCGGGCTCCGGCCGTCTGCACGAACAGGCTCTAGGGGCTAGTATTAGTTCCTGAATCTGCAATTTCACCAATCCAAAGCCCCCCAAGTAGACTTGCCTGAGTTTCTGCCGCGACAAGCGCGGCCGAAGGGTAAGTCTTTTGAAAACGTTCTAGGAGGAACCTGTGGCAAAGGCAAAGTTCGAGCGGACTAAGCCGCACGTTAACATCGGCACCATTGGTCACGTTGACCACGGTAAGACGACGTTGACGGCCGCCATTTCCAAGGTGCTGTACGACAAGTACCCGACTCTCAACGAGCAGCGCGACTTCGCGTCTATTGACTCTGCTCCCGAAGAGCGTCAGCGCGGCATTACCATCAACATCTCCCACGTTGAGTACCAGACCGAGAAGCGCCACTACGCACACGTAGACGCTCCGGGTCACGCTGACTACATCAAGAACATGATCACCGGTGCTGCACAGATGGACGGTGCAATCCTCGTGGTTGCCGCCACTGACGGCCCGATGGCTCAGACCCGCGAGCACGTTCTGCTCGCCCGCCAGGTTGGTGTTCCCTACCTGCTGGTTGCTCTGAACAAGTCGGACATGGTTGACGACGAAGAGCTCCTGGACCTCGTTGAAATGGAAGTTCGTGAGCTCCTCAGCGCACAGGGCTTCGATGGCGACGACGCTCCGGTTGTTCGCGTTTCCGGCCTGAAGGCACTCGAAGGCGACCCCGTTTGGGTCAAGTCCGTCGAGGACCTCATGGAAGCTGTTGACAACTCGGTTCCGGACCCCGTTCGTGACCGCGACAAGCCCTTCCTGATGCCGATCGAAGACGTCTTCACCATCACTGGCCGTGGCACCGTTGTAACGGGCCGCGCCGAGCGTGGAACCCTCGCCATCAACTCCGAGGTCGAGATCGTCGGCATCCGCCCGGTCCAGAAGACCACGGTTACCGGTATCGAGATGTTCCACAAGCAGCTCGACGAAGCATGGGCCGGCGAGAACTGTGGCCTCCTGCTCCGCGGTCTGAAGCGTGATGACGTAGAGCGTGGCCAGGTTGTCGTCAAGCCGGGTTCCATCACCCCGCACACTGACTTCGAGGCTAACGTCTACATCCTCTCCAAGGACGAAGGCGGACGTCACAACCCGTTCTACTCCAACTACCGCCCGCAGTTCTACTTCCGCACCACGGACGTAACCGGCGTTATCACCCTGCCGGAAGGCACGGAAATGGTTATGCCTGGCGATAACACTGAGATGACCGTTGCGCTCATCCAGCCCATCGCCATGGAAGAGGGCCTCGGCTTCGCTATCCGCGAAGGCGGCCGCACGGTTGGTTCAGGACGCGTTACCAAGATCATCAAGTAGTCACTTGCTGATCTGCGTTTAGATCTCCGACGGGTTTTGCCGTGTGACGGCTGACCTGAGGTAAGGAACAGCCCCGCTGCTGGTGCAGCGGGGCTGTTCTTTGCTACAATTAATCCACTCATTGGATTAATTGCGCTAAGCGCCTGCACCGGGAGAGAGACCCATGAGGGACGAATCGTACGAGGCAGGCTATCGCGCCGGGCACTTGCAAGGCTGGGTGGATGCCATGGCTACAGTTATCCCCGCCCGCCCGCCGGCATTTCATCCGGCCGCTGCTGCCCAACCCACTTCCGAACCAACTGCCCAACCCGCTGCGACGCCCCCGGCGGTTCCATGGCCATCCCCAGGACAGCGTGCAGTGCGGCAAGAGACCATTCGTCCCGCCGTCGCAGTACCGCCTTTGCCCTTCCAACCTCCGGCAGGCCAGGTTGGCACATTGCCAGTACCGGCTTTCGCGCCGCCTCCGGTAGAGACGCCCGCCGAGCGCCAGGCGCGTCGGGAAAGGCGGGACCGCCAGAACATCAATATCACCCTGTATGTGGCCAGCCTCCTCTTGGTGGCTGCCGCCGCGCTTTTCATCGGAGCCAACCTTCCGCCCATGTTCCGTTTCCTGGGCGTTTGCACGGTTACTGCCATGTTCTACGTAGCCGGCTTCGTTCTCCATGCACGGGTGGCGCGGCTCAAGCCTGCAGCCATTGCCTTCGCGGGGACCGGCTTGGCGCTGATTCCTGTGACAGGACTGGCGCTTTACAACTTCGTCCTGCAACAGGGGCCGATCGCCTGGCTTATCACCTCCCTGATCGGGACCGCAGCCTACGTGGTGGCAGCCGTCAGACTCGAGAGCCGGGTACTGGTCTATCTTTCCCTCACCTTTGCCGGCTCCTTGGCCTGGTCCGGCGTCAGTGTCCTCGGCGGCGCGTTGGCTTGGTACTTCGGGGCCATGATTGCAGTGGCGGTGCTGCTGACCGTCCTGGCGCTGTCACGCCCAGGCTGGCTTCCACCGGTATACGTCAGGCCCTTGGCGGTTCTCCACCCGCTTGTGGTTCCCACGGTGGCCCTGGCTGTGAATTGCGTCCCTCTGCTCCTGGGGGCAGCCGGGTATGCCTATATCATGGCTCTCTGCGGCGTCTACTTCGCCCTCATGGCTGCTGTGCCCGGGCGGCTGCGGCTGGCCAATGTCTACGCCGCGAGAATTTCCCTGACCCTCGCCGCCGCCGTTGGGGTCTGGCATCTGACCGGTCGCGGCTCTGATGCCTTGCTGACTGCCGCCGGCCTGCTCGCTGTCCAGGCAATGGCCGTAGCGCTCGCCCAGGTGCGGCTCGGGGCCTGGTTTCCCGCAGGGGCCCACGCAAGGGCTCACACAGGGGCTCACGCAGGGAATCACGTAAGGGATCAGGCAGCGCTGCAGGCAGGGGAGAACGGAACAGCCGGCGAGGCAAGGCGGGAAGACGGCCGCTGGTCCCTGGACGCTTTGTTGACTTTCGGAGGTCAACTGCTGGTGACGATGGGACTTGCCGTCCATGGCATCACTTCTGGACTTCTTGGCTATGGCGGTACAGCAGCGGGCGGCTCCCTTCCCTTGTGGGTACCGATGCTGCTGGCGCTTGGCACCAGCATGGTGCTGGCATGGCGGCTGGCCGGGCGGGCAGAGGGGGCTCCCGTTGCTGCCCTTGCCACGGCGGGGCTGTCGGGTTTCATCCTGGGCGCCTGGCCGCTGGCCGCAATGCTTGTCCTCGTGTCGGCGTTCTGGGCGGTCCGAGCAATCCCTGCTGCAGGCAGGGTGCGCGGGAGACTGGTGCTCTCCGCCCGTACTGCATTCACCCTGGCTGTGCCCTTTGCCGTTGCGGCCTTGACAGCAGACGTCCCGGAGCGGAGCGCGGGTATTCTCTTCGGGCTGCTGGTTGCACTGGTATGCCAGCAGTTGCTGACGGCACTCCTGCAGAGAAGGGGGGTGCGGACCTTGGCGCCGGAAGCGAGCCTTGCCGTTCTCGCCGCCGCAGGGTCGCTGTCTTTAGCCGGCCTTGCCTTGGCTGATTCAGCTCCGGACACCGGCCTGGCGGCATCCGGGATCGTGATCCAGCTGCTTGCCGCTCTGGCCATCGGCTGGCTGCTGATGCCGCGGCCTGCCTCCGAGCCTGACCGGAAACCCACGGCTTGGGAGGCTGTGCCCTTGGCGGTATCCGCCGTGGCCGTGAGTCTCGGTTTCCTGACCGTCTCCCACGTGGCCGGAAATGCTGCGCTGGTGCTGGTGGGTGGCTATTTGTTTGCCACAGCCCTTCGGCTACGCCAGCGTCAGCACCGCTGGGCGTACTTTTGGCTGGGACGCGGGGCAGCAACGCTCCTTGCTCTCACCGCCTTTGGTCAGCTGCAGCAGGAGGGCGTAGTGGTCACCGTTGCCGGGGAAGTGATCCGCCCTGCGTCGGTGATGATTGCCGTGCTGGCCCTGCAGCTGGCAATGCCCCTGATTGCGGTTGCCCGGCGACATGCCCCGCGATGGATCCTTGCAGATGCCGGTGCCGTCCTGTCCGTGCAGGTGCTGGCCTGTGGAAGCTTGGCGCTGCAGGATCCCGCTGGAGTACAGGCTATTTCCGGGGCAATTCTGGTGGCATTGTGCGCCGCTGGCTCCGCGTACGTCCTCAGGGCCGAAGCCGGGGCCGTCTGGATCGCACCCGTTGCCTTCGGCTCGCTGCTGGCCGTTACCGGAGGAGAGCTGCTGCAGGTTGAACTGCTGCTGTTCATTTTCGCTGTCTTCAGCACAGTGATGGTGGTGGCCGAACACCAGCGGGCGTACAAAGGGTGGTACTTCGTTGCGGCCAGAGTGCTGACGGCGGGCCTGGCGGTGCTGCTGAGTTACGACCTCACGGCTTCCCTCACCGCCGTTTCCCTGACCTTCGCGCTGGTCCTTGCCGCCCAGCACGTGATCCGCTGGTTCATGAGGAAACGGCTGGCCGACGTTCCGTTCCAGCAGGCCGCAGTGTGGATTACGTTGGCAGGACAGACCTTGCTGCCGCTGGCCTACGTCATCCAGGCCGCCCCTGCCCGGGCACTGACCCAGGACGACGACGGCGGCCGTTGGCTCGTTCTCCTGGAGCTGTTGCTGCTTCTGGTCTCCGCCCTTGGCGCACGGATCTTCTTCGCTGCGCGTGGTTCCGTATATTTCGGCCTTTACGCGGCATTGTTCGGCGTTCTCACGCTGGGCCCGCTGTTCAGCTTTGGTGGAAGGCCGCCCGCGTCACCGGTACTGGACCACACAGGGACGGCGCTGGTCCTGCTTTCGGGGGCGCTGCTGGCAACTTGTGCCGGTGTTGCAAGCCGCCGGCGAAACCTTACGCTTCCCGGCGCGGAACAATGGCTGTGGCTTTGGACCGCCGGCTCGTTCACACTTTCCGGTCTGGCTGTATCAACCGTGGCAGCAGACTGGCTGCCTGGTACGGCGTTGCTGGTTCTTGCGGCCGTGTGCTTTGCTGCCTCGCATCTGGAGGGGTATCCGTTCCTCTATCCACCCGCCGCGGCAGCGGGACTCGGCGGTGGTGTCGCCCTGGCCACGGCGGCCCTCCAAGGAACCTCCGGAGAGTGGGGCACGTTCCTGCCCTGGCTGGCCGGGGCAGGAACAGCCGCTGCCGCCTCGTACCTTGTAAGGCTCTACCGGCAGGACCAATTGCAGGGTGACCCCGTACGTCGTTGGTCCCTGGCCGGTACCGCGCTACTGGCTCTGTGCCTCGTTGCCGCGGCCGGCGCACCCGGCGACATCACGTCCTGGGCCAGCGCAGCCGCGCTGGCTGCCGCCGTCGGAATCTCCTGCTACGAAGCGCCGCCAAGGGCGCGGAGGATAACCGCGGAGGTGGGCGCGCTGGTGGTGACGGCTGCCCTGCAGCGCGCTGCGATCTTTGAGCTGGACGCTCAACCGGGCTATGACCGCCTCGCCGGGGGCATGCCCAACGCGTTCTGGGCGGCGCAGTGGTATGTGCTGTTGGCGTCGGGCCTGGGCGCCCTCCGCTACGGCGCGGGTCATCGGACCGCTGGGCGAATGCTGGTGGCTGCGGGTGCAGGACTTCTCTCGCTGAGCGGCCTTGGCGTGATTTTCGGCGGCACCGGCGGACAACAGTTGTGGGTCCTGGTCCTTCTGGCCATTCTCCTGATGGTGGGTCTTGGGCTGGGGGAGCGGCTGTTCGTCTGGTGGGGTGCTGCAGGAGTGGCCGTGTGTATCCTGTGGGCGATGCGCCATTACACCTTTGCGCTCCTGGCGCTCATCGCCGTCGGCCTGATTGCCTTTGCGGTGTGGCGACTGAACAGGGGAAGCGTCGCCAGCCAAGGCGAAGCCATGGGAAGCGGCTCCGGAGTAGACGGCGGCTGGCCTGAGCAGCCGGGGCCTGAGCGGCCGAGGCCTCAGCAGTCCGGCCCTCAGCCATCAGGACCAGTGCAGCCCGGTCCTCAGCTGCCCGCTCCTCAGCTGCACGCTCCTCAGCTGCCCGCTCCTCAGCAGCCGGATCAACAGCAGTCCCCGCCTCGGCTGCCGGACGGCGGGCCGTTCAGCCGGCCCTGATAGTGTTGGCTGACCGAGAGGAGCTCATCATGGGATGGCTTATTTTTCTGATTGTGGCAGTGGCAGTAGTGGCCGGTGTGTTCTGGGCCAAGAAGCATTTCCGCAACGAGATTGACCGCGCCAAGCGCATCAACCGGGCGAACAAAAACCAATAGCGGGAGCCGCCGGGCTCAGTCAGCCACGGACCTCCGTGCAAGGCAGAGCGCCTGGTACCAGTAGAACGATTCCTTGGGGGTGCGCTCCAGGCTGTCGAAATCCATGTGCACCAGGCCAAAGCGCTGGGAGTATCCTGCAGCCCACTCAAAATTGTCCATCAGCGTCCAGACGTAATAGCCGCGCAGATCCACGTCTGCGGCAATTCCACCGGGAGCCGTCGCTTCCAGTGCGTTGCGTATGTGGTGCGCAAGATAATCGATCCTCTGCTGGTCCTGGACAGGGCCAGTGACGTGCTCGGGTTCAGGGAAACTGGCGCCACTTTCCGTGATGTAGATGGGCGGCAGGGCATCCCGGTAGCGGTCCTTCAGCTCACGCAGCAGGATCCCCAGATGTTCTGGAGCCACCGGCCAACCGAACCCCGTTGTCTCGTACTCGTCGAACGGCACCTGGTGGGCGGGTATCCGAACCATAGCTTCCGCCGGCACGGTGAGGTCCTCACCGGTACCCTGCCCGGCCGCTACCTTCACAGGCTGGTAGTAGTTCACGCCGTAGAAGTCCACGGGCTGATGGATGGTGCGAAGATCGTCCTCGGGTATCTTGCCGAACGAGCGCATCCACGGCTTGGCAAACAGCAGGGAGCGCGGGTAGCGGCCCAGCAGGATGGGGTCGGCATAGACCCGGTTCAGCATAAGGTCGAAGACTTTTGCTGCCACCCTGTCGGCAATGTTCCGTGAGGCCGGCCGGACGGGGGAGTGCAGGTTGGTCACGCCGATGCCGCCGCTGACACCTTCGGAGCGGAGCGCCTGCACAGCAAGACCGTGTGCCAGGAGTTGGTGGTGGACGGCGGGAAAAGCGTCGAACAGCAGGTAGCGCCCGGGAGCGTGAACGCCCAGGGCGTAGCCATTGAGCACCACCGAGGCAGGCTCGTTGAGGGTGACCCATTGGTCTACGCGGTCGCCAAAACGCCGGCCGGCAGCGGCGGCATAGTCGGCAAACCTCTCCGCTGTGGCCCGGTTCATCCACCCGCCACGATGCTCCAGGGGCAGGGGGGTGTCCCAGTGGTACAGCGTAGCCATGGGGGAGATGCCTGCTTCAAGGAGCTGGTCGATGAGGCGGTCGTAAAAGTCCAGGCCCTGTTCGTTGAATGCGCCATGGCCGTCAGGCTGGATCCTTGGCCACGAGATGGAGAAGCGGTAGGAATCAATGCCCAGCTCGCGCATCAGGGCCACATCTTCGTGGGAGCGGTTGTAATGGTCGCAGGCAACCGCCGGCGAATGTCCATCAACAATGACACCAGGCTTCTCGACGAAGGCGTCCCAGCCCGACGGGCCACGTCCGTCCGCGGCCAGCGCGCCCTCAATCTGGAAGGCCGCAGCGGCCACGCCAAGGGTGAAGGAGGGCGGGATCCGCCCTGCCAGTTCGGTGACGGAAACAGCATTTTCCACTGTCATGCCCCTATCATCCATTCGGACGTTGCTGAAGGCAATGACTCTCGGGGCCGACGGCGGCGCAAGCTGGGTTCCGGGGCGTGCCGCCGTTTCAGGCCCCGCCAAACCCTTGATTGGCTTCTCCGGATAATATCCGGCATACTAGATGAGTTGTTCAAGCGCTTCTTCGCGTCCCGATCCGGATAATGCCGGGTGTCAGGGTCCAAGTGGAAGACCAAACATAACCCACTCCCCATGGAACTGCGGATTTGTATTGCGTGCCAAACGCGACACGCCCGACCGCGGGGGTCGGTTGCGCCGGCAAGGTGAGGAACCCGGATTCTTCCGGATTCAGTTTGTGCGGCGGATGGTGGTTACGACCTCAATTGCTTCGGCAGCCATACAACGGGTAAGTGAACAGGGCAGCCCCAACCAGGGGAAGCACAGACTGAAAGAGAGTCAGGCGACATGGCGGGACAAAAAATCCGCATCCGGCTGAAGTCATACGACCACGAGGTCATTGACGTTTCAGCACGGAAGATCGTTGAGACGGTCACGCGCGCAGGCGCAACGGTAGTGGGCCCCGTGCCGCTGCCGACGGAGAAGAACGTTTACTGCGTAATCCGCTCTCCGCACAAGTACAAGGACAGCCGCGAGCACTTTGAAATGCGCACGCACAAGCGTCTTATCGACATCATCGATCCCACGCCCAAGGCTGTTGACTCGCTCATGCGTCTCGACCTGCCGGCAGACGTGAACATCGAAATCAAGCTGTAGGGAGGTGCTGAGAGACTATGACCGCAACCCGTAATGTAAAGGGCCTGCTGGGCACGAAGCTCGGCATGACCCAGGTCTGGGACGAGAACAACAAGCTCATCCCCGTCACTGTGGTCCAGGCAGATTCGAACGTCATCACCCAGCTGCGCAACGCAGACACCGATGGCTACGTCGCCGTTCAGATCGGCTACGGCCAGATCGATCCCCGCAAGGTCACCAAGCCGCTGGCTGGTCACTTTGAAAAGGCAGGCGTCACTCCTCGCCGCCACGTCGTCGAACTGCGCACTGCAGATGCCGACTCTTACGAGCTGGGCCAGGAGCTTTCTGTTGAGCTCTTCGAAGCCGGCCAGAAGATCGACGTTATTGGCACCACCAAGGGTAAGGGCTTCGCCGGCGTTATGAAGCGTCACGGCTTCCACGGCGTTGGAGCTTCCCACGGTGCCCACAAGAACCACCGTAAGCCCGGTTCAATCGGTGGCGCATCCACCCCGAGCCGCGTCTTCAAGGGCATGAAAATGGCCGGCCGCATGGGCGCCGTTCGTCACACCACGCTGAACCTCACGGTCCACGCGGTTGACGTTGAGAAGTCGCTGCTCCTGATCAAGGGTGCCGTTCCCGGCGCCCGCGGCCAGGTCGTACTCGTACGCACCGCAGTGAAGGGAGCCTAGTTAAATGACTAGCACTGTCAAGGTTGACCTGCCTGCAGAGATCTTCGACGTTCAGACCAACGTGCCGCTGCTGCACCAGGTCGTCGTTGCCCAGCTCGCTGCTGCCCGCCAGGGAACCCACAAGACCAAGACCCGCGCCGAAGTTTCCGGTGCAGGCCGCAAGCCGTTCAAGCAGAAGGGCACCGGCCGCGCCCGTCAGGGTTCAATCCGTGCACCTCACATGACCGGTGGTGGCGTTGTCCACGGTCCCACACCGCGTGACTACAGCCAGCGCACCCCCAAGAAGATGATTGCTGCTGCCCTGCGCGGCGCACTGTCTGACCGGGCACGCAACGGCCGCATCCACGTTGTTGCCGAACTGGTGGAGGGCACCAAGCCGTCCGTCAAGAACGCACTGGCAACGCTGCGCGGAGTTTCCGAGCGCAAGAACCTGCTGGTTGTCATCGAGCGCGCCAACGACGTTGCAGCACTGTCCGTGCGCAACCTCGCCGGTGTTCACGTTCTGTACGCAGACCAGCTGAACACCTACGACGTTCTCGTCTCTGACGACGTTGTCTTCACCAAGGCTGCCTACGAAGCATTCGTTGCTGACAAGGCAGTGGCAAAGAACGAGGAGGATGCCAAGTGAGTGCAGCCACCATCAAAGACCCGCGCGACGTCGTGCTTGCACCCGTCGTATCGGAAAAGAGCTACGGCCTGATCGATGAGGGAAAGTACACCTTCCTGGTGGACCCCCGCTCGAACAAGACCGAGATCAAGCTGGCCGTGGAGAAGATTTTCTCCGTCAAGGTCGAATCGATCAACACCATCAACCGTGCCGGTAAGCGCAAGCGCACCAAATTCGGATGGGGTACCCGCAAGAACACCAAGCGTGCCATTGTGACCCTCAAAGAAGGCACTATCGACATCTTCGGCGGTCCGCTCGCGTAGCGGAGACCACTTTAACGAGGAAATAAATTATGGGAATCCGTAAATACAAGCCGACTACCCCGGGCCGTCGTGGCTCGAGCGTAGCGGACTTCACCGAAATCACGCGGTCGACGCCGGAAAAGTCGTTGGTACGTCCGCTGCCCAAAAAGGGCGGCCGTAACAACACCGGTAAGATCACAACCCGTCACAAAGGTGGTGGACACAAGCGCCAGTACCGTCTGATCGACTTCCGTCGCCACGACAAGGACGGCGTTGACGCCCGCGTTGCCGAAATCGAGTACGATCCGAACCGCACGGCTCGCATCGCCCTCCTGCACTACGTTGATGGCACCAAGCGTTACATCATCGCCCCGAACAAGCTGTCCCAGGGTGACTTCGTAGAAGCAGGTGCCAACGCTGACATCAAGCCTGGCAACAACCTGCCCCTGCGCAACATCCCGGTAGGTACCGTTATCCACGCAGTTGAACTGCGTCCGGGTGGCGGCGCCAAGATGGGCCGCTCCGCCGGCGCATCGATCCAGCTCGTAGCCAAGGAAGGCCGCTTCGCCCAGCTGCGTCTGCCTTCCGGCGAAATCCGCAACGTTGACGTGCGCTGCCGCGCTACCGTCGGCGAGGTCGGCAACGCCGAGCAGTCGAACATCAACTGGGGTAAGGCCGGCCGCATGCGCTGGAAGGGCGTTCGCCCGACTGTCCGTGGTGTCGCGATGAACCCGGTTGACCACCCGCACGGTGGTGGCGAGGGTAAGACGTCCGGTGGACGTCACCCCGTCAACCCGAACGGTAAGCGGGAAGGCCGCACCCGGCGTCCCAACAAAGAGAGCGACAAGCTTATTGTTCGTCGCCGTCGTACTGGCAAGAACAAGCGATAGGAGCCTGGACACATGCCACGCAGCCTGAAAAAAGGTCCTTTCGTTGACCAGCACCTCTTTGTGAAGGTAGCCAGGGAAAACGAAAAGGGCACCAAGAACGTCATCAAGACCTGGTCCCGCCGTTCGATGATCATCCCCGACATGCTCGGGCACACGATCGCCGTGCACGACGGACGCAAGCACATCCCGGTGTTTGTCACTGAGTCGATGGTCGGGCACAAGCTCGGCGAATTCGCTCCCACGCGGACATTCCGCGGCCATGTCAAGGACGACCGTAAGGGCAAGCGCCGCTAGGCGCCTGCACTTACGTCAAGACGAGAGAAGGAAAGCAATGGAAGCCAAGGCAATTGCGCGTCACATCCGCGTAACGCCTATGAAGGCCCGGCGCGTCGTCAACCTTGTTCGTGGTAAGCAAGCGAATGAGGCTCTGGCAATTCTGAAGTTTGCCCCGCAGGCAGCTTCGGAGCCGGTATTCAAGGTAGTTCAGTCGGCAATCTCCAACGCCCGGGTCCTCGCGGACCGCGACGGCGTGGCGTTTGACGAAGGTGACCTCATCATCAGCGAAGCGTTTGTTGATGAAGGCCCGACCATGAAGCGGTTCCAGCCGCGTGCCCAGGGTCGTGCATTTCAGATCAAGAAGCGCACCAGCCACATCACCGTGGTAGTCGCTACCCCGGAGAAAGAGGAGGCTCGCTAAGTGGGACAGAAAGTAAACCCGCACGGGTTCCGACTCGGCATCACCACCGATCACGTATCGCACTGGTTCGCTGACAGCACCAAGGCCGGACAGCGGTACAAGGACTTCGTTCGCGAAGACATCCGTATCCGCCAGCTCATGTCTGTCGGCATGGAGCGCGCCGGTATCGCCAAGGTTGAGATCGAGCGCACCCGTGACCGTGTCCGCGTGGATATCCACACGGCACGTCCCGGCATCGTTATCGGCCGCCGTGGCGCAGAAGCAGACCGCATCCGCGGCGAGCTCGAAAAGCTCACGGGCAAGCAGGTCCAGCTGAACATCCTCGAGGTCAAGAACCCCGAGATGGAAGCACAGCTTGTTGCCCAGGGTGTTGCCGAGCAGCTGACTTCCCGCGTGGCTTTCCGCCGTGCGATGAAGAAGGCCATGCAGTCCGCGCAGCGTGCAGGTGCCAAGGGCATCCGTATCGCCTGCTCCGGTCGACTGGGCGGCGCCGAAATGTCCCGCTCGGAGTTCTACCGCGAAGGCCGCGTGCCCCTGCACACCCTCCGCGCGAACATCGACTACGGCTTCTACGAAGCCAAGACCACCTTCGGCCGCATTGGCGTGAAGGTCTGGATCTACAAGGGTGACATCACCGCCAAGGAACTGGCTCAGCAGGCAGCTGCTGCTCCGTCCCGTGGCCGCGGTGCCAGCGACCGTCCGGGACGTCCCGGTGGCGCTGACCGTGGTGACCGCCGCCGTCGTACCGACCGTCCGGCCGCCGAAGCAGCTCCTGCTGCAGAGGCTCCGGCAGTTGAGGCTGCACCCGTTGCAGTAGAAGGAGGACAGGCTTAAATGCTTATCCCACGTCGAGTCAAGCACCGTAAGCAGCACCACCCGGGTCGTTCCGGCGCTGCTACGGGCGGCACCAAGGTCTCCTTCGGTGAGTACGGCATCCAGGCCCTGAGCCCGGCATACGTTACCAACCGTCAGATCGAGTCTGCACGTATCGCGATGACCCGCCACATCAAGCGTGGCGGTAAGGTCTGGATCAACATCTACCCGGACCGTCCCCTGACGAAGAAGCCTGCCGAAACCCGTATGGGTTCCGGTAAGGGTTCGCCGGAATGGTGGGTCGCCAACGTCAAGCCGGGCCGGGTTCTCTTTGAGATCTCCGGCGTCGAAGAATCGGTAGCTCGCGAGGCACTGCGCCTGGCAATCCACAAGCTCCCGTTGAAGGCACGCATTTTGCGTCGCGAAGGTGGTGAATAGAAATGGCAGTAGGATCCAAGGAACTTGCATCCGCACAGCTGGACACGTTCGACAACGAGCGCCTCGTTGAAGAACTCCGTAAGGCTAAGGAAGAGCTGTTCAACCTGCGTTTCCAGTCCGCCACCGGTCAGCTGGAGAACCACGGTCGTCTGCGCGCGGTAAAGAAGGACATCGCACGCATCTACACCGTTCTCCGTGAGCGCGAGCTGGGCATTCGTGCCGAGGTTGCCGCACCGGTTGTGGAAGCCAAGGAAGAAAAGAAGTCCAAGAAGTCAGCAACCAAGAAGGCCGAGACGGCTGAAACGGTTGAGACCGAGGAGGACGCCAAGTGAGTGAAAAGGACGAGAACGTGACGGAAACTGCTACCGCAGCCACGGCTGAGCAGCGCGGTTACCGCAAGACGCGTCGCGGCTACGTTGTCTCTGACAAGATGGAAAAGACCATCGTTGTTCAGGTTGAAGACCGCGTGAAGCACGCTCTTTACGGCAAGGTCATCCGCCGTACCTCCAAGGTCAAGGCACACGACGAAGAGAACACCGCCGGCATCGGCGACCTCGTTGTCATCGCCGAGACCCGCCCGCTGTCCGCCACGAAGAACTGGCGGCTCGTGGAGATCCTCGAGAAGGCCAAGTAACAGCCCTGCTGTTATGACTGCTTAGAAACCCCCGTTCCCTTATGGGAGCGGGGGTTTCTGCGTAACGACGTGGGGTTGCCCGCGCCGGCGTCATGGGGGCACGGTCTTCCGCGAACGCACGACGGCGGCGGCCCTTTTGCGGTGCAGCGGCACCCCTGGCGGGCCAAAAGACAGCCCCCTGTGACGCCGTCGTGCATTGCGGGGGAGTGGCGGCTCTGTGATATGGGGGCTGGCCCGAACTGTGCTAGGATATTGAGTTTGTATGGCGCCTTTCGCGCGCCGTCATCAACCTCGTAAACAATCGTGCCACGGCATAGTGCCCCCTCGCGCTCCAGGTCAGCCTGGACCGGCTTGGGAAGCAAATGTTTTTGGCACGGGCGTTTAGGCCTGGTCTGGCAAAATCCAGGCAGGTCAAGAGACACCCCGATCAACCGTTCCGCAAGGCTCATTCCGTAGGAAGATTTTCGGTCTGAGAACCAGCGCGACGCAAGGAGTAAATAGTGATTCAGCAGGAGTCGCGACTCAAGGTCGCCGACAACACGGGTGCTAAGGAAATCCTTACCATTCGCGTTCTCGGTGGATCTGGCCGTCGCTACGCAGGCATTGGCGACGTCATCGTCGCTACCGTCAAGGACGCAATTCCGGGCGGCAACGTAAAGAAGGGCGATGTTGTCAAGGCAGTCATCGTCCGTACCAAGAAGGAACGCCGCCGTGCGGATGGTTCCTACATCAAGTTTGACGAGAACGCAGCTGTGATCCTGAAGGCTGACGGTGACCCCCGCGGTACCCGCATCTTCGGACCGGTTGGTCGTGAACTCCGTGACAAGAAGTTCATGAAGATCGTTTCTCTGGCTCCGGAGGTGCTCTAGTCCATGGCTAAGATCAAAAAGGGTGACCTGGTTCAGGTCATCACTGGCGCCAAGGCTGAGCGCGGCGGCGACCGTGGCAAGCAGGGCAAGGTTCTGCGCGTATTCCCGGAGACCAACCGCGTGTTGGTTGAAGGCATTAACCGCGTAACCAAGCACACCAAGGTCGGTCAGTCGCAGCGCGGCACCAAGACCGGTGGCATCGAGGTCGTTGAAGCTTCGATCCACATCTCCAACGTGGCTCTGGTTGACCCGTCCACCAAGAAGCCCACCCGCGTTGGTTTCCGCACCGAGACCGTGGAGCGCAATGGCGTGAAGCGTGAAGTGCGTGTACGCGTGGCCAAGAGCTCCGGGAAGGACATCTAATGACTGAGACTCTCGAGACTCCGGCAACGAAGATCGTTCCTCGTCTGAAGACCAAGTACGCCGATTCCATCAAGAGCACGCTCATTGAGGAATTCAAGTACGAGAACGTCAACCAGGTTCCCCGCCTGGTGAAGGTCGTTGTGAACATGGGTGTTGGAGATGCCGCCAAGGACTCCAAGCTGATCGACGGCGCTGTCCGCGATCTGACCCTGATCACCGGCCAGAAGCCGCAGGTAACCAAGGCCCGCAAGTCAATCGCACAGTTCAAGCTGCGCGAAGGCATGCCCATCGGTGCACACGCAACCCTGCGTGGCGACCGCATGTGGGAATTCCTGGACCGCCTTGTCACGCTGGCCCTGCCCCGTATCCGCGACTTCCGCGGCCTCAGTGGCAAGCAGTTCGATGGCAACGGCAACTACACCTTCGGTCTGACCGAGCAGGTTATGTTCCACGAAATCGACCAGGATTCCATCGACCGCACCCGCGGCATGGACATCACTGTGGTCACCACTGCCAAGACCGATGACGAAGGCCGCGCGCTGCTGAAGGCGCTTGGTTTCCCGTTCAAGGCCGAAGACTAATCTAACTACGTAAAAGGTCCTTCGCTGAGGCTTTATGCCGCGGCGAGGAAACCGTTATGAGGAAGGGCAAGAGCCCACAATGACAATGACAGATCCTGTCGCAGACATGCTTACGCGTCTGCGCAATGCAAACTCGGCATACCACGACTCCGTGACTATGCCGTACAGCAAGCTCAAGGCACGCGTTGCCGACATCCTGAAGGCTGAAGGTTACATCGCCTCCTGGAAAGAAGAAGACGCTGAGGTTGGCAAGAAGCTGACCCTCGAGCTCAAGTTCGGCCCGAACCGTGAGCGTTCCATCGCTGGCGTTCGTCGTATTTCCAAGCCGGGACTGCGCGTTTACGCAAAGTCCACCAACCTGCCGCACGTGCTCGGTGGCCTGGGTGTCGCAATCCTGTCCACCTCTTCCGGCCTCTTGACTGACAAGCAGGCCGGCAAGAAGGGCGTGGGCGGCGAAGTCCTCGCTTACGTCTGGTAACGGGAAAGGAAGAGAATAATGTCACGTATTGGACGTCTCCCCATCACCGTTCCTGCCGGCGTTGAGGTCAAGGTTGACGGCTCTGTCGTCAGCGTCAAGGGTGCCAAAGGCGAGCTGAACCACACTGTGGCCAGCCCGATCGAGGTTTCCCTGGAAGCAGAGACCCTGACTGTCGCCCGCCCGAACGACGAGCGCGCCTCCCGTTCACTCCACGGCCTGACCCGCACCCTGATCTCCAACATGATCGAGGGCGTAACCAAGGGCTACGAGAAGAAGCTTGAAATCGTTGGTACTGGTTACCGCGTTCAGGCCAAGGGATCTGACCTTGAGTTCGCTCTCGGCTACAGCCACCCGGTAAATGTTTCGGCACCGGACGGCATCACCTTTGCAGTTGAGACCCCGACCAAGCTCTCTGTTTCAGGTATCAACAAGCAGCAGGTCGGCGAGGTTGCTGCCAACATTCGCAAGCTTCGGAAGCCGGACCCCTATAAGGGCAAGGGCATCCGTTACGCAGGCGAAGTCATCCGCCGCAAGGTCGGAAAGGCTGGTAAGTAACCATGGCCATCTCAATCAATAAGAAGCGTACGAACAAGAGCAAGTCTGCTTCACGCAGCCGCCGCCAGCTTCGTATCCGCAAGCGCATCTCCGGAACGGCTGTACGTCCTCGTCTGGTCGTCAACCGCTCCGCACGCCACGTATTCGTCCAGGTTGTCGATGACACCAAGGGCCTGACCGTAGCGAGCGCGTCCACACTGGAAGCCGACCTTCGTGCATTCGACGGTGACAAGACTGCCAAGGCCAAGCGCGTTGGCGAGCTCGTTGCCGAGCGTGCGAAGGCTGCCGGCGTCGAAGCTGTTGTCTTCGACCGCGGTGGTAACAAGTACCACGGCCGGATCGCCGCCGTCGCTGACGGTGCACGTGAAGGTG
The DNA here is from genome assembly GCF_054130585.1 of Arthrobacter sp. D1-29. Classification (NCBI taxonomy): domain Bacteria; kingdom Bacillati; phylum Actinomycetota; class Actinomycetes; order Micrococcales; family Micrococcaceae; genus Arthrobacter; species Arthrobacter sp. D1-29. Next base: position 3,781,705 of record NZ_CP096383.1, on the reverse strand, counting down.
GGCTGTCACTGTGACGGAAGCAAACAAGGAAAAGGACACTGTGTCTGCAGATCAGAAGGCTACTGAAGCCGTAGCTGCTCCGGCCACTGAGACCACTGCCGCCGCTGCTGCCGATGACCGCCGTGGTGGCGCTCGTCGTGGCGAGCGTGGCGACCGTGGCCAGGGCCGCGGCGACCGTGGTGGCCGTGGTGGCCGCGATGGCGGCCGTGAAGCCGAGAAGAGCCAGTTCATCGAGCGCGTTGTCACCATTAACCGCGTTTCCAAGGTGGTCAAGGGTGGTCGTCGCTTCAGCTTCACCGCCCTGGTCGTCGTTGGTGACGGCAACGGTATGGTCGGCGTGGGCTATGGCAAGGCTAAGGAAGTTCCCGCCGCAATCGCGAAGGGCGTTGAAGAGGCTAAGAAGTCCTTCTTCCGCGTTCCCCGCATTGGCAACACCATCCCGCACCGCGTTCAGGGTGAGGCTGCTGCCGGCGTCGTAATGCTGCGTCCGGCTTCCGCCGGTACCGGTGTTATCGCCGGTGGTCCGGTCCGTGCAGTACTGGAGTGCGTGGGCATCCACGACATCCTCTCCAAGTCGCTCGGTTCCTCCAACGCCATCAACATCGTGCATGCCACCGTTGATGCGCTGAAGCGCCTCGAAGAGCCGGCAGCTGTGGCAGCACGCCGCGGCCTGCCGCTGGATGAAGTTGCTACCCCGGCTATGGTCAAGGCCCTCCTGAACCAGAAGGTGGGTGTCTAAGCTATGGCTAAGAACCTGATTCCCTCCGACGCTCAGTTGGAGATCACTCAGATCAAGTCCGTCATTGGCGGCAAGCAGAACCAGCGCGACACCCTTCGGTCCCTCGGCCTGAAGCGGATCGGACACACCGTTGTCCGCACCGCCGACGCCGTGACCGTTGGAATGCTCAACACGGTTCCGCACCTGGTAAAGGTAGAGGAGGCGAAGTAAATGGCAGAGAAAAACACTGCTGAGAAGGCACAGAGCGCTACTGCTGAGAAGCAGAACGCTCTGAAGGTCCACCACCTGCGTCCCGCCCCGGGTGCCAAGACCGCCAAGACCCGTGTTGGTCGTGGTGAAGGTTCCAAGGGTAAGACCGCTGGTCGCGGTACCAAGGGTACGAAGGCCCGCTACCAGATCAAGGCTGGCTTTGCCGGCGGCCAGCTGCCGCTGCACATGCGCCTGCCGAAGCTGCGCGGCTTCAAGAACCCGTTCCGGGTTGAGTTCCAGGTTGTCAACCTGGACAAGCTCAACGAGCTGTTCCCGGAAGGTGGCGCAGTGACCGTGGAGAACCTGGTCGAAAAGGGTGCCGTTCGCAAGAACCAGCCCGTCAAGGTGCTGGGCACCGGTGACATCACCGTGAAGGTTGACGTCACCGCCCACGCATTCTCGGCCAGCGCTGCTGAAAAGATTGCTGCAGCAGGCGGAAGCACCACCGCGCTCTAGAGCCGGTGGGGCAAATGCCCGTTGTTGGACTCCCGGGATTCGGGGCCGCAAGGCCTCGGATCCCGGGAGTTTTTCGTTTTCCACGCTTTCCGGATTATCCGTGAACAGCCTCCACCCGTTAGACTCGGTTGTTGGGTTTATTCACCCTGCTCCCATGACTTCATTTAAACCACTCAGGAGGACGCTTGCTTAGCGCATTTGGCCGGGCCTTTCGCACGCCTGATCTGCGACGCAAGTTGTTGTTCACGCTGGGAATCATCACAATCTTCCGCTTGGGTGCCTTCATCCCCTCGCCTGGTGTGAACTACCAGAATGTCCAGCAATGCTTGTCGAACGGTCAGACCGCAGAGGGGCTCTATCAGCTCGTCAACCTGTTCAGCGGCGGTGCATTGCTCCAGGTGTCCATCTTCGCACTGGGCATCATGCCGTACATCACCGCCAGCATCATTGTGCAGCTGCTCCGGGTGGTTATTCCCCGTTTCCAGGAGCTCTATGAAGAAGGTGCTTCCGGGCAGTCAAAGCTGACGCAGTACACACGGTACCTGACCATTGCCCTGGGCCTCCTGAACGCGACAACGCTTGTTTCCCTGGCACGCTCAGGCCAGCTGCTCCCCGGCTGTAATCTCCCGATCATCCCTGACGACAGCGTGATCACCACCATCCTCCTCATCATCACCCTGACGGCCGGCACCGGCCTCATCATGTGGATGGGCGAGCTGGTCACCGAAAAGGGTGTGGGCAACGGCATGTCGCTGCTCATCTTTACTTCCATCGCAGCAACATTCCCCACCTCCCTTGGCGCCATCTGGTCCTCCCAGGGCCCGGGCACCTTCTTTATGGTCCTGGCCATCGGCCTGGTGACTGTTGGCCTGGTGGTCTTTGTGGAGCAGTCCCAGCGGCGGGTCCCGGTCCAGTACGCCAAGCGGATGATCGGGCGACGCACCGTGGGCGGCACCAGCACCTACATCCCCATCAAGGTGAACATGGCCGGCGTGATCCCTGTGATCTTTGCTTCGTCCATGCTCTACCTGCCTGGTCTGATCTCACAGTTCAACCAGCCCAAACCGGGCGAGCAGCTGCAACCTTGGGTTGAGTGGATCAACAACAACCTGACCCGTGGCGACCACCCGATCTACATGGCGCTCTACTTCGCCATGATTGTATTTTTCACCTACTTCTATGTCGCGATCACCTTCAACCCTGAAGAGGTCTCAGACAACATGAAGAAGTACGGCGGCTTCATTCCCGGTATCCGTGCGGGCAAGCCGACGGCGGATTACCTCCAGTACGTGCTCTCCCGGATCACCTTGCCCGGCGCCCTGTACCTGGGCTTCGTGGCACTGATTCCGCTGGTGGCACTTGTACTGATCAACGCCAACCAGAACTTCCCGTTCGGTGGTACCTCCATCCTGATCATGGTGGGCGTTGGCCTTGAAACCGTCAAACAGATAGACGCGCAACTACAGCAACGTCACTACGAAGGGCTCTTGCGATGACGAGAATGTTAATTATTGGACCACCCGGCTCCGGAAAAGGGACGCAGGCGGAACGCATATCGGAGCGCCTCGGCGTTGTGGCGATCTCCACCGGCGACATCTTCCGTGCCAACGTCAAGGGTGAGACCCCGCTTGGCATCGAAGCCAAGAAGTACATGGACAACGGAGACTTCGTTCCGGACAGCGTGACCAACAAGATGGTCCGGGACCGCCTCAGCGAGCCCGACGTCGAAAGCGGATTCCTGCTCGACGGCTACCCGCGCACCACGGCACAGGTGGACTACCTCGACGAGATTCTCGCCAACGGCGAAGAGAAGCTCGACGTCGTCCTGCAGCTGACCGCCGACGATGAGGAATTGGTGACCCGCCTCCTGGGCCGTGCCAAGGAAACCGGCCGGAGCGACGACAATGAAGCCGTCATCCGCCACCGCCTTGACCTCTACCACGAGCAGACCGAGGCAGTTGTTGCCAAATATGCGGAGCGCGGCATCCTGACCCAGGTTGACGGCATCGGCGCCATCGACGAAGTGACGGACCGTGTAATGCAGGCCATCAAGGCCGCACAAGCAGCCTGATACCCTTTCTGCTCGCGGCCGCGGCGGGACCCCGGACGGGGCTGACGCCACCGGCCCTGCCTTAGGGATCCAAGGAAGGCGCGTCCCGTACTATCAAGTACGGAACGCGCCTTTCTCTGTTCCTGGAGGCCATTGTTCCTGGAGGCCAGCCGCTTGGACGGCAGCATCCTGGGGCCAGCGTCCTGGAAGCGGCTGTTGTTAGAGCGTAAGGCTGGCGCCGGATCAACGTCCGCATTGTCTGTGGGGAGATATGCATGCACCAACCTGTTCCGGGCGCGGCGAGGATAGCCGGCCTCGAAGTCTACGTGCCGCCAGGCCGCCTGAGCACCAACGACCTGGAGCTACAGCTTGCTGCGGCCAGTCCCGGCTTCCGTGTTCCCAAGGGCCTCATCGGCCGGCTGACCGGAATCCGGACCAGGTCCGTGATGGCCGCGGCCGAGCAGGCCTCAGACCTTGCGGCTGTAGCCGCCGGAAAACTGCTGGCTGACCTCGGTCTCGAGCCCGCCGACGTCGGCCTCCTTATTTTTGCCTCCGCGAGCCAGGACATGGTGGAGCCGGCCACGGGGCATATGGTGGCGGCGAAACTAGGGGTGACGTGTCCCGTTATGGACGTCAAGAACGCCTGTAACAGCCTGCTGAACGGGCTGGAGGTAGCGGACGCCCTGATCGGGACCGGCCGGTACCGCCGGGTGCTTCTGGTCAGCGGTGAATCGCCGTCCCGAGCGGTGCGATGGGCCGTTCCGGACCAGGAAACTTTCGCCGCGGCGTTTCCCGGCTACACCATGAGCGACGCCGGCTGTGCGCTGCTGCTGGAACCTGCCGACCCCCACGACGAATCAGGACCGCGCGTGCTGGGGACGGGATTCACGGCGAAAAGCAGCCACTGGGCGGTGGGGACACTGGGCACTGGCGGATCCGTTGCCCCAAGGGATCCCGAGGCGACCTATTTCACCATGGACGGCGAGAAACTCAAGGACGCGTTCCTGGACCTTGGCCGCGGCATCCTGGATGAAACACTGGCCCGGCTTGAACTGGCCTGGTCCGATTTCGCCGTCGTCTGCGTGCACCAGGTCAGCGCACCGTACCGGGACGTCTTCGCCCGTGGCGCCGGGGTGCCACAGGAGAAACTCGTCAAGACCGTGGAGGAGTTCGGCAACATGGCCTCCGTCAGCCTGGCCCTTCAATTGAAGCTGGCTCAGGACCTGGGCCGTTGCGGTCCGGGCGATCTGGTGGCGCTGGTGGGGCTGGCCGGCGGCGTCAGCCTGGGGATCGCCGTGGTCAGGCTGTGACCGGGACTTTAGCGGCCAGCGTTCCTCCCGTGCGGCCCCTGTGCGTTGCCATGCCGGTGCTGAATGAAGAGAAGCTGATCCTGGAAACGTTGCAGGCACTCGCTGCCCAGCTTCAGCCTGATTTCACCTTGGTAATCGTGGACAACGGTTCCACAGACGCCAGCCAGGCCATCGTGGCGGAATTCGCCGCGCTGAACCCTGGCATGGACATCCGGTTGATTACTGAGCCGGAGAAGGGGACCGGCGCCGCAGCGGACACCGGAATGCGCTTTGGTGCATTGAACGGCGCCCGCTGGCTGGCACGAACCGATGCGGATTGCCTCCCGGCGCCGGACTGGACGCTGCGGATCATGGAGGCCTTCGACGACGGCCTGGAGATGATCGCCGGGCAGTTGAACCCCCGCCTGGACGAGGGCCTGGGCCGCCGGCAGCGGTGGCTGATGCTGGGGGCAGTGGAGGTGGCATCCTTCTTTGGCCGGATCCGCCCAGGCAACAAAGGGGAAGGCTATCTGGGTCCGTACCAGATGCTGCCCGGCTGCAATATGGCCATCACGGCGGATCTCTACCTCCGCTCGGGAGGGTTTCCCCGCACCAGCATCGAGGAGCTCCACGAGGACCGGGCGCTGTCCAACCGCGTACGCAGGCTGACGCGGGCGTATGCGCTCCGGCGGAACGTGGTGGTGTACGGTTCCTCACGCCGGGTGAAGGCCTGGGGCCTGCCCAACACCCTTGCCTGGTACGCGGACCACCGCTACCGGCCAGAACACGTGGACATCCGGTGATCTCCCGGGAAATTTCGGGCCTGAGGACCGGCCGCATGGCAGGCTGGGAACGGCGCCTCCACACCGCAGCACACCCCTTCGCCTACCCGCTCATCCGCGGACTCGGGAAACTCCGCCCCGTGGTCAGGCTGCCCGGCCTGGGTGTCCTGGTGAGCGACGCCTCGCTGCTCCGGGAAGTACTTATGGATGCCAGCTACTCAAAAACCGGTGCCGGGGCCTCCGGCGCGCTCTGGACCCCGGTGGTTGGCCCGCGCGCCCTGCTGAACATGGACGGCGAAGCGCACCTTGAGCTGCGGCGCAGGCTCAACGGACTGTTCACGCCCCGGGCCGTGGAGTCCATTGTTGCCCCTGCCGTGGAGCGGATGCGCGGGCGCCTGTCTGCCGGACTTGAGAACGGGCAGGGCGTGGAGTTCGTGAGTCTGGTCAAGGAACTGTCCGGCGGAGTGATCAGCCGCCTGCTCGGGGTTCCTGACCAAGCACCCGGACGCCTGCCGGATACCGAACTCTTCAGCCTTGGTACGTCCATCACCGGCCTCGTCCGGCTGGGCCGGCCACAACTGACCCCGCCCCAGGTGGTGAAGGCGAAGGCCGCCGTCGAAATTCTTGCCGGGCCCGTGCGGGAGGCTTACCGCCGCGATGACCCCAGCACCTTCCCCGGCCGCCTGCGTGAGCTTGGCCTGAGTGAGGATGAGGCTGTGGGGATTGTCAGCGCCTTTGTCATCGCCGGGACTGAGACGTTGGTGTCCTATGTTCCGCGGCTGGCCGCCCTGCTGTTCGACGACGGCAGGCTGCCAGTGCTGGCGGCCGACCGGACCGGCCTGCCGGACGCCGTCAATGAAGGACTGCGCTTCACCGCACCCTCGCCGATGATGCTCCGGGAAGCGACGGCGGAAAAACAGCTTGGAGGTGTCAGGATCAGGCCTGGTGACCGCATCCTGCTCTCCACTGTCCATGCGGTGAAGAGCTTGGGCGGCTTCGACCCGGCGGTGCCTGTTCCTGCTCCGGCCCGCCAGCTCTGGTTCGGGGCAGGGGCGCATTTCTGCATCGGAATGCCGCTGGCCATGGCCGAAATCAACGGGGCCCTGAACGTGCTGCTGGACGAATACGCCCGGAAGCCATGGCACATCCGTCAACGGGCTGTCAGCCGGAACGTCCTCATACCCCACTACAAGTCAATGGAGCTGGCCCGTGGACACTAAGAGCCAGCCGGACCTCATCACAGCCGTTTACGACGCCGCATCGCGGTACCCGGACCACCCGGCCATCACCGGGCCGGGAAATCGGAACGGCCGGCCCGGCAGGACCATCAGCTACCGGGACCTTGCCGCCGGAATCGAATCCACCGCCGCCGGACTGCGGCGCGACGGATTCGGCCCGGGCGAGCGCCTGCTGTTCTCGGTCAGGCCCGGTCCCTCGGCCTTCACACTGGCGCTGGCCGCTGTACGGGCCGGCGGTTCCATCGTTTTTATCGATCCCGGCGTAGGCCCCGAACTGTTCCGCAACAGGGCCGCGCTGGCCTCGCCACAGTGGGCGGCCGCTGAATCCCTGCTCTACGCACTCAGTACCAGGGGCCCCCTGCGGCCCCTTGCCCGGCGCCGCGGCCTGCTGCTGCCGGACTATGCGGCCATGAAGGTCCGCCACTACCATTCCGGCCCCTGGCTGCCAGGCGTTCCCTTGAGGTCTACCAACATCCGCCAGCTGACCCGTATGCCTTCCCACTGGGGAGCGGCCGATTCTTCCGGACGGGCAAAGGGTGCGGTGCCGCCGGTGGAGGCTGCGCCAGGGCAGGAAGCGGTCATTATCTTCACCTCGGGCACCACGGGCCATCCCAAGGGCGTGGTGCACACCCGCGGCACCCTTGCTGCGGCTTTCACCCAACTCAGCACCCGCTGCACCTTCGCTGCAGGCGACCGCATCCACTCGGAACAGTTCATGATGGGGCTGCCCGCGCTGATCGAGGGAGCCCATTGGACCATGCCGTCCTACGGGCTCTCCGCCACGATCGACCCGCTCCAGTTCGCCGCAGCGCTGGGCTCCTCCCCGGGGCGGGCAGCGGCGACCCACGTTTTCCTGGTGCCCTCGCAGCTGGCACCCATCCTGGACGCCGTCGAAACCGCCAGGATCGCCTGGCCGGAAACGCTGCAAACCGTCATGCTGGGAGCCGCGCCCGTCCTGGCCTCCTTCCTGGAGCGGGCCGCCCGGCTGCTGCCGGCAGTCCGCTTTCATTGCATCTACGGCATGACCGAGGTACTTCCCATCGCGATCGCGTCGGGACAGGAGAAACTGGACTTCGCCTCCGGGCGCACGGCCGAATACCGGGCAGCCGACGGCTCCGGGGAAGGGGACTTCCTCGGGGAACCGCTGCCGGGTATGACCGTGCGGGTGGCCGAGGACCACGAACTGATGGTCTCCGGGCCGAACATGTGCCTTGGCTACCTCGGCGACGACGCAATGGACGAACATGCAACCGGCGACCTCGTCCGGTTGGATCACGGCAGGTTGGATCACGGCCGACTGGATCACGGCCCGGGGGGAACCGGCGGGGCGGGTGGCGGGCCGGGAGCGGCCAGACTGGTCCTGCTGGGGCGGAAGAAGGACATGATCATCCGCGGGAAAACCAACATCTATCCGGGCTTGTACGAGCCGCTCATCGCCGGGATTGCGGGGGTCGCCCAGGCCGTCATGGTGGGTGTTCCCAACGGCATCGGCGACGAAGCCGTCTGGCTGGCCGTCGAGCCCCGGCCCGGCCAGGCACACGAAGCTCTGCTTCGCACGCTCCAAAGGGAGCTGCCGAAGCTCATCGACGAATCGGCCCTGCCGGACAGCATAGAGATCATGCCCCACCTGCCTACTTCCGGCAGGCACCGCAAGCCGGACCGCATCGCCCTGCGGACGCTTTTCTCGGACCGGACCGTGACTACGGACGGCTCCACACGTTTGGACCCGGCCGTGGTTTCCGCCGGCTCGGTATTTTCCGACGGCAGGGGCGGCCACGGATGAGGATCGCTGTCACCGGTGCCACGGGGTTTGTCGGTGCCGCGGTGGCGGCGGCCGCCGAACACCGCGGCTGGGAGGTTTACCGCTATGGCAGGCGGCAGCTCCCAGGAATTACCGTGTGGGATCTGGCCGAGGGGAAGCTTTCGAGCCCGCCGGAGGTGGACGCGGTGGTGCATGCCGGTGCCCAGGTTGGCGACTGGGGGCCGCCGCAATTGTTCCACCGTGTCAACGTCCTCGGCACCGAAGCCGTCGCGGCCACCTTCCCCCGCGCCAGGCTGGTCCACATCTCCAGCTCGAGCGTCAATCCCTGGTGGCAGCCGTGTGTGGACCGGCAGGAGGAAGCCCCGTCCGGGCGCTACCTGAATGCCTACTCCCGCTCCAAGGCCCTGGCGGAGGCAGCCGCGTCAAAGCACCCCAATGCAGTGATCCTCCGGCCGCACGGAGTGTACGGGCCTGGTGACAGGACCCTGCTGCCGCGCCTCATCCGCAATGTAAAGCGCGGCAGGCTGCTATGCGTTGGAGGCCCGGACGTGCGCCACCAGCTGACGTCAATCGGGAACCTGACCGAAGCAGCGCTCGCCGCGTGCGCCTCAGACGTAACCGGGCCCGTCAACGTGGCCGACCACCAGCCCGTGGAACTGGGCGGAGTCCTGCGGGAAGTCCTGGACGAAACTGGCCGCACCGACGTCGAACTCCGCTTTATCCCGCTGCGGGCGGCGATGGCGCTGGCGGTTTCGCTTGAGGCGCTGGGCCGCGTAACGCGCACGGCGCCCGCCCTCACACGCTACGCCGTCTCCCAGCTTGGCTTTGAACGGACGTACAGCACCCGCCGGCTGCGCAAGGAGCTGGGGGTGGAGCCTGTCCCCAGCAGCTTCTCAGGTGCGGGAGAATGGATCAGAGCCCTGGGATCATCGCATCCCGCCCAAGAGACCAATCACTGAGGTACACATGGCATTCGGACAGCCCCGCATCGAATACAAGACCAACGCCCAGATGCGCACCATGCATGAGGCAGGCCTTGTCCTGACCCGCGCCTTGGATGCCGCCGTAGCCGCCGCCGTGCCGGGCGTCACCACCAAGCACCTGGACGACGTTTTCGCCGCCGTCCTGAATGAGGCCGGGGCGAAATCCAACTTCCTCGGCTACCACGGCTTCCCGGCCTCCATCTGCACCTCCGTCAATGAGGAGGTGGTGCACGGCATCCCGGGAAGCCGCACGCTCAATGATGGCGACATCATCTCGATCGACGGCGGCGCGATCGTGGACGGCTGGCACTCAGACTCGGCACGGACCGTCATTGTGGGCACCGCCGATCCCGAAGACCAGCGGCTCTCCGACGTGACACAGGCGGCCATGTGGCGGGGCATAGCGGCACTGGCAACGGGAAGCCATGTGGGGGATATCGGCGCGGCCATTGACGACTATGTGTCCTCTGTTCCCGGGAAGCCGCTGGGCATTTTGGAGGACTACGTCGGCCATGGCATCGGCTCCGAGATGCATATGGCGCCGGACGTGCTCAACTACCGCACCAGCCACCGCGGGCCCAAGATCCGGCCGGGGCTGTGCCTTGCGATCGAACCCATGCTGGTCCGTGGCGGCATCGAGACTGCAGTCCTGGAAGACGACTGGACCGTGGTGACCACAGACGGCAAGCGCTCCTGCCAGTGGGAGCACTCCGTGGCGGTCCACGAAAAGGGCATCTGGGTGCTCTCGGCCCCCGACGGCGGTGCCGAGCATCTGGTGCCCCTCGGCGTCGTGCCCGTTCCCGTCCCCTAACCCCGTCCCGTTTCCCCCCAACTGGCTGGCAGATAACGTCGCGAAAACCGTGTTTGGGGACTGTGGAGTCTCATGACTTATTAGACGCTTATGTCTCATGACTTCGGAGACACTCTGTCTCAGGACGTTGTAGACACTCGGGTTGGGGTTTTGCTTGTGTCGCATGAGCAAACCCCAACCCGATATCAGGATTCGCCATGCTGTGGCGACATGGCCCGAAGACGCTCCCCGTGGTGCCGTGACGGCGTTCTGCCGGAAGCACAACGTCTCGAGGGCGTGGTTCTATCGAGTCCGTGCGGCGGCCGGTGCGGTGGGGCCGGTGCAAGCGTTGGTGAAGAAATCCACGGTTCCGGGGACCTCGCCCACTGCCACCGAGCCTGGCATGATCGATCTCCTGCTTGCCACTCGGACTGATCTGGAGAAACAAGGTCTGGATCACGGCCCTTTGTCGGTCCTGTCTACGCTGTCCAGGCAGGGCTATCGTCCCCCGTCGCGGGCGACCGTGGCCAGGATCTTTGCCCGGTCCGGGGTAGTGGTGCCGGAGCCGCGGAAGAAGCCGCGCAGCGCCTACAAGCGATTCGTCTATCCGCAGCCGAACGCGTGCTGGCAGATCGACTCGACCGAGTGGGTCCTCGCCGACCGGACGAAAGTGGCAGTTTTCCAGCTCATAGACGATCATTCCCGGCTTGCTCTGGCATCTCTCGTGGCCCCGGGCGAAACCAGTGCCGCTGCGATCGCGGTCGTGACGCTGGCCATCCAAAGACATGGCGTGCCGCAGAAGTTCCTCTCCGACAATGGCGCAGCGCTGAACCCGACCCGCCGCGGACGCACCGGTGCGCTGGTCGAATTCCTCAAAGCCAAAGGCGTGGAGCCGATCACCGGTAAGCCCTACAAACCCACCACCCAGGGCAAGAACGAACGCTTCCACCAGACCCTGCACAAATACCTCCACCGTCAGCCGCCGGCCGCATCAATGACTCTCCTGCAAGCCCAAGTCGACGCTTTCGATCTGTACTACAACACCCAACGCGAACATCAGGGCCTGGCACCGGGAATGACCCCAAGCGAGGCCTGGCACGCCACTCCAAAAGCCCCGGCACCGGTTCCGCCAGATCAACCAACACCGGAATCAGAGCGACGCAGCCTTCGCCGAACGGTCCGGAAGGACGGCTGCATTACCGTCCTGGGCACCCATTTCATGATGGGCAAGGAACACATCGGACAAACCGTCCACGTCATCTACGACGCCGCCACCATCATGTTCTTCGGACCCCAAGGCACCGAAATCATCAGCCACGTCAGGCCACCCAAAGGCACGCCCTACGTCGGCAACGGCAAGCCCTCCGGCGTCGCCGCAGACCCTGTAGGAGCCCGCAAAAAGCGAACCCATTACCCACGCCGACGTCAGCAGCCAAACGCCACGCAACCATGAAGTGTCTTCGAAGTCCTGAGACATCAACTGTCTACGAGGTCATGAGACATGAACCGTCCACAAGGTCATGAGACATGGCAACCGTGTTTGGGGACGTTAAATGCGAGTTACTTGGGATCGGGGGGAAGAATGAACGGCATGGGAGCCATTACTGACGTGCCCGGGATCCGTGTGGGCCACAATCAGAAGTCCGACGACGGCTGGTTGAGTGGCGTGACTGTGATCCTGCCGCCGCCGGGAACCACCGGCTCAGTGGACGTGGGCGGGGGAGGCCCCGCAACCCACGAGACGGACGCACTGGACCCGACCACGCTGACTTCTGCCGTAGATGCCGTGGTCCTGACGGGCGGCAGCGCCTACGGACTGGTGACGGCCCACGGCGTCCAGCGGTGGTGCGAAGAGCACGGCCGGGGATTCCCGGTCCCCGGCGGCGTGGTGCCGATCGTTCCGGCGGCCGCCATCTTTGACCTGGGCCGCGGCGGCGAGTTCTTAGCGCGTCCGACGGCGGAAATGGGCTATGCGGCAACTGCCGCCGCCGCCGCTGAAAAGGACGGGCACGACGTCGAACGCGGCAATGTTGGCGCCGGCACCGGAGCGCTGATGGCCCGGACCTACAAAGGGGGAGTAGGCACGGCATCGGTCACCCTCGAGAACGGCATTGTCCTGGGTGCCCTGGCTGTGGTGAACGCACTGGGCCTGCCGGTTGGGTCCCGCCCGGCAGCTGTTGCCGCGACTGCGGCGCCTGAACCGCCGGGGCCCAACACAACCCTCGTTGTTGTCGCCACCAACGCCGTCCTGGACAAGACCGAGTGCAAACGGACGGCTTCGGCTGCCCAGGCCGGGATCGCAAGGGCCCTTGACCCAAGCCACACCCTGGCGGACGGAGATACCGTTTTCTGCCTTGCCACCGGGGACTTGCCGCTGGACCGGGGTACGGAAGTTGCCCGGCAGGTAAGTCTGATTACCCTGCAAAGCACGGCGGCCGACGTCGTACGCCTGGCCATCCTGGATGGGGTCTCCAGTGCGGCAGCGGTGAGGACTCCTGCCGGTGAATATGATGCGTACGGGAGCACATTGCGCTAACATGGCTGGATTTAACATTTACCCGGATAAAGGGTAGTGTTGTCTGTTGGTTGTCTGCCCTGCTGTGCCCTGTTTGGGGCCTGAGGGGATAACCGATCCAACAAAAACGTCCGTGGTCCTCTCCGGTGCAATCCGATGGGCTGCGGCAACAACAGTTAGCGGAGGGTATGGCCAAGAAGGACGGGGTCATTGAGATCGAGGGCGTTGTGACTGAGGCGCTGCCTAACGCGATGTTTCGCGTTGAGCTCACCAACAAGCACATCGTTCTGGCACACATCTCAGGCAAGATGCGCCAGCACTACATCAGGATTCTCCCTGAGGACCGGGTAGTGGTGGAACTGAGCCCATATGACCTCACTCGGGGTCGTATCGTCTACCGCTACAAGTAAATTCTGGGCAGCCGCGGCATGAGCTGAGGTTGCTCCAGTTGACCAACTGCCACACGCAAAGGAATGCCATGAAGGTCAAGCCGAGCGTCAAGCAGATCTGCGAAAAGTGCAAAGTGATCCGCCGTAATGGCCGGGTCATGGTGATCTGCGAGAACCCGCGCCACAAGCAGCGCCAGGGCTAATTTCCTTCCTGAAGGAAACCCTGGGTTGCTAACCCACGCAAGTAAATAAAGGCAGCACAAGCTGATCTGGAACATTGAGCTCGAAAGAGTCCGGACAGCTAACCCCCGGTCGGAGGCTGGGGCCGCACAGAACGTGCGGGTGTACTGCCTACGACCTCCGGTTTATTCAAGGAGTACTGCCACTATGGCTCGTCTCGCTGGCGTAGACATTCCCCGCGAAAAGCGGCTGGAAATTGCGCTTACTTACATCTACGGCGTGGGCAAGACCCGTGCACACGAAACCCTGGCTGCCACTGGCATCAGCGCTGACGTTCGCGTCAAGGACCTGACTGATACCCAGCTGGTTGAGCTGCGTGACTACATTGAAGGCAACTACAAGGTTGAGGGTGACCTTCGCCGCGAAGTAGCAGCAGATATCCGCCGCAAGGTTGAAATCGGCAGCTACGAAGGCCTGCGCCACCGCAAGGGCCTGCCCGTACGCGGACAGCGTACGAAGACCAACGCACGTACCCGCAAGGGTCCGAAGCGTACCGTCGCCGGCAAGAAGAAGGCCCGTTAAAATCCCCGCCGGGATTAACGGAGCTTCCCCCGATAACTTTCTGTAGGAGAAAAAATGCCCCCGAAGACTCGTGGCGCGGTTCGCAAGCCGCGTAAGAAGGACAAGAAGAATATCGCGCTTGGCCAGGCGCACATCAAGAGCACTTTTAACAACACCATCGTGTCCATCACGGACCCGAACGGCGCTGTTATCTCTTGGGCTTCCTCAGGTGAGGTTGGCTTCAAGGGCTCACGCAAGTCCACCCCGTTCGCTGCCCAGATGGCTGCCGAAGCCGCTGCCAAGCGTGCGCAGGAGCACGGCATGCGCAAGGTTGACGTTTTCGTCAAGGGACCGGGATCCGGACGCGAAACCGCAATCCGCTCGCTGCAGGCCGCTGGCCTGGAGGTTGGCTCCATCCAGGACGTCACCCCCGCAGCGCACAACGGCTGCCGTCCGCCGAAGCGCCGCCGCGTCTAAGGCCTTTCCCGCAGCAGGAGCTTGCCCGGACCGTTGATGGTCCGGGCAAGCCCAGCCGCGTTAAGTCTTCAGACCGAATTTCCACCACCTGTGTTGCGTCATATAGCGGATGCTCGCCGAAAGGAAAACCTAAGTGCTCATTGCACAGCGCCCCACCCTCTCCGAAGAGGTAGTCTCCGAAAACCGTTCGCGTTTCATCATTGAGCCGCTTGAACCGGGCTTCGGCTACACCCTCGGAAACTCCCTCCGCCGTACCCTGCTCTCCTCCATCCCCGGTGCCGCTGTAACCAGCATCCGGATCGATGGCGTGCTGCACGAGTTCACCACGGTTCCGGGTGTCAAGGAAGATGTCACTGAGATCATCCTGAACATCAAGAGCCTGTCGGTCTCCTCCGAGCACGACGAGCCGGTTGTTGCCTACCTGCGCAAGCAGGGCCCGGGAGTCGTCACGGCCGCGGACATCGCTCCGCCGGCCGGCGTCGAATTCCACAACCCGGATCTGCACATTGCCACGCTGAACTCGAAGGGCAAGTTCGAACTCGAACTGACCATCGAGCGCGGCCGCGGCTACGTTTCGGCAGCTCAGAACAAGTCCGGCGATTCCGAGATCGGCCGCATCCCGGTCGACTCGATCTACTCGCCGGTGCTGAAGGTTACTTTCCGCGTGGAAGCAACCCGTGTTGAGCAGCGCACCGACTTCGACAAGCTGATTGTCGACGTCGAGACCAAGCAGGCCATCGCCCCGCGCGATGCTGTTGCTTCCGCAGGTACCACCCTGGTGGAACTCTTCGGTCTGGCCCGCGAGCTGAACACCGCAGCTGAAGGTATCGAGATTGGCCCGTCGCCGACGGATGCTGCCCTGGCAGCAGACATGGCCCTGCCGATCGAGGATCTGGACCTCACCGTCCGTTCCTACAACTGCCTCAAGCGTGAGGGCATCCACACCGTGGGTGAACTCGTAGCCCGCTCCGAGGCTGACCTGATGGACATCCGTAACTTCGGTGCGAAGTCCATTGACGAGGTCAAGGCAAAGCTGGTTGAACTGGGCCTGTCCCTCAAGGACTCGCCTCCCGGTTTTGACCTCGCAGCACGCGCCGCAGCAATTGAAGAGGACGACGCCGCCTTCGGCGACGACGAACTCTAAAACAGATCTTGGCCGGCGGGCACCATGGTGTGCCCACCACCGGCTTCCATATGAGGAGAAACAATTATGCCTACCCCCACTAAGGGTCCGCGCCTCGGAGGCGGCCCGGCTCACGAGCGTCTTATGCTCGCGAACCTGGCAGCAGCACTGTTCGAGCACAAGCGGATCACCACCACGGTGACCAAGGCCAAGCGGCTCAAGCCGTACGCCGAGCGTCTTGTCACTTTCGCCAAGCGCGGCGACCTGGCTTCCCGCCGTCGCGTGCTCGGCCTGATCAGCAACAAGGGCGTCGTCCACGAGCTGTTCACCGACATTGCCTCGGCAGTGGAGAACCGCGACGGCGGCTACACCCGCATCACCAAGATCGGCAACCGGAAGGGCGACAACGCTCCCATGGCTGTCATCGAACTGGTTCTTGAGCCGGTTTCCGCGAAGCAGGCCGTTGTAGCCGAGGCTACCTCTGCTGCGAAGCGCGACGCCGACAAGAAGGAAGCTGCTGCTTCTGCTCCCGTTGCTGAAGAAGCTGCCGAGGAAGCTACTGAAGCTCCCGAGGCCGAGGCTGTTGAGACCGAAGCCACCGAAGAAGCTGCAACCGAAGAGGCCGTTTCTGAAGAAGCAGTGGCCGCTGAGGAAGCGCCTGAAGAGCCTGCCGCTGAGGAAAAGGACGCGAAGTAATTCGCTGATTCCTTCGCATAGACTTGTGTCTATGAACGACCAAAAACCCGCGGCCCCCGTTTCAGGGGGCGGCGGGTTTTTGCGTGTCCGCCTTGATCTGTCCTACGACGGCGGCCCCTTCAGCGGGTGGGCACTCCAGCCCGGCATGCGCACCGTCCAGGGGGTCCTGGAGGAGGCACTGGCGTTGCTGGTGCGCCGCCCGGTCCGTGTCACTGTGGCCGGCCGTACCGACGCCGGAGTGCACGCCCGCGGCCAGGTGGTCCACCTCGACCTGACAGAAGCCGAGTGGCTGGGACTCAACAGGGGAGCGGAACTGGATCCCGCCGTCGCCCTCCTGCGGCGCCTCCGGGGCGCCCTCAGCAGGGGCCTGGGCGATCTGACCGGGGCCATCGAGGTCCACCGGGTGTCATTGGCGCCGGAAGGCTTTGACGCCCGGTTCTCCGCGCTGTGGCGGCGCTACAGCTACCGCATCGCGGACGGGCCGGCGCTGTGGGATCCGCTAGAGCGCTACTTCACGCTGTGGCACAAGAATCAGCTGGACGTGTCACTGCTGAACCAGGGAGCGTCCAAGCTGCTGGGGCTGCAGAACTTCCTGTCGTACTGCAAGCCACGGGAGGGAGCCACCACCATCCGTGAGCTCCAGCGCTTCGAGTTCCGTCGTGGCGAGGACGGCGTCATTGTTGCTACCGTCCAGGCGGATGCCTTCTGCCACAACATGGTCCGTGCCCTGGTCGGTTCCGCCCTCTACGTCGGCGAGGGCGTGGAGGAACCGGGTTGGCTCTACGAGAGGCTCCTGGCCAAGAAGCGTGATGCCAGGTCCATCCTGGCCGCGCCCCATCCGCTGGTACTCGAGGAAGTGGCCTACCCTTCCGACGACGAGATGCTCGCGAGGGCCGAACTCACGCGGGCAGTGCGCAGCACTTGAGCCTCGGCCTCTGTGAGCCGCTTGGTGCCAGCTGCATTTCGGCTGGCCGCCCCCTAGAACGACGGCGGGGGCCCGTCTGCCGGCAGCGTAAGGGTGAAGGTGGTGCCTTCGCCAGGGCGGCTCTCACAGGAAATGTCTCCGCCGTGGCGCTCAATGATTGTTTTGGTGATGGACAGGCCCAGACCGGCTCCGGCGATGGAGGCCTGCCGGGCTGAGTCCGTGCGGAAGAACCGCTTGAAAACCCGCTCGGAGTCCTCCGACGTCATGCCCATACCGGTGTCCTTAACGGAGAGCCGAACCCACCCGCCGGCGCCTTGCGCGCTGATACTCACCACGCCGCCCCCGGGGGAGTACTTGATGGCATTCGACACCAGGTTGTCCAGGGCCTGTCCGATCCTCAGGGGATCAGCGTAGGCCCAGAGTGGTGAGGGAACGTCAGCCACGAAGGCGATGTTCGACTGGTCAGCCTGCGCCATGGCTGAGCCGATGCTGGTGGCCACAAGGCTCGCGAGGTCCGTCCGCTTTGGATGAACCCTGAGCGCGGACGAAGCTGACAGGGTCAGGTCCGATACCAGGGCCAGCAGCCTCTCTGAGTTGCGCTGGACAACTTCAAGGCGCTGGGCGGACAGCTTGGAGGTTCCCTCTTCATCCTCGAGAACCAGATCGATATTCCCGAGGATGGAATTCAGCGGTGTCCTGAATTCGTGGGAGACATTAGAGACAAGTTCCTCATTTGCTGCCAAAGCCTCGACGAGTCCGGTGACGTCGTTGTAGACAACCACAGCTCCCGTGAATTCACCGCCATCGCTCACCATCGACCTCGCCGCTGTGGAAACAGCGCGCTGTTTTGATCCCTTGCCAATCCACACAAGGTAATCCGCAAAAGACTCACCTTGGATGGCTCGCCGAATAGGCCGCTTTTCGGCCGGCAGGGGAGTCAGTTTGTCCTGCGCAAAGATCAGCTGATCTTTTTCGTCCGACGAGCGCACGTCTGAATTGCTGGCATTCTGCTCGAAGACCCGCTGCTGGTTGTTCGTCAGCAGGTGCTCGCCGTTTGAATTAACCGCAACAATCCCGACGTCGGTAGCGTCCAGAATTGTCTTGAGGAGCCTTTCGCGTTCCCTGCTCTCGGCAAGCAAGTCCCGGAGCTCCTTATCCTTCTCCTGGAGCTGGCGCTGTTGCATCCTCATATTGACGCTGGCAAAGCGGATGGCCAGCGAGACGGCAAGCATCATGAGTGGGAACAGCAGAAGCGAGGTGAAATCCGAAGCCGTAACGTGTGGAAGCTTCGCCATTACTGTGGGCAGCATAATGAGGAACGGCCCAACAATACTCAAAAGGATGCTTGTTTTGGCGAGCATTCCCGAGGCGGACAGCCAGATGATTGGGAAGATGGTCAGGATAACCAGCCCGGGAACAACCTGTCCGGCACCGTTGCGTGAAAGTCCAATGGCAAGAAGATCAAGAACCGGAATGAGCAGGTATGCGTTTCTGTTCAGCCGCTCCCAAGGGACGAGGAAACAACAGGCAAACAGTAGGCCGTGCAGGACCATTCCCACAATATAAAGCGGACTGTTCAACAGGGCGGGCCAGGCAAAGGGAGTCGCGATCCCTATTGCCAAGACGATCAGGGTTAGCGGAAGCTGGCACAATGCCACCTGCGTACGCGGGCCCAAAGTCCGGAAATAGCGGCCTATTCCACGCTGAACCAGCCTCTCAGCCATGAGGGTGACAGAACCTCTCGGGCATGAAACACCGCATAACGGGCGAAATTACAAGCGCAATCGTGCAGCGCACGGTGCTCCGCCCTCCCTTGGATCGAATGTACGTCTCAAGTCATGATAATTGACTTTGGGCAGATGAAAACAGAAAAGACGTGTCATCCGTCACCCTTGCTTGTAGCGTAGAGATAGTTGGAGCGGAAATGGCATTGGCGCTGGGCCGATGGGGGGCATTCCGCTTGGCATGGGGTAGCAAATGGACGATCTTGGAGTAGCTGTAGTAATCGAAGATGACGTGGATATCCGCAACCTCCTTGAGGGAGTGCTGACTCAGGCAGGGTTTGAGGTACACACGGCCGCTGACGGACGCGAAGGTGTTGAAGTCGTGCGGCACAAGCAGGCCAGCGTGGTGACGTTGGACATCGGCCTGCCGGACATTGACGGGTTCGAGGTGCTCCGGCGAATCCGCTATTTCAGCGATGCCTACGTGGTGATGCTGACCGGCAGAACCGAAGAACCGGATCTGCTCTCGGCACTCAACGCCGGGGCAGATGACTACATCGCCAAGCCGTTCAGGCCGCGGGAACTACGCGCGCGGCTTGCGGCCATGATGCGAAGGCCGCGGCACGAGGTCAACGGGGGAAACACGCCGCGGACGGTGACGTCGGCACCGGCACCTTCAACTTCGGCCGCGGCACCCCCGGCAGAGACGGGAGTGTTGCATCACAACGGCCTGGCCCTGAACCACAGGACGAGGACCGTCACCATGCGGGGAGAACAGTTGGCGCTCACACGCAGCGAGTTTGACCTCCTGCACGAGCTGTTGCGTACCGGCGGCGCAGTGTGTACGAGGGCCGACCTGGTCCGTGCAGTGCGGGGGGAATTCTACGCGGATGACACTTACATCAGCGAAGCGGATGAGCGGGCGGTGGAGGTTCACATCGGCAACCTCCGGCGGAAACTCCAGGAGGATCCCCTGGCACCGCGTTGGCTGCAGACTGTGCGGGGTGTGGGGTACAGGCTGGCCCCAAAGCGCCCCGGTAATTCAACATAACCCAGCGGGGGCCGGGCCCCTATCAGTTCTTCAGAATGTAGTTGGCCTGGAGCTCTGAGACCGTCTGGCCGCCGTCCTCGGCGACTTGTTCCATGAGCGCCTGGCCTTGGCTAAAGTCGCCCTGACGGATCACTTTTTCCAGGAGTTCTGCCAGCCGTGCGAGCCGGAGGCCGCCCACCATGGCCGACGTTATCTTCAGGCTGATAGCCGCGTCGAGGGCAGATGCACGGTCCTCGCTGAGCACTGCGGCTGCCAGACGGCTGTACCGGTGGTCCCACATGGTGGTGTAGTCCCGTGCGAAGCGGACTGCCAGTTCTGAACCATTGAGCTGTTCTTCCAGGTCTTCGAGGACAGCGGAATCAACCAGGGGCAAGAGCTCTTCTCCTTCAAATGGCTGCCGTGAACCCACGCCAGCTCCAGACCCTGCCGGCAGGGCGTCGGATGAGACGCCTCTGTGGCCGGAAGTGGGATCTGGAATGTGCATGGTTCAAGGCTACTTCCTGATTGTTTTAAAAAGTGTGACTTCGGCTGATCCTGTGGAAAGCTTGAGGGACTATTGCGGGGTACTTCTGTTTTCACTGGCCACTGAACGTGACAACGGTGTTTACAACGGCGGGGCCAAGAATTGCAATAAAAAGCACGGGAAATATGAAGAACAAAAGGGGAAACAAAATCATCACGGGAAGCTTCATGGCTTTTTCCTCGGCCCGTTGGCGTCGCTTTACACGCATAGCTTTCGCCTGCACGCGGAGCACCCGGCTAATAGCGATGCCATAGGTATCCGCTTGGACCACGGCCTGGACAAAGCTCTTCAGTTCGGCCAGGTTTGTGCGTTCTGCCAGTGCCAAATAGGACTCCCGGCGGCTGCGCCCCACCTGCATGTCCTGCAGCGTGCGGACCAACTCCTCGGCCAACGGGCCTTTGCCGTTGGCACCGGCACGGGCCATGGCCCCCTCAAATCCCAGTCCTGCCTCTACGGAAATCAGCATTTGATCCAAGGTATTAGCCAATTCCAACTGGATGACTTTTTGACGTTCCTTCCCTTTGCTATAGAGCAGCAAATCCGGAATGAAATAACCCAGAAAGACAAGGAAAAGCCCGGCCAATTTCATCACGGGAGTGGTTCCAACGGAGGTGAGATAAACTCCGAGAGTTATGCCGGCGGCGCCAAGGGCCAGTTTTGATCCCAACGTGCGTCCCAGCGGCATCGTTTCCGGCCGGCCTGCCAACGCAAGCAGGCGGTCGAGGAAAGCGACGTATCCTGCCGGTGTCAGGCGGCGGCCGATGGTTTCCAGCGCGCTGCGACGTACTGGGGCAACGTTGTCTGCCAGGACTGTGCCGCGGCCAAGGATTTCGACGGCGGCGGTGCGTCCCTGCTTGTCAGTGGTCAGCACGGACCAGGTAATCCCCGCCAAGGGGACGCAAACCATCAGGACTGCGAGAAGAATAAGGGGGCTCATTGTTCCTCAGAACTTCAGGTCGATAATCTTGCGCATCCACAATGCGCCGATGGCCATCAGGACGAATGATGCCCCGATCATGGCCCAGCCCAGGGGATGGGTGAACATCGAGTTCATGTATCCGGGATTTACGGTCAGCAACATGCCCACGATGCCAAAGGGCATGGCGATGAGGATGTATGCGGAGAACTTGCCCTCGGCCGCCAGTCCCTTGATGTGGCCTTTGATCTCACTGCGTTCCCTGATGGTTTCATTGACCTGGTCAAGGACGTCGGCAAGGTTGCCGCCCACCTCGCGGTTGATCTGAATGGCCTGGGATATCCAGACGAAGTCCTCGTTTTTCATTCGAACGGCCGTGTCATTGAGGGCTGCCAGGAGATCGCGCCCAAGGCTCGTTTCAGTGATCACGCGCCGCATCTCCTCTGAGGTGGGTTTCTGGGATTCGCTGGCTGCGGCGTCGATGGCCCGAAGGATGCTATGGCCGGCCCGCAAACCTCCCGACAGGAGCTGCAGCGTGTCGCCCAGCTGGCCATCAAACTTCGAACGGCGCTTCCCGGCCAAATAGCCCACCACCATCCGTCCAACAAACGGCGCCAGAAGCGCGAGGAGCAGGCCAACGAGTGGACCGAGGGCTACAAGCCCAATCAGGATCCCCACGCAGGATCCTACTGCGACCAGGATGAAGAACTCCGCCTGGCTCAGGCGAAGGCCTGCATTTTCGAGTTCACTGCGGGAGAACCAGCTGATGCTCTTGCCGGCAAGGACCCGTTCAAAGGAACGCACTGCCGAGGCCGCCAGGCGGGCCAGGCTGGTGGGCGGATTGGCTTCAAAAGGCCGCCGGCGGTCCAGCGGAACTTCCGGCGCGCTGGGCACGGCGATCGCGATGCCCAGGAGACTGACTGCAACCAGGAGGATGGCTGCCCCAACGGTAAGCATCATTGCCGAACCGTCATTTCGTTATCGGAGTGACTGTACCGGCGAAGACCGCCGGCGAGACGTGAATGCCCAGGTCCTCGAACCTGTCAATAAACCTCGGCCTGATGCCGGTGGCCACGGGCTTGCCGAGGAAACGGCCATGCGCATCCACTCCGGCTGAGTAATCGAAGACGAAGGCATCCTGGAGGGTGACAATGTCACCCTCCATGCCCTGCACCTCAGTGACATGGGTGATCCGGCGGGAGCCATCACGCAGGCGGGAGATTTGGACGATGAGGTTTACGGCGGAGGCAATCTGCTCGCGGATTGCCCGCAGGGGCAGGTCCATACCGGCCATCAGGACCAAGGTTTCCAGACGCGCCACCGCGTCGCGCGGGGAGTTGGAGTGCACCGTTGACAGCGAACCGTCGTGGCCGGTGTTCATGGCCTGCAGCATGTCCAATGATTCGCCGCCACGGACCTCACCTACAACGATCCGGTCCGGCCGCATGCGCAGCGAGTTCCGCAGGAGTTCACGGATGGTCACTTCGCCCTTGCCCTCTGTATTGGGAGGCCGGCTTTCGAGACGGACAACGTGCTGCTGCTGGATCTGCAGTTCCACGGCGTCTTCAATCGTCACGATTCTTTCGTCTCCCGGAAGAAAGGAGGAGAGGACGTTGAGGAGGGTGGTTTTGCCGGTGCCCGTGCCGCCGGAGACGATGATATTGAGCTTGGCTTTTACGCAGGCGTCCAGCAGCTCAGCCATCTCGGGTGTCAGGGTTCCGTAGTCGATCAGGTTGCGGACAGTCAGCGGGACCTTGCTGAATTTCCTGATTGTCAGGGAGGACCCGCCTACGGCAAGGGGCGGGATGACCGCATTGACGCGGGAACCGTCTTCCAGGCGGGCGTCCACCAGGGGCGAAGACTCGTCAATCCGGCGTCCTACCTTGGAGACGATCCGTTCAATGACCTTCCGCAGGTGTTCCTCTGAACTGAAACGGGATTCGGTGAGTGTCAGCTTTCCTTTGCGTTCGACGTAGATCTGGTCCATACGGTTGACCATAATTTCGGTGACGGCTGGGTCGTCCAGCAGCCGCTGGAGGGGGCCGTAGCCCAACACGTCATCAGCGACGTCACGGACCAGGCGGGTCCGTTCCTCGGACGAAAGTGGAACCTGTTCGGCGTCGATGATCCGGGTGAGCTCTTCTTTGGCCGTGGCGCGCAGTTCCTGCTCAGTTACCGATGCGTCGTTGAAGCGGGTGCCCATCCTTTCAAAGAGGGCTGTGGCTGCCCGCAGTTTCATCGCGGCAAAGACGTCCACCGGCTGTGCTTTCGCGGCTGCAGGGGCGGGAACGTCAGGCGACGATACTTTGGGCGCCCGTGCGGCAGGCTGTTGCGGGCCTGCGGTTTCCTCCCGGACCGGAGCATGGTGAGCCACCGGACGGGGCTGTTCCAATACCGCCACTGAATGCCCCGCGGCTTGGTGCCTGTCCTGGACGGCTGTAATCCGCTCGGAGAGTTTCATCAGATGACCACCCTTCGGTGAACTTTGCGCTGGGCTTGCGTGCGCCAGACGGGGTTGAAGCGTTCAACAAGCTGTTTGAGGCTTTTCACAGCCGGGTCCCTTTTCGACTCCTGAAGGACAGGTATCCCCCGGTTGGTGGAAAGGGCTACCGCCTTGGAGCGGGGAATGCTGACGTCAACCGGTGCCCCAATGGTGGACTCGACGTCCTGAACGTTGAGGCCGGCCTTGGCGTCTGCCATATTGAGAACCACGTGCCGTGATTCCGGCATGATCTCAAGCTGGCGGAGTACTTCCAGGCCTGACCGCAGGCCCCTTAGGCTTGGTATGTCCATGGCGCTGACCCATACGACGTCGGTGCACTGCTCCATGGCAGCGAGGCCTATTTCGGGCAGGCCCGGCGCGGTATCCACCACAACGTACTGGAATTCCTTGGACAGCTGCTCAAGCAGGCGGGTGACCTGATCAGGAGTGATGTGGTCCGCTTCCACGGGAGTTGGCGGTGCGCAGAGGGCGTAGATTCCTGCGGGGTGCACCGTGAGGAACGCCTTAAGGACCAATGAATCCTGGTGTGCGGCTGAGGAAACGGCGTCAGTGACGGTGTGCTCGGGGTTGAGGTACAGACCCGAGGCAACGTCGCCAAACTGCAGGTCAAGATCCACGATGACCACACTCATGGGTGCGATCTGGCCCAGGCCGATGGCGATGTTGGTGGCCAGGGTGGTCTTCCCAACACCTCCTTTGGGGGAAAAGACACCAATCACCAGACCCTTGCCGCCGTTTTCTGCCGGGGCTGACTCGTGGCTGCGGTGACGCGTCGCAAAGGACTGGCAGGCGTGTTCCAGCAGCACCCGGATCTCCGCGGGATCGGCGTTGGGGCTGAGGATGTCCCTGATCCCGGCCCGCATGGCCAGCAGGAGGGCAGAGGGGTCGGCGTCGCTGACCAGAACCAGGCTGAGTCCCGGGAGCTGGACATCGAAGACTTTGGCAAAGCGCAGCGCCTCTTCAATAGGAACATCCGGTCCGATGATGAGTACCTCCGGCTGCTCCTGGTTAAGGAGCGCAAACAGCTGCTGGGGTCCGGCGGGAAGGATGTCCGAAGCGATGGTCTGGACCGTGCCCCTGAGCCCGTTCGCCACGGCTGCACGCAGTCTCTGATCGAACTCGACGTTGGGGGAGAGGAGGACGAAGCGGCTCATTTGTAGACCACTTCCTTCCGCTCAACCCGGGGACCGTTGTCCTGGGCGTCGAGGGGTTCCTTGGTGAGCCAGAGGCTGCCGTTGATTGACGTGAAGATGATCTTGCCGGCGTCGGTGTCCGTGACGGCGACGGTAAGCATAAGGGAACCTTCAGGGAGGGTGGTGTCCTGGGAGTTTGTTCCGTCCTCGGCAGGCTTCTCTGCGCTCGCCGCCAGGGGAGCGCGCTGCACCGCCGTGACCAGGACTTTGCGGAGAGTGAGCTGGGTGGTGGCGTCCTCTCCCTTGGCCTTGTAGGCGCCGTTCTCGAAGTTGAGGGAGATGCCCACATGGTCGCCAACGTTAATCCGGCCGCCTACTACCCGTTGCGGTTCCAGCTGGAAGGAGACTTCCTGCAGGCCTGCCGGCACCTTTACAGCGCCCGTGGCCTTGACGGCGTCCGGTGCCACCAGGCGTTCGGCCAGGAGCTGTTCGCCGGGGACAAGATCAACAGCGCTGACCGTGCCTCCCGAGTTGGCCAGGGTGCTAAGCGCGGTGTCGGCCACGCCCGAGGCCGGAACCTTCTCAGTGACCAGGGCTGCGGCCATGGCATCAACTGTGGTGCCTGCCGGGATCGCGGTCTTGACCACCAGGACGTCCACGGGCTCCATGTTCGCCATGGCGCGCTGGTCTGCTCCTTGAGCGTAAAAGATGATGAGGAGAGCTCCAACAATCGCCAACGCAATCGCAGCCGTTCCTGCCAGCAGGCGAGACTTCACTTTCAACTCCTAGTTGAGGGTGACGGGTTAGGGGGTCATTCGGACGATGGTGGTGCCGGAAGCGTCCACCGGGCCGAGGGCGTATCCGTCCGCGAGGGACACGTATTTGACAAAGCTGCCGATGACGCCGCGGCAGTTTCCCGTGCATTCTGTCGCAGCGGTAACTCCGGTGGCCGTCGACGCTGCGCTGCGGAATTCGTAGGGGAGGCCGGTGCCTCCGCTGAACTTCCAGCCAGTGACCTTGAACGCGGCAAAGTACACCATGCTGTACACGGCTCCCGAGCCAGTGCCCGTGACTTTGTTGAAGACGGGCAGCAATACAACGGCTTCACGGCCGGCAGCGATTTCGCTGGCCCAGCGGTTTAGTTCTGTAGAGCAGTTACTGGGGGCGTCGTTGCCTGGATCGCTTCCGCCCTCACTGACTGTGAGGTCGATGGTCCCCCCGCAAACGCCCGGGTCCTGGGTTAGCCAACCAAAACCACCCTGAACAGCGGCGCCTGATGGGCCGTAGTTGCAGTCCAAGTTGGCATTCTTGCCATGTTCCTGGAGGAGTTGGAGAGCGCCGCCTACGTTGTCCTTCACCTGGCAGATGGAGAAGGCGAGTGGAAAAGCCGTGCGTCCTGAGAGCGGGCTGCCCCAGGTTGCGGACGCGAGGGCACCCACTTCTTTGGTGGGGATACCCAGAATGTCTGCAAAGAAGAGGGAAACGGAATTGTCGGGGCTGCCGGACTCCTTGGCAGACGTGGTGACCATCACCGTTCGAGCTGTCTTATCCAGTTGAATGGAAAAGACGTTACTGGAGCCGTCGAGGGCATTTTGGTTGGCGAGGCTGGCCGCGAGGGTGGACGTCGTTGAACACAATGCATCGCTGGCATCGCGTGCGCATTTTTGGGCGGTGGCAACAGCGGCTGCGTCGGCACCGTTTTGCAGTTCGGAACGTTCCGAATAGATCTTGCCGACGTCGATGGCGATTGCCACAAAACCCAGCATGGCCACCATCAGCAATGCCACGATGACGGTGATGCTGCCGCGTTCCTGGGGCGGTTGACGCGTTGCTGTCAGCCGCCGCACAGCATGACTCCTTTGCCTGTCATTGCAAAGGGGCCAGCGATGCCGGTGATGGTTGAAAGGTTGTAATTGATGGTGAGGGTCACCTGGTCCCCGGTGCTGCAGATGGTGGTGCTGAGGGTGATATCGGAATCGGGGATGCCGGAGCTGACCGCAGCTGCCGCATTCTTGGCAGCGGTCCTGGCGCCGGCCTGGTCCTTGGCGATAGCCATGACCCTGACCCCCTCCCGGGCGGCATTTGTAAGTGTGATCTGGGCGTTGTAGGCCCGGCCGAATTCGATGGTTCCCAAAACCAGCATGAGAAGCAGGGGGAGCAAGATCGCGAACTCAACGGCGACTGCGCCGCGTTCTGACTGTTCACGCATCAGGTAGGTCCCTTTCGTATCTTGCAGTGGCCGGGGAAGGCTCTAAGGGCCTGAAACTGGTGTGCGGTGCAGGTATGGGCCTGCACCGCACGACTTTTGAACGTGGCTATCTACGCAGGTTCTAGGTCCCGGCGTCCGATCTAGGTATCGATGGGCTAGAGCGCAGTGTTTATGTTGGCGAAGAAGCCGTTCAGCTTGCCGCCCAAGGTGCTGACAGCGACGATGATGACAACCGCGATAAGGCCGACCATGATGCCGTATTCAACAGCGGTGGCGCCTTTTTCTCCCTGGAGACGGTCCTTGAGAGCGAAGCCGAGGGTCTGAAGAGTAGCGATAAGTGAAAGCATTTGAAACTCCTGAGCGAGTTGGGGTGGCTGGTCCTGCACCAGCTCTAAAACGAAGTTAGCAAGCAAAAAAGGGGCTAAAGCCGGAACTTGCAGCATCCTGCGCAAAGGCTTCTTCCCCTGCGCCTTTCCTGTGCTTTTGCTCTCCGGATACTGCGCGGAACCTCGGAAACAATGGCTGCGGGCACACAAACGGACCCCCTCGGTTCTGGGTGCCGAGGGGGTCCGGTCTTTGGGGCGCCGGGTGGCGCGTCTTGCGGGTATCGAAACCTAGCTCAGAAGGCGCCTACGAAATTTTTCATGACGTTGATGACAGCCGGTCCGATGATCACGATGAATAGAACAGGAAGGATGCAGAACATGAGAGGGAAGAGTACTTTAACCGGCAGCTTCATAGCCTTTTCCTCTGCACGCTGACGCCGCTTTACACGCATCTGCTTAGCTTGAATACGGAGGACATTTGCTATCGCAATTCCATAGATGTCTGCCTGGACAACAGCCCGCACGAAACTTCGCAAATCAGGTACATCGGTTCTCGTCGCCATGGAGGTATAAGCATCCCGTCGACTTCGTCCGACTTGCATATCCTGTAAAGTCCTCATGAGTTCGGCAGCGAGAGCACCTTTTCCGTTCTGGGCGGCACGGGCCATTGCAGTTTCAAAACCGAGTCCAGCTTCCACCGAGATCAGCATCTGATCGAGGGTGTTCGGAAGCTCGAGTTCTATCTCTTTTTGTCGCTTGGCTCCACGTCCATGAATCAGGATGTCTGGTGCGAAGTACGCAAGCGCGGCCAGGAACACTACAGAAAGAACGGCAGGCCCGGTCGGATTCTTGATGATGGAAATGATGCCAAGAACGGCCGCCACCAATGCCAGGGCGGGCTTAGCGATTAGCAAGCGGTCCAGAGGAAGCCGAGCAGGCCTTCCAGCACGCGCGAGTAGCTTGTCGAGCCATCCGGTATAACCCTTCGGAGTCATGCGCATCCCCAGAGGGACAGACGGTTTGGAGTCCACCGACGGTGCAGATCCCCCAGCCACAACTATTCCTTCACTCAAGCGAAGTCCTCGTCCGAGGTTACTGCGAACGGCTGCAAACCCCCTCCTGTCCACAGAAACCAGTGACCAAACCAGGAATGAACAAGGGATTATGATCAGCCCCACGATTACCCATGCCATTGTCGTCATGATTTCTCCTAGAACTTGATCTGCACTACGCGGCTTAGCCAGAAGCTGCCAACGGCCAGCAAGACTCCAGCCGTAGCCAACATGAACCAACCAAGTACGTTGGTATAAAGCGTTGCAATATAGGCGGCGTTAACCACGCTCATATAGAAAAACATTCCAACTGGGAGCGCGACCAGAATGTAGGCGGAAAGACGGCCTTCGGCGCTTAGGGCCTTTACCTGCCCCTTAATCTGCGCCCGCTCGCGTATAGTTTCACCAACGTGATCCAGCACTTCTGCGAGGTCCCCTCCCACTTCGCGATGTATTTCAATCGCCTGGCTTATCCAGTCGAAGTCTTCGCTGCGTAGTCGCCTCGCGGCGTCAGCCATCGATTCTCTCAAATCCCGACCAAGCCGCGACTCGTTGATGAGTCGGGCGAACTCCTCGGATGTTGGTGCCTCGGCTTCCTGCGAAACGGCATCTATCGAACGCAGGAGGCTATGGCCGGCGCGCAACCCTCCCGCGAGCATTTGGAGCGTATCGCCCAGCTGTGAGTCGAACTTGCTGCGACGACGAGCGGATAGAATGCCCAAAAACAGCTTCCCAGCGAGTGGGGTTGCGCATATGAAGAGTACGCATGTGAGGGTTCCGGCCAAAATAAAACCTACTACTCCGGCCGTGACAGAAACGCACGCAATGAGCAAGATGAAGTCAGCCTGCCTCATCTTAAGACCTGCCTGTTCAAGGGAGACTCGACTTCCAAAAGCAGCATTTTTGCTGACTTTTCGATCAAGGAACGTCGTCGCTGAATTTGTCACCCTCGTCAACAGGGATGGGCCGTTTGTGACGCCTGGCCTTCTCCTGGACAAGGGAATATCCCCCCGACTACTTTTCAACGTGAATACCAGCAGCACACCTAACGCGAGGAAGCAAAGAGCTATCCCGATAGCCAAAAACACCGGATTCGTTACCGTCAACGGAACGCACCTCCTGTAGACACGCTGCCAAACACGGTGGGAGATAGTGGAATTCCTAGGTCGGCGAAGTGGTCGACGAATCGTGGACGAACTCCGGTCGGCACAGGCCGTCCTAGGAACCTTCCGTGGGCGTCGACTCCCGCGCTGTAGTCAAAGACGAAAGCGTCTTGCAGAGTGACCACGTCACCCTCCATGCCCTGAACCTCAGTGACATGGGTCACTCGACGGCTGCCATCACGCAGCCTGGAAATGTGTACGATCAAGTTCACGGCAGACGCTATCTGTTCCCGGATCGCACGAAGAGGCAAGTCCATTCCTGCCATTAGGACCAACGTCTCCAGACGTGAGATGGCATCCCTGGGCGAGTTGGCATGAACGGTGGAGATCGAACCATCGTGTCCGGTGTTCATAGCCTGCAGCATGTCCAAGGATTCCCCGCCCCGGACCTCACCGATCACTATTCTGTCAGGACGCATTCGGAGGGAATTTCGAACGAGATCACGGATAGTGATCTCCCCCCGGCCTTCAATGTTCCTGGGCCGACTTTCCAACCTAACGACGTGCTCCTGCTGGAGCTGGAGTTCCACGGCGTCTTCGATGGTGACGATTCGCTCTGCTGCTGGAATAAAGGATGACAAGACGTTAAGAAGGGTTGTCTTACCGGTGCCAGTTCCTCCGGAAACGATGACATTCAATCGAGCCCTGACGCAGGCCTGCAGCAGCTCCGCGATTTCCGGAGACATGGACCCCAATGAAATGAGGTTCTGGACGGTTAGGGGCACTTGCCCAAATTTGCGGATGGTTAGAGACGAACCGCTGACTGCGAGGGGCGGAATGATTGCGTTGACACGGGAACCGTCGGCCAGCCTGGCATCCACTAGAGGGGAAGACTCGTCGATACGCCTTCCCACCTTGGTGACAATCCGTTCGATGACTTTCCTCAAGTGCTCCTCGCCGTTAAATCGGGCGCCCGTGAGGGTGAGCTTTCCATTTCGCTCGACATAGACTTTGTCCGGACCGTTGACCATGACCTCCGTAATCTCGCCGTCGCTCAGAAACTTCTCAAGCGGACCCAATCCCAGAACATCGTCAATAATCTCCTGGACCAGCCGCTGGCGCTCGCCGACTGTGAGGGGGATTTCGTCGTCTTCAATGATGCTGCGCAATTCGTCTTTTACGTATTGCTGGAGCTCCGACTCTTCAATTGAGGAATCGGTGATTCGGCTTCCCATACGCTCATAGAGGGCTGTCCCTGCACGTTCTTTGACAGCGCTCAGGGCCTCGTTCGGCTCGCTGACGTAGCTTACAGACTCGAAGGGGTTCGCTCCTTGGTCTGCTGGAGAGGGGGTTGCCTTCCACTGTCCGCTCGCCGGCTCGGCAATAGCATCCTTGTTGCCGTCGAGGCCACGAGCGACCTCTAATCTTCTGGCCAGGCTCATCAGACTATTACCCTTCTGTGCAGTTTCTTATGGGGCCGTTGTTCCCAGTTGGGCTTGAACCTATCCACCAGTTGCCCCATGCCTCGGGCGGCTGCATCCCGGCTGCCTTCCTGCAGGAGCGGCATACCCTTATTTGTCGAGAACGGAACTGCCCGGGAACGCGGGAGGACAATGTCAACGGGGCATCCAATGGTTGCCTCTACATCCTGCAAAGTCAGACCGCTCTTTCGGTCAGCGAAGTTGAGCACTACATGCCGATTTCCTGGAAGGAGATCAAGCTCGGTAAGAATGCTGAAGCCCGTCCTGAGGCCTCGAATACTTGGTATGTCCATGCCACAAATCCAGACGGCGTCTGTCGCTTGATCCAAGGTAGCCAAGACATGCTCCCCTAAGCCTGGGGCAGTATCGACCACGACGTACTGGAATTCAGCGGCAAGCTGACCGATGAGGTGCCCCACCTGTTCACCGCTGATTTTGTCAGCGTGGGCAGGGTTGAGAGGAGCGCACAAGGCGTACACGCCGGACGGATGGAGGGTCAGGTATGACTTCAGAACCATCGTGTCCTGGGTAGCTGCCCCGGTCACCGCGTCCGCCAAAGTTCGCTCCGGCTCCAGCATCAACCCGGAGGCTACGTCGCCAAACTGTAGATCCAGATCCAGCACCACGACGCTCATTGGGGCAATTTTGCCGAGGCCGACTGCCAAGTTCGTTGTAACAGTCGTCTTTCCCACCCCCCCCTTTGGTGACATGACGGCAATGATGCGTCCTCCCGAAACACCGTCCTCGACCGACGCTCCCAGCCCGCGTCGCCTTCCGGCAGCCGCAAGGCTTGCTCGTTCCAGCATGCTCCGTATGTCTTCGGAGGTCGCCAGGGGGCTCAGAAGGTCACGGATGCCGGCCCGCATGGCAGCAAGGGCCACGTTAGATTCACTCTCGGTGACTAGAACGACACTGATTTCCGGGTATTGGAGATCGAACAAACTCGCCAATCGGATTGAGTCATCTGTGGGCAGACCGGGACCCAGGAGTATCACCTCTGCCAGTTCGCCGCTCAACACCCGCAGGATGTCGTCGGGGCTAGGGGGGAGGTAGTCGGCCGCCAGAGTCTGCAAAGTCCCGTGCAGGCCGGCGACGGCTTGTTGCGCCCGATGAGAGAAGTTGGTGTCAGCTGTAATCAGCACGAATCTGCTCATCGGAACAGCTCCATCTTCTTCACGGTCAACGGGGCGCTTTCGGTTGCTGAATCTGGTTCTTTTGTCAGCCACAGCTGTCCAAATGTTGCTGCGAATGCGATTTTTGTTGCATCTGTGTCACCCCTTGCAAAGGTCACCAGGAGTTGACCTGTAGGCAACTGCGTGTTTGCCTGTTCGGCTGGGTCCGTCTGACCGTTTGTAGAGGTCTGAGCAGTGGACCGCTGAACGCTGGTGACCAGGACCTTGTGAAAAATCTGCTGCGCAGACTCTCCTCCACCCGCGTTCGCTCCGTCCTCGAAGAGGGCAACGATTCCCACGGTGTCCCCGGCGGCGATTCGACCTCCAACAACGCGCTGCGCTTCCAGCTGTACTGAGATTTCCTGCATTCCTGCAGGGACGGGAACCGATCCTGGTGCAGCCAAACTGGTCGGATCGACGAGCCTGACACCCAGGAGAGCTTCTCCCGGCACTAGGTCTGCAGAAGCCACCTTGCCCTCCAGACCGTCCAGGCTCTTGAGCGCGCCATTGGGTACTGACGCAGCCGGAAGGGAAGCGAGCCTGACGGATTCCCTGATCTGGTCAAGCGTTGCACCTTCGGAAACCTGTTTTTCAACAACGAGTACATCAATGGGCTGAAGATCTTCTTGGGCTCTGGCTTCAGAACCTTGAACGTATGAGACCAGAAGCAATGTGCCAACTACTGCGAGCACAAGCGCTACGATGCCTCCCAGAAGGCGAGTTTTCACTTGGATATCTCCTTAGTTATTTAGCTGCCGCCCCAGCTGGCTGCTCCAGTCTCAGGCGATTGGGTTGGAGCTTTCGTTACTGGCTTAGCTGCGCGCCCGTGGCGCCGTAGGTGGTTGGTCCACCGAGTGTGGCTGCCTCCGCCAGCGAAACCTTCTTGATGAAGCGACCGAAGATACCGTTATCGCTATTTTTGAGCTTCAATGACTTGGAAAGAGTGGTGGCCTCAGGTGTCATGAAATCTTCAGGCAGCTTTGTCCCGCCTGCAAGATTCCAGCCACGCAGCGAGATTTGGGCGAAAGCCTCGATATGAAACTCGGCATTACTGCCTGTTCCGCGACGGTCGTCGAAAATGGGAACGAGGATTTCCACTGTCTTAGAAGGATCAGCCAGGATGGCACCCCATTCATTCATTCTGGTGGCGCAGTCGGCATCATAATTTTGTCCAGTATCCGTTCCAACCCAAGGATCGGTGATGCTGACTTTCGCACTGCAGGATCCTGGTGAATCCAGCCATCCGAAGCCTCCAGGAACTTCATGCCCCGACGACGATGATGTGACGCATTCGTAGGCCGGGTCGTCAGCCAGGCTGTCCCCATGAGAAGGAAAGAACTGCAGGTCCTTCGTAAAGAAGGGATCCGACTCGCACTTGGAGAAGGCCAAAGGAACGACGTTGGCCGAGGAATACCCGCCGAACTTCGCTTGCGCGGACGCTTTGATGTCTGATGTTTCAATCCCCAGGGCCCGCGCGAAAGCCAAAGAGAAATGGTTGTTGCCGGAGGTGTCCTGTGCCTGGGTAGTTACATTGACGACCCCCGAGCCTACGGTTGCGCTGACAACGTTGCTGTGGGCGTCCAGCGCATTGTCGTTGGCCAGGCCGGCCGCGGCAGCTACGGGAGCTGCACAAGCAGGCCCGGCTGGAGTCGCCGCGCACGCCTGCGCTATGGCCAGAGCCGAAGAGTCGGCCCCGTTTTGTAGCTGCGCGTGTTCGGAATACATCGTCGCCACGTCCACGGCGAAGGCAGCCATGCCTAAGAGGAAAACCATGATGAGGGCAGTCAATGGGGCCACGACCCCGCGTTCAGAACCCTGGACCTTCATCCGCCGCATCGCATGACACCTTTTCCTTGAATTGTGAGATTGGCAGGCATGCCTGGAATTAGCTGAGGGAAACCTGTCAGCCATGGAGTCGTGTAGCTCACCGTGACTACGGCATTGTTGCCTGCCGAACATGTTCCCGTACCTGAATAGCTGATGCCGATGTCAGATGCGCTCAAGGAGACGGACGGGGCCGCGGCTACTCCGGCATCTTGCGCATGCGAGTCGGTGTATCCGGTTTCCGCACAGTGAATGGCTGCATAACGCGCTGCTTCACGGCCGGCTTCGCTGAGCGAAACCTGGATGTTGAATGACCTGCCGAACTCGGCGATGCCCAAGACCAGTCCCAAGAAGATTGGGAGCACGAGGGCAAACTCAACGGCGACCGCGCCTCTCTCCCGTGCGCCTCTACGCCGCCTTGAGTTAACACATGTCTTCATAAGATTTGACCGGATTCTAGGAAGCCCGGAGTGAATCCGGGCAAGTTTTAGTCGCATGGTTGACTCGAGATGCCGGCGATTGGTGCCGTCATACGGCGGGGAGTCAAAGAGGGAAGCCCAGGTGCGGGAACGGAGCGGACGAGCATCTGCCCGACCTCCCGCCCCGCCCCTGGGCTTCGAGGGCCTTACGGCTACAGTGCGTTGGACACCGTGGTGAAGGCCGTGTTGACCTGGCCTCCGAGGGTAGCGACGATGGTGATGATTACCGCCGCGATCAGAGCAACGAGGAGGCCGTATTCAACTGCCGTAGCCCCCTTTTCTGAACCCAGTTGAGCCTTGGCTTTCGTAATAAACCCCAGAATTGAAAGCAGTACCAAATTCATGGCTTCTGGTTTACTTAGAGCTTGTTGGAAATGGTGGTGAACGCCGTGTTGATCTGGCCGCCCAGAGTAGCGACGATGGCGACAATAACGGCGGCGATCAGGGCCACGAGGAGGCCATACTCGACCGCAGTCGCGCCTTTCTCCGAAGCGAAACGATCCTTTACGCCGGCAACGAATGCGATCATAGAGACCATAAGAGAAGTCATTTTTATTTTCCTTAATTCGATGAAATGGATTGGATACTTCTTTCAACGAATTTCCAGCTGCCCCCATAATTCTTTTAGCGGCTGGACTTCGCTAAGAAGAGATTGTCATTAGGGGTTCTTTGCAACAATGCGTAGTAGTACTCGAATTTCTGGAGCAGGTTTTGGGCGGCTACTCGGAACCACGGCCGGGGTACTCAGAAGGAAGCAAGCCGCAGCGGAGAGTACTACTTGGATGGAGCCAGGGTTAGGGATGGGTTAGAGATCTGGGAGGAGTCTAAACAGGGGTGTTCCTACTGCATAAAAAGTGCGGCACCAACCGCCGCAGCAAGCATGGAGGGGCCGTGTGCCACCTCCGACGCACGTTCGGTGCGGTTCCTTCGCATTACCACCAGGGTGACAAAACCGTTCAGGACAAAGCCCAAGAGGCCTCCATACAGCAGTTGGCTCCAGCCTAGGTACCCTAAGTAGAGGCCAATCGGTCCTGCGAGCTTGACGTCACCCATTCCGACGCCGCCGGGGGAAATAATCGCCAGAATCAGGTAAATCGCGAACAAAATTACGGCGCCGGCCGCTGCTCTGAGGATGCCGGTCCACTGTATTTCGGCAAAAAGGGAGACCAGGAATAGCGACATCCCGCCCACTAGCAGGAATAGAACCAGCGGATTCGGCAGCAGATGCAGCGAAATATCAATTCTGGCCAGCTGTACGCCCAATACGGCAAGAAGGACAAAGGCTGGCAGTATGGGTTCTTCCCCAAACCTCAGCGCAAAGGCGGCGCAGGCAAGGGCGGTAACAGCCGCCGTCGTGATTCTGGTGCGGGTGGCGGGCAGGTCGCCGAGGCGGGGGAGCAGTTGGGCGATCAGCAGCTCGGTCAAGGGTGAAAGAATGAGTCCCAGGAGCGCGAACCCAGCCACAAGCAAGGGATCTGTGGGACTGGCATTGGCCAAAGAAATCACTTGGTCCCCCTGCTTTTGTCAGGCCGGCGGGTTTGCGGTGGAGCATCCGGCTACCCCATTTTGACCCTGACGCCCGGTTCAAGCTAATATTGGTAGTCGTTGTGCGTGTCCTTTCTCGATGATGCGTGCCCGCTTGAGAATCCGGTTGCAGGATGACTACTCAACGAGCACATTCGGGACTTCAGGATGACTGGTTACATGGAGCCCTCACCTCTGTTCCGGTAGCGCATAGATAGTAGGTGCACACGCTTGAGTGACACCTAAACAAGAACGCCAGAATAAGAACGAGGCAAAAACCGTGCGTACGTACACCCCGAAGCCCGGCGATATCAACCGCCAGTGGCACGTCATTGACGCCACAGACGTTGTCCTTGGTCGTCTCGCGAGCCAGACCGCAATCCTGCTGCGCGGCAAGCACAAGGCCACCTTTGCATCCCACATGGACATGGGCGATTTCGTCATCATCATCAATGCTGAAAAGGTTGCCCTGACCGGCGCCAAGCTGGAGCAGAAGCGGGCATACCGCCACTCCGGTTATCCGGGAGGCCTGACCTCCGTCAACTATGCGGAACTGCTGGAATCAAACCCGGTCCGCGCCGTTGAGAAGGCCATCAAGGGCATGCTCCCCAAGAACTCCCTCGCTGCACAGCAACTGGGCAAGCTGAAGGTGTACCGCGGTGCTGAGCACCCGCACGCCGCACAGCAGCCCAAGACTTTCGAAATCACCCAGGTCGCCCAGTAGTCCTGGCCACCAAACAACTTATCTATACAAGGAGAACCGTGGCTCAGAACGAAGAGACCACCGAGGCCGTTGAGGCTGAGGAAACCCTGACCAGCTACACGTCGGAAAGCGGAGCTGCCGAGGCAGCTGCGCCGAAGAAGGAGCGTCCGGCCCTGACAGTTGCCGGCGCAGCTGTTGGCCGCCGCAAGGAAGCCGTTGCCCGTGTCCGCGTTGTGCCGGGCTCCGGCAAGTGGACCATCAACGGCCGTGCGCTGGACAACTACTTCCCGAACAAGCTGCACCAGCAGGACGTCAACGAGCCCTTCAAGATCCTCGATCTTGACGGCGCCTACGACGTCATCGCCCGTATTCACGGTGGCGGGATCTCCGGCCAGGCCGGTGCCCTGCGCCTCGGCATTGCCCGTTCATTGAACGAGATCGACGTCGAGAACAACCGCGCCATCCTGAAGAAGGCCGGATACCTCTCCCGCGACGCCCGCGTCATCGAGCGTAAGAAGGCCGGTCTCAAGAAGGCCCGCAAGGCTCAGCAGTACTCCAAGCGCTAAATCCGCTTGCACGGAAGCCCGTCCCGCTATCGGTGGGGCGGGCTTCCGCCGTTTCCGGCCTGATCAGGAGGTTGGCAGCCGCCTGCTCAGGTCGAAGACCTCCATCTGACCCATTTGCTGGGCGACGAAGTTTGCCCGGACCCACTCGGTCAGTTCGGTGGCAAACTCGGCCTCGGCCTCGATGTCCTGAGAATCGTGCCGCACAACGTAGTACCTGATTTGGCCCGATTCCACATACTCACTGAACTGTCTAATGGTGGGGTACGGTGTGCCGCCGTTGAATCCTCCGACTGGTATTACGGGCAACTGCAGGTTGAGCTGGTACTGGGCAGCGTTCAGGGCGCCCGGAGATGCCGCAGCCCAGCGCGATGCTGGATCATTTCCGTTGCGGAGGAAGGCTAGGACATCAGCGTCTGCGGGGTGGCCGAGGGCTGATCCCCTGATGCTTTGGCTGTTGCCCTCCGGCCAGAGGGATGGATCCGGCGAATCAAGGATGGCATGGCTTCCCAATATGGATGCAGCCGGCGAGACTCCTGTGTGCGGGCTGACTATGGCCGAGGCCGAAAACAACAAGGGTCCTAGGCCGCAGGTTGCCGCAAGGGAGACAACAGTGATGCGTCTGGCCGTTCGTTTCCGGATCCGAAATACAACCAATTCGCATGCCACGAGGCAGAAGGCGAGAACAGCAATAGCGAAAATCGGACCAGAATCGGACGCATTTGTTAAATAGCCAAAAGCAATGATTCCGGATATGAGGACTGCCAGGGCCACAACCAGCCGGTATGGGACCCACCTCTGGGCTGGCTGGAGCAATCCCCAGGTAGCACCGATAAGCATCGCAGTCGGAGGCGCGAGAGCTATCAGGTAATAGGGATGGATGACGCCGCCCATGAAACTGAAAACAGCCCAGTAGCTTAGCAGCCATCCCCCTGAAAGGAGCAGAGTTGCGCGCCTGGGGTCTGTCCGCGGCTGCCGCCGCAACAGGATCAACGTGGCAATAACGAGGATGCCTGCTGCCGGCAACAGCCACGCCCCTTGGCTGCCATATGACGAGTATGTTATGAGCCTGAGAGGCCCGGGAGGCGCGGCTTCCTGCCCGGGCGTCCCGCCCCCTGCGGCTCCGAGGATCCGCCCGAGGCCGTTCTGGCGCAGGAGCACTTCGACAAAGCTGTTGCTGAACGAACCTCCTGCATAGGGTCTCGTTTCCGGAGGTGTCATTTCCGCAATCACCAGCCACCATCCGGCTGTGAGGGCTACGGTGCCCACGCCAGCTAGCAACTGAAGAAATCGCCGCTGGAGCCTGCCTGGGCCGGCGTACAGATAGACTCCCCCCAGAGCTGGAAGCAGCAACAGGGCCTGCGCAGACTTGGTAAGGAATGCTGCCCCGATAACCGCTCCGGTTGCCAGCACCCAGCGCCAGCGTCCATCGTCGGTCGCCCGGATCATGAGATACATCGCCAGGGTCAGCAGGAACGTCAGGAGCGCATCCGGATTGTTGTAACGAAACATCACGGCGGCCGCAGGAGTAAGCAGCAAAACGATTCCGGCTATCATGGCGGAACTGTGCCGGAAGTGGCGGCGGACTGTGAAATACGTAAGAACCACTGTGGCGATACCAAGAAGTGCCTGCGGCACCAGCAGGCTCCACGAACTCAGGCCAAACAGCCGTACGGACAGTGCAGTGACCCACATGCTGGCGGGCAGTTTGTCCACTGTGATGCTGTTGCCGCTGTCCGAGGATCCGAAGAAGAATGCTTTCCAGTCTTCAGCTCCAGCTTGTGCAGCTGCCGCATAGTAGCCATTGCCCCAGCCGTTGGCATTGAGACCCCACAAATACATAACAGCTGCGGCACCGCCCAGTGCCGCAACCCCGATTGCATCTCCTCGTTTCAAGGACCTGCCCCCCTTAGCCGGAACTCAATCAGCCGTCGGGGTAACACCGAAGGCTACTTAGGCGAAGATACAGGAGGGCGTAGCCGGGGACCACAGGGCACCACACGAAAAACCACAATCAAAGGAGCCGGATAAGTGGGGTCCAACCCCCATCCTCTACACTTGACCCGATGTCTAGATTATTTGGAACAGATGGTGTCCGAGGCCTGGCTAACGGCCTGTTGACAGCGGAGCTGGCAATGCGGCTGGCCCAGGCGGCCGCCGTCGTGCTCGGCCATGACCGCAACATCGGCGGCGCGCGCCCCCGTGCGGTTGTTGCGCGGGACCCCCGTGCCAGCGGTGAATTCATAGCCGCCGCCGTCGAAGCAGGGCTCTCAAGCTCAGGGATCGACGTCTATGACGCCGGCGTCCTCCCCACTCCGGCAGCGGCTTACCTCGTGGCAGACCTCGACGCCGATTTCGGCGTGATGATCTCCGCTTCACACAACCCCGCTCCAGACAACGGCATTAAGTTCTTCGCCCGTGGCGGCCAGAAGCTCCCTGACGACGTGGAAGACGCCATCGAGGAGCAGATGGCTAAGGAGCCGGTCCGGCCTGTGGGAGGCGATGTAGGCCGCATCCAGCGCTTCTCAGACGCGGAAGACCGCTACGTCCTCCACCTGCTGAGCACCCTCCCGCATCGCCTGGAGGGGCTGAAGGTGGTTCTGGATTGCGCTCACGGTGCAGCCAGCGGATGTTCTCCCCAGGTCTTCACCGATGCCGGCGCCCAGGTGGTAGTCATTGGGGCGGATCCTGATGGACACAACATCAACGACGGCGTGGGGTCCACCCACTTAGGACCTCTTAAGGCTGCCGTTGTGGAGCACGGTGCAGACCTTGGCATCGCCCATGACGGGGATGCGGACCGCTGCCTCGCTGTGGACCACGAAGGCAATGAGGTGGACGGCGACCAGATCATGGCCATCCTCGCCGTGGCCTTGAAAGCCTCGGGGAAGCTCACCGACGACGTCCTGGTAGCCACAGTGATGAGCAACCTCGGCCTGAAAATCGCCCTTCGTGCGGCAGGCATCAGCATCCGCGAAACTGCGGTGGGGGACCGCTACGTTTTGGAGGAGATGCGCAGCGGTGGCTTCAACCTTGGCGGCGAACAGTCCGGTCACGTAATTTTTGCCGACCATGCCACTACCGGCGACGGGGTCCTCACCGGCCTTCAGTTGGCGGCGCAGATCGCCCTGACAGGCCGTCCGCTCAAGCAGTTGGCCACCGTCATGACCAAGCTCCCGCAGGTGCTGATCAACGTCCGGGGAGTGGACCGAACCCGGGTGCACACCACTGAAGCGCTGGCGCAGGCCGTGGCCGCCGCTGAAGCCGAACTGGGGGAGACGGGGCGGGTCCTGCTGCGCCCATCGGGCACTGAGCCGGTTGTACGCGTCATGGTGGAGGCCGGTGACGAATCGACTGCCGAAGCCATCGCCGAACGCCTTGCGGAGATCGTCCGGACGGAGCTCGCGCTGGAGCTTGTCACCGACTAACCAGGTATCAAGAAAAATGGCCCGCCTCCATCAGGAAGCGGGCCATTCCTTGTATTCGGTTTTAGGAAGAGGGAGTGCGCTGCAGGGCATCCCGGATTTCGGTGAGCAGGGCGATCTGCGGGTCTTCCGCCGCTTCTTCCTTGACGTCCTTGTTGATCCCCAGCTTGCGGTTACGCAGCTCGATCATGTGGTTCATCGGCAGCACCACCACGAAGTAGATGGACGCTGCCACCAGCAGGAAGGAAATGATGGAGGAGATGACGGACCCGTACATGAATCCCTCCCACTGCATTTCCTCCATGCCCTTGGCGCTGAAAAGGCGACCAATCAGGGGGGTGAGCAGCCCCTCGACAATAGAGGTGACAACGGCACTGAATGCGGCGCCCATCACAACAGCTACGGCAAGGTCAACGACGTTGCCCTTCATAATGAAATTCTTGAATCCAGTCAGCATGCCCACCACGTTAGCCCACCCGTGTAAGGGTCAGATGACGGGGCTGTGAATTCCTGGATAGCCAAGGGCGGTCAGCCCCGACAGCCCTAGGGATACCCCGGCGCCGCTTCCAGGCCGAAATACTCTTCTACTGTGCTGATGCCCCTGTTCGCCATATCAGTGGCAGCCTCCACACCGATGTACCGCAGGTGCCAGGGCTCGTAGTAATAGCCGGTGATCGGGTGGAACATCCAGGGGTACCGGACCACAAAACCGAAGCGGTAACCGTTCGCCTTGGCCCACACCGCGGCCGGCTGATCGGCAAAGCAGGGCTGGAAGCCGCACACGCCGCCGCCGTCGCCGATGTCAAAGGACCACCCGGTCTGGTGCTCCGAGTAGCCCGGCCGGGCGCTCGCGGTGTCCGCATCCGCCTGGCCCCGGGACGCCACGTAGCCGTTGTAGGTGGCCACCTGCGTGCCGTAGGAGCGGTAACCGCTCGCTAGCGTCAAGACCACCCCTTCCCTCGCTGCCGCGGCGAACATCGCCTCCGCGGCGGCCGCCGTCGTGCTGTTCAGCAAAGCAGCTTCACCGGTTACTGCCAGGGCGACATTGGGCTGCACCAGGTCCGCCGGAACGTAGTCGGGCGGACTCAGTGGGCGGTGCTTGTTCACCACCAGCCAGGGACTGGCCGGATCGGTCAGCGAAAACTGGCGGGGCAGGGCGGCAGCCGGCGACGGCGGTACGGGAGCCTGCGTCGGGACCGGCTCAACCGGCGTCGGACTTTCCACCGTTGCAAGAGCTACGGGGGAGGGGGACGAGGGGGAGGGAGGCGGGGCTGATGCCAAAGAAGCGGACGACGACGGCGTGACCGGCCCAACGGGATCCGGCGTGCAGGCTGCCAGGACAGTCAGCCCTGCTCCGGCGGCGAGAAAGCGCGTAAAGCTGCGCCGGCTGCTGACAGCCGGCGTGTGGGGCCCGCTAGTTCCGTTGTCCGAAACGCAGTCGTGGCACATGCTGTTCTAGACCTTCCGCAGCAGCATGCGGCGGATGGAGTGGTCGGCATCCTTGGACAGCACCAGCTGGGCGCGTCCACGGGTGGGCAGCACGTTCTCCTCCAGGTTGGGCTCGTTGATGCGCTTCCAAATGTCGCGGGCGGTGGTCTCCGCCTCCTCATCCGACAAGGTGGCGTAGCGGTGGAAATAGGACTCGGGCTGCGCAAACGCGGTGCTGCGGAGCTTGCGGAAGCGGTCCACGTACCACTCCTCAATGTAGGACGTCGGGGCATCCACGTAGATGGAGAAGTCGAAGAAGTCGCTCAGCGCCAAACCCTGTTTGCCGTCATGGCGCGGACGCGCAGGAGCCAGCACGTTCAGGCCTTCCACGATCAGGACATCAGGGCGTCGGACCACCACTTCCTTGCCGGGAACGATGTCGTAGGTGACGTGGGAGTACCATGGCGCCCGCACTTCTTCGGCCCCACTCTTGATCTCGCTCACAAACCGCAGCAGCGCCCGGCGGTCATAGGACTCCGGGAACCCTTTGCGTTCCAGCAGCTGGCGCCGCTTAAGCTCAGCCAGCGGATAAAGGAAACCGTCAGTTGTGATCAGTTCCACGTTGGGCGTGCCGGGCCAGCGGCGCAGCATCTCCCGGAGAACGCGGGCAATGGTGGACTTTCCCACCGCCACGGATCCGGCCACACCGATCACAAAGGGTGTGCGCTGCGTCTTTTCGCCCAGGAAGGTAGTGGTGGCGGAATGAAGCTGATGGGAGGCCTCGACATAAAGATGGAGGAGCCTGGAGAGCGGCAGATAGACCTCACGGATCTCGGTCATGTCCAGGGGATCGCCGAGGCCGCGCAGACGGACAATGTCCTCTTCGTTAAGAGGCTGTTCCATCTGGGCTGCGAGCCGGGACCACGTCTGCCGGTCCAGCTCGACGAACGGGGAGACACCCTCGCCGTTCGCTTCATTGCGTTGCAAAGTCACTTTAGAGATTCTGCCCTTCACACGGCTGAGAGCGAAATGCGGGACGCCGCCGGTCGCTGCGCTGGCGGCGTTTTTGGCGGCCGTGCGCGTCCTGAAGCTGTGAGTTCAGTTTAGAACTCAACCCGGCTCCGGATAGGCTTGACCCTATGTGTGGAATCGTGGGATATGTAGGCTCTTCAAACGGCCGCGGGAATGCCGGTCACAATGCGCTGGATGTGGTCCTTGAAGGACTGCGCCGCCTCGAGTACCGGGGCTATGACTCGGCCGGCGTCGCCGTGGTGTCCATGGGCGCCATCGAAGCCCGGAAGAAGTCGGGCAAACTGAGCAACCTGCTCACCGAACTGGACGAGCGCCCGCTGCCGGAGACGCTGACCGGTATCGGCCACACCCGCTGGGCCACCCACGGAGGCCCGACGGACCGCAACGCCCACCCGCACCTGGCTGACGACGGCAAGCTGGCCGTCATCCACAACGGCATCATCGAAAACTTCGCCGAGCTCAAGCTCGAGCTGCTGGAAAAGGGCATTACGTTCCTGTCCGAAACCGACACCGAGGTGGCCGCGGCGTTGCTGGCCGACATCTTTCGCAACAAGCTCGGCGGGGACGTAACTGACGGCGCCCTGACCCGGGCCATGGAGCTGGCCTGCCAGCGCCTGGAGGGTGCGTTTACGCTGCTCGCGGTCCACGCTGACCAGCCCGACGTCGTCGTGGCCGCCCGCCGCAACTCACCCTTGGTGGTTGGCCTGGGCGAGGGCGAGAACTTCCTGGGCTCGGACGTTTCCGGGTTCATTGACTACACCCGCCGTGCGGTGGA
The DNA here is from genome assembly GCF_054130585.1 of Arthrobacter sp. D1-29. Taxonomy (NCBI): domain Bacteria; kingdom Bacillati; phylum Actinomycetota; class Actinomycetes; order Micrococcales; family Micrococcaceae; genus Arthrobacter; species Arthrobacter sp. D1-29. The sequence goes on along the minus strand of NZ_CP096383.1, from coordinate 3,737,555 downwards.
GCTGGGCCAGGACCAGATTGTCACCATCACCGCGGACACTGTGGACATCACCGATTTCTTCGGCAACCCCGCCGCGGGTAAGGAATACCACGTGGACTGGGACCCGGCCTCGGCTGAAAAGGGCGGCTTCAGTTCGTTCATGGAGAAAGAAATCCATGACCAGCCCGACGCCGTGGCGCAGACCCTGCTGGGCCGGTCGGACCTGGACGGGAAGCTGACCCTGGATGAGATCCGGATCGATCCTGAACTCCTGAAGCAGGTCAACAAGATCATTGTGCTTGCCTGCGGCACCGCCGCCTATGCGGGCACGGTGGCAAAGTACGCGATCGAAAACTGGTGCCGGATCCCCACGGAAGTGGAGCTGGCGCACGAGTTCCGCTACCGCGACCCGATCCTGGACGCCAACACCCTGGTGGTCTCGATCAGCCAGTCCGGCGAAACCATGGACACCCTGATGGCCGTACGGTACGCCCGCGAGCAGGGCGCCAAGACCATCTCCATCTGCAACACCAACGGCTCCACCATCCCGCGCGAATCCGATGCCGTGCTGTACACCCACGCCGGCCCGGAAATCGCGGTGGCCTCCACCAAGGCTTTCCTGGCACAGATCACCGCGGCGTACCTGCTGGGAATGTACCTGGCACAGCTTCGCGGCAACATCTTCTCCGGCCAGATCAAGGATGTCCTGGCGGACCTGAACAAGATTCCGGCCAAGATCCAGACCATCCTGGACAATGCCGGCCCGTTGCGTGAGCTGGCCCGAAGCATGGCCGACGAAACATCGGTGCTGTTCCTGGGCCGGCACGTTGGCTACCCGGTGGCGCTTGAGGGTGCCCTGAAGCTCAAGGAAATCGCCTACATCCACGCCGAGGGCTTCGCCGCCGGCGAGCTCAAGCACGGCCCCATCGCCCTGATCGATGAAGGCAAGCCGGTTTTCGTGATTGTTCCGTCCCCGCGCGGCCGCGAATCGCTGCATGCCAAGGTGATCAGCAACATCCAGGAAATCCGTGCCCGCGGCGCCCGCACGCTGGTGATCGCCGAGGAAGGCGACGAAGCCGTGAAGGCCTACGCTGAGCACGTCTTCTACGTCCCGGAAACGCCCACGCTGCTGATGCCACTGCTGACCACCGTCCCGCTGCAGATCTTCGCCGCCGAATTGGCCGCCGCGAAGGGCTACGACGTGGACCAGCCTCGCAACCTGGCCAAGAGCGTGACCGTAGAATAGCCCAATGATTGTTGGCATTGGCGTAGACGTTGTAGATATCGAGCGGTTTGGCCGCCAGCTTGAGCGGACCCCGGGGCTCCGGGACAGGCTGTTTGTACCCGCCGAGCGGGAGCTGAACACCCGGTCCCTGGCCGCGCGGTTTGCTGCCAAGGAAGCGGTGGCCAAGGTTTTGGGCGCGCCTGCCGGCATGAACTGGCAGGACTGCTGGATCGGCCTTGACCACAACGGGCCCACTGTCCAGGTCAAGGGCACCGTCCTGGCCGTAGCCGAGGCCAAGGGCGTCAAGCGCTGGCACCTGTCCATGAGCCACGACGGCGGAGTTGCTACTGCCACGGTTCTGGCCGAGGGCTGAGTCCGCGCACTGATCCTGCCGCGGACCTGACATCATGATCAGCGCCTACACCGGAACCCAGATCAGGACGGCCGAAGAGCCCCTCCTCGCTGCCGGCATGGGCGCTGTCCTGATGCAGCGGGCTTCCCACGGGCTTGCCAACGCGGTGGTCCGTGAGTTGCAGGGCAGGCGGCGGAGGTTGTACGGCTGCCATGTCGCCGTGCTGGCCGGCAAGGGCAACAACGGCGGAGACGGCCTTTTTGCGGCCGCCTTCCTAGCCGCGCGTGGAATGCGTACGACGGCGGTGCTCGCCTCAGCAACAGCACACCCTGAGGCGCTTGCTGCCTTTCAACGCGCGGGCGGCAGGGTGCACCTGCTTGCTGACTCCAGCGTTGGCCGGTTGGCCGAGGAGGTGGCGCGTGCCGACGTCGTGATTGATGCCGTGCTGGGAACTGGCGCTAAAGGCGGCCTGCGCGGACCCGCAGCGGCCCTGGTGGAGGCTCTTCTGGCGGAAGGACTGCCGGGCAGAACCGAACAGCTGGTGGTTGCCTGTGATGTTCCCAGCGGAGTGGATGCGGACACCGGGGAAGTCCACGCACCCGTCCTGCCTGCTGATGTGACGGTGACCTTCGGCGGCGCCAAGGCCGGACTGCTGGCCGACCCCGGAGCGGGCCACTCAGGCCGCGTGCAAGTGGTGCAGATCGGCATAGAGGAGAACCTGCCATGGCCTGCCCTGCGCAGGTTCGATGCCACGGACCTCTCCCGTTTGCTGCCGCAGCCGGGGAGGCGATCGCACAAGTATTCCCGGGGTGTGCTGGGTGTGGTGGCAGGATCGGCTGACTATCCCGGGGCGGCGGTGCTCGCGTGCCGCGGAGCCCTGGCCGCAGGAGTGGGCATGGTCCGCTACCTGGGCCCGCCCGAGGTGGCTGACCTCGTCCGGCAGTCCTGCCCCGAGGTAGTGTGTGGCACCGGATCGGTGGCCGAGACCCACGTCCAGGCCTGGCTGGTGGGCTCAGGAATGGGCCCCGGCGACGCCGAACAGCTTCAGCGCGCCCGCGATGCAGTGGACTCGGGATTGCCCACGATTGCGGACGCCGGCGCGCTTCCGGTCCTGCCTGACGTGATGGCTCCCCAGGTGGTGCTGACCCCGCATGCGGGTGAACTGGCGGCACTGCTGCACCGGCTGCATGACCATACTGAAGGCTCCGCGGCTCCCTTTCCCGACCGGGCCGCCGTCGAATCCCGCACCTTGGATGCGGTCCGCCACGCCGCGGTGCTAACCGAGGCCACAGTCCTCCTCAAAGGCGCGGCGACACTGGTTGCGTCCCCCTTCCAGGACGCCTACAGCCAGGCAGAAGGTACGCCTTGGCTCGCCACCGCCGGCAGCGGCGATGTCCTGGCCGGAGTCATTGGCGCGCTGCTCGCCCAGGCGGGTTCCGACGTCGGGCGCTTCAGTGATGCGGGCATCGATCCGGAGGAACGGTGGGCGGCCATTGCCGCCCTCGCCGCCAGCCTCCATGGACTCGCGGGAGCGGCCGCATCTGCCGGCGGACCGCTGACTGCAGGCCGGATTGCGGACGCCCTGCCGGAGGTTTGGGGTAAAGTAAGTAGGCTTAGCAATTCGGTGGTGAAATCGTAAGAGTCACACCCACCCGCTACGGTAGGCAATAGGTTCTATACCGGCAGGGGGTGGCTTTGCACGCCCTGCCGCCGAACGACGACGAGGAGTACGCATGGAAATCTGGCCCGGATCGGCTTATCCGCTTGGCGCCACTTTTGACGGAACGGGCACCAACTTCGCCCTGTTCAGCGAACGCGCCGAAAAGGTGGAACTGTGCCTCTTTGACGACGACGGAGTGGAGACGCGCTACGAGCTGGATGAAGTGGACGGCTACGTGTGGCACTGCTACATCCCGCAGGTCCAGCCCGGCCAGAAGTACGGCTACCGCGTCCACGGCCCGTACGACCCCTCCTCTGGCAACAGGTTCAACCCCAACAAACTCCTCCTGGATCCCTACGCCAAGGCAGTTCATGGACAGGTTGACTGGGATCCGTCACTCTTCTCCTACAACCTTGGCGAACCGGACTCCATCAACAATGAGGACTCCGCCCCGCATATGATGCTGGGCGTGGTCATCAACCCGTTCTTCGACTGGGACGGCGACCACAACCTGCGGGTTCCGTACCACAAGTCCGTCATCTACGAGGCCCACGTCAAGGGCCTGACGCAGCTGCACCCCGAAATTCCGGAGGAGCAGCGCGGAACCTACGCCGGGGTGGCGCACCCCTCCGTCATTTCGCACCTGCAGAAGCTGGGCATTACCGCCATCGAACTGATGCCGGTGCACCAGTTCGTCAATGACGGAACACTTCAGGACAAAGGCCTGAACAACTATTGGGGCTACAACACCATCGGCTTTTTCGCGCCGCAGAACACCTACAGCTCCACCGGTGACACCGGCCAGCAGGTCCAGGACTTCAAAGCCATGGTCCGTTCGCTGCACCGCGCCGGCATCGAGGTCATCCTGGACGTGGTGTACAACCACACGGCCGAAGGGAACCACCTCGGCCCCACTCTCTCTTTCAAGGGCATCGACAACGCGGCCTACTATCGGCTGATGGAGGGGGACCGTAAGCACTACATGGACTACACGGGCACCGGCAACTCTCTCAACGTCCGCCAGCCGCACTCACTCCAGCTCCTGATGGACTCGCTGCGCTACTGGGTCACGGAAATGCATGTGGACGGCTTCCGCTTCGACCTCGCCTCCACGCTGGCCCGGGAATTCTACGACGTCGACAAACTGTCCACGTTCTTTGAACTTATCCAGCAGGATCCGGTGGTTTCCCAGGTCAAGCTCATTGCCGAGCCCTGGGATGTTGGCCCCGGCGGCTACCAGGTGGGCAACTTCCCGCCGCAGTGGACCGAATGGAACGGCAAGTACCGCGATACGGTCCGGGACTTCTGGCGCGGGGAACCTGCCACGCTGGGCGAATTCGCTTCCCGCATTACGGGATCCGCGGATCTGTATGAACACTCCGGGCGCCGTCCCGTGGCATCCATCAACTTTGTCACCGCCCATGACGGCTTCACGCTGGCAGACCTCGTCTCTTACAACGAGAAGCACAATGAGGCGAACGGCGAGGGCAACAACGACGGCGAATCCCACAACCGGTCGTGGAACTGCGGAGTGGAAGGACCCACTGACGATCCCGCAGTCCTTGGCCTGCGCGCCCGCCAGCAGAGGAACTTCATCGCGTCCCTGCTGCTCTCCCAGGGTGTGCCCATGCTGCTGCACGGCGACGAGCTTGGCCGCACCCAGCAGGGCAACAACAACGGCTACTGCCAGGACTCGGAGCTGACCTGGGTCAACTGGGACAACATCGACCAGCCGCTTGTTGAATTCACGGCCGCCGTCAACGCCCTCCGCGCGAAGCACCCCACCTTCCGCCGGAGCCGCTTCTTCGACGGCCGCCCTGTCCTGAGAGGCGAAGGCGAGCGGCTGCCGGACATCGTCTGGCTGGACCTCGACGGCGAAACCATGAAACCGGAGGACTGGCATAGCGGTTTTGGACGCTCGGTGGGCGTCTTCCTGAATGGCAACGGAATCCAGGGCAAGGACACCCGCGGCCGCAGGATTACCGATGTCAACTTCCTGTTGTACTTCAACGCCCACGACGACATGGTCAAGTTCACGCTCCCGGCTGACGAGTACGCGCCGGCCTGGGACATCATCATTGACACTGCCGGGCACCACGCTGACACCGATCCCGTGAACGCCGGCCAGTCGCTGCGCGTGGACGCAAAATCCCTCGTTGTCCTCCGCGCCCACAGCGTGCCGGAAACCGAGCCGGACCACTCGGTGGCCGCATCGCTCGCGGCGTTGACGCAGACATCCACCAGTGAGACCGAGGCTTTCAGCACACCCATGGTGGCTGAGCCGGCGAAGACCACGAAAGTGGGTCCACGAAGGGAATCGGCAAAATGAGGGTACCGGCTTCGACGTACCGGCTGCAGATCCGCCGCAGCTTCACGCTCTTTGACGCTGCGGACAGGGTGCCGTACCTGAAATCACTCGGGGCTGACTGGCTTTACCTGTCTCCCATCCTGACGGCCGAGCAGGGGTCCGACCACGGCTACGACGTCACCGACCCGTCCGCGGTGGACCCGGAGCGCGGCGGGCCGGAGGGCCTCGCCGCACTCTCAAAAGCCGCACGCGAGCACGGCATGGGCGTCCTCGTGGACATCGTCCCCAACCATGTGGGGGTGGCGTCCCCGCCGCAGAACCCCTGGTGGTGGTCGCTGCTGAAGGAAGGCCGCGGCTCCCGCTACGCAGAGGCGTTCGACGTCGATTGGGACTTCGGCGGCGGGAAGATCCGGCTTCCCGTGCTGGGCTCGGATGACGACCTGGACAAGCTCGAGGTCAAGGACGGCGAGCTGCGTTACTACGACCACCGCTTTCCGCTCGCCGAAGGAACCTACGCCGAAGGGGATTCGCCGGCCGTAGTGCACGCCCGGCAGCATTACCAGTTGATGGACTGGCGTCGCGCGAATGCCGAACTCAACTACCGGCGCTTCTTCGCGGTCACCACTCTTGCCGGGATACGCGTAGAAGTCCCGCAGGTCTTCGATGAAGCGCATGCCGAGGTTGCCCGCTGGTTCCGCGAGGGGCTGGTGGACGGACTCCGCGTGGACCATCCGGACGGCCTGGCGGATCCCGCCGGCTACCTGCGCTGGCTCAAGGACCTCACCGGCGGCGCCTACATCCTCGTGGAAAAGATCCTCGAGCCCGGTGAAGTCCTTCCTGGCGACTTTGCGTGTGAAGGAACCACGGGCTATGACGCCCTGGCAGACGTGGACCGCATCCTGATCGACCCGGGCGGCCAGCCGGCACTTGACGCCCTGGATGCCAGCCTCCGCGGCAGCGACCGCCCAGCCGACTACGCCACCATGATCCACGGCACCAAACGGATGATTGCCGACGGCATCCTGCGCGCCGAAGTGCTCCGGCTGGCTCGGCTGGTTCCGCCGTCGTACGGGCTGGCGGAAGACCAGGCAGCTGACGCCCTTGCGGAAATCATCGCCGCGTTCCCCGTCTACCGGACCTACCTGCCTACTGGCGCCGAAGTGCTCAAGGAAGCCTGCGAGCTGGCGGCTGCACGCCGGCCGGATCTGGAGGTCGCAGTCGGAACACTGCTGCCCCTCCTCCTGGACCCCAGCCTGCCCATAGCCGTGCGCTTTCAGCAGACCTCCGGCATGGTGATGGCGAAGGGCGTGGAGGACACAGCGTTCTACCGCTATACGCGGCTGGGCACCCTGACTGAGGTAGGGGCGGAGCCCACTGAGTTTTCCGTAACTCCGGCCGAATTCCATCAGCGGATGCGCCGGCGTGCCGAACAGTTGCCGGAATCCATGACCACACTGTCCACCCACGACACCAAACGGAGTGAGGACGCCCGGGCCCGGATCTCGGTAATCGCCGAGGTGCCTGACGAGTGGACGGCGGCCGTCAAAACGCTTCAGGAACTCGCGCCGGTTTCCGACGCCCCTTTTGCCAACCTTCTGTGGCAGGCGGTGATCGGCGCCTGGCCCGCCAGCAGGGAACGGTTACAGTCCTATGCGCAAAAGGCTGCCCGGGAGGCCGGTAACTCCACTACCTGGACGGACCCGGACGAGCACTTCGAATCAACCGTCAGCGCGGCTGTGGACGCCGCCTTTGACGATCCACGCGTAGCCGCAGTGATTGAGGGGTTCGTGGCAAACACGGATTCCTTTGCCGCCTCCAACTCGCTGTCCGCCAAACTGATCCAGCTGACCATGCCCGGTGTTCCTGACGTTTACCAAGGCACGGAGTTCTGGGACCGGTCACTGACCGACCCCGACAACCGGCGCACCGTCGACTTCGAAAAGCGTGAAGGTGCCCTTGCCCAGCTCGACAACGGCGTGCTTCCGGAAAGCTTCCGGTCGGAAACCAGCAAACTCCTTGTCACTTCCCGGGCGCTGCGCCTGCGTCGTGACCGGCCTGAGCTGTTCCAGGGCTATCGTTCCGTGCCGGCCTCCGGGGCAGCGGCAGAACACTTGGTGGCGTTCGAGCGAGGTGCAGGGACAGGCGCCGTTACCCTGGCCACACGGCTTCCCTTAGGACTGAAACAGGCCGGCGGGTGGCGGGATACCGCCGTCGAACTCGGCGCAGCCATGCACGATGAGCTGACGGGCAAGAGGTTTGGCCCCGGATCCATTCCGGTGGCGGACATCCTCCAAACCTACCCCGTGGCGTTGCTTGTACCCGTGAAGGGAGCCGAATCATGAGTATTGTTCACAATGGCCCCGGCCGGTTTGACCTCTGGGCGCCCAGAGCGGACTCAGTCACCCTGCTGGCCGGCGGGCAGCACTATCCGATGGCGAGGGTGGAGCGTGGTCCCGGAGCTGACGGCTGGTGGGCGGCCGAGTCCGCTCCCGTGGAGGGGGATGTTGACTACGGCTACCTGCTGGATGACGATCCTAAGCCGTTGCCGGACCCGCGCTCACGCCGCCTGCCGGACGGTGTCCATGCGTTGGCCCGGACCTATTCACCCGCTGCACACGTGTGGCAGGATGCCGGCTGGCAGGGCAAGGAGCTGCGCGGAGCCGTCATCTACGAGCTACATGTAGGTACTTTCACCCCGGAAGGCACCCTGGACGCCGCCGCCGAAAGGCTCAGCTACCTGGCAGAGCTGGGCGTCGATTTTGTTGAACTTCTGCCTGTCAACGGTTTCAACGGAACGCACAACTGGGGCTACGACGGCGTTCAGTGGTTTGCAGTCCACGAAGGCTACGGCGGTCCGGCTGCCTACCAGAGGTTTGTCGACGCCACCCACGCGGCCGGTATGGGCGTTATCCAGGACGTTGTTTATAACCACCTCGGGCCCAGCGGCAACTACTTGTCCAGATTTGGCCCGTACCTCAAACAGGGTGATGCCAACACCTGGGGCGACTCCGTTAACCTGGACGGCCCCGGCTCTGACGTGGTCCGTGAATACATCCTGGACAACGCGGCGCTTTGGCTGCGGGATTACCACGTGGATGGACTGCGCCTGGATGCTGTCCATGCCCTGCGGGACGAGCGCGCTGTGCACCTCCTCGAGGAACTCGGCGCCCTGGGGGATGCCATCTCAGCGGAAACAGGCCTGGCCAAGACATTGATCGCTGAATCGGACCTGAACAATCCGCGCCTGATCTACCCGCGCAACGTCAACGGCTACGGCTTGGCAGGACAGTGGAGCGATGACTTCCACCATGCCGTCCACGTTAATGTCAGTGGCGAAACCACCGGGTACTACGGCGATTTCACGTCCCTGGGGGTCCTCGCCAAGGTCCTCAAGGACGGGTTCCTGCACGATGGCAGCTACTCCAGTTTCCGCGGGCGCCACCACGGACGGCCCATCAACACCGCACTTGTTCACCCCGAAGCGCTGGTGGTCTGCAACCAGAACCACGACCAAATTGGCAACAGGGCCACAGGGGACAGGCTTTCCCAGTCGCTGCACTACGGCCAGTTGGCTGTCGCCGCGGTGCTGACCCTGACCTCGCCCTTTACTCCAATGCTGTTTATGGGCGAGGAATTCGGCGCCTCCACACCGTGGCAGTTCTTCACCTCGCACCCTGAACCGGAGCTCGGCAAGGCGACGGCGGAAGGCAGGATCCGTGAGTTCGAACGGATGGGGTGGGACCCCGCCGTCGTGCCCGATCCGCAGGATCCGGAAACCTTCCGGCGCTCAAAGCTGAACTGGGAGGAAGTTTCCCAGGGCCGGCACGCTCAGCTTTTGGAGCTCTACCGCTCCCTCACTGCCTTACGCCGGGGGCACCCGGAGCTGGCAGGGCTGGGGTTCACCGACACCGAGGTGCGGTTCAATGACGACGACGGCTGGCTGCGTTTTCGGCGCGGGGCCCTGGAGGTGCTGCTGAACTTCTCCGAGGAGGAGATCCGGCTGGAGGATGCATCGGGATTGATGCTCCTCTCGACGGACGACGCCACGAAACTGGAGGGCGGGGCCCTGACACTGCCTGCGTGGAGTGCCGCCATCCTGAAGGGCTAGTGCCTTGCCGCGGGCTGTCTTATCAGCCCGCGGCGTAACACTTCGCCATGGACGTGTAGCGCGGATCACAACTGGCAGGATAGAACGTATGACTTATTCTGCTGCGGAGAACCGCTATGAATCCATGCCCTACCGCCGCGTTGGCCGCAGCGGATTGAAGCTCCCGGCCATTTCGCTGGGCCTGTGGCACAACTTCGGTGATGACAAGCGCTTTGACGAACAGCGCGCCATCCTTCGCCGCGCCTTCGACCTGGGCGTCAACCACTTCGACCTTGCCAACAACTATGGTCCGCCGGACGGCTCCGCCGAGACCAACTTCGGCCGCCACCTCGCCGACGACTTCAAGTCCTACCGCGACGAACTGGTCATCTCCACGAAGGCCGGCTATTACATGTGGCCGGGACCGTACGGAGAATGGGGCTCACGGAAGTACCTGATATCAAGCCTGGACCAGTCCCTGCAGCGGATGGGCCTGGACTACGTGGACATCTTCTACAGCCACCGGCCGGATCCGGAAACGCCTATGGAGGAGACCATGGGAGCGCTGGACTACGCCGTGCGCTCCGGCAAGGCCCTGTACGCAGGCATCTCGTCCTACACACCTGAACAGACCCTCGAGGCCGCCCGGATCCTGAAGGAACTCGGCACCCCGCTGCTGATCCACCAGCCCAGCTACTCCATGCTGAACCGGTGGACGGAGAACGGAACCCCCAACCTCTACGAAGCACTGGAGCAGGTGGGCGCCGGTTCCATCGCGTTCTCGCCGCTCGCGCAGGGGATGCTCACGGACCGGTACCTGAACGGCATTCCCGCAGATTCCAGGGCAGCGAAGGCCCGTTTTCTCTCCGAAGACGCCATCACGGACGAGAAGCTGGACCGGATCCGTGGACTGAACAAAATCGCGGCTGACCGCGGGCAGACGCTCGCCCAGATGGCCATCGCCTGGATCCTGCGCGACCAGCCGAAGGGCACTCCGGTTACGTCAGCACTGGTGGGCGCTTCGAGCGTCCGGCAGTTGGAAGACAGCCTGTCCGCCATCAACAACCTGGCATTCACGGCTGAGGAACTGACGGCCATCGACGAGTTTGCGGTGGAGTCGGACATCAACCTCTGGGCGCAGGAGCCGTAACGTCTGTTCGCAGGGCCGCTGTGTGGGGGTGGGAACAATGCCCGCCCCCACACAGTTGGGTACTATGAAAAGGCGCCGAGTGGCGCCGTGCCTGCTGTCCGCCGTCGTACTTTTCCCGTACTGGCTGTCCCGGCGGCTGAAGTTTGTCCTCAAAGGAGTTCCGTGTCTTCAAATCCGATTCGTGTTGCAATCGTCGGTGTGGGTAACTGCGCCGCCTCGCTCGTGCAGGGTGTGCACTACTACCGTGACGCCGATCCAAAGGCCACCATCCCGGGTCTGATGCACGTGGAGTTCGGCAAGTACCACGTTAAAGACGTTCAGTTCGTTGCAGCGTTTGACGTTGATGGCAAGAAGGTCGGCGTTGACCTCGCGGATGCCATCCTCGCCAGCGAAAACAACACCATCAAGATCGCCGACGTTCCACCCACCGGTGTCACCGTCCAGCGCGGCCACACCCTTGACGGGCTTGGCAAGTACTACCTGGAGACCATCGAGCAGTCTCCGGTGGAGCCGGTGGACGTTGTCCAGGCCCTCAAGGACGCCAAAGCTGACGTCATGGTCTGCTACCTCCCTGTCGGGTCCCAGGAAGCCGCCGAGTTCTACGCCCAGGCAGCCATCGACGCCGGAGTCGCCTTCGTCAACGCCCTGCCCGTTTTCATCGCTGGCACCAAGGCGTGGGCTGACAAGTTCACCGCCGCCGGTGTGCCGATCGTGGGCGATGACATCAAGAGCCAGATCGGTGCCACCATCACGCACCGGGTCATGGCCAAGCTCTTCGAGGACCGCGGCGTCACCCTTGACCGCACGTACCAGCTGAACGTCGGCGGCAACATGGACTTCAAGAACATGCTTGAGCGGGACCGCCTCGAGTCCAAGAAGATTTCCAAGACGCAGGCCGTGACCTCCAATGTTGAGGCCGAGCTCGCCGCCAAGGATGTCCACATCGGCCCCTCCGACTACGTCCAGTGGCTCGACGACCGCAAATGGGCATTTGTGCGCCTCGAGGGCCGCAACTTCGGTGACGCCCCGGTGTCGCTGGAATACAAGCTGGAAGTCTGGGACTCACCCAACTCAGCCGGCGTGATCATCGACGCCATCCGTGCCGCCAAGATCGGCCTGGACCGCGGCGTCGGCGGCCTATTGCTCTCTGCTTCAAGCTATTTCATGAAGTCCCCGCCGGAGCAGTTCAACGACGACCTCGCCCGTGAAAAGGTCGAGGCCTTCATCCGCGGCGACCTGGAGCGCTAGCCTCCCCGCTACTTCCTGCACTCGGGCGCTCCCTCACCTGTCGGTGGGGGAGCGTCTGCGGTTAAGACGCTCTCTCACTTAATGTCGCTTCAGGGCCGATCCTCTCTCACTTTTCGCATGGTTTTCAACCATGCTCTCTCAGTTAATGTGGCCTTTTGACTAAGCCTCTATCAGTCGATGCTGGCGAATCCGGAGGCCTGAGGATGGTCAAGCCAGCCCGTGCGCAGTGCCCGCTTGATCTTCACAACCGCACCCGTGAAATCGTCCGCAAGATCGCTCTTGTCGAAAACCAGAACCGTCCAGCCAGCTGACTCGAAAGCCCTATTCCGTCTCCGGTCGCTGAGGATCTGCGCCTCGCCAAGGTGGTGCCCGCCGTCGTACTGGATAGCGAGCCTCCGATGACGGTACGCGAGATCGGCCGACGGCGACCGCGGGTCTCCAGTGCGCAACGGCACCTGAAGTTCGGGCTCGGAAAGCCCGGCGCTGCCAATGGCCAGCCGGAGCAGCGACTCGGGCGCGGAATCCGCACCTACGCGCATCAGATCCAGTGCTTCACGCGCCCGGACGATCCCCTGAAGATTCGGGTGTCGGCCCACCAGCGTGCGTAGACCCGCGACCGTGTCGTGAGGCTGTGAGCGTCCTTCGAAGTCCAGCCGCGGGATGCGGATCAGCTCGTCGCCCATGCTCACTAGGTCATGGAGCTGCAGGGTCCGGGCCAAGTCGAGCCAAGTCCGAGACCGTGTGCTCATCCTGATGCCGTCCACCAATTCGGTCTCGTCGTCCATTGTCAGGAGGGTGGGCCTACCACGCCCTTTCGACGGACCGATGGAAGCGCACGGGGCTTGCTTAGATGAAGTTCCGTGGAATCGGCAAGCCAGGGAGGCAGTAGCTGGCACCGAAGCCGGGCAGCAGTGACGTGCGAAATCCAGGCTCCGGGCGATGCAGCCGACAGAGCCCTGGCGGCATCTTCCAGATCAAAGTCCCAGTCGGTAGGCCGGTAGAGGCCGCGACCTACGTTGACCACATCCTTCCGGCGAAGCCTGGTCAGGCTAACGCCAGCGGCTAATGCGGAGCCAAAGGTGAAGGGAGCCGTCGTTAAGGGCTGGGGCAGATAATTTTGCTTTCGCATGACGGCATTGTTACCCGAAACGGCAAAAGGCTGCAGAAGTTATCCACAGGCGGTACTTGGCTTCGGGTACCTGCGAGAGGGTCGCTCGAAAACCGACATTAGGTGAGAGAGGGGCGCCCGAAAACCGACATTAGGTGAGAGAGGGTCGCTCGAAAACCGACATTAGGTGAGAGAGCGTGCAGGGGGTCAGGAGAGGCCGATGGGGTTGCCGGCGTCGTCCACGTCCATCCGCATTGCTGCCGGAACAGCCGGCAGGCCTGGCATGGTCATCACCGCTCCGGTCAGGGCCACAATGAACCCGGCGCCGGTCTTGGGGATGAGATCGCGCACATGGATGGTGAAGCCGCTGGGCGCACCAAGCCGGGAAGCGTCGTCGCTGAAGGAATACTGGGTCTTGGCCATGCAGACGGGCAGTCCGCCCCAGCCGTTCTTCCGGATGTCGGCCAGCCGTTTCTGGGCCGGGACGGAGAACTCCACCCCGTCCGCACCGTAGACCTCCCGGGCAATGCTGTTGATCTTGTCCTCCACCGGCAGGTCCAGGGGGTACAGGTGTGTGAAGCTGCTGGGTTCGGCAACCACCTTGGCCACTATGGCTGCCAGTTCATCCCCGCCGTCCCCGCCGCCGCCCCGTCCCCACACATCCGCAACCGCCGCCAGGACACCCTCGGCAGCGCACCACTCAAGAAGCCAGTCCAGCTCCTCCTGGGTGTCGGTGGCGAACCTGTTGATGGCCACCACGGGCGTCACTCCGAACTTGGCCACGTTGTGGACGTGCCGCCGGAGATTGTCGACGCCGGCGAGGAGCGCTTCCAGGTTCGGTTCCTTGAGCTTCTCGGCGGCCACGCCGCCGTGCATTTTCAGGGCCCGGACGGTGGCCACCACCACGACGGCGGACGGTGCCACGTCCGCCACGCGCGCCTTGATGTCCATGTACTTCTCCGCACCCAGGTCAGCACCAAACCCGGCCTCCGTCACCACAATGTCTGCAAGCCGCCTTGCTGTCTGGGTGGCAACGAGGGAATTGCAGCCGTGCGCGATGTTGGCGAACGGCCCGCCGTGGACCAGGGCCGGGGTACCCGCGATGGTCTGCACCAGGTTGGGCTTGATGGCTTCCTTGAGGAGCAGGGCCAGCGCACCCTCGACGCCCAGGTCGGCTACGGTGACGGGCGAACGGTCGTAGGTGTAGCCGAACGTGATCAGGCCCAGGCGCCTGCGGAGGTCCGCCAGATCGGTGGCCAGACAGAAGACCGCCATGATCTCCGAGGCCACCGTGATGTCGAAACCGTCCTGCCGGGGGACACCCTGGGTTGGCCCGCCCAGCCCGATGATGATTTCCCGCAGTGCCCTGTCGTTCATGTCCAGGACCCGCTTGAAGGTCATCCGCCGCGGATCAATGTTCAGCTCGTTGCCTTGGTAGATGTGGTTGTCCACGAGTGCCATCAGTGCATTGTTGGCGGAGGTCACGGCGTGGAAGTCGCCCGTGAAGTGCAGGTTGATCTCATCCATGGGAAGAACCTGGGAATAGCCGCCGCCGGTGGCACCGCCCTTCATGCCCAGGATCGGCCCCAGAGACGGTTCCCGCAGCGCAATCATCACCTTATGGCCGGCCCGTGCCAGTGAATCAGCCAGTCCGACCGTTGTAGTGGATTTCCCTTCACCGGCGGGCGTGGGGGACATGGCCGAAACCAGCACCACCTTCCCTGCGGGGACCGGGGCGTCCAGCCGTGCAGGATCAATCTTTGCCTTAAACCTCCCATACAGTTCAAGAGCCCCGGAGTTGATGCCGGCGGCAGCCGCGATGTCTTCGATGGGCCTGATGCTGGCCCGTCTGGCGATGTCAAGGTCGCTGAGGGTCATCCGTTCAGACATCTTCGTCCTTTGTTCGGTATCTCTTCAGCCAGGCGGGTGCGCAGGCTTTCAGGGGGCCTGGACCGCCGGGATCAGCCGGCGCCCCAGATGGTTGTCGACGGCGGCATGGTAGCTTTCGAGCGTAATGGCGGCGGTGCGCTGCCAGCCTGAGTTCTCCGCCCTGATGGCGGCCGCCCGCCCCATGTCTTCACGGGTGGCCGGGTCGTCGTACAGGGCTTCGAGCGCATCGGCCCAGTCCGCGGCGTGGTGGCCCTTCACCAGCAGCCCGGTCCGGCCGTGGCAGATGGCCCGCGAAAGCCCTCCCACCCGGGTGGCCACAACGGGCGTCCCGCAGGCCTGGGCTTCCAGCGCGACCAGCCCGAATGACTCGCTGTAGGACGGCATGACCACTACGTCCGCTGACCTGAACCAGGCCGCCAGCTCGGCTGCCCCCACGGGCGGAAGATGCGTCACAACATCCTCCATTCCCGCGTCCGCGATCAGGTGCCGGAGGTTGAAATCCTTGTTGCCGCTCAGCGCGCCAAGGATGGTGAGCCGAAGATCGATACCGGGGCGCCGGGACCGCAGCAGGGCAGCTGCCTTGAGCAGTATCTGCGGGCCCTTCAGCCTCTGGATGCGGCCGGCGAAAACCAGGTGGAACGTTTCCTTCGGCACACCGCGTTCTGCCCGCGACCGCGAACGGAATGCAGGCGTGAAGGTGCTCAAATCCACACCTGGCGGCGCGATGTCGATCTGCTCGAAATCCGCGTTGTAATGGGACACCAGCTCGGCTGCCTCGGCGCTGGTGTTGGCGATCAGCCGTTCGGAACCGTCCACGATCCGCTGCTCGCCTACCTCACGGCGCCGCGGCTCCGGCTGTTCCCCCGACTCGAGCAGCAGATTCTTGACCTTGGCCATGGTGTGCATGGTGTGGACCAGCGGCACGCCCCAGAGCTCGGACAGCTCCAGGCCCGCGATTCCGGACACCCAATAATGGGAGTGGATGATGTCGTACCGGCCGTGCAGCTGGCTCTGGCGGATCTGCTCAATCTCTGCAACGAAATTGTGCAGCAGCGCGGGGAGCTCCTCCTTCGGGATCTTCCGCCGCGGCCCGGCCAGAACGTTGTGGACGCATACGCCGGGGGCGGGATGTTCGACGGCGGGCTGCCGGGCTGACGTGGAGCGGGTGAAGATTTCCACCTCCACACCGATCTCGGCAAGCGCTGACGCCAGCTCCCGGACATAGACGTTCATTCCACCCGCATCCCCTGAACCCGGCTGCTCCATGGGGGACGTGTGGAGGGAGAGCATCGCGACCCTGCGGATGAGTGTCATGGGATCTCCTTCCAACCGCCCGCATTGCCACCGGCACTGCACGGGCGGCGCCAGTGGTGGTGCATTCGATAAAACACTACTCCTCTGTTTACGGCCGGCTTCACGTCTGCTTCAGAGAGCCGTTCGGGCTGCTAGCGTGGGCGCTTGTGAGAGCAGCTGCAAATCAAGGATCCACTTCTCCGAATTTTTCCGTGCGCCCGGCCACCGCTGAGGACTGGCCCGGAATGTGGGCCGTGCTGGAGCCGATAATCAGGGCCGGCGAGACCTTCACCTGGGACCGGGACACGGTAGAGGATGACGCCAGGGAGCGCTGGTTTAAGGAACCGCCCGGCCAGGCCTTTGTGGCCGTAACCCCCGGCGGCGAGGTGATCGGCACCGGCGAGCTCCACCCCAACCAGGGCGGCCCCGGAAGCCATGTGGCCAATGCCGGGTACATGGTCCATGGCGATCACGGCGGCAAGGGGGTTGCGCGGGCTCTGTGCTCCTACTCCCTGGAAGCAGCGCGGAGTGCTGGCTTCCGTGCCATGCAGTTCAACGCCGTGGTGGAAAGCAACGTCAGGGCCGTGGCTGCCTGGCAGGGAATGGGCTTCGAAATCCTGGCCACCATCCCCGAAGCCTTCAACCACCCCACCTTGGGATACGTCGGGCTCCACGTGATGTATCGGAAGCTTTAGCCTGACTTCGCGGCAGTACCGTCGCGCCAGAGCCGCAGCAGCGCCGGGAATTCCCGTTCATAGCCAGCCAACAGGGCTGCTCCCCGTGCCGGTGAATCCACCAAGGGATGCCGGGCAAAAGCCTCGACGGCGGCCGCCCGGTCGCCGTCCGTCGCGGCACGGACAGTGAGCCGTTCCACCTCCTTGACCCGCCGGAGCAGGGCGAGTTGCTCCTCCGGCGGGGCGGACTGCGGAAGCGGCACCGCGCCGTCGGGCGTTATGGTGCAGGGGACCTCGACGACGGCGTCGGCAGGCAGTCCCGGAATGGCCGGTTCCGGAGCGGCCGGGCCAGTTCCTTCCGGACCGGGCGGCAGCGAGTTGCGTGTGTTGAGGATCAGCTGGGCCTGGTCCGCGGCGGGCGGGCCACCGGCCAACGCCCGCATGACCGCCAGCGCCACTCGTTCATACCCTCCGCCGGCAAGGTCATCCTCGTCGCGCTGCTCGCCGTGCGTGCGGGCCTCGGCCAGGTACCCTTCCTCGCGGGACCGGCGGGCGTCGTCCCACAGACGGTAGGCGTCGGAGCCGGCGGCGGCGAGCCGGGGGTAAAGCTCGGACTGCTGGTCATGGATGGACTGGCCGCGGGTCTGGGGCATGGCGCGCATGGCGGCGGTGGCGCTCTCACGCTGGTAGTAGTAAAAGAGGTACTCGTTGGGGAGGGCACCCAGCCTGGCCAGGAACGGCTGCGGGAAGAGGCGGCCTTCCTCGAACGATGCGAGGGCGCCCGCGTCGGACAACAGCTCCGGAAGCACATCGCGCCCGCCGGACTCCAGCCGGTAGAGCCAGCCCAGGTGGTTCAGCCCGTAGTAGCCCACGCCGTCGAGATTTCCCTCCTGCAGGGTGATGCCGGCCGCACGGGCCGCGCGGTGGACTAGCCCGCCCGCAGAGTCGCAGATCCCAATGACTCTTTGGCCGAGGACCGGCAGAAGGGCCTCGGTGACCATACCGGCCGGGTTGGTGAAGTTGATGAGCCAGGCGTCCGGGCAATGTTCCTGCATCTCCCGGGCGAGGCTGAGCATCTCCGGAATGGTGCGCAGGGCGTAAGAGATGCCGCCCGCGCCGGTGGTCTCCTGCCCCAGCAGGCCAAGGTCCTGGGCCACGCGCTCATCGGCAACCCGTCCTGCAGTGCCGCCGGGACGGATCGCCGCGAAGACCATCTGCGCTCCGGAGAGTGCCTCTGGGAGGGATGACGTTGTGCGGACGCTGGGCCTCAGGGCCCCGCTGACAGGGGCGGGCATCGCCTTCAGCACCGCTGTGATGGCACTTAGCCGGGCGGAATCGACGTCGAACAGCACCAGTTCGCTGACCGTGCCCGCAAATGCGGGGGACGCCAGCGCCCGGTAGACCAGCGGGACGCGGAATCCGCCGCCGCCGGCAATCATAAGCCGCATGGTCAGCAGTCTAGGCCCGGGGGCGGTGCGCCCCCTACCGCAGGGCCGCGGCAGGGCGTAGTGTGCCGGACATGGACGCGATCCCCGCCCGCAGATTCGATCCGCTCTCAGCCGTCCGCACGCCCTCGGACGGGCAGTTCGACCTGATCCTGGCCGGCACCGTCTTCCAGGACATCATCTTCACGGGATTGCCGCACGCTCCGGAACCGGGCACCGAAATCTGGAGCGAGGGCATGGGCAGCTGCCCCGGCGGGGTAGCGAACCAGGCCATTGCCGCGGCCCGCCTGGGCCTCCGGACCGGCTTGGCGGCAGCCTTCGGGGACGACGGCTACGGCGATTACAACTGGAAAATCCTGGCCGGACAGGAACACGTGGATCTCAGCCTTTCCCGCCGCATCCCGGGCTGGCACTCGCCGGTCACCGTGTCCCTCAGCGTCGAAAAGGACCGCTCGCTGGTGACGCACGGACACCCCGCCCCCATCACTGCCTCGGACCTGATTGGTGTGCCGCCGCCGGCGCTCGCGGGCATCGCCGAGCTGGGGCTCGAGATTGAGCCCTGGGCCAAGGAGGCGTACCAGGCCGGCGTCAAGCTCTTCGGCGACGTGGGCTGGGACCCCAGCGGCGAATGGTCACCGGTCAGGCTGGAGAACCTGCAGTACTTCCACGCCTTCCTGCCCAACCAGCGCGAGGCCATGGCGTTCACGGGAAAGGACGACCCCTGGGCCGCGCTGTATTCCCTCGCGGACCGGGTGCCCGTGGCAGTGGTGACCCTCGGCGCCCAAGGGGCTATGGCCGTGGACTCGGAGACAGGGGAGGAAGAGTGGGTGCCGTCGCTGCCTGTGACCGCCTACGACCCCACCGGCGCCGGTGACTGCTTCGACGCCGCGTTCATCGTGGGCAGCCTCGCCGGCTGGCCGCTGGGCAACAGGCTTCGTTTTGCCAACCTTTGCGCCTCGCTGGCAGTGCAGGAAGTGGGCGGCTCGTTGGCGGCGCCGGGATGGGGTGACATTGCCGACTGGTGGCAACGCGCCAACGCCCGGCGCGAACGCCAGAGCAGCCAGTGGCTCCGCCGTTTCGGCTTCCTCGCCGAGATCATCCAGGACGTGCCGCTCGCTGCCCAGCGCCGGGCCACAGCCACCATCGCGCATCTCTCCGACGCCTGATCCGCATGCGGGCCTGATCCGCATGCGGGCGCCGCGATTACCCGCCTGTGATTTGCGGCGGGGCGGCCAGCACTAGAATCACTAGGGTGACTTACCCCGTAACAACCGGTGACTTCAGCGCGGCCCCAGGATCGGATCCCCTGTCTGAGCGGTCCGCCGTCGTGGATCTGGAAGCCATCCGGCACAATGTCCGCCGGCTGGCCGCTGCCGCCTCGCCCGCCAAGGTCATGGCCGTGGTGAAGGCGGATGCCTACGGGCACGGCGCGGTGCCTGTGGCCAGGGCAGCCCTGGAAGCCGGCGCGTCGTGGCTGGGGGTAGCCCACATCTCTGAGGCCCTTGCGCTCCGGGCGGCGGGAATCGACGCCCCCCTGCTGGCCTGGCTGCACACCACGGAAAGCAACTTTGGCGCCGCGGTGGCGGCCGGCGTCGATATCGGGTGTTCCGGCTGGGAGCTGGACAGGATTGTGGCGGCCGCCCGCGAGCAGGAGCGTCCCGCGCGGGTTCATTTGAAGGTGGACACGGGACTGGGACGGAACGGCGCCACCCTTGATTCCTGGGACCACCTCGTGGGAGAAGCCATGGAGTACCAGGACCAGGGGCTCCTGCGCGTCGTGGGAATCTTCTCCCACCTGTCGGTCGCCGATGAACCTGAGCGTCCCGAAACGGATCAGCAGCTCGCCGCGTTCCGTGACGTGCTGGCTGTGGCGGAAGACGCGGGGGTGGACCCTGAAGTACGCCATCTCGCCAACACACCGGCCACCCTGTCCCGGCCCGATACACACTTTGACCTGGTCCGCGTCGGACTGGGCATTTACGGCCTCTCGCCCTTCGAAGGCCAGACGTCCGCCGAACTGGGCCTTCGCCCGGCCATGACACTGCGGACCAGGGTGTCCCAATGCAAGGACGTGCCGAAGGGGCAGGGTGTTTCCTACGGGCTCCGGTACCACACCAGCGCCCCCAGCACCCTGGCCCTGATTCCCATGGGCTACGCGGACGGCGTCCCCCGCGTGGCAACGGGAGGTCCGGTGCGGGTGGCGGGCAGGACCTACCCCGTTGTGGGCCGCATCGCTATGGACCAGATGGTTATCGACCTCGGCAACATCGGCCCGGTGGGGGCGGCGCTCCTGGGTGCCGAAGTAGAACTGTTCGGTAACGGTGCCGACGGCGGTCCAACGGCCGACGACTGGGCGCGGGCAGCAGGCACCAACAACTACGAAATTGTGACCAGGATCGGGCCCCGGGTGCCGCGGCGCTTCATCAACGAACGCGCTGCCATGGAGCCTGCCAATGGCCAGATTAACGGCCAGGCCACCGTGAACGGGCAGGCCACCGTGAATGGGCAGGCCAAGCCATGAGCGTGGCGGCGGCCCCTGACCAGCCCAACTGGGAACTGACGCTGACCGTGACGACGGCGGACCAGACACATGCGCTCGGTGCAGCCTTGGCCACCGAGCTGGAAGCCGGGGACCTGCTGGTCCTGTCCGGCGAACTGGGTGCGGGCAAGACCACCTTCACGCAGGGGCTGGGAGAAGGGCTGGGGGTGCGTGCCGGAATCATTTCGCCCACCTTTGTCCTGGTTCGCATCCATCCGAACCTGCCTGACGGGCCGCGGCCTGGCGGCCCGGACCTGGTCCATGTTGACGCCTACCGGCTGGGGTCCGCCTCAGAGATTGATGACATTGACCTGGAGAACACCATGGATTCGGCCGTGACGGTGGTGGAGTGGGGACGGGGCCGGGTGGAGCACCTCAGCGACAACCGGCTGGAGATCGATCTCCAGCGGGCCATTGGCCTGCCCTCCCGGGCCGGCGCCGCCCACCCCACGGTCACCGGCACCCGCACTTTGGACTTTGACACCGACGATAACGACGAGCCACGCACCATTGTGCTGCGCGGATTCGGCGAACGCTGGAGTACCGCGCCGGCCCTCGGCGGAGCCCTGGAAGGGACAGCCTGATGCTTCTTCTCGCCATCGACACCTCGGCCGTGGCAAGCGCAGCCCTTGTCTCGGACGACGCCCTGGAAGGGGTGGTGGCCAGCTTCTCCACCGAGGACACCCGCAGCCATGCAGAAGTGCTGGCCCCGGGGATCGAGGAGCTCCTCAGCTCGGCCGGCGTTGCCGGCACTGACATCGACGCGATCGTTGCCGGGGTAGGTCCAGGCCCGTTCACCGGCCTGCGGTCAGGCATTGCCACTGCCCGCACCCTCGCCTTCGTGTGGGACAAACCGCTGTACGGCCTGATGAGCCTGGATGCTGTTGCCCTCGAAGTAGCGGAATCCATTGACGCTGCTGCTGATTTCCTTGTGGTGACAGATGCCCGGCGGAAAGAGGTCTACTGGGCCCGCTACAGCCTGGCGGCAGGACAGCTGCCCCAGCTGGAAGACGGCCCCCACGTGGGCTTCGCTGCCGACTTGCCTGACCTGCCTGCCTATGGGGCAGGGGCTGGCCTGTACGCCGACGTCCTGCGCGCCGACCCTGACTTCATCACAGAGCAGCCTGATGCCCTGTACCTTGGCCAGTTTGCCCTGGCACGGCTGGCAGCGGGCGGGCACCTGCTCGATTCAACACCTCTGTACCTGAGGGAATCCGATGCCCAGGTGCCCGGACCACGGAAGCGGGCGCTGTGAATGCCCGCGCGGGGCACCCCGCTGAAGATGTCATCCTCCGCGACATGACCCTCGATGACGTGCCCACCGTCAACGCCCTGGAACAGCGGCTGTTCCCGAACGACGCCTGGCCGCTGCAAATGTTCTTCGACGAGCTGTCCCAGACAGCAACCCGGCGGTACCTCGTGGCTGAAACCACCACCGGAATCGTGGGCTACGCAGGCCTGATGTGCATTGAGCCCATCGCGGACGTGCAAACGATCGCCGTCGTCCCTGAGTTTGAGGGTCGGGGGATCGGCTCGGCGCTGCTGACCCAGCTCATCGACGAAGCGCGGCGCCGCGGTGCCGCTGACGTCCTGCTGGAGGTCAGATCCGACAACCCACGCGCCCAGCAGCTGTACCTGCGGTTCGGTTTTGAGGAGATTCATCTCCGCCGGAAGTATTACCGGGACGGCGTCGACGCCTTGATCATGCGGCTCCAGCTCACCGAACCCGGGAACCACCGGTCAACGGAAGCAGGCCAGCCATGAACCGCACACAGCCGCTCGTGCTGGGCATCGAATCTTCCTGCGACGAGACCGGCGTCGGGATCGTACGGGGCACCAAGCTCCTCACCAACACGGTGTCATCGTCGATGGACGAGCACGTCCGTTTTGGCGGAGTGATCCCGGAGATCGCCTCGCGGGCCCACCTTGATGCCTTTGTTCCCACCCTCCGCCAGGCGTTGTCCGACTCCGGTGTGGAACTGGACGATATTGACGCCATCGCCGTGACGTCGGGCCCCGGCCTCGCCGGAGCGCTGATGGTGGGAGTCTGTGCCGCTAAGGCACTGGCCGTGGCCACCGGAAAGCCCCTCTACGCCATCAACCACCTGGTGGCGCACGTTGGCGTGGGGCTTCTGGACGGGGGAGTGGCGGGGCCCGGACGGGCTGGCGAGGCCGGCGCCGCCGAAGCCGCACCCCGGCTCCCGGAAAACGTCGGCGCCCTGCTGGTATCCGGCGGACACACCGAGATCCTGAAGATCAACAGCATTACCGATGACGTGCAGCTCCTTGGCTCCACGATCGACGACGCAGCCGGCGAGGCCTATGACAAGGTGGCGCGCATCCTTGGCCTTGGCTATCCGGGCGGCCCTGCCATCGACAAACTGGCACGAACAGGCAATGCAAGGGCCATCCGCTTCCCGCGCGGGCTTTCCCAGCCCAAGTACATGGGTACAGCCGAGGAGCCGGGGCCGCACCGCTACGACTGGTCCTTCAGCGGACTGAAGACGGCGGTGGCACGCTGCGTGGAGCAGTTCGAGGCCCGCGGGGAAGACGTCCCGGTAGCCGACATCGCCGCCGCCTTCCAGGAGGCCGTGGTGGACGTCATCACCTCCAAGGCCGTCCTGGCCTGCCGCGAGAACGGCATCAAGGACGTCCTGCTGGGCGGGGGAGTGGCGGCGAACTCCCGGCTGCGTGAGCTCACCGGCCAGCGCTGCGCATCTGCGGGGATCAGGCTGCACGTGCCCCCATTGGACCTCTGCACGGACAATGGAGCCATGGTGGCCGCACTCGGCGCCCAGCTGGTCATGGCCGGGATCGCACCCAGCGGCATCCGCTTCGCGCCGGACTCCTCGATGCCTGTCACCGAAGTTTCGCTTCCCGCCTAACTCCCGCCTGACACCCCGCTGATGGCCATGTTGCGCTATCACTTCCAGTCGCTATACAGGTGGTTTGGCGACCAAAAGTGATAGAGCGACGGCAGGCGGGTGGGGCATTTGCGTCGGCGGAGGCAGGCAGGAAGTGAGGGCCACGCCTAGGCCGTGGGACCGTTGCGCATCTGCTTGACCAGGTCCAGTACTACCGCCTGCAGGTCTCCGCCGTGTTCGGCTGCGACGCGGCGCTGACGCTGGTAACCGGCGCCGCGGCTGATGATCTTTTCGACGTCGGCCAGCTCGTCCGCGCAGCCCAGCTTTGCCGCCACGGGTTCAAGCCTGTTGAGGGTTTCGAGCAGGTGTTCGGTCACCAGCTGCTCCTTGCCCGCCGCATCCAGGATGATGATGGCATCCATGCCATAGCGCGCGGCACGCCACTTGTTTTCCTGGATGTGCCAGGGCGGCATGGTGGGAATGGTGCCGCCGTTGTCCAACGTGGTGGAAAACTCGTCAACAAGGCACTGGGTGAGGGCAGCGATGGCGCCCACTTCCTCCAGCGTGGCCAGGCCGTCGCAAATGCGCATTTCTATGGTGCCCAGGTTTGGTACCGGCCGGATGTCCCACCGAATTTCAGACAGGGTGTCAATGACCCCGGTGATGAACATGTCCTGGACGTACGACTCATACTCCTCCCAGGACCGGAACTGGAAGGGCAGGCCTGCCGTGGGAAGCTGCTGGAACATCAGGGCCCGCTGTGAGGCGTAGCCGGTGTCTTCGCCGCCCCAGAACGGGCTGGAGGCGGAAAGGGACTGGAAATGGGGGAAGTAATTGACCAGCCCATCCAGCACCGGCAGCGCCTTCTCGCGGCGGTCCAGGCCCACGTGGACGTGGACACCGTAGATCACCATCTGCCGGCCCCACCACTGGGTCCGGTCGATCAGCTTGGCGTAGCGGGCCTTGTCAGTCACCGGCTGGAGCTGCGGCGGGCTGAAGGGATGGCTGCCGGCGCAGAAGACTTCCACGCCCATGGGATCGGTGATTTCGCGGACCGCGGCCAGGGAGCGGCTCAGGTCTTCCTTGGCTTCGGCTGCCGTCTCGCAGATCCCGGTGACGAGTTCCACAGTGTTCAGCAGCAGTTCCTGCTTGATGTGCGGGTGCTCGTCATCCTCATTGAGCTCAGGGTGCTTGGAAGCCACTCCGCGCAACACCTCGTTCGCGACCGAGGCGAGTTCACCTGTTTGGCCGTTCACGAGCGCCAGTTCCCATTCCACACCAAGAGTTGATTGCCTCGATGAAGCGAAATCAATCTTCACGCGTTTCCCTAACTGTCCTGTTGTCGCTGGCTCACGCCGCTACTGACAGGCAGCTGTGAAGGCTGCGGCTGGCAGGCGAACGGGTTTCTCAAGTCTAGTGCAGGGGTAGCATCGTATTGATGGCCTCGTTCCCCCGGACCCGTAACAGTACTCACCAATCCACCCTCGCCGTGGCCGCCGTGGCGGCTGTCGCGGCGCTCGCCTCCTGCAGCGTGCCGCCCGCACCGGCACCCGCCTCCACCAGCCCGGCCGCCAGTGCAGCCCCGTCAGCGGAGAGCCCGACGCCGGTGCCTCCCGCCGAATCCGCCTCGCCTGACGCTGCAGCAGATAAAGTCAGCCAGCCCTTGGGCTGGGGCCCTGAGCAAAGGGACCAGGACGCGGCTGCTGCTGCCGTGGCGGCCATGACGGTGGAGGAAAAGGCAGGGCAGGTCCTGATGCCCTCCTACACCGGAACCGACGCCGAATCCCATGCCGCCACGATTGAACGCCTCCACCTGGCGGGCTCCATCATCATGGGTGACAACGTACCCCTGGACCCCCAGAACCAGGTGGATACGGCGGCAATGACAGCCATAACCACACGGCTGGCGCAGGCTGCCCGGGCGGATGGCAGGACCTGGCCCGGACTCATTGGCGTGGACCAGGAGGGTGGGATCGTTTCACGGCTGGGGGCGCCCCTGACCGAATGGCCGGCGCCCATGAGCTACGGCGCCACAGCCAGCGCACCCCTGACCCAGGACTCCGGCCGGGCCCTGGCCTCCGAACTGGCCCCGCTGGGCTTCAACGTTGACTTCGCGCCGGACGTCGACGTCACCATCGGCCCGGCGGATCCCACCATCGGGGCACGTTCGCTGTCCGGGGATCCGGAGCTAGCGGCCCGGCTGGGAGTCGCCTTTTCCCACGGCATCCAGGATGCCGGACTCCTGCCTGCCGTCAAGCACTTTCCCGGACACGGCTCGGTCACCGTGGACTCGCACCAGAGCCTTCCGGTTCAGCCGGCCAGTGTCGCTGAGCTCAACGCGCGCGACTGGAAGCCCTTCAAAGCGGCCATCGATGCCGGCACGCCGATGGTGATGACCGGACACATCGCCGTCCCGGCGCTGGAACCCGGCGTTCCGGCGTCGTTGTCGAAGCCGACGTATGCGGCGCTCCGCGCGATGGGTTTCAACGGAGTGGCCGTGACGGACGCCCTCAACATGGGTGCCATCCAGCAGCAGTTCCCCGGCGGCGGTGCAGCCCCCGCGGCGCTTGCGGCCGGAGCGGACCTGCTCCTGATGCCCACGGATGTGGGGCAGGCGCACGCGGCCATTGTCAGTGCAGTGGCCTCCGGCAGCCTGCCCGGCGCCAGGCTGGATGAAGCTGCCCGCCGGGTGGCTACCATGATGATTTGGCGGGGCCGGAGCACCCCGGCGCCCGCGCAGGCGCCGG
Organism: Arthrobacter sp. D1-29; assembly: GCF_054130585.1. Lineage (NCBI taxonomy): Bacteria > Bacillati > Actinomycetota > Actinomycetes > Micrococcales > Micrococcaceae > Arthrobacter > Arthrobacter sp. D1-29. The sequence goes on along the minus strand of NZ_CP096383.1, from coordinate 3,710,986 downwards.
GAAGCGGCAACGGGCTGTCCGCGCAGGTCTCAGCCGCTGCCATCACGGTGCTGTCCGGGCAGTGCGCCGGGCCTCTGGTTCAGGGGAGCGTGCAAGTGGCTGGCGGTTCGCCGCAGGACAGGGCCCGGTTCGAGGCCGCAGTGTCGCGGGTAGGACTGTCAGTGGGGGCAGGGCCAGTGGTCAGCCTCATCGGTTACGGGGGCCAGCCTGCCGGGGGCGACATCGCGGTTGCGCTGGATGCTCCCTGGCCGTTGCAGGGTTCGGCCGCGCCGGTCAAGGTGGCTTTGTATGGAAGGACCCCGGGAGCCTTTGATGCTTTGGCTGCCGTATTGGCCGGAAAGGCGAAGGCGCCGGGAAAGCTGCCTGCCGCCGTCGGAAGCTTTCCTGCCGGCACCGGCTGCCCCTAGCCCAACTAAGTAGCTCTAAATGTCGTTTTGATGGCTGAAAACGACAGTTAGCGCGACCCAGTTGGGTGGAAGCGCGTTTAATGGACGGGTGCCAATTCTCAACAAAGACATGACCGTCTGCATTTCACTCTCGGCCCGGCCCAGCAACAACGGGACCCGCTTCCACAACCACCTGTATGGGCAACTGGGGCTGAACTGGATCTACAAGGCCTTCGCGCCCACCGACCTGGTCCAGGCGATCGCCGGCGTCCGCGGGCTGGGAATCCGTGGCTGCGCCGTGTCCATGCCATACAAGGAGGACGTGATTGCCCTCGTGGATGAGCTGGATCCCTCGGCCAAGGCAATCGACTCGGTGAACACAGTGGTGAACACGGACGGGCGCCTCGTCGCCTACAACACGGACTACACAGCGATCGAACGGTTGCTGGAGCGCAACGCCGTACCCACCGGCTACTCCGTACTTGTGCAGGGATCAGGCGGCATGGCCAAGGCCACCGTCGCGGCCTTGCGGGACGCCGGTTTTACCGACGTGACGGTCATCGCCCGGAACGAAAAAACCGGCCGCGCCCTGGCAGAACAGTATGGGTTCCGCTGGAGGGGAGAGCTCGACGGCGGGACTGCGGACATGATTGTTAACGTCACGCCCCTTGGGATGGCGGGAGGCAAGGGCGCAGACGCGCTGTCCTTCCCCCAGGATGCCATCGACGCCGCCAAGGTGGTGTTCGACGTGGTGGCACTGCCCGCGGAGACGCCCCTGATCCAAGCCGCACGTGCGGCCGGGAAACCCGTCATCACCGGAGCCGAGGTGGCCACTATCCAGGCTTTGGAACAGTTCGTGCTCTACACGGGCATCCGTCCCACTGACGAGCAGGTGCGCGCCGCCGAAGAATTCATGCGCGACCAATAGCAGCCAGAGCCCTGCCTCAGGGCGTCACACCGGCTCAACCGAGATGGCCACCCTCTCCTCACCGATCCGGGTCAGGATCAGGGTGGCTGTCCTGTTTCCTGCCTTCTTCCCCGAGCCCTTGCCCCCCGTTTTCCCTGCAGGAAGCAGCTGCTTGCGCAGTTCCTCAGGTGTCACGGAGGTCCCGCGCTTTTTGATGTCCAGCACGCCGATGCTTTTCTCCTTCACCCAGGCCTTGAGCGCCTTGACGTTGTACGGCATTACTTCCAGGATCTGGTAGGCCCGAGCGAAAGGTGTGTCCACCAGGTCCGGGGCGCAAATATAGGCGATGTGCTCATCCAGCAGGTGCCCGCCCAGTTGAAGGGCGACGTCGGCCACCAGTCCTGCGCGGATGACGGCGCCGTCGGGCTCATAAAGGTAACCCTCCGCTGCACCGACCGGGGCGGTGGGACCGCCACCGAAGTCCTCAGCACTGGTCAATTCAGCGGCACCCTGCGCGCCCAGCAGCAAGGCGGCACGGCGGATTCCGGGCCTGCTCACCGAGTTGAACCACAGCGTCACTTCCGTGACATCCCCGGCGACGGAAACCCATTGCGCTTCGCACCCGGCGGGGACGGCATCGTGCGGCATGCCCGGGCCCATCTTTACACCCACTGCCCGGCCGGTTGCAGCCACGGCTTCCACAAAGGAAAGCGGCGGGGAAAAGGCCTCCGGATCCCAGATCCGCTTGGTACCGGAGCTGGAGGTCACACGGCGCGCGGGATCCAGCCACACGCCGTCGATCCCGTCCAAGGGTAGTGACATGGCGTCCGAGTGGACCACGGTGGCGTTGGAAAAAGGAATGAGGTTGACCGTGGCGCAGGCCGCGGTGGTCTCATCCATCTCCACTGCCGTGACGGTGATGTCCATGGATGCCAACGCCAGGGAGTCCGCGGCGAGTCCGCAGCCAAGGTCGGCCACGTGGCGGATGCCGGCCTGGGCAAACCGCTCGGCATGCCGGGCGGCAACGTTGAGACGGGTGGCCTGTTCAAGGCCTGCCTGGGTGAAAAGCATGCTCCGGGCGAACTCGCCGAACTTGGATTCAGCCTTGGTACGCAGCCGGGACTGGGTCAGGACGGCAGAGACGAGTTCGGGGGAGTGGCCGGCCTTGCGCAGGGCGGAATTCAGCTCAAAGGCCTTGTCCTCCTGGTACGGTCCCAGGGACGCCAGCAGCTCCCAACCTTCGCTCGTGAGCAGTGGGGCAATCTGGTCCTGCGGTGCTTGGGGCATGGGTTCAAGCGTAGTGGAGGAGCCCCCTGGTGAGTTCCGGATAGGGTTGAAGTCATGGAAGACAGTGCAGGCACCCAGCCGTCCGAACAGCCCCGATCCAGCAACCTGGGCCTGGTGAAGTACGCGCGGCCGGCACTGATAGCCGGGGCCGCAGTGGCCATTGTGTGTATCGCGCTGCTGGTGATCATCTTCTTCCTGGACACCTTCAACGCCACCGTCTATTCCGTGGGCGGCAAGGACATTCAGGACGCCACGGACGAGGCACGGGACATCAGGGGCCTCCATAACGGTGCCAGGTTTGGCGGCTTTATTGTCCTGGTGATCTCCTTGCTCGCCTTCGTTGGCGGCGCCGTGGTTCTGTACCTTAAGCGCGGCACCGGCCCCGACACCAGCGGCGACGAGGACGTGGATTTCGACGACCTCGCCGGCCGGTAATCCATCCGGCCGCTGCCGGGATAAGGGTTCGCCAAGGACGAAATGCTGGCACTCGCCTTGACCGAGTGCTAACCACTTACATAGAGTCATCATTAGCACTCTCCCTAGGAGGGTGCTAATACATGAAGAGCTGCCAGCCAGGCTGCTGCCGGCACCGCGACGACGGTTTGCCAGCCACGGCGAAGCAGCTTTCCAGTCCATGAATTTGCTGACGTAGAAGGAGAGGTCCGAGTGTCGGTCTCTATTAAGCCTCTTGAGGATCGTATTGTTGTCCGCCCGCTCGAAGCCGAGCAGACCACGGCTTCCGGCCTGGTAATCCCGGACTCCGCACAGGAGAAGCCGCAGGAAGGCGAAGTTGTCGCAGTAGGCCCCGGCCGCTTTGACGACAACGGCAACCGCGTTCCGCTCGACGTTGCCGAAGGCGACGTTGTTATCTACTCGAAGTACGGCGGAACCGAAGTCAAGCACAACGGCACCGAGTACCTCGTGCTCTCCGCCCGCGACGTTCTGGCGATCGTCGTAAAGTAACTCTTTGGATCCCCGTGCCGCTGGTCATGCTCTTCGCTGGCCCGCGGCACGGGGTTCTGTCTTGAAAGGACACAACCATGGCAAAGCAGCTTGCGTTTAACGACGCTGCCCGCCGGTCGCTCGAAGCCGGCATCGATAAGCTCGCCAACACTGTCAAGGTGACGCTCGGCCCCCGCGGCCGCAACGTTGTCCTCGACAAAAAGTGGGGAGCACCCACCATCACCAACGACGGCGTCACCATCGCACGTGAAGTCGAACTGGACGACCCCTACGAGAACCTTGGCGCCCAGCTGGCCAAGGAAGTAGCCACCAAGACCAACGATGTTGCCGGCGACGGCACCACCACCGCCACGGTGCTGGCACAGGCACTGGTCAAGGAAGGCCTGCGCAACGTTGCAGCCGGCGCAGCTCCCGGCCAGATCAAGCGCGGCATTGAGGTTTCTGTTGAGGCCGTTGCCGCCCGCCTGCTCGAGAATGCCCGCCCCGTTGAAGGCACCCAGGTGGCCAGCGTTGCTGCCATCTCGGCTCAGAGCGACGAAATCGGCGAGCTCCTCGCCGAGGCGTTCGGCAAGGTCGGCAAGGATGGTGTGATCACCATTGAGGAATCCTCCACCACGCAGACTGAGCTGGTCCTCACCGAGGGCATGCAGTTCGACAAGGGCTACCTCTCCCCGTACTTCGTCACCGACGCAGAGCGCCAGGAAGCCGTCCTTGAGGACGCCCTCATCCTGATCAACCAGGGCAAGATCTCCAACGTCCAGGAATTCCTGCCGCTGCTGGAAAAGGCACTGCAGAGCTCCAAGCCGCTCTTCATCATCGCTGAAGACGTGGATGGGGAGGCACTGTCCACCCTGATCGTGAACCGCATCCGCGGCACGCTGAACGTGGTTGCCGTCAAGGCTCCGGGCTTCGGCGACCGCCGCAAGGCAATGCTGCAGGACATCGCCACCCTGACGGGTGCCCAGGTTGTTTCTCCGGAGCTGGGCCTGAGCCTGGACACCGTTGGCCTTGAGGTGCTGGGTACCGCCCGCCGCATCACGGTCACCAAGGACAACACCACCATCGTTGACGGCGCCGGTTCCGCAGAAGACGTCGCAGCCCGGGTTTCCCAGCTGCGCGCCGAGTTGACCCGCACCGACTCCGACTGGGACAAAGAAAAGCTTCAGGAGCGCCTGGCCAAGCTGGCCGGCGGCATCGGTGTAATTAAGGTTGGCGCAGCCACCGAGGTTGAGCTGAAGGAAAAGAAGCACCGCATCGAGGACGCAGTGTCCTCCACCCGCGCAGCCCTCGAAGAAGGCATCGTCGCGGGCGGCGGTTCAGCCCTGATCCACGCCCTCAAGGCACTGGACGAGGATCCTGCAGTCCAGGCGCTGGAAGGCGACGCAGCTGCCGCAGTGGGCATCGTCCGCCGTGCACTTGTCCAGCCGCTCCGCTGGATCGCCCAGAACGCCGGGTTCGACGGCTACGTTGTCACCGCCCGGGTTGCCGATCTGGAAACCAACAACGGCTTCAACGCCAAGTCCGGCGAGTACGAGGACCTGATCGGCGCCGGTGTCATCGACCCCGTCAAGGTCACCCGTGCTGCCCTGCGCAACGCGGCTTCAATCGCGGCACTGGTTCTCACCACCGAAACCCTCGTGGTGGAGAAGCCTGCCGAAGAAGAAGAGCACGCAGGCCACAGCCACTAAGGCTGCAGCCCGCGGAAAGCAGTCCACGTAAAAACCGGTCCAGCATTTGCTGGGCCGGTTTTTTGTGCTTTCGTTTCCTGGCTACGCGGCCGCTATGTCCTGCGTCTCGACGGCGCCCGCGCGCTCGTATACCAGCGACACCGACCCCTTTGGAAAGGTCCGTGCCGGCTCGGCGAGGCGGAAAGTGGTGGGGATAGTCCCGGCGTCGAAGAGGCGCTTTCCCTGCCCTAAAGTGACCGGGTAAAGCCAGAGGTGGAGGCGGTCAATCACGTCCGCGGCGAGCAGCGAACGGATCAGGACGCCGCTGCCGAACATGTGCACTTCATCGAACTCCTCACGGAGCCGGCCCGCTGCCGCCGCATCCGGCAACACCGTGGTGCCGGCCCAGTCGGCAGCGGACAGCGTGCTGGAGACCACGAACTTGGGCACGCGGTTGAGCGTGCCGCCAACCTTGTCGGACTGGTGCGGCCAGTAGCTCGCGAAGATGTCGTAGGTCTTCCGGCCGAGAAGCAGCGCGTCAATCCGATCGATCTCGGCTTCGATAGCTGCGTCGGCCTCGTCGTCGTTCACCGGCGCCTGCCAGCCGCCGTAGGCGAAGCCGCCCTCAGCGTCCTCGTCGCGGCCGCCCGGCCCTTGGTAGACGCCGTCGAGGGTAATGAACAGGTTCGCGACGATGATTCCCATGCGTACAGTCTGGAACTGCGCTCCGGCGCTGTCCAGAGTGACCGGCGTGGCAGACTGGTGCCATGTTGCTCGAAGAGCTCGTGAGGACCACGGATGCTGTCGCGTCGACGCGCTCACGGCTTGCGAAGGTGGAAGCCCTGTCCGACCTGCTGGGCCGGCTCGAACCGACGGAAATTGCTGCAGCCGTGGGCTTGCTCATCGCCAGGCCGCGCCAGGGCCGGGTGGGGATCGGCTGGCGCGGGATGACGGCAGCCATGGGGGACCCCGCTTCTGAACCGAGCCTTACCGTCGCCGACCTCGATGCTGCGTTGGACAGGCTGCTCATCACAGCAGGTGCCGGATCGGCCGCTGATCGCGCGGCAACACTCCGCACTCTCACGGCAGCAGCCACTGAGCGTGAGCAGGCCTTCATCGCCGGCGTGCTGCTCGGTGAACTGCGTACCGGCGCGCTCGAGGGGGTGTTGACGGACGCCATTGCCCGCGCGGCGGGGCGGCCCGTCGACGCCGTGCGCCGCGCGGCGATGCTTTCCGGTGACCTCGGCGGGACCGCGCTCCTGGCGATCACCGGCACGGCAGCCGAGCTTGACGCCGTCGGCCTCGTCGTCGGACGTCCCGTGCAGCCGATGCTTGCCGCCACGGCGCCCAGTGCCGCTGCGGCACTGAAGGCCACCGGAGAGGCATCCGTGGAATACAAGCTCGACGGCGCCCGCATCCAGGTGCACCGCGCCGGCGATGAGGTGCGCATCTACACCCGCACCCTGGCTGACGTGACCCACCGCCTGCCCGAGGTGGTGGACGTGGTGCGCGGACTGCCGGTGGGCGATGTGATCCTCGACGGCGAGACCCTCGCGCTGGATGAGGACGGCGGCCCGCGGCCGTTCCAGGAGACTATGTCCCGGTTCGGGGCGGATGCCGTGCGCACCACATTGCTGCATCCGTGGTTCTTCGACGTGCTGCACATCGACGGACGCGACCTGCTCGAGGAGCCGCTGGCAACTCGTATCAACGTGCTTGAGCGGATCGCGCCGGGCTACCGGATCCCGGGGGAAATCACGGCAGATGCTGCTGTTGCCGAGAGAGTGTCCCGTGATGCGCTCGCCGCGGGCCACGAAGGCGTGGTGGTAAAGGCCGTCGGATCCGCCTATGCGGCCGGCCGGCGCGGCTCAAACTGGATCAAGGTCAAGCCGGTGCTCACCTACGACCTGGTGGTCCTCGCCTGCGAATGGGGTTCGGGACGGCGCACCGGGCTCCTCTCGAACCTGCACCTCGGAGCCCTGGACCCCGCCGGTGAGTTCGGCGAACCCGGCGGCTACGTGATGGTGGGAAAAACGTTCAAGGGACTCACTGACGAGCTGCTGCGCTGGCAGACCGAAAAGTTCCAGGAGCTTGAAGTGCGGCGCACGTCTGGCACTGTGTGGGTGGAGCCCGTCACCGTGGTGGAGATCGCGATTGACGGCGTGCAGAGTTCCTCGCGCTATCCAGGTGGAATCGCCCTTCGGTTCGCCCGCGTCAAGCGTTACCGCGACGACAAGACCGCGGCCGAGGCGGACACCATTCAGACACTGCGGGCACTCCTGCGTCCGTAGCGGCATCAGGTCCGCGAGGCGCTTGGGGACTGCTTGTGCCCCCTCTCCAGCGGGCGTACCGTGGCGCTTAACTGCCGTGGCGTCCAGTGCGGGGTGGACCACACCGGCTGGTTGGGCGGAATCCGACGGGAGGCCAGATGACAGCTGAGACGGGCATCGACCAGGGCCGGTCGGCGTTCCGCGAGAACCGCTGGACTGAAGCCTTTGAGAACCTCCGTGACGCCGACCAGCACGGCGGGCTGCCGGCGCCGGATCTCGAGCGGCTTGCCACGGCCGAAATTCTGACCGGCAGCATCACCGCCGGCGTGGACACCCTCACCCGCGCCCATGAGGAGTTCCTGGTGGTTGGCGACGTCGAAGGTGCCGTGCGCTGCGCCGGCTGGCTCGCTGTGCACCTGATGAACATCCGGCAAGCGGCGCGCAGCGGCGGCTGGTTGGCGCGGGGCCAACGGCTTGTGAAGGAACTGGATGAACCGTCCGCCGTCGAGGGTCTCCTGCTGCTTCCGGTGGCGCTGGGCAAGCTGTTCGGCGGGGACCCCGCGGGCGCGTTCCAGGTTTTCTCCGAGATCGCGGCGTACGGACAGAGATTCCAGGACAACGACCTTGCCGCGCTGTCGCTGCTTGGCCAGGGCCAGTCAACCATCATGCTCGGCAATGTTGATGAGGGACTCCGGATGCTGGACGAAGTGATGGTGGCAGTGACCGCTGGGGAAGTCTCGCCCGTTCCCTCCGGCATCAGCTACTGCGCTGTGGTGGGGTACTGCCACCTGACTTTTGATCTGCCACGGGCGCTGGAATGGACCGGGGCGCTGGACCACTGGTGCCGCGGACGTCCTGACATGGTGGCCTTCAGTGGACAGTGCCAGTCCTACCGGGCCGAACTGTTTCAATTGCATGGAGCCTGGGCTGAAGCCCTGAAAGCAGCGACGGCAGCGCAGGACTACGCAGTCAAAGGTGATGCTGAAGCCCTCTATGGCGGCTATTACCAGCAGGGCGAAATGAAGCGGCTCACCGGCAAGCTGGATGCCGCTGACGCCTCCTACCGGTTGGCTGCCAAAAGCGGCCACTCTGCCCAACCTGGCCTTGCCCTTCTCTGCCTGGCCAAGGGAGACGCTGAACAGGCTCAGACCCTGATCCGAAGTGCAGTTGCGGCCTCGCGTCCGGCAATGCGCCAGCGCCTCCTGCCTGCGCTGGTGGAGATCGAGCTTGCAGTCCCGGACCTGTTGGCTGCGCGGAGCGCCGCCGACGAGCTGGAAGCCTTTTCCCTGGAGTGCCCTAAGCCGATGGTCCGCGCCCTCTCCTGGCAGGCCGACGGCGCCGTGTGCCTGGCCGAGGGCAACGCTGAGGGGGCGCTGGTTTCGCTCAGGCAGGCCTGGATGGTGTGGCAGGAGTTGGGTGTTCCGTATGAAGCCGCGCGCTGCCGGGTTCTTGCCGCCTCTGCCTGCCGTGCCCTCGGGGACGAGGCATCCGCCCTGATGGATCTGGAGGCGGCGCATGCGGAATTCCTTGAACTTGGGGCGGCTCCTGCGGCAGCCCGGGCAGCATCCCTCATCCGCGCGATCAACCAGGCAGAGCCGAGCCCGCTGACCCAGCGCGAAGTTGAAGTGCTCCGCCTTGTGGCATCGGGAAAAGGGAACCGTGCCATCGCCGCTGAACTCTTTCTGAGCGAGAAAACAGTGGCCAGGCACCTGAGCAACATTTTCCTGAAGCTGGGACTGTCCTCCAGGACGGCCGCCACCAGGTACGCGTACGAGCACCGGCTCGTCGGCTGAGCGCCACCTGCACATAAATACCCATTCCTGCCGCCGGCAACTTGCATAATTCGGCCGACGCGGCATGCCTTGGTGCGGCCATAGCCTCAAACATGAACCGCCCACGCCTTGCAAAACGCCTTGCAAAGCCGTCACACAGTGCAAAACCGTTGGTGCTGGCCGTCGCGGGAGGAAGGCAACAGCAGGGCCTGGACCGTTCAGTTCAAGGGATCATGATCAGCCAAGGAGGAGAGCAGCCATGAGCAACGACGAGATGACGGAAACAGTGCTGGACACGCTGGTTATTGGCGGTGGCCAGGCAGGCCTGGCCCTGGGTCACTACCTGACGGACCAGGGGCGGAAGTTCCTGATTCTGGACGAAAATACCAGGGTGGGTGACGCCTGGAGGCAGCGGTGGGATTCACTTCGGCTCTTCACCCCAGCCAAGTATGACGGTCTTCCCGGGGAACCTTTCCCGGCTGACCCCCTGTCCTTCCCCACCAAGGACGAAGTTGCGGACTACCTTGAAACCTACGCGGCCCGGCTCAGCCTGCCGGTGCGCACCGGGGTCAGGGTAGAGCGCCTGTCGCGGGAAGGTGACAGGTACGTTGCCGTTTCCGATGGACACCGCTGGGAGGCGCGCAATGTTGTGGTGGCCACGGGGTCTGCCCGGCTCCCGAAGGTGCCGGACTTCGCGGCGGAACTCCCTCCCTCGGTTGTCCAGCTCCATTCCAGTGCATACCGGAATCCCGGACAACTCCAGGACGGGCCGGTGCTGGTGGTCGGATTGGGCAACTCGGGCGCCGAAATCGCCCTTGAAGTAAGCCGTACCCACGCGACAATCATCGCCGGCAAACCCGGCGGGGAGCTTCCGGTGAAGCACGGCCGGGCGGCAGCACGTTTTGTCCTGCCGGTGATCCGGTTTCTTGGACTCCATGTCCTGACTCTCGGCACCCCGATCGGCCGCAAAGCTGCGCCGTCCCTCAAGGCCCAGGCCGACCCGTTGATCAGGACCAAATCCAAGGACCTTGCCGCGGCCGGTGTCACCGTCGTCCCCCGGGTCAGTGGAGCGGAGAACGGCGGCCCGGTCCTGGCTGACGGCAGCCGGCCGGAGGTGGCCAACGTGATCTGGTGCACCGGATACCGCGAGGACTTCGGCTGGATCGACCCGGCCGTGTTCAGGCCGGCATCGCCCGAAGCTCCAGCACGTCAACCCGAGGTACCCGGCCAGTCCCTGTATGACGACGACGGACGGCCCCGCCAGCACCGCGGCGTGGCGCTGGACGCGCCGGGTCTGTTCTTCCTCGGGCAGGAATTCCTGTACGCGGCGGCGTCGGCCACCCTGCCTGGCTCCTGTCGCGACGCCCGTTACCTGGCCCGCAAAATCCCCGTGCACTCCCGGGCCCGGCAGTACGCTTAGGACTCGGCTGATTAGTCTTCGATACCGGGGTTCCGTAGGATAGACGCTTTGGTTATCCCGCGTGAGAGGTCTTTTGTGTCGATTGCGAGAACCACGGCCGACTCCGGCGGCATTCGTGACGCCATCTCCAACGGGCGGAAATCAACGTTCCGCCCCGAGGTCCAGGGGCTCCGCGCGCTCGCTGTCCTGATGGTGGTGACCTACCATGTGTGGCTGGGGCGGGTCTCCGGCGGCGTGGATATCTTCCTGCTGATCTCCGCCTTCCTCTTGACGCTTTCGTTCGTGCGGAAGGTTGAAGCGGGCAAACCCATGAACCTCATCCGGCACTGGCTGCACCTCTTTAAGCGGCTGCTGCCTGCCGCCGTCGTGGTCCTGCTTGGCATCCTGGCCGGCACCTGGCTGATCTTGCCGCAAAGCCGCTGGCCCGATGTCCTGGACCAGGCGTGGGCCTCCCTGCTCTACCGGCAGAACTGGCTCCTGGCCGACACCGCCGTCGATTACTACGCGCAGGACCACTCAGGCGCCAGCCCACTGCAGCACTTCTGGTCGCTGTCCATCCAGGGCCAGGTCTTCATCCTCTGGCCGCTTATCTTCGCCGGTGCGGCATTGGTGTGGAAGCTGCTGACACGGTTCCCGGTCAAAGGGATAAGCCCCAGCTACAGGCATGTCCTGTTGGTGGCTTTCGGTGGCATTTTTGCAGCCTCCCTCCTCTTCTCGATCGACCAGACTGCCAGCAACCAGGCCTACGCCTACTTCGACACGCGTACGCGACTGTGGGAGTTCGCCCTCGGCTCGCTCCTGGCTCTGGGACTTCCGTACCTCAAGCCTGGCAAGGCACTCCGGGTTGTCCTCGGCTGGGCCGGCCTTGCAGCCATGGTGTCAGTTGGCCTCGTCCTGACGGTGGACCGTTCCTTTCCAGGGTCCATCGCGCTCTGGCCCACCCTGGCTGCAGCCGCCACCATTGTGGCCGGGCAGAGTGGAAGCCGGTTCGGGGCGGACCGGCTCCTCGCCTGGAAGCCTTTGGTTGCCCTGGGTGACAACTCCTATGCCCTGTACCTGTGGCACTGGCCTGTGCTTGTCCTGGCACTGGCCTCCGCCGGCATTGAGGCGCCAAGCCTGGGCCAGGGCCTGGGTGTTGTTGCGGTTTCCATCGCGCTGGCTGTGCTGACCACCCGCTTTGTGGAAAAGCCGCTGCGCGAATGGCACTGGCCGCAAAAGCGTTCCTGGCGGACCGCCGTCGTGATTGCTGCCTGCTGCACCCTGCTGGCCGGCCCGGTGGCTGTCTGGCAGACCAGCCTGACGGCCGAGGAAGCTGCGGTTGCTGCCCAGCCGCGGGAGCTGACTCCCGGTGCGGCGTCCCTGGCGCCCGAAAATGCGGGCAAGCCGACGCCAGAGGCCCGGATCATTCCCGCGCCGGCGGCCATGAAGAACGAGTGGGCCGACATCGACGGCTTGTGCACGGACGCCAACGTGCCCTCGGATCCTTTGCTGGCCGGCTGCCTGCAAAACAACTCGCCCGAGACCGTGACCAAGCGGATTGTTGTGCTGGGGGATTCCCATGCCCAGCAGTACATGGCGGCCCTGGGTCCCATTGCCAGGGAACACGGCTGGGAGGTGGTGACCCTGCTCAAGGGTGACTGCCGCTTCGGCGCCGAATCACCGGAACGGACTGAGGACTGTAATGCCTTCAACAGGGCCAGCGCCGCCTACGTCATGGAGCGCAGGCCGGACGCCGTGTTCACCGTCGCCTCGCTGACGCACGTTCAGGCTCCCTTCGAAACGGAGGTTCCCGGCTACCTCGACGGCATCCGGCCGTTCACCGACGCCGGCATTGAGGTGGTGGGCGTGCGTGACAACCCGCGGTTCCCCATCAACATGCCCGAGTGCGTCCAGAAAAATGGGGCGGCGGCCCCTGAATGCAACGTCCCGCTGAACGAATCCCTGGCCGAGTCCTCCCCGCTGGACAGTTACCGCGGCAAAGTGGACGGGCTCCACCTCATGGACCTGAGCGACTTCTTCTGTGCCGGCGGCAGTTGCCCGGCCGTGGTGGGCAATGTATATGTGTACAAGGACGATAACCACCTCACTAAGACCTACGTCCAAAGCATGATTCCCATGTTCGAACGGCGCCTTCTGGCCGCTACTGGCTGGACCTGACCTGTTTTTCCGTTCGTGCCGTTGCTCACATTGCCGCTGCGGAATAGGGGGATCGGCCGCAAGGTTCTAATATTTATTCAACACTTTCTGCACTCAACCGTGCACCAAGCGCAAGCATCACAACCCTGCACGGACCAGTCCCGTAATGACGGGCTGGTCATCAGCTGCAACCCCTGCCAGCGAAAAAATAACCAAGGTAAGAGGCGCACTCATGACCCAGCCTGAACACGATCCTTTCGGCTTTGTCGGCCTGACCTACGATGACGTCCTCCTCCTTCCGGGCCACACCGAGGTCATCCCCTCCGACGCCGACACGTCCTCCCGGATTTCCAAGCGCATCACGGTCCAGACCCCGCTGCTGTCCGCTGCGATGGACACTGTCACGGAGTCCCGAATGGCCATCGCCATGGCCCGCCAAGGTGGCCTGGGCGTGGTTCACCGCAACCTCTCCATCCAGGACCAGGCGGACCAGGTGGACCGCGTGAAGCGCAGCGAATCGGGGATGATCACCAACCCGTTGACCATTGGCCCTGAAGCAACACTGGCGGAACTGGATGAGATCTGCTCGCAGTACCGGGTCTCCGGTCTCCCCGTCGTGGACGATGGCATGCGGCTCCTGGGCATCGTCACCAACCGCGATACGCGCTTTGTGCCGGAGGCGGATTTCCCGCTGCGGCTAGTCAGCGACGTTATGACCAAGATGCCGCTGGTGACAGGGCATGTGGGAATCAGCCGGGAAGAAGCCTCCCATAAGCTGGCCACCAACAAGATCGAAAAGCTCCCGCTCGTTGACGAGCAGGGCCGGCTCAAGGGCCTCATCACCACCAAGGACTTCACCAAGGCCGAGCAGTACCCGCTGGCCACCAAGGACGAAGAGGGCCGCCTGCGAGTAGGCGCAGCCATCGGCTTTTTTGGTGATGGCTGGGAGCGCGCCATGGCCCTGGTGGACGCCGGAGTGGACGCATTGTTCGTGGACACCGCCAACGGGCATTCCCAGGGTGTGCTGGACATGATCCGCCGGCTGAAGTCAGATCCGGTTGCGGCGCATGTTGACATCATCGGCGGCCAGGCCGCTACCCGTGAAGGTGCCCAGGCGCTGATCGACGCCGGTGCCGACGGAATCAAGGTGGGCGTGGGCCCCGGCTCCATCTGCACCACCCGCGTGGTGGCCGGCGTTGGTGTCCCGCAGATCACGGCCATCTACGAATCCGCCAAGGCAGCCATCCCGGCCGGTGTTCCGCTGATCGCCGACGGCGGGCTGCAGTACTCGGGCGACATCGGCAAGGCCCTGGTCGCCGGAGCCGACACCGTGATGCTGGGCTCCCTCCTGGCCGGCTGCGACGAATCGCCGGGCGAGCTGATTTTCGTGAACGGCAAGCAGTTCAAGAGCTACCGCGGCATGGGCTCGCTGGGCGCGATGCAGTCCCGCGGAAAGAACACGTCCTACTCCAAGGACCGCTACTTCCAGGCCGACGTCTCCGGGGACGACAAGCTGATCCCCGAAGGCATCGAAGGCCGGGTGGCCTACCGCGGGCCGCTGGCTTCCGTGGCGTACCAGTTGGTGGGCGGCCTGCGCCAGACCATGTTCTACGTCGGTTCCCCCACCATCCCGGAGCTGAAAGCGCGTGGCAAGTTTGTCCGCATCACCCCGGCTGGGCTCAAGGAATCGCACCCGCACGACATCCAGATGACGGTGGAAGCACCCAACTACGGTTCACGCTGATTTTCCGGAACGGCATGGCCTGACCTGATCTGGCCACAAAAGGAGGTGGGGAGTTCTCCCCGCCTCCTTTTTGCCGCGCGGCGCCTGGGCCGGAACTAGGCTGGGGACATGTCTGAACCACGCCATCCGGCAGTTTTGGGGCCCAAAAAGGAACCCGTAAGGAAGCTTGCACTGCGGCCCTACGCGCGTGCGGTGGCGCAGGTTCTTCGGGTCAGTTTCCGCGCCTCGCCCGCGGCGGTGGTGATGAAGGTACTGGGTTCGCTGATCTCGGCGCTCCTGCCGCTTGTTACCACGTACTTTGCCGCGCTGACCACCACGGCGCTGGCTGCTGCGTATGCCGGTGACTCCGCTGCAGGCCAGCAGGCCATTGTCTACGTCATCATCACGGCGGCCCTGGGGCTGTTCTGGGGTGCGTTCAGCAGCGTGGACCGCTACATCCAGCAGCTCATGAGCTTTAAGGTGGGCGCCATTGTCGGCGACCAGATGTACGAGCGGTTCCTGGCCCTGGAGTTCTGGCGCTACGACGACAAGGAAACCGTTGACCTGTACGACCGCGCCAAGCGGTTCTCGGATTCCTATGCCCGCGTGCTGGACCGTATCGCGGCAATCTTCACCCAGTTCGTGTCCGTGATACTGGCAGTGGGTGCGCTCCTGCTGGTCAGCTGGTGGATCGCGGTAATTGTCCTCGTGGCGATTGTGCCCAGCGTGTACCTGCAGTTCAAACTCTCCAGGGAACAGATCGCCCACTGGAATACCCAAGTGGATTCGCGCCGCCAGCGGCGCATGATTGAAACCAACCTCCTGCGGCCGCAGCACATCGCCGAAATGCGCCTCTACGGCATTGTGGGGTACCTGATGGAGTTCCGGTCACGGCTCCGTGACGCGGACGAGCGCCGCCGGCTGGACTTCCAGAAGCGCTACATTCCCAAGCAGCTGATGGCTGACACCCTGCAGTACGGGGCTGAAGTTGTCTCACTGATCTGGGTGGTGGGCCAGATCATCGCCCGCGCCCAGCCAGTGGGGCAGTTCCTGTACGTCCAACAGATCGTCAGCCGGGCGCTGTCCACGGCCAATAACCTGGTCACCTCGCTCAGCTCGATCGACGAAGACCTCGCCAACCTGAAGGACTATGAGCTGTTCATGGCCCTGCCGGTCCATTCGGACCACTCCCCGCCACTGCTCCAGGCGCCCAGGACGGTGGAGCTGCGCGATATCCGCTTCACGTACACCGGAAGTGACATCGAGGTGATACGCGGCATCAGCCTGACCATCCGCGAGGGCCAGCACATCGCCATCGTGGGGGAAAACGGCGCCGGAAAGTCGACCCTGATCCGCATCCTCGCCGGGCTCTACCGGCCGGACACCGGGCAGGTAATGCTCGACGGCGTCGACCTCGCCGCCGTCGACGTCAAGTCCTGGCACCGCCACCTGGCGGTGTTGAGCCAGGAATTCCTGAAGTATGAGTTCGCCACGGCTGCGGAGAATATCTACTTTGGCGACGTCGATTCACCCCGGGACGACGAGCGGATCCGAAGGGCAGCGGGTGACGCCGAGGCCCTGGACTTCATCAACAAGCTGCCCAACGGACTGGATAACCACGTCAGCAACTGGATGGAAGATCCGCGCGGGCGCAAGGGCAGCGGGCTGTCCGGCGGCCAGTGGCAGCGGCTCGCCATGGCCCGCAACTTCTACCGCAAGGCTTCGTTTATGGTGATGGACGAACCCACCTCCGCCATCGACGCCCTGGCGGAGCACCGGATCTTCACCCGGCTCTTCGCTGACTGCAGCACCACGATCATTGCCATCAGCCACCGGCTCGCCACGATTGAGAAGGCTGACATTGTGTACATGCTGGAAGACGGCGAGATCGTGGAGCAAGGTACGCATAAGGAGTTGGTGGCACTGCGCGGCCGCTACTTCAGGATGTTTGAATCCCAGCTGAGCCTTGACGCTCAGAGCGGGCCATAAGCCGCGTTCCCGTAGGGGGCCCGCCACGTGGCCAGATCCTCTTCCACCGCCGCCCGGAGAACCGGATCGGACCGGACCCTTCGTCTGAAGGACTGCCGGGCACGGCCCATGACCACCGAAGGAACGAGGATGCAGGCCAGCAGGAGCATCACGATGAGCAGATAGGCGCCGATCACCGCGATGAGAGTGGCGGCTCCCCGGGCAGCAATC
This sequence comes from Arthrobacter sp. D1-29, assembly GCF_054130585.1. Taxonomy (NCBI): domain Bacteria; kingdom Bacillati; phylum Actinomycetota; class Actinomycetes; order Micrococcales; family Micrococcaceae; genus Arthrobacter; species Arthrobacter sp. D1-29. Next base: position 3,694,256 of record NZ_CP096383.1, on the reverse strand, counting down.
CCGGGCAAGGTCGAGGCCAGGATCGCACCTATGACGATGGCCAGTCCGGCCACCATCGTGATGCCGCCGCGGGCCGATCCCGGGCCACGGCTGATCAGGAGCCTGTCTGTGTTCGGCAATGTGCTACGGACCCGCGTCCAGAAAAACAGGCCCAGCAGGGATAGGGCAAGGCCCAGCAGGCCGAGGACGAGGACCCCGGCAGGGTTGACTGACATGACGGAGACGATGCCGCCAGCCAGAACCAGTACAGGTCCGCCACCGATCGCGCTGCCCCAGGCGGCAGCCAAGGCGCCTTGGGCGTCGGCCAGTTGCCGCAACCGGGAAGGGGCATTCGGCGGACTGATCCGTGCCAGTTCCGGGGAGAGCCAGTAATCGAGAGGATGCGCGGGCTGGACCGCGGGGAAAGGAATTGGAACCGTCATGCGACGTCCTGCGTGGTCATTTCAGCCTTCGTATTCAATGGGCGCTTTCCGAAACCGGCGGTGCCGCTAGCGGCGTCCAAGCCACTGAGCGTACAGGCGGTCCCGGTTCAGGTGAAGGTGCCTGGAGTAGAGCATTCCAGCCCCAATGGGGAGCGGAAAAGCAGCCAGGAACGCCATGATTGGCAGGACCTCCGGCGATGTTCCCCTTGGGGTCACGGCCATAAAAATCACCACGATCACCAGCATGGCGGCCACCACGCTAATGAACACGCCAGGTGCCAACCGGACGTAGCGTGCCGTGCGGGCGACGTCACCTGCGGGGCTTGGAGCTGCGCGTGTAAACCTCGGTGCTATGGCTGCCAGCCAGCCGACTGCGGATATCAGCAGCCCAAGTCCTGTCAGCACCAAGCCGTCCTCCGGACTCTGATCAGTCGCCGCCAAAGTGGCTGCCTGCGCCACGCCGGGGATGGCGAAGATCATGCCCATCCACCAGAACCAGAAGACACGGGCCCGGCGATGTGCATGGCCCAAGGCAAGACGGGGGAAATCAGCGGAGCTGTGTCCCGTCAAAGCCGTCACGATGCGGCAGCCAACAGGGTACGGACTGTCAGGCCCGGTTGCTCACCGGCGGCCAGGTCGCGCACACCCAGTTGTCCGTCGTCATCCAAGGGGGCCGATGCAAGTTGCAGGGAGCCTGCGTCACGGACCTTAATGTTTGCGACCACTGGCTTGTCCGCTTCGACACGGTATCGCCGGGCGCTGACTATCCCCCCACCTTCCGTGCCCAAAGCCGCCACGGCTTCATCAACTGTGAGCTGCACAAAGTCGAGCAGGTTCACGTCATCGCGGAGTGGGAGGCACACGTACTCGCTCAGGGGCCTAAGGAAGATGGCAGCGCGTCCGGCAGGGGAGTCCACCAAATAGCTGGGGGAGACAGCCTCGGAGCCGATCCGGGTGATGTCGTACCACTCTGAAGAGGTGCTGAAAATCCTGGCGAGTATTCTCGCCTGGGCCAACAGCGTTACTTCTTCGCCGTTGACTTCCACGGTGTCCCTGATGTTCAACGTGCCGACGCCAGCCCGCACCAGATCGTCATCGTCCGGGAGTTCGGCGAGACCCAGCACCTGACGCGTCAGGGCTGTTCCGGGTCCCGGTTGGAAAGCCAGCAGTGCCAGTATCTCGTGGCTCGTCATCCGATAGGCCGCGGCGGGCATGGCTGCGTCGGGTTCATTACCGGTCAGGGTGGTGGCTTCAGTCATCGTTTCCTTCATTAATTCAGTTGCATTCACAGGGCGCCGCACGTCGTTCCTCAGCCGAATCCGAGCTTGCCGCCCACCCAGCCCAAGGCATCCCCGGCGCCGTCCGAAAGATCCTTGACGCCGCCCACAACACCTGCCCCGAAGTCCCAGATTCTCTTCGTGACGGGGACATCGCCTGACATCATGCCCAGAAGTCCCCAGCCGAGGGCAAGCCCACCCAGCACGACGCCGGCAGGCGCTCCTACGATGGTTCCCGTGGCCAGAACCGCAGCCACGGACAGGCCGCCGCCAATGACGCCGTCGGCAATTCTAAAGGGGTCCTTGTTGTCAATCCCCGAGAGCACATCCAGGACGCCGATGGCGCCTCCCAACACGCCGAGAACCTTGCCGGCGTGACCCATAAAACCAAAGAACTTGCTGACGCCCGCCTCTACCTGGGCAAGTTCGAGGTTCCAGCTGAATTTGTCGGCAGCGAATTTGAGGGCGTTGGCGATGCTTGATGCCGCGCTGCCATCGTTGACACCAGCCTTCTCCAGGAGCCACTGGATGCCGCCGGGCGCGTGCTCGTAGTCTGGATCGGTGAAGGCATCGCCCCAGTTCCGCTCGGGCCCGGAGCCGTTGCCCGGATCGCCGGCGCCGGACGGGGCGGGGGAGGACGCGGCGCCCCTGCCCGAGTTGCTGGCCTGGTCCTGCTCGTCCGCGTGCTTTAGCAGCAATTGGGACTGGCTTTCCAGTGACTCGGAGGTCCTGCTGAGCATCGGACGCAGGGACGAGGTCCATTCGCTGCGGAATCTGTCCCCGTCCGCGCCTTTCCAGGCAGCGGACTGCACCAGCGAGTTCACCGTGGATTCCACCGTCTTTAGACGCGACCCGGACTGACCCATGGTTTTCGATAGTGTTCGGAGCTGCTCGATGTCCGCACCGTAGAGGCCTGGCGCCATATTTTCCCCCAGAGAAATTGTTCGTCAACGGTCCCGCGTTGATCCTGCGATTCAAGCTACGTCATTTCCGCGCCGGCTGCGATGGGGAGCCGTCCCCATCCTGCGCCTGGGATAACCTAGAGCAGTGACTTACGAGATTGAGATCGGCCGTGGCAAGCGTGGGCGTCGTGCCTACTCCCTGGATGACATTGCGATTGTCCCTAACCGTCGTACCCGCGATCCCAAGGACGTTTCCGTCTCGTGGCAGATCGATGCCTACAAGTTCGATATGCCGGTCATCGCCGCCCCCATGGACTCAGCCATGTCGCCGCAAACAGCCATCGCCCTTGGCCGGCTGGGCGGACTGGGCGTGCTGGACCTTGAGGGCCTGTGGACCCGCTACGAGGACCCGCAGCCGGTCCTGGATGAGATCGGCGCCCTGGAGGACGAGACCAACAGCCCCGCTGTGACGGGTCGGATGCAGGAGCTTTACCGCGCCCCCATCCAGCCTGAGCTCATCACCTCGCGCCTCGCTGAGATGAGGGCTGCAGGGGTGACGGTGGCGGGATCACTGACCCCGCAGCGCACCCAGGAGCACTACAAGACAGTAGTGGCTGCCGGCGTCGACATCTTTGTGATCCGCGGAACCACCGTCTCTGCCGAGCACGTTTCAAAGGACCACGAACCCCTGAACCTGAAGCAGTTCATCTATGAGCTGGACGTTCCGGTAATTGTGGGCGGCGCAGCCGGCTACACACCGGCGCTGCACCTCATGCGGACCGGCGCGGCCGGAGTCCTGGTGGGCTTCGGCGGGGGAGCCACCAGCACCACACGGCGGGCCCTGGGTATCCATTCGCCCATGGCCTCCGCCATCTCCGATGTCGCGGCCGCCCGCCGCGACTACATGGATGAGTCCGGCGGGCGCTACGTCCACGTGATCGCCGACGGCGGAATGGGCAGCTCCGGCGCGATCGTCAAGGCCATCGCCATGGGCGCCGACGCCGTGATGCTGGGCAGCGCACTGGCCCGGGCAGAAGAGGCTCCGGGCAAGGGCTGGCACTGGGGCCAGGAAGCCCACCACCTCGAACTCCCGCGCGGGGACCGGGCGAACGTAGGCACCGTGGGCCCCCTCGAGGAGGTTCTCTTCGGGCCCGGCCACCACACCAACGGAACCTCCAACCTGATCGGTGCGCTGCGCCGTTCCATGGCCACCACCGGCTATTCGGACCTGAAGGAATTCCAGCGGGTCGACGTCGTGGTGTCCCCGTACGCCGGCAACTGAGGCTCTGATCCCGCCGTCAAAGGCTGGCAGGCCGGACCCACCCCGGGCCCAGCCTGCGCAACACTCCTGCAAGGAAGTAGTCTGGGTTACTACCTGCACAAGCGGCTATGGAGGCGTTCGATGAAGAGTGTTCCCAACAACAACGGAGCCCTGGGACCCGCAGCCAGGGAAGCATCGATCGAACAGCTCAGGGCAACCTCCCAGCCCGGCCGCGAACTGGACATCCTGATCGTGGGTGGCGGGATCGTTGGCACGGGCGCCGCCCTGGACGCCGTAACCCGGGGCCTCACAGTAGGCATCGTGGAGGCCAATGACTGGGCAGCAGGTACGTCCTCCCGGTCTTCGAAGCTGATCCACGGGGGCCTGCGCTACCTCGAAATGCTGGACTTCGCCCTGGTCAAGGAAGCGCTTCACGAACGTGGCCTGCTGTTGACCGAGCTCGCACCGCACCTCGCCCGTCCAGTCCCGTTCCTGTACCCGCTGACCAGGCCCTTTTTGGAACGGCCCTACGTGGGTGCCGGCATCGCACTGTACGACGCCATGTCTATTTCCGGCGGCCACAGCCGGGGCGTTCCGTTCCACAAGCACCTCACGCGGCGCGGCACGCTCAGGGCTGCCCCCAGCCTCAAAGATGATGCGTTCGTCGGTTCCATCCGCTACTACGACGGCCAGGTCGACGACGCCAAATACGTGGCCAACCTGATCCGGACCGCCGCCCATTACGGCGCCCATGCCGTGAATCAGATGGCTGTGGTGGATTTCCTGCGTGAAGGCGAACGCGTCGTTGGGGCCAAGGTGGTCAACCACGAAGACAACTCACAGTTCAACGTCCGCGCCAAACAGGTTATCAATGCCACGGGCGTATGGACCGATGAGACCCAGGCCATGGTGACTGAACGCGGACAGCTTAAGGTCCGGGCCTCCAAGGGCATCCATCTGGTGGTTCCCCGCGACCGCTTCCAGTCCACCGTGGGGCTGATCCTGCGAACGGAGAAGTCCGTGCTTTTTGTCATCCCCTGGGGGCGGCACTGGATCATCGGCACCACGGACACGGACTGGAACCTGGACAAGGCCCATCCGGCGGCCTCCAGCAAGGACATCGACTACATCCTGGAACATGTCAACCGGGTACTGAAACGGCCGCTGACCCGGGAGGACGTTGAAGGCGTCTATGCCGGGCTCCGCCCCCTGCTGGCAGGGGAAAACGACACGACGGCCAAGCTGTCCCGCGAACACATCGTGGCCCACCCCGTGCCCGGGCTTGTTGTGGTGGCCGGCGGCAAATGGACCACCTACCGGGTGATGGCCAAAGACGCGGTTGACGAGGCCACCCGCACCATGGATGAGCGCGTCCCGCCCAGCTGCACCGAAACTATTCCGCTCCTGGGAGCCAACGGTTTCAAAGCCGCCTGGAACCGCAGGAACCGTACGGCCGAGGAATCCGGGGTGCACGTTGCCCGCGTGGAGCACCTGCTAAACCGGTACGGATCCATGACCCCCGAGGTGCTGGCCATCATCGAGGCAAACCCTGTCCTGGCTGAGCCGCTTCCCGGCGCTGACGACTACCTGCAGGCGGAAGCTGTGTACGCCGCCACCCATGAGGGAGCCCGCCATGTCCATGATGTCCTGACACGCAGGACCAGGATTTCCATTGAGTCCTGGGACCGCGGTGTTTCAGCCGTTCCGGTAGTCGCTAAACTGATGGGCGAAGTCCTTGGCTGGAGCGATGCGCAGCGTGAAAACGAAATCAAGAACTATATTGCACGGGTTGAAGCCGAACGCCTGAGCCAGCAGCAGCCGGACGATATTTCCGCCGACGCCGCCCGCCTGGGTGTGGAGGACATCGTTCCGTTGCGCTGAGGGGCTCCAGCAACACTTTTTCTCGCCTCATTTGAAGGGACACGCCTTGGCGGAACCACTTGACCGGTACGATGCCGAACTCACCACGCCGGACATGGTGATCCTGGAGCTGGAGGCAACGGACAAGGAAGACGCTGCCTCACAGCTTGCGGAGCGGCTTTTTTCCGCCGGCCGAGTCACCGACCTTCCGGGGTTCCTCCAGCATGTGAACGCCCGGGAACACCAGCTGGCCACGGGCCTGCCGGGCGGCGTCGGTCTCCCGCACGCCCGGAGCGAATTCGTGTCCCGCACCTCAATCGCCGTAGGCATCACCAAATACGGCCACGCCCTGGATTTCGGAGCGACGGACGGTCCCGCAACCGTCATCCTCCTGATCGCCACGCCGGCCAGCTCATTCTCTGACCACCTGGAAGTCCTGGCCACGCTGGCGCGCTCGCTCTCAAAAGAGTCTTTCCGGGAGTCATTGCGGCGTGCCTACGATCCCGAGGTGATCGCTGAACTCATCAACTCCAGCCTGGTGTTCTTTGACCACTGAGGAAGCAGCCGCCATCCCGCAGCAGGACGTGACCGCCACTCCATTTAGTTGTTCTACAGAGGAACGAAGTACGGTTAAGACGTGTGGAAAACTGCCCTTAAGCCCCGATGGATCGCCGGCCTGATCTTCGCGATCGCCGTTTCCGGGGTGTTCGTCCTGCTGAGCCAATGGCAGTTCGGACGATCCACGCAGCCGGAAGTCCCCGTCAACCCTGCCACGGAGAACGCGAAGGCCCTCACGGAGACGCTTCAGCCGGGTACTTTCTTCCACGGCTCGGTGGCGGACCAGATGGTCACGGCAGTAGGAACCTACGATCCGGCCAAACAGGTCCTGGTTCCCGGGCGGCTGTACAACGGGGAACCCGGCTATTGGGTGGTGTCGGCCTTCGCCGTCAACGGCGCCCCCGCACTGACCGGGGTAGCCGCTTCCCCGCAGACCTGGATCCCGGTTGCCCGGGGATGGGTGGCGGATCCGGCGGACGCCGCGGCGCCGCCGTCGGGAACCCTGGAACTGACCGGACGGCTGCTGCCCTCCGAAGCGCCACTGCCGGAAACAGCCCCCGGTCCCGGGCGGGCCACCGCCGTATCGGTGGCCGAACTCATCAATTACTGGGACGTCAGCAGCTATCCCGGTTTTGTCGCCGCGACGGCGGAAATCGCCAACGGCTCGGACGTCAGTCCGGCGGCGGTACCAGGGCCGCTCAAGCCCCTGCGCATCGGGCCGCAGCCGCCGGCCCAGCAGATCAACTGGCTCAACCTCTTCTACTCCCTGGAGTGGGTTGTCTTTGCCGGCTTCGCCATCTTCATCTGGTGGCGTTTGGTCAAAGATGACCACCGCCGGGATCTCGAAGACGAATTCGACGACGGCCACCACCATTCGCCAGCATCTTCTGATCAGCCCCAACAAAAGGTACAGCCATGATTGAACCCAAACCGGCCAGGCAGGCACAGCCGTCCGAAGGAACCAGCAGCGGCCAGAACAGCAGTGGCCAGAACGGCGGCGCAGCCGGGAAAACCGGCAGGAAGCGCCGCTTCGGCGGTACCGAACCGCAGATCCGCTCCGCACTGAAGTTCTACAAGGTGCTGGCGTACCTCACGGGTGCCATGCTCCTGCTGCTCTGTGCCGAGCTCATTGCCCGCTATGCGTTCGGCCAGTACCTGTTTGCCGGGGGAACCAATGCCGTGACGGGGGAGCCGTTTGGCCTGGGTTTTGCGGACGCCGAGCCCAAGGGTGTGGTGGGCGGTGTCAACATCTCCGTCACCGTGCTGATCGTCCACGGCTGGATGTACGTGGTGTACCTGATGTCCAACTTCCGCCTCTGGTCGCTGATGCGCTGGCCGTTCGCCAAGCTCATCCTGCTGGCCCTGGGCGGTGTTGTTCCCTTCCTGTCCTTCATCGTGGAGAAGAAGTTCCACGCCGAGGTCGAGGCGGAACTCGCGGACAACCCGCAGGCGCCACAGCGGTACTAGGCCCAGCGGTACTAGGCCCAGCGGTAGTGGGCCCAAAGTCGGTAGCCTGTGCTCCAGGCGCGTATAACGGAGCGGACATCCCGCCGTCGGACGTTCACTCCGTCACACCCGGAGCCCTGAATGTGCGGCGAGGCAACGGCGCAAAGTAGGCTAGTACGGTGACTACTCCCACTGCATCCCAAACTTCCCAGAAGCCGGTGCTGGTTGTTGACTACGGTGCCCAGTACGCGCAGCTGATTGCCCGCCGCGTCCGGGAAGCGAACGTGTATTCGGAAGTGGTTCCGCATACCTACAGCACCGAGCAGCTCCTGGCCAGGAACCCCGCCGCCATCATCCTTTCCGGCGGCCCGTCCAGCGTCTACGCTGACGGTGCACCCTCCGTCGGGGCCGACCTCTTTGAAGCCGGGATCCCGGTCTTCGGCATCTGCTACGGCTTCCAGGCCATGGCCAATGCCCTGGGCGGGAAAGTGGACAAGACCGGCCTGCGCGAGTACGGCTCTACCCAGACCACCATCCTCGGCGAGGGCCGTTCTGTGCTCGAGGGGATGCCGCAGCACCAGAACACGTGGATGAGCCACGGCGACTCAGTCCACGAGGCCCCCGAAGGCTTCGAGGTGCTGGCCACCACCGCCGGCGCTGAAGTTGCCGCCTTCGCCAATGAAGAGAAGTGCCTGTACGGCGTGCAGTGGCATCCCGAGGTGAAGCACTCCGCCTACGGCCAGCAGGTCCTGGAAAACTTCCTGTTCAAGGGCGCCAAGCTGGAACCGAACTGGACCACCGGCAACATCCTTGAGGAGCAGGTGGAACGCATCCGCCAGCAGGTGGGCGATGCGAAGGTCATCTGTGGCCTGTCCGGCGGCGTTGATTCCGCCGTCGCAGCAGCACTTGTCCAGCGCGCCGTCGGCGATCAGCTGACCTGTGTGTTCGTGGACCACGGGCTGCTGCGTGAAGGCGAGGCCGAGCAGGTGGAGCGCGACTTCGTCGCCGCCACCGGTGTCAAGCTTTACGTCGCCAACGAGCAGGAGCGGTTCCAGGCCGCCCTGGCCGGGGTCAGCGATCCCGAAACGAAACGCAAGATCATCGGCCGCGAATTCATCCGCGCGTTCGAGGAAGCCGAACTCGCCATCATCGCCGAGGCAGCCGCCCATGGCGAAAAGATCAAGTTCCTGGTCCAGGGCACCCTGTACCCGGACGTCGTCGAGTCCGGCGGCGGCGAAGGCGCTGCCAACATCAAGAGCCACCACAACGTGGGCGGGCTTCCCGAGGACCTGCAGTTTGAACTTGTGGAGCCGCTGCGCGCGCTCTTCAAGGACGAAGTCCGTGCCGTGGGCGCCCAGCTGGGACTGCCTCAGGAAATCGTGGGCCGCCAGCCGTTCCCCGGCCCCGGCCTCGGCATCCGCATCGTCGGCGAGGTCACCAAGGAACGCCTGGACCTGCTGCGCAAGGCGGACGCCATTGCCCGCGCCGAGCTCACCGCCGCCGGCCTGGACAACGATGTATGGCAGATGCCGGTTGTCCTGCTGGCCGACGTCCGCAGCGTTGGCGTTATGGGCGACGGACGCACGTACGGCCACCCGATCGTCCTCCGTCCGGTTTCCTCCGAAGACGCCATGACCGCGGACTGGTCACGGCTGCCCTACGATCTCCTGGCCCGGATCTCCAACCGGATCACCAACGAGGTGGAGGGTGTCAACAGGGTGGTCCTGGACGTCACGAGCAAGCCGCCTGGAACCATTGAATGGGAATAGCGGAATGAGTGGCCGGTCTTCGTCAGGGAGACCGGCCATTCCCTTATCCGGGCGAAATCCTCCGCAATTTGGCATCATCCAGTGTTGCGTCTCTTACTAAGGCTTCTTACCGGCTACGCTCGAAAGCATGCCGGTATGGTCCAAGGCGTCACGTGCAAACGCAGAAAAGAAGGCAGTAGTGTCAGTTGGTCAAGGCCACCCCGAGGGCTCGGAGGAGCTCAGGAAATGGCTGTCCGGGCTTAAACCCGTTACCGGGGCAGACACCATGCTGCGTTTCACCAAGACCCCGGAAGGCTCCATTGACCTGACCCACGCACACCCTTCGGGCCTGGCCCAGCTGATGGCCGGCCGCAGGACACGCCTCTCCACCCTGATTCGTGACCACCAGCAATACCTGGTTGCAGCCCGGGCATCACGCAACATCCGCTCCAAGATCTTCGAGCTTGCCAATGACCGCGGCATTGACGCCGGATACCTGTCCGCAGGAACCGTCGTGTGGACCTCCGCCGTCGGAGGCAAGCCACAGCGGATTTCGGCCCCCGTGATGCTGACGGCCATTTCGTTGACTGTCCGTCCGGGCGAGGACGACTATGAACTCCAGCTCACCGAACAGGCGCACATCAACCCGGCGCTGGTCCGGCACCTGAAGAACATCCACGGCATTATCTTTGACGTCAACGCCGTGACCCGGCTGGCCTACAGCACGGCCAGGTTCGATCCCCAACCCGTCCTGGACCGGCTGGCCGCCCTGATCAGGCCCATCCACGGTGCAGAGGCGCAGCACAACCTGCTGGTGTCCACCTTTGCCGATCTCTCCGGGAACCTCGATGACCCCTGGATCAATGATGGCAGTCCGCTGGTGGCTGCCCTGGCCCGCGCCGGGGGCGGCGAAGTGGTGGACGTTGAGGAACCGGACCCCTCACGCTTTCCCAGCGTGGACAAGCGACATCCCGCCGATGAACTGCTCCTGCTGGACGCGGACTCAGACCAGCAGTACGTCATTGACGCCGCCCGCGCCGGTGAATCACTCGTGGTGAGCAGCCCCCCTGGCACAGGGCAAACGCAGACGGCCATCAACACCATCGGTGCGCTGGTGGATGCGGGCAAAACAGTGCTGGTGGTCGGCGACCGCCGGGCCAGCCTGAATGAAGTGTCCGGCCAGCTTGAATCGTTGGGCCTGGAGTCCATGCTGTTCCAGCTCTCCGGCGCGGCCACCCCGCAGCAGCTGAAGGCCCAACTGGTCCGGGCCATCATCCGGAACGAAAAATCCCTCGAACCGCAGTTGGGTAACCTTCATAAGACCCTCACGGAACATCGCCACGCACTGACGGATCACGTTGCTTCGCTGCATAACGTGCGCAAGCGATGGGGGTGCTCGCCATACCAGGCCATGCAGTCACTAGCTTCGCTGACCTCCATCCAGCCGGCCCCCGCCACCACCGTCCGCCTCAAACGAAGTGTGCTGGACAACATTCGGGACCGCAACGAGCTCGCAGGCAGGCTTCGCCGTGCCGCCGAACTTGGCAGCTTCAGCCGGGCGTCCACAACCAGCCCCTGGCACGGGGCAAGGCTGCTGACGCGCAAGGAGACCGAAGAAGCCCAGGAACTGGCCCGTTCCGTGGCGAAGAACCTGCCGCTTTTGCGGGAACGGATGAGCGGCGTTGCCGAGCACGCCGAGATCCGCCTGGGTTCATCCTTCGAAGAGTGGGGCGCGCAGCTTGAACTGCTGATGGCGGTCCGGGGAAGCCTGGACAAGTTCACACCCGACATCTTTGACCGTCCCGTGCACGATCTCATCTCTGCCACCGCATCCTCCGCCTGGCGCCGCGAGCGGAACATCGACATGGCCTCCATGCAGCGGTCACGTCTCCGCCGTGTAGCCAAGGAGTACGTCCGCCCCGGTGTGCATATCGCCGATCTGCACAGTTCCCTGGTGCTTGTCCAGGAGCAGCGGGCTCTGTGGTCCGGCTACGCAACCACTCAGCGCCATCCGGCCGTACCCTCCGGCCTCGCGGAGATGAACGTGATGTACCGGTCCCTGGACCGGGAGCTCACACAGCTGGGGGAGGCTCTGCGGTACACCGAAGCGGGCGGATCCCTGGCCACTTCGCCCTATCCGGAACTGATGGAACGCCTCGAGCGGCTGGTCGCGGACACCCATACCCTGAAAACTCTGCCCGAACGCACCTTGCTTGTGGAAAACATGCGCGAGCACGGGTTGGGGGAACTCCTTGCTGACCTCGCTGAGCGCGAGGTCCCTGCGGATTCGGTGGCGGCCGAACTCGAGCTGGCATGGTGGCAGTCCGCCCTCGAAGCGATGATCAGCGGGGACGATTACCTCGCGATGTCCGACGGCGACGCCCTGCGGCAGCTCGAAGCCGAATACCGGCTGGCAGACAACGCCCATATCGCAAGCGGCGCAGCACGCTTGCGGTGGGATCTTTCCGAGAGGTGGCGCGCAGCCATCGGCCAGCACCCGCGCCAGGCGGACCTCCTCCGCAGCCTGCTGAAGGACGGCAGGGTTTCCCTTGCGGCGCTGACGGCCCAGGCCCCGGAACTCGTCCCCATGCTTGTGCCGGTCTGGTCCGTGAGCCCCTACCTGATGACGGGTCTCCTTCCGGCCGAAAAGCGCTTTGATGCCGTGGTCATCCTGGACGCCGAAGCGACCTCGCTGCAGGCAGTCCTGCCATCCATCGCCCGTGCCCAACAGGTCATAGCATTTGGGGACTCCAAAATTGCCAGCCCCCGCACCTTCACTGTCGGCGTCGAGCGCCTGGCTGTCGGTGAATCGGCGCATCAGCGTGTGGACAGCGCCTTTTCCGCGCTGTCCTCCGTCCTCCCTGTCTGGCGGTTAAACTTTGTCTACCGGGCGGTGGATGAGGACCTGGTGCTGCAGCTCAGCAAGAACTTTTACGACGGCGGCCTGCGCCGGCTGCCGGAGGGCCAGTCAGCAACGGGGCTGGACCGGGCGTTGCTGGTTGAATACCTGCCGGACGGAACAGGCCTGCCCAGCGCCGATCACGAGGGTGTGGAATCCGTGGTGGCGGAAGTCAACCGTGTGGTCCAGCTGGTCTTTGAACATGCCCGGCAACGTCCGCGGACCTCGCTTGCTGTGGTAACCGCCAGCCTTCGGCATGCTGCCCGGATCGGTGAGTCCATCCGGCTTCAGCTGCCCAACCATCCTGGACTGGCGGGGTTCTTTAGCGCGGGGCCTGAGTCGTTCCGTGTGGTGGACCTTGAGCGGGCCCAGGGCCTGGTCAGGGATCACGTGATATTTTCGCCCGGCTTCGGACGCACTCCGCATGGCCGTGCCCTGCACAACTTTGGCCCCCTTTCCGCTGAGGGCGGGAGGGAGAAGTTCGCGCTGGCGATGTCCCGTGCACGCAGATCCCTGCACGTACTGACCTGCTTCCGCCCGGAGGACCTGGATCACACCCGCCTGGCCCACGGCGCCGTGGACCTCTATGAACTGCTGGACCGGGAGATTTCGGGCAACACCAACCTTGGTACTCCGGCATCCCGCGCGGCTGCCAGTGAACAGGCGCTCGGAGCAGACCCCCTGGTGGCTGACCTGGGGGACCGGCTCCGCGCCCGTGGAGCCCGCGTCTGGCACCAGTACGACGGCGTTATCGACGTTGTTGCTGCGGCGGACCCCCTGAGCACCATGGGGCAGGACGACGCCGAGATTCCCCGCCCCGTGGCCATCGAGTCGGACGGCACCGAGCAGTACCGGACCATGAGCGTCCGCGAGCGGAGCAGGCTCCGTCCGCAGTTGCTTGAACGTCTGGGCTGGCGGTACATGCCCTTGTGGACCATTGAAGTATTCACCGACCCTTCAGCCTGCGCCGACCGCATTGCCGGCTACCTGGGCCTTGAGAACGTTGTGTTGCCCGGACGGGCCACGGCGTCTGCCGGTTTCTTTGACGACGACGTGGACCCGCTGACCCTCGCTGGCCTAGAAAACCAGGGCCAGGACCGGCAACGGGACTACGCCGGGGACCAGGAACCCGAACGCGGTTACGCGGAGGACCGGGAGCAGGAACCCGGCTACGCTGAAGTTCATGATCCGGTAGGGGGGAACCACCACAACCACAGCCGGACCGGAGCCCGGGAGGGCCAGGAGGCGACAGGCATGACCACAAACAACCCTGCCAAGGGGCCGGCTGGCAACGAAAGCCCTGCCGAAGATCAGCCTGGGGAGAAAAGCGGAACGGCCGCAATTCTTCCCAACAAGGCTTCCGAAGATGACCCGCGGCGCTGGGGCGACGGGCCCGATGATGACCATGATGCCTGGCTGAAGGAACAGAAGCCCCCTCACTGGGGGTAAGCGTTTGCTGCCGTCTGGAGTAGCCAGTGGCTGGCGTTGGATGTTTGCATGGCAGGCTAGTTAGCGCCCACGAGGACAAAGAACAGCTTGCCCTGCGTGGAGGCCCCGGCCAGCCGCGCTGCCTGGTCCGGACTTGCCGCCACCACGATCAGCCCGTCGGTCTCACCTGTACCCAACCACTCGCCCGTCTTGCCGCCCTGTCCCGATGTCCAAAGCACCGGCACGGCCGACGCAAGCACCTCCGGAGGAGATCTCTGGTCATGGCCGTTGGCACCGGTCAGCACCACATTGACGAGCTGTCCCGGAGATACGAGCTGGATGGACGACGGATCCGCCATCCTCAGCGGTACGGCCGCTGAGCCCGGGGGAGTCCCGGCCAGCAGGCCGGGTCCCAGAAGCTGGGAGTCCGCCACCAGTTGCCCCTTCCGCAGGGGCGCTGCCAGTTGCTTGCCTTCAAGGTCAATGCTTTTTTGCGGGGCGCCGGAAATCGCCAGCCGGGGCGGTATCTGCACTTCCTCCAGATCAGGAAGTGTTAATGCCATGCCCGCGGGGAGGTCCCGTGCGGCGGCCAGTGCGGTGACGGAATCAGCAGGCGCCGGGGTGAGCTGATTGACGGCGATTCCAGCGGAAAGACAGAGCAGGAGGGCAACGGCCAGGCGGCGGTTACGGCTGAGCCAGGCAGCCATCCGGGGGCGTGGCCCACGTCCGGGTGCAGGCGGCGAATGAGGGCCTCGATTGGTGCGGCTGCGCTGGACGGGGCGCCGGGAGCGGAGGAGGGTAGCTGGCATGCAGCCACGCTACGTTTGGCGGACCCAGACACGACAGTGGCAGTGGCGCCTATGTGGACAACCAGGCTGCCGGCGTCGAAGGCTATGGCCTGACGGTGCAGCCGTCAGCAGGCCGTAGAGATCAGCTGGCTGCGGCTGCGGGAGCAGGCGCCGGGGCAGGAGCCGGAGTGGCGGGAGCCGCAGGAGCAGCCGTCACCGTGTTGCCCTTGGCATCCCGGGAATCCGTCCGGTAGAAACCTGAGCCCTTAAAAACAACGCCCACGCTGTTGAACTTCTTGCGCAAGGTCCCCTGGCACTCAGGGCAGGACGTCAGAGTGCTGTCCGTGAATGACTGGACGATGTCAAAGGCGTGGCCGCAATCCTTGCAGGCGTAGGCATACGTTGGCACTGGTGCTCCTCCTCTTGGGCAAACGAGAGGTCCCGTGCTGCCTGTACGGAACGAGCCGTCATTAGCAGTCGCAGGGCCTGAGTGCTAATTCTATCATCCCCGCCGCTGGGCCCGCTCAGGATGCTGTGTCGGCCAGCCTGACCACGCCGGAGGGCATGAGGGCTGCCGGCACTTTCCTGTCGAACTCCTCGCTGGGAATGGTGCCTGCCGGGAGCAGTTCCTCGTCGTAAATCATGGCTGCCAGTGGCAGTTGCGGAACTCTGGTAGCGAGGGAGGCCAGGAAGACGTCGTAGTAACCGCCGCCTTGGCCAATCCTGTTTCCGCTCTTGTCCAGGGCTGTGGCAGGAATGACGAGGGCCGCCACCCCTTCCATAACGTCAAGGCCGTGCCGGACGCCGTCGGGTTCCAGGATGGGGGCATACCGGCTCCGCACAAAGTTCACCTCGGGAGACCAGTAGACCCAGCTCAGGTGGCGGTCAGGTTCACAGACAGGGAGCAGGATCTTGTGGCCCTGCCCGTGGAGGGCGTTGATGAGGGGCACAGTGGGCGGTTCGGAGCCAACCCCCAGGTACACACCAAACGTTGATGCCTCTTCTGCCGCCATTCCTTGGGCCCATTCGAGGCCGTTGACAGCCAGGCGGCCGCCAGCCGCTTCACGCTCACCGGGAGCCATCTGGGCCCGCCGCTGGCGGTGACGTGCACGGATGATTTCCTTTGCTTCCTTGCTCTCTCCAGGCACTGCTGCTCCTCTGTCCGGCCCGCTCCGAATGCCTTGACCAGGCCACTGCCCAGGTCGATGCCGGCACCCTCGCCGGAGCTCTGATAATTACTGAATGATTGGTCCCTCCGTTAGATTAGTCCAGTGACTACCACTCATCAGACAGTTCGCAAGGCCGTTATTCCCGCTGCGGGACTCGGCACCAGGTTCCTGCCTGCCACGAAGGCCATGCCGAAGGAAATGCTTCCGGTGGTGGATAAGCCCGCCATCCAGTACGTGGTTGAGGAAGCCGTCAAGGTGGGCCTTAACGACGTACTGATGATTACCGGCCGCAACAAGCGGGCGCTGGAAGACCACTTTGACCGGGTCCCGGCCCTGGAAGCCACATTGGCGGCCAAAGGCGATACCGCCAAGCTTGAGTCCATCCAGGCCGCGAGCAACCTGGGCGACATCCACTATGTCAGGCAGGGCGACCCCAACGGCCTGGGCCACGCGGTCCTGCGTGCAAGGCAGCACGTAGGCAACGAGCCATTTGCCGTCCTCCTTGGGGACGATCTGATCGATGCCCGGGACGAACTGCTCAGCACCATGATTGAGGTTCAGGCCAAGACCGGAGGGTCGGTAGTAGCCCTGATCGAGGTAGAACCGGACCAGATCAGCGCCTACGGCTGCGCCGACGTCGAGGAAATCGATGGCGAGGCCTACGTCCGGATCAAAAAACTGGTGGAGAAGCCTGATATCGATGAGGCACCCTCCAATCTTGCGGTGATCGGACGGTACGTGCTTAACCCGGCGGTCTTTGACGTGCTGGAACGCACAGGCCCGGGCCGCGGAGGCGAAATCCAGCTCACGGATGCGCTTCAGGATCTGGCAGCCGGAGACGGGGCCGGCGACGGCGTTTATGGAGTCGTCTTCCGCGGGCGGCGCTACGACACCGGTGACAAGCTCAGCTACCTCAAGGCCTGCGTCCAGCTGGCCATCGACAGCGATGACCTGGGTCCCGGTTTGCGGGAATGGCTGCCAGGCTTCACCGCCGGTCTTTCCAGGTAATGCCATGCGCGCCGGTCCAATCTGGCCCGTCACCCTTGAGTGCGGCGACCTGGTCCTGCGCCCGATCCGCTACCGGGACAAAAAGGAGTGGACAGCGGTCCGGGCCCGCAACAGCCAATGGCTGGCGCCATGGGAAGCCTCCAACCCCGTCCCGGGAGGAGGCCTGCCCGATTACCGGCACATGGTGCGGTCCCTCAACATCCAGGCCGCCCAGGCAACCGCCTTGCCCTTCCTGATCACTGAACGCACGCCCGGCGCCCGCTCCCCGGTTATCGTAGGCCAGCTCACGGTCTCCTCCATAGTGTGGGGATCGGCACTCATGGCCACGCTCGGCTACTGGGTTGACCAGGCCAGGGCCGGACACGGGATTGCCCCTACGGCAGTGGCGATGGCAACTGACCATTGTTTCCAAACACTGGGGCTCCACCGCATGGAGATCAATATCCGGCCGGAGAATGGCCCCAGCCTGCGTGTCGTTGAAAAGTTGGGCTTCAGGGATGAGGGGTTCCGGCCGCGGTACCTGCATATCAACGGCGAGTGGGCAGACCACCGGACGTTCGCGCTGACGTCGGAAGAAGTTCCGGACGGACTGCTTCGCCGCTGGCTGGCGTCCCGTCCGTAATAAATCCATTGATTCACAGTCCACCTGCGACACACCGGGGCTAATGCGGCAGCCACCACGCTAATGCTCATACGGTTTTGAGTGTGGACTTCCCTCTTAGCAGCTCAGTGATCCTGGTGGTCGCCGTTGTGCTCTGGATTGTGTGGGTTGCCCCTTACGTTCTCCGGAACCGCAGGCCCCAGTTCCAGGTTGCCGGCGAGATTCCGGCGGAAACACCAGCCACTGAATCATTGGACCCGAGAGCCGGGATGCTCATGAACATCAGCGCCCCTCAGGAGAAAGCCATGGACATCAGGAAGAGCCCCGTATCCGAACGGGACGCAACCCGAACCACGACGCCGGGTGCTTTCCGGATCCGCTACGGCAGGACGGGCCTTGCCCTCCTCGGGCTCGCGGCGCTGCTGACTGGTTTTGTTTCCGGGGCGCTGCTGCTGTTCGGGCGGGGTACGCCCCTGCTGCCGGTGTGGTGCCTGGCGGCGTTTGTGACGTCCGTTGTGGTGCTGCGGTGGCTCGCTGTCCGGGATCGGAAAGCGAAAGTCAACGCTGCCTTCTCCGCGGCCATGGCTGCACCTTCGCGCCGGCCGGAACCAGTCCCAGCTACTCCGGCCCGGCCACCGTTCCCGGCCCATCAGCCCGAAAGTCCTCTGTTTGATGCGGAAGCACACCGGCCCAAGGTCAAGCCCTTAACTGCCGTGGAGCTGCGGGAGGCTGCCCTTGCTGTGGCGGTGGCGGCAGGAGACACCAGTGTCAGGTCCACTGCTGTACCCCAGCCCGGCGAAACCTGGCAACCGGTGGATGTACCGAAGCCGGTCTACGTTGAAGCTGCAAAGGCTGAGCGGCCCGCGCCGGAGCCCCTCGACCTGCCCGAAGCCCCCAAAGCCGTCGGGAAACCGTCCCTTAAGCAGGGTGTTCCGGCTGCTCCTGCTGCCGCCCCGGCAAAGCCGCTCACAAAGGCCCAGAGTGCGCTGAGCAACCTCGATGATGTCCTGCAGCGTCGTCGGGCGTGAGTTTCTCGCGGGCGAATGCTCCGCGCGGCGGGATGAAAGTCACTCCTGCGTGCCGGTTGGTAATACGGCCGGAAAATTTGTAGCCTAGGGTCACCGGCGCTGCCGTCCTTTGGCGGGGCTGTTCCGGGGCTATAGCTCAGTTGGTAGAGCGCTTCGTTCGCATCGAAGAGGTCAGGGGTTCGAATCCCCTTAGCTCCACAAAAAATGAGTACGAGCCCCGTCCCTAGGACGGGGCTCGTACTCGTTCCTGCACAGGCGCTCCCAGCTTGCCACGATGCCCCGTTCGGTGCAGGCCGGGACGTCGATGTTGCCATAGCCCACGGCGACAATCGACTCCGGACCGGACCAGGGATCCACTTCGTGGTCGGCGCGCCGCTGTGGCCAAGTAGGACCCGTGTGACCTGTCAGGTTAGCAAACGCGATCCACCCACCGAAGGGTGGTGTTCCAAAAGTTCGTGCTTGTAGTGGAGTAAAAACTCGTGTCTGTAGTGGAGTCCTACCCACGCTGACGCATCGAATTCGTCGATGAAATTGGCAGGCTGCAGTGATGCTTGTGCTCGTTCGGTGCTGAGGATTGGCTCCGGTTCTCTTAACCCGGTCTCGTTGATAGGAGTGCTGTTACGAAATAGTCGTGACAGGGTCATGGTCTCTCGTCTCGTTTTGTAGGTGATCAAGCCTGTGCCCGGCCCAAAGCCCGTCAACGACATTGCGGGGGAAGAGGAGCTGGCGAATTAGAAGGCGCGGAGGATGTCTTCGACGCATTGTTTGGCGTCGCCGAAGAGCATTTGGGAGTTGTCGCGGTAGAAGAGCGGGTTCTGGACGCCGGCGTAGCCGGCCGCCATGGAGCGTTTGAATACCACCACATTCTCGGCCTCCCAGACCCTTAGGACGGGCATCCCGGCGATGGGACTTCCCGGGTCTTCCGCGGCGGAGGGATTGACAGTGTCGTTGGCACCAATAACCAGGACCACGGAGGTGCCGCCGAGGTCGTCGTTGATCTCGTCCATTTCGAGGACGATGTCGTAGGGGACTTTGGCCTCGGCGAGGAGCACGTTCATGTGCCCTGGGAGGCGTCCGGCGACGGGGTGGATGCCGAACCGGACGTCCACGCCGCGTTCGCGCAGTTGGTGGGCGAGTTCGGCGACGGGGTATTGGGCCTGGGCCACGGCCATGCCGTAGCCGGGGGTGATCACGACGCTGGAGGCGTTGGTCAACATTTCCGCTGTCGCTTCGGCGGTGATTTCCCGGTGCTCGCCCTGGTCTGCGTCGCCCGTGCTGGTGGGTGCGGCGATGCCGAAGCCACCGGCGATAACGGAGATAAAGGAACGGTTCATGGCCTTGCACATGATGTAGGACAGGTACGCACCCGAGGAGCCCACCAGGGCCCCGGTGATGATCAGCAGGTCATTGTTCAGCAGGAAGCCCGCCGCGGCGGCGGCCCAGCCGGAGTAGCTGTTCAGCATGGACACCACCACGGGCATGTCGCCGCCGCCGATAGAGGCGACCAGGTGCCAGCCCAGCCCCAGAGCCAGGAGGGTGACGACGACGAGGAGCCAAAGCTGGGAATCGTTGACGTACCAGACGGTCAGGGCCACGAACGCGGCGAGGGCGCCGAGGTTGATCGCGTTTTTACCCGGCAGCATCAGCGGTGAGGATTTCATCCGGGCCGAGAGTTTCAGGAACGCCACGATCGAGCCGGTGAAGGTGACCGCGCCGATGAAGACGCCAATGAAGACTTCGGCGTGGTGGATCGCTGTCAGGTCCGGGGACAGGGCCGGGGCTTCGAGGTGCCCGTTCCAGCCCACGAGCACTGCAGCGAGGCCCACGAAGCTGTGCAGCAGGGCGATGAGCTCGGGCATGCCCGTCATTTCCACCACCCGGGCGCGCCAAAGTCCAATGGCCCCGCCGACCAGCACCGCTGCGACCAGCAGTCCCAGTCCGGTCAGTGCGTGGCCCGTGCCCCAGGCATCCTGCAGGGTCAGCCAGATCGTGGCCGCGAGGGCGATGACCATGCCCGTGATGCCGTAGACGACCCCGGCGCGGGCTTTCTCGTGCTTGCTCAGCCCGGCGAGGCTGAGGATAAACAGCAGGGCCGCGACGATGTAGGCCGCCCCCGCAATGGAGTCGGCGGTCAATGGACCGGAGACGGCGTCAGTCACGGTAAAGCTCCTCGTAATAATTGCTGCTGCAGTTTCGGTGGCGGCGCTCATGAACGGGCCTTCCCACCACGGGAGAACATGGCGAGCATGCGCCGGGTGACGGCGAAGCCGCCGAAAATGTTGATGCTGGCGAGCAGCACCGCGACGGCGGCGAGGACCTGCATCACGATGTTGTCGGAGGTGACCTGCAGCAGGGCGCCGACGACGATAATCCCGGAAATCGCGTTCGTCACGGACATCAGCGGGGTATGCAGGGCGTGGTGGACCTTCCCGATTACATAGAACCCGACCACGACCGAGAGCATCAGCACCGTGAAATGCTGCGGCAACGGCGCCGGGGCAACAGCGTTGATCCCGAACAACACCGCGATACCCGCCGCAAAAAGACCGGCCTTGCCAGCACGGCTGAGGCCAGTCTTCTTAGTGCCAGCGGCACCGGTTTCTCCCTCATCAACTGCAACAATGGTTGGAGCCTGGGCTGCCGGTGCGGCGGAGACCTGGACCGGGGGCGGCGGCCACGTCGTCTCCCCCTCACGCACCACAGTCACCGACCTCTGCACGACGTCGTCGAAATCGATCCGCAGGACCCCGTCCTTGTCCGGGGTCAGGAGCTTGAGCAGGTTCACCATGTTCGTCCCGTACAGCTGGGAGGCCTGGGCCGGCAAACGGGCCGGAAGATCCGTGTAACCCAGGATCACCACCCCGTTGTCCGTCACGATCCTTTCCCCGGCGACCGAGCCTTCGACGTTCCCGCCCTGGCCCGCGGCCATGTCCACGATCACACTGCCCGACTTCATGCTGGCCACATCTTCGGCCGTGAGCAGCTTCGGCGCCGGGCGCCCCGGAATCAGGGCGGTGGTGATGATGATGTCCACATCCGCTGCCTGCTCCGAGTAAATCTCCGCAGCCCGGGCGTTATACGACTCGGAGGTCGCCCTCGCATATCCGTCGGAGGACTTCATCTCTTCGGCGACCTCGACCTTGAGGTAGGTTCCACCGATGGATTTCACCTGGTCTGCGACCTCCGGCCGCGGGTCCGTCGCCCGCACAATCGCACCCAGACTCGACGCCGCACCGATCGCCGCCAACCCGGCAACACCGGCGCCCGCCACCAGGACCTTCGCGGGCGGGACCTTCCCCGCAGCGGTCACCTGACCCGTGAAAAACCGCCCGAACTCGTGAGCCGCCTCGATCACGGCACGGTACCCAGCAATGTTCGCCATCGAACTGAGCACATCCATCGACTGGGCCCGCGAGATCCGCGGCACCGCATCCAACGCCAGCGCCGTGATCGGACGCGAAGCCAGCGCCTCCACCAACTCAGGCCGCAATCCTGGGCTCAACGACCCGATCAGCGTCGCACCCTCAGTGAGACGGGCGATCTCATCCTCAGTGGGCGGATTGATCCGCAACACCACCTCGCTGCCCCACGCCTCATCGGCGCCCACAATCAGGGCACCCGATTCGGCATAAGCCTCATCACGGAAGGATGCCGACTCACCCGCACCCTTCTCGACCACAACCTCGTAGCCCAACCCCAGCAACTGCTTCACGGTGACAGGCGTCGCCGCCACCCTCGTCTCACGGCCCAATTCGGCCACGATGCCAATACGTGTCACTATTTTCTCTCTCTAAGATTTGATGCCCGGTAAATACTGTCGCCGGGAGGCAGCAGGGCTGTCCGACCCTGCGAAGGGCAGCGGCCACGGTGGTTCCGGCGCCGGGCTGGCCACACTATTTCGGAGTGCCAGTTGCGGAGGCATGTTCCTCGCCAGACACGACCGCGAAGACGGACGAGGTCGGAGGCTAAGTAGTCCCGAGGCCCATCCCTTTCGGACGAGCCTCGGGACTCGGCCGGGTTGTCGTCCCGTGCGTGGGCGCTGCTTGCTCCTACTTGATCGGTGCTGGCGGCCGTTCCCCGCAGAGCACGGCGAGCGCATTATCGGCGGCAAGCATCGCCATCGCCGTGCGCGTCTCAACGGTGGCGGAACCGAGGTGCGGCACGAGCACCACATTGTCGAGCTCGAGCAATCCTGGGTGTACGGTGGGCTCGTTCTCAAAAACGTCGAGCCCGGCGCCCGCGATCTGCCCTTCGCGAAGCGCAGACGCGAGCGCTGCTTCGTCGACAATCGGTCCGCGCGCGGTGTTGATGAGGTACGCCGAGCCCTTCATGGCGGCGAGTTGCTCGGCGCTGATCAGATGATGGGTGGCGGGCCCGTAGGGGCAGTGCAACGAGACGATGTCGGAGATGGCCAGCAGCTCATCGAGCTCGACCCGGCGGGCGCCCAGCTCGGCTGCGACGGCGGGATCGATTTCACTGCGCGACTGGTAGACGATCTCCATGCCGAAGGCCTTGGCGCGGCGCGCGGTTGCCTGGCCGATGCCGCCCATGCCGACGACGCCGAGGGTCTTGCCTTGCAGGCTGCTGCCGAGCAGGAAGAACATGCCCCACTTCCAGGCCTGGCCAGAGCGGATGAGCCGTTCCCCCTCGCCGAGCCGTCGGGTGGCCGTGAGGATGAGGCCGAGCGCGATATCGGCTGTGGCCTCCGTGAGCACGCCGGGAGTGTTGGTGGCCACCACGCCCCGTTCCGTGCAGGCGGGCACGTCGATATTGTCATAGCCGACGGCGACGTTCGCGACCACTTTGAGCTGCGGGCCCGCTGCATCGAGCAGCTCGGCGTCGATACGTTCGGTGAGCAGGCTTACTACGGCATCTGCGCCGGCTACCCGGCGCAGGAGCTCCTCGCGGCCAATCGACTCCGGACCGGACCAGGCATCGACTTCGTGCTCGGCGCGCAGTTTCTCGAGTGCGGTTTCGGGTATACGTCCCGTGACGACGACCCGGCTCATGCCGTCTCGATCCACTTGCGCAGGCGGCCGAGGCCGTCGTTGATGTCGGCAACGTCGATGCCCGAGTATGCGAGGCGGATGTACTGCCGCTCTTCGCCGGGCTGGCGGCGGCCGAAGTGCTCACGTGTGCAGAAGGAGACGCCGGTTTCGTAGAGGGCTGCGGAGGCGAAATCGCCAACGGCTTTGTAACCCATGCGCTCCATGACCTCGGTGACGTCAGGGAAAAGGTAGAACGTCGACTTGGGCACGGCGACGTGCATGCCGGCGATGTCGTTCACGAGTTCGCACGCGGCATCCCGGCGGACGCGCAGGATATCCAGCATCTGCTGTACGGGCTCCTGGGTTCCACGGAGCGCTGCGATGCCGGCCCATTGCACGTAGTGCGTGGTGCATGACTCATCGTTGGTGTTGAGTGTACTGAGAATTTTGGCGATTTCGATCGGCGCGACGGCGCAGCCCAGGCGGGATCCGGTCATGGCGAACTTCTTGCTGAAGGTGTAGAGGATCACGGTGCGCTCCGCCATGCCGGGGAGCGACGCGATCGAGCTCGAGACACCCTCATAGCGCGTCTCGAAGTACGCCTCATCGGACAGTACCCAGAGGTCGTGCTCCTGCGCGAGCTGCGCGATGGCCTCCCGCTCGGACGCAGTCGACTCGGCCGAGATGGGGTTCTGCAGGTCGTTGTAGATGATTGCGACGGTATTCGGGGTGATCGAGGCGCGCACCTGGTCGATGTCGATCGCGAAGCCCGTGCTGGTGGGGACGTAGCTGTATGGAACAGCAGTGCCGCCGAGGTATTCGATTTGCGATTCATAGATCGGGAAGCCGGGGTTCGGATAGAGCACTTCCTGGCCGGGGTTCATGACCGCCTGCAGGAACTTGGTGATGACGGGCTTGCCGCCCGTCATCACCACGACGTTGTCGGGGGAAAATTCGATACCCCGGCGGGCCCCGAGATCCTCGGCGAGGGCCTCGCGCAACTGCGGGATGCCAGGGCCGGGGCAGTAGCCGGTGTAGCCGTCGGCGATTGCCCGGGTCATCGCCTCGACGATATGAGGGGCCGTCGGGATGTTGATGTCGCCGAGGTGGAAGGGGTACACCTGGTTCCCCTTCGCCTTCCAGGCGGCCGCGGCTTGGGCGACGCTGAAGGCGGTTTCGGTGCCCAGCCGTTCGAGCCGGTGCGCGAGTTGCTGCATGCTATTCCACTCCTCATTGAGTTTGCGATCATCCTCTGCGGATTCCGGTCTAGTATAGGACTAATATATCAAGACTGGGAAGTATGATCTTCAGTCAAATATCAGGCATGCGGTAAGAGGGTCCCTTCGACGGAGACTTGGGAAGGCAGTGCCGGTCGTTGCTAGCTTCCGGAAATTTCCTCAGCCGTGGTGTCTGCAGCGGACTCCACATATTCCAGGAAGGAGAGGGGTGGGGCAATTTTGGCCATGTCCGCCGGCAGCCGGGTACCGAGCAAAAACAGGGTGACGTCCCGTTCATAGAGAATTCCCACCAAGGCGCCGAAGCGATCCCATGCCGCGGTTTTTTGTGCTGATCGATCCGCGTCCGGGGCGGGAACGCCGTCGATGACCCAGGTAGTGTGTTGGCCGGCCAGGGCGTGGTAATCGGCCTCGGACAGCGCCCCGGAGCATAGCTCGGCAAAGCTGGTCCACAGCAGATCGGGTTCCGCATTCTTGGCGGTGAGCGGTCCTCCGGCGGTCATCAGCGTGCGATGCTGCGCTGACGACGGCGGGAACAGGCCATAGGTGCCCAGCTGGTGCTCTGTGCCGGGCGTGATGATGCGTCCCCTGGAAAATTCCGCCCCGGCCACCTGATCATTTGTATTGTCCATGTTTTAGAGCCAGCCCTTCTTTTTGAAAATGCCGTACATGAGGCCTGCCGTGCCGCCCATCAGGGCAATCGCCAACGGATAGCCAAAGGTCCAGTGAAGCTCGGGCATGTGGTCAAAGTTCATCCCGTAGACGCCCGCCACAATAGAGGGCGCAAAGAAGATTGCGGCCCAGGAGGAAATTTTCTTCACCTGTTCGTTCTGCTCTGCGCTGGCCTCGTTCTGGCGGTTTGCGGTCAGCGTCCCGTCCAGGGTGAGGGCGTTCTGCAGCAGGTCCCGGAACGAGTCTGCGCGGGAAATGACCCGCTCAACATGGTCCTCCACGTCGCGCAGGCTGTGCTGAAGTTCGGTTTCCACGCCGTATTTCTCGAATCCACGCTTGAGCTGCTGCATCATGCCCGGCAGCGGGTGGATGGCGCGCTGGAACTGAATCACTTCGCGGGCGAGCTCATAGATCCGGCGTGAGACCGTGGTGTCCCCGCCGAAGAGCTGGTCCTCGATCTCGTCAATGTCGTTTTCAAGTCCTGCCACCACCGGCGCATAATCGTCCACGACGCGATCCAGGAGGGCGTACAGAACTGCCTCCGGGCCGTGTCGGAGCAGGTCCGGGCGTGCCTCAAGCCGGTTGCGGACCCGGGCAACGCCGGCCATCTCCGCATGGCGGACGGTAACAACAAAGTTGCTGCCGGTGAAGATGTGGAGCTCACCGAATTCAACGGTTTCGGTGGCGTCGAGGTACCTGGCCGGACGAAGCACAGTAAAGAGGTTGTCGTCGTAGCGCTCCAGCTTGGGCCGCTGGTGGGCCGAGATGGCATCCTCCACGGCCAGGGCATGGAGCCCGAATTCGCTGGCCACGGCCGACATCTCTGCTTCCGTTGGCCGGTACAGCCCGATCCAGGCCATGCCGCCGTGCTCGGCCAGGGTCTCAAAGGTCTGCTCCAGGCTTTCGGGCTCGGCGCTGCGGACACCGTCAACGTACACGGCGTTGTCGATGATCGTCACAACGGCGCCCCTCCAGCCGGCGCGTACTGGCTCAGCCGCGTCAGGACATGGCCCCGATGATTGCGCCGGCTACCGTCATGGCAACAAGATCGTGGCCGGAATCGATGAGCGTCACAGCTGCGGGACGTCCTGCGAAGCCGTTGTGGATCACGTGGCCGCCGGCGCGGAATACGAGGGCCAGGACCAGTGCGAACCAGCCGCCGGCCAAGGCGTTGTCCAGGCCGAGTTTGCTGATCAGGACGGCGAGCAGGATGGCAGTAAGAGCAGCGGCAACCATCATCGGAACCCAGATCCCGGCGCCGCCGCTGATGTTCTTTAGGTCCTCTTCAGTCTTTCCGATCGCCGCCATCCACCTGTTGCCAAGCACGGCGGGCATGTACCAGACAAAGCCGATGGCCATGCTGGCGATGAAGGCCAGCAGCACGGCCAGCCAGTTGATCTGCGATATGTATGAGAGCCAGTCCATGCTCGAATCCTAGCCGCTTCCCCCGCATCCGGTCTGGGTGGACGAGGTCATTGTGCCCGTGTTGGCTGGCTTGCCCCCGTCTGTGCAAGACGGCTGATGAGCGGTTCGGTCCGGTATGGAATATGAGTATGCAGGGCCAGGACTGTTTCTGTCCGAATGACGCCCTTGATGCGAAGAATCTGCCGCAGGGCAGCCTGAAGGTTGTGGGTATCCATGGCCACCACGCGGCACCAGACGTCTCCGCGGCCCGAGATCTCATGCACCTCCAGGACCTGGGGCAGGAGCCGGAGTGCGCCCACCACACCGTCCAGCTCACGGTGTGTCACTTTGATCGTCACGAAGGCCACCACGTCGTAGCCGACGGCCTCGAGGTCGATCTCCCTGCCGCCGTCGTGCAGAATGCCGGTGCGGAGCATCCGCCGAACCCGCGACTGTGCTGTGTTCCGGGCTATCCCCAATGCCTCGCTGAGCTCACCGATCTGGATACGGGGATCGCGGATAAGTTCCAGCAGGATTTTCAGATCGGTGGGGTCCAGGTTGTTCAAAATGTCACTTTCGCTTATGAAAGAGAGGAAATGTTGATGATCTTGACCAATTATTGCACTGGTTTCCGCTCGATCAGGCAGTCTTGCCGCATTCTTTAGATATCAATTGCCACCCGGGGCGGCGTCCTACAAGGACATCCCGCTCCGGTCGAGCCAAAGGCCCACCCATGACCGTCTTCAGTGAGCTCCGCATGCGCCCGGCTACAGCCGCGCGCTGGGGCTGGGATGCCTCCATTACGTCACGCCTGGTGATGGCGGGATCAGTCATCTTCACTTTGCTCGTGGGAGCAAACCTCGCCACACCCCTGTATCCGCTGCTGCAGGCAAACCTTGGGCTCTCGCCAGTAGCCATCACCACTGTTTTTGCCAGCTACGTCCTGGCTCTCGTGACAACGTTGATGGTCGCCGGACACTGGTCGGACCACATCGGCCGGAGGGCCGCCCTCATTCTCGCAGTCCTCGCCGGGCTGGCCGGAGGCTGGGTCTTTGCCCAGGCTGACAGCCTTGCCGCTCTGTCCGCTGGCCGGGCCCTGCAGGGCGTGGCCGTGGCCCTGGCCACGGGAGCAAGTGCTGCGGCGCTGCGTGAGCTGCTCCCGTCCCGCCCCGAGTGGGCGTCCCGTTTCACGTTGCTCGCCTCGGCCGGTGGGGTTGCTTTAGGGCCCGTTATCGGCGGCTTCCTGTCCATGCTGCCAGGCCCCACCACCGCACCGTACTTTGTGCATTCAGCAGTCCTTGCCGGGATGCTCGTTCCGCTGTACCTCCTCCGTGCCCGCCCTGCCATCCACCCACCGTCCGGACGGAGGCCGATCACGGCCCTGGCGCCACGCAGGCCGACGGTATCCGTTGAAGCGAGGGGCGCCTTCTGGCTGGCGTCCGCCGTCGGCTTCCTCAGTTTTGCCGTTTTCGGCTTTTGCCTGTCCCTGGCACCTGGATATTTTGCCCAAGTCGTGCAGGCTGACTCCCGCCCGGTGCTCGGTGCCCTTGCAGGTCTTACCCTGGGCGCCTCGGCCCTCAGCCAGTTGTTTGCTGTACGGGGGCGCTATGTGGCCCCGGCCGGCCTCGCCGTACTGGGTGTGTCCCTGCTGTTTCTGGCGGCCGCAGCGGCATGGAACAGCCCCCTGTTGCTTGTTGCGGCCAGTATCTTTGCAGGCTTCGGCCAGGGAGTGGCCTTCAACAAAGTCTTCAACGACCTTGCCGGCAAGGTGGAATCTTCCCGGCATGCCCAGATCATCAGCACCGTGTACATGATCACGTACCTCGGGAGCGCCGTGCCGGTACTTGGCTTGGGATGGGCCACAGCTGCGTTCGGCTTCCAAACCCCGGCCACCGCTTTTGTGCTGCTGTGCAGCGCTTCAGCCCTGGTGCTCTCCGCCGTGACGCTTCGGACCGCTATTCGGTGTCGGACCGCCATTTGACGGGGCTGCAGGGAACCGACGGCTGCCGGTTCAGGAACGCCCTTAGTCCGGCAGGGGGCCGTGGTTTCCCTGGATATGGTCGAAGACGAGGGTGGTCTCCGTGTGACCCACCACAGGGTCTGTCGCCAGGTTGTCCAGGACCCAGTCCCGCAGGTCCTCGGTGCTGGCCACGGCGATGTGCAGGAGGTAATCAACAGAGCCGGATGTGTGGAAAGTGGACAGTACAGCCGGCAGGTGTGGGACGCGTGCGGTGAAGCGGTCGATCTGGTCGCGGTCATGGGCCCTGAGCCGGACAGCGACCAGCGCCTGGACCGACCTGCCAATCGCCGAGAGGCTGAGTTTGGCTTCGAAGCCCTGGACAATCCCGCGTTCGGACAGCGCCCTGGTCCGCATCAGTGCCGTGGACGGGGCGATGCCAACGAGTTCGGCCAGCTGCTTGTTGGAGATCCTGGCGTCGTCCACGAGAGCTGCCAGGAGCCGCTCGTCAATGGCATCCAGGGGCTCAAGGTGCGTCCCCGGCCGGATGTTCTTCGCGTTGGTGCTCATGGAATCTCCTCAAGTGTTCTGAGTTCATCCTAGACGGCCGTTTCCGGCCATTCACCCCTGATCAGCCCTGTTCCTCCGAATTATCACTTCAGATGCAGCCCTTTGCGGGCAGATCGTTCAACTCTCCATACCGCCGCTTCCTGGTGCGCCATCGGCCAAACCCACGCTGTCCCTCCTGCCGTGGATGGACGACGGCGACGATCACCGCAGCCAGGCAGGCCAGCACCATGACGGCCACGGCCATCGTCGTCCAGCCAAGGGACTGGAACACCAGGCCCCCTGCCCAGCCGATAACGCTTGAACCGACGTAGTAGGCCAGGTTGTACAGCGACGCCGCCTGGGCCCTGCCTGTCGTGGGAATGTTGCCCGTCCAGCCGGCGCCGATGCTGTGGGCGGCAAAGAAGCCCGCGGTGAAAACCAACAGGCCGGCCAGGACTAGTGCCAGCAGTTGGGTCAGCGTCAGGGCGAGCCCCAAGACCATCAGGAGGATTCCTGCCAGCAGGACGTTCCGCCGGCCAAAACGCTGTGTCAGTCCAGCCGCCCAGCGCGAGGAGACGGTTCCGGAAAGGTAAGCCAGGAAGATCAGGCTGATAATCGTGGCAGGCAAACTGAAGGGCTCACTGGAGAGGTGGAAACCAAGGTAGTTGTAGACAGCCACAAAGCCGCCCATCAGCAGGAAGGCCTGGACGTAGAGTGCCAGCAGCTTTGGCGTCCGCACATGGCCGGCAATGATTGCAACGGCACCGCGCAGTCCCGTGGCTTTTGCAGGGGTGAAGCCTCTGGCCTTGGGCACCAGTATGAGGAACAGCACCGCTGCTGTGGTCGCCAGCAAGGATACGGCCAGGGCGGCGGCGCGCCATCCCCACAGCTCGCCTGCCGGCCCGGCCACCAGCCGGCCTGCGAGACCGCCCAGGGTGGTGCCGGCAATGTAGCCGCCGGCGGCCAGGGCGGTGTGCGCCCTATTAACCTCCTCATTAAGGTAGGCAATGGCGATGGCTGGGATACCGCCCAGTGCCATGCCTTCCAGAAGCCGGAGGCCCAGCAGCATTCCGAAGCTGCTGGCCAGTGGCACGATGAGGCCCAGGGCGGTGGCTGCTGAAATCGCCAGGGCCATGGCCCGCACCCTGCCGATGCGGTCAGCCAGGAAGGACCACGGGAGGACGGTAGCGGCCAGCCCCACGGTTGCCAGCGAAATGGTCAGCGCCGCTTCGGCCGGGGTGATCTGCAGATCCGCTGCCATGAGGGGCAGGACTGCCTGGGTTGAGTACAGCTGGGCAAATGTTGCCACACCGGCAAAGCCCAGCCCGGCGATGATCCTTCCGTACGCCCGTGAGCCCTTCGGGTGGCCCGTCCAGGATGGATCTGCCGTGGCCGGCAACCCCGGGAGTGGCGGATTCTTTGACATGGCTCCAGAGTAGGATGGCCGGATGTATGCTTCCAATGCATGGTTTGCCTGAAACTTATGGCAAATATGGAACGGTCGGGCGGGAGGGGCAGGAATCATGGATGCCGATCACAAGCAACTGGTGCAACTGCTCCCGCTGTTGCCCTTGCTCGCCGAACTGGGCCGCACACAGCACGTCACTGAAACTGCTGAACTTCTGGGGGTACCCCAGTCCACGGTCAGCAGGGCACTCAACCGGGCCAGCGCCGTGGTTGGAACCGAACTGCTGATCCGGGATGGAAGGGGTGTCCGCCTCACCACCGCGGCGAGGACATTGCTGCCGTACATCGAGTCGGCCCTCGCCGAGTTCCAGGCGGGACTGGACCTGGTCCGGCACGAGTCTGACGTGGTGCGTGGGAAGGTTGCCGTCTCCTTCCAGCACACCTTCGGCGAGGCCGCCCTGCCCCTGCTGATCAGTGCTTTCCGAAGCCGCCACCCGGAGGCAGGTTTTACCTTGAGCCAGGGATCACGCGACGGTTGCCTGGCAGAGCTGGCAACAGGCCAGGCGGATCTGGCACTCACGGCTCCGGTGGCCATGGCAACAGGCACCGTCTCATCGGCTGCCCTGTACCGTGAACCGCTCCGCCTGGTGGTGCACCATCAGCATCCGCTGGCGGGCAGTCGCAGCGCAGGACTGCAGGATATCCGCAGAGACCCCTTTGTTGCACTTGGCCCCGGCTATGGCCTGCGGTCACTAACAGATGCAATATTCCGCGACGCCGGTTTCCGGCCACGGATCGCCTTCGAAAGCCAGGATTCCCACACAGTCCGCGGGCTGGTGTCTGCAGGGCTGGGCGTCAGTATCCTGCCGCCGGGCGGGAACGCACCCGGACGGCACGTGAGCCCGGAAACGGGCGATCTGGGATGGGTTGAACTTGCCCTTGAATCCGCTCTCGCCTATCGGGAGATCGGGCTGGCATGGCGGCGCCGCAAGCCCGGTCCCGGCGCTGAATCTGATCCTGTCCGGCTTTTCCGGGAGATGGTGCTTGAAGACGGCCCGCGGCTGCTCGCCGGGCTGGTCAGGGAACGTTCACAAAGCGACTGAAACATACCGGCGGCGCGCCCTTCCGGAAAGGCTTCAGTAGGCTGATGACGTGACTGACACCCAACTTCCCAGCTCCTCTGCCGCAGCAAGTTTCCCTGAAGAGCGGATACAGCCAGCGATTGCTCCGGGCCCGTTGGTGGGAACAATCATTGGCCTTGATATTGGCGGGACCAAAACCCATGGTGTCCGGTTTGAGGATGCCATTGCCGTGGCCGATGCGTCTGCCGGTAGCTCGAATGTCCAGAACGTCAGCCGTGAAGCGGCGGCCGTCAATCTCGCCGAGCTGTTTGCGAAAATAGGCGGCGGCCACGTGTCCCAGGTTTATGCGGGTGCCGGCGGGATAGACACAGACGACGACGCCGCGGCGCTCGCCGCGCTGATCGAACCGCACGTTCCCGGTGCGAGGATCCGCGTGGTTCACGACTCGCGGCTGCTGCTGGCCGCAGGCCGTGTCAGCACCGGAGTGGCCGTGATAGCTGGAACGGGATCGGCTGCCTGGGGTAAGAACGCGGCCGGGGACGAGGCCAGGGCCGGCGGCTGGGGGTATCTGCTGGGCGACGAGGGCAGCGGTTATTGGCTGGGACGGGAAGCCGTCCGGCACAGCCTGCGCAGGATGAACCAGGGGCTGCCTGCCGATCAGCTCACCGAAGCCTTGCTGGAGTCATGCGGTATTGATGATGCCAACCGGCTGATCGCCATGTTCCATTCTCCTGATACCGGCCGCCGCTTCTGGGCCCAGCAGGCGCGTCTCGTAGTGGAAGGCGCTGCGGCGGGGCACGCGGTGAGCCAGCAGTTGCTCGACCAGACGGGCAGCGACCTTGCTGCGCTGGCTGCCCAGGCACTCCGGAAGCTAGGCATTGATGGCCCTGTCATTCTTGGCGGTGGCCTTGGAATGAACGTAGCCGCACTCCAGGACGCCTTCCGTAAGCATCTTGCCGCCGCCGGAATTACCGATGTCCGTGTGCTGGACCAGGAGCCGGTGTTCGGCGTCCTGCAGCTTGTGGCGGAGGACGAGTAGGCCGGCGCCCCGCGTGTGCGTCCGGCCTCAGTGACCCTCAGGGCCGGGCGGCACGCTTTCGAGGGGTCAGCCTAATCGCCGGCAGCGGGGGAGCAGGAATACGGCCTGCCTCCGCCCCCGCCTCCGGACCATGTCCTTCGACCAATCCAAACCGGGAGCCGCGGGCCTGGCCGTCAGGGAGCTGCCCCTGGGCCTCCCAGTCTTCACGTGCCCGTTCCACTTCGTCGTGGGCACGGCCCACAAAGTTCCACCACATCAGGAGCTCTTCCTGGAAGGGTTCCCCGCCGATGAGCAGGAACCGCGTGCCGGGCAGCGCCTGCACCTCAAGCGCCGGACGGCCAGTGCCAAGGTAGCCCAGGGGCCCGGGCAGGATCTCCTGGCCGTCCAGCGTCAGACCGCCGTCGAGCACTAAAAGGGCATGTTCGTAGTCCGCATTGAGCGGCAAGACGGCACGCCCGGCACACGAGACGTCAGCGCCCACAATGGGTGAGTACATCGTGGCGGGGGAAACCGCGCCGGCGAATTCGCCCACCATCACGGTGGCGGTGAACCCCTCGCCCGTGACGGAAGGCAGCTCCCGGTACTGCTCAAAGGCCGGTTCCCTGTGCCGTTGCCCGTCGGGAAGCGCCACCCATAACTGCAGGCCGCGCTGGATGGGAAGCTGGCCGTCAGGATCTGCCAGGACGGCGAACTCTGAGTGGGAGACTCCGTTGCCTGCCGTCATGATGTTCAGCTCACCCGGACGGACTACGACGTCGCTGCCCACACTGTCCCGGTGCCGGATGTTCCCGGCCAGGGGCCAGGTGACGGTCTGCAGCCCGATGTGCGGGTGCGGAAGTACGGACATGGCCGTCCGGTCCGGGCCGAAGTTGTCCAGGAAGCACCAGGCACCCACTGTGGGCAGGCCGCGCTGCGGAAGCGTACGCTGCACGTTCATTGCACGCACGCCGCCCAGCGGAACTTCCCGCTCGGGCCATAGCTGCAGGCATGGGCCGGAAGTACCTTCCGGACCGGCGGGCGGGCAAAGTTCCTGTTGGGGAGACACTTCCAAGTTCGTCACAGTCCAACCTTAGGCCGGGAGGGGCGTACAAGGGGGATGCCGCGTGAAGCCAGGCCGAACAGGGGCATGCCGGGCCCTCATGCATCCGTCGTTCAGGCATGTTGCTGCCGCCGAAACATACCCATTCATTGAAGTAACGTGGCGATAGTATGACTGCAGCCAGCCCCCAAGCGGGTAGCGAAGGTCGGACACGTTGGATGTCTGCTGGAATGAGCCCGAGAGAGCGGTTGGATGAAGTTGGAGTTAGTGACTTAATGCGAAAACCCCTCTGGGCCGGACTGGCCGCCGCAACGCTGCTGCTCTCGGCAGCGTGCACAGGAGCGCCTGAAGAAACCCCCACCGGCAGCAGCAGCTCGCCTGCTGCTGCCCTGACAGTGGGCAGCCCCACCCTGGACACGGCCACGTCGGCGGAAACCCAGATCGTCGCGGAAATTTATGCCGGCGCCCTGGTGGCCGCCGGCGTTCCTGCCACAACCGCGCCGGACGTCGGACCCCGGGAAACGTATCTTAAGGGACTCAAAGACGGCACCGTTGATGTGGTGCCTGACTATTCAGGAAGCCTGCTCGCGCATGTGGACCCGCAGGCGTCAGAAGATTCAGCTGATGACATCTACAAGGCACTGACGGGCACGCTGCCGGAGGGGCTGGCCGTCCTGGAAGCGTCCAAGGCGGAGTCGAAAGACGCCATGGTGGTCACCAAGCTCACGGCCGAGAAGTACCAGCTGAAGTCAATCGAGGATCTGGCCAAGGTATGCAAGGACCTGGCCATGGCCGCACCAACCACCTTCGATGCACGCCCCGATGGCCTTCCCGGGCTCAAAGCGGACTACGGTTGTGAATTCAAGGCCTTCAAGCCCTCTCTTGACGGTGGCGGCAATCAAACGCTGCTCGCGCTGCTCACCGACGACGTCCAGGTTGCCGACATTTACACCACCATGCCCTCCATCGCGGACAATGACCTGGTGGTGCTGGAGGATCCTAAAAACAACTTCAAAGCGCAGCAGGTCCTGCCGGTTTATAACAAGGAAAAGCTGACAGACAAGGCGAAAGATGCGCTCAATGCGGTCTCCCGGCTCCTGACCACGGAGGACCTCGTGGATCTCAACAGGGCAGTCAGCGGCAGCCAGAAACAAAACCCGAAGGACGCTGCCGCCGCGTGGCTGAAGGACGAAGGAATCGTCAAGTAACGCCCGTGGGGCCTCAGCAGCTCCCGACGGCGGTGCCCGGCTTCCGGAAGCCGGGCACCGCCGTCGGGATCATCACCAGAGTTGCCGGCACTCCGATTCCATGTGTCCGACGTCTCAACGGAAGTACATCCTCCCTGTGGCATATTTGATGGATGGCAGAATTCAAGCAGTCCACCAAGCTTCATAACGTCCTTTACGACATTCGTGGACCGATTCTTCAGGCAGCCCAGCAAATGGAGGCGGAGGGTCACCGGATCCTCAAACTGAACATCGGAAATCCCGCGCCGTTTGGGTTTGAAGCGCCGGACGCAATCCTGGTGGACATGATCCGCCATCTGCCGCACGCCCAGGGCTACAGCGACTCCCGGGGAATCTTCTCCGCACGCACCGCTGTCTCGCAGTACTACCAGACCCGCGGAATCCAGAACATCCATGTCGATGACGTGTACCTCGGCAACGGGGTGAGTGAACTCATCACCATGTCCCTGATGGCCTTGCTGGACGACGGCGACGAGGTCCTGATCCCTACGCCTGACTACCCCCTGTGGACGGCGTCGGTTGCACTCGCCACCGGCAAGCCGGTGCATTACCTCTGTGACGAAGAATCCGGCTGGCAGCCGGACCTTGAAGACCTGGAAGCCAAGATCACGCCGCGCACCAAGGGAATCGTGGTCATCAACCCGAACAACCCCACCGGGGCGGTGTACCCCGAGCAGACCCTGAAAAAGATCGTAGCGCTGGCTGAGAAGCACGGGCTGGTGCTTTTCGCCGACGAAATCTACGAAAAGATCCTCTACGAGGACGCCCAGCACATCAACCTCGCGTCGCTGACGGGTGACCACGTGCTCTGCCTGACGTTCAGCGGACTGTCGAAGGCGTACCGGGTGTGCGGGTACCGCGCTGGCTGGATGGCCATTTCGGGCCCGAAGAAGGACGCAGCCGATTATCTGGAGGGCATCAGCCTCCTCGCCAACATGCGGCTCTGCGCCAACGTCCCCGCCCAGCACGCCATCCAGACGGCGCTGGGCGGCTACCAGAGCATCAACGACCTCATCCTGCCCGGCGGACGGCTGCTTGAACAGCGCAACAAGGCGTACGACATGCTCAACGCCATCCCGGGTGTGAGCACCCAGCAGGCCAGGGGCGCACTGTATCTGTTCCCTCGCCTTGATCCTGAGGTTTTCCATATCCGGGATGACGAGAAATTTGTCCTGGACCTGCTCAGGGAACAGAAAATCCTGGTCTCGCACGGCCGGGCCTTCAACTGGGTGCGTCCGGACCACTTCCGGATGGTCACCCTGCCCAACGTCAAGGACATTGAAGAAGCTGTGGGGCGCATGGGGGACTTCCTTAGCAGGTATCAGGGGAACTAGCCTGTGGTGACGGGTCCTTCCGCCCGTGGAACCTCGGACAAAGGATGCCCATGGCCCGCGTGGTTGACTTCACCAAACACCCTTCCAAGACGCTGAAGGTTGGTAACGGATTTGCCCTTGCGGACATGGACCCCGATGCCACACCCGGGTTCAGCGGGCTGAAGGCGGACGGGAAGGCTCTCCTGGCCGATCTGGACGGAAAACTGGCCGAGTACCAGGAGAAGCTGTTTGCGGAATCAAGGTTCGGCGGGACCAAGCGGCTGCTGCTGATCCTGCAGGGAATGGATACTGCCGGCAAGGGCGGCATCGTCAATCATGTGATGGCTCCGATGGATCCGCAGGGCGTCCAGTTCAAGGCTTTCAAGGCCCCCACCCCGGAAGAGAAGTCCTATGACTTCCTCTGGCGGATAGAGAAGGAGGTGCCGGCAGCCGGAATGGTGGGCATCTTCGACCGTTCCCAGTATGAGGACGTCCTGATTCACCGGGTCCATGGCTGGACACCTCCTGAAGAGCTGAAGCGCCGGTATGTAGCCATCAACGAATTCGAGGCCCGGCTGACCGATTCGGGAACGAAGATTGTTAAGGTCATGCTCTACATCAGCCGGGATGAGCAGAAGGCGCGCCTCCTGGCCCGGCTGGACAACCCGGCCAAGCATTGGAAGTACAGCCGCGGTGACCTCGACGAGCGAGCTTTTTGGGCCGACTACATGGCGGCGTACCAGGCCGCCATCGACGAGACAAACACCGAGGTGGCGCCGTGGCACGTGGTGCCGGCCAACAAAAAATGGTTTGCCCGGATCGCCGTTCAGCAATTGGTGCTCGGCGCGTTCGCAGACCTGCACCTGGAGTGGCCCAAGGCGGATTTCGACGTCGCGGTGGAGCGGGAGATCGTGGAAAGGTCCTGATCTGGCGTTGCTGATTGGTGGTGCGCGCTACAGCGGCTGGTCGCGGGCAGCTGCCAGGCGCTTCCGGGCTCCCTCGAGCCACTCCTCGCAGCGTTTGGCAAGTGCTTCTCCCCGTTCCCACAGGGCCAGGGATTCTTCCAGGCTGGCGCCGCCGGCCTCAAGCTTGGCGACTACTTCAATCAGCCGCTCCCTGGCTTCCTCATAGCTCAGGCCATCAATATCGGAACCCGGGGTTGCTTCAGTCATGTGCTTCTCCTTGTTTAATTCCTTGCTGAATGGGGCCCGTGGATGCAGCCCCAAATTGTCCGAGGGCAACGCGTACCTTGAGCGGCGTTCCGGTGGGCGCCTCGGAGGGGTCCCGGACCACCGAATGGCCGGAAGGGTTGTCTTCGGTTGCCGCGCGCCGGCCGGCCAGCTCCACCACCGCATAACCCCGGTCCAGGGTATTTTGCGGTGACAGTGACCGCACCTGGGCCTGCAGGTGGACCAGTTGGTCTGCCGCCCTGACCACTGTGGAACTTACTGCGGCGGATGCCCGCCGCAAGAGCCGTTCCACCTCTTCGGCACGGAGCGTGATCATCCCCTCGGGTGCAGCCATGACCGGTCGCGAATGAAGCGAGGACAACCGGTCCGTCTCCCTGTCCACCAGCCGGCCGATTGATCGGCGCAAATGATCCCGGGCCTGGCGCACGCCGGCCAGCTCCTCCGCCACGTCCGGTACGATCCGCTTGGCGGCGTCGGTGGGGGTGGAGGCCCTCAGGTCCGCTACATCATCAAGCAGCGGACGGTCTGCTTCATGCCCGATCGCGCTGACAACCGGAGTGGCCGCCGCGGCAACCGCCCGGATCAATTCTTCGCTGTTGAACGGCAGCAGGTCCTCCAGGGCGCCGCCGCCGCGGGCTATGACGATGACATCAACATCGGGGCGCCCGTCAAGGTCCCGAAGAGCCCTGATAATCTGCGATACCGCCGCGTTGCCTTGGACGGCAACTTCGCGCAGCTCGAATTCGACGGCGGGCCAGCGCAGCGCAGCGTTGCGGAGGATGTCCTTTTTCGCGTCCGAATCACGTCCGGTGATCAGCCCAATGCGGTGGGGGAGCAGCGGGAGCGGCTTCTTGCGGGAATCGGCAAAGAGACCTTCGGCGGAGAGGGCCTGGCGAAGCCGCTCAATCCGTGCCAGGAGGTCACCCAATCCCACGGGCCTGATGTCCCGGACCAGCATGTTCAGGCGGCCTGTTTTCAGCCAAAACTCCGGTTTGAGCAAGGCGACAACGCGGGAACCGCGCTCCAGGGGCATGTTCTGCCGGTCAAGGATCTTGGACCATACCGATGCAGGCAGCGAAACTTCTGCGTCCACATCCCGCAGCGTCAGATAGGCGTTTGTGCCGCGCCGGCTCAGTTCGATGACTTGGCCTTCCACCCAAGCCGAAGGAGTCCGGTCGATGTGGGCTTTCAGCTTCTGGGACAGCAGCTGCAAAGGCCAGGGATTGTCCGGGCTTGTTTCGGCGGCCGTGGCAGGCAGCGTGGTGGCCGCCATGCCCGGCAAGGCTGCGGGGTCAGACATATGCACGCCCCGGGAAAGCTGTGGCTGGTGGCATGGGCGTTCCTCTATCTGGCATTTGCGGTGGTGTCGGCTGGGGCGGGCTCTACTTCAACCTTATCCATAAGCTGTACCACCGCAGGCTGACATTCTTTGCCCAGCATGGCCCCCTAGGATGATGGCAGGACCGCCGTCGACCACAAGGGGTTTGCCTTGCGTACGTTTGTTTCCGCCATTGCCGTTATCCTGGGCGCGCTGTTGTCTGCCGTGGCAGTGCCGTCTATTTGGCTTGACCGCAACATCGTCCAGGAGGATGGCTTTGTGGCGCTGGCCGCTCCGCTCGGCAGGGACGAAGCGTTCCAGCAACGGCTGGCTGCCGCCGCCGTTGGGGCCCTGGATACCAGCAGCATTCCGGATGCGCTGGCCGACGCCGTCCAGCCGGTGCTCGAATCGGCCGCCACGTCTTTGGCCGGGCTGCCCGGTTACCCGGCAGCGTGGGAGGAGACGCTGCGCAGGAGCCATCGCCTGAGCTTCTCGACCGGCGGTTCCCCGATGCCCGAGGCGGGCGCCGCAGCATCCCTTACGCTCGACGTGGCACCCCTGGTGGCGCTGGGAATTGAAGAAATCTCAAGCACCTCCGGATTGCCGTTGGAAGCGCCCGCGGAGACACTGATCGACGTCGGACAGCCCAGCCAGCGCCAGCTGGTGGACGCCCTGCGGGGCTATGCTCCCATGGGGTACGGGCTGGCGGTAGGTGCCGGCATCGCATTTCTGCTGGCGTTGGTGGCCGCCCGACGCCGCGGGGCCGTGATCTTCTCGATGGGCGTTGCCGGCCTGCTGCTGGCCGGACTGTGGACGGCAGGATTGCAGGTGGGCGTCGACGCTGTGCTTAGCACCGGGAGCGGCAATGAACTTGCGGACATGTTCCGGAACGAGCTGGTCGCCGCGTCAGCCGGTGACTTCCGGGCCTGGATTCTGGGGACCGCCATCGCCGGAAGCGCCCTGCTGGTAGCAGGACTTGTGATCCGGATCGCCTCGCCGGGGCGCCGGCCCGCAACCCGGTAGCATGGACAGATGACCTCCACAGCAGTTTCCCTCTCGATGCCGACCGTCCCACGAAGGCGGCGCACCCCCGAGGAAGTATTCGCCGCGGCACCGGTAACCGGTCCCAAGAAGGTCCTGCTGGCCGCGCCCCGCGGGTATTGCGCGGGTGTGGACAGGGCCGTGATCGCCGTGGAAAAGGCGCTGGAGCACTACGGCCCCCCGGTGTACGTCCGGAAACAGATCGTGCACAACGTCCACGTGGTCAGCTCACTCGAGGCCCAGGGTGCCATCTTCGTTGATGAAACCGACGAAGTTCCTGAGGGCGCACTGGTGATCTTCTCCGCGCACGGTGTATCGCCTGCAGTAGTTCAGTCAGCAGAGGATCGCGGGCTGCGGACCATTGACGCCACATGCCCCCTGGTCACCAAAGTGCACAAGGAAGCAGTGCGGTTCGCGAAGGACGACTTCGACATCCTGCTGATCGGCCATGACGGCCACGAGGAAGTTGAAGGAACCGCCGGCGAAGCCCCGGAACACATCCAGATTATTAATGGCCCTCACGAAGTGGACAAAGTCACCGTCAGGGACCCGGAAAAGGTCATCTGGCTCTCGCAGACCACCCTCAGTGTGGACGAAACCATGGAAACAGTCCGGTTGCTTAAGGAACGCTTTCCTACCCTGCAGGATCCGCCCAGCGACGACATCTGCTACGCCACCACTAACCGGCAGGTGGCTATCAAGAAGATCTCGCCGCAGGCTGACCTGGTTATTGTGGTGGGTTCAGCCAATTCCTCGAACTCTGTCCGGCTTGTGGAAGTTGCACTCGAGTACGGCGCCAAAGCCTCGTACCGCGTGGACTTCGCCAACGAGGTGGATGAGGCCTGGTTCGAAGGCGTTGGCACCGTGGGCGTGACGTCTGGGGCATCCGTTCCCGAGGTCCTGGTCAAGGACGTGCTGCGACTCCTGGCCGACTACGGCTACGGTTCCGTGGAAGAAGTTGTCACGGCCGAAGAGGACCTTCTCTTCTCGCTGCCCAAGGAGCTTCGGGCAACGCTGAAAGAGGCCGGCGACGTCAGCCGCGCCCTCGGCGGCCGCCGGTCCCGCGACCAGTCCTAAGGATGGCCCGGTAACCAAGCGGCGCACCTCCCAACCGGCGCGCCGCCCAGCCGCCTCATCGCCCAACCGGCGCCCCTGCTATGCGGCGGTATCGCGCAGCTGGAGCTCCGGAGCAGCAACGGACCGCGGTGTCACCTCCAGCGCCGCGGGTGTCAGCAAACCCGTTTCATCAAGCGCGTTGAGTTTCCGTGCCGTCGGCAGCACCCGGGCCTCAAGGGTGCCGATCATTGAGTTGTAGCGATCCACCGAGGACTTCAGGGACGACCCCAGCTTGCTGACGTTCTCGCCGAGGGTTCCCATGCGCTCATAGAGCTGCCGGGCAAGGTCAAAGAGCTCCCGGGCGCTGTCCGTCAGAACATCCTGGCGCCATGTGAACGCCACGGACTTGAGCACGGCGAGCAAAGTGCTGGGAGATGCCAGCA
Source organism: Arthrobacter sp. D1-29 (assembly GCF_054130585.1). Lineage (NCBI taxonomy): Bacteria > Bacillati > Actinomycetota > Actinomycetes > Micrococcales > Micrococcaceae > Arthrobacter > Arthrobacter sp. D1-29. Next base: position 3,652,881 of record NZ_CP096383.1, on the reverse strand, counting down.
CAACATTCCGGGACAATGCATGGTCCAGCAGGGTTGCATCGGCCATCAGGGCGGCCGCCAAAATTGATTCGGCCGGGATAAAGCAGATCACCAGCTCGGGGGAGTTGCCGGGAATGTCCCAGTACTTCTTGGTGCTGAGCGCGTCCACGTGGGAACGCAGCGCTTTGGCATGGGCAGCCAGCAGCGTCTGCTGGGACCGGTGGTTCGGCCCCTGATCCGTGGGGGAACCGGTCACTGCTCCGAGTTCCTGCGCTTCAAGGTACGAGGACAACGGCACCTTGGCATCCACCACCAGCTGCTTTTCCCCAGGAAGCTGCACCACCAGGTCGGGACGGACTGTTGAATCTCCACCGGCGCTGTGAACCTGCTCGAGGAAGTCCACGTGCCGGAGCATGCCCGAGGCCTCAACCACCCGTCGGAGCTGGACCTCACCCCACTGCCCGCGGGCGCTGTTGGAGCGCAGCGCGGATTCCAGGGCATGTGTGGAGCGGATCAGCTGCTCGTCGGACAACCTGGCTTCCTGCAATTGCTGGGCAAGCTGCCCGTACTGTTCCAGCCTGTCCCGTTCCAGCAAAGCGACCTGCTGCTGTACCGCTGTCAGCTTCTCCGCGACGGGCGCCAAGGCCCTGAGCACGCTCCCGTCCTGGCTGCGCGCTTCACCGAGCTCCCGATTCTGCAAGGACAGGAGCCGCCGCTCCGCGTCAGCGGCTGCAAACTGGGCGCTCACCTCCGAAAGGCGCGACGAGACGGCGTCGAAATCTTCTTCCAGGGCGGAACTGCGCCGGCGCAAGGAAAGATAGGCAGCGGCGGCGCCGGCCAGCGCGCCAAGCAGCAGCATGAACAGGGCAAGAATCAGGGCGAATGCATCCATATCCACACTGTTGCATGCCCCTGTGACATTTTAGGGAAGCGACATTTTCAGGCAGCCGCCCAGCTGGGCAAGAGCAATGGCTGAGAGGTTCCTGCTCCGCTGCGGGTAGAATCTATGCTCGTGGCTCTTACTATTGGCATCGTCGGCCTGCCCAACGTCGGCAAATCAACACTCTTCAACGCACTGACCCGGAACCAGGTCCTGGCGGCGAACTATCCGTTCGCCACCATTGAACCAAATATCGGCGTCGTGAACCTTCCGGATCCCCGGCTGAAGCAGCTCGCGGAGATCTTCGGCTCCCAGAGGCTGCTGCCTGCGCCGGTGTCCTTCGTGGACATCGCCGGCATCGTCAAGGGCGCCAGCGAAGGTGAGGGCCTGGGCAACAAGTTCCTCGCCAACATCCGCGAGGCAGAGGCCATCGCCCAGGTTGTCCGCGTGTTCGATGACCCCGATGTCATCCACGTCGACGGCAAGGTTGATCCGCGCTCGGACATGGAAACTATCAACACCGAGCTGATCCTGGCTGACCTTCAGACCATCGAAAACGCCATTCCGCGCATCGAAAAAGAAGTCAAGATCAAAAAGCGTGAGGCCGCCGAATTGGCAGCGATCAAGGCGGCCCAAGCGGTGCTGGAACGTGGCGACACCATCTTTGCATCGATCAAGAGCGACAAGCTGGAGATGGAGCACCTCAAGGAGCTCAGCCTCCTGACGGCCAAGCCGTTCATCTACGTCTTCAATGCGGACGAAGGCATCCTGGGTAGCCCGGACAAGCAGGATGAGCTGCGGGCCATGGTCGCCCCGGCGGATGCCATCTTCCTCGATGCAAAGCTTGAGTCCGACCTCGTGGAGCTGGACGAGGAGGAGGCCCGGGAAATGCTTGAGATGAACGGCCAGGACGAATCCGGCCTCGACCAGCTGGCGCGAGTCGGGTTCCATACCCTCGGTCTGCAGACCTACCTCACCGCGGGGCCCAAGGAAACACGCGCGTGGACCATCCACCGTGGGGACACCGCACCGCAGGCTGCCGGCGTTATCCATACCGACTTCCAGCGCGGCTTTATCAAGGCCGAGGTGGTGTCCTTCACCGACCTCATCGAAGCAGGATCAATGGCGGAGGCGAAGTCCCGAGGCAAGGTCCGTATCGAAGGCAAAGAATACGTCATGGCCGACGGCGACGTGGTGGAGTTCCGCTTCAACGTCTAGGTTCCTTTGGCTGCTTCAGGAAACGCCCGGGATGCTTTACGCATCGCGGGCGTTTCTGTATCACCCCGCGGTCGGCCCCGCGGCGGCGCACTGTCGAACTTCCACTGCTCTCCTGCGCTACGATCATCCATCTTGCCTCCTCCAATTGGTACATCGACTTGGGAAACGCTGAATTACTACAGGGCAGGGCTCTTCGTGCTCAGGTACCATCGTTCCGTTCGGAATATGAATTAGTTCTGACGGATCTGGGGGCGGTTCAGGTGAGTGATGATGTGGCGATTGATTACACCACATGGGATTGGCTGCCCAATGCGGCCGCTGAAATGGAAGCGTATGTTGTCAGGCTTCTTGAAGAGTCCGGAATTAAACCACACGACGTGTCAGCCCGGGCCAAGTCGATCGCATCATTCCAGCGGAAGCAGCAGGCCAAGCGGTATACCGATCCCGTCCAACAAGTAACCGACACTGTCGCGATTCGAATAATCACGTATTCAAATACAGATCGCGAACGGACCAGTGAGCTGATTCGTGGTCGATTTGTCGTCAAAGATGGCGAAGACAGAAATCCAGGCGATGAGAAGCCAGTCCGGCTTCGGGGTACGACTGTCGGCACATTGTCATTTCAGGTGAGGATCCTGGGGCTGAGGCAGATTGGCTGGTATCTGGAGGAAAGCTAGCGCGTTACTTCGAAGAATTCGGTGGGCTTGAGATCCAAGTACGGACGGTTGCTGGTCACGCCTGGGCTGAATTTGAGCATTCCAGACGATACAAAGGCGTCCAGTACACGGCAATCCATGATCAGGACAAAGAAACCATCGATCAACTCTTCGGTGCGGCCTCGGATGCGAGGCGAGCACTCGATGAAACTTTCGTTGCCATCGACCGTATCTTGGCGCGTCCCTCAATAGACAATGAACAGGAACGCTTTGGAGAGGAACTCAAGGCGCAAGCTGCCTCTGGAAACGTGGGGTCTCCACTTGACCATCGTTCTTTGTCTCGCCTATTGGAGAGTCGATTCCCGGGCAACAAAGAAGCCAGCGAGAAGGGGATCGCGTTCGGGCTCGAACTGGCCCGGCTCTGCAATTTGCAAACGATCGAATCTCTCGAAGCGGCACTTGAAGTTGTGGATGGTGAACAAGTCCTCGCGCTGATGGATGCCAGTGGTCCAGTCACCAGGGTGAGACGGCTCGACGATGAACTTCTTGCACGATTCGGCGAGGATTACATCCGCTTGACGGGAACGGCGGGATCAGTGAGCACCAGAGCCCAACAGTTGGAGTGGAGGTTTGATCGTCTCCGCGGAAAGGCGCGCTACAAGGCCTACTTCATTCATGGGAGCGATCGTCCGGAGGATCTAGAGTCAGGTCCTCACACGGCCGCCCGAGCAGTGCGTGCACTCGCTATTCTTGTTGCACAGGAAAAGGGAGTCGACACAGTGATCAATGTAGAAGGGGTCAGCCGCGCCGACGATTTGCCGAAAGGTGCGCGGGCAAAGGAGGCTCCGGTGAATGCGAATGAATCGATCTGGGTGATCACCAACCTGAACCGTGGGTATTCGGAATTCCTGATGAAAGAACTTCTGGATCGGGTTCCCGACCTGGACCTCGAGGTCGTGAGAGATGACACCGTTGTGGCAGGCAATTCGGGACGGTGACGGCGTGATCGGCATTTCGGCGCGGCTGGCTCCGCTGTTTACACGGGAGCGGCACTCCGGCAGGTCATGTAACCTGATCCGGGCTCCGAGATGTTGCTTCATTCCGTAAACATGGTGGAGTTCCGCTTCAACATTTAATGTCTGCGATTTAAGGCAAGAAGTGGAAGGCATGCGGTCTGCATGCGCCAGATTCGGCCGTGTTGTCCGTCTACACGAGCAGTCGCGAAGACCCTGGATGTTCGTTGCCCTTCTTGTGGTGTCGGGTTGTGGTGATAGAAACTTGAAAGCGGACTTTTATCTCATGTTCACCGCAGCCAGACGGTAAGGGCAACAGCGCGCAAAGACCATCAAGACAAGGGAACGCGCGTCAACTATTCAGGGGGAAATAGTCATGAGAAAAATCTTGCAAGTCATGGTTTTCGGGGGCGGACTCATACTTGCCCTCGGGGCCTGCACTCCAACTGAACTGTCGGTGGAGGACACCTGCGCCAAGGTCAAGTCAATCCTCGAAAGCGCGCCCGAAAGCATGGACGACGCGGCTAGGGAGAGAATCGGGGAAGAGTTCAAGAAACTCTCTGAATCGGCTCCGGAGGGCTTCGACGAGCAGCTTAAGATGGTCGGCATTTTCAAAACCTTCGAGATGAGCGACAAGAGCGCAATGATGGGAGAGCCGGGGTTCAATCAGCCCTGGGAGGTGCCTTCCACAAACATCGTCAAGACTTGCGAGCTTTAGGCAGACTCTTTATACCGGGAGTGGTCAACGCCTGTTTTGACCACCGCACGTCACAGGAGGCGGCAATTGCCCGGTTCAGCCAGCAGGGCGGACGACGGCGGGAGCTTCCCCCGCCGCCCGGCCCAGCGCCGCCAGGTTCGGCGGCTGCGGCGGCGCAGCAACGGGTCAGTCAACGACGGCGGCCGATAGCCGGCGTCGGCCTGGTTCAGGGTGGTGCCGGGCGGGACGATCTCGGCGATCCGGTCCAGCACGTCCTTTGACCGGCCCACTTTGTCCGCGCCCAGCGCCCCCTCCAGCTGCTCCAGCGTCCGCGGACCAATGATCGCGGAGGTGACCGCCGGGTGCTCCAGCACGAAGCCGAGGGCCAGATGGATGAGTGACAGTCCGGCTTGCTCCGCAAGCTCCGTCAGTTCCAGAACCGCCTGCGTCTTGCGGGCATTTTCTGCCGACGACGGATCGTGCCGTTCCGGCTGACGGGACGGACTACACGGCAGCACCCCCGGCCTGTGGCGCTGGGCCAACGGCAGCACTTCGCGTTCCACCCCGCGCGCCAGGATCGAGTACGGCGGCTGTTCCGTCACGGGCCGCTCACGGTACCGTTCGCGGGCAACATACCGGGCCTTCACAATCTGGCTGGATCGAAGGTGGACGTGCCGATATAGCGAATCTTGCCCTGCCGCACCAGGTCCGTGAGCGACCCCAGGGTCTCATCGATGTCCGTGTCCAGGTCAATCCAGTCCGTCTGTTCAGCTACCGGCCCATCAGAACGCTGATCCGATCGACGCCCGTTCGGGGGTGTCGGATCCGGCGTAACTGTTCCCGGGGCGCTCCAGGCCGTAGTGCTCACGCAGCGTGCGCCCGCTGTATTCGGTCCGGAACAGGCCACGGTCCTGCAGGATGGGCACCACCTGGTCTACGAAGGCCTCCAGGCCCGAGGGCACCACCGGCGGCATGATGTTGAAGCCGTCCGCCGCGCCGCCGTCGAACCATTCCTGGATGGCATCCGCCACCTGCACGGGCGTGCCGGTAAAGGTGCGGTGCCCTCGGCCGCCGCCCAGCCGTCCGATCAGTTCCCGGACCGTGAGCTGCTCGCGGCGGGCGAGCTGGACGATCAGTGTGTACCGGCTCTTGGCGCCCTCGATCTCGTCCTCGCTGGGCAGGTTGTCCGGCAGTTGGCGGTCCAGGGGCAGGTCCTCGGGGGCAACGCGCAGGGTCTTCGCGAGCTGGATCCGCGCGTACTCCGGCTTGATCAGCCGGTCCAGTTCCCGTTCCAGCGCCTGGGCTTCCGCTTCCGTGGCGCCGATGACTGGAACGATGCCGGGCAGGATCTTGATGGTTTCCGGGTCCCGGCCGGCGGCGGCGGTGCGGGCTTTGAGGTCGCGGTAGAAGTCCTGCGCGTCTGCGAGGGTCTGGTGCGCGGTGAAGACGGCGTCCGCGTACCGGGCGGCGAGGTCCTTGCCGTCCTCGGAGGAACCTGCCTGGACGATGAGCGGGTGCCCCTGCGGTGAACGGGGGACGTTGAGCGGGCCGCGGACCTTGAAGTGCTTGCCTTCATGGTCAACTGTGCGGATCCGCGATGAGTCTGCCCAGACGCCGTCGGCCTTGTCCGCGAGCACGGCGTCGTCATCCCAGCTGTCCCACAGCTTCTGTGCCACTTCGATGAACTCGGCGGCGCGCTCATACCGGACCGCGTGGGCGGGCTGGTCGTCCACGCCAAAGTTGCGGGCGGCGTCCGGACCGGCGGTGGTGACCACGTTCCAGCCGGCGCGGCCGCCGCTGACCCAGTCCACTGATGAGAAGCGGCGGGCAAGGTTGAACGGTTCGTTGTAGGTGGTGGAGGCAGTGGCGATGAGGCCGATGCATTCCGTTGCGCCGGCGATGGCGGTCAGGAGCACGGTGGGCTCAAGCTTCCCGGCGGGGCGGCGGCCCACCTCGCCGAAGAGCACGGGGGAGTCGGCGAAGAAGATGGAGTCCAGCTTGCCGTGTTCGGCTGTTCGTGCCAGGTGCTGATAGTGCTCCACGTTGGTGCTTGACTGCGGATCGCTTTCGGGCAGACGCCAGGAGGCCTCGTGGTGGCCGGTGCTCATCAGGAAGGCGTTGAGGTGGAGTTTGCGGCCGGATCCGGAAGTGGCGGAAGTCATGGGGTGCTCCTTGGATTTCAGGTTGTGGGGATATCGAGAGTTGTGGTGGTTAGTTGGGATCGACGACGGCGCCGAGGGCGGTCAGCAGGTCGCGTCGCAGTGCTTCGTGCCCGGCCATGTCCGTGCGGTTCCGGGCGCGACGAAGCGCGGTGGAACCCGGGAAGCCGGGAAAACGGATAGAGGTGCGTGCCGCCGTCGGCCGCAATGGGTTTGGTGCTGTGGGCCCTCGGCTCAGGATGGCGGGTGCTGGAGGTTACCGCTCCGGACTGCACATTCGGCGGTGACAACAGGGCGGGCCGAAATTGTGGGTGCCGTGCAGGCGGCGTGACGTGTCCGACATCGGTCCTCCTGTTCACTGTGGGTGCTTTGCGCTTGGCCTGGCGTGTGCCGTGAAACACCTAAACACGGGCCGCAAGGCGATGGCCAGCACCACGCAACGGAAGCGCAACGGGAAGAAACGGCGCTACTTATGGCGCCATCCGGGAGACAAAGGGGGCAACCTGGCGCCATGCTCCGCAACGCCCGTTAACGTGGCTGGCATACATCCGGCACACCTTTGTTCACCCGCGCCAGGCTGGTTTTTTACGGTTCAGCCTTATCGGCTACTGCGATAGTGACGGTCATGGACACCCTCCTTGGGGGAGCCGTGCAGAGGTGGAGCAGCCGCTGTCGGTTCTGGAGCGGGCACCATACGCCGTATCCTTACTGGAGGACTAGGACGTGATCCTGGCGACTCCAGGGGTACCCCTCAAAGGGAAAAAGGAGACGGTATGCCTCTCAGGCGCCTGATTCAGATCATCACCGGGGCTCTGGCTGCAGCCCTGGTTGTTTCCGGTTGCTCGGGCACCGGGGGAACGGCTCCAGTCACGCTGGGCCAGGCCAAGCGTGGCGGCAGCGCCGTCGTCGCGGAGGTCAATGCCCTTTCATCCTTTAATCCGTTCAGCACCAACGGAAATACGGACATCAACTCCAAAGTCGGCTACATTACCCATTCAGGGTTCTATTACGTGGACGACACCGCCCGGGTGGTCCGCAACGAGAAGTTCGGCAGGTACGAGAAGGTTTCGGACCAGCCCCTGAAGGTAAAGTACACCGTCAACGAAGGCGTCAAATGGTCAGACGGCGAGGCCATTGACGCCGGCGACCTCCTGCTGGCCTGGGCGGCAGGCTCCGGATACTTCGACGACGCCGATCCAATGACCGGCTTAGGCACCAAGTATTTCGCTGTGGCGTCGGATACAAGTGGCCTCGCGACCACGGTTTTTCCAGAAGTGGGCGCGGACGGACGTTCCATCACCCTGGAGTACGCAGCACCGTACGCCGACTGGGAAGTTGCGTTCGACGTCGGGCTTCCCGCTCATGTGGTGGCAGCAAAAAGCGGGCTAAACGACGAGGAAGACCTCATCGAGTTACTCACGGACGCACCCCGCGGCGACAGGGAAAAGCCAGTCCTAAACACCGCGCTTAAGGCCGTCAGCGACTTCTGGAACTCGGGCTTCGATTCCACCGCCCTGCCTGATGACCCGGCGATCTACCTTTCCAGCGGGCCCTACATAGTCAATAACATCGTTCCCGGCGCCTCCGTCCGGCTCGTCAGGAACCGCGACTACGTCTGGGGACCTGAGCCCCACCTTGACGAAATCACCATCCGCTTTACTGGGGCAATGCAGGCAGCCGTTGAGGCTCTGCGCAACGGCCAGGCCGATATCATCTCGCCCCAGCCCTCGGCTGGCACGGAGGCGCTTTTCAGCGGGCTGGAGAGCCAGGGGGCCACCGTGCAGCGGTACAGCCAGTCCGGATACGACCACCTTGACCTGAACTTTTCCGGCCCCTTTGCTGAGGAGAACGTCCGGCGGGCCTTCCTCAAGACAGTGCCACGGCAGGCCATTGTTGACGCGATCGTCGGGTCTCTCATCCCTGACGCAAAGCCCCTGGATTCCCACGTGTTCCTGCCGTCGCAGCCCAAATACCAGGACACGGTGAAGGACAACGGCTCATCCGAATACTCCAAGGTTGACATTGAGGGCGCCAAATCACTGTTGGCCGGAACCACCCCGACCGTGCGGATTCTGTACAACCGCGACAACCCCAACCGTGCAAGGACCTTCACCCTGATCCGTGACTCAGCCGGTCTTGCCGGCTTCCAGGTTATGGACGGCGGGCTCGGCAACGCCGAGTGGGCCAGGGCGCTGGGTGGCGGAGCCCACGACGCAGCGATTCTCGGCTGGATCAGCACCGGAGTGGGAGTCAGCCGCGTTCCGCAGATTTTCCGGACGGCTGCCGGCAGCAACTTCAACGGGTTCTCCGACGGCGATGCGGACAAAGTGATGGAGCAGCTGGCCATCACAACTGACCTCGCCAAGCAGGATGAGCTGATGGCGGAGATTGACAAGCAGGTGTGGGAGAGCGCGTATGGCCTTCCCCTGTATCAGACCACAGGAACCACGGCGTTCAACAGCCGGATCGCTGGTGTGAGGTCCAGCCCAGGCCCGCTGGGCGTCTGGTGGAGTGTCTGGGATTGGCACGCTCTTTAGTGCAGGAGTAGAAGGCGGGAGCTGCCGCACCCTTTTGTCAGGTGGTGACGGCGGCCGAAGAGTCAGTGCTGAAGGGGTTGACGGGGACGCAGCGGGCCGAATTGCCTTAATCGTACCAGCGAGTAACATGTGACGTGCACTACGGCCGTGAACCGGACACTGCTTGCACAAGAACCGGTCACGGTTTGGCAACGGAGTACCAGTATCTGGACTTTGTGCGGTTAGGCTACTCGACATGTAAGCCGCGTCACATTTTAATGTCTGACGGGGCTGCTGGGAAGCAAAATTTTCCCTAACTCTCTCCCACAACTCATAGGAGGCGGAATGCGTTTCACGCGCACTTCCAAAGCACTGGGCATCGTGGCTATCGCTGCGCTCGCCCTCACCGGGTGCGGCGCTGGAGGCGGCACCGACGACGGTGGCACCCAGGCTGGCGGCGACCCGAACAAGGTCATCACCGCGTACAGCAACGAACCACAGAATCCGTTGCTCCCGGCAAACACTAACGAAGTGTATGGCGGCCGTGTTGTCGAGTTGCTGTTCGAAGGTCTTCGGGCCTACGACGCCGACGGCAAGCCGGTCAATGCCCTCGCCGAGTCGATCGAAACGACGGATTCCCAGAACTGGACCATTAAGGTCAAGCAGGGCCAGAAGTTCACGAACGGCGAAGAGATTACGGCCAAGACTTTCGTTGACTCTTGGAACTTCGCTGCGAACTCGAAGAACCTGCAGAACAACGGCTTCTTCTTCGAGTCCATCGCGGGCTACGAGGAAGTCTCTGCTGTGACCACCGAGAAGTCGGCCGACGGCAAGACGACTTCAACTCCTGCCCCTACCGCGGAAACCATGTCCGGTCTGGTGGCCAAGGACGACTCCACGATCACCGTCGAACTCGCCCAGCCTGAGGCTGACTGGTCGCTGCGCCTCGGCTATTCCGCGTTCTTCCCGATTCCGTCCGCGGCGATTGCGGATCCGAAGGCCTTCGGCGAGAACCCGGTCGGCAACGGCCCGTACAAGATGGAAAAAGAGGGCGCCTGGGTTCATGACCAGTCAATCTCACTTGTGAAGAACCCTGACTACAGCGGGCCCCGCGAATCACAGAACGGCGGCGTGACCTTCAAGTTCTACACCGACCCGGGCCCCGCTTACACGGACCTGCAGTCCGACAACCTTGACGTCACCGATGTCCTGCCGTCGAACGCACTGAAGACCTATGTCACGGATTTCCCGGACCGTAACGCAACGAAGCCCGTAGCCACCAACTCCACCCTGAACATCCCGGGTTACAACCCGAACTTCCATGGTGAAGCAGGCAAGCTCCGCCGCCAGGCGCTCTCGTACGCGATCAACCGCGAGGAAATCTGCAAGGTCATCTTCAGCGGAACCCGCACTCCGGCCAAGGCGTACGCCCCGCCGGTGATTGATGGCTTCAAGGAAGGCCTCAAGGGTAGCGAAACCCTGAAGTTTGACGCAGCAAAGGCCAAGGACCTCTGGGCACAGGCCGACGCCATCACACCGTATGACAGTTCCAAGCCGCTCCTGATTGCCTCCAACACAGATGGCGGCAACAAGGAATGGATTGACGCCGTAGCCAACGGCTTCAAGAACAACCTGGGGATCCAGGCGGAAATCCAGCCCTTCGCCAAGTTCGCGGAAGTCCTGGACCTGCGCAAGTCCCAGTCCCTGCCGGGCCTGTCCCGCGCCGGCTGGCAGGGCGACTACCCGTCCCTGTACAACTTCCTCGGGCCTGTCTGGGCAACCGGTGCATCCTCCAACTACGAGAAGTACTCGAACCCCGAGTTCGACAAGCTCCTCAAGGAGGGCCTGGCAGCCAAGACCACCGAAGAAGCAAACGCCAAGTTCAACTCGGCACAGGAGATCCTTTTCGAGGACCTCCCCGGCTTGGCTCTCTGGGATCAGGCAAAGCCGATTGTGTGGAGCAACAACGTTGTGAAGGCCGAAACCGGCTGGAATGGCGGCATCCGCTACTTCGACATCACGGCCAAGTAGTCCACAGGATCTAACTTGCCGCCAGGCGCATGGGGGTCCGGTTTCACGGCCGGGCCCCCATTTGCCTGCGCAGCAGGAAGGCAAACATGAACCCGATATCTTCCATTCCGGAAGGCCGGTGATCCCTTGGTCCGCTTTATTTTGCGCCGCCTCCTTCAAGTGATCCCCGTCTTCCTTGGCACCACGCTCCTGGTCTATTACATGGTGTTCGCCCTTCCGGGGGATCCCATTGCGGCGCTTTTCGGCGACCGGCAGCCCCCGCAGGCAGTGATCGACACCCTGCGCAGCCAGTACCACCTCGATGAACCCTTCTGGGTCCAGTACGGACTCTTCCTGAAGAACCTGTTCACCTTTAATCTGGGGAACGACTTTACAGGCCAACCCATCGCCGCTTCTTTGGCCCGGATCTTTCCCGTGACGGCAATGCTCGCTGTCGAAGCGCTCGTTATTGAAGCGGTTTTCGGGATAGCTTTCGGCGTCTTCGCTGGCCTCCGCCGCGGCAAGTGGTTTGATTCCGCCGTGCTGGTTGCCTCCCTGGTGGTCATCGCGGTGCCCACCTTCGTTCTCGGCTTCGTTTTCCAGCTGATTTTCGGCGTCCAGCTGGGGTGGGCTAAACCCACCGTGGGGGCAAACGCTGACTGGGGCAACCTGCTGCTGCCGGCGACAGTCCTTGGTTTGGTGTCGTTTGCATATGTGCTCCGACTGACCCGTGCCTCCGTCAGCGAGAGCATGAATGCTGACTATGTGCGCACCGCCACCGCCAAGGGCCTTTCCCGGCCACGGGTTGTCATGACGCACATCCTCCGCAACTCGCTCATCCCGGTGGTGACGTTCCTGGGTGCAGACCTTGGCGGCCTGATGGGCGGTGCCATTGTCACGGAAGGCATCTTTAACGTTCCTGGCGTAGGGAACAAGCTTTACCAGGCAACCTTGCGAAGCGAGGGCCCAACCGTTGTTGCCATCGTCAGCGTGCTGGTGCTGGTCTTTGTGGTGGCCAACCTGCTCGTTGATCTCCTGTACGCCTGGCTGGACCCGAGGATTCGCTATGACCAGTAAAACCAATCACTTCGTAGCTCCCGTTGACGAGACGCCGCTGCTGGCAACAGATACCCTGAAAACGGATCAGGCGCCTCTCAGTCTGTGGGCGGATGCCTGGCGCAAACTTCGTCGCCGTCCCCTGTTTATTATTTCGTCGCTTTTGATCCTGGCCTTGATCGTCATCGCGTTGTTCCCTGGGTTGATTTCAACGGTCCCGCCAAATGATGACTGCCAACTGGCCAATTCGGAAGGTGGCCCCACCGCCGGGCATCCGTTCGGCTTCACGTTCCAAGGCTGCGACATCTATTCGCGCGTGGTCCACGGAACGCAGGCCTCGCTCTCCGTCGGTGTGTTGTCCGTGCTCTGCGTCCTGATCATTGGGGTGACCCTCGGCGCGCTCGCGGGCTACTACGGCGGATGGGTGGACTCGGTCCTCGCCCGGCTCGGCGACATTTTCTTTGCCCTGCCCCTGGTCCTTGGCGCGCTGGTCATCACCCAGCTGCCGGCACTACGCGAAAACAAGAGTGTGTGGACTGTAGTCCTGGTCATTTCCCTGCTGGCGTGGCCACAAATGGCACGCATTACCCGCGGCGCCGTAATAGAGGTTCGGAACGCGGATTTCGTCACGGCTGCCCGCGCCTTGGGCGTTTCAAGGTTCGGTGCGCTGGTTAAGCACGTCCTCCCCAATGCCTTGGCTCCCATTATTGTGCTCGCAACCTTGAACCTGGGCATTTTCATTGTGGCCGAGGCCACACTGTCATTCCTTGGCATCGGCTTACCGCCCAGCATCATGTCCTGGGGCAATGACATCGCTGGAGCGCAGGCGTCGATTCGGACCAAGCCGGAAATTTTGCTCTATCCCGCGGCGGCATTGTCCATCACCGTCCTGAGTTTCATCATGCTCGGCGATGCAGTGCGTGATGCCCTTGATCCGAAGAGCCGTCAGCGATGAGAGAAACAGCCATGACAACTCCAGATATTCGCATCGATGAGGCAGACCGCACGGAACCGACGCCGCTCCTGGAAATCCGCGACCTGGCCATCACCTTCAAAACCGGCAGCGGGGAGGTTCGGGCTGTCCGGAACGCGCACCTCACCATCATGGCCGGCGAGACAGTTGCCATCGTCGGCGAGTCGGGCTCGGGAAAGTCGACCACGGCCCTCGCAGCCATCGGCCTCCTGCCACCGAACGGACGGGTAGCGGGGGGACAAATCCTGCTCGACGGCGAGGACATCGCCCATGCGGCCGAGCAGCGGATGATTGAACTTCGCGGGAACACCATTGGCATGGTTCCGCAGGATCCAATGTCCAACCTGAACCCCGTATGGAAGATCGGCTACCAGGTCAAAGAGACCCTCCGGGCAAATGGCCGCCCCAGCGGCCCCGAAGATATTGCCAGGGTCCTGGCCCAAGCCGGGCTGCCGGACGCGCACCGGCGGGCAAAGCAGTATCCGCATGAGTTTTCCGGCGGAATGCGCCAGCGTGCCCTGATCGCCATCGGGCTGTCCTGCCAGCCGCGGCTGCTGATTGCGGATGAGCCGACGTCGGCCCTTGACGTGACAGTACAGCGGCAGATTCTGGATCACCTGGACACGATGACATCTGACCTCGGCACGGCCGTGCTGCTTATTACCCATGACCTGGGACTTGCAGCGGAGCGTGCTGACAAGGTGGTGGTCATGTACCAGGGGCAGGTGGTGGAGTCCGGCCCATCGCTGGCACTGCTGCAAAATCCGCAGCATCCCTACACCAAACGCCTGGTCGAATCCGCGCCCTCCCTTGCCAGCAGGCGTATCCAGGCGGCGAAGGAACTCGGGGTGGAGGCCACTGACCTCCTTGCACCGGCGGCAGAAGCGGCGGCAAAGGACCATATCCTGCAGATCAGGGACCTTCGCAAGGTCTACAAGCTGCGTCAGGGGCTGGGCAAGACTTCAGACTTTGCCGCCGTCGACGGCGTGAGCTTTGACGTCACGAGGGGCACCACAACGGCGATTGTGGGGGAATCCGGTTCGGGCAAATCGACCGTAGCCAAGATGGTGTTGCAGCTTGAAAAGCCGACTGATGGCGCCATCCTTTTCGACGGCGTCGACACCTCATTGTTGAAGGGCACGGAACTTTTCAAGTTCCGCCGGCGGGTGCAGCCCATCTTCCAGGATCCGTATGGTTCGCTCGATCCGATGTACAACATCTTCCGCACCATCGAAGAACCATTACGGATCCATAAGATCGGGGACAAGGCCAGCCGGGAGAAGAAGGTCCGTGAGCTCCTGGACCAGGTGGCGCTGCCGCAGTCCAGCATGCAGCGTTTTCCGAATGAGCTCTCGGGCGGCCAGAGGCAGCGTGTAGCCATTGCACGCGCGCTCGCCTTGGATCCCGAGGTCATCATTTGTGACGAGGCGGTGTCAGCGCTGGATGTTTTGGTCCAGGCACAGGTGCTTAATCTCCTGGCCGACCTGCAGTCCAACCTGGGTCTCACGTATCTTTTCATTACCCACGACCTGGCAGTTGTCCGGCAGATTGCCGATCACGTGTGCGTGATGGAGAAGGGGCTTTTGGTGGAGACCGGTTCCACGGATGAAGTCTTCGATTCGCCGAAGCAGGAATACACCAGGGCCCTGCTCAATGCCATCCCCGGAGCTCGTCTGATGCTTCCGCCGGAAGTCGCCTGACAGCAGGATCAGGGAGCGTAGGACCAGGGAGTCGGTGCCGGCAAGCACCGGCTCCCTGTCTGCTTAACGCAATTCAGACGGGGACTTAGAGCTATTCAGTCCAGGAGGATTCCGGGGCCGCCGCCTGCAGCGATCCGGAATTGCCATTCGGCCGGGCTTCGAGCCGCAGCTCCCGCAGCCGGGCTTCCAGCAAAGCGCCGAGGGATTTCCGGCCCGCTGCATTCATGTGGACGGCGTCCGCGAGGTCCTTGGCGAGGCCATGCCTGGTGAGCCAATCGCCCACCGACAAAAACGGCATCCCATGCCTGGCCGCCACGGTTCCCAGAAGGGTGTCCACCTCGTGACGGCGGCCGCCGCCATCGCGGGCATCCCTGGCCAAGGTCCCGATCATCGCCATCCGGGCTTCGGGGTACCGTTCGCGCAGGATTGCTATCAGACGGTCGGCATTTGCCACGATCTGGGCATCAGTGGCTCCCCGCGCCGCGTCATTTCCGCCGCCTTGCAGAATGATCAGCGGGGGAGAGCCATAGGGAAGCTTCCAGTCGCCCCTGAGCAGAGCCTGGACGTAGTTCCCGGTCTTGCCGTTGGAGGTTGCAAAGCCTGTTCCGCCCCGTCCGCAAAAATGGACCTTGTATCCAACCGCGGCCAGGCCCAGGCGCGGCCAGCCGTCAGCCGGCTCCGACTGGGAGTCACCAATGAGGAGGGCGGTGTTGGCGATGTCCGGAACCACCACCTCGTCACGCCCGGTTAACGGATTTCGGTAGACGGAGCCAACGGGGAGCGTTCCAGTGTTGGCCTCCGGCGCAGAGTACTTCCCCTGTACGGGCGCGTGCATCTCTACGGCCCCGGCGGCGAGTGGTTCCGGGGGCTGTCCGTAGCCGCTGAAGATGGCGCCGGCGGCGATTCCGGATGCAACAAAGCAGGCCACAGCCGAGGCTTTTCGCATCTGTTTACTCCGGAGCTTGCACTAGTAGTCACAGCAATGATGGGCCATCAGGTTCAGAAAAACCAGTGACCTTGCTCACGCTTTGAGCGGAGCGGTCCGGAATGGCACTCCGCGGCCGCGAAGCTGATCAGCGATTTTTAGGCCAATAAATGGCTCAACGGCTAGAATGGGGGAAGGTGCCCTGTGCTAAGGGACTAATCCGTCGTGCGTTCCAGTTGGAAATGTCGCGATACAACAGCTGACTTCACCACTGAATCGAGCCATTACGCATGTCTGAAACCACCACCAACACCGCGGTAGCCACTGCATCGCGCAGTGACCTGCGCAACGTCGCGATCGTGGCCCACGTTGACCACGGCAAGACCACCCTGGTCGACGCCATGCTCAAGCAGACCAACTCCTTTGCCGAGCACAACCACCTCGAGGACCGCGTGATGGACTCCGGTGACCTGGAGCGCGAAAAGGGCATCACCATCCTGGCCAAGAACACCACCGTGGCCTACAACGGACCGTCCTCCAAGGGCGAGACCATCACCATCAACGTGATCGACACCCCCGGCCACGCCGACTTCGGCGGCGAGGTGGAGCGCGGCCTGTCCATGGTGGACGGCGTTGTGCTGCTGGTTGACGCTTCCGAGGGTCCCCTGCCGCAGACCCGTTTTGTGCTGCGCAAGGCCCTGGCCGCGCACCTGCCCGTCATCCTGCTGGTCAACAAAACCGACCGCCCTGACGCCCGCATCGAAGAAGTTGTCCACGAATCGATGGACCTCCTCCTCGGCCTCGCCTCAGACCTCGCGGATGAGGTTCCGGACCTTGACCTGGACAAGATCCTCGAAGTTCCTGTTGTATACGCCGCCGCCAAGGTTGGCCGTGCCTCCCTCGAGCAGCCCGCCGATGGCACCGCCCCGGAGAATGAGGACCTGGAACCGCTGTTCCAGACCATCATCGAGCACATCCCGGCGCCGACCTACAACCCGAACGGCGTCCTCCAGGCGCACGTCACCAACCTGGACGCGTCCCCGTTCCTGGGCCGCCTCGCCCTGCTCCGCATCTACAACGGCACCCTGCGCAAGGGCCAGACCGTTGCCTGGGCGCGCGCCAACGGTGAGCTCAAGAACGTCAAGATCACCGAACTCCTGGCCACCAAGGCACTGGACCGCGTTCCGGCCGAGTCTGCCGGCCCCGGCGAGATCGTGGCTGTTGCCGGTATCGAGGAAATCACCATCGGTGAGACCCTGACCGACGCCGAGAACCCGCAGCCGCTGCCGCTCATTACCGTGGACGATCCCGCGATCTCCATGACCATCGGTATCAACACCTCGCCGCTGGCCGGCAAGGTCAAGGGTGCCAAGGTCACGGCCCGCCAGGTGAAGGACCGCCTGGACAAGGAACTGATCGGTAACGTCTCCATCAAGGTTCTGCCCACCGAGCGTCCCGACGCCTGGGAAGTCCAGGGCCGTGGCGAGCTCGCCCTGGCCATCCTGGTTGAGCAGATGCGCCGTGAAGGCTTCGAGCTGACCGTGGGCAAGCCGCAGGTTGTTACCAAGACCATCGATGGCAAGGTCCACGAGCCGATGGAGCACATGACCATCGATGTACCGGAAGAATACCTTGGCGCCGTCACCCAACTGATGGCTGCCCGCAAGGGCCGCATGACCAACATGGCCAACCACGGCACCGGCTGGTGCCGGATGGAATTCATCGTTCCGGCCCGCGGCCTGATCGGTTTCCGCACCAAGTTCCTCACCGACACCCGTGGCGCGGGCATCGCAGCTTCCATCTCCGAGGGCTACGAGCCGTGGGCCGGTCCCATCGAGTACCGCACCAACGGCTCCATGATTGCTGACCGCGCCGGTGTTGTCACGCCGTTCGCCATGATCAACCTGCAGGAGCGCGGTTCCTTCTTCGTGAAGCCTACCTCTGAGGTCTACGAAGGCATGATCGTCGGCGAGAACTCCCGCGCCGACGACATGGACGTGAACATCACGAAGGAAAAGAAGCTCACCAACATGCGTGCCGCTTCCTCCGACACCTTCGAGAACCTGACGCCGCCGCGCGACCTCACGCTCGAAGAGTCCCTCGAATTCGCCCGCGAGGACGAGTGCGTCGAGGTGACCCCTGAGTCGATCCGTATCCGCAAGCTCATCCTTGACACGAACGAGCGCGCCAAGGCCAACCGCGCACGCGCCAAGGTCTAGTTTCAGAAGGAGAGCCGGAACGGCTGGCGGGACTCCCCGCCGTCGTTCCGGCTTTTTTCTTTCCCAAAAACGGGGGGTGCGCTCTCACCCGCGTCCTGGATGTGCAGAGACGGTCCGTTCGCGCTGAACCCCGCCGTCACTGCGCCCGGACGTTTTCCACATGGCTTGTGCTGCCCGGTGCGCCGGAATCCCGGGGGAGGCAGCATCTAGTCATGCGAACAGTTACTGACGTGCTGACCCATCTGGATGGCGTTGCCAGCACCAACTCCCTCAGGCAGGCGGGAGTATCCCGACGGTTGATTGAAGCCGGCCTGTTGGACGCTTCCATTCAGAGGGTGGCAAGGGGCGTTTATGCGTTGCCCGGTGCCGAGCCGTTGGTGGTCCATGCCGGCCGCCATCATGCCGTGCGTGGTTGCGTCACGGCCGCCGCAGCAGCGGGGCTATGGGTGGTGAAGAGGCCCGACAAGCCCCATCTTGCCGCCAGGCATGGCAGGCCAATCGAGGGTTGTGTGGTGCATCGAAGCCACGTACCGCTGACCCATCTGGACATCGTGTGCCAATCGCTGCGCTGCCTGCCGCCGCTCGAGGGCCTGACCATTGCAGAATCTGCAGTCAAGCAGGGCCTGGTGCAACTTTCGGATCTGCGTATCCGGTTTCCTGCCGCACGGGAAAAGGCCCTGCAGGCCCTGGTGGCAAGGATCCGGCCACAATCCGGTTCCGTCATTGAGACCATGGCCCGATACTTGCTGGAAGAGGCCGGGCTGACGGTCGAGCTGCAGGTCAACGTTCCAGGAATGGGGCATCTGGACCTCCTGGTTGACGGCTTGCTGGGCATTGAGACGGACGGCTACTCCCACCACAGCAGCCGGCAGGCGTACAGGGAGGACAGGCGGCGGTGGAACATTACCGTCGTTCGGGGCGTTCCCACCCTCCGTGTGACTTTCGAAATGCTCCTCAGGGAGCCGGCAGAGTTTGTGAGGATGGTCCACCAGGCCCTTGGCACGTACCGGACTGCCCAGTGAAGTCCGGCCTCGATCCGCAGGGGCAGCCCCTGCGCAGCGACGACGGCCCTCAGTGCGCAGGGCGGCGGCGCTCCGGAGCGGGCGGCACTTCCTTTGCTGCGGTCACCAGATCGAGCGGAATAACGACGTCGGCCTTCCGGGTGCGGACGGTGCAGTCGCCGTCGGCGGTGCGCAGCAGGTAACCCAGCGCGTCGGTCAGTCCGCCATCGATTCGGTAGCGGACCACCACCCGCGTACCGGGTGCGGCCGCTGCCAGGAACTCCCGGGGCGAAGGCGTGGTCAGACTCACCAGTTCATACTAGGCGGCCCCGCTAGGTTCGCAGGAATGGGCTGGGAGATAATAGGCTCAGAAATCAACAGTCCGGGCATAGTGCCGGAAGCAAGAGCCGGCTGGTCGCCGGAAACGAAGTGGAGAGGCAAGGGACGTGACGTACGTAATCGCGCAGCCGTGTGTAGATGTCAAGGACAAGGCATGTATTGAAGAGTGCCCGGTCGACTGCATCTACGAGGGTGAGCGTTCGCTGTACATCCATCCGGATGAGTGCGTCGACTGCGGTGCCTGTGAACCGGTGTGCCCGGTGGAGGCTATCTACTACGAGGACGACACCCCCGACGAGTGGGCCGACTACTACAAAGCCAACGTGGAATTCTTCGACGATCTCGGATCCCCGGGCGGTGCCGCCAAGGTGGGCAACACGGGTAAGGACCACCCGATGATTGCCGCCCTGCCGCCCCAGAACCAAGACCACTGAGCCGGACGTCCCGGTGACCGCCGCGTTGAGTAGTTTTGGCCTCAGCCTGCCCGATTACCCTTGGGAGGCACTGGCGCCCTATCTGGCCAAGGCTTCGGAACACCCGGGCGGGGCAGTGAACCTGTCCATCGGTACGCCCGTTGACCCCACGCCCACCGTTATCCAGGACGCGCTCCAGGCCGCGGCCAACGCTCCCGGATACCCCACGGTCCACGGCACTGCAGCATTGCGGGAAGCCATCGCGGCCTGGTTTGGGCGCCGGCGTGGCGTTCCTGGGCTGGATCCAAAAAACGTTATGCCAACCGTGGGTTCGAAGGAACTGGTTGCCTGGCTGCCGCTCCTGCTGGGGCTGAAGCCGGGCGACGTCGTTGTACGCCCCCAGGTTGCCTACCCCACCTACGACATCGGAGCCACCCTTGCCGGGGTCACCTCCGTGGCTACGGACAACCTTGACGAGCTCGACGCAGCCACCCGCTCCCGGGTCCGTCTGATTTGGGTCAATTCGCCCGGCAACCCGACCGGAAGCGTCAGGGATGTGGAGTCCTTGAGGTTGTTGGTGGCACAGGCGCGGGAGCTGGGCGCCGTGGTGGCCTCTGACGAGTGCTATGCCGAACTGGGTTGGGGCGCGTGGGATGTCCAGCGCGGTGGGGAGCCGGTACCCAGCATCCTGGATCCGCGGATTGCCGGCGGCTCCCATGAAGGACTTCTGGCCGTCTATTCGCTGAGCAAACAGTCCAATCTGGCAGGGTACCGTGCGGCCTTCGTCGCCGGCGATCCGGCCATCATGGCCAACCTGGTCAACAGCCGAAAGCATGCCGGCATGATTGTCCCCTACCCCGTCCAGGAAGCGATGCGGGTGGCAGTGGGCGACGACCTCCATGTCCAGGTGCAGAAGGACCTCTACAGGGGCCGCAGGGAGCGGCTCCTGCCCGCGCTGCGGAATTTTGGACTGGAGATCAAAGACTCCGACGCCGGCCTTTACCTCTGGTCCACCGCCGGCGAGGATACGTGGGACACCGTGGGCCGCCTTGCCGGGCGTGGCGTCGTGGTGGGGCCCGGCGTCTTTTACGGCGAGGCAGGCAACGGATTCATCCGGGTGGCATTGACCGGTTCGGATGAACGGATCGACGCAGCGGTGGCCCGGCTGGCAACGGCACCGTAACAATCATGTGACTCGCGCCACAACCAGCCTATTTTAGGGCATCTTGGAAGGACACCGATTAGTGACACCCGCCAAGGAGCGGGTACTTTTTAAGTGACTATCGATGGTGGCTTTCTACAAGAAGGCAGCCCGGGTGTTGGAATCCTGTGCTTGCAGGGTCAGTGCGCGGCTCACCGGATGTTGGATCAAGCTTTCGACAGAGGCCCAGACGCCTCATGAAGGGGACTCCATGACTGAGACCAACAGCGCAACCCTGCTCCATGCAGGAGGCGAGCTCAAGCTCCCGCGCATCCAGGTTATTGAAGGAAACGAAGGTTACGACGTTTCCAAGCTGCTGAAGCAGACGGGTGCAGTCACCTTTGACCCCGGCTTTATGAACACAGCGGCAACAACCTCTGCAATCACCTACATCGACGGCGATGCGGGCATCCTGCGTTACCGGGGATACCCCATCGAGCAGTTGGCGCAGCACTCCAGCTTCCTCGAAGTTTCCTACCTGCTGATCTACGGCAACCTGCCCACCACCGTGGAACTGGAAGCGTTCGACCAAAAGATCCGCCGTCACACGCTGCTGCACGAAGAGCTCAAGGGCTTCTTCGGCGGGTTCCCGCGCGATGCCCACCCCATGCCTGTCCTTTCGTCGGCTGTATCGGCGCTGTCCACGTTCTACCAGGACTCGCTTGACCCCTTCAACGCCGAGCAGGTGGAGGTTTCCACCATCCGCCTGATGGCCAAGATGCCGGTCATCGCTGCCTACGCGCTCAAGAAGAGCATCGGCCAGCCCATGCTGTACCCGGACAACTCCCACAACCTCGTGGAAAACTTCCTGCGCCTGAGCTTCGGCCTCCCGGCAGAGCAGTACGAGGTTGATCCGGTCATCGCGAAGGCGCTGGATCTCCTGCTGATCCTGCACGCTGACCACGAACAGAACTGTTCCACCTCCACGGTGCGCCTGGTGGGCTCCTCAAACGCCAACCTGTTTGCCTCGGTGTCGGCCGGCATCAACGCGCTCTTCGGTCCCGCCCACGGCGGCGCGAACGAGGCTGTGCTCAAGATGCTCCGCCAGATCCAGGCCGACGGCACCAGGCCGGAGGACTACATGGAGAAGGTCAAGAACAAGGAAGACGGCGTCCGCCTGATGGGCTTCGGACACCGCGTGTACAAGAACTACGATCCGCGGGCCAAGATCGTCAAGGCCACGGCCCACGAAATCCTCACGAAGCTCGGCGGCAACGACGAACTCCTGGACATCGCCATGCGGCTTGAGGAGAAGGCGCTGAATGACGACTACTTCATCCAGCGCAAGCTTTACCCCAACGTGGACTTCTACACAGGGCTCATCTACAAGGCCATGGGCTTCCCGGAGAAGATGTTCACCGTCCTGTTCGCCATCGGCCGCCTGCCGGGCTGGATCGCCCAGTGGCGTGAAATGATCAGCGATCCCAACACCAAGATCGGCCGCCCGCGCCAGCTGTACATCGGCGAGCCGGAGCGCGACTACCCCGTCCGCTAATCCCCACCGGCTCCCAAACCTCGCAAGCTCGGTTCGGGTCCCTCGCCGGCGTGGCCCCAGCCACCGGCAAGCCAGAATAAACGACGGCGTCCGCCCACCTTCCACAGGTGGGCGGACGCTGTCGTTTTGGTCCTCTTGAGTTGTTGTTAGTCAGGAGCCATAGCCGAGGGGGTTGTTCTTCTGCCAGCGCCAGTGGTCCTCGCACATCTGGTCCACTGTTTTGGTGGTGGACCAGCTCAGGTCGGCCAGGGCGGAGGCGGCGTCGGCCCAGAATGCGGGAAGGTCGCCGGCGCGGCGCCCCGTGATCTCATAGGGGATGGGCTTTCCGACGGCTTTCTCGAAGGAGTGCAGCACCTCCAGTACGGAGGAGCCCTTGCCTGAGCCAAGGTTCCAGCGGAACACACCGCTCCGGCCGGCCACATGGTTCAGGGCGGCGACGTGGCCGTCGGCGAGGTCCACGACGTGGATGTAGTCGCGCAGGCAGGTGCCGTCCGGAGTGTCGTAGTCGCCGCCGAAGACCATGAGTTTTTCGCGGCGTCCCACGGCGACCTGGGCGATGAACGGCACCAGGTTGTTGGGGATGCCCTGGGGGTCCTCGCCGATCCTGCCGGAGGGGTGGGCGCCGACCGGGTTGAAGTACCTGAGCAGGGCGATGTGCCAGCGGGTGTCCGCGGCGCCAAGGTCCGAGAGGATGTCTTCGATCTGTTCCTTGGTCCGGCCGTACGGGTTGTTGGCGCCGATTTCCATCTTCTCGACGTAGGGGATCGGGTTGTGTTCGCCGTAAACCGTGGCGGAGGAGCTGAAGACGATCGAGCGGACGTCGTGGCGGTCCATGACCCGGATCAGGTTCAGGGTGCCCACCAGGTTGTTGTAGTAGTACTTCAGCGGCTCACGGACCGACTCGCCCACCGCTTTCAGGCCGGCAAAGTGGATGACCGCGTCAATGGCGTTGGCCGAAAAAACTCCGTCCACCGCCGCTTCGTCCAGGAGGTCCACGTTGTGGAATTGGGCGGTCTTCCCGGTGAGCTCGGCAACGCGCCGCAGCGACTCCACGCTCGAGTTCACCAGGTTATCGATGACCACCACTTCATGGCCGGCTTCCTGCAGGGACAAGACTGTGTGGGAGCCGATGTACCCGGTGCCACCTGTGACCAGAATTTTCATGATCTCAACGCTATCCCACTTCCCGGCCTGGGTCTCCGGGCATTCCGAATGCCGGATAGGGAAGAGCCTTTGCCCGGAGCATCGGAAACCGGAACACACCGCAGCAGCACCGGCGGGATAGAGCACAGCTGTGCTAAAAAAGGGGGTGCCAAAAATCGTAGATGCCGAAGCCCGGCGCAATGAAGTAGTGGAGGCAGTCTTCAGGATCATCGCAGTGGACGGACTGGAGCGTGTTTCCCTCCGTGAGGTGGCGGACGAGGCAGGACTGGCGGTGGGATCGGTCAGGCACTACTTTGCCGGCAGCGAAGAGCTCCTCACCCACTCGTTCGCGACAGTGGTGGACCGCATCCTGTTCCGCTTGGCGGAAGCCCTGCCGGCCGTCCAGGCGAGTGTTCCCGGAACGGCGCAGCAGGGCGACGCTGTTTTAACCCTGCTGGGTGAATTGCTGCCGATCGATGAAAGGCGGGCGGTTGAGGCGTGCGTCTGGATGGCGTTCAAGAACGCAGCCAGAATCCGGCCCTTCCTCGCGGCGGAAGCGGACCGAAGCCACCGGGAGGTCGCGGCCATCATCGGCCAGGTGATTATCGCCTTGATGGCGGACGACGGCGGCGGGCAGCAGAGCCTCGTTGTGGAGGCCGAGCGGCTCCTGGCAATCCTGGACGGCCTGTGCATGCACGCCCTGCTTCAGCCCGAGTGGATGAATGCCGGAATGTGCCGGGACGTTCTGGAGCGGCACCTTGAGGCACTCGCTGCCACTCCGGCCATTACCGTCCGGGGGCTTCGGGAATAGACTGGGAGCCGGGGGACGGGATCCGGACAAGCAAGCCCGGTGCAGGCACGCCACGGGAGGAATTGGAATGCATCAAGCAGGCGGTTCAGGCTGGAAGATCACCATGGACACATCCGGCCCGATGATGATCGCGCTGTACGTGCGCGACGCCGCCGGTCTCGACGGCGCCGGCCGTCCGGCGCTCTCACACGCCGCTCCGAAAGTACACCACGCTGACCATAGCCATCTCACCGCCGAAGTGGGCGGACTCGGCGCCCTGAAGACCGAGTGGGAAGCCTGGTGGGATCAACTGCTCAAGGCCCATCCAAAGATGTCCCCCGAGTTGTCCCCGCCGGAATTTGCCGCGTTCGGAAATTCCCCTGCACTGCAGAGGGTCCTGCAGGCGCATTTCGGTTCTGCCCTGACATGGGTGCGGGAGCGCCGCAGTGAATATGCGGAGCTGGAAGCGGAGCGTGTTGCCAGTGGATCGGATCTGCTGCTGGATGACCTGGTGGATGACCGGCTGATGGAGGTGGGGCGGAGTTCCCGGGACTTCAGCCTGACCATCATCGAACTGCCGCTCAACGAACAGCGGGCCTGGTACCTGGAACCGGACAAGATCATTATGAGCCATGACCTGATCTCACAGCCCGATCTTTTCCGCAGCTATGTCCAGCCCGTTGTGGAGATGTTGGTCTAGCCGGCACTGAACCAGGCGTCAGTTTTCGGATGCCACCGGCGAGACAGTGATCCGGACCTGGCCGGGCGCCGCGTCCGAATCCTGCCAGCCGTCCTTGGCATTCCGGTTCCAGCTTTGCCCCTCGACGTCCACCTGGGTTACCTCAAAGTCCTTGGCATTGGCCACAGCCCATTGCGCCAGAGACCAGGCGTGGCTGCCGCTGGCTTCCACCAGCAGGCTCTGCCCCTCCGTGGCTGTCCCCAGCGTCCCGTAGGCCAGTTCCAGCTCCGAAGCCACTGCGGCCGGGTTGCCTGCATCGAGGGGCGCCCGCAGTGTGCATTGCACAGCGCCAGGCGTCTGGCCGGTGAAGCCAGAGGCGAACGAGCGGCCCATGCCTTCATGTTCTGCATAGGCCAGCGGGTAGGCGGAGCGCTGTACCCGCTGGGCGGCATCGGTAATTTCCAGTGACTCATAGTCCGGGATCTTTTCCAGCGCGTCGTAGAAAGCGTTGGCTGCATAGTAGGGATCCATGACCTGGGCTTCAGTTCCCCACCCTTGGGATGGCCGCTGCTGGAACAGTCCCCGGGAATCCGGCCCGGCCTGGTCGCCGTGGTTGATGTTTCGCAGCTTCGACTCCTGCATGGCCGTAGCCAGGGCGATGCTGGCGGCGCGCGGCGGAAGGCCCCGTTGGACGGCAACGGCAGTAATGAGCGAGGCGTTGACGGCCTGGTCCGTGGCCAGTTCCGCGGACTGTGAACCCACCACCGCCGTGCAGCGCTCCGAAACCAGGGTCTCGGAGCGCTGCAGGAAAGTGACAGCTGTGTACACTCCTCCGCCCATCAGGGCCAGGGTGAGGAGCAGCACCACAGGCCGCCGGAGGCCCCGTCCCTGAGTCACCGAGCTGTCAGTTGGCGTGCAGGGCGGTGTTGAGTTCCACCGTCTGGCCCTTGCGCGGCAGGGCCTCCACAGCGCCGGTGGTGGAGTTGCGGCGGAACAGCAGGTTGGGGACCCCGGAGAGCTCGATGGCTTTGACGATTTTGGTGGTGTCCTCGCCTACCTCGTCCTTGGGGCCCGGCACACGAACGCGCGTTCCTGCCGTGACGTAGAGTCCGGCCTCGACCACCGAGTCATCGCCGATGCTGATGCCCACGCCGGAGTTGGCACCCAGGAGGACGCGCTCACCGATGGCGATTTTCTCCTTGCCGCCGCCGGAAAGAGTGCCCATGATCGAGGCGCCGCCGCCCACATCGCTGCCGTCACCGGCCACTACTCCTGCGGAGATGCGGCCTTCCACCATGGAGGTCCCCAGGGTGCCGGCGTTGAAGTTCACAAACCCTTCGTGCATGACGGTGGTCCCGTCGGCGAGGTGCGCGCCAAGCCGGACACGGTCGGCGTCGGCGATCCGCACACCTGACGGGACAACGTAGTCCACCATGCGGGGGAATTTGTCGATGCCGTAGACGGTGACAGCGCCACGGCGGCGCAAGCGCGCACGGGTAAGCTCAAAGCCCTCCACAGCTGCCGGGCCGAAGTTGGTCCACACCACGTTGGGGAGCTTGCCGAACACGCCGTCAAGGTTGATGCTGTTGGGCCGGACCAGGCGGTGGGAGAGAAGGTGCAGCCTGAGGTAGGCATCCGCGGTGTCGGCCGGGGCTTCGTCGAGGTTGATCTGGACGAAGACCACTTTCTGCTCGGTGCCGCGGTCCGGGTCAGCGCTGCTCTCCGCAAGCTGGGCCAGGTTTTCATCTGCGTTCTCAACGGCGCGCAGCTTTTCTGCGGCAACCCCAAGGGCAGGTGCCGGGAACCAAACATCAAGGACAGTGGCCTGGCTATTTTCTTTGCCTGTGGCGGTGGCGATGGTGGCCAGCCCGAAGCCATAGGCGGAACGGGCCTCAATGGTTGAGTTCTGGTTTTCGGGCACAGCGGAGGTAGCGGTCTCAGTCATTGCCCCAGTCTATCGAGAGCCCGGGCCCGGGTTCGAACTAGACTGTCATGGTGACTGCTGAAACCGCCTCTGAGCCCGCCACCAAGCCCCTGGACCTCCGGCAGGATGTTGCGCTGCTGACCGCAGCCGTAATGGACATCAACAGTGTGTCTGGAAACGAGACTGAGCTGGCCGACGCCGTCGAAACTGCACTGCGGGGCATCCCCCAACTGCACGTGGTGCGTGATGGTGATTCGCTGATCGCGCGGACGGAGCTGGGCAGGACCGAACGGGTCATCCTTGCCGGCCACCTGGACACGGTGCCCTTGCCGGTCACATTCGGGGCCCGGGGCACGGTTCCCTCCACCTGGGACTCCGGCATTCCCGGCGAGGGCGTCCTGTACGGACGTGGGGCCACCGACATGAAGGGCGGTGTTGCGGTGCAGTTGGCGCTGGCTGCCACCATGTTCGACGCCGGGGCGGAACCGAAACGCGATGTCACCTTTGTTTTTTATGACCACGAGGAAGTGGAAGCGGTCAAGAGCGGGCTGGGCCGCCTGGTCCGCAACCACGGCGCGCTGCTGAACGGCGACTTCGCCATTCTGTTGGAGCCCACCGACGGCACAGTGGAGGGCGGGTGTAACGGCACCATGCGGCTGGAAGCAACCACCATCGGCGAGGCCGCACATTCTGCCCGGGCCTGGATGGGAAGCAATGCGATCCATGCAGCGGCGCCCATCCTTGCCCGGTTGGCTGCATACCAGCCGGCCACCGTCAACGTTGACGGGCTCGACTACCGTGAAAGCCTTAATGCGGTGAAGATTCATGGCGGCACGGCGGGCAACGTGATTCCGGACCGCTGCGTTGTGGTGATCAACTACCGCTTCGCCCCGGACAAATCGCCGGAGCAGGCTGAAGCCCATGTACGTGCCCTCCTCCAAGGTTTCGACGTGGTCCGGACGGACAGTGCCGCAGGCGCCCGTCCCGGGCTGAACCATCCGGCAGCTGCATCCTTCGTGGCCGCGGTTGGAGCCGAGCCGAAACCGAAATACGGCTGGACCGACGTCGCGCGGTTCAGTGAACTGGGCATTCCCGCGGTGAACTTCGGTCCAGGTGACCCGCTGCTGGCCCACAAGGACAACGAGCACGTGGACGCGGACGCAATCCGTCAATGCCTGCGTGCATTGCGGACGTGGCTTTCCGAGTAAACCCCTGACTCGGGGCTTTCAAAGAAAGGACCCCAGACACAGGAAGGGCCGGATCCTCGACGGATCCGGCCCTTTTACCATGTCCCTTGGGAGTGGCGTGCTGTTACTGCTGTTAGGGTACCGCTGCTACGGAACTGCGGCTTCGATGGGCTCAGGCTCAGCCTTTGCCACGCCGCCGGCTGCCTTCTTGGTGCCACGGTGTTCGATCCACACGGCGATCCGTGAAACGCAGATGTTGATCGCGATGTAGATGGCTGCTGCCACGAAGAAGATCGGGAACAGGAACGCCGTTCCCAGGAAGTCCGCCATGACCTGCACAGCCCGGAGCAGCTCGCCGTAAGCCACGATGTAACCCAGGGACGTGTCCTTCAGGAGCACCACCAACTGGGCAACCAACGATGGCATCATCCGGCGGATAGCCTGCGGCAGTTCGATGAGCATGCGGGACTGGAAGCTGGTCAGTCCAATGGTCAGGCCCGCCTCACGCTGGCCCCTCGGCAGTGACTGAATGCCGGCACGGATGATCTCCGAGAAGACGGCCGCGTTGTAGAGGACCAGGCCGGCCACTACAGCGATGAACGGGTTGGTGCCAAAGACCAGCAAAACGAAGAACATCATCAGGACAACGGGCATACCGCGCAGGAACTCCAGCACAACCCGTGTGGGGATGCGGACAGCAGCGGCGTCCGAGATCCGCAGGAGGCAGAGCATCAGACCCAGCGGGAAGGCGATGATCGCTGCGATGGCAGCGGCGCTAAGAGTTGCTCCGATGCCGTTCCCGAGCAACATCCAGACATCGGCCCGGGTGAAAATTGCCCAACGCCGGCCTTCGAAGATCCCTTGCTGGGCGAGGGTGGTGATGATCAAGGCGAGCAGGCCAAGGATCAGCAGGGAGCCCACTACCGACCCAATGAGGGAAACCCTGCGTGCCTTGGGGCCCGGGACGTCATAAAGAACTGAGCTCATCGGGAAATCGCCACCTTTTTTTCGACGGTGCTGGCCAGGATACCGAGCGGAACGGTAAGCAGGAGGTAGAAGAACGCAACGCCGAGCAGTACGGCCAGCACCTGGTCACCATAGGTGTTGGCAAGCTGCCTGCCGTAGCCGAACAGCTCCAGCACAAAGAAGGCACCGGCGACGGACGAGTTTTTTACGAGGGCGATCAGGATGTTGATCAATGGTGGAATGACGGTGCGAAGTGCCTGCGGCAGGATGATGAGGGACAGCACCTGGCTGAACTTCATTCCGATGCTGCGGGCAGCCTCGGCCTGCCCAACGGGAACGCTGTTAACACCGGAGCGGACAGCTTCAGCGATGAAGGCTGCGGTGTAGGCACTGAGGGCAATGATTGCTGCCACTTCAAATTGCTCGAACGTTACCCCAAGACGGGGGAGCACTACAGCGGCAAAGAAAAAGGCAATGGTCAGGGGGGTGTTTCGGAGGACTTCAACATAAGTCATGCTGAAGCCGCGCAGGGCGGCAACAGGAGAAACCCTGGCTGCGGCCAGCAACGTCCCCAACACGAGGGCGATCACCCCGGACACAGTAGACAGGAACAGGGTCCGGAGAAGGCCCTCCCAGTAAAGCGGCAGGTTTTCGAGAATAGCGTCCATGGGGTCCTTCGGCTGGTGTCGTGGACGGAGCGAAGATGGCAGCGGCGGCTGCCGGAGCCGCGGGGAGCGGACTCCGGCAACCGCCTGCGTTAGTTAGTAGCGGTCGATCTCAGGGAGCTCCGGGGCAGTCTTGATGACCGTGCCGGCAGTTGCTTCCCAGGCCTTCTTGTAGGATCCGTCCTTTTCGAATTCCTCCAGCTGGTCGTTGATCCAGTTGCGGAACTCGGTGTCTTCCTTCTTCAGGCCAATGCCGTAGGGCTCCTTGGTGAACGTCTCATCCGAGGCAAGCTTGAACGCCTCGGGCTCCTTGTCCACAAACCCGGCCAGGATCACGTTGTCAGTGGTGATGGCCTCGACCTGCTTGTTGCGGAGGGGCTCCAGGCAAGCTGAGTAGGTGGCGGCCGGAACAAGCTCTGCTCCATACTTCTCAACAATGGTGGCAGCCGGGGTGGAGCCGGTCACCGAGCAAACCTTCTTGCCCTTGACGTCCTCCGGCTTTGTGATGGAGTCGTTGTCCTTGTTGACCATCAGGGCCTGGCCGGCTTCGTAGTACGGGCCGGCGAAGCTGACGACTTCCTTGCGCCTGTCATTGATGGTGTACGTGGCAATGACCAGGTCAACGCGGCCCTGCTGGATAAACGGTTCGCGGTTGGCTGATACTGTTTCGGACCATTCAATCTTGTCGGCGGCAATTCCGAGCTTTGCAGCGATCAGCTTTCCGATCTCGACGTCAAAGCCGATGGGCTTTCCGTCCAGGCCCACCTGGCCAAACAGCGGCTGGTCGTACTTGGTGCCGATCTTGATGGTTCCGGCCTTGGAGAGCTTTTCCATCGTGCTCCCTGCCGCGAAAGTCGGAGTCTCGGCAACGGTGGGGTCGCTGGTGGTGCCGGTACCGCCGCCGCATGCGCTCAGTGACAGCGCCAGGGCTGCGGATGCTGCTACCAGGAGGGATTTCCTCCGGGTCAAAAATGCCTTCATGACATTCCTTTCATTGGGCGGCCGCCTGGGACGGCCTGGGTGCGAACTCTGACTGCGTCAGTGCGTAAGAAGCTTGGACAGGAAGTCCTTGGCCCGGCTGCTCTGGGGATTGGTGAAGAACTCTTCGGGCGTTGCGTCCTCGACGATCTGGCCGTCTGCCATAAACACCACGCGGTCAGCGGCCTTGCGGGCGAAGCCCATCTCGTGGGTGACCACAATCATGGTCATGCCCTCCTTGGCCAGCTGGATCATGACGTCAAGCACTTCATTGATCATTTCCGGGTCAAGGGCGGAGGTGGGCTCGTCAAAAAGCATGACCTTCGGCTTCATGGCCAGTGCCCGGGCAATGGCAACACGCTGCTGCTGTCCGCCGGAAAGCTGGGCGGGAAGCTTGGGGGCCTGGTGGCCTACGCCCACCCGTTCAAGGAGAGCCATGGCTTCCTTGTCAGCCTGCGCCTTGGGAACACCCTTGACCTTGATAGGGCCTAGGGTCACGTTTTCCAGGATGGTCTTATGGGCAAACAGGTTGAACGACTGGAACACCATGCCGACGTCGGCCCGGAGGCGGGCGAGTTCCTTTCCTTCCTCCGGCAGGACTTTTCCATCAATACTGATGGTTCCGCCTTCAATCGTTTCGAGGCGGTTGATGGCGCGGCACAGAGTCGACTTGCCCGAACCGGAAGGGCCAATAACAACAACCACTTCGCCCTTGCGGACGTGGAGGTCGATGTCCTTCAACACGTGAAGCTGACCGTAATGTTTGTTGACACCATTCAGGGAGACGAGCGCATCGCCGGGCACATGAGTAGTCATAAGAAGAATCTAGCGAACAAAGCCCGCTTATGACGGGAATCACGCCAAGTTGCCGCGGATCGTGATTCAAGAGATACCTGCAGCCAGCCTGCCGCCTTGGCGTTAGCCTTGGGTGATGAGCATCAACGCAGACCCGGCCAAAACCGCCCAGCCACGCCGCAAAGGGCCCCTTGAACTTCGCCGCAAACAGGCAGCGGTGGAAATGTCGGACCAGCATTTGCTGGACAGCAAGGGTCCCGGGCAGTTCGTCCATACGGATCCCTGGCGCGTGATGCGGATCCAGAGCGAATTCGTTGAAGGATTCGGGGCGCTCGCGGACCTGGGACCGGCGGTCAGCGTTTTCGGTTCAGCAAGAACCAAACCCGGCAGCCCGTACTACGAAATGGGTGTCGAGGTGGGCCGGAAACTGGCAGCTGCCGGCGTAGCCGTGATCACGGGCGGCGGTCCGGGTTCCATGGAGGCAGCCAACAGGGGCACCGTGGAAGGCAACGGCGTATCTGTGGGCCTGGGCATTGAATTGCCCTTCGAGCAGGGGCTCAACCAATGGGTGGACCTGGGCATCAACTTCCGGTACTTTTTCGCCCGCAAGACCATGTTCGTCAAATACGCCCAAGGGTTCATCGTCCTCCCCGGAGGCCTGGGCACGCTGGACGAACTCTTTGAAGCCATGGTGCTCGTCCAGACCCGGAAAGTGACCTCGTTCCCGATTGTCCTCCTCGGCGTCGCATTTTGGGGGCCGATGATCGAGTGGATCAGGGGCACCCTGGTGGCCGAGGGAATGGTTTCCGAGAAGGACCTGGACCTGATCCAGGTCGTTGATGATCCGGCCGAGGCAGTGGACCTGGTGTTGCACGGCACCGTCATCGCGCCGTCAACCAACGGGGAGCAGCGGCCCGAATAACCACCTGATACCCAACTGAATTATCAAGAGGGCCGTGGCGTCAAGGCAATCTGGCACGATGGGTGATGTGAGCTATTTTCTGGTTTTTCTTGCCATCCTGCTGATCGGTGTGGCCGCCTGGGCCGGGGCCGGTGGCAAGTCCGGCACTTTGTTCAGGCGCAGCGGGACCGGGACGGGTGGAAGTACCGGGCTGCCTGACAAAGAGTTTTCTGCCGCTGGACTTCTCGATGGAGGGTTCGAACAGCCGGTGGCGAACCTTCCGCCGGTGCTGTTGCCGGCAGAAGCAAGCCCGGCCGACGTCGACAAGGTTCGGTTTTCCCTTGGCCTGCGGGGCTACCGCATGGACCAGGTGGACCAGGTGCTGGACGAGTTGAGGGACCAGCTGGCCGCCAAGGATGCGGAACTGGAACGGCTCCGGATGCGGCTGCTCGAGGCCGAGCAGTCCCAGCAGGCCTCCACGGGGACGCAGGCAGCTGATAAGGCCGGAACCGTGGCGGTGGAAGCTCAGCAGGATCGGCCAACAACCACGTCCCGGCCTGAGCGGGAAAAGGCTGAGGGCACACTTTGAGTGCAGGCACGGGTACCCGGGCGGGCCTGACAACAAGGATTGGCCAGGCGGCGGGGCGCGCAGGCGATGCATTCCGCGGATGGCCCTGGTGGCTGCAGGTTATTGCGCTCTATTGCGGCTCACGGCTGGCGGGCGCGTTCATCTTTATGGCGGCGGCCCTGCACCAGGGGCCAAACCCCTGGTTCCCGGCCAAGCCCGACTACTGGAACTTCATCAACATCTGGGACGCCCGCTGGTACGGCGAAATCGTCACCAATGGCTACCCCTCCGTGCTTCCCACTGATGACACCGGCAACGTGCAGGAGAACGCCTGGGCGTTCTATCCCTTGTTTCCCGCCTTGGCGCGTGGACTCGGGGCAATAACAGGCCTCAACCCCGCAGCTTCGCTCACCCTGGTTGCCATGCTGTCCGGTGTGGGGGCGGCCCTGGTCACCTACGCCCTCTTTAGGTACAAAGCTGCGCACTCCACTGCACTGTGGGGTGTGGTCTTCTTCGCGACTTTTCCTGTTTCGGCGATTCTCCAGGTTCCGTACGCGGAGCCTCTGACCCTCCTGCTCCTGGCGGCAGCCTTGCTGCTGGTGATCCGCCGCCGCTACCTTTGGGCGATTCCGGTGGTTCTGCTGATGTGCCTTTCCCGGCCTGTTGGTGTTCCGTTTGCCGCCATGGTGGGACTGCTTCTCCTTTACCGGCTGATCCAACGCTTCCGCCGGGCCGCCAGCATGGCAAGCTCTCCCGGTAGCCACACGCCAGGAGAGCTTGCCCGCCTGGCAGCCCTGGCAGCCGTCAGCGGCGCCTCCGCCCTCATCTGGCCGGCTGCGGCCTGGGCAACCACCGGAGACATTCAGGCGTACACCAAAACGGAGACCGTCTGGAGGGGGCATGACCTGGTGCCGTTCAAGCCATGGTTCGACACCGGCATCCAACTCTTTGGTCCAGTACTCGGAGTGATGGCCCCGTTCATCTTCGCCGGCCTTTTTGCGCTGCTGCTGTTCTCGCCGCCGGTGGTGCAGCTTGGCGTTGAGCTTCGTCTGTGGTGCGCCTGCTACATGGGCTATCTCCTGATCTTCCTGCACCCGCAGACCAGCACGTTCCGTATGCTGCTCCCGCTCTTTCCGCTGGCGCTCAGCGCCGCACTCCTGTCCCGGTCACGGGCCTATCGCGGGACAGTTCTGGTGATGTTTGTCCTGCTCCAGATCGTCTGGGTCGTCTGGCTCTGGGCCTGGGCCCAGCTGCCCGGCGGAGGGGATTACCCACCGTAAGCCGTGGCGGCCGTGAGCATCGCCGCCGGGGAATATGACGCGGCCGGAAAACTCCATCGATTAGCTACGTACGGGTAATTACGGGATAATAGTAAGTAAGCAAGGACAAAAGCATTCAGAATACGTTCAGCCATGGCGGTGTCCACACGGGCCGCCATAGCGGCTTGATGACCATGCGGACACAGCCCGTCCGGGCTGATAAGTCCTGGGACTAAATGGAGGGGAAATTCCTCATGGCGGCTATGAAACCACGCACCGGCGACGGCCCTATGGAAGTCACCAAAGAGGGCCGCAGCCTGATCATGCGTGTGCCGCTCGAAGGCGGCGGACGGCTTGTGGTCGAACTCAATGCTGCGGAGGCGGCCAACCTCAAGGAATGCCTCGTCGGCGTTACCGAATAAACCCGCTGGCTCAGGCCCGCAGCCCCCGGGCTGCGGGCCTGACCTGTTTATCAGGGGTTGCGCACTATTTCTTGACGGCTACCAGGAGGCCGTCACCGGTGGGAAGCATGGCTGAGGCCAGCCGGTCGTCGTCGCGGATGGTCTTGCCGACCTGGCGGAGCACCACCGTACTGGCTTCCCTGTCCGCAGGGTTGGCCACCCGGTCCTTGTCCAGGGCGTCGTTGATGATGAGCAGGCCGCCGGCCTTGAGGAGCCGGATGGCCTGTTCCACGTAGCCAGGCAAACCAGGCTTGTCGGCATCGATGAACACCAGGTCATAGGCCGCGTCCGTGAGGCGGGGCAGGACATCGCCGGCCCGGCCGGAAATGGTCCGGGTGCGGTTGGCCGGACTTCCTGCCTCTGAAAACGCTTCGCGGGCGGCCTTGAGGTGCTCGACGTCCACGTCGATGGTGGTCAGTACAGCCTGCGTGCCCAGGCCGCGAAGGATGCAGACGCCGGAGACCCCCGCTCCTGTTCCGATTTCGACGGCGGTCTGGGCCTTCGATGCCGCCGCCAGGACGGTCAGGACTGCACCGACGCCGGGACCGACAGGCGTCACGCCGAGCTCGAAGGAGCGCTCGCGCGCCCGCAGCATAACTTCATCCTCTGCGGGCAGATCTTCTGCATAGGACCAGCTCGTGGACTTGTCGGCGCTCATGGGGATTCGCTTTCTGGGCGGCAGGGGAGTGTTTCATACAGCGTACTGTGTCAGGAGGTGCCCTCCGCGGAAGGTGCTGTGTTGCGCCGTGGGCTGAAGAGGGTTGCCGGTCAGGTAATTCCCAGACAAATTTGAAATGATGGATATCCGGTCATCCATGGGGTGATCGGCGCCGAACCAGAGATGTCAAAAGTATCCGGGCGTTAGCAATCCACGAGGGGAGTGGACGATGTCATCATCAGTTGTGGCACCTGTCCCTGCAGTAGAAGATTCCACGGTTGAATGGGTCAGGCCCACGTGGGAAGAGGTCGTGTCCAACCACTCGGCCAAGGTCTACCGGCTTGCCTACCGTCTCACGGGTAACAAGTTCGACGCTGAGGACCTCACGCAGGAAGTCTTTGTTCGCGTTTTCCGGTCGCTTGAGAACTTTAAGCCGGGGACCCTGGACGGCTGGCTGCACCGGATCACCACCAACCTGTTCCTGGACCAGGCCCGGCGCAAGAGCCGGATCCGGTTTGATGCGCTGGCAGAGGATGCAGAGTCCCGGATCCCGGGACGGGAACCCGGCCCCGAGCAAAGCTTTGAGTTCAACAACCTTGATCTCGACGTCCAGGCTGCCCTTGAGGAACTTCCGCCGGACTTCCGGGCAGCCGTGGTGCTGTGTGACCTGGAGGGCCTGTCCTACGATGAGGTGGCAGCCGCCTTAGGCGTCAAGCTGGGAACGGTGAGGTCACGCATCCATCGCGGGCGGACCATGCTGCGCGAAAAGCTTGCCCATCGGGATCCCCGGCCCCAGCAGTCGCGGAAACCAAAGCTTTCCA
Organism: Arthrobacter sp. D1-29; assembly: GCF_054130585.1. NCBI lineage: Bacteria > Bacillati > Actinomycetota > Actinomycetes > Micrococcales > Micrococcaceae > Arthrobacter > Arthrobacter sp. D1-29. The sequence continues at coordinate 3,616,636 of NZ_CP096383.1, read as the reverse complement.
TGCCCCGCATCGCCGGCATCCTCTGATCGGCCCCATGTCGCCCCAGAGCCTCTTTGGCCGCCGGCATCACCGCGGCGGCAACCACGTGAATTCATGCGCCCAATGTGCCGCCGCTGTGCACCGGGAACGTCAATACATTGAACGGTTGCGTCAGTCAGCGGTACCTCCGGCAAGCCAAGACCTCACGGCGCGGTTGCTGGCACAAACCCAGCTCTTGGCCGCAGCCCCTCCGGAGCCCCCGCCGGGGCAGCACCTGGCAACAAAAGTCCTTGCCTTCACCGCAGGCGGAACAGCCGCGGCAGCCGGTGTGCTGGCTGTCAGCGCCTTTGCCATGGCAGGAGACACCTTCCCGGCGGCCGGAGACGCCCTGGAGGGCAGCCTGGCGCAGCACACTGCCCAGCTTCCTGCCGACGGCCGCCAGCTGAGTGAGGCGCAATTGGCGCAGCTTCGTACCGAAGGCTGGGTCTGTCCTGAGCTCGAGTCGCTCGGTTTCCACCTCCAGTCCGCAAGGGCAACCACGCTGGACGGCCACCCGGCCGTGGAGATACAGCTCTGGGACGGCAAGCATTACGCCCGGATAGTTGAACAGCATGATGCAGCTGAACAGTCGGGAGCGGTCAGCCCGCACACTGTGGCTGACCACGATCCGGCTCAGCTGCGGGCCGGCGGTACTTCGCCCTGGACGTTTACATACCAGACCCCGGCAGGCAGATTCACCTATGAGTCCGACCTCCCCGCGGACCAGGCGGACGACGCCCTCCCCGTGCTGCAGAGGCTCAGCGCCGCCGCTGCGGCGGGGATCAATGTCCGGGCTGCGCGGGAACCTGCGACCGCCGATGGCGGCAGCCGGGACGAATCCATCAGCGACAGGCTGCAGCGGGGATTCCGCAAAATAATGGAAATGCTCACGCCTTGATCCCGTCGGATTCCGTGGCCCCGGAGGGCGAATCGTCACCGGGACCCAGGAGAGGGTAATCTTCCTAAAGTGTTTGGAATCAACGGCCCGGAATTCTTCCTTCTGCTGATCATCGGCATCATGGTGATCGGCCCCAAACGCCTGCCCGAATACACCCAGAAACTGGCGAATCTGGTGAAGGAAGTCCGGCGCATGGCTTCTGGCGCGCGCGAGCAGATCAAGGAGGAAGTGGGGATCGATATCGACGACGTCGATTGGAAGAAATACGATCCCCGCCAGTACGATCCCCGACGCATCATCAAGGAAGCGCTGCTCGACGACGACTCCAAGCCTGTCAGCCCCGGTGCTCCTGCCGCCGTCGCCGCCGCTTCAGGTGCCGCGGCGGTTGCCGCCGGTGCGTCTGCCGGTTCGTCCCGGCCCGTGCGGACCGTCGAACGCCTTCCGGCCGGCGAAGTGGCACCCTTCGATACCGAAGCGACGTAACCCTAACTTTTTGCAGGGGCAGCGCGGTCAGCGCGGCTGCAGCCCCAGCTTCATCTCCGTCAGGCCCCGTGGTTTGGCTGCCAATTTACCGGCAATCGCCGTGAGTGCAACCGCTGCCGGTGTTTCCGGCCGGCCAAGGACAATCGGGGAACCGGCGTCGCCGCCCTCACGCAGCAGGATGTCCAAGGGAATCTGCCCCAACAGAGGCACGTCAGTGCCTACTGTCGTTGTCAGGCGGTGGGCCAGCACCGCCCCGCCGCCGCTTCCGAAAAGCTCCATCCGCCCGCCGTCGGGCATTTCCAGGTAGGACATGTTTTCGATAACACCCGCCACCGACTGGCCCGTCTGGGTGGCAATCGCCCCGGCCCGTTCCGCGACGTCGGTTGCCGCGGCCTGTGGGGTGGTCACTACCAGGATCTCTGCCTTGGGCAGCAGCTGGGCCACCGAGATGGCAATATCCCCCGTTCCTGGCGGCAGGTCAAGGAACAGGGCGTCAAGGTCGCCAAAGTACACGTCGGTCAGGAACTGCTCCAGGGCGCGGTGCAGCATGGGTCCCCGCCAGGCCACCGGCTGGTTGGCCGACACGAACATGCCGATGGAGATGACTTTTACGCCGTAAGCAACGGGAGGCAGGATCATGTCGTCCACCCGGGTGGGGGCCTGGGTGATGCCCATCAGTGCCGGGACAGAGAAGCCATAGACGTCAGCGTCAACAATGCCCACCCGCAGCCCCTGTGCGGCCAGCGAGCACGCAAGATTAACGGTCACTGAGGACTTCCCGACGCCGCCCTTGCCGCTGGCGACTGCGAAGACCTTGGTCAGTGAGCCAGGCTGATTAAAGGGAATTCCGCGCTGGGCGCCGGCGCCGCGGAGCTGCTCTTTCAGGGCGTCCCGCTGGGATTGGTTCATCACCTTGAGTTCAACCTCCACCGCGGTGACCCCATGGACTGCGGATAAGGCCGCTTCCGAGTCGGCGGTGATGGTTTCACGCAGGGGACACCCGGCGATGGTGAGGAGCACTGCCAGCCGGACGCGGCCGTCGTCGGAGATTTCCACGGATTCCACCATGCCCAGCTCGGTGATGGGACGGCGGAGCTCAGGATCGATAACGGTGGCCAGCGCAGCATGGACTGCCTGGTCCAGGGAGTCATTCATACAGGCCGGGCTCAGCTTTCGGGGGTCGGGGGCTTCGGGGGGACGGCGGGGTCCTTGACGGAGTGCCCGGGTTTGACCCGGGGGATCTGCTGCGTTCGGGGGCTGCGTTGCCGGTCGCGCTTTTCCTTGAGCCTTTCCTTCACCTTGTCACGCGGGGATTCATGGCTGCCGGTTCCGGAGGGGTCATGAGTGCGCAGTTCCTCCTGCGCTTCAAGCATGTCCTCCAGCAGGGAGCGCAGCTCAGCCCTGACGTAGTCGCGGGTGGCAACCTCGCGAAGCGCAATCCGGAGCGAGGCCAGTTCGCGGGTCAGGTACTCAGTGTCGGACAGGTTCCGTTCTGCCCGCTGGCGGTCCTGCTGGAGTGACACGCGGTCACGGTCGTCCTGCCGGTTCTGGGCAAGAAGCAGCAGAGGCGCGGCGTAGGACGCCTGCAGCGAGAGCATCAGGGTCAGCAGTGTGTAGCCAAGCGCCCGGGAATCGAACTGCCATTCCATCGGCGCCCAGGTGTTCCAGGCCAGCCAGATGACAACGAACACCGTCATGTAGACGAGGAACTGCGGTGTACCCATAAAGCGGGCGAAACCTTCGGTGGCGTGGCCAAAGGCATCCGGATCCGGTGAGAACTTTGGCAGGATGCGTTGGCGGCCGCTCAAAGGCGTGTCAAGGCTGCCTGTGGCTGCGGCCTTGGACGAGGTCCGGTGGGAGGGGTTCTTAGGGGCGCTGTTGTCAGCCAATGCGGCCTCCGAGCCTTCTTATCGGGGCTTCGCCATCGTGGGCGCGCCAATCATCCGGCAACAGATGATCCAAAACGTCATCAACAGTCACCGCCCCCACAAGCCGGCCGGCCTCATTGACTACCGGAAGGGAGTTCAGGTTGTAGGTTGCCAGCGTCCGGGCCACTTCACTGATGTGGGCTTGGTCGGACAGTGGCTCAAGATTCTTGTCCACCAGGTTCCCGAGCGGCTCAAACGGGGGGAACCGCAGCAGTTGCTGGATGTGGACCACACCGAGGAAACGGCCGGTAGGGGTCTCCAGCGGTGGCCTGGTGATAAAGATCGAGGAGGCGAGGGCGGGAGAGAGTTCCTCACGCCGGACATGCGCCAGGGCCTCGGCGACCGTGGCTTCCGGGGGCAGGATCACGGGAACTGGCGTCATGAGGCCGCCTGCGGTGTCGGCGTCGTATTCCAGGAGTCGGCGGACGTCCTCGGCGCCTTCGGGCTCCATCAGTTGCAGCAGTTCCTCAGCCTGCGCGGAGGGAAGCTCGCCCAGGAGGTCTGCGGCGTCGTCGGGATCCATTTCTTCCAGGACGTCGGCGGCCCGTTGAACGTCCAGGGCGGAGAGGATTTCCACCTGGTCATCCTCGGGGAGTTCCTGCAGGACGTCGGCGAGCCGTTCATCCTGAAGTTCACTGGCCACCTCAAAGCGGCGTTTGTCGCTCATCTCCTGGAGGGCTTCTGCGAAGTCGGCGGGCTTGAGGTCCTCGTGGTTGGCCACGAACTGGGTGGCTGCCTGCGGTTCTGTCCGGGCGCCCTGGAGCGCGTCTGCCCAGTCGATGATCAGGGTTTCGTTGCGGCGGAGCCGGCTCAGGGGCGACAGCGAATGGCCACGGCGGACAAACAGTTTGCTCACGAACCAGTCGCCGGAACGGTGCTGGTCCATGGCGATGTCTTCGATTGTGGCGTCACCGCTGCCGTCACGGAGGGTAACGCGGCGGTCAAACATTTCAGCGACCACCAGGGTCTCGGCCCCGCGCTGTTCAAAGCGGCGGAGGTTGACCAGGCCGGTGCAGATGATCTGCGTCTGGTCGATCGAGGTGATGCGCGTCATGGGTACAAAGACCCGCTTCTTCCCGGGAACCTCGACGACGATACCCACCACGTGTGGGGCGCCCCGGCTTCCGCGGGAGAGCACCACAACATCACGCAACCGGCCCAGCCGGTCGCCCAGCGGGTCGAAGACGTCAAGACCCAGAAGGCGCGCCACGAAGACGCGCGTAACGTTTGTGCTCACGTCTACAGGCTACCCAGTCTGCTCTCTTTTAGCTGAATTTACAGGCGCTACACATGCTGATGGGCAAGAATGGAGGTATGTCAAACATTTTTGGTGCTCCCAGGGCCGGCGGCCCCAACGGGGCGGACGAGGCCCGCACCGTCCCCACCGGTGACACCGTCGGTTCATACACCTCCTATCTGGATGCCCAGAAGGCGGTGGACTACCTCGCTGACCAGCAATTTCCGGTTCATATGGTGTCCATCGTTGGCAACGAACTGAAAATGGTGGAGCGGGTGACCGGCCGCCTCAGCTACCCGCGGGTGGCACTGTCCGGGGCACTCAGCGGCATGTGGTTCGGCCTGTTTGTCGGCGTGCTGTTGTCCTTCTTTGCGCCGTCCCCGGGTTACTTCTCCATCCTCACCTCTGTGCTGATGGGTGCTGCGTTCTTTATGCTCTTTGGCATTGTCACGTACGCGATGCAGCGGGGAAAGCGCGACTTCACGTCCACGAGCCAGGTGGTTGCCACCACCTACGATGTGGTGGTCTCCGTGGAAGCGGCCCACGAGGCACGCCGGCTGCTCCAGCAACTGCCGATGACCCGCACAGACGCTGCCGCGGGGGCCTATACCCAGCGCGACTACCAGAACCAGCCCTACAACCAGCCGGGGCAGGGTCCTGCCCGTCCTTCCGGCTGGAGTGACCCCTACGGCCAGCAAGGCTCAGGGCCATCCGGGCAGGGCGAACCCGCCGCGGCCCAGCCCGGCCAGCAGCCGGAGGGAGCGGCTCAGCAGGCTGCAGCACCGGTGGCAGCGGTACGGTATCCGGATCTGCCCGACGGCCGTCCGCAGTATGGGGTCCGCGTTTCAAGCAGTCCGGCTCCGGGTGGTGCACCCGTCACAGGCCAGTCGAACCAGGTCCAGGGCGCTCCGCGCCAAGACAGCCCTGCCGCTGACAGCGGAAGCCCGGACAAGACTCAGGCGGCCCCACCGAAGGACCGGGACGAACCCCAGCCCTAGCCTGTCCTGCAGGATCGTTTGGCGCGAACGGACACTTAAGCCCCAAGCGCGAACGGACACTTAAGCACCCAAAGGGGCTTAAGTGTCCGTTCGCGCTTAACGGGGTGGAAGGGAGCCTAGGAGGCCTCGGCGTCGGCCTCGCGGTAGATGCCGGCCATCCAGGACTCGACGTCGGCCGCCTTGCGGGGCAGTGCTGCGCTCAGGTTGACGGGGCCATCGGCTGTCATCAGGATGTCGTCCTCGATCCGGACGCCGATGCCGCGGTATTCCTCCGGGATGGCGAGATCTTCGTTCTTGAAGTAGAGGCCTGGTTCGATGGTGAACACCATCCCCGCCGTCAGCACGCCGTCCAGGTACAGCTCACGCCTTGCCTGGGCACAGTCGTGGACGTCCAAGCCAAGGTGGTGGCTGGTGCCGTGGGGCATCCAGCGCCGGTGCTGCTGGCCTTCCGGGCTGATGGCTTCCCCCACGCTGACCGGGAGGATGCCCCAGTCGGCAAGGCGTTCGGCCAGCACCGTTGTGGCGGCGGTGTGGATATCCCGGAACTTGGCGCCGGGCTGGGCGGCAGCGAATCCGGCGTCCGCCGCGTCCAAAACCGCTTCATAGACTTTGCGCTGGACCTCGGAGAACAGGCCGTTGGCAGGGAGCGTCCGGGTGATGTCGGCGGTGTACAGGGAGTCAACTTCCACGCCGGCGTCCAGCAGGAGCAGTTCGCCGGCGTTGATTTTCCCGGTGTTGCGGGTCCAGTGCAGCACGGTGGCGTTGTTGCCGGAGGCCGCGATGGTGTCGTAGCCCAGTTCGTTGCCCACTTCACGGGCGCGGGCAAAAAAGGCGCCTTCCACAACCCGTTCCCCACGCGCGTGAGTCAGGGCACGGGGGAGGGCCTTTACCACTTCGGTGAAGCCCTCAACGGTGGCGGCCACCGCGATCTTCATCTGCTCGATCTCCCACTCATCCTTGAGGAGCCTGAGCTCGGAAAGTGCTTCGGTGAGTTTCTCGTCGAGGGCGTCCAGTACGGCAAGGTCCAGGTTCTCCGGGTCCTTGGCCGTGTTGTAGCGGGCGGTGTCCACCAGGGCGTCGATGTTCTCATCAACTTTTCGGACCAGGCGAATAGAGATGCCGCCAATCTCGGGGGCTCCCACATTCTTGGTGATGGCCGCTTCGAGCTGATCGATGTGCGCGGTGGCCAGGCCCAGGCGGGCTTCGAACTCCGCAAGGGTGGGGCGGGCGCCAATCCAGAACTCGCCTGACCGCGAGTCGGCGTAGAAGCGTTCAGTGTCCCGCCCGGCCAACGGGCGGAAGTAGAGCGTGGCGCGGTGATGGCCGCCGTCGTCGCCCGTTCCTTCAGTTACCGGTTCCAGGATCAGGACGGCATCGGGCTCATGGTCCAGGCCCAGGCCGGTGAGGTGCGCGAAGCCGGAGTGCGGCCGGAAGCGGTAGTCACAGTCGTTGGAGCGCACTTTCAGCGGACCTGCGGGGATGACCAGGCGTTCGCCCTTGAACTGGTCCGAAATGGCCTTTCGCCGGTGGGCTGCTTGTCCGGCAACGTCGTCGCGTGCGGGAAGCTCTTCGCTGGAGGGCGCCCAGTTGCTGGCCATAAAGGCCTTGAAGGCGTCCGAACTTGGCCGCTGCGAGCGGTTGTTCACGCGCTCGTCGAGGGGCTGGGAAGGTGTGTTGTCGGCGTTTGGGGTGTTTTCGGCATCGTTCACGGCACCATCGTCTCACCAGCAGCGGGCTGGGACCAACGGAGGGGAACCAGCGGTGAACGTACGGGGGGCCACTTCAGTGGTTGAACCCGGCGGTGGACGCGGGGTGAACGCAGCACGTTGAACTAGGCTGGGCGAGTGAGGATTGACCTGCATACCCACTCCAATGTTTCTGACGGCACGGAAACGCCAGCCGATGTCATCGGCTCTGCTGCCCGCGCGGGCCTGGATGTGGTGGCACTGACGGACCACGATTCCACCGACGGCTGGGCGGAGGCCGCACGCGCCACTCTGGACACAGGAGTGGCCCTGGTGCCCGGCATGGAGGTCTCCTGCCGGACAGAGCAGGGCATCAGTGTGCACCTCCTGAGCTACCTTCATGATCCTGCCCACCCTGGCCTGCTGAAGGAGATCACCAAGGCCAAGGACGCCCGCCTCACCCGTGCCGAACGGATGGTCACCCTGCTGGCGGAGGACTACCCGCTGACATGGGACGATGTGATCCACCATGTGGCCCCGGGCGCCACCCTGGGACGCCCGCACATCGCCGACGCCCTGGTGGCTGCCGGTGTGGTGTCGGACCGGTCCGAGGCGTTCACCTCAATCCTGACCTCACACTCGCGCTACTTCGTCCAGCACTACGCGCCGGACCCGGCAGCCGCCGTCGAACTTGTCCGTGCCGCCGGCGGCGTCCCCGTTTTCGCCCATCCGGTGGCTTCGGCGCGTGGCCGGATTGTGGGGGAGCGGACCTACCGGGAAATGATCGACGCCGGGCTGGCGGGCCTGGAGATCGACCACCGCGACAACCCGGAGGAGGGCCGGGAGTTCCTTCGCGGGCTTGCGGCCAAGCATGGACTGCTGGTCACCGGATCCTCGGATTACCACGGGACCGGCAAGCCGAACCTGCTGGGTGAGAACCTCACTGCTCCCGAAGTGCTTGCCCGGATCGAGGAGCTGGCCACCGGCACCGTCGTCGTCCGCCCCTAAGCTCCGCCGCCCATCTGACTGGCAGTAGACGCTCCGAAAACGCGTTTTGAGGACGTAAGTGCGAGCTAGTTGGGCGGGAAGGACGTGAGGGTCGCGTGCGTGCCAAGCCGCTTGGCCATCACGTCGATGGCGGGCTGGTTCTGGTCCACGCACACGAACTTCCGGTCCAGCTTCGCGGCGACGGCACCCAGGGTTCCTGAACCGGCAAAGAAGTCCAGGCACCAGTCGCCCGGGCGGCTGGAGGCGGCCACGACACGCCGGATGAGCCCCTCGGGCTTCTGCGTGGGGTAGCCGGTTTTTTCCTTGCCGGTGGGGGAGACGATGGTGTGCCACCACACGTCGGTGGGCAGCTTCCCGAGCTCACGTTTGGCGGGAGTGACAAGCCCCGGTGCCATGTACGGTTCGCGGTCCACTTCGGCACTGTCGAAGTGGTACTTCACCGGATTTTTGACGTACACAAGGATGTTGTCGTGCTTGGTGGGCCAGCGGAATTTGGCCCGGGCGCCGTAGTCGTAGGCCCAGATGATCTCGTTCAGGAAGCACTCACGGCCGAAGATGGCATCAAGCATCACCTTGGCGTAGTGGACTTCCCGGTAATCAAGGTGCAGGTACAGCGTTCCGTCGTCGGCCAGCAGCCGCCACGCCTCGACGAGCCGGGGTTCCAGGAAGGACCAGTAATCGCTGAAGGCGTCGTCGTACCGGTGCAGGGCGCCCTTGATGGTGTCGTAGGAGCGTCCCTTGAAGCCCACACGGTCTCCGGCGCCGTCGGCGTTGGCCACCATCCTGGTTTCCTGGCGCCGCTGGACCCGGCCGGTGTTGAACGGCGGGTCCACATAAATGAGTGTGAAGGCGCCGTCCGGCAGCGAGGGGAGGAAATCCGCGTTATCCGCGTGAACCACCAGGTTGCTGCCGTCCGGCGCCCAGACAATGTCAGTCATTGAGGCGGTTAGGCCTCGGTGCTGCCCGGCTGGGCGGCGGTGTCGCCACCGGCAACCACTTCGCCGTTGCGGCGGCGGGTGCGGGTCCGGCTGCGGCGCGTCCGGGACTGGTCTCCATCAGCCGGAGCGGAAGCCGCCGGTTCAGCGGCGGGACCCGTGCCGGCTGTCGCCGCATCTGACGTACGACGGCGGCGCTCACCTGAGCGGCCGGCTGTTTCAGTCCCGCTGCGGCGGCTGGATGACCGTGTGCGGTCGCGGCTGCTGTCCTTCGCGCTGTCCCGGGCAGAGTCCCGTCCACTGCTGCTGCGGGAGTTCTTCTTGCCGGTTTCGCCGAGGTCCTCGAGGACTTCGGCGTCAACCCCGGCCAGCGTGCGCTTGTTGCGGGGAAGCCGGCCCTTGGTGCCTTCCGGGATGTCCAGATCCTCAAACAGGTGCGGCGAGGAGGAGTAGGTTTCCACCGGCTCCGGCACGCTCAGGCCCAGGGCCTTGTTGATCAGGCCCCAGCGGGGCATGTCGTCCCAGTCCACAAAGGTGACAGCGGTGCCCTTGTTTCCGGCACGGCCGGTCCGGCCGACGCGGTGTAGGTAGATCTTTTCGTCTTCGACACACTGGTAGTTGATGACGTGGGTGACGTCGTCCACGTCGATGCCGCGGGCAGCAACATCAGTGGCCACCAGAACATCCACCTTGTTGTTACGGAAGGCGCGGAGGGCCTGCTCGCGGGCGCCCTGGCCCAGGTCCCCGTGGATGGCGGCGGCGGCGAAGCCACGGTCCACGAGTTCCTCGGCAACCTTGGCGGCCGTCCGTTTGGTCTTGGTGAAGATGATGGTCCGGCCGCGGCCGCGTGCCTGCAGGATGCGCGCAACCACCTCGATCTTGTCCATGCTGTGGGCACGGTAGATGAGCTGGCGGATGTCACGCTTGGTGAGGCCCTCGTCGTCGGGATCGGCGGCGCGGATGTGCGTGGGCTGCGTCATGTAGCGGCGTGCCATGGCGATGACCGGGCCCGGCATGGTGGCCGAAAAGAGCAGCGTCTGGCGGACCGGCGGGGTGCCCGCGATAAGGGTTTCCACGTCCGGGAGGAACCCAAGGTCCAGCATTTCATCGGCCTCGTCAAGAATGACGATTTTCACGTTCTTCAGGCTGAGGTGCTTTTGCTTGTAAAGGTCGATGAGCCGGCCGGGAGTTCCCACCACGATCTCAACGCCCTTCTGGAGGGCTTCCACCTGGGGCTCGTAAGCGCGGCCGCCGTAGATGGTGGTGATGCGGGCATTGCGCTTGCGCGAGGCATTCTGCAGGTCATTGGCTACCTGGACGGCCAGCTCACGGGTGGGCACGATGACCAGGGCCTGCGGCGCGCCGGGTACGGCGAGCTTGTCGAATCCGGCGTCGTCCGGTCCCACCACGCGCTGCAGCGCGGGGATGCCGAAGCCCAGCGTTTTGCCGGTGCCTGTCTTGGCCTGGCCGATGATGTCGTGGCCTGAGAGGGCAACCGGAAGTGTCATGGCCTGGATGGGGAACGGATGCGTGATCCCGGCATCGGCCAGGGACTCGACGATGTCCGCCCGGACGTTGTAGTCCGCGAAGGATTTCTCCTCGATTTCGTGCGGCTTCTCATCGGAGATGATGGTTTCTTCCGGCTCAAGGATCTCAAGGCCGGAATCGTCGATCAGAAGCTGGTGGGTATGCAATTCACTCACGGGGGAGTTTCCTTATTCATTTGGGCGTTGGCGCCGACTGCTCAACGGGCCGGCCAACAAGGCCGATCCGGAGCACGCTCAGCGCGCAAGCAAATCCAGTGGAAGCCGATCGCGGGCTATCTAAATGCTGGCACTGGTGACCAACGGGTGTATCTCAAGATCGCGTAGGGGCGGGCTTGTTGAATTCAAAATCAAACGAAATCAACGACCGGGCATCCATATCTACTTCTTCAGTCTAGCCGTACGGAACTCGAATGCTGGCCTTGGCACCCATCGTGGCGTTCACACCACGCACAAAGCGGGGATGCTGGGAGGCTTGGCGGTAATAGTTTTACCCCACCAGTTCGAAGTGGACTTCCCTGCTGGCAATGTCCGAGGAGATCAGCCGGACCCTGACTTTTGTGCCCGATTCGAGGTCGCCGCCGCACCGGGCCGTCACAGCGGGTTCTGCGATCTGGATGATCCCGGAGGCGCCGTTCCCGTTCTTTCCGTTGCCGTTGCGGCCGTTACCGTTGCCGGCGGAGTCGTTGCCGTTGCGGTCGTTGCCGTTGCGGGGCTTGGATCCGGAGATCACAATGGCATCGAATTCCTGGCCGACGTGGTTGACCAGCAGGGCGGCCTCCACCGTGTCCAACGCCATGCGCTCCATCCGCGAAGCCAACTGGTCGGACCCCGCCATGATGACCGGCAGGGACGGCAGTGCCTCCCGTGCCCAGTCCGGCACAGGCCTTCCGTTGCTCAGGGCTTCGCAGATCACCAGGACAAAGCGGTCGATCAGCCGCCGCAGCGGAGCGGTGGTGTGGGCATACGCCGCTCCGATGGCGGCCTGGATGGCGTCTTCCGGAACGTTGCCGTCGAACGCCGTATAGCTGGCGCCGCGGAAGAGCATGCCCGCAGAATGCAGGATTGCAAGCTGTCGCGGCTCCATAGGGTCCAGGGTGCGGAGGAATTCGCCGTAGGTGATTTCTCCATCCCAGGGCCTTCCCAACGCTTCCGTCTGGAGTTTGAAATGGTTCAGGGAGCGCTCATCCGGGGCCGCCATGGTGCGCAGGATGCCCACCTTCCCTTCGAGCATCAGAGCGGCGGCGGCCATTCCTGTCATGAGGGAAATCTGGGCGTTCCAATCCTCCACGGGAAGCTGCGGCGCAGCGGCAATCCGGTAGCCGCCGTCGGGCAACTGCACGATTTCCTGCTCCGGCATGTTCAGGCTCGCTCCGCCGCGCATGCGCTCCAACTCAACCCGCTTGAGACCCACTTCCTTGAGGAGCCGCAGGACGGGGGAGGCCGTTCCGGCGTCGATCTCCGCCTGGGCGCCTTTGTAGCTGAGCTTGGCGCGGCTGCGCATCCGGGCCCGGCGCAAACCCACCGAAACCACGTTAGCCGCGTCATCGAGCTCGAAGTCCCACACGAAGGCCGCACACAGTTGGCCCGCGAGGAGGCTGCCGGCCTGTTCGCTGATGATCTCCGGGTGCAGCGGAATCCGGCCGTCCGGGGCGTAGAACGTTTGCCCCCGACGGCGGGTTTCGGCATCCAGGGGTCCGCCCGGGATCACAAAGGCAGGGACATCGGCAATCGCATACAGGACCCGGTAGCCATCGCCGGCGCGCTCGATGAACAGTGCCTGGTCAAGGTCCGTGGACGACTCCGGGTCAACGGTCAGGAACTCAACGTCGGTCAGGTCAACTGCCGGCAGCTCCAGTGCCGCCACTGCCGCCTCCGCGTCCCGCACAGCTTCCTCGGGGTAGGGCCCAGGCAATTCCAGCTCGGTCCGCAGCGCGCTCAGGGCCTCCGCGAGGGCGTTTGTCAGCTCGTGGACGTTGGGAGCCAGGCGATGATGTGACACGAAATTCAGGTTAGCCCGATTTTGGCCTGGAGTGCACGCAGCGGGCCCTCAACGCGCCCGCATCGTTGTGGAGGAGTAGCCAGCCGGCGGGCATGGCGCTGACGCTCCGCCAGCCAAGCCGGCAGGGTTGAAGCAGGGCTCAGGACGCCCCGGCCTGCAATGCCTGAATCATGGCGGCCGCAGCCTCAGCGGGGTCCGGGGCCTCGGTGATGGCCCGGACCACCACCACCCTGCTGGCGCCAGCTTCGACTACCTGCTCAATGTTGCCCAGGTCAATGCCGCCGATGGCGAACCACGGGACTGCCTGGGCGCCGGGGACCGAGCCTGCTTCGCTGACGGCGCGCGCTGCATAGGACACAAGGTCCAGGCCGACGGCGGCCCTGCCGGGTTTGGTGGGAGTGGCCCAGACGGGTCCAACGCAGAAATAATCAAGCCCGGCCGCAAGGGCGCCTTCGGTGCCTGCCCGCGGGACTGCCTTGTTCGCGGCGGTCCCAGCGCTGATGGCGGCGTCGATCTGCCCGGTGCTGTGGGTGGACAGGCCTATGACCCGGTCCCCGAGGAGCAGGCGTGCGGATGCCAGCGGGAGGTCCTTCTGGCCGACATGGAAAACGGGGGCTTCGGAGAGCAGGGCGACGTCGGCACGGTCGTTGACTGCCCACAGCCGGCCGTGGCGCCGGGCCGCCGCTTTCAGTACTTCCAGGAGTTCCAGTTCCTCCGCCGCCTCGATGGACTTGTCGCGAAGCTGGATGATGTCCACGCCGCCGGAAAAGGCCGCATCCACAAAGTCGCCGAAATCGCCCTTCTCCCGGCGTGCGTCCGTGCACAGGTACAGCCGCGCGCTGCTGAAGCTGCCGGTGATGTCTGCGGCGGGTGCGGTGTCTGGTGCGGTGGAGATGGGGCTGCTGTTGGAGGCCGTGCTGTTGGAAAGGGCGGTATTCATGGAAACCAGCGTAGTTCCTCTAAACTGGCCTGGTACTGCGGGAGCCCGCGGCAGCTGTCATAAAGCGCCGGGCTGAGAGGGCGTCAGAGCCGACCGCTTGACCTGATCCGGCTAATACCGGCGTAGGGAAGGAAACCATGATCCCCCCATCCCGGAATGCGCGGGGCCCCGCCCCGACTGCAGCCGCGGCTGTTTTGCGTGCAGATGTTGCAGTGATCGGTGGCGGAGTCATAGGCCACGGCATCGCGTGGGAAGCGAGGCGCTCCGGCCGGTCCGTGGTGGTCATCGACGATGCCCCCGGTGCGGGGGCCAGCTGGGCGGCCGCAGGCATGCTGGCGCCTGTAAGCGAACTGCACTACCAGGAGGAGGACCTCCTGGAGCTGATGCTTGAGTCGTCAGCTCTGTGGCCCGCCTTTGCGGCCGACCTCGCCCGGCTGGCGGCACTGGATCCGGGCTACCTGCCGACGCCGACCATCGCCGTCGGGGCGGATGCGGCGGACCGCCGGGCCCTGATGGACCTCCGGACGGTCCAGCAGGCCAGCGGACTGCAGGTGGAACCGCTCACCATCCGGGAGGCGCGGACCCGGGAGGCCTTCCTTAGTCCGGCCATCTCCTGCGCACTGGACATCCCCGCCGACCACCAGGTCGATCCGCGGAAGCTCCTGGCGTGCCTGCGGCTTGCCCTGGCTAAACACCAGCCAGGTTCCGGAACCGCCGTCGAAGGTGCCGGCGAAGGGTTCGCCGTCGCCCAAAGGGCCACATCGCTCCTCTGGGAGGACGGCAAGGTCAGCGGCGTGCTGCTGACAGACGGCGGCAAGGTGCTGGCCGGCGAAACCGTGGTGGCGAACGGGCTGCAGGCAGCGTCCCTGTCTGGCCTGCCGCACGGCCTGCGCCTGCCTCTTCGGCCGGTGTACGGAGACATCCTCAGGCTTGCCGTCCCCCCGCATGTCCGGCCGCTGGTTACATCCACCATCCGCGGACTGGTACGGGGAGTGCCCGTGTACATCGTCCCGCGCCAGGATGGAACAGTGGTGATCGGGGCAACCCAGCGCGAGGATTCCCTGTCCGATGCCGGGGATGGCGCTGTGTCCGCCGGCGGCGTGTACCAGCTGCTGCGTGATGCCCAGGTCCTGGTCCCGGCGGTGGCAGAGCTGGAGCTTGTGGAAATAACAGCGAGGGCGCGCCCGGCGACACCGGACAATGCTCCGCTGCTGGGCCGGGTCAACGTTCCGGGAAGCGCAGAACACGTTGCCGGGCTGATCATCGCCACCGGCTTCTTCCGTCACGGCGTACTCCTCGCCCCCGCCGCTGCCGTGATCTGCCGGAACCTGATGGACGGCACGCCGGATCCGCGCTGGCTGCCCTTCAGCCCGGCCAGGTTTTCCGCGCTCGTTTCCGTTGCCGCGCCTGTTCATGCGGATGCCGCGATCGGCCCAGAAGCTGCCATCGACCCAGAAAAGGAATCAGTATGAACATCACCCTCAATGGTTTGCATCACGCCGTGTCCGACGGCGCATCCATAACCACCCTTGTCAGCCAAATCACCGGCCGGCCGCTGGCAGCTGACGGCCAGGCGACTGACGGCAAGAAGCTCGGCGTGGCCGTGGCACACAATTCCGAAGTAGTACCCCGAAGCCAGTGGTACGTCACGGCGCTCGCCGACGGTGACGACGTGGAACTGGTCACAGCAGTCCAGGGAGGCTGACACCATGACCGAAACCAGCAGCATCAGCACGCTAAACGAGCCAGGGCAGGCGGACAGACTGATCATCGACGGCGTCGCGCTGGGATCCCGCCTCATCATGGGAACCGGCGGCGCGCCCAGCCTGGACGGGCTTGGCGCCGCCCTGCTGGCGTCCGGGACCGAGCTGACTACCGTCGCGATGCGCCGCTATTCACCTGCCGAGTCGGGATCGCTGTTCCAGCTGCTGGTGGACCACGGCATCCGTGTCCTGCCCAACACGGCTGGCTGCTTCACTGCGCGCGATGCAGTCATGACCGCCGAACTGGCCCGCGAGGCCCTGGAGACGGACTGGGTCAAGCTGGAAGTCATTGCCGACGAACAGACCCTCCTCCCTGATGCCGTTGAACTGGTGGACGCCACGGAGCAGCTCGTCAGCCGGGGGTTTAAAGTGTTCGCGTACACCAACGACGACCCCGTGCTGGCACTGCGCCTCGAGAACCTGGGAGCTACAGCCGTTATGCCGCTGGGAGCGCCGATCGGCACCGGCCTGGGGATCCTGAATCCGCACAACATCGAGCTGATTGTTTCCCGCGCGTCGGTTCCTGTGGTGCTGGACGCCGGCATCGGTACCGCTTCGGACGCGGCGCTCGCGATGGAGCTGGGCTGTGACGCCGTGCTGCTGGCCACTGCAGTGACACGGGCGCAGAACCCCGCGCTGATGGGCGAGGCCTTCAAACACGCCGTTATCGCCGGTAGGCTGGCCAAAGCGGCCGGCAGGATTCCGCGCCGTGAGCACGCCCTGGCGTCGTCGGCCATGGAAGGCCGGGCAGAGTTCCTCTAGGTCGTTCCCCTCGGCAGGGGGCGGCCAGCGCCGGGGCCGGGCTGACAGGACGAGCTTAGGAGTCAGCAGTGGCCGGCAAGGAAGACATACTCACCAGGGCGCAGGTTGATGAGGCCCTTACAGGGCTCACGGACTGGCGGTACTGCCAGGGCGCACTGGTCACCGTCTACAAAGCGCCGACGGCGGCCGCCGCACTAGAGCTGATTGCCGCCGTCGGACGCCTTGCCGAGGAGCAGAACCATCATCCGGACCTTGACTGGCGCTACAACAGGGTCTTCATCCGCTTCACGTCCCACGATGCCGGTGGAGACGTGACAGCGCGTGACACCACCGCGGCCGCGGCCGTGAGTACGGCGGCCACGAACGTGGGGGCAGCGGCGGAGCCAGGCCTGTACAGGACGGTGGAACTGGCGATCGACACCGTGGACGCAGCAGAAATCTCTGAGGTGTGGCGGGTGGCCCTGGGCTACAAAAAAACCCCAGGCAACGATTTGGTTGATCCCTACGGGCGCGGGCCCAGTGTGTGGTTCCAGGAGACTCCCACCCCCAACAGCAGCCGGATCCACGTTGACGTTTACCGGAGCAAGGCCGAATCGGGACAAGTCCTGGAGAAGACCGCAGCCACGGGAGCCTTAATGAACCGTGACTACGCACCCGAATGGGTGGTAGTCACGGACATGCAGGGAAACCGGCTGTGCCTGTGCACGGAGGAAGGCTACCAGCCCGACATCCCGGCTGAGGTTCCAGGCCAGGCCTGATATCCGGCATCACCGCCCAGGCCTGATATCGGGCCTGGGCGGTGATGCCAGCGCGGGCCCCCGTTACAGCTTGAGCGCCGCTGTCAGCCGCACGGTGTCATACCGGGCGCGGGTCCTGCCGAGGTACACAGCCGCCGCTGCTGCTGCTGCGGTACCAAGCACTATGGGCATGACCCAGGGGATCCAGGTCAGGCCCGGCTGGTAGCCAAAGCCCGCTGTTATGAAGATGATCCAACTCAGGGCACCAACGGTAACGGCAACCCCGGCGGGCAGCCCCATCCCGTACTTGGCATGGCGCTTGTCATTGGCCCAGACAATAAAGCCTGCGGCCGTGGTGGCCAGGACAACGATGGTGAGCGAAAGCATGGATCTCCTCGTCAAAAATGCAACTGGCGCCTTAACTGGCGCCTTAAAAGGCCTTTTTGGCCGGACAGGCTGCTAGAACTGGCCGAAGCCCACCCGGCGGGACTCTTCAGCGCCGATCTCCACATACCCGAGGGCATTGCCGGGGACGATGATGACGCGCCCCTTGTCATCCTTGAGGCGAAGCTCGCTGCCCTTGCTGATGGCGTCTTCGACGACCTTGGCGACCGCATCAGCATCCTGGGCTGACTCAAGCACAATTTCGCGGCCAATGTTCTGAACGCCGATCTTAATTTCCAAAGCGGGGCCTCCCAGCCAATCAAAGTTTCAGGGTGTTCTCTTATTTGTAGTCTAGGTTTCCTTGGGGAAGCGAGAGATTCCGCGCCAAGCTAAACGGTAGATGAGGTCACTGGCGACGTCGAGGTCAAGGTTTCCGTTCGTTTCCAGCCAATAACGGGCACTCACCTGGGCCATGCCGGCCAGGCCACGGCCCAGCAGCTGCGCTTCCAGATGAGGCAGTTTGGTGTCCTCGGCGATGACTCGGGCCACGGCGTCCGCGAACGTTTTGTTGAAAGTCTCCAGCCTGGAGCTGACATCGGGGTCGTTGATGAGGTCCGATTCAAAGACCAGGCGGTGAGCCTGGTCATCGCTGGCGATGAAGCGGTAGTACGCCCGCATCACGGCCTGCACACGTTCGTCGTTGTCCGTGGTGGAGTTGAGGGCTCCCAGCATGAGGTCGGTCAGGGCCGATAAGTGGCTGTCCAGGAGCGCCAGGTACAGTTCGCGTTTCGACGGAAAGTGCTGATAAAGCACCGGTTTGCTGACGTGGGCCGTCTCGGCTATCTCGTCCATTGCAGCGCCGTGGTAGCCGTTGGCCACAAAGACTTCCTGGGCGGCTGTCAGGAGCTGTGCGCGGCGCTCATCACGGGGAAGCCTGGCGGACCGCTGACCGGCGCTTCGGATCGGGACGGACGGTTCGGCGCCGGGCGATCGGTCAGCCCGTGCTTCAGGGACCACAGTTGTCCTACTTTCCATTGCAGTTACCTCCACTTTACTGCGCGGTAATATGACCCGGCGGTATCTAGGGCATACATTGAAGTATGGCTTCGACATTCACCGCAAATGCTCCGTCTGTTTCGCTGGAACCCTTGGTGGAGCCCGCAGGCGATTTGACTCCGGCAGAGGTTGAGCGCTATTCACGGCACCTCATCATTCCCGAGATCGGCGCCCTGGGGCAGCGCCGGCTCAAGAACGCCAAGGTGTTGGTGATAGGCGCCGGAGGGCTCGGATCGCCGGCGCTGCTGTACCTCGCGGCCGCGGGTGTTGGCACCCTAGGCATCATTGACGATGACGCAGTGGACCTCAGCAACCTGCAGCGGCAGGTGATCCATGGCGTCGCAGATGTGGGACGGCCAAAGATTGAATCCGCCCGCGACGCCATCGCCGCGCTCAATCCGCTGGTGGACGTCAGGCTGCACCACGTCAGGCTGGATGAGACAAACGCCCTCGAACTTTTCGCAGAGTACGATCTCATCCTCGACGGCGCGGACAACTTCGCCACCCGCTACCTCGTCAACGACGCCGCCGCGATCCTGGGCAAACCGTATGTCTGGGGCTCTATTTTCCGTTTCGACGGCCAGGTCAGCGTCTTCTGGGAGAAGCATGGCCCCACCTACCGCGATCTTTACCCGGAGGCTCCGCCGGCAGGGTCGGTGCCTTCCTGTGGGGAGGGCGGGGTGTTTGGGATGCTCTGCGCGGCGGTTGGTTCGCTGATGGTGACGGAAGCAGTGAAGCTGATTACCGGCGTCGGGTGTTCACTCCTGGGCCGGGTGGCCCTGTTTGATGCCTTGGGCGGCAGCTGGCGCGAGATCCGGGTGTCCAAGGATCCGGCGGCGGCGCCCATCACTGAACTCACCGACTATGACGCTTTCTGCGGCATCGAGCCCGCGCAGCCGGCCGACATCGAACACACGGTGACGGCAACACAGCTGGCCACCATGCTGGCGTCCCGGAAGGCCGGGCTGAAGGATTTCGACCTCGTGGACGTCCGGGAATCCGGTGAGCATGACATTGTCAGGATTGAGGGATCGGTGCTGATCCCGCAGGGACGGATCCTGGCGGGGGAGGCGTGGGCCGAGCTTCCCCAGGACAAGGACATCGTGTTCCACTGCAAGGCGGGAACCCGATCGGCCACTGTCCTTGAGGCGGCCCGGAAGGCCGGCTACCAGCGGGTCAGCCACCTCGACGGCGGGATCCTCGCCTGGGTCCGGGACGTGGAGCCGCAGAAACCCGTCTACTGACCGCTTGTGCTATCACTTATGGTCCCTAACCGGGCCGTTTGGCGACCCTAAATGATAGGGCAACGTGGGGGTCAGGCGCTTTCGAGGCCCTTGTGGTCCACGGGGCATTCGGCCTGCGCGGCGGCGGCAGGCTGCTCCACGGTAATGCCGTACAGGGTTTCGAGGGCCGCAACGTAGTCGTCCTGCTGGCCGTTGGCGGCAAGTTCACGGGCACGGACCGTGGGCACGTGCAGCAGCTGCTTCACCATCCGGCGGAGGGCAAACTCCACTTCCTCGGCCGCTGCGGTGCAGCCGTGGCGGGCGCGCACTTTTTCCATTTCGGCGTCGAGGACGTTCATGGTGTGCCGGCGCAGGGCAACAATCGCGGAGTCCATGGAACGGGCCTCACGCTCCTGCTCGAAGGCCTGGGCAGCACCGGAAACGATGCCGCTGGCCTGGATCAGGGACTCGGCCTGTTCCTGGGGCGCTGCCAGGCGTACCGATTCCAGCGTGAGCAGCTCAACGCCGTCGAGCTGTCCCACTTCCGGGTCAAAGTCGTGGGTGAGCGCGAGGTCGATGGCAATCAGCGGCTGTGGCGACTCCGCCCTGACTTCTGCCAGTTCATCGGCCTCCACCCTGATGTCCGAACCGCTGCAGCCGATCATGACATCGGCCGCGGCGACGGCGGGACGGAGTGATTCGCTGTCCAGTGCGGTGCCGCCACGGGTGGCGACAAAAGCTTCGGCGCGGCCGGAGGACGAGAAAACAGAGATGTCAGTGCAGCCGCGTTCACGCAGCAGCGCCATGGTGGCGCCGGCGTAGGCGCCCGTGCCGAACACCACGACTTTCTTGGTGGACCAGTCCTGGTTCTCGGACAGGTCGGTGGCAAGGTCCAGGGCTACTGACACGATGGACAGGCCGCGGGAACCGAGGGCGGTCTGGGCGCCTACGTCCTTGGCAGTTTTTGAAGCGGCCTGGAACAGCCGGACCAGGCCGGAGCTGGCCGTGCCTTCATGCTGGGCCGTGATGAGGGCCCGCCGCACCTGGCCGGCGATTTCACGTTCGCCCACCACCGCGGAATCGAGGCCGGCGCTGACGGCGAAAAGGTGCTGGCTGACTTCAGGTCCCGTCCTGGTGCTGAAGGACCGGGAGACCAGCTGTTCGTTCAGGCCGCTGAGGCCGCTGATCTGGGACACCAGGGCGGCGCGTGCAGCCTCGACGTCATCAGCATGGGGCGCTTCTCCATAGATTTCGTAGCGGTTGCAGGTGGCAAGCACCACCGCACCCGTCACTGCCGGCGATCCGGAGAGTGCGGATGTGGCAACCCCGGAAGAACCGTTGCTCAATTGAGCAACGGTCTCAAGGTCGATGTCGGCGTGTGTAGCCACCAATGAAAAAAGAACCACAGCACCACAATCATAGCTTTTTCGTGAGTCGGTAGAACAACCCGTCCCGCCAGGACCTGTTGAGGCGGACCGTGATTTGCGCCACGGCGTCCACTTGGCCGCGTGGGATGACAGGCTGTCGTTATCTTTTGCGCCGGATTTTGGGCACAATCAAAAGCATGACTCCTAGCCCCGCCGTGTCCAAAGCCATGTCCAGTGACGGCGCCCTTGCTGCAGACCATCCGCTGATGGATGGCCGCACCGCAGATTCCCCGCTGATCACGGCCTACCGCGGCGGCAAGCCCTCCCGCCGCCCGGTGTGGTTCATGCGGCAGGCCGGGCGTTCCCTGCCGGAGTACCTGAAAGTCCGCGAAGGCGTGGCCATGCTGGACTCCTGCCTGCGCCCCGACCTTGCCTCCGAAATCACCCTTCAGCCGGTGCGGCGCCATGACGTGGATGCTGCCATTTTCTTCTCGGACATTGTGATTCCGCTTAAGCTCGCAGGCGTGGGCGTGGATATCGTCCCGGGGGTTGGTCCTGTGCTGGACAAGCCGGTACGTACCGCCGCTGATGTTGCCGCCTTGCCCGAGCTCACGTGGGAGGCCCTGGAGCCGATCAGGGAAGCGGTTCGGCTGACGGTGGCCGAGTTGGGCAAGACCCCGCTGATCGGCTTCGCCGGCGCGCCGTTTACGTTGGCCGCCTACATGGTTGAAGGCAAGCCGTCGCGGGACCACCTGGGTCCGCGGACGATGATGCACGCCGACCCGGAAACCTGGACGGCGCTGGCCAACTGGGCAGCCGATGCCTCCGGACTCTTCCTCCGGGCCCAGCTCGAAGCGGGAGCCTCCGCCGGGCAGCTCTTTGATTCCTGGGCGGGCTCTCTGGGGCTGGCCGACTACACCAGGTACGTTGCGCCGGCGTCGGCCCGCGCCCTGGACCATGTGCGGCATCTTGGCGCACCCCTCATCCACTTCGGCACCGGGACGTCGGAGCTGCTGGTAGCCATGCGCGACGTCGGCGTCGACGTGGTGGGCGTGGACTACCGCCTGCCGCTCGATGAGGCGAACCGGCGGCTTGGCGGGACGGTGCCGCTGCAGGGAAATATCGATCCCGCGCTGCTGTCAGCGCCCTGGGACGTCCTCGAGGCCCACGTGCGGGAGGTGATCGCCGCCGGTTCGGCCGCCCCCGGTCACGTGCTCAACCTCGGCCACGGCGTCCCGCCGGAGACTGATCCTGCCGTTCTCACCCGGGTTGTTCAGCTCATCCACTCCATCTCCCCGGAGTAGGCCCGTGACGGAGGGCAGAACCGCCGTGGTGGTGGGCGGCGGGATTTCCGGCCTGCTGGCTGCGCGCGAGCTGTCCGCGGCCGGATACACGGTTACTGTTCTGGAGGCCGGCGGCACCTGGGGCGGCTGCGTTGGCAGCCACGTGGTGGCCGGGCTCACGCTGGACAGCGGCGCGGAATCCTTTGCCACGCGTTCCACCGCGGTGGCTGACCTTGCCGGGGAGCTGGGCCTGGCCGGCAAGATTGTTGCGCCGCGGCCGGGCGGTGCCTGGGTCCAGCTTCCGGACGGCCCCCGTGAACTGCCGAAGACCGGCGTCCTGGGTATTCCTGCCAATCCGTGGGATCCGGAAGTGCGGCGCTCCCTGGGGTTCCTCGGCTCGCTGCGGGCGTCGCTGGATAAGGTCCTCCCCGCTGCTGTGGGGTCCTCTGCTGCCGTCACCAGCGTGTCATCCCTGGTGCGCCTACGGATGGGCCGCCGGGTGCTTGAAAGGCTGGTGGCGCCGGTGGTGGGGGGAGTGCACTCCGCCGATCCGGGCCTCCTGGATGTGGACATGGTGGCGCCGGGCTTACGCGCGGGCCTGCGCGCACACGGTTCACTGGCCGCTGCCGTCACCGCGCAACGTGGAGGCGCACGGCCGCAGGGCGCTGTATCGCCCGCCGCCGCGGATCCGCCCGCTTCCGCGCCGCCGGCCAAGGCGGGGTCCGCCGTTGCCGGGCTCGAGGGCGGCATGCACACGCTGATCGCCGCGCTGGTCAGCGATCTTACGGACCGCGGCGTGAACCTGCTGACCGCTTCCCGGGCCAGGAGCGTCACGCGTACGGACGCCGGCTGGCGGGTTGCGGCCGGGGAGAAAGAGTACGACGCCGGCCTGCTGGTGGTGGCGCTGGACGGTCCGGCCGCCGTCGGACTGCTGGAGCAGTCCGTTCCGGAACTGGCTGGCAAAAGCCCGGAAAGCGGACCTGACGTCAAACTGGTCACCCTGGTGGTGGACCGTCCGGAACTGGACAGCAGGCCACGCGGCACCGGCGTCCTGGTAGCCCCGCAGACCCCGGGCATCGAGGCAAAAGCGCTCACCCACGCGACAGCCAAATGGGACTGGCTCGCAGCCGCCGCCGGACCCGGCACCCACGTCCTCCGGCTCTCCTACGGGCGGATCGATGGTTCACCCTCGGGCGGTGCCGGGCCAACGAGTGACAGCGAGCTCCTGGCTGCCTCGCTCCGGGACGCGTCGGCATTGCTGGATGTACCTCTCGAACGGGAGGACGTCATCGGTTGGGATGTGGTCAGGTGGCAGGGCGCCTTGCCGTTCGCCGCCGTCGGCCACAAAGCCAGGGTGGCCGAGATCAGGAGCCTTTGCGCCCGGGAGGGTGGCCTGTCGGTGGTGGGCGGCTGGGTGGCGGGCAACGGACTGGCCGCCGTGGTGGCGGACACTCGCCAGCAGGTCCGCGGCATCCTGGGCTGAGCATCGCTCCTGCTCAGACCCGTAGCGGACAGTCAAATGGACGCCCGCGGAGACGTCACGGACTTCCCATCCACCGGCGGATGTGGCTAGGGTCGATGACTATGGTTAAGTACAGGTCCGAACTTTCACGTTCCCGGACCGGTATCCATGGGGGACTTCGACGGGGCGCCGCGACAGCGGCAGTCGGGGCGGTACTGGTCCTTTCAGCGGGGGTGACATCGTCCCAGGCGGACGATGCCAGCCCTGATTCCGGCGGGTCCGGTGCTCAAATAACAGGGGCAGTGCAGCTGCCGGCACTGGGCAGCCTGGTGGATGGGCTCCTCGATCCCGGCGGAACCGCGGGCAGCCAACCTTCGCGGCCTGCAACCACCACGGCTCCCGCGCCGACAGGGACCGTGTCCCCTTCCCAGCCCCCATCCACACCCATTGCTCCGGCGACTTCTCCAGTCCCCGCTACCAGCAGCGTCCCGCCCTTGTCGTCGGGGGCACAGCAAGGCGCCGCTGCAGGGACGGGGGCCACCACCGGGGCAGGCCTGCAATCGGCGCTTCCACAGCCGGCAGCTGAGGGCTCCCAGCCCGAACAGGCGCCTGTCCAGCCGGAGGCGACCCAGCCCGAAGCAGTCCAGCCGGAAGCCGGGGCCGGCCAAAGCTCAAGCGTGCCGTCACCCAGTGCCGGACAGGCGTTCCGCAGCGGCACCCTGCAGGCCGCAGGCTCACCCGCTGTCAGCCGGCAGGGAATGACCCAGGCGCCGGAGAACCTGCCCGAGACAGCCAAGGTGTTGCTCGGACTTGGCCTGGTAGTCTCCGCGGGTGCCGCGGGACTCGTCTTCGCCAAAATCCGGCGGCTCTGAAACGCCAGGTTCCACCCGCCCGCAGGCGGCGAATCGACCTGGTTTGTGATTTACAACACTTCTACGTCTTGTAGAAGTCATCGGTTTCGACTTGGCGGTGAGGAAGGGGCAAACTGGTAACCATGAGCCACACTTCTGCCGAATCTGTCACTAAAACCGAAGAATCAGCCGAGCAGTTTTTTACTCTCTGGACTGTTTTCAAGCGGTCTGCAGAGATCCTGCGCAGCCCTGACGCCGCCGAGGACTTCGACGCGCTGCTGTTCCGCCTTGCCGAGGCAGGTGTCACCCACCGTGGAAGCTATGACGTCTCCGCCATGCGCGCGGATGCTGACGTGATGGTGTGGCTCCACGGGCCCAAGCCGGAGGCCTTGCAGCAGGCCATCCGCGATATCCGCCGCAGCAAGCTCTTCGCTGGAACAGAGATCGTCTGGTCGGCCATGGGCGTACACCGCGAGGCAGAATTCGCCAAGAACCACACGCCGGCATACTCCCGCGGCGTGGAACCGGCCGACTGGCTGTGCGTCTACCCGTTCGTGCGCTCCTACGAGTGGTACATCCTGCCCGAGGCCGAACGCGGGAAGATGCTGCGCGACCACGGCATGCTGGGCCGCGACTTTCCCCAGGTCATTTCCAACACGGTGTCTTCCTTCGCATTGGGGGACTGGGAATGGATCCTTGGCCTGGAAGCTCCCGACCTGGTTGACCTGGTGGACCTGATGCGCCACCTGCGCGCCACGGAAGCACGCAACCACGTCCGGGAGGAAATCCCGTTCTTTACCGGCCGCCGCATCTCGGCTGCGGAGATAGCAGAGGTCCTCGCATGAGCCCACTGGACCGCCAGGAATACCTGGCAGCAGGAACCATGAATCCCGTTACCGAAGCCGGCCGGATGGCGCCCAAGAATTACGACGGCGTCCTCCTCGCCTCCTTCGGCGGGCCTGAGGGCCAGGAGGACGTCATTCCGTTCCTCCGAAACGTCACGCGGGGCCGCGGGATCCCGGACGAGCGGCTGGAAGAGGTCTCCCACCACTACCGCGCCAACGGCGGCATCAGCCCCATCAACCGGCAGAACCGCGAGCTCAAGGCGGCCCTGGAAGCGGAACTTGAGGCGCGGGGCATTGAGCTGCCAGTGCTGTGGGGAAACCGCAACTGGGCCCCGTACATCCCGCAGACCCTGCAGGACGCGTACGACGCCGGCCACCGCAGCCTGCTGATGATCACCACCAGCGCCTACTCGTGCTACTCCAGCTGCCGCCAATACCGCGAGGACATCGGCATGGCGCTGACCGAGACCGGCCTGGACGGACGGCTTGAGGTGGACAAGGTGCGTCAGTATTTCGACCACCCTGGTTTTGTGGAGCCCTTTATCGAAGGCACAGCGGCGGGCCTGGCCGACGTCCGGGCGCGGCTGGCAGCTGCCGGAACCCCGGATGCGCCGGTGCACATCCTGTTCGCAACCCACTCCATCCCCACCCGGGATGCCGAGGCCGCCGGACGCTCCGAGGCAGAGCCCCGCGAGTTTGAGGAAGGCTCGGCGTACGTTGCCCAGCACCTCGCCACCGGTGCAGCGGTCATGGACCGCGTCGAGGCAGAATCAGGGCAGACTGCTCCCTGGTCACTGGTTTACCAGTCCCGCTCGGGGGCCCCGCACGTGCCGTGGCTTGAACCTGACATCAACGATGCCATCGAGGAACTGGCCGGCCAGGGTGTCAAGGGAATCGTGATTGTGCCACTGGGATTTGTCAGCGACCACATGGAGGTTGTCTGGGACCTGGACACCGAGGCGCTGGAGACCTGCCGCAGCCTTGGCCTCACCGCCACCCGGGTGCCCACACCTGGAACGCACCGCACCTTTGTGAAGGGGCTGGTGGACCTGATCCTGGAGCGGACACTGACCGGCAACATCGCTGACCGTCCGGCAGTGACCGGCCTGGGGCCTTGGTACGACGTCTGCCGGCCGGGATGCTGCGCGAACTTCCGCGGCGAGAAGCCCACCGTCGCAGGGGCTGACACCACCGTCGGCACCGGTCATGACCCTTATCCGGAGTCCGGTGTACGGGCCGGGGGAGAGGGCATCCAGTGACCGTCCGGATCGGAACCAGGGCCAGCAAGCTCGCCCTCACGCAGACACAACAGACCGCGGACCAGCTGGCCGCCGTCGGAGGCTTTCCCGTTGAGCTGGTGCGTATCCGCACGGACGGCGACGTCCTGACCGGTTCACTGTCCCAAATGGGCGGCACGGGAGTTTTTGTGACCGCCCTGCGCGATGCGCTGCTGCGGAACGAGTGCGACGTCGCCG
Organism: Arthrobacter sp. D1-29; assembly: GCF_054130585.1. Classification (NCBI taxonomy): domain Bacteria; kingdom Bacillati; phylum Actinomycetota; class Actinomycetes; order Micrococcales; family Micrococcaceae; genus Arthrobacter; species Arthrobacter sp. D1-29. Next base: position 3,589,752 of record NZ_CP096383.1, on the reverse strand, counting down.
TTCATTCGCTCAAGGACCTCCCGACGGGCGCGCCGGTTGGCTTGGCCCTGGCCGCCACCCCGCGGCGCGTCGACGTGCGCGACGTCCTCTGCGCACGGGACGGCCTGAAGCTGGCTGACCTGCCCTCCAGGGCAACTGTCGGAACGGGATCGCCCCGGCGTGCGGCACAGCTGCGCGCAGCCCGGCCGGACCTCCAGATCGTCGACATCCGCGGCAACGTGGATACCCGCCTTGGCAGGGTCCCCGGGCTGCCGGGTAACACTACTGACCAGGTTGTTCCCGGCAAATCCTGCGATCTTGACGCCGTAGTCCTCGCAGCGGCGGGGCTGGAGCGGATCAGCAGGCTGGATGCCGTCAGCGAATTCCTGGAGACTGACGTGATGCTTCCTGCCGCCGGGCAGGGGTCATTGGCGATTGAATGCCGGACCGCCGACGCGCCACGCAAGGCGGGGTCCACCGAGGGCTCCCAGGGTGTCCTTGCCCAGGCACTCGCCGCACTGGACGATCCGGACACCAGGCTCGCCGTCACCGCGGAGCGTGCGCTCCTGGCGCGGCTCGAAGCCGGCTGCGCGGCCCCGGTGGGCGCCTACGCCTACCGCAAGGGCAGCCTGCTTCACCTCGAAGCAGTGGTTTGTGCCGTGGACGGGACGGCCTCTGTCCGTGACAGGCGGGCCACCGACGGATTGACCGAGGTAGGCGCCACGCTGCTGGGCATCGAACTGGCCGAGGTACTCCTTGCCGGCGGGGCCGCCGACATCGCAGACCTCCAGGCTTCCTGAGCCGCCCCGTGCGCACACGCCGGGCAGTGTGAGATGGGGCAGTTTGAGATGGGGCGGCCTGAAAAGGACAGCGGAGACGGCACGCCGCCATCCGGCAGGCAGCCGCTGGCCCGTGCGCGCGTCCTGATTACGCGCAATCCCGAGCGCTCCGTTTCCCTGCTCTCTGCGCTGGAGAGGGCAGGTGCAGAAGCCCTGCTGCTTCCGCTCATCGACTTTGAACGGGCCGCGGACCAGCACGCCCTGGATGTGGCCTGCGATGCCCTGGGCGCGGGTGCCTTCGACTGGCTTGTTGTCAGCAGCGCCACCACCGTCCATGTCCTCAGGGACAAGGCCGCAGAACGCGGCCTGACCCTCGGCGGCTGGGTGCCTGCGTCTACCCGGGTGGCCGCCATTGGTCCTGCCTGCAGGGAGCTGCTTGAAGCAGAAGGCCTCACCGTGGCGCTGACCCCCCGGGACTCGCAGTCCGCCGCAGGCCTGCTGGCCGTCTGGCCGGAAGGATCCGCAAGGGTGTTCCTGCCGCAGGCTGACATTGCCGCTCCCCGCCTCGCTGACGGGCTGGCCGCCTCCGGGGCATCGGTGACTGCCGTTCCGGCTTACCGGACAGTGGATTATCCGGCGGATGAGGAACACAGGCTGTCCCTTGAAACGGCGGCCACCGCGCCGCCGTCGTACAGGATGGTGAGTCCTGAAGCCGCCCGGGCAGAGCTGACGGGAGGCCGGCTGCACGCGGTGGTAGCCGCCTCGCCCAGCGCCGTACGGCGCATCCACAGCAAACTCTCGCCACTGGGCAGCTGCCGCCTGGTAGCGATCGGACGTTCGACGGCGGAAGAGGCTGCGGCGCTCGGCCTGGTGGTGGCGGCCGTCGCGGCAGAACCCACACCGGAAGGGCTGGTCGCGGCAGTTTCCGAAGCCCTCAAATCCCAGGACGGGAAGGCTCCGCCGTGAATCGTGGCTCCGGAAGACCCTCCGGCAGCGCTCCCGGCCCGGCCACCCAACCAACGTGAAGGACAGGACATGAGTTTTCCGAACCAACGCCCGCGCCGCCTCCGCACCACGGCGGCCATGCGGCGGCTCACTGCCGAAACCAGGCTGGCGCCGCCGGAGCTGATCCTGCCGGCGTTCATCAGGGAGGGCCTCTCGGAGCCACATCCGATCACCTCCATGCCCGGGGTGGTGCAGCACACCACTGACACGCTCAAAAAGGCGGCAGCGGAGGCAGTCGACCTGGGCATCGGCGGCATCATGCTCTTCGGCATCCCCGCCGTCCGGGACGCCGAAGGCACTGCATCGCTGGATCCGGACGGTGTGCTTAACAGGGCAATCCGTGATGTCCGGTCCGAGGTGGGCGATGAGCTGGTCATCATGAGTGACGTCTGCCTGGACGAATTCACGGACCACGGACACTGCGGGGTCCTGAATGCTGACGGCTATGTGGACAACGACCGCACCGTGGAAATTTACGCCAGGATGGCCGTGGCCCAGGCCGACGCCGGGGCCCACATGCTGGGCCCGTCCGGCATGATGGACGGCCAGGTGCGCGCCATCCGGCAAGCCCTCGACGAGGCCGGACACACCGAAACCTCGGTGGTGGCCTATGCGGCCAAGTACGCCTCCGCGTTCTACGGCCCGTTCCGGGAGGCAGTGGATTCGCAGCTGACGGGCGACCGCCGGACGTATCAGATGGACGCCGGAAACCGGACGGAGGCCATACGCGAGGTGGAGCTGGACCTGGCGGAAGGCGCCGACGTCGTGATGGTCAAGCCGGCCATGAGCTACCTGGACATTCTGGCTGACGTTGCCGCGATGAGCCCGGTCCCGGTTGCCGCCTACCAGATTTCGGGCGAGTACGCGATGATCGAAGCCGCCGCCGCCAACGGGTGGATCGACCGCCGCGCAGCAATTACCGAGTCTGTGCTTGGCATCAGGAGGGCAGGGGCGGACATGGTGCTGACGTATTGGGCGGCGGAGCTGGCCGGCTGGCTGAGGGAATCGCGATGAACCCCGCGTCCGTGCCCGATCCGGCGTCAGCGGCGAACCCGACAACACCGGTTGGCGCGGACCGTATCCTGCTGGGACTGAACTCCTTCGGCGACGTCGGCGTCTTTCCTGACGGGCACCCCGTCCCGCACGCCCAGGTGCTGCGCCAGCTCCTTGAGCAGGCTGAACTCGCAGACGAGGTAGGGCTTCATGCCTTTGCCGTGGGAGAACACCACCGCCGTGACTTCGCGGTATCGGCCCCGGAGGTTTTCCTTGCCGCCGCTGCAGCACGGACCAAGAACATCCGGCTCGGCTCGGCCGTGACGGTGCTCAGCTCCGATGACCCCATCCGGGTGTTCCAGCGCTTCGCCACAGTGGATGCCATCGCCAACGGACGCGCGGAGGTCATGCTGGGGCGCGGGTCCTTCATCGAGTCCTTTCCGCTCTTCGGCCTGGACCTGGCCGACTATGACCTCCTGTTTGAGGAGAAGCTCGAGCTCTTCGACAAGGTCCGCCGGCAACAACCTGTGCACTGGGAGGGCCGGACCCGGCCCGCGATCCACGGGCTGAGCGTCTATCCGCCGTTGGAACACCACCTGCTGCCGGCCTGGATAGGCGTCGGCGGAACCCCGGAATCCGTGCTGCGCTGTGCCCAGTACGGATACCCCATCATTTTCGCCATCATCGGCGGACAGCCCCGCTCGTTCGCGCCTCTCGCCAATCTCTACCGCGAAGCGATGGCCAAATACGGCCATCCAATGCAGCAGATCGCCACGCATTCGCCCGGCCATGTTGCGGCAACCGATGAGGAGGCGCGGGACGAGTTCTTCCCGCACTGGCTGGAGCAGCGGAACCGCATTGGCTCCGAGCGCGGCTGGGGACCGGCCAGCCGGGGCGAATTCGAGGCAATGTGCACCCCGGAGGGCGCCCTCTACGTCGGTTCACCGGAAACCGTCGCCGCCAAGATCGCGCTGCTCAAGAAGAACCTGGGCGTGGACAGGTTTGACCTCAAATACAGCAACGGCACCCTGCCGCACGCCGCCATGATGCGCTCGATCGAACTGTTCGGCACCGAGGTGGCGCCACGTGTCGCCGACCTCTTGGCCGGGGCTTCCCGGCCCGTTGAAAGCAACTGAAAGAATAGGAACCATGACCTCCAGCAACCCTCGTAACGAGGCACTCTTTGACCGTGCCCGCCAGCTGATGCCGGGCGGCGTCAACTCTCCTGTCCGCGCCTTCGGATCAGTGGGCGGAACCCCGCGCTTTATGGTCGCAGCCAACGGTCCGTACCTGACTGATGCCGACGGCCAGGAATACGTTGACCTCGTTTGCTCCTGGGGCCCGGCGCTCCTGGGACACGCCCACCCCGCCGTCCTCGATGCTGTCCACGCCGCTGTGGACCGTGGACTCTCCTTCGGCGCCTCAACCCCCGATGAGGCCAACCTCGCCGCCATCGTCCAGGAGCGGGTTCCCGCAGCGGAGCGCGTCCGTATGGTTTCCACCGGCACCGAAGCCACCATGACGGCCGTCAGGCTGGCCCGCGGCTTCACCGGCCGCAACCTCATCATCAAGTTCGCCGGCTGCTACCACGGCCACCTGGACGGCCTGCTCGCCGCCGCCGGATCCGGCGTGGCCACACTGGCCTTGCCGGGATCGGCCGGTGTCACCGAAGCCACGGCCGCCGAAACCCTGGTGCTTCCGTACAACGACCTCGCCGCCGTCGAGGCCGCTTTTGCCACGCACGGTACCAACATCGCAGCGGTCATTACCGAGGCAGCCCCGGCCAACATGGGCGTTGTAACGCCCGGCGAGGGCTTCAACCTGGGCCTGTCCAGGATCACCAGGCAGTACGGTGCCCTGCTGATCGTGGATGAAGTCCTCACCGGCTTCCGCACGGGCTACTCCGGCTACTGGGGACTGACCGGCGGAGCGCCGGACGCTGCTGAACCGTGGACCCCGGACCTGCTCACCTTTGGAAAAGTCATCGGCGGCGGAATGCCGACGGCGGCCCTCGGCGGACGTGCCGACGTGATGGATTACCTCGCCCCGCTGGGCCCGGTGTACCAGGCGGGGACGCTGTCCGGAAACCCGGTGGCCATGGCAGCGGGCGTGGCGACCCTGACGCACGCCACCCGCGACGTGTACTCCTTTATTGATGCGAGGTCGCTGGAGTTGTCCTCCGCGTTGTCCTCGGCACTGGACGCCGCGGGAGTGGACCACTCCATCCAGTTCGCCGGAAACCTCTTCTCCGTTGCCTTTGGAACCTCTGCCACCGGGGTCCACAACTACGCTGACGCGCAGGGCCAGGAAACGTTCCGCTATGCGCCGTTCTTCCATTCCATGCTCGACGCCGGTGTGTACCTGCCGCCGTCGGTCTTTGAAGCGTGGTTCCTGTCGGCAGCCCATGACGACGCCGCCATGAACCGGATCTTTGATGCCCTGCCAGCCGCAGCGCAGGCTGCTGCGGCGGCGACGGTGAGCCCCGTCGTCGGGCGTTCCGCTGCGGTCAGCTGAACCGCCTGTTGAACTGCGCTTAAGCGAGGAATCCCCGGTTGCGATGCAACCGGGGATTCCTCTTTTATGCCTGCTGGACCGCGATTTGAAAGTTCAGCAGGTATTGCTCAGCTGGGATTACAGCACGTCGGAGAGGAAGCCCTTGAGGCGATCCGTCTGCGGCGCGGTGAAGATCTGGTCGGGATGGCCGGATTCGACCACCACGCCGGCGTCCATAAACGTCACGGTGTCCGAGACATTGCGGGAGAAGCCCATTTCGTGGGTCACCACCACCATGGTCATCCCGCCCCTCGCCAGGTCAGCCATCAGCGCCAGGACACCTTTGACAAGCTCAGGGTCCAAGGCCGACGTGGCCTCATCGAAGAACATGACCTCGGGCTTCATGGCAAGCGCGCGGGCGATCGCTACACGCTGCTGCTGGCCGCCGGAGAGGTTGGCCGGGCGTACGTCAGCCTTGTGCTTGAGTCCCACGAGGTCCAACTGGTCAAGGGCTTCAGTGCGGGCCTGCTCCGCAGGAAGCTTCCGCAGTTTCCGCAGCGCCAGCGAAACGTTCTCCACCACTGTCTTGTGCGGGAACAGGTTGAACTGCTGGAACACCATGCCGATCCGCTGGCGGAGCTCATCGGGGTTGTCCTTAAGGACAGACCGGCCGTCCAGCAGGATGTCTCCCTGATCGGGTTCGATCAGCCGGTTCATGACCCGCAGCAGAGTGGACTTCCCGGAGCCCGAGGGGCCGATCACCGAAGCCGTGGTGCCTTTCTCCACATGGAGATCGATGCCGCGGAGCACATGATTGTGGCCGAACGAGAGGTGGAGGTTCTTGCCGGTCAGGGTGCCGGAGGTAAATTCCGTCATGCCTGTGCCCCCTTGCCGATAGGTGCAGCCAATTCGTCGGGTTCCTTTTTCTCCGGCTTGCCGGTCCGGAGCCGGTTATCGATGAAGTTCACGAAGTGCGTCAGTGGCACGGTGAGGACCAGGTACAGAATGCCGGCCGCCACCAACGGAGAAAGGTTTCCCGTGTTGGCCATGGCGTCGTTTCCGATCCGGAATATTTCCCGGTCGGAGGCTGCCAGACCCAGCATGAACACCAGCGAGGAATCCTTGAGCAGGGAAATGAACTGGTTCACCAGCGCGGGCAGCACCCGGCGGATGCCTTGCGGAACCACTACCAGGCGCATGGAACTGCCGTAGCTGAATCCGAGCGCCCTGGAGGCCTCCAGCTGGCCCTTCTCAACGCTCTGGATGCCTGACCGGAAGATCTCGCCGATGTAGGCGGCCGCGATCAGCGTCAAGGCCAGGATCCCCAGGGGGTAGGGGTTCCTGTTGCCTGTGATTTCCCGGGCTATCGGGCTCAAACCGATGCCGATGACCAGGATCACCAGGATAGCGGGGAGGCCACGGAAAATGTCGGTGTAGATGCGGGCTGCCCAGCGCGCTCCCGCGTTCCGGGAGATTGCCATCATGGCCAGCAGCAGCCCCAACAGGGAACCGAGGATGCCGGAAGTTACTGCCAGAATCAGTGTGTTGGGCAGGCCCACCATAAGCAGGGCAGGAATGACTTTTGCCATTTCCTCCCAGTTGAAGAACGTGTCAGCCAGCTGGTCCAGGAGATCCATAAAGGTCCCGGCTCAATCAGCTTTGGGGAACCGTGGCGGCCTTGCTGCCCGGCTTCCAGTCACTCGGCATTTCCCGTGTCGGGTACCACTCCTTGGTCAGCTTGGACCAGGTCCCGTCCTCGATAACGGCGTCAAGGCCGGCGTTGAGGGCGTCAATCAGAGGCTGGTTGTCCTTGGCCACGGCGTAGGCGGTGAAGTTCTCCGTGTTGACCTTGGACTCAACGATCTTGGTGCCGTCGCCCTCCTTGACCTGGCCCTCAGCCTGCTGGGACGGAGCCACCCAGGCATCCACCTGGCCGTTGCGTACGTTGGCGTAAACGGTGGCGTAGTCCGGGAAACGGATCGGTTCCATTTTCAGCGTGTTGGTGACGTAGTCGTCCTGGACGGTGCCCTGGACCACGCCGATGCGCAGGTCGGCGGTCAGGTCATCGAAGCCCTTGACGTCGCCGTCGGTCTTGGCCACGACGGCCATGAAGCCGAAGTCGTAACCGTTGGTGAAGCCCACATTCTGGCGGCGCGCCTCCGTAGTGGAAATGGAGGAGGAACCGACGTCGAACTGCTGGGTCTGGACCTGGGAGAGGAGGGCCGAGAAGTCAGTGGCGACAAATTCGACCTCGAGGCCGAGCTTGCCGGCAATGGCGCGCAGGAGCTCGTTGTCGTAGCCGGTGAACTTGCCCGAGGGATCGATAAAGATGTTGGGCGGGGCGTCAGAAAGCGTGCCCACCTCAAGCTTGCCCTCGGTGTTCAGGCCAAGCTTGGTCTTGTCGATCTGGTCGATCGGGGTGACGTCAGCGGTGGTGTACTTGTCCAGCGTCTGCTGGTCACTTCCCGCCAGGGCATCAGTGGGGCTGCCGGCCGGACCTGCTGTCCCGCCGCCGCAGGCAGCCAGGGAGGCGGCCACGGTGATCGCCACGGGAACGCTGGTCAGCCACTTCAGGGCTTTGCTTTTCATCAGGTAGTCACTTTCGTCTGAGTCATAAGTCGAACGGGGCCGCAGGCTGCGCAGTGCGCCTGGCGCCTGCCCGGGGTTGATCGGAACGACCGGGGCAGGGGTGACCGCAAAACTTAATCATCTCACTTCCGCTTTTTGGAGAAGTGAGATGAATAACCAGACTCTGATGACAGAGAATTCTGAACTTTGTTCGACTCTGCGCACAAGTGGAGGTTGAGGTGGCGGCTGTTCCTCCATGGAGTCGAATCCCAGGGAGCCCATCTCACCCGCTTCGGCCATCTGGCGGAGTGTGAGTTACCTCGCAGCTAGAAGTCGCCCCGGCTGGCATCCTCGGGGGGAAGGACGGGCCAGTCACCTTCGATAACAGCTGCCGGCTTGGTTTTGCGGAGGTAGCCCTGGAAGTCCGCCGCCTGGCTCACAGCCCAGTCCACCTGGAGTTGGTGAAGCTGGCTCGCCGGCATCCTGAGTTTGGGGAATTTGATGGCCATGGCGTCCAGCATCTTCAGGGTGGCGAGGGCGTCAGCGGCGGATGTGTGGGCATTGTCCAGGTTCACCCCGTACTCCTCGCAGAGTGCGGTGAGGGTGCGCTTGCCTTTGCGGTACCTGTCCACCTGCTTGTTCATGATGTAGGGGTCAAGGACAGGAAACCGGCTCAGTTGCCGCACCCCGTGGCGGGCTGATTCCGCCGCAAGGACGGTGAAGTCGTAGCTGGCGTTGAAGGCAATCACGGGGACGCCCGCATCAAAAAGTTCCTGGAGCACAGTGGCAAGCTCCCGCGTCACCTCGTGGGCAGGCCTGCCGTCCCGCCGGGCCTGTTCCGTGGTGACGCCGTGGACGTCGCTGGCTTCGGTGGGAATTTCAATCCCCGGATCTGCCAGCCATTCATGTTCCTTGATGACATCACCTTTGTGGTCAACAACAGTCACGGACGCCGTGACGATCCGTGCCGCGCGGGAGTTCCGGCCTGTGGTTTCGAGGTCAAAAGCGGCCCGGGGGAGGGTGTTCCAAGTACTCATGCTGCCACGCTACCGGCCGGCACCGACAGGATCCGGGAGCGCCACTGCGGCTAATCTGGATCCATGCGGATTGAGTATGTCGAGGCGGTGCTGGCCATTGTTGAGCTGGTGCCACCCGGTGCCGCAGTTGCTTATGGCGATGTGGCGGAACTTCTCGGATCCGGCGGTCCACGGCAGGTTGGCTCCGTGATGAGCCACTACGGGAGCGGTGTGCCCTGGTGGCGCGTCCTCAAAGCCAGCGGTTATGCCCCTGAAGGCCACGAGGCCCAGGCTCTCCGCCACTATCTGAACGAAGGGACGCCATTGGCCGGCCACTGGCTTGAATTCCTTCGCACCGGCGAAGGCAGATGGCGGGTGGACCTGATGGCAGCACGATGGGCTCCCGGGGACGAACAGTTCGACAGGATAGACGCCATCGCAGAGCAGCTGGAACGGCGGCTGCAAAGATTGTCGGTGGCTGATGATGGAATGTCTGTGTGACGGTAACAATCCCCCAGACCGACCCCTCCCTTGATTCAAACGCTAAATCAAGCGCTGATTCAAGCGCTGATTCGGACGCTGTATCAGACGCTGTTGTTGAGTCTGACACCGCCTCTGCCGGCGTCGCCGCCGGAGGCTTCCATACTGACACTGAGGCAGGTGGTTCCGCCGCAAGGCGCCCAGGGACAGGGCTGCGGCTCCTTCCGCCACGCAAGATCCACGCGGACGTACCGGTGCTGTCACCGGACCAGCGGGACGCCGTCGAGGTCCCACACGGTTCGGGACCCATCCTGGTGCCTGGGGCCCCCGGGACCGGAAAATCGACTGTCCTGATTGAAGCTGCGGTGCGCAGGGCCCGCCACGATGGCGTGGATCCGGAACGGATCCTGATCCTCGCCCCTGGCCGGCTGGCGGCGGATTCGCTCCGTGACCGGTTCACGGCACGGCTGGACAGAAGCCTGAGTACAACGCCCGCGCGGACGTGGGCATCCTACGCCTTTGACCTGATTCGCCGTGCGAAGGCGGAAGGAGTCCTGCCACTTCCGCGCCCGCCCCGTCTCCTCTCCGGCCCCGAACAGGATCTCATCATCAAGGAATTGTTGGAGGGCCACGCCATGCCGGGACTGGAGTTGCCCTGGCCCGCGGACCTTGAAGCGGCCCTCGAAACCCGCGGATTCCGCCACGAAGTGCGGCAACTCTTTGACCGCATTATCGAATCAGGCAGGACTGCGGAGGATCTGGAGGACCTCGGAAGGCAGTGCGGCCGGCCGGACTGGGTGGCTGCAGCGTCGTTGTACGCCGAGTACAGGGACGTCCTTGACCTTCGCATGCCTGAAGCCTTCGACCCAGCCGGAATCATTACCGCCGCGCGGCAGATCTTCGAGGATTCGCCCGGATTCCTGGCCGCCGAGCGGGAGCGCCTGCAACTGATCCTGGTAGACGACATCCAGGAAGCAAACCCGGCAATATTTGAACTCCTCGCCGACATTGCCGCGGGGAAGGACTGTTACGTGGCGTCCTCGCCGGACACCGTGGTGCAGGGATTCCGGGGGGCCCGTCCAGATCTTGTCGCGGAGCTCCCGCGGCTCCTGTCCGGCGGCGAAGGTGTGCTGGAGCGGCCGTTGTGGCACAGCCACCGGCATGCGCCCGCCATTGCCAAGGCGTGGCTTGGCGTGGCCGGCCGGATCTCGCAACGGGCCGGAGGCCGGCTGGCCCGGCGGCTCGAGCAGCCTGAATCCGGCCGCACCGAGGGCCATGCCTCTGCGGCAAGTCACCAGAAGCTGACCGACGGCGCGGTGGAGGCCCACCTTGTCCCTTCGGCCGTCCATGAGCTGAGATACGTAGTCCAGCGCATCCTGGACCAGCACATCCGCCATCACCGGGACCTCGGCGACATCGCCGTTATCGTTCGTAACGGCGGGCAGCTGAGTGAGCTCCAGCGCTATTTGTCGGGCCAGGGAATCCCGGTGCGGGTGCCGGTAGCTGAATCCGCCGTACGCGATGAAGTGGCTGTGCGGCCGCTGCTGGATGCTTATGCGATCGCCCTGGATCCAACGCTGCTAACGCCCGAGGCCGCCGTTTCACTGCTTACCTCCCGGATCGGCGGAGCCACGTCCCTGGAACTGCGCAGGCTAAGACAGGCCCTCCGGCGCGAAGAACTGCTGGGCGGCGGCGGGCGGACCAGCGACGCCCTCCTCGTCGAAGCACTTTTGGAGCCGGGTGCCCTGGCCACCCTCGGCATGGAAGGCCGGGCTGCCCGGCGGACTGCACGCATGATCCAGGCTGGCCGGGCCGCCATGTCAGAAGCCGGAGCCAATGCCGAAACAGTCCTGTGGGCGCTCTGGCATTCCACCGGCCTGGCAAACGCCTGGACAGAAACCGCTTTGGCGGGCGGCAACCACGGGGCCAGGGCTGACCGCGACCTTGATGCCATGATGGCACTGTTCCACACCGCGGAACGCTACGTGGACCAAATGCCGGGTGCGGGGCCGGAACAGTTCCTTGAATACCTGCTGAACCAGGAACTGCCCATGGATACGCTTGCCGCCAGGGCACAGCTGGACGACGCCGTCGAACTGATGACACCGGCAAGCGCCGCCGGACGGGAGTGGCCCGTTGTCATTGTGGCGGGGCTGCAGGAAGGGGTCTGGCCCAATACACGGCTCCGGGGTGAACTGCTGGGCAGCACCCTGTATGCCGACGCCGTGGAGCACGGCGTTGGTTATGCGCTGCAGTTGGACCCGCTGAGCCGGCTGCGGGAGATCCGCTACGACGAACTGCGCAGTTTCTCCACAGCCGTCTCCCGGGCACGCGAACTCCTGATCTGCACCGCGGTGTCCTCCGAGGATGATCAGCCCTCTTCTTTTCTCGATTACGTGGCGCCGCTGGGGCCCGGGGAAGAAGGACGGGGCTTTACCCCGGTGGAGCGGCCGCTGACACTTCGCGCCCTGGTGGCCGAGCTTCGGCAGTACGCCCAACTGGGCGGAAAATATGCGCCGGAAGCAGCTGAGGCCACCAGGGTGCTGGCCGGACTCGCCGCGGCGGAACCTCCAGTTCCGGGTGCCCACCCGGACAGCTGGTGGGGACTGGCGCCCCTGACCACCGAGGCGGCGGTGGTGCCTCCCGGGGGGACTGTGTACGTTTCGCCCTCCAAGGTGGAATCAGTGCATAAATCGCCCCTGGACTGGTTCGTCCAGGCGGCAGGAGGCGAGGCCGCCACTGACTTTGCCCGCAGCCTCGGGACCCTGGTCCATGCCATCGCCCAGGACCTGCCGGATGCTTCCGGTTCCGAGTACGTCGCCGAACTGGTCCGCCGGTGGCCGGCACTGGGTATGAAGGACACCTGGGAAAGTAAACTCGATTTCCGCCGCGCCGAGACCATGGTCCGTAAGCTGGCCCAATACATTCTGGTGATGAGGAGCGAGGGCCGAAGCCTGCTTGGAGTGGAGCAGGACTTTGACGTTGAACTCCCTGACGTGGCGGTAGACGGTTTCACTTCGGAACCGGAAGCTGGAGACCCTGGCCTGCTGCCAGACCCGGATGGTTGCCCAGGCAACTCCCGTTCCGCTGTCCTGCGTGGCCAGGTGGACCGGCTTGAGATCGACGCTGAAGGCAGGCTGGTCATCGTGGACCTTAAAACTGGCAAACGCCAGCCGGGCAAGACTGATCTGGCCCGGCACCCGCAGCTTGGCGCTTACCAGGCGGCTGTCCTCGCTGGAGGATTCAAGGATGCAGCAGGCAGGCCACTGGCTGCCAGTCCCGGCGGTGCCGTGTTGGCACAGCTCGGCACCGGTACAAAGAGTCCCGGGGTTCAGCAACAGGAACCCCTGGACCCCCGGGAAAACTGGGCGCTGGAGATGGTCACCGACGCTGCCGCCATTATGGCAGGCAGCAACTTCGAGGCCCGGCACGATCCCTCCAAGGGAAGCCATGGCGGCCACGGCTGCCGGCTGCCGGAAGTTTGTCCGTTGTGTGTCCGGGGAAAACAGGTGACCGAATGAGCAGCCTGCCCCAGGGTGGCCCTCCCCGTTTCAGCCCGGAGGAACTGGCGGGGATGCTGGGGGAAAAGAACACGCCCACGCCCGAACAGTCCGCCATAATTTCCTCACCGCTGGCCCCGAGGCTCGTAATAGCAGGTGCCGGTTCCGGCAAGACCGCCACGATGGCCGACCGTGTGGTGTGGCTGGTCGCCAACGGGTGGGTCAGGCCCGAGGAAGTCCTTGGCGTCACGTTCACCAGGAAGGCTGCCGGTGAGCTTGCCACCCGGATCAGGGCCAAACTGGCGGCACTGCAGCGCATTGCGGCGCAGGACACCGGGAACCAGGTATTCCCGCCAGGACTGCTGAGCACCGACGCGTTGGAGCCGAAAGTCTCCACGTACCATTCGTTCGCCAGCGGAATTGTGTCTGACTACGGGCTGCGGCTCGGAGTGGAACGCGATGTTGTGCTTCTGGGCGGAGCACAGACGTGGCAGCTGGCCACCGAGGTCGTTGAGGCCTTCGACGGCGAATACGGCCATTTCAATGCCGCAAAGTCCACGCTGGTGAAGGCGGTCATCCAGCTGGCGGGGGAATGCGCCGAACACCTTCAGGAGCCGGCCGATGTGGAGGCGTGGCTGATGGCCAGGCTCGCGGAATACGAGGGCCTGCCGTATGTGGCGGGGGTGAAGAAGAACCGTTCGCAGGCTGCGGCGGATCTTGCGGCCATGCTGCGGACCAGGGCAAGTGTCGCTGAGATGGTCAGCCGTTATTCCGCTGCGAAGCGCTCCCGGGGATCCCTTGATTTCGGTGACCTCGTCGCCTTGGCCGCCAGGGTGGCAAGGCAGGTTCCGCTGGCTGCCGAGATGGAACGGCAGCGCTACAAGGTTATTCTCCTGGATGAGTTCCAGGACACCTCCTATGCCCAGCTGGTCCTGTTTTCGAGGCTCTTTGGCGGCGGCCACGCGGTCACCGCGGTGGGCGATCCAAACCAGTCCATCTATGGCTTCCGCGGTGCTTCCGCGGGGCAGCTGTTCCACTTTGTCCGCGAGTTCCCTGTCCACCTGCCCGGTCCGGACGGGCAAGGGAAATTTGTACCGGCACCAACGTCCTATCTGACCACGGCATGGCGCAACGGCCGTTCTATCCTGGCTGCGGCCAATGTCATGTCCGAGGCACTGGGCAGGGAAGCGGGGGCAAAAGTACCGGCCGGTTCCGGCGCCGGCAACCATGCCGCTGCCAACGTTCCGCCCCTGCAGCCCAGCCCGTTCGCGGTGGAAGGACGCGTGGTGCTCGGCCGTTTCGGGACGGATGTGGAGGAAGCATCGGCACTGGCCCACGATGTCCTGCAGTATCGCGTCACCGACTTCGAGCACCAGGCCGACGGCACTCCCGTGCCTCCTGCCCTGGCCGTCCTGTGCCGGCGCCGTGCCCAGATGGAGCCCATCCGGAAGGAGTTTGAGGCCCGGGGGATCGCCTACGAGATCATCGGCCTGGGCGGCTTGCTGGACACTCCCGAAATCGTTGACCTGGTTGCCACGCTGCGGGTCCTGGCAGATCCCGGTCGTTCGGATGCGCTGATGCGCCTCCTCGCCGGAGCGCGCTGGCGGATTGGTCCTGCCGACCTTATGGCCTTCCGCGACTGGTCCAGCCAGCTGGCATGCAGGCGGGCGCAGGGCGTCGGCGGGGACGGCCCGCCCGAAGGCGACACGGCAGCATCCGAAGAAGCCGTGATTGAAAGCGACCTGACCGACGCCGCCAGCCTCGTGGAAGCCCTGGACTGGCTGCCCCGCGAGGACTGGACGTCCTCCCATGGCACGTCCCTGACAGGGGAGGCACGGCACCGGCTGGGCCGCCTTTCCCTCGAGCTGAGGCAGCTGCGGGGTTACCTCGGGGACGACCTGACCACGCTGCTGGGTGAAGTGGAACGTGCCATGCTGCTGGACATTGAGGTCGCGGCCCGTCCGGGGATCAGCATCCACCAGGCCCGCAGAAACCTGGACGCTTTCCAGGATGCGGCAGCGGGCTTCCTCCGGACGTCCCAACGCGTGGACATCCTGGCGTTCCTCTCCTGGCTTGAGGCAGCGGCCGCGGAGGAGAATGGCCTGGACGTGCCTGCCTCGGAAGTAAACCGCGAAGCTGTGCAGCTCCTGACTGTCCACGCCTCGAAGGGGCTGGAGTGGGACGTGGTCTTTGTGCCCGGTTTGAACGCCGGCGCATTTCCCAGCAACCGGGATTCCCGGTGGAGCAGCGGATCAGCGGCGCTGCCTTGGCCGTTGCGGGGGGACAGGGAAGACCTGCCGCAATGGGATACTGACCAGCCGGATCAGAAAGGCTGGCTGGACGCGGAGAAGGACTTCAAGTCAGAGGTACTGTGCCATGGCGAGGGTGAGGAACGCCGCCTCGCCTATGTCGCTTATACGCGGGCCAAACATGTGCTGTGGGTTTCAAGTGCAGCCTGGGTCGGCTCCAGGGCGGGACGGGCAGAGATGTCACCGTTCCTCGCCGAGCTGGAGCCGCTCCTCAGCCGGCAGCAGGAGGGGACAGGCGACAGCCCCGCCATGGTTCATCCCGCTTCCGTTGCTGAGGACTCCCTGCCGGAAAAGAGCCCGCTCACCTTGGAAACAGAAGCCGCGCGGTGGCCCTACGATCCCCTCGAAGGCCCCGTGGATGCCAGAACGGGGGAACGGCTGCGGCTTCTTCCCGGCCGCAGGGCAGCCATGGAAACTGCGGCGTCACAGATCATTGCCCTCTTGGCAGATGATTCCGGCGATGCAACGCAGGGATTGAATGCGGCTGCCGGCAGATTTGGCGGCGACGGACAGCGGCGCGGTGCCGACTCACAGCGCCTCCGGGCGAACGCCGCCAACTGGGCCTCCGAGGCGGCCCTGTTGCTGGAACGGCGCTCCAGGCGCTCCGGCGGCCAGGACGTGCACCTCCCCGGCCATATTTCGGCGTCGACCCTTGTGGATCTGGGGGAGGACCCCCTGGCTGTCCTGGGTCGGCTCCGGAGGCCGGTCCCTCGCGAGCCCGGCATGTCAGCCCGGAAGGGAACTGCCTTCCATTCCTGGGTGGAGGAGTACTTCGGCGCCGCCGGCATGCTGGATTTCGGCGACACGTCTGGGGCGGATGACCACATCGATGCCGCCTACGACCTCGATGCCATGGTGGCTACCTTCAAGGCATCCGAGTGGGCCAACCGCTCGCCCGCTTTCGTTGAAGTTCCCGTGGAGACCCGGGTGGGTGAAGTCGTGGTGCGCGGCCGCATCGACGCCGTGTTCCGTGACGCGGACGGCCGCTGGGACCTGGTGGATTGGAAAACGGGACGCCGGCCGGCGGCTTCCCACCTCAAGGCCAAATCGGTGCAGTTGGCCGTCTACCGGTTGGCCTGGGCACGGCTGAAAGGAGTCCCGGTCGAGGACGTCCGGGCGGCGTTCTTTTATGTGGCTGACAACCAGGTGGTGCGTCCCCACGACCTCGGTTCCGCGGTGGAACTGGAGCAGATAGTGGCTGGCGCCCTGGTCAGTCCTTCTGCCCGGCAATGATAGTGATGGCGGCGGTGGAGGTGTCGTCCGCTGAGGGAGACTTGGAGCCGGAGACTTCAGCCGCGGTAGCTTCCTGACCGTGTCCTTCCGCTGGCGAAGCATGCTGGTGCGCCGGAATAGGCGCCACCTGGACCGCGGGCAGGGCAGGCGCGGGCATCACCAGAGGGGGAGGCAGCGTTTCGGGCCCCACGGGCAGCGGCACAACCGTCACCGCCGGGGTCCGCGAAGACACAGCGGGGGTATCTTCCGCCTGCCGGGTTGCCGGACTTGACTGTCCGGTGCCGGCTGCTCCGGCACTGCCATGCGAGCCGGCATTTGCCTGCTGGCCACCATTCGCTTCCGCTCCAGCCTTGGGCGGCGCGTCGGCGCCCGTTTCAGGCGGCGAGGGAAGTGGTTCCACGCTGATGGCCTGCCCGCCATGCTCGGCGATGTCGCCTGCGAGGGTTTCCAGCATGCCTTCCGCCTCGGACACCATGGCCGGATCCCCGGCGGCGATGCCCTTGACCAGGTATTGCGCCAGCGCGAACTCGGCGGAAAGCGCGGCCCTCCGGAGCAGGTGTTTGTCCGGCACGTCCCTGCGGCTGCCGGTGTAGCTGGTGAGCACGCTGTCCACAAAGGCCTGCTCGTTGGAGGCCACCAGCCATGCGAAGTCATCGGCGGGATCGCCAATTCTCAGGTCCGTCCATCCGGTGACTGCTGTGACGCGGTCGCCTTCGACCAGCAGGTTGTCCTCATGCAGGTCTCCGTGGACCACGCAGGGGTTGAACCGCCAGAGGGAAACATCCTCCAGGGCGTGTTCCCACCGCAGGAGGAGTGAGGGGGGAATCTTTCCTGTCGTGGCAGCCTGATCCAGCTCGTTCAGCCTCCGTTGACGGAATTCATTGGGGGTGTAGCTGGGGAGGTCGGCATTGCTGACCAGGGCGTGAGGGAGGTCATGGATCGCTGCAAGGGCCACGCCTATTTCCTTGGCAAGGGAGTCCGTCCCGGCGGTGAGTTCTTCCACACTCCGGTTGCTTCCGGCGAGATGTGAGTAGACGAAGGTACTGAGGCTTCCAACCCGGACGCTGCCGGCCACTGTGGGCATCAGGAAGGGCAGTTCGGCGCGGATCCCGGGCGCAAAGGCACGGAGAACCAGGAACTCCGTTTCCAGCCTCGCGCTGGCCTCGGCGTGCTGCGGGGACCGTACCCTCCAACGCTTGCCTTCGGAGTCCAGGAGCAGCGCGGAGTCGAAATCCGCAGGATCGTCCGGAGCAGCACTAACGGCGGTCGGGGTCAGCCCGGGGACTGCCGCGGTTGCCACGGCTGCCAGTTCGATCGGTTTTCTTCTCACACTTCCACGGTAGATTGACTGGCGTCCAAGACAACGATGTGCAGCGGCGAGTCTCTAGATAGCTTGGAACTTCGCGTCGCATGCAGGCTTCGTTCCTGGCCGCCTCACTGAAATGTCAATTGTCCGTCCCAGTCAGTACGGTGGACTCATGAGTCATGCGGAGTCCGTTACGCCGGCCTACCAGACGCAGGCCCCCCGGCTGCCGGCGAACCATCTTTTCGATACCGTGCTTCCCATCCGGCCGGCAATGGTTGACCGCGGCTCCGCAGAGCGGATCAGGCCCGGGATGGTGGAAGAACTGCTGGAACGCGAGGGCACTTTGGCGGCAGTACTGACAGGCAGGCAGGCGCTGGTGCAAGGGGACCGGCTGGTCCTGACCGAAGCCGCCACGGTGCTGGCCGGACTGCGTGGGCTGGGATCCGTGCCCGTCCAGATCATTTACCTTGGAGCTGCCCTTCCAGGCTCGGACCTGCCGGCCGGCACCGAACTTCTCCTCTTTGTCCTGCCCGCGCCCGTTGAGGCGGGAACCGGCGGTATTCCGGCGGACGCGTTCTGGGCAGGTTTCCGCGATGTTGCCGGGCAGTTGGGCCCCACTGACACCGCATTGTTTGTTGAGGCGAGCGCCATAGCCAACTGGCATTCCAGCCATACGCACTGCCCCCGCTGCGGGGCGCCCACCGTGGTCGAGGCCGCAGGCTGGGTCCGCCGCTGCCCCGAGGACGGCTCAGAGCACTACCCGCGCACCGATCCTGCAATTATCGTCACCGTGGTGGGGCCGGACGGCCGGCTGCTGCTCGGTGGTGGGGGACCAGCCGACGCCAGGAACTATTCCACGCTCGCCGGATTCGTGGAACCCGGCGAGTCCCTTGAGCAGGCCGTGGTCCGCGAAATATACGAGGAAGTGGGTGTCCAGATCACCGGCTGCCAGTACCTGGGTTCTCAGTCGTGGCCGTTCCCGGCCTCCCTTATGCTTGGATTTACCGCCATCACCCCGGATACCGAGGCAACGCCCGACGGCGTCGAGGTCACCCGTGCGCGCTGGTTCAGCAGGGAGGAACTCCAGCAGGCAGTGCTCGACGGCGACATCACCATCTCGAGCAGGCTTTCGATCGCCCGCTCGCTGATCGAGCACTGGTATGGCGGGCGCATCGCGGACCGCACGGACGCGTAAGCAGCAGAACCCAACATTGGGCCCACCCATTAACCAGACTCCACTAGTGGCAAGTCGAGACAACAAAGCAGCAGAAGTGACAACAGAGAATGTAGACAGCCCAGAATCCCTTGAAGAACGGATCCTCGGTGGCCTGGACGCCGAACAGCGGGAAGTCGCCAGTACGCTGAACGGTCCGCTATGTGTCCTGGCCGGGGCAGGCACAGGGAAAACCCGAGCCATCACCCACCGCATCGCTTATGGCGTCCACTCCGGCGTATACAGTGCCCAGCGGCTCCTCGCCGTCACGTTCACGGCGCGGGCAGCCGCGGAAATGCGCAGCAGGCTGCGGGACCTGGGAGTCGGAAACGTCCAGGCCAGGACGTTTCACGCAGCAGCCCTCAGGCAGCTCCAGTTTTTCTGGCCGCAGGCGGTGGGGGGCACTTTGCCCAACCTCCTGGACCACAAAGCCCAGATGATCGCCGAGGCAGCGCGGCGTCTGAGGCTCAGCACAGACCGTGCCTCCATCAGGGACCTGGCATCCGAGATCGAGTGGGCGAAGGTTTCCATGTTGACTCCTGCCAACTACCTCGAAAATGCCCAGGGGAGGGGAACGCCGGGAGGATTCGACCTCACCGCCGTCGCCCGGGTTTTCCAGTCATACGAGGATGTCAAAACGGACCGCAACGTCATTGACTTCGAGGACGTGCTGCTGATCACCGTCGGAATCCTCCAGGAGGACCAGAAAGTCGCGGCCACGGTCCGTGAACAGTACCGGCATTTTGTGGTGGACGAGTACCAGGACGTCTCGCCGCTGCAGCAGCGCCTCCTGGAGCTGTGGCTGGGGGGCCGGGACGAGCTGTGCGTCGTGGGCGACGCGAGCCAGACCATCTACTCATTCACCGGTGCCTCACCCCAGCACCTGCTGGGGTTCAAGGCCCGGTATCCCGAGGCCAATGTGGTTAAGCTGATCCGCGACTACCGCTCCACGCCCCAGGTGGTGAAGCTGGCGAATGATCTCCTTGCCGGACGGCGCAGTGGCGGAACGGTAGCTGATGCGGCATGGGCTGCACCCCTGCAGCTGGTGGCCCAGCGCCCGGCCGGACCCGTTCCGCAGTTTACCGAGTGCACCGACGATGAGGCGGAAGCAGCTACGGTGGCGCTCAAAATCCAGAAACTGCTCGACGCCGGCACGCCGGCAAGCCAGGTGGCTATCCTCTTCCGCACGAACGGACAGTCCGAAGCCTATGAGCAGGCGCTCGCGGCGGCGGGGATCGGATACCAGCTTCGGGGTGGCGAAAGATTTTTCGCCCGCAAGGAGGTCAGGGATGCCATCCTGCAGCTCCGGGCCGCCACCAGGGCGGTTTCCGAATCAGCGACGCCGGAACCTCTCGGTCAGCTGGTCCGCGATATCGTCGCATCCCTGGGCTACACCCACTCCGCGCCACATAACGGCGGAGCACTCCGGGAGCGCTGGGAATCCCTGGCCGCACTCGTGGCCCTGGCCGACGAACTGGTCCAGGTCCGTGGCGAGCAGTTCGGTCTCGCGGACTTCGTCAACGAACTCCAGGAACGCTCACTGGCCCAGCATGCTCCCACCGTCCAGGGCGTCACGCTGGCTTCGCTGCACGCCGCCAAGGGCCTTGAGTGGGACGCAGTTTTCCTGGTGGGCCTCAGCGAAGGCCTGATGCCCATTTCCTTTGCGGACACCCCTGAAGCTGTGGACGAGGAACGCCGCCTCCTCTACGTCGGAATCACCCGCGCCCGGGAGCACCTTTCACTGTCCTGGTCCACCGCCCGCACCCCGGGTGGCCGTGCCAACAGGAAACCCTCGAGGTTCCTGGACGGACTCAGGCCTGATTCGGTAGCCAGTTCCACCACCCGCGGAAAAGGTCCGGCGGCCCGACGGAAAGCCGCCGCGCCGGCCGTGTGCCGCGTCTGTGGAAGCATGCTCTCAAGCGGTGCCGAGCGAAAAGTGGGGCGCTGCAACGATTGCCCTCCCAGCTATGAGGAACAGACGTTCGAGGCCCTGCGGCAATGGCGCAAGGAAGTTGCGCTTTCCGCCGAAGTGCCTGCCTTTGTGGTCTTCACTGACGCCACACTCACTGCCATCGCAGAAGCCAAGCCGGCCTCGCTTGAGGAACTGGCCGCCCTCGCCGGGGTGGGGCCCTCTAAGTTGGAACGCTATGGTGAGGACGTCCTCCGCGTGCTTGTAGAGAGTTCCGTCCTGTGACGCAACGGAGTGAGCTGGCCACCCGGGCGCCCAGGCTGACGGCGGACGGGGCTCCTGTTGAGGTGCGGCGTTCTGCCCGCCGGACAAGGACAGTGGCGGCTTTTTGGGAGAACGGAACGGCGGTGGTGGCCATCCCTGCCCGGTTCACAGCCGCCCAGGAATCCGAATGGGTGCACCGCATGCTGGAAAAGCTGCACCGGCAAGGAGAAAGGCGCACCCGCAAGGGAAAGAGGCAATCCGCTACAGACGCGGCTTTGGCTGCACACGCCGCGGACCTTTCCGCACAGTACTTCGGCGGCCGTGCCGTTCCGACGTCGGTCCGCTGGGTCAGCAACCAGAACTCGCGCTGGGGTTCGGCCACACCTTCAGAGGGCAGCATCCGGCTCTCGGACAAGCTCAAGGCCATGCCCCAGTGGGTCGTTGACTACGTGCTTCTGCACGAGCTTGCCCACCTGCTGGTGGCCGGCCACAATGCGGCCTTTTGGAAGCTGTTGGAGGGCTACCCGGAGACGGAACGGGCCAAGGCCTTCCTGGAGGGAGTCTCATTTGCCACGTCCCGCGGCCTGGCACCAGATGCGGTTCCCGCTGCGGACGCGGACTAGGCGTGTTGTCCCTGCAGCCTTCCCCCTTGCATCTGGTTTCCCTTGCGCCTGGTTTCCCTTTGCACCTACTTCCCGGGCTGGCCGCCTTCGCCTGAACCCTCGCCCGAATCGTCGGGTTTGTCGGGATCTTTCCCGGCCTCTTCCTCCACCGCGGATGTTCCCGCCGCGTCGGGATCCGGAGCCGCATCGAAACCGCCGTTCAGAAGCTTCTGGAGCGCATCATCAACCTCGCTGTCGCTGGCCTCGGCCAGCTTGCGGCGGCCGCCGAACCCCTTGGGGTCATCCAGATCCTCGGCGGTGGGCAGCAGGTCGGGGTGGTGCCAGATGGCGTCCCGGCCTTCGATGCCCCGCTCGTCCTTGAGGTTCGCCCAGAGGGTGGCGGCCTCCCGCAGCCGGCGGGGACGCAGCTCCAGCCCCACCAGCGAAGAGAAGGCGTGCTCGGCCGGACCTCCGGTGGCACGGCGCCTGCGGACGGTCTCGCGGAGGGCACCTGCCGACGGAAGAACGTTCTCGGTGGCCGCGGCGGTCAGTTCGTCCACCCATCCCTCAACCAAGGCGAGCGCAGTCTCCAGTTTTTCGAGGGCCTGGTCCTGGGCCGGCGTGCGCTGCGGCATGAAGACTCCCTGGGACAGGGCCTCCTGGATGCCTTCCGGGTTGCTGGGGTCAAGATCCCGGGCCAGCTCTTCAATTCTGGATGTATCGATGTGTATGCCGCGCGCGTAGGCCTCGATGGCACTCAGCAGGTGGCCACGAAGCCACGGAACCTGCACGAACAGCCGTGCATGAGCTGCCTCACGGACGGCGAGGAACAGGCGGATGTCATTCTCCGGCACGCTCAGGCCTTCACCGAATTTTGCGACGTTCGCAGGCAACAGGGCCATTTCCAGGTCTGCCAGCGGAACGCCGATGTCCGTGGAGCTGACCACCTCAGCCGACAGTGCGCCGATCGCCTGTCCAAGCTGCATCCCAAAGATCGCCCCGCCCATGTTCTGCAGCATCGAAGAGGCGCCGCCCATCATGGATTTCATTTCCTCGGGCATCTGCTCAGTCATGGCGGTGGAGAGCGCGTTGGCGATGCTGTTCGCCACCGGTTCGGTGAGCCGCTTCCAGGTGCCGAGTGTTGCCTCCACCCATTCCGCCCTGGACCAGGCGCGGCCGATCAGGCCGGTGGCCGGAAGATCTGTGACGGGATCGAGCCACAGCTCGGCCAGACGCAACGCCTCGTCTACTTCACGGGACTGCTGGGACGTCACGGACGGATCGGCGCTGCTGGCCGCAACCCTGCGCGCATTCTCGTGGGCGAGCTGCCAGTTCACGGGACCTTCAGACGGTGCGCTCATCATGGCCTGCACCTGGGAGAACATCTGGGCCAGGAGATTGGGGTCGTCCGGCAGTCCGGCTGCCTTCGCGAGCTCGGCGGGGTCGATGTTTTCCATGCCTTTGCCGCCCATCAGGTTCTGCAGCATTTCTGTCAACGGATCCTTTGGCGCATCGTCGCCATTGGACGGATTGAGTGGGTTGGAGGTCATGATCCCGCCGATCGTCGGTGTGACTGTTCAACTTCACGCTACCCCGGGCAGGGGCGGCTGTCTGCCGGACAGGGGCCCCGTTCGCTGTAGGCAAAGAGCCGGTGCAGGGTAGCACCGCGTAGTGTTGGTTCAGTGACTACAACCCGTGGCGAACACCCGTCAGAGGACCACGCTGCCCGCCCCCACCCCGGCACAGCGGCGGTATCCGGAGCGCCCGCCCCAGCCCAACCACACAGCTCATCCCCTGACATTGACCAGGAGTGGTGGGGGACGCCCGATCCAGAGCGGCGGGACAAGAAGGTCTCTGTGATGACCCTCTCTGGATTGCTGGCTCTGGGACTTGGAATCGCAGCTGGGACTGTCCCGGTGCCTTATGTTGTGGAGTCACCCGGCCCAACTTTCAACACGCTGGGCCAGGCGCAGGGGAGCCCTGTTATTAGCGTTTCGGGCCACGAAACCTATCCCGCCAGCGGGCACCTGGACCTGACTACTGTCTATGTCGACGGCGGGCCTAACGGCCCAGTCAGCATTCTGGGCGCCTTTGCCGGATGGCTTGACAGGACAAAGGCCGTATATCCCGAGGAACTGATCTATCCCAGCGGAACCAGCAAGGAAGAGGCTGACGAGCAAGGAGAGGTGGCCATGACCACCTCCCAGGAGAACGCCGTCGCTTCCGCCCTAAAGGAACTGGAGATCCCCTTCGGCCAGCAGCTCCAGTCCGCCGGCCTCTCAGACGGGTCACCTTCCGAGGGCAAAATCGAAGAGGGCGACCTCTTCAAGTCCATCAATGGCAAGCCGGTCACGTCCCTTGCCGTCATCCAGGAAGAGCTGGCGGCAGGCAAGGGAGCGCCCGCCACAGTTGTTGTGGAGCGTGCCGGCGGGGACGTGGCGCACACCATCACACCTGTGGACAACGGTGCGGGCCGGTACATTCTGGGAGTCATGCTCCAGTATCGGTTTACGTTCCCTTTTGACGTAAAGATTTCCCTCGACAAGGTGGTCGGTCCCAGTGCCGGACTGATGTTCTCACTCGGCATTATCGACACTGTGACGCCGGGAGACCTGACCGGAGGCAAACATATCGCCGGGACCGGCTCCATCACCCCGGACGGCGTGGTGGGACCAATCGGCGGCATCCGCCAAAAAATGGAGGGCGCACGGGCTGGGGGAGCCACTTTGTTCCTTGCCCCCGCCGCCAACTGTGGGGCGGTCGCAGGGAATATTCCGGACGGGCTGCAAGTGGTCAAGGTGGAGAATCTGGCAGAGGCGCGCCGCGCAGTCGAAACCGCCGCTTCCGGCCAGGACACGTCAGCCCTACCGACCTGCTCCAGCAACTAGACTAAGGCCAGGAACTAAGCGTTACTGCCACTCGTGGCAGATATGACGGACGTTGCCACAGGCTTGACTGGTGCCGGACGTCGCTCGCACGCATGCTTCGAATGTACATCTGACAACCAGCTATGAGGTACCGAGTTTGTCCCGTCCCACCAGCCCCATCCCTCCCGGCAGACCTTCCACCAGGCGCGGCGCCCTGACGCCCACACTGATAGTCGTTGCGCTTGTCGTGGTGGGGTTTATTTTCTTCGCCAACGTATGGACTGACGTCCTCTGGTACAGGCAACTCGGATTCTTCGAAGTGTTCCTGACCGAAAACCTGGCACGCATTGGGATCTTCGTGGCCGGCTTCACCATCATGTTCCTTGCCGTCTTTTTCGCCGTGCGGATCGCCTACCATGCCCGGCCCGTCTACGCGCCCGATTCAGAAATCCGCGACAACCTGAACAGGTATCAGGCGCAGCTTGAACCGGTTCGTCGGGTGGTTATGATTGGCCTGCCCCTGGTGTTCGGGCTGTTCGCCGGCAGTGCCGCCGCGAGCCAGTGGCAGCGCGTCATGCTGTTCTTTAACCAGGAGCAGTTTGGCCAGAATGATCCAGTCTTCGACCTGGACATCAGTTTTTACCTGATGACGCTTCCGTTCCTTGGGTTCATCACAGGTTTCCTGATCAGTGTGGTGGTGATCGCCGGCATCGCCGGGATCCTGACCCACTACCTGTACGGCAGCATCCGGCTCATGGAACGGGGCATCTTCACCAGCCGGGCGGCCCAGATCCACCTCGCAGTCACCGGCGCCGCTTTCCTTATCCTCCTGGGTGCCAACTTCTGGCTGGACAGGTTCTCATCCGTGCAGAACAACGGAGGCCGCTGGGCGGGTGCCCTCTACACGGATGTGAACGCGGTCATCCCCACCAAGGCCATTCTGGCTGTCGCGGCCGTGCTGGTGGCCATCCTGTTCATCGTCGCAGCGGTCATTGGCCGCTGGCGGCTGCCGGTCATTGGAACGGCAATGCTGATCATCACCTCCATCCTTGCCGGAGGTGTATATCCGTGGGTCATCCAGCAGTTCCAGGTGCGGCCTTCGGAGGAGACCCTGGAAAAGGAGTACATCAAGCGGAACATCGACATGACGCGTGCGGCCTACGGCTTGGACCAGATCCAGGTTGACCGGTATGACGCCACCAACACCGCCACCACTGGCGCCCTGGCCCCGGACGCGCAAACTACCGCCAATATCAGGCTGCTGGATCCAAACCTGATCTCCGACGCGTTCTCGCAGCTGGAGCAGTACCGCCCTTACTACCAGTTCCCGGAGGCGCTGAATGTAGATCGGTACGAGGTGGACGGCAAGGTCCAAGACACAGTCATCGCCGTTCGTGAGCTAAACCCCCAGAATGTGGCCACCAACCAACAAGGCTGGCTGAACCAGCATGTTGTGTACACACACGGCTATGGCGTTGTGGCGGCAAAAGGAAATAAGTTCACAGTCGACGGCAAGCCCGAGTTCCTGCAGTCGGGCATTCCGTCCACCGGCGTCCTTGGCGATGACTCCACGTATCAACCAAGGATTTACTTTGGCGAAACCTCCCCGGACTACTCCATCGTCGGCGCCCCGGATGGCGCTACCCCGCGTGAGCAGGACAGGCCGGCTGGCGAGGGAGAGACACAGTACACGTTTGAGGGCAACGGCGGGCCTAATGTGGGCAGCTTCTTCAACAAGGTCCTCTACTCCATCAAGTTCCAGTCCTCCGATCTGCTCTTGTCCGATGGCGTCAATGAAGAGTCGCAGATTCTCTATGACCGGGATCCGCGCGAGCGGGTCCGGAAGGCGGCCCCATATCTGACAGTGGATGGGAACGTCTATCCAGCCGTAGTGGATGGCCGGGTTAAGTGGATCGTGGACGGCTATACCACCAGCCAGTACTATCCGTACTCGCAGCAGGAACAGCTGTCCGAAGCCACCGCTGACTCCCAGACCACTGCCGGGCGTGCCGTTGCGCTGCCCAACAGTTCCGTCAACTACATCAGGAACTCCGTCAAGGCCACCGTTGACGCCTACGATGGATCGGTGTCCCTGTACGCGTGGGACGATCAGGATCCCGTGCTGAAGGCCTGGCAGAAGGTTTTTCCGACGTCACTGAAGCCGTACTCCGAGATGTCGGCCGACGTCATGAGCCACGTGCGTTACCCTGAGGACCTCTTCAAGGTCCAGCGTCAGCTTTTGGGCCGCTACCACGTGACTGATCCTGCCAGCTTCTACCAGACGAAGGACGCCTGGAGCGTCCCCAACGATCCAACCGTGGACACGGCAGGGGTCAAGCAACCGCCGTTCTACATGTCACTGCAGATGCCGGACCAGGAAGAACCGGCCTTCCAGTTGACCACCTCCTTCATTCCCGAGATCGTGAACGGCAACGCGCGCAACGTCCTGTACGGCTTCCTGGCGGCAGACTCAGATGCCGGCAACGAGAAGGGCGTGAAGGCGGAGACCTACGGCAAGTTGAGGCTCCTCCAGATTCCGCCCGAAATTCAGGTTCCCGGACCCGGGCAGGCACAGAACAAGTTCAACTCTGACCCCACGGTCTCACAGGCGCTGAACCTGCTGCGTCAGGGCGCCTCGGATGTGCTGAACGGCAACCTCCTCACCCTCCCGGTGGGCGGCGGCATCCTTTACGTCCAGCCCGTCTACCTCAAGTCCACGGGGGAGACGTCGTATCCCACCCTCCAGCGTGTGCTGGTGGCATTCGGTGACAAGGTTGGCTTCGCGCCCACCCTGGACGAAGCCCTCAAGCAGCTGTTCGGCGGGGATTCAGGGGCGGCAGCCGGTGATTCCGACAACAACGGCCAGGCCCCCGCTGATCCTGGTGGCACTCCACCTGTTGTAGGGGCGGACGCCAAGGCTGAGCTGAAGGCCGCACTGGACGAAGCGAACGCCGCAATCCAGGCCGGCCAGGCGGCACTCGCGGCGGGAGACTTCGCTGCCTATGGAGAACAGCAAAAGAAGATCGCGGCCGCGCTCCAGAGGGCCATGGAGGCCGAAGGAAGGATTGTGGTGACCGCTCCCGAGGCTGCCCCCTCGCCGGCGGCTGCCACTCCCACGGAAAGCCCCGATCCAACGGGCACGGCAACGCCGTCGCCTTCTCCAAGCAACTGACGCACCATCACAACATAGAAGCAGATCCAGCAGCCCGGCCGCGCTCCACAGAGAGCGTGGCCGGGCTGCTGCTTTAACAAGGAGTGGGACTTTACCCACGTCAAAGGCATAGGGCACCTCAACGGAGACGTAGATCACGCCCCCTCGATTTTGCCTCCCGTTCACCGGGCGGTAGAGTTGATCTTGCGACGCGGGGTGGAGCAGTTCGGTAGCTCGCTGGGCTCATAACCCAGAGGTCACAGGTTCAAATCCTGTCCCCGCAACTGATGAAAAGTCCGGATTCTGGAAACAGATCCGGACTTTTCTGTTTAACTGCACGGCATAATCGCACGGCCGTTCTGACCGTGTTATCTCCATTTGGCTGACGTTCTTGGGGCTGGATAAAGTGGCCGCAAAAGTAGGGTAGTGTTGATCAAGCGACGCGGGGTGGAGCAGTTCGGTAGCTCGCTGGGCTCATAACCCAGAGGTCACAGGTTCAAATCCTGTCCCCGCAACCATGTGAAAGGCCCCGACCGGCAGTTACGCCGGACGGGGCCTTCTTTTTGCTCGATTGCTGGCAGTTCCTAGTATTCTCTTTCGCAGAGCCTCACGTTTTGAGCGCTGGTTAATCATTCTCGAAAGGAATGTTGTTCGATGTCCACACCCACGAAGAAGTCCGGTCCCGCGACTGGCAAGCGGTCAAGGCTCTACTGGGGTGTGCCCGCTGCTTTCGTGGCATTGGTGCTGGTGGTCCTGCTTGCCAGGTGGATAACCGGGCTGGCTCCTGTCGCTTCCTTTATCGCTGACTATCCCGGGCATTCCAATCTTCCTGAGGGTGCACCTGTGGGCTTTCCCGCCTGGCTGGCATGGCAACACTTCCTCAACGCCTTCTTCCTGCTGCTGATCATCCGCACTGGCTGGCAGGTGCGCACCACCACGCGCCCCAGCGGCCACTGGACGCGCAATAACAAGGGCCTGATCAAGACCAAGAACCCGCCGACCAAGATCACACTTGAACTCTGGTTCCACCTGACGCTGGATGCGCTGTGGATCCTTAACGGAATTGTCTTCGCGATCCTGCTTTTCGCGACCGGACAGTGGATGCGAATCGTGCCCACCAGCTGGGATGTCTTCCCGAATGCCCTGTCGGCAGCCCTTCAGTACGCCTCCCTGAACTGGCCCACGGAGAACGGCTGGGTGAACTACAACGCACTCCAGCTGCTCACCTATTTCGCCACGGTCTTCATCGCCGCACCGCTTGCCTTTATCTCCGGCATCCGGACGTCCTCTGCGTGGCCCAAAAAGGCCACTGCCCTGAACAAGGCCTATCCGATCGAGCTGGCGCG
Source organism: Arthrobacter sp. D1-29 (assembly GCF_054130585.1). Lineage (NCBI taxonomy): Bacteria > Bacillati > Actinomycetota > Actinomycetes > Micrococcales > Micrococcaceae > Arthrobacter > Arthrobacter sp. D1-29. The sequence goes on along the minus strand of NZ_CP096383.1, from coordinate 3,560,739 downwards.
TGCCATCCATTTCCCGGTCATGATCTACTTTGCGGCGTTCATCGTCGTGCATGTGTTCCTGGTGCTGGCAACGGGGGCCCTGCGCAACCTGAACCACATGTACGGCGGAAGCGACGACGCCGGCTGGGTTGGGTTCTGGGTGTTTGTCGCCTCGGTGGCAGTCATGGTGGCCGCTTGGTTCCTGGCCCGGCCCATTTTCCTTCGCCCCATCGCTTCGCTGATGGGCAAAGTCAGCCGCTGACCGGCCTCCAAACTGGTCGCGTGCCGTTCTGTGGGTCTGCACAGTAAAGCCCGGGGTTCTTATGAACCCCGGGCTTTCGCATTCTTCCTGTGGACGCTCACGCGCCTTTGCCGGCTGCTCCCTGTATCACGGGCTGCCCCTAGCGCGTTTAGAGCTTGTCGAAGTCCGCTTCCTCCACTGTTGATTCTGAACCTGCTGCAGCACTGGAAGCGCCAATGGCGGGCTTGGAGGTGCCGCCGGACTTCAGCGCGGCCAGGCGGGCTTCAATCTCAACCTGCTCGCCAAGGTCCTCGAGCTGGTTGAACTGGGCGTCCAGGCTTGACGCAGCAAGTTCCTGCTGACCCCGCACCTTCGCCTCTTCGCGGCGGATCTTCTCTTCGAAGCGGCCTACCTCGCTGGTGGGATCCATAAAGTCGATGCTCTTAATCGCATCGTGGACCTGCGACTGGGCTGCGGCAGTCTTGGAACGGGCCACAAGTTCATTTCGCTTGCTGGTGAGCTCGTTGAGCTTGCCCTTCATCTGGTCCAGGCCGGTTTTCAGCTTGTCCACTACCTCCCGCTGCGAGGAGATGCTCGGCTCGGCACCCTTTGCCTCGTTCTCGGCAGACATCTGACGCTGGAGTGCCACCTTGGCAAGGTTGTCGAACTTCTCGGCGTCGGCAGTATGCCCTGTACTGCGGTACTCGTCAGCCTTACGCGAGGCTGCGAGGGCCTTGTTGCCCCAGTCGCGCGCGTTCTTGATGTCCTCGTTGTAGTCATCCTCAAGCATGCGCAGGTTGCCGATGGTCTGCGCGACGGCGGATTCAGCCTCCGCGATGTTGTTGGTGTAGTCCCGGACCATCTGATCCAGCATCTTCTGTGGATCCTCAGCATTGTCCAGCACAGAGTTGATGTTTGCCTTTGCAAGCTGCGCGATGCGGCCGAAAATGGACTGCTTAACCATGGTGTTACCTTTCGTCCTGCTCAGTGGTGGCCACTGATATCAGTGAACAGTTGTTGTACCGCTTCTATCCGCCTTGCCCAGGTGCTGGCAGGCGCTTAGTCATTGCGAGATCAGAAACTTCCCGAGTCGCCGCCGCCGAAGTCGCCCCCGCCGAAGTCACCTCCACCGAAGCCGCCGCCGGAGTCTCCGCCCCAGCCACCGCCGTCGCTGTGGCCACCGCCCCATCCGCCACCGCCGCCGCCGTTGAGGATGGAGTTGATCAGGATGCCGCCAAGGATGGCACCGCCCAGGCCGCCGCCTCCGCCACCGCCGAACATGCCACCGCCGCCGTAGCCCTGGTTGGCGTAGCCACCAAAGTTATCAACGTCGGCCTGGGCAAGCTGCGCGGCCTGCGCTGCAAGGGCGTGGGCCTGCTGTGCATAAGTGAGTGCGGTCACGGGGTCGTTGCGTGAGATGGACAGAGCGTAGTCGAGGTTGCGCTGCGATTCGGCCAGGCGGGTTCGGGCTTCCGTCCCCACCCCGCCACGGCGCGCCGTGATGTAATCTGAGGTTGCGCTGATCTGTGCCTGCGCCGCCATGATGGTCTGCTGCAGCGCGGCCTGGGCCCGCCTGGCCTGTTCCTGCTGGTCCCGGATTCCGGTCAGGGCCTGGTCCAGGGCCTGGTGGGCTGTTTCCACACGGTCCAAGGTAGCGAGTGGATCGATCTTGCCGCCCTGGATCTCAGCCTTTACCTGGCTCAGGGCAGTTTCAACCCGTGCCACCGGGCCGGCCAGTTCGGGGTGGGCGCCGGACTGGATCATCGCCTTGGCCTGCGCAAGGTCCTGGGATGTCTCGACGACGGCAGCCTCAAGGCCGCTGCGTGCCTCATCCAGGCTTGCCGAGACTTTGGCGATGGCGTCCAGCAGGACGTTCGTCTGGTGCAGGCTCTCCTCGGACGCGCGGACTGCGACAGCTGCAAGGCTGGCCTCGCCCTCGGCGAGTTTCTCCTGAGCCGCGGCCGTGGCATTCTGCACAAAGGCCAAACGTTCCTTAGCCTGCGTGATGTTGTCCGACACTTGGGCAAGGGCGCTGTCCGCGTACTTGGAGCGGAGCATCGTCAGCGACTGCTCGGCGCTGGCGATCTTGGCATCAGCTTCACGCGCTCCTCCGTTAACGGCGGCCAGGGCCTGCGGGGCGTTTTTCTCCAGTTCCCGAAGGGAATCGAAGTCAGCCTTCTGCTCCTGGAGCGAGGCCAGGGCGGCCTCCGACCGGCGGATGATTTCACCCAGCCAGCTGCGCTGCTGCTCTTCTGTGTCGGGAATGTGGTCGTCCAGCTGCTGCTGCAGTTTGAAGGACTCGGACATGTGTCCCTTGGCTTCCGCCAGCGCCTTGGTGAAGTTTCCGACGGCGGAATCGCCGTACTGGGCCTGGGCGAACATCAGCTCCTGCTCGCTGGACTTGATCGCATCATCGGCTTCGATGAGCAGGGAGCCGCTCTTGCGGCGGAGCTCCTCCACGCTGAGCGAAGCGAGTGGGTCCAGTTCAGCACCCTGCGGGCCGTAGCTGGCGCTGGAAGCCTGGCCGGCTTTCTTCCGCTTGTTGCGGAAGTACAGGTAGGCTCCGGCCCCTCCCGCGGCTACTACTCCGGCACCGACGAGGACTGCGGTGCCCGCACCATCCCCGGAAGAAACATTGCCGCTGCCGCCGGAGGCCGCATCCCCGACCGCCAGTGCGGTGTCAATGGCTGCTTGGGCAAAATCCCTCTTGCCGCCCCCCAAGTTAGCGACAACGGCATTTTGGCTGATAGCGGCGGTCTTCGAAGAAATCGGGCTGGCTGAGTTAGGGGAAAAATAGTACTTGCCGTCGTCGGACATCGCGAGGATCACGTCTGCCCGGCCCATGCCCTTGGTCGTGGCGACGGTTTGCGACCATTCTTTGGGGTCGGCAGGATCTGTAAAGGAGTCCACAGTCACGACGTACAAGTTGTACTTGTGATCCTTGAGAAGCTTCTGCACTGCCTCCTGAACCTCGCCCTTGCGGGAGCCCAGAACGTTGGCGTTATCTACGACGTTCGTTCCGGAGGGGATGGTCACCGGTGGCTCAGCCCAGGCCGCGGCCGCGGGGGCCGCCAACAACCCTGTCAGGCCAATAACGGCGAGTGTACGTTTGAACTTTGACAGCATGTGCAACCCTTCAGCACGCCTGACACCAATTCGGGACGAATCAGTCGTCTCAGAATGCACAGCGCCCCCACGCGTGGTGTAAAGCCGCAGGTCGCTGTGGCATTTCCTTTTGATTCTATGGTGCACCTATTGGAGCGTCCACAGCGCCGAATATGCCAGCAGCGAAAAGCATCCCGGCGGCCTCCAAAGCATCCCGGCAGCCTCCCGGGCGGCTCGCAAATCTTCGTTCAGGAAGCTCCCAGCAAACGTCCGACCTAGTTCCAGCCGTGGGGTCCATAGTTAATACAGACGAGGATGAAAGGAAGTCCAATGACTGAGAACCCAACACCGGGTGCAGCGCCTGAGAACCGGAATCCGGGCAGGCACGACGCACCGGAGCAGCCGGAGGCCCGGGACGGGAACAACGCTGAGCCGTCGACTGAACCAACCTTGACTGATCCCACCCTGACTGATCCCACCCCGGGAACTGCGGCAGACAACGGGCCCAAGCTGCAGGACACGGCGATGCGCTCCAACGGGAACCAGCCCCATGACGACCTTCCTGCAGGTCAGGACAGACGCAGCGATTCGACCGAGAGGCTTGACCGGCCCCAGGACGGCTGGAACTCCACTCAGCCGCTGGCCTCTGCCCCCCAGCCTCAGTACCCTCCCCGTCAGCCGTTCTATGGCCAACAGAACCCCGGCCAAGAGAAGCCTGGCCAGCCGAATTACGGCCAGCACAGTCAGGGCGGGCAGAACACGGGTCAACAGCCTTACGTCCAGCAGCATGCGGGCCAGTACCACGCCGGCCAGCAGTACGCACAGCATGCTGCGCACTCGGCCGGACCTGGCGGCTTTGCCGGCGGCCCGGGCGGCATCGCCAGCGCGTCCAATCCGGCCAATGCGCCGCGCCGGAAGGCCAGCTTCGGCGTCGGCACCCTGGTTGCCAGCATCCTGGCGGCAGGCCTGGTGGGCGGCGGCGTAGCCACTGTTGGGTCAAGCAGCCTCTTCAATCCGGGCTCGTCGTCGGGAGTGAGCAACAGCAGCCAGGCTGCGCCGGTCATCGTGAACAACAGGGACGACGTGAACGCCATCACGGCAGCGGCCTTGAAGGCTACTCCCAGCGTGGTAACCATCAGCGCCAGCAGTGGCAGTGCCGGCGGTACGGGATCGGGCATCATCCTTGATGATGAGGGCCACATTTTGACGAACACCCATGTGGTCACCCTGGATGGACAGACAGCTGATGCAGCTCTGGAGATCCGCACCAGCGACGGCAGGGTCCTCAGCGCCAAGCTGGTTGGTACAGACCCGCTGTCCGACCTTGCGGTCATCAAGGTTGACGACGCCTCGGGCCTGACTGCCGCCACCCTGGGAGATTCCTCCAAGCTAAATGTTGGAGATACGGCGATCGCCATCGGTTCTCCGCTGGGGCTCACCGGGACAGTGACTGACGGCATCGTGTCAACGCTCAACCGGACCATCAGCGTTGCATCTTCCGCAGCCCCAAAAAACGGCGACGATTCCCAGAGCGACGACGAGGGCGGATTCCAGTTCGCGCCGCCGGACGGCGGGCAGGGCCAGGCCAGGCCAGGCCAGGGCTCCATCTCCATCAACGTCATCCAGACTGACGCGGCAATCAATCCCGGCAACTCCGGCGGCGCCCTGGTCAACACCAAGGGCGAGATCATCGGCGTGAACGTGGCAATCGCCTCGGCAGGCTCCTCAGCGTCATCCACAAGCGGCAACATCGGAGTAGGCTTCAGCATCCCGATCAACCACGCCAAGCGGGTGGCCCAGGAGATCATCGATACAGGCAAGGCCTCCCATGGCCAGTTGGGCGTCAGTGTGAAGGACAAGTCCTCGTCCGGCTCCGCTTCCGGTTTCTCGGTGGGCGCAGACGTGGCAACCGTTGAAGCGGGTTCCCCTGCAGCCAACGCGGGGATCAAAGTGGGGGACGTGGTCACCAAGTTCAATGATCTGGCCATCAGCGACCCCAACCAGTTGACGGCAGCCGTGCGTGAGCAGGCGGCCGGCGCCAAGGTGAAAATCACCATCCTCCGGAACGGCCAGGAACAGACGCTGGACGTCACGCTGGGTACGGCGGCCGAGCAGTAACAGCGGAAACGGAACCTCACAAGAAGGAAGTTCCGACGACGGCGGAGGCCACCCGAAACGGTGCCTCCGCCGTCGTCGTCTGTGCGTGGTGGATTGCCGGGCGGCCGGCGCCTGACACAGGCGTTAACGCAGGCGGTGCCGGAGCGCGCCTATATGGTTAGCTAGGAGCTACCCGTACCCCGGGCGTTCCGCGGCCATGACCTCACCCGGCTGGCTATCCACAAGCATGGAAGGCTGCTGTAAATACAGTGGAGAAGACATTGAAGATCATCGTCCTGGTCAAGCATGTACCGGACGCCCAGTTTGACCGTCACCTCAACGGGGAGGGCTACACCACCGACCGTGACGAAAGCATCCTGTCCGAGCTGGACGAGTACGCCCTCGAGGCTGCACTGCAGCTGGCCGAAGCCCGCGGCGGAGGCAAGGCCGGCAATCAGGTCATCGCCCTCAGCATGGGACCGTCGGGGGCAGTGAACGCCGTAAAGAAGTCACTGCAGATGGGCGCCACCGAAGGCGTGCACCTCACAGACGACGCGCTCGCCGGCTCGGATGCCGCAGCCACATCGCTGGCGATCGCCGCCGCAATCCGCCACCTAAGCGCTGACGCACCCGTTGACCTTGTCCTCACGGGCATGGCTTCCACCGATGGTGAAACGTCGCTGGTGCCCGCACAGCTGGCAGAGCGCCTGGGCCTTCCCCAGGTGACCTTCGCATCTTCCCTTGAGGTCGACGGCGGCCGGCTCACCGCCCGCCGCGACGCCGATACCTACTCGGAGACCGTAGAGGCACCGCTGCCTGCCGTGGTGTCCGTAACCGACCAGATCAACGAGCCCCGTTACCCCAACTTCAAGGGCATCATCGCCGCCAAACGCAAGACCATCACCACCCTCTCGCTGTCGGACATCGGAGTGGATCCCGCGCAGGTGGGCCACTCCGGGTCATGGACCAGAGTGACGTCTGCGGAGGAACGCCCGCCGCGCACCGCAGGAACCATCATCACGGACGAGGGCGACGCCGGCATCAAGCTCGTCGACTTCCTGGCCGCCCAGAAGCTGCTCTAAGAGGGATCACAGACATGGCAAACGTACTTGTATTCATTGACAACCCGGGCGATGCCCTGAAGAAGAGCAGCCTGGAACTCCTGACGCTTGGGCGCTCCCTCGGGGAGACCATAGTCGCGTTGAACGGCGAGCTTCACGATGGCGTCGCCGCCACGCTCGCCGAGTATGGGGCAGCCAAAATTCTGCGGCCATCCGCCCAGGACCTTGACGACTACCTCGTGGCTCCCAAGGCTGCCTACCTTGCGGCCGCCGTCGCTGAAACGGGTGCCGGCACCGTCCTCCTGGACAACTCGCCGGAGGGCAAGGAAATTGCCGCCCGGCTGGGAATCCGGCTGAATGCAGGCGTTATCACCGATGTTGTGGCAGTTGACGCCGACGGGACCGCTCATAAATCCGTGCTGGCAGGCTCCTACAACACGGCAGCGAAGGTTACCACCGCCGTGTCGGTGCTGACGGTGAAAGCCAACAATGTGACACCCGAACCGGCGCCCGCTCCCACTGCCCCGGAAACCGTCATCGTTGAGGTTCCGGCTGACAGCACTGCTGCAGCGGCCCGCGTCACCGAACGCCGGCAGAAGGTTGCCAGCGGCCGCCCGGACCTGACTGATGCGCGGATCGTGGTGGCCGGCGGACGTGGCCTGGACGGCGATTTCGGTCCTGTGGAACAGCTGGCCGATGCCCTGGGCGCTGCCGTGGGAGCTTCCCGTGCGGCCACCGATGCAGGCTGGATCAGCCATGACGCCCAGGTGGGCCAGACGGGCAAGACTGTCTCGCCCCAGCTCTACATTTCCGCCGGCATTTCCGGAGCGATCCAGCAGAAGGCCGGCATGCAGACGGCCAAGGTCATCGTGGCGGTGAACAAGGATGCAGAATCACCGGTCTTCGAGATCGCCGATTTTGGCATTATCGGGGATCTGTTTGACGTCCTTCCCCAGGCCACGGAAGAGATCAAACGGCGAAAAGGCTGACCTTGACTGATCGCAAGGCTTCGCAGAGCCCGTTCAACCCGGCAATTCACCGGGTTGGGCGGGTGCTCTGTTTCGCGGCCCATCCTGACGACATCGACTTTGGCGCCGCTGGCACCATCGCTGCCTGGACGGCGGCCGGTGTACAGGTCAGCTACTGCATCATGACCGACGGCGACGCCGGCGGCTTCGATCCTGACCACCGGGCCCGGATCATCGCCATGAGGGCCTCCGAACAGGAGCGCGCCGCAGCATTGGTTGGTGTCACGGACATCCACTATTTGCACGAACGCGACGGGTACCTGGAGCCGAACCACCAGGTGATGCGTGGTGTCGTGAAGCTGATCCGCGAAATCCGGCCGGACGTTGTGCTTTCCATGCACCCCGAGCGGAACTGGAACCGGATCCAGAAGAGCCACCCGGACCATCTCGCGGTGGGGGAGGCCGTCACCCGCGCCGTCTACCCCGCCGTGGAAAACCCTTTCGCCTACCCTGAGCTTGCGGAAAGCGGACTGGCAGCCTATAAGTTGCCCTGGCTCTGGCTGTATGCAGGGCCGGAGGAACGGGAAAACCACTTTGTTGATGTCACGGACCATGTGGGCAGCAAGCTTGAGGCCATCCACGTGCACGTCAGCCAGCATCCGGATGTGGCTGCCATGGAAGCGGCCGTCAAGGATGGGATGATCGCCGGTGCCAGGCGCGCCGGCCTGCCCGATGGCCGAAGTGCTGAGGCCTTCCACGTCGTGGCGGTCAACGGTCCGGGGACCATCGCCGGCTTCTAGTTGCGGGTCCACCTCAAAGCCCTGCCTGTTCACGGCTTTGAGGTGGTAAACACCGCGCAGGTGTCAGGCGCCCAGCTCGGCAGTGGCCACTGTGGGGGAGGTCGGGACGCCTGAGCCGCCGGCGGGTTCCACCGTAATGCCCAGTGCCGTGGCGGACGTGATTCCCTTCACGACTGCGGGCTTGGACAGTGCCTCTTCGTCCATCAGGCCCTGGGAGACGGGTGCCGAGCCGTCTTTGGGAATCAGCCACATCTGGTACACCTTGCCTGCCGGAGGTGCCGGTACGCCGTTCATCTTGACTACAGCTGCATCCTTGGAGGACGAGATCAACAGTGTGGCCGTCCCACCGCCGGAAACGTCAACGGAGGCTTCGCGGACATCCTCAGCCCGGACCACCTGGTTCAGCGGATCATTTTGGTCGGCAATGTACGCACCGACGCCCACCCCGCCCAGCGCCAGGAACGCCGCGGCGGCAATGCCCGCAAGCCAGCGGCGTGGCCCGGCCATCCGGCGTCGTTCTTCCCGGCGTTGCCTTGCAGCAGACAGTTCATCGCTAACCGCGGCGCCGTCCGCCACCGCGGGCGGCGGCGGAGCACTAATGCCAAAAGGGGCGGGTGTTTGCGCCGGCTGTTGCTGGGCCGGCAACTGCGAAACGATGCGCGTGAAGAGATCCGCGGGAGGGTCCTCCTCGGCCGTAAAGGTGACCGCCAGGGCTTCCCTGGCTTGGCGGACCCGTTCCTGGAAGGCGCTGCGCTCATCCTCGGGGGCGGCGTCGATGTACTGCTCAATGGCTGAGCGTTCGTCCTGGGTCAGGGCGTCCAGCGCATACAACTCGGCCAAATCCACCGCCCGCCCCGAGGCCAGGTCAGTGGCAACGGTATCCCCGAACGAGCCCGGGCGCCGGGCGCCGTCGTGATTGTTCATTTCTCTCATCTCAACTCACCCCCAGACATGTCTTCAAGCGGATCAGTCCATCGCGGATGCGGGACTTGATGGTAGGCACTGCGGCGTTCAGGCGCTCCGCGACCTCCCGGTATGTGAGGCCGCCGTAGTAGGCGAGCCGGACGGATTCCTGCTGTGTATCGGTAAGCGTTTCGAGGCATCGGACCACCGCCTCGGCTTCCAGTTTGCTGCCCACTTCATCAGAGACGGAGTCGTGATCGATGTCCTGAGTACTGGCCCCATACCGGGCCTCCCGGTCTGTTGCCGACTGCGACGAGCGCACTTTATCCACAGCCCGCCTATGCGCGATGGTCATCAGCCACGAGAGCGGACTCCCGGCCTCCGCATTAAACTTTGCCGCGTTTTGCCAGACCTGGATGAAGACCTCCTGTGTGGTGTCCTCGCTGAGTTCGGCATCGATCAGGACCCGCCGGGCCATACCGAAGACCCGGCGCGACGTCAGCTGGTAGAAGTCCGCGAACGCCTGCTGGTCTCCCTCGGCGATACGTCCGATCAGCCCGGCGAGGCGCTGGCTGACGTCAGCCGGCGATTCGGTGACGGCGGCCGGAGCCTCGAAGTTTGGTGCGTTGGGAGTTTCCATCACTAACAAGCATAGGTCTCGGGACGGCGACGCAATGGCGCCCTGGCCGGTATCGCCGCCCACAGCTGTGAATCCCTGGGGGCCTGTGCCCCGTCCCGCCTCCAGTGGGGTCACCTGTCGCTCCTCGCCGACCATCGAATGTTCTCAAGAGGGATTCGGAACTAAGGCGGGTCCGGATGGGTGACGGCGAGGAAATACCGCGCGGCCTGCGCCAGGTACTGCCGGCCTGCCGTCAGGTCTGCGCGCCCGCGAAACCCTGCTGGCGCCAGGCTTCGTAGACCGCGATGGAAGCGGCATTGGCAAGATTCAGCGACCGCAGTGACGGGAGCATCGGGAGCCGGACAGTGGCGGTGACATGCGAATCCCGCTTGAGGTGCTCCGGGAGCCCCACGGACTCCTGGCCGAACATGAGGACATCGCCGGGACGGTATTCTATGTCCGTGTAGCTCGCCTGCCCGTCGGACGTAAACGCGTACACGCGGTCCGGGTCTAGGTGCCGCCAGGCATCCTCGATCGTTTTGTGGACGGTGACCACGGCAAGGTCGTGGTAATCGAGACCAGCCCGGCGGAGTTTGGCATCTGAAAAATCAAAGCCAAGGGGTTCCACCAGGTGCAGCTCGGCGCCGGTGATGGCCGCCAGCCGGATGGCGTTGCCGGTGTTGCCGGGGATTTCGGGTGCATGGAAGAGGATACGGAACACCGTCCAATCCTAGTCAACAGGCCAGGCAGTCAGTGCATGCCCCGCAAAAGCCGAGCCAATACGGGCACGTTGACGGTGTTCGGCGCGGGACCGGAGGAAAGGAACTGCTTGAGGCCGCGGACCAGTCCGGCCGCGTTGACCACCTGGACGATCTCGTGGCTGCTGCCGGAACGCCGGTGGCGATCGATGACGGGCTCATGCAGGTTCCCGTCGGGGCTGTGGATGACTGTCCAGCCGGTGACGTTCAACTCTGGAAAGATCTCCTGCATGGCCCGCACCACGTGGGCCAGTTGCGGCGGGGCGATGGAGCGTCCGCCGTGGTGCAGGGCCTGCCCGTCCCAGGCGTAGGCGCCCTTGGGCAGGAGCATGGAACCGATGATGGCAAGCCGGTAGCCGGAAAGGAGGGCGTGGTCGATGTGGCTGTTGTCCGCCGGTGACTGCAGCCCGTTGATCAGGCGTGCCGCTGGAATTGCGGGCAGAACCTGCCGGCTGATGAGCTGCACGGTGCGCATCTCACGCTGGATCCGTGCCTCGGCCCCAAAGATGCCCCGTTTTCGCGGAATCCCATGGACCTGCTGGCTTGCCTGGCTGAGGGGTATCAGCGGGACGGTTCCCGCAGCATCAAACGCCGCCGCGTCAAAGGGCGGGACGTAGACCGGTGCATCACCGGCGGTGTTGCGCGGAGTATTGGGACGGTGGACGGTGGCCGAGGCATGACTGCCTGCCGCCGGGGCGTCGAAGTGCGGCCCCGAACCCTCGCCGCCGGAACCGTTGCCGGCTGTTCCCGCGGCATAGGAGCGGTCGTAGGCACTTCTGCGTTTGGGGTCGATAAGGGTTTCATACGCTGCCGTCACGCGGCGGAAGGCGGCGGCGTCGCCGCCATGATCGGGATGGGCCTTGCGGGCCGCCCGGCGGTAGGCCACCTTGATCTCCTTGTCGGTGGCTGTCACGGCGACGCGGAGCACCTGGTAGTGGGAGCTGCTGCTCTCGGTCAAGCACTCATCCTTTTGTTGATCTGGCCAGTCCACTTCAGGCAGCCCGGTGAGCCAAGTTTAACGGCCTGCCCAGACAACGACTGTGGCTGTCCCGGCGGTTCCCGGATCAAATCCTGGTGTGCTGGGTACTCTTTCCAGCAGGGGAAGCGGAGAACTGCAGGGGTCCCTTCGCATGCTGGTCCGGCTGGCGCCTAGACTCTTGGGTGATGACGGCCGTCGTGCGGCCATGGGGGAGCAGGAAGTATTGGGGTGGAAGTGAAGGCACGGTCTGCAGCTGTGGTGGTGGTTGGTTCGCTGTTTTCGGCAGCAGCATTGACGGGGTGCAGCATTGACGTCCCCGATCCGGCCGCCCCGAAGACGGAGCAGACGGCGCCGGCCCTGGCCACTCCCACCATCACTCCTGGCCACGACGCGGCGGCGGTAGCGGCCAAAGACATGACGTTTGCTGCGGGCACCACGCTGGCGAAGGGTGTTCCGGTGGGGATCTCTGACGGACTGAAGGAAGCGCCGGGCTGGACGCAGGTCAAGGAAAACGCGGCTGGTGAGAGCCAGTACCTCAAGGCCGATGGCTGCCTCGTGGCCACCAAGGTCCGTATCGACCAGACGCCGCTGGTCCTGGCTGATGACCGGGCCTCCACCGCAGGCCTCTTCGAGTACTTGGACCCAAGCATCCTGCCCGAATACCTCAAGACAGAAACCCTCCGCTGGGGCGGTGAACCTGACAAACAAGGACCAAAGGTGGAGGTGCTGGCCCTTGAACAGCCAGCACCTCCGGGGGGAAAAGCCACAGCCATCATGGCAAGGCTCTTCGGCACTGCCGGTTCCTCCGTCTACCTTTCGGTCTCATGCCCCGACGCCGCGGCGCTCGCGGCTGCCCGTGCAGAGGCCTCCCAGCGGCTACTGATCGTCCCGCCGTCAAACTAGTGCCGCCGTCGCAATAGCCCTACGGTTACCGCGCCAGGGTCATCGCGCTGGGTCAGCGGCGCCAGAGCTTGCGGCCCTGGCCGCGGGTGCCGGCGGGGGACAGCCGGTTCAGGGCCAATGCTCCAACGAGCAGACCGAAGTCCCGAAGCGCCACATCGTAGAAGCTGCCCAGGATCAGCAGGTTAACGATGATGCCGAGCAGCCAGACGGCCACCAAGAGGGAACCGAACCGCGGGCGGACCGCCACCGCGATGCCGGCGATGATTTCCACAACCCCGACGACGTACATGAACGTCTGCGCAGGCAGCGGCACCACTGACGTCGCCACGGGGGCGAGGTACATAGTCCAGTCGGTGAGGAGGTTGGTGAACTTGTCCAGCCCAAAAAGTATGGGCGCGACGGTAAAAACGGTACGCAGCAGCAGGAAGGCTTGCCGTGCCGGTTCCATCGCCGGCGTTTGGCTGACTGTCCGTGCTGCAGGGTTGGTTTTCATGACGAACTCCTTCTAAAAGTAGGTTTCTCTATTTTAGAAACGAGTCCATAATTAAGCAAGAGAAGTTGTTTTTAGAGGAAGGGTTCCGATGGGCAGACTTTCGTGGATGCGCCGTATGGCGGCAGTTGCATCGCTGGGCGATGACAAACGCCGGCAGCTGTTTGAATTAGTGGCTTCCTCCGCCGGGGCCGTGGGGCGCGATGAAGCCGCACTTGCCCTCGGACTGCCCCGAAGTACGGCGTCCTTCCATCTGGACCGGCTGGTCCAGGACGGGCTGTTGTCTGTCGAGTTCCAGAAGCCGGCAGGAAAAGCAGGCCCGGGCTCCGGCCGCCCGGCGAAAATGTATCGGACGGCTGCGCGGGAGGTAGGGGCCTTCGTCCCGGACCGCAACTACGACCTCGCGGGGGAGTTAATGGCCACCGCCATCGAGGAGTCTGTCGCAGCCGGGAGCTCCGTCCACGATTCGCTGGTGGCCACTTCCTACCGCAAGGGCAAGGCAATGGCGGAGGGCAGCGGAAGCCTGGAAGAGTTCCTCGCGGGGGAGGGCTATCAGCCTGCACCTGACGGAGAAGGCGGCTTCGTCCTGGTCAACTGCCCGTTCCATCGGCTCTCCGAGGGCCATGCCGCGGTGGTCTGTGCCATGAACGGAGCCTTCCTGACCGGCGCAGCTGCAGGCTGCGGGGATTCGGAGGAACGTGTGACGGCAAATAGCGTGCCCGGCCAATGCTGCGCCAGGATTACCCCGCCGTGATCTGCATCGGCGCCGGGGCCGCATCAGCCGGTGCCGTTCGGCTCCGCTGGCGAAGGCTCAGCTCACAGGTGATGCCAGGACCGCACCCGGGAACGCGGCTAGAATTGATGGGTGCCCGTCTACCTGGATCATGCAGCAACCACGCCTCTCTCCGCCGAGGCGCTGGCAGCTCTAACGCGGGAACTCGCCCGCACGGGCAACCCATCCTCACTCCACGGCTCGGGCCGCCGGGCGCGCCGTTCCGTCGAGGACGCCCGGGAAACCATTGCCGCGGCCGCCGGCGCCCACCCCTCAGAAGTCATCTTCACTTCCGGCGGAACCGAAGCGGACAACCTTGCCGTCAAGGGCCTCTTCTGGTCCAGGTCCGGTGAAGATTCCTCCCGGCGCCGCATCCTCTGCTCCGCCATCGAACACCCGGCCGTGCTGGATACGGTGGAATGGCTGGAGCGCCATGAGGGCGCCGTGGTCACCTGGCTGCCTGTGGACGCCGACGGCGTGGTGGACCTGGAAGTTCTCAGGTCCGAGCTGGAAAGGGAACCGGGAACGGTCGCTCTCGTGACGGTCATGTGGGCAAATAACGAAGTGGGCACCATCCAGCCGGTGCACAGGATCGTGGAGCTGGCCCACGTGGCGGGGGTGCCCGTCCATTCGGACGCGGTGCAGGCTTTCGGTTCCTTGCCCGTTGACTTCAAGGGCTCGGGCCTTGACGCCATGTCCATTTCCGGACACAAGATTGGCGGCCCTGTGGGGGTCGGCGCCCTGCTGCTGGGACGTGCGGTGAAACTCACCCCGGTGCAACACGGCGGGGGCCAGGAGCGGGATGTGCGTTCCGGGACACTGGACACCGCATCCATTGCCGCCTTTGCAGCGGCGGCGCAGACAGTCACCGCGAACCTGGCAACAGAGTCGGCCCGGATCTCCAAACTGCGGGACAGCCTGATTGAGGGTGTCCGGGGCAGCATCCCGGAGGTGGTCCTGCGCGGGGCCCCGGCGGAGGGGCGGCTTCCCGGCAATGCACACTTCACGTTCCCGGGCTGTGAAGGGGATTCACTGCTGTTCCTGCTGGACCTGGCAGGAGTGGAATCGTCCACCGGATCTGCCTGCACAGCCGGAGTTCCACGGCCATCCCACGTTCTGCTGGCCATGGGTTTGGATGAAGAGACGGCCCGCGGCGCCCAGAGGTTCACCCTCGGTCATGCATCAACCCCGGCGGATGTCGACGCCCTGCTGGCAGCCCTTCCCAACGCTTATGAGCGGGCGCAGCAGGCGGGCATGGCGGGGCGCGAATCCTCGATCCAGACGGCAGGTACGGTGGCCCGTCAGGCCTCCGGCAGCAGCATCTGATCCAAGCCCACCGAGGCGTCCGCCAGCCGTTCCCGAGCCACCTGGAGGCGGCCCGTGATGAGGGCCTTGATGACCTTCTGCGCCGGGCCTGACGTGCGGGGCCAGTTGACACTCATTCCGGCTACCACCCGGGAGTCTCGCTGCCAGAACGCGATGAATTCCTTGGCCTCCAGCGAACCCCGGATCACCGGTTTCGTGCCGGTGGCCAGATCGGGGAATCCCGAGTACTCCATGCTGACGTCGAACTGGTCAGTATAGAAATAGGGGATGGCGCTGTGAACCGCATCCAGGCCCAGCATCGCCCGGGCTGCCACCTTGCCGCCGGTCAGGGCATTGGACCAATGCTCGCTGCGGTAGTGCTGGCCAGTGAAAGGATGCAGGGCGTTGGCAACATCGCCCGCCGCGAAAATGCCGGTCACGCTGGTCCGCAGGGACTCATCGGTGAGTATGCCGTTCTCCACTTTCAGCCCCGCGGTGTGCGCGAGTCCGACGTCGGGTACAACCCCCACTGCAATCACCACAACATCGGCGGGGAGGACTTCACCGCTGTCGGTGACCACTGCCGAGACGGCGCCGTCAGTGCCCGTGAGTTCATGGGCTGATGCCGGAAGCCTGAAGTTCACGCCATGGGCTTGGTGGAGGGAGCGGAAGAAGCCGCCCAACTCGGGGCCAATGGCGGCGGCCAGCGGAACGTCTTCCCGGCCGAGCAGCGTGACGTTGTTGCCATAAGTCGCCGCGGCGGCTGCCAGTTCCATGCCTATCCAGCCGGAGCCGATCATCACCACGTTTTTTCCGCCCTGGTCCAGGAGCTGCCGCAGCCGGCGGCTGTCATCGAGGGTGCGGAACGTGGTGACCCCTGAGAACTCGCTCCCCGGCAGCGGAATGGTGCGGGGGACCGCACCGGTGGCGAGCAGCAGAGACTGGTACGGCAGTGATGTTCCGTCGTTAAGCTGCACCGTGCCTGCGTCCGGACGTATGCCGGTGACTGACACGCCAAGGCGCAGGTCGACGTCGTTCTCCGCGTACCAGCCCGGCGGCACCACAGCAGCTTTGTCTTCGCCTTCCTTGCCCAGCAGGTAGTCCTTCGACAGCGGCGGGCGGATGTAGGGGTTGTGGCGCTCGCTGCCAACCAGGATGACCGGGCCCGTGTGACCTTCGGAACGCAGGGTCCGTGCTGCCGTGGCACCGGCAAGCCCGGCACCAACGATCACCATATGCTCCTCGGTCATGTCCGCTCGATTCCCGCGTGCAGCGTGCTGTGTTTCTAAAACTACTATTCCTGACTTTAGAAGCTTCTGTGGATGCAGTCAATGCCTTTTGGGCAGCATTCGGCGTGGCGATAGAATGGAGCCGCTGGCATTGTGCTAATCCTGCCTGCCGCCGACCCGAACGGCGGCAGCCTGCCGGCGAACACCTCCAAATCCTAGAGAAAGCCAGCATGCGAGTTCTAGCAGCCATGAGCGGCGGAGTCGATTCCGCCGTAGCCGCAGCACGTGCCGTTGAAGCCGGACACGACGTCGTCGGCGTTCACCTTGCGTTGTCACGGATGCCTGGCACCCTCCGGACAGGCAGCCGCGGCTGCTGCACCATCGAGGATTCACGGGATGCCTGGCGCGCCTGCGACGTCTTGGGAATCCCCTACTACGTCTGGGATTTCTCCGAGCGGTTCAAGGAAGACGTAGTCCAGGACTTCATTGACGAGTACGCCGCTGGCCGTACTCCCAACCCCTGCATGCGCTGCAACGAGCGGATCAAGTTCGCCGCGCTGCTGGAAAAGGCCATAGCACTCGGATTTGATGCCGTCTGCACGGGCCACTATGCCAAGGTGATCACGGACGGGGCAGGAAACCCCGAGCTGCACCGTGCCGCCGACTGGGCAAAGGACCAGAGCTACGTCCTGGGAGTACTCACCCACGAACAGCTCAGACATTCAATGTTCCCGCTGGCAGACACCCCGTCCAAGGCAGAGGTTCGAGCCGAAGCCGAGCGCCGTGGCCTCTCCGTGGCCAACAAGCCTGACAGCCACGACATCTGCTTCATCCCGGATGGCGACACCGCCGGTTGGCTGGCCGAGAAGATCGACATGACCACCGGTGACATCGTGGATGAGACCGGCACGAAAGTGGGAGAGCATCCGGGGGCAAACGCCTTTACTGTTGGCCAGCGCCGCGGCCTGAAGCTCGGAACGCCTGCCTCTGACGGCAAGCCCCGATTTGTGCTGGAGATCCGGCCGAAGGAAAACAAGGTTGTGGTGGGGCCCGAAGCCCTGCTGGCCATTGACGAGATCCGTGGGATCAAGGTGTCCTGGGCCGGACTGCCCATCGCCGAGGTGGAAACGGGCGCAGAGTTCGACTGCCATGCCCAGGTGCGTGCGCACGGCGACCCCGTTCCGGCCACGGCACGAATGGTGCCTCCAGCAGACTCAGGAGCAGCAACAGAAGGTGTGGCGAAGCAGCTGCTGGTTACGCTGACCAACCCGCTCCGGGGCGTGGCTCCCGGACAGACTGTGGTCCTCTACCAGGGCACCCGGGTGCTGGGACAGGCAACCATCGACGCCGCCCGCTCATTGCAGCGCGCTGAGCTCTAAGGGCTGGCTGACACCGCCGGCTTAACCTTGTGGCCCCTGACATCGTCCATGAACGATGTTGGTACGGAGCAACGCCCCGCCACTGAACCGGCGGGGCGTCCCTCCTGCCCATAGACTTGGATCATGACGCAGCACAACCATGACGTTCCTGACACCGAAGCCTACGACGCCGGGGCCAGCTCGCTGGCAGGCCAGGTGGATAATTCGGTAATGGCGGAACTGCTGTCCATCCGCTCCAGCATCGACAACATCGATGCCACCTTGGTGTTCCTCCTGGCGGAACGGTTCAAGGCCACCCAAAAAGTGGGCTTCCTGAAGGCAGCCCACCGCCTTCCTGCAGGAGACCCTGGCCGTGAAACCGCGCAAATAGCCAGGCTCCGCCGGCTTGCTGAGGAAGCACACCTTGACCCGGCGTTTGCCGAGAAATTCCTGAACTTCATCATCGGCGAGGTCATTCGCCATCATGAAGCCATCGCCGAAGACCATGAGGCCGCCGCGGGGAGGCAGGACGCAGAACAGGACGCGTCCCAGGCATCCCAGGGCTCGGCAGTATCTCCCGGCCCGCAAGCCTCCGCCGTAGCGTGAGGGTGAACAGCCGCCAGGAGCCGGAGCGGGACCTGCCACATGATCTGAAGGCGCCGCCGTCGGAGGTCACTGCCACCGGCTTGGGCTCCTGGCCGGGGGAGGACCCCTTAGAAGCCGCCCGTATCATCCGTGGTGAACTCGGCAGCCCGCACATGCCCTACCTCGCCGAACTGCCGGACCGCGGCGTGGGTTCCGATGCTGTGGGGCGGACGGCTTCACTCCTGGTGGAGATGGCGGTTGACGTCCAACCTAATGGCTGGCGCCTCGTTGACCGCCCCGGCAAGGACTATCGGCGCGCTGCATCCGCGCTGTCCACAGACATCAATGTCCTGGCGGACGTTGCCGGCGCCGAGGAAAGGCCAGCATCGGAAATCAAGGTGCAGTTGCTGGGGCCCCTTAGCCTCGCCGCCGGACTGCACCTCCACAACGGAGAACGGGCCCTCATCGATTATGGGGCCCGCCGTGACGTGGCGGAGTCACTGGCTGCCGGGGTCGGATCGTACCTGGCACGTGTTTCATCGGCAGTCCCCGGTGCCCGACTGGTGGTCCAGGTGGACGAGCCGGACATCGCCGCCGTCCTCGCCGGCACCATTCCGACATCAAGCGGTTACCGCACGCTGCGCGCGGTAGGAGGACAGGAAGCCATTGAATCCTGGCGCGTGGTGATTGAGTCGCTTCGTGCAGCCGGAGCCGCTGAAATCGCCGTTGCAGTTCCCGAAATTGAGGCACCGTTCGAACGGATCCTTGCTGCCGGGGCTGACGCCATAGCCGTCCCCCTCAAGGCCCTGACCTCCCGCCAGTGGGAGCAGCTTGCCGAAGCCCTGGAAGGCGGAACCCGGCTCTGGGCCGGCGTATTGGATGTTGGCGTGGGCACACTACCCAAGGTGGCCGGCGCAGTGGACTCGGTCTGGCGGCCATGGCACGAACTGGGCCTGCCGGCGTCGACACTCAGTACATTGCGGGTGACACCCTCGGCAGGGCTCGCAGGCCTGACACCGTCAACGGCAACCGCGGTGCTTACCCGATTGACCCAGGTGGTTGACGGGCTGAACCAGGTGGCGCAGGGCTAAAATCGCCAGGCAGGTCTCCTACTAAGGAGACACTCCCTAGGTCCGGCGCTCCCAACGGTCCGGCTGGGCATAGCGGGGCAGGAAGCTCAGGGCGGAGCTGCCACCGGAGTACGGGCGCAACCGGTAGTCGAAGCTTCCCGCATAGACCAGGACCAGCCCGATCTGCGGCTGGATGACCTTAACCTGGATCCGGTGCTTTCCGTGGGCCCCCTCCGAGGCGTCCCACCACTGCTCCGCGTACGCCTTCGCATCAAACGACGGCGGCAGGGGCAGGCGGAGGGGTCCGAGGAATAACCGGGAGGCATCCGAGATGCCACGCAGCCGGCCTTCAGCCGTGACGCTGAGGTTAAGGTCGGTGACCAAACGCCGGTAGCGGCCCACATAATCCACCAGCCGCGGAACGCCTTCACCCTGGTCCACACTGGTGGTGTCCTGGAAAATGCGGGTCCGGGAGGGAAACCTGATCTCCCGCCTGGCCGTAAGGCTGGAGCGTCCGAAAGGATCCAGATGCGCATGGTTTTCGATCCTGAATGGAATGCCCTCACCATATTCCGGGAAGAACGCCTCCTCCGGGGACGTGAGCCGTAACAGGGGTCTCAGCCAGCGCTGCCGGCAACCCACCACGTCAAAAACACCCTCGCCTACTCCGTACTGGCCCGAGCCCGGCACAAGGGAAAAGTAGTCCTGGAGCTCGGGCTGCAGCCTGTTGAAGTCTTGGCCCAGGGCCTGCTGATAGATGGGAACGTTCACTCGGGTCCTCCTGAGGGCGATACGGGAAGCGGCAGGGACCGCGGGTTCACAATCTACCGGCAGCCTTGAGGCGGATGTACATGTCGGCCAATTGCGGCGGCAACTGATGCGGTTCAGCATCCACCACCTCCACCCCTTGGTGGCGCAGCTGGCTGCTGACGGCCTCACGCTCCAGCAGGGTGCGTTCCGCCGCTGCCGCACGAAAAACGCTGGACGCGTTGTGCCGTTCCCGCAACATCAGGCCGAGCAGCGGATCCCGGACGGACGCCACCACCACCACGTGCTGCTGCGCCAGCTGTGCAGCCACGGGAATGAGCCCTTCCTCCGGCGCTCCGCCATCCAGCGATGTCAGCAACACCACCAAGGAACGGTGCGCCGAGACCCCACGGACCTGGCCCGGGATGCTTGACCAGTCCAGCTCGATCAGTTCCGCATCCAGCGGGGCCATGGCCTGCACCAGCTGGCCCAGGAGATTGCCGGTGGTGGCCGATCCTGCCCTGGCCCGCGGGCGGCGGTCGAAGGCGAGGAAATCAACCCTGTCACCGCCACGTTCGGCCAGCACCGCCAGTAAGAGGGCCGCTTCCATACCGGTATCCAGCCGTGGCTCGTCCTCGATCCGGGCCGCTGATGTCCGGGAGGTGTCCAGGATGATCACCACCCGCCGGTCGCGCTCCGGCCGCCACGTGCGGACGACGACGGCAGAGCGGCGTGCTGTTGCCCTCCAATCAATGGAACGCACGTCGTCCCCGCGGACGTAGTCACGCAGGGAATCGAATTCCGTGCCTGCGCCCCGGATCTGCACCGCGGCCTTGCCGTCCAGTTCACGCAGCTTCCGGAGCTTGGACGGGAGATGCCGGCGGGAGTTGAACGGCGGAAGGACCCTGATGGAGCCGGGACATTCAACCGTGCGCTGCCTGGCCGCCAACCGAAGCGGACCTTGCGACCGCAACGTCACGTGCGGGGCACGCAGGTCCCCGCGGCGGACCGGCCTCAGCCGCACCGCCAACTTGCGGCTTTCGCCGGCCGGAACGTCGATCTCCTGCACGGGGTTCTGTGCGCCGGCGGAGGGCTGCCAGGCGTCGCGGACCCTGGCACGGAGGAGGCGCCGGCCGTTATTGCGGACGGTGAGGCTGGATACTGCGGTGCCGTGCAGGGCCACATTTCCGGGTTCAGAGCGCTGCACGTCGATGCTGCGGAGGGAAGCGGCAAGGCCGAGTTCCAGAGCCAGCAGCGCGGCGAGGACCAGGACCACGGCCAGGACAGTTCCCCAACCGGGCATCAGAAGCACCGGCGCCAGGCCAAGCAGTGCCAGCAGTACAAAGCGTCCGGAGATCGCCATTCCGGTCAGCGGGGGACCGGAACGGAGGCGAGGATGCTCCCCAGCACATCGTCCACCCGGACTCCGTCCATCTGGGCTTCCGGATGCAATGCCACCCGGTGCCGCAGGCAGGGCAGCGCGAGGGCTTTGACGTCGTCGGGAGTGACAAAGCTCCGGCCGGAGAGCCAGGCCCAGGCCCGGGATGTATTAAGCAGTGCAGTTGCTCCGCGGGGCGAGACCCCCAGCTGGAACGACGGCGCGGCCCGCGTTGCCCGGACCAGGTCCACGATGTAGCCAATGATTTCCGGCTCCACGGCCACTCTCGCCACGGCTTGCCGCGCACGGTCCAGGTCGTCGGCTCCTGCCACCGCCCGGACCCCCGCTGCCGCGAGGTCGCGGGGATTAAACCCGGAAGCATGCCGCCGGATCACTTCCATCTCGTCGTTCCGGTTGGGCAGCGGCATGGTGAGCTTGAGCAGGAAGCGGTCCAGTTGCGCTTCGGGCAGGGGATAGGTTCCTTCGTATTCCACCGGGTTCTGGGTTGCCGCGACCAGGAAAGGCGCCGGCAGCGGGCGCGAGACGCCGTCCACTGAAACCTGCCGCTCTTCCATCGCCTCCAGCAGGGATGCCTGGGTTTTAGGTGGAGTGCGGTTGATCTCGTCAGCCAGCAGGATGTTGGTAAAGACAGGACCCTCCCGGAAGCTGAACTCGGACGTATGCGCGTCATAGACCAGTGAGCCCGTCACGTCGCCCGGCATCAGGTCAGGAGTGAACTGGACGCGTTTGGTGTCAAGGCTCAGCGCGGCGGACAGGGCACGCACCAACAGTGTCTTGGCCACGCCGGGCACGCCCTCCAGGAGCACATGGCCCTGCGAGAGCAGTGCAATGAGCAGTCCCGTGACCGTGGGGTCCTGACCCACCACGGCTTTGGCCACCTCATTACGGACGTCAAGGAGTGCCTGGCGGGCGGGATCATGCTGCAGGGAATCCAGGATTTGCTGGCCGCTGCTGTGTTCGTTCATCGGGTCCTCACCTCGTTCTCTAATTTCTCCAGCTCCTGGGACCATTGCACCAGTCTGGCTTCATTCCTTGGATGTTCCTGCAACAGTTCCCTGATCCCGGTGTCGGGACGGCCCAGGTGCCGGGCCGCGGCCCCGGCGACGTCTTCGGCGCTCGCGTCTGAGCCCAATCGAAGGTCCTTGGCCAGCCTCACAAGAGTCCCGGCCCGCAGGTTATCCCGTGCCCGGTCTATGGCGTGGGAGTCGTGGTAAAGCCGGGCGCGGCCCTCCGCCGTTTCTACCGCCTTAACCACAACCGGCAACGGCTCAAAGACGAGCGGGCCAAGGCGGCGTCCACGCCAGATGATGGCCAGGATGGCGATAAAGGCCAGCCAAGGCCCCAGGAACCGAACCCACTCCGGAGCGAGGTCATCGAGCGTGGCCGGCGAGTCCGCGCCGTTGGCGTCGGCCAACCCGGGAAGGTACCAGACCAGGTCCTTGGAGCCTCCCACTGTCCGGAGGGCAAGGGCGGCGTGGCCGTACTCATCCAGCCCTTGATTATTGATCAGGGCGGTGTTGCCCAGGACTGTCAGGGCCCCGTCCCGGGTGGAGGCGAGCATCCCCGCGGCCGATCCTGGCGGGCGGTAGCAGACTTCATCGCCGTCGTACAGGAACCCGTCTTCACCGGATACCGTGCCTGCCGTTTCCGCGTCCGCCTGCGGGCAGCCGGGCTCCAGCGTGGGGGCAGCCTCCGGGACCACACCGGCCTGGTTGATTCCGCTGTCCAGGGCGGAGAGTGTGTTGAGCCGCGGCGTAACTACCACCACCCGCCGGGCTTCTCCAGTGAGCCTCTTGAGCTGTTCCTCGTCCAGGAGGCCGCTCCGGTCGTACAGCAGGAGCGTTGCCCCGGGGTTCGCGGCCAAGGAGTCCAGGGCGGAGGTATAGGACCGGGCGTCCCTGACCGTCACCCCATGCCGGCCTAGGATTTCGCTGACTGCCCGGGCTCCGTTTGGCCCCACGTTGTGGACAGATAAGGGGACCGTGTCACCTTTTGGCGCAAGCTGTGCAGAGATGACAACCGCCAGCCCGACGGCGAACACGGCACCGATCGCTGCCCAGCCGCGGTGCCGCCGGATCCATGAACCGGCCTTTCCGCGGAGGGTCGGGTTTACTGCCGGACTGGCCGTTAATTCACTGGCAGCCAGGTGCTGAGTCTTCAGGTCTTCAGTCACAGCATGACCGCCGGATCCGTCTGATCCGTCGAAGCGTCAGTCCTGGCAGGTTTGAGCGATTGCAGGGCAGAGTCCAAGGCCATCATTCCGGCATTGGCGCCGGGCTCTCCGGCTTCCTTGCCGTACCGGATCCCGTCGAAGGTGCGGGCAGCCCAGGCGAGGCGCTGCGCTTCGGCCCCGAAGGCAACAGCCAGTTCGCCCGCCACTTCGTCCGCGGTTCGGCCGGGCCGGGCGTCCACGATGTTTCTCTCCTCCGCGGTGCGCACCAGCGCGCGGAAAGAGTCAACGACGGCGGCGCTCCAGTCGCCCGCGGCCGCTGCCGCCGCTGCGCGCGAGCGGTACTCCGACGCGCTCACGGTGGTGTCGGCGTCGAACATGTCCTTTTCGGCCTTTGACCTGGCGTTGAGGCGGGGACGGGCGAGGATGATGGCGACCGCTATCATCACGGCAATCCCCACTCCGATCAGTGGAGCCACCGGAGTGTTGTCTGCGCCGGAGGAGGAGCCGTCCAAGGACTGCAACCAGTCAAGAATGGCTTCCCAAACGCTATCCAGCCACCCCGGCTCCGCGCCGCGGTACTCGGGCTTGGCAAGTTCTTCTGTCGCCCAGCGCCGGGCTTCATCACGGCCTGGAAGCACCGGAGGTTCAGCGGACATCCGGCGGGGTCCCGTAGGCAGATGGTGCACCGTAACCGGGTGCATTCCTGTACACCGGAACACCGCGGCCGGGAACACCATCAGCGTCGGCGCCCGACTCCAGCAGCCGGAGCAGCGAAATGTCCAGGCCGTCCTTGCGCATCCTGAGATCCAGATAGAGCAGAGCCATGACCGAGGTCTGGAAGGCGTAGCCCACGGCACCTACCAGCGCACCAATGATGGCCGTCACAACCCCCACTGTCACTGCCGCTGAGATCGCCTGCCCGGGGCCGCCGTGAGGAGAAACTACGCTCGTGAAAAAGGTTGAAAGCAGGCTGACCGGGATCATCACCACCTGGGCGATGATCCCGACCATAAACCCCACTACCAGTGTGATTCCGAGGATCCGCCACCAGTTTCCCCGCGTCAGTTCCCAGGACCGGCGCAAACCTTCCCTGGCCCCGAGCTCTTCGATGACAATTGCTGCCGGCGCCACCATCAGCTTGATGTACACCCACATCAGGAGCACAAAGAGCGCAAGGCCGAGCGGGAACAGAATCAGGCCTCCGGCGGGACCCACGGAGCTGATCAGCCCCACGGCGAAGGCCGCGAAAATCAGTAAAACGGTCAATGCGCCCAGAAGGAGCAGGAACGCAAGCCGGATAAGTGCACCGGCGCGGGACTTCGCGAGGGCCCACATCTGCCGGAATCCGGTGCGTCTGTTCAGGACGGACCGCGCCACGGGTACCACCATGGCACCCTGGAGTACAGCGGAAATGAGCACCGTCAGGACGCTGAAAAGGAGTAACCCGGCTGCCGAGCCGATCCCGATGGAAAGCATTTGCTCCCGGCTGAGGCCCTCAGCCCACGTTTGCAAAAATCCGCCGGAGGTGGCGGACAGTGCGGTAAGAACGGCTGTCAGCACGGCGGCAAGGGACTGCGCCAGCAGGGAAGCTCCCAGCATTGCCTTGGCGTTGCGCCTGATCGTTTGGAAAGAGCCGTCCAGAATTTCGCCGAACATCAGGGGACGCAAGGGAATGATGCCGGGCTTGGGAGGGGCGACATAGTGCTGCCGATAAGGAGACGGGCCGCCGTAGTGGCCAGGCTGGG
Source organism: Arthrobacter sp. D1-29 (assembly GCF_054130585.1). Classification (NCBI taxonomy): domain Bacteria; kingdom Bacillati; phylum Actinomycetota; class Actinomycetes; order Micrococcales; family Micrococcaceae; genus Arthrobacter; species Arthrobacter sp. D1-29. Next base: position 3,535,453 of record NZ_CP096383.1, on the reverse strand, counting down.
GGGCGCCCCACGGGGCATCTTGGGAACCGGGCGGGGGACCCCAGACCGGTTGTCCGCTCCACGGCTGCTGCGAACCGGGTGCTGCCGGGCCGGCCGCCCACCCGGGTACTGCCGGACCAGGCCCCGGAGCCCATGGCTGCTGGGCGGCGCCGGGCTGGCCGGAATCGGCTGGCTGCCCCCAGGGCTGCTGATCGGCACTGGGCTGGCGCGGCCTCTGCATGTTCGGATCCTGTTGTGACAACCTGTTCCTTCCCCCGGGTGAGACTGTCGCCTTGCTGCGGTGCCTTGCCTCCGCGGAGCCTGCGCGCTCACACGCGGGACTCCCGGCAGCAGCGGGCACGCTCCCAGACTATAGTTCAGGCGTCGGACGGCATAGCGTGACGCCATGCCGGTGAGGCGCTCAGCAGGACAAAGACTGATCAATAAGGGAATATATAACTATGAAGGCACGCATCCTGGTAGTTGACGACGACGAAGCGCTGGCCGAAATGATTGGAATTGTCCTCCGTAACGATGGCTTCGAGCCGGTGTTCTGCGCCGACGGCGGCCAGGCGCTTGACATCTTCCGTTCATCCAAGCCGGACCTCGTACTGCTTGACCTCATGCTTCCTGGTGTGGACGGCATTGAGGTCTGCCGGCAGATCCGTTCCGAATCAGACGTGCCCATCGTCATGCTCACTGCCAAGGCGGACACGTCCGACGTCGTCCGCGGCCTGGAATCCGGGGCTGACGATTACGTACCCAAACCGTTCAAGCCGGCCGAGCTTGTCGCCCGCGTCCGCGCACGGCTGCGTCCAGGAGACCAGAAAGCTCCTGAAACACTTCGGATCGCGGACATCACCATTGACGTGGCCGGCCACACGGTAAGCCGCGGTGACGAGCGCATCTCCCTGACTCCGCTTGAATTCGACCTCCTCGTTGCCCTTGCCCGCAAACCCTGGCAGGTGTTCACCAGGGAACTGCTGCTTGAGCAGGTGTGGGGATACCGCCATGCCGCGGATACGCGGCTGGTCAACGTCCATGTCCAGCGCCTCCGGTCAAAGATTGAACGGGATCCGGAAGCCCCGGAAGTAGTATTGACGGTTCGTGGTGTCGGCTACAAAGCAGGTTCCTGACCCCTCGGGGGCAGAGAACGGACGTGCGCCGGACGCGTCCGCCGCCCAGCAGGCCGGGCATGTTCCGGAGCACCATTCTGCTCCGGAACACACTGATGCCCTGGCCGCCGCGGGGCTGTCCGAACTGCCTTTCCGCGCCCGCATTTGGAAGCGCCGAACGCTCATCGTCAGCCTTCGGGTAGCGCGCCTCGTCCGGATTGGCCTCAGCCGCGTGTTTCCCGCCATCCGTTACCTGGCGAGATCACTTCACCGCCGCTGGCGCCGGTCACTGCAGTTCCGCACCGTTCTGACCACGCTGTTGCTGGCCGTCACGTCATTCGCTGTAGTGGGCGCTTACCTGTCCAACCAGATTGCCAACAACCTCTTCCAGGAGCGCCTGACCCAGGCCGAGTCTGAGACCCGATATAACGTCAAGCAGGTCCAGGACACTTTCGACGGCGCCCAGGTCACCGACCAGTCCAGTGTGATCACCCTGGTCTACGACACCCTGACCGCCGTTGAGGGACGCGGCGATGTCATCCAGCGGCGGTATGTCTTCGAGGCCATGCCGCAGCAGACCAAGCCGCGGAACCGCTGGGTTGAATCCAGGGCCTCCGATCAGCTGACGGTCAGCGTCATCCCGCCCGAACTGCGGAAGGCGGTCCAGGAGTCAGGGAAAGACCAGTACTGGGCATCCACCGTCATCCCGGTCGGCGCCGAGGACCGGCCCGGCATCGCTGTGGGAAACAAAGTCACCTTCAACGGCACGGTCTATGAGCTCTACCTGATTTACGATCTCAACACCGCCCAGCAGACCCTCGACGAAATCCAGAGTGTGCTGTGGGCCGGCGGCGCCGTGCTGGTGCTCATGATCGGCGCCATCGCCTGGTATGTCACACGAAATGTGGTCAGCCCGGTCAGCCACGCTGCCCTGGTGTCGGAAAAGCTCGCCGCCGGGCAGCTCCAGGAGCGAATGGTGGTCAAGGGCGAAGATGAAGTGGCCCGCCTGGGAGCGTCGTTCAACCATATGGCAGCCAGCCTCCAGGAGCAGATCACCCAGCTGGCCACACTGTCCCAGATGCAACAGCGCTTCGTGTCGGACGTATCCCACGAGCTGCGTACTCCGCTGACCACTGTGAGGATGGCCGCCGAGGTCCTGTACGACGCCCGCCACGATTTCGACCCCATCAACAAGCGCTCCGCTGAACTCCTCTATAACCAGGTCGAACGGTTCCAGTCCCTCCTTTCGGACCTGCTTGAGATCTCGCGCTTTGATGCCGGCGTGGCCATGCTCGACGCTGAACCGGAGGACATCCTGCAGGTCGTTGCCCACGTTATTGAAGGAGCCGCACCGGTGGCGGCTCAATACGGTTCCGAAATTACTCTCAGTGCACCCGCCGGAGGCATCGTCGTGGAAATGGACGCCCGCCGGATCGACAGGATCCTGCGCAACCTGATCCTCAACGCTGTGGAGCACGGTGAGGGCAGACCCGTCAACGTCACTGTCGCAGCCAACCAGACCGCCGTCGGAATTGCCGTCCGGGACCACGGCATCGGCATGGCTCCGGCCGAGGCAGCCCGCGTTTTCGACAGGTTCTGGCGGGCGGATCCGGCCCGCGCCCGGACCACGGGAGGAAGCGGCCTTGGCCTGTCCATTGCCATGGAGGATACGAAACTCCATAACGGCTGGTTGCAGGCCTGGGGCAATAAGGGCAAGGGAGCCAACTTCCGGCTCACGGTTCCCCTCCGGCAAGGCGAGGAAATCGACAAGTCTCCCGTGCAGCTGGAACCGGAAGACATAGTCCTGCCGGGTGTGCCCCAAGAGAGGGACGTGCTGGTCCTGGGTCCAGCACCTACTGCTGCTTCTTCTGCCAAAGGTGACGCACCAGCCCCTGACGGTGTCCCGGGATCCATGCATGCCCCCGATGACTCCCACGCTGAAACCCAGCGCGGAGTCGGCCATGAACCGGCCACACAGCGCCCGGCGCTCACTGCCGGCCCCAAGGACAAGCCATGACAGCAACCCCCACCATGCATGCCAAACACGGGGTCAAGCGGTACCAGGCCCTGGTGGCCCTGCTGGTCCTGGTGCTCCTGCTGGGCTCTTGCGCCCGAATACCCACTTCCGGTCCGGTGGGAAAAAGCAGCGAGGGAAGCGCGGGGAACCTGAATGCCCCGGTTTTCCTTCCGGCCGCACCGCAGCCCGGGGCCGCGCCCGAGACCATCATCGAGGATTTTTACCGCGCCGGGAGCGGCTATGAGGACGACTATGCGGTGGCCCGTGAGTACCTCACGCAGGCATCCTCCGTGGCATGGAAACCCGACCAGCGTGCCCTCGTATACCGGGCAGCCAGGGTAGTGCCCACCGGCGTCGAAAACGTCTACAACTACGAACTCGACGTGGCCTACACCGTCGACGCGGACGGCATTGCTACCCAGACCCCGGAAGGCACCAAGGAGAACATACCGGCAGCGGTCACCCAGGTTGACGGTGAATGGCGGATCTCAGCCATTCCTGACGGCACCGCCATTCCCGAGGAAACGTTCAAGGTCATTTACGGCGCCTACCCCATCTACTTCTACGATCCCAGCTTCACCTACGCGGTTCCCGATGTCCGCTGGTTCATCAAGAACAAAACCGTCAAGGCCATGACCAGCGCCCTCCTTGCCGGCCCGGCTCCCTATCTCCGGGGCGCCGTCGTGAGTGCTTTCCCGTCAGGCATTAAACTTGCCCGGGAGTCGGTGCCGGTGGTCTCCGGGGCCGCGCAGGTGGACCTCAGCCCCAAGGAGCTCACGGAGGCGTCCACAGAGGACAGGCTCCGGATGCAGACTCAGCTCGCCCTGACATTCCGGACCCAGCCTGATGTGGTCAACGTTGAGCTGCGTGCCAACCAGGACCTCGTCCGGGTGGAGGACAACGGCTCCGTGCTGCCACCCGTGCAGAACAAGAATGTGCCTGCCCGCCAGATTGCCATCAGCGGGAACGAGTTGGTCCGCTATGAGAACAACCGCGTCTCCCCACTGCCGGATATGCAAACGGTGTCCGCCCTCGGACCCCGTTTCCCGGCGGAATCCCCGGTTTCGCAGACAGTGGCGTTTTTGAATGAAAGCCGGACCACGCTCTACAGCATGGTTCCCGGACAGCCTGCCAGGGCACTGACCACCCGCAGCACGCTGACTCACCCGTCGTTCAGTCTCCACGACTGGGTGTTCTCCGCCGGGCCTGGGGCCGTGGGCGGGACTGAAATTGTGGCTTACCGTCCGACGGGTGTGGCCGAGGGGGCTGATGTCCCAACCGTCACCCTGGCCCCTTCCTGGCTGGCCGGACGGACGGTAAAAGACTTCAGGGTGTCCCGGGAGGGCGTACGGGCACTGGTAATCTCCGAGCAGAACGGCAAGACCCGTGTGCAGGTTGCCGGGATCATTCGCAATGCCGACGGAACACCACGGGAACTGACCTCGCCGATCACCCTCGCCGCGGGGAGCGAGCCGGACCAGGGGGTCTGGGTCAGTGACACCATGGTGGCCGTGATGAAGGGGTCGGCCGCTGCCAACGTTTCCCCGGAGCTGCTGTCCCTGATGTCGGGACAGCCGCAGCAGCTGGCCCCCTGGCCCGGGCTGGTAGGCCTGAGCGCCGGGAACGGACCCGAGGAGATCTATGGTCAGTCCGCCGAAGGAATATTCCAGCGGCTGGGCAACGGCTGGTCGCCGCAGCTGAAGGGGCCCGTGGACCCATCCTTCCCGGGTTAGGGGTTTTGTCTTTTCAAGGTGACCGCTGTCCACATAGCCGTACAGCACGCTTTCCCTGGACGTGCAGCGCGGCAAGCATGGGGGTGTGACTTCCGCACAATCCAGCAGCCGTCCCCGCGCGCGCCGGGCTTCGGCCGATCCGGACCTCCTCCCGGCTCCGCAATGGTCAGCAAAGCACCGCGGAGGGTATCAACGCCTGCTGCCGAGGATTGCTGACCAACTCGGCAGCGCCGCAGCGGAGCTGCTGGCCCTTGCCGTCCCCGTGGACTGTGTTTGCTGCGGTGCTGAAGATCTGGCCCTCTGCGTTGCCTGCGAACGGCAGGTCAGGACACTGACCGGGAGCCCGTTCCGGGCCGAGGGCCAGGCGCCGGCGCTGATGGACGTCGACGGCGGGATCCGGCTTCCGGTGGTGGCAGCGGGGGTATACCGCGATGAGCTTGCCCAGGCCGTCCTTTCCTTCAAGAGCCATGGACAGCGCCAGCTCAAGCATGTGCTGGCAAAGGGCCTGGGAGACGCTGTGGTGTCAGCAGCCGGTGGTCTCGATGGGGTCTTCCTGGTGCCCGTGCCAAGCAGTGCCGGGGCGTTTGTGAAGCGCGGCTTCAGTCCTGTGCATCTGCTCCTTGGCGCCCTGATGGCAGGACGCGCCACCGCCGGAACTCCGGTTCTTGACGTACTGAGGAAGTCAAGGCGCCCGGTCACCCTGGAGCAGCTTCCAGGTGGCCAAAAAGGACTGGGCCGGGGGGCCCGGGCGAGGCGTGTGCGGGGATCAATGCAGGTCAGCGGACGGCAACGGCGCCGGGTAGCCGGACGCCGCTGCATCATCGTTGATGACGTCCTGACCACAGGTGCGACGCTCGCTGAAGCAGCCCGCGCATTGCACCTGGCAGGGGCACTGGTGGCAGGGGCGGTGGTCCTCGCGGCGACACGCCCGCCCGATTCCGGCAGCACCACCGAACCCTCCGCGAACACAGGCCTGGCGGCTGACGTCTTAGAAAAAAATAAACCAAGAAAAGATGAATAACGTGTGGCTATGAACTAACGTCGGTTGTGGGTACCAAGAACAGTTGTACCTTTCGATGGCGGCTCGGAAAGGGGCTCGACTGTCAAGCAGATCGGCCCATAAGAAGTGCCGTCGTCGTGTCACCGAAGTCATTTGGAGGGCACCATGGAGTTTATGATCAGCGGACGAAATCTGACGGTCTCAGACCGCTTCCGCGAATACGCCGGCGAGAAGATCTCAAAGATCGAATCGCTGGGCGACAAGGTCCAGCGGGTGGACGCTAAGGTTTCCAAGGAAACGAATGCGCGCCAGACCGGGGACCAGCTCACCGTCGAAGTGACTGTCCTGGGACGGGGACCGGTAATCCGCGCGGAAGCCAGCGCCGCAGATAAATTCGCTGCGTTCGATCTTGCCTACAACAAGCTGCTTGAGCGGCTTCGCCGCGCGAAGGACCGCAAGAAGGTCCACCACGGACGGCATACTCCCAAGGCGGTGCGCGAAGCCACTGCATCCCTGGAACCCGCGAGCGCCCACGAACCCATTTATGCAGAGGCCAGCCACCGGAACGAACCGGCGGCCGCGCCGGCCGAGCGCTCGCCCTATGACGTTGAGAATGACATTCCGGCTGGGGACTCTCCCGTACTTATCAGGCGCAAGGTCTTTCCCGCCGCATCCCTGACCCTGGATGACGCCGTGGACAACATGGAATTGGTTGGCCACGACTTCTACCTGTTTGTGGACAAGGAAACCAACACACCCTCCGTTGTCTACCGGCGCCGTGGCTGGACTTACGGGGTTATCACCCTGGACCACGAATGCGAACCGGGCGAAACCCCGATTGAAGAGAAGGTTATTGCCTACCGTTCCAAGGATGAGGCAGCAAACGTTTAGGGTGGTGAAGACCATCCAACGAGAGGACTGATGTGGGAGCGACGCTGAGCCTTGACCAGGCCCGGCGGATCGCTTTGGCAGCCCAGGGACTCGACAAAGGACGGCCCGCCGGACCCGTGACTTCACGGACGGTGGGCCGAACCTTTGCCAAGCTTCAGCTGGTCCAGATCGATTCCGTCAATGTGTTGTCCCGAAGCCACTTCCTTCCCTTTTTTTCGCGGCTGGGCAACTACGACCGCGATATTCTGCAGCGGATGTCAGCCACCCCTCCCCGCCGGATGATGGAGTACTGGGCACACGAAGCCAGCTACATCCGCCCGGACCATTTCCAGGATCTGGTTCTCTGGCAGAAGCGCAAGTGGGTGGGCGCCTCGGGCATGGAACAGGAACTGCGCGAAGGCGTGGCGGGGAAGATCCTTCAGGCCCTGTCCAGCGGCCGGCCCATGACGGCCAGTGAACTGACCGCCAGGATCGGACACGTGGAGGACAGGAAGAACGATAACTGGGGATGGAATTGGAACGCCGTCAAACGGGTCCTTGAGCATCTCTTTGAGCAGGGCCTGGTATCCGCGGCTTCCAGAACCGACCAGTTTGAGCGGCGTTACACGCTGACCGAGCGGGTGTTGCCGGCACTGACGGGCGGCGACAACGAGTCGCCTGACCCGGTTGCCGCCATGCACCGGCTGATCGATGCCGCCGCCCAGGCGCACGGTATCGGGACGGTACGCTGCTTCGCCGACTACTTCCGTGTCCCGGCGAAGGCTGCTGCAGGGTCGGTGGAGCGCCTCGTGCAAACCGGGCGGCTCGAGCCGGTCAAAGTGGCTGGCTGGAACAGGGATGTGTTCCTGCATGCGGAGGCAAGGCTTCCACGGAGGGCCTCAGGACGGGCACTGTTGAGTCCCTTCGATTCACTGGTCTTTGAGCGGCGCAGGCTTGAGGAGTTGTTCGGTTTCCACTACCGCATCGAGATTTACACCCCGGAACACAAAAGGCGCTTCGGCTACTACGTTCTTCCTTTCCTTCTGCGCGACAGGTTGGTTGCCCGGGTTGACCTGAAGGCGGACCGGGCTTCGGGACACCTGCTTGCCAAGTCCGCTTATGCTGAGCCGGACGCCCCTGCGGATACCGCCGTCGAACTTGCCGCCGAACTGCACCTGATGGCCGAATGGCTGGGCCTCCAGAAGGTGGTGGTGTACCCCAAAGGGGACCTTGCGGCGGGCCTGGCCCTGGCAGTCCGAAGGGATGAAGAGGGTATCCGCTGTGAGGGAAAACAGACACCGTGGGCTGCGTCTCTCCCGTAGACTAAAAACGCCAGAATTCGGCAGCATAAGACTGGGAGCATCTTCACGTGGCATCACTTATCGAAAAACTTCTCCGCACGGGAGACAAAAAAACCCTGCGGCAACTCCGGAACTATGCCGACTCCATCAATGCTCTCGAAGACTCGCTCAAGACGTTCAGCGACGCCGAACTCCGCGAAGAAACGGACCGCCTCCGTGAACGGCACCGCGACGGCGAGAAGCTCGACGACCTCCTGCCGGAAGCCTTTGCAGCTGTACGTGAAGCGTCATCCCGAACCCTTGGCATGCGCCACTTCGACGTTCAGCTGATGGGTGGCGCGGCCCTTCACCTGGGCAACATTGCCGAGATGAAGACCGGTGAAGGCAAGACGCTTGTCGCAACGGCTCCCGCTTACCTCAACGCCCTGACCGGAAACGGCGTCCATGTGGTGACGGTGAACGACTACCTGGCCGAATACCAGTCCGATCTCATGGGCCGCGTCTATCGCTTCCTGGGGCTCACCAGCGGCTGCATCCTCTCCAACCAGGACCCCTCAGTCCGCCGGGAGCAGTACGCGGCCGACATCACCTACGGCACCAACAACGAGTTCGGTTTTGACTACCTCCGCGACAACATGGCGTGGGACCAGTCCGAGCTCGTCCAGCGCGGACACCACTTTGCCATCGTGGACGAGGTGGACTCCATCCTGATTGATGAGGCCCGCACGCCGCTGATCATCTCCGGGCCCGCCCAGGGGGACACCAACCGCTGGTACAGCGAATTCGCCAAGGTAGTGCTGCGGCTGCAGGCCGGCCAGGACTACGAGGTCGACGAAAAGAAGCGCACGGTGGGCGTTCTTGAAAGCGGCATTGAAAAAGTCGAGGACTACCTGGGCATCCAGAACCTGTACGAGTCGGCGAACACCCCGCTCATTGGATTCCTGAACAACGCCATCAAGGCGAAGGAACTCTTCAAGCGGGACAAGGACTACGTCATCCTGGATGGCGAAGTCCTGATCGTGGACGAACACACGGGCCGCATCCTTGCCGGCCGGCGGTATAACGAGGGCATGCACCAGGCGATCGAGGCCAAGGAAGGCGTCGAGATCAAGGCCGAAAACCAGACCTTGGCCACGGTAACGCTGCAGAACTACTTCCGCATGTACGACAAACTCGCAGGCATGACCGGTACAGCCGAAACCGAGGCCGCCGAGTTCATGGGTACGTACAAGCTTGGGGTTGTGGCTATCCCCACCAACCGTGACATGCAGCGGATTGACAAGTCAGACCTCGTGTTCAAGAACGAAACGGTAAAGTTCGACGCCGTTGTTAAGGACATTGCCGAACGCCACGAAAAGGGGCAGCCGGTCCTGGTGGGCACCACGAGCGTTGAGAAGAGCGAGTACCTCTCCAAGCTGCTCTCCAAGGAAGGCATCCGGCACGAGGTACTGAACGCCAAGAACCATGCCCGTGAGGCGGCCATCGTGGCGCAAGCTGGGCGGAAGGGCGCAGTCACCGTCGCCACCAACATGGCCGGGCGAGGCACGGACATCATGCTTGGCGGCAACGCGGAATTTACGGCCGTTGCCGAACTCGCCAAGCGCGGGCTGGATCCTGAGGAAAACTCGGAGGAATATGAGGCCGCGTGGCCTGCCGCCCTGGAAGTTGCCAAGCAGTCGGTCAAGGACGAGCATGAGGAAGTTCTGGACCTGGGCGGCCTTTACGTCCTGGGTACCGAGCGGCACGAGTCCCGCCGTATCGATAACCAGCTTCGGGGCCGTTCGGGACGTCAGGGTGACCCGGGAGAATCCCGTTTCTACCTCTCCCTGACTGATGACCTGATGCGGCTCTTCAACTCCGGCGCCGCCGAACGTCTGATGAACAGCTCAGTGCCTGATGATGTTGCGCTTGAATCCAAGCTTGTTTCCCGGGCCATCGCATCGGCGCAGGGGCAGGTCGAGGGCCGCAACGCCGAGCAGCGCAAGAATGTCCTGAAGTACGACGACGTCCTGAACCGCCAGCGCGAAGCCATTTACGGAGACCGCCGCCGGATTCTTGAGGGCGATGACCTGCACGAGAAGGTGCAGTTCTTTGTGGAAGACACCATCACCGCCCTCATTGATGCTGCCACCGCTGAGGGCAACGGCGATGACTGGGACTACAACCAGCTGTGGACGAACCTCAAGACGCTCTACCCGGTGAGCGTTACGCCCGAGGAGATCATTGAAGAGGCCGGCGGAAAGTCGCGTCTCACCGTGGAGTTGCTCAAGGAGGAACTGCTCTCCGACGCGCGTTTGGTCTACCAGTCGCGTGAGGAAGCCATCGGCTCGGAAAGCATGCGGGAGCTTGAGCGTCGTGTTGTGCTGTCCGTCATCGGCCGCAAATGGCAGGAACATCTCTACGAGATGGACTACCTCAAGGAAGGCATTGGCCTGCGTGCCATGGCCCAGCGCGACCCGCTGGTTGAGTACCAGCGTGAAGGCTTCACCATGTTCCAGAGCATGATGGAGGCCATCCGCGAGGAAAGTGTTGGCTTCCTGTTCAACCTTGAAGTGGAGGTCACTCCTGCCCAGGATGTTGTGGTGGCCGATGCCGCCGGCGGACACACCGAGCATGTTGAGCCGCAGATCCGGGCGGCGGGCCTGGAAGCTCCGGAAAAGCCGGCGCAGCTGCAGTACACCGCACCCGGCGAGGACGGCGCCACCCACACCAGGGTGGAGAGCCGCTCATCATCGCGTTCCGGGAACCCGGCAAAGGCGGCCACCCAGGATGCCCCCAAACGCACCGCCAAGAAAAAGCGCCGCTGAGGGATTGCGTCGGCATGTTGATGCCTTGCAAAAACTCAACAGCAGTAGACGTTGAATGAGAGGCAGGGCCGGGACATCCAGTTCCCGCCCTGCCTCTCAGGTTTTGAGAGGGCGGTTCGGCGCTGTACGGTCAGCCAACGACGAGCTCCGTCACTCGCCAAACTTGCTTGCTCCGTTCCAGCCGGACGGCCACCGCCCGTGCCCGGACATCGTCAACCACCACGGCGCTGGCCTCATAGATACCGGTTGCGACCTCGCAGACACGGACGGACCGAACCAGCGAGTTCTGATGGAGCCGTGCCAGCGACGGGGACGGTGAGCGCGCCAGTTCCCGGCGGATGAGCGAGGCACGGTGCTGCAGGGCGGCAAGACAGCGCGGATCCAGCCTTCGCGCCAGCTGCTGGGCAGGTCTGATACCCGCCAGAACCTCCATCGCCGCCTGGACCGTGCTGCGCGCAATGGCTCTCACCTCGGCATTCTCGTCCACTGGGCCGAGCGGGCGCTGAGGAGCACCCGGCCGGCCAGGAAGCTGCCGGTAGGGTTCGGCCCGTGTCTCTGTGGCCAGCCTGGCGCGGATCGGTGTTACTGCAGTCATGACTTCCCCTTGATTATTTTGCGGGTGCCCCACGGACGCTTCAGCTAGGCAGCGGAAGGTGATTTTAGAATTTGGCCTGGCAACAGGACATCCGGGTTTTCGCCGATAACGGCCCTGTTTGCCAGGTACCAGCGTGGCCATTGCAGGGCCACTTCGACGTCCGTGGCCGCCGGCCCGAGTTCACGGGCAGCAATATCCCAGAGGGTGTCGCCGGAAAGTACCGCCACCTCGTTTGCAGCTCCGGCTGCCACTTGCACGGCGCGCACCGGAGGCGCTGCGAGAAGGCCAGGCTCGGTGACCGGGGCATGGGGCCGCCAGTCAGGTTGAAGATCCGGCGCCGGCGAAGGTCCGTCGGTTTCCTTGGTGGGACTCCACGCCACTGAGGCCGTTGGATCCGCCGCCACCGTTAGTTCCTGTGTGGGGACCCAGGCTGGTCCCGCCGGAGAATCCGCCGCATGGGCCAGCGGAACCGCGACGAGTTGGACGGAAAACACTGCCACAGTCAGGCGCCGCATAAAGGCTGGACAAAACCTGTCCGCGGCTGCCGCGGCGCCTCTTCGTCCAAGCCTCTCCAGGATGGCAGCTGTTGTTGCCATCAGTATCGACAGCAACCACCAGCAAACGATGCCCAATCCTGCTGCAGTTGCCAACACTCCCATCAGGTCGTCAACGTCCGGTGCCTGCCGGTGGGTCGCAGAAGAGCGCCACCGCTCCAAAATTCCGGCACCGGTCAGGGCGAGAAATACGCCGAGCAGCAGAATTGATGCCGCCATGACAGCGTCGGCATAAATTCCGGGGGGTTTCGCTGCGTTCACATCAAGCTCCTTTTGACGCTATTTGATAGTGTTTGATGCACTTAGCGCCGGTTGAGCTCAGTTTGCCTTAGATTGTCGAGATTTGTCTAGACGTTGGAAAGAACGAGCAAGGAATTGACGGTGGCTGGCACTGGCCGTACGCTGACGCGATGCGTTGGGATGCACTTTTCAGTGACATTGAGTCTCAGTTTGCCGAGAACTCCAGGCTGTCGCTCGAGGCGGAGATTACAGAGCGTTCACGGGTTGAGACGGCTTCCATTGAGCTCGTGGACCGTCTGCGTGGCTCGCTGGGAGCCCAGGTTGCGGTACACGCTAGGTCCGGAACTGTTTTCGAGGGGACGCTTGCGCATGCCGGCGCAGACGCCTTGGTGCTCCACGAGGCTCGCCACCAGGTGCTCATTCCGTACCGGGCCGTCGAACGGTACGTGGGACTCGGGAGACTGTCATGGGGCGAGCCCTCGCAGGTCAGGGGCAGGATCGGACTAGCGAGTGCGCTGCGTGGTATGTCGCGGGACCGGTCGGAACTGGTGGTGATCCTCACGCAAGGTGATGGTCAGAACAGATTGGCGGGGGTGATTGACAGGGTTGGCAAGGATTTCCTTGACCTTGCCATCATGAGTCCTGGTGAAGCCCGCCGCGTGTCGCACGTTAATCAGGTATCGACCATTCCCTTTGCGTCACTGAGTGCGATCCGGTCTCCGCGGCCCGGGGAGGTATAAGCCTGGTCCGCCAACACAGCACTGAGTCAGACCGATTTTGATTTTGCTTCCTGGATCATCCTGCTGGCCTCGGCGTACCGCTCCTCGATGTACTGCTCAAGCATCTTCTCCTCCACGCGCCACTGGCCGCGGCCGCCCACCTGGATGGCCTTCAGCTCTCCGCTCCTCACCAGCGCGTACGCCGCGGGTGAGTTGATCTGAAGCTGTTCTGCAACATCTGCGAGCGTGAGAAATCGAGGCATGACTCCATTTTGCCACTGTCGGGGCTGTTTGCTGCGGTTATCCACAGTTTGATGCTGTTGAGCCTTTTGACTTCTGGTTAGGGCACTAATGCCGTCAGAATAGGGTGTCCGGGCGCAACCAGCCATCCGGTGCGGAGTAGGGGGAACACGCATGAGTCCTGAAGATGCAGTCACCGGCCAACGGCTGAAGCGGCCATCGTGGAAGGACCCCAGGCTGCTGGTGGGCGTTCTTCTGGTCCTGTCATCAGTGGTGGGCGTCATCTCCCTTGTTGGCAGTGCCGATCGGACCACCGAGGTCTACGCAGCCAAGGACTCCATCTCAGTGGGCGAAAAGCTGACCCCGGATAACGTCGTCCGGGCCAAAGTCCGGCTGGGGGACAGTGAGCAGCACTACATCACCGTCGAGTCGGGGTTGCCCGAAGGGGTGGTCGCCGTCCAGAGGGTTGGAAGGGACCAGCTGATTCCCAGGGAAAGCCTCGGTGAGGTGGATGCTTTGGACCGAAAACCCGTAGCACTGACCATTGAGGAAACCCTTCCTGCGCAGGCGGTGGCCGGCACCAGGGTTGACGTTTGGGTTGCCTTGCCGGACGCACGCAACGGGTTCAGCGAGCCGCAGCTTCTCCTCCCCGGTGCTGAGATAGCACAAGTCACCGCCGGATCCACAGCTCTCGGTTCGTCCAGGAATACAGTCCTGATGGTCCTGGTGGCCGACGGTCAAATGCCCGCGTTATTGGGAGCACAGGCAAACGAAGCCAAGATCGCCGTTGTCTGGAATCCAGGCGGAGGAGCTTCATGAGCATCCCGGTAGTGACAGTCGGGCAGACATCGGAGGATCTGGTCGGCGGCTTGGAGAGGCTGCACGGTCCGGTGACTGTTGTCCGCCGGTGTTCTGAGCTGACTGAACTGCTGGCCGCCTGCCAGAGCGGCCTCGCGCGGGCGGCGGTGGTGGCTGATGGCTGTGAGGAGCTGACAGCTTCACTGGTGGACCGGCTCGGTGCGGTCGGCGTGGCGGTCATTGCCCTGACGGACAGCCCTGACGAAGCAGCCAGGCTCCGGGGGATAGGAGTGGCATCGGCCCTGTCCGGCGTCGAGTCCGCAGCCCTCGCAGGCAGAATCGCCGACGCCGTGTCCCTCCTGTCAGGGTCAGGACAGGAGGCTGTCCCGCGAAGCGGAATGGCCGATCCCGCTGCTGCACTGAGGCCAACTCCAGCATCGCCGGCTGACGTACCGCCAGCTGCCGGCGCCGGCAAGATCATCGCCGTCTGGGGGCCGTCCGGATCCCCCGGCCGGACCTTCGTCGCGGCCAACATGGCGGGGGAGTTGGCAGCGGAAGGGAAATCCGTGCTGCTGATTGATGCGGACAGCTACGGGGCCAGTATCGCGGCCGTTCTTGGCCTGTTGGATGAGTCGGCGGGCTTGGCGCAGGCGTGCAGGCTGGCCGATCAGGGGCTGCTGGATACGGAGGCGCTGCTCCGGGTTGCCACTCCTGTGGCAACAAAGCTGGGCACATTCCGGGTCCTCACAGGAATAACACGTGCCGACCGCTGGACTGAACTGCGTCCGGCAGCCCTGTCCCTGGTCATGGAGCGGGCCAGGGATGTTGCCGACATTGTGGTCGTAGACACTGGATTCTGCCTTGAGTCGGACGAAGAACTCAGCTTCGACACCATGGCCCCGAGGAGGAACGCGGCTACCCTGCGCAGTTTGGAAGTCGCGGACTCCGTCTTTGCCATCGGCGCGGCGGATCCCGTGGGTGTGCCGCGGCTGGTTCGCGGGCTGGTCGACCTTCAGGCAGCCGTTCCCCATGTGTCCCCTGTGGTGGTGATGAACAAGGTCCGCGCCACCGCCGTGGGCAGGGCTCCGGAGCGGCAATTGCGTGATGCCTGGGAACGCTATGGTCCGGAATCGTCGCTGACGGCGTTCCTTCCCGCAGATCCCGCTTCCGCCGATGCCGCACTGCTGGGTGGGTCGTTGCTCCTTGAAACCGCACCTGAATCAAAGCTGCGCAGGGCGATCGCTGATTTGGTTTGTGCACCTGCCCAGCAGAATTCTAAATCCTCTGTGTTTTCTTCCACAGCAAGGCGTCGCGTAAAGGGTTAGGCTCACCATAAGAGCTGCAAAGGTGCAGCAATAATCTTGTGATGGAGGCGTTTGTCGATGTCGTCTGGATCCAGCGTGGAGGATCAGCCCCTTTCCATTGGAGACCGTGAGGGTTTCCTCGGGGACTACTACCAGCACCTAGCCGAAGAGGACGCCCGGAGCTATTCGGCGGAAGTATTGGCCAACCGCGCCGAAACCCACCGCGAGGTCGCCGCAGTTCGATCGCCGGGGCAGGCCAAGATATCGGTCATCAACGAGGAAGACAGCAGTGTTGTCTACGTTGTGACGGACGACATGCCTTTTCTGGTCGACTCTGTTAATGCTGAACTGGTGCGCCAGAATGCAGCCATTCGCCTGGTGGTCCATCCGCTGTTCATCGTGACCCGAAACCGGGACACGGCGGAGCTTGTCAAGGTGGACAGGGTTCCTTCCAGCGTTGGCATTTCCAGTGGTGACACCGCCACGATGCCGAGCCTGTCGCACCTGATCGCCCAAGGTGAAAACGCCTCGCACATGGAGTCGTGGATTGCCGTCGAAATCGACCGCGTCTCCGACGACGTCCGGGCATCCTTGATCGCGGGTCTGGAACGCGTGCTGGGGGACGTACGGGCCGCCGTTGAAGACTGGCCGAAGATGCGAAACAAGGCCCTGCAGATTGCTGAAAGCCTGGACAAGGTCGCCAATCAGGCACAGATCGCGGAGCTGCGGCAGGCAAAGGATCTCCTCCGCTGGCTCGACGACGGAAACTTCACCTTTCTGGGGTACCGCGAGTACGACCTGGTCAACGTCGATGGCGAAGACGTCCTGGAACTGCGCGAGGGCAGTGGGCTTGGCCTGCTTCGGGCCGGCGAGGACTCCCATCATGTGCAGCACCTGACAGAAGCCGGCCGGAAGAAGGCAAGGGAAAAGCGGGCCCTGGTCATTACCAAGGCGAACTCGCGGTCCACTGTCCACCGCCCTGCCTACCTTGACTACATCGGTGTGAAAAGCTTCGACGCTGCCGGCAATGTCAACGGTGAGCGGCGCTTTATCGGGCTCTTCGCCACCAGTGCCTACGCCGGCTCCGTCAGGAACATACCCATCGTCCGCGAGAAGGTGGACGCTGTGCTGCGGAGCGCAGGGTTCCCGCCCGATTCGCACTCGGGCAAGGACCTCCTGGGAATCCTGGAAACGTACCCCAGGGACGAACTGTTCCAGATCGAAACAGAGGACCTGGCCGCGATTGCCACCGGCATCCAAAAGCTGCAGGAGCGCCGGCGGACCCGGCTGTTCCTCAGGCCGGACATCTACGGCAGGTTTATGTCCGCCGTCGTCTATCTTCCCCGGGACCGTTACACCACCAACGTCCGGCTCCGTATCGAGGAGGAGCTGAGGGAGACCTTCCAGGCGGAGTCCATTGATTACGAGGCGCGGATGACGGAATCCGCGCTTGCCCGCCTGTTCTTCCGGATCCGGCTGGCTAAAGGCGCGGTTGTCAACCACGTCAACGCCGAAGAACTGGAACGGCGGCTGGTCCGTGCGACGCGCTCGTGGAGCGAAGGAATCGCCGAAATTCTGCGCGAAAGGGGCCCCGAGGAAAACACCTCCGAGCTGGCGGCCATCTGGGCCGAGGCGTTTCCTGCCGGGTACCGTGTCGACTACGAAGTTGAGGATGCGCTGGAGGACATTCTGCGCTTCGAGAAATACGGTGCGGAAGCGGAGCGGAAAGCCGGAGCCAAGCAGGAGCGGCCAGGGGTCCATGTCTACCTTCCCGAGGGCGCAGGTGCCACGCTGGAGGAAGACGCACGCGTCAAGCTCTACATGCTGGAACCGAAGAGCCTCAGCCAGATATTGCCGTACTTCCACAATCTCGGGCTTGAAGTGCTTGATGAGCGGCCCTTCGAAATCGAGACCGCGGACGGACGCGATTTCTTCCTCTATGACCTTGGTCTGAAATACCCTTCAGCGGTCAACCCGGTGTCCACCGGTGAGCTGCTCGCCGACTCGTTCGGCGCTGCAGTGTCCGGTGCCATTGAATCAGACAGCTTTGACCGGCTTGTTCTCCGGGAAGGAATGCAATGGCGCCAAATCACGGTCCTGAGGGCATATGCCAGGTACATGCGGCAAATGGGAAACACCAACTCCTTTGAGTTCATGGCTGACACCCTGCTGGCCAATCCAAAGGTTACAAAGGGCCTCAGCGCGCTTTTCGAGGCCCGCTTCGATCCCTCACTGAATGACGGGGAACGGACGGCCGCCCAGCAAGCAGTGCGGGCCGAACTCGCGGACTCGATCGAGCAGGTTGCAACGCTCGACGCCGACAGGGTCCTGCGCACATTTGTGAACCTGATCGAATCCACCCTGCGCACGAATTACTTCCAGTACAAGCCGCACCTGAGTTTCAAACTGGATCCCACTGCACTCGAAGGGCTTCCGTTCCCACGGCCAATGTATGAGATCTGGGTGTATTCGCCCCGGGTGGAAGGCGTCCACCTCCGCTTCGGCAAGGTGGCACGCGGCGGGCTGCGGTGGTCCGACCGCCGGGAGGACTTCCGGACAGAGATCCTGGGCCTCGTGAAGGCGCAGACCGTGAAAAACGCGGTCATCGTTCCCACGGGGGCCAAGGGAGGCTTCTTTGCGAAACAGCTGCCGAACCCGGCCGCCGACCGGGCTGCCTGGATGGCCGAAGGCGTTGAAAGTTACAAGACCTTCATTCGTGGGCTCCTGGACCTGACCGACAACCTCGTTACCCGGCCTGACGGCGAAACCCTCGTCCCGCCGTCGGACGTTGTCCGCCACGACGACGACGATTCCTACCTTGTGGTGGCGGCAGACAAGGGGACGGCGACGTTCTCTGACATTGCCAACGGGCTGGCGGCCGAATACGGCTTCTGGCTGGGTGATGCCTTCGCCTCCGGCGGGTCCGTCGGCTACGACCACAAAGCCATGGGCATCACGGCCCGCGGTGCCTGGGAGTCCGTCAAACGCCACTTCAGCGAACTTGACCTGGACACCCAAACCCAGCCATTCACTGTGGTGGGCGTGGGAGACATGTCAGGCGACGTCTTCGGCAATGGCATGCTGCTGTCCCGGCACATCAGGTTGCAGGCCGCTTTCGACCACCGGCATATTTTCCTTGACCCGACCCCCGACGAGGAATCCTCGTTCGCAGAGCGGCAGCGGCTCTTTGAACTGCCGCGGTCCTCATGGGATGACTACGACAAGTCCCTTATCAGCGAAGGCGGCGGCGTTTTTGCCCGTCAGGCCAAGGCCATTCCGGTGTCGCCGGAGGTCCGGGCAGCGCTGGGACTGCCGGATGCAACCACGGAACTGAGTCCTCCCGAACTCCTTCGCGCAATCCTCCTCGCCCCGGCAGATCTGCTGTACAACGGCGGGATCGGGACTTATGTCAAGGCGAGCACCGAGACCAACGCGTCTGTGGGTGACAAAGCCAATGACGCGATCCGCGTCGACGGCAAGGACCTGCGGGTCAAGGTGGTGGGTGAAGGCGGAAACCTGGGCATGACCCAGCGCGGCCGGATTGAAGCTGCGTTGCAAGGTGTCATCCTCAATACCGATGCCATAGACAACTCCGCCGGCGTGGACTGCTCCGACCATGAGGTGAACATCAAGATCTTTGTGGACCGGATGGTGGCTGCAGGCAAACTCTCACCGGAGGAACGCGCAGGCTTCCTGGCCTCCATGACAGAGGAAGTGGGCAGGCTGGTCCTGGAGGACAACGTGGACCAGAACATCCTGCTCCTCAACGACCGGATGAAGGTCGCTGAATGGAGCCCCAGCTATGAGCGCCTGATGGACTGGCTGGAAAAGTCGGCGGACCTCAAGCGCGAGCTCGAAGCCCTGCCCACTACTGACACCCTGCATGAACGACTGGCGCAGGGCCAGGGCCTGACTTCTCCAGAGCTCTCGGTACTGTCCGCATACGCGAAGATCGAGCTGACGTCGGCACTGCTCGAGAGTAACCTGGCCGATGATCCCTGGTTCCGCAGGACACTTCGCGAGTACTTCCCGCAGCAGCTGAGGGAGCGCTTCGACGCGGAGCTGGATACCCATCCGCTGCGACGCGAGATAATCGCCACGGTAGTCGCCAACGACATGATCAACATGGGCGGGATCACCTTCGCCTTCCGCACCATGGAGGAGACATCAGCCACGGAAGTGGCGGTGGCCAAGGCGTTCGTGGCACTTCGGGAAATCTATGAGCTTGACGCCATGGTGGGTGAACTGAACAGCCTCCCGGCATCATTCCCCACAGAAAACTGGAGCACCATCCACCTGGACATCCGGCGCTTGCTGGACCGCGCCGTCCGCTGGCTTCTTAGCCAAGGCGGGGCTTCACGGCCCATTGCCGACATCGTGGCCGAATTCAAGCCGCTCATGGATCCTATGCGTGCGCGCCTCCTGGAATACCTGCGCGGGGAGGATCGTGAGAGGGTTGCCGGCTGGCTCGAGACAGGCCGCGAGTGGGGGCTTCCGGAAAATCTCGCCCTGCGTTGGGCGGAGCTTTTCGAGAGTTTCGTGCTGCTCGACATCGCCAAGATCGCACATGTCCGCAAGGACCCGGTCGAGGAGATCGCGGCCGTCTACTACACAGTGTTCAACCGCTTCCACGCTGACTCCCTGCTCGAACGGATCAGCAGCCTGCCACGGAATGACCGGTGGCAGGCCCTGGCCCGGGCCGCGCTCCGGGATGATCTGTACTCCACCATTTCGGACATGACGACGGCGGTGCTCGAGTCAACCGTGGCGGTGACCTCTGCTGAGGACAGGCTGAAGGCCTGGGAAGCGCATAACGCTGAGCAGTTGGGCCGTGCCAAGAGCATGTTTGACGAGGTGAACTCGCTCGAAGCCGACGATATGGCTTCACTGTCGGTAGCATTGAGGCTCTTGAGGTCAATCGTCCGGCGCTAGTACTCACGCGTCGTAACTGGAGGTGCAGTGGCAATCTTTACGGACCCTATCAGGGAGCATGCTGATTTTGGGCCGGGCGATGCCGAATGGCTGCACCTCCTGGTGGGCGACTGGCAGATGGTTGCTGACCTTGCCTTTGCCGACTTGGCGCTGTGGTTTCCGCACCCTGAATACGGCTATGTTGCCCTTGCCCACGTCCGGCCCTCAACCACGCATACCGTTTTCCACGGGGACTTTGTGGGTGAGGGCATCCGCTCCGATCTGCAGCCACTGGTTGACAAAGCCTGGGAAAGCCGCGCCATAGAACGGTCCAGTGAAACCAACTGGAACAGCGACATGGCTCTGCGGGTGGAAGCAGTACCCATGGTCCGGAACGGCCGCACCCTTGCTGTTGTCACCACCCACATGGACCTGTCCAGCTCCCGGATGCCGTCCCGCCTTGAGCTCACCTACCGGCAGTGCGCCTATGACCTGCTCCGGATGGGGACGCTGGGTTTGTGGCCCGACTTTGCATCCCCGACAGGCTCCCGGCGCGGTGCTCCGCGTGTGGGGGATGGCCTCATCAGGCTGGACGCAGAGGGCATCGTGCAATATGCGAGCCCCAACGGCGTATCGGCGTTTCGACGGCTGGGTGACGGCGAATCGCTCGAAGGCCGCTCCCTGGCCGAAGTCACTGCCAGCCTGCTCAAGGACCGCCGGATGGTGGACGAGACCCTGCCCTTGGTGGTGACGGGCCGGATGCCATGGCGGAGTGAAATTGAATCCCGCGGCGTGAGCCTTTCGCTCCGGGCCATCCCGCTCCGGGACGAACAGCAGCGTTTTGGCGCGTTGGTGCTCTGCCGAGACGTTTCTGAGCTGCGGCGCCGGGAGATGGAACTGGTGACTAAGGACGCCACCATCCGCGAAATCCATCACAGGGTGAAGAACAACCTGCAGACCGTGGCTGCGCTGCTGCGTATGCAGTCCCGCCGCATGGTCAGCGACGAGGCCAAACAGGGCCTCGAGCAGGCGATGCGCCGTGTTGCCACCATCGCTCTTGTCCATGAGACCCTGTCCCAGGGGTTGGCGCAGAGTGTTGATTTTGATGAGCTGATCGGCCGGCAGTTCAGGCTTTCAGCAGAGGTTGCCTCTCCATCCCAACAGGTGAGGACCGAACGGGCAGGCCTTTTTGGAGAACTGCCGAGCGACTTCGCCACCCCCCTGGCTCTCGTGATCAACGAACTGGTGACCAACGCCGTCGAGCATGGCCTTGAAGGACGCGCGGGAACGGTCTGGCTCCTGGCTGATCGTTCCGAAGAGGAGGACGGCGAGGAACTTCTGACCGTTACTGTGGCCGATGACGGTGTGGGGCTGCCTGATACACCCCATGTGGAAGGCCTTGGTCTGCAGATCGTCCGGACCCTTGTGACCAGTGAACTGGGAGGCTCGATCCAATGGCAGCCGCGGGAAGGCGGCGGGACCGCTGTCCAGATCCGGCTAATCCTGGCCTCAAAGTGAGGGCTCGTGCAGTAGCGTTCACGGACAAGGTTCACGGATAAGCAGGTGGGCCGAAATCGCCGATGGCCGCGACCAGAAGGTCGCGGCCATCGGCGTACTGCCAGGGCTTAGCCAGCCCCTCTTGTTAGGAGGCGCGGCGGGCCCGTGCTGCCCGGCGCTTCAGGGCACGGCGCTCGTCCTCGCTCATGCCACCCCACACGCCTGCATCCTGTCCCGATTCGAGAGCCCACTGCAGGCAGGTGTCAACAACCGGGCACCGGCGGCAGACGCTCTTGGCTTCCTCGATTTGGAGGAGGGCAGGGCCCGTATTTCCGACGGGGAAAAACAGTTCCGGGTCCTTGTCAAGGCACGCTGCGCGGTTACGCCAATCCATGCTGATCAGTTGCTCCATTTCTGGGAAGAGCCTTTGTGAAATTATTCACTAAGGGCTACATAGGAAAGGGGCCCTGCGGGGCCCCCTCGGTCATCTGAATTAAGCCTGTCATGTTAACGCTGTGTAAACAAGGGGTACGAAGGCTGGAAATCCCCGGAACGCTGAGCGATACATCACATCGGTGCTGGTGGGCCTCACCAGTGTCCGACTATGTCCGGTAGGGTGCCAGTGTGTCAAGACCCCCGGTGAACCCTGAAAATCCGTCGTCCGACCCGTCCCCGTACGGTTCTGGTTCCCACGGCGGGGAAGAACCAAAAGCTCCGTCGGCACCGGTTCGGCCGCGCCCCATACTGGTCATAGCGCTCATCGTTGCAGCAGAAGCCACCGCCCTGCTTGTTGCTGCCGGCTGGTACGGGTTCGAGCTTGCAACGGCTGCACCTGTCCGGTCCTTCTGGGGCGCCGTGTTCACGCTTGCGCTGCTGCTTGCATTCTCCGCATGGCTGTATTCCGTTGCCGCCTTTCTGATCCGCGGTTACCGCTGGACCAGGGCAGCGGCCCTGGTTGCGCAGCTGTTTGTTCTGACCATAGGCGTTCCGACGCTGAGCGGCGGAGTTGTGTGGGCAGGGATTGCCATGGTGGTGCCGGCGTTGGTGGCCATCGTGCTTCTTTTCGACCGGCGCGTCATCACCTATGCTTCCCGGACAGGCGGAGCACCTCCGGCTTTATGAGCTGTCGACTCCTAAGTGTCAGTAGTGGGTGGAGGAACCTGGCCGTGCTGATGCTGCGTCTGAGCCTTCCGGGGGACCCAGCCCAGCTGGACAGGCATTGACCGGCCGTCTGAGATGAGGACTGCCCTTCCCGGCGGGGGATGTGGTTCCACGTCGAACCGCGTGCCGAAGAAATCCCCGTCGAGCAGACTGCGGGGAGCGATCAGCAACCCGCTTCCAAGGCCACGGGCGGCCAGCATTATAGGAACCCTCTGAAGAAGCATTGAACTGAAGCGTGCAGTCACGACCACTGTATGGCCCATCGCATTGAGGTCCGCCAACTCCTGGTGCGTGACCGCGGGCAGTAGATCTGCATCATCAACCAGCGCTGTCGATCTCCGGTCCACCTCGCCCGCCGAAGCCTTGCGTAGGATATCCGACCAGTAGTCGATGGGGTTTGTCCCCTCGCCAGGTTCGAGCCAGTGGCCGGCATCGCCGTTAAGGGCGGGAAGCAGCTGCACGAAGTTCGTTTTTCCGGAAGCGGGGCCACCAAGCACCGCAAATACACTGCCGGCAGGGACCGTCACGGACACCGGCGCCAATTCGTCACCGCCCACTCCAATCAGAAGGCGCCGGTAGCGCTCAGACACGGGCCTCGGCTGGTGCCTCGCAAAGGCCCGATCGGCGGGTGCCTCCCTCACCGGTTGTCTCGGAATCTCGTGGGCGGGGAGCATCACCGGCAACGCTTCCACCCGGAAGGGGGTCGCCTGCAGTGCATGTTGCCCGGGCTTTCGTTCCTCAGAGGCCGGCTCCGACCCGCTGTGGGAAGGGGTGTAGAACTGGCAGACTGCGGGCTCCCCGCCCGAAAGAGCGCCGAAAGCCACTGCCCTTCCCCGGAGCATTTCGGTAGCTGGGAGTCTTGGCCAGGCAAGACGGCTGTCCTCGCTGGAACCTGCCGGAAAATACACCCGGCTGGGAACTGATGCGAAGAATCTGGCAGTCACCAGTTCTCGTTCGCCTGAGAGGATCACTGTTAAGCCGGCACTTCCGCCATCCCGGACAAGATCGTGTACCAGGTCTTCGGCCCAGGCCAAGGGGCCGGCCCGGAGTGCCGAGGCCCACGAGCCCCAGCCGGCGATCACCAGGATCAAGGGCGTCTCGTCGTCTTTGGAGGCTCGGCTGAGTCGCTGGGACTGCTCGCTGGCCAGTCGTTCCAGGATGCGCACGGCGCGCCGCAGTTCGCCCAAACCAGCCAGGGCACCAGTTCGGTGATGGGAGGCGACGGCGCTGAGGGTAGTGCCGGCGTCCAGTACATAAAGGTGAGACTCTGCGGCGTCGGAAACAAGCTGCTGCACTGCAAAAACCAGGGCCTCTGCCGCACCTGACTCGGGTCCGCCGATAAGGGCCAGATGCCCGTGGCGGGCCGGCTGCCAGATGACCGGGGCAATCCTTTGTTCGTTAGGCAGATCCATCAATCCCAGATTGATCGACCACCCGCGCCCGGTGTGTTCCTGGAGCCATGCCGGGAGCGTGGCCTCGGCAAGGACCTGGACCGGGGTGCCGTCTTCGGCCAGAACGCGGGGAAGTGCAGCGGCGACAGGACGCCGGACGGGTTGCCCACCCAGGGCATTCCAGACATCCGTTGTGGCCTTCACATGCGGGGCCGCTGCCTGCACGGGTGTTACGGGAATTGGGTCCGACGCTGGAAGGTCGGGGTTTATGGTGGCCTGAAGCGCCTCGCTGGCCAGCCGGATGGTGATGTCTGGCTCTTCGGCCACTAAAGCCCCGCTCCCTATCGAGGCCGCCTGGAATTCCTGAGGCGCTTCCGTGCCCCGGGCAAGGAAGGCCCTCCCCGGCGTATCCACGCTGATTGCTGCCGCGGCCTTGGAGTTGATGATGTCCACCGACTCCATCTCCGACTGGACCCGCAGCGCAATGCTGGTTGTCACGTTGGCCCGGATGTCGGCCGTGAGTGCACCCTGGGGACGTTGCGTGGCCATGATCAGGTGGATTCCGAGAGAGCGTCCTATCGCGGCGATCCGCATCAGTTCCTGCAGAGCATTCGGGGCATCGTCCACGAGCATGCGGAATTCATCGATGACCACGATGAGATGGGGAAGTGGCGAATCCTTGCCCGCCTGGCTTGCCGTGTATGACATGAGATCGGGTGCCTGGACCGAAGCGAGCATCTCTTCCCTGACCCGGACCTCGGCGCGAAGTGAGGCCAACCAACGCTCAAGTTCGTGAGTACTCAGGTCGGTAAGAATTCCTACACAGTGGGGAAGCCCTGTCAGGGGTCCAAGCCCCGAACCTCCCTTGAAATCGACGAACAGGAAATTGATTCGGTCCGGGGGGTAGGTGAGTGATAGGCCCAAGGTCAGGGTGCGCAGGAGTTCGGATTTGCCTGACCCGGTGGTGCCTGCAACCAGAAGATGCGGCCCATCGGTCTGGAGATCCAGCAGGCGGCTTCCCTCGGCGCTACGGCCCAGGGGCACAACAAGGCCGGGCCTCAAGTGGCCATTGGTCCAGCGCGAAGATACTTCAAGCGATGAGGAGGGAATCAGTTCAGCCAACGAGCATCTCGACGGGACTGTCCTTTCAGCCCTGCCGGAACTGGCAACGGTCCCCGCCAATTCCCTGCAGAAACGGTCAAAGACGGGCACAGGCGCCAGATCCGGCAGAAACGGAATGTTCCCGGCTGGCATTCGACGCGGCGTGCCCTGCTCATGGAGATCCATATCCGCAAGCACGGGAGAGCTATCCCCGAACGAGAAATGAATTACCTGCCAGTTGAATTGCTTTGCTTTCGCGATAATCGCGGCCAGGGTCTCCGCGGTGTCCGCGGCACCTGAAAGGATCAGGACACCATGGCTGAAGGCAGGCCCCCAGCCACATTCGAGGAGTGTTGTCACCGAGGACGTATTGCTGCAAAGTGTGACGGCGGGCAGATAGCGTGCGCTGAGCGGCAGGCATTGGGCAGCGCCGTGTACCAGGATGCGGGAAGCGCGGGCCCGGGAGTAGCCGGCCAGCTGCATCACGGCTGACCGTACCAGGCCGTCTACTGCCTGGCGCGAACCCCGGACTGTCGCCACCAACCGGGCAGGATCGAGAGTTAAGGGCATCAGGCCTGCAGTGGGAATGGCCTTGTCGGGATCCGCAGGCTCAAAGCGTAGATTGGCCGGCTGGACAGCAAGGCCCAGCCGCAGCCAGATAGGGTCAGCAGGGGCTCCAGGTGCTGCCGTCCCCTGCTCCGAATGCTGGGTGGCGATAACCAGGACGGAAAGCGGCGGGGCGGACCGCCGTCGTCGATCCTTGTCTTCCCGGATCGCTGCCATGACTGCAGCGGCCAGCGCACGCCGCTGACGCCGACCGGAAAACACAGGCACGATGATGGATACTGCCGAGACTGCAGTGAAAGCCAGGAAGATCCACATTCCCGTGACAACGGCAAGCCCTACGCCGATGGCGAGGGGGAGCACAGCGGTGAGCAGAAGCGCTGTACGATTGGTGGCTTCAACGCGCTGGCTGACAACGAGAGGCTCCTCCACCGAGGCTCCTGCCTCGCCCAGGCCGGGCCCAGGCTGGGCCAGAACGACCAGGGACATGGTCGAATTTCCGCAATGAATAACCGATTCGGTGGTGATGGCGGCGTTCCTGATGCGCTCCCCATCCACCTCAGTACCGTTGACACTGTCGAGATCCACGATCGTTATGACGGTATCTGTGACCACCAGGCGGGCGTGTTCCCTGGAAAGCTCTGTGTCGGGTATGAGTATGTCTGCGTTCCCACGGCCAATGGTGTAGGTGCCCCGCTGCAGCGGCACCACCGTCCCTGCTCCGGCGCCACTATGAACAGCAAGTGCCAGGGAAGGGGGCGGCTGGGAGCTGGGCCGGCGTGGCCTCAGTGAAGGCGCGTTAGCGGGTTTATCAACGAGGACAGCGCCGGGGACCAGAGGCGGTTTTCCAAGCGTCATCAGGCCTATGCCCACGCCCTCAACGACGAGCTGGCCCGTGCCAAACCTGTCCGCGATCCGGGCCTCAAGTTCGGCTCCGGTTGTGCCGGCGGGTGCCTCAATAGTCAGTTCATAAGGCGGACCATGCAGTACGGACCCCGGGCTGCCCGCCAGAGTGCAGTGAAACCTCATGCGTTGACCTCCTGCCTTTCTGCTCAAAACCACGCTAACGGGGCTGTGCTGACGCTGTCCCGGCTCGGTAATGCCTATGTGGACAACGAAAAGAGAACCTCTGCTCGAGAGCCATTCGGCCGAAGGGGTGGGCCAGGCAGATCGACTGGCCGTGCAAGGGCTGCTGGCGTAACAGATCCCCTGGCAACTTCAGAGGACGCCACCTTGGCCGGCCTGTGTCGAACGGTCGTCTAGTATGAATGACGTTGCCATGTGTCTATAAGGAAGGACGTTCACGGGTGATAGAGGTTGCGGACAACGCCGACGTGTCAGCTGAGGCGGTCATTGGTGAAGGTTCCAAAATTTGGCATCTGGCCCAGATACGCGATGGGGCACATCTGGGCGTAAATTGCGTCGTTGGCCGAGGCGCCTACATCGGGACCGGTGTCACGATGGGGGACAATTGCAAAGTCCAAAACTATGCGCTCGTGTATGAACCGGCAGAACTGGAAGACGGCGTCTTCATCGGGCCTGCTGTTGTCCTGACAAACGACACGTATCCCCGGGCCATCACCCCGGATGGCGTGCTTAAGAGCGCCCACGACTGGGTGCCGGTAGGTGTCAGCATCAAACGGGGAGCGTCCATCGGTGCCAGGGCTGTTTGCGTGGCTCCCGTGACGATTGGCCGGTGGGCAACAATTGCCGCCGGTGCTGTCGTTACCAAGGACGTGCCTGACTTTGCCCTCATGGCCGGAGTTCCAGCCAAACGACTCGGCTGGGTTGGAAAGGCAGGGTTTCCACTGAAGCAACGAGGCGATCAGTGGGAATGCCCGGAAACCGGCACCATGTATGTCGAAAACGACGAAATTCTTCGAGAGGTTGATTAATGAGCCACGAGTTTATCCCGCCCGCCAAGCCGATCATCGGCGATGACGAGCGCGCGGCCGTTGATGCAGTACTGGCATCGGGGCAGTTGGCGCAAGGGGCGGAGGTCGCGTCGTTCGAGCAGGAGTTCTCCGACGTCCTGCTCGACGGGCGCGCCGCGGTGGCCGTCAACTCCGGAACTTCAGGCCTCCATCTCGGGCTTCTTGCTGCCGGGATCGGGCCGGGGGACGAAGTGATTGTCCCTTCCTTCACGTTTGCCGCCACCGCCAACTCAGTGGCTTTGACCGGGGCAACTCCTGTGTTCGCGGACATTGAGCCGACGTACTTCACCCTTGACCCGTCCTCCGTCGAATCCAGGATTACGGATAAGACGGCTGCCATCATGCCCGTGCACCTGTATGGCCACCCCTTTGACGTCGACGCTATCGGCTCCCTTGCGTCCAAGCATGGACTCAAGGTATTTGAGGATGCAGCCCAGGCGCACGGGGCAGCGGTCAACGGCCGGAAGGTGGGAACCTTCGGCGACTTCGCCATGTTCAGCCTGTATCCGACGAAGAACATGACCTCCGGTGAGGGTGGAATGGTCAGCACCGGCCTGGCGGATGTCGAACGCCGCCTACGCCTCCTCCGGAACCAGGGGATGGAACGCCAGTACGAAAACGAACTGGTCGGCTTTAATGCACGGATGACCAACATTCATGCTGCCATCGGCCGTGTGCAGCTCACAAAGGTGCTGGGCTGGACCAGGACCCGGCAGGAGAATGCCGCTTTCCTGGACGAAAATATTGAGGGTGTCACTACCCCAACAGTTGCTGCGGGGTGCGAGCACGTGTACCACCAGTACACGATCAGGGTCGATGATGACAGGGACGGCTTCGCGAAGGCTCTGCGTGAGGAGTACAACGTGGGTTGCGGGGTTTACTACCCGATACCAAATAACCAGCTGGCTCCGTTCCGGACCCAGGACGACCTGCCGGCCACCGATGAGGCCGCCAGAACGGTTCTTTCCCTCCCAGTTCACCCGTCCCTGAGCCAGAACGACCTGGAGCGGATTGTCGCTGCGGTGAACGCACTCGCGAAGGCTGGCAGCTAGTGGCAAACTTACGTGCCGGACTTATCGGCCTCGGAATGATGGGCAGGCACCATGCCCGCGTGCTGCGGGAGCTCGACGGCGTGGAGCTGGTCGCCATGGCTGATTCCTTCGGTGACTCGCATGGTGTTGCCAATGGCTTGACGGTCCACGACAAAGTCGAGGACATGATTGCCCAGGGCATCGACTGTGCCGTAGTGGCAGTACCCACTGTCCTGCACGAGGAAGTGGCCATGCAATTGGCCGAGGCGGGCATCCACTGCCTCGTCGAAAAACCGATTGCCAATGATTCCGAGTCGGGCCGTCGGATCGCAGCTGCCTTCGAAAGGAAGGGGCTGATCGGAGCCGTGGGCCACATCGAACGCTTCAACCCGTCCCTGCAGAGCCTGCGGGCGCGGCTTGAAGCCGGGGATCTTGGCGACGTGTACCAGATCTCCACGCGCCGGCAGGGTCCTTTTCCTGCTCGGATCGCAGATGTGGGAGTGGTCAAGGACCTTGCGACGCATGACATCGACCTGACAGCGTGGCTTGCCCAGAGCAACTACGTCGACGTGGTGGCCCACACCACATCGCGCAGCGGGCGGGAGCACGAGGACATGGTCACAGCCATCGGTCACCTGGGTGATGGCATCGTCACCAACCACATCGTGAACTGGCTTTCACCGATGAAGGAGCGCACCGCCGTCGTCCTGGGCGAGCGGGGTGCCTTCATAGCAGACACCATCTCCGCCGACCTGACGTTCGTGGAGAACGGAACGCTCCAGACGGAATGGGAATCGATGGCGGCATTCCGTGGTGTATCGGAGGGATCCAGCACGCGGTTCGCCCTTGCGAAGCGGGAACCGCTGAAAATGGAGCACGAAGCGTTCCGGGATGCCATCCTCGGAAAATCCATGAACGTGGTCACGATGGCCGAAGGACTGGAAACTCTCCGCGTCGCAGAAGCCGTGCTGGAATCCGCGAGGACCGGCGGCGTCGTCGCCCTCTGACTCCCAAGGGACAGGCCGCAGCGCCTGCTGGGCAGCATGTGGGCTTGGGCCCTCTGCTCCCGGCAACCGGCCCTCCACACCGGAGCCAAGGACAGTCCCCAGCCAATGAGCGAAGTACATCGGGGTAACCTTGACACTAGACCCGGGCATGGCTGTGCCTGAAATCCACCACACAGGAGAGTTCGTGAACGCTGACCTCGTCATTGTAGGGTCAGGCTTTTTCGGCCTGACAATAGCAGAACAGGCCGCCACTGAGCTCGGCTTGAAGGTAGTCGTCCTCGACCGCCGCCACCACATCGGTGGTAACGCCTACAGCGAGAATGAGGAGCAGACAGGAATCGAAGTGCACCGCTATGGGGCGCATCTTTTCCACACATCCAACGAGCGCGTTTGGGAGTATGTCAATCGGTTTACCACGTTCACCAACTATGTACATAAGGTCTATGGAGTCCATAAGGGCGAGGTGTATTCGCTGCCCATCAACCTGGCCACGATCAACCAGTTCTTTCGTGCGAACCTGACTCCGGGCCAGGCCCAGGCACTGATTCAGGAGCAGGCAGGGGAGCTTGCGGGTACCGACCCGCAGAACCTCAATGACAAGGGCATCCAGCTGATTGGCCGCCCGCTGTACGAGGCCTTCATCAAGCACTACACGGGCAAGCAGTGGCAGACCGACCCTAAAGACCTGCCCGCGGGCATCATTTCCCGGCTGCCGGTGCGCTACAACTACGACAATCGGTACTTCAACGACAAGTACGAGGGCCTGCCCACGAACGGATACACCGCCTGGATCGAAAAGATGGCAGAGCACCCGAACATCGAAGTCCGGCTCAACACCGACTTCTTTGACGAGTCGCACGAGTACAGCAAGGACAAGGTAGTGGGAAACATACCGGTGATCTACACCGGACCCGTGGACCGGTACTTCGACTTTGCCGAGGGCAAGCTTTCCTGGCGCACCATCGATTTCGAGGAGGAAGTCCTCGACGTCGGCGATTTCCAAGGAACCTCGGTGGTCAACTACAACGACGCCGATGTTGCCTACACCCGCATCATCGAACCTCGCCACTTCCATCCGGAGCGCAATTACCAAACGGAGAAGACCGTCATCATGCGCGAGTTCTCCCGTGCGGCAGAGAATGGCGATGAACCGTATTACCCCATCAACACGGCATTGGACCGGGAGCGTTTGCTGAAGTACCGCGACCTGGCCGCTGCCGAGTCCGATGTGCTCTTCGGCGGGCGTCTGGGCACCTACAAGTACCTGGACATGCACATGGCCATCGGCTCAGCCCTGACCATGTTCGAAAACCAGATTCGCCCGCATTTTGCCGACGGAGCGAAGTTTGAAAGTGGAGGAGTAGAAGCATGAGTGCCCAAGCAGGAACCATCGACTGGGCAGCAATCCAGCGCATCATCCTCCCTTCACCGGACCAGCCGGACACAGTGTCGCTGTATGTGGACGCCGGAACGGCGAGTGGCATCCGGCTCCGTGAGAATGACGAATTCGCCCGGACGCCGAAGCTGTTGGAAGACAAGCTTCACCTATCCAGTTCGGAGAGCCGGGAGGCGCATTTCGAAGACCTGCTGTCACGGCACTCCATGCGTGTCCGTTCAGGTGAGCAGATCTCGTTCGGTACGTATTTCAACGCCTTTCCGGCGAGTTACTGGCGGCGCTGGACTTCGGTTCGGGAGATCAGGCTGGTGGTCCGGACCAGGGGCACCGGAACCGTAACGGTCTACAAGTCCAATGCCCGCGGATCTGTACAGCGTGTTGACGGCAGGCACGTCGACGGCGATTCCACGTCCGCTTTCGAACTGACGCTTAAGCCCTTTGGTGACGGAGGCTGGTACTGGTTCGACCTGGCAGCAAGTTCCGGCGATCTGGTCCTTGAGGACGGCCAATGGGAGGCGGAAGGCATTTCCCGGCCGAGCGGCCAGGTGACCCTTCAGATCACCACCATGAACAAACCCGACTTTTGCCTCAACAACGCCAGGATCCTGGCTGACAACCCGGAGGTGCTCCGGAACGTCAAGGAGATCCTGATCGTAGACCAGGGCACCCAGAAAGTTCAGGACCAGGGCGATTTTGCTGCCGTCAGCACATCACTTGACGGAAAACTCCGGATCATCAATCAGGCAAACCTGGGCGGATCGGGTGGCTTTGCCCGCGGAATGTATGAGTCCATAGAGAACGGCAGCGACTATGTCCTGCTGTTGGATGACGACATCGTGGTTGAACCCGAGAGCATCACCCGGCTTCTGACGTTTGCGGACTATTGCCGTAAGCCGACGATTGTCGGAGGCCATATGTTCGACCTCTACAACCGAAGCGTCCTGCACACCTTTGGTGAGGTTGTTGACCCGTTCCGGATCGTTCCGGCCGCGCCGCATGCTGACATGGAAACCCGGCACGACTTCAGTGTCTCCAACCTGCGCCAAACTCCCTGGCTTCACCGCCGCGTGGACGTGGACTACAACGGCTGGTGGATGTGCCTTATTCCAACAGCGGTGATCAAGGAAATCGGGCTTTCCCTTCCGCTCTTCATCAAATGGGACGACGCCGAGTATGGACTTCGCGCGAGGGAAGCAGGTTACGCGACAGTATCTCTCCCAGGTGCGGCTGTTTGGCATGTTTCCTGGATTGATAAGGATGATCTGGTGGGCTGGCAAGCCTACTTCCACGCCAGAAACCGGCTCATTACAACCCTGATTCACAGCCCGTACCCAAAGGGTGGCCGGGTGTTGCGTGAGTCTGTCCAGGCCGATGTAAAGCACCTGGTGTCCATGCAGTACTTCACCGAACACGGGAGGATTGAAGCTCTTAAGGACCTTTTCAAGGGGCCGGACGCCCTCCATCAGGTCCTGGCCACGAAGCTTCCGGAGATCAACGCGCTCAAGTCCTCATACCCGGACGCCCAGCTGAAGGACGACGTGGACGACTTCCCTGCGCCGAAGATCGGCCGCGGCCCCATGGGCGGCATCGTCGTCGGGATGCCCAGCAAGAAGGATCTGATCCCGTGGGGGATCAAGACCGTTGCACGGCAGCTGATCAAGACGCCGGGACCCGAGAGCTCCGAGCGGCCCCAGGGCTACCTTGCCCACCGTGATAACCGCTGGTATCGAGTGGCCCACTATGACAGTGTTGTGGTTTCCAACGCCGAAGGCACGGGCGCATCCTGGTACCAGAGGGACCCGAAGAAGCTCAAATCCATGCTTGCGGAAGCGACAGTGCTGCACGCGAAGTTATTCCGCGAATGGGACAAACTCGCCCACGAGTACAGGTCCGCCGTAGCCGAGATCAGCTCCATCGACGCGTGGAAAAAAACGTTCGAGGCGAACACCAAGGACGGGAACTAGATGGCGGGTCAGTCCGACCAGCTGGTCAGGCCCGGAAGCGGACGGGGCCTCCTGGATGTTTACGGCGACCGGTTCCTCCTGAAGCTGCTGGTGCGCAAGGAAATCAAGGTGCGCTACCGGGGTTCTGTGCTGGGCCTGATGTGGTCTTACGTCAAGCCGCTGGTCCAGTTCCTCATTTACTTTGTGGCGCTCGGCATTTTCCTGAACCTCCAGCGCGGTACGCCCAATTACGCGATTTACCTCTTTGCGGGAATTGTCTTGGTCAACTTCTTCACGGAGTCGCTGTCCAATGCCACCCGTTCCATTGTGGACAACCGCGACCTCATCCGAAAGATCTACCTGCCGCGGGAGCTTTTTCCTGTGTCTACGGTATGGGTTTCGGCGGCACATTTTCTCCCGCAGCTTCTGGTCCTGATTGGCGCCTGCCTGGTGGTGGGATGGACGCCGTCGATCCTCCAACTGGCGGCTGTCGGACTGATATTCCTGATGGTCGCGGTTCTCGCCACGGGTCTGGGCCTGATATTTGGTGCCATCAATGTCTACTTTCGCGATTCCGAGAACATCGTCGACATGATCGTTATGGTGGTCACCTGGGCTTCCCCCGTGCTCTACGTCTGGTCGATGGTTGAGCGTGTCATGGGGCCATGGTTCTGGGTGTACCAGCTAAACCCCATGACAGTCGCCGTCGAGGTCTTCCATTGGGCCTTCTGGGAACCCACGCTCAAGGCCGATCAACTGGTGGGCGACGTCATGCCGCCGGATCTTTTCACGCTGTGGCTTCCCGTTGCCATGGTGATCACGCTGATCGTTTTGTTCCTCGGCCAGTTTACGTTCCGGCGCCTCGCCGTTCACTTCGCTCAGGAGCTCTGACATGACGAAGCATGGCCATGTAGCCATCAGCTGCATCGACCTGCGGAAGCAGTTCGTCCTGCGACACACCCGTTCCCTCAAGGAAGCCCTGGTCTGGCTGGTCAAGGGCCGCAAGGGTGATCTGTCGAAAAAGTTCCTGGCACTTAACCACGTCTCCCTCGAAGTCAGACAGGGCGAGACAGTTGCTCTCATGGGGCTCAACGGCTCGGGGAAATCGACGCTGCTGAAGCTGATATCCGGAGTTCTGCAGCCCGACGGCGGAACGGTCCGCACGCGGGGCCGTGTAGCCGGCCTGATCGAAGTGGGCGCAGGGTTCCATCATGACCTCAGCGGCCGGGACAATGTGTACCTCAACGGAGCCATCCTGGGGATGACCGAGAAACAGATCGACGAGATGTTTGATTCCATTGTCGAATTCTCCGAAATTGGAGAGTTCATCGACACGGAAGTGAAGTTCTATTCGTCGGGCATGTACCTCCGGCTCGCGTTCTCCATCGCCGTACACACGGATCCGGAAGTGTTCCTGATCGATGAAATCCTTGCGGTGGGAGACGAACCTTTCCAGCGCAAGTGCATTGCCAAGATCAAGGAGCTCTCAGAACTGGGAAAGACCCTGTTTGTTGTGAGCCATGACCTGGATTTGGTTGCCACAGTCTGTGAACGCGGCGTACTTCTGGAACACGGCGAGGTGATCATGGATGGCGAGGTGCATTCCGTTGTGGCAGAACTGAGGCGGCGTTCCGCGCAAACGGAATCCGAGGATAGTTTGTGAGTGCTTTGCGTCCCCGCAGCGACGTCACGTGGCTGATTGGGACAGTGGTTGCCGCCCTCGTTGGGTCCCTGATTCCGCTCATCACCAACAACAGGTTCTACTACTATGACGATACCCAGGCCGGGGCCTTCGGTATCTGGTTCGAAATTGGCACCAAACTCAGTGCGGGAGAGTGGCCTGTCTTCAGCGACAGTGCCTGGGGGGCAGGAAATTACGCTGCTGAAGGCCAGTGGGGGATCTGGAATCCCCTTATTCTTCTGATCGGTTGGTTGGCGAGCCGCTCGGCCAATATTGTTGTCTTTTCAACAATCCTCAAGATCGCCTTTCTCTGCCTCCTTGCTGCCGGCACCTTCCTGCTGGCAAGGAGCTACAAGGCCAGGCCTGAGTGGGCGGCCATCGCCGGGGTTGCGGTGACGCTGACCGGATTCACCGTGTACATCGACGCAGCCTCCTGGGTCACCGGGCTCATGGTGTTCAGCCTTTTGCCCCTCACCTGGTACGGGCTGCGCCGGATGGCATTCAAGGAGGGCAATCCTCTGCTTGCACTGGCTTCGGCCTACGTGCTGATAACCATTGGCTACGTTCACGGTACGATCATGCTCGCCATCGTCTTTATGGGTCTGCTGGTGGAGGCATCACTGCAAGGAAGCCGCAGGGGAGCCTTCCGCCTGCTCCTCGCCGGCCTGGTGTGCGGGCTCATCGCGTTGGCGGTGTACCTCCCGGGGGTCCTCACCGCGCCGGTGACAGCCCGCACCGGGGGAATTGTGAACAGTGGGTTCCTGACGCCCGACCTCACCGGTCTGTTCACTGCCTGGGTCCCCGGCACCCTGCCTCAAGTCACTGGATGGTGGGGCGGGTTTGCAACGGTACCCCTGCTGTACGTGGCGTGGTTTCTCCCGATCCTCTCGATAGTGGACTACCACAGGGTGAAGCGGGCAGGCAGGGAGCTTTCAGGACTCTGGTTTCTTGGACTAATGTCGTTGGCCTTGACGTTGGCCCCCAGCGATCTGGGGCCTCTTCGATTTCCGATCAGGGTCATGCCCTACGTTGCCCTGGCTGTCCTGCTGACACTGTCGGTGCTGGTCTCACGCTTCAGGGTGCCCGTGCTCAGCCGTGGACGCGTGATCGTCACTGCGGCGACGGTGCTCGCCGGACTCTACCTCGGCTGGAGCCAGTTCCCGTCCTTCCGCGTGGCGGCCATCTTCGGGCTGCTGGCAATCGGGGGTATCGCCGGACTCCTCTTTTTCCTGTACGCTCCACATCGGTGGCCCCGGCTCAAAGGGCCAGTGGTTTTGGCCGGGGGAGTGGTACTGCTGAGCATGGCCATTGCCGGGGGACAGCACGTGGCCTTTAAATCGTCGCCGCTGCCTGACTACAGGATGCCGGACACCCCGGCAAGCTACTCCTCTCAGCTCCCGGAAGCACAAGGTGGCACCTTCATCGTGGGCGATCCCACTAAATTGGGACCACAGATCTGGGAGGAAACACTGGCCTCTAACGCGTGGTATTTGAACTCCGCCGAAGTCCAGAACCTCTACACGCCGATCATGTTCGCCAAATACGCTGAGGATCTGTGCATCTCAAGCCACGGCTGGACCTGCCCGGCGGCCGCCGGGAAGCTCTTTGAGACGGACACTGCCACGGGTAAGGTTCTGGCGGATCTGCTGTCCATCGACACCATCCAGCTACTTCGCGATCCAGAGGCCCCGTCCGGAGATCGCTTTGGCGGCGCACCTCCAAACGGCTGGCATGAAGCCGACCGCAGCACCGACTCGGTGGTCTGGGTCCGGGACAAACCGCTGCTGAATACCGGCCAGCCCGTCTGGACCTCAGAGGGGACCACCATTTCCCTGGTCTCGGAAACCAGCCGCGAGGTTCGGATCCGCGTGGACGGGATGGAAGATTCGGCGGTCAAGGCCGTACTCAGCCGGCTGGCGTGGCCCGGATACAAAGCCGAGGGGGCAACTGTCTCAGCACCCCTGCGCGGGTACCTTCTCGCCGTCGACATTCCCGCGGGCTCTGTCGGAAAAACCCTCACCATAAGCTTTGAACCCCCGGGCTGGCCGGTGGTTGTGGGCAGCATTATCCTGGCCGTCGGCGTGGCCGGGGCGTGGACTGTGGCGGAACTGATGCTGCGCCGCCGCCGGAGGCGCACCACCGAGCCGGTCAGCTCCGAAGGAGCGGCCGGCCCAACTGCGGTGGGTCAGGACGTTGGTATGAGAGTGAAACAGTGAAGGCTGTTCCCTAACCGGGACCTGGCTGGGAGACCCGGTCCGGGCTGGAAAATCGCCCCCCGGGCCCACCAGCGCCAGGAAGTCTGGCTGTCCTCAGACCGTGCTCTGAACGGCGTGCTGATGACCCATGCGCCGGTTCAGCCGCAGGTAAGCGAGGCGCCGGGCGTATGACATGGCAATTGCCTTGCCATTGCCCACAAGGACGTCCACCCGGCTCAGCAGCGACGGGTCGTCCTTCCGAAGCTGGTTATGGAAAGCAATGGCCTGGTCGGACTGTTGGCGGGCGAGGCGGACGCTCCATTGGCTGGCGCTAATCCGGAAGGACGCCAGGGTTTCCCGCAGCGCTACAAAGTCGCCGTGGCGGCAAATGCGCACCAGGGTGGCTTCATCGATGAGATACGGATGGGTGTTATCCCACCAGCCTTCCGCAGCCAGAAGCTCCCGCTTGAACAGGGAGCACGCCGGCTCGCCGAAGATGTTGGAACCTGCCCGCACCGTAGCCCGGATGGCCTCGCGACCGCTGACGCGGCCCTGAACGCCTTGCAGTCCCCGGCCCTTTAGGAAGATCCCTCCGTTAGCGTCCACCAGGTCTCGGCGTGAGGAGACGATAACAGCACCCGGGTTGTCTTCCAAGGCCTTTACCTGCAGTTCGAGCGCCTCGGGGACGATCAGGTCGTCGCCGCAAACAAGCTTGAGGTATTCCCCCTTAGCCTCCTGGCTGACGCGGTTCCAGTTGGCTTGAGCCCCGCCGCCTGTTGGTGTCGGGCTCAAAAACCGGACCTTGGGATGATCTGCATACCGGGCGATGACTTCAGCCGTGCCATCGATCGAGGAGTGGTCAGCGATCACCACCTCGTAGTCGTCGAAGGTCTGGTTGAGTACGGACTGCAGAGTCTCTTCGATGTACTGGACGTTGTTGTAGGCAGGAATGACGATAGAGACTTTTGGACTCATGGGGCACTTTCCTCGGTGGCAGTGGTGGGCGATGCGGCTTCAGGGCGCCGGCGGAAGGAGAAATACTTGTGGCCGAAGTAGTTGATGACAACCGTCACGCAGGTGATCGTGATCTGGGCTGGTATTTTCGGATAGCCAAGAACTTCATGTGCTGCAAAGAGCAGCACCATGTTGACGAAGAACATCGTCAGATTGACCAGGGTGAAACGGCCGAGGTCCAGCCAGAAGTGGCCCTTCACGCGGAAGACAAGCTTCCGGTAGACAAAAAACACCGCCACAAGTGAAATGACGAACGCAATGCTGAGGACAACCGGCGACGGAAGCTCCGGGTAGATCCATGCGATCGCTACAAACAATGCGGTGCTGAATGCAGTGTTGATGCCACCCACCAACAGGAAAGCGACGCGCTGGTCCTTAATGATTTTCAGGAGGGGACCAGGCGGACCGTTATGGATACCCTTAACAGCTTCCGCTGGGGAATCGGGTTGTTGGGTGGAAGCCACATATTCTCCGAACTTAGGGCCGATAACCGGCAAACACACACCCTAGACTACCGAAGTGGTGCAGGCGCATAACAACGAGGGGCAACTGGCGGGCGAACCTGGCCGCGTTCAACCAACTCAGAGCTGACCTGACAAAGCCAGCCTCTGGACTTCCTGCACCGTGTTGTTGATGCCCACAGCCAAGGGAGTCACGGGGTGCTCGTCAAGCTCAGGCCACACAACGGAGCGCAGCCGGAGATCGTGGGCCTGGGCCTTCGCAAACGGGGAGGCGCCGAGGATGATCAACGGCCGGCGCTTGAAGATGGCTCGGCAGGCTCCAATGAGGTTGCCAATGGTGTCCGCCCTCTGCGAAGCGAGGATCTTCACCACAGTCTCGCCCGGCAGGACATCCGGGTGGACGAGCCGGCTAAGTGCATCGGTGACAAGCCGGCTGGCGTCATCCACGAACAGGTAATCCCGCAAGGTATCCAGGGAGACGTAGACGGAAACAGGCGCGCCCGTGAGGTGAGCCTTGGCGAACACGGAAATGAGGCCTTGGGGTTTTTGGAGGTTCTGCCCCGGCCCATACAGGTTGCTCACCCTGCCAATGAGGCTTCGAACCCCTGTCCTCGTGGCAAACTCCGTGACAGCTGCCTCAGCACGGAGCTTGGCAAAACCGTACGGCGCCAAGGGCTGCACCGGACTTTCCTCGGTGAATGGAGGCGTGCTTGAGCCGGCATACACCCCGCCGGCCGAAGAAGCGAGGAAGAGCGCCCCCATCTGCCCGCCGTCGTTGCACAGGATCTCTTCGAAAGCTGCCAGCGCTTGGGTGAGCAGGGACAGTTCCTCGTCCAAAGCATCCTGGGAAGTCCCGGTGACGCCAGCGCCCGCACACCAGGCAATGGTCCACGGGCCGGAATCGGCTGCGTCACGCAGCCGCTCAGCACTGCGCCTGAACTCCTTGATGGCGACTTCCGGATCGTTCCACTGAATCTTGCTTGTCAAAACAGGGATGTGGCGGGACTCGAGTTCTCGCACGACTGCCCGCCCGAGGAGGCCACCGGCGCCGATGACCCAGGTAGGCCTAACCTGCATCAGCCACCGGGCCGGCGGGCGACTGGACAGGCGCCTTCTGTGGACTCTTACCTAAGGGCCCCAGCGCAGGGTCACTCACAATGAGGTAGGCCGGCTTGCCCATTGCCATGTTGACGTTGACCCCCACGTACTCCGCTATCACCCCCAGGGCGAAAAGTATGGCGCCCGTACTGACAAGAAGTACCACCATCGTCGACGTCCAGCCCTGCTGCCCCGCTCCATGACCGGTCAAGTACGCGATAACGAAGTAAATGGCCAAACCGATTCCCGCCAGAGCAAAAACAGCGCCGATAAGGCTGACCATTCGAAGGGCGCGGGTGCCGCTGGAGATCACCATCCGCCAGAAATGGGAGAGGAGTGAACGGAGCCCGTAGCCGGACCGGCGGTCACCTTCTTCGCGGAGCACAACGGGGCAGGTGGCGGTTCTGTCAGCGATCCAGCCCATCGCGACGTCGAGGTAGACGCCATGGCCGGCGTAGGCTGCCACTGAACGGGCTACTTCGCCTGTCACCAGCCTGAAGCTCTGGTAGCTGGTCGCGTCGTCGCTGGACAGGACGAATCTCACGGCACGTTTCGCACTCTTGGACGCCATGTTCCGCAGGAAGCCGTGCGGTGCCGGGTTGCTGGGCATTGCATAGGTAACGGACGCATTCTGCGCCATAGCCGTATCCAACATATCTCCAATGGCGGCGGGGTCATGTTGCCCGTCCTCGTCCATGGTGACAATCCAGTCGCCCCCGGCGGAAGCCATCCCAGCGAGCGTGGCCGCGTGCTGTCCAAAGTTTCGGCTCAACCAGACACCGCGGACGATATCGATGGATTGCGTCAACGACCGGATCACCGCAGCGGAGTTGTCTGGGCCATGGTCGAAGACCAGGAGCACTTCCGAGACGACAAAATTGTGGCCACCCGCGCTCATGGACGTTTGCCGATAAGGGAGGAGCTCGTTGACCACGCCAACAAGCGTCTTCTCACCCTGGTAGACGGGTATGACGACAGAAATGCGGTGGGGCGTCGAGCTTGTCTCGGGTTGAGCCAGTGTCATGTCAGAAGATTCTACCGGCTCCGACCAGTATTGTTGGCGCAGCAACCCTTTGATGGGGCAGAGAGGGTCCACCCATGGGTGGCGCTTTAAGTCGCCAGAAAGTCGCTCAGGTATTATGAATCTGTCCCTCGCGCACCGTCCTGCGCTGGACGCATGTCAACTGAACGGAACGTGAATTGCAGCCTGTCCCATCGTCCTCGTCACTCAACAGGAACTGGCTACTGCTGACCGCCGGATCGGTTTTGGTGCTGAGCCTGATCCCGCTCATCTTCTACGGCCGGTATTACTTCCAGGATGATACCGAAAACGGCGCATATGGAGTGTGGTACCACCTTGGCGAGAGTCTGTTCCAAGGGAAGGTTCCTGTTCTAAATCCTTCAGTTTGGACCAGCGGCAACTATATTGCCGAGGGTCAATGGGGTACCTGGAACCCCTTGGTCATGTTGTTCGGTGTGCTCGCGTACATAAGCCCCAATGCCATTATCCTCACGACTGTTTTGAAGGTAGCCATGCTGGTTGTTGCCGGCGTTGGCACCTTCGTCCTTGCCCGGAGCTATGCTGTCGCGCCGGAATGGGCGTTCATTGCAGGGATCGCCGTTCCGCTGAACGGCTTTACGATGTACTTTGATGCACCCTCGTGGGTCACGGGCGCGCTTGTCTGGGCAATATTCCCCTTCTTCTGGGCTGAGCTGCGCAAGCTCATGGCAGGCAAACGAAACCCCTTTTGGGCCTTTATCACGGGGTACTTGATTGTCACCGTCGGGTATGTGGCAGGAACCGTCGCCATCGGCTTCATCCTCCTGGCAGTTGGTATTGAGACCTTGATCCGCAGGGCCTGGCGGCCTGCAGCGAGGATCGCGATCACAGGCCTTTCCATCGGGTTCGTCGCCGTCGTCGTCTTCCTTCCCGGTGTCCTGACAGCGGCCGTTACCACGCGCGGAACCACGGGCATCTGGAACGACGACTACATGAGCATCGATTTCACGAGCTTGCTCATGGCCCCGATTGCCACCGCCTATCCGCAGCTTCTCTCCTGGTGGTGGTCGGGAACGGCGTCAACGAGCCCGGCCGCCTACATCGCGTGGTTCCTGCCCGCCATTGCCTTCGTCAGCTGGAGTGTCTTCACGAGACTGTCGGCTGAGCTGCGGGACCTGTTTTTCTTCCTGGCTGCGTCTGCCGCCTTTGTCCTGCTGCCGACGACGATCGGCCCGTTGCGGTATCCGGCCCGCTTTATGCCGTACGTCGCGCTGGCCGCAGTTCTGTTTGTCGTTATCGCACTGGCGCGCGCCAGGCGGCCGTCGATCAGCCGTCCCTCGCTCTACGTGGCACTGGGCCTCGTTGGCGTTGCTGCGTATCTCGCATGGGCCCAGGTTCCTGCCCGGTTCCTTACCATCACGGTGTGTGCCGCTCTTGTCGCCGCAGCGCTGGTGGCCATGTGGTGGCTCCTGAACCATCCGGAAGTGAAGGGCCATCGCTGGAACAGGTTTGGGCTGAGGGCACTGTCCCTGCTCGCCATCGGTGTGCTGCTCGCGACGACGGCGACCACCCTTCTCCAGCATCGGACGTCGGCTCGAAGCGGCCTGTCGATCGCAAACCAGCCTGAAGATGTCTCTACCTACAAGGGCGTCCTTCAAGGTGTGAAGAACGACGTGATTGTTGTTGGTGACCCTTTGGATTACCCCCAGGAGAAGAAGACCTGGGAACAGACGCTCATGGCGAACGCTTGGTATTTGAGCGACGCCAGCGTGGTGAATCGCTACCAGTTGGTCGGATTCTCCAGGCTGAATCAGCTTCTTTGCCTCCGATATCTGGGAGGAACCTGTCCTGAACTTGCGGACAAGCTTTTTGATCGCCGCGTCCAGACCGGATTGTTGCTGGTTGACGAACTGCAGATCGATAACATTCAGATCCTGAAGGAATCCTTCAACAAGCCCCAGGTGCCCATGGCATCGAATAACTACGTGTCCCGCGACGAGGAAGTGGAGATCCCAGCGGTTCCGGAAGGCTGGCACGTCGCAGCCGAGACTGAAGAGACAGTACTGTGGAGCCGCGATGTGCCGCTGGGTCCTGCCGGAGGCGTGACATGGACCGACTCGGGAACCCGCCTTAGTGAAGTCTCCAGGGACGACACCAAGGTAGTGCTGAAGGTCGAAGAGGTACCGGCAGATGGCGGCCGTGCGGCTCTGAGCAGGCTTCCCTGGCCGGGATACAGCGTGGAGGGCGCCAGCTTGACGCAGCGCCCGATCGGCGGGTACCTCCTTGGTTTATCAATTCCTTCGGATGCCCAGGGAAAGTTGATCACCATCAGCTTCGAACCTCCGGGCTGGCGGGTCGGCATCCCTCTTTGGGGCGCAGCGGTAACGGGGATGCTCATCTGGAGCCTGGTGGCGGTACGGAGGCGACGGACGGATGGTCTTGTGGTGCCTGAGATTACACGCGACGAGACCGAGCAGCGGGCTCCGGTCTACGACGGCATAAAGTGAAGGTCGGCGCGGCAGGTGCCATGGAGGCTTCCGTGGCCTCTGGAGGAAATAAGTTGAATAGGAAACTTCCCGAGCCCCTCGCCCGGACCACTAGCCGCTTTATGCAATGGGTCTGCGTCAACGACCGGGCTGCACGTGTGATCACTATTGTGGTCTTCGCCGTCCTCGTCCTCCTCGGGATCACCACATCGTCGATTGGCATTGCAGACCTCCGACAGGACCCGGCGAACCCGCTGGGCTGGCAATTCGGTAATTCACGGCCCATCCGGTCGGATGAGATCCATGCCTATTCAGCGATTGTGATCTCCATCCTCGCTACCCATGGCGCTCCGAGCCTGAGCCCACTGGCCGCTCGAGCCGATCTGATCCATAGGTTCCCGACCGACGGCTTTTTTGAGCAGTTCGTATTCTTCGATTCCACTATGCTCCGCGCCTCCGTGATCCTTCCTGAAAACATGCTCTTCGCGGCGCACTGGTGGCTGCCTTCCTTGATCCTGCTGCTGGCGCTGCCTACGTGGTTCCATCAGCTTGGACGCTCCCGCCGGTATGGGTGGTTGGCAGCAATCCTGATTGTCT
Organism: Arthrobacter sp. D1-29; assembly: GCF_054130585.1. Lineage (NCBI taxonomy): Bacteria > Bacillati > Actinomycetota > Actinomycetes > Micrococcales > Micrococcaceae > Arthrobacter > Arthrobacter sp. D1-29. The sequence continues at coordinate 3,491,713 of NZ_CP096383.1, read as the reverse complement.
TGTCTCCGTCGAGCGCGTGGTGGTCTTTGATGCCCGTTGCACTCATCGCCTACACGGTCGGTGGCAGCGTGCTGATGATCGCCGCCTTCCAAAGGTTCAGCCGCGGGCAGCGCCTCCTTCCGGTCACCATGGGCCTGGTCGGCGGAATCTTGATCGCCGGTCTTCCCTCGTTCTATGCACCCTGGTCCCTGATGCTCGGACTGCCGGTTCTGGGCGCCTCCACTCTGTGGATTTTGCTTCAGCGCGGCGACTGGGGACCTCGCCTGAAATCGGTGCTTGTCACGGGAGGAACGGCGCTGGTTTTCGGGGCGGGCACGCTGCTGGAAAACCGCGAGGGTCTCCAAGCCCTCTTGGGTACTGTCTATCCTGGTTCAAGGCGGGTGGGGGCAGACCCCCAGCCTTTCGGTCGCATCTTCGGCGCGCCGGCGCTCGGGCCGCTGCAGTTCAGCGAGCCTGTCGGTATTAACGCCAGCGAGCTCTCGTCATCGTTTACAGTCTTCTTTGTATGGGTCCTGGTCCTGCTGCTTGCGGCACGTTGGCGGCCGACATTCCGCGACAATGTGCCTGAATGGATCTTTGGAGCCTGGTCGGCGCTGTGGATCTTATGGATCAGCCTGGATCTGGGTGCCGCCGCCCGGATGATTCCGTTGTTCAACATGGTGACCCCTCCCCGGGCTACCCAGGTGGTGGGAGTGCTGGCCGTCGTACTCCTTTGCCTGTTGATCAGCAGATGGTCTCCGCCTGCCTCGTGGAGGGTGCCTCTCCTGTCCGGCGCCGCATGCGCCCTTCCGACTGGATACGCGGCCTGGCTCCTGAAGGCCACGGATTTGCCGGATATATCCACAGGGCTCATTTTTCTGGCCTCAGGCGTGGTGGGCATGACTGTTGCCGTCATCACAAAGTATCCCCAGCGTTCCTGGCCCTTGATGTTCTGCGCCCTCTTCGCTGCGCTGCCAATTGCCCGCGCAAATCCTTTCCTAGCGGGTACGGGAGATCTGCGTGCATCGGAGACAGCCAAAACCGTGGCCGCACAGGTCCCAGCGGCGCAGGCGGGGGGAAAGCTGTGGGCAGCTGACAACCCTTCCATGAGCACCCTGCTCCTGGCTAACGGCATGCCTTCGCTGTCTGGACTCCAGCGCTCAGGGCCTGACGCGGAGGCATGGCAGAAGCTGGATCCCGGCTCGGCCTTCTCAGACAAGTGGAACCGCGGTGGCGGCTATATCTTCTTTGCCTGGGCGCCTGGGCAGCCCACCACCTTCCAGACAAACGATTTCGACGCCGTCGGAGTGGTGATTGATCCCTGTGTTCTCAAGGGCTCCTGGCCGAACCTCGACCGGATCGTGGCGTCACAGCCGCTGGAAGCCCCGTGCCTCACCCTGGATTCCGAGCTGCAGTGGCAGGGCAAACCAGCCTACATTTACGCGGTCAGCTGAGGCTGACCGCGTTCCGCGTTGATACCGCGCCGGATCAGCCACAGGGCGAGGACCAGCATGAGTATGAAGAATGCAACACACAGCAGGGTGCCGCTTGGCGGCTGCCAGGATGGGTTGGTAATCATCTCACTCCAGCGCCGGTCCACTGCCCATCCAGTGACATAGCGTCGGAGCGTGTGGAGGAACGTCCATAACTGGAAGAATGCAACGAGCACGGCGGCAGCGTACAGGATCGATGCTGTCTGCTGGGAAAAAGAGCCGGGATTGGTGCGATCCAAAGCTATTCCGCAAACCAACAGCAGCGGGAGGAACAGTGCGAGGACGTAGCGGCCCTGCCAAACGATCCCAATCGTCTCAACGGCCTGTGCCTGAAGTAGTGGCGGCAGCAGGAGAAGTGCTGTGAGCAGGAAGACTGTGGCGGCACGCGTGCGTCCCTTGGACAATACGACGGCACCCATGACCAGGGCCCCGGCAAGCCCTAGCCAGAGTACAAAAGCGCCCAGCGGGGCAGGTACTTCCAGCCAGCCGAACTGGCCGACATAGCCAGTGGCGTAGTCAAAGGTTCGGTCCATCATTATCTCGGCGCCGGCCCAGGGGGAGTAGCCGGCGGCTTCGAAGGGGTTACTTTCCAGGCTGTCGTGACGGATAAGCCAGTAGAGCGCGAAGGCACATGCAAGACTGATCGCTGCGGTCCCTGACCATACCCAAGCGTTGCGGCATAACTCCCTTATTTGCGACCAGGTTCCCAGAATGCAAGCTGTCATGACCATGAGTGCCAGCCAGAGAAGGGACAAGCCTTTCGTGTTGGCCAACAGACAGGCAGCTGCCGTTATAGAGGGAACATAACGCCGATACGCGTCCGGTTCCGCGGAACGCTCCAGGAGGAGAACCAGATTTGCCAGCAGGGCGGCTGACGTGGCGTATTCAAGTGAGTTTGGGTTTACGGCCCCGTTGAGGAAGAGGACCATCGGGGTAACAGAGACAGCAGCGGCGACCATGGCCCATTTGCGTTGGCGCATTTTCGAGAGAGCCGAAAAGGCAAAGGAGAGGAAAAGGCAGCTCAAGACGGCATTGATAAGCCGCATTCCATAAACTGCGCCGGCGCCACTGTTCACCAGCGAGGGGAGTCCGACCACGGTGTAATAGATCGGATTGTAGTTGCCCGCAGACGTGCGTGCATCGACCAGAGCGTTGATGTCACCATCAAACGGTGGGACACATGCAGGCGTGATTTCCTTCTGCTGTGCAAAGCAGCCAAAGCTGTCGTAGTAGGCGATTCCGGCTGGGACTTTCACAAGGTGGAAGCCGCCTCCGCCAGCCATTTCGCGTCCAGTCAGCTCGCCTCGGACGACGGAGGCTGCCTTGATGACGTGGGCAGGTTCATCGGGAACTCCCATCAGCGGCGTGGCCACAGTCCATGCCGTGGAGAGTCCCATCAGCAGCAGGAAAACCCACCAGAACGTTCTTCGCCCGGATTTTTGCGCTCGGCCGTCGGCAAGCTCGTCGACACCGGTTCGATCTATAAGGAACACATTCGGCCGGTTGCCGAGTCGCATTGGGTTCAACGACCGTTTTCCAGGAGTCCCAGCAGGTAGGTTCCGTAGCCACTCTTGAGCAGAGGCTCAGCGCGTCGCCGAAGATCGTCGTCGCTAAGGAAGCCCAAGCGCCAGGCGATCTCTTCGGGGGCCCCAATCTTCAGGCCCTGGCGGTTCTCGGTTGTACGGACAAAATTGGATGCATCGTTAAGGTCGTTGAAAGTTCCCGTGTCCAGCCAGGCCGTCCCGCGGGGAAGAATCTCAACCTGAAGCTTTCCTTTTTCCAGATACGTCCGGTTTACGTCCGTGATCTCCAGCTCGCCACGGGGGGATGGCTTCAGGTTCCGCGCAATGTCAACGACGTCATTGTCGTAGAAGTACAGTCCCGGGACGGCGTAGTGGCTCTTGGGTTTCTCGGGCTTCTCCTCCAGGGAGATGGCCTTGCCGGTGTCGTCGAATTCGACCACACCATAAGACTTCGGGTCCGCAACCCAATAGCCGAAGACCGCCCCGCCGTCGATGTCCTCAAAACGGCGAAGCTGGGTTCCCATGCCCTGCCCGTAAAAGATGTTGTCGCCGAGGACCAGTGCCACCGGCTCATTGCCAATGTGCTCGGCTCCCAGGATGAATGCCTGGGCCAGTCCGTCCGGGGACGGCTGTTGGAGATAGCTCAGGTTGATACCGAACTGCGAGCCGTCTCCCAGCAGGCGCTGAAACTGCTCGGCGTCATGGGGCGTAGTGATAATGAGGATGTCCCGGATGCCTGCCAGAATCAGGGTGGAAAGCGGGTAGTAGATCATCGGCTTGTCGAAGACCGGCATCAGTTGCTTGCTGACGCCAAGGGTAATCGGATGGAGCCGTGAGCCGGTACCGCCGGCCAGAATGATTCCGCGCATACAGTACATCTTTCCTGCTGACTCGCGCATCATCCAAATCCGGTAACCTTTGAAACTATGCAGCGACTTTTAGTAACCGGCGGCGCCGGCTTCATTGGCTCCAATTTTGTCCACTACGTCCTGTCCTCAACGGACAACCACGTGACAGTCCTCGACAAGATGACGTACGCAGGCAACCAGGAGTCGCTGGCGAACCTTCCGGCCGAGCGGTTCCAGTTCGTCAAGGGTGATATCTGCGACCAGCCCCTCGTGGACGAGCTGGTCGCAGCTCATGACGTCGTTGTTCACTATGCCGCCGAATCGCACAATGACAACTCCCTGCATGATCCGCGTCCGTTCCTGGACACGAACATCATTGGCACCTACACCCTTATTGAAGCGGCCCGCAAACACAACAAGCGCTTTCATCACATCTCTACGGACGAGGTCTACGGCGACCTGGAGCTCGATGACCCGGAACGGTTTACGGAAAACACGCCGTATAACCCGTCCAGTCCCTACTCATCCACGAAGGCCGGCTCAGACCTGCTGGTCCGTGCCTGGGTGCGTTCTTTCGGGCTGCAGGCAACCATCAGCAACTGCTCGAATAACTACGGCCCGTACCAGCACGTGGAGAAATTCATCCCGCGCCAAATCACGAACGTGATCGACGGCATCCGCCCGAAACTGTATGGCAAGGGGGAGAACGTCCGGGACTGGATCCATGCCAACGACCACTCGTCCGCCGTTCTGGCAATCATCGCCAAGGGCAAGATCGGTGAGACCTACCTGATCGGAGCCGACGGCGAAAAGAACAACAAGGACGTTGTGGAACTGATCCTCAAGCACATGGGTCAGTCCACTGACGCCTACGATCATGTCGTGGACCGTCCCGGCCACGACCTGCGCTACGCGATTGACTCCACAAAGCTCCGGGATGAGCTTGGCTGGGAACCGCAGTTTTCCAATTTCGACGCCGGCATCGAGGACACCATTGCCTGGTACCGGAACAACGAGGACTGGTGGCGTCCGCAGAAGGCCGCGACCGAAGCAAAATACAAAGTGCAGGGCCAATAGGCATGGAGTTCCAGAAGAAGCTCGCAGCCACGGAAACACCCATTCCCGGCATGATGCTTTTCGATCTCCCGGTACACGGTGATAACCGTGGCTGGTTCAAGGAGAACTGGCAGCGGGAGAAGATGATGGCGCTCGGGTTGCCGGACTTCAGCCCTGTCCAGAACAACATCTCATACAACGACAAAGCCGGTACCACCCGGGGAATCCACGCAGAACCATGGGACAAATTTGTGTCCGTGGCGGCCGGCCGCATTTTCGGCGCCTGGGTGGATCTGCGGGAAGGACCGACGTTCGGCTCTGTCTTTACCGCCGAGCTCGATGCGGGAAGGGCGATCTTCATTCCCCGCGGCGTCGCAAACTCCTACCAGACGCTCGAGGACAATACGTCGTACGTGTACCTGGTGAATGACCATTGGTCGGCCGATGCCGAGTACACCTTCGTGAACCTCGCTGACGAAACTGTGGGAATCGCATGGCCGATCCCGCTTGAGCAGGCGGAAGTGTCCGACAAGGACATGGCGCACCCCCGCTTGGCAGATGTCACTCCAATGGCGCCCAAGAAGACGCTCGTGCTGGGGGCCGATGGTCAGCTTGGGAAGGCCCTTCGTACGGCGTACGCGGGTGATTCGAGTGTGGAGTTTACTGACCGGAACACCTTTGACCTCCTCGATCCTGCTTCGTTTGGCAGCCGCAATTGGCGGAAGTATTCCACCATCATCAATGCTGCGGCGTTCACTGCAGTTGACGCCGCAGAGACCGAAGAAGGCCGCCAGGCTGCCTGGGCCCTCAACGTTACCGCCGTTGCCGAACTGGCAAAGGTCGCAGTTGCCAACAGTTTGGTGATGGTGCAGGTCTCAAGCGACTACGTCTTTGACGGTCTACGTCCGTCACATGATGAGACCGAGGGCCCGACTCCGCTGGGAGTCTATGCACAGACCAAGGCTGCAGGGGACGCCGCCGTCAGTGTGGTTCCCCGGCATTACATCATCCGGACCAGCTGGGTCATAGGTGACGGGCCGAACTTTGTCCGCACCATGGCGTCCCTTGCAGAAAAGGGCGTTTCACCCGCCGTCGTCAACGACCAGATTGGCCGCCTCACCTTCTCGGAAGATCTTGCAGCCGGAATCAAGCACCTTTTGGACGTCGGGGCACCATTTGGTACCTATAACCTGACGAACGACGGCGAGCCTCAGTCATGGGCTGATATTGCGGCTGACGTTTTCGAACTTTCGGGACGCCCGCGTGGCAGCGTCACCGGCGTCTCTACGTCGGAATATTTCCGCGGAAAGACGGCAGCACCCCGGCCCTTGAACAGCGTGCTGGACTTGACCAAGATCACCGACGCCGGCTTCCGTCCTGAACTGGCCGTTACGAGGCTCAAAGGCTATCTGGAGAACACCAAGTAGCTGGTCGCGAAAGCGGCAAGTTCCACCCAGTCAACGAGTGGGAACAGCATAAAAAAGGAGGCCCGGGCTGCAGCCCGGGCCTCCTTTCGCTTAGCGGCTTGTCCTGCCGTGCTTTCGAATGTGGGGGAGACTTGGCGCAGAGGGGCTGGCTTGTATGTCGAGCTGCAGTGCACTAATCAGCAGTTGAGTTCCAAGCATCAACGGCAAAGCGGCAAGCATCACGGTGGCCGCTGTTGCCACTGTGCTGGAAAGAATCTGGAAGCAGACCCAAATGCTGATGATGGCTCCCACTCCAAACAGAGCCATTCCCAGGAAGAGCATGAGTGCAACAGGGGAGAAGGACCACAGAACATACCGGTACCAAATCCGCTTCCAGAATCCGGTCCCCAGCATATGCAGCAGTTCCGGCACAACTTTGCTCAGCCTGATGCTGGACACTTCCTCGCCGTACACCGCAGGGATGGGAACATCGATGGCGGGAACCTGCAGGATGTTCAGGTTCAGGAGCATGTCGTTCTCGAAGCTGTAGCGCTTGGAAATGGTCTCCAACGGCAAACGTTGCAGAATCTCCGTCCGCACCGCTGTATAACCGTTTTGCGGATCAAAAAGGTGCCAGTAACCCGAGGCAAGTTTGGTCATGAAAGACAGGAGGATGTTGCCAAAAATACGGTACCGGGGCATCCCTGAGAAAGAGCCTGCTGAAAAAAACCGATTCGCCTTGGCGAATCCGTAGCCGTCGTCCACGACCTTCTCCAGGAGATCCGGAAGGTAGGCGGGGTCCATCTGGGCATCGCCGGCCATGACGACGTTTACATCGGCGCCGAGCTCCATGGCTTTTCGGTGACCGGTAATAATGGCACCTCCAACACCCTGGTTGACGTCGTGACGAATGAGCTCCACCCGCGGGTCTGCCATTGCACGCACTGCATGGGAAGTGTTATCCGGGCTGCAATCGTCAACGATGACAATGTGGTCCACATAGTCGGGCATGGTTTCAATGACTTGCCCGATCATTCTCTCCTCTTTATAAGCAGGAACGACTGCAGCGATTCGGGCGCCGTTATACATTGTTGATGGGATCCTTTCGATTGTCTTCCTCGACATGGTCCCCCGACGGCTGCTTGCCTCCGAATACCCAATGCTTGTAGAGGAAATAGTTCCATACAGTGGTCGCCGCAGTGGAAACCACTTTTGCGCCGCCATAACCCAGGCCGGTAAGGGACAAAAGTTGCACGATGATGACGGTTGCTACCGTGTTGGCGCCTACCAGGAGGGTATAACGGCCGAGGCTGACGTGTGTTCGGTGGGCTGAATCAAAGGCAAAGAGTTTTTGTACTGTGTAGCTGAAGGCGAAGCTGAGCAGAAACGCGGTGGCCGCGGCCACCGCGAGGTTCCACTGGAAGACTTCCCGGAAGAGAACAAGCAGACCAAAATCGACAAGAAATGACAGGCCGCCAAAAAACAGGTATCTGAAGGCACTGTGATTGATGGCCAGCCGCACGGGGTGGGTCGTCTTTGGCTGCGCAACGGTTCTGTCCTGTTGATGGTTGTGCATAGTCTAGGCGTCCTGTCCGCGTGATACGCGCAGACCCCGTCTTGTTTCGGGGACTGGCTCCGTGGTACCCGCGACTGGGTGAGGTTTACCCGCGAGTGGCTCACTAGTACCCGCGACTGGTTCAGTGGTGCTACCTGCAACTGGCAGGTCATCCACGCTATTAATGTGGCGCTTGAGAAGCGCCGCGGCAATGACCGACGTAGCGGAGAAAATAAGCACCACTGCGACGATTCCAAGCGGCGGTTGCCATTTGGGGGCTTCAAGCATTTCAGCCCAGCGAATGTCGAGTGAAAGGCCGGTCGTGTACCGGCGGAGCACCCATACAAAGGTGAATATTTGCGCAAATATGGCGATGTTGATAAGAGTGTTGAGGGCCTGTCGGCCTGGTGCCGGGATAGCGCCGGTCAGCGACCTGTCCATTGCCACACCGGCGAATAGCATAAACGGAACGAAGATGGCCAGGATGTAGCGCCCCTGCCAGATGATTCCCTGCTCGGAAATGATTTGGGCTTGAAGCACTATGGGAAGCGCAATCAGACTGAATGCCAACAGCAGGGCGGCTACCCGAGCGCGTCCCCGGGTATACAACAGGACAGCGAGAGTGACAACGAAAATGATCGCCATCCACAGGGCAAGGACGGCTAGGGGAGCGTCGAGTTCCAGCCAACCGAATTGACCGATCCATCCGATCATGTGGTTGAAAATTTTATCGAACATTATTTCTGCGCCGTCTGCTGGCTCCATACCGGCGCCCTCAAATGGTTTGCTGCTGAGGCTGTCATGCCGGATGATCCATCGAACAGCGAACGCGCACGCGAGAGCAATGACTCCGGCACCGGCGAGGACTGCGGGGGTCTTGACCAAATGTTTCAGTTGGACGGCTGTTGCAGTGAGCATCACTGCTACGACAACTATTAATAGCCAAAGCATGGAAAGTGCCTTGGTATTGGCAAGCAGCGAAGCGGCAGCCGTGGTGACTGCTATTGGCAGAATTGGCAGCCTCCCCGATGAAGACTTCTCCAGAAGCAGGAGCAGATTCGCAGCTATGGCAGCGGTTGTCGCATATTCGAGGCTATTCGGGTTAACCGATCCATTGAGAAATAGGATCATTGGGGTAATCGCGGCCGACAGCGTGATAAGTGCCCACTTATTGCGACGCAATTGGCTTACCGCACCAAATGCTGCTGCAAGAAAGAAACAGCTCAAGAGGGCGCTGACGAAACGCATCACATAGACCCCAGGAAATCCTGACGTGGCCAGCGATGGCAATCCGACTATTGCGTAGTAAACGGGGTTATAGAGTCCCGCAGTGGTGAGCGCCTGGACCGTATCGTCGTGTCCTCCGTCGAGGGGCGGCGCACAGGTCGGCGTGCTGGTCAAGTCCCTCGCGAAACAGGACATGGCGTCTACGTATCGGATGTAACGCGGAACGTCGACAGCCAGCAGCGGCCCATCGGTGCCGATTTGTATGCCACCCAATTGGCCGCGGGCGACGGCGGCAGCTTTGGTGATATGGGCCGGCTCGTCCGGGACCGAAGCAATGGGCGAAGCGAAGGCCCACGACCAGCTCAAGAAGAGCAAGACCAGGAAAGACGGCAAAAACCAGGATCTGCCTTGGGCCGCGCGGAAACGGGTCATCCGGGCAGAGATCACTGAAGAAGCCTCCTGTTGTTTTATGTCTTTGAGCCAAAGGCTCCTGAGTGAACTCACCCGGTGTGCAATTCTACAGCAGAAGGAACGCTGCGCAGGCTAATTAGTGCCCCGGCCGCTGTCCCTGGCCTGGGTTCAATGGCACTCTTACCGGCAGGAGCTGACCGGATTGAGGCGGCCAGGGAGGAGGGAGCGCTTCAGGTTAGGGCCAGCGTGCAGATCCGGCAATAGTCAAAGGCGTCCAGCCGGAACCGATTGTGACCGGTGACCGCCACGTGCCGCCGACGACAGGATAATAGGCGAGTATGCCGTTTTTGAATCTGACGGTGAGACCGGCGGTGCCCGCACCCTTGAACCCCAGAGTTGACGTGGCGGCGTCCACAGCGTCCCAACCGCTGCCCACTTGCCTCCGGTTTTCGTTCAGAAAGTTGGAGGCTCCATCCGTGCGGTAGAGGAGCAGTTGCCCGTTGGAGTTTCGGGCAATTAGGTCTTGGTTGCCGTCGCCGTCAAAGTCGAACATGGTGATGTCGAGCCCGCTCCAACCCCAGCCAATGGGAACTGCGGCCTTCAGGGCATCCGCGCTCCCGCGGGCATACAGCAGAAGGTCGCCGTTTCCCGATTTTGCGACTATGACGGGCCTGCGATCCTTGCTGTTCCAGGGGCCGACTGTCAGAGTCTTGTCCTGGAGGCCAGTGGCCAGTCCGACAGGTGTTGAGTATCCGCCTCCTGCCAGTCCCTTATACAGAGTGACGTTGCCGTTTTTCCATTGGGCCAACAGGTCCAGTTTCCCGTCCATGTCCCAATCAGTGCTGAAAATGGCTTGAACGTTTGTCCACCCGGTGCCGGCCGTCCGCCCGGAAATGAGCGCGCCGCCGTCGGCAGGATAGAGCATCAGCTTTCCTTCAGCCGTGATGCCCATTGTGTCGGCAGGTGTGGCCCATGGAAGAGGTCCGGTCTGGTCACCCGAGCCAAAGATCAGCAGGGGGTTCCATCCGGTGCCGATAGTAGAAGCCTGTCCCCAGGCCCCTTGTCCGAACGGAAAATACTGCAGGGCTCCTCCGTCGCGGCGTACGACGAGGCCACGTGATCCATTTCCGGTGAAGCCGCTACTTAGCGAAACCGCAGTGATGGCCTTCCACCCCGTTCCCACCACAGCCCGTGATTCGGCAATGAACGCACCGCCGCCGTTTGAGCGATAGAGCTTCATTTCACCGGCACCGGTCTGGGCCAGGATGTCCTGCTTGCCGTCGCCATCGAAGTCCAGCATGGTGATGTTGATGTTTCCCCAGCCAGTCCCGGAAACGACTCCAGCCTGCAACGCGTCACCCGACCTCGGGTAATAGAGAAGTTCTCCCGTGGGTCTCCGTGCCATGACACCGGGACGGGAGTCGGTCGTCCGCCAAGCGCCGAGAGTGATGACGTTTTCTTGAAAGCCCTGGCCAACCCGGATTGGAGACGAAAACCCTCCAGCGGCCAGCCCCTTGTAGACGAGGAGGTCCCCGCTATTCCATTGCGAAAAGATGTCGCGGATGCCGTCGCCATCCCAGTCGGTGGTCGTGGCAGACCTCAGATTAGTCCAGCCCGTGCCGATGGTTCGTGGTGAACGGAGGCCGCCTGCGCCATTCGAAACATAGTTCAACAGGTTGCCTGATGCGTCAGCGGCGAGAACGTCCGCGTCGGACTTTATCGACGGTCCGCTTGGCCAGGAGTCACCTATGGCAGCGAATTCCCTCAGTTGGGTCATGCTGCCATTCCAGACGTTCGAATCGCCGGCGAACGGCCCGGTGCTGCTGTATTGCCAGATGCTGTAGGTGCTCCAGCTTGAGGGAATGGCGCCGGCATTGTTGGTTGGCGCCGACGGGTAGGCTGCCACCCATAACGGGTAGTCGCCGAAACCGGCAGGATCGCCGAGGCACTGCTTCCACCAGTTTGTGTTGGTGTAGATAACCGGCAGGCGGCCTGTCAGTGACAGCATGGTGCTGCCGAATTCGCGGACCCAAGAGACCAGCTGTGTTGGAGACATGTCATAGCAGGTGTTGCCGAAGTAGAACCCGTTGATGGTTCTGCCCGCATAGGGGTTGAACTCAAAGTCGAGTACCGGAGGCATGGTGTAACCGTCTGGGGACCATCCGCCGCCGTTCTGCACGAAGAAGCGGGCCTGGTCTGAAGCCGAGGAACCGTTCGGGATGGCAAAATGGTAGGCGCCACGGATCATCCCGACATTGCGCGATCCTTGATACTGGGAGTTGAAGTAGTCGTTGGTGAAGTAGCTTCCTTCGGTGGCTTTGACGTAGGCGAACCTTGCGCCCATATTCCACTGATGCTGCCAGTCCACGCTGGGCTGGTGGCCGCTTACGTCCAGTCCCTGGACGCCAAAGGTGGGCATCCAGGTACCTTCGGTTGACAGGGATTCGGTGCTGAGTTTCCTCGAGGAGCCAGAGGGATCGGACGCGGTCACCCTGGCGGAGCGTTGGCCCATCTCCGCTCCACCCTCGCCGACAGCTTCAGCCATCGATTCCTTCGTGGGTGTTGAGATGGGAGCAGCCTGTGTGGCAGCCGTTGCCGGCTGCTCCTTCGGCAGTGTCGGAGGGATTGTGGCCGGCGCCGATGCCGACGGGACTGAAGAGGGCGTAGGACCGGGATCCGCCGTGGACGCCGGGGTGGCTGTTGGTGTCGGACTGGGCACGACGGCGAGCGCAGTTCCTGCCAGTCCGGGTCCTGCCGCAAGGGACACGGCCAAGGCGGCGGTCCCCAGAAGCCGCAGAAGGGGACGATGGCTGATCGAGTGGTTCCGCATCATATTGGCTCCGGTGACAATGAGGCGCTACCCAAAGCGCAACGTCAGGGTTGCAGTTCCAGTGAATTCCACAAAGGAGAGACTGAACTGGGTTATCGGGACTTAATGCGCTCACACTAGCACCGGAGTTACCAGTGAAACCAGTGATTCTACTGTTACCGTTGTGAAAGATGCGACACTGTTATCGCTTCTACACCCGAACGAAAATACGAGCGGCAGCCGGCAGCGGATGCTTCAAACTCAGAGGCGTCAACGCGCGTATTCCATAGCCGTCTAAGGGATCAGGTAGCCATTCCAGCCTGAACCGATTTGGCTCCTGGACAACCATCCCGCCGCACCGTTTCCGGGGTAGAGCCACAGCCGGCCAGCTGAATCGCGTGCCAAAACGTCAGGTTTTCCATCGCCGCTGAAGTCGCCGGGGCCCAGGATGGCGCTCATGGCGTTCCATCCGTTGCCCACTTGTTGCCGGGCGAGCCAGCCACCCCTTCCATTGCCCGCGTAAAGATAGAGGTTCCCTCCGGATTCCCGCGCCAGTACATCGTTGAAGCCGTCACCATTAAAGTCACCCGGGCTAAAGACGAAGGTCATGACGTTCCAGCCGTTACCCACTTGAATGCGGTTCAGGAAACCTCCAGAGCCGTTTCCGGGATAAAGCCAAAGGGCACCGCCACCGTCCCGTGCCAGGACGTCTGCCTTGCCGTTGCCGTCAAAGTCGCCGGGCGAGAGAATTACGGACATCCCATTCCACCCTTCACCGTTCTTGACCCTGGGCTGCCAACCGCCTGCGCCGTTGCCGCCGTACAGCCACAAAACTCCGCTGGTGTCCCGGGCCAGCACGTCACTGCGGCCGTCACCGTTGAAATCGGGAGTCGGCACTATGGCCGACATGGCGTTCCAGCCAGTGCCGGTGGAGATGCGGTTAAGGAAACCGCTTGACCCAGTGCCAGGATAGATCCACAGGGTACCCCCGCTGTCCCGGGCAATGACATCCGCCTTGGTGTCGCTGTTGTAGTCCTTCCAAAGTCCGGAAACGGGAGGAATAACCGTATACGCCTGGGTTCCTACCAGTGACGCATTGTTGGAGGCATCAACCGCAAGGTATTTGAGCGTCATCGAGCCGGTGAGGGTAATAGGGCTGGTGTACTTCGTGCTGCCGGTCGACGGCGTAGAACCATTCGTTGTGTAGTAGATCGTTGAGGCCTCATTGGCAGTCAGTGTGATCTGCTGCCCGGACGGGTAGGTACCGGCGGCCGGCGAGACCGTCACCTCAGGGGGCGTCGCATCAAGCACGTAGGTCTGCTGCCCCACGCCAGAGACGTTCGATGCCGAGTCGACCCCCAGATACTTGATCGTCATTGACGTTCCGAGCAGAATGGGGTCTGCATAACGGGTGCTGGCGGCCGTGGGTGTGGATCCGTCAGTTGTGTAGTAAATGGATGCAGGCTCGTTCGCCGACAGGGTTATAGTCGTACCGGGTCCGTAGGTCCCAGCCTGCGGCGAGGCCGTCACCAGAGGCGGAACGGTGTCAGCGGCCTGGACTGTGAACTTACGCGTGGCTAGGCTCTTGTTTCCCGCGACGTCCGACACCTCCACATCAACTTGGTGCTGCCCGTTCGCCAGGCCGCTATACGCCTTGGGGGAAGTGCAGGCTGACAAAGCGCTGCCATCCAGACTGCACCTGAATGCTGCGACGTCAGCTGATGTCGACGAGAACTGCACGGACATTGAATCCGTGACAGTTGCCCCTTCGGCAGGCTCCGTGATGGTGACAACCGGGGGCGTCAGGTCGACGGTGACATTGACAGTCGCGGCCGCGCTCACGTTCCCAGCCGCGTCAACAGCCTTCACGTGGAGTGTCGCTGGCCCCTCCTTCGTCAAAGCGAACGGCTGGCCTGAGGCACAAGCCAGGAAGCTGGAGTCCGCCGTTGAATCCACAGAGCAACGCAGCGAACTTCCAGTTTCGAATGTGGCGGCGAGTATGGGATTGCCGGTAACGACCTGGCCTGCGGTTGGGGCGGTAATGGCTGGTATGGCAGGAGGAACGGTGTCGATCCGGAACTCACGGGTCGCGGCGATGCCAGGAATGGGACGAACAGCGAAGGAATAAGAGCCATCCGCCTGGGATGACGAAGGGGTGTAGCTTCCGGAAGTGCAATCCTGCCACGCGGGAATCTGACCTGCTGCCGTTAGGCTGCATTCCATCTGGCTACCTGCCGGAACAGTTCCTACCGTGAAGGTTGGTGTCGGATCGTTGGTGAACCCGGGGTCTGCGGCCTGCGTGCCATCTGCCGCGGTGGGGCCTGTGAGGATCTGGGCCGCCGTATTTGACAAGAGGTAGAGCTTTCCCTGACCTGCAGGCTTACTCGCGTCCAACTGGCCGGAGTCGTCCATGACCAGGAGTTTCCCGGCTTTCATGCCGAGGCCGCCCACCATGCTGAATCCCAACGCCCATTGTGATTCAACGACACCCGTCTGCAGATTGATACGGGCAACTGTGTCGCCGCCTGCGCTTGCCGCAGATGTGCCTCCGGCAGTTCCCGTATAGAGCATCTTGGTAGCACTATCGAAATGGACTCGCGCTGGCTTCCCAACGTTGTAGGAGGCAAAGGGAACGTAGTCAGTAAGGCTTCCGTCCGGTGGAGCTGTAAAAGTAGTCAGTCCTGTGGTCTCGGCCACAAAGACGGTGACTCTTCCCTGGCTATTGAAAGTAGCAGCGGACAGACCCAAGGCGGCTGAGTTGACCGAAGCAATCGATTCGATACTTGGTTGATTCCCGGCCGGTCTGGTGATCTTAACAATCGACCGCGCCCTCGCGAACGAGAGGTAAATGTTGTTGTCCGGACCCGCGCTCGCAGCATTCGGCCTCAGATCGCCGTCGAATACAGTGAGCTGGTTGAAGTATTCGAACTTGCCCGTGGCTGGATTCCACTTGGCGCGGATCAGTTCGGCGCTACCCGGGGCGGCGTCCGGAATGAACGCGATTTCATCTCCGCTTCCCGGGGACTTGGGTGTTGGGTCGAGTAGAGCCGGACTCCCTGCCAGCGCTGGCCCTTTTCCACGCTCGGGCAAGTTGCCTCCGAGGCAGGTCTTTGCTGCCGGATCCGTTGATGTCAGTGGGTGCTCGATCCTGCCGGCCGTACTGCCCGAGGCTTCAAGGACGCGACAAAAACCTGCCTTGGCATCAGATATCCAGATTCTGCCGGCAGGATCCTGAACCGATCCTGAGGGAGCGGTAAGACCAACAGCCACGGTGTGGCGCGTCTGGTCTGCCGTTGCCGGTGCAGAAAAAAACACCCCGGTCAGTACCGCCGCCGCGATGCCAAGCGAAGCAATAGATGCCGTAATCCGATGCCGTCGAAGTCCCCATCCGACGCCGCTCCCGGAGCGGTATTCCCTCATGAGCTGAATGCTAAACCGGTTGGGAGGCTAAGTGAACAAGTAGTAGTACTCATATATACCTCCTAACAACGGCGGGGGGATCCGAGTGTTCTGGTTCCTCACAAGACCCCCGGCACCCCATCGGAAGCCTCTTCGGACAGGCACCTGTTTCGATTCCTATCAATACTGGCCAGCCGCCTTCTTGTTGACCCTTCAGCGACGTCGGTCGATGATGGAACAGGAGGCCAGTGTGAAAAAGTTCTTGTTAATGGGGACGTTGGGGCTTCTCCTCATTGGTTGCTCCGTGAACCCGCCATCCATCCAGCCAGAAAGCTCGCCCGCGCCGGCTAAAACGCCC
This sequence comes from Arthrobacter sp. D1-29, assembly GCF_054130585.1. Lineage (NCBI taxonomy): Bacteria > Bacillati > Actinomycetota > Actinomycetes > Micrococcales > Micrococcaceae > Arthrobacter > Arthrobacter sp. D1-29. The sequence goes on along the minus strand of NZ_CP096383.1, from coordinate 3,475,649 downwards.
GATGGACTTTCCAGTGAACCGGAACAGCGGCTGGCTTTCTTTTGCACGAGTCTTGATAACTCGCCGGATGTTCAGCTCTCAAGCCTTGAAGAGGTGTGGGCGGCAAGCAACTACTTGCGGATGGAGTCGTGTGACGTCACCTACGTGGGCCCGCAACCCTTCCAGCCCACGGCCGACGAAGCAGCTGCCATCGAGATCGCGAATTCAGGTAGCACTGACGGTTCGGACGGGCTGGAAGCCTATTTGACCGCCGTCGAACTCTGCACCCGGGTCAGCGATGAAACAGCTCCAGGCGGCTTTGCCGACAGCCCGAAAGAAATTGTGCGGGCGGCCGCGCGGATTTGTCCTGATGGCCCGCAAGGGAAAATCATCCAGGCGTGGGCCGACGGCACCCGCATAGGTGATGGCCGGCATGTCGTGGGGGAGTCCATGGAGCCAGGAACCTATGTCCTCCAGAAGAGGAAAACGGCTGCTGACGGAGAGTGCACCTGGACTGTTGCCGGAGCGGACGGGGCCGTTATCGATCAGGGAGGGACTTCGTCGGAGCCAGATGAAGTGAGCTTGGAAAATCGAGTAGTACTTACTAGTGACAATTGCGGAATTTGGGAGAAAATTGACTAACTCGGCCTAAACCGGCCGTATCGGAATTGCATGCGGAGCTGGGGAGCATCCCAAAGAAGTTGGGGGCTCCACTGTGGATATCCGCAGGCGAACCGTCGTTCAGTTGGCTCTCGCCACATTCGTGCTGAGTAGCTGTTCGACAGCGAACCATCAAAAGGCCGTCCCGGCGGATCCGTCGGCACGGGACCGGACCGAGGCTGCGGAAGGCACTCCGCCGGAAAAGCCTGAGCCAATCGTGCGATATCAGTTCGATTGTTCTGACATGGACGGGCAGAAGATTGGCTTATTTTCCAGCCTGGATGAGGTATGGGCCTCAACCAGGTATATGCGGATAACGAATTGCGACGTCGCCTACGTAGGTGGAACTCCACATATTCTCACCCCAGAGGAGGAGCCGGCGGTGCAAGTGGCACTTGCGGCCGGAGCGCCGGCTGAAGATAAACCTGCATTATTCCTGCGCATTTTGAAGGCGTCTACTCGAACGAACCCAAGGGAGTTGGAGGCCCGTTTGCCAGAGATCGGAGTTCCAGTCGTCAAGGGTGCGCTGGCGTTTGCCCCCCTGGCGCCGCAAGCCATCCTGCTGGAGCGGTGGCTCCAAAAAGCCTGAAACGTCGATACACTCGGGACGCAACTCCCGAGATCTCAGGGCTGGGCGGGCAAGGCCCTTGGGGCTTCACCCTCTGTCAGGACTAGCCCAGCATGGCGTTCATTGCGTTGATCACGGTGGCTTCCACCCCATTGCTGCCGCCCTTGAAATGGGCCAGGTGCCCGTAAACAGTCATCGACCCGCCAGCAATGCCCGGGTGATCTGGATCCCATCCGCCTTCGTAGCTCCCATAAGGCATATAGGGGGGAAAGAACTCATTGCTGGGTATATAACAGCAGGATTCGTTGGCATAGCCCCCAACTATGATGCCGTTCGCGCCGCCATGCCCTGCTCGGAAGTAGGCACCATAACCACTGACAAGCTCCCCGCCAATCATTGCGATCTTCAATTGGGGGTTACCCGATAGCTTCCACACCTGGAAGGGCGAAGGGACGGAGGTGGGGAGGTTGTTGCTGTCGATCCTTGCGATCATTCCCTGCGCGTGTCTTTGGTACCAGCTTGGCTGCCCTTCGGGATTGCCAAGCCGTGCAACGAACGCTGCACGGACGCCGGCGAGATTTGCCGCGGTAAGAGTGATGTCGAGGGGGAGCTGTACTTCCTGATAATAGGTCAGCAGGGGGCCAGCTATCGTTCGGCCTGGGCTGGACATGGCCGAACTTACCGTGGCCCCCAAAGCGTTCCCCTGCTGGTCCCGTAGTGCCCAGCCGCGGGCTCCAAGTGGATCCTGATCCCCTGATGCACCCTGAAGGAAGAGGGCGAAGCAGCCTGCTGTTTGATTTTCGAGGTAATTGCATGCGGCGGACGGAAAGTCGCCGTCGAACAGCGTGCGCCATCCGGCGCTTACGGGATGGCATGCATAACTGAAAATGACAGCGCGCGGAACCCCATTGCTGCGCCGGGCTACAAGGATCGGAACGGCAGTCTCCGTGTATGGCAATCCAACTCTGTTAGCCGCAAAATTCTGGCTTGCAACTTTGTAGTCAAGGGTGACGGCTGTCCGCGGAGCCGCCAGGGCTGTCTGGACCAGAGACACGATCTTGTCCTCCAGGGCGGCACAGTAGCTCTTGATCAACGTGAGGTCTGACATGCCATAGGAAATGTAAGGCTGAAGGGAGTCGATGAGTGCGGGGCCGTTGTGGGTATGCGTTGCCTGCATAAGAATCTCACTGCTGTGCCAGCCAGCGAGAGCCAGAATGCGGGCGCGGAGTCTCTGGTGCATCGCACGGGGGAACGCAAGGACATCCGCGCTCAATATGAGGTGGGGGTATGTGTCTTCCCAAAGGACGATGGCCCGCGCATACAACGGCTGGTACGGCGTGCTGCTGGTTGCGATCCGTCCTCCGTCTACTGTTCCGTAGCCGGCCATGTAAGGATTCGTGCTGAGAGTCGGCGTGATGTCGACCCTGGCTGTTGCAACGCTGAACGCCATGGCTAAATCGCTCCCTATGTCGGCGCTCCGGGTGGACGATGGTCCTTCTCGTCAGGATCAGGATCCAAGGTGCGCGACCAGTACGTGAAATATGCTTCATTAGACCACGCAGCCAGATCTGGCGGGGGAAATGGTTGTAAGTCCCGCGCAAAGCATATGGAGTGGCCGTGCTTTCGTGGCGTTTATCCACATCCGTTGCCCGTATGACTTGGCGGGGTGTTGTAACCTCCCTAGGCTGTACCCAGTTGTACTGCCTCGGCCGGGGGCGGCAGTCATATTGGGGAACGCATGGACGCTGTACGAATCGTGGAGGACGAAGTCCGCGAGCTGATCCGTAGACGGGGGCTTGACCCGTTGCGGCAGCCGGGCGAGGTCCGTCGGCTGGTTGAAGCCGCTGTCAGTGACTATGACGAGCGTGCCCTGATGGGACCACTCCCGCCCATTGGTCCGCTGGAGGCTGCGCAGAGGTTTGTCTTCGATGCAGTAGCAGGTTTCGGTGTGCTCCAGCCGTTGTTGGACGACTCCTCCATCGAGGAAATCTGGCTGAATGCACCCAACGAGATCTACGTGGCCCGGAACGGCGAGTCCGAGCTCACGTCCCTGAGCCTGACGGCCCAGCAGGTGCGCGACCTGGTGGAACGAATGCTGAAGAGTTCAGGCCGGCGACTCGATATGTCTTCCCCATTTGTCGATGCTGCTTTGCCGGACGGCTCAAGGCTTCACGTAGTCATCCCTGACGTCACCCGTCGGCATTGGGCGGTGAACATCCGGAAGTTTGTGGTCAAAGCAAGCCGGCTGGAGCATCTGGTGGAGTTGGGGACGCTGACGCCCCAGGCCGCCCGGTTCCTGGGGGCAGCGGTGGCCAGCGGACTGAATATTCTCGTCTCCGGCGCCACTCAAGCAGGCAAAACAACCATGCTCAACTGTCTTGCGGCAGGTATCGGCAGCCGGGAACGGGTCATCACCGTCGAAGAGATCTTTGAGCTGCAGTTTCCTTTGAGGGACGTGGTCGGCCTGCAATGCCGCCAACCCAACCTGGAGGGTGAAGGCGAGATCCCTTTGCGCAGGCTGGTGAAGGAAGCTTTGCGCATGCGCCCCGACCGGTTGGTGGTGGGCGAAGTCAGGGAGGCCGAAAGTCTGGACATGCTGATTGCCCTGAATTCGGGCCTCCCCGGTATGTGCAGCGTGCATGCCAACTCGGCGCACGATGCTGTGACCAAGATCTGCACGCTCCCGCTGTTGGCCGGTGAAAATATTTCCAGCGCCTTCGTGGTACCCACTGTTGCATCCTGCATAGACCTGGTGGTGCACTGCAGCCGCCAGGCCAACGGCCGCCGTCAGGTGACAGAAATTCTTTCCCTTGGCCGGCGCGTGGAGAACGGCATCATCGAGTCGTCGATGGTGTTCGCCATGGTAGATGGCCAGTTGCAGCCCAGGCCAAGTTCGATGCCCGCCACTGAGAAATTTGCCCGCGCCGGTTACGACGTCGCGGCGCTGCTGGAGCCGCGCTAATGGCGCCGCTAATTGGGGTACTGGCCGGGACAGGGCTGTTTCTGATCTGGTTGTCCTGCTGGGAGCAACTGGCGCCCGTTGATCGTCCCCGAAGGGTCAACCGGCTGGAGGACATGCTGGCTTCTGCCGGGATCGAAAAAGTTACCGGAAGCGGCCTCATTGCCACGTGCGTTGGCCTGGGCGTCTTTGTTGGACTTGCCTTCTTCGCTGTCAGCGGGTCTTGGCCTATTTCTGCCTGCTTTGGGTTATTCGGTGCGTGGCTTCCCATCAGCCTGGTCCGGTGGCGGGCCAGAAAGAGGACGTCGGTGCTGCGTCAGCTTTGGCCCGATGTTGTCGATCATCTTCGTTCCGCCATCCGGGCCGGTTTGTCGCTGCCGGAAGCCCTCATCCAACTGGGAGACAAAGGTCCCGAGGAGCTTCGCCCGGTGTTTCGCGACTTCGGCGGGGACTATCGCGCCGGTGGCCAGTTTAATGCTGCGCTGAACAAGCTCAAGGATCGGTTGGCTGATCCGGTGGCAGACCGGATAGTCGAGGCACTGCGGCTGACCCGGGAAGTTGGCGGTTCCGACCTCGGGAAACTTTTAGGGACTCTGGCTGAGTTTCTCCGTGAAAGTGCCAGGACGCGAAGTGAACTGGAGGCCAGGCAGTCATGGACCATCAGTGCGGCCAGGCTGGCGGTCGCTGCGCCGTGGATTGTCATGGTCCTCCTGGCCACCAGGCCTGAAGCGGTGCAGGCCTACAATACGCCGGCAGGGGCCGGTGTGCTCCTCGGCGGGCTGGTGGTGTCATTGATCTGTTATTCCATCATGCTGCGCATTGGGGCCCTTCCGCAGGACGAGAGGGTGCTCCGATGACCGGCACCTCCGCCGCTGCCATCGTCTGTGGTGTCGTTTTGGGTGGAGGCCTCTGGCTGTTGCTGGTCAGGCTGCCGTTCATGCGCGCCACCACGTTCACCGAGCGGATTGAACCGCAGCTTAGGTCCCAAAACCTTGAGTCCAGGCTTTTGCGCTCGAGCGAACGGAATATCACTCCCTTTGGGCCAATGGAAAGGATACTCCGCCCGGTAGTACGGGATGGCCTCTCGAGGCTTGGGAAACTGAATCTGGGTTCCAAGGCGCTGGTCCGCAGGCTCGCCCAGGCCGGGATCAGCAAATCACCTGTGGACTTCAGGGCAGAACAGCTCCTGTGGGCGGCGGCAGGATTTGTTGTCTCACTGGCGGGAGTTGTCCTTGGCGCCGTCGCCGGGCGCTTCAGCCCGGTCCTGGCTGTTATTGCCGTGCTGGGCAGCGCCCTTGGCGGCTTTATGCTCCGGGATTACTGGCTTGGCGTCCAGATCAGCAAACGGGAATCCCGGATGATGGCGGAGTTTCCCAGTCTCGCCGAGCTGATGGCGCTGGCAGTCAGCGCTGGTGAGAGCGCCACCGGTGCTTTGGACAGGGTATGCCGCAGCGCCAGAGGAGAGCTGGCAGGAGAATTCGCCAAGATTCTTTCGGAGACCAGGGCAGGGAAGCCCTTGGTTGTGGCGCTGCAGGAATTCTCCGCACGCACTGACTTGGGGCCGCTGGTCAGGTTTGTGGACGGCGTCATCGTGGCCGTTGAGCGCGGCACACCTCTGGCAGATGTGCTGCGGGCCCAAGCACAGGACGTCCGGGACTACGCCAAGCGGGAACTTATGGAATCCGCGGGTCGGAAGGAGATTGCGATGATGGTCCCACTGGTGTTTGGAGTTCTTCCCTTGACGGTGGTCTTCGCCGTGTTTCCAGGAATAGCCGCGATCAGCCTGGGTCTCTAAAAAGACCCGGCCGAGAAACGGGATTTACGTGCACCAAAAAGCCAGCATTGCGGCGGACGAACAAGTAGAGCCAAGAATCCGCCGAATCATTGAGTCTTTGCCACTAGGCAGTAGCTACAGATTGGGGACTGAAGAATGAAAAACCTGGGACTTTGGAGCGGATTGCTGTTCCTGGCGTTTCTGGCCGGTCTCTGGACCGTGGCAACCGGGGCCGGAGCCAGGTCATTGGCTGACGCATCAGAGCAGGCCGGACGGGCTGACCATCCGGAGCGGGGTGACGTCCCTGGTTGGGTCATGATCACCTTGATGTCCGCAGTCCTGGTGGCTGCGCTGCTTGCGCTCGCAGGCCCGGCACTTGAAGCGATGTTTAACCAGGCCATGGACAAGGTCGGAAGCTAGGCCGTGCCCCGGCAAGGCCAGAGCGGACTTTCTTCCGCGACTGGTTGGCGCCGCGAAGAGCGCGGCTCGGCGGTGGTGGACTTCATCCTGGTGGGCGGCCTGCTCACGGTGTTCTTCCTCGCCATCATCCAGCTCGCGTTGGTCCTGCACGTCCGGAACACATTGATCGATGCCGCTGCCTCGGGTGCGCGTTATGGAACGCTGGCTGATCGCGGTGCCTCCGACGCTACGGAACGTGCAGCGGACTTGATTGGGTCAGCTTTAAATCCCGAATATGCCCGGGATATCAGCACGTCCGAGGTGACGTTACAAGGGCTTAGAACGCTGCAGGTAACGGTCCGGGCGCCCATGCCGGTCATTGGCCTCATCGGACCCCGGGAGATGCTGGAGGTCAGAGGTCATGCCGCAATCCAGCCCTGAACACCAATCCGGCCCCGAACAACTGAGGTCATTAGGATCGCCATTTACGACCCGAATAAGAAGCAGGCTCTGTGAAGCCCTGTGCCTTACCCCAGCAGATCTTGGCACTGGACGTGAAGGCGAGCGGGGGAGTGCGGTGGTTGAATTCACTTTCCTGGCGCTGCTCCTGATGGTCCCCCTGGTGTACTTCATCATCACCATGGGCCAACTTCAGGGTGGTTCTTTTGCGGTGGTGGGTGCCGCCGACCAGGCAGCCAAGGTTTTTGTGGCACAGCCAGACGCGCGTTCTGCTCAGACAGCCGCGGAGCAGGCAGCCCTCATCGCCCTGGCCGACTACGGTCACCCTGCCGAAGCGGCACACGTCTCGACCCTTTGCGAGCCTTCTGATTGTCAGGCCGCGGGAACAGCTGTCACTGTCACGGTCAGCCTGACCGTTCAGTTGCCCTTTATCCCCTTCAGCGACGCCTTCAGCCTTAACGCCAGCGAAGTCGAGGCCTCCTCAACCCAAGTGGTTGGCAAGTTTCGATGAAACACATTCGATGAAACAGAAACATCACAAGGCAGCGCCACCAAAGGCCAGGCTGGAAAGGAATGCACAGGAGGATGGCCAGATGATCGTGCTCATCATCGGTTACGTCTTGCTGGCGCTGCTTGTGACCACCGTGGTAGTCGGCATCTCCAGTGTCTACCTTGAACATAAGAGGCTGCTTTCCCTTGCCGACGGAGCATCGCTCGCAGCTGCTGACAGCTACAAACTGGGCCAAGTAGGAACCGAGGGCGGCGTTCCTTCGGCCGTCCTGGACTCTGAACGCGTTCGGAACGTAGCCGGCGAGTTCGTCTCAAGGTCGCCCGCCTCGCAGCGCTTTGATGAACTGCAGGTGGCAGCGGAGACCGGAAGTCCCGACGGTTCAACCGCCGTCGTGGTTCTCAGCGCCGCAGTCCACCCGCCGGTGGTGAATTTCCTGGTCCCGGACGGCATCAGGATAGAAGCAACCTCCACTGCGCGTTCCCGGCTGACCCGGTGACGGAGCGGGCCGGCTGGGGGGACAGGCGAACTGGCTGAGCGGGCTATCGCCGGAGAAAGTGGAGGGAGGATTAAAGGGGCGATTGCGGAGCCGTGCACGCCGGTCCGGGGCCCCGAATGGATAGCGTAGGCTTAAACAACCATGGCCAATATTGATTTTTCCGCAGAAATCCGCGCTCTTCGCGCCACCTACACCTCCATCGAGCGAGTGACAGATGTTGAGGCGTTGAAGGAAGACATCGCTGAATTAAGCGAGCGGGCGGGCGAGCCTGACCTGTGGGATGACCCGGCGGCAGCCCAAAAAATCACCTCACGGCTGTCCCACCGCCAGTCCGAGCTGGAACGGCTCAACACGCTGGCATCGCGGATTGATGACCTGGAGGTCCTGGTGGAGCTGGGCCAGGACGAGGACGACGCCGACTCCATGGGCGAGGCGGCCGCTGAACTTGAATCCATCAGGAAGTCACTGAAGGAACTTGAAGTTGTAACCCTGCTCTCGGGCGAGTACGACGAACGTGAGGCAGTAGTCTCCATCCGCGCGGGGGCGGGGGGCGTAGATGCCGCAGACTTCGCGGAGATGCTGATGCGCATGTATCTGCGCTGGGCCGAACGCCACGGTTATCCGACCACCGTCATGGACACGTCCTACGCCGAAGAGGCAGGGCTTAAGTCGGCCACGTTTGAAGTCAAGGCTCCCTACGCCTTCGGTACCCTCAGCGTTGAGGCCGGCACCCACCGGCTCGTCAGGATCAGTCCCTTCGACAACCAGGGCCGGCGACAGACGTCCTTCGCCGCCGTAGAGGTCATCCCGCTGATTGAACAGACCGACTCCATCGATATTCCGGACAACGAGATCCGCGTGGATGTCTTCAGGTCCTCGGGGCCCGGCGGCCAGTCAGTCAACACCACCGACTCCGCGGTACGCCTCACGCACATCCCGACTGGCACCGTGGTCTCAATGCAGAACGAAAAGTCCCAGCTGCAGAACCGCGCGGCTGCCATGCGTGTACTCCAGTCGCGCCTCCTTCTCCTCAAGAAAGAGCAGGAGGATGCAGAAAAGAAGGCTTTCGCCGGCGACGTGAAGGCCTCGTGGGGCGACCAGATGAGGTCCTACGTGCTTAACCCCTACCAAATGGTCAAGGATCTGCGCACCGAACATGAAGTAGGGAACACCTCGGCCGTTTTTGACGGCGAGATCGACGACTTTATCGATGCCGGCATCCGTTGGCGCACTGATAACCGCAACGCTGACAAGTAGGCACGGCGGGCGTAGCCGGTAGGGCGGATCCCGCGACACGCCCCCGGAACCCCCTAAATCCGGGCAAAAGGCTGCGTATAGTCGAGGAGCCGGAGCTCTACTTCCCCCAAAAGAAAGCCCGCGCACCGGCTGCAGATCTGGGCTGCATCAGCCATGCCCTGCAGGGTACTTAGGGCCATGATCCGATTCGAAAATGTCACCAAGGTCTACGACCAGACAGCCCGGCCGGCGCTGGACGCCGTCAGCCTCGAGATTGACCGTGGTGAATTCGCGTTCCTCGTTGGTGCTTCCGGGTCCGGCAAGTCCACCTTCCTCAGGCTTGTCCTTAAGGAAGACCGGGCATCGTCAGGTGCCGTCTACGTGGCTGGCCAGAATGTAGCCAAGATTTCAAGCTGGCGCGTGCCCAAGCTGCGCCGTGGAATCGGTGTGGTCTTCCAGGATTTCAGGCTCCTTCCGCAGAAGAACGTCTTTGCGAACGTTGCCTTTGCGATGCAGGTGATTGGCAAGAGCCGCAGCGTTATCCGCGATACTGTTCCCGAGGTGCTCAAGACTGTGGGGCTTGAGGGCAAGGAGCACCGGATGCCGCATGAACTTTCCGGTGGAGAGCAGCAGCGCGTGGCCATTGCCCGGGCCGTGGTAAACCGCCCAGGCATCCTCCTCGCCGACGAACCGACCGGAAACCTTGATCCCACCACGTCCATGGGCATCATGGGCGTGCTGGACAAGATCAACCAGAACGGCACCACCGTGGTCATGGCCACCCACGACGACGACATCGTTAACGAAATGCGCAAACGGGTGGTGGAGCTGAAGAACGGCGTCGTTATCCGTGACGAAGCGAGGGCCCTCTACACCTCGATGATTCCCGTGGTGGGCCAGTCCCGACGGCTCAAGGATGCCAGCGGACGGGAAGAGATACCTCCTGCCGTCCCGCTCGAATACCGTACCGATGCCGGGGAGGAGCAGCGATGAGGCTTGCATTTATCCTGGGCGAGATCGGCAGCGGGCTTCGCCGCAACATCTCCATGGTTGTTTCGGTCATCCTGGTTACCTTTGTCTCCCTGACGTTCGTGGGCGCCGCCGGCATGCTCCAGCTTCAGATCAACCAGATGAAGGGCTACTGGTACGACAAAGTCCAGGTAGCGATCTTCCTGTGCAGTGATGGTTCGACGGCGGCAGGCTGCGCTACGGGGCCGGTCACCCCTGAGCAGCAGGAGAACCTGAAAAGCCTCCTGGAGTCGCCCGCCGTTTCGCAGTACATCAACGACTTCCAATACGAATCCAAGGAAGACGCCTACAAGCACTTCAAGGAACAGTTCTCCAATTCGCCGATTGTGGACTCCGTCACTCCCGACCAGCTGCCGGCCTCCTTCCGGATCAACATGAAGGACCCGCAAAAATACCAGATCATCAGCGAGACGTTTTCGTCCCAGCCCGGTGTCGAGAGTGTTATCGACCAGCGGCAGCTGCTGGAGCGTTTGTTTACTGTCATGAACGGCGCTTCGCTGGTGGCGGTGCTGATCGCCGGCGTCATGATTGTTTGCGCCATCCTCCTCATCGCCACCACCATCCGCTTGTCAGCGTTCAGCCGCCGCCGCGAAACCGGCATCATGCGCCTGGTCGGAGCTTCCAAGACCGTCATCCAGCTTCCATTCATTCTGGAGGGTGTGATTGCGGCGGTGATTGGAGCAGCTCTTGCTTCCGGCACCCTCTGGGCGGTAGCGCACTTCTTCCTGGGCGAGTTCCTGTCCAAGCAGTATCCGGACACCGCCTTCATCTCCCCGGGACAGACGCTTATCCTTGCGCCGGCGCTGCTAATCCTTGGCGGATCCTTGGCAGGAATTTCGTCTCTCTTGACCTTACGTAGATATTTGAGGGTTTAGTCTGTGCAAACCGAACAAGGAATGCTTATGAACGCAATGCACCGAACCTTGCCCCGGCACCGCCGGGACAGCCCCCGCCCTTCAGCGCGCCGCAGCGGTGTCATTAGTGCTGTCCTGGCACTGATCCTCACTGCCAGCCTTGCCTCTGCCGCCCCCACTGCGTTCGCCGATGAACTTGAAGACAAAAAGGCGGCCCTTGAAGCCGAGGCAGCCCGCGTCCAGCAGTCCCTTGAATTTGTGGACTCCCGGATCGCTAAGGCAGCCGGCGACCTGGTGATCTACCAGGGTCAACTGCCCGGTGCGCAGCAGGCGCTCCTGGAAGCCCAAGGCCGGGTGGCCAGCGCGGTCAAAGAAGTGGAAGCACTCGCGGCCCGAGTCGACCTGGCGCAACAGAACAAGGCCAAGATCACCCAGCAGCTTGAGACAGACAAGCAGAAGATTGCCGAAACCAAGAAACTTATCGGCCAGATCGCAACCCAGGCTTACAAGTCCGGAGGGGTCCCGTCGAACCTGACGCTCTTTTTCGGGTCCAACACTGGCGGAAGCCTGACCGACACGATGGATCTCGCGGATCAGGCCATGCGCAGCCAGAACTCGGCCATGGACAAACTCACGCAGCAGAGCGCCACCAACGTGAACTCGCAGGCGCGCCTTGAAGCTGTTGAGGCGGAGATCCAGGACCTGAAGGCAAAAGCTGATGCCGCGCTGGAACGGGAAAAAGTTGCCCGGGACGAGGCGGAGGCAAAGAAGGCCCAGGTTGACCAGCTGATCGCTGATACCCAGCGGCTGGACGCTGAGCTGCAGGCCGCGAAGCCCGGAATCCAGAGTCAGCTGGCCTCTGTCCAGGCGAGCCAAAATGCTATCGCCGCCGAGATCGCCGAGCGGGACAGAAAGCTCCGTGAAGCCTGGGAGGCTGAACAGCGGCGCCTTGCTGCGGCTGCTGCTGCGGCGGCAGCAGCGGCAGGCCAGGCTGCGAAGCCGTACGTTCCGGTGACCGGTTCGCCGTCGGCCTTTGGCCTGCGGCATCCGTTCGATGGCAGTGTCCCCATCACATCCGGCTTCGGCTGGCGGGCCACGCCTCCGGGCACCATCGACTTTTACGGCACAGGCGGCTACCTGCACACAGGCATCGACTTTGGCGCTGCCTGCGGCACGCCCGTTTATGCGGCGGCTGCGGGGGAGGTATTTTCCTCCGGCTGGAACTCCGGCGACGGCGGCGGGTGGCGGGTAAAGCTCTCCCACGGTGTAGTGCAGGGCAACTCCCTGACAACCATTTACTACCACAACAGCAGCATTGTGGTTTCCAACGGACAGAAGGTCTCGCAGGGACAGCTGATCGCGTATTCCGGAAACACCGGCAACTCCACAGGATGCCATGCGCACTTTGAAACATGGCTTAACGGCGCGGCCGTGGACCCGATGCGCCTGCTCTAGTCCCGTTCGGCGGCTGCCGTACACTGGTATGACTCCAGGCCGGACCGGCTGGAGCCAACGAGGATTACAGATCTGAGGAGTTCCACGGTGCCCAAAGAAAGTGGCCGAAAAGTAGTGGCCACCAACCGCAAGGCCCGGCATGACTATCACGTGCTGGACACTTATGAGGCCGGCATCGCCCTGATGGGCACCGAAGTGAAGTCGCTGAGGGAAGGCCACGCCTCCATGGTGGATGGCTTCTGCACTTTCTATAATGATGAGCTGTGGATGGAGGGCATTCACATCCCGGAGTACAACCAGGGCAGCTGGACCAACCACTCGGCACGCCGGCGGCGCAAACTGCTGCTCCACCGGGAGGAGCTCATTAAGATCTCCCACAAAATCCGCGAATCGGGCTTTACCATAGTGCCGCTGCAGCTGTACTTCCTGGACGGCAGGGCAAAGGTGGAGATCGGCGTCGCTCGAGGTAAGAAGGAGTACGACAAGCGCCAAAGCCTGCGCGAGCAGCAGGATAACCGCGAAGCCTTGCGGGAAATCAGGGAACGCAACCGCCGCTAGGAATGATTTCGCCACAGCATGCGTTATGCTTGGTAGTCCGGCAGGAATTGCTGATTGCCCTTCTAGTGTTCTCTAGAGGGCAACAGATTGAACTGCTGGTTTGATAACAAAATACGGGGATGATCGGTTTCGACGATGTTAGTCGCGACAGGTGAAGCGGGCCGAGGATGCAGAATTATCTCGTAAACGCTGTCTGCAAACCAATAAGTGCCGAAAACAAGCGCACTGACTTCGCTCTTGCTGCCTAAGCAGTAAGACAGTCCGTCAGCCCGAGGTTGCTATTGCCCCGGATCCTGGCGTCATTTAGATAGCCACTGCTGTTTACCTCCGTCATCGGGGTGAACGGGACTCTTAGATGACTGGGCCCGGATCAGCTACTTGTTTGCAAGATAGCTGGGGCCGAGAAAATCCGACGCAAACTGCGCCCGGAGAAGCCCTGACAACACGACATCGGACGGGGGTTCAATTCCCCCCATCTCCACAGAAGCTGGCCCCTAGAAATAGGGGCCATTTTCTTGCCTTCGGCAGGAACGATCCCAGCAACGTTTCCCCCTGCGGCGCCCCCCATCGCACACTCCGGCGGCACGGCCGGTCGGCAGAGTCCGTTGGTATAGGCGGCGGGCAACAGCCGCGGGAAGGTGAGCGCCTGCGTTCACCGACGGCGTAGCGGTGCAGGGACTATGGCCGGGCCGTGGATCGTTGTCCACTATAGGACCCGGCGCCAGTCCAGCATCCGAAGCCGGGAGGCAGCAAGAGCAGGAGGTGCGCCATGGACCCGGCGCGGGAGCCCAACCCTATAGAGCCCAATCCAGCAGAGCCCAACCCAGCAGTGCCCGATTCAGCAGTGCCCAATCCGGCAGAGTCCGACGACGGTCTCCTGGACTCTTACTCAAAGACCGTGATGCGAGTGGCCGAAACTGTCACTCCGCACGTTGCCGCCATCGAAATGACCGGCAACCGCCGGAACGGCAGATTTAGGTTCGGAGCGGGATCAGCCGTGCTCTTCACTGAGGACGGCTACCTCCTCACAAACTCCCATGTTGTGGCCGGAACACACCATGGGCACGCAGTCTTCGCGGATGGCAGCCGGACCGAACTTGAGCTCGTGGGGGTGGATCCCTTGTCCGACCTTGCAGTGATCCGCGGCCGCGCGCCGAAAGTAGCACCGGCAGAGTTTGGTGATGCCGAGTCCCTGCGTGTCGGGCAGTTGGTGGTGGCCGTGGGCAATCCGCTCGGATTGGCTGGGTCAGTGACAGCCGGTGTGGTCAGCGGGCTGGGCCGGGCAATTCCGGTGTGGTCAGGCGGCAACCGGCGTGTCATCGAAGATGTCATCCAAACCGACGCTGCCCTGAATTCAGGCAGTTCGGGAGGCGCGCTGGCAGACACGCATAGCCGAATCGTGGGAATCAACACTGCTGTGGCGGGCGCAGGGTTGGGCCTGGCTGTTCCGATCAATGCCACCACCCGCCGCATCATCTCCGCCCTCCTGACTGACGGGCGTGTGCGGCGGGCCTACCTGGGCGTGGTCAGCACACCTATCCGGCTCAACGCCAGTGCAGTGGTGAGGACTGGGCAACGCGACGGTCTGAGGGTAGTTGAGGTACTGGCAGGTTCTCCCTCGGATACCGCAGGCATCCAGGCCGGCGACATAATCCTGACCGCGGGAAACCGTGCAGTCAGCAATGCCGAAAGCCTTCAAAAACTGCTCTTCGCGGATGCCATCGGCCAGCCTCTTCAGATCGCAGTACTCCGGGACGGCAAGGAACTGGATCTCGTGGCCGTCCCCGAGGAAATGGCCACGAACGGGTAAGGCGCCGCGGGTAGGGCGCGGCGGTTGACGGGAAGGGGCCGGCCTTAGTCAGGAACGGAAACGTCAGCGATGCCCACAAAACGGGTCCCGACGCCGTCGAACTCGCTACGGACGAAGCCAGGACGAGGGGGCGGCAGCTCGCTGGGAGCATGGTGGCCGCAGGTGACGTAGGTGAAGTCGGGCCACCATTTCTTGGGCCGCGCTGCTTCCTCATATCCGCAGACGGCGCACTCCAAATGAACCCAGACCGGACGCTTGCCAGTTCGGTTGGCTCGTGACTGGACAAGCCACGGTGGTGGGTTGTCCAAGATCTCACCCAGGTCCGCTTCGGACAGCCACTTCGGGATTCCGTGCCGCTGGGCCATTTCCATAGGTACATCAAGGGCAATTGCCGCGTCGCGTCTGCTAATCATCACAGTCAACGATACGTGACCCTGCCAAAACGGTGATCCTGACCAGTCAGCGCCCGGCTACCAGGGCAATGCCCAGCGCCGCGGCGGCGAAGCCGGCAACGAGGTTGCCGCCCAGGTTCAGCCCGGCCGCCGTAAACCGCGATTCGCTCAGGAGCCGGACAGTGGCCGTGGTCCAGGAACTGAAGGTTGTGAGGCCTCCCGCCAGACCTGTGGCCACGGCGGTGTGCCAATCGGATGGAAGTCCCAGCCCTCCGGTGATACCGATGGACAGCCCGATAATGAGGCAGCCTGTGACATTGACCAGCAACGTTGCCCACGGCCAGTGGCGTGGCGTTCCGCCCACCTTGGTGACAGGGCGGCGGGCGGCACGGTGTGCGAACCAGCTATCGGCGGCGAAGCGCAACAGCGCGCCCAGGACGCCAAACAGTCCGACGAGTCCTGCGGCGATCATGCGACCGGCCCCGTCCGGTCGGCAAGAACCTTTCCTGTGCGCCACCCTGCCGCTGCGGCGCCCAGTCCAAGCATGAGGGAAAGGGCCAGGTAGGCAATCCACACGGGGTGCTGGCCGGCCCGTGCCAGTTGGTCGATGGTGAACACCACGGCGGAGAAGGTAGTGAAGGAACCCAGGAGCCCGGGGCCCATGCCGGCCCTGAGCCAGAAGGCAGTGTGAGGGCGGGCAATCCAGAAGGTAGTCAGTGCGGCGAGCACAAAGCTCCCGGACACATTGATCAAGAGCGTGGCCCAGGGAATGGTTCCGGGAGCGTCAGGGCAGGCAAGGCCCAGGCCGTAGCGAAGTTCCGTTCCCACCAGGCCACCCGCTGCCACTGCCAGCCAGGCGCGCCAGTTCGGCATGCTGCCGGCGGCCTGTTTCACTCAGCGATCCTCGAGGACGCAGCCAGGGTGGGGGTGGTCGCTGTGGACCCAGAGGGCAGACGTCACTTCGTCAGTAAGATCGTATTCCTGTTTCCTGCCCGCCGAGCGGATCCGCACCACAAGGGCGCCGCCGAAGGGTTTCCGGCCGACCACCTCAACATCGGCGTCCAGGTCGATTTCCTGTGCGGAGAGGTACCGCAGGAGGTCGGGGTTCTCATCGCTGATCCTGGTGATCCTGCCGGTGTGGCCCTGATCCAGCTCGCTCATCAGGCGGGCGGGAGGCATCAGCACGGTTCCGTCCGCGGTAGGAATGGGGTCCCCGTGGGGATCGCGTTGGGGATTTCCCAGCTTGGCCGCCATGCGTTCAATGAAAGTGTCCGAGACTGCGTGCTCCAGCAGTTCGGCTTCGTCGTGGACCTCATCCCAGCTGTACCCCAGCTGTTGGACGAGATAGGTCTCAATCAGTCGGTGCCGCCTCACCATGGACAGGGCCAGCCGCACTCCGTCCTGTGTCAGCGTGATGGCACTGTACGGTTTGTGGTCCACCAGGCCCTGGTCCTTGAGTTTGCGGACCATTTCCGAAACCGAGGAATTTGCCACGCCCAGGCGCTGGGCCAGCTGGGAGGACGTAATGGGCTTGTCCTGCCACTCAGTGAAGGAGTATATGACCTTGACGTAGTCCTCGATCGAGGAGGAGGGCGCGCTGGTCTTCACGGTACCAAGCCTACCCGTTGGTCAGCCGCCGTCATGCCTTGATGGCCCGCCAGGTCAGCGTCAGGTAGGGCAGTCCCAGTTCAGCACCGGCAGCGTGATCCAAATGCTGGTGCAGATACCAGTCGAGATTGGCGAGGACCTTGGTCCGCGTGGCTTCACCCGCCCTCAGGAAGTAGCTCCGGGATTTGGCCAGCTCAATGATGTCGGCCGTGCTTAGCCGGTCTTCCCACCGTGTCACATGGCTTTCGAGCCCCTGGAACTCAGGCCCCACCACAGGACGAAACCCCGGCTTGTAGACGTCCCCGGCGTGCATAATCCGTGAGAGCCGGTGGACCCACGGTACGGATGTGTCCAGCTGGTTCCAGATAAGGCCGAGTGTGCCGCCTGGGCGAAGAATCCTGGCAAGTTCTGTGCTTGCCTGCAGCGGGTCACACCAATGCCAGGCCTGGGCAACGCTGACGACGTCGAATGAGCCGCTCGCCAGCCCGGTTGCCTCGGCTGTGCCCTGCCTTGCTGTCACTTGTGGATAGTGGATCCCGAGCTGCTTGAGCATGTCCGCGGAAGGGTCCACGGCTGAAACCGCCAGTCCGCGCTCGAGCAGCAGGGCCGTGAACTTGCCAGTCCCTGCACCGACGTCCACGGCATCACGGGCTCCGGCGGGAACAAGCCAGTCAGCTGAGTCCGCGGGATATCCGGGCCGGACGCGTTGGTAGTGCTCGCCGCCGTCCTGGAAGCTCTGTCCGAGTTCCCGACGGCGTCCGTGGTCAAGTTTGGGGCCACCCCGTGCCACGCGCGGCCTCCTTCACCTGATGCCCTTGGGTATCTTTCGAATTTACCGCACGGGTGCGTCCGGACGAACCAGCCCTCGGGCGCGCTTGGCCATGCACCTTTGAAGGGGCAGGCGGCCATTACCTCAGGTCAGTCTTCGATGCAGGGAGCTGCGCCTGCGGTACCGGGAGTGTTCGGCGCCCACGACGGGTAAGTCCGGGTGTCATTGGCGGGAACCCAGCGGCCGGCATCCACGACGTAGTCCCATCCCAATCCGGTGCGGCGCAGTTCCTCGATGCCGGCCAGCAGCCGTTGGGCGTCTTCGAGCCGGGAACCTACTCCGAAGCTCGCCCGGAGGGAGCCGGAAGGAAGACCCAGGCGCTTGAGCAAGGGATGGGCGCAGAAACGGCCGTCACGGAGGCCTACGCCGTGCTCTGCGGAGAGATAGGCAGCCACCAGTCCAGCGTCGTAGCCCGCCACGGAGAAGTTAACCACGCCGATGGTGTCCGTTTCGGGGTTGGTGTCCTTGAAGATCTGGTGCACGGTGACGCCGTCGATCTTCTCGAGGCCTTCCACCAGGAAGGACCTGATGGCTGACTCGTGGGCATGCCAGCGGGTCTGGTCCAAGGCGGCGATGACCTGCGTGGCGCGGGCGAGGGTGGCTGCGCCCAGGACGTTGGGCGAGCCGCCTTCGTGCCTGGCGGGCCCGGTTGCCCAGCTCACGCCGTCCAGCCTGGCTTCCCGGACAGCGCCGCCGCCGGCCAGGTGGGGAGTGCCGGCGTCGAGCCAGTCCGGCCGGCCCACCAGGACACCTGACCCAAAGGGCGCATAGAGCTTGTGGCCGGAGAAGGCCAGGTAGTCGACGTCGTCAGCGGCGATGTCGATACGCCGGTGCGGCGCAAGCTGTGCGGCATCGACCACGATGCGGGCGCCGTGCTCGTGGGCCAGTGCCGCCAGTGCCCGGACGGGCAGGATCTCGCCGGTGACGTTGGACGCGCCGGTGACGGCCAGCAGGCTCACCCCGCCCTGTTCCAACTCGGCACGGATAGCCTCGACGGTACCGGCAAGGGTGTTGGCGGCGACCACACTGCGGTGCGGCACTCCTTGCCACGGCAGGAGGTTGGCATGGTGTTCGATGTCGAGATAGAGGACGTCGCCCTGGTTGCGCCCGTCCGTGGACGGCAGGCAGCCGGCCAGCAGGTTCAGGGAATCAGTGGTGTTACGGGTGAAGATAACGGAGTCATCGGGGCGGCCACCAACAAACTCCCGGACTATGCTGCGTGAGTTCTCATAAACCGAAGTGCTGATCTGGGATGCATAGCCGGCACCACGGTGGACGCTCGCGTAAAACGGCAGGATCTCGTTGAGGTAGGCAGAAACCACGGAGAGGGCAGGCGCCGAAGCACCATAGTCAAGGTTGGCGTACCTGACATGTCCGCCCTGGATCAGGGGAGCCTGGATCTCCGCGCCGGTGACGGCGGAGAGGGGACGCCCGGCGATGGAAATGCGATCGGCGGACAGTGCTGGGGACGTGCCGGGAAATGCCTGGGCAGCGGTATTGGGGGAGACGGTGGCAGTTGTCACAGAGACCTCACTCTGAAAAGGACTCCCTGTGCCGGGAATCCGCGCTTGCCGCATCCGTTCCGGACCGGCCTGGTCGTCACCCGGGGCACCCCACCGCGAATGGAGGGTTGCCGGCCAGCAAACCGGGGTTTCGCGCTGGCACTCGTGACCTGTTAAGAGCGTAGGACATGGGCCGGGCGGGGAAAAAGCCGGGCCGAATGTTAAGGGTTTTGTTACGCGGGTTGAAATAGGCCCCACTCACCGAAGATACGACGGCGGACGCCTCCTTTTGAAGGCGTCCGCCGCTGATAATTCGGATGATCAGGACGAGAGAAGATCGTCCAGGCTCGGATTTAGTCTCTTCAGGACCTCCGAGTGCAGGATGGAATTGGTGGCCAGGGCATTGCCTCCGAAGGGCCCGTCTTCTCCCTCAAGGGAGGTAAACCGGCCCCCGGCCTCAACCACAATGGGCACCAGCGCCGCCATGTCGTAAAGGTTCAGCTCGGGTTCACACGCGATGTCCACAGAGCCTTCGGCCACCATGCAGTAGGACCAGAAGTCGCCGTATGCCCGCGTCCGCCACACATCCTCGGTGAGCTCCAGGAACTCGTCAAGATTGCCCCGTTCCTTCCACCCACCCAGGCTGGAATAGGACAGCGACGCGTCGGACAGCTTTGAGACGTCCGAAACCCGCAGCCTGGTGGCGGCGGCAAGGGAACGGCCCATGTAGGCTCCAGCGCCCTTGGCCGCCCACCAGCGCTTACCGAGCGCCGGGGCACTGACCACGCCGACCACCGGTTCGCCCTCGTCAACGAGTGCGATGAGTGTGGCCCAGACGGGGACGCCGCGAACAAAGTTCTTGGTGCCGTCAATGGGGTCGATGATCCAGCGGCGGGAACCATGTCCGCTGCTGCCGAACTCCTCACCGAGCACGGCATCACGGGGACGGGAGCGGGAGAGTTGGCCCCGGATGGCTTCCTCAGCGGCCTTGTCAGCATCTGTGACCGGCGTCAGGTCCGGCTTGGTTTCGATGTGGAGGTCCAGGGCCTTGAAGCGGCTCATGGTCTGGTCGTCCACGGAATCGGCCAGCACGTGGGCCAGGCGCAAGTCATCGTTGTAGCTCGAAGCGGGTTGGATCATGGTTCCAAACTACCGTCAAAGCGGGGCAGGGGCGGGGACATCGGCGTCCCGAACCGTTCCGACGCTTCCGGACAGGGTCCGCTGAAGGCGGGAAAATACGGCAAAACCCGCCAAACGGTGAGCGAACGGATGGCGGTACTTCAGCCCATGCTGCCGAGTTCCTTGGTTTCCTGACCTTCCATCCGCGGATCGGTGCCAAGCAAACGCCGCAGTGACGCAAGCCGGGCTGCACCCGTCGGGCCGGCGTGGCCCTCGGCCACCCAGGCGTCCAGCCCGCAGTTGACCGCGGCGGCGTTGTGCTTGCAGCCACGTTCACATGCGTCCGTTCCCGGCTCGAGATCCGGGAAGGACCGGAGGATGCGATCCGGGTCCACATGTGCCAGGCCGAAGGACCGGATCCCGGGAGTATCAATGATCCAGCTCCCCGCCGGCGAGTCAGTCAGTTTGAGGGCAAGGGCAGACGAGGACGTGTGCCGCCCCCTCCCCGTCACCGCGTTGACGCCGCCCGTGGCACGTTCGGCACCTGTCAGCGCGTTCACCATGGTGGATTTGCCCACGCCCGAATGCCCCAGCATCACCGTGACCTTGCCATCGAGGTGTTCACGGAGCTGGGAAACGGCATTACTGTCCAGCCGGGCAGACAGGCCGTCATCGGAACGTGCATCGATTCCGGACGCCGCGGAATCGGCCGTGCGGCTGATGATGACCGGGAAATCAAGGTGCTCGTAGTTGGACAACAGCTCCGAGGGATCCTTGACGTCCGCCTTGGTGACCAGCAGCAGCGGGTCAATCCCGGCGTCGTAGGCTGCTACCAAGGCGCGGTCGATAAAGCCGGTCCGGGGTTCCGGGTTGGCGGCAGCCACCACGACCACGAGCTGATCGGCGTTGGCTACCACTGCGCGCTCCACGGGATCAGTGTCATCCGCGCTGCGGCGCAGGAGTGTCCTGCGCTCCTGGATCTTGACCAGGCGGGCCAGGGTGTCAGGTTCGCCCGATACATCCCCCACGAGCGAGACGAAATCTCCGGCGACCACGGGGGAGCGGCGCAATTCCCGGGCCCTTGCCGCGATGATCACGCGCTCGTCGCCCGAATCCTCACCGACCACTGCCGTATACCGGCCGCGGTCCACCGTGATGATGCGTCCCGTGACAGCGTCATCGTGACTGGGACGGTCCTTGGTACGCGGGCGTGACCCCTTTTTGCTGGGACGGATCCGGACATCGGACTCGTCCCATGAATCAGTGCTGCGTGCCACCGACGGAACCCTCCGGCCCCTCAGGCTGGGTTGACTGGCCCTGGGCGAGCATGTCCGCCCACAAGGCAGGAAAGTCCGGCATGGTCTTGGCCGTGGTGGCGATGTCCTCCACCTCAATGCCCTGCACGGCCAGGCCAAGGATGGCACCGGCGGTGGCCATTCGGTGATCTGCGTAACTATGTACGACGCCGCCGTGCAGCTTCGCCGGGCGGATCACCAATCCGTCGCTGGTCTCTTCTGCATCGCCGCCGAGGCGGTTGATTTCGGTGACGAGCCCGGCCAGCCGGTCCGTCTCATGCCCGCGCAGGTGTGCTATTCCCGTGAGCCGGGAAGGGACGCTGGCGAGGGCGCACAGAGCGGCGACAGTAGGGGCAAGTTCGCTGGTTTCATCGAAGTCGCCACCCTGGATCCCAGCCCCGCCGGTAACGGTCAGGACGCCGTCAGCGAGGCTGACGTCGGCACCCATTGCCGACAGGATGCTGCGCCATTTGTCTCCCACCTGGGTGGTTTCCGCCGGCCAGTTCGGGATGCGGACCGTTCCGCGTGATGCCAGGGCAGCGGCCAGGAAGGGGCCCGCATTGGACAGGTCCTGCTCGATGCGCTGGTCGAAAGCCCGAATATGGCCCGGGGCGACAACCCAGTGGTTGGGAACGGAATCATCCACCGAAACCCCCAGGCCCCGCAGCACGGCCACCGTCATATTGATGTGGTCAAGGCTTGGCACTGGCTTGCCAACGTGCTCCAGATGCAGGCCTTCAGTAAACCGTGCTCCCACGAGAAGCAGAGCCGAGACGAACTGCGACGACGCGCTGGCATCGATCACCAGGTGTCCGCCGCGGACTTCGCCGGTGCCCTCGACCACGAAAGGCAACGAGGCAGGAGTGCTGCCGTCCTCCGCGGCTACCGCAACGCCGAGGGCTTTCAGCGCTTCGATAATGGTTCCCATCGGGCGGTTCCTGGCGTGCGGATCGCCGTCGAAAACGCTCTCGCCGTTTCGAAGCGCGGCGAGCGGAGGAACGAACCGCATCACTGTTCCGGCGAGGCCGCAATCGATCTGCGTCCGCGCCGGGGAAGCGTCCCGGCTCAGCGGAATCACTTCGAGGTCCGGCCCGAAGGCGCCGTCTCCCGGTACCTCGGTGATGCCGGCACCCAGTTGGCGCAGGGCCTCAATCATCAGCGCTGAGTCCCTCGAGTGCAGCGGGGCCCGCAGCCTGGAAGGGCCGTCAGCCAGTGCCGCCAGGACCAGGAACCTGTTGGTCAGGGACTTGGAACCCGGCACCGTAACCGTGGCATTGACCGGCCTGGCGGCAAACGGTGCGGGCCAGTGGGACACAGCTTCGGAAGAGTCACGGGCAGGGGCGGCAATGGATCCGGTCATGCGTCCTTAGGCCCCCGTTGCCTGATCCACGGCGCGCCGGACAGCCTTGTCAGCCTTGTGGAGCTGCTTGCCGGTGGTCTTTTTGGTGTCCGCAGCGAGGTGGGAAGCGCCCTTTTTCACGTCGGCAGCCAGGTGCTCTGCGCGCCAGGCCAGTCCGGGCTTGCCTGCTGTATCCACGGAGGCAAGCAAGGCGCCGCCGCTGAGGGAGAGATTTTTGAGGAGCTGCTTGCGCCGGGCATCCCGGCCTTCCTTGGAACTGATGTCAGCGCTTCGCCACTCCACAAAAGTGTTCAGGACCGAAATAACCGTGAGCAGCGTTGCTGACAGCCGTGCGAACTTGCCCAGTCCGAACAACACGCCGGCACCTACCTGCGTTCCGCCAATCACCTTGGCCAGTGTCTTCTCGCTGGTCTGGAAGGGCAACGAGGCTGCTGCCTTGCGCAGAAGGGGCGAGAGTTGCTGAGCGGTATCATCAGCGTTCCTGAACTTGTCCAGACCGGCAAGGACGAAACTGGATGCCAGCATGGGCCGGGCGAGAGTACGGACAAAGGACATGGATTTCCTCCTGGGTGGACGAACCGCGTCGTATGCGGCGGAGTCCGTTCTAGTCTTGCACTTTTGAGGAATATTTGCCTGCCACCAGTGGTTATGGTTTGCGGGTCCGGGAAATGCCGGACACCCCCATCGATGAACTGCAGTGGTAAAGAGCGGAGTTGGCACTTGGCGTTGGTGAAGGACGAAACGGAAGTAGCGGGCCCCGTGGTTTTGGAGACTCTGGAATCAGATCCTCCGGAGTACGGTTCGCTGCGCGCCCAGAGCGTGACAGTAGACTTGAAGGCAATGAGCACCCTGGATCCGGCCCTTGAGGCCATGTATGAGGCCTCCGGAAGCGAAGCCAAGAGCCGTAACGACGCACAGCCCGCCGCCGGAGAATCAGCAGAGCCTGAAACCCTCAGCGGCGAGCCTGCAGAGCCCGCCGTTGACTTGGCCAAGGAATCGCCGGAAGAGCGTCGCATCCGCTTCGAGCGGGACGCAATGCAATACGTGGACCAGCTTTATTCCGCTGCCATGCGCATGGCCCGGAACCCGGCTGATGCCGAGGACCTTGTCCAGGAGGCCTACACCAAGGCATTTTCGGCGTTCCATCAGTACAAGCCGGGCACCAACCTCAAAGCATGGTTGTACCGGATCCTGACCAACACCTACATTAACCTGTACCGAAAACGGCAGCGGGAGCCTTTGCAGTCCAATTCGGACACGATTGAGGACTGGCAGCTGGCAAGGGCGGAATCCCACACGTCCAGCGGGCTCAGGTCGGCGGAGGCAGAGGCACTGGATCACCTGCCTGATTCAGATGTAAAACGCGCGCTCCAGGCGATTCCGGAGGAGTTCCGGCTGGCCGTTTACTTCGCGGACGTCGAAGGCTTCGCCTACAAGGAAATTTCGGACATCATGAACACGCCCATCGGCACCGTGATGTCCCGGCTGCACCGCGGCCGGAAAATGTTGCGGGACATGCTGGCGGACTATGCCGCCGATCGGGGATTCAAAGGCGCCGTCGAAACCCAGGAAGCGGCCGAAAGCACACAACAGGAGAACAGGAAATGAGCGACTGCCAGGGATTAGGCGACTGCGACGACGCCAGGATGCAACGCATCTATGAGTACCTTGACGGGGCACTGACCCGTGAGGACATCACGGAGATCAAGCACCACCTTGATGACTGCCCTGAATGCACTCAGCAGTACGACCTCGAATGCGTGATCCGGAACATGGTGAAACGCTCCTGTACCGAGGCCGCACCGGAGAACCTCAAGAACGCCATTCTGGATCGGATACATTCCATCCGCCCGGTGGACGCTTAGCCTTCACTGCCAGCCGCGGAAGATCGATTCAAGACGCACCGATTCAAGACAAAGGACCCCGGAAGCCGTGTGGCTTCCGGGGTCCTTCGCTTAAACCGTCATTCCAAGCTTTTGCTTAGGTGTTGGGGCGCTTCCCATGGTTCGCGCCGCCACGCTTACGGTCACGACGTTTACGTGCACGCTTGCTCATAGCTGGCCTCCTTAATTTCGGTACTCAAAAGAGCTGCCCTCAAGTCTCCCATAAGAAGGGACAGGCCGCGAACCAGGATCGCAGCCATGACGTGGGGCGCCGTCCTGCAACGGCCGGCGTTCTGCAGGCTTGCGTCCTGCAGCGGCTTGCCTCGCCTCTCCCGTCAGCCGTGCAGCGAATTCCTGATGGAGATGCGGGCCTGGTCCAGGACGGTCTTGACGGTTTCAAGTGCCAGCGGGCTGAGCGGCTGCCGGCTCGCCTCCAGTCGAAGTTCGATCCGCAGGTCGTCCCGGAATGCCTGAAGGAGCAGCTCGGCCTCTTTCAGCGTCCGGTTCCCGTCCTGCGACTGCCGGGTACCTGCCATCCTGAAGTCTGCGGAGCGGGCCGCGGAACGCGCCGCCTCGGCGGTCGCTGCGAGATCTGCGCGCAGCCCGCGCATGTTGCTCCGGATGTCCTCGCGGAGGCTGTCCGCCAGGCGGCGGACGGAGGCGGAGATGTCGTTTTCGACGCCGGCCAGTTCGTCCCGGCGGCTGTTCAGTTCCGCCAGCCCCGCCGCGGTGATGAAATAGTTGGTGCGCCTGCCCACGGACTCCGTAGCTACCAGTCCCTCTTCCTCCAGCTTTCCCAGTCGCGGGTAGATGGTTCCCGCGCTGGGGGAATACGTTCCGCCGAACCTCTCCTTGAGGGCCTTGATGAGCTCGTAGCCGTGTTTGGGGCCGGACTCCAGGAGGGCCAGAAGGTATAACCGGAGGGCACCATGGGCAAAGACCGGAGGCATCAGCCTGCCGCTTCCGGGTTCCTTGTTTCGCCGTCCGACGCTTCCCCGCTATCCGGAGCAAGGCCATGGAAGATGGACGTCTTGCCGGACACGGAGTTGGTCCGCACCAGCATGAGCTTGCGGTCCGGACCTGCGATGGTTTCCACCTTGCCCCCGGGCTGGGCGTAGTGCTGGTCGTCGATGACCACCGTCCCGCTGGCGGATTTCGCCACGATGTCCACCCCGACGTCGTGCGGGAGCCGGATGGTCAGGTCCCCGGAGACTGAATTGGCGCCGAAGTCATGCGTAAAGCCCCACAGGTCAAAGCTCATGTCGCCGCTGACAGTGTTGGCGCGGATATTGCTGAACCGGCCGGAGGCCGTAACCTCGCCCGAGACGCTTTTGGCGGTCAGGACGCCGTCGTGGTTGCGGGCAACCACGTCCCCGCTGATGGTGTTGATGTGGAGGTTGCCGCTGGTGCCATCTGCCATTACCGAACCGGAGACGGTATTGAGCCTGGTGTGCCCGCTGATCCCGGACACCAGTCCGTCACCACTGACGGTGCCCGCTTCCACTTCGACGCCGGCCGGAAGGGCGATGCTGATGACGGCCGAATTATTGCTGTTGTGGTTGACGGTTCCCATCAGGTTCTTGAACCAGCCCTGCGGTCCGTGAAGCTGATGGCGGACCTCGAGCCGGCCGTCGACGAATGACACGGCCACGGGGTCGCCCTGCACTTCTGTGATCTCCACCCGGACGACGGGGTCGGCGTGAGTAACGACGTCAAACCTTCCGCGCACCATGCCCAGCTTGAGCGAGGTGACATTGTCAACATCGATGGTTTGCGGATCGGTGACGGTCCAGCTGTCCTCGGTCATTGGTTCCTCCAAGCTCGCGATATATCGTGTCGTAGGCCAACCTATACCGGGAGGGAAAGGAGGTCAAGATATATCGCGAATTTGCTGAAGCGGCGGCTTAGGCCGGGGCGTCCATTTTCAGCCACTGGAACCAGCCGCGATGCAGGACCAGCCATGCCATGAGGCCATACCCAGCCTGCCCCGGGGTTCCGCTGTTTGCGGCGAGGTCCTGGCGCCACTGCTCATGGTTGACCAGTGGAGAAAACGTGTCCACGTAAAGGTGTTTGCGGCGTGTGGTCACATCGGCGAAGGCCGTATTGAGCTCGCCAAGGCGCCGGTTATGTGCCGGGTCCAGGGTGGGGGGCGGGCCCACCACAAAAACCTCAATCCTGTTTTGCGATGCCGAATCCAGGATATTGGCCAGATTAAGCCGGCTGCGCGCAGTGGAAAGGCCGAACTCGATGTCCCGGCCGGACAGGCCGATCACGAGCCGGTTTTCGTGGTGGTCACCGAACCGGCGTCCGGCCTCCTCCAGCCAGCGGGCAGCCAACCCTTCCGTTCCCTCCTGCGGGCAGGGGAGGGCATAGCTTTCCAGTTCCACGCCATCCTGGGGAGTGCGGGCCAAAACGCGGCCCAGCCAGCCGAGTGCCCTGGGATCCCCAAGCCCGGCCAGCAGTTCATCTCCAACAGCTGCGATGCGCAGCTTCCTGTCTTCCACGGGTTCCTCTTTACTTCAGTGCTGAATGACATGACGCGTTGCCCGCATCTGCTGCTGCCGGGCCGTTTCAAGGAACCGGCCCACCCCCATTAAACAGAACTGCCCGGCCGGAGTCTGGGATTTCGACGTCCGGCCGGGCAATCTAGCGGCTACTTTCGTGCAAATGCCTGCTTCAGGAGCGAATCCTGCTCGGCAGCGTGCCGCTTCATGGAGCCGGCAGCCGTGGAGGCCGAGGCCGGACGGGACACCAGGCGGACGGCACGGTCAAGCGCGCCCGGGAGGTTGAGCCCAACGAATGGCCACGGACCCTGGTTGGCAGGCTCGTCCTGTGCCCACACCACTTCGGCGTTCGGGTACTTGGCCAGCTCCGCCGCGATCTCTGCATGCGGCAGCGGGTAGAGCTGCTCCACGCGGACGATCGCCGTCGTCTTGTCCTCCGTCTTCTGCCGGGTGGACAGGAGATCGTAGTACAGGCGGCCGGACACCAGAAGGACGCGTTCGACGGCGTCTGCCGCCAGCTGCTCATGGTCACCGATGACGGTGCGGAAGCTGCCCGTGGTGAAGTCCTCCACCGAGGAAGCCGCGCCCTTGAGGCGGAGCAACTGCTTCGGAGTGAAGATGATCAGCGGCTTGCGGGGGCGGCTGTACGCCTGGCGGCGCAGCAGGTGGAAGTGGGATGCCGCCGTCGTGGGGTTGGCGACGATCATGTTTTCTTCAGCACACATCTGCAGGAAGCGTTCGATCCGCGCGGAGGAGTGGTCCGGGCCCTGGCCTTCGTAGCCGTGCGGAAGCATCAGCACCAGGGAGGACCGCTGGCCCCACTTCTGTTCTGCGGAGGAGATGAACTCATCGATGATGGTCTGCGCGCCGTTCACAAAGTCACCGAACTGCGCCTCCCACAGGACGAGCGCATCGGGACGCTCGACGGAGTAGCCGTATTCGAAGCCCATTGCCGCATATTCGGACAGCAGGGAATCGTAGATCCAGAGCTTGGCCTGGTTGTCCGAGAGGTGGCCGAGGGGCAGCCATTCGTTGCCGTTGGCGCGGTCATGGAAGACAGCGTGGCGCTGAACGAACGTTCCCCGGCGGGAGTCCTGGCCGGCCAGGCGCACGGGGACGCCTTCCATGATGAGCGATCCGAAAGCCGCAATCTCGCCAAAGCCCCAGTCGATGCCACCTTCGCGTGACATCTGCTCGCGCTTCTCGAGCAGCTGCTTGAGCTTTGCGTGGACCGTGAAGCCCTCGGGGATTTCAATGTGCGCCTTGCCGATGCGGGCCAGGGTCTCGGGTGTGATGGCGGTGGACGCAGGCGCATTGGACCCGGAGTCGGACTGCTGGGCGATGGGACGCTCGATGTCCGATACCGCGGCGGAGTCCGCCGTGATGATCGGGATGGGCGAGGTCTGGGCGGCATGGGTCTCGGCAAAGACCCGCTCCAGCCGCTCCTGGTAGTCGCGGAGCAGCTGTTCGGCTTCCTCTTCGGTGATGTCGCCGCGACCGATCAGCGACTCCGTGTACAGCTTCCGCACGGAACGCTTGGCTTCGATCAGGTTGTACATCAGGGGCTGGGTCATCGAGGGGTCATCACCCTCGTTGTGGCCACGGCGGCGGTAGCACACCATGTCGATGACAACGTCCTTGTGGAAACGCTGGCGGAACTCGTATGCGAGCTGGCCGATGCGCACCACCGCTTCGGGGTCGTCACCGTTCACGTGGAACACGGGGGCCTGGATCATCTTGGCGACGTCCGTGGAGTACGTGGAGGACCTGGACGAGGAAGGTGCGGTGGTAAAGCCGACCTGGTTGTTGACCACCACGTGGATGGTGCCGCCGGTACGGTAGCCGCGCAGCTGGGAAAGGTTCAGCGTCTCGGCTACGACACCCTGGCCGGCGAAGGCGGCGTCACCGTGGACCATAATGGGCAGCACGGGGAACGCCTCGCCCTGGTCCAGGCGGTCCTGCTTGGCGCGGACGATGCCTTCCAGCACTGGGTCCACGGCTTCAAGGTGGGACGGGTTGGCGGCCAGGTAGACCTTGGTTTCGTTGCCGTTGTCCGAGGTGAACGTGCCTTCAGTGCCGAGGTGGTACTTCACGTCACCCGAGCCCTGGACGGAGCGCGGATCCTGGGTGCCTTCGAATTCACGGAAAACCTGGGCGTAGGTCTTGCCGGCGATATTAGTGAGTACGTTCAGACGGCCGCGGTGGGCCATGCCGATAGCCACTTCATCCAGGCCGTCATCCGCGGCGTCGGACATGATGGCATCCAGCAGCGGAATCAGGGACTCGCCGCCTTCGAGCGAGAAGCGCTTCTGGCCCACGAACTTGGTCTGCAGGAACGTTTCGAAGGCCTCAGCAGCGTTCAGCTTGGAGACGATGCGCAGCTGCTCTTCACGGGTGGGCTTGGAGTAGGGGTGCTCCAGCTGGTCCTGGAACCATGTGCGTTCCTCCGGCTCCTGGATGTGCATGTATTCGATGCCGGTGGTGCGGCAGTAAGCGTCGCGCAGCACCGCCAGGATGTCACGGAACTTAAGCACGGGCTTGCCGCCGAAGCCGCCGGTGGGCCACTCGCGGTCCAGGTCCCACAGGGTCAAGCCATAGGTCAGGACATCAAGGTCCGGGTGCTTGCGCTGGACATACTCCAGCGGGTCGGTGTCCGCCATCAGGTGCCCACGCACACGGTAGGAGTGGATGAGCTGCTGGATGCGGGCGACCTTGTTGATCTGGTCTGACGGGTCCACCTGCAGGTCCGGGCTCCAGCGCACGGGTTCGTACGGAATGCGCAGGGATTCGAAGATCTCGTCATAGAAGTTCTGCGCGCCGAGCAGCAGCTGGTGCACCAGCTTGAGGAACTCGCCGCTGCCGGCTCCCTGGATGACACGGTGGTCATAGGTTGACGTCAGGGTGAGGACCTTGCTGATGGCGTTATGCGCAATGATCTTTTCGCTGGCACCCTGGAATTCGGCAGGGTAGTCCAGTGCACCGACGCCGATGATGGCGGCCTGTCCCTTGGAAAGCCGGGGCACTGAGTGTACTGTGCCGATGCCGCCCGGGTTGGTCAGGGACACCGTGGTGCCGGAGTGGTCGTCCGCTGTCAGTTTGCCGGCGCGGGCGCGCTTGATGAGGTCTTCATAGGTGTGCCAGAACTCAGAGAAGTTAAGGGTCTCGGCCTTCTTGATGTTCGGCACCATCAGCAGGCGCGTTCCATCAGGCTTGGGCATGTCAATGGCGATGCCGAAGTTGACGTGTGCAGGCTGGACGGCAACGGGCTTGCCGTCCACTTCGTCGTAGTAGACGTTCATGGACGGGAACTGGGACAGGGCCCGGATGACGGCGTAACCGATGAGGTGGGTGAAAGAGACCTTGCCGCCGCGTGCGCGGGCCAGGTTGGAGTTGATGACAACACGGTTGTCGATCAGCAGCTTGGCAGGGATGGCCCTGACGCTTGTGGCGGTGGGAACCTCCAGGCTGGTGATCATGTTCGAGGCGATGGCCTTGGCCGGGCCGCGGAGGACTGAGACAACGTCCTCTTCGGGAGCCGTGGGCGCTTTGACGTTTTTGGGGAGCTGTGCGGGGATCGGCTGTGATCCGGTTCCAGGCTCGGTCATCTTTGCGCCGTCCCGGGCAACAGTTGCCGGGGCCTTCTTTGCCGGTGCAGCTGCAGGTGCAGGGGCCGGAGCTGCCGCGGGAGCGGATGCCTCAGGCTGCGCTGCCGGCGCCGGTGCCGGAGCTGCTGGGGCCTGGGCCGGAGCTACGGCAGGCATTTCACGGGTAGGGGGGTGGGCGACGGCGAGGGGCGAATTCCCGTTGGAAGAAGAATCGCTGCCCGAGTCGAAGGATTCAAACAGCGGCCACCATTTGGCGTCCACAGCGTTCTTGTCCTTTTGGTACTGCTCGTACAGTTCGTCAACGAGCCACTCATTTCCGCCAAATTCCTCTGGTAGACGGTGGCTAGGCTGCTCTGGCACTTGAAATACGCCTCTTCCATGAGTTTGATTTCCCTCTGGCCGCCACGGTGCCTCAGCACAACATCCGAACCAGTTCTCTGCGTCCTCTGAACCCAGACCTTTGCCAGTCTAATGAGCATCCTGCGCTAACTGCCAATAAGGGTGACCCAAATCATGAAGTGACGCCAAGAAAGTGGAATATGGCGTGCCTGAAGCTGTCCGCGCGGGAAGAATCCGCCGACGCCGCAGAGCGCGATTGCACAGCACGCGGGGGCCATGATCTGCTCCTGTAGACTGAAACCCTTATGGACAGTAAATCTAGGTGCCGGCCTGGGGGCTGTCAGCGGAGCACGAAGAGCAGCGCCGCACAGTCCACCCGCAGAGCCGGCAAACCCCGAACACGCGCCCATCACTCTCCGCCGGCCCAGGCCCGTGGAGCCACTTTGGAAACACCGTCGGCTTCGGCTGACCATCCTCCGCCGGGCGGTTTCCCCCCTCAGCGGCCCGCAGCCCAGTTCCTTCACAGCACCCGGATTCTACGCTCGCCCCTGATTTCCGCGGCGGGATGCTGAATGGAATGGCTTCTCCTTGCAGCAGGCTTCCTGCTGATCGCCGGCACCGGCTTCTTTGTCGCCGTCGAATTTTCCCTCATTGCTTTGGACCAGGCAACGGTCCAGCGCGCCATCGACAACGGTGACACCGGTGCCGTTCCGCTGCTCAAATGCCTCAAGTCCCTTTCCACCCAACTCTCCAGCTGCCAGCTTGGCATCACCCTCACCACGCTGCTGACCGGCTACGTGATGGAACCGTCCGTCGGCCGGCTGCTGGAAGGCCCGCTGGTTGTCGTCGGCATTCCCGACGTCGCAGCGGCATCCATTTCCCTGGTGATCGCCATGGCGCTGGCAACCCTGCTCTCCATGTTGCTGGGCGAACTGGTGCCCAAAAACATGGCCATCGCGCTGTCGTTTCCCGTGGGCAAGGCGCTGGCCAGGCCGCAGCTTGTTTTCACTGCCCTTTTCAAGCCTGCCATCCTGGTGCTGAACGGCTTTTCCAATAAGGTCCTGAACGTGTTCGGGCTTGAAGCCAAGGAAGAAATTTCAGGGGCCAGGACGCCCGCCGAGCTTGCCTCCCTGGTACGGCGTTCCGCCGCCATGGGAACGCTCGACGCCGGCACGGCCAACTTTGTGGCCAGGACGCTGAATTTCTCTGCCCGGACAGCTGCCGACGTCATGACGCCCCGGATCCGAGTAGAGACCATCGACGCCGACCAGCCGATCTCGGACATCCTGGACGCTGCGCGGCGCACGGGGTATTCCCGGTTCCCGGTCATTGGAGAGTCGGCCGACGACATCAGGGGACTGGTTCACGTTAAAAAGGCTGTGGCAGTGCCATGGGACCGGCGGCCCAACCTGGAAGCCGGCGCCATCATGACAGACGTCCTCAGGGTGCCGGAAACCATTCATCTGGATGCCCTCCTCGCGGAACTCCGCGAGGGAAACCTGCAGCTCGCCGTCGTGCTTGACGAGTACGGCGGAACGGCGGGCATCGCCACCCTCGAGGACCTTGTTGAGGAAATCGTCGGTGAAGTTGCTGACGAGCACGACAAAGTCCGGCCCGGCCTCCTCCAGAGTGCCTCCGGCGACTGGTACTTTCCTGGGCTGCTGCGCCCGGATGAACTGTCCGAGCAGATTCCCGGACTGAGCGTTCCTGATGAATCCGCCTATGAAACGGTGGGCGGTTATGTAATGAGCGAACTTGGCCGCATCGCCACTGTCGGTGACACCGTCCCTGTTGGCGGCGGAACATTGAGCGTGACCAGGATGGACGGACGACGCATCGACAGAATCTGCTTCCAGCCCGCCGCACCGGACGCTGAAGAGGCCCCGGACAGGACCGCATCATGAGCGACTGGGAAGGAATTTTCTGGCTGGTTATCCTCCTGCTCGGCAACGCGTTTTTTGTTGCTGCCGAGTTCGCGGTGATGTCCGCACGGCGCAGCCAGATCGAACCCCTGGCCGAGGCAGGCTCCAAGCGCGCCCAGACCACTCTTCGTGCCATGGAGAATGTGTCACTGATGCTCGCCTGTGCCCAGCTGGGTATTACTGTTTGCTCACTGCTGATCCTCCAGGTCGCAGAGCCCGCCATTCATCACCTGATGGCCGCACCGCTGGAAATGGTGGGGCTGCCCGTGGAGATGGCGGACGTGGTGGCCTTCGCCATCGCCTTGATGCTGGTGACGTTCCTGCACGTGACCTTCGGCGAGATGGTTCCGAAGAACATCTCGGTGTCAGTTGCAGATAAGGCTGCACTGTTCCTGGCCCCGCCGCTGATGTTCGTTGCCCGTCTGGTCAGGCCCGCAATTGTGGCCCTTAACTGGTCCGCCAACCACATCCTGAAGCTCATGCGGATTGAGCCCAAGGATGAGGTGAACTCGTCCTTCACGCTTGAAGAAGTCCAGTCGATTGTGCAGGAGTCCACACGCCACGGGCTGGTGGACGATGACGCCGGGCTCATTACCGGTGCGTTGGAGTTCTCCGAGCACACGGCCTCAGACATCATGGTGCCGCTGGACAACCTGGTGATGCTGAAGGCGGCCACTACTCCGGTGGAGTTCGAGAAGGCAGTCAGCAGGACAGGCTTCTCCAGGTTCCCCATGCTTGATGACGACAGCATGCTGGCCGGCTACCTCCATGTGAAGGATGTGCTGTCCATTCCTGAAGCGGATTATCAGCACCCTATTGCTGAAAGCCGGATCCGCTCATTGGCGAACCTCGCGCTGGATGACGAGATCGAACAGGCGATGTCCGTCATGCAGCGAACGGGCTCACATCTCGCCCGGGTCATAGGCCACGACGGTCAGACCCAGGGCGTGCTGTTCCTCGAAGACATCATTGAGCAGCTGGTGGGTGAGATCCGTGATGCAACCCAGGCAACGGGAATCAGGAGGCTCGGCCAGCCCAACGGTGAATGACCGTATTGGGTTTCGCCCTAAATAGGAATCATTCCTATTTGGGGGTTAGACTCTCCTGAGACGTAGAAGTCCATCCCCTGAACAGATTTGAGGTTTCCGTGCGCCGTTCTGCCGCCACCCGCACATCCGTGGCCGCCCTCGCAGGCTTGAGCCTTTTGCTGACCGCCTGCGGTCCTGGCGGTGAAGCAACGTCCGTCTCCTCCGCTTCGCCTTCTGAAGGCGGCCTGGTGGACATCGTCGCGTCCACCAACGTCTATGGAGACATCGCGCGCTCTGTCGGCGGGGACAAAGTCAACGTCTCCGCCATCATCACCAAGACCAGCCAGGACCCGCACTCCTACGAGGCAACTGCGCAGGACCGGTTGGTTGTCTCGAAGGCAGATCTGGTGATTGAAAATGGTGGCGGCTACGACGCTTTCGTCGAAAAGATGGCCGAGGACAGCAACATTCCCCACGAGAGCATCCTGAGCGCGGTCGAAATCTCGGGCCTGGCACCGGAGGAAGAGGCTGATCATGCCCCAGCCAGTGATGCCCCAACCACCGACGCCACTGCCAGCGAGCCTGCCGATGAGCACGGGCACGACGAGCACGGGCACGACGAGCACGGTGAATTCAACGAACACGTCTGGTACAGCCTGGAGGCAATGGGCAAGCTGGCCGATGCCCTTGCAGCCAAGCTCGGCGAACTCGAGCCCGGATCCGCAGCCACGTTCACGGCCAATGCCGACACCTTCAAGTCAAGCCTGGATGGACTTGCTGCCAAGCTCGCAGCACTCAAGGCTGCCGGGGGAGCAGGGGCACCAGTAGCAGTTACTGAACCTGTCCCGCTGTACCTGCTGGAGGCGGCAGGGCTGGAGAACCAGACGCCGGCCGATTACACTGCCGCTATCGAGGAAGGAACCGACGTCCCGCCGGCCGTTCTGAAGGCAGCGACGGACCTGGCCGGTTCGGAGGACATTCGATTCCTCGCATACAACGATCAGACAGAGGGCCCGCAGACTGAAGCCCTCAAGAACGCGGCCGAAGCGGCCGGCGTTCCCGTGATCGACTTCAGCGAAACACTGCCCGAGGGCAAGACGTACCTGCAGTGGATGACGGACAATGTTGACAACGTCAGCAAAGTTTTGGAGAAAAAATAGTTGGAACCAGTGGTGAGCCTCCGCGGGGCGTCCCTGAAGTTCGGTAAACGGGCGCTCTGGGAGGATCTCAACCTGGACATCAGGCCAGGCGAATTCTTCGCCGTGCTTGGACCTAACGGCAGCGGAAAGACAAGTTTCCTCAAGGTCCTCCTTGGCCTCCAGGACCTCCATGCCGGGAACGCCACGCTGGGCGGCCATCCGGTGGAGCGCGGAAGTAACCTTATTGGCTATATCCCCCAGCAGAAGTCCTTTTCCCCTGATACCCCCATGCGCGCCCGGGATCTGGTGGGGCTGGGGGTGGACGGCCACCGCTGGGGACTGCGCCTTGCAGCCTCAAAGGCGAACAGCAGGATAGATGAACTCCTGGAACTCGTTGGGGCAAGCGACTACGCCAGGGTTCCGGTGGGCCAACTCTCCGGCGGCGAACAGCAGCGGCTCCGCGTTGCCCAGGCCCTTGCCACGGATCCCAAGGTCCTGCTCTGCGACGAGCCCCTGTTGTCCCTTGACCTGCATCACCAGCAGGCGGTGAGCGCGCTGATCAACAAACAGTGCCACAACCAAAACAGTGCAGTGGTGTTCGTCACGCACGAAATCAACCCCATCATCGACTACGTGGACCGGGTGCTCTACCTCGCCGGAGGCCGGTTCAAAGTGGGGACACCGGAGGAGGTCATGACCACCGAGGTGCTGTCGGATCTCTATGGCAGCCATGTTGAGGTTATCCACGCCAACGGACGCATCGTGGTGGTCGGGCTGCCGGATGCAACCACCCACCATCATGCCGAAGTCCATGCCACGGCAGCGGAGATGGCCTGATGGATCCGGACAGCATTATCGGATCGATCTTCAGCTTCGAGAACTACGGCGAGCTGCTGGTCCTGGTCCAAAACTCCATCTGGGCCGGAGCCGTGCTGGGCCTGCTGGGCGGACTCGTTGGCACTTTTGTGATGAAGCGGGATCTCGCCTTTGCTGTTCACGGCATCTCTGAATTGTCATTCGCCGGGGCGGCCTTTGCCCTTCTGATCGGGGCGGACATCGTTTTCGGCTCGCTGATCGGTTCGGTGGCGGCGGCGCTGCTGCTGGGACTGATGGGAGTCAGGGCCAGGGACAAAAACTCGATCATTGGCGTGATCATGCCCTTCGGGCTGGGCCTGGGCATTCTTTTCCTGTCCCTTTATGAGGGCCGGGCCGCCAACAAGTTTGGCCTGTTGACCGGGCAGATCGTCTCGGTCGATACCGTGCAGCTGCAGGCACTCGCCGGGACAGCCGTGGTGGTCATGGTGGCCCTGGTGGCCATCTGGAGGCCGCTTAACTTCGCCAGCGTTGATCCGGAGCTTGCCGAAGCGCGCGGCGTTCCCGTGCGGACCCTGGCGCTCGTCTTTATGGTGCTGTTGGGGGTCAGTGTGGCGCTGTCCATCCAGGTGGTGGGAGCACTCCTGGTGCTGGCTCTGCTGATCACCCCGGCGGCGGCGGCCCTGCGGGTTACGTCCTCGCCGGTGGCGGTGGTGGTGCTGAGCGTGGCGTTCGCCATGACGGCCACAGTGGGCGGGATCCTCCTGGCTCTGGGCGGCCGTATACCCATCAGCCCCTACGTCACAACGCTCTCATTCCTGATTTACGTCGTGTGCCGGGTGATCGGGACTGTCCGGGCGAAGAAGGGGCTCAACGGGCGCGTCATGCTTGCGCGCTGAGAGAGTTTTTTGCCCTAAGTCAGAGCTCGCCGGCCGCCTTGCGGACGGTGCAGTCCGGGCAAAAACCGAAGATCTCCACGGTATGTGCAACGTCGGTGTAGCCGTGGTCTTTCGCCGTCCGGGCAGCCCACGTTTCCACTGCAGGGGCTTCGACTTCCACGGCCTTGCCGCAGTTGCGGCACAGGAGATGGTGATGGTGTTCAGTGACTGCGCAGCGGCGGTAGACGGCCTCGCCTTCACCGTTGCGGAGCACATCGACAAGTCCCTCATCGGCGAGGGATTGCAAAATGCGGTAGGCCGTAGCGAGTGATACAGAAACGCCCTGGTTCTGGAGGATCCGGTAAAGCTCCTGCGTGCTCACGAAGTCATTCAGGTCATCCAGCGCGGCGCTGATGGCCAGGCGCTGCTTAGTGACGCGCTGTTCCTTTCCGGCTCCCGTTGCTCCGATGCCCGCGCCCGTGGCGGGTGAAGGGGCAGAGGTGGACGGCGTGGTTTCGTCAGCCTTGGTGCCGAACGGCATTGGAGGACTCGCTTCCCTGTGGGATGGTGGCAACGATCAAGATTACCAGCCGGAGCTTTCCTGAGCCCTGAGCCCTGAGCCGTGAGCGCTGCGCCTGGCCCCCGGGGCTTCGTGGACACTCTTTGCGGCCGCCCCCTAGGCTGGCGCTATGAAGCTGACAAAATACACCCACGCCTGCGTCCGGCTCGAAAAGGACGGCCGGGTGCTGGTGCTGGACCCAGGGACGTTCTCGGAGACGAAGGAAGCCCTGGCCGGTGCGGAGGCGGTGCTCGTCACGCACGAGCACGGTGACCATATCGACGTGCCCGCCATGGTGAATGCCCTGCGCGGGAATGACAGCCTGGCGGTGTTCGGCCCCGCCGGTGTGGCGGCCCACCTGCGTGAAGAGGCACCGGAAGCGGCAGGCCGGATCCATACGGTGGAGCCCGGCAGTTCATTCGAGGCGGCAGGCTTCAGCATCCGCAGTTACGGCGGCCAGCATGCCCTGATCCATCCCCAGATCCCGGTGGTCGTCAACATCGGCTACCTCGTGGACGGGAATGTCTACCATCCGGGTGACTCCTTTATCATCCCTGACGGAATGAGCGTTCAGACCCTCCTGGTTCCCCTCCACGCGCCGTGGAACAAGGTCAGCGAGGTGATCGATTTTGTGATCGGAGTACGGGCCGCACGTGCGTTTCAGATCCATGATGGGCTGCTGAATGAGATGGGCCTCAAAATGGTGGAATCGCATGTGGCCTGGCTGGGTGGCAAGTACGGAACGGAGTTCGTGCACCTTGCCCCCGGCGAATCGGTGGAGGTGTAGCAGCCAAAGCCCGCCGGAACTAGCCCTCCCAAACACCCGTGTCGAAGAACTTTTTGAGCACCGCTTCGTGTGGCTCAGGATCCATATTCTGGCTGGCCAGCCAGGCAGGGTTGTAGTAGTTCCCCGCGTAGCGTTCGCCGCCGTCGCACATGAGCGACACAATACTGCCACGCCGTCCCTCGGCGATCATCTCCGCTACCAGCTGCCAGACGCCCCACAGGTTGGTGCCCGTTGAGGGCCCGGCGTGCAGGTCAGCAACAGTCCTCAGATGCCGCATGGCGGCCACGGAGGCGGCGTCCGGGACCTGAATCATACGGTCGATCACAGAAGGGACGAAGCTGGGTTCCATCCTGGGCCGGCCGATGCCTTCGATCCGCGACGGCATCCCGGTGCTGTAGTCCGGCACACCGTCACGCCAGCCTGGATAGAAAGCTGAGTTTTCGGGATCCACCACAGCCAGCCGGGTCTGATGGCAGTGGTAGCGGAGGTACCGGCCTATGGTGGCGCTGGTGCCGCCTGTGCCCGCGCCAACAACCACCCAGTCAGGCACCGGGTGCTCTTCCAGCTCCAGCTGCTGGAAGATGGATTCGGCAATGTTGTTGTTGCCCCGCCAGTCTGTGGCCCGCTCGGCGTACGTGAACTGGTCCATGTAGTGACCGCGGCTGGTTTCTGCTACTTCCCTGGCCACGGCGTACACCTCTGATGCATGGTCCACCAGCAGGCAGGAGCCGCCGAACTGTTCAATCAGGGCGATTTTCTCAGGGCTGGTAGTCCGGGTCATTACTGCCACAAAAGGAAGCCCTAACAGCTGCGCGAAGTACGCCTCCGAGACCGCTGTGCTGCCGCTGGAGGCCTCCACGATAGTGGTGTCTTCCCTGATCCAACCGTTCACCAGGCCGAACAGGAAGAGGGAACGGGCCAGCCTGTGCTTGAGGCTTCCGGAGCGGTGGGTCGATTCGTCCTTGAGATAGAGCTGGACACCCCAGTGTTGTGGAAGGGGGACCGAGTAGAGATGGGTGTCGGCGGAGCGGTTGTTTTCTGCGCTGATCTTGCGGACTGCCTGGTCTGCCCAGGAGCGGTCGGTGCTGCTTGCCCTATTCACCGCACCAGCCTACCCGCGCTGCTCCGGAGGCTAGAGTGGTCAGACCCACTGCTGACCCCACCCAAGGAGAATGATGGGCCCCCTGATGGATGTAGCCACCCTGGAAGCCCGGCGGGCTGCCGGCCAGCGGACTGTCCTGCTGGATGTTCGCTGGGCCCTGGGGGATCCGCACGGCCGGGACCACTACCTCGCCTCCCATCTGCCAGGCGCCGTATACGTGAATCTCCCCACCGAGCTCGCCGCGCCTGCCGTCCCTGCCCGCGGCAGGCATCCGCTTCCAGCTGCTGCCGATTTCCAGGCCGCAGCCAGGCGTTGGGGGATCAACGACGGCGACGTTGTGGTGGCCTACGACAACAGCGGCAACATGGCCGCGGCCCGGCTCTGGTGGATGCTCCGAAATGCGGGCCTCCAGGAGGTCTACCTGCTCGACGGCGGCCTGGCCGCCTGGCAGAATGCCGGGCTCCCTCTAGAGGAGGGACCGGTGGAGTCCCTTCCCGGCGACGTTTCTTTTAGCGATGTCTCTGCCGATGACTCCAATAAGGCAGGCGGGATGCCGGCTATTGATGCGGCCACCGCAGGAAGCTGGGCGGGAAAAGGCGTGCTCCTGGATGCCCGGGCAGGGGAAAGATACCGGGGCGAGTTCGAACCTGTTGATCCGCGCGCCGGCCACATTCCCGGCGCCGTCAGCGCACCGACGTCGGATAATGTGGACGAGTCCGGCCGTTTCCTGCCGGCGGCGGAGCTCCGGCGGCGCTTCGAAGAGCTCGGAATCAGGGACGACGTCCCGGTGGCGGTGTACTGCGGCTCCGGGGTGACTGCCGCCCATGAGGTGGCAGCGCTGGAAATAGCGGGAATACCGGCTTCGCTTTATCCAGGTTCCTTCTCGGAGTGGTCCAATAATCCGTCGCTGCCAGTCGTCACCGGGAAGGAGCCCGGCGGCGATCAACCTTGACAAGGCTGGGTCAACCAAGCCGAACCACACCGTCGAGTGGAAATGCCGCGGCCAGCGGGGGTAGCGTCGCAGTATGACTCCTGGACGACCCGTACCGCCTCCTCTCGCCCAAACTATTTCTCCCGTCACCGGCCCTGCTTCTCCTGCGAACAGCGATGACCTCCTGGCCGGTAACCGCCTCGCGGCGGCTTATGGCGCCGTCTCCGACAACAGCGGCTTGGTGCCCCTGACGCTGGCACGGCGCGTGCCCAAGGAGGATGACGTCGAGATTGCGATTGACTTTTGCGGCCTGTGCCACTCCGACGTCCACGCAACGCGGGGCGAGTGGGGATCACAGCACTATCCGCTGGTGCCGGGCCACGAAATCGTTGGAACTGTCAGCCGCGTGGGGTCAGCCGTCGATGATTTCTCCCCGGGCGACCTGGTGGGTGTCGGCTGCATGGTGGACTCCTGCCGTGAGTGCGACAGCTGCCTGGAAGGACTGGAACAGTACTGCGAGAACGGTATGACCGGGACCTATGGGGCCCAAGATGCCCGCAACGGCGGCTCCGTCACCCAAGGCGGCTACTCGTCCTCTGTGGTGGTTGACCGGCGCTATGTGGTCCACGTTCCCGGGAACCTGGACCCGGCTGCCGTGGCCCCGCTGCTCTGTGCCGGCGTCACCACTTTCTCTCCGCTGCGTCACTTCAATGTGGAGGAAGGCGACGTGGTGGGCGTGGTGGGCCTGGGCGGTCTGGGGCACATGGCCGTCAAGCTTGCCAAGGCCATGGGAGCAGTGGTGAAAGTTTTCACGACCTCTGAGTCGAAGGTCCCGGCAGCGCTTGAGCTGGGAGCGGATGAAGTCATCCTTTCGGCGGACAAGGACGCCATGGCTGCTGCTGGCCGGAGCATCGATGTCATCATTGACACCGTGGCGGCACCGCACGATCTGAACCCGTTTTTCCGCACCCTGCGCCGTGACGGCGCTTTGTTCCAGCTGGGATTGCCGTCCGAGGCCATGCCTCCGGTTAATCCCGGCGCGCTGATCCGCCGTCGGATAGCTTATGCGGGTTCGCTTATTGGCGGGATCGCCGAAACCCAGGAGATGCTCGACTTCTGCGCCGAACACGGCGTGGTTGCGGACATCGAAATAGTCCGCGCGGACCAGCTGAATGATGCCTATGACCGTATGGTGGCAGGCGACGTTAAATATCGGTTTGTGCTGGACACCAGCACACTGCAGGCTCCGGCCAAGGAGGCAAACGCATGAGTACCCTGTTCACCAGGATCCTGAACGGCGAAATTCCGGGCCGCTTCGTTTGGCGTGAACCAGACGTTGCGGCGTTCCTGACCACCGGCCCGCTGGCTGATGGGCACACCCTGGTTGTCCCTACCGAAGAGGTGGACCGCTGGACCGATGCCTCACCGGAAACGCTGGCGAAGGTGATGGAAGTGGCACGGCGGATTGGCGCTGTCCAGGTGGAGCTTTTCAACGCCCAGCGTGCCGGACTCATCGTGGCAGGCTACGAAATCAACCACTTCCACGTCCACGTCTGGCCATCCCAGAGCATGGCAGACTTCGACTTCGCCTCGGCTGACCAGAATCCGGACCCTGCCGTACTGGACGCAAACGCCGAGAAGCTGCGTGAGGGATTGAGGGCAGCCGGCTACGCGGAGTTCGTGCCGGAAAGCTGACGAAGGTCTGAGCTCAGGGCTTAGGCAGGGGCCAGAGCCTTATTCAGCACGGCCCGGATCCGTTTCTCCGACACGGAGTAGGCCGTGCCGAGTTCGACGGCGAAGAGGCTCACCCTGAGTTCCTCGATCATCCAGCGGACCTGCTTCAGTTCGGAACCAGCCTGCCGCCCCGGGAGAAGGGCGGAGACGGCGTCGTCGTAGTCGTCCTCCAGCCGCTGGATGGCGGCCATGTGAAGCGCATCGCGCTGGACATTGCCTGGCAGACGTTCGAGCCGTTTTTCGATGGCGGCGAGGTAGCGGGGGAGTTGACTCAGCTGGGCGTACCCGGTTTTGGCCACAAAACCCGGATACACCAGCTGTTCCAACTGGCTTTTCACATCATTCAGGGCGCTGATCAGGGCCAGGCTGGTGGTTCCCCGGAGCTGCTTCTCGATCCGACGGGTGCTGGAGAGAATGCGCTCCACCACGGCGGTCACGCCGAAAACGGTATCGATCAGTTCAGCCCGGACCTGCTCATAGAGGGCGTCAAAGGCTTCGCGGTCCCAAGGCAGCTCCACCGGCGTCAGCTTGTCGATCGCAGCGAGGGCGCAGTCCGCTATCAGCGCGGACACTGAGCCGTGCGGATTCTGGCTGAAGGTCAGTTTCTCAATGTTGTTCAGGTGCTCCAGCACATAGCGGTCCGGCGCGGGCACCCTGAGCGCGAGGAGCCTGATGACGCCGCCACGCATGGACTCCAGCTGTTCTGAGGGCGTCTGGAAAACCCGGAGCGCCACCGACGTGCCCTCGTCCACCAAGGCAGGGTAACCGGTAACGGTGTGTCCCTTGACGGTGTTGCTGACCTGGCGCTGAAGGGTGCCGAAGGTCCAGGCGGTCAGGCCGCTGAGCTCCCTGAACAAGGCGGACCCGGTTTGCCCGGCTGCATCGGTCTCGACTTCACCGTGGCCTGCGGCCTGGCCGCCGCGTCCGACGCCGCCCGCCCGGCCTGCGCCTCCGCCAGAGGCTCCGCCTTTGGTACCGTTCCCCTGAGCGCCTGGACCAGTGGTCCCGGGGGTTGCTCCGAGGGATTCGGCGATGGCACGGCGGGTTGCGGGTGCCAAGCGCTCCTGAAGAACTCCAAGGTCCTTGCCCTCATCCAGAACCTTGCCCTTGCTGTCCACAACCTTGAAGCTCACGCGGAGGTGCGGCGGTACGGCGTCCCAATTCCAGGATCCTGGCGGGATAACGTGTCCGCGGATCCGGCGTAGGGCCAGTTCAAGTGATGCTTCCAGTTCGTCGGTGGCGGGATCAAAATCGGCTTCGAGGGCCGCCACAGCTTGCCGGGCAATGTCAGGGGCGGGTACGAAGTTCTTGCGGATCTGTTTGGGCAGCGACTTGATCAGGGCCGTCACCAGCTCAACGCGCTGCCCGGGAATCAGCCAGCGGAACGGGGCGTCATCCAGCTGGTTCAGGAATAGCACCGGCACTTCAGCTGTGACGCCGTCGGACGGATTAGGAGGTGAGCCGGGCGCTACAGGGTGGAATTCGTAGGTCAGCGGCAGCTCAAAGCCCTTGTGGTACCAGCTCTTGGGGTAGGCCGAATCATCCAGTTCGTCGGCATCCTCATTGATGAGGAGGGACTTGTCGTAGTCCAGGAGGTCCGGATTCTTCTGCCGGGCCTCCTTCCACCACTTGTCGAAGTGCCGCTCGGACACCACGTCGGGTCCGATCCGCGCGTCGTAGAACTCAAAGAGTGTCTCGTCATCCACCAACAGGTCGCGGCGGCGCATTCGGGCCTCGAGCTCCTCAACCTCCAGCAGGAGGGCTCGGTTGCGGTGGAAGAACTTGTGGTGGGTCTTCCAGTCGCCTTCCACCAGGGCGTGCCTGATGAA
Source organism: Arthrobacter sp. D1-29 (assembly GCF_054130585.1). Classification (NCBI taxonomy): domain Bacteria; kingdom Bacillati; phylum Actinomycetota; class Actinomycetes; order Micrococcales; family Micrococcaceae; genus Arthrobacter; species Arthrobacter sp. D1-29. Next base: position 3,431,744 of record NZ_CP096383.1, on the reverse strand, counting down.
GAGTTCGCGGGCCAGAACCGGGTCTACTCGGCTATAGTTGACCCTCCGCTGCGGGATGATGGGCACGCCGTATAGCGTGACCTTTTCATACGCCATCACGGCGCCCATTTTCGTGGACCAGTGGGGTTCGCTGTAGCTGCGCTTGACGAGGTCCGGGGCAACCTGCTCGGCCCATACGGGATCGAATTTGGCCGCCACGCGCGCCCACAGGCGGCTGGTTTCCACCAGCTCGGCCGCCATGACAAAGGTGGGCGACTTCTTGAACAGGGCCGAACCCGGGAAGATGGCGAAGCGGCTGCCCCTGGCCCCGGCGTACTCGCGTTTACGCTCGTCCAGGATGCCGATGTGGCTCAGCAGCCCGGATAGCAGGCTGATGTGGATACCGTCGTGGTTGCCCACCGGATCGGCAAGGCGCTTATTGTCCAGGCTGATCCCCAGGGGCCTGGCGAGCTGGCGGAGCTGGGCAAAAAGGTCCTGCCACTCACGGACCCGCAGGTAGTTGATGAACTCGTTGCGGCAGAGCCGTCGGAACTGGGTGGAGGACAGTTCCTGCTGCTTCTCCTGCAGGTAGTTCCACAGGTTGAGGAATCCGGTGAAGTCGGAGTTCTCATCACGGAAGCGGGCGTGCTTTTCGGCGGCCAGCTGCTGCTTGTCCGTTGGGCGCTCGCGCGGATCCTGGATGGTCAGGGCAGCAGCGAGGATCATCACTTCGCGGACACAGCCGCGTCTGCCTGATTCCACGATCATCCGGCCGAGCCTTGGGTCCACGGGCAGCTGGGCAAGCTGCTGTCCGACGGCGGTCAGGCCGCTCTTGTTTTTGCCGGCACCGTTTCTGGTGTTGTCACCTCTGTTGCGGTCGCCGTCGCCGTTGCCGTTTCCGTTGCCCTCTTCCAAGCGGACAGCGCTAAGGGCGCCGAGTTCGCGAAGGAGGGTGACGCCGTCGTTGATTGCGCGCGAATCCGGAGGTTCCACAAACGGGAACTTTTCGATGTCCTTGGGGCCGCGGGCGACGCCCATGGCTGTCATCTGGAGGATGACGGCGGCGAGGTTTGTCCGCAGGATTTCAGGATCGGTGAACAACGGGCGGGACTCGAAGTCCTCCTCGGAGTAGAGCCGAATGGCGATTCCATCCGACACGCGTCCGCAGCGCCCGGAGCGTTGGTTCGCCGACGCCTGCGACACGCGCTCAATGGGCAGGCGCTGGACCTTGGTGCGGTGGGAATAGCGCGAGATGCGTGCCGTGCCCGTGTCGATGACGTACTTGATCCCGGGAACCGTCAGGGACGTCTCGGCCACGTTGGTGGCCAGGACAATGCGGCGCTTGCTTCCAGGATGAAAAACCTTGTGCTGCTCCTGGAGGCTGAGGCGGGCAAAGAGCGGGAGCACCTCGGTGCCGGAGAGCCTGCGGTTGGACTGGATCCGTGCATTCAAGGCCTCTGCCGCATCGCGGATCTCGCGTTCGCCCGAGAAGAAGACCAGGATGTCGCCCGGTGCCTCGGTGGCTAACTCGTCTACGGCGTCGCAGACGGCGTCAAGGGGGTCCCGGTCTTCCTCCAGTTCGTCGTCGGAGGCGCTTTCCTCATCCGCTCCGCCCGCTGGCTGGGACAGCGGCCGGTAGCGTATCTCCACAGGGAAAGTACGGCCGGAAACCTCGACGATGGGGGAGGGCGCCTCGTCACTGCCGAAGTGCTTGGCGAAGCGTTCAGGGTCGATGGTGGCTGAGGTGATGATGACTTTCAGATCCGGCCGCTGAGGCAGGATGCGCTTGAGGTAGCCCAGGATGAAGTCAATGTTCAGGCTGCGCTCATGGGCTTCGTCAATGATGATTGCGTTGTACTTGCGCAGCAGCCTGTCCCGCTGGATTTCAGCCAGCAGGATGCCGTCGGTCATGAGCTTGACCTTGGTGGCGCGGCTGACTTCCCCGGTGAACCGGACCTGGAAGCCCACCTCCTGGCCAATTTCGACGCCAAGTTCCTCAGCGATGCGCTCGGCTACGGTGCGGGCAGCCAGCCGTCGGGGCTGGGTATGACCGATCAACCCGTTTTCACCAAGGCCGAGTTCGAGGCACATCTTGGGGATCTGGGTGGTCTTACCGGAGCCGGTCTCCCCGGCGATGATGGTTACCTGGTTGGCGGCGATGGCCGCCATCAGGTCCTCGCGGCGCTCGGAGACCGGCAGCTCGGCAGGGTAGGAGATATGAAATGTCATGGCTGCTGACAGTCTACTGGGAAGTTGAGGCGGCTCCCCGTACGCTGCCGCAGCCCGGTTGCGCCTGCGGGTCAGAAGATCCGCAGGGTGTAGCTGCTGCTGGGCAGATCCAGGGCAGACCACTCATGGTGGGAGGCGACGGGGGGAGTATGTCCACCGCCATCGCGCAGGAGCGCTGAGAAGGTGGCTGCCAGGATGAGGAGGAGCAGGATGACGATGATGAGTCCGAAGATTTCCATAGCTCCATCGTTCTCCGCCGGCACTTCAGGGAACAGTGGCAGAAATGACCAAAAAGCTATAATTTCTGCCACAATGGAGGCATGCTTAAAAAAGTGGCAGTCATCGTGGTTTCCAACTTTTCCATCTTCGAATTCGGCACTGCCTTTGAGGTGTTCGGGATAGACCGGTCCGCGCGCGGCACAGGTGTCCCGGCCTTCGATTTCCGTGTTTGTACGCCGGTACCCGGGAGCATAAAGCTCAAATCCGGTCTCTCCATGGACGTCAAGCTGGGCCTGGAGGCAACAGAGGATGCCGACCTGGTGATCATGACCCCTTATGGGCGGGACGAGGATGTTCCGGAGTCCGTGTTGGAAGCCTTGAGGGCTGCCGACGCCAGTGGAGCCTGGGTGATGTCCATCTGCTCCGGAGCCTTCGCCCTGGCCCGCGCCGGACTGCTGAACGGGAGGCGGTGCACCACCCATTGGCATTACTCCGCTGAACTTGCCAGCCGTTATCCGGACGTGCAGGTGGATGAGAACGTACTCTACGTGCAGGACGGCAACGTGATCACAAGCGCCGGCACGGCCGCAGGAATTGACGCATGCCTCCACTTGGTCCGGGTGGAGCTTGGGGCGAATGTGGCCACCGCGATTGCGCGTGACATGGTGGTGCCGCCCCACCGCGACGGCGGCCAGGCCCAATTCATTGAGCGGCCCATGCCCACCTGTGGCTCCGCCCCCATGGAGGAGCTGCTGCGCTGGATGGTGAAAAACCTGGAGACCGAGCACACCGTTGGTGAGCTCGCGGCCCGGGTGCACATGTCGCCGAGGACTTTCGCCCGCCGCTTCCGGTCCGAAACGGGGGCAACACCTGCTGCCTGGCTCAACTCACAGCGGGTCCTGCGAGCCCAGGAACTGCTTGAATCCACTGACCTGAATATCGATGAGGTGGCACGGGAGTCCGGCTTTGGCCATACCGTGCTGCTGCGGCACCACTTCGCCAAGGTGTTGGACACAAGCCCCCAGTCGTACCGGCGCGCCTTCCGGGGCCAGCTGGCGGAAGCGATTTAGGCCTGACGCTGGTTGGGTCCCTGTTCTTGGTTGGGTCCCTGTTCCTGTTGCTGTTCCTGTTGCGGCTTGGCATCTTCTGCCGCCGCACGGGCGGTGTCCACCAGGACGCGCCAGGGTCCGGTGACGGCCTGCTCCGGCAGCGCCGCCCGGCGCTGACCGGCTTGGATGGAGTAGATAAAGCGGTCAGGTTGGGTTCCTGTGCTTTCAGCCGCTGCCCGTGGCGTCCTGGGCACGGCATCCCAGGGGCAGGCCTCGACAATCGGCTGCCACTGGCTCTTGGCGCTCTCGGTTTCCGCGTTTACGGTCCACACCCTGGTGAAGGCGGCGATGCCGCCGCTGCGCTCCACGCTGATTTTCATGGCCTGGTTCCTGGGCTTCCCTGCAGCCTGGCCGGCTGGTCCGCAACCAGGCGTTCGACTAAACCTTGACCTTCACAGTTTCCCATGCCTGCAGCACGGCGTCATGCTCTGGTGAGCCGGAGCCGAAGAGTTCCACTGCCGAGGACGCCGTGGCCCTTGCAAAGATGCTGAAGGTTGCTGTCACAGGCAACGAGCCTGAGGTCAGGGTGTCGTACCAGATTTGCCCCGGGGCCTCCCATGCATTGGAGTCCAGGGCTTCGGCCACAAGGTAGAAGGCGCGGTTGGGGATGCCTGAGTTGATGTGGACGCCGCCGTTGTCCGCGCTGGTCCGAACGTATGAATCCATCGAGTCGGGCTGCGGATCCTTGCCCAGAACGTCGTCGTCATAGGCTGTTCCGGGGGCCTTAAGAGAACGGAGGGCCGCGCCTTCCACCTGAGGAGTAAAGAGTCCCTCGCCGATCAGCCAGCTGGCTTCCTTGACGGACTGCCTGTTCACATACTGCTCCACGAGGGCCCCAAAAACATCTGACATGGATTCGTTGATGGCACCAGCCTGATTGCGGTAGGCCAGCCCAGCGGAGTACTGGGTCACACCGTGGGCAAGCTCATGCCCTATGACGCTCAATGACCGCGTGAAGCGCTGAAACACCTCACCGTCACCATCGCCAAAGACCATCTGGCTTCCGTCCCAGAAGGCGTTGTCATATAGCTTGCCGAAATGCACGGTGGCATCGAGCGGAAGCCCCTCGCCATCTATTGAATTACGGCCAAAGACGTCGGCATAGAGGCGGTGGGTGTGGCCCAGTCCGTCGTACGCTTCATCGGTTGACGCGTCCCCGGATGCGGGCTCGCCTTCCTTTCGCACCAGTTTGCCGGGGAGGATTTCGGTGCCGCCCGCATCATAGACGCTACGTTGTGGTTGGCCTGGCCGCGCATGCCGTACCGTCAGGGGAACAGCAGGTGCAGGCTGCGTACGCGTCGCTTGGAACGACCTGACGTGAACCAGCGCTTCCTTGGCAGCCCGGGCCGCGGCCGAGAACTGAGGTGCATCCTGACGGGCCAGCCGCCGCAGCAGATAGGGCGGAATGATTGAACAGCGCACGGTTGAAATGTTCTGTGCTGGTGAAGCGTTCTGTGCTGACAATTGCATGGTGTACCCCCTGAAGTTGGTTGAAACAGATTACGAGGGGACCCTGACAATATGAGGAAGCAACACCCTTGGCAGTGGAACGAGCACTTGAGCCTCTGGCTTGGCTCTACCGGACACTGAAGCCCCTCCACCCTGCGCTAAATGGGCACTTGAGCTCCTCCACCCTGCGCACTTATGCCCTTCCAATCTGCGCGAACGGGCAGTTAACCTCTCACGCTGCCCGAACGGGCACTTAAGCTCTCACGCTGCACGAACGGACACTTACGCCCCTGACTGCCCGCCAGCCGAGTCGAATGAGCTCGGGGAGGGATGAACTCGGGCTGGAAGAGCTAAGCGGGCCCTACGGGATGCCGTTTTGCTGCTGCCTTGCGGGTGCGGAACGTCCTCGGGAGCAGGCGAGGTTCGGGACCGTTAAATGTCGGTGCCCACTGACAAGCTAAGGGTATGGACAACGGGGAAGTCTTGGAGGCAGTCGAAGCACCTGGTGCTGCCCTTGTCCTGATCGAAGCGGCCTCCTCCGCTGCTGCCGCAGGTTCTGATTCTGCTTCTGATTCAGTAGCCGAAATTGATACTGGTTCTGATCCGTTGCGGGATTTGGCGGAGGAGTGCCTGGCCGTCATGGCGGAGGCTGCCCGTGACGAGGCGCGGGCGGCTGCGCGGAAGGCCCGGGCTGCTGCCACGTACGCGGACATCTGCCGGCGCCTGCTTCCCCCGTCGGCGTCGCTGCACGAACAGTCCGTGGCGGAGATGGGCATGGTCGCGGAGGTGGCCTGTGTCCTGACCATCAGTGTAGGCGCCGCCTCGGCGTTCCTGGTCCAGTCCCGCCAGCTGAACACCGAACTGCCCCGCACCCTTGCTGCCCTGCAGGCCGGGGCCGTGTCCTGGCAGCACGCCCGGATCCTCTGCGATGAAACCGCCGGCCTGGGCCCCGCCGGTGCGGCAGCCCTGGAAACGCATTTCCTGGACCCCGACGCCGCCAAGGCTTCCCGCGCCTGCCTGGCCGGGGACCTTACACCCTCCCGGTTCCGTGCCAGGGCCCGGACCTGGCGCGAACGCCACCACCCCGTCTCGATCGAAACCCGCCACGCCAAATGCGTCCTGGACCGCCGCCTCGAGTACACCCCGGACCGCGACGGGATGGCCTGGCTCTCCGCCTACCTCCCCGCAGACCAGGCCGCCGGCATCTGGGAACACACCACCGCCGCAGCCCGGGCACTCCAAGGCCCCACCGAGCCCCGCACCCTCACCCAGCTCCGCGCCGACACCCTCGCCGCCGCACTCCTCTGCCGAGAGATCAGCAACCCCGGCAGCGACAGAGCCGGAGGCACCAGCGGCGCACTCCTTGATAGTGGGACTAACAGCGGCACTCTCATAGGCGCCGGAAGCACCAGCGGCCAAACCACCAGCTGGCGTAGCAGCAGCGGAGGGATCAACGGCGGCGGAAGCGCCAGCGAAGGTATCAACGGCGGCGGAATCAAGGGCGCAAATAGCCTTGCCAGTCGCGACGCAGAGCGCACTGCCGGGCAGGTCCCGCCGCCGCGGGCCCAAGTGCTGGTCACCGTGCCCGTGTTCTCGCTCCTGGGCCTCACCGACGAACCTGCCACCCTGGACGGCCACGGCCCCATCCCGGCCTCCATGGCAAGGAACCTGGTCGCCAACGGAGCCGACTCCTTCCACCGCGTCCTGACCGACCCCCGCGACGGCGCACCACTGGAAATCGGCCGAACCAGCTACCGGCTCACCACAGCCATGCGCCGCTGGCTCAGACTCCGCGACGCCAAATGCCCCTTCCCCGGCTGCAACAACCACTCCCTCGACAACGAAGCAGACCACCTCCTCGCCTGGGCAGACGGCGGCACCACCGGCATCAGCAACCTCGGCCAGCCTTGCCCCAAACACCACCACCTCAAACACAACACCACCTGGCAACCAACCCAGGCCAGCAAAAACGAACCACCCGGCTGGACCTCACCCACCGGCCGAGAGTACAAAAGCGAACACCAAGACTGGGAACCACCCCAGTGGCCGGACCAGATGGCAGAGATTTCCCGTGCACGCGACACAGAACACCGTCCGGAGCTGAAGCCGGCCCGTAATCCCGAACAATGACCGGCGCTCGAGCCTGCCTTAAACCCGAACGGTGTCCGGAGCTGGAGCCTGGCTGAATCCCTAAGCTCGTCCGGATCGAAATTGGGCCGGATTCCCGAACATAGTCTGGAGACAGATCTGGGCTTCGAAGTTGGAGTGAAGTGAGAACCGTTCCTGGATCGGAACGCGGACTTGCCCAAGCCCGACCCTGAGAGCGTCTTGGCCTAAGATCCTGCCTGAGATTGGCAGCTCTGGCATAACAGATGGCACCGGATCGTGGCTTGCGAAACCAGGTATGAGGTAGCCAGCGAGCCCTTCGTTCCCCTGGGGGAGGAACCAAAGAACCCCGCCGCTTGTGTAAGCGGCGGGGTTCTTCTCTGTGCCCTCGATAGGATTCGAACCTACGGCCTTCTGCTCCGGAGGCAGACGCTCTATCCCCTGAGCTACGAGGGCATTTCCCGGATCCTGCCGTTGCCGGTGGGACGTCCTAGAGCTTAGCAGCAAGGTGGCCCGCAAGGGAAAATCGCGGGCCCCCTGTGCCGAAACCGTATGCAGCCAAACGGCGAAACATCCGCATCAGTAGCCCGCGAAAGAGTCCACGTGCACCCTCCGTGCTCCAGCCTTCTTCGCAGCGCGCCGCAGGGAGGCGACGCTGGTCGGTGAACCGGAAACGTACACCTCGCGTTCGCCAATGTCCGGCACCAGAGCCCGGAGGGATGCGGCATCCAGCCTGGCGCCGCGGGCCGAGGTTCCATCGCCCGCCCCGTTCCCGGCGTCCGGACGGGCCAAGGCGTCCGGACGAGACAAGGCGTCAGTGGCAGAGCTGTCACGCGCCCCAGACCGACCGTCCGCCCCAGGCGCAGTGATCGTGCCTGCGTCAGTAATGAACGCGGGAGGGGCCGAACCATCTGCGAGTCGGGCAAGGATCCTGGCTCCGGAGTTTTTCAGTTCCTCCGCATAGGCAATCTCTTCGGCATTCCTGGCCAAAAGCAGCAGGACAATGTCACGTTGTTGGGCAGCTCCGGACGCAAGATGCGCCAGATATGGCGTGATGCCAATGCCGGCGGCAATCAGCAAAACAGGAGTTCGGGGATCACGCGGAAGGACAAAGTCGCCTCCGACGGACGTGGCTGTCACTGTGTCGCCCGGCTCCAACTCCAGCAGTACCTTCTTGGCTGCAGACAGCGGCTCGGCGGTCCGGACTCCGAACTTGACCGCTCCGGCGTCGGGCGCGCTGGTCAGGCTGAACACCCGGCGTCGGCCCTTACCATCGGACTTAGCATGCGGAAGGTCCAGTTCCATGTACTGACCGGGACGAAAGCGGACAGGGCGGGAGGGCTCGAAGGCGAATTCGGTGGTGGTGGGTGTCAACGGCCGGGCGCCCATAAACCGCAGCCGCAAGCCACCCCGCTGGCCCACCATGAATGCCAAAAGGTTGCCCACCAGCAGGGCGAGTTCGGGAGAGTTGGCCACAAAGCCGAAGTTGTAGGGCACCGCAAACAGCACCCCAACCCCTGCCGCCAGTACTAGCTGCTGCCATCGGCGTGGTGGCAACGTGAGCGGCTCAGTCAGCATAAAACCGACAAAGAACAGCACGGGGCGCTGGGCCAGCGGCTGCCACAACGCCATGGCCGCGGTCATACCTGACTGGAGCAGCTCCACGGCGACGATCGACGTGGCCACAACGGTGAACACCGCCGCCATCAGGAACTTCCGCGTGCGGTACAGGACCAGGAGTATGCCGGGCACCAACAGCCACAGCATTGCCGGAGTTGCCGCCCACCAGGTGGCGATGTTGAGCCCTGTGAGGCCGGTGACAAAAGCGCCCAACGCTGCCGGGTTGAAGATGTGGCGGCCGCGCCAGGCCAGCGCGTACTTGGAGGCCGAGGCAAGAACACAGGCCAATGCCACGCCAGCCATATCCACGGGCACAAGCGTCGGCCAGAACAGGAAATAGAGGAGCAACCCGGTAATCAGTGAAGATTCCGAATGCGGGCGGACGTGGAACAGGACCGCAAGCCCGCGGTTCGAGGAATACGTCAGGCCAAGGCACAAAGCCAGGTGAACCAGCATTTCCGGGATGCCAAACGTGAGCCAGCCGAGCGCGTTGAGCAGCAGGCTGTAGGCGGCCAGCGCGGCGAGCACCAGGAGAATGAGCCGGTACATGGTGAATCTGCCGAGCACCGTATCCAGCCGCGCGGCGGGGGAGAGGGCTGCGCCGGTTTTGGGGGCATCAACGGAGCTCATGTGAACAGTGTCCCTTCAAATCCTGCCGAGTAGGCAGCGCTACCATCGGAAAAAACAGTGAGCCAGGAAAAGTCGAAGGTCTTCTCCAGATCAGCCCCGGGAACAAAAAACAGCGCGGTGGCCAGCCCGTCGGCCAGCAGCGTGCTCTCGGCCATGGCCCACGTTGCCACTGCTGTCCTGACCGGCCGGCCCGTGGTGCCATCCAGCACGTGGTGGAGGCCGTCACCCCAGGACCGCCGGTTGGATGCTGAGGCGCACAAGGACATGCCGCCAGGCAACTGCATGGTCCCGATGGCTTTGCTGGTGTCGTAAGGGTGTTCGAGGGCCACGGAGAGCGGTTCGGAACTGCTGTTCAGGAGGTCCCCGCTCGCATCGACCAGGAACGTGTCCACTCCGCAGGACCGCAGTTCGTCAGCCAGGAGGTCCACCAGCATGCCCTTGCCGGCAGCACCGATGTCCAGGACCAGCGGGGCGGAGGTGGTCAGCACGCGGCCGTCCCAGTCCAGGACGTCCTCCCAGCGCGGTGCGGGCAAGGCTTCCCCGGCAGGGCGGAGGGTGTACCCGGCGTCGTAGCCCAGGCGTTCGAGACTGCCTCCGATCAGGGGAGTCATGGCGCCGTCCGTGATCCCATAGAGGGAGCTGTACAGGCCGCCCAGGGCAATGGCTTCGCCCGGCAGTTCATAGCGTCCGGGCCGCCGGGCCATGGCCCCCACAGTGGAGTCGTCCCGGAAACGGGACCAGTCGCCGTCGTAACGCTCCACGAGGGCAAGCAGCCGCACACGCACGGAAGGATTCAGCGGTATCGGCGTGGAGACGTCCCAGCGCGTGCCGATACCGTCAAAGCTGAAGTCTTCCCAGTGCGTGTGCGGCACTGCCTACTTGGCCTCCGACTTGATCTTTTCCACCGCGTCGTTAAAGCCGCCGCTGGTTAGCGATGACCCGGCCACCTTGGAGACCTTGAGTTCGTCAATGCTCTTGCCGACCACCTGGGCCGCGATGCCGCCCGCGAACTCCCCTTGGAACTTTCGCGTGTTCGGATTGGACGGGTGCTGAGTGATCTCGACGGCGGTGACCTTGCCTGAGGCGAGTGTCAGTTCCACGCCAACTGTTTCGGTGCCGTTGGGCGAGACATAGTTCCCGTCGGCGCTGTACGTTCCGTCCTTGTAGCTGGAGCCGCTGGTGGCCAAGGAGGACGATGTCGCCGCGGGCGCGCTGCTGGACGTGCCGCCGGCGGAGGTTGCAGGCGTGTCCTGAGTGGCAGAGGGCGCGCAGCCGGCCACTGTTCCAATAAGGGATATGCCGGCGATCCCGGCGAAAACACTCTTGCGGACTGACGGTCTCATGTAGGGGCTCGTTTCGTTGGCGGGGGGTGCTTACGCTGATCACAACGTCGGATTCAGCGTAATGGTTCATTCTGTGTTCTTTGCCAGTAGTTCCTGTGAGAGAGCCCCACGCCGGCTGTATTCAGGAAGCCGCGCGCAATGCCCGGACATGCCAAATTCCTCCACGTGGCGGGCCCCGGTAGGCTAGAGGCGTGACTCCCGAAGAACTCTCCCTCGCCATCTCCACCTGCCTGAAGGAAGCCGTCGCCGCAGGCGAAATCGCCCTTTCTGCATCAGCCGTGCCTGCCGAGGTGCGAGTGGAGCGTCCAAAGAACCGGGAACACGGAGACTGGGCCACCAACATTGCCCTGCAGCTGGCCAAGCAGGCCGGGACCAATCCCCGGGAGTTCGCCACCATCCTTAGTGCCCGGCTGAAGACGATCGACGGCGTTTCGGCCGTGGATATTGCAGGGCCGGGATTCCTGAATATCACCGTTGACGCGGCGGCAGCAGGCGCTTTGGCCAAGGCCATCGTGGAAGCCGGACCTGCCTACGGAACCACTACCGTGCTGGCCGGCCACGTGGTCAACATGGAGTTCGTCTCGGCAAACCCCACCGGTCCGCTGCATATCGGCCATACCCGCTGGGCCGCCCTGGGCGACTCCATCGCCCGTGTGCTGCGCGCCTCTGGTGCCGAAGTCACGGCCGAGTACTACATCAACGACGCCGGTACGCAGATGAACGTTTTTGCCCAGTCGGTGTACTCACGGCTCCACGGACTGCCCGTTCCCGACGGCGGCTATCCCGGACAGTACATTGCCGACCTCGGCCACGAGGTGCTCACAGAACACCCGGATATCCGCGAACTCACCAAGGTGGCCGCGATTCCTGTCATTCGGGCCGCCGCCTACAAGGCACAGATGAAGGACATCAGGTCCACGCTCGCGGACTTCGGCGTCCACTTCGACGTCTACTTCTCGGAACAGGAACTGCACGACGCCGGGGCGATCGAAAGTGCCGTCGCCCGCCTCCGTGAACAGGGACATGTTTACGACGACGGCGGTGCCGTCTGGCTGCGCACCACCGACTTCGGGGACGACAAGGACCGGGTGATGATCCGGGCCAATGGCGAGCCAACGTACTTCGCTGCCGATGCTGCCTACTACCTGTCCAAGAAGGACCGGGGCTTCACCGAGAAGATCTACCTGCTGGGCGCAGATCACCACGGGTACATCAACCGGCTCAAGGCCATCGCAGCCTGTGCGGGCGATGACCCGGAGACAAACATCGAGGTGCTGATCGGCCAGCTGGTCTCCGTCAACGGAGCCAAACTGTCCAAGCGCGCCGGCAACATCATCGAGCTCAAGGACCTGATCGATTGGCTGGGCAAGGACGCCGTGCGGTATTCACTGGCCCGTTTCCCTGCCGACTCCCCGCTGACGCTGGATCCGGACCTCCTCAAGAAGCACAGCAACGAGAACCCCGTGTTCTACGTGCAGTACGCTCACGCGCGCTCACGGGGCACCGCCAGGAACGCCGTTGCCGCCGGCGTGGACCGCAGCGCCTTCGACGCGTCTGTGCTGGACCACGCCACGGAAAACGAGCTGCTCTCCTACCTGGGCAGCTACCCGTCAATTGTGGCCATGGCCGCTGAGCTGCGTGAGCCGCACCGCGTGGCCCGCCACCTTGAGATTATCGCCGGCGCCTACCACCGCTGGTATGACGCCTGCCGCGTGGCTCCCCTGGGCGACGAACCTGTCACCGACGTCAACCGCACCAGGCTGTGGCTCAACGATGCCACCAGCCAGGTGCTGGCCAATGGCCTTGACCTCCTTGGCGTCTCTGCGCCGGAACGGATGTGAACCCCGTGTCAGTAGAGGCCCGGAGCGAAGCCTCCCCCCTTGCCCCGGACTGGTTGGCGGTGCCGGCTGACCTGAACGCCCTCCAGGAACCCATGTGGGCGGGCAGCGTGAAGCGGAACAACGACGGCGTCCTGACGGTGGGAGGACGCGACGTCGCCGCCCTGAAGGAACAGTTCGGAACACCGCTTTTTGTGATGGACGAGGCCGACTTCCGTGCCCGGGCACGCGCGTTCAAAGACTCCTTCGACGCAGCTTTCCAGGACATTTGCGGGGGAGTGGACGTCTACTACGCCGGCAAGTCCTTCCTCTGTACCTCCGTGGTCAAGTGGGTTGAGGAAGAGGGTCTGCGCCTGGACACAGCTTCCGGCGGCGAACTGGCGGTAGCCGCGCGCGCCGGCATTCCCGGTGACCGCGTAGCGTTGCACGGTAACAACAAGTCCGACGCGGAGATCAACCGGGCGCTGGACATGGGCCTGGGCCGGATCGTGGTGGACAGCCTCGATGAACTCGTCCGCCTCGGCGCCATCGCCCAGCACCGCGGTGAGCAGGCCAAGGTCATGCTCCGCCTGACGCCTGGTGTCCATGCCCACACTCATGAATTCATCGCCACTGCCCATGAGGACCAGAAGTTCGGCCTGTCCATGGCCGGAGACTCCACCGACAAGGCAGGCCTGTCCGCAGCCGAGGAAGCCGTTGCAGCAGCCTCGGCGCATCCGGGCATTGAACTGCTGGGCCTGCACTGCCACATCGGGTCCCAGATCTTTGAGCCGGACGGCTTTGCGCTGGCAGCCGAGAAACTTCTGCGGTTCCTCGCCGCCATGCAAGAGAAATACTCCGTCCAGATGCCGGAACTGGACCTTGGCGGTGGCTACGGAATTGCCTACACACCCGTTGACACCCCCCGCCCCGCAGCTGACATCGCGACGGCGATGGCCGCCGTCGTACGTTCCACCTGTGCCGAACTGGGCATCACGGCACCCCGAATTTCCATCGAACCAGGCCGGGCCATCGTTGGCACCACCACCTTCACGCTGTACGAGGTGGGCACGCTAAAGACCGTCCGCGTCGACGCGCCCGCCGAGGCAGAAGGGCCCGAGAACGTTACGCATCCGCGTCGCTATGTGTCGGTGGACGGCGGCATGAGCGATAACGCCCGCCCGGTGCTCTATGACGCGGATTATTCGGCGATTCTTGCCTCCCGCACGTCCGCGGCGGCTCCGCAGCTGTCCCGCGTGGTGGGCAAACATTGCGAGAGCGGCGACATAGTTGTTAGAGATGTATATCTGCCCGAGGACGTGGCAGCCGGTGATCTGCTTGCTGTACCGGGTACCGGCGCCTACTGCTGGGCCCTGTCGAGTAACTACAACTATCTGGCCCGGCCGGGCGTTGTCGCGGTGCGCGACGGATCTGCCCGGCTGATTGTCCGCGGGGAAACCGAAGAAGATTTGCTCAACCGCGACATGGGAGTCTGAATGACGGAAATGCGAACCCTGAAAGTAGCCCTGCTGGGCTGTGGCAACGTTGGGGCCCAGGTTGCGCGGATTCTCATTGAGGACGCCGACGCCCTTGCCTCCAGGACCGGTGCAAGGCTGGAGCTCAGTGGCATTGCCGTCCGAAACGTCAATGCCCGCCGCGATGTTGACCTGCCGCAGGAACTGTTCACCACCGACGCCGACACCCTGGTCAAGGATGCCGACCTCGTGATCGAGCTGCTGGGCGGGATTGAACCTGCCCGCTCGCTGATCGTTTCGGCACTCCGCAACGGCGCCGGCGTGGTTACCGGCAACAAGGCGCTGCTGGCCCAGGATGGCCCCACCCTTTATGAAGAGGCCGACAAGGCAGGCGTCCAGCTTTCCTACGAAGCCGCCGTGGCCGGCGCCATCCCCATCCTGCGGCCCATCCGCGACAGCCTGGCGGGGGACCGGATCACCCGCGTCCTGGGCATCGTCAACGGCACCACCAACTTCATCCTGGACCAGATGGACACCACTGGCGCGCAGTTCGCCGACGCCCTGGCAGAAGCCCAGCGCCTCGGTTACGCGGAGGCGGACCCCACCGCCGACGTCGAGGGGCACGATGCCGCCGCCAAGGCAGCCATTCTCGCCTCGCTGTCCTTCCACACGCGTTTCGCCCTGGAGGATGTGCACTGTGAAGGCATCACCTCGGTGAGCGCGGCGGACATCGCCGCAGCCAAGGACGCCGGCTTTGTCATCAAACTGCTGGCAATCGCCGAAAAATTGACCCCCGCAGGCACGGAAACAGACGGCATCGAAGGCGTATCAGTAAGGGTGCACCCCACCCTGCTTCCGCGCGAACATCCGCTCGCCGCGGTGCACGGGGCCTTCAACGCGGTCTTTATCGAGGCTGAGAACGCCGGCGAACTGATGTTCTACGGCCAGGGCGCGGGAGGAACCCCGACGGCGTCTGCCGTCCTGGGTGACCTCGTCTCGGCAGCCCGCCGGATCGTGCTGGGCGGCCCCGGACGCACCGAGACCACTACCGGACACGTTCCGGCCCTAGGCATCCAGTCCTCCACCACCAGTTACTACATCGGGCTCGACGTGGCAGATCAGCCGGGCGTGCTGGCCCGCATCGCGCAGCTCTTTGCCGAGCACGGCGTCTCCATCGAAATCATGCGGCAGACCATCCACAAGGACGCAGCTTCCAACGTGGAATCGGCCGAATTGCGGATTGTCACGCACCGCGCATCCGAGGCTGCCCTCGCGGCCACCGTCGAGGCCGTGAAGGGCCTGGACGTTATCAATTCAGTTACATCCGTTCTGCGGGTAGAAGGAGTCTAAGTGGCTCACCAATGGCGCGGCGTTATCCGCGAATACGCTGACCGTCTGCCCGTGACGGAATCCACCCGGGTCATCAGCCTGGGCGAGGGCGGCACTCCGCTGGTCCACGCGCAGAAGCTCTCCGAACTGACAGGTTCCACCGTGTACCTGAAGGTCGAGGGGATGAACCCCACCGGCTCGTTCAAGGACCGCGGCATGACCATGGCCATGACGGCAGCAGTTGCGTCCGGCGCCCAGGCTGTGGTCTGTGCCTCCACCGGCAACACCTCCGCCTCCGCAGCCGCCTACGCCACGGCCGCGGGGCTGAAATGCGCAGTCCTGGTGCCCGAAGGCAAGATCTCCATGGGCAAGCTCAGCCAGGCGATCGCCCACGGCGCCACGCTGCTCCAGGTTGACGGCAACTTCGACAACTGCCTGGACATTGCCCGGAAGCTGGGGGAGTCCTACCCGGTTTTCCTGGTCAACTCCGTCAACCCGGCCCGCATCCAGGGCCAGAAGACAGGGGCCTTCGAGATCGTTGATGCCCTCGGTGACGCCCCGGACATCCATGTGCTCCCCGTCGGCAACGCCGGCAACATCACGGCGTACTGGAAGGGGTACAAGGAATACTCGGCCCCGTTCGAATCCGAGACCGCCGGGACCCTGCCT
Source organism: Arthrobacter sp. D1-29 (assembly GCF_054130585.1). Classification (NCBI taxonomy): domain Bacteria; kingdom Bacillati; phylum Actinomycetota; class Actinomycetes; order Micrococcales; family Micrococcaceae; genus Arthrobacter; species Arthrobacter sp. D1-29. The sequence goes on along the minus strand of NZ_CP096383.1, from coordinate 3,415,770 downwards.
GCCGTGTCCACCAGGACGCCGCAGATGTGGGGCTTCCAGGCTGCCGGCGCGGCCCCCTTTGTAGCCGGCCACCCCATCACCGAACCTGACACCATCGCCACCGCCATCCGGATCGGCAATCCCGCCTCCTGGGACGGTGCGATCGAAGCCCGGGATGAGTCCGGCGGATTCATCGATGCCGTAACAGATGAGGAGATCCTGGACGCCCACCGCTGGCTCTCCGCCCGCGAAGGTGTCTTTGTGGAGCCCGGCTCCGCAGCCGGTGTCGCCGGCCTGCTCAAGAAGCACGCCGCAGGTGAGGTTCCTGCAGGCAAAACCATCGTCATCACGGTCACCGGCCACGGCCTCAAGGACCCCCAGTGGGCCCTGCGCACCGAAGACGGCAGTGACGTACAGCCCGTCAAGGTCTCCAACGACGTCGTGACGGTTGCGGCCGAATTGGGACTGGAAGAAAAATAGCGTGGACGCCACCTCGCAGACCACTGTTGGGCTGCCACTCATCGACGCCGGACAGCGGGTAACGGTCCGGGTCCCGGCCACCAGCGCGAACCTCGGACCGGGCTATGACAGCCTGGGACTGGCGCTGGCGCTTTATGACACCCTGACCGTGGAGAGCCTGGAGACGGACGAACTCGTCTTTGAGCTCAGCGGCGAGGGGGCGGATACGCTTCCGCGGGATTCCAGCCATCTGGTGATCAAAGCCATGGAGGCCGCTTTCGCGCGTCTCGGTTACCGCCACGGCGGCTTGAAGGTCACGGCGGAAAACGTGAACCCGCACGGCCGCGGGTTGGGATCCTCGGCATGTGCCGTGGTGGCCGCCGTGTCCGCCGCCAATGCTTTGGTCCCGGTGCAAAGCGGGCGCGACCGGGATTGGGTCCTCCAACTCACCAGTGAGCTGGAAGGACACCCGGACAACGTAGCACCGGCTATTTTCGGCGGACTGGCGCTGTCCTGGCAGGACAGTGACCGGTACAGCAGTACCTGTGCAACCGTGGCCGAGTCCGTGGTTCCCATAGTTGCCGTGCCTGACTACGAGCTTTCCACCGAGGCGGCGAGGGCCCTGCTGCCTGCCTCAGTGGCTCATCACGCAGCAGCCATGAACTCAGGCCGCGCCGCGCTGCTGATCCACGCGCTGACGCAAAAACCGGAATTCCTCCACCCCGGAACTGAGGACTACCTCCACCAGAGCTACCGCGCCGCAGCCATGCGGCCCAGCGCAGCACTCATCACGGCCCTCCGCGCAACAGGGCGGGCGGCCGTTGTTTCCGGCGCCGGACCCACGGTGCTGGTACTGGCCAACGGCGGGGCCGAAGCCTCCGACGTGGTCAGGTTCATCGAAGAGTTCACCCAAGCCAACACGCCTGACATTGCCTGGCGCGTGATGAAGCTGGCAGTGGACGTCGAAGGTGCTAAGGTGGACTTGCACCGGCGGTAATTCCGCCTATCTGATCTTCTATTGCACTTAGTTGCTGTTTGGTCTCCTACTGCGCAATATTTTCCGGTGCCGCCTGCTTGGTCTGTCGCAGGAACCCGCAGCCTCATTGTCTGCCCTGAACGTCAGCCCGCCGTTCCGTTAGTGCGGAACAGAAGGTGAATCAGTATCCGGCCCTGCTGGCCGAAATCCAACCGGCAAGGCCGAAATCCCGGCTGCAGATCTGAACTGCAGCCCAGATCAAATCATCGCGTCCAGCTCCCAGTCTGGACGCCGTCGAGGGGGAAGGATCCTTCGTGACCGAAACCACTGAGCTGTCTTCAGCTGTGGAACTATCATCTTCTGCTGCCGGATCATCAACGGCCGCGCCCGCAAAGAGCAGCGGCCTTGCCGGCCTGAAGCTCGCCCAACTGCAGGCACTTGCCAGCCAGTTGGGTATTTCCGGCGGATCCCGCATGCGCAAGGGGGACCTGGTCACGGCCATTTCCGCCCATCGCTCGGGCACGCCGGTCACCAAGGCCCAGGTCAAGGGCACAGAGAAGGCGAGCGAGACCAAGACCGCTCCCGCTGCGGCAGCACCGGTTGAGGCGCCCGCCGAAGCTACGGAGGCCCCGGCCGCCGAGGGAACCCGGGCACGTGGCCGCGGCCGCAGCCGCCGGGCCGGAAGCGACGGCGTCGTTGCCGCTCCCGCCTCAGAGTCTCCTGCCGCTGAAGCTCCCGCCGCATCGGTAGCTCCCGCCGCCGTCGAAACGCCTGCCGCCGAAGCAGGCGAGACAGCGGCCGAAGGCGCCGGCGAGCGTCGCCAGCCCCGCACCCGTAACCGCCGCCGTGGGGAAGCCGTTGCCGCTGCTCCGCTGGCTGCTGAAACCGTTGAAGCGGCTGCAGACCAGCCTGCTGCCGAGCAGCGCACGGCAGAGCGCACCGAGTCGCAGCCCGTCGAGTCCGGTGACGGCGCACGGGCGGACCGAAGCAGCCGCACCCGCGGTGCCAGGGACGGTGCCCGGGAAACTGCCCGCGACACCGCAGCCCGCGAAACCCCGGCACGGGACACCTCAGCCCGTGAGGCTGCCGACGGCGGCCGCGATAACGCAGGCAGCCGTGACGGCGGCCAGCGTGACGGCAATCGCCGGGAAGACACCCGGGAACTCGGCCGCGACAGCCGCGACAGCGACGATTCAGACGGCGGCAGCCGCCGGAACCGCCGGAACCGCCGCGACAGGAATGACCGCAGCGACCGTTCAGGCGGACAGGACAGCCGGGACAGCCGGGACAACAATTCCCGCAATGACCGTTTCCGTGACCGCAATGACCGCCGTCGCGGACGTGCCCAGGGCCCTGACGTCGACGACGTCGAGGTCACCGAGGACGACGTCCTGCTGCCGGTGGCGGGCATCCTTGACGTCCTGGAGAACTACGCGTTCATCCGTACGTCCGGCTACCTGCCCGGCCCGAACGACGTCTATGTGTCCCTGGCACAGGTCAAGAAGTACAACCTGCGTAAGGGCGATGCAGTGGTTGGCGCCATCCGCGCTCCCCGCGACGGCGAAGACCGCAGCCAGCAGTCGGCACGCCAGAAGTTCAACGCCCTGGTCCGCGTCACGTCAGTGAACGGCAAGACGTCCGAAGAGCTGAAGGACCGCGTCGAATTCGCCAAGCTGGTCCCGCTGTACCCGTCCGAGCGCCTGCGCCTCGAGACGGACCCCAAAAAGATCGGTCCGCGTGTCATCGACCTCGTGGCGCCCATCGGCAAGGGCCAGCGTGGCCTGATCGTCTCCCCGCCCAAGGCTGGCAAGACGCTCATCCTGCAGTCCATCGCGAACGCCATCACCACCAACAATCCTGAGGTCCACCTCATGATGGTGCTGGTTGACGAACGGCCCGAAGAAGTCACGGACATGCAGCGCACCGTCAAGGGTGAGGTCATTGCCTCCACCTTCGACCGTCCCGCCGATGACCACACCACCGTTGCTGAACTCTCCATCGAACGCGCCAAGCGCCTCGTAGAGATGGGCATGGACGTGGTGGTCCTGCTGGACTCCATGACCCGCCTGGGCCGCGCCTACAACCTGGCAGCACCGGCCTCCGGCCGCATCCTGTCCGGTGGTGTCGATTCCGCAGCGCTGTACCCACCGAAGCGCTTCTTCGGTGCAGCCCGCAACATCGAAAACGGCGGCTCGCTCACCATCCTGGCCACCGCGCTCGTGGAGACCGGTTCCAAGATGGACGAGGTCATCTTCGAAGAGTTCAAGGGCACCGGCAACATGGAGCTCCGCCTCTCCCGCCAGCTGGCAGACAAGCGCATCTTCCCGGCCGTGGACGTCAACGCGTCCGGCACCCGCCGCGAAGAGAACCTGCTTTCCCCCGAGGAAGTCAAGATCATGTGGAAGCTGCGCCGCGTCCTCTCCGGGCTCGAGACCCAGCAGAGCCTTGAGCTGCTGACCAACAAGATCCGGGAGACCCAAAGCAACGTCGAGTTCCTGATGCAGGTCCAGAAGACGACGCTTGGTGCAAAGTCCGATAACGACAAATAGCTGAGCTCACCGCTCAAAATATGCCGGCCCCGCCCCTCCGCCGGGTGGCTTGCGATCTACGATCGAAAGCCATCCGGCTCCGGCAGGCCCGAAGCCACTCCCCGGCCGGCATATTTTGAGCGGTTCGTCGTTAAGTCACCAGCCGCGGTCCCGTTTTGTTGTTTTCACTAGACTTGAGAGAGTCGAAAGAGGTTTTGAAAAATGTTTGAGTCCGTACAGGGCCTGCTTGATGAGCATGATGCTATCCAGGCGCAGCTGGGGGATCCTGCTGTTTATGCTGACCAGCGGCTTGCCCGGAAGCTGGGGCGGCGTTCCGCTCAGTTGAACGGCATTGTGGAGGCTTACAACAAGTGGCATGCCATTGAGGATGACCTTGCCGCGGCGAAGGAGATGGCGGCGGAGGATCCTGAGTTTGCTGCCGAGGTGCCGGTGCTGGAGGCTGCCCTGGAGGAGGCTGCGGCCAAGCTGCGGCGCTTGCTCATTCCGCGCGATCCTGATGATGCCCGCAACGTGATCCTGGAGGTCAAGGGTGGCGAGGGCGGCGACGAGGCTGCACTGTTCGCCGGCGACCTGCTGCGGATGTACACCCGGTACGCGGAATCGCGCGGCTGGAAGACTGAGCTCATCTCGGCCACCGAATCCGATCTTGGCGGGTACAAGGACGTCCAGATGGCCGTCAAAGGCAACTCCAACGATCCGGCCGAGGGCGTCTATGCCCGGCTGAAGTTCGAGGGTGGAGTGCACCGCGTCCAGCGTGTTCCCGTGACTGAGTCGCAGGGCCGGATCCATACCTCAGCTGCGGGCGTGCTGGTCCTGCCCGAGGTTGACGAGCCGGAAGAGCTCGAAATCAACCAGAACGATCTCAAAATCGATGTCTACCGGTCTTCAGGCCCCGGTGGCCAGTCCGTGAATACCACTGACTCGGCTGTCCGCATCACGCACCTTCCCACCGGGATTGTGGTGGCCATGCAGAACGAAAAGTCGCAGCTGCAGAACCGCGAAGCCGGCATGCGCGTCCTGCGTGCCCGCATCCTGGCGCACCAGCAGGAGCAGATCGACGCAGAGAACTCGGCCCAGCGGAAGTCCCAGATCCGCACCATGGACCGTTCCGAACGCATCCGCACCTACAACTACCCGGAAAACCGGATTGCCGACCACCGCACCGGTTACAAGGCGTACAACCTGGATCAGGTCATGAACGGGGACCTGGAACCGGTGATTCAGTCAGCCATCGAGATGGACGAACAGGCACGCCTGGACGCCATCGGGGAATAACTGCGGGATCAGATGACCACCAGCTCCGGGCAGTCCCTCGCCGCTGCCGTCAGCGAAGCAACGGCCGTACTCCAGGACGCCGGCGTTCCCAGTCCCCGAGTGGACGCGGAATTGCTGGCGGACCATCTGCTGGGTGTCGGACTGGGACGGTTGCGGGCCATGATGCTCGGTGACGCACCCGCGCCTGAAGGCTACGCCGAGCTTGTTGCCGAGCGGGCGCGACGGATTCCGCTGCAGCACATCACGGGAGTGGCCCATTTCAGGTACTTGGAGCTCGCCGTCGGACCCGGCGTGTTTATCCCGCGTCCCGAAACCGAATCGGTGGTGCAGCTGGTGATTGACCACGTCAAGGACATGCCACACCCGAGGATTGTTGATCTGGGAACGGGTTCCGGCGCGATTGCCGGTTCCATTGCCCACGAGATCCCCGGCGCTGATGTCCACGCCGTGGAGTACAGCGCCTTCGCCCACGCCTGGGCAGCCAGGAACCTGGCGCCCCTGGGCGTCAAACTAGTCCTGGGGGATCTGCGGAACGCGCTGCCCGACCACAACGGAACCTTCGACGTCGTGGTGTCCAACCCGCCGTACATCCCCGCCGAAGCCGTCCCGAACGAACCGGAAGTGGCACTGCACGATCCCCCGGAAGCGCTTTACGGCGGGGGAGCGGACGGCATGGAACTTCCGACGGCGGCAGCGGCCTCCGCAGCGCGGTTGCTGGTTCCGGGCGGCTACTTTGTGATGGAGCACGCCGAAGTGCAGGCGGCCTGGGTGGCCGCCCTGATGAAGCGGGCCGGCGTCTGGGCCGGGATTACAACGCATCTGGATCTCAACGGCAAGGAACGCGCCACCAGCGCCACACTGGCCGGTCCGCCTCCTGAGTGATGAAAGAATAGGCCAGTGACCATAACCTACGACTGCACGTCCGATGATCAGCGCGCCCTGGGACTGGAGCATGCCCAGCGTGCCATCAGCGAAAAAAAGTGCGTGGTATTGCCCACCGACACGGTATACGGGATCGCCGCGGACGCCTTCTCACCGCACGCAGTCACCATGCTGCTGGTCTCCAAGGGCCGCAGCCGGACCATGCCTCCGCCCGTCCTGATTCCTCGCCTTAACGCGCTGGACGGCCTGGCGACAGATGTTTCGGCGGACGCCCGCAAGCTGGCCGAGGCTTTCTGGCCCGGCGGACTCACCCTGATCCTGCATGCCCAGCCGTCACTGGACTGGGACCTGGGGGAGACCAAAGGAACCGTCGCCCTGAGGATGCCAGCAGACGAGGTTGCCCAGGAACTCCTCACGCTCACCGGGCCCCTGGCCGTATCGTCGGCTAACCGTACCGGCCAGGCCCCGGCGCAGACGGCCGCCGAGGCACGTGCCCAGCTCGCCGACTCCGTGGAGGTCTATCTCGAGGGCGGTGTCCGCCCGCTCAACACTGCTGAAGCCTTGCCTTCCACCATCGTGGACGCCACGGGCCCCCTCCTGCGTGTAGTGCGCAATGGCGCCGTGACGCTGGCGCAGTTGCGGGAACACGTGCCGGGGGTCCTGGGCCTGGGAGAAGTTCCGATGGCCGAGGAACCTGCAGCGGAAGAAGCCACGGAAGTCGAGGCGGCACCTGCAGCGGAAGAGGCCCCGGCGGCACCCGCAGCGGAAGAAGCCACGGCGGCACCTGAGGCAAAGCCCGTAGCTGACAAAGCCCAGGGAGTTCCTGCAGACGCAGCCCCTGCAGACGCAGCGGGACCGGAGCAGGCCACAACCCAGCCTGCTGCGGCGGAGCGCGCCGCCGGACCGCGGGAATCCGACGCCGGATGACGCTCGCTCGGCAGCAGATTCCTGTCCTGGGCATAGACGCCACACCACTGAAGGTAGCCGAACTCATGGCTGTCCTTGAGGGTTTTGTGGCCGACGGGACCACCAGGACCGTCCTGGGACACAACCTGCACAGCGTTACGCTCACTCATTCCGACGCGGCATTCCGTGCACTGTACGAGGACAGCGACGTCGTACTTCTCGACGGCGCACCCGTCCTGTGGTTGTGGAGCAGGTCCCGCACGGCCTCAGGGGCCGTGATGGATTATCGCCTGGGCTCCACCGACTGGATCCCTGCCCTTGGCCAGGTTGCCGGTCTTGAGCGGATCGCAGTCATCGGGGCAGGACCTGAAGCAAACGCCAAGGCAGTCCTGCGGCTCGAGGGTATTGTGCCGTCGGCCACGGTGGTGGGTATGCCGGGCGAAGGCTGGAATGACAGCGCCGAAGAAGCCGCAGCCGCGTGGCTCGAGGAGCAGCGTCCCCAGCTTGTCCTGCTCGGATTGGGCATGCCGCTGCAGGAGTCCGTGCTACAGCGCCGGATTGGTTCACTGCCGCCGGCGATCTATTGCACCGTTGGCGGAGCCATCGAACAACTGGCGGGAATCCAGAAGCTCGCACCCCGATGGCTGGGCAGGCTCGGCCTGGAGTGGGCATGGCGGCTCATCCTGCACCCCCGGCGGGTTGCCTACCGGGTTTTCGGTGAGCCGTGGGTCCTGCTCTGGCTCCTGGCCCGCCGCCGCCTCCGGCGCAACCCCTAGAACTTCTGGTCCTCCAGGGGAGCGAAGCCCTTGGCCCGCAAACCGGTGCTGAACGACCTGGCCCAGTCCAGGAACCCGGGCAGGTCCCGGCGCTGGGCAAAATATCCAACATAACCGCCGACGTCGGCCACTAACGATTTGACGCGGAAGTAGCGCCTGATCAGGTAACCGCGATTGCGGTAGTAGTAGTACCGCTTGAAGGCCGACTCCGGCACAATCACATGCCAGCCGGCGCCGTAGACGTGCTTGGTTTCGGTGAAGGCATGCGGATGAGTGATGGCAGTGGTGGTGACAGTGCCAAAGCGGATGCCCGCCTTCCGCAGGCGGATGGTGAAGTCCACTTCGTCGCCGCGGATGAAGAGGCGCATGTCCGGCAGGCCCACTTTGAAAAAGACGTCAGAGCGGATCAGTGCGCCGTTGAAGAAGTGGCCGTCATCCGGCAGGAAGCCAAGCTTTTCCACCTCTGCCCGGTCGTGGGTGACCTTGCCGTCCAGGCGGAAGAAAAAGGACAGCCGGTCCGGATGGCCCGGCGCCGTCACCAGCGGGACCACCGCCTCAAGGTCGCGTGCCTCGGCCTCGCGCAACAGCGTGGCGAGGCATTCGGCGTCCGCCGGCTCGGCGTCGTCGTCCATCATCCAGATCCATTTCGCACCGCTGGCAACGGCCTTGAGGGCGGCGAGGGCAAAACCTCCGGCGCCGCCGAGGTTGGCCTCAGAGCGGACGTAATCGACGTTGGAATGTTTGGCGGCCACGTCCCGGGCCGGTTCGGTGCCGCTGTCAATGAGGCAAATGGTGTCCACCGTGGCGGACTGGGCGTTGATGGCGTCCAACAGGACAGCCAGCTCTTTGTGACGGTTAAATGTCACGGCGGCGACAGCAACCCGAACGGGCATGGGATTCCTTTCAGCATGGCCTTCAGGGTGTTCCCCGCTCGCAATGCGCCAGTGTGGCGCGAAGCCATGGAGCCGTTGGCGCTAGTATCTTGACTAGAGTCCACTGTAATACAGCCCTGTAAGGCACTGCGTACAAGCAAAACGTGCTGCCTGCTGCGCGCCCGGCGACGGAGAAGTTTCATTTATCGAAAGTCAGAGACCCGGCCAGTGAGCCCATCAATCGAGGAGCACCTGCCCGGGCAGCAGCCTGGGCCTGGGCTCTTTCCCGGGCCTGCAGGGCACACCGACGAAACGGCCGCCATCGCATGATTATGTACCTGCTCATGGGCTTGACGGCTGCCGTCGTGTCCTATTCGATGACCTGGCTTGCCCGGGTGATCGGCAACAGGCTCGAACTGCACCTGCCCATCCGCAGCCGGGATATGCATTCCACCCCGGTATCACGGCTCGGCGGGGTGGCGATCTTCCTGGGGGTGATGGTTGCGCTCATTGTGGCAAGCCAGTCCTTTTTTGTGAAGGACATTTACCGGAACAACTTTTCCCCGTGGGGAATCCTCGCCGGAGCCGCGCTGATCGTGCTGGTGGGCGTAGCCGATGACCTGCTGGACATCCGTTGGTGGGTAAAGCTCATCGGACAAAGTGCCGCAGCCCTGGTGGTGGCCATCTGGGGAGTCCAGATGACCATTGTCCCCTGGGTACCGGAACCGATCACTTTGGACAATGAGATGCTCCGGGTGGTGCTGACTGCCGGGCTGATCGTCACCACCATGAACGCCTTCAACTTCATCGATGGGCTGGACGGGCTGGCTGCCGGTGTGGCCATCATCGGCGGCACAGCATTCTTTTTCACCGCCTACTGGGTGCACCGAAACGCCGTACTCCTGGACTATTCGGACCTGGCGACGCTGATCACCGCTGTTTTGGTGGGCAGCTGCATCGGATTCCTGCCGCACAACTGGTTCCCGTCCAAGATCTTCATGGGTGATTCCGGGGCCATGCTGATCGGCCTGCTGATGTCCGCGGCCGGTATCGTCTCCACCGGCCAGATCACTTCGGGCCTGTATGACCGCGCCAACGGCATTTCCACCGTCATTCCCATCCTCCTGCCGTTCGCCGTGCTCTTCCTGCCGCTGCTTGACTTGGGCCTGGCCGTAATTCGCCGCACAGCCCGCGGCCGGTCACCATGGTCTGCGGACCGCGGCCATCTCCACCACAAGCTGCTGGACATCGGCTATTCGCACCGGACCGTGGTGATCCTGATGTACCTCTGGACCGCCATCCTGTCTTTCGGAGGACTGGCTTTTGCAGTGTTCCCCTGGCAGATCGTGCTCTCCGCTGACCTCTTCGCCACGCTGGTCATGGGCCTGATCACCGCGTGGCCCTACCTCAGCCGCCGGAACGACCAGGCACCGGCGTAACAGCGTTCGGAATTATTTCTATCTCGTGTAGAATTCAGGGGCAGCCAAACGCTGCCTTCACTCAGCTCTGCCAAGCCACCGACGATCGGGATCCCATGACCTCCAACGCCGAGTCCGGACATGCGTCCGGCTCCGGACCCGTTGGCGTTTCAGGTTCCACCGCGTCGCTGTGGCTGGGGCTCCTGCGGCTCAGTTCGCTGGCAGCCGCGGCCGGCTTGGCCCTGTGCTCCGTAGCCGCCGCGCTTCTGGACGGCGTCAACGGCGCCTTCTCGGTTGCTTTGGGCGGACTGCTGGTTATGGCATTCTTCGGAATCAGCCTCCTGGTAGGCCATTTCGTGGGGCGCAGCAACCCCTCGGGTGCCATTGGGGTGTTCGTTGCGACGTACTTCATCAAGGTGGTCGGGTTCGCCGTTGTCCTGTTCCTTATCGGGGCTCCGGAATGGCTGCATGGCCGTTGGTTCCTGATCGGTGCCGTCGTCGCAGTGCTGCTGTGGCAGGCCGCGGAGCTTTACGGCTTCAGCAAGGCACGGCTGCAGATCTATAACGACCCCGAAACCAAGGAACCGCGAGATGTCTGACCGGAAGCGAGTGGGAGGCAGCGGCGCCTCCAAGCACCAGGTAACCGGTTCCGCACCTGGTGTTTCGGCTGAGAATAACGACGGCGGATACAACGCCGGAATAGCCGTCTTTAGCTACATAATTGGCGGAATCATCGTCTGGAGTTTGATAGGGTGGGGTCTGGATTATCTGTGGGGAACGCGCTGGTTCGTGCTCGCAGGCGCTCTGCTTGGAGCCGTCGGAGGTTTTTACCTTTCCCACATGCATGGCCTCACCAGTACTCGAAAAAATGCGGGGGATCGCCCTGCTGCCAGCGGGCCGTCCAAGGACGGCAAACACTAATGCCAAATAATTTCACAAGGGGAACAGCAGGCCTAATGGCTGCCGGTCCCTGCCCAACGCCCAATGATGGACACTGCAGAGAGGAAACGCGTTGATCGCGCTTGCGCTCCCGGCCCAAGATTCAGGAGAGTTTACTCCTCCTGGAATTAACGAAATGCATTTGCCGGCAATCCTGCCGTGGGGTGCCGCAGAGGGATTCTCCAAGCAGATGCTGCTTGTCCTGCTCTCTGTTGCCTTTATCGCCGTCTTCTTCGTGCTTGCCGCACGCAAGCAGCAGCTGGTACCAGGCAAGCTCCAGTTCGCCGGCGAGGCCGCCTACGGCTTCGTCCGCAACGGAATCGCCAAGGACATCATCGGCGGCAGGGACTTCATGAAGTATGTCCCGCTGCTGTTCAGCCTGTTCTTCTTCATCCTGGTGAACAACATCTACGGGGCCATCCCGTTCTTTCAGCTCCCCACGTTCTCACACGTCGGCGGCGCCTATGTCCTGGCGGGCATCGTTTACTTCACCTGGATCGCCATCGGCATCAAGAAGAACGGCCTGCGCTACTTCAAGCTGGCCACGGTGCCCTCCGGCGTTCCCTGGTACATCCTTCCGATCGTTATCCCGATCGAGATTATCTCCAACTTCCTGGTCCGGCCCGTCACGCACAGCCTCCGTCTGTTCGCGACCATGCTCGCCGGGCACCTCATCGTGATGATCGCCGGCTACGGCATCGAGTTCCTCATCATGCAGGAGAACGTCCTGCTGAAGGGCACCTCCCTCCTGGTCCTTGGCGGCGCGATCGCCATGTACATGCTTGAAGCACTGATCATGGTCCTGCAGGCCTATGTATTCACCCTGCTGACCGCGATCTACATCGAAGGCGCACTTCACGCCGACAGCCACTAGGCTCCCAAAAAGCTTCCCCTCGCGGGGATGAAGCAACCCAAACAACCTGCCACATGGGTGGCATCTTGAAAGGAAGAAAAATGGAAGGCAATCTCAACCTCGTAGGTTACGGTCTGTCCGCAATCGGAGGTGGTATCGGTGTTGGTCTCGTGTTCGCCGCTTACATCAACGGTGTGGCACGCCAGCCGGAAGCCCAGCGCGTCCTGCAGCCGATCGCGTTCCTCGGCCTCGCGCTGACTGAAGCCCTCGCCATCCTCGGCCTGGTCTTCGCCTTCGTTCTCTAGTCTTCAGAACAAGCGAACATCCAGAACCGAGTAGATAAGGACGGGTGAATTATGAACCAGGTGATCATCTCAGCCGCCACAGAGGGCGAGACTAACCCACTGGTACCCAACGTCTGGGAAATGGGCGTTGTCCTCGTCGGCTTTGCTGTCCTCATGTTCATCGTGGTCAAGTTCGTTGTCCCGATGTTCGAGAAGACATTCGCAGAGCGCGCTGAGGCAATTGAGGGCGGCATCGCCAAGGCCGAGAAGGCCCAGGCGGAAGCTTCTGCAGCCCTCGAAGAATACAAGCAGCAGCTCACGGACGCCCGTGCAGAGGCCAACCGCATCCGCGAGGAAGCCCGTGCCGAAGGCGCCCAGATCCTCGCCGATCTGAAGGAAAAGGCTGCCGCAGAGTCCGCGCGTATCACCGCGCAGGCGCACGTGCAGATCGAATCAGAGCGCCAGGCGGCAGTTGTCTCCCTGCGCTCCGAGGTCGGTTCACTTGCTACCACTCTTGCCGGCCGCATTGTGGGCGAAGCCCTCAATGACGACGACCGCGCAAGCCGTGTTGTTGACCGCTTCCTGGCAGATCTGGAGAGCCAGAACGCAGGTGCAGCTAAGTAATGGCAGGTGTATCGAGCGAATCGCTGACCAAGGCTCTGGCTGAATTGGAAGCCAAGCTTCCTACGGCTTCGCTGCAGTTGGCTAAGGAACTCTTCGGCATTCTGGGAACGGTGGACACGTCGGCTGGACTGCGGCGTGCGCTTACTGATCCCTCCCGTAACGGCGAAGAAAAGGCGGCGCTGGTCCGGCAGTTGTTTGGCGGAAAAGTTTCCGCCGATGCTGTTGAAATTGCGAGCGGACTGGCCGGCTCACGCTGGGCATCTGCACGCGATATCGGCGATGCACTCGAGACCCTTGCCGCTTCGGTGGTTATCGCCGTCGCTGAAAACAAGTCGGCCGTCTCAGCCTCTGGAATCAGCGGGCTGGAAGAGCTGGAGAACGATCTGTTCTCCTTCAACCAGGCCGTTGCCTCCAACCACGAGGTACAGCGTGCTCTGTCCGAGCCGCAAGCAAGCGCGGCAGCGAAGACAGCCTTGGCCGAAAAGCTTGTTCCAGGAGCAAGCGAGGAAGCAAAGGTCCTGATTGGCCAGGCAGTGTCCCAGCCCCGCGGCATCAAGCCCACCCGGCTTGTGGCGCGGTTTGCAGAGCTGGCAGCAAAGCGCCAGCTCCGCTGGATTGCAACGGTCAGCGTTACCCGTCCCTTGACGGAGACGCAGGCCAGCCGGCTCCAGGCCGGGCTGAACGCCCTTTACGGGCGTGAGCTGAAGGTCAACATCAACGTTGACCCGACGCTCATCGGCGGTATCCGGATCCAGGTGGGCGACGAAGTGGTTGACGCTTCCGTTGTTACCCGTCTGGGCCAGCTCCACCGTCAGCTCGCCGGCTAAACCGGACAAAGCACAACCTTAACTGATAGAAACCCCGGTCATCGTGAGCAACGATGATCACGAAAACAGGAGAGCAGGGACTGCAGATGGCCGAATTGACCATCAACGCCGACGACGTCCGTAATGCGCTGAACGAGTTCGCGGCGTCCTACGAACCCGGAAACGCAGAACGCGTAGAGGTCGGCCGCGTTACCACCGCAAGTGACGGCATCGCCCGTGTTGAGGGCCTTCCCTCGGTCATGGCGAACGAGCTGCTTCGCTTCGAAGACGGCACTCTGGGCCTGGCCCAGAACCTCGACGTCCGCGAGATCGGTGTCATTGTCCTCGGTGACTTCACCGGGATTGAAGAAGGCCAGGAAGTTCACCGCACGGGTCAGGTTCTGTCCGTACCCGTCGGCGACGCATTCCTCGGCCGCGTGGTGGACCCCCTCGGTGTCCCCATCGACGACCTCGGCGAAATCAAGGCTGAGACCACCCGCGCCCTGGAACTCCAGGCTCCGGGCGTCACCCAGCGCAAGTCTGTGCACGAACCGATGCAGACCGGCCTGAAGGCTATCGACGCCATGATCCCGATCGGCCGCGGCCAGCGCCAGCTGATCATTGGTGACCGCCAGACGGGCAAGTCGGCCATCGCCATTGACACGATCATCAACCAGAAGGCCAACTGGGCTTCCGGTGATGTGACCAAGCAGGTCCGCTGCATCTACGTCGCCATTGGCCAGAAGGCGTCGACGATCGCTGCCATCCGCCAGACCCTCGAGGACAACGGCGCACTGGAGTACACCACCATCGTGGCGTCCCCGGCTTCTGACCCCGCTGGCTTCAAGTACCTGGCACCGTATGCAGGTTCTGCCATCGGCCAGCACTGGATGTACGGCGGCAAGCACGTCCTGATCGTGTTTGATGACCTGTCCAAGCAGGCTGAGGCCTACCGTGCAGTATCGCTGCTGCTCCGCCGTCCGCCGGGACGCGAAGCCTACCCGGGCGACGTCTTCTACCTGCACTCCCGCCTCCTGGAGCGTTGTGCCAAGCTCTCCGACGAGCTGGGCGCCGGCTCGATGACCGGCCTGCCGCTCATCGAGACCAAGGCAAACGACGTCTCGGCCTACATTCCGACCAACGTCATCTCCATCACTGACGGCCAGATCTTCCTCCAGTCGGATCTCTTCAACGCCAACCAGCGCCCCGCTGTTGACGTGGGTGTCTCTGTGTCCCGCGTTGGCGGTGCCGCACAGGTCAAGTCCATGAAGAAGGTCTCCGGTACCTTGAAGCTGGACCTGGCCCAGTACCGCGACATGCAGGCATTCGCCATGTTCGCCTCGGATCTGGATGCTGCCTCACGCCAGCAGCTGACCCGTGGTGCACGCCTGATGGAACTGCTCAAGCAGGGACAGTACGCGCCGTTCCCGGTCGAGGACCAGGTTGTCTCGATTTGGGCCGGCACCAACGGTTACCTCGACGACGTTCCTGTAGAGGACATCAACCGCTTCGAGGCAGGCTTCCTGGAGCACCTCAAGCACCGGTCCTCCATCCTGACCACGCTCGCGCAGACCAACGTCCTCGACGATGACACCGCTGCCGCACTGAAGACCGCCATCGTGGACTTCAAGCAGGGCTTCTTCGGGGAGGGCGACAACCACCTCGTTGGCGCCGGCCACGAGGAGCACCAGGCCATCGATGAGGCCCAGGTCGACCAGGAAAAAATCGTCAGGCAGAAGCGCTAGTTTCGCTGGCAGGGACTGCCGGGACCCCTCACGGTTCCGGCAGTCCCGGCCAACGGGATCTTAGGAAAGGATAAGTATGGGAGCCCAGATTCGGGTCTACCGCCAGAAGATCAGCTCGACGACGTCGATGCGCAAGATCTTCAAGGCGATGGAACTGATCGCTACCTCGCGCATCGGCAAGGCCCGCGCACGCGTAGCAGCTTCACTGCCTTACGCGAACGCGATAACCCGCGCCGTTTCTGCTGTCGCAAGCCAGAGCGAAATCGACCACCCGCTGACCACCGAGCCGGAGCAGATCCGTCGCGCAGCAGTCCTGGTAATCACCTCGGACCGCGGCCTGGCAGGGTCATACTCCGCGAGTGTGCTCAAGCAGGCGGAAGGTCTTAACGAACTGCTTCACGCCGAAGGCAAGGAAGTAAAGACGTACCTCGTCGGCCGTAAGGCACAGGCGTACTTCGAGTTCCGGGGCCGGGAGTACGCCCGCGTATGGACCGGCGGCACTGACGCACCTGAATTCGAAACGGCGCGCGAAGTTGGCGAGGCACTCCTTGCGGATTTTGCCACGGACTACGAAGAGGGCGGTGTGGACGAGATCCACGTTGTCTACACCCGTTTCAAGTCCATGGTGACGCAGGAACCCACTGTGGTCCGCCTGCTTCCGCTCGAAGTTGTTGAAGAGCAGGCTGCATCGGAATCCGAACTCCTGCCGCTGTATGAGTTTGAGCCGGAAACCGAGCGGGTGCTTGACGCTCTGCTGCCGCGCTACATCGAATCGCGCCTCTTTGCGGCGATGCTGCAGGCGGCGGCTTCCGAGCTCGCGGCCCGCCAGCGGGCGATGAAGTCTGCAGGCGACAACGCTACAGACCTCATCAAGAAGTACACGCGTCTGCGCAACACTGCCCGCCAGGCTGAGATTACGCAGGAGCTTTCAGAGATTGTGGCCGGTGCCGACGCACTCGCGTCCTAGCCGCCTACAGTCTCAGATCAGCTGTACCTGCACCACAAATAAACGTAACCACGCCATCTACTGAGTGAAGTGAGAGAGATGACTGCCACTGCTACCGAACACGTAGCCGCAACGTCCGGTGCCACCGGCCGTATTGCTCGTGTCATTGGCCCGGTTGTCGACGTCGAATTCCCGGCTGACGCAATCCCCTCGATTTACAACGCCCTCACCGCTGAAATTACCCTCAACGGTGTGACCCGGCCCATCACGTTCGAGACCTCCCAGCACCTGGGTGACAACCTCGTCCGCGCCATCGCCCTGCAGGCCACCGACGGACTTGTCCGCGGCACGTCTGTGGTGGACAGCGGTTCCCCTATCTCGGTTCCCGTCGGCGACGGCGTCAAGGGACACATCTTCAACGTCCTGGGCCAGCCCCTGGACATTGCCGAGTCGGAGCTGGAGACCACCGAGCGCTGGCCGATCCACCGCAAGGCACCGTCTTTCGCCTCGCTTGAAGGCCAGACCGAAATGCTTGAAACCGGCATTAAGGTCATCGACCTCCTCACCCCGTACATCAAGGGTGGAAAGATCGGCCTCTTCGGTGGCGCCGGCGTCGGCAAGACCGTTCTGATCCAGGAAATGATCACCCGTGTGGCCCGCAACTTCGGTGGTACTTCGGTATTCGCCGGTGTTGGCGAGCGTACCCGTGAAGGTAACGACCTCTGGGTTGAAATGGAAGAGGCAGGCGTCCTGAAGGACACCGCCCTTGTGTTCGGCCAGATGGACGAACCGCCTGGAACGCGTCTGCGCGTGGCACTGTCCGCCCTCACCATGGCGGAGTACTTCCGCGATGTGCAGAAGCAGGACGTGTTGCTCTTCATCGACAACATCTTCCGCTTCACGCAGGCAGGTTCCGAGGTTTCCACCCTCCTCGGCCGCATGCCGTCGGCCGTGGGCTACCAGCCCAACCTTGCAGACGAGATGGGCCTCCTGCAGGAGCGCATTACGTCCACCAAGGGCCACTCCATCACCTCGATGCAGGCCATCTACGTCCCCGCAGATGACTACACCGACCCGGCCCCGGCCACCACGTTCGCGCACCTGGATGCCACCACGGAACTTTCCCGTGAAATTGCATCGCGTGGCCTGTACCCCGCCGTGGACCCGCTGACGTCCACCTCCCGAATCCTGGACCCCCAGTACATCGGCAAGGATCACTACAACACGGCTGTCCGTGTCAAGCAGATCCTGCAGAAGAACAAGGAACTCCAGGACATCATCGCCATCCTCGGCGTTGACGAGCTCTCGGAAGAGGACAAGATCGTCGTGTCGCGTGCACGCCGCATCCAGCAGTTCCTTTCCCAGAACACCTACACCGCCAAGCAGTTCACCGGCGTCGAAGGCTCCACGGTTTCCATCAAGGACACCATCGAAGGCTTCACCGCGATCTGCGACGGCGACCTCGACCACATTGCAGAGCAGGCGTTCTTCAACGTCGGCGGCCTGGATGACGTTGAGCGCCAGTGGGCCAAGATCCAGGAACAGACCAAGTAATATGGCTGAGCTTGAGGTTGAGATTGTCGCAGCGGACCACTTCGTGTGGTCCGGAGCGGCCAAGATGGTCAAGGCCCGCACCAGCGATGGTGAAATCGGAATCCTGCCCGGCCACTCGCCCCTGCTGGCGATCCTGGCCGAAGGTGAACTGGCGATTCAGCCTGTTTCCGGTGACCGCATTGCCGTAGTTGTTGATGGCGGATTCTTCTCCGTCGACAACAACCGCGTGGTTATTGTTGCTGACAACGCCCAGCTGGGCGACGCGGCTACTGCTGGGATCCGCTAGCACGACCTTGATGGACGCACCGAGTCTTCCGTTCATCGCCATGGCAATCATTTTTGGATTGCTGATATTTGCACTGTGCCTTTTTGGGGTGCGCCGCTTCAATCTGCGGCGCGCCCTGGGCACGGTGGACGCCTCCATTTGCATGGCTGGAAACAGCTGGCAGATGGGGGTTTGTCGTTATCAGGACAACGACCTCGAATGGTTCCGGCTGCTCTCGCTCAGTGTCCGTCCCAAACACAAGTTCAAGCGAAGTTCCCTCGAGCTCCTTGGACGCCGAAAACCCACCGAGTCCGAGGCCGTCAAGGTCCAGCCCGACGTCGTGATCGTTGAACTGCGGTACGAAGGCCAGGACCTGCGGCTCGCCATGAAGTTCGATGCCTACACCGGGCTGTCGTCCTGGCTTGAAGCCGGACCCGTTATCGGCGTCGGCACCTGGCGTTAGCTGCCGTGGATTTTGTTGCTGACATCCGCCTGACCGACGGACCGGTTTTCTGGGCTGCCTGGATCCTCGGGGTTGCAGCGACCGCCTATCTTGCCTGGCGCCCGGCCCCTTTCCGTCCCCGCCGTTGGCTTCTGGCAGTTGGCCTGGCCATTGCTGGCGCCGCCGCCCTGGTGGCCGCGGTGCACTGGGCCCTGATCTACGTTTTTTCCACCTTCCCGGAAGATCTCCCGGACGACGTACTGTTCTGGAGCGTCCCACCCCTGGCCGCGCTGATCGTGGTGCTCGTGCGCCTGCCGGGCGGGTCCTGGCGTCAGCGGAGCACCGCCTGCGCAGGTCTGCTCCTGGTGTTGCTGCTGTCAGGGGTGCAAATCAACGCCTACTTTGGCCTCAACCGCACGGTCAGCGATCTGGCGGGCACGGCTGTAGCGCGGATTCCCACCCTTGAACCTGACTTGATGCGGCACGCGGATGCGGCTGCCCTGGTGCCCCTTGAAGGATGGCAACCCCAGGAAGAATTGCCCGGCGAGGGAGTGCTGCGCAAGGCTTCGATCCCTGGCGAAGCTTCCGGGATGGACACCAGGGAGGCCTACGTTTACCTGCCGCCGGCCTACTTCGCCCCAAACCGGCCTGCCCTTCCCGTCCTGCTCCTTTTTTCCGGCCAGCCCGGCGGGCCCGCGGATTGGCTGACGGGAGGAGCTCTGCGCGCACACCTGGACACCTTCGCGGCCGGCCATGGCGGAGTGGCGCCGGTGGTGGTGGTGGCGGACCCCAACGGTTCCCAGTCTGCGAATACGCTCTGCATGGACAGCCGCATTGCAGCGGCCGATACGTATTTGTCCAAGGACGTTCCACGCTGGATCAGCGACAGCCTCAGCGTGGATCCGGACCGCCGGCACTGGGCGGTGGGAGGGTTCTCCTTCGGCGCAACGTGCGCTCTGCAGATGGGCACCCGGCATCCTGACATCTTCAGCTCCGTGCTTGCATTCTCCAGTGAAGTGGAGCCTGCCCTGGCCAAGGAGCGGCAAAAGACCATAGACGCCTCCTTCCCCGGCGACACCGCCGGCTTCGAGAGCCTGACGCCGCTGTCCATCATGGGACGGACACGTTTCGATTCCTCCGGGGCCTATTTTGCGGCAGGGGAGCGGGACCCCGAATTCGTGGGTTACATGGACACGCTGGCAGACGCAGCCCGTAAGGCAGGCTTCACAGTTGACGCCAGGCAGGTGGGAAAGGCCGGGCATTCCTGGGACACCCCGTCGAAGGGAATGGCAGGCGGGCTGGCCTTCCTGGCCGGCCGGTGGGGCCTGCCGCAATGAGCGCGGAGCCGGAGATTAGAACTGCCGCGCTGGCCTGGCATACGGTAGGACGCCCCACCTGGAGGATGGCGGTAGCCCGCCTCCGTTCAGCGCCGTTTACCCTGGCGGTTCTGGGCATTTTCCTGCTGACTGGCGCCTTCAGCGGAAGCTTCCTGAGCGGACCGGCCGAGTCACTGCTGGATCTTGCGGGGGTAAGCGGGCCAGGACTGAAATCCGGCAGTTGGTGGACGCTCTTTACCTCGCTGTTCTTTGCCACCAACCCGCTGGCCTACGTGGTGGCATCCCTGATGATTCTGCTGCTGCTGGGCCTGGCTGAGAGCAGGATCGGCACGCTACCCACCGTCGCCTTATTCTTTGGCGGCCAGTTTGCCTGCGTCACCTTGTTTCTGCTGATTACCCAGCTGGCACGGTATGCGGGGGACGGCTGGCTGGGCCTGATGGCTGACAGCATGCTCATCGGACCGTACGCCGCGGTCCTGACCGTTTCCATGGCGGCGAGCGGCAGGCTGCCGGTCCTCTGGCAGCGCAGGCTTCCCACCATCCTGCTGTCCGTTTCCCTCCTGCTGGTTCTCTACGTCGGACACCCCGAGACTGTCATCGGACTCCTGGGCGCTCTCCTGGGACTGTCGGTCCGCTGGTGGGTCCGCGCTGACCAGGGCCCATTCCGCCGGCACCGGTCCACAGGCCGTGAGACAAGGAACCTTCTGGCCCTGACCGTTGCGGTTTTTGCCGTCGGCCCCATCCTGACCGCCGTCGCCAGGACGCCCACCGGTCCGCTGGCCCTCCTGCGTGACATCGTCCTCAACCCCTTGCCCACACTCAACCAACTTGAGTTGTACTGCGGCGCCACAGTGCAAGCATCGTGCCTGGAGGCGGGCCGCCAGGGCATCGCTGGCCCCTTCGGCTTGGCGCTGGGCGTGGTTCCCGTGGCCCTGCTGCTCATCTGTGCCGACGGGATGCGGCGGGGCCGCCGGATGGCGCTTCGCATCGCGCTGGCCCTCCAGCTGGCCGTCACGGCATTGGCAGCCGTCTACCTTGCGTTGTTTGCCCTGATCCCGCATTATCCGTCGGGCCGGCACACTGCCGCCATGGGATCCGGATTCGCACACATCCTGCCGCTCGTGACAGTACCCCTGCTGTTGACGCTCCTTCTATGGTTCAACAGACGCCAGTTCAGGGTTGAAACTCCTCCCTCCTACAGGCGTGCCCTGGTGGCCGTGGTGGGTGGAGTGTGGATTGCCCTGGCAGGTGCCTACAGCCTGGCGTGGTGGGGAGCAGGCGGAATGGCGCGGGACGGAGGACTGCTTGGCCTGCTCGCCGAGCTGGCACGGCAGTACCTTCCCGTTCCGGTCCCCAACCTGTATCACCGTGTGTTCTCGGAACGGGACGGCCTGGAGTCGTTCATCTTCGCCTACGCGGGACCGGCGTTCTGGCTTGTCGCCCTCGCGGGAGTCTGGGCAGTCCTGATGGGACGGCACCACAGCAGCGATCCCGGCAGCAACAACAAAGCCCGGGTGCGCGGCCTCCTGCAGCAGGGCGGCGATTCCTTGTCCTGGATGGCCACCTGGGATCCCAACAGCTATTGGTTCAGCCCGGACCACCAGGGTGCCGTGGCATACCAGCAGCATGGCAGCGTTGCGCTAACCCTTGCTGGTCCTTTCGGCGCCGCAGACGGGCATCACGGGGTGGCTGAAGGATTCCTGGGGCATTGCAGCAGCAGGGCACTGATTCCGGCCTTCTACTCCTGTGATGACAGGCTGTGGCCGCTTCTTCGGGACCGGGGGTTCCACCGGGTGCCGGTGGCCCAGGAGACCAGGCTTGCGGTCAGGGAGCTCGAATTCAAGGGCAAGGAATGGCAGAACGTGCGGACCGCCCTGAACAGGGCTGGCAAGATCGGAGTCAAGGCTGTGTGGGGAACGTACGAAGGGCTGCCCGCGGCCCTTCGCGCCCGCCTCAGTGAGGTCTCAGAGGAGTGGGCGGCCGGGAAAACGGTGCCGGAAATGGGATTCACCCTGGGTGGCATGGATGAGCTGATGGATAAAGAGGTCCTGTGCTGCCTCGCCGTGGACGCGGAAGGCAACGTGCACGGCGTCACCAGCTGGCTTCCCGTTTACGACGGCGGGAGGCTGGTCAGCCGGACCCTGGACGTTATGCGGCGGGGTGCCGGGGGATTCCCGGGAGTCATGGAGTTCCTCATCGCCTCGGCAGTGCTGGAACTTCGGAAATCAGTGGAGGTCATCTCCCTGTCCGGTTCCCCGCTGGCACGGGGGCCGGCGGACAGCAATACAGCCACAGTCCCGGACGGAGACCGGGTTCCCGATGGAGACCCCGTACATGAGGGAGAACCCGTCCCGGAGGAGCCTGTGGTGGCCGAGAACCTCGTGCGCATCCTGGATGTCGTGGGGCATGCCCTGGAACCTGTCTACGGCTTCCGGTCGTTGGCCGCCTTTAAGTCCCGGTTCAAGCCTGACTACCGCACGTTGTATCTGTACTATCAGGATCCGCTTCATCTGCCGGCGATCGGCAGGGCCCTGACACGTGCCTATTTACCCGGCCTTTCGCTCCGTCAGGGTGCACGCTTGCTTCGGGAAATTGTGACTTGATATGCCACTGATAGTTCACATAATGACAACATTTGTGACATGGGATGTCTTGTGAGGATTCCGCTCCGGTTCCACTGAACAATTCCGGCCGGATTCCCCCGCTCCGATTCCGCCGGGCTCCGATTCCGTCGGGTTCCGATTCCACCGCCTCCGATTCCAATGCCCATCGCCCTGTCCAGACAAAAATGGCCCCCGGCGAATGCCGGGGACCATTGATGTGCAGAAAGCCGCAGGGGCCTTCGGCGGGGGACTAGACCAGCGTCACGCCGGTAGCCTGGGGACCCTTGGCGCCCTGACCGATTTCGAACTGAACGCGCTGGTTCTCGTCGAGGGTCTTGAAGCCACCGGTCTGGATCTCGGAGTAGTGAACGAAGACATCGCCATCGGAGTCATCCGGGGTGATGAAGCCGAAGCCCTTTTCAGCGTTGAACCACTTGACGGTTCCCTGTGCCATTTATTTCTCCTCATTGTGGAACTTGTCTAAGTCCAGCACACCTCGTGCTGGACTTGGTCACTCCGCGAGAAGAATCCTGGATTGCCGTTTCCTGTGGAATCGGCGCTGCAGGAGCTTCGCGCTCGCAACATGTCTTGCGAGCATGAAAAACACCTACACAAAGACTGGTCTAAGAATTTCATGACAGTTCCGTCAGGTCAACGGTCTAAGCACCCATTCCTGGAAATTTTAGGTAAAAATCCGGTGAAGCCCCTCGTCAGGCGCATGTACTCCACCTTGCCGGCTGAGGCTGACCCGGGAACGTGAAGGATTCAGAAAAGCCGTGATTCGGTGTCGTCAACCCCGCGCATGGCGTCGTAGTCCAGGGTGATGCAGTCAATTCCGCGGTCATTCGCCAGAACCTTGGCCTGCGGTTTGATCTGCTGGGCGGCAAAGATCCCGCGCACGGGAGCAAGCAAGGGGTCCCTGTTCAGAAGCTCAAGGTACCGGGTCAGCTGCTCTACGCCGTCGATGTCGCCCCGGCGCTTCAGTTCTATGGCAACAGTGGCTCCGTCGGCGTCACGGGCGAGGATGTCCACGGGGCCAATCGCGGTGAAATACTCCCGGCGGATCAGGGAGAAGCCCGAGCCAAGTGTCTCGATCTGCTCCGCCAGCAGCCTCTGGAGGTCCGCTTCCACACCGTCCTTGATGAGGCCTGGGTCAACGCCAAGATCGTGCGAGGACTCGTGGAGGTGTTCATGGATGTTGATAATCAGGCGATCGTCGGTCTTGGCCGACTGCACGGTCCACTGCTCAAGGACCCCCAGCTCCAGGTCAACGTCATCCGGGGACGACACACGGAGGGTGGCCGGCGGACTCATCCAGTTCAGCGGCTTGTAGGAACCGCCGTCGGAATGGACCAGCACAGACCCGTCGGCCTTGACCAGCAGGAGCCTGGTGGCAAGGGGAAGATGGGCTTTAAGCCGGCCAACATAATCAACGGAACATCGGGCTATGACAAGTCGCACGCCGTACAGACTACCGTCTCACCGGATGCCTCAAATCCATGGCTACCGGGACTGGCCTGTCACCAGGATGCCGGTGCTGGGGCAGAATGGAGGCATGCCGCGTTCCAACCGACCCCGCCGTCCTGCCTCCGGAAAAGGCGGCGGAGCTGCAGGCAGGAGCACAGCAAAAGGCGCCGGCAGGAAGGGTGGCGGCGACGTGCCGGAACTTGACCTCGAACGGGCCCGTTCAGGTATTGCCCGCCGGGAAACTGCGCCCGACGGCGACTGGATGGTCAGGTCCATCACCGCCAAGAAGGCCGAGAAGACCTATATTTGTCCCGGCTGCTCCACGGCTGTTCCGCCGGGAATCGCCCACCTCGTGGTGTGGAAGGATGACCATCTGTTTGGTGCGGCCGCCGGACTCGCTGAGCGCCGTCATTGGCACAGCAACTGCTGGGTCTCACGGAGTTACCGCTACCGCTAGCCCCGAGGAGGTTCGGTGGCCGGCAACTCCCTTTCGTCAGTGCCGCCCCGGACAGGTCGCTAAGCTGGCAGGCATGACTTTTGATCCGGCGTCGTACGAATTCAACCAGCCTGATGGCCCTTCAGCCATCCGCGCATCCACCGTCCTTCCCGCCAGGCGCGAAAACGTGGAACTCCATACGGAGGACGGCCACACGCTGGTGGGCGAGCTGGCGTTGCCGGAATCCGGCCCGATCAATGCCACCCTGATCACCCTGCACCCGCTGCCCACCCACGGCGGCTTTATGGATTCACACGTGTACCGCAAGGCGTCATACCGGCTGCCTGCACTCGCCGGCGTCGCTGTCCTGAGGTTCAATACGCGCGGAACCGCCTCGCCCCGCGGTACCAGCGATGGCTCCTTCGAAGAAGGGATCGGCGAGCGGTTCGACGTCGAGGCAGCAGTCAGGTTTGCCGCCGACAGGCAATTGCCCAACCGCTGGCTGGTGGGTTGGTCCTTTGGAACGGAGCTCGCCCTCATGTACGGGGCCACGGAGCCCGTTGCGTCCAGCATCGAGGGCGCCGTGCTGCTTTCGCCGCCGCTTCACCGGGCAACTGATCAGCACCTGCGGTTGTGGGCCGAGAGCGGCAAGCCCCTGACGGTCCTGGTGCCCGAGCATGATGACTACCTCCGGCCCGCGGAGGCAGCGCAGCGCTTCAGCCTGATACCCCAGGCCCGCGTCGTGGGCGTGGACGGGGCCAAGCATCTTTGGGTGGGCGAGAAGTACGCAGCCCGGGTCCTGAACGAAATTGTTGATGAAGTGACAGAGGCCGGGTCCGGACCCGGCGGCCTTCCGCAGGAGTGGGACGGCCCCGTGGCCGCGGCTGCCGCCTAGTTATCAATACACCCGTACGGTATGGGTCCGCGTACGGTACAGGCCCGCCGTTGACGGCTGCCGCCTAGTGTTTGTCCTGCCGGACGATATAGATCTCCTTCACCAGCAGGAGGATGGCAGCGGCTGTGGGAATGGCGATCAGGGCACCCAGGACACCCAGCAGGCTGCCGCCGGCGATGACCGAAATAACAGCCACGGCACCGGGCACCGCGACAGCCTTCTGCATAATGCGCGGTGAAATGAAGTAAGCCTCGAACTGCAGGTAGGCGAAGTAGCAGATGGCGTAGATGGCAGCCGTCTGCCAGCCTTCGGTCAGGGAGACCAGCAGCACCACTACGGCAGCGATCAGGCCGCCAACCAGTGGGATGAACGCGAGAAGCGCAACCACAAACGCCAGCAGTACTGCGAAGGGGATGCCCAGGATGGACATCACGATAAAAGCGAAGGTGGCGTTCAGCAGGGCCACGCAGGCCTGTCCAATCACGTAGTTGCCCACGGACCGGGTGATCTCCTCTGAGAGTGCCTCCACCCGGGCGCGGCGTGACCGTGGTGCCAGGCGGTAGCCCCATTTCTTCATGGCGGGCAGGGCTGCGAGGAAGTAAAGGCTCAACACCAGGACGATCAGGGTGCCAAACAGCCCGTTGGCCAGCGTGGAGCCGAAGCCCACCACGCCGCCGAAGATGCCGCTCATGGCCTGGGGGTCGTTGACGAATTTATCGAGTTCTTCAGAGATGCGGTCGCGGACGCCAAACTGGTCATCCAGGCTGCGGAAGAACTCGGAATCGATGAAGTCGCGGATCCAGGTGGGCGCCTGCTCCACGATCTCGGTGACCTGTTCAACGATGGTTGGGATCAGGGTGGCAAAGAACCCCACCACTGCCGTCACCAGCACCGTTACCGCCACAAGGATTCCGGCCGGGCGCGGGATCCTCCGGTTCTCCAGCCATCCCACCACTGGTTCCAGGCCCAGGGCAATGAACAGGGCGGTTACGATCCACAGCAGGAGCTGGGTGTTGTTGGAGCCGATCCAGTACACCAGCAGCGCCAGCCCGACTCCCACCGTGCCCATGAATCCCAGATACAGGGGATGCTGGGTGGACATCCTTGGCCCGGGATTGCCGAACTGGGGCGTCACCTGGGTGGCAGCGGCCTCCTCCGGCTCTTCATGGTGTGCATATTCCGGCGGCATCTCAAAACGGAGGCGCGGCTGCGCGCCCGGCAGCGGCTGCCGCAGCCGGCGCACCACAGAGCCAAGCGCGGCGGCCGATCCCGCGCGCCAATTGGCGCGAGCCGGTTTTGCCTGCCCTTCCGGTTTCGCCTGCCGTTCCGGTTTGTGCTGCCTTTCCGGATTGGCCGGCCGTTCAGGGCTGGGCTGCAGGGAGTCACCGGCGGCTGGATTGTCCTGTCCAGCGGGGGACTCTTCCGTCTTGTCAGTCACTGCTTTTTGGGGCCTGTTCCGTACGTGGCGCCGCCGTTGCGGGCCGGTGTGATGATCATCGCAAACACTATCAGCAGCCTTGTCAACAGCAGGGAGGAAAGCCGCCCCAAGGCCGCCACGCGGGGCCGCCTGCTCGGCCCGACTGAGGTATTGATAACAAAACGGTTACTATTGAACGTAAACCCCCGCTGATGATAGGTGTTTCCTTTGCGTTTCAAGACTGCAGTCGCACTCGTGCTGCTCGGCCTGCTGACCCTTTTGGCCGGCATCGGCCAGAAGACCATCTGGGCTCCGTCCGAGACTTTTACAGCCTCGGTTCCCACGGATGCCGCCCAGGCTCCACTGACCGTCATTGACCAGAACCTTCGCACGCTCCACGGCGGAACCGTCACGATCAATATCCAGGGTGAAGGCAACTTCACCCTCGCGGCAGGACGGCCGGACGATGTGGCCGCATGGGTGGGCCCCACAGCCCACAACACCATCACGGGGGTATCCGACGACGGGAAGTCCCTCCAGCTCGAACACGCCGACGGCGAAGCCACCGCGCCCAGCCCGGCCGGCTCGGATTTGTGGGTTGCCAGCGAAGACGCTAGCGGTGAACTTGACTATTCCTGGACTCCGCCTGCAGATGGCGACTGGTCGCTGCTGCTGGCCTCGGACGGAACCAAGGCTGCCCCGTCCTCCATCTCCATGACGTTCCCGAATGATACCTCCACCCCGTGGGCCGTTCCGCTGATGGTCATCGGCTCGCTGCTGGTTCTCGCAGGAATCGTCGTCGCGGCGCTGTTCTCCGGCGGCACCCCCCGCGGGTCCAAGGGCGGGAACGGAAGCGGTGGCGGCAGCATGTTCGCCCAGCGCGCCCGGGCCAAGGCGGAGGCACGGTCCTCCGCTTCCCTCAGCAGGATGGCCGTGGGACCTGCCGGTTCCCCCTCCCCGTCTCCGTCTATGTCTCCCTCTCCGGCCAGGTCCGCCGTCATGACGGCTGTAGCAGCCATTGTTGCGGCTGTCCTGGTGGCCGGAACCGGCGCGGCCGCCAGTGCCACCTCAGGGCCTGCCCCGGCGCCGTCCCCGGAACCCACCGGAAACGCCTCCGAGACCGCTGAGGAAGCACCCGTATCCCCGGTGCTCCTCGATGCCCAGTTCCGCCGGATCCTGGAGCAGGTGTCCAGTGCCACCGACGCCGCCGACGCCGCAAAGGACGCCGGACAGCTGGCCACGCGCGTGGCCGGAACCGAGCTTGAGGTCCGCACGCAGAACTACAAGATCCGTTCGCAGGTGGGCGCATACGAGGCGAGGATGCCCGTGCGCTCAACGAAGCTCCTGACCACAGTCGTCACGAGCAAGCGTGACTGGCCCAGGTCTGTCCTTGCCGTCACCCAGGGCGAGGGCAACGTTGTTCCCCAATTGCTGACACTGGTTCAGCTGACGCCGCGTGATAACTACAAGCTCGTCGAAACCACCCCTCTCCAGCCGGGCACCACATTCCCTTCGATTGCACGGGGCGGAACCGAAACGCTGGCCGCGAATGACAAGTCGGGCCTGCTTTACAGCGGCGAGGAGGCCCTGGCCGGCCTCGCGGACCGCCTCACAACACCTGATTCGAGCTTCAAGGACAAGCTGGTGGAAGGCGAGTCCTCGCCCTACATCGCCGATACCCTCTCCTACCAGGCTGAAGTTGTGAAGTCCGGCGAGAACGGCAACTTTGCCTTCACCCACAATGTTGTTCCGGAAAGCGTTGTGGTGTTCCGGACGGCGGACGGCGGGGCCCTGGTCCTGGGCCGAATCAACTTCGGATTTGATGGCACGCCCAAGGCGGCAGGAGACAAGCTGACCATCGGCGACGACGCCGCGGCGCTCGCCGGCGGCAAGGAAACCACCACCGGAATGGTCCTCAGTTTCGCCGAGTCGACGGCGGTCTACATCCCGCCGGCAGGATCCACCGATCCCATGAAGCTCGTCGCCGCAACGCGTGGCCTGGTGGGTGCCAGCTTCAAGTAGGGAAGGAAACACCCTCCTGACCTGATTACCCCCGGCAGCGGCTGGAGTGGCTAGAGTGGAAAGCATGAGTTCGCCTGCTTCCCGTCCCGTCCCTCCGGCCGCTGCCAACCCGCTTAACCTGCGGGGCGCCGTCGATCTTTCCTCGCTGAAACAGCGCTCCGCCCCTCCTGCCTCCGCCCCTCCTGCCTCCGCTCCTCCCGCCGTCGCGGCGCAGCGTCCAGGTGCTGCTGCCTCCGGAGGTGGCGCCGCAGGCTCCGGCACCTCCGACGCCGGCCAACGCCCCCTGCGGGTCGATGTCACGGAGGGAAATTTCCAGGACCTGGTGGAGCTCTCCGCCCAGGTGCCGGTTGTGATCGCCCTGTGGGCCACCTATTCACCTGAGTCCGTGCAGATGCTGGAATCCCTTGAGCGGCTGGTGGATACGTACGCCGGCCGCCTGGTGCTGGGCGCAGCCGACATCGACGTTTTTCCGCAGCTGGCACAGGCCTTCCAGGTGCAGGCGGTACCCACCGCCGTGGCCGTCGTGAAAGGCCAGCCGGTGCCTTTGTTCCAGGGCGGCGCTGACGAAGCCCAGGTACGCAGCCTGCTGGACGAACTGCTGAAGGTGGCCGCGGCCAACGGGGTCACCGGCAGCCTGGGCGGCGCGGCCGCAGAGGAGGCCGGGCCGGCGCCGCTGCCCCCGCTGCACCAGGCAGCCTACGACGCCATCGAAGCCGGCGACTACGACGCCGCCGCAGCCGCATACCGCCAGGCGCTGAACGAAATGCCGTCCGACTCCCTGGCCAAGGCCGGCCTGTCGCAGGTGGAACTGATGGCCCGCCTGCAGAAGCTGTCGGCACAGGACAGCGAGGCGCTGCGCACCCTGGCGGCCGATGAACCGGACAACCTCGACGCGCAGCTCGGCGTCGCTGACCTGGACGTTGCGGGCGGCCATGTGGAAGACGGCCTGGCCCGCCTGGTCAGCTTTATCGGCCGGAATTTCGGACCGGAACGGGAAACCGC
Source organism: Arthrobacter sp. D1-29 (assembly GCF_054130585.1). Taxonomy (NCBI): domain Bacteria; kingdom Bacillati; phylum Actinomycetota; class Actinomycetes; order Micrococcales; family Micrococcaceae; genus Arthrobacter; species Arthrobacter sp. D1-29. The sequence goes on along the minus strand of NZ_CP096383.1, from coordinate 3,386,041 downwards.
CCGCATCCGGCTCCTGGAACTCTTCGACGTCGTCGGGACCGGCGACGAACGAGTATCAAAAGCCCGGCAGGCCCTGGCCAGGGTCCTGTTCTAGTGCCGGCGCTTTTCCAGCCGCTGAAGCTCCGGCAGCTGGAGCTCCCGCACCGCGGATGGGTCTCACCCATGTGCCAGTACAGCTGCGACCCCGACGACGGCCCCGGGGTGCCCAACGACTGGCACCTGATGCATTTGGGATCCTTCGCCGTGGGCGGTGCCGCCCTGATCCTGACCGAAGCGGCAGCCGTGAATGCCGAAGGACGGATCAGTCCCCGCGACGCGGGCCTCTACAGTGATGAACAGGCCGAGGCCTGGCAACGGATCACCTCATTCGTGCATAAGCACGGCGCCGTTAACGTGAGCATTGGTGCCCAGCTGGCCCACGCCGGCCGCAAAGCCTCCACGTACTGGCCATTTTCCGGGAAACGCGGCAGCGTGCCGGCGGCCGACGGCGGCTGGTCCACGGTGGGGCCGGTGCCCGCAGCATTTGACGGGTATGCCGAGCCCCAGGCAATGACCGAGGAACAGATCGGCAGTGTGATTTCTGATTTTGCTGCTGCCGCCGTCCGTGCGGTTGACGCAGGGTTCGACACCGTCGAGATCCATGGCGCCCACGGCTACCTGCTTCACCAGTTCCAGAGCCCGCTGATCAACACCCGGACAGATGGGTGGGGCGGGGACGAGGCTGGACGGAACCGCCTGATGCTGGCCGTGATCGACGCCGTCCGTGGGGTCATCCCGGATTCCATGCCGCTGTTGCTGAGGATATCGGCCACCGACTGGGCCCCTGGAGGGATCGACGTCGAGGCTTCTGTCCGGCTGGCCACGCTGGCAGCCGAGCACGGCGTGGACCTCGTGGACGTCTCCAGCGGTGGGGCCGTAGCCCACCAGCAGATCAAACCTGGCCCTGGCTACCAAAGCGGTTTTTCCGAACGGATCCGGCGGGAAGCGGGTGTGCCCACCGGGACCGTGGGACTGCTTACCTCCCCGGGGCAGGCGGAACATGCCGTGGCAACGGGGCAGGCGGACGGCGTCTTTATCGCCCGCGCAGCCCTGCGCGACCCGCACTGGTGGCTGCGGGCAGCCTTCGAGCTTGGCCACAACATCACGTGGCCGCCCCAGTACGAACGGGCGTTCCCCAAGCATTCGTTTTAGCGGATAGATTCAGCCGGTCGTTTCAGCGGGGTTCAGCGCCGTGTCCTGGCCCCCACCCGGCGCCCGTACTCCTTTGTCCCTACTCCCAGCGGACGACCCCTCCAAGCGCACACTGGGTCTAGGGTGGCACTATGACTGCTCCGCATCCTGATCCGGTGGTGGGCGCCGGCCCTGTTCCCGCCCTCTCCATCCGTGGCCTCGCCAAAAGATTCGGCGGAAAGATCGCCGTCGACGGCCTCAGCCTGGACGTGCCTTCGGGATCCTTTTATGGAATCGTGGGCCCCAACGGCGCCGGCAAGACCACCACCCTCTCCATGGCAACCGGGCTGCTGCGTCCGGACTTCGGCACCGCCGTCGTTCACGGCGTGGATGTCTGGGCCCGGCCGCTGGAAGCCAAGAAGCTCATGGGCATCCTCCCTGACGGGGTCCGGCTCTTTGACCGGCTGACCGGGGAACAGCTGGTGACCTATGCTGGGCTGCTCCGCGGGATGGACAAGGACGTTGTGTCTGCCCGTGTGCCGGAACTCCTGGCGGCGCTGGATCTGGGCAAGGATGCGGGCACGCTCGTGGTGGACTACTCGGCAGGCATGACCAAAAAGATCGCGCTCGCGTCGGCCCTGATCCACGCTCCCCGCGTCCTGGTTCTGGATGAGCCCTTCGAATCGGTGGACCCCGTGTCGGCCTCGAATATCCGTGCCATCCTGGAGCGGTATGTGGCATCGGGCGGCACCGTCATAGTCTCCAGCCACGTCATGGACCTTGTCCAGCGTATGTGCGACCATGTGGCAGTAGTGGCTTCCGGACGGCTGCTGGCCGCCGGGACCGTGGATGAAGTGCGGGCGGGGGCCTCCCTTGAGGACAGGTTCGTCCAGCTTGTCGGCGGACGGACTGACGCGGAAGGCCTGGAATGGTTGCGCACCTTCTAAGGCTCAAGCTGACCCTGCTCCATAACGGACTGAGGCGCAGTCCCTGGCAGCTGGTGGGCATGGCCTTCGGCGGGCTCTACGCGCTGGGACTGGTGGCCGCGCTGGTGGTGGCCCTGGTGGTGCTCCGCGGCGAAGACCCCGGGCTCGCCCACACCATCGTGGTGCTGGGCGGTTCGGCGGCGGTCCTGGGCTGGGGCATCATCCCGCTTGTAGCCTCGGCGGCGGACATGACTTTGGACCCGGCCCGTTTTACCACCTCAGCCATCCCGATGCGGGAGCTTTTGGCCGGCCTGGCCCTCGGAGGTCTGATAGGCATCCCCGGGCTGGCCACGGCGCTGGTGGCGCTTGCCACCGTGTGGACCTGGTCCCGCGGCCCCCTGCCCGCCATTGCGGCACTGGTGGGTGCCGCAGCCGGCGTCCTCACCTGCATCGTCCTGTCTAAGGTGGTGACCACAGCAACAGCCAGCCTTGCCGCCTCCCGCCGCTTCAAAGACGTCAGCGCCATCGTCTTTATGGTTCCGCTGGTCCTGATGGGCCCCATCGTGGCAGGAGTAACGCAGGGGATCGCCGCCTCTGCAGGCTTCCTTCAGGAGCTCGCCGGGACCCTGTCGTGGTCACCTCTCGGCGCGGCCTGGTCCCTGGGTGGAGACGTTGCCCTGGGACGGCCGGCTGATGCTGTGGCCAAGCTGTTCATCGCCGCTGCCACCCTGGCCGGGCTTTCCCTGTGCTGGAAACTCCTCCTGGAGCGGGCCCTTGTCAACCCGTCCTACTCCGGAAGCGGAAGCCGGAAGGGCGGGAAAATGGGGCTGTTCGCCCTCCTCCCCGCTACCCCTGCCGGGGCAGTGACCGCCAGGTGCCTCACCTATTGGATCCGGGATCCGCGGTACGCAGGGTCCCTGGTGGTCATCCCGTTGCTGCCCGTCCTGCTGTTGTTCCAGGGAAGCCAAACCGGTGACTACGGGAGCCTGGCCTTTGCAGCTCCCTTGGCTGCCTTCCTGCTTGCCTGGTCCATTTCGGCCGATGTCTCTTACGACAGCACGGCCTTTGCCCTGCACGTGGCCACGGGAGTGCGTGGCGTGCACGACAGGCTTGGCCGGGCCTTGGCCTGCCTGGCTTTCGCGCTGCCAGTGGTACTGATTTTCGCCGTCGGCCAGTTTGCGTTCACCGGCGCGTGGGAGGGACTGCCAGGACAGCTGGGCATGAGCCTGGGAATCCTGTTTACCGGGCTCGGCCTCTCATCAGTGGTATCTGCCCGCTACACCGTGGCGGTTCCGTTGCCAGGGGACAGCCCTTTCAAGAAGCCGCCGGGCAGCGTGGGGCAGACCATGGCCGTTCAGTTTGCCGGGATGGGAATCCTGGCACTCCTGGTCCTGCCGGAAGCTGCGCTCCTTGTCGCCCAATGGGTGACCGGCAACCCCCTGTTCGGATGGATCAACCTTGCAGCGGGCCTGATCCTCGGACTGGTGATTTTTGTGGCCGGCGTCAGGGTTGGGGGAAGATGGCTTGACGCCCGCGGGCCTGAGCTGCTGGCCCAGCTTGTTGTTAACCGCTGACGGTGTTAACCCGCTGACGTTAACCCGTTGACGCCAGGCACCACAGAACCGCCACCAGAAAGGTGAAGAGAGCCAATGGAAGTAGTTATCCTCCCTGGCGCCAGGCAGATCGGTCAGCTGGCAGCCGGGGCGATCGATGACCTGCTGCGGCGCAAGCCGCACGCGGTTTTGGGACTCGCCACCGGATCATCGCCGCTGCCCATCTACGACGAGCTGGCGGCGAGGCACGAACAGGACGGGCTGGATTTCGGCCAGGCGCACGCCTTTGCACTGGACGAATATGTCGGCCTGGAACCTGGCCACCCGGAATCCTATCGGGAGGTGATCCGCCGCGAGTTCACCAGCCGGGTCAACATTGCCCCGGAAAATGTCCACAGCCCGGACGGGACCGCCACGGACATCCTGGCAGCATGCAGCGCTTATGAGGAATCGATACAGGCCCTGGACGGCGTGGATCTCCAGATCCTGGGCGTCGGAACCGATGGCCACATCGGTTTCAACGAGCCTGGTTCGTCCTTGGCTTCCCGGACCCGCATCAAGAGCCTGATCGAGCAGACCCGGCGGGACAACGCCCGCTTCTTCAAGAGCATCGCCGACGTCCCACACCACGTGGTGACCCAGGGCCTGGGAACCATCATGGAGGCCAGGCACGTGGTCCTTGTGGCTACCGGGGCGCAGAAGGCGCAGGCAGTCCGCGACTTCGTGGAAGGACCGGTGTCAGCCATCTGCCCGGCTTCGGTCCTGCAGTTCCATCCGCACGCCACCGTCCTGCTTGATGAGGCGGCGGCGTCGTCCCTAAAACTGGCGGACTTTTACCGCCACACGTACGACAACAAACCGTCCTGGCAAGGGCTTTAGCGGAACCCGGTACTGCCGGGAACTGCCTGCCTGCGTGGAGCCGGCAGCCGCGGCGACCGCAAAACGGTGCTCCCGGCGTCGAACGCCGCCAATCGGGAAAGGCTAAGATGGATGCCATGACTAGCATGACGGACCCTCTCGAAAACGACCCAATGCGCGAGCTTTCCGGGGCTGGAACGTCCACGGCCACCATTGAGCGCGAGGAACTGCGCCAGGAAGTGGAGCCCGGCGACCGGGAACGCTTCTCGCACTACGTTCGCAAAGAAAAGATCATGGAATCCGCGCTGACGGGCGAGCCTGTCATTGCCCTGTGTGGCAAAGTGTGGACGCCGGGCCGGGATCCGCAGAAGTTCCCGGTCTGCCCGATGTGCAAAGAGGTTTATGACGGCCTCCGCCCGGGCAACGACGGCGGCAAGGGTCCCGGAGGGGACTCGGGCAACAACAAGTAGTGACGGAAACACTCTTTGGCGGTCCCACCCTGCCTCCGGCCTATCCGGAACGCGCAGCCTGGGGAACCGCCCAGAAACTCCGTGCCTGGCAGCAGCAAGCGCTTGACCTCTACTTCCGGACCAGTCCCAGGGATTTCCTTGCAGTGGCGACGCCCGGGGCCGGCAAGACCACCTTCGCGTTGCGTGTTGCCTCCATGCTCATCGAATCCGGTGCCGTCAACAGGGTGACCATCGTCGCCCCCACCGATCACCTCAAAAGGCAATGGGCAGACGCTGCGGCCCGTGTGGGAATCGCCATCGATCCCAACTTCAAGAACTCCGACGGGCAGCACGGCCGCGGGTTTGTGGGAGTTGCTGTGACGTACGCGCAGGTTGCAAGCAAACCCCTGCTGCACCGTGCCAAGACTGAAGCTGCCCGCACCCTGGTGATCCTTGACGAGATCCATCACGGCGGCGAGGCACTGTCCTGGGGCGACGGACTTCGCGAGGCCTTCGATCCGGCCATTCGGCGCCTGTCCCTGACAGGTACCCCGTTCCGCTCTGATACCTCACCCATTCCCTTTGTGGAGTACGCGGAGGACCGGGACGGCATCCGGCGCTCCAAAGCCGATTACACCTACGGCTACGGCAACGCCCTCCGGGACCACGTGGTGCGTCCGGTGATGTTTATGGCTTATTCGGGCCAGATGCGCTGGCGTACCAGTGCTGGGGAGGAGATGGCGGCATCCCTCGGTGAAGCCGCGGTGACCAAGGACGTCACGTCGCAGGCGTGGCGGACGGCCCTGAATCCTACCGGAGAGTGGATTCCCGCTGTCCTGGCCGGTGCCGACAAGCGTCTCAGTGAGGTCCGCCGGACCGTCCCCGACGCCGGCGGCCTGGTCATCGCCACGGACCACGATGATGCCAGGGCCTACGCGGGCCAGCTGAAAAGGATCACCGGTGAATCACCCACCGTCATCCTTTCCGATGACGCGAAAGCCTCCAGCAAGATCGAGGAGTTCACGGCAAGCGAGAAACGCTGGATGGTGGCCGTCCGGATGGTGTCCGAAGGCGTCGACGTTCCCCGGCTGTCCGTGGGCGTCTATGCCACCTCCACCTCCACGCCGCTGTTCTTCGCCCAGGCAGTGGGCCGCTTTGTGCGTGCCCGCAAGCGGGGTGAAACGGCGTCTGTCTTCCTGCCGTCGGTGCCGCAGCTGATGGCTTTGGCCAACTCCATGGAGGCCGAGCGGGACCACGCATTGGACCGGCCGGAGAAAGAGGACGGCGACGGCCTTTTCAACCCCGAAGACTCGCTGATGGCCGAGGCCAACCGCGAAGACAAGGCCTCGGACAGCCTCACCAAGGGAAAATTCGAGGCCCTGGATTCGCAGGCATCGTTCGACCGGGTACTTTTCGACGGCGGCGAGTTCGGCACCGGGGGAGAAGTGGGCTCAGAGGATGAGCTGGATTTCCTCGGGATCCCCGGCCTGCTTGACGCCGAACAGGTGGGAACCCTCCTTCGCCAGCGCCAGCACGAGCAGCTGAACAGGAAGAACCGCAGGACACCACCGGCCTCGGCTGACGCTGCCCCCGGTGCAGCACCTGGCATACCCGACCACCGGATGCTGATGGACCTGCGCAATGAGCTGGCCAAGAATGTTGCGGCCTGGTCCGCCCGGACAGGAACCCCGCATGGCGTCGTCCACACGAAGCTCAGGACGGTCTGCGGCGGCCCCCCGGTGGCACAGGCAAACGAGGAGCAGCTGCAGTCCAGGCTGCGCAAGCTGCAGGACTGGTTTATCGGGCGGAAGTAACAGGGCCGCTAGGTGCAGGCTTGGCTCGGGAACAGGCGTGCGGGACGAGAGGTGGCCGCCGCCGGGGCCGGCAGGGCGTCAGAGGACGTCGACTCCGCCCAGCTCCATCTCGGCAACAGCGTCTTCCAGGTCGTCCGCGATTCCGGCGGTGAGCGAGCGGATGACAGTGACGGAGTAGCCCGCCTGCACGGCGTCCAGGGATGTGGCCATCACGCAGTAGTCCGTGGCGATCCCCACCACCACAACGTCCTCGACGTCGTGGCTCTGGAGCCAGTCATCAAGGCCGATCGCTTCGTCCGAGGGCGGGAAATTATCGGGGCTGATATCGTCAGCGACCGCCGCAGGCTGGCGCTCTCCGGTGGGAACGGCGTCCTCAGGGGCCAGAAGGCCTTCGAATCCAGAGTAGGCTGCCGCGAACTGTCCCTTCTGGAAATAGGCCTGGATGTATTCGGTGTCCAGGTCCGGATGGAGTTCAGCGCCACGGGTTCCGGCCACGCAGTGCGGGGGCCAGCTGTCCTTGAAGTCGGGGAAGTCCGAGAAGTGCGCACCGGGATCAATGTGCCAGTCCTGGGTGGCAACAATGTGGTCGAATTCAAGATGGTGGGCGTCGACGTAGTCGCTGATTGCCCCGGCGACGTGGGCGCCGCCGGCAACGGCAAGGGAACCGCCTTCGCAAAAGTCGTTCTGGACGTCAACGATGATCAGGGCCCGGGACATTAGTTCTCCTCATAAGTGGTGGGGATGGCGGGCTCGCCGCGCTGGAGCCGGTTGACCACCGGCGGCAGTTCGGCCATGGTGTCGGCGTGCCGCTGACGGGCGCGGAGCACACCCTCGTGGCCGGTCCAGCCCGGCAGCAGCTCGCCGTTCTTCATGAATTGCTCCAGCAGCGGGCGGTCGTTGCCGTCGTCCTCGGGCCGGTGCCCAATCCCTACGATTTCCTCACTTGCGATGCCGTGTTCATTGAGCCTGCGCAGGGCGTACTTGCGCCCGCCCTTGCTGGCCTTGTTCTTGGCGGATTTCGCCACCGAAACGAAGTTGCCGGCGCCGTCGGTGCGGCTGACCAGCTTGTAGACCATACTGGCGGTGGGTGCCCCGGACCCGGTCACCAGTGATGTTCCCACCCCGTAGGAGTCCACGGGCGCGGACTGCAGCGCTGCGATGGCGAATTCATCAAGGTCAGACGTCACGACGATCTTGGTGTTCACGTTGCCCAGGTCGTCCAGCAGTTGGCGGACCCATTGGGCCTGCGCCACGAGATCCCCGGAATCGAGGCGTACTGCCCCCAGCTTGGGTCCTGCCAGGTCCACAGCCGCGCGGACCGCCGTTTCGACGTCGTACGTGTCCACGAGGAGGGACGTCCCGGCGCCCAGTGAGGCCACCTGGGCCTCAAAGGCATCCTGCTCACTGTCGTGCAGGAGCGTGAAGGAGTGCGCCGCCGTGCCCACTGTCCTGATGCCATACCGGAAGCCGGCCTCAAGGTTGGACGTACTGTCGAAGCCGGCGATAAAAGCGGCGCGGGCGGCGGCCGGGGCCGCCTCCTCATGGGTCCGGCGGGAACCCATTTCAATACATGGCCGGTTGCCGGCTGCGGAAATCATCCGGGAGGCTGCCGAGGCGATGGCGCTGTCATGGTTCAGGACCGAGAGCAGATAGGTCTCCAGGATGCAGGCCTCGGCGAACGTCGACTCCACAATCAGGATGGGGGAGTGGGGGAAGTACGCCTCGCCTTCGGGGTATCCCCAGATGTCCCCCGAGAACCTGTAACCGGCCAGATAGTCCAGCGTGTCCTGGTTGACTACGCCGGTCCGCTCAAGGAATTCCAGCTCGCTGTCACCAAAACGGAAACTGGCGATGCCTTCCAGCAGCCGTCCCGTTCCGGCAACAATCCCATACCGCCGCCCGTCCGGCAGCCGCCGGGTGAAAGCTTCGAAGACGGATTTCCGGTGCGCCGCGCCCGAATGAAGCGACGCCTGCAGCATGGTCAGCTCGTAGTGGTCCGTATAAAAAGACGTGCGGGGATGGTCCCAGCGTGCAGAGGTACTCACAAATTCACTCTAGTCCCCGCCGGCTCCCACGTCTCGCTTCGCTTCGCCGCGGGCCCCTCGCCAGCGTGGGCCCACCCACCGGCTCCCACGTCTCGCTTCGCTTCGCCGCGGGCCCCTCGCCGGCGTGGGCCCACCCACCGGCTCGCACGTCTCGCTTCGCTTCGCCGCGGGGCCCTCGCCGGGGTGGGCCCATCCTCCCCATAGAATAGACAGATGACTTCAAGCGTTGCGCTCGGCCCTGAGACCCAGGAGGGCACCCGGACCGGAACAGAAACGTCCCAGGGTTCCCTGACCGCACCGGACATCCCGTGGAACCTGGTGATCTGGAACGATCCCGTAAACCTGATGAGTTACGTCAGCTACGTGTTCCAAAGCTATTTTGGCTACCCGGAGAGCAAGGCCAACAAGCTCATGATGGAAGTCCACAAGAAAGGCCGCTCCATTGTTGCCCACGGCAGCAAGGAGCAGGTTGAGCGGCACGCTGTCGCCATGCACGGCTTTGGCCTGTGGGCCACCGTTGAACAGGCAAGCGGCGGACGCGGCGGCAACCCGGGGAAACCGGGCGGCTCCGGGCAGGGCAAGGGAAAACGTGGCTAAGGCATTCAAGTACGGACTCAAAGGCATCACAGGGTTCCTGGAGCCAGCCGAGCGCGAACTCCTCCGCAGCCTGATTGATGACGTCATCTCCATGCTTGAGCCGGAGGAACGGGCCAACCAGGATCCGCTGGCGGCAATGATCGGGCTGGACATGGACGTCCGTGAGCCCACGGACCGCGCCGTGAAGCGGCTCCTGCCCAACGTCATGAAAAACGACGACGGCGCGTCGCTGGAGTTCCGCCAGCTCACCGAGCGAGCGCTGCGCGAGACAAAGATCGGCGCCCTGCGGGCGGCCGCACTGGATCTTGACAAGGACGAAATCGTGCTGACTCCGGAAGGCGCCCGGCACTGGTCCATGGCGCTGAACGACGTCCGCCTGGTGCTGGCCGAGCGGCTGGACATCCGGGACGAGGAGGACGCCGAACACGTCCACCTGATGCAGGACTGGTCCCAGGCGGAGGACGTGGAGAGCTACCTCGCCCTGGTCTACAACTTCGCCACGTGGCTGCAGGAATCGCTGGTCCAGGCGATGCTCACGTCCATGGACGCCAGGGCGTAACAGCGCCCTTGGCCCTGCTTTTGGGCCGCCCCTGGGCCGCTTCGCAGCGGTCCTGTCCGGCGGACTGTGACAAATTTGACATGAGTCGGACGCCACAATGAGATGGCTGAGGGGTCCGGGAAGACCTATCCTCGAATAATCATGACAACAGCCTCGAGCATGGACCCGTCAGCAGCAGCTGCATCCGGGTCCCCAGCCAGCACCACCCCCGGCGGTCTCCTGGGATCCCGGCCCATCGGCGTCTTTGATTCCGGCGTGGGCGGACTGACAGTGGCACGGTCCATCATCGACCAGCTCCCCAACGAGTCCATCCTGTACGTCGGGGATACGGCGCACGGGCCGTACGGACCGCTGCCGATCGCCGAAGTCCGGGCGAACGCCCTTGGTGTGATGGACGAACTCGTGGATTCCGGCGTTAAGCTGCTCACCATAGCCTGCAATTCGGCGTCGGCCGCTGTCCTCCGTGATGCCCGCGAGCGGTATACGGCACGGTACGGAATTCCTGTCATCGAGGTGATCCAGCCAGCCGTCAGGCGTGCCGTGGCGGCCACACGCAGCGGCAGGATCGGCGTCATAGGCACGTCCGCGACGGTGGGCTCCCGGGCCTATGAGGATACTTTCGCGGCCGCGCCTGACCTGGACATCACCTCCGTTGCCTGTCCTGAATTCGTCAGCTATGTGGAGGCCGGCATCACCACGGGGCCGGCGCTGCTGGCTGTCGCGGAGGAATACCTGGCCCCGCTGAAGACTGCGGGGGTGGATACTCTGGTGCTGGGCTGCACACACTATCCATTGCTCACCGGTGTCATCTCCTACGTCATGGGCGAGGACGTCACCCTGGTTTCGAGCGCCGAGGAAACGGCCAAGGATGTGTACCGTGCCCTGGCCACCCACGATCTTCAGCGGACAACGCCAACACCGCCGGAGCACCACTTCATCGCTACCGGTGACGCCGGCCAATTCGAGGCATTGGCCCGCCGTTTCCTGGGACCTGAGGTCCTGTCTGTGCGCCACGTTGATCATGTGGCCGCGCAGTACCCCACTGGCAGCCTGGCCAGGATCACCCCCGAGATGATTGCCGCCGCGCAGGGGGCCTCGGCGGCACGCGCCACGCCGCGGCCCCGGATCTCCAATTTTGTGGGCAACGGAACCGGAGGTTCCGGCCTGTGAAGCTCACCATCGTCGGCTGTACAGGTTCCTTCCCCGGCCCCGGCTCGCCGGCGTCGTGCTACCTCCTGACGGCCCACGACGGCGAGCGGACCTGGAAGATCGTGATGGACCTCGGCAGCGGTGCGCTGGGCGCGATCCAGCGCTACACCGATCTTGAAGACATCGACGCCATCTTCCTGACTCACCTGCATCCGGACCACTGCATGGACCTGTGCGGGCTCCACGTTGCGGTGCGCTGGAAGCCCGGCGGATGGGGCCGCGGCCGAATCCCGGTCTGGGGACCGGCGGCGACGGCAGACCGGATGGCAACGGCGTACGGACTGGAACTGGATCCGGGCATGCATGAGGAATTCGACTTCACCAACTGGACCGAGAGGGAGTCCGTGAAGCTGGGACCGTTCACCGTGACTCCGTTTGCCGTCAACCATCCGGTGGAGGAGGCCTATGCCCTCCGGGTGGAGGCCACCGAACCGGATAAGGAGGGCAACCTGGTCTCACGGGTCCTGACGTACTCAGGGGACACTGACTCCTGTGCCGGGCTGGAGGAAGCCGCCAAGGACGCGGACCTGTTCCTCTGTGAAGCTGCCTTTGAGGAAGGCCGGGACGACGGCATCAAGGACGTGCACCTGACCGGAAAAAGGGCCGGTGAGGCGGCTGCCGTGGCCGGAGCCCGGCGGCTTCTGCTGACCCACATTCCCGTCTGGACTTCCCAGACAAAAGTCATGGCCGAGGCGAGGCCGGTTTTCGGCGGCGACGTGGCGGTCGCCGTGGCCGGGGTGCATTACACCATTTAGGTGAAGCTGCGTCCTGCCCGTGGCAGCGAGGCGTGTCTCCCTGAGTCGATAAGCTAAGGGCATGACTTCTGAAGCAACCGCAGTTCCTGTCGTGCGCGCGGACGGCCGCGCTCCCGACCAGCTCCGTCCCATCAGCATCACCCGCGGATGGTCCAAGCAGGCCGAAGGATCGGCCCTGATCGAGTTCGGCAACACCCGGGTGCTGTGCACGGCTTCCCTCACCGCGGGTGTGCCCCGCTGGCTCAAAGGCGAAGGCCGCGGCTGGGTCACAGCTGAATACGCCATGCTGCCGCGTGCCACCAACACCCGTTCGGACCGTGAATCAGTCAAGGGGAAAATCGGCGGCCGCACCCATGAGATCTCCCGGCTGATCGGCCGTTCGCTGCGCTCCATTATTGACACCAAGGCCTTGGGCGAGAACACGATAGTGCTGGACTGCGATGTCCTCCAGGCCGACGGCGGTACGCGCACAGCCGCGATCACCGGGGCCTACGTTGCCCTCGCCGACGCCATCCGGTTTGCCCGGGACAACAAGCTGATCGCCAAGAACGCCCAGCCCCTGGTGGACACCATTGCCGCCGTATCGGTGGGCATCATCGACGGCATCCCCATGCTGGACCTGCCGTATGTTGAGGACGTCCGGGCCGAGACCGACATGAACGTCGTCGTCACGGGGTCGGGGAAGTTCGTGGAGGTCCAGGGCACCGCCGAGGGCGCACCGTTCGACCGTGATGAACTGAATAAGCTGCTGGATCTTGCGCTGCTGGGAACCACCCAGCTGGCCGCCATTCAGCGTGAGACGCTCGCGGACGCCCTGTGAGCCTGCCGGATCCCGGAACCGCTGGGCAGGGCGGGGCGGCTCCCCGTCTGGTCCTGGCAACCCACAACAAGGGCAAACTGAAGGAGCTGCGGGAGATCCTCCGCGGGCAGGTCCCCGGACTCGACGTAGACACCCAGGTGGTGGATGCCGCCGCGGCGGGTGCGCCGGACGTCGTCGAGACAGGAATCACCTTCGCCGAGAATTCGCTGTTAAAGGCACGCGCGGTTGCCGCCGCCACCGGACTGGTGGCCATCGCTGACGATTCAGGGCTGGCCGTGGACGTCCTGGGCGGCGCCCCGGGCATTTTCTCCGCAAGATGGGCCGGAAGGCACGGTGATGACGCAGCCAACCTCAGGCTCCTGCTGGACCAGCTCTCCGATGTGCCGGATGAGCACCGCGGTGCCGCCTTTGTCTGCGCCGCGGCGCTCGCCGTTCCAGGGGAGGTGGATGGCGGGGAACGCCGTGAAGTGGTGGAGTACGGCCAGCTTGAAGGCGTCCTCCTGCGCGAACCGCGGGGCGACGGCGGTTTTGGCTACGACCCCGTGCTGCAGCCGGCAGGTGAGGCCCGCAGTTGCGCCGAACTGTCGCCCGCTGAGAAGAACGCCATCAGCCACCGTGGAAAGGCCTTCAGGGCGCTGCTCCCGGCGATCGTCGAGGCACTGGGCGGGCGCTGACACTGGGCCAAGCGCTGTGGAACTGCAGCGCCGTGAAATACCGCTGATAGAAACGAATGGGCGCCCCACACGGTGGGGCGCCCTGACATTTCTCCTGTGCGGCTTGTGATGCCCGGCTTAGTGCTTGGGGTTCGTCTTCCGCTCGTCCTCAGGAGCATGTTCCTCGATGAACTCATCAACGGGATCGGTTCCAAAGGCAGTCGCCTGGCGCTTGGCCGAGATTCCCCGGAGCACTTCAATGCCGATGGGAATCACCGAGACCAGCACGATGACGATGAAGATGATGTCCAGGTTCTCGCGGACCCAGGGAATCCTGTCGCCCAAAAGGTAACCGAGGAGCGTGACGCCGCCGCCCCAGAGGACTGCGCCGATCACGTTGAAGAGGAAGAACTTCTTCTTGTTCATCTGGGCAACGCCCACGATGACCGGCACAAACGTGCGGATGATGGGGACGAAGCGGGCGAGGATCAGCGCCTTGCCGCCGTGCTTTTCGAAGAAAGCATGGGCATTTTCAACGTTTTCCCGCTTGAACAGCCGGGAATTCGGCTTGTTGAAGATGGCCGGGCCGGCCTTGGACCCGATCAGGTAGCCGGTCTGGTTGCCGATGATAGCCGCGACAATAATCAGCAGCGAGAACAGCCAGACATTGAACTTGATGGTGTCGGTGGCAACCAGCAGTCCTGCCGTGAACAGCATCGAATCGCCCGGCAGGAAGAAGCCCACCAGCAGGCCTGTTTCGGCAAAGACGATGCCGCAGACCAGCAGCACAACCCAGGGGGCCAATGCTGGGTCAGCAAGGAAAATTTGAGGGTTCAGCCAGTCGGGCAGGAAGGAGGCCAGCGGTGGCTGGACCGGTCCCGCACCGCCCAGCATGGGCACGGCAAAGTCACTGATCGCAAGAAGGTTCACTTACCTAGGGTACTTGAAGGGCGCCCGGACTATTCGGCGGTAAAGTGTGGCGCGTGAGTTTGGACTTTACGGCGATCGACTTCGAGACTGCCAACGGCTTCCGAGGTTCGCCGTGCGCGGTGGGCCTTACAAAGGTACGTGGCGGGCAGGTGGTGGAGGAGGCGTCCTGGCTGATGCGCCCGCCCCGTAACCATGATCACTTTGACCACCACAACGTGAGGATCCACGGCATCCGTGCCCTGGATGTTGCAGGGCTTCCCCGATTCGGCGAGCTTTTTCCCGAAATCGGCGCCTTCATCGGTGATGACATCCTGGCCGCCCACAATGCCGCTTTTGACATGGGTGTCATCCGCTCCGGCCTTGAAGTTTCCGGCCTGCCCGGCCCGGCCTACGACTACGTCTGTACCGTGATGCTTTCCCGGCGCTGCTATTCCCTGGTTTCCAATTCCTTACCGTTTGCGGCAGAGGAAGCGGGAGTCCCGCTGGTCAACCATCACGATGCCGCCGAGGACGCGCGCGCCTGTGCCGGCATCCTGATCGACATCGCGTCGCGCAACGGCGCCAACAGCATCGCGGAGCTCTACCTGTCGCTGGGACTCTCCTTGCCCCATCAGCAGGCGTTCGATCCGGCAACGGAACCCCTGTCCAAATCAAGCCTCACAGCCATCGCCGGTGCCTCTCTTTCCGGCGGGTCCGGTGGGGCGTTGGTCCAGGGCTTCCGCTCCGGCTGGCCCGAGGAGGGAGCCAATCCCGTTCCCAATGCTGATGCCGAACCGGACCACCCGCTGTACGGCCAGACCGTCGTCTTCACGGGCCAGCTCGCCATGGGGCGGCCGCAGGCAAAGGTCCTCTCGGCGGAATTGGGCGCCCGGCCTGAAAGCCGGGTGACAGCCCGCACTACGGTGCTGGTGGTCGGAGACGGCTTTGTGGCATCTGACCTCCGCTCCGGCAGGCTGACAGGTAAGGCGCGGCGCGTCCTGGAGCTCCATGACCGCGGCCAGCTGATCGAGGTGCTGTCCGAAGGGGAGTTCCTGCAGATGGTGGGCGGTTACACGGCAGCGGCCAGTGCCTAGGGGACTTCCTTGGAGGTGCGGCGTTCATGTGGCGCAACATTCCTTTCCTGCCGGGCGGCGGGCTCCTAGATTTACAGCATGATCAAATCCGCAGGCACCGAGCCCCACCGACGCCCGCACGGCGGACAGCGGGAGCTTCCCCACACCCGTTAAGACCGGTGTGGACTGGCGTGCCGTGTTTGCGTTCCCCAACCCGGTCAACGAATACGCTGCCCGGATCACGGCAGGGCTGGTGGTGCTGCTCGCTGTCGCTACGCTGCTGGCAGGCTCTGGCTGGGGCCTGCTGGTGATCGCCGCGGGATTCTGGCTGCGGGTGCTGTTTGGGCCACGGATATCGCCGCTGGCGCTGCTTTCGGTCAAAGTCCTGGCTCCCCGCCTGGGGCCGGCAAAGCTTGTTCCCGGACCGCCCAAGCGCTTCGCCCAGGGATTGGGCGCTTTTGTTTCCACCACCGCCCTGGTTCTGTTCCTTGCCGGCGCCGCTCCTGCGGCGTGGGCCGTCCTGGCTGTGCTGGTCGCGGCGGCATCACTGGAGGCGTTTGCCGGATTCTGCCTGGGCTGCGTCATCTTCGGGTTGCTTCAGCGCCGCGGCCTCATTCCTGAGGACATTTGCGAGGCATGCAACAACATTCCGCTCAGGCGGTCGTAACCCCTGCCAGCAAATCAGCCATTCCGCGGATGACGTCCTGGGCCTCAAGTGCGTCCAGCCACGGCGCCGGCAGGCACGGCTCGCCGTAGTACGCTCCCAGGATATTTCCGGCGATGGATCCCGTGGAGTCGCTGTCCCCGCTGTGGTTGATGGCTACCGCCATGGCGGCCCGGAAATGCTCCCGGGGATCGGCAGTGGGGAGGACAGAGTCCGAATTGTTCGCAGTGTCCGTATTGTTCCCCGTGCCAGCCTCGTTGGCAGGCCCGGCATCCCGCGCTGGGTCGGTCACCAGTACGGCGTAAAGCCCGACGGCGAGTGCCTCCTCGGCGACCCAGCCTTCGCCCAGTTCCATCACCAGGTCCTCGGGGGACAGTACCGCCGAGCGGCCAAGGCGCACAGCTGCCTCCAGCCTCTGCACCAGTTCGGGGGCCACTCCGTCAATGCTGTGTACCCCGGCGAGGACCGCGTCGGCCGCCGCGCGAAGGCTGTCGCCGGAAACCAGCCGGTGGATCAAAAGGCTGAAACTGCCCGCACTCTGCCGGGCTGAGGGATGTCCGTGGGTCAGGCAGGCGGCGTCGGCACTGAGTTTGTAGACGGCGTCGGGGGTGATGTGCGGGATCAGCCCAAACGGTGCAGACCGCATCACCGTGCCGCAACCTTTTGACTGTGGATTCACGGGACGGAAAGTTGTTCCCATTTCCCCTGTTGCCAGTCCGGTGAGGCAGGCGTTCCCCGGGGCGCGGCGGTGCTTGAGCGCCTCCTGCGCGTCAATCCACCGCGGCTGGGGGACCGGGGCGGACAGCGGAGCAGCCTCGCCCTGCGTGGCCAGCCAGCGGAGATAGGCCAGCCACAGGCAGGCGTTGACGTCCGCACCCACCCCGGAGTTGGCCCATTCGATGGCCTCCACCAGTCCGTCCACGGTGTAAAGCGTCATTTGGGTGTCGTCCGAAAAGTGGCTGCTGCCGTCGAGCGCTGAAAAGTCCGTGAGCCCGTCCGCACCAAAGCGGCGGCGGATCGTTTCGATCGAGTCGAACTCGACGGCGTAGCCCAAGGAATCACCCAGGGCTCCACCCAGGAGACAGCCATGGATGCGGGAGGCCAGCTGGGGCACGCCAAAGGGGCCGGGATCTGTGCTCATGACAGTAAATTTACCGTGGCGGTGAGCACCGCCCGAACCGGCGCCCAGTGTGGACCCAGCCAACATCCAGTTACTCTTGGCAGAATACAGAAGGCGAATGGGACATCCTTTCCTGTTCCGCCCATCCACAGGACTCCCATCACAAAGGATTGCAGAACCTATGACCATGCCTGTTCGCGCCCATCATGCTCCTGACACCGGCCTGCCAGGTGTCGGCGCTGCCGAAGGCCGGCACGGACTGCCGGCGAGGCTGTCGGCGGAGGCGTTCGGGAGTCTTTTCGTGGTGGTGGCCGGCCTGGGCGTACCGCTGTTTTCAATCCCGCAGTCCAGCCCCTTGCCGGCCGCGCTGGCGGCAGGCCTTGCCATCACCGCCGCCATGCTTGCCTTTGGCTATGTGTCGGGCGGGCATTTCAATCCTGCAGTGACAGTGGGCAACGCAATTGCAGGCCGGATCAGCCTTGGCGAGGCGGCAGCCTACGTCGGTGCCCAGCTGATGGGCGGCCTGGTTGGCGCCCTGGCCCTTTTCGGCATCCTCCGCACGCTTCCCGGGATCCAGGACAGCCGGACAGCGTTCGACACCGTCACAGCGGGATTTGGTGAGCATTCCATCGTCCAGGCCCCGCTGGCCGGAGTCCTGCTGCTCGAAGTTGTCGGCAGTGCCCTCCTTGTTGCCGTTTTCCTGAGCGCCACAGCCCGGAACAACCTGAACAAGGCCGCCGCCCCGGTTGCCGTGGGCCTCGCCTTCGCGGTGCTGCTGCAGCTGGGCCAGGCCGTGGGCAATGCCCCTTTCAACCCCGCCCGCGCCACTGCATCGGCGCTGTTCAGTTCAAGCTGGTCGCTCGAGCAGCTGTGGGTGTTCTGGGTTGCCCCGCTGGTGGGAGCTGCCATTGCCGGGCTTGCCTTCCGCGGGTTTGGCGCATCCCCGGATTCTGCAGCAGGGTTGGCCGGCGCATCCGCCTTTGGGGATCACCACGCCGGGGATGGGCAGGACGCTGATGATGACGACCTGGATGACGATGACACGGACGACGACGACACGGACGACGTGACCCCCGGGGGCCGGGAGGACCTGACTTCTGCGGCAGAAGACGGGCAAGCAGGGTCTGTTACGCGGGCTCCCGCAACGCCGGCTGTCGCAACGCCGTCTGCCGGGCAGGTTCCGCCTCAGAAAGATGGCACGGCAGACGCCACGCGTGCCGAAGCCGACGGCGGCCGCAACGGCCGGGATGAGGCGCAGGACTTCTTTGAGGGAAAGAGCAGCTAGGAGACTGCTGAAACGCTGTCGTGGGGCGGCGGTTGCCGAAACTGTCAGTGGCAGCCGCTAGCGTAGAAATATGCGGTTATTGCACACATCCGACTGGCACCTTGGCCGGTCCTTCTACGGGGTTGGAATGCTGGACGCCCAGCGGTCGTTCGTTGATCAGCTCGTCAGCGCTGTCTCGGAACAGGGCGTTGACGTCGTCCTGATTGCCGGCGATGTGTATGACCGCGCCCTCCCCGGCGTGGATGTGGTTGACCTGCTGGATGATGCCCTGGTGCGGATAGCCTCAGCAGGGGCCAAGGTAGTGCTTACCAGCGGCAACCATGACTCCGCCATCAGGCTGGGGTTTGCCTCACGGCTCCTGGAACAGGGCGGTGTGCACCTTCGGACCCGGCTGGCCGATCTTGACCAGCCGCTGCTGCTGCCGCTTGATGACCGCGCCCAGTTTGATAGCCGCGCCCAGTTTGATGACCATGCCCAGGGAGCCGTGCTTGCCATCTATGGCATCCCCTGGCTGGAGCCCCGGCTTGTTGCCGAACAGCTGGGTGTGGACACAGCCACCCATTTTGAGGTCACCAGGGCAGCCACCGCGCTGGTCCGCCAGGACCTTGAACGGCGGAGGTCAGGCGGCACGGTCCATGCAGTGGTCCTGGCGCATACGTTTGCCAGCGGCGGCATCAGCTCGGACAGCGAACGCGATCTCAGCATTGGGGGAGTGGGTGCCGTTCCGCTGGATCTGTTCGACGGCTTCAGCTACACGGCCCTGGGCCACCTGCATGGCCGGCAGTGCCTTTCGCCGGAAGTGCGGTATTCGGGGTCTCCGCTGGCCTACTCCTTCTCGGAGGCCCGGCACACCAAAGGGGCCTGGCTTATCGACGTCGGCCCTGAGGGCGTGACGGACGTCACCGAACTTCTGTGGGAAGCGCCGCGGAAGCTGGCGGTGCTGCGCGGGGAGCTGTCAGACCTGCTGGAATCCGCAGAACATGCCTGGGCGGAGGATGCCTACTGCCAGATCACCCTGACCGACGCCCATCGGCCGGCCCAGGCCATGGAGCGCCTCCGCGCCCGTTTTCCGGACACGCTGGTTCTGGGATTCGATCCACAGGGCGGGGCGGCCAAAGTTCCCGCAAGCTACAGCAGCAGGCTGGCGCAGGCCCAGGATGACCTGTCCGTCTGCTGCGGCTTCCTGGAGCACGTGCGCGGACGCGATGCCACGGAGCCCGAGCGCCAGGCGCTGACCTCCGCACTGGACAACGTGCGGCTCCAGGAGGCATCGCTGTGAGGATTCATCGCCTGACGGTGGCCGCATTCGGTCCCTTCGCCGGCACAGAGGAAGTCGACTTCGACAGGCTCAGCGGGCACGGCCTGTTCCTGCTCAACGGACCCACCGGTGCCGGCAAGACCAGCGTGCTGGATGCCATTTGCTTCGCCCTCTACGGATCGGTGCCCGGCACACGGCAGGACGGCAAACGCCTCCGGAGTGATCACGCGGAACCAACCCGGGAGCCGGCGGTCACCTGCGAGTTTTCCGCGCAGGGCCGTCACTTCGAGGTCACCCGGTCCCCGGCCTGGGACAAGCCCAGCGCCCGCGGAAAAAACGGCTTCACCACCCAACAGGCCAAGACCCTCCTGCGGGAGAAGGTAGGCGGAGCCTGGACGGAAAAGTCAGGGCGGAACGATGAAGCCGGCGCGGAAATCACAGCCCTCCTGGGGATGGACCGGGATCAATTCACGCGCGTAGTGATGCTGCCCCAGGGCGACTTCGCGGCCTTCCTCCGATCCAAGGCCACCGACCGGCTGGAGCTGCTGCAGAAGCTCTTCGGCACCCAACGCTTTGAAGCCGTCGAGCAGGAGCTGGTGCACCAGGCGCAGGCCTCAAGGAACGACGTCGCCCGTCACAACGGGGAACTGGATCTGCTGGCATCCCGTGCCTGGTCTGAGGCAGCCGCCGTTGGCATTGACACCTCTTCGGCGCCGCCAGCTGAAGACGCAACCGCCAGGTTGGGTTGGCTCCACGCAGCTGTCGCCGAACGCGCCACGGCACTCTCCGGGGTGGCGGAGGACGCGGAAGCTACAAGCCGGCTGAAGGCCGCGGAACTGGAGACTGAGGCCGCGCGGACGGAGCGGCAGCGACGGCTCGCTGCCGCGTCGGCCCGGAAAGCCGCAGCAGAGTCCGCCCTTGCCCGGCTGCAGGACCAGGCGGCCCGCCTTGAACGGCACCGCCAGGCAGAAGTCCTCAGCGGGCACTTCCAGGCAGTGGACAGCAGCGAGGCCCAGCTGCGCCATGCCACCGGTGCCATGGAGTCTGCTTTCACCCTGCTGCGCATGGCAGCCGAAGAGGACGCGGAGCTCTCTGCTGCGGGTACATGGACTGCCAATGCCCCCGACGCTGCAGCCGAACTCAGCCGCCTGCGTTCCCTCCTGGCAGTTGTCGAAGGCCGGCTTCCTGATGAAGAGCGGCTCCACTCCCTCTCGGCGAGAAGTGCTGCGCTGAAGAAACGGCAGGCGGAACTTGCCGTTGAAGCAGCTGAGCTCAGCACCCTCCTGGGATCGCTCCGGACCGAACATGCAGGACTGTCCGCAGTCCTTGAGCCGCTGGAGGAGGCGGCTTCAGGTGCCGTCCTTCATTCCAAGGAAGCAACCGCAGCTGACGAATTGCTTGACGTAGTACGCCGTTATGGCTCCGCCGTCGAAGCGAAGGACCTGGCGAAGGATCGCCACGAGGAATTCCGCGGTGTCCTCCTGGAGAAGAAGAGCCGTTGGCTTGACCTTCGGGAGGAAAGATTGGCGAACGCTGCGGCGGAACTCGCGGCCGGGCTGACTGAGGGAAAGCCCTGCGCTGTCTGCGGAAGCCTGACCCATCCGGACCCGGCGGAGGCTGCCGCCTCAGCCTTGGGACTGGGGCAGGCGGAAGAAGACGCCCGCCTGGCCGTGGAGGCCGCGGAAACACGTCTCGCCGGCCTTGCCGCCAAGCTGGGGGAGGCCAGTCAACTGGTGGCGGTGCTGGCCAGCCAGGGCGGGAACACGCCGGAAGACCAGGCCGTGCAGGCGGCAGACACGGCGCGCCGGGCCGCCGCTGCCTCGCAGGACGCCGCGGACAAGGTCGCCGCCATCCGCGGGCAGCTGGAGGCGCTCGAGGCAAGAATGGCAGCCACCGAATCGGCACGCACCAAAGCAGAATCAGAACGTGCACAGGGGGCGTCCACGTTGTCCGAGGTGCTGGACCAGATGGCCTCCCTGGACCAGGCGCTCGCAGGCCTGCGCTCGGGTCACCGAAGCCTGGGCCACCGCCTGCGCTCCCTGCAGGATGCTGCCCGCACGCTTGAGAAAGCCGTGGACGCCCAGGTTCAGCTGGACAAGGCCAAGGCAAGGGTGGCCGACGCGGGCCGGCAGCTGGAACTTGCCTTGCCGGATGCCGGATTCAGCAGCGCCGACGAGGCGCGCTCCCAGCTGTTGCCAGGCGGCCAGGCAGCGTCGCTGCAGGCCGAGGTACGGGCAGGCCACGATGAACAGGCACGGATCGCCGAGCTTTTCGCCTCCGAAGACCTGGTGCTGGCCGCGGAGGAACAGTCGGCAGGCATCACAGTGGACGGGGCACGGTTGGCAGAGCTCCGCGCCCAGGCTTTGCAGGCCGAACAGGGAGCCCGTGAGGCCCATCTTGCTGCCGGGTTGGCGCTCCGGTCCCTGGAGTCACTGACGGCCATCCGGCAGGAATACGAGGACCTTGCCAGCTCCGGATGCGGCCCCAGGGAGCGTGCAGAGCTTCTGACTTCGCTGGCAGAAACCGCAACTGGCCGCGGCGACAACAGTTACCGCATGAGCCTGAACAGCTACGTCCTTGCCGCCCGCCTGGAGCAGGTGGCTTTGGCGGCATCAGAGCGGCTCGTAGCCATGAGCGACGGCCGCTACCTGCTGCAGCACACAGATGCGAAGGCCGCCCGCGGCGCCAAGTCCGGGCTGGGCCTGGAAGTGGTGGACCAATGGACAGGGCACCGCCGGGACACTTCAACGTTGTCCGGCGGGGAATCATTTATGGCGTCCCTTTCGTTAGCGCTCGGGCTGGCCGACGTCGTCCAGCAGGAAGCGGGCGGCATCCAGATTGAAACACTGTTCGTGGATGAGGGTTTCGGCAGCCTGGACGAGCAGTCTTTGGAACAAGTGATGGACGCCCTGGAAGGGCTTCGCGACGGCGGACGGGTTGTAGGTCTGGTCAGCCATGTCGCCGAAATGAAGCAGCGTATTGGAACGCAGCTGCAGGTGGTCAAGGGCCGCAACGGGTCCACCCTTCGCATCTCGGACGCCGCGGAGCTGCCCTGATCCTGGCCCTGCGCAGGGGGATCTGCTTCATGGAGGATATAATCTAATCCGTTACCGGGTTGCGCGCATCGGGAGGAGGGACGATGCGCACGACATAAGTTGAGCCCGGAATTTTGAACTCTTCAACCCTCCCTTCCCAGACCTCCTCCACGGCCGTCGCGGAGACTCACGTCCCCACGGCCCGCCGAAGCAATCGGTTTGCCAGGCTGCCGCTCCTCGCCGGCCGCAGCTTCATACCACTCGGTTTGTTTGCCCGGCTGCCTCTGGCCATGCTCACTGTGGGTGCCCTCACCCTCACCACCTCTGTCTCCGGCTCCTACGCACTGGGCGGCATCGTTGCTGGTGCTGTCGGAATCGGCTCAGCACTGGGTGCACCGTTGCTCGGGGCGCTCGCGGACCGGCGAGGCCAGCGCCCCGTCCTCCTGGCCGCCGCAGTACTTAACGCGCTCGCTGTTACGGCGCTCATTGCGGTGGCCTCCGCCCTGGGTGCAGCCGGGTCTTTTCCCCTGGGAGTGTTTGCTGCGGCCTTCCTTGCAGGTGCAAGCTGTCCGCAGGTGGGTCCATTGGCCCGCGTGCGGTGGATGGCACTCACCTCCGGCGGCGCCCGGGCGGGGAACACCGCTGATCTGGATACGGCACTGTCCTACGAGAGCACGGCAGACGAGCTCACTTTCGTTTTGGGGCCGGCGCTGGTGGGAATCCTTGCCAGCCTGGTGGCGCCGTGGCTCCCGCTGGCCGTCGCCGCTGCCCTGACCATTACCCTGGTCCCGGCCTTCGCTGTCCACAGGACGCACAATGCGGTTCCAGGGAGCAGGGCGGTTGCACGTGGCAGTGAAGTTTCAGGAAACAGGGCGGTTCCACCTAGCAGTACAGATTCAGGAAACAGGGCCGTTCCACGTGGCAGTGCAGTTTCAGCCGCAGGCACTACGTTCCCGGCAGTTGCTGCCTTGCCCGTTCTGGCCATGGTCTGCATGGGGACCTTCTTCGGATCCACCCAGACAGCACTCAGCGCGTTCGGGGCCAGCTTCGCCAGTTCTGAGGCGGCCGGGCTGCTGTATGCAGTGATGGGGCTGAGTTCAGCGGCAACGGCCTTGTCGGTGGCCTACTGGCCGCGCGGGTTTGCAGTCTCCGTGCGCTGGCTCGTGTCTGCTGCGCTGATGACAGCGCTGTCCTTCCTGCTGCTGGTGCCGGCATCCGCAGGCGGCATGGTGGCGGTCCTGCTCATCCTGGGGCTTCCAGTCGGACCGCTGATGGTCACGGTCTTTTCCATCGGTGGACTGGTGGCCCCGGTGGGGCGCCTTGGAACCGTGATGACCGCCCTTGCCAGCGGAATCGTTGCCGGTACTGCCCTGGGATCGTCGCTGGCCGGCCAGCTCGCGCAGGTGCACGGATATGCTGCTGCTTTTCTGGTGACTGTGGGCGCCGCAATGGCGCTGTTGCTCCTCGGCCTGGCCACCGCCGTCGTACTCCGACGCAGGGATGCCAGAAGCAGCGGCTGACAGCGCGGCATTGAACGGCGCGGAAGGGCTGAAGGGCGCGTGAAATGGCCGGCGGCGGCTATGCCAGCTGGCGTTCGATCCTGGCCGCGCTTTCGGCGAGTGCCTTGCCTAGTGTGGCGGGATCATGGGCGGAGCGGATGTAGACGACGGCGAGCGCAGCCGGCCGGCCGCCCGGAACCCGGACAGGGGCCGCCAGCGATGACACGCCGGCAATGACTTCATCGTGGCTCGTCGAATACCCAGCCAGCCGGGCTTCCGCGGCCTCGGGCCTGTAGGGAATGCCCGTTGAGAGCTGATTCCATTCCGTTTCGGTCAGCGCAGACTGGATGGCGATGCCGGGGGCCCCTGCATTGATGGGGTGCCGCGTGCCTGGGTGCTGGGCCACCGTTGCCCCTGAATGCCGTGGTTCAACCGTCACCAGGGTGATGCATTCGTGATGGTCCCAAACCGTGACGAAGGCTGTCATGTCAAGGGTGTTGGCCAGGTGGGTGAGTTCAGGCAACGCCGCAGCCTGAAGGTTCCGGGAAACACCCCTCGCCAACACGGCAAGTCCCGGGCCGGGCTGCACCCGTCCGGCGTCGTCGCGCACCAGCAGTGAGTGGTCCTCCAGGGTGCGCAGAATCCGGTAGGCCACCGAACGATGCACCCCCATGGCATCTGCCAGCTCCGCAATGGTCAACGGGTTCTGGGCAGCAGCCAGGATTTCAAGGGCGCGAATACCCCGGGAAAGGGTCTGCGAGGGCGAGGCCGGCGGGGGCGCTGTCCCGGCAGAAGCGGCGGCTGTGGGGTTCATGAATCCATCCTAGGCGGCTGGGCTGGGGGAATCCGGCGGGTCTTGTGTTGCCTGATATATCCGAGTACCGTCCTATATAGGAACTGGTAGTTCGGATATGGAACTAAGCTATAGAAGTAAATATAGAACTACCCGCCATGGCAGTCCAGAACTCAATGTGATCGCACCTGAGGATCAACGATGATGTCCAAGCCGCGGAGCCAGCCGGAGCGTCCCGTCGCAGGCCGTGCCTCAGCGCCGCGGTTCCATCACTTCCGGGGCAGCCTGGGCCGGTTCGCCACCGGTGTAGCCATTGTGACTTTCGATGGTGCCACCAAACGCCACGGCATAACGGTCAATTCCTTCACCTCAGTTTCCATGGAACCGCCCCTGGTGCTGGTGGGCATCGCGCGAAGCGCCAAGGCCCATGATGAACTTGCAGGCCGGCCGTTTGCCGTGAACATCCTGGGCGCCGAACAACGCCAGCTTGCCATGCACTTCGCTGGCTGGCCAGGAGCGGAGCCCGTGTGGGTGGAAGGCGGAACCGCGCCGCGGCTCGCCGGGGTCCTGGCTTACTTCGAATGCACACCTTGGGCCGCATACGACGGCGGCGACCACACGCTCTACGTGGGGGAGGTGTCCGACTTCAACTACCGCAGGGGCGATGCCCTGGCCTTCGCCAACAGCGGGTTCACCACCATTCCTGAGAGCCAGCTTGGGATCGAGGAGCTCCTCTGACTGCCACTTCCATCAAGCCATCACATCAGCTCAACGACGACTGGAGAGAACACGATGGGCATCCGCACCGGCCAGCAATACCTGGACAAGCTCAATTCCATGAAGCCCCACGTAGTGATCGGGGGCGAGGTGGTCACCGAAAACATCGCGGAGCACCCTGCCTTCGCCAACGTGGCGCGCACCTATGCGCGGCTCTTTGATATGCAGCACGAGCCCGAATATGCACCGGCCCTGACCTATGAATCGCCCAGCACAGGGGATCAGGTCAGTGCCTCCTTCCTGATTCCGCGGACCAGGGAGGACCTAGCCCACCGCAGGGCGGCCATCCGGACCTGGGCGGAATACTCCAACGGCTTCCTGGGCCGCACCGGGGACTACATGAACAGCGCACTCACCGCCCTGGCCGGAGCTGAAAAATGGTTCGCGCAGGCGGATCCGATGTTTGGCGAAAACATCCGCGCGTACTACGAACAGTGCCGCGAGAATGACTTGCTGGCCACCCATACCCTCATTCCGCCGCAGGCCAACCGGTCCGTCTCCGGATCGGAACAAATGGGCGGCCAGCTTTCCGCTCGGGTGGTGGAGGAGCACGACGACGGCATTGTGGTCAAGGGCGCCAGGATGCTGGCAACCATAGGCCCGATCGCCGATGAACTGCTGGTGTTCCCGTCCACGCTTCTGCGGGCCACACCGGAGGACGCCCCCTACTCGTACGCCTTTGCAGTTCCCAATGATGCCGACGGCGTGCGCTACCTCTGCAGGGCATCGCTCCATCACGGCGGAAGCACGCACGATGAACCGCTGGCCAGCCGGTTCGAGGAAATGGACGCCGTGGTGGTTTTTGACAACGTCTTTATCCCCAGCGAGCGGATCTTTATGCTCGGCCACCCCGAACTCTGTAACGGGTTTTACTCCGAAACCGGCGCGGGGGCCCTGATGACGCACCAGGTGGTCACCCGGACCATCGCCAAGAGTGAGTTTTATCTGGGCCTGGCCTCCGAAATTGCTGATTCGATCGGCATTGACGGTTTCCAGCACATCCAGGAGGACCTTGCCGAGCTGATCCAAACCGTTGAGATCGGCAAGGCGCTGATGACGGCGTCCGAAGCTGAAGCAGCAGTGAACGACGACGGCGTGATGCTGCCCAGGTGGGCCACGCTCAACGCTGCCCGCAACTGGTACCCCAAGGTGGCCCAGCGGTTCCCGCAGATCATCCGAAAGTTCTGCGCCTCCGGGCTGATGGCCCTTCCCGGTGAGGCGGATGTGGCCAGCGAAGCCCTTCCGGACATCGAAATGTACCTGCAGGCCAAAACACTCACCGGCCCGGAACGTATCCGGCTGTTCAAACTGGCATTCGACGCCTGCATCTCATCGTTCTCGGGCCGGCAGGGGCTCTACGAGTACTTCTTCTTTGGTGACCCAGTCCGCATGGCCGGAGCGCTGGTGAACTCCTATGACCGGGATCCTGCCCGCGCCAGGGTCCGAGAGTTCCTGGCCCGCACTGAATGAGGGCCCGGTACCGGCGGCCGCTGGAAAAGCCCACATGGGAGAAAAGCCGTCCAGCGAGAAGGCCATTCCAGGACAAAAACCCGTCAGGCGTGTTGTCCCTCACATTTCCGTAGTACCCTACTAACTAACTGACCGTTCTGTCGGTAATCCTGAAGGCGTCCCGGCAGCACTGCCGCCGATAAACAATGGAGTTTCAATGACCACACCATCCAAGGTGGACACCCTTGCCGGTCCCAGCACCCGGCAGGAGGAACGCAAGGTCCTGGCCGGCACCCTCGTCGGCACCACCATCGAGTGGTACGACTTCTTCATCTTCGCCCAGCTGACCGCAACGCTGCTGTCACCCCTTTTCCTGGCGCCGCTGAACGAGTCCAACCCCGGCCTGGCGCGGATCCTCTCCTTTGCGCTGATCGGCATCAGCTTCCTGTTCCGCCCGCTGGGCGCAGTGGTTGCCGGCCACCTCGGCGACCGGCTGGGACGCAAGGCAATGCTTGTCTTCACCCTGGTGATGATGGGGGCCGCAACCGCTCTGATCGGCATGCTGCCCACCTACGCGCAGATCGGCGCCTGGGCGCCCATCCTCCTGATCCTCCTGCGGATTGTCCAGGGCTTCTCCGCTGGAGGCGAATGGGGCGGAGCGGCGCTGATGGCGGTAGAACACGCGCCACTGAACAAGCGCGGCCTCTTCGGCGCCTACCCGCAAATCGGCGTACCGATCGGCATGATCCTCGCCACCGGCCTGCTGTTCTTCCTCAACAGCAACATGTCCAGGGAGGACTTCGCCGCCTGGGGCTGGCGCGTGCCGTTCCTGCTGTCCATTGTGCTGATCATTGTCGGTTACCTCATCCGCCGCGCCGTGGCCGAAAGCCCGGTCTTCCAGGAAATGGCTGCACGGAAGAAGGAAAGCAAGGCGCCGCTGGGCGAGCTGATCCGCAGCCACAAGAAGCCGGTTCTGTACTCCACCATGATCTTCATCGCGAACAACGCGGCGGGGTACCTGCTGATCGCCTTCTTCATCGCCTATGCCACCAGGACCCTGCAGATGCCCACGCCCCAAGTGCTCCTGGCCACCACCCTGGCATCCTTCGGCTGGCTGATCTTCACACTTGCCGGTGGCTGGCTCTCGGACCGAATTGGGCGGGTCAAGACCTTCCTGACAGGCTACGCGATCATCTTCGCCTGGATGATTCCGATGTTCGCTCTGATCGACACCAAGGACATTTGGCTCTACGGCCTGGCCCTCTTTGTCCTCACGATCGGCCTGGGCCTGTCCTACGGTCCGATGTCCGCGATGTACGCCGAGATGTTCCCGGCTAATGTCCGCTACTCGGGCATCTCCATCGGATACGCCTTTGGCGCCATCCTGGGCGGCGCCTTCGCCGCAACCATCGCCGAAACACTGCTGCAGGCAACCAGGTGGACCGGGTCCATTGGCATCTACATCATGATCCTGTGCGTGATCTCGGCAGTTGGCGTCCTGCTGGCCAAGGAAACCAAGGGCCGGCCGCTGGGGGTAAGCCACCACTAGTCCCCACCGTCCCCCTAACCTCGCTTCGTTTCGGCCAGGGAACCCTGACGGCGTGGGCCCATTCATTACGACGGCGGGTCCGGACTTATCCAGTCCGGGCCCGCCGTCGTTGCGGCGACCAATTCCTGGCGCTGCTACTGCTTCAGCAGGCTGATGGTGTCCTCATCTGTGAGTTGCTCGAAATGCCGGTAGAAGCTTCCCACAGCGCGGAACTTTCCCGGCAGGTGCAGGCACAGGACGGCATCGCACACACGCGACACGGAGGCCTCCGCCTCCAATGAACCCACCGGCGCGGCGGCCACTACGTGGGAGGCACCTGCCGCGCGGACGGCTTCGACGGCGGCCCGCATGGTGGCGCCGGTCGCCAGGCCGTCATCAACCAGCAGGACAGTCTTGCCAGTGAGGTCCTGATCCGTTCCGGGATAGGTTTCGGCGCGGCGGACCAACTCGGCCCGCTGCCGCCCCTCTACTTCATCAAGCCACTCCTGCCGGACGCCGTGCTCCAGGATGCGTTCCACGAGTGGTTTGTTGACGAGCCGGACAATGCGGCCCCGGGACCAGGAAAGGGCTCCGTAGGCTGTTTCGTCATGACCCGGTATGCCGAGCTTGCGGACCAGCACGGCACCCAGGGGCAGGTAGAGGGCTTTGGCCGCCGCCGCCGCCACAGGGATGCCGCCGCGCGCAAGTCCCAGGACGATTGCGTCGGGACGCTCCCTGAACTGCGTCAGCACCGCCGCCAGGCGCTCGCCGGCATCTGTGCGGTCTTCAAAACGCATGGTCATTGGTCCCTCTCCGGCTCTTCCGCCCCCTTGTCCAGACTACTTTCCAGCCTACCGTCCGGACGTTCGCCGGAACATGCAGGGCGATTGGGAAAAGGCGCCAGGACTTTACCGACGGCGAGGCGCCACGAAAGCACGGCGCCACGAAAGCACGGCGCCACGGGGTGGGCCTATCAAGACCGGCCGGCAGGCGAGCCGGCTAAACGCCGAGGAAGTCTATGGCACCCTGCTTGAAAGCCCTGCTGGTGATGGCGTTGGTGTGGGTGCGGCCCGGCAGCACCAGCTGCTCGGCCATTGATCCCGCCTTGATCCCCAGCTCAGCGAGCTGCGGCATGGTGGTGGCGCGCTCATCCTGGTCCCCGGCCACCAGGAGCATGGGCATGTGCGGCACGGCTTCGGCAGGATCATACGGCTCGGCCTTGATCGCCTCGACGAGTGAAAGCAGCGCAAAGATATTGTTGCTCGGCAACAGCATGGCCATCTTCAGCAGGCCTGCCGTGGACTCGTCCTCGATGGGTGTGCCATCTGCAAGGTAACGCTGCGCAGCCACAAGGTCGAAGGCGGCCAGGGGATCCGCGATATTGGGCCCGCCCAGAACCAGCCGGTGGACAATCTCCGGCTGGGTGGCCCCGAACTCCCAGGCGAGCCGAGAACCAAGGGAGTAGCCAATGATATCCAGCCCGCTGGAAGGGTCACCTTCCTGCAAAGGCCGCACACCGGCGTCGAACGCTATCTGGAGAAGATCCGCCCGGATCCGGCTGGGGGAGTAGGAATCCCGGTCCTCCGGCGCGCCGCTGCGGCCGTGGCCCGGCAGATCCACGGTGATGACGCGCCTGCCGGCTTCAAGGAGGGCCGCCAGCCAGCCGGTGTCTTCCCAATTGAGTTTGCTGGACGAGGAGAAGCCATGCAGCAGCAGTACAGGCCTGAGCCCGGCGTCCTGCTCCGGATCATGCACCCCGACGTAAAGCTGCGGATCCGTTCCTTCCACTGTGTGGGAATGCATTGCCCCGGTATGCCTGCCGCTCATGGTGTCAGTCCTCATCATCAAGTACGGCGCTCAGGCGGACCCGGCGCTTCGGTGCCTCGTCCTTCGGCACAGTGCCCACGATTCCGGCGGTATCGCCCGGCACCTCGAACACAATCAGGGCGTCGCCAACATTGATCCTGTCACCGGGCCCACCGAAGGTACGCACCACTTTACCTGCCTGTGGACCGGGCAGTTCAACAGCGGATTTGCTGGTTTCCCCCTCCACAAGGGGCTGGCTCCACGTCCGCATCCCACCCAAGTGAGTCGCGCCAACTGTCGTTATGAGGGCCTATTACGACAGATAGCGCCACCTACTTGGGCTGCCGGGCCCGGGACGTGACGCGCGCTCCCAGCCAGCACGCCGCTGCCAGCGCGGCAACCAGGGCAAACGTGCTGAACAGCTGGCCGCGGCTGCTTTCGGCACTGAAGCCCACTGCAAAGATGAGGCCCAGGAGCACCAGGCCAAAAATCGTGAGCCGCGGAAATCCCTTCATCCGCAGCGGGAGGGGAGTGCCACTGCTGTCCGCGCGCCGCCGAAGAATCAGCTGTGAAACCAGCGCCGTGCCCCAGACCACCAGGCAGGTGGAGCCAACCAGCTGGAAGAGGGCAGGCAGGATCCGCTCCGGGAACATCAGTTCCAGGACGGTGGCGACAAAGCCGAAGGCCACTGATATGCCTACCGCCAGCATTGGCACACTGGCGCCGCTGAGCCGGGACAGGAATGCGGGCGCTTCGCCACGCTGGGAGAGCGAATACACCATCCGTGAGGCACCGTACAGGTTTGCGTTCAGTGCCGAGAGGAGTGCGACGACGGCCACCAGGGTGATCGCCGTGCCGGCGCCGGGTATGCGGGCGGTGTTGAGCACCCCCGCAAACGGGGAGGCAAGGCTTTCGGATGTGGCCGGGAGGACCGCTGCTATCACAAAGACGGAGCCGATGTAGAACACCAGGATGCGCCACACCACGGTGCGGATCGCCTTGCCCACGCTGTGCTCAGGATCCTCGGTTTCGGCGGCCGCCACGGAAACGATCTCTGTTCCCCCGAAGGCAAAGATCACCACAAAGAGTGCAGTGGCGATGCCGCCCAGTCCCGCCGGGGCGAAGTCGGAGGTGATGTTCCCCAGCCCCGGCGATGCCACGTCTGGCAGGAGGCCGAGCAGAAGGGCAAGCCCGACGGCGAGGAAGAGAACGATGGCGGCAACCTTGAGGATGGCGAACCAAAACTCGAACTCGCCGAAGTTGCGTACCCCGGCAAGGTTGATGGCCGTGAACACCACCATAAAGATCAGGGCAAGTGCCCAGACGGGTACGACCGGCCAGACCGAGAACAGCAGGCCGGCCGCGCCCAGGGCTTCGGCCGCGATCACCACCACCAGCTGGAGCCACCACAGCCAGCCCACGGTTGCGCCTGCTGTTTTTCCCAGTGCCCGCTCGGCATACACCGAGAAAGCGCCGCTGGTGGGGTTGGCGGCGGCCATTTCGCCGAGTGCCCACATCACCAGGATGATGAGGGTGCCCGCCACCAGGTAGGAGACGAGAACTGCCGGGCCGGCTGCCTGGACTCCGGCGCCGGACCCAAGGAACAGTCCGGCGCCGATCGCACTGCCCAGGCCCATCATGGTCAGCTGGCGCGGTTTCATGCTATGGCCCAGCTGGATCTGCGGAAGCACCTGGGTGGACTTCATCGTCATGCCTTGAACCTTCTTGGGGTGTAGGTGGTGGTGTCCTCGTGGGACCACTCGAATGTACAGCCTCGGCCGGATGCACGCTGCTGCCGGCATGCAACGATGGCGGCAGTTTGTTTTATCAAAGCGCCAGGGCCCTCACAAGTTGCTGTGCCGGCTGATGCGGTACGAGGAGAATCCGCAACATTTTGATTCAGGGGAGGCTGGCCGTAGAATTAGTTCTGGTCATCATGACCATAACTAACTGAAGGCGCTCGGAAGGTGGG
Organism: Arthrobacter sp. D1-29; assembly: GCF_054130585.1. Lineage (NCBI taxonomy): Bacteria > Bacillati > Actinomycetota > Actinomycetes > Micrococcales > Micrococcaceae > Arthrobacter > Arthrobacter sp. D1-29. Next base: position 3,353,465 of record NZ_CP096383.1, on the reverse strand, counting down.
TGAGCAACCATGTACGCCAGTTCAGCCAACGTCGCAGAGCGGCAGGCGGCGCCCCCTTCGCTCGCCATCTCCACTGTCATCTTCGCCCTTCGGCCCAGCGAAGCCTCGGGCCGGCCCACGCTCTGGATCCCGCTGGTCCGGAGGATCCGGGAGCCCTTCAAAGGGCTCTGGGCACTCCCAGGCGGACCGTTGTCGCACTCGGAGTCCCTGCAGGACGCGGCCTCAAGGAACCTGCAGGAGACCACCGGCCTGGCCCCCACCTACCTTGAGCAGCTCTACGCTTTTGGCGGCCTGCACCGCTCGCCCACCCAGCGCGTCGTCTCGATCGTCTACTGGGCGCTCGTGCAGCCCACGGAAGCGGCGCTCGCGGACGAATCCGAGAACGTCAAATGGTTCCGCGCAGACCGGCCCGGCGACCTTGCCTTTGATCACAACGCCATTGTCGAATACGCCCTGTGGCGCCTGCGCAACAAGCTTGCCTACGGCTCCGTCGCCTACCACCTGCTGGGGGAGTACTTCACCCTGGCGCAGGTCCGCGAAGTCTACGAGGCGGTGCTGGACCGTCAACTGGATCCGGCCAACTTCCGCCGGCAGCTCAAGTCCACACCGGAGATCGAAGACACCGGTGAATACCTCCAGGGCGGCAAACACCGCCCGCCACGCCTCTACCGCTTCACCGGCCGCCCCGGCCTTGACCCAGACAACAGGAGTACTCCATGAGCAGCGTCAACACAGCAATCCAGCTCATCACGCGGGAACAGGCCGAAAAGGCCGCCAGCGGCGCGGCCGGCAAGAGTACGTGCAGCCCCGCACTTGCCAAGGGTCCCTGGGACTATGACCTGGCCGAGGCGCTGGCGGGTATTCCCGCCTACGGCCCCGGCGCATCCAGTGCCGATGTTGCCCCGGCTGCCACCCCCCGCCAGGGCCAGCTTCCCGAACAGTACAAGCTGGCCAGCGACGCTGAACTGGACAGCCGGATCCGCGCGGCCAAGGCCGCCCTGGGTGACCGGGCCGTGATCCTGGGGCATTTCTACCAGCGTGACGAAGTAATCCAGTACGCGGACTTCGTGGGGGATTCGTTCCAGCTGGCCAATGCTGCCCTGACCAAACCCGACGCCGAAGCCATCATCTTCTGCGGTGTGCACTTCATGGCCGAGACGGCGGACATCCTCTCCACGCCGGAGCAGGCAGTCATCCTGCCCAACCTGGCGGCCGGCTGCTCCATGGCGGACATGGCGGACACGGACTCCGTGGAAGAGTGCTGGGAGCAGCTCGAAGAGATCTTCGGGACCGAGCCCGACGCCGACGGCCGGGTCCCGGTCATCCCGGTCACCTACATGAATTCCTCCGCCGCGCTGAAGGCCTTCTGCGGTGAACACGGGGGAATCGTCTGCACGTCGTCGAACGCCAAAACTGTCCTTGAATGGGCCTTCGAGCGCGGGCAGCGCGTTCTCTTCTTCCCGGACCAGCACCTGGGCCGCAACACCGCCAAGGCCATGGGCGTGCCGCTGGAGCAGATGCCCATGTGGAACCCGCGCAAGGAACTGGGCGGCAATGACGAGCAGGCGCTCCTGGATTCCCGGGTGATCCTGTGGCACGGTTTCTGCTCCGTCCACAAGCGCTTCAACGTGGCCCAGATCGAGAAGGCGCGGGCGGACTTTCGCGGCGTCCAGGTCATCGTCCACCCGGAATGCCCCATGGAGGTGGTGGACGCAGCCGATTCAGCAGGATCCACTGACTTCATCAAAAAGGCAATCGCTGCCGCCACCGAGCCCACGACGTTCGCGATCGGCACCGAGGTCAACATGGTGAACCGGCTGGCCGCGGAATACCCGCAGCACACCATCTTCTGCCTGGACCCGGTCATCTGCCCCTGCTCCACGATGTACCGGATCCACCCCGGATACCTCGCCTGGGTCCTTGAGGAACTCGTGGAAGGCCGCATCGTCAACCGCATCACCGTGGCAGACGCAGTCCAGTCGAACGCCAGGACCGCGCTCGAGCGCATGCTGGCCGCCAGGCCATCATGACCAGGGCCTCCGTGCACGGGACTTCGGAGCCCCAGCGGCTCATCGTCGTCGGAAGCGGCATCGCCGGGCTCTACGCCGCCCTCCTGGCCGCAGATGCGGGCGTGGAGGTTGTGCTGCTCACCAAGGGCGAGCTCGCTGAAAGCAATACCTACTACGCCCAGGGCGGCATCTCGGCAGTGCTTGCCGACCCGGCGCCGGGCGACACCGTGGCGGCCCACATCGCCGACACGCTCAATGCGGGTGCCGGCCACTGCAATACGGAGGCGGTGCGCGTCCTTTGCTCGGAAGCGCGGGAGGACATTGCAGGGCTGGGCCGTTTCGGCGTGCGTTTCGACCTGGCCCACGACGGCGGCCCCGCCCTGGGTCTTGAGGCTGCCCACTCCGCGCCGCGGATCCTGCACGCCGGCGGGGACGCCACGGGAGCCGGGGTTGCGAATGCCCTCATCCGAGCCGTGCTGTCACGCCGGGCCGACGCGAAGATCCAGCTGTACGGCCGAGCCCACGCCACAGCCCTGCACCAGGCCAATGGCAGGGTTTCAGGAGTTGAGTTCAGCCAGGGTGGCCGGAGCCTGAGCGTGACGGGCGACGCCGTGCTGCTGGCCACCGGCGGTGCCGGCCAGCTCTTCGCCCAGACCACCAACCCTGCCGTTGCCACGGCCGATGGACTGTCCCTTGCCTGGCGGGCCGGGGCTGCCGTGTCCGATCTGGAGTTCTTCCAGTTCCACCCCACCTGCCTCGTGCGCACAGGGGCCACAACGGATCCGGAAGTGGACCAGGACCCGTTGCTCATCTCTGAAGCGGTCCGTGGTGAAGGTGCCGTCCTGCTGGACACACGCGGCCTCAGGTTCATGCCGGACTATCATCCTGATGCCGAACTGGCACCCCGGGATGTGGTGTCCCGCAGCATTGCCCTCCACCTGGCAAAACTGGGCGACCCCAACGGCCATGTGTACCTTGACGCCCGCCTCGTTGAGGCCGCCAAGGGCCCCGGGTTTCTCGAACGGCGGTTCCCAACCCTCAGCCGAAAGACCCGCGAAGCCGGCCTCGACTGGACCCGCGAGCTTGTTCCGGTGGCACCTGCCGCGCACTACTGGATGGGCGGCGTCACCACCGACCTGCACGGCCGGACCAGTGTGCCCGGGCTCCTGGCCGCCGGCGAGGTTGCCTGCACGGGAGTTCAGGGCGCCAATCGGCTTGCAAGCAACTCGCTCCTCGAAGGTCTCGTCTTTGGCCGCCGCGCCGTTGAAGGGTTCCTGGCTGACTCACTGGTTGGCGCGTCGCTCGACGCTGTTCCTCCGCTCGCTGTCTCGGCCGCTGGCGGCCTCCCCTTGACGCTCGCTTCCGGAACAGCCTCGAACGACGAACGGAAGTGTGGCCTAGGTGTCTCCGCGGAGATGCCATCGGGGGAGACCAGGTTCTCGTTCGCTCCGGTTCCAGGACAGCCGTTCTCCCGGTCTGCTTTGCGCAGGCTGATGACTGCCAACGCCGGGGTGCTGCGGAATGGGGTGCTTTTGCGGGAGGCGGCGGAGACATTGGCGGGGTGGGCCGCCGTCATGCGTCCTGAAATGGTTCCTTTGTCCGCGGATCCGCGGGTGCATGAGGATGCCAGCCTCCTGCTCGCCGCGCAGCTGCTGGTGCGCGCTGCCGGGGAACGGCGGGCGTCCTTGGGGGCGCACTACCGGAGCGACAGCATTGAGGGCGCCGCCATCCATGAACTTGAAGAGACCTACCAGATGCGCCCGAAAGCGAGCCTTGTCCATGACTAACGCCTCCCTGTTTGACCTGGCCCTCCCGGCGGCACCGGTGCGGGAGATCCTGGAGCGGGCTTTCGCGGAGGATGCCCCCGCAGGGGATATCACCTCACAGCTGCTGATTCCGGCAGAAGCCCGGGCCACGGCTGTGCTGAACGCCCGCGTCCCCGGCGTGCTCAGCGGCGCCACCGTGTTCCGGGATGCCATGCTGCTGGTCGATCCGGAGACCGAGGTGGAACTGCTGCTCACCGACGGTGAAACGTTCGACGCCGGTACCCCCCTTGCACGGGTCAGCGGCAACGCACGCTCTGTGCTGCTTGCCGAACGCGTGGCACTGAACCTGGTGCAGCGGATGTCTGCCATCGCCACGAAAACAGCCGAGTACGTCAAGCTGGCCGAAGGCACCGACGCCAGGATCACAGACACGCGAAAGACCACCCCGGGCCTGCGGATCCTGGAACGGTTCGCTGTCCGCTGCGGCGGCGGGGCCAACCACCGGTACAGCCTCTCCGACGCCGTGCTTGCCAAGGACAACCACCTTGCCGTGATGACCGGCGGGGACCCGGGCAGGCTCACCGGGCTGCTGGCGGCGGCAAAGGCCCGGCTCGGCCACACCACGCACTTCGAAGTTGAAGTGGACCGGATGGACCAGATCGAACCGGTCCTGGCGGCTGGGGTGGACACCATCATGCTGGACAACTTCACCCTGGATGAGCTCAAGGCAGGAGTGGCGCTTGTAGACGGCCGCGCAACGGTGGAGGCCAGCGGCAACGTCAACCTCCAGACGGTGGCCGGGATCGCAGATGCAGGTGTTGACGTCATCTCCGTCGGTGCCCTCACCCACAGCGTGGCCGCCCTGGACCTGGGCCTCGATGTGGAACTGACGGTGGGGTAAGCAGGCCATGATCTTCCTTGACGCGGCCGCCACCACCCCCGTGCGGCGCGAGGTACTGGATGCGATGTGGCCGTATCTCACCGGTGAGTTCGGCAACCCGTCCAGCCATCATTCTCTGGGGGAAACGGCCGCGGCCGCGCTCTCGGAGGCCCGGGCAGCCGTTGCCGGTGTGCTCGGCTGCAGGTCCGGCGAGGTGACGTTCACGTCCGGCGGCACCGAGGCGGACAACTTGGCCGTCAAAGGAATCGCCCTGGCCCGGCAGGCCGCAGATCGGGTGCTGAATCGGGTGGTGATCAGCGCCGTCGAACATCCTGCCGTGGAGGAATCGGCACGGTACCTGGAGCGGTTCCACGGTTTCGCCGTGGACGTGGTTCCCGTTGACGAGACAGGGCTGGTGAGCCCCGAAGCGCTCGAGTCGGTGCTCCGGCCGGAAACTGCCCTGGTCAGCGTGATGTACGCCAACAACGAAGTGGGGACTGTCCAGCCCATCACCGAGCTCGCTGCGCTGGTGCGTTCACACGGCATCCCGTTCCACACTGACGCGGTTCAGGCCGCCGGGTGGCTGTCAGTTGACGTCAAGGCGCTCGGTGTGGATGCCCTGAGCATCTCCGGCCACAAACTCGGTGCGCCCAAGGGGTGCGGTGTGCTCTACGTCCGGGGCCGCACGCGGATTGAGCCACTGGTCCACGGCGGCGGCCAGGAACGCGGGCGCCGCTCGGGGACCGAAAACGTCGCGGGCGCTGTGGGGCTTGCCACTGCCCTCACCATGGCGCAGGCCCAGCAGCTGCAGGCAGCGGGGCGGGTGGCGGCCCTCCGCGACGCCTTCATCGCTTCCGTGCTGGCCGGCGTTCCGGAGGCTGTCCTGACGGGCCACGCAACAGAGCGCCTTCCCTCCGTGGCCTCCTTTTGCTTCCCCGGTACCAGTGGTGAGTCGGTTCTGTTGGAGCTGGAGCGGCGGGGTGTTGTGTGTTCAAGCGGCTCGGCCTGCGCCGCCGGTTCCGATGCGCCGTCGCCTGTGCTGACGGCTCTGGGCATTGAGGCCGAGGTGGCACAGACAGCGGTACGGTTCAGTTTTGACTCGTCGGTGACCGCCCTGGACCTGGAGACTGCAGCGCAGGGCATCCGGGACGCCGTCGCAAGCGTCCGTTCCCTTGGCTTGGCCTGACAAGACGCGCCTTCCCCGCCCAACCAGGTCGCATTTAACGTCGCCAAAACAGCGAATGACGACGTTAAATGCGACCCAGTTGGGTGTTAGCGGTGGCGGGCCCGGCGAAAGATCCAGTGCCGCAACATGGTGAAGCGGACTGCTGTGGCCAGGAAACCTGACAGCGTGGTGATCAGGAGTTCATCGGACACTGTGGCTTCCGGGCGCAGCCAGTGCAGGACGCCCAGGCTTCCCCCGGTGATGACCAGGGCAACGGCAATCACCAGCAGGCCGCTCAGGTGGTCGCGTGCCATCCGGCCCTGCCCCTCGATCTTGAAGGTGAATCTCCGGTTCAAGGCCGTGTTCATCATGGACGTCAGGACAAGGGCGGCAGCGTTGGCCAGCTGGGGACCCAGCCAGGGACGCAGTATCGCGTACAAACCCAGGGACGTGGCCGTGCAGATGATGCCCACGCCGGTGAAGCGGATGAGCTGTCGGAGCACGGGAAACCGCAGCATTCCGCGGTAGTGCCTCGTGGCTGGTGCCCGCCGGGCTGCGGGTTGGCTGCCGGGCTGCTGCGTCAGTTGGGCGGGCGCAGCAGGGGAATCCATGGCTCAAGCCTGACACATCAGGCGCTGAAACCCTCCCCGGAACCTGCCTTAACCGGGTTTGAGAGTTGGCCTATTCCTTCCACGCGGCACGTCACGGTGTCACCGGGAGCTATCGGGGCGCTCTCCGCCGGGAAGCCGGTGAGGACGAGGTCGCCGGGATGGAGCGTCATAAACGATGTCAGGTAGACCAGGATTTCATCCACTTTCCAGCCCAGGTCAGCTGTGCTTGCCGCTTTCAGGTGCGTGCCGTTATGGACAATGCTGATGGCAAGGTCTGAATCGTCCAGGCCGGTGACAATCCATGGCCCGGCCGGTGTGAAAGTGTCCTGGCTCTTCGCGCTGATCCACAGCTCATCCGTTTTCTGCCGGTCACGGGAGGTCACATCGTTGGCGATGGTAAACCCCAGGACCGCGCTGCGCGCATTCGCGGGAGTCAGGCCTTTGGCCTTTGTGCCCACAACGATGGCCAGTTCCGCCTCGGGGTCCACGTGGCCGGACCCGGCAGGCAGCTCAATGGCCTCGCCGGGGCCAATGACGCTCGTGGCGGCCTTGTGAAAGGCCTGGGGCGGCACGTCGCGCCCGGCCTGGCCCGTGTTGTGCGCCATGCCCAGGACATTGGCCGGAAGGCAGGGTGCCAGAAAGGTAAAAGACGCCTCGGTCACGTCGTCGCCAGGTTCCCACCCTGGACGCGGGGCACTGCCGGCGTTGGCCGGTGAACCCGGAAAGGGGGTGACCGCCACCGTCCAGACCGTGCCTGCGGGGCTGGCGAAATCAGTCTCGCCGTTGGTGACAAAGAACTGTTCGCCGGCTGATGCTTCCGGGAGCGGACGGACCCGGGCCAGACGGCGCGGGGCAGTGGTCAGTGGCATCTTCAGGACAGCTCGCCCACCGGGATGTCCACGGCAAGCCTGTTGGAAGGCCCCGGGAGCGGGCAGGTCCAGGCATCGTTGTAGGCGGAGGACGGGTTGTAGGCGAAATTGAAGTCCAGGATGAATTCGGCCCCCGAACCCGAGCCGCGGACGCCAAGAAACGCACCCTTGCTGGTATCCAGGAGGTACCGACCTTCGCCGTAACTGCCGCGGGGCTGGCCTGACGTGGCGTCCCGGAAGGGGACAAAGATGCCACCGCCATAGCCGTGCAGCTTCCAGACTGCGAGCTGGCCCATCTCCGGAAGATCAAATGTGCCCAGGCGGACAAAACTGGCTGTTCCCTCGGTGGTTTCCACTGTCAGCTCCCGCCCCGCACCCTCTTTGGTCAGGGGCACATGGAAGCGGTAAATGGGATCGTAGTCGGCGGTCTTCAGGCCGGAGAAGCGTGCCTTGTCCCGCTCAGTCAAGGCTGATGCCGGGTGGGTCGCAAACATGCGGTCGCGTTCCTGCCGCCAGTAGCTGTGCGCCTCGGCGGGGTTTTCCACGGCTATTTTCCGTACCGTGTCATAGAGGGCAAAGGTCCGCAGCCGCCAGTCTGCACTATCGATGGCGGAGATGTCCGCCAGGCTGCCTTCGGCCGTGCCGTACTGCTGATCCGCCATAACCCCAAGCCTAGTCCGTCCGGCCACCGCAGCCCGCCGGACCGCGACACACAGCGAGCCGCGCCTTAACAGCCGCCCCCGGTACAGGTGCCCGTGCCGCGGGCGAAACGCTGACGCCTGTCCACATCAGCACCGTCGACGGCGGCTAGGCTGGCTCCATGACAGGCAAGGCAACGATGGTCGGGCTGCGGATCGCGGCAGTACTGCTGGCAGGGGGCATCCTTGCCGGCTGCGGCGGGCAAGGCCAATCGGCGCCCTCCTGGACGGCTCAGCCGGACGCTTCCTCCACCGCCGGTTCTTCCGACGCCGGCACAGCCAGCCCTGCGGCCACAGAACCGGTGCCTGGTTCAGGTTCTTCGGCAGTAGGTTCAGCATCCCCGGACGCAGCGTCCCCCGATGCAGCAGCCCCGGCGACGGCGTCCGCGTGGAAGTCCTTCTCGGATCCAGGTAAGACGGTCAGCTTCGAGCTGCCGGAGGAATGGATCGCCCAGTCGGTTGCTCCTGAGGAAGGAACCCAGGCCGGAGCGCTGAAGATTGAGGTGAAAAAGCAGGACGGCACAGTGGTCGCCGTCCTGAAGACCGGGCTCCCGCCGTCGGCGCCCGATTGCCCGGAAGCGGCGCGCAGGCCGTACACCGTGATCAGCAGCCTTCCGGTGGACCTCCCGGCACTGGCCGGGGAAGGCACCATTGCTCCGCATGTGGTGTTCCGTGTCATCCAGGGCTACCGGTACTTCGGCTCGTACGGCATCACCAACATCGTGGGCGGAGCCGACGGGCAGGCCTGCGAGCTGCGGAACGTTGTCCGTGGACCAGCCGGGAAGGGCGACTATTCCTTCGGTGACCTGGGAACGCTCAAGGCTTTTGCCCCGGACGAAAAGGTGGCTCCCGCCAAGGCGTTTGACACTCTAGGGCAGGCGGCAAAATATGCCAAGGAGAGCCCTGAATTTGCCAATGTCCAACGGATGCTAATGTCTCTGGAGATCAAGAACTAATCCTGCTCCCGGCTGTACCACGGCCCGGCAGGAGCGGCGGCCATCCTGCCGCCACCCCAATACTCCGGAGACTCATGGAACGCACTGTTGCAGCACGCCTGGTATTCAAGACAGCGGCCGACACAAAGGCTGCCCTGGCCGTTGCCGTGGCCAAAAACCCCGGCTACTCGTCCTTTCAGGAATCCCTGGCCGTCACGGTGGCCGGCGAGGAGGTGCCGGTGACGGAGGTTCCGGACCACCATGGGGGCCGCATGCACTACATGGAGTTCGCCGACCCCTCTGAAGTAACCGTTGACTATTCAGCAACGGTGACAGGACAGGCCCTCCCGGAGGAAGCCTCACTGGCGGACCTTATCCGCTACGTCCGGCCCAGCCGGTATGCGGAATCGGACAAGCTCCTGCCTACGGCCTATGCGGAATTTGGCGGCCTGCACGGTGAGGAACTGCTGCACGGTGTCAGGAACTGGGTTTATGGCGAGCTGAGGTACATCAGCGGCTCCTCCAGGGGGACGGACGGGGCGGTGGAGACGCTCCTGAACCGCCGCGGGGTGTGCCGGGACTTCGCCCACCTGGCCATTGCGTTGCTCCGCTCGAAGGACATCCCGGCCCGGCTCGCGGCCGTGTACGCCCCGGGACTGAGCCCCATGGATTTCCATGCCGTGGCTGAAGCGCACGTGAATGGAGCCTGGCACATCATTGACCCCACTGGCCTGGCCCCCAGGGAGTCAATGCTGAGGATCACGGCGGGAAGGGATTCCTCCGACACCGCATTCCTGTCCACCATCGGCGGCAGCCTGACCCTGAACCAGATGCGTATCACCGCTGTGGTCAACGGAAACCTGCCGGTGGAAGACCCTGCCAGGCTGGTTGTGCTGGCCTGACAGGCTGCCCAGGCTGACAAGGCTCCGCTGGCCTGACGGCTGTGTGGGCTGACAGGTTGTGCTGGCAGACAGGCTCCGCTGGCTGACAAGGCTCCGCTGTCCTGCGGGCTACTTCACCGGCTGTTTTGCCGGCCGCGCACCCACTGAATTCCTGAGCTTCTCGGTGAGGCGCTTCAGTTCCTTCTGCTCGGCAGGGGTCAGGGCGGGCCCCATCAGGCCGGCGATGTCGCGGACGTGCTCGCGGCCTATCTCCTTCTGCAACTCCACCCCCGCCTCGGTCAGCTTCAGCAGCACGCCGCGGCCGTCGTCGGGAGCAGGTGTCCGCGCCACAAGCCCGCGCTTCTCCAGCCTCTCCACCAGCCGGCTGAGGCTCGACTGGCTCAGCAGGACATGGTCGTTTAGTTCGTTGAGCCGGAGCCAGCCGGAAGGACATCTGGAGAGCGTGAAGAGGACGTCGTACTCATTGAGCGCCAGCTTTCGAAAAGCCGGACCCGACTGAAGCTTCCGCATCACCGCTACCTGCGCCCGGAACAGGGACTCCCATGTTTCTGCGGCCAGGCGCACAGGGGATTCAGATCCTCCGGGGCTCATCACGCCTCCGACGGTGCCGGTTCGGCGCTCTGGGCAGCCATCAGGGTGGCAACCCGGCCCGCGTGGGTGGGCGGATCCGGAACGTGCGCCGGCTTCAGCGCTGCGTATTCCTTGCGGAGCACCGGGAGGACTTCCTCGCCGAACAGGTCGAGTTGCTCAAGGACTGTCTTCAAGGGCAGGCCCGCGTGGTCGATCAGGAACAGCTGGCGCTGGTAGTCGCCGAAGTACTCCCGGAATGTCAGGGTCTTTTCGATGACTTCCTGCGGGCTGCCCACCGTAAGCGGTGTCTGTGACGTAAAATCCTCCAGCGATGGGCCGTGGCCGTAAACAGGAGCGTTGTCGAAGTAGGGACGGAACTCCTTCACGGCATCCTGCGAGTTCTTCCGCATGAAGAACTGGCCACCAAGGCCCACAATTGCCTGGTCTGCCTTGCCGTGTCCGTAGTGTTCGTAGCGTTCACGGTAAAGGCCGATCAGCTGCTGGTAGTGCTCCTTGGGCCAGAAGATGTTGTTCGCGAAGAACCCGTCACCGTAGTAAGCAGCCACTTCCGCGATCTGAGGTGTGCGGATCGAACCGTGCCAGACAAAGGGGGCGACGCCGTCGAGAGGCCGCGGCGTGGACGTGAAGTTCTGGAGCGGCGTGCGGAACTTCCCCGACCAGTTCACGGTGTCTTCGTCCCAGAGCCGGCGCAGCAGGCTGTAGTTCTCGATGGCCAGTTCCACGCCGTCCTGGATGTTCTTGCCAAACCAGGGGTAGACCGGCGCGGTGTTGCCGCGGCCCAGGACGAGGTCCACGCGTCCGTCCGCGAGGTGCTGGAGCATCGCGAAGTCTTCGGCGATTTTGACGGGGTCGTTGGTGGTGATGAGCGTGGTGGCCGTGGACAGGATGATCCGCTCGGTCTGCGCCGCGATGTAGGCGAGCGTCGTGGTGGGGGAGGAGGAGAAGAAGGGGCGGTTGTGGTGCTCGCCGATGGCGTAGACATCCATGCCGATTTCTTCGACCTTCTTGGCGATGGCCACCGAGGCTTTGATGCGCTCATTCTCACTGGGGGTGCGGCCTGTGGTGGGGTCAGTGGTGATGTCGCTGACGCTGAATACGCCGATCTGCATGATGTGCCTTCCGTTGCTGGCTTCTCCGGGCTTGTTCCAACTGTACCCGAAACTAGATGCATTTGCATCTATCGTCTTCTGTAACGCAGGGCTGCTGGAGTTATTCCCCGGCGGCGTGCCTTAGCCCTAGCGGGGCTCGGCGGGCCATCTGGTGCACGACGACGACGGCGCGGCTATCCGCTACACCGTTCAGTTCGCTTGGTCCCTGGGAAGGTCCGTCCCCCCGCAATGCATAGCGACCCGTGCGCCTGGGACCGGTCAGTTAAGGACGCTTCAGTTTGGGCGCCTTCAGTTTGGGACGCTTCAGTTTGGGGCAGCGTTTTTGTCAGAACCTGCTGGGATGCTTTTCTTATGGACAGCACGGGGGCTTGGACGGCGGGGAGCGGGGCGGGCTTGGAGGCTGCCACCGGTGGTGGGATCGCGGGTGCCCTGGCTGCTGTTGAAGCCTCCACGGCTGCCTTTGGCCGAATCATCCGGCCCCATTTGGATGACAGCACGGCTGGCCCTGGCGCCGCTGGTGAGGTGGACGCCGATCCTGTTTCGGTGCTGGACGCCGATCCGATGCAGGATTCTGATCCGTTGCGCCGACGGCTGGACGCTTACCTGAATGCGCTGGCCGAGGTTGGCCGCGCTGAGGCAAAACATGCGGCGCTGAAGGTACATCTGGCCGCCGGAATCGCCGAGCTGGCAGAGGCCGTCGCCGCCCCGGCGGTGACCGCGCAGGACGCCACGGCGCAGGAAATGTCGGTGATCGCGGAGGTCGCGTGCGCCCTGACAGTCAGCGAACGCACCGCGGGTGCGCTGATCTCTGAATCCCAGGCCCTGACCAGAGGCCTGCCGCAGACCTTGTCTGCGCTGCAGGAAGGCAGCATTTCCTGGCAGCAGGGGGTGTCAGATTGTTTGTGTAGGAGGGCTGTAGTCGCTGGGTGATTGGAGAATCATTGTGGCTATGACTAGACCCCGTGAGGTGTCCCCGGAGGAGTTGGCCCGCAGGGCTGCGGCGGCCGGCAGCATGGAGGCGTTGAAGGCTTCGGGCGCGTTCGATGAGCTGATGAACCAGATCGATTCCGGACAGCTGGAACTCGACGGCAAGGACGGTTTCATCCAGCAGCTGATCAAGGCCTCGCTGGAACGCGGGCTCCAGGCCGAGCTGTCGGGGCATCTGGGCTATGACAAGGGCGATCCGATCGGGCGTTTCCTGCCTAACGCCCGCAATGGGTCTTATCCGAAGACGCTCGGGACCTCCGCGGGGGACGTGGATCTGGCCGTGCCTCGTGACCGTGCTGGGTCATTCACCCCGCATCTGGTCCCGAAGGGTGCGCGCCGGACAGGTGGCCTGGATGACATGATTATCAGCCTTTACGCCGGCGGGATGACGGTCCGGGACATCGCCCACCATCTGGAATCCACGCTGGGCACGGAGCTGTCCCACGAGACGATTTCCAAGATCACCGATGAGGTCCTGGACGAGGTGATGGAGTGGCAGAAACGCCCACTGGAGCCGCTGTATCCGATCCTGTATCTGGATGCGATCATCATCAAGGTCCGTGACGGGCACCAAGTGCAGAACCGTGCCGCGCACATTGCCGTGGGCGTGGACATGGACGGGATCAAGCACGTTCTGGGGATCTGGGTCGAAGCTACCGAGGGTGCGAAGTTCTGGGCAGGGGTCTGCGCCGAGCTCGCCAACCGCGGCGTGAAGGACGTTCTGATCGTCTGTTGCGACGGGCTCACCGGCTTCCCTGAGGCGATCGCCGCGACCTGGCCGGCCGCGACCGTCCAGACCTGTGTCGTGCACCTGATCCGTGCCTCGATGCGCTTCATCGGCTACCAGGACCGGAAGAAGGTCGCGTCCGCTCTGAGGCCGGTTTACACCGCCCCGACGGCCGACGCCGCGCAGGAGGCACTCGATGCATTCGAGGCCTCCGATCTGGGACGGAAGTATCCCGCAACTGTACGAACCTGGCGCAACGGTTGGGAGAGATTCATCCCCTTCCTGGCGTTCCCACCGCCGGTCAGACGGATTATTTACACCACGAACGCGATCGAGTCGCTGAATTACCAGCTGCGCAAGATCATCAAGAACCGCGGGCATTTCCCCAACGACCAGGCGGCCGTGAAGCTACTCTGGCTGGCGATCTGCAACATCGAGGACAAACGCACCAGTGCCCGGACCAAGCTTGAAGGCAGAGCCCGGGAAAACCGTGCCAAGACGGTGAACAAACTCATCGAGGGAACCTTCACACCTGGATGGAGCGAAGCCCTTGGCGTCCTCCTCCTGAACTATCCCGACAGACTCGGACCTTACCTAAACCGATGAGACTGCACCCGACTTACACAAATAACTTGACAGGCTCCGGCAGCACGCCCGGATTATGGTTGACGAAACCAACAATCTGAAACCCGCAGACGCGGCCGCGCTGGAGGCACATTTCCTGGACCCCGAGGCACCCGCCCCTGCCCGCGGAGTCGCGGCCGGGGAACTCGTGCCGTCCCGGTTCCGCGCCAAGGCCCGCACCTGGCGCGAACGCCACCACCCCGTCTCCATCGAGAAACGCCACGCCAAGGGCGTCCAGGACCGGCGGCTGGAGTACCAGCCGGACCGCGACGGCATGGCCTGGCTCGCCGCGTACCTCCCGGCCGACCAAGCCTCCGGGATCTGGGACCGGACCACCACCGCCGCCCGCGCCCTGCAGGGCCCGCACGAAAGCAGGACCCTCACCCAACTCCGCGCCGACCTGACCGCCACCTGGCTGCTCACCAACAACACCAGCGGCAGCCTCACCGCGCCTATGGCTGGTGGAGGAACCGATCGCAGACGAATTGCCGGCGATACTGGCGACCGCACGATGGGCGCCACCAGCACTAATAGCAGCATCGGCGGCACCGGAACGGGCAACGGCACCAGGCTCGAGACCGGCATCGCCGGTGCTGTGCCGTCGCCAACGGCGCAGGTCCTCATCACCGTGCCGGTCATGGCCCTCCTGGGCGCCACCGACGAACCAGCCACCCTGGACGGGTACGGGCCCATCCCGCCGTCCATGGCCCGCCGCCTCGTCAGCGACGGCGCCACCTCGTTCATGCGGGTCCTGACAGACCCCCGCGACGGCGCACCTCTGGAAATCGGCCGGACCAGCTACCGCATCACCAAAGCGATGCGCCAATGGCTGCGGCTCCGGGACGGCAAATGCCCCTTCCCCGGCTGCAACAACCACTCCCTGGACAACGAAGCAGACCACATCCTCGCCTGGGCCCGCGGCGGCACCACCGGCATAGCCAACCTGGGACAGCCCTGCCCCAAACACCACCGACTCAGACACACCACACCCTGGACCCCAACCGGCGCCACCAAAAACAAACCACCCGGCTGGACCTCACCAACAGGACGAAGCTACCCCAGCGAACAACCCGACTGGGAACCACCCCGCTGGCCGGAGGAAATCACGGATACGCAGGCTGACCTGGACCTGATCGACGGAGTTGGTTCATTCCTCGATCTCGTTGGCGCCGGCCCGGCCTTCTTTAAGCCGGCTGGCCCATCCCTGCCCGACACTGATCCGCCCGACACTGATCCGCCGGGCACTGATCCGCCCGGCACCGATCCGCCCGGCACCGATCCGCCCGATACTCATCTGCCGGATACTCGTCCACCAGATACTCATCCGCCGCACGCTGACTCGAGGAATGCTGACCTGTTTGAAGGTTGTGGGCCAGACAGTGACGTGGACGACGCCCACCTGCCTATGGATCCGTTCCCGGAGTGGTACTCGTTCGTGGCCGCGGACGCCAGGTGCCTGACAGGTTTCGGTTTTGCCGGATGAAGACCCTCAAAACAGAGCTATTCAGGTTCCCCGGGAGCCGCGCGGCGGCCGGATGCCTTGGGGATCATCCCGGTGGTCCAGTCACGAAACTCGGCGTCGACGTCGTTCGCCTGCGCAAACTCCGGCCGTCCGAGCATCGCGCTGAGCAGTGCTTTCTTTTCGCGCCGCCCTTCCACGAGCCGGTACAGCACAGGAACCAGCACCAGTGTCAGGGCGGTGGAGGAAATCAGGCCGCCGATCACCACTACGGCCAGCGGCTGGGAGATGAAACCGCCGCCCCCGGTCAGGCCGAGTGCCATGGGCGTGAGGGCAAAGACCGTGGCGAGCGCAGTCATCAGGATGGGCCGGAGGCGCTGGCGTGCCCCATGCGTAATGGCATCCGCCACGCCCATGCCGGGCTGGCCGTTGCGCGGTTGGCGGTACTGGTTGATGAGGTCAATGAGCACAATGGCGTTCGTCACCACGATTCCCACCAGCATCAGCATGCCGATGAGGGAAGGCAGTCCCAGGGGAACACCGGTCACGAGCAAAAGGGCAACCGCACCGGTTGCCGCGAACGGGACGGACACCAGCAGGATCAGCGGCTGAACAAGGGACTTGAACGTCGCCACCATGATGACGTAGACGATCGCTATCGCTGCCAGCAGAGCCAGGCCCAGCTGCTGGAAGGACTCCGCCTGCTGGGTAGTGGCGCCGCCGATCTCAGCCGTGACTCCGGGAGGCAGAGCCACCGACGTGAGCCGTTTCTGCACCTCCGCGTTGACGGCGCCGAGATTGGAGCCCGACGGCGTCACTGACACTTTGGCGGTTCGCTGCCCATTGCTGGCGGTGATGGAGACCGGAACATCCACCTGCTCCACGGAGGCGATGCTGCCCAGGGTCACGGGGCCTGCGGCGGCGGGAAGCGGGATGGCCCGCACGGCATCTATGCTGGCGAACTTCGTACCCTGCCCGATCTGCACCGGAAAGTCATTGGTTTCGATCCGGAGAGTGCCGGCAGGGACGGGGCTGATGGTTGAGGCCAGGACACCCGCAACCTGCTCCTCGTTGAGCCCGGCCGCTACCGCCCTGCCGCGGTCCACCTTGACCTGGACAACAGGCTGAGAGGCCGAAAGGTTGGTGGTGACTTCGCTGGTTCCCGGCACGCCCATCATGGCCTGAACCATTGCATCGCTCGCTGTCCGGAGATCCGCGGACGTTGCCGCTTTCAGAGTGATATCAACAGTCGAGGACGTGCCGAAGCCGCCCTGCTGCGTTCCCACCGAAACCTTCCCCGAGTCCGGCACCTTAGCCAACTCATTCCGGACAGTCTGCTGCAGCCGGGCCTGGTTGACCTTCTCATCCGTGACCACAGTGAAGGTGGAGTTGGACGCCCCGGATGATGTCAGGGCAGCGAAGCCTGTTTGCGCGTTGCCTGAGGTGACCTGGACGTTTTTGACGCCGTCGATCCTGCGGATCACTTCCTCAAGCCTGATGGCGGCAGCACTCGTGTCTGCCAGGCTTGTTCCGGCCGGCAGCACTTGGCGGACGGTCATGCTGTTCTGGCCGGAATCGCCCAAAAGGTTGGTTGCCATCAGGGGTGTCATGGCGGCGGTGCCCCCCAGCACCAGGGCAGCGGCCACCAGGGTCACGACAGGATGCTTCTGGGTCTTGGTGAGGATCGGCAGGTAACCACGCTGCAGCAGACTCCTCTGTTCGGCTTCCTGCGCCTTGGCACGGGCAGCCGCCGCTTCCCGGCTGGCCGTTTCACCGTCCCTTGATGATCCTGCACGTGTGGGGGACTTCAGGAACCAGTAGGCGAGAACAGGGACGATCGTCAGGGACACAAGCAGCGAAGCGAGGAGCGCCATGGTGACGGTCAGGGCGAACGGGCGGAAGAGCTCGCCTGCCAATTCCCCGACAAACGCAATCGGCAGGAAAACTGCCACCGTGGTCAGGGTCGAGGCCGTGATGGCGCCGGCGACTTCGCGGATGGCCGTCAGGATCGCGGTCACCTTTTCCTCGCCGTAGCTGAGGTGGCGCTTGATGTTCTCGATCACCACAATCGAGTCGTCCACCACCCGCCCGATCGCAATGGTGAGTGCGCCCAGCGTGAGGATATTTAACGAATAACCTGTGGCAGACAACCCAATGAAGGTGATCAGGAGCGAGAGCGGGATAGAGATTGCTGTGACCATGGTGGAGCGGGCGGACATCAGGAACACCAGGATCACGCCGACGGCGAAGCCCAGTCCCAGCAGCCCCTCAGTGGTGAGGTCCTTGATGGATTTCTCGACAAAGGGCGCCTGGTCGAACACTGCCGTGAACTTGGCGTTCGAGCCGAGTTCGGCTTCCAGCTGGGCCAGGGAGTCCTTCACCGAGTGGGAGATCCCTACAGTGTCGCCTTCGGGCTTTTTGGTGACGGAGACAGCCAGGGTTTCCTCGCCGTTGGTCCGCGTGATGGATGTCTGTGGATCGTCCTTGAGGCTGACCTCTGCCACCGTGCCGATGGTGGCGGAGTCCTTGGCGCCGCCCAGGGGAAGGGCTTTGATGGCGTCCAGTGAATCCACGGGGCTGCCAATCTGCAGCGAAAGCGTTTTGCCCTGCTCTTCTATGGTGCCCGCTGGGATCAATGCCCCGTTATTGCCCAGCGCATCCCGGATGGACTGGATGGTGGCGCCTTTTGCCGCCATGGCGTCAGCACGGGGAAGGATTTCGATGTGCTGGGTGGCGCCGCCTGTCACATCGGCACCCCGGACGCCGTCGATCTTCTGGAGCGCGGGAACGCTGAGGCGCTGCAGATCGGCGTTCAGGTCGCTGAGCGGTTTATCCGATGACACGGCCAGGAACACGATGGGGAAGTCACTGATGCTGCCGGCGATGGGCCGCGGCTGCACGTCCTCTGGCAGGGTGCGCTTGGCATTTGAAATGGCGCGGTCGATCTGGTTCCGGGCCCGGTCAAGGTTGGACCCGTAGGTGAAGACCATGGTGATCTGCGAAACGCCGTTGCGTGAAGTGGAGGAGGTGGACTCAAGGCCTTCGACGCCGTTCAGCGCAGTCTCCAGCGGCGCGCTTACCTGCTTGTCCACCACTTCGGGGGACGCGCCGGGCATGGCCGTCAGGACAGTGATCTGGGGGAACTCGATGGAGGGTATGAGTTCCTGTTTCAGCGATGACATGGTGATCACCCCGAACACGGACGCGAACACTGTGACCAGAGCGATCAGGGCCCGGTTCCCCAGTGAGAGTTGTGCCAGCCGGAACATCGCGTGGACTCCTGTGGGGTTGACGGACTGCTGTGGACCGGATCTGCCCCCTCCGCGTTCGGGTCCCGGTCCTGAAGACCGGGACCCGAACAGAAGACCCTGCAGGGTCAGCGTGAGGCCGAGACGCCTTCCAGCTGAAGAGCCTTGGCCGTTGCCCTCTCGAGCTCCTCCGCCAGTTCCGGGTTGTCATCGAGCTTGACGCCGTAGCCGGGCATCATGTCTTTGAGCTTGGACTGCCACCCCTTGAAGTTCTTGGGGAACGCCTTCTGCAGCAGTTCGATCATGATGGGCACCGCGGTGGAAGCTCCGGGCGATGCCCCCAGGAGGGCACCGATGGAACCGTCGCGGCCGGCAATTACTTCGGTACCGAACTGAAGCACGCCGCCCTTCTTCGGGTCTTTCTTGATGATCTGTACACGCTGGCCGGCGGTGATGAGTTCCCAGTCGCTGTCCTTGGCCTCCGGGTAGTACTCCCGGAGCGCTTCGACCTTGTCTCCGTGGTTCTTCGCCACTTCCTTGATCAGGTACGCCGTCAGGTCCATGTTGTCCTTGGCCACGGCCAGCATGGGGATGACATTGCTGGGGCGGATGGACAGCGGAAGGTCCAGGTACGAGCCGTTCTTCAGGAAGTTGGTGGAGAAGCCGGCATACGGTCCGAACAGGAGGGAACGTTTCCCGTGGACGTAGCGGGTATCCAGGTGCGGCACGGACATGGGCGGGGCGCCCACGGAGGCCTGGCCGTAGACCTTGGCGCTGTGCTGCGCCGCGAGCTTCTCATCGGTGCAGCGGAAGAACTGTCCGGAAACAGGGAAGCCGCCGTAGCCCTTGCTTTCCGGGATGCCGGAGGCCTGGAGGAGATGCAGTGCCCCGCCGCCGGCGCCCACAAAGACGAACTTCGCGTGAATCTTCCCGTGTTCCCCGGAAGCCGGGTACTTGAGCGAAAGGTTCCAGCCGCCGTCGGACGCTTTGGAGATTCCGGTGACCTCGTGGCCGTAGTTGGTCTCGACGCCGTTGTTTCCCAGGTACGTGACGAGCTCGCGGGTGAGGGCACCGAAGTCGACGTCTGTTCCTTCCGCTGCCCGGGTGGCGGCGACGCGCTGCCGCGGATCCCGGCCCTTGACTATCAGCGGCGCCCACTTGGCAATCTGGGCCTGGTCCTCGGAATATTCCATGCCCCGGAACAGGGTATGGGACTTCAGTGCCTCATAGCGTGTCCGCAGGAATTTGGTGTTGTCATCCCCGATGACAAAGCTCATGTGGGGGACGGTGTTGATGAAGCCCTTGGGTGAGCCGATCAGCGACCGTTCCACAAGATGGGCCCAGAACTGACGGGAGAGCTGGAACTGCTCATTGATCAGCAGTGCCTTGGAAGGGTCCACCGAGCCGTCTTTGGCTGCGGGGGAGTAGTTGAGCTCGCATAGGGCGGCATGCCCCGTTCCGGCGTTGTTCCACGGATCCGAGCTCTCCAGCCCGGGCTGGTCCAGCCGCTCGAAGAGGGAAATCGTCCAGTCAGGTTCAAGCTGCTTGATGAACGCCCCCAGCGTGGCGCTCATGATGCCGCCGCCAATCAGGACAACGTCGGCATGTTTGGTCTTGGAAATGAAGGTCACAATCAGTCTCCGATAGCAGCGGCTCTGGCTGTCACAGAATATCCCCGCGCGGCCCGCATACTGAAATTGGTCCGGCCCGTCAAGGCTTTAGCTGCACCTTCGTGAAAACTTCGTTTAAGACAGGGGACGCAGGGTAACTGATCACCCGGTCCGAGAGTGCCAGCGCCGAAATGGGGAAGGCGATGGGGACAGCGGGGACGGAGGCCGCTATCTGGGCGTTGATGGTGTGGTACTGCTCGTCGCGTTCCTTGCCTTCCGGCATTCCGCGAGCCCTGTTGATCTTGGAGAAGACCTGGGCGTCCTGGTATCCGAACTCGCCATTCTTCTCGCCGAAGAGCGGGCCCACAAAGTTGTCGGCATCCGAGTACGCGCCGTTCCAGCCGAGCAGGTGGAGGGCGTGGTCGCCGGGGGACTGGACTTTCTGGAGATACCCGTCTGACCACTCCACCGGTACCGGCTTGATGTTCAGCCCGACGGCGGTCAGCTGGCGGCTGATTTCGGCATAAACCTTTTCGGGCGTGGGCAGGTACGGCCGTGTGGCGTTGAGCGGGTAGTAGAACCGCAGCTCCTCGCCGTTGTAGCCTGCCTCGGCCAGATAGGCCTTTGCCTTGACAGGGTCATGGCCCAGCGACGGAGCATTGTTGTTGAAGCCGCTGATCTTGGGCGGAACAAACTGGGTGGCCTGGGCTGTGTTGTCGATGAAAAACCTGCGGATCAGCGTGTCTTTGTCGATCGCCATTTCGATGGCCTGCCTGATCTTGGTGTTCTGCAGGATAGGCACCTCCTGGTTCATGCCCAGATACATCACGGAGAACGGGTCCCGCTGGACAATCTGCTTTCCACGTTTGACCAGCTGATCGAAGTTGCCCACGGTGACGGCGTCGTATCCGTCTATTGCGCCGTCCAGGAGTGCCTGGAGCCGTGTTTGCGGATGGTCGTACGTGACAAATTTGAGGGTGGCAATCTGGCCCTTGTCCCCCCAATAGTTTGGGTTGTTGATGAGCGTGACGCTGGCTTCATCCCAGGCTGCCAGGCTGAACGGCCCTGTTCCCACCGGGTTGGTGGCGAAGGCGGACAGGGCTTGTCCGCCCTTGGTCCGGTCCAGGACGTCGGCGGTGCCGGCCACAAGGGCAGCCGGGGAAGCCATGGCAAAGGCGGGGAGCGTCAGGGCCTGGAGGAAAGCCGTGAAGCGCTGCGTGAGATCGATGCGTACAGTGTCGGCGGACAGCGCGGTGCAGCTTTTGAAGATGGACAGTGATGCCTCATCGGAGTGGGCCTTGAAGACGCCTTTGAAGGAACTTCCCGGCGCCTGTTTCCGAAGTCCTTCAGAGAACGCGAACCACCGGTTGAAGTTGGCGCAGACGGCGTCGGCGTTGAAGGGGGTGCCGTCCTGGAATGTGACGCCGCTTCGGAGCTTGAACGTGTAACTGCGGCCTTCGTCGGATTCATTCCACTCAGTGGCGAGCAGCGGTGTGGGCTTGCCGGTGGTTTGGTCCACACCGACCAGGCCTTCCAGGATCTGCCGGGTGATGCGGTGGGACTCCACATCGTTGGAGAGCGCGGGGTCCAGGCCCAGCGGCTGCGATGCCGTACCAAAGTTGAAAATCTCCGAAGGATCCGAAGCTCCGGTGGTGGCTGTAGGAGACGTCGGCGAAGGAGCGGGCCCGGGGCCTCCCGTGCATGACGTTACGGTCAACGCCAGGAGAACGGCGCCGGTCTTGATCACCGTTCGCCGCGATGTACTGCTGGGCACGCTCTAATCACCTCTGGGCTGATGGCAGGCACCGCGGACTGCGGACCGGACACAGTCTAGTTGACCGACCTGAGGGCATGGCTGAGGCCCGGCATGTGCAGGCCGGGCCCCAGCTTTTTTGCGCCTTGATGTTACTTGGGCATCAGTACCGAAATGTTACTTGGGCATCAGTACAGAGTCGATCAGGTAGACCGTGGCGTTGGCGGTCTGGACTCCGCCGCAGATCACGTTCGCACCGTCCACCATCAGGGCGTCCTTGCTGCCTGTTACGGTGACGCTTCCGCCCTGGACCGTGGCGTGGGTGCCAGCGATCTTGTCAGGGGTGATCTGGCCCGGGACCACGTGGTAGGTCAGGATTTTGCTCAGGAGGGCGTCATCAGTCTTGAGCGTTTCGATGGTGGCTGCATCGATCTTAGCGAAGGCGTCGTCAACGGGAGCGAAGACCGTGAATTCACTGCCGTTGAGTGTGTCCACCAGATCCACCTTGGGGTTCAGCTTGCCGGAGACGGCAGCTGTGAGGGTGGTCAGGATGGGGTTGTTTGAAGCAGCCACCGCAACGGGGTCCAGAGCCATTCCGGCTACCGACCCTGCTCCGGTGGGGACCTTTTCCGCGTAGCCTGCACAACCGGGACCAACCAGGTTTGCTGCCGGATCCATGGCCGCTGAGGAACTGGCCGACGGAGACGGCGCCATGCTGGACTCTGACGGTGCGGCTGCGGGAGCCGAGGAGTTCGGCGCCGTTGCCGCAGTTCCGCCACAGGCGGTCAGGCTGAGCAGGGCTGCAGTTGCAACGCCTGCGACGGTGAAGGTTGTGCGCTTGAATGACTGCATTTTGTTTCTCCTTGGTTGTGCCGATGTGTTGCCCGCCGCATGCTTGGTGCCGGCGGCGTGGCTTGTTCCGACTCTTGTTCCAACTGTTATTGCGGGCACCTGCCCCTGGCTGGTGTCTCAATGGGTATTCGGGGACTGCCCGGCAGCGGATGGGTGGAACCTAAGGAGTTTTTTTTGAAGCAGGAGAAAACGGGTTGCGGGAGGTCCCGCAAGGCTGCTGTTAAATGCAAGAATCCCGGGCGGCAGGGCCCGGGATTCTTCTTGGTGCTGTCTGTATTTCTTCGTGCTGTCTGGATTGTGCGCAAGGGGGGACTTGAACCCCCACGCCCGAAGGCACAGGAACCTAAATCCTGCGTGTCTGCCAATTTCACCACTCGCGCTTGACGACTGCTGCCGCTGGCCAGGGCCGATGGTGCCAGACCTGGGGAAAACGTACGACGGCGGTTATCAGGTTCCATTGTAGCGTCGGGCCTGCGGGGATCCCGTCAGCCCGTGCCTTTGGAAATTATTCAGCGTGAAGAATCAGGCTACGCATCAAGCTTGAGGTCGCGGCGCAGTTTGGCGACATGCCCGGTAGCCCGGACGTTGTACTGCGCCACCTTCACCTTGCCCTCAGGATCGACAACGATCGTGGAGCGGATGAGGCCCTGGTAGGTCCTGCCGTAGTTCTTCTTTTCACCCCACGCACCGTATGCCTCCGCCACCATATGGTCCTCATCCGAGAGCACCGGGAAGCTGAGGGTCTCCTTGGCGGCGAAGGCAGCCAGCTTGGCAACGGGGTCGGGTGAGATTCCCAGGACCTCGTAACCGGCAGACTGGAACGATGCCAGGTTGTCGCGGAAGTCGCAGGCCTGCTTGGTGCACCCCGGCGTGGAGGCGGCCGGATAGAAGTAAACGATGGTGTTGCGCCCGAGCCGCGAGGAAAGGCTGACGTCCTGTCCGGAGGAGTCCTTCAAGGTGAAGCCGGGTGCTTCAGCACCGGTCATAAGTTTGTCTGCCAATGTTTATCTCCTGGTTGCGGGCGGGACACACCAGTTTAGTAAGTGCAGGGGACCGGTGCGAATCGGCACTTGGCTATACTTGCGGTATGCCTGATATGGATCACTGGCCCACGGGGCGCCTCTTGTCCACTGCGGCCCGTCTCGTTGAACACTCGTGGAATGAAAAGCTCGGCGCCATTGGATTAACCCACGCCGGTGTTATCGCCATCGAAGTTCTAGCGGCTCAGGGGCCTATGACCCAGGCACAGCTGGCCCAATATGTCCGCGTTCAGGCCCAAACTATGGGCAAAACCCTCAGCAGGCTGGAAGCTCACGGCCACATTGCCCGGGTCCGGAGCACTTCGGACCGCCGGAGCCACGTTGTTTCGCTGACTGAACGCGGCAAGGAGGCGGTAGCGGCGGCCGTGGAAATGGAGCGTTCCGTGCTTGCTGCCGCATCCATTGATCCCGATGCACTGCGCCAGGAGCTTAAGGCAGTAGTCCGTGAGCTGGCGAGTCAATTCGCTTCCCCCGCCACCAGGGCACTGGTGGACGGCGCACCGCTCGCGTAGGTCAGCGCGGGTGAAGATCATGCTGCTTCTGCGGGAGGACCTGCAGGCAGCCAAAGACCAGGATCCAGCGGCGTCGAGCCTCTTGGCAATGGCTTTCGTATATTCGGGTGTCCACGCTGTCTGGAGTCACCGCGTGGCGCATGCACTGTGGCAGCACCGGAAGCTCAAAGGAGCGGCCCGCCTCCTCTCCCAGCTATCGAGATCCCTCACAGGGATTGAGATCCATCCGGGCGCCACCATCGGCAGGCGGCTGTTCATCGACCATGGAACCGGCATAGTGGTGGGCGAAACCGCCGAAATAGGTGACGACGTCCTGATGTACCAGGGTGTGACCCTGGGTGGCCGGGCACTGAACAGGACGAAGCGGCACCCAACCATCGGCAACCGCGTCATGCTGGGTGCCGGAGCAAAGATCCTTGGCCCTGTGGTGGTGGGAGACGATGCCGCGGTCGGTGCCAACGCCGTCGTCGTGCGGGATGTCCCGGCGCAATCTGTTGCTGTGGGTATCCCGGCTGTGACGCGTCCGAAGGATCCTGCCGCGCCGGCTGAACCGCGCACGGACTTCCTTGATCCCGCACTGTTGATCGCGGCGGGATCACCTGCCGCTTCTTGACCCACTCCTGAATTGCCCCTATGTTATCGAATATCGTTATTAACGAGTATCGATAACAAAAAATTGGGGGATTCATGAAAGCCAGCAGCCGCGCCGACCGTCCAGTGCGGACCAGGAGGATCGTGTCCAGGGCGGATGCGCTCTTCCTGATGACCGCCTCAGCAACTGCCGCCCTTGGTACCACTTTTTACACCGTAACAGGCATTGTGGGCCTGGGATCCGGCCCGGCAACCCTGACCGTTCCACTGGCTGCTGCCCGTCAGGACCCCGTGGGGCTGGTTCCAGGAGCGGAAGGCCGGTATACGGAAATGGAAGTAACGATTCCTGCCGTTCCGGTTGATGAGGCCGTGCTCCTGATGTGGTCTGCTGCGTTGAACCAGGTAGGCATCCTTGCCGTGGCGTTGCTGGTGTTTCTTCTTGCCATCCGGTTCCTGAAGGAGAATCTTTTCACCGCGGGCTCCGTCCTGGTGGTAGGCATTTCGGGATTGGCACTTGCCTTGGCCGGTACAGCAGGCCAGGTGCTCGGCTCCGCCGCCAGGCACCGGCTAGCGGAAGTTGTCGGCGCAAATCAACGAACGCCTGACGAGGCGATCGTGTTCATCGCTGAAATCAATCTGCTTCCTTCCGCGGCGGGCCTGATGTTGCTGGTGATCGCCGGGGTGTTCCAATTTGGCCGCCGCCTCCAAAAAGACACCGAGGGTTTGGTCTGATGCCTGCTGACGATGTTTCAGCCATTCATTGCAGGCTCGATGAATTGCTGGCCGAACGGGGGGTGACACTGACGGAACTAAGCAAGCGGGTAGGCGTGAGCCTCGTGAACCTTTCCATCCTCAAGAACGATCACGCCAAAGCCATCCGGTTTTCAACCCTGACTGCAATCTGTGAAGCGCTGGATTGCGAGGTGGGGGACCTGCTGGTCTGCCGGCGCTGATCATCGCCTAAGGCCCCGATGGGTATACCTCCAGAACCTCGTGCCGGCCGGCCACCGTTGTGAACTTTTAATTCAAGCCGCGACATGGCCATCCGCGCCGGGTATAACGGGAAGGCAGGAGGTCATTGTCCATGAAGAAACTTGTAGTCTTGCTTGCCGTGTCGGCGCTCGCACTGGTTGGATGTCAGGCCCCGACAAATCCTGGGAGCTCGGTCCCGGACCTCCCTCGGGTGCCATGGGAGGGCGCGTCAGCGTTCTACGGGAAATATCCGATCACAAAAGCGGCCGGATGGGCTGACCCCAGCTTCTTCCCCATAGGAAGTTGGTGGAATAACTTCAGCACCGACGAGAACGTAAAGTTCGACAAGGCGCAGGGCCTGAACACGTATTTCGAAGTCAATCCGGACTCGGACCCCGACCTCCTGGCAGCGAACGGGATGACGTACATAGGCCACCTGAAAAGCGCTAAAGCCACGGCGGAAAGCACCAAGTCTGCCGACATGCTCCCCGACGAGATTGACGGCCGCTTCGACCCGCCGTCAGTTGGCATCGCTGAACTGCAACGGATCATAGACGAATACGGAGATACCGGAAGGATGAAGTACAACAACTTCACAGCCGTCGTCGCCAGCAACTACAACGGGGACCAGGTCACTGCCGGAAACACCTACGTGAATATGGTGGACGGGCCTGTTTCCGTTGACGGGTACTGGTACACCGACACGCATTGCAGCGACAGGCCGTACGTAGACTGGTCATTCGTTCCGGTCAATGAATCCCACTGCCGCACCGCCTCCAGCTACGGGAAAATGGTCAAATCAGTACGTGAGCGAGTCGCGTCGGACGGCATCCTTCAGCCGGTGTACGTCTTCGTTGAACTCATGGGCGGGGGCACGGAATCAACAGCCTCCAACGAGTACATCTCCCCGGGCGAGATCCAGGGCGCCGTCATGAACGGCATCATTAATGAGGCCCGTGGCGTCGTCTACTTTAACCAGTCATTCAACGGCCCCTGCACCGGGGGTAACCTCATCCGTCAGGTTCAGGTCGACCCCAACCACTGCATGGCGGACAACATCGCGGGCATGAGGGAAATAAACCTGAAAATCAAGTCCCTTGCACCCATCTTGAACACGCAATCGTATGTGCATACGTTCGGGCCAAACCTGGACACCATGCTGAAAACCCATGACGGCTCGGCCTACATTTTCGCGATGCCAAGTGGCGAGGAAACCTCAGTACCGGGCGACCGGACCTTCACCCTGCCGAAGGGTGTTACCGGGACATCGGCGGAGGTAGTGGGGGAAGGCCGCACATTGCCTGTAGTGGACGGCAGGTTCTCTGACAGCTTCTCAGCCGAATACACTCACCACGTCTATCGCGTCACGCTCTAAAAGGGCGGGGAGCAAAAGAAAACCCCGCCTTCGTGGCTTGTGGCCATGAAGACGGGGTTTCGTTCGTGCACCCCCCGGGACTTGAACCCGGAACCCATTGATTAAGAGTCAATTGCTCTGCCAATTGAGCTAGAGGTGCATCTTTTGTTTCGATCTCCCGGGGCTTTTTCTTTCCCCGTTGATCTCCGCAACGACATGAAACTCTACACGAACTTTCAGTCCAAGTGAAATCGAACCGATGCTCCTTCGGGGTGTTCACCCGGGAGGAGCCACAACCAGCACAAAATCAGGGTTTTGGTTGTTGCTCAGGAGCCAAAATCCACCCTCCGGCGACCTTACGACGTCCCTGATCCGCCCATATTCGCGCGTGAAGTAGGCCACAGGTGTGCCGGCGTCCTCGCCGTCCAGGGGAACCGTCCAGAGCCGCTGGCCCCGGAGTGCCCCGAGGTAGGCAGTTGAACCAACAATCTCAAGGCCACTGGGGGAGGAATCCGACGTGGAGGGCCACACAACTTTTGCGTCGATGAAGCCTTCCCTGCCCGGCGCGCCGGTCACCGCCGGCCATCCATAGTTGCCACCTGGCTGGATCAGGTTGAGTTCATCATTGACGTCCGGCCCAAATTCACTGGCCCAGAACCGCCCTGCACTGTCCCATGCCAAGCCCTGAACGTTCCGGTGCCCCAGGCTGTAGACGGCGTTGCCGAACGGGTTTCCGGGGGCGGGGTCCCCGTCGGGCGTCAACCTCAGGATCTTGCCGCCCAGGGCGTTGGAGTCCTGGGGTTGATTCCGCCGCTGCGAGTCACCCGTCCCCACGTACAGGAAACCATCGGGGCCAAACCTGATCCTGCCACCGTTGTGGGTGGAGGCCTTGGGGATCCCGGTAAAGATGACCTCCGTTTCGCCCAGCGCCAGGGTTCCGTCGGTCTCTTCCCGGAGGTCCACGCGGGCAATCCGGTTGTCCTGGTCGGCGGTGAAATATACGTAAAGGTAATTGTCCGTGGCGAACGCGGGCGACACCGCGAGCCCCAGGAGGCCGCCCTCGCCGCCCGGCACCACGCCAGGGACCTGCCCGATGCTGGTCGCGCTGCCTTCACGGACAGCCTTCAGTAGGGCTGAGTCCCGCTCCGAAATGACCGCTGTTCCGTTTGGTAAAAAGACCGCAGCCCACGGGATCTCAAGTTGGAGGTCCAGTTGTTCAACTATCCGCGGTGCTGACTGAGTGCCTGCGCCTGTGCTGGTGCTGGTGCCTGTCCCTGTGCTGGTACTGGTGCTGCCGGTGGGCATTCCATCGCCTTCACCAGTGCAGCCGGACAGCAGCAGGGCCAGGCTCAGAGCCGCCGCGGCGGTTACGGCAAGCGGGTGGGAAGACGAAGCGGATGAACTAAAGCCGTTTCCTCCGCGGAGCCCGGAAGCCGGCGGCCTCGGCATGTGCCGGCGATTCGAACCAGACTCCGGCCCGGGTTTGCTCATAGTCCGGATGCCCCTCCTCGTAGTAGGTCATGGTCGCGGCGTCCCCTTTGACCGTGTAGTCCGCTGGACCACTGCCGTCGGGGGCCGGTGATGCCGAACCCTGGCCGTACGGCTCCTCCGCGTCCAGATGGCTGGAAGGCTCAGAACCTGGTGCACGTTCGGCGTCGGCCTCCGGCGGTTCTGCTGTGTGGCTTGCTGAGGTTTCAACAGCTGCAGAGGACTGCGTCCGGTCCAGTGTCTCCGTCGCGGCTGCGTTGTCCGGCACCTCCGGTTGTGCCATGCTCCCTGCCGTGGCGGTGTCCTCGCCACGGCGCCCTTCGACGCCGGCGCCTGCCTTTTCAGCCGGCATGGCACCGGCGTCGGCATCCTCGAGGGCTGCAGTTTCAGCACCCGGAAGGGTGGGGGAATGCGGGCCCGTGTATTCCGGGTTATGGACGGGGGCTGCGGCGCCTGACGGTTCTCCATCGCTTCCCGGGGACAGATCTCCCTGCGGAGCCTCTGTCCGCGGCACTGCGGTGGATCCGCTGGCCTCGGACCACTGGGTCTCCCACTCGGCAGCATCTTCCTCCCGGCGTTTCTCAGCCTGCCGGCGTGCCTCCTCCTGGAGCCGCGCATCTTCCTCGAGGCCCGCATCCTCCTCGACGCGCGCATCCTCCAGTCCGGGACCGGTCTCCTGGGCGGGGCTGCCGGTTTCTGCTTCAGCCCAGGTTTCACCTTCAGCGTCAGGGGTGGCGCCGGTGGTGCGCGTGCCGCCGTCGATCTCCTCGTTGCCGCCGTCGGTCTCCTCGTTGCCGCGGACTGTCGGGCTGTGGGAAGGGGAGTCGGCGGGTCCCCCGGTTGGAGCATGCGGGACGGGCTCCGCGTCCCGCATGCTCCAACCGGGGGACGTGGACAGTTCAGGCGCCTCATCCGCCGTCGTCGGGGGAGTGGGTTCCGCAGGCCGGCCAAAACCGGCTGCGCCGGCGATTCCGGTGGTGGCTGCAGCGTCGGCGGAGGCCGCGGCGCTGCCGCCCTCAAGGGCGCCGTCGGTCCGCATTCCTCCGGCACGGCTCCCGGCGTCACTGGTATTCGCGGAACTGCTGCGGTTCAGCAGCCACCAGACAACACCGACGATCAGCACAATGAGAATAATCCAGAAGACAAAATCCATAGCAGAGCCCTTCGGTCCGGATGGCAAGGTTGCCGTTCCCCGACGGTACGTCGGGCCGGACGGGACTGTCTAGGTTTGTGTCCTGTTCCTGTATCCGCAGGTCAGGCTGGAGCGACGCCTGGATAACGGTGACTTCCGCCATTCCGTCGACGGCCCGCTCCCGTGGTCATCTGTTCCAAGCATCAAGGGAACATAGCTGCCGTGGCGTAGCCTCACTCCATGGACTTTAAACGGCTCCGGATCCTGCGTGAACTTGCCGACCGGGGTTCGGTGGGCGCCACAGCGGAAGCCATGCATGTCACCCCGTCCGCCGTGTCGCAACAACTCAGGACCCTGCAGGACGAACTCGGCGTGGTCCTGATGGAAAAGTCCGGCAGGGGAGTACGGCTGACCGAGGCCGGCCAGGCGATGGCAACCGCGGCCGCAGACGTCTCCACCGCCATGGCCAGGGCCGAAGCCACCATCGACACCTACAGGCAGGGCTGGCAGGCCCACATCAGGGCAGCCTTTTTCCCCAGTGCTGCTGAAATGTTCCTTCCCGGCCTCCTGCACCGGGTGAAGGCCATCGAGGGGATGCACTTTGAGGCCCATTTTGAGGATCCCGGAGTTGCCGGTTTTGCCGGCTTGGCAGCGGACTACGACATTGTCCTGGCCCACAGCGTGGACGGGCCAGAGGTCTTTTCCAGGCATGGGCTGGTGGTTGTTCCGCTGCTCAATGAACCGCTAGACGTTGCCATGCAGGCCGGCCATCCATTGGCGGGCAGGCCGCGGGTGACGGCCCGGGACGTGGTGGGTTACCCCTGGATGGGTGTCCCGGACGGCTTCCCGTTCGACGCTGTTCTTCGCCAGATCGAAAAACAGGCAGGCTCAACCGTTGTCAGGGCCCAGCTGTTCCCGGACCTCAGGGTTCTTGAAGCCCTCGTCAGCGCAGGCCATGGGCTCTCGCTCCTGCCGAGGTACACCTCCGCAGCCAATCAGGGCAGGGGCTTTGTGCTCCGTCCGTTGGTGGGCGTCCCCGCCAGGCGCACCATCGTGGCGCTTGCCCGCCCCGACGTTGCTGCCAGGACCACTGTCCGGGAGGTGCTGGAAATGCTCAAGCTTGAAGCGGCATCAGTGGCCGACGGCGCTGCCCCGGGTGATTCCTGACACGCGACCAAGCGTCGCGCCTGCTTTGTCATCTCAATATATGAGACGAGCGTCCACCATATGATCGAAATATTCCCGGATTTCAGCTTAACGGACCGTCCCGTGTCGTTGGCCCCCTGATTCGAGCCATAGACTTTGATCCATGAGTGAGGACACCCAGATCGCGACCCAGAACAAGCCAGATATCAAGCCCCGCAGCCGTGTGGTTACCGACGGAATCCACGCAGCGCCCGCGCGTGGCATGTTCCGCGCCGTGGGCATGGGTGACGATGACTTTGCCAAGCCGCAGATCGGCGTCGCGAGTTCCTGGAACGAAATTACTCCTTGCAACCTTTCCCTGAACCGGTTGGCCCAGGGCGCCAAGGAAGGCGTCCACGCCGGCGGCGGGTTCCCCATGCAGTTTGGCACCATCTCCGTTTCCGACGGCATCTCCATGGGCCATGAGGGCATGCACTTCTCCCTGGTGTCCCGCGAGGTCATCGCCGACTCAGTGGAAACCGTGATGCAGGCTGAGCGGATCGACGGCTCGGTGCTTCTGGCCGGCTGCGACAAGTCCCTGCCGGGCATGCTGATGGCGGCGGCCCGCCTGGACCTGGCCAGCGTCTTCCTTTACGCCGGCTCCATCATGCCGGGCTGGGTCAAGCTGGAGGACGGCTCCGAGAAGGAAGTCACGCTCATCGACGCCTTCGAGGCCGTGGGCGCCTGCGCTGCGGGCAAGATGAGCCTGGGCGACCTGGAGCGCATCGAAAAGGCCATCTGTCCGGGCGAGGGTGCCTGTGGCGGCATGTACACGGCCAACACCATGGCCTGCATCGGCGAAGCCCTGGGCATGTCCCTTCCCGGCTCCGCCGCGCCGCCCTCGGCAGACCGCCGTCGTGATGAATTCGCGCGTAAGTCCGGCGAGGCTGTGGTGAACCTGCTCCGCCTGGGCATCACCGCGCGGGACATCATGACCAAGAAGGCCTTCGAAAACGCCATCGCCGTGACCATGGCCTTCGGCGGCTCCACCAACGCCGTCCTGCACCTGCTGGCCATCGCCCGCGAGGCCGAGGTGGAGCTGAGCCTGGAGGACTTCAACCGCATCGGCGACAAGATCCCGCACCTGGGTGACCTGAAGCCGTTCGGGCGCTACGTCATGACCGACGTCGACAAGATCGGCGGCGTGCCGGTCATCATGCGTGCACTGCTCGACGCCGGCCTGCTGCACGGAGACTGCCTCACCGTCACCGGCAAAACCGTCGCCGAAAACCTCGAAGCGATCAACCCGCCGGACCTGGACGGCAAGATCCTGCGTGCACTGGACAACCCGATCCACAAGACCGGCGGCATCACCATCCTGCACGGCACCATGGCACCTGAAGGTGCGGTTGTGAAGAGCGCAGGCTTTGACGCCGACGTCTTCGAAGGCAGGGCGCGGGTGTTCGAGCGCGAGCAGGGCGCGCTGGATGCGCTGGACAAGGGCGACATCCAGAAGGGTGACGTTGTGGTCATCCGCTATGAAGGCCCCAAGGGCGGCCCGGGCATGCGCGAAATGCTCGCCATCACGGGTGCCATTAAGGGCGCGGGGCTGGGCAAGGACGTCCTGCTCCTTACCGACGGCCGGTTCTCCGGCGGCACTACCGGCCTGTGCATCGGCCACGTCGCCCCGGAAGCCGTCGACGGCGGCCCCATCGCCTTCGTCGAGGACGGGGACCGGATCCGCGTTGACATCGCGGCCCGCAGCTTCGACCTCCTCGTTGATGAGGCGGAACTGGTATCCCGGCGCGTCGGCTGGGAGCCGCTGCCGGCCAGGTACACCAAGGGCGTCCTGGCCAAGTATGCCAAGCTGGTGCACAGCGCCTCCACCGGCGCATACTGCGGGTAGCAAGCACGTATGCGGCGGCCAAGCCCAACCAGGTAGCGCTAACTGTCGTTATAACCGTTCAAAACGACAGTTAGCGCGACCCAGTTGGGGGACGGCGCCAGCACGTGGACAATGTAGTCCACATGGTGAGATGCGGTAAGGTCACATTGACACGTATCCCGCCAGAGGGAAAACTGAACGCATGATCTCGTTCGTTACCGGCTTCACTGCTGCAGATGCAGTAGTCGTCCTTACCAGGCGCGTGGCTCAATAGCCCGACTGGTAACGAACCGTCACGCGCAAACCCCTCGAAGAGCCGCCAGGCTGAGGGGTTTTTTTATTTCCCGCAGTTTCCAAGAATAAAGATGATCCACAAGGAAGAGTCCGATGAGCAAAGGATCGCCGATCAGCCCCTCGCTGATGGCTACTAAGTCCGCTGGAGCCCACAAGGCTCCGGAACGTGCCGACCGATCGGCTGACGCCGTCGCTGTCGTCACCGACCTTGCTGCAGTCTCTCCTGTCCTTGGGCCGAACAACGTTGTACCCCCAACGGTGATGACCGGCTCAGAAGCTATTGTCCGCTCGCTCGAAGAACTCGGCGTCGACGATATTTTTGGTTTGCCCGGTGGCGCGATCCTGCCTACCTACGACCCCTTGATGGCCTCCAGTATGAATCACGTTCTGGTCCGTCACGAACAGGGAGCCGGCCACGCCGCGCAAGGCTACGCCATGGTCACGGGGAGGGTAGGTGTGTGCATTGCCACCTCCGGTCCCGGTGCCACCAACCTCGTTACCGCCATCATGGACGCCCACATGGACTCCGTGCCGCTCGTGGCCATCACCGGCCAGGTGTCCAGTGGCGTCATTGGCACTGACGCCTTCCAGGAAGCGGACATCGTCGGCATCACCATGCCGATCACGAAGCATTCCTTCCTGGTGACCAACCCCAACGACATCCCGCATGTGATGGCCGAGGCCTTCCACCTGGCTTCCAGCGGCCGGCCTGGCCCGGTACTGGTGGACGTTGCCAAGGACGCCCAGCAGGGACAGATGACGTTCTCCTGGCCCCCTAAGGTGGATCTGCCGGGCTACCGTCCCGTCACCCGCGGCCACAACAAGCAGGTCCGTGAAGCGGCAAAGCTGATCGCGGCGGCCACCAAGCCTGTCCTGTACGTGGGCGGCGGCGTGGTCAAGGCGCACGCTTCAGCGGAGCTGCGTGAACTGGCCGAACTGACCGGAGCGCCGGTGGTCACCACCCTGATGGCCCGGGGCGTGTTCCCCGACTCCCACCCGCAGCACGTGGGCATGCCGGGCATGCACGGCACCGTGTCCGCCGTGACCGCCCTGCAGCAGTCCGACCTCCTCATCACCTTGGGCGCCCGCTTTGACGACCGCGTGACAGGCATCCTGAAGACCTTCGCTCCGAACGCCAAGGTGATCCATGCCGATATCGATCCGGCGGAGATCTCCAAGAACCGTACGGCGGACGTGCCCATTGTGGGCTCGGTCAAGGAAATCATCCCCGAACTCACGGAAGCTGTCCGCACCCAGTTCGACACGTCAGGCGTCCCCGACCTCACCACCTGGTGGGCTTTCCTGAACAACCTCAAGGAAACCTATCCGCTGGGCTGGACGGAACCGGACGACGGACTGAGCGCCCCGCAGCGGGTCATCGAGCGGATCGGAGCCCTGACCGGGCCCGAGGGCATCTACGTTGCCGGCGTTGGCCAGCACCAGATGTGGGCTGCCCAGTTCATCAAGTACGAGCGTCCGCACGCGTGGCTCAACTCCGGCGGGGCCGGCACCATGGGCTATGCCGTTCCGGCCGCCATGGGTGCCAAGGTGGGGGACCCGGACCGGGTGGTGTGGGCAATCGACGGTGACGGCTGCTTCCAGATGACCAACCAGGAACTTGCCACGTGCGCGATCAACAAGATCCCGATCAAGGTCGCCATCATCAACAACTCGTCCCTGGGCATGGTCCGACAGTGGCAGACGCTCTTCTATGAAGGCCGCTACTCCAACACCGACCTGAACACAGGGCACGACACCGTCCGCATCCCGGACTTCGTCAAGCTGGCTGACGCCTACGGCTGCGCTTCCTTCCGCTGCGAACGCGACGAGGACATCGACGCCACCATCCAGAAGGCACTCGAGATCAACGACCGACCCGTGGTCATCGATTTTGTGGTGAGCCCCAACTCCATGGTGTGGCCGATGGTGCCCGCCGGAGTAAGCAACGACCAAATCCAGGTCGCCCGCAACATGACCCCGGAATGGGAAGAGGAGGACTGATCATGAGCCGCCACACACTGTCCGTTCTGGTCGAAGACAAACCCGGTGTACTGACCCGCGTTGCGAGCCTTTTCGCCCGCCGTGCCTTTAACATCAACTCCCTGGCCGTTGGACCGACGGAAGTTCCGGGCATGTCCCGGATGACCGTCGTCGTCGACGCCGATGGTGACCTGATTGAACAGATCACCAAGCAGCTCAACAAACTGGTCAACGTGATCAAGATCGTTGAGCTGACCTCCGAATCTTCCGTACAGCGAGACCACATCCTGGTCAAGGTACGTGCGGATGCCGCAACTCGTCTGCAGGTGACCCAGGCTGCAGACCTGTTCCGTGCTTCAGTGGTTGACGTCTCCACAGACTCCGTAGTCATTGAAGCAACAGGCCACCCCGAAAAGCTCACGGCGCTGCTCTCAGTGCTCGAGCCCTTCGGCATCCGCGAAATTGTGCAGTCCGGCACCTTGGCCGTTGGACGGGGATCCCGCTCCATGAGTGACAGGGCATTGCGCTCCGCGTAGGACACAGCCCAGGGCAGTTCTACGAGCCAAAAGCCCGTGCAGTACAGCAGCAAGACTATTTACACCAGAGAATCCACTCAAAAGGAGACACCCAAAGTGACTGAAATGTTCTACGACGACGACGCCGACCTGTCGATCATCCAGGGCCGCACCGTTGCCGTCATCGGTTACGGATCCCAGGGCCACGCGCACGCCCTCAGCCTGCGCGATTCCGGCGTCGACGTCCGCGTTGGCCTGAAGGAAGGCTCCAAGTCCCGCGCCAAGGCCGAGGCCGAGGGCCTGCGGGTCCTGAACGTTGCCGACGCCGTTGCCGAGGCCGACCTCATCATGGTCCTCACCCCGGACCAGGTTCAGCGCCACGTGTACGCCGAAGACATCGCCCCCAACCTGCAGGCCGGCGACGCCCTGTTCTTCGGCCACGGCTTCAACATCCGCTATGGCTACATCAAGCCGCCGGCTGACGTTGACGTCGCCCTGGTTGCACCGAAGGGCCCGGGCCACATCGTGCGCCGCGAATTCGAGGCCGGCCGCGGCGTTCCCGACCTGATTGCCGTGGAGCAGAACGCTTCGGGCAAGGCCAAGGAACTGGCACTGTCCTACGCCAAGGCTATCGGCGGCACCCGTGCGGGCGTCATCGAGACCACCTTCACCGAAGAGACCGAAACGGACCTGTTCGGCGAGCAGGCTGTCCTTTGCGGCGGCGCCTCGCAGCTCATCCAGTACGGCTTCGAAACCCTCACCGAGGCCGGCTACAAGCCGGAGGTCGCCTACTTCGAGGTCCTCCACGAGCTCAAGCTCATCGTTGACCTGATGGTCGAGGGCGGCATCGCCAAGCAGCGCTGGAGCGTCTCCGACACCGCCGAATATGGCGACTACGTCTCCGGCCCGCGCGTCATCACCCCCGAGGTGAAGGAAAACATGAAGGCTGTCCTCGCGGACATCCAGAGCGGTGCCTTCGCCAAGCGCTTCATCGACGACCAGGATGCCGGAGCTCCGGAGTTCGCCGAGCTGCGCAAGAAGGGTGAGGACCACCCCATCGAGGCCACCGGCCGTGAACTGCGCAAGCTCTTCTCCTGGATCAAGACCAGCGACGACTACACCGAGGGCTCCGTAGCCCGCTAGGCCATGCTTTTCGCATAGCCCCGGCACCGGACAAGGCCGGGTTCACACTTCACAATGTGGGCCCGGCCTTTCCGTCGGCCTAGACTTGTTATATCCCCCAGGACTGCAACGCAGAGGATCAGCCGTGTCAAAACCCGTAGTACTGCTCGCCGAAGAACTTTCGCCCGCCACCGTCGAGGCCCTCGGCCCGGACTTTGAAATCCGCCAGACCGACGGCGCCGACCGTTCCCAGCTGCTGTCTGCGATCGCCGACGTCGACGCCATCCTGGTCCGCTCCGCCACACAGGTGGACGCCGAAGCCATTGCCGCGGCCAAGAACCTCAAGGTCATCGCCCGTGCCGGCGTGGGACTGGACAACGTGGACATCAAGGCCGCCACCCAGGCCGGGGTCATGGTGGTCAACGCCCCGACGTCGAACATTGTCTCTGCCGCGGAACTCACAGTTGGGCACATCCTCAGCCTGGCCCGCCACATCCCGCAGGCCAGCGCGGCACTGAAAAACGGTGAGTGGAAGCGCTCCAAGTACACCGGAATCGAACTCTTCGAAAAGAAGGTCGGCATCATCGGCCTGGGCCGGATCGGCGCCCTGGTGGCCGCCCGCCTGCAGGGTTTCGAAACCGAGATCCTCGCGTACGACCCCTACATCACGTCGGCCCGCGCTGCGCAGCTCGGCGTCAGGCTCGTCACCCTGGATGAACTCCTGAGCCAGGCTGACTTCGTCACCATCCACATGCCCAAGACGCCGGAGACAGTAGGCATGCTCGGGGCAGATGCATTCACCAAGATGAAGTCCACCGCCTACGTGGTCAACGTGGCCCGCGGTGGCCTTATCGATGAGGAAGCCCTCTACGCTGCCCTCCAGGACCGGCAGATCGCCGGTGCCGCGGTGGACGTTTTTGTCAAGGAGCCCAGCACGGACCTGCCGTTCTTCGCCCTCGACAACGTTGTGGTTACCCCGCACCTCGGTGCCTCCACCGATGAGGCCCAGGAAAAGGCAGGCGTCTCGGTGGCCAGGTCCGTACGCCTGGCCCTGGCCGGCGAGCTGGTTCCGGACGCGGTCAACGTCGCCGGTGGCGTGATCGCCCCCGACGTCAGGCCGGGCATCCCGCTGATCGAAAAGCTGGGCCGCATCTTCACCGCCCTGACGCACGCCTCCCTGACCCAGATCGATGTTGAAGTAGCCGGAGAGATCGCCGCCCTGGACGTCAAGGTCCTGGAACTGGCAGCCCTCAAGGGCATCTTCGCCGACGTTGTCACCGAGCAGGTTTCCTACGTCAACGCCCCCGTCATCGCGGAACAGCGCGGCATCAATGTCCGCCTGATCACGACGCCGGAGGCCGAGGACTACCGCAACGTCCTGACCATCCGGGGTGCTTTGAGCGACGGCTCCCAGATCTCAGTGGCCGGCACCCTGACGGGGCCCAAGCAGGTGGAGAAGCTGGTGGGCCTCAACGGCTATGACGTGGAGATCCCCATCAGCGAGCACCTTGTGGTGGTGGCCTACGCCGACCGACCCGGAGTGATCGGCACCATCGGCCACATCCTGGGCATGAACAACATCAACATCGCCGGAATGCAGGTGGCGCGGCAGGCTGAGGGCGGACAGGTACTGGCGCTGCTCACCATCGACAGCTCCGTTCCGCAGCAGGTCCTGGACGCCATCAAGGCGGGAATCGGCGCCGAGATGGTCCGCGAAGTGGACCTCGAGGACTAAGAACCGCACCACCGTGAGCAACGCGTGACAGCATCTTAACGGCGGATCAACGTCGGCCACGTATGATTGGCCGGTCTGCTTACAATGACTGGGTCCTGATTCAGGACACACATCCGGCAGGCCGGCCAATACCTTTTGCACACCCCGCAGGTAATCCTTTAGCTCCGCCCGGCGGACGTGGGGGTGCACACACGCAATCCAGGTTTCAGGGAGCCCAATGAACGCCGTCCAGAGGTTCATCAGAAGCAAAGTGCTGCTGCTGACCGCGGCCATCTTGATCGCAGCCATGTGCTTGTCGGTCCTCGTCCAAGGCCAGTCGCAGGCCGCGCTCAACCGGACCGTGGATGAGAATTCACGCGGACTTTATGACGTCCTGGTCCAGGCCAAGGCAGGATCCGGGGCGCTGATGCAGCCGGAAATCGCCAACGGCGGCGGCGGAATCAGTTTTGACCAGCTGGAGGGCATCCGCGACCTCACCGGCACGTCAGTGGCAGCTCCCATCAGCCTGGTCTCCCGTGTGACGCAGAACCTCGAGGCGCCCCGGCTTGATGCCATGGACTACCTCGGCTACAACGCAGGACTGGCAGGCACTGCCACAGCCGACCAGGCCGCGGGTGCCACCGAGCCCAGCAAGTGGCCGGCTGCGGAGTCCGTCCTGAGCGACACTCCCAAGACCTACCGGCTGACAGCCAGCGCTGTCAGCTCCGACGGCGTTTCTGAACAGACACTCTTCAAGTCCACCGCCGAAGGCACCCTGGGCAAAGGCAAGCTCGTGGAGGAGAAGGCCGCCGGCGGCAGCAGCATCCGGATTGCCCCGCCGGCCGGGGAAACCGGCATCAAGTTCCCAGCGCCTGCCGGCGGTTCGGAGCACAACCTCTTCAACCTTTCAGTCTCCCTGCCGCTGTCACCGGAGGTGACGGAGTCGGTGGTCGCTGTTGATCCCGTGGCAGAACGTGCGCTGCTCGGCTCCGCTGGCGACTTCCTGGCGCCGCTGGAAAAGGCGCCGCCGGCTGATGCCCGCAACGCCGGCGCCATCGGACGGCACTTTGAAACTCTCTTCACCAACGGCATCAGCATGCAGGAGCTGGCAGACGGTCCCGATTTCCTGGGCGTCAAGCTCAAGCACTGGGCACCGCTGATGACCCAGTACCAGCAGGCCAAACGCAACGGCCTGCTCACCGCGGATTCCCAGGCCATTCCCCTGATTGTGCGTTCAGGCACGTCCCTTGACCTGAAGTACAACGTCAAGATCGAGGAAATCGACGCGTCCGGCAAGGTGGTCAAGGACGTCGGCACAGCGACGCGTTCCCTGGACAAGGACTACCTGCCGTTCGTTTCCAAGGATCCCTTCGCACTGTCCTGGCCCGGCTCCAAGGACCACTCCGACCTGCTGGGCAACACCGGAAACTTCAACCAGGGCCTGTACACCCCTGCAGCCTGGAGCACCGACTTTGCGTCTGCCCCGAAGTACACGGATGGCAGCACGGCCGGCAACGGCGCAGTTGAAAAGTCAGCCGTTCCCGGCGACTGGGTCACCGTCAACCGGCTGCCCGAAAAGAGTGCCAGCGGTGCTTCGGTGGACCAGACCCAGCGCGATCCCGTAGATGAGCGTTCCTACCGTGAAAACCTGGCAACAGGGGAGAAGCTCGCGGCACCGCTTGCCATGGTCTACGGAACGTTTGACCCTTCCGCCGTCGAAAAGGCCGCCGGCGACGTCAACAGGCTGCCCCTGGGCGGCTATGACCCCACCCCGTTGACGCTGACCAAGGACGCCGAAGGAAAGGCCGTCACCGAAACCGAACTCAAGCCCTCGCTGAGCGCGACCGGGCTCGCCAGCCAGTCCGCCGGCGCCATCACCGACTACTACGGCCTGGCCGCCGCCCGAGGTTACAAGGACAACGCTGCGGTGATCGATGCCGTACGAGTCCGCGCCAAGGCCCCCGGCAGCTGGAAGCAGGCCCAGCCGGACGTCGAAAAGCTGGCGGGCGAGATCCGTGCCATGGGCTTGGAAGCCACCGTCGTGGCCGGTTCCGCCCGTGAGGACGCCAGCATCTTTGTTCCCGGCTACTCCAAGGACGACGCCGGCAAGGAATCCGACCTGGGCACAGTCCAGCAGTCATGGGTCCGGCAAAACGCCGCCGATGCCGTCTCCGGATCCCTCACCGGCACCAACGTCACACTGCTCTTCCTGACTCTGTGTGGGGCTGCACTGCTCACCGGGGCGTCCACTGTCAGCTACATCCGGAAACGCAAGCAGGAAGCCGGCACCCTCCGGGCCATGGGCTGGACGCAGGGCCGGATCCGGAACTGGGTCCTTGAGGAGTTCGCGGTGGGTGCTGCCCTGCTGGCAGTGGCGGGAATTGCCCTGAGCCTGCTCAGCTGGAGCCTGGCGACCGTGATCGTCTCGGCGTCGGTCCTGGTCCTGTATGCCGCAGCGGCGTTCTTCGCTGCCCAGCAGCTGCGCCACCGTGACGAGGTGGACCAGGAACCGCAGCACGACGAACGGCTGATCGCCGTTGACTCGCCGCTGACGTTCGCCAACCGGCAGCTGAGCACCAACAAGTTCAACACCCTGTCACTGGCGGTGGCGGTTGGAGTGTTTGGAGCAGCTGTCGGCGGGCTGGTTGCGCTGCTGATCGATATTCCCCGCGCGGCCGGGGCCAGTGCACTCAGCGGACTGGCGGCAGCCAGCATCGCTTTGCCCAGCATCCTCCTGGCGCTGGCCGGAGTGACGGTTGGCCTGGTGCTGACCCTGGTGACGGGCAGGTTTGAGCTCACCGCCAAACGCCAGTACCTTGGCATCCTCGAGGCCATGGGCTGGAACCCGGACATGCTCCGCCAGGTCCGTTTCTTCGAGAACGCGCTCGTGGGAACAGTGGCCCTGCCGCTGGGAGTCCTGGGCGCACTGGGCATAGGAATGCTCCTGGCCCCGTACGCCGCACTGTGGGCCGGAGTGGCCGGCCTTGTGGCTGTGATTTGCTGGATACCGATTGCAACGAAAGTGGTCCAATGACAAACCAGACGAACGTTCAACGGAGCCGCAGGGCCGACTCCGGTGGAGACCCTCTCCAGACGCGCGCCAATACCATCGTCAAGGCTGCAGACCACGGGACACCGCTGGAGCTCAGCGATGTCACCATCCGCTACGGCGGTGGCAAGGGCGGCGCCGAGGCAGTCAGCGTCGTGGAGGGCTTTGACCTCACCCTGCACGCCGGCGAGATGCACTGCGTTGCCGGCCGAAGCGGTTCCGGCAAGACCAGCATCCTGACAGTGGGCGCGGGACTGACACTGCCGACGTCGGGCCGTGTCTTCTGGGAGGGCGACTCCCTCGAAAGCATGGGCGACGACGAAATCGCTGACCGCCGTCGGGCCCTGATCGGCTACGTTGACCAGGGCGGCGCCCTGATTGACGGCATGAGCGCACTTGAGAACGTGCTCCTGCCGGCCGTCCCGGACGGCGAAGTGGACCAGCGCCGGGACATGGCAAAGGACCTGCTCGACCTTGTGGGGCTGGGCCGCCGGATGCGCCACCGTCCCGCCCAGCTGTCCGGTGGTGAACGCCAGCGCGTGGCCATTGCGCGTGCGCTGATCCTGGGCACCCGCGTGCTGGTGGTGGATGAGCCAACCGCAAGCCTGGACCGGGCCTCAGCGAACCGCATCATCAGCATCCTCAAGGACACCACCAACGACGGGATCGCCGTGCTGGTCGCTTCCCACGACCACGAACTGGTCCGTCTTAGCGATACGCTGACTGAACTCATCTAGCCCGTCCCTCCGCACCAAAGGTAACGTCCGCTCGTGACTGCAACAGAAAAACCTCCGTTCTACATCACCACGGCCATCACCTACCCGAACGGTGTGCCGCACATCGGGCATGCGTATGAGTACATCGCCACTGATGCCATGGCGCGCTTCAAGCGGCTGGACGGCTATGACGTGATGTTCCTGACCGGCACGGACGAGCACGGCATGAAGATTGCCCAGACAGCCGAAAAGGAAGGCATCAGCCCCAAGGAGCTGGTGGACCGCAATGCTGAGGTCTACAAGGCTGCGCATTCCGCCCTGGGAATCACGTACAACCGGTTCATCCGCACCACGGACGCTGAC
Source organism: Arthrobacter sp. D1-29 (assembly GCF_054130585.1). Classification (NCBI taxonomy): domain Bacteria; kingdom Bacillati; phylum Actinomycetota; class Actinomycetes; order Micrococcales; family Micrococcaceae; genus Arthrobacter; species Arthrobacter sp. D1-29. The sequence continues at coordinate 3,310,818 of NZ_CP096383.1, read as the reverse complement.
CACTACGCGGCATCGCAGGCCATTTGGAAAAAGCTGGAAGCCAACGGCGATATCTATCTGTCGAAGTACGAAGGCTGGTATTCCGTCCGGGATGAAGCCTTCTACGTCGAGGACGACACGCTGGTTAAGGACGACGGCGTACGTTACTCCAAGGAGACGGACACCGAGGTGACCTGGACTGCCGAGGAGAGCTACTTCTTCAGGCTGTCCCAGTACCAGGACCGGCTCCTTGCCCTCTATGAGGCACAGCCGGAATTCGGTGCCCCGCAGTCCCGGTTCAACGAGGTCATCAGCTTCGTCAGGCGTGGCCTGGAGGACCTCTCCATCAGCCGCACCACCTTTGACTGGGGTGTTCCGGTTCCCGGCAATCCCAAGCACGTGATGTACGTCTGGGTTGATGCACTGACGAACTACCTCACGGGGGTTGGCTACCCGGACGTGGATTCGGCTTCATTCCGCAAGTTCTGGCCTGCCGACGTCCACATCATCGGCAAGGATATTTCCCGCTTCCACGCCATCTACTGGCCGGCTTTCCTGATGAGTGCCGGACTGGAACTGCCCAAGCGCGTAATGATCCATGGCTTCCTGCACAACAATGGCGTCAAGATGTCCAAGTCGCTGGGCAACGTGGTGGCCCCCGCGGACTTTGTGGCCCAGTACGGCCTTGACCAGGTGCGGTTCTTCTTCCTTCGTGAAGTTCCGTTTGGTGCCGACGGCAGCTACAACCACGAGGCCATTGTGGGACGCATGAACTCGGACCTGGCCAACAACTTCGGCAACCTGGCCCAGCGTTCGCTGTCCATGGTCGCCAAGAACTGTGCAGGCGTTGTTCCGGCACCGGGGGATTTCTCCGCCGCGGACTCCGCTCTGCTGGACCAGGCCAACGGGCTTCTTGAGACCGCGCGGACCGCTTTCGAAAAGCAGGAATTCAGCCGCGCCCTCGAAGCGATCTGGGGCGTACTGGGGGATACCAACGCCTACTTTGCAGACCAGGCGCCATGGGTGCTGCGGAAGACCGACGTCGAACGGATGAACACCGTCCTGTACGTCACGCTGGAGGTGCTGCGGATCGTGGCCATCCTTGCCCAGCCGGTGATGCCCACCGCAACCGCAAAACTCCTGGACACCCTTGGCCAGCGGGAAGGCCAGGCCCGGCAGTTTGCTGCGCTCACCACACCGATTGCCGCAGGGACCGCATTGCCGGCGCCGGCCCCCGTCTTCCCCAAGTACGAGGAACCTGCCGAGGCCTAGAGTACCTTCGGGCCGGGCTACCTGGCCCGGCCCGAAACAGGTACTGGAACGGCCCCACCAAGTAGCGTCCGTCCGCCAAAGCGGGTACTGAGTACTGGAGACGGGCAAGTATGCAGGTCCGTAGCCTAGATCTGTAAGCGAACTGATGATTCACATCTGGGAGAACCGTCGCCCCGATGCCGTCTGTTTGCTGTTTGACCCGTCATCAAGGGGCGGTCGCCGTTTTCCCCGTGTCTGATCAGTTCGACCAGACAATGGACGGAGACGGAAATGAAACGGATCCTTGCCGCACTAGGAGTCACAGGCCTTGCATTGCTGGGCGCCACCGCACCGGCAACCGCGTCGGATGACACCAAGGATGGTGGAGCCAAGATCACCATCTGCCACGCCACCGGGTCAGCGACGAACCCCTACGTGCCGATAACCATCAGCCTCAGCGGACTTAACGGGCACGTGGGCCACCAGCACAGCGAGGACATCATCCCCGCCAACTCCGGGAGCGTCCTGCCTGGCGGCCAGAACCTTCACAAGGTGGATTGGTGGAACGCGGGTTGCGTGAAACCGGGGGGAGCGGTCACACCGCCCAAAGGCAATGGCGACCACAAGATCACCATCTGCCACGCCACCGGCTCGGCGTCCAATCCGTTTGTGGTCATCACCATCTCCCTGAACGGCCTGAATGGACACGCAGGCGCGGGGCACCAGAACGGTGAGGACATCATCCCGCCGAACAGCGGCAACATTGTTCCTGGTGGACAGAACTGGACCGCTGAAGGGCAGGCAACGTTCAACAACGGCTGTGTTCCCGTCAAGCGGCCTGTTGTTCCTGAGGTGGTGCCTCCGGCAGGCAAAACGGTGGTGCCAGGTGCCGTTGTTCCCCGCGGGGCGGCAGCCGGACAGCCCGCCGGAGCAGGAGCAGTGGCGACTAACCAGGGGTTCAACGTCCAGACTGCCGTGACAGGCTCACCGGACACTGCCCTCGCCCCATGGTTGGGCGGCGTCGTGGCGATGTTGCTCGCTGCTGCCGGCGTGGCAGTTCACAGGAAACTGGCCATCAGTGCAGGCTCGGGAGGCCAGCGCCAGAAGTGACGGCACCCGCTGACGCCCCAGACGGCGTCGGATGACACACCGACAGGCGCCGTGCCCGGAAGGTGCACGGCGCCTGCTCTTCGTCGCTTCTCGTTCGCTATGTCCGGCCCCTTCGCGAGGAACCCATGGATACTGATCACCAGGCTGGAATTTCCAACGGGGATCCACCCGCCACAGTTCCGTCGGCCACTGTTCCGCCTGCCGCGCAAACGTCGACAGCTGCACGCAGCGGCCGTTGGCGCCGGGCGATGATCTTTGTGGTGCTGTGCGGTGTCCTGGGTTACCTGGTGGTGGCCCTCATCCCCCTTCTGGCCGGCGGCGGAGGCGGAACTGACCCGGCCACTGACCCGGCGCCGGCATCAGCCCCAGCCGCGGGCCAATGGACAGAAAGCCCCACTGCCTCCGGTCCGGCCCCTTCCAACCCGGTGCCTGCCAATCCGCCGGTGGCGCCCATCCCGGCTGGTCCCGCCGCGGCCCCGCCGCAACGGCTGGTCTACGCGGCGGCAGGGATTGATGTGGCCGTTCATCCCTTGGATCCAAATGGCGCGGACGTTGCTACCAGGACCATCATTCCGCCTTCCACGATCGACGGGTACTGGCTGACGCCGTTTGGCATGCCGGGGGAGGGGTCCGTCAACACCACCTACATCGTCGGCCACAGCTGGGCGGACAGGGAGGCACCCTTCAACAGGCTCAGCACCATGGCGGCGGCGGGGGACCGGTTGACGGTGGCCACCTCCACGGGCGAGGTGATGTACCAGGTGGATGAGGTCACCACGTACGTTAAGGACGGCCTCAAGGACAGTCCCGTGTGGGACGTGGCGCCCCACCGGCTGGTGCTGATTTCCTGTTACACCGATGACCTGTGGGGCACCAACGTTGTTGTTGTGGCTTCTCCCGTCGGATGAGTTTGATGTGCAGAAGTCCGGGGCCGGGGTTGGGGACTTAGCTCGTTGCCAGCCCTTCCACCGGCGAGAGCCGGGCCGCGCGCCTGGCCGGCACCACCGAGGCCAACAGTCCGGCCAGGATGGCTACCGCCAGGACGCCCAGGAGCTGCAGCCAGGGAATTGAGGGTGTCACCTCAGCGAGGCTTCCCAGCGCGGACTTCGCGCCCAGCCAGCCGTAGATGCTTCCCAGCGCTGCCCCCAGCAACGCCGCAACCCCGGCCACCAGGACTGCCTCCAGCGCAAGCATGCCTCGGAGCTGGCCCCTGGTCAGGCCAAGGGCACGCAGGAGGGAGTTCTCCTGCGTCCGTTCCAGGACAGACAGGGACAGCGTATTGGCCACTCCTATCAGGGCAATCAGTACTGCCACTCCCAGCAGTCCCGTGACAACCAGCAACAGCACGTCAATGACATCGTTGAAAGCGACACGCTCAATCGCGGCGCCGCTGACTGCGCTTTCCCCGACGTCCAGTACGTCGGCGATCGAGCGCTGGATGTCATGAATTTGGTCGGCTGACAGCTGGGCTCCGCGGGGCCCGTCAGCAAGGCGGACCCACAAAGCGGCACCTTCGGCAGGAACACCCAGGGACTGCGCGGTTTCACTGCTGACCAGCGGGGGCATGTTCCGCGTCTTCAGGACCACGGCATCCAGCTCACGTACGCCGGCATTTCCACTGACGGTGGCAGCACCTGAAGCCGACCCCTCCGGGAGATAGATTTTCCCCGGTTCCAGCCTGAGTGCATCGTCCCGCAGCACCTCCCGCGCTTCAGCCGCGGTAAGGGCAAAGACAGGGGTGTTCACCCCGGCCAAATCAACGTGGCCACTGATGGGAACCAGGACAGCCGCCGACACGCCGCCGATCTGCAGTACGGCCTGGCGTTGCTCCTTTGTCAGGACGGATTCCTGGGCAAGCCCGGGAACCTCCGGCACTCCTGTAACATCCGCCTTCGCGGAAACCCCCAACGCCCCGGACCCTCCAGGCGTTCCGGCCATCACGCCCATGTCCACCGGGTAGTTTTGCGCCAATGCGTCGTCGAAAGCCAGCCGGGCGGTGGAGGCACCTGTCATCATCAGCGCCACCAAGGTGACACCGATCAGGAGGGCTGCGGCAGTGACGGACGTGCGCGCCGGGTTTCTGAGGGCGTTGACCGCTGCCAGCCTTCCGGGCACTCCGGCCGGCGCCGCGAGCTTTCCGAACAGGGCTACCAGCCGAGGAATGAACAGCGTGGAGCACAGCAGCACACCGATGAAAGAGATCATGCCCCCGGCAAACGCGATGACCAACTGCACGCCCAGGGCGCCCACCACCAGCAGTGGAACACCCGCCACCAGAGCCAGGAGGCCCAGGACCAGCCGGAGCCGGCCCTTGGCATTGCCGATGCTGGCGTCGTCCGACGGGCGCAGCGCTGCCAGCGGTGCCACCGCGGTAGCTGCCCGCGCGGGCACCAGCGCAGCAATGACCGTGAGCAACGTCCCCACTGCCAGTCCCGCAGCAAGGGCCGACGGCGGTACGGCGAGGGTGGTGAACGTCATGTCCGGCTGGGTCCTGGCCCAGCCGATGAGCGCCGCCATAAGGCCGGTTCCGGCCAGGACGCCGAGCACCGACGAAGCCAGTCCAACCACCAGCGCCTCAGCCAGGACCGAGTTCCGGACCTGGCTCCGTCCAGCGCCCAGGCACCGCAACAAGGCAAGTTCGCGGGTTCGCTGGGCCACAAGCACTGGAAAGGTGTTCGACACGACCAGCCCCGACACCACCAGCGCCACGCCGGCAAAGGCCAGCAGGACGATGGTGAGCTCATCCCGGCCCCCCGTCATCAGGGCCACCTGGCTTGTCACCTGCTCGGTGGACGTCCTCAGGTAAGCATTCCCGGCTCCAGACTCCGACAACGCGGCCGCAAGGTCCTGCTTGGCCTTGGCGCCATCCGTCCCCGGGGCCAGGGCCACCTGAATGCTCTCGTATCCGCCCGCGAGGGATGAACCGGTGCCCTGGCCGGCCAGGGCACTGACCGCCGGAGCCAGGGCCAGGAGCTGCGGGACGGCGGCGGCGAATGGGTCATTACTGCTGCCCATGACCCCGGAAACGGTCATGGTGACGCTTGTGCCGCCGTCGCTGGAAGCGATCGTCAGGGAGTCTCCGGCTGAGAGCCCATAGCGGGCCGCCGTCGTGGCATCGAGCGCCACCTCGCCGGGGTGCGCCGGCACCGTCCCGCTCTCCATGCTGGATGGTTCCAGTCCTGCCGGTGCCAGGTTCCGTACCCTGCCGAAAACCTGCTCGCCGCGGACGCCAAAGACGGTGGCAGCGGACTGCTGTCCGTAAACTTCCTTAATTCCCGGGGTTGCGGCCACTGCTTTAAGGGCGGCCTCGTCGAAGGCCTGCCCGGCAGGCGTGGCGATAATGCCGGCCCTGCTGTAGGCCTCGCCAAGGCTGGCTTCCAGCGACGCCTGAGTGCTGGCGCTCACCATCAGCGTGGTCGCCAGGAAGGCCACAGACAGCATCACGGCGAGCCCCACTGCGATGAACCGGCGGCTGTGGACCCGGAATTGGGACAGGGCAACCTGCAGCACCCTAGCCTCCCAGCTTGCCGAGGGCGGCCAGCACGGAATCAACGCTGGGGTCCATGATTTCGCCCACGAGGTTTCCGTCGCTCATCAGCACCACACGGTCCGCATAGCTGGCGGCAACGGGATCGTGGGTCACCATGATGATGGTCTGGCCCATCTCCTGACTGCTCCGGCGCAGTAAGGAGAGGACCTCGCCGCCGGAGGTGGAGTCCAGGTTGCCCGTGGGCTCATCGCCGAAGATGACGTCGGGCCGGGTCAGCAATGCCCTGGCCACTGCCACCCGCTGCTGCTGTCCGCCGGACAGCTCATGGGGGCGGTGTTTGAGGCGGTCCTTGAGGCCCAGCGTGGCCACGATGAAGCCGAACCAGTCAGCGTCAGTCTTCGTGCCCGCCAGGGCGAGCGGCAGGGTGATGTTCTGTTCAGCCGTCAGTGTGGGCACCAGGTTGAATGCCTGGAACACAAATCCAATGCGCTCGCGCCGGAGTGCGGTCAGCTGTTTGTCCGAGAGAGAGGTGATCTCCGTTCCGCCAACCAGGATGCGTCCTGAATCTGCGGAATCGAGACCGGCCAGGCAGTGCATCAACGTGGATTTGCCGGAGCCGGAGGGGCCCATGATGGCTGTGAAGCGGCCGGTCTCGAAGGCGACGCTGAAGTCCCTGAGCGCTGTGACGCGGGTATCGCCCCGCCCATAACTTTTGGTCAGTGACGTCGCCTGGACGGCGAGGTTCCCGGCAGCCGCGCTGCGGTCATCCGGGGAGTGCTGATGGTGTACCGAAGTTGTCATGGGTCCACGCTATGTTTCCGGCACTTTAGCCCGGATCGCGCCCCGGGATGGTTCCGGCGGGCAGCCTCCTCATACCGGGGTTTGAGATGGCGGGTCCGGGCGTCATCCTTACCCCCGTCCTTCCCTGACCGTCAGGTGCCGGGCGAAACCACGCCCGTTTCGTAGGCGATGACTACGGCGTGCACCCTGTCCCGCGCGCCAAGCTTGGCCAGGATGTGCCCTACATGGGTCTTCACCGTTGCCTCGGACACGAACAGGCCGGCCGCGATCTCGGGATTGGACCAACCCTGGGCGATCAGTTCGAAGACTTGGCGCTCGCGGGCAGTCAGGCGTCCGACGGCGTCGCTGTGTTCCTGCCTGGCCGGAGCCTGGGCACGAAGCAGCGGAGCGACGTGGTCCAGGAGCCGCCTGGTGGTGGAGGGGGCGATCACGGCATCACCGCGGTGTACGGTGCGGATGGCCTCCAGCAGCTCCTCCGGCGGGGCATCCTTGAGGAGGAATCCACTGGCACCGGCCTGGATGGCAGCCAAGGCGTATTCGTCCAGGTCGAAAGTGGTCAGCACGATGATTTTGATGTCAGCGCGGCGGGAGCCGGCAGGGGCGGCAGCGGCGCTCTCCAACAGCCGCGTGGTGGCTTCGATCCCGTCCATGCCGGGCATCCTGACGTCCATCAGCACCACGTCGGCGGAGGTTCCGTTCAACGCCTGGATGGCCTCGAGCCCGTTTCCCGCCTCAACCACCACGTCAAGGTCCGGCTGGGAGTTGATCAGCATTCCGAAGCCGGAGCGGACCAGCCTTTGGTCGTCCACCAGGGCCACCCTGATGGTTTCAATTGCCCGGATCTGTTCCACTGTTGGCGTTCTCATGCTCAGGCTTCCGTATAGGGGATAAAAGCCGAGACCTGGAAGCCCCCGCCGCTGGCCGGTCCGGCCGTCAACGAACCATCGTAAAGCCTGATGCGCTCGGCCATGCCACGAAGCCCATTGCCCCCGCCCTGGACGGGATCCGCGCTGGCGCCCCTGCCGTCGTCGTGCACGCCAATCCGGAGCCCACGGGGCTGCCACTCGATGGTGGCCCTTGCCCGGGCCTGCGGCCCGGCGTGCTTGAGCACATTGGTCAGGGCTTCCTGGAAGACGCGATAGGCGGTGAGCTCGGCTCCCGGCGGGAGCAGCCGCCGGGCTGTCCCGGCCTCTTCAAACCGCAGCTGCAGGCTGGCGGCCCGGAAACTGAGAAACAGCTCGTCCAGGTCATTCAGGCCCGGCAGGGGGCGGGTGGAGGCCATATCCTCGCGCCGGAGGACGCCCAGGAGCCTGCGCATCTCTGCCAGGGAGCTGCGTCCCGCGGCGGCGATGGTTTCCAGCGCCTGGGGAGCCAGTTCCGGGCTGGCTGCAGCCGCGTACCGTGCACCGTCGGCCTGCGTGATGATCACGGAGAGTGAATGGGCCACGATGTCATGCATCTCGCGGGCAATGTGGGAACGTTCGTCAGCTGCCGCCAGGGACCTTTCCTGCTGGTGCTCGACTTCCAGCCGCCGGGCCCGGTCGGACAGGGTCTGCAGCTGGAGGCGCCTGACCCTGGTGAGGTCACCCAGCGTCCAGCTGAACAGAACCAGCAACCAGGTGAGGACCGTGTAGACAGCCCCGGTGGTCAGCCCCAGCACACCGGATTCCGCCGGGCCGGTGAAGTAGCGGGTGGTCAGCAGCACCCCGCCCACAAGCCCCAGAATCAGCACGGACCGGCTGGCCCACGGAGACCCGTAGGCGGCAACGGCGTAGATAATGAGCGGCACGGCCAACTGGCCCACTACCGGCTCGATGGCCAGGCCCCATTGCACCAGGCACACCGAAGCGATGGCTGCAGCGGCAGCCGCCGGCCGGACGCGGCGCCAGGCCAACGGGACCAGGAGCGCGCAGGAGAGCACAAAGAGTTCCAGGCGGCCCGCGAGGAGGTACACCGGCCCAAAGGCCACAAACAGCAGCCCCGTGGCCACAAGGTCCATTTTCCAGGGGTTGCTGCGGATCCAGCTGTAGAGGGCGTGACGTTTATCCACGCTGAAACTCTATTTCCTTGGCAGCGTTCCGGCGTCATACCGTGGTCTGACCCAGTGCCGTTCGTATCGTGAGACAGCTTGACCAGAATGTGGATGACTTGGCTACCCTAAAATACATGAGCGCATCCACTATTGATCTGGCTGTCATCCCGGGTGACGGCATCGGCCCCGAGGTCATTGCCGAGGCACTGAAGGTCCTCGAAAAGGCCGTGGCCGCAGAGGGCGTGGCCCTCCGGCAGACCCACTACAAGCTGGGCGCCGAGCACTGGCTGGCCACGGGTGAAACGCTGCCGGATGAAGTCCTTGCCGACCTCCGCACCAGGGATGCCATTCTCTTCGGCGCAGTGGGTGCCGCTCCCGGTGACACCAGGATTCCGTCCGGCATCATCGAACGCGAGATGCTCCTCAAGCTGCGCTTTAGCCTGGACCACTACGTCAACCTCCGGCCATCCAAGCTCTTCGGCACGGTGGGAAGCCCGCTGGCCAACCCGGGCGTCATCGATTTTATTGTGGTGCGTGAGGGGACCGAGGGCCCCTACGTCGGCAACGGAGGTACGCTGCGCGCCGGCACTCCCCATGAAGTAGCCACCGAGGTCTCGCTCAACACCGCCCACGGAGTTGAGCGGCTTGTCCGCGATGCCTTCCGGCGAGCCAGCGCCCGTGAGCGAAAGCATGTCACCCTGGTCCACAAGCACAATGTGCTTGTCTATGCGGGCCACCTGTGGAAGCGCACTGTTGAGGCCGTAGCGCAGGACTTCCCTGAGGTCACCCACGATTACCTGCATGTTGATGCCGCGACCATTTTTATGGTTACCAACCCCTCGCGCTTTGACGTCATTGTCACCGACAACCTCTTCGGCGATATCCTGACGGACCTCGCCGCTGCCGTCACCGGCGGCATCGGGCTGGCCGCGTCGGGCAACATCAACATGGACCGCACCGCTCCGTCCATGTTCGAACCGGTCCACGGCTCCGCCCCGGATATCGCGGGACAGCAGAAGGCGGATCCCACAGCCGCGATCCTCTCGGCTGCGCTCCTGCTGGACCACCTTGGCTACACTGCGGCGGCGCGGAAAATTGAAGCTGCCGTCACTGCCGACGTCGAAAACCGCGACGGCGGCGCCCGCAGTACCAGCGCCGTCGGGGATGCCATCACGGCAGCCCTCTAGTAACGGCACGGCCGGGCGCTGCGCTTGAGGCTGGGCGCTTGGTGCCCAGCACCTGGGGCTGTGCGTTTGCGGCCCTGCGCGGCGGCGTAAGCTAGTTTCGAATCACCAAATGCTGCCTGTGGTTCAACGCTGAACCACTTCCACAGGCGGCCGATCGTGGAGGAACCATGACTCAGACTGCCCCTGGCGTCGAATTCACCCAGCAGCTCTCGGCAACCCCGAAGTCCGCTGAAGAGCGTAATGCCATCCTGGCCAACCCGGGATTTGGCGATTACTTCACCGACCACACCGCCATCGTCGACTACAGCGTGGACGCGGACGGCAACGGCGGCTGGCACAACCCACGCATCGAGGCGTATGGCCCGATCTCCCTGGACCCGTCGGCTGCTGTGTTCCACTACGGCCAGGAAATCTTCGAGGGGCTCAAGGCCTACCGGCATGCCGACGGCTCCGTCTGGACCTTCCGCCCGGAAGCCAACGCGGCACGCCTGAACAAATCCGCCCGCAGGCTTGCCCTTCCGGAACTGCCCGCGGATTACTTCCTGGGAGCCATCCGGGAGCTGGTGGCGGCCGACAAGGAATGGGTCCCCTCCGGTGACGGCGAGGCCCTCTACCTGCGTCCGTTCATGATCGCCACCGAAGCCTTCCTGGGTGTACGTGCGGCCCGCGAAGTCTCCTTCCGGGTGATCGCTTCCCCTGCGGGCAACTACTTCGGCCGGGAACTGAAGCCTGTCTCCATCTGGATCTCCCGCGAGTATGCCCGCGCCGGACGGGGCGGCACCGGTGACGCCAAATGCGGCGGCAACTACGCGGCTTCCCTCATCGCACAGCAGCAGGCCGAGGCCAACGGCTGCAAGCAGGTCCTCTTCCTGGACCAGTTCAATGACAATGCCATCGAGGAACTTGGCGGCATGAACGTTTTCTTCGTGCTGAAGGACGGCTCCCTCGTGACGCCGGCCCTGACCGGAACCATCCTGGAAGGCATCACCCGCATGTCAGTCATCCAGGTGGCCAAGGACATGGGCCGGGAAGTCACCGAGCGCAAGATCACGCTGGATGAATGGCGCGATGGTGTGGCAAGCGGTGAGATCGCCGAGGTCTTCGCATGCGGTACGGCAGCTGTCATCACTCCCATCGGGGTGCTGAAGGACGACACCGAGTTCATCGGTTCAGAGGACGCCAAGGCAGGGGAGACCACCATGGTCATCCGCGAGCAACTCCTGGGCATCCAGACAGGCACGGTTCCCGACACTCACGGCTGGCTGACGCGCCTGGCTTAGGCGGGCTTTTCACCCCAAGAATTACGACGGCGGTTGGCCGGCACTTGCTCCAAGACGGGCAGCAGTGCTGGGCGGCCGCCGTCGTGCTGTGGTCCCTTTGATCCCTTTGGTCCCTTTGGTTTCAGGGGCAAACGCCGGCCGGTCAGCGCCGGGCGGCCTTCCGGGCGGCATTTTTCATTGCCTTCCGGGAAACGGGTTTCAACGCCTTCCGTGCCGCTTCTTCGGCCAGGACACTGTTGCGGCGGGCATCGATAATGTCATTCCACAGCGTGGTGGCAAAGGCGCCGCCGTCCTGTGCGTAGACGTCATACGGGTAATCAGCAAAAACGGTCGGCGTGGTGTTGCCGGTGGGCAGATCTTTCCCTGTTACCTCGGCGACAGCGTCGGCAATGGCCCAGGTCCGGGTCAGATGCCTGGTCAGGTTTTCCTGGACAAAGACATTCGCATCATTCGCTGCAGCTGCGCGCTTCAGGAGTGACTCCAGCTCTTCGGCCACGGAGCGGGCTGCCACTTCTTCCACCAACTGTGAACCCGACCTGAGGTCCGCGGCGAAGGCATCCACATCCTCGCGCCAATCGGAGGTCTCGCGGAACTTCCGCCACGTGGGGAACCACACAACGGCGCCGGTCGCGTGGTTGTGGATGTGCTGCAGGCCGCTGCTCTTCTCCGTCGCAGCGTGGTCATGGCCGGCCGAGTCAGCTTCGGCGAGGAGATCTGCAAGGGTGGGGGTTGTGTCGCTCATGGTGTCCGGGTCCGGCTTCCTGCTGGAGTTCGTGTGGTCTTCACTGGTGGTCAACCCTGCCTGTGCGTGGTTCTATTCCGGGGGTGGCTGTGCGGGGAGGATGCAAAGATGGGATGGTGACTTCAGCTTCCGGCCCTATCCTGCAGCGCAGCTCAGCCCTGACGCGGTTCATCCTGGCCCCCAATCCGGGACCCATGAGCCTGGAGGGAACCAACTCCTACGTCTTACGCGCGGCGGGCCAGGCCGGCGCGGTCGTCGTGGATCCCGGGCCGGCAGATGAAGCCCATCTTCTGGCGCTGGCCGCCGCCGGACCCGTTGAACTCGTCCTGGTCACCCACCGGCACGCCGATCACACGGCCGGCTCGGCGCGGTTGTCTGAACTGACGGGCGCCCCTGTTCGGGCGGCAGACCCGCGGCATTGCCACGGCGGTGGGCTGCCGCTGCAGGACGGTGAGGCCATCCGGGCGGCCGGGCTGGATATCCGGGTCCTGGCCACGCCCGGCCACACCTCAGATTCTGTGTGTTTCCAGCTCCCGGAGGACGGCCCAAACGGTAGTGTGCTGACCGGCGACACCATCCTGGGCCGCGGCACCACTATGCTGGACTACCCCGACGGAACGCTGGGAGACTATCTTGCCTCACTGGACAGGCTGGAGGCGCTGGGGGCAGCCGCGGTCCTTCCCGCCCACGGCCCCGTCCTTTCTTCCCTCGAAACGATCACCCGCGCTTACCGTGACCACCGCCAGGAACGGCTGGCGCAGATCCGCGCCGCATTGGACCGGCTGGGCCGGGACGCCGCCGTCGGTGCCGTGACCGACGCGGTGTATTCCGACGTCGAACCGTCCGTCCGGCGGGCAGCGGAAATGTCCGTTGCGGCGCAGCTGGACTACCTGCGGGGAGAATCCGGGCTCCTGTGACCCGCCGGAGCGCGCCGCCCCAAGACTGTAGGGTAGGAACCATGCGTATTGCCCGGTTTGTAGTCGATTCTGATCCCCTCTACGGCGTGGTTGAAGGCCAGCCCGGCAGTGAAGAAATCACTGTCATCAACGGCGACCCCTTCTTCAACGGAGTGGAGCGCACCGCTGTCCGCCACAAGCTGGAAGACGTGCGGCTCCTCGCTCCGATCATTCCCCGCAGCAAGGTCATCGGCGTCGGCCGGAACTTCGTGGAGCACGCCCGCGAGCTGGGCAACGAGGTACCCGCCCAGCCGTTGCTGTTCCTGAAGCCGAACACTTCAGTGGTGGGCCCGAACGACCCCATCGTGCTGCCTGAATTTTCCGAGGAGGTCTCCTTCGAGGCCGAACTGTGTGTGGTCATCGGCCGCATCTGCAAGGACGTTCCGGAGGAACGGGTGGATGACGTCATCTTCGGCTACACCTGCGGCAATGACCTCACCGCCCGGGACGTGCAGAAAACAGATCTGCAGTGGGCCAGGGCCAAGGGCTTTGACACCTCAGCACCGCTGGGGCCGTGGATCGAAACGGAGCTGGACACCGAGGACCTCCAGATCCAGGGCAGGCTGAACGGGGAGCTCCGCCAGGACGGGAGCACCAGCCAGATGATCCGCGGCGTCCGTGAGCTGGTATCCATCGTGTCGCAGGCCTTCACGCTGCTGCCCGGGGACGTCATCATGACCGGAACACCCGCCGGTGTGGGCCTGGTTGAGGCCGGAGACCGCTACGAGGTGGAAATCGAGGGCATCGGGCGCCTCTCCAACCCCGTGGTCCGCCGCTAAGGGCAAGCGATTCGGGCGCCCGGCCGCCCGCCTGGCAGGCGGTAAAGTTGGAGTCACTATGACTACTCCTTCTGCGCCCGACGCCGTTTCCAGCTCCGCTCTCCCTGAAGTCACCGGTGAAGTTACCGCCGATACCCCTGTCCGGGTCCGGTTCTGCCCGTCGCCCACAGGCACCCCCCACGTTGGCCTGATCCGTACCGCCCTCTTCAACTGGGCCTACGCCAAGCACACCAAGGGCACCTTTGTGTTCCGCATTGAGGACACGGACGCTGCGCGCGACTCGGAGGAGAGCTACCAGCAGCTGCTCGAGGCGCTGAAGTGGCTCGGCATCACGTGGGAAGAAGGCGTGGAAGTGGGCGGCCCGCACGAACCGTACCGCCAGTCGCAGCGGCTGGACCTGTACAAGGACGTCGTCGCGAAGCTGCTGGATGCAGGCTATGCCTACGAGTGCTATTCCTCCCCGGAGGAAGTGGAGGCCAGGCACCGGGCCGCAGGCCGGGACCCCAAGCTGGGCTATGACAACTTTGACCGCGAACTCACGGCGGAGCAGCTGGCCGCCTTCAAGGCCGAGGGCCGGCAGCCGGTGCTGCGCGTGCGGATGCCTGATGAGGATGTCACGTTCAACGACGTTGTCCGCGGCGAGATTACCTTCAAAGCCGGCAGCATCCCCGACTACGTGATCGTCCGCGCAGACGGCTCGCCGCTGTACACCCTGGTGAACCCGGTGGATGACGCCCTGATGGGAATCACTCACGTTCTGCGCGGCGAGGATCTGCTGTCCTCCACCCCGCGCCAGGTTGTCCTGATCCGCGCGCTGATGGAGATCGGCGTCGCCACCTACATGCCGGTCTTTGGCCACCTTCCGTACGTTATGGGCGAAGGCAACAAGAAGCTGTCCAAGCGCGATCCGCAGTCCAACCTCTTCCTGCTCCGTGACCGGGGCTTCATCCCGGAAGGGCTGCTGAACTACCTGTCGCTGCTCGGCTGGAGCCTGTCCGCCGACGAAGACATTTTCACGGTGGATCAGCTCATCGAGAACTTCGATGTCCATGACGTGCTGGCCAATCCTGCCCGCTTTGACATCAAGAAGGCCGAGGCCATCAACGGCACGCACATCCGTATGCTCGCCCCCGAGGATTTCCGGGCCCGGCTGGTTCCCTATCTGCGCGCGGCAGGCCTGGTGGGGGAGACCCTGACGGACCGCGAGGAGGATATCCTCTCGGAGGCCGCTCCGCTGGTCCAGGAACGGATCGCGCTCCTGGGGGAAGCGCCGGAGATGCTCGCGTTCCTCTTCAAGGCCGACGACGCCATCGACGTCGCGGACGACGCCCGCAAGGGGCTGCCGGAGAACCTCACCGAGGTCCTCGATGCCGCCATTGCCGCCCTGGAGCCGATCGAGGACTGGCAGCCGGAAAACATCCAGACCGCCCTCAAGCAGGCACTTGTGGAGGACCTCGGCATCAAGCCCCGGCTCGCCTTCGGTCCCGTCCGCACAGCAGTCTCAGGGCGCCGGATCTCCCCGCCGCTGTTCGAGTCCATGGTCATCCTGGGCAAGGGCCCGTCCCTGACCCGGCTCCGTTCCTTCCGCGG
Organism: Arthrobacter sp. D1-29; assembly: GCF_054130585.1. NCBI lineage: Bacteria > Bacillati > Actinomycetota > Actinomycetes > Micrococcales > Micrococcaceae > Arthrobacter > Arthrobacter sp. D1-29. Next base: position 3,295,621 of record NZ_CP096383.1, on the reverse strand, counting down.
CTGATGAACGCAACCAATACGGCCGCCCAGGGAGTCTTGGCGACACGCTTCGGTACCATCCGGGGAGTCCTCTTCGACATCGATGACACCCTGGTTGACCTTGAATACTCCATGACCACCGCACTGCGCGAGGTCAGCGAACACCTCCTTCCCGGCCTGGACCAGGCCGGATGGGCGAGGTTCGGCAGGATCTTCACCCATGAAACCACGCACTACTACGACAGGTACCTGGCGGGGGAGCTGACCTTCAATGACCAGCGGCTGCTGCGTGGACGGGCCGCGCTGGGGCATTTCGGCGTGGAACTCGCTGACGGTGAGGAAGCGCACCAGTGGGTGAGCGCGTACGCCCGGTTGCAGCCGGGCTACGTCAGGGCCTTTGACGACGTTGCGCCGCTGCTGGATCTCCTGGATGAGGCAGGTATCCCCTACGGAGCCGTGAGCAACAACGTGCACGATTATCAGCGGGCCAAACTGGACGGCGCCGGTCTGGAACGCATCACGAGGCTCGTGGGCACCGATACCGTCGGTGTAGCCAAACCCCAGCCGGCGATTTACCTCGAGGGCGTGCGGCTCCTGGGTGTTGAACCGGGGGACACGTTATTTGTCGGCGATAATCGGCTGCTCGACGCCGAAGGGGCGACGGCGGCCGGTCTGCTGGGCGTTTGGCTCAACAGGGTGGGTGAACCGTCTCAGGGGTTCGAAGGCGACATGATCTCGTCATTGGAACAGATCAGGAGATAGATCCAACCAGCGTTTTTGCGCTTGGGGCACGGCCGTTCCAGTCCCAAGTGGTGGGAACTGAGAACACGAGTAGAGCGTGATCCCTCGTGCAAGTGTCAGCTCCTGCTTTTGCGAGTAGTTCTCCCGCCAGCCCGAAATGTGGCATGCCAAATTGGAGTAGTCACCACGCGTGTTTCAATACGCGCGCCTTCATAGACTCGAAATTCCTAGGGATGCATTAAAAGCAGGCGTCTTCGCAGCCATTTCCTGTCTGCGGGCTATAGCAAGCGACCGTAATCGTTCAGCATCGTTGATTGACCCGATGCTCAACGAGCCGTTCCTTGTTGTGACCGGATGCCTGTGCCTTTCCGTCCTTGGGTTGGCATGAGCGTTGACCCTGAGCCGCACTGGTATCCGGGGGTTCTCGATGTACGAGCAGTCATCCACCGAACAGCGAAAGAGCAGGGCCGCAAGGGGCGGCCGACGCGTTGCCCTCCTTTCCGCCGGAACGATTGCAAGCCTGGGCTTAAAATCCTGCCTGGCAGCGGGCACCGTCCTGATTATCATCCTGAGCAGCCTTCTGGCTCCGCCTGCATTGGCTGCCACGCTAAGCGAGCAAAGGGCGTTATTGCGGCAAGCCCAGTATTCTGCGGCACAGGATTATGTTGCATCGCGTGACTATGTTCCTATGTTGGCCCGGGCCAACGGGCTTGTGATCAAGGGAGCTATTGCGTCCGGGCTGGAGATGCTCAAAGTTGTGGGCGGCGAGCTGACGGCGGCGTCGACGCAAAGTTCAATGGATGCGGTAGCCGCGAAGATGAAGGCTGAGGTGCTCCGTGCTGCAACGGTAAAGAAAGGCGGATACCAGCTCACTTTGCTGAAAGACTTGCGCGGAAAGCAGCAGCAGGTAGCAACTACTGCTCTCGGGGATCTGATGGCCGGGAAGATCACGGCGTCAACGTATGAGGCGCAAAAAGCCCGCACCGCTGGTTTCAGCACACAGCTTTCGGCGGACACATCCAGGCAACTCGGAGCCGTGGGGCACGCTGTGCCCGCTCCGGCACTTGCGTCTCCGACCTACGTGGCAGCTTTGGAACAGGGGACTGGGAGCATTCCGACGGTATCGGGCCTGGTCGGATTTGCTGGTGGCTGTGCATTACCAGCGGCACCGCCTGCCTTCAGGCCCGCGCTCCCCACTGACGGTCCAGGGGTCGCAACGAACCGGCAGATCTTGCGGGATTCCCTCGCTGGCGCTTCAGCGGACACAGCTACCGGGGCAGTTCACAGGCAGCTCCTTCGTGCCGCAGTGAACGAGTCGGCAATTGAGATGAGCCTGGAGCAACTGCGATCGTCTTATGTGGTGCGTACTCCCAGACTTGCGTACGGATGGTTGTCAGGAAGTGATGGCAAAGCCCGGGATGTGCTGGCAGCAGACACTCAGCGCATCCTGCTGGCCGGGCCGGAAGGAATGAGTACCTTGGCGTCGTCGCATCTGTTGCTGGCAGCGTCGAGCGCCGCTGACTGGGTGAAGCTGCCGGCCTTGGACGAAACGGTCCTCGTGCGGTGGCTGGGACCGCAGACGTGCCTGCACGAGGACCGCGACACTTTTGTAAAAGGGCCCACGAACTTGGGGGCGATACACAACGCTGCTAATTTCACGGCTGCAGCGGTCTTCTTGAAGTCCTGGCCGGAGCTGGCGGCCTCCCTGGCGCAGGAATCCCTGAAGTCCGTCCAGCCGGCCCTGAGCATGATTACCACGGACGGAGGCACGCAGGAAGGGCCGGGGTACTGGACGTACCAAAGCCGGGCGATCGCGGTGCTCTATTCAACGCTTCCTAACGCTTACGCCACTCTGCCGGTGACCCTTCCGTCTCTGGAGAGCGTGTCCCATTATGCGATGAACAGCACGGGTCCGGACGGCCGGCCGAGTCCGTTTGCGGATGCCGAACCGAAGGAGCTCAGTGGACTGATGCCTGCTTGGGACGCTAAGGTGCGCGGTGATTCTACGGTCGCGGCATGGGTTGCTGGCCGCTTCGCGCAGAAGCCGGATGCATATCTGATGTGGTGGCGGATCCCACCTGGGACGCTTCCCGCCAAGCAGTCAACTGTCTATCCACAGACCGGACTTGCGGCGCTCCATGTCGTTGGCAGCACGGCGACCTTGAAGGGTGGCTCAAACGCGGCGAACCACGCACACCTGGACCTGGGTACTATCTCATTTTTCAGGAAAGGCATTGAATGGGCTGTTGACCCCGGACCGATGCCGCCGCTGACTCCTGGCTACTATTCTGAGAGTCAACGCCTTTCCTATTGGAATCCCAGCACTTCGGCCCATTCCACGATTGCCTACACGGACCTGAATCAGCCCACTAATGCGACGGCTCCGGTCCGTAGGGTCTCGTCTACTACAGCGATGGTGGATCTGCGACAGGCGCTTCCGGGCACGTCAACCGCAACCCGAACTGTTGCTCATGGGCCCACCAGTATGATCATCAAAGATGTGGTTCGTTCCTCCGTGGCAAAAGACTTCACCTGGCAGTGGGTCACTGATGCCACTGTCAGTCTCGGAACAAACAGGGCCGTGTTGCGGCGGGATGGACAGGCGATCACCATCGCTCTGACTGGAGTTCCAACGGGAGCTGTGCTGAGCGCGGAACCGGCGTCGGGAACCACGACGGACGGCAGGGCATTGACGGTCCTTAAGCTCACGATGCCCCGCGTCACCAGTTTGGATCTGACCACAACGGCGTACTGACTGCCGCGGGGACTTCTGGCGTGACCCACCTAATCGCCTGCCGATTTGTGCGCTGGAAAAGTCTCGGGTAAAGTTGTTACTCGTGCTGAGGCGCCGGGAGCGCTGGTTTAGACCTGCGGATCCGGCCCGAATGTTCCATTGGGATATGGTGTAATTGGCAACACTACGGTTTCTGGTACCGTCATTCTAGGTTCGAGTCCTGGTATCCCAGCTCTGGAAAATCCGCGAACTTTGCGGAAAATCAGAGGTTTCAAGACGGTCACTCCGATTTGAAACACAGGCTGAGTGTATGAAATACTCAGTTGGCCTGAATGGTAGAAATGCTGTTCAGGAAAGTATGAGGCCCCATCGTATAGCGGCCTAGTACGCTGCCCTCTCACGGCGGTAACGCGGGTTCGAATCCCGCTGGGGTCACAGCAGAATGGTCCCGGGCTAAGCCCGGGGCCATTTTTCTTTGGTGCCACCTTAGATTCGGGTGATCGCGGAAGAAGTCTCGAGGGTGGCGAATTGGACGGGCAGGAAGAGGTGAAGCTTCGGCCGGAGCGGGTTCCAACAGCGTTGCGCTGGACGAGGATGAGATGGCGCTCAGTAGCGGCCTCCTGCCAGCACTCGGGCTGGACTGTTCGGTTCCAGAGCACTTATCGCGGAACACGAGGGTTCCGTTCAGGCATGCGTGACAAGTGTGGTTCACGCTGCTGTGTGCTCGGTGTCTAACCATTGACCACACATCGACCCCGTCGGCCTGGATCTGGTCATGGACATCTTCCGTCGCTGGGATCCCAGGGCAAGGTGCTCTGGCACCGGCCGTGCGCCGCGTTACCCGACCGTGCCATGTGTGCCGGACGGGGTGTCCCTTCTAGGTTGCCCTTCTTGATAAGCTGACCAAGAAAGCGGTTCAGTTCCGTACACCGGCTCTCGTCGGGACCCTCCCGAACGGCTCGTCCCGCAGCGAAGGGACAGGGAGCGCTGGTTGCCAACAGCTCTTCTCCTTTTCCGGACCAGCTTCTAACCTCGGAGGTCACAGAGGTAACATTCGAGCCACCTAAGCGTCAAAAGCTTAGCCACCCCACTTACCCTAGAAGGGCGGGACCTGGTCGAGCGTATGACGAGGATTGCGGGGTTGGTCGTCCGTTCACTGTCTGGACGGGTGGTGGCCATGCATTGTTCTGTGGACGTTTTCAGAGAACATGGAAAGGCTGGTTTGGCCGAGTCGTTGGTGCTTACTTGCACGGAGTGACGCGTTGTTCTCCACAATGAATATCTTTGTCGATTCAAATACGAAGAATTTACAGGCGGCAAGCAGCAATAAATTCCTTGACAACTCGCGGCTCACACCTGCCATGCGCTTACGAGCCCAGGCATCGAGTTGTCAGAATTTTAGCAATTAGCTGGATCATGACCGATAATGCTATGGAGTATGAGCATTAGTCGAAGTCTGGATAGGGGAAGCGTGAGCACCACAAAGCGAGTAGATCTCGACCCGAGCATCGGGAACATTAGCAGCCTTCTAGCCGCTCGCGGTCGATCGTCCACGCCCCCTCCGCCGAATCTTTCCAAGACCAAATTGGCGGACACCATCGGCATCGGGTATAAGTCGGCCACGGCACACCATCCCCAGTTGAAGATTGCCACAATAGTCCACGACGAACTATATGACGAACTTGAGAAATCGTACCTCCTTATGCCGCTTATGCCCTCGTGCTTGGTCAATTCTGTGGACGATGGACAGCCAAAAATGATCATCATCCATCGTTCGGCATTTGAAAGCGGTCCATGGTTCGGTGCTGAATACGCAACAGGTGGCGTAGCCGCAGATACAATTTCCCGTCTGCTCCCGTGGAGTCGGAAACGATCCGTCCCCGTTCTTTTCATAGAGAACGGCAAGCCTGATCTGTACTTCACGGCGCGACTCCGGAGGATTGGCACTGAAATTGTGCCGTCAGAAAATACTCTTAGTCGGGTTCCTGAACAAGCGCCACGCCCTCGGGTATTTTACATCGCACATAAGTTTTCGACCGCACCGCATGTATCGACTCAAGACGGAGACATCTGAAGTGAAAGTGCTTTTTTGTCGCATCAACCAAGCTATCGAGGACGTATATGCAGACCAGATCTACGCAGTCCTACGGTCAAATTATGATGTCGATGTGGTAACAGCCGCGACCGACGCTGCGGACAGGCCGACTCCAAATCCATACCCGTCGACCAATTTTGACTTTAGCCCCGTCGAAAACAGCGCGATAGTGGGTGCTGATGTGGTCACTTTTGCGGAAAAGATCGAACGCATCGTTCAGAACGAGGGTTATGACCTCGTCATCGCACTGGGTCTGGATTTGATTGCTCAACTAATCCAGCAGAACTCACTTAGGGGACGGGTTTGGTCTGTCCTATCCGAATCCGATTTTTCAATAATCGAAGCTCAAACTAGTTTTACTCCATCTCTCGATCAGGTGGTCGAGGAATCTGCGAGGACAGTAGTCTCGCACCCAAAACGGCAAAACCAGGTTCGCCTTGCCAAGCCGCGCTTTATTCACAGAATCATTACAGTTGATGACTGCAAGTCTGTCAGTACCTTCAACCTTGCCACCGCTCAGCGTCGTGTAATGATTTATCTTCGTCCCCATTCAAACGATCCTCGCTGGGCAGACCGCGGGTATGAAATGGCCGAGTCCCTGGCTTCCTCACGAGTCCACGTAGTCGTGCTGTGCCACAATGCGCATTCAGCTTTAGGGTCGGTTCTCAGACACGACAGCCCGTATACGACTGTGATCGAACCAGCAAGTGCGGCACATCAGCTCGTCGACGGTGAGCTGATGTCCAGGTTCGCAGCGTGGCATATCTTCGTTGCCGCAGCGGATCTGGACTGCTCAGTCGTTCTTACCGATGATCTCGAAGCTGTGGAGCACGGTTTCACGAATAGCGAGCTGAAACGGAAGCTATGGCCAATCATCGACTTCCCCAGCTATGACGAATATAGGTCAGCACTCTCGAGCTATGAGCGCATAGCTGAGGCGCTGCCTCGTTTGGTCTACTTGAATGATGAGTGCCGTGCCGTCGTAGAATCTCGAATTCCAGCGTCCACATCGAAAGGGGTTCTCTTGGCTGATCCCATTTCTCCGGGTCTAGCTGGAGCAACAAAGCCCAATGCAGATGTCTTTGAAGGCTATCTCGACAGGTTCGTGGCCGACTACAGGGCCGTCCCGTGCAACTCTACTAATCGCAAGATTCTGCTGGCTGGACATGACTTTAAGTTTGCTGGTGAGTTGATTGATGTCCTACAACAAAGAGTCGACGTTGAGCTTCGAGTTGATCACTGGAAAGCGCAAAACGTACAAGATGAGGATAAAAGTCAAAGCCTTCGGGATTGGGCCGATATCGTTCTCTGCGAATTCGCATCACACAATTCCGTTTGGTATTCATGGAACAAAAAGCCTAATCAGGTGCTAGTAATTCGGTTCCACGGATATGAACTACTTTCCCCTTGGATTCAAGATATCAATCTGAACAATGTCGACAAAGTTGTTTTTGTCTCGAATTTTTACATGGAGAAAGTCTGTAACGAACTCGGATGGTCTCGTGATAAAGCGGTCGTACTGCCAAATGTTGTAGACATTCTGGATCTCAAACGTCCAAAGAATGATGGTGCTCGTTTTCATCTTGGTATCGCTGGTATTGTGCCGATTTTGAAGCGGCCAGACCGAGCATTAGATATTCTTGAGCGGCTACTTGATCTTGACAACCGCTATGTTTTGCACATCCGAGGAAGAGCGCCGTGGGAATATGGCTGGATGTGGGAAAATGAGGAAATCCGAGAAGCCTATGATGCCTTTTACGAACGCATTTCGACCAACCCACTATTGAGGCGGAGAATAGCGTTCGATGAGTTCGGTCCGGACATGGGTCGGTGGTTCCAGAACGTCGGTTGGATGTTATCGCCGAGTTACCGCGAGACGTTCCATCTTGCGCCGGTGGAAGGTATGGCGTCTGGAGCAATCCCTGTTGTGTGGGAACGCGAAGGTGCCGTGGAGATTTTTGGCGACGAGTGGGTCCATGCCAATTTGGATGCAGCGGTTGAATATATTGCAAACGTGAACCGCAACGCAGATACGTATACCGAAGTTTCGTGTGCGGCGTCAAACTACGCAGCAAGATATGATCTTCTGGTCAATGGGCAACGGTGGCTGAAGATGTTGTTCTCAACAGAGGCAGAGCACTCTGACGCGCCGAGTACAAACATTTCAGTCGATGCAATGGAAGAGCGGTTCGTCCAAAAGCCAACTTCTGAGACACTGACAAGGCTCCTCAGCGTTTTACACCGAGAGGGAGATTTAGCGCGCATCGGAGAGCTGGCCGAAGGTCACCCTCAGCTTGTTGTCGGATCAGCTCTGAAGTACGTGGCGGCTCAGAGATGGGCAGCAGGTGTTGAACGTTTAAGGGCCGCGCCCCCTCTGGTGCCCAGAAGGTCTGAGGGAGCTGCATACCTCATCGAACATGGCAGTGTCCTGTTCGCAATAAATGAGTTCTGCGAGGCGTCCCTTCAACGTGCCTGGACAGCTCCACTACTGGAAAGCGTCCAAGACGGGAAGGTCAGTATTGTTAGTGTCACGTCCGCAACAATCAACACCGTATTCCTCGATTCAGACCAGAGCCGCGAAACCATCCATGTGCAAGAATTGCCGGTCACAAGGCTTCCACTCCGCAATTCTGATGACCTTCTCCTGCCCCAGTTCATAATTGCTGCCGCCGACGCCATTGTCAGAGAAGCAAGGGCGGTCCGGCCAGCAGGAATAGCCGCTCACTCGGACTTCTGGGTCGGGCTTCCCGCACTTCTTGCGGCGCGACGACTCGGTGTGCCCTTTATGCTTGCAGACTCACCTGGTGCGGTAGATGAGGAGCTTTCTCTGATTTGCCTGGAGCAAGCTGACGCGGTTTTCGCCGGGACACCCGTTGACTGTCTGGCGGATGCCACAAATTCCTACAGGGAAGCCACAAACCAGGATGAGCAAAAAAACCTGGCGGATTTACGCGTTGGTATCATCGCAGACAACTTCACCAGTACAACCATTGCGCATTCGTTTCACACATTCCCGCTCTCGCGAAATGAAGGCTACGTCGAAGTGGCTTCGCTAGACTTGGACGCAATTTTCGTTGAGTCGGCCTGGGAGGGCGCGCAAAATCAGTGGCGCCGAGGGGTTGCTTACTATCCAGATGAGATCAAAGACCTCGAAAAGATTATTAAGGTCGCTAGAGCGCGTGGTATCCCAGTGATCTTTTGGAATAAAGAAGACCCCGTGCACTTCCGAGCCTTTGAACGAACGGCTCGGATGATGGATCACGTCTTCACCACCGACGCTGATATGGTCGGAAGATACCTGCAGAGTGCAGATTCTGCAAACCAGAGCGTTTCGTCGCTGCCCTTCTACGCTGAACCGGTAATTCATAATCCACTGCCGACAGAGCGAAAGTATATGCACACAGTGAGCTATGCGGGGACATACTACGGCGATCGTTTCAGAGAACGCTCTGAAGAATTACATAGAATTCTTGATGCTGCCAAGGTTCATGGGCTCACTATCTATGACCGTCAAGTAAATGTTCCCAACTCGCCCTATCATTTCCCTGAGGAACTCGTTCCTTATGTTCGCGAAGGTGTTCCTTACAAAGAGGTTCTCGAGGTGTACAAAGCACACCCAGTCAACATCAATGTGAATTCAGCAAATGATTCACCCACCATGTTTTCGCGCCGAGTCGTAGAAATCGCAGCGAGCGGATCCTTGGTATTAAGTGGCCGTGGACGAGGCATTACTGAGCAAATCCGAGGGATTGAAGCCACCAACTCCGACTCGAGGTGGGCAGAACTGCTTTCCACCTGGATGTCTGACGAAACGGGGCGGGTGGCAGCCGTTTGGAGACAGATGCGCACCATCACGAGGTCCCATCTGGCGGAACACGCGCTGGCTATTGTCATGCGTACCGCTGGAATACCCGTCATGGCCAGGCCTCTTCCCTCCTATGCTCTAGCGAGGAAAGGAATTGACTCTGATCAAGTGGCTGCAATTCTGCGTCAAACGTGGCGGCCAGCTGTTGTCTTCACGGATATCATTAGTGCACCGAACCGCGCAGCGCTGGAAGAGGGAGGGATCTCTGTAGCACCCGCATCACAGATTGGCCAAGTAGAGCAAAGCTGGATCGCCTCTTGGGGCAAGGTTCCCACGGATTCATATTTTGAAGATCTTCTACACGCCACACGGTTCGGAACTTACAGTGTGCTGTCAGGTCGCATGTACAGGGCCGGCGATGGCGTTGGCAATCCAATCATCGAGCTGGGAAAAAACGGAGAATTTGCTGAGCTTCACCGCGTGCCCAACGGTATGCCGACTGAGGATTCTCCACTCACATGGATCCTACCGCGTGCGGATTTCGATGAATGCTAGCTGCTTCCGCTAGCCGACCCGCGTCCCCGTCCGTTCAAGTGAAGCTTTTTGCCGTAATCATAATGTGTCCCCAATACCGTCCGGCCCGGAGGTCATGTGCCAGAGTTTGACGAGTTTTATAAAGCCCCAGTTGTCACCCTGAGTGAGCTGGATGCCTTCACTCCCAGTCTGGGTGATGACGAGACCATCTACGAGCTAGAAATCGGCGATGGCATGTTGCTGTCGTTTCTCGTAAATTGTCGTCCCAGCATCAGGGGGGAAATAAGGACCGGGTTTCATGCAGCAAAAGGACCGATAACCCCTGATGGCAGGTACTTCGCGCCGGTAGCACTCTCTCGGGCGTCAAATGCGCCCTTCGTGTTATTCTCTGATCCCACATTGTCACTGGCGCCAAAGAATCGACTGTCTTGGTATCTTGGTACCCCGGATGTTGACCCAGACAACTGGATGGAAGCGATCATCAGGAAGTTGATGGGCGTTGTAGGTGCTCGATACTTGATCCTTGAGGGCTCTTCGGCGGGCGGTTTCGTCGCCATGCGCCTAGGGGCAAGATTCGCAAACTCGGTCGCGATACCACGCATTCCGCAGACGGACATCTTCCGATATTCAATACGTCAGCCGGTGCGTGAAAGCCTCAACACGGCTTGGTCAGGGCTCTCGTACGTCGAGATTATGAAAGACTACTCACACAGATTTCGTATTGCCGACCTATATACGGACCCGTGTTGGAACCGTGGGAATCTCATATCCTATGTGCACAACGCGGGCGATACGTGGCATACGGAAGAGCATCTGAACCCCTTTCTCGAAGAAATCGGCGAGTCAGTCCATGCTTTTGTTGCACTCGAAGACAGAATGACCGTCTCAAGGCCGTACGTCGGGGTCGGCCATGTCGGCATTCCATCGTCCTTCTGGCCAGCGGAGACGGAGATGGCTTTTACGAGATTGAGAACCTGCAGGCCACTTGAAACTAACCACTCCGATGAGCCGATGTTCTCGTCACCGCGTGAAATGCGGCGTAGCTCTGCCGCAAACGAAGCGCGGCAGAGATCCATTTCACAGCATTGGGCGTCCATTCCTGGTTAGAGGGCACCCATAGGCAACCGGGCTGCACGTCGCATGGTTACTAGCTATGTCAGTTGTCTGAGGTTGTGGACTGAACTTCAGCAGGCGGGCAATACTCAGCCAGTATGCCGAGCAGGTGCGTAGACGCCCTGGTAATAAAGTGGTATGGTGCTGCGCCCCATTTGTGGCGAGCATCAGCAACCAGAACATTTGCCGGGTACTCAATGAAGCGAATCTCTGGGTACCGGCCGAGCTCGGCATAAAGGCGTTCCAGAATTTCGTTATTGGTCTTGATATATCCTTGGTTTGGAAGAAGTGCGCCGGCGCTGTCGGTGACCGCCCACCAAACCTTGTTTACGACAATTTTCGAAGCTGGACAGATTGCTAACAGTTTCGACAGGCCTTCCAGCCAGCGAGCAAAATATTCGTCGGTTCCCATTCCAATTAGCGACTTTTCTTCCACGGTGAGACCAGTGCTTTGAAGCTCGGATGAATACGCCACGACGGAATGCCCATAGTTCATTAGAGGTATTCTTTCATCAATGAGATCCAAAAGCAGAAGGTCATATTCCGAGTGACGAAGAATGGACGAAAGCTCCTTTTTCAAGTCGATTTCCACCATGCGCCTCTGGAATGAGCTTGAGATAGCAGCAGTGCGGAAGTCAGTTGTGGATGGAATCTCCGCGAAGGCACTCCCCAGTGGCGACCGCGCGACATAGTCCACGAGGTGCAAGGCGTGTGGGAATTGGAAGGCATCTCTGGAAACGCAACTCCCGTATATGAAGACGCGTAAGGGTAAATGCTCTACGGCAGTTTTAGGAGTAATCTTCTTGGAAAGCGTCGTTAGTTCATTGTTGAATCCATCACGAACACGAACTTGCACGGCTCCTGTTGATTCGGTGTCTACCTCCATGAGGCACTCCGTATCAGAAGAGAACCAGCGGACGTTACTGACGCCGCCACCTTTGTCAACTGTAAAGAAACCGAATGTGATGCCACCATAAGAGGCGGGTACGTCTCCGAGATTCACTTGCGCATATAACTGCCCATTCTTACGAAACTCAAGTTCGAGTGATAAATTCAACGCAATTAGGGACTCGATGTGCCTCAGGTCGCGAGGCTCCGTTCCCGGCTGCTGATGGGGAACCAGTTTGGATTGTTTGAGGCTGGCAACTATATCACTCACAGCCCTCACCGGATCTAGCATCTCTTTGATTATTAGGGTTACGGCGTCCGCATGCAGTGGCTGATGATCCGTGCCAAATTGCGTGACCCAAAGCAGTTGGTCGGGGTTGGCCCAGTAAACTCCTCGGCCTAAGTGTTTGAGATTAAAGGCTTCAATAAACGGAGCGGTATGGATCGGCACATGCCAATCGGTTGCATTTTGTACAAAAAGGAGGCGGCGAGGACTCCTGCCAGCCCTTGCGTCTGGAAGAAGGGACAGTTCAACACCAGCAGCATCGAATTTGCGACGTACTGCCTCCTTCCAACCTGCCGACTCCAGCAAATTCGCAGTTAGGGTCGGGTAGGCGGCTCGCAAATAATTACGAACAAATTTCTCATTATATTCGAGAATATCTGTTTGCGCATTCCAGACAAATACAGAAGCGGCATTCCCCAGCTTCTGCCCCAACCGCAGGGCGGCGAAACCTCCTCCTGAGCCTCCGATAAGAAGGAGTTCTTTCCCTGAAGCGGCGATTAGGTTCCTCAGTACCTTCAGCAGGCCTTGAGTTAGGTCCTGTTGTTCGTTTCCGGCGTACCAAGCAAGACCTAAGGTTGGGTCTAATTCCAGCGATGGGTCAGAAATTGAGATGTACGGGAAGCCGCCTTTTGCAGAGACGTTGCTGCCAGAAAAGAACGGCCCAGCTTTCAATTCACGTGATTGAACGGCACCTGACAGGAAAATTGGAATGATCTTGTTATCGCTGTATAGCGGGCTGCCACTGATAATAAGATCCAGGCTCGGCCCAGAATCTAGGGAGATTGTATGGACGCCGTCCTGCCACTTACTTTCGTTGCTGTACGCCTCGATCGAATTCCACTGGAAGTGAGTATCGGGCCATGCCGAGTAGTCCCGATCGCGGACCACGTTCATGCCTCGTCCCCCCTCAGCAAGCGAACTTCCCTCTCAAGGCTTTCAATGGCCAACTGGCTCTTCTCCTGGGCCGCTCTCGAACTCTTCATCATCGAGTAGAGTTCCTTCACTCGCTGAGCCATTGCGTCTTCCCGGTTGGTGGAGCCGTCCGCATCAGCATTGATGTCCACAAGGGAGCACTCTGCCGCGATCTTCTGCAGAGCCTCCCGGTGCAATCGCTCGGTGTACCTGTTGGAGCGTAGCAAGCGGTTGTTTAACTCAGTTTGAGCCTCTCTCAGCGTTTGCATTTGCTGCATCTGAAACTTAATGATTGAGGTTTGTTCCTGGTGTGTCCTGACTGGAGCCAATACGAACGTGGGTGAAGCATTGAAACGGCCGAGAGAAGCATAGTCCAGTTCTTCGAGAATTGCGCTGAGTCTGTCGAGGTCCTTGCCGTCGTTAATTTCACAAGAGATGAACGGGCGATCACGCTCGATCAGCGTCTTTGCGCCACAGATGACATCTAAATCCATCCCCTCGACATCAATCTTGATGAACGCCACCTTTCCTTCAATGTCCTGTTCGTCGAGCGAAGTCAGGACAATATCGCCGTTCATGGAGGGCATGAGTGAAGTTGCGCCGAGGTTTCCCTTGTTTACGGAGTGTACGTGCGCTCGACCGGAAGTTCTCCCAACGGCAAATGGGCGGACCTCGACCCGCTCGTCTGCGAAGTTGAGCTCAACACTATGGAGAAGGCATCGCAGCGCTTCTTCTACCGGCTCATAGGCGACGACGTGACAGCCCAGAACTTGAGAAAAGTACAGGGTGTGATTTCCTACGTTTGCACCTACATCGATCACTAGATCACCGGGTTTGAGGATCGAGGCAAGCGCATCGAGGAACTGGCTTTCGTAAAAGTTTCCGGTGTTCTTTATCGATGCGCTGATGTGGTCGTCCTCAGAAGACGTTGCTATTTTTATGCTTTTTCCATGAGCAGTAGCCACGACGAAGCTTAGAAAACCTGGATTGTTCTGCACTAGTGCTGGCCCCTGTAAATTCCGTAAGTCTGTTCCTTTGACTTTACCTCGCTTAGTGGCGAAGTACGCTTTCTAAAACCTACAGGATGCACTACAGCCCGAAGCAAGGCTACCGCTCCAATAGCGTAGCCGCCGGTCTTCGATATGGCTGGTGATCTCCACGGGGATATCGTGGTTGGTTGCGTTCCCGAAGTTTGTTACTGGCATGATGATGCTGTGAGCTCCAATGACCATCCTCCCGCCAGGGCTCCCGCCCAAGGCCCGGGCCAACCGGCGGCGGCTGCCCTCGCGCTGCTGGAAGCCGTGCGGCGGGACCTGTCGCACGTTTCCCTTCCGCTTGCCCTCCCGGCGGCCGGGCGCGCCCGGCAAGAGGCCCGGAATGCACTCGCACAGCTGGACGACTACATCCTGCCGCGTTACCGCAGCCTGGACGCACCGCTGCTTGCCGTCGTCGGAGGTTCCACTGGTGCAGGCAAATCGACCCTCGTCAACGCCCTGGTAGGCCATCCGGTTACGCGTTCCGGGGCCATCAGGCCAACCACGCGCCAGCCCATCCTGCTCCACCACCCTGCGGACGCGGGGTGGTTCGAAGACCAGCGCGTCCTGCCCACGCTGAGTCGGATCAGGGGCACGCTTGCCACTGATCCTGTCCCTGCCAGCCGCGCCGGAGTGACCCCGGACGCCGCCGCCATCTCCTCGCTGGTGCTGGTGGCGGACCGGGCCGTCCCGCAGGGAATTGCGGTGCTGGACGCTCCCGACGTCGACTCCATCTCCGACGACAACCGCAGACTCGCCGGTCAGCTGCTGGCTGCCGCTGACCTCTGGATCTTCGTGACCACGGCCAACCGCTATGCCGACGCCGTTCCCTGGCGGCTCCTGCTGGACGCGGCCTCGCGGGACATCATGGTGGCCGTGGTACTGGACCGGGTTCCGCCGGCAGCTGAGGCTGAAGTGAGTGCTGACCTCCTGGCTTTGCTGGACAAGGAAGGCCTCGGCGGAGCAGGACTGTTTATCGTGCAGGAGACGGAGCTAGATCCACTGGGGATGCTTCCTCCGCACGCGGTGGAGCCGCTGCGGCTGTGGCTTCAGGAGCTCGCTGCCGACGCGGCACGCCGCTCGGAGATCGCCCGCAGGACGCTCAATGGAACCGTCAGGGCACTGGCGGGACGCGTGGCCGGTGTCGCCGAAGCGCTGCAGGATCAGCAGCGCGCCGCGGCGACCCTTGAGTCAGACGCCCAGGGCGCCTACCGCGATGCTGCCGCACGCATCCTGGACGCCACCAAGGACGGCGCCCTGCTTCGCGGAGAAGTGCTTGCCCGCTGGCAGGACTTCGTGGGGACCGGCGAGTTCTTCCGGAACCTGGAACAGAACATTGGCCGTTTCCGGGACCGGGTGGGAGCATTCTTCCGGGGTGAGCCTGCTCCCGCCGTCCAGGTCGAAGTGGCCATTGAGACCGGGCTGCAGGCCGTCATCCTGGACGAGGCAGCCAACGCGGCGGAGCAAACCGACCAACGGTGGCGGGCAGACCCGGCCGGCCGGGAACTGCTCGGAACTGATGATCTTTCCGGGACCAGTCCCGGATTTGCGGACAGGACCGCCGAAGAGATCAGGGCCTGGCAGGCCAGCCTGATGGAACTGATCCGGACCGAGGGCCAAGGCAAACGGACGCAGGCCAGGTTGCTGTCCTTTGGCATCAACGGGCTGGGCGCCGCGCTGATGATTGTGGTGTTCTCCATGACGGCCGGCCTGACCGGGTTGGAGATCGGTGTGGCTGGAGGTACCGCCGTTGTAGGCCAGAAGCTGCTGGAGGCCGTTTTCGGTGAGGATGCCGTCCGCAGGCTCGCCCAGACGGCGCGCGAGGACCTCCACATCCGCTGCCAGCAGCTGCTCCGGGTGGAGCAACAGAAGTTCCTTGACCGGCTCCCGGAGTCAGACCCGGACGCTGCGCGTGTGCTGACAGGCCATTCCACCGCCTTGGCACAGCTGGCGGACTACGCATGAGCCGCCACGGTGATGCCCGCGAATCGTTGCAGCTGGACCGCCGGCTTGATGCCTTGAACGATGCCCGCCAACTCGCGGACGGGGTGCTGCCTGATGAACCGCTTGAGGAAGTGCTCCAGCTCCTGGAGCGCGCGAGTTCCAGGCGTTCACTGTCCGCGGACCACACCGTGGTGGGGTTTTTCGGTGCCACAGGCAGCGGGAAGTCAACGCTTTTCAACACCGTCAGCGGCGCCGAAATCGCGACGGCGGCGGCGCGGCGGCCCACCACATCGGAACCTTTGGCAGGCGTATGGGGAGTGGAGGGCAGTGAACCGCTGCTGGACTGGCTGGAAGTCCGCAGCCGGCACCATGCCGCCCCCGTTGACGGATTCGCGGACGAAGGCACGGGCCTGATCCTGCTGGACCTCCCGGACTTCGATTCCACCAGGGCAGCTAACCGCGAGATCGTGCAGCGCATGGTGGGGCTGGTGGATGTCCTGGTCTGGGTGCTTGACCCGCAGAAGTACGCCGACGCCGCCGTCCACAATGACTTCCTGGCGCCCCTGGCCGCCCATGGTGCCGTGACCCTGGTGGTGCTTAACCAGGTGGACCGGCTGCCTGAAAAGGACGTGGGACCGGTCCTGGAATCACTGAAGGGGATCCTGGCCCGGGACGGGCTGGGCAACGTCCAGGTCCTGGCTGCGTCGGCGCTGCTCGGTACCGGAGTGGACAGGGTGCGCAGCGCCATCCGGAAGGTTGCGGTGCAGCGCCAGGCGTTGTCTCAACGGCTGGCCGCCGACGTGGGGAAGGCTGCCCGCCTGGTTCGGGAGGCGTCCGGCGACGGCGAAGCTGCCGGAGTCAGGCCAGCCACCACCTCACGCCTTACCGATGAGCTGGCTACCGCTGCCAATGTGCCCCTCGTGGTGCGGGCCGTGGCACGTTCCTACCGGCTGGAATCCACCCGCCGCACCGGGTGGCCGGTGACACGCTGGCTCTCGCGGTTCAGGCCCGATCCGCTGCGGCGGCTCAACCTCCGCAGCGACTCTCCGGCGGAATTGAGCCGGACCTCCCTGCCGCCGGCAGGGGCACCGGAAAGGGCCAGAACCGATGCGGCGGTCCGTGAATTCGCAGACCACGCCAGCGCGGGCGCCCCTGGCCCCTGGCGGGCGGCTATCCGGGGTGCAGCCCGGGAGGGGAGGGAACGTCTGCCGGACGCCCTGGACCAGGCCATCGCGGGCACCGACCTCCTGGCATCCCGGAAGTCATGGTGGTGGGGAGTGTTCAATGTTGTCCAATGGCTGGCGCTGCTGACTGTCCTGGGCGGCCTCGGCTGGCTCGGAGTGCTTGCCGCGCTGGGGTACTTCCAGATGCCGGTCCCGGAGGTCCCGCGCGTGGAGGGCTGGCCGGTTCCCACCCTGATGATTGCCGGCGGAGTGGTCCTTGGCATCTTCCTGGCCGTGACCGGGAAGTTTATTGCCGCGGCTGCAGCGAATGCCCGGTCTGGGAAGGCCCGGAAGCGCCTCAGGAATGCCGTGGCGGAGGTAGCGCAGGAACTGGTGGTGGAGCCGGTAGAAGTGGAGATCAGCCGGCTCAACGCGTTCAACGCGGCGCTCAAGACGGCCTTCGGCAAGTGAGCCGCGGCGCCACTATGTGCGCATATTGGTCTTTGTGCGCATATTGGCTCGGCCGCTCTATGCGAGCGCGGCGGCCGCGTCACGGACCTTGATCAGTGTCCTGAGGTTCCGGGTGGTGGTGGTTGCCTTGAATCGTGCCTTGGACGATATCTTGCTGAAGGGGCTGTCCAGTGTCCCGCCCGCGGGGGCGAGCCAGGCCAGGGCCTCCGGTCCAAGCCGTTTCTGCTCCGAGCCCTCAAGGGCGGCGCCGGCGGCATCGAGCTCGTCCAGCATGGCGGCGTCGGAGGCCAGCGTGATGTAGGTGTGGGTTTTCCTGTCATCCTCCGGGTAGGGGCAGGCGTCCACTAACTCGGCCACCCGCCCGGCGGCCAGGACAACCACCCAGGCATCGTAACCAAACGAGGCGCGAAGGCAGTCCTCGATCTGCTGCTTGACGGCGGCGGCGCCATGCTCACTGGCGAGCACCACATTTCCGCTGGCCAGCAGGGTCTTGACGTCCGTGAACCCGCAGGACGTGAGGGCGTCCCTCAGGTCTGCCATCCTGATGTTGATTCCGCCCACGTTGATGCCATGGAGAAACACTGCGTAACCGCTCATATGCAACAGCCTAGTGTTGGGAACAGCCTGTGCCGGGGATGCTCCGGACCTGGGGCGCTGAAGGTTGCGCGGTCAGTCGTTGTTCTTGCGCAGGGCTTCGGTAAGAATCCTGCCGGCGTTGCAGACCACTTCGGCGTGTAGCCTGCCAGGCTGGCGGGTGAGGCGCTCGATAGGGCCGGAAATGGAGACCGCAGCGATTACGCGGCCGGAGGGTCCACGGACCGGCGCTGAAACGGAGGCGACCCCCGGCTCACGCTCGCCAAGGCTCTGGCCCCAACCCCGCCGTCGTACTCCTGCCAGCACAGTAGGCGTGAACCTTGCGGACTGAAGGCCTTCCAGGAGGCGGTCATGGTCTTCCCAGGCCAGCAGGACCTGCGCGGCAGATCCTGCCTTCATGGACAGCTGGGTACCAACGGGGATGGTGTCACGCAGGCCAATGGGCCGTTCGGCCGAGGCGACGCATACACGCCAGTCCCCCTGCCGGCGGAAGATTTGCGCGCTTTCACCGGTGGCGTCGCGCAACTGCATCAGGACGGGGCCTGCGGAGGCGATCAGGCGGTCCTCTCCGGCAGCGGATGCCAGTTCCACAAGCCTGCTGCCCAGCACAAAACGCCCCTGAATATCGCGGCTTACCAGCCGGTGATGGACCAGAGCCAGGGCAAGCCTGTGGACGGTTGGCCGGGCCAGTCCTGTCGCCGCCACCAGCTGTGCCAGGGTGGTGGGGCCCGCCTCAAGTGCATCAAGCACATGGGCCGCTTTATCAATGACTCCGACTCCACTAGAATTGTCCATGTAATGATATTGCCGTCTCAATATCTGAGATGCAAATGTTTCGGCTGGCATATTCCACAGCCATCCTGATTCAGTGTTAATAGCAGGCAATCCGCAGTCAAGCAGCAGTGAAGGGAGATGGCCGTGGCAAAGACACTGGCCGAGAAAGTCTGGGACGCACATGTGGTGCGCAAAGGCGACGGCGAAGGAGTCAACGCCCAGCCAGACCTTCTCTTCATCGACCTGCACCTGGTGCACGAGGTCACGTCACCGCAGGCATTTGAAGGCCTGCGCCTGGCTGGCCGGAAGCTGCGGCGGCCGGACCTGACAATCGCCACCGAGGATCACAACACACCCACGCTGGACATCGACAAGCCCATTGCCGACCTGACCAGCCGCACCCAGATCCAGACCCTGCGCAACAACTGCGCCGAGTTCGGCGTCCGGCTGCACTCACTCGGCGACGCCGAGCAGGGGATTGTGCACGTTGTCGGCCCGCAGCTCGGCCTGACGCAGCCGGGCATGACAGTTGTCTGCGGTGATTCCCACACGTCCACGCACGGCGCATTCGGGGCGCTGGCCATGGGGATCGGCACGTCCGAAGTTGAGCATGTCATGGCCACGCAGACCCTGTCCCTCAAGCCATTCAAGACCATGGCGATCAACGTCGAGGGCACACTGCGCCCGGGTGTCAGCGCCAAGGACATCATCCTGGCCGTGATTGCCAAGATCGGCACCGGCGGCGGCCAGGGCTACGTCCTGGAGTACCGCGGTTCCGCCATCCGTGCATTGTCCATGGAAGCCCGGATGACCATCTGCAACATGTCCATTGAGGCGGGCGCCCGTGCGGGCCTCGTCGCGCCGGACCAGACCACCTACGATTACATGTTTGGCCGCCCGCATGCGCCCCAGGGCGCAGAGTGGGACGCCGCCGTCGAGTACTGGAACACGCTGCGGACCGACGACGAGGCAACGTTTGACGTTGAGGTGGACCTCGACGCCGATACCCTGGAGCCGTTCGTCACGTGGGGGACCAACCCGGGACAGGGTGTTTCGCTGTCCTCGAAAGTTCCCTCGCCGGAGGACTTCGGTGACGAAAACGCCAAGGCCGCCGCAGAGCGCGCCCTGCAGTACATGGGCTTGGAAGCCGGAACGCCCATGAAGGACATCCGCGTGGACACCGTGTTCCTGGGCTCGTGCACCAACTCCCGTATGGAGGACCTCCGGGCCGCCGCGGACATCATCCGCGGACGGCAGAAGGACCCGAACATCAGGATGCTGGTGGTTCCCGGTTCGGCCCGTGTGCGGCTCGAAGCCGAAGCTGAAGGCCTGGACAAGGTCTTCACGGACTTCGGCGCCGAATGGCGTTTCGCCGGGTGCTCCATGTGCCTTGGCATGAACCCGGACCAGCTTGAAGTGGGAGAGCGCTGCGCGTCCACCTCCAACCGCAACTTCGAGGGCCGCCAGGGCAAGGGCGGCCGCACCCACCTCGTTTCTCCGGTGGTGGCAGCAGCCACAGCTGTCCGCGGCACGCTGAGCTCGCCGTCGGATCTTGATCCCGCCCCGGAATCTGCCGCCATCCGCACCAACGCAGCCTAGGACACGCCATGGAAAAGTTCACCACGCACACCGGAATCGGCGTCCCGCTGCGCCAAAGCAACGTTGACACGGACCAGATCATCCCTGCCGTCTACCTCAAGCGGATCACCCGCACCGGCTTTGAAGACGCACTGTTCTCGGCCTGGCGCAAAGACCCGTCCTTCATCCTGAACCAGGCGCCCTTCAATACCGGCTCCGTACTGGTTGCAGGACCGGACTTCGGCACAGGCTCGTCCCGTGAACACGCAGTCTGGGCGTTGAAGGACTACGGCTTCAAGACCGTCCTGTCCTCCCGGTTCGCAGACATCTTCCGCGGCAACTCGGGCAAACAGGGGCTGCTGGCCGCCGAGCTCGCCCAGGATGACATCGAGCTGATCTGGAAAGAGCTGGAGAACGCCCCCGGCACCGAAGTCACTGTTGACCTGGTGTCCAAGACAGTCATCTGCGGCAACATCGTGGCTCCGTTCGACATCGATGATTACACCCGCTGGCGCCTCCTCGAGGGCCTGGATGACATCGGGCTCACCCTTCAGCACGAAGCCGACATCACCGCCTACGAGGCCACCAGGCCGGCGTTCAAACCCACCACGTTGCCCGCGCGCCTTTCCTAGGTGTCTGACCTGAGAGGTTGGTAGCGCTGCTGGCGGTTTGGCTTACCTTTTCAGGAAAGTATGACCTCGGTGGATGATCGTAGTGCTTGATGTCCGGGCCAGCGCGTCCTTGCAGACAAGGGGTGACAGGATCCTAGTCCGTCAGGTCGCCGGTTCGGCGCCGAACCGGATCTTGTTCCGTTTCCCGCCCGCCTGCCCAGGGCTGCTGTGTCCGCTGGCGTCAGGGATTAGTCCGAGGATCGGGCCACCCGGAGCCTGCCCCTCGGCATCTGGTTCGTATTAGCATAGGACGTGACGACCCTTCTGGACCGGACTCTCGACCTGCCTCCCTCCGCTCAGAGGTCTTCTTCTTGTCACGTTACACACCGCATGTAGCTAACGTCTGTGGGCCAATCCGCATAGGCCGCAATCTGGAACTGCGCTGCCCTGACGGAGCTGATCGCTACGAGGCCATAGGCATCTGGATCTCATAAGGGACATCTACTGGGGTAAGTCCGACCTCGGATGACCCGCCACAATCTGCGCAGAATAGCGAGTCCGCCAGCTCGCCACAGCATTGGCATCTGTGTTCCAGGGCGGTTAGAGACACTGTGGAGTTCGTCATCCCACTAACATTGCGCTGCTGAGCTTGGAGAATTATGGAAATTTGCCAATAAGCTGCCCTAAGTGGGCTCGCCGTCTTCAGCTTTTGTGGCCAAAGCGTCGGAGCGCATGTGTTGCTGGCAGTCCTCGCAGAAGACCGTTTCCGTGATCTCGCCGCAGCACTGGCAGCGGTGCTCCAATGCACTCGGCTCCACCTTGTACTTAACCATGTCTCCATGCTCCGCCAATGTGTAAGGCGAAGTAAGCGCCGTCCCTACCTAACGTTACTTGGGCGGCTGGCGGTGCGGCCGGTGCCGCAGTGGGACACAACAGTTCGAGATCGCTGACTACACACGCTGGCGACTGCTGGAGGGGCCTTGACGACCTCGGGCTCATCCTCCAGCACGAATAGGACCTTCACGGCCTACGAGCCACGCGCCCGTCGCTCAAGTCGAAGACGTTGCCCGCGTGCCTTTCCTAGGCTGTTTGATGGAAATGCCCTGCCGAAACCTCGGTTTCGGCAGGGCATTTCCCATCTCGAGCATCCCCTGAGATATGCGCCTATGGTGACACGGATGCGCTGGGGGTGGAGGTTTTTCCGAGTGCTGTGTAGCCGGTCTTGCGCCCGATGACGCGGACGGTGATGGGTTTTCCGGCGTCGGTTGCCGTCAGCTTATGGGTGGTTGTGGCGGCCCCGGTGATGGCGATTCCTGCGCGGTACCACTGGTAGGTCAGTGTTACGGGCGCTGGGGACCATGTTCCTGGGGTCGCGGTGAGTGTGTAGCCGACTTTGGTGGTGCCTGTGATTGTGGGTACCGGCGCAGTCAGTGTGCCCGTGATGGCTGCGGTGGGGGTGGAGGTTTTTCCGAGTGCTGTGTAGCCGGTCTTGCGCCCGATGACGCGGACGGTGATGGGTTTTCCGGCGTCGGTTGCCGTCAGCTTATGGGTGGTTGTGGCGGCCCCGGTGATGGCGATTCCTGCGCGGTACCACTGGTAGGTCAGTGTTACGGGCGCTGGGGACCATGTTCCTGGGGTGGCGGTGAGTGTGTAGCCGACTTTGGTGGTGCCTGTGATTGTGGGTACCGGCGCAGTCAGTGTGCCCGTGATGGCTGCGGTGGGGGTGGACGTTTTTCCGAGTGCTGTGTAGCCGGTCTTGCGCCCGATGACGCGAACGGTGATGGTTTTGCCGATGTCTGATGTTGTCAATTTGTAGGTGCTGGCGGTGGCGCCTGGGATGGCGATTCCGGTGCGATACCACTGGTAGCTGAGCGTGACGGGCGCGGGGGACCAGGTCCCTGGTGCGGCAGTGAGGGTGTACCCGGCTCTGGGGCTACCGCTGATTACCGGCACCCCTGGGATCAAAGTGGCAGGGCTGGTGCTTGCCATGACGTTGAGGGTGGCAAGGGTTTGGAAGCCGGTGCCGTTGTTGCCGATGGTGTCACGGAGGGGATAGAGGGTCACCGTCCAGGCGCCGGTTGCGGCGCCTTGGGGGATGGTTATGGATCGTTCCCAGGTGCCATCTTGGGGGGTGCCGGACACTAGGGCCATGCTGCCGAATCCCTGGCTTTGCCCGGTTGCGTCATGGCCGACGGTCAGGGTGGGGGCGGCTGTGCCGGTGGCGTCAGTGATTTGTACCGTGACTGTGGTGGTGGCCGGGCCCGCGGCGATGTTCAGGTCAAGAGGTGTCACCGTGGACGAAACCAGCACCGGCCCGGCCACATCAGAGGCCGTTCCTGTGACGTTGAGGGTGGCAAGGGTTTGGAAGCCGGTGCCGTTGTTGCCGATGGTGTCACGGAGGGGATAGAGGGTCACCGTCCAGGCGCCGGTTGCGGCGCCTTGGGGGATGGTTATGGATCGTTCCCAGGTGCCATCTTGGGGGGTGCCGGACACTAGGGCCATGCTGCCGAATCCCTGGCTTTGCCCGGTTGCGTCATGGCCGACGGTCAGGGTGGGGGCGGCTGTGCCGGTGGCGTCAGTGATTTGTACCGTGACTGTGGTGGTGGCCGGGCCCGCGGCGATGTTCAGGTCAAGAGGTGTCACCGTGGACGAAACCAGCACCGGCCCGGCCACATCAGAGGCCGCCAAAGCCGCCGGCCCCATGACGATCGGTAGGGGCATCAGAATGACTACAAGGCAAAAAGCGGCGAAGATGTTGAAGTTATTCGACTTCCTATTACCAAAACTCAATGTGCCCCCAATAGTGCATCAACTGACGCACTGTATAGTCCTTCTGTCCGCAGCTACGGACCTCGTGATTGTACTCGGGACCTTCCACCTATGTGGCTTCGCTTGCCTGCGGATGAGGGGGCAGGAGACTGAGGTTTGTCCTCTGTTAAGGTTCTTCAATGCAGAAAAACGTGATGATCTATGGCAGTGACGTGTCAAGGCACACGTTCGATGGGCTCGGAACAGGGTACAAACTGCTGGCTCATGTGAGGCGTCAGTCGATGATCAGCGCGTTGTCCCGGCCTACAGATCTCCTCCAAATGGACGCAAATGAACGAACCTTTCAAGACCGTTCCCTGGAGGGCGATTTGAAATCGCACTTGTTGCCGACGCTGCGGAGGTTCGCGGCGAACATCGACCTACTTTTCATAGACCTGAGGGATGAACGGCTGGGCGTGATTCGGCTACCGGACGGCTGCTACGTCACACAGTCAAAGGAGCTGGAACGATCAGGGCGGCTGGAAAATGTGCAGGGAACTCAACGCCACATTGGCCCTGCCACGGAAGACCACTGGCGATTATGGGAGTCGGCGGCCACCAGGCTGTTCGGGGCGTTGACCACTATGGGCCTGCGTGAGAAGACCCTGGTGCTGAGTACGCCATTGAACCAGCTCCCCAAATCCGGAGAGCCCCTGGACAGCACCCACGTAACCAGTGATGCGGAGCTGAACGCCTACTTCGCCGAGTGCTGCGCGCACATTAAGAGTCTTGGCTACAAAGTGCTGACGGTGCCCGAGCAACTCTCCGTTGCATGCTGAGCGTAGTCGGGCATACGCAGACTACTATTTTGCTCGAGAAGCGAACATGGGGATAGCCGATCATATGAGGGACGCTGTTACCGCAACCTCCGACGCCCAGGGAGGCCAGGAGGGGCGCCATGGTATTGGCCTCGTGGCCTCTGTATTTCGGTTCGGTAAAGCGACCTCCTATGCTTAGCAGGAGCCTTTGCAAGGATTTGGGGGCGAGTAATCGTAAGGAAACCGGTATATGAGTAGTGTTCTGACAATCCGCGGCGGCGTCCCGCTGACAGGCCGCGTCACCGTCCGCGGGGCCAAGAATTTGGTCCCCAAGGCAATGGTGGCAGCGTTGCTGGGAAACGAACCGTCGGTGTTGCGGAACGTTCCGGAGATCAAGGACGTGGAGGTTGTCACCTCGCTCCTGCAGCTGCACGGAGTAACTGTGGTGAAGGATCCCGTCACCGGAGACCTCACCCTTGACCCGAAGGCTGCCAAGACTGCTCCCAGTACTGCCATCGACGCGCATGCAGGCGATTCCAGGATTCCCATCCTGCTGTGCGGGCCCCTCATCCACGCGATCGGGGAGGCTTTCATCCCTGATCTGGGCGGCTGCAAGATCGGCGACCGGCCCATCGACTACCACCTCAACGTCCTGCGCCAGTTCGGTGCCGTGGTCGAAAAGCGGCCTGGCGGCATCCACATCTCCGCGCCCAAAGGCCTGCACGGGGCAAAAATCTCCCTTCCCTACCCCTCCGTCGGCGCTACCGAACAGGTGCTGCTCAGCGCCACCCGTGCGGAAGGCATCACGGAACTCGAGGGCGCAGCCACCGAGCCGGAGATCATCGACCTCATCGCGGTGCTGCAGAAAATGGGCGCCATCATCAGCGTCCAGACGGACCGGACCATCCGCATCGAAGGCGTCAGGGACCTGGGCGGCTATAACCACCGTGCCCTCTCAGACCGCAACGAATCGGCTTCGTGGGCATCAGCTGCCCTGGTGACGCGCGGGGACATCTTTGTGGAAGGAGCTTCCCAGCGGGACATGATGACGTTCCTGAACACCTACCGCAAGGTGGGTGGCGGCATGGACATCGGTGAGGACGGCATTCGTTTCTACCACCGGGGCGGGAAGCTCAATCCACTGGTGCTGGAGACCGACGTACACCCGGGCTTCATGACCGACTGGCAGCAGCCGCTGGTGGTGGCCCTGACCCAGGCCGAGGGCGTCTCGATCGTGCACGAGACCGTCTATGAAAATCGCTTTGGGTTCACCGACGCCCTGATCAGGATGGGCGCCAGCATCCAGGTGCACCGCGAATGCCTGGGAAGCGTGCCCTGCAGGTTCGGCCAGCGCAACTTCCTCCACTCCGCTGTCATTTCCGGACCGATGCAGCTCAAGGGCACCGATATCGATGTCCCGGACCTGCGCGGCGGCTTCAGCCACCTGATTGCCGCCCTGGCGGCCACCGGCACCTCACGGGTCACCGGGATCGACATCATCAACCGGGGCTATGAGCGGTTCACGGAAAAGCTTGCCGGCCTCGGGGCCGATTTCGACATCACCTCAGCAAAGTAGCGGTGGACAGTGAAGGAAACGGCCAAAAGCCAGGCCACGTTTGTGGTCATCGCCGCGATAGCGCGCACCCTGCTGAACCTTATGATGGCCAAAAAATGGGAGGGCACCGAGAAGCTGCCACCCGGCGGCTTCATCGCCGCGCCCAACCACTGCACCGAAATCGATCCCCTTATCGTGGGGCACCTGCTCTACAACCAGAAGCGCGCGCCGCACTTCCTGGCGAAGGCCACCCTCTTTAGGGTCCCCGCGCTGGGCTGGATCCTGCGGGCCACCAAGCAGATCCCGGTGGAACGCTCGACGGCGGGAGCCAACCGGTCGCTCCAGCTCGCCCAGGAGATCGTGGCCGAGGGCGGTGCGATCATCATTTATCCAGAGGGCACGCTGACCCGCGACCCCGACCTGTGGCCCATGAAGGGCCACACCGGCGCAGCCAGGCTGGCTTTGGAAGCTGGAATCCCCGTGGTGCCCATAGCCCACTGGGGTGCCCACGAAGTGTTTCCCCGCTATGCCAAGGGGTTCCACCTGTTCCCGCGCAAAACGTCGCGGGTTGTGGTGGGTGACCCGGTGGACCTCAGCGCCTTTTCCGGCCGCCCGCTGGATAAGGCCACACTGACAGCTGCAACGGACGCCATTATGGATGCCGTGACGGCGCTGCTGGCCGGAATCAGGGGAGAGGAAGCTCCCGCCGAGCGCTGGGACCCCTCCAAGCACAACCAGGCCAAGCACGGGCGGTTTGTGGAAGGCGGCCCCCGGACAGGCGGCTCTGATAAACCTTCGGCTACCGGGACTGGCCGCGAGGCGGACGGCTCATGAGGCCTGACGGAAGCCACCCGGGCGCTGCGAAGTCTGTCGCTGTCCTTGGCGCAGGCTCGTGGGGGACCACCTTCGCCAAAATCCTCGCCGATGCTGCCACCGCTGCCGGACACCACCGGAGCATCAGGTTATGGGGCAGGCGCAGCGAAGTGGTGGAGCAGATTAACAGCAGCCACCGCAACTTTCAGTACCTGAAAGACATCCCCTTGCCGGACGTCATCGTGGCGTCCACGAACGTCCGTGAAGTCCTTAATGGCGCAGACCTTGTTGTCCTGGCCGTGCCGGCACAATCGCTCCGGCTCCAGCTTCGCGAGTGGAAGTCCATGATTGCTCCGGACGCCATGGTGGTGTCCCTGATGAAGGGACTGGAACTAGGCACCGACGCTCGCATGAGCGAGGTCATCGGCGAAGAACTGGGAATCCCCGGCAGCCGCATTGCCGTGGTGTCCGGCCCCAACCTTGCCATGGAAATTGCCCGCGAAGAACCCACAGCTTCCGTGGTGGCATGCACGGACGCCGCAGCAGCCGGCTGGATCGCACGAAGCTGCACCGCTCCGTACTTCCGCCCCTACACCACCACAGATGTTGTGGGTGTGGAAATCGGCGGCATCGTCAAGAACGTCATCGCGCTTGCCGTGGGCATCTGCGAAGGAAAGCAGATGGGGGACAACACCAAGGCCTCAGTCATCACCCGCGGGCTGGCGGAAACCTCAAGGCTGGCGCTTGCCCTGGGCGGCGAGGCACAAACCATGGCGGGACTGGCGGGGCTGGGCGATCTTGTGGCCACGTGCTCGTCGCCGCTGTCCAGGAACCATACAGCGGGCCGGCTCCTGGGCCAGGGGCTCACGCTGGACGAAGTGGCCCAGAAGATGACCCAAACCGCGGAAGGCATCAAGTCCGGCCAGGCCGTGCACGAGCTCGCCGGAAAGCTGGGCGTGGAAATGCCCATTACTGCCGCCGTGGTTGCCGTCCTGGCGGGCAAACTGTCCGTTGACCAACTGGGGCCGCTGTTGCTGGCCCGGGACCTGAAACCCGAAGGCGATTATTGACATGTCCGGTGAAGACAAACTGGCTGCAGAAGCTTCAGCCGCTCAACGGAAACCAAGAGTGGCGGTGCTGTTTGGCGGCCGTTCCAGCGAACATGCCGTGAGCTGTGTAACCGCCGCCGGCGTTCTCGGCGCCATCAACAAGGACAAGTACGACGTCATCCCCATCGGGATTGCCAAGTCGGGGCAATGGGTGCTCGCTGCCGCGGACACTGCCCAATGGTCCCTGTCCTCGGAGTCGCTGCCGGAGGTGCCGCCGTCGTCGAAAACAGTGACACTCGCCGAAATTGGTGGTGACCACCAGTTGATTGTCGCTTCCCCCAATGAAGTGCCGCAGGAACTAGGAACCGTTGATGTGGTCTTTCCCCTTCTCCATGGTCCCTTTGGTGAGGATGGCACCATCCAGGGGCTCCTGGAACTTTCTGACACCCGGTATGTGGGCGCCGGGGTCCTGGCGTCGGCGGTAGGCATGGACAAGCACTACATGAAGGTGGTGTTTGAGGCAGCCGGGCTCCATGTGGGGCCCTACGTTGCCGTTACTGACCGGCAATGGCTTAAGGACCCGGAAGCGGTCCGGAAGCAGGTGGACCTGCTTGGTTTTCCGGTGTTCGTCAAACCGGCCCGGGCCGGATCATCCATGGGGATTTCCAAGGTGGATTCCATGGAGGGGCTGGATGCCGCCGTCGAAGAAGCACGCAGGCACGACCTCAAGCTTGTTATCGAGGCAGGCATTACCGGCCGTGAAATCGAGTGCGCCGTATTGGAAGGCCGTGGAACGGATGCCCCACGCACCTCCATGCCGGGTGAAATCTCGGTAGCAGGCGGCAGCCACGAGTTCTACGATTTCAACGCCAAGTACGTCGAGGATGACGCCGCCGCCCTGAGCTGCCCGGCAGACATCCCGGAAGAAGCCATCGCCCGGGTGCGGGATCTGGCGGCTGCCGCCTTTGATGCGGTGGGGGCCGAAGGGCTCAGCCGCGTTGACTTCTTCTACACCCCCGACGGCGACGTGATCATTAACGAGATCAACACCATGCCGGGATTCACGCCCAAGAGCATGTATCCCCAGATGTGGGCGGCGTCCGGGCTGAGCTATGCGGAACTGATTGATGAACTGATCTACCTCGCGCTGAACCGGAAGACGGGGTTGCGCTAGTCCCCACCACCGGCACTGGTCCCCAGCACCGCCCGCCCTATTGGCTTTTGGGCAGGTCCTGCAGCTCCTGCTGGCCCACGCAGTTTCGGGTGGCGGGGATTTTCGCTGCCGCGCCGGAAAGATCGGCCAGGACAGTGGCGGAAGGGATCTTTTCCGGGTCCAGCAGGATTTCGGTGGCAGGCTCGCGCCCGAACGTGGTCAGCGTGTAGATGGGGTCGCCCTCCTTGATGACCCAATCAATGCCGTTCACGCTAACGCAACGGTCCGTCGTCGGCCCCGGCACGTTGACGCCGCATCGCAGGACCACCAGGGAGGGATCCCCCCAGGCTGCAGTGGCCTGGCTGTTCGTCTTCCGCAGCCTGGCGTCACCGATGGAGTCCGGCAGCGCCAACATCATCGGGGCGCAGGCTGGATTCGCGGCGTCTTTTGCGGCAGCCACGTCCACAACGGGCGAGCAGGCAGTCAGTCCTAGGAACGCGGCTCCAGTCGTAACGGCGAGGGCAATGAGCCGAAGCGTGGACTCGAAGGGAACAACTGGATGCATGGATCAAGCCTAAACGCGGAGACGGTAAGACTATGACCGGTTGTGTAATTGCACATCCGTGCAGCCATAACATCTTACGATTGTGGTCGTCCAGTAGACTGGGAGTCGCGGGTCGATCTGCCGCAAGCTCAGGGCGGCAAACAACTATGCACAATGTATTCGATATGGGGGAGGAATGCCGGTGATCGATCGCGGCTGGAGACATAAGTTTGCCAACATGGTTCTCAGTGCTGCGGTGACGTCCGCGCTGGTGCTCTGTCCGGTCGGGGTAGCCTTCGCCACGGAGACTCCTCCCATTAGTCCTCCGCCCCTGACAGTGCTTGAACCGGGGCCGACTGAATCACAAACACCACCACCAGCGGAACCCACAGAACCGGTCACCGATCCGGCGCCGGATCCGGATCCGGGTACGGTGCCTAACCAGCCATCGGATCCATTCCCCGGCACGCAGAACCCGGCGGCTCCGCCTTTGGTGGCCGAAGAGCCAGCCTTCAATCCGCCGGGATATGCTGCCCCTGTCGTCCTTCCTCCTGCACTGCCCATAGAGGTAACCGAGGAAACGGTCCCCCATACCGTGGCTACGGAGCCTGCCCCGGAGCCAGCAGTTATGACCCCAGCCCCTTTTGAATCTACCGCTGCCGCAGCGCCACCTGAAAAGCCCGCCGCCGTGGTTGAGTCCACGGTTCAGGCGGCAGTTGCGGCGGCGTCTGGCAGCCCCCTATGGCTACAGGCTGCTGTCGTTTGCGCCCTCTTGGGCCTGGGCTACGGTTACTTTCGCTTTCTTCGGTCGGCAAGGATGACAATTTCAGCCAGGGCGGGCAAGTCCTGAGTGATGAAATACGGATCGCCGATAGATGGCGGGGCCTTGAACGAGGCTCCGCAGATCACCCTCATCACCCATTCGTACTGGCCTGAGCACAGCCCGCCTCAGCGCCGCTGGACAGCCATGATAAAGGAGTTTTCCCGCGCCGGGTGGGGGATTGACGTGGTCGCGCCAGTGGCTCATTATCCCTTCGGCAGGAGAAACCTGCCGCGCCTTACTGCCGGCCGCGGATTCCGTGTCCTCAACGGGCAGTTCACCGAAAAGATCATGCATGTGCCGTATTTGCGTCACGGTACATCGCGCGTTGCACGCTTATTGGATCAATGCTATTCCGCGGCGCTGTCTGTTCCGGCGGGCCTGCTCGTGAGGAAGCCTGACGTCGTAATTGTGACAGCCCCGGCTCTCCCCTCCCTGGCCGCTGGCTACCTCTTGGCAAAACTACGCAGGGTGCCGCTTATCGTTGAAATGCGGGATGCTTGGCCGGACCTGGCCCGGGATGCACGGATTGTTAAGGGCAAGGTCAAAGGCGTCATCGAGCACCTGGTGGACTTCGTCCAGCACCGTGCCGACCTCGTGATCACAGTGACCGAGGGATTTGCTGCAACCCTTCGGGCACGCGGTGTCCGGAATGTAGCCACCGTCAGTAACGGTGTTCATCTGGAGTCGATTCCAGTCATGAAACCACCGGATCTCATCCGCCCCATTTTTGAAGCCCTGTACCTCGGAAACCATGGCGAGAGTCAGAAGCTGGATGTTGCCATACGCGCCAGCGCACTTGTGGGCGAATCAATGCACCTGCATATGGTGGGTCATGGGACCCAGCGGCCGGCTCTGGAGAAGCTTGCACGACTTTTGAATGCCCCAGTTACTTTCCATGCGCCCCTGCACGCTGAAGCAGTTCTCGAGCGTTACGCATCGGCCGATACATGCTTGGTATCCCTTCGTGATGATTGGAAGTCCTTTGAAACGACGGTCCCGTCCAAGACCTACGAGGTACTGGCCGTAGGCCGCCACGTCACAGCGATCGTCCGTGGGGAGGCCGCCCGGATTATCAGGGAGGCTGAAGCGGGTGACATTGTGGAGAGCGATCCGAACAAACTTGCTGCCCTCTGGCGAGAACTTGCGGCGGACCGCGGGCGGCTCGTGCGGAACGGAACCAGCAGGGAGTGGGTGAAGGCCCACGCCGAATACGAACCATTGGCCAGCCAGTACATGGACCTCATATGTTCGCTTCTCGGCAAAGGATCCACCAGAATCTAATGTTTCAGCTCTTGAAGAACGTGCTGCTCGGCTTCACTACAGTTTGGCACCACCTGGGCGATGACCCGGTGGTGCTTTGCCTTCAGGTTTCGCGACGGCTCCCGATGCCTGCTGTTCTGTACGTTGCCCGCTGGACGTGCGCGGCCGCACCCCGCAACTCGGCGGCAGTGATCGTGCTCCTTGCAGCCCTTATTCTGGGTGACCATGCCGATGTTGCCAGGCGCTTGAATCTTGCTTTGGATGGCAAGGTTTCGGGAGTCAGAGCGCGACGACTGGCCGACATTGCCATCGCCGCCAGCCAGAGTGACCTGTCAGACCGCTTGCTGGATGCAGCAAAAAATGCATCGGGCGTCTACTCCACACAAGCTCGACGGCTTTGGCACCGGGGCCTGATGACTGATGCAGTTGCGGCCTTGGACACGGCTGGGGCGTCGCGGATGCACCGTGAACGGCTCTCCGGGGAACTCAGGGTGTTCCAGGGCTTTGCGCCAGCACTGCCCAACCAACCCGGCTACGTGCCGACCCCTGGTCGAGTGCTCCACCTCCTCACCAATTCCCTCCCTCATACGAGTAGCGGTTATGCCCAGCGTTCACATTCGATGCTGCTGGCCCAGCAAGAAGTTGGCTGGGACGTCTTAGCGGTCACAAGGCTGGGTTATCCCGTCCAAGTGGGGAAATTGCTGGCGCGGACCAGCGATATTGTTGATGGCGTTCGATATCGCCGGCTGCTTCCGGCCATCTTGGCTCCGTCAATGGACGCACGCTTGCAGCAGCAGGCAAATGAGCTTCTCCGAGTCGCTCTGGAGTTTAAGCCCGCGGTACTCCACACCACTACGCACTACGTCAACGGAATCGTAGTTCGTGCCGTCGCCGAGGCCTTGGGAATCCCTTGGGTTTATGAAGTCCGTGGACAACTCGCAGACACATGGGCGTCGGCGCGAGGTCCAGCTGCCCGCGACAGCGAGCGGTATCATTTGTTTCACAAGCGTGAAACCCAAATGATGCGGGACGCGGATCTAGTCGTCACGCTAGGTTCAGCCATGAAGGCGAACATTGTTTGCGGCGGTGTCCCGCCGGAAAAGGTGATTATCGCCCCAAACGCCGTCGGCGGGGTGTTCCTGAACGAGCCTGTGGATTCTGCTGCGGCCCGGCATAAGTTAGGGCTGCCGACCAATGGTCAATACATCGGCACTGTCAGTAGTCTCGTTCCGTATGAAGGACTAGACGACCTGATCGGAGCCTTCGAACTCCTGGCCCCCAAGCATCCTGACCTGCGGCTCCTGGTAGTCGGCGACGGTCAGTCGCTGCCATCGCTAAAGGGACAAGCCGAACGCACTGGCTTTATTGATCGCATAATCTTTACAGGCCGTGTGTCCAGAGACCAGGCAGCTTTGTACCACCAGGCCCTGGATGTCTTCGTTGTTCCCCGTAAGGATCTTGCGGTCACTCGATCCGTAACACCTTTGAAGCCGGTGGAGGCTCTGGCCTGCGGCAGACCTGTCGTCGCCAGCCGACTCGCCGCACTCGAAGAGATAGTCACCGACGGCAAAAACGGTCTCCTCGCGGTTCCCGAGGATCGACATGACTTCGCGGCTAAACTCGAACGGTTACTCAACTCCCAGGATCTCAGGATCCGTTTGGGGAACGCGGGACGACGGGAAGTGCTTGACTCTCGTACTTGGCGAGCGAACGCGGCTACTCTCAACACGGCATACAAGCAACTGATGGAGGCTCCTTGTTGAGCTCGAATACCACGCAGGCCTCCCGGGGGCCTCAGCCAACTCCGATAACAACTTCCGTCAACCTGCGCGGACTCCGCCGCGTGGGTGCCCGGCCCCCCTTCCTCGATTATCTTGTGTCGCTCTGGGACTACAGGCACTTCATCTTTTTCGATGCTCAGGCTCGTGTTCAGACCGGAAACGAACAGGACCATCTTGGCAGGGCTTGGCTGGTGTTGGGTCCCCTCTTGAACGGTCTGATGTTCTACCTGATCATGGGCGTCATATTGAAGTCAGGAAGCGGGATCGAGAACTTCGTTTCTTTTTTGATCATCGGCGTTTTCCTCTTTCAGATGTCGACCCGTGCCATCACGTCGTCGTCGCGCGTCATAACTGCGAACAAGAACGTAATCCATGCATTTCAGTTTCCGCGAGCCAGCCTGGTCCTTGCGGCCAACTTGCGGGAGCTTCTCTCCAATGTTCCGGTCCTGATCACGATGCTCATTCTGATCATTGTTCTGCCGCCCGCAGAAGAGATTACTTGGCGCTGGCTGCTGATCATACCGGTGGTGGCCCTGCAGTTCGTTTTCAACCTCGGCGTCGGCCTGATCCTTGCCCGGGTGGTGGCAGTGTTCAACGATGCGAGCCAGCTGATCTCCTATGCAATGCGCCTGTGGATGTACGGCTCCTGCATGTTTTACTCGATTGAAAGGTTCGACGATATGCCCGTCGTGAAGACGATCATGGAGTACAACCCTCTGTACAACGTCCTCGACTTGGCTAGGGAAACGTTGCTGTACGGAAATATCGGGGAATGGCGGTCTTGGGCAATCCTTGCGCTTTGGTCCATTTCGGCGCTGGCTATTGGAACCGTGGTCTTCTGGCGGGGGGAGGAGACGTATGGGCGAGAACTCTGAGCTGAATTTTGTCGAAGGGACGCCGTCCGTCGTCATCGACAAGGTCAGCATGACCTACAAAACCACTTCCCGGTCCCGCGTTGAGGCCTCTTCTGCCGGCTCTACCTGGCAGATGATCAAACAGAACGTGGGGAAGACTACGGCTGTCAGTGTCACGGCACTAAAGGAGTTGTCCCTTGTCGTCGAGCACGGGGAGTCTGTCGGGATTATTGGCCGTAATGGTTCGGGCAAAAGTACCTTGCTCAAAGTGGTGGGCGGGCAGATTCCTCCGACATCCGGTGCGGTTTACGCCACATCCACGCCAGTTATGCTGGGCGTCAACGCAGCACTGATACCCGGATTGTCAGGCGACCAGAACATAGTTCTGGGCTGTCTGGCTATGGGCATGTCCCGGCATCAGATCGATGACAAGTACTCAGCGATTGTCGAGTTATCCGGGTTGGACGAAGCAATCCATATGCCGATGAAATCCTATTCCGCTGGCATGGCTTCCCGGCTCCGCTTTGCAATTGCTGCGGCAATCGATCCGGAAATTCTGATAATTGATGAAGCACTGAACACGGGCGATGCACAATTCAAGGACCGAACGCGCAAACGTATGTTGGAACTGCTTGGCCAGGCTGGCACGGTCTTCCTGGTCAGCCACAGCATGTCCACTGTGCTCGACTTGTGCAATAGAGCCATTTGGATCGATCAGGGAGAGTTGCTTGCTGACGGCACACCGGCGGACGTGGTCAAGTCGTACCGCCTGTTTACCCAGCGAATGGCCGACGGCGACCGGGTTGGCGCCCTCAAACTCCGCCGACGGATGATTAACGACCTCCAAGTAGCTGACGTAAGCGACCGCAATTCATTGAGGCGGTCCAGATCTTGAGAGCCGACGTCAGAACCCTTCGTAGACTTTTGTGGCATTTCAGGACAGGCGGGTTGCGGCAGGTCCGGACGTGGCGGGAGCGTGAAGCCTTCGAGGCCGGCCACCGTAAACTGGCGACCGTTCGCGGCGCTGAGGGTGTATGGGTTGGCCGCGGCAGAAAAAAGCAGCTGAAATTCCGGCCGTCTGTGGTGCCGCCCGCCCGCCTGAGTTCCCCGAAGATGGCTCGTGTAGGTGTGGTTTTCGATGATTTTTCTGCACTCGGCTTCGGCCTCGAGTGGGATTGCGTGCATCTCTCCCCAAAGACTTGGCGCGAGCAACTCTCCGAGCAAGATGTGGACATGGTGTTCATTGAGTCGGCTTGGAAGGGGCTACAAGGGCTGTGGGCAGGAAAGATTGCCCGTCAGGACCATATGGGACAATCACCATTGCGGGAGTTGACCGATTGGTGCCGGGAGCGATCTATTCCCACAGCATTCTGGAACAAGGAGGATCCTCCGCACTACGACGACTTTCTCGCGTCGGCAAAATTGTTCGACTTCGTGTTCACGAGCGACACCAACAGGGTTGAAGCGTACATTCGGGATCTGGGGCACGACCGGGTGGACGTGTTGTCCTTCGCAGCCCAGCCTGTCATTCACAATCCCGTTCGCCCCAAACACGGCTGGCACGAACGAGATGTGGCCTTCGGAGGGATGTATTTCACGGCGAAGTACCCAGACCGCCGCCGGCAGTTGGATACCTTGCTAAGTGCAGCTGATGCAGCCTCACCTGCGATGGAAACCGGGTTGGAGATCTTCTCGCGGCAGCTGGGCGGAGACCCTAGATACCAGTTCCCGGCTCCGTTCGATGCCAGGGTTGTGGGCAAGCTGGACTACTTGGAGATGGTTACGGCCTACAAGGCCTACAAAACTTTCCTCAACGTGAACTCGGTGGTGGACTCTCCCACCATGTGTTCCCGCCGGGTTTTTGAGATCATTGCCTCAGGATCAAACCTGTTGACGACCCCCAGCGCTGCCATAAACACTCACTTCTCCCCGGATGAAATCTTCACTGTTGACACCGAGGCTGAAGCCGAACACCTCCTGCGGGCCTTGCATCGAAATCCGGAATTGGGTGAGCGCCAACTGCACAAGGGTCAGCGGAGGATCTGGCGGGAACACACTTACCAGGCGAGGAGCAACCAAATACTGGCAGCCGTGGCACCGAAGCTGTTGGTTGAGGCCCGGCGCCCGACCGTATCCGTTCTTGTATCGACCATTCGTCCTTGGCAGCTTGAACACGTTTTCCAAACCGTTGGAAGCCAGCGCGGCGTCGACGCAGAGCTGGTGTTGTTGACGCACGGATTCACGGCCGACGCACTGACGATCCGTAATCTGAAAGATCAATACGGAGTTTCAGCTATAACACTGCTTGCAGCGGACGCTCAGGTTCCCTTGGGGGAGTGCCTCAATATGTGTGTATCGGCGGCCTCCGGAGAGGTCCTGACGAAGATGGATGACGACGACTTTTACGCCCCGGAATATCTCAGTGACCAGCTCTATTCGCTCGCCTTTTCCGGTTCGGATGTGGTCGGTAAACAGGCGCACTACATGTTTCTTGTGGACCGGAATGCAACGCTGCTTCGCTTTCCCGAGTGGGAACACCGATATACTCGGACGGTCATGGGTCCCACAATCATGGGCGCCGCGGACGTTTTCCGCAGCAGCCCTTTTGCCGCGGTGGGCAGCGGAGAAGATACACGTTTCCTCCGCCGTGTGGTTGGCGACGGTGGCGTGGTCTATGCATCTGACAGGTTTAATTACTGCCAGCAGCGGTCGTCAACAGGGCACACCTGGAAGGTCGGCGAGAACGAGCTGCTGGCCAGCAGTGCTTTGAAGTTTTTTGGAAATTACAGAGATCAAGTCTCTGTCTGACTGGGGGTTCCCTTGAATACGATTGAAACAGTAGCTGTCATTGGTTTGGGCTATATCGGTCTGCCGACGGCGGCGATCCTTGCCGGCAACGGCATCCACGTTATCGGGGTGGACGTCAACGCCAACACGGTCGAGTCCGTCAACCGAGGCGAAGTTCCTTTTGTAGAGCCAGACTTGGCTTCCTATGTCGCCGGCGCGGTGAGCCAGCACAAGCTGAGCGCGTCCACTGAAACGCCGGTTGCCCAAGCGTACATCGTTGCGGTGCCCACGCCATTCAACCCGGACCACACGGCAGACGTGACCTACATCAAGGCGGCCGCACGTGGTATCGCGCCGCAGCTTGTGGGCGGGGAACTAGTCATACTGGAGTCCACTTCGCCTCCGGGAACCACCCAGCTTCTGGGTGATTACCTCATCAGTCTCCGGCCGGACCTCAGCCTCGACGGAGCTGACGGCAGGCCGTCCATCCATGTGGCCCATTGTCCAGAGCGCGTCCTGCCTGGCCGAATCATGATTGAGCTTGTCACGAACGACCGAATCGTGGGTGGCCTCACCCCCGAAGCTGCCCAACTTGCCAAAGCACTCTACGCAGTCTTCTGCCAGGGAGAAATCCTGGTAACCGATGCGGCCACCGCGGAAATGGCAAAGCTGGTGGAGAATTCATATCGGGACGTCAATATCGCCTTTGCGAACGAGCTCTCGGTGATCAGCGACAAACTTGGTATTAACGTTTGGGAACTCATTAGGCTTGCCAACCACCATCCTCGCGTCAATATCCTGCAGCCAGGGCCGGGTGTTGGCGGTCACTGCATCGCCGTGGACCCCTGGTTCATTGTCGCTGCGGCCCCGGAGGAGGCGCAGCTCATCCGGCAGGCACGGGAGACAAACGACTCGAAGCCCGATTGGGTCGTACGAAAAGTGCAAGAGGCAGTAGGCGGTGTCGTCTCGCCAAAGATTGCTGTCCTCGGACTGGCGTTCAAAGCCAACATCGATGACCTCCGCGAGTCGCCGGCCGTTGCCATCGTCGAAAAGCTCAGCCTGAAGCTCGATGGCGCTGAACTCCTGGTTGTGGAACCTCATGTGGACCGCCTGCCGAAGCAGCTTTCCGGTCTGAACAATGTAATGCTGCAGGACTTGGACATGGCCGTTGGTGCGGCCGACGCAGTCGTGCTCCTCGTGGATCACGACGCATTTAGAGAAATGGACCGGCAGGTCATGCGCGGAAAGCCATTCTTGGACACGCGGGGAATCTGGCAGTAATTCCCAAGCCAACCGCGGACACGGAGTGACGTCTTGAAGTATGCAGATGAAGTTGCCCAGCTGGCAACGGTGAAATTGGCCAAACGTAAGAGGTATCTGCGGGATATTGACGCCGTCATCCAGGACTATGAGCGACTCTTGGCCCATGAAGCAAAAAGTCGACGACGGGTTGAAGTCCTTGAAAAGGACCTTCGGGCCATGCGACGGGCCCGGGACAACGCCATGGCTGAGCTGAAATCGGCGAACGATGACCGAAACAAACTCAAATCAACGCTAAAAGCCCTTCGCTCTTCCAAGAGCCTTCGATTGGGGCAGGCAATCCTTGCCCCCGCACGGAGTCTCTCGCGCGTCTTAAGTGACAAAGGAACGTCGGCTCAGATTAGTCCAAATTTGCCGGTGCGCTCGACAGCAGGAGGGCCCGTCCAGCCTGCGAAGCAGCCAGGCGGCTCTAAGGCGCCGCAAGCCGTTTCCAGACCCGTCAAGACCGCGGCACCTACCCCTGTCAGGCGCGAAGACCTCATCAGTGAGGTTGAGGCGAATCCGTCTAAGGCGGCCGCTCTGAAGCTGATTTCACACGACTACTTCACCAGGGGAGCGATCCTGGAACCCGCGGAGTTCATTCTGGAGAACTCCGCACTGCTGACAGACCTGACTGGTTCCGACCTCGCGCTTGTACAAAATGTTCTTGGGCAGCGCGAACTGCTGACCCGGGAGCAGTTTCTCTCCCCTCGGCAACCCAATGCAGGATACTTGGCGGAGCGCAACCGGATCATGTACTGCGCTCACAGCACCGGCCACTACAACAGCAACGGCTATGCGACACGAACCGGGGGTGTCGTCGCCGGGCTCAAAGCAAATGGCGAAGACGTGTTGGTCGTGGCGCGTCCCGGGTACCCCTGGGATTCGAAAGTCGATGTTGAGGTTTCATCCAAGGAACGCTTTGAACGTGAGATCAGTGGTGTCGCGCATATCTTTAATCCTGGACCAAGTTGGACCGCCGACCGTCTCGACTATTATCTGGCTGAGTCCGTCGACGTCTACGTTCGCGAAGCCCAGCGCAATCGGGTCTCGCTTATCCAATCTGCATCTAACTATGTGACGGCCCTCCCGGCTCTTATGGCGGCTCGAAGGCTTGGCATCCCATTCGCCTATGAAGTGCGCGGTCTTTGGGAGATCACACAGCTATCAAACAACCCCCTCTGGGCTGAAACAGACCGCTACAAGCTTGCCCTCAAACTTGAAACCCTCGTGGCCAGGGAAGCCGATCTCGTCCTGGCAATAACCAGCCAGGTGCGGGATGAACTGGTGGTGCGCGGGGTTGATTCAACCGCTATCAGCTTGATGCCTAATTCGGTCGACACGGACACGTTTGCTCCGATGCCTGCTCTTAAGTCGCTTCGTCGAGAACTTGGACTTGCGGAGACGACAACTGTCGTCGGCTACGCCGGGAGCCTCGTCGCCTATGAGGGCCTCGAGGATCTCCTGGAGGCGGCCCGGATAGTCCTGGCTGGCGGGCTTGATGTCACGTTTGTGATCGTGGGAGACGGCGTTCAGTTGCGTGAACTGAAACGGTTGGCCGTTGAACTCGGAATCGCTGAAAGCGTCAAGTTCACCGGTAGAGTGCCGGCCGGAGAAATTCCGAATTATGTCAGTCTTTTTGACATCATGCCTTGCCCCCGGAGGAGGTTGCCGGTTACCGAAATGGTTTCACCGCTAAAACCCCTCGAGGCCATGGCAAGCGCCAAGGCTTTGATTCTCAGCGACCTCGCACCTTTGCGCGATCTGGCCGGACCCGGGCAGGATCGAGCTTTGCTCTCCGAAGCCGGGAATCCGAGCTCTCTCGCTGAGGCCATCCAAGTTTTGGCCCGGGATCCCGAACGTCGGGCTGTCATGGGCAGACGGGCGCGCCTATGGGCTATCGACGAACGAACATGGAGGTTTACCGGCAGCAAGGCAGTTGAAGCCCACGTGCGTGCCGGCAAGCGCACGGCACCGCCCAAAGGACGGCGCTTGTCGGAGCTGACCGTCGGCATCATTGCCGATGAATTCACTCTGGAGGGGATGCGAGGCGAATCCAAAATGGTGGAGCTCCGTCCGGACTCTTGGCGCCAGCAGGTGGATGCGCAGCCGCTGGATGCTCTGCTGGTAGAGTCCGCGTGGGAGGGCATCGACGGCGAGTGGAAGCAAAAGGTCGGCTACTATGACGACGAGCGATTCTCCGCCCTGAGAGCTATCCTGGAACACTGCAATGCCGCGGGAGTCCCTACGATCTTCTGGAATAAGGAAGATCCTGTCCACTTCAACAGATTCAGCCATACCGCGTACCATTTTGACCACGTGTTCACGACAGATTCGGACTGCATCCGTCGGTACATGGCTCATGGCGGTCCCCGACAGCGAACGGTGGCCTCGCTTTCCTTCTATGCCCAGTCCCGGCTACATAATATCGTGCCATCTGGCCGGCCATATGATCACTCCGTCGCCTACGCCGGTTCGTTCTATGGCGAGAGGTATAAGGCACGGTCAGAAGAACTAGCCATGATCCTTGACGTTGCCAAAAACCACGGGTTGTCGATTTACGACAGGCAGCACCTAAACCCGGACAGTCCCTACCGGTTCCCTGAACATCTCGCCCGATACGTGCGTGGCGGTCTGACCTACGCCGAAATGGTTGATGCGTATAAAACGCATCCTGTGCACGTGAATGTGAACTCTGTCGACGGTTCACCGACCATGTTCTCGAGGCGCGTCATGGAGGTAGCGGCGTCCGGCTCGGCGGTCTTGAGCGGGAAAGGCATTGGTGTTAACCAGGTCATGAATGGACTTGTGCCGGTCATCGACGGCGCAGAAGACTTGGAGCTGCTTATTGGCGAATGGATGAATAATGAGTCAGCGCGGATAAGGGACGCTTGGCTCGCATACAGGCATGTCCACCGGGGGCATACCGCGGCTCATCGGTTGGCGTACATACTTCGAACTGCCGGGCTGGTCATTGAAGCACCAGAGATCCCCAGTTATTCGGTATTCGTTGATACCTATACCCCGGAAATTGCCTCGGTGATCGCTATGCAGACCGTGCAACCAGTCCGGATCTACTGCATCGAAAACAGAATGGTCCCGGAATTAGCCATAGAGATCGTGGCTAGTTTCGCCGAGGCCGCCGACATGGCGATGGCTGAGGGGGTCCAATTTATAGGTTCACCTGGAACAGGACATGGCGATCGAACGGTATTCGAGGACATGCTCACCGCCACCACGTTTGGTACGTGGAGTGCGGTCGGGATTGAGAGAGACAACCTGGACACGCCAGGTCTTGGGCTGGCCCGTCATGGTTCAGCGGCATCGGGCGGGCCGGTGCTCACGGCCCTCGTGGACCGGCAAAATGACGGCCCTCTCTGTCTCCGGCGTGAACTCGTACCCCAGGAGCACTTGTCCTCGGTGCGTTTGGTTAGCAAACCAAGAAGCGTACTGATTGCAGGGCACGACCTAAAATTCGCCGCGGGCATCGTTTCGGAGCTTGAGGCGTTGGGGCATAGCGTCATGATCGACAAATGGTCGGATCATAACAAACACGATGAAAGTGAAAGCCAGCGCATGCTGGCCCAGGCTGATGTTATTTTTTGTGAATGGACACTCGGGAATGCCGTTTGGTATTCAAAGAATAAGTCTTCGAATCAGCGTCTGGTCACTAGGCTTCATCTTCAAGAGATCTTTCGGCCCTTTGTTAAGGATGTTTCCTACGCGAGTGTGGATGACGTGGTCTTTGTTGGAAAGCATCTCCTCGAGGTGGCCGTCAGGGACCACGGTGTTCCGCGAAGTATCAGTCGTGTGATTCCGAACGCAGTAGACACGGTGGGGCTTCGCCAGGATAAAGTGGCCGACGCCAGGTTCAATCTCGGCTTTGTTGGAATTGTTCCTGCCCGCAAACGGCTGGATAAGGCCTTGGACGTTCTACGGCTTCTCCGCATGCAGGACGATCGTTACCAGCTTTTCATCAAGGGTAAGCGGCCGGAAGAGTTCGATTGGATGGCGAATCGACCGGAGGAGATGTCGTTTTACGATGAGCAGTACCGGCGTATCGAAACCGATCCGCTTCTTGTGGGCGCTGTCACATTTGATGGCCAGGGCGACGACATGGCAGCCTGGTACCGCAAGATCGGAGTGGTTCTGTCCCTGAGCGACTTCGAATCATTCCACCTCACCCTTCCCGATGGCGCTGCCTCCGGCGCGCTGCCTGCAAGCCTGGCATGGCCGGGCGCTGACCAGATTTACCCGACAAGCTGGCTTCATGCAGATGCGGGCGAACTCGCTGAGTTCCTCGGATCGTTGGACGACAGTTCGTGGGCCCATGCTTCGGCAATGGCACAGGACTACGTTGTCTCCCGATTCGACTCCAAAGATGTGCTTGCTGCGATGACTGGCGTCATCCTCGGTGAAAACTCGTCAGTGCCCGGCCGACCGCAGGGGTAAGAGTTCACCCTGTTCTGCGCACACGATTTGCGCAGAACAGGGTGCCAAGGGCTTCATGCCCGGCTGGGGCGTGCGGTGTAATCCGTGTAGCGCGACATGTCCCTGCTGATTATCCGGGCAGGAACGCCGGCGACCACGCAGTTATCCGGAACCTCATCCAGCACTACGGCATTGGCTCCGATAACCACGTTATTACCGATTTTCCCTCCGAAGCACTTGGCGCCAGGGGCAATAAATACATTGTTGCCAATGATGGGCGTCCCATTCCCTCGGACTCGGCCACCCAACGTCACATTCTGCGCAATGACGCAGTCCCGGCCTATCACTGAATCTGGGTGGATTACGGTCCCGATACCACCTATCCCCAGCCGAGTTCCTTCCCCAATGGTGGCCAGAAAGGGTACGCGGCAATTGAACTTATTGAAGATAAACGTCTGAATATGCATTGCACCCTCCTTAAATCCTTCGAGATAAGCCGAGCGAGACAATCGGTATAAATCCATGACGCTGAACCGATGAAGCTCTTTGGATAGAATATCAACAGCGCCATTGGCGAGTGTGAAATCGTGCAGTCCGGCGTATTCAGGCTCATACATCTCATGGCCGACTGCGATGGCCTCCGCCGGCATCTCATCGATCCCGACGACTGTGCGACCAAAAAAATCTGCTCCGATGTATTCCCCGACTGGGTCGACGAAACAGAGGACGTTATTTCTTGCTGCAAAAACATGGGCAGCAAATCCGGAAGTTCGGTTTACGCCGAAGACTGCAACATTTTTTGTATCCGGTAACCGGGGAACATCGCTGAAGCCTTCAAAACGAAAGCGCTCTGATATCTCGGAGATGATCTCACCGGAATCAGATTTGGCATAGGACTTTACGCGATAGACTCCTGCTTTGTCCAGCGGGAAAGTATGAGTGGGCTGAACGGTGTAAGGTGTTCGCTCAATCACTTCATCGTTCCGGAATAGATAGAAAGCATACAGTCTCGCGTTGAAATTTACTTTTACCTGTAATTGAAAAAAATTTTTGAGTTCAATTTCTGTATTTTGCAATGTTCTCATTTTCGGTGAGTGACGGATGAAACCCGGCAACGATAGTACTTAATCCCATTCTACTTTGTGCCGATGTCTGCCTTCGGGCGAATCCTGCGCCGACAGCAGTTTGTGGGGCGAATCCTGTGCCAAACCTGCGCAGTACCTAAGCCGGAGGGTCCAGTCAAGAATTAGACTGGTGGTGGCGCTGGACGGTGACTCTCGTCTGCGTGGGGGAAGATACGGGCCGCAGTCCGAAAATCCTTATTCTGCAAGTGCCTATCCGCAGTGGAGGAAAGCCAATGGAATCTCCGAACAAGCCGTTCTTGTTCCGTATGCTCCGTCGTGCTCCGAAGGGGTGGTTGAGGGCTGCGCTAAGCCCCGCTGCGACGGG
The DNA here is from genome assembly GCF_054130585.1 of Arthrobacter sp. D1-29. Taxonomy (NCBI): domain Bacteria; kingdom Bacillati; phylum Actinomycetota; class Actinomycetes; order Micrococcales; family Micrococcaceae; genus Arthrobacter; species Arthrobacter sp. D1-29. Next base: position 3,251,001 of record NZ_CP096383.1, on the reverse strand, counting down.
CACGGCGCTAGCTATCCTGGCAAGTACGTTAGTTGCAGGCCCTGCAGCGGCTGCTACTTTGAGCGAGCAGCGTGCTGCCCTGCGCCAGATCACTTACGCTGCGGGCACGGACTACGCGAACGCCCGCCCGTTTGTGGCGGAGCTGGCCAGGAGGAATGCACTGACGGTCAAGGATGCAATAGCAGCAGGCACTGCATCCCTTAAGGCTGCTGGTGATGAGCTGACGTTGGCGAAGACTCAAGAGGCGATGGATGCAGTGGCCTCACGGATCAGGGAAGAGGCAACGAGGGCGGGGACAGTTCGGAAGGTTGCTGAACAGCTCTCCATTTTGGTTGATCTTCGAAGTGCCCAACAAGCCGTTGCCACAAAGGCCCTAAACGACTTATCGGCCGCCCGAATAACGCTCAGCACCTATGGGGGATCAAAGGACAGAACCAGCGCCTTCACCACGCAACTCGCGGCGGATCTCACCATCCAGTTAGGTGTTATCGGCAAACCCGTCCCGGCACCGGACCTGAAATCCGGGGCCTGGCTCTCGACGCTACAGAATGGGACAGGCCCAATCCCGGCCGTTCCAGGCTGGGTTGGATTCCCGGGCGGGTGCGCTTTGCCTTCTGCCAGCAGCACATTCGTCCCCGTTCTTCCGACAGATGGTCCTGGCGTTGGCACGTCGAAGCAACTGGTAGCCGATGCGAAATCCCGCCAGGGGGCAGACACCGCACTGGCGTCGGTCCATGCCCAGATGCTTCGGTCCGCGTCCGCGGAATCGGCCCGGACCATGCCATTGGCGGAACTTCGTGAGGCCTACGTTCCCCGCGTGGCCCGGTTGGGATATGGCTGGCTGTCCGGCGCCGACAGCGTATCCCGAAGCGTCCTTGCCGCGGAAGCCAACCAAATACTCGCAGCCGGCCCCGAGGACATGGACACTCTGTCGTCTTCCCATTTGCTGCTCGCTGCGGCGACAGCGACGGATTGGGCCAAGGCGAGCGGCATGGAGGAGAATGTACTCGTCCGATGGCTCGGGCCGCAGACTTGTCTGCAGGCCGACGGTGAAAACTTCGTGGATGCCGCAACTAACATCGCCGCGATCCATAACGCTGCTAATTTTGTAGCCGCGGCGGTTTTTCTCAAGAAGTCTCCGGCACGAGCTGCTGCGCTGGCTAAGGAGTCCCTTAGTTCAATCCAGCCGGCCCTTGGAATGATTACCACGGACGGTGGTACCCAGGAAGGCCCGGGGTATTGGACTTACCAAAGTCGGGCAATATCCGTGCTGTACTCCACATTGCCCAATGCATATTCAGCAATTCCAGTCTCGATGCCAACACTCGCCAGGGTTTCAGGCTACGCGATGAACAGCACGGATCCTGACAACCGGCCAACGCCATTCGCCGACGCTAGTCCAGCCGAACTGAGTCCGCTGATGCCCGCCTGGGATGCCCATGTTCGGAAGGACCCTGCGGTTGCGGCGTGGGTTGCCGAAAGGTTTAAGCAGAAGCCTGATGCCTATCTTATGTGGTGGAGTTCGCCGGCAGGTGTGCTGCCTGCAAAGAAGTCGTCGGTCTACCCGCAGACGGGACTGGCTGCCCTCCATCTGCCGGCAAGCACAGCGACGCTCAAGGGTGGTGTGAACAGCGCCAACCATGCTCATCTTGATCTGGGAACAGTTTCCTTCTATCGCCGCGGGGTTCAGTGGTCGGTGGATCCTGGCACTCCGGAAGGAGCTGCGCCGGGCTACTACTCGGACCCGACGCGCTGGACCTATTGGAAGCCAGGTACATCCGCCCACTCGACCTTGATGGTACAAGGCACAAACCAGCCAACAACTGCAACTGCGCCCGTGACTATGCCCACTACGTCCAGCGCTCTAGTGGACCTGCGGAAGGCGTTCCCGGGATCGACCCTGGCAACCCGCTCAGTTGACCACGGACAGTCCGCGATGGTGATCAAAGACACCATTCGATCGGACAAACCTGTGGACCTTGTTTGGCAGTGGGTGACTGATGCCTCGGTAAGTTTGGGCTCTGATCGCGCAGTTCTTCGGCGCAGCGGACAGACTCTGGTCCTCCGATTTGCTGGTATTCCTGCTGGCGCCTCACTCACTGCGGTACCTGCCCCGGAGAACGGACCGGGCGGTCAACCATTGACCATCGTCAAGCTAACCATGCCGCAGGTACAGAACCTGGCCCTTACCACCTCGGCATATTAGCCGGCGTGATCACGGAAGCGTCACCCAGGGCGTGGTGAAAGCTCGGACATCATCGTCCTCGGGGTTTCTCACGAATACCCTTGCCCGGTAGCGTCCTGCGGGCATCTCCCTCCATAGGGCGGTGCTGTCCGAGCTATACGGCTTTCTGGCGACGGACTCCGTGCCACAGTACAGACGCGATGCAAGTTGCCAGCCGGCCGGCATAAAGACGTCAAGACTTATTGCCGCCGGATCTCCGCCTGATTTTTGGAATGTGAACGGGACTGTCTCTTCGCCTGATTCAGAGATCTCTTGCTCAATCTTCGAGGTGAGGAATTGTCGATATACAGCTCCGATCTCGGCGTGGGGAAGCCCAGGCAGAACTGTGAGGTCGAGTTGTTTTTGGCAGTTCTCAGCGTGGGATTTCAACGGGAGGACGTGGTTCTTGTAGTGGTGGTCTGCCTCGCCCACCAATATCGATAGCCGGGTGCTGTCGAGCATATCGTCGATGGCTTCGAAAACGACCGCATCGAGGACGTTCACCGATCTGTCGCTGGTGTCGCCCATCATGAATTCGAGCATGTTGGGGTGCGGGACCTGCAGGAATGAACCGATTTTGACCTGTGGTGCTCCGACGATAATGTGTCCGGCCCCGGCGGCGATGCCGTGGAGTATGGCTGCGGTCCCGCCTTTCGAGGAACCTGCCGTAATGAGGTCGCTGGCAGTGAGGCCGAGGCGGTCCAACTCGCGTGCAATGAGCGCTTGTGTAGCGTCAAAAATGGACAGGTCGCCATGGTCGCTCAAGTAGTAGGATCCCTGGTCCCCGAAGTCATCAAGGATATACAGGGCATGAACACCGGTTGTATCAACGGACTTCTTGTAGTTGAACGTGAAGTCGCCCGGCTGGTGGATGGCAGTAAAAACGACGGCAAGCTTGCTTTGTCCCATCGCTGAGCTGGCCGGTACCTGGAGGTAGTTCAAACTGACGCTTCCACTGCTGCGAAGCCAGCCATTCGATTTATCGTTCAGTCCGCGGTCGAGATAGTTGAACTCTGCCAATCGGATGCGCGTGCGAAGCTGAGCGTGGCTTCCTTGAAATGAGATTTTTACGACCGGAGCAGGCATTGCTTCGCCGAAGCGAGGAAAGCGCCAGCCGAGGGGCTTAGGCCGTTCCTCTCCTTTGTGGAGTGAGACTTTGGTGGCGACATTCGCATCAAAGTGCAAATCCATGACCTTCCGGCCACCATGGAACAGCTCGAAGCCCTGCCCGTGGACAACGGCTTCAACATCCGTGCCGAGGTTCCACAGCAATTCGTAGGTGTGTTCTTCCTGGCTTTCGACGGTGTCCGAAACATCAATGTAGGGAATTCCTGCTCTCTCCTGAATGCTTACGGTTCTGGAGTGAGATGTATCCTTCCAGCGCTGAGTGCGGCCAGTCACGCTGTAGCCGTCCTCGCGCACCTCATGCGCCTCGAGGGTGGTCAAATGAGCCGATCCGTCGGTACGCGGCAGGGAGATGCCGTCGACAACGATGCAGTTGTGCGCATAGGACGAATAGCCGTACTTCGTCAGTGGATCATTATAGTCGTATCCATAGGGGCCGGCCTCAGACAGCAAATCGATGCCACCGCTGCGCAAAAACAGACTCAGGTCATCGGAATGTTTGTGGTAGTTCGCGTTGTAGGCCGCGCTGAAGAAGGCGAAGGTTGCTTTGGGATTTCCCCATTCGCTTCGATAGATTGCATATCCCGATTCGGGCAAAACCAATGTTCTCTGTAAGGGCTTTGAGCCCATGCGTCCAGCGGACGCAGCATAAGCAAATTCCGCACTGCCAAAGATGTTTTGGCGGGCGGCGCGAGTTTCCAATTGTTGGGTCGTGTCGCTAATGGGTGGGTACATTCCATTCGGCATGACGGCATGTGTTGCATACATGGCTGCATTCCGAAGCAGCGACCTGTAATAATCAGCATGGCCGTGCCCTGTCTGAGACAGGATTTCCAATACCCCGTGGACGTACTTGGACACCATGAGGTGATATGTCGGAGTATTTTCGATATGAACACCGTCGGAAGTGAACGATGTCGAAAAGTATGAATACAGCCGTGCCGTGGCTGTCTCAAAGAACCCTTCGCGCTCGTGCGGCGAGACGAAGTCACACATAACCGAAAAATAGACAAGGGAGATGTCCTGGAACATTCCGTGGTTGTTGCCCGTGGCATGAAATTCGTTTGTCGCCAACAGCCGAGCTGTGTCCAGTGCCAAGCCAGCCAGCCAATTGTAATCGTCGGAGGATACGACGTCTTTCAGCCGCACGAGCAGCGCCGTCAGCTGGATAAGTCGCTGGGCGGTGGTCTCGTCATGGTGCGAGACTTCGGGGATCCGTGTGCCGTCTGCGTAGTTTGCAGCCCAGTTGCGGGCCACCCCTATCGCGAAAGCGGCGTACTCCGGCGACGAGTGCGGGTCATTGAGTACAGTCCCGTGCCAGTCAGAAAAGAATAGGAAGCCGTGAACAAATCGCGCCTGTGAACGTTGGGTTGTATCTGCCCAGATCTCGCCGCCATTGAAGGCTAGGTTCCCAAATCTGGGGCTGACGATTTTTCCGTCTATAAGGAACGTTTCCGCGCGCGATCGGGCAGTTTCATCTGCTGCGACGGGGAGCTGGCGTGCTACAGCCTCCCGCATGAGGTCAAAATCAATCGGCACCAAAAAGTTCTCCAGACTCTACCGTGGTCCGTAGGCGTAAAGCCCGGCATCAGCTGCGCGCGACTTCTCGTGGGTCACAGCCCGAATTCGGCGATTCTGTCTCCGACCTTCAGCAGGTGCGCCACCGCCGCTATGGTGCGTTCGGAGGCCTTGCCGTCCCCATAGGGATTGACAGCGTTCGCCATGGAATCGAAGTGCGCCTGGTCATGCAGGAGCCGGTCAACCTCCTTAAAGATACGCTCTTCGTCGGTTCCGATCAGAGTCACCGTTCCGGCGTCGACCGCCTCTGGACGTTCAGTGTTATCGCGCATCACAAGAACAGGCTTGCCCAGGCTCGGTGCCTCTTCCTGCACTCCGCCCGAATCTGTAAGGACGATGTGTGCCAGAGAGAGCATACGGGTAAATTCTCCATAAGCCAGAGGCTCGGTGACAATAACATTCGGCTTGCCTTCTAGCGCGGGCAGCACGGCTTCACGGACAACGGGATTCTTGTGCGCCGGCAAAACGATCATCATGTCAGGTTCGGCGTCCGCAATTCGTGCCAGGGCCCGGCCCACCCCACGCATCGCATCCCCTTGATTCTCACGCCGGTGAGTGGTCACAAGTAGAATCTTGCGGCCGCTGGCGGCGAGTTCTTCGAGCTGAGGGTCCGTAAAGGGAATCTGCTTGCCGACGGTCGTGAGGAGTGCATCAATGACCGAATTGCCGGTGACTACTATGTCGCTGGCGTTGATGCCCTCGGCGAGGAGGTTTGCACGGCTGACACTTGTAGGAGCAAGATGCAGGCTTGCAATTTGGCTCGTTATCTTGCGGTTGGCCTCCTCCGGGAATGGAGAGAAAAGATCGCCACTGCGAAGCCCTGCTTCGACGTGCACAACCGGGATACCGTGATAGAAGGCCGCGATGGCACCCGCTGTCGACGTCGTCGTATCGCCTTGCACAATGACGGCGTCAGGCTTCTTATTGCTGAACAGCTTGTCCAAGCCGTCGATGGTCCGCGTCATGATCGCCGAGAGTGTTTGACGCTGCTGAAGGATGTTGAGGTCATGATCCGGCACAATACCGAAGAGTTCGTTGACCTGGTCCAGCATTTCGCGGTGCTGGCCGGTGACGGTCACAACGCAGTCAAAGAGCTCTGACTCGTGGAGCGCGGCGACGATAGGAGCCATCTTGATGGCCTCCGGTCGTGTGCCAAAGATAGGCATGATGCTGGGCATAGGTATTCCCCCAAAATTGTGGACGACTCGGCGATAATGCTACGGGACAGCCGATAGATCGCTGAATCGGAGCTCCTGCATTACCAAGGTGGCCAGTGAAATCACCCGGCAATATTCCGCTTGTTTTCCTTTAGCCCGCAAAAATCAAAGCAAGAACCAGCACAGGAATGCTGATCGTGACAAATATCACTACTAACAATGCGACGGCCCGTTTGCGTCCGAATGCCCGGACTCGAGCCGACGCGACTCCGCCCTGTCGCTCGGGTTGGAGGGCGCGTGGTGCTTGTTGCGGCAGTGGATCCAGACCGCTGACCAGGAGGTTGTCAGGTATTTCGGGGTGAAAGACCCGTCGTCTCAGGTGGCGCGGAGCGGCGATCAGCTGCGGAGTGTCCTCTGATTCCTCCATAGTTTGCTCCTCGTCACGTGATGGCGCTTCGGCTGCTGCCGATGCCCCAACCTAACTGCTGAAGACTCAATCAACAGCGTCAAATGTTACATCCAGCCCACTATGAGCCACATTCCGGGTGCAGATTCACGTCAATCAGGCCGCCCGTCTCGATGACAAACCGCCGCAGCCACTCCACTGAATCGAGGTCGGGTTTGGACGCCACCATGTTCACTGTGGCGTCCGTGCACTGCTGGATCAGGGTTTCTGACCTGGGCACATGATAGGAGGACGTGACCACGGCTATGGAGGTCCAGCCGTTGGTCTTGACTAAATCACCGATAACCTCTGCCTCGCTACGCGTATCCAGGCCCGTAGGCCGGAAACAGATCAACGACGGACTGGGGCGGGAAGCTCCACGGCAGAGCGCGTCCGCGGTTGCGTTTCCCGGCGTGTCCGTCCAGGACACCACCAGTACTGCGGCCCCTTCGTCCGCAAAACGCTGGGCAACAGGCAACCGTTCTTCGCTGCTGCCGCCCAGAACGATCACAGCATCCACGGGAGATGTCGGCGAAGCCGGCGAGTTGAGGCAGAACAGCAGCAGACATGCGGTGAACCACAGACCGAAGACTACGAGAAGGGTGAAGGTAGCGATCTTCGCAGCCATGGTCCCCTTCTGATTCACTCTGCAAGTCTAGGTGCCCGTGCGGTGCCTGGTTGTCGGCTCGAGCAGATAGCGTAGGGCTGTGCCCGCAGAACATTTGACAGTCGCCGCGCTCTCCGAGTCCGAACTCCTTGCCCGGATCTTCCCACGTCTAAAAGTCGAGGGCGGCCATTCCAAAGCCATGATGCTTTTGGGACCAGGTGATGACGCCGCCATCATCGCTTCTCCGGACGGCAGGACGGTCATCAGCATAGACACGCAGGTACAGGACCAGGATTTCCGGCTGCTCTGGCCCAACGGGTACCGCACAACAGGCTACGACGTCGGCTGGAAGGCTGCGGCGCAGAACCTCAGCGACATCAACGCCATGGGAGCCACTGCCACGTCCATGGTGGTCAGCCTGACCCTGCCTCCGGAAACCCCGGTCGGCTGGGTGGAGGACCTGGCAGACGGCCTGACGGCGGGAATCCGCGAGCTGGGTGCGGTGGACTGCTCCGTGGCCGGCGGCGACCTGGGCCGCGGCCGGGAAATCTCCGTCTCCGTCGCCGTCCTTGGCACACTCGCAGGTGGAGACGCGGTGCTGCGTTCCGGTGCACGCCCGGGAGATGTCCTGGCATTTGCCGGCACAGCTGGCCGGGCAGCCGCTGGATTGGCGCTGCTGGAATCCGGCCGGGACGTCAGCACCATCAGCCCGGAACAGCGGGTACTCCTGGATGTCCAGTGCAGGCCCCTGCCGCCGTTGTCGGCCGGACCGACGGCCCGGCTGGCCGGCGCCACCGCCATGCTGGACGTTTCGGACGGGCTCGTCCGAGATGGCGCACGCCTGGCCAGCGCCAGCGGCGTTGTCCTGGACCTGGATCCGCAGGAGCTGAAGCGGCTGGCGGAGTGCCTGGTGCCGGCGTCGGACCTTCTGGGCACGGACCCGCTGGCCTGGGTCCTGGGTGGCGGAGAGGACCACGGACTCCTGGCCACATTTCCGCCGGACATACAGCTGCCTCCCGTATTCACTGCGATAGGCTCAGTACAAGCCTTGGGGATGAACGAAAGCCCGGGCGTCAAAATTTCAGGCCACACCGCTGACACCGGGGGATGGGATCACTTTGCAGACTAAGGTTGCAGCCAACGCCCAAGCGATGAAGCGGTGGTTGGGAAAGTCCGAAACAGCCATCGGCAACCACAGCGACCGCCTGAATGCCATCAATATTTTCCCTGTTGCCGACGGCGATACCGGTACCAATCTCTACCTCACCGTTCGGGCAGCAGCCCAGGCCGTCCATGCGTCTGGCGCTGGGCACGCCAGTGCCGGACAATCCGCCGCCGGGCACGCCAGTGCCGGGCAAGCTGCCGCCGGGCAGGCCGACGTCGGGGCTGTCCTTGCAGCGGCCGGGCAGGCTGCCATGGAGCAGGCCCGGGGAAACTCCGGCACGCTGTTCTCGGTTTTCCTGTGCGCCGCGGCTGAGCCGTTGGCAGGCCATACCCGGCTCACGTCCACCCTGCTCGCCGCAGCCCTGAACCGCGCACAGATCCGCGCCTGGTCCGCCCTCAGCGATCCCGTTCCCGGCACCATGCTCTCCGTGATGGAGGCGGCGGCCCGCGCCGCAGCCTCCGTCGATGCCGGTCAGAACGGCGACGACAGCAACCACGCCCTTGGCCTGGCGCTCGATGCCGCGGTTGAAGGGGCCCTGGCCGCGGTAATCCGCACTGAAGGGCAGCTGGACGCCCTGCAGGCCGCGCACGTTGTGGACGCCGGCGGGGTGGGCATGCTCCTGATCCTGGACTGCCTCCGGTCGGCTGTGCTGGGGGAGGAGCTGCAAAGCGAACTCCTGGACGGCCTGCACGGCTACGACGTCCAGGATCCGCACATCCACAATGACATGCCGGACGACGACGGCGTGGAAGTCATGTGCACCATCAGCCTCTCGCCCCTCAATGCGGCCACACTCCGGCAGCGCCTGGACGAGATCGGCGAGTCCGTCATCATGAGCCAGGTTGGCACTGCCGCTGATGCCGAGGGCAACTACCGCTGGCGGGTCCATGTCCACGTTCCGGACCCCGACCCTGCGGTCCGGCTCATCCGCTCCCTCGGGGACCCCAGCCACATCACGGTCAGCGAACTCGCCCTGCCCCGCGACTCCCAAGCAGACCCGGTGGACATCAATGGGCATGAGCGCTGAACTTGACCTGGGCCTTGAACGCCGGATCGGGAAGCGGTCCGCTGCCGTCATAGAGAAGCATCTTGGCCTGACCACTGTGGGCGAGCTCCTGAACTACTTCCCGCGCCGCTACCTGAGCCGGGGTGAACTGACACCCATCAACGAGGTTCCGCTGGACGAGGAGGTCACGCTGATCGCCCGCGTGCTCTCCAACACCACCCGCTCCATGCGGGCACGGCGGGGAACAATTACCGACGTCGTTATTTCCGACGACGACGGTAAGGGAGGCCTCCGGCTGGTGGGAGGCAGTGACTACCGCGGCAAAGTCCCCGGAACCCTTAAGGTCAGCTTCTTCAACGGATACCGTGCCAAGGCTGAGCTCCTGCAGGGACGCCGGGCCTTGTTCTCCGGCAAGGTCACCCGGTTTGGGGGCTCCCTGGGGCTGACCAACCCCGATTTCCTCCTCCTGGACGAGGACCCTTTCACTCAGGGAAAGAATCCGGAGCAACTGGCGGCCATGCCCATCCCGATCTACCCGGCCACGGCAAAGCTAACCAGCTGGTCCATCCAAAAGGTCATTTCCACCCTGCTCGAAACAGTGGACCTGGGCACCCTCCCTGATCCCATCCCCTCCGCTGTTTCGGCCCGGGAGAAATTCCTGCCGGTGGCCGAGGCCTATCGGCTCATCCACGCACCAGAGACGGACAACGACTGGCAGCGGGCCCGGGACCGCTTCCGGTACCAGGAAGCCCTGGTCCTGCAGTCTGCCCTGGCCCGGCGGCGCGCGCAATGGGCAGCCGAGGAAGCCACAGCGAGGCGTCCCGTTCCCAACGGGTTGCTCACGGCGTTCGATGCCCAGCTGCCCTTTACCCTGACAGCAGGGCAGGCAGCCGTGGGAAAAACCCTCTCAGCTGAACTGGCGCAGGACCATCCCATGAACCGCCTGCTGCAGGGCGAAGTGGGTTCGGGAAAAACCATCGTGGCGCTCCGGGGCATGCTGCAGGTGGTGGATGCCGGCGGGCAAACAGCCCTGCTTGCACCCACTGAGGTGCTCGCGGCCCAGCACTTCGAATCGATCCGCCGCATCCTGGGCCCCCTGTCCCGGGACGGTCTGCTGGGTGGCTCCGGTACAGGTTCAGCCGGTGAGGCCGTGCAGGTCACACTGCTCACCGGGTCCCTCCCCACCGCACCCCGCAAGCAGGCCTTGCTGGACGCCGCCTCGGGCACGGCCGGGATTGTGATCGGAACCCACGCGCTGCTCAGCGACAACGTCTCCTTCTATGACCTGGGCCTGATTGTGGTGGACGAGCAGCACCGTTTCGGCGTGGAGCAGCGCGACGTCCTGCGGTCCAAGGCCAGCAAACCGCCGCACCTTCTGGTCATGACAGCCACCCCTATTCCGCGGACGGTGGCCATGACGGTCTTCGGCGACCTCGAAACGTCGGTGCTGGATGAGCTTCCGGCCGGCCGGGCGCCCATTTCCACCCATGTGGTGGGGCTCGCCGAAAATCCCGGCTGGGCGGGCCGTATCTGGTCCCGCTCCCGTGAAGAGATAGACGCCGGGCACCAGGTTTATGTGGTGTGCCCCAAGATCGGAACGGACGACGACGGCGACTTCAGCCCGGGGGAGGCCGAACCTTCCGCCGCTGACCTGGCCGGCGACGGAGCCGGGCGTGAACTCGCGTCGGTGACGTCCGTCGTCGAGCATCTCCTCCAGGAACCGTCCCTTGCAGGGGTGCCGGTGGCAGCGCTTCACGGCCGGCAGGACCCGGCGGTCAAATCGGCTGCCATGGCCGATTTCGCGGCGGATCGGACCAAACTGCTGGTGTCCACCACAGTGATCGAAGTGGGAGTTGACGTCCACAACGCCACCTTGATGGTCATTCTCGACGCCGACCGCTTTGGCATCTCCCAGCTGCACCAGCTGCGTGGCCGGGTTGGCCGCGGCGGCCTGCCTGGAACGTGCCTCCTGGTCACAACACTTGAACCCGGCCACCCGAGCCGGCGCAGGCTGGACGCCGTAGCGGCCACCACCGACGGGTTCGAGCTCTCGCAGGAAGACCTGAAACTCCGGCGCGAGGGCGACATCCTCGGCGCGTCGCAGTCAGGTGGCCGTTCCACGCTGAAACTGCTCCGGGTGCTCGAACATGAGGACATCATTGCCCGCGCCAGGGAGGACGCCCAGGAGATTGTGCGCTACGATCCGGCACTGTCACTTCACCTGCGGCTGGCCCAGGCCATCGACGAGTATTTGAACCCCGAGAAGGAGGCGTTCCTTGAACGTGGTTAGCGCGGCAGCACCGCAGGGAACAGCTGGGACATCAGGAACAGCCAGCCAGTGTGACCGGACTGCAGGGGCACAGCCGTGAGCCGGATCATCGCAGGCGCGGCCGGCGGAACACCGCTGGTGAATGTTCCAGGTTCGCTCACACGTCCCACCACGGACCGTGTGAAGGAGGCGCTGTTTTCCCGGCTTGACGCTTTCGGAATCATTGCCGGTTCCCGCGTCCTGGACCTTTACGCGGGGTCCGGGTCACTCGGCGTGGAAAGCGGCAGCAGGGGTGCCGCCGCGGTTGACCTGGTGGAGTTCGATGCCAAGGCCAGTTCCGTCTGCCAGCGCAATGCTGACCTGATCAACGGTGTGCTCGGGCGGAAGGCTGTGACGGTACACCGGTCCCGGGTTGAGTCCTTCCTCGAACGCGCCACACCTGACATGCATTGGGACCTCGTGTTCCTGGATCCCCCCTACCCGCTGGACGAAGCTGCCCTCTCAGGAGTCCTTGACAAGCTCTCCGTCCACCTGGCGCCGTCCGCCGTGGTGGTGGTGGAGCGGTCCTCCCGTTCGCCGGAACCAGGCTGGCCGGACGGCATGGAACGCTTTGCCGAGAAGAAGTACGGGGAGACCAGGCTTTGGTATGCCGAGCCCTCCGTGCCTGACGTTATTGAGCTGGACGAGCCCTTTGACGAGCTGAGGTCAGCAGACGGGGAAGGTTGAAGCAGGGGCGCCCGGAAGCGCACGGCAACTCAACCGGCTAAAACGTCCAGGTCCACCCCGGCAAGGACCCGTCCCGGGTGCGGGCCACGGGCTGCCAGTTCGGAGGTCCAAGCGCCGGGCCAGGATTCCTGGGTTCCGGCAAGGATGATGCTGCCGGGATGGCGGCCGGCAAACATGCCGGCTTCGGCGAAGGCCGCAACATCGGCCATGGCGAGGCGCAGTGCGGCCACCTGGCTCCGCACCAGGGTGAGCCCCGGTTCGTCGCCTACGTTCACGATGAGCAGTCCGTGCGGAGCAAGCCGCGCACGGGCCTCCAGGTAAAATTCCATGCAGGCGATATGTTCCGGCGCCTCCGGCCCAGAGAAGATATCCAGGATGACGACGTCGAAGAGCAGTCCCGGCTCCAGTTCCGTCAAGGCATCGCGGGCGTCTCCGATGATGGTGTGCAGGACCGTTCCCTCCGGCAGGGGGAGCTGCTGCAGGACAAAATCCAGCAGTTCCCGCTCAAGCTCCACCGCATACTGGAGCGATCCGGGCCGGGTGGCCTGGATGTAGCGGGCCAGGGTCAATGCGCCCGCCCCGAGGTGCAGGGCGGTGATTGGCTGCCCCTCCGGAGCTGCCAAGTCCACCAGATGGCCGATCCGGCGCAGGTACTCGTAAAAAATTTCTTCGGGACGGGCAACGTTCACGTGGGACTGCTCTGCGCCTCCGATGCTGAGGATGTACGCACCCTCCACCAGGGCATCAGGCTCAATAGTGGCGTGCTGGCCCGTGGTCCGCAGGAACCGTGTGGACCGTCTGGACTGTCCCAAGATGCCCGCCATCACAGTTTTCCGCTCAGGGTAGACAGCCGGGCGGCTGCCTCCTCCAGCACCTCCACTTTTTTGCAGAAGGCGAACCTGAGCAGGCTGCGGGTGCGTTCAGCGCCTTGCGGGTGGCAGAACACGGGCACCGGGATGGCGGCCACCCCCACCAGCGACGGCAGCCTGCGGGCCAGGTCAACGGAGTCATGGATGCCCAGGGGTGCTGTGTCCACGTTGACGAAGTACGTCCCTTGCGGTGTAAATACGTCAAAACCGGCGGCGCGCAGGCCTTCGCTGAGGATGTCGCGCTTGTGCCGGAGTGTGGTCCAGATGCCGTGATAGAACTCGTCAGGCAGGTTCAGGCCGGTGGCGATGGCTGCCTGGAAGGGCGTCCCGGAGCTGTAGGTGAGGAATTGCTTTACGGTGCGGATCGCCGAGACGAGCTCTTCAGGGCCGCTGAGCCAGCCGATCTTCCATCCGGTGAAGGAGAAGGTTTTCCCTGCCGAGGAAATGGTCACCGTCCGGTCCGCAGCGCCGGGCAGGCCTGCCACCGGTATATGGCTGACGCCGAAAGTGAGATGCTCATACACTTCATCGGTGACGATGAGGCAGTCATGCTTCCGGGCAAGGTCGACCACCCGCTGCAGGACCTCGCGCGGGAACACCGCGCCGGTGGGGTTATGTGGATTGTTCAGCAAAACCACCTTGGTGCGGTCACTGAAGGCCGCCTCAAGGGCGTCCATGTCGGGAAAGAACTCCGGAGCCAGCAACGGCGCGGTGACATGGGTGGCGCCCGTTAGCCCGATGACGGCACCGTACGAATCGTAAAAGGGTTCGAAGGTCAGTACTTCGTCGCCGGGCCCGGCAAAGGCCAGCAGGGACGCCGCAATGCCTTCGGTGGCGCCGGTGGTGATGATGACCTCGGACTGCGGGTCCGGGGACAGCCCGTAGAAACGCTGCTGATGCGCGGACACAGCCTCCCGGAGTTCCAGCAGGCCCTTGCCGGGCGCGTACTGGTTGGCGCCGGCGGCCACGGCAGCCTGCACCGCCGCCTTGATTTCCGCAGGGCCGTCCTCGTCCGGAAAGCCCTGGCCCAGGTTGATGGCTCCCGTCTGCACGGCCAGCGTGGTCATCTCTTCAAAGATGGTGACGCCCAGCCCGCCGTCCGGCCCCAGCAGGTTGGCGCCCACGGCAGCACGCCGCCAGGGGGCCATGGCTGTCGCGGTGAACACTTCCCTTGGTGCGTGCATCCAGTCATGGTATCCCGGCCTCCGGATACGGTAGGTTCGGAGCATGAGACGTGCTGTCTGCCCCGGATCCTTTGACCCCATCCACAACGGCCATCTCGAGGTTATTGCGCGTGCCGCAGGCCTTTTCGATGAAGTCATCGTTGCCGTGTCCACCAATATTGCGAAGAAATACAGGTTCAGCCTGGAGGACCGGATCGACATGGCACGCGAAACGCTGGCGTCGCTGAAGGGCATCGTGGTGGAGCCCGTAGGGGAGGGGCTCCTGGCGGAATACTGCCGGCAGCGGGGTGTTTCCGCCATCGTAAAGGGACTGCGGTCATCTTCGGATTTCGATTATGAACTTCCCATGGCCACCATGAACCGCCAGCTCAGCGGAGTGGAAACTGTCTTCCTGCCGGCCGAATCCCACTACCTGCATCTGTCATCAACGCTGATCAAGGAAGTGGCGGGCCTGGGCGGCAGCGTGTCCGATTACGTGCCCCGCTCCGTACAAAAGAGGCTGCTGGGTGGCGAGTCGGCGCCCGATCAGCGGGCGAGAGGGTAGGCTTGTCCGGTACTTCGGCGCGTATCGCCGGCCTGGTTTGAGTCCTCGCGGTTCTTCAGGCTAAGATAATACGTCGGTCATATGTTCAACAGGAGTTCTCATTAAACGAGATGCTAGTTCGCCCTTGGCGTTCGACGTCAAGGACCTTGGGCGTAGCCCGGGAAGTATGCGGACACTGACGGAACATGTACCCGCACCAAGTGACCTTGGTGTGGCACTCATTGGCGTGCAGGAAGGCTCGGACATCGGGCTGGATCTGCGGCTTGAGGCCGTACACGAAGGAATTCTGGTATCAGGAACCGTGATTGCCCATGTAACCGGCGAATGCGGACGATGCCTGGATCCCCTTGCGTATGACCTTGAGGTCAATGTGCAAGAACTTTTCTTCTATGAAGGCGTCCTGCTTTCGGATGAAGAAGATGATGAAGAGCAACGTCGAGTCGAGCACGATGTAATCGATCTTGAACCGGTGTTGCGGGACGCAGTCATAACCATGCTGCCGTTCCAGCCGGTGTGCCGGGAAGACTGCCAGGGCCTTTGCTCCGAATGTGGAGTTCGCCTGGAAGACGAGCCGGGGCACCACCACGAGGTCTTGGATCCTCGCTGGGCTGCCCTAGCTGATATGGCTAAGCCTGACCGGCAAAATTGATTTGTACGTGTTTGTCTAGAGAGAAATGAGTTAGCCGTGGCTGTTCCCAAGCGGAAAATGTCTCGCTCGAATACCCGCGCCCGCCGCTCCCAGTGGAAGGCAACTGCCCCCCACCTGGTGAAGACCATTGAGAACGGCCAGGTTACCTACAGCCTGCCGCACCAGGCAAAGGTCGTTACCGACTCGGCTGGCACTGCGCTGTTCCTTGAGTACAAGGGCCGCAAGGTCGCGGACGTCTAATCGGCCATTCAGGCTGACATGATGTCTTCAACTGAAGAGCTTCTGAAGCGTCTCGGTGTCTCCATTGACGCCGGGACGCTTCGTCTTGCGCTCACACACCGTTCCTACGCCTACGAAAACGGCGGCATCCCCACCAATGAGCGCCTCGAATTCCTGGGCGACTCCATCCTGGGGTTCTCCGTCACGGATGCCCTGTACCGGGATAATCCAACGCTGCCCGAAGGTGACCTGGCAAAGCGTCGTTCCGCCGTGGTCAGCACCCGCGCCCTGGCCGGCATTGGCCGCAGCCTCGGCATCGGCGACTACATCTACCTCGGGCAGGGCGAAAAGCTCACTGAAGGCAAGAACAAGGCCTCGATCCTGGCAGACACCATGGAGGCGCTCATCGGCGCCACCTATGTCTCCAATGACATCGAAACCGCACGCCAGCTGGTGATGCGCCTGATCGGCCCGCTCCTGAAGGATGCCGGAGCCCTCGGCGCCGGGACGGACTGGAAGACCAGCATCCAGGAGCTGGCAGCCAGCCGGCAGCTTGGCAGCATCCACTATGGAGTGGAGGGATCCGGGCCGGACCACGCCCGCATCTTCACGGCAGTGCTGTCCATTGGGGGCACGGCGTACGGCAGGGGATCCGGCCATTCCAAGAAGGAAGCCGAACAGGTGGCTGCCGCCGACGCGTGGCAGACCCTTACCGGGGCTCCCGGTGCCGTGGTTTCAGGCGATTCCGCCGATTCCGCCGATTCCGCCGCCAGCGTCTAGGCGCCGCAGTGCCCGAACTGCCGGAGGTGGAAGTTGTCCGCCGCGGACTCGTGAACTGGGTCAGCGGCCGGACCATCACCGCAGTGGACGTTGTGGACCAGCGGTCCATCCGGCGGCACGCCCTCGGCCCGGAAGACTTTGCCGGCAATCTGGCGGGGGCCACTGTCCTGGACGTAGTGCGCCGCGGGAAATTCCTGTGGATGCCGCTCATCGACCCTGAATCGGCTCCCGCCGCTGCGGCTTCCCCGCATGCGGAGAGCGCACCTTCCGGCCCGCGTCCCGCCGTCGCCCTGATGGCACACCTGGGCATGAGCGGCCAGCTCCTGATGCAGGACAGCACGGTTCCTGACGAGAAGCACCTTAAGGTCAGGCTGCACCTCAGCCCGCGGGATGGCATGCCGGACCAGCTCCGGTTCGTGGACCAGCGCATTTTTGGCGGCCTGTTTGTCACGTCCATGATTCCCACGGATGACGGCGGCCCCGGAGGCCTCGCGGAATCCCCTCTTCCGCTGATTGCGGAGGAAGCCGCCCATATCGCCCGGGACCCGCTGGATCCGGCGTTCTCCTTCGACCTGTTCTACAGCAGGCTCAGGAAGCGGAAGACCGGGCTCAAACGTGCCATGCTGGATCAGGGCCTGGTGTCAGGCATTGGGAACATCTACGCCGATGAAGCGCTGTGGCGGGCAAAACTGCATTATGCCCGGCCCACTGACACCCTGCGGCGGGCCGAAGCCGAAAGAGTTCTCGCCTGCGCCCGGGAGGTCATGCTGGACGCCCTGGCCGCCGGCGGGACGAGCTTCGATTCGCTGTACGTCAACGTCAACGGCGCGTCGGGATACTTCGAACGTTCGCTGAATGCCTATGGCAGGGAAGGGCAGCCCTGTCCCCGCTGTGCGGCTTCGGGAATCAGGTCGACCATCCGCCGCGAACAGTTCATGAACCGCTCCTCCTATACATGTCCCGTGTGCCAGCCGCGCCCGCGGAACGGCCGCTGGTAGGAACCGCCCGCCGGAGCAGGGCAAGTCTGCGGATTCTGCGGTTTCCCAATGTGGAATCCGCTGACAGACTGAGGCCATAAACGCGGCCAGGCGCCCTGCCGGAGGGCAGACGCTGCAGCCGTTAGAACTTCCAGTCCATCAGCAGGAACCAGGCAGCCCTTGTACATTTCGATGTCGGACCGCACCGGCGGCCAGAAGGACCGGCAGGACAGTGCGCCGCCCGCCGGGCCGAACGCCATGTTCCGGCTGTCCCCGGTAATCATCTGGCTGGGCATCGTCAGCATGGTGACGGACATTTCCTCCGAGTCTGTCTCAGCCATCCTGCCCCTCTACATCACCGGTTTCCTGGGACTGTCCACCATCGCCTTTGGCATTATCGATGGCATCAACCAAGGAGCCAGCGCCATTGTCCGGATCGGGGCGGGGTGGGTATCGGACCGGACAGGGCATCCCAAACGTGTTGCCGTGGCCGGCTACGGACTGTCCATGCTTGCCCGTATCGGGTTCCTCTTCGCGGGCGGGTTCTGGGCGATCGCCGGGATTGTCACAGGGGACAGGATCGGCAAGGGCATCAGGACGGCACCACGTGACGCCATGATCTCCGAAGCCGCACAATCGGACTACCTGGCACGGTCCTTTGGCGTCCATCGAATGCTGGACAACATCGGCGCGGCCGCCGGGCCCCTGATTGCTTTTCTGGTGCTTTTGGCCATTCCCAACGGCTTCAGCACCGTTTTTGTCGTTTCCCTGGCTTTTTCCGTGATCGGCGTTGCCATCCTGGTGCTGATGGTTCCAGGCCGGGAGCGGCGGGACCGGCGACGCGCCCAGGCCGGCGCCGGACGCCCGCCGCACTCTTTCCACAGGTCAGGACTCCGTTGGCCGGCGCTCCACTGGTCAGGGCTTCGGTGGTCACGGCTGAAGGAGCAGGGGCTGGCCCGGCTCCTGGTCACTGCGGGACTGCTGGGCATCCTGACCATCGGGGACGGCTTCATCTACCTGATCCTGCAGGACAGGGAGTCTTTCGCGGTGCAGTGGTTTCCGCTCCTCTATGTGGGGACCAACGCAGCCTTCCTGCTGTTTGCCGTGCCGCTGGGCAGGCTGGCTGACCGCTGGGGCCGCGTACCAGTGTTCCTGGCCGGCCATCTGGCCCTCCTGGCCTGCTACCTGCTGGCGGCGGTGCCTTTCGGCGGACTGGGGGCCACCGTGGGCTGCCTGATTCTGCTTGGTGTCTTTTACGCAGCGACGGACGGGGTCCTGGCCGCACTGGTCAGCCAGCTTTCTCCGCCTGAAAAGGTAGGCACTGCCCTGGGTGCGGCACAAACAGTGGTGGCATTGAGCCGAATGGCAGCAGCTGCAGGTTTCGGTGTGCTGTGGTTTGCCGTTGGACCGGTGACCGCCGTGGTGTGCGTGGCCGTCCTGCTGGTGGCGGCCTTGGGCGCGGCTGCGGTGCTGATGCGCGGGATGGTCAGGCAGGCTCCAGCATCATGAGCCGCAGTGCAGCGCCGCCTCAGGCAACAGCGGCCCCACCGGGTGAGCCCGCCGTCGCCCCTGCCGGCATGCGGCGGCAATGGCTGATTCTCCTGGCTGTGGTGCTGCTGGCACTTGGAGGTGCCGGTGTCTACGCTGTGTCGGCGCTCCAGGAAGCGAGGACCAGCCAGGACGCGGCGCCGGCCGTGGAAGTGGTCGCCGCCGACGCCCTTCCGGCTGAGCCGTTTGTGATGTTCCGCAACACGGCTGCGGGCCAGGGCTACGGGCAGGCTGCAACTGTCCTGCTGTCAGACCCGTCAGGCCGCCGGGCCCTCAGCGGACACAGTTGCGACAGGGTGTACGCCACCCGGGACCTGGTGAGCTGCCTGCGCACCAGGAACGAAGTGCCCACAAACTTTGAAGCCACCACGTACGACACCTCGTTGGACTCCATGGACTCCTGGGCACTGCCCGGCATCCCCAGCAGGACAAGGATCAGCCCGGATGGCTCCCTGCTCGCTTCCACCGTTTTCGTCACCGGGCATTCCTACGCTTCGGCAGGGTTTTCAACCGAAACCGTGATCCATGGGATGGACGACGGCACTCTCCATGGAAACCTTGAAGAATTCGCACTCATTTCCGGTGGCACGCAAATCAAGGCATCGGACCGCAACATTTGGGGCGTCACCTTTGTCCCTCTTCAGCCTGACGCCTTCTATGCCACAGCCTCCTCACAGGGCAAGATCTGGCTCGTGCGGGGAAGCCTGAAGGACAGGACGCTGATGGTCACCGCCTCAGGCATCGAATGTCCTTCTGTCTCGCCGGACGGTACGCGGATCGCTTACAAAAAAAGCGAGACCGGAACCCTCATGGGCCACCGCAACATAGCCATTCTGGACATTGCCACGGGCGCGGAAACGGTCCTCGCAGAACAACGGGACATCGACGACCAGCTGGAATGGCTCGATGAAAATACTGTTGCCTACGGGGTTCCGCGCGATGGCACAGGCCAGGACAGCGATATCTGGTCCCTTGCCATCGAACCAGGGGGGCAGCCAGCAGTGTTCATCGAACACGCTTGGTCACCGGCCGTGGTCCGCCAATAGGCCGTATCCGCCAGTAGACCTGTTCGGACGCCCCTGCAGGACGGGTACGCTGGTACGGCGGAAATACCCACCAATCGCGCTGCAACACAGTAGATTTGGGGCAGCAGAGCAGCCGCTTCAGCCATTCAGGAGATCCGAAACACCTTGCACCTCAAAAGCCTGACTGTCCGGGGGTTCAAGTCGTTTGCGTCCGCCACGACCTTCGACTTCGAACCCGGCGTCACCGCTGTGGTGGGACCCAACGGCTCAGGGAAGTCCAATGTAGTGGACGCCCTGTCCTGGGTGATGGGGGAGCAGGGGGCAAAGACTCTCCGCGGCGGCAAGATGGAAGACGTCATTTTCGCCGGGACGTCCGGACGCCCGCCCCTTGGCCGGGCCCATGTCTCGCTGACCATCGACAACACCGACGGCGCGCTTCCCATCGAATACAGCGAGGTCACCATCTCGCGCACCCTCTTCCGCACCGGCGGCTCGGAATACGCCATCAACGGGGCCAGCTGCCGGCTGCTGGATATCCAGGAACTGTTGTCCGATTCGGGGCTGGGCCGGGAGATGCACGTCATTGTTGGCCAGGGCCAGCTGGACAAGGTGCTCCATGCCACTCCGGAGGACCGCCGCGGATTCATCGAGGAAGCCGCCGGGATCCTCAAGCACCGGCGGCGCAAGGAAAAGACCGTCCGGAAACTGGAGGCGATGCAGGCCAACCTGCAGCGGCTCAGCGATCTCACCGGGGAAATCAGGCGCCAGCTCACTCCACTGGGAAAACAGGCGGAGGTGGCGCGCCGCGCCCAGCGGGTGCAGTTCGACGTGCGGGATGCCCGGGCCCGGCTTTTGGCCGATGACCTTGTCCAGCTGCAGGGTGCCCTTGACCAGGACGTGGCGGATGAGGCTGCGCTAAAGGCGCGCCGGGGTGTGGTGGAGCAGGAACTTGAGGCAGGGCGCAGGCGGCAAGCGGTCCTGGAACAGCTGGCAGCTGAGGCGACGCCGAGACTCAACGCTGCGCGGGACACCTGGTACCGGTTGTCTGCAGGCCGTGAACGGCTCCGATCCCTGGGTTCCCTTGCCCAGGAGCGGAGCAGATTGCTCGGCTCCGTCAACTCCGAACCCTACTCGGGCCGGGATCCGGAGCAGCTTGAACGGCAGGCTGCCCAGGTGCGGGCAGAATTGGCGGAACTCGAACGCCACATCCTGGACAAACGCAGCGCCCTTGATACGGCAACGGCAGCAAAAATGGAGGCGGAGCAGGCCGCCGTCGCGGAGGAGAAACGCCTCACTGCGGTCCTGCGCGCAGCGGCCGACCGCAGGGAAGGGCTCGCCCGGCTCGCAGGGCAGGTCGGTGCGGCAAGGTCACGGGTGGAATCCGCGCAGGCCGAGCTTGGCAGGTTGAGGGAATCCCTGGCGGCCGGAACCGAGCGCCGCCGGCGGGCGCAGGAGGAGTTCACGGCACTGGAGAGCCAGGTCGCAGGGGTCGAGGAAGGCGAGGAAACCCTCGACGCCGACTACGAGGACGCCAGTGAGGAACTCGACGCCGTGCTCCAGGAGATGAAGGACGCTGCCTCCGCCACGGCTGAGGACGTCCGCGAACGCGATGCCTTGGTGGCACGCAGGGACGCACTGCAGCTTGGACTAAGCCGGAAGGATGGTGCGGAGCATGCGTTGAACTCCGGGCTGTCGGGTGTCGCCGGAACGCTCGCCTCACGGCTCAGCGTTGAGCCGGGATTCGAAACTGCCATTGCTGCCGCACTCGGCGACGCCTCCGAGGCGATAGTGGTGAGGGACCCGGCGGCCGCCGCCGCCGTCGTTCAGCTCCTGAAGGACGACGACGCCGGACGCGCCTCGCTGCTGCTGGAATCGGCAGTTTCGTCCCCAGGACAGAGTGCGGCAGGACAGCGCGCTGAGCAGGAGAACGGCGCGGAGAACGGACCGTTGCCCGCTGGAGCCCAGTGGGCCCTCGACCTCGTCTCAATCTCCGGGGGCGGCGGCAACCCCATCGCTGCCCTGCTCACCGGCGTTGCCGTCGTCGAGGACCTCCAGGCGGCCGGGGCGCTGATTGAAGCCAGGCCGGCACTGACCGCAGTCACCATGGCCGGTGATATTTTCACCGCCCTCACCGTCACTGGTGGTTCCGCGAAGGCGCCCTCGCTCCTGGAGGTGCAGGCCGCCGTCGACGACGCCGAGACCCGGCTGGCCGACGTGACGGCCCGGATTGAACGGAACAGGTTCGCCCTGGCCGGTGCCGAGGCCAGGAAGGCCGCAGCGCAGGAGCGGACGGACGCCGCGCTGGACAGGCTGCACGAATCAGATGCCCGGCTCGCTGCGGTCGCTGAACGGCTCGGTCATCTGAATTCCGTCCTGCGCAGCGCCGTGGGCGAAAGTGACAGGCTGGCCGCCTCCCTGGCCAAGGCGGAGGCCAACGTGGCCACCGAGGAAGAGGCGCTCGCGGCCATCGCAGCGCGGCTCGCAGCCGCGCAGGAGGCTCCCCTGGAGGAGGAACCCTCCACCGGGCACAGGGATGCCCTGGCTGCAGCTGCCGCCCTGGCCCGCTCGGCCGAGATGGAGGAACGGCTGGCGCTGCGGAGCGCGGAGGAGCAGCTGACGGCCACCAGGAACCGGGCCGCCTCCCTGGAACGCGCGGCTGCCACCGAACGCCGCGCCCGGGAGGAGGCAGCAGAGCGGGCGCGCCGCCGCCAGGTCCAGGCGCGGCGGGCAGCGGCAGTGTCGGCTGCTGTCGGGCGAAGCCTCCGGTTCATCGACGTGTCTGTGGAGCTGGCCCGGCATGAACGCGACCTGGCAGAAGAGAACCGGGAAGAGCGGGACCGCGGGCTGGTGGAAACACGGACAGCCAATGACGCCCTCGCCGGCGAACTCGCGGAGCTGACCGACTCGGTCCACCGCGATGAACTTGCCCGTGCCCAACAGCGGGCCCGGATCGAAGCCCTGGAAACCCGCTCCGTCGAGGAACTGGGCATCACCCCGGACATGTTGGTGGCCGACTACGGACCAGACGTACCCGTGCCTGTTCCGGCGGAAGAAAACGCAGACAAGTGGGCGGCCCTCCGGGCGCCGGTTGACGACAGCGGCGCGCCCGTGGTTGAGGGCAGGCCCTTCGTCCGTGAGGAGCAGGAGAAGCGGCTCCGGAAGGCCGAGCGTGACCTCGCCAGCCTTGGCCGCGTGAATCCCCTGGCTCTGGAAGAATTTGCCGCCCTCGAGGAGAGGCACCAGTTCCTCAGCACCCAGCTGGAAGACCTGAAGGCCAGCCGCAAGGACCTGCTGGACATCATCAGGGAAGTTGATGACCGCGTCCAACGGGTCTTCGCCGAGGCGTTCGAGGACACCCAGACGCAGTTCGTCCGGGTCTTCGCGAGGCTCTTCCCCGGCGGGGAGGGCCGCCTTGTCCTGACTGACCCGTCGGATATGCTCACCACCGGCATCGAGGTGGAGGCGCGGCCCGCCGGCAAGAAGATCAAGCGGCTTTCACTGCTGTCCGGCGGGGAACGCTCCCTCACCGCCGTCGCGCTGCTGGTTGCCATTTTCAAGGCGAGACCCTCGCCTTTCTACGTCATGGACGAGGTAGAGGCTGCCCTTGACGACACCAATCTTGGCCGGCTGATCACCATCTTCGAGGAACTCAGGGAATCAAGCCAGCTGATTGTCATTACCCATCAGAAGCGGACCATGGAAGTCGCTGACGCGCTGTACGGCGTCACCATGCGCGGAGACGGTGTCTCCACGGTCATCAGCCAGCGGCTGGGCGCGGACGTGTAGCTCCCTCGGTAGCAGCTCCGTTAACCGTTAGGGTGTGCCAGCTGCCGTGGAAGGCCGGAAAACGCCTGCCGCCTTTGTGAGAAGCTAGGGGAGTGAATGACATCCTCCCTATTATTCTGTCCATTGTTGCTGCCCTGGCGGTTCTTGGCGGGCTGATTCCTGTCCTGATGAAGACACGGAAGAACATCACCCAGTACCCCGGCACGCGCGACGCCAATGATCCCGCGACCCAGCAGGGCGGCGGCACGCTGCTGGAGGACGCGCCGCCGGCGACTGTCGAGCGCAAGGCGCCTGCCGGCGTCGACATTGAGGACCTGGAGACTGCTGACGTACCGGATGATGCAGCGGGCCTGGAAACCATCCAGGTTGAAACCCCCCTTCCGGTGGCCGGCCGGCTCACCCGCCTGCGCGAGCGGCTGGTCCGCTCCAACAACATCCTGGGCAAGGGACTCCTGGCCCTGCTGTCGAGCGACAAAATTGATGAAGACGTCTGGGACGAGGTGGAGGAGACGCTGCTGCTGGCGGATCTGGGAACCGAACCCACCATGCAGCTGGTCGACGCCCTGCGGGAGCGCGTGAAGGTGCTGGGCACCCGGACCCCCGAGCAGGTCAAGGCGCTGCTTCGAGAAGAGCTGATCAAGCTCGTGGATCCCACCATGGACCGCCGGCTGCACATTGACCGGCACGCCGCGACGCCCGCAGTCATGATGGTGGTGGGTGTTAACGGGGTTGGCAAAACAACCACCGTAGGCAAGCTCGCCCGCGTCCTGGTGGCTGAGGACAAGGACGTCCTCCTGGGCGCGGCGGACACCTTCCGCGCCGCCGCCGCCGAACAGTTGGCAACGTGGGGCCAGCGCGTCGGGGTCCCGACGGTGAAGTCCGACGTCGATGGCGCCGATCCGGCCTCTGTCGCCTATGAGGCTGTTAAGGCAGGCATCGAGCAGGAAGTCGACGTGGTGATGATCGACACCGCCGGCCGCCTGCAGAACAAGGTGGGCCTGATGGACGAGCTTGGCAAGGTCAAGCGGGTCATCGAAAAGCTCGCCGAAGTGGACGAGGTGCTGCTCGTTCTGGACGCCACCACAGGCCAGAACGGACTGAACCAGGCGCGTGTGTTCTCCGAGGTGGTCAACATCACTGGCATTGTGCTGACCAAGCTGGATGGCACGGCCAAGGGCGGAATCGTTGTTGCCATCCAGAACTCGCTGGGCGTTCCGGTGAAGCTGATTGGCCTGGGCGAGGGCGCCGACGACCTCGCTCCCTTCGAGGCGGAAAGCTTTGTGGACGCGCTGCTGAACTGATGCTCAGCGCTTGGGCTTCAGCGTCTCCGGTGTGGCGGTCCACGCCGCAGCGGCAAGGACCAGCACGCCGCCGGTCACCCCGAACGCCCAGCCGTATCCCAACTGGTCCGCGAGAATGCCGGCCAGGACAGGGCCGGCAATAGCGCCGATGTCGGAAGTCATCTGGTAGGCAGCGAGCACCCGCCCGCCCGAGCGTTCGGAGCCGATGATGTCGGCCACGGCAGCCTGCTGCGCCGGACCCAGGATGCCGGCGCCAATTCCGGCCACAGCCGAGGCCGCCAGGAAGTACGCCAGGTCAGAGGTGAATCCGATGGCTGCTGTGGAGATTCCGGTGACCAGCAGCCCTGACACCATCATGGGGCGGCGGCCCATGCTGTCCGCCAGGCGTCCGGAGAACGTCAGGGCTACCGCGTTGCCGGCCGCGAACACAGCCAGCGCCAGGCCGGCGGCTTCAGGGCCGGACCCCAGCGCCGCAACGGCAAACAGCGGAACCGTGGCCATCCGCACGCCAAAAGTGGCCCAGCCGTTGGCGAAGCTGGAGATCAGCGACGAGCGGTAGGCGCCCACCCTCAGGGCCTCGCCGAACCGCATCTCCGGCGCCCCGGTCCCGGAAGCCCCGGTACCTGCGGGCCGGTGGCTGAGCTGGGTCTGGACCACGGCTGCCGCCAGCACCAGGGCCGCCGCGTAAGCCAGGAAAGGCACGCGCAGGCCGAATCCTGCCAGCATGCCGCCCACGATAGGACCGCACACGTTGCCGATCAGGAAGGCGCTCGCATACGCCCCGGACACCCTGCCGCGGCTTTCAGGCGGAGCCAGCCGGACCACCAGCGCCATGGAGGCCACGGTAAACATCACCGAGCCCACTCCGCCAAGGCCACGGAAGACCAGCAGCTGCCAGTAGTCCTGGGCAAAGGCGCACGCCGCGGTTGAAGCCGCCACAATCAGCAGCCCGCCCACGTAGACCGGCCTTTCGCCAAGCCGGCCGATCAGGGCCCCGCCGGCCGGCGCGAACACCAGGCGCATCATGGCAAAGATGCTCACGATGACCGCCGCTGCGGTGGCACCCACATCAAAGGTTGTGGCGAATTGCGGCAACACGGGTGCAACAAGCCCGAATCCAAGGGCAATCAGGAACGCTGCAACCAGCATCACCTTGATGTCGCGCGGCAGCTTTGCCCGCTGCGGGCGCAGGATGGCGAAAATCCGCGCTGTGGCGCCGCTCACACGGGCTGTGGCAGTCATGGTGCAGGTGTCCTTGCAGTTGTGGTCATTGGGTGCCGGGGGAGCGCTGAAACATAACCGTAACAAGCCAGATATGCACCATTTACTTCCTAGAGGTTCTTGTAACAAGCCAGCAATCTAAATCCTCCGCACGCGAAACACGGCGCGGACAAAATCTTTACAGAACGCAAACGGCGTTGGCAGGCGGATGATTCCGCAGTATCGATCATAGGGAGGACGTGCACCATGGAACTTACCGCAGGTCACGTATGGCTCATGGTGGCGGCGGCACTCGTGCTGTTCA
Source organism: Arthrobacter sp. D1-29 (assembly GCF_054130585.1). Taxonomy (NCBI): domain Bacteria; kingdom Bacillati; phylum Actinomycetota; class Actinomycetes; order Micrococcales; family Micrococcaceae; genus Arthrobacter; species Arthrobacter sp. D1-29. The sequence goes on along the minus strand of NZ_CP096383.1, from coordinate 3,224,292 downwards.
TGACACCGGGTCTGGCATTTTTCTACGGCGGCATGACGCGCGCCAAAGCGGCACTGAACATGATGATGATGAGCTTCATCTCCATCGGCATCGTGAGTGTTGTCTGGGTGCTCTGGGGTTACTCCATGACTGGCGGTGAAGGCTTCCTGCAGATGGTCGGGAACCCCTTCGCGAGCTTCGGCCTTGAGGGCGTCAACACGGCAGAGTCGCCGGAAGGCCTCATCCTTGTGGGCTACGGCGCAACCTTCGCCATCATCACCGTGGCCCTCATCAGCGGTGCCATCGCGGACCGCGCCAAGTTCGGCGCCTGGACCGTGTTCGTGCCGGTATGGGTAACACTTGTCTACTGCCCGCTGGCCTACATGGTCTGGGGCGGCGGCCTCTTCGGTGCGGAAGGCGCTATCGGCCAGGCCCTCGGCCCGGCCATCGACTTCGCCGGCGGTACCGTGGTCCACATCAACGCTGGTGTGGCCGCGCTGATCCTCGTCCTGATCATTGGCAACCGTAAGGGCTTCGGCAAGGACCCGAACCACCGCCCGCACAACATCCCGTTCGTCATGCTCGGCGCGGCCATCCTCTGGTTCGGCTGGTTCGGCTTCAACGGCGGCCTGGCCGCTACCGCTGAGCAGGGTGGCCTGATCTGGGTCAACACCCTCGCAGCACCTGCCGCAGCCATGATCGGCTGGCTCATTACCGAACGAATCCGCGACGGCCACCCGACGTCCCTGGGCGCAGCCTCAGGTGTGGTCGCCGGTTTGGTTGCCATCACCCCCGCCTGTGCAAACGTCAGCCCCCTGGGTGCCCTCGGTCTGGGCCTCATCGCCGGTGCAGCATCGGCCCTCGCAGTCGGACTCAAGTTCCGCTGGGGCTTCGATGACTCCCTGGACGTTGTGGGTGTCCACCTTGTGTCCGGCATCATCGGCACCGTAGCCCTTGGCTTCATCGCACTGCCTGAGGAAGGCGTCGGCGGCGGCCTCTTCTACGGCGGCGGCTTCACCCAGCTCTGGGCCCAGCTCGCAGCAGCCGGCATCGCCATCGCGTACTCTGCGATCCTGACGGCCCTGATCGCCTACGCCATCCACAAGACCATGGGCTTCCGCGTTTCGCAGGAGCAGGAAGCGGTTGGCGTTGACCTTAGCCTGCACGCAGAGACCGCCTACGAGTTTGGTGTTGGCGGCCACGGCGGAAGCTTCCAGCCGCTGCACGAACTGATCACCGGCAAGGCACAAGAGGCCGCACCGTCTGAGGCCAAGACTGACGCCAACAAGACGGAGCCGGCAGCAGGCAAGGAAAGCGTGGGGGCATGAAACTGATCACAGCAATCGTCAGGCCGGAGAAGCTCGAAGCCATCCGGGAAGGCCTGGAGGCATACGGCGTCCAGGGACTGACGGTCAGCGCGGCCAGCGGCTACGGCAGGCAGCGCGGCTACACGGAGGTTTACCGTGGAGCTGAATACAACGTGGACCTCCTGCCCAAGATCCGGGTCGAGGTGCTGGCCACCGACGAGCAGGCCGATGACATCCTGGATGTGATTATCGCCAGCTCCAACACCGGGCGTGCCGGCGACGGCAAGGTCTGGACCGTGGATGTTTTCGAAGCAGTGAGGGTGCGTACGGGAGAACGCGGCACCGCCGCCATCTAGTCCGCCGCACACCAAACGCCATACAGCACTAGAGCAGAGCGGGCAGGAAATCCTTGAAGGGTTTCCTGCCCGCTCTGCTTTTTGCTGCTCTGCTCTTTTGACACCCTGCTTCTTTGTGTTCAGTCCTGTTCTGCTGAACCTGACCAGCCCGCCGGCCCCGCGGACCCGGCGTCGTACTCCTCCAGCGGTACCGTGCCCCGCGACCAGGCCTTCAGGACGGGCTCAACGATCCGCCAGCAGTCCTCTGCGGTGTCACCGCGGACGGACAGCAGCGGGTCTCCACTCAGCACGCCCTCCAGCACTTCGCCATAGGGGAGGAGATCGGAGGCGCTGAGCTCGGCATTGAGGGTGGTGCGGCCCAGGCTGAAAATGTCGCCGGGGCCGTTCACATCGACGTCGAACTGCAGCGTGTCCGGGCCGAAGCCGATTCGCAGCTGGTTGGGCGAGTCCACGCCCGTGAACCCGGCCGGCAGGTGGGGGACCGGGCGGAAGGTGACCACTGCCTCCTTGCGCTTCCGGCCCAGGGCTTTCCCGGAGCGCAGGATGAAGGAAACGCCTTTCCAGCGCCAGTTGTTGATTTCCACCTGGACTTCGGCCAGGGTCTCGGTGCCCCTGGCCGCGTCCACACCCTCTTCGTCGGCGTAATCGGGGATTTTCCGCCCCGAGACAGTGCCCGCCGTGTACCTTGCCCGGCGGGTGGATTTTGCGTAGGGGGCGCTGATACTGCTGGCGCGGAGCACGGTGGAGATGGCGTCCCGCAGGTCCCGCTCGCCGATGGTGGCCGGCGGTTCAATGGCCATCAGTGCCATGATTTGCAGGAGATGGCTCTGGATCATGTCCCTCAAGGCCCCGGCGCCGTCGTAGTAACGGGCGCGTCCTTCGAGGGCCAGGTCTTCGTCGAAGATGATTTCCACCTTCTCTACGTGCTCCCTGTTCCAGACCGGCTCCAGGAAGTTGTTGGCAAACCGAAGGCCCAGAATGTTGAGCACCGTGGCTTTGCCCAGGAAGTGGTCCACCCGGTGGATGTGGTCTTCAGGCACCAGGGACGCCAGGGTCTCGTTGAGGGAACGGGCCGATGCCTCACCCGATCCGAAGGGCTTCTCCATGACCAGGCGCGTGCCTGCCGGCAGCCGGCCGCCGCGCCGCAGCGCCTCGCAGGCAAGCTGGCTGACCCGCGGCGGCAGGGCGAAGTAAACTGCGGCGGGACCGTCCAGGCCCGCCACCAGCGAGGCCAGCGGACCCTCCGCGGTGACGTCCACCTGGTGGTAGGTGGTTTCTTTCTCGATGGCCGCCAGGGCCCTCTGCCCCGCCTCGTCCGCGGACCCCGCTGCCTCCGCGAAGGCGTTGTGGACCCGGTCCCGCCACTGTTCCGGAGTCCAGGGGTCGGAGCCGGCCCCCACCAGGTTCAGGCCTCCGGCACGGCCGCTCGCCAGCAGGCGGGCGAGGCCGGGCAGGAGCAGCCTTCCGGTCAGGTCGCCTGAAGCGCCGAGGATGAGCAGGGTTTTTACAGTTGTTTGGCTCGTCACCTTGCCAGCATGCCACCATGCCGGGCTGACTTGGTACCCTAGATAGTCGAGTCCCGTACATCCACTGAAAGAAGTGCACGGCGCGTGTTCAATTCACTCTCTGACCGGTTGACAGCAACCTTCAAGAATCTCCGTGGCAAGGGCCGCCTCACCGAGGCCGATGTCGACGCCACAGTTCGCGAGATCCGCCGCGCCCTCCTGGATGCCGACGTTGCCGTTCCGGTGGTGCGTGAATTCACCGGCCGGGTACGGGAACGCGCCCTGGGTGCAGAGGTTTCCGGGGCCCTGAACCCCAGCCAGCAGATCGTCAAGATCGTTAATGAGGAACTCGTTGAGATCCTCGGCGGCGAGACCCGCCGCATCCGGCTGGCCAAGAACGGGCCCACCATCATCATGCTCGCCGGCCTCCAGGGCGCCGGCAAGACCACCCTTGCCGGCAAGCTGTCCAAGTGGCTGAAGTCCCAGGGACACAGCCCCATCCTCGTGGCCTGCGACCTCCAGCGCCCCAATGCCGTCACCCAGCTCCAGGTAGTGGGCAAGCGCGCCGGCGTGCCGGTCTTCGCCCCGCACCCCGGCGCCACGTCCGAACTCGAGCATCCCGCGGGCGATCCTGTCGCCGTCGCCCGTGCAGGTGTTGAGGAAGCACGCCAGAAGCTGCACGACGTCGTGATCGTGGACACCGCCGGCCGTCTCGGTGTGGATGCCGAGATGATGGAGCAGGCGCGCCAGATCCGCAAGGCAATCGTCCCCAACGAAGTACTCTTCGTCATCGACGCCATGATCGGCCAGGACGCGGTCAACACCGCGATGGCCTTCGATGAAGGCGTCAACTTCACCGGCGTTGTGCTGTCAAAGCTCGACGGCGACGCCCGCGGCGGTGCCGCGCTCTCCGTTGCGTCCGTGACCGGCAAGCCCGTGATGTTTGCGTCCACCGGCGAAGGCGTGGACGACTTCGAACTCTTCCACCCGGACCGGATGGCCTCACGCATCCTGGACATGGGCGACGTCCTGACGCTCATCGAGCAGGCCGAGAAGTCCTGGGACAAGGACGAAGCCGCCCGGATGGCGAAGAAGTTCGCCGACCAGGAGGACTTCACCCTTGATGACTTCCTGGCCCAGATGCAGCAGATCCGCAACATGGGCTCCATGAAGAAGATGCTGATGATGATGCCTGGTGCGCAGAACATCCGCCAGCAGCTTGAGCAGTTCGACGAACGCGAGATCGACCGGGTCGAGGCCATCGTCCGCTCCATGACGCCGCACGAGCGCGTCGCCCCGAAGATCATCAACGGCTCCCGCCGCGCCCGCATCGCCCGCGGTTCGGGTGTGCATGTTTCAGAGGTCAACGGCCTCCTGGAACGCTTCGCCCAGGCCCAGAAGATGATGAAGAAGATGGCACAGGGCGGCGGCATGCCCGGAATGCCCGGTATGCCGGGAATGGGCGGTCCGGGCGGCGGCAAGAAGGCTGTCAAGAACGCACCGAAGAAGAAAGCCCGCTCCGGAAACCCGGCCAAGGCAGCCCAGGAACTCCGGGAAGCTGAAGCACGCCGGGCAGGTGCGGCGAAGGCGCTTCCCACCGGTGCGGCGTTCGGCCAGCAGTCCGGGGACTTCGATCCGTCCCAGCTCAACCTGCCCAAGGGCTTCGACAAGTTCCTCGGCAAGTAACCGAAGCCTCCACTAGGCACCCCAACTGGGTCGCAGTTAACGCTCCGAAACGCGCGTTTCGGAGCGTTAACTGCCAGCCACTTGGGTGGTGCCACCGGGATGTCGGAGCCGTGGATTAGGGTTGGGTCATGTTCAAGCAGAGGGTAGTGTTCGTCCACGGCGCCGGAAGCTTCGGCGCGGCGGCATGGCCCCGCCAGCACGGCATGGCACTGACCTATGACGCCCTGTTCCTCCGCCGGCACGGATTCGATCCCGTGGCCGAACCTGTTGAATCGTCCTTCACAGCCGATGCCGCCATTGTCCTGCGCTCCCTGGCTGATGACGGCCGGGGCGCTGCCGGCGGCCACGTTGTGGCGCATGCCCAGGGCGCCATTTCAGCCATGCTGGCCGCCGTCGAACGCCCGGACCTGGTGTTATCGCTGACCCTCGTGGAGCCCGCCTGCCTGTCCCTCACCGCCGAACTGCCCGCCACTGCGGCACACCGCGAACTGATGCAGCCGCTCTTTGATGTCCGCCACCAGCTTGGGGATGAGGACTTCCAGCGGGAGTTCGTCCGGCGGGTGTACGCGGCGGATCTGCAGGAGCCTGCCACCGTGGAGGAAAAACGGTCGGCGCGCCGGCTCCGGCTGCAGGCCCCGGCCTGGGAAGCTCCGCTGCAGATTGTTCCCGGTGTTCCCACGCTGGTCCTGACCGGCGGCTGGGAACCCCTCTACGAAGAAATCGCCAGGTACCTCAGGGAGACCGGCGCCCTGCACCGCCATGCCGCGGGCGGGCACCGGCCACAGGATTCCGCCGAGGGTGACCACTGCATCCGTTCGTTCATTGCCGAGGCGAGCCGGCGCCTGCAGCCCCGGGCGTCTTAATAGGCGTTTCCCAGCCTTGGCCTGCCTGCCCAAGGATCTCCCGCAGGTCCCGTCCGGCAGGCCCCCAAATGCCTGCCGGACGGAGCTTGAAGCCCGCTAGTGGCGGGCGCTTTCGGGGAGCCGCAGCTCAGGCAGGTACACCTTGCCTCCGGCGGCGAGGAGCTCCTGGCTCTTTTCCCGCATTCCGGCAGCAATCGCGGCCTCCGCCTGCGGGGTGTCCGGGGAGTCGCCGGAAGCATAGTCACTGCTGCCGTATTCATCCCGAATGTCCTGGCTGATCCTCATGGAACAGAACTTGGGGCCGCACATGGAGCAGAAGTGTGCCGTTTTGGCCGGTTCAGCCGGCAGGGTCTCGTCATGGAAAGCCTCCGCCGTGACGGGGTCCAGCGACAGTGCAAACTGATCACGCCAACGGAACTCGAACCTGGCTTTGGACAGGGCATCGTCCCGTTCGTGGGCGCCGGGGTGCCCTTTGGCGAGGTCTGCCGCGTGGGCGGCGATCTTGTAGGTGATCACGCCGGTCTTGACGTCGTCCTTGTTCGGCAGTCCCAGGTGCTCCTTGGGTGTGACGTAGCAGAGCATTGCCGTTCCGTAGCGGGCAATTTCCGTGGCCCCGATGGCTGAGGTGATGTGGTCATAGCCCGGGGCAACGTCAGTGACCAAGGGGCCAAGGGTATAGAACGGCGCACCGTTGCAGAGTTCCTGCTGGCGTTCCACGTTCTCGCGGACCAGGTGGAACGGCACGTGGCCGGGGCCCTCCACCATCACCTGCACATCGAACTCCCAGGCCCGCTGGGTCAGCTCCGCCAGGGTGTCCAGTTCGGCAAACTGCGCCGCGTCGTTGGCGTCCGCCGTCGCTCCCGGCCGCAGGCCGTCGCCCAGGGAGAACGCGACGTCGTACTTCGCGAAAATCTCACAGAGCTCGTCAAAGTGGGTGTAGAGGAAGTTCTCCTGATGGTGTGCCAGGCACCAGCCCGCCATGATGGCACCGCCGCGGGACACAATCCCTGTCACGCGGTTGGCGGTCAGGGGAACGTACCGCAGCAGAACCCCGGCGTGGATGGTCATGTAGTCCACCCCCTGTTCGCACTGCTCGATGACGGTGTCGCGGAAGATCTCCCACGTCAGTGCATTCGCTTCACCGTTGACCTTCTCCAGCGCCTGGTAAATCGGCACCGTGCCGATCGGAACCGGAGAGTTGCGGATGATCCATTCACGGGTGGTGTGGATGTCATCCCCGGTGGACAGGTCCATCACGGTGTCTGCGCCCCACTGGGTGGCCCATTGCAGCTTGTCCACCTCCTCAGCGATGGAACTGGTGACAGCGGAATTGCCGATGTTGGCGTTGATTTTCACCAGGAAGGCCTTGCCGATGATCATCGGCTCGGACTCCGGATGGTTGATGTTGTTCGGGATAATCGCGCGTCCGGCCGCAACCTCGCTGCGCACCAGCTCCACATCGCAGTTCTCGCGGAGGGCGATGAACCGCATCTCCGGAGTGATGGTGCCCTGTTTTGCATAATGCATCTGGGTCACCGTCCGGCCGGCGACGGCGCGGCGGGGCTCGGGCTGCGCTCCCTTCCACTCCGCTGAAGCTGCTCCGCGGCGGACGGCTGAACGGCCGTCGTCGAGCAGGTTCCGCTCCCGGCCGCTGTACGGCTCGGTGTCGCCCCGTTCGCTGATCCAGGGGGAGCGGAACGGCGCCAGGCCAACCACCGGATCGCTGCCCGGGCCGGCGGTCCGGTAGATCCTGAACGGACTGTTCGCCTGGCCGTTAGGGGAGGGCTCCAAGGCAATCTCCGTCACGGGAACCTGGATTCCCGAGGCTTCGTCCTTGATGAAAGCCAGCGAATGCGACTTCAGCGACTGCGTGTCAGCGTGCCGGGATTGGTCTCCCTCTTTCGTGCCGGTTTTGGGGCCGGCCGTTTCGTTTTGGGCAGGGGGCAGCAGTTTTTCTTGCGTATTCACGGGAATACTCACTTCCTTCGCCGGCATTACCCGGACAGGTTCAACGGTCGCAGGCTGCGTCAGCCCGATCTCAGCCCTTGCAAGGGCACCCGTGTGGTCAAGATGAAGCTACCACAGCCTGCGCCGGAGGACGTTGTTACAGGGCCGGTGCTAGCCTGACGGCGTGACTGACTCGAATGAGGCACACCGGATCAGGCCTGCGGAGCCAGATGATCTGGGTTGCTTGCCACAGCTGGAAGCCGCGGCCGATGCACAGCTTCAGGACGCGCTGGGCGGAGTTCTGCTTCCGGCGCCGCAGCCAACCCCGGCCGTTGTTTCGCTGTTTGTCCTAGTAGCGGGACGTCCGCCGGTTGGATTTGCCCGCATCGATATGGTGGATGGCCTGGCTCATCTCGAGCAGCTTTCGGTCCACCCGGCGGCTGGCAGGCGGGGCCTCGGCAGGGCATTGCTTGAAGCCGCCGCGGCTGAAGCACGGCGCCGGGGGTTCACGGCGATGACGCTGTGTACCTTCACTGACGTTCCCTTCAATGCCCCGTTCTACGCCAAGTGCGGCTTCATCGAATATCCTGCTCCAGGGCCCGGCCTTGCCGCTCTCCGGGCCCACGAAAAGCGACTCGGGCTTGACGCCCTGGGTCCGCGGCTCACCATGAGGAGGGAACTCTAGGCCATGGCCGGAGTCATTGAATTCAGTGGAACCGTTCTCACCGGACCGCACCAGGAACGCCACGGATTGTGGTCGGTGGATGGCAGGCTGACCTTCCACCGTCCCCAGAGAGTTCCGGACACGGTCCGGCCAGGCTGGGTGCTTCCAGGGTTTGTGGACGCGCACTGCCATATCGGCTTGGGCGGGGGCGGTGCCGTGGCGGACGAAGTTGCCGAAGAACAGGCCCGCACCGACCGCGACGCCGGGACACTCCTGCTGAGGGATGCCGGCACCGTCAGTGATACGCGCTGGCTGCAGGGAAAGCCCGGCATGCCCAGGATTGTCCGGGCGGGCCGCCACATCGCACGGACAGGCCGCTATCTGCGGAACTTCGCCGTCGAAGTGGAGCCAGAAGGGCTTGCAGAGGCGGTCCGCAAGCAGGCCCGTGCCGGCGATGGCTGGGTCAAGCTGGTGGCGGACTGGATCGACCGTGGTGCAGGTGACCTGGCGGCGTCGTTCCCTCCCGCCGTCGTCAAACTTGCCGTTCAGGCGGCGCACGAGGAGGGCGCCCGGGTGACAGCACACTGCTTCGCGGAAGAGACCCTGGACCACCTGCTGGATGCAGGGATCGACTGCATCGAGCATGCCACCGGGCTCCTGCCAAGGCACCTCCCCAGGTTGGTTGAACAGGGCGTCCCCATCGTGCCGACGCTCATCAACATCGCCACCTTCCCGGGGATCGCTGACCAGGCTGAAGCAAAGTTTCCGCAGTATTCCGCCCACATGCGGGCCCTCTGGGAGCGAAGGGCAGAACGGGTCCTTGAAGCGTTCGAGGCCGGGGTCCGGATTTATGCGGGCACGGACGCCGGAAGCGTCATCAGGCACGGACGGATCGCGGACGAGATCCTGGCGCTCCATGCAGCGGGACTTCCCATGGCTTCCGCCCTCGACGCCGCCTGCTGGAGTGCCCGGACCTGGCTGGGGGCGAACGGTATTTCGGAGGGCGCGCCTGCGGACGTTGTGCTCTGCCGGGAGGATCCGCGGACCATGCCGGAAACTGTTGCCAGGCTCCAGAATGTGGTGCTGGGCGGGCATCTTATCCGCTGAACTTATCTGCTGACCAAAAGCTGGCTTCCATGGGAATAAATTGAAGCTTCAAGTAATTGGAATAGGTAAGAGGCCTCGACCCGCGATGGCCAAAGGACCCGGGAGCGTTCAATGACTGCAGAAGCCGCCAGCCAGGATCTTCTTCCTGCCAGCCTCACCATGGGCACCGTGATGCTCAAAGTGGGCGACATGAAACTCATGACCGACTACTACCAGCGTGCCCTCGGGCTTGAGGTGGTGGCCGAACAGGACGGCGGCCTTTACCTGGGCCGGCTCGGCAAGCCGCTGGTGCACCTCGCCCCCGCACCAGGCTTGAATCTTCCGGGCAGGGGAGAGGCCGGCCTGTTCCACACAGCGCTGCTCTTCGATGACCAGCCTTCGCTCGCTGCCACCGTGGCCACGGTGGCGCAGTATGACCCCCGGTCCTTCACCGGCAGCGCCGACCACCTGGTCAGTGAGGCCTTCTACTTCAACGACCCCGAAGGCAACGGCATCGAGCTTTACTGGGACCGCCCGCGTGAGCGGTGGTCCTGGAACGGCAAGGACGTGGTGATGGACAGCCTCGCCCTGCCGCCGCAGCGGTACCTGCAGGAGCACCTGACCCAGGAGTCAGTGGACAGCCAGCTGGGCGCCGCGGCGGGCGTGGGCCATGTCCACCTCCAGGTGGGGGACGTCCAGACGGCCCACAACTTCTACGTTGGTACCCTCGGATTTGAAAAGACCGCGGGCTGGCACGGCCAGGCACTGTTTGTCTCCGCCGGCCGCTACCACCATCACATGGCCATGAACGTGTGGAACAGCCGTGGCGCCGGTCCCCGGCGGGACACGCTGGGCCTGGGCGAAGTGCTGATCGAAGTCCCCGCAGGTGACGACGTCGGCGCCCTCGCCGACCGTCTCAAGGTTGCCGGAGTCGCCGCCCACCACACGGGCGCGGAGCTGCGCTTTGAGGACCCGTGGCGCAACAGGATCCGCGTCGGCGTCCGCTGAGCTACTGCGCTGGGTCGGTGCAGCTGTCCGGGCACGGCTGTGGGTTAAGCTGAATCCGAACGGCCGGGGCGGTGCTGAAGCGCCGCCTTCCCGGGCCGTACCGTCGACGGAATGAGGGCGATTCCCATGGGCTTTACCGAACTGTTTGTGGCAACCCACGACGCCGCGCTTAAGCGCGCGCGCGACCTGGACGAGCGGGGCGCCTCCACGGGTTCGCCCTCCGGGCAGGGCCTGCGGATTCCCGACATCAGCGATTTCGAAATCGAACAGCTGGGCGATCTCGCCGGAGCCGCCGTGCATGCCGGAGGGGCGGACTACGAACTGGCCATGGTGGACGTAGCCAGTGACTCGCTGCTGGGGGTTCCGCCGGCGATGGTACGGGCGCTCGCGGATCTGCTTAGTTACGAGACCGAAGGCGAGGGCAACGTCCTGGACGACGTCGCCGAAAAATGGGCGGCCCAGGACGACATGCCGTTCGGGGCCGACGACGCCCGCAAGTACGTTCAGCAGCTTGCCGAGCTGGCCAGCGGAATCGACGACACGGACCGCACCGGACTGTACGTCTGGTCCTCCTGAGACTCCGGCCCGGCCCCGCCCGGGTTCCCTCGCCGGCAGGCCCACGTGTCAAGTCGAAATCCTTCCGCTGATCTGGCACAATAGACAGGTACTCGATCTGCGTGGCCCCTCTCTCCGCGTCCGGATCCTGTCCTTCGAACCCTCAAGTATGGCCCGCCCCACGGGTGCAGAACGCAGGTTCACCCCCTTTCTGAAACAGGAGTGACCACAAAAGTGGCCGTAAAGATTCGCCTTAAGCGCTTTGGCAAAATGCGCGCACCGTACTACCGCATCGTCGTCATGGACGCACGCTCCAAGCGTGATGGACGTGCCATCGAAGAAATCGGCAAGTACCACCCCACCGAAGAGCCCTCATACATCGAGGTCGACACGGACCGTGCCCAGTACTGGCTCGGCGTCGGCGCACAGCCGTCCGAGCAGGTTGCCGCGATCCTCAAGATCACCGGTGACTGGCAGAAGTTCAAGGGCCTGCCGGGCCAGGAGGGCACCTTGAAGACCAAGGTCGCCAAGCCTGCCTTCGTTACCCCTGAAAAGGGTTCTGTGATCATCCCGGAAGCCATCACCAAGAAGGCTAAGAAGGACGAAGCCCCGGCCGAGGCCGAAGCAGAGACCACCGAGGCTGAGTAGATTGCTGGCAGAAGCGCTCGAACACCTGGTCCGCGGAATCGTTGATTCCCCGGAGGACGTCAAGGTCAGCTCGAAGAACAACCGCCGCGGGGACACCCTCGAGGTACGCGTTCATCAGGATGACCTCGGACGGGTGATCGGCCGCCAGGGCCGCACGGCACGCGCATTGCGCACCGTCGTGGCGGCATTGGCAGGCGGCGAACCGGTCAGGGTCGACGTCGTCGATACCGACCGCCGCCGCTAGCGCGCCCGCAACACCAGTTTTGCTCCGGCCCCTCCACCAGTAGACGGTGGAGGGGCCGGAGTGCTTTCACAGCAAAAGCGGTGCCTTCAAGGCAAGCAGGACTCTGACGATCTAACGAACACGATAAAACGCGGACACCAGCGCCGCACATTCAGTAAACGGGAAAAAGAGGAACAGATGCAGCTTCAGGTGGCACGAATCGGCAAACCCCACGGCATCCGTGGGGAAGTGACGGTCCAGGTCTTGACTGACGCCCCGGCTGACCGGTTCGTGCCGGGAACCGAGTTCGTCGTGGAGCCCGCCTCCGTGGGCACGCTCACGGTGGAGAGCGCGCGCTGGAACAAGGACATCCTGCTGCTGGCATTCGACGGGATCGAAACCCGGAACCAGGCGGAAACCCTCCGCGGCGCCAAGCTCTTCATCGAGACCGAAGAATTGGACGAGGACGACGACGAAGGCTGGTACGAGCATGAACTTGTCGGACTGGAAGCGCGTGTAGGCTCCCGCGTGGTGGGAAAGGTCTCCGGCCTGCACACCATGCCCGTGCAGGATCTTCTGGTGGTCGAAACACCCGACGGCAAGGAGGTCCTCATCCCGTTTGTTGAGCAGATTGTCCCCGAGGTCAACGTCACCGAAGGATTCGTCCTGGTGACTCCGCCGGAAGGGCTCTTCGACGTCAACGCCGAGGACACCGAAGGCCGCGCGCCGGGGGAAAACGGCTAGATGCGCATCGACGTCGTCAGCATTTTTCCGGAGTATCTGGCGCCCCTGGAACTGTCCCTTATCGGAAAGGCCCGGCAGGACGGCCTGCTGGACCTTCATGTCCATGACCTGCGGAACTTCACCACGGACAAGCACCGGTCGGTGGATGACACGCCCTACGGCGGCGGCGCCGGCATGGTGATGAAGGCAGAACCGTGGGCCCAGGCGCTGGCATCGGTGGCGGAAGCACGGCCGGCAGAGGGAGTGGGCAAGCCTGTCCTTATCGTGCCGTCCCCGGCCGGGGAACGTTTTACCCAGGCGCTGGCCCACGAGCTCGCGGGGGAGGACCAGTTGATCTTCGCCTGCGGCCGTTACGAAGGGATTGACGAGCGGGTTATCGAGTGGGCCGAGGAGCATTTTACAGTCCGGCCCATGAGCCTCGGTGACTACGTCCTGAACGGCGGCGAGGTCGCGGTGCTGGCCATGGTCGAAGCCATCGGCAGGCTGCTGCCGGGCGTTGTCGGCAACCCCGACTCCCTGGTGGAGGAATCCCATTCTGATGGTCTCCTCGAATACCCCGTGTACACGAAGCCGGCCAGCTGGCGCGAACGGGACGTTCCGGCCATCCTGCTGAGCGGCAATCACGGCAAAATCGCCCAATGGCGCCGCCACGAACAATACCGTCGGACGGCGGAACGCCGCCCGGACCTCCTGGAGACGTTCGACGCCGGAAAGCTGCCCCGCGCAGACCGGATATTTCTCGCTGAGCTGGGTTACGACGTCGTGGACGGACGCCTCCGTCCCCGCCCTGGCTCCGGCAGTTAACCACCCGCCTGACGCGGTGGTGAAGCGGTTGGCTGTTGGGCTCCGGATGTGGCAAAATTAGTCCTTGTGTCTACTGGGTCCGCACCTGCCACAGGGGGAGCGCGGCCAACAGCTAAGGCAACCCGGTGCCGTCAATCATTGACGGGACCGGACCCACAAAATTTTCGACGGCAATTTCCGGTGCATTCTGTGCACCCGGGCTTGGCCGCCGTGACCCAAAGTGAATGACCTGTGGCGTTCACCAGGAGTAGCACTATGCATATTCTCGATTCCGTAGACTCAGCCTCGCTGCGCACCGATGTTCCTGAGTTCCGCGCGGGCGACACCCTCAAGGTCCACGTGAACATCATCGAAGGCAAGAACTCCCGTGTCCAGGTTTTCCAGGGCTTCGTCCTGGGCCGCCAGGGTGACGGCATCCGCGAGACCTTCACGGTCCGCAAGGTCTCCTTCGGCGTCGGTGTGGAGCGTACCTTCCCGGTTCACTCCCCGATCATCGACAAGATCGAAGTAGTCACCAAGGGTGACGTCCGCCGCGCCAAGCTCTACTACATGCGTGCACTGCGCGGTAAGGCTGCCAAGATCAAGGAAAAGCGGGACTTCAGCACCGCCAAGTAGGTCTTTTCGACCTACGGCAGGCCCCAGCCGTACGAGGCCAGCGCCGGAGCCATTCGCAACAGCGCACCAGGATACGGATCATGGACCAGACAAAACGCCAGCCCAGAAGAATGGGCTGGCGTTTTGCGTTCCTGGCTCTGGTCCTGGCGGTGGCCATCAGCGGACTGGTCCGCTCCCTGTGGCTGGATGTCTTCTTCATCCCGTCTGAGTCCATGGAACCTGTCCTGGAGGGCGGGGACCGGATCCTGGTGTCCAGAACAGCCTTTGACAGGGAGGCAATCCGTCGCGGCGACATTGTGGTCTTTGACGGCCGGGGTTCGTTCGCTCCGCTCAACAGCGGAAAAGGTCCGCTGGCCGATTCTCTGGCAGCTGCCGGACAATGGCTCGGGCTGGCCGGCTCTGACACCACGTTCGTCAAGCGGGTCATCGGTCTTCCCGGGGACGCTGTGGCCTGCTGTGACGCGGCAGGAAAAGTCACCGTGAACGGTCAGGCCATTGTTGAGCCTTACGTTTTCGACGGCGACAAACCCAGTACCCAGGCCTTCAACGTGATTGTGCCCGACGGAAGGCTGTGGCTGCTCGGCGACCACCGTTCGGCGTCGGCGGATTCACGCAGCCTGCTCGGCGCACCGGGCGGCGGAATGGTTCCGCTGGACCGGGTGTTTGGCAGACCCGTCCAGATCATCTGGCCGCTTGATAGATTTGCAGCAGTACCACGGCCGCCAGCGGCAGGACCAACAACAGAGGACGGACAGTAGATGCCCGAGAACCACCCACGGACACCTGAGCCGGGCCCTGACGGAGCCAGCCAGGCAAGTGCGGCCGGCGCTGCCCGTGCAGCTGACGCGACGGCGCCTGAGGAAGCCCCGGAGGCCCCGGTTTCCGGAAGGCGTTCTTCCGCCGCCCCGCAGCCGGAGGCCCCACGTCCCAGCCCGGTGTTCGTCTGGCTCAAAGAAGTTGCCACGGTGGTGGTCATCGCCGTGGTCCTGTCCTTCCTGATCAAAACCTTCCTGTTCCGGGCCTTCTGGATACCGTCAGAGTCGATGGTCAGCACCCTCGACATCGATGACCGCATCTTCGTCAACCTCCTTGTCCCGGAACCCTTTGCGCTTTCCCGCGGTGACGTCGTGGTGTTCCGGGATACAAAGGGCTGGCTGCCGCCGGTCCCGGAGAAGACCGATGGCCCGTTCACCTGGGTCCAGGACGGCCTGATCTTTGTTGGCCTCCTGCCGGACAATTCCCAGCAGCACCTCGTCAAGCGTGTCATTGGACTCCCGGGCGACCACGTGATCTGCTGCGACGCCGGCGGTAAACTGGCCATCAACGGATCAGCAATTGACGAACGCTACGTCAACAGCGCCGAGACCCCACAGATCCGCAACTTCGACGTTGTTGTTCCGGAAGGGAAGGTCTGGGTTATGGGAGACAACCGAAACCACTCCGCCGATTCCCGTGCCCATGTGGACTCCAACGGTGGCTTCATTGATCTCACAGACATCGAGGGCAAAGCCGCCGTCATTGCCTGGCCGCTGAACAGGATCACTGCCCTTGATAACTACCCGGACGTGTTCCGGAACGTGCCGCCGGCAGGCTAGCCATGTCCAGTGCTCTGCCTGCGACGTCCGCCAAGGCGACTCTCCGGCCCGCGACGGGCATCCACTCCAAAGCCCCCACGCTGCGTCATGAGCGGTCCTTCAAAGCGCAGGGAGTCCGCTACCTCGCCGGTGTTGACGAAGTGGGCCGCGGTGCGCTGGCAGGACCCGTGAGCGTCGGTATTGCCGTCGTGGACTTGGAAACGCAGAAGTCACTGCCCGGGGTCCGTGACAGCAAGCTGCTCAACCCGGCGGAGCGGGAACGCCTGGAACCACTGGTCCGCAAATGGAGCCTCGCGTCGGCGGTGGGACATGCCTCAGCAGCCGAAATCGACGCGCTTGGCATTATCGCTGCCCTGCGCCTGGCAGGAACCCGGGCCTGGTTTGAGGTCCTCGCCGCCGGGGTCACGCCGGATCTGGTGCTCCTGGACGGGAGCCATAACTGGCTGTCGCCCGCCGAGCAGCCCTCCCTGTTCGACGAGATGACGGTCGACGGGTCGGACCTGCGGTGCGACGCTCCGGTCCACACCCGCATCAAGGCTGACATGCAGTGCCTGAGTGTTGCGGCCGCCAGCGTGATCGCCAAGGTGGAACGTGACCAGCAGATGTGCGGGCTGCATGCTGAATACCCGGATTTTGGCTGGAACGAAAACAAGGGATACGCCACTCCCTTCCACCGGGACGTGCTGAGGGCCGCCGGACCCACGCCGTACCACCGCGTGAGCTGGAACCTCCTGGGTGGGGAACTCTGAGGACGGGCCACTGCAGTGGCGCCAGCGGTATGGTGAATGGTGCAAGATGGAAGCATGAGCGCTGAGGATCTTGAAAACTATGAAACCGACATGGAGCTGCAGCTCTATCGTGAATACCGCGATGTCGTCGGGCTCTTTAGCTACGTTGTCGAGACAGAACGCCGCTTTTACCTGGCCAACCATGTTGACCTCCAGGCCCGCAGTGCCGACGGCGAGGTCTACTTCGACCTGACGCTGCAGGACGCGTGGGTTTGGGACGTCTACCGCTCGGCGAGGTTCGTGAAGAATGTCCGCGTCCTCACCTTCAAGGACGTCAACGTCGAAGAGCTTCCGCGTAATGAAGAACTTGCGATGCCCAAGGACGTTGACCTCGGCAACTGATGCCCGCAGTGAGCATCACTGCTCCTCCACATTGCCCTGAAACAGCCTTACTGTAGCCACGTTTCCACATAGGCACCTGGCCCTCTGTCCTCCACTGACCTGCCCCCGCAGGCTGGTTGCGGAGGTAGACATGAAATCCAAAGACCTGTTGGGCCGGCGCGGCGAAGAGCTCGCTGCCGGATATCTTGAGTCAGTTGGCATGCTGGTGGTGGAGCGCAACTGGCGCTGCCCGGACGGCGAAATCGACATCGTGGCCTTGGACGCCGATGCCCTGGTCATAGCGGAGGTTAAAACCCGCCGCTCCCTGGACTACGGCCATCCCTTTGAAGCCGTGGGCCCGGAAAAACTCGCGCGCCTGCACCGGCTCGGTTCAGCATGGTGCCGGGACCGGGAGCTCCACATGCCGCTGCGCCGAGTGGATGTCATCTCGGTGCTGGACGACGGCGTTGCCGAACCGCTGGTGGAACACCTCAAAGGGGTGGGGTAGATGGCGTTGGGCCGGACCTACTCGGTGGCGCTGGTGGGGCTGAACGGCTACATCGTCGAGGTTGAGGCGGACATCGGCCAGACGCTGCCGGCATTTGTGATCCTGGGCCTCCCGGATGCGGCGCTAAATGAAGCGAAGGAACGCATCCGCTCCGCTGCGAAGAACTCGGGGATTCCGCTGAGCCGGCGGAAAATCACCGCCAACCTGATTCCGGCCTCCCTCCCCAAGCGGGGTTCCGGGTTCGACCTTGCGGTGACAATGGCTGTCCTGCGGGCGGCGAATGACATTAAGCCCACCGGGCGGACCGTCTTTATGGCCGAATTGGGGCTGGATGGCCGGCTTCGGCCGGTGCGGGGCATTCTTCCTGCCGTGATGGCGGCAGTGCAGGCCGGATATCCAGAGATTGTGGTGGCACAGGCCAATCTGGCTGAGGCTTCACTGGTTCCGGGTGCAAGGGTCAGGGGCTACCGCACGCTGGCCCGGCTTGCCCTCGACTTTGGTGCGGACCCTCAAGAGCTCGCGCTGGACTTCGAGCCCCAGGACGAGGCCAGCCAGGGGGATGCCCCGGGCAGCATGCAGGCAGTGCCGGATATGGCAGACGTGTCCGGCCAGGGCGATGCCCGGCGTGCCCTGGAGGTGGCTGCGGCCGGCGCCCACCACCTCCTGCTCACCGGCCCTCCGGGCGCAGGCAAGACCATGCTGGCGGAAAGGCTGCCCGGCCTGCTCCCGGACTTGGCCGACAACGAGGCCATGGAGGTCACGGCCATCCACTCGCTCTGTGGCCTGCCGTCCTCGGCCGTCCAGCTCCTGCGGCGGCCGCCTTTTGAAAACCCCCATCACTCGGCCACAGCAGCCGCCATCATCGGCGGCGGCTCAGGGCTGCCGCGTCCGGGCGCGGCGTCCCGGGCACACCGCGGCGTGCTGTTCCTGGACGAGGCGCCGGAATATGAACGCCGGGTGCTGGATGCCCTCCGCCAGCCCCTGGAGAGCGGGGAACTGGTGATTCACCGGTCAGCCGGCACGGCGGCCTATCCGGCGCGGTTCCAACTGGTTCTCGCCGCCAACCCGTGTCCCTGCGGGAAGGCCTCCGGGAAAGGACTGGACTGCATCTGCACTCCCATGATGCGGCGGCGCTACCTCGCCCGGATGTCCGGCCCGCTCCTGGACCGGGTGGATATCCAGTTGCAGGTGGAGCGGGTTTCGCTGGCCGACTTCGGCCAGGCAGGCTGTGAAGAGGATACGGCTTCCGTGGCGCAGCGGGTGGATGACGCCCGCCGCCGCCAGGCCGACAGGCTGCAAGGCCTCGGACTGGAAACGAATTCCCAGGTTCCCGGGCGGATCCTTCGCGGCGGACTCCGCCTCCCGGCCGCGTCCACTCGGATTCTGGACCACTCACTGGAGCGGGGAGTCCTGACGGCCCGGGGCTACGACAGGGTGCTGCGGCTGGCGTGGACCTTGGCCGACCTGGCACACCGCGACAAACCCGACACCAACGACATCGGCCAGGCACTGGGCCTCCGGCAGGCTGCCTCGGCAGCCGCGTGAAGAAAGAGACTCATGGACAACGAACGGATCGCCCGCGCAGCGCTGTCGAGGCTTATGGAGCCCCAGGACGCGGCCGGCCTCGCGCTGGTGCGGGCTGCTGGAGCCACCGATTCGCTGAAGATCGCGACAGGCCAGCTGAAGGCAGGGCCGGCCTTGGAACAGGAAATTACGGGGCTGCTGGCGGACAACGGTGGCGGCCCCGGCTGGGGAGGCATGGCTGCAGCGCTCAAACGGTGGGCGCCGCGCATCCCCGATCTGGCACCCGAACGGGACCTTGCCACCATGGCACGCCTGGGTGGCCGGCTGATCATCCCCTCGGACCCACTGTGGCCTGCCCAGCTTGCCGATCTTGGCATCCACGAGCCTCTGTGCCTGTGGTGGCGGGGCCTGGAGCAGCCGTTGCCCGCCGCAGCACAATGTGTGGCTCTGGTGGGTTCCCGGGACAGTACCAGCTACGGTGCCTCCGTGACAGGAGACCTCGCCTATTCGCTGGCTCAGCGCGGCTTCACGGTGGTCTCCGGCGGTGCCTACGGTATTGATGCCCACGCCCACAGGGCAGCCCTGGCCGGCGGTGCAGGGCCGTTGCCCACCATCGCTGTTATGGCAGGCGGCGTGGACCGCTTCTATCCGTCCGGCAACGAGGACCTCCTGCGTGCGGTCTGCAACCAGGGCGCCGTCATAGCCGAGGTGCCGCCGGGGTCGGCACCAACCCGTTACCGCTTCCTGCAGCGGAACAGGCTTATCGCCGCCATGGCAGCCGTCACCGTGGTGGTGGAGGCGCGCTGGCGTTCAGGTGCACTCAACACCGCCCATCATGCCGAAACCCTGGGCCGAGCGGTGGGTGCTGTCCCTGGGTCCGTGCACAGTGCCAACTCGGCGGGGTGCCACAGGCTGCTCCGGGATGGAGGCGCAGTCTGTGTCACGGACGCCGCCGAGATCGCCGAACTGGCTGCACCCAGCGGTGAATCACTTATTGAGCCCAGGGCAGGCCAAGCGGCCGTCCACGATGGACTGACCTTGGAGGACCTCATCCTCCTGGATGCCCTTCCCCTGAGATCCACCAGTTCGGTGGACAAACTCAGTGCGGTGGCCGGACTCAGCCAGGACTCCGTGCGGGCAGGGCTTGGCCGCCTCGGCCTGCTGGGGCTTGCATTGTCGGAGAGGGGAGGCTGGAAACGGGCCAAGGAATCAGGCTAATTTCCTGTGTCCGTACCCTGGTTTGGCGCCAAAGACTGGGAAAGTAGGAAGGTGGAGACTCAGGAACTGCCCCCCGCGCTCGAGCAGGCAATTGATGATTTTGCCAGGTATCTGGCGGGAGAGCGCGCCAGGTCCGCCCACACCCTTCGGGCTTACCTCTCGGATCTCCGAAGCCTGCTCCAGTATGCCGCGTCCGAAGGCGTGACCGACCTCCCCGGCCTCGAACTGGGAACACTCAGGCGGTGGCTGGGAGTCCAGAGCCAGGCCGGGATGTCCCGGTCCACCCTGGCCCGGAGATCGGCCACGGCCAGGTCCTTCACTACCTGGGCCATGCGGGAAGAGCTGATGGAAACAGATCCGGCGCTGCGCCTCAGGGCTCCGAAAACCGGAAAGTCCCTGCCCGGGGTGCTGCAGTCCCAACAGCTGGGGAGGCTGCTGGGCAACCTGGAGGAAGCCGCGTCCGGCGGTTCGCCCCTGGCTGTCCGCAACCGGGCCATGGTGGAGCTCCTGTATGCCACCGGGCTTCGGGTGGGGGAGCTCGCCGGCATGGACGTGGATGATCTCAACCCGGACCGCCGCACGCTGCGGGTGATCGGCAAAGGCAACAAGGAACGGACAGTCCCGTACGGCGTCCCTGCCGCAGTGGCCGTCGACGACTGGCTCCGCAGGGGCAGGCCCGTGCTGGCCAAGCCGCACAGCGGGCCGGCGCTCTTCCTCGGATCACGCGGCAACAGGGTGGACCAGCGCCAGGTCAGGGCAGTCGTGAAGGAGCTCTTTGAAGCGCTGGGGGACACCTCGGCCACCGGGCCTCACGCCCTGCGGCACACGGCCGCCACGCACCTGCTGGACGGGGGTGCGGATCTCCGCGCCGTCCAGGAGATCCTGGGGCACAGCAGCCTCGCCACCACGCAGATCTACACCCACGTCTCCGTGGACAGGCTGAGGAAGAGTTACCAGCAGGCACACCCAAGGGCGTAAATGGGGGACCTACCACGCAGGAGCATAAATTCGCGGCATTTTTGGTTGAAAAAAATCCGGCCACAAGCCAGTGTGGCGAATTGCACTGGCGTAATTAGGCGGCGTACGGCACAATAAGAGTCACGTCCGGCAACTTTCAAGTGTCGCTTGAAGCTCGCTTGCTTCAGGCATCACCGTCAGTGGCGGACACTGCTTAACACTCAGGCGGAAAACTTAATAGTCAGGCAGGGAATACCGCCGCCGTGAGGGCTACGGCACAGGAGTTTCATCCAGGCAGAGGTCGTTGGGGAAGACGTACCTACAGCTATGGAGGATGGAATGTCTGTTGCAATGACCCGCGGTGTGCTGTTCGTTCACTCGGCCCCTACTGCACTGTGCCCGCATGTCGAGTGGGCCATCGGATCCGTCGTGGATAAGCGGACGGACCTTGAGTGGACCCCTCAGCCCGCTGCGCCCGGAATGTTCCGCGCCGAGCTCTCCTGGACGGGAACGCCCGGAACGGGAGCGCAGCTTGCCTCGGCCCTCCGCGGTTGGGCCCACCTCCGCTATGAGGTCACCGAGGAACCAAGCCAGGGGGTGGACGGCGGCCGCTGGTCCCATACTCCCGAGTTGGGTATCTTCCACGCTGTGACTGACGTGCACGGCAACATCATGGTCTCCGAGGACAGGATCCGTTACGCCTACGAGTCCGGCGCAGGCGACCCGTCAGCCGTTTACCATGAGCTCTCCCTCGCGCTCGGTGAGGCGTGGGACGAAGAGCTCGAACCCTTCCGCCACGCAGCCGAGGGTGCTCCTGTCCGCTGGCTGCACCAGGTGGGCTGACCGCCGTCTGAAATCATCGCCGTCGTAAGTCACGTTCCTCTGCCCGCGCGGATCTGCCCTGTTACCCGACAGCGAAAATACTCCATAGCAAAAAGAGGGGCCCCGTCAGCTGCGCACTGCGCAGCGGACGAGGCCCCTCTTTTGGTGTCGATTCTTTTGGTGTCGGTGCTAAACGCTGCGTACCGCGATCACGGCGTTGTGCCCGCCGAAGCCGAAGGAGTTGCTCAGTGCCACAATGCTGCCCGCGGGCAGGTCACGGGCAGAGGTGACGACGTCGAGAGGGATCTCCGGGTCCTGGTTTTCCAGGTTGATGGTTACCGGCGCCTTGCGTTCGTAAACAGCCAGCACCGTGAGCACGGCCTCCACGGCGCCGGATGCGCCCAGGAGGTGCCCCATCTGCGATTTGGTGGCGGAGACCGCCACGCGGTCGATGTGGTTGCCGAGGGCAGCGCGCAGGGCGGTGTACTCCGGCTTGTCACCCACGGGAGTGGACGTGGCGTGGGCATTAACGTGGACCACGTCTTCGGCCTGGATCCGGCCGTCGAACATAGCTGCCTTAAGGGCGCGGGTGGCACCCAGGCCCTCGGGGTCCGGGGCGGTGATGTGGTAAGCGTCCGCCGTGACGGACGTGCCGGCCAGCTCGCCGTAGATGCGCGCACCGCGGGCGAGGGCATGCTCCTCGGCTTCGAGGACCAGGGCACCGGCGCCTTCGCCCATGACAAAGCCGTCGCGGCCAAGATCGTAGGGACGGGAGGCGCGCTCGGGCTCGTCGTTGCGGCGGGAGAGTGCCTGCATGGATGAGAATGCTGCCAGTGGCATGGGGTGGATTGCTGCCTCGGCGCCTCCACACATGACTACATCGGCCTTGCCGGAACGGATCAGGTCCAGGCCAAGGTGCAGGGCTTCGGTGCCGGAGGCGCAGGCCGATACAGGGGTGTGGGCTCCGGCGCGGGCGCCCAGGTCCAGGCTGACGGCCGCGGCGACGCCATTAGGCATCAGCATGGGCACGGTCATGGGCAGGACGCGGCGGGGTCCCTTTTCCTTCAGGGTGTCCCAGGCATCCAGGAGCGTCCAGACGCCGCCGATGCCGGTGGCGAAGGCCACCGCCAGGCGGTCGTGGTCCACTTCGGTGATGCCCGAGTCCGCCCACGCCTCGCGGGAGGCGATCACGCCGAACTGCGTGGAAGGATCCATCCGTTTCGCTTCGACGCGGCTCAGGACCTCCAGGGCAGGAGTGCTGCAGCGCGCGGCAAAGTGGACAGGAAGTTCATACTTGGAAACCCAGTCGTCCTCCAGGGTGCGGGCACCTGAGACCCCTTTCAGCGCGTTCTTCCACATTGTGGGTACGTCGCCGCCGATGGGCGTGGTGGCACCCAGACCGGTAATGACTACTTTGCGTGTCATGGGATCACTCTCTGTCGGTGGGCAGGCCGTGTCCGGTTTCTCCGGCGGGGTCCCGCGTAAAGGTATGCGGCAGCTGAGTGCCGGAATGAATACGGTGGATTGCCGGTCCGCGTGAAACTCCGGACCGGCAATCCAGCCAGCCGAAAATCGGCTGAAGCCGTGGCTAGGCCTGTGCGCCGGAGATGAAGCTCACGGCGTCACCGACGGTCTTGAGGTTCTTGACCTCTTCGTCCGGAATGCGCACGCCGAACTTCTCTTCAGCGTTGACCACAATGGTCATCATCGAGATGGAGTCGATGTCCAGGTCCTCGGTGAAGGACTTGTCCAGCTCCACAGCCTCAGGGGCCAGGCCGGTCTCTTCGTTGACGATTTCAGCCAAGCCGGCCAGGATCTCTTCGTTGCTAGCCATTGATGGCTCCTTTTCTTGTTATTGCCGGCAGGGGCTGCCGGAAACGGTGCAAACCGCGGGTGCGGCCTGTGTGGGGCGTTCTTTCCTAGGGGAGGACGATGACCTGGGCGCCGAAGACCAGACCGGCGCCGAAGCCGATTTGGAGCGCAAGTCCGCCGCTGAGCTCGGGGTTCTCCTGGAGCAGGCGGTGGGTGGCCAGGGGGATGGAGGCGGCCGAGGTGTTTCCGGCGTCAGCAATGTCGCGGGCAACGGTGACCGTTTCGGGCAACTGAAGCTTTTTCACCATTTCGTCGATGATGCGCATGTTGGCCTGGTGGGGGATGAAGGCCACCAGGTCCTCAGACCTGATTCCGGCGGCGTCCAGGGCCTGCTGGGCCACTTTCGCCATTTCCCATACTGCCCAGCGGAAGACGGTCTGCCCGTCCTGGCGGAGCGTGGGCCAGAGGTCCTGCGCGGCGGAAATGATCGCGAGGTCGTCGGATTCGTCCGCCTGGCGGGCGGAGGCGCTGAGGTCGCGGACGTCCAGCATGGAGCGTGTCATGCCGATCGCATCCCACTTGCTGCCGTCAGAGCCCCAAACGGAGGGACCGATGCCGGGAGTGTCAGAGGGGCCGATCACTACTGCGCCGGCTCCGTCGCCGAGCAGGAACGAAATGGTCCGCTCATGGTTGTCGATCACGTCGGAGAGCTTTTCGGCTCCCACCACCAGGACGTAGTTGGCCGCCCCGGAACGGACCAGCGCATCGCCCTGTGCGATTCCGTAGCAGTACCCTGCGCATGCCGCCGAGATATCGAAGGCGGGCGCCGGGGTGGCACCCAGGCGGTCGGCCAGGCTCGCGGCGGCCGACGGCGTGGCGTACGGGTGCGTAACAGTGGACACGATCACCGCGCCCAGCTGGGACGCCTCTATGCCGGCGTGCTGCAGGGCCTCACGCGCGGCGCCTTCTGCCATGTCGATGACGCTGACGTCGGCTGCCGCACGGTGCCGCGTGACAATGCCGGTGCGCTGGCGGATCCACTCATCGGAGGAATCGATCCACTGGCATACGTCGTCGTTGGTGACGATGATGTCCGGGCGGTAGGCACCAATTCCAAGGACCCGGGTGTTCTCGTTGACCGGGGCCTGTTTCAGTGTGGGAACGCTCATGCCTTTCCCTCCAATTCTGCGAAGAGTGCCAGGGCGGCAGAGAGGTCGTCCGGGGTTTTGACGGCGACTGTTTTGACGCCAGGCATCCCTCGCTTGGCAAGGCCGGCCAGGGTTCCGGCGGGGGCCAGTTCAATGACACCCGTGACGCCGCGCTCCACCAATGATTCCATGCACAGGTCCCAGCGGACGGGGCGGGATACCTGGGCGATCAGGCTGTCCACGGCGGCGTCGCCGTCGGTGACTTCGCGGCCGTCAAAGTTGGAGAGCAGGGGAACCTGCGGTTTCTGCGGCTTGAGCTCCGGCTTGAGGGCTTCCAGCGCGCTGACGGCGGGGGACATGTGGCTGGTGTGGAAGGCTCCGGCCACCTTGAGCGGAATGACGCGGGCTTTCGCCGGCGGGTTGTCAGCCAGGGACTGAAGCTGCTCAAAGGTTCCCGCGGCGACGGTCTGCCCAGCACCGTTGACATTGGCCGGGGTGGCCCCGGAGGCCTCGATTGCCGCGAGGACCTCCGCCGGGTCCCCGCCCACCACAGCACTCATGCCGGTGGGCGTCACAGCAGCGGCGGCGGCCATGCTGTTGGCACGCTCACGAACAAAGGTCATGGCTTCCTGCTCGGTAAGTACCCCCGCAAGTGCGGAAGCCGTGATCTCACCGACAGAGTGGCCGGCCAGGATTACGGGCAGCGAGCTGAGCTCGACGTCGAACAGCGAGCTGGCAGCAACCAGGCCTGCCGCGACAATCAGGGGCTGCGCCACCGCGGTGTCCTTGATGGTTTCCTCGTCAGAGGTGGTCCCATGAGCCGTCAGGTCGATGCCTGCGATCTCGCTGAGGGAGGCCAACTGGCCTGCTACCGAAGGAAGTTCCAGCCAAGGGGCCAGAAATCCGGGGGTCTGTGAGCCCTGTCCAGGGCAGACTATTGCAAGCACGTATCCAGCTTTCCAAATGACTGTGTGATCCAGCGGTGTTTCTCTGCACCAAGCTCAGGGGGTCAGGTTGTAGGAAGTCTACAACGAGTCAGCTCTGATTCCGCGCCGGATGACGCTCCACGGGAGCTTTCGGGGGTGCCGAAAGCCGGCCCACAACCAGCGCTGCCTGCAGCACAAACGCCTCGCGGGGAAGGAGCGGATCCCAGCCGGTGACGTCACAGACGCGCTTCAGGCGGTACCTGACGGTGTTGGCATGGACGAAGAGTTCGCGCGCAGTTGCCTCGAGGGAATGCCCCAGCTCAAGGTAGGTGCCGAGCGTTTCAACGAGCCCGTTCGAGGCCGCCACAAGCGGGCGGTAAATGTTCTTAACCAGGGAACGGCGGGCAGCTTCGTCGCCGGAGATAACGCGTTCGGGCAGAAGGTCGTCCGCTGCCACCGGCCGGGGAGCCGACGGCCAGGCCCGGGCAGCTGTCAGCCCGGCAAAAGCGGACTGGGCTGACCCACTGGCTTCCAGTAGCGAGCCTGCCTCCGGGCCGTAGACGACGGGACCGGGGGCGAACATCTCGCTGAGCTTCAGGTAGGCAGTTTCACGGTCCTGCACGCCGCCGAGGATCAGGATCAAGCGGTCACCCTGAATCCCCACCAAGGCGTCCTCGGCATAACGCCCGGCGGTGCGCCGCAGCTCGCTGACGTAGCTCGCGCTGGGCTCCGACGGCGAATTTCCCACCATAACGGTGAACCGTTCCTGGGCTTTCCAGCCAAGGGCGGCGATCCTGGAGCGCAGCGCGTCGGTGTTCTCCCCGCGGAGGATGGCGTCGACGATCAGTGCTTCAAGCCTCGTGTCCCATGACCCACGGGATTCTGCAGCCCTCGCGTAGACATCGGCTGCGGCGAAGGCCACTTCCCGGGAGTAGCGCAGTACAGCCTCCCGGAGCGAAGGCTGGTCGGCCTCAGGGGCGATGACAGGAACCTGGTCCTCAACCACCTCGACGACAATGCGGATCAGCTGGAGGGCTTTCTGCAGGCTAATGGACCGGGTCAGCTCTGTGGGAGCAGTGCCGAAGACATCTGTCAGGATCCACGACGGCGAGCTGGGGCGCTCATACCAGGTGACGAAGGCAGCGATGCCGTTCTGAGCCACCATGCCCAGCGCAGAGCGTTCGTCGGAGCTCAGCCGGCTGTACCACGGCAGTGATTTTTCCAGCTGGCGCAGGGTGGTGGTGGACAGTTGGCCCACACTCGCCCGCAGCTTTTTCAGGGTTTCGGATTTCTCCGGTGTCATGCTGCGCGAGGACGGCTTGCGCTTCGCAGACGGGGTGGTTGGCTCTGGCATTCTTCGAGCATACGGTGCCTGCTGTACAAGCTCCATTTTGTGCAAAGGCTACAACAGGACTTTACGGGGGCGTCACTTGATGGACGGGCGGAAGAAACGACGACGGCGGCCCCGCCTTTCGGAAGGGCCGCCGTCGTTGCTTTGGATCAGGGAGTCGTGGCCGGGACCGTCGTTACGACTCGCCGCCGGCGTTGCCGGTGGAACCGGCATTCACATTGTGCAGCCGGTACTTTTCGATGGCCTTGATCGGAGCCTGGGCGTCCACCTCGCCACGGCGTGCGAGCATCTCGAGGGAACGGACCACGATGGAGTGGATGTCGTTCTTGAAGAAGCGTCGCGCTGCGGCGCGGGTATCGGAGAACCCGAACCCGTCGGCACCGAGCGAAGCGAACTCGTTCGGCAGGAACTGGCGGATCTGGTCCGGAATGGCCTTCATGTAGTCCGAAACCGCCACGATGGGTCCGGTGGCGCCGGCCAGCTGCTGGGTGACGAACGGAACGCGTCCGGGCTGTCCGGGGTTGAGGAAGGCCTCTTCCTCTGCAGCCATGGCGTCGCGGCGCAGTTCGTTCCAGGACGTGACGGACCAGACGTCGGCTGAGACGCCCCAGTCGTCGGCGAGGAGCCGCTGGGCCTCGATAGCCCAAGGGACGGAGACGCCGGAAGCCAGGATCTGGGTCCGCGGGCCGTCGATCTTTGCCGGTGCCAGCAGGTAGATGCCCTTCAGGACACCTTCAACGTCCAGCTCGTCAGGTTCGGCGGGCTGGCTGATGGGCTCGTTGTAGACGGTGATGTAATACATCAGGTTCCGGTCCGTCGAGTCCGGTCCGTACATCCGTTCGATGCCGTCGCGGATGATGTGGCCCATTTCGTACCCGTACGCGGGGTCGTAGGTGACCACGGCCGGGTTCGTTGACGCAAGCAGCGGGGAGTGCCCGTCGGCGTGCTGCAGTCCTTCACCGGTGAGGGTGGTCCGTCCTGCGGTGGCGCCGATGATGAAGCCACGGGTCATCTGGTCCGCGGCTGCCCAGAAGGCATCACCGGTGCGCTGGAAGCCGAACATGGAATAGAACACGTACACCGGAACCAGCGGTACGCCATGGGTTGCGTACGCTGTGCCTGCGGCGGTGAATGCTGCCACAGCCCCGGCTTCGTTGATGCCCGGGTGGATGAGCTGTCCCTGCGCGGATTCCTTGTACGCCAGGACAAGGTCCCGGTCCACGGACAGGTAGTTCTGGCCCTTGGGGTTGTAGATCTTGGCCGTGGGGAAGAACGCGTCCATGCCGAAGGTCCGGGCTTCATCGGGAATGATCGGCGCGATGTGCTTGCCGAAGTTCTTGTCCCGCATCAGGTCCTTGAGCAGCCGGACGAATGCCATGGTGGTGGCGGCCTGCTGCTTGCCGGAACCGCGCTTGGCCACCTCGTACGTGCTCGCGTCCGGCAACGCGATCTCGGCGTGCTTGGAACGGCGTTCCGGCACGGCCCCGCCGAGGGCTGCGCGGCGTTCCATCATGTACTGGATCTCCGGCGCATCAGTACCCGGGTGGTAGTACGGCGGCTGGTACGGATCCTTCTCCAGCTGCTCGTCGGTGACAGGGATCCGCAGGTGGTCGCGGAACTTCTTCAGGTCATCCAGCGTAAGTTTCTTCATCTGGTGCGTGGCGTTGCGGCCCTCGAAGTGGGGACCGAGCCCGTAGCCCTTGACCGTTTTGGCCAGGATCACGGTTGGCTTGCCCTTGAACTCGGTGGCTGCCTTGTACGCCGCGTAGACCTTGCGGTAATCGTGGCCACCCCGCTTGAGGTTCCAGATCTGGTCGTCCGTCAGGTCTGCGACCATGTCCTTGGTCCGCGGAGTCCGGCCGAAGAAGTGCTCGCGGACGAACCCGCCCGATTCGGCCTTAAACGTCTGGTAGTCGCCGTCGGGCGTTTCGTTCATGATCTTCACGAGCGAGCCGTCGGTGTCCTTGGTGAGCAGGTCATCCCACTCCCGGCCCCAGACCACCTTGATGACGTTCCAGCCCGCGCCGCGGAAGAACGCCTCCAGTTCCTGCATGATCTTGCCGTTGCCGCGGACCGGGCCATCAAGGCGCTGGAGGTTGCAGTTGATCACGAAGTTGAGGTTGTCGAGGTTTTCGTTCGCGGCGAGCTGCAGCAGGCCGCGGGATTCGGGCTCGTCCATCTCGCCGTCGCCCAGGAAGGCCCAGACTTGCTGGTCCGAGGTATCTTTCAGGCCCCGGTTATGCAGGTACCGGTTGGACTGGGCCTGGTAAATGGCGTTCATGGGACCGATGCCCATGGACACAGTGGGGAATTCCCAGAAGTGCGGCATCAGCCGCGGGTGCGGGTAGGAGGACAGGGCATGGCCCTCCCGGGACTTTTCCTGCCGGAACCCGTCCAGGTCCTCCTCGGACAGGCGTCCTTCCATAAAGGCACGGGCGTACATGCCGGGGGAGGCGTGGCCCTGGAAGAAGACCTGGTCGCCGCCGCCGGGGTGGTCCTTGCCACGGAAGAAGTGGTTGAAGCCCACTTCATACAGTGTGGCGGCGCCGGCGTAGGTGGAGATGTGCCCGCCCACTCCGATGTTCGGGCGCTGGGACCGGTGCACCATCACGGCCGCGTTCCAGCGCATGTATGCCCGGTAGCGGCGCTCGAACTCCTCATTGCCCGGGAATTCGGCTTCCTGATCCACCGGGATGGTGTTCACGTAGTCCGTGGTGGTCACCATCGGCACCCCGACGCTCTGCGCGCCGGCGCGCTGCAACAGGCTCCGCATGATGTATTGGGCACGCTCGGTGCCCTGTTCCCTGATCAGTGAATCCAGGGACTCAACCCATTCGGCGGTCTCTTCCGGATCACGATCAGGCAGCTGGTTAGTCAACCCACTGAGGATATGGGAGGTATCTTCTCCTGCAGCCACGTCCAACCTCTCTTTGCGCGCATGCATCGGCGCCTCAGGCCGGGCAGGGTGGCTGTCCGGCGTAAATGCGACGTGTGCGACGTATCGGTTACAACAGCCCGGTCATGTGCGCCGGGCAGGGTCCTATCACGTCTATGTCTGCCTGAAGTTCCAGGGCGGTCGCCCCGCAGGCATAGTCGTCATGAGTCACTCTAACTCTGACCGCCGGGCGATGCGTAGCCGCGTCCTTGGCGCCCCTGTTGTATTTCGCCGTCATACTGGTTGTGTGACGAAAAGCCGCTGCGATGCGGGTTGCCAGTTCCGGATGTGACGCAGAATATGGCGGATCGCGGGGCGGGCAGCTTGAAGCGCAGGCACAAAGGGTGTTGGCTTGGAGTAATGGACATCACTATGCGCACTGCAGGTATTAGGCATTGGAGGAACACGTGAGCGAGGCCGACGCCGCCACTTCGGTAAATGTGGCGGAAAAATTGGGTTTCAAAAATGGGGATCTGATTCAGGAGTTCGGTTACGACGATGACGTCGATTTCGACTTACGTGACGATATTGAGGACCTCACGGGATCCGAACTCCTTGATGAGGACGACCACGACGTCGTAGACGCCGCCATCCTGTGGTGGCGGGCCGACGACGGCGACCTCGTGGATACGCTCGTGGAACCCCTGACCACCCTGCGAGAGGGCGGCGTCATCTGGGTCCTCACGCCAAAGTCCGGACGGCCAGGCTACGTGTCGCCGGCGGACATCCAGGACGCAGCCCCTACGGCCGGTCTTCACGTCACCACGTCGGCGGGTGTCTCCAAGGATTGGAGCGCAACGCGGTTGGTGCTCCGGAAGAACAAGTGACAGCATCCCTTGCCGGGACGGATGCCGGCCCCGAGGCCGTCCCTGCGATCGGTGCGGCCGCGCCTGACTTTGAGCTTCCCAACCAGTTCGGTGAGCCTGTCAGGCTGTCATCGTTCCGTGGGAAAAACGTGGTGCTGGTTTTCTACCCCTTCGCGTTCTCCGGCATTTGCACGGGTGAACTGTGTGAAATCCGGGACAACCTTGCCTCGTTCGAGGACAGCAATGCCATAGTCCTCGCCATCTCGGTGGACAGTAAGTTCAGTCTGAGGGCTTATGCGGAGAAGGAAGGATACGGCTTCGACCTGCTGGCAGACTTTTGGCCGCACGGGGCCGTGGCCGATGCCTATGGCGTCTTCGACCAGCAGAGCGGAATGGCGCGGCGGGGGACTTTCATCATCGACCCTGCCGGAATCATCCGGTACGTCGTGGTTAATCCACGCGGCCAGGCCCGTGAGCTGGCTGAGTACCGGGAAGCTTTGGCGGGCCTGGCCCAGGCCTGATTTCCCATGGATCAGCAGCGGCGCGGGATCGGCCTGACAGGCTTCGCCAGTATGCCGGTCCTGCAGCCCACGGCTCTCTCATCAGAAGACGTCCGGGTCCTTGGCAGTATCCGCGAACTTCTGGCGGGAAGGCGGCTGGCGCTCCTGACCGGTGCGGGCCTGAGTACAGATTCGGGGATCCCGGACTACCGCGGCCCCGGCGCGCCGGTGCGGTCACCCATGACTTACCAGGAGTTCATCCGCGACGCCGCCAATCGGCAGCGTTATTGGGCGCGGAACCACATCGGCTGGTCCCACCTGCGGCATGCAGATCCCAACCAGGGGCACCATGCAGCTGCAGAAATGGAGCGGCGGGGACTGCTCACCGGTTTGATTACACAGAATGTGGACAGGCTGCACGAGGATGCCGGCAGCTTCAACGTCGTGGACCTGCATGGGCGCTATGACCAGGTGGTGTGCCTGGACTGCGGGCGCAAGTATTCGCGGCGCCTCCTGGCCGCGGTGTTGGAGGAGCTCAACCCGGGCTTCCTGGAAAAGGCCACCGAATCCGGCCTCGTCGAGATGGCTCCCGATGCAGACGCCACGATGGACGACCAGGCCCTGATCAGCAGCTTTGTGGTAGCTGTCTGCCTGGCCTGCGGCGGAACCCTAAAACCGGATTTTGTGTATTTCGGCGAGAACGTCCCCAAGGAACGGGTGGAGCGGTCCTACTCCATGGTGGACGAGGCCGGCGCCCTCTTGGTGGCAGGATCTTCCCTCTCCGTGATGAGTGGACTGAGGTTCGTCCGGCACGCGTCCAAGAGCGGGAAGCCGGTGGTCATTATCAACCGGGGGCCAACCCGTGGGGATGAGTTGGCCACGATCAAACTTGTTGCCGGGGTCAGCGAATCACTGACGTGGCTTGCGGCCGAGCTGCCCCCGCTGTAAACCCTGCCCCGCTGTAAACCCTGCCCAACCGGCCACCGATTGGCTTTTGGCCACGAAGGTCAGGTAGAGTCTATGTTCGTTGGTTGAAGCGCGCAGGCGCGTAAAGCAACTCTTTTGGGTCTTTAGCTCAGCTGGTAGAGCGCCACGTTTACACCGTGGATGTCATCGGTTCGATCCCGGTAGGACCCACCAAACGAAACCCCGCGGTTCCAGGTTTTTGGCCTGGAGCGGCGGGGTTTTTTCGTCCCGCATGGACCGTACGGCCTTATCCGGCGTCCCCTATGGGCCCGCAACTCTGGCTGTCGGTGGCTGCCCCTACTCTTTCCCCATGGAACATGTGCTCTTAAAAAACGTGAAGGGGAAGCCGACGGCGGTGGTTGCCGGCGGCAGGGAGTGGACAGTTGGTGCCGAACCGGTCAGATGGTTTGAACGGGTCAGCTGGTGGGAGGGCCAGCGCCGCATGCCCAGGGGGCTCAGCCGGATGGACGTGGAGGTTCTGCAGTTACAGGTTCGGCTGGGAAGCAATGAGAATTCGGCCCTGACCACCATGCTGCTCGAACGGGACGGCCTGGGCGGTGGCTGGATGCTGAGGGAATCCATTGCTGATGCCGCCTGATTCTCCGGCACTGCCAGATTCTCCGGCACTGCCAGATTCTCCGGCACTGCCAGATTATCCGGACCTGCCCGGGTTCCCTCCGGCTGGTCATCCGGGCATTGGAAAACCCTCCACCGCGACTATTGGGGGATGCCGCGGTGGAGGGTCTGAAATGAATATACCGTGAACTTCGGGAAACAAAAAACTTCTTCTGATCATGTCGGTGATGTTGCGCCGATGTTGCGCCGGTTTCCCGCTTGATCCCGGAGCGGAACGTCACCTAAGCCATTAGGATGGTTATTGTTCAGCTGAATGAACAAGCGCCTCCCGCAATGATGCCGATTAAGGAGAATCATGGCCGATTCCCGTACCACCCGCACCTCCGAGGGATTGGGCAGCGCCTCACCCGCGCCGGCTGTCACACGTGCCGCGGCCGTGCTGGAGGCCCTTGCGGCGTCTCCCAGCGGGAGCCTGACGCTGAGTGATCTTGCCAGGGAGCTGGGGATCCCTAAATCATCGACGTCAAATCTTCTCCTGGCGCTGGAAGAGGCCCGCCTGATCAACCGCCAGGGAGCGGACTTCACGCTGGGCCGCAAGCTTGTGGAGCTCGGCGCTGCCTATCTCAGCAGGCTCGATGAGGTGCAGGAGTTCTACCGATATTGTGAACAGGCTCCCACTCTCTCTGGAGAGACAGTCAGGATAGCCATGCTTGACGGAACCAACGTGATCTACCTGGCGCGGTATGAGGGCCATCCGGCCGTTCGGCTGACGTCCAACATCGGGGACAAAATGCCGGTCTCGCTCTGTGCCGTGGGCAAGGTCCTGATCGCGCGCCTCCATGAGCACGATATTGATGCGCTGTTTCCTGACGATGCCGAACTGCCGGTGCTGACGCCCAAGTCGCTGCGCACAGGTGCAGAACTCAAAGCGGAGCTGCAGACTATCCGCGAACAGGGCTACGCGTTTGAGGACGAGGAATCCACGACGGGCGTGGTGTGTTTGGCAGTAGCCGTGCCCACCCACGGGGCGCACGGACCAAGCCTTGGGCTCTCAGTCACTGCGCTCAAGGCAACCTACTCCGACGAGCAGGGCGCCAGCATGGTCAAGGAGCTCAAGGAACTGGCCCGGTCGCTGGGCAATCCCATGGGCTGACGCTGCCCTTCGCCGTGTAACAAGCGGGGACTGCAAAGATTTTCCTTGCACCGTGTTCAACTTGCTGTACTCTGTTCAACATAGTGATCCACCCAACAGGTGTCGTTGCTATCCCACCAGGCCAACGGGGGCCTGGGAGTGTTTGAGGGAGTTCTTTGTGACAACTCGTACTAAATCACCGCAGCCTGACCTGGACGGCGCCGTCGTCGAACCGGAGCAGCTGCGAAGGGCAACTCTTGCCAGCTCGGTAGGCTCCGCGCTTGAGTACTACGACTTCTATATCTATGGCCTGGCGTCCGCTCTCATCTTTGGTCCGCTTTTCTTTTCGCCCCTGGGTGAAAGCGGTGCCGTTATTGCGTCCTTCGCCACCTACGGTGTGGGCTTTGCCGCCAGGCCGTTCGGTGGTGTGGTGTTCGGCTACATCGGAGACCGCTTCGGCCGGAAGATGGTGCTGATCCTCACCATCGGCCTCATGGGAATGGCAAGTTGCGCCATCGGCCTCCTGCCCACCTTTGAGCAGGCAGGGATGCTCGGCGCCGTACTGCTGGTCGCCTTGCGCATCCTCCAGGGGCTGGGCGCCGGCGCCGAGCAGGCAGGCGCCACCACCCTGATCTCCGAGGTGGCCCCGCGCCGCCGTCGTGGTTTCTTTGCTGCCCTGCCTTTTGTCGGCATCCAGCTCGGAACCCTGCTCGGGGCCGGGACCTTCGCCCTGATGGCACTTGCCGACAAGGAAGTCCTGCAGGGCTGGCTCTGGCGGGTGCCCTTCCTGGCCAGCGTCATCCTGATCGTCATCGCCGTCTTTATCCGGCTCCGGCTCAAGGAGACTCCCGTCTTCCAGGAGCTGGAGAAGCATAAGGCCGTGGTCAAAAACCCGGTCGGCCAGATCTGGAAGCACTCCAAGAAGAACGTGCTCATCGGCATCGGCCTGCGGATGGGCGAGAACGGAAACTCCTCGATCTACTCCGCGCTCCTGGTCTCCTTTATCAGCCTGCCGGCCGGCATCTTTCCGGGCGACAAGTTCATTGGCCCCACGGGCCTCCTGATTGCCGCCGGCTGCGCAGCCGTCATGGTTGTCACGTTCGGTGCACTTTCCGACCGGTTTGGCAGGGTCCCTGTCTACCGCTATGGCGCACTTTTCCAGGCCGTCATTGCACTCCCGGCGTTCTACCTGGTCACGCTGGGCAACGTCACCCTGGTGTGGGCCGTTATGGTGGTGGGTATCGCACTCGGCGTGCAGTCAATGCTCGGCCCGCAGTGTGCCCTCTTGCCTGAACTCTTTGGCTCGCAGCACCGGTTCACCGGCGTGGCCCTGAGCCGCGAACTCTCGGCTGTTCTCGCCGGCGGCTTCGCGCCGATGATCGGTGTGGCCCTGCTGGCTGCCACCAACCACTCGTGGCTGGTGCCGGCGCTGTACTCCCTGGTCCTGGCGTCGATTTCCTTCGCCACCACGTTCTTTACTCCAGAGACCAATGGCCGCGACCTTGTCCTCGTGGAGGATGCACGATAGCCGCAGCTCCCTCCCTGAAGGCGGCCTCCCGGGATCCCGGGAGGCCGCCTTTGTGTCTGCACTGCCGCTGGTTGCCTGCCTGGTCCCTTTGGGGCACAGGTCCTTTGCAGCACAGGTCCTTTGGAGCACAGGTCCTTGGGGCACAGATTACTCGGCAAAGAAAAGGTGGGCACAGCAAAAGCCCCGGCCAGGGTTCCTGTTTCCGGAAACCTGGCCGGGGCTCTGTGCCCAGGGGCTCTATAGCGCTCTGTCCCAGTGGGGCGCAGGCTGCTAGTAGAAGTGAACAGTATCCACGAGGTGGGGAAGGTCCCCGCCGTCGAGGAAAATCCTCAGGTTGCCGCAGAAGCGTTCTGCGATCAGGCGGTTCTCGGCTGCGCTGAGGGCAGAGGTGTGGGGAGAGACCATGACCCTGGGGTGGTTCCACAGCGGGCTGTCCTGGGGGAGGGGCTCTATGGCGAAAACGTCCAGGCACGCGTAGGAGACCTGGCCGTTGTCCAGCGCTTCCAGCAGGGCGCTTTCGTCCACCACTGTGCCGCGGCCGACGTTGACAAAGACCGTCCCGGGCTTCATGGCAGCAAAGACCTCCCGATTAAAGAGGCCTTCCGTAAATTCCGTGCCGGGCAGCGTATTAACTACAGCGTCGGCAGAGGAAAGCAGCCCGGCGAGGCCATCATTGCCGGCAACCTGCTCAATTCCCTCGATCGCTTCCACGCTGCGTTTGGTGCCGCTGACCTTCATGCCCAGTACACGGGCAATCCGCGCCGTTTCAAGGCCGATTTCGCCGAGGCCTGTCACCACCAGGGTGGAACCATTCACCAGCCGCGTGGGGGTGCGCAGCTCCGGCCATACTTTTGCGGACTGATCCTGGGCCAGCTCCGCGCTGCGCTTGAAGCCATTGAGGATTCCCAGCGCGGCAAACTCAGCAAGGGGCAGGGCATGGACGCCGGCCGATGTGGTCACCTTGAACTTCTGCAGGGTTTCCTGGTCCAGGCCGGAGGCCTTGACGGCGCCGCCGGCACCGGCGGCCATGGCGTGGACCCACTGCAGCTGCGGGTTCTCACGGGCAATCCGTGCCAGGCCGGCAGGGCTTTCGTTGGGCAGCCCATACAGCACCTGGGCCTGGTTGAGCATGGCCCAGTAGCGTTCCTCCTGCTCAGGAGTGCGCTTGAAGTCGGGATCCCCGGAGTGGTCTGCCGGAAAGCGTTCCGGGGGCAGGAGCTCCGAATCGTAGAGAACAGTAATGGAAGGGTCTACGGCGCGGATGCGGTCCACCAGCTCTGCTTCGAGCGGGACGGCGACTGCGACGGTTGTCGTAAGCGTCATGTGTTCATCATACTGAATAGCGGCAAGAATACTGAACACATTTGTTTACGTTAAGTGGGGCGACGAACCGGGATGAACACCCGGGGCTGGTCTGTCCAGGTTCCCGACATCCTTGTCATGGTCCGTCGCATTATCCGCTCCGAGGCTTCCCTGGCCGCAGCGGCGTCCCCGGCGGCCACCGCCTCCGCCAGATCAACGTGCCATTGCAGCGCCGCCTCGTGTGGATGATCCGGCATGAGGCCATGGACTGTCCGGCCGGTCAGCGTCTCGGCCACCTGTCCCATCAGGTTGGCAAACATCTCGTTGCCTGATCCGGACAGGAGGACCGAGTGGAAGGCGATGTCGAGTTCCAGGAAGCGTGGCACATCCCCGGCGAGGCCGGCGTCGCGCATGTCATGGGCAATGTCCACCAGCTCCCGGCGGAGGCGCTCCGGCGCATTGAGGGCGGCCAGCTCAGCGGCAGCCGGTTCGACGGCGGAGCGGAGCTCGGCCAGTGAACGCAGCTGGGCTCCCCTTGCGTCACTCGAGAGCCGCCAGCGGATCACCTGCGCATCAAAGGGGTTCCAACTGCTTGACGGCAGGACCCTGATGCCCACGCGTTTGGTGGTTTCAACCAGCCCCAGGGACTGCAGCACGCGCACTGCCTCGCGGATGACCGAGCGGGAAACCTTCAGTTCGTCTTCAAGCTGTTCCGCCAGCATCACGTGTCCGGTGGGAAGGTCACCGGCGACGATCCGGGTGCCAAGGTTCTCGATGGCACGGTGGTGGAGGCTGCTTGACATGAAGATAAGCCTAGTGCGCCTCCGGGCCCCGAGCCTCACGCATGTGCAAGCGGGGGCTTTTGTTCCGGCCGGCGGCCTACACTGGCTGGCACTGGCGTTCCATAAAGTGGGCGCCGCTTTTCTGGAAGGCTCCGAATATATATGCTTTATTCGGATCCCTTGGTTCGTAACTGCCGCTCCGCCGCCAACGCGGGGCCAACTGCACATCCCATTGCACGGAAATGAATTGGAGTTTTTGATGTCAGCACACATCGGTGTCACCGGCCTTGCGGTGATGGGGGCCAACCTGGCCCGCAACCTGGCCCGGAACGGCTTCACCGTCGCCCTGCACAACAGGTCGGTAGAGAAGACTGATGCACTGCTCGAGAAGCACGGCACGGACGGCGACTTCGTCCGGACCGAAACCCTTGAGGAACTGGTTAATTCCCTGGAGAAGCCCCGCCGCGTGCTGATCATGGTCAAGGCCGGCAAGCCGGTTGACTCCGTGATTGAGCAGCTTGAGCCCCTCCTTGAAGCAGGCGACATCATTATCGACGCAGGCAACTCGCACTATGAGGACACCCGTCGCCGCGAAGC
This sequence comes from Arthrobacter sp. D1-29, assembly GCF_054130585.1. Taxonomy (NCBI): domain Bacteria; kingdom Bacillati; phylum Actinomycetota; class Actinomycetes; order Micrococcales; family Micrococcaceae; genus Arthrobacter; species Arthrobacter sp. D1-29. The sequence goes on along the minus strand of NZ_CP096383.1, from coordinate 3,186,208 downwards.
AGCACTGGCCAAGAAGGACCTGCACTTCGTGGGCGTCGGAGTTTCCGGTGGCGAAGAAGGCGCCCTGAACGGACCGTCCATCATGCCCGGCGGCTCCAAGGAGTCCTACGACGCACTCGGCCCGCTGCTCGAAAAGATCGCCGCCAAGGTGGACGGCGAGCCCTGCTGTGCCTGGGTGGGCACCGATGGCGCCGGCCACTTCGTCAAGATGGTCCACAACGGCATCGAATACGCCGACATGCAGGTCATCGGTGAGGCATTCGACCTCCTGCGCTCAGGCGCCGGCATCGAGCCGGCCGAACAGGCCAAGATCTTCACCGAGTGGAACAAGGGCGACCTGTCCTCCTTCCTGATCGAGATCTCCGCCGAGGTCCTGGGCCACGTTGACGCCAAGACCGGCAAGCCCTTCGTCGACGTCGTAGTTGACGCCGCCGGCCAGAAGGGTACCGGACGCTGGACGGTCATCTCAGCCCTGGAGCTCGGTTCCCCGGTCTCCGGGATCGCGGAGTCCGTTTTCGCCCGAGGCCTCTCTTCCCAGGCTGAACAGCGCAGGCTCGGACAGGAGCTGCTGGCCGGCGAGGAAATCAACGTCGAGGTTCCGGAAACCTTCGTTGAAGACGTTCGCCAGGCACTGTACGCCTCCAAGCTTGTCTCCTACGCCCAGGGCATGGACATGCTGACGTCCTCTGCCAAGGAGTACGGCTGGGACCTCAAGCTGGACGAGATCGCCTCCCTTTGGCGCGCAGGCTGCATCATCCGCGCTGAACTGCTTAAGGACATCACCAAGGCATACGCCGCTGCCGAAAAGCCCGCTAACCTGCTGTTTGCGCCAGCCTTCACCAAGGCCATTGCCGAGGCACTGCCGGCCTGGCGCCGCGTGGTGGCCACCGCAGTGCAGCTGGGCATCCCGGTGCCGGTGTTCTCCTCCTCGCTCGCGTACTACGACGGCCTGCGCCGCAAGCGCGTCGCCGCCGCCCTGATCCAGGGTCAGCGGGACCTCTTCGGAGCCCACACCTACGGCCGTGTTGACGCCGAGGGCACGTTCCACACCCTGTGGGGCGAGGACAAGTCCGAGATCGAAGCCGTGGACACGCACTAACGTCAGGACGCTTCCTTTAGCATCGGGCTGCACCACCGGCGGCCGGCACCTCACAGATATTCTGGGAGCTGCCGGCCGTTTGTGTTCCCGGTCAGCGTAGTGTCAGTCCATCGAGGGAGTCCAGCATGCCAGGCCCAGTAGCGTTCATCACCGGAGCATCCGCCGGCATCGGGTTCGAAGCGGCAAAGAAGCTCAACAGCCGCGGATTTGTGGTCTACGCCGGGGCGCGCCGGGTGGACCGGATGGAACCGCTCACGGCGATCGGCGTCCACGTCCTTCCCCTCGACGTGACGGACGAGCATTCCATGAGGGCCGCCGTCGGCCGGGTCCTGGAAGAACGGGGCCGCATCGACGTCCTCGTTAATAATGCCGGCTACGGCTCCTTCGGGGCGCTGGAAGAAGTTGACCTGGCCGAAGGCCGCCGCCAGTTCGACGTCAACGTCTTTGGACTCGCCAGGATGACCCAGCTGGTCCTGCCCGCCATGCGCAAAGCAGGACGGGGAAGGATCATCAACGTCTCATCCATCGGCGGTAAATTCTATGAACCCCTTGGCTCCTGGTACCACGCCACCAAGTTTGCAGTCGAAGGGATGAGCGATGCCCTGCGGCTCGAACTGAAGCCCCACGGCATCACGGTGTCCATCATCGAGCCGGCCAGTACCCAGACAGAATGGGGAAGGATTTCCGCTGAAGGCCTGCTCGCCACCAGCGCGGATGGACCTTACGGCGCCCAGGCCCGGCGCATGGCCGCCGTCCTGGCCTCGACCGACAGGCCGGGCACATCAACGCCGCCGGACGTGATCGCGGAGGCGGTGGTGCGTGCCGCGGAATCCAGCCGGCCGCGGACGCGTTATCCGGTGGGCAGGGGTGCCAGCACCATTCTTGGCCTCAGGCGGCTCCTGCCGGACCGGCTTTACGATGCGCTGGTTATGGCAGTGCTGAAACGGGTGGCGGGCTAGCGTCAGAGATGGTATTCGATCTCGTATTCAGCCGGGTCCACGGCGGGCTTGGTCTCCCGCTGCGCGTCCCGGTGGCGCCACTTGGCAGGAACGCCGGTAACAATCGATTCGGGCGGGGCGTCCTTCACCACAACGGCGTTGGCCCCCACGGCGCTGTCCCGGCCGATGGTGATGGGACCCAGGATCTTGGCACCCGCACCAATGGTCACGCGGTCCTCGATCGTAGGATGCCTCTTGACCTTGGCAAGGGAACGTCCACCCAGGGTCACGCCGTGATAAATCATGACGTCTTCGCCAATTTCGGCGGTTTCTCCGATGACGACACCCATGCCGTGGTCGATAAAAAAGCGCCGCCCGATGGTGGCTCCCGGGTGGATCTCGATACCCGTCAAAAAGCGGCCCAGCTGGGAAACCAGGCGGGCGGGGAACCGCAGGCCGGGATTTTGCCAGAGGCGATGCGTCAGCCGGTGGATCCAGATGGCATGCAGGCCGGAGTAAGCGAAAAAGTTCTCAAAAGAACCTCGAGCCGCCGGGTCATGGGACCGGGCGGCGTCGAGGTCTTCTTTTAGTCTTGCAATAAAGCCCACAAAGTTCTTTCTACAGGAAACGGGCGGAAGGCGGGCTGATCAGCCGCGGATGTCGTCATAGAGCACGGTGGAGATGTAACGCTCACCGAAATCGCAAACGATCGCCACAATCAGCTTGCCCGCGTTCTCCGGGCGCTTTGCCAGTTCCAGTGCGCCCCAGACGATGGCGCCTGAGGAGATGCCGCCGAGGATGCCTTCGCGGATACCCAGGTCACGGGCGACTGCCACGGAGTCTTCCAGGGTGGCGTCCAGGACCTCGTCGTAAATGTTGGTGTCCAGCAGCTCGGGGATGAAGTTGGCGCCCAGGCCCTGGATCTTGTGCGGGCCCGGGGCGCCGCCGTTCAGGATGGGGGAGTCCTTGGGTTCCACAGCCACAATCTGGACGTCCGGGTTGCGCTCCTTCAGGAACTGTCCGACGCCGGTGATGGTGCCGCCGGTGCCCACACCGGAGACAAAGATGTCCACCTTGCCGTCCGTGTCCTTCCAGACTTCCTCCGCGGTGGTTTCGCGGTGGATCCGGGGGTTGGCCTCATTGGCGAACTGCTGGGCCCAAATGGAGTTCTCCGTGTTGGCCACGATTTCCTGGGCCTTCTCCACGGCGCCCCGCATGCCCTCGGAGCCAGGGGTGAGGACAATCTCGGCGCCAAAAGCGCGCAGCATAACGCGGCGTTCGGTGGACATGGTCTCAGGCATGGTCAGGATGACCTTGTAGCCGCGGGCCGCGCCCACCATGGCCAGGGCGATGCCGGTGTTGCCGGACGTGCCCTCCACGATGGTGCCGCCCGGCTTGAGTGCGCCTGACTTTTCGGCGGCGTCAATGATGGCCACGCCGATGCGGTCCTTGACGCTGTTGGCAGGGTTGTAGAACTCAAGCTTGACGGCGACGGTGGCGTCCAGCCCTTCGGTCAGCCGGTTCAGGCGGACCAGGGGGGTGCCGCCAACAAGCTGCGTTACATCGTCATAGATCCGTGCCATGTAAATATGCCTATCTCTGAAGAGTGAATACTGAGGTCAGCCTAACGAGGGGACCCAAGCGCTGCTAAGCATTAAGCCACGCAGAGTAATATTTCCTCGCCTTGGCGAGCTTGGGATTGATGATCACCTGGCAGTAGCCCTGCTCGGGGTGCTTGCCGTAGTAGTCCTGATGGAAATCCTCCGCTACGTGGAAGCGGGGGAGCCGGCTGACCTCCGTCACGATCGGATTGGACCACAGCGCCTGGTTCCGTTCAATCGCTTCCTCGAAGAGGATCTTCTCCTCAGTGGTCTCGTAGAACATGGACGAGCGGTACTGCGTACCGACGTCGTATCCCTGGCGGTTGAGCGTGGTGGGATCGTGCAGCGCAAAGAACATGTCCAGGATGACTTCGGCGGGAATGACGGTTTCGTCAAAGGTGACGGCCACCACTTCGGCATGTCCGGTGGTTCCGTTGCAGACGGAGTAGTAGTCCGGGTGCGGGTCATGGCCGCCGGTGTAGCCTGACACCACCGAACTGACGCCCTTGGTTTTCTGGTAAACGGCGTCGAGGCACCAGAAGCAGCCCCCGCCAAGTACAAAAGTTTTCATGACCTCTTCAATGGTTGGAGGCGCCGGATGATTCCCCCTCCACCTTACGAGACTGTGACGCGTGCTGGGCAGGGGGCCGGATGGGGTAAAACTGAGTCTATGGAACCTGTAAACACCGGTGTTGCAGACGCTGGGAAGCGCAACACCGATGCCCCGGCCGGGGATGCTTCTGCCGAAGACACGACCGAGGCCCCCACCCTGGGCCAGCTGCTCTTGGCGGTGGAGGAGCTTTGGCCGGAGTCGCTCGCGGAGGACTGGGATGAAGTGGGGCTCGTAGCCGGGCATCCCTCCGCCCCCGTCTCCCGGGTGATGTTCGCCGTTGACCCCACCCTGGAGGTCATCGAGGAAGCCGTGGAGTGGGGCGCTGAATTGCTCATCACCCACCATCCGCTGCTGCTCAGGGGAGTCACGTCGGTGGCGGCCACCACAGCCAAAGGCAAAGCCATCCATCGCCTCATTGAGACTGGAACCGCCCTCCTGACCGTCCACACCAACGGTGATTCCGCCGTCGGAGGTGTCTCGGATGTGCTGGCGGACGCTCTTGGATTGGAGGACGTGGCCCCGCTGACGTCAGCCGCCAATGGGTTGCCGGAAGAAGGAATCGGGCGGGTGGGAGTGCTTGCCGATGTCATGACTCTGGGGGACTTCGCCGCGCGCGTGTTTGGCATCCTTCCTTCTGTAGCCGGGGGAGTGCGGGTGTCCGGCGACAAAGACGGCCTTGTCCGCCGCGTCGCGGTATGCGGCGGGGCGGGAGACTCGCTGTTCAGCCAGGTGCGCGCGAGCAACGCGGACGTCTACGTCACCGCGGACCTGCGGCACCACCCTGCGTCCGAAGCCAGGGAAGCAGCCGTGAACGACCGGCCATACCTTATCGACGTCTCGCACTTCGCCAGCGAATGGCTGTGGTTGCCTGCAGCCGCCTCTGCGCTGGGCAACGTGCTGGCAGACCAGGGCCACGACGTGGAGATCCAGGTAAGCACCACCAACAGCGACCCCTGGGACTTCATTCTGACTCCGGGCGGGGACTAGAGTCTTTAAAGCGCCCGCAGGGTGCCCGGTTCCGGCCGGATGGGATCAAGCGGAGGTACTAGTGGCTAAGGCAGCACCGGCAGAACAGTTGAAGTTGCTCGAACTGCAGGGCCTGGATGCCAGACTCAAGTCCTTGTCCAACCGTCGCCGTGCCCTTGAGTCCGATCCGCGGATCGAGGACCTGCAGTCTGCGCTTTCAGTAGCCAACGGCGAACTGGGCGCAGCAAAGATGGCCGTCCACGACGCCGAAGCCGAGCTCAAGCGGGCAGAGGCCGACGTCGAACAGGTGGCGTCCCGCATTGAACGCGACGAGGCCCGGCTCAACAGCGGCACCGGGCTGTCCAAGGACCTGGTGGCGCTGCAGAAGGACCTTGTCTCGCTCAACAAGCGGCGCTCCGACCTCGAGGACCTCGAACTGGAAGTGATGGAACGCCTTGATTCCCTCCGCGCCAAGCAGGCGGCCCAGCAGCTGATCGTGGACAACATCCAGGGTTCGTTCGGGGCCATCCGGGCCGAACTGGACCAGGAACTGGCCGAGGTGGAAGCCGAAGCCACCGTTCTCCGCGGCAAACGTGCCGAGTTCGCCGCCGGCCTGGACGCCGGAATGCTGGCGGTGTACGAAAAGACCCTGGCCAAGCGCGGCGTGGGCGCCGCCCGCCTGTTCCACGGAACCTCGGAGGCATCCGGGATGAAGCTGAGCCCCGGCGACCTCGCGGAAATCAAGGCAGCGGCGGAGGATGACATTGTCTTCTGCCCCGACTCCGGCTGCATCCTGGTCCGCTCCGCCGAATGGAACTGACCCGCGTCCCCAATTAAGTAGCGCTAAGTGTCGTTTTGAGCCCTCATAACGACACTTAGCGCGACCTAGTTGGGCAGGATGATGTTCAGGGCGTGCGGTTTCCTGGCTGATCCCTCCACCAGTTCGGCATCCCACTTCTCGCTGGCCGCGTTCAGCAGCTGTGCCGGGGTCTGCGGCGCGCTGCCACGCCTTGCCAGGAGGTGCCGGGCGAGCTCGCCGCGGGTATGTTTCGCGAAGTGGCTCACCACTTTCCGCACGCCATTAACCTCAGTAAAGACGTTGACCGCCACGGTCTGGGCCGGCGGCGGCGTCCAGGCAGCGGCATAGGTGCTGGAGCGGCAGTCCACCAGCAGTTGCCCCGCGGTCAGCGGCTTGAGGGCCTCCGCAAGCTGCGGCTTCCAGAAAGTGGCGAGGCGTCCGACGTCGGGCAGTGACGTTCCCATGGACAGCCGGTAGGCGGGCACCCGGTCGGCAAAACGGATGGCCCCCCAGAGGGCGGAAACCACCAGGACTGATTCATCCGCCTTGCGGCGCTGCACGGGCGTCAGGCTCCGGTAACCCAGGGCGTCATAAAGGACCCCGGAATAGATCTGGTGGGCGGGCGCCGCCGGTTCAGCGTGCAGCCGGGTGTTGCGGTCGACATCGTTCTTTAACGAAGCACCCACGCCCAGCAGCGCGAGCGCGTCCTCGTGCGCGCTTACCGTTCCCAGTGCTTCCAGGACTTTCGCCCGGTAACTGTTGAGTGCAGGAAAGCTCAGGGAAGGCCAGTCGACGGCGGATCCGGCTGCCGCGGGGGTCTTGCCTTCAGAGGGGGGAAGCAGAATCAGCACCGTACGATCTTACCGGCGGCCGGGGCGGGAACTGCATGATGTCCCGGCCCGGCCCTGCGTCCGGGGGGTTCGATGTTGCAACGTAGAATGGATGTCGGATGGGTTGACCAGGCGGCCGCGCGTCACGCAAGTGGCTCGAGGAACGTCCGGGCTCCGCAGAGCAGGGTGGTGGGTAACGCCCACTCGGGGTAACCCGCAGGCTAGTGCCACAGAGAACAGACCGCCTGCATTCCCCGCCTTTGGGCGGGGGAGGGCAGGTAAGGGTGAAACGGTGGTGTAAGAGACCACCAGCTTCCCGGGCGACCGGGAAGGCTAGGTAAACCCCACCCGGAGCAAGGCCATACAGGGCACGTTCGAGGGCTGCTCGCCCGAGTGCCCGGGTAGGCCGCTGGAGGGCGCCGGCAACGGCGTTCGTAGATGGATGGCCGCTACTCCCGCGCTGGCAACGGCACGGGAGCACAGAACCCGGCGTATCGGTCAGCCCATCCACCTAATTCGCTTCCGGCCTGCTTTTACGGCACGGTTTTCGGCCTGCCGGCCACCTCCCGCCAAGCCTGCATGAACCCCGTGTGAGAGATTTCACGCGACATAAGCCGTTCAGAGCATCCCGCGCCAATCTAGAATGGAACACGGACGTAGAAGTTCTCCGCCGGAGTTGCGTTCGCAGCCGGCGGTTTTTCTTTGCACACGACCCAGGCACCAGGGGTGGACCGAATCCCGCCGGTGCCGGTGCCCCTGGACATCATCAGGTGGCGACAACCGCCTACGAGGACGTATGCGGCTGAACCGAGGAAGGTAGTTCTGTGAGCCAGACGTCAGATTCTTGTCTTGATACATGGATGGGCCGGGAGGCCCTCGCTGAGGCCATGATTCCGGTGATCGGCCGGCTGTACCGCGAGAATAACGTGGTGACCAGCATCCACGGCCGCAGCCTGATCAACAAGTCCACCATGAACATCCTCAAGGCGCACCGCTTCGCCCGCCGCATGAGCAAGGATGAGCTGCTGCTGGAGGAAACCGCGCCGCTGCTCAACACCCTCGCTGAGCTTGAGCTCGGCGCTGCTGCCATTGACATCGCCCGCCTCAACCAGAAGTTCAAGGCAGAGGCCAACGGCGCCACGCTGGAGGAATTCCTCCGCGCTGAGCTGGCGGAGATCGTTGGCAAGCGCGGCGGCGACGACCGCACCAGCACCGACGTCGTCCTGTACGGTTTCGGCCGCATCGGCCGCCTGCTGGCGCGCCTCCTGATCGAAAAGGCAGGCGGCGGGCACGGCCTGCGCCTGCGTGCCATCGTGGTCCGCCGCGGTTCGGACAAGGACCTCTCCAAGCGCGCCAGCCTGCTGCGCCGCGACTCTGTGCACGGCTCCTTTGAAGGAACCATCCGCGTGGACGAGGACGCCAACACCATTACCGCCAACGGTGTCCAGGTACAGGTCATCTACTCGGACAACCCTGCCACGATCGATTACACGGCCTACGGCATCAAGGACGCCCTGGTGGTGGACAACACGGGACGCTGGCGTGACGCCGAGGGCCTGTCCCAGCACCTGCAGAGCAAGGGAGTGGCCCGCGTCCTCCTCACGGCTCCGGGCAAGGGCGATCTGAAGAACATCGTTCACGGCATCAACCACGGCACCATCCAGGACTCGGACACGATCGTCTCCGCAGCCTCCTGCACCACCAACGCCATCACCCCGGTCCTGAAGGCCATCAACGACAAGTTCGGTGTGATCCACGGCCACGTGGAGACCGTCCACTCCTTCACGAATGACCAGAACCTGATCGACAACTTCCACAAGGGTGACCGCCGCGGCCGCTCCGCCGCCCTGAACATGGTCATCACGGAAACCGGTGCCGCCAAAGCAGTGGCCAAGGCCCTGCCCGAACTCCTGGGCAAGCTCACCGGCAGCTCCATCCGGGTCCCCACGCCGGACGTCTCCCTGGCGATCCTGAACCTCAGCCTGGAAAAGGGCACCACCAAGGACGAAATCAACGACTACCTTCGGGAGATGTCGCTGCACTCGGAGCTGCGCAAGCAGATCGACTACATCGATTCCCCCGAGGTGGTCTCGACAGACTTCGTTGGTTCCCGCCGCGCCGGCATCGTTGATGGCCTGGCCACGATCTCCAACGACAAAAACCTGGTCCTTTACGTCTGGTACGACAACGAGTTCGGCTACAGCTGCCAGGTAGTCCGAGTCATGGAAGAGATGGCAGGGGTCAACCCGCCGGCCTTCCCCGCCAAGGAAACTGCAGCAGCCCTGGCCGCTATCGCCGTCTAGCCCTGCGAACGCCGGCGGTTCCCCACATTTTCCCGGCTGGTTCACTGGAATCAGCCGGGAAACGGGACCAGACTGGTGGCATGGACAACGACGCAACCCTTCAGCACGAGACCACGCTCGAGCACGCCCTGGACGTGGCAAAGGCAAACCACAAGGAAGCCGCCCGGCTCCTTGAACAGGCCCGCGCAGCCTACAGTGCGGGCGATATCGGCGAGGACCGCGTGCGCCAGCTGGAAAATCTCCTGCAGTTGGCCGAGGAAGATCTCCGGCGGGTGATCCGGGAACAATAGATCCGGGAACAATAAGAGGGCCGCCGCGCCGGGTACCCTCCCTCCACACTCGCCGGGTACCTTCCCTCCACACTGTGGATAACAGGCCCGGTGTCAGTGGGGTGTCCTAGGCTCTTCTGGTGCCCTGCATCTCCGGAGGGGCGGCCCGCCCATGACAGTCAGCTGGTCTGCCTATCGCCGTGCCCGCCGCCGCTCCCGGCAGGCGTGGGCGCTGCTGCTGGTCCTGGCTGTTTCGGCAGTCGCCGCGGGCGTCTGGTTTTTCACCGCGGGGCAGTTCGCAGCCACCGAACCGGCCATTGCAGGTCCCAGCGAAGCCCCGGTTTTCGACCCCAGCTGGATGAAGCCCGTAGCTCCGGTCCACCTGGTACCGTCCGGCCCCGCGGTTGCCGCCTTGGAAGCTTTGCCCGTCAAGGGGCGGGCGGCCCAGAACAATTACGAACGGGAAGCGTTCGGACAGGCCTGGCTGGATGTGGACCGGAACGGCTGCGATACGCGCAATGACATCCTTCGCAGGGACCTGGTGTCCGTGGGCTTTACCGAAGGATCAAAGTGCAGGGTGGCCGCCGGCTCCTTCCATGAGCCCTACACGGGGAAAATGGCCGACTTCCGGCGGGGACCGGAGTCCAGCAAGGAAGTCCAGATCGACCATGTTGTTGCACTCGCGGATGCCTGGCAGAAGGGCGCGCAGCAACTGACAATGCAGCAGCGCCAGAGCCTCGCCAACGATCCCCTGAACCTCATAGCCGCTGACGGGCCCGCCAACCAGGAAAAGGGCGCAGGGGACGCGGCCACATGGCTGCCGAAGAACAAGGCCTTCCGCTGCCACTACGTTGCCCGGCAGATTTCGGTCAAGGCCGCCTACGGTCTTTGGGTGACGCAGGCGGAGAAAGAGGCGATGAAACAGGTCCTGGGCTCCTGTCCCGGCCAGGCCACCATCCGCCCCTCACACTAGGTATTACCCGCAGACGTTGGTGAGGATCGGCGTATCCGCGAGAACATGTGTGTGCCACCACCTCTGGCCTCGAGAGCTGATCTGGCCCACTTTTACCGGCAAGTCTTCCCTGTGGAGGCGCACCCTTTTCGAGCAGACACACGCCCACAGTGAGCAGGTACGCCTCCGAGAGCTTCACTCTTTGGCTGGCAGCCACAAAGTCAGTCGATTCCTCTACCGGTGCGAGCCCCTTGCATCGGAATCGGCGGTGACGAGTTCAAAGCTTGCGGCCGCCGTCGAGTTCGATGAAATGCTAGCCGCGGTCGGGGCTTGGCGAGCCCTGTGTATCTGCCGTGTGGTCGGTTCCGAACGCAATTGAGTCGAAGATGGCGCGTGCCTCTCTCGTCAGCTCCGGATTGATCGATTCGTGGAATTGGGTTATCGCAATCACAGCGCGTTCGCCGTTCAAGTCGACCACCCGGTAGGTTTCGCGCTCAGCGGCGCTCGAGTACCAGCGGGTGCATTCGTGCGACATTTCTGAGCGGACGCAAAACTTGCCGCCGTCACAGGCTGTGATGTCCACGTCGCCCTCGACGGAGTGCTCGAACTCGAAGCCGGAGTAATCGCCCACCACGACCTCGACCGGAGGGGTGCTCGCCGTTGACGTCTGCGCCGTCATCGCGTCGACGAAGGCCTCAGCCGACGGGCCGACCTCGACGAGCGCGCCCCGCCACGCGCATGCGTCCGTCGGCACATAGTCCGCGGGCCAAAAAATCAGGACGACCGCCCCTTCATCCGGGTGATCCGGGTCGTCCTTGGCCAGGCTATCGCAGTCGGCTGTCTCCCAGCCGTCTGGGACGGTGATCTCGAAAGGCACCGTATAGCCGGTGACGAGGTATGCGCCGGCGTCGATGTCGCCGCTCTCCGGGAACGGCGGGATGTCGCTGGCCTCCGACGTGGGTGGAGGGGATGGTGTTTCGGTGGGGGTGCACCCCGAGAGCCCGAAACATGCCAGCATTGCGACGGTTATACCCGCCATCCACGAGCGCGATGCGTGAGCCGTGGGCGAGCGCTGGTCCGGTGTCCACATGTCAGTTCCTTCGTTGGATCTATGCAGCGTGTGCTGCTTGCCTTATCAGTGAACAGGGCGCCGGTATCAGCAGGATACCGGCGCTCACCATCCCGGTATCGGCCCGATATCAGCCGTCTTGACGGATGGGGGGTCAGGGCGGAAGGTGGCCTCATGGAGGTACGCGTTCTTGGAGCGCTGACGCTCGATGAGGATCGGATTCCCTTGGCACCGCGCGATCGTGTGGTGTTGGGTGCGCTCACGGTCCGCTTGGGCGCTTCACTGTCGGTCGAATCCCTCGCCGAGGCGCTCTGGGGCGATGATCTGCCGGCCTCGTGGTCGAAGGTGATTCCGGGCTGCATCATGCGCTTGCGCCGGCTCATCGGGCCTGCACGCATCGAAACAACCCCGTTCGGGTATCGGCTGTCCGCGGACCACATCGAGGTCGACGCCGACCAGTTCGAGCGGCTCGTCAGCCGGGGTACCCAACAGCTGAAGCTTGGTGAGCCGGAACGTGCCGCACACTCATATTCGGAGGCCCTCGCGCTGTGGAGGGGTGAGGCGTTCGTCGAACTCATCGACTGGGGGCCTGCTCAGATCGCGTCCGGCCGTCTTGAGGAGATCCGCCTCGCGGCCGAGGAGTTGCTCCTCGATGCACGGCTGCGAGCCGGCGAGGTTCAGGAGGTCGCCGCCTTGGCGCGCACCCGCGTAGCCGAAGCTCCGTTGCGCGAGCGGCGATGGGTCATGCTGAGCGTGGCGCAGTACCGCCAGGGCCGGCAAGCCGAGGCGATAGCCACCGTGCGCAGGGCGCGGGGACTCCTTGTTGCCGATCTTGGACTGGATCCGTGCACAGAGCTCGCTGAGCTGGAGCAGGCCATTCTCCGGCAGGATCCCTCGTTACTGTCCGACCAGGTATTCCAGACCGGGAGCTCCGAGTGTCCGTACTTTGGCCTGCCTCCCGCGGGCGTGGCGGATGCCGAGCGGTACTTCGGTCGCGAGCAGGAGCTGAGCGGAGCACTGCGCGCGCTTGAAGAACACGGCGTGCTCCTCATCGCGGGCGCATCGGGCGTCGGCAAGTCCTCATTCGTTAGGGCCGGGATAGGCGCCCAGTTCACCGCACGCGGCACGCAGGTCGTCATAGTAACGCCCGGCGAGCGTCCTCTCGAAGCCCTTCGAGACGTAGTTCGACGCCCCGGGGATTCGCTGCTCATCGTCGACCAATGCGAACAGGCGTTCGCCGCGGACGACCCCGCCGAGATCATGAAGTTCTTCGACGCTCTGTCGCGAGAGGTTTTCCGCGGGATGCTCGTCGTCACCATCCGCGCGGACCGTCTCGGAGACCTGGCTGAACACAAAGGCTTCGCCGGGATCATCCAATCGCACATGCTCATGCTCACCGCGTTCGGCTTCGACGGACTCCGTGCCGTGATCGAGAAGCCTGCACAGCAGGCTGGACTCATCCTGGAACCAGGCCTCGTCGAGATCCTGGTCCGCGACGCCGATGGGCGAAACCTTCCACTGTTGTCCCACGCCCTGCACCAGGTGTGGTCACGCCGCGAGGGCCGCGTCATGACCGTAGACGGGTATCGGGCATCCGGTGAGATCGACGGTGCTGTCGCGAAGACCGCGGAAGAGGTCTTCGCCGAGCTCTCAGGGGAGGGCAAGCAGCTGCTGCGCGACATCCTTCTCCGTCTCGTCGAAGCATCTGCAGGCGGTGTGGTGATTTCCCGTCAGATCGAGCGCACGCGGATCGCAATCGACGAGGACCATGCCAAGATCGTCGATCGACTGGTCGATGCCCGCCTGCTCACGACCGACAAGGAAACGGTTCAGCTATCCCACGAAGCGGTTGCACGGGAATGGCCACGGTTGAAGGAGTGGCTCGCCGATGATATCGAGGGTCAACGGATCATGCGGCATCTTGGTTCCGCAGCCACCGCCTGGGATGCGATGGGACGCCCAAACAGCGAGCTCTATCGCGGCGGCCGTCAAACGGCGGCTCAGCAGTGGCGGGACGCGGCCAATCCCGCGCTCACAGTGGTTGAGCGGGAGTTCCTCGAAGCCTGCGCAGCGGCTGAAACCGCAGGACTGGCGGCCACCCAGAGACAGCTCAGTAAGGAGCGCAGCATGGTGCGCCGACTGTCCTGGGTGTCGGCCGGCGCAGCCGGTCTCGCGATCGTTGCTATCACAGCGAGTCTTGTGGCAGGGTTCCAGGCAAATCTCGCCGGCGAGCGTGCAACGGTCGCAGAGGCACGGCGCGTTGCCGCGACCGCGCTGGAGGATCCGGACTTCGACCGAGCGCTGCTGCTCGCGGTGGAGGCCATCCAGATCTGGGACAGCACCGAAACACGTACTAACCTCGTGCGGGTGTTCGCGCGGGCACCCCGGATCACGAGCATCACCCGCATCCAGGAAGACGGAGTGACGCCCGCGAGCATGTCGCTCGAAAAGAACGGAACCCGAGCATCAGTGATCGACAGTGACGACGATCTACGGCTATTCGATCTCGCCAATCGCTCCCAGCTCGGCGATTACTCACCCACCGGAGGAATGATGGCGGCAACCGCCGTCGACCCTGTCTCGGGCACCGTTGCATTCAGCCAGGCATTGGGACTCTGCGAGGCCCTCCCCTGTGTTCGCGGACGAACGGGAACGCTCGATCTGGCTAATGGGGGTCGCTCCGGCTTGGAGACCTACCAGGGCCTGGCTGGGGCGGCGGCAGACGTTGAATACTCGCCCGACGGATCCTTGTTTGCTGCACTGGCGACGACACTCTGGTTCGAACCGTCCGGGAGCGTCGCCCTTTGGCGGGGCGGGGGCGACCCGATGCTGCTGGATTTGAACGCGAGCGGTTCTGATCCCGGCGGTGCATCCGAGTGGGGTGGACAGTTCGGCGCAGTAAAATTTGCCCAGGACGGCTCGCGGCTGTACGCCAGCCGGCTCGGACCGACCGTAGTGTTTGACACCTCATCGGGCACCGAGATCGATCGGATAGCCGGCAACGGGCTCCTGGCCGTCAGCCCGGATGGCCATCGGATCCTGGTTCGGGACGGCCTGCTCGCGGTCCGGATGGTCGACTCTTCCGGAACCGCTGCGCCTATGACGGTCCCGTTGTCGGTGTTTCCATCGGTGGCCGACTTCAGTCCTGACGGCCATCATTTCGCCGTCGCCTCTGGTAACCGCGTCGTGGTGGTGAACACCGAGACTGGCGATATCGCGGAGACTCTCCGCAATCACGACGGCTCGGTCACCGCAGTCGAGTTCCGGTCGACCGGTGAGCTGGTGACGGCCGGAGCAGACGGCGCTATCATCACGTGGGACCTCGGCGACTGGTCGGCGAAGTTTCGCAACGATCCGTTCTCCGGATCGGTTCCGTTCGTAGGGGAGAACGATGAGCGTACCCTCGTGCTCGAACAGTCCGATGGGAGCACGCAGGTGGTTGTCGCCGAGCCGGCGGCATGGGAGGACCGTGCCTGCCGGATCGCCGGACGAGTGTTGACGGAGCAGGAGTGGGGGGATCTGTTGGGAGCACGGCCGTACTCCCCGGCATGCCGCGATTAGCCGCACTCAGTCGCGGTGCCGCACAGTAGCAGTGGCCGGGCCCAGTGCAGTGGAAGGACTCAGTCCTAGTGGCCGAACGGGTCCGGATCCACTCCGGGCATCCAGGTGAGCCCCGGAACCCCCCAGCCGCTTTTCTTGGCCTGTTTGTGGGCCTTCCGCTGATACCGGGCCAGAAGCCGGTCGACGTAGAGCTTGCCGTCCAGATGGTCGTATTCGTGCTGGATTACACGAGCGAACCAGCCCGTCGCTTCGAATTCGACAGGTTTCCCGTGTTCGTCAAAGCCCTTCACGCGGGCCCATTCTGCGCGCTTAAGGGGGTACTGGCCGCCCGGAAATGACAGGCAGCCCTCTTCCTCTTCGTCGGGATCGGGGAGGGCGCCGGAGATTTTTGACAGGGTCAGGACGGGGTTGACCAGGACACCGGTGGGGGGAGCGCCGTCATCGTTCGCGAATTTGTACACGAAAATCCTCTTGCCCACTCCGACCTGCGGTGCTGCGAGGCCGACGCCGTTTGCGGCGTCGTTGGTTTCAAACATGTCGGCAATCAGGGTCCGGAGATCGTCGTCGAACTCTTCCACTTCGGCGGCCCGGCGGTGCAGCACCGGTTCCCCCCAAATGGTGATTGGCAGAACTGTCATGTCAGGCGGTCCTCCAGGCTCGCGGCGTGACGCCGGCATTTGTGCAAAAAGAAGGCCGTACCGGATATCCGGTACGGCCTCCAAGCGAACGGCTACTGCTGCCGCTCCGTAAGGGTGAGCTACGGGGGTTGAACCCGCGACCTCCTGGACCACAACCAGGCGCTCTGCCAACTGAGCTAAGCCCACCATGTGCCGTTCAGATCTTCCGGCTAACCGGCTCTCTGGAAAGGCAACTCAAATAGCTTACCTGCTCGCCGGGGCAGGTTTTGCCACTTTTGTGGTTTTTGCCAAAAAATCCCACAAACGTGCCGCAGATTACCTTTCGGGTAGTCCTGCAATGTTCCCGGACGCGGCTTCAGCTGCTGCTTCACCTGCTGTAACAACGCGATCATCCGCGGTTTGAACAGGAGCGGCCGCCTCGCCGCCGGCGGCGATACGCTTGGAAATCTGCTGGGCGGTTGCGCTGTCCGGACCCGGTGCAGGCACAAAAACTGCCTCCCGGTAGTAGCGCAGCTCGTCGATCGAATCCTTGATGTCACCGAGCGCCCGGTGGCCACCCTTTTTGGCCGGCGACTGGAAATAGGCCCTGGCGAACCAGCGGCGGGAGAGCTCCTTAATGGTGCTCACATCGATCACGCGGTAGTGCAGGTGCTCCACCACCGCGGGCATGTCACGAGAGAGGAAGACCCTGTCCGTTCCCACCGAATTGCCGCCCAGCGGCGCCTTGCGGGGATCCGGTACCCACTTTTCGATGTATTCCAGCACGGCTGCTTCGGCCTCGGCCATGGTCTTGCCGTACGGCAGTTCCTTCAGGAGCCCAGAGCGGGTGTGCATGTCCCGGACGAAGTCGTTCATCTGGGCCAGCGCGGCATCGTCGGGCTTGATCACCACGTCCACTCCTTCACCCAGGACGTTGAGTTCGGAGTCAGTCACCAGGGCCGCCACCTCGATCAAGGCGTCGTTCTTGATGTCCAAGCCGGTCATTTCGCAGTCGATCCAGACGATGCGTTCGTTAGATATAGGCACCGAACCAGCCTACCGTTTCGCCCCGTGAGGGCCGTCCGATGTTAGGATTTCGGGTACACGGCGGTGGCCAGCCCACCGCTGAACTGAGCCTTGGCCGGTCTGCGTGGCCCGCCGGGCGGAAGCGAGCAACGCAAGAGATTGGACGATCCTGAGATGACGGCGCCCGTGCCTGCGACAGAGGAGATGGACGTCACCACGATCCCCGGGACGGCTGCGGACGAGGTGGACAACGCCCTGTCGCCGCTCATTGCCGGTTTTATCGGTTCGGTCTTCATGATGATCGGCTCACTGGGGGTCGGGTGGCTCGCGCCGGTCTCTGAGCTGCGCCGAATGCCTCTGTTTATCTGGATGCGCACCGAGGCCGTCGGGGTTGCCCTCTCGATAGTGCTCCTGGCCATCGGCGGCATGCTTCTGGTCCGCGCCTGGCTCCGCTTAGGACAGCGCGTCAGGGTCTGGGGACTCCAAGCCCGCCGGGCAACACTCCAGGCTGTGGTGGCCTGGGGCCTGCCGATGATGTTCACCGTCCCGCTGTTCAGCCGGGACGTGTACGCGTACATCGGCCAGGGCCGCCTGATGGTGGAAGGCTTCAACCCGTACGAGAACGGCGTCTCGGCCCTGTCCAACTATTTCCAGCTGGGTGCGGACAAGATGTGGACCGAAGCCCCCGTGCCGTACGGGCAGCTGTTCCTCTGGATCGAGCAGTTCGTTGTCTGGTCCACCAATGTGCACCCCGAAGCCAGCATTATGCTCTTCAGGCTGGCTGCGCTGGTCGGCATTGTGCTGTGCATCATTTATGTTCCCAAGCTGGCGGACCTTCACGGCGTCAACCCGCACCGGGCCCTCTGGCTCACCGCAGCAAATCCGCTGTTCCTTACCAACTTCATCGCCAGCGTCCACAACGACGCACTAATGATTGGCCTTGCCCTCGCCGGCCTTTACTACTGCGCCACGAGGAGGGTGGTCTTTGGCATTGTCCTGGTCACCCTGTCCATCTCGGTCAAACCGATCACGATCGTTTTCCTGCCATTCATTGGCCTCCTCTGGGCAGGCAAGGGGGCCAGTTGGCCCCGAAAGTTCCTTTACTGGGGACTTACGGCCGGGTTGTCACTGGCGCTGCTTTTCGCGATGAGCCGTGTGAACGGCTTTGGATTCGGCTGGATTAATGGACTCTCGGCGCCGGGGAGCGTCTGGATCTGGTACGCCCCCGTGGGCCTGATGGGGCTGGTGGTCGCGTCCATTGCCAATGCGTTCAGCCTGGACGGCTGGGGACTCGCCAAATGGGTATACGACGCCGGCAAGGTGCTTGCCGTGGGCATCGTCGCCTGGCAGATTTTCAAGGGTGACCACGACCGCCTGATGCGGCGGCTGACCCTGGCTTTCGCGGCGATCGTGCTGCTGGCACCCATGATCCAGTCCTGGTATGTCGTGTGGCTCATTCCGCTGTTTGCAGTCACGGGCATTCGCGATGACTGGCAGGTCAAAGCCCTCTACTTCATCGTTTCCTTCTTTATGGTCTATGCCATCTCGGACCAGCTTGAAGTCTTCCCGTACCTGCAGACAGAGGACCTGGGTCTTGCCCTGACGCTGGCGCGGAACGCAGCAGCTATCATCGCGCTGATGTTCGCGCTGTACCTGATTTTCCTTGACCCGCGCACCAAGCACCTGTTCAGCAAGTCGGATCAGCCCGTTACCACGCGCCCCATCATCTGACGGCCCAACTGGGTAGCGCTAACTGTCGTATTGAGGCTCCAAAACGACAGTTCGCGCTACTTACTTGGGCTGGACGGCAGGCTCCAGGTTCCGCAACGCTTCCCGGCGGGACAACGGGCTGAGCTCCGTGCTGTGTTCAGCCACAAAGGACCTGACCCACTCCGGATTGGTCTTGGCATACTCCCGCAGCGACCAGCCAATGGCCTTCCGGACGAAGAACTCCGGATCCGCCAGGTTCGCCTCGATGACGTCACGCAGCAGTTCGATGTCGGTGGCGGCCTTGGCCTTCAGCTGGGCAGTGATGGAAGCCCGCCTGATCCAGAAATCCCCGTCCCTGCTCCAGCTCCGCAGCACCTCGGTCATCGTCGGCCGGTGCGCCTGCAGCAGGTCACAGATCCGCTGGGCCACCCCGTCAACGAAGTCCCACCAGGCGCCGCTGCGGATGATTTCCTCATAGACAGGCAGCATCAGGGGATCTCCGGCCGCGATGCGGAGGCCCGTAAGGTCGATCGCCGCATAGCGCTCCTCGCGCCAGGCAGCGTTGCGCCAAAGTTCCAGCACGGTGGAGCGCAGTTGCTCCGCGGAGTCGAAAGGGCAGTCGGCAGCAGCTGCCGCCGTCAGCCGCCTGACATCGGGGACCCTGACGCCCAAGGACGGAACAGCGGACTTCATATACGCCTGCACTCCAGCCGCGCGTACAGGATCAGCGTGCTCCACCAGTGACTTGCGGATCGTGGCCAGCAGCCTCCCGTTAATCGCTGTGCTCATCATGCGGCAACTCTAGCCAGCGGGCAGCTCAGGCCCAAGAGCACCCTACGGACCGGGATGCTGCACAACCGGCCGTGGCCAGAGTGGTTACCGGGTGTTGCGGGTCCCTTGCCGCTCGCCGGCACAGTAGGCCCGGAGTACTGCAGCCTAGAGTGGGGGAAGGCAAACGCCGCGGCCCGCGCCGCCAACACCGGAGGTTTCCCCATGTCCATGATCAAAACCCCGGAGCAGATCGCCCTGATGCGTGAGGCGGGGCGCGTTGTCGCGAACGCCCTTGCGGCGGTCCGGGAGGCCGCCGGGGTCGGCGTGTCACTTGTTGACCTGGATGGGCTGGCTGCGGAAACCATCGCCAAGGCCGGGGCGAAGCCCGCGTTCCTGGGCTATCACCCGCGCTGGGCGTCCGTCCCGTTCCCAGGCGTTATCTGCACGAGCGTCAATGATGCAGTGGTGCACGGTATCCCCAACAGTCAAACTGACCGAAGGCCTGGTCATAGCCATTGAGCCCATGCTCATCCTGGGCGGCAAGGACGATTATTACCACGACGACGACGAATGGACCCTGCGCTCAGCCAACGGCCGCAGGGCGGCCCACAGTGAACACACTGTTGCCATTACGGCCGGGGGCCCGGTGGTCCTGACTCGCCCGTAGCGCTTCCGGCGTTGTCCCGAAAATATCCCGCGGCAGGGTCTGATTGCGCTATTCTAGTTAGCGCTAACAACTCGCTGGAACGCAGAGGATCCACACCATGCAGGATACGGAACACAGCATTTCATTCGGGCCGTATTCGGCCATCATCACCACCCGCGGCGGGGCGCTCCGAGAGCTCAGCCATGAAGGGCGCCACCTGGTGGTCACCTTCGGGCCGGAAGGGGCAATCCCGGACTATCGCGGCGTCGTCTGCGCGCCCTGGCCCAACCGCCTCGCTGATGGCTCCTACAGCTACGCCGGGCAGCGCTTCCAGGCAGAACTCAATGAGCCGGAACGTGGATCGGCCCTCCACGGCCTGGTCCCCGGAGCGCCTTGGGAGCTCCGGCAGAAGGACACCAGTTCGGTCACGCTCGGCTGCACGGTGGACGCCAGTGATGCCTACCCCACCGGCCTGGAGGTCACCGTCACCTACCGGCTCTCCGACGACGGACTTCGTTGCACCGTCCACACACTCAACGCGGGACTGGCTCCTGCACCCTACGGTGTTTGTCCGCACCCTTACCTGCTGGCCGGTTCCTCCCCGCTGGATGAATGGACCCTGGAGCTGCCGGCGCAGGAATTCATGGAAGTAACGCCGGACAGGCTCCTCCCGGTAGGCATCAAGGCCGTGGAAGGACACGAGTTCGATTTCCGGACCGCACGGCGCCTTGGCGCAGTAAAGATCGACCACGCCTTCACCGGCATCAGCTGGGACAACCAGGAACGCGCTGCCGTCCGCCTGCTTGATCCGGCGGGAACCGGAGTGGAGCTGGAATGGGACCGGAAATGGCCGTGGGTGCAGGTGCACACCGCAGACAAGCCGTCCGGCAAGGACAGGCTGGGCCTCGCCGTTGAACCGATGACGTGCCCGCCGGACGCCTTCAACTCGGGCACCGACGTCATCCACCTTCAGCCTGGCGAATCCCACGAAGCCAGCTGGACCATCCGGACGCTCAGCTAACGCCGGGCCTGCGGGCTGCAAACCGAGGCGCCACCGACGGGCCAACCGGGGACCAACCGCAGTTCCTGCGGATGGTCAACGATCCAGCTGGAGGCGTACCACTGCCCGGCCCGGGACAGCCCTGCTGACAGCCTTGAACCCGGCCGCCAGGAACAGGTTCAGGGTTCCGTGGTACAAATCCGAGGCTCCCGCCTTTGGCCTCAGCGAGGGATCCACGGGGTAGCCCTCCAGAATGCGGGCACCGTTAGTCCTGGCGTGCTCGACGGCGGCCTCCAGCAGGGCGGCGGCCACACCGCTGCGGCGGTGCCGGGGATCCACCACAAAGCAGGTGACGGCCCAGATGGACACCCGGCCCCCGGCTGCTGCCCCGCCTCCGGCGGCCTGTTCGCCGGTGACGGGTTCGTCGGTGGCTTCGTCGGCGTCCGCGCCGGTGTCGCCCGCCGCGGCGTGCGCCCGCCGCAGCAACTGCGAGTTGAGGACTCGTGGGTAGCATTCGCGGGGTTCCACCGCGCACCAGCCCACAGGTTCCCCGTCACGGTAGGCAAGGACACCTGGTGCAGGGGTGCCAGCGTCGAACCTCTCCTTCAACTGTGCCTTGCGGGCGGCCGGATCAAGTGCCGAGTATTCCGGGCCTGTCAGCGTGAAGTACCGGCACCAGCAGCGGGACGGCTCTCCGCGCGTTCCGAAGAGCCGCTCCACGCTTTCCCACTCAGCCGCGGTGGTGGCCAGTGGTCCGGCTGGCTGATTTTTCATGCCTACAGGTTAATCCCTGCAGTGCAGTTAATCCCTGGGGGCACGGTTTACTTGGCAAGCGCGTTCCCGATAATGTGGACTGCGATCCCTCCCCTCCCGCTTCCTCCGGCCGGGGCCTGCTGCAACGGAAAGAACGTCGATGACTCCTGAAGAGCACACCGGACTGGCGGACTGGAACAGGTCCCGCCTCACCCCCGGGATATGTTCCGTGACCCTGCGCCAGAGCAGTATCCGGGAAGTGGTGGAAACTGCCGCGGATGCCGGCCTGGCCGGCATCGAGTGGGGTACGGATGTCCACATTCGTGATGCAGGATCCGCGGCCGAGGCGCGGGAGGCAACTGCGGCGGCCGGGCTGGAAGTTTTGTCGCTGGGTTCGTACTACCGCGTGGGCAGCTTCGGCGATTTCTCCCTTCCCGCCGATCTCGCCGTCAGTCTCGGTGCCCCCAGGATCAGGGTCTGGGCGGGTGGGCAGGGTTCGGCCGACGCCGGCGCGGACGTGTGGGATCAGGTGGTCCAGGACGCCCGGCGGGTAGCGGACCTTGCCGGTGAACGAGGTCTGGACATCGCTTTTGAATACCATGGCGGAACCCTCACCGACACCCCGGGCACCGCACTGCAGCTGGTGAAGCAGGTGGACCGGGACAACGTGCGGACTTATTGGCAGCCCGCCGTCGGACTCTCAGACCAGGCGGCGCTGGCCTCCCTGCACACAGTCCTCCCGTACGTCTCGGGAGTGCACTGCTTCTCCTGGTGGCCCCAGCAGGAACGGCTGCCGCTCAGCGGCCGAAAACAGCTCTGGCAGTCAGTGGCCGACATCCTGCGCGAAGCCGGACGGCCTTGTGACATGATGCTCGAGTTCGTTGCGGAGGACCTTCCGGCGAACGTGGGCCGTGACGCCGATTTCCTGAATCACATCACGTTGGGCGAGGACTGAGTCCAGCCCCACCGCGTCAGCCAGCTTGCGCACAGGGAAGTCCACTGGTCCGGCCCCCGGTCATCAGGGGAAAGCCCCAGCCCATGGCGCCCGTGCGGGAAGACGTGGAGCTCCGCCGGAACGCCGGCCCGGACCAGTGCCGTGGCGTAGGCCAGGCTGTGGTGAGCCGGCACGGCGGCGTCATCCGCCGTGTGCCACAGAAAGGCCGGGGGAGTGGAGGAGGTGACCTGGCGGTCTGCAGAGACAGCCTCCAGCAGTTCCGCCGACGGAGAGTCGCCGAGAAGGTTGTCCACCGAGCCTTGATGGACAGCATCTGTGTACGAGATGACCGGGTAGCAAAGTACCGTCAGGTCGGGTATGGCTCCCGGAACATCCAGCGTGGAATCTCCCGTGGCCGCCGCCGTCGACAGTGTCGCGGCAAGATGGCCGCCGGCGGAAAAGCCCAGCACGCCCACCCGGGCGCTGTCCACCGCAAGCCCGTGGCTCCCCTCGCGGATCTGGAGGAGTGCCTCCTTGGCGTCCTCCAAGGGCGCCGGATGACGGTGCGGTGCCACCCGGTACCGCAGCACGTACGCATGGATTCCCAGGGATGCCAGCCACTCCGCCACAGGCTCCGCCTCATGGCCGGCCTGGCCCGCATAGCCTCCTCCGGGGAGGATGAGCATGGCGGGCCTGGCATCACCACTGCCGGAACTGCCCGCGGCGCACGCTGCCGTCAGGGAACCTGGAAGCATCCTTAGGCGGCCGTTTCAGTACTGCGCCGAAGCGTGACATGGCCCGAGATGGACCACGCGTCGTCGTCGTCCTTTCCGGCGCCGGAGCCTGCGCGGGCGCCGGCGGCACTGCGGGCGGCGAGTCTCCCGATCTCCTCGAGGGGGAGGTGCACGGTGGAAAGGGCAGGACGGAAGTCCCGCAGGGTCTCGATGTCGTCAAAGCCGGCGATGGTGGCGTCGCGGGGAATGCGGAGGCCTTCGGAACGCAGCGCCGCGGCGGCCCCGATGGCCATGACATCGTTCACGGCGAAAATACACATCCGGCTGCTGCCGGGATCGGTGCCGCTGCCGTCCCGTGCAGCCTTGATGCGGGCGGCCAGTGCAAGGCCTGCTTCATAGCCCCCGGAACGGTTGAAGGCGGTCCGCAGGACTTCGGCGGCCGGCCTTCCTGCCTGTGCAAGCCCTCGCTGAAACCCGCGTACCCGGTCATCGGAGGTGAAAAGGCCTTCCGGGCCGCCGATGATGACAAAGTGGTCTTCCTGCGAGGCGGCGAGCTCAACGGCAAGGTTGGCGGCCAGTTCCTCATTCGGCACCGGAACCACGTGGTAGCCGTCGGTTGCTGTGGCGCCCACCACGGCGTGGCCTACCACTGCCACCCTGCCTCCGTTGCGGCAGTATCGGTCCAGTTCCGCGGCCAGTTCGGCGTTGCCCTCACTGTCCTCGGGCCGGGCCGAGCGCGAACCCGCGATCACGATGGAATCGGCCCGGCGGGCCGCGAAGGCCGCCACCGCCTCCTTCTCACCCGCGGGAGCGCCTTCAGTGCTGGCCAGCAGCACCATCTTTCGCTGCTCACGCGCCGCTTCCTGCACGCCGCGGGCAATCGCGGCAAAATAAGGATCGGCGATGTCATGGACAATGAGCCCGATCAGGCCTGAGCTTGACTTTGCCAGGCCCTGCGCCTGGGCATTGGGAATGTAGCCAAGCGAATCCGCCGCCTGCCGGACCCGGTCCGCGATGTCTTTGCCCGGCTTCCGTGCCGAGCCGTTGAGAACACGGGAGGCCGTGGCGGGCGAGACGCCCGCAAGCCGGGCCACCTCGGTGAGGGTACTTGCAGCCACGGCAACTCCTGTTCCTGCTTGGTTATGGTCCTGTAGACGCACCATAGATGCGCGATTCACGCTGACCACATTATGGCAGTTTCAGGAACCTTTCGGAAAGCGCTTGCCAATTCAGCTGCGCCAGGTGCATCATAGAACTAGTGGGAATGCGCTTTCCCAGATCAGCTTGAGTAACTACTGCTCACTCACCGTGGAGGACACATGGGCTTCGAAACAAAGACGATCCGCATCGCCATGAACGGCATCACCGGACGGATGGGTTACCGGCAGCACCTGCTGCGTTCCATCCTTCCCATCCGCGACGCCGGAGGCTTCACCCTGGAGGACGGCACCAGGGTTCAGATCGAACCCATTCTGGTGGGCCGGAACGAAGCCAAGATCCGCGAGCTTGCCGAAAAGCACAAGGTGTCCGAGTGGAGTACCGACCTTGATGCTGTCATCAACGATCCCACCGTTGACATCGTGTTCGATGCCTCCATGACCAGCCTCCGGGCAGCCACCCTCAAGAAGGCCATGCTGGCCGGCAAGCACATCTTCACCGAGAAGCCCACGGCGGAAACCCTTGAGGAAGCCATCGAATTGGCCCGCATCGGCAAGGAAACCGGCGTCACGGCCGGCGTTGTCCACGACAAGCTGTACCTCCCGGGCCTGGTCAAGCTCCGCCGCCTGGTGGATGAAGGCTTCTTCGGCCGCATCCTCTCCATCCGCGGTGAGTTCGGGTACTGGGTCTTTGAAGGCGACATCCAGGCCGCCCAGCGCCCGTCCTGGAACTACCGCAAGGAAGACGGCGGCGGAATGACCACTGACATGTTCTGCCACTGGAACTACGTCCTCGAGGGCATTATCGGCAAGGTCAAGAGCGTCAACGCCAAGACCGCCACGCACATCCCGGCCCGCTGGGACGAAGCCGGCAAGGAATACAAGGCCACCGCCGACGACGCCTCCTACGGCATCTTCGAACTGGAAACCCCGGGCGGCGACGACGTCATCGGCCAGATCAACTCCTCTTGGGCCGTTCGCGTCTACCGGGACGAACTTGTGGAATTCCAGATCGACGGCACCCATGGCTCCGCCGTTGCAGGCCTGAACAAGTGTGTGGCCCAGCAGCGTGCCCACACGCCCAAGCCGGTCTGGAATCCGGACCTGCCCGTCACGGAATCCTTCCGCGACCAGTGGCAGGAAGTCCCGGCCAATGCTGAGCTGGACAACGGTTTCAAGCTGCAGTGGGAAGAGTTCCTCCGCGACGTTGTGGCAGGCCGCGAACACCGCTTTGGCCTCCTCTCAGCCGCCCGCGGCGTCCAGCTCGCCGAGCTCGGCCTGCAGTCCAACGACGAACGCCGCACCATCGACATCCCGGAGATCACGCTCTGATGACCTCACTCATTCTTCCCTCCCACGACGGCGGAACCCGGGAGTACCGGCTTCAGGGCGGTACGTCCTGGGCACGGCCCATGGTCCCGCTCACCTCGCGCCGTGCCTACGCCGCCGCGCATGTGATTCCCGAAGTCCTGGCGGACAACACCCCGGGTGCGCCGGCACGCCTCGACTGGGATGCCACCATGGCATATCGGCATGAACTCTGGTCCTACGGGCTGGGTGTGGCCGATGCCATGGACACCGCCCAGCGCGGGATGGGCCTGGACTGGCCAGCCACCCAGCAGCTCATCAAGCGGACAGGTGTCGAAGCCGCAGCAGTGGTTTCGGCCGGGAACGCCGCCACGGCCGGCAAGACCGTGCGTGACCTCGTTTCCTGCGGCGCGGGCACGGATCAGCTGGACATCGCATCGCTGCCTGCCGGTGAAGCCGGCCTGAAAGCGGTTCTGGACGCCTACCGCGAGCAGATCGAAGTAGTGACGGAGGCGGGGCCGAAGGTCATCCTGATGGCGTCGCGGGCTTTGGCGAAGGTCGCATCGGGCCCGGAAGACTACCTCAGTGTCTATTCCACGCTGCTTCAGGAAGTGGAGCAGCCCGTTATCCTGCACTGGCTGGGCACCATGTTCGATCCCGCCCTGGCCGGCTACTGGGGGAACGGCGACGTCGCTGCTGCCACCGAAACCTTCCTGGGCCTTATCCGTGACAATGCGGACAAGGTGGACGGCGTCAAGGTCTCCCTTCTCGATGCCAGCCACGAAGTGGCGCTCCGCGCGGCCCTTCCCGAAGGCGTCCGCCTCTACACAGGCGACGACTTCAACTACCCGGAACTGATCGATGGCGACGGCAGCCACCACTCAGACGCCCTGCTGGGCATCTTTGCGGCCATCTACCCGGCAGCCTCGGTGGCACTGCAGGCCTACGACGCCGGTGACGCCGCCAAGGGCCGCGCCATCCTGGATTCCACGCGGGAACTGGGCAAGCACATCTTCAGTGCGCCCACTTTCTACTACAAAACAGGCATCGCCTTTATGTCCTGGCTCAACGGCAAGCAGCCGGGCTTCCAGATGGTGGGCGGCCTGCACTCCGGGCGTTCCGTATGCCACCTGGCCAAAACCTTCGAATTGGCCGATCAGGCCGGGCTGCTGAAGGATCCGGCACTCGCAGCCTTCAGGATGTCCGATTACCTGCGGATCAACGGAGTAGGCGTATGACAGCGAACCCAGAACCGTCCCCTTTTGCACGCCTCTCCCTCAATACCGCCACCACCAAGAAGTGGACGCTCGCTGAAGCGGTGGAGGGGTGCGTCCGCGCCGGACTGCCCGCCATCGGTCCGTGGCGGGACCGCGTCGAGGAGGCAGGCCTGGACAAGGCAGCCAAGCTCATCAAGGATGCCGGCCTGCGGGTTTCTTCCCTATGCCGCGGCGGCTTCCTGACCGCTGCCGACGCGGAAGGCCAGGCCGCGGCGCTGGCGGACAACCGTGCCGCCGTCCTCGAGGCTGTTGCGCTGGACACGCAGGAACTGTTCCTGGTGGTTGGCGGGCTCGCGCCAGGGGAGAAGGATGTGGTCGCCGCCCGGCAGCGTGTGGCCGACCGCCTCGCTGACCTGGTGCCCTTCGCGGCAGGGAACGGCGTCCGCCTGGTCCTGGAGCCGCTGCATCCCATGTACGCCGCGGACCGTGCCCTGATCTCCACCCTGGGGCAGGCCCTGGACCTTGCCGCGCCGTATGACGCCAAGCATGTTGGCGTCGCCGTCGACACCTTCCACGTCTGGTGGGACCCGGAACTGAAGGCGCAGATAGAACGCGCCGGCCGGGAAAACCGGCTGGCCTCCTATCAGGTCTGCGACTTCAACATGCCCATCGCCGCGGACCCGCTGCTGTCCAGGGGCTTCATGGGCGACGGCGTCATCGACTTCGCGACAATTGGCACCTGGGTGCGCGATGCCGGGTACACCGGCGATATTGAAGTTGAAATCTTTAATCAGGAGATCTGGGATGCTGACGGCGACAGCGTCCTGCAGACCATCAAGCAGCGGTACGCAGACCTGGTGCTGCCGTACGCCTGACCTGATCCAGACCGCGGGCCCCTGCTAACGTCACGGCCGGGGCCCGCGCCCCACCACCAGAAGGACCTGCACCGCATGGCGGGGCAGGTCCTTCTGTCTGCTGTCTGCCGTGGCAGCTAGGCCAGGTAAGCGCCGGCGTGCCTGCGATACCTGGCCAGGATGCCGCCGTCGGAAGCCTGGGCGCTGAATTCCACCGCTTTAGTTCCCCAGCCGGGGAAAGCCCCGGTGAGCACAGCAGCGGCCTGGCGTGCGGCGCCGTCGGCAACATATTCTCCCGGTGCCGGAACAATGCCTGGCAAGCCCAGCAGCTGGCTGGCAGCCTGCTGGACGGCCGGCGACTGTGCCCCGCCGCCGATCAGGATGATGCGCCGGGCCTGGACTCCTTGTGCCTGCAGTGCCGCAAGCCCATCGGCGAGGGAGCAGACCACACCCTCGACGGCGGCACGGGCCAAGTTCTCCGGCGTAAAGTTTTCACGCGTCAGGCCATGCAGCGATCCCGTGGCGTTGGGCAGGTTCGGCGTGCGCTCGCCGTCGAAGTAGGGAACGAGGGTGAGCCCTCCCGCTCCCGGGGTGGCCGCCAGTGCCAGGGCATTGAACTCATCCAGGGTGACATCCAGCAGGGCAGCGGTGGCATCGAAGATCCGCGTTGCGTTCAGGGTGCACGCCAGCGGCAGGTAGTTGCCCGTGGCGTCGGCGAAACCTGCCACCAGCCCGGAGGCATCAGCCGACGGGGTTGAGGAGACGGCAAATACTGTCCCGGAGGTGCCGAGGGACAGCACCACGTCACCCACTCCGGCGCCAACACCCAGGGCAGCGGCGGCGTTGTCCCCGGCGCCGGGACCGATGAGCGCGCCTGCCGGCGTCTTCCCGGCGATGTCCAGCGGGCCAACGACGGCGGGAAGCCGGGGAACGTGGCCCAGCGCCTTTTCGAGGACGTCTGTGAGGTACTCGCCCGCAGCAGCGGAGTAGTATCCGGTACCCGAAGCGTCGGAGCGGTCGGTGCGAAGAGCGGCCAGTCCTGCCTCACCGCTTCCTGGCCCGAACCCGGCCAGACGCCAGGAGAGCCAGTCATGGGGGAGGCAGACGGCGGCCACCAGGGCGGCGTTTCCGGGCTCGTTCTCCGCCAGCCAGCGCAGCTTGGTCAGCGTCAGTGAAGCCACCGGGACGGTGCCTGTGGCTTCAACCCAGTGCCTTGCCCCGGCAGCGGGGTCTCCCTTGCCCGCTTCGGTGATGATGTCCACTGCGGCCTGGGCAGAGCGGATGTCATTCCATAGCAGTGCGGGCCTGATGACGGTGCCGTCCCGGTCCAGGCACACCATGCCATGCTGCTGGCCGCCCACGGACACGGCGGCAACGTCGGACAGCCCGCCGGCCTGGCCGATGGCCTGCTGCAGCGCGTCCCACCAGGCGTCCGGATGGACTTCGGTGCCATCAGGGTGGGCCGCCCTTCCCTGCCGGACCAGGAGGCCGGTGTCCGCATCCCGGATCACCACCTTGCAGGACTGGGTGGAGCTGTCGATGCCGGCTATGAGTGCCATGGGGAACCTTTTCTGAAGTCCGCCGCCGGGCCCGGGACCCGGCGGCGGAGAGTGGTGGTACGCCTATTCTTGGTTTGGCCTTGGCTGGCTCAGCGGGCGTTAAGCAGGTGCTCGATGGCCAGCTGGTTCAGCCGCACAAAGGCAAAGGAACGTTCGGCGGCCTTATCGGCGTTGAAGTCCTCGAAAGCGCTGCTGTCCGCCAGGAGGTCCGCCGTGGATTCGCCGGCGGCCAGGGTGGATTCGCCGAGTTCGAAGACGCCTGAGGCGGCGAGTGCTTCCTGGACCTGGGGGTCGGCGCGGAAGGCGAGGGCCCTTTCCTTGAGCAGCAGGTACATGGACATGTTGGATTTGGCTGATTCCCAGACGCCGTCGTAGCCGTCAGTGCGTGAGGGCTTGTAGTCGAAGTGGCGGGGGCCGTTGTACTTCGGTCCGCCGTTGGGGAAGCCGTTTTCGAGCAGGTCCACGGTGAAGAAGGCGCTGGTGAGGTCGCCGTGGCCGAAGACGAGGTCCTGGTCGTACTTGATACCGCGCTGGCCGTTGAGGTCGATGTGGAAAAGCTTGCCCGCCCACAGGGCCTGGGCGATGCCGTGGGTGAAGTTCAGCCCGGCCATCTGCTCATGCCCCGTTTCCGGGTTCAGGCCCACAATGTCGCCGTGTTCGAGCTGGGCGATGAAGGCCAGGCCGTGCCCGACGGTGGGGAGGAAGATGTCGCCGCGGGGCTCGTTCGGTTTGGGTTCCAGGGCGATGCGGAGGTTGTAGCCCTTTTCCTTGATGTAGGCCGCGGCTGTGTCCACGCCTTCCTTCATCCGGTCCAGGGCGGCTGAGAGGTCCTTGGAGCCGTCGTATTCGCTGCCTTCCCGGCCGCCCCACATAACAAACGTTTCGGCGCCGAATTCTGCGGCCGAGTCGATGTTGCGCAACACCTTGCTGAGGGCAAAGCGGCGGATGGAACGGTCATTGGAGGTGAATCCGCCGTCCTTGAAGACGGGGTGGCTGAACAGGTTGGTGGTGACCATCGGGACCTTGAGGCCGGTCTCCGTGAGGGCGGCGCGGAAGTTCTTCAGGATCAGTTCGCTCTCCGAGGCGGTGGCGTCGAAGGGGACCAGGTCGTTGTCGTGGAACGTGATTCCATAGGCGCCCAGCTCGCTGAGCTTGTGGACGGCCTCTACGGGATCCAGGGCCTGGCGGGTTGCCACGCCAAAGGGGTCAGCGCCGGTCCAGCCAACAGTCCAGAGGCCGAAAGTGAATTTGTCTTCGGGTGTGGGCAAAGCTGTCATGATGCGTCCTTGCGTCGTGGGTGAGCGGGAGTACCGGGCAGAACCGAAATCCGCGAGTTAGTTTATCGCTTGAACTATATAAGCGGGAATGAGCTAAGGTCAATAGGAACGGGCATGCTGGAGAGGCCCACTTCACGCGAGGAGGCTGGTTTGGCGGATTCAATGGCATCTTCAATTGCGGCTTCAACCGGGTCTTCAATGGCGGCGCCTTCGACGGCGGCGTCCCGCGGGCAATTGGCTGGAGGGCTGGACGTCGGAGGTCCGGGCAGCATGAGTGACGTCCGCAGAAGCAACCTGGCCCTGGTCTTGGGACGGATTGCCCATTCTACCTCCGGAAGCCATCTCACACGGGCGCAGATAGCCGCTGCCACCGGGCTCACCAAGGCCTCGGTGTCCAGCCTGGTCCTGGATCTGCTGGATGCCGGTATCGTCCGGGAAATCGGGCTGAACCCCCAGGGTGAGCGCGGGCGTCCGGGCGTGGGAGTGGAACTGAATCCGGCGCGGGCCGTGATGGGTATGGAGATCAACGTTGACTACATCGCAGCCGGCGTGGTGGATCTTTCGGGCACCCTGCTGGCGCATGAAACCCGTGAGCGGGACAACCGGAACATTCCCGCCGGTGCTGTAGTGGCCGCGCTGGCCGGGCTGGCCGCGGAACTTCGGGAGGCGGCAGTGGCCCAGGGCATCACAGTGCTGGGCGGGGGGCTGGCAGTTCCGGGCCTTGTTGACGACAGGACCGGGACAGTGATCATGGCACCCAACCTCGGCTGGGACTCCGAGGTCCTGGACCTTGGATCTCTTCTTCCCGGGGCGCCCTTGGGCACCCGGCTCTTTAATGAGGCCAATGCAGCGGCCCTTGCCGAGCTCAGGTACCGGTCAGCCGCCGGCACTGACTTTGTCTTTGTCTCAGGCGAAGTGGGCGTCGGTGGAGGTTTGGTGATCGGTTCGGAGCTTTTCACTGGGCCGGACGGCCATTCAGGCGAACTCGGACACGTGGTTGTCCATCCGGAAGGTTCTGTCTGCTCCTGCGGCGGAACTGGATGCCTGGAAACCATTGCCGGCCAGGACGCAATTTTTGCGGCCGCCGGCATAGGCGCGGACATCACGGATCCCGGACCGGTTCAGCAGCCCGATGGCGCTTGGGGGCAGGCCGCACTCTCAAGATCCGAGAGTGTGGCTCGGCTGCTGGCAGCGCTCAGCAGGGATGACCCGGCGGCAGTCACGGCAGTATCCCGTGCCGGGCACTACCTTGGGGTGGCGATCGCCTCCACGGCAAGGCTGCTCAACATTTCATCGGTGGTGCTTGGCGGCCACTTTGCCCTCCTGGCCGACTGGCTCCGGCCTGCGCTCGCGGCAAGCCTCACCACTTATGCCCCCGGAAAAGTTCCGCCTGAACAGATCAGCCTGTCCGCCGTGGGGGAGGCCGGTGCACTCCTCGGGACCGCCGGCAGCGTGGTGCGGTCCCTCGTTGAGGCCCCGCACAGGCTCCAGGCATAGTCTGCGGGCCACGTGCAGGGAAGCTGGGCGAGGCGAACCACACCATCGAGGGGCTGCTTTGCGTTGCTGAGGGTGCAGGAGGTCAGCCCGGGACATCAACGTGTCGTTTGAGACCCGTGGTCATGCGCCAAAAACTCGAGTACTGGCTACTCGTGCATCCTGTCGGAATAATCGGTTAACTGGTGCTGCCGGCGGGATTAAGGGCTAGCGTCCCTCACTTCGGTCACCGCCGGCGCCATCATCGCGTTACCTGTCCACAAGGCTCCGGGACGCGGGGCCACTTCCGAAGCGGGAGGGATGACATGCATGTCACCGTGCCTACGGGCGATGAATCAGAACCCATGGATTGCCCGCATCAGTTTGTCGGCCGCTGCGACCTGTGCTCCGCGCCGGCGGGGGAGGTAAATTCCGAAAACAAAAGCGGCTCTGACACGTAATTCCCCATGCCAGAGCCGCTTTTCTGTGTGCCCCAGGAGGGAATCGAACCCCCGACCGGCGGATTAGAAGGCCGCTGCTCTATCCCCTGAGCTACTGGGGCACGTTGGCAACCGGGCCTGAAGTCCGGCGCAAAAAGAAGTTTACATTGCCCGGCGGGCGGGCGGTGTCATCATCCCTGCCCGTCTGCACTTGTCCTCAACAGGGCCCTTTCCTGGCCCTTTATGCACATACGGCAGTCCGTCCCTCCCGGCCTCCCGCTGGCCGCGCAAAGCTGGTTGTGCCGCTAAGGCAAGACCATTCGAGACAGGACACGAAGATGAGTGACAACATTACGGTCCGTGGCTTCGTCGCCACGGAAATCAAAAGCTCCACAACCCCAGGCGGCGTCGGCACGGCTTCCTTCCGCCTTGGATCCACGGACCGGCACTACGACCGCGCTTCGGGCGCCTGGGTCGATGGCAACACCAACTGGTTCACGGTTCAGGGCTACCGCCAGCTCGCGGGAAACATGGGCTGCAGCATCAAGAAGGGCCAGCGCGTGATCGTTGTGGGACGTTTGAAGCTCCGGAGCTGGGAGAAGGAGGGGCGGGTTTACTATGCCACCGAAATTGACGCGGAATCCGTAGGCCACGATTTGATGTGGGGCTCAGCAAACTACATCCGCACAGCGTCCAAAGGCCCGTACTTGGTTTCGGAACAGGGTGCAGAAGCCCAGTCCGTGGGCGCGTTCCCCGCAGATTCGGAGGATGCCCGCGACGCCGGCAATGGCGAGGCCGGGGAGGACCCGGACGGCGACGGATCCACAGCGATCTACCTGGAGGACACCAACGGAGAGCTCATCCCGGTCGATCCGGAAACGGGGGAACTCGCGGACGCAACTGCCTAGCCAGGGAGCTGCCTGCTGCCTCGCTGACACGCGGGGGTACACGCGCAGCGGCATGGTCCTGGCCATCCGTATCCTCAACGCGTGGCAGAATGGCCGCATGAAGCGCGCCACGGAACACCGCAAAAAGAATCACGTCGGTGTCCTGTTGGCAGTTCGCCAAGTCCCCACATCCTCCTTCAGCAGCGTATGGGCAGGATGCGTCCTTGTTGCGGTGTCATTGGCGGTTGCGGTGTCGCTGTCGGCCTGCACAGGCGGTGC
Source organism: Arthrobacter sp. D1-29 (assembly GCF_054130585.1). Lineage (NCBI taxonomy): Bacteria > Bacillati > Actinomycetota > Actinomycetes > Micrococcales > Micrococcaceae > Arthrobacter > Arthrobacter sp. D1-29. The sequence continues at coordinate 3,152,566 of NZ_CP096383.1, read as the reverse complement.
CCAGTCCGGCGGTGACAAGCCGGGCGCGCCTGCCGCGACAACAACGCAGGCCGCGTCACCAGCAACTCCGTCATCATCCCCTTCCGAGGCTGCAAGTCCCGGCGGTGCCGCAGCAGGATCCTCCGCCGCAGCAGGGGGACGCGCTTCGGCGGAGGATCCTGCCACCGCCGCGCTCAGGCAGACCGTCACTGATGTGCTGAGCCGGCTCGCTGCCGGGACGCCGAAGCCGGCTAGTGCCCAGGTGACGGAGGCCCTGACCGGTGCCGGCATCGCGGCAGCTGCTCTGGAAGTGTCCGAAAGCAGCACGCCAACAGGGTTGGAAGCTGACGCTGTAGAAGCCGCTGTTCTGCAGGGGAGTGACTGTGTTGTGGGCCAGATTCGTGACGGTGGCGTAGCAGTGACCGTTCTTCCCGTCCTGTCCACCGGCAAGTGCTTTGTGGGCTCAGCCGTCTGAGGTCCCGAATGTGAGATATACCCGCCAACCCACTAGATTTGGAACCATGGCGGAATTTATCTACACAATGACCAAGGCCCGTAAGGCTGTTGGCGAAAAACTTATTCTTGACGACGTAAGCATGTCCTTCTTCCCCGGCGCCAAAATTGGTGTTGTTGGCCCGAATGGTGCCGGTAAGTCCACCATCCTCAAAATCATGGCCGGACTGGACACCCCCTCCAACGGCGAAGCCCGGCTCAGCCCCGGCTACTCAGTGGGGATCCTGCTTCAGGAGCCGCCGCTGAACGAGGAAAAGACGGTCCTGGGCAACGTCCAGGAAGGCGTTGGCGAGATCTACGGCAAGATCCAGCGCTTCAACGAGATCTCCGAGGAAATGGCCAGCCCGGACGCTGACTACGACACACTGCTTGAAGAAATGGGACACCTGCAGGAGGCCATTGACGCCGCTGATGCCTGGGACCTGGACTCCCAGCTGGAGCAGGCCATGGACGCCCTCAGGTGCCCGCCGGCCGATGCCGATGTCACCATGCTTTCAGGCGGTGAGCGCCGCCGAGTGGCGCTCTGCAAGCTCCTTTTGCAGAAGCCTGACCTGCTCCTGCTGGATGAGCCCACCAACCACCTTGACGCCGAAAGCGTGTTGTGGCTGGAGCAGCACCTTTCCAGCTACGCGGGTGCAGTCCTGGCCGTTACCCACGACCGGTACTTCCTTGACCACGTGGCGGAATGGATTGCCGAGGTGGACCGCGGCCACCTGTACCCCTATGAGGGCAACTACTCCACCTACCTGGAGAAGAAGCGGGCGCGCCTGGAAATCCAGGGCAAAAAGGACGCCAAGCAGGCCAAACGCCTCACCGAGGAACTGGAATGGGTCCGCTCCAACGCCAAGGGCCGCCAGACCAAGTCCAAAGCCCGCCTTGCCCGCTATGAGGAAATGGCTGCCGAAGCGGACCGCACCCGCAAGCTTGATTTCGAAGAGATCCAGATTCCGCCGGGACCGCGCCTGGGCGGGCTCGTCCTGGAAGCGAAAAATCTGCAGAAGGGCTTCGACGACAGGATCCTGATCGACGGGCTGTCCTTCAGCCTTCCGCGGAACGGCATCGTGGGTGTTATCGGGCCCAACGGTGTGGGCAAGTCCACGCTGTTCAAGACCATCGTGGGGCTGGAACCGCTCGACGGCGGCGAGCTGAAGATTGGCGACTCCGTCAAGATCTCCTATGCCGACCAGAACCGTGGCGGCATCGACCCGAACAAGTCGCTGTGGGAGGTCGTCTCGGACGGCCTGGACTACATCCAGGTAGGCCACGTCGAAATGCCGTCCCGCGCCTACGTTGCCGCCTTCGGCTTCAAGGGTCCGGACCAGCAGAAAAAGGCAGGCGTGCTTTCCGGTGGTGAGCGCAACAGGCTGAACCTGGCATTGACCCTTAAGCAGGGCGGTAACCTGCTGCTACTTGACGAACCGACCAACGACCTCGACGTCGAGACCCTCAGCAGCCTGGAGAACGCGCTGCTTGAATTCCCCGGCTGCGCCGTGGTGGTCTCGCACGACCGGTGGTTCCTGGACCGGGTGGCAACCCACATCCTCGCCTACGAAGGCGACGACGAAAACCCGTCCAAGTGGTACTGGTTTGAGGGCAACTTCGAATCCTACGAAGAAAACAAGGTAGAGCGCCTTGGACCCGATGCGGCCAAGCCTCACCGCGTCACGCACCGCCGCCTGACCCGCGACTGATTCAGCAGACAAAGAAGCCGGCACCCACCAAGGGTGCCGGCTTCTTGCCTGTCAGGATTCTTGCCTGTCACAAAGGGATGACAGACCCTCAGTCGCGCTCGGCTTTTCGGATCTGGTGTTCAAGAACCTTGGACTGGAAGGCACCTACCACCTTGTTCTTCAGATCCGTGGGGACCCGGACCATCCCCTCCTGGGCCACCGACGCCACATGCAGCCCGTCCCGGTTGAAGATTTTGCCGGTTGCCAGGCCGCGGGCTCCCTGGGCGCTGGGGGACTCCTGCACGTAGAGCAGCCACTCGTCCACTCGTGCCGGACGGTGCCACCACATGGCATGATCCAGGCTTGCCACGTTCATGCCCGGCGTAATCCAGCTCAGTCCGTGCCGGCGCAGGATGGATTCCAGGATGGTGTAATCGCTCGCGTACGCCAGGGCCGCCCGGTGGAGGTTGGGATTGTCGGGCATGGGGCCAAAGGTTTTCATCCAGACGGCGTTCCGTGCGTCCTTTTTGCCCTTTGCGGAGACGTAAAGGGGCGGGTCGACATGCCGGATATCAAACGGCCGTTCGTAGGACCAGTGCCGTGCCACCGGATGATCGAACTTGCCCAGCAGGTCTGCGGTGCTGGGAAGCGACTCGGGGTCCGGGATGCCCTTGGGCATGGTGGATTCGTGCTCGATGCCTTCATCCTCGCCCTGGAAGGAAGCAATCATGGACAGGATGGGCACGCCGTCCTGGTAGGCGTGGACGCGGCGTGCCGAGAAGGAACGGCCGTCGCGCAGCCGCTGGACGCCGAACGTGATGGGCTGATTGGCATCCCCGGGCCGGAGGAAGTACCCGTGCATGGAATGCACAAACCGGTCAGCATCCACCGTCCGCATCGAGGCGATGAGGGACTGCGCCAGCACTTGGCCGCCGAACACCCGCTGATGGGGCTGCTGCTGTGACGGTCCCAGAAAGATGTCCTCGTCCGTCCGGGCGCCCTCAAGCTGGCCAAGATCCAGGAGTTTGATGAGCGATGAGGTGGGGTCGCCGCTGGGCGGCGCCAGCAATCCGGCTTCGGCTTCAGTCATGGTTCGACTCTAGACGCCACCCCGGACGCGCTCAACTGAGGTGCAGACGGTAGTGTTCTTAGTGTGTCTGATCTCCTTACCCAGTCCTTCCGGTTCTCAGATCCGCGCGATCTCGCGGACCTGCGCACCTTCGCCACGCGTGCCAAAGCAATCGACGACGGCGCCATCCGGCTCCAGGCGGCGGGTTCGGTACTGGCCGCCTACGTGTGTGTGCTGAGGCCACGGTTGCTGGGTGAAGCCACCCCCACCATCCTGGGCCTGCGCACCATGGGACTGGCGGAACGGTCCGCAGTGGATGTCACCGTTCCGCTTTCTGCGGTCCTGGACCGGCTGGCCCGGGCGGGGGAAGCCGACGTCGAACTTCCGGTTCCGCCGTCCACCGTCAGCGAATCCTGGACGGGAGTCAGCGCGCCCAGGACGGGCTGGGAGCTGGTCACTTCCGTTCCCGATGCCGATCTGCGGCGGGCCGCCGAAGCGGGCATCACCGAGGTGGCCGGGATTGTGCCGGATAAACCCGGGGCCTTAATCGTCAATAACGCGCGGGCAGCGGTTTGGGGCAGGGTCCTCGATGGATCGGGAGTGCCGGCGGGAGCTGCCTTCGCCGCGCTGACCCTGGGGTTCCTCGCGGACGGGGACCAGAAGCTGTACCGGGCGGGCCGCTGGTACCGCCTGACGGGAACACGCGGGCATGTCCTGGTGCGGACCGGCAACGGCCTTGTCCTGACCTCCGGAGCCTAAGCCCCGAAGTCTGACCTCCGGGAACCTGACCTGGCGAGCCTGAAACCGGAGCCTCAGGCCCCCGATGCGCTGTTGACCATGGACAGCGCGGCGCGTTCCATGTAGTCCCAGAGTGTTGTTTCATACAGCGGGGGCAGTTCAAGTGCATCAACGGCAGCCCGCATGTGGAACAGCCAGCGGTCCTTGGCCTCCGGTGTGACCTGGAACGGCATGTGGCGCATCCGCAGTCGCGGGTGGCCGCGTTCCTCGCCGTACGTGGTGGGGCCGCCCCAGTACTGCTCCAGGAACATGAGGAACCGCCGTTTTGCGGGGGCCAGGTCCGCTTCCGGATACATGGGCCGCAGCAACGGATCCGTTGCCACGCCGTCGTAGAAAACGTCGATGAGCCGTACGAATGTCTCGTGGCCGCCCACGGCATTGTAGAAGTTGTCCGTGTACCCGGGCTGGCTGAACGGATCGTTCTGCATCAGCTGGCGCGGCTGTTGCGGTTCGGCAGGTGTGGTCATGTAGCTATTCTCCGGCCTTTTGTTCAGACTTTTTGTCGGCGGTGTGCACGGCCCCAGCCTCGTCAGTGCCGGCGTCGGGGGCGTCAGGCAGCGGGACATAGTTGCCCTGCGAACGGTTTCCGACCCGCAGGATCTCGCCGTTGCGGAGGTACCAGATGGCACCGTCCTCGGAACGGACCCGGGTTATGCGAAGGCCCATGGATTCAACAACGCCCACCACCTCGCTGGTCTCGATGACATCACCAATCCCGTACTGGTCCTCAATGGTGATAAAAATGCCGGCCAGGAAATCGCGGATGAGCTGCTGGGCACCAAAACCGATGGCAACACCCAGGATTCCTACGCTGGTCAGCAGCGGTGCAATGTTGATGTCGAGGTTCTGGAGCACGTACATAATGGTGATCACGGCCACCAGGACCCCCACGATGCTGTTCAGCAGGGAGCCGATGGTCTCCGCGCGCTGTACCCGACGCTCGTGGTCCAGCGCCCGGAGTGCCGGTGCCACCCATTTGAAGTGCGGCTTCTTGAAGAGGTTGCTGCCGGAGGCCACCCGCCTGCTGATCCGGGAGATGACAAAGGTTGCCACCAGCCAGACGGCAACACCGATGCCAAGGCTGATGACGATGCCCGGGACGCTGATTCCATCGGATTGGGAGTTAAGGGGTGTGATCGACAACGTGCTGAACATAGGTGGGGTTGCTCCTTGGGGATCACCGGTGGCGGCCGGGATAACGTTCGTCGGCTGCGCAGTTCGCCCAGCGCATAAGACTCTGTCCTCCCTTAACCCTAGCGCCGTAGCTTGTACTCATGCGCATCCTGGTCTTGGGCGGAACCGCCTTCCTCTCTGCAGAAATCGCCCGGCAGGCCGTCGCCGCCGGCCATCAAACAGCGTGCCTGGCCCGTGGTTCCGCGGCGGAACCGCCGGCGGGTGTCCGGTGGCTGAAGGCAGACCGTTCACTGGGCGCGAACAGCTACACGGAGGCGGCAGGAGAGTGGGACGCCGTCATAGAAGTGGCACGGGATCCTGCCAAGGCCCGGGATGCCTTGGCGGCGCTGGCCGGCCGGGCCGCGCACTGGACGTTCGTTTCCAGCTGTTCCGTCTACGCCGACCATTCTGTGCCCTCTGCGGCCGAGGAAGCGGACCTCTTGCAGCCCCTGCCGGTGGGGACGCCGTCAACGCCGGAGAACTACGGGGAATCGAAGTCGGCCATTGAGCAGGCCACCCTGGAAGCTGCCTCAGGCACAGCCCACCTCTGCCGGGCCGGGCTGATCGGCGGTCCCGGCGACGCATCCGACAGGTACGGCTACTGGCCGGCCAGGTTCGCCCGGGATAGCCAGGCCGCACTTGTGCCGGACATTGCCGGCCATGCGACTCAGGTCATCGACGTCCGGGACCTTGCCGTGTGGATTCTCGACGCCGCGGGCCGCGGTGTCACAGGGCCGCTCAACGCGGTGGGGGAGCAGGTTCCGTTCGGCGAGTATATTTCCGCGTCCCGGAGCCTTGCCGGCCACCAGGGGGAGATCCTGCCCGCCGCTGAAGACTGGCTGGTGGAACATGGTGTCGGGTATTGGTCGGGAACGGATTCCCTGCCGCTGTGGTTGCCGCCGGGCTATGACGGCTTCTCTGCGCGCAGCAACGGGGCGGCAAAAGCGGCTGGCCTCACCCTGCGCCCGTGGCAGGAAACGCTGGAGGACACGCTCGAGGACGAACGCCGTCGGGGGCTCTCCCGCGAACGGAAAGCGGGCCTCATGCCCGCCACTGAAGCACGACTGGCCACGGAGCTGCGCGGAGCCGTCTAACGCCCCGCCCACCCAACTGACTCGCAGATAACGCACTCAAACGACGTTTTGACTGCGTTATCTGCGAGTCAGTTGGGGGATGGGAGGCAAGAGGGTGTCAGGCCGTTAGCGTCACGGGTTCATGGTGCACTGGGAAGTTGACGCTGCGGGCGATGAAGCAGACCTGGTTGGCCTCGCGGTGCAGCTCCTCCGCGAGGGCCACGTGGGCCGTGTCCGCCACCGCCACCCGCGGGTTCAGCGTGACGGATTCGAACTGCCCGCTGCCGTCCCTGTTCAGCCGCAGCACGCCCGTGGCATCGTCCTGGTAATCCGTGACCACCACGCCGTGCCGCACGGCCACGTGAAGGAAGGACAGCATGTGGCACTGGGCCAGCGCGGCCAACAGCAGTTGCTCGGGGTTATACCGTGACCGGTCCCCATGGAAGGTGGGGTCGGCGGAGCCCTTAAGGACCGGCAACCCGGGGATCTGGACGTCGTGGTCGCGGGAATACCCGCGGTAGGAGGACGTGCCGTCTCCCAGGTTGCCGGTCCACCGGACCGTCAGGGAATAATGGTGTTCACCCAGGCTCATGTGGCCAGTCTAGACACCGAGTCTAGACACTGCCGGGCAGGACATCTGCCGCCCGTGCGCGCAGGGCCCGGGCAACGCCGTCGCGGTTCTCCAGCATCATCCGCCGCAGGGCGGCGCTTTCGGCGGGCAGGGCCGCCAGGAAGCCATCGGTGCGGTCGATGGTCGCCTGGGTGGTCAGGAGCGCCGGATACAGTCCGACGACGATTTGCTGGGCCAGCGCGTGGGTGCGGGTGGCAACGATCCCGGGAACGGCCTCGAAGTACTTTTCCGAGTACGGCTCCAGCAGCGAGCGGTCCAAGACGCGGGAGAAGCCCGCAACTGCCGAGTTTTGGAGCGCGTTGGAGAGTTCACCCTTGACCACGATCGACTCCCAGGCCTCGGCCTTCGCTTCGGGCGTGGGAATGGCTGCCTTGGCCTGGGCCGCGGCGTTCTGTCCGCTGGCGGTGTTGTCCCGTGCCAGCTCGGCGTCGATCTGTTCCTGGCCGAACCGTCCGCCCGCCACCAGCGACGTCAGCAGCTCCCAGCGCAGATCCTGGTCAACCGTCAGCCCGTCCAGGATGAGGGAACCGTCCAGGACGCCTGCCACCTTGTCCAGCTGCGAACTGCTGCGGGCGAGCAGGGCAAAGGACTTGATGAACTGCAGCTGTGCATCGGACCCGCCGGGAACGGAGGACGCCAGCTCCCAGAGGCGGTCCACGGCGGCCACAATGGTGGCCTCGCGGTGCTCCTCGGCAACATAGAAGTTCAGTGTGGTGGCAAGCTGGCGCAACTGCACCAGGATCACGGACGAATCCGACTCGGCCGCCACGTTGGCCAGGATCAGCTCCACATAACGCCGCGCCGGCGTCTCCCCGTCGCGGGCGGCATCCCATGCCGAGTTCCACACCAGCGTCCGGGGCAGGCTGGCGCTGAAATCCTTCAGGTGGGCTGTTGCGGTAGCCAGCGACCGTTCATCCAGCCGGACCTTTGCATACGCAAGATCGTCGTCATTGACCAGGATCAGGTCAGGCTGCGCCATGCCGGCCAGGGCAGGAACCTCGGTACGCTCGCCATCGACGTCAAGTTCCTCACGGTGGACCCGTTCCAGCTTGCCGGCGCCGTTGAGGTTGTAGAACCCCACCGCCAGCCGGTGCGGACGGATGGTGGGCCACTCCGTGACAGCGGATTGGAGAATGGCGAAGGAGGCCAGTTTTCCGTCTCCGTCCACGCTAAGTTCCGGCTTGAGGGTATTGACTCCGGCAGTCTCCAGCCACAGCCGCCCCCACAGGTCCAGGTCGCGGCCGCTGGCCTTCTCCAGTTCCACCATCAGGTCACTGAGTTCGGTGTTTTGCCAGGCGTGCTTGGCGAAGTATTCGCGGACACCGGCCATAAACTGCTCCGGGCCCACCCAGGCCACCAGCTGGCGGAGCACCGAGGCGCCCTTGGCATAGGTGATGCCGTCGAAATTGACTTCCACATCCTGCAGGTCGTTGATCTCGGCAAAGATGGGATGTGTGGTTGGCAGCTGGTCCTGGCGGTACGCCCAGGACTTCTCCACGGAGGCGAAGGTTGTCCAGGCGCTTGTGAAGGACGTGTTCTCCACTGCCGCCAGGTGGGACATGTATTCGGCAAAGGACTCGTTGAGCCACAGGTCGTTCCACCAGCGCATGGTGACAAGGTCCCCGAACCACATGTGGGCGAGCTCGTGGAGCACAGTAATGGCGCGGCGCTCGATCTGCGCCCCGGTGACCTTGCTCCGGAACACATAGCCTTCCAGAATGGTCACGGCGCCGGCGTTTTCCATGGCGCCGGCATTGAACTCAGGCACAAACAGCTGGTCATACTTCTCAAACGGGTAGGGGCAGCCGAACTGGGCTTCGAAGAATTCGAACCCCTGCCGGGTCAATTCAAAGATGTTGTCTGCATCGAGGTATTGCATCAGGGACTTCCGGGCAAAGATGCCCAGCGGAATGACCCGCCCATCGGAACTGGCCACCTCACTGCGGACCGACTGGTACGGCCCCGCGATCAGGGCCGTCACGTAGGAGGACAGCCTCGGCGTGGGCGCGAACGTCCAGACCGAGCGGGCTCCGCCGTCGGCCGCGGGAGTGGTTTCCTGCGCGGCCGGAGTGGGGGAATTGGAGATGAGGTCCCAGTGCGACGGCGCCGTGACCGTGAAGGCGAATGTGGCCTTGAGGTCCGGCTGCTCAAAAACTGCGAACATCCGCCGCGAATCCGGCACCTCAAACTGGGTGTACAGGTAGACCTCGTTGTCCACGGGATCCACAAAGCGGTGCAGGCCCTCACCGGTGTTCATGTACGGGGCGTCGGCCACCACCGTCAGTTCATTCTCGGCGGCGAGGCCGGTCAGCTGGATGCGAATCCCGTCTGATACGGCCTCCGGGTCCAGGCTGCGGCCGTTCAGGGTCACGCTGTGTACGGCATGCGTGACGGCGTCGATAAAGGTGGAGGATTCCGGTCGGGCCGTGAACCTTACCGTGGTGGTGCTCCCAAAGACCTTGTCGCCTTTGGTCAGGTCCAGGCTGACATCGTAGGAGTCAACGGCGATCAGTTCGGCGCGCTCACGGGCTTCGGCGCGCGTCAGGTTCATACCTGGCAAGTGGTGCCTCCAGAAGGGGTTGCGGTTGCCGGCGTGCAAGGTCCTTCGCCGGCACTGTGAAGTCATTCTTTCAGTTCTTGCGGCGTTGGCAAGTTGTCCGGATCACTCCTGGTGCGCATGCCCGCCGGATTCGGGAGAATGCCTGTGAAGCAGCAGGAGTAGCGTTAATGCATGGGAAAGTTCAGGGATGCGGTAGACGTAAGGGCGCTGCGGTTCGCCGTGGGTTTTCCTCTGGTACTGGCCGCCGCCTTCGTGTTTTGCGCGTTCCTGCTGCGCCCCACCCTCCCCGAACCGCTCGCCATCAGCTGGAATGACGACGGCGGCGCCTCCTTCGCACCGTTCAGCGCCTACGCGGCGGGCAGCGCCGTGATCATCGTGGCCGTGGGCTGGCTGGTCCTTTTCCAGGCGGTGCCGGTCTCCCGGCCCACCGTGGTACGCCGGGTAATGATGGGCGGCGGGCTGTTCCTGAGCCTCTTCGCCGCGAGTGTCCTGGCTGCCGGCCTGATGGGGCAGACCGGCCTGGCCGACGCGCGGGAGTCCCGCCTGGACCTCACGGTGCTCGCGCTGGGCAGCGGCGCAGCAATGTGGCTCGGTGTGATTATGGGCTTTGTGTTTAAGGTGGACAGGCAGTGGACGCCCGAGGATGACCAGGCCTTTGAGCTTGCCGTCGCCCGGGAACTGGATCCGGATCTGACCCGGGATTCCATCCGCCTGTGGGTGCACGCCCGCAGCTCAGTCTTCGTCATGATCGCCGTGGCAAGTCTGTTCCCGGCGGCGCTCATTGCGATCGTGCTGCCCTGGTTGGGGGTGCTGCTGGTGGTTCTGGCCCTTGTTGGCGCAGGTTTCCTGTTCGCCCGCGTGAAGGCGGACCGAAGCGGCCTGCGGGTCCTCGTGGCAGGTGTGGTGCCAGTGATGGAGGTACCGGCGGGGGAAATTTCTGAGGCCAGCGCCTCGGATGTGCGGGCAGCCGACTACGGCGGATGGGGTTACCGCCACCATAGCGGTACCGAGGCGATGCTGGTCAGCAGCGGTCCCGCCGTCGTCCTGCGCACCACAGACGGCCACAACATGGCTGTCAGTGGCGGCAGCCCGGCGTCGGCGGCGCGGCTCGCAGAAGTTCTCACCCGCGTGGCAGCCCGGGCGCACGGCGGTGGTGCGCCGGGCGCAGCGGCCAGCGGCCCTGGTCCTGCTCCCGGTACGGGTTGACGCGGAGCCTCACAGGACGCTGGAGTCCTAGTATTCTTGTCCGTGTTGATCTGATTCCGGCCCGGTTCCAGCCCGGCTGACCCCAGTGCTTATTACGAACGGATACTGTCGTGACTTCTTCCCCTGCCTTCCCGCGGGTCCACATCGCCACCGACCACGCAGGAATGGAACTCAGCGCCCACCTGGTCAGGCACCTCACGTCCAAGGGGTACGACGTGGTGGACCACGGGCCCAAGGTCTATGACGCCCAGGATGACTACCCGTCCTTCTGCATCAACGCCGCGCTCGCAGTGGTGGCTGACCAGAAAGCAGGGGTGCATGCCCTGGGCATCGTCCTGGGTGGCTCGGGCAACGGTGAGCAGATCGCCGCCAACAAAGTCAAGGGAGTGCGCGCCGCCCTGGCGTGGAACCACTCCACCGCCACGCTGGCCCGCGAGCACAATGACGCCAATGTGGTGGCCGTGGGCGGCCGCCAGCACACGGTGGAGGAAGCCACGGAACTGATCGAGGCCTTCCTGGCCGAGCCCTTCAGCAACGACGAACGCCACATCCGCAGGATCGGCAAGATCGCCGCCTATGAAGCCACCGGCGAGGTCATCGAGTAGTGCCCGAAGGCCATTCCGTCCGCCGATTGGCCCGCCAGTTTGCTGACGTCTTCTGCGGTGAGCGCCTGGCCGTCAGCAGTCCGCAGGGACGCTTTGCAGCCGGAGCGGCCTTGCTGGACGGGCACACTTTGACGGATTCCCGGGCCCACGGCAAGCACCTTTTCCTGCATTTTGATCATGCAAGGGTGCTGCATGTGCATCTCGGCCTGTACGGTGCCTGGGATTTCGGCGGCGACGCCAGCTTCCGGGGCGCCTCCAGCATCGGCGCCCCCAGGAAAGTGGGGGAGCGGGAGATTTTCGACGACGGCGGCCCGGCGGAGTACTCCGGCCCGCCGGATCCCCGGGGTGCCGTGCGCGTCCGCCTGGTCAGCGCCCACGGCTGGGCGGACCTGCGCGGCGCAACCACATGCGCGGCCATCACCGAGGACGAGGCGGCCACGGTTCTGGCCAGGCTGGGGCCCGATCCGCTGCGGAACCTTCCGGCGGACAGGGAGCGCTTTGTTGCTGGCCTTCAGTCCCGTAAGGCACCCATCGCCGGACTGCTGATGGATCAAAAGGTGATCGCCGGCGTCGGAAATGTCTACCGGGCAGAGGTGCTGTTCCGCCAGCGCCTTAATCCATGGCGGGCGGGCAATGAGCTGTCCGTCCCGGCGGCGGGACAGCTGTGGGATGACACTGCCGCGGTGATGTCCGACGGCGTGCGTGACGGGCGCATCATCACCACGCCTGCGGCCTACTGGGGAGACGGTGACGGACTCCCGGCAGGCGATGCAGCGCACTACGTTTACAAACGCCAAGGGCTGCCGTGCAGGGTTTGCGGCGAGCCGGTTGCCCTCGCTGAACTGACCGGCCGCAAGCTTTATTGGTGCCCCGGCTGCCAGGTGGCCTAGGTGGAGTTGCTTCGGATCGCCGGCTCAACGGAATCCACGGCGTAGGCTTTGGTGGCCGATCGGAGCAGCGGACCACGCAGTCGCAGCTGATACGGTCCATTCCGGAACGTTGCCCGGGGGTCCAATTGGACTGTCACGCGCGGTTCGCCGTGACCGGCGTCCAGCCGCACCACCGTGCCGTCCCGCCGCCCGTCCACGGACAGCACAGTGGCAGGCTCCACAGCTGTGTTCCTGAGGAGCTCCTGATACTCCAGACCGGCCGCCAGGAAGAGGATTCCATGGGCAACGCCGACGACCCTCAGGGGGATCACAGCATCTGGCGGCGGGGCTGCCGCGGGGAGCGGGGGCTGCATCCGGTCCGCCCGCGCAGACGGCACCCCTCGTGTCTTCCTGGGCTCGTCGCAGTCCGTGCACGGGGTCCTCGCCCCGATATCCGCCAACAGTGTCACCAGCAACCCCCTGGGTGCGTGGTCCCATTTGTCGGCCACGGCCCGGCACCAGTCCGTATGGTAGGTGGTCCCTTGCTTCATCACATAGGCCTGGTCACGGCCCAGGACCGGCACCCCGTCATGCCGTGAGGCCGGCTCCACAGGCTTCAGCCCGCCCAGGCCCCCCGCCCCTGAATCCGCGGAGCTGATCTTGAAGTACTTCTGGATCAACGGATTGGGTTGCCTTCTTGGTTTTGGCACGGAGTTGCCTGGCCTTTCTGTCCGGCGAAGTGCGTTACGTGCGTCCCCCGCCACAAGCCCCCCTCATGAGCTTGCTTGCTTTTCCCTCCGGTTGCTAATCGTGACTTTCTTTTGTCCCACAACGTGCACTCGTTGCTGGCACGCCAAAACGAAGAAGGGCCCCTCGCCGAGGGGCCCTTCTTTTTTCGCCCTTGCGCTTTCGCTCTTGGACGGACAACTGCTGGAGGGGACGACGGGAATCGAACCCGCGTAATCAGTTTGGAAGACTGAGGCTTTACCATTAAGCTACGTCCCCGGGTGAACTGCAGTTCCAGTCTAGCTTTTTGATTGCTTTTCCTGGTGTCTGCGCTTCTTCCGGGCTGGCTGTTCAAGCCGGATATAACTAAACCTAATTCATACCCCAAGTGTCAAATGTGCAAACACGGCCGGTATGACCGTAGACTTGCCTGTGCACTTACGGGGTGTAGCTCAGCTTGGCTAGAGCGCCTGCTTTGGGAGCAGGAAGTCGCAGGTTCAAATCCTGTCACCCCGACTCTGCGGCCCGGACCACACGGCCTGGACGAAACATTGCGTTTGCAGAATCCATCCAACAAACCCCAGGAGTACTTAGACCGTGAAGAGCGCTGTCGAGAACCTCACCCCCACGCGGGTCAAGCTCAATGTTGAGGTCCCCTTTGAGGAATTGAAGCCCAGCATCGACGAGGCATACAAGACTGTTGCTTCGCAGATCCAGGTCCCTGGCTTCCGTAAGGGCAAGGTCCCCTCCAAGCTGATCGATCAGCGCGTTGGCCGCGGCTACGTCTTGGAGACCGCCATCAATGAAGGCCTCAACGGCTGGTACCAGGCCGCGGTGCAGGAATCAGGCATCCGCCCGCTGAGCCGTCCCGAGGTTGAGATCACGGAAGTACCTGACCCCACGTCCACCGACGGTGAGCTCAAGTTCCACGCCGAGGTTGACGTCCGCCCCGAGATCGAGCTGCCTGACTACGCCGGCATCAAGGTCGAGGTTGCTGCGGCTGAGTCCTCGGACGAAGACGTTGACAAGGCACTGGATGAACTGCGCGGCCGCTTTGGCACCCTCAAGTCCGTTGACCGCCCTGCAGCCGACGGCGACTTCCTGACCATCGACATCACTGCCACCGTTGACGGTGCAGAGGTTGACTCCGCTTCCGGCCTGTCCTACCAGGTAGGCGCCGGCACCATGCTCGAAGGCCTGGACGAAGCCGTCACCGGCCTCAGCGCCGACGAGGACGCCATCTTCGACACCACCCTGGTGGGCGGCGAGCATGCTGGTGAAGCCGCACAGGTCAAGGTTGTCCTGAAGGCCGTCAAGGAGCGCGAGCTCCCCGAGGCTGACGACGACTTCGCCCAGCTGGCGTCCGAATTCGACACCCTGGCCGAACTGCGCGAGGACCTGGCCAAGCAGGCCGCTGACTCCAAGATTGTTGAGCAGGGCGTCGAGGCACGTGACAAGGTCCTGGACAAGCTCGTTGAGCTGGTTGAGGTTCCGGTTCCGGACTCCGTCGTTGAAGAGCAGCTCGAGGCCCACTTCAAGGAGGGCAACGCCCACGGTGAAGGCGAGCACGACACCGAGGAGCACCGCGAAGAGGTCAAGGCCAACACGGCCCGCGCTTTCCAGAACGAAATCATCCTTGACGCCATTGCCGAAAAGGAAGAAGTCAACGTCAGCCAGAACGAGCTGATCGACTACATCGTCTCCACCGCCAGCCAGTACGGCATGGACCCGAACCAGTTTGCTCAGATCATCGACCAGAGCGGCCAGGTCCCCATGATGGTCTCTGAAGTCCGCCGCCGCAAGGCGCTGGCCGTGGTCCTGGGTCAGGCAACTGTCACCGACACCGACGGCAAGAACGTTGACCTCAGCGACTTCGTCCGCCCCGGCGGCGAGGAAGAAGCTCCTGTGGTCGAGGCTGAGGACGCCGGCGTCTCCGACGACGAGGCAAAGAGCGAAACTGTAGCAAACGACGATCCTGCTGCTGTGAAGTTCTAGCACGCACGGCATTGCCGTTGCACCAGCCCCTGGACCCTGCGGTCCGGGGGCTGCCTGCTTTAACCGCCCCGCTTCATCGGCTGCGCCGGGATCGTGCGCCGTCAGCGAACAGCGCGATTCCGGCGAACAAATCGACCCCCAAAACGGTTAGTGTCCAAGTAGCGAAGTTCAGTGATGTCACCGTCACCAGCGAGAGGTAAGTACACATGTCACAGCACCCCGAGGCCCCACGGATGGCCACTGTCGATCCGGCAACCCAGGATAACTACATCTACAACCGCCTCCTCAAGGAACGGATCATCTGGCTTGGCTCCGAGGTGCGCGATGACAACGCAAACGCCATCTGCTCCCAGCTGCTGCTCCTGTCCGCCGAGAATCCGGAAAAGGACATCTACCTCTACATCAACTCTCCCGGCGGTTCCGTCACGGCAGGCATGGCCATTTACGACACCATGCAGTTCATTCCCAACGACGTCGTGACAGTCGCCACCGGGCTTGCCGCATCCATGGGCCAGTTCCTGCTCTCCTCCGGCACCAAGGGCAAGCGCTATGCCACACCCAACGCCCGCGTCCTGATGCACCAGCCCTCCGGCGGGATCGGCGGTACCGCGTCGGACATCAAGATCCAGGCTGAACTGATCCTCCACATGAAGAAGGTCATGGCGGACCTTACCGCCGAGCAGACCGGCCAGACCGTGGAGACCATCCTCAAGGACAACGACCGTGACAAGTGGTTCACGGCCACCGAGGCCCTCGAATACGGCTTCTTTGACAAGATTGCGGCCCACGCCGGTTCCGTCTCCGGCGGCGGCGGAACCGCCAACGGATCATCAGGTGAATCGGCATCCGAGAAATAACCCGGCACTTTCGAAAACTCAGATCAGGAGCAACAAAATGACCTACAACTTCGGATCGACTGCCGGTAACCTTCCGACCAGCCGCTACGTACTTCCCCAGTTCGAGGAACGCACGCCCTACGGCTTCAAGCGCCAGGACCCCTACACCAAGCTCTTCGAGGACCGCATCATTTTCCTCGGTGTCCAGGTGGACGATGCCTCCGCTGACGACGTCATGGCCCAGCTGCTGGTCCTGGAGTCCACGGACCCGGACCGCGACATCACCCTCTACATCAACTCGCCGGGCGGTTCCTTCACCGCTATGACAGCGATTTACGACACCATGCAGTACATCCGCCCCGAGATCCAGACGGTCTGCCTGGGCCAGGCTGCCAGTGCTGCGGCGGTCCTCCTCGCGGCAGGAACGCCGGGCAAGCGCCTGGCCCTTCCGAACGCACGGGTGCTCATCCACCAGCCTGCCCTCTCCGGCGGCCAGGGCGGCCAGGCGTCAGACCTGGAGATCCAGGCTGCGGAAGTCATGCGGATGCGTTCCTGGCTTGAGGACACCCTGGCGCACCACTCGGGCCGGACCTCTGAGCAGGTCAACAACGACATCGAGCGCGACAAGATCCTGACGGCAGAGGAGGCCATGAACTACGGCCTGATTGACCAGGTGCTTGATTCACGCAAGATCAAGCCGCAGGCGATTACCAGGTAATCATCGCTTCGCGCCGGTGCGGCCCACTTCATTTAGGCCGCACCGGCCTTCGCTTTCCACCCTTGGTGCCCAAAGTGACTTAGAGTGGATGTTGTCATGGCGGTCCTCCCAGGCGGTCTTGATTCCAGCAACGGTGCAAAGCTGCCTGGCAGCAAGATACTAAGGGGTTCACATATGGCTCGGATTGGCGAGAGCACGGATCTGCTGAAGTGTTCTTTCTGCGGAAAGAGCCAGAAGCAGGTGCGGAAGCTCATTGCCGGGCCCGGTGTCTACATCTGCGATGAATGCATTGAACTCTGCAACGAGATCATTGAGGAAGAACTCGCGGAAGTCGCCGATCTGGGAAGTTTTGAACTGCCCAAGCCCCGCGAGATCTTCGACTTCCTGCAGGAATACGTCATTGGCCAGGAACCTGCCAAGCGCTCCCTCGCCGTCGCCGTCTACAACCATTACAAAAGGATCCAGGCGGGCCACGCCCCGAAGAGCGGCAGCCTCGCCGACGGCGGCCACCACGACGACGTCGAAATCGCCAAATCCAACATCCTCCTGATCGGCCCCACCGGCTGCGGCAAGACGTATCTGGCGCAGACGCTTGCCCGCCGGCTCAACGTGCCGTTCGCGGTGGCCGACGCCACCGCACTGACCGAGGCCGGCTACGTGGGCGAGGATGTGGAGAACATCCTCCTCAAGCTCATCCAGGCCGCGGATTACGACGTCAAAAAGGCCGAACAGGGCATCATCTACATCGATGAGATCGACAAGATTTCCCGCAAGAGCGAAAACCCGTCCATCACCCGGGACGTTTCCGGGGAAGGCGTCCAGCAGGCGCTCCTGAAGATCCTCGAAGGCACCGTTGCGTCCGTACCGCCGCAGGGCGGCCGGAAGCATCCGCACCAGGAATTCATCCAGATCGACACCACCAACGTCCTGTTCATCGTGGCGGGAGCCTTCGCGGGCCTGGAAGAGATCATCGGATCCCGCTCCGGGCGCAAGGGCATCGGTTTCGGAGCCCCGCTCAACGATGCCAGCAACAAGGTGGACTCCTACGGTGAGGTAATGCCGGAGGACCTGCTGAAGTTCGGTCTCATTCCGGAGTTCATCGGCCGGCTGCCAGTGATCACCACGGTATCCAGCCTGGACCGCGAAGCCCTCATCCAGATCCTCTCCACACCCAAGAACGCCCTGGTCAAGCAATACCAGAAGATGTTTCAGATCGACGGCGTCGAGCTGCTATTCGACGACGACGCCCTTGACTCCATCGCCGATCAGGCCCTTGAGCGCGGCACCGGTGCCCGCGGCCTGCGTGCCATCATGGAGGAAGTCCTGCTGCCGGTCATGTTCGACCTTCCGAGCCGCGAGGACGTCGCCAGCGTCGTCATCACCGCTGACGTGGTGCTCAGCAAGGCTGAGCCCACCATGATTCCGCATGAAACGAAGCGCCGTAAATCAGCCTGACCCAGCCGCGGCGAGTTCCAGCGGCCGCTCTGACGTCCATCCCGCGTCTCCACTGTGTCCCGTCCGCGTCCCCGGAGGAAATTACCCATGACTGAAACTGCCACCAACCAGGCTGACTTCTGGTTCGATCCGATCTGCCCCTTCGCCTGGATTACGTCCCGCTGGATCGGCGAAGTGGAAGACGTCCGCGACATCAGGACCGTCTGGCACGTCATGAGCCTTGCTGTCCTCAACGAAGGCCGCGAGCTGGACCCTGGGTACCGTGAAGCCATGGACAAGGCCTGGGGACCGGTTCGGGTCATCATCGCGGCCAAGGAACAGCACGGCGACAGCGTCATCAAAGAACTTTACGATGCCATGGGCACCCAGATCCATGAGGGTGGCGAGAAGGACTACGGCATCGTCATTAGCAAGGCGCTGGCTGAATGCGGCCTTCCCGCCGGGCTGGCCGAGGCTGCCGCGACAGATGCCTACGATGCCCAGCTCCGGGCCAGCCACGAAGAGGGCATCTCCCTGGTGGGCCAGGATGTCGGGACGCCGGTGGTGGCCTTCAACGGTACTGCCTTCTTTGGGCCGGTCCTGACCCGCATCCCGCGCGGCGAGCAAGCCGGCGGGCTGTGGGACGCCACGGTTGCCCTGGCCTCCTACCCGCATTTCTTTGAGATCAAGCGCAGCCGCACCGAGCGCCCCCAGTTCGACTGAAGCCGCGCTTGGGGAGCGGTTGAACGGCCGCGGGAGCCCCGGCACGAACTACTCTGTTGTAGTTCTCCCGGGGCTCTTGCGCATCCACATGCACGGGACCAGAATGGTTCTTACCCACTTCGAAAGAAGAGGGACGCAAGAACCAAAGATTCAGTGATATGTATCCGACGCAGCCATCGGCAAAGCCGGATACAAGCTACCAGTGACGAGGTAGGAAGACCTGAAGATCTGAGGAGCTTGCCAGACCATCAAAGACGTCACCGGATGGCCGAAAAGTCGAAGCCCCACCAACGGCAAAACGCTGATGGGGCTTCCCCTTTGCCCTGAAACAGGGTGGCTGGCCTGGATCAGGCCGGCGCGGTCAGGCGGGCACGGTTCCCTCGGCCGGTGCCAGGACAACGTCGCTGACAGTCAGTTCCCCGTCGCCGGCGACAAGCGTCAGTTCGCGGGCATTGGAGGCAGCCTTCAGGTCGCCCAGCCCGGCCTTGAGCTGGGTGGTCAGGGATTCCGTGGCAGTGATGGTTGCCGACAGGACCTCCGTGCGCTGCTTGACCTTCGCCTCGGACTTGGCCTTGCGCACGCCGCTCAGCGCCGTGCCGACGGTGGCCAGCAGGGTGGTGTCGCCGTCGATCTCCACAGCAGCCGGCCACTGGGCGCGGTGTACGGAGCCGTTGCGCCACCAGCTCCACACCTCTTCTGTAGCGAAGGGCAGGAACGGGGCGAACAGCCGGAGCAGGGTGTCCAGGCTGGTGGCCAGGGCAGCCAGCACTGATGCCTGCTCCTGCTCGCCCGCCGCACCGTAGGCGCGGTCCTTGATGAGCTCCACGTAGTCATCGGTGAACTGCCAGAAGAAGCTTTCCGTGATCTGCAGGGCCCGGGCATAGTCATAGTTCTCAAAGGCCTTGGTGGACTGGCGCACAACGTCCGCGAGCTGGGCCAGCACCGCACGGTCCAGGGGGTTGGTCAGGACCGACAGGTCGCCGGAGAGGACTGAGTCCTCCGTGGCTCCGAGGTTCAGGACGAACTTGGATGCGTTCAGGAGTTTGATGGCCAGGCGCCGGCCGATCTTCATCTGGGCAATCTCATAGGCCGTGTCGGCGCCAAGCTTGGCTGAGGCAGCCCAGTACCGCACAGCATCTGAGCCGTACTCTTCCAGGACGTCGGTGGGTACCACCACGTTGCCCTTGGATTTGGACATCTTCTTCCGGTCCGGATCCAGGATCCAGCCGGAGATGGCTGCGTGCTTCCAAGGCGCGGAGTTCTCGAGGGCGTCGGCGCGCACCACGGAAGAGAACAGCCAGGTGCGGATGATGTCGTGGCCCTGCGGACGAAGGTCGAACGGGAACACCTTGGCGAAGAGTTCCTCGTCCCGGCTCCAGCCGCCCACGATTTTTGGCGTCAGCGAGGACGTGGCCCAGGTATCCAGAATGTCTGCGTCGCCGGTGAAGCCGCCCGGCACATCACGCTGCGCCTCCTCGAAGCCAGGCGCAGCATCAGCGGCCGGGTCTACCGGCAGCTGCTCGTCCGACGGCACGATCGGGGCGTCGTAGTTCGGGTTGCCGTCGGAGTCCAGCGGGTACCAGACGGGGATGGGCACGCCAAAGAAGCGCTGGCGGGAGACCAGCCAGTCGCCGTTCAGGCCTGCAATCCAGTTCTCGTAACGCGAACGCATAAAGGCAGGATGGAAGTCGATCTCATGCCCACGCGCGATCAGGCGTTCGCGCCGGTCTTCGTCCCGGCCGCCGTTGCGGATGTACCACTGCCGTGACGTGACCACTTCGAGGGGCTTGTCGCCCTTTTCGTAGAAGTTCACCGGGTGCATGATCTTTTTGGGCTCGCCGTCGAGCAGGTCCTCCGCGGCAAGGCGCTCCACCACTGCTTCCTTGGCGCTGAAGGCGGTCTTGCCTGCGATGGCGGCGAAGGCCTCGCGGCCGGCGTCGGTGGTGATCCAGTCAGGCGTCTCGCCGACGATCCTGCCGTCGCGGCCCACGATGGCCCGCGTTGGAAGTTGCAGTTCACGCCACCAGGTCACGTCGGTCAGGTCGCCGAAGGTGCACACCATGGCGATGCCGGAGCCCTTGTCTGCCTTGGCCAGCGGATGGGCCATGACCTCAACCGCAACACCGAAGACTGGGGACGTGACCTTCTTGCCGAACAGCGCCTGGTACCGTTCGTCGTCGGGGTTGGCCACCAGGGCGGCGCAGGCGGCCAGCAGCTCGGGGCGGGTGGTTTCGATGTAGATCTTTTCGCCGTCCTCTGTGAAGAACGGATAGCGGTAGTAGGCGCCGGCCACTTCGCGGTCTTCCAGTTCTGCCTGGGCCACCGCGGTACGGAACGTCACATCCCACAACGTGGGGGCTTCGGCCATGTAGGCGTCACCGGCGGCCAGGTTGGCCAGGAAGGCGCGCTGGGAGACTGCCCGGGAGTTCTCGTCAATGGTCCGGTACGTGAGGGCCCAGTCGACGGACAGGCCAAGCGTCTGGAACAGGTTCTCGAAGACTTTCTCGTCCTCAACGGCAAGTTCCTCGCACAGCTCGATGAAGTTCCGGCGCGAGACGACGTCGAAGTCGCGCTGGTTCTTGGCGGGCTGGGCCGGCGGACGGTAGTCGGCGTTGTAGGCGATGGCTGGGTCGCACCGCACGCCGTAGTAGTTCTGTACACGGCGTTCCGTGGGCAGGCCGTTGTCGTCCCAGCCCATCGGGTAGAAGACGTTCTTGCCGATCATCCGCTGGTAACGGGCCAGCACGTCGGTCTGGGTGTAGGAGAACATGTGACCTACATGCAACGATCCCGACGCCGTGGGCGGGGGAGTGTCGATGGAGTAGACCTGATCACGGGTGGTGTCCGGGTCGAACTTGTAGGTCCCTTCGGCAAGCCAGCGCTGCGTGAGGGCAGCTTCGAGCCCTTCGAGGGCGGGCTTGTCCGGAACGTTGATAGGGGCGGTGGAGGGCGTGTCTGTACCCTGATGTGTTTCAGCCATTTGCCAATTGTTTCACGGTCTCTTCATCCCGCAGCACGGTGGTCCTGCCGCAGCCCGCTGATGCCGTTACTCTGGGTGCCATGACTGAGGAGTTCCAGGAGATGACAGCACAGGACAGGGCAGCGCAGAACAGGGCGGCCGTAGTCACGGGCGCCAGTACCGGCATCGGCGAGGCGACAGTGCAGGCGCTCAGGGCCGACGGCTGGACGGTCTTCGCCGTGGCACGCCGCGCCGAAAGGCTTGCCGCCCTGGAAACCGAAACAGGCGCCGTCGCGATTCCTGCTGACATCACCGAAGACGGTGACGTTGCGCAGTTGCTGGCCCGCGTGACGGAGGCAGGAGGCATCGGAACGCTGATCAACATCGCCGGCGGAGCAAGGGGTGCCGATCCCGTGGGTGCGGCCAGCAGTGAGGACTGGGAGTGGATGTACCGGGTCAACGTGCTGGGCACCATGAAACTCACCCGGGCGTTCCTGCCGATGCTGCGCGCCAATGGGGAAGGAACCGTCCTGAACCTGACGTCCACCGCCGGCCTGGTGGCCTACGAGGGCGGCGCCGGCTACAACGCAGCGAAGTTTGCCCAGCACGCCATGACAGGGGCGCTCCGTCTCGAGGAAGCAGAGCACAACGTCCGCGTCATCGAGGTGGCTCCCGGCCTTGTGCAGACAGAGGAATTCGCATTGAACCGGCTCGGTGACCGGCAGGCCGCCGAAAAGGTTTACCAAGGCGTGGAGAAACCCCTGACCGCCGCGGACGTAGCGGATGTGGTGCGGTACGCCGTGAGCGCCCCGCATCACGTCAATCTCGATCAGATCGTGATCAGGCCTGTTGCCCAGGCCGCCAACCACAAAATTATCCGCAGGGGCTGACGCGGCCTGACGGGCTGACGCGGGCTGACGAGCCTACGGATGCTGATGAGCTAGGAACCGGTCAGGTGGCGGGGATGGCGAGAGTGGCCAGGACTGCCGCGTGATCCGTTCCCTCCACCGGGTGGACCTCATAACCGGAGCTGCCCATGCCCGGGCTGGTCACCAGGTGGTCGATGGTGATGCCTGGAAGCTTGGGGCCGTCCATGGGCCACGTGGGGACCAGCCTTGAGCCGGCCGCGACACCAACATCGACGAGCCCGGACTGATTTTCACCGGGGCTGGCGTTTCCGCGATGCCCGGCAGCCAGCAGTTCACGGAACTCAGGATGGTCAAAGGTCGCGTTGAAGTCACCGATCAGGAGCCTGTTGCCGGGACGTTCCGCCGCCCTTCCCAAGGCCGCAAGATCACTGCGCCATTGGTCAACCCGGTGGTCAACCGGCGGCAGGGTATGGACATTTGTCACTTCCAGCACCGCTACGGACGCGCCGTTGCGGGCTGTCAGGCGGACCGTTGGCATCTTGAAGGGTGTGTCCGGAATCAGGCCCACCTGCTCCAGGGGGAAGATCGAGTACACCGCGCTGCCCGCTGCGTCGTCAGTGGGGTCGCTGATCCTGTGCGGCAGGAGCACGTCCAGGCCCTCAGCTGACAGCCGGTCCTGCAGGTCCTGGGAGTGCTCCTGGACAGTCAGCAGGCCCACGCCGTGCTCCCGGACAAGGCGCACGATGGCGGCGGCGTCGGCCTGGCCGTACTCGGAATTGATGGTCATGGCCTTCAGTTCAACGCTGGCCCCGGTTGCTTCGGCCGCGGGGCGGCCGGCATCCAACGGGAAGAGCCAAAACGCCTGGCAGCCAAGGAGCAGCGCCGCCAGCGCCTGCTGCCAGCGGCGCCTGCCCAGGAGAGCAAAGAGCAGCGATACCGCAGCGGGAAGCGCCAGCCAGGGCGTGAAGGACAGCACCTGGACCACCAGAACCGGCCATTCGGCAGGAACGGCCCGGAAGACTGAGAGGACCGCCACGGGGACACCGGCCACGAGCGACAACCAGCTGAAGAGCGCTGCGGGGCGTGCTTTTGCCCGGACCCGGGTGGAAACAGTCATGCACAGAGTCTAGGCAGCCGTGGCCATCACACTGCACCGGCTCTGCATACGGCGCCCGCGTGCGGTCAGCGGGTGCATGCGGCGCTCGTGCTAAGTCACCGGGGGAGCCTCAAGGTGGCCACGACAGCGGAGTGATCGGTTCCTGCAATCTTCACGGTCTCGAACGACAGTACCGAGATACCCGGGCTGACCAGCACGTGGTCCAGTGCCACAAACGGCGGAACCCGGCTGTTCTGCGGCCAGGTGGGGGCCAGTCCTTTGCCCGCGGACGCGGCGGCGTCCGTCAGCCCCGTATCCAGCAGTTCGCGGAATTCGCGATGATCATGCCCGGCATTAAAGTCACCCAGCAGGATGATCGGCGGAGACCCTTGCAGATCCCGCCGGAGTTCGCCCAGCTGCCGCAGTTCCGCGCGCCAGTAGGGCGTGTGGCCCGGGCGCGGAGAGTCGATGTGCACGGCCGTGAGATGCAGGGCTTGCCCGCCACCTGGAACAGTTGCCACCGCCCGGCTTTGGTAGAAGACGCTGCCCGGTACACGCTCCACGGTCTGCAATGGGAAGCGGGAGAAGATGCCGCTGCCCGTGCCTGCCCAGTCAACGTCCAGCGCGCGGTGGGAGAAATCGGCTGCCAAGCCCGCCTGTTCCAGGGCCTCAAGGCTGGCATGGGCCAGCTCGGGCAGGGCCAGCACGTCAACTTTCCGGGCCCGGGCCTCGGCCAGGACTCCTTTGGCGTCAACCCCCGGGGGCCCCACATTGAGGGCCATCACCGTCAGCTCGCGGCCTGAGTCCGCGTTGGCAGCCTGCGCCGCCGCTTCCACCCCTGTTCCGCCCGCCGGAAGGACCCGGGGCAGGACCATGCCAAGCTGCACCACCAGCACACCAGCCACCGCCGCAGCCAGAATGGTCGTGCTGCGTCGAAAGTCCAGCCAAACGGCCAGCAGCGCGAGCATGGCGGCCGTCAGTGTCACCATCACGCTTGCCGGAAGCAGGGACAGGAGCTGGATCCATGGCGTGCCGATGTCCCATGGCACCAGCCGCATTGCTGTCAGGCCCGCGCCTGGCAGGCACAGGAGGGCGGCTATGAACCAGCAGAAGGCACTGCTGCGGCGGTGCTGTCGCCGCCTGTGAGTGCCGCCGCTCTCCATCCCCCCATTATTGGTGGCCCGGCCCGCACTTCCAACGGTTCCGCGGTCACAGTTGAGCCCTGCCAAGGAATGGCGGTGGACGCCCCGGCGATAGTAGACTCGAACTTGGCTATGACCCGGCTATCACCGGTGAGCTTCCGGAAGAACGCGTTCCGGGCCGGTTTGGCCCGCAGCGTCAGTAGAACCGGACGGGTAAGCCCGTCACAGCAGTAATGAGCGGCCGGTAGGCAGTCCCCTTTCGTGGGGGGGTTACCGGTAAGTGAGGTGGTACCGCGGTCAGCGTGCAGTCCCAGGACAGCACCGAGGCCGTCCTCGCATCCTGAACGGAACATGTGTTCATCAGCTCAACCCAGGATGTCGAGAATGACGTATTACCCCAAGGCCTCAGCCTCAGCTCCCGCCAGCGCGGCGGCCACCGTGCCCGCCTCCGTGAAGTTCCCGGAGATCGAAGAGCGCATCCTGAAGTACTGGGACCAGGATGGAACCTTCCAGGCCAGCATCGACCAGCGAAGCGCCGACGCCCCCGGCGGCGAGCCCGGCAGCAACGAATTCGTCTTCTACGACGGCCCGCCGTTCGCCAACGGCCTGCCGCACTACGGCCATCTGCTCACCGGGTACGCCAAGGACCTGGTGGGGCGCTACCAGACCCAGCGCGGCAAGCGCGTCGAACGCCGGTTCGGCTGGGACACCCACGGGCTGCCCGCCGAGCTGGAGGCCATGAAGCAGCTGGGCATGACGGACAAGACCCAGATCGAGGCCATGGGCATCGACAAGTTCAACGACGCCTGCCGCGCTTCGGTGATGAAGTACGCGGATGAATGGAAGAGCTACGTCACCCGCCAGGCACGCTGGGTTGACTTCGAGAACGACTACAAGACCCTCAACGTCGAGTACATGGAGTCCGTGCTCTGGGCTTTCAAGCAGCTGCACGAAAAAGGCCTGACGTACAACGGGTACCGCGTGCTGCCGTACTGCTGGAAGGACGAGACGCCGCTGTCCAACCATGAACTGCGCATGGATGACGACGTCTACAAGAACCGGCAGGACCAGACAGTCACCGTCACCTTCCCCATCACAGCCGGAGCGTCAGCGCTCTCGCAAGAGCTGGCAGGGGTCCAGGCGCTCGCCTGGACCACCACACCCTGGACGCTGCCCACCAACCTGGCGCTCGCCGTCGGACCTGGAATCACTTATGCGGTGCTTCCTGCCGGCCCGCACGGGATCAAGGCCGCTTCGCCGGAGGCTCCCGTCACCGGAAGCTTCCTGCTGGCCGCTGATCTGCTGGGCACCTACGCCAAGGATCTCGGCTACGACGATTTCGACGCCGCCGCAGCCGCTGTCACGTCCACGCACACCGGTGCGGAGCTTGAGGGTCTGCAGTACGAGCCGCTTTGGCACGATTTCAGCGACACCGAGAAGTTCGGTACCCAGAACGCCTGGCGCATCCTGCCGGCCGACTACGTAACCACCACCGACGGCACCGGCATCGTGCACCAGGCGCCGGCCTACGGTGAAGATGACCAAAAGATCTGTGAAGAGGCCGGTATCCCGGTGGTGCTGTCGGTGGACGAAGGAGCAAAGTTCCTGCCGCTGTTCAAGCACGGCGACCTGCATGACATCGCCGGCCTCCAGGTCTTTGAGGCGAACAAGCCCATCACCCAGGTCCTTCGGGCGCAGGGAAGGCTGGTCCGGCAGGCAAGCTACGAGCACAGCTACCCGCACTGCTGGCGCTGCCGCAATCCGCTGATCTACCGTGCCGTGTCCTCCTGGTACGTGGAGGTCACCAAGTTCAAGGACCGGATGTCCGAACTGAACCAGGAAATCAACTGGATCCCCGGCAACGTCAAGGAGGGCCAGTTCGGCAAGTGGCTGGCCAACGCCCGCGACTGGTCCATCAGCCGCAACCGCTACTGGGGCAGTCCCATCCCGGTGTGGCAGTCCTCCGACCCTGAGTTCCCCCGGACCGACGTCTACGGTTCCCTTGCAGAGATCGAGGCCGATTTCGGCCGCCTGCCGCTGAACAAGGACGGCCAGGTTGACCTGCACCGGCCCTTCATCGATGAGCTGACCCGGCCCAACCCGGACGATCCGCGCACCCCCGAGGAGGGGCAATCCGTGATGCGCCGGGTCGAGGACGTGCTGGATGTCTGGTTCGACTCCGGATCGATGCCCTACGGCCAGGTTCACTACCCCTTCGAGAACGAAGCCTGGTTCGATACCCACAACCCGGCCGACTTCATCGTGGAGTACATCGGCCAGACCCGCGGCTGGTTCTACATGCTGCATATCCTCTCCACCGCGCTGTTCGACAGGCCGGCCTTCCGCAACGTCATCAGCCACGGCATTGTGCTGGGCTCTGACGGGCAGAAGATGTCCAAGAGCCTGCGCAACTACCCGGACGTCTCAGAGGTCCTGGACCGTGACGGCTCGGACGCCATGCGCTGGTTCCTGATGGCCAGCCCCATCCTGCGCGGCGGTAACCTGGTGGTCACCGAGCAGGGAATCCGCGACGGCGTCCGTCAGGTCATCCTGCCGCTCTGGAACGTTTACAGCTTCTTCACGCTGTACACGAATGCCTCCAACGGCGGTCAAGGGTACGACGCCGCCCTGCGCTACGACGGTTACCAGGACACCCTTGACCAGTACCTGCTGGCCAACACCGGCGACCTGGTCCGCAACGTCACAGCGCATTTGGACAGCTACGACATCTCGGGGGCCTGCGACGAACTCCGCAGTTACCTGGACATGCTCACCAACTGGTACGTCCGCCGCAGCCGCCAGCGCTTCTTCGACGAGAATGCTGACGCTTTCGACGCCCTCTACACGGCGCTGGAAACCGTCTCACGCGTGGCTGCCTCGCTGCTGCCCCTGGTCTCCGAGGAAATCTGGCGGGGCCTGACCGGCGGGCGTTCCGTGCACCTCGCCGACTGGCCCGATGCGGACCTGTTCCCGGCCAACCCCGCCCTGGTCGAAGCAATGGACCGGGTGCAGCAGATCTGCTCCACCGGATCTTCGCTGCGCAAGGCTGCCAACCTCCGCGTCCGCCTCCCACTGCAGGAGCTGACCGTGGTGGCACCCGGCGCTGATGCGCTGGGAGGCTTCGCCGCCGTCGTCGCCGAAGAACTGAACATCCGTTCGGTCCGGCTGCTCGACGCCGAGAACGCCTCACCCGAGGAGTTCGGCATTGAGCAGAAGCTCGTGGTGAATGCCCGGGCAGCGGGTCCGCGCCTCGGGAAAAACGTCCAGCAGGCCATCAAGGGATCCAAGTCCGGCGACTGGTCAGTCTCAGAAGCAGGCGTTGTCACGGCCGGCGGACTGGAACTGGAACCGCAGGAATACACGCTGGAGACCGTGGTGGCGGAATCCGCCGCCGGTACTGGTCCTGCCACCAGGGCTGCCGCCGTGCTTCCCGGCGGAGGTTTTGTGGTCCTCAACACCGAGGTCACCCCGGAGCTTGAGGCTGAGGGCATCGCCCGCGACATGGTCCGCGCCATCCAGCAGGCACGCAAGGACGCCGGGCTGAACGTCAGCGACCGGATCCGGACGAGTATCCAGGCACCCAGGAACATGGTGGAAGCCATCAAGGCAAACGAAAACCTGGTCGTCGCCGAAACTCTCACCGTAGAACTCCACCTGTCCTCCAGCGGGGATGACACCGAACTGCAGATCACCGTCGAAAAAGTAGAGGCCTAGGACATGACCGACGAATTCTCCGTTGAGAGCGTCTACGCCGAGCTGCTCGGCCGGGCACCGGAAAACAAGATGGAGCCCCGGCTCGCACCGCTGTTCCGCGCCATGGACGTGCTGGGGGAGCCAAACAAGGCCTTCCCGATCATCCATGTGACCGGGACCAACGGCAAGACCTCCACGGCACGGATGATCGAAGCCGGCCTCCGCGCCCACGGACTGAGTACGGGCCGCTACACCAGCCCGCACCTGTCCAAGGTCACCGAGCGGATCAGCATTGACGGCCACCCGGTATCTGATGCCACCTTTGTCCGGATCTGGGACGAAATCCGCCCTTACCTGCAGATCGTGGACGATGAGCTGACGGCGGCCGGTGAACCCCGGCTGACCTACTTCGAATGCCTCACCATCCTTGGCTTTGCCATCTTTGCCGATCAGCCGGTCAACGTCGCGGTGATTGAAGTGGGCCTGGGCGGCATCACCGATGCCACCAACGTGGGGGATGGCCAAGTATCCGTCATCACGCCCATCTCCCTGGACCACACAGACCTGCTGGGCGATACCACCGAGGACATCGCGTATGAAAAGGCCGGAATCATCAAGCCCGGCGGCTACCTGATCAGCGCAGCCCAGCCCGTGGATGCTGCCCAGGTGCTGCTCGAAAAGGCCAAGGACGTGGGTGTCCCGTTCCGGTTCGAAGGCGTGGAGTTCGGCGTCGAATCCCGGACAGTTGCCGTGGGCGGCCAGGTGGTCAGCATCCAGGGGATCGCAGGCCGGTATCCGGAAGTACTGGTACCGCTGCACGGCGCACATCAGGCCCAGAATGCCGCTGTGGCCGTGGCCGCACTGGAAGCGTTCTTCGGCGGCGAAAAGGAACTCGACGCCGAGCTGCTCCAGGAAGCGTTCGCCAGCGTCACTTCACCCGGGCGCCTTGAGGTTGTCCGGACGGCGCCCACCATCATCGTGGACGCTGCGCACAATCCCGACGGCATCCGTGTTTCCGCCGAAGCCATCCAGGAGGCCTTCAGCTTCAGCAAGCTGGTGCCGGTGGTGGGCGTGCTGAAGGAAAAGGACGCCGAGGAAATCCTTCGCCAGCTCAAGGAATCCCTGGGCGAGGTGGCGGAGGAGTACTGCTTCACCCAGTCCAACTCCCCGCGGGCGGTGCCTGCCGCCGAGCTCGCGGAGCTTGCCGTGGAAATGGGCTTCGGCGAGGACAACGTCCACATTGCCGAGAAGCTCGACGACGCCCTGGAATGGGCCGTTGAACGTGCGGAAGCCAACGATGACCTCTCCGGCGGAGTGCTGGTGACAGGCTCCATCACTCTCGTGGCTGAAGCGCGGATCCTGCTGGGAAGGACGGAGGCTTAGCCGATGGCCAAGCTGACGAAGGCGCAGCGGGAGTGGCGCCCGGGAATGCCGAAAAAGCGCCGCTCAACCAAGGTGATGTTCGCCTCCACTGTCCTGCTGCTCGAAGCCTTTGTGGCATTCTTCGCCACACTGGCCGTCTTTGGGCTCAAGCGGGGAGAGTTTCCGCCGGCGCTGATCCTGGGTGTTGGCATCGCCCTCAGCGTGGTGATGATCCTTGCCTGTGCGGTGCTGTCAAAGCCCTGGGGGATTGCCCTGGGATGGATCCTGCAGATCGTGCTGATTCTTACCGGCATCGTGGAACCCATGATGTTCCTGGTGGGCGCGCTCTTCGGCCTGGCCTGGTGGTACGGCATCCGTACGGGCATCAGGATCGATTCCGAGGCGGCTCAACGGGAACGCGAGCAGGCGCAGTGGGATGCAGCCCACCCGGGCGGTCCCCAGCAGCCCCAGGATCAGAAACAGGATCCCAAGACTCAGGATCCCCAGACTCAGGATCCCTAAAGCAAGACCCGTAGAATTGTCCCGAAACCCCACCAACGCATTGGAGCAACTGTGAGCATTGAGCGCACCCTGGTTTTGATTAAGCCCGACGGCGTGGCCCGCAACCTGAGCGGCGCCATCCTGAGCCGCATCGAGGCCAAGGGCTACACCCTTGCCGAGCTGAAGAAGGTGGACGCAAGCCGTGAGCTGCTGGAGCAGCACTATGAGGAACACGTGGGCAAGCCGTTCTATGAACCGCTCGTGGAGTTTATGCTCAGCGGCCCGGTTGTCGCCGCAATCTTCGAAGGCCACCGTGTGATCGAAGGCTTCCGTTCCCTCGCTGGAACGACCGACCCCACAACGGCAGCTCCCGGTACCATTCGAGGCGACTTTGGCCGCGACTGGGGCCTGAAGGTGCAGCAGAACCTTGTCCACGGATCAGA
The DNA here is from genome assembly GCF_054130585.1 of Arthrobacter sp. D1-29. NCBI lineage: Bacteria > Bacillati > Actinomycetota > Actinomycetes > Micrococcales > Micrococcaceae > Arthrobacter > Arthrobacter sp. D1-29. The sequence goes on along the minus strand of NZ_CP096383.1, from coordinate 3,121,923 downwards.
TTCGGTGGACTCCGCCGAGCGCGAAATCAAGATCTGGTTCCAGGACTAGGTCCTGGCCGCTTGAACCCTTCGCCCACCTAAGGCGCGAACGAACACTTGAGGCCCCCGTTTCGAAAGGAACAGGGGCCTCAAGTGTTCGTTCGCGCCGTCTTTGGTGCGGCGGTGCTCTGCGGTGGGCGTTGTGCGGCGGGGACTAGAATCCTGAGGTTCCTACGAACACCTGGATGAAGGCGAAGAAGATGGTGGCGATGACAGCCACGTAAAGCAGCGCGGTCACGATCCAGCCTGAGTCGCCCAGGACGCGCGCGGCACCGGCGGGCACCGGAATGGCACCCTGCGCGACGTTCCTCACCGTTACCCAGACGAACAGAGGGATCATGGCAGCCCAGACCACCATGCAGAACGGGCACAGGATGTGGATTTCATACAAGGCCTGGAACCACAGCCACACCACAAACGCAAAGCCCAGCGTCACGCCCGCCTGGAGTCCCAGCCAGTACCAGCGGGCAAAATTGGCGCCAGCCAGCAGGGCCATGCCCGTGGTGATGATGACCGCGAATGCCACGATGCCAATGAACATGTTGGGGAACCCGAACACGGAGCTTTGCGGCGTCTGCATTACCTGACCGCACGAGATCCAAGGGTTAACGTCGCAGACGGTGGTGTGGTTCGGATCCTTGAGTACCTCAAGCTTTTCCAGCACAAGGATGCCCGAAGCCAGCCAGCCGATGGCCCCGGTGATGACCAAAAGCCAGCCAAAGGGCCGGTTCCGCGCCATGCGCGGTACGCCGGCGTCCGTGATGGGTTCCGGCGCGGACACCGGGGCTGCGGCCGGGCTGCCGGCGCCCCTGGCAGGGGAGATACTGGGCATGGTTCGTTGCGTCCTTTGCATCGGGTGCTCCTTGCCCTGATTGTAACGCCGGCGGCTGGAGACGGGACTCAGCCTGCGGAACCAGCCACTCACCGGATGCGGTTGCCTCCGCCGTGTTCCAGCCGGTGTGTGAGAGAATGAACGTGGCTGGAGACCGACCCACATTCGGACTCCGGTCCGGTGGCTTGTTCCCAAGACCGCCAATGATGAGCAGGGCAGGCATCGGATTCTCTGATCCGGCTTCCCGCAATTCCATTGGTCGGCACCTGGTTGTGGCGTGTAGAACAACGGGTTTTCAGAACACAGCCGACGGCTCCCACGGGCTGCCGCACCCCACTGCCGGTGCGAACCTGGGAGTATCCACTTGACTTCTGTCAATGCCTGCGGGTTTTGACAATATGTGCCCCAATGGGTGCCGGATGTGGCGGTACGTCAGGGGCAGGAGTGTTGCCACATATGGAAAATGAACAAGTACTAGCCGTTAACGACAATGCAGCTGTTAGCGACCACCCGGGAGCGCCGGAAGCCCCCAAGAAAGCCCCCAGGACCCGCCGGAAAGCAGCCCCGGCAGCAAGTGACGCCGGGGAGACCGCAGGGGCGGATGCATCCGCTGCGGACGCCCCGCCTGCGGATGCCCCGGTCGCAGATGCCCCAGTCGCAGAGGCCCCTGTTGCAGACGCCCCGGAAGCCAAGGCGCCTGTCCGCCGCACACGCGCCCGCAAGAAGGCTGACACAGCAGAGCCACTGCCGGCCTTCGCTGTAGAAGAGGCCGGCACCGTCGTGGATGATCAGCCTGCCGCCGCCCAGCCTGAGCCGGAAGCTGCCGCTGCTGGTCCCGACGCCGAGGCCGAGGCGAAGCCTGTGCGCCGCCGCCGTGTTGCCACCCGCAAGATGTCTGCCGCCGAGCCAATGTCCGCAGCCGAGCCAATGTCCGCAGCCGAGCCACTGTCCGCCCCGGTGGCCGGGCCCGCTGCCGCGGAAGTGGAAACGCCCGCCGGTCAGGAAGGGACTGCTGTGGAGGCTGCTGCCCCCACGGCCACAGAGCCTGAAGCCGCACCGGCACCTGAAGCGGCACAGGCACCCGAGCCGGCGCCTGTTGCCAAAGCCGAGGAAGCAGCACCGGCTGAACCAGCCAGCCCCTTTGGATCGCTTTTCCTGGAGCCGTCGCCCACCTCAGTGCTGTTCCAGGCCCCCGACCTGAGCACGGTGGCCCGCCAGGCGCCTCCCGCTCCGGCCGCAGCTGTGGAAGAAGCAGAGGATGACGACACCGAGGACGGCTCCGGCGACGACGCCGGTGTCCGCGGCAGGCGCCGCAGCCGTGGCCGCCGCGGGCGGAGCCGCACCGGCGGCCGTGATCTTGAGGGTGATAGCGCCGAAGGCGGCCAGGACAGCGCCGCGGACGACGCCGATGAGGAGTCTGCCGGTCAGGCTGAAGAGGGCGTGACCTCCCGCCGTCGACGCCGCCGCCGCCGGGGCGAGCAGGACCTTGAACTTACCGGGGGCGGCGATGATGACCCGCCCAACACCGTGACCCGTGTCCGTGCCCCGCGCGCCGTCACCGAGCCGATAGTCAACAACCGGGTGACCAGCGTCAAGGGCTCCACGAGGCTGGAAGCCAAGAAGCAGCGCCGCCGGGAGTCCCGCGACACGGGCCGCCGCCGCACCGTCATCACCGAGGCCGAGTTCCTTGCCCGCCGCGAGTCGGTGGACCGGCAGATGATCGTCCGCCAGCGCGACGACAGAATCCAGATCGCAGTCCTGGAGGACGGCGTCCTGGCTGAGCACTTCGTCTCCAAGACCCAGCAGGATTCCCTGATCGGCAACGTCTACCTGGGCAAGGTCCAGAACGTCCTGCCGTCCATGGAAGCAGCCTTCGTTGACATCGGACGAGGCCGCAACGCCGTGCTCTACGCCGGCGAAGTGAACTGGGAGGCCGTCAACCTCGAAGGCAAGCAGCGCCGCATCGAGAATGCGCTGAAATCCGGAGATACGGTCCTGGTCCAGGTCACCAAGGACCCCGTGGGCCACAAGGGTGCACGCCTGACCAGCCAAATTTCCCTTCCGGGCCGCTACCTCGTGTACGTGCCCGGCGGTTCCATGACCGGAATCTCACGCAAGCTGCCCGACGTCGAACGTAACCGCCTCAAGCGCATCCTGAAGGACCGGCTCCCGGAGCACGCCGGCGTTATTGTCCGCACAGCGGCCGAGGGCGCTTCCGAGGAGGAGCTTACCCACGACATCAACCGGCTGCGGGCGCAGTGGGAGGGCATCGAAGGCCAATCCACGTCCACCAAGATCCTCGCCCCGGAACTGCTGTACGGCGAACCGGACCTCACCATCAAGGTGGTCCGCGACGTCTTCAATGAGGATTTCTCCAAGCTGATCGTCTCCGGCGAGGAGGCATGGGACACCATTGAGGCCTACGTCACGTATGTTGCGCCTGACCTGGTGGCCCGGCTGGAAAAGTGGACCAAGGATCAGGACATCTTCGCGGCCTGGCGGATCGATGAGCAGATTCACAAGGCCCTGGACCGCAAGGTGTTCCTGCCGTCCGGCGGCTCCCTCGTGATCGACCGCACCGAAGCCATGACAGTGGTGGACGTCAACACCGGCAAGTTCACCGGCAGCGGCGGAAACCTTGAGGAAACCGTCACCAAGAACAACCTGGAAGCGGCCGAGGAAGTTGTCCGCCAGCTCAGGCTCCGCGACATCGGTGGCATCATCGTCATCGACTTCATCGACATGGTGCTGGAGTCCAACAGGGACCTGGTGCTGCGCCGGATGGTGGAGTGCCTGGGCCGCGACCGTACCAAGCACCAGGTGGCTGAGGTCACCTCGCTGGGCCTTGTCCAGATGACCCGCAAGCGGATGGGAACCGGGCTTCTCGAAGTCTTCGGAGAGCAGTGCGAGGTCTGCGCCGGCCGCGGCATCGTCACCCACGATGATCCCGTGGAGCACCGCCGGGCCAACATCGTTGCCGCCGAGCACCACGTGCAGCGCTCTGACACCCGCCCGGACGCCCATCGCCAGGAGCGGACAGACAGCCAGCGGACGGACAGCCAGCGGACAGAAAGCCAGCCGGGCGCACGCACCGACCGCAAACGGCGCCGCGGACGGGGAGGCCAGCCGCTGGACGTCGCTCCGGCTGCGCCCATCCAGATCCACACGGTCCACCCCGACCCCAGCGACGCCGAGCGCCATGCCAAGGCTGAGGCCACCAGGGCAGCCCTTGCCAACATTGCGGCCGCAGCACACGCCGCGCACCTGCACGACGAGGAGGCGGCTCAGGCTGCCGCCCGCGGAGTCCAGGCCCCGGCTTCCCCGGAAGCAGAGCAGGCCACGCCTGCTGCAGTGCCCGAACGGCACCAGCCTGACACGTCCGGCCGTCCAGCGGCCGTGCTGACATTCGGCGGTGAGCAGGTGGTGCTGCCGTTTGTGGAGCACGTGGAGGACCAGGCACAGAAGCCTGCACTGACGCTGGACCGCCTCGCTGAGGCATTCGCCCACCTTGGCGAGCCGGCTCCTGCAGAGGAACGCCCGCAGGTTGCCCTTCCGCAGGCGGAGCCAGGACGTGTCCAGCCGGAGCAGGCTGGGCGAGAGCAGGCCGGACGTGAGCAGATCCAAGCAGGACGTCCTGCCCGCCAGCCGGAGCCCGCGGTGGAGGAAAAGGACTACTCCGACCACACGGCTGAGCAGTCGCGCTCCCGCCGCCCGCGCCGTAACAGGAGTGCCAGCCGGGCCCAGGGTGCTGCCAACGCCACCTCGGTGGAACACCACGAAGGTACGCACGCAGCGCCGGAAGGTCACTCGCATTCGGCCAAGGCCCCGGAGCCTGCGACGGTTGCCAAGGGTGACCGGTCGGCCGGAGCCGAGGCTCCGATCATCCTGGGCGTAGGAGTGCCGGCGTCCGAACTCTAACAGCGGAACCCTAACAGCGGAGCCACGCTGTCGGGATGCCCGGCTGGGCCGTGATTAGTCACGGCCCAGCCGGGCATTCGCCTTTTAAGGCACTCGCCTTTAACTGGGAAGCGCCTCCAACCGGTACCTGCCGTTGTGCCTATCAACGGCGGAACAGCGCCGGCCGCAGCCAAAGCGTCACCTTTAACAGGGATGCCGCCCAGAACGCTACGCTGGGTGACTGACACGGGGTGCCGCGCAGAAGGCCGGCTGAGATCCACACCCGTTGAACCTGTCCGGCTAGCACCGGCGAAGGGATGTCTTCTTTGTCGTCAACATCAGTCCTGCCTCCAGCAGCGCCCGCATCAGCAACAACACCAACATCAACGCAATCCACACTGACGCAGCCAAAAGCGGCCGGCGTCCTGCGGGACGTCCCACGCGTCCTGTCCATCGCCGGTTCCGATCCCTCCGGCGGCGCCGGCATCCAGGCCGACCTGAAAAGCATTGCGGCCCACGGGGGCTACGGCATGGCTGCCATCACCGCCCTCACGGTCCAAAACACGCAGGGTGTCCGTGCCGTGCATGTACCGCCGGCCTCGTTTCTGGCCTGGCAGCTGGATGCCATCAGTGACGACATCACCGTCGATGCCGTCAAGATCGGCATGCTCGGTGATGCTGACGTGATGGCGGCGGTGCGTAACTGGCTGGAGAAGGTGCGCCCCGCCGTCGTCGTCCTGGATCCTGTAATGGTGGCCACCAGCGGGGACCGGCTGCTCGCCGAGTCGGCTGAGGCAGCGCTTCAGGGGCTCTTGCCACTGGCGGACCTGATCACCCCCAACCTGGCGGAACTGGCGATTCTACTTGGCGAGCCGCAGGCGGGCAGCTGGCCCGAGGCGCTGGAGCAGGGCCGCAGGCTGGCGGCCGCGACGGGTGCCACGGTCCTCGTCAAGGGCGGCCATCTCGACGGCGGCGATTGCCCGGACGCCCTGGTCAACACCGGGGGAGTGCTCTCCGAGGACGTGGTAGTAGTGCCAGGCGCAAGGATCCGCACCCGCAACAGCCACGGCACCGGCTGCTCGCTGTCCTCGGCAATGGCCACCACGCAGGCACGGCTGGGCGATTGGGAAGCCTCCCTGCGCCAGGTCAAGCCCTGGCTTGCCGCCGCGCTGCAGGCTTCCGCCGGGCTCGAGGTGGGATCGGGCAACGGCCCCATCCATCATTTCCATCATCTCCAGCCAGCACAGCCGGGGACGTCGGACGCCGGATGGACACCACTGGCGGCGGCGGACTTCGCTGACGTCCTCTGGGCAGCAGCGGCGCCGGACCTTGAGGCCATCTACGGACTGGAGTTCATCCGGGACCTTGCAGACGGCAGCCTGGCCGAAAAGCACTTCGCCTACTATCTCGCACAGGACGCCACGTACCTGAACGGCTATTCCCGGGTGCTCGCCCGGGCCAGTGCCCTGGCCCCCACCGAGGCGGAGCAGCTGTTCTGGGCCAGGTCTGCCCAGCAGTGCCTGGAGGTTGAATCGGAGTTGCACCGCAGCTGGCTCAGCACCAGGACCACGGACACGGTTCTGGGCCCCGTCACCAAGTCCTATGTCGACCATCTGCTGGCCGCCTCTGCTTCTGGCAGTTATGCGGTGCTGGTGGCGGCAGTCCTTCCGTGCTTCTGGTTGTATGCCGAGGTGGGCAAAACGCTTCACGCGGAGTTCGTGGCAGCGGGCGAACCGGCTGCCCACCCGTACGCCGCCTGGCTGCGGACCTACGCCGACGAAGACTTTGCCGCCGCCACCCGGCAGGCAATAGCCATGACGGACGACGCCGGGCGGCGGGGATCGGAGGATGAGCGCGCAGCGATGATCCTGGCATTCCGGCAATCCTGCCGTTTCGAGGTCGAATTCTTCGACGCGCCGCGGCTGCATGCCTGATCGCCTGCAGGCGCCGCAGCCGGTACGATAGTCGGGCACGGTTCCGGATGTCGGTGTGCCGCCCACCTTGTGGTGCCTATCACAGACAACCCGCCGGAACCAGCCTCATTTGCGGCCGAAGGCAAAATTAGCGTATTCTAGATCTTCGGTGCTTACGCCAACACTTGGGTTATGACCCTGGAAGCAGCCCGCTTGGACAACGAGCGGATCTTGCAACCGGGATAGCTCACGGGTTCCTTTGCGAATCCACGGCGTTGAGGCACAGCGGGAGCCAGCCAGATATGGACCCAGGTTCCGCACGCAAATTTAGTAATAAACGTCGAGAGAAGTGAGTTCCCAAGTGGTGTACGCGATTGTCCGCGCAGGCGGCCGCCAAGAGAAGGTTTCCGTTGGAGACTTCGTTACCCTGAACCGCGTCACCGGTGGAGCCGGCAGCACCATTCAGCTGCCCGCACTGCTCCTGGTGGACGGCGACAAGATCACGTCCGCCGCTGCGGACTTGGCCAAGGTAACTGTTACGGCTGAGATCCTCCAGGACCTTCGTGGTCCTAAGATCGTCATCCAGAAGTTCAAGAACAAGACCGGTTACAAGAAGCGCCAGGGTCACCGTCAGGAACTGACCAAGGTCAAGATCACTGGCATCAAGTAACTAGCGTTACTGTTCAGGTTTTCAGCAGATTCCCCAGAATTTAGAGGCAGGCATTTCAAATGGCACATAAAAAAGGCGCGAGCTCCACTCGCAACGGTCGTGACTCCAACGCCCAGTACCTTGGCGTCAAGCGCTTCGGTGGCCAGGTAGTTTCGGCAGGCGAAATCATCGTCCGCCAGCGCGGCACCCACTTCCACCCGGGCGCCGGCGTAGGCCGTGGCGGCGACGACACCCTGTTCGCACTGACCCCGGGCGCTGTCGAATTCGGCACCCGCCGCGGTCGCCGCGTAGTCAACATCGTTGCTGCTGCAGCTGCAGAGTAACATCCAGTTCTGAAGCGGTGGAGCGGGCCATTCTTGGTCCGCTCCACTGTGCTTTTAACCGCATTACAATCATCTTGTCGCCTCCGGGCGTCCAGGAAACAGCACTGAGGAGATCCACGTGGCGAGCTTTGTAGACCGGGTAGTACTGCACGTATCCGGCGGTACCGGCGGTCACGGCTGTGTCTCCGTCCACCGTGAAAAGTTCAAGCCCCTGGGCGGACCCGACGGCGGCAACGGCGGCGACGGCGGCGACGTCATCCTGCGCGTTGACCACCAGACCACCACACTGCTGGACTACCACCACGCCCCGCACCGCCACGCCACCAATGGCGGCCCCGGCATGGGGGATTGGCGCGGCGGAAAGAAGGGCGAGACCCTCATCCTCCCTGTCCCTGACGGCACCGTGGTCAAGTCCAAGGACGGAACCGTCCTGGCCGACCTCGTCGGCGAAGGGACCGAGTACGTCGCGGCCGCGGGCGGACAGGGCGGGCTGGGAAACGCTTCGCTGTCATCCCAGAAGCGCCGCGCGCCGGGCTTTGCACTCCTGGGCATCGAAGGCGAATCAAGCGATGTTGTCCTGGAGCTCAAGTCCATCGCGGACATCGCCCTGGTTGGCTTCCCCTCTGCCGGGAAGTCCAGCCTTATCGCCGCTATGTCGGCCGCACGTCCCAAGATCGCCGACTACCCCTTCACCACGCTGATCCCCAACCTGGGTGTTGTCCAGGCCGGAGATGTCCGCTTCACCATTGCCGACGTCCCGGGCCTGATCGAAGGTGCCAGCGAAGGCAAGGGCCTGGGCCACAACTTCCTGCGCCATGTGGAACGCTGCGCCGCGCTGGTGCACGTGCTGGACTGCGGCACCCTGGAGTCGGACCGGGATCCGCTCTCGGACCTGGCCATCATCGAAGCGGAACTGGAGAAGTACGCCGTCGACATGAGCTACGCCGGCACCGATGGTGAGGTCGTTCCGCTGAACCACAGGCCGCGCCTGATTGCGCTGAACAAGGTGGACCTGCCGGACGGCAAGGACATGGCCGAATTCGTCCGCCCGGAACTGGAGTCACGCGGCTACCGTGTCTTCGAGATCTCGGCCACCAGCCACGCGGGCCTGCGCCAGCTCGGCTTCGCCATGGCCGAAATCGTCCAGGCGGCCCGCGACACCCTGGCTACCGCGCCGCCCAAGGTGCAGCCTCCGGTCCTCCGGCCCCGCGCCGTCAATGAGGCCGGGTTCAAGATCCGGCGCGAGGAAAAGAACCTCGAACCGCTGTTCCGCGTCCTGGGCGAAAAGCCGGTGCGCTGGGTCAAGCAGACAGACTTCACCAACGAGGAAGCCATCGGCTACCTGGCAGACCGCCTGGCAAAACTTGGCGTGGAGAACGAACTGTTCAAGCAGGGCGCCAAGCCCGGCGACACTGTGGTGATCGGCGAGGACGACGGCGTGGTCTTCGACTGGGAGCCCACCATGATGGCCGGAGCCGAGCTTCTGGCTTCCCCCCGCGGCACCGACGTCCGCTTTGCCGATATCGGCGACCGCCCCACCCGTGGCCAGAAGCGCGATGAGCAGCAGGAACGCAAGGATGCCAAGGCAGCTGCCCGGGCCGAGCTGGAAGCCGAGCGCAAGGCCGGCATCTGGACCGAATCTGTCAGCAGCCGCCGCATCGCCAAGCCTCTCAAGGAGAGTGGACTGGGCGCAGACGATGACCAGTAGCACCATGGCCGCGGTACCGGCAGGCCGGTCCGCGGACAGAACCGTGCTTTCGGGCGCCCGCAGGATTGTTGTCAAGGTGGGCTCTTCGTCGCTGACCAGCATCAAAGGCGGCATCTCCGAAGAAGCCCTGACCGCGCTGGCGGACGCCCTGGCCGCCAAACGGAACGCCGGCACCGAGATCATCCTGGTGTCCTCCGGCGCCATTGCGGCCGGCCTTGCGCCCCTCGGACTGGCCAAACGCCCCCGCGACCTGGCCACCCAGCAGGCCGCCGCCAGCGTGGGGCAGGGCCTGCTGATGGCACGCTACACGCAGGCGTTTGGTGCCCATGGCGTAACTGTCAGCCAGGTCCTGCTCACCGCCGATGACCTGATGCGCCGAAGCCAGCACACCAACGCGTTCCGCGCCCTGGACCGCCTCCTCAACCTCGGTGTGGTGCCGGTGGTCAACGAGAACGACACCGTGGCCACCCACGAGATCCGCTTCGGTGACAACGACCGGCTGGCCGCCCTGGTCGCCCACCTCGTCAGGGCCGATGCGCTGGTACTGCTCTCCGACGTCGACTCCCTGTACGACGGCCCGCCGTCGCATGGTGCCAAGCGCATCCCCTTGGTGGAAGGCCCCCACGATCTCGACGGCGTTTCCATCGGCAAAGCCGGGAAAGCAGGTGTTGGTACCGGCGGGATGATGACCAAGGTGGAAGCCGCCACCATTGCGGCAGGCTCCGGAATCCACGCCCTGGTTACGTCGACGGCCAACGCGGCCGCCGCCCTGGCTGGCGAAGACGTGGGCACCTGGTTCACCGTCAACGGGGCGCGCAAGCCGGTCAGGCTGCTCTGGCTGGCGCACCTGGCCTCCGTGCACGGCCGGCTGATCCTCGACGACGGCGCCGTCAAGGCGGTCCGCCACCGCCGCACCTCGCTGCTCCCAGCCGGCATATCCGCCGTGGACGGGGACTTTGAAGCAGGCGACGCCGTGGAGATGGTCAGTTCCGACGGGACCGTCATAGCGCGCGGCCTTGTTAACTACTCCGCGGCCGAGCTGCCGCAGATGCTGGGCCGGTCCACCAAGGAACTGGGCAAGGCCCTGGGCCGCGGATATGACCGTGAAGTTGTTCACGTTGATGACCTGGTGCTGGTCTAAGCCCGAGGCTCGCCTAAACTTGGATTATGACTGAGGCACTGATCCATAATTCTGCTGCGATTTCCGGGGACGACACTGCGGTCTCCGCTGCCCCGCAGACGCCGGATTCTTCTGCCGTCCCGCTGTCAGTTGAGGACGTCCAAGCGGCGGTACACGCTGTGGCTGACCGTTCCCGCCATGCGGCGCGCCGGATGGCGAGGGCCAACCGTGCCTGGAAGGACCGCGGTCTCAAGGCGATCGGTACCGCGCTGCTGGAGCGGAAGAACCTCATCCTTTCCGCGAATGCCAAGGATGTCGCCGCCGGCAAGGCAAACGGCACCTCTGCTGCCCTGCTGGACCGGCTTACGCTGACGGAAGCCAGGATCGATGGCCTCGTGTCCGCCCTGGAGAACCTGGCCACCCTGCCGGACCCGGTGGGCAACGTGGTCCGCGGCCAGACCCTTCCCAACGGGCTGCGCCTGCGCCAGGTCAACGTACCCATGGGCGTTGTGGCGGCTATTTATGAAGCCCGGCCCAACGTCACGGTGGACATCGCGGGGCTTGCCCTGAAGAGCGGCAACGCCGTTATCCTCCGGGGCGGCAGTGCCGCGGCAGCCACCAACGAGGCGTTGGTCCACGTGATCCGGGAAGCACTGGACTCCGTGGGGCTGCCGTCCGATGCCGTGCAGACCGTGGACCAGTACGGACGCGAGGGCGCCAATGCCCTGATGGGTGCCCGGGGCCGTGTGGATGTCCTGATTCCCCGGGGCGGACGCGAACTCATCCAGACTGTTGTCCAGAACTCCGCTGTGCCCGTCATCGAAACCGGTGAGGGCAACGTGCATATCTTCATCGACGAGTCGGCCACGGAGGAGATGGCGGTGGAGATCCTCCTGAACGCCAAAACACAGCGGCCCAGCGTCTGTAATACCGTGGAGACCCTGCTGGTCCATTCGCGGTCCACCGTGCTGCCCGCCGTTGCTGCTGCCTTGCGTGGCGCCAACGTCACCCTGCATGCCGACGACCGCGTCCGCGCGGCCCTGCCGGCTTCCATCGAGTCGGAGGCTGCCACCGACGAGGACTGGGCCACGGAGTACATGGACCTCGATCTCGCGGTGGCCATGGTGGACAGCCTGGATGAGGCAGTCCAGCACATCCGCACGTGGTCCACCGGCCATACCGAAGCCATCCTCACCAACGACCTCTCCAACGCCGAGCGGTTCATTGCCGAGGTGGATTCCGCGGCCGTCATCGTCAATGCCTCCACCCGCTTTACCGACGGCGGCGAGCTTGGCCTGGGTGCCGAGGTGGGTATCTCCACCCAGAAGCTGCATGCCAGGGGTCCGATGGGACTGACTGAACTGACCACCACCAAGTGGATCGTGCAGGGCGAGGGCCAAGTCCGCGGGTAGCAACGCGGTAACATAGTACAGAAGTCCTGAACGGCGGGAAGATCCGCCGCCACATCCTTGAGCCTTAGGGGAGAAAATGCTGCTCCAGCAGATAGCCACGTCCACTGCAGAACATGAGGAACTCGCCCCGCTGTGGGCCGAGCCGTGGGTGTTTGGTGCCGTGATTTTCGCCATCCTTCTGGTCATGATGTTCATCACCCTGTCCTACTCCAACCTCGGCAACCGCCACGCTGCCACGGAAGAGCATGCCGATCCGCACCGCCAGCACCCGAACAAGCACGACCACGGCCAGGGCCACTAACATTTCCCGCGTCCTGCACCATAACGGTGCTAAGGGCCGGCTGCGGCTGGGCGTGATGGGCGGGACATTTGATCCCATCCATCACGGCCACTTGGTCGCGGCCAGTGAAGTGGCTGCCAAGTTCGGCCTGGACGAAGTTGTTTTTGTTCCCACCGGGCAGCCTTGGCAAAAAACGCACAAACACGTCAGCGAGCCGGAGCACCGCTACCTGATGACGGTGATCGCCACCGCGTCGAACCCCCGCTTTACGGTCAGCCGGGTGGACGTTGACCGTCCCGGCCCCACCTACACGATTGATACGTTGCGTGACCTGCGGACCCAGCGTCCGGACGCTGATCTGTTCTTCATCACCGGCGCGGATGCGCTGGCCCAGATCCTGTCGTGGAAAGACATCGACGAACTCTGGTCCTTGGCGCACTTTGTCGGCGTGACCAGGCCAGGGCACATACTTGACGGCATGGGCCGGAAGGATGTGAGCCTGCTCGAGGTGCCCGCCATGGCCATTTCGTCGACGGACTGCCGCGCCAGGGTGGCCGAGCACAACCCTGTCTGGTATCTCGTGCCGGACGGCGTCGTGCAATACATTGCAAAATATGGACTGTACTCCAAGGGGACAACACCCGCGGACGTACCTGCTTCCGAAACAGCCGAACCAGCAAGCACTGAATGAGTTTTAAATGAGTCAGGAACAGCCCCCCGTCCGCAGCCGCCGCGAATTGCGGCAGGCCAGAGATGAGCAAAAGGCTACCGGGTCAACAGGCCCGGGCCAGGTTTCGCCTGCCTCAAAACAACCGCCTTCAAGGCCGGCAGACTCCCATGACCAGCTTCAGGCCGAGCGTTCCTCGCAAATTCGTGCGCGTGACCGTGCAACACTCCGCACGCTCAAGGAGCTGGAGGAAAAAGAGGAACAGCTGGCAGCCGGCGGACCGCCCACCCGCAGGCAGCGGCGGCTTCAGCAGCTCAAGGAGCAGGCCGTCACGTCGGCCAACCCGATAGTTCCACCCGCTCCGGGCCAGGCTCCCGACTCCCTGCGGGGTGCCGCTGCTGAAACAGCGGCGGTGCAGGCGGCTTCGCACCAACCTGCTGCGTCCCAACCTGCTCCCTCTCCGTCTGCTCCCTCTTCGTCTGCTCCCTCTTCGTCTGCTCCCTCTCCGTCTGCTCCCTCTCCGAGGGGGACCGGCATTCCGGATGGCATCAGCGTTGAGCAGGCACTGGCCGCGCGGTCGCTGATTGCCGAACAGGCCAAGAACCAACTCGCCAAAATGGAGCACATCGCTTCCCTGGATCCCGAGGCCGTTGACCCGGACGTTCTCGCGGAGCAGATTGCATTGGCGGAACGCGCCGCGGTGCTGAACCGCCGGGCCATGGCCAAGCAGAAGCTCGCCGAGCAGGCGTCCGCACCAGCGGCCCCGCAAACATCGTCGATGCAGGCCTCCGCGCCGGGCTCCCAGCCAGCCGTCACCCGGCCGGCCCCCTCGGCAACCACCAACCTCGCGATGGTCACGCCGCTGGAGTTTGTCCAGGTCCCGGGCGTGGACCGTCCGGTCATGAAGCCGCCCGCCACCTCCTACGTGCCGGTGGTCACGAACCCCGGGCCCATCCAGCCGTCCACCGGCAAGGGCCGCAAGCCCTCCACCACGGCCAGGCCGGCGGGCACCGGCACTGCGGCTGCCGCCAGCGGCCGTTCAGGGGTTATTGCACGCGCTGAAGCAGCTGCCCGGGCCGCCCAGCCCAGGCCCGCTGTATCCGTCCCGGCCTCCCGGCCTGCCGCGCCACAGGCCGGAAACCTGGACGACCTTTTTGATGACCTTCCCCGCATCCCCGCCCGGTCCGCCCACGGGCTGGAGCCATTGGATGCGGCCACCGCAGGGCTGGGCCGAGCCAAGCGGATGCGCCTCGTGCAGTTCGGGGTCCTGGCCTTCGGGATCATCGCTCTCATATCCGGCATCATCCTGATCATCAGCGGCATCACGCGCTGATCAGGCTGAGCCACACAACAAAGCTTAGAAAAACAACAAGGAGTCACGTGTCTGCATCAGCTTCATCCATATCCATAGCCCGCCAAGCCGCCAAGGCCGCCGCGGACAAGATTGCCCAGGACATCGTTGCCCTGGACGTCAGCGAACGCCTGGCCCTTGCCGACGTCTTCCTGATTGCCTCCGCCCCCAGCGAACGCCAGGTCAACGCCATCGTCGACGGCATAGAAGAGGAACTTTCCAAGCAGGACCTCCGCCCTGTCCGGCGCGAGGGACGTTCCGGCGGACGCTGGGTACTCCTGGACTACTCCGACATCGTCATCCACGTCCAGCACGAGGAAGACCGTGTTTTCTATGCACTGGAGCGCCTCTGGAAGGACTGCCCCGTAGTGGACCTGCAGCTGGGAGACGACGCCTCGGCCAAGGCAACAGCCTCCACAGAATCGGAATAACCGGCGCCGGCAGGTTTGAATATGCCCGATTTGGAATTTTCGGAAATGCTGTTCTAAGATATTTGAGTTGCTCCGGGGAAACCGCGGAGCAACGAAGATTCGGGGCTGTGGCGCAGCTGGTAGCGCACCTGCATGGCATGCAGGGGGTCAGGGGTTCGAGTCCCCTCAGCTCCACCGGATGATCCGCTGGAATCGAAAGATTCCGGCGGATTTTTTGTTGCCCGGAAGGACTGCAGCGGTGTTTCCGGGTTAGCCTGTTTCCACCGGATCCGTCCGCACCTCGGCTGGGCCGATAACGGAGTGCTGCCAATTGGCATCTGAGCCCAATCTCCACTAAGCTAATCAGGTTGCTTCGCCGGACCCAGGGTCGGGAGAGCAGCAAAGTTTCGGGGCTGTGGCGCAGCTGGTAGCGCACCTGCATGGCATGCAGGGGGTCAGGGGTTCGAGTCCCCTCAGCTCCACCAACAGGATTCACTATCCACGAAAAAGGAGCCACCCATCAGGGTGGCTCCTTTTTGTTCTGCCGAGTGCCCCGCGCCTCTGGCGTCAGACCCATTCCGTCCGGCGCAGAGGAGGTTGGGCTCCGCCGTGCCGCTGCACCAGCACCTGGTTCACTCCCGTCAGGCCAGCCTCAAATCCCAGGGCGCTCGATGCCATGTACAGCCTCCAGACCCGGGCCCGGCCCAGACTGGTGAGCCTGACGGCTTCATCCCAATGATCCTCGAGCCGCCGTACCCAGGCCCGCAGTGTCAGCGCATAGTGCGGCCGCAATGCCTCGACATCCAGGATCTCCAGCCCGCCGGACTCCAGCGCCGTGACCATCTCGCCGAGGCTGAGCATTTCGCCATCCGGGAAGACATAGCGCGGGATAAAGGAGTCCGGATCAGGACTGGTGGGACCGGCATTCCAGGAAATGGCGTGGTTGAGCAGCCGGCCGCCTGGGCGGAGCAGATCATGGAGCCGGGCGACGTAGTGCGGCGTCTGTTCACGGCCGACGTGCTCGGACATGCCAATGGAACTGATCGCGTCGAACGGCCCATCGTCAACATCGCGGTAGTCCTGGACCCGGATGTCGATGTGTTCCGTCAGCCCGGCGTCGGCTGCGCGCTTGCGTGCCAGCAGCGCCTGCTCGTTGGAGAGCGTAACGCCAACCACCGTGACGCCGTAATGCTGGGCGGCATGCAGGGCGAAACTTCCCCAGCCACAGCCCACGTCCAGTACCCGCATCCCGGGCTTCAGGCCCAGCTTGCGGCACACCAGATCCAGCTTGGCCTGCTGGGCCGCGTCCAGCCCTGCCGGCAGGTCATCCTCGTCGTGGGCCGGGTTTTCCCACACCGCGCAGGAGTAGACCATCGACGGCCCCAGAACCAGGGCGTAAAAGTCGTTGCCGACATCGTAGTGGTGTGAGATCGCGGCGGCGTCCCGGCGCTTGGAATGCCGCTGGCCCTGACGGTAGATGCGTGCTTCCTCCGGCGGGGGAGCCGGGTTGGGCCCCAGCGCGCCGAGCCTGACGGCTGTCCTGAAAAGCGTCAAGAGTTCTGCCGGCGTGAGGGGCCGGAATGGCCCTGGTTCAGCAAATTTACCGGCCGAGCTCAGCGCCTTGAAAGCGGCGAAAATGTCGCCCGGTGCATCCACTTCCCCCGCGACATAAGCCCGGCTCAGCCCCAGCTGTCCGGGCGACCACAGAATCCGGCGCAGCGCACGCCGGGAGCGGAATTCAATCACCGGGGCATCCGGCGGGCCTGCTTCCGATCCATCCCACGCCCGCAGCCGGAGCGGGATCTCCTCGGTGCCCAGTACGATGGCAAGCGCCTTCGCCAGCCGTGATGCAGCTCCCTTTGTCTTCGTCATGATCGTTTTCCCCTCTCCCCGGGTCCGGCATGCAGGTCACCCGCGGCGGATCCGTCCCGTCGCCGGCACTCCTGAACGCGTTCCATGGGCCAACCCTAAGGCCGCTCTCTTCTTCTGTCAGTGATTTGGGCAGAAGTGATTTGGGCAGAATGGCAGGTCAGGCAGGCGGCTGTAGCCTCGCTGTGCGCGCATATCATGGGGGATGTGAACCACACCCTTCCGGCATCCCGTGAAAACTTCCTTTACTGACGTTGTGGTTGTCGGCGCCGGGCAGGCCGGGCTGTCGGCCGCCTATCACCTCCAGCGCCGGGGGCTGAAGTACATAGTGCTCGACGCCGAAGCAGGACCGGGAGGTGCCTGGCGGCACAGGTGGAAGAGCCTCCGGATGGCCACCGTTAACGGCATCAGCGACCTCCCCGGGATCGGCAAGCCTGCCGTGGATCCCGCGGAACCCAGCTCGGAGTTCCTGACCCGCTACTTTGATGCCTACGAACAGGAACTCGGGCTGGCGGTCCGGCGGCCAGTCAAAGTGGCCGCGGTTACCAGGGAGGATGCGGATCCGGCCGGCAGGCTCCGAATCAGCACCAATGCCGGTGACTGGTCGGCCAAAGCAATCATCAACGCCACCGGAACATGGACCAGGCCCTTCTGGCCCATCTATCCCGGCCAGTTCACCTTTCGTGGCAGGCAGCTCCACGTGGCTGACTACGTCTCTGCCGACGAGTTCCGCGGGCAGCACGTCATTGTGGTGGGAGGCGGGATTTCCGCCGTCGGCCTGTCGGATGAGATCTCCCAGGTCACCACCACCAGCTGGTTTACCCGGCGCGAGCCGGAGTGGCGCGACGTCGAATTCGATGCCCAGGCGGGGCACAACGCCGTCGCGCTGGTGGAAGAACGTGTCCGCCAGGGGCTTCCGCCCCAAAGCGTCGTGGCTGTCACCGGGCTGATCTGGACGCCTGCCCTGCGGGCGGCAGCACAGCGCGGCGCGCTCAACCGGCGTCCCATGTTTACCGCCATTGAGCCCGACGGCGTCCGGCTTGCGGACGGAGGCCTGGTCAAGGCGAATGTGATCCTGTGGGCCACGGGCTTCCGCGCCGAGCTGGAACACCTGGCCCCGCTTCATCTCCGCGGACCGGGCGGCGGCATTGCCATGGACGGAACCCAGGTGGCCGCCGAACCGCGGGTTCACCTTGTGGGCTATGGGCCGTCGTCGTCCACCATTGGTGCAAACAGGGCAGGCAGGGCAGCAGTGGCGGCTCTCCTGAAGCTTCCCGGCCTGCGGCCGCAGGCGGAGACGGTAGATTTGCCTGACCCCAACATTTTGGCTTGACCACATGAACCACAGATCACTCACCGATAGAACAGGCGGCACCCAGCACGTGGCACAGAACAGTCTCGAGGATGTCTTCGGAGCACTCCGGCGGCGCCCGGACGTGGAAGCGCCCAACCTCCAGGCATGGGACGCCACAGACAAGCTCCTCCTGGAAGCCGCTGCCGCACTGGCTGGCGCCGACAGTAAGGTCGCGGTCATAGGCGACCGCTATGGCGCACTGGCCCTCGGCTGCCTGTCGGTACTGGGCATCCGCACTGTCAGGGTGCACCAGGACCTCATCACGGGGGAGCGTGCGCTCCGGAACAATGCCCTGGCCCTGGGAGTGGGCTCCGAGGCCGGGGGAGCCGGAGCCGGGTTTGTCCAGTTGCCGCTTGGCGAGGAGCTGCTGTCCGGCGCCGGCATTGTCCTCCTGCAGTTGCCCAGAAGCCTTGCGGAGCTTGAAGAGATTGCCGATGCCGTGGCACGTTACGCAGCACCGGACGCCGTGCTGCTGGCCGGCGGTCGCGTCAAGCACATGTCACTGGGCATGAACGCGGTTCTGGAACGGCACTTCGGCACGGTCCAGCCGCAGCTTGCCCGGCACAAGTCCCGCGTCATCCTGGCCCGTGGCCCACAGCCGCCCTCGGGGCCGGTTCCTCTTCCCCCGGTGGAGCACCTGCCGGAGCTGGGCCTTGACGTTGCTGCGCACGGAGCCGTGTTCGCCGGACCGCGGCTGGACATCGGCACGAGGTTCCTGCTCACCTTCCTGCCGGAGATGCCTGCCGCCCGGAACGCCGTCGATCTGGGTTGCGGAACCGGCATCCTGGCTGCCATGTATGCCCGGGAATACCCTGATTCCACGGTGACGGCGACTGACCAGTCGGCGGCGGCCGTCGCCTCCGCCCTGGCCACTGCCCGAGCCAACGGACTCGGCCACAGGATCAGCGTCCTGCAGGATGATGCGATGAGCACCATGGCGGACGGAAGTGCGGACCTGATCCTGCTGAACCCGCCGTTCCACCTGGGATCCAGCGTCCATGCCGGCGCCGGAATCAAGCTGTTCGAGGCGGCTGGGAGGGTCCTGGCCCCCGGCGGTGAACTCTGGACGGTGTTCAACCGTCACCTGCACTACCTGCCGGCGCTGGACCGTCTGGTTGGGCCCACCACGGTCAAGGGGCAGAACCCCAAGTTCACGGTGGCGGCCAGCCGAAAGCTGCCGCTGGGATAAACACGGCGGCGGCTCGCCCTTTCGGCTGCGCGCCGTACCCCCAATTCCGCATCTGGGCGCCCGTCAAGCGGTAACGTACGATTCAGAGATCATTCATTTTTGGCCGAAGACGTTTAGGGGACACCGTGTCCGAGATCCGCCAGCCCTCGCCAAGGCGCGGAACCAACCTGCCCAGGATGGGGGACTTCAACCTCACCGTCATCCTGGATGCCATCCGCCGGTCTTCCGGCGGGCTCAGCCGGGTGGAGCTCGCCCAGATCGTGGGCCTTTCACCCCAGACGATTTCCAACATCTCCCGCCGCCTGCTGGATCAGCACCTGATCATTGAAGCTGGCAAGGAAGGCAGTGGTCCGGGGAAGCCGCGCACCATCCTCCGCCTCAACCCCTCTGGCATGTACGCCATCGGTGTTCATCTGGACCCCGCCGTGACAACCTTTGTGGTCCTGGACCTGGTGGGAGCGGTGGTTCAGCACTCCAGGATCAAGACCCCCGGCGGCAACGATCCGGCCGCCGTCATCTCCACCATCGCTGCAGAAATCGGGCAGCTTGTGGCAGACTCCGGCGTGGACACCGCCAAGATCGCCGGCCTGGGGCTGGCGGCTCCCGGCCCCATAGACCTGGATAACGGAACAGTGGTGGAGCCGCCGCTCCTGCCCGGCTGGGACCGGGTGGAACTGCGCAACGCCCTGGCTGAGGCCACCGGTTATTCCGTGCTGGTGGACAAGGATGTCACCAGCGCCGCCGTCGCCGAAACCTGGGCGGGCGGCCCCAGCGGCGCCGGCAGTTTCATCTTTATGTACATGGGGACCGGCATCGGCTGCGGCATCGTGCTTAACGACGAGGTGGTCCGCGGAACGTCAGGCAACGCCGGCGAGATCGGCCACATCATCGTGGACCCGGACGGTCCCTCATGCGACTGCGGCCTGCGCGGCTGTGTGAAATCATCCTGCATCCCGCAGGTGCTGGTGGCCCAGGCAGAAGCCGCCGGAATCCTCGAGGGTACCCTGCCGGCCACCACGGGTGCCGAGGTGCAGGAGAGTTTTTCCCGGCTGTGCGACCTTGCCGATGCCGGCGACACGCGGGCGCTGGGCATCATCGACAAATCCGCCACCCTGGTGGCCCGCGCCGTCTCGGTGGTCACCAACACCCTGGACGTGGAACGGGTGGTGTTCGGCGGGCCTTTCTGGACCAGGATGTCCCAGCGCTACCTGGAGAAAGTGCCCGGCCTGCTGGACGCAAACAGTGCAGCACGCAAGATCCACACCATCGAAGTGGTTGGTACGGGGGTAGGTGAGGATGTGGGCGCCATCGGTGCAGCGTGCCTGGTCCTGGAACATATGCTGGCTCCCCGGGCCCAGCGGCTCCTTCTCGAAAGCTGAACCGCCTTCACATTGAACCGTGGCGTCTTGCCTGTTGCGGGGGGCCACTCTAGCATGTGGATATCGCCGCGGCTGGGGGCCCGCAGACAACGGGGACTGCCGCCATTGACTGAATGGAGCACCATGCGTCGCCGGGCACTGAAAATTACCTCCCTCATCGCTTCCGCAGCCTTTGCCTTGGCTGCCTGTTCCCCAGCTTCCCCCGAATCCGAGACGAAGACCCTGAAGGTGGTTTATCAAAAAACCGATTCCTTCACCGCCCTGGACGACATGTTCAAAGCGGCCAAGGCAGAGTTTGAGGCTGCCCACCAGGGCGTCACGGTTGAACTGGAGCCCATCCAGGCAAATGACGACGACTACGGCACCAAGCTTGCCCTCGCCCTGCGTTCCCCTTCCACCGCCCCGGACGTCTTCTACGAAGACACGTTCAAGGTCCGCTCCGACGTCGACGCCGGTTACCTGCTGAAACTGGACAGCCACCTCCAGGAGTGGAAGGACTGGGACAGTTTCGACGACGGCGCGAAGGCCGCCGGGCTGGGCGACGACGGCGGCACGTACGCAGTCCCGGTCGGCACCGATACCCGCGCCATCTGGTACAACAAGAAAGTTCTTTCAGCCGCCGGCGTCAGCGTCCCGTGGGAACCGCGCAGCTGGCAGGACATCCTGGACACCGCCAGGAAGATCAAGGCAAGCGACCCCTCGGTGGTGCCGTTCAACATGTATGCGGGCAAAGCCACCGGTGAGGGCACCGTGATGCAGAGCTTCTATGAACTGCTCTACGGGACCGGGTCCGAGCTGTACGACGCCGATGCCAAAAAGTGGGTTGTGGGCTCTGCGGGCTTTACTGACTCGCTGGCGTTCCTCAAGACCCTGTACGACGAGAAACTTGCCGTCTCCCCGGCCGAGGCCCTGGATGCGAACGTCTGGAAAAAGGTGTTCGGCGAATGGCTCCCGCAGGGAAAGATGGGCGCCACGGTGGAAGGATCCTACTCGCCGTCGTTCTGGCAGAAGGGCGGAAGCTACGAATGGCCCGGATATGAGCAGGATATGGGGGTGGCCGCTTTCCCCACGCAGAACGGCCAGGCACCCGGGGGAGTCAGCATGTCCGGCGGCTGGACACTGGCCATCGGTGCGGGCACCAAGGATCCGGATCTGGCTTTTGATTTCCTGAGCACTGCCCTGAACCAGAAGAACTCCCTCGCCTTTAATATCGCCAGCTCACAGATCGCCGTCCGGAAGGATGTTGCGGCAGATTCCGGCTACCAGGCCGCCAACCCGTTTGTGAAGGACGTGTCCGAGCTGGTGTCCGTTACCCGCTACCGGCCGGCAACTGCGGATTACCCCAGGATTTCAGCTGCCGTCCAGGAGGCCACGGAAGCCGTCATTACCGGCGCGAGGTCGCCGGAACAGGCAGCCGCGGACTACGACGCCGCCGTCAAAGGCATCGTGGGCGAAGACAAAACCGTCCGGAAGTAGCCGGTGCAGGTTCTCCGCAGCAGGGGGTGGGTCCGTCTCCTGCCGGTGGTTCCAGCGGTCCTCCTGCTGCTGGTCTTCCTGGCCGGCCCCATCCTTTGGGCGTTCCATGCGTCCTTTACCAACGCCGCCCTGACAGGACGCAACGCCCGCAGCCCGGCCTGGGTGGGACTCGAGAACTATGCGCGGCTGTTCGCGGATCCGGTCCTGCCGCTGTCCCTTGGCCTGACTGTCCTGTTCGTGGGCGGCTCTGCCATCCTCGGCCAGAACGTCCTGGGCCTGTCCCTCGCCGTGCTCATGCGGCGGGCCAGCCGGTTCGTGTCCGCCGTCGTCGGTACCGCCGTTGTGGCTGCCTGGGTGCTTCCGGAGATTGTGGCCGCCTTCGCGGCGTATGCATATTTCAGCCGCGACGGCACCCTGAACCAGCTGCTGGCCGGACTTGGAGTGGGGCAGCCGGACTGGCTCTATTCGTTCCCGATGGTGGCGATTATGCTCGCTAACGTCTGGCGCGGCACCGCGTTCTCCATGCTGGTGTACCGGGCCGCCCTTAACGATGTGCCAGGTGAGGTCACGGAAGCGGCCGTGATGGACGGCGCAGGCGGCTGGCAGCGGCTGGCCTATGTCACCCTTCCCATGATCCGCGGGAGCATAGCCACCAATCTGATGCTCGTCACGCTCCAGACCCTGGCTGTTTTCACCCTGATCTGGGTGATGACAGCCGGCGGGCCCTCCAACGCCAGCACCACCCTTCCCGTCCTGGCATACCAGGAGGCCTTCAAGTTCGGAGACATAGGCTACGGAACCGCTGTTGCCTCGGTGCTGATCCTCATCGGCGTGGTGTTCGGTGCGGCGTATATCCGGCTTCTCCGGGATCCCAAACCATGACGACGGCGGCACGGGCCTTGCGTACCCGACGCCAGGGCGCCCAAGGCTACCGTTCCGTGGCGCAGCAGCGTGCCCGGGTTCCGGCCGACGCCGCCCTGTTGCTGATCGGCGTCTGCTTTGTCCTGCCCTTGCTGTGGCTGCTGCTGGCTTCCCTGGACCCCGGGGCCGGACACCAGACCCGCCTGCCCGAAGAATTCTCCCTGGCAAACTTTTCCGCGATCATGACAACAGGGCTGCTCTTCCAGCCTTTGTGGAACAGCTTTGTGCTCTCTGCCGGGACAGCGGCCGTCACCCTCGTGGCAGCTGTCCTGGCCGCCTATCCGCTGTCCCGCTACCAGTCCAGGTTCAACAGGCCGTTTATGTACACCATCCTGTTCGGGACCTGCCTGCCGATTACGGCCATCATGGTGCCGGTGTACGGGTTGTTCGTCCAGCTGCGGCTGCTGGACTCGATGCCGGCCACTATCTTCTTTCTGGCCACCACCGCGCTGCCCATGGCCATCTGGATGACCAAGAACTTCATGGACGCAGTGCCCGTGTCCCTCGAAGAGGCAGCCTGGGTTGACGGCGCCTCAGGGCTGACAGCATTGCGCACCATCGTCCTTCCCCTGATGCGCCAGGGGCTGGGCGTCGTCTTCATTTTTGTGTTCATCCAGGCCTGGGGGAACTTCTTTGTTCCCTTTGTGCTGCTCCTGTCCGAGGCGAGGCAGCCTGCGGCCGTATCCATCTTCAGCTTCTTCGGACAGCATGGAGCGGTGGCCTACGGCCAGCTGGCCGCGTTCTCCATCCTGTATTCACTCCCGGTGCTGGCCCTCTATGTCATCGTGGCAAAGGGTGCCGGCAGTTCGTTCACGATGTCCGGCGCCGTTAAGGGCTAAACCGCCGCTGGCCAGGTCCTGAAAAACAGGGCGTCAGTCGATATCCTCAATGATCACTCCAAACGGAATGCTCTCATCAATGTGGGCCTGGTGGCCCGTGGACCCCGGGTTGTAGATGACCCGGACACCATGAAGCTGGTCGGCAGCTGACTGCTGCAGAACAGGCTTGACCGTGAGGACGAACATCTCGTCCTTGTCGTTGAGGAAGTTCTTGTAACTGGCTGGAAGCTCGCTCATTTCAACAGGATAGACCTGACCTGCGGCAATGGGGAGGGCTGCCCATTGCCGCTTTCCCGGCAGCTGGCTTGGATAGGATGGCGGACGGAGTGATGCGGGCCGGCCAAGCCTGCCGGTCACGCCGGTCCAGGGCCATTTATCAGGGGGAATTTCCAGTGCTTCAAACCAGCTTGTCCGCGAGAATAGAACCGGCGGCCCTGGCACGCGCACTGCAGGTCGTTGCCAACATCTCCCGCAGCTTTGAGGCCAAGATGGTGGGCCAGACCCGGCTTCGGGAATCGCTGCTGGTGGGCCTGCTGACCGGCGGGCACATCCTGCTGGAAAGCGTCCCGGGGCTCGCCAAGACCACTGCCGCGCAGACAGTGGCCGAAGCGGTCAGCGCAGAATTCCGCCGGATCCAGTGCACCCCTGACCTGCTGCCCAGCGACATCGTTGGTACGCAGATTTACGACGCGGCCAAAGGCACCTTCGTCACGCAGCTGGGGCCGGTGCACGCCAACATCGTCCTGCTCGACGAGATCAACCGGTCCAGCGCCAAAACCCAGAGCGCCATGCTGGAGGCCATGCAGGAGCGGCAGACCTCGATCGGAGGCGAGGAATACCGGCTGCCGTCCCCGTTCCTGGTGCTGGCCACGCAGAACCCGATCGAGCAGGAGGGAACCTACCAGCTGCCGGAAGCCCAGATGGACCGGTTTATGCTCAAGGACGTGTTGGACTACCCCTCCCCGGCGGAGGAAGCAGAGATCATCCGGCGAATTGACGCTGGCATCTTCACCCCCGAGCAGAAGCCGGCCGCCGCCGCCTCGCTGGAGGCCGTGACCGGGGTCCAGGACCTGGTCAAGCGGATTTACATCGACCCGGCCATTATCAACTACATCGTGGGCCTGGTGTACGTCACCCGGAACGCGGAGCAGTACATCGACCGCCGGCTGGCAGGCTTCATTGAATTTGGCGCCAGCCCGCGGGCAAGCATTGCCTTCAGCCAGGCGGCGCGGGCAGTGGCGCTGCTCAACGGACGGGACCACGTGGTCCCGGAGGACGTGAAATCCCTGGCCCACCGCGTGCTCCGGCACCGCCTCATCCTGGGCTTCGAAGCCGTGGCGGAGCAGGTGCCGGTGGAGAGCATCATCGACGCCGTCGTCGCCTCTGTCCAGACACCCTGAGCCGGCGTGGCAAGCCTCCTTCAGCGCGTGAAGGCGAAGATGGCCATCTTCGCCCACCGGAAAGCCCGCGGCATGCTCGACGGCGAGTACGGCTCGGTTTTCCGCGGCCGCAGCCTCGATTTCGATGACCTCCGGGCCTACATCCCCGGGGACGAGGTACGGGACATCGACTGGAAGGCCTCCGCCCGCTACGGGTCCCCGCTGATCAAGCGGTACGTGGCCGTCCGGCGGCAGACCGTGCTGCTGATTACCGATACCGGGCGGAACATGGCCGCGGAGTCCCGTGACGGTGAGCCGAAGAAAGACATTGCCGTGATGGCCCTGGGAGTCATTGGCTACCTGGCGCACCGGCACGGTGACGTGGTGGGTCTGGTGTGTGGTGACGCCGAGAGCACGCGCTCCATCCCGGACAAGGCGGGGGAGGCCCATCTGGAACGCCTCCTGGGCATGGTCCACTCCGGCCCCGGCCTGGACTCCGGTGCCAGCCGGATCGAGGCGCAGCTGGAGTATGTTGCCCGGAACGTCAAGGGCCGGTTCCTGCTGTTTGTGGTGGCGGATGAGATCGCCGCAGGCCCTGCTACCGAGCAGCTTCTGCGCCGGCTCAGGGCACAACACGAAATCCTCTGGCTCACCATTCGCGACGCCGAACTCGCCGGACCGGACCAGTCGGCGGAGGACTCCTTCAATGTGGCCGATTCATCGGTGCTGGCAGGACACCTGGCGGACTCCCCGTCTGTGGCAACGGCCTACGCCCGGGCCTCCGCCGAGCGCGACGCCGGCCGGCACGCCATGTTCCGCCGGACCGGAATTACCGAGGGCCATGTGGCCAGCAGCCACGGGGTTATGACGGAACTCTTCGCCCTCCTGGAGAGGCACCGGCGTGCAGGATGACCCCGGCTTCTATCCGCCCCTCCAGTACAGCGCGGTGTGGATGTGGCTTGGTCTTGCACTGCTGGCACTCGTTATGGGCTGGTACGCCTGGGTCTTCCTCAGCACCCGGGAACCACGCCAACAGCCCGTAGCGCCCCGGTTCACGCCGCCGTCGGATGTTGCCGGGCTCAAGGAGGCATATCTGCGGCGGATCGATGCCGTGGCCGCCGACGCCGAGGCCGGCCTGCTGACCGCCAGGGAATCGCACCAGGAGCTCAGCCTGCTCGTACGGAAATTCGTGCGGGATGTCACGGGCGTGGACGCGCCCAGGATGACCCTTGCGGAGCTCCAGCGGCACCCGCTGCCCGTGGCCGCCCACGCCGTCAGCCGGATCTATCCGGGGGAGTTCGGGCCCGGGCCGCTGCCGCCTGTTGCCCGCTCTGCCGAGTCTGCCCGCGAGGCGGTGCGGTTGTGGAACTGATGTTCTGGTGGATGATCCCCATAGCGGTAGCTGCTGCCGCCGTCGGAGGCTGGCTGGCCTTCCGGGCCGGTTCAGGGGACAACGCACGACGGCGGCCTGTCGCCAACGCTGACCGCC
The DNA here is from genome assembly GCF_054130585.1 of Arthrobacter sp. D1-29. NCBI lineage: Bacteria > Bacillati > Actinomycetota > Actinomycetes > Micrococcales > Micrococcaceae > Arthrobacter > Arthrobacter sp. D1-29. The sequence continues at coordinate 3,095,406 of NZ_CP096383.1, read as the reverse complement.
TCACGGCACTGCCCGAGTATCAGGCCGCTCTCCGGCGGCACAGACGCTGGCTGATTGTCGCCGCCGTCGCCGGCATCACCCTGCTGGTTTCGGCCGTAACAGCAGCGGCCAGGCCGGTTGAACTGACCACCATCCGCCCGGAGCAGCGCAACCGCGACATCATGCTGTGCCTGGACGCATCAGGCTCGATGAGCAGCGCAGACGCGGCGGTGGTGGACGTCTTCGGTGAGCTGGCGCGGGAATTTGACGGCGAACGGATCGGGCTGACCATCTTTGACAGCAGCGCCATCCAGGTGTTTCCGCTGACGGACGACTACGCGTACGTCCAGGAGCAGCTGAAACTGGCCCGCGACGCCTTCGACGGCACATCCGGCAGCTCAACGTTCCTCGAGGGCACCTGGAACGGACGCGGCTCGTCGCTGATCGGGGACGGCCTGGCCTCCTGCGTCGAGAGCTTTCCCGGCGCCGGCAAGCCCGAGGATGGCACCGCGGCCAAGGATCCTGAATGGGGTTCCCAGGGGGCCCAGCAGCGCTCGCGGTCGGTGGTGCTGGCCACGGACAATTTCCTGTCCGGCGAGCCCATCTTCACCCTTGAACAGGCCGGTGCGCTGGCGCGGGAGAAAGGCGTCCGCGTGTACGCACTGAACCCCGGTGACTTCGATTACGGGACCGACCCCACACAGCCCGGTGCCCAGCTCAGGGCTGCCGCGGAGGCCAGCGGCGGCTCATATCACGCGCTGGACAGCCCCGAAGCCGTGGCGGACATCGTCCGGACAGTCCAGCAAACGGAAGCCGCAGCGATGCAGGGTGCGCCCCGTGCAGTGGTGACGGACCTGCCGGACGTTCCCCTGACGCTGGCCCTGCTGTCCGGCCTGGTGCTGGCCGGGGCATCCTGGAGGCTGAGGCCATGACCCTGCAACCGATTTTGCCGTGGTGGATCCTGGGACCCGTTATCGCTGTGGCGTTGCTCTTCCTGGGCTGGAGGCTGGTCCTTGCCGGCAGGCAGCGGCCCGGTGCTGTCCGGGACAAACAGGCTCTCCGGGACAAACTGGCTGTCCGGGACAAACAGGCTGTCTGGGACAAACAGGCGCGCGTCCAGCTGCGCGATTGGCTGTTCAGGAGCGCCCTGGTGTTGTTGCTCCTGGCAGCTGCCCTGCGTCCCGGTGTCCCGGGCGGATCGGCAGGGGCGGCATCAACGGACGTCAACGTCTTCTTTGTTGTGGACACCACCAGCAGCATCGTGGCGGAGGACTACGGGGATTCGGCCCCGCGGCTGGACGGGGTGCGCCAGGACATCATGGCCATCGCCGAGGAACTGGCCGGGGCGCGCTTCGCCCTGATCACGTTCGACAACACCGCCACGGTCCAAATGCCGCTGACCACCGACACCACCGCCCTGGACACCCTGGTGTCTGTCCTGGAGCCGCAGGTGACTGACTATGCCAAGGGCAGCAGCGTCACGGTCGCCGGTACCCTCCTCACCGAACGGCTCCGGGCCGCCCGCGACAGCCACCCCCAGCGGCCACGGATCGTTTATTACCTGGGAGACGGCGAACAGACAAGCGCCAAGTCCCCCGCGCCCATGAGGGTGGAAGGGGGACTGATAAACGGGGGAGCGGTGCTGGGTTACGGCACACCTGAAGGAGGCCGGATGAAGGAGAACACCGGACGCGGCACCGGGCAGGACTCCGACGGCGGATCGGCCTACATCCAGGACCGCAGCGGGGACGCCAGGAAGGATGCGATGTCCATCATCGATGAGGACCGGCTGCGGGACATTGCGGGCCAGTTGGGTGTGCCGTACGTCCACCGTTCAGCAGGCGATCCTTCCGGTCCCATGATGACGGGGGCCGATCCCGGGACGCTGCAGCGGGCGCCGGAGGACGGCAGCCTGGAGGGGCGGACCGAACTCTATTGGGCCCTTGCCGCGCTCGCGGCGCTGCTGGCGCTCAGGGAGTCGGCGCTGGTGCTGCGGCAGTGGAGGCAACTGCGGCCGGCTGAGGCGGTCCGGACATGATCCCTGGGACTGGAACCCCTGGTGGCGAGCCGCTGGGGACTGGAAGCCCCCACGGCGAGTTGCGGCGGCGCAGGCGGCGGCTCCTGTTGTGGTCCGGATTGCCCGTTCTGTTGGGGCTGGGCCTTTCGGCCAAGCTCATTAGTGCCGGATACCTGGCCGGTGCTGCCGCCCACGATTTTGACGCCCGTGATGGCGCCGGAGTGGCGGCAGCCGCGGCAGGACTACGGACCGCCAACTTTTTTGAAACCCATAAGGCGCCCTTCGCCGAGGGTGACGCGCTTGTCCTGGCAGGGGATTACACCGGTGCACGTCAAGGCTTCGAAGAGGCCCTCGCCCAGGCGGCACCCGAGGACGAATGCGTCGTCCGGGTCAACCTCGTGCTGAGCATTGAACGGCTGGGTGATGCCCGGCTAGTGGCAGAGGATGCCAACGCGGCAGGAAAGCTGTTCGAGGAAGGACTTGCGGTAGTGGACGCTGCTCCGGAGGGCTGCTTTCCGGCCGCATCAGGGACCGGAGAAACTGGGGGAGAAGGTGCCGGGGACGCTGCCGCAGAGGCCGGGCAGAAGCTGGAACAGGCAGAGCAGCGGCTTAAACAGAAATCGGAGGAGGCGAACGCCGGGAACAGCCAGCCGCAACAGCCCGGGACGGACGCCGGCCAGCCACCGCCGGAGCCTGATGCGGGAAGCGAAACCCAACTCGAACAGCTCAAGGACAGCACCCGGGAATCCCAGCGCCAGCGCAGTGACGGCAGGGAACGGGACGAATATCTCCGCGACGATGATTACGGACCGGGACCGGACCGGCCATGGTAGCTGGCCCTCACGCCGTCGGGGGCGAACAATATTCTGTGCTTCTTCGAAATAGAGCGTAAAACTGCGTCTTAATTCGGCGGCCAACTTGAACGCTCTTCCCGCGGCTCCTAGAGTTCTAAACAAGTTACCGAGGTAACGTGTCAGCGATCCTCCGTTCTGGAGGGTGTGGGTGCCCCCATGTGGGCCTGACATTTGCTCACGGAAACACTTCATGACAGGCGTAACAGTCGCGGCTGCGTCCCTGTGGAGTTTTTCCGTGTTCCCCAAACTCAATTCATTGCCGGCCTACCGTCACATCTGCTGACCGGTGGCTAACAACGATCCAAAGCCAAGGACGCAAATGTCACCCCCAAGCCTTATTGAAGCGCATCCAAATCTATCGGACACCACCACCCCTGTTGCGCTCTCCTACGAACTCTTTCCGCCACGCTCTCCGGCCTCGGCAGAGTCCCTCTGGAACACCATCCGGGAACTGGAGACCACGGACCCGGACTACGTCTCCGTTACGTATGGTGCCGGTGGCTCAAACCGGGACACCGCCGTCCAACTCATCCACCGGCTCCTGCTGGAAACCACGCTCCGGCCGGTGGCCCACTTGACCTGCGTGGGCAACACGCCGCAGGAACTGGCGGAGATCATCGGTGACCTGCTGGACACCGGTGTGCGCGGCATTCTGGCTCTGCGCGGCGACCGTCCGCAGGATGGCTCACCGCCAGTTATCGGCTCGCTCCGCTACGCCCAGGACCTGATCGAACTCATCCGCCGGGTGGAGCAGCGCCGTTCAGCATTGCTGTGCGCCGGCAAAATCGCCGTGGGTGTGGCTGCCTACCCCACCCGCCACCCGGAATCGCCCACCGAGGACCACGACGTGGAGGTGTTGCTTGCCAAGCAGCGCTCAGGCGCCGACTTCGCCATCACCCAGGTCTTCTTCCGTGCTGAGCAGTATGCGGACCTCCTCACCCGGGCCCGCCGTGCCGGGGTCACCATCCCGATCATCCCGGGCGTAATGCCCTTCACCAGCCTGCGTCGGGTCAACCGCCTGGCTGAACTCAGCGGCGTAGAGCCCGCACCGGAGCTCCTTGGCCGCCTCGCTTCTGCGGACACCGACGCCGAAAGGCTTAAGGTCGGCGTCCGGGCCACCGTGGATCTGGCGAAAGCCGCCCTCGATGCCGGTGCACAGGGAATCCACCTGTACACGTTCAACGAACACCAAAGCTGCTTGGAGGTGCTGGACAAGCTGGATCTTCCACGCCATTCCCGCTCCGCCAGCCGCCGAAGCGCCATCGCCCGGCGCCAGCTGGCCAGCTAACAAGCTCTCGTCACCAGCTCGCCAGCTAACCAGCTGACTGGCTGACCAGCTGCAGCTGACATTTGATCATTCGCGAAAACATTCAAGCTTCCACAAACACTTGAAGGAATCACCCATGCCTGAACAGACCATTCCCGCCACCCCTTTTCCCGCCGCATCAATCCTCGGTTACCCGCGTATTGGCCGCCGCCGCGAACTGAAGAAGGCCATCGAAGCCTATTGGGCCGGCAAGATCGACGCCGCAGCACTGGACGCGGCTGCAAAGGACATCCAGCTGGGCACGGCCAAGCGCCTCCAGAGCCTTGGCCTGACTGAGGCTGCCGCCGTTCCGGGCACCTTCTCCTACTACGACCAGGTGCTCGACGCAGTTGCCCACCTGGGCGCGGTGCCGGCACGCTTCGGCAACCTGCTCAACGCAGAGGGCCAGCTGGACATCGACGGGTACTTCACCCTGGCCCGCGGCACCAAGGACGAGCAGCCGCTGGAAATGACCAAATGGTTCGATACCAACTACCACTACCTGGTCCCGGAGATCGGCCCGGAAACCAACTTCGCGCTGACCTCCAACCGGATCGTTGAAGAGTTCGGGTACGCGCTGGCCAACGGCGTGGAGACCCGCCCATACATCGTGGGCCCGGTCACCTTCCTGCTGCTGAGCAAGGCTTCCGACGACGCCCCCGCCGGCTTCAGCCCGCTGTCCCGCCTTGAGGATGTCCTGCCGGTCTACGCCGCGCTGCTGGAGAAGCTGGCTGCCGCCGGTGCAAGCTGGGTCCAGCTGGACGAGCCTGCCCTGGTTGTTGACCAGGACACCTCCGCCGCAGACATCCAGGCCGCAGTGGCCCGCAGCTACGAGGTTCTTTCCGCTGCTGCCAGCCGCCCGCAGCTGTTCGTTTCCACGCCGTACGGTGCGCTGAACGAGCAGTTCAGCACCCTTGCCGCTACCGGCATCAACGCCCTGCACATCGACGTCTTCAAGGGTGCTGTTCCTTCCGCCGCCGAGCTGGCTGCCCTGGGCGGCAAGACCCTGGTGGCAGGTGTAGTGGATGGCCACAACATCTGGCGCAACGACCTGCTGGCATCGGCGGACAAGATCGCCGAGCTGCAGAAGTCCGTGGCCACGCTGGCCATCAGCACCTCCACCTCCACCCAGCACGTCCCGCACGACGTCGACGAAGAGGTCCAGCTGTCCGAGCAGCTCCGCAGCTGGCTGGCGTTCGCTGACCAGAAGGCTGTGGAAGTTGCCACCCTGGCAGGGCTCCTGACAGACGCGGCTGCTGTCCAGCCCGCCATCGACGAGGCCACACGCATCATTGCCTCCCGCGCCACCGCCGAAGGCGTCCAGCGCGCCGACGTCCGTGCCCGCACAGCAGCCCTGACCCCGGCCGACTTCAACCGCTCCGAGTACTCGGTCCGCGAAGCCGCCCAGGAAGAGGCGCTGCAGCTGCCGCCGCTGCCCACCACCACCATCGGCTCGTTCCCGCAGACGTCCGAAATCCGTTCCGCCCGTGCCCGCAACAACAAGGGCGATCTCACCAACGAGCAGTACGGGCAGCTCATGAAGGACGAGATCAAGCGCGTTGTGGCGCTCCAGGAAGAGTTGGGCTACGACGTCCTGGTGCACGGCGAGCCCGAGCGGAACGACATGGTCCAGTACTTCGCCGAGAACCTTGAAGGCTTCGACGTCACGGTGCACGGCTGGGTGCAGTCCTACGGCTCACGCTGCACCCGTCCGTCCATCCTCTGGGGCGACGTGACCCGCAGCGCCCCTATCACTGTGGAGTGGGCAAAGTACGCGCAGTCACTGACCAGCAAGCCCATGAAGGGCATGCTCACCGGTCCGGTAACCATCCTGGCCTGGTCCTTCGTCCGTGATGACCAGCCGCTGGGCAAGACCGCCAACCAGGTTGGCCTGGCGCTGCGCGACGAAATCGCAGACCTCGAAGCCGCCGGCATTAAGGTCATCCAGGTGGACGAGCCCGCCCTGCGCGAGCTCCTGCCGCTGCGCAAGGCCGATCAGGCTGCCTACCTGGACTGGTCCGTGAACTCGTTCCGCCTGTCCACCGCCGGTGCCGCGGATGCCACCCAGATCCACACCCACCTGTGCTACTCGGAGTTCGGCGCCATCATCGACGCCATTGACGGGCTGGACGCCGACGTCACCTCCATCGAGGCCGCACGCTCACGCATGGAGGTTGTCCACGACCTCGAGTCCCACGGCTTCGGCCGCGGCGTTGGCCCGGGCGTCTACGACATCCACTCGCCGCGCGTCCCGGGCGAGCAGGAAGTCACGGAGCTGCTCAGCACTGCCGTGAAGCACGTCCCGTCCCGCCAGCTCTGGGTCAACCCGGACTGCGGCCTGAAGACCCGTGGCTACGCCGAGACCGAAGAGTCCCTGCGCAACCTGGTCAAGGCAACCCAGACGGTTCGCGCCGAACTGCTGCAAGCAGCAAAGCAGTAGCAGCCAAGTAGCACTAACTGAACAAAGTGCGACGGCGGCCGGTCACTTGAGGTGACCGGCCGCCGTCGGGCTTTAAATATCGGTTTGTTTTAGGACTCCCAGAGAATTTCGTCGTCCACCACGCCGTCTTCATCCGCGGAGGCCACCAGGACCTCGTCGGTGAAATGCGCGCCAAGCGTGAAATCAAGCACGAAATAACGTTCGGGCTGGCCGGGGAAGATGCCCACGTGCCCAAGCTTGAGCGCTTTGAGGAACACAGCATTGGTGAGCTGGCTGCGGTCCTCGACGCCGAAGACCTTCTTCAGGTGTTCATCCTTGAGGGCGTTGCAGTGGAAACGAAGGTACTCCTGCGGGCTGGTGCCTTCCTGCTCCAGCTCCTCCGCAATCATTTCCCGGACCTCGTCAACGAGCTCGGGAAGGTAGCGGAGACGGTAGTCCACTTTGTGCATGGCCGCTTCATCGAAGTGGTCATGCGCGTTGATGTTCAGGTCGAGCTCCAGCTCATGGCCGCGCAGTTCATGTTTGGCGGCGATATTGTGATCCCGGCCGTGATTGAGCTCGATCTCGCCGAAGTGCTGGCTCGCTACCCTGTTCATACCTTCAACATAGACCCCAACAGCAGCGCATTTCCAGCATTCGGGATTATTTCCCTGCAGTTCCCAAACCAGCCAGAGTTTCCGCCAACAGGTCAACAAAAAGCTGGACGCGGGCTGTTTTCGTTTCGTTGATCAGGAGCGCGAAAACGTTGCGGGCGAGGCGGATTTCGGGGACGTCCAGCACCACAACGCCGGCCGGGCGGTGAAGCAGGGCGAGTTCCGGGACAAGGGCAGCACCGAGTCCGGCGGCCGCCATTTCCAGGCTGGCGTGGAAGTCGTCACTGTAGGCCACCACGCGCGGATGCAGGTTGCAGCTGGCGAACAGGCGCTCGATGACAACGGCATCGCTGGTTCCCGGGTGATGCATGATCCAGGGCATCTCGGACAAATGGTCCGCCGCGACCTTGGCGTCGGTGCCGAAGCCCCAGCCCTTCGGAAGAACCACCCGGAAATTGTCGTCGCCGATCCACTGCCGGTTGATGGTGTGCGGCCAGGCCAGTCCGGACTGGCCCACCTGGAACACCAGCGCCACGTCCAGTTCCCCGCCGGTCCGGAGCCCCTGGATGGTCTGGGCCGGTTCCGCCACGGAAACCCTGAGGTCGATGCCGAGTTCCTTCCACGCGGGGTTCTTGAGGATCCGGGGGAGGACGTACGTGGCCAGGCTGGGAAAGATGCCCAGCCGGAGTTCCTGGCGGGTGGCGTCTTGGGCTTTGGACGCCGCAGCCATCAGGGCCTCGATGTCTGTCAGTACCTTGGCTGCGTGCCGGCTCATCACCACGGCCGCCTCCGTGGGTACAACGCTCCGGGCGGAGCGCTGGAAGAGGACCACTCCCGTATCTCTTTCCAGGGCGGTCATCTGCTGGGACACGGCGGACGCGGTGTAGCCCAGCCGGACGGCGGCCGCCGCGAAGGAGCCCAGCCGGGTGACCTCGAGGAGTGTCTTCAGATGTACGGGATTTACCACTGCAGTCTTTCTGATCAGGCCGGAAGAGCGCCGGGGGTATGACAGGCCTGAACGGCCGCTTCATTCTGGCACAGGAACGGGTGTCATTGAGCAAATGCGGCTTGCCGGGGCGTGTGAAGAACCGTGTGACTGCGATGGGCCGAGACCCTCGATTGATCACATCAGGACTCACATGGCGGTGGCGGAGACTCAAGTTACGGACACCAACAGGAGGGTCATCATGGAACTGAATGAGATTCTGAATCACACCGCCGATCGTGTTGTGGCGGAAGGAACATATGCCGCCGCACGGACACTTGAGGCAATGGCGTCGGCAGCCGGTACTCTCAGCCCCGGCGCTGCCGCTGCGCTGGTTGATTGGGCCGGTCCGGAAGTAGCGCGGCTGCGGGCGTTCGGCCTGGTCCATGGACTATTGCTGCGCGAACTTCCGGCGCCTGCGCAAGCCCAACTTGCCGCGCAGCTGGTGGCTCCGTCAGCACTGGTGCTGGCTGCCTGAGCGTTGCTACATTGAAATGGTGCTGCGCCTTCGGCTGATCGGCAGATTGAGCCTGGACCGTGATGGCCAGCCGATTCCCGGGCCCAGGGGTCAAAAGACCTGGGCTGTGCTGGGCAGGCTGGTCCGGTCGCCGCAGCCAGTTTCCCGCCAGCTTCTGGTGGACGAACTGTTCGCTGACGCCGATGATCCCATGGGGGCGCTGCGGTGGTCGCTGGCTGAGCTGCGGCGCAAGACGGGATTTCCCAACGCCTTCAGGGGCAACCCTGTGTCACTGGGTCCTGCAGCGGAGATGATGGCCGACGTACACGACCTCCAGCGGAGTATTGCGCAAGGGGACATTCCGGAAGGGCACTTCCTGGAAGGGATAGACGTCAGGGGATCTCCGGGTTTCGACTCCTGGCTCCTTGTCGAGCGCCAGAGGGTGGACAGCGAGGTACTCAACGAACTGCGGCAAGCCACGCTGCGGGCTCTGGCCGGCCGGCAGTTCGACCGTGCCGTGGCATTCTCTTCTGCAATGATTCGGCGCGCGCCTCTTGAGGAAGGTCCACACATTCTCCTGGTCAAAGCGTTGGCCTCATCCGGCAAGGCAGAAGCAGCTATCCGGCAGGCCGAGGCGAGCGAGGCGATGTTCGCCGGCGAGCTTGGAGTCAAGGCCACGCCGGCCATCCGCGCAGCCGCAAGGCCCGCCGTCGCTTCACCCGTACCCGGTGTGTCCGCGCGGGCCACCGCCGAGTCCCTGTGCGAGGCTGGTCTCGCAGCCGTATCCGCAGGGGCCGCCGACGCCGGAATCGAGTGCCTCCGCGGGGCATCCGCCGCTGCGGAGACCTCCGGCGACAAGGAACTGCTGAGCCGTTGCCTGACAGAGCTCGGTACGGCGCTCGTGCATTCGATTCGTGGATATGACGACGAAGGCGCTGTCATCCTTACAGAGGCCGCCGGCCTGGCCACTGCAGCCGGAGCGGAGTTAATCACAGCCAAAGCGTTGTCGGAACTTGCTTATGTGGACGTGCTGGCCGGGCGCCGTGCCAGCGCTGCCCACTACCTCGAAACTGCCCGTGGCCTGGCCACCGGAAATCCGTCCCTTACGGCGGCAATAGCGGGATTTGAAGCCATGAACCTCAGCGATTGGGGCCGGCTTGAAGCTGGAGCGGAGCGGTTTGGTGAAGCCGTGGAGCTGAGCCGGAGCGCCAACGCCGTCCGGCGTGAATCATGGAACCTGGGCCTTGGAGCACGCAGCCTTTTCATCCTGGGGCGCCTGGATGAGGCAGGCGAGTGGGCACATCAATCCTGCGACGTGGCCAGGAAGGATAGGTGGACGGCGTTCCGGCCCTGGCCTGAAGCCTGGCTGGGCCACATCCGCCTTGCCGGCGGAGAACCTCCGGTTGCGGTGCGCGAGCAGGCGGAAGCGACATTCGCGCTCGCCCGTCAGCTGCAGGACCCTTGTTGGGAGGGCCTGGCTGCAAAGACTATAGGCCTCACGCACTTGGCAGAAGGGAAAGCCGACGCGGCGCTGGAATGGATGAAGAACGCAGGACTCCTCTGCGGCCGTGTGACAGATTCGTACGCCTGGATGCAGGTTGAAATCCTGCTGGCGGAGGCCCAGGCCGCTTTGGAATACGGAGACACGGTCCGTGCGGAGTCCGTGGCGCGGCAGGCGGTGGCGGGAGCTGCAAGGGGAAGCATGGATGACCTCCTGGAACGTGCCGTCGGGTTGGTGGCGTCGCTCTCCGGAGCCAAGGGTTCAAGAACGGGAACCCCCAATATGTAGTGGTCCGTCGCTAGGCGCGACACGCCGTCTGCGAGGCGACACGCTGGGCGTTAATTGTGGCTAAGTACTCCACAGGGTGTGGATTTCGTCCTGAGAATCCGCTGAATCCCGGACATTTTGAAGGACCTTGCCTGTGGATTAACGGTGCATTAAATGACATACTTGTAATACATCATCTTGGGGTTCCAAAGAGGCGCCTGCACTACATGTAGTATCTAGATACAGGTTGAGCGGAACATTAGCGCAGACATCAAACTGAAGACCGGCCGCGCAGGCGGCATGCAGGCAGGGCAGTATCGGACACGGAAATCGTTCGGAACGGCCCGCCTACGAAGAGCGAAGATTCGATAAAGGGGACAGGGACCATGACCGTAACGGTTTACACAAAGCCGGCTTGTGTTCAGTGCAACGCAACCTACCGTGCGCTGGACAAAAAGGGCATCAACTACCAGAGCGTTGACATCTCACAGGACGCCGATGCTTTGGAGCGCCTGAAGGCTTTGGGCTACATGCAGGCCCCTGTTGTCGTCACCGACCAGGACCACTGGTCAGGCTTCCGCCCGGACAAGATCGAGGAACTGGCACTGTCTGCTGTTCCCTCCGTGGCCTAGGACGCCTTCTATTTCCTGCCGTCCGGCAACTTCCTGCAGCTGAGGTGACTCCCATGGCAGCACTGGCAACAGCCGGGGCCTCCGTCAAGGAGAGGCACGCCGGCCCGGCAAACCGTACAGGCTCTGCACCGCACATTGACCCGGCGCACCGCGAGGGCAAAGTCCTGCAGGGCGGTTCACACCAGCCCGTCACAACGCAGAGCCAGCTCATCTATTTCTCCTCTACGTCCGAGAACACCAGCCGCTTTGTTGCAAAGCTTGGCCGGGACTCGGCCCGGATCCCGCTCCATTCCAAGGACGCGCCCCTCCTCGCCACCAGGCCATTTGTCCTGGTGGTGCCCACCTACGGCGGTACAGGGGGAGAAGGGTCGGTGCCCAAACAGGTCATCCGCTTCCTGAACAACCCGCAGAACAGGGAACTGATCCGCGGCGTCATCGGTGCCGGCAACACAAATTTCGGGGACAACTACTGCATGGCTGCGGACATCATCGCCGCCAAATGCCAGGTCCCGCCCCTCTATCGATTTGAACTCATGGGAACGCCGGAAGACGTTACCCGGGTCAACCAAGGATTGGATAAGTTTTGGACACGACTGTCTCAGACACAGAAGTAACCAGGGCCGAAGGCCAGGGCACCCGCGCCGGGGCCGAAAAAAAGCTGGGCGCCGTCGTCGAGAAGCCCGAGATGCCTGCCGCCTACAAGGGCCTGGGCTATCACGAGCTGAACGCGATGCTCAACCTGTATGGCCCTAACGGCGAGATCCAGTTTGAGGCTGACCGCGAAGCTGCGCACCAGTACTTCCTGCAGCACGTGAACAACAACACCGTGTTCTTCCATGACCTGGAGGAGAAGCTCGACTACCTGGTGAAGAACCAGTACTACGAGCGCGAGACCCTCGACCAGTACACGATGAACTTCATCCGTGAGCTTTACAACCGTGCCTACAAGAAGAAGTTCCGTTTCGAGACCTTCCTGGGCGCGTTCAAGTTCTACACGTCCTATACCTTGAAGACTTTCGACGGCAAGCGTTTCCTGGAGCGCTACGAGGACCGCGTCTGCATGGTGGCCCTGCACCTGGCCCGCGGTGACGAGCAGCTTGCCCTGCAGATGGTGGACGAGATCATCGAAGGCCGCTTCCAGCCGGCCACGCCCACCTTCTTGAACGCCGGCAAGAAGCAGCGCGGCGAGCTGGTCTCCTGCTTCCTGCTGCGCATCGAAGACAACATGGAGTCGATCGGGCGTTCCATCAACTCCGCCCTGCAGCTGTCAAAGCGCGGCGGCGGCGTGGCGTTCGCGCTGACCAATATCCGCGAGGTGGGCGCTCCGATCAAGCAGATCGAGAACCAGTCCTCCGGCGTTATCCCCGTGATGAAGCTCCTCGAGGACAGCTTCTCCTACGCCAACCAGCTTGGTGCCCGCCAGGGCGCCGGTGCCGTGTACCTGCACGCGCACCACCCGGACATCTACCGCTTCCTGGACACCAAGCGGGAGAACGCCGACGAGAAGATCCGGATCAAGACCCTCTCACTGGGCGTTGTGATCCCGGACATCACGTTCGAGCTGGCCAAGAAGGACGAGGACATGTACCTGTTCTCGCCGTATGACGTCGAGCGCGTCTACGGCATGCCTTTCTCCGACGTTTCGGTCACCGAGAAGTACTACGAGATGGTGGACGATTCCCGGATCAAGAAGACCAAGATCAAGGCGCGTGAGTTCTTCCAGACCCTCGCCGAGATCCAGTTCGAATCCGGCTACCCGTACATCATGTTCGAGGACACCGTAAACCGGGCCAACCCGATCGACGGCAAGATCATCATGTCCAACCTGTGCTCAGAAATCCTCCAGGTTTCCCAGCCCACCACGTACAACGATGACCTGTCGTACGCAGAGACCGGCAAGGACATCTCCTGCAACCTTGGCTCGCTGAACATCGCCAAGACCATGGACTCGCCTGACTTCGGCCTGACGATCGAGACGGCCATCCGGTCCCTCTCTGCCGTCTCGGACATGTCAAACATCACCTCGGTGCCGTCCATCGCCAAGGGCAACGACCAGAGCCGCGCCATCGGCCTGGGCCAGATGAACCTGCACGGTTACCTTGCACGTGAGCGGGTGCACTACGGGTCCGAAGAAGGCCTGGACTTCACCAACATCTACTTCTACTCGGTGGTTTACCACGCCATCCGCGCCTCCAATAAGCTGGCCATCCAGACCGGGCAGACCTTCGGCGGCTTTGAGAAGTCCAAGTACGCGTCGGGCGAGTTCTTCGACAAGTACACGGAGCAGGAGTGGGTGCCGCAGACCGAGAAGGTCGCGGAGCTGTTCAAGAACATCCACATCCCCACCCAGGATGATTGGCGCGAGCTGAAGGCTTCCGTCATGGAGCACGGCATCTACAACCAGAACCTGCAGGCTGTCCCGCCGACCGGTTCGATCTCCTACATCAACAACTCCACCTCCTCGATCCACCCGGTGGCATCCAAGATCGAGATCCGCAAGGAAGGCAAGCTGGGCCGTGTCTACTACCCGGCGCCGTACCTCACCAACGACAACCTGGAGTACTACCAGGACGCGTATGAGATCGGCTACGAGAAGGTCATTGACACCTACGCCGCTGCCACCCAGCACGTGGACCAGGGCCTGTCCCTGACGCTGTTCTTCAAGGACACCGCCACTACCCGTGACATCAACAAGGCCCAGATCTACGCCTGGCGCAAGGGCATCAAGACCATCTACTACATCCGTCTCCGCCAGCTCGCGCTGGAGGGAACTGAGGTGGAGGGCTGCGTCAGCTGCATGCTTTAATCTTCAACTAAATTGTGCCAATACGACGGCGGGTGCCCGCCCGCCGTCGTACGCTTAACTTCAAAGAACAACCCAACGTTTAGGGGATGACATGACCGAGAAGGTCAAGCTGCTGACGCATGTCGAAGCAATCAACTGGAACCGCATCCAGGACGACAAAGATGTGGACGTCTGGAACCGCCTGGTCAACAACTTCTGGCTGCCGGAGAAGGTGCCGCTGTCCAACGACGTCCAGTCGTGGAACACGCTGACCCCGGCTGAGCAGCAGCTCACCATGCGTGTGTTCACTGGCCTGACACTGCTGGACACCATCCAGGGCACCGTCGGCGCTGTCTCTTTGATCCCCGATGCGCTTACCCCGCACGAGGAAGCCGTCTACACGAACATCGCGTTCATGGAGTCCGTACACGCCAAGAGCTACTCCTCCATCTTCTCCACGCTGGCTTCCACCAAGGAGATCGACGAGGCGTTCCGCTGGTCCACCGAGAACGAGAACCTTCAGAAGAAGGCCCAGATCGTCATGGACTACTACCAGGGCGATGACCCCCTGAAGCGCAAGGTGGCCTCCACCCTGCTGGAGTCCTTCCTGTTCTACTCGGGCTTCTACCTGCCCATGTACTGGTCCTCACGTGCCAAGCTGACGAACACGGCTGACCTGATCCGCCTGATCATCCGCGATGAGGCTGTGCACGGCTACTACATCGGCTACAAGTTCCAGAAGGGCCTCGAAGGCCTGTCTGAGGAGCGCAAGCAGGAGATCAAGGACTACACGTTCGAGCTGCTCTTCGAGCTGTACGAGAACGAAGTCCAGTACACGCATGACCTCTACGACTCCGTTGGCCTGGCCGAGGACGTCAAGAAGTTCCTGCACTACAACGCCAACAAGGCGCTGATGAACCTGGGCTACGAGGCCATGTTCCCGGCATCGGTGACCGACGTGAACCCGGCCATCCTCTCAGCGCTGTCCCCGAACGCCGACGAGAACCACGACTTCTTCTCCGGGTCCGGTTCTTCATACGTGATCGGCAAGGCCGTCAACACTGAAGACGAGGACTGGGACTTCTAGGTCCGTCCTTCCCCTCTCCTTCTTTAGGCTCAGCCCTTCCGCGCATGAACGTGGAGGGGCTGAGCTGTTAAAGTCCTGCGTTCCGCAGTCCGGGTTGCCCCCGCCGGTTGAATGCGGGCGTAGATTTCGCAGGGTCCTAGGTCCTGGCTGTCTTCCGATAAATAGGCCTTTTTAGTAACAAATCGAATTGTGCTAAGAAACCGGTCTGTGAAAGACCACCTTGCCGTAATTCCTCAGAACAGCGGCCAGGGCACCGCCGACATTTCACCGCTGGGAGCCGGGAACCGACCCGCCAAACGCAACCGGGCGCAGCGTGCGGCGACCGACGCAATTTCTTCGGCGCTGAGCAGGTCCGCCAGGTTTCGGCCCAGCTCACCCTCCAGTCCTTCGCTGACACGGTCGAGCCCCTCAAGTTCCTCGACGGTCAGAACGTCTCCCAGCCACCCCCACAGCACCGTGCGCAGCTTGTGGTCGCGGTGAAAGGTAAGCCCATGGTCAACGCCGTGCCGGTGTCCGTCCGTCATGGCAAGGATGTGGTCGCCTTTGCGGTCGGCGTTGTTCACGACGACGTCGAACACCGCCATGCGTCTGAGCGCCGTAGAGTCCTCGTGTATGAGGGCGACCATCCGTCCGTTCTCATCCTGACCCTCGAGGACGTGTTTCCAACCGGTCTCCGGTACGTCGTCCGACGCAATGAGGTCCACCGCGTTCTGGTCGGGGTCTGTCTCCTGCCAGAGCTGCACCATTCCCATGCCGAACGGACCATCGCGCAGCCAGGTGCGTGGCACCACGTTCCAGCCAAGAACCTCCGAGACCAGGTAGGCGGCAACCTCACGGTGTGCAAGGAAGCCGTCGGGAAAGTCCCAAAGCGGTTTTTCCCCAGCTATGGGCTTATAGACGACCGTCGTGTCGCCGATGCTGCCCAGGAAGGTGGCGTTCGACGCCGTCGTGATGCGTCCGGTGAGCGTCAGCTCGGCAGTCAGCAGGTCGGGCGCCGGCATCAGACCTCGGGAAGGGTGCAGACGTGTCCGTCTGGGTCCACCGGGTAACCGCAGAGCGGGCACGCGGGACGCCCAGCGCCCACAACCTCACGCGTGCGCTTAGCAAATGCGCGGGCGGTGCCAACCGGCATCCGCACCAGCAGCATTTCGGGCACATCAGCGTCATCCTCATCAAGCGATTCGTCGTCGTTATCAGCGTCGACTTCGGCGATCGGGTAGGCCTCGATGACGACCTGAGCCGTCGTCGGGTCCCAACGTAAGGTCATGGTCCCGGTTCGAAACTGCTCCTCCACCGCCTCGAGCTGGTCATTGTCGACGAGTTCGATGGGAGTGCTTGTGGGAACGCTGTGAGGGTTTCCCTCGACGCTGAGAAGCCGGTCGAGAATTTCGTCGATTTTATCTGCGAGCAGAGCCGACTGCTGCTTCTCCATGGCAATACTTACGATCTGGGTCCCTGCCCGCACCTGCAGGTAGAACGTACGCGACCCCGGAACGCCGATGGTTCCAACGACGACCCGATCAGGCCAGGCAAATTCATGAACACGTGTAGGCATAAGAGCATTTTAGGCCCGGCCGCTTCACGGTGCCTGTTGCCCTGCACCGCCGCCCACCGGCGCATCGCCGGAGTGGATGGCGTTCGACAGCCAGGACAGATCCCCGGCGTCGGTGTTGGTCGCGTAGACGCTTGGCCGACTGGCGCTGTAGCGCACGATCGATACGGAGGCAGGGCCCACGTTAATGCGCTGGAACAGGTCGAGGTGCATGCCTAGCGCGTCGGCGATGATCGATTTGATGACGTCACCGTGACTCACCGCCATCCATACGGCTCCTGGCCCGTACTCGGCTTCGAAGGCTGCATCATGGCGTCGAATGGCTGCTACCGCCCGGGCCTGCATGGCAGCCATGGATTCACCGCCGGGAAAGATGACGGCGGACGGCTGCGATTGCACAGCCGACCACAGATGTTCGGTTGCGAGGTCACTGAGCGTGCGGCCCTGCCACTGGCCGTAATCGCACTCGGTAAGATCGGGTTCCAACGGCGCATACGGAGTTCCAGCCTGGCGATCGACGATGATCTGGGCGGTCTGCTGACAACGCTCCAGAGGGCTCGATACCACCCCAACTAGGGGAACTGCCGCGACCCGCTCTCCGGTCAAAGCCGCCTGCTCGCGCCCGATCTCGTCCAGACTGACACCGGCGGCTCGACCGGCCAGCAGTCCAGTGGCATTGGCTGTGGTGCGTCCGTGCCGCACGAGAAGAACTGTCGCCATCCACCTAGCCTAACCATCCGCTCGACGGGGTGTTTACCCACCCCTTTGGAAAGTTGCCGCCCACGTCACCACTATCGGTGTATCAACGAGTTGGCCCAACCAAGCAATACTGAAAGACTTTGGAACCCCAGAGGGTGAGGTGAGGGCGAAAGCGGCTCAGGGGTTTTTGAAGCCTGGGTTGTGGACACGGTCGGTGGCCGGTTCGAGTTCCTGGAACAGCGTCACCTGAAGGCCGGCCGGCGCCGAAAGCCGGGAGTTCAACGACCGCCACGGGGTTTCCCGCGGCGTGGCGATTAATTCAGCTCCCGCTTCCACAAGCTCAGTTGTTACAGCCGCTGTGTCCTCCACTTCGAAGGCCACCCGGAGCCTGGCACTGGGCTGGCCATCAGCTTCCACCCGGTCGATGAGTTTTACCTGGGCCGGGTTGGACAGCTCAAGGGTGGCACGCCCGGCATCAAGTATTGTGACCCGCGCGTCGCCCTCTCCTTCATAGGCTTCCTGCTCGGGGAGGCCCAGTACATCGCGATAGAAGATCAGGGCCTCTTCATAGTCCTGGGCCTCCACGACGAGGCGGAGTTGGCGGACGGTGGCCTTAGGGGTATCAGTAGTCATGCTTGTACCGTAAGCCCTAACATCACTCCGATCGGAAGTTGTTGCAGCCAACTTTTCAGAGGTGGCCGGAACATGCTTGTGATGAGACACACGGTCCACAGAGGGCGGATTTGCCCAGGGACGGTCCGCAACCAGCAGTGGCCGGTCGGCCGGCGCGCGTTTCGGGGAAGCTGCAGGTTTATCCATGGCTTCTTCTCGGGTTCGGGTTCTACTGACGTGATCGGCAAAGGTTTTAACACCGAAGATGAGGACCGGGAGTTTCTGGAGTGTTTAGCCGAGGATTTTCTTGACGATGGCCGTATAGCGGGATGCCGAGAGGTCGGCGCTGTCGGGAGCGGTGGTGAACACTGCCGTAAGAGCGACTATCCGGTTGTCTTCGAGGACGTGCAGCATGTGGTTCGCGTCCTCAGCGGTAGGACCGAATTCATAGAACCTTGCCGTGTCGCCAAGTCCGGGAATGTCTCGCCTGGTCCAGCCGGGGATGGAGTCAGGAGCAATTTTCTTATATAAATTGCGCGTGTTTTTCCGCATACCAACTGTGAGAGAGTTCGGGGTGCTCATGGAGTGGTCAACCGTGGCGAAGGAGCAGACGACGCCTTTGACCACGTCCTTTGTCGTGCTTTCAGCGCTGAGGGTGGATTTTCCGATAGCGGCATAAACCTCGGGACCCACGTTAAGTGCAGCGCAGGCTTCGGCCGCAGAGGGATCCACATCAGGTGCTACCGCGTATGCCTTTGACTCCGGGCCAGCAGCAGCGGGGGCCGAGAGGCTTGATTCCGCAGCCGTAGCATCTTGAAAGCCCATCTCGTCGACCGGCCCTGAGCACCCGCTGAGGATAGCCGCGGCCGACATCAAACCGGCCGCACTGATGATTCCACTTCGCATAGTCCCCCAATATTGTCCCTCAGCGTCGAGCATAGTGGCTGGATCGTCTGAAGAGCAGGCCTACAAGTGGTTCCTCAGATGGCCCTGGCGAACACTCCGATGACGGGAGAGTTCATTCCAGAGCACCGGATCTTACTGACTGACCTATGTTGTCGATTCACGCTGGGGCTCCATCCCCCAGGGCGACCACCGTGGAGCCGCCGTCGCCCAATAGCTGTTGCGAAAGTTCCGCTTCAAGTTCGCTGATGCTGGGCAGTGTTGCGGTGAACTCCTCAGACAAAGCCCGCACGATCTCGGACTCCCACTCGGCAATACCAATGGGCTTGGAGAAGCCGCGCAGGGAATACTCTGCCACCACATTGTTCTTGGTTTTGCAGAGCAAAAGCCCGATGGTCGGCTGGTCCTGGGCGTGTGCAAGTAGATCATCAACGGCCGACATATACATGTTGACCTGACCCAGATACTCGGGCTTGAATGCGGTGGCTTTGAGTTCGATCACCACGAAGCAACGCAGCTTGAAGTTGTAGAACAGCAGGTCAGCGAAGAATTCGTCGGCGCCAATGGTCAGCCGCACTTGCCGGCCCACGAACGCGAAGCCTTGGCCCAGTTCCAGCAGGAATTTCTCCACATGCAGAATAAGTCGGCCCTCGAATTCGCGTTCGTTTCGGTTGCCCGTCATGGAGACGAAGTCAAAGACGTATGGGTCCTTGAACGACTGCTGGGCCAGATGAGAGTCCGACGGCGGCAACGTTGACTTAAAGTTGGTAATGGCCTTGCCGGAACGTTCATACAGCCGCGTTTCGATTTGCTGACCCAGAAAGCTGTGGGACCACCCTTCCTCTATGGCGCAGGCCATGTACCAGAGCCTTTCCTCAGGCACGGCCAGCTTCTCCAGCAGCATCACATGGTGGCTCCAGGGCAATGTTGCAGACGCCATCTGCAACATTGCGATGTCCGGCCATGCGCTGGCAAAGGCCTTCATATAGCGAAGATTCCGGGGAGAGAAGCCGCGGGCGTCAGGAAACCTGGCCCGAAGGTCCGCGGACAGCCGGGTGACAACCTTCGAACCCCAGCCTTCTTTCGATTCACGCTCCAGCAGCTCGCGTCCAACGGACCAGTACGAGTGCACGAGCTCCTGGTTGGCCGCCGAAACTGCCCGGTATCGGCCTGAGCTGATCTCCTGGGCAACGGACTGCAATAACTCCGGGTACCAGTCCGGCATTCCGGAAGCCGCTGGCGTTGATTCGAAAGACGCAGGGGAAGACATCGGCGGGTGGGTTCCTTTCGGCGTGGATATTCCACGGGCCAAGGTATCGGCGGGCACAGACAGTAATGATGGAATTGGCTTGTGTTGCGGTGTGGCTCTGGCACTGACTGACGCCCTGCGAAGGGTTTGTCCTGCAAATGATTTGTCCGCCGCGGCACAGGCTGCAGTAACGCGGCGGCCAGGTGGACATGACCTCATAGGAGCCTGCTCGAAGAATCCCATTACTGTCTTGTCTGCCCACCCGGCCGGCGTGCCCTTTTGTTTCCCACCGCATGCAACGGAAGGCTGGGCCAGTTTCATCATGACAAACCCATATCTGAAAGTCATCGCCGGGATCGACACACACGCCGACACCCATTACGTCGCAATCATCGACGAGACCGGCAGACACCTCATGGACAAAGAATTTCCCGCCGTTGGGTCCGGCTACCGGAATATTGTCGAGTTCATTACCGGGTTCGGCCCGGTGGTTGCCGCCGGAGTGGAAGGCACCGGCAGTTACGGCGCCGAACTCGCCCGTGTCCTGACCAGGGAGGGCTTCCGGGTTCTGGAAGTCATGCGCCCGAACCGGCAGGGACGCCGGCTGCGGGGCAAATCGGACGCTCTGGACGCCTACCAGGCGGCAGAAGCCGCGCTGGCCGGCCGGAACGTCGCAACACCCAAATCCCGGGACGGCACGGTGGAATCCCTGCGGGTCCTGCGCGCCGAACGGGCGACGGCCATGCGCGCCAGGGTAGCGGTCATGGCGCAGATCAAAAGCATCCTTACGGCTGCACCCGAGGCGTTACGGGCCAAATACCGGCGGCTGGCCCGCGCCCCGATGATGGCCGCCCTGGAGAAAACCCGGCCGGCCGGAAACATGTCTGACCCGTTGATCACCACCGCGGCCGTGCTTAAACGCCTCGCGATCCGTTACCGCGCCCTGGATCAGGAACTGGCGGTCATTGATGCCGAGTTAGACGCGATCGTGACAACCCACGCGCCGATGCTCCGTGACCTGCACGGGGTCGGCACCGACGTGGCAAGCCAGCTCCTGGTCACCGTGGGCGACAACCCCGGACGGATCGGCACCGAAGCGCAGTTCGCAGCCCTCGTGGGCGTCGCGCCGATCCCCGCGTCCTCGGGAAAGACCATGCGGCACCGGCTCAGCCGTGGCGGCGACCGGCGGGCCAACAAAGCCATCCACCACGTTGCCCTGGTACGGATGATGAGCGACACCCGCACCAAAAATTACGTCGCCAGACGCCGGGCCGAAGGGAAAAGCACCAAGGAAATCATCCGCTGCGTCAAACGCTACATCGCCCGCGAAGTCTACGATCAGCTGATCCATCCACAACCAGCACCAGACGCCGGAGCCCTCCGCACCCTACGCCAAACGAAGAACATCACCCTCCAGGCCGCCGCGGACAGCCTCCATGTCTGGCCCACAGCACTGTCCCGGCTCGAACGCGGACTCACCCGCCACGACGACTTCTACCAACACTACGAAACCTGGCTCAACTCTCAATCCCAAAAACCGCGAAGAGGCACCCGGGAGGTTGCAGGACTGACCGGGCAGTTTGCCTAGCGGCAGGACCAACGGCGTCCCGCCGTCCCTGCCGTAATGACCGGGCCACTAAGGCTCCAAGGTCAAGGGCGGCCGCAGGCCGTCGCACCAGCGATCGCAGACCCTTGACCTTGGAGCCTTAGCCCGGTGATCTGCATGACGCGGGGCGCCGTGCCCATTGACAGCAATAGGAGCATCAGTATTGGGTGCCCCCTCACTCCCGCCAACCACGTCCAGAACCGGATCTAACCAGCCTTTCCCCAGCTTTACCCAAGGATTGGAGCAAGATTCGGACGTTAACACCAGCGACGCCGTCGAACGAGGAGTGACGGACCTAGACTCTCCTCCATGCGACTCCTGGGAATGAAGGGACAATGACTGAAAACCCGCAACCAAAGCTTCTGCGCGGGCGGATTCCCGCGCAGGCCGTGATCGAGGAACTACTGGACCAGCAGGGTCACGTACCGCCCCGCACCACTCTGCAGCGGATCTTTGGCGCCAGTCCGCTCAGCCCGGACACCTGGCCCTGGTACAAGGGAGCGCTGGGAGAAATCGCCGTCGGAAAGATTCTCGAACGGCTGGGTCGGGAGTGGCTGGTTCTGCATGCCGTCCCCGTAGGAACGGGTTCCTCGGACATCGACCACATTCTCGTGGGTCCGGCAGGGGTCTTTACCGTCAACACAAAAAACCACTCCGGCCAGTCCGTTTGGGTGGCCGGGCGGACCTTCATGGTGGCAGGCCAGAAGACGCGGCACCTCTATAACGCGGAGCATGAAGCCGAGCGCGCGTCCAGGCTGCTCAGCACTGCAGTGGGCACCGCCGTCGACGTCGTTGGAATTGTTGTGGTCGTGAACCCAAAGAGCCTGACCGTCAAAACGCGGCCGAAGCAGGTGGCCGTACTTACCGACACCCAGCTGCTGGGCTGGCTCAACCGGTGCAGGCGCGAGCTTCCCCCGGAAGAGGTGGCCCAGATAGCCTCCGCGGCAGTGCTGCCCGGGACGTGGCACCGGAAGCCCGCCCCGCAGGACGATCGGAGAGTTCTGGAACAGAACTTCGAGGCACTCCGGCAGCGAGTGAACCAGGCCCGACGGCGGCGGGCTGCCTGGGTGCTGGGCGTTCCGGCAGCCGGATTCGTGATGCTGGCCAACGGCACCCAGACGCTTTCAGCGATTCTGCATTCGCTGGGCGGACGGTAAGAGGTTGGGTGGCAGAGGGATCTGTCAGGCCTGAGGCCCGCTCCTGCCTTAACCCACAAGCCGTAGCGGCCTTTCGCCTAGGCGGACTGTGATTTCCTGCCCCCATGAAGCGCTGAGGCGGTCATCTTCCATGCCGTCGCCGAACACCACAAGCTGATCGGACGCCACGGTAATCCGGAGAGCTTCGCCGGCCTGCAGCACACCCTCGGTCAGCGACGTGCCACTGATGGGGGAGGGCCAGGCCTCGCGCACGAACCACGCGAGCCGGGGGTCCGTAGGAGCCGGCAGGGCACGTCCTCCACGCTCGACGGCGATGGATGCGCACCATCCGGTGGCGCCTGTGCCGGTGGAGACAATCAGCCCGGACGAGGACTGCCGTTCCGTCTGGCCGTGATGGGTGGTGAGTTGGTACCGGGCCGACTGGTGGGAGGCGTGCCCGATGAAGACCTCGTTCAGGGCTGAGAGTTCCTGCCCGTCGTCGAGGACTGCTGTCACGGTGGCGAGTTCGGCACAGTTCCATGGCACCGGGTCCGCTCTGGCAGCTTTGTTCAGCAGCTTTGCCGCTGCAGCCGGCGTGTGCCGGACCAGGATGCCGGGATTTGCTCCCGGCTCGGGATCAATGCCGATGACTGGCTGGCCGTTGAGGTACTTCGCCGCGTTTGCCACCAGTCCGTCCTGACCCACCACGGCGACGATGTCTTCCGGCGTCAGCAGGAACCGGCTCAGGTCCGAGCGCTCTACCTCGGCTTGGCGCCACTCCGATGGAATCGCGGCCCTTACCGTGGCCAGGGCTGCGGTGATCCGATCGTGGCGCTCCTGGACATCCTGCAGGCTGCGGCCCCGGGTGCGGAGGAAGAATTCTGCCTGGCCCCGGGTGGCGTGCCGATCCAGAAGTTCCTGGAGCTCGGTCCGCCGGTGGACGATGACTAAACGCGGTTTTGCCATGACGGGATCCTACTTGCGGGTGCTGCGGGTGCTACCGGCGCTGCCAGCGGCCAGAGGGCCTGCAGCAACAGGGGCGGGGCCGCCGGCTGGTTCCCGGAAAAGCCCGGCCAGCGCACCGCTCAGCAAATCCGGAGTGATGGTGAGATTGCCGATGTTCGGCAGCGATCCCGCCGCCTCCCGCAGTGCCAAAGCCAGCAGCGTAGCCTGCTCCATGCCCCGGTAAACCTCCATAGTGGCGGCCTCACGGGCCGCGGCTGCATCGCCCACTAGCCGGATCTGGTTTGCTTCCGCGTCTGCGCTGATGCCTTGCCGCTCGGCCAAAGCGTGCGTGTCTATCAGTCCTGCCGCAGCCTTTTCCTCTGCCGCACGCCGGGCATTGGCGCCTTCCTGGGCCACCAGGTGCTCCCGGCGGATGGCCAGTTCGATCTGGCTGGCCATCTCGTTCTCGGAAATGGTCCGTTCACGTTCGACGGCGACAGCGCGGCGTTCGTAGACGGCGCGGTCTGCTTCCGCTTGGAGCTGTTCGCGGACTGGCGTCTGAAGCGCTCTTTCGACGTCCGACTCGGGCCTGACCGCCAGAACCTGGACTCCAAGGATTTCGATGCCGGTGGACAGGAGCCGGGTGTCCGCCCGCAGGGCCTCGGAAAGCACCGTGCGCAGTTGGCTGACCCCACGCTCCAGGGCCTCCGCGAGCGTGGTGGTGGCAATCTGGTCGATGGCGTGGCTTTGACACAGCTGGCCGATGATGGTGGCCACCTGTTCCCTCCCGGTAGCCAGCCCAGCGCCAGCTGGCTGCAGGCCGAAGTCGAGCCGGCTGGACACAGCCACCGGATCTATGAAGCGGTAGGTCACGTTCGCCTGAATGCTGACGTCCTGGTGGTCCCGGGTAATGGCGTGGAAGAGGGTGGGCAGTTCCTGATCATCGACGGGAATCTCGCTCAGTACGGAGTTCGCGGGCCGGTACCAGAAAGCCTGCCCGACTCCCTGGTGCCGGACGGAGCCCTTCTGAAGGTGGACAACGTAGCCGGTGGGGCTGCCAAGGAAATGGTTGATCCAGGGGTAGCGCTTGATGTGGGCCATGACTTCTCCTGAGATGTATTGTCGTCACTTTGACGATAATACAAGAATAGCCATGACGGCGATTTATTGTCAAGGTGACGATAACTTCCTAGGATGAGCTCATGGCTGAACACCGTCCTTCGGACCCCGCACTCTTCCCGGTCACTGTCGACGTCGTCGCCCTCACCGTGGCCGATAACACGCTCAAGGTCCTGCTTATTACCCGGCTTATTGAGCCCTTCCGCGGCAGGCTCGCCTTCCCTGGCGGCTTTGTGCTTGCCGGTGAGGATCTGCCAACCGCAGCCGCCCGCGAATTGGCGGAGGAAACAGGCGTCGAACAGGTCCCTGGGCATTTGGAACAGCTGGGGAGCTACGGGCCCAAGGGGCGCGACCCCCGGGGTGATGTGCTAACAGTGGCTCATTTACTGCTCGCTCCGAACTTCCCGGTGCTGTCTGCCGGAAGCGACGCCGAGCATGCGGCTTGGTATCCTGTCAGCCGCGTCCTGGACGGCGACCTGAAGCTGGCCTTCGACCATGAACGAATCCTCGCTGACGCCGTAGAACGGGCCAAGTCAAAGCTCGAATACTCACCGTTGGCGGCCGTCTTTTGCGGTGAAGAATTCACCGTCGCCCAGCTGAGGGCCGTTTATGAGGCCGTGTGGGGCAGCCGGCTGGATCCCAGGAACTTCCATCGCAAAGCCACGGGGACGCCTGGTTTTCTGGAGGATACCGGGCGGATGACCACGGGCGACGCCGGCCGTCCTGCTGCGCTTTTCCGTCTGGCCGCGCCGTCCCGGCCAGCTGCAGGGCAGCCAACGCGCGCCGTTCTCAACCCGCCCCTCATGCGGCCGCGTGACTGAAGCCCGCCAGGAATTAACGAGAACAGCCCCCGCTCGCGAATGATGCGTGCGGGGGCTGTCCTCGTTGATTGGGACTGTCTGTTGGTTTGGTGGCCTGTCCGGATGCCTGCGTTGCTCAGTACCAGTTGTTGGCGGCGCGGAACTCAAGGGCTTTTGCGGGAGAGCCGTGGCGCTGTTTGATGTAGCTCAAGCCTCTGTCCACCTGGCTTGGCCGCCACTTGGTTGACGTGTCCCAGAGGGTATTGAGGGCATTCATCTGTTCCGGACCCCACCCATACGATGCCAGGCGGCCGCTGGCGTAGGAGCGGGTGTCCACTGCTTCTTCTGCCGCGCCGTCATCGGCTGCGGATGGCACGGCGGTTGCAGTCGGGGAGGGAGCCGCAGATGCCGTCGTTGGGGCGGGTGCAGCGGTGGTGGCCGGAGCCGGTGTGGCGGGTGCTGGAACTGCCGGGGCTGGCGCCGGTGATGCGGGTAGTGCAGTCGTCGCCGGGGCCGGTGTGCCCGCCGGCGCCTGCGCTGCCGGTGGTGCGGCGGGGGTCGTCGGTGCCATGGCCGGGGGCTGAAGGTTCACGGACGGGCCTGCTGACGGTGGAACTGCGGCGGGGGAAGCAGCTGCAATGCCCGCCAGGGTGGGCGCGTCAACCGGCATGGGAAGGTCGGCGACGGTTGGCAGCGAGGAGGCGAGAGAATCGCCGGCCGCCGGAACATCATCCGTGCCGGGGGTAGTCTTCGCGGGCCCAGTGCCCGCTATGCCTGGGGGAGTGGAGCTGCTCGGCGCATGGGTGGTGCGTCCGTTCACGTAAGTAGGCCGCGATCCCATGGTGGCTCGGGTTGCGTCCTTTCCAGCCGGGGCATCCTGGGCGGACGCCTCCTTGCCGAAAAAGGGCAGTTCGGTGGCTTGGCTGGCCGTACCAACGGCAAGCACCACGGCCAGGGCGCCGGTAACGACTGCCATCCGGTGGCCCATAACCCGAACCGAAGCAGCTTTCCTCAGGATGGCCTGGGGATCGGAACTGAAGGCGGCAGCTCTCTGCGGGGTCAGTGCCGGGGCCGACCCGTCCTTAGCGGCTGCACCAGATGCAACGTCCTCGGGCTTCCCAGTACCCTCGCGTCGGGCCCTCCCACGCCGGAGCGTCGTGGGAGCAGCCGTGGGAGCAGCAGTGGCCGGCGGTGCAGCCATGGCTGCGGGTGCCGCAGTGAGTCCGCTTTCCGGAACGGGACTCGCGGACACTACGACGGGAAATGCTTCGGTTGCCGGAGGTGCTGCCTCCACCCTGGGCGCTGCTGGGGGTGCTGATTCCTGTGCTGAGGGCTGTACCGATTCCGGTGCCGATTCCGGCGTGGGCGGCACCTCGAAGGCCGGGCGCCTGTCCCTGCTTCGTCGCAGTGCCCCGGATGCCGGTCCCGCGGGGGAGGACCCGGCGTCTGGCTTTTCCGCTTGGGAACTCGTTGGGGTGAGTGGAGTGGTGATGGCGTGCGCAGCGTCTGCGCGGTGTCGCCCGGCCCGAAAAGGGCGCGACTGATCCAGCGAACGGGACATGATGGTTGCCTCTCAACGCCTGCGGAGTTAGCTGTCGGGTTCGGAAGAGGTCAACCGGCCGGCACGTCAGACGTGACGGCTTCACCCCAAGGGCCGCTGGGCAGCGGCCCGAAGACTGTGGGTCCCCCGTCTCTGCCTTAATGTGTCGGGAGTCCGGGATGTGGCAGAGCTCGGCGTCAGCCCGGACGCGGCCCGATCTTGATGGGCCACCCCCAAACCGTACAGGAACCTCCCCCTAAAGTCACGTTTAGGTAACAAGGAAATCCAAGGCGGTGCGTCACCTTGCTCATCCCCGCATTTCAGCGGCATGCGAGCTGTTCCATCGTTCCTCGTAGTAGCTGTCAAAGCGGGCCCGGGCCATCCGTCCCAGCCTCTCAACGGTGTGCCAGCTGATAAACGCCACCAGGAGGGTCAGCAGGATGGCCGACACCGCCACCAGTGGCGGCAGATCCGCCGTCGAGCCGCCGTTGAGCCAGAGAATGACGATGTAGTTCCAGAGGTACGCGGAGTACGAAATTGTGCCCAGGGCCTGCAACGCGCGGGTCCACACCGGCATCATCTGTGTTCGCGAGGCTGCCAGCACCACCAGGATGGCGGCGGCGGCCATGGCCAGCGGCCCGCCAAGGAAGAAGAAGGCCGGCGACTCGTTGGCTTTCGGGACGAAAATCAGCGTGGCCAGGACAAGAACTGAGCTCAGCAGCGCCGCCTGCCGGAGACGGTGGCCGGAGAACCAGCCGAATACATGGACACGGTACAGCCGCACGCCGGACCCTACGATCAGCCCCAGGCCCCACGTCGTGGGCAGGGCATAGACCAGGGAGTGAAGTTGCGGGGCGAGGATCAGCATCGCCAGCACACTCGCGGTCATGAGCAACAGGACGACGGCGGCAGACCAGCCCAGCAGCCTTCCCTGGCGGTGGCGCCGCATCGCGAAGAGCAGCAGCGCCGGCCAAATCAGGTAGAACTGTTCTTCCACCGCCAAGGTCCAGAGCGGTCCGATGGCCATGCTGACATCGAAGGGCAACGGCAGGTCCTTCAGGTAACCGAAACCTGCCAGCAGGGTATAGCCAATGATTCCCTTTGACCTGTCCCCGAGGACATCTGCAGTCAACTCCACCACGGCGTAGACGCCCAGGAAAGCCACCAGGGCCGGGAGCAGCCGGAAGGCGCGGTGGGCGTAAAAGCGTCCGTACCGGATCCTGCGATGCCTCTCCACGTCGTTAAGCAGCACGCCGGTGATCAGGTAACCGCTCAATACGAAGAAGGCAATGACGCCGACTATGCCGGCACCCTGGAATAATCCGGGCCAGGAATGCCCCAAAAGTACGGCACCAACCGCGGCACCGCGAAGAACGTCCAGGCCATCGAGCCGGGGCAGCACCGTGGTTCGTGGAGCAGCCACTGCCGCGGGTCTATCGATAAGTAAGGTCACATATCCTCCGGGAGCCTCTGCACGGGCGGTTCCAGGTTCAGCTCAATCAAGGCAAAACCAACCCTTGTCTGACGTGAATGTGATTGAGGGCGAGCGAGCGCCGTCTTCCAGTCTCTCGGACTTTTCTGGACGAAACCTGACGGTCAGGGCATCGCCGCTATCCTTAAAGGATGACTACCGCAGCTGAATCCACCGTTGTCCTTGACGGTCGCTTCGCCCGAGAGTTCGCTGAAATGGCCATTCCCTGGCGGGCCGAGGAGGCTCCTGACCCGCGCCTTCTTGTCCTTAACGGGCCGCTCGCAACAGAGTTGGGCCTCGATCCTGCTTTCCTGGAAACCCCGGAAGGGCTTCTTCTGCTGATTGGAAACCGTGTCCCTGCGGGTGCCACGCCGGTGGCGCAGGCCTATGCAGGCCATCAGTTCGGCTGGTATGCCCCGCGCCTGGGTGACGGGCGGGCCCTTCTGCTCGGTGAAGTGGCGCACCCGGACGGCCGGCTCCGCGACCTCCACCTCAAAGGCTCCGGGCGCACACCGTTCGCACGCGGCGGTGACGGCCTCGCCGTCGTCGGGCCCATGCTGCGTGAGTACATCGTGAGCGAAGCTATGCACGCCCTGGGCATCCCCACCACCAGATCCCTCGCCGTGGTGGCAACCGGCCGGCCGGTCCAGCGGGAAACCGTGCTGCCGGGAGCCGTGCTGGCGCGGGTGGCCAGCAGCCATCTGCGCGTCGGCAGCTTCCAGTACGCCCGGGCCGCGGATGACATCGGCCTCCTGCGCCGCCTCGCCGATCACGCAATCAGCCGCCATCACCCGGCCGCTGCTGAGGCTGAGAATCCCTACCTTGCACTGCTTCAGGCGGTCATCGCAGCCCAGGCCTCGCTGATGGCGCAGTGGATGCTGGTGGGCTTTGTCCACGGTGTGATGAATACGGACAATATGACCATTTCCGGCGAGACCATAGACTACGGCCCGTGCGCCTTCCTGGATGCGTTCAACCCGGCCGCCGTCTACAGCTCCATCGACGAGGGCGGCCGTTACGCCTACCGCAACCAGCCGCTGGTGGCTGAGTGGAACCTTTCCCGGCTCGCCGAAACGCTCCTCCCGCTTATCCACAAGGACCAGGAGGAGGCGGTGGCGCTTGCTGTTGAAGCTCTGGAAGCCTTCCGCGGGCAGTACAGTGCAGCCTGGTCTGCAGGCATGAGGGAGAAGCTGGGACTGCACCACAACGCCGACGACGACGCCGCCTCACCTCTCGTCGATGAGCTGCTGGCGCTCCTCCAGGAAAGTCCGGTGGATTACACCTTGTTCTTCCGTAACCTTGCGATGGCAGCCCGCGGCCAGGCAGAGCCCGCGCGGCGAATGATCCTGGACCTGGCGGCGTTCGATGCGTGGACGGAGCGCTGGCGCGCCTTGAACCCCGACGCCGACCTCATGGACCGGGTTAATCCCGCCTACATCCCGCGCAACCACCTCGTGGAGGAGGCCCTGGCCGCCGCTACAGACGGGGACCTGGATCCGTTCAGGCGGCTTCTTGGCGCAGTGACCTCACCCTACGAAGAGCGCCCCGGCCTGGAGCGCTATGCTGCAGGCGCGCCGGAAGACTTCGGCCCCTACCGGACCTTCTGCGGCACCTGACCCTGCGAAACCCAACTTCCGCGGAATCTGAACTTCCGTGGAACTGAACTGAACCTGCAGCTATCCGGCGCTGTCCGGCGTCGTGTCTGCCACTTTAAGGCGTCCCAGCTGGGTGCGCGTCAGTTCAACATCGCCTTCCGGCAAGGCGTCCCCGTGACGATGCACGACCTTCCACTTGCCGTCCTCCCGCCTGAAGATTGTTGTGACCCGCAGGGAGTAGGGAAGCGGGTTCGCCCCTGCCACCGATGCTGTGGTGTGCTCGATGCCCACGACATACGCCAGGTCCCCGCTGACCTCGGCGGCCGTGACCTCGTATTCGAAAGAGGTGCAGTTTGAAAAGCGGCCGGCCAGGACCTCGAAGAAGGGGATCACCTCGTCTGCACCGGTAACTGTCCGGGCGGCACCGAAAAGTGTCACTGGATCGGTACGGGACCAAAGGGCGGTGCGGGGTCCGGCATCGCCGTTGTGCATGGCTGTATCGGCTGCTGTGAGGGCCGGCATTACCGCTGCCAGGAATGCGTCTGCTTCGTCCATGGCAATCCCCTTCGTTGTGGCTTACGCCTTCATTTTGGAGAGGCAACGGCCCGGCCGCAAGGGTCGGGGGAAACTTCGTACCCTTGCCCCGCCGCTGAGTTCGGAGGAGGATATTCGGCACGATCGAGGAAGGCCCGTCATGATTGAACTTGGCAAGTTTGAGAGGTACCTGATCGAGGAATTCTTCGACGATTACCGAGCCGGGGCCATGACCCAACGAACGTTCACGCGGCGGGTGGCGTTCATTACGGGAAGCATGGCGGCGGCGTCCACTGCGATGCTGCTGGTCGGCTGCACCCCTGACGAGGTGCCGCGCAGCACCGACCCCATGCCGAGTCCCGAAGCGGCGACGCCGCCCCCCGAAGGGACCAGTACAGGGACGAGCACAGGGACCAGTGCAGCAACCGGAACTGGGTCAGCTGCGGCCGCGGAAGGTGCAGTACCCGGGGCGAAGAGCCCGCTGTCTGTTCCGGAGGGAGCACCGGGATTAACCACGGCGACTGTACGGTTCTCCTCCGGCGGTGCCGAAATCAGTGCCTATCTTGCCCGGCCGGAGTCGGGTGAAGCCGGACCGGCAGTGCTTATCTGCCATGAAAACCGCGGGCTGGTGCCGCATATCCAGGACGTGGCGCGCCGTTTTGCGCGGGAGGGCTATGCCGCCTTGGCCCCGGACCTCCTAAGCCGGGAGGGAGGGACTGCGAGCCTGAACGCGGATGCGGTTCCCGGCGCGCTGACGCGGGCCGGCGCCCAACGGCATGTGGCAGACTTCGCGTCGGCTTTCAGCTACCTGCAGTCCCAGGACTTCGTGGACCCTGGGCGGATCGCCATGAACGGTTATTGCTTTGGTGGCGGGATCACCTGGCAGGGGGCGACGGAGTTGCAAGGGCTGAAGGCCACCGCAGCCTTTTATGGACCTGCTCCTGATCTGGACAGGGTGTCCGCGATCAGGGCTGCGGTCTTTGGTGTGTACGCCGAACGTGATCAAAGGATCACCGGTGCCATGCCGGCTCTGAGGGACGCCCTGGAATCCCATAACATCCGCCACCAGCTAACCGTCTATCCGGGCGTCGACCATGCGTTCCACAACGATACGGGGAACCGCTACGACCAGGCGCAGGCTTCGGCGGCCTGGAACGACACACTGGCTTGGTTCCGCCAGCACGTCTGACGCGTGCCGGGCCAATGTGGCCAGACAAAAGGGGGGAGCGGGCTTGGACGCGTGCCCGCATATCGGCCGGTCAGTGGGCCGTCATCCGACAGGGTGTCCGTGGTCGCAGGTTGATTCCCCTTCCCGGACCTCATGCCCCTGGATGCACGTCAGTGCCGGCGGCAAGGGAGTGTCGTGGGATATGAAAAACAGGCTGCTCGGCCCATGGCTCACACCCGCGTCCTCCCGCTGAAGCCAGGAGCGGTGCCCGTGCTTCTGGTTCCCGGGGTTTTCCTCGGTCTTTTGGTGATGCCCAAACGGATTCCTGATCACGATAACCGCTTGCCTTCCACTGTGCCGCCGCTGCGACAATGCAGCGATGAACCGGTGCATCTATTTTAGGCTTCGGTGGCAGTACGTGGTTAGACAAAAACGGCGGGCGGGAAGATATCCCGCCCGCCGCCTTGCCTGGCAGGATTACGCGACTCGGACGAACGAAGCGCCGGAGAGCCAGCTGAGGGAGTGGACCTCGGTCTTGTAACCGTCCACGCCACCACTGACGACCTGGCCGTTGCCGGCGAAGACACCTACGTGGCCCGCAGTGATGACCAGGTCACCCGGTGCGGGGGTGCCCACAACGCTGCCGTACTGGAAGAACTGACCCGGGGCCAGGTCGCCCACACTCTTGCCAACGGAGCGCAGTGCCTTCTCCACCATGGCGGTGCAGTCCTGGGTCACACCCAGTTGGGAGTAGGCGGAAGCCAGGATGGCAGCGCCCTTGGAGCCGGAAGCAGCCAGGGGAGCGGGTGCCGGTGCCGAAGCTGCCGCAACGCGGACGGCGGGGGCGGGTGCCGGGGCAGGTGCCGGTGCGGGCGCAGCCGTTCCGGCGCCGGGGATCTTGATCTGGTTGCCCGGGTAGATGATGGTTGCCATGGACATGCCGTTAGCCGAGAAGACCGAGTTAAGGCTTACTCCGTAACGGGCGGAAATTGCACCAAGGGTGTCGCCGGAAACGACTGTGTGGACCTTGGCTGCAGCTGCTGCCGGGGCCGCAGCCGCAGGGGCCGGTGCTGCGGCCTGTGCTTGGACCTGAGCATTGGCAGTGCCTGAGTTATCTGGTGCGTGGGTTCCGGCCTGGGCAGGTGCCCCGATGCCGAACAGGAGGCCAGACGCGGCAGCAACTACCAGGCCGGACCTTCCAATGTTCATGGCATTTGACTTGGCAGTGGCTGACAAGCCTTCGAGTGCAATTGATCGGCTGGGGGTCGCGCGATGACGGGCGGTGGTGGAGTTTTTTGACACGGTGATTCGCCTCTCCCATGCCTGCGAGGTGAGCTGTCGGGTTCGGGTCGGAGACACCCGGCCGTAAACGCCCGTGCGGGACGGAGCATTAACGACTTAACCCCAAGGCCTTTTCTGAGAAGGCCGCGGAAGCGTGGTTCCCCCGTCCCTGCCAGTTGGAAAGCGACTGGATCCCGGTCAGCGGCAGGGTTCGGCATACTGATGGGAATGTCCCGGCTGAAACCGGGGCACCGAAAGAGGTTACCTTCTGCTCCGGGGTATTGTCACGTTACGGTAACAAGTAGTAACTCTTCGGCGCGTTGGCTTGGCTTAACCGTTACCGACTGCTTGTCGCAACAGTGACCAACGTAGAGGCGGAGGATCCTCTTCGCGGTCCTTCACAGGAATGCTGCGTGGCCGTACAACAAAGGCCCGGCCACGTCACACCTTCGTAAAGATGTTGAAGTTATGACGTTCCGCACACTCGATTGCCCGGTAGGCTGACGAACTATGTCCCGGTTTGGTAGAAAGGTGAAGCGCCGCGCTGTTGCCGGCGTGCTGGCATTTGCCCTGGTGAGCTCACTTTCACTGCTGCCTGCCCATGCCGACAACCACGTTCCGCCGGACGGATATCCCTCCTGGCAGGACGTGCAGAATGCCAAGCAGAGCGAAGCCGGCAAGGCCGCCGAGATCTCCAGGATTGGCGACCTGCTGGGCGGCTTGCAGAGCCAGGCAGAGGCTCTGGGTGCTGCCGCCGTCACCTCAGCGGCGGATTACGCTGTAGCCGAGGCTGCGCTTTCGGCAGCCACGTCACGAATGGATGTCCTGACGACACAAACCGATCAGGCAAACTCAGAACTCGGCCAGTACAAGAAGGAAATCGGAGCCCTGGCCGTACAGTCCTACAAGACCGGCGGAACCAACATGGGCTTCTTCGTGGCCCTGGACGCGCTGCAGACCAACAGCATCCACGGCCTGAACATCGTTCAGATCGTGGGTGATAAGACGGCAGCCCTTGTGAACAAAGCAGCAGCCGCAGAGAAGTCCTCCCGTGCGCTGTCCGAGCAGCAGCAGACAGCCAAAGCCGAGCGTGAACGGTTGGCGGACGGGGCAAAGGTCAAGCTGGCGGCGGCGCAGGCAGCCCAGCAGGCCATGACCGTGCAAATTGCTGAACAGCAACAGAACAGCCAGGAACTGACGGCGCAGTTGGCCTCCCTCAAAGGAACAACGGCGGCGGTGGAAGGCGAATACCGCCAGGGCCAGGCAGCGCTTGCCGCCTATGAGGCAGCCCAGGCGGCAAAGCGTGCCGCGGCGGAGGAGCAGGCGCGCCGCCAGGCTGAGGATACGGCGAAAGCCGCAGCCCGCGCTGCCGCCCAGCGTCCTGCTAATCCCGGACCCCCTCCTGCCGGTCCAGCGGCTCCCGCGCCTGCCGCCCCGGCCCCGGCGCCGCCGCCAAGCCAAACACCGGCCCCGCCGCCCGTCGTCGTGCCTTCCGTTCCGGGCGGCGCCGTTAACGATCCGGCCGGAGCCAAGAGCTATGCCTCCTCAAGGCTGGGGGCCTATGGCTGGGGCCAGGATCAGTTTCAGTGCCTGGAGCGGCTGTGGACGAAGGAATCCAACTGGCTGACAACGGCTACCAACCCGTATTCAGGTGCCTATGGCATTGCCCAGGCGTTGCCGCCCGGAAAGTATGCAACTGCCGGGAGCGACTGGCTCACGAGTTACAGGACGCAGGTGGAGTGGGGGCTGAAGTATATTGCTGACCGTTATGGTTCACCGTGCGGCGCCTGGAACCACTCGGTGGCTTACAACTGGTACTGATCCGTTGGCTGGTACTGAGCGTTGGCTGGATCGTCCCGTCGGTTAAAGCGGCCGCTAGGCGGAGTCCACGGGTGCCTTGGCGAATTCGGCGGCGCTCATAAATTCAACTGCAACAAAGTCCTGGTCGCCTTCAACCCAGGAATCGTGGCCGGGTGGAATGGTGTATGAATCACCGGCACTGATGTTGATGCGGTTGCCGTCCGTGGTTTCGACCACAAGGTCCCCGGAAACGCAGAAACCCACATGGCTGTTCTGGCAGGATTCCGTGTGAACAACGGGCTTGATGCACTCAGACCATCGCCAGCCCGGCGGGAACGTGAACCGCCCCAGCGTGTAGTCTCCGACCGTCACAACATCCACTTCTGTCTTGTCCGGACGCCTCTTTTCGTCGGGTGAATTGTGGGATTTGACTTCCAGTTGCGTGACCACATTGGCAGGCATGGCATTCCCCTTTCAACTTATTTTCGGCGCTTACGCTGCTAGCTTGCTCCGCCTTTTATCCGGTTGTCGATAGCTAATTAATGGAGCACTTTCCTGTCCGGCAAATTTAAACTCCTGAGCCCGAAAAACGCGCCTGAAACAAGCGCGCTAGGCTTTTTCCCATGGTGGATTTTGAACGGTTTCGGATCCTGCTGGAGGAGGAGCGGGAGCGCAAGCTGGCGCTGCTTCCGGCCCTCCGCGCGGATATCACTTCGGCCAACGCAGCCCGGCAGGACTCCAACGTGGATGACGAACATGACCCCGAAGGGGCAACCATCGCGTTTGAACTTTCCCAGGCCTCGGCGCTGCTGAAGCAGAGCAGCGCCGGGCTGGCCGAGATCGAAGCTGCCCTGGAAAGGATTGCCCAGGGCAGTTACGGAACATGTGCCGTCTGTGGAGAACCGATAGCAGAGGGCCGGCTGGAGGCCCGTCCCTGGACTGCTGTGTGTATCGCCCACGCGAGCGGCAAGCGGACGGCGGGATGAGCGATCCAGCCGAATTCATCGACGCGGCCCTGCAGCGTGAGGGTTCCTGGCGGCGGGCGGAGGAGGCCAGGGCCCGGTGGGGCAGCGCTGTGCAATCCTACGGCTCATCTGTCGGCGCTGTCCGGGGGACTGTGCGCGACGCCCTCAGGCGCTATCCGGATCTGCAGCACGACGACGTCACTGCCCTGAGCTCGGAACTTTGGGCGGTCCCGGTGTTCGAACGCCGTCTCGCGGCAGTGGTCCTGCTGCAAACCAAGGTCCGGCTGTTGAGGAATTCCGACCTGACCAGGATCGAAGGCTTCTTCCGATCCGCTCGGCTGGAGGCTTTGGTGGACCCGCTGGCCGTGGACGTTGTTGGGCCGCTGCTTGCCAACCTGGCCGCGGCGGGAACAGGCCCGCGGCCAAGCCGTCGTTGAC
Organism: Arthrobacter sp. D1-29; assembly: GCF_054130585.1. NCBI lineage: Bacteria > Bacillati > Actinomycetota > Actinomycetes > Micrococcales > Micrococcaceae > Arthrobacter > Arthrobacter sp. D1-29. The sequence continues at coordinate 3,059,090 of NZ_CP096383.1, read as the reverse complement.
CGCTGGGTCCATGACCCGGACGCCTGGCTCCGCCGCGCCGCCCTTCTTGTGCCACTGCAGGCGCTCAGGTCCGGAAGTGGTGACTGGGATGCCTTCGCCCGCGTCGCGGAGCGGATGCTGGAGGAGGGCGCCGGGCGGGCCGACGGTGAAGTGATCCAGGACGCTATATCCTTCGTAGTGTCCGAGATGGCAAAAAGGAGGCCGGACCTCCGGCTCAACTCACCCCCGGGAGGGCACCATGGCTGACCCGTTTAATCTGGAACGGTTCGTCGCCGCGCAGGACAGCGGCGGAACCTACGAGCAGGCCCTGTCCGAGCTCCAACTAGGCAAGAAGACCGGGCACTGGATGTGGTTCATCTTTCCGCAGCTCGCAGGCCTTGGCCACAGCGAAATGTCGCAGCGGTACGCCATCGGCTCGCTGGCCGAAGCCCGGGCCTATCTGGAGCACAGCGTGCTGGGCCCACGGCTGCTGGATTGTGCCCAGGCCCTCACCGACTTTGCAGACAGGACGCCCGAGGAAATCCTCGGCGCCATCGACGCGCGGAAGCTCCATTCCTCCATGACGCTGTTCCTGCGCGCAGCCCCGGGGGAGACAGTGTTCAAGGCTGTGCTGGCGCAGTTCTTCGACGGCCTGCCCGACGACGCCACCGATTCGCTGCTCCGTTCGGACGAACAGTAAACGTGTGCCTTACGGCGTCGGATTGCCGCCGTTGACGTTCAACGTTTCTCCGATCACAAAGCTGGACTCGGGAGATGCCAGGAATACATACGCCGGCGCCAGCTCGGCCGGTTGACCGGCACGGCCCAGGGGAGTGGACTGCCCGAACTCCGGCAGGGCTTCCTTCGGCTGGCCGCTGCTGACCTGCAACGGCGTCCAGATAGGTCCCGGGGCTACGGCATTCACGCGGATGCCCTTGGGAGCCAGTTGCTGGGCCAGACCCTTGGTGAAGTTGTTAATGCTGGCTTTGGTGGTGGCGTAGTCCACCAGTGTGGGCGACGGGTTGTACGCCTGGATTGACGTGGTGTTGATGATGGTTGACCCGGCCGGCATGTGCGGGATGGCTGCCTTGCTGAGCCAGAACATGGCATAAACGTTGGTCTTCAGCGTGTGGTCGAACTGCTCGTCGGTGATCTGGGTGAGGTCCTCCTGGGCCACCTGCTTTCCCGCATTGTTGACCAGGATGTCTATGCTGCCCAGGACGGCGACGGCGGTGTCCACCAAGTCACGGCAAGCGGCGGGGTCCTTGAGGTCACCCGGGACTTTAATCGCTTTGCGGCCTGCCGCCTCAACCAGGGCGGCGATGCGTGACGCATCAGTCTCCTCCTGGGGCAAATAGGACAGAACGACGTCGGCCCCTTCCCGGGCGAACGCGATGGCCGCGGCAGCCCCGATCCCGGAGTCAGCGCCCGTGACGATCGCCTTGCGGCCGTCGAGGCGTCCGGTACCGCGGTAGGTCTCCTCGCCCAGGTCCGCTTTTGGCTGCAGCTCGGCGTCCAGGCCGGGCTCTGGCTGATGTTGTTCCGGCGGGGAGATCTTTTCGTATGCCGTTACTGGATTACGGAAGGTGTACTGGTCCGTCATGGTGGTCCTCCTGATGGGTGTGCGTGGAACACGGCAGGTGGTTCATTTGGTGTGCATCATCAAGCAGTACAAAAGCTAAGCATGCTTAGAATTCCAGCCTAGGCAATCAGGAGGCTGCCTGCCAAGCCGCTTCAGTCCCTGCTAACCTCCACCAGGCGGACGTCCTGCAGATTGCCGGCATCGGCCACAGCGGTCATGTAGGTGCACACCGGTTGCCGGCGGCGGTCCGTGGGCGAACCCGGATTCAGCAGCCGCAGCCCGCCCGGCGAGGTGGTGTCCCAAGGGATGTGCGAGTGTCCAAAGACCAGGACGTCGGCCGTGGGGAACTGCTCATCGCAGCGTCCTTCCCTGCCCTTCGCTGGGCCCGTCTCATGGATGACCGCGAAATTAATCCCCTCAAGGGTCACCGCTGCGCTTTCGGGAAGCCTGCCGCGTAGTTCCGGTCCGTCGTTGTTGCCGTAAACACCTACCAGCCGGCGGCTTCGCTGCTCGAATTCGTCCAGGAGCGCTGCTGTGACCCAGTCACCGGCATGGAATACCACATCGGCATTTTCGACGGCGGCCCACACCTGCCGGGGGAGCGCCCGGGCGCGGTTTGGGACGTGGGTATCGGAGACCAGCAGAAGGTTCAGTGGCATAGCTGAATCTTCGCACGGGGACCTGTTCGCGGGTCCGCGTGAGTCGTAACCTAGGGCTGGGAGGTGATTGCCATGGAGGCAATGCAGGGCGACCGCATCATCGTTCGGGGCCGGACTGTTGGAGCAGCTGACCGGCACGGGGTGATCGTTGAGGTCCGTGGGGAGGGAGGTCATCCGCCGTACCTGATCCGTTTTGATGACGGACACGAAACCGTGATGTATCCCGGCGGTGATTTCGCCGTCGAACGCGTTCACGAAGGCGGCCACACGGGGTAGTCCCGGACACGGGCCGGGCGGGTGATGCTGCAGGTGTCAGGGCGGACCTGACAGACTGGAACGATGGATCACTCATTGGCCGGCACGTCGCCAGCTGCGACCCCACCGAACACCGCGCTCCAGGCTTCGGACATCCAGAAGCCTGCGCTGCAGCGGCCGCCTGTGCGGACGGGCCCCCGGGACCCCGGTGATGCCTGGGTTGAGGGGGAACACGGACGTTTCTGGGGCAGGTTCGGCGCAGCCGGAGTCCTGGCGTTTGACCCCGGCAAGGGGGTGCTTCTCCAGCACAGGGCGGCCTGGAGCCACAACGGTGGAACCTGGGGGCTGCCGGGTGGAGCCCTGCACGAGGGCGAAGACGCCGTGGCGGGTGCCCTGCGGGAAGCGTATGAGGAAGCCGCGGTGCCTGCAGCGAGCGTGAGTGTCCTCTTTACCTCGGTCCTTGACCTCGGCTACTGGTCCTACACCACGGTGGTTCTGCTCGTGACGGACCCGTTTGATCCCGTGATCAGCGATCCGGAGAGCATCGAGCTGCAGTGGGTTCCGCTGGCTGAGGTGACCACAAAGGAGCTGCACCCTGGATTCGCGGCGTCCTGGCCCGCCCTGCGCCCCAGAATGCTGGACCTCACCGATGGCCGGCCGCAGCCGGAGTGAAAACACTGGTGGGCGCCGGATCCAGTTCAGGACTAGTGACGCCGCGTGGCTTCGAACACCATCAGGGGGCTCTTTTCCTCCACCGGTTCCCGGGTCCAGTTCCGCCAGACGCCGGACACGTCAAAGCCGGCGGCATCCAAATCGCTGACTACCTGGGCCTGGCTCAGGAAGGACAATGACAGCGTCTCCACGATATCCTCCCCCGTTTCCATCAGGACGTTGTGGCAGGTGAGGGTCACGATGCCTGCGCCATCCATTGAAGAAACCTCCTTCCATTCCATCAGCGGGCCGATGATGGAATCGCGGGTAGTAAGGGTCTTCTCCTTGGTCCAGTTCTCCCAGGAACCGGCCAGAAGGTTTCGCCGCTCGAAAGCCAGTACACCGCCGGGCCGAAGTCCGCGATGGATGTCATTTAAGGCACGCCGCCAGGCCGCGCCCGTGATGTGTTGGGCAACATTGCCGCTCAGGACCACCACGTCTGCCGCTGAATCCCCAATGGCCGAGGAATCGCCCAAGATCCAGGCCACCTGGCTGGCTCGGGGCCGCGCGCGTGCATAACGGAGCATCGTCGGAGACGGATCAATCCCGATGACTTTACGGTCCTCCCTGCAGAAGGTCACGGTCAGAATCCCGGTGCCACATCCAAGATCGACGACGGTCTGCGCGCCGGCCTCATTTGCCAGAGCCCGAAAGAAGTCGTGATCGGGACCGTCAGGGTTATCGGTGTCGTACAGCTCCACCAGGAGAGGGTGGTAGTCAGGCAAAGGCCGGGGCCATCAGTAGTCCTTGCCGTACTCGGCCGTCACAAGAATCGGCAGGTGATCGGACTTGCCCCGGGGCAGGGTTTCCACGTTTGCGATGTCCAATCCCAGTGACGTGGCGAAGTCGAAGTGGCCGTGGAACACTTTATAGCGTGTGTATGTCCGGCGGTTACTGAGGGACAGCGCGTATCCCGAGTCCTTCATGTGGGCGTGAAGGTTCTTGGTGAAGAACGGATAGTTGAAGTCGCCAACCATCAGTGTCATCAGGCCGCTGCCCATGGTCAGGAGTTCCGCATGGGCGGCGTGGATTTGTTTCCGCCGTAGCGAATTGGAGGCGGTCAGCGGTGCCGCGTGGAAGGAACCGATAACCAATTCGTGCTCCGTCTCGTTGTCCACCACCCTGGTGCCGATGAGGCGCTCGTGCGCCGGCGCAAGCACCCGATCATGCATGGACTTCTTCAGCGCAAACGACTGGGTATCCAAGGCCGTAAAGCGGCTGGTGCGGTAGTAGATGGCGAGGCCAAGGCGGTTTCCCTTAGTGGTGTCAGCCAGGTGCAGTGGCCCGAGGGTTTCCGGCAGGTCGCTGGAATCCACCTCTTGCAGGCACAAGGCATCGATCTCGAAATTCCGGGCGAGCGCGAGAAGCTCGCCGCTCGCTTTGTGCTTGCGAAGGTTGTAACTGATGACGCGCATCGGTGGAACACCTCTTTTTCGAGGGTTGCTGACAGGACCAGTTCCTGAGTCTACCCAGACGACGGTCCTGGAACGGCAACATTTCGCCGCGTCCACCGCCATCCCCGGCTAGAGTTATTCACGATTCACTCGACCCCGGAGGGCCAACCTTGACCAAAGAACTGCCCGAACTTGCCGAAGGCAACTTCTACTACCAGGTGCTTGGCGGCGGCCGCTTCCGCTCCACCATCCATGCCCAGGGGGCGTGGAACGAGCATGAACAGCACATGGCGCCCGCCTCGGGACTGATGGCTGATCTCCTGGAACGCCACCAACCGCGCGGGGACATGCGGCTTGCCCGGCTGAGCTACGAGATCCTTGGGCTCATTCCCGGCGGTGAATTCCAGATCGAAATCACCACGCTCCGCCCCGGACGCACCATTGAGCTACTCCAGGCTGAACTGGTCGCCGACGGCCGCGTTGCCATCCGTGCCACCGCCTGGCGGATGATCACCAGTGACACCAGCGCCGTTGCCGCCGTCGAGGATCCCGCCATCCAGGGTCCCGACGAGTGCAAGCCGTACGACGGCGCCAGCGTCTGGCCCGGCGGCTATATCCGCTCACTGGAGATGCGTGTGGCGGAAGGCCACCGGCCCGGAGCCGGCAAGGTCTGGCTGCGCACCGAACACCCGCTCACCGATCAGGACGACAGCGGTGACCTTGCCCGGCTGATGGGCATGGTGGACACCGCCAACGGTATAGCCGCCCGGGTCCCGCCCGGCAAGGACAGCTACGCCTTCCCCAACCTGGACCTGCAGATTCATATGTACCGCAGGCCCGACGGCGAGTGGCTGGGACTGGACAACGCGGTCACCTTTGGCGCGGACGGGATTGGCCTCACGTCCACGGTCCTGCACGATCTTCAAGGACCCTTTGGGCGTGCGGAACAAATTCTGACGCTGCGCAGATCGTGACGCTGCCGTCAGCAACGCACCCATTGACGAGGAATACTATGACCATCAGGGAGTTCCGCCCCATGCAGGACGCAGAGCCCGGACCCCTTGCCCTCACTGTGGTGCGGCAGGAGCACTCGCTCGGCGCGGCGCGGGACCTTGAATTCGGGCTTGACGTGCTGGCCATGGCAAAGACCGGTAGGATTGGGCCCACCCTGAGGCTGTACCGCCCCCAACCAACCGTGGCATTCGGTCAACGGGACGCCCGCCTGCCCGGTTTCGAAGCGGCCGCCCGGGCGTGCCGGGATCATGGGTTTGAACCGTTGGTCCGCAAAGCCGGCGGTCGTGCCGCGGCCTACCATCAGGGGACCCTTGTGGTGGATCACGTGGAGCCCCACACCGACGCGATTGCCGGTTCCAAGGGCCGGTTCAGTTTCTTTGGCGAACTGCTGGCGCAGGCTCTGCGGGACGCGGGAGTCCAAGCCGCCGTCGGCGAAATCCCGGGGGAGTACTGCCCCGGCGAGTTCAGTGTCCATGGCACCGATCCGGACGACGGCGCCCGTCAGGTGAAGCTCATTGGCACCGCTCAGCGGGTGGTGGCCGGCGGGTGGCTGTTCAGTTCGGTGATTGTGGTGGAGGATTCTGCCCCCATCCGTGCGGTTTTGACTGACAGTTACGCTGCCCTTGGCCTCGATTGGGATCCGGCAACAGCCGGGGCGGTCAACGATCTTGTCCCTGGGCTGGACGTCCCGGCCATTGAGGCCGCCGTCCTTGCCACCTATGCCCGGCACGCCTCGCTCGGGTATGCCGAGTTCGGCAGCTATTTTCATGGCGCTTGAGCCGGGGGCCGGCCAGTCCCGGTCCTGCGCCCGGCCAACCAGATAGCCACGGCGTTCGCGGCAACGATCGTCCCGATGCCAAGCCATTCGTGGAGTTGGAGGACCTGCCCCAGTATTACCGTTCCGGAGAGCGCGGCGAGGATGGGGTTGATGCTCATGAAGACGCCGAAGAATCCGGCAGGCACGTGGCGGAGGGCGACGAGATCGGCGGCGTAGGGAATGACCGAGCAAAGGACTCCTGCCGCGACGGCGTACAGAAGCGCGGGACCGGTAAACACCCCCTGGATCAGGAGATAGCCCGCCACGGGAAGGTAGATAACCAGGGATACCAGTGTCCCCGCGGCCGGAGCCTGCAGACCTGGCAGCCGCTGCCCGGCCACTCTGTTCAACAGGATGTAAGCTGCCCAGCAAACCGCGGCAGCCACGGCGATGGCAATGCCGACGAAATCACTGCTGGGACCCGGCATCACGAGAACATATACCCCCAAGCCGGCACTGAGCCCGCACGCCAGATCCCAACGGCTCCTTGAAGACAGAAGCGCAACCGCCAATGGTCCAAGGAACTCCAGGGTGACGGCAAGCCCCAGCCCGATTCGGTCAATGGCCACATACAGGCAGATGTTCATCAGCGCGGTGGCCGCTCCCAGCAGGAGTATGGGCCACCACTGCTGCCAGGTGAACCGATGGAAGGCCGGGCGGGCAACGGGGAGCAGCACCGCGGCGGCCACGAACTGCCGAACGGCCACAACCCCCGCCGGTCCGATGACTGGAAATGCATGTGCACCGATCCCGGCGCCAATCTGATTGCTGAGCCCGCTTCCTGTCATGCCCAGGACCCCACGGGTTAGCGACCTGCGGGCCCCTCTAATAACCTGGCCTTGCTGGGACTGGGCCGTACCCTGTACCGGTTGAGCTTCCATAACCGAAGTTTCCCGGCCCGGACTCCAGGTAAGAAATGCATTCAACGGGCTTTTTATACGATGAACGTATGGATGTTGAACTCAGGTACCTTCGTGCTCTGGTAGCGGTAGTGGAAGCCCAAACGTTCACCGACGCCGCCATCGCCTTGGGAACGTCACAGGCCGCGGTTTCCCGGTCCGTAGCAGCACTGGAACGGGCGCTGCGTATGCGCATTCTGCAAAGGACAACGCGGAGCATCACACCCACTCCTGCCGGGGAACGGATCATTGAACATGCCCGGCGCGTCCTGGCCGAGGTCACGCTTCTTGAACGTGCGGCCAGGGATCAAAGCAGTGAACTGAAAATAGGGTATGCATGGTCGGCGCTGGGTGCCCGGACCGCAGCCCTGCAACGCGAATGGGCGCAGAGCCACCCGGACGTGAGCCTGGTGTGGGTCCAGACATATGCCGCATCGGGAGGGTTGGAGGACGGCTCTTCCGACGTTGCCATCATGCGGCGCCCGATCAGTGATAACCGCTTTGCTGCCATATTCATCGGCCAAGAAGGCCGCTATGCAGCCGTGGCCGCAGAGGATCCGCTGGCCCGGAGGCGTTTCCTCCGGATGGCAGACTTCGCCGGGCGTACGCTGGCCGTCGACCTGCGCACCGGAACTACCACGGAAGACCTCTGGACCGGATGGGCGCGGCCGGCATCGCTGCGCCAGGTGCAAGGCGTCGATGAATGGCTGATGCTCATCTCCACCGGGCAAGCCATCGGCATGTCCTCAGAGGCCACCGCTGCGCAGAATCCGCGGCCCGGCGTCGTGTACCGGCTCGTCCGTGATGCCCCGCCAATCTCGGTGTTCCTTGTCTCTCGGCGCGGGGATCCTTCGGCCCTTGCCGCGGATTTCACCAGGCTTGCCCGCAAGACGTTTGGGCCTGACGGCACTGCTGAGACGAGGCCGGGTTCGAATTAACTCGAACCCGGGCCCCTCGATCATGTCGGGGACGCTGAATCCATGGGAAGCCCTAGCCTTCTGTCTGGCGTGCTGCCGTCTCGATCTGACTTCGAAAGGCAGCCCATTCTTCGGAGGTGCGGCCCGGCACGTTGGGATCTTGGGGACCGTTGCCAACTGAGCCGTCGATCAACTCGCGCAGGATGTCGGCGTGCCCGGCGTGCCTCGCTGCCTCAACGCACATGTGGACCAGGATCTGATGCAGGGTTACGCTGCGGCGTTCGGGCGCCCACCAAAGTACTTCACCCAAAGAATTTAAGGTGAGTTGCTCTATCGTCGCGTCGCTATGCCGGCAAGAGAAGTCGTAGAAGTCGAGGATATCTGCCCGACTCTCATCTGCCGTGGCCCACATATCGGCATCAACACCCAAGTCTCCAGTTAGCCAAGGCAGTTCCCGGTTATGCGGCCTCCCGAATACTCCGCTGAAGTATTCCAATTGCACACCGCCGACGTGCTTCACCAGGCCAAGGAGATTTGTGCCCGTGGGCGTCATAGGCCGGCGAATATCGTATTCACCAAGGCCATCAAGTTTCGCGAGAAGGTCCGCCCTTCGAAGGCGAAGGTATCCAAGTAGGTCAGTCTTTTGATCCATAAGGCTCACTCTGCCCCAAAGCGCCACAGGCCACCTGTCTTTCCGACCATTCGATCGAGGAAGATTATGTGGTTTTCCTCGTCCAATCCGACGAGTTGGCCGGGGCTAATGGCTAATGCAGTCCTGGTTCTGCTCGTCGCGGCGACATGCGATGCGCTTGGTATGGAGCAAGAAGCGCAGATGGCCAAGGTCAGATAGGGCTGCTGAGCGAACGAAGGAACGTCCTCACCTCAACTCGGCCAGGCTGTTGGCATAGTGTTCCATGGAGAAGGACTCGGGCGGATCGTCGGATCCTCCGCAGCCTGGAGCGTCCCAAGCGACGACATCGAACTCGTCATCGAGGGCGTCGAGCTGCGGGCCCCAGGATCGGCTGTCGAATCCAAAGCCGCCATGGAGAAGGACGAGCGGATCGCCCGATCCCACACGCCGGTAGGTGACTTTCAGGCCGGACACTGTAACTGCGTCCACCTACGCATATTGGCATCCGGTAACCAGCCTGACAACAGGACTCGAGCCGCGTTGCTGCGGTGTGGTGGTTTGCTGGTGACTTGTTCGGATGCCATGCTCGCGCCATGAGTCCTTTGTTTAAGCGCCGTCAGCCAATGCGGTCCCCATCTGAAACTTCCGTTCATTACGTGTCCGCGTCTGCAGTGATCGACGCTCCACGGCAACAGGTCTGGGATCTCATCAAACCAGCGGAAAACGGAGTCCTGGTTGATCCAGAAATAGTGCGGGGGTTCAGCACACCACCTTTCAACGGGGCCGGAGAGATTCAAGTCTTCATCGAAGTACGCAACGGTGTAGAGCGCGTGTCGGCTATTGAAGTGGTCCACGAGATCCCCTATGAAATAGCGATTACCAGGCCCATTGGGCACACAGATCCAACGTCGCGAGGCCGTAACACTTTGCAGGATACCGACAATGGCGCAACCATCCTTGAGCATGGGGAGCACTTTTCCTTGCCCCCAGGAGAGGCCGCTTATCTCAGCCACTACGAATACCACCACAAGCTTTTCTGCCAGCAGTACGTCGAACGCGTTAAGGCCGTCATCGAGAGCAGCGGAGCCTAAAGAGCCCGAGACCATGCCAGCTCAGCTGCACGCTTCTGGTCTCCAAGACGGCACGCATCGGGCCTAGCGGGCCCGTCGTCGCCATCTGGCTGGAATCCAGAGGTGGGTTGTGAAGAACGCGAGCAGCCCACAGCCCCACAGGAGTGCATCCCAATTAGGGACGTGGACCGTGTAATGGATGCCCTCTTCGGTCCCGGACTCTTCTTTGCCAGACAGAAACGCATAGACGGTAAGGCCCCAGCCGGCGAGGGTGCCGGCCACACTGATTTCCCCGTTCCTGATTCACCACCGGCGCACAGGTGGGATAAGCCGAACGGGGAGCCCTAAGACGAGGGCAAGGCAGACTGCCATGGCGGGGAGGATCATTGCCGCAAGCCCCCAGACAATGAATGAGCCTATTCCGTCATAAGAAATCACCTGACTCGCCAGGACGACTATGACCAGAGACATAAGGGCCAGATTTGCGATGACTGTCTGGGCCAGGAGCGTAAGCACACCGATAATCAGGTTGTAAATGGTAGTAGCAGAGCCGCCTAATCTTCGGTGCCAATATGTCCTGTAGGGATTTCACAACGGGTGCGTCCAAATGCGGTCCTCAATCTGCGACGATGGACATCGGCAAGCCGAACCCGGGCTTGGAAGGGGCGATGCTGTCTAGCTGCCAGCCATCCGTGGATGTCCGGAACGTCGCGGTCTGCGGTAACGAGTAGCCGGATGGGACGTTGCTCGGGCCATTCGCAGCCGATCCGAGGTATTCCTCCGTTAATTCCGTGAATTGGATGACCGCTTCCGATCCGCTCACATTGATGGAGTCCACGGTTACCTTCGTAGAAAAGGACGTGTACCAGAAACCAGATGACTTGAATCCGGCCTTCGACCGCGTCACCGCAGGCAAATCCCGTGCGCGCTTGGAGAGGTAGGCGTCCGTGGCCTGCTCATCTGCTAGGCGCGGAGCTGGAAGTGTGTCGAGTGCGGTGCCGTTGCGATCCTCGACGGCAGCCTGGATGATCACGGCGAACTCGGACGGGGATCCGCTGGGCACAGCAGCGGGAGCTCCCGCCGGAGGTGACCCTCCGGCGGTCTGACACCCGGACAGGGCAAACCCGAGCAACATCGCCACTGCCGCTAAGGTGCGTGCGTATTTCATCATGATCCCCCGTCATTGATGTCATACCAGACTGCCCTGCCGCCCGTCTGGTCAAGAATCAGTATGTCTCCCTAACATCGGGCGGGACACCCTTTGCGGAGAATCTCCCCTGGACGTACCTCTCATGGACGGTCACAGCCGGGCCTTAACGGGGTCACAGGGTCCGGTTGTGAGGGACCATTAGCTTGGACGAGGTAGCACGGCCCGCCCACCAAGCCAGCAATAGTCCCGCGGTGGCGGCTCAACAGCTGCACACCCGCAGCCATGATGCACAGAGCGGCGATCGTCCAGGGTGTGCCGCTCTGGCCGTCGTGGGGGCCAGATCCCGGTCTCGCTCAAGGCTGGGCATGCGCTGAGTATGACATCCTCCTGGCTGCCGAGTGCTCGATGGAGCCCAATTGCGTGTCTTGGGATTCAGGGCACCGACGGGCACATAGGGTCGGATACATGGAAAGAGAAGCATCCGGTGAACTGGAGGGGCAGAGCTCGATCAACGAACTGCTCAGTGAACCGGTCGGCGTGACTCATTTCCAGATGGTCCTGCCGCTGCATGTCCAGCTCCCGTCGGGGGAGTTCCGGCGCTTGTCGTGACGTGCAGGACGGCTCAGATAGAAGGCGCTTGTCTCTCCCGATCCGAAATATTCTGGCTTGTTGAAAGTCCCCGGGCTGCTGGCTGTAAACTTCGCTGATTGCTGCGATGGTCGCGCGCTGGATTTTTGGGGGTTGAGCCTTTGGCTCGTCAGGGTTTTTCCACGTTGTCTTCCCGTGGTTTTGGCTACCGAATCTCTGCCGTTCTGGCTGCTGCGGCCATAGCCGCGACGGTTCTGGTCGGCGTCGCTCCCGTACGCGCACATGCGGACATGATCGCGGACCGCATCAAGATTCCGGCGCCATACGCGCCGGCAGTGAACGAAACGACGAACACGATCTTCGTCACTAGCGAACAGTTCAACACTGTGACTGCAGTAGACATGGCCACAAAGTCAGTAAAGATAATTCCGGTCGGAACAAGGCCACGACACCTGGCAGTGAACGAGGTCACGAATAAGGTCTACGTTGCGAATTCCGGTTCTTCCTCATTGAGCGTCATCGACGCTGTCACCGGTACTACCAAGACGGTGCCCCTGCCTGGCAACCCTTCTGCCGTAGCTGTGAACGAAGTAACCAACAAGGTGTACGTCTCAAATGGCGGCCCTAACGGCCTTACTGTCATTGACGGCGCCACCGATGTCGCGACATCCTTCCCAGTGGCGGGCTCCTCTGTAGCCCTCAGCGACAAGCCTGTCGCCGTCAATGAGAAGACCAACAAAATCTACAGCGTCACACCTCTCAGCAATCAGGTGACGGTCCTGGACGGGGCTACAAACGCCATTACCACCGTCCCGGTTTGCTCGGGCACTCATGGTTTGGCAATCAACGACACCACCAACACGGTGTATGTGACCTGCGCTAAAGCGCAGACGATCGTAGCCATTGATGGCGCTACCCGGTCGACAACAAGCATCCCAACAGGCGGTGACACCAGTCCCAGGGAAGTGGTTGTAAATCGCACGAACAACAAGGTCTATGCCCTGAACAATTTCAGCATGACCATTCTGGACGCCAGCTTGAACACTTTGGTAACGGTTCCAACTGGTAATTTCCCACCCGCCCTCGCCGTAAACGAGACCACCGGCAAGGTCTACGTAGCTGAATACTACGCCGGGAGCATTAGGGTCTTCGACGGTGCAACCAACGCCTCGGGTGTCCTCCAGGAGCTCAGCATGCCCGGTCGAATGGCAGTGGATTCGAAAAGGAACAGGATCTACGTCCGCTTCTTGTCCTGGTCTGACGAGCTGTCCAGCGGGATAGTCGTTGTCGACGGCAAGAACGTGGCCCCGATACTCACGGCTTCTGTGCCACCGCCAGGTGGCAGGGTGGGCGTCCGTTATGAACACCTGTACAAGGCTACGGGTTCGCTTACTCCGAGTTTCACAGTTGCCAGTGGTTCGCTGCCGCCCGGCTTATCCCTTTTAGCGAAGGGCGTACTGGCAGGAGTCCCCACAACGTCCGGGACCTTTACGTTCCGCATCTCAGCCAGCAATGGTTACAGCCCTGACGCCATTAGCCCGACTCAAACGATCAGCATCGCCCCTCGCCAGCTCACCCATGATTTTAACGGCGATGGAAACCCTGACGTCCTTTCCCGCGATGGTGATGGTGCCTTGTGGCTGTATCCGGGCAATGGCAGCGGTGGTTGGCAAGCGCGGGTGCAAGTGGGCCAGGGCTGGAACGTCATGACCTCGGTCGTAGCTCCAGGGGACTTCAACGGTGACAGTAAGCCAGATCTGTTGGCCCGCGACTCCAACGGAAATTTGTGGTTGTACCCCGGAAACGGTAAGGGTGGCTGGATGGCCCGGTCCCAAGCTGGCTCGGGATGGAACGTCATGAAGGAGATCACCGCCATTGGCGATCTGGACCATGATGGAAGAGCCGACGTCGTGGCCCGGGACTCGGATGGTCAGCTGTTCCACTATGACGGCGATGGGCGAGGCTGGTGGCGTGGCCAGAGCATCATTGGTTCCGGCTGGAACATCATGACGGCGATGGCAGGCCCGGGCGACTTCAGCGGTGACGGCTTGGCGGATCTGCTTGCCCGCGACACTGGAGGCGCTCTTTACCTCTATGCGGGCACCGGATACTCCGTTGCCGACGCGGGTTACGCTGTCGGCTCCGGCTGGAATGTCATGACGGCGATGGTGGGGCCGGGCGACTTCAACGGGGACGGCAACGTGGACATCCTGAGCCGTGACACGGGAGGGGCCCTGTGGCTTTACCCGGGCAACGGCTCCGGCGGATGGCTACCGCGCACGTTGGTCGGCTCCGGCTGGAACGTCATGACCATGATCATTTAGCCGCATGACCATGGTCAAAGCAGCTTCAAAAGCCTATGCGGCGAGACGGCTTTTGACTTCGGCAGCAGACGGGTTGGTGGCTGCTGTGCCGTCCGGGAAAAGCACGGTGGGTACGGTGCGGTTGCCGCCGTTGATCTGCTCCACGAGTTCGGCTGTCCCATCGACTTCCTCGATGTTAATTTCCGTGTAGCCGATGCCCTGCGCGTCCAGCTGCTTCTTGAGCCGGTTGCAGTAGCCGCACCAGGTGGTGGAAAACATGGTGATGGTGCCGGATTCGGGGGTGAAGTCCACAGAGTTCTCCTATGCGTTGAAGGGGTTCATTCCTCTCAACGGTATCCTGCCCGCCGCTATTCCCCGCGCTCGCGCCGGCGTATGACAGTGCCAGGGGCCATGGCATGCTGGAGCCATGTGTGGACGCTATGTGATGGCACGTGCGGTGGGTGACCTGCTGGCAGAGTTTGAAGCCGGGCTTGAGGAAGAGGTGCACCTTCCGCCCTCCTGGAACGTGGCGCCAACCGATGATGTGCCCATCGTCCTGGAGCGGCTTATCGACGGCGGCCCGGTGCGGCAGCTGCATGTGGCACGCTGGGGGCTGGTTCCGTCGTGGGCGAAGGATCCCGGCATCGGAGCCAGGATGATCAATGCCCGGAGCGAGACGGTGCTGGAAAAGCCGGCATTCCGCAAAGCGATGAAGTCCAGGCGCTGCGCCGTTCCTGCTGACGGCTATTACGAATGGAAGCAGGGCGCAGGCAAGGCGAAGCAACCGTATTACGTGCACCCCGGAAACAGCGCGGGACTGGTGTTTGCCGGGCTGTACGAATGGTGGAAGGATCCGTATAAGGCGGAAGGGGAGCCCGGCCAGTGGATGCTCTCTACCTCCATCCTGACCGCGGACACTCCGCCGCCCGGGGCCGAGTCAACAGTATTTGGCAAGCTCACCGCCCTGCATGACCGGGTGCCGCTGCCGATGGATAAGGCCACCATGGAGTCCTGGCTCGACCCGCACGCCCAGGACCCCGCTGGCCTGGTGGACCTGGTCCGCGCCGGGGTGAAGGGCGTCGCTGCCGACTGGCACGTGGAGTCGGTGGGCCGGGACGTGGGAAACGTGCGCAACAACTCACCGGAGCTCATCCAGCCCGTGGAGGCATTGTTTTAGCAGCACCCGCGAAAGGCGACGGTTCCCTAGATGGTGACGCTGCCGGCGTCGTCCACTGACCAAGTGGGGTTGTACGCAACCTCCCAGCGAAACCCGTCCGGATCCGCGAAATAGCCGCTGTACCCGCCCCAGGGCTGCGTGACTGGCTCCGCAACGATCACGGCACCGGCAGCGGCTGCCTCGCCCATGACCCGGTCCACGTCCTCAGGGCTGGCCAGATTGTGGCTGAGGGTGATGTGGGGGACCGGCCCCGGAGGACTCACCCCGGCCTCCGCCTGCATTTGCCCGGCATCCCAAAGGGACAGCGTCAGCCCATGGTTAACCTGGATAAACAGCACGTCACCTGGAATTTCCTTACGGACCGGCCAGCCAAGTCCCTCCACATAAAAGCGGCGGGACTCTGCGACGCTGCGAACGCCCAGTGAGATGAAGTCGACTCTTGGCTGCATGCTTCGATACTGTCATGTGATGGAGATAACTCAAGGAAGCGACAAAGATGCTTTGGCCGACAAGGAACAGCTTGCGGCAGTCCGCATTGCAGTCGATGAAGTGGACGAGCAGATCGTGGGCCTGATTGCCCGTCGGGAACGCCTGATCCGGATCGCGGGAACGCTGAAGGGGGACGACGCTGAAGTGCGCGCTCCCGGCCGCGTCGAGAGGATCATCGAACACGTCCGTTTAGCCGCGGAAAAGAAGGACATCGATCCTGACATTGTGGAATCGACGTACCGTGCCATGATCACGGGCTTCATCGAACTCGAAATGAAGGTCCACAAAGGAAACAGCTGAAGCTGACCCTGGGAGCGTCTCTACGCTCCCGGGAGGCTTCAGTCGCTTTAGAGCGCTTCCCTAGATCGCTTCCTCAACGGGGACTCCGGACTGGAACTCCCGCCCGTCGGCCTCGCTGAAGGCTGACATAATGTGGCCCTTGCCCAGCCCATGGATAACGTCCAAGGGAAAGCTGCCGGTGATGGTGTTGCCGGAGTGGGTGACACCACTGAGATCATAGTTCTCTTCGATGCCCTGGTCATGGCTGAACGAGTAGCAGGCAATAGCCTCCCCGTTCATGAACTCAATGCCGAGCCGTCTTTGTGATGAATAGTCGGGATCGGCC
This sequence comes from Arthrobacter sp. D1-29, assembly GCF_054130585.1. NCBI lineage: Bacteria > Bacillati > Actinomycetota > Actinomycetes > Micrococcales > Micrococcaceae > Arthrobacter > Arthrobacter sp. D1-29. Next base: position 3,042,830 of record NZ_CP096383.1, on the reverse strand, counting down.
GCCATGAGCCCCACCACATAAGCACCCGATCCCGGGATATTGCCGTCTATATCAAAAGTGGCCACAAGCGTGGAGTCTTGGGCCTTGATGCTTACGTGCTTGAGGAGTGCGTCATTGGTGGTCATGGCACCATCCTGCTCCCCTGCTGCCCCGTCCGTCCACCCCTGTCTAGGTTTTGTCTGGGCACCGGCGTAGACTTGAATTGTTCGAATATGTATTCGAACAGCTGTCCTTGGCTGAGTACTTTTACAGCCAAGTGACAGCTCCGTTTCCAGGGAGGCGCCATGGGCATGTTCAGCGAATCCGTTGACGTTACCTGCACCCCTTCCGGCCAGCCGCTGCAGCTTCAATGGGCAGGGCGCCAATATACGGTGTGCGCGGAACCTGTTCGATGGTACGAACGCAGGCAGTGGTGGGCCGAGGAAAAGCGTGCGCCGCTGGGAAGCGGGCCAGGCCTGGTGGACCATGAAATTTGGCGGGTCCAGGTTCTGGCTGCAGACAACCCAGATGCTTCGGGCGGCAGCCCTCCCGGTGAGCCCCTCACCCTTGATCTGACCAGGCACGTCGGCAGCGGCCGCTGGAGGCTGCTGCGAATCCATCACGGAATCCAGCCCAGAACAGCATGACTTTCACGCACCTCCACGTTTCCACCGCCTTTAGCGCCCACTACGGCGTTTCCTGGCCTGATGAACTTGCCCAGGTTGCCGCCGCAGATGGTGCCACTGCGCTCGCCTGTACTGACAGGGACGGCCTGTATGGCACCATCAAACACCTCAAAGCCTGCATGGCTGCCGGGATAGACCCCATAGTGGGTGTTGACCTTGCGGTCCTTGACGACGACGGCGACCACCGCACCCAGGTTGCTGGCCGGGTGGTGGTGCTGGCCCGCGGAAACAACCGGGGAGCGGGCTACCGGGCCTTGTGCCGGCTGGTCTCGGATGCCCATGCCCGCACTTCCGGAAAGGCCGGGGGAGTGGTGCCTGTGGCAGTCACCCGGGCAGAGCTCGCATCCCGGACCTTGGACCCACTGACCCTCAAGCCAGTACTCACGGTCCTGATCGGACCCGATTCCGACGTCGGACTGGCCATCGGCGGACGGCGTTACCTGCGTCCGCGCACCCTGTTTAAACGCTGGCTGGAAGCCATGCCGGCAGGAACAATAGTGGCCGAGGTTGTCTCCCAGCTCAGCGCCCCCGGCTCACCGTTGAGCACCGCCCATGCAGTACGAATGCTCAAACTCGCAGAGGAGCACCACGTTCCGGCGGTTATCACCAACGCTGTGCGCTACTGCGCCGAGGATGGCGCCGCCACGGCTGACGTGCTGGATTCTGCTCGGACCCTAAAGTCTCTTCCTGAGCTTGCCGCCGAACCCCTGCTCCAGCCCAACGGCCAGGGCTGGCTGAAAACGTCAGGGCAGATGCTCCTGTTGGCCAGGGAGATCATCCACGCCGCAGGGTACGGCGCTGCTGACCTCAAACAGCTGATGACGCAGACCGAGGCGCTCGCCGATCTGTGCCGGATTGACCCGGTGACGGATATGGGCTGGAAGCAGCCGGTGGTGCCCGAAACATCAATCATCGGCATAGACCAGGACCCCCAGGTTGAACTTGTCCAGCGGTGTGAGGCCGGGATCGGCAGGCGGTTCCCGGGAATTTCCGGTACTGCCGAACAGGAGATGCGCCGTCGCCTCGACCACGAACTGGGAATCATCCAGAACCTTGGTTTCTCCTCTTACTTCCTCACAGTGGCTGAGGTTTCCAGGATGATCCTGGACATGGGAGTCAGGGCTGCGGCCCGCGGGTCTGGCGCTTCAAGCCTGGTCAATTACCTGATTGATATCAGCCAGGTGAACCCCCTCCAGCACGACCTCGTCTTTGAACGGTTCCTGTCCCGTGACAGGGGTACCCTTCCTGACATCGATATCGACGTCGAAAGCGCTGAGCGGCACAACGTCTACCGGAAGATCTTTGAACGCTTTGGCTCGGAGCGCGTCACGCTCATGAGCATGCAGAACGGATACCGTGCCCGCGGTGCGGTCCGTGATGCGGGGATGGCGCTGGGCATGGACGATGGCGATGTGGGGGAGATCGCCAAACAGCTGTGGCGCTTTTCTGCCCGGAAGTTCCGCGAGGCGCTCGCCGAAAAGCCGGAACTCCGGGAGTTCGCAGGGCGGGTGGAACAACGGGGATTTGCCGAAAACCAGCAACTGGACCTGCTCGTGGACCTCACTGAGCGGCTGGACCGGCTGCCCCGCCATATTTCCATGCACCCCTGCGGAGTGATCCTGGGCGACGCCACCCTGCTTGACCGGACCCCTGTCCAGCCCAGCGGGCTGGGGCTGCCCATGAGCCAGTTCGACAAACACGACATGGATCCCATGGGCATGCTCAAGCTCGACGTCCTGGGGGTCAGGATGCAGAGTGCCATGGCCTTTGCGGTCAGGGAAGTCATCCGAATCCACCCCTCCAAGGCAGAGGTGGTCGCCGCCGGAGCCCACCCCTCCGGTCCTGATGGTTCCGGGCCTGATTACATTGCCGAGAATGGCCACATCAACCTCAACGCCGTGCCGCTTGATGATGAGCCAACGTATGAGCTGATCCGCAGCACGCACACGCTGGGCTGTTTCCAGATCGAATCCCCTGGCCAGCGTGAGCTGGTGGGCAAGATGGCGCCGCGCGACTTCAACGACCTCATCATCGATATTTCACTTTTCCGGCCCGGACCCATGAAGTCGGACATGGTGCGGCCGTTCCTGGAGCACCGGCACGGGTTCGCGCCGGAAGTCTATCCGCACCCTGACCTGAAACCCGTGCTTCAGGAAACGCACGGCGTCACCGTATTCCACGAACAGATCCTGAAGACCTTCGATGTCATGACGGGCTGCGGCCTGGCCCGGGCCGACGAATTCCGCCGCGCACTTGGCAACGAGGCCCTTGAGCCTCAAGTGGAGGAATTCTTCCGCCGGGAAGCCCGCGCCAGCGGGTATGCCCCGGAGGTCGTGGACAAAGTCTGGGGAACCCTGAAATCCTTTGGAAGTTTCGGTTTCTGCAAGGCTCACGGAGCGGCGTTCGCCGTGCCCACTTACCAGTCTGCCTGGCTAAAGGCCCACCACCCCGAGGCGTTCCTGGCCGGATTGTGGGAGCACGATCCTGGCATGTACCCCAAACGCCTCCTGGTGGCAGAGGCCCGCAGGCTGGGCATCCCCATTCTGCCGTTGGACATCAACCGCAGCCAGGCGGAATACAGGGTGGAACGGGTCACCGAGGGGCCGGACCGGGGCAAGCTGGGGATCAGGCTGAGCCTGAAAGGGATTTACGGCGTATCCGGGGCTGAACTCAAACGGATCGTTGCCGGCCAGCCCTATGATTCCCTGGCGGACCTCAGGACACGGTCCCGGCTTAGCAAACCAAGCATCAGGAGGCTCGCCCAGCTTGGGGCCTTTGATTCCCTGCACCTGGAGTCCGGTGGGAGCGCCAACCGCGCGGACCTGGTCCACCACCTCCAAAAGCTTCAATCCACTGGTGCTGCCCGGAAGGGTATCGAGGTCATCGAGGGGCAGTTGGCCCTGCCGCTGGGCGACGTGGAACTGCGGAACGTCAAACCGGGCTTGCCCGCGCCCACGCTGGTGGACAACGTACGCGCGGAACTTGATCTGATGGCTATAGATGTCAGCGGGCACCTGATGGACAGCCACCGTCCCATGCTTGACCGGCTCGGCGTCACCACCGCGGATAAACTGCTGGGCCTGCGCAATGGAACTGAAGTGCTGGTGGCCGGAGTACGCATCGCCACCCAGACACCCCCCATGCGCGGCGGCCGGCGCGTGGTTTTCATCAGTATCGACGACGGCACGGGTTGCGTTGACTCCGTCTTCTTCCATGAGGCGCAGGAACAGGCCGGACTGCTGCTGTTCGGGACCAGGCTGCTCCTCATCCGGGGAACCACCCGGCGGACTGGTCCGCGGGGAATCAGCCTGAGTGCCAGCATGGCCTGGGACCTGAGCAGGGTTGAAACCCTGCCCTTCCCGCAGTCCAGCCCGGAGACCACCGACGTCCCGCATCCGTTGGACGGAATCAACAGGAGCCTTGCCATTACGGGGATGGGCGGCTGAGCGGGCCGCGCGTCCCGTTGGTCGGCCCCTCTGGAAACCGATAGCATTGACGGTGGCTGGCTGTGGTCCCCGTATGCCACAAGCTATGAAGCCTTAACTTTGAATAGGAGACACCCGTGTCAGATGCCCAGCAGATCACCCTCATCGTCGATGGCGAAGAGACCAAGGTGACTACCGGGACAACCGGGGCGGAACTCTTCTTTGAGCGTCGCGACGTCGTTGTAGCCCGTGTCAACGGCGAGTTGAAAGACCTGGACCAGGAACTGCCCGAAGGTGCAGACATCCAGGCCGTCACCATTGGTTCCCCCGACGGACTAAACGTGCTCCGCCACTCCACGGCCCACGTCATGGCCCAGGCTGTCCAGCAGCTGCGCCCGGATGCCAAGCTGGGCATCGGGCCCTACATCACTGACGGTTTCTACTTCGACTTTGACGTGGCCGAGCCGTTCACGCCGGAGGACCTGAAAACCCTCGAAAAGATGATGCTCAAGATCGTCAACCAGAACCAGAAATTCGTCCGCCGCGTGGTCAGCGAGGACGAGGCCCGTGAGGCCATGAAGAACGAACCTTACAAGCTGGAACTGCTGGGCAAAAAGAACGAGGCCGCTGAAGCGGGCGAAGGCGTCAACGTTGAAGTCGGCGCCGGGGACATTACCATCTACGACAACGTGGACCGGAAAAGCGGTGACAGCGTCTGGTGCGACCTCTGCCGGGGCCCGCACCTGCCCAACACCAAACTTATTTCCAACGCGTTCGCACTGACCCGTTCCTCCTCCGCCTACTGGCTGGGCAACCAGAAAAACCAGCAGCTGCAGCGGATCTACGGCACCGCCTGGCCCACCAAGGACGAGCTGAAGGCCTACCAGGAACGGATTGCCGAAGCGGAACGGCGCGATCACCGCAAGCTAGGCGTGGAGCTGGATCTGTTCTCGTTCCCGGATGAACTTGGTTCCGGCCTGCCTGTCTTCCACCCCAAGGGCGGCATCATCCGCAAGGAGATGGAGGACTACTCGCGGCAGCGCCACGTGGACGCCGGCTACGAGTTCGTCTACACGCCGCACATCACCAAGGGCCACCTGTACGAGGTATCGGGCCACCTCGACTGGTACAAGGACGGCATGTTCCCGCCCATGCGGGTGGATGAGGAACTCAACGCTGACGGAACCGTCCGCAAGCCGGCTCAGGACTACTACCTGAAGCCGATGAACTGCCCCATGCACAACCTGATCTTCCGCTCGCGTGGCCGTTCCTACCGTGAACTTCCCCTGCGGCTCTTCGAATTTGGCTCCGTCTACCGGTACGAAAAGTCCGGTGTGGTCCACGGACTCACGCGTGTGCGGGGCATGACCCAGGACGACGCCCACATCTACTGCACCCGCGAGCAGATGAAGGACGAGCTCACCAAGACCCTGAACTTTGTGCTGGGCCTGCTCCAGGACTACGGCCTGAACGACTTCTACCTCGAGCTGTCCACCAAGGACCCCGAAAAGTATGTGGGTGACGACGCCGCCTGGGAAGAAGCGACGAACACCCTCGCCGAAGTCGCGCAGGAATCAGGCCTTGAACTGGTGCCGGATCCGGGCGGAGCTGCCTTCTACGGCCCGAAAATCTCAGTGCAGGCGAAGGACGCCCTGGGCCGCACCTGGCAGATGTCCACTATCCAGCTGGACTTCAACCTCCCGGAACGGTTCGAACTGGAATTCCAGGCGGCCGACGGCACCCGCCAGCGCCCCGTGATGATCCACCGGGCCCTTTTCGGCTCGATCGAACGCTTCATGGGTGTCCTCACCGAGCACTACGCCGGAGCGTTCCCCGCCTGGCTTGCTCCCGTGCAGGTAGTGGGCATCCCGGTGGCCGAGACCTTCAATGACTACATGTTCGACGTCGTCGATCAGCTTAAGGCGGCGGGCATCCGCGCCGAGGTGGACATCTCCTCGGACAGGTTCCCCAAGAAGATCCGCACGGCAAGCAAGGACAAGATCCCGTTTGTCCTGATCGCCGGTGGTGACGACGCCGACGCCGGAGCGGTGTCCTTCCGTTTCCGCGACGGTAGCCAGGACAACGGCGTGCCGGTGGCCGAAGCGGTCAAGCGGATCACAGAAGCCGTCCGTAACCGGACCAGCTAGCGGAAACGGACACAGAGACGGTGCAGGAGAATACAGGGGCGGGGTATCCAGGGGATTCCGGCGTCACCGACGATTTTGATCTCGCCGGCGTTCCGGATGCTTTCCAGCGCCTGTGGACTCCGCACCGGATGGCCTACATCAAGGGCGGCCAGCACCAGTTCAAGGACCAGAACGACTGCCCGTTCTGCGTAGGGCCGAGCCGGACCGACGAGGAAGCCCTCATCGTTTACCGGGGGAAAACCTGCTATGTGGTACTGAACCTCTTCCCCTACAATCCCGGCCACCTGCTGGTTTGCCCCTACCGCCACGTTCCCGACTACACGGACCTTACGCTCGAAGAGACCGGGGAATTCGCCGAGCTGACCCAGACGGCCATGAAGGTCCTGCGCAAAGTGGCGAACCCCGGCGGCTTCAATATCGGCATCAACCAGGGTGTTGTGGGCGGGGCAGGAATCGCCGCCCACCTTCACCAGCACATCGTTCCGCGGTGGGGCGGGGACGGCAACTTTTTCCCCATCATCGCCCAGACCAAGGCCATCACGCAGACGCTGGATGAGGTCCGCCAGCAGGTTGCCCAGGCCTGGCCCGGGGAGACGGATGCTGAATAGGCACGCGCGGGGTTTTTTTACGGCGCTGTTCACTCCGCTTGCCCGCTGGCTGCTGAAAATCGGCGTCTCTGCTGATGCCGTCACGGTGGTTGGAACGGCCGGCGTGGTGGTTGGCGCCCTGGTCTTTTACCCTCTGGGCCAGCTGTGGTGGGGGACCCTGTTCATTACCGCCTTCGTCTTTTCCGATGTGCTGGACGGCATCATGGCAAGGATGCGCGACTCCGGGGGCCGATGGGGCAACTTCCTGGACTCCACGCTGGACAGGATCGCCGACGGTGCCCTGTTTGCCGGCCTGTCCATCTGGTTCTTTACCGGTGGCGCCGATTTCGCCATTGGCGCCGCGGCCGTGATCTGCCTGGTCCTTGGCATGGTGGTTTCCTACGCCAGGGCCAAGGCAGAATCGCTGGGGTTCACGGCCAACGTGGGTATTGCCGAACGGGCTGAAAGGCTCGTCTCGGTGCTGGTTGTTACAGGGTTTACGGGCCTCGGCCTGCCAAGTGTCGTGCTGCTGGTGACACTGGGCCTGCTGGCCGTGGCCAGCCTGGTCACCGTGGTGCAGCGGATAGTGGGAGTTCACCGCCAGGCCCTGGCCGAGAGTGCCCCCTCGGATTAAGCGTGATTAAGCCCTCTGGCCGCCGTGGGACTAGTATTGGAACTGCCCGGTCAATGGATCCGGCAACCCGGAGCGTGTTCATTTCGGCAGCTTGATGCCGCTTTCACGCCCGGCGAAGGTCATCTATCTACCCATAGGGGTTTTTGTGTCTACACCTGATGTAAGCAGCGAAGCCGGTTCGTCCGTGAACAGCGTCACGGGCAGCAAGCGCGTCAAGCGCGGCATGGCTGAGATGCTCAAGGGCGGCGTCATCATGGACGTCGTCAACGTCGAGCAGGCCCGCATCGCCGAAGACGCCGGTGCCGTTGCAGTGATGGCGCTGGAACGCGTGCCGGCTGATATCCGCGCCCAGGGCGGCGTTTCCCGGATGTCGGATCCGGACATGATCGACAAGATCATCGAGGCCGTGTCCGTGCCGGTCATGGCCAAGGCCCGGATCGGCCACTTTGTTGAGGCCCAGATCCTGCAGTCCCTGGGCGTTGACTACATTGACGAGTCCGAGGTCCTCACCCCGGCCGACTACGCCAACCACATCGACAAGTGGGAATTCACCGTTCCCTTCGTCTGTGGTGCCACCAACCTTGGTGAGGCGCTGCGCCGGATCAACGAGGGCGCGGCGATGATCCGGTCCAAGGGCGAGGCCGGCACCGGCGATGTTTCCAACGCCACCACGCACATGCGCCAGATCCGTGCCGAGCTCCGCCGGCTCTCCTCGCTGCCCGAGGACGAGCTGTACGTTGCCGCGAAGGAACTGCAGGCGCCGTACGAATTGGTCAAGGAAGTGGCGCTCACGGGCAAGCTTCCGGTGGTGCTGTTCACCGCCGGCGGCATCGCCACCCCGGCAGATGCTGCGATGATGATGCAGCTCGGCGCCGACGGCGTGTTCGTCGGCTCGGGCATCTTCAAGTCCGGCAACCCGGCCCAACGCGCCGCCGCCGTGGTCAAGGCCACCACGTTCTTCGATGACCCGGACGTCATCGCCAAGGCCTCCCGCGGCCTGGGCGAGGCCATGGTGGGCATCAATGTTGACGAGATCCCGCAGCCACACCGCCTGGCCGAGCGCGGCTGGTAACTTCCGCCCTCTTTAGTCGCCTTGGGGGCGCCGGACGGCGTCATCCTCGGCGCGCTATTCCCCGCGCGTTGTCGGCAGCTACGTAGCTGCTTGCGGCGCGGGGCCCCTTTTACGCGCGCTGCCGGATAACACCGCCCCTCGCCAAGGGGCGTTTGCTTCTGAAGTACGACGCCGGTTCCTCACCTCTTATGGTGGGGGACCGGCGTCGTACTTCTTTAAGTGGGGCTGGGCTACTCCAGGCCGCGGCGCCTTAGCAGGGGTTCCAGGTTGGCTTCGCGGCCCCGGAGGGCGCGGAAAGATTCCAGTGGATCCCGGCTGTTGCCGCGGGAGAGCAGCTCCTGGCGGAACCGCTCTCCGTTTGCCCGTGTCAGGCCGCCGTTCTCCGTGAACCAATCGACCGTTTCCGCATCCAGGACTTCGCTCCAGATATAGGAGTAGTAGCCTGCAGCGTAGCCAGCCCCGGCGAAGATGTGCTGGAAGTAGCCCGACCGGTACCGTGGCGGGATCAGGGCGTGGGCCACTCCGGCTGCAGCCAGCGATTTGGCTTCGAACGCCAGGACGTCCTCCGGGATCCCGTTGCTGTCCAGCACGTGCCATGCAAGATCCAACAGTGCTGCGCCCAGGTATTCGGTGGTGGCGAACCCTTCGCCCCAGAGCCGGGACTCGTTGAGCCTGTCCACGATGTCCTGCGGCAGGCGTTCGCCCGTGGCGTGGTGCCGGGCATAGCTGGCCAGCACGTCAGGCCAGAGGATCCACATCTCGTTGACCTGCGAAGGGTACTCCACGAAGTCGCGGGGGACTGAAGTCCCGGAGAAGCGCGGATACGTTACGTCGGAGAACAGGCCGTGCAGCGCATGGCCGAACTCGTGGAAGATGGTGCGCAGCTCATCCAGCGTCAGCAGCGTGGGTTCTCCGGCCGGCGGCTTGGAAATGTTCAGGTTGTTGATGACCACAGCCTGGGTGCCCAGCAGGCCGGACTGTTCAACCAGCGAATTCATCCACGCCCCGCCCCGCTTGGACTCCCGGGTGTAGTAGTCACCCAGGAACAGCCCCAGCCCGCTGCCGTCCCCGTTCCGGACCTCCCAGACGCGGACGTCGGGGTGGTAGCCTGCAAGATCCTTCCGTTCGTGGAACGTGATCCCATAAAGCGACGTAGCCGCATGGAACACGCCATCCCGGAGCACCCGGTCCAGCTCAAAATAGGGGCGGAGGGCCTGCTCATCGACAGCATATTTCTCCCGGCGGACCCTGGCGGAGTAGAAAGCCCAGTCCCACGGCTCCAACGGATGGCCCGCGATCTCCGCAAGGGCCGCCGCTTCGGCGTCGGCATTCCTCACTGCTGCCGGTGCCAGCCTGTTCAGCATGGCCTGTACCGCTTCAAAGTCGGGAGCGGTCTGCCGGTCCACTTCCAGTTCCGCGTAGTTGGCAAACCCGAGCAGGGCAGCCTTTTCGGCACGGAGTTCCGCCAGTGACCTGACCAGTTCCAGGACATCAAAGCTCCCGCCATCGCTTCCCCTGCTGACGGAGGCCTCAAACAGCCGACGGCGGATGTCCCGGTTCTCAAGCGCGGCAATGGCCGGCTGGTTAGTTGGCTGGATCAGTGTGAGCAGGAACTTCCCTGGATGGCCGGCGGCGCGGGCAGCTTCCGCCGCCGTGGCGATATCGTCAGCCGGCAGGCCGACCAGCTCGGCTTCACTGTCCAGCAGCAGCGCCGCGGATTTCATCCCCTCCTTCACGCGCTGGCCGAATTCGGTGCCCAGGCGTGACAGCTCCGCGTTCACCGCTTTCAGCCGCTCCTGGGCCGGGCCGTCCAGTTGGATGCCGGACTGCCGGAATTCCTTGAGGTAATCCTCCACCAGCCGGGTGGACTCGGGATCGCAGTCCGTCATGTCAATCGCGGCGAACCGGTCAAAGAGCCGGCGGTTGAGGAACACTTCGTCCTGGTGCGCCGAGAAGCGTGGGGACAGTTCGGTTTCAAGATGGCGTATTTCGTCGGATGCATCTGCTGACACAAGCGTGAAAAAGGAGGCAGACGCCCGGTTGAGGAGCTGTCCGGCGCGCTCCATGGCCTCGGCGGTGTTCCGGAAGGTCGCCGGCTCCGGGTTCTCCACGATGGCCCGGATCTCTTCGAGATGTTCCGCCAGGCCGGCGTCGACGGCTTCGGCATAATGCCCGGAGTGGATGTCGGCGAACGGCGGCAGCCCGTAGGGCAGCGTGCTTGAGCTCAGGAGGGGATTTGTCATGAAGTAAACCTTTCACAGCGCGGCACGCTTCTCAATGCTCCAAATGCACGTCATTCAGGAGAGCCGGAATCTAGAATGTGGCGTATGGGGAACTTGCTTGCCACTGGTGCTGTCCGCGTTCGCACCGCGGTTTTTGCTGCTGTGTTTACGGTGTTGCTGGCAGGCTGCGGCCTGGTGGCAGAGCAAAACACTCCCTCAACGTCAGCGGGCCCGGTTCCGGTCGAGGCAAGCCCCACGCCGTCACCGACGCCAACCCCTACTCCCACCCCGGGCGAAGGGCCGCCCTGCCCCACGATCCGGTGCACATCGATACTGGTCACAGGCGACATGCTGGTGCACACCCAGCTTTGGCAGCAGGCCACTGCGGATGCGGCGGCGGCAGGGAAGCCCGGCCTGGACTTCGTTCCGCTGCTGGAGGGTCAGCGCAGGTACATCCAGGCCAGCGACCTCGCCATCTGCCACCAGGAGACACCCGTGGCCGGCCCGGAGGGGCCATTCTCCGCCTACCCGTCCTTCAACGTTCCACCCCAGATCATCACCGCCGCCAAAGCTGTCGGGTACCAGGCCTGCACCACGGCCAGCAACCACACGATCGACAGGGGCACGGACGGCCTGCTCCGCACCCTTGATGCCCTGGACGCTGCGGGTTTGAAGCACACCGGTTCCTACCGCACCGAAGCGGAGTCCCAGGGAATCCTGATCATGCAGACCCAGGCCGCGAAGATCGCCATCATCGAGGCGACGTACGGGCTCAACGGCCAGTACCCGGATTACGCCTGGCAGGTGGACATGCTTGATGCACCAACCATGATCGCCAAGGCCCAAAAGGCGAGGGCAATGGGCGCGGACATTGTGCTTGGAGCCATGCACGCCGGTGATGAGTACGCCAGTGAAGCGAATGCCCAGCAACAGGAAGTTGCCCATGCGCTGGTGGACAGCGGACAGTTCACCATGATCTACGGGCACCACACACATTCCGTGCTGCCCATCGAGAATTACAAAGGCACCTGGATTGTGTACGGCCTGGGCAACGGCGTGACAGAACTCTCGCCCTGGTACGTGGTCAACAACGAAGGGCTCCTGGTTCGGGCACAATTCAGCCAGGACGAATCGGGTAAATGGTCGCCCGCAGACCTGGCCTGGGTGCCGTCAGTGATTGTCCGGGACCCCTACCGCTGGTGCCCGGTAGCCTCCGACGCGCCGCAGGGCACGTGTGCGTCACCGGAAGCAGATGCAGCCACCAGGCAGCGGACCGCCACCGTAGTGAACTCCATGGGCGCTGCCGCTGCCGGTGCACACGAACTCCTCATCACGCAGGAGCGCTAAGGCAACGGCTGCCTCAGCGGGGCCGGCGGGCAGCGTGCTCACGGGCCAGCACCGAGTAGCGGTCATCCGGGTTGCCCGGGATGAAAGTGCCGTACTTGCGTTCGGCGGCCGTCCTGATCAGGAAATCGGCGATCGCAGGGTTCTTGGGCAAGAGGGAGCCGTGCAGGTAGCTTGCCACAATGTTGCGGTAGCGGGCGCCTTCGTGGCCGTCGCTGCTGTTGTTTCCCATTCCCTTGGGCACGGTGCCCAGCGGACGAACGCCCGGGCCCAGGGTGGTCTGGCCGCTGTGGTTCTCGTACCCGAGCACTTCGCCGAACTCACTGGTGGAGACTTTGACGTTGCCGATAAGCCGTTCATCGGTGCCATGCGTTTCCACGTCCAGAACCCCGATCCCCGGAATCACTGCCCCGGTGCGCGTCTTGAAGAAGCGCCCGAAAAGCTGGTACAGCCCGCAGATGACCAGCATGGGTGCACCGTCCTCGGCCAGTTCCGTCAGGACACCGGCCCGGGACTGCAGGTCGTCCTGGATGACCAGCTGGCCGCTGTCCTGGCCGCCGCCGCCCACGATGATGTCCACGTCATCCGGAAATTCGTCCCCGACGTTGTATTCCACCAATTCGGGGGTGTACCCGTGCCAGCTGATGCGCTGGCGGAGAACCAGGGCGTTGCCCCAGTCGCCGTAAATGTTCATGTCACGCGGGTACAGCAGTACAACCCGGATAGTGCCTTTGCTGCCTGCCTGTTGTGATCCATCGGGTCCGGAAGTCATGAGACAACCTCCACTGTGGTGATTTTGGACAGCTCGCGGCGGATGGCCAGCATTGCCGTATAAGTGCAGAATATCCTTTTTGGCCTGTCCTTCGCGTCCCGGATGAAGTCCGCCAGTGCAGGTGCGATGTCCGGCTCCACGGCGCCGATCGGCACTTCGTCATACTGCAGCCGCAACGCCATGTCATAGGCGCGGGATCCGGTCAGCTGGTCCACGCCGCCGTCGCGCAGTGATTCGAACTCCACATCCCACAGCCAGGACATGTCCCTGCCGTCGGCATAGTTGTCGTTAATGGCGATCATGGTGGCGTAGCCGCCTGCCGGGAACGATTTCAGGCCAAGGCGGAATCCGCTGGGGTTCTTGACCAGGACCAGATCCAGCGGCTGCCCGTCAACGGTGAGGCTTTCGCCCCGGCCAAATGCCGGTTCCACCTGCGACAGCGCGGTCAGCAGCGTGTTGTGGTCAGCAGTGGCGGCGCCGCTTCCGCAGATGCTGCGGGCCAGGGCCAGTGCGGCCGCGGCATTGAAGATGTTATAGACCCCGCGGAGCCGCATTGCGGTGCTGACTGTGACGCCGTCGTACTCAAAATCGGCGCTGTCCGGGCCCACCCGGCGGAGCACGACGTCGGCCGGCGGCTTGTCAGGCAGCGGCGCGGGCGCGGGGCTTCCGGGCGCAGCCCGCATGTCGTCGTCGTTGGGAAAAGTGCTGAGCAGGGAGTCGTCCAGGCCGAAGTAACGGACCTCCTGGCCGGTGAGCGTATCCGCTATGCGTGCCACCCTCGGGTCTTCACGGTTCAGCACCACTGTTCCGGTGGTGTTGGCGGCGACATGCTGCAGGAGCTGGGCTGTCTTGTCGATCTCACCGAACCGGTCAAGCTGGTCACGCAGCACATTCAGCAGAAGGCTGTAGCGCGGCGGAACGCTGTTCACAAAGTGCACGGCGTGGGCTTCGTCCAGTTCCAGGACAGCGACGTCGGCCTTGAGCCGTCCACGCCAGTCCACCTCTCCCAGCAGGGCCGCAGCCACACCACGGGTGAAGTTGCTTCCGGTGCGGTTGGTGAAGACCTTCAGGCCCTGGCTTTCCAGGAGTTCCACCACCATCTTGGTGGTGGTGGTCTTACCGTTGGTTCCGCTGACCACAGCCACACCGTGAGGGAGGGTTGAGAGCGTCCGCTGCATAAAGCCCGGATCGATTTTTTCGACCACCAGGCCGGGCAGGGCGGAACCTCCGCCCCTGAGCCGGGATACCCGACGGACCAGCTTGCCGAGCGGAATACTGATGTAAAGCATGCTCTGTAATATATCCCAGCAGCGGCATGGAACCTGGCCCCGGACGGTCTGGGCGGAACATGGGGCCGCCATCCGCATTATGCTGAAGGGATGACAAACCCCCTTTCGGCTGCTCCTGCACGCGTGGGCTCAGGCCTGCGGATCGGCGTCCTGGCTCTTCAGGGCGACTTCCGCGAACACCTGCGCGCGGTAGAGGCCGCCGGTGCTGCCGGCGTCGGAATCCGTCGTGCTTCCGAACTCGAGGGCCTGGACGGTCTGATCATTCCCGGCGGCGAATCCACGGCGATCGATAAACTGGCTCGTGCCTTTGATCTGGCGGAGCCGCTGCGGGCCCGGATCAAGGACGGCCTGCCGGTCTACGGTTCCTGCGCCGGCATGATCCTGCTGGCGGACCACATCGCGGACCCCGCCACCGACCTTGCCGGCGAACCCCAGCAGACCTTCGGCGGCCTGGACATCACCGTGCGCCGCAACGCCTTCGGGCGCCAGCGGGAGTCGTTCGAGACCGACCTTGACTTTAAAGGGCTGGACTTCAGTGCCACCGGCGCCGGCACCCCGCCCGTCCACGCTGTCTTCATCCGCGGCCCCTGGGTGGAGCGGGTGGGCCCGGACGTGGAGGTCCTTGCCCAGGTAGAACCTGCCGACCCCGAGCACGCGTCCCACGCCGCGCCCCTGCCCGGGACGGCTAGAATTGTTGCCGTGCGCTCAGGCCAACTGCTGGCCACCTCCTTCCACCCGGAAGTGACTGGGGAAAAACGCGTACACGAACTTTTTATTCGAATGATCAGAGGAGAAGCGTAAAGCATGTCAGGCCACTCCAAATGGGCGACGACCAAGCACAAGAAGGCCATCCTCGATAGCCGCCGCGCCAAGTCGTTCGCCAAACTGATCAAGAACATCGAAGTTGCCGCCCGCATGGGCGGACCGGACCTGGCCGGCAACCCCAGCCTGGAACTTGCCGTCACCAAGGCCAAGAAGACCTCCGTCCCAGCAGACAACATCGACCGTGCCATCAAGCGCGGCGCCGGCCTGACCGGTGAAGTGGTGGACTACACCGAGATCATGTACGAATGCCGCGGGCCGCAGGGTTCTGCCCTGCTCATCGAGTGCCTCACGGACAACAAGAACCGTGCCGCCTCAGAAGTGCGCCTGGCCATCTCCCGCAACGGTGGCACCATCGCCGATCCCGGTTCCGTCAGCTACCTCTTCAGCCGCAAAGGCGTTGTGTCCCTGCCCAAAAAGGACCTGACCGAGGACGACGTCCTGATGGCGGTCCTGGATGCCGGCGCCGAGGAAGTCAAGGACAACGGCGACAGCTTCGAAATCCACTCGGAGCCCACCGACCTGCAGGCCATCCGCGAAGCCCTCAAGGAAGCCGGGATCGAATACGACACCGATGAGGCCGAGTTCGTCCCCTCCATGCAGGTGCCGCTGGACCTCGACGCCGCCAAGAAGTTCATGAAGCTGGTGGATGCCCTGGAAGAGCTCGACGACGTCCAGAACGTCTACAGCAACGCCGACCTCAGCGACGAAGTCCAGGCCGCCCTGGAAGCCGAGTGATTTTCCGCCTTGCGGACTAGCACTGTTTCCGGGCCGTGACGCTGCGCGTCCTGGGGGTTGACCCCGGGCTCACCCGCTGCGGCATCGGCGTCGTCGACGTCGAACGGAACAGGCGGGCCACCATGGTGGCCGTCGGGGTGGTGGGCACCTCCCCGGGAGAGACCCTCGACCAGCGGCTGTTGGTCATCGCCCTGGCCATTGATGACTGGCTGGACAGATACGAACCCCACGTCCTGGCCGTTGAGCGCGTTTTTTCGCAGCTCAACGTCAGCACGGTGATGGGGGTGGCCCAGGCATCGGGAGTGGTGATCGCCGCCGCGGCCCGGCGCGGGATCCCGGTGGCGCTGCACACGCCGTCGGAAGTCAAGGCTGCAGTCACCGGCAGCGGCACGTCCAATAAGGACGCCGTCACCAAGCTGGTCACCAAGATCCTTCGGCTCGACGCGCCGCCGCGCCCTGCCGACGCCGCCGACGCCCTGGCCCTTGCCATCACCCACGCCTGGCGTGCGGGCAGCGGCGCCGCTGTGGCCACCACCGGTCCCGGCAGTTCCTCCCTGACACCCGCCCAGCGGGCCTGGGCTGACGCGGAGGCGAAGGCGCGCCGCGCACGCTGATTGTCCGGGTGCCTTGCTAGGGTATTCGTAGATATGTTCGGATAGCCGGTTTCACACCCATTAACACCGGCGGTACACCAGGAGCCCGGCCTTGATCAGTTTCCTTCGCGGAACAGTAGCGCACGTAGGTCTTTCCACGGCCGTGATTGACCTTAACGGGGCGGGAATGAGCGTGAACGCCACCCCGCAGACCCTCAGCCGGCTCCGCACGGGCGAAGAAGGAAAACTGTTCACCTCGCTTATAGTGCGCGAGGATTCCCTGACACTTTTCGGGTTCGCGTCCGACGACGAACGTGAAGTTTTCGATGTCCTGCTCAGTGTCAGCGGGGTTGGCCCGCGCCTGGCCCTGGCGGTGCTGGCGGTCCACGAACCCGAAGCCATCCGGGTGGCTGCCCACACAGGGGACAGCAAGACCTTCACAAAGGTGCCCGGGATCGGCCCCAAGGTGGCTGGCAGGATCGTCCTTGAGCTCGCCGGAAAGCTGGTGCCGCACGGCACCGCGGGCGCCCAGGCCGCGGCCACCCCCGCTGAAGCCGCCTGG
The DNA here is from genome assembly GCF_054130585.1 of Arthrobacter sp. D1-29. Classification (NCBI taxonomy): domain Bacteria; kingdom Bacillati; phylum Actinomycetota; class Actinomycetes; order Micrococcales; family Micrococcaceae; genus Arthrobacter; species Arthrobacter sp. D1-29. The sequence continues at coordinate 3,025,958 of NZ_CP096383.1, read as the reverse complement.
AAGCCGCAGGTTGTCGCAGCCATGACCAGCCTGGGCTGGTCCGAAAAGGACGCCGCGGCGAGTATCGAGAAGGCACTGGCGGATGAGCCCGAGGTTTCCTTCCGCGGCAATGTGGCAGAAATTCTCCGCACCACCCTTCGCTGGCTTGGCCAGGACGGCGCCCGGGCCGGCAACCGGGTAGGCAGCCGTGGCTGAGCCTTCGGTGGTGGCCGCGGTGGAAGAGCCTGAGGACCGCGCCATCGAGGCTGCGCTTCGGCCCAAGAACCTGGATGATTTTGTCGGCCAGCACAGGGTCCGCAAGCAGCTTTCGCTGGTCCTGCAGGCCTCAAGGATGCGCGGCCGGAGCGCCGACCACGTGCTCTTCTCCGGCCCGCCGGGGCTGGGTAAGACCACCTTGGCCATGATCGTGGCCGCCGAGATGAACGCGCCCCTGCGCATCAGCAGCGGTCCCGCCATCCAGCACGCGGGGGACCTGGCCGCCATTCTTTCCTCGCTCTCCGAGGGCGAGGTTCTGTTCCTCGACGAAATCCACCGCATGTCCCGGCCGGCCGAAGAAATGCTCTACATGGCCATGGAGGACTTCCGGGTGGACATCGTGGTGGGGAAGGGCGCCGGTGCCACCGCCATTCCGCTTGAGCTGCCGCCGTTCACCCTGGTGGGCGCCACCACGCGGGCCGGACTCCTGCCTGGCCCGCTGCGTGACAGGTTCGGGTTCACCGGGCACCTGGAGTTCTACTCCGTGGCCGAGCTGGAACTGGTCCTGAGACGGTCCGCCGGCCTGCTGGACCTCAAGGTCAACTCTGCCGGGTTCAGCGAAATCGCAGGACGGTCCCGTGGCACACCCCGTATAGCCAACCGCCTGCTCCGCCGTGTGCGCGACTGGGCCCTGGTGCATGGAATTGAGCAGATCGATGCCCGCGCTGCCTCCGCCGCGCTGGACATGTATGAAGTGGACAAGAAGGGCCTGGACCGGCTGGACCGTGCCGTCCTGGAAGCGCTTATCACCAAATTCGGCGGCGGGCCCGTGGGTCTGTCCACCCTGGCCATCGCCGTGGGGGAGGAGACAGAGACCGTCGAAACGGTAGCTGAGCCGTTCCTGGTCCGGGAAGGGCTGCTGGGACGAACTCCGCGTGGCCGTATCGCCATGGCCCCCGCGTGGACGCACCTTGGTTTTGCCGTCCCGGCCGGGGTGTTTGGGCAGGAGCCCCTGGATCTGTTCGAGACCGGTCCTGACGATGAAGAATCTGCGGCCGATTGGGCTCCGAACGGCCAATAGCACCGTCCTTTCAGGTTTTCCCTTTAGACTGGTATGACGCCCGGCACCTTCGGGTCTTTGTTCCCGCAGGCGGCATTACCAGCCGCCGGTGGACGGCACACAGTTTTCCGCCAGGCCACACGGTTCAAAGCGGACGCTGCCTACACCAAAAATACGCCAGTACAGAACGGAAACTTCCCTGTGGATCCAATGAACATCGTCTTGTTCGCCATGCTCGGAATCTTTGTCTTTATGATGTTCCGCCGCAACAAGAAGACCAAGGAGCAGCAGGCAACGCTGCAGTCCCAGTTCGCCCCTGGCGTTGAGGTCATGACGAGCTTCGGTCTCTTTGGCCGCATCGTCTCGATGGACGATGAAGAGAACAAGGTCGTCCTGGAGCTTTCACCCGGCAACCTTGCCACCGTTCACCGCCAGGCCGTCACCAAGATTGTTGAGCCGGCCGTCGTTACCGAGGATGAGCCGTCTGTCGTCCCCAATGATGCTTCGTCCCTGACTGCTGAGGAAACAGGGCCGACCGCACCTGCTGCCGAGACGCCGGACGAGACCCTCAAGCGCCTCAACGACGAAGGTAAAAAGGACAGCTAGTCAGGCTGCCGCAAGGCAACCCTCGCTACCACGCGTCTACGGCTGGGGGATCTTCCGCCGGTGAGAGCAAAGGCTCGCACCGGCGGTTCCTCCGTCAATAAGAGAAAGATCGACAATGGCACGAACTGGCCCCAAAAACTCAGCGCTCAGGGTGCTGGTCTGGCTCGGCGTAATTATCGCCGTGCTGACCGCAGTGCTGGCCGGCGGCACCATGTCCGGGCAGGCAAGCTGGGCTCCCAAGCTGGCGCTGGACCTTGAAGGCGGCACGCAGATGATCCTGGCGCCCAAGGTTGAGGGCAATTCGGACATTAATGAGGAGCAGCTCAACCAGGCGGTGTCCATCATTCGCCAGCGCGTTGATGGTTCCGGTGTGGCTGAGGCGGAAATCAGCACCCAGTCGGGCCGGAACGTTGTGGTCAGCCTTCCGGGCACCCCGTCATCCCAGACCCGGGCCCTGATCCAGGCGTCGGCGGACATGAACTTCCGCCCCGTCCTGCTGAATGGACCGGGCGCCGCTGTTCCCGCTGAGTCGCAGACGCCTGAGGAGCAGCTGCCCAAGCCCACGGCCGAGCCTGCCAACAGCAGCGACATCAACTGGATCACCCCTGAGCTCTACCGCCAGTTCGAGAGCCTTGACTGTGACAACCCGTCCCAGGACCGGCAGGAACGTTCAGACCCCACCAAGCCTCTGGTGACATGTGAGCCCGCCACGGCGTCGTCGCCCGCGGTCAAGTACATCCTCGGTCCCGTCGAGGTTAAGGGCACCAACATCGTGACGTCCTCGTTCCAGCTTCAGCAGGGCGCGCAGGGTGCTGTCACGAACGAATGGGCCGTCAACATCCAGTTCAACGATGAAGGCACCGCGAAGTTCAAAGAGGTCACAGAGCGCCTGAACCAGTTCTACGTCGCTGCCGGCGGTGACGCCGGAACCGACCCCAAGGCCCAGTTCGCCATTGTCCTGGATGACCAGGTCATCTCTGCTCCCCGCGCCCTTGCCGTCATCACCGACGGGCGGCCGCAGATCACCGGCGGATTCACCGAGCAGACAGCGAAGGCACTGTCCGACCAGCTCCGCTTTGGCGCGCTTCCCATCAGTTTCGAAATTCAGAGCGAGCAGCAGATTTCCGCAACCCTCGGTGGCGAACAGCTCCGTATGGGACTCCTCGCCGGTGTGATCGGCCTGCTCCTGGTGGTGGTGTACTCGCTGTTCCAGTACCGTGCGCTGGGCTTTGTCACCATTGCCTCCCTGGCGGTAGCCGGTGTGCTGACGTACCTCGCTATCGCAATCCTGGGCTGGACCGAGAACTATCGGCTCTCCCTGGCAGGCGTCGCCGGCATCATCGTGGCCATTGGCCAGACCGCTGACTCCTTCATTGTTTACTTCGAACGAATCCGTGATGAGCTTCGCGAGGGCCGCGGCCTGGTTTCCGCAGTCGAGAATGGCTGGAAGCGGGCCAAACGCACTGTGCTGGCCTCGAAGGCCGTGAACCTGCTGGCTGCCCTGGTGCTGTACTTCGTGGCTGTTGGCAACGTCCGCGGCTTCGCTTTCACCCTCGGGCTCACGGCCATCGCCGACCTCATCGTGGTGTTTATGTTCACCCACCCCACGCTGCGGTTGCTGGCACGCACCAAATTCTTCGGCGAGGGCCACCGTTTCTCCGGCCTTGACCCGAAGCGCCTTGGCGCAGTTCCGCTTTACCGTGGAGCCGGGCGCCTGCGCACCCCCGAGGCCAAGCCCTCGGTGGTCCGTGCCAAGAACAGCGGAGCAGCAGCGGAGGCAGAACGCAGGATGACCATCGCGGAACGCCGCCTAGCTGAAAAGCAGGAGCAGCTCGCTGGCTCCTCCAAGAGCGCAGCCAAGGAGAACAAGTAATGTCCAGCTTTGCCAATTTCGGTAACGAGCTCTACACCGGCAAGCGCTCCTACGACTTCGTGGGTGCCAAGAAAATCTGGTTCCTCATCGCGGCGGTTGCCGTTGCCCTGTCCATCCTGATCCCGGTCGCCAAGGGCGGGTTCAATCTGGGGATCGAGTTCCGTGGCGGTTCCGAGTTCACCGTCTCGAATGTCAAGACCACCGACGCTGCCGCCGGCGAAAAAGCGGTCCAGGACGTTGTGGCCGGCAGCATTCCCCGGGTGGCCAACGTGGCCGGCACCACCATGCGCATCCAGACTGACAAGCTCACGGATGAAGAGACCCTCAAGATCAAAGAGGGCCTCACCGCCGCCTATGGCGTGACCGACAACGAGGTGACATCCACCTTTGTGGGACCGACGTGGGGAGCTGACGTCACCAAACAGGCCCTGCTGGGGCTTGTGATCTTTGTGGTCTTGGCGGCCGTGCTGATGGCGCTGTACTTCAGGACCTGGAAAATGTCGCTCTCCGCGATTGCGGGCATGGCGGTGACCATGTTCATTACCGCCGGAGTTTACGCACTCAGTGACTTTGAAGTGACACCGTCAGCCATCATCGGCTTCCTGACTGTGCTCAGCTACTCGCTGTATGACACGGTGGTGGTGTTCGATAAGATCCGTGAGAACACGGCCGACATTGATGCCTCAACCCGCCGTACCTTTGGTGAAGAGGTCAACCTCGCCGTGAACCAGACCTTGGTGCGCTCCATCAACACCATGATGGTTGCCATCCTGCCCGTTGGTGCCATCCTCTTCATTGGTGCCGGGCTGCTGGGGGCGGGCACCCTTCGCGACCTTTCGCTGGCGCTGTTCGTCGGGATCCTGATCGGAACGGCCGCCACCATCTTCATCGCCGCACCGATGTACGCCTGGTTGCGCCAGAACGAACCAGAACTGGTGAAGCAGGCCAAACGCGTGGAGCACCGCCGGGCAGAGACGGCGTCACGGGCAGCTGCTCCGGCAGCGCCCGCCCAAGCCTGAGCGAAACCTGCAGGAGCGGGCCGGAATGTATCGGACTACCGATGCATTCCGGCCCGTTCGCATTTAAGTGCCGGTTACAAATGTGTACTGACGGAGGAATAGACTGAAGTAATTAAACGGGTTGTGAGGGGTGCTTCATTGGAAGAACGTTCGGCGTCGGCGCCAACGGCAAACGGGGATAACAGTCCAGGCTCCGGACCGCAGACCGGGCTGGCCGCTTCCGGCCGCCCCGGCCCGGTGATTCCCGTGGACAATTCCGGTTCGCGTGCCACCTTTCCCGGCCGCCGGGAACGGACCCGCTCCCGGCTCGCACGCCTCACAGGGCGCAGTGCGGTCAATTATTCACCCATCCTTGAGCCGCTGCTGCGGACCGTCCGGGCGAACAACCCCAAAGAAGACTTTGACCTCATCCAGCGCGCCTTCGACGTCGCCGAGCGCAGCCACCGCGGCCAGAAACGCAAGAGCGGCGACCCCTACATCACCCACCCCGTGGCTGTTGCGACCATTCTGGCTGAACTCGGGCTGAGCGGCACTACCCTCGCCGCCGCACTCCTCCATGACACGGTGGAGGACACCCCGTACACGCTGGCGGACCTGAAGCGGGACTTCGGGCCGGAAGTCGCCATGCTGGTGGACGGCGTGACAAAGCTGGACAAAGTCAGTTTCGGTGAAGCTGCCCAGTCAGAGACAGTGCGCAAGATGGTCGTGGCCATGGCCAAGGACATCCGCGTCCTAATGATCAAGCTGGCGGACAGGCTGCACAATGCCCGTACCTGGCGTTTCGTCTCGGCCGAATCCTCCGCCCGCAAGGCGCGCGAAACCCTGGAGATCTTCGCACCCCTGGCCCACCGCCTCGGGATGAACACCATCAAGTGGGAGTTGGAGGACCTGTCCTTCGCGGCCCTCTATCCCAAGGTCTATGAGGAAATCGTCCGGATGGTGGGGGACCGCACCCCGGAGCGGGAGAAGAGCCTGGGGGTCATCCGGGACCAGATCACCGAGGACCTCAGGACCGCGCGGATCAAGTCCACCATTACCGGCAGGCCCAAGCACTATTACTCGATTTACCAGAAGATGATCGTGCGGGACAAGGACTTCGACGACATCAACGACCTCATGGGTGTCCGGGTGCTGGTGGATTCGGTCCGGGACTGTTATGCCGCGCTGGGCACCATGCATTCGCGCTGGAATCCGCTGCCCGGACGGTTCAAGGACTACATCGCGATGCCCAAGTTCAACATGTACCAGTCCCTCCACACCACCGTGATCGGCCCGGGCGGAAAGCCTGTGGAGATCCAGATCCGGACTCACGAAATGCACCGGCGCGCAGAGTACGGCGTGGCGGCACACTGGAAGTACAAGGACCAGCCAAACCGGACGGCCACCGGACCGGGCAGCCCACGCGACGGCGACATGGGCTGGCTCAGGTCCCTGGTGGACTGGCAGCAGGAAACCTCCGATCCCGGCGAATTCCTGGACTCCCTGCGCTTTGAGATCAATGCCCGGGAGGTGTTTGTCTTTACCCCAAAGGGCGAGGTCATGGCCCTGCCTGCCGGATCCACCCCGGTGGACTTTGCCTACGCCGTGCATACCGAAGTGGGGCACCGCACCATCGGCGCCAGGGTGAACGGCAAGCTGGTTCCGCTGAACAGCGAGCTCAACCATGGCGACTGGGTAGAAATCTTCACGTCGAAAGCAGAAGGAGCCGGCCCCAGCCAGGACTGGCAGCACTTCGTTAAGAGCGCCAGGGCCCGGAACAAGATCCGTCAGTGGTTCAGCAAGGAACGCCGCGAAGAGGCGATTGACCGTGGCAAGGAACTGTTGACGCGGGCCATGCGGAAACAGAACCTTCCCCTCCAGCGCCTGATGACACATGAAGCCCTGGCGGCAGTGGCCGCTGACTTCAAATACGTGGACATCTCTGGCCTGTACGCCGGCGTGGGTGACGGACACACGTCAGCCCAGTCCGTGATGGAAAAGCTCGTCGAAAGCCTTGGCGGCAACGAGAGCACCGACGAAGACATCACCGAAGTCAGTATCCCCACGCAGGTCACCAAGGCCCGGTTCTCGGATTCCGGCGTGGTGGTCCGCGGCGTGGGGGACGTCTGGGTGAAGCTGGCCCGCTGCTGCACCCCGGTTCCGCCCGATCCGATCCTCGGGTTTGTTACCCGGGGCTCCGGTGTTTCAGTGCACCGTACGGACTGCACCAACATCTCGGACCTTAAGGACCAGCCGGACAGGATTGTTGATGTGGACTGGGCCCCCACGCAGTCCAGTGTTTTCCTGGTGGAGATCCAGGTTGAAGCCCTGGACCGTAAGTCGCTGCTGTCCGATGTGACCCGGGTCCTCTCTGACAACCATGTGAACATCCTCGCCGCCAGCGTGCATACCTCCACGGACCGGGTGGCAATCTCAAAGTTCGCGTTCGAGATGGGCGACCCCAAGTACCTGAGCCACGTCCTCAGCGCTGTCCGGCGGATCGACGGCGTCTTTGACGTTTACAGGACCACAGGCAACAAGCGCCGGAGCTAGCAGGGCAAGCTTTTCCAGCGCGGCCTTCTTATGGGGCACCCTTGGCGTCGATTCAATGGCCAGGATCAGGAGGCGCAGCCTCACGTCCTTTTCGGGCCGGGCAAGCAGCCCCTCCAAAGCCGGGATTGCCCGCTGGGGTTCCACATGCAGGGCAATGTCCAGGGCTGTCCGCAGGGGACTGGAGACCATCAGACCACCGAGACTGACGACGTCGAACGGGCCGAGCCTGACTTCGTGGAGCGTGCATCCGCGGGTGTTCCGCAGGCTGGAGACCCGGCGTTTCGCGTCCACCAGGAGTGCCAGCCGGTCCGGCTCCGCCGCACAGCCGTAGATCCAGGCAGCAGTCATCCGCCCGGCAACCACCCGCTGCCTGATGGCTGCCGGCACGTAGTTGGCCGCTGCCCTGGCGCGCAGCTGGGGTGAAGTGTGAACGTCCGGAAGTGAATACCCCTGCTGGTGGAACCTGGCCAGCACGCCGTCCGCAGCAAGCGATTGGAGTTCCGGCCAGCTAAAAGGCCGCCCCGGCGAATAGAGGTCAGGGTATTCGGGTGGGGACGCTGCTGCCATTCAGCTATTTTGCCGTGGTTGCCCCCAACGAGACAGGTCCGGCGCCGGTTATGTGGATAACCGGCGCCGGACCTGCGTTACGCTGATCTGCTCATGCCGTGCATTGGTTCCGCCCGGCGGACGGAGGGAATGGCAACCTAGGAGAGTTCGCTCGCTGAACGCTGGATCTGGTCCAACCAGGCCTGCCGTGCCTCGAGCGCTTCCCGGGCGGACTTGATCTTGTGCTGGTCGCCGGCTTTCTCGGCCTTGGCCAGGTCGTCCTGCAGACCGGCGATGGCTGCCTCCAGCTGGGACAGGGCGCTGTTGGTGCGGGCCTTGGTCTCAGGGTTGGACCGCTGCCAGTTTTCCTCTTCGGCGTGCCGGACGGCGTCTTCCACCTTGCGGAGGCCCGCCTCGATCCGTCCCATATCCGCACGGGGGACCTTGCCGGCCTCTTCCCAGCGGTCACGGACCGACTGGAGCGCCTTCTTGGCGGCGGCCAGATCCTTGACGGGGAGGATGGCGTTCGCTTCAACCAGGAGCGCTTCCTTCACGGTAAGGTTCGCCGCGTACTCCTGGTCGATTTCCTCGTTGGCGGCCTGCCGTGATGTGAAGAAAACATCCTGTGCAGCGCGGAAGCGGGCCCACAGGGCGTCGTCGTCCTTCCGGCTGGCACGCGGGGAGGCTTTCCATTCATCCATCAGGCGGCGGTATTCGCCCGCGGCGTACCCCCAGTCCGTTGACGTGGAGAGGGCCTCAGCCTCAGCGATGAGCTTTTCCTTGGCTGATTTCGCGGCCGAGTTGTTGCTGTCCAGCTGGGAGAAGTATGCCCTGCGGTGGCGGTCAAAAACGGTGCGCGCAGCACGGAAGCGCTTCCACAGGGCGTCTTCGTTGCTGCGGCCCAGCCGTACACCGCTCTTCTGCGCCGTCTTCCAGCTTTCGAACAGTTCGTTCATCCGGGCGCTGGAGGTCTTCCACTGGATCTGGGAAGGGTCCTGGCCGGAGATTTCCTCAGCCTCAGCCACGATCGCTTCCCGAGCGGCCAGCTCTGAGGCGCGGACGGCGTCGTGCTCTGCCTTTTCGGACTTTTCCAGTTCAGAAATCTGTTCAGAGAGCCTGTCCAGGCGCGCCTCTGCCGCACGCAGGTCACCCACCATGTTCCGCTCGGCAAGCTGCTCGCGGAGGTGGTTCACGGTCTTCTGCATGTCCGTGCTGGGCGCCTTGGAACTGACGCGCTGCTCGAGGAGGACGATCTGGGCTACAACGTCGTCGTATTTCCTTGCGAAGTAAGCCAGGGCCTCGTCATCGCTGACCCCGGGGTACTGGCCCACGGGGTGCTCTTCACCGTCGATGGTCAGGAAGACGTGGCCGTCGCCCTCGACGCGGCCCCAGCGTGCGGCTTCTGCCAGCGAGGTTGCCGATGCCACCGGTGCCGGAGCTGCTGCGGGTGCCGCGGCGGCCGGCTTGGGACGGGCTGCGAAAGCTGCGGGCGACGGTGCCGGACGCGGTGCCGGAGCGGGCACCGGCGCAGCTGCGGCCGCGGCTGTTTCTTCTGCAGCTGATTCCTCTGTAGCGGGGGCTTCTGCAGCTGATTCTTCAGCAGCGGGGCCCTGAGCAGGTGCACCGGCTTCCGCGGGCGCCTCAGATTCGGCTGGTGCCTCGGATTCGGCACGCGCCTCAGCACGCGCGTCCTCCATGGCCGGCGCCTCAGCGGCGGCGTCCTCTGCGGGTGCATCCTCCGCGGGGGATTCGGCGGCTTCTTCAGCGGCAGGCTCCTGGGGTGCAGCGTCCGGCACCACGGCCTCTTCAGCCTGTTCTGATTCGGCTTGCTCTGACTCAGCTTGTTCGGATTCAGCCGGCTCGGCTTCGGCTGCTGCGGATTCGCTAGCTTCCGGGGCCTGTTCCACGGGGGACTCCGCGGCTGCCGGTTCGGCAACAGCCTCGTCAGCCGCTCCCTCGTCGACCGCAGGCACGACGGCCACGGTCTCGTCACGTGCTGCGTCGCCGGCCGCGGCCTGCCCAGCAGCGGTCCCGTCTACCGCAGGCGCCGTCGCCTCGGTCAGGTCTGCTGCTGTTTCGTCGGATTTCTGACTGTCTGTCACCGCTAAAAGTCTTTCGCTTGGAGGGAAATACTCACGTACTGCACCGCAGTCCCAAGGACCGGGCTTCCTACTTCAGAGAAAACGAGTCTATCGTGACTGGTTCCGCGGGTGCGCCGTCTGTGGGATTTCCGCCTTCCGCGATTCCGGCGGCGGCTATATTCGTCACCACGTCCAGTCCTGATGTCACCCTGCCCACGACGCTGTAACCGCCGGCCGTATCGGCCGGTATGACGGTGTCCTTGTAGACGATGAAGAACTGGGTCCCGTTCCCATAGGCATTGTTTCCGGACCTGGCAACGGCAATGGTGCCGGCAGGATAGGTGTTGTCCGCGGGCGTGTTTTCCAGCGGGCCCCAGTTGTAGTCCGGGTCCGAGGCGCCGTCACCGGTCTTGGACCCGCACTGAAGCAGGCCGAAGGTTTCGCCCGTAGCCAGCCGGTGGCAGTTGGACCCGTTGTAATAGCCCTGGTCACTCAAGGACTTGAAAACGGCAGCAGCCTGCGGTGCCTTGGTGCCGTCGAGTTCCACCCCTACCGTCCCCCTGTTCAGCATCAACTCGCCGGTAAATACCTTGTCGGCTGCGATGTCGGGTGCCGGAATGTTGGCGGCGTTGGTGGGTGGGGCGGACGGCGTGGGGGAGGCAGACGGCGTCTTGAGCCCGGCTTCAGCTGCCGCGAACTCCTCTTCGGTGGGATTGCCGGCAAACGCGGTGAGCTGAAGCACGACGGCGAGCACCACCGCGGCGGTACCCGCGCCGACGGCGATGATATTGTCCCGCTTGCGCCGTTTCTCCTGCTCCCGCCGCAGCTCGCGCTTTGCCTCCATCTGCTGGATGCGCCGTTTGGCTTCGCGGGCACTGCGTGAACTGGCCGCCAAGGGATCCTCCTGTTTGTCTGGCTGCGGTACGGCCCGCCTGGACGGCCGCGCGCAGGATGTCTGACGGCATCGGTAGGGCGCCCTGTTCCGCCCCATTAGAGATGCAGGCGGAAGGCGCATAAACTGACTGCCGCACATAGTTTATGCATGACTGGCTGGACTGCCGCCGTTCTGGCTCCGTTTCGGCCCGAATGCCGGGCAAGTCCCAGGCACCCTTCATCAAGAGGAGAATTTCCACCATGGCACGCACCGCCTCCCTGTCCGGCTTCCCCGAGTGGCTTCCCGAGGAGCGGCTGGTGGAGCTGCACGTGCTGGATACGCTGCGCCGGGTTTTCGAGCTGCACGGCTTTGCCTCGATCGAGACGCGGGCCGTTGAAACTGTGGGCCAGCTGCTGCGGAAGGGCGAGATTGACAAGGAAGTCTATGGCCTGAGCCGTCTTCAGGATGATGAGGACGACTCCAAGGCGGGCAAACACGATCCCCACGCCCTGGCCCTGCACTTCGACCTCACGGTGCCCTTTGCCAGGTACGTGGTGGAAAATGCCGGTTACCTTGCCTTCCCGTTCCGGCGTTACCAGATCCAGAAGGTCTGGCGCGGCGAACGTCCCCAGGAGGGCCGCGCCCGGGAATTCACCCAGGCAGACATCGATGTAGTGGGCGACGGCGAGCTGCCGTTCCGCTATGACGTGGAGATCGCGCTGGTCATTGCCGAGGCGCTCAGTGCCCTGCCCATTCCGGACTTCCGGCTGCGCATCAACAACCGCAAACTGGCCGAAGGCTTCTACCGGGGCATTGGCCTCGATGACACCGCAGGGGTGCTGCGCAGCATCGACAAGCTGGAAAAGATCGGTCCCGCCAAGGTGGCCGAACTCCTGAAGACCGAGCTCGGCGCCACAGATGAACAGGCCCACGCCGCGCTGCAGCTGGCCGCAATCCGCACCGAAGACACGTCATTTGTGGCGCAGGTCCGCGCGCTTGGTGTCAGCAACGACCTGCTGGAAGAGGGCTTGAACGAACTTGAACAGGTGATCGAGGCGGCGGTGCAGCGTGCGCCCGGCAAGGTCGTGGCTGATCTCAGCATCGCCCGCGGCCTGGACTACTACACGGGAACGGTGGTGGAAACCGTGCTGGTGGGGCACGAGCAGCTGGGGTCCATCTGCTCCGGCGGCCGTTATGACGCACTGGCCAGCAAAGGCAACCGCAAGTTTCCCGGCGTCGGCCTGTCCATTGGAGTCACACGGCTGGTGTCGAGGATCCTCAGCCAGGACTTGGCCAAGGCGTCGCGTTCGGTACCCACAGTTGTCCTGGTCGCCCTCACCAACGACGACAGCTGGGGTGCGGCCCAGGACGTCGCGGCCCAGCTTCGGGAACGCGGAATCGCCACCGAGGTGGCGGCCAAGGCCGAGAAGTTCGGCAAGCAGATCAAGTTCGCTGACCGCCGCGGAATTCCATTCGTCTGGTTCACGGACGACGACGGCAATCACCAGGTCAAGGACATCCGTTCCGGAGACCAGGCCGACGCCGACCCCGCACGGTGGACTCCGCCGTCGGAAGACCTTTCTGTCCAGGTGAAAACGGTGGCGGCGCAGCCGGTCTGAGCGACCAGTCAACCGAAACGGGGCACTTCGACACGGACTCGCCGCGCCGTGAGCCGGTTTCGGTCGTCCGGCGGAGCAAAGTGCCCCACGACGGCTGGAGTCAGCGGCGCAGCCGGAGCACCAGGAAACGCCCAGCAACCCCTGCAGCCAGCACCAAGGCCATGCCCAGCACCGACATGGCCGGCAGGGTGAAGGCCAGGAGCAGGCAGCTGAAGAAGCCCACGCCATTGAGCCACCGTGGCGCGTGTCCGGGGTGCTCGGCCAGGGTGTAGGCGGCAGCGTTGGCCACCGCGTAGTAGATCAGCACGCCAAAGCTGGAGAATCCCACCACGGTCATCACGTCCGTGGTCAGCAGCAGGAGAATTACGACGGCGCCCACTGTCAGTTCCGCGACAAAGGGAACCGTGTGCTTGCCCCCAACACGCGCCAACGGGCCGGGCAGGTCGCGTTCCCGGGCCATGGCCAGGGTGGTCCTGCCCACTCCCGTAATCAACGCCAGGAGGGCGCCCAGGCACGCCGCCGCCGCGCCGGCCTGAACAAGGGGAGCGCCCGCAGCCAATCCGGAGTGCAGAACAGCATCCAGCAGGGGCGCTCGTGAGGCAGCGAGCTGGCCGCCAGGCAGATGGTTCAGCAGCAGCAGCGCCAGCGCCAGATAGATGGCAAAGGCAGCGGCAAGGGCCGCGAGAATGGCGCGGGGAATGGTCTTGGCCGGATCCTTGACCTCTTCGCCCAACGTCGCAATCCGCGCGTAACCGGCAAAGGCGAAGAACATCAGGCCTGCGGCGGGCAGAACACCCCCGGCGCCACCCAAGGCATCGGTGTCCGCTGCAGTTACGGCAGGGTGCGGGCCAACAACACTGGCGATCGCCACAAAAATGAGGGTTGCAAGCACAACACACAGGAGGATCCTGGTCAGCAGCGCCGTGCGGGTGATCCCCAGCAGGTTGACCACCGTCAAGGCCACTACCGCAGCCACCGCCACCGGGACGGCGTAGGCCGGGGCGATGTAGTGTCCGAACGTCAGGGCCATGGCTGCGCACGAAGCGGTCTTGCCTGTCACGAAACCCCAGCCGGCCAGGAAGCCGGGCCATTCGCCCAGACGCTCCCGGCCATAAACGTACGTGCCGCCGCTTGACGGATACCGGGCGGCAAGTTCCGCCGAGGCGACGGCGTTGCAATAGGCCACTGCCCCGGCGATCAGCACCGACAGCACCAGGAAGTTGCCCGCCAGGGCCGTGGCCGGAGCGAAGACAACGAACACGCCAGCCCCCAGCATGGAACCAAGGCCGATGGAGGTGGCATCGAAGACGCCGAGCCTGCGCTGAAGTTGCTGATGCGCGGTCATGGAGCCGGTAGTCCCTCTCGAACGGGTAAACTCAGACAGGATCGTTCCCGGAACGATCCTATTCAATTTCACTCTGCTTTCCCGCTGTCTCCTTCAGAAAGGCGTGCTGTGCTGCGCACACATGACCTCGGATCCCTTCGCTCCGAGCACATTGGACAAACCGTAACCCTGGCCGGCTGGGTGGGCCGCCGTCGTGATCACGGTGGTGTCGCATTCGTGGACCTGCGCGATGCCTCCGGCGTTGCCCAGGTTGTGGTGCGTGAGGAAGAGGTCTTCCACGGTCTGCGCAATGAGTACGTCCTGCAGGTCACCGGCACCGTCTCCAAGCGGCCCGAGGGCAACGAGAACCCGGCGCTGGCCACCGGCGAGATCGAGGTCATGGCGGACAAGGTGGTCATTCTCAACACCTCTGAACCCCTGCCGTTCCAGATTGACGAACACGTTGAAGTGGGCGAGGAAGCACGCCTGAAGCACCGCTACCTGGACCTGCGCCGCCCTGGCCCCAGCCGCAACCTCCGGCTGCGCTCCGAAGCCAACCGGGTAGCCCGCGAGCTGCTTCACACCGAGGGCTACGTCGAGATCGAAACACCCACCCTGACGCGCTCGACGCCGGAAGGCGCCCGGGACTTCGTGGTTCCCGCCCGCCTGGCGCCGGGTTCCTGGTATGCGCTTCCGCAGTCACCGCAGCTTTTCAAGCAGCTGCTGCAGGTGGGCGGCTTCGAGAAGTACTACCAGATTGCCCGCTGCTACCGGGATGAGGACTTCCGCGCAGACCGCCAGCCGGAGTTCACCCAGTTGGACATCGAAGCCAGCTTCGTGGACCAGGACGACATCATTGCCCTGGGCGAAAACATCGTGAAGGCTGTGTGGAAGCTGATCGACGTCGAGATCCCCACGCCGATCCAGCGCATCACCTATGCGGACGCCATGGCGCGGTACGGCTCTGACAAGCCCGACCTTCGTTTCGGCGTGGAACTGACCGAGCTCACCGAATTCTTCAAGGACACCAACTTCGGCGTCTTCAAGGCCCCGTATGTCGGCGCCGTGGTGATGCCCGGCGGCGCCTCGCAGCCACGGCGAACCCTGGACGGCTGGCAGGAATTCGCCAAGCAGCGCGGGCACAAGGGTCTTGCCTACGTCCTCTTCAAGGAAGACGGGGAACTGGCCGGGCCGGTTGCCAAGAACCTGACCGACGCCGAGCGCGATGGCCTGGCGGATGCCGTGGGCGCCAAGCCCGGCGACTGCATCTTCTTTGCGGCCGGCGAGAAGTCTTCGGCGCGCGCCCTCCTCGGTGCTGCACGTGTGGAAATCGGCTACCGGACCGGACTGATCGACCCCAGCGCCTGGGCCTTCTGCTGGGTGGTTGACGCGCCGATGTTCGAACCGGCTGCTGCCGCCGTGGCCTCTGGCGACGTGGCTGTTGGTGCCGGCAAGTGGACAGCAGTCCACCACGCCTTCACCTCACCCAAGCCCGAGTTCCTGGCGACGTTCGACAAGGACCCGGAATCGGCTTTGTCCTACGCCTACGACATCGTCTGCAACGGCAACGAAATCGGCGGCGGATCCATCCGTATCCACGAGCGCGATGTCCAGGAACGTGTCTTTGAACTGATGGGCCTGGATAAGGAAGACGCCCAGACAAAGTTCGGCTTCCTGCTGGAGGGCTTCAAGTTCGGCGCTCCGCCGCACGGCGGCATCGCCTTTGGCTGGGACCGCGTGGTGGCACTTCTGGCCGGTGTCGAATCCATCCGCGATGTCATTGCCTTCCCGAAGACCGGCAACGGCTACGACCCGCTGACCCAGGCACCCGCTCCCATCACCGCGCAGCAGCGCAAGGAAGCCGGCGTGGACTTCAAGCCGGAAGCCAAAAAGGCGTAGGAGACAGGTCCGGCCCGCACCCAGTACCGGCGGCCCTGCCGCCGTCACAACAGCATGAACTGAAGGCTCCCCTGGACTGAACTGCTCAGACAGGGGAGCCTTCAGCGCTTAGTGCCCCCAGTCATCGGCCAGGAGGAAACCGTGCAGCCCACGATGGAAAAATACGAGGCCCTGATGGATGCGGCCTGGCCTGCCCCCGAGCGGCATGACACGGGGGAGTGGACGCTCCGGGCCGCGGGCGGTGTGACGCAAAGGGCCAATTCTGTGTGGCCCCAAACCGAAGCCCGGGACATTCCCGCTGCCGTCCGCGACGCTTCACTGTGGTACCGGCGCCGGAGGCTGCCCGCGATCTACCAGGTCACCGACACTCCGCGCAACGCAGCCCTGAACGCGGTGCTGGATGCGCAGGGCTACACGCACCAGTCGGAAACCCTGATCATGTCCCGCGGCTCCGGTTCGACGAGCCGAACGGCTCCAGTGACCCCGCCAGGCGGCCCGGCAGCGGAATTGTCGGACCAGCCCACCGCTGAGTGGCTTGACTTGTGGTGGGGCGTTGACGGCCGGGGCGGCGCGCCTGAACTGGAAACCGCCCGCACCATCCTGACCGGGTGTCCCTCCCTGTACTCACTGGTGAGGACCGACGACGGCGATCCGGCCGCCGTCGGACGCTTGGCCCTTCCTGCCGCAGGGGAGAGCGGTTATGGAGGCATCTACGGGATGGCTACCCGGCCTGGGTTGCGCCGCCAAGGGCTGGCGGGCCGGGTGCTGCATTCACTCATGGAAGGTGCAGCGGAAGCCGGCGCCGAAGAGCTGTGGCTGCTGGTGACGGCGGCGAACTCCGGGGCGCAGGCTCTTTACGCAAAAGCAGGCTTCCGGGAAACCGGCCGGTACGCGTACCGGCAGGAGCGGCCCAAACGGCACCTGACCGGCTGCTGAAGTTGTAGGAGTTTTTGTCCATTTATAGCGACTTTGACCCCGGCAAAGTCAAGTGGTGAGAGCAACGCGCGGGTTATGCCGCTGTTTGCAGCAGCTGGTTTAGCCGGTTGGCTGGGGTTTGTAGGTTCAGGGTCGGCCTGGGCCGGCGGTTGAGTGTCGCGGCGACGCGGCGGAGGTCCTCCGGTGTGTGGGCCGAGAGGTCGGAGCCTTTCTCGAACCAGAACCTCAGGAGCCGGTTGGTGTTTTCGTTGGTGCCGCGCTGCCAGGGCGAGTGCGGGTCGCAGAAATACAGCGTGGTTTCCAAGGCTGTCTGGATCTTCGCGTAGCCTGCCAGTTCGGAGCCGCGGTCCCAGGTGATGGAGCGGCGCAGATGATCCGGGAGGTTCGCCATCTCCCGGATCATCGCTGCGGCGACGGTCTCGGCGCTGTGGTCCCCGGGCAGGTGCAGCAGGATCGTGAACCGGGTTGAGCGTTCCACGAGGGTGCCGATAGCGGTCCCGTCAGAACCGATGATCAGATCGCCTTCCCAATGCCCCGGGATGGCCCGGTCCTGGACTTCGGCGGGTCGTTCACTGATCTTGAACGCCTCTTTGTAGGGGCTGTTCTTGCGCCGGTCAGCGATGTGCGGGACGCGCTGTTTACGTTTCAGGCTGAGGTTTTCGGCCAGGTCTTTGCGCAGACTTCCGCGGGTTTGGACGTACAGCGCCTGGTAGATCGTCTCGTGGCTCACCTGCATAGTCTGGTCACCGGCGAAGTAAAACGCCAACATCGACGAGATCAGTTTCGGGCTCCACCCCTCATCCATCCAGAAGGCGATCAGCCGGCACAGGTCCTCGTCCTCGATGAGCTTGAAGGGCTTGGGCCGGCGCCGTGCCTGATGCGCCTTGGCGTGCGCAACTTTGGCGTGATACCTGCCGCCGGCGTCGGAGTTACGTTTCACCTCCCGCCAGATGACGGACCTGTCCCGGCCGACCGCTTTGCCAATCTGGGCGTAACCCATCCCGGCCTCCACGCCCATCTGGATCATCCCCCTCTCGGCTTCCGTCAACGTCCGCCCGCCCGGGCCTTCCGCACCCGGCGCCGGGTCCGCCAGACCGCCAACGACCCCCATCTTCACTTTCATCTGACCAGACTCGGCCCACCACTTCTTCCCGGTCCCGCGGGAGGCCGCGACACGCCGTGCAGCCTCGCTCACAGACGCGCCGGAGCACACCAGATCAAGAAAATCACCACGGACATTGGCAGGAAACAACTTCGGCATCAAACGCTCCATCATTCAGAGCGTTGCAACCACCATATGAATCTGCCCCCGTCAAAGTCGCTATAAGTGGACAAAAACTCAGGGGGGTGGGGGCATTACGACGGCGGGTCGGTTACCTGGATCCGCACCGCGCAGGCATCCACTGCCGCCTTCTGAACCACCGCTGCTTTGGGGTCAGGCACATCGAGATAGGCGAGCCGCGGCAGCCGGGCATAGGCCGAGAGGCGCGGATCCTCCAACACCAGGCCAACCAACGTGCGGTCTCCGCCCGGCACAACATACTCAAAGGACTGGCCGGAGAATACCAGCCGGGCCTGCTCGGCGGCGGCCTGCAACAGCGAATCAGCCTGGTTGGACCGGCGCCGGGCAAACCTTTGCTGCGACTGGCCTCCGGCGGCCGTCCGTGACTGCACATACTTGGAACCCACTTTGGAGGCGAGGAGGACGCCCTCGCTGGCCACCGCAAGGCCGTAACCTCCACGTCGGACCAGCACAAGGGCGATCCGCCGCGGCTGGGAAGCAAGGGCCGCCAGCCGTTCCAATTCGTCCGCCCCGCGCCCCGGACGGCCATCCACCGGCCAGGGAGCCTGGAGGAGCGCAGTGGCGCCGTCTGCAGCGGTGAGCCGGACGCCGTCATCCTCCTCCGTGAGTCCGAAACCGCCGTGGGCCGCACTGAAGCGGCCTGCCCAGCCCAGCAATCTGGACCCCGGCACAAAGGCCGTCCGGACGGACGCGGGACGTCCGCCACCGGTAGGGGCGTTTGCGGTCATTGCTGGATCCTTTGGGATGAATGAATGAATGGATGGATGGCTGGCGGGGAACTGGGAATTTGATGGGCGAACTGGAAGTAGCCTATCTATGTGGATGATCTCTTCGGCCAAGGGCCCGGTAATGACGACGACGAAGGCACTGAACCGTCGCCGGCCGGTGGAACGGCGGGCAGGTCCGCTTCGGGGTCCAAGGCCTCGCCGCGCAGCCCCCTTGCCGTCAGGATGCGGCCGCGTACATTGGATGACGTTGTTGGCCAGCAGCACCTGCTGGGGCAAGGGTCACCGCTGCGCCAGCTTGCCGCGGGCGCCAACGCAGCAGGGCCTGCCGGTCCCAGCTCGCTGATCCTCTGGGGCCCGCCCGGAACCGGGAAAACAACCCTGGCCCATGTGATCGCCAGGGGGCCGGGGCGGAAGTTCGTGGAGCTGTCCGCGATCACCGCCGGGGTCAAGGACGTGCGGCGCGTGATGGACGACGCTTTGACTGCCAGGGACCTGTACAAGACCACCACAGTCCTCTTCCTCGATGAGATCCACCGCTTCAACAAAGCCCAGCAGGATGCCCTGCTGCCGGGGGTGGAAAACCGGTGGGTAGTCCTGGTGGCGGCAACTACGGAGAATCCGTCCTTCTCTGTTGTCTCGCCGCTTCTGTCCAGGTCCATCCTGCTGACGCTCAAGCCCCTGACCGACGAGGATATCGAGGGGCTGCTCGTCCGGGCTGTCACTGACGTACGCGGGCTCAATGGGAAGGTGGAGCTCAGCGCGGAGGCGCTGGCCCACCTGGTGCGGCTTTCCGGCGGGGACGCTCGGCGGGCCCTGACCGCCCTGGAGGCCGCGGCAGGTGTTGCGTTTGGCGACGCCGACGACGCCGACAGCGCAGTGGGCGGAACGGAGGCGCCCATCATGGTGGAGCTGAAGCACACGGAACGGGCCCTGGACGTGGCAGCTGTCCGGTACGACCGGGCAGGCGACCAGCACTATGACGTGGCCAGCGCCTTCATCAAATCCATCCGCGGCTCCGATGTGGATGCGGCCCTGCACTATCTGGCCCGGATGCTGGAGGCGGGGGAGGACCCGCGGTTTGTGGCCCGCCGGATTGTGATCTCGGCCGCCGAAGACGTGGGCATGGCGGATCCCACCGCACTCCAGACTGCGGTGGCAGCTGCGCAGGCCGTCCAGCTGATCGGCATGCCGGAGGGTCGGATCGTCCTTGCCGAGGCTGTGGTGCACCTGGCCACCGCACCAAAATCCAACGCCGCCTACATGGGAATCAACAAAGCGGTTGCCGACATCCGGGCAGGACTGGGCAACGGGATACCCGCCCATCTGCGCGACGCCCACTATCCAGGGTCAAAACAACTGGGGCACGGGCTCGGCTACAAATACGCCCACGATGCCCCGCACTCGGTAGCCACCCAGCAGTATCCGCCCGATGACCTCGTGGACCGGAACTACTACGAACCCACGGCCAACGGCGCGGAACGGGATATTGCCGTACGGCTTGAACGGCTTCGAAAGATCGTCCGCGGCGACTGAGCCCGTCGTAAGGACATTGCCGGCCTGCTGGGGGAAATAGGGGAAAACTGGGGAACGCTGGTAAGATTGTCCGTTGTCTGGCAAGGCACAGACGCACACCCCCGCTGATTTCAGTATTCCATGCTGTTTGGTTGGGGTTGCCCTGTGCCCAGTAGCAAAAGGCAGCGGTTGGCCGATGCTCTCCATCGTGGAGGCCAGTAACACTGACACACCGCAGATATTGGAAGGACACAAGTGGCTAACAACACTCGTGCTCGCCGTACAGCACGCCTCTCGCGTGCACTCGGCATCGCTCTGACCCCCAAGGCCGCCAAGTACATGGAGCGCCGTCCGTACGGCCCCGGTGAGCACGGCCGTGCCCGCAAGAAGCAGGACTCCGACTACGCCGTACGTCTGCGCGAAAAGCAGCGTCTGCGCGCCCAGTACGGCATCCGCGAAGCCCAGATGACCCGTGCCTTCGAAGAAGCACGCCGCACCAAGGGCCTGACCGGTGAAAACCTGATCGAACTGCTCGAAATGCGTCTTGACGCCCTCGTGCTGCGTGCAGGTTTCGCCCGCACCATCGCCCAGGCCCGCCAGCTCGTGGTGCACCGCCACATCCTGGTTGACGGCATCCGCGTTGACCGCCCGTCCTTCCGCGTAGGCGAAGGCCAGCTGGTCCACGTCCACAGCCGCAGCGAAACCATGGTTCCGCTCCAGGTTGCAGCAGCCGGCGCACACCGCGACGTCCTGCCCCAGGTTCCGGCCTACCTGGACGTCAAGCTTGACGCCCTGCAGGCACGCCTGGTCCGCCGCCCGAAGCGCTCTGAGGTTCCCGTAACCTGCGAAGAGCAGCTCGTCGTCGAATTCTACGCACGCTAGATTTCAGCAGCGCATCCAAAGAAGCCCGTGGCAAGCGCCGCGGGCTTCTTTGTATGTAAGGTACTTGGGGGACATCTGCGGAACGCGCGGCGTGCGCAGACGCAGTTGGAGCAGATCCACAGAATTTCGAGGAGATGAATGTCTATGTCTGGTGGCGATATTGCCGGCCTGATCGCTGCCGGGGTGTTTGCGCTCCTGGTGCTGCTGCTGGCCGTGCCGATCCTGAAGCTCGGGAGGGTGCTGGATGAGGTCCGCACCTCCATCCGTTCCATCAGCGACGGCGCCACTCCACTCATGGACGAAGTCACAGCCACGGTGTCCACCACCAACCAGCAGCTGAAAAAAGTGGACGGCATTGCCTCCAACGTTTCCGATGCCTCCGCGAACCTTTCAGCGCTGTCCTCCCTGGTTGCCGCTACGGTGGGGTCACCGCTGATCAAGGTGGCAGCCTTCAGCTATGGCGTCCGCACCGCCCTGGCCAACCGCAAGAAGCCCGCCGCCGGCCGTCGCAGCCGCTAAGCCACCGGAGAAGAACATGAAACGACTAGTTTGGATGGGAATCGGCGTCGCCATCGGCATCATCGCTTTCCGCAAGATTAGCGAAACGCAGTCCAATCTCCAGGCCAACCTGGGGCCGGAGGGCCTGAACCGTGCCGTGGGCAGGCTGACTGATGGCCTCTATGAGTTCGCCGACGCCGTCCGTTCCGGAATGCAAGAGCGCGAGACCGATCTGCGGACCGCCCTCGGCGTTGAGTCCCAGGACCTGGCCCGCCGCTGACCCGCGGAAACAGCGGAGAATTAAACCAGCAGTTCCGCTCATCCGGAGCTGCCGTCTGAACCAAACTCTCACGCGAGGAAAAGCGTGAACCAAGAAGGGTATGTAATCAACTCATGAAGTCGCAGGAGATCACAAAGCGCTGGGTGGACTTTTTTGTCAGCAAAGGCCACACCGCGGTTCCCTCCGCGTCCCTGGTGTCCAGCGACCCGTCCCTGCTGTTCACCGTTGCCGGCATGGTGCCCTTCATTCCTTATCTGACTGCGCGCGAAGAAGCGCCCTACTCCCGCGCCACCAGCGTGCAGAAGTGCATCCGCACCGGTGACATCGAAGAGGTGGGCAAGACCGCCCGCCACGGGACGTTCTTCCAAATGTGCGGCAACTTCTCCTTTGGCGACTACTTCAAGGAAGACGCCATCAAGTTCGCCTGGGAACTGCTCACCACCAGCGTGGACGACGGCGGCTACGGCCTTCCGCCCGAACTCCTCTGGGTGACCGTCTACGAAGAGGACGACGAAGCCAAGGACCTGTGGCTGAAGAACACCGGCGTCCCCGCTGACCGGATCCAGCGGATGGGCAAGGCGGACAACTACTGGCACACCGGCCAGCCCGGACCGGCGGGCCCCTGCTCCGAGATCTACTACGACCGTGGCCCGGCCTACGGCGTCGAAGGCGGCCCCCTCGCCGACGAGAACCGGTACGTCGAAATCTGGAACCTGGTGTTTATGCAGTACCAGATCGACAACGTCCGGTCCAAGGACGACTTCGACATTGTGGGTGAACTGCCGAAGAAGAACATTGACACCGGGCTCGGCATGGAGCGGCTCGCCATGATCCTTCAGGGCGTCGAAAACATGTACGAGACCGACCAGGTCCGGCCGGTCATCGACAAGGCCGCCGAACTCTCCGGCCGTGAATACACGTCTGCGGAAACGCCTGATGATCCGCACCACACGGACGACGTCAGGATGCGGGTCGTGGGGGACCACATCCGCTCCGCGCTGATGCTGATCGCCGACGGCGTGACGCCGTCCAACGAAGGCCGCGGGTACGTCCTGCGCCGCCTCATCCGCCGCGCCGTCCGCTCCATGCGCCTGCTCGGCGTCGAAAAGGCCTGCCTGCCTGACCTGCTGCCGGAATCCCGCGACGCCATGAAGGGCGTCTACCCGGTTGTGGAGACTGACTTCGACCGCATCAGCCGCATTGCCTATGCAGAAGAACGTGCCTTCCTCCGCACCATCGCCTCAGGCACCGCCCGGCTTGAAGATGCAGTCACGGAATCCAAGGCAGCCGGCCGTCCGCTGTCCGGTGCCGACGCGTTCGCGCTCCACGACACCTACGGCTTCCCGATCGACCTCACCCTGGAAATGGCTGAGGAAGCCGGGCTGAAGGTGGACGAACCTGAATTCCGCCGGCTTATGCTCGAACAGCGCCGGCGTGCCCAGGCGGACGCCAAGGGAAAGAAGGGCGGCCACGCGGATCTCAGCGCCTTCCAGGAACTGCTGGCGCAGGGCGAGACCGTCTTCACCGGTTACACGGACCTTGACGGCGAGTCCCGTGTCCGCGGCATCCTCAGCGGAGGCCAGAAGGTTGGCCAGGCCTCCACCGGCGACGAGATTGAGCTTGTCCTGGCAGAGACGCCGTTTTATGCCGAAGCCGGCGGCCAGGCAGCCGACACAGGCCTGATCACCGGCGACGGGTTCGTCGTCGAGGTCCTGGACGTCCAGCGCCCGCTCAAGGGACTCAGCGTCCACAAGGCGATCGTCCGCGAAGGCGAGATCGGCTCCGACGCCCTGGTGCGGGCAGCGGTGGACCGGGAACGGCGCCACGCCGCCGAGCAGGCGCACACAGGTACCCACATCGTCCATGCGGCGCTGCACCAGATCCTCGGCCCCGAAGCTACCCAGCGCGGTTCCTACAACAAGGCCGGCTACCTCCGCTTCGACTTCGCGTGGGGCGAAGGGCTCAGCCCTGCCACCCGGTCCGAGATCGAGGAAGTCTCCAACCTGGCCATCCGCAACAACCACCGCGTTGAAACCAAGGTGATGGGGCTGGCTGAAGCCAAAGCCCTGGGCGCCATGGCGCTGTTCGGTGAGAACTACGGAAGCGAAGTCCGCGTGGTGGAGATCGACGGCGCGTGGTCCCGTGAACTGTGCGGCGGGACACACGTGCCCAGCACGTCCCAGATTGGAAGCCTTTCGCTCCTCGGCGAACAGTCCGTAGGCTCAGGGAACCGCCGTGTTGAGGCGTTCGTGGGCATGGACGCCTTCCGCCACCTGGCTGCTGAGCGGGCCCTGGTGACCGAACTGACAGAAATGCTGAAAGTCCCCTCCGGCCAGCTGGCGGACAGGATCGCCGTCACCCTTGCGAAGCTGAAGTCGGCTGAGAAGGAACTTGAACGCCTCCGGAAGGAACAGCTGGCGGCAGCCGCCGGGCAGCTGGCCGGAACCGCCAAGGACGCGTCCGGTG
Organism: Arthrobacter sp. D1-29; assembly: GCF_054130585.1. Taxonomy (NCBI): domain Bacteria; kingdom Bacillati; phylum Actinomycetota; class Actinomycetes; order Micrococcales; family Micrococcaceae; genus Arthrobacter; species Arthrobacter sp. D1-29. The sequence continues at coordinate 3,001,725 of NZ_CP096383.1, read as the reverse complement.
TGAGTGTTATTGCCCATGACGCAGGCCAGGTCAACGGCGCGGATGACCTCCGCGGCCTTGCGCTGGACCTGCGGAACCGCCTCGGTTCGGCCCCGTCAACCGTGGCTGTGGCCGGGGTCAGCAACGACCGGCCCATGATCCTGGTGGCCACCAACGAGGCAGCCCGGGACGCCGGCGTCAAGGCCGGAGCCCTGGTCCGGCTCGCTGCCGGCATCCTGGGCGGCGGCGGTGGCGGCAAGGACGATGTTGCACAGGGCGGCGGGACCGACGCTGGCAAAATCACGCCGGCGCTTGCCGCCGTCGTGGATGCCATCTCCCGGCGATAAAGCATCCCGTGACCAATCCTGCTGCATCCGGCGACTACCCCCAGGGCATCAAACTGGGGGTGGACGTCGGCACCGTCCGTGTGGGGGTGGCCATCTGCGACCGGGACTCAATTCTGGCAACGCCTTATAAAACCCTGGACCGCAACCCGAAGAAGAATTCGGACGTCAGGATCATCGGATCCCTGGTTGAGGAACTCGGCGCTGTCCAGGTCATTGTGGGCCTTCCCCGCACCATGAAGGGGGAGGAACATGCCTCCGCGAGGATGGCAACAGAGTACGCGCAGCTGGTCGCCACCGAGCTCGAAAACCGTGGCCTGGACGTGCCGGTCAACCTAGTGGACGAGCGCCTGAGCAGCGTCTCAGCCCACCGGAATCTTCACGAAGCTGGCATGAGCAGCCGAAACCACCGTAAAGTAGTGGATCAGGTTGCGGCGGCAGGAATACTCCAGCACGCCATCGAAATGCAAAAAGCCAGGGGAACGGATGTTGGCAGCCGCGTGACTGCGCCTGTCCGTCCGGGGCACTCCGGGTCGGTTAAGGCAGATCTGATTGCAGAAGCCGCCCCGGAGGACAAGACACGATCTTCAGAAAACGGAAGGCTACAGTGAGCCCGGCCAATATTGACGACTCCTCCGGTAACACCAGCAGCGGTGCGGCCAGGGCGTTGACCCGTAAAGAGATCCGGGCACGGGAAAAGTCCCTGCATACGGATGGCAGCAGTGTGGTCCCGGAACAGGCGTACGAAACCGGCGACGTGTTCCCGGCAGCGGCAGAGGTTCCTGAACCCGTCATCGCGCCAACGGCCAGGCCCGCCGCCGAGACCCATGTAGAGCCGGTAATTCAGCCGGGGCCGGTGATTCAGCCTTGGACAGAGCCTGCTGCTCAGGCCGCTCCTGCAGCCCCCGCCAGTTCCCCGATCCCCGCCGCGCCGGATACGCCACCCTCAATCCAGGAAGTGGAACCGGCCTACGCCGTGGGAAGTCCGTATGACGACGTCGCCGCTGAGGAGCTTCATACCGCCGTCCACCCCGTTCCTGTCCAAGCGGCCGTCCACCATGAGACCGACGCACACGAGACTGAGGCGTACGGGCACTATTACGAACCCGACGGAACCCACCACGCGGACGGGCAGCATCATGACGCCTATCATTCTGCGGACTACTTCGAGGACCAGCACCACGATGAACACCACGACGGACACCACCAAGGGGGCGTCCTCGGCGGCGCAACAGCTGTCTCCGTAGTGGCCGGACCCTCGAAGAAGGTCCGTCGGCGGCGCCGCTTCCTTGCCCTGTTTTTGACCCTTGCCGTGTTTGTTGTTGCCGTCGCCGTCGGTGCGCAGTTCCTCAAGCCGCTGCTGGGAACTGACAAGCTTAGTGATTATCCGGGACCCGGTACGGGGGAAGTCCAGCTGACGGTGGAGCCCGGCCAGGGCCCGCGGGCTGTGGCCACCAACCTCGAAAGCCAGAAAGTGGTTGCCAACGCAGACACCTTCCTGCAGGCCTTTACGGCTTCCGGCGCCACCCTGGCCCCGGGTGACTACATATTCCGGACGGAGATGAAGAATTCCGACGCCGTTAATGTCCTGGTTGGAAAGGACAAGGGCAAGGTCATCTACTTCGCCCTGAGCGCCGGCCTGCGCATCGGTGAATCCCTGCAGGCCATCTCCGAGGGGTCCGGAGTGCCGTTGCAGGACCTGCAGGCGCTCAGCAACCAGCCGGCCCAGTTTGGACTGCCCGCCACTGCCAAGAACCTGGAAGGTTACCTGGCTCCGGGTGAGCACCGCTTCCCGCTCGGTACACCGGCCAAAGACATTCTGCAGGCGCTGGTCAAGATTACAGTCGATGAACTCGTGGCACAGGGCATTACTGACCCTGCAAAGCAGTATGAAGCCGTGATTGTGGCCAGCATTGTCCAGGCCGAGGGCGGCCAGGCGGAGTACGGTGATGTGGCCGGGGCCATCTACAACCGGCTGAAACCCAACGACCAAACCGGCGGCTTCCTGCAGGTGGATTCGGCCGTCACGTACGGTCTCGGCACCAAGAGCTACAATTTCACGGACGCCGAGCGCCAGGACAAGGGAAACCCATACAACACCTATGCCAACCCGGGCCTTCCGCCGGGACCGATCGGTTCTCCGGGCAAGACGGCCATCGATGCTGCGGCCCGGCCGAAGTCCAATGACTACCTCTACTGGGTGACCATCAACCTGGACACGAAGGAGACCAAGTTCTCCCGCACCCTGGCCGAACACAACAGTTACGTTGAGCAGTACAACGCCTGGTGCATGGCCAATGTGGGCCGTTGCGCATGAGCCTGAGGGCCGCCGTCCTGGGTCATCCGATCAGCCATTCGAAGTCGCCCGCCCTGCATAAGGCTGCCTACGCCAAGCTGGGAATAGACATCAGTTACACCGCCATTGACGTCACCGAGGCCGGCTTGCCCGCGTTTATGCGCGACGTCCGTGGCCAGTCAGGCTGGCGGGGGCTTTCCGTCACGATGCCGCTCAAAACCGCTATGGTTCCCGAGGTGGACGAAGTCCGTGGCGTGGCCCGGGTCCTTGGCGTGGTCAATACGGTTGCCTTCGAGGATCAGGGCGACATCGTCAGGAGAATCGGTTACAACACCGACGTCGCCGGAATCGTCAATGCCGTGCGGAACGCAGGGGTGGCTGCCACGCCCGCTGCTGTAGTCCTGGGTGGCGGCGGAACGGCGGCATCTGCGGTGGCGGCACTCAGGGACCTTGGAACTGACCGGGTGCAGGTATTTGTGCGCGACACCGCCAGGGCAACCGAAGCCCTTGCGGCCGCGGCGGGAGTGGGTCTTGCCATCGACGTCAGTCCGCTGACGGAAGCGGCCAGCGCCATGGCGCGTGCCGACGTCGTGATTTCAACATTGCCGCCGCATGCGGCAGACGGACTGGCGGATGAACTGGCGGATGAACTGGCGAAGGGACCGGCCAAAGGACTGGCCTCCGCCGGCACCGGGACCGGCGTGCTGCTGGACGTGGCCTACGATCCCTGGCCCAGCCGGCTTGCTGCAGTGTGGCAGTCCGGCGGCGGTTCGGTGGTTCCCGGACTGGAGATGCTTCTCTATCAGGCCGTGGAACAGGTGCGCCTTTTTTCGCGCCGGGGCGAGGAAGTTAACGCAGCTGTCATAGATGTGATGTGTGACGCAGTCGGACTTCCCCGACGGGCGTTCTGACCGCCATACGTGGCAGGATGGAAATTATGTTGCGTTGGTTGACAGCCGGTGAATCCCATGGTCCGGCTCTGATGGGAATTATTGAAGGCGTCCCCGCCGGTGTGGAACTCACCAGCGGGCAGATCGCCGATTCATTGGCACGCCGCCGCCTCGGTTACGGCCGGGGCGCACGTATGAAGTTCGAACAGGACGTCGTCACCATCCTTGGCGGGGTGCGGCACGGCCTGACCCAGGGCGGCCCTGTTGCTATCCAGGTGGGCAACACCGAATGGCCCAAATGGGAGCAGATCATGTCCCCGGACCCCGTTGACGCTGAGGTCCTCGCCGACCAGGCACGCAACGCCCCGCTGACGCGTCCCCGCCCGGGCCACGCAGACTTTACCGGGATGCAAAAGTACGGCTTCGCGGAGGCCCGGCCCGTGCTTGAGCGCGCCAGTGCCCGCGAAACGGCCACGCGCGTTGCCATGGGCACGGTAGCGGCCCAATTCCTCAAGCACCTGGGCATCGAACTGGTCAGCCACACGGTCTCGATCGCCAGTGTCATGGTGCCGGAAGGCCGCCCCCTGCCGGTCCCAGGCAACGTGATTGCGCTGGACGCGGACCCGTTGCGTTGCTTTGACCGCGACACGTCCAACGCCATGGTGGCCGAGGTTGATGCGGCGCATAAGGAAGGCGAGACCCTGGGCGGTGTGGTGGAGGTCCTGGCCTACGGACTTCCGCCTGGACTTGGAAGCTACGTGCACTGGGACCGCAGGCTCGATTCCCGGCTGGCCGCAGCGCTCATGGGCATCCAGGCCATCAAGGGTGTGGAAGTTGGCGACGGCTTCCGTACCGCGGCACGCCGTGGTTCTGCAGCGCACGACGAGATCGTCAAGGACGCCGACGGCAGGATCATCCGCACCAGCAACCGCGCAGGCGGGATCGAAGGCGGCATGAGCATTGGCGACGTGCTCCGCGTCCGGGCGGCCATGAAACCGATCGCCACCGTACCGCGAGCACTGAAAACCATCGACGTCACCACGGGGGAGGCCGCCAAGGCACACCACCAGCGTTCTGACGTTTGCGCCGTGCCGGCAGCGGGCGTCGTCGCGGAAGCAATGGTGGCGCTGGTGCTGGCGGAGGCCATCACCGAAAAGTTCGGCGGCGATTCAGTCGCGGAAACTGCACGTAATATCAAGGGCTATCTGGACAACATTCCGGCATCCCTGGACTCGATCGGCCAGTAGTGCCCTCCAGCAGCAAATCCGGTTCCGTTGGGAACCGGCCCATAGTGCTTATCGGCCCCATGGCCGTGGGCAAGTCGGCCATCGGCCAACAGCTTGCCCAGCAACTTGGTGTCCCCTTCGTGGACACCGATGCAGTCATCGTGGGAAACCATGGCTCCATAGCTGACATTTTTGCCGGCCGCGGGGAGCACGCGTTCCGGGAGATCGAGGCGCGGACGGTTGCAAGTGCCGTGGAGGACGCGGCAGGTTCGGCAGCGGTGATCTCCCTGGGTGGCGGCGCCGTGCTGGATTCGGGAACGCAACAACTGCTGGGCCGTTGCACCGTGGTCTACCTCGAATGCGATGCTGAGACAGTGGCAGGCCGGATCGCCCGCAATTCAGGCCGTCCGCTGCTCGCCGGCGATGCCATGGCCCGCTGGACCGCATTGTTTGCCACCCGTAAACCCGTCTACGAACGCCTGGCCGATTTGGTCCTGGACGTCCGCCACGGTTCGGTTGCCGAACTGGGACGCCGGCTCGAAGCTGCGCTGCGGGAACTCGCAGCTGCCAAACAGGAAGTTGAAAATTGAGCGACGAATCAACAGTCATCAGTGTCACCGGCGAGGCCGCCAGCCAGAACTACGACGTCGTAGTGGGCCGCGGCCTCCTGGGGAGCGTTCCTGCCTTGCTGGGGGAGCGCGTCCGGCGGGTGCTGGTCATCCACCCCAGGGCCCTGCGGCTCACCGGGGACACTGTCAGGGACGAGCTCGCCGCTGCGGGCTTTACGTCCCTGACCGCGGAAATTCCCGACGCCGAAGAAGGCAAGCACATCCAGGTGGCCGCGTTCTGCTGGCAGGTCCTGGGCCAAAATGACTTCACCCGGTCCGACGCCATTGTGGCCGTGGGCGGCGGCGCAGTGACGGACCTTGCCGGCTTTGTGGCCGCCACCTGGCTGCGTGGCGTCAAGGTGATCCATATGCCCACCAGCCTGCTGGGCATGGTGGACGCCTCGGTAGGCGGCAAGACAGGAATCAACACTGCGGAGGGAAAGAACCTGGTGGGGTCCTTCCACCCGCCCGCCGGAGTGCTGGTGGATCTTGACACCCTGGACACGCTGCCCCGCAACGAACTGATTTCCGGAATGGCCGAAGTGGTTAAATGCGGCTTTATCGCCGATCCAACCATCCTGGACCTCGTCGAAAAGGACCCGGAGGCTGTGGTTGATCCGCAGTCCGCCGTGCTCCGGGAGCTTATTGAGCGGGCCATCGCTGTTAAGGCAAAGGTTGTTTCCGAAGACCTCAAGGAATCGGGACTCCGGGAAATCCTGAACTACGGCCACACCCTGGGCCACGCCATCGAACTGGTGGAGCGCTACTCCTGGCGGCACGGTGCTGCCGTCTCGGTGGGCATGATGTTCGCAGCCGAGCTTGCCCGCAGTGTGGGCCGGCTCAGTGACACCGACGCCGACAGGCACCGCAGCATCCTGGAAACCCTGGGCCTGCCCGTCACCTACCGGCGGGACCGCTGGCAGGGGCTGCTGGACGGAATGCGCCGGGATAAGAAGTCCCGCGGGGACCTGCTCCGGTTCGTTGTCCTGGACGGCATTGCCAAGCCCGGCATCCTGGACGTCCCGGATACCTCGCTGCTGTTCGCGGCCTACCAGGAGATCGCTTCCTGATGCAGGGCGCATTCGAGGGAACCACAGACTGGCCGGAGGCAGGCTTCCCGGGAATCCGGATCAACCCGCAGACGCTGCTGCCGCAGATCGTTAACGAGGAGGTCTGCCGTGCGGCCCTTGCCGCCTCTGCAGATCCCGCGGACCACATCTTTGTCCTGCTGGTGGAGGGCCATGCACCGGAGGCCGCGGAACTGCTGGCCGAGGCGCGCTTCAAGGACCCCGAGTCGTTCCGGCTGCGTGCCTTTGAAGCGGAGGTGCTGCGGGTCTCCAACCGCCTGGACCGGGCCGTGGAACTGTTCCGGCAGTTGCTCGCCGAAGTTCAGGGAACGCCCCGTGAAGCGCTGGTGCTCCAGTTCCTCGGAAAGACCCAGTACACCGCCGGACAAACGTCAGCGGCCGTTGAATCCTTTGCCCGGGCGCTGGACCTGCGGGTTGCCGAATCCGCCGACGCCGCGCAGATCTACTCGTCCACGGTGGCCCTGCAGCGCGCCCGCGAGGTCCTGGACCTCGCCTGCTGACAGCCTTGCCATCCGGGCTGACAGAAGCCCTGCCGTCTTACCGGTAGAATGGTTTTTGGATTTTTGATAAACACGCGCTGGCAGGCCGTTTGGCATGCCTGGCCGGCATAGAACGTCTGACCCAGTGACCAGACAGATAGAAACCAGAGGAAACCAGTGGCAACCACTAACGACATCAAGAACGGAACGGTCCTCAAGCTTGAGGGCCAGCTCTGGAACATCATCGAATTCCAGCACGTCAAGCCCGGCAAGGGCGGTGCGTTTGTACGGACCAAGATGCGGAATGTGATGTCCGGCAAGGTTGTGGACAAGACGTTCAACGCCGGCCTCAAGATTGAGACCGCAACTGTGGACCGGCGGGACTACCAGTACCTGTACCAGGACGGTTCCGACTTCGTGTTCATGGACACCTCCGACTACGACCAGATCACCGTGTCCGGTGCCACCGTGGGCGACGCCACCAACTTCATGCTCGAGAACCAGATGGTCAACATCGCCATCCACGAGGGAACCCCGCTGTACATCGAACTCCCTCCCAGCGTTGTCCTCGAAATCACCTACACCGAGCCGGGCCTTCAGGGCGACCGCTCCTCCGCCGGCACCAAGCCGGCCACCCTCGAAACCGGCTACGAGATCCAGGTACCCCTGTTCGTTGAGAACAACACCAAGGTCAAGGTCGACACCCGCGACGGCAGCTACCTCGGCCGGGTCAGCGAGTAGTGAGCGCACGCGGCAAGGCCCGTAACAGGGCACTGGATGTTCTCTTTGAAGCTGAGCAGCGCTCCGTTTCTGCGTTTGATGTACTGAGGGCGCGGCGGGAGAAGACCGACCAGATCGTGAACCCGTACACGCTGGAAATCGTCGAAGGCGTGATCTCACAGCAGACCGCCATTGATGAATTCCTCGAGACGTATTCGCAGGGCTGGACGCTGGACCGGATGCCTTCGGTGGACCGGATCATCCTGCGGATCGGCACCTGGGAACTGCTGTACAACGACGACGTCCCCGACGGCGTCGCCGTCAGCGAGGCAGTGGCACTGGCCAAGACGCTCTCAACTGATGAATCGCCGTCGTTCATCAACGGGCTCCTGGGCCGCCTGCAGCAGCTGAAACCGTCGCTGCTGGCCTGAGCCTTTCACTGCGGCCTCACTGCGCCCCACCATAAAGCACGAAGCACCCAAAGCCCCTTGCCGGGTCACCCTGGCAGGGGCTTTTGGTTTTCCACACCTTAATGTTTCGCGAGCCACTTGGCCCAGGTGGTTGTTCCCAGCCGGCCGTCGGGGCAGGTTTGCGGACCGCTTGCCCGGACGGCAAAACCAGGCAGCGGAATTTCCAGGATTTTCCGGTGGACGTCCCGGGCCGCCTGGTACTGGCGCCCGATATCCGCCTGGGACAAGACTTCCGGCCCGGCAAAACACGGACGGTCACCCGCCGGACCCGCCCCCAGAGACTCGACGACGTACGGAGCGAATTCGGCAGAATCACCGGGCTGCATGCGAAGGTTCGACGGAGCAACCCAGACGCGCTGCTTCCTCATATGGTCGTGGAACCTTGCCAATAGCCAAAAGAATGGCGTGGCCGGAACAATCGTCCACGGAACCGCGGAGCTCCGGACAATGTTCTCCGCCTCCGCCTTCCGCCGGAGATAGGGAACCTTGGAATGCTGGACTCCCACTATTGAGACATGCAGGAAGTGCTCCACTCCGGCTCGCTGTGCTTCGTCCAGGAGCTGTTGGGTTCCGTGCACGTCCACGTCAGGAGGGCTGGTCACAAAGTCCACCGGCAGGAAATGGCCCCTCCGGGCAGCCGGTGAAAGTGTCGCGGCATGAACGATCACGCGGACCCCGGATACCGCCTCCCTGATTCCCCGGCCCGTGGCGAGATCGCCCTCGAACGTTCTCACATCGGTTCCTGCGCGCGGTGTACGCGACAAAACACGCACCCGCTCGCCCCGCTCCAGAAGCAGCCGTACGACGTCGGTCCCCAGATGGCCCGAGCCTCCTGTCACTAGCACTTCGTCCACAGCCAGACTCCCTCTCCCAGGGACGGTGCCGCATGGCTGCGCGGCGCCGTCATGTCCTTGGGGCCGTTCTACCACGGGCCGTTCTAGCATGGAATGGTGTCAGAAACGTGGGATCCGGGCAGTCCCGGTGTGGTGGTCCTGCCCAGCGGACGCGCGGTGCGGGGCAGGGCGCTGAGGCAGGCCAGGCCAGAAGGGCAGCAACCGCAACACGGCCTGTACCTCTCGGCCCGCGAGCCGCTGACGGTTCCGTGGACGTCGCGGTGGCTCCGCTGGCCGGACTTCAGGCTGCCCAGCGATAAGGCCGAGGCCAGGATGCTGTTGGAGGAAGCCTGGGCCTGCGCCGTGGACATGCGGGTTGAAGTCGCCTGCTGGGGAGGGCGGGGACGCACCGGTACAGCGCTTGCCTGTATCGCAGTGCTCGACGGCGTTCCACCGGCAGAGGCCGTGGCCTACGTACGGGAGCGCTACGATCACCGTGCGGCGGAAACCCCTTGGCAGCGGAAGTATGTGGCCCGCTTCGGCCAGGGTAACGCCTGAGCCGGGGATTTCAGCCGGCGACCGCGGTCCGCAGCGCCAGGATGTTGTGCAGCTGCTGCCGTTCCTCAGCCTGGTGCAACTGGACGTCGCGGCCGCTGAGGATCCGCTGCCGGGTGAAGGCGAGCTGCGTTGCCGCCTTGACGAAGGCCTTCATTTGGGGCCTTCGGTTGTAGCTGCCGGCCCAGTTCAGGGCGCTCCGCCGTCCGCTGGGAGTGGCAAGCATGGCAACCTCCGACGGGGTGAACCAGCCCGCCGCGGCATACTCCAGCAGCCTCTGCCGGGTGAGCCGGTTTTCGGCAACGCGCAGCAGGATGATGCCGATGATGGCCAGCACAAAGATCGGCACCTGGACCAGGATGTATTCCACCAGGAAGCCCTGCCCCATGCTGTTCCACCGGTTGTGCAGGAACATGGCTGGCAGGAGCCCGATGAAAAACGCCGCCACCGAAGCGCCCGAGTGCCAGCGGCGGGCGGCAAACCCCATAATCAGGCCGGTGGTTCCCGTGAAGATCGCGTGCGCGAAGGGAGACATCACGCCTCGGAGCAGGAAGATCTGGGCCAGATCTGACGCGGGACTCGCGGACTCGGCAATGGCCCGGCCGAAATAGAGGATATTTTCCGTGAAAGCGAAGCCTCCGGCGATGGTGAAGGCGAAAACAACCCCGTCCACCGGCCCGTCGAAGTGCTTTCGCGCCATCAGCAGGAGCAGCAGCAGTCCCAGCGACTTGGCGAACTCCTCCACCACCGGTGCCTGGATGGTGGCCATGTAGGTCCGGAAATCGGCCTCGTCAGCGAACTGGAAGGCCAGCGCAAAAAACGGCTGGATGAGGAGCGTGACGGCGATGGACACCGCCGCTCCCCAGGTAAAGGCAAAGAGCAGAAGACGTTTGGGCTCCGGTTCCCAGCGGTCAATGACATAAACAGCCAGCAACACCGCGGAGAGCGGGATCAGGGAGGCAACGAATCCCACCAGGAACCCGGCAGTTCCCGTGTTCGCCAGCAGGAACGGGACCACCAGGAACAGGCTGAGGAAGGCCAGGACACCGCCGCCGATGGTCAGCGCAAGCAACCCGGGGGACGGGGTGCCGATGGTGCTCCCGGCGGAGCTGCGCATTTGCGGCGGCACCAGCGGATGACCCTGGCCGGCATTGACTGGTCCGGCCGCATTTCCCGGTGCCGGCCGGTAGTACTGCGGCTCCACGTGGCCCATCCAGGTGGGGTTGGCCTGGCCGGGGAGTGGGCCTGGGGGTCCTGCGGGCCGGCCGGGTTGTCCGTCGGCGGGCGGAAAAGGGTGCATCGACATGGGAAAAGCCTATGGTTCCTGCATCCGGTAACCAAGACAGGGCGCACCGGAGGCACCCCCGGGTGTGACCATAAACGCCCCGCTGGGGAAAGGAGGGAAGCTGCCGGTGTGGTAATTTTGGAAGGCAAATGTTCCTTTTTTAATTCCGTCCTGTGAGGCGGGGAAAGGGGAGACGAGCGTTGACTTCTGTCACCAACGCACCGGTTCCAGCCAGGGTTGTCCTCAACCAGGCCGATATAGACCGTGCATTAACTCGTATCGCCCATGAGATCCTCGAGGCCAACAAGGGCTCCAAGGACCTGGTCCTGTTGGGCATTCCGCGCCGGGGCTACCCGCTGGCCGTCCGGCTTGCCCGAAAGATTGCCGCCACAGACCCCTCCGTGGACGCCGCCGCCATCGTCGGTCAGCTGGATGTGACCATGTTCCGCGATGACCTCTCCCACCAGCCCACCCGGCCGCCGTACCCCACGCAGCTGCCGCGCACGGGAATCGATAACAAGGTTGTGGTGCTCATCGATGACGTCCTGTATTCAGGCCGCACCATCCGCGCTGCCCTTGACGCCATCATCGACCTGGGCCGCCCCCGGATCGTCCGGCTTGCCGTCCTGATCGACCGCGGACACCGTGAGCTGCCCATTCGGGCGGACCACGTGGGAAAGAACCTGCCCACCTCCTCCGCCGAAAAGGTCCGCGTGCGCCTCGAAGAAACCGACACGAACGGAGACGGTTCAGCCGTCAACGAAGTGGTCATTGAGGGCGGCGCGTGAAGCACCTGCTCTCCACCGAAGACCTCAGCCTCGCCAACGCCGTCCGCATCCTGGATACCGCTGAAGAAATGGCGGCAGTGGGGGAGCGGGAAGTCAAAAAGCTGCCGGCCCTGCGCGGACGAACCGTCGTCAACCTCTTCTTCGAGGATTCAACGAGGACCCGGATCTCCTTTGAGGCCGCAGCGAAGAGGCTGTCCGCCGACGTCATCAACTTTGCGGCGAAAGGTTCCTCTGTCTCCAAGGGAGAATCCCTCAAGGACACAGCCCAAACCCTTTCGGCGATGGGGGCCGACGCCGTCGTGATCCGCCACTGGGCCTCCGGCGCGCCGCACCGGCTCGCCGCCACGGACTGGATCGACGCCGCCGTCATCAATGCCGGCGACGGAACCCACGAGCACCCCACCCAGGCACTGCTGGACGCCTTCACGATGCGCCGGCACTGGGCGAAACTGTCCGGAAACGGATCCATCGGCGCCGACCTTAAGGGAATGCGCGTCGCCATCGCCGGCGACGTCCTCCACTCCCGTGTGGCGCGCTCCAACGTCTGGCTGCTGCGCACCCTGGGCGCTGACGTTACGCTCGTGGCCCCGCCCACCCTGCTGCCCATCGGCGTCGAAAAGTGGCCCTGCAAGGTGAGCTACAACATGGACGAAACCCTGGAACAGGGCGTGGACGCAGTGATGATGCTGCGTGTCCAGGGTGAGCGGATGAACGCTTCCTTCTTTCCCTCCACACGTGAATATTCACGCCGCTGGGGCTTTGATGACAACCGGCTCCTGGCGCTGGACGCCCTGGGAATGAAGGACACCATCATCATGCACCCCGGTCCCATGAACCGGGGGCTGGAAATTTCCGCTGCCGCCGCCGACTCGCCCCGGTCCACCGTGCTTGCACAGGTCCGCAACGGCGTGTCCGTCCGGATGGCCGCCCTGTACCTGCTGCTCTCCGGGGATACCCGCGAACCAGCCGTAAACACTGGCACCGCCCAGTCCACTAAGGAGAGCAACTGATGGCCGAGAACAACGGAACCTACCTGATCCGCGGCGCAGCGATCCTGGGCGCCGGCGCCGAGGACCTGCTCATTCGCGACGGCCTGATCGTTGAGCGCGGGACTGACCTATCGGCTGACGGAGCCACGGTCATCGAGGCGTCCGGCCTGGTGGCGCTGCCCGGCATGGTGGATGTGCACACGCACCTGCGCGAGCCGGGCCGTGAAGACGCCGAAACCGTGGAGACCGGCACGCGGGCCGCTGCCCTTGGCGGGTTCACCGCCGTCCATGCCATGGCCAACAGCATGCCGGTGGCAGACACCGCGGGTGTGGTGGAGCAGGTGCACTCCCTGGGGCGCGCCGCAGGCTGGGTTGATGTCCGCCCGGTCGGCGCCGTGACGGTGGGCCTGGCAGGGGAGCAGCTCGCCGAGCTCGGCGCCATGGCGGATTCCCGCGCGCAGGTCCGCATGTTTTCCGACGACGGCCTCTGCGTCCACGATCCGGTACTCATGCGCCGGGCCCTTGAATACGTCAAGGCGTTCGACGGCGTGGTGGCCCAGCATGCACAGGAACCCCGCCTCACAGCCGGCGCCCAGATGAATGAGGGCGAAGTTTCCGCCGTGCTCGGACTCACCGGCTGGCCGGCCGTGGCCGAGGAAAGCATCATTGCCCGCGACGTCCTGTTGACCCAGCACGTAGACTCCCGCCTGCACGTCTGCCATGTCTCCACGGCAGGTTCCGTGGAAATCGTCCGCTGGGCCAAGGAGCGGGGCATCAACGTCACCGCCGAAGTCACCCCGCACCACCTCCTGCTCACCGACGACCTGGTGCGGAGCTACGATCCTGTCTACAAGGTCAACCCGCCGCTGCGCACCGACGCGGACGTGCAGGCCCTGCGCGCCGGCCTGGCGGACGGCACCATCGACGTTGTGGGCACCGACCACGCCCCGCACCCCAGCGAGCACAAGGAATGCGAGTGGGCGCAGGCCGCCATGGGCATGACAGGCCTGGAGACGGCACTGTCCGTGGTCCAGCACACCATGATCGAAACCGGCCTCATGACGTGGGCCGACTTTGCCCGGGTCACCTCCACGGCGGCCGCGCAGATCGGCCGCCTGACCGACCAGGGCCGTCCCTTGGAAGCAGGCGAGCCCGCCAACATCATCCTTGTTGATCCCGCCGCGCGCTGGACGGTTGACCCCTCCAAGATGGCAACCATGGGCCGCAACTCGCCCTTCGCCGGCAGGGAACTTCCGGGCAAGGTGGTTGCCACCTTCTACAAAGGCCACCCCACCGTCCTGGACGGCAAGCTCAACACGCCTTACCGGGAACCGGCTGCCACCGCCCCAACAGTCACAGCCCCCGCCGGGACAGGCGCCTGATGGACAAAATCCTTCCCGGCCTGGCCATGCTGGCCATCATCGCCGTCGTTTTTGTCCTTATCTGGATCGGTTGGCGCAACCGGCTCAGGCGGCAGGCCGACGTCGAACCGTTGCCTGCCCTGCCCGCCACGCCCGGGACTCCGCTAACTAGCGCGGAAGGACAGTACGTCGCCTCCACCACCGCCGGTGACTGGCTGGACCGGATCGCCGTGCATGGCCTTGGCATCAGGACCAATGCCGTACTCAGCGTCTATCCCTCCGGTGTCTTCTTCGAGCGGTCCGGTGCTCCCGACGTCTTCATTCCGGTTGCGGACCTGAGTTCCGTCCGGCAGGACAGCGGCATGGCCGGCAAGTTCGTCGAAAAGGACGGGCTCCTGGTGGTCAGCTGGAAGCTGGGCGCGCACGAGCTCGACACCGGTTTCCGGACCCGCCATGCCGCCGACAAAGACGCCCTTTTTGAATCCCTTCAGCAATTGATCTCCGCAGCCCCCCAGGCAGATCCCCACAGTGGAAAGTAAGACAGTGACGAAAACAGAAGTGACAGCGAACCCCGTGCCTGCACGTCAAGCAACCATTTCCACCCCAGCGGCCCTCGTACTGGAAGATGGCCGCATCTTCCGCGGCAGCAGCTACGGGGCAACCGGAACCGCCTTGGGTGAAGCCGTCTTCGCCACAGGAATGACCGGCTACCAGGAGACCATTACCGATCCCTCCTACGCCCGCCAACTAGTGGTCCAGACGGCTCCGCACATCGGCAATACCGGTGTCAACAGCGAGGACGCCGAGTCCCGCCGCATCTGGGTGGCAGGCTACATCGTCCGTGACGCCGCCCGCCGTCCCTCCAACTGGCGCTCCGAGCGGTCCCTTGACTCCGAACTCATCGAGCAGGGCATCGTGGGCATCCAGGGCGTGGACACCAGGGCCATCACCCGGCACCTGCGCGAGCACAAGACGATGCGCGCCGGCATCTTCTCCGGCGACGCAGCCCAGGCCACGGACAAAGACCTCCTTGACGCCGTCCTGGCCAGCGCACCCATGGAAGGTGCCCGCCTGGCTGAAGAAGTCAGCGTGGACGAGGCCTACGTCGTTGAACCCAAGGACCACGGCTGGGACGGCGAACCGCGGTTCAGCATCGCCGCGATCGACCTCGGTATTAAGGCGATGACCCCCATCCGCTTCGCAGAACGCGGCGTCCGCGTCCACGTGCTCCCGGCCACCGCAACCCTGGCGGACGTCAAGGCCGTCAACCCGGACGGCTTCTTTATGTCCAACGGCCCGGGCGACCCCGCCACCGCGGATGCCCAGGTGAAGCTGCTGCGTTCGGTACTGGACGAGAAGCTGCCCTACTTTGGCATCTGCTTCGGCAACCAGATCCTGGGCCGCGCCCTGGGCTTTGGCACCTACAAGCTGCGTTACGGCCACCGCGGCATCAACCAGCCGGTCATGGACCGCCGCACGGGCAAGGTGGAGATCACCTCCCAGAACCACGGCTTTGCCGTGGACGCACCGCTCGACGGCGCCACGCAGGCCCCCGAGGAGCGCTACGGCCGTGTTGAGGTCAGCCACATCAGCCTGAATGACGACGTTGTTGAGGGCCTCGCGTGCCTGGACATTCCCGCTTTCTCCGTCCAGTACCACCCCGAAGCCGCTGCAGGCCCGCACGACGCCGCTTACCTGTTCGACCGCTTCATCGACCTGATGGAAGGCACCCGAGACGGCCGGACCGCCAACCTGTCCAAGGATGCCGTGGACTCCGCACACCCCGCAGACGCCGGTGCGCCGGACACAGCAGACAAAAATGACACCAAGACTGAGGACAAGAAGTAATGCCCAAGAGAACTGACCTTAAGAGCGTCCTGGTCATCGGTTCCGGCCCGATCGTCATCGGCCAGGCCGCTGAATTCGACTACTCAGGCACCCAGGCACTTCGTGTCCTCAAGGAGGAGGGCCTCCGGGTCATCCTGGTGAACTCCAACCCGGCCACCATCATGACCGACCCCGAGTTCGCCGATGCCACCTACATCGAACCCATCACGCCTGAAGTGGTGGAGAAGATCATCGCCAAGGAGCGCCCGGACGCCGTCCTGCCCACCCTGGGCGGACAGACCGCGCTGAACACCGCCATCGCACTGGACAAGAACGGTGTGCTCGAGAAGTACAACGTGGAACTGATCGGTGCCAACATTGCCGCCATCGAACTCGGCGAGGACCGCGAGAAGTTCAAGGGCGTGGTGGAGCGCTGCGGTGCCGAATCAGCCCGCAGCCACATCATCCACACCATGGACGAGGCCCTCAAGGCCGCTGAGGACCTCGGCTACCCCATGGTGGTCCGCCCGTCCTTCACCATGGGCGGCCTGGGTTCCGGGCTGGCGTACACCGAGGATGACCTCCGCCGCATCGTGGGCCAGGGCCTGCAGTACAGCCCCACCAGCGAAGTATTGCTCGAAGAGAGCATCCTTGGCTGGAAGGAATACGAGCTTGAGATGATGCGGGACAAGAACGACAACGTGGTGGTTGTCTGTTCCATCGAGAACTTCGACCCCGTGGGCGTCCACACCGGCGACTCCATCACGGTGGCGCCCGCACTCACCCTCACCGACCGCGAATACCAGCGGCTGCGGGACATCTCCATTGCCGTGATCCGCGAAGTGGGCGTTGACACCGGCGGCTGCAACATCCAGTTCGCCATCGAGCCGGACACCGGACGTGTTGTGGTCATCGAGATGAACCCCCGCGTGTCCCGCTCCTCGGCGCTGGCATCGAAGGCCACGGGGTTTGCGATTGCCAAGATCGCCACCAAGCTCTCCCTCGGCTACACCCTGGACGAGATCCCCAACGACATCACGCAGAAGACACCGGCGTCGTTTGAGCCCACCCTGGACTACGTGGTGGTGAAGGTTCCGCGGTTCGCCTTCGAGAAGTTCCCGGCGGCGGACAACACGCTCACCACCACCATGAAGTCCGTGGGCGAGGCCATGGCCATGGGCCGCAACTTCACCGAGGCACTGCAGAAGGCCCTGCGTTCCCTGGAACAGAAGGGATCGCAGCTGGACTTCAGCTCCGTCCCCGAATGGGAAGTGCCGGAGCTCATCGAAAAGGCCAAGCGCCCCACTACTGAGCGCCTGCACCAGGTGCAGCGTGCCCTGCTGGGCGGCGCCACGGTCGAGGACCTCTACGAGGCCACCAAGATCGACCCCTGGTTCCTGGACCAGCTGCAGCTGCTGAACGAGATCTCCCGCGAGATCCGCCAGTCCGGTGCCCTGACCGTGGAGATGCTCCAGCGCGCCAAGCGCCACGGCTTCTCCGACGAACAGATCGGCGCCCTGACGCACAACTCCGAAGCCGTGGTCCGCGGTGTCCGCCAGGCCCTGGGCATCCGCCCGGTCTACAAGACCGTGGACACCTGCGCCGCCGAGTTTGCGGCCTACACCCCGTATCACTACTCGTCCTACGACGAGGAGGACGAGGTGGCGCTGCACTCCAAGCCGTCCATCCTGATCCTGGGCTCGGGCCCCAACCGCATCGGCCAGGGCATCGAGTTCGACTACTCCTGCGTCCACGCCTCCATGGCGCTGCGCAAGGCCGGCTACGAGACCGTGATGGTCAACTGCAACCCGGAAACCGTGTCCACCGACTACGACGTCTCCACCCGGCTGTACTTCGAGCCGCTGACGCTTGAGGACGTCCTGGAGGTCATCGCGGCCGAGGAACGTACCGGCGGCGTGATGGGCGTGTTCGTGCAGCTCGGCGGCCAGACTCCGCTGAAGCTGGCGCAGCAGCTGGCAGACGCCGGTGTTCCCATCCTGGGCACCTCTCCCGAAGCGATCGACCTTGCCGAACACCGCGGCGCGTTCTCGCGGGTCCTGGACAAAGCCGGCCTTGTCTCCCCGAAGAACGGCACCGCCGTATCCTTCGAGGACGCCAAGAAGATCGCCGACGAGATCGGCTACCCGGTCCTGGTGCGCCCGTCCTACGTGCTGGGCGGCCGTGGCATGGAAATCGTCTACGACGAGCCCAACCTCTCCCGCTACATCGCCAACGCCACGGAGATCACCCCGGACCACCCGGTGCTGATCGACCGCTTCCTGGAGGACGCCGTCGAAATCGACGTCGACGCGCTCTTTGACGGCACCGACATGTACCTGGGCGGCATCATGGAGCACATCGAGGAAGCCGGCATCCACTCCGGCGACTCCGCCTGCGTCCTGCCTCCCATCACGCTGGGCACCAACGTCCTGGAACGGGTCCGGACCGCAACCCGGGCCATCGCCGAAGGTGTGGGAGTGCGCGGCCTGATCAACATCCAGTTCGCCCTGGCCTCGGACGTCCTGTACGTCCTGGAAGCCAACCCGCGCGCTTCCCGGACCGTGCCCTTCGTGTCCAAGGCCACCGGTGTCCAAATGGCCAAGGCCGCCGCCCTGATCGGCACCGGGGTCACCATCGGCCAGCTCCGCAGCGCCTACAAGATGCTGCCGGAAACCGGCGACGGCTCCACCCTGCCCCTGGACGCGCCCGTATCCGTCAAGGAAGCCGTTTTGCCCTTCAGCCGCTTCCGCACACCCGAGGGCAAGGTAGTGGACTCGCTGCTCGGCCCCGAGATGCGCTCCACCGGCGAGGTCATGGGAATCGACAAGCACTTCGACACCGCGTTCGCCAAGAGCCAGGCGGCTGCCAACAACGCGCTGCCCACCGAGGGCAAGATCTTCGTCTCTGTCGCCAACCGGGACAAGCGTTCGGTCATCATGGGCGTCAAGCGCCTCTCCGACCTCGGCTTCGAGATCGTGTCCACCGGCGGAACCGCAGACGTCCTGCGCCGCAACGGCATCCAGGCCACCCCGGTGCGCAAGGTAGCCGAAGGCAGCAGCGCCGAGGGGGAGGGCACCATCGCAGACCTCGTCATTGCCGGTGAGATCGACATGGTCTTCAACACACCCTCAGGCGGCGAAGCCCGCAGCGACGGTTACGAACTCCGCGCCGCTGCCACCTCAATCGGTATCCCCTGCATCACCACGGTGGCCGAGTTCAACGCCGCCGTGCAGGCGATCGAGGCCATGCGCACGTACGAATGGTCCGTGACCAGCCTCCAGGAGCACGCTGCAGCGCTGACAGCCTCACAGGAGGCTGCGCTGGAGAAGGCCGCAGCACAGAATGCGGCACGGGAGAATGCAGTCGCCCAGAATGCCTGAGGTTGCAGCCACCGCTGCCAACCCCGGCCGGGAGTCCTTTGGCTCCCGGCTGGGGGCGGCCATGGCCTCCCGTGGTCCCTTGTGCGTGGGCATTGACCCGCATCCGGCGCTGCTGCAGAGCTGGGGGCTGAACGACGACGCCGCCGGGCTGCGCCGCTTTTCGCTGACGGTCCTGGAGGCTGTGAGTTTCCTCGCTGCCGCGGTCAAACCGCAGGTGGCGCTCTACGAGCGCCACGGTTCCGCTGGAATGGCCGTACTTGAGGAGGTACTGGCCGTTGCCCGGGATGAAGGCGTCCTCACCATCGCCGACGCCAAGCGCGGCGACATCGGCTCCACCATGGCTGCCTACGCGGATGCCTGGCTGCGGGACGGCTCGTCGTTGGCCGCTGATTCGGTCACCTTAAGCCCATACCTTGGATTCGAGTCGCTCCGGCCTGCCCTGGACCTGGCAGCGGACCATGGCCGTGGTGTGTTTGTCCTGGCGCTGACCTCCAATCCGGAGGGCGCCTCGGTGCAGCACGTCGGCGGGGGCGATTCGGTGGCCCGCCGGATCATCGGGGCAGCCGCTGCTGAAAACCGCAGGTATGCGGATTCCCTCGGCTCCGTTGGCCTGGTGGTCGGGGCTACCGTTGGCAGCGCGCTGGCCGAACTCGACCTTGACCTGGAGGCTGTTCGCGGCGCCATCCTTGCCCCTGGCCTCGGCGCCCAGGGTGCCACCCCGGCGGATCTGCGCAGGACCTTCGGCCCCGCGTATCCGCAGGTTCTGGGCACGTCCAGCCGTGACATCCTGGCCGCCGGACCGGAAATCCAGGGGCTCCGCGATGCGTCGCGGCGCACCCTGGACGGCCTGCGCGGAGAATAGGTGCCCGTTTGCGCGGACGCATTGATTCAGGGGGCACCAAAGGGTAGGTTCAGGAAAAGTCCAACGGCGGACGCCTTGGATCGATCCGACGAATCCGGAGGTGAACCAGATGAGCCTGCGACCCTTATCCGAGTCGGAACGGGCTGACGCTCTCAACAAAGCCGCTGCCGCCCGCGCGGCCAGGGCTGAAGCGAAAGCGCGGCTGAAGAACGGCGAAACCTCGGCTGCGGACCTTATCAGCTCCGCTGCCCAGGACGACGCCCTTGCCCGGATGCGGGTGGTTGAGCTGTTGGAGGCACTGCCCGGCATCGGAAAAGTCAGGGCTGCGGCCATTATGGACCAGCTGGGCATAGCGGCCTCGCGGCGGGTCAGGGGCCTGGGCGTTCACCAGCGCCAGGCGCTGGTAGATTTTATAGACGAGAAGTAGGGCGGACCACCGGCCGCCTGTATCCGAAACTGCGCGGCAAAGGAATACGTGAGCAAGAAACCGGGACTGACAGTCCTCGCTGGTCCGACGGCTGTTGGCAAAGGCACCGTGTCCACCTATATCCGGGACAACTACCCCGGCGTCTGGCTGTCCGTATCAGCCACCACCCGTGAGCCGCGGCCCGGAGAGCGCGACGGAGTGCACTACTTTTTCAAGACCGCCGAGGAGTTTGACCGGCTGATCGAGGCAGGCGAACTCCTGGAGTGGGCAGTGGTCCACGGGAAGAACCGCTACGGCACGCTGCGGAGCACCGTTGACCGCGCCATCGCGGACGGCCGTTCCGTCCTGCTGGAGATCGACCTGCAGGGCGCCCGGCAGGTCAAGGAGGCCGTTCCGGACGCCCAATTCGTCTTCCTGGCGCCCCCCAGCTGGGACGAAATGGTGCGCCGGCTGGTGGGCCGGGGCACCGAAACGGCCGAGGAACAGCAGCAGCGGCTGGAAACCGCTAAACTAGAGCTTGCCGCTGAACCGGAGTTCGATCACACCGTCATCAATGATGACGTTCGCCGGGCAGCGGACGAGCTTGTTTCACTCATGGGGCTGACCCCGAACCCGCGCTAGGCGCCGGAACGCATCAGCCCGTTAGAATTTGGAGAATTCGTGGCCACGAACCTTGAAGGCATCATCAACCCGCCGATCGACTCACTGCTTGAGGCAGCTGATTCCAAGTACGGCCTGGTGATCTTCGGCGCCAAGCGTGCACGTCAGATCAACGCTTACTACGCCCAGCTGCACGAGGGCCTGTTTGAATACGTCGGCCCGCTCGTTGACACCAAGCTCAACGAGAAGTCGCTGTCCATCGCCCTGCGCGAGATCAACGAAGGCAAGCTTGTATCCACGCCGATCGAAGCTGCGGAGTAACACAGCAGTTGTCGAAAACCAGACAGACTGCCTGTTGACGGAGGTCACGTGCGCATAGTCCTCGGAGTCGGGGGAGGGATTGCCGCCTACAAGGTGGCATCGCTCCTCCGGCTTTTTACTGAAGCGGGCCATAACGTGACGGTGGTTCCCACCGAGGCCGCCACGCGCTTTGTCGGCGTTGCCACCTGGGAGGCCCTGTCCGGCAACCCGGTCAGCAACAGCGTCTTCGATGACGTCCACCAGGTCAATCACGTGCGGCTGGGACATGAGGCGGACCTCGTTGTCGTGGCGCCGGCCACCGCGGACCTCATCGCCCGCGCGGCAGCCGGCCTGGCTGACGACCTCCTCACCAACACCCTGCTGATGGCCCGGGGACCCGTCCTTTTTGCCCCCGCCATGCACACGGAAATGTGGCACAACGCGGCCACCCGCGCCAACGTGGAGACGCTGCGCGGACGGGGCATCGCCGTGCTTGATCCTGCCAGCGGCCGCCTGACCGGCACCGACTCCGGGCCGGGCCGGCTGCCGGAGCCGCAGGACATCTTCGACGCCGCCATCGCCCTGACCCAGGGACAGTCGGACTACCAGCTTCCCCTGGCCGGGCGCACTGTCACCATCAGCGCGGGCGGAACCCGTGAACCGCTGGATCCCGTCCGCTTCCTGGGCAACCGCTCCTCAGGCAAGCAAGGCGTTGCCCTGGCCGTGGCTGCCCGCAACGCCGGCGCCACCGTGCGGCTGCTCGCTGCCCACATGGACGTTCCGGCGCCGGCCGGCGTCGAGGTCGTGACCTTGGAAACTGCCCTGCAGCTGCGCGAAGCGGTGCTGGCAGCGGCAGCCGATTCCGACGTCGTGATCATGGCGGCGGCTGTGGCGGATTTCCGTCCCGCCGAGATCTCCGACACAAAGATCAAAAAACGCGAT
The DNA here is from genome assembly GCF_054130585.1 of Arthrobacter sp. D1-29. Lineage (NCBI taxonomy): Bacteria > Bacillati > Actinomycetota > Actinomycetes > Micrococcales > Micrococcaceae > Arthrobacter > Arthrobacter sp. D1-29. The sequence goes on along the minus strand of NZ_CP096383.1, from coordinate 2,979,476 downwards.
GACACCGCGGACCCCGTCATTACGCTGATCCGGAACCCGGACATCCTCCAGGAGCTGGTAGAAGTCCGCGGGATGTCCCAGCGCAGCCAGCTGATCGTCGGGTTCGCTGCCGAAACCGGCGACGGCCACGGGGATGTGCTCGCCTATGCCGAGGCCAAACTGAAACGCAAAGGCTGCGACCTCCTGGTGGTGAACCATGTGGGAACCGACAAGGTCTTCGGCCAGGACACCAACTCCATCGTCATCCTGGCCCGTTCCGGCTCCGATCCGCAGCTTGCCTCGGGAACCAAGAGCGAGGTTTCGGCCGCCATTATTAGCCGGATCGGCCTCGAACTGAACCACGTTTCGCCCCGCGCCTGACAGCAGTCGAAACAGCGTTTCCTTAGCACGGGGACACACGCCGACGGACGTTCGATTCCCAACCAGTAAGGTAGTTGAGTGACTTTACCGCTGCACATTCCCCAGACCCACGGGGCTACGCCCTCCGCACTCCGGCTCTTCACCTCGGAGTCCGTCACTGAAGGCCACCCGGACAAGATCTGCGACCAGATCAGCGATGCCATCCTGGACGCGCTGCTTGCGGCAGACCCGGAGTCCCGCGTGGCCGTGGAGACGATGGCGACCACCGGCCTGGTCCATGTTGCCGGTGAGGTCACCACCGACGCCTATGTCGAAATTCCGCAGATCGTCCGCGAGACCATCCTCGGAATCGGCTACGACTCCTCGGCCAACGGCTTCGACGGTGCCCGTTGCGGCGTCTCCGTATCCATCGGGCAGCAGTCAAACGACATCGCCGGGGGAGTCTTCAACTCCCTCGAAGCCCGCGAAGGCCGCCAGGAGGACGACTACGACCTTCAGGGTGCCGGCGACCAGGGCCTGATGTTCGGCTACGCCAGCGACGAGACGGCGTCCTACATGCCGACGCCGATCTGGCTCGCCCACCGCCTTTCCGAACGCCTCACCGAAGTCCGCAAGTCAGGCGAACTCTCCTACCTTCGGCCCGACGGCAAGACCCAGGTCACAGTGGGATATGACCGCGACGTGCCCGTCTCGGTCGAAACCGTCGTGATTTCCAGCCAGCACGCCGAAGGCACCAGCCTGGACAGGCTGCGGGCGGACCTCGCAAAAATTGTGATCGAGCCGGTGCTCGCCGCCGCCAACCTGGATATCTCCCGCGCGGCCAACATCCTGAACCCGGCCGGCGAATTTGTCATCGGCGGGCCCGTAGGCGATGCCGGCCTGACCGGCCGCAAGATCATTGTTGATACGTACGGCGGCATGGCCCGGCACGGCGGCGGCGCCTTCTCCGGCAAGGACCCGTCCAAGGTGGACCGTTCCGCTGCATACGCCATGCGCTGGGTCGCCAAGAACGTTGTAGCGGCCGGGCTGGCCAAAAGGGCCGAAATCCAGATTGCGTACGCCATCGGCCAGGCCCGCCCCGTGGGCACCTACGTGGAAACCTTCGGCACTGAAACCGTGGACCCGCTGCGGATCAGCGAGGCCATCGCTGAGATCTTTGACCTCCGCCCGCGCGCCATCATCGACGCCCTGGACCTCAAGCGGCCCATCTATGCCAAAACGGCCGCTCATGGCCACTTCGGGCGGGATGACCCTGACTTCACTTGGGAGCGGCTGGACCGTGTGGACGACCTCAAGGCCTTCTTCAACGCCTAAGTGCGTGCTGCCCGCCGTAAATGTCGGCGACACGTGATTGGCTGAACCCATGACCGCCGAAGAGAATGGCGCTGTCCAGCTTTCCCTGCTGCAGGGATTCCCGTCCAGGGCGCCTCAGTCAGGCCCTGCTCTGGCCGCGAACCTGCCCGTGGCCAGGGTGCTCGTCGAATCCTCATTGCCGCATCTGGACCGTCCCTTTGATTACAGTGTGCCTGCAGGGCTGGATGCTGAGGCCCAGGCCGGCGTGAGGGTCAAGATCCGGTTCAACGGCCAGGACTTGTCCGGCTTCATCATTGAGCGCGTGGCCGAATCCGATGCGGGCCATACGTTGGTGCCCCTGCAGAAGGTGGTCTCGCCGCTATCCGTCCTCACACCAGAGGTCCGTGAGCTCATCACGGCAGTAGCCGCCCGCTATGCAGGGACAGTCAGCGACGTCCTTCGGGTCGCCATTCCGCCCAGGGTGGCCCGGCTCGAAAAGGAATTTTTGGCCGAAGCCAGCGGGCCCGATGTGGACAGCCGATCCGCTGTGGACGGTGGGCCCGGGGCGGACGCCGCGGCTGTTTCCGGCACCCTCCCTGCTTCCGCAGGCGGCTGGGCAAGCTACGCCAATGGCCAGCCCTTTATCCGGCACCTGCAGGATGGCGGCGCGCCACGTGCTGTCTTCAGCCCGCTGCAAGGGTTTGGGCCCTCCGCATGGCCCCGGCTCATTGCCGAAGCCGTGGCTGCTGTGCGAGGATCAGGCCGCGGCGCCGTGGTGGTGGTCCCTGACTACCGCGACCTGCAGCGGCTGGAAGACGCTCTCGCTGAACTCCTGCCTGCCGATGACATCGCACGCCTCACCGCCGACGACGGTCCCACACTCCGCTACCGGAACTTCCTGCGCATCCTCGACGGATCGGCACGCGTAGCCATCGGCACCAGGTCTGCGGCGTATGCTCCCGTGCGGGATCCGGGCCTGGTGGTCTGCTGGGATGACGGGGACGATCTCCACATCGAACAGCGGGCACCTTACGCGCACGCCCGCGAGGTCCTCCTGCTGCGGGCTGAGCAGCAAGGCCTGGCCTGCCTGATGGCGGCTCACACCCGAAGCACTGAGGCGCAGCGCCTGGTCGAGGCAGGATGGGCCATGCCCGTCGACGCCGGGAGGGCCGTGGTGCGCCGGACTGTACCCCGGGTCCTGAATACCGCCGACAGCTTTGAACAGGAAAGGGATCCCCTTGCGCGGATCGCGCGGCTGCCCGGCGCCGCCTGGCGCGCGGCCAAGGAAGGGCTTGAACGCGGACCTGTCCTGGTGCAGGTGGCGCGGGCAGGCTATGCCCCGTCCCTGGTGTGTGAAACCTGCCGCGAAGCTGCCCGCTGCGGCTCCTGCCAGGGGCCCCTGGCCGTTACGGGCGCCACGGGCAGTTCCGCCGTTCCCCAATGCCTCTGGTGCTCCACCCCGGCGCCTGACTGGAGTTGCACGCATTGCGGCGGCCGGGCGCTCCGCAAAGGGGCCACCGGAGTCATGCGCACAGCTGAAGAGCTGGGGCGGGCCTTTCCCGGCAAGACGGTGATTACCTCCTCCGGCGGCCACGTCAAGGCCAGCGTGGGCAGGGCCAAGGCCCTCGTGGTGGCCACTGTGGGTGCCGAACCCGTCGCTGACGGCGGATACGCCGCGGCGTTGCTCCTCGACGGCGACTCCCTCCTGCGCCGGGAGAACCTGCGCGCGGGGGAGGACACCGTGCGCCGCTGGTTTAATGCGGCAGCGCTGGTGCGTCCGGCGTCGGAGGAAGGCCTGGTGGTGATCACCGCGGCGGACACCGGCGCAGTCGGTGCATTGCTTCGCTGGGACCCAGCGGGCTTCGCCCAGCGGGAGCTGGCCCTCCGGGCTGAGTTGCGGCTGCCGCCCGCGGTCCGGGTCGCCTCTGTCACCGGACCGCGTGCCGCCGTCGAGCATTACACCGGAGGCGTGGAAAAGCAGCTGGAATCGTCGGGTGTGACGCTTCGGGTGGCAGGCCCGGCGCCGCTGCTCCTGACTGGTCCCGCAACGCCGCGGCGCTCCGGGGAGGATGTCCGTACCCTGCTGTTCTTTCCCTATGGGCAGGCGGCCACCGTCACCAGGACGTTGCGGGCAGCGCGGGCTGCGGCGGCGGCCAAGCGGAGCGAGGAACCGGTACAGGTCAGGCTGGACGGCGTGGACGTCCTCTAGCTGGCCCAAGCCAGCCTTCCCGTTTTAGCGTGCCGGTCCCCGGCGGGAACGCATGGTGACAATATCGTGGGCCACGTCCACCAGTTGCCGGGCGGATTCTTCCCAGCTGAACTGCCGGGCACGGGCCACCGAAAGGCGGGAAACTTCCTGCCAGTGGCCGTCGTCGCGGAGTTTTTCCACGGCGGCGGCAAAGCCGGAGGGCGAGGCAGGATCCACGTAGGAGGCGGCCTCGCCGCCGACTTCCCGGAAGATGGGAATGTCGCTGGCGATCACCGGCGTGCCAAGGGACATCGCCTCCACCAGCGGGAGGCCATACCCTTCAGCCTGGGAAAGCGTAACCAGCGCCGTGGCCCGCTTGAGGAGGGTGGAGTACTCCTCATCGGTGACACCGTTGTGGAAGACCACCTTCGCCCCGGGCGGGACCATGATTTCCAGTTCCGCGCGGCGTTGCGGTGAAATCCTGCTCAGCAGATGAAGGGTGAAATCCGGAAGTTCGGCCATCCCGGCCACCATGGTTTCCACGTTCTTGTAGGACATAAAGGAGCCCATGTACACCAGGGAATGGTCTGCGCCGGCGGCCGGATCCCGATGTTCCTGCGCCGGCTGCGGCGCGTTGCTGATGATCCGTACCGGCCGCTCTGTGAGCCGGTACTTGGCCATCAGGGCCTCGGTGGTCCTGCTGACCGTGGCGACGATGTCAGCCCGGTTGAGGAGCAGCCGCTGCGGCCAGAACGCCTTGTGGTAGAGGCGCCACAGCAGCTGCACCGGTGCGGGGAGGAAGCCCGGCGGAGCGGAGTGCTCGTAGTAGATGAGGTCATGCAGCGTGAGTACCAGGCCGTACTTTCGCCCCCAGCTGCCCATCGTTTGCATGGGGCAGACAACAACGTCCGCACCGAGCGGGTTCACCTTGCGTGCCACGACCAGCTCGAGTGGCGACAGCGGGCTGTTGATCAGCGTGTAGGGAACGTCCGGCAGCAGCGCCAGTTGGCGGATGTCGCTGATGAGCATGGACACGTCGGCAATCTTTGCCGTGGCCGCGATGAGGCTGGCTCCGTAGCGGCTGATCCCGTCATGGTGGTCGGTGCGGGTGAATCGTGCATCGATGACTATTTTCATGCGGGATGGTCCTTCAGGAAGCTGCTGATAAAGCCGGCGGCAGGGCCGGGCGTTTCGTAATGGATCAGGTGTCCGACGCCGGGAATCACCTTGAGCGAGCAGTCCGGCAACAGCGCGGCCAGCCGGTGCTGGTCCGGGAGCGTGGCGATTTCGTCCTTTTCGCCGGCAATCAGCAGCACCGGCAGCGTCAGTTTGCCGGCCACCTCCGCCACATGGCTGCCTACGGACGCGGTGAACGACTCAAGGAGGCTTTCCCTGTTGGCGAAGGCGCTGAAGTAGGCGTGGTGCTGGCCGTGGATGAAGCGCCGCAGATCCTTGTCTCCGGTTTTGGCCATGGCTTCGCTCATGACCCGGACGATCAGCGGGCTGCGCAGCAGGGAAAGTCCCAGTGCACGGGGAAGCCGGGCCGCCAGCCGGTAGTAGAGGACAGCAAGTTTTGTCATGATTCCCTTGGGCCCCTCCAGCGCCGGCGCGGCAATGGGGTTGATCAGGATCAGGGGATTGACGGTACCGGGATGGGCTGCCACAAAGTGCGCGGCGATGATCGAACCGAAGGAGTGTCCCAGCAGCACCGTGTCAGGGCCGAGGTCCAGGGCAGCCATCAAGTCAGTGATGAACCGGCCATAGCGTTCCACGGTGTGCGGGCCGGCTGCAAATGCGTCCGAGCTGCCGAAGCCGGGGAGGTCGGGCATGATGATCCGCATCCCTGGAAGCTGGTCAGCCACGCGGAGCAGGCCGTGGTGATCGCCGCGGAAGCCGTGGATAACCAGGATGGTGCGGGTCTCCGACGTCACGCGGGCCGGCTCGTAGGTCCAGTAGGCAACTGCTGTGCCGTCCAGTTCGATCACCGAGGCGGTGGCCCTGGTTTCCAGTTCCGGGCTGATGTAGGACGGCGTGCTGGATGGCTGGGGGTGGGCGGTTTTCATGTCCCTCGGTCCTAGTTGACGTTGTCCGGGTGGGAGCCGGTGCGTTGCCCGCGCTCAAGTTCGGCAAGGGCGGCCATGTCACGCTCGGAGAGTTTGAATCCGAAGATGTCCATGTTCTCCCGGATCCGGGCCTCGGAGCTTGCTTTGGGGATCGCGATGTTGCCGAGCTGGATGTGCCACCTCAGGATGACCTGCGCGGGGGTGCGCCCGTGCTCCGCTGCGCATGCCTGAACCACCGGATCCGCAAGCACCCTTCCCCGGCCCAGGGGGCTCCAGGCCTCGGTCCTGATCCCCAGGCCCTGGTGCTTCTCCCTCAGCTCCGCTTGCTGCAGCCAGGGGTGGAGCTCGATCTGGTTGACAGCCGGGACCACCTCGGCCGAGTCGAGCAACCGGTCAAGGTGGGCAGGCTGGAAGTTGCAGACTCCGATCGCGCGGACCTTGCCTTCCCGGTAGAGGGTCTCCATGGCCCGGTAGGTTTCCGTAAAGAGCCCCCGCCTGGGGCAGGGCCAATGGATGAGGTACATATCCACGTAGTCAAGGCCGAGGTTCACCATGGATGTATCGAAGGCGCGGAGGGTTGCGTCATACCCTTGGTCGTCGTTCCACACCTTCGTGGTGATGAAGAGATCGTTCCGGGACATGCCGGGCGACGCCTCACCTGAGCCGCCGGTCTCCTCCAGCGTGGACAGCGAACTGATGCCCCGCGCCACCCCTGTTTCGTTCCTGTACATCGCCGCTGTGTCGAAGTGGCGGTACCCCGCGCCCAGTGCCATGGCCACCAGTGACGCAGCTTCCGTCGTCGGGACTTTGTACAGCCCGTATCCCAGCTGGTCGATCAGCACGCCGTTGTTCAGGCTGAGCCGGGGTGAGGTTTTCATAGCAATGACTCTACCCACTCGCCTCAGGAGACGCCGTCGAATGCCACGAGTCGGCGTGCTGTGGCTTCATCCAGGATGAGGTCGGTCGCCAAGCCGGCAGTGAGGGCCCCGCGCAGGCCATTGATCTTGGAGGCGCCGGACACCACGCAGATCCGCCGCCGCACCTGCCGCAGCTGGTCCAGGGCCGGCCCGGTGGACCGTTCGTTCAGCACGATGCCGTCAGAGGACCCATCACCCCTGAAGAAAACGGTGGCAACGTCGCCCACAACATCTGAGTTGGCCAGGATTTTCAGGTCGTTTTCATCAAGGTAACCACCGGCGTAGACATGGCTGGGAAAGTCGGCGTCCACGGAACCCACCCCGAAGATGGCCATGCTCATCCTGGACTGGAGATCCAGGATCCGCTGCACGCTGCGCTCATTCCACATGGCCGTTTTGGTGCCGGCGTGGTCGAAAAAGGCCGGAACGGGGAACTGCTCCACACGCGCTCCGTATGCGTTGCCAAAGCGGCGCATGATGTCGCTTGCGTAAGTGATGCCCGTGGTGTGCATGTTTCCGGCTCCGTTGAGCTGGACGATCACACTGTCGTGGGTAATTTTCGGGGTCAGGTGACGGCTTACTGCACTCAAGGTCGATCCCCACGCCACGCCGATAATCGCGTTGGAGTCCACCAGCGGTCCAATGGTGCGGGCAGCCTGCCTGGCCACGCGGTCGAGCGTTTCCGCCTCATTAAGGGTTTCCAGCACCGGGACAACGTGCACGTCCACGTTGAACTCGTTCCGGATCATTCCTTCAAGTTCCGGGCCGATGTCCATCGGGTTTCGAATTTGGATCTGCACAAGACCCGAGTTCCGGGCAGTTGAGAGAAGGCGGGAAACCGTGGACCGGGATGTTCGCAGCTCCCGTGCAATGGCATCCATGGTCAGGTCCTGGAGGTAATACATCTGTGCGGCCCGGAGCGCATCCGAGTGGCGGCTGGTTGCCATCTAAACCTCATCCTGCACGTTTGTGCATAGTGCTTGACTGTATTTTCCATTGCTCCAAAGAATAGACGGAGACGGCGGCCCCACGTCCGCGTGGCCGCACACCAAATCCCAAGGAGTTTATTTTGGCCTGCAAGGATTCATTGGCCGCGAGCGCCATCTCTGAACAGGCGGCTGGGCCGCGTGCTTCAGTGCAGGGCCTGCGCCGGCGCCCGCACGCGCGGGTGCTGATCGTCGGTGGAGGTATTAATGGTGTCGGCACATTCCGCGACCTTGCCCTGCAGGGCGTCGACGTGGCGCTGGTGGAACGCGGTGACTATTGCCAAGGGGCCAGCGGCGCGTCGTCCCACATGATCCATGGCGGCATCCGCTACCTGGAAAATGGGGAATTCCGCCTGGTCCGGGAGTCCGTGGTGGAGCGCAACCGGCTGCTCCGCATTGCACCCCACTATGTGAAGCCCCTGCAGACCACAATCCCCATCTTCAGCACCTTCTCCGGCGTGCTCTCGGCTCCCTTGCGGTTCCTCACGCACAAGCAGCAGGGCAAACCCAAAGAGCGCGGGGCGTTCCTGATCAAGCTTGGCCTCAGCCTGTACGATTCCTTTTCCCGTGACGGCGGCAGCGTGCCGCGGCACCAGTTCCGTGGACGCAGGAAATCCCTCGCGGACCTGCCGCACCTCCACCCCGGCATTAAGTACACGGCCACATACTTCGACGCCTCGGTGCATAACCCGGAACGCCTGACGCTGGATGTCCTGCAGGATGGCGAGAAGGCAGGGTTGGCCAGCACCGGCGCACCGAGCACTGCCCGGGCCAGCAACTACCTTTCGCTTCACACCGTGCAACCGCCAGCAGCTTCTGCCGGCGCAGGTTCAGGCGCTGTTTCTCCCAGCGCTGGCTCCACCGTCCAGCTGCGGGACGAACTGACCGGCGAGCTGTTCGATTTTACGGCGGACATCATCATCAACACCACCGGGGCATGGGTGGATCTGACCAACCAGGCGATGGGTGCCGCTTCGTCCTTTATGGGCGGCACCAAAGGCTCCCACATTGTCCTGGACCACCCGGGCCTCCTTGAAGCCTGCCAGGGCCGGGAGATCTTCTTCGAACACACGGACGGCCGGATCGTGCTGATCTACCCCATGGGGGACCGTGTCCTGGTGGGAACCACGGATGTAGACGCGGACATGGCCCAGGATGCGATCTGCACAGACGAGGAGATCGCCTACTTCATTGACCTGATCGGCCATGTCTTCCCGGCCATCACAGTCCGGCGGGACCACATCGTCTACACGTTCTCCGGCGTGCGTCCCCTGCCCAGGCACGACGAAACACAGCCCGGCTTTGTCTCCCGCGACTACCGGATCGAACGGCGCGGCCCTGAGCACAACGGGACGGGCGCCGTCGTCCTCAGCCTGGTGGGTGGCAAATGGACCACTTTCAGGGCCATGGCCGAGCACCTGGCAAACGATGTCCTCGCCGAGCTGGGCATGGAGCGGAAGGTGTCGACGGCGCAGCTTGCCATCGGGGGCGGCGCAGGCTTCCCGGCGGACGGGCATGGAGTCCAGAAATGGATCAAGGGCCATATGTCCGCAGGCCGCGATGCCCACCGGACCGAAGTGCTCCTGACGCGCTACGGAACCCGGGCGGAGGAAGTCATCGGCTTCCTCGATGCCGGCCCGGACCGGCTGCTCCACTCGAGCCGTGAACTCAGTGTCCGCGAGCTGGAGTTCATGGCCCGGCATGAGCACGTGGCCCACCTGACCGACGTCCTGATCCGCCGCACGTCCCTTGCCTTCAGGGGACTGGTCACCGGCGAACTGCTCAACGAGCTTGCCGACGTCCTGGCCGCGCCGCTGGTTTGGGATGCCGGAACGAAGGCAGCAGAAATCCGGCACGCACAGGAAGTGCTTGAACGCTTCCACCGCGTCCAGATTCACAGCCTGGTCGGATAGGGGCCGAATGGAGCGGCATCCCTCCACGGCTGGTCCCCGATGCGATCATTGCAAGGACGGGAGCCGATCAACAGCCGTCACTAAGACAAGGACGTCATCATGAACCAGTACGTAATCGCCATCGACCAGGGCACCACCAGCTCCCGCGCCATCATCTTTGACCACAGCGGTAACATCGTCTCCTCCGGCCAGATGGAGCACGAACAGATTCTCCCCCAGGCGGGATGGGTTGAACACAATCCGGCCGAGATCTGGAACAACACCCGCGAGGTCATCGGCTCCGCGCTGTCCAAGGCGAACCTGACGCGGCACGACATCGCGGCCATCGGGATCACCAACCAGCGCGAGACTGCCGTGGTGTGGGACAAAACCACCGGTGAGGCTGTCTACAACGCCATCGTCTGGCAGGACACGCGCACGCAGGACATCGTGAACGAGCTGGCCAGGGACGGCGGGCCGGAGCGGTTCAAGCAGAAGGTGGGCCTTCCGCTTGCCACCTACTTTTCCGGGACAAAGATCAAATGGATCCTGGACAACGTCGAAGGCGCCCGGGCCAGGGCCGAGGCCGGTAGCCTGGTCTTCGGCAACACCGACGCCTGGGTCCTGTGGAACCTGACTGGCGGAGTGGACGGCGGCGTCCACGTCACTGACGTCACCAACGCCTCCCGCACGCTCTTTATGGACCTCGAAACACTCACCTGGGACGAGGAAATCCTCGAGATCTTCGGCGTTCCGCTGAGCATGATGCCGGCCATCAAGTCCTCTTCGGAGGTGTACGGGAAAGTCCACACTTCGCAGTTGCTGCGTGAGGTTCCCGTGGCGGGCATCCTCGGCGACCAGCAGGCTGCCACGTTTGGCCAGGCTGCGTTCCAGGCCGGCGAAGCGAAGAACACCTATGGCACCGGCTGCTTCCTGATCTTCAACACGGGCGAGGACATCGTCCACTCAAAAAATGGCCTGCTGACCACGGTGGGCTACAAGCTCGGCGACGCCGCCCCGCACTACGCCCTGGAAGGCTCCATCGCCGTCACGGGGTCACTCATCCAGTGGCTGCGCGACAACCTGGGCCTGATCAGCAGCGCGCCGGAAGTGGAAACCCTGGCGGCCTCCGTCAAGGACAACGGCGGCGTGTACATTGTTCCGGCGTTCTCCGGACTCTTTGCCCCGTACTGGCGCTCCGATGCCCGTGGTGCCATCGTGGGCCTGACCCGGTTCGTCAACAGGAACCACATTGCCCGGGCCGCGCTGGAGGCCACGGCGTTCCAGACCCGCGAGGTACTGGATGCCGTCAACGCAGACTCCGGCGTTCCACTGACCGAGTTGAAGGTCGACGGCGGCATGGTCGCCAACGATGCCCTGATGCAGTTCCAGGCGGACATCCTTGGAGTCCCGGTCATCCGGCCGAAGGTGGTGGAGACCACCGCCCTGGGGGCAGCCTACGCCGCGGGCCTCGCCGTCGGCTTCTGGAAGGACCTGGGCGAACTCTCGGCAAACTGGTCCGAGGACAAACGCTGGAAACCCCAGCTGGACCAGGCTGAGGCTGACCGCCAGCTGCGGCTGTGGAAGAAGGCAGTCACCAAGTCAATGGACTGGGTGGATGAGGACGTGAAGTAGCTGGTGTCTTTTTGACGGAAGTCGCACCTGCCCGGCGCCGCGGGCGTGCCCTCATCCGGTGTCCTGCGTGCGCTAAAGTAGTTGTATGCGTGCGATCCTTCTGCTTAGCTAGCCGCCCGGCGTCCGGACAGAAACGGATTGCCGCGCGGCAGCCCCTCCATGGAGAGGGGCTTTTGTGTGTCCGGGCCTGTTCCGGGCCGGCGGCAGGAGGATCAGACAGTTATGGCAGCACCGATGCCGTGACAGAACAGAAGAGGGCAGCAGTGGGCGTTCAGCCGGAAACAGAGACCGGAACAGCAGCAGTGGCGGCGGAGGGACCCGACGAGGGTGCCTACAGCTTTGCCGCCATGGAGGCCAAATGGCCGCAGGTGTGGGAGGACCTCAAGGTCTTCACGCCCGTCGACGACGGTTCACGGGAGCGCCGCTATGTGCTGGACATGTTCCCGTACCCCTCAGGTGACCTTCACATGGGCCACGCCGAGGCGTTTGCCATGGGTGATGTTGTGGCCCGCTACCTGCGCCAGCAGGGTTATGACGTGCTGCACCCCATCGGCTGGGACTCCTTCGGCCTCCCGGCCGAGAATGCGGCCATCAAGCGCAATGCGCACCCCAGCGAATGGACCTATGCCAACATTGAAACGCAGGCGGCGTCCTTCAAGCGGTACGCCATCTCCGCTGACTGGTCCCGGCGGCTGCACACCTCCGATCCCGGGTACTACCGCTGGACGCAGTGGCTGTTCAAGCGTTTTTACGAGCGCGGTCTGGCCTACCGCAAGGATTCGCCGGTTAACTGGTGCCCGAAGGACCAGACCGTGCTGGCCAACGAACAGGTGGTCAACGGTGCCTGCGAACGCTGTGGAACGCCCGTCACCAAGAAGTCCCTGAACCAGTGGTACTTCAAGATCACCGACTATGCCGACCGGCTCCTGGATGACATGGACGAGCTCCGCGGCCACTGGCCCGAGCGTGTGCTGGCCATGCAGAAAAACTGGATAGGCAGGTCCGAAGGCGCGCACGTCAACTTTGTCATCGAGGCCGACGGCGGCAAGCCCGCCAAGGATGTCACCGTCTTCACTACCCGCCCGGACACCCTGTATGGTGCCACCTTCTTTGTGGTTGCCGCCGACGCCCCGCTCGCCGTCGAACTGGTCACGGAGGAGCACTCCGCCGCCCTGGATGCGTACCGCGAGCAGGTCAAGGCCCTCACCGAGATTGAACGCCAGTCCACGGAGCGGGAGAAGACGGGCGTCTTCACCGGCCGCTATGCCATCAACCCGCTCAACGGCGAGAAGCTGCAGGTCTGGGCTGCCGACTACGTCCTGGCCGATTACGGCACGGGTGCCATCATGGCAGTCCCGGCCCATGACCAGCGCGACCTCGACTTCGCCAGGACATTCGGCCTTCCGGTCAGGACTGTCCTGGACACCGGGGAGGAGGACCCCGCTGTTTCCGGCAAGGCGACGGCAGGCGAAGGCACCCTGATCAATTCCGGCGCCCTGGACGGGCTGCCCAAGGCCGAGGCCATCCCCCCCGCCATTGGCATCCTGGAAAAGCAGGGAACGGGCGAAAAGTTCGTCAACTTCCGCCTGCGCGACTGGCTGCTCAGCCGCCAGCGGTTCTGGGGCACGCCCATCCCCATCATCCACTGCGCCGAGTGCGGGGAAGTCCCGGTGCCGGACGACCAGCTGCCCGTTACGCTGCCTGACAACCTGCGCGGCGAGGACCTTTCCCCAAAGGGCACCTCTCCTCTGGCGGCGGCCGAAGCCTGGGTCAACGTGGAATGCCCCAATTGCCAGGGTCCGGCAAAGCGGGACACGGACACCATGGACACGTTCGTTGACTCTTCCTGGTACTTCCTGCGTTTTGTGTCCCCGGACTACACCGAAGGGCCCTTTGATCCCGAGAAGATCAATGACTGGATGCCGGTGGGGCAGTACGTGGGCGGCGTGGAGCACGCCATCCTGCACCTGCTCTACGCACGGTTCTTCACCAAAGTGATCCATGACCTCGGCATGATCGACGCCGATGAGCCGTTCAGTGCGCTGCTCAACCAAGGGCAGGTCCTCAACGGCGGCAAGGCCATGAGCAAGTCCCTGGGGAACGGCGTGGACCTCGGCGAGCAGCTGGACAAGTACGGCGTGGACGCCGTGCGCCTGACCATGATCTTCGCTTCCCCGCCCGAGGACGACGTGGACTGGGCTGACGTTTCGCCGTCGGGTTCTGCAAAGTTCCTGGCCCGCGCGTGGCGCCTGGCGCAGGACGTGGCCAGTGTTCCGGGCGTGGATGTTACTGCCGGTGACCGTGCCCTGAGGTCCGTGACGCACCGCAGCATTGCCGATGCAGCCGATCTGCTGGACAACAACAAGTTCAACGTTGTGGTGGCCAAGCTGATGGAGCTGGTGAACGCCACCCGGAAGGCGATCGATTCCGGTGCCGGGGCAGCCGATCCTGCCGTTCGCGAGGCCGCTGAAGCAGTGGCGGTTATCCTGAGCCTCTTCGCACCGTACACGGCAGAGGACATGTGGAACGCCCTGGGCCATCCGGCCTCGGTGGCGAACGCAGGCTGGCCTGCCCACGACGTATCGCTGCTGGTACAGGACACGGTCACCGCCGTCGTCCAGGTGCAGGGGAAAGTCAGGGACCGCCTGGAGGTGTCCCCGGACATCACTGAGGAGCGGCTGCGCGAGCTTGCGCTGGGCTCGGAGAACGTCCAGCGGGCGCTTGACGGCCGCGGCATCCGCACCGTGATCGTCCGCGCCCCTAAACTGGTGAACATCGTCCCGGCCTAGCCGGTCCCGGCCGCCGGATCCGTCCGGCGGCCGGCCATGACTCCAGGAGGCACCCTTGCCAGACCATGATGCCGCCGCCTGGACCTGGCTCCGCGCCCGGCTGGGGGCCCTTCGTCCCGTACCCCGGCCGGAGACGGCCGCCGCGCCGTCCCCCGGCGGCGGTACTGCTGTGGTCACCGATTCAGCAGCGGCGCTTCCCGCAGAGTGGGTAGCGTCCTTCTCGGGCGACGGGCGGCTCACCGTGATCCCCATGCCCGTGATGGTGGGCGAGGAAATCTACGGTGAGGGCGAGGGCGACATCACCGAAACCATCTCGCTGGCACTGGCTACAGGCAAGTCGGTCAAGACCTCGCGCCCGTCTCCCGGGCAATTTGAGCAGGCGTTCCTCGCCGCTGAACGCCGGGGTTACCAGGCTGTGGTCTCACTCCACATCTCCGGCGGGTTGTCGGGGACTGCGGATGCGGCCCGGCTGGCGGCGGGCAGGGTTGGCATCCCCGTGGAGGTGATTGATTCCGGCACCGTGGGGATGGCCCAGGGCATGGGCGTGCAGGCCGCAGTGCTCGCCGCGGCCGAGGGGCAGGACGCTTCAGCCGTCAGGGCGGTGGCGGAGGAGCAGCTGGCACGGACCAAGGTCTACTTCTATGTCCCCAGCCTTGAGCAGCTGCGTCGCGGCGGAAGAATCGGGGCGGCGGCGTCCCTCCTGGGAACCATGCTTGCCATCAAGCCCATCCTCGCGGTCGACGACGGAAAAATCGTGCCGCTGGAAAAAGTCCGCTCAGCGGCCAGGGCCGTCGCCCGGCTGGAGGAGATAGCAGCGGCCGATGCTGCGTCCCGACCCGACGGTCAGGTGCGCCTCGCCGTCCATCACTTCGGCAATCCGGCGGAAGCGGAAGGGTTGGCTGCCAGGCTGGCGGCTGCGCTGCCTAACATCCCGCCCGCGCAGATCAGTTCACTGCCGGCGGTTCTCGCGGCGCACGCGGGGCTAGGGGTCCTTGCGGTGATCGTAGGGGAGACAGGTCCGCTGGCCCCACCTGAAAATCTGCCCGGGCTTTCCACGTAGGGCTGCTTTCCAGCACGTCCCATACCGCTGATTTCAGCAGCGACAGAGGTTGCAAAACTCCATCCCTTGCGGTTCAGGTGGTTATCCAATACCTCAATTTGAACGTTGTTAGTGTGTCCAGACTGTTGAGGGCATCCGGAACGCCCCCGTGGTTTTCGATCACCCGCCGGGATGCAACGTTGCCGGCGTCGCAGGTGAGCAGTGCCTCGCGGATCCCAAGGTTCCGTGCTTCCACCAGTGCAAGCTCCAGAATTTGGCCTGCAAAACCGTTCCTCCGGAATCTTGGGCGGACTGAATATCCGATATGACCTCCCGCCAAGTGCAGTGACGGATTGAGGTGATGGCGTATCGAGACCCGACCCACTATCCGGCCTCCTACTTCCGCAACCAAAAACGTCTCCGGAACCCAGGCCTCGGACAAACCGATGCCTTGACGAAGACGTTCCGTTCTGTCGAGAAAATCCAACCAGTCGATGTCCGGCTGATAGCCATGGAGGAACTCAAAGCCTTCACGTGCGAGTTCTTCATGAGCTCGCGTTGCCTCATGCACGTCGTGAAGTGAGAGGCGGCGAAGTTCCATGACATCAGACACTAACGTCTATCTCTGAGCATGAAATGGGTTGCGGGTATCAAAAGACGGTCCCGTAAGCCCATCCTCGTCCGAGGAGGGCCGATGCTGGGCCGTAGCCTGTCCCCTTTGCCTGGTGCGCCTGGGAAGACCACCACATTGCGTCGTACTTCCTGAGGGGACGGCTGGACATAGAATCACCTCTGCATAGAGCCTACGAAGTCGCCAGGAACTGCCGTGTCAACGCTTGAGGTCATTGAGGCTGACGCGCACGGGGGTGGCGACAACACACGGCCTAGGCTGGTTGAGGTGCTCGACCAGGTCGCCCGCCCGGACCGAATGACACTCAGGCCGTAAAACTCCGCCGCTTACCGCTGCAAGACACAGCTCCGTTACGGTTGGTCGCATGCGACTGCTCGAACAGATTGAAGGGATCAACAGGCGCCACCCTTGGAGCCACAACGATTTCTATTCACCGTGGGTTCTGAGGCAGGCAGCGCAGGGTGCCCGGCATAGCGCACTCGATATAGGTTGCGGTTCGGGAAACCTCGTCGGGAGACTTCGAACCCGCTTTAGACACGTCACAGGCATTGAACCGGAGCATGCGATGGCTCGCACCATCCACCAGTTGAAATGACGGCCCCAACAGCAATGCCACGAGAAACGTTTTCCGAGATTCGCAGATCAGTTAAGTTGCAGCTGCCTGGCGGGAGGATTCGTCACCGGCTTTTTTGGCGCTACTCCTTGGTCTACACGAAACCGGCATAAGGTTCCTTCAAGGGGATACGGCGCCAGGGCGTCGACTCTCACTGTTCCGGGGCAGCTGGCGCAGGGGAACGCAACGGAAGATTTGGCTCATGTTTGTCGCGAGGATCGCCACTGTCACAATGAAAACCAACAACGCCGGAGAAGTCGCTCGGTTTTGGCATGAAATGCTCGACTATCGAATCGCGCCCAACCACAGCACCTCTGTGAAGCTCGTTGGAGACGATGGGCCCGCACTGCTCATCCAGCCGTCGGACACACCGATCGAACAAGGGGCCATCCATTTGGATCTGCGGCCGGAAGATCAATCGGCCTGTGTGGGCCAAGCCCTCAAGCTCGGGGCCGTG
Organism: Arthrobacter sp. D1-29; assembly: GCF_054130585.1. Taxonomy (NCBI): domain Bacteria; kingdom Bacillati; phylum Actinomycetota; class Actinomycetes; order Micrococcales; family Micrococcaceae; genus Arthrobacter; species Arthrobacter sp. D1-29. The sequence continues at coordinate 2,962,613 of NZ_CP096383.1, read as the reverse complement.
CATGCGGACATCGGGCAAACCGGCGACGAAGGATGGGTCGTCATGGCCGACCCCGGCGGCAACCTCTTTTGTATTCTTCAGTCTCGCGCCGACTACCAAGCATTCCTGTTCAACGATCCTGGCACCCCAACGCCGATCGATTAGGGTAGATGCAGCCCAGGGGTGACCTACGACTGGGCGTGGCTAGTCACCACGGCAGTGCCGGGTTGTTCCATTCGGAGATCTCGGCGTTTGCCACAGCGACCCTCTGCCTGCTGAACGTCCTGCTCCACCCTGACGCTCTTGTCATCACCGGGCTCATTGACGTTCACCGCCTGGGGTTGCGCGGACCGTTACGCAGACTCGCCCGGGCCACCAGGAGTATCGCCAGTGGCCAGAACCCTAGTTCAATGTTCATCACGCTGACCGTTACCTCACCCATTACGGGATAGAGCAGGCTGAAAGGAACAGCGTCGCCGTCTGCCAGCTCCTGGACCAGTTCTTCTAACGACGGCGGAGGCTGCTGCCCGTAGCGTCCAGTCGAGGATCGATGTCCGACGCTCTAAGACTCGCGGCTCTTGGGATGCTGATACCCATGGAACCCCTGGAGATGGAACGGCGGGTCATTGAGGCAGCAGAGGTGCTGGCTCGATCGCTCGGTAGCAACCCAAACCACACCGTGGCGGCCGCCGCCATGGACACCAACGGCCGGATACACACGGCTGTGAACGTCATCACTTCACCGGCGGCCCCTGCGCCGAGCTCGGCGCCCTGGGCGTAGCCGCAACCGCTGAAGCTGGCCCATTGGTCGCGATGGCAGCCGCCGGCGACGGAGGACGTGGTCTGATCTCACCGTGTGGGCGCTGCCGGCAGGTGATGCTCGATCTGCACCCCGATATTCTCGTCGCGGTCCCAAGCGTGGATGGCCCCCGGATGCGCCCCATTACCAAGCTTCTTTCAGACACATACTTCTTTCCAGATGCCCAAGCTGAGCGAGTGTTCCGCTTCAACCGGAGCCACTATGACGCGGTCGTATGCGGCCGGAAAACCTCGTCTGTCCGATGGGACGAGCGGATTGCAGTTGGTCCTGCGATTTTTTACTTCGAAGATGATGTGACGTGTCCACCCCTGCGCGGAGAGATCCTTGAGATCCAGAGGTATCGGATCAATGACCTAACTCCAGAACGACTCCGCCTTTCGGACGGTGGAACGGTGGAGGGCTACCTCGAAGGTCTTCGTCGGCACTACCCGGCTATGCCGGTCGACGCGTTCGTAGACGTCGTCGAATTTCATATAGCTCCGGCCGAGTCCACTCAAACCGGGGAAGTAACCGCCCGGTAGGGATTCCTTGGGTTCCTGCGCCACTTGCGGTGTCCCAGTTCCATGCGCCGGGACTCTTCCCGCGGATGGGTTATCAGAAGTTCAACAGCCTGAAAATCTTTGTAGCTATCTGACTCTCGCTCAACTCGTCAGTCTCAATGATGTAATCTGCGGGCGTCGACTGAGCGGCAAGATAGCGATGCTCAAAGAAATCGTCAATGGCTGGACGGGCTGAATCAAGCGTGAACCGTTCGTGCCAAACCGAGGCACTCGCTCTGAGCTGGATCGTCACCGTATCCGATTTCATTGGCGCCAGGCCTGCCACCAGTTTGTGAAATTCTCCGTTTTGGTAGACCCAGGTCACGATCACAACATCCACGCCGGCCGCACTCGCGTTTGCCAGCAGGGCCTGGAGGTTTCTCTGGAGCATCAGTTTCGTGCGGTCATCGACTCGCCAAGGTTGGTGCTGCCACAAAGCATCGACGTCGATCCATTGAACCAGCGGGCCACCACCCGCTATCAGCCTCAAGAGCGCTCTCGCTACGCTGGTCTTACCAACTCCAGGGGCCCCACCTAACATCACTAAACGCATTTCGCCAATGCTAACGGAAGCGTGGTGTCCCGAAGATGCGGCGAGAGAAATCGTTATCCTTTATCCAACCAAGAGAAGGCATCAGGGACCCAAGTAACTGATTTTCCAGCTGCTCAACTGCCTCAGGAGGATTTTTTCCCAGACCATGGCATCGTTCTTGATATCTATTGAAGGAACCCAAAGGATGAAATCTCTGCCCGTCACGGACCGCTCCGGTAACCAACTAGTCGCGATAGATCTCGTCGACGAGAGCGAGCTGAACAACCCTCTGCCCGACATAACTCTTCCCTTGTCGCTGATCATAGTGATGCAGGCAGGAAAAGTCTTGATGATCTTCAATAGGTGGCGGCAAGAATGGGAGTTGCCGGGAGGAATGATTGACCCTCACGAGACACCCCGCGCGGCGGCGACCCGCGAACTAAACGAAGAAACCGGTATCGCTGCCACCTGCCTCGACTTCCAAGGACGGGCGCTCTTCGCCCTAAAGCGACCCGACCGACTTGAGCACGCTGCAGTCTTCTCTATCCGGCTCAATTACCTTCCGGATCTCAAGGTAAACGAGGAAGCTTCCGCCTTTCTCTGGTGGACGCCGAGCCCGTCCCCCAAAGAGAATATGAGCGCCTTGGATGCTGCCATTTCCCACTGGTGTGCCGGGGTAGTGAAGTTCATCTGACTCCCAGGGACACCACTCCCAAGCTGATGCAGAACTCGGTGATCGAAGGGGCGGTTGCTTCTTGTCTGAAGGCAGCTAGAGTCGGCTTCGTGCAGCACTTCTTGCGCGAAACTGCTCCTTACTACCAACATTCAGGATGGACGCACTGTGGGTCTGTCGACAGGATCGCCCAGGTCAGCCGTAATACCTGGAGACGACGATCAGTCTCCAGTAGGACAGCAGAATGAGCAGTCGGCGTTGTCCGCGTATCCCTCCCGATCTGGCAGCGGAGGACGTGCAGCTGCCGATCCTGTGACCCTCGCCAGATTCGAAGTTCAGTCTTGGAATTCTGGCTGCCCCGCAAAGCCTTGCACTTTTGCGCGCCGTCATCAGGTAGTCGGCCTGAAGGCGAATTCGTCCGCAATTATCTGGGCAGTTTCGGCTGCGGATAAGTTCGTGTTATCAATTTTGAGGTAGTTATCTTTGATAAAAGCGTCGCCGTCAGAATTCAGCTTGAATTTCTCGTCGTCGTCCAACAAGCGCTTCCTGGAACTCTCTATATCCCGCTTGGACGCCTTGTGTAACAACCTGAATTCAGTTTCGTTCCGGCTCAGCCGCTCCTCCAAGTCAGCCTGGAGCTCAACGAAGTACACGGCTGCACCTTTGTCTCTGAAGATGTCGCAACTCCGCTCCACGAACTCCCGGTCAGATTCGTCCTCCACAGCCCAAACGAAGGTGAAAATAAGCCCTGGCAAATCGCTTATGGCAACCTCTTCGAACACACGTTGGCGGAACTCGGACACCAAAGCTTCGAATTGGGGCTCCCCGAAATCAAAGAAGTTCAGTACCAGTTCGATGGTCATGTGGTTATGGAAAAGTCTAAAGCCGGTGATATTCGAAAGCTCGTGACCGACTGTCATTTTCCCAACTGCAGGGGGTCCAAAGATGACGACGAACTTCACGAATTTCCTTCGATCTGGCTTTGTGGGTTAGAGGCAGATAGCAGCAGCTTGGTTTCGGCCAGCGCTTTCACGTACAGCGATAAGCCGGGAATTGACGGAGAGGCTCCATAAGGTGACCCTAGCCGAGGGGGTTGAACGCCTCAAAATGGTGCCCCTCCTGCCGCCGTTAGCCCGGCGGACAGGGACGGCCGCGACGGATACGCGGCGCCCAGCGGCGCCCTTCTGACTGCTTCCGGTGGGCGGGTTTAGTGCGGCCAGAACGGACCTGATAGGGCCACAAGTAACTGATCTTCAAATCGGTCGTGAGGATCTTTTTCCAGGCTCTTAGCCGTTCTTGGACGTAGTTGAAGCAATCACCAAAGTGTTGGTTGCCTCTCGCTTGACTGCATAGATAGAGTCGGCCTGGTGCAGCACTTCATTGCGGTGATTCCGCCTTCACGCGTCAGCGACACTCTGCGTGAGGTGGGCAACTACCTGATGGTTGGCCCGCACATCACCGTCAAAGCGCAGCCTGGCCTCAATGCGGAGGACAAACCTAAATGGATGGGTCGGCTGCGGCAATCCCTGGTGCACTTCGGCGAAGTGAAGGTGCAGCTAGGATCACTTGCGTCCTTCGGTGGTTCGGTCGCATACCTTGAAGTTGATTCCCCGCGTATCTACGATTTGTACGACGCGCTCTTGACGAGCATCAACCCAGCTCCGGAGGATGCAGAACGCTACTTCGAGCTCGACGGGTGGACTCCGCATCTGACACTGGAACAAGGCCGCTCGATTGACTTCGACAAGCTCCGCGCAGCGGTTGATCGGCTCGGACGTGTGTCGGCATTCACTGTCGACACACTATGGGTCTGTCGACAGGATCACCCCGGTCAGCCCTACTACCCGGAGACGCCGATCAATCTGGTGTAGAGACATGCCAGCCGTCAGGAGGAAGTGGCGCGGTCGGCACCGACCGAGTGTGCCGGGCGCCTGAGGCGTTGCCGGCTACGTGCCGTTCGGACCAGGCTCGAGACTCTTTGCGTGGCAGCAGCCGAAGGACGAATACGGAAAACCTGCGCGGGCACGGAGTTGCTGTCCTCGTTCCGCATCTGCACGGAGGCTTCCTCGCTGAAGACACAGCCGTTGTGCAAAAGGTCGTGGATGAATGTCGGATGCCGCCGGTTCTACTGGGGCACTTTTACGGCGGATCTGTCATCACTGGCCTGGCGCGGGTCAGCCCGGGCACGGTCGCTGCATGCCCGGTCGTGCTGCCTGGCAAAGCATCGAGAGCACTACATCGTCTGTAACAAGACAGGACACTGCAGCCCGATCTTCAGAGGCGCATGGCCGGACGGTGCAGCACATTCATCAGCGTAGAGTCGAGTCACTCACCGTTCACCAGCCGGCCAGTAAACCTCGCTGTAACCATCCTTGGAATCTAGAACTCACGGCAGGGGAGTGTGCCGGCTTCTTCCGCGCGGCCGGGACAGGGTCCGCTTTCCACATAGCTTCAGCCTGGCCTGTTGCCGGCGCGTGGGATTCCCTAGCGTGGGGCCTATGTCACGCCGGGATGCTGGAGCAGCAGCGAGTCAGGGGGCACGCCACGCCAGGGACCGGCTGCAATCCACCCTGGGCAGCCGGCCCCACGGGCTGCTCCTGACAGACGACGGCCAGGAAATCTTTGAGTACGACGGCGGCACGGACGTTCCTGCACAGGAAACCGGAGTCCATGGCGCCGGCTCCGGGCGCCATCCGACGATGGATTCAGGGGCAGGAAGCGTGGCCGGGATGGGCCCTGCCGGGATAGGGGGCGCGGCCAGGACGGGTCCCGCCCTCAGGTGGCGGCTTGGAGTCCGCGTGGCCGTGCTCATCTGCATGGCCGCACTACTTGCCGGCGCCTGGTTCTGGTGGCAGGTCTCCCAGGGACAGCCACACGTGATTCCGCTCAGTGACGTCAGTGCTACCGGGAGTCCATCGGCCACGCCCGGTGGGGTGACGGATGAGCCGCCCGAGGGCGATGTGCCTGCCGGTCCAGGCGATGGGGATCCTTCGGCCGGGATCCTCATTGTCCATGTCGCAGGGGCCGTCGCCAGCCCAGGGGTGGTTCAGTTGCCTTCCGGGAGCCGGGTACACGAGGCGCTTGCGGCGGCTGGTGGCAGTACCCCCGCCGCGGACCTGGATCGGCTCAACCTGGCTGCGCCTCTGGTGGACGGGCAGAAGGTCTATGTTCCACTGCCGGGCGAACCGCTGCCTTCCGATTCGTCCGGCACGGCCGCCGGACCGTCCGCAGGCGGCGCTGGCGCCGGCGGGGATGCAGGCGGCCCCGGTGGTACAACGAACCTGAACACCGCCGGTATCGAAGAGCTTGATGCGCTGCCCAAGGTGGGACCGGTCCTGGCCCAGCGCATCGTGGACTGGCGAAAGGAGCACGGACCATTCAAAACCGTTGAGGAACTCGATGCCGTGGATGGCGTGGGGCCCAAGATGCTCGAAACGCTTCTTCCCCTTGTGAGCGTCTAGGTGCGCGTGAGTGAAGGAACGTCCAGTGGCTAGCCGGAGCCCGTGGAGCCGGTACATTGAATCGGCGGTGCGGGACCGGGAGGTTCCCGGAGCAGAGGAATCTCCGGGGCGGGAATCTGCGGAGTCCGCGGCCTCCCGGCGACGCCGGCCCCTTAGTTCCGTGCCTACTGTGCTAAATGAACGTTTACAGGGACAGCTACGCGGCCGGGATCGCCCCGAGGCAGCCTCCGAGGCGCCCCGGCGCCGCACGGATGTAAGGCTTGGGCTTCCTGCGCTGCTGGTCTGGTGTGCGGCCCTTGCTGGCGCCTGGCTGTCACCGGAGGCGTTGATGATCCTGTGCGGCACGCTCGTGTCCCTGGCTGGACTGCTGTTCGTGACGGCTGCCCGGAGGAGGGCTGCAGTCCGCCCTAATCAGGGCGGCGGTGCAGCTTGGCCAGTCCGGATCCTCGCCGGCCGCCGGCGGTCGGAAGGCATCCCGCGGAGCTTCATACTGACCACCTCAATCGCCTTGGTCCTGTGCGCCGCCGCGGCCGCTCATTCCGCCGTCGCGTCATCCCAACGCCACAACGGAGCACTTGCTGATGCCATCGCGGCCGGCAGCTCATCGGTTGCCGTCCTCGAAGTGTCAGGCTCCCCACGTGCCCTGGTTTCGGGCGGCTCGTCCGGGATGCCGGGCCGGTGGGCCGTCCCGGTCATGACTGTTGAAATCACCGCCGGCGGCCAAGTGATCCGCACCCGCGCGGAGCTTATTGCCATGGGCGGGAACGCCTGGGGAAGCCTGGTACCCGGCCGGGTCGTCAGGACCACCGGCAAACTGAAGCCCGCTGACCCAGGCCAGCCCGAGGCCGGCGTGCTGGCCGCGTCTTCGGCTCCGGCGGAGCTCTCCGAGGGTCTTGGCTGGCAGGAGGGCGCCAAGGACCTGCGCAGCCGCTATGTTTCGGCATCCTCCTTCCTCACGGCCGACGCCCGGGGACTCCTGCCCGGCATGGTCACCGGAGACACCAGCGCCCTGGATGAGGGGCTGAATGCCGCCATGAAAACCGTGGGGATGACTCACCTGACCGCCGTCAGCGGTGCCAACTGCAGCCTTGTGCTGGGTGCCCTCCTGTTGGCGGCCAGGAGCCTGCGGCTGCCGCGGCTGCCTGCTGCAGCTCTTGCCCTGTCCGGGCTTGCCCTGTTTGTTGTGATGGTTGGTCCTGATGCCAGTGTCCTGCGCGCCGCGCTGATGGGCTCAATCGCCCTCGCATCCTTGGCAGGCGGTCGCTCCGGGCGTGGCCTTAGTTTCCTCTGCCTGGCGGTCATCGGCCTCCTCCTGTTTGATCCAAGCCTTGGAACCAGCTTCGGGTTCCTGCTATCGGTGCTGGCTACGCTGGGAATCATTGTCCTCGGGCAGCGCATGGTGGACTGGACGCCGGCGGTCATTCCACGATGGGTGGCGGCCGCCGTCGCGGTGCCTCTGTCAGCCCAGCTGCTGTGCAGCCCGGCAATCGTGCTTTTGCAGCCGCAGTTCTCCACCTACTCGCTGCTGGCCAACGTCCTGGCCTCACCATTGGTGGCGCCGGTAACGCTGCTGGGTACGGCAGCGGTAGCGCTCGTGGTCCTGGCCCCTTGGGCGGCTATTGTGCTGATCGCGGTTGCCGGCACCTTCAGTGCCGGTGTGGCGTGGATCGCCAGGTTCACTGCCGGCCTGCCCGGGGCCTCGCTGGCGTGGCCCGAGGGAGCTTTTGGGCTTCTGACGATGGTGTTGCTGTCCGCGCTTACCCTTGTCATCGTATGGATGGTCGTCCGGCCCCGTCGCATGCTGCACGTGGTGATGGCGCTGCATAGCCGCGCAGAGCAACTGCTTGAGCTGGTTGAAAACCACCGCCACCGTAGCCGCCATTATGGGGTTGTAAAACGATCTGAGGCCCCGAGCCCTCGCCGCTGGTCCAACACAACACTGCCACGTGACGGGATGTAGCCCCGGTCGGAGTGGTGCTGGATGCAGCCCAAAATGACTCATGGGCGCTGGTGAACCACCGGACTCCCTCGCCCGGGCCAGAGAGGTGAACCGGAAGGGCGCCGGGGCTGGTCTTGAGAACCTTAAGGCAGTGATCCAGGCGGACTGTCTGCCAGACGGGGGAGCCGTATGCGATAGCGACGAGCACGTCAGTGCGTTCGTGACCGACGGCGGGACTGGACGCGTAGCTTGGAATAAAGCCCCCGGTCGCCATATACCCTGCAGCATTGTTTCCTGCAAAGACCAGGGCGGCGATGATCACCAGCAGCCCGTGGCGCCGGAGTAGCTCCACGATCGGTATCCTGGGCTTTTTCTTGGCTGCAGCGATTTCCTGGAAGAGGGGATTCGTCCACGGACTCGAGGTTCCCGACGATCGCGACGAATCTCGAGGGCCGGGAGTAACAGCCGGAACACGCCGAGTGTCCGCCGCCGCACCACGCCCGGGGCGCGGGTGCGACGCGGGCCGAGCATGCCTCCACGCTAGCCGCCCCGGCTCTGCCACTCCGGTCCTGCGACACCCGAACGCCCGTCGCCCGAAAGTGCGAGGCGCGTCAGGCCCCGAACCAGCGGGCGCGTCGCACGGCGCCGAAGTCCGCCTTCTCAGCGGCATACGCCGGCGACGGCCCCAGGAGCGGGGCGGTCGGCCCGCCGTCAGCGTGGAAGTCGACGTCGACGCGACCGACGTCGCCGTGGCCGAACTCCAGATAGCAGAGCCCGGTGCCCCCGGATGCAAGTCCGCCGGCGCCACGGATGCTGCGAACGATGCTGTCCGCGACGACGTGGGCCGCGCTCTCGGCGAAGGTGCCGGCCTTTGGGATCCCGGTCTCGGCGCAGTCGCCGATCGCGTACACCCCGGCGTACGGCGTCTGCAGCGTAACGGGGTCGACCGCGACCCAGCCATCCTGCGTCAGGCCCGCCTCGACGAGCACGTCGGGCACCTTGTGGGTCGGGATGCCGATGAACAAGTCGTACGGCTCGTCGTGGTCCTTGAACTGCGCGACCTGCGCGTCGGGGTCGATCCCGTGGATTCGGTGGCGTTTCGTGTATGCGATCCCACGCTCGGCCATCGCGCGTTCCAGCGCGGCCGATGTCTGGGGCGATACGGGGATGGGCGACGGCTGCGGACTGACCACGTGAAGGTCGCTGCCCTCGCGTATGCCGCCTGCGACGAGCAGGTCGTGGAGCAGCAGGATCGCCTCGTATGGCGCGGGCGGGCACTTGAACGGGATGGAGAGCACGGCCAGCATCACCCGGCCGCCGCGGAACGCCGCCAGTTCGTCGCGCAGCCGCTCGGCGCCTGCGACAGTGTAGTACTCGAACCCTCCGTCGGCGAAGCCGGGTGTCGCGGCGATATCGTAGTCGGCACCGAGGGCGACGACGATGATGTCGGGATCGTAAACCGCAGCCTCGGTGACGACGTGCCGCGACCCCGGGTCGATCGCGAGCACCCGCTCCTGGCGGAATTCCACACCCGGGGTGCTGATCTCGCGGTAAGGGATCCGCACTTGTTCCGCGTTCTGGTGCCCGAAGAGGACCTCCAGCTTGGAGAAGCCGAACACGAAGGCGTCGTGCTGGTCAAAGAGGGTGACGTCGACCTCGCCGGCAAGGCGCTCCGACAGTGTGCTCGCGAGTTCCAACCCTCCGAAGCCGGCGCCGAGGATCATGACGGTTGTTGTCATGCACCTCATCTTGCGCCTTGGACGGCCTGGCGTCCACGCCCGATGGATGATGCCCGTCGGGGCTCGATACTCTGCAGTGCTGAGGTCGTCGAGGTCGAGGGCCAGCGGGGGCGAGCGGGTGTTCGTGGCAACCCGTATGAATGGCAGTGGCCAGTCTCCGTGATGACGTCTTTGGGTTCAAGCCCTTACTGCTGACTTCAGGGACCGTGCCCGATCATTTCGATGCGGTCGGCTCCGTTCCGCGCTCCGTTTTGGGCACGGAGGCGTTCGCCGGTGCGTGCGGTTGCAGCGATGATCGCGTGGTCGGTGAGAATGTCGTTGATGGTTTTGCCGATGGTTTCAGGGGGCGAATTTGCGGGGAGGGCGCGGCCGAGTCTGTTGCGTTCGATGGTGTGGCCGATCAAAGGTTGGTCGGATGAAGTGTTCAAGGGCAGCACCAGCAGGGGGATGCCGTGGGCGAGGGCTTTGAGGGTCGTCGAGTGTCCACCGTGGCCGATGACGAGGTCGGCGTGAGGCATGATCTGTTCGTGGGGGATGCGCCCGCGGAGCTCGACATTGGCTGGAAGTATCTGATCGATTTGTAGAGGCACTCCGCCGGTGGTCACTATTGCCCGCACTGCTGATCTGCCATTTGCCAGTTGGCCCAGGGCGGTGATGATTCTCTGATACACGTCGTCCTGGTTCTTCTGCCAGGCGGTGCTGAGGCTGACCAGGACCAGCGGCGGGCTCCCGGGCGCGCGTGGCGCGGGGGGAGTTGCCTGCTCGGTGGTGCCGATCCAGTCGAACGCGATCCGGCAGCTTCCTTGCCCGGCTGGATCTATGTCCCAGTCGGTGGGCAGGAGCCGCGCGGCGCAACGCTCAAGGAGAGCCAGGGGGCCAAGCCCAAACGGCCGGAGCAGCGCGTTCAGGGCAGGGTTGCCCATGCCGTGCTCCCAGAATTTCCCGAGCGAATGGAACAGCGCAGCAGTGGGGGTTCCCGTGTTGAGGGCTTCCCGCAGCGAAGTGAGCATGACGCCGTCGACAACGATAATGTCGGCACGTTGGCTGGTGAGCAGGAAGCGCACATCCCGGGTAGTTCTTCGCCCGAGCGCCATCCGCATCAGCGCAGGCGCATGGCCGAACTTCCCTGTAGGCAGGGAGACGTCCATCTGTGCCAGGGCGGGCAACTCCACCATCTTCACATCTGCGGGAGCGGAGTGCTGGGGGCGGGCACGCACGCCGGCAATGGTCACGTGATGGCCGCGACGCGCGAGCTCTCCGGCGATCGCGAAAGTTGGCGGGAGGTTCCCCCCAATGTCACCGCTGAGGAACAGTACGTCCAGCGGCCTGTGATGAGATCGCTGATGGTCGGTCATGGCGGGATGGGCACTATCAGCATTCTCAGGCTCATGAACCCATTATGACCGCGTCCGCTCCGGACTGACCCAGGAACTTTCTTCCCCTTGACTCCCCGGCACGGGTATTGCGTCCCGTGCCGTGAGCTCGTCAGACCAGAACCGGCAGCTGACCTCGAACCCCTTCCTGACGATCGAGCAGGTATGAAGGTCAGGGTGGCCCCTCAGGTTCGCAGCTTGACGCGGTGATAGTCCAAACGCTGTACTTTCATCTGGGGGTGGCAAAATTCTGCCGGAGCCGGGGCATCTCCTGACCGGTGACATTGGCCGGGCGCACTTATTCCGCCGGTCGCCGCGATTCTGGCCTGCCAGGGCCTCCCGCGAACCGGCCACCAGGCCAACCTTTGAAAGGCTCCACATGCGTCTTCCTGTTATGTATTCGTTCACGGCGGCAACGGCGGTTGCCGCCGGACTCATCCTCAGCGGATGTTCCATTGCCGCACCGGCTCCGGCACCCGACCCCACAACCGAAACCTCGTCCTCCGCCGCGCCGGCACCTGCTGGCGCCAACCTCGCCGACGCCGTATCGGGATGCGGACTTGACGGCGCCGACGGAGTAGAGCTGAACGCGTACGGGACAAAGCTCTCCATCGACACCAAGGGACCCCGGGAAACCTCCGGAGCAGCGATGGCAGACGTTCAATGCGTTCTGGGCGCCCTGGAGGTCCCGAAAGACATCACTTCGATGATGAAGCTCACCACCTCCACGGCAGAGCCCACCGACGCTGAGTGGGAAGATCTGGGCTTCGCCTGGAACTACAGCCCCGAGAATCATTTCCGGCTCGCCATCGTCCGAGTCTGAGTACCCCTCGACGGCGCTGCCCGAAACCAGCTGGGGCAAAACAAGGCGTCTATGGCCGGCCTCGGAACAGGGTCGTTAGGAGCCCAGCCGGACACGGCGGCCGCTTGGAGCCAGGGGACCGCCGTGGCAGGCTTAGATACCGCACCAACATTTCCAGGAGGAATCCGCCATGGCCGCTGCGCCAACTGCCCGAACCCGCACGACGGCGTCCAACACGGCCACCTGGCGGGACGTAGCACCGGCCGCCGTGGTGCTCGTCGGTGGTCCGGAAGAGTATCTCGGGATCCGGGCAATGGACCACGTGCGGTCCCAGGTGCGGACCGCGTCTCCTGATGTGGAGGTGACACGGATGAACGCGGGCAGCTACGAGGCCGGAACACTGGCCATGAACGTCAGCCCCTCCCTGTTCGGCGAGAGCAAACTGATTGAAGTCGAAGGCGTCGAATCAATGAATGACGCCTTTCTGGCGGATGCCTTGGCATACCTGGCCCATCCCGAACCGGATGCCGTGCTGGTTCTCAGGCATGCCGGGGGAGTACGGGGCAAGAAGCTACTGGATGCTGTCAAAGCCGGCGGGTGGCCGGTGGTGGATTGCCAGCCACTGAAAAAGGAAGCAGACAAGGCGGCCTTCGTGGCTGCTGAGTTCCGGGCCGGCGGCCGCCGGATTGAGGCCGACGCGGTCCAGGCACTTGTTAATGCCGTCGGCGCCAATCTCTCCGAACTGGCAGCGGCGTGCAGCCAGCTGATCGCGGATGCCACCACAGCTGTCACCACTGACATGGTGGACCGCTATTACGGGGGCCGGATTGAAGCCACGGCGTTCAAAGTAGCCGACGCCGCGATGGCCGGAAACGGGCCGGCGGCTCTCTCCACGCTCCGCCACGCACTGGCCACGGGAGCTGATCCTGTTCCGCTCGTTGCGGCCCTGGCCGCCAAGCTCCGGACGGTAGCCAAGGTGGCCGGAGCCCAGGGATCTTCCGCGCAGATTGCCAGGGATCTGGGAATGCAGCCGTGGCTGGTGGAACAGGCCCAACGCGACGTCCGCCGCTGGACGCCAGAAGGATTGGTCCGTGCCATCCAGGCCACAGCCGAGGCGGATGCACAGGTCAAAGGGCTCTCCCGTGACCCTGTCTACGCCGTCGAACATGCCGTGACCGTGATCGCCATGTCGGCAAAGCAGCGTTGAGCCGGAAGAACTCTTGAACGCCTTGGAGGCCACGGCATATCCTGCACGGGAAAGGCTGCAGGGTACGCCGCCTAGAAAATGTGCAGGCCGTGCGTATGTGGGCGATGAACGTTGGCGCCTACAACATCGCCTTTGGTCTGGGCATCGCCTCAGGACTGTGGATGGTTAACTTTTCGGGGAATGTGGCCGGTGGGTCAGCAATTGTGATTTTCTGCTGCGCGAGCCACGTCATCCTTGGCATCTGGCTGTGGGTCACAGAGAAGCGCCTGCTCACCAGCGCCATCGGACAGGCACTTGGTCCAGGACTGGCCCTGGTCTTTTACTTTTTCTTCCGGTAAGGCCCTACCCTTGGGCGTGCCGCCTTCAACCTGTGGGACGCGTAGTTAAAGATGTGTGGCCGGCACCCAGGGGTGCCGGCCACAACCATCAGTTCAGGTGAACTGGAAACCTTACAGTGCGTTGACCTTCTTGGAGATCGCAGACTTGCGGTTCGCTGCGTTGTTCTTGTGCAGAACACCCTTGCTGACAGCCTTGTCCAGCTTGCGGCTGGCAGCAACCAGGGCAACAGCAGCTGCATCCTTGTCGGTGGACTCAACGGCGGTGTTGACGGCGCGGATGGCCGTCTTCAGCTCAGACTTGACTGCGTTGTTGCGCAGGCGAGCCTTCTCGTTGGTGAGGATGCGCTTCTTCTGGGACTTGATATTAGCCACGTGTGAACTCTCTTTTTAATGCGGAAATGGTCTAGAGGGCTTTCAGATTGGCCATTGACTGAGCGGCGTGGGGATACCTATGGCGGCCAACCATCAGTGGCCGTCGACCTGCACGGACACACAGCTATAAAGAATAGCAGATTGGCCGGTACGGTGGCCATTTGGCGCCTACTTCCAGCCGTGTCGCCGCCGCAGTCCTGCGGCAACCAGGTCGAAGCGCGCCTTGTCCAGCACGGCACCCTCCCGGCGGATACTCTCAGGATTGAGCTGGAGCACCCTTCCTATGTTTGCTTCGCTCGGCCGGGACTGCCGGTCCCAGTTTCCCGTCCCCACGTCCACATAGTCGTCGGCATCCGTGGGGTGCTGGTCATGATCTTTGCTGGTCAGCATGAGCGCCAGTAAGTACGGCCCGTTGTGGCCGATCAGCAGAACAGGGCGGTCTTTCCCGCGGCTGTGGTCTTCCTCGTAGGGCACCCACGCCCACACCACTTCTCCGGGGTCAGGGGCGCCATCCGTTTGGGGCGCATACCGGATGGTGGACGTGCCGCTGAAATCCCCGGCGTACGCTGCCCGTGCCGCGGCCGACGGCGACGGCGGCACGGACGGCCGGGCGGCGGAACGCGGTGCCGCTGGCCGCCGCGGTTTAGTCGTCCCCGCAGCTTGCCGGCGGGTTCCCCGATCGGCTGGCGGACCGGCCGCGCCGGCGCGGAACCGGTCGAGAATCCGAAGGGAGGCCTGGACGGCCTGGGCCAGTGAGCGGAGGTTAATTGGCATGGGGCAACCCTATCCCGGGGCAGGTTCCGGTGTTTGGCTCAATGCATTCACCCCGGAATGCAGTGCCGGGCGCCGCGACGTGGGACACTGGAGGTTCCAAATATGCGGTACATCCGCAGGGTGCAGACGCTGCGTCCTGGCGGCGGCCGCGTGAATGCCAACAGTAAGGACCCTGCGTGTCTCCCATGGCCCGCACCGCCCCGGTGCCCGCCGCGACAGATCCGGCCATCATTCGGAATTTCTGCATCATCGCGCACATTGACCACGGCAAGTCCACCCTGGCCGACCGCATGCTGCAGTACACCGGGGTCGTTCAGTCCCGCGACATGAAGGCGCAGTATCTGGACCGTATGGATATTGAGCGTGAACGCGGTATCACCATCAAGTCCCAGGCAGTCCGCATGCCCTGGGAACTCGACGGCATGAGCTACGCACTGAACATGATCGATACCCCCGGGCACGTCGACTTTACCTACGAGGTCTCCCGCTCGCTCGCGGCGTGCGAAGGAGCAATCCTCCTGGTGGATGCGGCGCAGGGCATCGAGGCCCAGACGCTCGCCAACCTGTACCTGGCGATGGAAAACAACCTCACGATCATCCCGGTCCTGAATAAAATCGACCTTCCGGCAGCGCAGCCGGAGAAGTACGCGGCCGAACTGGCCAGCCTGATTGGCGGTGACCCGGAGGACGTTCTGCGCGTTTCCGGGAAAACCGGCATGGGCGTTGAGGCGCTGCTGGACAAGATCGTCCGCGACCTGCCGGCCCCGCAGGGCGATGCCAACGCCCCTGCCCGGGCCATGATTTTCGACTCCGTCTATGACACCTACCGCGGCGTGGTCACCTACGTCCGGGTGGTGGACGGCATGCTGCACCCGCGCGAGAAGATCCAGATGATGTCCACCCGGGCCACGCACGAACTCCTCGAAATCGGTGTCAGCTCCCCGGAGCCCACCCCCTCTAAAGGCCTGGGCGTCGGCGAAGTGGGGTACCTCATCACCGGGGTAAAGGACGTCCGCCTGTCCAAGGTCGGCGATACCGTGACCAACATGGCCAAGCCCGCCTCGGATTCGCTTCCAGGCTACGCGGATGCAAAACCCATGGTCTTCTCCGGCCTGTATCCCCTGGACGGCACGGACTACCCGGTGCTGCGCGATGCGCTGGAGAAGCTGATGCTCAACGACGCCGCGCTGGTGTACGAGCCCGAGACGTCGGCGGCACTGGGCTTCGGGTTCCGGGTCGGCTTCCTGGGCCTGCTGCACCTGGAAATCACCCGGGAACGCCTGGAACGTGAATATAACCTGGACCTGATTTCCACCGCCCCCAACGTGGAATACGAGGTGACCCTGGAGGACAAGAAGGTAGTCCATGTCACCAACCCCAGTGAATACCCCACGGGCAAAGTAGCCGAGGTCCGCGAGCCCATGGTTTCGGCCACCATCCTGGCGCCCAACGAGTTCGTCGGCGCGATCATGGAGCTGTGCCAGAGCCGGCGCGGCGTGATGGGCGGCATGGACTACCTTTCCGAGGACAGGGTGGAAATCCGGTACCGCCTGCCGCTGGCCGAAATCGTCTTCGACTTCTTCGACATCCTTAAATCCAAGACCCGCGGCTACGGTTCGCTGGACTGGAAGGCCGACGGCGACCAGGTGGCTGACCTGGTCAAGGTGGACATCATGCTCCAGGGCGAGCAGGTGGATGCCTTTTCCGCCATCACCCACCGCGACAAGGCCTATGCCTACGGCGTCATGATGACCACCAAGCTGCGTGAGCTCATCCCGCGGCAGCAGTTTGAGGTCCCCATCCAGGCCGCTATTGGTTCCAGGATCATCGCGCGTGAAAGCATCCGGGCCATCCGCAAGGACGTGCTGGCCAAGTGTTACGGCGGTGACATTTCCCGTAAGCGCAAACTGCTGGAAAAGCAGAAGGAAGGCAAGAAGCGCATGAAGATGGTGGGCCGCGTGGAAGTGCCGCAGGAAGCCTTCATCGCCGCCCTGACCACAGACGAATCCAAGGACAAGGCCAAGAAGTAGTGATGCCCGTGGCCGGAAACACCGGAGGCCGCACGAATGCCTAGCGTTCTTCCCCTTGGCGACCCGGCGCCGTCGGACGGTCTGCTGCCTGCACAGGCGGTGGACGGTGCGGCGGACCGGGCCTTCGGCCTGTATGTGCACATTCCGTTTTGCGCCGTCCGCTGCGGATACTGCGACTTCAACACGTACACCGCAACCGAACTGGGCGGTGGAGCCTCCCAGGATGCCTACGCCGACACCGCCATCTCGGAGGTGCAGCTGGCGGCACGCGTGCTCCCGCAGTCGGGCCTTCCCGGCCGCACGCTGAGCACTGTCTTCTTCGGCGGCGGCACGCCCACGCTGCTTCCGGCGGAGGACCTTGCCCGCATCCTGCGCGCGGCCATCGGTGAGTGGGGGATAGAGCCCGGAGCCGAGGTGACCACCGAGGCGAACCCGGATTCCGTCACGCCGGAGTCCCTCGCCGTGCTGAAGGACGCCGGTTTCACCAGGGTCTCCTTCGGCATGCAGTCCGCGGTTCCTCACGTGCTCAAGGTCCTGGACCGTACCCACACCCCCAGCCGCGTGCCCCAGGTGGTTCAATGGGCGCGGGAAGCCGGGCTGGCTGTCAGCCTGGACCTGATCTACGGGACCCCGGGGGAGTCGCTGGAGGACTGGCGGCACACCCTGCTCACAGCCCTGTCCTACGAGCCGGACCACATCAGCGCCTACGCACTGATTGTGGAAGACGGAACCAAGCTGGCCGCCCAGATCCGCCGCGGTGAAGTTCCCGGCATCGACGACGACGACCACGCCGACAAATACGAACTCGCCGATCAGCTGATCGGCGAAGCGGGGCTGAGCTGGTATGAAGTGAGCAACTGGGCACGGACGCCCGGGCAGGCGTGCCGGCACAACCTGGCCTACTGGCGGGGTGACGACTGGTGGGGCATCGGCCCGGGAGCCCACTCGCACGTGGGCGGAGTGCGCTGGTGGAACGTCAAACACCCCACCGCCTACGCTGGCCGCCTCGCCCAGGGACTCTCACCGGCCGCCGGACGGGAAACACTCGACGACGCCACCCGGGACCTGGAGCGGATTATGCTCGGGGCGCGGCTTGAATCCGGGGTGGGCATCGGCTCGCTGGGGGAGTCGGGCAGGAAAGCAGTGGCCGGACTCATCGCGGACAGCCTGGTGGATCCCGCGGCGGCGTTCCGGGGACAGCTGGTGCTAACCCTGAAGGGCCGCCTGCTCGCCGACGCAGTGGTCCGCAGGATCCTTCCCGACTAGGGCAGGGGCCAGCGCACGTTGTGCCCTATTTAATCCACCGGAGGTTGTACTGGTAGCGGTGCGGCTGGCCGCGGTTCACATGGATTCCGGCCGCCACGGAGTAGCAGGTCAGGGCGATCCAGATCAGGGTGGCTATGACGGCAAAAATGTTGCCCACCAGGGGGAGGAAAACAAGGATGTTGGCCACCACCGCTGCGATGGTGGGCGGCAGGCTGAAATTCAGCGCCTCCTTGGACTCCTGCGCGGTGAAGGGTCCCCGGTCCCGAAAGATGAGGTAAATCAGCAGGGACGGGACGCATCCCAGGATCCCGCCGAAGTGGGCCAAGGTGGCCCATTGGCGGTCTTCGCTCGCCGTGAGCGGCAGCGCATTTGCGGGAACGCCATGGTACTCGGAACGGCCCTGGCCATCCTGGTTGTCCCTGTGTTCACGTGCGTTTTGTGCCACGGTGTCTTCCTTTGAACGTGCAATGGTGCTGGGTTTGGAACTGCCGGACTGAGGACAAAAACTGCCTTCGCCGTACCAAGAATACTGGGTCGGCGCTGGAAAGGACGCGTTGGCCGTCCCGGTGCCGGCAGCGCGAAAGCTAAGGCACTGTCAGGAAGTCGATGACTTCCTCGACTCGGCCAAGCAGCGATGCTTCCAGATCCGCGTAGCTGTGGACCGCCCCCAGCAGTTTCTGCCAGCCCAGGCCAATGTCCTCCTTGGTGGAGTGCGGCCAGCCGAAGGCAGCCAGGATTCCCGTCTTCCAGTCCTGGCCGCGGGGAACCACCGGCCATTTATCAATGCCCAGCACGGCGGGCCGGATGGCCTGCCATACATCCACATAGGGGTGCCCGACGATGAGGACGTTGCCGGCCGCACCCGGTGATGCCATCACCGCATCGGCGATCCGGGACTCCTTGGAGTCCGGCACGAGGTGGTCCACCAGGACTCCCAGCCGCCGGCCTGGCCCGGGACTGAAATCGGCGACAGCCCCCGCAAGATCATCGATGCCGTGCAAAGGCTCGACGACGATGCCCTCCACTCGGAGGTCGTCTCCCCAGACCTTTTCCACCAGTTCGGCGTCGTGCTTTCCCTCCACCCAAATCCTGCTCGCCTTGGCCACCTGGGCCCGCTGGCCCGCGACCCGTACCGACCCGGACGCAGTCCGGCCGCCGGCAGGGGCGGCCTGCCGGGGAGCGGGCGGCATGAGCCGGATGGGCCGGCCCTCCAGGAGGAACCCAAAACCCAGGCGGAAGGACCGCGATTTGCCGCGCCGGTCCTCCAGCGCCACAACGTGCATGCCGCCGGATTTCTCCACCCGCGTGACAGCTCCCACCCAGCCGGACTGGACGTCCTCCAGGACCATGCCGCGCTCCACGGGGATTTCAGGCAGCTGGTTTCGGGCGGGGGTGGCTATCTCCTGCGGTCCCCAGTTCTGGTATTGCATGGATGCACTCCGCCTTGCGCTAGATCGTGGCCCGGAATTTCGCCCGGAGCGGTACCAATGCTAACAACGGGGTGAGACATATTAGACTGTTAGCACTTAGGCACGTCGAGTGCTAACCCTGAAACCGTAGATGGAGGTGGAGTGTGAGCGAGCCACGCAAACTGGAAGTACTGCGTGCCATCGTGGAGGACTATGTGCACTCCCGGGAGCCCGTCGGTTCGAAGGCGCTTGTTGAGCGCCACCATCTGGGCGTGTCCAGCGCCACCATCCGAAACGACATGGCTGCCTTGGAGGACGAGGGGCTTATTACCGCCCCGCACACCAGCGCCGGTCGGATCCCCACGGACAAAGGCTACCGGCTGTTCGTGGACCAGATCTCGGCCGTGAAGCCGCTGTCCCCTGCCGAACGGCGTGCCATCCAGTCACTGCTGGAGGGCTCGGATGATCTTGACGATGTCCTGGACCGCACGGTCAGGCTTTTGTCCCAGCTGACCAACCAGGTAGCAGTGGTGCAGTATCCGCACTTGAGCCGCGCCTCCATCCGGCATATCGAATTTGTGCTCCTGGGGCCCCGGAAGGTCCTTGTGGTGCTGATCGCGAACACCGGCAAGGTGGAACAACGTGTGATCGACATCGGCCAGGACCTGGGCGATGATGCCATCGCCGGGCTCCGCGCCCGGTTCCTTGGCTCACTCTCTGGGACGCCTCTAAGCATGCTGACGCAGTCGCTGCCGGCGGTGGTCTCTGCTGTCAGCCCTGGCCAGCGGCAGGCAGCACAGGCCCTGGCGCACGGGCTGGAAAGCCTGGCGCACAACAGCCGTGAAGAGCGCATGGTCATGGCCGGCACGGCAAACCTGGCCAGGTCCAACGTGGATTTCCCGCTGAGTATCGGGCCGGTGCTCGAAGCCCTCGAGGAACAGGTGGTGATGCTGCGCCTGCTCAGCGAGATGGCGCAGGACCCCCGGGGGGTTACTGTAAGCATCGGCCGGGAAAATCCCTACGACGGCCTGGCCGAAGCATCGGTAGTGGCCACCAGTTACGGTCCGGACAGCACAGCAAAGATTGGTGTTCTCGGTCCCACCCGGATGGACTATCCCACCACCATGGCCGCCGTGCGGGCTGTAGCCCGCTACCTTTCACGAATTTTGGGCCCGTGATACGGGGCCCACAGGGTTCCGGTACAAAGAGCAGCACAGGCAGTACAACTGCAAGCGTTACAACAAGGAAGAGATAAAAAACTTGAGCAGCCACTACGACGTCCTGGGAGTCTCGCCGGAAGCCACCGGAGAAGAGATCAAGAAGGCCTACCGGAAGCTTGCCCGCACCCTCCACCCGGACGTGAATCCCGGTGACGATGCGTCGGACCGCTTCAAGGCTGTGACGCACGCCTACGAGGTGCTTTCAGATCCACAGAAGCGCCGTGTTTACGACACCACCGGCAATGAAAACGGCACGGACAACGGTTTCGGTGGCGGTGGGTACGCCGGCCAGGGCTTTGCCTTCCAGGACATCTTCGACACCTTCTTCGGTGCCAGCGGTTCGTCGGGGCCTGCTTCACGCGTACGCCGGGGACAGGACGCGCTGATCAGCGTCCGGATTGAACTCCGTGACGCCGTCTTCGGCGTTAATAAGAAGCTCGAAGTGGACACGGCCGTCACCTGCCCCACCTGCAACGGTTCGTGCTGCCGCGAGGGAACCCACCCGGAGCGCTGCGACATCTGCGGCGGCAGTGGCCAGGTCCAGCGCGCAGTCCGTTCCATCCTTGGCCAGGTCATGACGGCGGCGCCGTGCGGTACCTGCGAAGGATTTGGAACTGTCATCAAGGACCCCTGCAACGAGTGCAGCGGGCAGGGACGGATCCGCAGCCGGCGCTCCCTGACTATCAAGGTACCGGCCGGAGTTGCCACCGGAACCCGTATCCAGCTCTCGGGCCAGGGCGAAGCGGGCCCCGCTGGAGGCCCCGCCGGAGACCTGTACGTCGAAATCCGGGTCAATAATGACGCCACTTATGTCCGCGATGGCGACGACCTGCACGCCACGCTCAACATTCCCATGACGGCGGCCGCGCTCGGAACGGAACTCGCGCTCGAGACCTTCGACGGGCTGCAGGAGATTGACGTCAAGGCCGGCACGCAGTCGGGCGAGATCATCACCCTCCGCGGCCTTGGCGTGACGCACCTGCGCGGCTACGGCCGCGGCGACCTGAAAGTGCATCTGCAGGTTGAGACGCCCTCCAAGCTTGATGCGGCCCAGGAAGACCTCCTGCGGCAGCTGGCAAAGATGCGTGGTGAGCAGTTTACCGAGGGGAAGCTGGCCGCCAGCGGCGGTGTCTTCGCCAAACTTCGGGACCGGCTCGGTAACCTGTAGCGGTGAGCAATCCGGTTTTCTTCAGCGCGGCCGGGTCCCTGGACCAGATGGAACCTGGCCGCCGATTTGTCCTTGAGGGGCCGGAGGCACGCCACGCGGTAACGGTCAAGCGCCTCGCCCCCGGGGAATCTGTGGATATCGCCGACGGCGCCGGTAAGCGGCTCACCGGAACTGTCATTTCGGCGCAGCCGGCTGAACTGACGGTGGAATGCTCGGGACTTGCGCTTGAAGAACGCCCCGACGTCCGGCTGGTCCTGGTCCAGGCGCTGGCCAAAGGTGACCGGGATGAACTTGCCGCCGAAACGGCAACAGAACTCGGCATCGACGCAGTGATCCCCTGGCAGTCCGAACGCTCCATTGTGCGTTGGAAGGGTGAGCGCGCAGTCAAATCCCACGCCAAATGGCAGTCGGTTGTTGCGGCGGCGGCCAAGCAGGCCCGGCGGGCATGGATCCCTGAGGTGCGGGCCGCCGTCGACACCCAGGGCCTGGCGGCCGCTGTGGCGTCAGCGGACCTGGCCGTGATTCTGCATGAGGATGCTGTCCGGCCGCTAAGGACTGTCCTGGAAGCCTGGCAGGATTCGGATACCGGAACCAGTCCCCGGGAAGTCCTCCTCATCGTTGGGCCGGAGGGCGGCATCAGCCCGCGCGAAGTCACACGGCTCTGTGATGTCGGCGCAGTGACGGCGCTCCTGGGACACCATGTGCTGCGTTCCTCCACGGCAGGCCCGGCAGCCGTGGTGCTGGCAAGTGATGTACTGGGCCGCTGGGCCGCACCTGCCGGCTAGGCTCAAGCTACAGACTGAACGGAACCTCCCGCTGGACCGAACTCCGGCAAGATCGAAACTGGGCCCTCTACCGGACGCTGAAACCCCGGGTGTCCACATTCAGGTCCTGCCGGTTTCCCACCGTATCCAGCTGGGACACGCGCAGCTCATAGTTGCCCGGTGTGAGGGTCAGCGCCAAAGTAAACACGCCTGACTGACCGGGCTCTGCGGCGGCGGTTGTCTCGCCTGTCAGGAAAGGAGTCATGTCCCCGTTGTCCTGGACCTCCAGGATCTGCCAACGGAGCTTGCCGCCGGGAGCCGTGCTGCGTCCAGTGATCTTGACGCTGCCGTCAGGCACGTCCACACCTTCCTGCGGGTCAATGATCCACACCGGTGCCACCATGCCTGCCGTACGGGACATCAGTGTTCCCAGCCGGATGTGGTTGAAGGCGAGGTAGTCCGTGTGGCCGTCCACCAGCACCATTACCTGGATCTGCTGGCCGGAGTCGATAAGGCCCGAACTCGCACCTGCCGCCGTGGCCGTATAGACGAGTTGCTGGATGGCACGGGCCGCCATGTCGGCGTCCAGGTTGCTGTTGAAGGCATCCTCGGAGACGTCGACGGTGATGACGTTCTTGCCGGAGATCGATGTGGCCAGCTTCTTGGGGTTCTGCCAGGGCGTGAAGAAATCCGGATCAAGTGGCTTGTCCGACATCATGGCACGCAGTGCTCGGGTGACCGGGTTCTCCTGCTCGGGCACATCCCTGAACTCCCGGTACAGGAAAACGTTGCTGTTGCTGCGGCCGATCCAGTAGACAGGCGCTTTGTTGGATGACTGCGTGGTTTCAAGCGGGGCACTGGTGGTAGGTGCGCCGGGAGGGAGGGTGCTTTCCGCACCGGTGGTGGGAGACGCCAGTGTCGGCTCGGGGCCGGGGGCGGCGATGCAGCCCGTGAGGACAAGGACAACAGGCAGGAGACCCAGGAGGCCTGCAGAGCGGACCCGTTTCCAGAGTGGTCCCGCGGCAAGGGGCGACGCTCTTCCCGGCACTGTGATGGCCTGTCCTTTCTGGCTGTGTGGGCCGGTCCCCGGACGGCCTGGATTTCCAGCTCTACGCTGGATTTCCAGCATGGCACAGGCAGCCTAGCCCTTTTTGCCGGATACCGTCTCCGGGCGGAACTGCAACGGGAACGATATGAGGCCGATATGAAGTTGATATCTAATGACGGGAACCACTTCCTCCTGTTGCGCCTTTTTGTGCGGTGGAACGCAGGGCCGGCAAACCGCGGCGGGCGTGTGCTGGCGTAAGATAGGAGGAATCCGGTGACCGTCGGCGGGCGGCAAACGCCCCGCCGCTCCAACCGCCATCGGCAGCGTTATCCGCAGTGTTTACTCGAAGTGAAGGGGACCTCAGGCCAGCGGGCCGGCACCATGACTGAATCAGCGAACGGAAAGCGCCGGTTGAACACCGGAGAGCGCGCCGCAGGAGAATTCCCGCACACCCTTCCTGGAATTCGGACGGAGGTGGTTCTCTTTGACAACTCCGATCAGATGGTTCAATCGCTCGGCAGCCACGATGAGGCCTTGCGCTTCATTGAGGAACAGTTCCCGGCCGTTAACTTCCACGTCCGCGGAAATGAACTCTCCATCAGCGGACCGGCCACGGACGTTCCCCGGATCATGCGGCTGCTGCACGAAGTGCGCGAACTGGTGGCCCGCGGTACCGTGATCAGCCCCGCCGTGCTTCAGCAGCTGGTTGTCTTACTGCGCAGCCAGTCACTGCAGAACCCGGTGGACGTCCTGACCCATGACATCCTTTCCAGCCGCGGCAAGACGATCCGGCCCAAGACGCTGAACCAGAAAAACTACGTTGACGCCATCGACGAAAACACCGTTATTTTCGGGATCGGCCCCGCAGGTACCGGCAAAACCTACCTGGCCATGGCCAAGGCGGTGCAGGCACTCCAGCAGAAGGAAGTCAGCCGCATCATCCTGACCAGGCCTGCCGTCGAGGCGGGTGAACGGCTGGGTTTCCTGCCCGGGACGCTGAGCGACAAGATCGACCCTTACCTGCGCCCGCTCTACGACGCCCTGCACGACATGATGGACCCCGAATCCATTCCGCGGCTGATGGCCGCGGGAACCATCGAGGTGGCGCCCCTGGCCTACATGCGCGGCCGGACGCTCAATGATGCGTTCATCATCCTCGACGAGGCCCAGAACACCACGCCGGAACAGATGAAGATGTTCCTGACCCGCCTGGGATTCGGTTCCAAGATGGTGGTCACCGGAGACGTAACGCAGGTTGACCTGCCTTTTGGCACGCGGTCGGGGCTGCGCATCGTTGAGGAGATCCTGCAGGGCATTGAGGACGTAAACTTCTCGGTCCTGGACTCCACCGACGTGGTCCGGCACCGTTTGGTGGGCGACATCGTCCGGGCCTACAGCCTCTGGGATGACGTCCAGCGGAACCGGGTCAAGCACTCGGTGGCCAGGGAGAAGCGGGCGGAACACGCGTGAGCATTGAGGTTAACAACGAATCCGGCATCCAGGTGGATGAGGCGGAGCTGGTAGCCCTGTCCCGGTACATCTTCGAACAGCTGTATATCCATCCGCAGGCGGAACTGTCCATTCTCCTGGTGGACGAACCTGCGATGGAGAAGCTCCATATTGAGCTGATGGACGAGCCTGGCTCCACCGACGTGCTTTCAGTGCCCATGGACGAACTCACTCCCGGCACTCCGGACCGCCCCACCCCCCAGGGGATGCTCGGCGACATCGCGGTCTGCCCGCAGGTGGCCCAGGTCCAGGCAAAGAACGCCGGCCACGCGCTGCAGGATGAGATGCTCCTCCTGACTACGCACGGCATCCTCCATCTCCTCGGTTACGACCATGCCGAGCCTGAGGAGAAGGCCGAGATGTTCGGTCTGCAGCGCGAACTGCTTTCGGGCTTCACGGGCAAAGAAGCACCCGCCGAGACCACGCAGTGACGCCCCTGCTCCTCGTTTTTATGGCTCTGGCCTTCCTCAGCATTGCCGCGCTTCTGACCGCGGCGGAGGCCGCTTTCAACTTCCTTCCGCGGCATGACGCCGAAGAAGCGCTCCTCAAGAGCCGCGGAAATGCCATGCAACGGATCCTCGCGCAGCCTGTGGCGCACATCCGCGCGCTGCGTTTTTGGCGGATCTGGTTCGAGATGGCCTCCGCCGTCGCCGTCGCCGTCCTGCTCCACAGCCTGCTGGACAACGTGTGGCTGGCCGGCCTGGCAGCCACCGGGATCATGGCACTCGTCGGATTTGTGATCGTGGGAGTGTCCCCGCGGCAGCTCGGCAGGCTCCATTCCGCGGCCGTGGTGCGCTTCACCGCACCGTTGATCCGGCTGCTCACCTGGGTGCTGGGCCCCATTCCTGCCTGGCTGGTGGCGTTGGGCAGCGCGGCAGCCCCTGGCGCGCCCGGCGGCGATGAGGCCTTCTTCAGCGAACAGGAGTTCCGGGAGCTGGTGGACAGGGCCAGCGAATCGGACATGATCGAAGACACCGAGGCGGAGATGATCCAGTCCGTCTTCGACTTCGGCGATACCCTGGTGCGTGCTGTGATGGTTCCGCGGACCGACATCCTCAGCATCGACGCCGGCTCCAGCCTCAGGAGGGCCATGTCCCTTTTCCTGCGCTCCGGCTACTCCCGCATCCCCGTGATCGGCGAAAGCACCGACCAGATCCTCGGCATTGTGTACCTCAAGGACGTTGCCGCAGCCCTTCACGAGCTGGGCCCCGACGCCGAGCCGCCGCCAGTGGAGGCCCTCGCGCGTGAAGTCCGCTATGTTCCGGAATCCAAACAGGTCAGTGACCTGCTGCGTGAACTGCAAAAGGAATCGACGCACGTTGCCATCGTTATCGATGAATACGGCGGTACCGCCGGCCTTGTCACGCTGGAGGACCTCATCGAAGAAATCGTCGGTGAGATCGTGGATGAATATGACACCGAAAGCGCCGAAGCAGTGGCACTGGGGGACGGCTCCTTCCGGGTAAGCGCGCGGATGAGCATCGATGATCTTGGCGAACTGTTCGATATTGAACTGGACGACGATGAGGTGGACACCGTGGGCGGGCTCCTTGCCAAAGCCCTGGGCCGCGTTCCCATCGTGGGGAGCACCGTTGAAGTAAGCGGTGTGTCCCTGCGGGCCGAACGGCTCGAAGGGCGCCGCAACCGCGTCAGCCACATCATTGCGGCGCCGGCACCAAAAGTAGACACTGACCTTGAAGACCTCCTCAATGAGGCGGAAACAACCCAGCAGGGAGTTCCACGTGAGCAAGAAAAATAGGCCGCTGGCTAACCAGGATTCTGCCAAGCCGGACTTCGGCGGCTTCCGCGCAGGCTTCTCGGTGCTCGTTGGCCGGCCCAACGCCGGCAAGTCCACCCTCACCAATGCGCTGGTGGGCAAGAAGGTGGCCATCACGTCTGCCAAGCCGCAGACCACCCGTCACACCATCCGCGGAATCGTCCACCGCGAGGACGCACAGCTGATCCTGGTGGACACGCCGGGCCTGCACCGCCCGCGCACGCTGCTGGGCAAACGCCTCAACGACCTGGTGGCTGACACACTGGCCGAAGTTGACGCTATCGGTTTCTGCCTGCCGGCCAACGAAAAAATCGGCCCCGGGGACAAGTACATCGCCGCCCAACTGGCTGCCGTTGGACGAACGCCGCTCATCGCGATTGTCACCAAGGCGGACCTTGTGGACCGCCAGGCGCTGACCGAACAGCTCCTCGCCGTCGCGGCCCTCGGCCGCGAAGTACTGGGGGAGGAAGGCTGGAAGGACATTGTTCCAGTTTCCGCTGCCGACGGCTTCCAGGTGGGCACTCTGGCCGATGTCCTGATCAGCCACATGCCGCCGTCGCCGCCGCTGTACCCGGACGGTGAACTGACCGACGAGCCCGAGGCCGTTATGGTGGCAGAACTTATCCGTGAAGCGGCCCTGGAAGGTGTCCGGGACGAACTACCGCACTCCCTGGCAGTGGTGGTGGACGAAATTGTGGCCCGCGAGGGCCGCGCAGAAGACAACCAGCTCCTTGACGTGAGGGTCAACCTGTATGTTGAGCGTCCCTCACAGAAGGCCATCATCATCGGAAAGGGTGGCAGCCGGCTGCGCGAAGTGGGCACCAACGCCCGGAAAGGCATCGAAGCGCTCCTGGGCACGCGTATCTACCTTGACCTTCATGTGAAGGTTGCCAAGGACTGGCAGCGGGATCCCAAACAACTGGTAAAACTCGGTTTCTGACGCGCTTCCACCACCGTCACGGCCAGTCACCGGGCGTTTTCCCAGCCTGAACAACTAAAATGGGCCGGATCCAAATGTTCAGAGGAAGGTACACCCTGTGGTGCAACGCCGCGACAAACGCGACAACGGAGCTGACCCGTCAGCCGGAACCGGGCCAGTTTCCCGTCACGCGGAAGGCACCGCCGTCGGCTCCGCCCGCCATCTCGGAGCACAGCCAGGGATGCCCGCGTGGCTTAAGGTGATCGCCGCCGTCGTCTCGGTCCTGGTAGTGGGAGGCCTTGCGTTTGCCGGGTTTTGGTTCTTCCGCCTGCAGTCGAACATTACCAAGGCACCGCTGACCGCCGGCTCGGGTACGGCGAACCCAGTGAACGACTCATCCGACAGGATGCAGATCCTCATTCTGGGCTCGGACACGCGGGACGGCAAGAACGCCGAGTACGGTACCGCAGAGGACTCCTCAGGCTACGGACAGTCGGATGTGATGATGCTGATGGACATCTCCGCCGACAACAAGCGCGTCAATGTCATCAGCTTCCCCCGGGACCTCCTGGTTGACATCCCCGAGTGCACGGACCAGAAGACCAAACAGGTCTATCCGGCCAGGAGTGGTGTCATGATCAATGAGGCCATGGCCGAGGCCGGCATCGGCTGCGCTGTGGACACCGTGAACAAGCTGACCGGTCTCGAAATCGACCACTTCATGATGGCGGACTTCAACGCCGTCAAGGAGCTTTCCAACACGGTGGGCGGTGTGGAGGTCTGTATCAGCGACGCCGTCTACGACCCCGATTCCCGTCTGAGGTTGCCGAAGGGGACGTCCTCCGTGGAGGGCGAACAGGCACTGGCCTTCCTGCGCACACGGCATGCCTTCGCCGACGGCGGGGACTTGGGCCGCATTAAGGCCCAGCAGGGATTCCTCTCGTCGCTCACACGGAAAATCAAGGACGAGGGTACGCTGTCCGATCCTGCGAAGATGCTCCGGATTGCCGATGTCGTCACCCAAAACCTCACAGTCGATGAGGGACTTGCATCCGTTCCGTCACTCCTGACTATCGGAAACCGGCTGAAGAATATCGACGTCAGCAAGGTGGCGTTTGTCGCCGTGCCCACCACCACAGCAGTGGCAGACCTTAACCGCCTCCAGATCGCCGAACCCGCAGGATCGCAGTTGTTCGCAGCCCTCCGCAAGGACGTCGATCTAACGGACCCCACGGCTCCAGCCGCCACTCCCACGGCCACTCCGTCGCCGACGGACAGTGCGCCTGCCCCTGCGCCGACTGAAACACCGGCGCCGCCTTACGACAAATCCGCGCAGCCCGTCACCGTGGCGAACGGAACAGGTGTCGCCGGCCGCACCCAGGAAATTGCGCAGGCGTTGATTTCCGGAGGCTTTACCCAGCTTGGGCAGCTGGAAGCGGTACCGGTGGCGCAGTCCGTGGTCTATTACGGGCCGAACCACGCCGATGTGGCCGCCGACGTGGCCGCGCTGCTCGGGATCCCGGCCGAGCAAATACAGCCCGCACCAGCGTTAATCGGTGTGCAGGTCTACCTTGGCGAAGATTTCTCCTCGGGCATCACTTATGGGGCCACGACTGTGCCCAAGGACATCGTGAACCAGACTGCAGGGGACGCCGTTTGCCAGCAGGCCAACCCGGCGCTCATCGTCCAGGGCTGACCGGCACCAGGCTTCCGGACAGAACAAATGGACAGACAAATGGGCCCGCCATCAATTGGCGGGCCCCTTTGTTCTGCTGCTACCAGATGCTGACGCGCTCCTCCGGTGACCTCCACATGCCGTCCTGGTCCGTGACGCCGAAGGCCTCATGGAAGGCGTCCAGGTTGCTGGCGATGGCATTGGTCCGGAACTCGTTGGGGGAGTGCGGATCCGTGGCCAGCCTCCGGATGGCCTCTTCGGTCCGGATGACCTGGCGCCAACCGGCCGCCCAGGATGCAAAGAAGCGCTGCTGGCCGGTCAGCCCGTCCAGTACCTCGGGCTCCTTGCCGTCCAGGCTGAGGAGGTAGGCCTTGTAGCCGATGGTCAGTCCGCCCAGGTCGCCGATGTTTTCGCCGAGGGTGAGTTTGCCGTTGACGTAGTGCCCCGGCGCGGCATAGGGGGAGAGGACCTCGAACTGGGCGACAAGCTTCGCGGTTAGTGCCTCGAACGCCGTCCGGTCCGCCTCCGTCCACCAGTTCCGGAGGGCGCCGCCGCCGTCGAACTGTGAACCCTGGTCGTCAAAACCGTGACCGATTTCGTGGCCGATGACAGCGCCGATCCCGCCATAGTTGACGGCGTCATCGGCATCCGCGGTGAAGAACGGCGGCTGCAGGATGGCGGCCGGGAAGACGATCTCGTTGAGCATCGGGTGGTAGTACGCGTTGACGGTCTGGGGAGTCATCAGCCACTTGTCCAGGTCCACCGGTTTGCCCACCTCATCAAGGTGCCGGTCGACGTCGGCATTGTGCGCGCGCTCAACGTTCCCCAGGAGGTCGGTTGGGTCGATTTCCACGGCGGAGTAGTCGATCCATTTGTCCGGGTAACCGATCTTGGCGCGGAAGGCGCCCAGTTTCCGGAGCGCCTCTTCCTTGGTCTGCTCGCCCATCCACTCAAGGTCCGTGATGCTCTGGCGGTACGCCTCAATGAGATTGGCCACCAGGGACTGCATCCGGGCCTTATGGGTTTCGGGGAAATGACGTGCGACATAAATCTGGCCCACCGCTTCACCCAGGGCTGCTTCGACGACGCCGACGCCCCGCTTCCAGCGGTCCTTGTTTCGGGGTGTGCCGCTGATGGTGGTGCCGTAGAACGCGAAGTTTGCATCCACAAAAGCTGAGGACAGGTAGGGTGCGGCGGCGCTGATCACGCGCATGGCCAGCCACTCCTGCCAGACGGACAGGGGCTCGGATTCAAGCAGTCCCGCCGCGCCGCTGAAGAAATCCGGAGTGCTGACCACGATTTCCTGCCGCTTGTCCGCATCGATCCCGGCCGATTCGAACCAGGTGCCCATCAGCGGGAACAGGGATACGGCCTCTTCTGACGTCTTGAGGTTGTAGGTCTTTTGCGGGTCCCGGAGCGTGACGTTGTCCCAGTGGTGGGAAGCCAGTTTGGTCTCCAGCCCGATCACCCGGCCGGCGGCGGCCTCAGCATTGTCCAGGCCGGCCAGGGAGAACATGGTCCGCACGTGGTTACCGTACGCCGTGACCATGGGGGCGAATTTCTCTTCCCGGTAATAGGATTCGTCCGGCAGGCCCAGCCCTCCCTGGCCGGTGTATAGCAGGATCCTGTCCGGGTTGCCCGCGTCGGGTGCCGGGTAGATGTAAAAGAGGCCCGAAACGTCAGCCCGGAACAGCCGCCCGACAAGGGCGACGAGTTCGCCGACCGTGGTGGCGGCAAAAACCTCGGCAAGCCGGTGCCGGATGGGCTCCATGCCCTTGGCCTCCACCGTGGCTTCGTCCATGAAGCTGTTGTAAAGGTCGCCCACCTTCCGTTCTATCCCGCTGGCCTCTTCACCCTTCCCCGCGGCTTCCTCGATGATGTCCCGGACCGCAATCTCCGCGCCGTCGCGGAGGGCCGTAAACGTTCCTTCCAGCGGGCGGTCGTCGGGAATTTCGGTGGCCTTGAGCCATGCCCCGTTGACGTGCTGGTACAGGTCATCCTGCGGCCGGACGGTGTGATCAATGTTGGACAGGTCGATCCCCGAGATGGGCACGGAAGCTCCTTTGTATGAAGGCCGCGGCCGGCGCTGGCACCGCTGCGGCGTCTGCATGATGGACGTTAGGGACGGTAGTGCTCTTTCATCTTACGCACCCGTGTTACTCTCAAATGGTGCGCGCAGAGCTCCTTCTCCTTAGCTGCCGCGGCGAGGCCTCAGACGCGATCTAGCGCAAGGCCACCCTCGCTGCGGAGTTTGTGTTGCCCGGCCACCCTTTCAGAGAAGAACCACAGAAAAGGCCCCGAAAGTAATGCAAAACGCACAAAAGCCCTCAGGAATGCCCGCCCACCGTTACCGCCCGTTCCAGGACCTGATCACTGTTGAACTGCCGGACCGGACTTGGCCGGACAAGGTCATCACCCACGCCCCGCGCTGGTGCGCCGTGGACCTGCGGGACGGTAACCAGGCACTCATCGATCCCATGAGCCCCGCCCGCAAGATGAAGATGTTCGACCTGCTGGTGCGCATGGGCTACAAGGAAATCGAGGTCGGCTTCCCTTCGGCCTCGCAGACCGACTTCGACTTCGTCCGCCAGCTCATCGAGGGCAACCACATCCCGGATGACGTGACCATCCAGGTTCTGACACAGGCCCGCGAGCACCTGATTGAGCGGACCTATGAGTCCCTGGTCGGCGCCAAGCAGGCCATCGTCCATTTGTACAACTCCACCTCGGTCCTGCAGCGCCGCGTGGTGTTCAACCAGGACGAGGACGGCATCCTGGACATCGCGCTCCAGGGCGCGCGGCTGTGCAAGAAGTACGAGGAAACGCTGGTGGATACCCACATCACCTACGAATACTCCCCGGAGTCCTTCACCGGCACGGAACTTGAGTATGCCGTGCGCGTATGCAACGCCGTCGCCAATGTTTTCGAGGCCTCCGCTGACAGCCAGGTCATCATCAACCTGCCCGCCACCGTGGAAATGGCCACGCCGAACGTTTACGCCGATTCCATTGAATGGATGAGCCGGCATCTGCACCCACGTGAGGGAATCATCCTCTCGCTGCACCCGCACAACGACCGCGGCACCGGAGTGGCAGCCGCCGAGCTCGGCTACATGGCAGGCGCGGACAGGATCGAAGGCTGCCTCTTTGGCAACGGCGAGCGGACCGGCAACGTGGACCTGGTCACGCTCGGCCTGAACCTGTTTGTGCAGGGCATCGATCCGATGATCGATTTCTCGGACATCGACGACATCCGCCGGACAGTGGAGTACTGCAACCAGCTGCCCGTGGCCGAGCGGGCCCCCTACGGCGGAGACCTCGTCTTTACCGCATTTTCCGGCTCGCACCAGGACGCCATCAAGAAGGGCTTCGAAGCCCTGGAGCGGGATGCCGCCGCGGCCGGGGTCAACGTGGCTGACTTCACGTGGCAGGTCCCGTACCTGCCTGTAGATCCCAAGGACCTGGGGCGCAGCTACGAAGCCGTCATCAGGGTCAACTCCCAGTCCGGCAAGGGCGGCGTTGCCTACCTGCTCAAGAACGAGCACAGCCTGGACCTGCCGCGGCGTGCGCAGATCGAATTCTCCGGTGTTATCCAGAAGCGGACAGACACCGTCGGCGGCGAAGTCAGCGGCACGCAGCTCTGGCAGGCATTCCAGGATGAATACCTTCCTTCCGGCGCCGCTGACGGCCAGTGGGGACGCTATTCGCTGGGTTCGGTCAGCACCGAAACGGACGACGACGGCGGCATGACGCTGCATGCTTCCCTCACCATTGATGGAGTGCAGGTCCGCCGCACGGGCACCGGAAACGGGCCGATTGCCGCGCTGCTGAACATCCTGCATGAAGACGGTGTGGACGTCCGTGTCCTGGACTACAGCGAGCATGCCCTGTCCGAGGGCGGCAACGCCATGGCGGCGGCGTACGTCGAATGCGCCGTGGGTGACCGCGTGCTCTGGGGAATCGGCATCGACTCCAACACCAGCATGTCATCGCTCAAAGCCGTGATCTCTGCGGTCAACCGCGCCATCCGGGATTCCCGCGCCTAGGCAGGAGCAGCGTTGCGCGCCGGGCTTCCCGGCGCGCAACGCGGGCAGTGGCCCTTTTGCGAGAAGACAGTGCCCCTTTGCGAGAAGACAGTGCGAAGATAAACCGTGGTCCAACAATCATTTGCCGCCCGCGCGTACCGGGATGACGCCGTTGTGCTGCGCACCCATAAACTCGGTGAGGCAGACCGCATCATCACCCTGCTGACCAAGCACCACGGCCAGGTCAGGGCGGTAGCGAAGGGTGTCCGGCGGACCAGCAGCCGCTTTGGCGCCCGACTGGAACCATTTATGGTCGCCGACCTCCAACTGGTGTCCGGCCGCTCCCTGGACATCGTCACCCAGGCCGTTGCCAAGGGTGCGTACGGCGGCAACATTGCCGCCGACTATGGGCGCTACACGGTGGCCGCGGCCATGACGGAGACAGCCGAAAAACTCACAGACGTCGACGGCGAAGCCGGAACGGCACAGTACAACCTGCTGGTGGGAGCGCTGGCGTCCCTGAGCCGGGAGGAACACGCCCCGGGGCTGATCCTGGACTCCTATCTTCTGCGCGCCTTGTCCACCGGCGGCTGGGCGCCCAGCTTTACGGTCTGTGCCAGGTGCGGGAGCCAGGGTCCCCACATCGCTTTCTCGGCGCCGCTGGGCGGTATGGTCTGCGGCGATTGCCGCCCGCCCGGCTCGCCAGCGCCGGCCGCCGAGACGGTGGTCCTGCTGGCTGCCCTCCTGACGGGCGACTGGCCGACGGCGGACGCGTCCTTGCCGGTTCACCGGCGGGAAGCGGCCGGGCTGGTGGCCGCCTACCTGCAGTGGCACCTTGAGCGTGTCCTTAAATCCCTCAAACATGTGGAGCGTACCTGACAGTGGCCCTGGGAAAAAAGAACAACCCTTCACGGAAGCGGACTGCCCCCGTCGTGGCGCCCTATCCCCATCCTTCCGGCGCGACCGCTCCGGCCATCCCCGCTGAGTTCATTCCGCGGCACGTTGCCATTGTCATGGACGGCAACGGCCGGTGGGCAAACCAGCGCGGGCTGCCCAGGATCGAAGGACACAAGGCGGGGGAGCCCGCGCTGCTGGACGTCATGGCCGGCGCCATTGAGCTGGGCATCGAGTACGTCAGCGTTTACGCGTTCTCCACCGAGAACTGGCGCCGCTCACCGGAAGAGGTGCGGTTCCTGATGGGATTTAACAAGGATGTGCTCCGGCGGCAGCGGAACCAGCTCGATGAGTGGGGGGTCCGGGTGCGCTGGTCGGGCCGCCGTCCCAGGCTTTGGGGATCGGTGATCCGGGAACTTGAAGAAGCTGAGGCCTTTACCGTGGGCAACAGCACGTGCACATTGACCATGTGTGTGAATTACGGCGGACGGGCCGAAATTACGGATGCGGTATCAGCCATCGCCGAGGAAGTGGCGGCGGGACGCCTCAAGCCCGGGGCCATCACGGAGAAGACCATCCAGAAATACCTCGACGAGCCTGACCTGCCGGATGTGGACCTGTTCCTGCGGAGTTCGGGAGAGCAGAGGCTCTCCAACTTCCTCCTGTGGCAGTCAGCGTATGCGGAGTTCGTCTTTATGGACACGCTCTGGCCGGACGTGGACCGGCGCACTCTGTGGGAGGCCGTGGAGATCTACGCCCAGCGGGACCGGCGCTACGGCGGCGCCGTGGATGCCGCCCGGCCGGGCCTGCCTACAGGTGGCAGCTCCGCTTAGTGCGGATGGGCACGGTTGTCGTCAACAGTACTAACGTTGCCCAGTGAAGAACTCCGCCAATTGGGCGAGAAGAGCAGCTGGAGCGTAGTCCGGTGCCCCGTGATCGGATCCGGGAACTACGGCGCATCTTCCTAAGGGAAGGGTGCCCGCGAGCGACTCGGCAACGAGCCGGAAAAAAGTGTCGCTGCGTGCTCCGTAGAGTACAAGTACGGGAATTGTGATGTCTGCGTAGCGCTTGGCGCTGGGCCGGTTGGCGTGCAGCCAAGCGATCTCCTTTACCGAACTGCCTACGGTGCCCCGCCATGAACGCCCATTGCGGGTTGCCCTGGACATGCACCACACCAACATGTGGAATACAGGATCCGGGAGTGGTGTTTCCCGAAGGCTTGTGGAGATTCCCTTGCCTATGACCCCAACCGCACGGGCCACATCCCCGCGCTGCACCGCATCTTCAAGGGCAGGAAGAAACCCTGTTGGCACCAGGCCTCCGATATTGGGCACAGGGTCATAGACAGCAACGCGGCTGGCCGGTAATTGAAGCGCGGCTTCGAGGGCAACGGCCCCGCCGTAGCTGTGCCCGAAGACGGCCGTGCTGCCTGTGGCCTCCATAACAGAATGGAGGTCCGAGATCTCGGTTAACATGGAATAATTCTCGGGCTGGGGGCTGGAGCCCGGTCTGCCCCTGCGGTCATAGACATGGACAGGGAGTGATTGACTCAACTTTCTCGCAGTCCTGAAGTACGTTGCTGCGGCCGTGTTGGTTCCACAGACCATGACCACTCCGGGCCCCTTCCCGAAGCTGACAAGGTGAAGGTGGCCGCCGTCAGGCGTCCGTATAGATTGTTCAGCCATAGCCACTCTTTTTCTGGGTGCCTTGGGAAGGATTTCACCCCCATCCCACTCTTCCGTCATCTCCTGCCCCCGCCGTCGGGGGCGTCCCAGAGGGTGCCGCCGGTGTCTCCAGCCCCTGTGTCCGGCTCACCGTAACCCCGAAGCCAGCGCGACAACCGTGCATACGCGTCCGCCCGTACCTTGGGCGGCGAAAGAAAAACGTCGTGCAGGGCGCCGTCGATGCGCTCCACCGTCACCGTGCGTCCAAGAGTCAGCGCCCGCAGCGCGATGACATTAACGTCAAGGACTGCATCTGTCCGGCGCATTTCCTCGGTCCAAAACGGGCCGTTGGCGCTGCCCCGGGACAGCAGGACCAGAATCGGAATGTCAATGCCCAGCCCTCGTGCCACCTTGGCGTGACCGGCAAGGATGGCATGCAGCCAGCCGGCCCGCAGCGGGAAAGCCATAGGGGGCCTGTACCGGTCATCAAGCGCCCATTCTCCGTCCGCAGAGCTGCTGATGGT
This sequence comes from Arthrobacter sp. D1-29, assembly GCF_054130585.1. Taxonomy (NCBI): domain Bacteria; kingdom Bacillati; phylum Actinomycetota; class Actinomycetes; order Micrococcales; family Micrococcaceae; genus Arthrobacter; species Arthrobacter sp. D1-29. The sequence goes on along the minus strand of NZ_CP096383.1, from coordinate 2,926,173 downwards.
CCGCCAATAGAATCCCCGTTCAGGCAGGCGAAGGACCGCTTCGGGGCGGAAGCGGGCCACCGGCCCCACCATGGTCGATGCCGCCCGACGGATCAGCGAACTTCCGTGCATTTCAAGCCATGGACTGTTCAGTACCAGCGCGGAGATGGTGCCAGGATGGTTGCTCACCCAAAGGGCGGCAACCAGGCCGCCGGTGGAGTGTCCCATCAGGGTGAGAGGGGCCGGCCGGGATTGCCCACGCTGTTGGCTGTCAGTGTGTTGGCTGTCAGCGTGGTGGCTGTCAGCGGCAATAATGCCGATTGCCCTGCCGATCTCGGCGTCGTAGTCGGACAGATCCGCCACATATCCGCCCGGCGTCTCCGGGCGCAGGCTCCTGCCGTGGTTGTGCATGTCCAGTGCGTAGAAGTCGTAGCCGCGGCTGCTCCAGAACCGGGCCAAATCCACGTTGAAGAAATAATCGCTCCAGCCGTGGAGGAACAGCACGGCCCGGCGTTCACCTGGCGGGGGGACCGGATCTTCGTTTCCCGGCCGGTGGCGCACCAGTGTGGCCGTGCGCTCCACGCCGTCGTCGCCTGCCGCCCGGAACGTATATGCCTCGAAGCCGTCTCCGAGGATGTCAGCTTCCCAGGTCATGGATTTATGCTAGCCCGCACGATCTACTCCTGAGTAGGATCCGGTGACTTGAGGTGGCGGGCCCCTTTCCGGTAGGGCCGAGGCGGCCCGGGTTTGGTCTGGGCCGCGGGAGACGGAAAACTAGACGCATGCGCGTATATCCCACATTTTTCAAACTGGCATTTTCATGGATGGACGCCGAACGCGCCCACAAGATCGGATTCAAGGGGATCAGGCTCGCGCATACCACCGGTGCCGGCCGGCTCCTGCAGCGTTTCACGGCTCCTGCGCCGTCACTTCAGACCACCGCCTTCGGCGTGACCTTTCCGTCGCCTTTCGGCCTCGCGGCCGGTTTCGATAAGGAAGGCCACAGCATCGAGGCACTCACCGACCTTGGCTTTGGCCATGTGGAGGTGGGGACCATTACGGGCCAGGCGCAGCCCGGCAACGAAAAGCCCCGCCTCTTTAGGCTGGTCCAGGACCGCGCTGTGATCAACCGGATGGGCTTTAACAACGACGGCGCGGCTGCGGTGGAGCCTCGTCTGAAGGCGGCCCGGGCCGCGCTGCGCCGCCGTTACCCTGCCGTGAGGCCGGTGATCGGCGTCAACATCGGAAAAAGCAAGGTGGTTGAACTCGACGACGCCGTCGGTGACTACCTCCTCAGCGCCCGGAGCCTCGCCCCGGCGGCAGATTACCTTGTAGTCAACGTCAGCTCGCCCAATACACCGGGCCTGCGCCTTCTGCAGGATGTTCAGACACTTCGCCCGCTGCTGGCCGCGGTGGGGGAGGAGGCTGACAGGGCCGCCGGCAGGCACGTTCCCCTGCTGGTGAAGATTGCACCTGACCTGAGCAACGAGGATATCGACGACGTCGCACGGCTGGCTTTGGACCTTAAACTCGACGGCATTATTGCCACCAACACCACCATTGCCCGGGCGGGACTTAAGTCGCCGGCGGAAACCATTGAAAAATGCGGACCGGGCGGATTGTCAGGGGCTCCGCTGAAGCAGCGCTCCCTGGAGGTGCTCCACAGGCTCAAGGACGCAACGGGGGACAGCATTGCCCTGGTGGCTGTGGGCGGCGTCGAGACCGCGCAGGATGTCCAGGAGCGGCTGGATGCCGGGGCAACGCTGGTGCAGGGCTACACGGCCTTCCTTTACGAGGGGCCTTTTTGGGCCGCCCGGATCAACCGGCAACTGGCGAAGAACCGCAGGCCTGACAAGGTGCCGAATAATAACTCCTGACACCAGAGGCAAAAAGTGAAACCCCGGCGGGTTTGACCGCCGGGGTTTTGATTGTGCAAAAGGTGTCATCGGAGCCGATGACAGTCCGGAATGTCAGGCGGGGTATTCGCCGCGTTTGACCAGCGGCTTGGGCAGCCGGAGTTTGCGGAACTGCAGTGACCGCATGGAGCCGTACCAGACGGTGCCGCGCTCCACCTCGCCGAATTTCTCCGTCAGCTTCTTGCGGAGTTTGCGGGAGAGTATGAACACGTCAACGAAGACTGCCAGGAACATCACCCAGAACCCGCCCAGCACGTAGATCATCAGTTCGCTGGACGCCGGGACAAGCAGGGAGATGATGACAAAGACCAGGGCGCCGAACATCAGGTATTCACCCAGGCTGAAGCGCGCGTCCACGTAGTCCCGGGCGAAGCGCTTCTGCGGCCCCTTGTCGCGCAGCGGCAGGAACTTTTCGTCGCCGGTATCCAGGGCCTGGCGCATTTTCTGCCGCTGGTCCTGGATGGCCTGGCGTTCGGCAGCCTTGGAAGCCTTGCGGTCCTCCGGCACCAGGGGCCGCTTCCGGGCCGCTTCCTGGGCTTTGCGCTTGGGCGTGGGCGCACCCTTGCCCGCTGCCACATCCTGCCGGGCAGCCGCATCGGCAGCCTGCTGGTCTATTATTTCCTGCGCCGAGGGCGCTTCCTTTTTACGTCCGAACACCAGAACAGAATACCTTGCGGGGACACCGCCATCGTCGTGGAATCCGGCTGTGACGGTGGCGGTCCCTGCGCAGTCGGAAAGTGCCCGGAATTACGACGCCGGCCGCGTACGCTGCCGTGTACGCCCCGGTGCCGCTTCGAGGCTGCCGCGATAGGGCGAAGGTATTGTTTTGGCCATGACGCCCACTCCAGCGGCAACCCCGCGAAATTCAAGCAGCCCGTACTCCAGCAACCCTGCGCCGGGTACCACTTCCGGTGCCATCGATGCGCAGGAACTGCGCAGCGCAGTCAGCCGGTCCTTTGATGCCACCCTGGCCCAACTTGCCGGGCTGGTGGCCATTCCAGGCATCGCCTGGCCCAGTTTCGATCCCGCTCAGCTGGAACGCAGCGCCCAGGCCGTGGCGGACCTTCTCCGTGCCAGCGGCCTGGACGATGTTGTCGTCCTGCGGTCTGACAAGAAGGACGGCACCCCCGGTGGCCCCGCCGTCGTCGCCCGCCGGCCGGCGGCCGAAGGAAAACCGACCATACTCCTGTATGCCCACCACGACGTGCAACCCCCGGGTGACCCCGCCCTGTGGGATACCGAACCCTTTGCCGCCGTCGAAAAGGACGGCCGTCTTTACGGCCGCGGTGCCGCCGATGACAAGGCCGGGATCATGGCCCACGTGGCCGCCTACTCCGCTGTTGCGGAGGTTCTGGGGCCTGAGCTGGGCCTGGGAGTGACGTTCTTCTTTGAGGGGGAGGAGGAGGCAGGATCCCCCACGTTCCGAACCTTCCTGGAGGCACATCGTGACCTGCTCCGGGCGGATGTGATTGTGGTGGCGGACTCCAGCAACTGGAAGGTGGGTGTGCCTGCGCTGACTACCAGTCTTCGCGGCCTGGTGGATGGAACAGTCGAAGTGCAAGTACTCGAACATGCTGTCCACTCAGGAATGTTCGGCGGCCCGGTGCTGGATGCGCCCACCCTGCTCTCGCGGCTGATCGCCACCTTCCACGATGATGAAGGCAACGTTGCCATCCAAGGGCTCGTCTCCCAGGACAATGTGGCAGTGGATCTCACCGAAACCGAGTACCGCGCCGATGCTTCCGTGCTGGACGGGGTTCAGCTCGCGGGATCGGGCACCATCGCTTCACGGCTGTGGACCAAACCTGCCCTGTCCATCATTGGCATTGACGCGCCGGCAGTTGCGGTGGCTTCAAACACGCTGCTGCCGCGGGCCAAGGCGAAGTTCAGCCTGCGCCTGGCCCCCGGACAGGACCCGGCCGATGCCATGGAAGCTATGCGGGAGCACGTCCAGGCACATGCTCCGTTCGGCGCCAAGGTGGTGTTCACTCCGGGAGAAAGCGGAAGCTCATTCCGCACGGATACGTCATCCAAGGCTGCAACCTTGGCTTTGTGGGCACTGGGCGAGGCGTGGGGAGTCCCTGCTGTGGAGATGGGAATCGGCGGATCAATCCCGTTCATCGCGGACCTTACCGAGGTCTATCCTGACGTGCAGATCCTTGTCACGGGCGTGGAGGATCCTGATTCAAGGGCCCACAGCGCCAACGAGTCGCTCTACATCGAAGACTTCAGGAACGCTGTGGTGGCAGAGGCCTTGATGCTGGCGAGGCTGAATGCGGAGGGCCTCGCCTGAGCTCTGGCCAAAATGACGGCAGCGGCCGCATGTCTCCGTCCTGGCGGGAACAACGGCTGTCCTCCCATGGTTACGTCAGAAGTTAGAGCTACACGGCTGACCGAAGTAGCATGTAGCTATAGCCCATACCGTTCCGTAGGGGCAGGCACCGTTCAGGCGGGGCCGCCAGGACCGTCCTAAGAAGGTAGGCCATATGAGCACCGCAACCAATGAGAACAGCACCGAAACCACCAGCGCTGCCAGTGATGAACTGGCCGCCCACGAGGTCAAGCTGACCGACGTCGCAGCAGGCAAGGTACGCAGCCTCCTCGAACAGGAAGGCCGGACCGACCTCCGCCTCCGCGTTGCCGTCCAGCCCGGCGGCTGCTCGGGCCTCATTTACCAGCTTTACTTTGACGAGAGGCTCCTTGACGGAGACGCTGTCCGTGATTATGACGGAGTCGAAGTAGTAGTGGACAAGATGAGCGTGCCCTACCTCAGCGGCGCAAGCATCGATTTCGAGGACACCATCTCGAAGCAGGGCTTCACCATCGATAACCCGAACGCAGGCGGCTCGTGCGCCTGTGGCGACTCGTTCCACTAACCCGGTCTTTTCGCCCGGTGCCGGCGCCGTGGTCCCCGTCCGTGAAAACGGCACGGGACCGCGGCGCCGACATGTGGGCGAAATGCCCGGGGGACCGGTAAGCTCTACACCGAGTAGTAAAACTTTTAGTGTGCCCGGGAAGCCAGCGGCTGCCCGGGCAACAGCAACAAGTAGGAAGGGCCGTCTGTGAGTTCGCAGAACCGAACCGGCAGCCGACGCAAAACGATCACCTCGATCTCAGGCCTGGCAGTAGCCGGCGCGTTGGTTTTGACCGGATGTTCGCCAGAGGTAGAGAAGGGGTGGCTGCCCACCGAGCGTGGCACCACCAATCACACTGACCGCATCATGGACCTCTGGGTCAACTCATGGATTGCCGCACTTGTTGTGGGCATCATCACTTGGGGTTTGATCGTTTGGTGCATCGTTGCCTACCGCCGCCGCAAGGGCACCATTGGGTTTCCGCGGCAGACCAGCTTCAACCTCCCGCTTGAGGTCTTTTACCTGACTATCCCGCTCTTTATGGTGCTGGTGTTCTTCTACTTCACCGACCGGGACCAGCAGGCCATTGATGACCGCTCCCAGCCGGCTGACGTCGTTGTTGACGTCCGGGGCAAGCAGTGGGCATGGGACTTCAACTACAAGTCCGGTGACGTCATTCGCGAAGACGTCTATGAGGCCGGGGTGCAGGCGCACCTGACCGGCGAAACCCTGGACAAAGAGAAACTCCCCACGCTGTACCTGCCGGTTGGCAAGTCGGTTGATCTGGAGTTGAACTCACGCGACGTCATCCACTCCTTCTGGGTACCGGCGTTCCTGCAAAAGCGGGACATGATCCCCGGGAAGACCAACTACATCAGGTTCACCCCCACCAAAGAGGGAACCTATGACGGTAAGTGTGCTGAACTCTGCGGCGAGTACCACTCCGAGATGCTGTTCCGGGTCAAGGTGGTGTCCGAAGCTGAGTTCCAGGACCACATGAACCAGCTGCGTGATGAGGGCAACACCGGCCTCCTGGGCGAAGAGTACGACCGCAACCCGAACCTGAACGAAACAAACTAAGGGGAGCGACGTGGCTACTTACACTCAATCCGCACCCGTGGGCGTCCTCGAGGCGCCCGTGGTTCCCAAGTCCAAGGGACGCATCGTCGTCAACTGGATCACTTCCACCGACCACAAGACCATCGGGTATATGTACCTGATCGCGTCGTTTGTGTTCTTCTGCCTCGGCGGCGTCATGGCGCTGCTTATCCGCGCCGAGCTCTTCGAGCCTGGCATGCAGATCCTGCAGACCAAGGAGCAGTACAACCAGCTGTTTACCATGCACGGCACGGTAATGCTGCTGATGTTCGCCACCCCGCTGTTTGCCGGGTTCACGAACGTCATCATGCCGCTGCAGATCGGCGCCCCGGACGTCGCCTTCCCGCGGCTGAACGCCCTGGCATTCTGGTTCTTCCTCTTTGGCTCAACCATTGCCGTCTCAGGGTTCATCACACCGCAGGGCGCTGCCTCCTTTGGCTGGTTCGCCTACGCGCCGCTCTCGAACACCACCTTCAGCCCCGGTATTGGCGGGGACCTGTGGGTGTTCGGCCTGGCGCTCTCCGGCTTCGGCACCATCCTGGGCGCGGTCAACTTCATCACCACGATTGTCTGCATGCGCGCTCCTGGCATGACCATGTGGCGGATGCCCATCTTCACCTGGAACGCCCTGGTCACGTCCATCCTGGTACTGATGGCATTCCCGCCGCTGGCCGCAGCCCTGTTCGCGCTTGGCGCTGACAGGCGGTTCGGTGCCCACATCTTTGACCCCGACAACGGCGGTGCCGTTCTCTGGCAGCACCTGTTCTGGTTCTTCGGCCACCCCGAGGTGTACATCATCGCGCTGCCGTTCTTCGGCATCGTGTCCGAGATCTTCCCGGTCTTCAGCCGCAAACCGATCTTCGGTTACAAGGGCCTGGTCTACGCGACCATCGCCATCGCTGCCCTGTCCGTCACCGTGTGGGCGCATCACATGTACGTGACCGGATCCGTGCTGCTGCCGTTCTTCGCCTTTATGACCATGCTGATCGCGGTGCCCACCGGGGTGAAGTTCTTCAACTGGATCGGCACCATGTGGCGCGGATCAATCACGTTTGAGACGCCCATGCTGTGGAGCATCGGCTTCCTCATCACCTTCCTGTTCGGCGGCCTGACCGGCATCATCCTGGCGTCGCCGCCGCTGGACTTCCACGTCTCTGACTCCTACTTCGTGGTGGCGCACTTCCACTACGTGGTGTTTGGGACCGTGGTGTTCGCGATGTTCGCCGGCTTCTACTTCTGGTGGCCAAAATTCACCGGCAAGATGCTCAACGAGCGCCTGGGCAAGATCCACTTCTGGCTGCTGTTCCTGGGCTTCCACGGCACCTTCCTGATCCAGCACTGGCTGGGTGTCGAGGGCATGCCCCGCCGGTACGCGGACTACCTGGTGGAGGACAACTTCACCTGGATGAACCAGTTCTCCACCATCGCCTCGTTTGTCCTGGGAGCGTCCCTGATTCCGTTCTTCTGGAATGTCTACATCACCTGGCGCGGTGCCGAAAAGGTGCAGGTGGATGACCCGTGGGGCTTCGGTGCCTCGCTGGAGTGGGCCACGTCCTGCCCTCCGCCGCGCCACAACTTCACCTCGCTGCCCCGGATCCGTTCCGAGCGCCCGGCCCTGGACCTGCACCACCCGGAGCTCTCCCAGGTCCACACAGTTCAGTCGCCTGCTGTGGCTGCTGCTGCTCTTGGTAACGCCGACCAGAAGGACACCAGCAAGTGAAAATCGAATCTTGGATATTTGGAGCCGGAGTTTTCTTCTTCGTACCGGTCTCGATCGTTTACGGGTTCCTGACGGACTGGCATGAGTGGGTTGGCATCCTGGGAATCCTTCTCGTAGGCGGCCTGGCCGGCATGATCGGCGGCTACCTTGGATTCACCGGCAAGCGGATAGGTATGCGTCCTGAAGACCGCAATGACGCCGAAATCCATGAAGGTGCCGGCGAACAAGGGCACTTCAGCCCATGGAGCTGGTGGCCGCTGGTCCTGGGCCTGGCTTGCGCCGGGGGATTCCTGGGCATGGCAATAGGTTTCTGGATCGTCTTCATCAGTGCTGGACTCGCACTCATCGCCCTTGTGGGCTGGGTTTACGAGTACAGCCGCGGAGACCACGCCCACTAGCCGTCGAGCGGGAGCTGCGGCTCCTTACACCTGAACTGCTCCTCGAAAGTCGGACTGAGAATTCAGTTCCGGCTTTCGGGGAGCAGTTTTGCGTATGAGGGCAGCCGCTATCTGAAGATCAGCGCTATATGGCGTCGTGAAGCAGCGCTGGCAGCGCCTAGCGGGCCCCCTGCGACTCCAACAGCTCGGCAAGCATACGGAGAGCGTCCTCTGCTGTTTGGAGGCCTGAAGGTCCCTCCAGGGCCGAATCCATGATGGAGAGCTCCACTTCACAGCCGTAGTGGAAGTCTGCGGTCATGACTTCCAGCAGCGAGCGGGCATCTACGCCTTCAATACCTGCCTTGCTGATGGTGACCGGCAGCCCGGTGTCGGTCACGGCCCTGACGAATACAGCAGCTGGCCTGGCATGAAGGCCGATCGACGCCGACACCACGGCCTTGTGAATGGGCAACGGGACTCCTTTTGTCACAACGGCCCCCTCCGTCAATTTTCAAATTTTCCTGTCCAAATATATCCGCCGGGATGTGTCGGCTCCCAAACCGACCGGCATGTGGCAACCACTGGTCTAGACCTCCGCCGGCTTGGCTTAAGATTGGATGGTGAACACAGAAGCACTGGCTCCGGGCCATGGCCGGTAGCGCAGGCGCCGTCAGCGGCGAGATAGACCGCAGCAACGGGACTGCCATCTACATTCAGCTGCGCGAGATCCTTCGTTCCTACATTGCGGACTCCTGCCCGCCTGGATCCGCACTCCCTTCGGAACGGGACCTTGCCGAACGCTTTGGCCTCGCTCGAATGACTGTGCGCCAGGCCATCGATGCACTGGTCGGCGAAGAAGTCATAGAACGAGTAGTGGGTCTTGGCACGTTCGTCCGCAAGCCAAAGCTTGACCTGCAGGTCAAGCTGACCTCGTACAGCGAGGAGATGCAGCGTCGCGGCATGGTGCCGGCCGCCAAGGTACTGAGCTTTGAGCAGATCGCCGCCAGTGCCTTCCTGGCCCGGGAGCTTCAGCTGGAGGAGGGAACGGCCCTGGTGCGTTTCCGCCGCCTTCTGCTGGCGGACGGGGAGCCCATGAGCGTGGATGAAAACTTCATTCCGGCGCACCGGGTCCCGGGGCTTTTGGACGGTGAACCGCCCACATCCCTCTACAACGTGCTCAGCGAGCAGTTCGGGCTCGTGATGGAGTGGGGCGAGGACATGATTGAAGCGACTGCGGCATCGCCCTCCACTGCCCGGCTACTCAACGTCGACGTTGGATCACCGCTGCTGAAAATCCAGCGGCATGCGTTCGTGGCCCGGGCCATGGTGGACTACTCCGTTTCGTACTACCGCGCTGACCGTTACAAGCTTTGGGTCCCGCTCCAGCGTCCGGGAGCGCGGCCGGCCCGAAATCATGCGTCGGGCTACCGGAACCCGTAGCTGTTATAAGCCCTGGTTCCCAGGAAACCAAATAGAAGGCAAGGCAAACAAAAGGAAAGGCCCGGTCACGATGACCGGGCCTTTCCTTTGCGCTCTGGCAACTGTCTAGTGGCTGAGGCTCTTGCTCTCCTCGGCTGCTTCAACTGCCGGGTGGGCGTGGTGGCCGTGTGCTGCCTCCAGCTCCGCGGGTGTGGCGGGGGCTACCCGGTCCTCAAAGAACCACCGGGAGAGCCAGGCACGCTGCTTCTCCTTGCGTGTGACAATGCCGTGATCGTTGGGCACTGCCGGAAGTGGTGCCGGTGACTCGAAGCCAACCAGCTTGTAGCGCTTGTATTCGTCCAGCGGTGCGTGCACCTCAATGAACTCACCGTGCGGCAGTCGCACGATACGTCCGGTCTCACGGCCGTGGAGCGCGATTTCGCGGTCCTTGCGCTGAAGTGCCAGCGCGACGCGTTTGGTGACGATGAACGCGATGATTGGGCCGATGAAGAAGAGCGCGCGGAGCCAGTAGGTGACATCATTCAGCGACACATGGAAGTGCGTGGCGATGAGGTCCGAGCCTGCAGCTGCCCACATCACGCAGTACCAGACGAAACCGGCCATGCCGATGGCGGTACGCGTTGGTGCATTGCGCGGACGGTCCAGGACATGGTGCTCACGGTTGTCCTTGGTGATCCACCGTTCGATCCACGGGTACATGAACATCACCGTGAAGAGAATGCCCGCAGGAACCAGCGCCGGCAGCAGGACATTGAGTGAGAGCGTGTATCCGAAGACGACGTACTCAAAGTGGAAGTCCCCGATCACACCGGGCATGAGGCGCAGTGCGCCGTCCACGAAGCCGATGTACCAGTCAGGCTGGGTACCTGCCGACACCGGTGAAGGATCGTAGGGGCCGTAGTTCCAGATCGGGTTGATGGTGAAGAACCCTGCCATCAGTGCGATGACACCGAAGACGATGAAGAAGAATCCGCCTGCCTTGGCAGCGTATACGGGACCCAGCGGGTAGCCGACGACGTTTCCGTCGTTGCGTCCCGGGCCGGGGTACTGGGTGTGCTTGTGGATGACCACCATAAAGAGGTGCAGGACGATCATCAGGAGGATCAGGGCCGGAACCAGCAGGATGTGCAGCATATAGAGGCGGCCAATGACCATCGTTCCGGGGAACTCGCCTCCGAAGAAGAAGAAGGAAGCGTAGGTCCCGATCACCGGGATTGCCTTCATGACGCCGTCGATGATGCGCAGGCCGTTGCCGGACAGCAGGTCATCGGGGAGGGAGTAGCCGGTGAAGCCGGCTGCCATCGCCAGGATCAGCAGGACGCCGCCCACCACCCAGTTCATTTCGCGGGGTTTCCGGAAGGCTCCGGTGAAGAAGACGCGGAGCATGTGCACGGCGATGGACGCCACGAACAGCAGGGCCGCCCAGTGGTGCACCTGACGCATGAACAGGCCGCCGCGGACGTCAAAGGAGATGTCCAGCGATGAGCTGTAGGCCACTGACATCTCGACGCCCTTGAGGGGCACGTATGAGCCGTCGTAGTGTGTTTCTGCCATGGACGGATCAAAGAAGAACGTCAGGAACGTACCTGACAGCAGCAGGATAACGAAGGAATACAGCGCGACTTCACCGAACATGAACGACCAGTGGTCGGGGAAGACCTTTCGGCCGAACTCGCGCAGGATCCCGGCGCCGCCGACGCGCTCGTCAACGAAATCGGTAATGCGTCCGGCTTTGGTCTTGGCGACGAAGGCGGGGGCTTCAGCTCTTGATGCTGCGCTCATGCTCATCACGCTCCCAGTAACTAGGTCCTACAGGTTCTTTGAAGTCGCTGGTTGCGACCAGGTAGCCCTCGTCATCCACTGCGATGGGCAGCTGGGGGAGGGGCCGGCTGGCCGGGCCGAAGATCACCTTGCACTCGTTGGTGAGGTCAAAGGTGGACTGGTGGCACGGGCACAGCAGGTGGTGCGTCTGCTGCTCGTAAAGAGCAACCGGGCACCCGACGTGAGTGCAGATCTTGGAGTAGGCAACGATTCCGTTGTAGCTCCAGTCCTCGCGGCCCGCTGAAGGGTTCAGCGATGCTGGATCCAGACGCATCAGCAGCACAACAGCCTTGGCTTTTTCGTTGAGCTTGCCTTCATGCAGTTCGTTCAGGCCTTCCGGGATGACGTGGAAGGCGGAGCCCAGGGTGACATCCGAAGCCTTGATGGGAGTGCCATCAGGGTCGCGGGCAAGACGCTTGAACTGGCCGTCCTGGGGAGCCCACATGGTGTGCGACAGTGCCTTGTCGGGGCGCGGGCCCAGGTCGCCGAATATTGCCACTGCCGGAAGGGGCGCCAGGGCTACAGCGCCGAGAAGGGTGTTGCGGATGAGCGGACGGCGCTTGATTCCGGTCTCTTCCACAATGTCATCTACGATGCGGACAGCGGCGAGGCGGTCCTCTTCTGTGCGGATGCCATGGCGTTCTTCCGAGACTTCATGGTCCGGCATGAGGGCCTTGGCCCAATGGACAATGCCGGTACCGATGCCAAGCATGGCAAAAGCAGTGCCGATGCCCAGCAGGGCATTCTGCAGGCGGACCGTTGCAATGCTGGAATCGTCGCCGCCAAGGTCGATGGCGAAGTACGCCACCAGGAAGATCACTGTGCCGATAACAGAGGTGCCAAAAAGTAGGGCGACCTGCCGTTCTGCACGCTTTGCGGCCTTCGGGTCCGTGTCAGCCAGGCGCAAACGATGCGGAGGAAGTCCAGGATCCTGGAACTTCTCCACCTCATTCTGACCAGCCGTAGCTACGGTGCCCGAGTGGCTCGGACTGCCGTCACTATGGTTGCCCATAATTCGCCTCATCCTTCTCTCGTCCCGGCTTCTGCCGAGTTAGTTTTTCAATTTCGAACTGCTGACTCATCAGCAGAAGTTTTCTTAGCGGCAAGGGAAACGCCTAAGACGTCCGCGACGTCAGCCAGATGGTGAAAGCGATGATGACACCCAGCCCCGCGACCCAGACGAACAGGCCTTCGGCGACAGGTCCCAGTGCACCGAGGTCGGCGCCGCCGGGGGAGCCGTTGGACTCGATCTGCTTCAGGAACGTGATGATGTCCCGCTTGCCCTCGGGGGTGATGTTGGCGTCGCTGAATACCGGCATGTTCTGCGGGCCAGTGACCATCGCCTCGTAAATGTGCTTGCCCGAAACGTCGGCCAGAGCGGGTGCGAACTTACCCCGCGTCAGGGCACCGCCGGCGGCAGCAGCGTTGTGGCACATGGCGCAGTTGGTACGGAAGAGCTCGCCGCCGGCTGCCGCGTCACCCTTTTCGTCCAGCAGGTGCTCTTCAGGGATTGCCGGGCCGGCTCCCAGGGAAGCGACATAGGCTGCAAGCTGGTGGGTCTGTTCGTCGTTGAACTGGACTGGCTTCTCGGCGGCCTGCGGGCCGTTCATCTGCATGGGCATCCGGCCGGTGCCAACCTGGAAGTCAACCGCTGCGGCGCCGACACCAACCAGGGACGGACCGTCCTGGGTTCCGCTGGCACCCATGCCGTGGCAGGTGGCGCAGTTGGCCGCGAAGAGCTTGCCGCCCTCCTCAACATCATTGGCGCTGTAGCTGGTGGTGGAAGCCTTCGCCTCGTTGACGGTGGTGGCAACGGCATAAAGCCCACCAGTGACGAGGAGCCCCATCAGGAGCAGCGCTATTGCTGCAAGTGGGTGACGCCGCTTTTGCGAGAGTGCCTTCACGTGGTGGTTCCTTTATTCGATCGTGCGTCGGCTCCGTGAGCCGCTTCTTGAAATTCTGCCTCTTGTAGAAAAAGAATCAAAGCTGGCTACTTGAGTACGTAGATGACCAGGAAGAGGCCGATCCACACGACATCCACGAAGTGCCAGTAGTAGGAAGTGACAATCGCGGAGGTTGCTTCAAAGTGACCAAACTTCTTCGCGGCGAACGAGCGGCCGATGATGAAGAGGAAGGCCACCAGGCCACCAATAACGTGCAGGCCGTGGAAGCCGGTGGTGATGTAGAAGGCCGAGCCGTAGGCGTTGGAGGAGAGCGAGACATGCTCAGATACCAGCATCGCGTATTCCGTGGCCTGGCCGGCGACGAAGAACGCGCCCATGAGGAAGGTCAGGGTGAACCACTCGTTCATGCCCCAGCGGGAGAACTGGAACGGGCCACCGGACTTGCGGGGCTGCAGCCGTTCGGCGGCGAAGACGCCCATCTGGCAAGTAAAGGAACTGGCCACAAGGACAATCGTGTTGACGAGCGCAAAGGGGAAGTTGAGCTTGGCCGTCTCGTCCGCCCACATCTCACCGCTTGTGGAGCGCAGCGTGAAGTACATGGCGAAGAGACCGGCGAAGAACATCAACTCGCTGGACAGCCACACTACGGTTCCAACGGAAACCATATTGGGGCGGTTCAGCGTGGGGTGCGCCGGGGTACTGGGGGCATGGGTCGCAGATGTCACATAGACATTATGTCTATAAACTTCCGTAGTTCCCAACGCGAACCGGCTTTTCGGGGGACTTTTTCTACAAAGACGCGAAATCAGCGGGAAAAGTTCCCGTTCGGGTTCATATTGGTCACGGCCGCCGCCCGGTCGATAGCATCAGGGGGTGACTTCTCAGGCATCGGCACCGGCGGCCGGCAACTCGTGGCCGCGGCTCATCTCCGCACTCATTAATGGCACAGACCTGACAGCGGACAGTACCGCCTGGGCGATGGGGACCATTATGTCCGGCGAGGCGACCCCGGCACAGATTGCCGGCTTCCTCGTTGCCCTCCGCGCCAAGGGCGAAACAGTCGAAGAGATCTCAGGTTTGGTCGAAGCAATGCTGGGCCACGCCAGGCCAGTGAGTATTTCCGGGCAAAAGCTGGACATTGTTGGCACCGGAGGAGACCAGCTCAACACGGTGAACATTTCAACCATGGCAGCCCTGGTGGCTGCAGGAGCGGGCGCCAAGGTGGTGAAGCACGGCAACCGGGCGGCGTCGTCCTCCTCAGGTTCTGCGGATGTTCTGGAGGCTTTGGGCGTCAGGCTCGACCTCCCCATCGACCAGGTGGCCTCCAACGCCGAGGAAGCCGGCATCACCTTCTGTTTTGCGCAGGTATTCCATCCGTCGTTCCGTCACACCGCTGTGCCCCGGCGTGAACTCGCCATTCCCACAGCCTTCAACTTCCTGGGCCCGCTGACCAACCCGGCGCACGTCCAGGCCTCAGCCGTGGGAGTGGCCAACGCCAGGATGGCGCCCTTGGTTGCAGGTGTCCTGGCGCGCAGGGGGAGCAGGGGGCTGGTGTTCCGCGGAGACGACGGGCTGGACGAACTGACCACCACAGGACCTTCCACCGTCTGGGAGATCCGGGACGGTGCCGTCATCGAGTTGGCTTTCTCGCCGGCCGATCTTGGAATCCGTCCGGCGACGGTGGAGGAGCTCCGTGGCGGAGATGCGCAGGCCAATGCCGCCGTCGTACGCGACGTCCTCGCCGGCAAGGCGGGACCAGCCCGCGATGCGGTCCTGCTCAATGCGGCAGCAGGACTGGTGGCTTTCGATACAGAAGCCCACGGGCCTTTCCTCGAACGTATGCGCTCGGCGCTGGCGCGGGCCACTGCCTCAATCGACTCCGGCGCTGCCGCAGGAGTCCTTGATAAGTGGGTATCGCTCACCCAGGCATGAGCCGCCCGTCAGGCAGTGCCAGACAGGGCATTGCCAGACAGCAGAGCGGGACCCGGCTGATTCGCCGGGTCCCGCTCTGCGTTTGGTTGGTGACGGTACTTACTGTTCGAAGCCCAGAGCGAACGCCGCATCCAGGTCGTGCTGGGAGTAGGCGCGAAAAGCGATGTGCGTACTGGTATGCACCACAGCCGGAACCTTCGAAAGCCTGTCTGCGATGACATCGGCCAGTTCCTCGTGGCGGGATACCCGGGCCACGGCAATGAGGTCCCATTCCCCGGTGACGGAGTACACCTCGCTGATGCCCTGGATGGCGGAAATCTCCTCCGCCGTTTCGGGAATGCGGGCGGCATCTGTTTTGATCAGAACGAATGCGGTGATCACTTCAATCCTTCCGGATTTGTAGGCCGTGGCAGTGCGCCGGCGGGACTCTTCAGTGCTGCCAGCCTATTACATCGCTCCGGCCATCAACCTTTGCTTGCCGTGCTGCGCAACCTGATGAGCAGGGCCAGCAGGAGACGGTAGCCCACCAGGAACAAGCCCAGGGTCACCAGGGCGACGATGACAAACGCGATAACCACAGTTTGTCCGGTCAGGGCACGCAGGAGCATCCCGCCGGCGACAGTTCCGAGCCAGACGGCCAGCCCTGCCGGCCGGACAGACAGCGGACGGCGCCACACTCTTGCCGCAGCCCACGCAAGCGCAGCACCGGCAAGGAAGGGCCAGGCGGTCAGCAGCACCCCCGTGACAACGTCACCGCGCTGGTGTGCGTCCCGGCCGATGGCCGCGAAGACCAGGATAAGGATGGCATCGGCCAGGGCCGCTCCGGCCACGATAAGACGCCCGGCGCCGTCGGAGCCGTCCGGCCGTTTCGTCTGTTGGATCTCTGGATTCACGCTTTCGAGCCTAGCGGTTTGCTGACAGTGGAAAGCAAAGACCGGTGCCCGCCGCACTACGGCGATCCGTCCGAAATCGTTGTGCAGGTAGTCCCGCCGGATTAGGCTCAGCTCGGAGAGGAAGCAGATGCAGAAAATTTCGACATGCCTGTGGTTCGAAAACCAGGCTGAGGAAGCCGCCGGCTTATACACTTCGGTCTTTAGCGATTCCAGGATCCTCAACGTTGCCAGGTTCGGGGAGGGCGGCCCGGGGCCCGTGGGCCAGGCGATGACGGTGGAGTTCGAGATCGAAGGGCGCAGGTTTATGGCGCTCAATGGCGGCCCGGCCAGCAATTTCACTGAAGCAGTGTCCTTTGTGGTCGATTGTGCCGACCAGGACGAGGTTGACCGCTACTGGACAGCACTCACCGACGGCGGATCCGAGCAGCAGTGTGGGTGGCTGAAGGACCGTTATGGGGTGTCCTGGCAGATCATCCCGTCCGTGCTCGGATCACTTCTTGGGGGTGCTGATCCCGAGGGCTCGCAGCGCGCCATGCAGGCGATGCTTGGAATGCGGAAGTTGGACATCGCGCAGCTTCAGCAGGCCTACGACGGCTGACCGGCCTCCAGCCTCTGCACCGACAGGTCCGCCGCGAAGCTTTGCCCGGCCGCGGGCCTGGAAAGCACGGAATGTACGAGCCGCTCCAACGTGGCCAAGCCGTCTGTAGAGAGCACAGATTCCAGGTGTCCCTGGATAGATGCGACCCCTTCGCCGCGTAACGCGTTCACGACGCCGTTGTCTGCGGAAATTTCCAGGTTGAGGCGAGGTGTTGCCAGCTGGTCCGGCTCAGCCATGGCGGCGAAGGTGTTGTAAAAGCCGAGGCTGGCCCGGGTACCGAAAACGTCTGCGTCAAGCCGTGTGCCCTGACGGGGGATGGGCAATGCTTCAACGGAAAGCCCCGCAAGGATCGACAGGAGCTGGTGGCTCAGGCAGACGGCGAGCAGCGGCCGGCCCGTCTCCAGCCTGGCAAGCATCAAGGTCCGCACGGTTTCCAGCCGCCTGCTGGTGTCGCTCCGGGGGTCCCCGGGGCCAGGCCCGAAGACCACCAGGTCCGCGCTGGAGATATCCACGGCGGCGTCCCATCGGACCACGGTGGTTTCCAGACCGAGGTGCCGCAGTTGATGGGCGAGCATCTCGGTGAACTGGTCCTCGCAGTCAACGACAAGCGCTGTGTTGCCGGAAAAGGGCGGGTGTTGTTCCCAGCCCTGGGGGCGGAGCCAAAACGGCGCCAGTTGATTGTTGCGATCCAGAAGCGCCTCAGCCACGCCGGGCAGTGAGTTCAGGTCCACCGCAGGCGGGACCGGCGTCGAAGGGAGGAGCCCAAGCGCCGAGAGTATTCCTGACGCTTTTGCGTGCGTTTCTGCTGCCTCTCCTTCCGGCGTCGAGAGCCGAACGAGCGTAGCGCCTGCTGACACGGTGACTCCGCCTGCCCCGTCCACATGCGCCGTACGGATGAGGATTGGTGCGTCCAGCTCATAGGAAACGCAGCCGTTCCCGTCCATTCGGGACTCAAAGAACGCCAGGACACCTGAGTAGTATCCGCGGCCACCCTCTTCATGGCGTTCGATGACGGAACAGGCGTTCTCCATGGGAGAGCCGGTAACGGTGGGAGCGAACATCGTGGCACGCAGGACCTCCCGCAGATCCAGCCCGGTTCGTCCCTCCAGCAGATACTCGGTGTGGCTGAGCCTGGACATCTGCTTGAGGTACGGACCCAGGATGCGCCCGCCGTCCGGACAGATGGCGCTCATCATTTTCAGTTCCTCATCGACCACCATAAAGAGTTCGCCGCTCTCCTTGATGTCGGAGAGGAATTCCAGAACGCCGTCTGCGGTGGGACCTGCCGCTGGGTGCCGGTATGTCCCGGAAATGGGATTCATCGTCACCATGCCGTCCTTGACCGAGACGTGGCGCTCCGGAGTTGCTCCGACAAGTGAATGGCCGGGGGAGTGCACCGCAAAGGTCCAGTAGGCTCCCTGCTCTGAGAGGAGCAGGGCACGCATCCAGGCAAGCACCGCAGACGCCGGGGAAGCTTCGATGCCTCCGCGGAACGAGCGCCGGATGACAAAGTTGGCGCCTTCGCCTTGTCCAATTTCGTCGTCGATAACCCGCCGTACGATCCCGGCGTAGTCTGCGTCGGACGTCTCAAATCCGAGAGACTCGATGGGGACCGTGTAGCCGGGGAGAGTGGCCAGCGCTTCAGCGATGGTGACCGTTTCACGTTCCGTTACCAGCAGGCAACGGAGCGGCGCGCCGTCGTCGGTTGCTGCAAATCCGCGCTCCC
This sequence comes from Arthrobacter sp. D1-29, assembly GCF_054130585.1. Taxonomy (NCBI): domain Bacteria; kingdom Bacillati; phylum Actinomycetota; class Actinomycetes; order Micrococcales; family Micrococcaceae; genus Arthrobacter; species Arthrobacter sp. D1-29. Next base: position 2,907,914 of record NZ_CP096383.1, on the reverse strand, counting down.
TGACCTGGCGGAACGGAACCAAGGTAAGCACGTCCTGTCCGCTGGACGTCCAGTCGAGGGGGATGTCCGCCAGGTTTTCGACGTCGACAATATCGCCTGTGAGGACGTCTACGACGTCGGACTGCTGGCGCCGTATGACGGCGAAGGGCAGTGATGCCTCGGCGGAGGAGTTAACGATGCGGGTGAGGAGCGAGGTCATGGACAGTCCCTGGATTTGTGTCCACCCCACCCGACCGGTGCCGCAAAAAAACGACCGCCTGGCGAGGCGGTCGTGAGCGTGGTTTTTGCGCGCGTCAGTCCGCCTTACGGGGCGGGCCACCAAGAAGAGGAAGCTGAGAAGCGCATGGGCCCGATTCTAGGGCGCCGGAGCCGGTTCCCGCAAGTGGGCATCTTGGGGCGGAAGGCTGGAGCTCCCGCCCCAAGATGTACTGCAGTCAGTGTGTGTATTCAGCGGTCCTTTTGAGCCGGAGCTAGTCGACCATCCGGAATGTTGCGTCGGCACGGTCCAGATCGCTCACCATTGGGGCCAGAACCAGGGCGTAGTTCTGGTGCCGGATATACCGGTCCGGGAAGTTGTGCGACCGGAAGGATGTCAGGCGGCTGTGGCCCAAGCCGGACACAGGAAGGAAGGTCGTGTCGGCCTTGAAGACCGCGGAGCCATCATTCTGCACCAGGCTGAATTGGTAGTTCCAGTGGCGCAGGAAGTAGCCGGGCATGTCCACGGATTCGAAGGAGATGCGGCCATCTGCCGCACTTGCCAGCCCGGAAACTACCCGGAACTGTGAGTCCTTGACCGGCGAAGTAACGGGATCGAGGCGGACTGTCGAACCGGAGTGCCGGACATAGCGGTCCGGGACGTTGAAGCTTTGCAGGCGGGAGAAACGTCTGCCAGTCTGGGCGGGGTACTGCATCAGGGTGCCGAATCCCAGTGCGTCATACCCTCCAGACGTGGAACCATAGTCGCCGCCTCCGCCATCAGGCCGAAGGGTGGCAGCGATCTGGCTGACCCAGGGGGTGCTGAGGCCCTTGCGGCCGGAGTAGTGTCCCAGAACCTGATCCCACACCGGCCGGCCCTGCCCGCGCCCGCCCTCACCCGGGACAGTCTGGGTCTGCCAGCCGGCGTGCGGGGCGGTGCTCAATGGGCCGGACTGCCACGTGTACGGGGTGAAGGGGACGTCATGGCCGAGGTTGTACTTGGCGACGTACTCGGCCGCCTTGAGGAATCGGTTGTTATCGTGTCCGTAGCAGTCGATGCCTTGGTTCCAGGCCATTTCACAGAAGGCACCCATCAGCCCGATGCCCATGATGCTGTGCGCCTGGTCGCGGCCGCTCTCCTGCCACTGCGCCAGGCCCTCGTCCTCGTAAACGTACGGCACAGCATTGGGCAGGGAGCCGTTGCCCGCACCGCTCTGGAAGTAAGTGACCGCGCGGTCCACGAGATCGTCGCGGTCCGCGAGGATGCCGATGGCCAGAATCGATGCCATGTTGCAGAGGTCCCAGTTGGCCCAGTAGTTGGTGATCACGGCACCGTTGTGATTGGTGAGGAAGTGTTCGTTCATCGGGTGGAAAATGTTGAGGAGCATGCCGCGGAACCGCTCAAACTCGAAGTCCGGGTGGTCCCGTACTAGCTCCGCCGCGTTGGCGAACTGGTAGCCGTAGATGCCCGCAGCCAGGAAGCGGTCTGCGTTGCCGGTGACCGTGGTCAACATTCCGGACCAGGCGTTGAGGATCCGCACGGCAGCCGCTCCATGGGCGGCGTCCCCGGAGATCCGCCAGCGCAGGGCGTTCTGGTACGCGGCATGGACGTCAGGGAACAGCTGCCCGTAGTTGGAGCCGTCGCCGCCGCGGACGACTGTCTCCAGCGGACGCGGCTGCCACCCCGAATTCGAGCGGCCATTCGCCACGAGACGGTTCCAGCCTCCCAACCAGGGCTGGGCGCCGCTGCCCACCTGTGTCGATACTTGTTCGATGTCCGAGAGCGTGTGCACCAGGCCAGGGTGTGCGTAGTTGGACGCTCCGGCTCCGGCTGCGGTGGCAAGCGGCACGGAACGGGGTTTGTCCTTGGCCGCCGAGGCACCCAAAGTTCCGAAGGCTGCAAGTGGTATGGCCAACGAGGCGCCTGTTATCAGGGACCTCCGTGAAATCGTGCTGCCGAATGAGTGCGGGTGGCGGTAATTCGTCGTCATTGACTTCCGTTCGCTAGGGCTGGCTGAGGTTGTGGGCCCGTCGATCACGACTGCGACGGCGGCACTGCACTCCGTCCAGACACGGGCCCGTCCCACGGCTCGCCATGGCAATCACAGCGAGCGTGGTTGGTGAGTGAGCGCTAACAACACTCTCCCACGTCCGTGCGCAGCATCGGCAATCGCCCTGAAGTCGGGCCGAGGGGTAGTGGGAAATCGTTATCCCGCTGTGTGAATACTCACATGCGAAGGCGGGAAGTTCAAGACCCGCCTGAATCGGATAAGACCGAGAATGCGCCGCTACGCGGGAGTGGCGGGTTTCCGTGCCTGCTTCCTGGCCGTCAGCAGCAAGTATTCCCAGTCCATTTGCGATGGCGCATCACCGTGGGCATCGCTGAACGTGTCGGCCAGTTCCGTGAGCGCCTTGTCCAGCGCCTGGATCTTTTCCTCATCGCCGGCGAGGAACTTGTAGACGGAGATGGTGGGGCCGTAATGGGACTTGAAGTAATGCAGAAAGTCGTCCGGCTTATGGAAGCTGGTGATTGAGACTGTCTGCGTCCGCGCCTGGACATCGGTAATCCTGTCACCCAGGAGCTCCCGCACATGGGCTTCACTGCCCCAGAGTGGCGGTGGCTGGGCACCAGGCGGGGGCGGGGGAGCAAACGGCTTCATGGCAGCGAACATCCTGCCGATAAACCCGTCGGGCGTCCAGCTCAGCAGCCCAATGGTGCCGCCGGGTTTGCACACCCGCACCAACTCATCCGCGGCCGACTGGTGGTGCGGTGCGAACATCACACCCAGGCAGGACAGCACCACATCGAATTCGTCATCAGGAAACGGCAGGGACTCGGCGTCGCCTTCCATCCATTCCAGTTCAGCCCCCCGGTCCGCTGCCTGCCGGCGTCCGGCGTCGAAGAGTTCGGGGGTGAGGTCGCTGGCCACCACCTCCGCCCCCATCATGGCTGCGGGAATCGCCGCGTTGCCGGCGCCGGCGGCCACGTCAAGGACTCGCTGCCGGGGCTTGACCCCGCAGGCCTCCACGAGGATTGCCCCGAGGTCCGGAATCAGTTCGCTGGCGAGGGCTGGGTAGTCGCCCTGGGCCCACATGGCCCGGTGCTTTTGCTTCAGCGCCCGGTCCGCTTCGATGGCATCTGTCTGCTCATTCATGTCATTGCCCCTTGCATTGCAGGTTTTCAATGGACAGCGCGCTGTTGGCCCAGTGGAGGCTGTGGTGCGCTTTATTGTGGACGCGGCAGGACGCGGATGTAAAGACGCCTGCGCCGTGGTGGTGGCTTTCGCTGCCGGTCCACCCCTCTGCATAGACTCGACTCATGAGTGAAAAGCCGCTTGCGGTCGAATGGGAAGCTGCGCGTGCGAGCAACCGCGACAACTGGGAAGACCGTGTTCCGTTGCACGAAAAGGCGTATGGGATCAGGGCCTTGGACGATCCGGACTACTTGACCGAAATCGTCCGCACGGACTTGGCCGCGCTGCAGCCTTTCCTTGCAGGGGGCACGGTGGCGGGTCTGGATGTCTGCCACCTTCAGTGCCATATCGGGACGGATACGCTCTCCCTGGCCCGGGCCGGCGCCCAGGTCACGGGCGTCGATTTCTCCCCTGCCGCGCTGGAATCTGCCGCCAACCTGGCACGGCATCTGGGACTCGAATCAACGTGGATCGAGACGGACGTCCTCGAGGCCCGTGCCGCCGTCGAGGGCGACTTTGACCTCGTGTACACCAGTATCGGAACCATTACCTGGCTGCCTGACCTGGACCGGTGGGCAGCCCAGGTGTCGGGTCTGCTACGGGCAGGGGGGTTGTTTTACATCCGGGACGGGCATCCTGCCCTCTACGCCCTTGACGAGCACGCCGACGGACTGCAGTTGAGGTATCCATACTTTGGCAACGGCAGGGCACAGGTATGGGATGACGAGTCCACGTATGCCGGCGATGGAAAAGTTGCGCACTCCCGGACGTATCAGTGGGCCCACCCCCTGTCCGACATCCTCAACTCGCTCATCAGGGCAGGCTTGCAAATTCTCCGTTTCGACGAGGACAACACCATTCCATGGAAGTTCAGCCGGCGCATGCTGGAGGTGCCAGGTGGCTACGCGTGGCCGCTGCCCGAGCGGGACCTTGTGCCGTGCACCTACACGATCGTCGCTCGGAAAGCAGCCGAATAGATAAGCAGGCAAGCTTGGGCAGGAACGCGCCGCGATGTGGATGGGCATTAGGCAGCAGCATGCATACTGGACGGATGGCTGGAAGTAATTCCCAGATGCAACCTCCACGGGCGGTGTTTGCGGCATTCGGGGCTTCGGGGCCGCCGGAGCGGTTGGCCGGGGGCCGGGGACTCACCTGGCGGGCAGGGCACGTCGTGGTTCGCCCCACGGAGGATACCGAAGAGGCTGCCTGGAAGTCAGAGGTGCTGGCAGAGCTTGACGGTGCCGAATTGTTTACTGTTCCGCGCCCCATCCGCGACGATCGAGGCAAGTGGGTCCGCGATGGCTGGCAAGCCGCCGAGTGGATCCCTGGCGCCGCGGACGAGACCCGGGTTTCCGACGTCGTGCATGCAGGTGAGGTGTTTCACCGCGCCATTGCGGGGCTCCCGCGGCCAGCCTTCATCATGGCGTCGAACGATCCGTGGAGCAACGCGGACCGCATTGCCTGGGGTGAGGCGGCTTTGCCTGCCGATCAGCTTCTGGAGCTGTTGGTGGAGGAGTACCAGCCGGTGGGAACGCCGTCGCAGGTCATTCACGGTGATCTTCTGGGCAACGTCCTCTTTGCACAGGGGCGCCCGCCGGCGTTGATCGACTGGGCACCCTATTGGCGTCCGGCAGGACTGGGGGCGGCGATTGCAGTGGCCGATGCGGCGTGTTGGCATGGATACTCACTGGACGATTTGGCCGATCACCATGGTATTCCGGAATGGCGCCAGCTGCTGCTGAGGGCGTTGGTCTTCCGGATGACAACGCTTCACCTGCTCGGGTACTGGGATGACGTGCAGGCAGTACGGCATGGGCCGGTAGCAGCGGCTGTCATCGCCCTCTCTGATCCATGTGATTCGTGAGGGCGCACAGCCTGTACAGCGACCGGAACCTATAGTTGGCGCCGTGCTAAACAGGGCAAGTGCCTGTCGATCTTCAGGTGGAGCGTGTTTGATTCTCCCCGTCCGCCCATACAACGAGTATGTTGTATCCCTGATCGAGCAGGACAAAGTCAGCTGCTTTCCCAACACTGAGGCTTCCGAGGTCTTCGCGGCCAACCAGGTGGGCGGGTGTGGCCGTCAATGCCTGCACAGCTGCTGTGAGTGGGAGCTTGAGCAGGGTGACCGCATTCCTGAATGCGGTGTCCTGGGTGAGTGTGGATCCGGCGATTGTGCCGGTTCCTGCCAGGACGGCGCGCCCTGCCTCGACGGTGACGTCTGCGCTGCCCAGGCGGTAGTGCCCGTCTTTCGCCCCTGTTGCGGCCATGGCGTCGGTGACCAGGGCGATTCGGCCCGGGGCCGCGTCGAAGGCCATTTTTGCTACGGCGGGGTCTAGGTGGACGCCGTCCAGAATGATTTCCAGGGATGCGGCCGGGTCGCCGAATGCGGCTACGACAGGGCCGGGTGCACGGTGATGGATTCCGGCCATCGCGTTGAAGGCGTGGGTGAGCAGGGTAGCGCCACGGGCGAAGGCCTTTTTGGTGAGTGCCATGTCCGCGTCGGTGTGGCCTACTGCCACGCTGACTCCTGCGGCGACGAATTCTTCGATCGCGTCAAGGGCTCCGGGCAGTTCCGGGGCGATGGTGATTTGGCGGAGGGTCCCACGGGCTGCGTCGAGGAGCCGGTCTACCGCTGCGGGGGTGGGATGTATCAGGTGATCCGGGTTGTGGGCACCGCACCGGGCGGTGGCGAGGAAGGGTCCTTCGAGGTGTGATCCGAGGATCAGGGGGTTGGTGTCAGCCAGGTCTGCAATGGTGTTCAGGCTGCGGCAGAGCTCATCGAGAGGGGCGCTGACAAGGCTGAGAACGGAGCGGGTGGTGCCGTGTGCCCTGTGGACCGCCAGTGCCGTCAGGATGTCTTCGGGTTCGGCGTCAAAAGCTGCTCCGCCTGCTCCGTGACAGTGCAGGTCGATGAATCCGGGTACGAGGATCCCGCCGCTGCCGTCGACGACGTCCGGGGCGGCATAGGTGTGCCATCCGGTTTCCGAGCCGGTAGCGATAATCGTGCGGTCTTGGATTGCCACCCATCCGTTTTCTACCGTGCCGTTGCCGTCGAGGAGGCGCGCGCTGTGCACGATGAGATCGCAGAGAACACTTTGCCGGTGCGTTGTTTTCTGGGCGAGGTTTTCCGAGAGCAGGGGGTTACCCCTGCCAGAGGGGCAGGTTCTCTGCCACGTATTTGTAGTAGGCGGCGCCTTGAAGTTCTGCGGAGGCCTCTTCATCCAGGATTACCGTGGCCTGGGGGTGCATTTGCAGCACCGAGCCGGGACACATGGCGCTGACTGGGCCTTCAATGAGGCCGGCGATGGCCTTTGCCTTCGAGCGGCCCTGGGCGATCAGTACGACTTCCTTCGCGTCCATAATGGTGCCGAGGCCTTGGGTGAGGCAGTGCGTTGGGACTTCGTCCGGACTGGTGAAGAATCGGGCATTGTCTTTGCGCGTCTGAGGGGTGAGGGTTTTTATCCTGGTGCGTGAGCTCAGGGATGAGGTTGGCTCGTTGAAGCCGATGTGGCCGGTGGAACCGATTCCCAGTAGTTGGAGGTCGATTCCGCCGGAGGCAGTGATGAGTTCCTCATAGCCGGCGCAGGCCCCTTCCAGGTCGGTGGCAGTCCCATCCGGCATGTGGACTCGTTCCGGGTCCAGTCCGAGGGGCTTTGTCACTTCGCGGTCGATGACTGCGTGGTAGCTCTCGGGGTGGCTGGGGCTGAGGCCCACGTACTCGTCCAGTGCGAAGGCGGACAAAGCCGACAGGCCTTCCGGGCGCCGGGCGGCCAGTTCCTGATAGACGGGCAGCGGAGAGGATCCGGTCGCGACGCCGAGGACTTTGAGGCGGCCGCTGCTGATGCGGTTCTCGATGATGTCTGCGGCGTAGGCGCCGATGTCGGCGGTGGTCTTAACGATGGCGATTTTCATGGGTGTCCTTGGTGGTTCCTGAGGTTGTGTGTCAGCGGCGGGCTTGTGCGCTCTTCCAGCGGCCGTGGTGCTTCGGCGGTGACGTCTTCAGGGCGCCAGCTGGTGCCTGCGTTCGGGGAACCAGCCGCCCGGAAGCCAAGGATGGCGGCCCCGATTTGTCCCGCGCGTGGTCCCAGCAGTGAGCGCCGCAGTTCCGGCGGGCGGCGCCAGCCCAGGAGCGATACCATGTTCTGCCCGAGTGGGTGCAGGAGTGTGTCCCCGGCTTCGGACAGTCCGCCGCCGATGATGATCGTTTTGGGGTCGGTGAGCAGGGTGACGGTGGCCAGCGCCAGGGCAAGAGCCTTAATTCCTTCGTCCCAGATGCTTGCACCGGTCTCGCCCGCCCGGCCGGAGGCGATATCTGCCGTGGTCATGCCAGGATCTCCTCCACGGCCGCGGTATCTGCGGACGAGGCCCGCGCCGGAAAAGTAGGCTTCGAGGCAGCCGCGCTGGCTGCAGGTGCATGTTTCGCCGCCGGGGATGACGGGGATATGGCCTAGTTCTCCGGCGGAGTGGGTCGCTCCTTTGACGACGGTGCCGTCGGTGATGACTGCTGCCCCGACTCCGGTGCCGATGGCGACAAAGACAGAATCTTGGCCTGGAGCCTGTGGCAGGAGGCGGGCTTCTGCCAGCCCGGCGGCGCGCGCGTCGTGGCTGATGAGAACGGGAAGACCGAATTCCGCGGAGAGCACCTCCGCGACGGGCATGGTGGTCCAGCCCAGGGATGAGGCATATTCGACCATGCCGGTGCCGGAGTTCACCAGTCCAGGAGTCCCGACGCCGATGCCAACGGGATGCAGCCCCCGTTGGAGTGATTCGGCCTTCAGTGCCTTGAGGATCGCCAGTGCCCGGTGCATGACACCTTTACCAGGGCGGCCCGTGGGGATGGTTTGCGTGATGAGGGTGCGGCCGGTGGTATCGACGGCCGCGCCCTTGAGCGTGGTTCCGCCGATGTCCAGGGCAAGGGCCACCTGCCGTGAAGGCGCATGGCTGTTCCATGGTGTTGTTGCTGTGCTCATGATGGGGTCCCGGCTACAGTTCCGCGGCGAGGATTTTCCCCGTACTGGGGGTACCCAGTTCAGGCTCGGGACGAAGCTCAACCTGCGTGCCGTGCTTGACCAGGTCCAGGATGTGGATGTGGTTGGTTCCTGCGTGCAGGAGGGGTGCGGGGACGTAGAGGGTGACCTGCGGCCCGGCCTCCTGGTAGCGGCCCAGGAGGAATCCGTTGACCCAGACAAAGCCTTGCCCGAAGCCAGGGAATGCGAGGTAGGTATCTGCAGGTGCGTCGATATCGAGGGTTGCCGAGAGGAGGGGTTCGAGTTCCTCTGCTGCCCACCCGGCCAGCGGAATGGGCGTTTGGTTCCAGTTGAAGGTGCGCCGTTGATTGACGAGTACCCCGTGCAGGATTCCCTTGCCTTGGCCGATCAGTGGCCCGTAGTTGATCCTGCCCCTGTTCTCGACCAGGATTTCCAACTGCACCGGGGTTCCTGTCCCTGTGAGAATGAGCCCGTCGGCGGCGTTGTGGTCATCGAGGATTCCGGCGAAGCTGCCGTCCACCCAGATGTAGGCGCGGTCTGCGAGGCCCAGGATCCGTAGCGGGGTTTCCGTTGGTTCGTCCGGCCTTCCCGGGAGGACGGGGTGGGAGGAGTACAGAACCATTCCGGAGTCCAGCCCCAGCTGTTCAAAGGTCAGGGGAAGGACGCTGCTGACGGGACGGGCGGCTTCGCGCAGGAGCGGGAGAAGGGGTTTGCCCGCGGCGACGGGCAGGGACTGCGCCGGAAGTACCGGTGCCGGTTCCAGGAGTGCGGGCGGGAGCGGGGGAGGATCGGTGATGCCCTGGGCGCGGAAGAATTCGGCCCGCAGCGCGTGGAATTTCTCCGTGAGGGAACCGTTCTCGGCGATGGGGGCGTCCGAGTCGTAGCTGGTGGTGGTTGGCTGCAGTTTGCTGCCGTCATGGTTCGCGCCGGAAAACAGGCCAAAGTTGGTGCCGCCGTGCGCCATGTAGAGGCAGATTGAGCCGTCGAGGTCCAGAATCTTCCGCACTTCGGTGCAGGTTTCGGTGATGTCGCGGACGTGATGGTTCTCTTCGCCCCAATGGTCGAACCAGCCTCCCCAGAATTCCACGTTGAAGAAGGGTTCCCCGGGGCGGCGGCGTTGCCAGGTCTCTATCGCTTCGTCGCCGCGGCTGCCCAGGGTGGCGGCCGCCCAGGTGCCGTCCAGGGCGCCGCCGTCCAGGAAGTAGTCCGTCCCGCCGTCGGCAGTAAACAGCAGTTCGGTGATGCCGCGCTGCCCAAGCGCCTGCCTGTTCCATTGCAGGTATTCCTTATCGTCGCCGTAGCTGCCGTATTCGTTCTCGATCTGAACGGCGACGACGGGACCGCCATGGGCGGCCTGCCTCGGCACGATGACGGGCAAGAGTTGGTCGAACCACGTTTCGACGGCGGCCGTGAACACCGGGTCCATGGACCGGACGCCGATTCCTGGCTGCCCGGTCAGCCAGGCCGGGAGCCCGCCGTTGTCCCATTCGGCACAAATGAAGGGCCCGGGACGGACGATGACATCCAGGCCGATGCCGGCTGCGGTATCGATAAAGGCCCCCAGGTCACGCCAGCCGCTGAAATCGGGTTCGTCTTCCTGCCGGCGCTGGTGGAAGTTCCACGCGACGTAGGTGTCAACGGTGTTGGCCCCCATCGCCCGGAGCTTGAGGAGCCGGTCCCGCCACTGATCGGGATGGACGCGGAAATAGTGGATGGCTCCGGCGAGGATACGGTGGGGTTGGTTGGACCGGAAGAGTTGGGAGTTCTGGTAGCTCAGGATGGGGTCGGGCAACAAAATTTCCTTACGACTGCAGGACGCGCTGACCGCGCTGACTGCTGGATACGGCGGCTAGGCGGTGTGGGAGAGGACTTCCGCTTTGACCTGGTTCAGGAGCGGCTTGCCGGTGACGAACCGTGTGACTTCCCGGTATGCGGCTTCCCCGAGCCGGTAGAGTTCATTGCCTTGGGAGCCGGCGATGTGCGGGGTGAGCACGAGGTTTGGGGCATCGAAAAGGGGCGATTCCGCCGGCAGCGGGTCCGGGTCCGTGACGTCGATGACGGCGTGCAGGCGCCCGGACTCGAGTTCCGCTGTCAGTGCCGCGGTGTCCACCAGTGATCCCCGGGCAGTGTTGATCAGCGTGGCGCCGTCCCGCATCAGGGATAGCGCGTCTTTGTCGATTATGTGGAAGGTTTCGGGGACTTCCGGGGCGTGGAGGCTGACGACGTCGCAGGTTTCCAGCAAGTGTTCCAAGCTGGCAGGGCGGGCGTCGAGGATGCCGTGCTGCACGAAGGGGTCGTAGAAGACGACGTCGATGTCAAAGGGCGCGAGAAGGTCAATGACCCTCCGGCCGATGCGGGAAGCGCCGACGATGCCGACCTTGAGGCCGTGGTTGCCCCAGCGCACGGGCTCAACCTCAAAGGGACGGTATTTGCGGGTGTGCATGTAGCCGCGGGCCAGTTCCAGGACACGCTTGCCGGAGAGGAGGATCATCGCCAGCGTGTATTCGGCCACCGGCAGGGCGTTGGTAACCGCACCCGAGGTGACGGCGATCCCGCGCTTGAACAGTTCGTCCGTGGCGAATTCCTTGACCGAACCGGCTGTGTAGATGACGGCTTTGAGTCGCGGCATCCGGTACAGGATCTCCTCACCGAGCTGGGGGCAGCCCCAGCATCCAATGATGAGTTCGATGTCCTGCAGGGGGTAATCCTCCGCGTTGGCTTTGGTGAGCAATGCCGGTTGGAGATCCACAAGGGTTTTGAGGTCCTGGAACACCGCCGGCGCGAAGAGTCTTTCCGGAAGGTCGTTTTCCATCGCGAGGACGGCTTTGGGCTGGTTGGCCCGGGTCAGGTGCTGGTTGGTTGCTATTTCAGGGCTCCTGACCCGATGCCGGCCTTCCAGAACCTCTGCAGGGACATGAAGAGGATGATGACCGGGATGATGGTGACGAGAGAACCGGCAACGACGAGCTGGGCGTACTCGGGGTCGGCAAGCGTCCTGCCGTGCCAGGAGTAGATGCCCAGCGCTGCCGGGAACAGATTCGTGTCGCTAAGCATGACCAGCGGGAGGAAGAAGTTGTTCCAGATGGCGCTGAAAGTCATGAGGAACAGGGTGACGATTCCGGGCTTCATGAGGGGCGCAGCAATGGTCAGGAAGGCCCGGAATTCACCGGCGCCGTCCAGGCGGGCGGCCTCGATGATTTCCTTCGGCACATAACTGGCGCTGAACATGCGGGCCAGGTAGACGCCGAAGGGACTGGCGACCTGGGGCAGGAAGACGCCCCAAAAGTTGTTGACCAGGCCGAGGTTGGAGGCGAGCAGGTAGAGCGGCATGGTGGTAACTGCTGCGGGTACGAGGACACCGACCAGGACGAAGCCGAACCAGCGTTCCTTCCCGGGAAAGTCGAACTTGTCGAAGGCGTGGCCGGCAAGGAAGGATACGGCCACGGAGGCACAGGCACCGAGGCCGGCGTAGGCGGCGGTGTTGGCCATCCAGCGCAGGAACGTTCCGTTTTCCCAAGTGAACAGCTGGATGAGGTTTTCGATGAGGTTGAACTCGGCGAAGGAGAATCCGGCTGTGCCGTAGAGGTCTGAGGTGTTCTTCGTCGAGGCGACAATGAGCCAGGTCAGCGGCAACAGTGTGTAGAGGCAGAACAGGCCCAGCACGATGTTCACTGCGAACTTTGAGGACCAGGCGCTCTTGGCCTGGCGCCGTTTTGGGGCTGCTGGGGGCAGGGGAGTGGGGATGGGGGGTCCGCTTACTGCAGGTTGTGTGGTCAGCGGGCTCATGATTCCACCTTTGATCCGAATTTGGTGACGCCCCAGGAGAAGGCTCCGATGAAGACGGCGAAGAGCAGTGCTGTTGCTGCCGCATAGCCGAAGTCGTGTTTGTCGAAAGCCGTTTGGTAAATGAACATGTTCGGGGTCCAATTGCTGTCGATGGACGTTGCGCGGCTCTTCAGGAGCAGCGGTTCGGCGAAAAGCTGCATGGCGCCGACGACGGTGAACAGGGTCGCGACGCTCACGGCGCCCATGATCATGCGGGCCTTGATGGCGTAGGCGGTGCGGATGGGTCCTGCGCCGTCAACGGTGGCGGCCTCCAGGACCTCCTGCGGAACGGCCTGCAGGGCGGCGTAGAAGAGGATGACGTTATAGCCGGTGTGCAGCCAGATGGTGATGTTGGACAAGGAGAGCAGGGCGGCCAGGTGGCTGCCCATGTCCCAACCGGCGCCGGTGCTTTCGTAGACGTCCACCAGTGGGCTCACGCCGGGAGTGTAGAGGTAGACCCAGATGACCGCGGCAATCAGGCCGGGGACGATGTTCGGCATGTAGAACGCCAGGCGGAAAAAGGACTTTGCCCGTGCGGCTGCAGAGTCCAGCAGAAGCGCCACCACCAGGGACAGGCCGATCATGACCGGGATGTAGAAGAGGCAGTAAACGGCGATGTTCAAGAAGCCTGCAAGGAACGCCTGGTCCTGGAAGGCGCGGACGTAGTTGGCCAGGCCGTTGAAAACCCGTGCTGTCCCGCCCAGGCCCAGTCCGCTGGACTTTTCCGTGAAGAGGCTCAGGAACCCGGAGTATCCAATGGGGGCGATGGTGAACGCCAGGAACAGCACGAAAAACGGCGCCAGGAACAGGAAAGCGTGTCTGCCTGACCGGCGGCGTGAACGGCGTATGACGGTGGAGCGGGCCGTTGTGGTGGCGCCTGTCATGACTTTTTCCCTTCGAATGGGTGGCACTGCGGGTGGGCCTTGATTAGTCCACCGCCTGGGGGAAGACGGCGGACTAACCAAGGGGTCTTTACTTGACGGAGATTCCGCGGTTCTTCAACTCGGAAACCGTGGCTTCCTGGGTCGGCGCAAAGATGTCGGTGAGCTTGGCGGTACCGGCCTTGACCTTTGCGCTTTCGTCGGTGAGCTTGGCCAGCGTGGTGGCCGTGCCCGGTCCCCATACCCAGCCTTCGGGTACTGCTGCCAGGCCCTCTGCGGCGACGTCGTAGATGTTCTGCCCGCCGAAGAAGTCAGGCGTGAAGGCACCGGAGGCGGCCATGCGGGCTTCCTCGTTCACTGGGAAGACTGTGGAGGTGCCGCCGGCGATGCGTGCTTTGATGCCTTCAGGGTTGGTGGTCATCCACTTGATGAACTTCACGCCCGCTTCGGCCTTGGTGCTGTTCTCCGAGATGCCGAAGGTTGAGCCGCCGTAGAGCGCAGAGGCCGGTTTTGACGACGGCGCCGGCACCGGGGCGACGCGCCACTTGCCGGCTTGATCGGCATAAGTGGACTGTAGCCCGGCGCCATACCATGATCCGCTGATGACGGAGAGGAGCTGGCCGGCTGCCTGCTTCTGCTGCAGCACCGGGGCGTCCTCGGTCCAGAGTAGTTTGGCGTCAACAAGGTCCTGCTGGACCCTCAGCGCTTCCTTGGTTTCCTCGGTGTCGATGTCCACCTTCCACGAGTCGCCGTCGAGCCCTCCCCACTTGGCGCCGTTCTGCCAGGCGAGGGCGGCATACATGGCGGGATCGCCCACCGCGCTGGCCCCAATGCGGACGTTCCCATCGGCCGCCGCGACCTTCTCGGCGGCGGCCTTGTACTCGTCCCAGGTCTTTGGCACGGTGATGCCGTACTGCTCGAAGAGGTCTGCGCGGTAATACATCTGCAGGACGCCTGCGTCCAGCGGAACCGACCAGGTGGACCCGCCGAAGTTGACCAGGGACTGGATGGACTCGGAGAAATTCTCCTTGACGAGGTCACCGGCTTCGTTGCTGATGTCCTTCAGAACTCCCTGGCTGGCCATTTCCGCGACCCGGGGATATTCCACCGTGATGACGTCCGGCGCGTTTCCTGCCTTGACCTGGTTCGTCAGCTGCGGGTAGTTGTCCTTCGAACTGGCTACTTCGTTGAAGGTAACGTTGACTTCGTCCTGGGCGGCGTTGAATGCGTCAACCACCTGCTTTGAACCCTTCAACCATGACGAGAAAGTGATATCCACCGTCTCTTGCTGGGTGGGTGCAGGCGGTGCGGTTGTTCCTGCTCCTGTTCCCGAACAGCCGGCGAGGAGTGCTGCTGAGAGCATTCCCGCTGCGATGACGATGCTTGGTTTGCGACTGCGTGGCATGTACATAACTCCTAGTAGATGTGGCCCCACTCACAATGCTGAAACACCACGCCTGTCTCGTCAAGCGCAGATGAACAAAACGATCTGTTTTGGTGCTCAAACGAAAGAAATGAAAAGTTTAGATGTCGGCCGACCTTCAGGCAGGCCCGTTGGAACACGAAAAGAGGCGGGCGTACCTGTCAGCCGACGAGCCGAAGGTGGCCATGCCGCCGTCGACCCTTGCCTTGATGTTCTTCCATGCGTACTGCAGTGGTCATGGTGTCAGCGGCGGGGGAGAGGATCCTGCTTTCGTTGGTGCAGGCCACTTCTGCGCCCGAGCCATACCGTGCGACCACAACGTGCTTGTACTCGTTGGAAGGTTGCCATTCCACGTCCGTGGCCTGCAGGAGGCTGGCCAGGGCGGTCCGGATCAGGGTGGATGCGTCGACCGTGAGTGGTGATCCGGCTGGTCCTGGATGGATGGCAAAGCTTACCGGTGTCTTTGCGGGGGCAGCAACGGTCCAGTTCAGGCCGATGTCGCCGGCCTCCGTGGTGGCCGTTGTTAGACCGGCAGTGACAGTCGAAGGGGAGATTTGGATGTCGTCGATGTCCATGGTCTGCAGGTGGTGCATGTCACCACTTGGGGATCTGGCGATGCTATGGGGCACCACGCATAGGATCAATGACACAGATCATATGATCGCTTTGTCCAAAGGCTGGCGCGATTATGTACGCCGTATCCGCAAAGTTTTTCCGCGTCCGTACTGCCATTACTCGAATGGTCGGCAAATCGTGGGAGTATGATCAAATTGATCAATCAGTCATTCGGAGGGATTTGCGTTGGCACGGAGCGTGACGGAGAGACGGCAGGCCATTCTCGAGATCGTCCAGAAGGAAGGCTCACAAGTCGTTCTGGAACTGGCCCAACGGCTAAAAATCTCAGCTGTGACGATCCGCCGGGACCTGGAGGAACTCGCTGCGCAGGGCCTGGTCCACCGGACCCATGGTTCAGTTGCCCCCGCTGCCGAACCGGCATCGACGGCATTGGACGGGCCAAAAACCATCGGTCTGGTAGTACCGCACAGCAACTACTACTTCGACGGGGTCATCGCCGGCGCCAAAGCCGCTGCAGCATCAGCAGGAGCAAGGCTGGTCCTTGGCGTCTCCGACTACGACAAGGCCACAGAAATGCACCAGGTCGCCCGACTCACGAACAAAGGCGTCGACGGGCTGCTCATTGCCCCCACCCCCGATTTCATCACCGGCGAACTCGACGCCGAGCAGCAGCAATGGCTAGTGTCCCTCTCCGTTCCAGTCGTCCTGGTCGAACGCCCGGTCGCTTCCACGGGTGTAGCGTCAATCCTGGACTCCGTCAGCTCCTCCCACTCTGCAGGAGCTGCCCTCGCAATCCGGCATCTTGCCGAACTGGGCCACCGCAAACTCGTCAGTGTCATGATCTCTGGCCCCAATACCCCGCAAGTACGGCAGGGATACCTATCCGCTGTGGAGTCGCTGGGCCTGGAATCCCTGGGAGTCATCGATGAAGGCGGGGCAGGTTCCGAGGACGCAGCCGAAGTCCTCCTGCAGTCCGTCCGCGACGGCGCCACGGGTATCTTCGTCCACAACGACCAGCTGGCTGTGCGCTGCATGATGTGGCTGGAAGACGCAGGCATCGACGTCCCCGGAGAGGTTTCCCTTGCCGGCTACGACGACGTCATCGCCGGCGTAGCCCACGTACCACTGACCGCCGTAGCGCCCTGGAAAAGCGTGGTCGGTCATCGGGCGGTCCAGCGGCTTCTCAGCCGCATCGCGGAAAGAGAACCAGCAGGAAATTTCGGCCGCCCAACCGAACACATGGCCACTGAACACCTCGAGTTTGTCCCGCGGCTGCATATACGTCAATCAACAACCGAGCCCTCATTTGAGACCAGCATCGCAAGCCGTGGATAGGATGGCCGGAACCGGCCCAGGACGGGACGTCTGAAACTCGCGTTTTCCTCCCTCGGAACGCCTGTAGCGGGCATCGACGAGCACTTTGATGGCCATCCTGTCCACACTTCGGCTAAGGGACGACACATTAGAGGAGCAGAGGGCTGAATACGAGCTGGACCGGCAGTTAACGGACCGTCCAGCCAGAAGGGCAGACTTGATGCTATGGATGATTCTCAAACAGTGACAACACAAACCTCGACGGTTGAGGAGTGGACGCGTGCGTTGGCGGAGTCCTCCGGTTCACCAGGCGGTGGGGCCGGGGCGGGAGTGATGCTAGCGGTAGCCGCGTCGTTGACGTCCATGGTTGCCGGGTACACGGAAGCTAAAGAGGAGCAGCGCAAGGAACTCGCGGATATTCATACGCGGGCGCACTCACTTCGAGAAGCCGCTCTGCGGTTGGCGGATGAGGACGCGTCGGCATCCCAGGCCTTTGGGGCCGCGTTTCGGCTGGATCCCGGGGCCGAACGCGAGGATGCAATACATCGGGCATCCGTGGACGCCGCCAAGGCATCCGCTGTACTTGGAGAGCGGGCAATGGATGCGATAGGAGATTTGGGGTGGCTTGCTTCCAACGGTAACCCGGCGCTTATTGCCGATGCTGTTGTCGCCTTCGGGGCCCTCAGGGCAGCGATAACAGGGGCGCGCACCAATGTGAGTTTCGATCTCGCGGCGCTCACGTCGGCGGGTTGCACACTCGAACAGGTTCGGGAACAGCACCCTGGCCTCTGGGCGACGGTTGAGCGGCTTAACGCCGCCCTTGAACGGATTGACGGATTGACTGCCAGTATCAATAACCGCGCCGCCCCAACCGACGCCGCCTGACCTGGCGTAAGTTTTGCAACCGATCAAAATAGGCGCGTGTGTACCCGGGCGGGCGACAGTGATCAGCTGATCTTCAGCGGACGCATAATTTCTGGTTCACTGCGCACCAGATGTGCGCGACCTGCAGGACCCGACTCATGCCCTTTGCTCCGCAACGGACCGAACAGCGAATCCCTGCGGCGGGGATGCCGGTAGGGGAGACGGCAGTGACAGGCTCGTGGCCCTCTGCGGAGAACGAGTGCACCATCAACTACCGGTTTCTGAACCAGTAAAAGCATTTCTGCGTGATCTAGAAATCGGGCGGTGCAACCAGCCAAAGGTGGCCCTTGGAGCAGTCTCGTTCAGTCCAACTCTCACGTGGCGAGTCGATAAGTCCGCCGCCAACCGTAAAGGGTGATCCTGAACGGGCTACGACGTTCTTGTTCGCGTCGAAGATTTCAAACGCCTTCAAATCGCCTTGAACTGTATAGCCTTGCGGCCAGGCAAGAGTGTAGACGGAAGATTCATCACCTGAATGAGCCTGAACACAGCCGTCGCCATCGACTGTTAAAGTGCCCGTAAAGGCCGCATCCATAGCGCTGTTCTGCGGTGCAGGGACTGTAACGATGCGCAAGTAGGGGGCCGAAGACGAGCCCGGGGAAGGTTTCGGAGACGGGGCCGAACACGCAGCAAGCGATGCGACCAACGACAATATTGATCCAACAATGACCGGTCCTGACCACCGTGTGTTCATGGTCGGACTATACCCGCGATGACCCCTCCGTGGTGGCCTGAGGGGTGAGGGTGAGCCATCCCGATGGCTCCGAGGGATTGGGGCGAATATTGATGCGACCAACCATTGCAACTTTACATAATGTAGATTATCGGCGTTAAAACAACGGGAGTAGAAGTACGTGCGAGAACTCCCGTCCCATAACGGATTCGGCGTCTCCACAAGTCAACCGGGCCTTTGTTGGCGGCCAAATATCCGCATTGAAGGGACACTTCACTTCTCAACCGCGACGGGACTCGCAGCGATGATTTCCTCGCGGACTGTGTCCCGATGAGCCGATGACCCGAGCAACTGAAGGCGTTCCGGGCGAGCCGAATTGTGAGCGTTAACACAGCCCATGTCCAGCGATTTCAAACTTCTGCGGGCTGACTCTTGACATGCCTCTCAATGCATCCGTACAGTCTGGGAACCAGGAAGTGTGAGCGCTAACAACTGGCTGGTTGTTTCGAACGAAGGAGTTCTTCTGCCGCGCCCTGATCGTGTGGGGGCGGCCTTCCCAGCCATCGCTCTCTTCGCTGCTCCCCCGGCAGTCCCCCACTTGTATCCGCAGCCGCCTCCTTTGGGGTGGCCCAAGAGAGGCATGCATTGTCCCCCAAATCAACGTACCTGTCCCGCCGCTCTTTCACCCTTCTCGCCGGCGCTGCTGCTGTAGCGCTGCCGGCAGCATTAAACTCATCCGGTCCTGCAGCAGCGGCGCCAGGCGACGCCTTTGTCATGGGCTATTTCACCGAATCGCCACAGGGTCTGGGCAATGATTACGGCCTGCACCTGGCGGTCAGTTCTGACGGCCTGGAGTGGCAGCCCCTTAATCAGAACGCTGCGGTGGTCTATCCAACTGACGGCACCCGCGGTTTGCGGGATCCGTTCATTTTCCGCAAGCAGGACGGTACCTTCGTTGTGCTCGCTACCGACCTGAACGGACTTGATTTCACCCAACAGAACCAGTTCGTCCACATCTGGGATTCTGTCGACCTCCGCAGCTTCACGGGATACCGCCGTGTGAGGATGCACAGCCTCCCCACGCATTCCTGGGCCCCCGAAGCGTTTTGGGATCCAGCTCGCGGACAGTACGGCCTGGTCTACTCGGCACACGACGGAACACAGGACGTGATTCTCGTCAACTACACGTCGGATTTTCGCACGTTCTCCTCCCAACAGAAGTGGTTCGACGGCGGCGTCCCGGTCATCGATGCCACCTTGCACATGGACGGCTCCACGCCTTACCTCTACTACAAGCGGGACAACAAGCTCTACGGGGCGAAAGGAAATCTCGCTCCGCGCGGTTTTGAAGGCGGGACCTACACGCGAGGCTATGCAGGCCCCGGACTCACCGAAGCCCCTATCATCATTCGCTCGGCCACAAGCCGGACCTGGTACCTCTGGGGCGACGTGTACACACCGGTCAACGGAACGTTCATGGTGTGGTCGTCCCCAGACATCGCACAGGACCTGTGGACACCTCTCTCCCGCCGGCTGTACACGCAGCCGATCAATTCCAAGCACGCCACCATCCAGCCCATCTCGGCCGCCGAATACACCAGCCTCGTCGCCGCGTGGGGCCTTCCGCGTTGGAACCGCATAAAGTCGTACAACTTCCCTGACCGGTTCATCCGCCATCGTGATTCACTGGCACGCATCGACGCGTACCCTCTGGACCCGTTCACCGACTCCCAGTTTGTCCTCACTCCGGGGCTGGCCGACAGTTCCGCCGTATCCTTCCGCTCCGCCACTGACGCCGCCCTTTTTCTTCGCCACTCCGGATTTGGGCTGGTCCTGGCCCGCAACGACGGATCGTCACTGTTCGCCCGCGACGCCACCTTCACCAGACGTGCAGGGCTGGCAGATCCATCCTGGACCACGTTCGGATCTCTCAACTTTCCGGATCGTGTCATCCGGCACCGGAACTTCCAGCTGTACGTGGAGCCGGTTTCGGCGTCGTCATCCGTTGCAGAGCGCGAAGACGCTACTTTCCGCATAACTTCCTGACCACCCCGATACGAGATCAAAGGAGTTCTCCATGTTACGAGCCCGCCATCTTGCGCTATACGCGCTGGCGCTGGTGCTGCTGACCATTTCCGGTGTCCTCACAGTCCCGCCGCAGCAAGCGTCCGCCATCGGTGAAGCGCAATTCAGCAATCCGATCGTCGCTGACGGCGCAGACCCCACCATCGAGTTTTATCAAGGCAATTACTACATGGTGGCCACTACGTGGGACAACCACGTTGTGATGCGCAAGGCGCCCACTCTTGAAGGTCTCAAGACAGCCAAGCTCGTCACGGTGTACTCAGACAATACTCCGGGCCGCGACAACACTATGTGGGCCCCTGAACTCAAGCTCCTGAATGGGCCCAGCGGCCCGCGTTGGTACCTCATGTACACCATGGGCAGCAACGGGCTCCAGCAGATGCAGGTCATTGAAAGTGCTTCTACTGACCCGATGGGCCCTTACACGTACAAGGGCCGGCCCATCCCAACCAAAGAGTGGAACATTGACGGCTCCTACATGGAGCTAAACGGCGAGTTGTTCGTCACGTGGTCAATGTTCGCTCCTGACGGCTTGCAGAGCAACTACATTGCACGGATGTCAACGCCCTGGTCCACCACCGGTCCGCTGAACATCCTGTCCCAGCCCACCGCTGCCTGGGAGCGGACAGGCATGCCCGTGAACGAGGGCCCGGTCCCTCTGCAGAAAGACGGAAAAACCTGGGTTGTCTTCTCCGCAAGCTCATGCGCAACCGAGGACTACTCCTTGGGTACCTTGCGCTACACCGGCGGCGATCCCGTGCTCTCCGCATCCTGGAACAAGAGCTCAGGACCTGTGTTCTCCAAGGCAAACGGCGTCTTCGGGCCGGGCCACAACGACTTCTTCACCTCACCGGACGGCACACAGACCTGGAACCTGTACCACGGCAACGCCCGTGCTGACGGCGGATGTGGCCGCGAGCGTTCCGCCCGCGCCCAGCAGCTGACGTGGGATGCGGCCGGGGAACCAGTTTTCGGCCAGCCTGTGGCCACAGGAACCGCCCTGAGCGTGCCCTCCGGCGAACGCGGGCCCATCACGGCTGCCGTCGAAGGCGCTTCATTCGAGGTGGTCAACCGCAATAGCGGGCTCTGCTTGGGCGTGGCCGGCGGATCTACGGCAGACGGCGGAAACGTGGTCCAGGAGACGTGCGGCCCCGCTGGCGGAGCCACCACCTGGACCCTCGATTCCACTGCTGACGGGTACTACCGGTTGGTGAATGCTGCCACCAGGAAGGTGCTTGACTCCGCGAATTGCGGCACCACAGACGGAACTGATGCGCGGCAGTGGTCCTGGCTCGCCAACGCGTGCCAACAATGGCTGCCTACCGCAACGGCAGACGGATTCCTGACCCTCGGCAACCGCGCCAACGGCAAGGTGCTCGATGTTTCAAATTGCAGCACTGTGGCCGGCGGGGACGTCCGGCAGTGGCGTTCACTCGGCAACGCCTGCCAGCAGTGGTCCATTCGGCCCATAGGCCAGCGCGCTGTCCTCAGTGCGCACAGCGGAAAGTCCTTCGACATTCCCTTCTGTGCCACAACCACCGGGGCGGTCCTACAGCAGTGGCAGTACCTTGGCTCCAACTGCCAGACATATACGTTTTCAGCGGCCGCCGCCGGGGCAGTCCAAATCCGTCCCGGGTCCGCCCCCACCCTTTGCCTTGGCATCCGCGATGGATCCCCGGCAGATGGCGCCGCCGTCATCCAAGGGCCGTGCGACCAGACCGCGTCCTGGCGGTTGGTCCCCCTCGCAGATGGCACCACCCGCATTGTCTCGGCGCTCACCGGCAAGTCGCTCGACCTGGACGGCTGTCAAACCGCTGACGGTGCCAAGCTCCGCCAGTACAGCACCCTCCAGAACGACTGCCAGAAATTCCGGATCTCCTGATGACGGCCCCATTTACCTCCACCGAAAGGATTGCCCCCATGAATGAGATCACTGACAGAATGCGCTTCGAGGCACTCATCGGCCGGCGGACCCTGCTATTGGGCGCCGCGGGTGCCGCTGCCCTCACCGCTGTCGGCCTCGCCGGCGGCCCGCTGGGTGTATCCACCGCGCAGGCGGCGGCGCTGACACTCACCAATCCGCTTGTTCAGCAGCGGGCGGATCCACACATCGCCCGTGGGTCAGACGGTACCTATTACCTCACCGCTTCCGTTCCAGCCTATGACCGGGTGGTACTCCGGGCATCCCAGACCCTGGCCGGGCTCGCTACCGCCGCAGAAAAGACAATCTGGCTGCGCCCGGCATCCGGAACCACAGGCGGCCACATTTGGGCACCCGAAATGCACCTGGTGGATGGGGTCTGGCACATCTACTTCGCGGCAGGTGACGCTGGAGACGTCTTCCATGTACGGCCCTACGTCCTGCGCGCCAACGGTCCCGATCCAATGACGGCGACGTGGAGCGTGCTGGGACGGATCACGACAGCTTGGGACACTTTCGCGCTCGATGCCACTACTTTTGTCCACAGCGGCACGCGTTATCTGGTGTGGGCCCAGGCGGAACCAGGCATCGACACCAACAGCAATCTCTACATCTCGGCCATGTCCGGGCCAGCCACCCTGACAGGACCGCAGGTCCGTATTGCTGTCCCAACCGCTGGCTGGGAGACCATCAAGTACAAGGTCAACGAGGGACCCTCCGTGATCCAGCGGAACGGCCGCGTGTTTATCTCGTTCTCGGCCAGCGCCACGGATGCGAGCTACTGCTTGGGGCTGCTCACCGCCTCGACAGGAGCGAATCTGCTTGACGCAGCATCATGGACGAAATCAAATGGTCCGGTTTTCCGCACCAATGACACCACTGGCCAGTACGGCCCGGGCCACAACTGCTTCACCACGGCGGAGGACGGCAGCGACGTGCTGATCTACCACGCCCGCCCCTACCGGGACGTCCGTGATCCCTTGACCGATCCGAACCGGCACGCACGTGCCCAGCCGCTGTACTGGCGCACGGACGGAACTCCCGATTTCGGGATCCCGGTACCGGACGGCGTACCGCCCATCCGCCTCAAGCCAGCGAACTTCCCCACACGCTACGTGCGGCACCAGGACTTTGCGGCCAGGATTGATGTGGATGTCACCCCGCTGGAAGATTCGCAGATACGTCTTGTTGCCGGGCCTGCCGGCAACGGGTCCGTGGCAATGGAATCGATCAACTGGCCCGGGTGGTTCCTGACCGAGTCCTCCGGCACGGTTGCCCTTGCACGGAACGACGGCACCACGGGGTTCGCGGCGCGGGCGTCGTTCCAGCGGCGGACGGGGCTCTCGGGCGCCGGAACGGTCTCCTTCGAATCGGTGGCGAAACCCGGGGCGTGGCTTCGCCACCGCAATTACGTGCTGTACGTGGAACCTGTGGCCGGCACGCTTGGCGCGGCCGACGCGTCCTTCACAGTCGTCTAGGAAAGCGCGGATCTGCCGTCGTCTTGCCCCCGTGGTGGGAGGAGACGGCGGCGGTTCCGTGTGCCCTGACCGGCATAGCCCACGATGCTGACATCCGGGAACACTGAATCCAGCCACCTGGACAGCCTTCAGAAATCCCAGGGCCAACTTGTGGTTAATGACGGACTCATTCAACTCCTGACGTAGGCCGCCAGGTGCTCGCCGGTGAGTGTTGGCCGGCTAGCCACAAGATCCGTTGGCGTCCCCTCGAAAACGATCCGGCCGCCGTCGTGGCCTGCTCCCGGGCCGAGGTCGATAATCCAGTCGGCGTGCGCCATCACGGCCTGGTGATGCTCAATGACAATGACGGACTTTCCGGAATCGACCAGGCGGTCGAGCAGGCCCAGCAGGTTCTCGACGTCGGCAAGGTGAAGCCCGGTGGTCGGTTCATCGAGGACGTAGACGTCGCCCTTCTCAGCCATCTGGGTGGCAAGCTTGACACGCTGCCGCTCTCCCCCGGACAACGTGGTCAGCGGCTGGCCGAGAGTGAGATACCCGAGCCCAACATCCACGATACGGTCCAGGATCTTATGGGCGGCGGGGGTACGGGCATCCCCTTCGCCGAAGAACTTTTCCGCCTCGGTCATGGACATTGCCAGCACCTCGGCGATGTTCCGCCCGGCCATCGTGTATTCCAGGACCGATGCCTGGAACCGCCGGCCCTCGCAGACCTCACATGTCGACTCGACAGTAGCCATAACCCCCAGTTCCGTGAAGATGACCCCCGCGCCGTTGCAGTTGGGGCAGGCGCCCTCGGAGTTGGAACTGAAAAGAGCCGGCTTCACGCCGTTGGCTTTTGCGAAAGCCTTGCGGATCGGTTCCAGCAGGCCGGTATAGGTCGCGGGGTTGCTGCGGCGTGAGCCCTTGATGGCGCCCTGGTCCACCACCACCACGCCCTCGCGCCCGGCAACCGACCCGTGGATCAGCGAGCTCTTCCCGGAGCCGGCAACACCGGTCACCACGCAGAGCACACCCAGCGGCACATCAACGTCCACGTTCTGCAGGTTGTGCGTGCCCGCACCGCGGACCTCCAGCGCGCCCTTCGGTGTGCGCACCGCCTTTTTGAGGGCAGCCCGGTCGTCAAGATGCCGCCCGGTGATGGTGTCACTGCGCCGGAGTTCCTCGACGCTGCCCTCGAAGACCACCTCACCGCCGGCGCTGCCCGCCCCGGGACCGAGGTCGACGACGTGATCACCGATGGCGATTGTTTCCGGCTTGTGCTCTACGACGAGCACGGTGTTGCCCTTATCGCGCAACTGCAGCAGCAGCTGGTTCATCCGCTCGATGTCGTGGGGATGCAGACCGATGGTGGGCTCGTCGAACACATAGGTGACGTCAGTGAGGGAGGACCCGAGGTGCCGGATCATCTTGGTCCGCTGGGCCTCTCCCCCGGACAGCGTGCCCGCCGGCCGGTCAAGTGAAAGGTAGCCGAGCCCGATTTCGGCGAACGAGTCGAGCAGGTGCCGCAGCCCTTTCAGCAGCGGCGCCACCGACGGCTCTTTCAGCTCGCGGACCCAGCCAGCCAGGTCGCTGATCTGCATCTCGCACAGGTCCGCGATGTTCTTGCCCTGGATCTTCGAGGAGCGGGCCTCCGGGCTCAGCCGGGTCCCGTCGCATTCGGGGCAGGTCTGAAACGTGATCGCGCGTTCCACGAAGGCCCGGATGTGGGGCTGCATTGCCTCGACGTCCTTCGAAAGCATCGATTTCTGGATCTTCGGGATCAGCCCCTCGTAGGTGAGGTTGATGCCCTCCACCTTGATCTTCGTTGGCTCCTTGTAGAGGAGATCGTGCATCTCCTTCTTGGTGAACTTTGCGATCGGCTTGTCCATATTGAAGCCTGCCCCGCTGAAGATGCGGCCATACCAGCCGTCCATGCTGTAGCCGGGCACCGTCAGCGCCCCCTCGGCGAGCGACTTGCTCTCGTCGTACAGCGCAGAGAGGTCAAAGTCGGACACCGAGCCCATGCCCTCGCAGCGCGGACACATGCCGCCAAGGTAAACGACGTTTTGGACGACGCTCTTCTCCACCCGGCCACTCTTCTCGGTGCTCATCACCCCGCTTGCCTTCCGCGTCGGGACGTTAAAGGAGAACGCTGTGGGCGGCCCGACGTACGGGTTGCCGAGCCGGCTGAACAGGATCCGGAGCATGGCGTGCGCGTCAGTGGCAGTTCCCACGGTGGAACGGGGGTTTGCGCCCATCCGCTCCTGGTCGACGATGATCGCCGTCGTGAGGCCCTCGAGCATGTCCACGTCCGGACGCGCCAGGGACGGCATGAACCCCTGCACAAAGGCGCTGTAGGTTTCATTGATCATCCGCTGCGACTCAGCAGCGATGGTGGCAAATACCAGCGAGCTCTTCCCCGAACCGGAAACGCCGGTGAACACAGTCAGCCGGCGCTTCGGGATCTCGACGCTGACATCCTTGAGGTTGTTTTCCCGTGCCCCCTGCACGCGGATCAGATCGTGGCTGTCTGCAACGTGAAGTCCCGGCGATTGCGTGTCCGTCCCCGTGGCCGTGCTCATGGTGTCTCCATCCATTACGGGACCGCTGTCGCGGTCACCTGGCTTTCTCTGACCAGCTTCGAGCAGTCTAACCAGCCTGTGCTCAGTTCAGCTCCTGGATGCGGATCAGGCTTCCCGCTGGATCACGGAAGGCGCAGTCCCGAACGCCGTACGGCTGGGACGTCGGTTCCTGGACAACCTCAGCGTCGCTTTCCTGCACCTTGGAGAAGACGCCGTCGAGGTCGTGAGTGGCCAACAGGATGATGCCGTAGGTGCCCTTGGCCATCATCTCGGTGATGGTGCGGCGCTCCTCGTCGGTGATGCCGGGATCGACGGCCGGCGGATGCAGAACGATGGATGTGTCGGGCTGGCCGGCCGGGCCCACCGTGATCCATCGCATGGTGCCGTGTCCGACGTCGTTGCGGACCTCAAAGCCAAGGGTGTCGCGGTAGAAGGCCAGCGAGGCCTCGGGATCGTTGTGCGGAAGGAAGCTTGAGTGAATGGTGATGTCCATGGCAGTCATGCTAGTTGCGGCTCCGGGGCCCGCGCTTCTCGATTCCTGACCGGTCTGGTCACCTGTTTGGCCACACAGGAGGGGATTTCCGCGGTTGCATGGGCGCTCTCGCGCCGATAGACGCTGGGCGGCACACCCACCAGCTCCGTAAAGCGGGTGCTGAACGTCCCCAGCGACGAGCACCCGACGGCGAAGCAGACTTCGGTGACGCTGAGCTCGCCGATACGCAGCAGCGCCATGGCGCGTTCGATGCGGCGGGTCATCAGGTAGGCATAAGGCGACTCGCCGTAGGCGAGACGGAACTGGCGGCTGAGGTGCCCGGCGGACATGTTCACCCCGCGGGCAAGGGCCTCCACATCCAGCGGCTTCGTGTATTCCCGGTCCATCCTGTCCCGAACGCGGCGCAGCAGGGCGAGGTCGCGCAGGTTCGGCGGCGTGGCAGGTTTGCTGGTCACGTCGCGATGCTGCCACGTCCCACCCAGGTTGTCCAGCCCCGGCCGTTACCTTGGCACTGCGGCCTGGCCCCGAGGGATCACCGGGGTTAAGTATCCGCACTTCAAAGGCCTTTTGGCCCCACTTGCCATTGTCATATGTGCGGCGCTCGCCAAGAATGAAGCAATGACGGTCTATCTGCGTTCATTGGAAACTGCTGTCCCGCCGACGCTGCTGGTCCAGACAGAAGCCAGGGACGTTTTTGCGGCCCAGCCCGGGCTGTCCAGGCTTGGTTCGCGACTGCTAAGCACCTGTTTCGACTCTGCGGCGATCGATACGCGTTACACGGCGGTCGAGGAAATGACGATGGACTTCCGGGCGGACGATCCCCAGTTCTTTGACCCAACCACCGGACTGCTGCTTAACCCCAGCACAAAGGTGCGGAATGAAATCTTTGCCCGCGAGGCCACCAAGCTTTTTATCGACGCTGCGCAGGCGGCCCTGGACGCCTGCCCCGAACTGGATGCGCCGGACGTCACCCACCTCATCACCGTCTCCTGCACAGGCTTCTTCAACCCGGGTCCCGACTACAAAATAGTCCGGGCCCTCGGGCTGGACCCGGCCGTGCAGCGCTACCACCTTGGATTTATGGGCTGCTATGCAGCTTTCCCCGCCCTGCGGGCCGCAAAGTCCTTCTGCGAGGCCGATCCCGAAGCAGTTGTCCTGGTGGTCTGCGCGGAACTCTGTTCCCTGCACGTCCGTACGTCAAACGATCCGGACACCATCATGGGTTCGGCGCTGTTTGCCGACGGCGCGGCAGCCGCAGTCGTTACTGCCCGGGAGTTCCCTGAAGCGCCAGCGCTTTTGCAGCTGGATCACTTTGAAACCGTGCTGACCCCCGTCGGCGAGGAGTCCATGGCGTGGAACATCGGGGACCACGGTTTTGAAATGGTGCTGGGAAACTACGTACCGCACATTATCGATGACCATATTGTCGGCGCGCTCCAACCACTGTTGGCTCATGATCCCACGCTGCTGGGCCTCGCCTACAGCGGCATCCGCCATTGGGCCATCCATCCGGGCGGCCGGAGCATTTTGGACAAGGTCCAGTCAAGGCTGGAACTGACGGACCAGCAGCTTGTTCCTGCCCGTGAGACGCTGCGGAACTACGGAAACATGAGCAGTGCCACGGTCCTGTTTGTCCTGAGGTACATCCTGGAACAGCCGCCGGAGGATGGCGGCGAACGCATCTGTTCCATGGCTTTCGGGCCGGGCCTTACCGTTGAAACGGGCCTCTTCACCAAGCTTCGGCAGGCGCCCGAAGTTCAGCTGCAGGGCTCCCCGGCCAGCGGGCTGGCTCAGGGGCAGGCAGCTGCGGAATCACTGGCCTGAGAGGGCAAGATGTTGCTGATGCGGCGGCGGGACTCCGACGCCGTGGAAATCATGGACCTGCCGGACTGCGATCCCCGGGGCTTGGACCGCACCTACCGGCAGTTCGCCATCATCAACCGGACGCTTTCGGGCTGGCGCCGGCTCTACTCCCGTGAGCTGAGGCCACTCCTGTCGGAGGAGTCAGGCACCACTCTCCTGGACATAGGATCAGGCGGCGGAGATCTTGCTCTGACGCTGTCCAGGTGGGCAGAACACGACAAGGTGAAGCTTCATGTCACCGGGATCGATCCCGACGGGCGGGCGTATTCATTCGCCGCTGCCAGGCCGAAGGTTCCGCACGTCGAATTCCGGCAGGCGCACAGCTCCGACCTGCTCGCTGAAGGCTGCACTTACGACGTAGTGATCTCCAACCATGTCCTGCACCACCTGCAGCCGCCTGAACTGCAGCAGCTGCTGCTGGACTCCCAGGCGCTCGCACGCCGCGCGGTGCTGCACAACGACCTGCGGCGGAGCGCGCTTGCCTACGCCCTGTTCTCTGTCGCAGCCCTTCCCTTCCGGGGTTCCTTCATCCGGGCTGATGGCCTGACCTCCATCAGGCGCAGTTACACCCCCGCGGAGCTGACTGACCTCGCTCCCCCGGGCTGGAGTGTGGAGCCGCACGCCCCTTTCCACCAGGTGCTGGTCCGCCATAAGGGCAGCGTTGATGGCTGACGTGGTCATCGTGGGTGGCGGCCCGGTGGGGCTTTATCTTGCCGTCCTGCTCCTGCAGGAGGGCGTGGCGGTGCAGGTCATGGAGCAGCGGCTCCACCGGGACCTGCACTCGCGCGCCATCGGCATCCACCCTCCCGCGCTGCAGGCCCTGGAGCGGGCAGGCGTCGCTTCGGAGATGGTCGGCGAGGGCGTGCCCATCCGCCGCGGCTTTGCCATCAGCGGCGGGAAGGCCGTCGGTTCCATGTCCTTTGCACCAGTGTCCGACCGGTTTCCGTTTGTCCTGGCGCTACCCCAGTTCCGGACCGAAGCACTCCTGGAGGAAAGAGTCCGTGAGCTTGATCCGGCGGCCCTGGTCAGGGGGATCCGGGCTACTGGAATAGAGGACGACGGCGGCCGGGTCACCATCAGCGCCGCCGCCGGCACCGCGCCGGTGCAGGTTTCGGCTGCCTTGGCGGTAGCCGCTGACGGCTCCAGGTCAATCGTGCGGACCCTGCTGGGCATCCCCGTCCAGACCCGAAGCTACCCCGACCACTACCTCATGGGCGACTTTGCGGACGCCGGAACCTTCGCCCAGGATGCCGTGCTTTTCCTTGCCGCCGGAGGAATCGTTGAATCCTTCCCGCTGCCCGGTGGCCTCCGCCGCTGGGTGGTCCGGGTCAGCGAGCCGGGTCCAGCCCCCAGCGCGGGGCACCTTGCCTGGCTTGTCCAGCAGCGCACGGGCATCGCGCTTGATCCAGGCACCAACTGCATGCTCAGCAGTTTCAGCGTCCGGTCAACCATCGCCCGCAGGCTGGTGGCAGGGCGGGTTGCGCTCATCGGGGACGCTGCCCACGAAATCAGCCCAATCGGCGGCCAGGGCATGAACCTGGGCTGGCTCGACGCTCAGGAACTGGCGCCGATTATCCTTGCCGCCCTGGGGGGCCAGCCGGTTGGACAGGCCCTCCGGACATTCGAACTGCGCCGCCGGAAGGCCGCCCGCACGGCTCGGCGGCAGTCCGAGGTGAACATGATGCTGGGCCGGCCGCTGCCGGAACCCTGGTTGGACCTGCGGAACGGTGTCATCGGGGCCATCGCCTCCGTCCCGCCGGTTAACAGGCTGGTGGCCAAGCGTTTCACTATGCAGTAAACGGCGACGGCGGCGGGCTCAGGAACCGGGGAAATAGCAGTCGTAGCTGTCCTGGCTGACGATGAGTCCATCCCGGACCTCAAACACCGATGACGTCCTGGCCCTGATCGTCTCGCCCGAATCCCAATACCGGAGGTCCATGACGGACGTAGCTGACCAGTCCGCTTCGAGCACAACGCGGCCACCCTCGCTGGTGGTTCGTCGGATGTCGAACTTCTGGTTGGCAACCACCTGTGAGCTCTGGTCGGCGCCTCTGAGTACCTGCTCCAGGGTGCGGGTGGCACCGTTTGGCGCCAGCAAATGCGGCGCCTCCACCAACACAAACGCGTCGGAGAGGAATCGGCGGATCTTCGCCCCGCCCCCTCCGGCCTCCAGGGTCCGGACAAAGTCGAGTACGACGTCCACGGGCAGGGTCTCCGGTGCGGTCAGTTCAGCCATGGCATCGAGACTAGCCGATGCCTGCCACCGCGCCTTCGTCCGCCGCTAGGCTTTCCCCATGAGCCCAGCATCACCGCCAACACCGTTCAGCCCGTCACAGATTCAGGAAACAGTGCAGGAGATCCTCGCTGCCGAATCGCTCCCGCAGATCGTCCAGGCCGGGCATCCAGTGCTGCGCCAGCAGGCAGCTGCCTTTGATGGCCAGATCAGCCCGGCAGAACTGGAGCAGCTGATCAGCCTGATGAGTCGCGTGATGCACGAAGCCCCGGGCGTGGGACTGGCGGCGCCGCAGCTGGGAATTCCCTTGCAGCTTGCGGTGCTGGAAGACCAGTTCGACGTCGATCCGGAGGCAGCCGCGCTCCGCCACCGGACACCGCTGGACTTCCTGAGCATCCTGAACCCACGCTTCAGCCCAGTCGGTTCACAGAATGCGGCCTTTTTTGAAGGCTGCCTGTCCCTGAATGGTTTGCAGGCCGTGGTGGTTCGCCCTGAACAGGTACTGCTCAGGTTCGAAACGCCGGACGGACTCTCCACTGAACGGCACTTTGAGGGCTGGCAGGCACGGATCGTCCAGCATGAGACCGATCACCTCCAGGGCATCCTGTACGTTGACCGCGCCGAGCTCAGGTCATTAAGCAGCAATGCCGAATATGCAGCCCATTGGGCCGAAGCGGGTATTGGCAAGGCACGTGCTGCGCTGGGTTTCCTTCCGGAAACCGCTGAGCCGCTCCCCTAAGGGTCCCCTGGTTCCCCGCGGACGCCGGCTCAGTCGCCAGCCCTAAGATGGTGCCTATGCCAATCTCCGCTGACCCTCCGCTGCTGTGCCCTGTATGCCGGGCTCCGCTCAGCGCCACAGGCGACGTCAGGCCTGCCTCCCCCGGCGCAGCCTTGCGCTGCGATGCGGGGCACAGTTTTGATGCGGCGAAACAGGGCTACTTCAATCTGCTGGTCGGGAAGGGCACCGTTTTTGAATCGGATACAGCCGAGATGGTGGCTGCGCGCTTCAATTTCCTCGAAGGCGGCCACTACAGGCCCCTGGCTGAGGCTGTCGCGGCGGCCGCTGCCCCGCATCTGGCCGGCAGCGGCCGCGCCGTAGTCGATTCCGGAACGGGAACCGGCCACTATCTCAGGCAGTTGCTGGACACGGTAGCTCCCGCTGCTGCAACGGGTCTCCACGCCATCGCCCTGGACATTTCAAAATTCGCGCTCCGGAGGGCGGCCCGGCTCAACCCGGAAGCAGTCAACCTTGTCTGCGATGTCTGGCAGCCGCTTCCCGTGGCGGACTCCGCCGTCGACGTCGTCACGGTCATTTTCGCCCCGCGGAACGCGGCTGAATTCGCACGGATTCTCCGGCCGGCCGGCCGGCTGGTAGTGGTCACCCCGCGGGCGGGGCATCTCGCGGCAGTGAGGGCGGAAACGGGAATGCTGGCCATCGAGGCAGGCAAGGACGACAGGCTGGCCGAGGCGATGTCCGGGCATTTTGATGTCGAATCCGCCCATGACCTGGATATTTCCCTGAACCTGACACCAGTCGAAGTTGCCGACCTGGCATTCATGGGGCCTGCGGGACACCATCTGAACCGCGACGGCCTGATCCAGCGGCTCTCCGGCCTTGCCCCGACCACCGCAGTTGAGGCCCGCTTCCGAATCACGGTCCTTGGCCTGGCAGGGCGCCCAGGGTAACAACTTGGCCACTATCCCCCACGGGTCACCTGCCGCCTGCCGCCCCGCATGCCATCGGACTAGGATGGAATAACAGTTACTGGAGGACCTGTGGCTGCGTCAGGCTGCAGGATGCCGACAAAGGGGGACGGAATGTTCGAATGGCTGAGCGAGAATTGGTGGGCGCTGTGGCTCACCGTATTTCTTGCCTTCGCAGTGATCGAGATGATCACCCTTGACCTGTTCTTCATCATGCTTGGCGGTGGCACCCTCGCCGCCCTTGTCGCCGATTTCGCGGGCGCGGACCTATGGCTGCAGATCGTCGTCTTCTGCGTCGTTTCGCTGCTCATGATTGCATTTGTCCGGCCTGTAGCGCTCAAACACTTGAAAAAGGGACCCTCCGAGCAGCGCACCAACGTAGACCGGCTCATTGGCGAACAGGCCCTGGTGATGGAAGCGGTGACCTCCACAGGCGGCCTGGTGAAGATCGGCGGCGACGTGTGGAGTGCGCGCTCGGCCACAGGCGTGCTGGCCGCGGGGCAACGGGTGGTGGTGTCCGCCATCGACGGCGCAACGGCCGTCGTTGCCGCCCAGCCGGAGACCGCCAACCCATCCTGAATGCAGCTTCACTAACTACTGGGGAAATAAAGGAGATGTATGGATAACGCAGGAGGAGCCGCCGTGGGCATTGTGTTGGTGGTCCTGATCGTATTCGTGATTATTGTTCTGGTCCGCTCGGTGCGAATCATCCCACAGGCGAGGGCAGGCGTCGTCGAGCGCCTTGGCAAGTACCAGCGGACACTCAACCCGGGCCTGACCATCCTGATCCCCTTCGTGGACCGGCTCCTGCCGCTCCTGGACCTGAGGGAACAGGTGGTCTCATTTCCTCCGCAGCCGGTTATCACCGAAGACAACCTGGTGGTGTCGATCGACACGGTGGTCTATTTCCAGGTCACGGATCCGCGTGCCGCCACGTACGAGATTGCCAACTACATCCAGGCCGTGGAGCAACTCACCACCACCACGTTGCGTAACGTCGTGGGCGGCCTGAACCTGGAAGAGGCCTTGACGTCCAGGGACCAGATCAACGGCCAACTGCGCGGAGTGCTCGATGAGGCCACAGGCCGGTGGGGCATCCGTGTTTCACGCGTGGAGCTCAAGGCCATCGATCCGCCGCACTCCATCCAGGACTCGATGGAAAAGCAGATGCGGGCCGAGCGTGACCGCCGGGCAGCCATCCTCACCGCTGAAGGTACCAAGCAGTCCGCCATCCTCACGGCCGAGGGCCAGCGGCAAGCCTCCATTCTGGCAGCAGAGGGTGATGCGAAGGCAGCCATCCTGAGGGCAGACGGTGAAGCCCAGGCCATCCAGAAGGTCTTCGACGCCATCCACAAGGGCAACCCCGACCAGAAGCTGCTTGCCTACCAGTATCTGCAGACGCTGCCCAAATTGGCTGAAGGATCATCCAACAAGCTGTGGATCATCCCCAGTGAAGTCGGCGAGGCCCTCAAGGGCATCGGAAATGCGCTCGGCGGCACCAACCCGGATCTCCAGTCAGGCCGCGGATTGTTCGATGAAGAGCCGGAGAAGCAGCCCCAGCCCTGACAACGGGGCCGGCGCCCAGGCTGTATCCGGGTATAGCAGGCGGGGAGGTGACCTTCACTGAAGGTCACCTCCCTGTTCTGTTTCGCTGTCCTGTACCGCTTTCCTGTATCGCTGCTCTTCGCCCCTGTTCACCCGCTCAGGAGTATGGTATTTTGCCCCACTGGCCGCGCACCCGTATAATAGGGTATTTGTCCGGTAGGTGCAGATCCGCTGGAACAAGAACGCTTCGCAATGCGTTGAATCTTATGATGCAGCACAGTGCACACAGTAGTCCGACGGCGCCTGGTCGCCGCCGGCTAGCGTGGAGCCTTGCTCCGCGAACCGACCAAAGGGAGAAAACATGAGCGATCGCAGCCTGCGGGGTATGCGCCTTGGTGCACAGAGCATGGAGACCGAGTCCGGCGTGGAGCCGGCCCCGCGTCAGCGTGTCGAATACAGGTGCGAGGACGGCGAGCAGGTCTTCGTTACGTTCTCCTCCGAAGCGGAGATTCCCCCCGTGTGGGTTTCCAAGACCGGCAAGGAAGCACTCCTGGTCGACGGCGAACGGCCGGACACCAGCAACGAAAAAGCTGTCCGCACCCACTGGGACATGCTGCTGGAACGCCGCTCGCTCCCAGAGCTGGAACAGATCCTTGAAGACCGGCTGACCATCCTGCGCGAACGGCGTGGCGAACGGCGCAGCGCCTAGCCGCAACGCTGTAGCAGCGTCACCAACGGCAAGGGCCGCCCTGCACCATGTTCATGGTGCAGGGCGGCCCTTTTCAGTTTCTCCGCCTGTTTGGCTGGTTCTGCTAGCTTTGGTCCGCCGTGTCGCGTCCGGTCAGTTTGTTCCATCTGGCCTGCAGGCCCCACTTGGTGACGTTGATCATTGCTTCGACCACGATGTTTCCGCTCATCTTGGACGCGCCCAGCTCACGCTCCACAAAGGTGATGGGGCGTTCCTCGATCCGGAGCCCCATTTTGGCAACGCGCCAAGCAAGGTCCACCTGGAAGCCGTAACCAACCGAGTCGATCTGGTCCAGGTTCAGCTTTTCCAGCGTTGTCCGCCTGAAGGCCCGGTATCCGCCGGTTACGTCCTTGATCTTGAGGCCGAGCATAATGCGGGCGTACGTGCTGCCGGTCCGCGAAATGGCCTGCCGGTACAGCGGCCAGTTGACCACTTTGCCGCCGGAGACCCAACGGGAACCCATGGCCAGGTCCGCACCCTGTTCTACTGCCTCCAGCAGCTGGGGAAGCTGTTCGGGCTGGTGGGACCCGTCAGCATCCATTTCCACCAGGACGTCGTACCCGGCGTCCAGGCCCCAGCGGAAACCGGCAATGTAAGCGGCGCCCAGGCCTTCCTTGCCCTTGCGGTGCAGGACGTGGACCTGGGGGTCGTCGGCAGCGAAGCTGTCGGCAAGCTGGCCTGTGCCGTCCGGGCTGTTGTCGTCCACCACAAGCACATCCGACTCCGGCACTGCCGCGCGCAGGCGCTGGAGTGTTTTGGGCAGGGATTCCAGCTCGTTGTAGGTGGGAATGATGGTAAGGACGCGCACAGGGAGCCTTTCCTGGAGGGGAGCGGTCGGAGCGACTGAGGCACAGCGGTAATCGCAGGCGCAGGCGCAACTACCCATTATAGGGTGATTCCCTGCCCGCTCCGCTCAGGAACGGAGCCACCCCCGCTCAGGATCGAAGCGCAGGACTGGAGTACAGCTCGCGGCCGTCCCTCACAGTCTGCAGGCAGACGGGGTCCCGGCCGGTGTCCAAAGCCGGCAACAACGGGGTACGGGCCCGCGGATCGGTGCTCCAGGACTGAACCCTTCCATCGGCCACCTGGACCATCAGTTCATCCACCTCCCACACGGCGAAGGAGGCTGGCGCTCCCGGCACAAGTTGTCCTGCCATGGGGTTACGGTACTTGGCCGCCCGCCAGCCTGCCCGGGTATGGCCCAGGAACGCAGCCCTCGCCGAAATCCGTTCGTCCTGGTTGTGATGCTCCAGGCAGGCACGGACACTGGACCACGGCCGCAATGCCGTGACGGGGCTGTCGCTGCCGAAGCAAATGGGGACCCCCGCCGAATAGAAGGACGCGAAGGAATTCATGGTCCGGCTGCGGCCGCCCAGGCGCTGTTCGTAGAGGCCGCCTGCCGCGCCCCAGGCCCCATCAAATCCCGGCTGGGCGCTGACCGTGACAGAGTAGTGCGCCAGCCGCGCGACGGCGTCGGAATCGGCCATTTCCACGTGCTCAAGCCGGTGGCCGGCGGCACGGATGCGCTGTTCGCCCACCTCCGCCGCGGCAAGGTCAAATGCTGCCAGCACCGCATCCAGCCCGGCATCGCCAATGACGTGGAATCCCCCCTGGATCCCCAACAGCGAACAGGCCGCGACGTGGGCGGCCGCCTGGTCTGCGGAGAGGTACAGCCTGCCCCGCTCACCGGGCGCGTCAGCGTAGTCAGACCGAAGCGCCGCAGTCCGGGAGCCAATGGATCCGTCAATGTTCAAGTCGCCGGCGAGGCCGCGTACCGGGACGCCGAGTGAGTCCAGGACTCCGCGGGCATGTTCTTCCGAGGTGGCCAGTTCGCCCCAGTACGGGAGAACTTTCGGAACAGCCTGTTCCTCCTGGTCAGTGGTCCAGGAGGCGGCGACCCGAAGATCATCCGCCCCTCCGATATGCGGCGCGGCCATCTCCGCCAGGGCGACGTAGCCGTTCTCTGCGGCTTCCCTCAAAGCCTGCATTTGATAGGCCCGCAGCGACTCCGCGGAAAGTTGCCGCGTGGCCTGGCGTGCGGCCGTATGGGCTGCCCTCTTGACCTGGCTGCCTGCCGAAAAGCCATCCAGGCCGGCAAGCCCGGCGGATGCGGCCAGCGATGAAGAGACAAGGGCAGAATGAACGTCCACCCTGGACAGATAGACGTCCCTGCCGCCGGCAGCCCGCTGCAGCTCATCAGCGGTGGGCAGGGCAGGATCGGCCCACGTGGACTCATCCCAGCCATGGCCAAGCACAGGCCCGTTGGCGTGTGACGATGCAACCGCCTGCAGGAGCTGCCCGGCTGAGCGGACGTCCCCGAGCTGGAGGGATCCCAGGGCAATGCCCGTTTCGGTCAGGTGCATATGTGAATCGACAAATCCCGGCGTGATGAGGGCTCCGTGAAGGTCGATGATTTCCATGGAGCCGTCCGCGATGGACGAGGCCGCCTGCTCTGAGCCCACCCACGCGACGGTGTCACCGTCCACCAGCATTGCTGTGGCGAAGGGATCCGCGGCGGTGTACACGGATCCGTTCCGGTAGAGGACAACCTTGCGTTCGCGGCGGGACGGCTCCGGGGAAGGCGTACTGGTCATGGCGTTGTAGAGCTCCTCAGTGATGCAGGCGGTGCGGCAGTTGCCGCCAAGGCAGGTTGGAAAAGGTCGTCAGAGGACTGAAGAGTAGGCCACCACTCCACGCCGGATCAGGGAGATCGCTTCGGCGCACAGGCGTGCCAGGCGTGGTTCAAGGCCGGGAATCTTGGCAATCTGGTCCAGGAGGTCAATAACCTGCTTGACCCACCGGACAAAGTCGCCGGCGGCCAGGTCGGTGCCGTTGAGCACCTCCTGAAGATGCCTCCCGCGGGCCCATTTGTACATCGGCCACACGAGTCCCAGTTCAGGTTCCCCGGTGAGCGGCAGCTTGTTCTGTTCTTCCACGTCCTCCAGGGCCGACCATTCCCGGATCACCAGGTCCACCGAGGATTCCAGGGAGATGCTGGGCATCCTCGGCCGAAGCCCCCTGTCCTCACGTTTGGCTTGGTACACCAGGACGCTCGCCAGGGCGGCTACCTCAACGGCGTCCAGGTCATCGAACGCACCCAGCCGGAGCGACTGCGAGATCAGGAGGTCTTTTTCACCGTAAATTCGCCGCAGCCTTTGGCCGTCAGCGCTGATGGCCAGCCTGCCGTCACCGGCGGCTTCCAGGTAGCCATAGGCGGAGAGCACATCACAAACGCGGTCGAACGTTTTGGCGATGGTGTTGGTCCGGCCCTGGATCTGGCGGACCAGCGCATCAGTTTCGCGCCGAAGCTTCCACCAGCGTTCGGACCACCGTGCATGGTCTTCGCGTTCGCTGCAGCCGTGGCAGGGATGGGCCCGAAGCGCCCGTCGCAGGTCCGCGATGCGCTTTTCCTGGTTGGGCAGCGCAGTTGCCAGGCCAAAATCGTTGTTGCGGTTGCTGGTGGGGGCCGGCGGCCGGTTTTCCCGAAGCGCATTCCGGGCGGAAGACGCAAGGTCCCGGCGGGACTTGGGAACCTTGGCATTGAAGGATTTTGGAATCCGGATGCGGGTCAGGGGTGCAATGGGCCCTTCAAGGTCATCCGTCCCGATCCTGCGCAGCTGGTTGTCCAGCGTAAGCACAGCTGGCCGCGGCTCCCGGCTGCTGTGATCGGAGCTGAGCACAATGGCCGGACCCGGGGCGCGGCCGCCGGGCACGTCCACCACGTCTCCCGGAAGCAGGCGCGCCAGGGAGTCGTCGCTGAGGGATTTCCGGGCCCGTGACTTGGTACGCGAGGTGACATTCTCGGCGTCGGACAGTTCCCGGCGCAAGCGCGCGTACTCCGTAAAGTCGCCAAGATGGCATGTCATGGACTTCGCATACCCGGCCAGGGATTCTTCGCGGCTGCGGACCTGTTTGGCCAGGCCTACCACCGAACGGTCCGCCTGGAACTGCGCAAAGGACGACTCCAGGATCTCCCTGGCACGGGCGCGGCCGAACTGCGCCAGCAGGTTGATGCTCATGTTGTACGTGGGCCGGAAGCTGGAGTTCAGGGGGTAGGTCCGCCGGGAGGCCAGGCCCGCAACCGCTGCCGGATCGGTGCCCGGCTGCCACAGCACCACAGCGTGGCCCTCGACGTCGATGCCACGGCGTCCTGCCCGCCCGGTGAGCTGGGTGTACTCCCCTGCGGTGATGTCCACGTGGGCTTCGCCGTTGAACTTGTCCAGCTTCTCCAGGACCACTGAACGGGCCGGCATGTTCACGCCCAGGGCGAGGGTTTCGGTGGCGAAAACAGCCTTCACCAGCCCTTCGGCAAACAGTTTCTCCACCACTTCCTTGAACGTGGGGAGCATGCCGGCATGATGGGCGGCGAAGCCTCGGAGCAGGCCGTCGCGCCATGTCCAAAAGCCCAGGACGTCCAAATCATCCGACGGAATGTCCTGCCCGGCTTCGTCGACACGCTGGGCAATAATGCGCTGCTCCCGCTCGGTGGTCAGCCACAATCCCGAGGAAACACACTGAGCCACGGCAGCATCGCAGCCCGCCCTGGAAAAAATGAAAGTGATGGCCGGCAGCAGGTCCTGCTTGTCCAGGCTGGCTATGACCTGTGGGCGGCTGGCCCGCCGCACACCCGTGGCCTGGGGAGGCCCGTCGTCGCCCCGCTGCCTGTGCTGGCGGCGCTGGCTGCGTCCGCCGTGTCCGAAGCGGCCGTTGAAGTTCTGCCGGCTCTCTATTCTGGCCATGGCCAGCAAGTCGGGGTTGACTTCAAACCCCCGTGGCTGGGCTGCAGGCCGCCCCGGTTCATCCCGGATCACTTCGACGGCAATTCCATCGCCTGCCTCCGCCGGCGGCGCAATCTCATCAAACGTGGTTTCGCCGGCGAACAGGTCCACAATCTCCCGGCCGACCATAACGTGCTGCCAGAGGGGCACCGGCCGGTGCTCGGACACGATGATGTCCGTATCCCCGCGAACGGTGTCCAGCCAGGCACCGAACTCCTCCGCGTTGGATACCGTGGCGCTCAGGGACACTACCTGGACCTCGCTGGGAAGATGGATGATGACTTCCTCCCACACCGCGCCGCGGAACCGGTCCGCGAGGTAGTGCACTTCGTCCATCACCACAAAGCCCAGGTCATCCAATGTATCGGAATCGGCATAGAGCATGTTCCGAAGGACTTCGGTGGTCATCACCACCACGGGGGCGTCTCCGTTGATGCTGGTGTCACCCGTAAGGAGGCCCACGTTCGCGGGCCCGTATTTCTCGGCGAGCTCAGTAAACTTCTGGTTGCTCAGCGCCTTGATGGGGGTGGTGTAGAAGGCCTTGAGGTTCCGCTCCAGCGCGAGGTAGATGGCGAACTCGCCCACGATCGTCTTGCCGGCTCCGGTGGGGGCTGCCACCAGCACTCCCTTGCCGGCCTGGAGCGAAAGGCAGGCCTGCCGCTGGAAATCGTCAAGCTCAAAGTCCAGGGTGCGGATGAAGCCGCCAAGGTATGTGGCTGCCTCGGCCGTGCGCTCTGCGCTGGCCCGGTAGCTATCTGCGGGCGACAGTGGATCTGGATCGGTGGGCCCGGTAGAAAATGGCCCCGAAGAGAGCGGCCCGGAAATGGAGGACATACCCCAAGCCTAATGCGCTGAGGGCTACAGGTTCTTCAGCTCAGTGCCCGGGGTTGCGATATCCGCATTCGCCTCAGTCTCGGCAGCCTGCTTGGCTGCCCGCCGGCTGCGCCGTTTGTCGTTCATCAGACAGATTCCTATGGCGGCAAAGAAGAGCAGCAGCAGCGGACCAGCAAGCATAAACATAGAGATTGCGTCGGCACCCGGGGCAGCGATGGCCGCCAGGACAAAGACGAGGAATACTGTGATGCGCCAAGCCTTGAGGATGGTCTGGCCGGAGATGACGCCGGCCATGTTGATGCCGACAAGGACCACCGGCACCAGGAAGGCGATACCCAGGACCAGAACCATCCGGGTCACAAACTCGATGTAGGTGCGGGCATCGATAACGCTGGAAGACCCGGTCGGGGTGAACTGCGTCAGTGCCCGGACCACCTGCGGGACCACCAGCCAGCCCGCGTAGATTCCGGCCAGGAACAAAGGCACTGCTGCCGCCATGTAACCCAGGGTGTAGCGCCGCTCTTTCGAGGTCAGGCCCGGGGTGATGAACGCCCACAACTGGTAGATCCAGATCGGGCTGGAAATAACCAGGCCGATCAGCAGCGACATC
This sequence comes from Arthrobacter sp. D1-29, assembly GCF_054130585.1. Lineage (NCBI taxonomy): Bacteria > Bacillati > Actinomycetota > Actinomycetes > Micrococcales > Micrococcaceae > Arthrobacter > Arthrobacter sp. D1-29. The sequence continues at coordinate 2,867,068 of NZ_CP096383.1, read as the reverse complement.
TGCAACTTGAAGTCGAATGGTGAAGCAATCGTGCCAAAGTTGATGGCGGAGAGCCCACCGGTTTGCTGTGAAATGCGGTTCACCGGCTCGGCCAAGGCCGAGAGCAACGGGTCATAGAGGAACCAGCCGCCCACGCCGCCGACGACAACGCCGATGGCGGACTTGATCAGCCGGTTCTTCAGCTCCCTGAGGTGGTCCCAAAGAGCCATCCGCCCTTCAGGGTTTGATTTACGGCCCCTCGTTAGTGCCACTGCAGGTTAAGCGCGGTTCGACGGCGGAGCGTCAGTACCGTCGGTCGGCTCACCGGGTTTGCCCTGCGGATGGTTGACGACCTTACCCTCTACGGGCCCCGATGCATCGGTGGTCTCGGTCTTGCCGTCGTTCTTCATTTCCTTGACTTCGGATTTAATGATCCGCATCGACTGCCCAAGGCTGCGCGCCATGGCCGGAAGCTTGGGCGCGGCAAAGAGCAGCAAGGCCACGACGATGATAATTACGATTGGCCACGGGCCATCAAAGAGTCTTCCCACGGGAGTTCCTTTCCTCTGGATACATCCTACGTCTAAGTGAAGTCGAGATCGCCCAGTAGCTGCGGCTGGCCCCGGTCGGTCCTACGCTGAACCCGCCTTTGGCGGCGCTGTTCCCGGCGTGATGACGCGGATGTGTGGTAATCATGCCGCATCCGCACGGGTGAGGCAAAAACGGCTGAACCGGGCTGCTCCGCCTTGTCCGCCGGGCTGTCCCCTGGCGGAGCAAGATCCGGATTCAGCCGCGCCAGTTTCTCTCCTGCGGCACCCAGATCCTTGACCGTTGCCATGAACTGGCGGAAAAGGCGGATGCCCAAAAAGACATAGAACAGGAGGGAGAGCGCAACAAGCGCTATCCAGAGCAGAATCCAGGACCACCAAGGCATGCTGAGAAGTCTAGCCGCCGTACCGGTCCAACGAGGCCTTGACCCAGTTGCGTGCAGACTCCGCCAGTTCCGCAGGCTCCAGAATGCGCACCGCACCCCCATGCTGGGCCACGAACATTGGCAGCCAGGCAGTGTTGCCGAACCGGATCTCCGCCACCAGGCCGCCGTCCTGAAGGGCTGCCGTGCGTTCGGCGTAGTAGTCGTCAGCCAGCCCGGCGCCCTGCCTGGTGAGCTGGACCGTCACCGTGACGTCGTCGTCGGTGGGAGTGAAGAGCTTGGCGGGGAAACCTTCGGCGGGCTCCATGTCGCTTGACGCCTGTTTGCCGTTTCGCCGCAACTCCTGGACCCGGTCCAGCCGGAAGTTCCGCAACCCCTGCACAGAATGGCAGTACGCCTCGAAATACCACGTGTTGTCCAGCGAATAAAGACGGAGCGGGTCAACGTCGCGTTCTGAAAACCTGTCCCGCTGCGGGGACAAATACACAAGATGCAGCTGGGCTCGGTCATCGATCGCCTGATGGATCAGTTCGAGAATCGCGGAATCCGCCGGACCAACCTCAGGCCCCGCGAGGGAGCCGGCGCGAAGTCCCTCTTCACCTGCTGCTGCCATGAGCTTCAGGGTTACGGATTCCAGCGCTCCGCCCTCAGCGAGTTCCGGCAGGCCGTTCAGCGTCTCCAGACCAGTGAGGAGCGCACAGGCCTCCTCCACGGTGAAGCGGACCGGCCTGGTGAGATCCAGATCCTGGGTGATATAGACGTGGTCGTCCTCCCACTGGATGTCCAGGAGGTCGTCCGGATACCCCTCGGGAAGGCCGGAACAGATGAGGATCCGCAAGTCATCTTCAAGTTCAGTGCGCGTGACCCCAAACCGCCGCGCAACGTCCTGGATGTGCAGCCCCTGGTTGTGCACCAGGAACGGCACCAGCTGCAGCATCCGTTTGAGCTGATCCTCAGACGTCCGCTTGCGGGCCGTCCTGGCCGCTGTGGCATCGGAAAACCTGAACTCCGGAACCGGAGACGCGCAGAAGTCAGCGGCGGCACGCAGCCTTCGCCGGACGGCCGTGACGAGCTCGTCAGGCGAGACTGCCAGGGCATCCGGGCCGTAGGAAGCCAGTTCCTCGGCAAGCACCTCCGCATCCCTGAACTGAAGCTCAAGCCTGTCGTACCCGGCGTCGGGAGCTCCCATATCCCCGCCTTCCTCGGAGACCGCGGCGCGCTGGCGCAAGCCCACCAGCCGCCCCGCCCTGACGTCCACGACGGCGGTCCGAAGCGGGAGTTCCGGAAGTCTTGCCAGCACTTCCCGGATGTTGAAGTTCTCCGGCGGCGAATAGCGCTCCTTGTCCAGTACCGAGACGGCACTGGTGATCCGGGAGAGGCGGAAATGCCGCACAGCCCGGCGCGTGCGGTCATAGCCGGCAAGGTACCACTGGCCGAAGCGGCTTCCCAGGCCCCAGGGTTCCACCGTCCGGTGTTCCTCGTTGCCTGTACTGCCTGCCAGATAGCTGAAGGTGACAGGGTGCTGGGCGTGCATGGCTCCGACGAGATCATCGAACGCCCTGCCGGCGGGTTTGATTCTTGGCTGAACACCGACGGGAAGTCCAACGTCAGACAGGCCGCCGGAAGCCTGCAGCTTCCGCAGCGCGTTCTCTGCGGCGGCGCCCAGTGCCGCCCGTTCCCAGAGCTGCGAGGCCAGCAGAAGTACCGTCCACTCCCCCGGGCTGAGCCGGACGTCCGGCAGCCTGTTGGACTCCTTGCCGATCCGGTAGCGCGTGGTGGCGGGATCGTCCTCACTCCAGCCCAGGTCCGTAACCGTCTCCACGTCAAAGCCGAACTGCCGCAGGTCGTTCTTGTCACGCTCGAACATCCTGCCGAAGGCCACGTCATTGCCGGACGTGTCGTGGTAGACCTTTTCGCGCAGTTCGCTGCGGCGGAGGCCGTATTTGGTGTTGAGGAGTGCGATCAGCAGATTCAGGAGGCGCTCTGTACGGGATGCGGACACGCAGGCTACGTTACTAAAGTCCGTGCCGGAAAGCAGAAAGCGCGGCAACAACAGGACAACAGTCCTGTTCGTTACCGCGCCTTCAGCGCCGGCGTCAGTGCCTTTTGCGGCTACGCCTTATACGGCTCCGGTCAGCGGACGCCCACGAGGTCGACCACAAAGATCAGGGCTTCGTTGGGGCCGATGGCTCCGCCGGCACCGCGTGATCCATAGGCGAGTTCAGAGGGGATCTCCAGGCGGCGGCGTCCGCCCACTTTCATGCCGAGCAGGCCCTGGTCCCAGCCCTGGATGACCTGGCCGACGCCTACGCGGAAGTCCAGCGGTGCGCCGCGGCCCCAGGATGCGTCGAATTCTTCGCCGGTGGACCAGGCAACGCCCACATAGTGGGTGGAGACGGTGTCGCCGGCCTTGGCCTCGGCGCCGTCACCCTCGATGAGGTCAGTGATGACCAGCTCTGTGGGGACATCGCCTTCCGGGAAGTCAATTTCCGGCTTCTGGCGGTCGAAATTGCGCTGACCAAATGACATGGTTGCTCCTTCTAGTTGGTGGGGCGTGGTGAGTGGAACAGGTTTGTGAATGTTGTAGCTGTAGAGCTACTTAACGCCGAGGATGTCGACAACGAAAACGAGGTCGCCCTTGGCTTCGCCCTGCCCGGCGTCACCATAGGCCAGGTCTTTGGGGACAACCAAGAGTACACGCGAGCCAACTGTCTTCCCGGCGAGCCCCTGCGTCCAGCCCTTGATGACACCCGTCAGCGGGAAGCTGGCGGGCTCTCCGCGGTCGAAGCTTGAATCAAACTTGGTGCCGCCCACGAGGTTCACGCCCACGTAGTTGACGGTGAGGGTGTCTGTTGCCTTGACTTCGGCGCCCTTGCCCTTGATCAGGTCCTGGGCCACGAGGGCAGTGGGCGCCGCAGCGCCATCCACGGAGATCTCCGGAACGCCCTGGTCATTTTCCTTGACGGTGGGCAGGCCTGCAGGCGGAGTGACGGGATCGCCCTCTGGCTTTTCGAGCGCCGGTGGGACGTCCTTGGCGGAGAGCACCTTGATCAGCAGCAGCTGTGTGGGCTGGGCCGGGGCGCCGGAGGCGGCAGCAGCCTGGCCGGGAATGGCAAGGGCAAGGCTCGAACCGACTTTGGCGCCAACAAACGCGTTGTAAATGAAGGCGCTTCCGGTCTTGAGGTCCTCGTTGAGTTCCAGGGGCTCGGGCTCACCGGCGAAGGTGTCCTCCAGCGTGGAGCCGTCGGTTCCGTTCAGGGCGAGGATTGAGATGTTCGCAACCTGGTTCGGTTTGACGGGATCCCCGCTGCCCTCGGCGACCACCTTGACAGTGGGTTCAGTCACTTCGAGTGGCTTGGTGAATTCGACGCCGGGAGCTTTTTTGTCCCCGTTGTCCGTCAGTTTCAGGGAGTCGAACTTCGCAGTATCGCCAGCGGACTGACTGGTGGGTTCCGGTGCTGCGGGCGACCCGCCACAGGCGGTAAGCAACAGCAGACCGGGGATAAGAATTGCAAGTAGTCGGCGCACGTAAGAGAACTTTCGTCGGGGCAAGGTGGATGCGGTGCCGGAACTCGTTCACTCGGCACCGCTGCAGGGCCAAAGAACGGCCCTATCCAGAATAGCCCCTCAAGCTGTGTGTCAGCCCATAGAGTCCAGCAGGGCATCCACACGGTCGTCCACGCTGCGGAATGGATCCTTGCACAGGATGGTCTGGTGTGCGCGGTCATTCAGCTTCAGATGCACCCAGTCCACCGTGTAGTCCCTGCCCAGTTCCTGGGCGCGGCGGACGAAATCTCCCCGTAATTTGGCCCTGGTGGTCTGGGGCGGGGCGTCCACCGCATCCTTGACTATGGTGTCATCCACCACGCGACGCACCACGCCTCTGGACTGGAGCAGATAGTAGAGTCCGCGGCTGCGTGAAATGTCATGGTAAGTGAGGTCAAGCTGGGCAATCCGCGGTGCGTCCAGGCCCAGGCCATGCCGTTCCCGGTAGTTGTCCATCAGCTTCTTTTTAATAGCCCAGTCGATTTCTGTTTCGATGGTGCTGGTGTCGCCGCTTTCAATGGCCCTCAGGGTCCTGCCCCACAGGTCAAGGATGAGCGGGACATGCGGGTTGTGCGCACCGTTCTCCTGAACGAAAGCGATGACCTTGGTCAGGTACTCCTGCTGGATCTCCAGCGCCGTCAGTTGGCGGCCGTTCGCCAGCCGGACCAGGGCACGGCCAGTGAGGTCGTGGGAAATTTCCCGGATGCTGCGGATGGGGTTTTCCATCCGCATGTCGCGCATGATCACGCCGGCCTCAATCATCCGCAGGATCAGGTCCACCGTGCCCACCTTCAGCAGGGCCGTCGTTTCGGACATGTTCGAATCGCCCACAATGACATGGAGCCGCCTGAAGAACTCGGCATCGGCGTGTGGTTCGTCCCTGGTGTTGATGATGGGACGGGACCGTGTGGTGGCGGACGAGACACCCTCCCAGATATGGTCGGCCCGCTGCGAAAAGGCGTAGGTGGCCCCGTGCGGCGTTTTGAGGATTTTTCCCGCCCCGGCGATGAGCTGCCGGGTAACAAGGAAGGGAATGAGGATTTCGGCCAGCCTGGAGAACTCGCCCCGCCGCGGGATCAGGTAGTTTTCATGGCTGCCGTAGGAGTTGCCGGCCGAATCAGTGTTGTTCTTGAACAGGTACACGGTGCCGTTGAAGCCCTCAGCCGCCAGCCTGGACTGTGCTTCGTCCACGAGGTCATCAAGGATGAGTTCGCCTGCCCGGTCGTGGGCGATGAGCTGTGCAAGGTCATCGCATTCAGCGGTGGCATACTCGGGGTGCGATCCGACGTCGAGGTAGAGGCGGGAACCGTTGGTGAGGAACACGTTGGATGACCTCCCCCAGCTGACCACCTTGCGGAAAAGGTAACGGGCCACTTCCTCGGGCGCCAACGGCCGTGAATCCGGGCTCGAGTACGAAATGCCGAACTCGGTTTCAATACCGAAGATCCTCTTGTCCATTTCAGTCCTCCTCAGCAAGCAACGCCGTGAGATCGGCGTCATTCAGTCGCCGGAAGGCGCGCCGCGAGCCACGGGAGCTCTCGGAAACGCGGTCCAGCACGGCAACTTCCACGGCTTTGGCTGGCAGTTCCCCTGCTTCCGTGTCAGTGACCAGGCCTTCCATCGCGAGACGGATCGCATGGGGGAACCGCAAGGACGAGCGCCAGCCTGCCGCAATGGCGGATGACACCTTCTCAGCCTGGCCGCCCATGACAATGAAGCCGTGCTCATCTGCGATGGAACCGTCGAAAGTCAGCCGGTAGAGGTGGTCGCGTTCCTGCGTGGGTCCCACCTCGGCCACTGCCAACTCCACTTCGAAGGGCTTCTGTTCCGCCGTGAACACGGCACCAAGGCTTTGCGCGTAAACGCTGGCAAGTCCGCGGGCCGTGACATCCTCGCGGTCGTACGAGTACCCGCGGACATCGGCATACCTCACACCTGCCTGGCGAAGGCTTTCAAATTCGTTGTACTTGCCCACCGCGGCAAACGCGATCTTGTCGTAGATCTCGCCGATCTTGTGCAGCGACGGTGACGGGTTTTCGGCAACCAGCGCGATGCCGTCCTCACAGCTGACCACCACCACAGAGCGGCCGCGTGCGATGCCTTTCCGTGCGAAGTCCGCACGGTCCTTCATCAGTTGCTCAGGCGAAACATAAAACTGCTGCGTCATCTCAGGCCTCCCGCCGTGCGCTGGAACGGGCTTCGATGATGTTTCCTGCCACCGTGGCCAGCTCGGACTCGGGCACGCGCCTGGCACCGGACCTGTTCACAGTGTAGACAATCGGCCAAAGCTGACGGACGGGATCGGGGCCGCCGGTGGCGGAATCGTCGTCGGCAGCGTCGTAAAGCGATTCCACGGCCACCGAAACTGCCTCGGCTTCCGTGAGGTTGGGCCGCCATAGCTTTTTCAGAGCGCCGCGGGCGAAGACCGAACCGGACCCCACCGTGTGGTGTTCCCGTTCCTCGTACCGGCCGCCAGTGACATCGTAGGAGAAGAGGCGGCCCACGCCGGCCGTGGTGTCAAAGCCTGCAAAGAGGGGAACCACGGCCAGTCCCTGCATGGCCATGGGAAGGTTGCTGCGGATCATGGCCCCCAGCCGGTTGGCCTTGCCATCCAGGCTGAGCAGCGTGCCCTCGATCTTTTCGTAGTGTTCCAGCTCCACCTGGAAGAGACGGGTCAGGTCTATGGCGATGCCTGCTGTTCCTGCTATCCCCAGGACTGAATACTGGTCCGCCGGAAATACCTTTTCAATGTGCCGGCTGGCAATCACGTTGCCCATGGTGGCACGCCGATCACCAGCCATCAGTACGCCGCCACCGTAGCTCATCGCCACGATGGTGGTGGCATGCGGCACCTGCAGGGGTGTGCCCGGATTTGCCCCGGCCGGAAGGTCACGGCCGTAGGGAAGCAGTTCCGGGCGGTCCCGCTGCAGATGCTCGGTAAATGACGACGTCGCACTGGCGGCTACCTGATTGGCGGTTGATTCCTGCACTCATGCACTCCTTGAACGTGGTACTTCAGCGTCTGTACAGTTTCCGGCCGTCCGCGGCTTCCGCCAGCATCCGAACCCGGGTTACTGACCGCCCTTTTGGACGAACGCGCGGACAAACTCTTCAGCGTTGGATTCAAGGACGCCGTCGATTTCGTCGAGGAGGTCATCCACGCCCTGGGTGGACGCCGATGCCTGGGCTTCAGGGGGCGCGGGAGGGGCCTCCGGCACGTCTTCCTCGACCTGGCTGTCGCGCGATTGTGGCTGCTGCTGCTCCTGGCCTGCCATTGTTATCACTCCCTCTGTGAGTCATCGGATCCGGGACGGATCTTCCGATATGCCCATATTGCCACGCCGTCGGCCGGCTTGGGCGGTTTACGCCGGAGGCGGAGCAGTCTTGTGTCCCAGCAGCTCTGCCAGGAAAGGACCGGCCGTCCGGTGGCGGGCAAAGAGCCCTCCGGTGAGTGCTTTGGTGCCACGCAGCGGTTCCCTGGTGGGCACCCGCTGGAGCCGGCCGTATCCCGGTACATCGAAGATGACCGAGTCCCAGCTTGCCCCCACCACATCCTTGCCGAAGCTGCTGATGCAGCGGCCGCGGAAAAAGGCACGGGTGTCCGACGGCGGTTCGGTGACCGCAGTGGCGATGTCGGCGTCGTCGATGATCCGTTGCATCCGGTTCCGCGCGAGGAACCTGTAATACAGGCCCTTCTCCGGACGGATATCCGCCCACTGCAGATCCACGAGGCCAAGCCTGGCGTCGTCCCAGGCGAGCCCGTCACGGTCCCGGTAACCCTCCAGAAGGGAAAGCTTTGCCAGCCACTCCACCGATGAGGCGGCAGCCGCCCTGTCCGAGTCCAGCTGCGTGAGCGTGGACGCCCAGCGCTCCAGGACCTCGTGGGTGTGCCCGTCCCCGTCGACGGCGTCGCCAACCCCTGTGTCCTGGGCAAGCTTTGCGGCGGCCTCGTGATACATCCACTGAAGATCCAGGGCTGTCACCCTGCGCCCGTCCAGCAGCCTGAGTTTGGCAGTCAGGGACGTGTCGTGGCTGACGGCCTGCAGTGCGGCGACAGGCTCGTGCACTTCCACTTTCGGTGCAAGGCCTGCTTCGATGAGGCTGAGAACCAGCGCTGTGGCGCCAAATTTCAGGTAATTGGACACCTGGCTCAGGTTGGCGTCCCCGATGATCACATGCAGCCGGCGGTACTTGTCCGCGGTGGCATGCGGTTCATCACGGGTGTTGATGATGGGCCGGCGGATGGTGGTCTCCAGGCCCACTTCGGCCTCGAAGAAATCCGCACGTTGGCTGATCTGGTAACCCGGTGTGGAGCTGTCCTGTCCCAAACCCACCCGGCCCGAACCGCACATGATTTGCCGGGTAACGAAGAAGGGTGTCAGGCCCCGCACGATGTCGCCAAACGGGACGGAGCGCGGCATGAGGTAGTTCTCATGGGAGCCGTAGGAGACGGACTTGTTGTCCGTGTTGTTTTTGTAGAGGTTGACGGCGGGGAGTTCGGGATCCGCCGCGAGCCGCCGGACTGCGGCCAGGGCTACGAGGTCCCCTGCCGCGTCCCACTTCACGGCGTCACGGGGACTGGTGACCTCAGGGCTGGAATACTCCGGGTGCGCATGGTCCACGTACAGGCGCGCGCCGTTGCCCAGGACCATGTTCATCAGCAGCGTGCCTGACTCGTCCTGCCCGTCCAGTTCCAGTTCCTCGCGCCCGTAGGCAAGGGCCACGGCTTCGGCGTCAAGGACCGGCGGTTGGTCAGTCAGTTGGCTGGGATGCGCCGATTCCCGCTCAAGGGTCCAGCCGCGGGCGTCGTGCAGGGGCTCCTCGTCGGTGTAGTCCCACCGCGTCTCTGCTCCGCCGGCCGCGCGCTGGCGTGTCACCTGCGCATACGCCTGCACTACCCGGGCGGACATCATGGTGGCATTGGCGCCGGGGGCCGAGGGGGCATGGATACCGTACTCGGTCTCAGCCCCCATGACGCGCATGGCCCCGCCGACGGGGAGCGATCCTCCGACGACGGGTTCCGGTGCAGCCGTCACAGGTACTGCCCTGTGTTCGGCATCGTCTCAATAGACTTGCCTGGCTCCTGGCCGGCCTTGCCCTGGACGATGGTGCGGATGTAGGTGATCCGCTCGCCCTTCTTGCCGGAGATGCGTGCCCAGTCATCCGGGTTGGTGGTGTTGGGCATATCCTCGTGTTCGCGGAATTCATCCACTACGGCACGGAGCAGGTGCTCGATCCGCAGGCCCTTCTGGTGCAGCGTCAGCAAATCCTTGATGGCGTACTTCTTGGCCCGGTCAACCACATTCTGCACCACTGCGCCGGAGTTGAAGTCCTTGAAGTAGAGCATCTCCGTGTCGCCGTTGGCGTAGGTGACTTCCAGGTACTCGTTGGACTTGTCTGTGGAGTACATGGCTTCCACCGTGCGCTGGATCATGGCGTCCACGGTTGCCTGGACGTCACCGTCATGCTCTGCGAGATCGGACTCGTGGAACGGCAGGTCAGTGGTGATGTACTTGTTGAAGATGTCGGCTGCGGCCTCGGCGTCGGGGCGGTGGATCTTGACTTTGACGTCCAGACGGCCCGGACGCAGGATGGCCGGATCAATCATGTCCTCGCGGTTGGAGGCACCGATCACAATCACGTTGTCAAGCCGCTCCACGCCGTCGATCTCACTGAGCAGCTGGGGAACGATGGTGGTTTCGACGTCTGAGGAGATCCCGGTTCCGCGGGTGCGGAAGAGGGAGTCCATCTCGTCGAAGAACACCACTACGGGGCTGCCGTCGGACGCCTTTTCCCGGGCGCGGGAGAAAATCAGGCGGATGTGCCGTTCGGTCTCCCCCACGTACTTGTCCAGCAGTTCAGGACCTTTGATGTTCAGGAAGTAGCTCTTCAGATCTACGTTGCCTGAACGTTCTGCCGCCCGGGCGGCCAATGAGTTGGCTACTGCCTTGGCGATGAGGGTCTTGCCGCAGCCCGGCGGACCGTAGAGCAGGATCCCCTTGGGTGCCTTCAGGCCGTGCTCACGGTAGAGGTCAGGGTGCAGGAACGGCAATTCGACGGCGTCCCTGATCTGCTCGATCTGCGGCCCCAGGCCACCGATGTCCTCGTACGTGATGTCCGGGACTTCCTCGAGTACGAGGTTTTCCACCTCGGACCTGGGTACCTTCTCCAGGGCATATCCTGTGCGGGAGTCGATGGACAGTGCATCGCCCACCCTGAGTTTTTCGGACAGCAGTGCTCCGGAGAGCCGGATCACGCGCTCTTCGTCCGCCCGTCCCACTACCAGGGCGCGGTCTGCGCCGAGCATTTCCTTGAGTGTCGCAAGCTCTCCCGCACGCTCGTAGCCGAGTCCGGCCACGATCAGCAGTGCCTCGTTCAGCAGGACCTCCTGGCCCACTGCCAACTGGTTGATGTTGACCAGTGGACTGATCCCCACCCGCATCTTTCGGCCGGCATTGAAGATGTCAGCGGATTCCTCCGTGGCGGCCTGCCCGCTGCTGCCGGCCGACGGCTGCCGCTTTGGGTTCAACTGGAGGATGGTGCCAAAGCTGTACGGCGGCTGCCCTTCCTGGTCCAGCGCGTTCTTCAGCCGAAGAATCTCCGCTTTCGCAGTTTCCAGCATGCTGACGAGCTTGGCGTTGTTTTGTGTCGCGGCTGCCAATTGGCGGTCGATGTGCCTGAGTTTGTCCCGGAGGATGTTAACCTGCCGGTCGGCAACGGACAGATCGTTGGCGGCAGACTGCTCCGCCGGTGTGCGTCCGGAGTCCTGGTTCGGCGTCTCCATCATGCATCAGCCCCTTCCTGCGCTTCTCTTAAGACCTTAGCCCCAAGTTGGCAGGTACAGCTGAAGACTCCCGAAATATGGACTAGTTCGTGATCTCCGGTTCGTCTTTAACGGGTTCGTCCTTAACGTTGGTGCCGGCGATGGCGTCCCTCGCTGCGCGGCGAAGTTTCTTGTCTGAGACCAGCCGTTCGCCCACCGCGCCGGGCGTCCAGGCATTGACGTCCTCTTCATTGAAATCCGTTTTGGACGGCCGGCGCTTGACCGAAATCCCGGTGACACCGTCAGCCAGCCGGCGGGTCACCAGCAGGAAACCGGTGTGGGCCACCATGCGGTGGTCTGGGCGGACCGCCAGGCCTTCCAGATGCCAGCCACGCACCAGGGATTCCCAAGCGTCGGGCTCGGTGAAACGGCCGTCGGCGCGGATGGCCTCGGCAGTCCGGGAGAGCTGCGTTACGGTGGCCACGTAATTGATCCAGACGCCGCCTGGGGCAAGCACCGTGGCAACGGCGTCGAGGCACTCCCACGGCGCCAGCATGTCCAGGACCACGCGGTCAATGGACCCGGGGGCTTCGCTGCGGACCACTTCTTCCTGGAAATCGCCGAGCGAGACCTTCCAGGCGGGGTGGGGGCCACCAAAGATGGTCTCCACGTTGCCCCGGGCAATGTCCGCGAATTCCGCCCGGCGTTCAAAGGAGTGCAGGTAGCCGTTGTCGCCCACGGCCCGCAGCAGCGAGATGGACAGCGCGCCGGAACCGACCCCGGCCTCCACTACCCTGGCGCCGGGAAAGATGTCCGCCATGGTGACAATCTGCCCTGCATCCTTCGGGTAAACCACGGCGGCACCCCGGGGCATGGACAGGACAAAATCGGAGAGAAGCGGGCGCAGCGTCTGGTACTGCTGGCCAACGTTGTTCACCACTACCGAACCGTCCACCTTGCCGATGATCTCGTCGTGGTTCAGGAAGCCGCGGTGGGTGTGGAACGCGCCGCCGGTTTCCAGCGTGATGGTGTTCATCCGGCCGCGTTCGTCGGTCAGCTGGACCCGCTCCCCCTCCCGGAAGGGACCCCGGCGCCGTGCAGCGCCTACAGGCTGCAAGCCGCCGGCGACAACACCGTCTTGGGTTGTTGCTGTGGCTTCGTTGGCGGCAGTTTCGCTGCTCATGATTCTTCCTCGCTCCTGTAAAACTGTGGGGCCGCGCACTGTAGGGCCAGCCCGGTCCGGCACAGAGGCCCTCGTCGGCAACCGTGCAGCGGCAATGCACGACCGGCACGTAACTCTACCGGTTTTGGTCCTGCCGATGGCCATTGGGCCGGAGACCCTTGCCGGTGATGGCAGCCAGCACTGCGTTCTGCCGCAGGAGTCCGGTCACCGTCCCCCGGTGATCCACCACGGCATATTCGCGGCCCTCCAGCTGGGCGAGGTACTGGATGAGCTCCTGCCCCTTGGACCATTCGGGCACATAGGCGCCGGGAACCAGGGCATAGGACACGGCCGTCACTGGGGTGGTTCCTGCGGCGGCAGGGGGTACGGCAGAAACCGCCGAAGGGTCCACCACTCCCTGCGGCCGGCCGTCCGGGCCGCAGACAACAACTGCAGGGGTTCCGGCAGGTGAGAGCCGCAGGATTTCCGCCACTGTTGCAGAAGCAGGAATTCCGACGGCGGGTTCGGACAGCGCTGCAGCGCTCACCAGGTGGAGCCTGCCGCGCAGTGTCCCCTGCTGGATGGAGGCCGAAGCGCCCATCCAGAGGAATCCGGCGACGAGGATGGTAATCATTAGGAAGGTGAGGTCCGGCGGCTCACCGGCGAGCAGCGGCCTGGCAATAAACCAGTATCCCAGGGCGACCACAAGGACACGTCCGGCCCAGCCCGCGGCGACTGTGCCTTTTGCCTGGCTTCCCGTTGCCTTCCAGACCGCCGACTCGACCAGGCGCCCGCCGTCGAGCGGGAGTCCCGGCAGGACGTTGAAGATGCCGATCAGCAGGTTGGCCACCATAAAGATATTTGTCAGGATGTCCGCCACTCCGCCAAGGTCGGCCGAGGCACGGACCAGCCACGTCCCCCCGGCGAGCACGAAGTTGGCGGCCGGCCCGGCCAGTGCCACCAGCACGGAGCGCCCCGGGGTGGCCGTGAAGTTTTCGAACTGTGTGTGCCCGCCCCAAAGGTTCAGGACGATCTTCTGCGTGGGCCAGCCATAGATCTTGGCGGTCAGCGCATGAGCCAGTTCGTGGACGAGGACCGAGATCAGCAGAAGCACGGCGTAAGCAAAGGCCACCAAGTAGGCGGCGAAGCCCAGGGCGGGGTTCCTCGCCAGGAGCGCTGGTCCGAAGGCAACCACCGTGAAGGCCGCGATGATAAACCAGGAGTAGGCCAGAATGACGGGAATGCCCGCAATCCTGCCCAGCGGAATGCCCTCCCTGCGGGAGGGCGCTTTCGTTTTAGTCAAGTGCAAGGCTCCTCGAAGCGGTTGCCGGCATTGCCGACGTGCCGGCCTGCTGTTCGCCCCGGCGTGCAGCGATGGATTCCAGTTCGGCCACGGTGCGTCCCTCCAGTGATTCCCAGGTCACGTGCCGCGGGTCAGGCGGCAGCGGGACCATATGCGGAATGGCAACGGTGGCAACACCTGAGGCTACCGCCGCCGCAACGCCCGGTGCCGAGTCCTCCAGCGCCACACAGTGGTCCACGGTCAGGCCGGGATCATCCTGGCGCAGCAGTTCAACAGCCGTCAGGTACGCCTCAGGGTCCGGCTTGCCGCGGACCACACTGTCTCCGGTGACCAGGAATTCGAAGTACTGCCGGGGAAGACTGGAAACTATTTCGCGTGCCAGCGGGCCTTCAGACATGGTGACCAGGGCGCAGCGGATGCCGGCACTGTGGAGGTCATCCAGCAGTTCCCGTGCACCGGGGCGCCAAGGAACCTTGCGCCGCACATTGCGGATGACTTCGGCAGTCAGGGTGTCGATAATCTGCCGGATCTCCAGCCGGACACCGGCCTCCTGCAGAATGCCGGCGGAAAACGTCAGGGACTGCCCCACCAGCTGCATGGCCTGCTCGTGCGACCAGGTCCCGCCGTAAGCCTGGACCAGCGCGTGTTCGGCGGCGATCCAGTATGGTTCCGTGTCCACGATGGTGCCGTCCATGTCCCAAAGAACGGCTCTCAGCGGGGAAGGGGAGGCAGTGGATCGCATGGTTTCAGTCTACGGTGCCACCCTGAACGCCAGCTGCGGGCTACGCCCTTGGCGAATATGGGGCCTCCTGGAACCCTGACGCCGCGCCGGCTTGTTTTTTTGGCGGTTCATTCGATGCATCACCCAGCTTCTTGGACGTAGGGTGAAGAAATGAATAGCTTCGATGGAGACACCACCGAACCGGATGCCGTGGACGAGCCAGAGCGGTTCCTGCTGCCAGTGGCGGACGGAGAGCGGGTGACCGTGATGTTGGCCGCCTTTGAGGGCTGGAACGACGCCGGCGAGGCCGCGAGCGATTCACTTCGCTACCTCAATAAGCTCTGGGGCGGTAAGAAGGTTGCCTCCATCGACGCCGATGAATACTACGACTTCCAGTTCACCCGTCCAACGGTACGGCGGAACGCGGCAGGCGAACGCAAGATCAAATGGCCCTCCACCCGCATCTACAAGGCGAGTGCGCCCGGCTCCAACGTGGATGTCATCTTTGTGCAGGGAACTGAGCCCTCCTACAAATGGCGTGCCTACACAGCCGAGCTGCTGGTGCATGCGGAGGCGTTGAAGGTGGATTACGTGGTGCTGGTGGGAGCCCTGCTCGCGGACGTTCCCCACAGCAGGCCTATCCCCGTCAGCACCTCCTCCGACGACGGACCGCTCCGGGAGCGTCTGAACCTGGAGGCCTCCCAGTATGAAGGTCCGGTGGGGATTGTGGGCGTACTGTCCGAAGTCTCGCTGCTGGCAGGCATTCCTACCGTGTCGTTGTGGGCGGCCGTACCGCACTACGTAGCCCAGGCGCCGTCACCCAAGGCGCAGCTGGCCCTCCTGCACCGGATTGAGGAGTTGCTGCAGGTGCCTTTGGATACCCACGAACTGGCAGAGGAAGCCGACGCCTGGGAGCGGGGCGTTGATGAGCTCGCCACCGAGGACCCGGAAATCGCTGCTTACGTGCGCCAGTTGGAAGAGGCCAAGGATACCGCCGACCTTCCTGAGGCGAGCGGGGAGTCCATCGCACGGGAGTTTGAGCGGTACCTCAAACGCCGCGGCCAGGACCGGCCCTAAAGGGTTCCACCCGCAAAGGGGGCCCACCCGCCGAGAAGGAAAGCGTTAGAGCCGGACCCCGAGAAGTGCGTCAATCGCGTCGCTGGCAAGAGCCTGGTCATGCTGGCTGCCCGCGGTGTCTGAAGTGGTAGCCATCGCAGCCCATTTGTCCACGGCCGCCAGCGCCGCCGGGGCGTTCAAATCAGCGGCCATTGCCTCGCGCATCCCGGCAATAAGGCCAGCCGCAGATCCTGCGGGCGCGCTGGCAAGGGCGCCGCGCCAGGACTCCAGCCGTTCCTTCGCCTGGGCAAATCCGGACTCTGTCCAGGACCAGTCCGTACGGTAGTGGTGTGCCAGGATAGCCAGGCGGATGGCCGCGGGCTCCTCCCCTGCAGCCCGCAATGCGGAGACCAGGACCAGATTTCCCTTGGACTTGCTCATCTTTTCACCGTCAAGGCCCACCATTCCGGCGTGGGCAAAATGCTGGGCCAACGGCACCCCGGTCAGTGAATACGCGTGCCCTGCACCCATTTCATGATGGGGGAAGATCAGGTCAGAGCCTCCGCCCTGGACGGTGAAGGGGGCCGGGAGGTATTTCTGGGCGATGACCGTGCACTCAATGTGCCAGCCCGGCCTGCCCTGCCCAAGCTCGCCGCCGGGCCAGCTGGGCTCGCCGTCCCGTGCAACCCGCCAAAGGAGCGGATCAAGGGCCTGACGCTTGCCGGCCCGCCCGGGATCGCCGCCCCGTTCAGCAAAGAGCTCCAGCATCTCAGTTTCCGGCAGGCCCGAAATTGAGCCCAGGGTCCAGGCGTCCGGTTCATCGGAGACGGAATGCTTGCCGGCTGCCTCGACGTCGTAATACACATCGCCATCCGGTTCTCCCGCAGTGCCCGGCACGCGATAGGCAAGGCCCAGCCGGACAAGATGCTCGATCGCCGGGACGATGAGGGGAATGGATTCCACAGCCCCAACGTAGTTATCCGGTGCCAGCACGTTCAGCGCTTCCATGTCGGTCCGGAAGAGCTCCACCTGGCTGGCCGCAAGGTCCCTCCAGTCAACTCCCGTGGCTGTGGCCCGTTCCAGCAGGGGGTCGTCAACGTCGGTGACATTCTGGACGTACGAAACCCGCTGCCCGGCGTCGCGCCAGGCCCTGTTCAGCAGGTCAAAGGCCACGTAGCTGGCAGCATGCCCCATGTGCGTGGCGTCATAAGGCGTGATTCCACAGACATACATCGACTGGTCCCCGCCGTTGGGAAGCGTCACTTCAATGCCGCGGGCTGTGTCGAACAGCCGTATGGCGGACATTCTTCCGGGCAGTTCGGGAACAGGGCGGGATATCCAGGATTTCACACGCCAAGCCTAGTGCTAGGCGCTGATGACATTGAAACCGAGCAGCAGATACAGCGCCATCCCCAGGAAGATCCGGTACCAGACAAAGAGGCGGTAGCTGCGGGTGGAAACGAACTTCAGGAACCAGCCGATGATCACATAACCCACGGCAAACGCAATGACGGTGGCCATCGCCGTCTCCGGCAGCCCATAGGGTCCACTGATGCCCTCTTTGGTGACGGTCTTGTAGAGCTGGAACAGGCCGCTGCCGAATACAGCAGGAATGGCCAGAAGGAACGAGTACCGCGCCGCGGCTTCCCTGGTGTAGCCCATCAGCAGGCCGGCCGTGATGGTCCCTCCCGACCTCGAAACCCCGGGAATAAGCGCCATTGCCTGGGCAAATCCATAAAATACACCGTGCTTGTACGTCAGCCGGCTCAGCTCGCGTTCCTGCCGGCCCACCGCATCGGCCACCGCCAGGACCAGCCCGAAGACGATCAGTGTGGTGGCTACAATCCACAGGCTCCGCAGTACTGATTCGATCTGGTCCTGGAACAGAAGCCCCAGGACGATGATGGGCAGGCTTCCCAAAATAACGAGCCATCCCATCCGCGCATCCGGGTCCTGCCTGGACACTTTGCCGGTGAGTGCTCCGGCCCACGCCCTGAAGATCCTGACGATGTCATGCCGGAAGTAGACAAGGACGGCCGTTTCGGTCCCCAGCTGGGTTATGGCGGTAAAAGCGGCACCGGGATCGGCGGCGTTCGGCAGGAACTCCCCCACAATCCGCAGGTGCGCACTTGATGAAATCGGTAGAAATTCGGTCAGTCCCTGCACAAGGCCCAGCAGGGCCGCCTCAAACCAGTTCACGCTAAGACCCTACGTCATGGACCCTGATGATTCCCCGTAAGCTTGCTGCTATGCAGCAGCGTTATGTCGGCAACAGTGGATTGCGGGTCTCCGCCCTTACCCTGGGCACCATGTCCTGGGCAGGCGATACCGATGAACAGGACGCAACGGACCTGCTGCGCGCTTTCGTCAACGCCGGCGGCAAGCACATCGACACTGCAGCGTCCTATGCGGACGGCCGCGCAGAGGCGATGATCGGATCGCTGCTGGGGGACGTCGTCTCCAGGACCGAAGTCTCCATTTCCACCAAAGCCGGGATGTCGACGTCGGACGGCCGGCGGACGGTGGACACCTCACGGAACGCGATGCTGTCCGGGCTGGACGCCAGCCTGGCGAGGCTCGGGACCGATTACGTGGATATTTGGTTTGCGCAGGCGTGGGATGCCAACGTCCCGTTGGAGGAAACCCTCTCGGCCCTTGAATTCGCCCTGCGGAGCGGGCGGGCCAGGTATGCAGGCGTCTCAAACTTCAGCGGCTGGCAAACTGCCAAGGCCGCCGCCGTGGCCGGGTTTCCGCTGGTGGCCGCGCAGGCAGAATATTCGCTCCTTCAGCGGAAGGCGGAAGCAGAACTCATTCCCGCTGTGGAGGACGCAGGGCTGGGCCTGATGGCATGGGCCCCGCTGGGCCGGGGTGTCCTCACCGGCAAGTACCGGGGCAACATCCCCGGCGATTCCCGGGCCGCACACCCGGTCCTTGCGCCCTACGTTGAACCGTACCTGGCGGAAAAGCCGTCCCGGGTGGTGGAGGCGGTGGCCATGGCTGCCAAGGGATTGGGCCGCACACCGCTGGATGTCTCCCTCAGTTGGCTGCTTTCCCAGCACGGGGTTGCCACGGCGATGGTGGGCCCCCGGACGCCTGTCCAGCTTAAAGAGATCCTGGATGCCCAGCTGACACCATTGCCGCCGGAGATTTCCCGCGCCCTTGAGGACGTTTCAGAAACGTCCTGATCCTGCCACCGTCCTGATCCTGCCGGTATTTTGCTGCAACCGGCGGACGTTACTCCTCGACGATTTCCAGGTCCTCATCGTCGTCCAGGACGCTGTCTTCCTCTTCATCTTCCTCGTCGTCAAACACCTGCAGCGGCGTCACTTCGTTGTACGCCTCGTAGAGTGCGTCCTCGTAAACTTCGAAGGCATCCGCAACAGCAAAAAAAGCTGCTTCCACCGTGGGGTCGCCATCGCCGCGCCGGTTGGAGGCTGCGATAAGGTGTTCTTCCAAGGCAGCTGTCAAGGACTGAAGCGCGACACGCGGATCGATGCTCATGACTTCACGTTAGCTGGAAATGGACGAGAATGGAGAGCAATGAAGGAACAATTTCTCACCAGCTCCGTCCACCGGGAACGGGACTATTTGAGGCAGTACGAGTACCTCGTACTGACGGTAAGCCCTGACGATTCACTGCGTGAGGCGCGTCGCCGGCTCGTGGAGCACTCCGAGTACGGCAAGTGGGAACTGGAACGCAGCAAGCTCTACCTCGGTGGCGGACGCCGCTTTTGGCTCCGGCGCAGGGTCATGCAGGTCCAACGGACTGTCTAGGCCCAACCGTCATTGTTCCAGGGGGCCGAGCCAGGCATTCGCCACTGTATTGTGCGCTGATTCGTCATCAGAGGGGTGGAACATCCCGGCCAGTACGTCGCGGTACAGGCGCTCCAGTTCGCTGCCTTGGAAGTAACTTGAGCCTCCGCTGACCCTGATGGCAAGGTCAACCACCCGGCGGGCGGTCTCTGTGGCATTGATTTTCAATCCGACGAGCCTGGGGAACCACTGCGGACCGTGGTCCACAACGCCGTCAACATCACGCGTCACCATCAGGAGCTGGGGGTAGAGATTGTCCATGGCCATGGCCGCCTCTGCCACTTTCCAGCGGATGTCAGGATCCTGGGCGTAGCTCCGGCCACCGTTCTTGAAGGAGGTGCGGCGCTTGACGGCCTCCACGGCCAGGTGCAGGGCGCGCTCCCCAAGACCGGTGTACACGGCGGCGAGGAGTGATTCAAAGCAGGCGAAAATGGCGAAGATCAACGGGTCCGCATTCGGCCCCACGGGGAGCCTGCGGAAAATCCGGTCGGCGGGGACTTCGGCGGCGTTCAGCACTGTTGTGTTGGACTGGCTGGCCCGCATCCCCAGCGTGTTCCAGTCGTCCAGGATTGTGTAGCCCGGGGTCTCGCGGGTGATGAAACCGTGAATCAGTTCCCCCTCTCCGCCCCTCGCGCCTTCATCCTTTCCGAAGATCCCCAGCCTGGTCCATGCCGGGGAAAGGCTCGTGAAGATCTTTGACCCGGTGAAGCTGTAGCCGCCGCCGGACAGTGGCGTGGCAACTGTCCGCGAATCGAAGAGGACTGAATCGTTGCCTGCTTCGGAATTGCCGAAGGCAAAGATTTCGCCGTTCGCGGCCTCCTTGAGGACGAAGTCCAGGGACTGGTCGCCTCTCCCGGCCAGGACGTACGCGACGCCGGTCCACACCAAATGCATGTTGACCGCGAGGGCAGTGGCGGGCGCAGCCGTTGCCAGCCTTCGCTGGCACTGCGCCGCCGCTTCAAGCCCCAACCCGGCACCGCCGTCGGCTGCAGGGACAAAGAGCTTGAGGTACCCGGCTGCGGCCAGCTCCGCCAGATCCTCGTGGAAAAAGGCGTTATCCCGGTCATAGCCGGCTGCCCGGCCGCGGATGCGCTCCAGCAGCGCCTCGGGAAGGATTTCTTCCGGCGTCATACGTGGCCTGCTCAGTAGTTCGTGAGGAGGGTGTTAAGCACCCGGGCGCCGAATTTGAGCGAATCGGCAGGGACACGCTCGTCCACCCCGTGGAACATCCCGGTGAAGTCCAGGTCATCGGGCAGCTGCAGCGGCGCGAAACCGTAGCCGGTGATCCCCAGCCTGCTCAGGGATT
Source organism: Arthrobacter sp. D1-29 (assembly GCF_054130585.1). NCBI lineage: Bacteria > Bacillati > Actinomycetota > Actinomycetes > Micrococcales > Micrococcaceae > Arthrobacter > Arthrobacter sp. D1-29. The sequence continues at coordinate 2,846,488 of NZ_CP096383.1, read as the reverse complement.
TGTTGTCCGTTCCACCGGAGAGTGTGTACGGGAGGACCTTGGCACCGGGATCCTCGGAGTGCAGGGCGTCGATCATGGAATCCACGAGGTTGCCCGCGAAGGGGACCTCCAGGGAGACGTCCGAGTGGACATAGCTGACATCGACGCCGGCTCCGGCGAGGTCGCGCACGATCTCTAGAACGTGTTCCTGCTGTCCCGGCAGGGTTCGGCAGTCCACCAGGGCCTCCGCCGACTCGGGAATGACATTGTGCTTGTAGCCCCCCTTCAGGAGGGTGGGGTTGGTGGTGTTTTGCAGGGTGGCACCGACGAACCGTGCCACCGTTCCGAGTTGGTTCAACAGGAGATCCGGATTGTCGGCGTCGAACTCGACTCCTGTGAGTTCAGTGACGCCGTCCAGGAACTGGCGCGTGGTGGGGGTCAGCTCAATTGGCCACTTGTACTCCCCGATGCGGGTCACCGCTGCCGCCAGCCGTGTGATGGCATTGTCCGTGCTGATCTGGGACCCGTGCCCCGCGCGTCCGTGGGCCACCAGGCGCAGCCAGGAAATACCCTTCTCGGCGGTCTGCAGCAGGTACGTGCGCTGTCCGCCAATGGTTGCCGAGAAGCCGCCCACTTCGGAGATGGCTTCGGTGGCGCCCTCAAAGAGCTCGGGGCGCTTGTCCACGGCGTAGCGGGCCCCGTACTCGCCGCCGGCTTCCTCATCGGCAAAAAAGGCGAAAACTATGTCCCTCTTCGGCTTTCGCCCTGTGCGCGCCAAGCCCCGCATGACCGAGAGGATCATGGCGTCCATGTCCTTCATGTCCACCGCACCCCTGCCCCAGATCAGGCCGTCCCTGAGCTCGGCGCCGAAAGGGTCCACCGACCACTGGTCCCTTAGTGCCGGAACAACGTCCAGGTGCCCGTGCACCACCAGTGCGCTTGCAGACGGATCTTCGCCGGCCATCCGCGTAACCACATTGGCGCGGCCGGGAGCGGATTCGAAGATATCAGCAGTCAGGCCCACTTCTTCGATCAATGCAGCGGTATATTCCGCCGCTGCCCGCTCCCCCGGCCCTGAGCCGTCGCCATAGTTTGAAGTATCTATCCGGATGAGGTCCTGGCAGATCCCTACAACTTCATCCTCGGGACGGACGTCAGACATCGATTTCTCCTCTTGCGGGGGAACGGCTGCTAAGAACCAGGGCGACTCGCTTGCCATCAGCCTACCCACTCGCCCCGATTCCATCTTTCCGTAGAGTTCGTGTTAGAGTTTTTCTCGCTGCTTCGGAGAAAAGCGAACCGCTGAAAGGCGGAAACGTTGTCCGAAATACCACCTGCGCGGGTGGCGGAATGGCAGACGCGCTAGCTTGAGGTGCTAGTCCTCGAAAGGGGGTGGGGGTTCAAGTCCCCCTCCGCGCACAGAAGGGAAAACCCCTGGAATCCACTGATTCCAGGGGCTTTTTCGTGTACCCGCACTCTGGCGGCATTCACTCTCAGGGGTGATGTTGATCACGTTCTGGGGTTAGGCAACTTCTCCCCCGCAACAGAAGAACCCGCGGTGCAGATGACAGCGGGTTCTTCTGTTTGGTCGGTTACGTTCAACTGACCTCATGACGGCATTGGTACTACATGCTGCCAGGCTGGTCGAACCGCTGGCCTTCAGGCTTGGAAGCCAGGATGGTCATCACGAGCAAGGCAATTGCGCCCAGGAACGGAACGAGCACCACGAGGATCAGCCATCCGCTGAGGTTCACGTCGTGCAGGCGGCGGGCGGTCAGCGCCAAGGACGGAACGATGGTGGCCAGGCCCCAGATTACCAAGATGATGTAGACAGGAACTGCTCCTGCCCCCGGGACGGCCGTCCCGTCTGCCGTAACGGTCGCTCCGGCAGCCCCCATAATGCCCGCGACGATCTGCAGGATGATGCTGACACCGACGGAGACGAGAGTCCACCACCAGTACTCGCTGCGGCTGGCACGGCCGGAGAACGTTGCGTACTTCTTGAAGAAGCGCTTCACAGCTACCGGCAACGGCGCACCGTAGTAGGGTGCCCAAAGCGGCGGCTCGCCGGCCTGCAGGAATGGCTGTTGCTGTTGTTGTTGCGGATAACTCAAGGTATTTCCCCCGGGATGTAAGAGTGATGAGACGTCCCAATACTAGGACCAACAGGGCCCCAAATGTACTTTCGATGGAGAAAGTTCATCCAGTGACCACCTGCCGCAGGTCCAGCCGCGTGGCACACTCAGTTTCATGCGTGAATTCGTTGTCCTGGGAACTGCCTCGCAGGTCCCCACCCGGTCCCGAAACCACAACGGCTATTTCCTGTTGTGGGACGGCGAAGGATTCCTCTTCGACCCTGGTGAGGGATCGCAGCGCCAGATGATGTTTGCCGGTGTTTCGGCCCACCAGGTCAACCGGATCTGCCTGACCCATGTCCACGGCGACCATTGCCTTGGGCTTCCCGGCGTGCTTTCCCGGATGGTCCTGGACGGCGTGAAACATACCGTGCACCTGCATTTTCCGGCTTCAGGCGGGGACGCAGTTCGGGCCCTCGTTTCCCTTGCTCCACCGAGCCTTGATCTCCGGTTACACCCGCATGCCGGCAGCAGCACCGTGGCCCCCGGGTTGGAGATACGCCCGTTGAACCACAGGATCGAAACATACGGGTACCGGCTGGTGGAGCCGGATGGGCATACGCTGCTCGCTGAACGACTCGAAAAGGCAGGGATCAGCGGGCCCGACGTCGGCCGCCTGCAGCGCGAGGGCAGCCTCGGTTCCGTACATATCAAGGATGTGAGTGTGCCGCGGCGGGGCCAACGTTTCGCCTTCGTGATGGATACGGCACCCTGTGCCGGCGCTGAAGAACTTGCCGAAGGCGCCGACTTGCTCGTGGCAGAGTCCACGTTCAGTGACGCCGACGTTGACCTGGCCACGCAGTACCGGCACCTCACCGCCGGGCAGGCCGGCGCGTTGGCGGCCGCTGGCCGCGTCCGCACTCTGGTTCTGACCCACTTCTCCGCCCGCTACCCAGACGTTGGCTTACTGGCGGAACAGGCCAGGGCGCGTGCCGGGGAAGCAACAGTAGTGATTGCCAACGACCTTGACCGGATTGCTTTTCCGAAGCGGCAAAACCCGGCGGGTTGAAAGGTCGCCTGCAAGAGGAGGGATAAAGGGAGCCTGACGGCCTAGGCTTTGGCGCAGACAGCCTATTGGCAGGTGTTCAGGATTCCGGCGATGGCGTCATGTTCGGGCTGGGTGACCCACAACTTGTACTTGGCCTTGACTGCCGTCTGGCGGGCAACGTACTCACAGCGAAACGATTTGTTGGACGGCAGCCACGTGGCGGCGTCCTTGTCGGATTTGGACATGTTTGCCGGGCCGTCCGCTGCCATAAGGTTAAGGGGATCGTTGGCAAATTGTTTTCGTTCTTCTTCGCTGATTTGCTGGGCACCGGTCTGCCATGCCAGCGACAGCGGGACAAGATGGTCGATCTGGACCTCGGAACTGGTGTCGGCTCCCCGGATGAACGTAATCGTCTTGCCTGTGTATTTGTCGGGAAGCGTGCCTGTCAGCACAACGCAGTTGTGGGTCCCGTCCTTAAATGTCTCCTCGACGAGGTCACGGGCCAGGATGTCGTTGCGGGTGTCGCAGCCGTTCCGGTCCACGTCCGCCCAGGCAGGACCAAACTCGCCCCGGCTGTAGCCGGTCTTGGGTGCACGGCCTTTAATGGGGATTGTCTCCAATTGGGCCAGCGCGGCTGCGGCGTCGCCGGCCTTCGCCTCAGTCCCTGCGTGGGCGGTTCCCATCGTTGAGGCGGGTTCGCAACCGGTCAGGCCGCCGGTCAGCAGGGCTGCAACGAACAGGGACAAGGCTTTTACGGGGAAGCTGGAGATCGTCGTGTCCTTTAAAGGTGTGGCCGGAAGGCTTATGGTGTGGCCGGAACGAACAGGTTACCTGCCGGGCCTGCCTGGCCCGGGCAACCCAGGCATGGCGTCGGTCACATGGGCGCCACTTCCGATCCCGTCGCGGAAAGCCTGCCATTCCCTGCACGCGCAAACTATTGCCACGCCCGACTCCTGTCCGTCACAATTGGGCTGCCCCTCGCACGCTTCGCGTCTTAAGACCCGGAATTTCGGCCCCCCACCGTGCCATTGGTCACAAAAGCGCCGCCCGGACGTGCCTTTGTGCAATTCATCGTCGCTGCCTATTGGGGAATACCAGCCTGATGCTGTACGTTGCATACGCGACAGACAGAACCAAAGAAAAGAGAAACACCTAAGTGGCAACCGATTACGACGAACTCCGCTCCGACGTCAAGGAATCGCAGGACAACTCGCTGGAGGCGCTTCAGTCTGCCAATGCACCGGACGCACGCAGCGTCGTCCTCGAACTCGATGAGGCCGATGGGCTGGATGGCGCCGGCGTTCCGGGCGGCGAATTTGTCGCCGAGGAACTGGTCGTCCAGGTCATTCCCCAGGCTGACGACGAGTTCACCTGCTACTCCTGCTTCCTGGTCCGGCACCGGTCCCAGATTGCACGGCAAAAAGATGGACACAGCTACTGCACCGACTGCGAAGGCTGATTCCGGACCTCCGGAGCCCACTGCCGGCATAAACCGCCGGCGCCCGCACGATTCGATGAGGCACGCCCACTGACGTGGACGTGCCTTTCGTCTTAGGTGAGGCGGCTGCGGACGATTTCGCTGACGGCCTTGCCATCGAAGCGCCCTGCAACCTTGGCGGTAACGGGTTTCATAACGGCGCCCATCTGGCGCATGGTGGGCGTTTGCCCTTCGGCTGTGAGCTGGGCGATGGTTTCGTCCACGATGGCTTCCACTTCCGCTGGTGTCAGGGTCTGCGGAAGATAGGCCTCAATGACCTCAGCTTCAGCGATCTCGGCTGCTGCCCGTTCGGGTTCGCCAGCCTCAGAGTAGATCCTGGCGGTGTCACGGCGCTTGGCCGCTTCCTTTTGCAGCAGCGACGTTACCTGGGCGTCGTCGAGCACTACGGGTGTCTTGCCTGATTTTTCGCGCGTTTCGATCTCGCCTAGGACGTTTCGCACCGTTGTCAGGGCGGTCTTGTTACGGTCCTTCATGTGCGCAACTACGTCAGCATGCAGGCGTTCCTTCAAAGTGGTCACGATGTTCCTCGAGTAGCAGGGCACCCCATCGGGCAGGGCGGCGGCGAACCGTCCCTCTAGTACCGTAGAGGTCTATGGCTGACAATGACTATTCCCCGCACTGCAGGGCATGACCTCCTTCCCTGGGCAACTGTGGCAACGCATCGTTGAAGCCTTCAGCCGCACCGACATCCCTCAGGTTTCCCTCCTCGAGTTGTCGTTGGTGCTGTTGATGGCCATTGCGCTGTCTGTCCCGCGGGTCACGTGGAGGTACTTTGGCCTTTTGGCCACCGCCACCCATGAGCTGGGCCACGCCTTCGCGGCGGTTGTCAGCGGCCAAAGACTGGGAGGGATCCGGCTCAGCCTGGACCACTCGGGAACCACCATCAGCTACAGCCGTGGCCGGCTGGCCACTGTCTGGTCCGGTTTTTGGGGCTATCCGGTTCCGGCGATGACAGGTGCCGCGCTGGTTTCCGCAGGTTTTGCCGGCTGGGGCCCCGCGGCACTGGCGACCGGCACCCTGATCCTGCTGGCATCGCTGCTGTTTATACGTAATATGGCAGGCATCCTGATCACCGCCGGGGCTGTCGCAGGCGGTGCCGCGCTCATCTTTTTTGTACCGCATGCGTTCACCGGCCATGTGGCGGTCATCCTCGGGCTCGCCCTGTTGGTGGCAGCAGTCCGGGACCTGCTGAAGCTTTCCCAGGTGCATCTGCGGCGCAGGGAGCGTCTGGCAAGTTCGGATGCTTACCTGCTGTACCGCGCCACGTCGGTGCCTTCCTTTATCTGGATTACCCTTTTTACGGCGATTGTGGCGGGGTCCTGGCTGGTTGCCTGGCAGCCCATCTCCACAATCCTTGCAGCCGGCACCTAGGCTTAACGCCATGGGCAAGGAAACGCAAGCCGCGCCAGCGGCAACAGGAACAGCTGCAAAAGGAACGGCCGGATCAGCCGGCCACAGCACGAAGGGTGCCTATGTCGCGGACGGCGCCGAATTCAATCGGGACACCAACTACATTGAGGACCGGATCACCCGCGATGGTTCTCCTGGCAGCAACGGCGAGCCGGGCTGGCCGGTGGAAGCCGGACGTTACCGGCTGATCGCCGCAAGGGCATGTCCATGGGCGAACAGGGCAGTTATTGTCCGGCGGCTCCTTGGCCTTGAGGAGGCGATCTCCCTGGGCCAGCCGGGACCCACCCACGACGCCCGGTCCTGGACTTTTGACCTTGACCCGGGTGGCGTGGACCCCGTGCTGGTGATTGAGCGGCTTCAAAGTGCGTATTTCACCAGGTTCCCCGAGTATCCACGGGGCATCACCGTTCCGGCCATCGTGGATGTTGCCAGCGGTGCGGTGGTAACCAACAATTTTCCCCAGATCACCCTGGACTTCTCCACTGAGTGGACCGAATTCCATCGGCCGGGCGCCCCCCGGCTTTATCCTGAGGAGCTTCGGCCCGAAATTGACGAAGTCAACGAACGCGTCTTTACCGAGGTGAACAACGGAGTCTACCGCTGCGGTTTCGCGGGTTCGCAGGAGGCCTACGACGCCGCCTACGCGCGGCTTTGGACAGCACTGGACTGGCTTGAAGAGCGCCTGGCCACGCAGCGTTACCTGGTGGGAGAGACCATCACGGAGGCTGACGTGCGGCTGTTCACTACCCTGGCCAGGTTCGACGCCGTGTACCACGGCCATTTCAAATGCAACCGGCAGAAACTCAGCGAGATGCCCGCCCTGTGGGCATACGCGCGTGACCTGTTCCAGACTCCGGGCTTTGGCGACACCATCGATTTTGTCCAGATCAAGCAGCACTACTACATCGTCCACGAGGACATCAATCCCACCGGGATCGTCCCGCACGGCCCCGACCTGACGGGCTGGCTCAAGCCCCATGGCAGGGAGTCACTGGGTGGGCGCCCGTTTGGCGACGGTACTCCCCCGGGACCCGTCCGACCCGGCGAAGAGGTCGCTGCGGGGCACGGCGCAACAGCTTGACCGGGAAACGCTTTCTGCCCCCTAAGCTATGAGCATGCAGATTTCTCACGGCTATGCCGCGCCCGCGTATGAGGACGTCCTGGATCTTTTCGGGTCCTTCCTGGCTGACGACCCGCTGTACAGCGCCCAGGTTGCGGCGTACCGGAACGGCATCAAAGTGCTCGACCTGGCAGGCGGCCCGGAGATCACTGCAGATACCCTGACAGGCGCCTACTCCTGTTCCAAGGGCGTGGCTGCCGTGGTGGTGTCGCTGCTGGTCCAGGACGGGCTGCTGGATCTGGACCGCGCGGTGGCCCACTACTGGCCGGAGTTCGGGGTTCACGGAAAGGACCGGCTCCTGGTGCGGGAGGCCCTGTCACACCAGGCCGGCCTGATGGGAGTTGAAGGCGGCTTTGCCCTGGACGAATTCACTACTCAGGAGGCCGCCGCCCGTTTGGCTGCGGCCCAACCGGCATGGACCCCTGGAAGCTGCTTTGGCTACCATGCCCTGACCATCGGGATCCTGATGGAGGAACTGTGCAGGCGGGTGGCCGGGGACACCCTGCAAAGCCTTTATGACCGCCGCGTCAGGAAGCCTTACGGCGTGGACTTCTTTCTGGGACTGCCCGAGGAGTTGGAGGGGCGCTACCGGGACGTGCTTTACGACGCCGACGCCCGGCAGCCGTGGGTGGATCCCTTCAGTCTGGAAGGACTGAACGGCAACGCCCCGGTCAGCACCGTCATGGAGCTCCCCAACCACCGCACCATCCGGGCTGCCGGCATGAGCGCGGCCGGTGGGGTCGGATCTGCCGAAGGCATGGCCCGGCTCTACGCTGCAGCCACCACGGGCGTGGAAGGGGATCCACCCCTGCTTACCGCCGAGACGATCAGTGTGATGACCCAGGAACAGGTCTGGGGCCTGGACCGTTCTTCAGGACTGGACAATGCTTTTGCCGTGGTCTTTATGAAACCGCATCCCTCACGGAATTTCGGAAGCCACCGTGCCTTTGGCCATGAAGGCGCCAATGCCGCGTTGGGCTTTGCCGACCCCGCCTACGGACTTGGCTTTGGTTATATTCCCCGGCGTGCGGAGGATGGGCGCACCCCCGGCAAGGCGCACCGGCTGGCTGCGGCGGTCCGGCAGGCTGCATCCGCCTTGTCCTAGCCCGTCTCCAGCCCTAGTGTGGGGCGGTGGATAATTCGAAAGTCCAGACGGCGGCCAGGTGGACCACGGGTACCCGTCTCTTGAAGAACGCAGCGGCCGGACTGTCGGCGGCCTTTACAGCACAGCGACTGCAGCTTGCCGCCAAGGCCGCGATCGCTGCCGGCCTCGCTTTTCTCGTCGCTCCCCTCATGCCCGGGGCGGCGGCGAACTACCCCTACTACGCGCCGCTGGGGGCTCTGGTGGCGATGTATCACAACGTGGCTGGCTCGGTGAAGCAGGGCCTGCAAACCCTGATCGGCTTAGCCATGGGAATCGGGCTGGCTTTTCTCCTGGTCAACATTACTGACCCTTCGCCGATTGCGGTGGCCATTTTCATGGGTATTGGAGTGTTGCTGGGCGGCCTTCCCCGCATCGGATCCGGCAGCGACTGGATTCCGACGGCGGCCCTGCTGGTGCTGCTGGTGGGCGGCAGCAATCCTGACGACTTTTCCTTCGGATACCTGCTCCAGATGGGCGCCGGAGTGGCCGTGGGCATTGCCGTCAACTTCCTGGTCTTTCCACCCCTGCATTTTGACGCTGCGGCGGCAAGCCTCGACGAACTCCGCGCCGCCCTGGGCAAGCAGTTGACTGACATGGGGGCGGCGCTTACGGAAAGCTGGCCGCCGGAACACGAGGACTGGTCCCGACGCTCGGATGAGCTGGCCTCAGCTGCCCGGGCCGTCCGCCACCTGGTCCGGGAGGCTGACATGAGCCGGCGGGCCAATCCGCGCCGAAAGCTGCATCCCCGCGACGTGGACCTTGACTACCGCAACCTGCGCGAACTTGAGCGTGTGACGTTCCATATCCAGGACATGACCGATGTCCTGTCCGACGTGATCTGGGAGGAGGACGCGCCCTATGCAGTTCCCCCGGAGGACAGCGGTCCCCTGGCCGATGCGCTGACAGCCACAGGCACGTTGCTCTCCTCGTTCCGTGACGGCGATCCGGACCTCCAGGCCGAGCGGTTTGCGGCCGCGGAATCGGCGGTGGAGGCATGTGTGGAGGCGACACCCGGAAATGCCCCGGAGACCGGCACCGTGCCCGCCTCCGAGTCCATCCTCCTGAGCCTTCACAGGATTCTCCGGGCCGTGCGTCCGGCGTCTTAGAGCCCGGCCACGGTGCCGGTGAAGTGCCGGCGGCCTGACCGCCGGTTCCAGCCTACGAACTCCGACCGTTTCCATGCCCCGTCAGCAGCCTCCACAGAAGTGATGTGTAGTCCGACGCGGCCCGGCAGGAACACCGGCGCCTCAAACGCAATGCTCCAGATGAAGGCATCGCCCTTGACTGCTCCGACGTCGGCGAGTGCCCTTGAGGCAAGGTACATTCCGTGGGCGATGGAGCGGCGCAGTCCCAATGCCTTAGCCGAGAGGAGGCTGAGGTGGATGGGATTAAAGTCGCCGGAAACGGCAGCATAGGATCGCCCGGTGTCCACGCCCAGGTGCCAAAGCGCCGTGGGGTCCGGTGGCGTGAATTCCTCAAGGACCCTGGACGGGGACGGCTTGTCGATGCCCGGGAGGAACACACCCTTGGCCAGGTACGTGGAGACACCCGTCCAGCGGACCTCGGACGTGCCTGTGCCCCGCACCTCCGCTACCACATCCAGCTGTGTCCCGGCGCGGTGCCCCCGCAGGTTCTCCACCCTTGCCGTGATGTCCAGCGGTTCAGTGAACGTCAGCGGGGAACGCTGCTCCACGTAGTTGCTCAGATGGATCATGCCCAGGACGGGCAGCGGGAAGTCGTCCCGGTTCATAACGCTAATGGCAAGAGGGAAGGTGAGGGCATGGATGTAGCCGGCGGGCAGGACGTCGCTGGCGGTTTCCCCGATGAGGTGCTGGTAAGCGGTGAGGTTGCCGACGTCGGCCCTGACGCCGCGCACTTCATGGCTGGCGTCCGGGAGGCTGGAGCCGTTGTTTGTGCCCAGTACGCGGCGGCGGGCCGCCTGGGCAGCCGCGTTCACGTAAAGCTTGGACAGCGATGGCATCTCGCCAAGGATGACCGGCTGTGGCGCTGGCTGAGCCGTGGTCATGCCCCCACCATGTGCTGTCCGCAGACCCGCAGGACGTCCCCGTTGATGCCCCCTGCTGCATCACTGGCGAGGAAGGCGATGGCCTCGGCGACGTCGGCCGGCTCCCCGCCTTGCTGGAGGGAGTTGAGCCGCCGGCCCAGTTCCCTCATGGCGAGGGGGATCCGGGCAGTCATTTCCGTTTCGATGAAGCCTGGCGCAACGGCGTTGATGGTGCCTCCTTTGGCTGCCATGAGCGGGGCGGTGGCACGAACCATCCCCATGACCCCGCCCTTGGAAGCAGCATAGTTCGTCTGGCCCCTGTTCCCCGCTATTCCGCTGGTGGACGCCACTGACACGATCCTGGGTGAACCGCTGAAGCTGTCCGAGTCGAGCAACGCCTCATTGATCCGGAGCTGGGCGGCGATGTTGACGTTGATCACCGAACTCCAGCGGGCATGATCCATGTTGGCCAGCAGTTTGTCCCTGGTAATGCCTGCGTTGTGGACCACAATGTCCAAGTGACCGTGGCGTTGCACGGCGTGATCGATAATCCGCTGGCCGGCGTCGTCCCTGCTGATGTCCAGCTGAAGGGCAGTGCCACGGACCTCGTTGGCCACCGTTGCCAGATGGTCACCCGCTGCCGGTATGTCAACCAGGACCAGGGTGGCGCCGTCCCGGTGGAGGATCCTGGCGATGGCAGCGCCTATCCCACGCGCTGCACCGGTGACCACGGCGACCTTGCCGGCCAGTGGCCTTTCAACGTCGGCAGGGAGTTGCCCCGCCGGCGTCGTAACGGTCAGGAACTGGCCATCCACAAAGGCCGAGCGGCCGGAGAGGAAAAACCTCAGCGCAGCCACGCTGCTGGGGCTGGCAGCTGGTGTCTCGCCGGCGAGCAGGATCCCGTTGGCCGTGGCACCGGCACGGAGCTCCTTTGCGAGCGAACGCAGGAAACCGTCTACCCCCTGCCGCGCCGCGGCTTCGGAAGGTGTTCCGGCCTCATGGGCGGGCCGCGAGATGGTGATGAAGCGGGCGCTTGAACCGAGATCCCGCAGCGAGGACGCTGCTGCCAGGACTGGTTTTTCGAGATCACCGGGCCGGGACACGTCGTCCAGGACAAGAATGATGGCACCAAGCTTTTCGCGGGGCACCGCGTGGCGCCGGACATCCAGGTCCCAGGAGAGCAGGGTGGCCGCCAACTCGTCGGCGCCGTGTGTTGTCCCCTGAACCAGGATGGGCCCGGTGATGAGCGGCTGGCCCGGCTGGTACCTGCGCAGCAGCGCCGGCTGGGGCAGGCCAAGCTTCCGGGCGACCTTCCTGCCCGGTCCGTGGCTCACGAGTTGGGTGTATGTGTCTGTCATCCGGTGCTCCCTACAGCGCTTCGAGAATGGCAACGACGCCCTGGCCGCCGGCGGCGCAGACCGAGATGAGCCCGCGGGCGGGCCGGCCGTTGACCGTCCCCTTCTCATGCAGCATCTTGGCGAGCGAGGCAGCGATACGGCCGCCCGTGGCGGCAAAGGGGTGTCCCACGGCGAGTGAGGAGCCGTTGACGTTGAGTTTGCTGCGGTCGACACTGCCAAACGCCCCGTCAAGGCCAAGCCTGGTCTTGCCGAACTCCTCGTCCTCCCACGCTGCAAGGGTGCTGAGGACAGTACCGGCAAAGGCCTCATGGATTTCAAAGAAATCAAAATCGTCAAGGGTCAGGCCCCGGCGTGCCAGGAGCCGCGGGACGGCGAATGCGGGAGCCATCAGGAGCCCGTCCTTGCCGTGCACAAAATCCACAGCGGCAGCTTCACCGTCCACCACCTTGGCCAGTTTGGGCAGGTCGTGGGCATCCGCCCATTCGGCGGATGCCAGCAGGACAGTTGATGCGCCGTCCGTCAACGGCGTGGAATTCCCCGCCGTCATGGTGGCTTCGGCACCCAGGCTCTTTCCGAAAACCGGCTTCAGTGATGCCAGCTTCTCCAGCGTTGTGTCCGGCCGCAGATTCGAATCCCGTGCCAGACCGCGGTACGGGGTCAGGAGGTCGTCAAAGAATCCGGCGCCGTAGGCTGCCGCCAGGTTGCGGTGGCTGTTCAGCGCTATCTCGTCCTGCGCCTCGCGGGTGATGTTCCACTGCGCCGTCGTCAGCGCCTGGTGCTCCCCCATGGAGAGACCGGTGCGGGGCTCGCCGGTGCTTGGCGCATCCGGGGCCAGGTCCTTGGGGCGAAGCCGGCTAAGGGCCTGGAGGCGCTGCGGCAGTGTTTTGGCACGGCTGAGGTCCAGGAGCACTGCCCGCAACCCCTCGCTGACCGCAATGGGCGCATCCGACGCCGAATCCACGCCACCGGCAATGGCGGAATCAATCTGGCCAAGCTTGATTTTGTTGGCAAGGCCCAGGACGGTCTCCAGCCCGGTCGCGCAGGCCTGCTGCACGTCGTAGGCAGGCGTCTCGGCGGACAATGACGAGCCGAGGACAGCCTCGCGGGTCAGGTTGAAGTCCCTGGAGTGCTTCAGGACGGCCCCGGCGGCGACCTCGCCAATCCGCTCATCCTGCAGCCCGAACCTGGCGATGAGACCCTCCAGCGCGGCCGTCAGCATGTCCTGGTTCGAGGACTTCGTGTAGGCGCCTCCTGATCGGGCAAAAGGAATCCTGTTGCCGCCCACGATGACGGCATCGCGAAGGGTTACGCCGGCTCCAGGGGAAGCCGGGTTGCTGAAATCCTGGGGTCCGGTTGCGGACTGTCCATCGACGGACATGAGATGACTCCTCTGGGTTGTCGGTTACCGATACTCAGCGTACCTGATACGCTGAGTATCGTGAACAAGCCCCTACCCGTGTCCCCTCCGGCCTTTGCCGGTGGCAGCGCAGACGGCCGCTCGGCCCGTTGGCAGACCCACCGCGAGGACCGCCGCCGCGAACTCATTAAGTCCGCCCGGCGGGCCGTGCATGCGCTGGGAAGCGACGCTTCCATGGAGGAAATTGCGGCCGCCGCAGGAACCTCCAAGTCAGTCTTTTACCGCTACTTCGGGGATAAGGCAGGCCTTCAGCAGGCCGTGGGCGAAGTGGTACTCAACCAGATGCAGCAGCGGATCCGCGAGGCTGCCCAGAGTGCCCAGACACCGCGCCAGGGCCTGTTTGCCATGGTTTCCGCCTATCTCCAGATGGCTGAGACAAGCCCGAACGTCTACAGCTTCGTGACCCGCTACTCCCCCGCTGACGCCGATACTTCGCACAATGCAGCGGCAATCTCAGGCGCGCTGGGCCACTTCTTCGAGTCCATTGGAGAAATGATCGCCACTCCCATGCGGACCCATCTCGGGGATGGCAAGGAAGCCGTAATCGGCTATTGGCCCATGGCTGCCATCGGTCTTGTCCGCAATGCCGGTGAGCAATGGCTGAAGACACCGGCATCGGCGTCCAAGCCGGACCAGGAAGCCATGGCCCGCCAGATCACGGCCTGGCTGTGTGTGGGGATCGCACCAGAGCTTGACCAGCCGAAATCACCGTAGGACCTTGCGTCAGGGCAGACTGCGACGCCGTGCAATATCCCACCCGGGCCAAATCTTCATCACACCCACTCATCACCAACCCAACTGTCAGAACCAACGAAGGATATTGACATGACCGAACTAGTGGACCGACCCGCGGGCCGGGGATCCCGGCCCGCCGCCGACACCCAGGGGGACGGTAAGCCAGGTTCAGGACAGCCAGCGGTAGACGTCGCGGGCCTTGGCCGGCTGCTCCTGGGCCGATGGGCCGAGATCCGTTTGCAGGCGCGGGACCTGGCCGCCCGTCCGGAGCTGCACAAGACCGAGGGCCTGACCCACACCGAACATCGGACCCGGACGTTCGGCCAGTTGAAGTACCTCGTGGAGAATGAAGCCGTTCACCGTGCCTTCCCCACCGCATTGGGCGGCTCTGATGACCATGGCGGCAACATCGCTGGCTTCGAGGAGCTGGTGACCGCGGATCCGTCCCTGCAGATCAAAGCCGGTGTCCAATGGGGCCTCTTTGGTTCGGCGGTGATGCACCTTGGCACTGAGGAACACCATGCCAAGTGGCTCCCGGGAATTATGAACCTTGACATCCCTGGCTGCTTTGCAATGACGGAAACAGGGCACGGCTCCGACGTCGCCAGCATTGCCACCACAGCCACATACGACCCCGGCACCCAGGAGTTCGTCGTCCATACGCCGTTCCGGGCCGCGTGGAAGGACTACATCGGCAATGCTGCCAATGACGGACTCGGCGCAGTGGTCTTTGCGCAGCTGGTCACTCAAGGGGTAAACCACGGAGTGCACGCCTTCTACGTGGACCTGCGCGATCCTCGCACCAAAGAGTTCCTGCCCGGCATCGGCGGCGAGGACGATGGTGTGAAGGGCGGCCTTAACGGCATCGACAACGGCCGGCTGCACTTCACCAACGTCCGCATCCCGCGGTCCAACCTCCTCAACCGGTACGGCAACGTGGATGTTGACGGCACTTACAGCTCGCCCATTGCCAGCCCCGGCCGGCGTTTCTTCACCATGCTGGGGACACTTGTCCAGGGCCGGGTTTCACTTGACGGAGCGGCAGTGGCCGCGTCCAAGGTCGCCCTCACCGCGGCCATCCGCTACGCCACGGAGCGGCGCCAGTTCAACGCCTCCTCCCACACGGAGGAGGAAGTACTCCTTGACTACCAGCGGCACCAGCGGCGGCTCTTCACCCGGCTGGCCACCACCTACGCCGCGGGCTTTGCCCATGAGCAGCTGCTCCAGAAGTTCGACGACGTCTTTTCCGGCGCCCACGACACGGACGAAGACCGGCAGGACCTCGAAACCCTCGCTGCGGCCCTCAAGCCGCTTAGCACCTGGCACGCCCTCGATACGCTGCAGGAGTGCCGCGAAGCGTGCGGCGGTGCAGGCTTCCTGATCGAAAACCGCTTCGCTTCCCTGCGGGCGGACCTGGACGTCTACGCCACGTTCGAAGGCGACAACACGGTGCTGCTTCAGCTCGTGGCCAAGCGGCTCCTGGCCGACTACGCCAAAGAGTTCAGGAATGTCGATTTTGGCGTCCTGGCACGCTACGTGGTGGGCCAGGCGACGGGCGTGGCCATCCACCGCACCGGCCTGCGGCAGGTGGCCCAGTTTGTGGCAGACACGGGGTCCGTGCAAAAGGCTGCCCTTGCCCTGAGGGACGAGGAAGGCCAGCGTGCCCTGCTGACGGACCGGGTCCAGACGATGGTGGCGGACGTCGGCGCCGCCCTCAACGGCGCCAACCGGCTGCCCCACGACAAAGGGGCCGCGCTGTTCAACAAGCACCAGAACGAGCTGATCGAGGCCGCGCAGGCACACGCCGAGCTCCTGCAGTGGGAGGCCTTCACGGAGGCGCTGAAGGACATCGCGGATCCGGGCACCAGGACGGTGCTGACGTGGATGCGTGACCTCTTTGGACTTTCACTGATTGAGAAGAACCTGGCCTGGTACCTCATGAACGGCAGGCTGTCCATGCAGCGCGGGCGCACCGTGGGTGAGTACATCAATCGGCTCCTGGTGAAGATTCGTCCGCACGCCCTCGATCTGGTGGAAGCTTTCGGCTACAGCCAGGACCACATCCGCGCCGCGGTTGCCGCCGGTGCAGAAAAGACCCGGCAGGATGAGGCACGCGCCTATTTCCGGAGCCAACGGGCCAGCGGCCAGGCCCCGGTGGACGAGAAAGTGCTGCTTGCCCGCACTTCCTCGCCAGGCAAGGGCCGGACCGGAGCCTGACCGTCGCCTTTTCAGAAAAAACGACGGCGCCGCTCCCCACTGGAGGGGAGCGGCGCCGTCGTGATGATCCGGTTAGTCCTGCTGACCGCAGGCGGTCAGCAGGCCGCGGATCCGGCTGTGTTATCAGTTCAGGACTGAACGGTATACCTCAAGGGTTGTTTCGGTGATGGACTCCCAGGAGAAGTGCTCCTCGGCGCGGCGGCGGCCGGCCTGTCCCATGGCCCGGGCACGCTCGGGATCGGACACAACCTCGATCAGTGCTGCCGCGAATTCGGTGACGAACTTCTCCGGATCCAGGGGTGTGCCCGTGCCGTCGGCGACCTGTTCGATGTCAACCAGCAGGCCGGTTTCGCCGTGCTTGACCACCTCCGGGATCCCGCCCGTGGCGCTGGCCACAACGGCGGCCCCGCAGGCCATCGCCTCAAGGTTGACAATGCCCAGGGGTTCATAAATCGACGGGCACGCAAAGGCCGTGGCATGGCTGAGAACCTGGATGAGCTCCTTGCGCGGCAGCATCCGCTCGATGAGGACCACACCTGTCCTCTGGCTTTGGAGGTCCTCAATCAGGCGCGCCGTCTCCGCGGCGAGTTCAGGCGTGTCTGCAGCCCCGAGGCACAGCACCAGCTGAACATCCGCCGGCAGCTTGGCCGCTGCGCGCAGCAGGTACGGCACACCCTTTTGGCGGGTGTTGCGCCCCACAAAGACCACACTGGGCTTCTGCGGATCGATGCCTAGGGCACGAACTGCGTCTTCGCCTTCATCACGGTGCCACTGATCAACGTCGATGCCGTTGTGGACCACACGCACCTTGGACGGGTCAACATCCGGGTAGCTGCGCAGGATGTCCTGGCGCATGCCTTCGGAAACGGCGATGATGGCCGCAGCGGCCTCGTAGGCGGTCTTTTCCACCCACGAAGACAGGGCGTAGCCGCCACCCAGCTGCTCGGCCTTCCACGGCCTCAACGGTTCAAGGCTGTGCGCGCTGAGCACATGCGGGATGCCATGCAGCAGGGACGCCAGGTGCCCAGCCATATTGGCGTACCAGGTGTGGGAATGGACGACGTCTGCGCCCTCGATGTCAGGAACGATCCGCAGATCCACCCCGAGCGTCTGGACCGCTGCGTTAGCCGATCCCAGATCCTCGGGCACGGTATAGGAAGTCACCCCGGCACCGTGGTAATCGGCATCGCGGGGCGCCCCGAAAGCACGAACCTGCAGGTCAACGTGCTTACTCAGCACCCTGCTCAATTCGGCCACGTGGACTCCGGCGCCACCGTAGATCTCCGGCGGGAACTCTTTAGTCACAATGTCTATTCGCACCGTTCCAAGGTAGTCCTTCCCGCGTATCTGTTCTAGTGTGAAGGAGTCCGGGCATGCCGGACTGTTTGGGGAGTTACGAAGGCGTACAGGAGTCACCACATGCCGTTGAACAAAAAAGTCCTGGCCATTGTCCTCGCTGGCGGCGAGGGAAACCGGCTCATGCCACTGACGGCAGACCGGGCAAAACCTGCTGTGCCCTTTGCCGGCAGCTACCGCCTGATCGACTTTGCCCTGTCCAACCTGGTGAATTCGCGCTACCTGCAGATCGTTGTGCTCACCCAGTACAAATCGCACAGCCTTGACCGACATATATCCGAGACCTGGCGGATGTCCACCCAACTGGGCAACTACGTGGCATCCGTCCCGGCCCAGCAGCGCGTGGGCAAGAGCTGGTTCCTGGGCAGCGCCAACGCCATCTACCAGTCCCTGAACCTGATCCACGACGCCAATCCCGACATCGTGGTGGTTGTTGGCGCGGACCACGTCTACCGCATGGACTTTTCCCAGATGGTGGAGCAGCATGTGGCCAGCGGTGCCAAAGCCACCGTTGCCGCGGTACGCCAGCCGTTGAGCATGGCCGACCAGTTCGGTGTGATCGAGGTGGACCAGGAAGATCCGCAGAAGATCGCAGCTTTCGTGGAGAAACCCGCCACCACACCGGGACTCGCCGCCGATCCCACCCAATTCCTCGCCTCCATGGGCAACTACGTCTTCGACGCCGACGCCCTGGTGGAAGCACTCCACGTCGACGCCGAACGACTGGACACCAAGCACGACATGGGCGGGGACATCATCCCGTACTTTGTTAACCAGGGCGAGGCAGGGGTCTACGACTTCACCCTCAACCAGATCCCGGGATCCACCGAACGCGACCGCACCTACTGGCGTGACGTCGGCACCATCGACTCGTTCTATGACGCCCACATTGACCTGATTTCCCCCCTTCCGGTCTTCAACCTGTACAACTCCGAGTGGCCCATCTACACCCGGCAGAGCATCTCCCCGCCGGCAAAGTTCGTCCGCGGGCAGAAAAACACCGTTGGAACGGCGCTGGATTCGATCGTGGCCAACGGCGTGGTCATTTCCGGCGGCGTGGTGGAGGGCTCGGTCCTTTCCAACGACGTCTTTGTGGGAACCAGCAGCCGCGTGATCGACTCGGTGCTGATGGACAAGGTGAACGTCGGCGAGGGCGCCGTGATCAACCGGGCCATCATCGACAAAAACGTCAAGATCCCGGCCGGTGCTGCGATTGGGCTGGATCCGGAGCTTGACCGCGCCAGGGGCTTTAAGGTGACCGAATCAGGAATCACTGTCCTGGCCAAGGGCCAGGAAGTGCCGGAACCCGGCGAGGAAGAACTTGCCCTCTCGGCCCGGAACCTGCGCCTGGTTCCCAACGCCGTCAAGGCTGCCACCGCCAACTATCCTGACCTGCGGGAATCCGTGGACCAGACGGCGGAGATCCACGCAAACACCGCAGCGGAGGTTTCGCCCGGCGCCCGTCGTTCCTGACCGCCTCGTTCCTGACCACCCGGTCCCGGGCCGGCACCTCCGGGCGTCGGCCGGGCTGGCCTTCTTCAGGCTGTAAAATCGGTACAATGAGCTCCCCCGATTTAACGCCTGAGGAAATCCAGGCCTGCCTCAAGGTCTTGAACAGCATTCACGTCTACGACGAGGAACATCCGGACTTCGTGTCCGTGCGCCGTGCCACCGGGAAGATGTTCAAGGCCGTCAAGCGGCACCGCCGGGTGACCAAGCGCGACCTGATTTCCGAAGCCGACCGGGCGGTGCTGGCTCAGACTGCAACCGCGGCTCCGGACCGAATCGACGACGAAACCCGCGGAAACAAGCTGGAGACGTCTGCCACCGGCAAGGTCGCCGGGCACCTCATCCGTTCACGCCCGTGCTACATCTGCAAACAGCACTACACCCAGGTGGATGCGTTCTACCACCAGCTCTGCCCCGATTGCGCGGCGTTCAGCCACACCAAGCGTGACGCCCGCACCGACCTCACGGGCCGCCGCGCCCTGCTGACCGGCGGACGGGCAAAAATCGGCATGTACATCGCCCTGCGCCTGCTGCGGGACGGTGCGTACACCACCATCACCACCCGTTTCCCCAAAGACGCGGCCCGCCGGTTCGCCGCCATGGAAGACAGCGCCGAATGGCTGCACCGGCTCCGGATCGTAGGCATCGACCTCCGCGACCCCTCCCAGGTCATGGCCCTGACCGATTCGATCGACGCCGCCGGCCCCCTGGACATCATCATCAACAACGCTGCCCAGACCGTACGGCGCTCCGGCAACGCCTACAAGCCGCTGGTGGACGCAGAGGACGAGCCGCTTCCGGCAGCCCTGGAGCCTGGCAACGGCGGACCGGAACTGGTGACGTTTGGGCACGCCCATGACAAGCACCCCCTCGCGCTGGCCAGCAGCGTCACAGAGCACCCGGTACTGGCCGGAGACGCCATCACGTCCCTGGCTTTGTCCACCGGCTCCGCATCACTGGAGCGGATCGCGTCCGGAACCGCCATCGACGCCGGTGGACTCGTCCCGGACCTTGGCGCCATCAACAGCTGGACCCAGGTGGTGAACGAGGTAGACCCCCTGGAAATGCTCGAAGTGCAGCTCTGCAACGTAACGGCGCCGTTCCTACTGGTCAGCCGGCTGCGCCCGGCCATGAAGCGCTCCACCGCGCACCGGAAGTACATCGTCAACGTCTCCGCCATGGAAGGCCAGTTCTCGCGCGCCTACAAGGGGCCCGGGCATCCGCACACCAACATGGCCAAAGCCGCGCTGAACATGATGACCCGGACCAGCGCGCAGGAAATGCTGGAATCCGACGGGATCCTGATGACCGCGGTGGACACGGGCTGGATCACGGACGAGCGCCCCCACGTCACCAAGGTCCGGCTGATGGAGGAAGGCTTCCACGCCCCGCTGGACCTCGTTGACGGAGCCGCCCGCGTCTACGATCCCATCGTGATGGGCGAAAAGGGCGAGGACCAGTACGGCGTCTTCCTGAAGGACTATAAGCCCAGTCCCTGGTAGCGGGAATCCGGCCCTGCGCCTGACAAGAGGAATAGGGGTCTGCCCCTACTGTCCTGCCCCTACTGTCCTGCCTTGGCACTCTGGCGTAGGCTCACGGCATGAGCAGCGAGCCAACGTCAGACGTGCACACTTTGGACCACCGCGAGTGCTGGGACCTGTTGCGGACAGTCTCGGTCGGACGGCTGGCCCTCCTGGTGAACGGCCAGCCGGACATCTTTCCCATTAACTACACGGTCGACGGCGGCACACTCGTGTTCCGCACCGGCGAAGGAACCAAGCTGGCCGGTGCGTCCGGCGGCGCCCAGGTGGCACTGGAAGCCGATGGAGTGGATGCCGTGAGCGGGCTGGCCTGGAGCGTTGTGGTCAAGGGGCCGGCCGAGGTCATCACGGGCACAGAGGACATCCTGGATACAGCTGCCCTCTACCTGTTCCCATGGCAGGCTGGAAGGAAGGACGCCTTCATCCGGATAAACCCGGACTCGATCACGGGACGGCGGTTCAAGGTCACCGCACCCATGACCTGGTGGACACAACTCAGCGGCGCCGTCAGGACGGCCCCGGAGTAAGCCGGACCGGTGCAGCACTCTGCTCCGCTAACCTGTTCCCCTCCGCAGCCGGCCTGGCAGCTCCCGGACGGGTCCTAGGCGAGCCGGGTGATCTCCACGCTGACGCTCAGCGCCGATCCCCCGCCGCCGGACAGAATGCCCTTCAAGGGCGGTACGTCGCGGTAATCCCGGCCCTTGGCCACGGTGACATGGTAATCGCCGGCCGGCTTGTGGTTGGTGGGGTCCCAGCTGCGCCATTGGCCGTCCCACCACTCAAGCCACGCATGTGACTGGCCGGCAACCGTTTCGCCAATGTCCGCCGTCGACCGCGGATGCAGGTAACCGGAAACGTAACGTGCCGGTATGCCGCAGCTGCGCAAGGCTCCGATGGCAAGGTGGGCGAGGTCCTGGCAAACTCCCTGCCGCTGCCCCCACGCCTCTTCAGCATTGGTGGTGACGGCGGTGGAGCCTGACACGTAGGTCATTTCGCCGCGCATCCATTCAAAGATGGCAAGGGCAGCCTCATGCGCGTTCCTGCCGGCGGCCACTGCCGGAATGATCCCCAACACCTCAGCGCCGGGGCCGCTCAGCTGAGACTGCGGGAGCCAGTCACTGTACGTGTTCAGCGTCTCCGCGGAGGACAGCACATCCCAGCCGGCAATGTCGGCGTCGGACGGAATCCTTTCGGCCCGGTGCACCTCAACAGTACTGTTGGAGACCACCTCCAGGTGGTCATGCGGCATCTGCATGTCAAAGGCTGTGACCCGAGTGCCCCAGTAGTCCCGGTAGCTGCTCACGGCGGCCTGCGACGGCGAGACCTTGAGCACCGATTCGAGGACCACCTGCTGGGGGTCCGTCAGGGGTGTCACCCGGGCCTCGTTGTAGGACAGGGTGACCCGCTTGTTGTACTTGTACGCGGTCTTGTGGATGATGTTGAGCCGGGTCATGAAACTTCTCCCACCCAGGCCAGTTCGTCCGCCTGATTGAAGTACTTACGGGATATGGCGTCCGAGGCCTGCGAAACGGCCTTCTGCACGCGTTCCATGTGCTCGGGCAGTTCGGACATCAGGTCATCCGTCCGGTGGAATTCCAGGAAGGTCCTGGCCTGGCCCACGATGCGGCGGGCGTCGTTGATGAAGCCCACGCGCTGGGCCGATGGGTCCAGTTTGGCCAGGCATTCGTCGGCGTCCCGCAGCGCATAGACGATGGAACGCGGAAACAGGCGGTCCAGCAGCAGGAACTCGGCGGCGTGCTGGTCGCCGAACGCGGCGCGGCGGGTCCGCAGGAACGATTCGTAGGCTCCGGCGCAGCGCAGCATGTTGACCCATGACATTCCGGCGGACAGCACGTCCCGGGTGGAGAGCATGCGTGCCGTCATGTCTGCCCGCTCCAGGGAACGGCCAAGCACCAGGAAGAGCCAGCTTTCATCATGGCTCACGGTGGTGTCTGCCAGTCCGCTGACCATGGCGGTCCGTTCCAGGGTCCAGTTGCAGAAACGGTAAGTACCCACCACGTCCTTGCGGTGCTGGCTCAGCCCGTAGTAGGTGGTGTTGAGGCTCTCCCACAGGCCGGACGAGACTGTTTCGCGGGCGCGGCGGGCATTCTCACGCGCAGCGCCCAGGGAACCCGCGATGGACGTGGCGCTTGTCTTGTCATACGCCAGGGCATGGAGCAGTTCCGGCAGGCCGAAGTCTGCGCTGTCCGGCCGGGCGCCCATCACGGCCAGGAGTTCCTGCGCGACGCTGCGGCGTTCATCCATGGGGAGGTGGTTCAGGCGTTCGAGGTGCACATCCAGGATCCGGGCCGTACCGTCCGCCCGCTCAACATAGCGTCCGATCCAAAAAAGGGACTCAGCAATTCGGCTAAGCATTCGCGGCTACCTCCTGCGCGTCCGGCACTTCGGTGATTTCTGGAAAGGGACCTCTGGACAACGGTGCGGCTTCGCGCTTCCGGGTCACTGCTGCTGCTCCGACTGGCGGTCGCGCCAATTGCTCTCCACGGGCCAGACGGAAACACGCTCGCGGATGGTGATGGATGGCCGCGGAATGGTTTCGACGGGAACCTGGGGCGAACCGGCCAGGACCCAGGTGTCCTTGGATCCGCCGCCCTGGCTGGAATTGACGATCAGCGAGCCCTCTTTCAGGGCAACCCGGGTGAGTCCGCCGGGCAGGACCCAGACGTTGTCGCCGTCGTTGACGGCGAAGGGGCGAAGATCCACGTGGCGGGGACCAAACTTGTCTCCGCTCAGCGTAGGCACGGTAGACAGCTGCAGCACCGGTTGCGCGATCCAGCCGCGGGGATCGGCGATGACCCGCTTGCGGAGGGCATCGAGTTCGTCCCGTGACGCGTCAGGCCCGATCACCAGGCCCTTGCCGCCGGACCCGTCCACCGGCTTAACAACAAGTTCCGCGAGGTTGTCCAGGACGTACTCGCGGGCTTCCTTTTCCTCCAGCCGGAACGTGTCAACGTTCGCGATGACAGGTTCCTCATTCAGGTAGTAGCGGATCAGGTCCGGGACGTAGCTGTACACAAGCTTGTCGTCGGCCACTCCGTTACCCACGGCGTTGGCGATGGTCACGCCGCCCGCGCGGGCGGCATTGACCAGCCCGGGGCAGCCAAGCATGGAATCGGACCGGAACTGCAGCGGGTCCAGGAATTCGTCGTCGATGCGCTTGTAGATCACGTCCACGCGCTGTTCACCGGCGGTGGTGCGCATATAGACGCGGTTGCCGCGGCAGATGAGGTCGCGCCCCTCCACCAGCTCCACGCCCATCAGCCCGGCCAGGAGGGTGTGCTCAAAGTAGGCGCTGTTGAAGACTCCGGGAGTGAGGACCACGACGGTAGGATCGTCGACGCCGGACGGGGCGGTCTTTCGCAGGGCCGACAGCAGCCGGCGGGGGTACTCCTCCACGGGCCGGATGAGTTGCTGCCCGAATGCCTCCGGCAGGCCCTTGGCCATGGCACGGCGGTTTTCCAGGACGTAGCTCACGCCGGAGGGGACGCGGACGTTGTCCTCGAGGACACGGAACGTGCCCGCGGCATCGCGGACGACGTCGATTCCCGAAATGTGAACCCGGACCCCGCCGGCCGGCTCAAAACCCTGCACCTGACGGTGGAAGTGGGCGCTGGTGGTCACCAGCTGGCGGGGAATCACGCCGTCGGCCACCACGTTCATCTTGTCGTAAACGTCATCAAGGAAGGCTTCGAGGGCCCGGACCCGCTGGGCCACGCCACGTTCCAGCACGTCCCATTCGTCAGCGGGGATGACGCGGGGAACGATGTCCAGCGGGAACGGCCGCTCCTCCCCCGCGAAGTCGAATGTCACACCGCGGTCCAGGAACGTCCGGGCCATGGAATCGGCCCGTGCGCTGACATCGGCGAGGGACAGCTTCTGCAGGGCATCCGCCACCTGGCCGTAGGAGTCACGGGGTTCCTGGCCGGGGGTGAACATCTCGTCGTAGGCGCCGGTTCTCCCGGCGGCCTCGGAGTAATCCTGGAATAGGTCTGACATTCCTTTAGCCAACCATCTTTTTGTTTCGAAAGCATTACTGCGATCCATTGTGGCGTGTTGGGACGGCATCGCGGGTTCGTGGAATCCGTGTCCTTTCCGGCAAAGTAGGTGAGTGGCAATGAACAGAAGCCGGCGGGAGTCCGGAAAGGGGCCGGGCATCAGACAGCCCGGACTGCCGCACGCCCGTGCAGACCGTCTCCTGCCGGGCCTGCTGACGGCTGCCGTTTCCCTGGCAGCCGTGTTCTCTGTGCATGCCCTGGTCCCTGTCCTGCCCGCCATGACCCTGGCAGTTGTCCTGGGCCTCCTCGCCGCCAACCTGCCCGGCACCGCTGTCTGGATCGCCGGCCGGGCCAGGCCGGGCCTTGACTTCGCCGGAAAACACTTCATGCGCGGCGGGATCGTCCTGCTGGGGCTCAAGGTCAGCATCATGGACATCCTGGGCCTGGGCTGGTTGGCCCTGGTCCTGATCGCCGGCGTGGTGCTGGTGAGTTTCTGGGGTACCTACCTCATAGCCCGCCTCTTCCGGCTGCCGGGGGACACTTCGTTGCTGGTTGCCACGGGCTTTTCAATCTGCGGAGCATCGGCGATCGGAGCCATGGCCGCCGTGCGGCGGATCCGGCATGTGGACACCGTCCTTCCGGTGGCGCTGGTGACGCTCTGCGGAACACTCGCCATCGGGGTGCTGCCGCTGCTGGTGCACCCGCTGGCCCTGACTCCCCTCGCGTTCGGCGCCTGGACGGGCGCCTCCGTGCACGACGTCGGCCAGGTGGTGGCCACAGCGCAAACGGCCGGAACAGCGGCCCTTGGCATCGCCGTCGTGGTCAAACTCACCAGGGTGCTGCTGCTGGCGCCCGTGGTGGCCGTCGCCGGACTGCAGCAGAGGGTGAGCACGGGGAGGATGCGCCGCAGTGTCGACGCGCAGAATCGGTCCGGGAGTGCTCCTGCAGGGCCGGTGTCACCGGAACTCGCCCTGCCGCCTGTAGTGCCCCTCTTCGTGGTGGGCTTCGTGGCCATGGTGGCGCTTCGCTCCAGCGGTTGGCTGACCCCCGGCTGGCTCGAGGCAGGTGCGGGACTTCAGGACATCCTCCTGGGCGCGGCGCTGTTCGGGCTTGGCTCTGCGGTGCGGATCCGAACGCTGCTGCACACCGGTGGACGGGCGTTGCTCGCCGCGCTTGCTGCCTGGCTCCTGATCGCGCTGCTGGGCCTCGGGGCTGCGCTGCTGATGACAGGCTAGGGCCGGGTTCGTCAGCACTGCCCACGTGATTAGATAGCGGAGTGCCACACGAGAATCTGCAGCGCGCCGAAGCCGCCGAACGTTCAGCCCTGATCAGAACCCACAGCTACGACATTTCCCTTGACGTGCGGCAGGTGGAGAACCCTGACGTGGCAGGGTACCCAAGCCGCAGTGTCATCAACTTCTCTGCAGCCGAGCCAGGCGGGACTACCTTCCTGGACTTCATAGGGAGCGACGTGCACAGCGTTTTCCTCAACGGCAAGGGGTTGCCTGTAACCGAAGTGCTGGACGGATCCCGGATCCGGCTGGAGAACCTGCAGGCAGAGAACCAGGTGACAGTGACCGGCACCGCCCTCTACAGCCGCTCAGGCGAAGGCATGCACCGCTTTGTGGATCCGGCCGACGGCCAGTGCTACCTGTACACGCAGTACGAACCGGCCGACGCCCGCCGCGTGTTTGCCAACTTTGAGCAGCCCGACCTCAAGGCCGAATTCACGTTCCACGTGATGGCGCCTTTCGGGTGGGAGGTCACCTCCAACGGTGCTGAGACGGCCCGAACCCAGCTGACCAGTGATCCCGCCACCAGCCGCTGGGATTTCGCACCAACCAAACCAATGTCCACCTACATCACTTCGATCCTTGCCGGTCCGTACTTCAAAGCGGAGGACAGGTGGCAGGCAACGCTGGATGACGGCAGCCAACTGGATGTTCCCCTGGCTCTTTACTGCCGGGCGTCCATGGCGGAGTCCTTTGATGCTCCCGAACTGTTCAGGCTGACAAAGAACGGGCTGGAGTTCTTCAACCGGCTCTTCGACTACCCCTATCCCTGGGGCAAATACGATCAGGCCTTTGTCCCGGAGTACAACCTTGGCGCCATGGAGAACCCTGGGCTGGTGACGTTCACCGAAAGCTACGTTTTCACCTCACGTGCCACCGACTCGCAGTACCAGGCGCGGGCCAACACCCTGATGCACGAAATGGCCCACATGTGGTTCGGTGACCTAGTCACCATGGAATGGTGGGACGATCTGTGGCTCAAGGAATCCTTCGCGGACTACATGGGGACCCTTGGCGTGGACCGGGCCACCGGCTGGGACACCGCCTGGGTGGACTTTGCGAACAAGCGCAAGGCGTGGGCCTACGTCCAGGACCAGCTGCCCACGACGCATCCCATCGTGGCCGACATCCCGGACCTGGAGGCGGCCAAGCAGAACTTTGACGGCATCACCTACGCCAAGGGCGCCTCGGTGCTCAAGCAATTGGTGGCCTACGTCGGCTTTGAAGCCTTCATCGCCGGCTCCCGGCAGTACTTCCACGACCACGCATACGGCAACACCACGCTCGCGGACCTGCTCGGGGCGCTCAGCGCCTCCTCCGGCCGTGACCTGGCCGGCTGGGCAGCGCAGTGGCTGCAGACCTCAGGCATCTCCACCCTGTCCGTGGAGACGGGGGCGCACGACGGCGTCCTCGGCACGGTGGCCATCGTCCAGGACGCTGAGGACCCCGTCAGCGGACGCCAGGAACTCCGCCCGCACCGGCTCCGGCTGGGATTCTACGACTTCGCCCCGGACGGCGCCCTGGTCCGGATGGACAGCGTGGAAACGGATGTTGCCGGCGCGCGGACGGAGCTTCCGGAACTCGCGGGCCGGCCGCAACCCGCCCTCCTGCTGGTCAACGACGATGACCTCAGCTATGCCAAGGTACGGCTGGATCCGTTGTCTGAGGCCACGGTGCTGGAGTCGCTTGACCGCCTCAGCGATCCGATGGCGCGCGCACTCTGCTGGACAGCGCTGTGGAACTCGGCGCGCGACGGTGAAAGCCCGGCGTCCCGGTACATTGAGGCGGTCCAGGCCTTCGGGCCCTCCGAAACGGGGATCGGCGTCCTGCTGAACATCCTCAATAACGCCTCGACCGCCGTCGAACGCTATGTTCCCGTGCAGGGAAGGGACGCCGTCCGGTCAGCCTTCCTCACGGCAGTCAAGACCCGGCTGGAGATTGCGGCACCGGGTTCGGACCACCAGCTTGCGTGGGCCCGCACCCTCGCGGCCGTCAGCCGGCATGACGCAGCCTTCCTTCCCACGCTCACCGGCCTCCTGGAGGGAACGGTTGTGGTGGAGGGCCTTGCAGTGGATGCAGAGCTGCGGTGGAACATCTGGCACGCCCTGGCGGCCAACGGACAGGCAACACAGGCCGGGCTTGACGAGGAACTGGCCCGGGACACCACAGCCTCAGGCCGTGCCGGCCACGCGACCGCGCTCGCCGCCCGCACCGATCCCGAGGTGAAGAAGTCCGCCTGGAACGCCGCCGTGCACGGCACGGAACTGTCCAACCAGCTCCTCAGTGCCACCATCGCAGGCTTTACAACGGCTCCTGTTGCGCTCCTCACGCCTTACGTGGAGCCCTATTTCGAATGCCTCCGCAGCGTCTGGGACGGACGGAGCATCGAGATCGCCAGCCGGATCGTCCGGGGACTGTTTCCCCTGGCCCAGGACATGCCGCTGGACGGGAGCCGCCCCGACCAGCATCCGGTGGTGATCCGCACTGACGCTTGGCTGGACGGGAATGCGGACGCTCCGCCTGCCCTCCGGCGGATCGTCATCGAGCAGCGCAGCCACCTGCTCCGGGCCCTCTCGGCGCAGGCCGCCGTCGTCAATTCACCTGAGCCTTTGCCGTACCCCGCTGCGCAGTGAAGCCGGGGCTCAGTGCGCGGGGGCAGTCCCTGCGCACCGAGGCCACAGGTCATCGCGCAGTTGGCAGGTTGGCAGCGGGATTAGGGGACTCGGTTCAGCCATTCCCCGGTGCCGAACTTTGACGCCACGCGCTCCGTGGCAGCCGTAAGTTCCGCCTCGGTGAGCTCAGAAGGGGTGGCACCGTACCTTTCGGTAAACACCTCCATCATGGCCGAGATGATCTCCGTGCGGGCCAGCCCGGTTTGCCGGCGGAGCGGATCGACGCGTTTTTTGGCGCTGCGCGTTCCCTTGTCCGAGAGCTTTTCCTTGCCGATGCGCAGCACTTCCACCATTTTGTCGGCGTCGATGTCATAGCTCATGGTCACGTGGTGAAGCATGCCGCCGTTGGCGAGGCGCTTCTGGGCTGCACCGCCGATCTTCCCCTGGTCCGTGGCGATATCGTTCAGCGGAACGTAGAAGGCGCTGATCCCGAGCTTCTCCAGGGCGGCCATCACCCAGGCATCCAGGAACGCGTAGGAGTCCGCGAAGCTGATGCCGTCCACCAGCGTCTGTGGAAGGTACAGGGAGTACGTAATGCAGTTGCCGGCTTCCATGAACATCGCTCCCCCGCCGCTGATCCGGCGGACCACTGTGATGCCGTGCCGGGCAACGCCGTCGGGGTCTATCTCATTGCGGACCGACTGGAAGCTGCCGATCACCACAGACGGTTCAGCCCAGTCCCAGAACCGCAGGGTGGGGTTGCGCCGGCCGGCGCCCACCTCTTCGGTCAGTACTTCGTCCAACGCGACGTTGATGTGCGTGGGCAGCACGGAGGGAGCGATGACGTTCCAGTGGTGGTCGGACCAGGACGTTGCCTTTGCCAGGGCGCGGCGGACAGTGACCGCCACAGCATCCGCTGAGAAGCCGAACAGGACTGCGCCGGGCGGCAGCGACGCAGACACGGCGGCGGACAGCTCTGCCGCCGTCGTCGTTTCCGGGAGCCCGGCCAGGGCCCGGTTCATGGCCGGCAGGGCGTCGTCGGGCTCCAGGAAGAAATCGCCGCTGAGGGAGACGTTGGCCAGGAAACCGTCAACGACGTCGAGATCCACCACCACCAGCTTGCCGCCGGGCACCTTGTACTCGCCGTGGTGGTTGGCCGCCGTTCCGGGAGAGGCGGGAACCGGGCTGGGCATAGGCTGCGTCATGACTTCCATCCTGCCGCAGACAAACGCGCAACGCAGTAAATGTACGCAGATCGAGTACGCAGTTCGAGTACGCAGATCGAATACGGAGATCGAGTACGCAGAACCTGGAACGCAGGAAGCCCGCACCGTTGCCGGTACGGGCTTCCTAAGAACCTTGCGGGAAGTGAATTACTTCTTGCCGCCGAAGCCCTTGAAGCGAGCGTTGAAGCGCTCGACGCGGCCTGCAGAGTCCATGATGCGCTGCTTACCCGTGTAGAACGGGTGGGACTCGGAGGAGATTTCGACGTCGATGACCGGGTAGGTGTTGCCGTCTTCCCACTCGATGGTCTTCTTGGAAGACACGGTGGACTTGGTCAGGAACTTGACGCCGGAAGCCAGGTCGTTGAAAACAACAGCTTCGTACTTCGGGTGGATATCAGACTTCATAATGGGACCTTTGTTCGCACAACTGGATTTTGCCAGTTGCCAGGTATGAATGGGATGGCCGCTTTCCGCGACGCAGATAAAGCATTGCGGCCAGCTACCAATAATAGCGGATCGTGGGGGTCTCCGCGAACCGCTTGGCCTCTCTACTGCCGGGGCCGTAGCTCCCAAAACGCCACGGCGGAGGCCGCGGCGACGTTGAGTGAGTCGACTCCTGCCCGCATGGGTATCTTGACGGCGAGGTCGACGGCGGCGAGAGTCTCCGCGCTCATGCCCGCGCCTTCGGTGCCCAGCACCAGGGCGAGCCGGGCTGGATTGCGCGCGGCGAGTTCGTCCACGTCCACGGCGTCGGGGGTTAATTCCAGGGCGGCCACCGTGAAGCCGGCGTCCCGGAGAACGTTTAGATCATGTGGCCAGCTATCCAGCCGTGCCCACGGCACCTGGAAGACGGTGCCCATGCTGACCCGAACACTCCGGCGGTAGAGCGGATCCCCGCACCGCGGCGAAATAAGCACCGCATCAATGTCCAGGGCCGCGGCGGACCGGAAGATGGCGCCCACGTTGGTGTGGTCCACAATGTCCTCCAGGACGGCCACCCGCCGCGCGCCTGCGAGCAGTTCCGCCAGCGGGACGGGCGCCGGCCGTTGCATCGCCGCCATGGCGCCGCGGTGGAGGTGGAAGCCGGTGATTTCCTCCAGCAGTGCCGCACTGCCGATGAAGGCCGGGACGTCCGGATAAGCACCGAGGATGTCCTGCAGGTCATCAAGCCACTTCTCCGCGAGGAAAAAGGAGCGCGGCGTGTGGCCTGCCGCCAGCGCCCGGCGCAGCACGCGGGAGGACTCCGCTATGTACATGCCCTCGGCGGGCTCGCGGAGTTTTCGCAGGTGCACATCCGTCAGCTGCGTGTAGTCCGAGATACGGGGATCCCCGGCGGACTCTAGGTAGTGGATTGTCACCGATTGATTATTTCAGCAGATTGGCGATCATAAAGCCCAGCGCCATCAGGCCGAGCGCGAAGATAATGCCCCGCAGCACGGCGGGCGACAGACGCCTGCCGACCCTCGAGCCCAGGAGTCCCCCCACCGTGGAGCTGACGGCGATCAGGAGCACCACCAGCCAGTTGATCCGGTCAAAGGCGAACAGCAGGTAGGAGACGGCCGCGACGAAGTTCACACCCAGAACCAGGATGTTCTTCATGGCGTTGGCGTTCTGGATGGTTCCGGTCAGGAATATCCCCAGGATGCCAACCAGCAGGATTCCCTGGGCCGCGACGAAATAGCCGCCATACACGCCGGCGAGGTAGACCAGCACCACCAGGAGGATCCCATGGCGCTTGTCCCGGATGGCATGCTCAGGATTCACCTCGCGGTTGAGCACCCAGGACTGCAGCCGCGGCTGGAACAGGACCATGAGCAGGGCCAGGACCAGCAGCACAGGGGCCACGAAGTGGAAGACCCTCTCCGGGAGGTGGAGAAGCAGCCAGGCTCCGGAGATGCCGCCCAGCAACGAGGCCGGCAGGAGCCTGAGCAGTTGCCTGCCGCGCCCCGTGAGTTCACGGCGGTAGCCCCACGCGCCGGCTGCGGTGCCCGCCACGAGGCCCATGGCGTTGCTCATGGATGCCACAACGGGGGTGACGCCGAGGGCGATCAGCACCGGGAAGGTCACCAGGGTGCCGGACCCTACGACGGCGTTGATGGTGCCTGCCCAGAGGCCGGCGAAGGTCACAAAGGTACTGCTGAGAAGGTCCACCTGAGGTTGCCGCCGCCGGTTTAGCGGCGGGCGGTGGCGGTGTAGCGGCCTCCGGTGACGGTGACGTCCAGGTCGAGCCCGAAAGTCTGGCTCAGGTGGGCGGCGGTCAGCACGTCGGCGATGGGTCCGGCGGCCACAACATTCGCGTCGCGGAGCAGCATGGCATGGGTGAATCCGGGCGGGACCTCCTCAAGGTGGTGGGTGACCAGGACGATGGCCGGCGCCGACTCGTCCTGGGCCAGCTCACTGAGGCGGTGCACCAGGTCCTCGCGCCCACCAAGGTCCAGGCCGGCGGCCGGCTCGTCGAGGAGCAGAAGTTCCGGATCTGTCATCAGGGCACGGGCGATCTGCACACGCTTGCGCTCGCCTTCGGACAGGGAGGCGAAGGGCCGGTTGAGCAGCGGTCCCATGCCCCACTCGTTCAGGAGGGTGAAGGCCCGGCGTTCGTCGTCGCGCTCATACCCCTCACGCCAGCGGCCGGTCACGCCATAGGCGGCTGTCACCACAACGTTAAGGACTTTTTCGTGCTCGGGGATCTGGTTGGCCAGTGCGGCGGAGGAGAGGCCAATGCGGGGACGGAGCTCAAACACGTCCACAGCACCCAGGATTTCCTCCAGGATGCCGGCCATGCCGCTGGTGGGATGAAGCCGCGCGGCAGCGATCTGAAGGAGCGTGGTCTTGCCGGCGCCGTTGGGGCCAAGGATGACCCAACGCTCGCCCTCCTTGACCTGCCAGTCCACCTTGTTCAGAAGCGTTTTGGCTCCACGGACAACGCTGACGGCGGCCAATTCAAGAACTTCACTCATAGGAGTAGACACTAGGACAAAACGCGGGCGGACTGATAACTGATACCCGGCGGTTGCAGGGGAAGTCCGGGGCAGGCGCTAAAGGCGCAATGAATTCGGGCAGGACTCCCCCGCTGGCTAAGATTGCAGCCATGACTTCGAACGTGACTGCGGTCAGCTATGGCCTCAAACTGACCTCCGGGGAGCTGGAACAGCTGCGTTCCCTCCTGATCGAAAACGGTGCATCCGTTCAAGACGAATCCCGTGCCGCGGACAGCCGTTATGAGGTTCACACCGCGGAACTTGGCCTTCCGGAGGCTACGGCCGCCGGCATCGCTGCCCTGCGGCGGGCCGTGGCGGGAGCCTCAGAGGATGGACCGGACAAAGCCATGGACACGGCGATTGTGCCGTCGGGGCTTCGGAAGGCTCCCCGCAAGCTGCTGATCATGGATGTTGACTCAACGCTGATCCAGCAGGAAGTGATTGAACTCCTTGCCGCCTACGCGGGCAAGCGGGAGGAAGTCGCCGCGGTGACAGAAGCCGCCATGCGCGGTGAACTCGATTTCGCACAGAGCCTCCACGCCAGGGTTGCCGTACTCGCAGGCCTCCCCGCGGACGTCGTCGGAGCCGTCCGCCGGGAAGTGAAGCTGAGCGAGGGTGCTGCCGAACTGGTGGCTGCCTTCAAGGCCGCCGGCCACGTGGTCGCCGTCGTTTCCGGCGGCTTCAACCAGATCCTGGAGCCGATCGCCGATGAACTGGGGCTGGACTACTGGATGGCCAATGAGCTCGAAATCGTTGACGGCGCCTTGACCGGCAAGGTGCTCGGGGCGGTCATAGACCGGGCCGCCAAGGAAAAGTACCTGCGCGAATGGGCCGCGGCCGAAGGCATCCCAATGGAACACACCATCGCCGTGGGCGATGGCGCCAACGACCTGGACATGCTGGGTGCTGCAGGAATAGGCGTTGCCTTCAACGCCAAGCCCGCAGTCCGAGCCGTCGCCGATTCGGCCATCAACATGCCCTACCTTGACGCTGTCCGCCACATCGCCGGGGTTTGACGCTTCGAAACGAAAAGGCAGTTAACGGCAATGTTCCCGGGGGACACTGCCGTTAACTGCCTTTTCGATGGACTGCTCGCGGAGACCTTGCCTTACTTGACGCTCTTGCCGAAGTAGTCGGCGCCGCCGGCGTATTCAGTGTGTCCGGATTCGACGTCGGCCGTGGCCATGCCTGCCACCACTTCAGCAAACTCTTCCACTGAGTAGAGCTTGCCTGCCTCCGCCCGACGAGCCTCGATGGCGCCCGGGTTGGAACGGTCCAGGAGCGTGGCGGTCACTGTGCCCTCGATCATGTCGCCTGACACCACCACCAGGGAGATGCCCTTTTCAGCCAGGTTCGGCAGAAGCTCACGGAGCGCATCTTCACCGGCGCGCTTGCTGCGGGCGACAGGCTCGTATTCCGGCATGGTGGGGACGGAGTTGATGAAGTGGGCCTGGTGGCTGGTCACGAAGACCACGCGGGAGCCTTCCTTCATCAGGGGCACTGCGGCGTTGAGCATGTTGACCTGTGCGTCGCGGTTGAGCTTTAGCGCGTAGTCGTCTTCCATACCCGACTCCATGCCGCCGGATGCATTGAGCACCAGGACATCGAGTGACCCGAAGTTTTCCATGGCGGCGCTGGCCAGCGCCTGCACGCCTTCCTGGGTGGTGAGATCGGCGCCCACCGCCACGGCGCGGCCGCCGGCCGCCTCGATGCCGGCCACAACCTTGTTGGCGCGGGGCGCCTTCTGACGGTAATTAACAACGACGGCGGCACCCTCGGCAGCGAGGTTTTTGGCCACTTCGGCGCCGATTCCGCGCGAGGATCCGGTCACGATGGCTGTCTTGTTGTCCAGCAGTCCCACAGGTACTTCCTTTGTTCGAAACGTCTAAATATGTCTAGGCCTGCAGTCCATCATGCCAGCGCAGGACTCCAATCCGCTTGTCCGACCTCAACAAAGAAGCCCCGGCCGGCTAGTTGCCGGCCACCGTGTCAGGACGGCGTATGGCGCGGCGAAGTAAGCCGCTGTGCTAGTGGCCCATGCCCAGTCCGCCGTCCACCGGAATGACCGCCCCGGAAATGTACGCCGCCTCGTCGCTGGAAATCCAGCGGACAACGTTGGCAACCTCGGAGGCGTCGGCAAAGCGTCCGGCCGGAACCTTGGAAAGGTAGTCCTTCTGGGTTGCTTCGTTCAGTTCCGCGGTCATGTCCGTGTTAATGAACCCCGGTGCCACAACGTTGGCCGTGATTCCGCGGGAGCCCAGTTCACGGGTGAGCGAGCGGGCGATGCCCACCAGCCCCGCCTTGGACGCCGAATAATTGATCTGGCCCGGGGCTCCGTACAGTCCGGAGACGGATGAGATGAGGACCACGCGGCCCTTCCGTAGCCGGATCATGCCCTTGGAGGCGCGCTTGATGACGCGGAACGCCCCGGTGAGGTTGGTATCGATCACTGAGGTGAAATCGTCCTCGCTCATACGCAGCAGGAGCGTGTCCTTGGTGATGCCTGCGTTGGCCACAAGGACCTCCACGGGACCGTGGGCGGCTTCCACCTCGGAGAAGGCAACATCCACGGAGGCCTCGTCCGTCACATCGGCTTTGACGCCCAGGATCCCCGCCGGAAGCTCCGACTCGCTCCGGTAGGTCACGGCCACTTTGTCGCCGTTGGCGAGGAACGCCTCGGCGATGGCCAGCCCGATGCCGCGGTTGCCTCCGGTGATCAGGACGCTGCGGGCCGCGGTAACTGCTTCAGACATAAGACGCTCCGGGATTCTGCGGCATGCTGGGCCGCTGTAGGAAGGGGTGGATTTTGCTGCCTCCGATCTTAGCCTCCGTTTGGGCGCCACTGCCGATGGTGAGAGAATTGAGGCAAGCCTTTGGAGCGTGATCAATCAACCGTGACCCTTGAAAACCATGCCGGACAGTCCGTGCCCGGAGATCGTGAAAGGTTCTCCGGGGACCCGGAAGTCCACAGCATCACGGATGCCGCTGCAGCCCATTCGGAGGACATGCACCAGCGTATGGTCAAGTACGCGCTGGCCATGGGAATCCGCATGGTGTGCCTCATCCTGATCTTTGTGGTGGATGGCTGGTTCAAGATCCTTATGGTCGCGGGAGCGGTCTTCCTGCCATGGATTGCAGTGGTCATCGCCAACGGCAGCGACAAAGCTGAAATCCACAGCGATTCGCTCCTCGATTCCGCTCCCCTCGCTGAGCTTGAGGGCGGCGCGGCAGCACCGGCCGCCGACGAAGACCCCGTCTCTGCAGTGCTCCAGGGCGAAGTCATTGATGATAACGACGACGAACCACACGACGGACAGGAACGGCGCGCTACATGAACATTTTCGACCTGGCTGCAGGGACGGATCCCGGGCCGGCCGGGGCTGCCATGTGCTCCCGGAAAGCCTGCCGTTCGGATGCCGCCTGGCAACTCCTGTGGAACAACCCCAAGATCCACACCCCGGAACGCCGGAAGATCTGGCTCGCCTGCAACGAGCACCGTGACTGGCTGGAGGACTATCTCCAGACGCGTGGGCTCTGGAAGGACACCGTAGCCCTGGCTCCCGACGCGGAGGCCGGGCATGCCCCTGCAAGGCAGGATGGCTGAATGTACCGGTTCCTCTTTTCCAGCAAGTGGCTGGGTTACCTCCTGCTTGCCGCCATTTTCGCGGCCGCGTGTGTTTTCCTGGGGCGGTGGCAGATGGACCGCAGGGCTGAAACCCTTGCAGAGATCAACCGGGTCGTCTCCAATTACTCGGCGGCCCCCATCCCCTTTGCTGAGGCGAGAGACGAGTTCATCCGTTTGGATCCGGAGAAGGAATGGACCCAGGTTGAGCTGAAGGGCCGTTACGACGTCGCAGGCGAGAGGATTGTCAGGAACCGTCCGCTGAACGGCCAACCGGGTTATGAGGTGGTGGTTCCGTTCAGGCTGGATTCCGGCGAGACAGTGGTCATCGACCGGGGATGGCTGCCCATTGGCAACAGCAATCCGGGCAGCCCCGACTCGGTCCCCGAACCGCCCTCCGGGGAAGTGACTGCTGTTGTCCGGCTCAAACCCGGTGAGCCGCAGCTGCAGCGCGGTGCCCCGGCCGGGCAACTGGCCTCCATTGACCTTCCCGCATACTCGGCTGAGCTCGGCTATCCCCTTCTAACCGGCGCCTACGGACAGCTGGCCAGCGAGTCGCCGGCAGTGGCTGACATGCCTTTCCCCTTCCCCATGCCTTCCACCGAGGAAGGGACGCATCTGTCCTACTCCCTGCAGTGGTTTGCCTTTGGTGTCCTGATGTTTGTCGGCTTCGGCTATGCCGCCAGGCAGCAGGCACGCAACGCGGCGATCGACGCGGAGGAGGAAGCGGAGAACGGAATTGACTCCGGCAGCACCGTTCACTCGACTGCTGCAGCGGCCCGCCGTCGTCCGGCTGTTGCCCGCAAACGCAGGCACGCGACGTCGGAGGAAGAGGAAGACGCCATCCTGGACGCGCGGGGCCTGTAACGGACGGACAGCAGCCGCCCGGACACTGAGGCCATCCCGGCTCCTCCGGCCTCCGGGGACATCAGGTGAAGCTCAGGGCCCCCGCAGGCGGCCGCCTTGGGGTTACGATGACGGCATGAGCGAGAATCCAGCAGAAGATGACCCGACGGTACGTGACGACGAAACCCCGCGGGAATTCCTCGCCGATGCCCTTTCGCCCGTGGTGGATCCGGATGTTGAGGCAGACCGGCCGAGCGCGCCAGGAGAGCCTTCCAAATAAAACCTGGGTCAAATGTTGCGTAGGTCACATCAATTGCCTAGTCTGGGTGAGGCCGCAGCGTCGCGGCCACCCCTAACGAAGGGCAGCGTCTTGACCGACAAGCTCAGTATTCTCGTTCGAGTAGACCTCGATTCCGCCCGCGCCCAGGTTTCCACCCGGGGCCATGTGACCACCAAAAGCATCCAGGCCCTTTACGTTGTGGTAAAGCGCGCCAACGCCCTCCGGGAAAATCTTGACCTGGAAATCGACATGACCCACGCCTGGGTTGAGCCGGACGCACTGGAGCAACTGAACAAGTGCTCCCGGACGCGTCACCTGCCCGTGCAGATCGATCCCTACCAGGCTGACTGCAGGTTCCGCGTGGTACCGCCAAGCGCTCCGGTGGTGACTGCACCGGCCATGATTGCGCAGGCTTCGGCCGGGACACTGCCAAAGAGGACGCCGGGCAGCACGGTACGAACGAAAGTGGCAGGCCTGGCTGCCTGATCCCCGCTGAGGGACTAGGCCAGCGTGATGAGGTCCAGGTAGTCCTCGTTCCAGAGGTCCTCGACGCCGTCGGGCAGGAGGACTACCCGCTCCGGGTTCAGGGCTTCCACAGCGCCTTCGTCGTGGCTGACAAGGACCACGGCGCCGCTGTAGTTGCGCAGGGCGCCCAGGATCTCGGCGCGGCTGGCAGGGTCAAGGTTGTTCGTGGGTTCGTCGAGCAGAAGCACGTTGGCGCTGGAAGCCACAATGGTGGCCAGGGCCAGGCGGGTCTTCTCACCACCTGAAAGGACGCCGGCCGGCTTGTCGACGTCGTCCCCGGAGAACAGGAACGAGCCAAGAATGCCGCGGACTTCGGCGTCCTGCATGTCCGGCGCCGAAGAGCGCATGTTCTGCAGGACAGTCCGGTCCACGTCCAGGGTTTCGTGCTCCTGGGCGTAGTAGCCCACCTTGAGCCCGTGCCCAGGGATGATGTCTCCGGTGTCGGGCTTGTCCACGCCGGCGAGCATACGCAGGAGGGTGGTCTTTCCGGCGCCGTTCAGGCCCAGGATCACCACCTTGGAACCGCGGTCGATCGCCAGATCAACATCGGTGAAGATTTCCAGCGAACCGTAGGACTTGCTGAGGCCTTCGGCAGTCAGCGGGGTCTTGCCACAGGGTGACGGATCCGGGAAGCGGAGGGCGGCCACGCGGTCGTTTTCGCGGACAGCTTCCAGCCCGCTGAGCAGCCGCTCGGCACGCTTGGCCATGTTCTGGGCTGCAACTGCCTTGGTGGCCTTGGCCCGCATCTTATTGGCCTGGTCAAACAGGACCTGGGCCTTCTTTTCCGCGTTGGCGCGTTCCCGCTTGCGGGCGCGTTCGTCGGTCTCCCGCTGGGTGAGGTAGCGCTTCCAGTCCATGTTGTAGAAGTCGATCTGGGCCCGGTTGGCATCCAGCAGGAAGACCTTGTTGACGGTGGCTTCCAGGAGCTCGGTATCGTGGCTGATGACAATGAGCCCGCCCTGATGGTTTTTCAGGAAGTCGCGGAGCCACGCGATGGAGTCCGCATCAAGGTGGTTGGTAGGTTCATCCAGCAGCATGGTCTCGGCGTCGGAGTACAGGATCCGTGCCAGTTCAACACGCCGGCGCTGCCCGCCGGACAGCGTCTTAAGCGGCTGGTTCAGGATACGGTCCGGCAGTGCCAGGTTGGAGCAGATGGCGGCGGCCTCGGCCTCAGCCGCGTAGCCGCCGGCTGCCAGGAACTCCGATTCCAGCCGGTCATAGCGGTTCATCGCCTTGCGCTGGACGTCGGCGTCCTCGCTCGCCATCTCATCGTGCGCCAGCCGGAGTTTGCCGACCGCGATGTCCAGCCCCCTGGCAGCCAGGATACGGTCGCGGGCAAGCTGTTCCATGTCCGGCGTGCGGGGATCCTGCGGAAGGTAACCGATCTCTCCGGTGCGGGTCACTTTGCCGGCGGCCGGAAGTCCTTCACCGGCCAGCACGCGGGTCAGGGTGGTCTTGCCTGCTCCGTTCCGGCCCACAAGGCCGATCTTGTCTCCCTTGTCGATGCGGAAGCTCACCTGGTCCATAAGGAGCCGGGCGCCGGCGCGCAATTCAAGATCCTGGACGGTAATCACAGCAGGTAAGGCCTTTCACAACGGGGAACGCCGCGCTCAACGGATGACGTCTGACATGAGGGCATCTGGAAGAAACGGGCAGATTGGCCAGAGAACGGCCTTTACAAGTCTACCGGCCGCAGCTTCACAGCATAACCGGCGTGCCGCCGTCGTGATTTGCGGGTCCCGAAACAGTGGTACGGGCCTTCTCAGCCCACACCGTGCTGCTGGAGCCACATCTCCAGTAGCGCCAGCTGCCACAGGACATTGCTGTTGACCGGAGTACGGCTGCTGTTCGGATCGGCCAGGAGCCCCTCAACATAGTCTGACCGGAAAAGTCCCCGCTGCTTGGCCTCCGGTGAATGCAGGGCATCATGCGCCATGGACAGGAATGGTTCCGCCAGGTACCGCAGCGCAGGCACGGGAAAGTACCCCTTGGGGCGATCAATCACGGCCGAAGGCAGGATGGTGCGGCCCAGGTCCTTGAGTATGCCTTTACCACCGTGGGCGGACTTGAGCCCGGGCGGGCAGGAAGCGGCGAGTTCCACGAGGTGATGGTCAAGGAATGGGACGCGGGCTTCGAGGCCCCAGGCCATGGACATGTTGTCCAGCCGTTTTACCGGGTCATCAATCATCAGGAGATGGGTATCAAGCCTCAGCACCGCATCCAGGGCAGTATCCGCTCCGGGGCACGCCAGGTTCGAAGCCAGGACCTCGCCGCTGACGTCCCTGCCACACCACCATTCAGGCTCAAGGATCTCGAGGAGCTCCTTATGGCTGTGGTCAACAAAAGCCGGGACAAAGGCGGCCCTCGCTTCCCGCCGTGACACCGTTGTGGCGGGCTGGTGGTAGCTGTAACCGGCGAAGACTTCGTCGGCGCCCTGGCCGCACTGCACTACTTTGAGTCTCTCCGATACCCTCTGGGACAGCAGGTAGAAGGCCGTGACATCGTGGCTGGACATGGGCTCGGACATGGCCGAGACGGCTCCCGCAACCGCGGGGGCTAAATCTGACGTTCCCACGTGGAGGCGCTCATGCTGCGTCCCAAAGGTCTTGGCGATCAGGTTTGAATAGGCGAATTCATCACCGGCTTCCCCGCCGGCACCGTCGAATCCAATACTGAAAGTGGCCAGCCCCTGCTGGCCCTCGTCTGCCAGGAGGGCAACCAGCAGGCTGGAATCCAGGCCTCCGGACAGCAGCACGCCCACCGGCACATCGGCCACCATACGCCGGCGCACCGCTGTCCGAAGCGACTCGCCAATGGCATCCCGCCAGTCCTGGGTGGTCCAGTCCGCGAACCCTGCCGTCCGGGTGTATTCGGGCTTCCAGTACTCTCTGTCGTGCCAGGTTCCATCCGCCTGGAGGACCCTCATGGTGGCCGCCGGAAGCTTTTCCACTCCCTTCAGGATGGTCCTTGGCGCAGGAACGATGGAGTGCCAGCTCAGGTAGTGGTGCAGTGCGGTCTCGTCGATGCTGGTATCCAGGCCGCCCGCGCTGACCAGTGCCGGGAGGGTTGACGCAAAGCGGATTCGGCCCTGGAGTTTGGCCAGATACAGGGGCTTGATGCCCAGCCGGTCCCGCACCAGGAGGATCTTCCGGCGTCTTTTGTCGGCGATGGCGATGGCAAACATCCCCACCAGGTGATGGACGAAGTCTTCTCCCCATTTCCGGTATGCCTTGAGGATGACCTCGGTGTCACTCGTGGACTGGAAGACGAACTCCTTGCCAAGCTCCCGCCGCAGATCCCTGTAGTTGTAGATGCATCCGTTGAAGGTGAGGGCAAGGCCGGCGTCCTCATCGATCATGGGCTGTGCGCCGGCTTCGGAAAGGTCGAT
Source organism: Arthrobacter sp. D1-29 (assembly GCF_054130585.1). NCBI lineage: Bacteria > Bacillati > Actinomycetota > Actinomycetes > Micrococcales > Micrococcaceae > Arthrobacter > Arthrobacter sp. D1-29. The sequence goes on along the minus strand of NZ_CP096383.1, from coordinate 2,805,291 downwards.
AATGCTCAATCGCTGGTGGCCCAGGGCCGCCCAGCCGCAATCCCAGATTCCGTCTCCATCCGGGCCGCGCGATGTCATGGCTCCCATCATTTTCAGGACAGGTTCGCGCTCTGCCCTTTCTCCGTTGAAGGCAATCTCGCCGGCAATTGCGCACATGCTACTTTCCTCCGGTTCGGATGTTCACAGGGCCGGAGTCAGTGGCGACCAGCAACGAACAAACCCGCCGCAGCCAATGTCTCTGGCCGGAAGATTGCGGGCCGGAAGATTGCGGGATTGCCAGGAGTTCTTGTTCAAGGCCCGCTCCACGCATGGCCTGCCACCTGCCGGCCGCTGGCGTTCCGCAAGATATGAGGGCTCCCCCTGTGCTGGCATAAAACCTGGCCGGGTTACGGTAAGCCACAGTCACTCCTCAATCAATACCCATGGGCTGGTGGCTTAACCGCAGGCAAGTACCTTTATAGTAAGCATGCTTATTTTTTGCAGCAAGTATTGACAGATCGCCCTGCATCCGCATTTCGGCTCGCAATGTGCCCACTCAGCTGTGCATAGCGAGTGGACTTGAAAAGCCGCGGCGCGAGAAGCTCAGGGCTCAATTCCTGCAACATCGGGAGATTCCGTGGCCTCCCGGAGGTCACGGCTCGAAGTGCATTGCCTTGGGCGGTCCTGCAACCCCGGCGACGACACCACCGGCAATATCGTGCAGCTTCTCGTTTCGAGTGCTCGAAACGCGGCGGAGGATATCGAAGGCTTCTTCGCCCGTACAGCGGTTCTGCGCCATGATAATGCCACGTGCCATGTCGATGGTGGTCCTGGACTCCATGGCCGAGGCCAGGTCCTCGGCCCGCAGCTCGGCGGCAGCAATCCTCAGGCCCAGGCGGAGGGCACGGCCAGCCACATCTGCGAAGCGTTGAGCTTCTTCGATGCTCTCCTGGGTGAAGACACCTGTGTCAGAGGCGAAGAAATTCAGGACGGACGAGGCATTCTTGCCCAGGTCCAGTGGAACACCCAGTGCGCTGCGGAAGCCTTTAGCCGCCAGCTCCTGGCGGAACTCCGGCCACCGGGAATCGGATGAGAGATCGCCCAGCAGCACTGTTGCACCCGTGCGCAGCGCCAAAAGGCACGGGCCGTCCCCCAGGCGCTGTTCGATCCCGTCCAGGAGGATTGCGTCGTCACTGCTTCCCGCGATCGTGGCGGGGCGCTTGCGGCGTTGAAGGGTCACGGCACATTCAATACGTGCTTCAGAGGCCCGGGTCATTGCGGCGGCGGCAAGGCCCGTCATGCCCTCAAGGAAGCCTTTGATGTCTTCCATTTCGGCTACCAGATCCTGGAGCCGTTCGAAATCGTCCATCTCCTCAGGGGTATCCATACAGTCAATCTAGGGGAGCCACAGGGTGCCCACAACGGGGGGACCCAGGAGGACAAGGAGGCCGGCGCCCGCCCATGGGCGTGGCCTGTCCGGGGTCGGAGACCGCAGGACTTTTCCGACTTTGACGTATTGGCCGTACTGCTCTTGTGAGGTGCGGGTAGCAGAAGCAAGGATTGGTTATGGAAGACCTGCGGCACACGGCGAGGATCCTGCTGCAGCGGGATGATGTGGCCTTGACTGACCTCTGGATCATGTACTGGAACCATGGTGGGGACTGCCATCCGTTTGATTTCGATGCCTTTATCCATGAACTGCTGCCCGTTGCCTGGTTCGACATGAACGCCCTGGCCTCAGCGGTTCATGAACTGGTTCTCGAAAGCACCGGCTGAACCGTCCGCAGTCAGTCCGGCTGGAGGGCCGGCACCGGGGTTACCGCCGGCGTCGTGGCCGCTTTTTGTGGGCTGCCGTCAGGTCGGGGGCCCGCGCTTAGTAGGCCCCCTACAAAATGGAGGCTTTCCCGGGCCGGTAACGTCAGGATGACCCCAATCCCCGCTTGTATACCCCCGACAGGACTTCCATGAGCAAGACTGACACAGCTGTCACCGGCACCGCCGCCCGTGAACGCATCCGCTGGAACGCCACGGACCTTGGCCTGATCGCCGTTTTCGCCGCGCTGGTGGCAGCATCCGCCATGATCCCCGGCATCGCCGCCAACGTCTTCGGCGTTCCCATCACCTTCCAGACCCTCGCCGTAATGCTCACCGGACTGATGCTGGGCCCTGGACGCGGCTTCGCCGCCGTGGGCCTCTACACGGTTCTGGGGCTGGCGGGACTGCCCATCTTCAGCCAGGGCCGCAGCGGCCTGGGTATCCTCGCCGGGCCGTCGGCAGGTTATATTATCGCCTTCCCCATCGCGGCGGCCGTGGTGGGCTGGTTGGCAACAGTGGTTATCCGCCGCACGTCACGGGCCAGGGCGCTGTGGTTCTTCGCCGCAGCCACGGTAACCAGCATTGTTGTGGTGCACACCCTCGGGATTGCCGGGATCGCCCTGAACACCAAGGCAACCCTGGGAGAGGCTTTTCTTGCCGACCTGATCTTCTACCCTGGCGACGTCGTCAAGAACATCCTGGCGGCAGCGATCGCGGTTGCCCTGCACCGGGCCTTTCCTGACCTTCTGGTCCGCCGCGTGAAGCGGATCGCGGCCTAGGTTTACCAGCCATGGCCACCATTTCATTCCACGATGCCTGCGTTGAGGTGGCTGTTGAAGGCCGGCACGAGGCCAAGGCACTCCTTCGGGACATCAACCTGGACCTGACCGAACAACGGATCGGCGTCATCGGGGCCAACGGCTCCGGCAAGTCCACATTGCTGCGACTGATCAATGGGCTGGTCCAGCCAAGCTCGGGCTCGGTCAGTGTGGACGGCGCCGATACTGTCCGTGCCGTTCGGTCTGTTCGCCGGCAGGTCGGGTTTGTTTTCACCGATCCGCTCTCGCAGTTGGTGATGCCCACAGGACGGGAGGACGTTGAACTGTCATTGCGCAGGCCGGTCCGCAACGGACAGGAGCGGCGCCGCCAGGCGGAAGCCGCCCTGGACCGGTTCGGCCTCCTCCCGCTCGCCGATCAGAGCATCTACGAGCTCTCCGGCGGAGAACGCCAACTGATGGCGCTCGCGGCCGTTCTGGCCGTGAATCCTTCGGTACTGGTGCTGGATGAGCCTTCAACGCTGCTGGACTTGCGGAACCGCGAGCTGTTACGGCGTACGCTCTCGGCTCTTGACCAGCAGATCATCATGTCCACCCATGACCTGGATCTGGCATTGGAAATGGACCGTGTGCTGGTGGTCGAAGCAGGCCGGGTGGTGTTCGACGGCGGCCCCGCCGAAGCGGTGGACGGGTACCGGGCGCTCTGCGCCAACGGCCTGGCATCCCCGTGAGGGGGCATGGCTTCCTGCTGGCCAACTATGTTCCCGGCAACTCCGTCATCCACCGGGCACCGCTGGCAGCCAAGTTCCTGCTGGTCATCGGCTGTGGCCTGTCATCGTTCCTGGTAGGCGACTGGCTGGTGTCCGCGGCCGTCTTTGCCGTGATGTGCGGGCTGTTTCTCCTGACGGGCGCGGGTGTGCTCCGGCTCCTCGCCGCCGTCCGGCCGTTGATCCTGGTACTGCTGGTGATCGGCCTGTTCCAATGGTGGCAGCTGGGCGGCCCCACCGCCGCACGGATTGTCCTGAACATCCTGGTCTGCGTCGTTGCGGCGTCCTTGCTGACGGCCACCACCCCGATGCAGCGGCTGCTGGATGGTGTGGTGTCCCTGGCCAGGCCCTTCCGCCGCTTTGGTGCGGACCCGGAGCGCTTTGCCCTCACCATCGCCATCATGCTGCGGAGCATCCCCTACATCGCCGGCGCCTTCGCCGACGTCCGGGACTCCGCCCGGGCCCGCGGGTTGGAGCGCAACCCCCGTGCCCTCGTGCTGCCCGTCATCATTACCACCGTGGCGTTCGCAAGGCAGACCGGCGAGGCACTGGCGGCCCGAGGACTTGGCGAGCCCGAAGACTAAAGGCTGAAAACCGGCCGCCTTACTACCCTGCAGCCTTGGGCAGGTCTTGATCAGCCGGCGGCGAACCTTTCATACTGCAGCAGCGCCGCAGTACCCATGCCACCCGCGATGCTGATCATGGCCAGGGCAAGGCAGCCTGCCTCGGCTTTCCGCCTCGCCTGGGCCAGCAGGCGCGTCACGAGCACGGCCCCTGACGCCCCGTACGCGTGGCCCAAAGCCAACGCCCCGCCGTCGAGATTCACCAGGAGCGGATCAATGCCAAGGTGGTCAAGGCACGCAAGTGCCTGCGACGCAAAAGCCTCGTTGAACTCCACCAGGCCCAGCTCAGAGACGGACAAACCCCGGGCGGCCAGAAGCTTCTCGGCGGCCATCGCGGCCCCGATCCCCAGCAGCCGCGGCTCCACCCCAACGGTCTCGGTGGCCAGGACCAGCAGGCCGTCCGGCACGCCCAGTTCCCGTGCCCGCTCCAAGGACGTGATCACGACGGCGGACGCGGCGTCCGCGTCGAAGCATGAGTTCCCGGCGGTGACAGTACCCTGATCAACGAAGGCTGCCGGGAACCTGGCCAGGACGCCGGCAGTTAGCCGCGGACGCGGGCCGTCGTCGGTACTGATGGTCCCGGAAGGCGTTTCCAGCGGCGTGATTTCGTCGGCGAACGCGCCCGCCTGGACTGCTGCGACCGCCCGTTGGTGGCTCCGCAGGGCAAAAGCATCCTGGCTTTCCCTGCTGACGGCGAACTTGGCTGCGACGTTCTCGGCAGCCACACCCATGTCGGGGTCGCCAAAGCTGTGCGGCACAAACTGGGCACGGGAAAAGAAGTCGTGCCCGCCGTCGTCGTTCCGGTGTGCGCGCAGCGGCGCGGTGCTGATGCTTTCCACTCCCCCGGCGAGATACACGGGACCGCCGCCGGCCGCCACGAGCTTGGAGGCCAGCACGATGGCATCCAGCCCGGAACCGCACTGCCGGTCCACGGTGACCCCGGGGACGCTGACGGGGAGACCGGCCTCCAGCAAGGCGAGCCGGGCCACATTTCCGCCGCCGCCCACCGCGTTGCCGATCACCACATCGGTGACGGCCCCCGACGGGACGCCGCTGTCAGCAAGCAGCTGACCCAGGACAGGCGCCAGCAGCTGGTGCGCCCGCAGCTCCTTCAGGGGCCCATTGGCGCGGCAGACAGGGGTGCGGCGCGCACCGATGATGACCGGCTGCCGGTCGGCGGGAAGCAGATCAGTGGCCAAGGTGCCGGGCCCTCTGGTCCTGCGAGCCGATCCACTCAAGGAACATGTTCCGGCTGACCTTGCCACGGTCGGTGGTGGGGAGTTCGGTCAACGCAAAATACTGCAGGGGGCGTTTGTCCCGGGTCAGGATGTTTTCGAGTCCTGCCCTGAGCTGTGTGGCGGTGATTCCGCCGTGCGAGGGCAGGACCCCGGCCACCACCCGCTGGCCCCTGAGGTCATCAGGCATTCCGGCCGCGACCGCGGCAGCGACACCCGGCACGGAAGCCAGTGCCAGCTCCACCTCGTGCGGATATACGTTCTTTCCGGAGGTCAGGATCATGTCTGCGCGGCGGCCCAGGATGTGCAGTTCTCCGTCCGCCAGGTAGCCCTGGTCCCCCACGGTGTACCAGCCGTCGAAAGAGCGCAATGCCTCGCCGTCGTCACCCCAGAGGTAGCCGTTGCTCACCATCGGGCTGCGCACGCAGATGTTCCCCGCGGAGCCATCCGCCAGGACTGCTCCGGCATCGTCCAGGATCCGGACTTCCACACCGGGGAAAGGCCGTCCGATTCCGGTTCCGCCCGCATCGGGCAACTCTCCCGCGGGAAGGCCTGTCCCCGAAACGAAGCTGAGTTCGGACGCGCCATAGTATTCGAAGATGGTGGCATGGGGAGCCCAGCGGCGGGCCGCTTCCAGCGTACGCGCGTCCAGTTTCGAGCCGGCACAGATGATGGTGCGGACACCGGAGGCATCAACACAACCGGTCAGCCCGCGCTCGCTCAGCAGCCGAAGCATGGTGGGGACCAGCACCAGCCGGGTCACGCCGTCGTGGGTGATGGCAGCGTGCACGTCGCCCACATCGAAGTGTTCGAGGGTCTGGAATTCCGAACCGGCGTAAAGGCATTCGGCCAGGGCATAGAGGTTGAGGCTGGCAGCGAGCGGTCCGGGCGCCAGCGTCACGTCGTCCTGCTGGAGGCCAAAGAACTCGATCGAGGCGTCAAAGGACTGCTGCCAGGACCGCCGCGACCTGGTGAAGGCCTTGGGAACCGAGGTGGTTCCCGAGGTGAGCCCGATCAGGAACGTGGAGTCGGGCGAACCGTCAGCCAGCGGGTCTTCCTCGGAGACGGCAGGCGGTTGCTGGGTTTCCCGGAGCCGCTGATGGATCTCCTCGCGCAGCAGGGCCGGCCACGCCGGATCCAGGACGGCACATTGCCGTTCCCCCGCTACACCCGCCGCGAACCTGACGGCGAAGTCCACAGAGTTGGCCTCGGTAAGGACCGATACGCCCGCAGAACCGGCCACGGCCGCTGCCGCGGCATCCCGGAGCGACAGCCAGTCCAGGCGTTTGCCTTCGACCACCACGGCGGTGTCGTGCGGCCGTTCGTCGGCCCAGCGCTGGATTCTGTTCAAGAAAGGCATCAGGTCAACTTTACCGGCCGGACACCGGCTGCCGCCCAAGCGCGAGGACTATTGTGACTCTATGAGTTTCAATGACAACGTCCAACTGGACCCCTCGCAAGTGCAGGACCGCCGTGGCATGGGCCGCGGGGCTAAAGTGGGCGGCGGCATCGGGGGCGGGCTCATCCTCCTGGTTGCCTTGCTTCTGGGCGTGAATCCGCAGCTGCTGGAGGGCCTGGGCGGCATCGCGCCCGATCCCCAGAGCCAGGGCACCGCACCCGCATGTGAAACCGGGGCCGACGCGGACGCACGCCTGGACTGCCGGATCACCGGGACCGTCAACAGCCTCAATGCATTCTGGCCCGCTTATCTCCGGAACTACAACGTTCAGTACCCGCAGCCGGAAACGGTCATCTTCGGCGACGCCGTCAGCACCGGATGCGGCACGGCGTCCAGCGCGGTGGGTCCGTTCTATTGCCCCGCGGACACCACTGCCTACTTTGATCCCGGATTCTTCCAGGACCTCGTGGACAGGTTTGGGTCCTCCGGCGGTCCCCTGGCCCAGGAGTATGTGGTTGCCCACGAGTTCGGCCACCACATCCAGAATGTGCTGGGATACCTTGACCGTGCCCAGCAGGATCCCCAGGGGCCGGAGTCAGGTGCTGTCCGCGTGGAACTCCAGGCCGACTGCTACGCCGGCCTCTGGGTCAGGCACGCCGCCACCCAACCAGGACCCGACGGCCAGCCGTTCCTGGAGCCCATTACCCAGCAGGACCTCAACGACGCCCTGTCAGCAGCATCGGCGGTGGGCGATGACCGGATCCAGCAGGCCGCCACCGGCAGGGTGACACCGGAAGCGTGGACCCACGGGTCCAGCGAGCAGCGGCAGAAGTGGTTCTACCTGGGGTATCAGACCGGAGACATCAACCAGTGCGACACGTTCTCGGCGGCCACCCTCTGACCAGCTGCCCGGTTTGATCCCTTAAAGCAGCTCGACGACGGACGGCACCTTCGCTGGGAAGGTACCGTCCGTCGTCATACTCGTGTGAAGGGGTCAGATGTTGAAGCCGAGGGCCCGCATCTGGTCCTTGCCGTCGTCGGTGATCCGCTCGGGACCCCAAGGCGGCATCCACACCCAGTTCAGGCGCCAGTCGTCCACGATGCCGTCCAGGGCCTTGCCCACCTGCTCCTCGATGACATCGGTGAGCGGGCAGGCGGCCGTGGTCAGCGTCATGTCGATCAGCAGGGCGCCGTCGTCGTCTGAGTACTTGAGGCCGTACAGCAGCCCGAGGTCAACGATGTTCACGCCGAGCTCGGGGTCGATGACGTCCTTGAGTGCCTCTTCGACGTCTTCGAGGCCCGTGCGGGCCGAATCGATTTCGGTCATGGCAGGTCCTTACTGAGCCTGTGCCGCTGCGGCAGCGATGGTGGCTGCGCCGGCGCCCTTGGCGTAGCGGTCGTAGCCTTCTTCTTCAAGGCGGTCAGCCAGCTCGGGGCCGCCTTCTTCGACAACCTGGCCGTCAACAAACACGTGCACGAAGTCCGGCTTGATGTAGCGCAGGATCCGGGTGTAGTGGGTGATCAGCAGGGTGCCCATGTTGCCTTCGGCGTGCGCACGATTGACGCCCTCGGAGACAACCTTGAGCGCGTCCACGTCCAGCCCGGAGTCGGTCTCGTCCAGGATGGCGAACTTCGGCTTGAAGAGCTCCAGCTGGAGGATCTCCACGCGCTTCTTTTCGCCGCCCGAGAAACCTTCGTTGACATTGCGCTGGGCGAAGTCGGCGTCGATGCGCAGCTTCTGCATGGCGTCCTTGACGTCCTTGGTCCAGGTGCGCAGCTTGGGAGCCTCGCCGTCGATGGCGGTCTTGGCGGTGCGCAGGAAGTTGGTCATGCTGACGCCGGGGACCTCCACAGGGTACTGCATGGCCAGGAAGAGGCCGGCCCGGGCGCGCTCGTCAACGCTCATGTCCAGGACGTCTTCGCCGTCCAGGGTGATGGAGCCGCTGGTGACGTTGTAGCGCGGGTGGCCGGCGATGGTGGAGGCCAGCGTGGACTTGCCGGAGCCGTTGGGTCCCATGATGGCGTGGGTCTGGCCGGTCTTGATGGTCAGGCTGACGCCCTTCAGGATCTCCTTGGTGCCCTGCTCAGTGTCAATGCTGACGTGCAGGTCCTTGATCTCAAGAGTAGACATATGTCTTGTTCTCCTTTGCCCCGAGCCTTCCGGCTGCGGTGCGGTTTTAGTCTGGAAGTTGGTTCTGTTGCTGTTGCTGTTGTTCTTTGCCTATGGCAAGGAGGCTGCTAGCCAAAGTTGGGGGCTTCCGCACCGTTGACCACGTTGGTGAAGTCCACATAGACCTCATCCCCGACGATCTCGACGGCGAACACCGGGACCGGGTCATACGCCGGCAGCTGCAGCGGTTCCCCGCTTCGCAGATCGAACTGGGAGCCGTGGCCCCAGCACTCGATCATGCAGCCTTCCACCTCGCCCTCGGACAAGGAAATGTCCGCGTGTGAGCAGGTGTCGCCGATGGCGTGGATCTCGCCCATGGAGTCCTTGACGATGGCTACGGGGTAGTCATCGATCAGGATCCGCAGCGCCTGCTTGAGCTGGATTTCATCCACCTTGCAGACGAATTCGCCCTTTGGCTTGTCAGTCATCTGTAGTCCTGTGCCGTCTAGTTGTTGGTCACGGCGAGCTCGCGCTCAACAGCGTCCGTGAGCCGCTCTTCGAGGGCCGGAACCTTGATCTGCTGGATGATCTCGTGGAGGAAGCCGCGGACTACCAGGCGGCGCGCAACATCCTCGGGGATGCCGCGGGCCATGAGGTAGAACAGGTGCTCGTCGTCCAGGCGCCCTGTGGCACTGGCGTGGCCGGCACCCTTGATCAGGCCTGTTTCAATTTCCAGGTTCGGAACCGAGTCGGCGCGCGCGCCGTCGGTGAGCAGCAGGTTGCGGTTGGCCTCGTAGCTGTCGGTGCCTTCGGCTTCCTTGCGAATCAGGACGTCGCCAACCCACACGGCGTGGGCGTTCCTGCCCTGCAGGGCGCCCTTGTACAGGACGTTGGAGGTGCAGTTGGCCACGGCATGGTCTACGAACAGCCGCTGCTCCAGGTGCTGGCCGGCGTCGGCGAAGTACAGGCCGAACATTTCAGCCTCGCCGCCGGGGGCGGTGAAGCGGGCCGAGGGGGTTACCCGGACGAGGTCTCCGCCGAGGCTGACCACCACGTGCTTGAGCTTGGCGTCACGGCCGATTTTCGCCTGCTGGGAGGAGGCGTGGACGGCGTCGTCGTTCCATTCCTGGAGGGAGACAACGGTGAGGTCGGCGCCGTCTTCAACAACGATTTCAACGTTTTCGGAGACGACAGCCGAGCCCTGGTGGTCCAGGACCACAACTGACTTGGAGAACTTTTCTGCCACGATCACCAGGTGCTGGGCGGCCGCTTCGGTCGCCAGGCCGGTGATGAGGACGGTGATTTCCGTGTCAGCCTCAAATTCGGCCGGGACGGTGATGACGGTGGCTTCGCTGAAGTTCTCCCAGGCGTTGGCGGACACTCGGTCCTCCGGGATGCCGGCAGTACCAATGCGCTTGTCCTCGCGGGCAACCGTTTCCACCTGAACCCGGTCCGGGCCGCTGACGGTAACGGCCGGAGCCGCCCCTGCGAGGACCTCGCTGTGAAGTCCGCGCAGCCGTTTGAGCGGCGTGAACCGCCAGTCCTCTTCCAGGCCGGTGAGGGGCTTGAAGTCAGCCAGGTTGTAGGAGGTCAGGCGGCCGGCGCGTGAGCTGTCCGGGATGCCGACACCGCCGCCATGGGAGTGGCTCTTAACCGCTTCTCCCGCAAGCGGGGCCTTGGAGGCGGCCGCGTTGATCGGCGACAGGCTTTCGCCCTCTTCGGTGAAGCCGTTGATAAACGGCTGGGCTGAGGGCGCGCCGATGCGCGCCTTTTCGGTAGTGATTTCAGTCATCGTTATCCGACGGACCCTTCCATCTGCAGTTCAATCAGGCGGTTCAGCTCAAGTGCGTACTCCATCGGGAGTTCGCGGGCAATTGGTTCGATGAAGCCGCGGACGATCATCGCCATGGCTTCGTCTTCGCGCATGCCGCGGGACATCAGGTAGAAGAGCTGCTCTTCGCTGACCCGTGAAACGGTTGCTTCGTGGCCCATGACAACGTCATCCTCGCGGATGTCGATGTACGGGTAGGTGTCCGAACGGCTGATGGTGTCCACCAGCAGGGCGTCGCAGCGGACGGTGTTGGCAGAGTGCTTGGCACCTTCGCGGACCTGGACCAGGCCGCGGTATGCTGCACGTCCGCCGCCGCGGGCAACAGACTTGGAGATGATGGAGCTCTTGGTGTTCGGCGCGATGTGCACCATCTTGGATCCGGTGTCCTGGTGCTGGCCGGCGCCGGCGAAGGCGATGGACAGGGTTTCGCCCTTGGCGTGCTCGCCCACCAGGTAGACAGCCGGGTATTTCATGGTGACCTTGGAACCGATGTTGCCGTCAACCCATTCCATGGTGGCGCCTTCTTCGCAGATGGCACGCTTGGTCACCAGGTTGTACACGTTGGTGGACCAGTTCTGGATGGTGGTGTAACGGACGCGTGCGCCCTTCTTGACAATGATTTCCACCACGGCGGAGTGCAGCGAGTCCGAGGTGTAGATCGGAGCGGTGCAGCCTTCGATGTAGTGGACGTAGGAGTCCTCGTCGGCGATGATCAGGGTCCGCTCGAACTGGCCCATGTTTTCCGTGTTGATGCGGAAGTATGCCTGCAGCGGAATGTCCACGTGGACGCCCTTGGGGACATACACAAAGGAGCCGCCGGACCAGACTGCCGTGTTCAGGGAAGCGAATTTGTTGTCGCCCACCGGAATGACCGTGCCGAAGTACTCCTGGAAGATCTCCGGGTGCTCGCGCAGTGCCGTATCGGTGTCCAGGAAGATGACACCCTGTGCTTCCAGGTCCTCACGGATCTGGTGGTACACAACTTCGGACTCATACTGTGCGGCCACACCTGAGACGAGGCGGCTGCGCTCAGCTTCCGGGATACCCAGCTTTTCATAGGTGTTCCGGATGTCCTCGGGCAGGTCTTCCCAGGTGGCGGCCTGCTTCTCGGTGGACCGGACGAAGTACTTGATGTTGTCGAAGTCGATGCCGGAGAGGTCTGCACCCCAGGTGGGCATGGGCTTGCGGTCGAAGTACTTCAGGCCCTTCAGGCGAAGGTCCAGCATCCATTCCGGCTCGCTCTTCTTGTCCGAAATATCGCGGACAACCTCGTCGCTGATACCGCGGCGGGCGTTGGCACCGACGTCGTTCTTGTCGGACCATCCGTACTCGTACGTGCCGATGCCGTGAAGCTCAGGATTCTTTTCCAGAATCTCCGAGATCACAGTGTCTTCGGCTACCGCTTTCTCTGATAGTTGGTCCGTCATCACGGCCTTTCTTGCTGATGGTTGTTTACTTCATTCAGGCTGGCGGGGGCGGCTACCGGGATTTGGGGTCCCATAGCAGCCAGCCGGCCTGTAGGTATGTGGGTGGTACAGACGTGGCCGCCGCGTGCCAGGGTGGACAGCCGGCGCACGTCCACGCCTACGAGCCGGGCAAAGACCTCGGTCTCGACATCGCAGAAGACGGGGAAATGCGCCGCAAGCTGCTGGATGGGGCAGTGCCCCTGGCAGAGCTGGACGCTGGAAAGCGCCGCGGGCAAAGGGGCTTTGGCCTCGATCGAGGCGGCAGACGCCACAAAACCGTCCCGGCTGAGGGCGGCGGACAGTGCGCGGGCCCGTGCGGTGATATCCGGACCGGCCTTTTCGATCTCCGGCGCATACCGGCGCTCCATGTCAGCAAAACGCTCGACGGCGAATTCCCGCACCGCTTCTTCGCCGCCCATTTGCTGGAGCTGCTTGAGTGCAAGGGTGGCGATGTCCAGGTAGTCGTTGCCAAGGGTGGATTGCCCTTGGGAACTGAGGACGTACCGGCGGGCCGGGCGGCCCGCTCCGGCACCGGCCCTGGCCACGCGCTTGACCTCGATGACACCGCTGCGGGAAAGGTGATCCAGGTGGCGGCGGACGGCGGCCGGAGTAAATCCGAGCATGTCACCGAGTTCGGCCGCGCTGATGGGCCCGTGCTCCAGGACGGCGCCCAGGACACGGTCCCGGGTGCGCTCGTCCGCGTCAGCCACCGGCACGGCAGCGAGATGGCCGCCCTCGGTGGTGCGCGGCGCTCCGTGCCCGGCAAAAGGCACAGCAGAAGCATTGGTCATGGAATACACAACACAATCATGTCGTAATTTACTCCCCCCTTCCAGTAAGGTGAGGCTGGCCTGCGTACGGCACCGAAACAAAACTGGTGCAGTACTACATCGCGTAGAATGCTGGGGTGCGTTCCCCCCAATCCCCGGTTCTGTCCATCAGCGGGTTAATTAAGGATGTTGGTCCGCTGGCCGCCCTGGATGGAAAAATGCTCCGTGTGGTCAGCGGTGTTTCGCTGGTTGCTGAGCGGGGCCAGGTTACTGCCCTCCTTGGCGCGAATGGCGCCGGGAAAACCACCACCATTGAATGCGCCCAGGGCCTTCAAAAGCGCAGTGGCGGGACTATTTCCCTGCTGGGTGAGGATCCCGCCCGTGCGGGCGCAGAACTCCGCTCCCGGGTAGGGATCATGCTCCAGGACGGCGGCCTCCCGCCGTCGGCCCGTCCGATCCCCCTGCTGAAACACATCGCGGGTATGTATTCGCACCCGCGGCCTGTGCATGAGCTGGTGGAGCGGTTGGGGATCGACGGATTCAGCCGGACCACTGTCCGCCGTCTCTCCGGCGGACAGAAGCAGCGGCTGGCACTTGCAGCGGCGCTGATCGGAAACCCCGAGGTCCTGTTCCTCGATGAGCCCAGCGCAGGACTGGATCCCCAGTCCCGGCAGCTGGTGTTTGAACTGATCTCGGAGCTGCGGGACGCCGGGATGGGCATCGTCCTGACCACCCACCTGATGGACGACGCCCAACGGCTGGCCGACTACGTCTACATCATCGACGCCGGCAGGAACGTGGCGGAAGGCACCGTGTCCCAGCTGCTCCAGCGGGATCCCGCTGTCGAGGATGGCGTTGACCACGTCCGGACGCTTTTCTTTGAGGCCCCGGCGGGCCTGGACTTTTCCGGCGTCCTCCCCGAAGGCATCGCGGTCAGTGAGACGCGTGCGGGCAGTTACGTCGCCACCGGAGCCCTGACCCCCCAGGATCTTGCCTCGTTGGCAACCTGGTGGGCCGCCCACGGTGTGATGCCCGGTTCCATGAGCCTGGAGGCACGCAGCCTCGAGGACGTTTTCCTTGACATTTCCGGGAAGGAGATCCGATGAACGGTCTGCCCACGGTTTCCGTGCCGGCATCGCCGGGCAGCCGCTCGGCCTCGCCGCCGGCTGCCGCCCCTCTGCTGCGCCGCATCCTGCTGCAGGGCAAGTACGAGTCCCTGACCATGATCCGCAATGGCGAACAGCTCATCCTGGCCGTTGTGCTCCCACTCCTTGCGCTGGTTGGCCTGACGGTGACCCCGTTTCTCGACGGGCTGGGGGCGAGCCGGATCAACGTGGCAGTCCCGGGCATCCTGGCACTCTGTGCCATGTCCACGGCGTTTACGGGCCAGGGAATTTCCACCGGGTTCGACAGGCGTTACGGCGTGCTTCGGTTCCTTTCCACCACTCCGCTGGGGCGCGTGGGCCTCATCGCCGGCAAGGTGCTGGCGGTCCTGGTGGTTCTTACCCTGCAGATCGGCGTGGTCACAGCAGTTGCCGTACCGTTGGGCTGGCAGCCTCCCGCCGCTGGCTGGCTGCCCGGCATTTCCCTTCTTGTTCTGGGCGCCGCGGCCTTTACAGCTTTGGGACTTCTGGTGGCCGGGACGGTTCGGCCCGAGGCCACGCTGGCCATCACCAACCTGCTGTGGATCCTGCTCGGCGCCCTGGGCGGGATAGTTATCCCTGCCGTACGGCTCCCGGACGCGGCACAGGCAGTGGTGCATTACCTTCCTTCCGGTGCCCTGGGCGAAGCCTTGCGCGAAGCATTCCTGCACGGCACGCTCAATGGCGGCGCCGCGCTTATCCTGCTGGCCTGGACCATCCTTGGCGGGGCCGCAGCCATCCGTTGGTTCAAGTGGAATTGAGATATTCGTGAGCACGGCTTCACGCCTCCCCCAGTTCGCCGGCCGCCTCTTCGCAGGTTTGCCCCGTACCGTGGACACCCGGGTCCGCCGCCTCGCGGTGGCCTCCCTTATCGGCCAGACCCTCCTGGTGGTCACCGGCGGCGCTGTCCGGCTGACGGCGTCGGGCCTGGGCTGTCCCACCTGGCCCCGCTGCACTGACACGTCGCTGGTGAACACCCCGGAAATGGGGATCCATGGATTCATCGAGTTCGGCAACAGGCTGCTGACCTTTGCCCTCGCGGCAGTGGCGGCACTCATGCTGGTCTACCTGTGGAACCTTCGCAAGGAACGCCGGGACCTCTTCCTGCTGGCGCTTGGCCTGCTGGCGAGCATTCCGGCTCAGGCTGTGATCGGCGGCATCACGGTGCTGACCAACCTCAACCCGTGGGTTGTCGGGCTGCACTTCCTCGTCTCCATGGCCCTTGTGGTGTTCGCCACGCTGCTGGTGAACCGGGCCTACGGCCGGACCGGCCGCTTTGCCACTACCCGGCTCCCCGCGCTGCCGGGCGTCCTGCGTCCGGTGACGGCCGCCGTCGCGCTTTTCTCAGCCGTTGCGGTGATGCTGGGCGTGGTGGTGACCGGCGCGGGTCCGCATGCGGGCGACGCCGACGCGCCGCGGAACGGGCTGGACTGGGACCTCTTCTCCCACATCCACGCCGTTCCTGCCTACCTCATCACGGCCGGAACGCTCTTTGCGCTGGTGATGGTTTTCAGGGCGCGGATCTCCGGGCCCTTCAGGACGGCGGCCTTGATGCTCCTGGCCGTGACCCTGCTGCAGGCGGTCATCGGCTTTACGCAGTACTACAACGGAATTCCTGCCCTGCTGGTCGCGGCGCACATGCTCGGTGCGGCCCTGCTCATGAGCGCAGCAACCAACGCTGCCGACGTCGCCCGTTCGAGCCCGGTCAAGTAGCCCGGCAACACCCCAACGCTCCCTTATATCCTGCGGCCTGAAGAGCGTTAGGTTCCTTCCGCCGATGCCCTATCACTTTTGGTCCCCTGGCAGCCGGTTCAGGGACCAAAAGTGATAGGGCATCGTTACGGCGGAGGTTAGCCCACGATGGCGGAGCCGACGAACGGGTCGACGGCCAGTGCGATGAAGAGCAGTGTCAGGTAGCTGATGGATCCGTGGAATACCTTCATGGCCCGCTTGTCCGGGATGTCTTCGCGGTGGGCGCGGATGTACAGGGAGTGTGATTCGTACAGGAACCAGGCGCCGGCCAGCACCGCGGTCACGGTGTAGACCCAGCCTGCCCCGCCTGCCGGAACCATCAGCAGTGAGCATGCAACCATGGCCCACGCGTAGAGGACCACCTGGACCGAGACCACCTTGGCGCCGGCGATGGCACCGAGCATGGGCACGTTGGCGTTGCGGTAATCCTCGCCGTAGCGCATGGACAGCGGCCAGTAATGCGGCGGAGTCCACAGGAAGATGACCATAAAGAGGATCACCGCCGGCCACTCCACCGAGTTGGTGACGGCAGCCCAGGCGATCAGGACGGGAAAGCAGCCCGCGGCCCCGCCCCACACAATGTTTTGCGCCGTGCGTCGCTTCAGGATGATGGTGTAGATGACCACGTAGAAGAAGATGGCAGCCAGTCCCAGCCATGCCGCCAGCGGGTTGGCGCCGAACCAGAGGATAACGATCGCGGCGACGCCCAGGAGCCAGGAGAAGATGAGCGCTTCACGGGGGGTCACTTCGCCCGTGACCAGGGGCCGGTTCTCGGTCCGGTGCATCAGTTTGTCGATGTCCCGGTCAATGTAGCAGTTGAAAGCACCGGCGCTGCCGGCGGCAAAGGCACCGCCCACGAGCGTGGCCAGGATGAGCCCGACGGAGGGAAAACCCCGCTCCGCATAGATCATGGTGGGCAGCGTGCTCACCAACAGCAGTTCGATAACCCGCGGCTTCGTGAGGGCGAAATACGCCTTGGCCTTGCGGGCCAGCCCTGCTCCCCCTCTGGCCCGGGAAGCGTTCAGCGGCGTATCGGTTGTGCTCACGGTGGCAGTCACCCGTTCTGTTTGGCAGTTCTGTCTGCTGTGCAGCTGTCTGTGCGGCCGTGTTGCCCGGGCTACTCCAGGGAAAGGACGAATCCAGGAGTTCGGGCAACGGCCAAAGGTTTCCGTCAGCCCTGATCAGGGCCGGGCAACCCGGCATAAGCCTTCCCTATCATACCGTGCCTGCACAGGACGGGCGGCGCCGCTTTAGGCCGAGATGATCGCGCGCAGGCTGTTTCGATCAGATTAAGTCAGCGGCCCGGAACAGTGATTCACATAAGGGGAAATTGCGTCCACTACGTGAGATTTGCGCAGACCGGAGAGTGGAATCGAGCTAAGCTGTCACCAGATCAGCAGGCAGCGGGAGAAGCAGTGGAAAACGCATTCCCACCATGCCGGCGACTGAGTGATAGATCAACGTTTCGATGGTGAACGGCTGGTACACACCGCAGCGGGCACCACAGCGTGCCCCCGACCGGATCCGGTGTACCGCCCGCCATCAGCACAGAGAGGGGCCCGGTTTTCGTGCCACATTTGGAAGAGCAAGAACTGTCATGGACCAGCTTGGACCAGCGCGCCGTGGATACCGTCCGGGTATTGGCTGCGGACGCTGTGGAGAAGGTGGGGAACGGCCACCCCGGCACGGCCATGAGCCTTGCGCCTGCCGCATACCTTCTCTTTCAGAAGCTCATGCGCCACGATCCGCGGAATCCCGATTGGCTGGGACGTGACCGTTTCATCCTGTCCCCCGGCCACACGTCACTGACGCTGTACATCCAGCTGTTCCTCTCCGGCTACGGCCTGGAGCTGAAGGACCTTGAGGCCCTTCGCACCTGGAATTCCCTCACCCCGGGGCACCCGGAGTACAAGCACACCGCCGGTGTGGAGATCACCACCGGCCCGCTGGGCCAGGGACTCGCCTCCTCAGTAGGCTTCGCCTACTCCCAGCGCCGCCAACGCGGACTGTTCGACGCCGATGCTGCCGCCGGCACCAGCCCGTTCGACCACACCATCTGGGTTATCGCCTCCGACGGCGACCTCCAGGAGGGCGTCACCGCCGAGGCTTCCTCACTGGCCGGCCACCAGGAGCTGGGCAACCTGGTAGTTATCTACGATGAGAACCACATCTCCATCGAGGACGATACGGACATCTCCTTCACCGAAGACGTCCTGAAGCGCTACGAAGCCTACGGCTGGCACACCCAGCGCGTGGACTGGACCAAGACCGGCGAATACAAGGAAGACGTGCAGGAGCTCTACTCCGCACTGCTCGCCGCCAAGGCTGAGACCTCCAAGCCTTCCATCGTCTCGCTGCGCACCATCATCGGTTACCCGGCCCCGAAGAAGCAGAACACCGGCAAGATCCACGGTTCCGCACTCGGCTCCGAGGAAGTAGCGGCACTGAAGGAGGTCCTGGGGTTCGATCCCGCGAAGTCTTTTGAGGTTGACCAGGACGTCCTGGCGCACGCCCGCGCCGTGGTGGACCGTGGAGCAGCCGCCCGCAAGGAATGGGAGGAATCCTTCAACTCCTGGCAGGCGTCCAACCCGGAAGGCGCCGCGCTCCTGCAGCGGATCGAAGCCCGTGAACTGCCGGAAGGCCTGGACGCAGCACTGCCGGTCTTCCCGGCGGGCAAGGACGTGTCCACCCGTGCAGCGTCCGGCAAGGTCCTCAACGGGCTGGGCCCGGTCATGCCGGAACTCTGGGGCGGCTCCGCTGACCTCGCCGAATCCAACAACACCACCATCGAGGGCTCGCCGTCGTTTGTGCCGGCATCCAAGCAGACTGACGCGTGGTCCGGCAACCCCTACGGCCGGGTGCTCCACTTTGGTATCCGTGAGCACGCGGCGGCTGCGATCGTGAACGGCATCAGCCTCCACGGCAACACCCGTTCCTTCTCCGGTACGTTCCTCATCTTCAGTGACTACCAGCGCCCCGCTATCCGGCTTGGTGCCCTGATGGGTGTCCCGTCGCTGTACGTCTGGACCCATGACTCCATTGGCCTGGGCGAAGACGGTCCCACCCACCAGCCCGTGGAACAGCTGGCGTCACTGCGTGCCATCGTGGGCCTGGACGTTGTCCGCCCCGGCGACGCCAACGAGGTGGCCATGGCATGGAAGACCATGCTGGAGAACCACGAGAACCCGGCCGGCATTGTGCTGACCCGCCAGAACATCCCCACCTACGCCCGTGGCGAGGGCAAGGCCGACGGCGACACCTTCGGTTCGGTTTCCGGTGTGGCCAAGGGCGGCTACGTGCTGGCTGAGGCGTCCCGGGACGGCGCCACGGTTCCGGCCGACGTCATCCTCATTGGCACCGGCTCCGAAGTCCAGCTTGCCGTCCAGGCCCGCGAAGCACTCCAGGCTGAAGGCATCGCTGCCCGCGTTGTCTCCATGCCGTGCGTGGAGTGGTTCAAGAAGCAGGACGCCGCGTACCGCGAATCCGTACTTCCGGCCGGCGTCAAAGCCCGTGTGTCCGTCGAAGCCGGGCTTGCCCTGGGCTGGCGGGAATTCGTCGGCGACGCCGGACGTTCCGTCTCGCTCGAGCACTACGGCGCTTCCGCTGACTACAAGCGCCTTTTCCAGGAGTTCGGCATTACCGCGGAGGCTGTCGCCGCCGCTGCCAAGGACTCCCTCGCTGGCCTGCAGGCCTGAATCTGAATTCCAGGAGATACGAAAATGACTACCCCCACACAGCAGCTGTCCGACGCCGGCGTTTCCATCTGGCTTGATGACCTTTCCCGCGGCCGCCTCAAGACCGGCACGCTCCGAAAGCTCATCGAAGAGAAGAACGTTGTTGGTGTCACCACCAACCCCTCTATCTTCCACGCCGCCATCACCACCGGCACTGACTACGACGCCACCATCGCAGCCCAGGCCGCCGCGGGCGCCAGCATCGAAGAGACCATCTTCGAAATCACCACCACCGACGTCGCTGATGCCTGCGACCTGTTCGCCCCCGTTGCCGCGGCAACCAAGGGAGTTGACGGCCGCGTTTCGATCGAGGTGGATCCCCGCCTCGCCTGGGACACCGCCGGAACCATCGCGGAAGCCAAGCACCTGTACAAGAAGGTGAACAAGGACAACGTCCACATCAAGATCCCGGCAACCCTTGAAGGCCTTGAGGCGATCACCGCCACCCTGGCCGAGGGAATCAGCGTGAACGTCACCCTGATCTTCTCGCTGGAGCGGTACCGCGCTGTGATCAACGCCTTCCAGTCAGGGCTTGAGCAGGCCAAGGAGAACGGGCACGACCTCTCCAAGATCCACTCGGTGGCCTCGTTCTTCGTTTCCCGCGTGGATTCCGAGATCGACAAGCGCCTCGACGCCATTGGCACCGATGAGGCCAAGGCCCTCAAGGGCAAGGCCGGCGTGGCAAACGCCCGCCTGGCCTACCAGGTCTACGAGGAGCTCTTCGCCACGGAGCGCTGGGCCCTGCTGGCCGACGCCGGCGCCCTCCCCCAGCGCCCGCTGTGGGCTTCCACCGGTGTGAAGGATCCGGCCTACCCGGACACCCTGTACGTGACCGAACTGGTTGCCCGCGGCGTGGTCAACACCATGCCGGAGAAGACGCTGGACGCCACGTTCGACCACGGTGTCGTCACCGGTGACACCATCACCGGCACCTACGCCGAGGCCAACGCAACCCTTGACGCGCTGGACGCCCTGGGCATTTCCTATAACGAGGTTGTTACGCTCCTCGAATCCGAGGGCCTGGACAAGTTCGTGGCCAGCTGGAAGGAACTTTTGGCTGACGTTGAAGGTGCCCTCGCCTCTGCACGGAAGGCTTCCTAGTCCATATGAGTACTCTCAGCTACGACGCCACCGGTGCCGCACAGAAGGCACTTGAACAGCACCTGCCGGTCCTCGTTGAGGAGCGCAGTGCCACCCGGATCTTCGCCAAGGACCACACCCTGTGGGGTTCCGACGCCGAAGCCGAGTCGGCAGTCCGCCTCGGCTGGGTTGAGGCAGCCACCGTCTCGCAGCCCCTGGTTCCAGGCATCCTGGAACTGCGCGATGCCCTCAGGGCCGAAGGTGTCACCCGGATCGTGCTTTGCGGCATGGGCGGATCATCGCTTGCCCCCGAGGTGATCGCCGGCACCGCTGGCGTCGAGCTGACCGTATTGGACAGCACCGACCCCGACCAGGTCAGTGCAGCCCTCGCGGACCGGCTGGCCGAGACCGCCATTGTGGTTTCATCCAAGTCCGGTTCCACCCTGGAGACCGACTCACAGCGCAGGATCTTCGAACACGCCTTCAACGAGGCCGGCATCGATGCAAAGAGCCGGATCATCATTGTGACCGATCCCGGTTCCCCGCTGGACAAGGCGTCCCGCGAAGCCGGTTACCGGGCCGTCTTCAACGCCGACCCCAACGTCGGCGGTCGCTACTCCGCCCTCACCGCATTCGGCCTGGTGCCCTCGGGCCTGGCCGGCGTGGACATCCAGGCCTTCCTGGACGAGGCCGAGGAAGCTGCCGAAATTCTGAACGAGGACGCCCCGGAGAACATCGGGCTGGCCCTCGGAACGGCCCTGGGCGGCACCAGCCCGTTGCGGGACAAGATTGTCATCGCAGAGGACGGCTCCGGCATTGTGGGCTTCGCGGACTGGGCCGAACAGCTCATCGCCGAGTCCACCGGCAAGCTCGGGACCGGTGTCCTGCCGGTGGTGGCCGGCCCCTCCTCACCCGAGGTCACTTCCGGCGCCGAGGACGTCCTGGTGGTGCGGCTGGTAGCCGCTGACGCCGACGTCGAACTCGGTGAAAACGAGGTCGCCATTGCGGGCGGCCTGGCAACGCAGATGATGGTTTGGGAATTCGCCACGGCCGTCGCCGGACGGCTGCTGGGTATCAACCCGTTTGACCAGCCCGACGTCGAGGCTGCCAAGGTGGCTGCCCGCGGCCTGCTGGACGCCCAGCCGGAACCCACGCCCGCTGCGTTTGTTGACGGTGCCATCGAAGTACGCGGCGGTGACTGGCTCGGCGACGCCACCACTGCCGAGGACGCCGTGCACGCACTGCTGGGGACTCTTGCCGCGGACAGCTACCTCAGTGTCCAGGCATACTTTGACCGGCTCGCTTTCGCGCAGCTCGAGGGCATCCGGGACGAACTGGCAGCAGTCAGCGGCCGTCCCGTCACCTTCGGCTGGGGTCCGCGCTTCCTGCACTCCACCGGCCAATTCCACAAGGGGGGCCCCGCTATCGGCGTCTTCCTCCAGGTCACTGCGGCTCCCGCCGCCGATCTGGCCATCCCTGACCGTCCCTTTACGTTCGGGGAACTGATCTCTGCGCAGGCCGCGGGCGACGCCCAGGTCCTGGCTGGCCATGGACGGCCCGTACTGCGTCTGCACCTGACCGACCGCGCCGCCGGGGTGGCACAGCTGCAGGCAATTGTCGCAGCGCTTGCCGCACGGTCAGCATCCGTCACTGAAAGCTAAGGCAAAAAGCAACCATGCCAGAAACTGAATACGGCAGGACATCCGGGTTGCGTCCGGGTAAATTGGGGCGGAATCCGTTGCGGGATCCGCGGGACCGCCGCCTGAACCGGATCGCCGGTCCGTCGTCGCTGGTGCTCTTTGGAGTTACCGGTGACCTTGCCCGCAAGAAGCTCATGCCGGCCGTGTATGACCTGGCGAACCGGGGGTTGCTGCCGCCGAGTTTCGCGCTGGTTGGTTTTGCCCGGCGCGAGTGGGACAAGGAGGATTTCGCCGCTGAGGTGAAGGCTTCCGTGCAGGCCTACGCGCGCACGCCTTTTGATGAGGCGGTGTGGAACCAGCTGTCCGAGGGCATCCGTTTTGTCCAGGGTGAGTTCGACGACGACGGCGCTTTCGAGCGGCTCGGCGAGACCATTAAGGAACTTGATGATGTCCGCGGGACCCGCGGGAACCATGCGTTCTACCTCTCGATCCCGCCGAAGGCGTTCGAGCAGGTCTGCCGGCAGCTGTCCAAGCACGGACTGGCGCAGGCTGAGGGGGATAAGTGGCGGCGGGTGGTGATCGAGAAGCCGTTCGGTCATGACCTGGAGTCGGCGCGGAAGCTCAATGACATTGTGGAGTCGGTGTTCCCTGCGGATGCGGTGTTCCGGATTGATCATTATTTGGGTAAGGAGACGGTGCAGAACATTCTGGCGTTGCGGTTCGCGAACCAGTTGTTTGAGCCGTTGTGGAACGCGAATTATGTGGATCATGTCCAGATCACGATGGCTGAGGACATCGGTACGGGCGGCCGGGCGGGGTATTACGACGGTGTGGGTGCTGCGCGGGATGTGATTCAGAACCATTTGCTGCAGTTGTTGGCTTTGACCGCGATGGAGGAGCCGATTTCGTTTAATGCTGATGATTTGCGGGCGGAGAAGGAAAAGGTCCTGGCCGCGGTGAAGCTCCCGGAGGATTTGTCGGCGCATTCGGCGCGGGGGCAGTTCGCTGGTGGCTGGCAGGGTGGGGAGCAGGTCCTGGGTTACCTGGAGGAAGAGGGGATCCCGGCTGATTCGATGACGGAGACGTTCGCGGCGATCCGGGTGGATATCCATACCCGGCGCTGGGCCGGGGTGCCGTTTTATCTGCGCGCGGGCAAGCGTTTGGGGAGGCGGGTGACGGAGATCGCGGTGGTGTTCAAACGCGCCCCGAACCTGCTCTTCCGGGATCATGGTGAGGATGACTTCGGGCAGAATGCTGTGGTGATCCGGGTCCAGCCCGATGAGGGCGTGACCATCAGGTTCGGGTCCAAGGTCCCGGGCACCCAGATGGAAGTCAGGGATGTGACGATGGACTTCGGTTACGGGCACTCCTTCACCGAATCGTCCCCGGAGGCGTATGAGCGTTTGATCCTGGACGTGCTGCTGGGTGAGCCGCCGTTGTTCCCGCGGCATGAGGAAGTGGAGCTGTCCTGGAAGATCCTTGACCCGTTCGAGGACTACTGGGCCGAACTGAACGAACAGCCCGAACCCTACGCCCCGGGTTCCTGGGGCCCGGCCAGCGCTGATGAGCTGCTGGCCCGTGACGGACGAACCTGGAGAAGGCCATGATTGTTGATTTGCCGGACACCACCACCTCGAACGTGTCCAAGAAGATCATGGCCCTGCGTGAGCAGGGCGGCGTGATCGCGCTGGGCCGGGTCCTGACCCTGGTGGTCGTGACCACGTCCGGGCTCGAGGAAGAAGCGATCGAGGCCGCGAACGAGGCCAGCCGGGAACACCCCTGCCGGATCATCGTCCTCGCCGACGCCGGCAAGGACGCCCCGGACCGGCTGGACGCGCAGATCCGGGTCGGCGGGGACGCCGGCGCGTCCGAGGTGATCGTGCTGCGAGGCTACGGCCAGCTCGCGCACGAGTCCGAGTCCCTCGTCGCGGCGTTGCTGCTCCCGGACGCCCCGATCGTGGCGTGGTGGCCGCACGGCGCCCCGGAGAACGCCTGCGAAACCTCGATCGGGCGGATCGCGCACCGCCGGATCACCGATTCCGCGAACGAACCGGACCCGCAACAGGCCCTGGAAAACATACGCGCCACGTACAAAGCCGGGGATACCGATCTGGCCTGGACCCGGCTGACGAACTGGCGGATCCAGCTCGCCGCGGTCCTGGACCAGGTAGACCCCTCCCCCGTGACAGCCGTCGCGGTCGAGGGCGCCTCCGACTCCCCCTCCACCATCCTCCTCGCGGCCTGGCTCACCCTGTCCCTGGAGGCCCCCGTGACCATCGTCGCGGACCCCGCCGGCACCGGGATCCGCCGCGTCCGGCTGTCCCGTCCCGGCGGCGACGTCCAACTCTTCCGCCCCGGACTCTCCATCGCCGAACTCACCCAACCCGGCCAACCAGCCCAACGCATCTCACTCCCCCGACGCAGCCTCCGCGACTGCCTCGCCGAAGAACTCCGCCGCCTGGACCCCGACGAAGTCTTCGGAGAAGTGATTACTATTGGACTGCCACGTACCAATCTAAGGAGCGTCCGACCCAGTGAGCGTTGAGCCAAGAGTAAGCATTCATCCCGATTCGTCCGTCCTGATGGCTGCTATCGCAGCCCGCCTGATCACAAAACTTGTTGATGTGCAGGATAAGTACGGTGAGGCCACGGTGGTGCTTACTGGCGGCACGGTTGGCATCGGTACGCTGAAGGCTGTTGCTGACTCTCCGGCAGCGCCTGCCGTTGACTGGTCGCGGGTGAACTTCTGGTGGGGCGACGAACGTTTCGTGCCCGCCGGAGACGCCGACCGTAACACGAAGCAGGCTTTTGATGCTCTGCTGTCGCACATTCCGGTGGATCCCGCCAGGATCCACGAGCCTGCCTCGGCGGACGACTTTGACACCCCTGAGGAGGCGGCAGAGGACTACGCCCGCAGGCTTCGGGAGGCGGCAGAGGCCGAGCACGCTGCGGACATGTCAGATGACCGCCCGGACCAGCCTGGTGTCCTTCCGCGGCTGGACGTGGTTCTCCTGGGCGTTGGCCCCGACGCGCATGTGGCATCGCTGTTTCCGGAGCAGGGGGGCATTCGGGAGAAGTCGCTGACGGTTGTCGGCGTCCGCAACTCCCCCAAGCCCCCGCCCCTGCGCATTTCGCTGACGCTGCCGGCCATCAACACTGCCGCCGAAGTGTGGATGGTAGTGGCCGGCGAGGACAAGGCGGGAGCGGTGGGCCTGGCGCTTGCCGGCGCCAACCCGGTTCAGGTACCGGCGGCGGGCCCTCGAGGAACGTCCCGCACTCTCTGGCTTATTGACGAGAACGCCGCGTCACGGGTCCCCGGGCAACTGGTCCGCAAGGACGCCGCGGGCGCGTAACCGTTCGAGCGCTCCGGCCAGGACGTCTTCGGCGTCCTGGTCGGAGCGCCGTTCTTTAACGTATTCCAGATGGCTCTTGAAACCCTCTTCCACAGGTTCGTCAAGGGCAGCCTCCTGCCCGTCCCTTGACGCCGTCGCCCCGCATCTGCGGCAGTCCCAGACCAGCGGAATCTGGTCTTCCGGCAGCTTAATAAAAACAGGCCGCGTCTCATGTCCCTTGGCGCACCAATAGGAAACACGCATACGCGGCAATCTGTCACCGGGAAAATCATCGGACTGGTTCTTGAGGCCGGTTCCTTCCGTGACACCCACGCGGGTGCCACGGAATCCTGACGCTGTGTTTACCATCGGGACTCCTGGCTGTTAACTGAAACTGTGGCTGTTGGGTGCCAACAGCCACAGTTTAGTTCGGAGTGTCCCCTGACGGCAGTGCCGGTTCAGGATCAGGAGGAATATGGGTTAGGAGTCACCCGCGCCGCTGAAGCGCATAATCAGGCCCAGGGCAATAATGACGACGCCCCAGGTGACACCAAGGATTACGGTGAACCTGTTCAGGTTGCGCTCCGCCACACCGGAAGAGCTGAGGCCGGAGCTCATACCGCCACCGAACATGTCCGAGAGCCCGCCGCCCCGTCCCTTGTGCAGGAGGATAAGCAACGTCAGCAGAAGGCTGGTGATGCCCAGGAGGATCTGCAGAATGACATGAAGAACGTCCACGACGGCCTTTCAGAAGATTGGAATTGCGGGAGTCTGGCGCTGCGTCCGGACTACTCCGTCAGCAAATGACTCTCGAACCTGACAATATTAGCAAACTCCGCCGGATCAAGGCTTGCCCCGCCCACCAACACGCCGTCGACGTCCCGTTCGTTCAGGATGGCAGCGACGTTGCTGGACTTGACTGAGCCACCGTAGAGCAGCCGGATTTTTGCTGCAACGTCGTCGCCGAACAGTGTGGCCAGTTCGGCGCGGATGGCTGCACACATCTCCTGGGCGTCTTCCGGTCCCGCTACTTCGCCCGTACCGATGGCCCACACGGGTTCGTACGCAACAACCAGCTCGGCTGCCTGTTCCGGAGTGAGACCCTCGACGTCTGCGCGGAGCTGGTTCAGCGTGTGCTCCACGTGCGTGCCGGCCTGGCGGATTTCAAGTCCCTCTCCGACGCAGAGGACCGGGGTCACGCCATGCTTGAACGCTGCCTTGACCTTGGCGTTGAGTACTTCGTCGGATTCCTGGTGGATGGTGCGGCGTTCGCTGTGCCCCGCCAGCACGTACTTGCAGCCCAGCTTGCTGAGGAACTGGCCGGAGATGTCGCCGGTGTAGGCTCCGGAGTCGAACTGCGACAGGTCCTGGCCGCCGTAGGCAATATCGAGGTCGTCGCCCTGAACCAGGGTCTGCACGCCGCGAAGGTCGGTGAAGGGCGGGAAGACGGCAACCTCAACGCGGTTGTAGTCATGCTTCGCGTCGGACAGGGTCCAGGCCAGCTTCTGCAGGAGTGTGATGCCCTGGACATGGTCCATGTTCATCTTCCAGTTGCCCGCGATGAAGGGCGTGCGGTCAAAAGCGCCGTTCGTTGACGTAGTCACGTGTTCTCCAAAAGTTTTGAATGTATGTGCGGCCGGCAGGGTGCCCGCGGGCACC
This sequence comes from Arthrobacter sp. D1-29, assembly GCF_054130585.1. Lineage (NCBI taxonomy): Bacteria > Bacillati > Actinomycetota > Actinomycetes > Micrococcales > Micrococcaceae > Arthrobacter > Arthrobacter sp. D1-29. The sequence goes on along the minus strand of NZ_CP096383.1, from coordinate 2,778,181 downwards.
CTGCCGGCCGGAGGATATAACGGTGTCCGGTGACCCTAGCGGTCCAGGACGCTCAGACCCGGGAGTTCCTTGCCTTCAAGGTATTCCAGGCTGGCGCCGCCTCCTGTTGAAATGTGGCCGAACGCGTCGTCAGCGAAGCCCAGCGTCCGCACAGCAGCGGCCGAGTCTCCGCCGCCCACAACGGTAAACGCATCGGCTTCGCTGAGTGCCTGCGCCACGGCGCGGGTGCCGCCGGAGAAGGCTTCAAACTCGAAGACTCCCATGGGGCCGTTCCAGAACACGGTTTTTGCACCCTTGATCCGGTCCGCGAAGGCGGCCGCCGAATCGGGGCCAATGTCCAGGCCGATGCCCTTGGCTCCAAAGCTGCTGCTCTCGATGGCGTCAGCAGGAACGGTTTCGTGCGCGGCGTCTGCGCTGAACTTCTCGGCGACGACGACGTCGGTGGGGACAATGAATTCCGTGCCGGCGGCTGCTGCCCGCTGGAGGTAGTCCTTGACCACCGGGATCTGGTCTTCTTCCAGGAGGCTGCCGGCCACTTGGTGGCCAACGGCAGCAAGGAACGTGAACAGCATGCCGCCGCCCACCAGGATGGTGTCAGCCTTGCCAAGCAGGTTGTCGATGACGGCCAGCTTGTCCGAAACCTTGGAACCGCCGAGAACCACCACGTACGGGCGCTGCGTGTCAGTTGTTAGCTTCCTGAGGACTTCCACTTCCGTGTGCACCAGATCGCCCTGGTAGGACGGAAGCCGGGTGGCGACGTCGTAGACACTGGCGTGCTTGCGGTGGACAGCACCAAAGGCGTCATCCACGAACGCGCCGTTGCTGCCCGTCAGGGCCACCAGTTCATCGGCGAACTGGGCTCGCTGTGAATCGTCCTTGCTGGTTTCGCGTGCATCGAAGCGCACGTTCTCCAGGACGAGTACTTCACCGTCCTGCAGTGAGGCAGAAAGCTCCTTCGCGGAGCTTCCGACGGAGTCCTCGGCGAGAACCACCTTGAAAGGCGCGAGTTCCGCCAGCCGTGCGACGGCAGGCTTCAGGGAGTACTTTTCTTCGGGGGCGCCCTTCGGGCGTCCGAGGTGGGCTGTGACCAGTACGCGGGCACCGGCGTCCGTGAGCTTTTCCAGCACTGGCAGGGAGGCCTTGATGCGGCCGTCGTCAGTCACCGTAAAGCCGTCGAGCGGCACGTTCAGGTCACTTCTGACAAGAACGTACCGCCCGCGGACACCTTCAGCGATCAGTTCGTTGAGGGTGTGAAATGTCATGTGTCTAACCCTAGCCCAGCTTGGATGCGACGAGCTTCGTCAGGTCCACCAGGCGGTTGGAGTAGCCCCATTCGTTGTCATACCAGGACACAACCTTGACCTGGTTGCCGATGACCTTCGTCAGGCCGGAATCAAAGATGGAAGACGCCGGGTCCCCCACGATGTCGGAGGAAACGATCGGGGCGTCCGTGTAGGTCAGGATTCCCTGGAGCTCGTCCGACTCCGAAGCCTTCTTCAGCGCCGCGTTGACTTCTTCCACGGTGGTTTCGCGGGAGACGTTGACCGTGAGGTCGGTGGCGGAGCCGGTGGGCACGGGAACACGGATGGCGTAGCCGTCCAGCTTGCCCTTGAGCTCGGGAAGGACCAGGCCGATTGCCTTGGCGGCACCCGTGGAGGTGGGGACCATGTTGATGCCTGCGGCGCGGGCGCGGCGGAGGTCGTTGTGCGGGCCGTCCTGGAGGTTCTGGTCGGCGGTGTAGGCGTGGATGGTGGTCATAAGGCCACGCTCGATGCCAAAGGTGTCGTTGATGACCTTAGCCAGCGGGCCGAGGCAGTTGGTGGTGCAGGAAGCGTTGGAGATGATGTGGTGCGCGGAGGAGTCGTAGAGTCCGTCGTTAACGCCCATCACGATGGTGATGTCCTCATCGGAGGCCGGAGCCGAGATCAGGACCTTCTTGGCCCCTGCGTCGATGTGCTTCTGGGCAGCGGCTGCCTTGGTGAAGAAGCCGGTGGACTCGATGACGATGTCGACGCCGAGATCGGCCCAGGGCAGGTTTGCGGGATCGCGCTCGGCGAGAACCTTGATGACGTTTCCGTCGACGACGATGTTGCCGTCCTTGACCTCAACGGTTTCCTTGAGGCGGCCACCAACGGAGTCGTACTTCAGCAGATGGGCAAGGGCTTCGGGGCTGGTGAGGTCGTTGACGGCAACGATCTCAAGGTCCGCGCCCTGTGCGAGTGCTGCGCGGAAGTAGTTGCGGCCGATACGGCCAAAGCCGTTGATACCAATACGGGTCGTCACTTTTTTGTCTCCTTGGTGCTTGTCAAAGCACAACTAGTTGAGCAGGCGTTCAAGCCAACTAACAGATCCCGCACGCCATTGGGCAGAGATGATTACCAGATCGGAGGGCGACCAGCCACGTTGCTGAAGGCTAACCGCCTTCCGTGACCTATCTTACGTTTAACTGGGTCTGCCCCCGCAACTGCGGGGGCAGACGGTCCACATTCCGGCCCAAAAGCCGCTAAATGTGAAGTTTGTTACAGGTGCGTGTACCGCACGTCACTACGGGAGGGTGATGAGGCCCGTCGCGTTGGAGCGGGCAGCATCGAAGCGCTTGGCGACGTCAGCCCAGTTGACGATGTTCCAGAATGCCTTGACGTAGTCCGCCTTGACGTTGACGTAGTCCAGGTAGAAAGCGTGCTCCCACATGTCGAGCATCAGCAGCGGGGTGGTGCCCAGCGCCACGTTGCCCTGCTGGTCATAGAGCTGCTCGATGACAAGGTTGCCACCGATCGGCTCGAAGGCCAGGAAGCCCCAGCCGGATCCCTGGAGGCCCAGGGCGGCTGCGGAGAACTGTGCACGGAAAGCGTCGAAGGACCCGAAGGCGTCATCGATGGCAGCAGCGAGCTCGCCCTCGGGCTTGTCCCCGCCGTCCGGCGACAGGTTGTTCCAGAACACCGAGTGGTTGACGTGGCCGCCGGTGTGGAACGCGAGGTCCTTGGACAGGCGGTTGATGTTGGCGAAGTCGCCCTTTTCACGGGCATCAGCCAGCTGGGCCAGGGCGTTGTTGGCGCCCGCCACGTAGGCTGCATGGTGCTTGCTGTGGTGCAGCTCCATGATCCGCGCCGAAATGTGCGGCTCAAGCGCTGCGTAGTCGTAGCTGAGTTCTGGCAGTACGTACTCGGTCACAAAATCCTCCAATATCGTGGACTGACTGTCCGGTTGGTAACGCTCGGATTGTGCATCCGGATGACGGGCATCCGGAAAATTGCGGTAACGGAACCGGTGAGGCCGGGCCCGTTCGCCGGGCATAACCTTCGTCCCGGCCCAGGTATTTCCGTCACAGTTTCTGATTCTAGGGGCGCTCTTACTCGTCCAGCATTTCCGGCGTCACATTGGCGTCCGTGCCGGGGATCCCCAGGTCGATGGCACGTTTGTCCGCCATGGCGAGCAGCCGGCGGATGCGCCCGGCAATCGCGTCCTTGGTCATCACGGGATCTGCCAGCCGGCCCAGCTCATCCAGGCTCGCCTGCTTGTGGGCCACCCGGAGCTCGCCGGCGTACTTAAGGTGGTCCGGGACGTCGTCGCCGAGGATTTCGAGGGCGCGGTCAACGCGGGCACCTGCTGCCACTGCTGCCTGGGCAGACCGGCGCAGGTTGGCGTCGTCGAAGTTGGCAAGCCGGTTGGCCGTGGCCCGGACTTCCTTGCGCATCCGGCGTTCTTCCCAGACCATCAGTGCGTCGTGGGCGCCCATGCGGGTCAGCAGGGCTGCGATGGTGTCGCCGTCGCGGATCACCACGCGGTCCACTCCCCTGACTTCCCGGGCCTTCGCCTGGATGCCCAGGCGGCGGGCCGCCCCCACCAGCGCGAGGGCGGATTCGGGGCCGGGGCAGGTGACCTCCAGGGACGACGAGCGGCCTGGCTCCGTGAGCGAGCCGTGGACCAGGAAAGCACCCCGCCAGACGGCCTCGGCGTCGGCCGCGGAGCCGTTCACCACTGCCGACGGAAGGCCGCGGACAGGCCTGCCCCGGCCGTCGAGCAGCCCGGTTTGCCGCGCCAGCGCTTCGCCGTCGCGAACCACGCGGACCACATACCGGCTCCCCCGCCGCAGCCCGCCGCCGGAAACCACGATGATTTCGCTCTGGTGCCCGTAAACCTCTGCTACCGCCGCCCGCAGCCGGCGTGCTGTGGATGCGAGGTCCACTTCGGCCTCGATCACAATCCGGCCCGAGATGATGTGCAGGCCGCCGGCGAACCGGAGCATGGCGGAGACCTCAGCCTTGCGCACTGATGACTTCTTGATGTCCAGACGGGACAGTTCTTCCTTGACCGATGCTGTCAGTGCCATGGCACCTTCCTAACTGTTCCCGAAAATGTCTTGGTACGCCGTCGCCAGACGCAGGGGGTCATGGATGGGCCGGCGGCCCGACGCCCCTACTTTACCCAAGACAACCTCGGCACCGATCATCTCCGCCGCCTTCTCGAACTCCGACAGGTCCGGAACGGAGGCGGGATCGGCCAGGACCACGTCCACGCTGAAACCCGGAGCGTAGCGGCGCAGCGCATGCAGGTGGTCAGCCGCAGACATCCCCGATGTCTCTTTCGTATCGGTGGCGAGGTTCATGGTGAGGCAGCGTTTGGCGGCAGTATGGCACAGCGCCTGCCGCATCTCGGGCAGCAGCAGGTGCGGCAGCACCGAGGTGTACCAGGAACCGGGACCCAGGATGACCCAGTCGGCCAGTTCGATCGCGGTGAGGGCCTCAACACACGCGTGAGCGTCCTCGGGCAGCAGGCGGACCTGTTCCAGCGAACCGGCGACCGCGCAGCGCGCCTGGCCGCGGATGGTTTCAAGCGCGGACGCGCCGTCCGGCGCAGTGATCCGGACGTCGCCCTCGATGGTGAGCGGCACAGTGGACATCGGCAGCACCTCGCCGCGGGCGCCGAGCAGGGCCCCTGCCCACTTGAGTCCGGCCACGGTGTCGCCCAGGAGTTCCCAGAGCGTGACGATCAGCAGGTTCCCCATCGCGTGTTCATCCAGGGAGCCGCCGGGACCCTTCCCCGGCCGGAACCGGTGCTGCATCACGTCGCGCCAGGTGCGTCCCCAGTCGGTGTCGTCACAGAGCGCGGACAGCGCCATGCGCAGGTCCCCTGGCGGGAGGACAGCGTACTCTTCCCGCAGGCGACCGGATGATCCGCCGTCGTCCGCTACCGTGACCACGGCGGTGAGCTGCGACGTGAGCAGCCTCAGGGCTGACAGCGACGCGGACAGGCCGTGCCCGCCGCCGAGAGCCACCACGTTGGGACCCTTGTCCTGCTGGCCTGCTCCTGTTCCCCCCGAAGGCGGAATCAAGGGCATCGGCCCGGTAAGCAATCCCATTACTCGCGGCCCAGGTCCCGGTGGCTGGTGGTGACTGTGACCCTGGGATATTGGGCCAGTTTCTTGGAAAGCTCGACGGCGACTGCCACCGAGCGGTGCTTGCCGCCCGTGCACCCGACCGCGATGGTGGCATAGTGCTTGTTCTCGCGCCGGTAGCCGTCCAGGACCGGTTCGAGGGCCAGTACAAAGCGGTCAACGAAGTTCTTCACGCCTTCGGCCTCCAGGACATAATCGCTGACATCCTTGTCCAGGCCTGTATGCGGACGCAGCTGCGGCACCCAGTGCGGGTTGGGAATGAAGCGGACATCCGCCACGTAGTTCGAATCGACCGGAAGGCCGTACTTGAACCCGAAGCTCATGACGTTCAGCCGAAGCGCCACAGGTCCGGTCTCGCTGAAGAGTTCGGTGATGGCTGTGGCCAGGCCATGGACGTTGTACGTGGAGGTATCGAGGACGACGTCGGCGCTGTCGCGGAGTTCTGTCAGCAGCTCCCGTTCTGCGGCTATCCCGTCCAGGATCCGGCCGCCTTCCTGGAGCGGGTGGGGCCTGCGGCCCTGTTCAAACCGGCGGACCAGGACGTCGTCACTGGCGTCGAGGAACAGGACCCGGAAGGTCACGCCGCTGGCGGCCAGGGCACCGAGGGCCGCACGGATGTCGGCGAAGAGGCCCTTGCTGCGGACGTCCATGACCACGGCCAGCCGCGGAATGGACTGCGGTGCGTGTGACACCAGTTCGGCGAGCGTGCTGAGCATCTGCGGCGGGAGGTTTTCCACGACATACCAGCCGTGGTCCTCGAGCGCGTCCGCGGCTGTGCTGCGTCCGGCCCCGGACATCCCGGTGACCACGAGCAGTTCCGCTTCGAGGGGCTTGACCGGCGTCAGCCCGTCCTGCTCCGTCCCGGATTCCGCCGTTGACTCTGCCATTAATTTCCGCTCCGTTTCTCTCCTGCGTGAGGCGAGGAACCGCAACCGCGGAAACCCCCTCCTTACCCTAGCTAAGTTTCAAGGATTTCGCCGGTGCTCATGTTGATGGCCGGAGCGGTTTCGCCCGCCGCATCATCAGAGCTGAAGTGGTTGACGATGGCGGTGGCCAGGGCGGGGCCGATGCCTTTGGCTGCCGAAAGTTCAGTCACAGACGCTGCCTTGACTCCCTTGACGGAACCGAAGTGCGCCAGCAGGGCTTTCCGCTTCGATTCCCCCAGGCCCGGCACGCCGTCCAGCGCCGAAACCGTCATGGCCTTGCCGCGCTTCTGCCGGTGGAAGGAAATGGCAAAACGGTGCGCCTCGTCACGAATCCGCTGCAGGAGGTACAGTCCCTGCGATGTCCTGGGCAGGATGACCGGGAAGTCGCTGTCCGGCAGCCAGACTTCCTCGAGGCGTTTGGCCAGTCCCACCACGTACACGTCATCGATGCCGAGATCAGCCAGCGCCCTGGCAGCCGCGTTGACCTGCGGTTTACCGCCATCCACCACCACCAGGTTGGGCGGGTAGGCGAACTTTGCCCGTGGGGCCGGCGTGGTGGTGTCAAGGACTGCGGCGTCGGCCGCAGCATCGAGGGCCGCCTGGTGTCCGTCCAGGGCGGCCGCTTCCACCTGGGCCGTCTTGTCCTGCAGATAATGGCGGAAACGGCGCGTCAGGACATCATGCATGGCGGCGGTATCGTCAGTAGCGGCTGCGCCGGTAACCGAGAACTTGCGGTAGTCGGACTTCTTCGGCAGGCCATCCTCCACCACCACCATGGACGCCACCACGTTGGTGCCCTGGACATGGGAGACGTCAAAGCACTCGATCCGGAGGAGCGCCACCGGCAGGTCCAGGGCTTCCTGGAGCTCCTGGAGGGCCTGCGACCGGACGGTCAGGTCACCTGCCCGCCGCGTCTTGTGCAGTTTCAGGGCGTGCTCCGCGTTCTCGCGGACGGTGGACATCAGCGCCGCCTTGTCGCCGCGCTGGGGCACCCGGATGTCCACCTTGGCTCCCCGCAGGCCTCCGAGCCATTCGGCAAGCTCTGCGGCGTTGCTCGGGGCAACCGGCACCAACACCTCCCTGGGCAGCCTGCCGTGGCTGTCCCCATCTTCGCCGTAAACCTGCTGGAGGAGGTGTTCCACGAGGTCCGGCGTGGTGGCGTCTTCCACCTTCTCCACAACCCAGCCCCGCTGGCCGCGGACCCTGCCGCCGCGGACGTGGAATACCTGCACGGCTGCTTCCAGCTCGTCTTCATGCAAGGCAAAGATGTCGGCGTCGGTGTCCTCGCCAAGGACCACGGCGTTGCGTTCGAACACTTTCCGTAAGGCAGAGATGTCGTCGCGGAGCCTGGCCGCACGCTCATAATCGAGGGCTGCCACGGCCTCGGCCATCTGCTTTTCCAGCTTGGAGATAAAACGTTTGGCTTCGCCGCCCATAAACGCGCAGAAATCCTCGGCCAGCGCCCGGTGTTCCTCCGGCGTGACCCGGCCGACGCAGGGTGCCGAGCATTTGTCGATGTAGCCAAGCAGGCAGGGCCTGCCGCTGGCCTGGGCCCGTTTGAGCACGCCTGCGCTGCAACTGCGGACGGGGAAGACACGCAGGAGCGTATCCATGGTTTCCCGGATGGCCCCGGCCGTGTACGGGCCGAAATAGCGGGTGCCCTTCCTGCGGTCACCCCGCATGACCTGGACCCGCGGGAGCTTCTCGCTCATGGTCAGGGCAAGGTACGGATACGTTTTGTCGTCGCGGAAGACAACATTGAAGCGTGGCTTGAACTCCTTGATCCAGGTGTACTCCAGCTGCAGCGATTCCAGCTCGCTGCTGACCACCGTCCATTCAACGCTGCTGGCGGCATGGACCATGGCATGGGTTTTAGGCAGCAGACCGGCCGGATTCGCGAAATAGGAATTCAGGCGTGAGCGGAGGCTTTTCGCCTTGCCTACATAGATGACCCGTCCATGGGGATCGCGGAACCGGTATACCCCGGGGTTGATGGGAATCTCACCCGTCTGGGGCCTGTAACTTGCTGGATCTGCCACGTTTCCCAGTCTACTGAGGCTGCGGGGGCGTCAGTGCCACCACCGGCTGCCTTAGCCGCGAACCGCCACTGCTAATCCACTGCCTTGCTCTAGTCCAATGCCTTGCTCTGGTTGTAGGTCGTGGAACGGTCCTGGCCGCTGAGTTCAGCGATGGCGTCCATGATCCGGTCCGTCACCTCGCGCCGGGCCGGAAGGGAATGGTCCGGGCCTGTCTTGTCGAAGTACAAGGGTGACCCCACCTTCATGGTGAAATGCTGCGGCTTGAAGCCCTTCTCCCCGGCAGGCTGCAGGTTCTCGGTGCCGATTAGCCCGACGGGCACCACGGGGGCGCCCGTGGTCAGGGCCAGCCAGCCAACGCCGGTCCGGCCACGGTAGAGGATACCGTCGCGGGAGCGGGTGCCCTCGGGGTAGATGCCGATGCCCTTGCCCGATTCAAGGATGTCCAGGAGCGTCTTGAGGGCCTGTACGCTGGCCGCCTGCTCGCCGCGTTCCACCGGGATGGAGCCGACGGACTCGAAGAAGGACTTCATGACCTTGCCCTTGATGCCGCCGGTGTTGAAGTACTCTGCCTTCGCGAAGAAGGCCACGGGGCGCGGCATCAGGGCCTGGACAATAACGCTGTCAAAAAACGAAAGGTGATTGGGCGCGACGATAAATGCGCCGTCCGTGGGCACGTTTTCAAGGCCGACGACGGTGGGCCGGCAGGAGCCGGAGATCAGGGTTCGGGTGGTCCAGCGGACCGCATCAAAGAGTGCCATCGTTTTGCACCTCGCTCATGGCTGCTGCGTGGATGGCTTCCAACCGTTCGATGGCGGCCACAAGGTCCGCGGCGGTATCCACCAGCATGATGGCCCCCGCATCCTGCAGTTCGCCGTTTGGAGCGAAACCCCAGTTCACGCCGATGCAGTCAAGCCCGTTGGCGATGGCGCCGGCCACGTCCTGTGCGCGGTCCCCCACCATCACCGCGTGGTGGGTGGAAAGGTCCCGGAGGGCGGCGGCAATAATGCCTGTTTTCCCCACGGGGCCGGCAGCCCCGGCGGATTCGTCGTGCGCGGAGCCCCGGATGGACTGGAACATGCCCGCTATCCCGTGGTGCTCAAGGACCGTCCGCGCCAGGCCTTCGGGTTTCTGGGTTGCCACGGCTACGGGCCGGCCTGCCGATGCGAAGCTGTCCAGGACGTCCATGATTCCCGGGTACAGCCGTCCCTGGCCGATGCCCGTGGTGACGTAGTACTGCCGGTAGAGGCGGATGGCATCATCAAGCAGGTCCGCTGGAACCATGGCGACGTTCAACAGGGAGTCGCTCAGTTTCGGGCCGATCATCGCGTCCAGCAGGTCCTGGCTGGGAACGGGGAGTGCCAGCTTCCGAAGGGCACTTGCAATTCCGTCTGTAATTCCGCCTGCAGGATCGACAAGAGTGCCGTCCAGGTCAAAGATCACGGGCACTGTTGTTTGAGTCACCGGCTTAGTTTCTCATGACACCAGTGAACCCTGAAACTCGCATTCTCCTCTTGGAATACATCTGGGAATACATCTTGGAGCATTCAAGGAAGACTTCCTTGACTGCCTCAGGGAATGGCGGGCAACCGCGGCGCCGCTAGCCCAGAATCTCGGCCAGGAAGGCGGCGGTGTGGCTTTCCTCGGATTTTGCCACCTGTTCAGGGGTTCCCGTGGCGACAATCTGCCCGCCTCCGGAGCCGCCGTCAGGACCAAGATCCACGATCCAGTCAGCGCTCTTGATGACGTCGAGATTGTGCTCGATGGTGATGACCGTGTTGCCCTTGTCCACCAGGCCCTGGAGGACCAGCAGCAGCTTGCGGATGTCCTCAAAGTGGAGGCCGGTGGTTGGCTCGTCCAGAACGTAGACGCTGCGGCCGTTGGACCGCTTTTGGAGTTCAGCCGCCAACTTGACGCGCTGGGCTTCTCCGCCGGACAGGGTGGTGGCAGGCTGTCCCAGGCGCACATAGCCCAGCCCTACGTCCACCAGGGTGTTCAGGTGCCGGGCGATAGGCGAAAAGGCCGCGAAGAATTCGGCGCCCTCTTCGATGGGCATGTTCAATACATCGGCGATGGTCTTGCCTTTGTAGTGCACCTCAAGCGTCTCCCGGTTGTAGCGCGCGCCATGGCAGACCTCGCAGGGCACGTAGACGTCGGGGAGGAAGTTCATCTCAATCTTCAGTGTGCCGTCGCCGGAGCAGGCTTCGCAGCGCCCGCCCTTGACGTTGAAGGAGAACCGGCCGGGCAGATAGCCGCGCACCTTGGCTTCAGTGGTCTCGGCGAAGAGCTTACGGATGTTGTCGAAGACGCCTGTGTACGTGGCCGGGTTGGACCGGGGGGTGCGCCCGATGGGGCTTTGGTCAACGTGGACCACCTTGTCCAGGTGCTCAAGGCCCTGAACGGACTTGTGCCGTCCGGCGACCTGCTTGGCACCGTTGAGCTTGTTGGCCAGCACCTTGTAAAGGATTTCGTTGACAAGGGTGGATTTACCGGAGCCGCTCACGCCGGTCACCGCCGTGAAGAGCCCCAGCGGGAAAGCCGCATCGACATTAATCAGGTTGTTCTCGCGGGCCCCCACCACTTTGAGTTCACGCTTTTTGTCGTATTTGCGCCGCTTCTTGGGGATGTCGATTTTCTTTCGTCCCGACAGGTAGTCGCCGGTCAGGGAGGCGCGGTTCTTCAGCAGGTCCTGGTAGGAGCCCGAGTGCACTACCTCCCCACCGTGCTCGCCTGCGCCCGGTCCGATGTCCACAATCCAGTCGGCCTCGTGGATGGTGTCTTCGTCGTGCTCCACCACGATGAGGGTGTTTCCCATGTCGCGGAGCCGGGTGAGTGTCTCGATGAGCCGGCGGTTATCGCGCTGGTGCAGCCCGATGGACGGCTCATCCAGGACGTACAGGACTCCCACCAGGCCGGAACCGATCTGGGTTGCCAGCCGGATTCGCTGAGCCTCGCCCCCCGACAGGGTGGCGGAGGGCCGTTCGAGGTTCAGGTACTCCAGGCCCACGTCAAGGAGGAACGTCAGGCGTGCCTGGATCTCCTTCAGGACCTGGTGCGCAATCTGGGCCTCCCGGCCGGTAAGCACCAGGTTGTTCAGGAAGTCCGCGCAGGTCCGCATGGGCAAGGCCGCGACGTCGGCAATCGACTTTCCGTTGATCAGGACGGACAGCGACGCCGGGTTCAGCCGGGCGCCGTTGCAGGCGGGGCAAGGGATCTGCCGCATGTATTCTTCGTAGCGGTCCCGGGCCCAGTCGGAGTCTGTCTCGCCATGTTTCCGGTGGACGTACTGGATGGCGCCTTCAAAGCCTGTGCTGTACTTCCGTTCCCGGCCAAAGCGGTTACGGTACTGGACCACCACCTTGTGATCCTTCCCGTGCAGCACGGTCTGGCGGACGTCGTTGCCCAGCTCCTCCCAGGGGGTGTCCATGGAAAACCCAAGTTCCTTCGCCAGGCCCTCGAGCAGCCTGTTCCAGTACTCAGTGGTGGCGGTCCCCAGGGACCAGGGGGCAATGGCCCCTTCCGCCAGTGACAGCTCCGAATTAGGGACAATCAGTTCCTCGTCCACCTCCAGCTTGGTGCCGATGCCGCTGCAGGCCGCACAGGCGCCGAAGGGGTTGTTGAAGGAGAATGAGCGGGGCTCGATCTCATCGATGGCCAGCGGGTGTTCGTTGGGGCAGGCAAGGTTTTCGGAGAAAGCGCGCAGCCGGGCGGGATCGTCGGCGTCGAGGTCGACAAAATCTGCCAGCACCCGGCCCTCGGCGAGGGACAGCGCGGTTTCGATGGAATCGGTAAGGCGCTGGCTGATGCCTTCCTTAACCACCAGGCGGTCAACCACCACCTCAATGGTGTGCTTAAACTGCTTGCCCAGCTTGGGGGCGTCACTGAGCTGGACCAGCTCGCCATCCACCCTGGCACGGGAGTAGCCCTTGGCGGTCAGCTCCTTGAAGAGGTCCACGAATTCGCCTTTTCGTCCCCGGACCACCGGGGCGAGGATCTGGAAACGTGTTCCCTCCTCGAGCTCCAGCAGCTGGTCCACAATCTGCTGGGGGGTCTGCTTGATCACGGGCTCACCACAGACCGGGCAGTGCGGACGCCCCACGCGCGCCCAGAGCAGGCGCATGTAGTCGTAAATTTCCGTGATGGTGCCAACGGTGGAACGCGGGTTCTTACTGGTTGATTTCTGGTCGATGGACACGGCCGGGGACAGTCCCTCGATGAAGTCAACGTCAGGTTTATCCACCTGGCCCAGGAACTGACGCGCGTAGGCGGAAAGGGACTCAACGTAGCGCCGCTGTCCCTCGGCGAAGATGGTGTCAAAGGCAAGGGAAGACTTGCCGGAACCGGACAGGCCTGTGAAGACGATCATGGCGTCGCGGGGCAGGTCGAGGTCCACGTTGCGCAGATTGTGCTCGCGCGCGCCCTTGACAACCAGGCGTGACAGGTCCGGACGCGCGGGCTTGACGGGGATCCGGGCTGCGGTGGCGGGAGCGGGTTCGACTGCTGTTTCTTCAGCTACGGCTTTAGGCACCCACTAATGCTAATCGAAAACTTCTTCGAATATCCACGTGGCATCCCTTAGTCGTCGTATGCCGCGGCCAGCAGCTGAACCGCCTCGGCGAACGAGGCACCCTGGGCCTTGGCTGCTCCCGCGTATGCCGCAGCCGCAGCGGAGAGTGCGTTCCACCGTTCATCCCGCGCGCAGACCACCGTGCCGTTTCTCCCGCGGGTGGCCACCACGCCTGCCGCCTCAAGTTCCTTGTAGGCCCGGGCCACAGTGTGCGGGGCCACATCCAGCCGTTCGGCCAGGGCCCGCACTGCGGGAAGCCGTGTACCCGGTGGCAGTACTCCGCTGTCCGCCAGTTTGATGACGTGCAGCCGCAACTGTTCGAACAGCGCCACCGTGCTGGCCTGGTTGGGCTTCCAGCTCCCCGGAAAGCTGTTCCCGGCACTCATAGCCCGGCCTCCAGGACATCTGGTTTTTCCGTACGGCCGGCGAACTGGGCGTTGTAAAGCCTGGAGTAATAGCTGTTGGCTGCCAGCAACGCAGTGTGGGTTCCCTGCTCCATGATGCGTCCATGATCCATGACCAAGATTAGATCAGCGTCACGGACTGTGGACAAACGGTGGGCGATAACAAAACTGGTCCTCCCCTGCCGCAGCCGGCGCATGGCCTGGCGGATCAGGAGTTCGGTCCGGGAGTCCACGGAGCTGGTGGCCTCATCCAGGACCAGGACGCTGCGGCCCGCGAGCTGGGCCCGGGCAATAGTGATCAGCTGGCGCTGACCCTGGCTGAGCGGGTCTCCGCCGTTGTCCAGCATGGTGTCATATCCTGCCGGGAGCGACCTGACGAAATGGTCTACGTGGCTTCCTTCTGCTGCGGCCACAATGTCCGCGTCAGTTGCCCCTGGCCGGGCGTAAGCGATGTTCTCCCGGATGCTGCCGGCGAACAGCCAGGCGTCCTGGAGCACCACCCCGAATTCAGCCCGCAGGGTGTCCCGTGGCATGGTGGCAATATCCGTCCCGCCCATGGTGATCCGGCCCGTGTCGATTTCATAAAAACGCATCAGAAGGTTGACGACGGTGGTTTTGCCCGCTCCGGTGTGCCCGACAATTGCCACTGTCTGTCCGGGCGCCACAGTAAACGACAGGTTACGGACGACGGCGACGGATGGCTGGTACCCAAAGGTGACGTCGTCAAAAACAATGGGTCCGCCCGCCTCCGGTGGTGTGCGCATTCTCAGTGGTTCGGGCGGAATTTCGTCCGCGTCAAGGAGCGCGAAAACCCGTCCTGCCGACGCCGCGCACGACTGGATAACGTTCAGCATGCCGCCAATCTGTCCGACGGGCTGGGTAAAAAGCCGGCTGAACTGGATGAAGGCCTGGATACCGCCAATGGTCATGGCGCCCGCGGTAACCTGCAGGGCGCCGACCACTGCCACCGCGATGTAATTAAGGTTGCCCACCAGCACCATCAGCGGCTGCACCATGCCGGATGAATACTGCGCCTTCGCCGCCGCCCGGGCCAGCCTGTCGTTACTCGCAGCAAAGACTGCCGCTGCCTGTTCCTGGTAGCCGAAGGCCTTGATCACCTCATGGCCGCTCACGAACTCCTCCACGTGCGCGTTCAGTTCCCCCGTTTCGGTCCATTGGCGTGCGAACTGCGCCTGGGACCGGCGGGCCACCAGGACAGTGATCAGCATGGACAACGGGACAAACGCCAGGGCGAGGCCGGCCAGGAGCGGGGAAATCCAGAGCATCATGGCCAAGGCACCACAGAGCATCAGGACGGACATGATCAACTGGGTCAGGATCTGGTTGAGCGCCTGGGAAATGTTGTCGATGTCATTCGTGGCCCGGCTGAGGACATCACCGCGGGACTGTTCCTGGAAGTACGTTGACGGCAGTCTGTGCAGCTTGTCCTCCAGGGAGGCCCGCAGGCGGTACATAAGGCCATGAACTGAACTCGCTGTCAGCGAGCCCTGGACCCAGTTGAACAGCGACGCTCCGACGTACATCAGCGCCACGCCGGTCAGCAGGCCCCCCAGCCTCTGCCCGTTGAGGACGCCGTCAAACACGCCGTCCACCACAACGTCGGTGGCGTCTCCCAGGTACTTTGGTGCGGCAACGTTGAGGCCGGCAAACCCGCAGGTTGCCACGATGGCTGTCAGCATATGCCATCGGTACGGCGTCAGCAGGCCGAGCAGGCGGCGGGACGTGGGCCAGAACAATCCCGGAGCCGCGTCTGCCGCCACCGGCGCCGTCACAGTCTTCACAGGGTGTCCTCCAGGGCAAGCTGTGATTCCGCGATTTCGCGGTATGTGGCGGAGGCCGCCAGCAGCTCAAGGTGGGTGCCCTGTGCCACGAGGCGGCCGTCGTCGAGCACCAGAATCAGCCCGGCGCCCTCCACGGTGGCGATGCGTTCCGCCACGACGATGACCACCGCCAGGTGCAGGGCGGCTTCCAGTGCGTCCCTCAGCCGGGCATCGGTGTCGTAGTCCAGGGCGGAGAAGCTGTCGTCGAAGAGGTACAGGGAAGCCGGACGAAGCAGCGCCCGGGCAATGCAGAGCCGTTGGCGCTGGCCGCCGGAGAGATTTGTTCCGCCTTGTCCCACGGCCGTCTGCAGGCCCAGTGGCAGTTGGCGTACAAAGCCCGATGCCTGGGCAATGTCCAGCGCCTCCCATAATTCGGCATCCGTCGCTGCCGGTGCAGCGATCCGCAGGTTGTCGGCGACTGTGCCCGTGAACAGGTGGGAGCGCTGCGGCACTACGGACATCTGCCTGCGCAGCAAGTCAAGGGGGACGGCCCGGACATCCCGGCCGCCTACGGTGATGAGTCCGCCGGTGGAATCCATAAACCGGGGAATCAGGTTCAGAAGGGTCGATTTTCCGCTGCCCGTGGACCCCACGATGGCAGTGGTGGTGCCGGGCCGGGCAGTGAAGCTGATGTTTTCCAGAACCGGGGCTTCCGCGCCGGGGTAGGAGAAGCTGACATTGCGGAACGAAACGCTGCCGCCGTCGAAAACCAGGTCCCCGTCCCGACGGTCGGCACCGTCCCTCACCATGGGCTCGGCGTCCAGGACGGTCCGGATCCGCTCGGCGCAGGCTGCGGCACGGGGAGCCGTCATGAGCACATACATTGCCATCATGATGGCCAGCAGAATCTGCAGGATGTAGGCAACAAACGCCGTTAAGGCGCCGATCTCCATCTCACCGTTCTGCACCCGGTGTCCGCCAAACCACACAACTGCCACCGATGAGAGGTTCACCACGATCATGATCAGCGGCAACATCCCAGCCACCACGAGGGCTGATTGCAGATTGTTTCCTGTAAGGCTGGCGTTTGTCCGGGCGAATCGCCGGGTCTCATGATCCTGCCGGACAAAGGCCCGGATCACGTTGGCTCCAATAATCTGTTCACGCAGCACGGCCCCGGTGCGGTCAAGCAGGTCCTGCCCTTCCCGGTACAGCGGCACGAGGCGCCGAACGATCAGGTACATGATCAGGAGCAGCACCGGCACGATGATGATGACCACCGCCGAGAGCACTACGTCCTGATGCAGGGCCAGCAATACACCGCCCACTCCCATGACGGGCGCCGCAATAAGCATGGTGAACACTAAAACGGCGAATGACTGGATCTGCTGGGTATCGTTGGTGGCCCGCGTGACCAGGCTCTGGGTGCCGAACGCAGCCACCTCCTGGGATGACAGGGTCTGGATTTTGCCAAAGAGCTCGGCACGAAGCTGGTGCCCGAGCTTCATGGCCACCATGGCACCGAGGTATCCCGCGGCGATGGCCGCTCCCGCCTGGACAGCCGCAATGGCAGTCATCACCGAGCCCAGGCGCAGGATCACCGGCGTGTCCCCGGCCACGATTCCATCGTCAATGATGGCCGCATTCACGGTGGGAAGCAGGAGGTTGCCGGCAGTCTGGAGCAGCTGGAGGAGGACAATCGCCATGACGGTTGCCTTGTGGCCAGCCAACAGCCGGATCATCATCCCGAAAAGCACCACACCTCCAGAAACTGTTCGGGAGGCCCGTCGCGGCCTGGCCGGACGCCTCCCCATGGCCGCTTCGCCATTGTAAGCCCCATCACATTCCAATGTTCGTCATGGCGCGTGACACACCTGTAGAGAACATATATCGAATGGAGTTTGGCCGTCAGCCTTTCTTCCGTGCCACGGCGAAAATCCTCCGGAACGGAAACACAGTGCCGTGCTTGGTTCCCGGGTATGCCGTCGAGAGCGCCGCTGCATACTCGGCCTCGAAGGCGAGTGCCTCCTCGGCAGGAAGTGCAGCAAGGACCGGCCGCAAAGCCGTTCCCCGCACCCACGCCAGTACTGGATCAGTGCCTGTGAGGAGTTGCAGGTAACTGGTTTCCCAGCTGTCAGCCCTACAGTTCGCGTCAAGCATGATTTCGAGGTAGTCGGCGGGCTCCCCCACCGACTCCCCGCCACGCAGCACGCCTTCCAGCTTTGGTTTCCAGCGGGGAGTCGAAGCCAGTTCCCGCATCAGGACATGGGACGGTGCATTGAAGTTGCCGGGGACCTGCATGGCGAACCACGCGCCCGGTTTCAGCCGGTCAAGCCACCGGGCCAGCAGGTCCTGATGGCCGGGAACCCACTGCAGCGCCGCGTTGGAGACCACCACGTCCGTAGTGGGCGACGGCATCCACTCGGCAATATCCTCGAACTCGAAGCGCAGCCGGGGTTCCTCACGGGCTTCCGCTGCCGCCCTGGCCAGCATCTCGGCGGACGAATCCAGCCCCAGCACCTTGGCGTGGGGCCAACGGCGGGCCAGGGTTGCGGTGAGGTTCCCCGGCCCGCATCCGAGGTCCACCACCTCATGCGGGTTCTGGGTGTGGATCCGGCCGGTCAGATCAAAAAATGGCCGGTCCCGGTAGTCGCCGAACTGAACATACCTTGAAGGGTCCCACTTCACATTTATCTCCACGGTCTGGTGCTGTGTCCGGTAGGGCGAGCCTAACCCCGAGCTCCCACAAACTGCGGCACCGGCTGGGCACTAAGCTGGAAATCAATGAAACTCGTTGACCAGCTGCCCGTCCTGTCCGTTCCAAGCCTTTCCGGAGCGGGCATCGATCCTGACGCTTTGTACACACAATTCCTTGAGTGGACTGACAGCCGCGGACTTGCCCTGTATGCGGCACAGGACGAAGCCATTATGGAGTTGGCCACCGGCGCCAACGTCATCCTGGCTACCCCGACGGGCTCGGGGAAGTCGCTTGTTGCGATAGCCGCCCATTTCCAGGCCATGTCCCGCGGGCAGCGAAGCTACTACACGGCGCCCATCAAGGCCCTGGTGTCGGAGAAATTCTTTGCGCTGTGCGACATTTTCGGGGCTGAAAACGTCGGTATGATCACGGGCGATTCCGGGGTTAACCAGGATGCCCCGATCATCTGCTGTACAGCCGAGATCCTGGCCAACATAGCTCTCCGGGAAGGCGCCGGCGCCGACCTGGGAGCCGTCATTATGGACGAGTTCCACTTCTACTCCGATCCGCAGCGCGGCTGGGCGTGGCAGGTTCCGCTGCTGGAACTCCCGCAGGCCCAGTTCCTCCTGATGTCCGCGACGCTGGGCGACGTCAGCCGGTTCGAGGAAGGCATCACCGGGCTCACCGGCCGTCCCACCACAACCGTGAGTTCAGCGGAACGGCCCATCCCGCTGCACTACTACTACCACCAGACGCCTGTGCACGAGACGCTTGAAGAGCTCCTCTCGACGCGCCAGGTGCCGGTCTATGTGGTGCATTTCAGCCAGATCGAAGCCATTGACCGCGCCCAGAACCTGATGAGCATCAACGTCTGCACCCGTGAGGAAAAAGACAAGATCGCGGAGCTGATCGCCAACTTCCGTTTCGCCGCGGGGTTCGGGAAAACCCTCAACCGGCTGGTGCGGCACGGTATCGGCGTCCACCATGCAGGGATGCTTCCCAAATACCGGAGGCTGGTGGAGCAGCTCGCCCAGGCGGGCCTGCTGAAGGTTATCTGCGGGACCGACACCCTGGGCGTGGGTATCAACGTGCCCATCCGCACCGTCCTGCTCACGGCCCTGAGCAAGTACGACGGCGTCCGTACCCGCCTGCTTAACTCCCGGGAGTTCCACCAGATTGCGGGGCGCGCCGGCCGCGCCGGCTATGACACTGCCGGAACCGTTGTGGTCCAGGCCCCCGAGCACGTGACAGAGAACGTCAAAGCGATGGCCAAGGCCACGGCCAAATTCGGCGACGACCAGAAGAAGCTTCGCCAGGTGGTGAAGAAGAAACCTCCCGAAGGATTTGTCTCTTGGGGCGAACCGACTTTTAAGCGCCTGGTGGAATCGGTCCCGGATCCGCTGACTTCCAGCTTCAGCGTCACCCATTCGATGCTGATGAACCTGATGGAGCGGCCTGGTGACCCCTTCACCGCCGCACGGCGGCTGCTGACGGAGAACCATGAGCCACGGTCCTCCCAGCTGCAGCTGATGAAAAAGGCACTGGGGATCTATCGGGAACTGCTGGCGGCCGAAGTGGTGGAGCGCATCCCGCTGGAGCAGCAGGGCGCGGATGGCCGCAGCGTGCGGCTGACAGTCCATCTGCAACCGAACTTTGCGCTGAACCAGCCGCTTTCCCCGTTTGCGCTGGCAGCACTGGAACTGCTGGATCCGGACTCGGCGTCGTACGCATTGGACGTGGTGTCCGTGATCGAAGCGACCCTGGAAAAACCCCGGCAGATTCTCTCCGCCCAGCAGAAAAAGGCCCGCGGTGAGGCAATCGCTGCCATGAAGGCTGACGGTATCGAGTACGACCAGCGGATGGCGATGCTGGAGGAGGTGACGTATCCGCAGCCTCTGGCCGAAATCCTGGGCGAGGCCTTTGAGGTCTACCGCAAGGCCGCGCCCTGGGTGGGCGACTTCGAGCTGGCCCCCAAGTCCGTGGTCCGTGACATGTATGAACGGGCCATGAACTTTGGCGAATTCGTCCAGTTCTACGGCCTGGCCCGCTCCGAGGGAATTGTCCTGCGCTACCTCGCGGACTGTTTCAAGGCGCTCCGCCAGACAGTGCCGCAGGACCTGCTCCGGGAGGACCTCGAGGATCTGATCGCCTGGCTGGGTGAATTGGTGAGGCAGGTCGATTCGAGTTTGCTGGATGAATGGGAGGAACTGACCTCCGGCGCCGCGCCCACTCCGCATGACGCCCCGCCGCCTCCTCCCCCTTCACTGACGTCCAACGTCCGGGCCTTCCGGGTGATGGTCCGCAACGAGATGTTCCGGCGGGTGGAACTCTTCGCGGATGAGAACGCAACCGCCCTGGAAGAACTCGACGGCGGCGCCGGCTGGGACGCTGACCGCTGGGAGGACGTCCTGGACGACTACTTCGACGAACATAACGACATCGGCACCGGCCCTGACGCCCGCGGGCCGGAGCTGCTGATCATCACCGAAGAGCCCGGGCAGTGGAAAGTACGCCAGATCTTTGACGATCCCGGAAAGAACCATGACTGGGGAATTTCGGCTGTGGTGGATCTGGCCGCGTCTGACGAAACGGGTACGGCCGTAGTCCGCGTGACCGACGTCAACCGGCTCTGAGGTCGCTAGTAAACTCGAACCATGAGTGTAATCCGCCCCGCAACAGTTCAAGACGTCCCCACGATCCTGCGCATGATCCATGATTTGGCCATCTATGAGAAGGAACCGGACGCCGTCCGGAACACCCCGGGGAAGCTTGCGGAGGCGCTGTTCGGCGAGAATCCGCGGGTGTTCGCCACGATGGCCGAGAATGAGGCCGGCGACGTCCAGGGATTCGCACTCTGGTTCCTGAACTACTCCACCTGGGAAGGCGTTCACGGCATCTACCTGGAGGACCTTTACGTCAGCCCGGAGGCGCGGGGCGAGGGCCATGGCAAGGCGCTGCTGCAGCACCTTGCGGCCACCGCCGTCGAAAACGGTTATGCACGGGTGGAGTGGAGCGTCCTGGACTGGAACGAACCGTCCATCAATTTCTACCGGAACCTCGGTGCGTTCCCCATGGACGGCTGGTCCACGTTCCGGCTGACCGGAGATGCGCTGGAACACTTCGGCAGCACCCGCCCCGTGTCTGTCCATGGCTAAGGCCGCACGGGCTGCGGTGCGGGCCGCCGGCCCTGTAGCCCACACGGTCCGGGCCCGCCACGAGTTCCGCGGCATGCGCACGGCAGAGCACTATTTCACCGTTCCCCTGGACCATTTCGGGCACGATGCGGTGCGCCCTGACCGGCAGACAGGGTCAGGTCCGGAAACCATCACTGTCTTCGCACGCGAGTACGTATCGGCTGCCCACACCGAGGCTGAGGCGCAGAGCCTGCCGTGGCTGCTGTTCCTCCAGGGCGGCCCGGGAGGCCGCGGGCCCAGGCTTGCCTCGCTGGGCGGCTGGAGCAAAGCGGCCGCCAAGGACTTCCGGATCCTGATGCTCGATCAGCGCGGGACCGGGCTCTCCTCGCCCATCGACCGGAATACCCTGCCGCTTCGGGGCACACCAGAGCAGCAGGCCGCGTACCTTGAGCACTTCCGGGCCGATTCCATCGTCGCCGACGCCGAGCTCATCCGCCTGGCCCTAGGCTCAGGACCCTGGACTATCTACGGCCAAAGCTACGGCGGTTTTTGCGCACTCAGTTACCTGTCCTTCGCCCCCGGGGGCGTTAAGGAGGCGCTCATCACGGGAGGCTTGGCGCCCCTCTCTGGCACGGCCGACGACGTCTACCGGGCCACCTTCCGGCGGGTAGCCGCGCGGAACGACGAGTACTTCACGTGGTATCCCGAGGACCGCACCACAGTGGAGCGGATCGCCGCCCACCTGCGTCAGGTACCCGAGGTCCTTCCCGACGGCGGGCAGCTCACCGTGGAGCGGTTCCAGATGGCCGGAGCCTTCCTGGGCGGAAACACCCGGGTGGACGGACTCCACTTTTTGCTGGAGGACGCTTTCACCGAGACACCAGATGGTACCCGGCTCTCGGACGCTTTCCTGGAACAGATGCAGGGAATCGTATCCCGGCAGTCGAACCCGCTCTATGCCCTGATGCACGAGTCAATCTATGGTCAGGGCCAGGCGACCGACTGGTCCGCCTGGCGGGTGCTCCAGGAGTATCCGGAATTCAGGCCGGAAGCAGAACCCCTGCTGCTGACCGGCGAAATGGTCTACCCGTGGTACTTCGACCAGGACCCGGCCTTGCGTCCGCTGCAAAAAGTGGCGGAACTGGTAGCGGCCAAGAAGGACTGGAAGCCGCTCTACAGTTCCTCCCGGCTTGCGGCCAACACGGTGCCCGTTGCCGCGGCCGTCTACCGTGACGACATCTACGTGGACCGCGACCTGTCGCTGGAGACCGCTGCAGCGGTCAGGGGACTGCAGGTCTGGGAGACGGCCGACTTCCACCACGACGGGATTTCGGACGACGGCGAGGCGATCTTCGGCCGCCTGCTGGGCATGGTCCGCTCAGCCCGCCGCTAAGGGGCTGGCCGTCCCCCGGCTGCGGAAATCCGCAGCCAGCACGGCCATCACCAGGGCAGCAACGGCCACCGCAAACATGTTCAGCCCCTGGTAGCCGATCCAGCTCATCACCACGCCCGAGAAACCGGCACCAATTGCTCCGGCCCCGCTCATCAGGGTGTCCGAAACGCCCTGGACCAGGACCCGGGAATCGACGCTGACACTCTCCGCCAGCATGGTGGAGCCGGCGATGGTGGCGGCAGACCAGCCCAGTCCCAGGAGCACCAATCCGGTGGTGACGAGGATGGGCTGTCCGGCGCCAAACCCTGCACAGCATGCCGCCGCCAGGATCAGGCCGTGCCCGCCGATGATGACGGGAACCCTGCCTGCACGGTCGGTCAGCCACCCCATCACCGGAGACAGTGCATACATCCCTGCGATGTGCAGCGAAATGGTGAAGCCTATCAGCACAAAGACGTCCGTACTGGCGGTGTGGGCGTGGCCGGCACCATGGGAGGCCAGCGGTCCTTCGCTCAGGAGTTGAAGATGCAGCGGCGTCATGGACATCACCGCTGCCATGCAGGCGTGGGCTGCAACGACGGCCAGCAGCGCCAGGCCGGCCTGCGGCGAGGACCGGATGGCGGCAAGCCCGCGGCGGAGTGAACCCCGGCGGGGGCCCGGGATGACGGCATCGGCGCCGCCGCCAGCAGCCCGCCTGATGGCCAGGGCATGGAGCAACGGATCCGGGCGCAGAGCAACCAGCAGGAGGAGGGCCGCCAACGCGAGTCCCACGGTGGAGAAAACAAAGGGGCCGGCGATGCCTGGCAGTCCCATGGCCTCACCCACAACAGCGCCAGGCCTGATCAGGTTGGGGCCCGCCACCGCTCCGGCGGTGACAGCCCAGACAACAATGGCAAGGGAACGGCCCCGGTGCTCCGGATCCGCCAGGTCAACCGCGGCAAACCGGGCCTGGAGGTTTGCCGCAGTGGCCAGCCCCAGGAGGGCGGCTCCGGCCAGGAGCACCGGAAAGAACCCCGACACCGTTGCCGCGATGACCAGAATCGCCCCCAGCATTCCGGACAGGACACCTGTCAGGAGCCCAATCCGGCGGCCGCGCCGTTCGGCAAGTCCTGCCAGCGGCATGGCGGCAAGCGCAGTCGCCAGGGTCATCACGGTGGTCACCGAGCCTGCCCAGGCATTGGAGCCGGAGAGCTGGACGGCGAGGAGGGAGCCGACGGACAGGCTTGCGCCACTGCCGATCCCGCTAAGCAGCTGGGCAAGGCTAAGAACCAGGACAGTACGGCGCTGGACCCGGTGGGGGTCCAGCGCCGCTGCGGTAGAAGAAGTCACCGTCTGAGCATAGCCATTGGACTACCCCGCTCCCCTGAGGCTCGTCGGCCGTCTGCCCGGCAAGGTTGACTGGCCTGCCAGGTTGGCTAGCCGGCCAGTGGCTGACGGCGGTGTGCTACAAGTGTCACCAGGGCCGCAGCCAGCACGGCCGCCCCCACCACGCCGCCGGCAAGGTTCAGCCCGAGGTAGCCCGTCCAACTGAGGATGAGCCCGGAGGTGGCCCCGCCGACCGCTCCTGCGATCCCCATCATCATGTCGGAAACGCCCTGGACAACAACCCGTGATTCCTGGCCCACGCTTTCCGCCAGCAGGGTGGAACCGGCGATGGTCGACGCGGACCAGCCTATTCCCAGCAGGACCAGCCCGGTGGCCACGGCAGCCGTTGATGCCTGCCCGAACCCGGCAACAGCAACAGCAGCCATGAGCGTGATAAACCCCAGGACGATGGTCTCGGTCCGGCCTGCTTTATCTGTCAGCAAGCCCATGACCGGTGACAGCGCAAACATGCCTGCGATATGCAGGGAGATCGTGAAGCCGATAATGACCAGGACATCGCCTGAGGCAGTGTGGCCGGCGTGGGAGGCTCCCGGCCCTGCCACGAGTTCCTGCAGATGCAGCGGCGTCATGGACATGACTCCCACCATGATGGCGTGGGCTCCCACAACAGCTGCCAGTGCCAGGACAGCCGCCCTGGACTGCCGAATCGCCCGCAGCCCGCGGACGAGTGAACTTCCGAAGGCAGGACGGGGCGCAGCCGCCTGCAGGTTTCCCGGCGGCTGCGGCGTGCCAGTGTCAGTACCGTTGGCCTGCCGGGCGGCGAGCTCGCGTGCGAGCAGGAGGGGGTCAGGCCTTAGCCCGGCAAAAAGCAGGACGGTGGCCAACACCAGACCAGCACCGGAAATCACGAACGGACCAGCCATGGGGGGCAGGCCCAGGGCCTGTCCGACGACGGCTCCGGGCTGGATCAGGTTGGGTCCGGCCACCGCACCCACGGTGACCGCCCACACCACTGACGACAACGCCCGCCCGCGGTGTTCGGCATCGGCGAGGTCCACCGCGGCAAAGCGTGCCTGCAGGCTGGCGGCGGCACCCACACCGATGCCGGCTGCCCCCACCAACAGCAGGACGAAAAGCCCGGTCACAACCGACAGTACGATCAGGAAAGCTCCTCCGACAGCGGCAGACAGCCCCGCGACCTGGCCAACCCGCCGCCCCCGGCGGTCGGCCAGCGAGGCAAGGGGAAGCGCCACCAGCGCAGCGCCCAGAGTCATGATGGTTGCCACCGCCCCTGCCCAGGCAGTGGAGCCCGACAGGTCCACGGCAAGGAGGGACCCGACGGATACCGTTGCTCCCGTTCCAATGCCGCCCAGGACCTGGGCCGCGCTCAGCAGCGCCACGGTGCGCCTTTGCACCTGGCGCACTCCGATTTCGGTATTCAGGGTGCGGGCCATGGTCTGAGCATAGTCCTCGGCTGCGGGGTCCTACAGTGCCAGTGTTAAGCCAAAAATCCCGGCCGCTCTGCGGCCGGGATTGCTGGTATATGCGGTGGAGAAGGGGGTGCTATTCGGCGTCGGTGAGGTCAGAGTCCCTGAGGCTCTTCTTGGCATCTTCCTCAAGGCGGGGATCCAGGTGGGCCGCCTTTGCCTTGGAACTGACCAGGCTGGCAATCACGGCGATGACGATCGTGCCGATGATCACACCCAGGGATACAAAGGTGGGGATCTCCGGAGCCCACTCGATATGCTGGCCGCCATTGATGAACGGGAGTTCGTTGACGTGCATCGCGTGCAGGACCAGCTTGACCCCGATGAAGGCGAGGATCACCGAGAGCGCGTGCTTGAGGTAGATGAGCCGGTTCATCAGTCCGCCCAGCAGGAAGTAGAGCTGGCGGAGGCCCATGAGCGCGAAGATGTTCGCGGTGAAGACAATGAAGGCACTCTGGGTCAGACCGAAGATCGCGGGGATCGAGTCCACGGCGAACAGCAGGTCGGTCATGCCGATAGTGACGAAAACGATGAGCATCGGGGTGAAGACCTTTTTGCCGTCCACCACCGTGCGCAGCTTGCCGCCGTCGAACTTCTCCGACATCGGAATCACCTTGCGGAGCTTCTCGATGATCGGGTTTTCCCGGTCCTCTTCGTCTTCGCCCTCATCCTGGGCCTGCTTCCAGGCTGTCCACAGCAGGAAGGCACCGAAGATGTAGAAGACCCAGCTGAACTGCTCGATGACCATGGCGCCCAGCAGGATGAAGATTCCGCGGAGGATCAGCGCAATAATGATGCCCACCATCAGCACTTCCTGCTGGTACTTACGGGGTACTGAGAACCGGGCCATGATGATGATGAAAACAAAAAGGTTGTCGATGCTGAGGCTGTACTCGGTGACCCAGCCGGCAAGGAACTGCCCGCCATACTCCGGGCCGGTGAACATGAACATGGCGCCCGCAAAGACCATGGCCAAAGCCACGTAAAAAGCCACCCACAGGCCGGCTTCCTTCATGGAAGGCTCATGTGGGCGGCGGAGCACCAGTAGAAGGTCAAGAGCGAGGATGAGGCCGAGGACGACGAATGAGCCGACTTCGAACCAGACGGGAAGTTCGAGCACAGAGATACCTTTCGTAGGGTACAAAGATGCGTTGTAAGTCTCTCCGGCAGCCTGCGCACGTGGTGCTGAAACGGCGGCCCGCTACGCCCGGCCGGGCAACTGTGCCTGACGTGTTGACGATCGTAGCGCTCGGGATACTCCCCTACGTGACGTTAACTGTACCAGCAGTGATGATCCGCGCTCCGCGCCGTTCCCCGGCGCGGTGGTTCAGGCGTGCCCGGCAGCCTGCATTTGGCGGAGTTCCTTCTTCAGATCGCTGACTTCATCACGGATCCGGGCGGCCACCTCGAACTGAAGTTCGGCGGCTGCGCCATGCATCTGCTCGGTGAGCTGTTCGATCAGGCCCACAAGGTCCTCGGCCGGAGCTGCTGCCAGGCCGTCTGCGCGGACCTGGGCAGCGCCCTTTGCTGTGGACTTCCCCCGTTTGGCGCCCTTGGCCAGCCGGTTGTTGCTGAGCAGTTCCTGGGTATCGGCGTCCTCCCGGGCCAGCTGGTCCGTGATGTCCGCGATCTTCTTCCGGAGCGGCTGCGGATCCACACCGTTTTCGGTGTTGTAGGCCACCTGGATGGCGCGGCGCCTGTTGGTTTCGTCGATCGCCTTGGCCATGGAGTCGGTGATGCGGTCAGCGTACATGTGGACCTGGCCGGACACGTTTCGCGCTGCGCGGCCAATCGTCTGGATCAGGGAGGTGGCAGAACGCAGGAAGCCTTCCTTGTCGGCGTCCAGGATACTGACCAGTGACACCTCCGGCAGGTCCAGGCCTTCACGGAGCAGGTTGATGCCCACCAGCACGTCAAAACTGCCCATCCGCAGTTCACGCAGCAACTCCACGCGCCGCAGGGTATCCACATCCGAGTGCAGGTACTGCACCTTGATGCCGTGGCCCAGCAGGTAATCGGTGAGGTCCTCCGCCATCCGCTTGGTGAGCGTGGTGACCAGGATGCGCTCGTCCTTTTCCACCCGTGTCCGGATCTCGCCCAGGAGGTCATCGATCTGTCCTTTGGTGGGCTTGACCACCACTTCGGGGTCGATCAGGCCGGTGGGCCGGATGATCTGCTGGACGAAACCGTCAGCCTTGCCGAGTTCGTACTTCCCAGGCGTCGCGGACAGGTAGACGGTCTGGCCGACGCGCTCCAGGAACTCGTCCCACTTCAGCGGCCGGTTGTCCATGGCTGAGGGAAGCCTGAAGCCGTGGTCCACGAGGGTCCGCTTCCGGGACATGTCACCTTCATACATGGCTCCGATCTGCGGAACCGTCACATGGGATTCGTCGATGACCAGCAGGAAGTCATCGGGGAAGTAATCGATGAGGCAGTGCGGGGCGCTTCCTCCGGGCCGGCCGTCGATGTGCCGGGAATAGTTTTCGATGCCGTTGCAGAAGCCCATCTGCTGCATCATTTCGAGGTCATACGTGGTGCGCATCCGCAGGCGCTGTGCCTCCACAAGCTTGTTTTGGCCTTCCAGCACCGCCAGCCGTTCGGCGAGCTCGTCCTCGATGGCCTTGATGGCGCGTCCCATCCGTTCAGGTCCCGCGACGTAGTGGGACGCAGGGAAGACGTACATTTCGGTTTCGTCCCGGATGACTTCCCCGGTGACAGGGTGCAGGGTGTAGATGTTCTCTACTTCGTCCCCGAAGAACTCGATGCGCAGCGCCAGTTCCTCATACATGGGGATGATCTCTACGGTATCGCCGCGGACGCGGAAGGTCCCGCGGTGGAAGTCCATGTCATTGCGGGTGTACTGCATGGACACAAACTTGCGCAGGAGATGGTCCCGGTTCATCTGCTGGCCTTTGCGGAGCGTGACCATACCGGCGATGTATTCCTCCGGCGTACCGAGGCCGTAGATGCAGGACACGGTGGCGACAACGATCACGTCCCTGCGGGTCAGGAGGGCGTTGGTGGCCGAGTGCCGCAGCCGCTCCACCTCCTCATTGACGGAGGAGTCCTTCTCGATGAAGGTGTCCGTCTGCGGAACGTAGGCTTCCGGTTGGTAGTAGTCGTAGTAGGAGACGAAGTACTCCACGGCATTGTTGGGCAGCAGTTCCCGGAACTCATTGGCCAGCTGGGCGGCGAGTGTCTTGTTCTGCACCATCACCAGGGTGGGGCGCTGGACCTGTTCGATGAGCCACGCCGTGGTGGCGCTCTTACCGGTACCGGTGGCGCCGAGCAGGACCACGTCCTTTTCGCCGTTCTTGATGCGGTCCGTCAGCTCGGCGATGGCGGCAGGCTGGTCACCCGCCGGCTGGAACTCGCTGATGACTTCAAACGGCGCTACGACACGGTTGATCTCCTGGGCAAGGCTCATGCATCTAATCTACAACCGGGGACCGACAGTGACAGCCCGGTCAGTTACCGGCGAACACCGGGATGGACGGAGACCAGCCGTGCAGGTTAGCCGGTCAGGACGGGTACGACGGCGGGGCCCACCCCGAGCGTTTGGCCCACTGCTCCATTGGCTCTTCCGCCGCGGCGAACCAAGCCTCTTTGGCGGCGGCGTAGGCGGCCGTGGAGGGGTCGGTGGCGTGAAGATCCGCAAGGCGGCGTTTCAGGGCGACATAATCCGCCGCAGCGTCCGGATCGGCCCGGAGCCAGTCCCGGAAACAGAGGGTGAAGCGCCAGCCGGGAGACCCGGCGGCCCTGATATGCAGGTTGACTGCCCGGCCGGGATCGGCGCTGGCGTGTAACCGTTTCGCCCAGGCAGTGGTGTCCGGCAGGGTTGGCTTGGGCGTATCCGCCGTGATGGCGTGCACGCGGGGATATCCGGCGGCGGCCAGGACGGGCTCCAGCGGTCCCGCCGCAGCCAACGCCAGTACTGTCACCTGCAGATCCAGAACATCCTTCGCGTCCAGGCCAGGGACCGACGTTGAGCCGATGTGATCCACCCCGAGGACTGGAGGCGTCCCATCCGGCGCGTCCTTCCGGAGCGCGGCGAGGATCCTGGTGATCAGCCGTTCCGCGGTCCGCGGCCACTCGGAGGTAGGCGCGTGCAGGACCGGTCCGCCTGGGCGGTCAGCGGGCGTCTGCGTCAGGAGATTGCGGGCGAACGGGGCCAGCCGCTCCCCCCAGAGTGCATCCACCTGCGCCAGCAGTCCGTCCATGGAGCCGGAGTTGTCCAGCACCACGTCGGCAGCGGCGAGCCGTTCATCGCGCGGAGCCTGCGCGGCCATTCGTGACCTGGCCTCGTCCGCTGACATGCGGCGGTGGTCCAGCATCCGCCGGATCCGGACCTCGTCCGGGGCATCCACCACCATAACCAGGTGGAAGTCGCTCCCCTGGCCGGTCTCCACCAGCAGCGGAATATCCTGGACCACTACGGCACCGTCGGGAGCGGCCGCCACGAGGCCCGCCGCCGCCTGGCGCACCAACGGATGGACGATGCCGTTCAATACGGCCAGCCGCTCCGGGTTGCCGAAGACCACGGCACCAAGTTTTGCCCGGTCCAGCCGTCCCCCGCCATTCAACATTCCACTGCCGAAGGCCTCAACGACGGCGGCCAGTCCTGGCGTGCCTGGCTCCAGCACCTCCCGGGCCAGGGCGTCAGCGTCAACCAGCACCGCCCCAAGATGGGCGAGGCGGGAGGCGACCACTGACTTCCCCGAGGCGATGCCGCCCGTCAAACCGATTTTCAGCACGCAACCACATTAGTACCCTGTGCCCAGGTCTTATGAGTTCAGGGGGCGGTGGGGCCTACACTGGGGCGGTGCAAGAGCAAGACAGCCGGACCACCGCCTACACCACGCTTGCCGCAGGAACCGATTCTCGGCACGAGATCGAGCTCAAGCGGTCCCGCTTCATCACTGTGCTCCGCCGCACCGCCACAGAAGAGGCCGCGAAGGACCTGGTATCCGGATTACGCCGCGAGTTCCACGACGCCCGCCACCACTGTTCCGCCTTTGTCCTAGGCCCGGACCGCGATGTTCAGCGTTCAAACGACGACGGTGAACCCTCCGGCACCGCCGGCACGCCCATGCTCGAGGCCCTTGTCAAAAGGGAAACCACGCCGGGGGTGACGGACCTCAGCGACGTGAGCGCCGTCGTCGTGCGCTATTTTGGCGGTATCCTGCTGGGTGCCGGCGGGCTGGTCCGGGCGTACTCGGAGTCGGTGTCCGCGGCTCTGGAGCAGGCGCCGCTGGTGCGCCGCCGCCGGCTGCGGATCTGCGAAGCGTCCGTGCCGCATGCCGCCGCCGGCCGGTTGGAGAATGACCTGCGGGCGGCCGGATTCGTCATGGCGGAAACGGGATACGGCGCCCAGGATACTATCCTGCGCCTGGCCATCCCCGATGAGCCGGCGGACATCTCCGCGGCCGCGGAGCGCGTCTTGTCGCTCACTGCAGGAAAGGCCATGCTCACGCCCGGTGGAACGGAGTGGATTGATGTCCCGCTCCCTTGACGTCCGGTTGGCAGACGTAGACGAGGCCATGTTGGAACAGCTCATGGCTCTGGCCATGACGGATGCCTCGCCTGACGAGGTCACACCCCCGCTTGGCTCCGGCGCGGGCTGGAACACCGAGCGGATTGACTGGTTCCGGGCCTACCACCGGGCGGCGGCGGCAGGCCTGGACGGAGCGGCGCAGGAGAAGTCATGGGCGGTACTTTGCGACGGCAGCGCCGCCGGTTCCGTCAGGCTGAAGCGGACAGGGCCGGCAACGGCGGAAACCGGCATCTGGCTGGGCCGCAGTTGGCGCGGCTCCGGCATCGGAACCGCAGCGCTGACCCTGGTCCTGGCGGAGGCGCGGCGGGCCGGCCTGCAACAGGTAACGGCCACCACCACGGACGCCAACATTGGCGCCCAGCGCCTCCTCACGGCGGCAGGTGCCCTGCTGACGTCCGACGACGGGGGCGCGGTGAGTGCCGCCGTCGTACTGTAGCGGGTACCCGACGGGATTGCGTCACTTTAGCCGCCCGACCGCTGTGCAAAGCCCGCAGTTGCAGGGCCAGTTGTAGCCGATGACGCCAATAGTTACGCATTCAGGTCGGACACCAGGTGTTAAACACAGTGGGCCCCTGCTTTCGCAGGGGCCCACTGTGTCAGCCCGGAAACCCGGGCCGGTGGCAATTAGTTGCCGGTCAGCTTCTCGCGCAGAGCGGCAAGAGCCTCGTCCGAAGCCAGCGTGCCGGCTCCGGTGTTGGACTCAGCAGCCGGCTCCGAGGAGTAGCTGGTGGTGCCGGAGTCGCTCTCACCGGACGTTGCAGCTGCAGCGTCGTCGGCAGCGTGCTGGGCAACCTGCTTCTTGTGTGCTTCCCAGCGGGTCTGGGCGTCAGCGTACTGCTGCTCCCAGGCCGAACGCTGGTTCTCGTAGCCCTCAAGCCACTCGTTGGACTCCGGGTCGAAGCCCTCCGGGTACTTGTAGTTGCCCTCTTCGTCGTACTCAGCGGCCATGCCGTAGAGAGCAGGATCGAATTCGGTGCTTTCGGCGTCGACGCCCTCGTTGGCCTGCTTGAGGGAGAGGGAGATCCGGCGGCGCTCGAGGTCGATGTCGATGACCTTGACGAACAGCTCGTCACCAACGGAGACAACCTGCTCAGCCAGCTCAACGTGGCGCACGGCGAGCTCGGAGATGTGGACCAGGCCTTCGATGCCGTCTTCGACGCGGACGAACGCACCGAACGGAACCAGCTTGGTGACCTTACCCGGAACAACCTGGCCGAGGGCGTGGGTGCGGGCGAAGGTCTGCCACGGATCTTCCTGCGTAGCCTTGAGCGACAGGGAAACACGCTCGCGGTCCAGGTCGACCTCGAGGACCTCGACGGTGACTTCCTGGCCAACTTCGACAACCTCGGACGGGTGGTCGATGTGCTTCCAGGACAGCTCGGAAACGTGGACGAGACCGTCTACGCCGCCAAGGTCCACGAAGGCACCGAAGTTGACGATGGAGGAAACGACGCCGGGACGGACCTGGCCCTTTTCCAGCTTGTTGAGGAACGTGGAGCGGACCTCGGACTGGGTCTGCTCGAGCCATGCACGGCGGGACAGCACAACGTTGTTGCGGTTCTTGTCCAGCTCGATGATCTTGGCTTCGATCTGCTGACCGATGTACGGAGCAAGGTCGCGCACACGGCGCATCTCGACGAGGGATGCGGGCAGGAAGCCGCGCAGACCGATGTCGAGGATAAGACCACCCTTGACAACCTCGATGACGGTACCGGTGACAACACCGTCTTCTTCCTTGACCTTCTCGATGTCGCCCCAGGCACGCTCGTACTGAGCGCGCTTCTTGGAGAGGATCAGGCGGCCTTCTTTGTCTTCCTTGGTGAGCACCAGGGCTTCGACCTGATCGCCAACGGAGACGACGTCTCCGGGATCAACATCGTGCTTGATGGAAAGCTCGCGGGAGGGGATGACACCTTCGGTCTTGTAACCGATGTCGAGCAGAACTTCATCGCGGTCGACCTTGACGACAGTACCTTCGACGAGGTCTCCGTCGTTGAAGTACTTGATGGTGGCGTCGACTGCTGCGAGGAAGTCCTCAGCGGTACCGATGTCGTTAATCGCGACTACGGGGGTACCGGGCTTCTCGGTGGAGGTGATGGTCATGTAGTAGGGGCTCCGTTGTGGATAGTAAGTCGGTCAGGCAAACCACCGCGCCCGCGTTATGGAACGCAGGCGCAGGTTTCGGCAGATCACACAGACCTGCCG
The DNA here is from genome assembly GCF_054130585.1 of Arthrobacter sp. D1-29. Lineage (NCBI taxonomy): Bacteria > Bacillati > Actinomycetota > Actinomycetes > Micrococcales > Micrococcaceae > Arthrobacter > Arthrobacter sp. D1-29. Next base: position 2,745,275 of record NZ_CP096383.1, on the reverse strand, counting down.
GGTCATCCTGATTTTGTGGATTCTAGATACGTGCACGTAGTACACGCCCGTTTATTCTAGTCGCAGTGGCCAAGGCTGGTCAAAGCGCGGGCACCGCGGGCGCCGGCAAGTTTCCCGAACGCAAGGAAGGCTTGCCAGCCGTGGCGAGGAGTCAGAAGTGGGTGAGGCAGTGCGTAGACCGCTCCACGGTGAACATCTGCCGGGCTTGGAACGCCGCGCCCTTCGTGTTCTCGCGGATCCGGCCCGCCGCCGTCAGGGTCACCGGGCAAACAGCCCCCAGATAGATCGACGACAGCGCTGACACGTCCAACGTCAGGTCAGCCTGCTCCGGTGTTTCCCAGGGAACGACGGCGGCCTCACCGCCCGTAACTTCCAGCGCAAAGGTTCCTGCAGTCAGCCCCAGCGGATCAAGGACTTCCAGCACCAGCCGGCCCTCCACCGGAAAGTACCGCGCCTCCAGTGCTTTCCGAACGTCCAGGATCCTGAGCCACAGCATGTCCCTGCTGTTCGAGGAGTCGATGCAGCGGGGGTCGTTCAGGGCCCACGTGAGCGGGTCGTCCAACGGCGCTTCTTCCCACGTCACCCGCTCCACCAGGTCGATGGCACCCAGGAACTGCCAGAGCTCAAGGTAGGCCTCATTGCTGGCGGCAACAAGGTCCACTATCTCCATGGTGTAGGGCTCCTTGTCCCAACCGAGGAACTTGTAGGACACGTACCCGTCAACAGCTCCGTGCGGCCCGTAGTGCAGGGCTACTTTGATGGCCGGATCCTCCTTGCCGTCCGGTCCCATGGAACCCGACGCCAGGAGACGGTACCAGTCCTGGCGGCCCATCGAGCCCGGAGTCAACCGGTGCACCTTGTCGAAAACCTGGGGACCCAGGTCCAGCAGCACCTTCGGATCGGCGACTTCAATGTAGCCCACAGGCTGGTGGTTCAGCTTGAACCTCGCGGTGGTGTCCACTTTCACGCTGCGTTCGAAGCTGGCTACCCCGTAACCGAACCGTCCATAGATCGATCCCTCGGATGCCGTCAGGGCAGCCATAGCCATGCCATCCCGCCGTGCCATGTCCAGGTCCTCTGACATCATCCGGCGCAACAGGCCCCGGCGCCGGTGGGATGTCCGCACCGTGACGGCGGTGACCATCTGGGTCTCCAGCTGGCGGCCGAAACCGATGTTGAGCGTTTTGCGAAGAGTAGCGAAGGTGGCGACGGGAACTTCTGCCGGCAGTGATCCCGGCGCCACGTCACGGATCTGATAAGCGCCGGTGAGGATGCGCTGGTCTGCCCGGTAGCTGTCAAGGGACCTCGCTATCCGCTCCGGCTCGCGGGTGGCCTCATGGAAACCGAAGGCCACCGCCCTGATCCACGATTCGGCCTCGGCATAGCCCTGCTCGCCTTTGGTTGCCGCGCCAAAGCGCCGGATTTCATAGTCCCCACTCAGTTCATCCACACCGCCGAGCCTAGCCAATAAATCCATCGTCTGGCCAGCGCTACCCTGTCGTGTCCTTCGCCCTCACGGACTGATGCACTTCCGGGCCGGCAGGGATCATCTGGACCAGCGGACGGGCTCAAGGGGCTTCGGCCAGCGACAGACTGTTTCCATCAGGGTCCAGCACGACGACGTGACGCACGCCGTTCCCGTACGTTTCCACCGTTCATGCTTTACGCCGTGCGCGGCAAGGCGGGCCAGGACGTCGTCGAGGCCTTCCATTCCGAGGGTCAGCAGAGCCCTTCCGGCCCGATCGGCCCGCTCCTGGCGCGTAAGTTTCAGCTGACGTTTGCCGGGAGGTGCTCGCCAGCCGGGGGCGGCTACGTGCCGTCCCTTACTTCGGCCAGCCGCTGGGTATCGAACCTGACCTCACTGAATGTCGCCGTCGTTCCCTCTCCGGAAGGGGACTGCGCTGCGAATCCGATTTTGACGGCATCAGGTGCCGGCTCGCCCATGCCGAAGTAGCGGACCATGTTCCACCATTCGCCGTCAATGGAGGCGTGCAGCGCGAAAGCCTGGCCGAGGCGGGAGATTCGCAGGTAAGTCCCCGCTCCGTCGATCGGCCAGCTGTCACAGTCGTCGGACTTGCCGTTCCGCGTGACAACGGACACCACCCTGGTGGTCCCGCTGGGATCCAGTTCGGCGCAGACTTTGAACCAATTCAGTGGATCGATGTAGCCCAGCAGCACGCCGGAGTCGAAATCAGAGACAAACACCGGGCTGACGAATGCGCTGAACCGAAAGTCACCCGTGACGGGCCAGACGAAGCGTTCAGCATCGGACGTGTCCGGATGTCCGCCGGGGTCAAGGAACATATCCGCGCCGGCGTCCGCCGTCAGGACTAGCCTCTCCCCCTCAAGGAGCGGGGCAACCAGAGACGGCGGGCCTTCACTGACCAGGGGGAAGGGAAGTGACCCGATCTCGATTCCGCGCGTACTTTTCACAACATCAACCCTACCCATCACCCGCGGTTTCCCGTCTCGTGGATTGGGTCCAGTGAACGCTGGATCTCGACGTCGCCGTAGGATGTCCGGGCGCGGATCTCCACCGTCTCCTTGTGCCCGCCAGGCCCATCGGCAGCGTTGAGGGAATTGAGCACCCTTCCGTACTGCGTGCTGACGTCGAGCCAGGCTGCCGTTCCTTCCTGGACGCCTACCCGAACGTCACCCATCGCGGTTTCCAGCAGGACCGAGCCGCGCGCCACTCCGCCCACCCGGATCCTGCCGTTGGCGGACTTGGCTGTGACGGACCCTTGCGCCTGGCCAATGGAAATTTTGCCGTTGGCTGCCTTAACCTGGACATCGCCGGCCACCCAGCCGATATAGACGTGGCCATCTGAGCTCTTTACGTGGGCGGCGCCTTCAATACGGCGGGCACTGATCTCGCCCGACCCCGTTTTGATCTCGACGTCGCCGGCGGCACCTTCCAGCGTGATGTCCCCGTAGCCGGTCTCAGCCTTGACGGAAGCGGTCCGGTCCAGGCGGATCCTGCCCATGCCGGTTTTGAGCGAACACCGGCCCAGTTCACCCTGGCACTCGAACTTGCCCATTCCTGCCTCTGCCCGGACGTCGGAACGGGAGGGAAGTTTGATGGTGACGTCAACGGATCCGTTTCCAGTGAAAACGGCATACCGTCTCCAGTCACTGGACCCCTTGACGACGAGCCGGCCATGGGAATACTCCACCCTTGTCTGCTCGGCCGCCCGGATGTCCGAGGCCTTTGATTCATCCGTGGGCTGCACCTCAACCACGGCGTCGGCACGGTCGCTCGCTGTCATCCGGACGTCTCCGAGGTTCAATTCGATGGTGACGGAAATGGGTTCCGGGGTGGCGAAATTAAACATGGAACTCACTGCACCCAACCGCTGTAGCTCCGCCCCTCGGAGGACCTTTTCTTACTGCCCCGGGGGGTTTGGCCGGGATGCTCCAAAGAAGCGGCAAGGGAGCGGACCAGCCACGAGTTGACCGAGAGTTTCTCCGCTGCCGCCGCAGCCTCGATGCGCTGCTTAAGATGTTCCGGCAGGCGCAGCGTAAACCGGGACGTCCCGCCGTCGTCCCCCTCCCCTGGTGATGCCGGCTGGGGTTCAGTTACAGGGAACTCCTGAGCGGTATCGTCAAAGTCCGTCCGGGCCGGCGGAAGGGAAACAACGAACTCGGGATTACGGCCGCGCAGGCGCACCTCCACCGATCCTGGCGCCAGCTCCCCGGTGATTTCCCCGGCGGCGGCTGCAAGTGCTTCCAGCAGGACAAGCCTTGTTGCTGTTTCAAGGGGCGCCGCGAGGCGGAGCGCCACCTCGCGCGCCTGCTCACCGCCTGCCCCGGCGGCATTGGCCAACTGTTCCTGGAGGCTGTTGACATACGTTTGAAGTTCCATGATGTCATCATGGCGTCAAACTGGTGTCACGGTCAAGATCGCCTGCGTCCACCCAGCAGCGCAATCGTCCGGCCCTGCATCCAGGCAGGGTGCAGGGCCGGAGATTCGCCTTGAGGAAGTGCCAGTTCCGGGCCTGGCTAGTGGCCGGCGTCGTACCAGGTGGTGCCAACGCCGATCTGGACTTCGAGGGGGACGGTGAGATCGGCGGCGGAGCCCATCTGCTCGGTGACCAGCCTCTCCACGAGTTCCCGCTCGCCAATGGCCACCTCAAGCACCAGTTCATCGTGGACCTGCAGGAGCAGGCGCGATTTGAGTCCCTGGGCCTGCAGTTCGTCGTGCACGCCCAGCATTGCCCGCTTGATGATGTCCGCTGCGGATCCCTGGATGGGTGAGTTCAGTGCGATGCGCTCGGCGTTTTCCCTCAGCTGCCGGTCCGTGCTGGTAAGGTCCGGCAGATAGCGGCGCCTGCCCTCGATGGTGGCGGTGTAGCCGTCGATCCGTGCCTGGTCCACCACTCCGCGGAGGTAGTCGCGGACGGCCCCGAACCTGTCGAAGTAGTCCTTCATCAGGGTCCGGGCCTCGTCTACCGAAATTTCCAGTTGCTTGGACAGCCCAAAGGACGTCAGTCCGTAGGCGAGTCCGTAGGACATGGCCTTGACCTTGGAGCGCATGGCGCTGGTCACTTCCGCCGGCGGCACGTGGAAGATGTGCGAGCCAACGAAGCGGTGGAGGTCTTCGCCTTCCTTGTATGCCGCAATCAGCCCGGGGTCGCCTGACAGGTGGGCCATGATCCGCATTTCGATCTGCGAGTAGTCAGCGGAGAGCAGGCACTCGTAGCCGTCGCTGACCACGAAGATGCCGCGCACGCGCCGGCCTTCCTCGCTGCGGATGGGGATGTTCTGGAGGTTGGGGTTGTTGGAGGAGATCCGGCCCGTGGCGGCAACGTTCTGCGCGTAGGTGGTGTGGATGCGGCCATCCTCGGTGACGGATTTCTTGAGCGTCTCGAGCATCTGGCTTAGTTTCGCGGACTCACGGTGCGCCATCAGCTGGACCAGGAACTCGTGCCCCGTCTTTTCCAGGAGGTTCTTCAAGGATGCGGCGTCGGTGGTGTAGCCGGACTTGATTTTCTTGGTCTTCGGCAGCTGGAGTTCGTCGAAGAGGACAGTCTGCAGCTGCTTGGGGGAACCGAGGTTGACCTCGTGGCCAATGGCGGCGAAGGCGAGTTCCTGCGCGTTGTCGATGACCTTCGCCAAATCGGCCAGCTGTTCATCCAGGTGCGGCATGTCGATGGCGATCCCGGCGAGCTCCATGTCGGCCAGGACCCGGCTGACAGGCAACTCAAGGGTGGACAGCAGGTCCTCGGCCTGGCGTTCCTTGAGCTCGGACTCGAACCGCCGGCTCAGCGTCTGGACCACCGCCGCCACCCGGACCAGCGCATCCGCGGCGGCGGCATCCTCGCCGTCGAACGACAGCTCAAGCTGGCCCGCCTTGGCCGTCTCTGGCGAGATGCTGATGTTCAGGTGGTGCTGCGCCAGTTCCGCGAGTTCGTAGGTGCGGCGGTCCGGCTGGATGAGGTACCCGGAGATGGAGGTGTCGTCCACTACTCCTGAGAGTCCCAGCCCACGGCTGGACAGTGCCTTGAGGGCAGCCTTGTATCCGTGCATGACCTTGGCGGAGGTGTCATCCCGCAGCCAGTCTGCGAGGACGTTTTCGGCTGCGGCGTCCTGGCCGGCGAGGTCGATGTAGACGGCGGCGTCGTCACGGACGATGGCCAGTGCCGCAGCGTCTTCGCCGATCCGGCCCGGTACCAGATCAACGGCAATGGCGGAGCGTTTCCCGGCCCCTGCAGCCAGGAAGGCAGCCAGCTCTGCGGCGTTCGCCGGGGTGACAAAGGCGGGGGTGTCGATGGTCTCGCGTTCCGCTGACTCCACTTCGTCGCTGCCGTAAAGGGCGAACAGCCGGGCGCGGATGGTCTTGAATTCGAGTTCGTCGAACAGTTGCTCCAGTGCGGCCTCGTCAGGCCTCGGCTCGGCGAGGTCGTCCAGCGTCAGCGGCAGTTCCAGATCGGTGTGAAGCCTGTTCAGCCGCCGGTTGCGCTTGACGTCCTCGACGTTTTCCCGGAGGGCGTCGCCCACCTTCCCGCCGATCGCGTCCAGGTGCTCCAGCACTCCTTCGAGCCCGCCGTAGAGGTTGATCCACTTGGCCGCGGTCTTGGGGCCGACGCCGGGAACGCCCGGCAGGTTGTCCGCCGATTCCCCCACCAGCGCGGCGAGGTCCGAGTACTGCGGAGGCGTGACGAAGTACTTCTCCTGGATGGCAGCAGCATCCAGGCGCGGGATGTCGCTGACGCCCTTCCTGGGATAAAGCACAAAGACGTTGTCCGTGATGAGCTGGAACGCGTCGCGGTCCCCTGTTACCAGGAGTACTTCGAAACCGGCCTTCTCCCCCATGGCGGCGAGGGTGGCGAGGATGTCGTCAGCTTCGTAGCCGGGCATCTTGATGGTCTTGATGCCCCAGGCACCCATGACTTTGTCGATGAGGTCGATCTGGCCGCTCATCTCCCGCGGCGTTTCGTTTCTGCCGCCCTTGTATCCGCTGTACTCGGCCTTGCGGTGGGTGGTGTCGTCGGAGACGTCGAAGGCGACCGCGATGTGCGTGGGCTTCTGTTCCTTGATCAGGTTGATGAGCATGGACGTGAACCCGTGGATGGCGTTGGTGTGCTGTCCGTTGGCCGTGGAGAACTTGTCCGCGGGCAAGGCGAAGAAAGCCCGGAATGCCATGGAGTGCCCGTCCAGAACCAGCAGGCGCGGCTGGTCGGTGATGGGGATGACGGGAGCCACCGTGGCTGACACCGATTGGCTGGCCGGCGGCGGAACCACCACGTCCTGCAAAGCAGCGTCGGCGGGCAGGGCAGCATCGTCCCGAAGGTCAGAGGTCTGGGACGGGAAAGGGGCCGGTTTGGTAGTTTCACTCACAGGTGCCAGCCTAGTTCCCATGATGGACAATTTCACGCCCGGCCCATTTACCGATGAGTTAGTGGCAGCCGGTATCCCGGAACACCTTCACGGCTGGCTTGGCGAGTACGGAGTAGGCGCCTTGGTGGTGAAGATGGGGATCCACTTCCTGGAGATGAGCCCCGAACGGACCGTGGCCACCATGCCGGTGGAAGGCAATACCCAGGTAGCAGGCATCCTGCACGGCGGCGCCCACGTGGTCCTCGCGGAAACTCTGGGATCCTTTGCGGCAGGGATGCACGCCGGGCCAGGCCGGCGGGCCCTGGGCATTGAGGTCAGTGCAACCCACCACCGCTCCATTGCCGCGGGGAGCGTCATCGGGACCTGCACCGCAATCCACCTGGGTCGCTCGCTGACTACGCACCAAATCGTGGTGACCGACGAAAAGGGACGGCGGCTTTCCACCGCCCGGATCACCAATATGCTGCGTGACAACGGCCCTGACGACAGCTGACCGATGTCAGCCGCCTGTTCCAGCCTGAAGCCGCCCGTCCAGGCCACGTTTGGCGTCAGGCCACACCCGGCCGGGCGGCAGGGCTGAAGCCGTAACGCAGCTCCACGACCCCCCGCCCAAGGGTGCGCGAATCTGTTAACTGAAGCGGCGGCGTCGGGCCTTCAAGAGGCAGCAGCCGCTTTCCGTTCCCCAGGACCACGGGGATGATGGACACGATGAGTTCGTCCAGCAGGCCGGCGCCGGCGAACTGTGCCGCAAGGTTTCCGCCGCCCACCACCCAGACGTTCTTGCCGCGGGCGTCGTCCTTGAAGTCCTGGACAAATTCCCCTACCTCACCCCGGATAAAGGTGACGTCTGCCCCCGGCGGCGCGGCGTACTCGTGGCGCGTGAAAACGTACGAGGGGGTGGAGGTATAGGGCCAGTTTCCCGGTTCGTGTTTCATCAGCCAGGCGAACGTTTCTCCGCCCATCACAATGCAGCCCACGCCGTCCATGAACGATTCGTAGCTTTCCTTGCCGCCCTCGAAACCGTCAAACTGCAGGAGCCAGCCGAGGTCATCAGTGGACGTTGCGATAAAACCGTCAAGGGACGAAGCAACAAAATACTGGATCCGTGACATGGCTCAAGCCTAGCCATCAGTTCCGGCCCTGCCCAGTGACTATTGGGCCGGACTACCGGCCCGGACTACTTGCTGAAGTAAGGAATGATCAGGTAGAGCCCGAACAGGACAGCAAGGCCGCAGAGGCCAAAGCAGACGTACGCCAGGGAGCGCTTTATGCGGGGCGAGGCCTGCTCGGCATCGCCGGCGATGGCGGTGAGGCGGACACCCAGTGAGTACAGGAACACCACTGTCACGGCAGACACCAGGGTGGCGCCGCCTACGGTTACCAGTTCCAACCACTTCATCGCTGGACATCCTTCGGATTGTTGGCTTTGGCCCTGGCCTGGGCCCGGGCCAGGCTCTTCTTCTTGGCGAAGCGGACGGCCTGCCCGGCTTCTTCGACCTCCACGGCATTGTGGTGGCCCACATGGGACTTGCGGGAATAGAAGAACATAAACAGCACGGCAGCAGTTCCGGCGACGGCGGCGATCACCACACCGACGACGCCCGTCTTGACGAGCAGGGCGGTCAGCGCGCCAACGATGCCCGCAGCCGGCAGGGTGAAGAGCCAGCCCACAAGGATCTTGCCCACCATACTCCAGCGCACGCTGGTCCCCTTCCGCCCCATTCCCGAACCGATGACAGAACCGGAAGCCACCTGCGTGGTGGACAAGGCGAAGCCCAAGTGCGAGGACGCCAGGATGGCAGATGCGGTGCTCGTCTCGGCGGCGAAGCCCTGCGCCGGCTTGACCTCGGTCAGACCGGATCCCATGGTCCGGATGATGCGCCAGCCACCAGCGTACGTGCCGATGGCAATGGCGAAGGCACAGGCGGCGATCACCCAGAATTCGGGGCCGGAACCGGGAGCCTGGGTGCCGGCCGCGATCAGGACCAGCGTGATGATGCCCATGGTCTTCTGGGCGTCGTTGGTGCCGTGAGCCAGCGCCACCAGGCTGGAGGTGAAGATCTGTCCGGTGCGGAAGCCGCCACGCTTCTGCGTCAGCTTGCTGCCGGTCTCGGGATCATGCCGGGAGGTCATGGCATAGGCGAGACGGGTGCACGCGTAAGCAACAATGCCCGCGATGAGCGGCGCAAAGATGGCCGGGAGGATGACCTTCTGCATAAGGCTCTCGAGGTTGATCGAGTTGAAGCCGATGCCTGCGATGGCCGCGCCGATCAGTCCGCCGAACAGGGCATGGGATGAACTGGACGGAAGTCCTTTGAGCCAGGTGATCATGTTCCACAGGATCGCGCCCATCAAACCGGCAAAGATGATGTCCGGAGTGATCTGGACCCCGTCCGATCCTTCCCTGATGATGCCACCGGAAACTGTCTTGGCCACTTCCGTTGACAGGAATGCGCCCACCAGGTTCAGGATCGCCGCGAGAGTCACTGCAGCCTTCGGTTTGATAGCGCCGGTGGCGATTGGTGTTGCCATCGCGTTGGCGGTGTCGTGGAAGCCGTTCGTGAAGTCGAAAAATAGTGCCAGTGCTATGACCAGCGCCACCATTAAGGTGATATCCACCTGTTGCCCAATCTGCAGAGTCGACGTTCAGCAGTTTCTTTCCCCCGACTGCCCCTGCACAGCATAATTCACCAGCTGTTCGCTTGGAATGACCTGTGGTGTTTGCAGAAGCGGCGTGAAACCTTATAGATCGTACGCGTCCATGGCATCAGGTCAAAACACCGGCTGTTCCAGAAACGACCTGACGGCGCCGAACTCGGCCGGTGAGATTCCGCGGCGCGGGTCAGGTGACACCAGGAGGATGCGGCGTCCCAGGATCCTCGCCCATGCCTGCGCCTCCTCCTCATACCTGAGTTGGTCATCGATCCACACCACGGCGTCAGGGCCAAATCTGTCCATGTCATCCTGGATGGCACGGAGTTTCCACCAGCCTTCCCCGAGCGCTTGACCCGGGACGCCTCCTGCGCCTGCTCCCGCCGCCGTCAGATAGGGCCAATTCGCCGCGTTGAGGCCAATGGAGGGGCAGAGGTATTCGGGTGCCAGGTCCTCCCAGCTGGTCAGCCACACGCACCTGAGTCCATCAACGGCGGCGAGCCCGTTCAGTCCGTCGACGAGCTCCTGGGCAAACGCGACCGACAGCAGGCCGGCACTGGCGTGCCGCCAGGGAGAGCCCCATTCACTGACCCCGGCTGGCCCGAAAGGACAAATCACCCCGTCCACGTCGAGGTAAAGGGAGACTCTTTTCACACATGCCTCCCCCGGACCTACCTCTGCGGAGAGTCCGATGGGCGGCCGGAATCGAGCATGGGCGCCACTTTTTCCTCCAGCGCGGCAACCGCGGCATCCGGAAGCACGATGAGGCCGTCCAGTTCGCGGCGGGCCCGCTTGTAGGCGGCCTGCCGCTCAGCGGGGGTGGCGGCGTCATTCTCGGCGAGCCGCAGCAGCTTCCTGGCCGTTGCCAGCCGCTCACGCTCTGGCCCGGAAAAGTTCGTATCCCTGATCCGTTTGGCTTCCCGCTCCGCGACCGCGAAGGCCACTTCAAAGGCATTGACCGACGCCCGGTAAGCCTCGAGCCGTGACGGTGCGGTCAGCTCCTTGGCCGAGGAAGGCCGCAGCCCGTCCGCCTCGCGTTTGGCCCGCAGGAAGGCCACCGTGAGGGGTTCGCGGACATCGGTCATCAGGGGAAAATCAATCAGCTTGCCGACGTCCAGTTCGTAGTCCAGCCAGCGGCGGTTAACGGCATCATGGGCAGCCATGAGGGACTCGATGTCGGCGATGGCCACCTGCTCGGCCTGCAGTGACTGGTTCCGGAGTTTGTACAGCTCCACCCTCCGCTGATGCCGGCGTTCCGTGGACATCTGCCAGGACTTGGCCCACCCGCCCATCACACCACTGAGGGGGAAAACCAACCACCAGTAGTGAGCGAGAAAATCGAAGAGGGGCTGCACCCTTCCATGGTCCCATCGCGGGTGGCCCCGCTTCAAGGAACCTTAAGTCACGGGACCGCCCGGCTGTGCGCCGTTGACGTTGACCAGCCACGCCACGCCGAACTTGTCGGTGCACATGCCAAAAATATCGCCCCAGGGCGCCTGCTCCAGCGGAACAGTCACGCTGCCGCCGTCGCCGGCCAGTTTGTCCCAATAGCCGCGCAGCTCGGCCTCATCGTCGCCGCTGACCGAGACAGAAATCGAACCGCCCGGTGTGTACTCCATCGAGTTCGGGGTGTCGGCCCCCATCAGGACCATCCCCTGCTGGGTGGTCAGCATGCCGTGCATGATCTTGTCCGCCTCGGCGGGGTCCTCGCTCGCCTGGAAATCCCCGAAGGTGCTGAGTGTCAATTCGCCGCCGAAGACGTTCTGGTAGAAGTTCATCGCCTCCCGGGCGTTGTCGCGGAAGCCAAGGTAGGGGTTGAGCACTGTGGGCATGGCTGGTTCTCCTTGAGGTGCTGGTACGGGAACGAACAGTCAATATCCTGCCGCAAACACGACGCTGTTGATAGGGGGCGAACTGCACTTATCAGCCGTGGCACCGTAGGCTCGGGGTCATGGCCAGATACTTCGACGTTCATCCCCAGGATCCGCAGCCGCGGGCCATCACCCAGGCCGTCCGCATGGTGCTCGACGGCGGCCTGATCGCCTACCCCACGGACTCCTGCTACGCGCTGGGCGCCCAGCTGGGCAACAAGGATGCCCTGGATCGTATCCGGACCATTCGAAAACTTGACGCCAAACACCATTTCACCCTGGTCTGCAAGGATTTCGCCCAGCTGGGCCAATTCGTGAACATCGGCAATGACGTCTTCCGCAGCATCAAGTCGGTGACACCCGGCAGCTACACGTTCATCCTGCCCGCCACCAAGGAAGTTCCCCGGCGGCTCCTCCACCCGAAGAAAAAGACCGTGGGCGTCCGCATCCCTGACAACCGGGTGGTGCAGGCCTTGCTGGCCGAACTCGGCGAACCGCTGCTCTCCAGCACGCTGCTGCTTCCGGATGAGGCAGATCCGCTCACCAACGGCTGGGAGATCAAGGAAAGGCTGGAGCATGAGGTGGACGCCGTGATCGATGCCGGCGACTGCGGGGCCGAACCGACCACGGTCATCGACTTCTCCGGCGGCGCGGCCGAGGTGGCCCGTTACGGCGCCGGAGATCCGTCCCGGTTCGAGTAGGGGTTCGAATACGACCGCTAGTCCTGTTTGCGCGCCCGGCTGGGCTGCACACGCGGCGGCTCACCCGGCATCTTGGGGTAGTCGGGCGGGAAAGGCATCTCTCCGAGTCCTGACGCGACGTCGCGTTCCCACCACTCCAGCAATTTGTCGATGGTTCCAGGCTTTGCACCCATATCCGCCCACGGGTCGCCGACAGTCTTCAGGCGTTCCGGGACGGTGAGGATGGTGAAGTTCTTGGGGTCGGCGGTGCCCAGTTCATCCCACGTGATGGGGCACGATACCGGGGCATGCGGCAGTGCGCGCGGGCTGTAGGCACCGGCGATGGTCCGGTCGCGGTTGGCCTGATTAAAGTCCAGGAACACCCGCTGGCCGCGTTCCTCCTTCCACCACGCGGTGGTCACCTTGTCCGGAATGCGCCGCTCCACCTCCCTGGCTGCGGCGATGACCGCATGGCGGACATCCAGGAATTCATGGGCCGGCTCGATGGGCGAGTACACGTGAAGCCCACGGTTTCCAGACGTCTTGATAAAGCAGTCCAGTCCTGCCTCCGCCAGTACTTCCTTCAGGAGCAGCGCGGCGGGAACAGCGTCATCGAAGTCCGTCCCGGGCTGAGGGTCCAGGTCGATCCGCAGCTGGTCCGGATTGTCCGTGTTCTCCGTTCGGGATGGCCAGGGGTGAAAGACCACTGTGTTCATCTGCACCGCCCATACGGCGGCTGCCGGCTCGTCAAGGACCAGCTGCGGATGCGAACGGGCGCTTGGGTAGACCACCTTCACCGACCGGACAAAGTCAGGGGTCCCTTTGGGCGGGTTCTTGGAGAAGAACATTTCCCCCACGATATTGTCCGAATACCGCTGCAGCGAGACCGGCCTGTCACCGTTTGCGGCTATGAAGGCTTCCCCCACCTCGACGATGTAGCGGGCCAGGTCCAGCTTGGTCAGGCCCAGGTCCGGCCAGAGGACCCGGCTGGGACTGGAGATGCGCATTTCGCGGCTGCCGCTGGGCCCCGGGACGGAAAGGGTGGTCTGTTCGCTGGCCATGGGGACAAGCTACACCCGAACTGCCACATCAGACAGTCCGGCTCAGACAGATCCGGCACGCACGTCTGGCATATACGTCAGGCAAACAGGGCGAGCCAACAAGTCGACACCGCCGTGAATGCCCCGGCATCCAGATCGGGCATGATTAGTCCATGTCCGTTCCAGAGTCCTCCCTCACCATTCCCACCGGCGAAACAGAAGTTTCGGGGGTCTATGCGCGTCCTGACAATCCCTTCGCCACGCTGGTGGTTGCCCATGGCGCCGGCGCCGGGATGGAGCACCCGTTCCTCCGAGGTTTCACCCGGGCACTGAACGACGACGGCGTGGCCACGTTGCGCTTCAACTTTCCCTACCGTGAAGCCGGCAGGAAGTTCCCCGACCGGCCGCCGGCCGCGATCGCCGCATGGCGCGCAGCCCTCGACGCTGCCCGGTCACGGTCCGACGGGGAGCCCGTTTGGGCGGCAGGCAAATCCTTTGGCGGCAGGATGGCCTCCATGGCCGTCGCAGAGGGCATGGACACGAAAGGCCTGGTTTACCTCGGATATCCGTTGCATCCGCCGGGCAAGCCGGAAAAGCTTCGGGACGAGCATCTGTACGGACTGGAACTTCCCATGCTGTTCCTGCAGGGAACCCGGGATACGTTCGCCACTCCCGAGCTTCTCGAGGGGGTTGCCGCCCGGATTGGTCCCGGCGCGACGCTTGAGTGGGTTGAAGGCGGCGACCATTCCTTCGCCGTGGCAGGCGCCAAGCGCAGCGCTGAAGAGATCGGAGCCTCACTGGCCGAGCGGGTGGCGGAGTTTATCCGGAAGCATCCTTGAAGCAGGGCCGTTCAGGCATGGCTGCCCGCCGGGGCCACGTTGCCCGGCACCGGTTCGTGACGCAGGTAGCTGCGCCGGAAGCGGCCTGTCCCGGCGGTAAGCGCCCGCAGCTGGACGGCGTAACGCAACAATTCGCCGTCGGGCACTTCCGCGATGACTTCCGTGCGTTCGCCGCCTATCGACGTGGTTCCTGTCACCCGTCCCCGGCGTGAAGACATATCACTCATAACGGGGCCGACGTACTCATCCGGAGTGGTGATGACCACTGAGGAGACGGGTTCGAGCAGCTGGATACGGCCCGCGGCCGCCGCTTCTCGCAGCGCCAGCGCGCCCGCAGCCTGGAACGCGGCGTCCGACGAGTCAACGCTGTGTGCCTTGCCGCCCACCAGGGTTACGCGGATATCCACTACCGGGAATCCTGCCGACACGCCTTTCTGCATTTGAGTCCGGACGCCTTTCTCCACGGAGGGGATGTAGTGGCCGGGAACGACGCCGCCAACTGTCTTGTCGAGGAATTCGAACCCGGCGCCCCGTTCCAGGGGCTCGACTTCAATATCGCAAATGGCGTATTGCCCGTGGCCTCCTGACTGCTTGACATGGCGGCCGTGGCCCGCGGCGGGCGCAGCAAATGTTTCGCGCAATGGAGTGATCACTGGAACTGTTTCCAGTTTCACGCCCTGGTCCCGCAGCCGGTCCAGGACCACCTCGCCGTGCGCCTCCCCCATGCACCACAAAATCAACTGATGGGTTTCGGAGTTACGTTCCACCCGGAGGGTCGGATCGCCGGCCGCCACCTTCCCCATGCTCTTTGCAAGGGCGTCTTCGTCACTTCGCGAGGCCCCTTCCACGGCGAGCGGCATCAGCGGCTCCGGCATGTCCCACGATTCCACCAGCAGCGGGTTCTCCTTGGCCGATATCGTGTCGCCGGTCTCGGCATTTGCCAGTTTGGCGATGGCACAGATGTCCCCGGCAATGCAATAGGGCACGGGCTTGAGGCTGGCCCCCACAGGCGAGTAGAGGTGGGTGAGGCGCTCATCGCTGTCATGGTCCTCATGGCCGCGTTCGGCCAGTCCGCGGCCGCCAACATGCACGGCTGAGTCCTCCCGCAGCGTGCCGGAGAAAACGCGAACCAGGCAGACCCGGCCCAGGAAGGGATCGATGGTGGTCCGGACAACCTCCCCGGCCAACGGTCCCGCAGGGTCGCAGGTGAGCGGGGCCACAGGTTTGCCGGCGAGATCCGTCGCTTCCGGCAGGCTGCGTTCCACCGGCGATGGAAACGCCCGCGTCAGCATTTCCAGCAGTTCGGTGATGCCCAGTCCGGTTTCCGCGGATGTGGCCAGCACGGGAAAAAATGAACCGCGCGCCACAGCAGTCTCCAGGTCATCCACCAGGACGTCGACGTCGATCTCCTCGCCGCCGAGGTAGCGGTCCATCAGGGATTCGTCTTCGCTCTCGGAGATGATCCCCTCGATGAGTGCGCCGCGTTCCCCCTCCGAAGCCGCAAGCTCATGCGGTGTGGCGGCCCGCACTTCCGGCATAGGGCCGCCGCTGCTGTAGTCGGATACAGTCCCGGAGAGCAGCCCCAGCAGGCCCGTGATGGCTGATCCCGTACGCACCGGCAGATAAGCCGGGACGACGGCGTCGCCGAAGGCCCGGCGGCAGGCGTCCACGGTTCTTTCGAAGTCCGCCCGGGGATGATCGAGCCGGCTGATCACCACTGCACGGGGCACATCAACCTGGTCGCATTCGGCCCACAACGCTGTGGTGGCCGCATCAATATCGTCCAGGGCGGACACCACAAAGAGTGCCGCATCCGCCGCGCGGAGGCCCGCGCGCAGCTCGCCGGTGAAGTCCCCGTAGCCCGGGGTGTCCAGCACATTGACCTTGATGCCGTCGAACACCAGCGGGGCCACAGATAACACCACTGACCGCTGCTGGTGGATCTCCGAGGGCTCGGCGTCGCTGACCGTGTTGCCGTCCTCGATGGAACCCTTGCGGGATATCACGCCCGTGGCAGCCAGCAGAGCCTCAAGCAGCAGGGTCTTTCCCGCGCCCGAGTGCCCTACGAGGGCAACGTTCCGGACCTTTTCCGGTGCATCTGCCGGCCCTCCCGCGGACCCGTCGGCCCGCCGGAGATCAGAATTAGTGCGGCCGGGGGCCTTGCCCCGGCCGTTGGTGCCTTTCACCGACATGACTGTCTCCTGCCGTCTCAATCGTCAGCCGCCACGCAGCCTTGGTAAGACGATTCGACACCCTCAGGTGACTGAACAGCAAGAGGAAAAGCGGTGCCATCCCAAACCCGGGACAGCGGCGCGGTATAGCCGACACGGCTCGCTGTTCCACAGCATCTGGGGCGAGGGCGGTCGTCCGGAAGGGGCATCGTCCGGAATCGGCTTGGGTCGGATGGAGGGCGTGGTCCAGACCCGGGTCGGATCCGGAGGATTGGTGTTGCCTAGACCCGGGCAAGGCTCCATGTCATTCGAGACGGCTCGGTGTGCCGTCAGGCCAGGTGGGTGGTTCCCAGTCTTGGTGTTCGCTTTTGTACTCTCGGCCGGTGGGTGAGGTCCAGCCGGGTGGTTCGTTTTTACTGGCCGGGGTCGGTTGCCAGGCGGAGTTGTGTTTCAGGTGGTGGTGTTTGCGGCAAGGCTGGCCGAGGTTGCTGATGCCGGTGGTGCCGCCGCCTGCCCAGGCCAGGAGGTGGTCCGCTTCGTTATCCAGCGAGTGGTTGTTGCAGCCGGGGAAGGGGCATTTGGCGTCGCGAAGTCTGAGCCAGCGGCGCATTGCTGTGGTGAGCCGGTAGCTGGTTCGGCCGATTTCCAGTGGTGCGCCGTCGCGGGGGTCGGTGAGGACGCGGTGGAAGGAGTCGGCTCCGTTGGCGACCAGGTTCCGGGCCATGGAGGCCGGGATGGGGCCGTGGCCGTCGAGGGTGGCGGGTTCGTCGGTGAGGCCCAGGAGCGAGAACACGGGCACGGTGACCAGCACTTGCGCCCGCGGCGGCGGGACCTGCCCGGCAGTGCGCTCTGCGTCCCGATCGGGCCGGCTATTTACGCCGTTGTCGCTTCCGCCACCGGGGAGAGCGCCGCTTGCGCTTCCGCCGCCGTTGATCCCGCCGCTGCCGCTTCCGCCGCTGTCGCTACGCCAACTGCTGGTTCCCCTGCTGGCGCTCCCGCCACCCATGAGTGCTGAACTGCTGATGTTGCCGGGGTTGGTGCTCTCTCCGCCGAGGAGTGCGGCGGCGAGGGTGTCGGCGCGGAGTTGGGTGAGGGTGCGGGGCTCGGTGGGGCCTTGGAGTGCCCGGGCTGTGGTGGTGGTGTGTTCCCAGATGCCGGCGGCCTGGTCTGCGGGGAGGTAGGCGGAGAGCCAGGCCATGCCGTCGCGGTCCGGGGTGTATTCGACCCGGCGGTCCAGGACGCATTTGGTGTGGCGTGTTTCGATCGAGACGGGGTGGTGGCGTTCGCGCCAGGTCCGGGCCCTGGCACGGAACCTGGAGGGTGTGAGGTCCCCGGCAAGGCAGGCGCGGGAAGCCTTGGCGGCGTCGGGGTCCAGGAAGTGGGTTTCCAGGGCGGCCGCGCCGGCGGGGCCCAGGCCGGTGGTTTCATCGCAGAGGATCCGGGCGTGCTGCCAGGACAGGGCCCCGGCCTGCAGGGCAGCCAGGGTGAGGGGCAGTTCGGTGTTCAGCTGGTGTGACTGGACCAGGAACGCCGAGGCGGCACTTTCGCTGATGGTCAGGGTACAGGCGACCTCGGCGACCATGCCCATCTCCGCCACGGACTGTTCGTGCAGCGACGCCGACGGTGGAAGCAGGCGCCGGCAGGTGTCCGCGTACGTGGCAGCCGCCCGGGCCTTCCGCGCGGCGGCCCGGGCTTCGTCACGGGCAGCCTCCGCCATCTCGGCCAGGCACTCCTCCGCCAAATCCCGCGACGGATCAGTATCAGTATCAATTTCGGCTACTGAGTCAGAAGCAGAATCAGAACCTGTGGCAGCAGCGGAGGAGGCCGCTTCGATTGTGACGAGGGCAGCATCAGGTGCTTCGACTGCCTCCAAGACTTCCCCGTTGTCCATACCCTTAGCTTGTCAGTAGGCACCGACAGTAATGATGGAATTGGCTTGTGTTGCGGTGTGGCTCTGGCACTGACTGACGCCCTGCGAAGGGTTTGTCCTGCAAATGATTTGTCCGCCGCGGCACAGGCTGCAGTAACGCGGCGGCCAGGTGGACATGACCTCATAGGAGCCTGCTCGAAGAATCCCATTACTGTCTTGTCTGCCCACCCGGCCGGCGTGCCCTTTTGTTTCCCACCGCATGCAACGGAAGGCTGGGCCAGTTTCATCATGACAAACCCATATCTGAAAGTCATCGCCGGGATCGACACACACGCCGACACCCATTACGTCGCAATCATCGACGAGACCGGCAGACACCTCATGGACAAAGAATTTCCCGCCGTTGGGTCCGGCTACCGGAATATTGTCGAGTTCATTACCGGGTTCGGCCCGGTGGTTGCCGCCGGAGTGGAAGGCACCGGCAGTTACGGCGCCGAACTCGCCCGTGTCCTGACCAGGGAGGGCTTCCGGGTTCTGGAAGTCATGCGCCCGAACCGGCAGGGACGCCGGCTGCGGGGCAAATCGGACGCTCTGGACGCCTACCAGGCGGCAGAAGCCGCGCTGGCCGGCCGGAACGTCGCAACACCCAAATCCCGGGACGGCGCGGTGGAATCCCTGCGGGTCCTGCGCGCCGAACGGGCGACGGCCATGCGCGCCAGGGTAGCGGTCATGGCGCAGATCAAAAGCATCCTTACGGCTGCACCCGAGGCGTTACGGGCCAAATACCGGCGGCTGACCCGCGCCCCGATGATGGCCGCCCTGGAGAAAACCCGGCCGGCCGGAAACATGTCTGACCCGTTGATCGCCACCGCGGCCGTGCTTAAACGCCTCGCGATCCGTTACCGCGCCCTGGATCAGGAACTGGCGGTCATTGATGCCGAGTTAGACGCGATCGTGACAACCCACGCGCCGATGCTCCGTGACCTGCACGGGGTCGGCACCGACGTGGCAAGCCAGCTCCTGGTCACCGTGGGCGACAACCCCGGACGGATCGGCACCGAAGCGCAGTTCGCAGCCCTCGTGGGCGTCGCGCCGATCCCCGCGTCCTCGGGAAAGACCATGCGGCACCGGCTCAGCCGTGGCGGCGACCGGCGGGCCAACAAAGCCATCCACCACGTTGCCCTGGTACGGATGATGAGCGACACCCGCACCAAAAATTACGTCGCCAGACGCCGGGCCGAAGGGAAAAGCACCAAGGAAATCATCCGCTGCGTCAAACGCTACATCGCCCGCGAAGTCTACGATCAGCTGATCCATCCACAACCAGCACCAGACGCCGGAGCCCTCCGCACCCTACGCCAAACGAAGAACATCACCCTCCAGGCCGCCGCGGACAGCCTCCATGTCTGGCCCACAGCACTGTCCCGGCTCGAACGCGGACTCACCCGCCACGACGACTTCTACCAACACTACGAAACCTGGCTCAACTCTCAATCCCAAAAACCGCGAAGAGGCACCCGGGAGGTTGCAGGACTGACCGGGCAGTTTGCCTAGCGGCAGGACCAACGGCGTCCCGCCGTCCCTGCCGTAATGACCGGGCCACTAAGGCTCTGCGGTCAAGGGCGGCCGCAGGCCGTCGCACCAGCGATCGCAGACCCTTGACCTTGGAGCCTTAGCCCGGTGATCTGCATGACGCGGGGCGCCGTGCCCATTGACAGCAATAGGAGCATCAATTTTCCGTCCCGAACAGACCCTGCTCCCGAAGACGTTCCGCACCCGCAAATCAGCAGCAAGATGCACTGAGCTGCTGCGGGGATTTTCGGCCCCGCTCGTGCTCGTTCCGACTCGGGCTTATTTGTCTAGCCTAGGCTTCGTCGTGCCACCACCCTTCCCAGGCAGTGGACGTCAGCTGGCCATGAGGGAACCCGGTCTTGCCGCTTCCGGCCCCATGCGCAGGGTTGTCGTCATTCCGGCGGGCATCGAGCAAGAAGTTAAGGCTGGTAAAAAGCAACATCATTGCGTCCTTCCGTGTCTTGTGTGGACCACGTTGTCCAAGTAACCACGAGCCTAACCGGGGCATGTTTCAGCACGTCGACGCCACGTTTCGTCTATGTATCGGAGTCCTCACGCAGGGCGGTAACCCGCATGAGGCTTTGTCGTGTTTCCGCCGACCTGCCCCGGATTGACCTGCCAGATTGGTCTGCCCAAGGCAGAGGTCACATTTTCCGTTTGGTCCGTGCGGTGGCCGGCGCTGACCACGGGTCCTCAGGCCATGGATGCCTGGGGTAGCGGCCCCGCATCTCAGCCCTGACCTGGGCATAGGGCCCGGACCAGAAGGAGGCAAGGTCGCCGGTCACGGCAAGGGGACGTCTGGCGGGCGAGAGCAGGTGGAACAACACAGGCACTCGCCCCTCCACCAGCCGTGGAGTCTCCGCCCAACCGAAGCACTCCTGCAGCTTTACGGCGACAACAGGGCTGCCGGCCTGTTCCCGCGCCGCACCGTTCCGCACCGGATGTTCCGGTGTTGCCTTTCCTGTCTCTGCATTCTCCGACTCTGCGTACTCGGACGCCGCATTCTCCGACGCTGCATTCTCCGTCACCGCGTACTCCGACAGGTCCGGGTAGTCGATTTTCACCCTGGAGCCGCTGGGCACCTCCAGCCACTCCGGCGCGAGTTCCCCAAGCCGTGAGGCCTCGGGCCACGGCAGCAGCCGCCGGAGTGGGTCGGTGAGGTCTATTCCCCCGGCGGACGCGCCACCGGCCAGGGCCTCCAGCTCCGGACCCAGCCAGGTGGTCAGCTTCGCCAGCAGGGCCGGCTCGGAAACGTCCGGCCAGGGATCTCCGAGTTCCCGGTGCAGGAGGGCGAGCCGACGGCGCAGGGCGTCCGCCGCCGTCGACCAGCCGATCATTCCCAGGCCTCCTTCTGCCAGCGCAGTGGCCACGGCCATTCGTCCTTCTTCCGCGGAAGGGCGCACCGGCGTTGAGGCGAGGCCGATCGCGCCCAGCCTGCGTTCGCGCCGGGCGGTTATCCGGCCGTTGCTGAATGTTGCCGCCACGGATTCAGCGAGCAGGCCGGAAGCCGCCGCCTGGGCTATGTCCGCCGTGATGGGCGCGGCGGAGCGGATAACGGCACCCGTCCCGGCGGCGTCGCGGCCTTGGGCCCGCGAAACTTCAGCGACCGCCAACCATTCGTGCCCGGAGAGAGTGCTCCCCGCGGGCAGCCCGGCGCGCGTGCCGGATGACAGCAGGTAACGCTCCTGCCCTCCGCCCGGGACACGCCGTGCCACGCGGTCCGGAAACGCCAGGGCGACGACGGCGCCAACAGCTTCCGCTGCAGCGACCGTTCCCGGGGACATGGAAGGCACGACGCCGGCCCGCTCCTGGCGTGCGATGGCTTCCAGCCGCCGGACCTCCTCGGCCCACCGCCGGGCCGCCGGGTCCTTGCCCCCGCGCAGGATGGCCAGAAGCCGGGTGAGGTCTGCGCCGGGAGCGCGCTGGTCACCTGAGACCATGGCAACAGCCTCCGCCGCAGCCCGGTGTCCTGTCACGGCAGCGCCATCCAGCAGCGCCCGCGCGAGCCTCGGATCCGCAGGGATCCTGGCCAGGATCTTTCCGTGGTCGGTGGCTGTGCCGTCCGCCCACACCGCACCAAGTTCCCGCAACACCTCAACCGCGTCCTCCATGGCCTGCCGGGGTGGCCTGTCAGGAAGCTCCAGGCCCTCCCCGCCGGGTGAACCCCAGCAGGCCAGAACCAGGGCGGCCCCGGTCAGGTCCGCCACGGCGATCTCGGGAGTGACGTGGGCAGGGGCAGCACCGTAGGTTCTTTGGTCATAGCAGCGCACCACTTTGCCAGGCCCCTGCCGTGCCGCACGGCCTGCCCGCTGCTCGGCCGATGCCCGCGAGCAGGAAACCGTCACGAGGCCGGACATTCCGCGGCCGGCGTCGCGCCGCGGTTCCCGGGTCAGCCCGGAGTCGATGACCAGGCGGACGCCGGGAACAGTGAGGGAAGATTCCGCGAGATCCGTGGAGACGATGATGCGTGGGCGGCCGCCGGGACCCCGCCCGGACACAGCACGGTCCTGGTCCGCAGGGCTTGCCTGCCCGTGAAGCTCCAGGACCTCAATGCCGGCGCCAACCCGGTCACGCACCCGGGCAGCAACATAGGACACCTCCCAGGCGCCGGGGACGAAAACGAGGGCGTCGAGGCCGCCGTCGGCCACAGCTGCCCGCAGGTACGAGGTCGCGGCAGTGTCCGCAACGTGGTCCAGGAAAGAGCGGGTGACGCCCCGGCTGTCCAGCCGTGGCGCCGCGGGCGGTGACCAGGCGATTTCCAGGGGGTACAGCGCGGACGGACAGTCGACGACGGGGGCAGGGCGCCCGCCGTCGTCCTCGCCGTTGTCCCGCCCGCTGTCGTCCTCGCCGTTGTCCTGATCATCGCCCAGCAGCGCCGCGAACCGGGGCGCATCCAGCGTGGCGGACATCGCCACCAGCATGAGATCCCCGCGTAACTGGCGGACCTCGGCGAGCATGCCCAGCAGCAGGTCTGTTTCCAGGCCGCGTTCGTGGACTTCGTCGAGGATCACCGCTGAGGTGGTTTCCAAGCCCGGATCCCCGAGCAGGCGGCGCAGCAGGATCCCGGGTGTCACGAACTCCACCAGGGTCCCCTGGCTCACCTGCCGTTCGCCCCGGACGGTGTATCCCACCCTGTCCCCCAGCCTGCTGCCGTCGAGGGAGGCAAGGCGCCTGGCCGCCGCGCGGGCCGCCACCCGCCGCGGCTGCGTGACCACCACCCGCACAGGAGCAGGAGATGTTTCTGCGGCAAGGTTAGCGAGCAGCGGCGGTACCAGCGTGGTTTTCCCCGTGCCGGGAGGTGCCTGGACCACTGCCGTTCCCGCTGCCCCGCCCCGCCGCAGCACCGCCACAAGCTCCGCCAGCGATTCCGCAAAGGCCAGGCCCTCACCGATGCGGGAAAGCTGGAAGAATCCGCTGCCCGGACCAGCCGGGGCGTTCCGCCGGGGAGGGGTACTTGAGGAGGTCACCAGTCCATTGTGCGCACAAGCCCGCAGAACGGATGCACGGACGCCGGATGCACCGTAAGGGACCAGTATGGGTCAGACTTGAATCCGACTACCAGGAAAGCGTGACCAACAATGATTAACCTGCAGCAGGATTCCGAAGGCTTTATCCGCATGAACAGGCACTTTCCGGGCAGCGCCGCCATCACCGTCGCCTTCACTGACGGGACACAGGAAGTATTGACCGGGCGCCGTCTCAACCAGGCGTACGACGACGCCCTGGCTGCCTACCGCGCCGGGAATCAGCTGGACGCCAAAGGCTTTTCGCGGGGTCCCACAAAGAAGGTAAACCCGGGGATTGAGTTCGTGCCGGTCCAGCCCGGGATGGCGGAGTAGCGGTTACGGCCCGTCCCCGCCGAACGTGGCCGTGTTGAGCCTGTACAGCGCGAGGGCCAGCGACAGGCGTACCCGGCCCAGCGCTGTGCGGACGTCAAAATTGAGTTCCGCCGAAAAGTCGGCGGCCCGGGCCTGGACGCTGGAGTGGTGGAGGCCTGCCTCGTCGGCGACGGCGCGCAGGCTGTTCGCGCAGGCAACGGATTCCAGTAACCCGAGGGCCTTGGGCTGTTGCTTCACGAGGCGTTTGAGCGCCGTGAGGTCAGGCGTTTCATACGAAGAGGCATCCGCCGCCTCCGCAAAGACGAGCAGGCTCCCCAAATCGTCTGCAAGCTGCCGCGGGTGGCGCGGGCTCGTCAGCCGGAGGGCCAGGAGTGCAGTTGCCCACGAGCGGTGGAGCGACTCCGGGGTCATAGCCAGGCCGATCCCCGCCGGGGACGCGTCCGGCGTGTTCCGGGCCGTATTCGGGGCAGAATTCCGGCCTTCGGCCAACTCTGTTGCGGAGAACCGGAGTACCGCTGCCCGCACAGGACCCACGGCGGTATAGACGACGGTCCTTGGCCCTGCGAGCTCCGTGGACGCCGGAACAGCAACCACGCGATAGGACGTGTGACGGTCAAGGTGGAGCATGGCGGCGGCATCCATCCGCCTGTCGAGGGACGCGGCGGCATCCAGGAGCGTTTCGACCGCCCGGCGGGAAGCGGCCACCGGGCTGGTGCGGTCCAGGGAGATCCCCAGGGCGATCGCCACCCGCTCAAGGATCATTTCGTCGTTGGCAAAAGCCGGGCCTGGACGCTCGATCCACACCCGGCCGCCGTCGCCGAAAGCGTGCCAAGGCCAGCCGCCGTCGGGTGCTCCGGGAGCCGGAGCCCCGGCGTCGGTTTTCGTTCCGGAGGCGTCAACCCGGACGGTGCTGCCGTCACTGGCATATCCTGCCGGACAGCCGCTCAGGACCGCAGCACCGCTCAGCAGGACCTGGGCGCTCGCATGGCCGTCAACGAGCGCGTCGAAGTACGCGATGACCTTGAGGCTTTCGGACGCCTCAGGATCCAACGCTTTGAGGCGCCATACCAATCCCTGCATATCTGCCGCTCGTTGATTTAGCTTGTAGCCTGAACTTTACTCCGCCGCCAATGCCCCGGATCGTCCACAGGAGCGTCAGGCCCCCAGGATGCGGCGGACCCACTTCGTCCGCACATCGCGGGCCTGGATCGATAATGCGGCCTGGGGCACGATCATGTCGAAGCCGTGGAATCCGCCGGCCCACACATGCAGTTCCGCCACGCCACCTACTGCCCAGATACCGGAAGCGTAGGCCACCACTTCATCGCGGAAAACTTCTGCGGTGGCCACATCAATGAATGCGGGAGGCAGCCGTGAAAGGTCAGTTGCACGTGCCGGTGCGGCGTAGATGGACACCTCGGGCGTCTTGCGCCGGTCACCCAGCAAGGCATCCCAGCCGGTGTCGTTGCTGGTGCGATCCCACAGTCCGAAGCCGTCAATCTGGTAGCTGGAGACTGTTTCGTTGCGGTCATCCAGCATGGGGCAGATCAGGACCTGGCCCGCGAGCGCCGGACCACCCCTGTCCCTTGCCATCAGGGACACGCCTGCGGCCAGGCCGCCGCCGGCACTCGCGCCGGCGATGATGAGCCGCTCCGGGTCAAATCCAAGCTCTTCCGCATGCGCAGCTGTCCACACGAGGCCCGCATAGCAATCCTCTACGGGGGCCGGGTCCGGGTTTTCCGGCGCCAGGCGGTACTCAACCGACACGGCGACGGCGTCCATCAGCTCGACCCACTCGATGAGCATGTCAGCGCCGAGGAAGCGGTCGCCGATGATCATCCCGCCGCCGTGGGTGTGATAGATCCCGGGGCCACCGGGCACGTGGCCGATTTTGGTGAAGATCGACACGACGATGTCCGGAGCACCTTCAGGGCCGGGGATAATCCGCTCCTCGTGACGCACCGCATGGCCGGCCAGTTGATCTTCGATGGAAGCGGTCAAGGGACCGCCGCGCATACCGGAAATCATGTCCGGCGTCAGGGTCGGATTGAGCAGATCTCCCAACGCAGCGAGGGTTGAACCGAGCTCAACATCGAAGGGTGGGGCTTTGGGGGTTGGAATCATGGTGTCTCCTGGATGGCTGGCCACCGCGTTGTGACCTGAAATTCAGCCTAGGTATTGCCTCCTGGGATTCTAACCGCCAGCCACTCGCAAAGGGCTTCCCCTGAACCGCCAACTGGCGGTCAGGGCGCGGACCCAAGCGAGCGGCCGCCTGCGGCTAACCCCGCTGGGCTGACCCTGCTGCCCTCAAGTCTGGTGCCCCGCCTTCTGGCCATCAGTGGCCAGGGGAATGACCTGTATCTGTGCATCCGCTCCGGTGTCATGACCAATGACCAGAAGGACACTGCGGGCGACGGTGCCTTCGAGTGCTTGGGTCACGCGCGCAGCGAGGGCTTCCTGCTCAGTGGACTCCCCCTGGCCTGAAGGTGCGGGCGGCTGGGGACTGGCTGGCTGGTGACTGACGCCGTCGGCCCGTCTCCAGACGGTGACCTGCGCGCCGGTGGCTGCTGCAATGGCACTGGATATGGCTTCGGGATGAGTCCCGGTGACGAGCGTGACGTGGCCGATGGTTGGCTTCTTCTCCGTCAGGTCAGCCGCGTCCGCCGCTACCTCTGGCTCTGCCTCTGCCCCTGCCTCCGGCAGCGCGTGTTCATGCCTCCAGAGGGAATAGTGATAGCCCGCCACGAGGCCGGCGGCCACCAGCAGGCCCAGTGGTCCCCGGACCCGGTCTACGACGCTGCCCCCAGACACGTCGCCGAGGAAAAATTCGAAGAGCCGGTATCCAATGACCAAAAGGGCAACGAGCGCCACCACTGCGCTGATTCCAAAGAACGCCACAAGGTACACGCGCCTGCCGGGAGGATGGGCGGCGCCCGGTTCTGGTTGTTGTGCCGGCTTCCACGCGAGCCACCAGACCGGGCCGCCCACCATCAGGGAGCTGAGGCCCCCCAGCAGCAAAGATCGGGAGCCGTCTCCTGCCAGCGGGGAGACCGCCAGCGCCAGGGCGGCGTTGACCACCACCCCAATGCCCGAAGCAGCGGCCGCCAGGGCGACGCCTGATGTGACCAGCCTGCTGGCACGGACGGTTCCGGCGGCGCGGTCAGCGGCGAGAGTGCGGTGGTACCGCCAGACCAGGGCGCCGATGGCGGCGGCAGCCAGCGCCGGACCGAGGGGTGCGAGCATTTCCGTGTCAGGGTCCGTCCTGTCGAACGCCAGCCTCAGGAGGGCGAACAGCGCGACGCCGGCCCCGCCCAGCGCCGTGATGGCGGCGGCGAAGACACCCACGGCGACAACCGCGACGTCGGCCAGGCCGGACTTGAGGCGGCTGCCGGGATCCCGTTTCCAGTGCCACCACCACACGGCACTTCCGCCCGCGGCCCACACCGCGCCCTGGAGCACAGGCTGCCACCACGGCTCCGCCGCAGTTGTGAGTGAGGTGAAGCCGCGGAGGGCATCGTCCAGCAACCTGCCCAGCGCGGTAATCGCTCCGGCCGCGCCGACTACCAGCCCAAAAACTGCACCCACAACGGACGGGACGTCCGCAAGGCTTCGCGGTCCCCTGGCAGGATGCCGCCACATCCACCGGTGCCATCCCCAAACAGCGCCCCAGACAAGCCCGGTGGCCAGCGCCGCATACCACCTCGGCTCCGAGCCGTCGACTATGGACGCGGCCCATCCCAGCAGCGTCGTGGTGAAGCTGATGAGGGCGATCGTGTACATGGCAGCAATGTAGAGGCCCCAGCCCACAGTGCCGCGTTCATCCCCGTCGTCGAGCCTTTTCCAGACAAACCACCAGAGCAGAAGCGCCATCGGCCCACCGATCAGGGTGAACGCCAGGGCGCGGGCAAGCCCGGTGACATCGGTGGACGCCATTTCTGAGCCTGAACTGAAAAGGCGCTCCAACAGGCCGGCGAGGCCTGTGGCCGCCACGAGCACCAGGATAAACAGCAGCATGTACAGGATCAGCCGCCGCAGCACCTGTTGGGCTGTGCCTGCCACCGGGACAGCGGAGGGTGTGACGTCAGGTGCTGCCGGCTTGTTCATGGCATTGGACTTGCTGGCCTGGCAGGCGCCCCGCAGGACATCAGCTGGTAGGGCGCCTGGTTCACCTTCCACCTGCCACCGTCCTTCACGAGGGAGAAGGCCTCTTCCATCTCGAATTCGGAAGGCCCAAAGGGTCCCCCGGGGGAGGAGTGGACGATGGAGACTCTTACGGTGGCGGAGTCGCCGCGCTCGCTGGTGGAGACCAGGACCACCCGGGTGGCTTCGGGCGGCCCGAAGTATCCGTTGCACCGGCCTCGGGCTTCTTCCGTCAGGAACGTATCGGCTGTGGCGGTGTCGCCGGTGATGACGGCTGTGCTGTACCGCTGGACTACGCCTGCGGGCGTCGATTCGTCCAGCTCCTGCGGGGCGCCGCGGAAGAAAACGACGGCCAGTGCGGTGACCACCAGCAGCGCGATGGCGGCCAGGATGGCGAGGAGGATCCGGTCTGGTTTTCTCGCCGCAGCGTTCATGCCGCCAGTATGACGTACCCGGCCGCCTCCGGACCATGCTCTGGCGCGACGGAGCGCGCTGCAGTTGACCCTTCCGGAACGGTTATGTGACCGGCATTACTTGACGACCTCAATGTTAGCGTTCACACTTGCTGGCAGAGCGATCGCTCACTGATGCAGCAACGGCGTTGTTGGGGTCCCGCCTGCCCGTCAGTACCGAGTCACCACTTACCTGATCCTCGGCCTGCGGGCAGAAAGAAGGCGCAACGATGCGACCCGTACGTTTGCTAACCAGGGCGGCTGCCGCTGGGGCCGTCGCCTCTGCCCTGGTCCTGACCCCGCTGGTCCCGGCACTGGCCGAGACCTCCCCTGATCCCCGGCTTGTGCTCCAATACGCGCTGGACCAGACCACCGGGAGCGTCGCCGTGGACACGTCCGGAAACGGGCGCAACGGGGCGGTCGTCAACGGCGGCACCTGGTCAGGCAGCGAAGGCCTGAAGCTGGACGGGGTCAATGACCACGTACGCCTTCCCGACAACATCATGCAGGGCCTGTCTGCCATCACTGTCAGCACTGAGGTGCTGATCTCGCCTGCCCAGTCCACGCCCTACTTCATCTACGGCATGGGCAACACCACGTCCAACGCCGGCAACGGGTACCTGTTCACTACAGGTGACAGCTACCGCACCTCCATTGCCTCCGGCAACTGGTCCACCGAACAGACACTTTCCCAGAACCAGCCCCTGGCCCGCGGTGTCTGGAAGACCATCACGTACACGCTGTCCAACGGGACAGCGACGCTCTTCCTGGACGGTGTGCAGGTGGGGCAGAAAACGGGCGTCACCATTACGCCCGCGAGCATCGGAAACGGCCTGACCACCGCGAACTACCTCGGCCGCTCGGTCTACACAGCGGACAGGTACCTGTCCGGATCGGTGCGCGATTTCCGGATCTACAACGCGGCCCTGACTCCAGGGGAGGTGGCGGCAACCATCGCGCCCAGCGACCAGCTCCGGAAAGACCGGGACGTCGCCGCCCTGAGCCTGGGTGACCTGTCAGCGGTGACAGCCAACCTGTCCCTGCCGGCAGGCGGCGCCAACGGTTCCACGGTGGCCTGGGCCTCCAGCGACCCATCGGTGGTCACCGCTGCCGGTGTTGTCACCCGCCCGAGTGCTGCGGAGGGCGCCGCAACCGTGACGCTGACGGCGACGGTTACCCGCGGTGAGGCGTCCGGAACCAAAGACTTCACCGTAACCGTGCTCCCCGCTGAATCCGACCAGGAGAAGCTGGCTGCCGCCACCGCTGCCCTGGTGCTTCCCGCCGTCGATGACGTCCGCGGAAACATCACCCTGCCGCCCAGCAGCGGCCAGGCAGCGGTCACGTGGCAGTCTTCAAACCCCATCATCGACCCCACCGGCATTGTTAACCGCCCCGCCGCGGACACCGACGTCGTCCTGACCGCAACCCTGACCGTCGGGGCGGCCAGCGGAACAAAAGAGTTCACGGCCCGGGTAAAGGCAAAGCCCGCAGTTGCCCCCTACGCCGGATACGCGTTCGCGTACTTCACGGGCAACAGCGTTGCCGGTGAGAACATCTATATGGCCGCCAGCCGCGGAAATGATGCCCTCCATTGGGACGAGACCAATGGCGGCAAGCCGATCCTGACTTCAACCATGGGAACCAAGGGCCTGCGGGATCCTTTTGTGATCCGCTCCCCCGAAGGCGACAAGTTCTACATGATCGCCACCGATCTTTCCATCGGCGGCGGCACGTCCTGGGATGCCTCGCAGCGCCAGGGCAGCCAATATCTTGAAGTGTGGGAATCCTATGACCTCAAGAACTGGTCGGAGCAGCGGCACGTCAAGGTGTCCCCGGCCACGGCAGGCAACACCTGGGCGCCGGAGGCCTACTATGACCAGGGCATCGGCGCGTACGTTGTGTTCTGGGCATCGAAAATCTACGCCGAGAATGATCCCGGCCACACCGCCGGCGTCGTCAACAAGATGATGTACTCCACAACGCGCGACTTCCGCACCTTCTCCGAAGCCAAGGTCTGGAATGACCCAGGCACGTCCGTCATTGATTCAACGGTCATCAAGGACAAGGACACGTTCTACCGCTTCACGAAGGACGAAGGCGGAGTTTCCGGCTGCGTGGACATCATGCAGGAAAAGTCCAACAACCTGCTCGCCGTAGACCTTCCCGGCAGCAACCCCAGGAACTGGGCACTCCAGAGTTCCTGCATTGGCAAGAACGCAGGAACGGCGGCGGTGGAGGGTCCTACCGTTTTCAAATCCAACATTGAGGAAAAGTTCTACCTCTTCCTCGATGAGTTCGGCGGGCGCGGCTACATCCCACTGGAGAGCACCAGCCTTCAAACACCCAACTGGAAGCTCTCCACCAACTACGATCTTCCCGCCAGCCCGCGCCACGGAACCGTTCTTCCGGTCACCCAAACCGAACTGGACGCGCTTCGGCAAACGCCCAAGCCCGTCCCGGCGAACGCAAACGGTGAGATTCTCCGCTATACCTTCGATCAGGGAACCGGAACGGACGTGGCCGATTCCTCCGGCAACGGCCTCAACGGAAAGATCGTGGGCGGCGGCAGCTGGCAGCCGGACGGTGCACTCAAGCTCGACGGCGCCACCGGTTACGTCGATGTCCCGGACAACATCCTCTCCGGCGTCCAGGACGTGACGGTGGAAGCGGACGTCCTGGTCAGCGGCGCCCAGAGTGGGGCCTACTTCATCTATGGATTCGGCCACACCGACGCCGCCGGTGTGGGCAACGGGTACATGTTCGCCACGGGAAATTCCGTGTACAAGACGGGAATCGCCTCGGGAAACTGGACTACGGAACAACTCGCCATCAGCACAGCAGCCCTCCCCCGGGATTCCTGGAAGCATCTGGTGTACACGCTCAAGGGCACCGTCGCCACCGTGTACCTTGACGGGAAAAAGGTGGGCGAGAACCTCAACGCCACCCTGAACCCCGGGGACATCGGATTCGGCAGCACGACGTCGAACTACCTGGGCAAGTCCGTCTACAACGCGGACAGGACCCTCAACGGCTCCTTCCGCGAATTCGCCATCTACAACCGGGCACTGTCAGCGGAGGAAGTAATGAAAATTTCAGGCGACCAGGCCGGCCTCGGAGAAGTTTCCCTCGCCGACCCCAGCCTCCTGAAAGTGGCGCCCATCGTGGACGGCACCAGCAGGAAAGTCACTTACCCTGTCAAGCCGGGAACGGATGTGGGCAAGCTGGCTCCCACCTTCAGCCTCTTCCCCGGGGCCGTCTCCAGCCCGGCTTCCGGAGCCGCCGTGGACCTGAGCAGTCCGGTCACCTACAAGGTGACAGGGCCAGATGGTTCGACGGCGGAATGGACCTTTGCCGCGCTCGAAATGAAGAGCCCTGTCCTGCCCGGCTACACCGCCGACCCAAACATTGTGGTGTACGGCGACACGTATTACATCTACCCCACCACCGATGGAATTGCCTCGTGGGGCAGCACAAAATTCTCCGTCTACTCCTCCAAGAACCTTGTGGACTGGACAGATGAAGGCGTGGTGCTGGACCTGGCGAACGTCAGCTGGACGCATTCCAACGCGTGGGCACCCACAGCAACGTCGAAGAATGGAAAGTACTACCTCTACTTCTCTGCGGGTCAAAGCATCGGTGTGGCCGTGGCTGACTCACCCAAGGGGCCGTTTGTGGACTCCGGCGCTCCCCTGGTGGACAAGGCCGCGTACGGTGGCGCCCAACAAATTGATCCGGCTGTTTTTACTGATAACGACGGCGTGTCCTACCTGTTCTGGGGCAACGGCACGGCGCGCTACGTGCCCCTGAACGCGGACATGGTGTCCTACACTGCTGCGAATGTGAAGACCATTTCCGGCCTGAGCCAGTTCAGGGAGGGCCCGTTTGTCCATCAGCGCAACGGCACCTATTACATGACCTACTCGATCGATGACACCCGGAGCGAGAACTATCGCGTCGGTTATGCCACGGCCAGCAGCATCGCCGGCCCGTGGACCTACAAGGGCGTCATTCTCGAGAAGAAGCCCGAACTGGGAATCCTTGGCACCGGCCATAACTCCGTTGTCCAGGTGCCGGGAACGGACGACTGGTACATCGTCTACCACCGTTTTGCCATTCCGGGCGGAGACGGGATGCACAGGGAGACCACCATCGACCGTCTGACCTACGCTCAGGATGGATCCATCAATCGGGTGGTCCCCACCCTTGAAAGCGTCGGGCCCCGGTTCGCGGACACGTCCGCCCCGGTGGTAGCCCTGGCCACTTCCCCTGCAGCACCCAACGGTGCTGACGGCTGGTACCTGGGTCCGGTGACCGTGAGCGCCACTGCCACCGACAATTCGGGCGCAGCCCCCATGGTGGAGGTAGCGGTCGACGGCGGCGCCTGGGTTCCGTACTCGTCCTCCTTCGAGGTGGCATCGGACGGTGCCCACACCATCAGGGCGCGGGCAACCGACGCGACGGGAAACATCTCGGCGGAAGCATCCGATGCCGTGAAGATTGACAGGACGGCACCCCAGGCAGGCGCAGGCCTGGATGAGGACCGGACGCTGACCCTCACCGCCACCGATCCGTACTCCGGTGTTGCTTCGCTGGACTACCGGGTGGGGACGGCCGAATGGGCGACTTACACCTCCCCCGTTCCCGCGGGGCGTACGGCGGCCACGGTGGAGTTCCGGGCCGTCGACAAGGCAGGCAACGCCACCACCGGCACGGTGGATGTGCCCGCTCCGGCCGGCCAATCCATCTCCTTTGGTGACATCACGCCCAAAACCCTTGGCGACTCTGACTTCACCATCAGTGCAGCGGCAACCTCCAACCTGCCCGTCAGCTTCGGTGCCGCGGGCGCGTGTACCCTGCTGGACACCTCGGTTCACCTGACGGGGGCGGGCACGTGCAGCATCACCGCCCGGCAAGAAGGCAGCGCGCGCTTCCTGGCGGCACCTGAGGTGGTTCGTTCATTCGAGGTCAAGGCGCCCGTCCTGGACAGCTTCGACCGGGCCAACGGCGGCGTCGGCAGTGCGTGGAGCGGCGACAACGGACGCCAGGCCTACGTCATCAAGGACAAAGCCCTCAACCCGCTCCTGGGCGGCGTCCTGCTCCATTCCGCGACCTTCGGATCAGACCAGACGGCTTCGCTGACGTTGAAGGCCATCGCGGCCAAGTCGGTCCAGGGCGTGGTTCTCAAGGGGCAGTCCGGCAAGTCCTTCCTGACGGCGGGTGTATCAGCGCTCTACGACGCATCCGCCAGGACCGTCCGGGTCTCCACGCTTGGCGTTGATAAGAACGCGTGGCACTCCTACGGCGACACTGCCGCCTCATTCGAGGCCGGCGACGTCCTGACGGCGAAATACGTGGATGGAACCGTGACGGTCTACCGCAATGCCGACGTCGTGGCTTCCGTTCCGCTGCGGGCAGCGGATGTCCAGTTGTTTGCCGGGAAGTCTGGAAAGACCGGGATCTCGTCGACGCTGGCAACGGGCAGCAGCCTGGACGATTTCCGGGCTGCGGCAATCACCAGGTAGCCCAACCGTCAGGTAGCCAGGCACGCCAAGGAAAGCGGCCATCCGTCGCTCTGATGGATGGCCGCTTGTGCGTTGTCCGGTTACGCCGAGGCAGCGGCCTGGGCGTGAGTGATTTTCTTGAGGTGCAGGCCCCGGCAGGGAATGGAGGCCGAAACCAGGTCCTTGCTGTGTTCGTGCTTCGGATCGGCGAAGAACTCGGACGTCCCGG
This sequence comes from Arthrobacter sp. D1-29, assembly GCF_054130585.1. Lineage (NCBI taxonomy): Bacteria > Bacillati > Actinomycetota > Actinomycetes > Micrococcales > Micrococcaceae > Arthrobacter > Arthrobacter sp. D1-29. The sequence goes on along the minus strand of NZ_CP096383.1, from coordinate 2,711,582 downwards.
CGACTTCCACCAGGCAGCCCTTGAACAGGACTGCCACCCTGTCGCACATATGCCGGATGACGTCCATGTCATGGGTGATCAGGATCAACGACAGGCCCCTGTCCCGGTGCAGGCGCTTCAGCAGGTTCAGGATTGTCCGCTGGGTCAGCGTGTCTAAAGCCGAGGTTGCCTCGTCGCAGATCAGCACCTGGGGATCCAGCAGCAGGGCCCGTGCGATGGTGATGCGTTGAAGCTGGCCCCCGGAGCACTGCCCGGGACGCCTGTCCAGAATGGCGGGATCCAGCCCCACTTCCTCCATGGCGGCATCAAGGTGCCCGGACCTGCCGGCGGGGGTGAGGTCAGTGCGCCGCAGGAGCGGAGCCTCAAGGCTGGTGCGCAGTGTCATGCGCGGATCGAAGGCGTCATGCGGTTCCTGGAACACCAGTTGAACAGCTGTGCCAGGCGCCGTGCCCTTGCCGTCCTGGGCAAGGTTCCTGCTGATCTTCCCGCCGTCGATGGCCTCAAGCCCCACAATGGACCGTGCCAGGGTGCTCTTTCCTGACCCTGACTGGCCCAGGACGCCCAGGATTTCGCCCCGCTTCACGTCCAGGGAAACGCTGTCCAGGGCCGCCCGGCCCGCCTTACCGAAACGCTTCACGACACCGTTCAGGTTCAGGACGCTCCGGCTCGCGGATGCGGAGCGGCGGATCGTGGCGGGCAGGAGGTTGGAAGCCTCCAGCAGCTGTTGGGTGTAAGCGGCGCGGGGACGGGCGAAGATTTCCCGGGCAGGGCCCTGCTCCACTATCTGCCCGGCGTCCATCACTACAACACGGTCGGCAAACGCTGCCACCGAGGCAAGGTTGTGCGTGATGTAGAGAATGCCAAGTCCACGTTCGTCCCGCTCACGGTCCAGCAGGTCCAGGATCTGGCTCTCCAGCACCTTGTCCAGGGCCGACGTCGGCTCGTCCGCCAGCAGCATGGCTGGCCGGCCGGCCAGGGCAACGGCAGTCATGGCCCGCTGTGCCATCCCGCCGGACAGCTGGTGTGGGTAGGCCCTGACACCCCAGGAGGGGTCCTCGAAGCCTACTTCTTCCAACAGTTCAAGCGCCTTGGCCCGGGCCTGCTTGCCCTGCAGACCACTGTGCAGCTTCAACGGCTCCCGGAGGTGGCTGCCAATGGTTTTGTTGGGATTGAACATCCGCTTCGGCTGCTGGAACAGCATGCCCAGGCGGCCGCCGCGGACTGTGTTGAGTTCCGCCTCGGATGCGCCGGTGAGGTCCAGCGGGCCCAGGCGGATGGAACCGGACTCGATTCGCAGCTGTGGGGGCAGCAGGCGGAGGGCCGACATGGCCGTCATGGTTTTTCCTGACCCTGATCCTCCCACCAGCGCTACGAACTCCCCGGGGGCCACGGATAGGCTGACCCCGGCGAGGATGGGCCGGGACGCAGCCGCCGTGGGCGACGCCCGTTTGCCCGCGGCTGGCGCCTTTTTCCCTGTGGGCGCGGCGCTGCTGCTGACATGCAGGCCTTCGATGACCAACTCTTCGGGCATTATCCGCGCGCTCCCACCGGGAGGAGCAGCGGCGCGGCGGCCATGTGCGCGGCGCGCTGCCCGATCAGGGTGACACACAGCGCCACCGTGAAGATGGCCAGGCCGGGCGCGATGATCCCCAACGGTGCCCTGTCAGCGAAAGGCTGCGCCGCGGCCAGCATGGAACCCCAGTCGGACTGGGGCGGCTGGACGCCGAGACCCAGGTACGACAACGCGCCGACACTGATAAGCAGCTGGCCGAACCTCAGCGTGGCCAGGCCCAGCATGGGACCGGCCAGATGCGGGAGGATATGGCGGAAGATGATGAACGACGGCGTGCATCCCACAACGCGCGCGGCCTCCACGAACCCCCGGGCGGACACGTCATACGCCAGTGTCCGGGCCAGCCTGGCGAAGGGCGTCCAGCCGGTTACGGTGAGAGCCACCAGCAGGGACTGGAAGCCTGTGCCCATCGCAGCAACGATAAAGAGGGCCACCACCATCTCCGGAAGAGCCAGCAGGACGTCATTCGTGCGGGTAAAGAACTCGTCCAGCCAACCCCGGCGGCGGGCGCTGATGACCCCGACTGTTATGCCCAGAACGGCCGTCAGCAGTGTTGCCAGGGCAGCCATCAGCATTGAAAAGCGTCCGCCGTCGAGCAGGCGGCTGAGGGTATCCCTGCCGAGATGATCCGTTCCGAGCCAGTGTCCCGGTTGGGGCTGGGCAAGCCGGGCCACGAGATTCTGCTCATCGGGCGGGTAAGGAGCCAGCCACGGGGCCGCGGCGACAGCCAGCACCAGAAAGCCCAGGATGACCACGGCGGTCCTGTCCACAGGTGTCCAGCTACGCAAACTTGCCTCCTACTTTCGGGCTCAGGAAACGATGGACAAAGTCCGCCAGGGTGGTGATGCCCACCGCGAGGGCGACAACCACCACAACGCCTCCCTGGGCAAGGGGTATGTCACCGTTGACCACGGCGTCGTAGAGAAGCCGGCCCATCCCCGGAACGGCAAAGATCACCTCCACAATGACGGAACCGCCCAACAGGCCGGCAAACCAGACCGCGACGAGCGTCACCAAGGGGACAAGCCCGTTTGGCACCACATGCCTGAGCACAGCCTGGGACTGGCTGAGCCCCCGGGCCCGGGCGGCCGGAACGTGATCGGCTTCCAGTGCGTCGATCATCCCCGACCGGACGGCTGCCGTGAAGTAACTGATGGGGCGAAGGGCCAGGGTGGCTGCGGGCAGGACCGCCGACCAGCCGTTGGCCCAGCCTGCTGACGGCAGCAGGGACAGCTTCAGGGCGAAGACCAGCACCAGAAGCGGGGCCAGCCAGTATTCCGGCATGGCTATAAAAGATTGCGTGACAGTGGTGATTAGCCTGTCGGTCCGGCCGCCTTGCCGGAGTGCCGACGCGATTCCCAATGGGAGGGCAATCAGGGTGGCCGTAGCAAGGGCCAGGACAACCAGGCTGACAGTGACGGCGAGGGCCGGCATGACCTGGTCGGCCACCGGGGTCCGGCTCACATGGGAGAGGCCCATATCGCCGCTGATGAATGAGCCCAGCCACCGAAAGTACTGGACCGGAAGCGGGTCATCAAGGCCAAGGCTCCTGCTGAGGGCCTGAACTGTTGCTTCGTCCACCACGTCTCCGGCTACCCGGGAGCGGATGATCTTGCGGACAGCATCGCCAGGAGTCAGATAGGGAATCAGGAACACTGCGAAGGACGACAGAAGAACGGCGACCGTCAGGGTCGCCGTTCTTCTGGACAGAAAGGCAATCATCTGTGGAGTTTGTCCCTGGCTAGGAGCCGGTCTTCGCGGTCTGGGCGGTCAGGACATAGCGTGAGAGCGGATCCTGGACGTAGGACTGGACCTTGCTGCCAATGGCGTCGGTTGCCTGTTCGTTGACGAGCCAGATGTTGACGGCCTCGGATTCAAGAATGTTTCCGGCCTGCTCATAGAGCCTGTACCGGTCCTCCGTGCTTTGGGTCTGGGCGGCCTCGCGGATGAAATTGTCGTACTTCTCGTCGCAGAAGTGGCTGAGGTTGTACGATCCCTTGCAGGTGTAGTCCGCCGTGAGGAAGCCGATGGGATCAGCGATGTCGATCAGGCGGTTCCGTTGGCTCAGCAGCATGTCGTAGTTGCCGGCGAGCACGTCCGGTTCGGCCGCCGCGTACTCCTTGGTCTGGATGGTCAGCGGGACGCCAATGTTCTTCAGGTTCTCCTGGATCACGGCAGCGACGTCTGCGAACTCGGCACGCTCCACGATGGCGATGATTTCCAGCGGCCTGCCCGCCGTGTATCCGGCTGAGGCGAGCAGTTTTTTGGCTTCATCAAGGTTCTGCTTGGGTGACTCGGCTTTTCCGGACGCCCAGGGTTCTGACGGAGCGAAGGGCCCCGACGCCGGAAGCGCCGCGCCCTCGTAAACGCTGGCTGCCAGTGCATCGAGGTCAAGCGCTGACCGGAGCGCCTTCCGGAAATCGGCGTTGTTCAGCGGCTCCCTGCCGTTGTTCAGGTAGAGGGTTGCGGTCCGCGGAGAGTCTGCCTTGAGTACGGTGACGTTGGGGGCAGACTCCAGCGCGGAGAGGCTCGAGACCGGGATGGAGAGGGAAATGTCGGCCTCGCCTGTCTGGACCTGGGCCGCACGGGTTGCCCCGTTCGTGACGAACCGGACCTCGGCACCGGCGAGCTGGACTTTGCCTCCCCAGTAGTTTTCGTTGCGGTCCAAGGTCAGTGACTGCTTGGGTTTTTCCGACACGGGGGTGAAGGGACCGGTGCAGTGGCCAAAGGGGTTGACCACAGCGTCTTTGTAGGCTGCCGGGGCGAGGATTCCGGTGTTGACGCTGGCCAGCCGGTACGGCACCAGCGGGCTTTCGGTGGCGGTGGTGATGCGGACTGTGCTGGCGTCGGTCGCCGTGACTGCGCTGACCGTGGTCTTGTTGAAAGCCCTCGCCGGCACCTGGGCGTTAAGGACATGCTGAAGCGACGCAACCACGGCCTCGGCCGTGAGGTCCGTGCCGTCCTGGAACTTCACTCCGCTGCGGATGGTGAAATCCCATTCCAGCGGTGAGGCCTGCTTCCATTCGGTGGCCAGGAAAGGAACCACCTTGCCTTGCTCGTGATCGTACTTTGTCAGGGTCTCCAGGCAGCCTGAAAGCGACAGGATATAGGCAGCATCGGACTCCGGTGCCCAGTTCGCCACCGGCGCCCGGAAGTTGTTCACCACAATCCGCTGATTCAGATCCACAGAACTGGCGGCCTGGCTGCCCTGGCCACTCATTCCACAGCCGCTGAGGGCAAGCAGGGCTGCCAGGCCCAGGGCTGCTTTGGACCAATGGAGTACACGCAAAAGAAACCGCCTAGAAGAACACCCGGCTATAAAGAGGGGCGGGAAGGGAAACAGGAACGGTTTAGGTTAGCCTTACCTCTACTCAAAAGGAAAGTCGGGCATACCGGGTCCGGCGTAACAATGAACGTTCCGGAGGTCGGGAGCGGCCTGCCAGGCCAAAGGTCAGGCAGGCGCCGTGGGCAGGTGCAGCGTCTCCAGGAAGTTCTCGTCGTACTTTTCTTCCCGCGCCTCGTCGTTGGGGAAGCCTCCGGGAAGTGACCCTTCGGCAAGGCCGATCATCACCAGCCGGTGGAGGGATGGCTGGCCGTCTGCTGATGCCTGGATGGCGAACAGGGCAGAGTTCTGCGTTTTCGAGTTTGCCATCTGATCCAGCCCCGCAGCGCCTGCCGCCCCCAGCAGGGCAACCGCAAGGGCGGCGAGCGCAGGAACCATCCTTTTTCGCCAAGTCCTCATGGATCGAGCATGCTCCCCCACCATGGGAACAGGGCTGGAAAAGCATAGGGAAAGGCTGTGGTCTTCTAAATTCAAGATCCTCAGCTTTAGAATAGATGCCCGGCAAGCTTCTGGACGTGCGGAGCGCGTGAGATGGATTGGCAAGGTTGGGCCGTTTTCGGTCTGTTGGCCACCAGTGCCCTGACCGTTGTGATGATTGCCGCGCAAATGGCGGGCTGGACCCGTCTTGATCTGCCGCTGGTCCTGGGTACGGTCCTCACTCCGGACCCGGACAGGGCCCGGTTCGCGGGCTTTTTCATTCACCTGGCCGCCGGCCAGGTATTCGCCTTGGGGTACGCGGCAACGTTCGCCCTTCTGGGACAGGCCACGTGGTGGATCGGGGCGCTGCTCGGGCTCCTTCACGTTGCCGTTGCCCTGACGGTGATCCTGCCCCTTTTGCCCGGCGTCCATCCACGGATGGCATCCACCCGTGCGGGACCGGCCAACAGGGCCGCGCTGGAACCCCCGGGCCTGCTGGGCCTGAACTACGGAATCCAGACGCCAGCCGTGGCCGTCGTGGCCCACGTGATCTACGGCGCCGTCCTGGGACTGCTGCTGGGGGCGTCATGAAGGCCGCGAGCGTCAACCCGGCTGCTGAGCCTGCCGGCAGCCGGCCTCCCCGGCGGGTTGAGCGGCGGGTTGAGCGGCAGGGTGAGCGCGTGGCTGAGCGGCAGGCTGAGCGGCGGGCGGAGCGACGGCGCGAACTTCCCATCGCGGACTACGGGCTGCTGGGCGACACGCGGACAGCCGCGCTGGTGTCCGCCGAGGGCGGAGTGGATTGGTTTTGTGCCCCCACATTCGACGGCGAGCCTGTCTTCGGCGCGCTCCTGGGCGGCACCGAAGCCGGGACCTTCCTGATGGGACCGGCCGTGCCTTCCCGGCCCGTCAGCCGCCGTTACCTTCCCGGAACCGCCACGCTGGAAACAGTGTGGGCCTCAGATCAGGGAAGGCTTGTCCTCACCGAAGCCATGGTGGCAGAGGTAGCAGGCCAGTTGCTGCCGACGACAGTGCTGGTTCGGCGCCTGACGGCAGAAGGCGCGCCAGTGGCAGCATCGGTCTGCTTTGACCCCAAGCTCGGTGAACGTCACCGCCGCCCACGCGTCCGCAATGGCCGGAGCCTGGTGTGCGAATGGGGCCCACTGGCCCTTTCCCTCGGCTGCAGCCCCGCACTGGACCTGGAACCGGGCAAGCCGGAACCTGTCACTGTCATCCCCGGCCAACCCGTGACCCTGGTGCTTGCTGTGGCGTACGGCGAACCGCTCATCCACGTTGATCCGGCGGCGGCGTGGGAACTGGTGGAGGCTGACTCCGCCCGCTGGCGGATGTGGACTGAAGAGGTGGACAGGAGGATTCCGTTCCGCGAACCGGTCCTCCGTAGCCTGCTGACCCTGCGGCTTCTCACCTACTCCCCCTCGGGCGCGCCCGTGGCGGCGCCAACCACCTCACTGCCCGAGGACGTGGGCGGTATCCGCAACTGGGACTACAGGTATGCGTGGCCGCGGGACGCCAGCATCGGCGTCGGGTCCTTCCTGGCCGCAGGAAAATCGGCCGAAGCGCTCAACTTCCTCGGGTGGCTCCTGCATGCCAGCAGGCTGGAACGGCCCAGGCTGCCAGCCATCCTCAGCCTGTCCGGCCGGCACGTGCCACGGGAACGCACGCTGCAAGGCTGGCCGGGGTATGCCGGGAGTGCCCCCGTCCGTACCGGCAACGGCGCCGCCAACCAGCACCAGCTTGATGGCTACGGTTGGGTCCTGGATGCCGCCTGGGTGCTGGTGAAGGGTGGACATCCGCTGTTTTCGGAGACGTGGCGGGCCATGCGCGGCTTCACTGATCTGGTAGCTGGACGCTGGCAGGATCCGGACGCGGGAATTTGGGAGATCCGGGGCGATGAAGCGCAGCATGTCCACTCAAAAATCATGGGCTGGCTGACCCTGGACAGGGCGCTGCGCATCGCAGAGACCCACCGCCTCGGTGCCAGGCAAAGACGCCGCTGGCAGGAGGCAAGGGAGTCCCTGTCCGAAGAGATCAAGGCCAAGGGCTTTGACCCCGGGAAAAATTCCTACACACGCACCTACGGGTCCCAGGACCTGGACGCGGCTTTGCTCGTGCTGCCTCTTCTGGGCCTGGACGAACCGGGATCAGCCCGGGTGAGAGGCACGGTGGACGCTATTGGACGTGAACTGTCCGCCGGATATCCACTCCTTTACCGATACCCGCCGGGCCAGGACGGGCTGCCGGGGACAGAGGGCGCCTTCCTGCCCTGTTCCTTCTGGCTGGTCCAGGCCCTCGCCCATACCGGCCGTCATGCCGAAGCCACGGAACTCTTTGAAGCCCTGCTTGGAAAGGCCAACGAGCTGGGCCTCTACAGCGAAGAAATCGATCCGGCCAGCGGCATGTTGCTGGGGAACTTTCCCCAGGCCCTGACGCATGCGGCGCTTGTCCAGGCAGCCCTGGCGCTCCGCGATACCGGGCCCGGGGAAAGTGCCCCTATGCCATCACCCTAAGGCGCCGGCGTGACCACCATGGCAGAGCCGCCGCCACGCCTTTCCGGCTCGGCAGCGGCGACCATCCGGTTGCCGGGTCCGAACTCGATGGCGGTGGCAGCTCCGATTTCGGGCAGCGAGGTGAACGAGTCACCTGCTTTGGTGAACACATGGCCGAGAGGCTCGAGTTCGCCCGCATAAGTATCGATGAACTCCTGCTCGGCGCTGATTTTGGCCGTATTGCGCTGGGCTGCGCGCGGTGCGGCTAGCGCCTCGGAGATGGTCATCCCCAGGTCCACCCGGTTCAGGATGGTCTGCAGGACGGTGGTGATAATCGTGGATCCGCCGGGCGAGCCAAGCGCAAGGAACGGTTCGCCCTCCTTCAGGATGATGGTTGGGGACATCGAGGAACGCGGCCGCTTCCCTGCCTCGATCCTGTTGGGATCAGCAGGGTCGTACACGGTGGAGAAGTCGGTCAGCTCGTTGTTGAGGATGAACCCCCGGCCGGGCACTACAATCCCGGACCCGCCGGTCTGCTCAATGGTCAGGGTGTACTCCACCACGTTGCCCCATTTATCGGCGACTGTCAGGTTCGTCGTCGAGATGTTTTCGGTGTCCTTTTCATCCGCGAGCGGGGCAACGGCACCCGGGCACGCGCCGTCGTACTTGGTTACGTCCCCCGCTGGTACCGGCTTGGTTGCCGCCTGCGCCGGGTTGATCTGGCAGGAGCGTTCCTTGCCGAACAGCGGGTCCGTCAGCGCAGCGGTGGGCACGTTCACAAAAGCCGGGTCGCCCACGTACTTGGCCCTGTCGGCGAAGGCAAGCGCACTTGCCTCGAGATAGTGGTGCAGGGCCCCGGAGGTTGGCATTTCGGCCAGGTTGAACGGCTCCAAAATGTTCAGGGCTTCACCCACTGTGGTTCCGCCGCTGCTGGAGGGCGCCATGCCGTAAACGTCATAGTCGCGGTACTTCACATGGGTAGGATCTTGGTCCAGGGCCTTATAGGCAGCCAGGTCAGCCGCCGTCAGGTGCCCCACAGGGACCGGCAGTTCGGTATCGGGCGATTTCGGCGGCGCCTGGACCGTGGTTGCGATCTCCTCTGCAAGAGGGCCCGTGTAGAAGCCGTCCGTGCCCTGCTTTGCGAGGAGCCGGTACGTCTGGGCAAGGTCGTGGTTCTGGAAGATACTGCCGACGGCGGGTGCGTCGCCGCCCGGGAGGAAAAGGCTGCTTGTCGAGGTGAAGGCCGCGAAGCGGACCTTGTTCTCCAAGGTCTGCTGGCGGAATGTTTCGTCCACCACAAAACCGCGGTTCGCCACCTTGATGGCCGGCTTCAGGGCATCGCCGAGGCTTAAGGTTCCCCAACGCTCCAGCGCCCGCTCCCAGGTAGCGGGTGTGCCGGGGACGCCAACGGAGACGCCGCTCGACACGAGCTGCGCAAAAGTGTACGGCGCGCCTGCGGGCTTGTCTGGGGTAATGGTGGCCGGGTCGATGAACGCATTCTGGGGCATTGCTGCGGGTGCCGTTTCGCGCCCGTCGATGGTGCTCACCTTGCCGGTTTTGGCATCGTAGAAGACGAAGTAGCCGCCACCGCCGATCCCGGCGCTGTAGGGCTCGGTCACGCCAAGGGTCGCTGCCGCTGCGACGGCAGCGTCCGCCGCGTTGCCGCCCTTGCGCAGGACTTCGATTGCGGCCGCGGAAGCCTCCGGATCCACCGTGCTTACGGCTCCGCCGTATCCGGTGGCAGTGGCCGTCTTTTCAGTTTCGCGGGGATCGGCGAAGGCGGGGCTGATAGCACCGCCCGCCGTCGTGCTCAAGGCCAGGACTGCCGTTACGGCAGCCAGTCGTCGTCTCACATGTGGCATGGTCTCTCCCAAAGTCAGAGTGCTGCGAGTGTGGTGTGGGCCACACTACTTGGGCGCGCTGCGACACTCAAAGCCGGCGGGCAACACCGTGGCGCCGGCTGAGGATGCCTGCTGGGTGCCTGCCTGGGTCAGGGGCAGGTCCGGTACGGTGGGAACCAGCTAACTGAGGGGACAGCTCATGGACTACACGTACGATGTTCTGGTCATCGGCGGCGGGCCCGCTGGAATGGCAGCTGCGGAACGGGCGGCCGAACTGGGCGCCAGGACAGCGGTGGTGGAGAGTGCGGCGCTCGGCGGGACGTGCCTGAACTCAGGCTGCGTTCCCACGCGTGTGCTGGCCAAGACGGCAAGGCTGTACCGCGAGGTGAGGACAGCGTTTGACTACGGGATCGTGGTCCAGGAACCGGCCGTGGACTGGGAAAGGACAGTTGCCCGCGTCCGCGAGACTGTGCAGCGCGTGCTGGCGGCAAAGCAGTACGACGCCATGATGGAACGCCTTGGCATCCGCCTCATCTCAGGACGGGCCCTCTTTACCGACGACCACACCGTCAGCGTTGATGGACAGGAATTCACTGCGGCCTCCATCATTCTCTGTGTTGGCGGAGCCGCACGGCGGCTCCCGATCCCTGGAGCCGAGCACGCCATCCTTCCCGACGAAGTGCTGACCCTCAAAGAACTCCCCGGGAAGCTGGCCATCATTGGGGGCGGCCACACCGGTGCGCAGCTGGCCACCATCTTCAACGCGCTGGGATCCGAGGTGCTGCTCCTGGACGTGGCGCCCCGCCTGCTGCTGACCGAGGACCATGACGTTGCCGCCTATGTAGGGCAAAGCTTCGCCACCAAGGGAATCAGGCTGGAAACCGGAATTTCCGGCATCGAAGAGATCGCCAGGAACCATGATGGGGATCTCGAAATCTCCTGGACCAAGAACGGCGGGCGCTCCGCCGTCGATGTTGACACCGTGGTGATGGCCGCCGGGTGGCCGGCCAACATCCCGGGGCTGGGCCTGGAGGCCGCGGGGGTGGCGACGTCCGGCTCGTTCATTCCAGTGGACGGCTACCTGCGTACCAACGTGCCGCACATTTTTGTCGCCGGAGACGCGAACGGTACCAGCATGCTGGTGCAGGCCGCGGTGTTTGAAGGCGAAACGGCGGCAGGCAACGCGGTCCTGGGCGCCCACCGGACCACACCCCACCACCTGCTGCCGGAAGGCGGTTTCACTGACCCCGACTACGCCGGAGTGGGGCTCACCGAGGAACGGGCGCGGGAATGCGACCCGGAATGCCTCTCGGTGACCGTCCCCTACGGCACGGTAGAGCGTCCCATCATCGATGACCGGGAAGCGGGCTTCCTCAAACTTGTCACTGACCGGCACCAGGAACTGATCCTGGGCGCCCATGCAGTGGGGGAAAGCGCCGTCGAGGTGGTGCAGGCCGTGGCCTCAGCCATGGCGGCAGGTACAGACCTCGCCACCTTGGCAAGGGTCAAGTTCGCCTATCCAACGTACAGTGCCATCATTGGACAGGCCGCCCGCGCCGCAACGCGCACTGCCTGACAGTGCTTGCAGCCTGACGGTGCCTGCAGCCTGACAGGAACAGAGCTGATACGGCACTGCCTCTTCGGGCCTGTGTCAGCCCTGGGGCCCACGGATGGCGTCTGCCACGCTTTCCAGATGCAGCCTCATCGCCTCGGCCGCCCCTTCGGAATCGTGCCGGCAAACAGCATCAATGATGGCCAGGTGCTGTGGAAGGGAAATAGCCGGCCGCCCCGGCTGCCGCGCAAGCCGGAACTGAAACCGCACTGCCTGGCCGCGCAGCCGCTGAATTGTTGTGGCGGCGGTCTCCTGGCCGCTCATGGCAATGATCTTGGCGTGAAGCCGCTGGTTGCAGTCGGAGTACGATTCCCGGTCACCCCGGGCCACAGCGTCTTCCATCTGCCTGGCAAGCTCCCGCAACTCCTCGGACTCAGGATCGGAAATTCGCTGGGCGGCTTTCCGCGCGCACAGCGCTTCCAGGGCGCCGCGGACTTCGGTGATCTCAACGGCTTCCTCCACCGAGACTGCCCGGACCCTGGCCCCGCGGTTCTGCACACGCTCCACCAGGCCCTCAACGCTCAGTTCCGACAGCGCGACGCGGATGTTTCCGCGGCTGGCACCGTACTCGGCGGCAAGATCGGCTTCGACAAGCCGCTGCTTGGGTACCAGTTCACCGGTGATGATCGCCTGGCGGAGTACGCTGACAAGCTCGGACGCAGAAAGGCCGGTCCGCGTGGCCTCATCAATAATCGTCATACTCTCCCCGCTGGGTTGCTCTCGGCACGTTTCCCTTTATTGTAAACAATTTCGTCAGAACGGCCCCGCCATCGGGCTGCCGATCTCGGAAATGTGAGCCCGCGCCTTCGATCTGACGGATTTCCATACCCGCTGTCCATATCCTCCGAGTAGAGTGACAACGCTGTATCCGCGAGAGCCACGCCGAGAGGATTTGAGGAGGCCTGGATGCAATCACTCCCCCGGATCACCGTGGAGGTGCCGGTGCTGAGCGTGGGCTCCGGGCCATCCGACTACGAGCATCTGGGCAGCTACGTCCATGGGTTGCGCAGGCCGCAGGGGCTGCACCTGACCCTGCTGCACATCGGCATCCTGGAGGACTTCTCCCGGGACGTCGCTGATTGGACCAACGGCATCACCAGCCCCGACGCTGTTATCAGCAGCACGGTTGGCTGGTTGCGGTCCCTGCCGGTGCTGGAAGGCTTTTCCGGGCGGGCGGAAAGACTGATCCTGCTCGGAGGGGGAAGTATCTCCGGACTGGAAGTGGATGTGCCGGAACGGGTGCACGATTACCAGGCATCACTCCTGCAGGGGCTGCGCGAACTTCTCGACGGGCTGCTGGTGGACCACGTGGATGACTTCATCCTCAGCTCCAGGGCGCTCGGCTTCAGGCACCCCCGCTGGACTCCGCACGTAGCGGTGGGGCGCCCCAAAACCAAAGATCGCGGGCAGTGGCAGATTCCCCCGCTGACCGTCCATTGCGGCGAATCACGGATCAGGAACGCGCAGTCCCTGCCCGCCGTCGCCTAGCGCCGCCTGCCTGGTTTTCATGCAGCAGGTCTTCCCGCGCGTGGTTTTTTCACGCTTAGCCGCCACGCGCCTTCCTGGTGGCGGTTTCATTTGCCTTTTGCAGTGCCTGGACCAGCTCGTCCTTATTCATCCTCGAGCGGCCGTTGATGTGCAGTTCCTGCGCACGCTTGTAGAGGTGTTCCTTGGATGCGTTCGCATCCACGCCGCCGGCAGTGGGTGCCGATGAATCAACTCCGCCTTCGGCGCGCTTGTCTGAGGGGCCGCGCTTCTCTTTTGGCTCCCAGTGGTCGCCCACCTTCTCATAGCTGTGCTTCAGCGAGGCGTAGGCGGCACGGGCAGCCCTGCTCTCGTCGTTGTCGTAGGTCTCAAGGGCGGCATCGTAGGTTTTGGCGAACGTGTCCTGGGCCTTCTGCTCAGAGCGCTGCAGGGTCGAGGGAAGCTCTTCCTTGCGGGCGTGGTTGTTCTTGCCGGTCTTGGGCATGGCACTCACACTCCTTGGGGGCCGCTGCGCATCATCGCCGCCTCGAAACAGTTGGCTGGCGGGGAAGGCAGCTTCGCTGTCCAGACATCAACTGTCCATACAACAACTGTAGGCCGCACCTTCCCGGTCCAGGGACAGTCTGCCCGCTTCGTCCCAAGGTCCAAGGCGGCTCTGGGAGGAATGCTCCCGCCTGTCCAACCTCGCCTGAGCAGGACTGCAATCCGGTACGGAAAGCGGTGTGGCGAAGAAATGAAGCGTCTGGCATGAGCCCAGCCATCGGCGTAAATTCAACTACAGGCACGGTTTGTGATGTTTTTCAAAGGAGCCTGGGATGGCCGGATGGAATGCAGACAACGCCGCAGGATCCACCGGCCAGGGCGCGGTAACTCTCGTCGCAGGATCGTCCTTCTGCATCTCCCTTCCTAACGGTGACATTTTCCCGCACCACCCGCACGGCGTTTTCTACCGGGACACCAGGATCCTGTCGCGCTGGGCGCTCACGGTGAACGGTCAGCCGCTGGAGCCGCTGGGCGCGTGGACCCCGTCCCCGTACCAGGGCACCTATATCGGGAGGGCAGCCCGCTCCGACGGCCGGGCCGACAGCCCCCTGACCGTCGAGCGGAAGCGTGAGCTGGGTGCCGGCATCGTGGAGGACATCACCGTCAGCAACTATTCCCTCCAGCCTGCGGCCTGCGAGATTGCGCTGTCCCTGGACGCGGACTTCGCAGATCTGTTCGAGGTCAAGGACGGCCGGTTCCACCGCGTCTGGGAACAAAGCAGGCGCTTTAAGTCCGGTTCGGTGACGATCGAAGCGGCCTGGCAGGAGGCACGCAAAGGCATCGTTGTCCGCATGCGCGATGCCGAAGCAAGCGCTGAAGGCTTCGTGGTGGGGATGACTATCCCGCCGCATGGAAAGTGGACCGTGCGGGCCACCGTTCTGCCGCTGACCGCCGAAACTGAAGTGGATGCCGGCCTGCCGACCGTTTCCCTCTCTGCCGCCATGATCTCGGCGCAGGAGCGGCTTCAGCGGACTTGGGAGGCACGAATCCCGCTTCCCCGAGTGGGCAATCCGTCCATCGAGCGGAGCCTCCTGCGCAGCCATGACGACATCGGCGCACTCCGCATCGTTGACCCCGACCATCCGGACAGGATGGTGGTGGCGGCAGGAGCCCCGTGGTTTATGGCGCTGTTCGGGCGGGACTCGCTGTTGTCATCCTTTATGGTCCTGCCGGTCGACGCAACGCTGGCCCTGGGAACGCTGCAAACCCTTGCGGACCGCCAAGGTACCAAAGTGGATCCCCTGACCGAAGAGCAACCGGGACGGATTCTGCACGAGGTGCGGCTCGACGTCGGGACCGGCCTTGCGCTGGGCGGCAGATCCGCCTATTACGGCACTGCCGACGCCACTCCCCTTTTCGTGACCCTCCTTGGCGAAGCGAGCCACTGGGGGCTTGCCGCCGGGGACATCGCCGCCCTGGTGCCCCATGCCGACCGCGCCCTGGACTGGGTCCGGGACTACGGCGACCGTGACGGCGATGGGTTTGTCGAGTATGAGCGCCTGAACGAGCACGGCCTCATCAACCAGGGCTGGAAGGACTCCTGGGACGGGATCAATTTTGCCGACGGCCGCATTGCCGAGGCGCCCATCGCCCTGTGTGAGGTACAGGGCTACGTCTACAGTGCCTACATCGCCCGGGCGTGGATGGCGTACGACGCCGGTGACCTGGCGCTCGCTGCTGACTTCCGGTACCGGGCCGAGCGGCTGAAAAAGCAGTTCAACGAACAGTTCTGGTTGCCGGAACAGGGGTATTTCGCCATCGCACTGGACGGGGACAAACGGCCGGTTGACGCCTGCGCCTCCAACATGGGCCACTGCCTCTGGTCCGGCATCGTGGATGAGGACAAAGCACCATTGGTTGTCCGCCGGCTGATGTCCCCGGAGATGTTCAGCGGCTGGGGAATCCGGACCCTGGCAACAGACATGGGGGCCTACAACCCGGTCAGTTACCACAACGGATCCGTGTGGCCCCACGACAACGCGCTCATCGTGGCAGGTTTTATGAGGTACGGCTTCGTCAAGGAGGCGCAGCAGCTTTCCACGGCACTGATGGAGGCGGCCGAATACACGGACAACCGGCTTCCCGAACTGTTCTGCGGATTCAGCAGGTTCGAGTGTCCGGAACCCCTGCCCTACCCCACCGCCTGTTCCCCGCAGGCGTGGGCTTCGGCCACGCCGGTGATGATTATGCGCAGCCTCCTGCGCTATGAGGCGCACGTCTCCCGCGGCGCGCTGTGGATGGACCCCGTGCTGCCCAAATCCTGGGGAAGCCTGCACACCACCAACCTCCCCGTGGGCGGGGCACGGGTGACCATCGATGTGTCCGGATCACGCGTAGCAGTAGAGGGATTGCCGGAGGGGATGCTTTTCCGCAGGGGAACAAGGCCACCGCTGGCAGCCCTGCTGGATGCCCCTGACCAACGGGTCTAGGCCGGAGGCTTTTCCTGTAGGCGAATCCAATCCTCAGCCGTGCCGGTCGAGCGCCTCGAGGAGCCGTGCTACTGATCCGCCCAGGTTCCACTCCGTCGCGAGACGTTGCAGTTCTGCCCGAGGCTCGCCGGCCACGGCACGCAGCTGCGCGCCGGATTCCTCCAGGGTGGGCAGCTCAAGGTCGCGGACCAGCCTCACCACGGTGGGCGCGACCCGGAGGTATGCCTCGGCCGCAGCAAGCTTGGATCCCACGGATGCGGAGAGTCCGCTTCCCGGATCTGCCGCCGCTTCGAGGAGCCGCTCCAGCGTCCCATACTGTTTGAGCAGCGAAGCCGCGGTCTTCTCCCCGATGCCGGCAACGCCCGGCAGCCCGTCCGAAGCGTCACCGCGGAGGGTTGCATAGTCGGCATACTGCTGCGGCAGCAC
This sequence comes from Arthrobacter sp. D1-29, assembly GCF_054130585.1. Lineage (NCBI taxonomy): Bacteria > Bacillati > Actinomycetota > Actinomycetes > Micrococcales > Micrococcaceae > Arthrobacter > Arthrobacter sp. D1-29. The sequence continues at coordinate 2,695,409 of NZ_CP096383.1, read as the reverse complement.
ACGGTACTTGCCCACCACCACGATCTCTGTGATGACTTCAAGGTTCCTCATCCCGCGCGCGGTGTAGATGACCCGCACCTGACGGGCGTCGTCGACAACCTGGAAGAGATCCCTGTCCCCCGTGACAACGTCCACCGGCAACGCGGCGTGGCTGGCGTAGGTGCCCACGACGTCGTCGGCCTCGTGCTCGGCAGCCCCCACCACGGCGATCCCGGCAAGGTCAAGCACCCGCCGGATCATCGGAAGCTGCGCCTCCAGGGCGTCCGGCACCACCTCCACGTCGGCGGCACCAACCATCACCTCAGCCACCCTATGCGATTTATAAGTTGGGAGAAGGTCCACGCGCCACTGCGGACGCCAATCGTCGTCCCAGCACGCGATGAGATGCGTTGGCCCGTAATCGGTGGTGAGCCGGGCGATCATGTCCAGCAGCCCGCGGACAGCGTTCACCGGCGTGCCGTCGGAGCGGCGGATGGTGTCAGGGACGCCATAGAAGGCGCGGAAGTACAGCGAGGCAGTGTCCAGCAGCATCAGGCGGTCAGGCATAACTGATCCTGACACAAATAGGTCCTGCGGGGTTGGACCGTCACCGTTTCGAACAGGACTGGCTGCCCAACTTCTGGTCTTCCTCGTTGTAGATACCCTCCAAAATCCTTTGGCCAGCGAAAAACTAGCGTCAGCTGTGAGGCATTTTCCCGCCAGCGCAAAGGACTATCAATGACGATTCAGGCAGATCCTCCGATGACCCCCGGCTCCACCCTTCAGGCACCGAACCTTGAGGCACCGGTGCCCGAGCCGTCCATACTCGGGATTGCAAGGAAACAGGTCCTGGAAGACGGCGTGGGGCTGACCGAAAGCCAGCTGGTGGAGATTCTCAGGCTCCCGGACGAGGCACTTCCGGCCGCCCTTCAGCTGGCGCACGAGGTGCGGCTCAAGCACTGTGGCGAGGACGTCGAGGTGGAAGGCATCATTTCGATCAAGACGGGAGGATGTCCCGAGGACTGCCATTTCTGCAGCCAGTCCGGTCTGTTCGACTCCCCCGTCCGGGGCGTCTGGCTCGACATTCCCGAACTCGTCAAGGCGGCCAAAGAAACAGCCGCCACCGGAGCCACTGAATTCTGCATCGTGGCGGCGGTTCGTGGGCCGGACATCAAACTCATGAACCAGATCAAGTTCGCGATCGATCGCATCAACGAAGCAGTTGAGATCAACATCGCCTGCTCCCTTGGCATGCTGACCCAGCGTCAGGTGGACCAACTTGCTGAGTGGGGCGTGCACCGCTACAACCACAACCTGGAAACGGCCCGCAGCTACTTCAGCGAGGTAGTGACCACGCACAGCTACGAAGAGCGCCTGGAGACCTGCAACATGGTTAAGGATGCCGGAATGGAACTGTGCTGCGGAGCGCTCATCGGCATGGGCGAATCCTTGGAGCAGCGCGCCGAACTGGCCGCCCAGCTCGCGGCCCTGGAACCGCACGAGGTCCCGCTGAACTTCCTCAACCCCCGGCCGGGAACGCCGCTGGAGAACCAGCAGATCATGGATGGAAAGGACGCCCTCAGGGCCATCGCCGCGTTCCGGCTGGCCATGCCCCGCACCGTCCTGCGCTATGCCGGCGGACGCGAACTGACACTCGGCGATCTGGGAACGCGGGAGGGGCTGATGGGCGGGATCAACGCCGTCATCGTGGGCAACTACCTCACCACGCTGGGCCGCCCGACCACAGCCGACCTAAACCTGCTGGTCGAGCTCAACATGCCCATCAAGGAACTCCAGAAGTCGCTATGATCCCCAACCGCTCACTCACCCCGCAAAACCCTGTCGGGTTCTGCGGGCACTGCGGCCAGCCGTCCGACGGCGGCGCCGGCCTGGCGCCGGACGTCCACCACCGCTGCGGCGAGCGCCTCGCGATGGAGCCGCCGCGCTATTGCGCGACGTGCAGGCGCCGCATGAAGGTCCAGGTGACTCCGCTGGGCTGGTCGGCCGAATGCTCGCGCCATGAGGTTTTGGCGCCGTGAGCGGCGAGGCTCAGCCGGGGCTGATCCAGCGGGACCGCGCGCGGTTATGGCATCCGTACGCCCCGGCGTCCGCGGACCTTCCGCTCTGGGAGGTCGAGGCGGCCGACGGCGTGCGGCTGCGGCTCAGGGGCGAGGACGGCAGCCGCCACGAGGTGGTGGATGCGATGTCATCGTGGTGGTCCGCCATCCACGGCTACCGCCACCCGGTGCTGGATGCCGCTGCGAGGGAGCAGCTGGACAGTTTCAGCCACGTGATGTTCGGCGGGCTCACGCATGCCCCGGCGGTGGAGCTCGCAGAGCGGCTGGTGGAGATGGCGCCGGCTGGCGGCGGAAGATCACCCCTGGAGCGGGTGTTCCTCGCCGACTCGGGCTCCGTCTCCGTGGAGGTCGCGCTGAAACTGGCGGTGCAGTTTCAGACAGCGCGCGGATTTCCCCAACGGCAGCGCTTCCTGAGCATTCGGGGCGGGTACCACGGGGACACTTTTGCGGCGATGGGCGTCTGCGATCCCGTGGACGGGATGCACTCTGCCTTCCCGGGTCTGCTGGCGGGCAACGTGTTTGCGCCCCGTCCCCCGGCGGGGTCCTCCGCCACCGGGGGCGCCACCGCAGACGCCACTACAGGCAACATCAAACAGTGGGCGGCGGCGGTCCGGGACATCGTGGCCGCCGGCTTCGAGGGGCTTGCGGCCATCATCGTGGAACCGGTCCTCCAGGGTGCGGGCGGCATGTTCGCGTACCCGCCCGAATGCCTGCATGAACTGCGGCTCATTGCGGACAGCTACGGCCTGCTGCTCATTTTCGACGAAATCGCCACCGGCTTTGGCCGGACCGGGGAGCTTTTCGCAGCCGATCATGCCGGCGTGGTTCCGGACATCATGTGCGTGGGAAAGGCGCTGACCGGCGGATACCTGACCCTTGCCGCCATGCTCTGCACCGCCGACGTGGCCAGCACGGTATCCAACGGCAAGGCCGGCGCCCTGCTGCACGGGCCCACGTTCATGGGCAACCCGCTGGCCTGCGCGGTGGCCAACGCGAGCCTGGGCATTCTCGACTCCGGAGGCTGGCGGGACGATGTGGCCCGGATCGGCGCCGGCCTTGAGTCAGGGCTCGCCCCCGCGCAGGACCTCGACGCCGTAGCCGGGGTCCGGACCATCGGCGCCGTCGGTGTCATCGAACTGCACGACGCCGTCGACGTGGCCGCCGTGACTGCGGCCGCCATCCGGCACGGTGTCTGGGTTCGCCCGTTCCGGAACCTCGTCTACACCATGCCCCCGTACATCAGCACCGCGGCGGACATTGAACAGATCACCGCGGGCATGAGGGCCGCCGTCGCGGAAGTCCACGACCTCGTCCCTGTACCCGTGGGCGGCCGGGCATGAGCACCCCCATGACGCAGTGGCTGGAGCGGCAGGCAGCCGTCCGGGACCGGCGCGGGCTGGTCCGCCGGCCCGCTCCCCGGTCTGCCGACGAACTGTTCATCGACCTCGCCAGCAACGACTACCTGGGGCTGTCAGCCGACTTGCGGCTGGCCAAGGCAGCCACCGAGGCCGTGTCCCGATGGGGTACGGGTGCCACGTCCTCACGGCTGGTGGCCGGGACAACCCGGCTCCACCTCGAATTGGAGCAGGAACTGGCGTTGTTGACGGGCATGGCCGCAGGGCTGGTGTTCTCCTCCGGCTACCTGGCCAACCTGGGCGTGATCACCGCGCTGGGCGGGCCGGGAACCCTGATCGTGGCCGATGAGCACTGCCACGCCTCGATGATCGACGGATTCCGGCTCAGCCGCTCCCGGACAGAGTTCTTTGAACACAACAATGCATGCGAAGCGGGCCGGCTGCTCGCGGAACGGACCGAACCGCGTGCACTCATCGCCGTCGAATCCGTCTACAGCGTGCTGGGCGATGAGGCGCCGCTCCAGGACCTTCTCTCTTTGGCGACGGAACACGACGCCACCCTGCTGATAGACGAGGCGCATAGTTTGGGAGTGGCCGGCTTTCAGGGACACGGCGCGGTGGCAGGAACCTCTCTTGCCGGGCATCCCAACGTGATTGTCACTGCCACCTTGTCCAAGGCCTTGGGCAGCCAGGGCGGTGTGGTTCTGGGCTCGGAGCTGTTGCGCGAACACCTGGTCAACCGTGCGCGCAGCTTTATGTTCGACACAGGACTGGCCCCGGCATCGGCGGCGGCGGCCCTTGCTGCGGTCCATGTCATTCGGGATGAACCGTGGCGCGCCGCATCCGTCCGGAGCAATGCAGCAGCCCTGGCCTCGGGCCTGGCCGGCGTGCTGGAGAACATGGGCACCACCATGGCGCCTTCGGCGGGGGCTGTTCAATCCATCGCCATGCCCTCCTCGGAGGCGGCCCTGAAGGTTGCTGAAGCTGCACGGGCCGCCGGCGTGCACATCGGCTGTTTCCGCCCGCCGTCGGTCCCTGACGGCATTTCACGGCTTCGGCTCACGGCCAGGGCCACCCTTAAGCCTAAGGACGTCGAACACAGTTGCGCGGTGTTGCGCACCCTTTTGGAGGATCACCCATGAACCTGCCGCCCATCATCCTGATCACCGGAACAGACACCGGTGTCGGCAAGACAATAACGACGGCGGCGCTCGCCGCCGTCCTCGGCGGACTGGGACGCAGCGTTGCCGTCTACAAGCCGTGCCAGTCAGGAGCGTCGGCGGGCGACTCCGACACGGCCGAAATCCTCCGGCTGGCCGGTGCCGTGACAGCGGAAACGGGAGTCGTGCTGCGTGAGCCGCTGGCACCAATCGCCGCTGCCGCCGTCGACCGGATGCCCCTTCCCCCGCTGACAGCGCACGCGGACAGGATCCGTGAACTCGCAGGATCCCATGATCACGTCCTGGTTGAAGGTGCCGGCGGCCTGCTGGTGCAGCTCGATTCCTCAGGCGGCACCATGGCGGAGCTGGGCGGGCTCTTGGCTGCGGCCTTCGTTCTTGTGGCCCGTCCTGCCCTTGGCACGCTCAACCACACAGCACTGACGCTCGAGGCGCTGGCACTGCGCGGACTTCAAGTGCTGGGCATTGTGCTGGGCAGTTGGCCCGCTGAACCAGGGTTTCTGCACCACAGCAACCTTGAGGTCATGAGATCCCTGCCCGTTCCGTTTCTCGGCGCCCTTCCCGAGCAGGCGTCAACCCTGCCGCCGGTCCGCTTTCGGGCCGAAGCAGCGCACTGGCTGAACGGACTGCCGGCATGACCCCGGATCCATCAATCACGGGGATCCTCACGCCCCCATCCGAAACCCGTTGCCCATACATGGTGGTGCGCAACCCGGATGACGTCCGTGAAATCCTGCAAAGACCAGCCGACTTCAGTCCCGCCAACGCCCTGGTTGCCGTGACGCCTTTGACGGGGCCGGCCCTGCGTGCGCTCCAGCGCGTGCGGTTCGCGCTGCCGCCGGTTCTGGCCAGCAATGACACTGACACCCACGCCGGGATCCGCAAGGTGGTGGCGGGCTACTTCACCCCCGCCAAGGTTGCGGCGATGGAACCCCGCATCCGTGAACTTGCCCGGGTAGCAGCATTCAACGCTGCCGGACGGCTTTCCCGTGCCGAACCGGTTGACCTTGTCCAGTCCATTGCGGCGTTACCGCCGGCCATTGTCATGCTGGAGCTGCTGGGGCTGCCCGTGCGGGACCTGGTGAGCCTGAAGCGCTGGGGACTTGACTCGATGGAGCTGTTCTGGGGCTGGCCCGACGAAACCCGCCAGCTGGAGCTCGCCCGGAGCGCGGCCGATTTCTATGTGTGGATTCGCGAGCTGGTCACGGAATCCGTGCAGGTACCCGGGCGCAACCTGTTCAAATCGCTGGCGGAGCACGGTCTGTCCGTGCCGGAAATCTGCTCGCTTGGCTACTTCCTCCTGATTGCCGGGCAGGAAACAACAACTCAACTGATCAGCACCACCCTGTTCCGCCTCTTGGAGGGAAGCGCAGTCCAGAGCTGGCGGGATGCTGGGTCTGAGGCTGGCGCCCGTTCGATGGTCCGGCACGTGCTGGCCACGGAATCGTCCGTTCCGACGTGGCGGCGGGTGACCACCCAGGACACGGACCTCGGCGGGGAGCGTGTTCCGGCCGGAACCGAAATCCTCCTCGAGTTGAGCGGCAACTTCATCACAAGCCCCTTCAAGGCCGGGCCGGGCACCAAAACCGGTCCGGAAGGCAGGCCGCGGCCCTTGCCCGGGCAGCCGGACCGAGCGGCCAACTCAATGAGCAACGGTCTGGTTTTCGGCTTCGGCATCCACCGCTGCCTCGGAGCCAAACTGGCGGAACTCGAGGCCAGCATCGTTGTCCACGAAACAGCTTCGGCGCTGCCCGGGCTTCAGCTGGCGGACTCCGAACCGGCGTGGATCATGCTGTTGTCCTTCCAGGCCCCCAGGGCACTTCCGGTGAAATATTCGGTTCTGGACACCAATAGTCAGCAGGCTTAGTGTTCAAGTGAGGGCGTTGGCCGGTCGACTCGCGGACCGCCGTGGTCCGTGACCGCGCGCTCTTTGTTAAATGGAGGAAGCACCATGGAATCCGTCAAAGAGACCATCGATGTAGCAGTGCCGGTATCAACGGCCTACAACCAGTGGACGCAGTTTGAATCATTTCCGCAATTCATGTCCGGTGTTGAATCCGTGACACAGCTGACCGACACCACCAATCACTGGGTCACGAAGATCGGCGGCGTGGAGCGGGAATTCGATACCGAAATTGTGGACCAGACGCCGGACGAACGCATCGCCTGGCGCAGCGTCGACGGGAAGTCCCACGCCGGCCGGGTCCACTTCACGCCGCTGGATGCCGGGAACACAAGGATTTCTGTTCACTTCGAATGGGGACCGGAGACTTTCACCGAGAAGGCCGGGGCTGCCCTTAACCTCGACGACATGCGAGTCAAGGCGGACATGCGCAGGTTCAAGGAGTTCATCGAATCCCGGGGCGCCGAGACCGGTGCATGGCGCGGCGAAGTGAACGACACCCGACCCACCGGAGAGGCTTTGTAACTGAAGAGTGACCGCCCAGGCAGCGCCGTCCTCGCCGCTGCCTGCGAGCGGATTGTCTGCCGTCGTAGCCCTGCTAAACCTGGTGACCAGCGTTTTGGCCATCTGCACCGTGTGGCGTCGCGGTTTTAGCTCAAAGTTTGAGCAGGTCGTGGCACACTTCGCATATGGATCTGGTTCTCGCTTTCCGAAACGATACTCAACCGCCTAAGAGCGTGGTCAGGGCCCGTCCATGATCCCTTTTTGACAGGGCTGGGCCTTTTACTGTCAGGACGTGATGTGCCTGACGGCGTTCGGTCCGGGACATTCCAAATCACCAGCAAGAAAGAGCGAGGATGCATGAAAGTCTCTCAAGCTGTGCAAACGCAGGACACTTCACTTCTTAAGGTCTTGGGAAACTGGGACGCGTTAGCCCTTGGCTTCGGCGCAATGATCGGTTTTGGCTGGGTAGTCCTCACCGGTGGCTGGATATCTTCGGCGGGCACCATGGGGGCGGTCCTCGCCATGATTACCGGTGGCCTGATCATGGGCGTAGTGGGATTAACCTACGCTGAGTTGACCGCTGCGATGCCTAAGGCCGGCGGCGAGCACAACTTCTTGCTCCGCGGCATGGGTCCCCGTTGGTCTTTCATTGGGTCCTGGGCCATCACCGGAGGCTACATCACAATTGTTGCCTTTGAGGCTGTGGCGCTGCCGCGCACTGCCCAGTACCTCTTTCCTGACCTGAGCCAGGTCCCCCTGTGGGAAGTTGCCGGCTACCAGGTACACCTCACATGGGCCTTGGTGGGGGCTGTTGCCGCAGTCATTATCACGGGGATAAACATCCTCGGAGTCAAGCTTGCCGGCGTCGCCCAGACTTTCGTGGTCGTTTTCCTGCTGGTTATTGGCTTGATGCTTGTCTTCGGCTCCTTCACGGGAGGCTCAGCAGCGAACATGCAGCCTTTCTTCACGGGCGGCATGAACGGTTTCTTCGCCGTCCTCGTGGTAGTTCCGTTTCTGTTCGTTGGCTTCGACGTTATCCCCCAGTCTGCCGAGGAGGTAAACATCCCGGCGCGGCAGATAGGAAGGCTCGTCGTCATTGCGGTCCTGCTTGCCACGGTTTGGTACACCATGACTGTGCTGACTACCTCCTCCGCAATGCCTCCGGGAGACATCGCTCAAGCGGATATAGCAACGGCTGATGCCATGGGTGCACTGTTCGGCAGCGACGTAATGGCCAAGATCCTGATCGCCGGCGGCATTGCAGGCATTCTGACCTCATGGAACTCACTGCTTCTCGGCGCCTCACGCCTGATGTATTCAATGGCCCGCTCCGGCATGCTGCCTGTATGGTTTGCCAAGCTGCACCCCAAGTACCGGACTCCAGTCAACGCCCTGCTGTTCATTGGCGCACTGTCCTTTCTTGCACCGTTCTTCGGCGTTTCGATGCTGGGCTGGCTCGTGGACTCCGGCGCACCGAGCATCGTGATCGCCTACATCCTTGTTGCATTGGTGTTCGTGATCCTGCGCCGCCGCGAACCTCACATGGACAGGCCCCTCCGCATCGGCGGCAAGGGCAACGGAGGCATCATTATTGGCGTTCTGGCAGTGGTCCTGTGTATTGGACTTCTCAGCCTCTACCTGCCAGGCATGCCGGCATCCCTCACACCGCCGCCGTGGATTCTCTTTGGCTTGTGGTGGGTGCTCGGATTGGTCCTCTTCCTGCGCATTCCGGCCGGAATTGCTCCCGGCGAAGACGCTGAGCACCATCTGCTCGAACGCCTTGGGCAACGACGGCAGGAAGCGGTCAGGAACGGCTGAACCGTGACACCCGCCTGCCCGTGGGCAATAACCGGCAGGTGCACGAACGGTGTCAGCAGAACGCCCGGCGCCCTGGAAAAGGGCGCCGGGCGTTCTGCTGTGCCACCAACGGTGTCGGCCTAGACTCCATGTAATGACTCGATCAGTACGAAAGACCCGGGGTGATCAACATGGAGAGCTTAATGAAGATTGTTGTGGGAGTCGACGGGTCGGATGCTTCCGTCGAAGCGCTGCGGCAGGCACAGCGGCTGGCGGTCCCGCTTAATTCAGAGATAGAGGCCTTGGCCTGCTGGGAGTACCCGAACACGTATGCCTCGTATGTGGCCGTCGGTATCGGAGGGTTCAAGGAACATGCAGAGGAATTACTGGAGGACGCCGTAGTCAAGGCCTTCGGCCCCCAGCGTCCAGAAAATGTACGGACCCGACTTATGGAAGGATTCGCACGCACGATACTTATCGAGGAGAGCAAATATGCCGATCTTCTCGTCCTCGGGCCCAGGGGCCATGGCGGCTTTGCGGGGCTGTTACTCGGGTCGGTCACCTCAGCCTGCATCGCCCACGCGCACTGTCCCGTGCTCATTGCACGTAGGCGCACCGCAGCAGACGGGTAAGGGCCATGACGTCCATCGCGGACCCTTTCTGGGCCTGGCCAATGAGCCAGTCGGAGGTAGCCTTGCCGCAAGCGGGAACTGCCATGCAGTCAGAGTCAGTGGGTCCTGCCGTGGCACCTCCGGGAGGGTGGGAAGGTTCTCATGGGGTTATCCGATGAAGAGCGCAGGCGTCTCGAAAAGCTCGAACAGGAACTGGCCGCAACGGATCCGGATTTGGACCGGGAACTGCAGTCAGGAACGCCCCACGGCAGGGCCGCCGCCCGCACCGTCTACGGTGTCCTGGCCGTCATAGCCGGCTTGGTGCTGGTCATCGTGGGAATTATTACAGAGCTCGTTGTCATTGGCGCTGTCGGCTTCCTGCTGACGGTTGCAGGTGCTCACTGGTTCCTCAGCGGACTCCGCCTCCCGGACAAGCCCCGGTAATGGATTGCCGGAGCCATGGACTGCCGGGTGTTCACAACCCGGTGAAGTTGCTTCCCCAAAGCCACGCTGCCCCATCTCGCCCGCGGTCCCTGAACCATCGGGCACAATGAGCATCATGGTGCGTTGGAGCGAGGAGAAGGTGATCAGCGCCGCCCCCGATGATTCTTCGATGGCGGCCGCCCGCAAGCTGGCTCGTCCCGGCCCGTGGTCCGAGACCGGCAGCAATGACGTCCTGGTATGGGGTAAATGCCAGGGCAGCGGCAAGACCCCGTACCAGGTCAGCGTTGACCTGGCCGCCCCGGCGTACCGGTGCTCGTGCCCCAGCCGGAAGTTCCCCTGCAAGCATGCGCTGGCCCTTCTCCTCCTGTGGTCCCGTGGCCAGGCGGCCGACGCCGGCGCGGAGACCGCCGACTTTGCCCGGGAATGGGCGGGCCAGCGGGAGGAACGGGCGGCAGCGCTGGAACGGCGCCAGACCGGCCAGCAGGCAGATCCGGTTGCGCAGGCCAAGCGGCGCGCGGACCGGTTGGCCCTGATGGATTCGGGGGTATCCGACTTCGCCCGGTGGCTGACGGACCTCGTGCGGACTGGCCTGGCTGCCGCCCGCGACCAGCCGTATGCCTGGTGGGACGCTGTAGCCGCGCGGTTGGTGGACGCCCAGCTTCCGGGCCTGGCCGAGCAAGTCCGGGCGATGGGGTCAGACGTGCACGCCCGCGGGGATTGGGCCGATCATCTTCTCCTGCACGCAGGCCGCTGGTGGGCGCTGACCAAAGCCTGGAACATGCGGGAGGAGCTGTCAGCCACCGAGTTTGCCGATCTCCGGGCGGCCGTCGGATGGGCGGTGGCCTCCGCCGATGTCCAGGGTACGGAGGAATTGCCGGGTCCTTGGCTGGTGCTGGGGGCTTACCGGACCGACGACGGACGGCTGCAGCAACAACGCACCTGGCTTCGCGGACCTGACGGTACGGTGGTGGTCGTGCTCGATTTTGCCGCCCAGGGGCAGGCACTCTCCGCGCCCCAATTGGCCGGTGCGGAGCTGGACACCAGCGTCGCACGGTATCCCGGCACCGCGCCGCAGCGGGCCATGTTCACAAACCCTGTCAACGCCCGCGGGCTGGCCCGCAGCCTCGGTGACGGGTGCAGCATTGCCCGGGCACTGGAATCGGAATCGGCCGCTGTTGCCGTCTCGCCATGGCGTGGGCGTCACCCGGTGCTGTTCGGCAAGGTCCGCGTCTCCCCTGGTGGTCACGGCTGGCTCCACGACAGCTCCGGCGATGCACTCCCCCTGGTGGACGCGCCGCTGGACTCGCTCCTGGCCCAGACCGGCGGGCATCCTGTGGACCTGTTTGGTGAGCTGGAGGAGGGCCGGGTGCGGCCCCTGTCCGTCGTCGTCGGGCAACGGGTGGTGACCCCGTGACCTGGCTGGCGGATCTCCGGACGTCGGCGCTTCTTGGCACCGGACGCCATGCGGCGCCCTTGCCGCCTGCGGAATTGGGGGTTCGGCCACCGGCCGGCCTGTCCCGGGAGGAGCTCTTGCTCGACCAGGCCGCCATGGCCGACGTCGCCACCCGTGCTGCCCGCCGCCCGGGCACCGGGGACACCGATCAGCTGCCGGCTCCGGCCCCGCCGGACGATGTTCCGGAAGCGTCCGGCGAATCCGCCCGGTTGCTGGACCTGCTGCTCAATCAGCCTCCGGTCAGTCAGGAGCTCCGGAGGCAGCTGGTGATTGATTGGCTGCAGCTCGCGGACGCGGCCCAAGGCCGGGTGCCCCACCGCTTGCTTCCGGCCCTGCTCACGCTGGCTGACACCCGGCCCGGCGTGGCGGAGCATCTTCATCCGGCCATCGGGGCCCGTGGCAGCTGGCTGCAGGACCTCGCCCGGCCCGGGGTTTCCGGCAGGCCTTCCACCGCCGGCACCGATTGGGCGGGGCTGGGGAGCGCCGACGCCACGGTGGAACTGGAACGGCTCCGGCGCAGCGACCCCGCGGCCGCCCGGGGCCTGCTGGCCAGCCAATGGGGCACCCTGGGCGCGCGGGAACGGGCCGCCCACCTGGGCACCTTCGCCGTCAACGTTCAATCCGACGACGACGAGCTGCTGGAACGGGCCCTGGATGACAAGGCAAAGAGCGTGCGGGAGGTTGCCGCCAACCTGCTGGACCGGCTCCCCGGCAGCGCCCGGGCCGGCCGCATGGCCGCACGGCTGCTCCCGCTGCTTCGCATCAAAGGGGTGCTGCGCAAACAGTTCGAGATCGAGCTGCCACCGGAACCGGACGAAGAGTCCGTGCGCGACGGCATCGCCGGGGATCCCCGCAGCGGCGAACCCCACAGGCTCGGCCGGCTGGAAACGATCATCCGGGGTGCCCCGCTCGACGTGTGGACAACGGTTTCTGGACGTGGCCCGGCGGCAACGCTGGCGCTGCTTGAGAGCGAACCCCGGATCGTTGCGGCCATTCTCGACGCCGCTGTGCTGCGCGCCGACCTTGACTGGGTGCGCGCGCTGGCAGAGCTCCGCCAGGACCCGCGGCTGCTGAGCTGCCTGCCCGCCGTCGAGCGCGAGTCCGCACTCGTCCGGCATCTCCGCAGCGGAGGCCGGAATCCGTTGACGCTGGCCCCGTTGCTGAGGGACCAGCCAAGGCCGTGGGGCCCGCGCCTGGCCGACGAAGTACTCAAGCTGATAACCGCCAAGAACGGCGGGCAGCTGGCAGCAATGCTGGCCGACATCCTGCCCACCGGGCTTCCGCTGGAAGCCGCCGACGAGTGCCGCCGCCTGCTCGAGCGTTCAGACGACGACGCCGCCCGGCGCCGCGTTCTGCGTGATGTCGTACAGTACCAATCATTCCGAAAATCGCTGACGGAGGCCTTCCGATGACCGATGCCCAGTCCACCACTGATGTTCTGCGCGCCCATGCCGAAGACGCTTATGCGGCGGAACTCAGGGAGCTGGCAGCTTTGGATGACCGGCCCCGCCCGCCCAGCTGGCGCCTTTCACCCTGGGCAGTGGCCACCTATGTCCTTGGCGGCACCTTGCCCAACGGGACTGAGATCAGCGCGAAGTACCTTGGCTCGGCGCGGCTGGTGGAAATCGCCGTGGCATCCCTGGCCACTGACCGTGCGCTGTTGCTGCTCGGCGTTCCCGGCACCGCGAAAACCTGGCTCAGCGAGCACCTGGCCGCCGCCATCTCGGGCACATCCACGCTGGTAGTGCAGGGCACGGCCGGCACACCCGAGGAAGCACTGCGGTACGGCTGGAATTATGCCCGGCTGCTGGCCGAGGGCCCGTCCAGGGCGGCCATGGTTGCCGGGCCGGTGATGCGCGCGATGGAAAGCGGCAGCCTGGTCCGGGTGGAGGAGCTCACCCGCATCCCCTCGGATGTGCAGGATTCCCTCATCACCATCCTGAGTGAAAAAGTCCTGCCCATCCCTGAGCTGAACCAGGAAGTCCAGGCACGCAAGGGATTCAACGTCATCGCCACGGCCAACAACCGCGACAAAGGCGTCAATGACCTCTCCTCCGCCCTGCGCCGCCGTTTCAACACCGTGGTGCTGCCCCTCCCGGACAGCCTCGAGCAGGAGGTGGAGATTGTCAGCACCCGGGTTCGCAGCCTGGGCGCGGCCCTGGAACTGCCGGCTGATCTTGCGGCGCTGTCTGAAATCCGCCGCGTGGTCACTGTGATGCGCGAACTGCGCGCCGGCGTCACCCAGGATCAACGCACCACCATCAAGTCGCCGTCGGCAACCCTTTCGACGGCGGAAGCCATTTCCGTGATGACCAACGGGCTGTCCCTGGCAGCCCATTTTGGAGACGGAACGGTCCGGGCCCCCGACGTGGCGGCCAGCCTGGTGGGCGCGGTGGTAAAGGATCCCGTGCAGGACCGGGTGATTTGGCAGGAGTACCTGGAGACCATCGTCCGCAACCGCCCGGAGTGGAAGGACCTGTACCGGGCCTGCCGCGATCTTGATTCGTCCAACTGAGGCTGCTCAGTGACAGACGTCCACGTCCTGGGCATCAGGCACCACGGACCCGGTTCGGCGCATTCGGTCGCGGAAGCCCTGGCAGCCCTCCGGCCGGACCTGGTGCTGGTGGAGGGCCCGCCGGAACTGGACCAGATCCTGCCGCTGCTTTCGGATCCCGGGATGACCCCTCCGGTGGCGGGGCTGATCTACGCAGCCGAGCAGCCGCGGCTGGCGTCGTTCTACCCGCTGGCAGGCTTCTCCCCTGAGTGGGTGGCCATCCGCTGGGCGCTGTCAACAGGAACGGGGGTCCGGGCCATCGACCTGCCCGCGGCCCACAGCTTCGCGCTGCACCTGGCCGCCCCGCCACGCGATGCTGGTTCCGATGCTGACTCGGACTCGGATTCAGCAGAGGCTGACCCGGCCACCCCCGTTGACCCCGCCGAACCAGCCCCGGACCTGCAGCAGCCCTACCGGCCGGATGCGGTTGCGATGCTGGCTGAGGCTGCCGGGTACAGCGACGCCGAACGCTGGTGGGAGGACGCCATCGAGCACCGGAATGAGGGCCCGCTGGACCAGTTTGCCGCCGTCATCGATGCCATCGCCGAAATTCGCGCCATCGACACCAGGCCCGCTGACCACCCGGACGTGGTGGAGAACAACCTCCGGGAGGCATCCATGCGGCGTCTCCTGCGGGCGGCGATCCGCGAAGGGCACGGACGGATCGCCGTAGTGTGCGGCGCCTATCACGCGCCGGCGCTGGTCACCGCTGCTTTTCCTCCTGTCTCGGCCGACAACAGGCTGCTGGCCGGCCTGCCCAAGATCAAGGTCACGGCCGCCTGGGTGCCCTGGACCTCCGATCGGCTCAGTCTCCGCAGCGGATATGGGGCGGGCGTGACCGCTCCGGGCTGGTACCAGCATCTCTTCACCCACCGCGCCGCCCAGGATCCCTCCCTGGATGTAGCAACCACCTGGCTGGTGCGGGTTGCCCGTACCTTGCGACGCGAGAACCTTGACGCGTCCACGGCGTCGGTGGTGGAGGCAAGCCGGATGGCGCGTGCCCTGGCCGCAGTCCGGGGACGGCCCAGCCCGGGACTATCCGAACTGGATGACGCCGCCCAGGCAGTGCTCTGCGACGGCTCGCCGCTGCCCCTGGCACTGGTGCACCGGGAACTGACCATCGGACGTGAACTGGGGAACGTGCCGGCGTCCGCGCCCACCGTTCCGCTGGCCGCTGACCTCGCTGCCGCCCAGCGCAGGCTGCGGCTGAAACCCAGCGCGATGGAAGAGGTCCTGACAATTGACCTGCGCAAGCCGAACCAGCTGGCCCGCTCGGTGCTGCTGCACAGGCTGGCGCTGCTCGGCGTGGACTGGGGCATCCCCAGCGAGACCGGCCGTACCACGGGCACGTTCAAAGAGGCGTGGATACTGCGTTGGGAGCCGGAGCTTGCCATCGCAGTGGTGGAAGCCAGCCGTTATGGCACCACCGTCGAATCGGCGGCAGCGGCATACGTGTCCGAACGGGCCCAGCTCGCCACCAGCCTGACGGACCTTAGTGATCTCCTGACGCGCTGCCTGCTTGCGGACCTGCCGGAGGGAATCAGTGGCGTGGTGTCGGTGCTGGCGGAGCGCACGGCCCTGCAGCATGACGTTCCGCCGCTCCTGGAAACCATTGCTCCGCTTGCCCGGACCTGCCGGTACGGCAACGTGCGCGGTGTGGACGTCACGGAAGTGCGGAAGATTCTCGATGCGACCGCAGTTCGGGCCTGTGTTGGCCTGCCGACAGCCTGCTCCGGGCTGGACGATGAGGCGGCAGCAGCGATGCGGCGGGCCATTGACTCGGCCCAGCATGGTTTGTCCCTGCTGCCGGACCTGCCCCTGGATGACTGGCACGGGGCCCTGGGTGCCGTTTCAGGTTCGGACGCCATTCACGGAGCGGTCGCAGGGCGGGCCACCAGGCTGCTGCTGGACGCCGGCCTGGTGGACAGGGACGACGTCGCGGCGCGGCTCAGCCGCCGGCTGTCCATCGCCACGCCGGCCCCGCAGGCCGCAGCCTGGCTCGACGGCGTTCTGTCAGGCGATGCTGTCCTGCTGATTCACGATCCGCGCCTCCTGCAGATCGTCGACGAGTGGGTGGCCGGTGTGCCAGACGGCGTCTTTGACGACGTTTTGCCGTTGCTGCGCAGGACGTTTTCGTTGTTCAGCCCTCCAGAGCGGCGGGAAATGGGTGAACAGGTGAGCCGCGGAAGTGCGCTCACCCGGACTTCGGATGCATTAGCGCTGCACTTCACGGGCGCGGACGAGGCGATCCGCACGATGGCCAGGTACCTGGGATGGGAGGCAGTGCAGTGACCGAAACCAACGCTGAAGGCCGGGACAGGCTCAGCCGCTGGCGTCTGCTGCTCGGCGGTCACGAAGCGGACGGCGTCAGAACATCCGACGGCGAGAGTGTGGTCCTCTCAGCTGAGGACCACCTCCGGGACAAGGCGCTGGAAGACTTGTACGGGGCAGCAGGCAAGGGGGCGGGAGGCCTGGGCGCCTCCAGTCCCCGGGTGGCCAGGTGGCTCGGTGACATTCGTGGCTATTTCCCCTCCAGCGTGGTCCAGGTGATGCAGGCCGACGCCATGGACAGGCTGGCCCTGCGCCAACTGCTCCTGGAACCGGAGATGCTGCGCACCGTGCAGCCGGATATCGGCCTCGTCAGCACGCTCGTTGGGCTGGGCCGCGTGATCCCGGAGCGTTCGCGGGAGACAGCCAGGGCAGTGGTCCGCCAAGTGACGGATCAACTCGAGGACCGTTTGCGCGCCAAGACAGTCCAGGCAGTTTCCGGGGCATTGAACCGGGCAGCACGGACCAGGCGGCCGCGGCACCAGGACATCGATTGGAACCGCACCATCGCCGCGAACCTGAAGCACTATCAGCCCGAATACCGGACCATTGTGCCTGAACGGCTGGTGGGATATGCCCGGCGAAGCACCCAGGTCCAGCGTGAGATCATCCTGTGCATCGACCAGTCCGGGTCCATGGCCGAGTCGGTGGTGTACTCCAGCGTGTTCGGCGCGGTGCTCAGCTCGCTGCGGTCGGTGCGGACACGGCTGGTGGTCTTCGACACCGAAGTTGTGGACCTGTCGGACGAGCTGGAGGACCCCGTGGACGTGCTCTTCGGCGTGCAACTGGGCGGCGGCACGGACATCAACCGGGCACTGGCCTACTGTCAGGATCAGATCACGCAGCCAACGGAGACAATCCTGGTGCTCATCAGCGACCTCTATGAAGGTGGAATAGCTGAGGAGATGCTGCGCCGGGCCGCCTCGATCGTCGGAGCCGGGGCAACCATGATTGCCCTGCTGGCGTTAAGCGACAGCGGACATCCGACGTTCGACGTCAACCACGCCGCCGCCCTTGCCGGCATCGGCGTCCCGGCCTTCGCCTGCACGCCGGACCTGTTCCCTGAACTGATGGCCGCGGCCATCGAACGCAGGGACGTGGGCGAATGGGCCGCCTCCCACGACATTGTCACGACTCACGAAACCTAGCAGCCGATTGTCGCCCCACCAGCCCTGTATTTTGCGACACTACGTGTATGGCTGAAAACATAACCGTCCCCACTGGCGCCAGCGTGGAGGAGTTCCTCTCCTCCATTGACCATCCCACCCGCCGTGAGGATGGCTTCGCCCTGCTCCGGATCATGTCCGAGGCCACCGGGCAGCCCGCCGTCATGTGGGGCCCCAGCATCGTGGGCTTCGGAAGCTACCACTACAGGGGCGCCAGCCGCGAGGGCGACTTTGCCGCCGTCGGATATTCACCGAGAAAGGCCAATCTGGCGCTGTACGGGGTGATTTACCGCCCCGATGCGTCGTCGCTGCTGCCCAAGCTCGGAAAACACAAGCTGGGTGTCGGCTGCCTCTACATCAACAAGCTCGACGACGTGGACACCGACGTCCTCGAGCAGCTGGTACGCGAGGGCTATGAGTACGTCACGACGGAACTGGACGTGCCAAGGACTTGAGCTCCAGAAAACGGAGGCGGCGATGACTGACAATGGGCCCGTTCTGGTGGTGGGCGGCACTGGCATGCTGGGCGGCCAGGTTGTGGCCGAACTCCTGGCGCGCGGAAAACAAGTTCGTGCCCTCGTGCGCGTCGGTTCGGATGCGGCCCGCCTGAAAGCCGCCGGAGCCACTATCGCCCGGGGCGACATGATGGTCCCGGGGTCGCTGCGGCGGGCGATGGACGGCGTGGACTGTGTGATCACCACGGCGGCAGGCTATACCCGGCACCGGAAGGGGGACACACCAGAAACGGACATCGTTGGCAACGCCAACCTTGTCGATGCCGCGGCCGCCAGCAAGGTGCGCAGGTTCGTCCTGACAAGCATCCTGACGTGTGACCAGACGCCCGGGGTTCCGCACTTTTGGCACAAGAAGCTGACTGAGGACCGGCTCGAAAACCGGGGCGTGCCGTTCGTGGCGCTGCGGCCGGGCGCCTTTTTTGACCAGGTCACCCGTTTCGGCGGCGACCCCGTCAGCAAGGGCCGCTTCAGATGGCTCGGGGACCCTGGCGTCCCGCTGACGTTCGTGCTCACGCCCGACGTTGCAGGCTGTCTTGCCGCGGCAGTCGACGCACCCGGCGTCGAGGGTCAACGGATCGATATCGGGTGGGACCGGCCGGTAAGCATGCAGCAGGTGGCCGAGATCTCCGGCCGGCTCCTTGGCAGGCGCATGGGCGTACGGGCGGTCCCCGCGGGGCTCGTCCGCACCATGGGCACCGTGCTTGGGCCGGTTAACCCGATGCTGAAGGACCTGGGTGCGATGATCAACTATTTCCAGACCGGCGGCTACGTCGCCGACACCACCCGGCAACAGGAGGTCTTTGGCGCCGTGCCTACGGCCGAAGATTCCATCGGCCGCCTGATAACCAGCCTGGGACACTCCCCCGCCCGTTAGCCGTCTCATCACGGGAGCGGCTGTTCCGGTGCCTGCCGCGCTCAGGGCAGAATGAGGGCGTGACTCTTACGACTTTCGCCCTCGTCCGCCACGGTCAGACAGATTGGAATGCGCAGCGCCGGTTGCAGGGATCCACCGATATCCCACTGAACGACGTCGGCCGGGGCCAGGCGCGCGATGCCGTCGCCGTCCTGTCCGGCTACGAGTGGGACGCCATCGTGTCCTCGCCGCTGAGCCGAGCCGCGGAAACCGCCGATCTTATCGCCGCGGGGCTGGGGCTGGACGTGGTCCGGCGTGTGCAAGGGCTGACTGAGCGCAGCTTCGGATCCGCGGAGGGCCTTCAGGCCGGACCCGAACTGGACGCTTTGCGCATCCCCGGTGGCTACCTCGGCGCAGAAGGCGAGGACGACGCCGCGTGCCGCGGGCTGGCTGCATTGGAAGCACTGGCCGAGGAATTTCCGGGCGGCCGTATTCTTGCCATCGCCCACGGCACGCTCATCCGAGTCAGTCTCAGCCGCGCCATCGGCCGTGCCTTGCAGAAAATCGACAACGCCGCCCTCAACCTGGCCCACCACCATGCCGTTGATGGCTGGAAGCTCGAGTATTTCAACGGCGAACGGGTATCCGCCGACGTCCCAGGCTGACGGGAGGGCTTCCGGGTCAACTACTCCTTGACTCCCCCAGTCGCCAAACCCGTCTCCCAATAGCGTTGGAGGAACAGGAAGGCGATGATCAGCGGTATAACGCTGACCAGTGAGCCGGTGATAACCGTCGAGAAGAGGGCTTGGGCGCCGCCTCCCGCGGCGCTCGCGGACTGTTGCTGCGCCAGTCCGACAGTCAGCGGGTACAGGGAGGAGCTGTTCAGCATGATCAGGGGCAGGAAGTAGTTGTTCCAAGTGGCCACCAGCGCGAAGAGGAAGACGGTCACCACTCCGGGCCCCAGGAGCCGGAAGGACACCTGCCAGAAGATCCTGAACTCACCTGCCCCATCAACGCGAGCGGCTTCGATCATGGAGTCCGGTACAGCGTCGGCTGCGTAGACGCGCATCAGGAAGACCCCGAACGGGCTCACCAGAGAGGGCAGGATGATTGCCCAGGGCGTGTTGGTGAGGCTGGCCGCGTTGAAAAGCAGGTACGTGGGCAATGCCAGGGCCGTGAGCGGAATCATGATGGCCCCCAGGGTGAGGCTGAACAGGGCCCGTGACCCGGGGAACGTGTACTTCGCAAAGGCATAACCGGCCATCGTTGCAATCAGTGACGCTCCCACAGCGCTCACGCCGGCATAGAGGACAGTGTTGAGCGTCCACCGGAGGTAGAGGCCGTCGCGGACCGTGAACACCGAGGCGATGTTGTCCCAGAGCGAAAACCGGTCGCCGAACCACAGCCCGAAGCTGCTGAATAGATCAGAGTTGTCTTTTGTGCTGGCAATGAACAGCCAGAACAGCGGGAGAAGGAAATAGAGGGCGCACAGCCACAGAACGATGGTCAGCGGCAGGCTGCGTTCTTTTCCGTTGCGGCGGCCGGCCGGCCTGCTCGGAACGGTCTCGGTTTTCGGGCTGGGAGCGAGCGTGGTGGAGGTCATCGGGTGGCCTTTCGCTGTTTGCGTTCGCTGCGCTGCGTGCCCAACTGGACGACGTAGGAGACGACGGCGATGATCGCCCCGAGGAGGAACGCCACGGCAGCGGCGTAGTTGACGTCCTGGTTGACGAACGCAAGGTTGTACGCGTAGAAGTTCGGGGTGAACCCATTGGTGATGGCACTGGGGGCGATTGCGTCCAGCAGGCTTGGCTCGTTGAACAGCTGGAACGTCCCAATGATCGAAAAGATGACTGTCAGCATGATGGCGGGCCGGATGGCCGGGATCTTGATGCTCCAGGCGATCCTGTACTGGCTGGCGCCGTCGATGGCTGCCGCCTCATAGAGTTCAGCAGGAATGGAGCGGAGGGCCGCGTACAGGATGATCATGTTGTAGCCCACGAATTCCCATGTGACGATGTTCATCATCGATCCGAGAATGTTCTGTGAGTTGAGAAGATTCGGGGACTCAAGGCCCACGGCGCGGAACAGCTGCGAGATGGGGCCGAAGTCGGGGCCGTAGAGGTATCCCCACATCAGCGTCGCGACGACCCCGGGAACGGCATAGGGCATGAAGTACACGAGGCGCAGGGCCTTGGCACCGTGTGCCCTGCCGCTGTCGAGGCCGAGGGCGAGCAACAGGGCTACGCCGAGCATGATAGGCACCTGGACCAGCAGGAAAATCAGCATCCGGCCAATCCCAGCCAGGAAATCCGGGTCCGAGAAAGCCTGGATGTAGTTGTCCAGTCCGATAAATGAGAGTCCGCCGACCAACTGGTTCTTGAACACACTGAGGTAGCCCGAGTATCCGAGCGGGATGACAAGCATGGTGGTGAAGACCACGAAGAACGGCAGCACAAAGAGGTAGGCGGCGGTCGTTTGTCTGCGCTTGCTGACGGATGAACGTCTGGCGGTGCTTGTGCCGGCCGGTTTCGCGGCGGAGATAGACCTGATGGCCACGGCTGATCCTTTACTTAAGGGAAATGGGAAGGACGGGAGACGCCGCGCCTGCAGGCAGCGGCGCCTCCCGGAGCGTCTTATGTGACGGTGAATCCCTGGGCCTTCGCGTACTTGACGAGGACGTCCTGCCACTGGTCAAGTGCCGCGCCCAGGTCCTTCTTCTCACCGATGGCGGTGCCGACAATCTCGTTGAACTGCGAGTACGCGTACTCGGTGAACGGAAGCCACTGGAACTCGGTATCCACCGTGCCTGAGATCTCGGCAAAGAGGTCGTTCACCTTTTGGCCGCCAAAGAACTGCACCGCTTTGTCAGTGAATTCCGGACTTTCGAGAACGCTTTTCGCTGCCGGGAAGAGGAACTGCTCGTTGGCGAACATCGTGGTGGATTCTTCATCGTGGTTGATGAATTTGGCCAGTTCCTGGGCTGCGATGGGGTTCTTGGTGGTTGACAGCACGGCGTCCGAGGAGCCGCCCCAGTTTCCCGAGACTTCCTTGCCTGTTTCCCATTGCGGAAGTGGTGCCGCGCTCCACTTTCCTGAGGTGTCAGCGGCCGTGCCCTGGAGGAAAATGGGAGCCCAGGCCGCCGTCAGCCATCCGGCATACTTGCCGCCGGCCAGGCCCTGGTAGAACTGGTCATTGAAATCCGCGTCCGTGGATACAAGGTCCTTTTCGATCAGGTCCTGCCAGTAGCCGAGGACCTGCTTGGCTTCGAGGCTGTTGACGTTGATGCTGACGGTTTTGTCGCCGTCGTACCCGAAGGGCTTCACACCGGCCTGCCAGAGGAGTCCGACCACCTGCGCGGGGTCGTTGGTTGCAAGGTTGGAGATGTACGAACCCGTTGAGTCTTTTACTTTTTGGGCTGCTGCGGTGTATTCCTCGTAGGTCTTCGGGGCCTCGGTGACGCCTGCCTGGTTCAGGATGTCCCTGCGGTAGACGTTGCCCAGGGGTCCGATGTCCTGCGGAATGGCCCAAACGCCGTCATCGGTGGAGACCTGGTTCCAGACCCAGTCCACGTAGTCACCGGAGAGGTCCGCTGCACCATAGGGAGTGAGGTCCAGAAGGGAATCGGTCAGGGTGAATGAAGGGATGTACTGGTACTCCACCTGCACTACGTCCGGGGCGCCCTCTTTGGACTGGAGAGCCGTGCGGACCTTTTGGTAGTGCTCCAATCCCTGGCCGACGTTCTCGACCGTGACATCGATCGCCGGGTATTTCTTTTCGAACAGGGCGACTTCCTTTTCGATATCAGGCACCCAGGTCCAGAACGTCAGCTTGGTAGGTGTGCTCAGCGCCTGGTCGATCTGGTCCTGCGACACTTTCTCCGGTGCCGTGGTTCCGGCCGGTGTACTGCTGCTGCAGCCGGAGAGGAGCATTGCGGCCACCGCGGCGCTGCTCACCAGCGCCATTGCTGTTTTTGGTGCCTTTTTCATCGTTACTCTTTCTGTGTATTTGTTGATGCTGATGAATTGTTTCGGAGCGGCGTCCGGCTGAGCCGGACGCCTCACTGGCTGACGAAAGTTCGTGTTGACCATGGGCTCAGGGAAAGCTCTGCACCGGGTTCGTGGGCGGTACCGGTGACCACCTCGGTGACGCGTCCGGCGAGGGAGACCGTTTGACGGTCCCAGCCCCAGTTGAAGACAAACCACACCCGGCGCCCGTCCGGCAGCGAACCAGAGGATACGGTGATGGGCCGCTGGACTTCACCCACCAGCCGGGACTCCGGCGCCTCCGGGACGGCCCAGCGGATCAGCGACTTGGCGAGTCCCGGCGAGGGCACGCAACCAACCGCCGTCACCCTGCCTGCACCGTGGATCCGCGTGGTGACCGCGGGAAAGTCCCCGAACCGGGGGTGCTCATAGGAGGCCAGTGTCTCTGCCCCCTGCAGGATGAGCCCGTCCACCCACAGCCGGGCATACGACGCATCCTCGAGTTCAAGGCCGCTGCCGGCCGTGCCGCTTACCGGAACATCCCGCTCCAGGTTGGAGAATTCCTCGTACCGCACGCCGGCAGCCTCATGCAGGAAGTCAGGCGCGACGGCGACGCGGGCTCGCGCTTCCTCATCGGCATACCCTGTGCGGACGCCAAGGATGAGGTGGCCGCCCAGTTCGGCGTACTCCCGCAGCAGCACAAGTTCCTCGTCCGAGGCCACATAGACGCCTGCCGCCACCAGTACGGGGAACTGCTCGACCAGTTGCGCGGCGCCGAGCGCCGCTGCCTGGGCGAGATGGAGGACCCGGGACTGCCGGCCGGCGTCGATGACCCCGCGGTGGAACGAGTCAATGATGTGCTCGTAGGATTCTCCGTCCGGCTGGCTGCCGGCAGCAAAGGGCGGCATGAACTGTAAGGCAAACCGGCTGGGGTTCGACCACAGAATCGCGACGTCGGCGTCCGGCACGTAGCCGTCCAGCAGCGTTCCGATCTGGCCGAGTTCGGACCCCAGTTCGGACAGTTCCGCGTAGACCCGCCCGGGGACCAGGCTGTGGGGCAGGACTCCTCCCCAATAGGTTTCCGCCCCGTAAGGCAGAGTGTGCCAGTGCCAGTATTCGATCATCGCAGCACCCCGGGAGATGAAAGCGTAAGCCGCCTGCTTCAGTTGGCCCGGGTAGGGTGGCAGGTTTGTCTCGGCGGCACCTATGGCCTGGGCGTTGGTCTCTGTGACCAGGTAACGTCCCTGCTTGGCTCCGTAGAGCCGGTCAGCCTGCCTGAACAGACCCGCCACCCCCGTGGTGGTCCAGTAGTTGGGCTGGTCAAGTTCTTCGAGCCCGTCCAGGTGGTCCTGCATGCCGTAATAGGGGTTTCCGGCAGCAATATCGAGTCCATTGAAAAGCTGTTCGTCGTCCAGGCCGCGGCGCGGGAACTGCAAACACGTTGTGACAAACTGATCGCCCCGCCGATACTCGGAGACCAGGCCCGCCTGCCAGGTGATGAACTCCGTGGTGAGGTCCGCCTGGTAGCGCCGCCAGGCCAGATCGTACTGCGGGAAGGTGTTGCCGTCCGGCCGCCAGAGCTCGGCCCAGTCGGTGATCCGGTGCGACCAGTACGTCAGGCCCCATTCCCGGTTGAGGGTCTCAACGTCGCCGTACTGCTTCTTGATCCGCCGCACGAACCGTGTGAAGGCGCCGTGGTTATGGATGAGTTCCAGGCCGGGCTCGTTGTCTACCTGGAATCCAATAACCGCAGGGTGGCTGGCATGCCGTTCCATGACCCTGCGGATAACGCGTTCTGCATGGAAGAGGAATGCGGGGTGGGAGTAGTCCACTTCCTGCCGTGCGCCCCAGGGAATCCTGGTTCCGGTGCTTCGTTCGGCGGCGATTTCAGGATAGGCAGTCTGCAGCCATGGCGGGACAGCATAGGTGGGGGTACCCAGGATGACTTTGATGCCGCGTTCATGGGCGCCGTCCAAAACGGGGGCCAACCATTCGACGTCGAACTCTCCATCCTGCGGCTCCCACGAGGACCAGACTGACTCGCCCACCCGGATGACGGTAAACCCGGCATCCTTCATCAGGTCGAGATCCACTTTAAGCCGGTCGTTCATGTGGTATTCGGCGTAGTAGGCGGCACCAAAGAGGATGCCGTTGGGGACGTGGGCGGGGGCGGGCGAATCCATGTGGGTTGGTACTCCATTGGTTGGGGCGGAGACGGTCCTTGAATGTTAGCGCCAAATGTTACCGGAAACATAGACCTTGGAGCAGAAATGTTTCCGGTAAACTCGAGTGACGGGCAGAAGCCCTGATCGTTCAGTGATTTGGGGAAGGCCGGAATGGACAACGAGCGGGCTACACAAACGGTGGCTGCGGGCAGTGGGCCCGTTCCGCCGTCACCGGCGACCAGGCAGGCCACCATTTACGATGTCGCTGAAGCGGCAGGAGTTTCGCATCAGACGGTCAGCCGTTTCCTGCGCGGTTTCGAGGGCATCCGGCCTGAGACGAAACGGCGGGTGGTTGACGCCCTTGAGAAGCTCAACTACCGGCCCAACCTGTCGGCGCGCTCGCTGACAACAGGTCAGTCCCATCGGATCGGTGCCCTCACCCACGAGATCGCCCATTTCGGCCCAAGCAAGGTCCTGCAGGGCGCCAGTGCCGCGGCAAGGGAGGCCGGATACCTGCTCGATATCGTCACCCTGGATGTCAGCGACCGCCGTTCAATCGAAGAAGCACTGGCGCTGGTGATGCAACACGATCTTGCCGGTGTCCTGGCACTCGCCTCAACCGACGAGATGCGGGAGGCCTTCGAGAGAACCGAATTCCGCGTCCCCTCGTATATAGGTTCCGAGGAGGACGATGCCCTGACCGGCCGCCCCTCACAATTGACCACCATTGGTTTTCCGGCCCTCATCGGGTACCTGGCGTCCCTGGGCCACCGCCGGTTCCTTCACGTCGCAGGGCCCACCACGTTTCCTGCCGCCCGAAACCGCGCCCGGGCCTATGAGGCAGCGATCGCAGAACAGGGCCTCCGGTCCGAGGGAATCGTCTTTGGCGACTGGTCCGCCAGTTCCGGGTATGTGACAATCGCTGGAATGACCAGCACCCTCCAAGCCACGGCAGTGGTTTCTGCCAACGATCAAATGGCGCTCGGGGCCATGCTCGCCCTCTCCGAACGGGGACTCAGCGTCCCGGAAGACGTGAGCGTGACAGGGGTTGACGACATCCCCGAGGCCGCCTACTTCGCCCCGCCCCTCACCACGCTCCGCGTTGACTTTGCCGCCCAGGGGCGGACCGCTGTCCAGGAGCTTTTGGCGCAGGTCAACAGCACCCCGCCGCCGCCCGGTGATGTGCTGGCCTCTGAACTTGTCCCCCGTCGATCCACCGGGCCGGCGCCTGCATCGCTGCCGTAGCTGCCCAAACAGCAAACGGATTCTGCTTTGCTTCCACCCCTTGTCCGGGTTTGCCCGCACGCGTAACCTTTGAGCCACATTGTGGGGCAGGAAGGGTCCGTCATGGCGTCAACAGAATCAAACAAGGAAGCCGTGGCTCGGCTTTTCGAAGCTTTCCGGGCGGGTGACACGGAGGCTTTCGATCAGTTGATTGTGGACGACTACAAGCAGCACAATCCGCTGGCTGGCAACGGACTGCAAGCTGTCAAGGGCTTTTTCGCCCAGTTCGGGCCAGTCGACGTCGAAGTCCACCGCGTGATCGCCGAAGGCGACTTCGTTGCCGTGCATTCGCACTACCGGACGTTGAATTCCGCTGCTGTTGATATCTTCCGCTTCAACGAAGCGGGCAAGATCATTGAGCATTGGGACGTTCTCCAGGAAGTCCCCACGGCGACGGCGAGCGGGAACGACATGTTCTCGCAACTCACCTAGACTGCAGCTTCCACGGCATGACATCCATCCAGCGCATCCGTCCTGAAGGGCTTGTACCGAGCCCCGCCTTCAGCCACGTCGCCATTGTTCCGCCGGGCGCCACCACCATCTATGTCGGAGGCCAGAACGCCGTCGACGCCGATGGCTCCCTCGTCGGTGAGGGAGACGTTGCGGTGCAGTCTGCGCGCGCCCTGGCGAACGTCAAAACCGCGCTTGCCGCGGCCGGCGCAACGCTCAGCGACGTCGTCCAGTGGACGGTACTCTTTGTGGACGGCGCAGACCTCGCCGCGGGATATGGGGCGATAGCGCCGGAGCTGGCCTCCGACGAGCCGGCACTGGTCACCGCAGCCCGTGTAGCCGGGCTGGGGGTTCCAGGTGCGCTCGTGGAGATCAGCGCCGTCGCAGCCGTGATGCAGTAAGCGGCACCGTGCAGTCCCGCGGAAGAGCCTACTTGGCGAGGAAGGCCAGCAGTGCCTCGTTGACTTCCTCGGCATGGGTCCAGAGCAGGCCGTGCGGAGCCCCCTCAACCTCTACGTAGTCGGCTGTGGGCAGGGCCTTGTAGAACGGCCGCCCGGTTGCATCGATGGGCAGGATGTTGTCGGCGGTTCCATGCAGGATGAGCGCGGGAACGTCAATCTTGGCAATGTCAGCCCTGAAGTCTGTAGTCCAGGTGGGCACGGCCGCACTGGAGGCGTACCAGGAGGCGCCGGCGGCAACGTTCCAGCTGTTGCGCAGCGCCTCTTCCGACAGACGGGTTCCCAGGGTGTCGTCGGTGTTGTAGAAGCTCTTGT
The DNA here is from genome assembly GCF_054130585.1 of Arthrobacter sp. D1-29. Lineage (NCBI taxonomy): Bacteria > Bacillati > Actinomycetota > Actinomycetes > Micrococcales > Micrococcaceae > Arthrobacter > Arthrobacter sp. D1-29. Next base: position 2,668,036 of record NZ_CP096383.1, on the reverse strand, counting down.
AGAAGTCTGCGAAGTAGGCGTAGCGGTCGGTGGTGACGGCGTCGAGGATCCCGTCGAATACTTCCTGCGGGACACCCTGGGGGTTGTCCCCGGTCTGCAGGAGGAATGGTTCCAGGGCGGCCAGGAAGGCTGCCTTGGCAATGCGGCCGGATCCGTACGTGCCAAGGTACCGGCCCACCTCGCCGGTTCCCATGGAGAAGCCCACCAAGACGACGTTGCTAAGATCAAGGGTTTCCAGGAGGACGTTCAGGTCAGCGGAGAACGTGTCATAGTCGTAACCCGTGGTGGGCTGGCTCGAGCGGCCAAAGCCCCGGCGGTCATAGGTGATGACACGGTACCCGGCGCTGAGCAGGGCCGCGCTCTGCTTTTCCCAGGAGTGGCCGTCGAGTGGGTACCCATGGATCAGCACAACCGGCTGTCCCGCTCCGTGGTCCTCGTAGTAGAGCTCGATGTCGGTGCTGTTTTCTGTTCCAACCGTAATGAAAGCCACGGGGTGATCCTTTCAGAAATGGAGAACGACCGTTCTCGGTGTTCTTGCTCTACTATAGAGAACGATCGTTATCCGCGCAAGTGAATCTGGGAAAGGAGGCATCCCGATGCCCAACCAGAGTGCTCCCCAGAGGAAGCAGCCCTCCGGCTCCGCTGAAGACGACGTCCTGCGCGGTGCTGCCCTTGACGCCGCGGACCGCCTCTTCTACGCGAAAGGCATCCAGGGCGTGGGCATGGATGAGCTTCGCAGCGCCTCGGGAATTTCGCTCAAGCGGCTCTACCGGCTTTTTCCCTCCAAGGATGCGATCGTGGAGCAGGTCCTGCTGGCCCGTCACCGAAAGTGGACCGAAGGCGTGGCCGCAGCGGTGGCCCGTGAGACGGAACCACGGGAGCGGCTCCTGGCCGTCTACGATTTTCTTGCCGAGTGGTTTATCCAGGAGGACTTCCGCGGGTGCGCCTTCATCAACTCCTTTGGGGAACTCGGCGGTACGTCTCCGCGCATTGCTGAAATCGTGAGGACCCACAAAGAGGACTTCCAGCAGTACCTTTCGGCGCTGGCCGCGGAGATCGGGGCACCACCGGCGCTGGCGCCCCAACTCGCCATCCTGGCCGAAGGGGCCCAGACGACTGCCGCCATCTCGGGCAGTGCCGAGCCGGCAAGGCAAGCGCGTGAGGCCGCCGAAGTGCTGATTGGCTCTGCACTGACCCGCGCGCAGGCGGCTTCAAACTGATGGCTGCGGGAATCCGGTTCCATGCGCTGCCGGGCGGTCGGCCGCCGTCGGACATTTTCTTCAGTTTTTTTCCGGACCGTGTAGAGAACCACCTGGCGGCTCCGACTTATCCATGAAGGCACCATCCGGTGCACCAAAACCAAGGAGCCAAAGATGAAATACATGATCATGATGTTCGGTTCGGCCGAAGGCATGATGGAGACTGCCGATCCGGCCTGGATCCAGGAAATGATCGGGTTCATGATCCAGATCGACAAGGATCTCACCGAATCCGGCGAACTGGTCTTCAATGCCGGTCTGGCCGACGGCAGCACCGCGAAAACCGTCAAACAGGCGGACGGCGGCGTGATCACCACTGACGGTCCCTACGCAGAGTCCAAGGAGTCGTTGATCGGGTACTGGGTGGTGGATGTGGCCAGCGAACAGCGGGCCATTGAGATCTGCTCCGGCATAGTCAAGTACGCCGGAACTGTGGAATTGAGGGCCGTTCAGGACGGGCCGCCGGACGTCTAGGGCCGCCGGCACGAACACGCCATGGAACGGGTACGCCTTCCGTTCGAGGACCTGCTGCGCACCCTCGCGCCGCAGGTCCTGGGCATGCTTGCCCGCCGCCACGGCCAGTTCGATGCGTGTGAGGACGCCGTCCAGGAAGCGCTCCTGGAAGCCTCCCTCAGATGGCCGCAGGATGGTGTTCCGGACAACCCCCGCAGCTGGCTGATGACGGTTGCCGGGCGGCGGCTGGTTGACCAGTGGCGCAGCGAGACCGCGCGGCGTCGCCGGGAGGAATCGTTTGCCCTGGCGACGTTCCCTTTGCAGGCGGGGCTGACTGTGACGGGTGCCGGGGAGCACGACGACGCGTTGGCGCCTGACGCCGATGACACCCTGACGCTCCTGTACTTGTGCTGCCACCCGGCGCTCTCTCCGCCGTCCCAACTGGCCCTGACGCTGCGGGCCGTGGGTGGCCTGACCACTGCGGAGATCGCCAGCGCCTTCCTGGTGCCCGAGGCCACCATGGCACAGCGGATCAGCCGGGCAAAGGGCAGCATCACCCGGGCGGGCGCCCGTTTCGAATCCCCCGCTCCCGAAGAGGCGATGGCGAGAACCGCCGTCGTACAGCAGGTTCTGTACCTGATTTTCAACGAAGGTTACGCCGCGAGTTCAGGGCCATCGCTGCAGCGCTCAGACCTGACCGGCGAGGCCACCCGGCTTGCCCGGCTGCTGCTGGACGTTACCCCGGCCGAATCTGCAGCAAGGGGAGAAACAGCCGGCCTCCTTGCCCTGATGCTGCTGACGGATGCCCGGCGGCAGGCCCGCACGCTGCCCGACGGCGCCCTGGTGCCGCTCGCTGAACAGGACCGGACCCTCTGGGATGCGGACCGGATCCGCGAAGGTGTCCTACTCCTGACCGGAACCTTGGGAAAATTTCCGGTAGGACCGTACCAACTGCAGGCGGCAGTAGCTGCCATCCATGACGAAGCTTTGACCGCCGCGGCTACCGACTGGCCCCAGATTCTGGCGCTTTACGACGTGCTGGAGCAGGTGGCACCCAGCCCGGTGGTGACTCTGAACCGGGCAGTCGCCGTCGCCATGGTCAAGGGACCCCTCGCCGGGTTGGCGGTGCTGGGGACAGTGGAAAACGATCCGCAGCTGGCCCGAAGTCACCGCCTGGATGCGGTGCGGGCGCACCTGCTGGAACTTTCCGGTGATACGGCGGCGGCCCGTGAGGCCTATCTCCGGGCTGCGGCCACAACTGCGAGCCTCCCCGAGCGCCGCTACCTCGCAGCACGGGCGGCCCGGCTGGGCCAGGTCCGCCAGGTCAGGCAGTAAGCCCGTTTGCCTGGCTGGACCGGGCCGCTTCAACAGCCGGAACTCCCTCGCCATCCTGGCCGTACAGCCAGTCGTTGTACTGGAAGTTGTTGTCCTTCCGGCTCTTGAAGAGCAGATTCCGGAGTGTCCTGGCCAGGCCGGAGACGTGCCAGGATTCGCCCCAGACGCGTGCGGTGCGCTGAATCCGGGCGGTACGGCCCGCGCGGATGGTGTTGAATTCCTTGATGGCGACGTCCCAGGCGGCCGGGTTGACGCCGTCTTCGGTGAAAACGCTGCCGGCGCTGACATCCTGGAGGACCGCTGCGTCTTCAAGAGCCTGGCAGGCCCCCTGGGCCAGATACTGCAGCATGGGGTGGGCGGCATCGCCCATCAGCACCATTCGGCCGGCAACCCAGTTTTCGATCGGGTCGCGATCGTACATGGGCCACCGCATGCCGGTGCCCAGGTTCTTCAACGCTGCCCGCACGGCCGGGACACAGTCCTTGTACGCAGCTTCGAGCTCGTCCACGCCCCCGTACTGCTCTTCGCCGCGCTCAAAGGAGGCGGACTTGAAAACTGCCACGGTGTTCAGCAGCTTGCCCTTGCGGAGCGGATACTGGACCAGGTGGCAGTCCGGTCCGAGGTAGACGATGACGTCCTCAAGGTCAGCCTGCGGCGTCTCTTCCGTGATCGGCACTGTGCCGCGGTAGGCCACGTAGGCCGAGGAGACCGGTTCGTCGGTTGCAACCAGCGGGCGCAGTGTGGATTTGAGTCCGTCTGCGCCGATCACCACGTCGGCCTCGTAGTCAACACCGGCGGCGGTGTGCGCCACTCCCCGTCCGTTCACGGTCTCCACGCTTTCGACCATCACATCGTTCACAAGCTTGACGCCGGCCGCCTCGCACCCTTCGAGCAGGACCCGGTGCAGGTCGCTACGGTGGATCACTATGTACGGTGCGCCGTAGCGTTCGGCGAATTCCCCACCCAGTGTCTGCCGGGTGAGTTCCTCACCGGTGATGGCATCGCGGAAGACCAGGTGCTTGGGCTGGACGCCGATTTCCAGCGCCTTTTCAAGCAGCCCCCACCGCTGCAGGACTCGGGAGGCGTTGGGGGCCATCTGCAGCCCTGCGCCTACTTCGCCGAACTCGGGCGCCCGCTCCACCAGCGTGACGTCGGCCCCATTTTCACGCAGCGCGAGGGCGCCGGCCAGGCTGGCCATTCCCCCTCCGATCACAAGGACATCAGTGGACGTGGCCTGCTCAGACATTGTTTGCTCCTGTTGGTGAGGGATGGATTGAGGGGGTGATAGCGAGCTTTGAAGTGAGTTTGAGACCGACGGCGGCCAGCAGGACCGCCGCGATTGCCGCTGCGCCGGCAAAGGCAAGGAAATTCGAATTGACGCCCAGCCCGGCGGCCAGCAGAAGGCCGCCAACCTGGGGTGCAGCCACCGCTCCGATGCGGCCTGTCCCCAGTGCCCAGCCGAGGGCCGTCCCCCGCAGATGTCCCGGATAGTGGCTTGCCACTGCCGCGATGATCAGGCACTGCGTGCCGTGGGTCCCGACGCCGGCGAGGACCAGCATCAGGTACACGATGGTGACGGACGGTCCTGTAACCAGGACCAGCAGCGCTCCGGCCGCAACTGCGGCCGCGGCGATCGCCGTCGGAATCGGTCCGAAGCGGGTGCCGGCCCAGGCAGTGATGACTGAGCCTGCCACCGCTCCCAGATTCAAGGCAAGGGCGAAGGTCAGGGCGGAACCGAGGTTGTAGCCGGCCAGCTGCATAAGGTTCGGCAGCCAGGTCCCCAGCCCGTACCAGGCGAAAAGTGTGGCGATGGTGGCCACGGCGAACAGTACGCTGATCCCCAGATAAGGTGCGCGGAGCAGTGACTTAAAGCCGGCAGGCCTGCTGACTGTGGTGCTGGCCCCATCCGCCGAACCCTGGTTGCCGACCGTTCCGGCGGCCAGTGTCTCAGGAAGGTACTTCAGTCCGAGCGGCACCACGATCACCAGGGCCAGCGCGGCAACAAGGAACATGGACTCCCAGCCGAAGGCCGGAATCATTTGGATGCCGACGACGGCGGCGATGGATCCGCCGATGGGGACACCGGACATCATCAGGGTGGCCACGATGGACCGCCATTTGCTGGGGACGAGTTCGGCCACCAGGGCATTTGCCGACGGCACCAGGCCGCCGAGCCCGATGCCGGCGAGGAGCCGCAGGATGCCGAAGATGGCGGCATTGGGCGCGAATGCGCAGAGGACGGTGAAGACCGAAAAGACAATGGCACACCCCAGGATGGTGCGGCGCCGGCCCCAGGAGTCGGCCATCCGGCCGGCGAAGATCGCTCCGATCATCATGCCCACGAAGGCCATGGACCCGATGGTTCCGGCCGTGGCCTTGCTGAGTCCCCATCCGGTTTCGGAGATCAGGGAGGACTGGACGGTGCCGTAGACGATCAGGTCATAGCCATCAAAGACCACCAACAGCCAGCAGACAAGGACGGCCGCAGCCGAGGCTTTGGTGAACTTTGTGGAGGACTGTTCTGGCGAGGTCCGTTGCGGCGCTGCAGCGGGAAGTGTGTGGTTCATTCCCCTACTGTCATGGCCAGCGGAGTTGGACCACCATAGAATTCTGATGTGCAGAAGAATCCTCCGGGGCAGCGGGCGGCCAAGCCGGCCCGTAAGCCAGCTCAGAAGAATCCAGTGCAAAAACGGCCGGCTTACTCCATCGAGGCGGTGGACAACGCGCTCCAGCTCCTCCAGCTGCTGCGCGACGGCGGGGCGCTTCGGCTCAAGGACGCCGCCATGGAACTGGGGGTTGCCCCCTCCACGGCCCACCGGCTCCTGGCCATGCTGGTCTACCGCGGGTTTGCCGTGCAGGATGAAAACCGGCGGTACGTCCCCGGCCCGGCCATGGGCGTCGGACCGGCGGGGCTGGGGTGGACCAGGCTCTTGCGCTCCCTCGCCCAGCCCCACATGGAGCTGCTCTCGGCGCAGCTCAACGAGACCGTCAACCTCATGGTGAGGGTGGGCACCAAAGTGCGTTTCCTGGCCACCGTGGAGGGAAACAACGTGTTACGTGTCGGTGACAGGCAGGGGACGGTCATGCCGGCCAACAGGACTTCTGGCGGCAAAGCCATGCTGGCAGAACTTGAAACCCCGTTGATCGGCCAGCTTTTTCGCAGCAATAACGCCGAAATCGGCGGGGACACCATCTCGGATGAGGAGTATCCGGCGTTCCTTCGCGAGCTGGAGACCATCCGCAGCAATGGCTTCGCCGCTAATTTCGAGGGCACTGAGGAAGGCGTGTGCGCCCTGGGGATGGCACTGCACAACCGCCACGGGCACGTGGTGGGGGCGCTGAGCGTTGCCACTCCCGCAACACGTTTTAGGAGGGTATTCGACGCCGGACTTGTTCCGGTCCTGCGTGAAAGCTGCCGGCAACTGGAGATCGACATAGCAGCGAACCCGGCCGAGCCCGACGCCGGCTGAAAGTACGTAGCTGCAAAAGATTCTGGTCAGCAGAATGTGCTGGGGTTTAGCTGGCCTGCGTCCATAGAGTCGGGGTACGCCAAGAACCGTTTCTGACCTCAGGAGGCCTGCGTGTCCATCAGCGCCGAGAACACGACCCATGAATCAGTTGCCGCAGGGCACTCTGTTCCGGAGCCCACGCCTGAGGAGGCTGCCCAGCTGGGGCAGTTGTACCGGGACTTTGATAAGGAGAACCTGATTCCGTTGTGGACCGAGATCGCGGACTTGATGCCGATGGTTCCGTCGCCGAAGGCGGTGCCGCATGTTTGGCGGTGGGACGATTTGTATCCGCTGGCTGCCCATGCCGGTGATCTGGTGCCCGTGGGCCGGGGCGGGGAGCGCCGTGCTATTGCCCTGGCCAACCCGGGCCTGGCTGGTACCCCCTACGCGACGCCCACGCTGTGGGCTGCGATCCAGTACCTTGGCGCCCGCGAAACTGCACCGGAGCACCGCCATTCGCAGAACGCTTTCCGCTTTGTGGTGGAGGGCGAGGGCGTCTGGACCGTGGTCAACGGTGACCCGGTCCGGATGTCCCGCGGCGATTTTCTGCTCACACCGGGCTGGAACTTCCACGGCCACCATAACGACACGGATCAGCCGATGGCCTGGATTGACGGCCTGGACATCCCGTTTGTGCACTACGCCGACGCCGGTTTCTTTGAGTTCGGCACCGAACGCGTCACCGACGAGGCCACTCCTGACATCTCCCGCTCGGAGCGGCTCTGGGCCCACCCCGGCCTGCGCCCGCTCTCCGGCCTGGATGACACCACCAGCTCCCCCATCGCCGCCTACCGCTGGGAACACACAGACAAGGCACTGGCCGAGCAGCTGCTCCTGGAAGACGAGGGCCACCCGGCCACCGTGTCCCAGGGCCATGCCGCCGTCCGCTTCACCAACCCGACCACCGGCGGGGACGTGATGCCCACCATCCGGGCCGAGTTCCACCGGCTCCGCGCCGGCGCCCTGACCGAAACCGTCCGCGAGGTTGGCTCCAGCGTCTGGCAGGTCTTCGAAGGCACCGGATCCGTGACTCTGAACGGCGAAACGAGGCAGCTGGCCAAGGGCGACCTGTTTGTGGTCCCGTCCTGGGCGGCCTGGTCGCTTCAGGCCGAGGCGGGGACAGACACAGACTTTGACTTGTTCCGTTTCAGTGACGCCCCCATTTTTGAGCGCCTGAGCTTTAACCGCACCTACATCGAAGGACGCAAGAACGCATGAGACTCCTCACCCTCCGCACCGAAAACGGCAGCAACGGCGCCGGCACCAAAACAACCAGTACTGTGGCGGTCCGCCAGGACGGCGGCACCCTCACAGAGATTGAGGGGTTCGTCGACGTCGGAGCCCTCCTGCAGGATCCCGCCTGGGAAACCACTGCGAAGGCAGCCAACGGCGCAACGCACACGCTGGACGGCGCGGACCTTGTCGCCGTCGTGCCTTCCCCAGGCAAGATCATCTGCGTGGGCCATAACTACCGCAACCACATCAAGGAAATGGGCCGGGAAGTCCCCGAGTACCCCACCCTGTTCGCCAAGTACGCCGAGTCCCTGATCGGGCCCAACGATGACCTGGCGCTGCCGCAGGAATCAGACGCGGTGGACTGGGAAGCTGAACTCGCCCTCATCATCGGCAAAACCGGCCGCCGCATCCCCGAGGCCGACGCCGCGAACCACATCGCCGGCTACGCGGTCCTGAACGACATCTCCATGCGCGACTACCAGTTCCGCACCATCCAATGGCTCCAAGGCAAAACCTGGGAAAAATCCACCCCGTTCGGCCCGGCCCTGGTCACCAAAGACGAATTCACCCCCGGCCCACTGATGACCTCCGCCGTCGACGGGGACATCCAGCAGAGCACCCCCACCTCGGACCTGGTCTTCACCCCCGAGTTCCTGGTCTCCTACATCTCCACCATCATCACCCTGAACCCCGGCGACGTGATCGCCACCGGCACCCCCGGCGGCGTAGGCCACGCACAGGACCCCAAAAAATACCTGCAGGAAGGCCAGCTCCTGGTCACCACCATCGAAGGCCTGGGCCAACTGAAAAACCGTGTGGTCAAGGAAGCCTGATGGTTGCCCGCACCGACCAAACCACGGACCCGGCGATCCTGGACGCGCTCCTCCAGGCCCGCCGCGGGACCGCGTTCTTCGCCCGGAAACTCAACGAGCTCTCCGACGCGGACCTCGACGGGCCCTCGCTGCTGCCGGGCTGGACCCGCCGCCACGTCACCGCGCACATCGGCTACAACGCCCGCGCCCTGGCCCGGCTCATCGAATGGGCGGCCACCGGGATCGAAACCCCCATGTACCCCTCCCCGGAAGCCCGCAACCAGGAGATCGCGTTCGGTGCCACCCTGTCCCCGATCGCGCTGCGGAACCTCTTTGACCACTCCGCCGTGCACCTGAACGTCGAATGGCGCGACCTCCCCGCCCACGCCTGGCACCACAAAGTCAAAACCGCCCAAGGCCGGATCGTCCCGGCAAGCGAAACGGTATGGATGCGCACCCGCGAAGTCTGGATTCACGCCGTCGACCTCGACAACGGCGCCACCTTCGCCGACATCCCCGCACCCGTCCTCACCAGGCTCCTCAAAGACATCACCAGCGCCTGGGCCACCCGCGGCACCGACGCCGGGCTGCGCATCAGTGTCACAGGCACTGACCAGCCCGAGCAGCCGCCGGTGCTTTATGGAGACGCGGCAGCCGAATCACCGGTGGAAATAGCCGGTCCCCTGGCGGCCGTCGTCGAATGGGCCGCAGGCCGCGGCAGCACGGGGGTGACCGCCTCGGGCCCGGGTACAACGGAAGGTACGCCAGCCGCCCCCGCCTGGATTTAGCGGCCAGTGGCCGATCTTGTGCAAGGCTGGTGTCATGGATCTGGAGGTGTCACCCGCGCTGACCATTCCTGCCTCGGAACTAGGATGGCGGTTTTCGCGTTCGTCCGGGCCGGGCGGTCAACACGTCAACACAACGGACAGCCGCGTAGAGCTCCTCTGGAATATCGGCGACTCTGCGGCGCTTACTGAGGGCCAACGCCTGATACTGCTCACGCGTCTCGGACAACGCCTCGTCGACGGCATCATCACCGTGACCGCCTCCGAGCAGCGCTCCCAGCTGCGAAACCGCGAGATCGCCATGAGCAAGCTCCTTGACATTGTGGCAGAAGGCCTTGCTCCGCCGGCGGCTCCTCGCCGGGCGACCAAACCAACCCGGGGCTCGAACCGCCGCCGCCTGGCCGCGAAGGAACAACGGGCGGCGACGAAGCGGCAACGAAAGCGGCCGTCTGCAGAGTAGCACCGCAAAAGTTCAGGGAACGGCGCTTCCAGCAGCACCGGAATGCCGTTAGGGTTGGCGGTACTCACCCGTGCCCGGAAAAACAAGCCACCCCGGTAGGACATCATGGACAGTGTCACGTGCGATCTCACCATTTCCCTCGATGGATACCTCGCCGGGCCCAATCAGAGCCAGGAAAACCCGCTGGGCGAAGGCGGCGAAGACCTGCACCGGTGGATGTTCGAAGAGCCCGAGGCGAACGCGGCGGAGATTGCGGGCATCCTCTCGTCCGGCGCCTACATCATGGGCCGCAACATGTTCGCCGGCCCCGGGCCGGGGCCATGGGGTAAGGACTGGCGCGGCTGGTGGGGTGAGGACCCGCCCTATCACGCCCCCGTGTTTGTCCTCACCCATCATCCCCGCCCTCCCCTGCAGATGCAGGGCGGCACCACCTTCCACTTCGTGGCCGACGGGATCGGATCGGCACTGGACCAGGCCCGGGAAGCAGCCGCTGGTAAGGACGTTGCCGTAGCGGGGGGCGCAGAAACTGTCCGCCAGTTCCTTTCGGCAGGGCTGATCGACGAGTTGCGGCTGCATATCGCACCGATCCTGCTCGGAGCGGGTGAGCGGCTGCTCGATGGCGTCCAAAACTTCAACGTGGAGCCCAGAGACGTTAGCGGGACCCGCCTGGTGACGCACGTCCGCTACCGGTCGATCCGCTAAGTCCTAAGTGGCTATAAACCTCCCCCACGCGCCCTCCAATCACGAAAGTCTACTGTCAACTGTTTACAGTTATGGTAGGGTGGATGGATCGAGGTTCGGGAAGGACGTGTGAGATATGAACAGTGGACCCGCCCTGAATGCCATGACCCGCCAGTCAACACCCGTTAAAATCGCGGATCAGTTGCGTGAGCGGATGATTGACGGGCACTTCGCCCCAGGCCAGCAGATTAATGAAGTGCTCGTGGCAGGCCAGCTCAATCTTTCGCGTGGTCCGCTCCGGGAAGCCCTGCAGCGCCTGAGCCAGGAGGGGTTGCTGGTCAGCAGGCCCAACCGCGGCGTGTTTGTGGTTCAGCTGACACAAGAGGACGTCGACGAGATCTACCGCGTGCGGGAGATCCTTGAACTTGGCGCCGCCGAAATCATCGCTGCCCAGCCGGCCCAGCAGAGAAGGCAGACGTCCCGGAAGCTTCTTGACATTGCCGTAAGGCTCTCAGAAGCTGCCGAGGCCGATGACTGGGCCCAGGTGTTCAGGTTGGACCTTGAGTTTCACACCACCCTGGTGGCGGAGTCCGGAAAATCACGTTTGCTCCGCGCCTACACCACACTGGCAACTGAATCTCTGATGTGCATGACCAATCTGGACCAGGCGTATCCCGCCCTGAGCAGCGTGAGTAACCACACCGTTATGGCCGAGCTGATCGCGACAGGCACGTTCCCGGAGATCCGGGATGCATTCCACAGGCACCTGTCTGTGGAATAAGGTCTCCTCTTACCTGACTTACCGAGACCTGACTTACCTGGAGCCGACTTATGTCGGACCGCTGCCCGGCGGACCGTTGAGCACGGTGGGAATGTACTCCAGCAGCTGGAGCCGGCCGTCAAAGGTCCGGCTCTCCACCATCTCCAGGGCAACGTCCGGATACCCGTCGTAGATCCGCTCCCGCCCGGTCTTCCCTGTGATCACAGGGAAGACAACCAACCGGAATCTGTCCACGAGGCCGGCACTCAGGAGCGAACGGCAGAGGCTCAAGCTGCCCAGGGTGCTCAGGGGGCCGGCAGCTGTCCGTTTCAGCTCCCTGACAGCCTGGACCGCGTCTCCGGTGACAAGGGTGGAGTTCGGCCATGTCAGCGGCGCCGGAAGGGAGGAGGAGAAGACAACCTTGGGGACGGCTGCAAGGCCTGTCAGGCTGGCTCCCTCATCCTCGGAAAATTCGGAGTCCTCCGCCGCGGCCTCCTCCGACATGTTGGACATCAGCCGGTATGTGTTGGCACCGAGCAGGAAGGTGTAGCCCTTCTCCCCCTCCTCCCCGAGCCACGCGAGGTACTCCGGGCCCTCCAGACCCCACCAGCCGGGCCATCCCTCAGCTGAGGCATACCCGTCCAGGGAGATGATCAGGTCCACCATCAGATCCGCTGAAGACCCTTCAGAAGTTGTCTCGCCCATAGCCGCCTCCTCGATCTAAACGGCGTCAGTCCGCTGTGGTGCCCGGCGCCCCGTGCCGGTCATGCTAAGCCCGGAGCGATCAGGCGTTCAAGGGCCCGTGGGTAAATCGAGGGTTCAGGCCAGGACGCTCAGCTTCGAGCCCCTGCCGCCGAAAAGTGTGGCATCCGCAGAGAAGCGGCCAGCGCCGGTCAGGACAATTGCCAGGGCCGCGGCGGCGAGGGCCAGGACGAATTCGAAACCGCCCTTCTCCACGAAGATGCCAGCCGGAGCGTGCACCACCACCAGGGCGCCGAGCATGTCCAGGACCAGGAGCGCGGCGAAAACCCGTGCCAGGACACCGGCAATCAGGGCGATCCCTCCCAGCAACTCGAGAGTGGCCACAACGGGTGCCACGATCTGGGCTGCAGGAACACCCATCTGGGCGAAAGCGGCCTGCGTGCCGGGGATAGTGAACTCGACGAATTTCTGCAGGCCATGGGCGGCGAAAATAAATCCGACGGCGGCGCGCAGGATGGTCAGGGCAGTGTTTGTCAGGGTGGACTGGTTCATGAGAATAATTCCGTTCGCTGGCTGTTGGAAGGCTGCCATCCCGCGGCAAGCGCCGCAACGTGGAGCCATTTATCTGAACTGAAACTCTGAAAAGTTCGGGCTGTTGGAGCGTTCCCCGCGGGTCTGGGGGCTAGCGGGCGGCCGCCTTCTCCTTCTTGCCCTTGCCGAACGGCAGGACCCGCCGGATGGCTGAGGTCCGCTTGGACGTCGCCTCCCATTGGGAGAGGCCGACGGCGGCGAGCAGCGCGACGCCGTTGAAAAGGTCGTTGATCCAGGGCGCGGCACCAATGAGCTGCAGGCCCTTGATCCCGGTGGCAAGCACGTAGACGGAGATCAGGGTGCCCCAGACGTTAAGGCGGCCCCCGCTGAACTGCGTGGAACCGAGGAACACGGCAGTCAGTGCCGGCAGCAGCAAGCTGGGGCCCACCGTCGGATCGCCGGTATTGATCCTGGACGTGAGCAGCACTCCGGCAACGGCTGCGATGGCACCGCCGGCCATCAGAGCACAGATCTGGATCCGTGCGACATTAACTCCCGCGAGCCTTGCCCCGTCCGGGTTATAGCCTGCTGCATACATGCGCCGGCCCACCGGCGTCCGCTCCAGGACGTACCAGACGACAAACGCCAGGACGATCATGATGTAGGCGGAGTTCGTTACCCCCAGGAACTTCCCTGTCGCCACCAGCCGGAAACCATCCTGAAGACCAGTAATCTGCTGGCTTGCCGAAAGCCACGCAAGGGCGGCGAGCAGGACTGAGCTCAGGCCCAGGGTTGCGATGAATGAGTCGATCTTGCCCTTGGTGATAAGGAGGCCTGAGACGAGCCCAACCAGCGCGCCCACAAGCAGGGCCAGCGGGATCGCTATTGCAAAGGGGATGCCTGCCTTCACCTGCAGGGTGGCGATGAGGATTCCGGCGAACCCGATTTCCGCGCCAATGGCGAGGTTGAAGGCGCCGGTCACCAGCGGGATGAGGACGGCGATGGCCGCGATAACAGTAATCGCCTGAGCGTCCAGCAAGGTGCGCCACACACCCGCCTGGAGAAAGGTCTGCGGCGTCACCAGCGAGAAGATCACAAAGATGGAGATGAAGATATAGATGGCGCTGATGTTCCGGAAGGAGAGCGCCTTCGCCCAGCCACCCGGTTTCAGGTCGCTCGGCTTCGTAGCGGCCGGCTTCATCCCGGCCGTGTCCGTACCTGCAGTGTTCCTCCCTGCAGTGCTCGTACCTGCAGTATTCATACCTCCGGAGGGGGCGGCGCTCGCCTCGCCCGCGGCGGTGCTGGGGGTTTCGATGGTGCTCATTGCTTTCCTTTGCTTATTTCACGTGCTCCGCCGGCAGCGGGCGCGGGCTCAGCCCCGGTGTCGGCGTCAGCGCCGGCGTCGGCCAATCCGTATCCCGCCAGCACCAGATCGGTCTCTGTCAGTCGGTCCCCGGACAGCTCGGCCGCCACTGTTCCGTGCCGCAGGACAAGGACCCTGTCACACAGCCGCACCAGTTCCTTGGCGTCCGAGGAGCACACCAGAACCGCGGCGCCCTGGCCTGCAGCGGTTTCGATGGCGGTGTAGATGGCCTGCTTCGCGCCGATGTCCACCCCTTGGGTCGGCTCCTCAAGGAGAAGAACCTGCGGCCGGTTGCGCAGCCATTTCGCCATCACGATTTTCTGCTGGTTACCGCCGCTGAACTGCGAAAACTTCTGCTCCAGCCGCGGCGGCCTGACGCCGAACTGCTCCATGAGCGCGGCGGTGTGGGCGCGCTCCTTCTTCCTCTTGATGCCGCCGAAGCGGCTCCGCAGGCTCGCCAGCTCCGGGAGGGTGATGTTCTCGCGGGCCGTCAGGGCGCGGACAGCACCAAAGCGGGCCCTGTCCCCCGCCACAAACGCCATCCCGCGGCGGATACTTTCCGCCGGCCGGCGCTTCCGGTACGGCTGCCCTCCCAGGATGTAGCTGTCAGCGGTTGAATCAATGGCCCCGAACATCAGGGCAGGAAGTGCCTCCCGGCCCGAGCCCAGGACACCGGCGACGCCAACCACTTCGCCGGCGCGGAGCGTGAGGTCCACAGACTCCACACCGGCCCCTCTGAGTCCCGATATTTCCAGGATCACGGCACCCTTCTCCCGGTTCGATTGCCGGGCCAGGGCAACGCCCTTCGCCACACCCGTGACATGGGCAATGAGCTGGTCATGGTCCAGGGTCTCCCGCTGCTCATCCGCGACTTTCCTGCCGTCGCGCAGGACGACGGCACGGTCCGCCATCTCCAGTACCTCGTCAAGCCGGTGGGAAATGAAGATGACCCCGGCGCCGTCTGCAGCCACACGCTTGACGGCGTCGAAGAGGATCTTGACTTCACTGGCGTGGAGCGCCTCGGTCGGCTCATCAAGAATGAGGACGTTGTGGCTGTGCTGCCAGCCGTCCAGCGCGCGGGCGATCGCAATGATCGCCCGCTGGGCCGGAGTCAGCCCGCTGATGGGCACGTCGACGTCGAACTCCTCACCGAACCGGCGAATCAGCTCAAGCGCCCGGGCACGCTCCTGCTTCCTGTTGAAGGGTGTCACCGCCGCCGCGCCTTTGTAGTGCGTCATGCCCAGGTTTTCGATGGCGTTGAGTTCTGAGACGAGGCCCAGGTCCTGGTGGATGATGTGCAGTTCGGTCTGCCGGCCCTCCGTGGCCGCCAATTCAACAGTTCCACCATCGGCGACGTACAGTCCCGCGAGAATCTTGACAAGGGTCGATTTGCCGGAGCCGTTGTGGCCCACTACCGCAACAACCTCGCCGCTGTGAAGGTCCAGGGACACGTCATCCAGGGCCCGCAGCGCGGGGAAGTCCTTGGTAACGCCCTGGACCCTCAGCAGGGGCCCGGAGCCACGGTCCATCAGGTCAGCTGGCGTGCCAGCAGTTACGTGATTCACTTGCCCCAGAGCTTCTTGAAGTCCTCCACCATGTTGGGGTAGGCAACGAAACCATGCGGGTACTCGCCGGCATTCTGCGCCGTGAGTACTCGCGACATGTGCTGGGTGGCGTTGGCCCAATCGTCGTAGGTCACGGTTTCACCCATGTGGCGGCGGAGTCCCTCGTCCATGAGCAGCCAGGCGTACATGTTGTAGTCGGCTGCGTAACCGGCGGACTGGAGTCCGCTGGCGATCTGCTCGACGTTCGGCGGGAGCGAGGAATGACCAATACCGGGAACGTTGATTCCGGCGAGCTCCTGCTTTGCCTTCAGCCCGATCTGCATCTGGTCTGCAACCGTCATGAAGTACTGCGTTTCCGGATGCGCCTGCAGGTCACTCACGATCGCGTCACCGGCAGTGGTGTCCATCGTGGCTACCGGGATCTCCGCCACGCGGAGCTTGCAGTCAGGGCACAGCGTCGGCAGGTACTCCCGGATCGCCTCAAGCTGCACCTGGGAGAACGTGAATTCAGGGACGTTATAGAACACGAATTCCGTGCCAGTGCCACAGGTAAAGTTCACTGCGCTGGCAGCAAGAACCTTGCCGTTCTCGATCGAAGCGCCGCGGCCGGAGAATGAGTCGAGCAGGCCAAAGTCCTCCGCGTTGGTAGACCCGGCGTACACAATGGTTGTGCCGGCTGCCTCAAGGGCCTTGAGCTGGTCCTGGAAGAACGTGGCATCCGTGGCGGCCGCCACCAGGATGTCAGGAGCTGTTTCAACAACCGAGCTGAGCGCCGTGTTAATGCTTTGGGCATTCGTCCCGGTGGCTACCCGCTGCATGGTCACGCCGGCCGTCTTGCCTGCTGCCTCCATGAACCCCCAGATAAGTCCCGAGACAGCTGAGCCATTGTCCAGGTAGGCGACGGTAGTGCCGGGGTTGATGGGCTGCGGCAGCGGCTGGGTCACAAGCAGCCCGGTTGCCTTCTGCTCGAACGGCTTGAGGAATGCCTGCGCAGCGTCGAAATCGACTCCCGCCAGCGGAGGTGCGGCACAATTGTCGCTTGCGTCACGGTAGGTGACTTCCGCCGTCGGGCCGTCACTGCCGGCGTCCGTGGCGCAGCCTGCGGCGGCAAGTGAGATGGAGGCGATGACTGCGGCGGAGCTCAAGGCGCGTTTAATGCGTCGTTGCATAATGATGCTCGCTTTCTGGTGACTTCTTTGTCGTACCGTCCGGCAGGAGGTGCCGGGACGATGGGTCTTTGCTGAGCTGTGGGGGTTGTGTCGCTGTACGGCTTTTCTATAGATACCGCTGAGACTTCAGATACTAAATGGTATCTCAGGTCACATGATGGGTCAATGGATATCTGCCCATTGGCAGCTGTTTGTTAGATACGTGCTGCCCACAGGGATGTTCAGATTTCGACGAGGTAGCTGGTAAAACCGCCGTCACCACTGGCGACCCCTGAGATGGCTTCATTGATGTCATCCAATGGCCAACTCTTAGGGGTCAGTACAGAGATGTCGATAGTCCCGTTACGCAACAACTCCGCAAGTTCGATCGCCTCAGCCGACGTGAACCAGACCGAGCCAAGGAGTTCCATCTGTTCGTCCATCCACCACTTCACGTCAATGCTGAGGTCGCCAGCGGTTCCGCCGATGTTGATGATGCGTCCACCGCGGCGTACCCCATGCATGGCATCCTTGAGCGAGTCGAGCGAGGCAACGGCACCGAGGGTATCCACCATCAAATCCGCTCCGGCTCCCCCGGTCCTGGACCTGACCCAGGTTGCGGTGCTGCCTTCGGTGTTGGAGAAGATCTCGATGCGCTCCGGGGCAAGGGCCTGGAGCCTCTCCAGCAAGGGCAGTCCCCTGGCAACTGCGTAGATGCGGGAAATGCCAAGTGCCAGGGCCACCAAGGTGACACCGACTCCGAGCGTTCCCGACGCGCCGTTGATGATGAGGGATTTTCCGGCCAGCGGGCCCATCTTCTTGACTGCGGCGTAGGACGTTCCCAGGTAACCCATCCGGGTTGCCTGGCGGAACTCTATGTTGTCCGGAAGTTTCACGATGGCGGTCTGGGGAGCCCGCATGTATTCGCAGAAGCCGCCGTGGGGATAGCGCTTGAACATCTCAAGGCTGTTGGGGTTGTAGCCGAAGTACCCGTTCAACGTCCAGTAGTCGCATTTTTGCGGTGTCCCGGCGGCACAGGACTGGCATGCCCCGCACGAACGCCCCGGATTGACATAGACCCGGTCTCCGGGCTTCACGTTGAGCACCATCTCCCCGACCTCATGCACGATGCCCACCGGGTCGAGCCCGAAGATCGCGGGACGGGGCGGAAGCGGCATCTGCGGGTACCAGGTTTCCCAATTCGCCAGGACGTTGCCCAGATTGGGCACCATTCCGCATCCCTTGACTTCAACCACTACGTCTGTGCCGGTTGCCCTGGGCCGTTCGACGTCCTCAATGACCATCTTTTCGCCGACGGCGTGGAGCCGCGCGGCACGCATTACTTGCTGCATAATTCCTCTTTCAGGTTCAGCTGGACGCTGGATGGGTCAGTCCTCAGGTGCTACGGTGACCCGCATGCCGCTCAGGGGTGTGTCAAAGACCAGTTGGCAGGACAGCCGGGAATAGGACGTCAGGCAGTCCGAGGCGTCGAGGAGGTCTTCCTCGTCCCGGGACTTTTCGGGCAGTTCGGCACCGGCGGGCAGGCTCTGCACGTAGACGTGGCAGGTGGCGCACGACAGCGCGCCGCCACAAATGGCCTCAAGTTCCTCGATGCCGGCGTTGCGGATATTCTGCATCAGCGAAATGCCAGTGCGGGCCTCTATGGTGTGGTCGACGTCGTCCCGGGTAGTAACAGTGAATTCCATGACTTTTCCTCCTTCTGTGTGAATTGCAACCTGCGCTCATGCGGCAGGTCAGATGGCAGCGGCCATCTCTTTGAGTGGTTTCCCTTTGTCCGCAAGGATGGCGGGATCGATGCGTGAGCGCGCTTCGACAAGCTTGCGTCCCTGCATGTAGTCCTTCGTGGCGTTGATGCAGTCCAGCGCAATGACGGCGCCCTGTTTCAGGTAGATCAGCGAGAAGCTCCGGCTTTCCGGGTCACCGCGCAATACCGTCTGGTCATAGCCGAGGCTCAGGCCAATGGTCTTGAGCCGCAGATCGTACTGGTTTGACCAGAACCACGGGAGCAGATCCAGGGGTTCAGCCTGGCCGCTGATCGCTTTGGCCGCGGTTTGCGCCTGCTCGGTGGCGTTTTGCCTGGATTCAATGCGGATGCCGGGTCCGCTGCTCAAGACTGCGCAATCACCAATGCAATAAATATCGGCCACTGAGGTGCGGCAGTGGTCGTCAACAAGCACACCGGTGGCACCCGCTGTTGCCTCCGCCCCTGCGAGGACAAGGGGCTGGATTGCCGGAACAATCCCAATTCCCACGATGACCTGGTCAGCGTCAATGACCCGTCCATCAATAAGGCGGACACCACTCACGGCACCATTGCGGCCCACGATTTCCGACACACCCGTTCCAAGGTGGATGTCCACGCCGCGGCTGCGGTGCTCAGCCTCATAGAACCGGGACACAGGTTCCGCAGCCACCCGGGCCAGAAAACGGTCAAGGGCTTCGATGATCACCACCTCCTTGCCGAGCTCCCGGAGGACGGCAGCAGCCTCCAGCCCGATGAAACCGCCGCCAATGACTGCGATGCGCCGGCTTTCGGGAAGTACGGCCATCAGCCGGTCACAGTCAGCCAGATCCCGGATCGCGTGGATGCCTTCAAGGTCATGACCGGGGCAAGTGAGAGTGCGCGGGCTGCCCCCGGTGGCCCAGACCAGGACGCCATAACCCATCTCGTTGCCGTCTTCACAGGTCACGGTCTTGCCGGGAGCATCGATCCCGATCACCTGCCGCCCGAGGCGGACGGAGACGTTGTGCTGGCCCCAAAAGTCCGACGGCCGCAGGAGAAGCTGGTCGAAGGTCTTTTTGCCGGCGAGATATTCCTTTGACAGCGCCGGACGCTCGTAAGGGAGCACGGTCTCGTTGCCCACCAGGCCGATTGTTCCCGCGAATCCTGTTTGGCGAAGGGTAATTGCGGCCTCTGCCCCGGCATGTCCCGCCCCAATAATGAGGCAATCAAAACGTTCCATCGTCATTTCCGCTCACCGCCGATCAGTACAAAAAGCATCTTCGCGGTGCGGTCGCCGGCGTTCCGCCAGGCGTGCCTGGTGCCGCACTGAACCACCACATCGTCCGTCCGCAGGTGCGTCCGGTCTCCTTCGTCCAGCTCAAGCCAGATTTCGCCGTCGAGGACGACGCCGTAGTCCACCGTCTCGCTCCTGTGCATTCCGGGGGCGTCCTGTTCGAACAGTTCGGCCAGGCCAGGGATGAATTCCCGCTGTTCGGCATCGGCGGCGACGGGATCAAACCCGGGCAGGGCCAGCGAGGAATCCGGCGGAAAGGTCACGATCATCAGCCGGGTCTCGCCAGGTGGCGGAGGCACGTGCATCCGCAACGGCGCGGTCTCCACCTCCTGCTGGGGAAGCCTTGGTGAGGCGGCGGTCGCGTAGAGGACGGAGGTCATCATGCCCGGGATGGACGTGTAGTGGTGGGCATTGGGAACAGGGCCGTCGCTGACGACGACGGATCTGCCGTTCCTGACGCCGGTCACCACCCGGCGTGGGACAGCGGGCGCATCAGGCTTGCTCATGGAAAAGGCCTTTCTCTTTTAGTCGGGGCCGCATGTCGTTGACGTCCAGGCTCAGGTGGCCGGCCTCATAGAGCTGCCGCTTCTCTTCCTCCATCGCGGCGCGGGCGCGGGCCTTCCCAAGCACCGCGGCTGCGCTGCCCTGCGGCACTACGCAGATGCCGTCGTCGTCAGCGATCACCACGTCTCCCGGGGTGATCAGGGCGCCGCCGCAAACAATGGGCACCTGAACGTCGGCGAGCGTTTCCTTCACTGTTCCCTGGGCGCTGACTGCCTTGCTCCAGACAGGAAATCCCATGGCGCGCAACTGGGCCACGTCGCGAACTCCCGCGTCGATGACCAGTCCCCGGATGCCCCTGGCCATCGCCGAGGTGGCGAGGAGATCCCCGAAATAGCCGTCATCGCAGGGGGACGTCGGTGTCACCACCAGGATGTCTCCCGGCTGCGCCTGCTCCAGGGCGACGTGGATCATCCAGTTGTCTCCCGGTGCCACCTCGCAGGTCAGTGCCGGCCCCGCAATGGTTGTTCCTGACTGCCGGGGGCGCAGCCGGGCGCCCAGCAGCCCGGTCCGGTTCTGTGCTTCATGCGCGGTGGCCACACCGAGGGCGGCGAATCCTTCGCAGATCCCGGCCCCGGTCCGCTTGGTTTCTGTCACTACTTTTGCCATGACGTTTCCCTTCCTTTAGGCAGTCGTCGGCGTCGGTGCGGTGAGCTGCCGGACAAAGCCGGGATCGAACGCGCCTTCCGCTGTGGTTCGGTGTTCGGACCCCAGCAACCCGACGCGGATCATCAGGTCAAAGGTGGCCTGCAGCGCAGTGGGCAGGATGTGGAGATTGCCCGGCCACATCCCCATGTCACGGGTGTAAGCGAGTCCCTTGGTGGCCAGTTCCACGTCTCCGGGTGTCGTCAGCCGCTGATAAATCGGCAGGGTGACGGCATCGTTGGAGGGATCATTGACGAAGTCGTGGGCCTCGGCCAGCGCTGCCACGAGCTTGCCCACCGTCTCCGGGTTCGCAGAGACCCAGCCGGCATTGCCGATGAGGGCCGCGAACACAAGCTCAGGGATCACGTCATTCGTCTCGCAGATCAGGCGGTACCCCTCGCGTTCGGCAAGGAAGTTCCATGGAGCAGGCTGGGGTGCGGCATCGATCTCGCCGTTCCTCAGCGCCGTCCACCTGGTGGTATGAACACCGGCAAGGACAAAGTCATAGTCAGCCGGGTAGCTCAGGCCCTCCTGCTGAAGCATCATCTGCGTGTAGATTGCGGTTCCCTCGGTCAGGGAAGATGTTCCAATCCGCTTCCCGCGCAAGTCCTGGATGCCGGCGATGTCCGGCCGTGCCACCAGCGACATCGGAAGGCGGACGGCGTTGGCGCCGATGATCCGAAGGTTGCCGCCGGAGACGTAGTCCGCGATGGCCCCTTCCGGCGGGGTGATGGCAAGGTCTGCTGTGCCTTCACGCACTGCGGTGGTCGCCTTGTCCACGGATCCAAGCTTCAGATATTCGATCGTCAGCCCGTTCCGTTCGAACAGGCCCTGCTCTTCAGCGACAAATACGGGAAGCCAGTTGAAGCCCTGGGCACCTCCCGCAAGGCGCACTTGAGTCAAAGATGTTGTCATGGTGAGAACTCCTATGTTCCGGAAAGTTGGACGTCCCTAGCGGCCCTGTGCCGTAAGCAGTGCGTCGAGCCGCGGGTAGACCTGCCGGGCATTTCCGCCCAGGACAGCGTGATGGATGTTGTGATCGAGGTTCAGCGCGTCGATGTAGCGTTTGGTGTCGTCAAAGCTGTGGCCAGTTTCGGGGTCCTCGGCGCGAACCGCTCCCAGCAGTTCCGAGCCGAAGAGGATGTTCTTCGGCTCCACCACCCGGAAGAGCATGTCGATCCCCGCCTGGTGGTAGACGCAGGTGTCGAAGAACAGATTCTGCATCACGTGCTCGGCAAGGGGCGGCTTACCCAGCATCATGGACAGGCCCCGGTAGCGGCCCCAGTGATAGGGAGCGGCGCCGCCGCCATGGGGGATGATCAGGCGCAGGTTTGGGTGACGTTCGAAGAGATCCCCTTCGACCAACTGCATAAAAACGGCGGTATCGGCAGCCAGATAGTGCGCCCCTGTGGTGTGCAGTGCGCGTTCACAGGAGCCGGAGACGTGGATCATGCCCGGGACGTCGAGCCTGGTCATGGCTTCCCAGAGTGGGTCCCACCACGGATCGTAGAGCGGCGGAGCCGACCAGTGCCCGCCGGAGGGATCGGGGTTGATGTTGCATCCAATGAAGCCGGCGGAGACGCAGCGTTCGAGTTCGGATACGACGGGGCCCAGGCCGCCGTCGACGGTTTGCGGCAACTGGCAGACCGCGGCGAAGTTTAGCGGAAAGAGTTCACAGATTCGCCGGATCGTATCGTTGGACAGGCGGGCCCAGTCCGTCGCCGTTTCCTGGCCGGGTACATGATGGCCCATTCCGGACGCCCGCGGCGAGAGGATGGTGAAATCCGATCCCCTTTCCTGCTGGATCCGAAGCTGGTTGTCCGTGATGATCCTGCGCAGCTCGTCGTCCGGGATGCCCGTATACAGCGGCCGTTCTTCTGATCGTCCTTCAGCGAAGGCGATCTGGGCTTTCCGGAACGCGTGGAACTCCGGCGGCTCCGTGGTGAAGTGGCCATGGCAATCGATGGCCAGCGTGTTCAGGCGTTCCATGTGCCGGGGAGGTCTGACACACCACGGAACCGCCAGCCCTTGAACTTCATCTCGCGGCTGTCATCGAGGCGAAGACCTGGCAGCTGCAGGAAGGCTTCTTCCAGCGCGATCTCGCCCATGGCGCGGGAAAGCGCATGGCCGGAACAGAAATGCGGCCGGAAGCCGAAGGAGAAGTGCGGGCGCTTCTTCCGGAACATGTTGAAACGGTCCGGGTCCTCGAAACGGCTCTCGTCGCGGTTGGCCGACGCCATGACAATGGCGATTGAAGAGCCGGCCGGAATGTGTGTGCCGGAGATCTGCACGTCTTTGGCGGCAACGCGTGGAGTGACGCCAATGGGTGAGACCCAGCGCAAGCCCTCATCGAACGCGCGCAGGGCATGTTCCTTGGGGTCGGCAGCCATGGCCTGGGTCTGCTCAGGATCCAGGAGGAGCCCTGCGGCAGCATTCGCAGCAGCGTGGCCCGGCTCCTGAAGGCCACCCAGAATGATGACCTTCATGGTGGGCATGATCTCTTCGACGCTGCGCACCTTGCCCTCCGGCATGCCGCCATGCATCACATGGCTCATCAGCGTGTGGTTGGGCTTTGACACCGCCCGCTCGTACAGATCCCCCAACTGGGAATCGATATCGACCAATGCCCGGTCCAGCCGGCCCCATACGGCGGGGTCGTCATTGACGTTCTGCAGGCCTGCGCTCATCGCGTGGAACCATTCCACCAACGTCTCGTTAGGCGTTTCAGTGAGTCCAATGACATCGCCGATGCAGCGGACCGAAATCGGTTCGAAGAGGTCGGCCGTGAGGTTTGCCTCGCCGCGCGGCAACAGCTCGGCAAGGTACCGCTTCACCACCGGCCGGGTCAGTGCGTCAACGAAACGGCGCACCGCCTCCTGGGTCAGGTTCTGGTCGATCGCTTCACGAAGACCGCTGTGTTCTTCACCCGTCATGCTCAGCACGTTCGGCATACCCATAACACGGGCCTCTGGCCTGTCCGGGCTGGCCGACGGGCCAAAAACCCGGTCATTGGATCCTGCTGCACGGCAGTCATCGAAACGGGTGATGAAGTATTCCTTGGTGCCCTCAAAGAAGGCCACCGGTTCTTCCCGGCGCAACCGGGCATAGACGGGATAGGGATCCCTGTACAGGTTGTCTCCTGTTAATTCTGTCGACATATCTCCTCCATCGCAGCTGTCTCTTGGTGCCTGTTGTGCCGCTTTAGATACGGTTCGGCATTCAGATACTGAACGGTATCTCTGTGCGGGATTCTTGTCAATGGAGCGCAGAGGGATGCGGGAAAGGGCCGCCGGGGTTATGGAGGGTTGACGCTGAACGGTGCGGCTGGGATACCATGTAGTATCCCAATACTATTTCGCATATGTTTCGATACCCTCCCGTTCGCCTCGGGACGGTCCATCTTTCAAAGGAGAAAGACATGAACAACCTCGCGATGGACCTCCCGACCATCCCGGACGACATGATCCGTGAGCTTTCAGCGGTAGTTGGCAAGGAATCGGTCCACATTGAGCGCGCCAGGGTGGACGAGTTCAAGGACCCCTACTGGCTCCCCGGAGACGAGACGTACGCCGCGTCGGCGGTCCTGCAGCCGACGTCGACGGAACAGGTGCAGGAAATCATGCGGATCGCCAACAAGTACGGGATTCCCGTGTGGCCGCACAGCCAGGGCCGTAACGTCGGACACGGCGGCCCGTCGCCCAAGGTACGGGGGTCCATCCAAATCGGCTTCCAGAAGATGAACCGGATACTCGAGATCAATGACGAGCTCGCCTATGCGGTGGTTGAGCCGGGCGTACGGTGGTTCGACCTCTACGACGCAGTGAAAGCGGCCGGCTACAGCCTCATGGTGCCCTGTCCCGACCTCGGCTGGGGATCGGTCATCGGCAATTCGATGGACAGCGGGCACACCTACCAGTTCTACGGCGCGGACTACATGTTCCCGACGGGCTTCGAGGTGGTACTGCCGGACGGGGACCTGTTGCGGACCGGTGCCGGCGCGGTACCGGGCAGCAAGGTGTGGCACCTCTACAAGCGAAGCCTTGGGCCGTCCCTGGATCCGTTGTTTGTGCAGTCGAATCTGGGTATCGTCACCAGGATGGGTGTCTGGCTGAAGCGCCTGCCCGAGGCCTACGCCCCGGTGATGCTCTCGATCGGGGAGGACATGGACCTGGAGCTCGCGATAGATACGCTCCGGGAGTTGAAGATCGAGGGCCACCTGGAGGGGGTTCCGACATTGTATTCATCCCTGCGCGCCGCCGTTATGCTTCGCGATGAGCCGGGTGCTGGCGGCCTCACGCAGCTCACGGCCAACGAGGTCCGGGAGATCGGCGAACGGGCAGGAGTGGGCGCCTGGGCAACGCGGGCGGCGGTTTGGGGTGACGCCGAGATAGTCCGAATCAAGCTTCGCCGCATCCAGGACGCGTGGGCCAAGATCCCCAGTGGACGCGTTGACGCTCCCCGCACCTACGCCCCCCATGAGTACGACGAGATTGTCTATTCGGCTGACCAGATCATGGCGGGCATCCCCACACTGAAGGCCATTGAAAACACTCCCGACCATATTGCGCACGTCGACTTCTCCCCGATTGTGCCGATGCAGGGCACCGAGGTGCGCCTGGTCACTGACGAGATTCGCAGGCATCTCGAGGCGGCCGGCCTGAACTTCTCGGCAGCCATAATGCTGACCAGCGAGAGGTCAGGGATTGTCCTGGCGGGCGTTCGTTACGACAAAACGAACGCTGACGCGGTGCGCAACGCGTTCGACGTCGTCAAGCTGATGGTTTCCCGGCTCGGCAGTCTTGGTTACGGCGTCTGCCGCCCCCACCTCGATTTTATGGACCTTGCGGCAGACCAATATTCGTTCAATGGACATGCCTACCGGCGTTTCGTCGAGAAGCTGAAGGACGCCGTGGACCCAAACGGCATTCTGTCCCCGGGCCGCCATGGCATCTGGCCAGCTGCGTACCGCGACGGGGGCGAGCGGAGCAGCCGCACCTAGGGCGGCCTGATTGAGTGAACTTCCGGGCATCGTTTGCCCGGGACCCCGCCCATCATGGGGCCGGCGGGTGGAAACGACTATAAGGGGGACCAATGGCGCGGCTGACACGGGAACAGAGCCAGGCACTGACACGAAAGAAGCTCCTGAAATCGGCAGGCGACGTGGTGGCACGCTACAGCTATGACGGTGCGTCCGTTGAACGCATCGCCGAAGAAGCAGGCTTCTCCAAAGGTGCGTTCTATTCAAACTTCGCCTCCAAGGAGGACATTCTTCAACAGCTGCTGGAAGGGAACGCGGGCAACGACGTGCGGGACCTGACCCGGCGGCTAAAAGGTGTCCAAACGACTGAAGAAGCGATAGACGTCGTGGCCGAGTGGAGCGATTCACGCGCCGAGGAACAGAAGTGGGGCATCATCGCCATCGAAATGCTGCGCCGGGCGCAGCGCGATGGCACCCTGACTGACCGGCAAAGGCAGCTCTTTGCCAGCCAGTGGGAAGAGGTGGGTGAGCTCCTGCGCAGCAGGCTCTTTCCGGACAGGGACATCGACATCAGCGCTGTCGATCTCGGCGGCATAGTCCTGGACCTGACCTACGGCGGTATTGCCGTCTTCCTTAAGGTCAACACCGCCGGGCAGATGGTGCGCCAGGTCCTCACTGCACTTCACGGATCCGTACGCGTGCCCAGCGGGTGAACGCGGGACCACAGCCCAAGGCAGCGCGTCGTCTATCCGAAGGGATAGGTCCAACCGGGTGTGGCGCAGAAGGGAGCGTCAGCGCAGGCCGTGGCTGTTGGCCAGGGCAATTGCCTCGGTGCGTGAACCGACGTCGAGCTTCCTGAAAAGATTCCGCACATGGAATTTCACGGTGTTCTCGCTAATGCCCAGGGCCGACGCGATGGTGCGGTTCCGCTTCCCGGCAGCCAGGTGCTGAAGGACTTCCAGTTCCCGGGCGGCAAGGTTCCAGGCCGTCACATCACCGGCAGGCAGAGCTGGAGGGTCCAACGGCAGCGTGACACTGACGTCGGCACCCCAGCCGGCCATGACGTCGAGTTGCATGCGACCGGACAGCGCCTGGACCCGGCGGTCCAACCGGCCAATACTCGGGGCGTCGGCTGAAAGCGCGCCGAGGCCGTCGTCGCGTACATTTATCAGCAGGTTCTCCCCGTCGCAGTCCCACTGTGCCCGGACCCGCCTGACTTCCGGCTGTTCCATCATCGCCAGCAGCAGTCCCCTGACTATCGCCCTCGCCGCGTGGGCAACCTCACCGGGAAGCGCCCTCCCACCCAGGGGCGGTTCAATGAACTGGACGTTGATGCCGCTGAACCGGGTCAGCGGCCGCAGGTCCTCCCGCAGGCGTTCGAAGGCCTTTGCAACCGGCTCCTCCACCAGGTCGGCTGTGCGGTCACTGAGAGTCCGTAGCCCCACCAGTGCCTTGGCCGTCAGCGCAGTAACCGACGAACGCGCGGCGGCGTCGTCCAGGGACGAAGATCGAAGGGCGGCCAGCTGTGTTTCCAGGGTTGTGGAATGCTGGTCCACCAGTTCGGCCGTGACGCGGATCCGCTCGGCCGATGCCGCCCGTGATTCCAGCAGGTACGACGGCGGAGCGTCCTTAACCTTTTCCTGGATCCTTTGGGCTGCGAGCTGCCAAAAGTACTGCACCAGTTCCAGCGCCGCGTCCAGTGCCGCCGCATCCTTGTCCAGATCATTCTCGTCCAGGCAGGGATCAGTAATAACAAGCAGGGCGTTGCT
Source organism: Arthrobacter sp. D1-29 (assembly GCF_054130585.1). NCBI lineage: Bacteria > Bacillati > Actinomycetota > Actinomycetes > Micrococcales > Micrococcaceae > Arthrobacter > Arthrobacter sp. D1-29. The sequence continues at coordinate 2,640,446 of NZ_CP096383.1, read as the reverse complement.
GGCCACGTGCCTAACTGCGAGTACCGGCCGTGGCTCCCCCGCTATCCCGGCCTCCCCCAGCCAGGGACGTCCATCAGTCAGGGACGCGCGCAGGCCCTGCAGTTCGGCGATGGACACCCGGGAAATAATCCCTTCTTCACCAGCCTTCTTTTGCGGACGCCCCGTGCAGTCCTCTGTGAAAATCACCAGTGCGCTTCCGGCCGCGAAGGGAAGCAGCGCCTCGCGCAAACGCTCCGCGATGGAGGTGAGGGGGGCCTGGGCCACGGCCGACACCGCGTTCAGGAGGGCCCACGTCGCATCCAGGAGAGCAGGGCCCGGCGCTGTGTCGAGTGGCTTTCCGGCTGTGTTCATCCGGCCAGACTACCCGGAAACAGCCAACTATCCGAAAGTGTAGGCAGAACCGTTCTAAATCAGCGTTACGCCTACCCCGGATCTTGGACAGGATAAGTAGCAGAGAATGAAAAGCTTCTCATCTGGCACAGTGTCGCTGATGACGAATGAAGGAACGCACACAGTGAATTCAACAACAGCCGGTGCATCGACAGTGGAAGACACTGTCGGCGCCATTGCTTACAACCTGTCACTCGTCCGGAACGAGATTGCTGACACAGCCGCACGGATCGATGACCGGCAACTGGCCGGACTGGCAGCGAAAATCGGCCAGGCAGACCGCGTCTTTGTCGCCGGGGCAGGCCGCAGCGGCCTCGTCCTGAGGATGGCGGCCATGCGCTTGATGCATCTGGGCCTGACTGTCCATGTGGCTGGTGATACCACCACCCCAGCGATCAGCTCCGGTGACCTGCTCCTGGTTGCTTCCGGCTCCGGCACCACTTCCGGTGTGGTGAAGGCAGCAGAAACTGCAGTCAGCGCGGGGGCAAGCGTCGCGGCGTTTACCACCAACCAGGGATCGCCGTTGGCAGGTCTCAGCGACGAGCTGGTGATTATCCCCGCCCAGCAAAAGACAGACCACGGATCAGGGGTCTCCCGTCAGTACTCCGGGAGCCTCTTCGAGCAGGTGCTTTTCCTGGCCACCGAAGCCGTCTTCCAAACGCTTTGGGGCAACGCAGATGTGCCGGCGGAGCAACTCTGGCTGCGGCACGCCAACCTCGAGTAACAACGCACCCTTCCTTTTCTCTACAGTCGTTCCAAAAATCACGCAGTTCCCAACAGAAAGAAAACAAACATTATGAAACTTCAGGTTGCCATGGACCTTCTCACCGTCGAGGATGCCCTCGAACTGGCCGGCAAGGTTGCCGAATACGTTGACATCATTGAGCTCGGCACGCCCCTGATCAAAGCCGCCGGCCTGGGTGCCGTCACCGCCGTCAAGGCTGCCCACCCGGACAAGACCGTGTTTGCTGATATGAAGACGATGGATGCCGGCGAGCTTGAAGCCGACATTGCCTTCACAGCCGGCGCCGATCTGGTGTCCGTTCTCGGCAGCGCTGACGACTCCACTATCGCAGGTGCCGTCAAGGCCGCAAAAGCGCACAACAAGGGCATCGTGGTGGACCTCATCGGCGTTCCGAACAAGGTTGCCCGCGCCAAAGAGGTACGTGCACTCGGCGCAACCTTCGTGGAGTTCCACGCGGGCCTGGATGAGCAGGCGCAGCCCGGCTTTGACCTCAACGGGCTGCTCAGTGCAGGCGAAGAGGCCCGCGTTCCCTTCTCGGTTGCCGGTGGCGTCAACCTCAGCACCATTGAGGCTGTCCAGCGTGCAGGCGCTGACGTGGCCGTAGCAGGCGGTGCCATCTACGGCGCCGCAGATCCGGCCCTCGCAGCGAAAGAGCTGAAGGCCGCCATCATCTAGTACACCGTTATCGGGACGGCGGCGGCCTGCACCTATATATAGGTGCAGGCCGCCGCATCCATGCCAGGAACAGAAAGCCGCAATGTCTGCTACGAATCTGCTGTCCCACACCCCCCAATCCTCCATTTTGCCCTCCCCCACTATTCCGGCACAGGCTTCGCCTTCCGCCCCTTCGCCGGCGCCTGCTTTGGCGTCCCCCACCGTTGCATCCTCTTGCACTGCGGGCTCTTCCATCAGGACATATGAATCGCGTCCGGGGAAATCGGGGCGTAATCCGTTGCGGGATCCGCGGGATCGTCGGTTGAATCGGATTGCGGGGCCGTCGTCGTTGGTGCTCTTTGGGGTGACTGGTGATTTGGCGCGGAAGAAGTTGATGCCGGCGGTGTATGACTTGGCGAATCGTGGGTTGTTGCCGCCGAGTTTCGCGTTGGTCGGGTTCGCGCGGCGGGAGTGGGACAAGGAGGATTTCGCTGCGGAGGTGAAGGCCTCGGTGCAGGCCTATGCCCGTACGCCGTTTGATGAGGCGGTGTGGAACCAGCTCGCGGAGGGGATCCGTTTTGTCCAGGGCGAGTTCGATGATGACGGCGCGTTTGAGCGGCTGGGCGAGACGATCAAGGAACTTGATGATGTCCGCGGCACGCGTGGGAATCACGCGTTTTATTTGTCGATCCCGCCGAAAGCGTTTGAGCAGGTGTGCCGGCAGCTGTCCAAGCATGGCCTGGCGCAGGCCGAGGGGGATAAGTGGCGGCGGGTGGTGATCGAGAAGCCGTTCGGTCATGACCTGGAATCGGCCCGGAAGCTGAACGACATTGTGGAGTCGGTGTTCCCGGCGGACGCGGTGTTCCGGATTGATCATTATTTGGGTAAGGAGACGGTGCAGAACATTCTGGCGTTGCGGTTCGCGAACCAGTTGTTTGAGCCGTTGTGGAACGCGAACTACGTGGACCATGTCCAGATCACGATGGCTGAGGATATCGGTACGGGCGGCCGGGCGGGGTATTACGACGGTGTGGGCGCGGCGCGGGATGTGATCCAGAACCACCTGCTGCAGCTGTTGGCGCTGACCGCGATGGAAGAGCCGATCTCGTTTAATGCTGATGATTTGCGGGCGGAGAAGGAAAAGGTCCTCGCCGCGGTCAAGCTCCCGGAGGACCTGTCGGCGCATTCGGCCAGGGGGCAGTTCGCCGGTGGCTGGCAGGGCGGGGAGCAGGTCCTGGGTTACCTGGAGGAAGAGGGGATCCCTGCTGATTCGATGACGGAGACGTTCGCGGCGATCCGGGTGGATATCCATACCCGGCGCTGGGCCGGGGTGCCGTTTTATCTGCGTGCGGGCAAGCGTTTGGGGAGGCGGGTGACGGAGATCGCGGTGGTGTTCAAACGCGCCCCGAACCTGCTCTTCCGGGATCATGGCGAGGATGATTTCGGGCAGAACGCTGTGGTGATCCGGGTCCAGCCCGATGAGGGCGTGACCATCAGGTTCGGCTCCAAGGTCCCGGGCACCCAGATGGAAGTGAGGGACGTGACGATGGACTTCGGCTACGGGCATTCGTTCACCGAATCCAGCCCCGAGGCGTATGAGCGTTTGATCCTGGACGTGCTGTTGGGTGAGCCGCCGTTGTTCCCGCGGCATGAGGAAGTGGAGCTGTCCTGGAAGATCCTTGACCCGTTCGAGGACTACTGGGCCGAACTGAACGAACAGCCCGAGCCCTATGCCCCGGGTTCCTGGGGCCCGGCCAGCGCCGATGAGTTGCTGGCCCGTGACGGACGAACCTGGAGAAGGCCATGATTGTTGATTTGCCGGACACCACCACCTCGAACGTGTCCAAGAAGATCATGGCCCTGCGCGAGCAGGGCGGCGTGATCGCCCTGGGCCGGGTCCTGACCCTGGTGGTCGTGACCACCTCAGGGCTCGAGGAAGAAGCGATCGAGGCCGCGAATGAGGCCAGCCGGGAACACCCCTGCCGGATCATCGTCCTCGCCGACGCCGGCAAGGACGCCCCGGACCGGCTGGACGCGCAGATCCGGGTCGGCGGGGACGCCGGCGCGTCCGAGGTGATCGTGCTGCGCGGCTACGGCCAGCTCGCGCACGAGTCCGAGTCCCTCGTCGCGGCTTTGCTGTTGCCGGACGCCCCGATCGTGGCGTGGTGGCCGCACGGCGCCCCGGAAAACGCCTGCGAAACCTCGATCGGGCGGATCGCGCACCGCCGGATCACCGATTCCGCGAACGAACCGGACCCGCAACAGGCCCTGGAAAACATCCGCGCCACCTACAAAGCCGGCGACACCGACCTGGCCTGGACCCGGCTGACGAACTGGCGGATCCAGCTCGCCGCGGTCCTGGACCAGGTAGACCCCTCCCCCGTAACAGCCGTCGCGGTCGAGGGCGCCTCCGACTCCCCCTCCACCATCCTCCTCGCGGCCTGGCTCACCCTGTCCCTGGAGGCCCCCGTGACCATCGTCGCGGACCCCGCCGGAACCGGGATCCGCCGCGTCCGCCTCAGCCGACCCGGCGGCGACGTCCAACTCTTCCGCCCCGGACTCTCCATCGCCGAACTCACCCAACCCGGCCAACCAGCCCAACGCATCTCACTCCCCCGACGCAGCCTCCGCGACTGCCTCGCCGAAGAACTCCGCCGCCTGGACCCCGACGAAGTCTTCGGCCAGGTTCTGCAGACGGCGACTCCCGCCGGCCGCTGACTACCCCCAACGCCAGAGCATTGACCGGCAACCCGTCGTGGTGTCATGCGACAAGTACATGGTCCTCCGGCCGGCAGACGAAGAAGTGCGGCTGTTCCACCGGTTCGAAAGGCACAATCAGCCACTGGTTTCCGTAGTACTCGACATATGAGTCCTCCGGGCAGAGCGAATAGGCCTCCTCGCGGGTCATTCCGCCCACCCACTTGCTTGGCAGCGAAAGCAACCGCGGGTGCGGACCGAGGCCGCTGTTCAGGTCCCGGTCCGGGTTGCCTGCTGCTCGTAACGACATAGCTCCTCCATTGAGACTCTGCGGGCCGCTCCCCTCGGCTGCGGCTTACGGAAAGGACATCTATTTGACATTCCACTAAGAATTCAGATACCTGATCGTATCTCGATCGGAGGAGGGCGTCAATGCCCTGCTGCAGCCGAGGATGGTTTCCAAGCACTGGCTGCCACGGACGCGGCAATCACCTGCTAAATCCAGCCGGGCAGGCTCGCATACTAGTGTTAGATGGACCTGGACTGAACGGAAATGTAAGGGGCATCGATGGCGCGGCTGACACGGGAACAGAGCCAGGCACTGACTCGGGAGAAGCTCCTCCGATCTGCTGGCGACGTGGTGGCACGTTACAGCTATGACGGCGCCTCCGTAGAGCGCATCGCCGAGGAAGCAGGGTTCTCCAAAGGCGCGTTCTACTCGAATTTCTCCTCCAAGGAGGACATTCTTCAACAGATGCTCGAAGGAAATGCCGGCTTCGATGTCAAGGATCTGGCCCAGCTGCTCGACGGGATCGACGATCCCGTCGAGGTGATCGACGTCGTCGCCCAGTGGAGCGATTCACGCGCGGGCGAAAAAAAGTGGGGCCTCATTGCCATCGAAATGCTGCGGCGGGCGCATCGCGACGGCACGCTGACTGACCGGCAGCGCCAGCTTTTTACCAGCCAGTGGGAACAGATAGGACATCTCCTCCGCAGTAAACTCTTCCCAAATGGCCATCCTGAAATAAGCGACACGGATCTCGGCGGAATGATCCTGGACCTGACGTACGGCGGCATCGCGGTCTACCTCGAGGTGAACACGGCCGGGCAAATGGTGCGGCACATCCTGTCCGCTCTTCGCGACTCAGCCCGGGTAACACCCGGCAAATAACTTCCGGATTCCTTACCGCCGGCATGCAGCGCACGTTCGCGGCGCCGTCGTGCCCATTTGTGATTTAACCCACAAAACGGGGAAAAACGCCCGACTTGTTTTGAATTGAGCCTCGCCTTACCCATAAAGTCACGCCATCCATCATGGGCTTCGACTCACTGTTTATCCTGCTGCAGACAGTGCTGACCTTCACTCTGGGGGGGCCACGGTGGTGGCCCCCTCGCCTTCCCTGCGGTTCGGGCTGGAGGTGGTCCTCATGGTGGCCTTCAGTGCCGTGCTTTACCGGTGGATGTTCACCGGTGCAACGCGTTCCCTGCACCTGCTGCTCCTGGTGGGTGTGATCCTGGGTAGCCTCTTCCGTGGTCTTTCCTCGCTGCTTCAGCGGCTGATGGAGCCGAGCGAGTTCATCATTCTGCAGGATTTCTTTTTTGCCAGCTTCAACAACGTGGAGCCCTCGCTTTTGGGAGTCTCCGCCGTGATCATCGCCGTGGTGTGCGGGGGTGTCTGGAAGTCCCGCCATACCTTGGACGTGCTGGCCCTCGGGCGGGAGATCGCCATTAATGTAGGCGTGGACCACCGGCGCGCAGTCATGCGTATCCTGTTGGCCTGCTCACTCCTGGTGGCGGTCTCTACTGCCCTGGTTGGTCCTGTGACGTTCTTCGGCCTGCTGGTGGTCAGCCTTGCCTATCAGCTGTGCCGTGGCTTCAGCCACGCCCGCCTCTTCCCGATAGTGGCGCTCATCGGCGTCATCGCGCTGGTGGGTGGCCAGGTGGTGCTGGAGCGTGTGTTCGGCTTCGCCACCGCCCTGAGTGTTGTCATCGAATTCGCCGGCGGCATTCTGTTCCTCTTCCTCCTCCTCAAGGGCTCCCTGAAAATGACCGGGACACGCAAATGATTGACATCCGGAACGTTTCCAAGGCGTACGGAGGGCGGTTGGTCCTCGACGACGTCAGCTGCCTTATTCCCCGCGGTGGCATCACCTCGATCATCGGCCCGAACGGTGCCGGAAAGTCCACTTTGCTTTCGCTGATCAGCCGGCTGCAGCCGCTGGAGAGTGGCACGGTTGAGGTGTCAGGCCTGGACGTGGCCAGCACGCCGGGCAGGGAGCTCGCCCGGACCATGGCCATCCTTCGCCAGGAAAACCACCTGACCATGCGGCTCACGGTCCGTGACCTGGTTGCCTTTGGCAGGTTCCCCCATACCGGGGGCCGCCCCACGGTGGAAGACCTGGCAATGGTGGAGGAATCGATCCGGCAGCTGGATCTGACCGCCATGGCAGACAGGTTCGTGGACGAACTCTCCGGAGGCCAGCGGCAGCGTGCCTACATCGCGATGGTCCTGGCGCAGGACACCGAATTTCTGCTCCTGGATGAACCGTTGAACAACCTGGACATGAAACATTCAGTGGAAATGATGCGGTTGCTGCGCCGGCTGGCGGATGAGCTGGGCAAGACCATTGTCCTGGTGGTGCACGACATCAATTTTGCGTCCTGCTACTCCGATACGATCCTGGCCATGAAGGACGGGCGCCTGATCCATCAGGGCAGCCCGGAGGAGATCATGCACGGCCCCATGCTCCAGGCTGTTTATGACATCGACATCAGGATCGAAGAGATCGACGGCAACCGCATCGGCGTCTATTTCGCCTGAACGTCGGATCCGTTGGGAACCTTCACGCTTCGAGTGGGTTCAATCCGTTTGGGCCATTGGCCGCAGCCCGGCATGGAACGATGCCCGTGAACCAACGGCAGATTCGGGGGTAGCCAGGAAGTCCGTGAGACCCCTGGCGGCCTTCCTGACGGCACGCTCCATGTCCGCCATTTTGTAGGTTCCCGTCGCCGCGATACCGGCTATGGCTCCTGCCACCCGTTGATCAGGCCAGAAGACCGGCGCCGCACAGGCATCCATGCCCGCTACCAGCTGTTCCATGCTCCTGGAAATCCCCTCCTGCCGGATCACAGCCAACAGTCTTCGGAGAACAAGCGGATCTGTTGTGGTCTGAGGCGTAAAGGCACTCAGGGGCGCTGCCAGCACAGTTTCCTGAAACGCACTGGGGGCATAGGCGAGCAAAACCAGTCCGGCGGCGCTGGCGTGCAGCGGCATTTTGCTCCCGGTCCGGGAGATGGTCTTCTCGGCATGGGGCCAGGACAGCTTTTCTAGGACCAGTGCGCCGTGTCCGTGCAGCGCAGCCAGGTGGACATGGCCATGCGTTGATGACAGCACCTGCTGCATGTAGGGCGTCGCAGCGTCGCTCAAGGCGTAATTGTGCGGTGAACGGGCTGCAATTCCCCACAGCCGCAGGCCGATCACGTAGCGGCCAGCAGCGGTTCGCTCCAGCGCTCCGCATTCCACCAGCTCCTGGACCAGGCGGTGGACGGTGCTGGTGGGCATGGCGGTTGCCCTTGCCAGGTCTGAGAGCGCCAACTCCGTGCGCTCTTCCGAGAAGACTCCCAAGATGTTTACGGCCTTGCTCACCACTGAAAGACCGGGATGGGTGCTGTTTCCAGCCATTGCATTTTCCTCTCGAGGGAGCGTGTTTTCCCCCAAAGCGATCTTAGATCCAATGACCGCGCCGGTCCCCCTCGCGGAAGTTGCGGCGTCGTACTCCGTGACGAATTATCCGGTTCACGTGCGCTGCAGATCATCTGGCGTGCGTTCGTTGTGAGGCGTAGATTCAGTCAATCCGATGCGATGGCAAGGCGTTCTACAAAGGGGGCCAAGATGGCCGGATGGAATGCGGACAATGCTGCCGGTTCTACGGGATTGGGCGCTGTAACGCTGGTGGAGGGTTCGTCCTTTTGCATTTCGTTGCAGAATGGCGACATCTTCGCCCAACACCCTCATGGTGTTTTCCACAGGGACACCCGAATCCTGTCCCGCTGGTGCCTGACGGTTAACGGCCAGGAGCTTGAGCCGCTGGGTGCCTGGACTCCTTCACCCTTCCGCGCAACCTATATCGGCCGGGGAGTTCGTGCCGACGGCAGGGCCGACAGTCCACTCACGGTTCTCCGCAACCGGGAGCTGGGGGCAGGAATACTGGAGGACATCGCTATCTACAATTACTCCCCCCACCCGGCTGCCTGTGAGGTCGCGCTCTCCGTGGATGCGGATTTCGCCGACCTTTTTGAGGTGAAGGACGGGCGTTTCCACCGGCAGTGGGCACAAACACGCCAGGCAGAGGACGGGGCGCTGAGGATCGAGGCCCTCTGGCAGGGTGTGAAGAAGGATGTCATTGTGCGGGCACCCGGCTGCGAGGTCAGCACCGATGGTTTGCTGTTCAGCACCGTTATTCCTCCCCAAGGCGAGTGGAGCGTCCGTGCCTCGGTGATGCCTGAATTGGGGGAATCCGCGGATGGACAGCCTTTCCACCCCGCCGCGGATGCCGATTCCCCCCAAGACAGGCGGCAGCAGGCCTGGGCCAGGACAATCCCTGATGTCACCATGGGCAATCCTTCCGTACAGAGAACAATGCTGCGCAGCCACGCCGATCTGGGCGCCCTGCGAATCGTGGATCCGGATCATCCCGAGCGCATGGTTGCCGCCGCGGGTGCGCCCTGGTTCATGGCACTGTTCGGGCGGGACTCGCTGCTGTCCTCGTCCATGATCCTGCCGCTCGACGCGTCCCTGGCCCTTGGAACGCTGCAGACCCTGGCTGACCGGCAGGGGAAGGTGGAGGACGTGCTGACCGAAGAGCAGCCCGGGCGGATCCTGCACGAGGTGCGGTTCGGCGTCGGGACGGGCCTGGCACTTGGCGGCAAATCCGCCTATTACGGCAGCGCCGACGCAACGCCCCTGTTCGTGGCACTGATGGGCGAAGTCTCCCGCTGGGGAGTCTCTGCGGAGGACATCGCCGCGCTGCTTCCCCATGCGGACCGTGCCCTTGACTGGATCCGCGACTACGGCGACCGTGACGGTGACGGGTTCGTCGAGTACGAGCGGCTCAACGACCAAGGCCTCATTAACCAGGGCTGGAAGGACTCGTGGGACGGAATCAACTTTGCCGACGGCCGCCTCGCGGAGGCTCCCATTGCGCTGTGCGAAGTGCAGGGTTATGTCTACAGCGCCTACATCGCCCGGGCCTGGATGGCCCACGATGCCGGCGACAGCCAGATGGCCGCGGAGCTCCAGGACCGCGCGGCACTGCTGAAGCAGCGGTTCAATGAGGCGTTCTGGTTGCCCGACCGCGGGTATTATGCGATTGCCCTTGACCGGGATAAGCGGCCGGTTGATGCCTGCGCTTCCAATATGGGCCACTGCCTGTGGTCCGGCATCGTCGACGCCGACAAGGCGCAACAGGTTGCCGATCGGCTCATGTCTCCGGAGATGTTCAGCGGCTGGGGTGTACGTACCCTGGCGAGCGACATGAAGGCGTACAACCCGGTGAGCTACCATAACGGCTCCGTCTGGCCACACGACAATGCGCTGATCGTGGCCGGCCTCATGCGCTACGGTTTCGTCGAGGAGGCCCAGACCCTGTCCATTGCGTTGTTGGAGGCCGCCGAATATACGGACAACCGGCTTCCGGAACTGTTCTGCGGGTTCAGCCGTGACAAGTGCCCTGAGCCGCTCCCTTATCCGACGGCCTGCTCTCCCCAGGCATGGGCCTCTGCTGCCCCGGTGATGTTGCTCCGGAGCCTGCTGCGCTATGAGGCACACGTCTCCCTGGGTGGACTGTGGATGGACCCTGTTTTGCCGGAATCCTGGGGCGCCATGCACGGGTCAAACGCACCGGTGGGTACTGCCCGGGTTACGGTCGACATTTCGGGAAGGCAGGCAACGGTCATGGGATTGCCCGAAGGAATGGTGCACTACAGGGGAACACGCCCTCCGCTGGACAACTTTTCGGAGTTGGAAAACCTTCGCCGGAACAGGGTGCCCGGGCCCAACGGCTAGCTGCACGTCATGGCCGGGCACCCGTTGCCGAGACCACCAGCCGGGCTTACGCGGGCTTCCTTCCGATCAACACGAAGAAAACAGTCGCAGGCTGATCGGTGGGGTTCCGCCAAGCGTGCCTGGTTCCGTTCTGCACTATGGTGTCGCCCTGCCGCAGGACAGTTGTTGTGGATCCAAGGTCAAGCACAACCTCACCACTGACCACGATGCCATAGTCGACGGTGGGAGTTGTATGGAAGCCTGGATTGTCCTGCTCGAACAGTTCAGCGAGACCAGGCGTGATCTCCAGCTGTTCACGCGCCGCTTTTGCGCCGTCGAACAGCGGGTCCGCGAACACGGTATCCGGTGGAAAAGTGACCAGCAGGGCAACGGTTTCCCCGGCGCCCGGAACAAGAGTGACGAGGTCTGGCGTGAGGTCACGATACCCGGATTCCGGCGGAGCCGGTGTCGCCCAGACGACGGAATTGACCATGCCCGGGATCGCCTGATGCGCCCGGGAGCGGGGCGGCGGACCGTCACTCACGATGTTTGGCTCACCCTGGGTGGAGACACCCGTCACGACACGACGCACGGCCGAAGCCTGGCCGCCTGTGCCCTGGAGATGGTTGTCGTCCCTGCCCTGGATCGCGTCAACACGAAGCTGTTCAGACATACTCCCGCCCGCCAGTCGGCGAGACGATGTAGTTGCTGAAGCCTCCATTGCGGTTTTCCAAACCGTTGATGGCGTCATTGACGTCCTCAAGGCCAAAGACGACATCTTCGAACACCGACAGATCGACAGCCCCTGACCCGGCAAGGGCCGCCATCTCCTGGCCTTCGCCGGGCGAGAACCAGCAGGATCCGATCAGGGATTGCTGCTGGTCCATCAGGTGATGAACATCGACGGGGACGTCGCCGGCTGTTGCACCGACGTTGACGGCGCGGCCGCCCCTGCGCAAGGACCGAAGACCCTCGAGGAAGGGAGCATGCGGGGTATTCGGTCCGAGGGCGCTGATATAGCCGTCCACCCCACCGTCGGTGACCCGGCGGACCCATTCATCAATGGGCCCATCGTCTGTGGAGAACACCTGGATCCGTTCCGGGGAAATGGCACGCACCCGCTCGAGGAGCTCGCGGTTCCTGCCCGTCCCCAGGATGGTGGTTACCCCCTGGGCGAGGGCAAACAGGGCAGTTCCGAGCCCGAGGGTTCCGCTGATTCCGTTGATCAGCAGGCTGCTGCCGGGTTCCAGGCGTGCCTTTTGCAAGGCTGCGTAGCCAGTGCCCAGGTATCCAAACCGTGCCGCCCGGTTGAAACTGAGGTTGTCCGGCAACCGGACCAACGAACCTGCAGGAGCGAGCATGGCCTCGGCCAAGCCGCCATAGGGGTACCGGTCCAGCATCTGCCCTGAGGTGGGCGTCAGCCCGAAGTAGCCAGCAAAAGCAAAATGCTGGCAGTGCATGATCTTCCCGCTCCGGCATTCCTTGCAGGCACCGCAGGACCGGCCCGGATTGACGTAAACACGGTCGCCGGGCGCAAACTCCCGGACGTCCGGGCCAACGGCCTCCACAACGCCTGCGGGATCCAGGCCAAAGATGGCCGGAAGGGCCGGCAGCGGGTTCTGCGGAAACCAGGTGGTCCAATTCGCGAGGATGTTAGCGAGGTTGGGCACGATGTTGCAGCTGTGAACACGGACCCGAACGTCCGCGCCGGTAGGTATCGGCAGCGGTACTTCTTCAATCACCATCGGTTCGCCGACGGCATGCATTCGTGCCGCAGTCATTGTCTGAGTCATTGTCATTCTGATCTCCTTTGATCCGGTGCGGACGCATCCGTTGCCATCGTTCGATATAACTGCTACGGTTCATTCAGTGAATCTCTTAGGTTCAGTGATTGAACTCAGTGAGGAGCATAACATCGGATTCGTTGAAAGGGGAAGAGAGACAGTGGAGACCTCGACTACCAGCAGCAGGGCTTATGTGGCAGGCGAGGCCGGGGAGGCAGCACCCCTTGGCACCCTCGAGCGTGGCCTTTACCTGTTGGGCCTCTTTTCAACGGAACGGCCGGAGTGGACGCTGCGTGAACTGCGGGAGGAATCGCAGTTGCCGAAGGCGACCGTACGGCGACTGATGCTCACGCTGGAGCGGCTGGGATGGGTGGAGCAGGACGTGGCGGGCAACTACGCCCTTGGCCCGCGAATGCTTCAAAGCCTGTACGCGAAGACGTCGGCCAGCGTGCTGGTCAGTGAAGCCCGGCCCTACCTGGAACGGCTCGCCCAGAGCACCACTGAATCCGCCCTCCTGTCGGTATGGGGCCACGAAGGAACACTGTCCCTGGACCTCGTCACAACGGAGCGGCACTTCAAACCGTTCACCTCGGCGGGCATGGTGGTCCATGGACTGATGTCGGCCGATGCGAAGGTGCTGGTGGCGTTCGCGCCCGAGATGCTTTGGGAGGCGCGGTATGCTTCCCTCTCACAAGCCATGCCGGCCGGAGTCACAGTGGATTCCATGCGGGCGAAATGGCGGGAGGTCCGCGCTGCAGGCGTCGCCTTCGATTACGAGGAATGGAAGCCAGGCGTCTGCGCAGTGGCGGCGCCGGTCCTCGGTGCCGACGGCTTTGTCCTCGCCTCCATCTCCCTGGTCATCCCCAGTGAGCGCGGCGGCAAGCAGGAGCTCGAACGCTACGCAGCAGCCGTCCGCGACGCTGCCGCAGCGCTCTCCCGGGTTCACATTGAGCGGAACCAATCATTGGGAATGACTCCTGATGATGGTGATTCACAGGGCTGAAAACTGCCCCAACCAGGGGATTGCCTTCCCGTGATGCGGCGGCCCATGACTATACGCCGCGGACATCACGGTGGCGTCCTACTGCCCCACGACGTCGAAATGATCTCCAATGAAGGATGCACATGACACTCGAAAATTCGCCGTTTGACTCGGATGTGCTGGTCATCGGCACAGGACCGATGGGCGCGACTACCGCGCTTGCACTCGCGACCTACGGCATACGCACAGTGGCGGTCAGCAGGGAAAACTGGCTTGCCCACACCCCCCGCGCGCACATCACCAACCTCCGTGCCATGGAGGTGCTCCGCAGCCTGGGCATCGAGGAGGAGGTGAAGCAGCAGGCAACCCCATGGAACCTCATGGGCGAGACAAAGTTTACGACCAGTCTCGCGGGGAGGGAGATCGCGCGTCTGAGCAGCTACGGAACGGGAGACGGTCGGCAGGGAGACTACCGTCAATCCAGTCCCTGCTCCATGGTGGACATCCCCCAGTCGGACCTGGAGCCGATTATCCTCAACAGTGCGGCAAAGCGGCGGGCATCGTTCGAATTCAACACCCTCTACCGCTCCAGCGTGCAGGACGACGACGGGGTCACAGTTACGCTTGAACACCGCCCCAGCGGGCGCGTCTACCAGCACCGCACCCGCTACCTGGTGGGTGCCGACGGGGCGCGTTCCCAGGTGGCCCAGGACGCCGGAATTCCCATCGAGGGCGTCTTGGCGCGTGCTGGCACGGTGTACGCACAGTTCCGTGGCGACGTCTCCAAGTACGTGGCCCACCGGCCGGCAATCATGAACTGGATCGTCAACCAGGAGGCAGCCGTCGGTGAAATCGGCCTGGGGCTTCTGCGGGCCGTGCGGCCGTGGGACAACTGGATCGCGGGATGGGGGTTCGACATCTCGCAAGGCGATCCTGACCTGAGCTTTGAGACAGCACGGACCCGGATCAAGGCCTACATCGGCGACCCCGACTTCGAGCCGGAAATCACCTCGGTAGGGCCCTGGTACGTCAACGAGGCTTACGCGCCCTACTACTCAAACAACCGCATCTTCTGTGGAGGGGACGCCACCCACCGCCATCCCCCGACGAACGGTCTCGGTTCAAACACCTGCATCCAGGATGCCTTCAACCTGGCCTGGAAGCTTGCCTATGTCATCAAGGGCGACGCTGCCCCGTCACTGCTGGACTCCTACACAGAGGAGCGGGCACCGATCGGTCGGCAAATCGTTGAGCGCGCGAACCAGTCGAGGAGGGAGTTTGCTCCCCTGAAGCAGGCCTTTGCGGCAGAGCGTCCCGGCGGGCCGGCGGGCCTGGAAAAGCTCATTGCCCCTACCGCCGAAGGAGAAGCTGCCCGAGCAGAACTTGCACGCGCCCTTGAGCTCCGGAATTACGAGTTCAACGCCCAGGGTGTGGAGATGAACCACCGCTACGAATCCGGGGCAGTGGTTCCGGACTCCGATGAGCCCGAGGTGTGGGCACGCGACAAGGAACTTTACGCGCAGGCGTCAACCCGTCCAGGTGCAAAACTCCCTCACGCCTGGCTTGTGGACGCCTCCGGACACAAGGTCTCAACGCTCGATCTCGTGGGCGACGGCTACTTCACCCTATTGACCGGGCCGTCAGGTACGGCATGGGTGGAGGCAGTCGCCGGGCTCGGGCACGCCCGCGTGCGGGCGCGGGTGATCGGCGCACCGGATGCGCAAGACCTCTATTTCGCCTGGCACAAGCTCCGCGGGATGGATGAAGACGGGGCCCTGCTGGTGCGTCCCGACGGCGTCATCGCGTGGCGCTCCCTGCATTCAGCTGGAGACGGGGCCCAGCAGGCGCTGTCCGAGGCCCTGACGGCCATCCTCGGAGTGAACACCGCGGACTTAAGCCATCAGGCCCCCATGGTGAATGTCCCATGAGCCAACCCGAGGCCCTGCCGACGATCCCCGATGCGATGGCGCAAGAGCTGGCCGCACTTCTGGGACAGGATGCCGTCCACGTCGAACGGACCCGCATCGATGACTTCAAGGACGATTATTGGCTCACCGGGGATGAAACCTACGCGGCGTCAGCCGTTGTACAGCCCACCACCACCGAACAGGTTCAGGGAATCCTGGAGATCGCACGGCGCTACGCCGTTCCGGTCTGGCCCCACAGCCAGGGGCGCAACCTGGGGCATGGCGGTGCCTCCCCGAAGGTCCGGGGGTCCATCCAGCTTGGTTTCCAGCGGATGAACCGGATCCTTGAGATTAACGAAGAGCTCGCCTATGCAGTGGTGGAGCCCGGAGTGACCTGGTTCGATCTGCACGACGCCGTACGCAACAAGGGTTACGACCTCGCCACTGCCTGCCCTGACCTTGGCTGGGGCTCCATCGTGGGCAACACCATGGACGGCGGCCACACGTACCAGCGGTACGGCGCGGACTACATGCTGGCCGCCGGCCTTGAAGTCGTGATGCCGGATGGTGCCATCCTGCGCACGGGGCAAGGTGCCATTCCTTCCAGCCCTGCCTGGCACACCTACAAGCGAAGCCTGGGACCAAACCTCGAACCGATGTTCGTCCAATCGAATTTCGGGATCGTTACCAGGATGGGCATCTGGCTGACGCGCCGGCCGGAATCCTTTGCACCCTTGCTCCTTGCCATCGACGACGAGGCGGACTTCGAGGCTGCCGTCGACACCATCCGTGAGCTCCGCCTTGCCGGGCACCTGGAAGGCATGCCGGCGCTGTACTCCACCCTGCGGGCATGCCATATGCTGCGCGATGCACCGGTTGCGGGGCAGGAGCATCCTTTCACGGACTCAGAGCTGCGGGACATTGGGATCCATGCGGGAGTTGGTGCCTGGGCGGCACGCGCGGCTGTCTGGGGTGCACCGGAAATCGTGGATGCGAAGGTGCGCCGGATCCGTGACGCGTGGGAGGCGATCCCCAGTGGCCGGGTGGAGGCCCGCCGCACTTACTCGCCCAATGAGTACAACCAACTTGAGTCTTCCGCCGAGCAAATCATGGCCGGCGAACCAACGCTGAAGGCCATTGAAAACACTCCACCCAACATCGCGCACGTTGATGTTTCCCCCGTGGTTCCCTTGCAGGGAACTGCGATGCGCGGCGTCATCGACGTGCTGCGTCGGGAGTTCAAGGCCGCCGGCCGCGACTTCGGCGCCGGCATCATGGTCACAGGAGAACGTTCTGCCGTGGTAATCGCCGGCGTTCGCTACGACAGGACGGATGAAAACTCCACCCGTTCCGCGTTCGCCCTGGCCCGCAGCCTGATCCTCGAACTCGGAAAGCTGGGGATTGCCGACAGCCGCCCCCACTTGGAATTCATGGACCTGGCCGCCGCGGAGTACAGCTTCAACGACAACATCTACCGGCGGGTGGCCACCCAGATCAAGGACGCCCTCGATCCCGACGGGATCCTCTCCCCCGGCAGGCACGGCATCTGGCCAACCACCCTCGGCCAGGCCCGAACCCATACCTCGAAGGACCCGAGATGACACAAACACTGACCATAGACTGCCACGGCCACTTCACCACTGAACCCGCTGACTTCCACGCCTACCGCGCCGCGCAGATCGCCCACGCCGAGGGCCGGGGGGAAGCTCCCGGCCCCTATCGTGGAATTGCCGATGATGAACTGCGGGAGATCATTACGGCCAACCAGCTGAGGCTGCAGCGTGAACGCGGGTCAGACGTCACCATCCTTTCGCCCCGGGCATCCGGGATGGGCCACCACGTTCCCGGGCAGGACGCGGCCAACGACTGGGCCCGGCTGTCCAACGACACAATCGCGAGGATCTGCGATCTCTTCCCGGAGAACTTCGCAGGCGTGTGCCAGCTCCCGCAGACTGTCGAGGGAGGACTGCGGCCAGTCATCGCCGAACTGGAACGCTGTGTCGAAGCCGGCTTCGTGGGATGCAACCTCAACCCGGATCCCTCCGGCGGCCGATGGTCCGCCCCACCGCTGACCGACCGCTGGTGGGACCCGCTCTGGGATGCCATGGAACGACTCGACGTCCCTGCGATGATCCATGTTTCAGCTTCGTGTTCTCCGGCGCTCCACACCACCGGGGCACACTACCTGGCGGCCGACACCGCAGTGTTCATGCAGTTGCTCGCCGGGGACCTCTTCGAGCGGCATCCGGACCTGCGCCTGGTGATACCCCATGGTGGAGGCGCCGTTCCTTATCACTGGGGGCGCTACCGGGGTCTTTCAATCATGCTCGACAAGCCGCCATTGGCTGAGCACCTGATGCGCAACGTCTTCTTCGACACCTGCGTCTACCACCAGGAGGGTATCAATGCGCTGTTCTCGGTCATTGACCCCTCAAACATCCTGTTCGGCTCGGAATTGCTTGGTGCCGTCAAAGCTGACGATCCCGAGACGGGCCACCCCTTTGACGACACGAAGCGGTACGTGGAGGCGCTGAACCTGGACCAACAGGACCGGCATGCCGTCCTCAGCGGGAATGCACGCCGAGTCTACCCACGCCTCGACGCCCGACTCGCCGCCCAAGGGCGGTAAACCCCATGACACACGGAGGACACATGAGCAATACATTTAAAAAAGTACGCTTCGCAGGTGCTGCCCAGGGATTCAACTGGCTGCCCGTCTTCGTCGCCGACGAGCAAGGAATCTTCGCCAGGCATGGAATCAGCATCGAATACATGCGGCTGGGTTCCGTCGATAAGGCGACGGCGGCCGTGCGTGAGGGAACAGCAGACCTTGCGATCACCCCTCCGGAAGGCGCCGTCGCCGATTTCGTGACCGGTGGCACGCTGCGCATCGTTGGCTCCAACTCGGAGCGGCTCCCCATGTCACTCGTGGCGCGGGCGGACATTGCGACGCTGGAGGAACTGCGCGGCAAGCGGATCGGCACGTCGTCGCTCACTGAAGGCACCGCCATCTACACGCAGCTGATGCTCCGCGAAGCCGGCCTCAGCTATCCGCAGGATTACAGCTTCGTCCTCGCGGGCGTGCACACCACCCGCTGGGCTGCCCTGCAGGAAGACGGGATCGACGCCGCCCCGCAGCCCGCACCCTGGAACTTCCTCGCCGAACGCTCCGGCTACAACCTGCTCGGCGAGGTTGCCGATGTTATCCCCGAAATCATCTTCGCCGCCATCGTTGGCAATGAAGACTGGCTGCGTGACAACAGTGAGCTGGTGCAGGACCTTGTCTCGGCCCTCTCCGAAGCCCATGACTTCGTCAACAACCCAGCCAACGACTCCGTCACGCTGCCCATTTACCAGCGCCTCACCACGCCGGATGACGCAGAGCTCGCCGCCCGCGGCCTGGCGTACACCCGCGACCTCGGCATGTGGCCGGCAGGACTCCGGGTCTCACCCGAGGCGTTGGCGGCAACCATTGACGTCATGATCGGCTCCGGCCTCCTACAGGACTCCGACAGGACCACCGCCGGCGGCGTCGTGGACAGCAACTTCGCGGTAGGGGCATAACCATGGCCCGCGTCATCAACACCATCGTACGGACCCCCGCCGAGATCGCCTCGGCCTTCGCAGGGCTGGGAGTGGCCACCACGCACGAGGCCCAGGAGCGCTCCGGGCTTCTCCACTCACGATTGCAGCCCCGCCAGTCGGACGCCGCCATAGCCGGCACCGCTGTCACCTGCGAGGTGGCCCCGGGCGACAACTGGATGATCCACGTGGCACTCGAACAGGCCCAGCCGGGGGACATCCTCGTCGTGACACCCACATCGCCATGCGACGACGGGTATTTCGGAGATCTGCTCGCAACGTCCGCCATGGCGCGCGGCGTCCGCGGCCTCGTCATCGATGCGGGCGTGCGGGACCTCGCGATACTCAGGCGGATGGGTTTTCCCGTCTGGAGCAAGGCCATCAGCGCGCAAGGCACCGTCAAGGAGACCCTGGCCAACGTCCAGGTTCCCATTGTGTGCGGCGGCCAACTCATCTCACCAGGCGACGTCATCGTCGCGGACGACGACGGTATCTGCGTCGTCCGCCGGGAGGATGCCGCTGCTGTCCTTGAAGCCGGCCTGCGCCGGGAGGCCGCTGAAGAAGAGAAGCGCGCCCTCTATGCCCAAGGACTCTTGAGCCTGGATGTGGTGGACGGAATGCGCGCCCGCCTCGAGGCCAAAGGCCTGCAGTACCTTAGCTAGCCGACCCCACTTATCCCACGTTCGCTTGCGGACAAGGAAACGGAAATTTCAGATGACATCACAGGTAGAAACCCCAAGCGGCGCTGTTGCGTCCCTATCCCCCGACCCGGCCCTGCCGGCCCAAACAGCGCCTCAAACAGCACCGGGCACAGGAAGCGCATCACCCCGCACGGCCGCCGCAACGAAGTCTGCTGGCCACGTCATCGTTGACGCCCTGGTGGCCCACGGCGTCAAGCGCACCCATATCGTTCCCGGCGAAAGCTTCCTTGACGTCCTGGACGGGCTGCATGGCGCGGACATCGAAACCATTGTTTGCCGCCACGAGGGCGGAGCCACTTACATGGCAGAAGCCGACGGCAAAATGAACCAGCTGCCGGGTGTGGCAATGGTCACCCGGGGACCCGGTGCCGCCAATGCCCACGTCGGCCTGCACACCGCGTGGCAGGATTCCACGCCCATGGTGCTGTTCGTGGGGCTGATCCCCTTCGCCCACCGGGACCGCGAGGCGTTCCAGGAATTCGACATCAAAGCCTGGTTCGATACCGGCGCCAAGCGCGTGATGGTCCTGGACCACGCCGAGCGTGCTTCCGAAATCGTCGCTGAGGCCTTCTTCGCCGCCATGAGCGGACGGCCAGGTCCCGTGGTCATCGGCCTGCCCGAGGACGTCATCCGCAAGCAGATCGATCCGACTCCGCACCCGCCGATCCCGGTGGCAACCGGCGGAATGACCGGCACTGATTCAGACGCCCTTTCGGCAGCCCTTGCCGCCTCAACCAAGCCACTGTTTGTCACCGGGGGCAACGACTGGACCCAGGAAGGCGCCGACCAGCTCACCGAATGGCTGGAAAAGCACCACATCCCTGCCGCCGCAGAGTGGCGCACGGAAGGTACCGTACCGTTCGATTCCCCCTCCTACGTTGGTCCTATAGGTTACGGCCGCCCCAGGCCCACCTACGACCTGCTGGAAGAAACGGACCTGCTGATCTTCGTTGGCACCGTCCCCGGCGACGTCATCACCGACGGATTCCTCTGCCGCCAGGACTGGAACAAAAAGAACTTCCTCGTCACCATCGATCCCTCCCTTCGGGGCCGTTCCGGGCCCGTTTCCTATCAGATCGTGGCCAAACCCGACGTCTTCATTCGCGACCTTGCCAAGATCCAGCTTCCGGTGAAAGAAGAGTGGAAAGCCTGGACAGGACGGATGCGGGCCGAGCAGGTTGCCTTCGCTGCGCTCCCGCCGGCAACGCCGTCGGCTGGTCCCGCCCGGATGGACACCCTGATGGCAAACCTGGTGCCCACGCTGCCTGCCGACGCGATGGTAACGCTTGGCGCAGGCGAGCACACCAACTGGGCACACCGCTATTTTCCTACGCAGCGCTACGCCTCAATGATCAGCGCCCGCAATGGCTCCATGGGGTACTCCGTTCCCTCCGCCATCGCCGCCTCCCTGGAGTACCCCGGCAGGCGGGTGGTGACCATCGCCGGTGACGGCGAATTCCTCATGAACGGCCAGGAACTGGCCACCGCAGCCCAGTACGGCGCCACTCCCCTGGTCATCGTGATGGACAACCAGGAATACGGAACCATCCGCACCCACCAGGAACGCCACTACCCCGAACGGGTCTCCGGTACACAGCTGAAAAACCCGGAATTCGCGCTCATGGCGCAGGCCTTCGGAGGCTTCGGAATCAAGGTCGAACGCGACGCCGATATCCCTGCCGCCATCGAAGCGGCCCTCAGCGCCATCGATGAAGAGCAGAGGTTCGCACTCATCCACCTGGTGGTTGAGCAGAGGGTCAGAGCCTACTAAAGGCACCGTGCGCCGGACTGAGCGGCAGGAAACCATCCTGCAGCCGTTTTCCACCTCCTGCCCCCCCTTTTACGAACGGAAGAGAATGTCTGTCCCCGTACTAAACGAACTCACATTGCTGGACACCGTGCCCACCGGCCTGCTGATCGGCGGGCAGTGGCGGGACGCGTCCGACGGCGGCACGTTTGACGTGCACGACCCCGCCACCGGGGAGGTGCTCGCCACCCTCGCCTCCGCCACCAGCGCGGACGCCGTCGCCGCCCTGGAGGCCGCCGACGCCGCCCAGGCCTCCTGGGCCAGGACCGCGCCCCGGGAACGGGCGGAGATCCTGCGCCGCGCCTTTGACCTGGTCACCGAACGTGCCGAGGACTTCGCCCTGCTGATGACCCTGGAGATGGGCAAGCCGCTGGCCGAGGCCCGCGGCGAAGTCACCTACGGTGCGGAGTTCCTGCGCTGGTTCTCGGAGGAAGCAGTCCGCGACTACGGCCGTTACCTCATCACCCCCGAGGGCAAAAACAAGATCCTGGTCCAGCACAAACCGGTCGGACCCTGCCTGCTCATTACCCCCTGGAACTTCCCGCTGGCGATGGCCACCCGCAAGGTCGCCCCCGCCGTGGCCGCCGGCTGCACCATGGTCCTCAAACCAGCCAAGCTCACCCCGCTGACCGCGCAGTACTTCGCGCAGACCATGCTCGACGCCGGCCTGCCCGCCGGCGTCCTGAACGTCGTGCCATCGTCGTCGGCGTCGGGGATATCCGGGCCCTTGTTGAAGGATTCCCGGCTCCGGAAAGTCTCGTTCACCGGCTCCACCCCCGTCGGCAAACGCCTCATCGCCGACGCCGCGCAGAACGTACTGCGCACCTCGATGGAACTCGGCGGAAACGCGCCCTTCATCGTGTTCGAAGACGCGGACCTGGACAAGGCCGTCGAAGGCGCCATGGCCGCCAAGATGCGCAACATGGGCGAGGCCTGCACCGCCGCCAACCGGTTCCTCGTCCACGAATCCATTGCCACCGAGTTCACCACCAAGTTCGCCGCCGCGATGGGAGCCCTGACCACAGGCCACGGAACCGACCCGGCAACCCAGGTGGGCCCGCTCATCGACGCCGGAGCCCGCAACGACGTCCACGCCCTCGTGACCGCCGCCGTCGACGCCGGAGCAACAGCCGTCACCGGAGGCGCCCCCGTGGACGGCCCCGGCTACTTCTACCAAGCCACCGTCCTCGCCAACGTCCCCAACGACGCCGAAATCCTCCGCCAGGAAATCTTCGGACCCGTCGCGCCCGTCACCACCTTCAGCACCGAAGAAGACGCCATCCGGCTCGCCAACGCATCCGAGTACGGGCTCGCGTCCTACCTCTACAGCCGCGACTTCAACAGGCTGCTGCGGGTGGCCGAACAGATCGAATTCGGCATGGTCGGGTTCAACGCCGGCATCATCTCCAACGCCGCCGCACCCTTCGGCGGCGTCAAGCAATCAGGACTCGGCCGCGAAGGCGGCTCCGAAGGCATCGCCGAATACACCACCACCCAATACATCGGCATCGCCGACCCCTACATCAGCTAGTCCACACCGAAATGCCCTGACTTTCGACGGCGTGCAGAGTCTCCTGCGGGCGGGGCGGTCATTGGCCGCCCCGTCCCCTTTGCTGTGCGCTGATGTTGGCCGCCACAGCGTCTAAACATGTTTCCCGTCCAGTGGGAAAGCGATGGTGACGCACTCTGTGACCGGCAACACTTATAGAACATTGCAAGGACTTCCTGCATCGTTGGGAATCCCCGCATTTCCTCCCCGATTTATCTTGGCGCGGCACTTCCGCGCACCCTGATTTCCCTCTAGGACCAGACATGACTGAAACAACAACGATGTTGGCAGCCCGGATGCACGACGTCTCTGCCCCGATGACGCTCGAACGTGTACCTCTTCCGTCCCCGGGGCCCCTGGACGTACGCATCAGGATCAAGGCCTGCAACATAGTCCCCAACCTGGCCAATGTGCTGCGGAACTGGACCACGTGGTTCCCGCAGAATCCACTGCCCGCCCTGCCGGCCATCTTCGGTCTGGACCCAGCCGGCGTCGTGGATGAGGTTGGCCCCGGCGTGCAGGGCTTCAAGCCGGGAGACCGCGTTTATGTGAACCCCGGCCGCTACTGCGACTCCTGCCGCGAATGCCGGTCGAACAACCGGATGCACTGCCAGAACTTCGCGTTCGCCGGCTACTTTGGCCTGACGCCCACCAGCGGAATGATGCTGGACCGCTATCCCTACGGCGGACTGGCGGAGTACATGATTGCCCCCCAGTATTCGCTGGTAAAGCTTCCGGCAAACGTGAGCTTTGAAACAGGGGCACGGCTTGGGTACCTGGGCACCGGGTATGCGGCCCTCCGCAAGGCGGGAGTCGGTTCCACCACCACTGTGCTCATCAACGGAATCAGCGGAACCCTTGGCCTCGGCGTTGCATTGTTTGCCCTCGCCATGGGCGCGCCGGCCGTGCTGGGTACCGGGCGCAACCGGGAACTCCTGGAGAAGGTCCAAGCCCTGGCTCCGGATCGGATCCGGACTCATTCCCTGTCCGACGGGCCCGTCAGCGACTGGGTAAAGTCCGTCACCGGCGAAGGCGTCGACGTTCACATCGACGCGCTGGGTCCCGGCGCTGACCACGAAGTCTTCAATGAAGGGCTGAAATCGCTCCGGCGGGGCGGCATCGCCGTCAACATTGGGGCCACGGCCGGGCTGGTGCCCATTGATGTGCACCACATGATGGACCAGCAGTTGCGTTTGATCGGATCGTGCTGGTTCAGCGCCGGCGAGGGCCAGGCGATGGCTGACATGGCCGGCTCCGGCGCCGTGGACCTTTCAGTTTTTGAGCACGTCGTTTTCCCGCTTGAAAAAGTCAATGAGGCCATTTCCGGCATATCGGCCCGCAAGGGCGGGTTCAGCAACTTCATTATTTCCCCGTCTTAACTGACGGACCTCGACTGCCACGCCTCCGGATCACGTCGATGTGATCCGGAACAACTTATTAAGGACCCGATGATGATCCCAACAACGCTCCGGCGTACTGACACAGACGCCGACGCGAGCCCAGACACCAAGTCGAGCCGACGCACCAGGTCGTCGTACGCCATCCACACCCTGATCGGGCTTGCCCTGATGGCGGTGATTTCGTTCCTCCCCGCGCCGGCTCCGATAACACCCACCGGCATGGCGGTGATGGGCGTTTTCGCCGGCACCCTCTACCTTTGGACATTCGTCGATCTGGTGTGGCCGAGCGTCCTTGGCGTCACACTGAGCGCCTTCTTTATCAACTCAGTGATGGAACCGGCGTCCCTCCACGGAATTTGGAAGTCACTCCAGGAGTCAACGGGCAGCTGGGTGGTGGCCTTTGTGATCGGCAGCCTCCTCCTGACGTATGCCCTCAATGAGTCCGGCCTCACCAGCAGGATCGCCGACTGGTTCCTCTCACGCCGGTGGGCGCAGCGAAGCCCCTGGGCCTTCACTTACACCCTGTTCGCCTGCGCCTTCTTCCTGGGCATGTTCCTGGACCTGATCCCCACCCTGGTCTTCATGATCGCCCTCCTTAACGCTGTTTTCCGCAAACTCGGCTACACCTACGGCGAGAAGTACCCCCTCGTTGTCATCATCGGCTGCACCTTCCTGATCAACATCGCTTTCGCCATCACCCCCATTTCCCATCCGATCACTCTCATCGGCTTCGGTGTATTCGCGGGCGCCTCCGGGGGCGGGTCGATCGGATTTGTCGAATACATGCTTGTCGGGATTCCAGTGGGAATCGTCGCCGCCGGCCTCATCGCACTGTTCCTCCGGTACGTCGCCAAGCCGAGCACTGAACGGTTCAAGGATGTGGACTACACCGAACTTGCGGCCGAGAACGCCACGCCGCTCAGCCGGCGGGAAATCGCGACGGCAACGATCTTCTCCCTCGTAGTCATCACCTGGGTCCTGCCAGGTCTCGTCAGCCTGTTCGCCCCTCAGTCGGGCATCGTCGCCTTCTTTGACGACATTACGTTGATTGTCCCGACACTCTTTGGCGTCATTCTCCTGATGCTCCTCCGGGTCGGGGGAAAACCGCTCCTCGATCACGGTCCGGCGCTGCGCACCATCCCGTGGGGCGTGATTTCACTGGTGGCGTGCGCCATGCTCTTCGGCACACTGCTCACCGAGGACGCCGTGGGGCTGAACACCTTCCTCGTTGTGGCCCTCGGCCCGCTGTTCGCCTCCAACCTGAGCCCGTTCATCATCATGCTCATCCTGGTACTTGCGATCGCACTCCTCACCAACGTGGCGAACAATGTCCCGGTGATCATTATGTTCGTGGCGGTCTGCGTTCCCCTGGCCGAAGCGCTCGGAGTGGACAACAGGCTGGTGGGCACCCTGGTGATCCTGGCCGCGCAGATGGGCTTCGCCTTGCCGTCGTCCCTCGCATCAGTTGCCCTGATCTTCGGTGACCCGTGGGTGAAGCCCGCAGCGGTCGTACGGTACGGCGCCTACGCCACACTGGTTTCCGCCCTCAGCATCGTTGTGGTCGGGTTCCCGCTCGCCACCCTGGTATTCGCAGGCGGATAGCAGCCGGCCGAAGGCCACGACCGAAGAACCGCCGGAAGGAGGGGAGGCATAAAAGCCTCCCCTCCTTCCGCGATGCGGTGACTAGGATTTTTTCCCCAATAGCCTGTCAGCTGCAGGCTCAGGGCCAGCCGTCGAGCGTGACCATTTATCCTTTCAGCTCGGTCGCTTCAAGGCGGTCACCCGAATGCGGTCGATGTTCGGTGCGTATTTTGACCTCAGCAGTTCCGGAGCGGACGTTGAGAGCAGTTCAGTGCTGTTGAAGTTCGGCAGCTCCTGGGAGGAGAACCTGATGGTGTTCGTTCCAGCCTTCAGCTCCACGGGAATTGTGAGTTCCCAGAAGTTGTCTGCGTGGAAGGTGTGGGGGAACCAGCCTCGCTTGGTGGATCCTCCGTTGACCTGGATTTCCGCGTGGCGTGCCAGCGGGTCGGGGTTGTAGTGCGTGGCGGGAGACTGCTCCTGGTTGGAGTAGCGCACAGTCAGCGCGTACGTACCGGCCGCGGGTGCCTGGACGCTTCCGAAGGTGAGGGTGTTGGTGTTGTTGGGATCTCCGCCAACTTTCGTCACAGCCTTGCCGCCTGAAGCCAGCAGATAGCTGGTGATGGCGGCGGAACCGGAGAGCGTAGCCGTCTCCGCTTCATAGGTGGTGGAGGTGAGCTTCCCGGTTGATGCCCCAGTGCGGACCCGGTCCACGTAGAGTGTGCCCGAATCACCTGTTACCTGGACCTTGTTGATGCCGCCTGCTAGGAACACCGCCTTGGTGAGCGGCCCGGTGATTCCTTCGGCCAGTTTCTGGCCGTTGACGCTCAGGTTCGCAGTGCCGGTGCCAAGGACGTCCACGGAAAGCTCCGCCTCGCCGTCGGACGCTGCGTAGACCCAGAACGTCGCGCTTTGGCCTTGAGTGATGCGTGCCGTTCCCGAACCGGACACGCCGGTCCGGGTGTAGTCGGCCGCCGCCCCCTTGAGGGTTGCGTTTTCGCCTTCGTGGATCGCCTGTCCGGCGGCAGGGTTTTTCAGCGTGAGGTCGATCTTGTCCACGATGGCATCACCCTTCGTCCCCTTGCTTCCGGCCAGATTCTTCGCAGACAGGGAGATGGTGTGCTTTCCGGCAGTCAGTTTGACCTTGGTGTCTGCGTGGTCCCAGACCACCCACTTGTAGCCCAGCGGCAGGTACATTTCCTGCTCGGCTCCACCGTCGACGGTGAGGAACACGTTGGTGGGCCCCTGTTCCTGGACTGCCGCATAAGTGTTCAGGGAGTTGGCGAAGACGCTGAGATCGTAGTCGCCGGTCTGCGGCACGGTGACATCGAAGTTGAGCTTGACATCTGACCCCGTGCGGAGGCCGCCGACGTTGTAGTTTCCTGAGGTGTAGAACTTGGAGACGTTCGACGGCGTCCCTTCCGGTCCGTTCTTCGTGTAGCCGGTTCCGGTGAAGGCGGCGTTCTCGGCCTCGTACGTTCCCTTCCACAGCGCGGTTGCGGGGGTGCCCGTGGAGGCTTTCCCGCCGGGGGTGAGGATGATCTCGTAGGAGGAGTCGGCGTTGAGGGCAGGCAGGATCGCACCGAAATCGAAGCCGACCGAGCCGTTCGTCACCGGGAGGTTCAGCTGGCCGACCACTGACGGCTGGGCCGAGTCACCCAACTGCCCGCTCCAGCCGATCTCGGTGACCAGGGCATGCACTGTTCCGCCGAAAACTGCCGGGTCCACTCCATTAACTTGCACATGCTGCCTGCCGCTTGCCCCACCCAGGAGGATGCGTGATTGTGCCTTGGCCTTGTCCAGGGTTGCCACGCCCTGAAGGGTGTAGCTGACATTGGGCTTGGGCGGGGTGACCTTCACTGTATCCCCGGACATCTGGGCATAGGAGTTCAGGAGCCACCACTGGCCATTGGCGCGGTTCGCCTGGACCGCCGAGTCGCTGAGGTTGCCGTCGATGTTCCAGTAGGCAATGTCGCCGTCGACCTTTGAATCCTCGATGGCAGAGAACCACTGGATCATCTGCCCAGGCACTGAGGTGTGGTAGTTGAAGGCGTATTCGTTGAGGTTGATGGGCAAGTGCTTTCCGGCCAGGGCGGTGCCGGCGAACGCAGTGTTTTCCCAGCCCCGGTAGCGGGCAACGTTGCTGCGGATGGATTGGGGTGCGCTCAGTTCGTGCCAGGTCATCACGTCCGGCACCGTACCGGCAGCCACCGTGTGCTGGAGGAAACCCTGCACCTGGTTGTAAAGCGTGCTGGTATTTGGCCCGCCGATCCGGGCCGTTGGCATCTTGGCCCTGATGAGTTTGTACGTGTCGTCCCACGCCTTGAAGAAGTACTGCGGGTCGTTCAGCCAGCTGATGTTGTTGTAGCTCCAGGTGCTCGTGCCGAACATGTTCCCCTCGGGTTCGTTGTACGGCACAAAAACGATGTTGTCCCGGTACTCGACGGGAAGCTGCAGCACCTGATCAACCTGGGCAGCAACCTTGGCTTTGTAGTCGTTCAGGCGTTCTTCCGGCGTGTTCCCGGGCCATTGATACGGGAACCCGCGGTATATGTCAGTCATGTAGATGTACACGTCACCGTTGGAGGCGTCAACCAAAGGCTTGACCACTTCCAGCGCGTCGGCTCCGGGGTGCTGGGGTCCGTCCTGTGCCTTGGTGGAGACGGTGCGGAGTTTGATGGCCTCGAGGAGATTGCTGGAGGGCAGCCCCTCGCCGTACACCCCGTAAAGGGTGCCTGAAGCTCCGCCGTGGAAGGGGCCGGTGCTGGTTCCCAGGTCCACCGTGAAGTCGGCCCTCGGAACGGTGTCGCCGGCCAGTGTCCGCACCTGCTCCGCGGTCAGTGCCTGGGAGTAGACTCTGAAGTCGTCGATCGCGCCGTCGAAGAAGGGGTGCCCGCCCCAAAACGCCTTACCCAAGGCCCCGGATGTGGTGTTAGTCGCCGAGTACATCTTCGCAACCAGGTCCACCGTTGCCGGTTTCGTCCCGAGACTGATGCCGTTGAGGTAGTACGTGATGGTCTGCTGGTCGATAGTGGTGGTCACATTGACCCAGCTGCCTATCGGGATCTTGCCGCTTCCCGAAACCCCGACCTCGGCTGTCCCGTTGACAGGCTTGATGGAGGAGCGCGTTTTGGAATCGCCGGCGAACGACGGCGTCAGGAACGTCGCGTTGTTCAGGTCCTTGCCGAGGCCGTACAGCCACTGAAAATCAGCCCCGCCATCCCACTTCATCCACGATGACACCGTCATAGCCTTCGCGCTCTGGAAGAGCCCGTTCGGCACTGTGACGTAGGGCGCCGTCGTCGAACCTGCCGCACCGCCGGGGAGGCTGATGGCCCTCGTCCCCGCTGTGCGGCCGTTCACGAACGTGGCGTTAGCTACGTTCGCGATCGCACCGTTGAGGTGTTTGGCGGACAGGTCCGTAACCGTAGAGCCGGCCACCTGGTTGGCTTCGAAATCGTAGTGGAGGATCAGGTTCTCATCAGGAAGAGGAACATCAGCCGCGGCCACCATCATGGGCGCCGGGGCAGCTTGTGCTCCCGAAGAGGCAAACAGGGTGAGTCCTCCGCCGACACACAGTGCGCCGGCGAGGGTCGCGGAGAGGACACGGCTGGGGAGTGGACGTTGTTGTCGTTTCACCGAGTATCGCTTTCTTGGTTGGGGACAGTCGTGGGGTGTTTAGCGCTGGGAACGACATCTTCTGAATCCTCTGATCCATGAGCTACGAGGAATGACGTCTTACGGTGTCGAACCGGTTCGAGCAGTGTACATATCCGTGATGGGGGCCACAAGGGATACGGTGAAAGACGCCCCAGCAATCAACCTTTTCGCCTTTATGACGACTCCAGTGCCGCGTTTTTGGGCTTTCGACTACATGCCATTGCCATAAGCGGGAATGGGGGCCTATATTTAGCGAACCGATTCGATACAGGAGGACCCGTGGCAACCATTGGCGACGTGGCACGTGTGGCGGGCGTCTCCCGCAGCACTGTCTCTTATGCCCTGTCCGGGAAACGCACCATTTCCCCGGACACACAGGAACGCATACGCCTGGCAGTGGAAAGCCTGGGTTTCACGCCCAACGCCGGGGCCCGGGCTCTGGCGAGCCAGAAAACGATGGTTCTGGGGCTGCTGCTTCACTTCAATGCAGATGAGTTTGCTCCGGCGATGATGCAGTACGTGATGTCCGTGTCCAGCGCTGCCCGGGCGCACGGCTACGACATCCTCATGATTACCGAGGAGGACGGTGCAGCCGCCCTGCGCAGGGTGACGGAGTCGAACATGGTGGACGGGGTTGTCCTGCTTGATGTCCTCCATTCTGATCCGCGGGTTGAGGTGATGAGATCAGCACGGCAGCCAGGAGCAATGATCGGGCTGCCTGGTGACTTCAATGGCCTTGACGTCTTCGATCTCGACTTTGGCGAATCGGCACGGGTCATTGTGGACCATCTGTACGGGCTTGGTCATCGCGACATCATGCTGCTGTGTCCCCCAAAACACGTCTTCGAGAGAGGCGGAGCATATACGTGGCGTTTCCGGGACGCTGCCCAGGAACGTGCGGCCCGGTACGGCATCCACCTGCACACGTTCTACGGCGAATCCCGCCAGCCAGGAATCCAGACCAGCCTTGAACTGATGCTGGGCTCCCGGCCCGACGCTACGGCTTTGATCGTCCACAATGATGCGACCATCGCCGCCCTCCCCGCGTTCCTCAGCAACCGAGGCATCTCCGTCCCGTCGGACCTGTCCGTGGTGAGCCTTTATGCCAAGGAATTCGGGCGCGACTTCTCATTGCCCTACACCGCTGTCGAGACCACTCCGAGTGAGTTGGCCCGGATGGCAGTGGAACGGCTCGTTCAAAGGATCAATAACCCCGACCAGGCCGGCGAACCCCTCGTCCGCTTTGTCGCCCCCGAACTGGTGGACCGCGGCACGGTCAAGTAAGTAGTCAGTTCACCCCTTCGTGGACCAGGCATAGTCCTCGAGCTACTCCCCCACGCCCAAAATCAGGCTTCACCAACTGCTGATTCCTCAATTCCAGTTCCATCCCCAGCAATGCACGTTTTCAGAGAGGATTACCGTGTTTTACAAGAAATCAATCCAAGCCAGATCCGCTACAGTCCTTGCCTTGGCCGTTCTGGCCGGAGGCGGGCTGGCAGGCTGTTCTTCGGCGCCATCCCCGACAACGGCGGCCGGCACCAGCGAACTTACCTTCTGGGACCCGTACCCCCAGTACGATGCATCGTCCGCGTGGGCCGCATCGATCGACAAATGCGGTGCCGAGGCCGGAGCTACGATCAAGCGGACCGCCTACGACACCAGTGATCTGACCAGCAAGGCTCTCCTGGCCGGCCAGCAGGGTTCCTCGCCCGATGTTCTCCTCGTGGACAACCCGGTGGTTTCCACACTCGCGGAGGCCGGCGTGCTGACGTCCGCCAAGGACAGTGGCCTGGACGCTTCAGCCACCCAGGCGAACCTCCTGGCTGCAGGTGAAATAGATGGCGACACGTTTGGTGTACCCATCGGGGCAAACACCCTCGCCCTTTACTACAATCCCCAAATCCTGAAAGCAGCCGGGGTTGATCCGGCCTCCGTGACTGACTGGGCGTCCCTGAATGCGGCCCTCGAAAAGGTCAAGGCCTCCGGCAAGAAGGGCATTACCTTCTCGGCCGTCGGAACCGAAGAAGGAAGCTTCCAGTTCCTGCCCTGGTTCTGGGGTTCCGGCGCCGAACTTGATGATCTTTCCTCCGGCGACGCAGTCTCGGCATTGGCCCTGTGGAGCGACTGGATCGAGCAGGGACATGCTCCCAATTCGGTCATCAACAACACGCAGACCACCAGCTGGCAGGAGTTCATGGCCGGCGACTTTGCCTTCGCCGAGAACGGAACCTGGCAGAAGGCGGACGCTGCCAAGGCCGGATATGAGGTCATGCCGATCCCTGCGAAGTCCGGCGGTGCCGCAGCTGCCCCGACCGGCGGCGAGTTCCTGACCATCCCGGTACAGAAGGAGACCGGACGGTACGAAACGTCGAAAAAGGTCATCGCGTGCCTCACCAATGCCTCCAATGTGGTGGCTACGGACAACACGCTGAACTACATCGCTCCCACTGAGGAAGCGCAGAAGGCCCAGCTGGCGGCCGACGCAACCCTGAAGCCGTGGATCGACGCCGTCGCCGCTGCCAAGGGGCGCACCAGTGACAACCTGGGCACCAAGTATCCGAAAATCTCTGAACAGCTGTGGACAGCAGTCCAGGCTTCGGTGACCGGGTCCGCCACGCCCCAGGATGCGGCAAAAGCTGCACAGACGGCCGCGGCCGCGGCAACCAAGTAGTGGTTTGGGCGTAGGGACCATGTTGACCCTGCGCCCACACCGCGCGCCTGACCAAATGGCGCCCCAACTGAAGGAATCACATGTCACCCGTGAATATCGGGACTGCACAGCGGGAAGCACTCCCCGCCGTCGGGACGCTCGAGGCAGTGCCCGCCCGTGCGCGGCGGGCGGCGGCGTCAACGCGCTGGGCTGCGGCTGCCTTTCTGGCACCCCTGCTGGTGTACCTTGCCGTCTTTTATGCCTACCCGCTGTACCGCAACATCGAACTGAGCCTGAAGGCCTACACGGTCCGCAGCTTCGTCCAGGGAAACGCCCCCTTCGCGGGGTTGGACAACTATATCGAAGTCTTCACCTCGGCCACTTTTTGGCCGGCCGTCTCGCACACTGCCACCTTTACCGTTGTCTCCATCGTCTTCCAGTTCGGGATAGGCCTGGCGCTGGCAGTCTTTTTCCACTCCGGGTTCAGGCTCTCCGGGACTCTGCGGGCGCTGTTCCTGGTTCCGTGGCTGCTGCCGCTGATCGTTTCGGCATCCACCTGGTCGTGGATGCTCAACAGCGATTCGGGCATCGTCAACGCCGCACTCGCAGCGATGGGAATGCCGCAGATCAACTGGCTCACGTCGCCCGACTGGTCCCTTGCCGCCGTCCTCATCGCGAACATCTGGATCGGTGTGCCCTTCAACCTTGTGATCCTTTACAGCGGCCTGCAGGGCATCTCCACCGACGTGTATGAAGCCGCCTCCATCGACGGAGCCAACGCCTGGCAGAAATTCTGGCAGATTACACTTCCGCTGCTCCGGCCGGTTTCGGCGATCACCATCCTGCTGGGCCTGGTCTACACGCTGAAGGTTTTCGACATCATCTGGATCATGACCAAGGGCGGGCCGGCCGGGTCCTCCACCACTCTGGCCACCTGGACGTACCAGCTGGGTTTCGGCTCGGTCCTGCCCGATTTCGGCCCTGCAGCAGCCATCGGAAACCTCCTGATCGTGCTTGCGGTGGTCTTCGGCTTTATCTATATCCGTGTGCAGAGTAGACAGGAAAACCTGTGAAGACCCGCCGCTTTTCCTTCAAGACCATTCTTGGAATCGTTCTGACAGCCATCATGCTGTTTCCGGTGTACTGGATGATCAACGTCTCGCTGACCCCCAGCACCGATATGAGGAAATCCCCGCCGAGCCTGTTCCCCGTCGACGTGACCTTCGAAGGCTACGCGGCTGTCCTGCAGCAGCAGATGCCATTCCTGGGAACCAGCCTCATCCTGGGCTTGGGCACCGTGATCCTGACGGTGGCGGTGGCAGCCCCCGCCGCTTATGCCCTAGCCAAGCTCCGACCGCGCGGCACGGGGCTGTTGAACTTCCTTATGCTGATCGCCCAGATGATCCCCGCCATCATCATCGCCATGGGCTTCTACGCCATCTATCTGGGCCTGGGAATCCTCAACACGCTCCCGGGGCTGATTGTGGCTGACTCAACCATCGCGGTGCCTTTTGCCGTGCTGATCTTTTCGGCCTTTATGTCCGGCATTCCTGACGAGTTGCTGAACGCGGCCAAGATCGACGGCGCCTCCCACTGGCGGACTTTTCGCTCCATTGTCATGCCGGTCAGCCGGAACTCCGTGGTCACCGTTTCGCTCTTCGCCTTCCTGTGGGCCTGGTCTGACTTCATCTTCGCCTCCACGTTGAATAACGGCGGTGCCATGCGCCCCATCACCTTGGGCATCTACGCGTACATCGGCAACAACAACCAGCAGTGGAACGCCATCATGGCAACGGCCGTCGTCGCATCCATTCCTGCCGCCGTCCTGCTTGTCGTAGCGCAGAAGTACGTCTCTGCCGGCGTCACCGCCGGCGCGGTCAAAGACTGACACGGCCTCCGCCACCTACTCCCCGGCTCTCCGCCGCCCCCAACCCATTGACAGGATCAGCCATGCCCAAAACTTCCCGTGTCAGCTTCGACATTGACGACATCCCTTTCAGTACCCGCGGATCCTGGCTTAACCTGTCCCGGGTGGTTGGACTCCACAAGAGCGCGCCGGACATCCACCTCGTGACGCACCAAAACGGCCATCAGAATGGCCTCACGGGGATCCTGCGCCTCACGGCCCGCCGGAACGGCGCGAAGGTGGCCGCCTCTGTTGAAACCAACAGCTCCACGCTTTCGTGGATCGATGGAGACGCAAAGGTTGAGGCTGTCTTCGACGGGCCGGAAATCCTGCGGATCTCAGGCCAGGGACTGGCATTGCGCCTGGAAGACGCAGCGGCAAGCCTCACTCCTTTTACCGGAACGTTCTTCTACTACGATCCGGCCAGCAAGGGCTGGTGCTTCACCTCCTATGAAACCGGCTTGAGGTACAGGATCACCGTTCTCAGCGGCACACTGTCCGCCGTCGGGGCCGAAGCGCTGGGGCAGGCGGAGCGTTGGATCGAGGTCAGCGCCCCGGAGGGAACGTGGGAAATCGCCATCGACGAATTCCGCACCGCCCGCAAACCACTGGCGCTCCCGGAGACCTTCGAAGAATCACTCGACCGGGCTGACGCGGCATTTGCGGACTATCTGGACCGCCTTGCCCCCTGGCGGACCCAACGGACCCCGGCGGCTCCACTGGCGGCCTATGTTCTCTATTCGGCGACGGTCAGCCCCCTGGGATTCCTCCGGCGCGAATCGGTCCTCATGTCCAAACACTGGATGGACAAAGTCTGGAGCTGGGACCACTGCTTTAACGCCCTGGCCCTGGCAAACGGCCTCGCCGCCGAAGCCTGGGACCAGTTCCTGGCACCGTTCGATCACCAAACGCCCGAAGGAGCACTGCCGGACTCCATCTCGCACTCCGAGCTCCTGTACAACTACGTCAAGCCACCAATCCACGGGTGGGCGTATTCCAAACTCCGCCAAAACCAGCCAGTGGTGGAAGGCAAGCTGCTCACCGAGATCTACGGCGCCCTTTCCCAATGGACAAGTTTTTGGATCCACCACCGCACCAGCCCGGGACGCGATCTCCCCTACTACCAGCACGGAAATGACAGCGGGTGGGACAACTCCACCACGTTCGACCTGGACCGCCTCATAGAATCCCCCGATCTGGCCGCATTCCTTATTTATCAGCTCGACGTCCTGATCGACCTGGCGGCTGAGCTTGAAACCGAAGAAGAAGGCATGTGGCGCGGGCATAGGGACCGGATCTACCGGGGCCTCATGAGCCTCTGGGACGGCTCAGTGTTCCGGGCATACGCCCCCATCACGGGGAGGTGGAGTACGTCCACCAGCCTCCTGAACCTGCTTCCGCTGGTGATTTCGGACCGGCTTCCCGCGGAAGTCGGCCAAACCATGGCGGCGCGGCTGGCAGAACATCTCACTGAGTGGGGTCCGGCCACCCAGCCGCCGGCTTCGCCGCTGTATGAACCGGACGGGTACTGGCGCGGTCCCATCTGGGCGCCGTCCACCTACCTCATCGAAGACGGTCTGCGCAGGGGCGGATACCTGGAGATGGCGGATGCTGTCAGCAGCCGGTTCCGGCGCCTCTGCGAGACAAGCGGTTTCGCAGAGAACTTCGACGCACTCACCGGTGAAGGACTGCGGGACCGCGCTTACACGTGGACCGCAAGCACGTACCTGTCCCTGGCCGCTGATGCCGTTCGGCGTCAGGCTGACGGTGAAACCTTTGTGATGCCCGACGCTCAGGAGGCCTATGACGATGTGCCGGTCTCCTAGGGAATCATCACACGCCGGTTTCCCGCCGTGCCTGATGAGGATTACCGGCGGGCCTAAAACGCGCTCAAACAGTATCCGTTGCCTCTTTCGCGTCTGCGGCCGCCTGCGCATATGACGCCGAAACCCGGCGGTAAACCGGGGTCAGGAAGGCAAGCAACGCAGCCACCAGCATGATGATCCCGGCAATCAGGAACACCAGGGCGATGCCGCGGGAGGTGCCCTCGCCAAGCAGCGGTGCCAGGTGGGCCGCGCCGTCAGCGGACCGCGCGTACGGGATGATCCAGAACTGGGCGATCGGCGCAATGAGGAAGGAGGTAATCGGCGCTGCAGCCGACTCGAATGCCATGGCGAACCCGAAGACCCTGCCCTGCCGCTGAAGCGGGACCACCTGCTGGATGACGGTCTGCTCGGCTGCCTCCACAACTGGTATCAGGACCAGGTACAGCCAGATACCGGCGATGTACAGCCACGCCCATTCGCGCACCGTAAACACAGCACCGAGAACCCCCATCACCACCACCGCGAGAAGCATGGTGCGCAACGGGTTGGGCCCCAGCCCGAACTTGCCCACCAACGCGCCGCCAATGATGAAGCCGGTTGACCCCAGCGCGAAGACGGCTCCCCATATCTCCACGGGGAACATCTCCAGCCCGTACGGATCCATCAGCGCCATGTAGACGCCGCCAATGAAGTTGTTGAACGTTGAGAACAGGATCAGCGCGAACAACCCGGTAACGGCCAACACGGCGGCGATGGAACCGCGCAGGTCGAAGGCGCCGTGGGCGTCGGTGGCGGCAACCCGTACTTCTTCCGGCATGCGCAGAAAGAGCAGATGCGCGAAAGCCAGTACGGTGAGCACCACGGCCACAACAACGGTCCAGCCCATGCCCAGCAGACCGATCGAGAGCCCCGAGAGCACTGAGGTGACGATGAAGGCCAGCCCCTGCACCATTCCCACCATGCCGTTGGCGTTGGCCCGCCGGTCCGGTTCGATAAGGATGGTGACAATGGTGGAGAGGGCTACGTTGCGCATGTTTTCCACGACGGCACCCGCCAGGATGATCAGCGCGAAGATCCAGAACCACGGCTGGGTCAGATCCAGCAGCTGTGCGGTGGGGGTCAGCAGGAACATGACCCCGGACAGCACGAACATCACCAGCGTGAAAGCGGCGGCGAAGCGCATCACGGCCAGCTTGCGGTAACGGTCCACAAAGGTGCCAAAGCTGATGCTGGAAAGGGCGATCAACAGCATGTAGGCCCCGCCGATCACCCCGGTGGCGATCACGTTCCGCGTCTCCAGATATACCCAGAAGGTCAGGGCGAACCACAGATAGCTGGTGGTAATGTTCGCCAGGGCGGTATTCACCAGGATCCCGGTGAAGGTCCGGGACCGCTCCTGCGGACTGCGCAAGGACGTGTCGACGGCGTCCGGGTCAACCAGGCCGGGGGCCTCCCCGTCCTCCACAGATGTGGAGGCGAAGGCCGAATCCTCGGGGTGGCCTGCACTGCTTTCTGAATCCGCAGCGGCCCTGCGTGGGGCCGGTTCCTGCTCGGTCATGCGTTCCAGTGTACTGAGAACCCGGACGTGCGGACAGGGTTGCCCGGCCCTCATTTAATGCAGCGTGGTTGGCCCTCGGACATCTATTTATAGCGACTGTTCATGCCTACGGCGATGTGCGCCGAAGGCGGGCCAGCAGCGTTGCGGCGAGCAACGCCGTCGTGATTTCAAGGGCGATGACCAGCAGGAGTCCGGCGGCGCCATTGACGCTTGGAGCGTCCGACGCCGGAACACCGCCGTGCGCGTGGCCGCCTGCGCCGCCTGCGGCCAGCAGCAGCCCGTGGAGGGCAACCATGCCGACAGCACAGGCCATCACCCTGCGGAGGGCGGCCACTCTGCTGTGCTCCCAGATGTGCACAACGCAGGGCAGGCAGACCACCGCAAGAACCAGCATGAGTGCACCCAGCCAAGCGCCATGCCGGCTGGTGGCGGCAAGCCACAGATGCACGGCACTGGAGCCTGCCACCACCACGGCGCATAACCGCGGATGCAGGACGGGCCTGCTGGCTCGGGCCAGTCCCGCCGTCGTCGTCATTTTCCGGGTCCCGGCGGCCCGTACTAGTGGCAGGCGCCGGAGCCGGCGTCACTGCCGCCGGCTCTGTGGCAGGTGCCTAAGGACTGGCTTGCGTTGGCAGGAACATCCAGGACAGGGCTGCGGTCAAAGAAGCCCTCGGGCCGGAGCTTGAAGCCGACGGTGTCCACGGGCATGATGGGCCAGTCCTCCACGCGGGGGAAGTGGGTGAGGCCAAAGGTGTGCCAGAGGACGATGTCCTGGCCGTCGATCTCCCGGTCCTGTGCCACGTAGGCGGGCAGTCCTGCCCCGCCGGAGTGCTGGTTCACGAAGTCCCCCGTGGGGTAGCGTTCCTCGTCGCAGTAGCGGGTGACCCACAGATCCTTGGTGGCGAAGGCTGCGCGGCGGGCGATGGATGATTCCGGATCGGCCAGCAGGGTGGGCTGGTTCTGGCTGTGCAGTTTGTAGCCCGCAGGCTCGCCCAGCCGGTTCTTCGACTCCGGGTTGGAGATGATCCAGGTCCGGCCTGCCCGGGCGTCGGCCTCCCGGCTGCCTTCGGATTCACTCGTCAGCACTGTCCGCTTCCGGGAAAAGGCGTTGCCGCGTTCGTTGCCCGGTCCCATGGCCTGGCGGACCACGTCCTCCTCTTCCACCCTGTTCGTGAAGCCATCGATTGCCATATCCAGCCGGGCGCTGAAGAGGTGCTGGTGGAAGGGTGCGCCCAGGCCGGGGGCGAGCTGTGAGATGTTGTCCGAGCCTCCCTCCGGGAAGGCGCTGGTGAAGACGACGCCGGTGGCCTTGGCCTCGAACTCGATGGTGCCGTCCAGGTATAGGTACCAGTAGAAGCCGTAATCGTAGTTGCCGATGGTGGTGAAGAAGGAGATCACCAGGCGGCGGTTGCGGCGGGTGTAGTTGATCCCTGTCCAGAGGTCGGAGTGCTTGGACAGAATGCCCCAGTCCTCCTCGTGCATGCAGATGCCGTTGCGGATTTCCCGGGGGTTGCCGAAGGCGTCGCTGATCACGGGGCTGAGGTACGTGATGTCACCGAGGCAGTCGCAGCCCAGCTCCAGCGAGTTGGCGTACTGACCCACGAGATATTCGCCGGTGTCGAAGTAGTTCTGCCAGGACCGGATGGGAGACGGATCACCGTACGGAACCACCATCTCGGCGATCGAGGCCCGGTTGATGATGGGACGCCTTCTCCCACCGTCCAGGAAGGCGAGGTTGTGCAGCACAACTCCTTCACGGACGTCGAAGCCGACGTCCACGCTCCATTTTTCCCACTCCACGTGGTTTCCCCCGGACACGGTGAAACTCGGGCCTTCAGGCTGGGTGATGCTGATGGGCTTCTGGGTGGTGCGCAGGGGCCCGGTCAGGTCCGGATCCGTGTAGTTTCCGTGCTCGGACGGGATGGGCATGGCACCGAGGTCGATGACCTGGGTGACTTCCTTGCTGACGACATCGACGTAGGCCACGAGTCCATCGACGGGATGCGCCCAGGCGCTGTCCTCCGGGAAATCCTGCACAAACGCCAGGCCACGCAGGATGCGCCGCCCCTTCTCTTCGGCGTACTCGAACACCCCTGCCGAGAGCGGGGCGACACGGACCTTGGTGACGTCGAGTCCGCGGTCCGCCAGCGCCTTCAGCCAGCGGTCGTCCGTGGCCAGGAGCGACTCCACCACCTCAAATTCCTCTTCCAGGACCGGGAGTTCACCGGTCATCCCGGTATCAAGTTCGACGGCGGACAGTACCTCCCGGCGGGTCACGGAAACCACCACGTCCGCGGGAGCTCCACCAGAGATGTCATGGATAAAGATCCGGAACCGGCGGTCCCCGGCAGGGACCGCGACGGCGACCGCAGCACTGGCGGCAGCACCGCCGTCGGGCGTCCCGCCGTCGGGCGTCCCGCCGTTGACAGTCCCCACGACGGCAGCACTGGCGGCGTCCCCGCGGGCGGGGTCAAGCAGGCCCAGATAGGCGACGCGCTTCTCCGGGCCCAGGTGACCGGCGGCGCGAAGGATGGCCTGGACCTCGGTGACCTCGCTGGCTGATGCCAGGCGGTACGGAGTTGCTGTGTCAGCTGCTGCAAGCATCATGGGTGACCTTTGTCCGGGACCATGGCTGGTCGCGTTTTTATTTTCTATACTTGTAGAGAATAAACGCTACGTAAGATGGCTCACAAGAGTCTGTGCGAAATATTTCCGGGAGCGGCCGCGGTGCCAAAGATTGTTGACCATGACGAACGCCGGCTGGAACTGGTGGATGCCACGTGGCGGATCATCGCCCGCCTGGGCATTGAAGGCGCCACCATGAGGGAGATTGCGCTGGAGGCAGGCTTCGCCAATGGCGCGCTCAAGCCCTACTTCCCCACCAAGGACAACCTCTTGGAGTTCGCGTTCGGGCACGTCTTCAACCGGACCAACCAACGCATCGCCGCAGTGACAGAAGGCAAATCCGGGCTGTCCGCACTGCGGGCCTTTTGCCTGGAGGTGCTCCCCCTGGATGAGGAACGGGTGAACGAGGCGCGGATCGTCATCCCCTTTTGGCAGAAGGCGGTCAATGACCCGCAGAAGGCGGAGATCCACCAGCAGTCCATGGACGAGTGGCTTGCTGCCATCCGGCAATATCTCGCGGAGGCGCGGGGCGCGGGGGACGTCAAGGCCGCCGTCGACGACGACACCCTGGCGAGACAACTCCTGAACATGCTGCTGGGAGCACAGATCGGGGCAGCATTGGGAGCCGGTGCCGTTGCCAGTACTGGCGCCGGCCTTGCCGACCAGCTTGAAGGGTTTCTTGCCCTGCTTGCCCGATAACTCCAGCCAACCAGGAGAACTCCGCCGTGACCATTCCCCCTGAGATCGATACTCCGGACATCATGATCGATCTCGACATCCTTGAACGGAATATCGAACGGATGGCTGCTGCTGTCCGGGACAGGGGCCTCACCCTTCGCCCCCATGCCAAGACCCACAAAATCATTGAGATCGCGGCCCGGCAGCTGGCCGCCGGAGCAGCCGGCCTGACCGTCGCAACCATTGGCGAGGCGGAGGTGTTCGCTGATGCGGGAATCGACGACATCTTCATCGCCTACCCGCTCTGGATTTCACCGCACAAGGCCGGGCGGCTCCGGCACCTGGCATCAGCCGTGAGGATCTCGGTAGGCGTGGACTCTGCAGCGGGGGCCGCCATGCTCGGATCAAGCCTCGGTCATGTGGCCGGGAGGGTCAGCGTCCTGGTCGAGATCGACAGCGGCCACCATCGCAGCGGCGTCAGGCCGGAGGCAGCGGCGGCGGTTGCCGAAGCCGCGTCCCGTGCCGGGCTGCAGGTTGCGGGCGTCTTCACCTTCCCGGGCCACAGCTACGCCCCTGGGATGCCGGCAGAGGCCGCCGCACAGGAGCATCAGGCGCTGCTCCTGGCAGCCGAATCACTGGAGGCGGCAGGGTTCGAGGCCACCTGCCGAAGCGGAGGATCCACCCCTACCGCTCTTTTGACGGAGGGGTCTGCGGCCACGGAAGTGCGGCCCGGGGTCTACGTCTTTGGCGATGCGCAGCAACTGGAGCTTGGCCGGTGCGCCGTGGAGGACATTGCGCTGACTGTCGCTGCCACCGTGGTGAGTCACCATGAGACCTCCCCGGACGCTCCGGCGCGTTTCATCATTGACGCCGGCAGCAAGATCCTGGGCAGCGACAGGCCGGCCTGGGCCACCGGATTTGGGCGCCTGATGGACCACCCGGATGCCCGAATCATTGCCCTCTCAGAACACCATGCCACCGTGGAATGGCCCGGTAGCTCAACCCGGCCGGCCCTCGGCGACCGGCTGCGCGTGATCCCCAACCACGTCTGCCTGGCGATCAACCTGGTGGACGACCTCGCGGTAACCAGCCGTGGCACCCTCGTGGAGCGTTGGAACGTCGTGGCGAGGGGCAGGAACAAGTAGCCTTCTTGCGATGCGCAGGCAAGTGACCCCGCACCGCAACTCCCACGAACCCGGCAACGAAAGTCTTTTTTCGCCAGCCGTTGAAAAAAGACCTGTTCCGGCGCTAACCTGAG
Organism: Arthrobacter sp. D1-29; assembly: GCF_054130585.1. Classification (NCBI taxonomy): domain Bacteria; kingdom Bacillati; phylum Actinomycetota; class Actinomycetes; order Micrococcales; family Micrococcaceae; genus Arthrobacter; species Arthrobacter sp. D1-29. The sequence continues at coordinate 2,598,466 of NZ_CP096383.1, read as the reverse complement.
GGGACTGTGTTCCAGGACACAGCTCTGGGGGGAACCCAGTATGCGGACACCCGTCGTCAGGAACATCCATGCCAGCTGCAGTCCAGCCCGCCAGCCAGAACCTCACGTCCAGCGTTGCGCTGACGTTTGACCACTGGAAACACCTCGTCGCGGAGTCCTTTGTGCCGCTCGCGGCCAGGACAGCAGATGTTGACGGCTTCCGCGGCCAGATGCGTTCGCGCGTGCTGGACCGGATGTCCGTCGTCGAAGTCACCGCCACCTCCCACGAGGTCCACCGCACCCCTGCCCTGATCGCCCAGGCCAGCGAACGTTACTTCAAGCTCAACCTCCAGCTGGAGGGCACGGGACTGCTGATCCAGGACAACCGCGAGGCCCTGCTCCAGCCAGGTGACCTGGCCATCTACGACACCAACCGCCCCTATACCCTCGCTTTCGAGGAAGAGGCGCGGATGATGGTGGTGATGTTCCCTTGCGACGCCCTGTCGCTCCCCACCGACTACGTGGGCCAGCTTGCAGCGGTTCGAATGGCCGGCAGCACCGGCCTCAGCGGGATCGTGGGGCAGTTCATTCGGCAGCTCTCTGAGAACCTTGAGGTCCTGAGCGGTCCCAGCGGTTCGCGGCTGGCAACAAACGCCCTGGACCTCGTGTCCACCATGCTGCACGCCGAAATGGACATCGCCCCGGACCGGATGAAGCCGCAGGCCCTCCTGGCCGTGTCGGTGCGCGAATACATCGAGGCCAACTTGTCAGATCCACTGCTGTCACCGGCCAGCATTGCGGCTGCGCATTTCATCTCCACACGGCACCTGCACAACGTCTTCCATGAATCCGGGACCACCGTGGCCAGCTGGATCAGGAGCCAAAGGCTGGACGGCGCGCGCCGCGAACTGCGCGATCCTCTGCATGCCGGTCAGTCGGTAGGCGCTGTGGCTGCCCGTTGGGGTTTCCTCGACGCAGCGCACTTCAGCCGCATTTTCCGCGACTCCTTCGGCGTCTCCCCCAGCGACTGGCGCCGGGGCGCCTGACCGGCCCTACCCCAGCTCAGTAACCGGCGCCGCTGAGCGCTAAGCAACCTGCCGCCCGTCGGGCGGCAAATATCGTGCATTGGAAAGCTCGCCCAAAGCAAATGGCCCGGCGCGGAGTACTTCCGCGCCGGGCCACTGCCGGTTTTGCTTCCCCTCCCCATGGGGCATCTAGCTGTATTGACCACGGAGGTTGGTAACGCGGCTGGCCGGTGGTTGACCTTTGAGTGAGGTGTGGCCTCGGGTGTGATTGTAGTGGTGCAGCCAGGATGGAAAGGCGGCGACCAGCTCCGCTTCTGAGGTGTAGGGCCGGGCGTATGCCCACTCTTCGAGCAGGGGGCGGTTGAACAGTTCGACCTTGCCATTTGTTTGGGCCGGTAGGGGCGGGTCCGTTTGTGTTTGATGTGCGGGCCGAGGGCTTGGGCGAAGAGGCGGGAGCGGTAGCAGGAGCCGTTATCCGTCAAAACCCAGGTCACTGTAATGCCGGCGGCTACGAAGGCTTCGTTGGCCCGTTTCCAGAACGCTGCTGCGGTCTCCTTCTTCTCGTTGGGCAGCATCTCGGTGTAGGCAAGCCGTAAGGTCATCGACCGCGTTGTGAAGGTAGGCGTATGTAACCGCACGCGTCATCGCAGCAATGGCAGCAACAATCGGCCTGGCTGCGAGGGCGGTCGTCCGGAAGGGGCATCGTCCGGAATCGGCTTGGGTCGGATGGAGGGCGTGGTCCAGACCCGGGTCGGATCCGGAGGATTGGTGTTGCCTAGACCCGGGCAAGGCTCCATGTCATTCGAGACGGCTCGGTGTGCCGTCCGGCCAGGTGGGTGGTTCCCAGTCTTGGTGTTCGCTTTTGTAGTGTCGGCCGGTGGGTGACGTCCAGCCTGGTGGTTCGTTTTTGCTGGCCGGGGTTGGTTGCCAGGTGGTGTTGTGTTTGAGGTGGTGGTGTTTGCGGCAGGGCTGGCCGAGGTTGTTGATGCCGGTGGTGCCGCCGTTTGCCCAGGCGAGGAGGTGGTCTGCTTCGTTGTCGAGGGAGTGGTTGTTGCAGCCGGGGAAGGGGCATTTGGCGTCGCGGAGTCTGAGCCAGCGGCGCATTGCTGTGGTGAGCCGGTAGCTGGTTCGGCCGATTTCCAGTGGTGCGCCGTCGCGGGGGTCGGTCAGGACGCGGTGGAAGGAGTGGGCTCCGTTGGCGACCAGGTTCCTTGCCATGGAGGCGGGGATGGGGCCGTGGCCGTCCAGGGTGGCAGGTTCATCGGTCAGGCCCAGGAGGCTGAACACGGGCACGGTGACCAGCACCTGGGCCCGGGGCGGCGGGACCTGCCCGGCAGCGCGCTCTCCGTCCCAATCGGGCCGGCTATTTGCGCCGCTGTCGCTTCCGCCACCGAGAAGAGCGCCGCTGCCGCTTCCCCCGCCGCTTATCCAGCAGTTGTCGCTTCCACCGCCGTTGGTCCCTCCGCTGCCGGTACGCCAGCTGGTGATTTGGCCGTTCGGGCTGCCGCCGCCGCTTATCCCTCCATTGGCGCTCCCGCCACCCATGAGTGCTGAACTGCTGATGTTGCCGGGGTTGGTGGTCTCTCCGCCGAGGAGTGCGGCGGCGAGGGCGTCGGCGCGGAGCTGGGTGAGGGTGCGGGATTCGGTGGGGCCTTGGAGTGCCCGGGCTGTGGTGGTGGTGTGTTCCCAGATGCCGGCGGCCTGATCTGCGGGGAGGTAGGCGGAGAGCCAGGCCATCCCGTCGCGGTCCGGCGTGTATTCGACCCGGCGGTCCAGGACGCACTTGGTGTGGCGGGTTTCAATCGAGACGGGGTGGTGGCGTTCGCGCCAGGTCCGGGCCCTGGCGCGGAACCGGGAGGGTGTAAGGTCCCCGGCCAGGCAGGCGCGGGAAGCCTTGGCGGCGTCGGGGTCCAGGAAGTGTGTTTCCAGGGCTGCCGCCCCGTCGGGGCCCAGGCCGGTGGTTTCATCGCAGAGGATCCGGGCGTGCTGCCAGGACAGGGTCCCGGCCTGCAGGGCCGCGAGGGTGCGGGGCAGTTCGGTGCTCAGCTGGCGGGACTGGACCAGGAACGCTGATGCGGCGCCTTCGCTGATGGTCAGGGCACAGGCGACCTCGGCGACCATGCCTATCTCCGCCACGGACTGTTCGTGCAGCGACGTCGACGGTGGAAGCAGGCGCCGGCAGGTGTCCGCGTAGGTGGCGGCCGCCCGGGCCTTCCGCGCTGCCGCCCGCGCCTCGTCACGGGCCGCCTCCGCCATCTCGGCCAGGCACTCCTCCGCCAAATCCCGCAACGGATCAGAACCAGCGCCAGCATCAAAAGCGGCTCCCGAGTCAGAGTCAGTATCAGAACCTGTGGCAGCAGCGGAGGAGGCCGCTTCGATCAGGACCAGGGCAGCACCAGGTGCTTCGACTGCCTCCAAGACTTCCCCGTTGTCCATACCCTTAGCTTGTCAGTAGGCACCGACAGTAATGATGGAATTGGCTTGTGTTGCGGTGTGGCTCTGGCACTGACTGACGCCCTGCGAAGGGTTTGTCCTGCAAATGATTTGTCCGCCGCGGCACAGGCTGCAGTAACGCGGCGGCCAGGTGGACATGACCTCATAGGAGCCTGCTCGAAGAATCCCATTACTGTCTTGTCTGCCCACCCGGCCGGCGTGCCCTTTTGTTTCCCACCGCATGCAACGGAAGGCTGGGCCAGTTTCATCATGACAAACCCATATCTGAAAGTCATCGCCGGGATCGACACACACGCCGACACCCATTACGTCGCAATCATCGACGAGACCGGCAGACACCTCATGGACAAAGAATTTCCCGCCGTTGGGTCCGGCTACCGGAATATTGTCGAGTTCATTACCGGGTTCGGCCCGGTGGTTGCCGCCGGAGTGGAAGGCACCGGCAGTTACGGCGCCGAACTCGCCCGTGTCCTGACCAGGGAGGGCTTCCGGGTTCTGGAAGTCATGCGCCCGAACCGGCAGGGACGCCGGCTGCGGGGCAAATCGGACGCTCTGGACGCCTACCAGGCGGCAGAAGCCGCGCTGGCCGGCCGGAACGTCGCAACACCCAAATCCCGGGACGGCGCGGTGGAATCCCTGCGGGTCCTGCGCGCCGAACGGGCGACGGCCATGCGCGCCAGGGTAGCGGTCATGGCGCAGATCAAAAGCATCCTTACGGCTGCACCCGAGGCGTTACGGGCCAAATACCGGCGGCTGACCCGCGCCCCGATGATGGCCGCCCTGGAGAAAACCCGGCCGGCCGGAAACATGTCTGACCCGTTGATCGCCACCGCGGCCGTGCTTAAACGCCTCGCGATCCGTTACCGCGCCCTGGATCAGGAACTGGCGGTCATTGATGCCGAGTTAGACGCGATCGTGACAACCCACGCGCCGATGCTCCGTGACCTGCACGGGGTCGGCACCGACGTGGCAAGCCAGCTCCTGGTCACCGTGGGCGACAACCCCGGACGGATCGGCACCGAAGCGCAGTTCGCAGCCCTCGTGGGCGTCGCGCCGATCCCCGCGTCCTCGGGAAAGACCATGCGGCACCGGCTCAGCCGTGGCGGCGACCGGCGGGCCAACAAAGCCATCCACCACGTTGCCCTGGTACGGATGATGAGCGACACCCGCACCAAAAATTACGTCGCCAGACGCCGGGCCGAAGGGAAAAGCACCAAGGAAATCATCCGCTGCGTCAAACGCTACATCGCCCGCGAAGTCTACGATCAGCTGATCCATCCACAACCAGCACCAGACGCCGGAGCCCTCCGCACCCTACGCCAAACGAAGAACATCACCCTCCAGGCCGCCGCGGACAGCCTCCATGTCTGGCCCACAGCACTGTCCCGGCTCGAACGCGGACTCACCCGCCACGACGACTTCTACCAACACTACGAAACCTGGCTCAACTCTCAATCCCAAAAACCGCGAAGAGGCACCCGGGAGGTTGCAGGACTGACCGGGCAGTTTGCCTAGCGGCAGGACCAACGGCGTCCCGCCGTCCCTGCCGTAATGACCGGGCCACTAAGGCTCTGCGGTCAAGGGCGGCCGCAGGCCGTCGCACCAGCGATCGCAGACCCTTGACCTTGGAGCCTTAGCCCGGTGATCTGCATGACGCGGGGCGCCGTGCCCATTGACAGCAATAGGAGCATCAGTTTTCCGTCCCGAACAGACCCTGCTCCCGAAGACGTTCCGCACCCGCAAATCAGCAGCAAGATGCACTGAGCTGCTGCGGGGATTTTCGGCCCCGCTCCTGCTCGTTCCACCTCGATTTCGTTTGTCCAGCCTTAGCTGACGGAGTGCCCCAGGGTGGCAGCCACCCGGCGGCGCTCCACCTGGCCTTCCACCAGCAGGCCGGCCGCGAACACCACCGGGACCGCCACCAGCAGGGCAACTGCCGTCTCTGCGCTGCCGCCGATCAGCGACGTGAAGTTGCTGACCACCAGGTACAGGACCCAGGCCAGCAACAGTGACGCAAGCGCCGGCGCCAGCAGGGTCTGCCAGAGCTGCCCGGGAACCCGTTCCCGGCGGAAGAAGCCAACGACGGCGAGGGAGCAGAGGATGTACAACACCAGGAGTGCCGCAACAGCCAGCCCGCTGAACCACGAGAAAAGGGTCAGGACCGGGTCCAGTGCCAGGACGGCGAAGGGCGCCACCAGGACGACGGCGGTGGCCGTCTGGATCCAGGCAGCCGCGGCGGGTGCCTGGTGCCGGTTGGTCCGGGCAACGACTGCTGGCAGGGAACCGCGAAGAGCCAGCGAATGGAGGTAGCGGTTGATGCCGTTGTGGAAGGCGATGATCCCGGCGAGCAGGGACGTGACCAGCAGGATGCCGGTGGTGACTCCTGCCCACGGCCCGAACAGCTCCACCATCGGCGTGAGGACAAAGGCGGTGGAGTCGCCGGACTCCAGGGCCGCACCCGCGGCGTCGATCACCTGCGACGGGCCGTAGTAGCTCACCAGCATCCACGAGATGAAGGAGAAGAACACGGCAATAACACCCACCGACAAATAGGTTGCCCGCGCCACCGTCCTGTGCGCGTCCTTGGCTTCGGCTGAGTAGATCGCCGTGGATTCGAAGCCGAACATGGAGGCCACCGCGAACATGATGGCTACACCGGGGGCGCCTGACGAAATGGCCTCCGGTGAGAAGGACGCGGCAAGGCTGAGGCCTTCGGGACCGCCACCGCGGAACAGGACGGTGAAGCCGAACATCAGCAGGACGGCCACTTCCAGTCCCACCAGGAGGGCCAGGACCTTGGCGCCAAGTTCGATGTTCAGGGAGCCCAGGACCTGGACGCCGGCCATCGTCACCAAAGCCAGCAGCCACCAGGGAATTTCCACTCCGATTGACGCCAGCAGGCCGGAAAACGCGGCGCCATAGAGTCCGTACATGGCGGCCTGGACGGTGCTGTAGGCGAGCAGCGCCAGCCAGGCCGCGCCAGCGCCGATCTTCCGCCCGAACGCGGCGGTGACGTAAGCGTAGAAGGCGCCATTGGCCTGGATCTTGCGGCTCATCGCGACGAAGCCCACCGCGAAGATCACGATCACGATGCCAACAACCAGGTAGGCACCGGGTGCACCGGCGCCGTTGCCGAGTGCAGCCGCGAGCGGCGAAGCCCCGACGATCCCCGTGAGGGGCGCCTGGGCGGACAGGACAAAGAACAGGATGCCCATCACGCCGATGCTGCCGGCGCGGAGCGCGGTGGAGTGCTCCTCGCGCGGAGCGGCTTCGGTGGTCCGGGATTCGGAATTCGAAATACTCATTGGATCCTTCTTAACGGTCATGAGTGTTGGGGAAAGGGTGCCACCCGAGGGGGAAGGCAGCGTGAAATCCAGCATGGCAGCGGACGTGTGGTTCGCCTTGTCGTGCAGCGATCAGTTGTTGTTCCTCAGCGCAGCAGCAGTGGCGAGGGCGGCCTCCATGCCGCTCTCGATGGCGCCGTCGATGAAACCGCCCCAGCCGTTGGCGATGTCCGAGCCCGCAAACCGGACCAGGCCATGGGCCTCCTGCATGGCAGGCAGATGCCGGGACAGGAATCCGGTGGCGTGCATGGGCCACGTTTCACCGGACAGTGGATCCTCCACCCAGTTGTGGCTGGCCACGCCCATCACCTCAGCCTCCGGGACAAGGCGCACCAGCTGCTCCTGGACAGCCGCCGCGTCCTCCACGTTGATTTCTGCGGCGTCCGGACCGAAGCCCACCACGATGGTGTCGCCGTCGATGCCATACTCCGCCTGGAAGAAATTCAGGGGCCAGTCGGCGCCGCCCAAGGCCACGAAGGGTGGGTGGTCCCCCTTCAGCCTGATCCAGACCTTGGCTCCCTTGGACACCTGGCCGAGGCTGAGTCCTTCGTTCTTGGCGGCGGACAGTGGCGGCTCGAAGCTCACCGCGCGCATCGCATGCAGGGGCACGGTGATAATCGCGGTCCGCCCGCTGATGCTCCGCCCATCGGTACTGTGGATGGCCACCGAGGTGCCGGCGTCGTGCACGCTGCCCACGGTGAAACCGTGTTCGACGCCGGCCCCCGAGTCCGCGAGGATCGCGTCGGCGAGGGCAGCTGTGCCGCCGACGATCTTGTAGGTGGCGCAGGCCTCGAAGTTGACCGTCCAGTCTCCGTTGGTCAGGGCCACCCAGCGAAGGGCCTGGGTCAGGGCAGCATTTTGCAGCGGACCGTTGAAGTTCAACGTCCAAAAGGATTCCAGGATGTCGCGCTGGGCGCAGGCGGGGAACTGGGCGCGGATCCGGTCCTGGACGGACACATCGTCGATGGCCTTGAAATTGTCGCGGGACAGGGGCCTGAACGGTTCGGGAAAGTATTCGCGGGAGTACTTCACGAATTCGCCGTTCATCCCGCCGATGAGACCGAGCAACTCCTCCGGCCCGCCCTCATGGCGGCGCCCGTCCGCCCACCAGAAGGCCCGTTCCGGCTCGGGGCTGGGCGTGGTGTCCAGGCCGTAGCGCTTCAGCTCGGCCCAGACATAGGGTTGGGTCCAGTGCACCCACGTGCCGCCGATTTCCAGGTCGCGCCCCAGCCGGCGGTCCAGCCACGTGCGTCCGCCGATCCGGTCGCGGGCCTCCACGATCCGGACGGACAGTCCTTGCCTGCTGAGCTCGCGGGCAGCCGTGAGCCCCGCGAAGCCGGCCCCGACCACCACAGCGTCGTAGAGTTCAACGCCGTCGTACAGTTCAACGTCCATGGCGGCCACCTAGGAGTACACAAAGAATTCGACGGTGGGCGCCAGGACTTCCCACCTGGTGCGGGCGCCCTTGTTGAAGGACGCTGCGCACCCGGCGGTGAGGTCGTAGGAGTCCCCGCCCTCCACCTCGATCCGGAGGTGCCCTTCAACAAGGGAAATGGTCTCGTCGGCGTGGATCACCAGGTCGAAGGGCTGGGGCGCCTCCGCGGGCGTGACGTGCCAGTATCCGCAGGCGAGGTCCGGGCGGCCGCCTTCTCCAAAGCGGCGGACCCATTGGATCTGGCCAAGTTCGAAGGGTTCATTCTTGTTGGGGTCGAGGGCGGATGAAGTGGTGAAGGCAGGAGTTTGTGGCACGTTGGGCTCCAAGGATGACGGTACCGGCAGTTGAGCCGGGGCGGTAAGGGAGTTTCTGATGGGGCAGCGATGCGGTATGGCAAAACAGTGATCCGCATCACTTGTGAGTCGAATCTAAGCATGTGCTTAGTTTAAGTCAAGAGGCGCTGCCGGAAAGCTGGAAGCAATGGCTAGACTCGGCGTATGAAAAGCTCCGCCTCCCCTGCCCTTCCGTCCAAATACGGGACCGGCAAGGAAGCCCTGCTCCGTGCGGCCGTCGGAGTGGTAGCGGCCAAAGGCCTGCGTGGGCTCACATATCGTTCGGTGGCAGAAGCCGCGGGGGTGAACAACACACTGGTGGCCCACCATTTCGGGTCCCGCGACGCGTTGATCGCCGCAGCGCTGGACTGGGCGGCGGACCAGTCCATCAATGCGTCCCAGCTGCGGGAAGCGGCAGCAGTGGGGCATTCCTTCACGGAGTCACTCCTGGAGCTCTTGCTGGCCGAACCGGAACTGCAGGCCTTCCAGTACGAGATGATCCTCGAGGCCCGCCGCCGGCCTGAGCTGGCGGGCGCGGTCACCTCCCTCTACGAGAACTACGTCAACGCCCTGGCCGAGGGCCTCATTGCCTCCGGAGTCACGGAGAACGTGAGTGTTGTGGCCCGGACACTCTTCGCCGCGCTGGACGGCCTGGTACTCCAGTACCTTGCTGGTGTGGACCGCGCACTCATCGCGGCATCCCTTGAGGAAGTCCATGAAGTGCTGCTCCTCCGGACCGGCCCGCAACACTAAGACGGAGCCCGTGGGCAACTGTTCGCTTCACGCCAACCGCCGTTCGCGCATACACAAGACGGTCCGGGGGCGGCGGGGCAGACTCGAGGCATAGCCTCAGGCCACGCCGGCCGGTGCGCACTGCCTACTCGAAGTGGAGTAACCCATGGAAACGTACGATGCCCTGCTGGCCTCGATCACCCCGGAGTCCGGAGAAACCCGGACCATCCTCGACCCCGCCACCGGCACCGTTGTCGGCGCTGCTCCCGTCCACACCATCGAGGATCTGGAGAACGCAGTTGCTGCCGCCCAGGCAGCGCAGCCGGCCTGGGCCGCACTGGGCCACGACGCCAGGTCCGCCGCCCTCCTTAAAGCGGCCGACGCCGTCGAACGCTCTGCCGAGGAACTCGCCCGGCTGCTCTCCCGCGAGCAAGGCAAACCCCTCAACGGCCCGAACGCCAGGTTCGAGGTGGGCGCCTGCGCCGCCTGGCTCCGGGCGGCCGCCACCATTCCACTGGAACCGGAAACGGTGGTGGACGACGGCGAAACGTACGCCGAACTCCATTACCGGCCCATCGGCGTCGTCGGTGCCATCGGCCCATGGAACTGGCCCATGATGATCACCGTCTGGCAGATCGCCCCGGCACTCCGGATGGGCAACGCCGTGGTGGTCAAACCATCCAAGATGACTCCGTTGTCCGTTATGGCCCTGATCAAGGTCATCAACGAGGAACTCCCGGAGGGTCTTCTCAACGTGGTCTCCGGTGACCGCGAGGTGGGTGCCCGCCTGGCCGAACACCCCGCCGTCGGAAAGATCATGTTCACCGGCTCCACCTCCGCCGGGCGGCAGATCATCAAATCCTCCGCGGACACCATCAAGCGGCTCACCCTTGAACTGGGAGGCAACGACGCCGGCATCGTCCTGCCCGACGCCGACCCCGCCGCGATTGCCGAGGGCCTCTTTTGGGGCGCCTTCATCAACACCGGCCAGACCTGCGCTGCGCTGAAGCGCCTCTACGTCCATGACGACATCTACGACGCCGTCTGCGACGAACTCACCAAGGTGGCCGCAGCGATGCCGATGGGCGTCGGGCTCGAGGAAGCCAACGTCCTGGGCCCGCTGCAGAACCGGGCGCAGTACGACATCGTTGCCGGCCTGGTGGAAGCCGCCCGCGGCTCCGGCGCACGGATCCTCCTGGGTGGGAACCCGCAACTGGACCAGCCCGGCCATTTCTACCCCACCACCCTGGTGGCCGACATCGACAACGACAACCCCCTGGTCGCCGAGGAACAGTTCGGCCCAGCCCTGCCGATCATCCGGTACAGCACGGTGGACGAGGCTGTGGAGATGGCCAACGGGCTCGACGTCGGACTCGGCGCCTCCGTCTGGTCCCCCAACCTCACCGAAGCCCGCAAGGTTGCCGCCCGCCTTGAAGCGGGCACTGTATGGATCAACAAACACGGCGCCGTGGACCCCCGAGTTCCGTTCGGCGGTGCCAAGCAGTCCGGCTACGGCCTGGAGTTCGGCGTCGAGGGCCTCAAAGCCCTCGGCGTCCCGCAGGCCATTAACGGTTAAGCAGCTCCCGCCGGGCCACCACAAAGCCGCGCTCCCTCAGCAGGGGGCGCGGCTTTTGTTGCATCCTGGACAGGTGGACCTGCGCGCATTTACTCTGCCGGCAGCAGGGCCTTCACGTGGTCTGAGATCTCCGAGAGGATCTCCTCGACGGAAGCCGAGATGTTGATGGTGGCAGCCATGCTGATGAACATGACCGCGGCGACGAGGTGCGCGAGCTTGGCAGCATGCCCGGCCTCGACGCGCGGGTCCCGCCGCAACACTTCGGCAATGGCCTCTTCGGTCTGAACGGTCAGGGTGAGGGCGTCGCGGTGGTGTGGCTCCTCGGGGTCTCCGAACACCACTTCACGAAGGTATGTCCGGCCATTGTCGATCTGCTTGCGGTTGCACTCCACCACCGGGCGGACGATGGCCAGGACTGCCTGAAATACATCGGCGGTCCCCTCGGCGGCCTTTTTGCCACTCACCAGCGCTTCGGCGTAGGCGGAGTTCTGAACCAGCAGGAGCAGTTCAGCCTTGGTCTTGGCGTACAGGAACAGGGTTCCGGTGCCAATGTCGGCCTTGTCGGCAATCTGCTGGGTGGTGACGTCATCGACACCATGCTGGGAAAAGAGCTCCAGTGCGGCGGCCGTGATGCGGTCCAGCTTCTCCTGTTTGTTCCGCTCACGCCGGCCAACCGATTGAGGGGCGACAGACATAAAGGTCTCCTCCGGGAATACATTCTGATCATGCTCAGTTATGAGTACAGTCACTACTGTTCAGGCTCACTGTTTCTAGCTCATTCTCCCATGGCACGAGCCGCCCAGAGGTGACCCGCTCGTAAACCCCACCGCCGGTGCGGGTGCAACCCTCGCTAGAAAGTTCGTAAAATGCCCTCACTCAATGGAGCAGTTGTCCTCGTCACCGGAGCAAACGGCGGCATCGGAACCCACTTTGTGCACGATGCCCTCGCCCGAGGCGCCAGCAAGGTCTACGCCACCGCCCGCACGCCCCGAACCTGGGAGGACGAGCGCATCATCCCGCTCACCCTCGACGTCACCGATTCCGCCTCCATCCAGGCAGCCGTCTTGGCAGCCGGCGACGTCACGGTGCTGATTAACAATGCCGGAGCCAACGTCGCCAGCCCCGGGATCCTCAGCCACACCGATGAGGAAATCCACACCAACGTCGAGACCAACTTCCTCGGCCCGCTGTTCCTTGCCCGCGCCTTCGCGCCGATCCTCTCAGCGAAGGATGAATCGGCGATCATCAACATCCACTCCGCACTGAGCTGGTACGCCGTCGCCGGAATCTACAGCGCCACCAAGGCAGCCCTCTGGTCGGCCACCAACTCCCTGCGCCTCGAACTCGCGCCCGCGGGAGTCCATGTGGTGGGAGTTCACGTCGGGTGGGTGGACACTGCCATGGCTGCGCACGCCACCGATCCCAAGATGGACCCGGCCGACCTGGTCCGCACCGTCCTGGATGCCGTCGAAGCCGGCGACTACGAAGTTCTCGCGGACGAAACATCCGTCCAGCTCAAGGCCGGGCTCAGCGCTCCCATCGAGGCACTCTACCCGGAACTGCAGGGCACGAAGACGGGGAGCCAGTGATGACAGGAACCCGGCTGGCCCACCAGGACTAGGTGGAGGGAACAAGCCTGAAGGCGTAGCGGACGTCTGGACCAGCAGCGGGAGTCACCTTGACGTCGGCTCCTTGCGTGGCCAGCTGCACGGTTGCCTTATAAACGCCCCCATCGCATGAGACCTGTACGGGCCCGAAAACTTCGGCGCCATCCGAGGCCGACACTGAAAGCTCGGCCTCGGATGGTCCTTCGCAGAGGAAATGCAGTTCGTACGTCCCCTGTGCAGCCGACCTTCCACTTCCGTAGCTGACATCTGTATTCGACTCCCCGGCCCCGAATATTTCACCGGGCAACTCTGGTTTCAGCTGCTGTAGTGACCACTTCAACAGGTCCAGCGACCTTGGACCCTGCGGGTCACCGTTGGGCCCCACGGTTACGCCGGCAACAGCCGCGTCGGTTACGCCGGCAACAGCCGCGTCGCCGGTCAACGGCTCCGCACGGATCGTGAGGGGACCACCGGCGTGCGACTCGAATCGCTTCACGGGGGTGGTGTCGCACGGATATTCCATGGGTTCCGGCGGGCCCCAGGCCTTCACCAGGGTGAGGTTGGCCGTAAGCACGCCGGCACAGGCAGCCTTGATCTCATAATCTCCCGGAGCGAGATCCACCGTCAGCTCGCCGGCGGGCTTTGCTTCCGAAGGCATTCCCGGAGCGTCCTCGGATACCTCAAGCAAACGCGCCACGTCATCAATGTTGTCTTGGACAGACCGCGGCGGCGCCGTTGCGCTCGGGGTCGGCGAGTTGACTAGCTTTTCGTCCTCGCCGATGTACTGACAACCCGCCAGCGCAATGGCGAGCATAGTCAAAAACAAAAGTCTCGCGTGCATAGCCTGCATCCCCCCATGAGCTGACATGCCCTGAGTCTAATCCCCCTTATTGCTGGGGCAGCGGTCTGGACGCCGGGGATGGCGGGCCACAGCCCGGGATAGGTCTCGGCGAGGTGGACCTGGCGGTACTCGTCGAATCCCGGGGTGTCAGCGGGCGAGGAACTCGACCGCGACGGGGGCGAACTTCTCATGGAACTGGAAGATGCCGCCGTGGCCCGAGCCGGGGTAGATGATCAGCTCGGAACCTGTAATGCGGCGGTGCAGGTCCTCCGAGAGAACCGAGGGGACCATGCGGTCGTTATCGCCGTTGGCGATCAGGGTGGGCTGGGTGATCGTGGACAGGTCAGCGGGCGTCCCGTGCCCCCATTTGCTGATCGCTTTGAGCTGGGTCTGGAAGGCCTTGACCTTGATGGGGGCGTCGCGGTGCTCGGTGCGCTCCGCCAGCCGTTTCACAAATGCTTTCGCGGCCCGCTTGCCTTCGGCGTCACGGTTGAAGAAGAGGAATTCCTTGGCGTCGGCCCGGGTCAGGGCTGCGCGGAGGATGTCGAAGTAGGTGGTCCCGATGACCTTGTCCATGTCCTTTCCGCCCTTGGGGCCGGTGCCGGTGAGGACGATCTTGCGGACGAGGCCAGGGTGTTTGAGGACCAGGGCCTGGGCCACCATGCCGCCGAGGGAGAAGGAGAAGATATCGATCTTCTTGTGTCCGAGGGCTTTGATGAACGTGTAGGCGTCATCCGCCATTGCCTCGATGCTGTCGGGCACCTGTCCGGTGGAGGCGCCGACACCCTGGTTGTTGAACGTGACCACGTGATGATTCTTGGCTATGGGATCGATGATGCGGGGGTCCCAGTTATCCAGGGTCGCCGCGAGGTGGACGAAAAAGATGACAGGAATGCCGCCCTTGGGCCCGAGTTCGCGGTAGGCGTAGCTCACGCCGCCGGCGTTGATGGTGCGGGCCGGCGCTTTGGCGTAGGAGGTGATGACGGACTCTTGAGGGGTTTCCTGCGCATTCATGATGATGCTCCTGTGAATTTGGGGTGCGCCAATTGGGCGCGCGATCTGCGAGGGGATGCTGGCCTGTGGTTAGGGGATGCTGATAACGGCCTTGCCGCGGATGCCGCCCTTTTCCAGGCCATGAAGGGCTTCAATGGTCCGGTCGAAGGGGAAGACCCTTCCGACGACGGGACGCAAGGTGCCGTCGTCGATCAATGCGGTAATCAGTCGCAACTGGTCGCCGCTGGCGCGCATGAACAGGAACTCGTAGCTGACGCCCAGCTTCCTGGCCTGACGCCGGATGCCTGCGCTCAGGGCAGCGATGGCAAGGCGGAGCACAGGATTCAGGCCTGCCTCACGGGCAAACGCCGGGTCGGGAGGCCCGGTGATCCCGATCGCCTTCCCGCCGGGCTTGAGCACGCGCAGGGACTTCTGAAGGTTTTCTCCGCCGAGGCTGTCCAGCACCAGGTCATAGCCGCTCAGGAGCTGTTCGAAGTCCTGGCTGCGGTAATCGATGACAGTGTCAGCGCCGAGTTCCCGCGCGAAGTCCAGATTGGCCGCGCTGGCTGTGGTGGCCACTGTGGCACCGAGATGCTTGGCCAGCTGGATGGCGATGGACCCCACTCCGCCCGCGCCGGCGTGGATCAGGACCTTGTGTCCGGGCTTCACCTGGCCGCGCTCAACGAGTGCTTGCCACGCGGTCAGCGCCACCAGGGGCAGGGAGCCGGCCTCCTCCATGCTGATCGATTCCGGCTTGAGCGCCAGATCAGCCTCCGCGACGGCGATCCGCTCGGCGAAGGTGCCGATCCGGTCCTGGTGGGGCCGTGCGTAAACCTCATCGCCGGCGGTGAATGAACGGACTTTCGAGCCGACACGGATGACGGTCCCGGCCACATCGTTGCCCGGAATCAAAGGAAGCTTGTACGGCAGGATCTGCCTGAACTCACCCGCGCGGATCTTCTCATCAAGCACGTTCAAACCTGCTGCCTGCACCTGCACCAGCACATCGTGCTCCCCCAGGGTGGGCTCCGGGACATCCGCTTCCTGGAGGGGGCCTTTGTACTTCCTGATGACGAACGCTTTCATGATCTGGCTCCCTTTTGTCCACTGGTGAGTATACTCAATTATGAGCAGACTCAATATTTTTGTCAAGGAGTCGTCAGGGACTTCAGCGCGCCGCCCCTGGGACGTCGGGAGCGGTCTAAGCAGGATAAGAAGGAAAGAATTAGGGCGGCAGCCCGGGATTGTTCGCGCTGCACGGCGTGAGCAACCGTGACAACCCAGCAGATTGCGGACCGGGCAGATATAGCGATAGGAACGCTCTATCTGTACGCCGCGACGAAGGCGGAGCTGTTAATAATGGTGCAGAACCAGCGCCGGAGACGCCCGCATCCTGGCGCGGGTCGTTGTGGCAGTCTTGCACCTCAGTATGACCGGAACGCTCAATAGAGACTGTGCCGCCGACGACGTTATGGCAGACATCCATGGGCAAATCCGGGCCGTCCTGGATCAGAACCCGCCGCGGGGCTGAGTTGAATGTCCGGGAATTTCGAGTGATTAGGGCGAGCATCGCAACCAGCCAGGAGGCCCATCATGGTCGCGATTATCGCGGCAGGTCTGCTTACCTGTGCGTTCAGAACGTTCCGGGTTCGGTGTCAAGGGGTAGCGCACGACGCCTACGAGGTCGTCCTCGTAGGCGTCGCTTCTCACGCGCAGCCTCCACAAGGCCGGCAATCTCATGCCCAACCAGGGGCGGATACTTCATACTGCTGTGGTAGGCGTCGGTTTCCTAGTTGGAGGGGAAGTTGTAGGAGGCGCCGGAGGCTTGGGTGGGTTCTGGCCAGCGGGAGGTGACCACTTTGCCGCGGGTGTAGAAGGAGACGCCTTCGGGGCCGTAGATGTGCTTGTCCCCGAAGAGCGAGGCTTTCCAGCCGCCGAACGAGTGGTACGCGACGGGGACGGGCAGCGGGACGTTGATGCCGATCATTCCGACGTCCACGGAGCGCTGGAACTTCCTGGCGTGCGCGCCGGAGGAGGTGAAGATCGCGGTGCCGTTGCCGTACGGGTTGGCGTTGATCAGCCTGATCCCCTCCTCCAGGTCCTGAACGCGGACAACGACGAGGACCGGTCCGAAGATTTCCTCGGTGTAGGCGGTCATTTCGGTTTTGACGTGGTCGATCACGGTGGGTCCGACCCAGAAGCCGTCCTCATGGCCTTCGACGACGAGATCCCGGCCATCCACGACCATGGCCGCGCCCGCGGCTTCGGCTTCGGTGACGATCCGCACGATCCGTTCCCGGGACTCGGGCGTGATGACCGGGCCCATCTCGGCGCCGGGCGCGGTGCCGTTGTCCACCTTCACCGCCAGGGCGCGCTCTTCGACCTTCTTGACCAAAAGGTCGGCTGCGTCCCCGACGGCGACGGCGACCGAGATGGCCATGCAGCGTTCCCCGGCGGAGCCGAACGCCGCGGCGGCGAGGTGGTCTGCGGCGTTGTCCAGGTCAGCGTCGGGCATGACGATGGCGTGGTTCTTCGCCCCGCCCAGGGCCTGGACGCGTTTGCCGTGCTTGGTGGCGGTCTCCTGGACGTACTGGGCGATCGGGGTGGACCCGACGAAGGAGATCCCGTCCACGTCCGGGTGGGTCAGGAGCCCGTCGACGGTTTCCTTGCCGCCGTGCAGGACCTGGAACACCCCATCCGGCAGACCTGCCTCCTTCCACAGCTTAGCCAGCAGCATGGACGCGGACGGATCGCGTTCGGAGGGCTTGAGGATGAACGCGTTGCCGGTGGCGATCGCCATCGGCGCCATCCACA
This sequence comes from Arthrobacter sp. D1-29, assembly GCF_054130585.1. Classification (NCBI taxonomy): domain Bacteria; kingdom Bacillati; phylum Actinomycetota; class Actinomycetes; order Micrococcales; family Micrococcaceae; genus Arthrobacter; species Arthrobacter sp. D1-29. Next base: position 2,581,334 of record NZ_CP096383.1, on the reverse strand, counting down.
GCGGCACCATCACCGGAAAGTTGAACGGGGTGATCCCTGCGACCACACCGAGCGGCTCGCGGAAGGAGAACACATCGATGCCGGTGGAGACCTGGTCCGAGTAGTCGCCCTTGAGCAGCGTGGGGATGCCGCAGGCGAACTCCACCACCTCCAGGCCGCGGGCGATCTCGCCCTTGGCATCGGAGAGGACCTTGCCGTGCTCGGCGGTGATCAGCGCCGCGAGCTCATCCACATGGGAGGCGACGAGTTCGCGGAACCTGAACAGCACCGCCGTGCGTTTGGCCAGGGAGATGTCACCCCAGGAATCGGCGGCAGCACGGGCGGCGGCCACCGTGGCATCAAGATCCGCCCGGCTCGCCAGCCGCAGCTCCCCCGACACCGCACCCGTCGCCGGGTTGAACACCGGCCGCGTGCGGTCTCCTTCACCCGCGCTTTCCGCACCGTTGATGAAATGGTTGATCAGCGTAGTCGTCGTGGACAGGGTCACGGAAAAGCTCCTTATAAGGGAAGGGGGTTACGGAGTTTTGGTGCCCAAGCGGGATGTGGGCGATGCAAGCTGCTTCTAAAATCGATATTTGTTCTACTAAACAAATATTTAGTGATTCCACTATGGGCTGGCAAGGCGTGCGATGTCAAGGAACTCTGCGCCGGATGATGCCTGTCGCTGCAGCAAGCCAATGGATGAAGTCTGCTCAATGCGGGTAACGTCGAGCCAGCCACCTTGACAGTGTCACGCTCTTCGCGCCACACTGTTCCTGACTTATCCCGCTAAACTTAAGTTTAGTACAGGCAACCGGAAGTTTCCCCATGGCCAGCGAAACCGACCTTACTCAATCCCAGCTAGGTGAACGGGTCCTCCAGTTTCGCTCACTTCGGCGCATGTCGCTCAAGGAACTGGGCGAAGCGAGCGGGACCACCGCCGGCTTTCTTAGCCAGCTTGAACGTGGCCTGACAAATGCCAGCATCGGTGTCCTGCGGCGGATCGCGGCTGCTTTGGGCATGACCCTGGCGGACCTTTTCGAGGAACTGCCTGCGGGCTCTCCCCGTCTGTTGCGCCGCGAAGTCCGGCCGGAACTGCAGACTAACGCGGGGATCCACAAATTCCTTATCTCCCAGCGGCCGCTGAGGCACCTGGAAGTTTACGCGGGAGAGTTTGAGCCGGGATCATCAACCGGGGACGAGCCGTATACGCACGGTGACGCGCAGGAAATCCTTTATGTGACAGCCGGCGAAATTGTCATCGAGCTGGATGGGGAACCATACGCCATGCAGCAGGGCGACAGCATGGATTACATGTCCTCCTTGCCGCACAGAATCATCAACAACAGCAGCAAGCCTGCTGAGGTTCTTTGGATCGTGAGCCCACCAACAAGCATCTAGTCCTCACCATGCCGCATCGGCACGGACACGTGGTTTCCTTTGCAGCTGACGGTGCCGTGCGACGGCGTCGGTGTTTCCACATCGGGCGCTGCAGTACCGCTGCCTGCCTGCCTTTGAGTTGTCAACAAATGCGTTGAAACAGCTCGGCCGGGCGCACATGCCGATCCGTTCGCCACCGCTCCAGGCAATAAACAATGCGAGCCCGCCGGCCGTGACAGCCTTGACCCGGGACAGGACGTCATCACCTTCGGGGAAAAGGTGGAGGTGCGGCCGCGAGCCGTCATGGGTGGTGAGGGACACTCTCCCGGCGGCGCTGTCGAGGAGCGCATTGATGGCGGTACATCGTTCCTCCACGGATTCGGCTGCAAAGGTTGGCTTCAGTTTCTCGGCCCATACCCGCAGGCCTCGTTCAGCCGTGTCATCCAGCCGGGGCTCCCGAATGCTGAATTCTTCCAGCACAGCCTCCAGGTCCTGAGCTTCCGGGGCATTCACCAGGGCCGCTGCCAATTGAGCTCCCACCTGGTTTTCGTGATTGTAGACCATCCCCTCATTGTAATGCTTGAACGTCATCAACCCATTACGAAATCCTTGATTCATGCACACACATCACTGGCAAGTCCAATCCCAGCACTCCACGTCCTCAGGAACCGTCACCTACTCCCACTGCCCCTGCGGCGCCCACACCATGCGGCTTTGGGAGGGCAAAGAAAACCTCCTTGCAGCCGTCGTGAAAAAGTGACCCCGCGTCCGCCAATGACACATCGCACGGCCTCAGCTGCACTACGGAAGCACACGAACCGTTGGTAGCCGAAAGTCTTGTGGCTCTGCTTCCTGTCCTCGGACTCATCGGGGCCGGATTCGCCATGAGGGCCAGAAAATTTCTCACACCCGAGTTCTGGCCCCAGGCTGAAAAGCTCTGCTACTACGTTCTCCTCCCCGCCCTGTTTGTCCATGGGACCGCTAACGCTGAACTCTCCCACCTGCCGATCGGTGCGATGGCCCCCGTACTGGCCGGATCAGTCATCCTGACTGCCATCGCACTGGTCCTGGTGCAGCAACGGCTCAGCTTCAACGGGCCAGCCTTCACCTCAGTGGTGCAGGGAAGCATCCGGTTCAACAACTACCTGGGACTTTCCATTGCCGTGGTCCTCTACGGGGAACAGGGGGTGGCCCTGGCAGCCGTCACGAATGCAATTCTCGTCCCGGTGGTCAATGTGCTGTGCACTATCGCCTTTGCCCGCTATGGCAGCAAACCGCTCTCGATCACGGGAACACTCCGGAGCCTGGGTACCAACCCGCTGATCCTTGCCTGTGCGGCCGGCTTGGTCCTCAACCTCTCAGGCGCCGGATTACCGGCCGGGATCCAGGACCTGGTCCGTGCACTGGGCAGCGCTTCGCTGCCCGTGGGCCTGCTCTGTGTCGGAGCGGCCCTCAAAATCAGCAGTATCGGACGCAATTTTCCACCCATTGCCTACGCCTCGGCCGTCAAATTCCTCGTCCTGCCCGGAATCGCCGCAGCAGCCTGCGTTTTCACCGGGCTGGCCGGGCCGCCGGCCGGCATCATCGTCCTGTTCCTGGCGCTCCCTACCGCGTCCTCTGCCTACGTCATGGCCCAGGCCCTCGGCGGGGACTCCACCCTCATGGCATCGACCGTCACCCTGCAAACGATCGCCGGCGTTGTCTACCTGCCCGGCCTGCTGTTACTCATCACGTCCTGCACGGGATAGCGGCCAGCGCGAAGGCGGCGCGTCGGTGTGCGCCGTCTACCGTTCGAGCGTGATGGAAGCGTGACTTACTGCGACACAAGCACTCTATTGCGAATCATTCTTGATAAGATGAGGAGCATTCCCCAGCACCCCCGCACTTAAGGATCCACCATGTTCCCGGCCCTCCCCTTCGGCGGCAAAAGATGAGCCCGACGGCGGCGCGGAAGCCGCGCCCGAAACTCACCCGGCGACGTCCTGCCAGGGTTGAACCTGCGCCGCAGCTGCTGCTGGCCAGCCAGTTAATCTTCAATATCGGCTTCTATGCAGTAGTGCCGTTCCTCGCAGTAGCCATGCGGAACGACTTCGGGATGGGCGCGATGGCCATCGGCATCGTCCTTGGCGCGCGTACCTTCGCCCAGCAGGGTATGTTCCTGTTCGGCGGGGCACTGGCCGACCGGTGGGGAGCGCGGCAGTCGATGATCACGGGCTGCCTGGTCCGGATTGCCGGCTTTCTGTTGCTCGTTTGGGCCACGGACTTTCCGCTGTTCCTGCTCGGTGCCATCATCACGGGTATCGGCGGGGCACTGTTTTCGCCTGCCCTGCAAAGCCTGGTGGCCGCCGCCGCCGAGGGCGGCACCAGCCGGGCGGACGGCCAGGAACCGGGAACCGGGAACGACCGCGCGAACAGCGGCGCCGCACCGCAGAACAACAGAGCCACGCTCTTCGCCTTGCTGGTAATCTGCGGCGAAGTAGGCGTGGTTGTCGGGCCGCTGCTGGGATCCCTTTTGCTCCATACCGGCTTTGACACTTCCCTGCTGGCAGGGTCCGCTGTCTTTGCCGTCATGGCCCTGGTCTTCTGGCTCTTCCTGCCCAAGGCCCCTGCCCAGGCGCCCAAAACGTCAGCGGACCTGACGGGCCAGGCGCCGCCGTCGGGCCTTTGGTCCTGCCTCAAAGACAAAAGGTTCATCGGGTTCGCCGCCTTCTACAGCGTCAACCTCCTGGCCACCAACCAGCTCTATTTCGGGCTTCCGGTAGAGCTGGAACGCAGCGGGGCAGGGGTCCAGGCCCTGGCAGTCGTCTTCGCCTACGCGTCCGTCCTGACCATCACGCTTCAATGGCCCATAGCCCGGCTCATGCGCAAAGCCGGGCCGAAAACCGCGCTTCCCCTGGGCTTTGCCCTGCAGTCCATGGGCTTCGCCTCCCTGGGAGTCCTGGCAGTGGTCCCTCCGCCCAGCGAACTTCCCATCCTGCCTGCCCTCCTGCTGGTGACAGGCCTCGCCCTAGGCAACATGTGCGTCACACCCATGGCGATGGGACTGGTGCTGGAGTTCTCCGCCGGACGCCCCACCGGCGCCTACTACGGCCTGCTCGCCAGCGCCGGAGGGCTCGCCGTTGTGATCGGCAATGCAGCCCTGGCCCCGCTGTACGAACTCGCCTACACGCCGTCGGGCACTGCACTCGCTCCATGGCTCCTGCTGTCCCTGCTGGGGGCGATAACGGCCACCTTCATCCGCCGGTTCGTCCCCAAAACGCCCGCCAGGGTAAGCGTCCTGCGGGAAGCCCAAAATGCGTGACCTTCGTTCACTCAAATGGAGAGGGTCTTCGCAGCTCCGGCAAGGCGCAACGTGCTTCCAACGTTGTATCGCAGATGCTTCCAACGTTGTACCCTGATGGCAGGGCAGTCTTCCTGCCCGGGAGCCGGGGGAAGGAATGGCTGTGTCGGTCACGATCAGGGATGTTGCACGGGTCAGCGGCTTTTCCATCAAGACGGTGTCCAATGTCATCAACGGGCATCCGCAGCTACGGCCCGAGACCCGGCAGCGGGTGGAAGATGCCATCGAGCAGCTCGGCTACCGTCCCAATCTGTCTGCACGGAACCTGAGGTCCGGCCGTTCCGGCGTCATCGGACTAATCATTCCTGACCTCACCACCGCCTATTTTGCCGAACTCGCAGACGCGGTCATGCGTGCGGCCAAGGCCAACGGTCTTGCGGTGCTGATCGAACCTATCGGGAGCGGCCGCGAAAACGAACTCGCAGCGCTTCGGGGCCAGCACAGGCACATGGTTGATGGGGTTATCTACAGCTCCCTCACGCTGGGTGCGGCGGATGCCGATCTCCTGAAGGCGGTTGACACGCCGCTGGTGGTTCTCGGAGATACATCGTTCGACGGCCAGGTGGACCGCATCACGATGGCCAACATCGCTGGTGCGCGCGCAGCAACAGATCATTTGCTGGCGGGAGGCCGGCGTCGCGTCCTGGCGCTTGCTGCCCATGAAGGCGACATCGTCGCTTCAGCTGAGCTCCGTTTGACCGGTTACCGGGAGGCCATCGAGGCCGCTGGCCTGGCGTTTGATCCCGAACTGGTCTGCTACGCAGAGTCCTGGCACCGGCGCGGAGGTGCCGAAGCAATGACGAGGTTGCTGAGTGACGGCGTATCGTTCGACGGCGTCTTCGCCTTTAGCGACACCCTGGCACTTGGCGCCATGCGTGTGCTCCAGGAATCAGGCCTGCGCATCCCCCAGGATGTTGCCATTGTTGGCTTCGATGACCTGGATGAAACCCGGTATACCCTGCCGGCCCTTTCAACCGTGAACCCGCGCAGGGACGAGATTGCCACGGCCGCCGTGGAGACCCTCCTTCGCCGGATCGCAGGCGGGCCGGAGCTGGAAGCAACCGAAATCGAGACGGGCTTCTCCCTCGAAATCCGCGAGTCCTCAGGCGGATCCGGGCACAAGGCTTCCGCCGCGACGAACGCCGCCTGAAGAAAATCATGTGAAGGTATTGACCGCTCGGCGATGCCGCTGCATGCTTGATACAACGTTTACCTACAACGTTTACCCAACAGTTGTATTCAGGTTCAGGGACACGGAAGTCCCACTCATTGAAAGGGCCGACATGAAAAGGTCGCTCACACTTCTTACTGCGGTTGCTGCCGCGTCGCTGGTCCTGACCTCCTGCTCCGGAGCAGGGGCAGGCTCGGACAAGCAGGAAGGCTCCAAGGCGGAGCTGACGTTCTGGCACGGCTACACCGAGGCGGACGGGAAGGTGCTGAATAAGATCGTGGAGGATTTCAACGCCTCCCAGGCCGAGGTCACCATCACCGTCCAGACCAATCCCTGGTCCGTCATCGACGACACCTTGCTGCCGGCGCTGTCCTCCGGAAATGGTCCGGACATCGTGGCCATGCCTGCTGAGCGCCTCCCCGTGTACGCGGACAAAGGCGCGTTCGTCGAACTCGACGACCTCTACAAAGACCCCAACAGCAATCTGGACAAGCTGGTCCCCGCCGCCGCAGACATGGAGACAGTGAACGGACACAAGTACGGCGTCCCCTCCGGCTTCGTGCCCCTGGCAATGTTCTACAACAAGGACCTCTTTGCCAAGGCCGGCATCACTTCCCCTCCCGCCACCTGGGATGAATGGATCGCAGCGGCCAAGAAACTTACGGTGGACGCCAACGGGGACGGCACCCCCGAGCAGTTCGGGCTCGGCCTTCCGGACCACGCCACCGTGGCGAACGGCGTCTGGCCCTCCCTCTTCTACGGAAATGGCGGCGACATCGTCAAGGACGGCAAGGCCGTCGTCGACTCCCCCGAGAACGCCGAGACCCTGAAGACCTGGGTGGAAGCCATCAGGAATGACAAGATCTCCCCCACCGGTTTGGACGGGATTGCCGGCGACAAGCTGTTCAGCAGCGGCAAGGCCGCCATGTACCTCGGAGGGCCGTGGATGTCCTCCATCGCCAAGGAAAACAACATCGATTACGGCATTGCCGCTGTCCCCGCCGGCCCGGAAGACCAGGCGGCGTCAGCGATCGGGGTCTCCATGGCCATCACTGAGCAGAAGGACGACTCCAAAGCCGCTGCCGCGAAGAAGTTCTTCAGCTACTTCCTGCAGAAGGAACAGGCCACGGCATGGTCCCTGGGTTCGGGGTGGCCGCCGCTGCGCTCGGACATTCCTGCCGCTGATGTTGCCGCGAATCCGGTGGTGGAAGCCCTGACAAAGCAGTCCGAGTTCGGCCGGCCCCTTCTGCCCGGCGTCGTGAACAGCACCGATGTCCTCACAGCAATTGACAAGCTCACCCAGCGGGCTGTGGCCGGTGAAAACATCCAGGACCTGCTGAAGGAGACACAGGGCTCTATCCAGAAGACCCTCGACGCCAAGTAACCCCAGGAACTACGGGATGCGGCGCCTCCGGGCGCCGCATCCTTCGAAAGAAGCTCCCATGAGCACAACAGTGCACAAGAAACCGGCAGAAACCCGGCGGTACCGCGCTCCAGCGCCACTCGGCGGACGCCGGAACCCCGCCATCGGCCAGCGCCGCAAAAACTTCCAGGCCCTCGCGTTCCTTCTCCCGGCCCTCATAGTCCTGGGGGCCTTCACAGCCTGGCCCATGTTCTCCGCTCTCCGGCTGTCCTTTACCGACGCCAGCGGCTTTGGTAAAGAGGAATGGGTGGGCTTGGAGAACTACGCCCGCATCTTCACCGATCCCGTGATCATCAACGCCGTGGTCAACACAGCGCTCTACGCGCTGTTGTTTACACCGACGGCGGTGGCCCTGGCCTTGGCCCTGGCCCTGCTGCTGAATGATCCGAGACTGCCGTTCAGGGGCTTTTTCCGCACCGCCTTGTTCCTGCCGTTCATCATCAGCCTCGCCGTTGCAGCCATCGCCTGGGCGTACCTGATCGACCCACAGGTCGGGCTGCTGAACTACTGGCTGGGCAGTGCAGGGATCCGGATCGGCAATGTCCTGCAGGATCCCGTTCTGGCCATGCCGGCCGTCGCGTTCGTCGCCGTTTGGAAAAGCTTTGGCTTCTACATGGTGATCTTCCTGGCCGGACTCCAGGAAATCCCCGGAAGCCTCTATGAGGCAGCCCGCGTCGACGGCGCCGGGCCGTGGACGCGCTTCCGCCATGTGACCATGCCCATGCTCTCCAACACCACCGCTTTCGTCCTCATCTTTGCCCTCATCGCCGCATTGCAGGCCTTCGACCAGATTTACGTGATGACCGGCGGCGGCCCCTACGGCCATACCGAGACCGTCGTCATGCAGATCTACACGTCCGGTTTCCGCAAACTGGACGTCGGTTTCGCCTCCGCGCTGTCCTACGTACTGCTCGCCGCCACCTTGCTGCTGAGCGTTATCCAGTTCGTCTTCTTCGGAAAACGCGAACGGGAAGGTGACTGATGTCCACAACACTCCCTCCACGCCTGGCCCCACGGTCAACCGGTGCCGGCGTTCGCCTGAACAAGCGAGCCAGGCTGAACCGGGCAGTGGTGGTCATGCTGCTGGCCCTGGCCACCGCGGTGATCCTGCTTCCCATTGCGATCATCATCTTCACAGCTTTCAAGCCGGCCGCTGAAGTAAATGCCTTCCCGCCCACCCTGGTTCCCGGACAGTGGACCCTGGATAACTTCGCCAGAATCTTCCAGGAACTCCCCTTTGTGCGTCTGATCGCCAACAGCTTCATCTTCGCCGGCGGCGTCACGCTGTTTGCCCTGCTGTTTGACTCGCTGGCCGCCTACGCCCTGGCAAGGATCGACTTCACGGGCAAGAAGTTCCTGCTGATCGCCATCATCGCCAGCCTGATGATCCCGTTCCAGGCCACCCTCGTGCCGGTCTATCAGCTCGCCAGCGACCTTGGCTGGGTGAATACGTTCGCCGCGCTGATCGTCCCCCGGGCGGCGGACGCCTTCGGGATCTTCTTCCTTCGTCAGTTCTTCCTTTCCCTTCCCCGGGACCTGGACAACGCAGCACGCATCGATGGCGCTTCCGAATGGCGGGTCTACTGGAACGTCATCCTGCCCAACGCCATGCCGGCCATCCTGACCCTGGGCGTCTTCGTGTTCGTGAACAACTGGAACGATCTGCTGTGGCCGCTCATCTTCACCACCGACAGGAACATGGGCACCCTGACCTCCGGACTGACCCTCCTGACCGGCCCGGGCGGCATTGTCCCCTACGGCGTGATGATGGCAGGGGCCCTGGTGGCCATCCTCCCCCTCGCCGCGATCTTTATGTTTGTCCAACGCCGCTTTATTGAAAGCGTCGCCACCACCGGATTGAAGTGAGTAGAAATTTGAACTGGTACCAAGACGGGCGCCTGCACTTCGGCCTCGGCATCGAAGATACTTTCATCCCCCAGGAACGTGCAGGGGAACGCTCCCTTGACGAATATGAGCTCACCCAGCACTACAGGTTCTGGCACCAGGACCTGGGCCTGGCCAAAGAAGCCGGCGGCGAATTCCTTCGCTGGGGTATCCCCTGGTACCGGATCAACCCGGCGCCAGGAGTGTGGAAGTGGGAGTGGCTGGACCAGGTCATGGACCGCTTCGCGGAACTTGACCTCAGGCCGCTGGTGGACCTGATGCACTACGGGACACCCACCTGGCTGGACAATCAGTTCCTGAATTCCAGCTACCCGGAACTCGTTGCTGACTACTCCGCCCGGGTCGCGGCCCGCTACTCAGACAGGGTGGTGGACTACACCCCCGTCAACGAGCCGATGATCCACACCCTGTTCTCGGGCAAATTCGGGCATTGGCCACCCTACCTTTCCGGCGACGACGGACTGGTTGCCCTGGTGCGGAACCTGTCCAAAGGCTTTGCACTGGCCCAGCAGAACATGGCGGAAGTCCTTGGAGACCGCGGGATCTTCACCCACGTCGACGCCGGTTTCCGGTTCGTCAGTGACACCGCCGATGGCAGGCACGACGACGAAATCCGGCACCTCAGGGCCCGCTCCTACCTGGTTGAAGACCTGGTTACCGGCAAGGTGACTACCGATCACGAGCTTGCGCCGTGGCTCAGCCGCCACGGGATAACGGATGAAGATCTGAACTGGCACCAGCACAACATCGTGCTGCCCCACGTCATGGGCGTGAACTACTATCCCTTGCACTCCACGGAGCTGCTCGAAGCGGCAACACCCCGGCGGGGAGACATTGCCGATCCCCGCGCTGTCCGCAACGACTGGACAGAGGGACTGGCCGAGGTTCTGACCACTTACGGCCAGAGGTACGGCGCCCCGGTGGCCCTGACGGAAACCTGCCTCACCGGATCCTATGACCGGCGCCTGGAGTGGCTGGATGATTCAGTGGAATGCGTCCAGCAGCTGCGCGCCGCCGGGCAGGACATCGTCGGCTATACCTGGTGGCCGGTCACGGACATGTACGAATGGACCTACCGTTATGGGACCGAACCGCTGGAACACTACCGGCTGACCATGGGACTGTGGGACCTCATCCCGGACGAAATCGGTACCCTGAACCGTGTCAGGAACCCCGTCGCAGACCGCTTCCTGCACCACGCAAGCACAGGCGCCGGCGTCGAATCCACCCAAAACGCTCCTGCTGTCTCCGCCCAGGAAAGAAGACGGTGGCCACTGCACGCCTGAGGCCCTGAGCCGCGTCGCGCTACACCGCAAGCAGGTTGTCCCGGGCCGGCCGCAGAGATGCAGCCGGCCCGGGCGCGTGAGCAGTAACCCGCTGTCAGTTCAGGTCGAAGCGGTCCAGCTCCATGACCTTCACCCAGGCCGCAACGAAGTCGCTGACGAACTTTTCCTTGGCGTCCTCACTCGCATAGACCTCGGCCAGTGCACGGAGCTGTGAATTGGAGCCGAACACCAGGTCCACCGGCGTGGCGGTCCACTTCAGCTCACCGGTGGCGACGTCGCTGATCTCGTAGACGTTCTCCTCGCCTTCGGATGCCTTCCACTTTGTCCCCGGCGAGAGCAGATTAACGAAGAAATCGTTCGTCAGGACCTGCGGCCTGTCGGTGAGGACGCCGTGGCTGGAACCGCCAACGTTGGTGCCGAGGGCACGCATGCCGCCGATAAGCGCTGTCATCTCCGGCGCCGAGAGGTCCAGCAGGTACGCCTTGTCCAGCAGGAGGGTCTCCGGCTGGAGCTTCTCGCCGGGGCGCACATAGTTGCGGAACCCGTCCGCCCGCGGCTTCAGGTACTGGAAGGACTCGACGTCGGTCTGCTCTTGCGCGGCGTCGGTCCGGCCAGGCCGGAACGGCACGGTGATGGCGAAGCCGGCGTCGTTCGCGGCCTTCTCCACCGCGGCGCAGCCACCGAGCACGATCAGGTCCGCCAGCGAGACGTTCTTGCCGTCGGCCTGGCCGGAGTTGAACTGCTGCTGCACCGTCTCAAGCGCCTGCACCGCCGTCGAGAGCTGCTCGGTTTCGTTGATTTCCCAGCTGCGCTGGGGTTCCAGCCGGATGCGCGCACCGTTGGCGCCGCCGCGCCTGTCGGTCTTGCGGAAGGTGGATGCGGCGGCCCAGGCCGTGCCGGCCAGCTGTGAGACGGACAGGCCGGAGTCCAGGAGCTGAGCCTTGAGCGAGGCGATGTCCTGCTCGTCGATCAGCTGGTGGTCTACCTCCGGGACAGGGTCCTGCCAGAGCTGGGGCTCCGGGACCCATGGGCCGAGCATGTGCGGCCCGACGGGACCCATGTCGCGGTGCAGCAGCTTGTACCAGGCCTTCGCGAACGCGAGCGCGAACTCGTCCGGGTTTGCCAGGAAGCGCCGCCCTATTTCCCCATAGATCGGGTCGAACCGCAGCGACAGGTCCGTCGTCAGCATGGTGGGCCGGTGCTTTTTCTCGGGGTCGTGCGCGTCCGGGATGATCTCCGGGGCATCCTTGGCAACCCACTGGTGGGCGCCGGCGGGGCTCTTGACAAGCTCCCACTCGTACTCGAACAGGATCTCCAGGAAGCGGTTGCTCCACTGGGTGGGCCGGTCCGTCCACGTGACCTCGAGGCCGGAGGTGATCGTGTCGCCACCCTTGCCGCTGCCGTACGTGCTGAGCCAGCCCAGTCCCTGCGCCTCGAGGTCCCCGGCCTCCGGCTCGGGACCTACGTGCGCGTCGGCGTCACCGGCCCCGTGGGTCTTGCCAAAGGTGTGGCCGCCCGCGATCAGCGCGAAGGTCTCCTCGTCGTTCATCGCCATCCGCTTGAACGTCTCGCGTATATACGCTGCGGCGAGTTTGGGGTCCGGGTTGCCCATCGGCCCCTCGGGGTTGACGTAGATCAGGCCCATTTCGGTGGAGCCGACATCCTCCGCCATCTTGCCTTCGCCGATGTACCTCTCGTCGCCGAGCCAGGCGTCCTCGGGCCCCCAGAAAATCTCCTCGGGCTCCCACACGTCCTCCCGGCCGAAGGCGAAGCCGAAAGTCTTGAAGCCCATCGATTCGAGGGCGACGTTGCCCGCGAGGACGATCAGGTCGGCCCAGGAGAGCTTTTGGCCATATTTCTGCTTCACCGGCCACAGGAGCCGGCGGGCCTTGTCGAGGTTTGCGTTGTCCGGCCAGCTGTTGAGCGGAGCGAACCGCTGGCTGCCGTCCCCTGCACCGCCGCGGCCATCGTGGACGCGGTAGGTGCCGGCGGCGTGCCAGCTCATCCGGATCATCAGGCCGCCGTAGTGGCCGAAGTCTGCGGGCCACCAGTCCTGCGAGGTGGTCAGGACCTGAACGATGTCCTGCTTGAGCGCCTCGACGTCGAGCTGCTGGAACGCCTCGCGGTACCTGAAGGTGGGGCCCAGCGGGTTGCCCGCCTGGTTGTGCGCATGGAGCACCGAGAGGTCCAGCTGGTTGGGCCACCAGTCCGCCACAGTCCGGGGCCGGTGCGCCTTGGGCTGCGGCGAATCGATCGCCGGATTTTCGCTCTCGCTGCCGTGCGAGGTGACGCTGTCGTGGTCAACCGGGCACCCACCCTCAACCTTGCGGTCCAGGCCTTGGGCGCTTCCCGGGGTGGGGACCGGGGGGCGGTCCTGCGGATCGGTCATGTGCTTCCTTCCATATGGCCGAGGCCGTGGTCGGACTCGGGCAGCCGGTTCAACTCTCCTATTGGATCACTTATGCATCAGGGCGTGTAGGGGGCAATGGCCCTCATGCAGGGGCACTGGTGTTGTGCAGACGTCAGGAGTAGCGTCGTTTGCGTCCACGCGGTCAGCAACGAAACGCCGGGGGCTGGCCGCCGCTCAGGTGTACGAAGTCTGTTGAAGGAGCCGGCAATGGCTGGTTGGAATGCCGACACGGCGGCTGGGCCGCTTGGGGCAGGGACAGTGACGTTGGTTGAGGGATCGTCCTTCTGTATTAGTTCAGCCAATGGGGACATCCAACCTGACCTTCCGCATGGAGTCTTCTACCGCGACACCCGCATACTGTCGCACTGGACCCTGACCGTTAATGGCCTGGCGCTGGAGCCCCTGGCTTCAGAATTGAAGGAGCCATACCGGGCTTTGTTCGCATGCCGGGTGCCCCGTTCGGACGGATATGCTGACAGCCCCCTGATTGTGGAACGCCTCCGCGAGGTGGGAGCCGGGATTCTGGAACGCATCACCATCCGCAACTATTCCGGCGCTCCTGCGGAGTGTGAGGTAGCCCTGGCCGTTGGTTCGGATTTCGCCGATCTGTTTGAGGTGAAGGAGGCAAGGGTTCAGCGGCGCTGGGACGAGAGCCGTCACCCGGAAGGCGATTCGCTGTCTGTTAGAGGCATGTGGGAAGGCGTCCAAAAGGCGGTCATGGTCAAAGCCGAAGGAGCCAGTGCTACAGCCGACGGCGTGACCTACCGGGTAACCGTCCCGGCCTACGATCAGTGGACAACGCAGCTGACAGTCGTTCCTGCAGTCGATGACGCAGATCCTGAACCCCCGGCCTTCGGCCATCCGACCCCGGGCGAAATGTCACCCCGGGACAGACGCCGCCAGGAATGGGTCGCCAAGATTCCGGTGCTGCAGATGGGCAACCGCTCCATCGAACGCACCCTGCGGCGCAGCTACGACGATCTGGGTGCGCTGAGAATCGAGGACCCCGAGCATCCGGAGCGGGTGGTGGTGGCGGCCGGTGCGCCATGGTTCATGACCCTGTTTGGCCGGGACTCGCTGTGGGCCTCTGAAATGGCTTTGCCCGTGGACCCTTCCCTGGCGCTGGGCACGCTGAAGACGCTAGCTGACCGGCAGGGCACTGTGGTGGACCCCATGAGCGAGGAAGAACCGGGCAAGATCCTGCACGAGGTCCGCCTCGGAGTTTCCAGCGGCCTGGCGTTGGGAGGCAAGTCCGCCTACTACGGCAGCGTTGACGCAACCCCGCTGTTCGTGCTTGCCGTGGGAGGTGTGAGCCGCTGGGGATTTGCCAAGGAGACGATTAACGCGCTGCTTCCTAACGCAGACCGGGCGCTGGAATGGATCAGGGACTACGGGGACCGGGATGGCGACGGCTTTGTTGAGTATGAGCGCCTGAACGAACACGGACTGATCAACCAGGGCTGGAAAGACTCTTGGGACGGGATCAACTTCGCCGATGGCCGAATGGCCGAACCTCCGATCGCGCTGTGCGAGGTGCAGGCTTACGTCCACGGGGCCTATGTGGCGCGGGCCTGGATGGCCTATGACGCCGGGGACCTGGACCTCGCGGCGGATCTTCGGGACCGCGCCGCGCGGCTGAAGCAACGCTTCAATGAACAATTCTGGCTTCCGGACAAGGGTTACTACGCCGTGGCCCTGGACCGGGACAAACGGCCGGTGGACGCGTGTGCATCGAATATGGGGCATTGCCTCTGGTTTGGACTCATTGACGAGGATAAGGCGCCGCAGGTTGTGGAGCGGTTGATGTCTCCGGAAATGTTTAGCGGCTGGGGTGTCCGGACGTTGGCCAGCGACATGCGCGCCTACAACCCCGCAAGCTACCACAACGGCTCAGTGTGGCCCCACGACAATGCCCTGATCGTGGCAGGGCTGATGCGGTACGGATTTGTGGAGGAAGCGCAGAAGATTGCCACGGCATTGTTGGAAGCGGCTGAATTCTCTGACGGCCGCCTCCCAGAGTTGTTCTGTGGCTTCAGCCGTGACCAGTTTGCACGGCCTGTCCCCTACCCGACCGCCTGCTCGCCGCAGGCATGGGCCGCCACCACACCGATCCTCCTGGTCACCAGCCTCATGCGCTACGACGCCCACATCTCGCAGGGCGGCCTGTGGCTTGACCCCGCACTCCCTGATTCCTATGGCGACGTCCATATCAGCAACGCCCCGATGGGAGCCGGCAGAATCACCATCGACATCTCCGGGTCCACAGCCTCAGTCCATGGGATGCCCGAAGGCGTTGAAGTTCACCACGGCCAAAGACCGTGGATCACTGACCTCGTGGAACAGGCTAAACTCCGCCCGGAGGATTAGGCCCACACCTGGTAGCCGCTTCGCTTGTCAAAGAGCTTTCGGGTACGGCTGCCTTCCGCCGCGATCCAAAGAATCGCATCATCATCAGCCGCCTGCTCCACCCTCCCGGTCAGGATGTGCTCCCCCAGCAGCCAAACCTCCACGGTGCGCCCGGCGAGCATATGCCAGTCGTCGCGGAGGCCGCGGCCCTCTTCAGTCTTGATTGCGGACCCTGCCATTGGCTTACCGTCACCAGCCGCTTTCGGCGAGGCGGTGCGGCTGTGGGCGGGTCAGCATTCGATCACGTTTACCGCGAGGCCACCCCGAGAGGTTTCCTTGTATTTGTCCTTCATGTCCGCGCCGGTTTCCCTCATGGTCTTGATGGCCTTGTCCAGGGACACTTTGTGGCTGCCGTCGCCGTGCAGGGCAAGGCGCGCGGCATTGATGGCTTTGACGCTGGCGATGGCGTTCCGTTCAATGCAGGGGATCTGCACCAGACCGCCCACAGGGTCGCAGGTCAGGCCGAGGTTGTGTTCGATCCCCACTTCGGCGGCGTTTTCCACCTGTGCAGGCGTTCCGCCGAGGACTTCACAAAGGCCGGCCGCTGCCATGGAGCAGGCAGAACCCACCTCACCCTGGCAGCCCACTTCGGCGCCGGAGATGGAGGCATTGATTTTGAACAGAATTCCGACGGCGGCCGCGGCCAGCAGGAAGCGGACCACGCCGTCGTCGTTGGCGCCGGGAACGAACTTCACGTAGTAATGCAGCACCGCCGGGACGATGCCGGCCGCGCCGTTGGTCGGTGCGGTCACAATCCGGCCGCCGGCCGCGTTCTCCTCGTTGACTGCCAGCGCGAACAGGTTTACCCATTCCATCGCCCGGAGCGGGTCGGTTACCCCGGTGTCCGCCGTCAGGGTCTTGAATAGCGACGGCGCCCGCCGCCTGACGTTCAGCCCACCGGGAAGGATCCCTTCCGCGGCGCAGCCGTTGTCCACGCATTCGCGCATCACGGCCCAGAGAGAAAGCAGCTTTTCCCGGAGTTCCGCTTCGCTGCGCCAGGTGAGTTCGTTGGCGAGCATCACATCGGAGATGGACATGCCTTCGCGGCTGCAAATCTCCAGAAGCTGGTCCGCCGTGGTGAAGGGGTAGGGCAGGACGGTGGTGTCAGCCACCACCCGGTCGCCGGCGTCGGCGTCCCCGTCAACGACGAAGCCGCCCCCAATTGAATAGAAGCTTCGCTCGCTGAGCACGGCTCCTGAATGGTCCAGGGCACGGAACGTCATGCCGTTGGGGTGGGCAGGGAGGGACTTGCGCCGGTGCAGCACCACATCTTCGTCCCAGTTGAAGTCCACCCGGTGGTCCCCGCCCACCCACAGTTCAGCGTCGAGGGCGGCGGCGGCCACCTGGTCATCAGCTGTGGAGGTGTCCACGGTTTCCGGATCCAGCCCCTTGAAGCCCAGAACCACGGCCTTGTCCGAGCCGTGGCCCCGTCCGGTGGCCCCGAGGGAGCCGTAGAGTTCGGCCTGCACGCGTGTGGTGGAGCTCAGGTGTCCGTCGTCTTTTAGCCCGTCGGCGAACAGCTTCGCTGCCCGCATCGGGCCGACCGTGTGTGACGACGACGGCCCGATGCCAACGGAAAACAGGTCCAGGACGCTCAGTGCCATTTAGGGGACCTCAGGGGAGGCATACTCCCGCATGGCATCGAGGATCCACCGGCCCAGGAACTCGGCGAACGAGGCGCGCGGGAAGATCCGGTAGCTCTCATCGCCTGTCTTCCATAGGACCACGGGGATGTTGCCCACCTCCGTGGACAGCGCCGTGCCGGCCTTGAACGTGCGGGGGTGCAGGTCCAGGGAGCAGCCCTTTTCCAGGACGGCCCGGGCCCGGGGCCCGGTGAGTTCGAAGGTGGTGCGGTTGGCGGAAAGGTCCACTACCTGGCCTTCACCGTCGCCGAGGGCTTCCTTCAGTGCCTGGATCAGGTCCCCGCCGAGCGATTCGTGGGCTTCCACGGGTGCCACCACCAGGAACTCCTCGGGCCCCAGCCACAGGACGGAGGTTTCACCGGTACCGCTGACGGCCCCGCATGTTGCGGGCAAGCCCCCGGTGACCGACGCGATCCGGTTCCCGGCCTCGCTGTCCCGGCGAACCCGGAGGCCCGCCATGGTCAGGAAGGTGATTTCGCTCAGTTCCACAATGCCGCGGACGGAGCCGGTTTCAAAGGCTGTCCGGAGCAGTGCAGCCGGGCTGGTTCGCAGGGCCAGGTTCGTCTCGTGGGAGGTTTTGGGTGCTGCTGTTTCAGCCATCTTTGCGGGTCCCTTCAGGGTCAAAAAGTACGGTTTCTGCGACAACAACGTCAACGAGCTGGTTGCCGGCGGCAGCCACCAGGGTCTCGCCGATCCGGTTGCGGCCGTTCTTGACCAGTGCCAGGGCGAAGGACCTGCCCAGGGCTGCGCTCTGGTAGCTGGAGGTGACAAAACCCTGCATGGGAACGGGGCCGTCGGCCGGCGTCACCGGGATGCCCTTTTCCACCAGCTGGGTGCCTTCCGGCAACCGGATGTTGCCGTCGACGGGCAGCACGCTGACCAAGTGCTTACGGTCCTCGCGCCGGGCATCGGCACGGGCGTAGGAGCGCTTGCCGATAAAGTCCTTGGCTTTGGAGACGATCCATTCCATCCCGGCATCCTGCGGCGTGACGGTGCCATCGGTGTCCTGGCCAACGATCGGGTAGCCCTTTTCGGCGCGGAGCACATGCATGGTCTCGGTGCCGTACGGGGTGATGTTGAATTCGGCGCCCGCAGCGGCCACGGCTTCCCAGGTGTTCAGTCCGTACCAGGACGGCACGTTGATCTCGTAGGCGAGCTCACCGGAGAAGGAGATGCGGCAGACCCGGGCGCGGACGCCGGAGGCCAGCGTGGTTTCGCGGAAGGTCATGAACGGGAAGGCTTCTGCTTCCAGTCCACCATTGGCGGCCAGTTCCGGTGCCACCTTGGCCAGAACCGCGCGGGATTTGGGCCCGACGACGGCAATGGTGCTCCACTGTTCCGTCACCGAGGTGCAGTGCACGTCCAGTTCCGGCCACTCGGTCTGCAGCCATTCCTCCAGCCAGTCCAGCACCTTGCCGGCGCCGCTGGTGGTGGTGGTCATAAAGAAGCGGTCCTCGTCCAGGCGCAGGGTCACGCCGTCGTCGAAGATCATGCCGTCGGCCAGGCACATCACGCCGTAGCGTGCGGAACCGGGCGCGAGCTTCTTGAAGGCGTTGGTGTAGATCCGGTTGAGGAACTCGCCGGCGTCCTTGCCGCGGATTTCAATCTTGCCGAGCGTGGTGGCGTCCATAAAGCCAACGGATTCGCGGACGGCGGCGCATTCACGCAGCACGGCCTGGTCCATGTCCTCCCCGCCCTGCGGGTAGTACCAGGGACGCTTCCACTGTCCGACGTCCTCGAACAGAGCGCCCTTGGCCACGTGCCACGGGTGGATGGAGGTCACGCGGGCCGGATCGAAGAGTTCGCCGCGCTGGCGTCCGGCCAGTGCCGAGAACGCCACGGGGGTGAACGGTGCCCGGTAGGTGGTGGTTCCGATGTCGCCGATGCCCCGGGACGCTTCGCCTGCCTGGCGCAGCGCGGCGGCGATGACGCCGATCGCGTTGACACCGGAGGTCTTGCCCTGGTCGTTGGCGGTGCTGATGGAGGTGTAGCGCTTGATGTGCTCCACGGACCGCATCCCCGCGCCGGTGGAGCGCAGGACGTCGGCAACGCTCTGGTCCCGCTGGAAGTCCACGAAGTGCTGGTGCCAGTCGTCCGGGGTTCCATTCTCCCCCGGTACCAGCCACAGCTGGCGGGTGGGGGCGGACGCCTTCGGATCGGCGATCGGAGAAGGTTCGACGGTGGATTCGAAACCGGCGGCGATGGCTGCAGCGGCACCGGCGGAGATGCCTTCGGCGAGGCAATCCTCGAGTTCGAAGCTGCCGCGGCCGGAACCGATGGTCTGCTGGTTCGGGACGACAGTGCTCGGCACGAAAGCCGCCAGGTCATCGTCCCAGCGCAGCTTGCCCTGCCGCTGGGAGTGGAGGTGGACCAGCGGGCTCCAGCCACCGGACACGGCCAGCAGGTCGCACTCGATTTCTTCGACGCCGGAGGTGAGTTCGCCGTCGTCGTTGATGCTGCGGACGGTAACGCCGCCCAGGCGGCCATCGGCAGACCCTGTATCGGTTCCGGCGGCGGTATTGGCCACCGCACTGCCGATCAGCACGCGCGTCCCGGCTTCGACGGCGGCAGCAGCCACCGCGGTCAGCTGGGGGCGGGCGTCGACGACGGCGGCGATTTTGACGCCGGCGGCGCGCAGGTCAGCTGCCAGGGCGTAAGCGCTGTCGTTGGTGGTGCTGATGACAACGCGCTGCCCGGCGGCCACCGCGTAGCGGTTGAGGTAGCTGCGGACGGCCGAGGCGAGCATGATGCCGGGGCGGTCGTTGTTCTCGAACACCAGCGGGCGCTCGTGGGCACCGGGAGCCAGCACCACCTGGTTGGCGCGGATGTGCCAGATACGCTGCCGGGACACGCCGGAGGCGGCCGGCGTGGACAGGTGGTCGGTACGGTTCTGGACGGCGATGACGTAGTTGGCGTCGTAGGCGCCGAAGGCGGTGGT
Source organism: Arthrobacter sp. D1-29 (assembly GCF_054130585.1). Taxonomy (NCBI): domain Bacteria; kingdom Bacillati; phylum Actinomycetota; class Actinomycetes; order Micrococcales; family Micrococcaceae; genus Arthrobacter; species Arthrobacter sp. D1-29. The sequence goes on along the minus strand of NZ_CP096383.1, from coordinate 2,561,453 downwards.
GCGGTTCAGGACGGTGGACTCGGCGCCGGAAACGAGCTCGGCTTCGACATCCGCCACCCATTCGAGGGCCGGTTTGCCTTCGATGACCTGGGCCAGTTCGGGCGCCGTGGAACCGGACAGCAGGGAGCCGCCCAGTTCTGGCTGGTCATCCAGCAGCATGACGCGGGCGCCGGTGCGGACAGCTTCACGGGCAGCGGCCAGGCCGGCGGGCCCGCCGCCGATCACCAGGACGTCGGTGTGGACGTACTTCTTGTCGTATTCGGCGCGGTCCTCTTCCGGATCCAGCTTGCCAAGGCCGTTGAGCAGCTCCGCCTTGAGGCCGTCCACCAGGGTGACCGTAGTGGCGGGAAGCATGGACTCGGCAACGTGGCCTGCGAACCGGGGAGCCACCTTGACCAGGGCGTTGGATTCTTCCACGCCGGCTGACATGATGCCGCGCGGCCGGTCCTCGTAGAGGGAGTTGCCGACGGCGATCCGGCCGTTGGCAAGCAGGGCCGAGGCCAGTGTGTCTCCGGGGTGGCCCGTGAATTCCTCGCCGTCCACGGTGAAACGCCAGGAGATGGTGCGGTCAATGCGTCCGCCGGCGGCGAGGCGGGCGTTCTGGGAAGTCACTTGGTTGCTCCTTCCGGGGCGGTGCTGCTGGGAGATGTGGTGCTGGTTCCTGCGATGCTGGTTGCAGCGATGCTGGGCCCGGCGCTGCCTGTAGTAGTGCTGTCCGGAGCTGTACTGGCGGTACCGGATTCGCCGCCTGCCGGGGCGGCTTTGTCCGGGCGGGGCGCGCCCATGGGGTAAACCGCCTGGATCTCGTAGGTGACCGTGTCGCGGAGCATGTTGAACCACTGGCGGCAGCCGGTGCTGTGGAGCCAGCGTTCGGCGAAGGCGCCCTTGGTGTTGTCCCGGTAGAACAGGAACTCGGCCCATTCGCGGTCGTTCAGTTCGTTCGGGTTTTCCGGATAGGCCACGTGGGCCTGGCCGCCGTAGTGGAACTCGGTCTCGTCGCGGGAGCCGCAGTTGGGGCATGAAATGAGGAGCATGTCCGGACTCTCTTCTAGTGGGCCACGGCGGCTGCGCCGTGTTCGTCGATCAGGGCGCCGGTTTCGAACCGCTCCAGCGCAAACGGCTTGTTCAGCTCGTGCGGCGTTCCTGTGGCGATGGTGTGGGCAAAGGTGAGGCCGGCGGCCGGCGTACCCTTGAAGCCGCCGGTGCCCCAGCCACAGTTCACGAACATGTTCTCCACCGGAGTGGTGCCCACGATCGGGGAAGCATCCAGTGTTGTGTCAACGATGCCGCCCCAGGTCCTGAGTACGTGCGCACGGGCAAAGATCGGGAAGAGCTCGACGGCGGCTGCCATCTGGTGCTCGATCACATGGAAAGACCCGCGCTGGCCGTAGCCGTTGTAGGAGTCCACGCCGGCGCCCATGACCAGTTCGCCCTTGTGTGCCTGGGAAACGTACACGTGCACGTGGTTGGACATCACCACGGTGGGGTGGACCGGTTCGTGCAGTTCGGAGACCAGCGCCTGCAGCGGGTGGGACTGGATGGGAAGCCGGAAGCCCGCCATCTCAGCCAGCACCGAGCTGTGCCCGGCGGCGCACAGGCCCACCTTCTCGGTGTTGATGGTGCCCTGGTTGGTCTTGACGCCAGTGACGCGGTTGCCGTCCTTGATGAAGCCGGTGACTTCGCAGTTCTGGATGATGTCCACGCCGAGTTCGTCGCATTTGCGGGCGAAAGCCCATGCCACGTGGTCATGCTTGGCGATACCTGCACGAGGCTGGTACGTGGCGCCCATGACGGGGTAGCGGATGTTGTCGCTGATGTTCAGGATGGGGCAGAGTTCTTTGACCTGCTGCGGGTCCAGCCACTCGGCGTCCACGCCGTTGAGTTGGTTGGCTCCCACGCGGCGCATGCTTTCGCGCACGTCACCCAGGGTGTGGGCGAGGTTCATGACGCCGCGCTGGCTGAAGAGGAAGTCGTATTCGAGTTCCTCCGGCAGGATCTCCCAGAGTTTGAGGGCGTGCTCGTAGATGGCAGCGCTCTCGTCCCAGAGGTAGTTGGACCGGATGATGGTGGTGTTCCGGGCCATGTTGCCGCCGGCCAGCCAGCCCTTTTCGAGCACGGCAATGTTGGTCATGCCGTGGTTCTTGGCCAGGAAATAGGCGGTGGCCAGCCCGTGTCCGCCGCCGCCAACGATCACGGCGTCATAGGAGGACTTGGGCTCGGGGTTCCGCCAGAGGAAATCCGGGTGCTCCGGAAGCAAATCTGCCATCATGCCACCTCGTTCGTGTCAGAGGAGAGGTTGGGGTAGAGCGGGAACTTTCCGGCCAGGATTTCAACCCGCTGCCGCAGTTCCGTCGCAGTCTCGTCGCTGAACTCGCGCTTGAGTGCTGCGGCGATAATGTCCGCGACCTCGGTGAATTCTGCCTTCCCGAACCCACGCGTGGCCAGTGCCGGCGTGCCGATACGAAGACCGGAAGAGACCATCGGCGGACGCGGGTCGAAGGGCACCGCGTTCCGGTTGACGGTGATGCCGATCCGGTGCAGGCGGTCTTCGCCCTGCTGGCCGTCCAGTTCAGAATTGCGCAGGTCCACCAGGACCAGGTGCACGTCGGTGCCACCGCTGACCACGGTCACGCCGGATTCTGCAACGTCGGCAGCCAGAATGCGTTCTGCGATGATGCGGGCGCCTTCCAGGGTGCGTTCCTGGCGATCGCGGAACTCCGGCTCAGCAGCGAGCTTGAACGCCACAGCCTTCGCGGCAATGACGTGCTCCAGCGGGCCACCCTGCTGTCCGGGGAACACTGCGGAGTTGACCTTCTTGGCAATGTCGGCGTCGTTGGTCAGGATGACTCCCCCGCGCGGTCCGCCGAGGGTCTTGTGGGTGGTGCTGGTAACGATGTGGGCGTGAGGCACGGGGTTGGGGTGCAGTCCTGCTGCCACCAAGCCGGCGAAATGTGCCATGTCCACCATCAGGTAGGCGCCTACCAGGTCCGCGATGCGGCGGAATTCGGCGAAGTCCAGCTGGCGGGAGTAAGCGGACCAGCCGGCGACGATCAGGCGGGGCTTGTGCTCAACCGCCAGGCGCTCCACTTCGGCCATGTCAATCAGCATGGAGTCCTCATCGACGCCATACGGAACCACCTTGTAGAGCTTTCCGGAGAAGTTGATCCGCATGCCGTGCGTCAGGTGGCCACCGTGGGCGAGGTTCAGGCCCAGGATGGTGTCGCCGGGCTGGATCAGGGCGAACATGGCCGCTGCGTTGGCCTGGGCGCCGGAGTGCGGCTGCACATTGGCGAATTCGGAGCCGAACAATGACTTGAGGCGGTCGATGGCCAGCTGCTCTACCACGTCAACGTGTTCGCAGCCGCCGTAATAGCGCTTGCCCGGGTAACCCTCGGCGTACTTGTTGGTCAGTACGGATCCCTGCGCCTCCATGACAGCAGTGGGCGCAAAGTTTTCGGAGGCGATCATCTCCAGCGTGCCCTGCTGGCGCAGGAGTTCCTGGTGCACGGCTGCGTGGATAGCAGGATCCGTCTCTGCAAGCGTGCGGGTCAGAACGTCGACCATCATTTCTCCTAGCTGTTGCCTAATATCCTGTTGATATATTAGTTGCGTGACTCAAGTATGCTATCGACTCTGGTGAGTGTCAACACATTCGGCCCGTTATTCCGGGAAGGCCAAGAGCGCAGCCCGGAGGGCCGCGCTCTTAGGCAAAAGCTGGAAAGGTGAGGCTCAGGTTAGGCGAAGAGAGCCCTGCGGACGGCATCCTCGAAGCCGCTGACGTGAATCCTTGCGAGATCGGCGGCGCGCGCCTCGTCCCCGTCAATCACCGCGCCGAGCAGGTCAACATGCTCATGCACGTGGTGCGAGAGGTCAGGAAGGCGATCCAGCACCATGCACCAGATACGGGTGGCGAGGTTGTCATAGCGGACCAGGACGTCTTCGAGGTGGGGATTGGCTGCAGCAGCGTAGATTCCCTGATGCACCCGTGCATCCAGCCGCAGTGTTTCCACGACGGAGGCAGCATGTGTATCGAAGGATTCAACAGCCCGCAACACAGCGCGCAGCTGCTCGCGCTGCTGCTCAGTGGCAACCCGGGCAGCGCGGGAGGCTGCAAGCGGTTCGAGCTGGGTCCGGATTTCGGAAATAAAGGCAAGATCAGTGACCTCCACCCGCGTTGCAAAAGTTCCCCTGCGCGGATACGAAACAACCAGCCGGTCCAACTCAAGCCGCTTCAAAGCTTCGCGTACGGGAGTGCGCCCCATACCGAGATCCCTGGCGAGGTGGTCGTCATTGAGAAGATCACCCGGCTTGATGTCCAGCATCAGCAGGCGATCTCGGATGCGCTCGTAGGCCAATTCCGCCAACGACTTTCTGACAGCCTCGCCTGCGGGTGCCAAAACTTCAACCGCCATAACCGGGCCCCTTTCCTTTGGGGCAAAAAGCCTCTTGACCTTGCCCACTGACCAGTATACGCTGATTCCCAACCCTAATATATCAGTTTACGAACTGCGAATATATCTAACGGGAAGATACCTAAAAGGAGGAGACATGTCCCTAGTGGCTACAGACTCATCAACCAGCACGCTGACTCAGACCGAGCCCCGCGTGGAAGAAGCCAAGGCCCAGAAGTTCGTACTCACACTGTCGTGCGTCGAACGTGCCGGGATTGTCCAGGCGGTCACCACTTTTCTCTTCGAACGTGGCTTCAACATCGAAGAGCACCAGCAGTTCGACGACGGGCTGCGCCAGACGCTGCATCTGCGCACCGCATTCTCGGGTTCCCCTGAGTACACGCCCGAGAGGCTCCAGGAGGAGTTCAAGGCGATCGCGGACCGTTTCGAGATGAAGTTCAGCTTCCATGACCAGACCAAGCAGCGCGTCCTGGTGATGGTGTCCAAGTTCGGGCACTGCCTCAATGACCTGCTCTTCCGTTGGCGCGGTGGCAGCCTGGGCGGGGACATTGTCCTGATAGTTTCCAATCACGAAACCCACCGGGCCATGGCCGAGGCAGCCGGCCTCCCCTTCCTCTACGTCCCGGTGACACCCGAGACCAAGGCAGATGCCGAACAGCGCCTGCTGGATCTCATCGACGAATATGACATCGACCTCGTGGTGCTGGCCCGCTACATGCAGGTGCTCTCCGACGACCTCTGCCGCTCCCTTGAGGGCCGCGCCATTAACATCCACCACTCGTTCCTGCCCGGATTCAAGGGAGCCCGTCCGTATCACCAGGCGTACGATCGTGGCGTCAAGCTGGTGGGCGCAACGGCCCACTACGTGACTGCGGAGCTTGATGAGGGTCCTATCATCGAACAGGAAGTCATCCGGGTCGACCACAGCTACGGACCCACCGCCCTGTCCACCGTCGGGCGGGATGCGGAAGCCCTGGCGCTGTCCCGTGCCGTGAGGTGGCACTGCGAGCACCGTGTGTTGCTGGATCAAACCAGCACTGTCGTGTTCCGGTAAGCACCACACCCCAATCAGCAGAGAACACACGAAAACCAGCAGGAGAAACCACATGGCATCAACGCCAAGCATTGTCATTATTGGAGCTGGAATCGTCGGCACGAACCTTGCCGATGAACTGGTCGCACGGGGCTGGAACAACATCACTGTCCTGGACCAGGGCCCCCTCAACATGCCCGGTGGCTCCACGTCCCACGCCCCCGGCCTTGTCTTCCAGACCAACCCTTCAAAGTCCATGGCGCTCTTCGCCAAGTACACCGTGGAAAAGCTTTTGTCCCTCACCGAGGACGGCGTGAGCTGCTTCAACCAGGTCGGCGGGTTGGAAGTTGCCACCACCGAGACCCGCCTCACGGACCTCAAGCGGAAGCTCGGCTATGCCGCCGCATGGGGCATCGAAGGCAAGATCCTCTCCCGCGCCGAGTGCAAGGAGCTCTACCCGCTCCTGAACGAGGAAGACATCCTTGGCGGGCTCCACGTTCCCAGCGACGGCCTGGCCCGCGCTGCCCGCGCGGTCCAGCTGCTGATCAAGCGGACCGAAGCCGCAGGCGTCAAGTACCTGGGCAACACCACGGTGACGGGTATTGAACAGTCGGGCCACCGGGTCACCGGTGTCCAGACCTCCGAAGGCACCATCCCCGCCGACATCGTGGTCTCCTGCGCCGGATTCTGGGGCGCCAAGATTGGCGAGATGATCGGGATGTCCGTCCCGCTCCTGCCATTGGCGCACCAGTACGTCAAGACCACTCCCGTGCCGGCGCAGAAGGGCCGCAACGAACTGCCCAACGACGCCTCCCTGCCGATCCTGCGGCACCAGGACCAGGACCTCTATTACCGCGAGCACGGTGACCGCTACGGCATCGGTTCCTACGCGCACCGCCCCATGCCCGTGGACCTTGATGAACTGGGCTCCTACGACCCCAACAGCATCACCGAGCACAACATGCCTTCCCGCCTCGACTTCACGCTGGAGGACTTCCTCCCGGCGTGGGAGGCCACCAAGCAGCTGCTGCCGGCCCTGCGCGAAAGCGAGATTGAGGACGGCTTCAACGGCATCTTCTCCTTCACCCCGGACGGCGGCGCCCTGGTGGGTGAGTCCAAGGAGCTTGATGGCTTCTTCGTGGCCGAAGCCGTGTGGGTCACACACTCGGCCGGCATCGCCCGCGCTGTCGCGGAGCTCCTGACCACCGGCAAGTCGCAGATCGACCTTGGAGAATGCGACATCCACCGCTTCGAAGAGGTCCAGCTGACTCCCGAATACGTCAGCGAAACGTCCCAGCAGAACTTCGTGGAAATCTACGACGTCCTGCACCCGCTGCAGCCGAAGCTCTCGCCCCGGAACCTTCGCGTCAGCCCGTTCCACGCCCGCCATAAGCAGCTGGGCGGCTTCTTCCTGGAGGGCGGCGGATGGGAGCGCCCCTACTGGTTCGAAGCCAACGCCGAACTGCTCAAGGAGATGCCTGACGAATGGCAGCCGCCGGCACGTGACGCCTGGTCCGGGATGTTCAGCTCCCCCATCGCCGCCGCCGAAGCCTGGAAGACCCGCACCGCTGTGGCCATGTACGACATGACTCCGCTCAAGCGCCTTGAGGTCTCCGGCCCCGGAGCCATGAAGCTGCTGCAGGAGCTGACCACCGCCGACATGACCAAGAAGCCGGGGGCCGTCACCTACACCCTCCTGCTGGACCACGCAGGCGGGATCCGAAGCGACATCACCGTGGCCCGCCTGAGCGAAGACACCTTCCAGCTCGGAGCCAACGGAAACATCGACACCGCCTACTTTGAGCGGGCCGCACGCCACCAGACGGAAAACGGGACCGCCAGCGACTGGGTCCAGGTTCGCGACACCACCGGCGGCACATGCTGCATCGGCCTGTGGGGGCCCCTCGCCCGGGACCTCATCAGCACCGTCAGCAGCGACGACTTCACCAACGACGGCCTGAAATACTTCCGGTCCAAGAAGGTGGTCATCGGCGGCGTCACCGTCACGGCAATGCGCCTGTCCTATGTCGGCGAGCTGGGTTGGGAACTGTACACCAGCGCAGACAACGGCCAGCGCCTGTGGGATGCACTGTGGAAGGCCGGGCAGCCGTTCGGCGTTATCGCCGCGGGCCGCGCCGCGTTCAGCTCGCTGCGCCTTGAAAAGGGCTACCGCTCGTGGGGCACAGACATGACCACGGAGCATGACCCGCTGGAAGCAGGACTTGGTTTCGCCGTGAAGATGGCCAAGGAAAACTTCGTCGGAAAGGCAGCACTGGAAGGCAGGACCGAGGAAAACTCCGCCCGCCGCCTTCGCTGCCTGACCGTCGACGACGGCCGCAGCATTGTGCTGGGCAAGGAACCTGTCTTCTACAAGGACCAGGCAGTCGGCTATGTCACCAGTGCCGCATACGGCTATACCGTAGCCAAGCCCATCGCCTACGCATACCTCCCCGCCGCTGTGTCCATTGGTGACTCTGTCGAGATCGAATACTTTGGCCGGCGCGTCCAGGCCACGGTCACGGCCGATCCGCTGTACGACCCCACCATGACCAGGCTCCGCGGCTAACAGCGCCGGGCCATTCAAGGGCACGCGGCCCGGACTCCTTTCCCTCGCAACCAGAGTCCGGGCCGCTGCTTTGCCATGGCCTGCCGCAACCCCACCCCCCAGCCCGGTTGACTCGAGCCTCAGCCCAGGAAGAAACATGATCAGTTCAGAAACAATAGAGGGCTACCTCACCAGACTTTCCTCGCGCGAACCCACCCCAGGCGGCGGCGCAGCCGCAGCGCTCCACGCCGCCCAGGGGGCGGCACTGGTTTCCATGGTGGCCAGGTACTCCACCGGCACGAAGTACGAGCAGCACGCCGAACTCGTGACCAGGGTCATCGCCTCCGCCGACCAACTGGTGGTAGAGGCCTTGCGCCTCGCAGACGCGGACCAGCATGCGTTCCAGGGCGTCATCGATGCGTACAAACTTCCTGCCGGCACTGACCAACTCAAGGCCGCACGAACAGCATCCATCCAGGACGCGCTGATCCTGGCCGCCACTACGCCGGCACAGCTCATCCTTCTTGCCGGCGCCGTCGTGGATCTTGCCACCGAACTTTTCGAGGTGGCCAATGCCAACGTGATCAGTGACGTCGCCGCCGCCGTCGACGCAGCCCGGGCAGCCGCCACCACTGCACGGGTGAACATCGACATCAATGTGGTTGCCATCAAGGACACCGAAGCCCGCTCCCGGCTGGCTGTCCAGACTGACGGCCTTGAGGAAAAGGTCATCCTGGCAGCCGACTCACTCGCCAAGCGGGTTCGGGAAAGGATCCTCAGTTGAGCACGACACTTCTCTCCGGACGGGCACTGGCCGGGCTAACGCAGCAAAAGGCCTCCGACGCCGCCAGGGCTCTCGAAATCGATGGCCTCCGCCCTACGCTTGCCGTGGTTGTGGCCACCGACGACGGCTCCACACACTGGTACGTGCGGTCCATCGAACGGGCCGCGGAAAGCGCCGGCATCATGTGCCGCATTGTGGACCTTGGCCATGATGCGACAGGACAGGTGTTGGCCTCTGTTCTGAAAGATCTCAGCGCCGAGCCATCGGTAAACGGCATCATCCTCCAGACACCGCTGCCTCCCGGCGTGGATGCAGATGCATTGGTTGGACACATCGCACCTGAAAAGGACATCGACGGCGCGAATCCACTGAGCCTGGGCCGGCTTGCAGTCGGCCAGCCATCGTTCGCCCCCGCAACGGCCCGGGCCGTAGTCGAGATCCTTGATCACTTCGACATCCCGGTGGCGGGCCGGAACGTCGTGGTGATTGGACGTTCAGCCGTTGTGGGAAAGCCGCTCTCCCTGCTGCTCATGGAACGTGATGCCGCGGTCACGGTCTGCCATTCGAGGTCGGGGCCGTTGGAGAAATACACCAGGACGGCCGACGTCGTGGTTGTCGCGGCCGGGCGCATCGGCCTGCTGACCGGCAGCCATATTTCGTCCGAGGCCGTAGTGATTGACGTCGGCACCAACGTCCTTTCCGACGGTTCGCTTGTGGGGGACGTGGACCAAGCCAGCGTTCGGGGCGTCGCGGCGGCACTGACACCAGTACCGGGCGGCGTTGGGTCGGTCACCACGTCCCTGCTTCTCCTGCACACCGTCGAGGCCGCGCGGGAACAGTCGCGGGCCTTGCTTACGGCAACGGCTGGGTAATGGTAATCCTGCCCAGGGCTACAGGACGGCCCTGATCAGGTTCTCGAAGTCCGCCACGTGCTTGCTGGTCAGCCGGGCAGCAGCGTCGGAATCTCCATCCGCAATGCATTCAAGAAGCTCAATGTGCTGGGCAATATGCTCAGAGACTGGAGGCAGTTTCTCCAGCACAAGGCTCCAGATACGCGTTGCCAGATTGTCGTACCGGATGAGGACATCTTCAAGGTGCCTGCTTCCTGTGGCCCGGTAGATCATCCGGTGTACGCGCATATCCAGGCGCATAAGGTCCCGCTGGGAGTGCAACTGCGGCAGGAGCTCCCCCACCTCCTTGGCGAATTCCTTGATCTCCTGCCGCAGTTGCGGCGACGCCATCCGGGCCGCCCGCGCTGCTGCAGCAGGTTCCAGAAGCTGCCGGATTTCGGAGATTTCCGCCAAATCGGTGATGTCCACCCCTGCCGCGAACGTTCCGCGGCGGGGATATGCTACCACCAGATGGTCACTTTCAAGGCGCTTCATGGCTTCGCGGATGGGGGTCCTTCCCACTCCGAGCCGCCGGGAAATCACGTCGTCGTTCAGTGGCTCGCCAGGCTTGATGTCCAGGAGGATCAGCTCATCGCAAAGCGCCCTGTAGGCAAAGTCGGCGAAGGACTCGTCCTCCAGCCTCTCCGACAGATAAGAGCCTGCTGTGCCCAACGGTAATTCTCCGCTGCTTGCCATTTCTATGTCTTCTCCTCAGGTCTGCCACGGAGGCCTTGACGCGAAGGCCCCTGTCACATAGTAGAACTGATATATCAATATTACCTAAAGAATTTTGAGTTGCCCCTGGGCGAATACAAGATCTCTGGACATGGCCGACAGCCTGCCCTACGATGTAACTGATATATCTTTACTGGCCAAGTAAAAATATCAGCGATCCAGTCAGGAACGGGATGCGGTGCCAACCGGCACTCCATCCTGCTGACAGCCTTCGCCGTACTAACGGACGAGCTGTCCCGTTCCCGTGAATGGTGCTTCGGTGGCCTGAAACCTGGGGAGGTATCCTCATCGAAGCACCGCTTTCGGGCGACGGGGCAATGCCGTCGACTTGCCGGACCAGTGCAGGGCAATCCGAATGGCAGCCTGGCACCACATCCCAGCACTAAGCACTACCCCCCATACCCAAAGGAGTGTCCATGTCAGGAAACAGAGCAGTCGCCTACAAAGAACCCGGTGTCGTCGAAATCATCAATACCGACTACCCGACGTTCGAACTCAAGGACGGGCCCGGCGTCAATCCGGAGAATGTGGGCCGGAAAGTGCCCCACGGTGCGATCCTGCGCACGGTGACCACCAACATCTGCGGTTCGGACCAGCACATGGTGAGGGGCCGGACCACCGCTCCCAAGGACCTCGTCCTCGGCCATGAAATCACCGGCGAAGTGGTGGAAGTCGGACCGGACGTTGAGTTCATCAAGGTGGGCGACATCGTCTCCGTACCGTTCAACATCTCCTGTGGTCGCTGCCGGAACTGCAAGGAGCGCAAGACGGGCATCTGCCTGAACGTTAATCCGGACCGCCCGGGGAGCGCTTACGGTTATGTGGACATGGGCGGCTGGGTGGGTGGCCAGGCAGAATTCGTGCTGGTCCCCTACGCTGACTGGAACCTGCTCAGGTTCCCGGACCGCGACCAGGCCCTGGAAAAGATCATGGACCTGACCATGCTTTCCGATATCTTCCCCACTGGCTTCCACGGAGCAGTGACCGCTGGAGTCGGTGTCGGCTCCACTGTCTACATCGCCGGGGCAGGACCTGTCGGCCTGGCGGCTGCCGTCGGTGCACAGCTGCTGGGCGCCGCGGTGGTCATTGTCGGTGACATGAACGAAGACCGCCTGGCCCAGGCCAAGTCCTTCGGTTGTGAAACAGTGAACGTGTCCCAGGGCGATCCGAAGGACCAGATTGAGCAGATCCTTGGTGTGCCGGAAGTGGACTGTGGCGTGGACGCCGTCGGTTTTGAAGCCCGCGGACACGGCAAGGACGCCTCGCACGAGGCGCCGGCCACTGTGCTGAACTCCCTCATGGACATCACCGCCGCAGGTGGCGCCCTGGGCATCCCGGGACTGTATGTGACCGGGGACCCCGGGGGAATCGACAAGGCAGCCCAGCACGGATCCCTCTCCCTTTCGCTGGGCACCGGATGGGCAAAATCCTTGTCCTTCACCACTGGACAGTGCCCTGTGATGAATTACAACCGCCAATTGATGATGGCCATCCTGCATGACAAGGTGCAGATCGCCAAGGCAGTGAACGCCAAGGCCATCCCGCTAGAAGATGCGCCGCGCGGCTACGCCGAATTCGACGCCGGTTCGGCAACAAAGTTCGTCCTGAACCCGAATGGATACGTCAAGGCGTAGGACACCGGCTGACGGGGCCGGGGAACGGCGGGTTCGTACCACGTGGTGCGAACACCGCCGTTCCCCGGCCACACCTTTCACTGCATCACTACATTCAGAAAAGGGGGGCCCGTTGCTCGCCAAAGACATCACCATGAGCGGTGGCACCTTGGAATTCTCCCCGGCTTGGAGCCCTTCCGGACAAGCCTCCCCCACATGGGCCGAAGCCCGCGAGCTGGCTTTCGATTGCGCTGTGCCACTCCCGCCGGTGGATGTTCCCCTCCCATCAGCAGTCGGCCACACCCTGACCCGCGATGTCGCCGCCCTGCAAGAACTCCCCCATTACCAGTCCTCCGCAATGGACGGCTGGGCCGTCAGCGGTTGCGGTCCCTGGCTCCTTACCGACGATGAGCACTTCCTGCCACCCGGGCGGGCCAGGGTCATAGCCACCGGCGGACTGGTGCCTGCCGGCGCCACATCGGTACTCCGCAAGGAAAGCGGAGCTGTCCACCAGAACGCTGAGGGCGGCCTTCTCCTGCAGGAAACCGAGAGTGCAGAACATGGCGGGTCGGGCCGCGGCCGGCATATTCGTCCCGCCGGGGAAGAAGCTGCGGCCGGTGAAGTGCTGATCCCCGCCGGCACAAGACTGAACCCTGGCCACATTGCGCTTGCCGCCGTGGCCGGGCATGACACGCTGCAGGTGCAGCGCAAGCCGGTGGTCGGCGTCGTACTGACCGGTTCCGAAGTAGTTACGGCGGGCGTTCCGGAACCAGGACGCGTCAGGGACACCTTTGGTCCCCAGCTGGGAACGGTCATTTCCCTTCTGGGCGGAACATCCGCCGGGTCGCTGCGGATCGGGGATTCCTACCACGAATGGCTGGCGGCACTAGATGGTTCTGGATCGTTCCTCGGACCCCTGCCGGACGTGACCATAACCACTGGCGGAACCGGGTGTTCCGGGACAGATCATTTCCGCGGTGCCATCGCCGCTCTCGGCGGACAGTTGCTGCTGGACGGCATCGCCATGCGGCCCGGCCACCCGGCTGTCCTGGCCGTGCTCCCGGACGGCCGTTTCGTCGTCGGGCTGCCCGGTAACCCCTTGGCAGCAATGATGGCCCTCATCACCATTGGTGCGCCGCTGCTGGAGGCACTCGGAGGACGGTCCCTGGGCGCTGTCGGGCAGGTGACATCGGCCGCTGACGTTGATCCCTCGCCCGGCCGGACCCGCCTGATTCCCTGCAGGTTCATCGAGGGCCTGGCCTTCCCCGCCCCGCATACCGGGCCCGGCATGGTCCGGGGGCTTGCCTGGGCAGATGGTGTCATGGCGGTTCCCCCTGCCGGGGTTCTGTCCGGCGAGCCGGTTCCTGTGCTCCCCCTCCCCTGGACGCAGTCCAACGAGACGATCCCGTCCGCCACCAACCACCTACGGAGCACCACATGGCACGCATGACGCAGCGCCGCAAAATCCATCGCTTCCACCTGGACGGTTCCGGCACCGAATACCCGGTCCGGTTCAAGGAAGACGTACTCGCCGCCGAGGAGCCCCTGGAAATCCGTATCGGCGGCCGGTCTTTCGCGGTTACCATGAGGACCCCTGGGGACGACTTTGACCTGGTGGCGGGGTTCCTGGTCTCAGAAGGCATCATCAGCTCCCACTCCGAGCTGGTATCGATGCGCTTTTGCGCCGGAGATGCCGGCGGAGAACAAACATACAACGTCATCGAGACCCAGCTGGCGCCGGATGTGGCCATGCCTGACACGATGCGGCATGTCTACACGTCAAGCTCCTGCGGCATCTGCGGGACAGACTCAATCGAATCCGTCCGCAAGACCCTTCGCTTCGATCCTGCCCAGGACCCGCTGCGGATTCCTGTGGATGTCCTGGCCGAACTCCCGGAGCGGCTCCGCGAGGCCCAGGCAGTGTTCGACAAGACGGGCGGCGTCCATGCTGCAGGCCTGTTCAGAGTGGACGGCGCCAGCCCGGAGCTCCTCTGTCTCCGGGAGGATGTTGGACGCCATAATGCGGTGGACAAGGTTGTTGGTTGGGCGCTGCGCCAAAACCTGTTGCCATTGAGCGGCACCGTCCTCCAGGTTTCGGGGCGCGCTTCCTTCGAGCTTGTCCAGAAGGCCGCCATGGCCGGCATCCCCGTCCTGTCTGCCGTCAGCGCGCCCTCAAGCCTGGCCGCCGACCTCGCCGTGGAGACCGGAGTGACCCTGGTTGGATTCAGCCGTGGACACAGCCTGAATGTCTACGCGGGACGGGAACGGCTGGGCCGCCCGCAAAAGGGCGGCCAGGAGGAGGCCTATGCACGGCTCTAACTGACCCAACCAGCACCCCCGTTACGACGCGTCTTGGCGGGGTGCTGCAGCTAAGGTACCTGCGGAGATTAGGGGCCACCCCGGCACGTGCGACGTTTCGGGGCAATTGCAGCGCGCTCACCATTCCGGTCTAGGATCAATCACAAAGAGGACGTTTCACCCTCTTGATTGGCCACAGGAAGACGCAGGTATGGATCATGGCCACAAATGACCCTGACGCCCCAAAGGGTGCCAACGGGCAGGCCGGGGGCGTGCAGTCCGTTGACCGCGCCCTGCAGATCCTCGAGATCCTCTCCCGGGACGGACACGCGGGTGTCAGCGACATCGCGGAGGAAATGGGCGTTCACAAGTCCACCGTTTTCCGGCTGCTCGAATCACTGGTCGGCCCTGAGATGGTCCAGCAGAACACCGGACGTGGCAAGTATCAGCTGGGCTTTGGCATACTTCGCCTCGCCGCCTCAATCCCGGCGCGCCTCAGCCTGGTGCGGGAGGCCAGGCCAATCCTGGAGGACCTGGCGCAGCAGAGCAAGGAAACCGTTAACCTGGCAGTCCTGCGATCGGGCTATGCCGTCAATGTCGACCAGGCCCTGGGACCCTCCAGCCTCGCCACATACGACTGGGTGGGTGGACTGACCCCACTCCATGCCACGTCCAGTGGCAAGGTTTTTTTGGCCGCACTGCCGGCTGATGAGCGCCGGCGGATCCTGGATGAGGTCGGACTCTCTGCCCGGACGCCGTGCACCATCACGGACCGGGGCGTTCTGGAAAAGCAGCTGCTCGACGTAGCCCGCAACGGATATGCGGAGACACGAGAGGAACTCGAGATCGGCCTGAATGCGATCGCCGTCCCCGTGTTTAACCACGTTGGCGCAGTCATCGGATCAGTAAGCATTTCGGGACCGGCGTTCCGCTTCGACACCGAAAAACAGCCGGGGCTCATCGCGTCCCTCCGTGAGGCCGGACTGCAGATCAGCACGAAAATGGGCTACACGCAAAGGTAACCCTGCCCCTAGCGGGCACATGTCGCTGTTGCGTTGGATACGGAACCGACAGGCCGGGCCGCCTCGCTTCCACCTGCTCGTTGATGCTTAGCTTCCCGCCGCGGTGCTGCCAGACGTGGCAAAGGTCTGTATATTTCCACTCTCCAAATCGCTTCTTACGCAACAACACTCACGATATGCAACAGCGTGACGTATGCCACGCCTGGTGTCAAGATCCACTAAGAGGTGGCAGAAATGTCTTGACATCTTGGTGTGGCGTAGCGCACTCTGTTGCTGAGCGCGAATTGTGTTGTTCCATGCGGAACGAGACGAGGCAGCCGACCTTTATCGTTTTACACCCGGTTCCTGACCCTGAAGAGGTGCACCATGCACAAGGCCTGCACGCTAAGTGAGCCTGCGCAAGGGGAGCCGCTGTGGCTGGATACAGTTCCACCGATTGCCGCCTTTCACACGGAAGACGGCAATCTGTTTGCAAAATCGATTCGCCGCCAGCCAAGAGGCCGGTCCGAACCCATGAGGTCATGGTGGCCGACGGCGACATCATGGTCGTCGAGCTCACGGAAGCCCCCAACCTTCCTCCCGGCCGGACAGTCAACGGCCACATCTCAAAATACGCAGTCCATGACTCCCAAGCAAAGGACGAAATCATGGCTATAAACAGTGACATCAAACCCCCCAAGAAACCTCCCGTCAGCGAAAGCGATGGGGAGGGCCTAAGAATCGGGGAGCTGGCTTCAGACGATGGGGTCGAAGCAGTTCTCCTCATTCCTGAGGGCGGAGCTGCCGGCACTTTGCCGGATTCAGAAGAATACGATCAGATCCTGGAAGAGCTGCGCTCCGCCAAAACCGAGCACGCCGTTTCGGCACGCCGGAATACCAAACTCACCCTCGATAAGGTCACCTTCGGGATTACGGGAGTCTTCGCCATAGCCTTCGTGGTTTGGGGATTCGTGGGCCGGGACAGCCTCTCCGCATCCTCGACGGGCGCCCTGAACTGGGTGATGGAATACACAGGATGGCTCTTTATGGTCCTGGCGTCCCTGTTCGTGGTGTTCGTCCTGTGGCTTGCCCTGGGCAAGTTCGGCAACATCCCGCTGGGCAAGGACGGCGAGAAGCCTGAATTCCGCACTATCTCCTGGGTGGCAATGATGTTCGCTGCAGGCATGGGCATCGGGCTGATGTTCTACGGCGTGGCCGAGCCGCTCTACCACTACATTTCGCCGCCGCCGGGAACCGTTGACGGCAGCACGCCGGCTGCCATCCAGACTGCCATGGCTACCTCAATCTTCCACTGGACGCTGCACCCCTGGGCGATGTACGCCGTGGTGGGCATCGCCATGGCCTACGGAACCTACCGCCTGGGCCGCAAACAGCTGATCTCCGCCGCGTTTACCTCCCTGTTCGGCATCCGCGTAGTTGAAGGTCCGGCCGGCAAATTTATCAACATCCTTGCCATTTTCGCGACGCTTTTCGGCACGGCGGCATCGCTGGGCCTTGGCGCCCTGCAGATCGGCAGCGGCATGACGTCCAACGGCTGGATGGGAGAAATCGGCACTCCGGTGCTCGTGGCCATTGTGGCCGTCCTGACAACGTGTTTCGTGGCCTCCGCCGTTTCCGGCATCAGCCGCGGAATCCAGTGGCTGTCCAACATCAACATGGTCCTGGCCGTCGTCCTGGCCCTGATCGTCTTCGTGGCAGGGCCCACGCTGTTCATTCTCAACCTGATTCCTGCCGCCGTCGGTGACTACGCCAGGGACCTGGCGGAAATGTCTTCCCGGACTGAAGCCGTGGGCGACGAGGCGCTGCGCAGCTGGATGTCCGGCTGGACCATCTTCTACTGGGCCTGGTGGGTGTCCTGGACGCCGTTCGTGGGCATGTTCATTGCCCGCATCAGCCGTGGACGCACCATCCGCCAGTTTGTCACCGGCGTGCTGCTGGTGCCCAGCGTCGTCAGCGTGATCTGGTTCGGCATCTTCGGCGGCACTGCCTTCCATGTGCAGCAGGAAGCCGACAAGGCCGGCACTCCCGGCCTGGTCACCATGGTCGACGGCGTCCCGACCGTTAGCTTCGACGGAGCGCTTTTCGACCTGGTCAAGAACCTGGGCATGCCCGCATGGGCCGTCGGCGCAGTCATCGTCCTGGCGATGGTCCTGGTGGGAATCTTCTTTATCACCGGCGCAGACGCGGCCTCCATCGTGATGGGATCGCTCAGCTCCAACGGCGCCGAGGAACCCCGCCGGGGAGTCGTCATCTTCTGGGGCACGCTCACCGGAGCCGTCGCGGCCGTTATGCTCCTGGCGGGCGGAGACGTACCCTCCGAAGCCCTGTCCGGGCTCCAACGCATCACCATCGTCGCTGCCCTTCCCTTCGTGATCGTGATGCTGCTGCTCTGCTTTGCCTTGGTCAAGGACCTCCGCCGTGACCCGCTGGCACTGCGGCAGCGGCTGGCCACCAATGTCATGGAACGTGCAATCCGTACCGGCGTGGAGCAACACGGCCTTGTCCAGTTCGACCTCGTGACAAGGCACGAATGCGCGGAAAAGTGCTCGGACTCGGACTGCATTGGCAGGACTCCCACGGGGAGCGTTCCGACCGTCGGTGCCAAGCATGCGGACCGGGACAGTAACTAGCTGTCCACCCGTCAGTAGCACCTTGCGCCCCGGTGGCACGCGGCTTTCAGGCCCGTGCCACCGGGGCGCACCCACTCCCCCGACAAACGCAACAGCAAAGGTTATGTACATGGCCGTTCAGCTGGGCATCCCGGTCCTGCGCCAGGGCAGCAACAACAACCACGGGTCCGCTCTCAAACCGCGCCCGATTGGACTCCCTGCCGGGCTCCTGGACCGTTTCGGGAGGCAGGCCACCGACATGCGCCTGTCCCTGACGGACAAATGCAACCTTCGCTGCACCTACTGCATGCCCGCCGACGGCCTTCAATGGCTGGCGAAGCAGGCCGTCATGACGGCCGGGGAGATCGTGCGGATCGTCCACCTGGGCGTGAACCGCCTGGGAGTCCGGGAGCTGCGCCTGACCGGCGGCGAACCCCTGGTCCGGGCCGATCTGGTGGACATCATCAGGTCCCTTCGCCAACAACATCCGGACCTGCCCATCTCCATGACAACCAATGCCGTGGGGTTGGACAAGAAGGCCGCTCAACTCAAACAGGCGGGCCTCACCCGCATCAACGTATCGCTGGACTCCCTGCATGCGGAGACCTTCGCGCAGCTGACCCGCCGCCCGTTCCTGGACCAGGTCCTGGCCGGTGTTGAGGCTGCCGATGCTGCTGGTCTTGGACCCATCAAACTCAATGCCGTGCTCATGCGCGGGATCAATGACACCGAATCCCCCAGCTTGTTGGCGTGGTCGCTGGAACGCGGCTACGAATTGCGCTTTATCGAACAGATGCCCCTCGACGCGGACCATGGCTGGACCCGTCAGGACATGATCACCGCGTCCGAGATCCGGGACCTCCTCGCCGATGACTTTGTGCTGTACCCGGACCCCAGGGAGCGTAGCGGCGCCCCCGCCGAACGATTCCAGGTCCAGCGGCGCGATCCCGCAACGGGCGAGCCCAGCGGCGCCGTGCTCGGTACTGTAGGCATCATTGCCTCTGTCACGGAACCGTTCTGCAGTGACTGCCGCCGGACCCGAATCACCGCCGACGGAAAGATCATGAGTTGCCTGTTCTCGCGCCAGGAATTCGATCTGTTGGGGCTGCTTCGCTCCGGAGCCGACGACGACGAGCTCACCACTCGCTGGCAGGACGCCATGTGGGCCAAGCCCAAGGCCCATGGGATGGACCACGCGGGATTGGAAGGGGACGACTTCGTCCAATCGGACCGCAGTATGAGCGCTATCGGGGGCTAAACAAGAGTGTTGTTGCGGTCTGTTGCTACAGCTCTCAGCCTGCCCCGGGATGACGTCGGCGATGTCCTGCCGCCTTTCGCAGCGAGCCAACCAAGGGACGAACGAAAAAGAAGGACCCCCGGACCGATCACCTACTCATCCGCTTGTTGTTGTGGACCGTAATTAATCCAGCGGTGACCCTCCTGCCCTGCAACTGTCCTCCGCTTGCCAGCGGAATTTCGCAAGTACCGATCAGCCGTGGACCGACGACAGGCTATCGCCTCGTTACGACGTCCGACGTGACGTTTAGCGGTTACGGAGGACACCCCATCAGAGCTGGCTGCGGCATCCCTCCAATAACCCCACCGGGAGCCATTTAGGCGGGAAGCTCTTGTTGAAGAAAGTGAACGATAACTCTTGACGAAAAGTGATCGATAACGAATAGTTGGGTTATCGATCACTTTTGGCACCGCATTGCTGATTATATGCAACGTAGCCTCCGCAGCCAGAGGTCAGGACATTCTTGCTCTGTCTGATCTGCATATACGGCCCGCAGCTCTCAGCCGTGGGGTCAAGTTAGGAAATTATGAAACTTTCACTATTTCCGGGAGATACCGGAAGTCCGGCCGCGCATCCGCAGGCCGGGACATGAGCGCACTGTCAGAGCTGAGCAAGCTCAAAGGCCAGGGGTCAAAGACGGAAGGCCGGGACACCAAGGCGGCCCTGGTGTTCCTGGCCCCGTGGCTGGTGGGCTTGGTGGGCATCACCGTTGGTCCCATGCTCATCTCGCTCTACCTGTCCTTCACTGATTACAACCTCCTTCAGGAGCCCACTTTCATCGGCTTCGAGAACTTCACCAGGATGTTTGAAGACGCCCGGCTGTGGAACTCACTGAGGGTCACATTCATCTACGTACTGGTGGGCGTCCCCCTGCAGCTCGCCGTTGCCCTCCTCATCGCGATGGTCTTGGACCGGGGCATTCGGGGCTTGCCGTTCTACCGTTCGGTGTTCTATTTGCCATCCCTCCTTGGTGGCTCAGTTGCGGTGGCCATCCTGTGGAAGCAGATATTCGGCACCACCGGCCTCGTTAACCAGTTCCTGACCCTTCTGGGCATAGAGGGTCCGGGTTGGATATCGGACCCGAGCACAGCACTGAGCACCATCATCCTGCTGCACATCTGGACCTTCGGCAGCCCCATGATTATTTTCCTGGCTGGCCTGCGTCAGATCCCGCATATGTACTACGAAGCCGCGCAGGTGGATGGTGCCAGCAAAGTGGTTCAGTTCTTCCGTATCACGCTCCCCCTGCTGAGCCCCATCATCTTCTTCAACCTTGTGCTCCAGATCGTTGGCGCCTTCCAGTCATTCACCCAGGCCTTCATCGTCTCCGGCGGCACCGGCGGACCGTCAGACTCCACCATGTTCTTCACCCTGTACCTGTACCAGAAGGGGTTTGGCCAGTTCGACATGGGTTATGCCTCGGCCATGGCCTGGGTTCTCCTGCTGATCATCGGCGTCCTCACCGCCATCAACTTCTACGCCTCAAAGTTCTGGGTGTTCTATGACGACTGAAATCCAGCCCCAACACACCGCTTCCGCCATGGCGCAGCAGGGCACCGTGCCCGGCCCGGCGATGCCGTCACGGCCAAAAAGTCCCGCTGCAGCCAGGTACCGCCCGCTCCTGAAGCATCTGATCCTGATCATCTCCGCGATGCTGATGATCTATCCGCTGCTGTGGATGATTGCTTCCTCCCTTCGGCCCAATGACCTCATCTTCCGGGAACCAGGCCTGTGGCTGACCACGTTCGAGGCAGGCAACTACGCTGACGGGTGGAACGCCCTGGCGCAGCCGTTCTCCACCTACCTGTTCAACTCGGCGGCCGTGGTCCTTGGCTGCATCATCGGCAACCTGGTGTCCTGCTCGATGGCAGCATATGCCTTCGCCCGGCTGAACTTCAAAGGCAAGAAATGGCTCTTTGCAGCCATGCTGCTGACCATCATGTTGCCGTTCCATGTGGTGATCGTGCCCCAGTACATACTGTTCTCGCAGATCGGATGGGTTAACACCTTCTGGCCCATCATCGTGCCGAAACTTCTGGCAACCGACGCTTTCTTCGTCTTCCTCATGGTCCAGTTCATTCGCGGCATTCCCAAGGACCTTGACGAGGCAGCGCGGATCGACGGTGCCGGCCACGCCAGAATCTTCCTCCAGGTGATGCTGCCCCTGATGGTTCCGGCGCTGGCCACCACCACAATCTTCACCTTCATCTGGACCTGGAATGACTTCTTCAGCCAGCTGATCTACCTCACAGACCCCGACATGTTCACAGTTCCCGTGGCGCTACGGGCATTCATCGATGCGACCGCCTCGACCTCCTGGGGATCCATGTTCGCCATGTCCATAGTGTCCCTGCTCCCCGTTTTCATTGCCTTCCTGCTCGGCCAGAAGTTCCTGGTCAAGGGCATCGCCACCACCGGTATCAAATAAGCACCCACTGTCGACGTCGACAAGAACGAAAGGCCACTCATGAACAACCAACCATCCCGTCGGAACGTACTGCAACTGTCTGTTGGCATAGCTGCATCCGCGCTGATGCTCAGCGGCTGCGGCACGGCCGGCACCCCCGCTGCGGAAGAAACCGGACCTGTGACAATCCGCTTTACCTGGTGGGGCGGGGACGCACGCCAGAAGCTGACCCAGCAGGTTATCGACGCCTTCCATGCCGAAAACCCGAACATCACCGTCGTCGGGGAATATGCCGACTGGAGTGGCTACTGGGATAAGCTCGCCACCCAGGTCGCAGCCAACGATGCACCGGACATCATCCAGATGGATGAGAAGTATGTCCGCGAATACGGTGACCGCGGAGCCCTGCTGGACATTCACAAACTCAACGGACTGGATACCTCTGGCATTGCAGAGGACACTCTCAAGAGCGGTGAAGTGGATGGCAAACTCGTCGGTCTGGTGACAGGCGTGGCTAACTATTGCATCGCTGCCAATCCCGCAGTTCTGGAAAAGGCAGGGGTTGCCATGCCGAACGACAAGACGTGGACCTGGGAAGACTACAAGAAGCTCGGTCAAAAGATCAGCGAGAGTGGAACGGGAGCCACCGGCGTCGGCGTCTTCTACCAGGACCACGATCTGTACATCTGGGCACGGCAACAGGGCGACCGTCTTTATGACGACTCCGGCAAAGTGGTCATCAAGCCCGGGACGCTTGCCTCGTTCTGGACCAACCTCCTGGACCTGTCCAAGTCCGGAGCAGCCGGCAAGCCCTCTGCCATCATCGAAAACGCCACAGCATCAATCAACCAGAACGCCCTTGCCAAGAACCAGATGGGCTTCTCCGGCGTCTTCCAAACCCAGCTGACCGCTTACGAGTCCGCCAGCGGCCAACAGCTGAAGTTGCTCCGGCTTCCTGGCGAGTCACAGGCCAAGGAACGGGGTGCCTACTACAAGGCCTCCATGTTCTGGTCCGTGTCCTCCCGCACCAAACACCAGCAGGCAGCGGCCAAGTTCCTCAACTTCCTGACAACGAGCCAGACCGCCGGAGACATCATGCTCACCGAGCGCGGAATCCCAGCCAACACCAAGACCCGCGAGGCCATCACCCCTAAGTTGAAGCCTTCCGATAAAGCTGCGATTGACTTCACCAATGCAATTGCGGATGACGTACGGCCCGCTCCGCCCATCACGCCGGCCGGCGGTAGTGGCATCCAGGACCTCCTGGCCCGGTACACCTCCGACGTTCTCTTTGAGCGCATCACCCCCGAAAAGGCCGCCCAACCCTTCATCGACGAACTCTCGTCTTCACTGCGGAAGTAGCCCATGACTGACCTGAACCATCCCAATAGAATCCGAGTGGGCTTCATCGGCACCGGAGGGATAGCCAATGCCCATGCCGATGCACTGCGGCAGCAGCCAGGCGTGGAACTCACTGCCGCAATCGATCTCGACACATCACGTGCGGAGGCCTTCGCCAGCAAGTGGGGAATTGCCCGCACCGCGGCGAACCTCAGGAAGGCGGTCGACGCCGGCGGGCTGGATCTCGTAGCCATCTGCACCCCTCCGTCCAGCCATTTTCCACTCGCCCTCGAGGCGCTCACGCACGGCCTGCACGCGGTCATAGAAAAGCCCCCCACACTGTCCCTCAGCCAGATGCGCGAGTTGGAATCAGCTGAAGCTGCATCCGCCGGGACGCTCAGCTGCGTTTTCCAGCACCGCTTCGGCTCGGGTGCCCGGAAGCTGCATTCCCTGCAGTCATCCGGAGTACTCGGCAAGCCGCTCGTTGGCACCTGCAACACCCTGTGGTTCCGCGACCAGGCATACTTCGATGTCCCGTGGCGAGGCCTCTGGGACGTCGAAGGCGGCGGACCGACCATGGGCCACGGCATCCACCAGTTCGACCTGCTGCTGCACTTGTGGGGTCCATGGGCCGAGGTGTCGGCCTTTGCCGGCAAACTGGCACGCCGGACTGATACTGAGGACGCTTCTGCGGCGGTGGTCCGGTTCGAATCCGGTGCGATCGCCACCATCATCAATTCGGTGATTTCGCCGCGGGAAACCTCGTACATGCGGCTGGACTTCGAAAACGCCACCGTCGAACTCGAGCATCTCTACGGCTACGCCGACCACAACTGGACGGTAACGCCGGCACCCGGCCAGGACGCCGTCGTCGAACTCTGGGCCCAGGGTGACGACTACGCAAGCGGGCACTCGGCCCAGTATCAAACCATCGTCCGCAGCCTGCAGGGAGGCGAGGCTGTTCCGGTTTCCATCAGCGATGCCTACGGAACCATGGAACTGGCCGCCGCCATCTACGCGTCGAGCGTCAGCGGAACAACCATCGCCCGCGGCCAGATCGACGAATCGAGCCCCTTCTTCACCCGTATGGACGGCCACCTGGAACCCTGGAAACAAGAAGAGGAACTCAAGGCATGAACACGCCACCAGCTCTTACATGGCGCGATGACAACCAGTCCCTGACCGTTTCGCTCGGGGCCGTGGACATCGCCGCGTATACCTACGACGCCACTGACGAACAGCGGGAATCGCCGCGGCCGTACTTCCATCCGCTGCGCACCACAGCCGGGGAAACCGTCACCGCCTACCGGCCCTGGGACCACGTGTGGCACAAGGGCATCGCCTGGTCCCTGCCGCACTTTGGTGAGGATAACTTCTGGGGCGGTCCCAGCTACCGCCGCGACGAAGACTACAAATGGCTCCCGAACAATGGAAGCATGCGCCACGAACGCGTCATAGAGGCCGGGCTCGACGGCGGTGCGTTTCGTTTCGCACACGCGCTGAGTTGGTGGACGCAGTCAGGCATACACGTGGCCGATGAAGCCCGCAGCATCCGGATCCTCCCCGGGCCTGACGATAACGCCTGGACTCTTGTCTTCGAAACGGCCATGACCAACGTCTCAGGCCGCGACATCCACATCGGTTCCCCCACCACCGAGGGCCGCGAAAATGCTGGCTATGGGGGCCTGTTTTGGCGGGGTCCCCGCGAGTTCGCCGGTGGCCGGATCGTGGGACCTGACGGAGCAACCGGCGAAGCGCTTCGCGGCACCCGGGCGCCATGGCTCGCCTTCATTGGCCAGCACGATGACACCTGCCGCCACTCGACTATTCTGATCGCGGACGATAGCGGCAATGCGCAGCACCCGCCGGAGTGGTTCGCCCGATCCGAGCCCTTCGCATGCTTCGGACCGGCACCGTTCTTCAGCCAGGAAGTCCTGTTCGCGGCCGGAGGCACTATGACCAACCGCTACGCCGTGGTGATCGCTGACGGCAACTCGGACCAGGAGCGGCTGGACCACCTTTCTTCCTTAGCTCTGGATGCCCTGCAGCACCAGCTGATGACGGCAGGAGCATGATGAAACAAGAACTGAATACATCGTTTCCGGGTGCCGTTGGCCTAAGCCGGCTGTCGGTCTATGACTGGGAATCAAGCGACGGTGTCTGCGGTGGATCTCCGCACATGCACACTGCCTCAACTGAGGCGTACCTTGTGCTTTCGGGCTCCGGCCGGGTCGAGACAATCCGGTCATCCGGGTACGAATCCTATGACCTCGCAGCCAACGACCTTTTATGGTTCAGCCCCGGAACCATCCATCGCCTGGTGAATGAGGACCACCTTGAAATCCTGGTGGTCATGCAGAACTCCGGATTGCCTGAAGCAGGGGATGCCGTACTCACGTTCGAAGCAGACATTGTTGCCAGCCCTGAACGTTACATGAAGGCAGCATCACTGATACCAGACGCGGGACTTGGTTCTGCCCAGGAAACGGCACGTATCAGGCGCGACGCAGCACTCGCCGGATACCAGAGGCTGAAGGAGGCCGCCATCGCGGGCCGGCATGACGCCGTCGAGCAGTTTCACCGTGATGCCGCCAATCTGGTCCAGTCCCGCATCCCCGAGTGGCAAGGCATTTGGGAACAGACCATTGCACCTGAAGCGGCCAGAACGGGGGCCTGGCTGAAGGAGCTCTCGGAGGGACGACTCGCTCATTTAGCCGAGGCGACTGTGGTCAGGTCGGAGGTTGGGGGGAACAAGATCTTTGGCATGTGCGGGATGCTGCAGAAGTGGGACACGGGGCAGTTGGTCTGATCCGGCTTCCGGGTCCCGGTGGGCGGGAAGGAGTAGGCTAAAGCCCTATCCCTTCCCGCAATCGGGGGAACAATATCTGAAGGGATGCAGGGAGATGGTGCAGACAACAATCGAGGGCGGCAAGCCGAAAGCCCCCACCATTTACGATGTGGCAGGGTTAGCCGGCGTCTCCCACCAAACCGTCTCCCGGTATTTGAGGGACAAAACTAAACTTAGGCCCGCGACGTTGGCGCGGGTGGAAAAGGCCCTTGCAGACCTGAACTACACCCCGAACCTTGCAGCCCGCTCCCTGAGGTCCCGGGCGCTCTACCGTGTGGTGGTTGTGGTTCCGGAAGCTTCGCTGTACTTCCCTATTAGGATGCTCAATGGGGCAGCGGCCGCGGCCCATGCAGCCGGATATCGGGTGGACGTCGTGGCTATGGAGGGAACAGTTGAAGCCCGGGCACAGCAACTTCGCTCCCTGCTGTCGGGAGAGGACATCGCGGGGATCCTATCCTTTGTCCCGCTGCCGAAGTCTGCGGCGGCCTTCCCAAATGCCACCGTCCCCCTGGTAGTAGCGGGCGAGTACCAAAACAGGATGCGCGCCCGGGGCAGCATCGCCGACGGCACGGCGGCTGCGAAAATTGTCCAACATCTGGCAGCACTTGGCCACCGAAACTTCTTCCATGTCGCCGGGCCCGCCAACTACCCCTCAGCCCGCAACCGGAAGAGCGCTTACTTGCAGGCTACAGCGGAACTCGGCCTCACATCCCTGGGCGTCGCCGCCGGCGATTGGTCCCCTGCCTCCGGATATGCCGCCGGACAGAAGATTATTGAGCTCAAGGAAGTCACAGCCGTCTTCGCTGCCAATGACCAAATGGCGCTGGGTGTCATCCGTGCCCTCCATGAAAACGGCATAACCGTACCCGACGATATAAGCGTGTTCGGCTGGGACGACATGGCCGACTCGGCATTCGTCATCCCATCACTGTCAACAGTTCATATGGACCTGGAACGCCTTGGCGCGCGAAGCCTCAGAGAGCTGATCACACTCATCCAGGGCGGACAAGGGACGCCCGAAGCCCTAACGCTGGATCCCATGGAGCTCGTCCTGCGCGAGTCGACAGGGCCGGCGCGCCAGTAACATCAGTCAGGACTCCCCGCCGTGCTTACCGGTCCTGCTGCACCGAAGGCGGGGGCGAGTCCAGAAAGGTTGTGACAACATCCATCACCAGGCCGGTCCTCGCCAGCCCGAAGAAGTGTGTTGTGCCAGGAAAGACTGCCAGCTGCGAAGTGGGCACACCTTCAAAGTCGCCGTTTACATCGCCCCCGCGCAGCTGAAGGAACCGCACCGCGTGCTCGAGCTTGACCATGTCGCAATCGCCCACGGTGATCAGTGTCGGGGCGGCGATGCCGCGGATCTCGTCGTCACTCCACCCTGTGGCGCCTGCGTCGTAGCGTCCGAGCTTGTCCAACAACCCCTGGAGGTGCTCGCGGTCGGGGTGCGGCGACACCGCCAGATAGCGCTGTTCCATGGGGGTACCGGCGATCATGTCGACGGTCATGGCGGCAACCGCTTCGGCGTTCCCGCCCCGGTCGCCGTCGGGCCGGAAGGACACTGAGGAGACGATGATCTTACGGACAATTTCAGGGCGGTTGACAGCCAGATGCAGCGCGACCGCGCCGCCGACGCTGAATCCGAATATATCGACCTCGCGAACACCCAGGTGTTCAAGGAGACCAGTGACATCGGATGCGAGGTCGCGACTGTTCAGGGGACGGTCGATGTCATTGGTCCGGCCGTGACCCTGAAAGTCGGCCGCGATGACCCTGCGCCCGGCCGATAAGCCCGGGATTAATGCGCCAAACTGCTGCTCGATATCGAACAGCCCGCCGTGCAGGAGCAAAAGCGGTGTGCCCCCGGCACCATGCAGCTCGTAGTACATCTGCAGGCCGTTGACGGGGGCGTACCCGCTTTCGGGGGTTGCCGTCATTCGCTGATGCATCTGCCCGTCCTCCGCATCGTTTCGGGCCATCCTAGTCCCGATATTGTCTCTGCGGCAGGCCGTCGGGTGACGGCCACGGAGCGGCTCCCAAAACAGGAGAAGGACTTAAGGAGAACTTGGCCAAATCCTGCTTAAATCTGGCCTGTTGCCTGCCCAATTCTTGAGCCCGGCCCTGCATTGTTGGCATATAGCAAAGCCAAGCACAGGGCCCAGCGAAGGACAGGATCATGAACAGCAAGGCTCTACTCACCAGTCAGCATTCCGACAGCCACTGGACCGCCAACGATGTGAGGGAAAAGCTTGGGCGGGGGCTGGAATCCGATCCGGGCCTGGCTGAATTCCTTGCCGCAGCCCCTGACATGGCACGCGCTCTCAAAGCCGTCCTGAACCTGGACCTTGGCGTCATTGCCGAGCGACTGGTGCGAGCTGAGATTGGCGCCATTCTGCACTAAAAGACGTACAGGACCGATTCGGCCTGCGTCTACGAACTTGGCTGTAATGCGGAACCGAGTCCCAAGCCATGGAGCCCACTGACCGCCGCCCGCAATGTCCAGAGCGCAGGGGTGCCGCTCAAGGCAGGCATTACCTCTCCCCTGATGATGAACCTCGCGTCGTTCGGATCCCCAGCGGCTGACCACCATCCGGTACTCGGGCAGTGGTGACCAGTGCGTGTGGCTTCATCGAGCAGGAGAGTCGAAGCGGCCGGGCGACGTTTCTTCATGACATTTCCTTCACTGAGAGGGCCGGCGGGTTCCGGCTTGGTACTGCATGTGCCCAGCGTACCAATTGTCAACAATCTACGATAGACCTCCGAGTAATGATTTTGGTTTTGTTGCCGAAGGGATGTGGTTCAGCGCGTGAAGGCGCTCTCGCCTGTCAGGGCGCGGCCGATGACGAGGGCATTGATGTCGTGGGTGCCCTCATAGGAGTAGACGGCCTCGGCGTCCGCGTGGAAACGGGCTACGTCCGTATCCAGCGTGATGCCGTTGCCGCCCACTACTTCACGGGCCAGAGCCACGGTTTCACGCATCAGCAGGCTGGTTTGCATCTTGGCCAAGGCAGAGTCCTGGTCCCGGTAGATGCCCCGGGCCTGCTGCTCGGTCAGGCGGACCACCAAGGACAGGCTGGCGGTGATGTTTCCTATCATCCGGGCCAGTTTCTCCTGGACCAGCTGAAACGAACCCAGGCTGCGGCCGAACTGACTGCGTTCCTTCACGTAGGCCAGTGCGGCCTCGAACGCGCCGGCCTGGATCCCGGTGGCGATCCAGGCAACATCGGAGCGCATCGCCCGCAACATGGCCGCGACGTCCTTGAACGAGTTCACATTCTGCAGGCGCATGGCGTCGGGAACGCGGACGCCGGCCAGGGTGATGTGTGCGTTCTGCATCATCCGCAGCGCGGTCTTGCCGTGGATCTTCTCCAGCGTGACCCCCGCCGCGGCCCGGTCTACGAGGAACGCCTTGACCTGACCGTCGATGATGTCGCGGGCGAACACGCACAGCACGTCAGCGGTGGACGCGCCCCCGATCCAGCGTTTGGCACCGTCCAAAACCCAACTGCAGCCGTCGGCCTCCGCTTCGAAACGGGCCGTCGTGGAGAGTCCGCCGGCGATGTCCGAACCGTGCTCCGGTTCGGTCAGGGAGAAGACGCCCTTGAGAGAGAAGTCGATGACCCGGGGCATCCACTCGCGCTGCTGTTCCTCGGAGGCGCCAACGCGGATGGCTGTGCGGAAGAGCCCGGCCTGGGCGGTGTACCAGGTGGCCAGCGATGCGTCCGAGCGGGCGAGTTCAAAGACCCGGAAGCCATGGTAAATCCCCCGCACCGGGGTACGCTCTGCACCTTCGGCGCCGGTCAGGTCCGCGGGCTCCATGATGTCGAGATCGATCAAAGGCTGCGCCAGCTGCTCCGGGAACTCGCCCCGCTCCCAGTACTCGGCCAGCAACGGCTTGGCCTGTTCGTCGAGGAAGTTCCGGAGCCGCGCCAAAACCTGGCGTTCCTCAGCGGTGAGCAAAGCCTCGGCGTCGTAGAAATCCGAGACCGCATACAGCCGCCCGGACATTGCCGGTCCCGCTGGAGCCTGTTGCGCGGCACCCAAGCCGGGCCCCGCCGTAGTACTGGTGGTGTCCACCTTGCTGTTTATACTCATAGACTGCTCCCTCGCATGAAATAACCGGCGGAGACCGGGTGTAGCGATCCCATCGCGTTGGTGGGCCCTCATAATCAATGAAGCAATAGACTATTGAGAAAGTCAACGATTTCGGAACGCCTCAGGCTCGTGAGGGGCAACGAAGGCCCAGCCAGCATCCGAAACCCAGAAAAGTTCAACAAAATGTGAATTCAAATGTTCACGGTGCGCCTCTCAGAGTTATCCTCAAAGTGCGTATCCGGTTGCGGGGGCTAGGCGCACCCGCGGTGCAGCTGCCGCGGGCCAGTTTCATGATGTCTATCCAAACCGGGGAAACCCGGCGGATTTCAAAAGGAAACGAGCATGGGCCGTCGACGCGCAGCAACTGACCCGAGCTATCCGCGCTGGGTCTGGATCACCGCAGGGGCCACCGTGGCCCTCCTCATTGTGGGCGGCGCATTCCTGCTGCGAACGTTCATCTTTCCCCCCGGGCCGGGACTCGGCGGACCTTCAGCCGGTCCTGGCAACATACCTCCGGCCGGCGAGCCCTTGGCGCAGGACAGCCCCGCCGCCGTCGCCGGGGCCTCTCCCTGCATTCCCCTGAACATCCTCACCTCGCTCGAGAACGCGGAGATGGTCAGGTCCATGGCGGCAGATTATACGGCGAAGCCCCGCAGCGTGGACGGCAAATGCGTGACACCGGCCGTTACCCAGGAAAAGTCGGGGATCGCAGCCGGCAAGGTTGCCGGGCAGTTCCCCGGGGTTCCGGCCGGCGAGAGGCCGGCCATCTGGCTGCCCGACTCCTCCGCGTGGTTACGCATCGCAAAGGAAGGCGCCGGCGGAGGCACAGTCCCGGCGGAGGGAGCAAGTGTCGCGCGGAGTGCGGTAGTGGTGGCCATGCCCGAAACGATGGCCAGTGCCCTCGGCTGGGACAGCAAACCGCCGTCGTGGTCTGAGGTGTTCAGGATGGCCGAGGACCGGGACGTCTGGGAGCGCCTCGGCCATGGCGACTGGGGGAAGTTCAAGTTCGGCAAGGCCAGTCCGCTCGTCTCGACGTCAGGCCTGATGGCCCTTGCTGCTTCCTACGGTGCCGCCGGAGGCAGCCTTGGGGGTGTGGACGGCATGGACCTGGACGCATCGTCCCTGGTGGAGAAAGTGCGCGCCGTGGAAATTGGCACCAGCCACTACATGGCCACGCCCGAGCATTTCCTGTGGCACGCCAGGGAGGCAGACGACGCCGGGAAGGTCTCGGAATTCCTCTCGGCCGTGATCGTGGATGAGAAGTCCGTCTGGGACTACAACCGGGGAGTGGTCAGCGAGGACGGAATAACGAAGCAATCCGGTCCCCCGCCCAAGGAGCCCCTCCGTGCCATCTATCCCCAGGACGGCGTGCATGTTGCGGACAATCCGGCAGTAATACTCGACGGGGATTGGGTGGGGAGCCAGCAACGCCTGGCGGCCCAGGATTTCCTCAAGTTCGCAGTGACGGAACAGGGCCAAAACGTTGTGAAGGCCTCCGGCTACCGGACAGTCCAGGGCATGCTGGATGCCGCAGTGGCCGGAACCGGACGGTACGCTGAGGCGCTCCAGCCGCTGCCACTGCCCAAGGCGGAAGCGCTTGTTGCCATGCAGGACAGCTTCCCCGAGGTCCGAAAGCGGGCCAGGGCCCTGTTCCTGCTGGATGTCTCGGAGTCCATGGTGCAGGAACCCGGCCTGACCAAGCTGCAGCGGGCCAAGGATGCCGTCCGGAAGGCACTGGATCACTTCACGGGTGACGACGAGGTTGGGCTGGCCGCTTTCTCCCACGTGGGCGACGGCCCCTTGCAGCCTGGCATCGTCAGCCCGGTAGCGCCTTTCAAGACCAACAAGGAAGACCTCATCGCCAAGCTCAACGAGCTTCAGGCAGTGGACGCAACGCCTCTCTTCGAAGCGGTGAGCCGCTTCACTGGCGAACAGGCCAAGGACTACAAAGACACCTTCATCAACACCATCGTGCTTTTGAGTGACGGCAAAAACGACACCACCCACCCGGGAGACCTGAGTGGGCTCTCCGAACAGTTGAGCCATCAGAACCACTCGACGCCCGTCCTGGTCTTTACGCTCGCTTACGGGCCCGACGCCGACGTCCCCACGCTGCTGGAAATCGCCCAGGCCAGCGGGGCGCACTACTATGACGCCACCGATCCGAACAGGCTCGAAGAGGTGCTCGGCGAACTGGTGACCAGTTTCTAGGCAGTGACGCACTTGCGCCATCAGGGGCTGGCACAGAATGGTTGCCCTTGGGCATTATGGGTGAGTGACCCGTGACGAGGACATCCCTCCGCACTTCTACGGCCAGCTGATCGAGACGACGGCCCGGATTGTCGCGTGGAATGTCTGGGGGCTGTACGGACCATGGCAGGAACGTGAGGCTGCCATCATCACCACCTTGGCGAATGCACGCCCTGACATCGTCGTTCTGGCGGAATCGTGGGCACAAGCCGAAGACAGCCAGTGCGCCAGGCTGGCCGGCCCGCTCGGGTTGCCACACCATGCCTTCAGCGGCGTGCAGGCGCAGGAAGACGCCTCCGCACTGTCCGGCGTCGCGGTGATGTCACGTTGGCCAATCACCTCCCAGGCCAGCACATCGTTCGGGGGCATGCGTGCGCAGCACGCCAGGCTGTCCGGGCCACGCGGCCCGATCCAGGTGTGTGGCGTGGTGATGGACGCATGGTGGTTCGATCAAAGCCAGGAACGCCAGGAAGCAGTGAGGGGCCTGCTCACGTACCTGCACGCGTCCCAGGACGATCGAACGCCGCTGGTGGTCTGCGGAGATTTCAACGCAGATCCCGACAGTGACGAAATGCGCATGATGACGGGCCGTGCAGCGGCGCCCGTCCCCGGAATGGCCTTCTATGACGCTTGGGAAGTGGCCGGCCCGGGGGGTCAAGGCTGCACATGGTCCAACAGCAACCCGTGGGCCACCCAACTGCTCTGGCCGGACCGCCGGATCGACTACATCTTAACGGCGGCACCACGGCGCGGCGGAGCCGGCCATCCGCTCTCCGCTGCGCTGCTTGGCACCGGCCCGGCGCAAGGCACGTACGCGTCGGACCACTTCGCGGTACAGGCCGACGTCCGCTATTGACTGTTTTTCTGGGTCACATGGGCTTAGCCTCTGTCCTATGGACGAGCCACATTCACTGGCGGTTGTGGTTGCGCATCCGGACGATGATGCGTACGGCTGCGCGGGCTCGATTGCCCTGCATGAGAACGACCCTGGATTCCGCTTCTGCCTGGTGCTTGCGACCGACGGCGGGGCCGGGCAGATTGCGGAGGGCGTCCCCACTACGCCGCAGGAGCTGGGCGCATGGCGGCGACGGGAAAGTGCCAGTGCCTGGCAGGCCCACGGCACAATTCCGGACCGGCACGAATGGCTGGACTACGAGGACGGGCACGTCGCAGACGTGGGCTTCGAGGAGCTGGTCGGGAGGATTCTGGCCATCCTTCTCCAGGAACGTCCGCAGGTAGTGGTGACTTTCGGACCCGATGGGATCACAGGACACCGGGACCATATCGCGGTGGGCAGGGCTACCGATGAAGCCTTTACACGGGCACGTCAGGTACCGGGCCCTGGTTTGAAACGACTCGTCCACGGCGCCTTGCGCGCGTCCACCTTTGAACGCTGGAACCAGAGGCGGCAACAACAGGGCCTGGAGCCTTGGGACCCTGCCCGTGAGTACCACCTGCGCCCGGTTCCCGACGAATGGATCGACATTGAAGTGGACACCAGCAAGGTGGCGCACCGAATAGTCGCAGGCCTCATGGAGCACAAATCCCAGCGGCACGTCATCGTCGACCCGGGGGTGACTGAGCGCCGGTGGGCCAGAATTGTGTCCCGCGAATCGTCGGTCCTGGCGTGGCCGGCCAGGACGCCCGGCAGTCCACTGCTGACAGACCTGTTTGAAGGACTCTGAGCGGAAGCTCCCCTACTTCCAGACAAGACGCCCCGAGGAGGTCGCCATGACAGTCGCATTCAACCACACCATTGTTTATGCAACAGACAAGCGCCGTTCGGCGGAGTTCCTGGCCAACGTGCTCGGACTGCCGAAACCCCAAGCCATGTGGTCCTTCATGACAGTTAGCCTCGAGCACGGAGTGGCCCTCGACTTCGCCACCGCAGACCGGCCCATCTCTCCGCAGCACTACGCCTTCCTGGTCAGCGAGGAGGACTTCGACGCAATCTTCGCAAGGATCCAGGCCCAGGGCATCCCCTACTGGGCTGACCCGGGACGGTCCCGCCCGCAGCAGATCAACCACAACGACGGCGGACGTGGCGTCTACTTCGCGGATCCTGACGGGCATTTCCTCGAGGCGATCACCCGCCCGTACGGATCGGGCGCTGCCTGAGGTCCTGGTAGCCGCGTACTTTTTACCTGGTTACGGGTTCGGTGGCATCCAGCAGCGAAAGTTCGTTGCGGTAGGGCATGCCTTCCCAGTCACCTGGCACCAGGCAGGCAAACGCCCCGGTGCGGACTGCGGTGAGCAGGCGCTGGGAAACACTCTCGTCACGGAGCCATTCCGCCAGGTAGCCAGCGACGAATGCATCCCCGGCTCCTACCGTGTCGATGGCGTCAACCTGGATTGCGGGCTGATGATATTCAATGCCATCGACAAGAGCGGCACATCCCGCCGCGCCCAGCTTGATCACCACTTCGGTGGGGCCGAGTTTGGCCAGCCGCTCGGCCAACTGAAGAGGATTTTCGGCGCAGTCCACCACGATCGCCGCCTCCTCTTCGCCTGCGAAAACCACGTCTGCCTGACTGATCAGATTCTCGTAGGCGGATTTCGCCTCCTGCATGGACCACAGAGACGCGCGGTAGTTAAGGTCAAAGGAGACCTTGA
Organism: Arthrobacter sp. D1-29; assembly: GCF_054130585.1. Taxonomy (NCBI): domain Bacteria; kingdom Bacillati; phylum Actinomycetota; class Actinomycetes; order Micrococcales; family Micrococcaceae; genus Arthrobacter; species Arthrobacter sp. D1-29. Next base: position 2,526,664 of record NZ_CP096383.1, on the reverse strand, counting down.
CACCAGCAGCTTTTGCGCAGTCGATGGCGTACTGCACCGCTTCGGCTGCCGATCTGGACAATGCGGGCGTGATGCCTGTCAGGTGCAACAGCCGTGCCCCGGCAATGAGGTCGCTGGGGACGTCCTCCACACAGAGCCGTGAGCCCGCACTGTTAGCCCGGTAGTAAGACACCCTGGTGCTGGACGATGTGCGGCGCTCCTTGATCATGAGCCCCGTGGGGGCCCCGCCGTCCCGGGCGCAGACAACTTCCACTCCCTCAGCCAGGAGTTCCCGGCGGACCAGGTTTCCGAGCGTGTCATCCCCGAGCCTGCCCACCCAGGCCACGGAGGTGTCCAGCCGTTTGAGGGCAATGGCCACGTTGCTTTCCGCACCGCCGATGCCCAGCGTAAAGGACCCGGCGTGTGGCAACGGACCGACAGTTTCCGGATTGAAAAGAGCCATGGACTCGCCCATCGTCACAACTTCGGGGGCGCCTGTTGCACGCTCGCGTGGCACCGTTGTCCTTGCGGCCGCTGGGGCTTCAGCATCCGGCCCGGTGTTCCAGGTAGGTGGGGTCATGGCTCAGTCCTGCCGGATTGCCGTGGCAAGGGCAACCGCTTGTTCGCTGAGTGAACCGATCCGCGCGAAGTCCTTGGACTGGATTGCGGCCCGGGGCACCATCCAACTGCCGCCTGCTGCCATGACATTCGGTATGTTCAGGTAGGTGGCGAGGTTGTCCGGGTTTATTCCGCCGGTAGGGATCACCTGCAGGGAACCGAAGGGCTCCACCAGTGCTTGGACGGCGGCCGGACCTCCCGAAACTGATGCCGGGAAAAACTTCACTGTCTGCAGACCCATTTCCAGGCATGCCAGAATCTCTGTTGCCGTGACAGCCCCCGGCACTATCGGGACACCATGTTCTTGGCAGCGTTCCACTACGCTCCGGCTAAACCCTGGCGAGACGATGAACTGAGCGCCGGCGTCGACCGCTTTGTCCACCTCCTCAACGGTGGTCACTGTGCCGGCGCCGATGAGGACAGGGGCCGGTCCTTCAGTGAGCCCGGCGTCTACGGCGGTTCGAATGGCTTCTGCTCCTGCAGGTGTTCGGAACGTAATTTCAGCCACGGGCAGTCCGGCCTGGCTGAGCGCAGTCAACAAGGGCACTGCATTCTCTGCATCGTCAATGACAACGACAGGAATCACCCCCCACTTTCCAAAGGTGGATATGACTTCGGTTTCGGCTTTCACAGCATGTCCGTGACGTCGACACTGTCCATGTCGTTGTAGGTGGTGTTTTCGCCCGCGGTTGCCCACACGAAGGTGTAGGGTCCCGTGCCGGAGCCGAAATGAAGTGACCAGCTGGGGGAAACTACGAGCTGGCGGTCAGCGACAATCAGGTGGCGGGTTTCGTTGGGTTCGCCCATGATGTGGAAGACCCGATCCTTGGGAGCCAGATCAAAGTAGAGGTAGGACTCCGTGCGCCGGTCATGGGTGTGGGCCGGCATCGTATTCCACGTGCTTCCGGCGTGAACCCTGGTGTATCCGAAGGCGATCTGGGAGCTCCGGGTCCCGCCTTCGTAGATGCACTGGTGAAGGGTGCGCCGGTTGGCGCCGTCCTGCGATCCCAACTCCACGACGTTCATCATTTCGGGCTCGATAAGGGCCGTGGGCAGGGCCTGATGCGATGTTGCGGTGAAGACGTAAAACGCAGCCGGATCCGTTGGATCTGAGGAAGCAAAGGATACTTCCGAGGCGCCGCGCCCCAAGTACATGGTGGAAGTATGGCTCAACTTGTACGCCTGGCCGTCAGCCGAAACCACGCCCGGGCCACCAACGTTAATCACTCCCGCTTCCCGGCGCTGCAGCAGGTGCTCGGCTCTGATCTGGTCCGGAACCGGCAGCCCAAGCGGCTCCGCCAGGGGCACGATTCCCAGGGCCAGGATCCTATCGTGGTGGCTGTACAGGCCATGAACCTCGCCCGGCCGAAACAGATTCTCGCCGAGGAAGGCATCCCTCAGTTGCCGGCTGGTCATGGTGGCAACGTGCCCCGGGCTGTGGGCGTATTTAGTGGTAATCATAGGTTTTCCCCCTGTTGGCCCACGGGCATATTCATGCTTTTTGTCGTCTCGCGCCAGGCGGCGATTGCCTCAAGCGCAAGGCCTTGTCCCCAAGGCTGGATGCGGTCGTCCCTGATGACTGAGTAGCCGAACGGAATGAGCTGCAGAACGGTTCCGGCGCTGACCCGGGTCAGGGTGCCTTCATGGACGTATGCCAATGCACCGCGGACTGCCCGCTCCCCCGCCTCACGCAGGGCTGACCGCGGCGATGCTTGGTCAGCCGTCGGCTTTGAAGTTGCTTCCCTGGCGGCTGTGAGGGCATCGGCGCGCAGCATTGCTGCCCCGATTCCGGCGGCCGCGGACGTTTCGAGCACGCCCCGTACCTCAACCTGACCGTCAACCAAAACATCCCAGACGCCGTGCTCAGGCTGGAGTTGTGCGAGGGTCTGCAGCTGGCGGTCCAAACGTTCCCGCACTTCTCCCAGCCGCTCGGCCGTGCCTCCCAGGGCGAGAAGATCGGCCCCTGCCAGGGCAGTCCAGGCGTTGGCCCGGCCCCAGAAACTGTCGATGCGCGCGCCGGAGTGCGTACCGTGAACGAACAGACCTGAATCCGAATCCTGTAGCAGTTCGGCGTGCGCGAGCCACTGGTCTACTGCCTCCTGAACCAGGTCCTGCCGGTCCAGGACGTTCCCTGCGCGCAAGAGGAACTCCCCGGCCATGTAAACGGTGTCAGCCCACACACCGCCGGGCCAGTGTTCCAACGCGCCGTTCGGGGCGCGGGTAGCTTCGGGGGCATGCAAATACCACTCCAGGCAAGCCTCCAGGAGTGCCCTGATCGCAGGGTCGGGGGCGCGGCGGTACAGCTCGGCCACCGCGGCGCCCGGTGCCAGGTTATTAACGTGTTCCAGGATCGGGGGGCTGGCCAGAAACCTGTGCGTAAAGGCAGTGACCAGTTCGGGTATGTCGGCTCCGCGCGCGGCCGCGGCCCGCCATGCTGCCAGCAGGCACACACCTTCGCCCCAAAACCAGCGTTCCACCCCCATGCTGGCCGTCCGGGAAATCAGTGCCGCCTCGATCGAATCAAGGTCCGTGACCAGATCTGCCCGCTCCAACGGACGCACAGGAGGAGCAGAGAGCTCAGCTGAGGAAGTGTCTTCACCGGCCATTGGACATGCTCCCTACCAGCTTGGTGGCGCTTGAAACGCCTTCCACGGCGTATGCCTCCGCGAGGGCGGAAAGTGAACCGGCGACATCGAGACCCAGTGTCTTTCCACGCCAGGCGACGTCGATTCGGCCGTCGTCGAACTCTGCATGGACTGCCGGGTTGTCCAGGTGCGGCTCATTCTCGGGGACCCCATTGACGAGGCCAACGGGAGTACCGTCCAGCAGGAACGCGGTTTCGAAAGTCACTTCCATGACGGCTGCATTCTCCCTGGCGAAGCGGACCCCGGGATCAGCTTCACCGCGCGGGTGCCACTGCACCTCGGTGGATGCGAGCGAATTGACCCAGGCCCGGAAGTCGCCGTCGGCCTGTTTGCGTCCGACGACGGTAATCCAGGCGGCGCCTCCCTCCACCGGGAGCCACTCCTGCCAGGCTGTCTCGCCTTCCAGGACAGGGCGGACGCCACCGGGAGTGGCGATAGCGACATAGCCCTCGCCGCGGCGTGCTGCGATCCATTCACCCTGCTGGATGTATTCATCCGTTTGGGACAGGGGAAGCCACAGGTGTGTGGAACGGATTGGATCCGTCGTGGTGAACCTCTGCAGGTGGATCAGCGCATTTCGATGCTGATGTACACGAGGGAGAATCCGATGGCCTGCCCAGGCGTTCGGGCGGGCAGAAGATCCGGTGTCGGAGTTGGCCGGGTGGGTAACGAACACCTGCAGCTCGCGCCCAAGGGTGACCCCCCAGATGTGTTCCTGAAGGCCGGGAAGGCCGGCCCGGTAATCCTGCACACTGGAGAGCATGACGTCAGGTGTTCTCCAGACCCGCAGGTCGGAGCGGTAGGGCCTCTCCAGGAGGTCCCGTTCGAAGGAAAGTTCGCCGCGGTAGACCTGGCGGCCCCACCATTCTTCTGGTTCGTTCCCGGCCAGTTCGCGGACAACATCAGGAATCGTGTACTTCTGCGCCAGCGCCAGGGCCGTCACCGGAAGTACGGCGTCGTTAAGGGTTCCCACGCCGGCCACAAGCCGAAGGATCGGGGAGGTTTCCTCGAATCGTGAGCTGCGCAGGGTGTGCACGTAGGAGCGGCCATGAGCCGCACCATGGGTGCCGCGCCAGGAGTTGGACGCCAGCGTCACCAGGACCTTGTCCAAAAGGGTGCGCGCTGCCGTAATCAGCGCCTGGTCTTCGCCCAGCTCGATGAGCGCGCACAAAGCGTAACTGTCGATGGCAAGGTATGCGTTGGAATCGAACTCGCTGAAGCCGCCCCGCAGTTTCCTCGTCAGCCAGCCCGCAGCCCGGGAACGGGCTTCCGCTCCGTGCTCGGATCCGGTACGGCCGTCAACGGTGAAGACTGAGTCAGGGAAGGCCTCTCCTGCGAGCGCCTCCGCCACGTGCCAGACGAACTGATGGTTCTCCGTGAAGTAACACATGGCATCAAGGCCAGGCTGGGTGATCCAGTACTTCATCCCGGTGATTGCCACGGAAACTTCCTTCCGCAGCTCGGGTGACCAGCGGTCCTCGGGAATCCAATGCCATGCAAGCAGAAGGGACACCACCTCGAAGTCGGCGCAGTCGCCACGCGTCAGGATCCGGTGCAGCGAAGATCTGAGGTCCTCCACCTGGACGGTGGTCTGGGAATCCAGGGCGTAACGGGCGAGGAGGCCAGCGACTCCTGGCTCGCGGATCGCGCCTTCGCCGTGTCCGGCGACGTGCCGAAGGACATCGTTGCGCCAGGCTGCGGTGTCACCTGTGGGGCTTTCGGTACTCAAGGGCGGCAGGACAGCCACCCGCATCCGCATCGTCTGCGGGCAGCGCTCGTCGTCCAGGCCTACTTCGACGATGCTTTCTCCGCTGGAGAGCATCGATGCCCCTGCCGTTCGGGCGACGTCGCCGCCTTCGTCCTGCTCCTCCTCCGTTGCATGATCCAGGCGGTATGTTGCTTTTCCGGCCGCGTCGGCCGTTATATGCTGCCAGGGCGAATTCTCCCCCACGCGCACCCTCAAGGCAGCGCCCGGAGGAGCTAAGAGGGTGGCCTCGGCCGCGTCCTGCGCCCAGGACGGCGAGCCGATTTTCGCCAGTACGGTCTGGGCCAGCCTGGCTGCGTGTTCATCTGCCCCCGGTGAGGGGATGACGACCCGTACGGGCAGGCCTGTTACCCGCATCCGGGCAATCTGGCGGCACTCGCGGAAGGCGACCTGCCATGTCGCCAAATGGACAGTGGTGGTTCGTGAGGGGAGGCGGACCCGCGCCGTGTGCACTTCGGGTTCCATGTAGGAGACCTTGCCGCCCTGGAGCACCACCTCGCCATTGAGCCACAGGACGAACGGGCCGGTGGTATGGAGTTCAATGGTTCGCCAGTCGCTCTGGTCTATTTCCAGCACGGTGCTTGCCAACGAATACCTGTATTCCGGTGTGAAGCAGAAGGCCGACCAGTCAAGGAACCCGTCCTCCCCCGTGCGGACCCGCCGCCACGAAGCCTTGTACGTGGAACCTCCCGCCAGCCAGCTGACGGCACCGCCCTCGACCGGCGGCTCGATGTGCTGCCCGATATCGATGGGGTGTGCTTTCGCCAGTCGTTCCTTCAGCCCGCCGACGTCGGGCCCGTTGGTCAGGACCCACCGGCCATCCCCCCAGGGCTCACCTTCGGCGGGAAGGAACTTCTCCAGGTCCCCGCACGGGGAAGCCCATACGGGCGAGACCAGCCAGTCGCGCACGGTACCGTCGGCGTCGGTGGTGTGGGTGGTCCTGTTGGTCGGCATAAAAATTTCACTCATGGTGCCTCGTTTGTTCTTGGTGGGTCGGTCGGGCGGCCGCACGCGTCACTTGATTCCGGTGTTCGCGATGCCTGTGACGATCTGCCTCTGGAAGAAGAGGAACAGGATGATCACAGGCAGGATGCTGACCACGCTCATGGCGATGATGAGGTTGAACGGTACGGTTTCCTCAGCAGTGAAGCGCGCCAACGCAACCGGCAGCGTGTAGACGGTTTCACTTTGGGCGACGACGAGCGGCCACAGGAAGTCATTCCAGCGCCACATGATGGACAGGATGGCCACCACAGCCAGCGCGGGCCTGCACATCGGGAGGACTATCTGAATGAAGGTCCGGAATTCCCCGGATCCGTCCACCCTCGCCGCTTCGATCAGCTCGTCCGGGATGGAGAGCATGTACTGCCGCAGGATGAAGACCCCAGTGGGTGTGGCGGCCGCCGGGATGATGAGCCCCCAGAGGGTATTCACCATCCCCAGCGACGCAACCACCTGGTAAACCGGAATCAGAATCACTTGCAGCGGGATCATGATCGTTGCCAGTGTGAGGAGGAACAGGCCGTTTTTTCCGCGGAAGTTGTACTTCGCCAGGGCGTAGGCGGCCATGGAGTTGATCGCGAGGGTCAGGGCGGTCGCAGCGATCGTCACGACGGTGCTGTTGAAGAGGTACGTCGTAAAGTCGAACCGCGTCAGTGCGTCGGTGTAGTTCGAGAGTCCCCACGACTCCGGCAGCAGCAACGGCGGCCGTGCCGACAGCTCGGTGGGAGTCTTGAACGCCCCAAGCACAAGCCACACGATGGGGACCAGGGCAACGAGCGCCGCGGTAACGAGGATGACCACCCGGAGGGCGTCGGTGGCGGTTATGTTGTTTTTGCCTGTCGACGTCCAGGTTTTACCCGGGAGCGTTTCAGGTGCGGCCTCAGTTGTAGTGCTGCTCATGCTGCTTCCCTTTTCCGGCCAACCATCCAGTTGATGATCGTCAACGCGAATATGGCGCAGAACAGCAGGACGCTGCCAGCCGATGCCATGCCATACCTGATCGGGGAGACGAAGCCGTTTTCGTAGATGTATTGAACGATGAGGGTTGTGGCGCCGACGGGGCCACCGCCGGTCAGGGTGTAGATGTAGTCGAATGCCTGGAAGCCATGGATGGTGGCAAGCACAACAACCACAAGGATGCTTGGCTGCAGCAGCGGAAAAGTCAGGCTGATGAACTGCCGCCACCGGTTTGCTCCGTCCACTCGCGCCGCCTCATAGACAGACGGATCGATGCTCTGGAGCCCGGCGAGGAGGATCAGCATGTAGAAGCCCACCTGCATCCAGACGCCAACGGCGATCACCACAATGGTGGCGAGGTTGTTGTCCACCAGCCACGGGATCTCCGGGATTCCGAACCAGCCCAGAAAGGTATTGACCAGGCCTCCCTGCCGCTCAAGCATCCAGTTCCAGACCAGGCCCACCACGACAGGCGAAATAAGGACCGGGATAAAGAAGACGGAGCGGAAGAACGTTCGGCCCCGCCGCTGCTGATCGACAAGCACCGCAAGTATCACCCCGATCACCACGGAGAGCAGCACAAACGCGAATGCATAGATCACTGTGTTTCGGACAATTCCCCAGAAATCAGCGTCAGTCAGGATGCTCTGGTAATTCCCGGCCCCCTCCCACCGGAAAGTCCGGCCGTTGGAGGAGGAGTACATGGAGATGTTGAAGCCGTTGATGGCCGGCCAGATGGTGAAGAGTCCGAAGATCGCCATGTTCGGCAGGAGGAAGAGATATGGAACCAACCCCATCTTCAGTGATGACTTGCGCTTCCGGGGAGGAGCCGTCCGGACTGCTGTCATCGGTCCAGTTCATCCACGAGGGCTTGTGACTTCTCCTGGACCTTCGTCAGCGCAGCCGGCAGGTCAGTCTTTCCGGCAACGACTTCCGAGACCGCATTGACGAGTTCGGTCCCCGAGCCGGCGAACGCCGGATCGGCATTTGCGGAGTACCCAACCTCAGGAGTGCGTGAGAGATCCTTCAGGAAAACGTCCATATCGGATTGCCGGGCGGGATAGGCGACGCCTTCTTCTGCAAGGTCCTTCCGGGTGGGCAGGAAGCCGCCGGCAACGATGAAGGTCTTCTGGTTTTCCGCGGTATTCATGAACCGGATGAACTCAGCGGCCAGCGCAGGATTCTTGCCTTCTGCCAAAGCCGCCATGTACTTGCCGCCCGGGAAGCCGCCGCAGTTTTCTGCGCAGGGGTTGGGGGCGGCGGCCCATTCAAATTTGGCGTTGGCCGCGAACTGTCCCACCTGCCAGTTTCCCGAGAGGTAGACGGGCGCGTCCTGGGCGAGGAAAATTTCGTTGGCACCGGTATAGCGCGAGCCTGAGCCGAGCCAGAAGTCCCGGGGCATCCGGTTATCGCCCATCATCTCGACAAGTGGGGTCAGGGCCTTTGCTGCTTTGTCCGCGTCCAGCACTGCCTTGCCATCTGCGACGAGCGTCGTGCCGTACTGGTTGAGAACGGTGGAAAGCCGGTGACCGGACTTATCCATGGCGAAGGCGTACTGCGATCCGGTGGCCTGCTGCACCTTGGTGGCGGAGGCGATCATCTCCTCCCAGGTCCAGGGATCTTCCGGATTGGGAAGCTCAACACCGGCTTTCTTGAACATGTCCACGTTGACGAACGGGCCGTTGAGCGTGAGGTCCGACGGTACTGCGAGAAGCTGGTCATTGTCGCCGGCAGCGCCGACCAGCGGGCCGGGGAGGAACTCCTCCGCATACTTTTCACCCAGGTAGCGGCGCAGGTCCAGGAGATCGGCCTTGAAATCAGTGAGCCCGGTGAGGCGAACGACGTCGGGCACATTTCCGCCGGAAAGGCGTGCCTGAACGGAAGTCACAAGATCTTTGTAGGGAAGAACCTCAAGATTGACGGTGACGTCGAATTTCTTTTCGAAGTCCCCAATGAGGGAACGGGTCGCCTGCTCGTCTGGCCCGTCCGTGAAGTAGACGTAGTTCAGGGTCTTTCCCTTGAACTCCGCGGGGTCGACGCTCTCGACGGTAAGCGGCTCCTGTCCCGGGCCGCCCTCCCCTTCAACCTGGCCTGGCGCACAGGCGCCCAGCAGGGTGACGGCGGTGACAGCGAGCATCAACCGCGCTGTTATCCGACTCTTTTTAGCCACTTCATCCTCCTTGATGGTGATCGCCCCCTGCCGGGGCGACAATGTGCGCAACGTCACGAACACTGGAAAACAGCATGGCCTATTTTCAGCTGGATGGAAAGCTCTTTCCGTACAGCTGAAAAACCGCTAGGCTAAATTCCCGTAGGGAAGTGCAGCGTTGGACCCGCCATGTGGCCATGCTGCGCTGACGCCGTTGCGGATTAGTTGCGAATAGAGGAGCCCCAAAACCGTGAAACGCCTGTGGAGCACGCACCCTGATGACCTGGCCCGCCTCGATTCAAGGGAGCTGCACCAGCGCTTTGTCGTCTCAGACCTCTTCGCACCCGGGGAGGTCCGGCTCGCCTACGCCCACGACGACCGGATCATTGTGGGAGGAGCCATGCCAACAGGGGATCCGATCGAGCTTGAGGCTCCAGCCGAGGTACGCTCCCGGAACTTCCTTGATCGACGCGAACTGGCCCTCGTTGGCCTTGACGGCGCCGTCTCAGTGACCGCCGACGGGGAAACCTGGAAGGTGGGCCGGCACGACGTCCTCTACCTGCCGTGCGGAACGAAATCGGTGACTCTGTCCGATACAGGGGCCGTTTACCTCGTTTCGGCCCCCGCGCACCGGCGGACAGCAGCCCGGCTTGCTTCCCACGATGACGCAGCAGCCCTGCATCTGGGCTCGTCAGAAGAGGCCAATGAGCGCGTTATCCGCAAGTACGTTCACGCCGACGGAATTGAGTCCAATCAGCTGGTCCTTGGCATTACTACCCTGAAGCAGGGTTCTGTCTGGAATACCATGCCGGCCCACCTGCACGACCGCCGGACTGAAATCTATTTTTACGATGGACTGGGTGACGCCCTCCTTGTCCACCTCATGGGCCAGCCGGACAGCACACGTCACCTGTTGCTGCGGGACCGGGACGCTGTGGTTTCACCGCCGTGGTCCATTCATAGTGGCAGCGGAACCAGTGCGTATTCGTTTATCTGGGCGATGGCCGGAGAGAACATCGACTACAGTGACGTTGATTCCGTCAGCTCCGGAGACCTTCGATGAACGGCGGAGCCAGCATGGAATCATCCACCACCCTGTCCCGTCCACTTCAGGGTCAACGCGCCGTGGTTACCGGAGCGCGGACAGGCATCGGATTCGCGTGCGCGGAGCGGCTCGCCCGCGGGGGCGCCGATCTGGTCCTCTGGGGACACCGGGACATGGCGGAGACCGCAGAGCTGCTGTCCGGCCATGGTGTCACCATCGACGTTGTGACATCTGACCTTGGCGATCCCGCCGCGGCCCGTACCGATGCCGAACGCCTCGTGGCATCAGGACCGGTGGATATCCTGGTCAATAACGCGGGAACGATTCACCGCGAACCGGCCGCGGCTCATGCCAGCGAGGCCTGGGACCGGGTCCTGAACCTGAATCTGAACACCGTTTGGCACCTGAGCCAGGTCTTCGGCACCCATATGGTCAACCGGGGACACGGCAGGATCATTTCCATCGCCTCACTCCTCTCGTTCCAGGGAGGAATAAACGTTCCCTCCTACACGGCGTCAAAACACGCGGTGGTGGGCTTAACTAAAGCCCTCGCCAACGAGTGGGCATCGCACGGGGTAACGGTGAACGCTATTGCGCCCGGATACATTGCAACGAACAACACTGAAGCTTTGCGCGGAGACCCCGAACGGGAGCGCTCGATCCGTGAGCGGATCCCTGCAGGGCGGTGGGGTTCGCCGGAGGATATTGCCGGCAGTGTGGCCTTCCTTGCCGGGCCGGAGGCGGCATACGTCAATGGCCACGTTCTGGTTGTCGACGGCGGGTGGCTGGGCAGGTGACCGCCGAACCCGGGCCTGCGGAGCCCCAGCTGTCCGCACTGATGAAAGGCCTCAAAGTGCTGGAGGCGGTGCCTGCGCACCACAGGATTTCTGACATTGCCTCCGAGACTGGCCTGTCCGTCAGCACCGTCCACCGTATCCTGAGTGACCTCGTGGAGTATGGCTGGGTGGAACAGGACCAGGAGAGGGCCTACCGCCCGGGCCGGCGGGTCCAAGGGCTTGTTTCGTTGCTGCACAATGACGAACAACTTGTCCGCACGGCACTGCCAGATCTTCAGGCGCTGCGGGACAGCGTTGGTTTCACTGTCCACATGGCGCGGTTCTCACACAACGAGTTGAGTTACGTTGCAAAAATTGACGGGCCGGCCGCCTATCAAATGCGCTCAAGGGTCGGCGACACCATTCCGCTGTGGTCCTCCGCCATCGGAAAGGCGATACTGGCCGCGCTCGACGAGCAAACAAGCCGCGAACTGTTGAAAGCCGCGCAGCTGAAGCGGAGAACCCGGTCCACCATCATGTCCAAGAGCCTGCTCTGGAACCAGGTGGAACTCATCCGCCGTCGGGGGTGGGCCGTTGACGACGAGGAAAACGAACTCCACATCAGGTGCGTTGGGGTTGCGCTCCAGGACGCGAGCGGAAGAGTCATCGGCGGACTCAGCACGTCCGCGCTTGACCACGAGATGACCCCCGCCACGATAGAGCGGATAGCGCCCCTTGTTGTGGAAACAGGGGCGCGGATCAACAAGCTGCTGGGCCGGGACAGCCAACGGAAGTGAGCCTGACGTGAGGGATTAAGCACGGCCGGTGCCGGGCTTAACCCCTCACGTCAGGTGTTTAGCCTTCGACGACGGTGATCTCGTTGGGTGTGCCAGGAAGTTCCTTGGAGGTGGTGATTTTACCCGTGGCGAGGTCGATGGCGTGGAGTGTTTTCTTGGCCGGGTCGGTTACGTAAGCGGTGCCATCGAGCACAGTGAGTGCCGGGTGCGCGTCCTGCCACTCGGCAGGGCCTTCCCAGGCGCCGATGACAGGGAGGGAAGAAGTGGTCTCCCCGCTGACGGGATCGAGGGTGTGCAGGGATCCGTCCGTTCCGAGCAGGAGAATTTCTTCGTTGGGTCCGCGTGCGACGTCCCGCCATGTGTACTCGACGCCGTCAGGCAGGTCCACCACTTTCATGGTCTTAGCCTTTGTATCGATGAGGCCGAGCTGGTGGAGCAGGTAGCCTTCGGCGTCCGGATCGGCGTTGTAGTCGAAAACGGCGATGGGGCTGGTGTCCGTTACGTAGGCGTTGCCCATGCGGCCATACTTGTCCGGGGCGGTGATTTTGGTGATGGTGCCGGCCTCGTAGACGAGCACGCCGTTGCTGCATCCGAAGACCGCGATTTCGCCGGCTACCGTGCCCTCCCCGTGGATAGAGGGGCATTCGCCGTTCCTGGCGATTTCCTTGCGGTCTTTGTCCAGCACCCGGAGTCCTGAGCGGCTTTGCGAGTTGCCTACGGTGGTGAGCAGCGTGTCGTCCTTCAGGACGATTGACACGCCGTGGTGTGCTTCCTCCGCGGGAACCACCTCGGTTTCAGGCAACTTGGTAGGTTCGTCAAGCAGTGCGTCGGTCTCGAAAATAGTCGTTTCACCAGTGCCGTCTGCATACAGGACGGTCTTGCCATCGTGTCGCACCACGTGTCCGGCTTTGTCGGCCTTGAAGACGAGATCGGTGAGTTGAGGTTCGGCCTGCCGGGAGCCGCTGGCATCAGTCCAGGTCCCCATGTCCAGGACTTGGAACCCTTCTGCGGTGGTGACCATTGCGTGCCGTCCGTCGCCTGCCGGGTTGAGCCGGTTGAAGCCTGCCAGAGGCAGGTCGCCCTCGAGCTCGAGTGTTTTGCCGTCAAGGACGGCAATGCCCCCGTCATACGTGAGGGCCACACGCGGGGCCGGAGCAGTTGTGCCGGCGCCGGCAGAACCTGTACTGGCAGTACTCGCTGCCGGTCCGGAGGCGGATCCGCAGGCGGATAGGAGGAGCGCAGAGGCGGTGACGGCTGCTGCGAGGACAATGCGCCTGGTGCGCAACGGCGATATGGCGTTTTTCATGTGTTCTTTCTGGTGTCTGGCCTCATGGCGAGAGGCCGGTGGAGATGCGCTCTGTATTGGTGCGCATCATGGTCAGGTAGGACTCCGCCCCGCCGTCGGGGTCGGTGAGCGATTCGGTGAAGAGTTCGACGACCGAAACGTCGATGTTGGCGCCGTCGGCCAGGACCTGGACGAGGCGGTCCGGTTGGGAAGACTCGGCAAAGATTGTGGGCACCTTGGCTTCCTCGATGGCGCTGACCAGGTCACGCAGGTCGGAGGCGCTTGGGGAGGCAAGGGTGGTTCCGCCCGGGATCACGGCACCAATTACGTTGAACCCGTACCGGTCGGCCAGGTAACCGAAGACGTGGTGGTTGGTCACGAGGTTCCGCCGCTCTGCGGGGATGGCGGTGAAGGCTGCGGTCATGTCGGAGTCCAGCTGCGTCAGCTCTGCCCGATAGGACTCTGCCTTTGCCTTGACCACTTCGGGGTCGATTCCGTCAATGGTTGATAACCGCTCCTGAAGGGCGTTGACTACCGTGATCATGCGTTCCGGGTCGGTCCAGAAGTGGGGATCGGCTGCTCCGGCGGAGTTTCCTGCCGTGCTGTCGTCGCCGTAATTGAGGACATCAATGACGTCGCCGGCGACGAGCAGGGGGACCTTACCGGCGTTGGCAGAGTCGATGTGTTGCTGCAGGCCTTCCTCCAGCCCCAGTCCATTGGTAACGATGAGGTCCGCCTGCCGCATTGTTGCTGCCTGCTGGGCGGAAATCTCGAAAGAGTGCGGGTCCGCATTGGGCTGCATAAGCGTCAGGACCTCGGCCTGGTCCCCGATGACGTTCTCCACTACATCGCCGAGGATGTTCGTGCTGACCACAATCAGCGGCCGGTCCGCTTCCAGCGGGCTGCAACCAGCGGAACCCGCCAAGGCCGCGGCCGCCAGAAGCAGCGTCAGCGGGCGGCGTGCACTCTTAAGGCGTGCAGTCTTAAAGCGTCGAAGCATCTTCGTCACCGTCCTGTCCTGGCAAAAACAACCGGCACGGACGGTGTGGCGAAGGTCCGGGCCAGACGGGCGTTATCAGCGAAATCAATCTCGTACAGCTTCTGTTCGGCCGGCGCGTTGAGGTAGGCACGCTGCTGATCGGCAACCAGCTCCACGCTGGCCAGGAGCCCGGGATCGGACAGGGTCTCGGTCAGCAGGGGTTCGGTGGAGGACAACGTGGCACCAGTCTCGGCGGAGAGCACCAGGACCCGCCCGTCAATGGAGAGGGCGACGGCGTGCCCTTCCTTGTCATCCACGGCAGCTACCTGCTGCAAGGGCACATCAGTTTTGATGAGCTGCCAGCTCCGTTCGCGGGTATCGAGGATCCAGGCACCCTGGTCACCGGCCACGGCCGCCACAGTGGGGCGGCCTTCGCGGGCCCGAAACGCCGTGGCGGGTCCTGCCCCTGCGCCTGCCGGGTAAGGGATGTGCTCGAACGCGACTTTCCCGTTTTCCACGGTTGCCAGGAGGGCGCCATCCGTGCATCCGATGACCACACCAACGCGTGTGGTGATGGTGCCCTGCGCGTCGGCGCAGGGCGCCTGTGCTCCGTCCAGAGCCGACCCTTCGCCGTCGTACGCCTGTACTGCCTGGGCTTTCCCGTCAGCGCCGGGCACCGTGGCAAGTGCGAAGTCACCCAGCGGCACCAGCATTCCCTGGTGGGGTGTGGCTGCATCGTTTAGGTGCGCTGTTTCACGGATCTGGCCTTCTGCCAGGGCGTCGTTGCTCAGGAGGACGCCCTTTCCCGTTTCAGGGAAGAACACCCCGGTGGCCGATGCCCCGGGTGTAACGACTGCCTTCCCCTGCCCCGTAATTGTTCCGACGGTTCTGGGATCGGAGCGGTAGTAGTGGAAGTGATCCTCGTGGTCCCAGGTCCAGACGCCACTGTCCAGGACCGTGACTGTTCCTTGTTCCGGGGATGAGGCGAAGATGTACCTGCCATCGGTAATGCCGCTCTTTGTGCCCGGCAGGCTTCCCGCACTTCTCCACGTTTCATCCGCGAGGTCCAGCATGCCCACTTCGCCGGCCTGGCCAACGGTGAGCAAGTGAAGCTGGGGTTCAGCTACCTCACTGGCGCCTGCCTTGGCTCCATGCCCGTCGCCGATTGCTGATCCCCCTGCAGCGGCGGTTTCCTTAGCTGCTTCCGGTCCTGATCCCGGGACCGCCACTGGGGCGGAACATGCGGAAAGGGCCAGGGTCAGCGCGAAGGCGGAAAGTGTGAGGGTTCTAGATGTTCGCACGAATTGCTTTCTTGGTGGAGCGATTAGCGGAACCGGCAACAGGGCTGCCGGTGATGCCGGAGGACAGGGCTGCGGAAGGGTGGGAGGCGTGCCCGGCTGCCTGGCCGCGCCGCAGCGGAGATGACGCGGCCCGGGCTAGGTTTGAGCACGCCGCGGCTGAAACCGCGGTGAGGGCGATGGAGGCGCCGGCTGCCGTGCCCCAGTACCAGGAAACCAGCAGGCCGACGAAGACCGACGTACAACCGATGAGCGCTGCCAGGACCATGGTGGTCCGGATGTGCCGGGTCCAGGCCGCAGCGGCCACGGACGGGGCAAGCAACAGACCGAGGACCAGCAATGCCCCCACTGCCTGATAGGAAGCGACCACCGCCAACGTCACCAGGCCAACCAGCAGCACCTGCGCCAGCCGGGGCCGAAGACCCATGACCTGGGCAACCCGCTGGTCAAACACCAGGGCCACAAAGGAGCGGTGGAACACTCTGGCCACCACTACGGTTGCCAGCAATGCCCAGAACAGCAACCACAGATCTGCCTGCCCTATGGCGAGGATGTCGCCAAAGAGGATGGCCGTGGCATCGGTGGCAAAACTGCGTGAATGCGAAATGATGATCACGCCGGCGGCGAGCATTCCGACGAAAAAGAGACCGATGCTCGTGTCATGGGACAACCTGCCCCTGCGGGCCAGCAGACTCACCCCAACGCTCATCAAAATGGCACTTCCGGCAGCGCCTAAGACGACAGGAACACCGGTAAGGGTCGCGACGGCAACTCCGGGCAGCATGCCATGCGCCATCGCCTCGCCCAGGAATGCCATGCCCCTGATAACCACCCACGTCCCCACGACGGCGCAAACGGCAGCACATAAGGAACCGCCCAGAAGGGCGTAGAGCATGAAATCAGCAGCGAAAGGTTCAAGGATCAGGTGCACGGTCTAGACGATAACGCTAATGACAATCATTCCCAAATGCTAGTCTTTTGCCATGACTTCTTCGCCGCGCCTCAACCCGACGTCCAGCAAGGCAACGCAGGCAGGCCTGCTTGTCTTAGAGGATGTATGGCTGGATCATGACGGCGTGGAGGCGCTGTGCGGCCTGTCGCTGCGGATCGAAGCCAACACCATCACCGCTGTTGCCGGCCCCAACGGGTCCGGAAAATCCACACTGCTCAACGTGCTGGCAGGCCTGCAGACCCCGCGCCACGGAAGAGTTGAGCTGCCCGTCAAAGGCAGCACCGCACTCGTGGTTCAACGCAGCGCGGTCCCCGAGCGAATGCCCCTGACGGTACGCGACGTCGTCAGCATGGGCAGGTGGGCACGCAAGGGGCTCCTGCGCCCCCTTCTCAAACATGACCAGAGGATCGTCGACGAATGCATCGGCCGTGTCGGTCTCTCAGGCTACGAGAAGCGGCAGCTGCACAGCCTCTCAGGCGGGCAGCGCCAGCGCGCCTTCCTTGGCCAAGGCCTCGCGCAAGACGCGGACATCCTGCTCCTGGATGAACCGACCACCGGGCTGGACTCGGAATCACAGGAACGGATCACCGAAATTCTTTTCGCTGAAAAAGAACGGGGAGCAACGGTTGTGTGCGCGTCACATGACACGGCGACCCTGGAGGCAGCCGACACTGTCATCACACTAAACCGCGGCCGCCTCTCTCGGCCCAAAGATATGCAGCCCTCAGAAACCTTCTAGCGACCCGGCAGCCAAGAGGCCGCCCGCACACATAGAAGGATAGAGTTCGGCCCAAAGTCCGCCCATGTTCCGCAGTTTCGGCAAGCCCGGCCGTCCGCGGCCGAGCCCTTCCCCGTTGGCCACCTCACAACGGAACGCTGTAGCAACAGGAAAACAGGAGTACGTTTGCTCCATGGCCACACCTGCTTCCGCGGCCTCCCGGGCCCGTTCAGTGTTCGACGGCGGTGCCAGCCGTCCGTTGGCGGCGCGGCTTCAACTCCTGCGTAATATGCGCAGGATGCTGGCCGAGCACGAGGAGGACTTCGTGCGCGCACTCCAGGAGGACCTCGGCAAACCGCGGAGTGAATCACTGGCAACAGATTTCGGTTTCACGCTTGCCGAGATCGGCAACTTGGAGCGCAATCTTGAGCGATGGCTCCGCCCGCGACCGGTTCCCGTACCGTCGATGTTACTGCCCGCGAAGGCATGGACTGAGCTGACCCCATTGGGTACGGTCCTGATCATCGGCCCCTGGAACTACCCGATAAACCTCACACTCGCGCCCATGGCGGGGGCTCTGGCAGCGGGAAACACTGTGGTCCTCAAGCCAAGCGAACATTCGCCTGCGACGTCGTCCGCCTTGGCCCGGTGGGTCCCGCAATACCTGGCTCCGTCTGTGGAAGTGGTGGAGGGTGCCGTCCCGGAGACGACCGCCCTGCTCAACGAGCGCTTTGACCATATCTTCTTCACGGGCGGCCGCAATGCTGCGCAGGCCGTGATGCGGGCAGCAGCCGAGAACCTGACTCCGGTAACCCTCGAGCTTGGCGGAAAGTGTCCGGCCTATGTCGATGACGGGAGGAACCTCAGGCAAACAGCCATGCGGATCGCGTGGACCAGGTTCATAAATGCAGGTCAGAGTTGTATCGCTCCGGACTATGTCATGGCTCAGCCTTCCCTCCTCGACTCCCTCGAACACGAACTCAAGCTGGCGATCACCCGCCTGTTTGGCAAGGACCCAACCTCCAGCTCCTCTTACGGACGGATCATCGACGGGCGGCATTTCGACAGGCTCACTGCCTTGGCTGACGGCACCACTGTTGTCCACGGAGGTCAACGGGATGCGGCCACCCGGTACTTCGCCCCCACCCTCCTGCGGCCGCATGAGGGCGACGCAGTCATGCAGGAAGAAATCTTCGGCCCCCTCCTGCCGCTGGTGCCGGTCAGCGGGAAGGATGAGGCTATCCGCCTTATCAACTCCGGCCCCAAACCGCTTGCCCTCTACGTCTTCGCGGCCACTGATGGAGTCCGGCAGGCCTTCGCCGAAAAGACATCCTCTGGAGCCTTGAATTTCGACATTCCTGCCGCCCACTTTTCGGTTCCCGGACTTCCCTTCGGCGGCGTAGGAGGCAGCGGCATGGGCGCCTACCACGGCGAGCATTCCCTGCGGACCTTTTCGCACGAACGGTCCACACTCGATAAGCCCCTGCGCCCCGACACTCTTCGGTTCGCGTACCCGCCCTACGGGGCCGTCAAGGAGAAGCTTCTGAGGTCCTTGACGCGCCGGTAAAAGCCGCGGAAAGTGAGTGATGTACCGCTCTTCGGCATTGACCACCAATGGGAAGAACCCAGGGACTCCGCCAAGACCTCGGTCCTGGCCAATTCGGCAGCAGACTCGCCGGACTACACGAACAATCAATCAGCAAGACTTTCACCTGAACCCCCTTTAAAGGGAAGCACTATGAAGACTGGAAAGAAGATCCAGACGGCGGCCGCCGGACTCGCAGTCCTGCTGGCCCTGAGTGCCTGCGGCGGCACGTCAACGGGCACTGAGGGCACAGAACTCTCCAAGACACAGAACACCCGGGACATCTCAGAAGGTGTCCAACCGGATCCGGCAGCGGTGGCGCTGCTGCCGGAGCCCTACAAGGCCAAGGGTGAACTGTCCGTGGCGATGGATCTTAGCTCCCCGCCGATGACGTTCCTGGCCGAGGACAACTCCACCCCGATCGGGGTGAACCCGGACCTCGCCCGGCTCGTGGCGAAGAAGCTGGGGCTGAAGCTGAAGTTTGAGAACACGGCGTTTGACACGATCATTCCCGGTATCGACGGCGGCCGGTATGACTTCACTGCCACCACCATGGCGGCGACGGAACAGCGGCTGAAGGTCCTGGACATGATCAACTACCTCAAGGGCGGCTCGGCCGTGGCCGTACACCATGGCAACCCGCTGAAGCTGACCAACGACACACTCTGCGGGAAGAACATTGGCGTAGCCAAGGGCTCCACCCAGCAGTTGAACCACTTGCCGAACGTCTCGAAGTGGACCTGTGAGGAAAAGGGCCAGCCAGCCATCAACGGCGTGACACTGCCCAACATCCAGGAGGCCCTGACGCAGCTGGACTCCAAGCGGATCGACGGGGTCTTCTACGACGCCAGTGCCCTGGCCTGGGCCATCGAGCAGCAGCCCAACCACTTCGCCGTTCTGGAACCGAGGATGGATACCCGCACGAACACCACCGTCGCCATGGCGCTGAAGAAGGGATCACCGTTTACACCGGCGCTGCAGCAGGCCATCCAGTCCGTTCTGGAATCCCCGGAGTACAAGGAGTGCCTGGAGTACTGGGGCCTGGAAGAATCAGCCATCACCGAAGCCGCCATCCGCTAGCGGCGTCCTTATTTTTCCGCGGCGGCTATCGGTCGGATTCGTGAATCCAGACGGTCATGTCTGCAATTCCCCGGTTTGCCCAGGAAAAGTAAGGCACAGCGGTCAGCGCCGTGCTGACGGAGGTTGGCGGTGCCGTCGGGTAGAGCTCCCCGTTGGCAGCAGGGCCGGCAGTCTCGGCTGCGGCGTGGAGTGTGACGGTTCCTGTGCGGTGGTCCGAGACCACGGTCAGCTCACTGGATCGCGGAAGAGTGATGCCTCTGACGGGGGCATTATGGTCCACGCCTTCCAGGCAATGCACCAGCGGTCCCCAGGCCAGCGCCACCTTGCCTCTGGCTGAAGCGACGCCGGGGTTGGCCCAAATCCGTCGTGGTGCAAGATTCAGGTCCAGGCTCACCACATCGCCGTCGCCCCAGGTGCGCCTCAGCGACAGGTATCCGTTGGTGAACTCTGGATTCTGGAGGGTCTCGCCGTTGAGGCTGACTGATGGCTGGCTCCACGCCGGGATGCGGATGGAGAGGGTGAAATCTGCCGGCCTTGTAGTGCCGACGGAAATCCCGGTCTTGCCATGGCGAGGGTATTCGGTTGTTTGACGGAGCGTGATGGTGCCGGCGTCCAGGGCGAACCGTGCTTCGCCGCCCACGAACAGGTGGACCACAGCTTCGTTGGGGCCTTGCGCATAAATGTACCGTCCGAGCTCGCTCAGGAGGCGGGCCAGGTTGGGCGGGCAGCAGGCCACCCCAAACCATTCCTGCCGCTGAACACTGCCGCTGCTGGCCAGAGGGTTGCCGTAAAAGTAGTGCGTGCCTTCCGCAGAGGCGCCGCTGAGGACACCGTTGTAGAGGGCGCGTTCCAGGACATCGATATGGCGTCCGTGCCGCCGTGTGTTGGCCATCCGTTGGGACCACTGGACAAGCCCGATGGCAGCGCAGGTCTCCGCATAGCCGTGTTCGTCCGGGAGATCATAGTCAGGGCCGAATCCCTCAATGGAATGATCGGAGCCGATCCCGCCGGTGAGGTAAAGCTTCCTGTCGGTAAGGTTCGCCCACAGCGTGTCGCAGGCTTCGCCCAGTTCCGTGTCATCGTATTCCGCCGCGAGATCTGTCATGGCGGAGTACATGTAGACGGCGCGTACCGAATGGCCTACTGCCGACGCCTGTTCGACGACGGGCTGATGGCTTTGGTTGTATTCGCGGAAGCGCCGCACCTGCTCGTGACGGTGTGGAAAGAAACTGGCGAAATAGCCGGGAGTACCGCGCCGTTCCTCTTCCAGATCGAAGTAGAAAGGCTGCTGCCCGCGGTTCCTGATCAGCCGCCGGCTCACTTCAAGATAGCGGCGCTCACCGGTTTCGCGGTACAGCTTGACCAGGGCCAGTTCAATTTCCTGGTGACCGTCGTAACCTCCCTCGCACTGCCCGCCCGGGCCGAATGTGGTCTCGATAAGGTCCGCATAGCGTCGAACCACCTCTAGGAGCCTGGTTTTGCCGGTTGCCTGATGGTGGGCGACACCGGCTTCGATCAGATGGCCGGCGCAGTAGAGTTCATGGGCATCGCGCAGGTCTGTGAATCTTTCACCTGGACGGACCACCGTGAAGTAGACATTGAGGTAGCCATCCTCCTGCTGGGCGGCGGCGAGCAGTCCGATGGCCTCATCCACTGAAGCCTCAAGCTCAGGGTCCGGCGTCGTCGCCAGGCAGTAGCTGGCCGCTTCGATCCACTTCGCCACGTCGCTTTCCCAAAAGATGTGAGGCTCCGGGTCCCCCTGCTTCCAGCCCAGTTTCAGGGCTTCGAACTGTCCGCCCCTACGCAACTGGTCCTCCTGCTGGCGCAGCGTACGGGTCCGGATAAGTTCCCGGCGCGGCGCCCAGAAAGCGTCATCAATGACGACGTCAGTCAAGGGCAGCGGGGAAAGACCGCGATCGGTCCGTGCAATGGCTCGAGCAGTCATGGTTGGGAAGTCCTCATGAATCGGTGGAAGAATGGAACGCGGCATCGAAAAGGCTTTCGAAAAGGTTTTCGTCCCAAAGCTAGTAGCGTGGGGGGCAGCTGTCAAGGAATCAAAGGGGTGTGCTGTTCATGGAAGTCCAACCAGCCGCAACGGCGCGGGACAAGGCCGCCACACTGGCGGATGTCGCGGCACGTGCCGGGGTCTCGCTCGCCACGGCTTCAAAGGCGCTCAGCAACCGTTACGACGTTGCCGACCGCACCAAACTGAGGGTTCTCCAGGCTGCCGAGGAGCTTTCCTTTTCACCGAACCTCCTGGCGCGGGGGCTGCTTGGAGGACGCACGCAGTCCGTAGGGGTCATCACAAACGACTCTGAGGGCAGGTTTTCACTCCCCATCATGATGGGGGCAGAAGACTCGCTGGGCGCGGACAGTTCGACCGTGCTGCTCTCGAACTCACGGGGAAATCCAGAGCTGGAGCTGCAGCACGCCAAAGCCCTCGTGAGCCGAAGGGTGGACGGTCTCCTCCTTGTGGGTGACATCCCCGAGCCACGGCCGTCCCTGCACCTGAACACCAACGTCCCGCTCGTCTACGTGTACGCGCCCTCGCTCGATCCGGCCGACACTTCCTTTGTCTGCGACAACACGGAATCCGCCAAACTCGTAACGGAGAGACTCATCAGTACCGGCCGCAAAATGATTGTCCATATCGGCGGGCCGCAGCGCGAGACGGCCGCCCGCGACCGTGCCGAGGGGACGCTTCTTGCCACCGCCGCAGCCGGGCTGGACCTGGTGGGCGGGATTCCCTCTCACGGCGAATGGCACGAGACCTGGGGATGGTCATCCGTACACCGTCTCCTCGACGACTCCGTAGCATTCGACGCTTTAGTGTGCGGCAACGACCAGATCGCGCGCGGAGCAATGGATGCGTTGGAAGCGCGCGGACTTCGCACACCCCAAGACGTTGCATTGGTTGGCTTCGACAACTGGTCGGTGGTCAGCAGGGACGTCCGCCGTCCCTTCTCCAGCGTGGACATGAACCTGGAGGAGCTGGGGCGCGCCGCCGCCCAGGCCCTCATGGAGTCCGGCGCGCTCGTACCCGGGGTCCACAAGCTCCCCGGAAGTATCGTTGACCGCGGAACAATAGGATGACCCTCTTGACTGCCACGCCGCGGCTGTGGAAATTGTCCGGTGAATCAGGCGCCACTTGCCTCCTTGGCGGCACGGAAGCCGGCTTCAAGGTCTGCCAGGATGTCATCGATGTGCTCGATGCCCACGGACAGGCGGACCAGTCCCGGGGTCACGCCAGCCACGGCCTGCTGCTCCGGGGAGAACGCCCCATGTCATCTTCCCGAGGTAAGCGGGATTGAGGCCCGTCAGGGATGCGAGTTCGTAGTCGTCAATCAACTGGGTCTTCCGAGCCGCTGCGATGACGTGCAGACGCTTCTCCTCAAGCATGTCCCTGGCCTTCTCAATTGCCTGAAGTTCCGCTCCAAGCTTTCGGATAGCCTCGAGATGTTCTCTCTCCGTCGTTGATGTCCTGTCCAGATCCGCAAAAGAAAGCGCAATTCGTCGCACCTCGGGGCGCGACAGCTGAGTAACGACCGCAAGGTCCGTGACCTTCAAGCCATCCTTGATAGCTTGGGCGATCCTCTCATTCATCCGCACCGACACGTCTCGAAGGCTGCTGGATTTGAAGGACAGGGCCTGTCGCTGCTCTTTTAGAAGCTCTCGAACCTTCTCGGCTTTCTGCACGGGGCGTACGGTTTTCGATGCTCCCCGATAGCGATAACCGGGTCCTGCGCCGATGCCCCCGGCCTGCAGCGCTGTTCCGGAACTCCGCGATACAGCTGTTCTGGGCGGGGGCATTCTTTCCTCGAATCGGATTGCTTGAAGTTGGATTTAGACGCCGGACCCTCCGGGCAAGTGACGATCAGTTACTGAGCTGCATGGGCCCTGTCCTCCATCTGGACCAGGATCTGGTCGACGATGGACTCCGGTTGCCCGCTGATATCCACAGCTACGCATCGCATCGTCACGTCTTGGATCGCGCAGTGTCTGCCCCCGAAAAATCCAGGAGAACCTTCCCCGATTCAGCCGAGTTGCGCGCCACTTCGAAGGCTTGGACTGCATCGGCAAGGGCGAACTGGTGGGTAATGACAGGTCCTACGTCCAAGGTGCCATCGGCAAGGGCAGCTATCACTTCATCGATCTCGTCGTTGAAACGGAAAGACCCTAGGAGCTGCAGCTCCCTGGTGATGGCCAGGGAGATGAGAACAGGCTGCGGTCCTGTGGGCAGGAGGCCGACCATGACCACAGTGCCCGCGCGGGCGGCACCGCGGATGGCGGAAGCCAGCCCGTGGTGGTTACCCGAGGACTCGATAACGATGTCCGCTTCCACCGCTTTAATGGCGTCGACATCCGCAGCTGTAATAACTTCATCCGCTCCAAGAGCAGTGGCGATCTCCAGCGGTTTGGCGTGCATGTCGACGGCGACAATCCTGCCCGCGCCGGCGCGTTTGAGGACAGCGACGACCAGGGCGCCGATCGGTCCGCAACCTATGACCAGCGCAGTCTTGCCTTCAACATCTCCTGCGCGTGAAATGGCATGCCACGCTACGCTGGCCGGCTCGATCAGGGCAGCCGTCCTCAGGTCCACGTTATCTGGCAGGACGCGCAGCATGCGGGTTGGCAGTTTCACGTAGCGGCTGAAGGCGCCGTCCTTGTGCGGAAACCGTGCGGCACTCCCTAAATAGGTGCACCCCGGAGAGAGATTGGGCCGATCAACGGGGTACCGCTCCTTCCCCGGGCCAGGGGTGGCAGGGTGAACTGTGACGGGGCTCCCTGTGGCGGGTCCGCTGCCGTCCGCTGCCGCACGGACAACAACTCCCGATATTTCGTGCCCGAGAACAAGTGGGGCCCTTAGGATCGACTCCCCTGCCGCGCCGTGCATCCAGTAATGAAGGTCGGAACCACAGATGCCACCATAGGCTACTTCGACGACGGCTTCGTCCCGTTCGGGCGTTCCCAATGTAACCGTATCGATCCGCAGGTCTCCGGCCGCATGCGCAACTACTGCCAGCCCGAACTCAGGGAGTTCAGTTGAGGTGGGCATCAGACCACCACCGTCATTCCGCCGTCGATGAAGATCGTCTGCCCGTTCACGAAGTCTGAGCCGCTGGAGGCCAGCCATACCGCCGGGCCGGCGAGGTCCTGCACGGTGCCCCAACGGTGCGCCGGGGTACGGCCCAGGATCCAGGAGTTGAACTGCTCATCATCCACCAGGTTCTGCGTCATCTCCGTGTGGATATACCCGGGCGCGATCCCGTTGACCTGCAGCCCCGAGGCCGCCCACTCCGCGGTCATGGCGCGGGTCAGGTTCCGCAATCCGCCCTTCGCCGCGATATACGGGGCGATCGTGGGCCGGGCCAGGTCCGTCTGCACTGAGCAGATGTTGATGATCTTTCCGTGCCCGCGCGGGATCATGTGCCGGGCAGCTTCCCGTCCCACCAAGAACGCACTCGTCAGGTCCGTGGTAATCACCCGCTCCCAGTCCGCAACGTCCAAATCCAACATCGGCACCCGGTGCTGGATCCCGGC
Source organism: Arthrobacter sp. D1-29 (assembly GCF_054130585.1). Classification (NCBI taxonomy): domain Bacteria; kingdom Bacillati; phylum Actinomycetota; class Actinomycetes; order Micrococcales; family Micrococcaceae; genus Arthrobacter; species Arthrobacter sp. D1-29. The sequence goes on along the minus strand of NZ_CP096383.1, from coordinate 2,501,493 downwards.
GTTGTTCACCAGAATCTCCAACGGGCCGACGTTCTCTTCCACCCACGCCACACCCCTCGCCGCCTCTGCGTCGGATGTGACATCAAACGCGATGCTGTGCACCTGCCCCGGCGCATACTCCGCGGCCATCGCCGCCGCGGCGTCCTTGAGCCGCTCGGCATTGACGCCGTTCAGCACCACCGTGGCACCGGCGTCGGCCAGAGCCCGTGCCAGCGCATTGCCAATCCCCCGGCTCGAACCCGTTACCAGGGCAACCCGCCCCGTCAAATCAAAAAGTCCGCTCATGAGAAGGGGCCATCCTGCACCAGGTTGGACGGAGCCTGACCGGCGGCAAGGGCTTCCAGCTGTTTCCGGAGGAGTTTGAGGATCCTGGGCTGGAACGCGGACGCGTTTCCGCCGACGTGCGGGGTGATGAGCGCGTTGGGCGTGGACCACAGGGGGTGGTCCTGCGGCAGGGGTTCAGGATCGACGACGTCAATGGCGCACTGCAGACGCCCGGAGACGACTTCTTTGGTCAAGGCGGCAGTGTCCACCACGGAGCCGCGGCCCACGTTGACAACCAGGGCGCCGTCCGGCAGGGCAGCCAGGACCTCCTCCCCCACCAGCTGATGGGTCTGCTGGCTCAGGGGCAGCACCGAGACCAGGATGTCGTGCGTCGAGGCAAGCGCGGCCAGGCCGGCGGAGGAATGCACTTCGCCGTATTCGTCCGTACGGGCCGAACTTCCCACCCGGGTGACAGTAACCTCAAAGGGTTCCAGGCGTCGTGCGATTTCATGACCTATCCCGCCGACGCCCAGCAGCAGAACACGCCTGTCGGCCAGTGACTGGCGACGCTCTGGCCGCCAGAGGCCGTACTGCTGATCCCGGACTGCCTGGTCGATGCCACGCAGCTTCGCCAGGATCAGGCCCACAGCCAGTTCCGCGGTGGCGGCGGCGTGGACGCCGGAGGCGTTGGCCACTCCGGCGGCTGGTCCAGCCGCCTCAACAACCCCGTCATAACCGGTGGACTGGGTCTGGACGAATTTCAGGTCCTGGACCTGGCCGAGCGAGCCCAGCACGGCGGCGGCGTCGATGTATGGGAGGATGACGCCGTCGATCTCACCGAGCGTCCCGCCGTCGGGATCCGTTTTCAGGTCCCATACCACTCCCTTCAGCCCTTCGGGCAGGGGCGAGAGGTCGGCAAGGAGCTGGCGGTCGGGGAAGCTGACGGTACGGACTGTTTGCATCGGAAGGCCTATCGATCCTGTGGTTGGTATATGGGGGCCGGCGTAGCGCTTTAACGCCTGTCGAAGGTGAGGCCGCCGGGGACCTGGAAGGTGGGCATCAGTTCCAGCATGCCCACGTTTACATGCCGGGGAGTTTCCACCGCATAGTCAAGGGCATTGACGATGTCGTCCGTTGTCAGGGACTCATAACCTTCGTAGTAGGTCTTCCATGCCTCTTCCATGGCTTCCGGCGTTCCGCCCATGTTCCGGCCAAAGATCTCGGTTTCAACCCGCCCCGGGCAGATCTCCGTAACGCGGATCCGTTTGCCCACCGTGTCATTGCGAAGCTGCCTGGAAACTTGGTGCACGGCTGCCTTGGTGGCGTGATAGACCGTGTGTCCGTAAAAATTGTAAAGACCTGCGATTGAACTGATGTTGATGACGTGGCCGTTGTCCCGGTCCACCATGCCGGGCAGGACCAGACGTGTGAGCTGAAGCAAGGCGCGCAGGTTCACGTCCACCAGTTCGTCGACGTCGTCCGCGCTGGAGTCCAGGATGTTCCCCGGCCGGGAAACTCCAGCGCAGTTCACCAGTACGTCCACTTTTAGGCCATCCAGGGTTTTTGTGATTGCGGCGGTGTCGGTCAAGTCCACCACCTGGGGAATCGCGCCGGTCTTGTCGGCCAGCTCCTTCAGCCGATCCTCGTTACGCGCAACGGCGTGGACCGTGAGCCCGCGTTTAGTAAGGCGTTCGGCGATCGCTGCACCCATTCCGGTGGAAGCGCCGGTGACCAGGGCGGTTGAATAGTCTGAAAATGGCATGGAGGTCTCCAATGATGGTGTTTCAATGAATTCGGAAAATTGACGTGACGTGTTTCGGTGGCTTCAACGCCACCGACATTTTTAGGCGTCGCGGAGTGGCAGGTGCGCCCGGTCCTTGACGGTGCTGACGGCCGCGAGGGTGCCCAGCGCGGTGATGACGGCGTAGAAAGCGGGCATGTAGATGTTGCCGGTGGAGGAGATCAGCCAGGTCATCAGCAGCGGCGCGGTGCCGCCGAAGAGTGCCGAAGAGATGTTGTAGCCCAGGCCGTAGGCCGAGTATCGGACCCGGGTGGGGAAAAGTTCAACTATCAGGATGTGGATCACTGCGGTGTGGCCGGCGAAGACCACTGCCATGATGGAGGCGCCCAGGATGGCCAGCGCCATCTCACCGGTGGCGATCAGGGCGTACGCGGGGACACCGACGACTGCCATGGCGATCGCGGAGCCGGCGATGACCTTCTTACGTCCCACCCTGTCTGAGAGGGCGCCCATAAAAGGGATGGCGATGCAGATAACCACAAGGCTGCAGGCGGTGACGATCAGCGCCTCGCCGATGGTGAAGTTCAGTTGCTTGCCCTTGAGGAAGGTGGGCATGTAGGAGAACAGGACGTAGTAGCCGGAGCCGTTCATGAGCGGGATGAACAGGGCCAGCAGCATGGCACGGCGGTGTTCGGCGGACTTGAAGGCTTCCTTGAGCGGGTTCTTGGACAGGCCGCCCTCTTCTTTCAGCTTCACGAAGTTTGGGGTGTCCGCGATGGCCTTGCGGATGTACCAGCCGATGACGCCCATGGGGATGGCGACCAGGAACGGGATGCGCCAGGCGAACGCGCCGAAACCGCCGCCGTCGATCGCTGCCTGGCTGAGCCAGGGCGACATGGAGAATGCAACGAGCGTGCCGGTCAGCAGCGCTGCGAAGGAGGCGATCTGTGCGTAGGAGGTGATGATGCCGCGCTTGCCTTCCGGGGCGTGTTCGGCGAGAAATGTCATAGCGCCAGCGGCTTCGCCGCCAACGGAGAAGCCCTGCAGCATGCGGAGCAGCACCAGGAGAATCGGCGCGGCGATGCCGATGGCCGAATAGGCCGGCAGCAAGCCAATGCCCGCCGTGGCAACGCTGATCAGCAGGATGACAAAGACCAGCAGCTTTTGCCGCCCGATCCGGTCCCCAAGGTAACCGCAGACCACAGCGCCAAGGGGGCGCACGAAGAAGGACACGGCGTAGCCGGCAAAGACGAACAACAGGGCGTTGTCAGGGTTGCCCGGTGCCAGGAACACCAGCGCAAGCGTTCCAGCCATAAAGGCGAAGATGCCGTTGTCGTAAAGTTCCACGAAGATGCCCACACAGCCGGCGGTGACCACCTTCCGGGTCTGCTTGGCATCCAGCCGATCGTTCTGCGGACCAGCCGCTCGTATTGACGCTGACATTCTAAATCCTTACTTGTTTCTGGTGACTACGGCGGGACATATCCGGGCCTCAGCTTCCGGAGGCAGGCATGAGTTCCCGCCAGCTCGCGGGGGCTCCCACACCCAGCAGGCCAAAAACTGTATTTACTGACGTGCGAAGGGCCTCCAGCTCACGCACGGCAGCCCGGTGCCGCGCGGTGGCCTCAGCCACAGTGGTCTTACGGAAGGTGATGGTATCGCCGGGCCTGGTCTGGGCAAGGACATCCAGCGAGCGGCTGGTGACCACACCGAGAACCGGGTAGCCGGCCGTCACGCCGCGTCCGCGGTGGAGTACCAGGAGTTCCTCCCGGGACGGGACTTCGATCGCCCCCACCGGAACGCCCCTGGACAGGACTTCCGCCGTCGACTGCCTTTCCGGAAGCGCTCCGCCGAGGCGGAGTCCGATGTGGTTGCTCCGTCCGCTCACGGTGTAACTGGTCCTAAACAGGAGTTCGGCAGTGTCACCAAACTCCGCGAGGTCCGGCCCGTCAGTTACATTGATGACCGGGCAGGCGCTGATTCCGGGGCGGGTAAGCCCCAGCCGGAACAGCGGAAGGTCAAAATACGGCTGCCGGATGGGCGGAACGGTCTTTCGGCAGCCGAGGACAGTTCCTTGGTTAAGTTTCAACCCGAATCCGACGACGGTGTCCGGCGCGCAGCTGCCCAGCAGGGTCGGAGCGTCCAGGGCGCCGTGGACCGCCACGTAGGCGCGTAGCCCCGTCTTCATACCCCGTAAGGCAACAGTTTCACCGGCCAGGACGGACACCGGTTCCCACTGCGGGCATTCGCGTCCGCCGACGCTCAGGGTAAGCGGGGCACCCGTAACAGCGATGAGCAGGTCCGAGTCGGCACGCATCCGGAAGTCCAGGGCAGTGACTTCGATCAGCGGATCGTTGTCCAGGTTGCCGGCGAGGATGTTGGCGGCGCGGGCGGAAAACTGGTCCAGGGCGCCATTGACGGGGAGTCCGTACCGTGGCCCTTTGAACCTGCCAAGATCCGTGACCACGGAATGGCCTGGCTGCTGGATGGTCAGGGTGCCGCTCATTTCGATGCCTCCAGCTCAAGGCCTGCATAGCGCTCGAAGTCGGCGGCCGGGATCTCGTGGAACCGGAGCAGGTCTCCAGGCATGTACGGAACCAAGGGTTGGTTGTGGGCGTTCAGCGCCGTCAGAGGTGTTTGTCCGATGACGCACCAGCCACCCGGGGCCACCGCCGGCGCAATCACTGCCTGCCGTCCTGCCACGGAGACTGCACCGGCGGGTACCGAAAGCCGTGGGTCTTTCAGCCGGGGCACGGGCAGCGGGAAGTCCGGACCATCCATCATGGGCGACCCGGCCGGGGCACCCAGGCACCGGATGACGTACGACTTGGCCGTGTGGAGGGCGATGACCTCGGAAACCGGGAGACCCTCGTGGTCCGCGACCTTCTGCAGGTCGGGTCCGTATTCACCGCCGTAGACCACAGGTACCTCGAACTGCCGGGGCGTGCGGGCTGGAGCACCAACGAAATCGAGCTGGCGCATGCCCAGCAGGACAAAGGCCCGGATCTGGCGGGCGGAAGTGATGTACGGGTCGAACTCAACCAGCACCGAATCATAGGTGGGGACCGCGCCGTGGACGCCGTCGACGTCGGCCGTCTCGAGCCAAGCCGCCAGCGCATGCACCGCGGCCCAGTTCCGCTCGCGGTCGGGGGACGTGGCGACGACCCGGAGGGCGGCGTCGCCCGACTCGTGCACCTCCACCGGTGTTGGGTTGTCAGCCATCTCAGGCGGCTTCCGCTTTGGCCGCCAGCACCTGGGCAAGCGAGGCAATGGTCACGCCGGCCGCAGTCAGTTCTTTGCGGATGAGCCGGGCCAGGTCCACGGCTCCGGGGTTGTCGCCGTGCAGCAGGACGGTATCGGCGACGACGGGGAGTTTCAGCCCAGACACAGATTCAATAAAGCCTTCACACACCATGCGGATGGTGCGCTCAACGATGGTTGCCGGATCGTGGATGACGGCCCCTGGCTGGCTGCGCGGCACCAAGGTTCCGTCTTCTTCGTAGGCACGGTCGGCGATGCCGACAATGGCCACAGGCAGGCCGCGCCCGGCGGCCGCCTCGGCGAGCTCACCATCCTGGGCCAGGACGATCAGGCCAGGATTTACGCGGTGTGCGGCGTCAGCGACGGCGGCGGCATAGTCCTGGCGTGTGGCGACGAGGTTGCCCAGCCGCCCATGGGGGGCGACGTGGGAAACGCTGGTTCCGTGGTACGCGGCGAAGGCTGACAGGGCGCCAATCTGGTAAATGACATCATTGCGGACTTCGTCTGCTGTTAGCTCCATGGCGCGACGCCCGAATCCCCGGAGGTCCGGAAAGCTGGGGTGAGCTCCGATGCTCACTCCGCGCCTGACGCATTCCGCCACCGTACGGTCCATGATGTCCGGGTCTCCTGCGTGGAAACCGCAGGCTATGTTGGCGCTGGAAACGATTTCGAGAAGTGCGTTGTCGTCGCCCAGGGAGTAGGCACCGAAGCCTTCACCGAGATCTGCCACGAGATCAACTGTGCGACCCATAGTGTGCGCCTTCCTTCGTTTGTACTGACGTGTATTGGCTCCCCTCAGGGAGTCGGAGAATGTTGGGGGCAGCTTCTTCAGCCTCGCCTCTTCAAGCGTGGCACTGTAGGCCGCCCCACACAAAGACGTAATCGATGTCCCGGGATAGGCTCCGGTTATGACCGGGGGCCTATCCCGGGACCTTTAGCGCAGGGCCTTGCGGAGGCCCATGGCCCGCTCGACGACGACCACAACGACGAGCGAGATCAGGATGAGGATGACCGACAAAGCAGCGACGGCGGCGTCGGCTGAGTTCTCGACGTACCGCAGGACCTGCACCGGCAGCGTGGGCAGCCCTGATTCGGCAACAAAGAGCGAGATGACTGCTTCATCGAAGGAAACGATGAAGGCTATGACACCGCCGGCAATGACACCGGGTTGGATGATGGGAAGCGTGATGCGCCGGAAGACGGTCCAGGACCCTGCCCCGAGGATCCTCGCCGCCGCTTCGCAGGACGTGTCAGTGGTTGCCAGGCTCATCAGTGTTGTCCTGATCACGAACGGGATGGTGATGGCTACGTGACCGATGATGATTCCGGCGTAGGTGTTGTTCAGTTCCAGCGGCCCGAAGAGCAGGACCATCCCCAGTGCCAGGACGATGCTGGGGATCAGCAGCGGCGAGAGGAAAAAGGACTGGACCGCTGCCTTCGCCTTGAATTCAAACCTGTCCAGGGCCAGTGCCACCGGTACGCCGAGGGCCAGGACGATGGCCGTGACAACCACGGCCACGATGAGGCTGACCCGCATGCCGTTCATGAACGTGCTTTCCTCGGGCAGCATCTCGTACCACTTGAAGGTCAGCCCTTCAGGCGGGAAGGACAGGTACTGGTTCGACGCGAAGGAGACGACAAAAACGATCAGCAGTGGGGCAAGCAGGAACAGGTAAAGCAGGAACACCAGGATCCCGAACGCCGGCTTGGCCGGGTTGAACCGCGGTTTGAAAAGGCGGGCTTCAGACATGGCTAGCCTCCGATCTTCTTGGTGAGGCGCTGGTAGACGGCAATGATCAGGCCGAACAGGATCAGCAGGATCACGGAGAGTGCGGCTGCGAACGGCCAGTTGAGCAGGCCTGTGGTCTGATCGTAGATTTCTGTTGCCAGCACCTGGACGCTGCCGCCTCCCAGGAGGCGCGGGGTGATGAAGGTACTGATGGACAACACAAAGACCAGAAGGAACGCGGTGAGGATTCCAGGGAGGCTCAACGGAAGCGTGACCCGGGTGAACACCTGCAGCTTGCTTGCACCCAAGGACCCAGCCGCTTCCTCCAGCTGCGGGCTGAGCCGGCCGAATCCGGAGATCATGGCGAGGATGGCATATGGCATGAAGATCTCAACCAAGCCTATGGTGACACCCGTCATGTTGTTCGTCAGCCTCAGCGGAGTTTCGATCACGCCCATGCCCTGCAGCGAAGAGTTGACAAGGCCGTTCGTGCCCAGGATGACCATCCACCCGTACGTCCGCACAACGGCGGACGTCAGCAGGGGTGCGATGGCGATGGCCAGAAGCAACCCTCGGTACTTGCTGGTGCTCCGGGCCAGGAACAGGGCAACGGGATACGACACCAGAATGCAGAGCAACCCCACTGTGACGCCCATTTGGAAGGTATCCAGGGTGACCCGCCAATAGTACGGGTCAGTTAACGGCTGGATGTAGGTGTCCAGTGTGAACGTTTCCTCGATGACGCCGTCCGGTGCTCCCTTGTTAAAGGACATCCGAATCATGTAGGCCAGCGGGAAGACGAAGCTCACCAGCAGCCCGAGGAGACCAGGCAGGAGGAGGGCCAGGTAGGTCCGCCGGTTTCGGCGTCCTGTGGCCTTTTCCAGCTCACCTTCGGCGGCACCGGCCCGGCGGACAGACGGGGACTGCAGTTGGGTGGTTGTCATGATACTTGGGCTTCCAGGGCGGCAGGGGCTTCCACTGCGGCAGGCAGCAAGTATGCATCCTGCTCGTTCCATGAAAGATAGGCTGCGTCGCCCGGACGGGGAAGGTCCCCGCTGGACGTGGGCATCTGTGCCTGCAAGACGCGGTCCCCAGCCCTGACGGCCACCGAGATGGCATCGCCCGTGTAGCTGACACGCTCGATGATGCCCGAGATCGTCTCGGTGCCGGCAGGGTGCAGGAATACCTTGAGGCGGTGCGGCCGGATGACCAGTTCATGCGTGGACCCCGTCAGCCCGGGTTCCCCCACGGCTCCGAACTGGCCGAGTTCGTCCACTGATACCCGGTAATGCGTTTCGCCCTTGGCGGCCGAACCTGTTTCGGACAAAACGCGGGCGGTGAGGAAGTTGGCCTGGCCGATGAAATTTGCCACGAACCGGGTCCGCGGCCGTTCATAGACGTCGGTGGGAGAACCAAACTGCTCGATCAGTCCCCCATTCATCACAGCGATCCGGTCTGCCATGTCCAGCGCCTCATCCTGGTCGTGTGTGACGAACAGCGTGGTGGCCCGGGTCCGTTGCTGGATGGAGCGAATCTCTGTCCTCATGGTTTCGCGGAGCTTGGCGTCCAGGTTGGACAATGGCTCGTCCAGGAGCAGGAGCGTCGGCTCCACAACAAGTGCCCTTGCCAGGGCAATGCGCTGCTGCTGTCCGCCGGAGAGTTCCCTCACCTGCCGCTTGGACAGGTGTCCCAGCTGCACCATGTCCAGCGCTCCAGCCACCCGGCGTTTCTGGTCGGCCTTTGAGGCCTGGCGCATCTGCAGCCCGAAGGCCACATTCTGTTCGACGTTCATGTGCGGAAACAGGGCGTAGGACTGGAAGACCATGCCCATGCCGCGCTTGTTGACGGGGGTGTGGGTGATTTCCTTGCCGTCAACCACAATGGAGCCGGCGGTCGGATCCATCAGGCCGGCAACCATCCGCAGTGTGGTGGTTTTGCCGCAGCCCGAGGGGCCGAGGAGCGCCACCAGATGCCCCTCTTCCACCTCCATGTTCAGGCGGTCGACGGCCGGTTCAAGACCGGCAGCGTATCTTTTGGTCAGATCCACGATCGACAGTTTTGTTTCAGTCACGTTTTCACTTCTCCTGAAGCAGGGTGTGGGGAGGGGCGCCGCGGGGACGGCTACTTGGTGATAATTTCGCGCTTCCAAGTGTCGGTCCACTTGTCACGGGCTGAAGACAGGAACTGAACATCGAGGGGAACGATGTTCAGGGAGCCGTCAGTGGGAACCACGCGGTCCTTCACGTCCGCCGGCAGTTCAGCGTTGGTCACAGAGGGTGCGTAGAAGAGTGCCTTGGCGAAAGCGGTCTGGGCCTCGGCTGAGAGCGCGTAGTCAACGAAGGTCTGGGCGGCCTCCTTGTTGGGCGCATCCTTAACAACGTTCACTGTGTTGATCTGGTACACGGTGCCTTCTTTGGGGAAGGTCACGCCCATCTTCTTGTTGCTCTGGTCGCTGTAGAACTGACCGCGGGCGTTTTGTCCAAGTCCCAGTACCGTCTGGCCGGTGATCACGTTTTGGTATTCATCGGGGTTGGGCGCGAACGTCTGGACGCCGGGCGCCATCTCTTTGAGGCGTGCCACCGCCTTGTCGATGCTCTGGGTGTAATCCTCGCCCTCCATCTTCGAGGTGATGGCGGTCAGGGAGAGCCCCAGCAGGGAGGGCGGAGCGTTAACGTTGATTTTGCCCGCATACGCCGGATCCCACAGCACGTCCCAGCTTTCAGGTGCCTGGGGGAAAGTTGCGGTGTCATAGAGCAGGCCGACTGCGTCGAGCATTACCACCGGACCGAATCCATCCTTGTTCTTGAACTGGTCTGGAACGTTCGCCAGGTTGGGGACGGCGGCGGTATCAATCTTGTCGAACAGTCCCTGCGTGTTACCTGTGGTTGATACAGAGTTGTCCATGATTGCCACGTCGGTGGACGGATTGTTCTTCTGCCCCTGCAGGGCGCTAAGCATTTCTGCTGAGGAGCGCTTGGAGGCGTAGTTGATCTTAATGTCCGGGTACTTGGCCTTGAACGGTTCGATGACCGCAGCCGTGTATTGGTCCTGCCAGACGCCGGAGTAGGCAATCAGGTTAATTTCCCCTGACGTGGCGCTGCCGCCGCCGTCAGAGCCGGAACCGGAGGCGCCTCCGCCGCAACCAGTGAGTACCAGCGTTGCAGCAGCGGCCGCAGCCAGACCGATCTTGCCCTTTGTTATGATTTTCATTTGGTCGGATCTTTCCATTAAGGGGAAACAAATAACACATTGTTTGTTGCTTCCAAGAAGACAGAAGTCATTTATTTAATTGTGGAAGAAGACGCAGCTTAGATTGCGAAGGCAGCATTTATGGGAAATTGCTTCTCGCCCCACATAAATGCCTTATGTTTCGAAGGGTATAATCTGGTTGTCACGCAGAAGTGTTCTGGATCTCAACCTAGCGGGCGAGGCATGGGTCACACAAAGACCTATTGCATATCCCGCCATAACTTTCACGTATGACCGGTGTCGCTTCAGGGACGAACAGAGGAAAAATGGACACTAGGAAACTTGCCTACTTCGTGAAAATTGTGGACTCCGGAAGCATCACGCGCGCCGCGGCGGCATTACACGTTGCCCAGCCTGCCCTCAGCCAGCAGGTTTCAGCCCTGGAAAGTGAGTTGAAGCAACGTCTTCTGATTCGCAGTAAGCAGGGCGTGGTTCCTACAGCAGCCGGCCACACTCTCTACCGCCATGCCCAGACCATCCTGCGGCAGGTCGAACAGGCACGCGAGGATGTCGCCCGTTCAGGTGCCGCACCCTCCGGACGCGTGTCAATAGCGATCGCGCCGTACAGTATGGCCTCCAGCCTGACGCCCCAGATCATCAGTGAAGTGGGCCGCAGATATCCGGATATAGTGCTGCACCTGACTGAGATCTACGGAGGAGTCCTCAGTGAAGCCATCAAGAATGGCCGCCTGGACATGGCCCTTATCTATGAGCCGGGTCCCATTCGGGGGGTGCAGTTCACCACGATGATCGTGGAAGACCTGCATCTGGTGGTCAACCGCGCACGCGTGCCCTCATCGGACTCCACGGAGATCACCTTAGAAGAGGTGGAGCGTTTCGGGCTCTTCCTTCCCGAGCAAAACCACACCCTCCGTCAGATCGTGGAGGGTGGCATGCAAAAGAAGGGGCTGACTCTGCGTTTGGTTGGTGAAGTGGAATCCGTCCCTTCGTTGACCAGGCTCCTTCGGGCCGATCTGGGCGCAACCATTCTTCCGAAATCCGCCTCAGACGCGCTTTTCCATGAGGAAGATTTTCTGGTTCTGAGGATTACCGACCCTGAACTGCAATGCAAAATTGCTTTATGCACTCCAGATCACGAGCCCTTGTCGGAGGCTGCGTCCGCTGTTCTTCTCGTGTTGAAAGAAATGCTCCAGGAGATGCTCAGTGAGAAGTATGCCCGGTAGCGAACCGTCATCGCCCTAACTTATTACGGCATTACATTTTAGTCTTAGTCATCAGTGGGCTTCGAATCTACTCTGGAAATACATCAGGCGAAATGCCTTGCAGGTATTCAGAGAATAGCAATATGCGATTTGGAGTCCATCGTGAAGAAGATCCACAGCGCGTACCGGAACCCATCAAGCGCCAGCTCCCGCACCCTGGTGGCCAGGACTGGGACCCACTGCCCAGCAAACGGGTTCTGGCTTCCCGAGGGAGGGACAGGCCAACCGGTCTTCGTATTTCAGGGCAGCATCATGCCCGTGGGAGATTCTGGCGCCACTGTCTGGCATCTTCAAAAGGGCCACGACGGACCTCCTGCCTATCCCCTTGCGGGCCCTCGGCCTACACGCTCGCTAAGCTACTAGTTCGGCATCGCCGCTGCCAGATGGAGGGTCCGGGTCCGCTAAGGGCACGGACCCTTTTTTACTCTTCCAGCTCGGCCTCTTCCAGCTCGGCCTCTTCCAGCTCGGCAACACGTCGCGATGGACGTCGCAGCAGAAGTTGCATCACCACCGCGAAGATGGCCTACCTCCTCTTGGGAGGCAGGCCATCTTTTGATGAACGGTCGATTAGCCTGGCCGGGTGGCGAAGTCCGGATCAGCTGGCATTTTCCACAAGAAGACCTTTTTCTTTGAGCACATCCGTGAGGTTGCAGAGCTCGATTGTTGTGCCGCCTTCGTGGTACCGACGGATGAGATCGCGCTCGGCGTCATCGCGTTCCTGCGAGAGTCGGACCACCTCTTCAGCCTCCTCTTTACGGATGACGACGACGCCGTCGGCATCTCCCCGGAGAATATCGCCCGGATAGATGATTTCGTCCCCGAAGACCACCGGGTGATTGATGGGCCCAATGGTTTCCTTGACCGTGCCCTTGATGCTGATGCTGCCTGAGAAGACAGGAAGGCCCAATTCAATGAGGTCCTGGGTGTCACGGACGCCGGAGTCCGTGACCATGGCGGCCAGGCCTTTGGCTTTCATGGCATTGCCGAGAACGTCCCCGAAGGTGCCCGCCTCTTCGAATTCACCGGCGGATACAAGGACCACGTCTCCAGCCTGTGCGTAGTGGATTGCCACCTGCAGCATCAGGTTGTCCCGCGGAGCGCAGCGTACCGTGACCGCCGGTCCGCAGAAGGACATGGCCCGGTCAATCGGCTTGATTTTGGAGCTCAGTGCCCCCTTCCTGCCTTGGGCCTCGTGGATTGTCGCAGACGAGAACTGGCTCAGCCTGCTGACGACGTCTTCGCTCGGACGATTGATATTTGTTCTTACGTGAATCATCAGGTTTTCCTTCGTGTGGGTGATCAATTGCTCAGGGCCTCTACCGCTTTGTCGATGGCGGCGATGGCCTCTTCGACTACCGAAAGGCTTGTGGCGTACGAGATACGGAAGTAGGGCCCCAACCCGTAAGCCGACCCGGGGATGGCGGCAACGGAGGCGCTGTTCAGAAGGTAGAGGACGAAGTCCTGGTCGTTTGTGAGCGGTGTCCCGTCGGGGGTCTTTTTGCCCATAAGGTCACTGCAGTTCACGTACGCATAGAACGCGCCCTCTGGAGTGGAACAGGAAAGTCCCTCGATCTTGTTCAGTCCTGAGACAGCAGCGTCCCTGCGGCTGCGGTAGACGTCTGCGTTGGACTGAATGAAGGACTGGTCTCCGGTGAGGGCAGCGGCAGCAGCAGCCTGACTGATGGACGATGGGCAGGAGGAGATTTGAGACTGCAGCTTGTTGATGGCAGCGATCACGCCAGCGGGGCCGGCTGCATACCCCAGCCTCCATCCCGTCATGGCATACGCTTTTGAAACGCCGTTCACCAGCAGAACCCGATCCTTCAGCTCCGGGGCCACCTCAACCAGGCTGGAAATGCGGCCCTCGCCGAAGTAGATCTGGTCGTAGATCTCATCGGTCAGCACATGGACCTGGGGGAAGCGCACCAGGACATCAGCCAACGCGCGGAGCTCACCTCGCGAGTAGACGGCGCCGGTGGGATTCGAGGGTGTATTGAGGATCAGCCATTTGGTCCGGCCAGTGATGGATTCACTTAAGGCTTCCGGGGTCAGTTTGAACCCGGCATCTTCGGCACACGGCACCACCACAGGGGTGCCCTCATTGGCGAGCACCATGTCGGGGTAGGAGACCCAATACGGGGCCGGGACAATTACCTCGTCTCCCGAGTCCAGGGACGCCATGAAGGCCGTGAAAATGACCTGTTTGGCGCCGCCGCCGATGGTTATCTCGCTCGGAAGGTAGTGAAGCCCGGTTCTGACCTCCAGCCTTTGCAAAATGGCCTTCTGCAATGCCGGCGTTCCGTTGACCGAGGTGTATTTTGTGTCACCCGCATTGATGGCATCCACCGCCGCCGTTTTGATGCTTTCCGGTGTGTCGAAGTCTGGTTCCCCAACCGTCAGGTCCAATATTCGGCGGCCTTCCGCCTTCAACTCCCGGACACGTGCTGCAGCTGCGACACTGGCTGAGGATTTGATTCGGGATACGCGTGACGCGGGCACAAATTCAGGCATGTCTTCTTCCAGGTTTACGGGGCGCTAACTTACGTCCTTCGAGCCTAGGGAACCTGTTACTGAATGGATAAGACCTAAAGTGCGTGGACAGATAAGCGTCTCTTATGACCAAAGTCGGCCCTCCGACTTCCGTCACCTACCCGCACCACGCCTGGCGAGCCTTATGCCGGAAATGCCGGCTTGAACCGGCTCAGTCCCTCTGCGCTGATGCAGCGTGGTCGGCGGAACTGTTAACGCTCCGCATCAGCAGATCCCTCAGGATGGATTCCACGATGCGGGCCTGGTCTGACAAGGGCTGATGACTGCCCGTGCACAGGGCAATCCCGAGGTCCGTTACCGGGTCGTCAAGCTCATGAATCTGGACTTCCGGATAGCTCCCAAGGGAAGGAAAAGCGGAAAAAGGCAGTATGGTGGCGCCGAGATCCCTGCTGATGAGCTCCATCAAAGTCGGCACAGACTCGACTTCACCGAGTAGCCGGGGGAAAAGATTGTGCTGCTGGAAGGCGGCATCAACAGCAAGCCGGATAGAGTGCTGGCGCGAGGGCAGAAAGACACCAGTATCGGTCAGCGTGGGAAACGACACGACGTCGGGTAGCCCGGCTCGCTTGCTGGTTGCCAGCCACAGCCGTTCGCGGTGGATCGGCTCTACGTGTACGGCACGCAGCGGGACTGGGGTATACAGGACGCCCAGATCCATCTGCCCGGTAGCAATGGCCTCGCTAAGTATTCCGCCGAAGTTCTCCCGAACATGAAGAACGATTTTCGGGGCTGCCGCACGGACTGCTTCTATGAGTGGCACTGCCAGGGCGGCAGCGAAGCTGTAGGGGGCAAGACCAACCGACACACGCCCACTTGGCCCCTCGGAGACCGCTTTGACTTCCTGGACGGCATTGTCGACACCCCTCAGAATCAGTTGGGCATGCCGGTACAGCACCCGCCCTGCCGCGGTGGGCTCTACTCCCTGCTTGGTCCGGACGAGCAGTTTCACCGAGAGCTTCGTTTCGAGACTCGAGAGGTGTTGGCTGAGTGCGGACTGTGCCAAGTGCAGGGCCACCGCCGCACGGGAAATACTGCCTAGATCTATCGTCTTAACGAACGCCTCGAGCTTCCAGGTGTCCATGCGCTCCTTCTTCCCGGATTTCCCACCAGTCTAGGACGCTCGCCATCCATCGTGATGCGAGATAACGGCATCGCGAACCCGTATAGTGATACCGCTCACAGTGCCGGTGTTCGTCAGTACAGTCATTCTTAACCCCTCAGATCGAGGACCTCCTCCGTGGAGGAAGAGCCGAGGATCGACCAATGACTAAATTGACACTTTTCCGCTCGCTTATTGCAGCAGGTTGCTCCGTCGCCATGATTTGCTCCGCGGGATGCTCGTCGTCCCAGCCAGTGAGCACCGCAGACGACGGCCAACCATTGGAAGTGTGGTCCCGCAGCGGACCGGAGGCTGCCAAGACGTACCAGGCGGTTCTCGACGCCTTCACGCAAAAGACCGGTATCAAGGTTGACTACCTGGCCACAGTGGAATTCGAAACACAGCTGCAGGCACGTGCCGCTGCCAAAGACCTCCCGGACGTCATGATCTACGACCAATCCAGCATGGCCAATTACGCCGAAAAAGGCATGCTCAGGACAATTGAACGCGATGACATCGCCGGGGCGGACCAGTTGAGTGACGATTCATGGGCGTCAGTCAAGACGGCAGATGGTACCCACTACGGCGTCCCCTTCAGCCAGCATGCCCAGGTCACCTTCATCCGGAAGGACTGGAGGGAGCGGCTCGGGATCGCAGTGCCGAAGAGCCATGACGAACTCCTTGCCCTCGCAACGGCCTTTGCCACAGGGGATCCCGACGGCAACGGTGTCAACGGCGACACCTACGGCATGACGGTGCCAGGCACAACCGACCGCGGATTCTTCACCTGGTGGGCTTCCTCCTACCTCTGGCAGCGCGACGCCGGCATCGTCAACGGCAGCGACGGAAAATACAGCGTCGAGGCGAACAGCCCCAAGACGGTGGAAGCAGTTTCCTGGCTGAAGACGTGGTTCTGCACGCCGAACATGGTCCAGCCTGGAGCACTGACCAACGCCAGTGCCACTCCATTCTTCGCCGAAGGCAAGTCAGGGATCTACCAGACAGGGCCTTATGCGTTCGCCAACTTCGACAAGTCCCCAGGGAAGGACAAGTACGAGGTCATCACCGCACCCAAGGGCCCGGGCGGAAGCACCACGCTGACCGAACGCACTAGCATCTACTTCGGCGCTTCGACCAACAAGCCTGACAAGCAAAAGGCCCTCGCGGAGTTCCTCATCTCCGCCGAGGCACAAAAGCTCGGCATGACCGCTCCGGGCCAGCCGGTGGTGCGGCTCCCCATCAACACATCGGTTGACGCAGCAGAAGTCTATGGGGACCCACGTTGGAAAGTGGCACAGGAACAGTTGGCCGATTCTGAGCTCTTGCCCTCAGATATCGACTTCACTGTCATCCGCCAAGATGTGGCTGAAACTCTCAACTCCATGTTCGGGCAGTGCAGCTCTGATGTTTCGAAAGAACTGAAAGCCCTTTCGGAGCGGATCACCGAGGACCTGAAAAGCAGGGATGCGCTCAAATGACCGGTAAAACCGTTCACCCGGCGCCGTTAACCACGGCGTCGGGACCCAACTCCCGGGCACGCCGCACGCTGCGGCCGGCGCAAGGCGGGTTGGCCCAGGAGGGGTCGTCGCAAGTCGCATCGGCCCTGCGTATCAGGCCCCGACGGCGCAAAGCCTTCCCCTGGATGGTGTGGTTCCTGCTGTTCCCGGCCATGCTGCTATTCCTGTACTTCAAGTTCATCCCGATGTTCGCCGGGATCTCCATGAGCTTCCATGAGGTCCGTCCCTTCCTTGGTGACATCTGGGTGGGGATGGATAACTACCTCACGGTTTTGGCTGATCCCAAGTCCGGAAGCGCCATCTGGCACACCCTGGTGCTCGGAATTGGTCAGTCTGCCGGAGCAGTGATTGGCGGGCTGGCGCTGGCGATGATCCTCGAAGGTGCCAGCCGCAGCCTCGCGGTTGTACGCACTCTGGCCTTTCTGCCCGTTGTCACTGCCACTGCTGTGATCGGCGAAGTGTGGCGCATCATCTATTACCCGGCTCCCGACGGGCTCATCAATTCGATCCTCGGCGTCGTGGGAATCGGGCCGGTCCGCTTCCTCGAAGACCCGGACACGGCATTGGCATCGGTCATGGCCGTAGGCATCTGGCAAGGTGCCCCCTACAACATGGTCATCATCCTCGCCGGTCTGGCAGCCGTGGACCGTTCCCTCTACGAAGCGGGAGCAATCGATGGCGTCAACACCTGGCAACGACTGCGATACATCGTTATGCCTGCGCTCCGTCCTGCCATGACTATCGTGATCGTCCTCGCAGCGATCCGTAGCCTCAGGGTTTTCACCGACGTTTGGGTTCTCACAGGGGGTGGTCCCTCGGGCGCCACCGACGTTTGGATGACCCGGGTCTACTCGCTGGGTTTCGAGCGCAACGATATCGGTGTGGCGTCCGCCGCCTCGGTCCTGCTACTTGTCGCGACTCTGGTGCTGACCCTGGGTTCAGTGCTTGTCATGCGGCGGAGGAAGGATGCCTAACCATGTCAATTGACAACCCTGTTACCGCGGCCACCCGGCCCGCCCTGTTCCGCCGCAGCACGCCACAGGATGGCAGGTTTGAATCTGCTCTTGGATGGCAACCCGGCAAGAAGTCTTCACTCGTGTTGCGGACAGGGCTTGCCCTCCTGGCCGTCCTGATTTTCGCTGGCCCCATTCTGGCAATCATCGCCAGTGCGTTTGACCTGAATGCCGACCCTACCCGGTTGACCCTCATCCCCCAGAACCCCAGCCTTCGAAACTTCGAAGTGGCCACAGATCGCAATGTCTGGGGGTTCTTCTTGAATTCGGTCCTGATTGCCGGCTTTGGTCTGCTTCTGCAGACCATCGTTGCGGTCACCAGCGCATATGCTTTGGCCCGCCACAAGTTCCGGGGCCAGGCGATAATCCTGTGGCTCTTCCTCGCCACCATGATGTTGCCGGAGGAAGTGGTGGCAGTACCCCTGGCCGTTGTTTTGGGAGACGTACCCCTGACCGGCATCAACATGCGTGGAACCATCTGGGCCGTAGCCCTTCCGGTTGCCGCGTCCGCTTTCTCCATCCTGGTGATGACCGCATTCATGAAAGACATCCCGGACGAAATTGAAGAAGCGGCAAAGATCGACGGCGCCGGTGAGATCCGCATGCTGGTCCAGGTCATCCTTCCACTGTGCAAGCCCGCGCTGGGCGTTATTACCATCTTTGGCTTCATTGGCGTGTGGGACCAGTATCTGCTCCCGCTCATCGCCGCCAACAGCACATCGAATTACACCATCACGGTGGCCTTGGCCAGCCTGCGCGCAGACGTTCAAGTAGGCACTGGTGTCCTTCTCGCCGGCGCCTTCCTGGCTCTCATCCCTTCCCTCCTGGTGTACCTGCTCCTGCAAAACTCCTTGGTCCGAGGCATGACTACCGGCGCAGTCAAAGGCTAAGAGTTTCCGTAAACAACATCAGAAAGTAGAACCATAAATGATTCTGTCTACAGTCACGGATGAAGTCATCGCTGACCGCTCCCCGGCCGCGTTCCCCCGAATTTTCGAAACAACCAAGGCCGAAGGAATCTCCGATGTTGAGATCCGCATGGTCGAAGCCAAGCGATTCCCTGTAGTGGATCCAGATGCCTGGGACCGCCTCAAATCAACATCACAAGAGTACGAAATCACCCTCTCCGCCGTTTCACCCGGCCTGTTCAAGGCTCCGCTGAACAGCGACCTGCTATCCCTGCACTCGAACGGCATCCTGGAGATGAGCCTTGATTTGGCAGAACGGCTGGAAATTAACACCCTGATCGTCTTCGGCGTGCAGCGCAGCCACCAGGACACCGCATCAGATCTCCAGCGCGTCATCGAGATTCTTGGACAGACGTCCGACCGTGCCGCTAAACGGGGCTTCACCGTGCAGCTGGAAAACATTCCAGGCTCCTGGGCTGACACGGGCGATAACTGCCTGGCCCTGCTCGAAGGCGTTGGCAGGGACAACTTCGGATACGTGTGGGACACCGGTAATCTCTACGAAGCTGAAGAGAAGCCCTTCCATCAAAGCTACGAAAAACTCAAGCCATACATCAAAAACGTTCACCTCAAAGACGGTCGCTTCATCGATGGCGTTATGACTTGGGAGCACTTCGGAACCGGGGTAACCGACATCGCCGGACAGGTCTCCGCCCTTAAAGCAGACGGCTACGAAGGCAAACTCACCATGGAAGCCAAGTGCGAACCCCATATGGACGAAGACTTCATTGCGTCCGTCCGCTACCTGAAGTCAGTGCTGTAAGGCCCTCACAATTGGTCGGTATGCGGGCCTTCTTTGAGCCATAGGGTGTCGCCGTCGACTCTCTCCAGCTCATCCGATGCGAAGTATGCGTGACCGGCAAACAGACCTGACCTGTCCACTTTCACATAGCCGATCCGCAACAGCCTTTCCGCCGTGTGATGGGGCAACGAGGAGGTGGCAGCGAATGCGTGAATCGCTGTGCCGACGAGGCCTCCCGTTTCAGGGTCGGTCTGACCCTCCGCCGTCACTGCCTCCGGATCCCCCATCTTCAGTGCTTCCACTTTGCCGATCTTCTTGCCATCCGGCGCTACAACGTGCATTCCTTCACGCACCTGCTCGATGACCGCCATGGTGTTCTCCTTCATGCAAAGCAACCACTGAGTGCAGAATAAGTGTAGGACTGACTCAGTGGCAGTAACAGAGGTGTGTATCAGCACTTCCAGGCTTGCCGCCGGTGATGCGCCAGTGGATCAGGCGCCGCTGGCCTCCTTGGCGGCACGGAAGCCGGCTTCAAGGTCTGCCAGGATGTCATCGATGTGCTCGATGCCCACGGAGAGGCGGACCAGTCCCGGGGTCACGCCGGCCACGGCCTGCTGCTCCGGGGAGAGCTGGCTGTGCGTGGTGGAGGCCGGATGGATGACCAGGGACCGGACGTCCCCGATGTTGGCCACGTGCGAGTGCAGCTCCAGCGCGTCCACGAACCGCTTGCCCGCCTCGGCGCCTCCGGAAAGATTGAAGGACACGATGGCACCCGTGCCCTTGGGGCCGTATTTCCGCCCGCGCTCGTACCAGGGGCTTGAGGGCAGGCCCGCGTAGGCGACGGATTCGACGTCGTCACGCGCTTCCAGCCAGCGGGCCACTTCGCCGGCGTTGGCCACGTGGCGTTCCACCCGCAGGCTCAGGGTCTCCAGGCCCTGCGAGATCAGGAACGCGTTGAACGGGGACACCGCCGAGCCCAGGTCCCGCAGGAGCTGGACCCGTGCCTTGAGGATGTAGGACAGGTTGGCGCCCAGGGCGCCGCCCTCGCCGAGGTCGCGGGCGTAGACCAGCCCGTTGTAGGTGGGGTCCGGGGTGTTGAAGCCGGGGAACCGCTCCGGGTCCTTGCCGAAATCGAACTTGCCGGAATCCACGATGACGCCCGCGATCGCTGCGCCGTGGCCGCCCAGGTATTTTGTGGCCGAATGCACCACAATGTCCGCGCCCCA
Organism: Arthrobacter sp. D1-29; assembly: GCF_054130585.1. Lineage (NCBI taxonomy): Bacteria > Bacillati > Actinomycetota > Actinomycetes > Micrococcales > Micrococcaceae > Arthrobacter > Arthrobacter sp. D1-29. The sequence continues at coordinate 2,480,911 of NZ_CP096383.1, read as the reverse complement.
TTCCAGCGGACGGATCAGGTACGGCGTGGACAGCGTGTTGTCCACGATCAGCGGCACGCCCGCCTCGTGGGCAGCCCCGGATACGCCCTCAATGTCCAGGACATCCTGGCGGGGGTTGGACACCACCTCGGCGAAGAAGAGCTTGGTGTTCGGCTGCACCGCGTCACGCCACTGGTCCAGGTTGTCCGGGTCCGCTACGAACGTGACGCTGATGCCGAACTTCTTCAGCGTGTGGGCGAAGAGGTTGTAGGTGCCGCCGTAAAGGCTGGGGCTGGCCACGATGTGGTCCCCGGCTTCGGCGATGTTCAGGACCGCGAAGGTCTCCGCCGCCTGGCCGGAGCTGAGCAGCAGCGCTGCCAGGCCTCCTTCCAGGCTGGCAATACGCTGCTCCACCGCGTCCTGCGTGGGGTTGCCGATGCGCGTATAGATCGGCGCCAGCTCGGCCAGTGCAAAGCGGTTGGCAGCGCTTTCCGCACTGGGAAACACGAAAGACGTGGTCTGGTAAATGGGCAGTGCCCGGGCGCCGGTGGCAGAATCCGGCTCCTGCCCGGCATGGATCTGGCGGGTTTCAAAAGACCATCCGTTGGACATTCAAGGCTCCTTTGACGTGGGCCCGGGGCATGTTGGGAGCACCACGGGCCGCGCTTGCCATCCGGCCGTTGCCGGACAGCCAGGTCCTCACCCGGGGCACCCCACCGCGGTTGGAGGGTTGCCGGCCAGCGAGCCGGGGCTTGGCGCTGGCGCTCATGACCTGAGCTCAGTGTAGGGGCAAAGGTGCATGCCGACAGAATCACGGCGAACCGTTTCGCCGCCCTGCCGAGCACACTGTAGGCATACATTGATCATCGGCGACGGCGTTGCGGACTTCCGCGACGAGGACGCCGACGTGTTCGCCCTCATTGTGGCCTCCGAACTTTCCGGAAACCGCTCGTGGAGGCGCCCGCGGCCAGCCCGGTGGCTGACTGCAGTGCTCAGTGATGCTCTACGCGGGTCGAAAACTCGCTGCCGAGTCCGGCGCTGATCTTTGCGGCGGCGTCCTGGAGCAGCGGGAGGTGCTCCAGCAGTTCGCGCGTCGTCAGGGCGGTGGACGACAGGCCAAGCCCGGCGAACACCCGTCCGTCGCCGCCGCGGACAGGCACCGCAATCGCGCGCAGCCCGGTTTCGAATTCCTGGTCCACTTCCGACCAGCCGCGCTCGCGTATCTTCGCGAGGCGCTCTTTGAGAGCGGCGGGGCTCGTGATGGTGTGCGGCGTGATCGCCTCAAGTCCGGTTGTGTCGAGATAGTGGCGCAGGCCCGCCGCTGGGAGATCGGCGAGGATCACCTGTCCCATCGCGCTCGCATAGGCCGGGAGCCGGGTGCCGATGACAAGCGAGAGATTGCTAATCCGCCGCATCGAGATGCGGCTTATATAGACGATGTCCGATCCGTCGAGTGTCGCCAGCGTGCAGGTCTCTCTCACCTCGGCGACGATCTGCTCCATCACCGGCTGCGCGATCTCCCTGAGGTCGAGCGAGTTCAAATAGGCGTATCCGATGGTGAGGACGCGCGGCGTCAGTAAGAAGCCGCGCCCGTCGGCGCGGACATAACCGAGTGCCTCGAGGGTGATCAGAAGGCGTCGTGCGGTGGGACGGCTCAGTCCCGCTGCGGCTGCGACCTCTGTCAGAGTCAGCCGCGGACGGTGATCAGCGAAGGCCAAGATGACCGCGAGTCCCCGCTCGAGGGACTGAACATAGTCGCGTTGGTCTAGACCCTCAGGCCGCCTACTCATCCAACATCTCCGATCACTCGAACCCGAACCCTGCATGTCCGTGAAGCGGACGTGCCTTTCCGATGCACTGTAATTCAGATCCCGGTCGAACCGGTCGCGCCTCAGTAGTCCGCTGGCTTGATCCATGGCGAACTGATCATTGCCGCGAGCACCACGAGGCCCCCCTGTCGCCAAGCGGCGACAGCGCGCTTTATCCCATCGGCGAGATCTTGCGGGGAGGTCACCGTGAAGCCGGTCGCGCCACACGCCGCGGCGATCCCGGCGATGTCCACCTCGGCAAGGAAGGCAGTCGCTGGCGGCTGGGGCCGCTCGGCGTCGGGAAAGAGGTCGTGGACGGGCTGACTGCTCGCCGCATAGCCACCATTCTGGAGTACCACGATGAGACCGTCGACGCGCTCGCGCCGCAGCGCAATGAGCGCCGCAACCGGTGCACTGAATATGAAGGAGCCATCCCCGACGACGACGAAGGTCGGCCGCTCCGGCTCGGCGGCCATCGCCCCGAGCAACGCGCCGAGGGCCCAGCCGAGCCCGGCGCCGCCGGCGCGGAACAAGGTGCCCGGGACTGTCCGCGGGAGCCACTGGCGGACATAGCCCGCCGAGGTCGTCGACTCCTCGATGAGCCGATCCTCCGCCGTGATGTGGTCGGCGAGAACGGCAAGGACGTCCTGCGCCGTGAGCGATGCACCGAGGGTCGGGCGTTTGGGCATCAAAGGCCGCCGCCCGAGCGGGACGGGCCTCGCACCCTCCGCCTCGAGCCGCGCGAGTATCGTTTCGAGCCAAACGCGCGGCGAACTCGTGACGCGCACATCCGCCGGGAACGCCCAGTTCGGCATCGCGACTTGGAGCGGATCGGTGTCGATGAGGAGTACCCGGCAGTCCCGCCGGGGGCCTTCCTTTCCCAGGATCCAGGGAACGGGCGCATCGAGGACTATCGCTAGGTCAGCCTCCGCCCAGGCTGCCGCGACGTTGGTCGCGGCGAGCGGGTGCGTCGGGGGGAAGTTCATCCGCTCCTTGAGCGGATCGATGACGGTCGCACCAATGAGCTCCGCGAGCCGGGTGAACGGTGCGACTGCTTCAGGGTCCTGCCCAACCCGGGAGGTGACAAGCACGGGGTGCTTGCTCGCCCGGATCTCCCGAAGGCTCGCGTCGGTTGCCTCCGGGCTCGGGCCCGAGCGGAACAAGGAGCCCAGCCGCGGGGCCTCTGGCTCCGGTGCCGTCTCGATGAGCATCTCACGCCCGAACGTCAGGTAAACCGGCCCGGGCGGGGCGGCCCCTGCGATGTCGATCGCCCGCTGCACGGTCTTATGGACGAGGCTGGCGTGGGAGGGGTTGAACGTGGCCTTCACGTACTGCCGGACGATACCTGCTTGGTCGGGTGCGTCCTGCATCCAGTGGACGATGTGGTCGCGCCCGCCATGGACGGTGCCGTACTCGTCGTAGGGGGTGAGGCCAGCCATGATGATGACGCCTGCCCCCGCCCGAGCCGCGTTGTGCACCATCGCGCCGAGATTCTGCGTGCCGACGTCGACGTGGACGAAGACGGCAGACACCTGGCCGGTCACCGCGAAATGCGCGTGGGCGGCAGCGAGTGCGACCGTCTCGTGCGGGCACAGGACAAGCCGTGGAACTGGGCGTGTCTCGGCGATTCCAATCTCGATCGCGCGGGCGAGCGGCGCGGTGTCGGTACCCGGATTGATGTAAATCGTGTCGACGCCCCGGTCGATGAGGCCCCGGAGGAGGAGCTCCGCGCCGGAGAGCGGCCGCGGAGTCGTTCGGGAGAGAGCCTGCTCGGTGGTGGTCAACTGCCGCTCCTTCGCGTTCGCTTTCAAAATACCGGTGTCGACCGCCGAGTCAGGCCTTCGCCTCCGCTTGCGCTGCTGCCGCCTCTGCTTGCGCTGCCGCCGCATCTGCGCTGGCTTGCGTGATGAGCTTCGCCACCTTGGTGCGGAGCTCTCCGAATCGTGGCAGACCCTTCGTCGTGACCTGGCTGCGCGGATGCGGCAGATCGATGTCGATCACGTCCATCACGACTGTCGGCCGGTTGGACACGACGACAACGCGGTCGGCAAGGTAGACGGCTTCATCGATGTCGTGAGTGACGAGCACGATGGTGACGCCCGCGCTCTGCCGGACCCGAAGGATGAGGTCTTCAAGGTCGGCGCGGGTCTGTGCGTCGACGGAGGCGAAGGGCTCGTCCATGATGAGGAACTCGGGGCGGTAGGCGAGGGCACGGGCGATCGCCACCCGCTGCTGCATGCCGCCGGAGAGCTGCCACGGATAGCTGTCCCCAAAACCATCGAGCCCGACACTCTGCAACGCCTGCTCGACCGCCTGCCGGCGCTCGTCCCGGTCCTTGATGGTGTTGGCGAGCGGCAAGGCGACGTTGCGACTGACCTTGTACCAGGGCATCAGCGAACGGCTGTAGTCCTGGAACACGCAGGCAATCTCTTTCGGCGGCGAGTCGATGACCCTGCCGGTGTCGGTCAACGTCACCTTCCCGCCGGAAGGCGGCAGCAGGCCGGCCATGCAGCGCAGCAGCGTGGTCTTCCCGGCTCCGGACGGCCCCACGACAGTGACGAACTCGCCCTCCTTGACCGTGAAGCTCACGTCTCGAAGCACCTCAAGGGACTTGCCGCCCGTAGCATAGGTCTTTTGCAGTCGTTCAACGCTGAGCACGTCAGTCCTCCTGATTTTGGGTATACCAGTGGAGCAGCTTGCGCTCCACCAGAATGAAGATGCCGTTAACGAGCAGCCCGATCAGTCCGAGCAGGATAAGTCCGGACCACATGAGCGGAATCTGGAAGCCCTGCTGCGCGAGCAGGGTCACATAGCCCATGCCGTTCGTCGCGCCAAGCATCTCCGACGAAACCATGACCACGAAGGCGAGGCTCAACGCGATACGCATCCCGGAGATCACCTGAGGCGAGGCGGCGTGGAGTTGAACCCAGCGCAAGCGCTGCATCTTGGTCAGCCGGAAGGACCTGCTGACGTCTTCGATCACCGGGTCGATGTTCCTGACTCCGTCGATCGTGTTCAGCAGGATCGGGAAGGAGCTCACGAAGGCGATCAGCACGATCTTCGGGGTGTCGCCGATGCCGAACAGCACCACCGCGACCGGGATCAGTGACGTCGCCGGGAGCGATCGGAAGAACTGCAGGACCGGGTTCAGTGCGTAGGCCGCGATCCGCAGCCGCCCGAGGAGCGCACCGAGCGAGACGCCGACGACGGCGGCGATCAGGAATCCGACCACCAGGCGCGTGAGGCTCGGCACAATATCGGACATAACCCGCGCCGACAGCCAGGCCTCGACAAACGTCTCGAGGATCAACTGGAGGGGTGGGAAGAACGGCGAGGTGCTGTTCGCCGACACGAACCACCAGATGACAAGGATCACCACGGGAAGGATGAGCGAGAAGATCGTACCGCTCAAGCGCGAGGACCAACGCCGTCCAGTGGCTTCGGTGGTGGTCGATGCGCTGGTCGCTGTGGTGGTCGTCATGCCTGCTTCTCCCGGTACGATGCATGCCAGTGCAATTGACGGCGCTCGAGCAACTCGAGCAGCCCGTTGATAATGAGTCCGATGATGCCGACCACCAGGATGAGGGCATACATCCGGGGAAAGACGCCGTTCTCGGCGTAGTTCTGGATGTCACGTCCCGTGCCCGGGACCGCGGCGATGATCTGGACCGCGACCACGATGATGAGCGCATGGGCCGCGGCGATCCGGATCCCGGTCGCCAGGAACGGCGACACGCTGGGGATGGTGATGCTCCGTATCTGCTGCGCGCGGCTCAGGCCGAACACGCGTCCGGTGTCCTTCAGGATCGGCGATACGCCAACGACTCCGTAATAGGTCTGGTAGAGAACCGGCCATGTGGCCCCGATCGCCGCCAGAGTGATCGCCACAGGCGGCCTCGCTCCCATGAGGAGCAGGAGGATCGGGATGTACACCACGCTGGGGGTGAAGCGGAGGAACTCGAGCACATACCGAAAAAGCTGGTTCAGCACCGGCGCGACGCCGATCAGAATGCCGAGCACAAGGCCTGCACCGATTCCTAGCGCAAGGCTGATCGCAAATTGCTGGAGCATCTCCCGGAGGCCCGTAAGGAAAACGTCGGTCGGCAGCATCATCCAACCTGCCGCGACAACCTCCGTGAAAGGGGGGATCACGTTGGGGAGCACGCCCGTTCGGGCGAGGATCTCCTGCAACGTGATGATGGCGAGGGTCGTGATCCAGGGAAGGGACCGGACGAGCCATGAACGACGCATCACTTTAGTTCCTCCAAAGCGCCGTTCGGACGGCCAGGGTGACGCCAAAGCCAACCGAACGATGCAAATTGTCTGGTCTATCCATCATGTTCAGGGAACAATCAGGCTGTCGACCGACGGCGCGTTCTGGATCACTCCGTATTTCAGCAGCCAGCCGGTTTCTTTCTCGATCGCGTTGCGGTCGAGCTCCACGACGAAGTTTGGCACCGGGGCAGCTGCGACGAGATCAGGATCGAGCGACACCATCGAGATCGCGGCATCCCGCACCTTATCGGGGTTTGCCTTCGCGTAGTCAGTCGACTTCTGTAGTGCCGCACGCCACCGCTCAACGACACCTGGGTTGGCGTCCACGAACGACTTCGCCATGAAGTAGTTGGTGTTGCCGTTCTCGGGGTCGCCGTACGCGATCGCCGCCGGGTCGCCGATGCTGACAAAGCCCTCAAGCTCCGCCTGCTTGGCGAAGGGTTGCTGCGTCGTGATCGCGTCGACTTGGCCGTTGGCCAGCGCTGTGGCCTGCTGGGCGAACGGCAGTTGCACCAGCTTCAGCTTGCTATCGTCGCCGCCGTCGGCGATGACCGATTCACGGGTCCAGAAGTCCCAGCAACAGTTCAGCGAGTTGATCGCGACTGTCTTGCCTTCGAGGTCTTTGAAGCTTTTTATGCCGCTGTCCGGCGAGACGAGCGTGGCGTACCAGGGGCCCTCCTGGCTCTCCGCGTCGGCGATGCCGCCAGAGACGAAGACGACCGGGATGCCCTGCGAGGCTGCGGTGATGGTCCCCGAGAGCCCGCCGAGCGCGACCTGGATCTCACCGTTGATGAGCCCCGTGACACCGCCGGCGCCGGTGCCGGACGGCACGGTGGTGACATTCAGTCCCTCCTCAGCGAAGAAGCCCTGCTCCATGCCCAAGCGCAGGTTCAGGGAGCTCATGCTCGCCGCGACGCCGGCGACGATGTCCACCGTATCTCCGGTACCATCCGTCCCGTTCGTCGACCCGGGCCCGGGACTGCAGCCGGCAACCGTGGTGAGGGCCGCCGAGAGTGCAAGCGCGACTATCGAGATGCTCTTCAATCGCCTTTGAATGAACATACTGGATCCTCCAGTTCAATGAGTTCGGACACTAGCGTTGATCTCCAGCGGACACTACGCACGCGGATAATGTGGCCAGCCTGAACATGAAACGCAAGGGATTTTTTGTTAGGGAAATGCTGCTAAATCAAGGGTGAAATCGAGGACACGCAAAATGGTGCGTATGCGTTACATAGATGCCTCCTGGATGCCTTGCCTGCGGTGCACGGACTGTGACGTCAGGTACTGGGAGAGGCCCTCCACGCCGTACTCGACGCCGATACCGGAATCGTGTCGGCCCGCGAGCGGTGCGGCGGGGTTCGACGTGAAGAAATTGAGGCCGATGTTGCCCGTGTCGACACGGCGCGCCACCTGGAACGCGCGGTCCTCGTCCTGGCCGAAGACGATGCCGCCGAGTCCGTATTCCGTCGCATTGGCGATCGCCACCGCCTCGTCGACGTCCGCAGCGCTGAGGATGGAGAGCACCGGTCCGAAAATCTCCTCGCGCGCGATCCGCATTCCGGGATCGACGTCTGCGAACACCGTCGGAACCACCCACGAGCCGCGTTCGAAGACGGGCGCGACGTCGCCGCCGGCCGCAACACGTGCACCCTCTCGGATGCCTGACCGGACGTAGCCCCGCACGACATCACGCTGAGCGGCGGTCGCCACCGGGCCGAACACCGTGGCCGAGTCGAAAGGATCCCCGACCGCCGCGGCGGACACCGCCGCCGCCGCGAGCTGGACGACATCGTCATAGCGCTCCGGGGTGACGATGATCCGAGACGAGTTGTAGCAGGTCTGGCCGGTGTTCCGCAGGCAGCTGCGCAGCAGCGCACTCCCGAGAACGTCGAGGTCGACGTCCGGCAGCACGATAGCGGCCGACTTGCCGCCAAGCTCAAGCGTGACGGGGCGCAACAGCTCCCCGCACGCCGCCGCGACCCGGCGGCCGACCGAGGTCGAGCCGGTGAACGCCACCTTGTCGACCAGCGGGTGCCGGACGAGTTGGTCACCCACCGTGCCGCCGCCGGTCACCAGGTTGACGACGCCGGCGGGGATACCCGCCTCTATCGCGGCATCGATGATGTATCGGACCGACAACGGCGTCGAGGGTGCCGGCTTCACCACCACCGTGCATCCTGCAAGGAGCGCCGGCGCGAGCTTGATGAGGACCAGGTTGATCGGGAAGTTCCAGGGTGCGATCAGTGCGCACACACCGATGGGATCGCGGTGTACGGACGTCACGACGGTTGGGTCATTCGGCGAGCCACGGAGATCGGGTTGCGCGAGCCAGCCTGCCAGCGAGGCGAAGTAGCGGAGGATCCCGGCCGCGTTACCTGCGGCCAGGGCTGTCTCTGACAACGGCGAGCCGTTCTCGAGCGTACTCGTGATGCTGAGCGGTTCGGCGCGACGCTCGATCGCGTCGGCCATCGCGAGCAGAAGTTCCGCGCGTTCCGATGGCCCGCGGCGGCTCCACTCGGGAAGCCCGCGGGCCGCAGCCGCCACCGCGGCATTAACGTCCGACGCGTCGGCCACCGGCACCGCTCCCCATACGTCCCCGGTCGCGGGGTCGACGAGCTCGGTCCGCTCGGCGCCTTTCGCCGGACGGTACTCGCCGGCAATGAAAAGATCGTCGACGTAGCGCGCCGGCAGCATCCCGGCGGCGGCGGCGTGCCGCGCGGCGAGCTTGAGCTCGACCTCCACTGCAGGCAGGCGTTCCGTCGTCGTCATCCTGTTCTCCTCTGCAGGTAATCCATCACCGTAGGGCGAGGACGTCGCCGCTCAGCCCGTGGCCTTCGCGGGCGCGGGTTTCACCGACGCCGGGTTCGGTGCGGGCTCGACCGTTGCGCGGACCCGTACCTGACGGTGACGCTCGACCCGCGGCTTGCGGGAGCCGCCATTCGCCTCACCCCAGACGATCTCGACCTCGTCGCCGGCCGCGACACGGTCGAGATCGATCATGGCGACCGAGATGAGCTTCCGAACGTTGATCGTGTAACCGACCTTCGTCGCGACGCCGATCATCTCGCCATCGAGGTTGTAGACCTCGTCGCGGTGCGTGAGGTTGCCGTAGTCGGCGACCGGCAGCTCGATGTACTTGTAGGGCAGCTCACCCTCATCGAAGAGCGAGCCTACGACCTTGAGTACGTCATCCCTGTTCCAGACGAGCGTCACCTTGGACCTGGTCTTGTGCTGTGCGATCTCCTCAAGCGCCGCGCGGCCGATGAAGTCGTGATCGAAGCTCACGAGCTTCCCATAGCCCATGTCAAACGGCGTGACGTAGTAGTCCTCAACGCTTTCGGGGCGGAAGCTGCCGGCGAGCTGGAACCTCCCCTCCCACGAATCGGCCGGCAGCCATTCGCGATACGCGCGAAGCTCCTCGCCTGTGTAGACAGCAGGCAGCGGATAAGCCATCCAACCGCCCTCGAAGCTCGCACTGAAGTACGTCTTCGCTCCGGCCTGGAGAAGCCCGTGCCGGACGCCGGCCTCGAGGATCGCCTTTAACACGACGCTTTCACCCTGCTCGTATGCGCCCGAGACCTCATAGCCCCGGTGACCCGACATGCTGTGCCGCAGCACGAGGACGTCGACGCCGGCGATTCGGACCCTGGCGGTGCGGAACGGGCCGATATCGGGCACGCCGCCTTCGATGACCTCGTCGAAGATCGCGCCGGCGTTCGGGCCGTCGAGCTGGTAGCGGAAGAGCTTGCGGCTTCCGGTGGGATTGTCGGAGGTGTTGTTGTCACGCTCGTACGTCACGTCCCACCCGCCGGTCAGGATCTGGTACTCGACCCAGTTCAGGAGCGGCATACTGCTGACGAGCTCATAGGTCTCATCCTCGAGGGCGTAGAGGATACAGTCGCCGATCATCTGCCCTCGCTCATTGACCCCGAGGAACTGCTTTGCGCGCCCCGGCTGGAGGTTCGCGAGGCTGTTGACACCGACATGATTGAGCAGCCGCTTGGCGTCCGCGCCTTTGACGACGAGCTCCGGCATATGGTGCGACTGGTCGAACAGGACTGCCGTCTCGAGCCACGAACGCTGCTCGTCGCGCCAGTTCGTGAACTCCTGCCGTACCGGCGTGAGGTCGGCCCGGCCGCGGGAGTGCGCACCGGGCGAGTCGTTGTACAGGTAATCGACCAGATCCGGCTTCGAGTCGATCAGGTCCTGCAGGGAGCGGACTGTGGGCGAAGCGCTCATGCGAACCCTTCCTCTCTGGGTCGCCGACCGGTGCCGCCCTGTCCTCTTCCTCGAGAACGGAGGTGCACCGGGAATCCCTTCCTGGTGTTGATGAAATGCGTCGATTTTGACGTTCGTACGCTATACGGACGGATTGTACGCATTCCGTTATTTAAACTATTGTGGTGTGTGTCACAGTTGTCAAGCGGATCGGGAGTGCCCTGCCGACGACGTCGCAGGCCGGTCGTCCTGGTCACGCGGTTGGACAACGGTCTAGTGCAGAAGCACGAGAGCGACACGAAGGGATGGCCCCCATGACATCGGCGGGGATCACCGGGAATCCGACGGACGCCGGCGGCGTGACAGTGGCCCGCAATACCGCCGGCGTTATCGCAGCCACGGCGGTTCGGCTTGGCGCCACGCACCTTTTCGAGGTGATGGGCGGGTCGAATATGCGCGTCGTGCACGCCTTCGAGGACGCTGGCGCCGCCCTCCACCACTTTCGGCATGAGAATGGCGCGGTCGGCGGTGCCGACGGCTACGCACGCGCAACCGGCCAGGTCGGCTGGACGAGCGTGGTGCACGGGCCCGGATTCACGAACGCGCTGACCGGGCTGCGGACCGCCGTCAAGGCGCGCAGCCCCGTCGTGCTCATCATGGGCGACGTGATGAGCACGCCGGCCCGCAATGCTCCTTTCGAGGTAGGAATTCAGGGACTCGCCCCCGATGCGCTGCTCGGCGAGATCGGCGTCGCAGTGGTCCGCGTAAGTGCCGCGACAGCCGCGCAGGACACCGTGTCCGCGTATCAGGCCTCCCTGCATGGGCGCGTCCCGGTCGCGCTTATCATCCCGCACGGCATCGAGTCACTGCCGAGCGAGTCCGACATCGAACCGGCCATCGCCAGGCTGTCAGGTCCCTCCGGTAAGGTGCAACCCAAGGCGGAGGACGTTGCCGCGGCGGAGCGCGCCATCCGCGGGGCTAGGCAGATTGTGCTTCTCGCCGGTCGGGGCGGCAGCGCCCCGGAGACGGCGAAGCTCCTCGAGCGCCTCGCGGAACTGACGGGGGCCTACCTCGCCACCTCGGTCAAGGGCATCGGCATCTTCAAGGACTCCCCGGCGAACCTCGGCATCTTCGGCGGCTTCACCTCCCCCGAAGGTGCGCGGATCATCCGCGAGGCGGACTGCGTCCTCGCCGTCGGTGCCAGCCTGAACTACATCCAGACCCGTCGCTCCACTCTCCTTTCCGGCTCCCAGGTGGTCCAGGTCGATGAGGACCCCCTGGCCTTCGGCAAGTACGACCGTGCGGACGTCCCGGTCCTCGGCGACGCCGCGATCGTCACCCGGGAACTCATCGCCCGCTTCGAGGCGGAGCCGATGGTGCCGGGGCGTCCGCTGCCCACCGCACCTGCGCAGACAGGATCCAGCTTTATCGATGTCTCCGCGCCGGCACAGATCGACCCCCGTGCGCTCGCGACCGAGCTCGACCGCCTCCTGCCTGCCGAGCGGGCCGCTGTCATTGACGGCGGCCACTTCACGGTCTGGCCGATCGCCTTCATGCATCATCCGAGCCCCGACTCGCTGATGTGGACCTGCGACTTCGGCGCGATGGGCTGCGGCCTCGGGCCAGCCATCGGTGCGTCCATCGGACGCCCTGATCGGCTGACAGCACTCTACATCGGCGACTGCGGCCTGTTCATGTCGCTGGGCGACCTCGAGGTCGCAGCCAGGGAACGGATACCGATCCTCGTCATCTGCTTCAACGACGGTGCCGCCGGGTCCGAGATCGTGCTCTCTGAGATCGCTGGCCTTCCCGCCGACGAAGCGATCTTCGGCGTCTCGGACCTCGCGAAAATCGCGGCGAGCCTCGGTACGGAAGCCGCCGTCATCTCAACGGTGGCTGACCTCGAACCGGCGCTCGCCGGCTGGGACCGCAGCGGCCCGCTCTTCCTCGACTGCCGGATCACGCGTGATGTCCGCTCACCGCTGTACGCGCAGTACATCTGAGGATAACGGCAGAGCGAGGGAGTGACCATGAGAAACGGCACCGTACCGCCCCGCGGGCTCGAGCTCAGTCACGCCGTCAACGTTGAGGACGTCCGCGCGATCGCGAATCGGCGGCTGCCGGCGGCGGTCAGCGACTTCATCGATGGCGGTGGTGAAGGTGAAATCACGATGCACCGTAACCGGCACTCCCTGGATGCGATCATGTTCCGCCCACGCGCACTTTCCGACGCGTCCACCCGGACGCTCGCGACGACCATGCTCGGCACACCGGTGTCGGCGCCTCTCGCCCTCGCACCGGTCGGGCTCGCGGCGCTCGCGCACCCGCTTGGCGAGCGGGCGGCCGCACTGGCGGCCGCTGAGGCCGGGATCGTCTCGACCCTCAGCTCGAGCTCCTGCTGGAGCCTCGAAGAGGTGGCGGAGGCGACACCGGACGCGCCGAAGTGGTTCCAAATCTACGTCTGGCGAGATCGTGGCATCACCAGCGAGGTCGTCCAGCGGGCGAGGTCCACCGGATACAAGGCGCTCGTTGTCACCGTCGATGTGCCCGTCGGAGCACGGCGCGAGCGGGATCTCCGCAACGGCTTCACGATCCCCCCACGCCCCACCTGGCGGCACACCGGCGATGTGCTCGGGCACCTGCCGTGGGTCGCCCGCTTCGGCTGGGACGAGATGTTCGGGCATGGGCTGACGATGGGGAACTTCGGCGGCAAGACCGCGGTGACCCGGCGCATGGCATTCATGGAACGGGTCAATCAGCGGTTCGATCCCGGCATGACCTGGGACGACCTCGAATGGCTGCGATCGCTCTGGGACGGCCCGATGGTCGTCAAGGGAATCACGAATGAGCGTGACGCCGCCGAGGCGGTCGCTCGAGGCATCGACGCCGTGTGGGTCTCCAACCATGGCGGGCGCCAGCTCGATGGGCTTCCCGCGACGATCGACGTCTTGCCTGCTGTCGTCGACGCCGTGGACGGCAAGGCCGAGGTGTACATGGACGGCGGCATCCGCCGAGGCAGCGACATCGCCAAGGCACTCGCACGCGGCGCCAGGATCTGCATGATCGGACGACCGTACATCTACGGCCTCGCTGCGAAGGGACAGGCCGGCGTCACGAAAGTGATCGAGCTGTTGAAAGAGCAGCTCGACAACACCCTCGCGCTGCTCGGTTGCGCCTCCGTGGAAGCGCTCGACCAGGACTGGCTGCGCAGCTGACGCGGCGGAAGGCCCCAGGACGTTTCCGATGGACGATGGAAGTTCGACTATGACCGCTCTCTCTCCCGACGGGCCTGCTGTCGACCAGCAGGCCGACGTCGTCGTGATCGGTGCCGGCGCCTCCGGCCTCTCCTGTGTGATCGAGGCCGCGGGGCGCGGTGCGCGCGTGACAGTCATCGACGCGGCGCCGAGCTTCGGCGGGACCGCGTCCGGTGCGGCCGGCGGCACCTGCATCGCCGGTTCCCCGCTCCAGGATCGGCTCGGCGTCGTGGACTCCGTCGGCCTTGCGCTCGAGGACTGGATCGCTTGGGGCGGCGACTCGGTCGACGTCGAATGGGCGCAGCGCTACCTCCTTGCCGGTCGGGATGTGTTCTTCGACCACCTGTCAGTGCTGGGGGTCAGGTGGATCTCCATCCACCCGCACGAGGGCAACCGCGTGCCGCGATGGCATCGTCCGGAGGGGGGAGGCAAACGCGTCATGTCGCTGCTCGCCCAGCATGCCCGTGCGCTGCCGAACATCACGTGGCGCTTCGGCTACCGTGCGAAGGAGCTCGTCCGCACCGGCGGGCGGATCACGGGCGTCATCGCCGTGAACGGGGATCGAACGGTCGAGCTCTCCGCGCCGGCGGTCGTCATGGCGACCGGCGGTTTCAACAACAGCGCCAAGCTCGTAGCGGTGCACGCCAAACAGGCGGCCGGAGCAGAGCGCGTGCTCCTCGGGGGCGGACCGGAAGCGAAGGGCGAGGGTCTTCGCATGCTCGAGGCAGTCGGCGCGCAGTTCACGGAGCTTGATTCGGTGTGGATGTACCCGTATGGGACACCCGACTACCTAAAGCCAGGAACCGATCGCGGCCTCGCTGTACGCGGGGCAGACGGCGAACTGTGGATCAACGACGAGGGCAACCGATTCCACGACGAAAGCCTGCGGGGCGGGGCGAGCGGGACCGTTGCGCTCCTCGCCCAGAAGGAGGGCCGGGCGTGGTCCGTATTCGACGCGGGCGTCGCGTCGGGGTTGATCCTAGCCGATCCGTACTACGTCGACGGCAACAAGGTCATCCGCGATCGCGTGGCGGAGTTCCTCCACTTATCGCCCTACGTCGAGTCAGCCCCGAGTGCCGCCGCGCTCGCTGACCGCATCGGCGTCGATCGGAGCAATCTGGAGGCCGCCGTCGACGACATGAATAAGGCCATCGCCGCCGGCCTGCACCGGGACCCCGACTTCGGCAAGCCGCTCGACGGCCTAGCCCCGCTTGACCGAGCCCCGTTCTATGCGGTGCGCCTGCACCCGATGGCGCGGAAGAACCTCGGCGGCGTGCACACCGACCTCCACTGCCGCGTCCTCGACAGCGAGGGTCAGCCAATCAACGGACTGTTCGCATCCGGTGAGGTCGCGGGGATGGCCGGCGGCCACATCAACGGTCACGCCGCGCTGGAAGGCACAGCCTTCGGGCCTAGCCTGTTCAGCGGCATCGTCGCCGGGCGGGCAGTCGCCGAATGACGAATGGGCGTGTCGCATCCGGCGCGCATCGAATGAAGAAGGGAAGCGGAAGGATGACTTCAGGCAAGCGGGTTTTGATCGTCGGGGGTGGTGTCGGAGGGCTGTTCCTCGCCAACGCGTTGATGGCACAGGGCATCGAGGCGGTGCTGTACGAGCAGGCGTCTGCCTTCGGCGAGGTCGGGGCCGGCGTATATCTCACGCCTAACTCGGTCCGCCACCTTATCCGGGTCGGTCTCGGTCCCGCGGTCGAGGAGGTCGGCGCCCTCGTCAAAGAGGACTCGCGGTACTACCGGTTTGACGGCAGGGAGATCGCCCCAGTGCAGGTGGCGGATCCGAGCGGATGGAACGCCACCTATGGGATGCATCGGGCGGACCTCGTCGAGCTGCTCTGTCGCCGGCTGCCGTCGGGGGTCCTCCACACCGGGCACCGCGCGACGGGTTTCAAGCAAAACGGTGACGTCGCGCGGGTCAGCTTCGAGAACGGCGAGGCGGCAGAGGCCGACATCGTGGTCGGTGCGGACGGGATCCACTCCATCCTGCGGCCGATCGTCCATCCCGAGAGCAAGCCGGTGTTCTCCGGTACCGCCGTATACCGGGGCCTGGTCCCCCGCGAGCTGCTCGACGGATGGCGACCGGACGTCTGGCAGATGTGGCTCGGTGCAGGCAAGCACTTCCTGTCCTTCCCGGTGCGCCGCGGCGAGCTGATCAACTTCGTCGGCTTCGTGCCGGCGCGCGGCATCATGCGGGAGTCCTGGACGGCGCCCGGCGACCCGGACGAGCTGCGGCAGGAGTTCGAGGGCTGGGATCCAAGGATCGCCGGCCTCCTCGCACACGTCGAGTCCACGTTCCGGTGGTCGCTGTACGACCGCGATCCGATCCCGGTGTGGACCAAGGGGCGGCTCACGCTGCTCGGGGATGCCGCCCACCCGATGCTGCCCCATCTCGGCCAGGGCGCGAATCAGTCAATCGAGGATGGAATGGCGCTCTCGCTCCTTCTTGGGGGAAGCGACCCGGTGGACGCCCCCGCCGCGCTCCAGACCTACGAGTCGCTGCGCCGCACGCGAGTCGCGGAGGTCCAGATCGGCGCGAGACAGAACGGCATGCGGTACGACTCGATGGAGGGCGATCTTGAGCAGAGGGATGCGGAAATCAGGGCCCACGCGGAATTCCGACGCGAACTTTACGGCTTCGACGTCGTGCAGCAGGTGACCGAAGTGCTGCAGGCGCCACGATGACGGTGACCGGCGTCCGAGCCGGAACCCGTCGCCGTGGAGGGGCTATTCCACCGGTTTCGCGCTCCATTGCAACCATCGCGTGACTAACCATAAGCTGATGAAAAAGTATGAATAATCAAGGAGACACCATGCGCGTCGCGATCATAGGAGGCGGCATCGGCGGCCTGACGGCCGCGATAGCGCTTCGGGATGTCGGCATCGAGGCGGTCGTCTACGAGCAGGCGCAGCAGCTCGGCGAGGTGGGCGCCGGGATCGGGGTCGCGCCGAACGGGCTGCGCGTTTACGAGCGGCTCGGGCTCAGGGACGCGATCGAGTCCGTCGCCGCACGCTACGGGGACGGATCGGTCTACTACCGTGCCGATGGGACGCTCATCGGCGAGATGACCACCTCCGACAGCTCCGGCCGGTACTTCACTCTGGGACTTCATCGTGCCGATTTCGTCGGCGTCCTGATGTCCGCCCTGCCGGAGGGGGTGGTCCGTACGGGGCACCGCCTCATACGCCTCGAGGAAGGCGAGGAAGGTGTGCTTCTCGAGTTCGCTGGCGGCGTCACGGAGACAGCCGATCTCGTCGTCGGCGCAGACGGGATCCACTCGGTCGTGCGCGCGGCCGTGACCGAGCCCGCCGATCCCGTCGCCTCGGGCTCGATCGCCTACCGGGGGCTGGTGCGCGCGGACAGGCTCAGGTCCTGGACACCCGGCATTGCCCAGCTCTGGATGGGCGAAGGCAAGCACTTCCTGACGTATCCGGTGCGTTCAGGGGAGCTGATCAACTACGTTGGATTCGTGCCCAGCGGCGAGCGTCTGCGCGAATCCTGGTCGGCACCCGGCAACGTCGAAGCACTCCGCGCCGACTTCGCGGGATGGGATGACCGCGTTGAGGGGCTTCTTGAGAAGGTCGAGCAGACCTTCTGGTGGGGCCTGTACGATCGCGAGCCGCTCCAACGCTGGTCGACGGAACGAGTCACCCTCCTCGGTGATGCCGCCCATGCGATGCTCCCCCACCTGGGCCAGGGGGCGAACCAGGCGATCGAGGACGCGATGACGCTCGCGGTCCTGCTCGGGGCTGCGGCCGCCAGTTCGTTCCCGGAGGCGCTCGCTGAGTACGAGCGGCTCCGCCTTGATCGCACGACGCGTGTCCAGAGCGGCGCTCGCGACAACGGTCTGCGCTACGACTCCGGCTACGAGGACCTGAGGCAACGCGACGACGAGATCAAGAACTCTCAGGCGTTCCGCCGCTGGCTCTACGACTACGATGCGGAGGCAGTGGCGCGCGAGCGCGTGTTGACCGTCGATTAGTGTGAACGGCGCTGGATCATCAGTCCAGCGATGTTTTGATGAAGACGGCCTGCGGCTCGGTGAAGAACTCCCGGCTGAAGTTTCCGCCCTCGCGCCCGATGCCAGAGTACCCGGACCCTCCCATGGGTGCGCGTAGATCGCGGACCTGGTAGCAGTTCGCCCACACGGTCCCCGCCCTCAGCCGGGACGCGGCGGTGTGGATGCGGGCCGCGGACTCGGAGAACAGCGTGCAGGTCAGCCCGTAGTCGGTGTCGTTGGCAAGTGCGATGCCCTGGTCGAAATCGTCGAACGTGGAGACGGTCGCCATCGGGCCGAAGACCTCTTCGCGCCAGACGCGGCCCTTGCGCGAGACGTCGGCGACGATGGTCGGCTTGAACGTCCAGCCCTCCCCCGGCCCGCCGCCGAGGACCGTCCCGCCTTCGGACTGCGCGAGCGCGAAGTAGCGGGAAACTCGGTCGAACTGCTTCTCCGAGGCGAGCGGGCCGAGGTCCGTCGACGGGTCAAGCGGGTCGCCTACGCGCAGTTGTGCAGCCTGTTGCGCGAAGCGGCGCAGGAACTCGTCATACACAGAGCGTTGGACGAGCACGCGGGTGCCGGCAAGGCATACCTGTCCGGTGTTGTTGAAGACTGCCCTGGCAGCGGTAGCCGCAGCGAGGTCGAGATCGGCGTCGTCGAACACGACGGACGCACCTTTGCCGCCGAGTTCGAGTGTGACAGGCACGAGATTCTGCCCGGCGGCTGCGCCAACGAGGCGGCCGACGGCGGTCGATCCCGTGAAGGTGATGCGGTCGATCTCCGAGGAGTGGATGAGTGCATCCCCGATCACCGCTCCCCGGCCCTGGACGACGTTGAGCACTCCCGTGGGCCACCCCGCCTCGAGCGCAAATCTCGCCACGAGGTAGGCGGATGTCGGGCTGTCCTCCGCGGGTTTCCAGACGACAGAGTTTCCCCAAGCCAGCGCGGCCGCGATCTTCCACACGCCGAGCATGAGCGGATGGTTCCAGGGTGAAATCGCGACGACGACACCCGCGGGCCGGTAGGCCGTGAACGCATGGAAGTCGGAGCCCATCGGATAGACCTCGCTCGTAGAGAGCGAGAGGTGATCCGCGAAGAAGCGGATCATCCCGACCGCTCTCGGGACGTCGAAGCTCCGCGCGGCGGCCAAGGGACGCCCTATGTCGGCCGTCTCGGCCTGCGCGAGCTCCTCGGCGTGGAGTTCCATCCGGTCGGCGAGCGCGTGCATGAGCGCGGCGCGCTGACGTTCCCCAAGCCGGGACCAGGCGCCACTCTCGAACGACGACCTCGCCGCGGCGATGGCGTCCTCGGCCTCCCTGGCGCCGCCGGAGGCGAGCGCTCCCTGCGGCGACCGTGTCCAAGGGTTGACATTTTCGAGCGTCGAGTCGTCGTGCGACGCGCGCTCCTGTCCTGCGATGAGGTGGGGGACGAACGAAAGACCGGACATGGGCGCCTCCTTGCGATCCTGGCCTTGGTTCAGTTGGTCGATGCTTATCCCAGTGATCGCTATCCTAACCGACCCGTGTGTCGGCGGAAGAGGCCGCGTTGACTCATAGAAAACCTCCGCGTAGCCGGATACGTTGCCTCATTTGAAAACCTCCGCGTAGCGGCGTGGTTCGCGGTGGTGGCAGCGGATTGGGGCTATGCCCGTTTTCATGGAGCTAACGATGATCCAACGGCAGGCTGTGACGAAGAAGAAGGCTCTCGCTTACAAGACGGCGGATCGGGCGGGGAAGTCCCGGATCTTGAACGAGCTGGTCGAGCTGACCGGTTGGCACCGCGATTACGCCCGGGCGGCTCTGCGGGGCGCCTTGGTCCTGAAAGTTGTCAGGCCCAGGCCGGGCCGGAAGCCCGTGTACGGCCCTGATCTGCTGGACCCGCTGATCAGGTGCTGGGCTGTGTTGCGTGCCCCTGCCGGCAGGCTGCTGGCCCCGATGCTGCCGGTCCTGGTACCGCTGCTGCGCCGGGACAAAGAGCTGGTGATCACCGACAGGCAGGCTGATCTGCTGATGCGCATGAGCGCGGCGACGATCGACCGCAAACTCGTCGGTGAACGGGCGAAACTCTTCCCCCGGGGACGGTCCCATACCAAGCCCGGCACCCTCCTGAAATCCCAGATCCCGGTCCGGACCTGGGCCGAGTGGGACGACGCCGTCCCGGGATTCGTGGAGATTGATCTGGTTGGACATGAGGGCGGCAACAGCTTCGGGGAGTTCTGTTTCACCCTGACGGTGACCGATATTTCCACGGGCTGGACGGTGAACCGGTCGGTGCGGAACAAGGCGGCCAAATGGGTCTTCGAGGCCCTCGAACACGTCATCGCGGTGTTCCCTTTCCCGATCATCGGGATCGACTCGGACAACGGCTCCGAGTTCATCAATGAGCAACTGCTCGCTTACTGCCACGCACACCAGATCACCTTCACCCGGTCCCGCCAAGGCAACAAGAACGACGGCGCCCACGTGGAGCAAAAGAACTGGGCAAGGGTCCGGGAACTGGTCGGCTACCTCCGCTACGACACCACCGGGGAGCTCGGGAAACTCAACGAAATCTGGGAGCTGGACCGGCTCTTCACTAACTACCTGCTGCCCCAGCAAAAACTCATTCAGAAACAACGGCACGGCGCAAAAGTGACCAAGAAACACGACGCGCCGGCCACACCCCACCAGCGGGCGATCCGGCACGAGAAGATGCGTAAGCGCCCGATCATCCGGATGAATGCCGCCTTCAAACAGATCAAACCCGGCAGCCTCTCACGCCAGATCCTGGCACTCACCGCCCAGCTGGAGACCCTCTCCCGGGCAAAGAGTCCCGCCGCCGTCAAACCTGTCAACAGGGCTTGGAACAGCTAACAAGCCGGAGGTTTTTCAATGAGGCAACGAAGCACTCAGCCGGAGGTTTTCAAATGAGGCAACGAATCACCCTTGCCGGAGGTATTGCAATGAGGCAACAGGGAGGCAATGCAGGACCAGCACTGCGCCCTGGAGCAGCAACGCAGACTTCTAGGTGTGTTCCTCGGCAGCCAGCTGGTCCGGTAGACCGGCCATCTATGGCTCCGGAGAGACAGTAGCCGGACTACTCACCCAAACCGGAAACTCCATTGCCTACCGCTATGGGAGCCCGAACAGCGTTGCCCCATTCGGTCCATGAGCCGTCGTAGTTCCTCACCCTGTCCATGCCCAGCAGGAAAGTCAGGGCGAACCACGAATGGCTTGAGCGCTCGCCGATGCGGCAGTAGGTGATGACGTCGTCGTCGGCTCGAAGGCCTACTTCGCTGAAGTAGATCTCCTCAAGTTCCCTCCGCGGCCGGAACGTCCCGTCGTCGGAAACGGCCCGCGCCCACGGGACGTTGCGCGCCCCGGGGATATGGCCGCCGCGGAGGACCCCTTCCTGCGGGTAATCGGGAATCGACGTGCGCTCACCCGTGTATTCCTCAGGGCTGCGGATGTCTATCAGGGGTAGCCCGATGTGTTGCTGGACGTCATTCTTGAAGGCCCGGATGGAGGAGTCGTCCCGAGTGACCACCGGATACAGCGCTGCGCTCCCGGCCGGCGCCGGCGCTGTTTCGAGCGGCCGGCCTTCCGAGATCCACTTTTCCCGTCCGCCGTCGAGCAAGCGGACGTCAGGATGGCCAAAGAGACTGAACACCCAGAGCGTATAAGCCGCCCACCAGTTGTGCTTGTCACCATAAATGACAACGGTGCTGTCCCGTGAAATACCGCGGGACGTCATCAGATGGGCAAATTCCTGCCCCGTCAAATAGTCGCGCATCACCTGGTCGTTCAGGTCCGTATGCCAATCAATTTTCACGGCCGACGGTATATGGCCCACTTCATACAGCAGCGGATCCTCGTCAGACTCCACGATGACCAGCCTGGGGTCGGCCATTTGCTGCACAAGCCATTCGGCCGTGACCAGCCTGTCGGAATGTGCGTACTCTGCGATTCGGTCAGAATTGTCTGAAGGTAAGGCGTGCATTGAGGTCCTTTGATGGGATTGATGGCCCGTCAGCGAAAAGACCTTCCCCTGCCAACCTGTTCATCCAGGAACAGGTGTGGGGTCAATTCACGAGCTTTGATTCATGTTTTCGCGCCCGGTGCGCTCGGAGATTCGCCGGGTTGCCGCAGATTTTCACGTCATGCCAAACGCCGCTGTTGTTGCGTGAACGGTCAAAGAACGCAACCCTGCATTTTTCGCTGCGGCATAGTTTGAGCCTGTGCCAGGTTCCTGCAAGCTGGGCCTGGAAAATCTCTGTCATGGCCAGGGATTCAATGTGCCCGGCTCCCGCTCCCTGCGGTTCTGCCTGGACCGTTCCATTGGATTTGAGCTTTAAGGACGTGGCGGTTGTCCAGACTGTGGGGAGGGCGTCGACGTCGGAACTGACGACGGCGGCAGGGTCGCCTTCGGCGTTGAGCGTGCTGGCAAGTTCATCACGAAAGTAGCGCAGATGTTCCAGGTCGCGTTCGGTAAGTTTGACGTCGACATAGCGCCTGCCGGTTGCCAGTGCCCACTGTTTCAGCCCCGCATCCACCCAGGCTTGGGCGGGCCCAAGGACAAGCAACAGATCGGACCGTCGCGGCTTTCCAGCGGATTTCGTGTTGAGCAGGTCATGCACAAAAGCGAGCCCGCCAGGAGCACTTTCCATGTCATAGCGCCGCGTCGCGTTCCAATCGCTCACTGCATCCCCTTTCGCCAACTTTTAGGGCACCTGGCCAACCACTAGCTTAAAGGCCTTCAGCGTCCCTGAAATTCCAACACGGGCCGCGGCCGTCCCGCTTTCATGGCTTCCACTGCCGAATTCAGCCCCACCTGGGTGTCTTCGCGCTCAAACAAGGGCATGGCGATATCAAACATCGCTTGGTCTGCCGCAGCGACGCCGCCCAGGGACCAGGTCCTCAGGAGCGCCTTGTGTGCGGCGTAGGCCCGCGTGGCGCCGGTGGCGATCCGCTGCGCGAACGCCAAGACTTCCTCGCGGAGCTTGTCCTCGGAGACCACGCGGTTCACCACTCCGGCGCGGCTCATTTCCGACGCCGGTACTTTCTCAGAGGTCATGGCCCATTCTGCTGCCCGCGCCTTGCCTGCCCTTTCTGCCACCCGGTAGATGCCGCCCAGGAGGGTAACGATGCCAAGAGTCTGCTCCGGATGCCCGAACTCCGCTGACTCTGCGGCAAAGATGAGGTCGGCCCGCAGAGCCAGTTCAAATCCGCCTCCGAAGCAAAGGCCCTGGACTTCGGCAATGACCGGCATCGGCAGCAATTCAAGCTGGTTGAAGACTGACATGTAGCGCTCAAACAAGGCACGCAGTTCCCTTGTTTCGGCGCCCGGCCACGTCATGATGTCACCGCCGAAGCTGAAGTCCGGGCCTTCAGACCGAATGATGACCGCACGGGCGTCACTGCTGCCGATGGCGGTTATGGCTTCGGAAAGCTCGTCCGCCATCTGAAGGTCAATTCGGTTCTGGGGCGGATTGTCCAGGACGATGGTGGCAATCTGGTCCTGGACGGTGAACGTCAGGTGGGTCATTGGCTTAGGCCCTTTCGTGGAGGAAGAAGTTGTGTTCCGGCTGAGTGCAGGATTCAGTCGGCGGAGTAGAAACGGGATTCACCCACGGCCTTCCCGATCCGCTTGCCGAGTTCAGCCGAAAAGCGGAGTGCTGCGTCGAGCGGGCGGTGGTGGATGGCGGCTGAGACGATCTGACCGTTCTCGTCCTTCGTGAGGACGGTGACTCCGTAGAGCTTGAGTCCTCCGAAAGCCGTCGCCTGCCACTCAAGATAGGTTCGCGCACCATTAGTGGTTTGGTGCATGAACTCGAGGGACTCGTAGATGGAGCTGGCTGCGCTCATCGCCGTTTTGACGTTCTCCCGGCCCGTGATCGGTGACCGGATGACAGACGCTTCAAGGACAACGTCGCGGTGGAAGGCCTCGCCAAAGTCGTCCGCGGACTTGCTGGCAAAGGCGTTGATCCAGCCTTGGGCGCCGGCTGCGCCAGGCGCACTGGCAGATCCTTCCGAAAGTTCGTTGAGGAACCGCCCGATGAGTGCGGCCACGTTCTGGGGCTGCTGGACGTGGGGCCAGTGGCCCGCCGCGCTGAGTACCTCCTCCTGCACGTGCTGGAACCGTGGCCTGACTGCTGAGGACACCAGGTCGGCGGTGGCGAAACCGTCGGCTTCACCGCGGATTATTAGGACAGGTGAGCTAAATTCACTCTTCTCCGGGGCGTCCGGAATCCCCTCGTTCCAGCAGTCAACAAGGTGGGTAACAACTTCCGGGCGGATGCGGCTGCCTATGCGTGTGAGCTTGTCCAGCCCGGATTCGTTCAGCCCGCCGCCCAAGTACATCCGAACCCCGCGCTGCGCTTGTATATCCCCACCAAGATGCCGGAAGGAACCCACGGCTTCCTCCGGAAGGTGTGTCCCTGCCAGCGGCACGGGCGTGAGGAAGACTGCGCCCAGCACCTTGTCCGGGTGCCGGATACCCACGAGCTCGGCCACGAGCGTGCCCATGCTTTGCGCGACGAGTACTACGGGGCTGTCCAGCCCGGCAACGACGCGAGCGACGTCGTCGGCGTACCGCTGCAGGCTGTAGGGGCCCGCATCCGCGCTCCGGTCCCCCATCCCTGCCAGGTCCAGCCTCAGCAACTGGGCGTCCGCGGTGGCGAGTTCGGAGACGACGTCGTCCCAGACACTCTGATCGTCCAGGAATCCGTGGATGAAGAGCACGGCCACATTGCCGCTGCCAGTCACCTTCAGGGAGGGATCCTGCTCCTGCAAGTGCTCAATTACGGTGGTCATTTACTGCTCCTTGGTGAGGGTGGATCCGGACGCCGACCAGGCTGCCGTATTGATGGGCGACCAGTCATCCGGCTGGCCGTCCAGGCGTGCCATGCGCTGCTTGTGCTTGGACTTGAGGAGGTCCTCCTCAAGGGGCGTGGTGAACACGTTTTCAACCAGGGTGTATTCAGCCGCCAACCTGCCGACGGCCGTGACCGCCGCAGTGTCAATCCGGCCTCGGTCCAGGTAAAGCTCATCCTTGACGTGGAACCGGACCACTTCGCCCCAGACGACGTGATCGTTCATGTCGCCCACGGGAATGATGCGGTTAACGATGCATTCCATCGCGATAGGTGCGTCTTTGATCCTGGGTGCCGTCACGGCCTGCGACGCCTCTTTTTCGAGCCCTACCGCCTCAAACTCGTCGATTCCCGAAGGGAATTCGAAGGCAGAGGAGTGCAGGGCGTGGGCCTGCGGAAGCGTGGCCACATTGACCACAAAGTTCCCCGTGTCGCGGATGTTGACGAACGTGTCCTTGAGGGTCCTGCCGTCTGAGCGTGGCTGCAGCGAGATGGACACCATGGGCGGCTTTCGTCCCACCGCCGTGAAGAAGGAAATGGGGGCGAGGTTGGCCACTCCGTCTTCGGAGATGGTGCTCACCCAAGCGATCGCCCGGGGAATGATGCTTCCGATGAGGAGTTTGTAGGAGTCGACGGCGTCGAGATCTGCACTGTTGATGATCATGGAGGGCCTGTATCTTTCCCTGTCAGTATGTGGGGGCGTTCCGGAGAGGAAACGCGACCTGAGGCTGCATCGGCGCGGCCTTCGGTGGTGGAAGTGTTAGAGCTTTGAAGAATCAGCTGAAGTAAGCGTACCTATTTTGCCTATGTCATTCAAGAGGTCTGATCAGAATTCGCTTAGCGCTCCAGCACAACAGCGAGGCCCTGCCCCACCCCGATGCAAATGGCAGCAACTCCAACCCCTCCCCCGCGGCGCTTCAGCTCCCGCGCCAGGTGAATCAGAACCCGGGCCCCGGATGCTCCCAGCGGGTGCCCCAAAGCCAGCGCACCACCGTGAATATTCACCTTCTCCGGATCCAGATCAGGCCACAGCCGCAGGCATGCCAGGCTTTGGGCCGCAAACGCTTCATTGAGCTCCACCACATCCACGTCCGCCCAGGTCTTCCCCGCCCGGGCCAAGGCCTGGTTGGCAGCCTCCACGGGCGCAATGCCGAAGATGTCCGGATCGTTGCCGGCCACTCCACGTGAAACGACACGCGCCAGGGGTTCCGTGTCCAGGGCGCCCTCACGGCCGATGAGCATGGCTGCTGCCCCGTCATTGAGCGGAGACGAATTGCCTGCAGTGACGGAACCGCCGTTCCGGAATGCCGGAACCAGGCCGGCCAGGGCCTCCCCTGAGGTGGTCGGCCGGACACCCTCGTCGGTGAGGAGCTGTGAATCAGGGGGGGCCACAACCTCGTCGTCGTAGATGCCCTCGGACCAAGCCTTGGCGGCCAACCGATGGCTGCGGACCGCAAACTGGTCCTGTTCCGTCCTTGAGATGCCGAACTTGTCGGCGAGGTTTTCAGCCGTTTCCCCATTGGAGATGGTCCAGGCCTGGTTCATTTTCGGGTTGACCATGCGCCAGCCCACCGTCGAACTGTGCAGGGTTTCCGGGCCGGCAGGAAAGGGCCGCTCGGGTTTTGCCAGGATCCAGGGCGCCCTGCTCATGGATTCGACGCCGCCGGCGACCACCAGGTCGGCATCGCCGATCTCCACCGCCCGGCTCGCCTGGATGGCAGCCTCGAGGCCGGAACCGCACAACCGATTGACCGTAACGCCAGGCACCGACGTCGGAAGCCCGGCCAGCAGCGCAGCCATGCGCGCCACATTGCGGTTATCTTCCCCAGCCCCGTTCGCGTTGCCCAGAATCACCTCATCGATCCTGTACGTTTCGAGCCCCGGCTGCCTGCCCACCACCTCGCGGATCACATGGGAGGCCAAATCGTCGGGGCGGATGCCCGCCAATGACTTCCCGAATTTTCCGAAGGGGGTACGGATTCCGTCGTAGATGAAGCTGCTTGCCATCGTTCTGCCTTTCGTCGTGCAAGGTGAAGGAAATTTTTGGGCGGGGGCCGGCCCGCGGCCGTGAGAGGAGCTTACGCCTAAAGTCGTTGCAAGACATAGTCTAACGCTGTACGCTTATTTCACATCTTGCATCCGCAGAGGGCTGGGGCTTCCCGTTGGAAACCGGGACTCCAGCCCTTCACCACCACGCAACTGATCCGTTCCAAGACTCCCCGCGGCGCGCGGCGTGGTTCCCGCGGTTTCACACCCACCCGGCCACGAGCGCTGGAGAGAAAAGAGAGACTCATGGCAGAACGACTGGATGTTGAATTCACCGCCGAGGGTGGCATCAAGCTTCGTGCTTGGCTCTACCTCCCGGATGGGCCAGGGCCGCATCCCGCCATCACCATGGCCCATGGCTATGCCGGCACACGCGCCCACGGACTGGATGCCTATGCCTCCCGCTTTGCCGACAACGGATTTGTGGTCTTGGTCCACGACCACCGGAATTTCGGCGCCAGCGAGGGCGAACTCCGGCACGACATCAATCCCTGGCAGCAGATCAAGGACTGGCGCCGTGCGGTGACCTACCTTGAGGGCAGGCCGGAAGTAGACGCCTCCCGCATCTGAACTGCTCCCCGGAAGTTGGACTGAGAAATTCAGTTCCGACTCCCGGGGAGCAGTTTTATGCGTGCAAGTAGTTCGTTATCCAAGGATCAGCGCGAGGCCGCTGTAGCGTGGTTTGAGAAGGGCATCGCCGATAGGGCCGCGGCGCGGTTACTGGGTGTGCCCCGATCGCCGGTCAGGGATCTCTATCGGCGGTGGAGGATCCATGGTCAAGGAGCGCTGGTGACTAAGCCGACAAAACAGTCGTACTCTTTCGACTTCAAGCTCGCCTTAGTGGAACGGTTCCTTGCGGGTGAGACTGCCCCGGATCTGGCGGCGGAGGCTGGCTTGTCTTCGCCTGTGTTACTGAAAACGTGGGTGCGTGCGTATCGTCGCGAGGGCGCGGACTCATTGCGCCCGAAGGCTAAAGGCAGACCCCGGAAGCCTGACGCCCCACCGCCCGCGGAGATATCCGAGCTGGAGCGGTTGCGCCGTGAGAACGAACGGTTGCGGGCAGAAGTGGCCTATCTGGGAAAATTGCGGGCCTTGAGGGCCCAAAAACAACGGTGAAGGTCCATGCTCTCATCGCCCTCAAGGCTGACTTCCCACTTCCGGTTCTGCTGCAGGTCTCAGGTCTTGCCCGATCGACATTCTTCTATCACCAGGCCCGTCTCCAAGCCCCTGACCCGCAAGCGGAACTCAAGAGCGCAACCACGGAGATCTTCACGACCAACCACGGCCGGTACGGGCACCGGCGCATCCACTCTGAACTGCTCAAGCAGGGCTGGGGGATCGCGAAGAAGACCGTGCTGAAGCTGATGCGTGTGCTGGGGCTGGTGTGTAAGGTCCGGCGGAAAAAGCGCTACAACTCCTACCAAGGCGGACAGGGCACTGTCGCGCCGAACCTGCTGAACCGCAAGTTTGACGCCACCGCCCCAAACCAGAAGTGGGTGACCGACGTGACCGAGTTCAGCGTCGGCGACCGGAAGCTTTACCTCTCACCAATCATGGACCTCTTCGACCGGCAGATCATTGCCCATTCAATCGGCACATCCCCGAGCCTGGCGCTCACCAACGCTGCGCTGCAGCAGGCCCTGGCCTGTCTTCAGCCCGGTCAGCAGCCACTCGTCCATTCCGACCAGGGCTTCCAGTACCAGCACACCTCGTGGCGGAACCTGCTCCAGGGCGCCGGCGCGGTCCAATCGATGTCCCGCAAGGGCAACTGCTACGACAACGCCGTGATGGAGAATTTCTTCGGCCACCTCAAGGAAGAGCTCTTCCACAGGGTCCGGTTTATCAGCACCGACGCACTGACCGCGCAACTGAACGAGTACATCCATTGGTACAACACCAAAAGGATCTCGACAAAGCTCGAGGGCCTGAGCCCGGTGCAATACCGTGCCCAGGCCCTCGCGGCTTAGGATCTAATTTGGCCAGTCCAACTATCGGGGCCCAGTTCAATCGGCCTGTGGGGGTCCAGCTATTCCGGCGGGCACGCCCTGGTTCTCGGAGCAACCGAACAGCGGCTCAGGGCCGTGGTCTCCCAGGTACCCGCCATCAACGGCCATGTGGCCGGTTCCCGGCGTGCGATAGGCGATGCCAAGACGGCGCTGGAACAGTCCTTCGTGGACGACGAACGGGACCAGGCCGCCGGTAAGGCACCCAGAATGATCGCGGTGGTGAGCAGTGACCCAAGCCAGGCTGCCGCGTACCGGCTGCCCTCCGCCGTCGCCTTCTATACACAGCCCGGCCCGGAAGAATTCGGCTGGGACAACACCGTTACTCTGCAGTCCACCCGGGCAGCGCGCCTCTACGAGCCCGGGGTCTGGGCCTCACGGGTGTCACCCAAGCCGCTGCTTTTCATCGTGGCTGAGGATGACGAACTGACCGGCACTGACCTGGCCCTGGAAGCCTACGAACAGGCCCAGGAGCCCAAATCCCTGGTGATGCTTCCGGGCGGGCACTTCGAGCCGTACGTCGAGAACTTTGAAGACTCAAGTTCCGCCGCCCTCAGCTGGTTCTTGCAGCACCTCTAAGCCACCACTAACTTCAGGGAAAGTGACACATACTATGGCACCCACAACCGAGCTGGCTTACGACGTCTTCGTCTCCGGCACCCTGCCTCAAACAGGACGAGGGACCCTCCCGAACGGGGACCCGCGCATCTGGTCCCCGCTGTCCGCAACGCTGATCTCCGGGCAGGAGAACGCGGTGCTGGTTGACCCGCCCATGACGGTGGAACAGACACAGAAGGTGGGCGACTGGATCGAGGCATCGGGGAAGAACCTCAGCCACATCTACATCACCCACGGCCACGGTGACCACTGGTTCGGCGCAGGCCCGCTGGTAGCGCGGTTTCCGAGCGTCACAGTACTCGCAACCCCGGGCACGCTCCAGGAGATGGAAATGCACGGCTCCCCCGGGTTCCGCTCCTCTTTCTGGGACTCGATTTTCCCGGACCAGATTCCGCCCACCACCACGGTGACCCAGCCGGTCGAAAATGGATCCTTTGAACTGGAGGGGCATGAACTGCGGATCGTTGAAGTGGGCCATACCGATACTGACAACACCACTATGCTGTTCGTTCCATCCATCGGGCTCCTGGTAGCCGGGGACGCCGTCTACAACGGGGTCCACCCCTACCTGACTGAATCTCAGGACGGAGGCATTGAATCCTGGCTGCGGGCGCTTGATATCGCGGAGAGCCTCGAGCCAAAGTTCGTGGTGGCCGGGCACAAGAACCCCGCATTGCCTGATCTGCCCGGGCAGATCCAGGAGACCCGCGGGTACCTGCAGGACGCGTCGAAGCTCCTTGCCGAAAAGCCGACGCCGGAGGAGTTCTTCTCGGCAATGCTTGCCCTGCATCCTGACCGGATCAACCCCGGCGCTTTGTGGGGTGCGGCCCTGAAACTGCTCAGTTGACCAGCCGCCAGGCGCCCACGCTGGAACCCGTTGCGCCGGCTTCCGAAGCAGGTGTCCAGCCCGATGTCCTGGCCGAACCTTCGCCAAGGTCTCCGATGCACCCCTTCAACCTGTTTGCCGTTCCGCTGGGCATCTCCGGGTTGGGGGGTGCCTGGCAGGCAGCCCGTGTGACTCTTCACGCCCCGGCGTGGCCGGCGGAAGTGTTCTATGGGATCAGTGCCGCCATCTGGTCGGTCCTGGTTGTCTGGTACCTGGCGAAAAGTTTCCGGAAGAGGTCCAAGGGACACTTCGACAAAGAGATAAGACATCCCGGAAATGGCCCGTCGGCGTCCTTCATTCCCTTGGTGGGCATCCTCCTGAGCAGCCACTACATCGAATACAACAAGGTGTTCTGGTCTGCCCTGTGCCTGTTCTTCGTCATCGCTCTCACGCTCCTCGGAGCCAGGCTCCTGGTCCATTGGGTGACCGGCGGAGTGACCCTGGAATGGGTCCACCCGGGTTACCTGCTTCCTGTCGCTGCAGGTCCATTCATCGCCAGCATCGGCTTCTCCATCATGGGTTGGCCCCAAGCGGCTGTCGCTGCCTGGGGAACCGGTGGATTTTTCTGGCTGATGATCGGGACTGTGGTGACTGTGCGTTTCATGGCGGGGATTGAAATGCCGGAGGACCTGAAGCCCGTCCTGGCCGGATACCTGGCCGCGCCCGCCACGGCCTGCGTTGCGTGGATAGTGATCCGCCCGGACGGTTCCGGAATCATCCAGCTGGGGCTTACAGGAGTCCTCTTCATGATGATTCTGATGCAGGTTTTCCTGATCCCCCAGTACGCCAGCCTGCCCTTTTCGCTGACGTTCTGGATCTTTACCTTCCCGGTGTCAACGTCGGCGAACTACGGCATCAGATGGCTCGGAACCCTCGGCGTCGCCGGCTCGGACCTGATCTCTTGGACCCTCGTAGGCCTTGCCACGGCTTTTGTCCTTGGTATCGGAATACGGACGCTCGTGCACGGCTCTTCGGCCACTAGACGTGCTGGGGCTTTGGCGCAGCCGTAACCACAGCAGAATCCGGCGCGGAGGCGCCTAACTCAATGCCCGACGTCGGGGGTTTGGGTTTGAGGGAAAAGCAGCGACAGCTGACAGTAGGATCGGAACGTGCCTTACCCGATCCCAGAGCCTTACGACGCCGGAATGCTCGATACGGGCGACGGCCACCGGATCTATTGGGAGGTTTGCGGAAACCCGCAGGGCAAGCCGGCCGTCGTCCTCCACGGTGGTCCGGGGTCCGGGGCTGCCCCGTGGTGGCGTCAGTACTTCGACCCGGACCGCTATCGTGTTGTCCTGTTCGATCAGAGAAGCTGTGGCCGCAGCCTGCCGAACGCCTGCGACGACCTTGCCGGTCTTGAAAATAACACGACCGCCCACCTGCTGACAGATATGGAGCAGCTGCGCGAGCACCTTGGCATCGATCAATGGCTGCTCTTCGGCGCCTCATGGGGATCGACCCTTGGCCTGGCCTACGCGGTGGAACATCCGCACCGTGTCTCGGAGCTCGTGCTCTGGGCGGTGGTGACCACCAGGGCGAGCGACGTGGCTTGGCTGACGCACACCATGGGGCAGATCTATCCGCAGGAGTACGACGAATTGCTGGCAGCCGTGCCCGCTGCTCAGCGGGACGGCAACATCACGGCGGCCCTCCAGGAGCTGCTTCGTTCAAGCGATCCGGACGTGAGTGGGCCTGCCGCTCTTGCCTGGTGCAAGTGGGAGGACCGCCTGGCCACCCTCAGTGGTCCGGTTCAGCCGAGCGCACGTTTCCGGGATCCGCGGCAGCGTCTTGGCTTCGCCAGGCTGGTCACGCACTACTTCGGCAACCACGCTTTCCTCGATGACGATGCGATCACCGGCCGCCTGGACCGGCTGAGCAACGTTCCAGCGTACTTTTTGAGGGGGCGGCTGGATATAGCGTCACCATTGAGAAGCGCCTACGAGGTTGCTGGCAGACTGCCGCTCGCAACGCTTGAGGTGGTGGAGGCTGACGCACACGGCGGTGGCGACAACACCCAGGCCAGGCTCGTCGAGGTGCTGGACAATTTCGCCGGACCCCGTCACAGGACTTCGAGCCGGCTTTGAACACGTCACAGACGTTGCCGCCTGTTTGAAGGATAAACCCGATTGGATGGGTCGGCTATGGCGGATGCAGCATCCTACTTCGAGCTCGACGGGTGGATGCCGGAGAGCACACTCGGGCTAAATAGGCCTCGACGGCGCCTTCATGGCGCCTGCTCTCCAACTATGAAGACTCAGTGAACCCCCGGCAGTTTGAACACTGAATTCCAGCAATTCACCTCCTAAAGGACGACTCCTCACCGATTGGTAGGTCTCATGTCCCGCCCCTGGTCAGACGAGCCCCAAGAGGCTGCGGAATATTTTGGCGAACCGGCCCTTCGCGAGAGTCTGCGGCTGGATTGTCACGGTTTTGGGAGTGAGTATTTCTCTTATCGTTTCTGCGCTCGTTTCGGTTTTCGTACTCCGGCTCCTTGATGCCCTCACCAGGACCTACCCCAGCTAGAGCTCGTGTTCATCAAGCACTTCCGCACCGGTGCCGCGGAGAAGGCCCTCACCGAGTGCTGACTTAGTACGGCGGAACTTGCCCCGCACTTGAGGAGCCAGCACTGTCAGCTTTTTGAGCTGGAGAATGTACCTGGCAATTTCGGCGGTCCTGCCCTGCAGACCGGCGTGAGCGTGTCACTGTTATCTGGTGAATAGAGCAGTAGCGGTTTATGCAGTTATCCTCCAAATGGCTGGATTTGTAACACTCGGAGTGTATGGAGTCTCACAAGCACAAAGGCAGGATCCGCGCGGCGTCATCGTTCTTGTCCTGCTGGTGTGCGGACTCGTACTGATACTGACCCTTGCTTTACGGCAATATCGCAACATCCGAAACGGCCGCCGGATGTTGGCAGGAAAATCGTTCCGTGCGTACACCTTTCATACTTCTGCCGATGCAGAGTACGGACACGCACCCGCGACTGTCTGGGAGCTGATCCGACCTGCCGAGGCTGCCATCCTCCTCGATGGCGCTGCCAAGGCATTCACAGTCCCGGGCACCCCAGGCGGGGAAGGCGAGTTGCAATGCTTTATTTCAGCAGAGGGTCAGGTTTCGGCCATCGAAATTCTCAGCGAGGACGCTGGCCGTTCCGCCGTGACTAGGGCGGTCAATTCTTCCGAATACGCATCGGTTGAGACCCGCTACACCCTCGAACCCATCACGGCTGGTTGCCGGCTCACCATGGAAGTTCTTTATGAGTCCCCCGTTCCAATGCCCTCTGCACAGAAGCACGCGATCCGGGCGCATAGCCGAGGGTTTCTGGAAAAAGTACGGCATTTGCTGGACACGCAATCTGCGCAGAAGATCGAACAGGGCCTCTAACGGCTCCGCGTCTGACCCTCAAACAAGGCCCCCACCATCTGCCGGAAGCGGCATCTGATGCAGGCGGCTGCCTCCACCAGCAGCCCGAGGCGCCTTGCTCCGGAACAGGAGCAAGGCGCCTCGGGCTGGATTCTTTATCGCTGCCGTGTGGTGACCCTGGGACTGTCACCATTGACGCTATTCGGCCGACGACGGGTCGAGGAACCTCAGCTGCTATGCAGCTGTGCGTGAACGCCGTGTGGTCATCGCCCTGACTGCAGCCACGGCCGCAGCTCCCGCCAGGAGCGGAATGGCCAGGGCGAAGAAGATCTGGTCGACGCCCCATCCTGCGCCCAGCATCACGCCACCCAGCACACCACTGACGATGGAACCGGCCTTGCCGAAGCTGTGCATCCATGACACACCGGTGGCGCGCGCTTCTGTGGGGAAGACCGATGTGCTCAGTGCGTTCATGCCGCTATTGGCTCCCACCAGCACCACGCCTATGGTGAAGCCCAGGACAAGCAGCAGTGGCAAGGTCAGGTTGACTGACGCCAGGATCCAAGCCGCTCCGGCGGCCAGCGTGAAAGCGGCGCCGAGGGAAACATATTTGCCCAGCTTCTCCATGGCAAAACCGATGGCCAAAGCTCCAATCACACCGCCGAGGCCGAACATCGACACCACATTGCCCGTGCCCGCGGCGTCGATGTTGAGTTGCTTGACGATGAGCGGCAGGTAGTTCAGGAACATGTAGACCACTGCGGCGCAGATGAAGTAGCAAAGCCAGATCAGCAGCGACACCACCACAAGTTTTCTGGACAGCACCGCCCTGACTCCTCCAACCGGCTTGGCACCGTCTGCAGGTGCTGCTCCTGTGAGGTCCACCGTCTTCATGTCGAACCCGGGAATGATGGCGCCCAGTACCTTCGTGACGTTTTCTGTCCGGCCTCCCCGTCGAATCATGAATACGGTGGATTCTGGCAGGCCCCACACCAGTGCGGGCAGCAGGATCAAGGCGAGGACAGTTCCGGTCCCGAGCAGCCACTGCCAGCCCAGGGTGGGAATGATGGTTGATGCCAGGAAGCCGGTGATGACCGTCCCCAGCGGGAATCCGGTGAACGTGATCGCCACAATGGCGGCCTTCCGCTTTTCAGGTGCGAACTCGGCCACGAGCGTGATGACCAGGGGCATCACGGCTCCCAGGAACAGGCACGCCACTACCCGGAAGATTCCTAATGTCAGGTCGTTTGGTGCCAGGGCGCCGCCTAAGGTGGCGAGCCCGAACCCTGCCGTGCCCACGATGATCGGGAGCCTGCGGCCAATCTGGTCAGACAGCGGGCCGGCAACCATCGAACCGACGGTGAGCCCAACAACTCCCAATGTGACCATGGTTGTCACTGTTGCCAGCGACGTACCCCACTGGGTGACTATTTGGGGGTAGATGAATCCCCACAGGCCGATTTCAACTCCCTCCAGGGTCATGGTCAGGAACCCGAGAAGGATGATCACGCGCCGCCTGTTGCCCAGCGGCGCCTGATTGAGTAATTCCTGAACGGTCAAGCGGGGGGAAGCCGAGGTCCGGAGGTCGGTCGTCTTTGACGCCTCGTTGGCAATTGCCATGTTGTTCGCCTTTCTGATGCAAGCCGTCATTGGCATGCGTGAGCCGATGCATAGCTCGTAGTGCTGGTGAATCCTGGGCACGCAGCCTTCTGTGAGCGGTTGCCCTCTAGGTTGTTCCCCTGTGCCTTGCTGATGGCAACCGAACCTTCAAATGTGTTCGGGGACACAAGGTGAACTCTGCGATTGAAAGAATCATAAGCCATACACCTATTTCAAACAATGGTTTTCCGCACTGACTCGAATTGGGTGTCTTGGCACTCAACCGATTTGCTTTCCTTCACGGGAGAAGGCTTCGATCCGCAGCGCCTTCAACCAGTGACTGATCACGCTCCAGGGGTGTTCCCAGCCGCCGTCGAGCATCATGTCGTGCCCGATCCCGGCGATCTCCCGCATGTCGGCACCATAGCGTCGTGCGGTTGCGCGCGCTGACCGCACGGGCACCATTCGGTCGTGCTTGCTGTAGACGGAGAGGAGCGGATATGCAGACATCCTCGACGGCAGGTGGAAAAGCAGCTGGTACTGGATCCAGGGTGACCCGCCACAAAGCGATCGGGAAACCTCCGCCGCCTCCTCAGTGCCCATCCGCTCGAACAGCATGCCTGGTGGCAGCCGAAGGCTTCGACCCGCGAGAAACCGCATCGCTTGCCAAGGATGGTGTCGCAGCACCGATATGACCGTCCCGAAGGCCGGACCGGAAGTGATAGAGCCAACGAGCACGCCCGCGCTTACCTTTGCCGGCTTCAGTGCCAACACCCGCTGCACGACCAAGCCACCAAGTGAGTGCCCAATCAGGACGAGCTCATTAGCATCGACAGCTTCGACTGCACGAAGGACATCAGCAACATAGTCCTTCAGCCACGCCGAGCGCAGGCTTCCTCCACTCGCGCCGTGACCTCTGAGGGAGATCGCGTAAGCCGCATAGCCGTCAGCGGAAGCCGCTTGCATCCAGTTGCGCCAGCATGCGGCGTCATGGCCGAGCCCATGCACAAGGAGCAGCGCAGGACGGAGCCCGGCCGGACCAGCAGGAACAGCGGCAAGCATTTCGAGTTGAACATCGTTACCAGTGCCAAACATCATCGTCTTCACAGCGATGAACCTATCAGAAGGCAACATGGGCAACAATAGTTTGCCTATTTCACACTACTGCGCGCCGGGCACGCGGAGAAGCAGGCGCGCTGGCAGGAACTGCTCGCGCCCCAGATCGAGGAGCGACTCCCCCATTCGGACCACCGATCGCTCGAGGCGCGGGCGATCGCAGCAGCGGCGATCACATGCCTGCAAGCTGCAACCCAGGAATGGTCGTGGATAGGCGGGCGGGTGGACCTCTTTGACCCTTACGATGCCGCCGTCCAGGCGGTCCACCGCGCACAGTGAATCGCCTGATCGTGTGATCACAGGTTCAGTGGTGCGCACCGCGAGGCCCTACCTGGCGCTTCCACCCCATCATGAGCTTATGGTTGAGGGCGCTGAGCTGCATTAGCGGCCTCGGCCCGCATAGGCGGTGCTGGCCGGCGCCGCTTATGCGGGCCAGAACCGCTCACCGCATGGGGCCGGGCATGCGCGAGCTACAGGGCCGTCAGGCCACCGTCCACGGTGAAGATGCCCCCGGTGGCGTAGGAGGAGTCGTCGCTGGCGAGGAACACCATGATTCCCTCGACGTCGGCCGCCGTCCCGGGACGCCCCAGCATGGTGGAATTCACCAGGCCGGCGCGGCTGACGGGGTCATCCGCGATGGCCTGGACCAGCGGGGTTTCCGTGTAGCCAGGGACCACGATGTTGACGCGGATTCCTGAGTGGGCATAATCGGCCGCAACCACCCGGGCCAAACCATGCACACCTGCCTTCGAGCTGGTGTAGGCGGTGAACGTCTGGCCGCAGGCCACAACGGCCGTGGGGCTGCCGGTGCAGATGATCGATCCACCGCGCCCCTCCAAGGCCCGGACGGCGTGCTTGAGGGTCAGGAACGTACCACGCTGGTTGATGCTCACTGTTTTCTCCCAGACCGCGAGTTCCAGGTCGCCCACTTTGGCGTCCTGCCCGAAGAGCTGCACACCGGCGTTCGCCACCACCACGTCAAGGTGTCCGGCCTCGGCCACGGCTGCGTACGCGGCGGCCACGCTCTCTTCATCCGAGATGTCCATACGCAGGGACCTGGCGCCGGCAGACCCGGTGGCCACCGCGGCTTTTTCGGCAGCCTCCACATTGATGTCCGCGAAGTAGACAACGGCCCCTTCGGCGAGGAACCGCAGGGCAACGGCGAGGCCGATCCCCGAACCCGCTCCGGTGACCAGGGCAGTTTTTCCTTCAAGACGCAGACCCATGAGGTCTCCTTTCGCTAAGCTGGCGCCGCCGTCGGAAACGGCAGCAAAGTTGGGGTGGTCAGCTGGGTGCCGGAAAACGCACGACGCCGGCGGACCAGGGTCCGAGCGTCAGCAGTCCGCGCGGGGGGCCGTCGTCCTGGATATCGAAGGTGATGACGGAGCCGGCGCCGGGCCCGAAGGCCGTGCACTCACTTGCACCAGCAGTGACGGACCCAGGCAACTGGAGGTCAATCTCAGCCGCTGCCCCGGAGAGGTTGGCCGCGAAAATCATCAGGCCACCCGGAGACTGAACGGCATACAAAGTCACCGCAGTGTCCGCGGTCGGTGGGGCAGCCGGTACGTCAACCGCAAGGACAGGGTTGCCCCTGAGGGCAGCGAGTTCCTTCAGGAGCTCGCCCGCAGGGTTCAGCCGGCCCTCGTGGTCGCAGATGCCCCTCGGACCGGACGCCTCGAAGTAGCTGATGCACGCAACACCGTCCATGGTCAGCGCCCCGATGCTGGCAAGGGTCCAGGCGGCAGTGAACGGGTGGGTTTGGAGTTCGTCGGCCTCCGCCTCGCCGCCATCGCCCGACGTCGCCACCGCGTTGAAGCGCGGCAGGAGCGTCACCGGCCCCACATGGAGCGGCCGGCCACCGCCCAGGCGCAGCGCGTTCCGGGCAACGAGCCGGTGCACGGGCACGCTGTCGATGATGTGCGCAGTTTCGGTGCTGTGCATCTGGGGCGTGATGCTGAACGTGAGGGCGTCGGAGTCCGACGGCGTGCGGCCGCTGTTGCGGTTCAGTTCCGTGAAGTGGGACCGGACGCCCGCCAGTAGCCCACCCCTGAAGCCGGCCGTTTGCGCCGCTGCCCTGACTTCCTGCCAGCCATCAGGTTCCGTGAGGTGGCTGCCCGGGTGGAAGACCGCGAGTCGCTTCGCATCGGGAAGGTAGGGTGCGAGGTCCGCCACGGCGCCGACGGGGTCCGGGGTCACTGCCCGGATGTCCAGAGCGGCCGGGTGGAGGGCAGCGGCAGCTGCGGCTGCCTCAAGTTCGGCGCCCCAACCGGAGCGAGGGGCATCACCGTGCTGCTCAACGAGTTCCACCACGAGGGCGTCCAGGCCTGGGATCGGCGCGAGTATTTCCGGGGACTGCCCCGCCACAACGGCGAGGGCTGGAACCTGGCCGACGATACCCCCCACACTGGCACGGAACCGGCGGAAGTCATCGGGCACGCCGCGCAACGTTCCCGCGGCCGCTATCTCCACCGCTTCCTGTGGCTCGAAGGTCGCCGCCTCCAAGAGCACGGACTGCCGGACGGTGTCCCCCGCCGCGACATCCACCGGAAAGGGCAGCTCCAGCGGCGTGCAGTAGGTCTTGAAGGAGGCATCCGTCCAGTTCCGCTGGTCCTCGGTCTCAAAGATGTCACCGGTGAACGAAAGCCGGAAAGAGGTGCCCGCGTCGGCCCATTCCAGGGCAGCGATGTCCATGAAGGGCTGGTGCGGACTGATGTCCCGCGGGAATTGTGCGGCCGTGATGTCGCCGCCCGTATGCTCCACAGCAACGTCCCGCCCCGCATCTGCCGGCGGATGGAGCACCACCAGCCCAATCCGGTTTCTGCAGAAGGCGTGGGCTGCAGTGCCTTCGAAGGTAATCTCCACCGCGGCGGGGGTAAAGGTTGCCATCAGGACGCCGTCGTACTCCACGCCATAACCGGCATACTTTACTGTCCAGCGCGCATGCAGCCCGTCGTCGCCCTGGGTGACATTCACAGTGGCGACGGAAGGTTGGGGTGTCCGCCAGTCCTGGTCGCGGACCACGGCCTTGACAGCCCGCAGTACAGGCCGGCCCGCATAGCTGAGATGGGCCAGTTCGTCGCCTACAAGCCGGGCAGACCACGGCCCGGCGGCCAGGAGCCGTACCGGCGGCGCAAGGCGGGCGCGGAGGGAAGACGGGATTTGTGGTTGGTTGTTCGGGGGCTGGACAGACACGTCGCTGCTCTCTGCCTTGCCCGGGGCTGCTGCGGCCCGGGTGCCCGGCGTTGGCTGATGCAAAGTCGATACGGCCTGTGAGGCAGGCCATACCGATTATCGATTCCTGAAAGTCAGAAGTCAACCGGTTGACCAATGGCAGGGACTACCGGAAGCGGCGAAGCGGCAGAAAACTATTGCGAAGCATCAAAGCCGGCAAGAAGGCGGCGGGACGCAGTCTCCATGTGCGAACGCATGGTCCTGGTAACGGCTTCCAGGTCACGCGCCTCCAAAGCTGCAAAAATTTCCGAGTGCTCCTTGAGGGCGGCGGCGGCATGGCCTTCATCGGTCAAAGCGCGGTCCACCCAGATCCGAAGCAGGGACCGGATGCTCTGCAGCAGTTCCTGCAGGACCTGATTTCCCGAGGCTTCAGCAATCTCACGGTGGAACAATGCGTCCGCTTCGACGAACGCTGCCAGATCATCCAGTGTTTCGGCCATGCTGGCGAGGTTCCCACGCATGCGCTCCAGCGATTCATCGGTGATGCGGTCGGCGGCGAGCTGTGCGGCCTGGACTTCGAGGCCGCTCCGAAGTTCCACCAACTCGCGGGTTCGAGGCGCCCCAAGCATCAGGCCCCAGCTCAACGTGCGGGGCAGGAGTTCGGAGATGCCGTCACGGAGATACGTGCCGGATCCCGGACGGACAATCACGATGCCCAAGATTTCCAGGGCCGCGAGGGCTTCGCGCACGGCAGACCTGCCCACTCCCAGTGACGCGGCGAGCTGGCGCTCTGCCGGGAGCCTGGTCCCGACGGCGATATCACCGCTGGTGAAGTAGGCCAGCAGGCGCTCGGCGACCTCGGACACAACGGACCCCTGACCCACTGAACCGAGGGCCTCGCTGATCTTGGCCGCCGACGCGGCTGAGTTTATGGACACATCCCAAGCGTAACAACGGGCCGCGGCGCCCGGCGCCTCGACGACAGGACATCCAAAAGGACCTGCACACGTCAACCGGTTGACCAATTTCATTTTGCCTCTTATGGTGGAACTCACAGCTTTAGCCGCCGGTTGGTCCGCTGACCCTTTCCGGCGTAGAGACAGGCCCCCGCTTCCAGTGACGGACGCGGGGACGATCAATATCTAGGAGTCAACGTGGACACCACACAATTGGTGGTCGAAAAATCTGCAATCAGGAAAGTGGCGATCAGGCTTGTCCCTTTCGTGGCCCTGATGTTCTTCATCAACTATCTGGACCGTACGGCGATCTCCTTTGCCGGCCCCAACGGCATGAACGCCGACCTGGCCCTCTCCGCGGCGCAGTTCGGCTTCGCCTCGGGCGTCTTCTTCATCGGCTACATCCTGCTGGAGGTCCCCAGCAACCTGGCCCTGCACAAGTTCGGCGCCCGCCGCTGGCTCGCCCGCATCATGGTCAGCTGGGGCATCGTTTCCCTGCTCTTTACCTGGGTGGGGAACGTGGAGCAGCTCTACATCCTGCGGTTCATCCTGGGTGTGGCTGAGGCCGGCTTCTTCCCCGGCGCCATCCTCTTCCTGAGCCTCTGGGTCCCATCGCGGCACCGTAGCAAGATCCTTGCCCTCTTCTACCTGGCACAGCCGCTGACCACTGTGATCGGTGCCCCGTTTGCGGGCCTCCTCATCCAGCAGGACGGCCTCTTCGGCCTTGAGGGTTGGCGGGTCATGTTCTTCGGCGTTGCGCTCCCCGCCATCATCGTCGGCATCATCGCGTGGTTCTACCTGGCCGACTCCCCCGCAAAGGCCAAATGGCTGACCCAGGAAGAAAAGACCTGGCTGACAGGCGCCCTTGAGAAGGAAAAGAACGAAACCGTTTCCAGCAACAAGCACGTCAGCGTCCGGACGGTGTTCGGCAACGGCCGTGTCTGGATGCTCTCCGCCATCTACTTCGGCTTCATCTACGGCCTCTACGCACTCGGGTTCTTCCTGCCAACCATCATTGCCGGCTTCGAAGGCATCTACGGCACGAAGTTCGACGTGTTCCAGAAGGGCCTGATCACCGCGATCCCGTACCTGCCGGCAGCATTTGCCCTGTATTTCTGGTCAAAGGACGCCACCAAGCGAGGCGTGAAGACCTGGCACATTGCCCTTCCCGCCCTGACGGGCGCCCTCAGCATCCCGCTGGCCCTGTTCGCCAGTTCACCGGCCGCTACGATCGCCGTCATCACCATCACCGCAATGTCCATCTTCGCGGCGTTGCCCAACTTCTGGACGGTGCCCACCCAGTTCCTGACCGGTGCGGCAGCAGCGGCAGGCATCGCCCTGATCAACACTGTGGGCAACCTGGCCGGCTTCAGCGCAGGCTACATCACGGGCTGGCTCAAGGACCTCACCGGCAGTTACACGGTGCCGATGTTCGTCGTCGGCGGCTTCATGCTCCTGTCCTCCATCCTCATGGTCACGCTGAGCCGGGCCGGCAAGGTCAACGAGGGTGTACCTGCTGAAGCGCTGGACCCCGCCGGCGCAGGACACCACGCCGAGCCGTAACAGACCTGGGGGCGTCCTCCTCACGCGAGGGCGCCCCCGTCCCACCGAACCCCCACCACCTTTAGCTAGGCCCAGGAGCTTTCCCATGACCCGCCTGTTCAACGAACCCGCAGCCTTCGCTGACGAGATGATCGAAGGTTTTGTCGCCTCCCACGGACGCTGGGTAAAACGTGTCTCCGGCGGCGTGGTCCGCAACACCAGGAGCACACCGGAAACCGTGGCGCTCGTGATCGGCGGCGGCTCCGGCCACTACCCCGCCTTCGCCGGTCTGGTGGGCCAGGGGCTGGCTCACGGCGCGGCGATGGGCAACCTTTTCGCATCCCCATCCGCCCAGCAGGTCTACAACGTGGCGAAGGCCGCCAACAACGGCGGCGGCGTGCTCCTGGGATACGGCAACTACGCCGGCGACGTCCTGCACTTCAACCAGGCCCAGGACCGCCTCCGCAAGGAAGGCATTGACTGCCGCAGCATCGCCGTTACCGACGACGTCTCTTCTGCCCCGCTCGCCGAGCGCGCGAAACGCCGCGGCATTGCCGGTGACCTCACAGTATTCAAAGTCGCCGCCGGCGCCGCTGAAGCCGGCTACTCCCTGGATGCCACTGCCGATATCGCCGAGCGGGCCAATGACCGTACACGTTCCTTCGGTGTCGCCTTCACCGGCTGCACCCTGCCGGGCGCCAACCATCCGCTGTTCTCCGTCCCGGAGGGGCGCATGGCGGTGGGTATGGGCATCCACGGCGAACCCGGAATCGACGAAACGGAGATCCCGACGGCGGATGGGCTCGCCGAGCTTCTGGTCGCCAAGCTCCTCACCGAAGTCCCCGAGGGCGTGGCGCCGCCGCGCGACACCAACAAACGTGCCCGGGTAGTCCCCATCCTCAACGGCCTGGGCAGCGTCAAGTACGAGGAGCTCTTTGTGGTCTACCGCCGCGTCGCACAGCTCCTGGCCGAAGCCGGCCTGGAAGCGGTGGACCCGCAGGTGGGCGAACTCGTCACCAGCTTCGACATGGCAGGCACTTCCCTGACCCTCTTCTGGCTCGACGACGAACTCGAGACCCTCTGGAACGCACCCGCCGACGCGCCCGCGTTCCGCCGCGGCGCCGTCACCGCTGAGGCCCTCGAAGCAGGTTTTCCCGACCTTAGCCAAGCGGAGGTCTCCATCCCGGAAGCAACGCCGGAGTCCCGGGCCGGCGCCGCCCGTGTCCTCACCGCCCTTGGCGCCGCCAAAGCCGTGGTGGACGCCAACGCCGACGAACTGGGCCGGATCGATGCGATCGCCGGCGACGGCGACCACGGCATCGGCATGGAACGCGGCGTGCGCGCCGCCGTCGAAGCCGCAACCAACGCCGTCGAACGCGGGGCGGGTGCCGCCACCACTCTGTATTTCGCCGCAGACGCCTGGGCCGACAAAGCCGGCGGCACCTCCGGCGCCCTGTGGGGCATGGCCCTGCGGGCGGTGGGGGATGCCGTGGGAGACAGCCAAGCGCCCGACGCCGCCGCTTTCTCCGCGGGAGTGGCAGGTGCCGCGGCCGCGATTATGGACTTCGGCAAAGCCAAGCCCGGCGACAAGACCCTGGTGGACGTCCTGGTCCCGTTCCGCGATGCCCTGGCATCCGGCGTCGAGGCCGGCAAGTCCCTCACCGATGCCTGGGGCGCCGCCGCCTCGGCCGCAGAGCAGGCCGCCGAAGACACCGCCCAACTGCTGCCCCTCATGGGCCGCGCCCGCCCGCACGCCGAGAAGAGCCTGGGCACCCCAGATGCGGGCGCCGTGTCCATGGCCCTGATCATCCGAGCCATCCACAACACGCTCACCGACTCGAAAGCCGCTGAGCGGACCCCCATTAAGGAGAAAGCATGAGCGCCAAACTGCGCCTGATCGTTGGAGCTGACGACGCCGGTTTCGAGTACAAGGAAGCCTTGAAGGCTGACCTTGAAGCGTCCGAACTGGTCGAATCCGTAACCGACGTAGGGGTGGATGCCACCAGCCACACCCCCTACCCGTCCGTAGCCATCGCCGCCGCTGAACTCATCGCCGCCGGCAAGGCCGACCGCGCCCTGCTGGTATGCGGCACCGGGCTCGGCGTGGCCATCGCCGCCAACAAGGTTCCCGGCATCCGGGCCGTCACCGCGCACGACTCCTTCTCAGTGGAACGCTCCGTCCTGAGCAACAACGCCCAAGTCCTCACGTTCGGCCAGCGCGTCGTCGGCCTGGAACTGGCCCGACGGCTCGCCAAGGAATGGCTCACCTACACCTTCGATGAGACGTCCGCCTCGGCCGAAAAAGTCTCCCTGATTAAGGACTATGAAGGTGTCACTTCCTGCTAACCCCGCCGCACAACCGAAGGCCATCATCGGGGTCAGCCTCAAGATGTACTTCGGCTACCAGCGCTCCGTGGACTACTGCCGCGACGTTGCCGCCATCGCCTTGGGGCACCCGGCGGTCCAGAGCGGTGACATAGAACTCTTGGTTCTGCCCACCCTGCCCGCCTTGCCCGAGGCCGCCCGGATCCTGGGCTCAGCGGGAGCAGCCGCCGGTGCCCAGGACATCTTCTGGGAAGACGAAGGCGCGTTCACCGGTGAAGTCGGCGGCAGGACCGTGGCTGAACTAGGCGGCCGCTACGCCGAAGTGGGCCACGCCGAACGCCGCCGCATCTTCGGCGAGGACGAGTCGATCATCGGGCTGAAGACGGCCGCTGCCTACCGCAACGGCCTCACCCCCATCCTGTGCGTCGGGGAACTGCAGCAGGCATCCGTGGAGGCAGCCATCGCCCTGTGCACGGCCGAGATCGACGGCGCACTGAACCGCGCGCAGTCCCTTGCACCCACCGGCCGGACCATCGTGGCCTACGAGCCCCAGTGGGCCATCGGCGCCCCCGAACCCGCGACGCCGGAGTACATCAGCGCCGTTATCACCGGGCTGGACGCGCACCTGCGCGCCTTGCCCGGCCAGGCGGACAGCCGCGTCATTTACGGCGGCAGCGCCGGCCCCGGCC
The DNA here is from genome assembly GCF_054130585.1 of Arthrobacter sp. D1-29. Classification (NCBI taxonomy): domain Bacteria; kingdom Bacillati; phylum Actinomycetota; class Actinomycetes; order Micrococcales; family Micrococcaceae; genus Arthrobacter; species Arthrobacter sp. D1-29. The sequence continues at coordinate 2,436,203 of NZ_CP096383.1, read as the reverse complement.
TCATCACCAAACTGGACTCCGCCGTCGCCGGCCTGTTCCTGGGCCGCTTCGCGCACGATCCGAAAGCGCTGAAGACCTTCCTGGACGAGACGGCCGCCCGGCTCGCCGCAGCCGAGGTGACAGTATGAACTCCAGCAACCGGACGGGCCAGGGCTCACGGATCGGTTTGAGCAGCTACGCCTTCTTCTGGCAGCTCTCGGACAAGGTTTCCGAACCGCTCAGCATCCACCAGGCGCTCGAGCGGACCGCCGCACTCGGTGTGGACCTTTTCCAGGTCTGCGACTACGCCCCGCTGGAAGCCATGACGGAATCCGAACTGGAAACCGTCCGGGCCACAGCTGACCGGCTGGGCGTCTCCTTGGAGCTCGGCACCAAAGGCATCCGCCCCGAGCACCTGCGGAAGTTCCTGCGTATTGCCCGCATCCTGGGCTCGCCCCTGCTGCGGACCATGTTCAACGTCCCCGGACACACCCCCACCGCGGAGGAAGCCGTGGCGATCTTCAAAGACGTCCTGCCTGATTTCGAGGCCACCGGAGTGAAGATCGCGGTGGAAACCTACGAGCAGGTGCCCACCTCCCGGATCCTGGACGTGATCCACGGAGTGGACAGCCCCTACCTGGGCATCTGCAGCGACCCGGCCAACACGGTCGCTGCGCTGGAAATGCCGCGCGAGGTGATTGACGCCGTCGCGCCCTACGTCCTGAACATGCACATCAAGGACTTCGCTTTCAGCCGCAAGGACGGGTGGGTCGGATTTACCTATGCCGGCGCACCGCTCGGCGAAGGCCTGCTCGACTACGACTACATGGTCAGCAAGTTCCAGCCCCACCAAAGAAACATCAACCAGATCGTCGAACACTGGCTGCCGTGGCAGGACTCCGAGGCGGAAACCATCCGGCTCGAAAACCAGTGGACCCAACACAGCATCGAATTCCTAAGGAGCAAGTGAAATGTCAGCAGAAAAATTGACCGTCGCCGTCATCGGAGCCGGAGGCAAAATGGGGATGCGCGTTTCCCGGAACCTGCAGAAGAGCACCCACACCGTCTTCTACTCCGAGAACTCCCCCGCCGGCCAGGAACGCATCCAGGCCGAAGGCCGCACCATTACCTCCACCGACGAGGCCGTCAAGGGTGCCGACGTCGTGATCCTCGCCGTCCCGGACACCGCCCTTGGCGTCGTCTCCGAAGGCGTTGTTCCGCAGATGAAGGCCGGCGCAATCTTGCTCACCCTGGACCCCGCCGCCGCCTACGCGGGCCTGCTGGCCAAGCGCGACGACGTCGTCCAGGCAGTGGCCCACCCCTGCCACCCGTCCGTGTTCCTCGAGCGCACCACGAAGGAAGAATGGGCCGACACCTTCGGCGGCGAAGGCGCCCCGCAGAACGTCGTGGCCGCCATCGACGACGACGCCTCCGCGGAGACCAAGGCAGCCGCCGAGGCCGTCATCCGCACCATCTACGCCCCCGTCATCGACGTCCACTGGGTCACCGTCAAGCAACTCGCTGTCCTTGAGCCCACCTTGGTGGAAACCGTGGCCTGCATGATCGGCACCCTCCTCAACGAGGCGCTGCACGAGACGGTGCACACCGCCGGCGTCCCCGAGGACGCGGCCAAGGCCATGCTTTTCGGCCACGTCCAGATCGCCCTCACCAACGCGCTGCGCGGCTCCAACCCGTTCTCCGAGGCCTGCGAAATCGCCATCCAGTACGGCAAGGAGACCATCATCAAGGACGACTGGAAGAAGATCTTCGACGACTCCGAGCTGGACAGCGTTATCGCCAAGATGCTCAAGCTGGACGCCGTCCAACGCTGAACCCCTGCGAAAGCCCGGTGCGCTGCTTGGACCGTGCGCCGGGCTATCCCTGCTTGTAGTCTGACTTCCAACCCGGCCCCAACCTGCTTAGAGGACCACAATGACGCTAACTCCGGAAAGTCCCCTCAGCGATGTTCTGGCAAACCGGGCCGCTCGGGCAATGATCCAGAACTACCTGCCCGGCATCCTCAACTCCCCCATGCTGCATCAGCTCAAGGCGCTGCCGGTGGGCGTGGTCATCGGCCTTAACGCCGAGCTCAGCAGCCGGACTGATGAGCTCGAGAAGCTGTGGAAAGGGCTGGCCGCAGTTCCGGAAGTGGCCAGCGGCCAGTCTCCGCCAAGCGTCAGGGAAAAGCCCCGGGCAGATTACGAACCCGGGTCCGTGGCCCCCGGATCCGCTCCGTTCCGCCACGGCGGAGGCGCCGCCTGCTGGGATATGTTCGAAGTGGTCATTGATGGGCCGGAGCACGGCAACCCCTTCACTGAAGTGGAGCTGACCGCAGCCTTTGTCCACACGGATTCCGGCGCCGCCGCTTCATCAACGGGCGTTGCTGTACACCGGGTCGGTGGCTTCTATGACGGCCACGGGCTCTACAAAATCCGTTTCATGCCCGACAAACCCGGAGACTGGACCTTCCGGACCAGCTCGAATGCCCGATCCCTGGACGGGCTTGAAGGCCGCTTCCACTGCTCCGCTCCCAACCCTGGCAGCCATGGGCCGGTCAGGGTGGCTGACCAATTCCATTTCGCTCACGCTGACGGCCGCCGCTACCGTCCGATCGGCACCACCGCCTACGCCTGGACGCACCAGCCGGCAGAGGTGCAGGAGCGCACACTCCAGACATTGGCCGAGTCCCCTTTCAACAAAATCAGAATGTGCGTGTTCCCCAAGTCCTACCTGTTCAACACCAATGAACCGGACCTGTTTCCTTACGAGCGCACGGCAGACGGCTGGGATTTCACCCGGTTCAACCCCGCGTTCTTCCGGCACCTCGAGGGCCGGATCAAGCAGCTGGCCGGGCTGGGCATCGAAGCGGACCTCATCCTGTTCCACGCCTATGACCGATGGGGCTTTTCAGACATGGGCGCCTCCGCGGACGATCTCTTCGTCACCTACGTTTTGCGACGGCTGGCCGCCTTCGGCAACGTGTGGTGGTCCCTCGCCAATGAATACGACCTCCTCGGTACCAAGAGCCTGGACGACTGGGAGCGCATGGCGGAAGTCATCACTACCAATGACCCGGCCAGCCACCTTCTGTCCATCCACAACTGCTTCGGCTTTTACGACTACACCAAACCTTGGATAACCCACGCGAGCACGCAGCGGATTGATGTCTACCGCACAGCCGAGAACACTGACCAATGGCGGGAAGCCTGGGGCAAACCCGTGGTGATCGATGAATGCGCCTACGAGGGCGATATTGACCAGGGCTGGGGAAACATCACCGGCGAAGAGATGGTGCGCCGCTTCTGGGAAGGGGCGGTACGCGGCGGGTACGTCGGGCACGGTGAGACGTACCTGAATGAGACCGAGGAACTGTGGTGGTCCAAGGGCGGAAACCTGGTGGGAAGCAGCCCGGCACGGATCGGGTTCCTGGCCGGGATTCTCGCCCAGGCTCCCAACGGCGTGCTGGACCCTCTGCCGGGTGACTGGGACGCTCCCCGCGGGGGCGTCCCGGGCGTCCTCGAACTGATCTACTTTGGGTTCAACCGCCCCAGCTACCGGACTATCATGCTGCCGCCGGACACGGTGTGCACTGTGGACGTCATCGACACCTGGAACATGACAATCGAGCGCCTGGACGGGCGGCGGAGCGGAATTTTCCGCGTGGAGCTTCCCGCAAGACAATACATGGCCATCCGGTTGAATATGGTCTAACCACCTGATCCGTCGAGGCACACGGTCCGGAATCCGCAGTTCCCGCTGGAGGATTCCGGGGTGTTGGACGTGCGGGCGGCCACCCGGTACCTGTTGCAATAGGAGTCATGGCAAAGGTACGAGCCGCCTCGCATGACCCGTCCAGCGCCGATGGTCGGACCCTGCGGGTTATCGACTGGTGAATTGCGATAGTACTTGGGGAGGAACCAGTCGGCGCACCACTCCCAGACGTTTCCCGCAGTCTCATATAGGCCGTACCCGTTCGGAGCGAACGATTTAACCGGCGCAGTCCCGAGGAACCCGTCCTTCGCGGTGTTCCTGCGGGGGAACGTGCCCTGCCAGATATTGCACCGGTGTTCTCCGTCCGGCGTTAGTTCATTGCCCCAGGCATATCGTTTTCCGGACAGGCCTCCGCGTGCCGCATACTCCCATTCCGCTTCAGTGGGAAGCCTCCGCTGAGCCCACGAACAGTATGCCAAGGCGTCATTGTGGGAGACGTGAACCACCGGATGATCCGCCGCGTCGGTCCAGTGGGAGCTGGCGCCAGCCGGGTGCGCCCAGTCCGCCCCGCGGACGTTAAGCCACCATGGCGCTCTTTCGGCTGCCCCAAGCACGTCCTTTGATGGCGCCTTCAACAGCAGGTGGAACACTGCGGAAGTTCCATACTTCTCCGCCTCTGTGCTGTAACCGGTCTCCGTCACGAACTTGGCGAACATTCGGTTCGTCACTGACGTCGTGTCCATGCGGAACGCCGGAACCCGGACCTCATGAACCGGCACTTCACCGTCTGAGGGATATCCCTCGCCGAAGGCATCACCCATCTGGAATGTGCCCTCGGGCAGTAAGACGTCGTCATGGAATGCGGAACCGACGTCGGTCATCGGCTGACGCTGCTCGGTGACGGCAGCGGCCCTGGAGGGGGCGCAGCAGCCGGATTGTTCAGCGCGGTCTGATGGCTCCATGGTGCCTCCGGGATTAGGGCTGTACCCCTGTGACTTTACCAAAACCATTCCACAAGTGCTATTGCCTAACCATTCCAATTGTGTCATCGTCTACTCAAGGTGTGAGAGGAAGCCGTGGGGATGCCGGCTCGCGAGGAAGGTCATGCAATGAAGCTCGAGCACATTCTTTTGGGCGTTCTGCTGGAACATCCGAGCACCGGCTATGACCTTAAAAAGTTCCTTGATAACAGGGGACGATTCATGCGGTCCAACACCCAGATGAGCCAGGTCTACCGGTCGCTGGGGCTGATGGAGTCACAAGGACTGGTCACCCACAAGGTGGAACACAGGCCCGGGGCGCAGGATGCCAAAACATACCGGGTTACGGAAAAAGGTGCCTCAGTCTTCCTCGCCTGGTTGACCGGACCCTATACGCCACCCACCCGCTTTCAGGACCCGGAACTTAACGTTCGCCTGAGCTTCGCGGGGTTTATGGGCCGGGACCAGCTGGCCGCCTTGCTCGACGTCGAAATCCACCACCGGCAGGATGAGATCCGCCGCTACCGGCACCGGGACCGGCATGAAAATTGGGAACCATCCATCCCCTTCGACGAGGAACTGGCCGAATCCGTCAAGGAGCGGCTCCACCTGATGGGTTCTGCTGCCATGGACGCCCACGTCGCTGCGCTGACCGAACTCCGCGAGGAACTCCTCGGCACCCCGCATTCTATGGAAGGAACCCGATGAGGGCCATTATCCTGATGTTCGACAGCCTCAACCGGCATATGCTCCCACCTTATGGCGACACCATAATTGATGCCCCCAATTTCGCCCGGCTGGCCGAGAAATCCGTCACCTTCGATAACTTCTATGCTGGATCCATGCCTTGCATGCCGGCCCGGCGCGAAATGCACACGGGCCGCTACAACTTCCTGCACCGCAGCTGGGGCCCCCTGGAACCGTTTGACGACTCCATGCCCGAAATACTGGGACAGGCCGGGATCCACACGCACCTGGTTTCAGACCACCCGCACTACTGGGAGGACGGCGGCGGCACGTATCACACGCGTTACACAACATGGGAATTCCTCCGGGGACAGGAAGGCGACCCGTGGAAGGGCGTAGTGACCCCCCGGGGCAGCGTAGGCACTGTACTGACCCGAATGCGTCGGCAGGACGCCGTCAACCGCAGCTACATGCCCACGGAGGCCGAACACCCGCAGACCAGGACGGTCGACGCCGGCATTGAGTTTATCGAGACGAACAGCGCCGCAGACGAATGGATGCTCCAGCTTGAGCTTTTCGATCCGCACGAACCCTTCTTCACCCACGACTCCTTCAAGGCAAAGTACCCCCACGAGTATTCGGGGCCGGAATTCGACTGGCCAGGCTACCAAAAGGTGGCGGAGCCCCAGGATCAGGTCAACCATGCCCGATACGAATACGCCGCGCTGGTCTCAATGTGTGACAAGTCGCTGGGCCGCGTCCTGGACGCAATGGACCAGCACGACATGTGGAAAGACACCATGCTGGTTGTCAACACAGACCACGGCTTCCTCCTGGGCGAGCATGGCTGGTGGGCCAAGTCAGTCATGCCCTGGTTCAACGAACTGGTGCATCTGCCAATGTTCCTGTGGGACCCAAGGACTGCAGAGCGGGGCACCCGTAGGGGCGCCCTTACGCAAACCATCGACATCGCACCCACCCTGCTGCGTTTCTTCGGGCACGAGCCAACCCCGGACATGCAGGGGCAGGACCTCGCCGCCGTACTCCACGACGATGCCGACGTCCATCAGGGCGTGCTGTTCGGCATCCATGGCGGGCACGTGAATGTAACTGACGGCAGGCATGTCTACATGCGGGCGGCCATAGAAGCTGCCAACGCGCCGCTGGAGGACTTCACGCTGATGCCGACCCATATGCGCTCCCGGTTCACGGTGGACGAACTTGCCAACTGGCAGCCTGCCGAACCGTTTTCGTTCACCAAGGCTCTTCGCAGCATCAAGATCCAGGCCAAGTCACTGATGAATCCATGGACCCACGGAACGCTGCTGTTCGACCTGGAAGCGGACCCCGGACAGAACACCCCCATCACCGACGACGAGGCAGAACTGCGGATGCTCCGGCTGCTGGCCGACATGATGCACGAGTCTGACGCGCCGCCCAGCCAGTTCATCCGTCTGGGAATCCCGTACGATGCAGTCCCGGGCAGGAATCATTTGCTGGTCGGCAAGCAGGCTGCCCGCGCGGCCGTCGCGTTGGAACCGTTGCCTCCGCTTTCGGACTTCCCTCATGGTGGTGCGGCGCTGGACATCCCCATCCTGGAACTCCGCCAGGACCCCCGATGCGAGGCCATTCTTGCCAGACACCTTCCGCAACTGGTATCCACCGAACTGATCAATATCCGGGCTCAGCTCAGCCTCTACCAGATGGCCAGGGTCACGCCGATTTCGAGTGCTGTGCTCACCCAGCTGGCAGAGGACCTTCGAGGCGTTCATGATATTCCCGCTGCCGGCCGGACACCCCCCGTCAATACGATGGCCGCGAGCGCAGAAACATGACCCGTCCCAATGTCCTGTGGATTTCGACCCATGACATCAGCCCGCATCTCGGCGCCTATGCCGGTGTCTACCCTGGAGCAGAGTACGCAGTAACTCCGAACTTGGACCGCCTCGCTGCTGAAGGCATGCGCTTCGATCACGCCTTTGCTGCCGCTCCCATATGCGCACCCTCCCGTTCGGCCATCATGACCGGCTGCTTTCCGACGGCGATCGGCACGATGCATATGCGCACAAAGGCAGTGCCGCCGCCGGATGTACGGCTGTTCAGCGAGTACTTCCGGGAGGCCGGCTACTACGTCACTAATAACTCGTTCACGGATTTCCAGGTCACGACGCCGCCCAGCGCGTTCGATGACTGCAGCGCCACGGCCCATTGGCGGAACCGCCCGGACGCCGGGACGCCGTTTTTCGCTACGTTCCACGGGCTGATCACGCACGAGTCACAGATCTACCTCGACGACGACGCTTTCGCCGCACGTACCAGCCACGTCCACCCCTTCGACCGGCATGATCCCGCCACGGCTCCCCTGCCTCCCTACTACCCGGACACCGAGGTTTTCCGCCGGTCCTGGGCGCGCTACAGCGACCTGATCACAGAGATGGACCATTGGGTAGGTACCATCCTTGCTGAACTGGAAGAGGACGGACTGGCGGAGAACACAATTGTGGTGTTTTGGAGTGATCATGGCCCTGGCATGCCACGGGCCAAGCGTTGGGTCAATGATTCCGGCCTTCGCGAGCCACTGATCATCAAGTGGCCAGACCGCATTCCTGCCGGAAGCGCCAACCCAAACGTTGCCCACCTCATGGATCTTGCCCCGACCATGCTGCAGTTGTGCGGCCTGGACATCCTGCCCCACATGCATGCCAAGCCCTTGCTCAACCCCGACGGCGGCATTGTTGACTCGCCCAACACCTATGCCTTTGCCGGTCGGGACCGGATGGGTGAATTGGAGGACATGTCCCGCACGGCCCGTGATAGCCGTTTCCGTTACATCCGCCACTACCATCCTGACCGCGGTCCGATGCAGCACTGCGAATACCCTGACGGGCTGGCCACGTGGCGCGAATTGAGGCAGCTCGCCTCGGGCGAGGCAGGGCAGCGGGCGTTGGGTGAACGCCGAACCCTGCTTAGTCCGCTTCAGCGGGAGCTTGTGGCACCGACGAAAGCCCGTGAGGAACTGTTCGATGTTCCTAGCGATCCACACGAAACAACCAATCTCGCCGAGGACCCTGCCTATTCCGGCACCTTGGAAAGATTCCGCAGCGCAGTCGATCACTGGCAGGCCACCTACGGGGACGCGGGCTTCACACCCGAAGACGATCTGTCCGATCAGTGGCGCCCATCCGGCATCCAACCCGTCACAGCGCCGCCACTGGTCGAGGTGGAAGACGGGGCCATCACGGCGCGCTCCTCTACTGCCGGCGCGTGCGTGGTGTGGACAGCGGACCCGCCCACCCCGGAAGGAGCCGGAATGGCGACGGCCGCCAGGCCACGGATGGCAGAGGAGACAGGTGCGCCACTCTCGGATGGACGGGCCTGGTACATCGTCTGTAAGGCGACTCCGGCGCCTCCCGAAGTCGCGCTCTGGTTCAAGGCTTGCCGGCTCGGATACGCCGACAGCGCCGAGATTCATTTTGCCCCAATAGCGGCAACTTAGGGTCGGCCTCTGCCTGGTGGCCACGACAAGGTGGCTGGCGCCGCCTTGAAGCTTCAGTGCAGACGATGGGTAATAAACCCTCGGGAAGCTTGCACTCCCCCCTTCATCCGCTGCTCCGTGCCTGAACGGGCTGTTCGGGCTCGAAGCGCTGTGCGCAAAAGTAAACTCGATTCGCCTTTAGTGGACCCGCAAAGCACGGAAACTCGATCTCCACGCCCAACCCAGCAAAATCTCTTGCGCTAAATACTTAACACAGTTTAGTATGTGACATAAGGCACACCATCTGGCCCCACCTACCACAACGGAGTTCTAGGAAGAGACATGATGAGGATCAAGAACCGAATTTTCTCGACGGTGGTGACTGCCGTCGTCGCATCCTTGGCGTTTACTGCCTGCGGCGGGGGCGGCCCCGAGGGATCAACAACCACGCAGGGACCGGAAACCGCGCCCCTGCTGCGAATCGGCTCATTGCAGGAGCCGCAGAGTTATGACCCCGCGCAGGCCAACGAAGGACACCAGGCCCCTATCTACCAGGCCGTGTACGACACGCTTATCAAGCGGGAGCCGGATGGCAGCCTCAGCCCGATGCTGGCCACGTCCTGGGAGCCAAGCGACGGCAATACCACCTACACCCTGAAGCTGCGCGAAGGGGTTAAGTTTACCGATGGCGCCACTTTTGACTCGGCTGCAGTGAAGGCCAACCTGGAACACTTCATTAAGGCCAATGGACCTCTGGCCGGCACTGCAAGCAGCGTACAGTCGGTCGAAACCCCGGACGCCACCACCGCGGTGATCCGCCTCTCAGAACCTGACCCTGGACTTCCCTATTCCCTCGCCAACGCGGCAGGCTACATCGCCAGCCCCAGCGCTGTCGGTACCGAGGCAATCGCGACCAGGCCCGTAGGATCAGGCCCCTACACTCTGGATCCCGCCAACACGGTGTCTGGTTCGAAGATCACCTTTGTCCGTAACGCCGATTACTGGGGTGACAAGCTCCCCTATGACAAGGTTGAGTTCCAGGTCCTGACGGATGAGAACGCCCGCCTTAACGCACTCAAATCAGGCCAGATCGATGCCGCCGTCCTCAACCGTGCAGCAACTGCCGTGGAAGCGGAAGGTGCGGGACTTCAGCACAAGCCCAATGAGGTTAACTGGGAGGGCATCTTCTTCTTTGACCGCAACGGTACCAAGCTTCCGGAACTCGCCGACGTGCGGGTACGGGAAGCCCTGACGCTTGCGATCGACCGGGAAGCACTCCTGCAGGCCGTCCACCTCGGAAAAGGCACCCTGACCAGCCAGACGTTCCGGCCCGGCACTGAGGGCTATGATGAGGCCCTTGACGGCAAGTACACTTACGATCCTGACCGTGCCCGTGAGCTCCTCAAGGAAGCCGGTGCGGAGAACCTGACGTTCACCTTGCCGATCAGCCCGGTCTTCGATCCCTCGATCTACGATTCGATCATCCAGAACTGGCAGGATGTCGGGGTAACGGTGAACCGGCACCAGTGGGGCCCTGGCCAGGCAATCCCGTCCATGCTCCGCGCAGAGTACCCCATCGCTTACATGGCTCTCAGCCAGCGTGATGATTGGCGGCACACCACCTTCCAGCTGGCACCCAGCGCCCCCTGGAACCCCTTCAAGGTTGAGGACCCGGAACTGAACGGGTTTATCCAGAAGGCCCAATCAGGCGGTGAGGCTGAGCAGAAGGAAGCAGCCAAGTCGATCAACAACTTCATCGTGGACAACTACTGGTTCAGCCCGCTCTACCGGCTGCATTCCCACTTCTACTTCACCGGCTCCGTCGACGTGGAGCCGCAGACGGAACAGGCCGTGCCGTCCATCTATAACTACAGGCCCACCGGCAAGTAGCAGTCAGCGCGTGCCGGGGCTTCGGCCCCGGCACCCGTGACTACCCGGACATAGGAGTCCCTCGTGACTATTTTTCTGCTGCGGCGCTTATTCTCAGCCGTTGTCCTGCTCGTGGCCGTGTCTTTCCTGGCCTACGTGCTGCTCTACCCCGGCGCAGGGGACATTGCCCGGAACATCCTCGGCGAGAACGCCACCGAGGAACAGGTCGCACTGAAGAACCAGGCGCTCGGCCTGGATCAGCCCCTCCTGGTCCAGTATTTCGCCTGGTTCACCAAAGCAATTTCGGGGGACCTTGGCGTCTCCTACTTCACCAGCCAGCCGGTGTGGGACACGCTCATGATCCGGCTCCCGGTCACCCTCAGCCTGGTGGTCGTGGTGACCGTGCTGACCGGCGTCCTGGCATTCGCGGCCGGCATCTGGGCCGCGGTGCGCAAAGGCTGGGTGGACCGCACCCTGCAGCTCCTCGCCACCCTGGGGGATGCCCTTCCCTCGTTCATCGTGGCGCTGTTCCTGGTCACGTACTTCGCGATCCAGCTGAAAATGTTCCCGGCAACAGGCTACATACCATTGACTGAATCACCAGCCGGCTGGGCAAGAACCATCACCCTGCCCGTGATCGCTCTCGCGATCGGCGGTGTCGCAGGCGTTGCCCAGCAGGTCCGTTCAGCCACCCTTGGGGTGCTGCGCAATGATTACATCCGGACGGTCCGCAGCCGCGGGTTATCGGAGCGCCGGATCATCCTCACGTCCGTCCTGCGCAATGCCTCGACGAACGGCCTGACCAGCCTGGCAGTTCAGGTGGTGGGAATTCTCGGCGGCGCCGTCGTCATCGAAACGATCTTTGCGCTCCCCGGGCTGGGCTCCCTCGCCGTGGAGGCAACGAGCCGTACTGACCTGCCCCTCATCGTCGGCGTGATCCTTGCCGTCGTGCTGATCGTCGTCATCGTCAACCTGGCCGTCGACGTCCTCGTCGCCTGGCTCAACCCGAAAGTGCGCCTGTCATGACTCTTGCGACAGAAGTCCCCACCGACGTCGAACCCGTCGCCGCCAGCTCTGGCCTGATTCGGCGCTTTGTCCGCAACCCCCTCGGACTGCTCTCCGCCCTGGTGCTCCTGGCCGTCATCACCATCGCCATCGTGGTGCCTTTCCTCGGGCTGCCTGACCCTAATGGCGTTAACCTGCGCGAGTCCACGCTTCCCCCGGGCCCCGGTCACCCACTCGGCACCGACGCCTCCGGTCGGGACATCTTCAGCCGCATCATGTGGGGCAGCCAGGTCAACCTCATCGGCGCCGGCATCGCCCTGGCCATCGCACTGGTCACCGGCGTGATCACGGGTCTGCTTGCCGGCTACTACGGCGGCTGGTTCGACAGCGCCGCGTCCTGGGTCAACAACCTCAACATGGCCCTTCCCGGCATCGTGGTCCTGCTCGCCGTCCGCGCCATCGTCGGGCCATCCGTCTACATCGCCATGGCTGTTTTCGGCGTCCTTCTGGCGCCCGCCTTCTTCCGGGTGGTCCGCGGAGCGGTGCAGGCTGTCCGTAATGAGCTGTACGTTGACGCCGCCCGCGTCTCCGGCCTGAGTGATGCCAGGATCATCGCCCGCCACATCCTCACCGTGGTGAGGGCACCGGTCATCATCCAGGCCGCCCGTGTGGCCAGCATCGCCATCGCCATCCAGGCAGGACTGGAGTTCCTCGGCGTCACGGACCCCTCCGTTCCGTCCTGGGGCAACATGCTCAATGAAGGCTTCCGCAGGATCGCCCTCAGCCCGGGACTGATCCTCTGGCCCAGCGTCGCAATCGGATTGGTCTCCATGGCACTCATTCTTTTCGGCAACGCCCTGCGCGACGCCTTGGAAGACCGCAGCCACGGCATGACCCGCGCCGTCCGGCTCCCGGCCAAAAGCACTGCAGCAACCGCCGCCACGGCGGCACCGGCACCCGCTCACCCGGAAAACGCGCTCCTGTCCGTCCATAACCTCAAAGTCGCCTACGGCACCGGCGGCGAAAAGGAAGTGGTGCACGGAGTCACCCTCCACATCGCACCCGGCGAAGTACTCGGTCTGGTGGGCGAGTCCGGATCCGGCAAAACCCAGACCGCTTTCGCCATACTGGGCCTCCTGCCTGAAGGCGGACGCGTCTCGGAAGGCTCCATTCTCTTCGACGGCAAAGAACTCACCACCCTCGGAAACAAGGAACGCACCGCCCTGCGCGGCACCGACATCGCTTACATCCCCCAGGAGCCCATGAGCAACCTGGACCCATCCTTCCGGATCGGCCACCAGCTCACCGTCCCCTTGCGGACAAAACTCGGGCTCTCCAAACAGGACGCCACCAAACGCGCCCTTGAACTGCTGGCCAGGGTCGGCATCACGGACCCGGAAAAAACCTTCAAATCCTACCCCCACGAGATATCCGGCGGGATGGCCCAGCGCGTCCTCATTGCCGGCGCCGTCTCCTGCAACCCCCGCCTGCTCATCGCCGATGAGCCCACCACCGCCCTGGACGTCACCGTTCAGGCCGAAGTCCTGGACCTGCTCCGGGACCTCCAGCGCGAAACCGGGATGGCGGTGATTATGGTCACCCACAACTTCGGTGTGGTGGCCGACATCTGCGACCGCGTAGCCGTCATGCAGGCCGGGCGCCTGGTGGAAGTGGACACCGTGGAGAAGATCCTCACCTCACCGTCACAGGCCTACACCCAGAAACTCCTCGATTCCATGCTTGAAGACAGCCCGGCCCGGCCCTACCCCTTCGACGACGACGATCTCGCCGCGCCCACGAAAGCCAAGGAGTAATCATGACGAACACGAACCGGCTCCTGGAAGTCGAGAACCTCGCCGTGGAATACCCCGGCCACGGGCGTAAGCCGGCCTTCAAGGCCCTTGAGGACATTTCCTTCACCATCCGCGAAGGCGAAACCCTGGGCCTGGTCGGCGAATCCGGCTCAGGAAAAACCACTATAGGCAGGGCGATCCTTGGCCTGGTCAAACCCTCCGCTGGGCGCATCCTGTTCGACGGCAAAGACATCACCCACGCCGGACGCGGGGAGAGGCGGGCCCTGAGCCGGGACATCCAGGTGGTGTTCCAGGACCCGTATACGTCCATGAATCCGTCGATGACAGTGGAAGACATCCTCTCCGAGCCGCTCACCATCCAGGGCAACAGCAAAAAAGACTCCCTCGAACGCGTCCGCGGGCTCCTGGACCGGGTCCACCTTCCGGCCAACTCAGGTGGCCGGCTCCCGCGTGAGTTTTCCGGCGGACAGCGGCAACGCATCGCCATCGCCCGCGCCATCGCCGTCAAGCCACGCCTCATTGTCTGCGATGAACCCGTCTCCGCACTGGACCTCACCACCCAGGCCACGGTCCTGGACCTGCTGGTCGAGATCCAGGAAGCCACCAAAGTGGCCTACCTCTTCGTCTCCCACGATCTCAGCGTGATCCGCCACATCAGCCACAACGTCATCGTCCTGTACAAGGGACACATCGTGGAGCAGGGCCGCGCTGCCCAGGTCACCTCCCAACCAGTCCACCCCTACACGCAAAGGCTGTTCATGTCCGCTCCTGTCCCCCACCCCGCCCAGCAACGCGAACGCCGCGAAGCACGCCGCCAACTCGTCACCGCAACCGCGGAGCAGGCAGCATGAGCGTTGATCTGGAGCCGGAATTCCAGCGCACTGCCGAGGGAACTGTCTTTCGGGACCTCAACGGCAACGGCATCATGGACCCCTACGAAAACCCGAAACTGCCCGCAGCCGACCGGGTTGAGGACCTCCTGGGCAGACTCTCCCTCGAGGAAAAGGCCGGACTGATGTTCCAAACAGTGGTCAGCGCCGCTGAGAACGGAAAGCTCGGAGACGAGAGCCCGCGGCCAAGCCAGGCCACTGTTCGGCAAGTCGTCGCCGACAAGTACATCAACCACCTCAATCTCCACTTCGTGCCCGAGCCAAAACTCGCAGCCCGTTGGGTGAACGAACTCCAGCGCATGGCCACCAGCTCCAGCCCGCACGGGATCCCGGTGACACTGTCCACGGACCCCCGCCACTCCTTCATCGAAAACTGGGGCGCATCCTTCACCGCCGCGTACTTCTCCGCCTGGCCCGAGCCGCTCGGCCTCGCCGCCGTGAGGGACGAACAGCTGGTCCGCGAATTCGCAGCCATCGCCAGAGCCGAATACACCGCGATCGGTATCCGCGCCGCCCTCCACCCCACCCTCGACCTCGCCACCGAACCCCGGTGGGCACGCCAATACAGCACTTTCGGCCAGGACAATGACCTTGTCGCCCGCCTCGCCCTGGCCTACCTGGACGGATTCGAAGACCAGCCTTTGGGCGCCGGCAGCGTCGCCTGCATGGCCAAACACTTCCCCGGCGGCGGCCCGCAACGGGACGGCGAAGACCCGCACTTCCCCTATGGGCGCGAACAGGTCTACCCCGGGGGCATGTTCGAGCATCACCTTGAGCCCTTTAAGCGCATCATCGCCCACGGCGTAACGGCCATCATGCCCTACTACGGCATGCCCATCGGCCTGGAACTGGACGGCGAACCTGTCGAAGAAGTCGGCTTCGGGTACAACCGGCAGATCATCACCGGACTCCTGCGGGAAAAACTGGGCTACCAGGGCGTTGTATGCACCGACTGGGGCCTGGTCACCGAATCCCGTCTCTTTGGACGCCAACTCCCGCCGCGCGCCTGGGGCGTGGAACACCTCTCCGAAACGGAACGCGTCCTGAAAATTATCGAAGCCGGCTGCGACCAGTTCGGCGGCGAAGAATGCCCCGAGCTAGTGGTAGCGCTGGTCCGGGACGGCCGGCTGAGCGAAGCGCTGATCGACACTTCGGTCCGCCGGCTGTTGAAGGTGAAGTTCGAACTGGGCTTGTTCGACAACCCGTACATTGACGAGGCACAGGCTGAAGAACGGACCGGCCTGCCCGAATATGTGGCGGCGGGCCAGCGGGCCCAGGCCCGCTCCGTGACAGTCCTGAAGAACGAAATAAGCGACGGCTCGGCTCTCTTGCCGCTGGCGTCCGGTCTCCGCGTATTTTCGGAGGAGCTAGGCCCGGACGCACTTACCGAAGCCGGTCTCATCCCAGCCGCAGATCCCGCCGATGCTGATGTGGCAATTGTTCGGGTAGCGGCCCCCTTTGAATTCCGCGACACCTACATGCTGGAAGCCAGCTTCCACGCAGGAAGCCTGGAATTCGACAGCGAGACCACTAACAGAGTCCAGCAGCTGGCTGCGGTCCTCCCGGTCATTCTTGTCCCGCACTTGGACCGCCCCGCAGTATTGACCCCACTGGAACCGAGCTGCGCCGCCATAGCGGCCGTGTACGGCGCATCCGACACCGCTGTCCTCCAGGCACTCACCAGCACTGTTCCGCCTGAAGGCCGCCTGCCGTTCCAGCTCCCCCGCTCGGAGGCTGCCGTGGTAGCCTCCCGACCTGACGTTCCTGGAGACACAAAGGACCCGCTGTACGAGTACGGGTTCGGATTGGAGCTTTAATATGGCCGCAAACACCGAAGTGCCTCCCCGGAGGCGTGGAACCTACGCGAAAGGCAGGGCAGCACGGGAACTAATCCTTGAAACAGCCCTGGAAGTTATCAGCAAAAAGGGCTACACCGCCACTTCGCTCCGCGACATCGCAGATCAGGCGGGCATGACCCAGGCCGGGCTGCTCCACCACTTCGACACCAAGGAAAACCTCCTGGCCGAGGTGCTGAGAAAACGTGACGAAGTGGACAGGCAGCATTTCAGCCCAGCCGACATCACTCAACTTCCGCTGATTATCCAGCTGGCACATCACAACATGGAGGTCCCAGGCCTCGTGCAGCTGTACGTCAGCCTCCAGGCAGCGGCCGTTAACCCTGAGCATCCCTGCCATGACTATTTCCGGGACCGGGACCTGGTGGTCCACGCCCGGATAAGCCGGGACATCGAAAAGCGCCAAAAGGCCGGGACGTTCAGCCCCGACGCTGACCCGAGGGTGATCGCCCGTATGCTTCTGGCACTCTCCGACGGGCTGCAGGCGGAATGGGCCATTAACCCTGACGTGGACCTGGCTGGCACGCTGGATGCTTTCTGGAACAGCTATGTTCGCACGAGCCCGACTGTTCCGGCCGCCACCGAGGGATGAAGTGCATGATGTGAAAAAGCAGACAAGGAGCATTCGTTGAAATTGCCGAACATCGTCTGGATTTCGACACATGACATAAATCCAGACCTGGGGTGCTATCAGGGGGTTTGGGCAGGAGCAGAATATGCCACGACACCGAACCTCGACCGTCTCGCCGCAGAGGGTGCCCGGTTTGACAACGCTTTTGCGTCCGCTCCTGTCTGTGCCCCGGCCCGTTCTGCGATCATAACCGGTTGCTTTCCTACGGCCATCGGCACAATGCACATGCGTACCAAAGCGGTGCCGCCGCCGGAAGTCCGGCTCCTGCCCGAGTACTTCAGACAAGCCGGTTACTACTGCACCAACAACGTCTTCACTGACTTCCAGGTGGTCACGCCGCCCACAACGTTCGACGACTGCAGCAGCACCGCGCACTGGCGAAACCGTCCTCACCCCGATACTCCGTTCTTTGCCGCCTTCCACGGCTTGACCACCCATGAATCCCGGATCTACCTGGACGAGGAGCTCTTCGCGGAGACCACGCGGAACGTCGGGTCGGAAGCCAGGCATCACCCCGATGAAGCACCCTTGCCGCCGTACTACCCGGACACTCCTGTGTTCCGGCGCGCATGGGCCAGGTACAGCGACCTCATCACCGAGATGGACCACTGGGTTGGTGACATTTTGGCCCAGCTGGAAGAGGACGGGCTGGCCGAATCCACCATCGTGGTGTTCTGGAGCGATCACGGCCGCGGCATGCCCCGGGCCAAACGATGGCCGAACGAAGCCGGGCTAAGGGAACCGTTAATCGTACGGTGGCCCGGCGCGATTCCTCCGGAGACAGTCCGGACGGAGCTCGTCCATACAATGGACCTCGCCCCCACCATGCTCAAGGCTTGCGGCCTTCCCATCCCTGCGCACATGCACGGCATTCCCCTCTTTAACGGCAATGGGGAATTCTCCGAGCAGCAGAACGACTTTGTATTTGGCAGCAGGGACCGTATGGACGAGTCCGAGGACACATCCCGGACCGTCAGGGACGCCCGCTACCGATATATCCGGCACTACCACCCGGACCGTTCTGGAATGCAGCATACCCAGTACCCGGATCACCTGGAAACGTGGGCCGAATTCCGGGAGTTGGCCGCGGAGGAGGCCAACCAGCTGGGCATCGGCACGCTACCAAACAGGCTAACGGAACTCCAGCGCAGCGTCGTGGCAGCTGGACGACCTCAGGAAGAGCTGTACGACCTCATTGCCGATCCGCATGAGACGGTCAACCTGGCGACGGACGCTGCTCATACCGCCGTCCTTCAACGGCTGCGCTCGGCACTCTTAGCGTGGCAGGACCGCTATGGAGACCTGGGGCTGGTGCGTGAGCCTGAATTGATCGAACAATGGAGGCCCGGGGGAAAGCTGCGTCCCACGGACACCCCCCATGTTTTTCGGACCCCAGAGGGCTTAGAAGCCAAATGCTCCACGGCAGGGGCATCAATCGGTTGGACGTTCGACCCGCCCGGCGACTGGATGATAGCTGGCAGCCCGTTGGAGCAGGTTAGCGGAGCTCCACAGAATGACGGACGCCGCTGGAACCTGTACAGCAGTCCCCTCACAGCAGAAAAGGGCGCAAGACTGTGGGTCCGCGCCTGGCGCCTCGGCTTTGAACCAAGCGATGAGGTCCCCATCACCATGTAACTAGCTGTCACCGGCGGCCAGAACTTCTTCCCTAACCAGCAGCCAACATAAAGGAATGACATGTCTGAGAACCCGACGCATGAATCGGTTGCCGCAGGGCACTCTGTTCCGGAGCCCACACCGGAGGAGGCTGCCCAGCTGGAGCAGCTGTACCGGGACTTTGATAAGGAGAACCTGATTCCGTTGTGGACCGAGATCGCGGACCTGATGCCCATGGTCCCGTCGCCGAAGGCGGTGCCGCACGTCTGGCGGTGGGACGATTTGTATCCGCTGGCTGCCCGTGCCGGTGATCTGGTGCCCGTGGGCCGGGGCGGGGAGCGCCGTGCTATTGCCCTGGCCAACCCGGGCCTGGCTGGTACCCCCTACGCCACGCCCACGCTGTGGGCCGCCATCCAGTACCTTGGCGCCCGCGAAACGGCACCGGAGCACCGCCACTCGCAGAACGCTTTCCGCTTTGTGGTGGAGGGCGAGGGCGTCTGGACCGTGGTCAACGGTGATCCGGTCCGGATGTCACGCGGCGATTTCCTGCTCACGCCGGGCTGGAACTTCCACGGCCACCATAACGACACGGATCAGCCGATGGCCTGGATTGACGGCCTGGACATCCCGTTTGTGCACTACGCTGACGCCGGCTTCTTTGAGTTCGGCACCGAACGCGTCACCGACGAGGCCACTCCTGACATCTCCCGCTCGGAGCGGCTCTGGGCCCACCCGGGCCTGCGCCCGCTCTCCGGCCTGGATGACACCACCAGCTCCCCGATCGCCGCCTACCGCTGGGAACACACTGACAGGGCACTGGCCGAGCAGCTGCTCCTGGAAGACGAGGGCCACCCGGCCACCGTGTCCCAGGGCCATGCCGCCGTCCGCTTCACGAACCCGACCACCGGCGGGGACGTGATGCCTACCATCAGGGCTGAGTTCCACCGGCTCCGCGCCGGAGCCCTGACCGATACCGTCCGCGAGGTTGGTTCCAGCGTCTGGCAGGTCTTCGAAGGCACCGGTTCCGTGACCCTGAACGGCGAAACAAGGCAGCTGGCCAAGGGCGACCTGTTTGTGGTCCCGTCCTGGGCAGCCTGGTCGCTGCAGGCCGACCCGCAGTCCGAGACACCGGCCGGCGCCGGCTTTGATTTGTTCCGTTTCAGTGACGCCCCCATTTTTGAGCGCCTGAGCTTCAACCGCACCTACATCGAAGGACGCACCAAGTAATGAGACTCCTCACCCTCCGCACCGAAAACGGCAGCAACGGCGCCAGCACCAAAACAACCAGTACTGTGGCGGTCCGCCAGGACGGCGACACCCTCACCGAGATCGAAGGGTTCGCCGACGTCGGAGCCCTGCTGCAGGACCCCGCCTGGGAAACCACGGCCAAAGCCGCCAACGGCGCAACCCACGCGCTCGACGGCGCGGACCTCGCCGCCGTCGTGCCCTCCCCCGGGAAAATCATCTGCGTGGGCCATAACTACCGCAACCACATCAAGGAAATGGGCCGGGAAGTCCCCGAATACCCCACCCTGTTCGCCAAGTACGCCGAGTCCCTGATCGGGCCCAACGATGACCTGGCGCTGCCGCAGGAATCAGACGCGGTGGACTGGGAAGCTGAACTCGCCCTCATCATCGGCAAAACCGGCCGCCGCATCCCCGAGGCCGACGCCGCGAACCACATCGCCGGCTACGCGGTCCTGAACGACATCTCCATGCGCGATTACCAGTTCCGCACCGTCCAATGGCTCCAAGGCAAAACCTGGGAAAAGTCCACCCCGTTCGGCCCGGCCCTGGTCACCCAGGACGAATTCACCCCCGGCCCGCTGATGACCTCCGCCGTCGACGGGGACATCCAGCAGAGCACCCCCACCTCGGACCTGGTCTTCACCCCTGAGTTCCTGGTCTCCTACATTTCCACCATCATCACCCTGAACCCCGGCGACGTGATCGCCACCGGCACCCCCGGCGGCGTCGGCCACGCCCAAGACCCCAAAAAATACCTGCAGGAAGGCCAAGTCCTGGTCACCACCATCGAAGGCCTGGGACAACTGAAAAACCGCGTGGTCAAGGAAGTTTGATGGTTGCCCGCACCGATCAAACCACGGACCCGGTCCTGCTGGAGGGGCTCCTTCAGGCCCGCCGCGGGACCGCGTTTTTCGCCCGGAAACTCAACGAGCTCTCTGACGCGGACCTTGATGGGCCCTCGCTGCTGCCGGGCTGGACCCGCCGCCACCTCACCGCGCACATCGGCTACAACGCCCGCGCCCTGGCCCGGCTCATCGAATGGGCGGCCACCGGGATCGAAACCCCCATGTATGCCTCCCCGGAAGCCCGCAACCAAGAGATCGCGTTCGGTGCCACCCTGTCCCCGATCGCGCTGCGGAACCTCTTTGACCACTCCGCCGTGCACCTGAACGTCGAATGGCGCGACCTCCCCGCTGACGCCTGGCACCACAAGGTCAAAACCGCCCAGGGCCGGATCGTCCCGGCAAGCGAAACAGTATGGATGCGCACCCGCGAAGTCTGGATCCACGCCGTCGACCTGGACAACGGCGCCACCTTCGCCGACATCCCCGAACCCGTCCTCACCAGACTCCTCAAAGACATCACCAGCGCCTGGGCCACCCGCAGCACCGACACCGGACTGCTGGTCAGGGTGGATGATGCCGGGCGCGGGAGTGGCCTCACGTTCGGCGATACCAGCGCCGCCCACCCGACGATCATCACCGGGCCGCTGCCCGCCGTCGTCGCATGGGCCGCAGGCCGCGGCTCGCACGGCGTCACGGCCACCGGCCCGGGCGCAGTACACGGTACCGCTCCAGCGGCCCCGACATGGATCTAGGTCTTTGCACAGTTTCCCGCTAGGCAGCACGGCCGCTAAGCCAGCCCAGGCGTTTCGCTCCTCATTCAACGGTCAACGTGTGAATCTCAAAAGGAGAATACGCACACTGAAAGGAAGAAAATGTCGAAGACGAACATCATCTTCATCATGTCCGACGACCATGCCGCACATGCCATCTCGGCCTACGGGAGCCGCGTAAATTCGACCCCGCATCTGGACCGCATCGCCGAGGGCGGCATGCGTCTGGACTCGGTGTACTGCACCAACTCGATCTGCAGCCCGTCGCGGGCAAGCATCCTCACCGGGACCTACAGCCACATCAATGGCGTGTCATCGATCTGGACGGAGATGGATTATCGGGTGCCCACTTTCGTGGATGTGCTGCAGGCGAACGGCTACAAGACCGCCCTGTTCGGGAAGTGGCATCTCGGAGAGCATGGGAAAGCTCTGCCCCGGGGGTTTGATGCATGGAAGATCTTTCCCGGGCAGGGCGACTACGTCGATCCGGAAATGATCGATGAGAGCGGCAGTGCGACCATGCCCGGGTACGCGACAGACATCGTCACGGACCTGTCCATCGACTGGCTGGATGGGCTGGACGGCGAGGAACCGTTCTGCATGCTGGTCCATCACAAGGCACCGCACCGCCCATGGATTCCCGACGAGAAGCACAAGCACCTCTACGCGGACGGGCAGATCCCGGAGCCGGAGACCTTCTTCGATGATTACGCCACCCGCAGCCAGGCCGTGCGCGGCGTACATATGACCATCGCGGACGATATGGGCGCCGACGACCTCAAGACAGAGGTCCCGGAAGAGTTGCGGGGGCCCGAGAACCGGGAAGCGCGGATGCGGTGGAAGTACCAGATTTACATGCGCGACTACCTGCAGTGCGTTCAGTCCATCGATGACAACGTCGGCCGTCTGCTGGACCACCTCGAGCAACGCGGACTCGCTGAGAACACATTGGTGGTCTACACCTCGGACCAGGGGTTCTTCCTCGGGGACCACGGCTGGTTCGATAAGCGGCTGATGTTTGATCAGTCCCTGCAGATGCCCATGCTGATGAGATGGCCAGCCGAAATCGCCGCCGGCAGCCGCTGTGAAGCAATCATCACCAACGTCGATTTCGCCGCCACGTTCCTGGACATCTGCGGCATCGGCTCAACGGACGCGCTTCCGACGTCGCAGGGCCGCAGCTTCCGGCCCCTCCTGCGCGGAGAGGAAGTCGACGACTGGCCGGATGCCGCTTACTACCGGTACTGGGAACACGACGACCCCATCCATGCAGCACCAGGCCACTACGGCATCCGCACCGCCGACTACAAGCTCATCCGATACTACGGCGGAGGTCTCGGCGTCCCCGGCGCCTCCGTGCGTGAATTCGAAGCCGAGTGGGAACTGTACGACCTCCGCAACGACCCCACCGAGATCCGGAACGTAGCCCAGGACCCCGGGTATGCGGAAATCCGTGCCGAGCTTGAACAAAAACTTGCCGAGTACCAGCGCCACTACCGGGATGAACCCTACGCCGGGCCCGGCACTCCGCACCCGGAGTGGGGTCCCCACGATGCCGGGATACTCGAGCGCGTCGAAAAGTACGCCCAAGCTCTCCGCGCATCCAGTTAATGGTTCGACACAGCGCTACACAGTCCGCCTTGCCCTGGTGAAGAGCACCCAGTAAACCTGCGGGCTGCACATCGGACAGACAGCAGAAGAATTTAGCTAGAGTAATCTAAGCGCGACAAGCGCGTAAGGAGGCACCGGGAATGCCGGCCACACCAGGCATGAGGACCATCAAGGAACCACCGGGGAACCTTCCGCCTGCCCCCAAAGCAAGGGCGGGCAACCAGCCGCGAGACGGCAACCAAAAGCTCGCCCGATGGGTCTTCTGGCCCGCAGCCGCCACCATCATCGTGTTCGTCCTCTTCGCCACGATCTACCCGGCCGCCGCCACAGGCCTCTTCGGCGCGATCCAGGACAACGTCATCAGATGGTTCGGCTGGTACTACGTCGCAGTGATTGCCCTCTTCGTAGCATTCGCGCTTTGGATCGGCCTCGGCCACTACGGCAACATCAAACTCGGCAAAGACGAGGATGAACCCGAGTTCTCCGTTATGTCCTGGTTCGCCCTCCTGTTCGCTGCCGGCATGGGGATTGGCCTGGTCTTCTTCGGTGTGGCCGAGCCCCTGAACCACTTCGCCTCTCCCCGTCCGGGTGTGGAAGGTTCACCTCTGGAGCTCGCCCAGCAGGCGATGACGCAGACGTACCTCCACTGGGGTCTGCACGCGTGGGCCATCTACGTTGTGGTGGGGGTATCCATTGCCTACGCCGTGCATCGCAAGAACCACCCCATCTCCATTCGGTGGGCCTTGGAACCGCTTTTGGGCCACAGGCGTGTAGCCGGCGCGTGGGGCAACCTGATCGACGTTGTCGCCCTGGTGGGTACGCTCTTTGGCGTAGCTGCCTCACTGGGTCTCGGCGTCCTGCAGATTTCTGCCGGTCTGGAGCAGGTTAACATCGTTCAGGCCACCACTATGACGCAGATCGGCCTGATCCTCTCCATCATCACATTGACCATCGTTTCCGTGGTGTCAGGTGTGGCCAGGGGCATGAAGTGGCTGTCCAACACCAACCTGGTCCTGGCCGCATTGCTGATGCTCGTGGTGCTGTTCACGGGCCCCACACTGTTCCTGCTGCGAGAGTTCGTGCAGTCCATCGGCCATTACCTGCAGAACGTCGTAGGCCTCACGTTCAACACCTTGGCCTTCTCTGGTGCGGAGGGTGAAGCCTGGCAAGCAGCCTGGACCACCTTCTACTGGGGCTGGTGGATCTCTTGGGCACCTTTCGTCGGCATCTTTATTGCCCGCATTTCAAAGGGCCGCACCGTCCGGCAGTTCGTTGCCGGCGTCCTGCTGGTGCCTACCACCGTCGGATTCCTATGGTTCTCCGTCCTGGGCGGCGCGGCGATCCACCGCGAACTGTTCGGCGGCGGGGGCCTAATCAGTCAAGACGGCAGTGTGGATACCGAGGGCGCACTGTTCAACCTCCTGGGCAGCCTTCCCGGCGGAGCGGTCCTGACGGTGGGCGCCATCCTCCTGATAGCCATCTTCTTCATCACCTCGGCAGACTCCGGCTCACTGGTGATGGGCATGATTTCCACCGGAGGCGATGTGGAGCCGAAGAACTGGTTGCGAGTCTTCTGGGCACTGTCAGCCGCCGCCGTTGCCATCGCACTACTCCTGTCCAACGGTTTGCAAGCAATCCAAACGGCGGCCATTCTGACGGCAGTGCCTTTCAGTGTGGTCATCGTTCTGATGTGCATTTCCACAGCCAAGGCTTTCCATCGGGAACACGCCATCCTGATGAGAGCCCAACGCAAGCTTGCCCGCGACCAGATGACTGCCCACGTCACCGAACAGGTTCAGGACTCCGTGCATGACTCCGTTCAGGAGCATTACCAGGAGCACTTTGCAGGCCAGGTCAGCGAGGCTGTGGAGGCGCAGCTCAGTGAGCGGCTCGCTGCTGAGGACGTCGCTGAGCACAGCGCACCTAAGACGGGAACGTCCAGGGAGAAGCGCACCCCCTAGGGCTCTCCTGCATGGCTCGGGTGCTGACAGCGCAGGTCCCTTGGGTTCTCCTCAAGGGACCGTGGCTCATTGGTGTTCTCTTCCTCGTCGTCCGGCAGGAACCGATGGTGTCCCGTTTAGGGCTGGGAGATAAGAGACTCCAGCGTGGCCCTGGCCCCGCCGTCGTGCAGTTGGTTCAGCGCTTCGGTGTAGGCCTGGACGAACAGCTCGTTGTCGATCAGGTCGCCGAAGATCTGGTGGTTGGCGAGGAACGCCAAGGGCTCCCGGCGCTGGCGGGCCGCAGCTGCCATCAGCGGTTCCTTGAGCCGGTCGACGACGTCAATGCTGTTTCCCTGCTCATCAACACCTTCGGCGTAACGCGCCCAGCTGGCCACGATGGCGGCGGAGCGTTGAACCTCCCCGCCCCCTTCCAGGTTGGAGTGGATGACAGGCAGCAGCCATTTGGGGATGCGGTCGGAACTTTCGGCGCACAGGCGGGCGAGGGTGTCCCGGATGTGCTCATTGGAGAAGCGGTCGATCAGAGTTTGCTTGTAGCTGTCGAGGTCTATTCCCGGCACGGGCTTCAGCGTGGGGGTGCCTTCCAGGTTCATGTAATCCAGCAGGAACCGGGCAAACAGCGGGTCCTGGGCGGCTTGGTGGGCGTAGGTGTAGCCGGCGAGGTGGCCAAAGTAACACATGCCTTGATGGCTGGCGTTGAGGAGGCGGAGCTTCATGAGCTCATACGGCCCTACGTCGGTCACGAGTTGGACGCCGGCGTCCTCCAACGGCGGGCGCCCGAGGTTGAAATGGTCTTCGAGGACCCATTGCTCGAATGGTTCGCACACCACCGGCCAGGCGTCCTCAAGGCCATATTCCCGGGATGCCGTCAGGCGGTCTTCGCCGGTGGTGGCGGGGGTAATGCGATCGACCATGCTGTTGGGAAAAGGGACATTTCCCCTTACCCATGCGCCGAGTTCGGGGTCCTTGAGTGAAGCAAAGGCTGTAAACATCTTGCGGGCAACGTCGCCGTTGCCCTGGATGTTGTCGCAGGACAAGATGGTGAAGGGAGCCAGGCCGCGCTGCCTTCGGCGGGCGAGGGCTGCTGTGATGAGACCAAAAGTTGTCCGAGGTGAAGCCCCCGGTTGAAGGTCGTGGACGACGTCGGGGTTATCCGCGTTGAATTCTCCGGTGACGTGGTGGAAGTTGTAGCCGCCTTCGGTGACAGTAAGTGAGACGATACGGATGGCGGGCGAGGCCATCTTCGCAATCACCGCTTCGGGGTTGTCCGGGGCGAAGAGGTAGTTGACGATGGAGCCAATAATTCTGGCCTGTCGGGTGCCATCGGCATGCTTCACAGTGAGGGTGTAAAGGCAGTCCTGGTTGTCCATCACCTTCTTCATCCGGGCGTCGCCGGGTAGGACACCGACACCGCAGATGGCCCAGTCCAGGGCTTTTCCGGCATTCATGAGCCGGTCCAGGTACATGGCCTGGTGGGCGCGGTGAAACCCGCCCACTCCGAAATGGACGATGCCCTCCGTCAACTTTGACCTGTTGTAGCTTGGTGGGCTGACCGGGCCGGGAACGTCGTGCAAGGTGTAGTTACTCAGGATTGGCATGGGGTGCCTACGCTTCGAAGGTGGACGACGGGATGGTCAGCGGACCGAGGTCGGCCAGTTCCGGTGGGTTGGCGCCCGGTCGGGTGCAGGTGATGCCGGCTGCCCTCTTTGCGTAGCGGGCCAAGCCGTCAAGCTGGTCCTGGGTAATCCCGTGGAGGCGCTGCCGGGCTGCTGCTCCGAGTGCGTCGAGCTGCGCGAGCCCGGAAATCAGCGCCGCCATGAAGGAGTCTCCGGCTCCGACGGTGTCCGTTACGCTGACCGCTTCACCAGGGATGTCAGCCCTGCCGGACCGGCTGAGGAGGACGGGTCCGTTGGCGCCGCGGGTCAATGCGACCATGGCAGGCCCCAGGGCCAGCCAAGCGTTCATCGATTCCTCCAGGGTCCTATCGGGGTAAAGCCAGCGCAGGTCCTCGTCGCTGGCTTTGACGATGTCGCTGGAGGCAACGAAAGCCTCTGCCTGTTTCCGGGCGGCGGCCTTGTCTGGGCTGATTGCCGGCCTGCAGTTGGGGTCAAAGCTGATGGTGGCGTGCTGGCTAGCCTCTTCGATCAGGCCCATCACAGATGTGCTGCCCGGGGGCAGAACCGTGGCGATGGATCCAGTGTGGACGTGAACGGAGCTTTCCACTGCTGCCAGGGCGGCGATGGAGGCCCCGTTGATGTCCCAGTTGACGCCGAAGGTGTACCGGGCGGCTCCCGTGCCATCCAAAGTCGCCAGTGCCGTTGACGTGGGTTGGGATCCGCCCACGATGCTTTCGACACCGTTGTTTTCCAGATGCTCGGCGATCAGCTGGCCGTACGGGTCCTCGGCGAAGTGCGTGACGAGTTTGGTTTGAAGGCCCAGGCGGGCGCAGCCTACGGCCACGTTCAGGGGGCTGCCGCCCGGATGGGTCTCGCGTGCGGTGTTTCCTTGGCGCGGATCGTCAATGATGTCGACGAGTGATTCGCCGATGACGGTTACCAGGGCTTTGCCGTCGGAGAGCTGTGGTTGATAACCATTCCCTTGTGATGACATGGCTGCTTCCTCGCAGATCGGTGCTTGATACGGCTGGTGATGCTGGGGGTCAGCGGCCCGGGTAGACGACAGCCTTGAGCTGGCCGGCCTGTTTGCCCGCTTTGAGCGCTTCTTCTGATTCGGCAAGAGTGAACTTGCCGGTGACCAGGACGTCCAGGTCCACCTTGCCGTCTGCCAGCAGCTGAATGGCCAGCGGCCAGGTGTTCGTGTAGCGGAAGACGCCGGAGAGCCAGATTTCCCGGTTCTGGATAAAGGACACGGGAAGCTCGACGTCGTCCGCCCCCAGACCGACGAGGATGACTCTCCCGGCGGGGGCCACGGCCTCAATGCCTGAACGGACAGCTTGGGGTGCGCCGGAGGCGTCAATGAACGCGTCGACGTCGAGCCCTTCCACGCTGTCGGTTCGAGCGTTGAGCGTATGCGTTGCCCCGTGCTGCAGGGCGAACGCGAGGCGGTCTTCGGCGATGTCGGAAATATAGATTTCCGTGGCGCCGAAGGCCCGGGCGGCCTGGGCGGCAATGATGCCGATGGGGCCTGCGCCGGCGATAAGCACACGGCTGCCGGGGCGGATTCCGGCCCGTTCGCAGGCCCACAGCCCGACGGAGAGCGGCTCGATGAGCGCGGCGGCTTCATCACTGACGCTGTCCGGGATGTCGTAGGCGAAGTCGGATTGGATGGTGACGTATTCAGCGAACGCGCCGTCGATCGGCGGAGTCGCGTAGAACTCGATGTCCGGGCAGAGGTTGTACCGGCCGGCTTTGCACTGCTTGCATTTCCGGCAGGGACGTTGAGGCTCGACGGCGACGCGCTGGCCGATGCGGGCAGGGTCCACAGCGTTGCCGACGGCGGCGATCCGGCCGGAGAGTTCGTGGCCGAGGATCAGCGGATGATCCACGATGTAGTCGCCGATGCGGCCGTGCTCGTAGTAGTGGACATCGCTGCCGCAGACGCCGACGGCGGCCACCTCCACCAGGACCTGGTCGGCTTCCAGCCCGGGAACGTTAAGGGTTTCCAGCGCCATATCCCCTTGGCCCTTGAGGACGGACGCACGCATGGTCTGCGGAAGCGCTGCCCCTTCGGTTGACGGAGCTTGGGTTGTAGGTGTTGTCATGAGGAGAATTCCTTTGCGAATCGAAGCGGTGATGCGCGGTTACTTGACCGCACCGAGGGAGAGGCCCTGGACGAGTTTGTCCTGGGCGGCAAAGCCGGCGAACAGCACGGGCAGGGAGATCACGACTGCCGCCGCGCACACTTTCGCCAGGAACAGGCCCTGGCTGGAGACGAAGCCGGTCAGGAAGACCGGCGCAGTTCCGGCCATAACACCGGTGAGGACCCGGGCCAGGAGCAGTTCGTTCCAGCTGAAAATGAAGCAGATCAGGGCCGTGGCCGCGATGCCGGGCATCGCAACTGGCGCCACCACGGCGCGGAGTGTCAGAAGGAGGCCGGCTCCGTCGATTTGAGATGCCTCAAGCATTTCCACCGGCACTTCAGCAAGGAATGAGCGCATCATCCACACTGCGATGGGCAGGTTCATGGAGGTGTACATCAGGATCAGGAACCAGATGTTGTCCAGCCCGCCGATGGTCTTGGCGAACAGGAACAGCGGCAGGACGGCTGCGACGATTGGCAGCATTTTGGTGGAGAGGAAGAAGAACATGACGTCTGTCCACTTTTTAATCGGCCTGATCGAAAGCGCGTAGGCGGCCGGGATGGCCAGGACCAGCACCAGGAGTGTGGACAGGACCGACGCGGTGGCTGAGTTGATCAGCGGGGGCCAGGGGCTGACCCCGGAACTGGCGCCGAAGAACTCCTCGTAGCCATCGAGGGTCAGGGGCGCGAAGAGGGAAGGCGGGTTGGTGGCGGCATCCGTCTCGGAGTGGAAGGATGTCAGGACCATCCACAGGACCGGGGCAACGAACAGCAGGGCCAGCAGCCAGGCGGCCATGCCGGCGGCGGTGTTGTTTCGGGTGGGGTCCATCCGCGACTTGCCTCGGCCGGGCTTGAACAACCCGCGCCGGCCCGGGCGGGTGTTCAGGGCGGTGGGCGATGTGGAACGGGCATTGCCCGACTTGCTGGGTACGGCAGGAGTTTGGATGCTCATCGTGCTGCCTCCTTCTTGAAGAGCGAGAAAACGGTGCGGAGCGCGAAGGTGGCGACGATGATCGTGCCGATGACCACCACGACGCCGGTAGCTGAGGCCAAGCCGTATTCGTTGGCGAAGTAGAAGGTCTGGTAGATGGAGTACGGCAGGTTCGCTGTGCCCAGGCCGCCGGACGTGAGGGTGAAGACGGCGTCGAAGTTCTGCACGATGTAGATGGCGCCGAGCAGGCCGCCAAGTTCCAGGTACTGGCGAAGGTGCGGCAGCGTCAAATGGTGGAAGATTTCCCAAGGGCTTGCGCCGTCCATCTGGGCAGCTTCCACGGTGTCCATGGGGCGGGACTGCAGGCCTGCCAGCAGGATGAGCATCATGAACGGCGTCCACTGCCAGACCAGGGAAAGGATGACGGCCGTCAGCGGAGCCTGCGAGAGCAGGTCCGGCTGCGGCGGCGTACTGCTGCCAAAGAGTGACCAGATCCAGGTCAGGATGCCGTTGATCAGACCATATGTCGGGTTCAGGAGGGCGTGCTTCCACACCAGGGCTGCAGCCACCGGAACCACCAGGAACGGGGCGATCAGGAGGGTGCGGGCCAGTCCGCGGCCGATGAACTTCTTATCCAGCAGCAATGCCAGGACCAGTCCGATGAGCAGGCTGGCCAAGACAACCGAGACGGTGAGGACGATGGTGGTGAAGATGGCCTGGCGCAGGTCCGCGTTGGTGAGGACTTCGACGTAGTTGCTCAAACCGGCGAACCCCGTTTGGTCCGGGCGCAGGCTGTTCCAGTTCATAAACGAAATGATCAGGGTGGCAGCGAAGGGAAGCTGCGTGACGATGATGAGGAAGATCAGGGCCGGCAGCAGCGGCGCACGCCGTGCCCATGCCGTGGCGCGTTCACGGGCCCTGGCGTCTTTTGAAGGTTTGGGGGCGCCGTGTCCTTGACGGGCGACGCGCGCTGTTGCGGTAGTCATCATGTTCTCCTGCCGTTCTGTGGCCCGCCGGCAGGCGGGCCACAGCTCCGGTTGGTGGGTGGTTACTTCTTGTACTTGTCGCCGATTTTCTGAGCGGCTTCCTGGCCCTTGGCCAGCGCGTCCTCCACGGTGCCCTGTCCGGCGATGGCCGAGCTCACTCCCTGGGAGACAGTGGTGCCAAGGTCGGCGAACTCAGGAATCCCAACAAACTGGATGCCCACAACCGGCCGTTCCTGCACGCCCGGGTTCTTCGGATCCGCGTTTTCAATAGCGGAACGTTCTGCTTCGAAGAACGGGGCTGCCTTCTGGAATTCGGCGTTCTCGTAGGTGGAGATGCGCTTGCCGGACGGAACCTTGGCCCAACCGAGCGTCGACGCCACCAGTTCTTCGTACTTCTTCGAGCTGGCCCACGCGATGAACTTGCCGGCAGCATCCTGCTTCTTGGACGCGGCCTGCACGCCCCAGGACCAGGTCCAGAGCCAACCGGAGGAATCCGTTTCCTTGACGGGAGCCTGGGCGTAGCCGATCTTTCCCTTCACAGGTGATCCTTCGGCTTCCAGAGCGCCGGCTGCAGAGGTGGCGTCGTACCACATGGCCACCTTGCTCTGGCTCATGTTGTTCAGGCATTCGGTGAACCCTGCCTGGGCGGCGCCGGCTTCACCGTGCTTCCGCACCAGATCAACGTAGAACTTGGTGGCTTCGACGAATTCCGGGGAGTTGACCTGGGCGTTCCAGTCCTTGTCGAACCATGTGCCGCCATAGGTGTTCACCACGGTGGTCAACGGGGCGAAGACCTGGCCCCAGCCCGGCTGGCCCCGGAGGCAAATGCCCTTCATACCTGGCTCCGCGCCATCAGCCTGGGCTGCCAGCTCGGCCACCTGATCCCATGTGGGCTTCTCCGGCATCGTCAGGCCTTTGGTTTCCAGGATGTCCTTGCGGTACATCAGGAAGGAAGACTCGCCGTAGAACGGTTCGCCGTAGAGCTTGCCGTCCTCTCCCGTCAGGGATGCCGTGTAGGCCGGAAGAATGTCGTCCTGGTTGAACTCGGCGTCGTTCGCCACACTGTCCAGCGGCGCCAGCCATTTGTTCGCAGAATAGAACGGAATCTCGTAGTTCGACAGGGATGCAACATCGTACTGGCCGGCCTGGCTGGAGAACTCCTGGCTGATCTTGGCTCGGACGTCGTTCTCCGGGAGGATCGTGTAGTTGACCTTGATGCCGGTGTCCTTGGTGAAGTTGTCAGCGGTCAGCTTCTGCAGGTCCTCCATCTGGGGGTTGTTCACCATCAGCACGTTGATGCTGTTCTGGTCTCCTGCTGAGGTGCCGCCGCCGGCCCCCGAACAGGCTGAGGCAGCCAAGGCCAGCGCAAGGGCACCTGCGGTGAGGGTGGCAGCGCGGATTTTCGGGCGCATTAAGGACTCCTTTGTTCTTCATGGGGTAGGCAGTCGCAGCCTCCGACTGCTGTGTCGGAGAACTGGACTGGAGCGGGGCTGCGGAGGGGGACTCGGCCTGCCACGCTGATGTTCTTCAACATTAGGCCGGTGCGGGAGGGACAACTAGCGCCCTACTTGCGAACTTCTGATACTAATTTTCCCGTCTGACGTCGGGAGGAGGCGATAATCTAGGGGAAAGATCGCATGAGGCTGTCCAGATTTCATAAATCGAATGTAGGAGAACAGCATGGGTGATGACGGCCGCGAGGGGGCCGCGGCGCGGCTCGCGGAGAGACTGGTTGGCATGCGCGCCAACCGGGAGGTGATCCCGGCTGACCCGAACCATTCCGTCCGCTGGAATGAGCATGACTATCCAAGTCCGTTGGCCCGGTGGAACTACCATCCTGAATATGAGATCCACCTGATCCGGAAGGGGTCCGGGAAATTCATCGTGGGCGACCATATCGGGACGTTCGAAGCCGGGCATGTTTCACTCGTTGGATCCGGATTGCCGCATGACTGGGTCAGCGACCTGGAACCCGGCGAAGTACTGGAAAAGCGCGACGCGGTCATTCAGTTTGACGGCAACTGGCTTCAGCAGTGCGTTGGCCTCATGCCTGAATTGGATGAGGTCCGGGTTCTTCTTCAGCAATCCTCGCGGGGAATCGAGTTTTTTGGACAAACCGCGCTGAGTGCAGCAGAGGCGATCGAAGCCATGGGCGCCACCAGCGGCCTGGCGCGCCTCCAGCACCTGATCCGGCTCTTTACGGTCCTGGCATGCGCGCCGCCGGAGGACCGGGAATACCTGGCTGATGAATGGTTCCGGCCCCAGCTGGACGGCCAGGCCGCCGCCGTCGTCGATCTTGTCCTTGAGTATGTTTTCAGCAATCACGCCGGAACTGTGAAAATGTCAGACGCCGCCGCGCTGGTAGGTATGCAGGAAGCCTCCTTTTCCAAGTACTTCAAGAGAGCTACAGGCCAGAATTTCAGCGACTTGGTCCGCAAACTCCGAATAACGCACGCCAAGCGTCTGCTCGAGCGCAGCGATAGGCCCATTTCCGACATTTGCTATGAGGTGGGCTTCTCTAACTTGTCCAACTTCAATCGACACTTCCTCAACGATGTCGGGGAAACGCCACGGCAGTTCCGACGGCGCGTACAGGCCTGACGACCGCACTTATCTGCTTGAACGCCAAGGCGAATACCGCCCCCCGGGCGAAGAACGGTCGTAACGGAAGGTTCCGCGCGTTGGGCGGGACGGGCATTCGCCTGAGAGCCGCCGCACATCCGGTCAGACCAGCCAGCGCCACCAGCGTGACCGCTCCGGTTCCGGCGTCGGTTCCGGCTCCGGCTCCTCGCCCAAGGCCAGCGCGGCCTCGACGATGTCGTCCGCGGTGAGCGTCATGACGGCCTCACGATCGAGCGCGTCCAGACTTTGGTCCTCGTCGAGCGACAGCCGCAGCGCCTGGCGGTTGAGCGCCTGCTCGAACAGCGTGCGGGCGAACCGTGCGTTGCCGGAGTCCTCGCCCGCGTGGAGCCCGGTAAAGATGCGGCGCAGCGTCTGGTCCGCACCCGGCTCCAGTGTGTACTCGTGCTGGGCCAGCATCTGGTGGAAGATCGCCTGGAGTGCGTCGACGGAGTAGTCGGGGAACGTGATCTCGCGGGCGAACCGGGAGCGCAGTCCGGGGTTCGAGAGCAAGAAGGACTCCATCAGCCGCGGGTACCCGGCCACGATCACGACCAGGCGGTGGCGGTGGTCCTCCATCCGCTTGAGCAGGACCTCGATCGCCTCGGGGCCGAAGTCCATCCGTCCGTCCTCCGGCGCCAGCGCGTAAGCCTCGTCGATGAACAGGACGCCGTCCAGCGCACGCCGGATCACCCGGTCCGTCTTGATGGCGGTCGCTCCGACGTACTGCCCCACCAGGCCCGAACGGTCGACCTCGACCAGGTGGCCTTTCTGCAGCAGACCGACCGCGCGGTACATTTCGGCCAGGAGCCGCGCCACGGTGGTCTTGCCCGTGCCCGGATTTCCGAGGAACACCAGATGCTGTGACGTGGCCACCTCAGGCAGGCCGTGCGCCTTACGGCGGGCCTGAACCTGGAGGAGTGCGACGAGGGCCCGCACCTGTTCCTTCACGGTCTCCAGTCCTACCAGAGCGTCGAGTTCAGCCTGCACCTCGGACAGCGGCCGGGCCGGCCCGGGCCTCGCACCGATGAGATCGCCGACCAGGTCATCGACGCGCTCCGAACCGGGCAGCTTGAGCTGATCGGCCAGATGGCCGATGGTTTCGCGCAGGTCGTCAAGCGGATTACGGCCGGGAGCCATACATCCACTGTAGTACTCGATTCCCGACCGGGGCGGGGTTGGCCTCACCAGTATCAACTCCCTCATGGCCGTAGTATTCACGCGGTACAGGCAGTCTCCGTTGGACCATGCGGGCACTGGCGGTGCTTTCGATGCTGACTACGGCACCACGAACGAAGCGATAGCCGCTGGCCGGAAGTCCGAAAACCGACGTCGGCGCGAAGGTGTTTTTGGGCTGCGGCTTGTCATCTAGCTGCCGTTACCCACGAAGGATGTCATCAAGGGTCTTGTTTCTCGGCCAGCGGCGGGGCAAAATAAGAACTTATTACCAATTAGTATGCATGTATCAATCCAGTAACTCCCGAGAGGCATCTATGTTCATCGACGCACCCACGAGCTCATTGACGGTTGGTCGCCGTGCAGGGGCTTCCTCCCGAGAGGTAGTCAAAAGTCTCCGGCAGTACGGAACAGCCAGCATTGGTGATGCCATGGACCGTCTCAATCTCATGGATTCTGGCATTGCTACCCAATGGACTGCCGGCCGGTGTGTCGGACCAGCGCTGACCGTGTTGACACGCGAGGGCGACAACCTGGCCATCCATCGTGCCCTTGATGACGCGGAACCTGGAGACGTCTTGGTCATCAACGCATTGGGCGGGACAACGCGGGCAGTGTTCGGAGATCTCCTCGCCGAGATCTGCCTTGCTGCAGGCATTGTCGGCGTCATCATCGACGGACTGGCCAGGGACCGGGCCGCCATAGGGGAAATGGGGCTGCCATTGTGGGCGCGGGGCGTATCCCCTGCCGGCCCAGCGAAGTATGGACCAGGAGCGGTAAATGTTCCTGTGGCTTGCGGAGGCGTTGTAGTCAATCCCGGCGATCTTGTCTCAGCGGACGACGACGGAGTCGCAGTCCTCCCAGCTGAAAGCTCCGGGATAGTTCTGAACAGGCTTAGGGACATCCACGACTCCGAACGCAAACTCCGCGCACGGATCCAGAACTCTGTCAGAAGTTCCCCTGCGGCGGCTCACTAAAACTGTCTGTGAGGAATTGTGCTGGAAGTACTTAGCGACCACCGCCCCCATCAATGCCCCGTCGACCCTCTCCAAATGAAACTCCATCATGAAAAGCAGAACCCTCATTCAGTCCAGGAATGCAGACCGACGCCGGTACGCAAGGACAAAGCAACTCACGCCACCACTTTCCCTGCCAGGCGAAGTCACAGGCCGTTCTACCCAAAGTCCCCGGACTGACCGCCCCTTATCCCAAAGGAAAGTTTCAGCCTTTCGGGCAGAAGGGCGGCCTGAGTCAAACAACGACGAGGCCGATCCGGTGACCCGATGCAGGTGCCTATGGTCCTATGACTCATTGCTTTAAGGTCCAGCCATGCCGCAGCGGAGGGGGCAGACGACCAATATCGTCACAACGAATGGGACCTGTTCATTGGAATCATGGCCTGATCGACTGAGAATTGGCGTCGCATCAAGGACGGAGGCTTCCAATTCCTTCCCGTCAACCAGGCAGAGTGCTACTTTCACGTCTCAAGTGCTTCCTGCCTGCGGGAGAACTAAGGGACGCCGATCCCCCTTGGTTCCTAGTGGCACAATCATGATTGGTAACATATTCTTATTTGATACGCTCTAGCCATTTCCGTCTGGAAGCAGGTTCGGATCTTTGGCCCAGTTCAGAGATGAACTGAGATTCAGCCAGCTAGGCAAGCGCCGGTTAATGGCTTCATGGGTACGGGCACCAAAGCACTAGATACGTAGGTGGATAGCAGGAGATGACTTCAACAAGCGAGGTTGGATCTTCGTCGGTGACAGTGTCGGTCACGAGAAAAGTAGACCCTGCGCGCACCGATGAGGTGACTGCTTGGGTCCAGTCCGGAGTAAGTCTTGCTAGCCGCTGGCCAGGCTTTCTCGGATCTGGATGGATACGGTCATCCAGGCGAAGCGATGAGTGGTACATGCTTTACCGGTTCGCAGACCCCTTTGCCCTGAGCGCCTGGGAAAGTTCAAGCACACGCAAAGGCTGGCTCGATCAGGGAAACGGGCTGGTGGAGGAACGTCGCGTCGAAAAACTGACCGGGATCGAGGGCTGGTTTGATTCCACTCAATCCCGTGAATTGCTCTCGTCTCCCCCACCTCGGCCGGCCCGATGGAAACAGGCGGTGAGCGTCTGGCTCGCATTTTTCCCTGTCAGTCTGGTTTTTGCTCTTCTCATGGAAGCCGTATATCCCGCATGGGGTGGTCTTTGGACAACTGCAAGAGTCTTTGTAACCACCACCGTACTTACTCCGATCATGACAGTATGGGTCCTGCCTGTGGTCACCCGGCTCCTCCGATCGTGGCTGATCCCGGACAATGCTTCTGTGTCGAAACAATAACCATGCCCATACGCGACACTGCAAAGATCCGTTGGAAGAGCGGCAATACGACCGAGACCGAAAGAAAGGCGACAGTGAGTTGAGAAGTGACACACGTCGAAACATGAAAAGCCTCATGCTGGCAGTCGGTGAGGAGATCGCTGAGAACCCGGGCAACGTGACGATGCAAAGCGCGGCGGCCCGTGCGGGCATCGGGACGGCCACCGCGTACCGCTACTTTTCGTCACTGGACGAGCTGCTCGAGGCTTACACCATCAACATCACCGAAGAACTCCGGGACTTCGCCCGGCAGTGCCCCCTGTCCGGGAGGGACCTGTACAACGCCGTGCTGTCCCGCTGGATCACCCTGGTACTCGAACACGGCAAAGTCATGGTCCAGCTGCGTTCCCGCTCCGGATACCTACATCGCCTCGACCAAGGCGACCCCGTCATAGCAACCTCCCGCGACATCTGGGAACAACCCCTGAAGGGACTCCTCCAGGATCTCAGCCTCCCCGACAGCCTGCTCAGGCACGCCCTCTTCCTGAACAACGCACTCTCAGACCCCCGCGAAATCCTCGACTTGAGCGAAACAGAGAAGCTGAAGCCGGAGCAGATCGCTGGCCAATTGCTGGAAGCACTTTCCGGCTCTCTTCATGGATGGGCGGACGCTGCGGGTACCAGGGCCCCTGTATAGCCACCAGTTCACAGGTTAGTGTTGCTGGCCTAAAAATCGAGGCTGGTGAGGTCCTGTTGGGTGGGGCAAGCGCCGCCCCAGGAGTGTGGCTCGGCAGCGTCCCCAGGAAGTCTTGGCAGCTAAGGCACTGCGTGTTCCAGGCCAAGGGCTTTTCGGCCGTATCGTGGCACACCAAACTGGCGTCTCCCGGTTCCATCTGAAAGAGCAACAACCGGCCGGCTCGCATAGCGCACGGCTTCAAGACCTGCGGTGGCTGCAGCCCAACACTGTCCTTTACTTCAAGTACGGTGACCTCCTCGCTTCGACGACCGGAGGTCAAGTCCCTCAGCGGCACCGTCCTAGGGCCGCTTCTTCATTGCCGGAAAGCCACCGTAGAACGGGGATCTTTCCGAAGTGCGCCGGCGACGGCTCCTGCCAGGACCGAGGCTATGTCGTTGGATGTCATGGCGTCGGCTGAAGAGAGTTCGAGGATTTCGCGGGGGTCTGAAAGTGCGTTGTTCAGGAAGAGGGCGTGCCTGAGCAGGCTGTCGGGGAGGCTGAGATCCTGGAGGAGTCCTCTCAGGGGTTGTTCCCAGATGTCGCGGGAGGTTGCTATGACGGGGTCGCCTTGGTCGAGGCGATGTAGGTATCCGGAGCGGGAACGCAGCTGGACCATGACTTTGCCGTGTTCGAGTACCAGGGTGATCCAGCGGGACAGCACGGCGTTGTACAGGTCCCTCCCGGACAGGGGGCACTGCCGGGCGAAGTCCCGGAGTTCTTCGGTGATGTTGATGGTGTAAGCCTCGAGCAGCTCATCCAGTGACGAAAAGTAGCGGTACGCAGTGGCCACACCTACTTCAGCCCTGGCAGCAACTCCCTGTAACGACAAGTTGCCGGGGCTTTCCTGGACTTCTTCCGAGACTGCACGAAGCAGCCGGACCAGGTTCCTTTTCGTATCACGGCGCAACGGAGTGGTCTTCCCTGTACGGTCCGCGGCGTGTGCAGATGTACTTCTGGTGCTGAGAGGTTGACAGCCGGGTAGTTCCTCGGTCACATGAGGTTCCGCGTTGCGTCAATGAACCGGTCCAAGCCGAGTTCAAGGTTTCCGGGGTCGGTGGCGAATGAGAGGCGCACGTGTCCTTCCCCGGATGGCCCGAACTCGCTGCCGGACCTGACAATTACTCCGGCCGCTGCGAACCGGGCGGTCATCTCATCCGAGGTGAGGCCTGAGTCGATTTTGACGAACGCATAGAAAGCGCCTTGGGGCGGGAGCATGCTAAGTCCGGGGATGCCGGAAAGCTTGTCGACGACGATGTCGCGGCGTGCCTGGTATGACTCGGCCATGGCTCGGAGGTGTTCAGCGGGTGTTTCCAAAGCGACGAGGGCGGCGTCCTGCACGAAGGTATTGATGGAGCCGTTGAGCGTTCGATGGAGCAGGTTGATCTTCTCTGACAGTTTGAGGGAGGCGACTACGTAACCAAGCCGCCACCCGGTCATGGCGTAGGTCTTGGAAAACGTGCTGCAGCAGATGACCTGATCTGCGACATTTGGAAGTTCCAAAGCGGATAGAAACTTCATGCCATCAAAGACAATGTCGGCGTAGGCCTCGTCGGAAAGAAGCAGAAGATGAGGGTGGGCCTCCAGAATTACTGCCAGTTGCCGGAGTTCGTCCTCGCTGTAGACCCGGCCTGTTGGGTTACCTGGATTGCAGAGAATAATCATGCGGCTATCCGCCGCTTCGCGGGCCAGCCGCTCAAGATCCAACGTTCCGTCTGCACGGTTAGCAACCCAGATTCCCTCGGCACCAACCATGGCCAGGTGGTCTGCATACAGGGAATACGTCGGTTCCGGAATCAGAACCTTGTCTCCGGGATTAATAAGGGCAAGTATCGTGGCGGCCAGGCCTGCACTTCCTCCGTGAGTGACTACAAGCTGTTCCGGGCTGAGATTCTGACCGGACGTACGTGTCAGTTTCTCGGCCAGGGAGCGGCGTAGTTCTGGTGCTCCACTGAGGTTTGTGTAGCGTGTCCTGCCGCTACGCAAGGCCTCAACCGCGGCCTCGACGATGGGATTCGGTGTCCCGGAGTCCGGTTCTCCCATGGACA
Source organism: Arthrobacter sp. D1-29 (assembly GCF_054130585.1). Taxonomy (NCBI): domain Bacteria; kingdom Bacillati; phylum Actinomycetota; class Actinomycetes; order Micrococcales; family Micrococcaceae; genus Arthrobacter; species Arthrobacter sp. D1-29. The sequence continues at coordinate 2,396,700 of NZ_CP096383.1, read as the reverse complement.
GTGCAATGGCGCCATCGGGTGTCGATCCCAAGGATGCGGGCCGCCGGGAGGCCAGGACTATGCGCTGGGCTGAGTCTGAGCTGTCAGGGCTGTAGTCAACGAGGGCCGGTGTGGAAGTCATGTGTCTTTATCCTGATTCCTGCTGTGTCGCAGATCGATAGAGGGTCCCGGAAAAGTAAGAATCGTTTACCAATTAGTACAAGAGTTTCACGAAGAAGTCCAGCATCAGTTCACATCATGGGGAGGGCGGGGCGATCGGGCGCACGCGGAGGCCGTGATCAACCAGGCTCCCCTGAGGCTGGCTCACCATTGAGACGACCCACAATTCAAGCTCTGTGAGTATTCGGGCAGTCGCTTCGAGGGTCCTTGTTGCGCCAGGACCAGAACTCCACGTTCAAAACCTGCGGCCTCTACTGCGCACAGTTGCTCAGTCGACAAGGTTCACCAAACTCGCGAAACAACAGTTCCTTGCACACCAACCGCTCGTTGACCGCACCCGCCTCCTTCTGCCGAGTCTCTAGTCCCGGCGTTGCTTGCCGATCCCCGTTGGCCTGCTGACGCTGCAGTGGGAGGGCCATGCGTAGCCTCCCGTTGCGTCCGTCGCCTGAACCCGTTGCAAGCTCGGCTGGCCAACTGCAGTGGGGCCGCAGAGCCGTCACGACCGGGCCTTCTTTTTCGCGAAACGTGCCCCCAGGCTCTCCCGATAGCAGGGGACACAAAAGCGACGTGAAGGCATTGACAAAGGATTCCCAGACTGAGATAGTTTTCCCAATTACGAGATTCATCTCACAATGAAAGGCCGTGATGAGGTTCTCACCTCACAACGGTCACCAGCTTCATACTCGTGTTAATGAGAGACAGGTTTTGAATCACAGCACGTCCGGCTCCCGGCCACTGGGGTGGCTCCTAATCGCTGGATGAGTGACAACGACGCAGAACCACGGCAAAGAAGTAAGGAACGCCCCATCAGGTGGCCCATGGGGCACCACATCCAGGGCATGCGCTGCAGACACTAACCGATTCATCAATCCCACAGAAGAAACAGTAGGAGTTTTCATGGCACCTCGTTGGTTTACAAGCACGGCGGCAGGCGTCGCCCTTTTGAGTGCAGCCGCGCTAACCGGTTGTTCGAACAGCAGCCCTAGCCCGGCCGAGACCGGCCCTGCCGGGGAGCCAGTGACCGTCGAGTTCTGGGGGGCTGCAGTTGGCCAGGAGAAGGCAGTGGATGTCTTCAACGCGGCGCATAAAGATAAAAATGTTCAAATTAAGTACACCCAGATCTCTGCCGGATCTGCCGGCGGCTACTCCAAGATGCTGAACGCTGTAAATGCGGGGAATGCGCCATGCCTGGGCCAGATCAGCTACGACACCGTCCCCAGCTTTGCGGCATCGGGTTCCCTTGAGGACATTACCGAGCATGCGCAGGGCAGCAAAGACCAGTACTCAGCCGCGGCCTGGCAGCTATCCAGCTTGGGGGGAAACGTATACGGCATCCCGGGGGACCTCGGACCAATGGCGCTGTACTACCGCGCCGACCTGTTTGAGCAGTACGGTATCACGCCACCTAAAACCTGGGATGAGTACCGCGCTACCGCCAAAACCCTGAAGGAGAAGGATCCTGCCGCCTTCATGGGGACCTTCCCGTTGAGCACGTACGACCTCGGCGCGTTGTCACACCAAGCCAAAGGCCAGTGGTTTGGCACCGAAAATGACGCTTGGAAGGTGTCCATCAACGACCAGCCCTCGAAGCAGGTCGCTGACTACTGGCAGGGTCTGCTGGATGAAAAGCTTGTTGTTCCCGAACCGGCCTTTGCTCAGGCCTGGTACACCAACCTCCAGAATGGACAGATCGTTTCCTATGTTGGTGCTGCCTGGAGCGGTGCACTGCTTGAGAAGAACGCGCCGGGCCTCAAGGGCAAAATGGCCGTTGCTGAGCTCCCCCAGTGGAAGGAAGGCGAATATGTCTCGGGTAACCGCGGCGGTGGGGCCTACTCTGTTCTAAAGGGGTGCAAGAACCCGAAGGAGGCCACCGAAGCCGCAGTGTGGCTGACCACCAACGCCGACAGCGTGACCAGCCTGATCAAAGAGACGGGCATTTACCCCGCTGCCGTCAGTGGCCAGAAACTGCCTGCGCTTACAGCTGGATCGGACTTCTTCATTAACGCCGACAAGACTGCCGAGATCTTCACCTCGGCCGCGCAGAACACACCCGATAAGTGGGTGTGGGGTCCAAACATGACCAGCGTTCAGCCCAAGATGAATGACGGGCTAAAGGTTATCGGATCAGGACAGGGAACGGTCTCTGAACTGCTCGACACCGTCCAGGAATCCACGATCTCCGAACTGAAAAGCCAGGGTTTGAGCGTCAAGGAGTAACTCCGCAGGCCGGCGGCGTTCAGTTGTGCAAGCTGGGCGCCGCCACCCGATACATCACCAAAGGATTAGGCCATGAAGGCACCCACTCTGTCTGCACAGCAACCAGTGCAACCAGGAACGACAACCACCAAGCCCCGCAAATCGCGGCTCAGCCGGAAGACAAAGCGGGCAGCGCTGCTCTTCCTGGTTCCGTTCATGATCATGTTTCTTTCCATGAAGGTGGCCCCCATCTTCTACGCGATCTACCAAAGCTTTTTCAAGACGGAACGCAGCGGCCTGGGCGTGGGAAGTGCCAAGAGTGTCTTCTCGGGCGTCGAGAACTATCTCGTGGCGCTGCAGAACAGCGACTTCATTGCCTCCTTCGGACGAGTGCTCCTGATCGGGATTGTGCAGGTCCCGCTTATGCTGACTATTGCTCTTTTCCTGGCGCTCCTTCTGGACTCCGCATTCTCACCCTTCAAACGCGGCTTCCGACTGATTTACTTCCTGCCTTACGCCTTCCCCGGGGTCATCGCAGCAATCATGTGGTCCTTCCTTTACCAACCTCAAATCGGGCCCTTCACTGGATGGCTGAGCGCCATCGGTATCGACGTCAATTTTCTTGCCAACAACACGGTCTTTTTTTCAATCGGCAACATGATGACGTGGGGCTATACGGGCTTCAACATGTTGGTCATCTACTCAGCCCTTCAGGCAGTACCCGAAGAACTCACTGAAGCGGCTAGCCTCGACGGCGCCGGATGGTGGGCCACAAACTGGCACATCAAGGTCCCGGCAGTGCGGCCAGCCATCATCCTCACCGCAGTGTTCTCAATCATCGGAACCGTGCAGCTCTACAACGACCCTGCAATTCTGGCCAAGGTGGCGCCGGGCATTTCCTCCACGTTCACCCCAATCATGGCCGCCCAGCAACAAGCCGCAGCGAACAACTACAACCTGGCCGCCGCGCAATCGGTCATCCTGGCCCTCGTTGCCCTGGTCCTGTCGTTCGGGTTCCTCAAGTTCACTCAGCGAAAGGGTGCCAACTCATGACTACCGCTCCCCCGCGCACTCACGCTGCAGCGCGGCCCCCGGTGCGACCCAAGCGGCCCAGCCGTATGCCGTGGCGGCAACAGCGCGTCCCTTTCTCGGCCCGCGCGTTCTCCTTCATTGTGATGGGCGCGTTCGCGTTCTATAGCCTGGTGCCCCTCTGGTGGCTCGTCGTCACAGCAACAAAGAACAGCCAGGACCTGTTCACCACCAACCCCATGTGGTTCGCCGATTTCAGCCTGTTGGCCAACATCGGAGATGTCTTCGGACAGCAGGACGGTATCTTCGCCGTATGGACCGGAAACACCATCATTTACTGTGTTGGCGGCGCCGCCATCAGCACCCTCCTCGCCGCAATGGCAGGCTACGCCCTGGGCAAATACGAGTTCCCGGGCCGAAAAATCGTTTCCAACGTCATCCTGGCCGCCGTGCTCGTACCCGCGATCCTCTTCGCACTCCCCCTGTACCTGATGTTCAGCGAGATAGAGCTGGTCAACACCTACTGGTCAGTTCTCCTGCCCAGCCTCGTAAGCCCCTTCGGAGTGTTCCTGGCATCCACGTACGCAGCACAATCCGTTCCCACCGAGCTCCTCGAAGCAGCCCGCATCGATGGTGCCAGCGAAGCGCGGATCTTCTGGCGGATCGGGTTCCCCATCATGACGCCGGCCCTGGTCACGGTGTTCCTGTACCAGTTTGTCGCGATCTGGAGCAACTACCTTCTGCCCGTGCTCATGCTCAACAACGATACTCTTCAGCCACTGTCAGTTGGCCTGGTCAACTGGCGCGAGCGTCTGAATGAAGGCATTCCATACCACGTGACAATCACAGGATCCCTCCTGGCCGTTATTCCATTGCTGATCGCGTTCTCCATTCTTCAGCGCTACTGGCGCTCCGACCTGACCGCCGGCGGCGTAAAGTAACCGCCGTCGGCGTCGTTAGCAGTTAACACAAATATTCAAGGAACTGTAGATGAAACGCATTTCGTTCAACCGTGACTGGCAGTTCGGCCCACTCGTCTCGGTTCACGAAGCAATCCGAGTAGCACCGCCCAGCGACAACCTCGTCAACCTCCCCCACGATGCAATGCTTGCCAGCGGACGCACACCGGACGGGACAGGCGGGGCACCTAACGGTTACTTTGACGGAGGATCCTGGACATACGAAAAGCAGTTTGATGCCCCTGCTGACTGGGCGACCAAACGCATCACTTTCGAATTCGAAGGCGTCTACCGGGACCCCATGGTCTTCCTCAACGGAGCCTTCGCTGGCCAATGGAGCAACGGCTACTCCTCGTTCCACATCGAAGCTGATCCCTTCCTGAACTACGGTGAAACCAACACCATCCGCGTTGACGCACGTTCCCACCAAGACTCACGCTGGTACCCAGGCGGGGGGCTCTACCGCCCGGTACACCTCCTTATCGGTGAACTCGTCCACATAACGCCCACTGGACTGCGGGTATCCACCCCGGACGTCGATGAAGAACTCGCCACCGTCGTGGTCAGATCAACAATCGCAAATAAAGGGGCAACCACCCGAACCGTGGATGTCCTGCTCGAAATCCGTGACGACGCAGGCGCGGAAGTGGTCTCAGAAAGATCCCGTGTCACACTCCTGCCCAACGAAACACTGACTGCACATCAGCGGACATACGTGCCGCACCCGTCCCTGTGGAGCCCGGATAACCCCGCTCTGTACCACGCAACTGTTACCCTCCAGGACGAGAACGGACCCATCGACCGTGAATCAACGACGTTCGGCATCCGGAGCCTCGCAGTCGACCCCATCCGCGGGCTCCGCCTGAACGGAGAAAGCATCAAGCTTCGAGGCGCTGCGGTCCACCACGATCACGGCGTGCTCGGCGCAACGGAATTCCCCGACGCCGCAAGGCGGCGGGTTAGGCGGATGAAGGACGCGGGCTTCAATGCAATACGCTCAGCACACAACCCCATCAGTGTGGCGATGCTCGACGCATGTGACCGGCTGGGCATGCTGGTATTCGACGAGGCGTTCGACATGTGGTCGGTGTCCAAATCCACAGACGACTATTCCCGCTCGTTCCCGCAGTGGTGGGAGCGCGATATCGATTCGCTGGTAGCGAAGGACTTCAATCATCCGAGCGTCATCATGTATTCCATCGGAAACGAAATCATCGAAGCAGGAACCCGGCACGGCGCCCGGTGGGGTCGGTTGCTTGCAGAGCGCATCCGTGAGCAGGACCCAACCCGGATCGTGACGCACGCTCTCCAGGGTATGTACATGGCCCGGGACAAGGTCCCGGAACTCCGCGCCGAGGTAAACCAGGACAGCTCCACCATCCGCGGGCTCAACGACTACCTGGGCCAGGTAACCCACCTCATGAACCGGGTCATGGCCTCGGAGCTTCTCGGAGAGCGGCTGCTGGAGCCGGCATCCATGCTCGACATCGTTGGTCTAAATTACGGAGACGCACGCTATGAAGTCGACGCGGACGAATTCCCCAACCGCATCTACTTCAACTCGGAATCATTTCCAACACACATTGACCGCCTGTGGAAGTTGATTCTTGAGAAAAACAACGTGCTCGGTGATTTCACCTGGACCGGTTGGGACTTTCTGGGTGAGGTCGGTACGGGCCGGCACGTTTACCCCGAAGACTCCCAGGAACACCGAGCCCCCTACCCGTGGATCGCCGCCGTATGCGGAGACATCGACCTCATCGGTCAACGCAAGCCCATCTCCTACTATCGGCAAATCGTCTTTGGACTGACCGACGTCCCCTACGTCGCCGTACGAAAACCCCGCGATGACGGATACGTGATCGAACCCAAAGCCTGGACCTGGTCAGACGTTGCACCGTCCTGGACCTGGGACGTCGATCCAGGAACTCCCATGCACATCGAAGCCTATGCCTCCGGTGATGAAGTGCAGTTCCTCCTCAACGGAGCAGTCGTAGCCAGCGAAAAGGTCGGAGTGAACCGCGATTACCTCGTACAGGCGACGCTCCCATTCGAACCCGGGGTCCTCGAAGTCGTTTCATACCGCAATGGCAACGAATTGGGTCGCCGGGAGCTACAAACTGCCAGCAAGCCGGCCAAACTAAGGCTTTCGGCCGACCGGACCTCTATCACCGCCAACACGGTCGACCTCCTGCATCTGGAAATCACGCTCGTGGACGAGGAAAACCGCCCCAATCCGAACACAGACGTCGAAGTAGCCGTGACCGTCCACGGGCCCGCGACACTGCAAGGATTAGGATCAGCCAACCCTGCAGCCCCCTGCGGCTACCTTGGAACTGTCACATCCACCTACCACGGCCAAGCCCTCGCGGTCCTTCGCGCCGGAGCCCAGCCAGGTCCCGTTACCATCACTGTCAGAGCCGACGGGTATCCGGACGCGACGTTAGTAACCGCACAGGAGACATAGATGGTACGAGTTTTGATGACCCGAAGCGGAATGCATAGGTGAATTTAGATGACTCAAGCTAGTTCGACGGCGGGCACTCCTAATGTTGTTCTCATCTGTACCGATCAATGGAGAGGAGACTGTCTCTCCATCAACGGCCATCCAATTGTTAGGACGCCTTATCTCGACGCAATTGCCGCAGAGGGTGCAAATTTCTCGAATGCTTATTCATCCACGCCGACCTGTGTTCCTGCCCGCATGGCCCTGATGACCGGCCTTACCGCCCGTTCCCACAGAAGGGTTGGCTATACCGACGGCGTTGATTTCGACGTATCCGTTACACTCCCGGGAGAGTTCACGAAGGCGGGCTATCAAACACAGGCGATCGGGAAAATGCATTACTATCCTGAACGCGGACGCATTGGGTTTAACGACGTTAATTCTTCATGACGGATACCTAAATTTTGCCAGGAAACGCGGTCGAGAAGTCGATTGGTACGACGACTATTTGGTTTGGCTGCGTGGTCAAGCGGGAGAAAGCGCAGTTTCGGACTATTTTGACGACGGCATCAATTGCAACTCGGTTGTGGCACGTCCCTGGTCCCGCTCGGAATCCCTTCACCCAACCAACTGGGTCGTGACAGAAGCAATCTCGTGGTTATACCGCCGAGACCCTACCGTTCCATTCTTCCTGTACCTCTCCTTCCACCGCCCGCACCCGCCATACAATCCGCCAGTATGGGCCTTCGAACAGTATTTGAACCTTCCTGACCATGAACCACCCGTGGGCGACTGGGTTGCCGACCTTGAGGGCTATGGAACGGATCATCGGCCAGACGCCCACGTTGCTACATACGATCAGCAGACTTTGAACCGAGCCCGTGCCGGATATTACGGCAACGTCACGCATATCGATCATCAGATTGCCCGCTTAATGGAGGTACTACGCGAGTTCGGGTTGAAGGAAGACACGTACATCGTTTTCACGTCCGATCACGGTGAGATGCTGGGTGATCACGGCCTCTGGCGTAAGGGATATCCGTACGAGGGGTCATCTCGCGTGCCGTTGTTGATATCCGGCCCGGGCATACCCGGGGGCCAGCGGGTCGATGCCGTCGTCGAACTTCGTGACTTGATGCCTACTCTGCTCGACGCGGCACATCTTCCGGTGCCGGGAAGCATCGAAGGCATTAGCCTCTTCGGCCTCACACAAGGTGACGAGCAGGGCAGCAATGTTGAATTGCGGCCTTACCTACATGGTGAGCACGTACTCCTTGGCCAGTCCATCCAGGTGGGTGCGAGCAGGCAGTTGGAAATACATCTGGTTCTCGAAGAATGGAAATGAGCAACTTTTCGACCTCCACAATGACCCCGAGGAGACCCGGAATCTCAGTAAAGATCCCGGTTGCCGGACTCAGCTCCTTAAACTTGGAGCTAACCTCATCGCCGAACTCTCCGGTCGCCCGGAGGAGTTCGTGCAGTCGGGCCAGCTAGTACCTGGACAGGCCGTCGTTACGCTGCTTCCAAAAGGATCGTAGACAAGGGTGGGTGTTAGTGGAGGACGTTCCTAGCCGTGGCGCCGCCCGCGATAACCTCCGACTGGTTTCGGACTTCCTGACAACCAATGCAGCCCCAGCATCGTCGTCGGCATAGCCGCCCTCACTTCCGGGCTCCGTTATGACCGGCTGAAAGCTCACTCGCCGCAGTATGTAATCCCTACGTACTTGGGAGGACAAACCGAGCGCACGCGGCCTCCTTGACCTCTAGGACGAGCCCTTCAAGAAGATTTCGCACCAAAGTCGGCAACGTCATGTTATGCCCGCAACCCCGGAGCATGAATAGGTGTTGGCCACCTCCGGCCCACCCGACAGAACCGGAACGAGGAACCATTCAACAGCACCACAGCACGCGGAGGGCCCACTAGCCGGGACCCTGAACCAGCGACCCACACACCTGGATAGTCCACCGCAGTGGCCAGGCCAGAGCCCGCGCACCAGCTCCAGAGGGACGCCATCACGAACTTTGTACACACGTTAAACTAAAATCCCCTCTGAAGAGGGGCTCCCTTGTGCCCGAGGTGGGACTCGAACTGCATTCCCGCCCGTGCAAACACTGGGAACTCCAGAAAACATGCGCAATCCGAGCCGGTCCGGCCGATATATGGACCAGTCGACGCCGAATGTGTGGACAGTGTCAAAACTCTCTTCATCTCCGAACTGCAGGTGAACGCACGGCTACCGCCTGACGAGGTGGGTCGCAATCGTCCCCGCGCTGTCCTGCAGTGTGATGTCGCCGGCTGCCACACCCACGACGAGATTGAAGGCCTCGTCAGTGCTGAAGTCATGCCGGTAGCCGTTGATCCAGAGCATCAGAACCATCAGCGTCCAGGCCGTGCGTTTATTTCCGTCGATCAGGGGGTGAAACCGCGCCACCGACTCCATGAGCGCCGCTGCCTTCGTCGCTAACTGCGGATAGGCTTCCACCCCCATCACAGTGGTTGCCGGCCTCGCCAGTGCCGAGCCCAGAAGCCCGATATCACGGACATGGAATCCAAACCGGTCAACGACCTGCAAAGCGTCCTCAATCTCGAGGTACTCGGTCACGCATCCTCAAGGCGTGTCAAAAGCTCGGCATCATGGCTCAACACGAAATCCAGACCCTCGCCGATATCACGGGTCCGATGGTGACGCTGCAGGACCAGCTCTGCACCCTGGAGCAACAACGCAGACTTCGACGTATGTTCCTCGGCGGCCAGCTGGTCCAAACGCCGATCAAGATCTTCGGGAACACGCAGATTCATAGCCATCCACCAATGGTACCAAAACAGTACCAGCAAGGGTCCTGTCTCAGTTAAGTTGGCAAGGCCGATCCGCGACCGTCACCAGCGCGGCCAGGATACTGTCCCAAGTTCCATCACCGCTGTAGCGGCGGTGCCGCTTCCAAAGCGTCTGCCACGGACCAATTCGGCTGGCACATCCCGCCAAGCGATCCCGCAGCGGTATCGGCAAACAATGCCCTCGACCACCGCCGGTCGTCCCGGAAGGGGCGACCCCGGCGACCAATAGAAGACGGCAGCAACGGCTAAATAAGGACCCATTGCCCATCAGTCAAAACATAGAAATACGAGACACCCATCACGCATTCCGGACACCCCCCTCAGGGCTTGGGAGACACGCCCTAGCGGCGTTCGAAGGTTCCCGTCAGCCTCGCCCGGCCCAAGGTGTGGGTGGAGAGCGCGGATTGCAGGGCGGCGGGGGTGTCATCAGTGCGCAGGTCCAGCCGCTCAACATCCATGGCATGGACCACCAGCAAATACCGGTGCTGACCGTGCCCGGGAGGCGGGGCAGCTCCCACGAAACCGACAAATCCGGCATCGTTCTTCAATTGCACTGCACCAGACGGTAACCGGGAGTTGTCCCGGGAACCTGCACCGGCCGGGAGGGAGGTGACGTCTGCCGGGATGTTCACCACAGCCCAATGCCAGTAGCCCGAGCCTGGGGCATCGGGGTCGAAGACGGTGACTGCGTAGCTCCTGGTTCCCTCGGGCGCGCCCGACCAGGTGAGCTGGGGCGATTCGTCCCGCCCGCCGGCTCCCAGGACGGCGCTGCGTTGGGATTTCGGAAGAACCTGGCCATCCTCGAAGGATTCGCTGATGACTTCGAAGGATTCGATCCCGGATGTTGGTGCAAATGGATCATGCGTTTTCATGGCTGCCTTTCAGTTGCTGTCAAGCTCCGCACCCGTCAGTTCGACGGCAGGAGCGTCCTCTGCGGCGGTTTCAATGCAGTTGAGTTCGGCACTCGTGGGCGGTTTAGCGCCAGCGCGTGAGACGGTCACGGCCACAGCCTTGGCCGCGTGCGTGAGGAGCTGGCAAGGCGGGCCGCTCTATCTCGTCTGTCACCGGGACAGCCTATCTAAGGGGTGGAATTTTGGCTTGCTGGCACGGAATTCGGGCGATCGAGCCCATTTCGCATCAAGAAAGTCGACGATAACCCACAACTGGACTCAAGAACTCCGCGAGCATCAGGGGTTCATTCTGGGCTGGCTCCCGTTTAACACATGGCTTTCTCACTGCAAAAATCTACACCGCGACACACTGCCTTGTTCCAACTGTCCCGAGTGATCAGACGAATCATCGTTGCCCGTCATTCTGATGCTTCATCGTCCTTGGGACCTGCGCGCAACCAGGGCTCCAAGCGGTAGCTCCGCTACAAGAACGACGCCCCGATCCAATGCCCGCGAACTGGAAGGCCCAGAGGCAGAGCCCGAGTACCAGGCCGCCCTGCCAGCGGGAATCCCGATGCTTGGGGTCAACTAGCTTGCCGATCGAGCCTGGACAAGAAAACGAAAGCAACCCGTTGGTCATGCAGTAGCCCCATGCCATCACCATGAACATGCGTGAGACGAGAAACAGACCACAAGCCGGCGCAGCGTCACTCCCCCGGGTCGAAACAAGTCGTGTTGCCAAGACCCGGCCCAGCAATGAAGGAGTAGCAAGCCGAAAATTCGCCGACAGAACGAAAGGAAGGATCCGGCCACAAGCACGGCCCACCGACAAAAACGGCGTGACTGCCACCCGTCATTAATGACCCCCGGACAGTGTGTGGACACTGTCAACAGGGTCAGAGGCCAAAAGCCACTGACCTGCGGAAACCCTGTGCCCGAGGTGGGACTCGAACTGCATTCCCGGCCTTGCCAACGCTGGGAACTTCCGAAAACATGCGGAATTGGAAGCACTCCGAGGGCGGTATTACCCGGTCCGAGGCCAAGACTGTGGACAATGTCCACACCCCGATTTCGCCCCCGCCGAAGCGTTCGACCTACGACTGCACCCCGCAACGACGGAATGCGGTTCTTCTTTGTCCTGACAGATTTGGCTCGCACCTCAACAGACCTTTGCGGTACAAGAATCCGACAACGACCCACCTTCTTGGGAGGATTTGCGCGCCGAGCCACTTATCGCTCCGAGTGTTTCGAACCGGCCTTATCTTGCTCGGTCATGCCGCTCACTTCTTTGGCGTCAATGGACGGGCAGAAGTTCCAACGCTGCTTGTCATTCTGATATGGCCCATGATCGCTGGGCGGGCCCTCCGCGCAACCAGGGCGCTACCGCGCCGACCCGGAACCGAAAACTTCATGATAAGAACCGTGAAGCATTGCCTGCGGATGAAGTTTTCGCCCCCGCGCCGGTCCCCCAAGTTGCACCCGGCCCCCCAACCCAGCGGGTGGTCCCCTACCAGAACGACACCCACAACCAACAACCGCAGAAAACACAGCAACACAAAAGGGTGAAGGGAAACAAGGGATCATGGAAAAGCTCACGATCACAACACCATCAGATGTCCTCAGCTTCATCGGCCACACCCTAGGCTTCTGGCCCCAGGAAAGCCTGGTCTGCATCACCCTGAACAACAACAGCATCGGCGCGACCCTGCGCATCGATCTCCCCCGCCAACCAGGCCAGGAACTCCCCTACGCGCGCACCGTCGCCCACTACCTCACCAGCGACACCACCGCCACATCAATCCTCTTCGCCGTCTACACCAGCGAAACAGCCCCGCAGGGACAAGCCAGACCCCACGCTGGCACCATCGCCGCTCTCACCGGGGTCCTGGCTGAACAGGGCATCACCATCCGGGACGGACTCTTCGTCGGCGAACAAACTTTCTCCCCCTACGACGGCGAACCCGGCACCAGTCTCGCCCTGCCCGTCAGCTCCACCCAGACCAGCGCGATCAACGCCGAATTCATCTACCGCGGCAGCTATATAGAATCCACCGACAGCGTCACCCTCCCCACCACCGGTCATGAAGAAGCGAAAGCGGCCGCCGTCGAACACCATATGGAAGCCATCGCCGCCCAACCAGCCGGCACCGCGCTCCAGCAAGGCAGGAAACTTTGGGGTGACATGCTCGGGTCCACGGCTTTTCCCAGCGACGATGATTGCCACGCCCTGGTCGCGAATCTTCAGTTCCCGGCGATCCGGGACCGGCTCATCGCGGACATCCCGGGAGTGGACGAGCCCATGCAGCACATCTTGTTTGCCCAAACCGACCAGGCCCCGAAGTGGTCACGCATCGAATGGGCCCAGCAGCTGCTCCTTCATGCCTACACCCGTACCAGTGCAGAACATGCAGCACCGGTCCTCACTGCAATCGGCTACATCAACTGGTGGGAAGGCAAAGGCAGCAAAGCCCACCAATTTCTCCAACTCGCCCTCGACAACGACCCCGCCTACCGCCTCGCCCGCCTCAGCGACCAAATGATCGGCTCCGGCCTTGTCGCCGGCTGGAACATGAACAAAGAAACCGCGTACAAGGCACTGCCCTTCGATTAGCCCTCTCGGGACGTTAGAGGTTCAATAGCCCCCGGCCAACGTGCTCTGGACTAGGCGGGGCGCGAGAGGCTTACCGCGACGTCAACGTGACAGGGCCACCCGGTTGTCCAACGTGCTGTTGGACAATTTCAGTAATGAAGCATCGACTTCTCGCTTAGATTATGCGGTGCCGCAACGGCTAGCAGTTGTCCGGCCGATCCGCCATTATTTCCCGACGCCGGAGCGCCACTAGGGTTCGGCCCAGAATTTGCTGGCAACCGATAGATGTGGCTGGCCACTCCCGGCATCCGCACTCCGCCGCACCTCCTCGGTTTGCATGTAGAACAAATATGGGCATCCACCCGGGAGGCGGGGTATGGTCCTGCCGCAAGTGACGCCAAAGCCGCACAAAGCTGCCGTACCTCATGTTGCAGACGTGCGATGTCGTCCCCGTGATGGGGCCCGGGTCTATGGGCCAGTACTACCGCCGCTTCCCAAATCCTGGCAGCCCACCGGGTTTTATCGAGCTAATGCGGCCTCTGGGAGGGGCTGGGCGCTGCCCTCCGGAACCTGGGACATAGGGCGGGTATCGGTTGAGGCGCGAGATGTCCGAAATGACGCGTTCGATCTTCCCCATCATGTCCTGCCGGTCTCGCGCACGGTTGATGCCCTTAGCTTTAGTCCGTAGTTTCCCCGCCCCGACTCGGACGGCGGCTGCGATTCGTTCGTAGTTCTCGTCCCGATCACTCCAGAGCTTCATCACGAACAATAGTTGGCGCTCAAGTCTTTCGACGTCGCCCCTAACTTGTCCATATAGGTCCTCGTGGGGCTCGAGTCGGGCGCTCTTGTCCCTTGCGTTCGTCATGCTCCAGATCCTAAGTTTTGACCCCAAAGATTTCATCAAGGGTCATCCATCAGTGATTCGATCGCCCTTGCCGGCGAGCCAACACAAGGTCGATCACTGGCTAAAGGCCTTTACTCACGGTCCACAACGCTGAGATCTGACAGGCCACATTCGGTGGCTGCGAGACTAGATTTGAGGCGCATGAGCGCACGAGGGTCCACCGTCTACAAGGCACAATGCGGGCGACGGGCTCGTTCACGTCGGCTTTACAGAATCTCCATTATCGGCGCTTAAGTAGGACGAGTTCAAACAGATGAGAGAACCCGTCCACAGGCGTTTTCCTGTGTTTTCGCAGGTCAGGCTTATCTACGCGGCGGCACGTGCAAAACGCGCATTGCCGTGGCTCGCCGTAGTCATGCGGATTAGCGGCGAAATCTCTCATTAGATGAGAGTTTCTTGCGTAGAGTTAGGTTTCGTGAATATTGAAGCCGGACGGATTCCGGCGTTTCTGACCACCGCGAACGTCGGGTTGCTGCGGGCTGAGGATCGCGCCTTTGAGGCGATGTTGGATGGCTGGCGTGCCCAGATGCTGGCCCGCGGCCTCTCGACGTCTTACATCAAGAGCTCTTGTGGGACGGTTCAGCGGTTCCAGGAACACTCCAATCAGTACCCTTGGACCTGGTCTGCGCATCATGTAGATGAGTTCCTGGCGGATCGACGCAGCTCGGAGAACGGCCTGGCGCTATCGACCCTCAGGGCCAATTCCGGCGCCATCAGGGCGTTCTGCTCCTACCTGACCGATGGGCGCTACGGGTGGGCAAACTTCTGCGAACGAGTCTTTGCGGACATTCCGGTGCAGGTCGTGTTCGAGTGGAACTCGCCCCGGCACACAACAGACGATGCCATGCCGGCACGCCGCCGGGCGTTCACGAAGGCTGAACTCCAGATGTTCTTCGATGCCGCCGATGACCTGGTCGACACCGAGTTCGCCAAGGGCTCGAAGCGCTGGCTTCCTGCACTGAGGGACTCGACGGCGTTCAAGGTCGCCTATGCCTACGGGCTCCGCCGGCGAGAGCTAACGATGCTGGAGTACGTCGATTTCGGACCGAACCCGCACGTTGAACAGTTCGGCCGATTCGGGGCGCTCCAGGTGCGCTGGGCGAAAGGAACCAAAGGCTCCGGACCGAGACGCCGGACCGTTCTGACCGTCCCGGAATTCGATTGGGTCGTAGGGCTGCTTGAGCACTGGCTCTCCCCCGACGGTCGGAAACGTTTCCCGACGGCGGACCGTTCGACCAGCCTGTGGCCCTCGGAACGCTCAGGCTCCACGGTTCACCGCAACTTCGACCGTTCCTTTCAGCGCGTCCGGGAGATCGCCGGGCTCCCCCAGGAATTGTCCTTGCATACCTTGAGGCATTCCTACGTCACTCATCTGATCGAAGCCGGCTACGACCCCTTGTTTATCCAGCAGCAGGTCGGGCACAGCTACTCCTCGACCACCGCCCTCTATACTTCCGTGTCGGCGGACTTCAAACAGAAGACCATCCAGACGATGATCGCGCAGCGCCTACGCAGCAGCGGCACTGACGAAGGGAACGGCCATGGCTGAACAGCGACGGATCGGATACCGCTGGAACCTTCGGCAGATGATGGCCCAACGAAACCTCTGGAAGACCACCGAGCTTCTCCCCCTGCTCAAAGCCCGTGGCATCAGCCTCTCTAACGCCCAGGTCCACCGCCTAGTCACCGGAACACCGGAACGCATCCCCGCCCAGACCTTCGCCGCTCTCTGCGACATTCTTGAGTGCACCCCGAACGACCTGTTCGAACCCTACGTCCAAATGCGCGCCAAGAGTGCCAATGCCCCGAAGATGCCAGAAGACCTGGGTATCCAGCCCGGTACGCCGATCGCACGCCGCATCCGCGTCCTGCCACCGGACGAAGATGCCTAGATCACGAAAAGCCAGCAACCCCGAAACATGGCCCGAACCATGCGGGCGATGCGCCGAACACCACCAGATCGCGGTCCGCTGGCCAGACGCCGCCATCTGCGGCTACTGCTACCAACAAGCCAAAAGAACCCGAGGCACCTGCGCCTGCGGCCACGAGGGAGTCCTGCCCGGCCGCGTCGACGCGCTTCCGGCCTGCCGGAAATGCTCCGGCGTCCGACTCAACGTCGACTGCATCGGATGCGGCAACGAAGAGGAACTGCACTCCGGTAACCGATGCTGGCCATGCATTCTGTCAGCAACTGTCGACCGGCTCCTCAGCGCAGACAACCAGCCAACCTCACCCGCGCTCCAGGCAATCGCCACAGCCCTGAAATCCATGAAACGCGCCAACAGCGGACTCACTTGGATCCAACAACCACACGTCACAGCCTTCCTCAAACAACTGGCCGCCACACCAGTCATCAGGCACGCCGGCCTCGACGAGCTCCCACCTTCGCCAACCCGCGAATACGTCCGCGGCCTTCTCGTTGAACACGCCGCCCTGCCACGCCGCGACGAACTCAACGCCCGATTCACAGTCTGGGCAGACCAAGCCCTCGACCGGATCGCCACCCAAAGTCATCGCGACATCATCCGGCGCTACATTCGATGGCACCACCAACGCCGCATGAACCAGATGGACGAAGTCACCCAAGGCACGTTCCTCCGGGCCAAGCAATCGGTAACCGTCGCCATCGACCTGCTGAACTGGCTCACCGAGCACGACACTGAACTTACGGAAGTGAACCAAGCACACTTGGACCGTTGGCAGGCTGAAGGCCCAACGACGCGAGGCATCGCCTCACGCTTCCTCGACTGGGCAATCAGGACCAGCCTCATCGACCCGTCTTTGAAGCTGCAGCCTCACCGCCGCGGCACTAGCCCCCGGTTGGACGCCGCCAGGCAAACAGAAGTCGTGCACAGCCTGAGCCACACTACCGACATGAACCCCCGGGATCGCGCAGCAGCCATCCTGGTCATGGTCTTCGGCCAGCAGGTCTCCGACATCGTCCAACTGACGTGGGACAACGTCACGGTGACAGAGGAACTCGTCACGATAACCCTCGGAACAGTGGAGATAGCCCTCAGGGAACCGCTCGATGAGCCTTGGCGTGAACTAGCAGCTTCCCCAACCCACGACCAGACAGCTGCTCACCCCAATAGCAATTGGGTATTCCGCGGCGGCTCCCCGGGCAGACATCTCCAGGCCTCAACCCTCGCTCAAAGACTCAGCACCGCTTTCAGCAGCCGGGCGGCCAGGCTCGGAACCCTTCACGAACTCACCAAACTCGCCCCGGTAGCCATCATCGCCGAGGCCCTCGGCTACAGCCCCGCCACCATCGAGCGCCACGCCATCGACTCATCAGCCAATTACGCTCAATACATCGCCTCGACAGCGCTGGCGAGGAACCAACCATGACAAAGACGGGGCAAAAGCAAGAATGAATCCCTACTGGAAGCTGGACCATCTCCAGGACGTTTACCTCGAAGACAGCTGGATTCTGTCGATGAACGCTTCGCCAGGACGCCTGGAAGTGCTCTTGGACTTCGTTCTCCGAGAAAGTCACCCGGACTACAGCAACCCCAAACCCGGAGAACAGTACTGCTACAAGAGGGGCAGCCTCGTGTTCTCGTCAGTGAGCGAACTGCACTGGACCGCGCAAAGCAGAATTACGCCCGTAACTGACGCCAGTGGTGAGATCGATTACGGATCACTCGATGTGCTGGAGTTCAAGGACAACGTCTGGTCGATGGACGGAGACTTCGGGCAGATCTCGTTGATCTCGACGCCACCACAAATCGAATGGCTACCCTAATTGCTGGTGCCCCATTGTTGGCGGCGCACGGGACGACCGGCCATCAGACTGGGATGATCATTGACACGCCAGTTATCCGGTTTCGAGCCAGCGGATAAACCGCACTTGATCCTCGTCGGGCATCGGCCAGGTAGAGGGCGTCACCCAAATCACGGTTCCACGCCCACAGATGCGTAGACCTTCGTACATGCGCAGCTCATCGCCCGGCAAAATGCCCCGCCAAGCTGGCACACCTTCAAAGAAGCAAGGGAGCGATCACAGCGCGAACTGTTTCACCCGGCTGAATGTCCTCCCGAGAGAAGCCCAATACTGGTGCACCCGCTTGTTCGCCGTCGGCCCAGCCAGGCAAGCCCCAGTTCGGTCGGTAGCTGAATCTAGTTTTCACGGCGGAGCCACCTAGCAGAGGTGTGTCCCGTCCGCCTTCCGCCGTCGGCACGACACACAGATTGATCCCTATCGCCACCGTGGGAAGGACTTCCATAACCGCAGTTTAGTGGTCACAGCACCAATGCATATTTGAAAGCCAAGAATCTCTAACTCGTCCCAGATCAACACGTCTCGCTGCCAGTAGGAAATGGGTGGGGGAGTACGTGTAAGAGGGGCTGGTAGCTGCCGTCGTTCGTGGCGTTTTCTTCCCCCAATTCCCCGGGTTAGAACTGTTCAGCCGGCGCTCGATTCACGGCGGGAATGTCAAGGAAGGCAGGGTTGAAGGGCGCAATTGAGTCGGTCAGGCCAGCCACCCACGCGGCGTGTTCGTCATGGTCAGGATGCGACGAATCCTCCAGCGCGTCGATGATGTCCTCGAATCCAGGCAGTCCGCCGGAGTCTTCCAGCGGACCACGCCGGGCGCCGTCGATCAGCTGGGCCGGCGAACTGTTCTCGTCCCTGGGTCGGCGGGATGCCAGCTCGAGACGATGGAGCCAGCTGTCACCAAAGTCGTACTCATAGAATCCTCCCCCTGATCCCAGCACGCAAAGACCGCGAGGAGGTGTTCGGGCGGCCTGCCAGGAACGGGGTCTCAGTGTGCCGGCTGTTGTGAGGTTAGGCCTGGCGGGCTTGTGCGCTCAGCCCGCCAAGGCGGAGCGAACGCCGGCGGCGAGCGTTGGAGCCGTCTGAACAAGTTGCTCCAAGGGGTATCTGAATCGCAGCGCGCTGACGCTGATGGCACCTGTTGGCGTGGTGGAGGAGGTGCCGAATACCGGTACCGCGATGCAGTTGATGCCGAGTTCGTTTTCCTGGTCATCGATGCCGTAGCCGCGGGAGCGGGTTGCCTGCAGTTCGGCCAGGAGGGCAGCCGGGTCTGTGATTGTCGATGCCGTCTTCGCTTCAAGCTTGTCGCCGTCGAGCCATGCAGCCAGCTGCGCTTCGGTGTCCACGATGTAGGACAGAAGCAGTTTCCCGACGCCGGTCCGGTAGGCCGGGTTGCGGCCGCCCACGTACGAGGTCAGCTTCACCGACCCTTGGGTCGGGTCGACCTTCGCACGGTATACAACATCCTTGCCGTCGAGCACGGCGTAGTGCACTGTCTCGCCGTATTCGTCCGCCAGTGCATTCAGGAGTGGCTGGAGCCTTTCCGTCTCGGGGCGGGCCGCGTGATTGCTGAAGGCAAGCCTGAAGAATTCATCCCCCAGGGAGTAGACGCCGCGGGCGGTCAGTTCGGCCAGTGAGGCTTTCCGCAAGGACGCGAGGGCGCGGTGCACGGTGGACTTGGGACTGTCGAGGGCGCCTGCAAGCTCCTCCAGTGTCGCACCCTCCGGACGCTTTGCAAGTTCAACAAGAACGGCGAGCACGCGGTCGGAGCCGACGAGGCGCTCCCCTTGGCTTGGATCTGCATCGTGTGTCATAATTCCATATGTTACTACTGAATTCTAATAAATGGAAAAGGTAATTGTGGATCATCTAAGGAGCGCGGACTGGTACGCCGGTTCGGACCGGAATGCCTACATCCATCGTGCCTGGATGCGTCGCGGCCTTCCCGAGGACGCCCTCGAGTCCAAGAAGCCTCAGATTGCGATCGCCAACACCGCCTCGGACCTTACTCCCTGCAACATGCATCTCAATGAAGTTGCTGACTCGGTCAAGCAGGGCGTCTGGGCAGCAGGCGGAGTCCCGCTCAACCTGCCCGTCGTCTCCCTGGGTGAGACCCAAGTCAAACCCACCGCCATGCTCTGGCGGAATATGGCCGCCATGGCGATGGAGGAAATGTTCCGTGCCAACCCCATTGACGGACTTGTGCTGTTGGGCGGATGCGACAAGACAATCCCGGCACTGCTGATGGCCGCGGCGTCGGTCAACATTCCCGCAGTCGTCGTGCCTGGCGGGCCGATGCTGACCGGCCACTTCCGCGGCAAGGCCCTGGGATGCGGCACCGACGTCTGGCGCCTGAGCGAAGAAGCCAGGGCCGGCACCATCACCAACAGCCAGTTCACCCAGTCAGAGCAATCGATGATCCGCAGCAAGGGCCACTGCAACACGATGGGAACCGCCTCGACGATGGCCGTGGTGGCAGAAGCACTCGGGATGACAATTCCCGGGTTCGCCGGAATCCCAGCCCCGGACGCCCGACTGCTCTCCATGTCGCACGACACTGGCCGGCTCATCGTGGACATGGTCGCACAGGGCCGCCGGCCCAGCGACGTCATGACCAGGGAAGCATTCCTCAACGCAATCATCGCCGTCGCCGCCGTGGGCGGATCAACCAACTCTGTGGTGCACCTGCTCGCTATCGCCGGCCGGCTCGGAGTCGACCTGAGCCTTGAAGACTTCGATGCCGCCGGCGCTGGAGTGCCCGTCATGGCAAACCTGCAGCCCTCCGGCACTTTTCTTATGGATGACCTGTACCGTGCCGGTGGTGTGCTTGCCCTCCTGTCGCAGATAAAGGACCTCTTGCACCCCGCCCCCATCACCGTCACCGGTACCCCACTCGTCGAGTATCTCGTTGACCAGCCGGTCCACGACGAAACAGTCATCTACCCCCGTGAGGCCCCGTTCTTGGATGATGCGGGCATAGCGGTACTACGCGGCAACCTCGCCCCACGCGGAGCCATCATCAAGCCTGCGGCCGCGACAGCCGAACTGCTGCAGCACACCGGCCCCGCCGTTGTCTTCGACAGCATCGAGGACATGCGCGCACGCATCGACGACCCGGACCTGGACGTCACCGCCGACTCAGTTCTCGTCCTGCGCGGTTGCGGACCCCGCGGCTACCCGGGGTTCCCGGAAGTGGGCAACATGCCCCTCCCCCGCAAACTCCTGGAACAGGGCGTTCGGGACATGGTGCGTATCAGCGATGCCAGGATGAGTGGCACCGCCTACGGCACCGTCATCCTGCACGTCGCCCCCGAAGCCGCCGCCGGCGGGCCGCTCGCATTCGTCCGCACAGGGGACATCATCTCCCTGGATGTCGAAAACCGCACCCTCACCATGGACGTCTCGGATGAGGAGCTGCACGCGCGCACTCAGAGCCCGGCCAGTGAGGCCGGCTACGCCGCACCCGCCCGTGGCTGGGCGAAACTCTATGTCGACCACGTCATGCAGGCTGATCAGGGCGCCGACCTGGACTTCCTCGTGGGCTCCAGCGGGGAAGCGGTGGGCCGTGAAAGCCACTAACTTAGCCTCCCGCTCCGTTCTCACTGGCCCGGAGACCGGGCTGGGTGCACGGCTTGGTGACGCCCTCCCCCGCGAGGGAGCCGTCTCCACCAGCCCCTTCGACAGGGTGATCGCCGCCGTCGACGCATCGCACTACCTGCTGACACCGCGTGCAGTCGTGACCCCCCAGAACGCGGGGGAAGTCGGGGCGCTGTTCGCCTATGCGACAGCCAACGGTGAAGCTCTGACGTTCCGGTCTGGTGGCACAAGCCTGTCCGGGCAAGCCTCAACGTCGAACATCCTCGTCGATACCCGCAAATTCTTCCGCTCCATCACCATCGAAGATGACGGGCGCATCGCCCGGGTAGGCCCCGGCGCAACCGTCCGCCAGGTCAACGCCCGACTCCTGCGCCACGGCCGCAAACTCGGGCCAGACCCTGCCAGCGAAATCGCCTGCACCATTGGCGGCGTCGTTGCCAACAACTCCTCCGGCATGGCCTGCGGAACACGCCAGAATACCTACCAGACGCTGCGCTCAGCGATCATCGTCCTGCCCAGCGGCAGCATCGTCGACACCAGCACCGGGGACGCTGATGACAGGCTTCGCGCCACAGATCCTGAGCTCTGGCATTCGCTCATGGCACTGCGGGAGCAAGTCCTCGCCGCACCGGAGCTCGTCGCAGAAATTGCACGTCAATACAGCATCAAAAACACCATGGGCTATGGGCTGAACTCGCTCGTCGACCACGACACGGCCGTGCAGATCCTCGCGCACCTCATGGTCGGCAGCGAGGGAACGCTTGGCTTTGTCGCGGAAGCCTCCTTCAACACCGTGCCGCTGCACAAGTTCGGGGCCACCACCCTGCTGGTGTTCGACACCCTGCGCTCCGCTACTGAAGCACTGGTGGATATCGTCGCCACCGGACCGGCAACCGTTGAGCTCATGGACGCCACATCGCTGCGTGCGGCCCGCATTGATCCAGCGTCCCGCGCCGCGCTCCCCCAGTTCGAGCCCGTCAACCATTGCGCGCTGCTCGTTGAGTACCAGGCCTCGACCGCATCTGAACTCGCCGAGCTGAGCCACGATGCAGAGACACTCTTCGCGCGCCTGCCGCTGACTGCTGCACCGGTCTTGTCCCGGGACGAGACGGCCCGGGCATCCCTCTGGCGGATACGCAAGGGGCTCTACGCAACAATTGCCGGCTCCCGCCCGTCCGGTACGACGGCTCTCCTGGAGGACATCGCGGTGCCGGTTGAGGCGCTCTCGGAGACCTGCGCGGGCCTCACACGCCTGTTCAAGGTCCACGGTTATGACGACGCCGTCATTTTTGGGCACGCCAAAGACGGCAACGTGCATTTCCTCATCAACGAAGACTTTGATGAAGAGTCCAATCTCGCCCGGTATGCGGCGTTCACCGAAGACATGGTCGAGCTCGTGCTTCGCGCCGGCGGCACCCTTAAAGCCGAGCATGGGACAGGGCGAATCATGGCACCGTTCGTCGCACGACAGTATGGCCCTGTGCTCTACGGGATCATGCTGGAGATCAAAAAGGCATTCGACCCGGCAGGGATCCTGAATCCGGACGCTGTCCTCACCACGGACCCCGACCTGCACCTCAAAGACCTCAAGTCCACACCCACCGTCGAAGCCGAAGTCGACCGGTGTGTCGAGTGCGGCTACTGCGAGCCGGTCTGCCCCAGCAAGGACCTCACGACCACACCCCGCCAGCGCATCGTTGTTCAACGAGCGATCGCCGAGGCAGAGCTGCGCGGCGACACAGCCCTCGCCAAGGAGCTGCGCCGTGAGCAGGAATACGAAGTCGTTGACACATGCGCCGTCGACGGAATGTGCCAGACGGCGTGTCCGGTGCTCATCAACACGGGCGACCTGGTGCGGCGTCTGCGGTCCGAAAAGGTCGGCGCGGTTGAGGCTGCCGTGTGGACGGCCGCGGGCAAGGCATGGAAACCCGTGATCCAGGCCGCCTCGGCCGCCCTCACTGTCGCTGCCGCTGTGCCCGCTCCACTGATCACGGGCCCGAACTCGGCCGCCAGGGCCCTGCTAGGCGCGGACACGCTTCCGCTGTGGTTCAAAGACCTGCCAAAAGGCGGCCGCAGACGCCGGTCAGGGGCGGACATCGACGTGGATGGCGTCTACTTCCAGGCCTGTGTGGGGACCATGTTCGGCCCGACCGAGGGAGGCGAGGGTGTCGCTGCCGCTTTCGAATCCCTCGCCGCGAAGGCCGGTCTCGGGCTCGTACGGCCGGATGGGATCGGCGGCTTGTGCTGCGGCACCCCGTGGAAGTCCAAGGGAATCCTCAGCGGATATCACAGCATGGTTGACCGCACCGCTGCCGCCTTATGGGAGGCATCTGATCACGGCCGGCTGCCCGTCGTCTGCGACAACTCCTCATGCTCGGAGGGCTTGGTGCTTGCGCTTGAAAAGGCGGTCGAGAGCAATCCGAATTATCGGGGACTGCGCATCATCGACGCCGTCGATTTCACCGCCGAGCACATCCTGCCCCGCCTCGATATCAGCACTAGGGTCAACAGCGTCGCCGTGCACCCGACCTGCTCGAGTACCCGGGCCGGTTCCAACACCAACCTCGTGAAGCTCGCCGCTGCCGTGGCATCGGCAGTAACAGTCCCGGACAGCTGGGGATGTTGCGCCTTCGCCGGTGACCGGGGCATGTTGCATCCCGAGCTCACAGCCAGCGCTACCGAGCGCGAGTCAGGCGAGATCGCCTCCGGCGAATTCGATGCCTACGTATCGTGCAACCGCACCTGCGAAATCGGCATGACACGGGCCACGGGCCAACCGTACGTCCATGTTCTTGAGGTACTGGACCGGGCTGCAGATCCACAATTAAAGGAAGCCCATGAGTGAGATTCCCAGCCTTGCAGCAGCGGCGGCGACGCCTGCTGACTACAACCTTGCCGAAGGCGTGCTGTGGGACGACCGTGCCAGTCTCGTCAGGTGGGTGGACATCTGGAAAGGCCGCGTACTCTCCGGCGCACTCGACAGCGGACGTATCTCCGACATCCACGAGGTCACCATTGGTGAAACCGCCGGAGCGGTCGCAATAGCGGAAGACGGCGGACTGCTGGTTGCCGCAGCCCGCGGCCTGGCAACAATCTCACCATTGGGCGACGTGTCCCTCGGGCCCGACCTGCTCGGCGGACGGACCGGCGTCCGTTTCAACGATGGGACAGTCGATCCCCACGGCGCCTTCGTCGTCGGCACCCTCTCGCTCACCGAGCGCACCGACGAAGAGGTCCTGCTTCGCGTCTGGCCCGATGGCCGGATGGAGACGTTGCGCGAAGGCATCGGCCTTTCCAACGGTGTCGCGTTTTCGCCCGACGGCGCCACGATCTACCATGTCGACACGTTTGCGGGCACGGTTTCACGGCACTCCTACGGCCCGGCCCCCTTCAACCCGGAAGAACCCTGGGTCACGGTCCTTGACGGCCTTCCCGCTTACCCGGACGGACTCACTGTAGATGCCGAGGGCGCGCTCTGGGTGGCGCAGTGGGGCGGATCGAGTGTTCGGCGGCACGCACCGACCGGTGAACTGCTTGCAGTCGTGGAAGTAGACGCCGCACAGGCCTCATGCCCAGGTTTCGTCGGACCGAACCTCGACACCCTGGCCATCACTACTGCCCAGGAAGGGCTTGACACCCTCACCGACCAGGCGGGAGCCATCTTCCTCGCCGACGTCGGAGTTTCAGGCCTGCCACCACACCGGTGGGCAGGCAGCACAACCACCCCCTATTGGAGAAAAGAAAAACTATGAGACTCGTACGAGTTGGAGCCGGCGGCTCCGAGGCCCCTGGCGCACTGATTGACGACGACACCTTCATCGACCTCTCAGATATCGTCAGCGACTTCAACGAGGCGTTCTTCGCATCGGGCACAATCGCGACCCTGCCCGCCATCATCGCTGACCGGATCGCAGACGGGCGGGGTGAGTCACTCGACGGACGCCGCTTCGGTGCACCCATCGCCCGGCCCCACCAGATTCTCTGCATCGGCCTGAACTACAGCGACCACGCCGCCGAAACCGGCCAGGCCGTACCGACCGAGCCCATCCTCTTCACGAAATCGCCCAACACCCTCATCGGCCCCAATGACGACGTGCTCATCCCACGTAACTCGGAGAAAACAGACTGGGAGGTCGAACTCGGCATCGTCATTGGACAGCGCGCCTCCTATCTCGTGGACGAGACAGAAGCAGCCGCTGCCATCGCCGGCTACGTCCTGGTCAACGACGTCAGCGAGCGGGCCTGGCAGCTCGAACGAAACGGTCAATGGGCGAAAGGAAAGTCCGCACCCACCTTCAACCCCGCAGGGCCATACCTGGTGACACCGGACGAGATCGACGACGTACTGAACCTGGATATGTGGCTCGACATCGACGGCGTGCGCCGCCAGACCGGCTCGACTTCGACGATGATCTTCAGCCCAACCTTCATCGTCCATTACCTCAGCCAGTTCCTGGCACTCGAGCCCGGCGACCTCATCAACACCGGAACACCCCCCGGCGTCGGCATGGGAATGACACCCCAGGTCTTCCTGAAAGGCGGCGAAACCATGACGCTCGGCATCACCCGGCTGGGAAGCCAGACGCAGCAAGTGATCGCCAACTAATGCGTGCACTTGTCGTCACCGGGCCCCGCCAGGCCCACGTGCAGGACGTTCCCGACCCCGTCGCCGCAGCCGGTCAGTTACTCGTTGACGTCGAACGCGTCGGCATCTGCGGCACCGATGTGGAGCTCTACACGGGCGAGATGGCCTACATCGACCAGTGCTTCACCAGCTTTCCCTTGCGGCTGGGCCACGAGTGGACCGGCCGGGTTGTGGCAGCAGGCTCACCGGAAGATGAGGGCTGGATTGGCAAGCGGGTGACAGGCGACACCATGCTGGGTTGCGGGCACTGCCAGTACTGCCAGTCAGGGCACCATCACGTCTGCCCCAACCGCTTTGAAGTCGGGGTTCGGGACGGTTGGGATGGGGCGCTTGCCGAACGTATGCTTGTCCCAAGCAAATTTGCGTACGAGATCCCGGAAAGCGTCAGTCTCACCTCCGCCGCCCTCGTCGAGCCCGCCGGTAATTCCCTCCGCGCCGTGCGCGGCGCAGCTCTGCTTCCAGGGCAAAAACTCCTCGTCCTCGGCTCAGGCACTATTGGGCTTCTGGCCGCACAGTTTGCACTCGCGGACGGCGTTGAGGTCCATGTCGGCGGCGTACGTGAAGGTTCGCTGGCCCTCGCCCGTTCACTGGGCGTACAGCACACTTGGCAGCTCGGTGAGCTCGCCGATGGCCGGGCCGACGAATTCGACGCCGTCATCGAAGCAACCAGTAACGCTGATATGCCGGCTCTCTCTGTTCGCCTGACTAAGCCAGCCGGACGTGTGGTGTACATCGGCTTGTCCTCGGGTCCGAGCTTCGTCGATACCCGGGAAATAGCACTGAAGGACATCACAGCAGTCGGAATCCTTTCGGCATCCCCTGGCCTATCCGGGGCGATTGCCGGCTTCGCCAGCGGAGCAGTGAACCCGGAGGCCATTGTCAGTGAAGTTATACCGCTTGAAGAAGTTCCCGCCCGGCTTGAAGGCCGGCGAGGCAGCAACGCCGGTCCAGGCCCGAAAGTCCACGTCGACCCCCGTCTTATCCAGGAGAAACCATGAAAACAGCACTCGTCACCGGTGGCGCCAGAGGCCTTGGCGCCGCAGTTGCAGATCGGCTCCGAGCAGACGGCATCCGCGTGATCACACTCGACATTGCTGGCGACGTAGACGTCGTCGTCGACATCACTGACGAAGACCGGCTCACCGAGGCGGCAGCAGCAATCGGCCCCGTAGACATCCTCATCAACTCTGCCGGCATTGTCGGCCCCGGCATTCCCCTCGTCACAACGACATCCACCGACTGGCGCACCGTCTTCGACGTCAACGTCCTCGGCGTCGTCGCCACCATGCGCGCCTTCGTGCCCGGAATGGTCGAACGCGGCTGGGGCCGAGTCATCAATTTCGCGAGCATGGCCGGCAAAGACGGAAACCCTAACCTGTCCATCTACTCCGCCTCAAAAGCAGCCGTCATCGCCCTCACCAAATCGGCCGGCAAAGAACTCGCGACCACCGGCGTCCTGGTCAACGCCATCGCACCCGCCGTGATTGCCACGCCAATGAACGACAACACATCACCAGAAGTGCTCGCCCACATCACCAGCCTCATCCCCATGAAACGAGTAGGCAAAGCGGAGGAAGTCGCCGAACTGGTCGCCTGGCTTTCCTCGGAGAAGGTCAGCTTCTCGACGGGAGCTGTCTACGACATCAGCGGCGGACGCGCCACATACTGACATTTGAAGCTTGGCCTGCCCCGCTTGGCCGCGCGGTATATCCCCAGCACGCCTGGGCGGGACACGAGCCAACTGGGCCGTCTTCGCCGCCGTAACCACGGTCTCACCCATATCAGTTGACCTGCGTAACGATGGTGGACGAATTCACCCTCGACGGAGTCCACATCACAGACGCCGGCTACCGAGCCTGGACCACAGCCCTCAAACCGCTGGTCTAAGTCCAGCAATAAGGCCGTTCCGCCCAAAACTTCCACACGGGGAAGCGGCTGAGGGCCAGGTCTCCAACCACCCGTGCTTCCACCGGGATACACACAGAACAGGAAAAACAGTGTCAAACTCCTCTTCCCTTTCGGCAGATTTGACTGCCGTGACTGGCTCGCGGACCCCGTCCGCCAAATGAGAAGACCCCGGCCACCACCGCTCCCTAACTTCCGGCTAGACACTTACGCGTGTAAGTACAACCGCTTGCCGTATTGTTGTCGGAATTTTTTGATCCGGGCTGGAAGGCGGGACCTTTACGGGCTGCGGCTGTTAGTCGAATGAACCCACGCTGCCCCAGGGGGCTGCCCCAACGGCTGCCAATTTCGAGCCGTGGAGACCCGAATTGACGTCAGCCGTGGACAATCAGAGCCGTTACTAGTTCAGGCGAACGGGGTCGGTGGAGTATTGGTTTATAGGCTTTTTGCAATCTGCGGGAGGCAGGGCTTTGCCACTGCAACATCGCTGAGGGATTCACCCTAGTTAGCTGCAAGGAAAGCTCCCAACCCCTCGGGGATGGGAGCTTTCCTTGTTCCGACTGGCTACTGTAACGAGCTAAGCGGGCGCTCTGGTGCTGTCATAGCGCCGTGAGTCCACCGTCGACGGTGAAGAGACCGCCTGTGGCGTAGGCTGATTCGTCGCTGGCGAGGTAGACCATGATGCCTTCGACATCGGCGGCGGTGCCTGCCCGTCCAAGCATGGTCGAGTTGACCAGGCCAGCGCGGCTGGCAGGGTCGTCGGCGATAGTTTGCACGAGGGGTGTCTCGGTGTATCCGGGGACTACGGTGTTCACCCGGATGCCTTCTTTGGCGTAGTCCGCGGCTACAACCCGGGCCAGCCCGTGAACACCGGCTTTCGAACTGGAATATGCGGTGAAGGTTTGACCGCAGGCTACGACTGCGGTCGGGCTGCCGGTGCAGATGATGGACCCTCCCCTGCCTTTCAGGGCCCGCACTGCGTGCTTCAGGGTCAGGAAGGATCCGCGGTGGTTGACCGCAACCGTTTTTTCCCAGACTTCCAAGGGCAGGTCTCCCACTTTGGCGTCCTGACCGAAAAGTTGGACGCCGGCGTTGGCCACAACTATGTCCAGGGCGCCGTCGGCTGCGACTACGGCATAGGCGGCTTCCACACTCTTCTCGTCGGATATATCAATTGCCAGTGGGGTCGCCAGGTCGCTGCCTGTGGCTCGGGCTGCTTTCGCGGCGGCTTCCAGGTTGATATCGGCGAAGTAAACGCGGGCACTTTCTGCAGTGAAGCGCTGCGCTATCGCCAGGCCGATGCCGGATCCTGCGCCGGTGACCAGAGCGGTTTTGCCTGCGAGCCTATTGGACATCATGTTGCTCTCTTTCTTGTGTTTAGGTCAGCTGAGGGGCCGGGTGATCGCCGACCACGGTGAAATTTCAAGAGTCCGCGGGTAGCCGTTTTCAAGTTTGACCGCGGTGGTCAGCGGCTGTGCAGTGAGGTTGGCGGCGAACAGCACAACGCCGGTTCCTGATGCCACCGGGTAGAGCACGAGGCCGGGAACGTCACTGTCGACGTGCAGGACATCTGCACCCCGCAGGGTCGCCAGTTTGGCCAGGATCTCGAACGCGAGTGTAGTGGTTCCTTCCGCGGTGATGAGACCTCGGGGGCCGCTGGCTTCGAAGTAGGTGACGGATTCGACGCCTGGCACGGTGAGGGCGTTAATGCTGCCCAGCAGCCAAGCAGCGGTGAACTCATCTGCCTGCAGCGGGTCAGTCGTCATGACTTCTAAGGTGGCGGGGTCGTAGGCGCCTCGGGTTGAGACGGCGTTGAAGCGTGCCTTGAGCGTCACGGGGCCTACGAGCAGTGGTTTTCCGGATCCGAGCCGGAGGGCGTTCAACGCTGTCAGCCGTTGAATGGGCAGGCTTTCAACGATATGCGGCACTTCGGTGGCGTGCATTTGCGGCGTGATGCTGTAGGTGATCTCGTCGGCGTCGAGCTTGATGGAGTCCGGTCGACGGTTGAGTTCTGTGAAGTGGGAACGTGCGCCGGCGAGTAGAGCGCCGGTGAATCCTCGGCTTTTTGCCGTAGCTTTCAACTGCTGCCATAACTCTGGCTCGGTAACGTGCCCTTGGGAGCTGAAGGCTCCTACCCGAACCACCCTGTCCAGAGGCAGCAGGTCCACGATCGAGCGGATCTCTTCGCTTGCTTCCGCGACGATCCGCACATCAAGCGCAGTGCCCAGCTCCTGGGCCTGTCGTCCCGCCTGGGCCAGCAGTTCTGCAGCCGTGGCGGGATTATTGCCCGAAACTTCCACGGTCAGGGCCGCAAGTCCGGGCACGAAGGGAAGTTTGATCGCTGACGTGGATGCGGAAGTGCCCAGGGCGGGCACGCATCCACGGGAATGCTTCCGCACGGTCAGCATCTCGGGTATGGACGGCGGTGGTGAGGTGGTTGTGTTTGCCGTCGAGGGTTGGGCGCTGAGCCGGATGCTCTGCTGGGTTCGGTCGCCGGCCTGCACTTTGACGGGGAAGGGCCGGGAAAGCGGCGTGCTGTAGGTCTTGAAGGAAGCGTCGGTCCAGTTTCGCTGGTCTTCGGTTTCGAAGACGTCTCCGGCGAAGTCCAGCCGGAAGGCGGTGCCTTCCCGTTCCCAGCTCATGGCGGCGATATTTGTAAAGGGCTGGTGCGGGCTGATGTCCGTAGGGAAGGCGCTTTTGGTCTCGGTGTGGTCCGGTGACGTGACGGTGATGTCACGGCCGGCGTCATCGGGTCTGTGAAGCACTACGAGGCCTATGCGGTTGCTGCTGAAATCCTGGGTCGCCCTGCCGTCGAAGGACACAGAAAGATCGTTGTCGGATGCCTGGAGAGTCACTCCTGCCGTGTACTCACCGCCGAAACCTGTGAACCGGACTTCGAGGGTTTTGGTGAAGGTTGCCCCGTCTTGGGAGCCGGTGACAGATTCGACTTGGGGGGTCAGGGTTCTCCAGTCATGGTCCCGGACAACTGCCCGGATGGCCCTGAGGACTGGGCGGCCCCGGTATGAAATGTCGGCGAATTCGTCCCCGCGTAACAGAACTCGCCAAGGTCCGTGGGCGAGTGACTGAGTAGGGCCAAGGAGCCGGGCCTTGTTCTCGGCAAGCATTGTCACTGAACGTCCTTGTCTATAGGTGCGGTCGCTTCAATCCGCAGCCGGTACGCCATGTAAGGACGGACGGGCAGTTCAATCCGTTGTCCCCCGCTGAAAGTCCCGGGAAGGGGCTCGATGGTCATGGCCCAGGTGTCGATTAGGTCGACCTTCGCCATATGGGCCTCTGCGATATCAATCGTCTGGAATCGGTGCTGGCTATAGCCCTGGTAATGGATTTCGTATTTGCCTTCAACGCCGCCAATAGGTGTTGGGGACATCCGTAGGATCGGCTCCAGCCGCCCGGTCGGGGATTCTCCAATCAGCCGGTCGAGGAATGCGATTCTCTCGGCGCTTTGTCCTACCAGTTGTCCGCCCTTGGCCCACCAGAGAACGTCGTTGTCGTCGTAGTACGTTTCGCCGTGGGTGTAGTAGCCGCCTCGGAGGGTTGTCTCCCACGCCCGGCGTACAACCTCGCGTGCTGAGAGGCTTCCCCACTCATATTCGAGGTCGCCTTCGTAGCCAATTTCATCGAGGACTACGGGTTTGCCCCATTGTTCACGCATGTCGGTGACCTGTTCGGCGGTCTTGTAGTAGTCGACCTTTTGGATGCTGCAATGGGTTGCCCACTCCGCAGAATAGTCGTACATGCGTGTGCCATTGTGGATGGAAAGCAGGTGGTCCGCGTGGTCTTCCTCGGTAACGATGTGTGCGAATCGTTCCCAGTCTTCGCGCCGTTTGGTGGTCATGAAGTCGTATTCGTTCGCCAGTGACCACCATACGTTCGGAAAGGCGGCCAGCCTCCGGACGACGTAGCGGAGGTAGCGGTCGTCAGCGGCCTTGCCTAGATCCTGAAAGCCCCAGCGATCGTAAGGGTGGAAGAGAATTACGTCGGCCTGGATTCCAAGGTCATCCAGGTCACGGATCCGGTTCTCAAGGTGCTGGAAGTACGCCGGGTTTAATCGTGTGCTGTCCCAGTTGTCGCCGTCACGAGTGAACGGATAAAGCTCGGGCTCGTTGTCGTTGAAGATGAATGCCTTGGGGAAGACGCACATGCGCACCTTAGTGAAGGCGCTTTTCGCCAGCGTCGCCAACGTCTGCTCCTGAAGTTCCTGGCTCTGATGCGTCCAAGCGTAAAGAGTGGTACCAACCGGGCGGTAGACATCGCCATTGTCGTAGGCGAAGTGAAAGGTGTCAGCTACCCGGACCGGTCCGGTTGCCGAGGAAGGCTCCACCGTCGTGGTGCCGGCGTGTCCATCCAGCGAACGGGCCGTTGATAGAGTGCGGAACTCCCAAGTTCCGGGTTTCGGCGGAAGGAATCGGATCAGGTACCTGCCGTTACCGTCGTAGAAGCCACCTACACGTAGTTCGATGTCACCGAGCCTGAACTTCGCCTGCAAGTCGACGTCGGTGAAGGGGTTTCCATGCGTCGGCCCCGTAAGGACGATTTCCAGCATGGCATTGACTTTCCCTGCCATCGGGGCGGAGATGGCGGCCGAACCGGCGGGTACTTCCGCCCCCTCGTAGTCCGGATTGGGCTCGACGGGAAGGGCCTCGGTGCGCTCTTTCGCAGGAATACACGCCAGCCGCTCCCAGAGCTCTGCCTGGATGCTTTCCTTCACGCGGAAGACAGTGGCCAGGGCGCCGATGGGAAGCTCCAGTGCACCGCCGAACTTCCCGGGCTTGTCGACCACTTCCGGAAGCGCAATCCGGAGCGCGTTCCGGCCTGCTTCGTCCTCGAGGATCTCGCGGGTCTTGGTTTGATCGTCCATGAAAAGCATGGAGAGTGGTCCTTTCTGGTGTTCGGGGTTGACGTTACATTGAGCCGTGATAACTTGGGCGGCCCGGACTATTCATCGGCCGGCTGGTGCATCCGGTTCGCTGTGTGTTCCGTTGAAGGTTCCCGGCGAGCCTTCCTGCGACCAGGCCCCCTGCTGATCTCCCAGATGCCGGCAGTGAGCAGGGCAAGGAACATGGCGCCAGCAGCCCAGTAAGACAAAGAAGCCAAGGATGTTCCCTCCAAGACGAGCCCACCGAAGAAGGCCCCTCCCCCGATGCCGACATTGAATGCAGTGGTTTGAAGGGCCGCGGCCAGGTTACGGCTGTGCGGAGAAGCCGACCACATCATCCGTGTTTGGAGCATGACCGGTATGCCTCCGAATACGGCCCCCATCAGGATGATTAGGATCCACACACTGGCCTCTGATCCGGAGGCCGCAGCCACGGGAATTGTGCAAAGTATGACAACCATGACTGTCAGCGACCCGAGGAACAACCTCCGCGGGAACCGGCCGTAGAGGCCGCCCACCAAGGCAACTCCGACAGCGCTTGCGATTCCTCCGGCCAGGAGAACAACCGGGATGGCGCCGGGGGCGAAATGGGCGACGTCCAGCAACCACACCACCTGAAAGGTTCCGAAGCCGTTTTGTGCCGCAACAACAAGGAGGATGAGCAGGCAAACCATCAGGACGGCGGGCAATGTGCTGTCCTGCCCGTCACGGACCTTTGCTTTCCTGGCCGGGGCGGGCAATTGCCTGGGTACGGCTGGCAGGAGTCGGATCATCAACACAAAAACGATCAGCGCGAGTGCGGCGAGCACGGCGAAGGACACGCGCCATCCGAAGGCCTGCCCCAGGGCATTTCCGAGAGGGATGCCGACTACCCCGGAGACAGAGCCACCGGCCGCTGTGATCGCGGTGGCCTTTCCCAACTGTGAGGGACGAACGAGGTGCGCTGGATAGGCCGCCACAACGGACCAGAATGCGCCGTGCGCTACAGCACCCAGCACCCGCGCGACAAGCAGCACCTCAAACGTCGGCGAAACTACTGTCATCAGATTCGCCACTCCTACGACGGCAAACGAGCCCAGGACCATTCCCTTGCGCGGAATCCGGCGGGTGAGGACGGCCAGAGGTGCGGCCGTCACAATGACCGTCAAAGCGAAGACCGTGATGAGGTTCCCGACTTCGGACACCGACCGGTCAAAATCTCCCGATAGCTGTGGGATGAGTCCGGCGGGCAGGAACTCCGTGGCCATCGAAATGAAGATGGCAGCGGACAGGACCACAAGCCCGACGAAGGGGAAGTTCTCCTTGGTTTGGTGAGACTGAAGTTGTCCTTCGTCCTGGCTGCGGCTCACATTTGGCGCCATGCTGGTTCCTCACAACAGATTGATGTTTCTGCCGCGAAGTGGTGCGGATCAGAAGCCCCCACGAGGGCTATTAGGACTGCGAAATTCTTGTGCAAACGATTTATGCGCGACGAATACGGATTGCGATGTATTCCCGGCCTGGCAGGTCGACCACCACCCGCCCCTGCACGGGATCCGGCAACGTATCGATCGTCATATTCCAGGTGTCAATGACGTCCACATGCCAGGGGGATGCGGCCGGTACAAGAACCGAGCGGAACCGGGGGCGGCCCAGCCCGAGGTAGATTACCCGGTGATCGTCGTCACCTCCGGTCCGGGAGTCCCAGTCCCCCGGAAGCGGGTCCCACCGTCCGCCGGGTGATTCGGCAACGAGCCGACTGAGAAAGCCGATGCGGGCTGGCGACCGGCCCTTGAGGGTGCCCCCCTTGGCCCACCAGATCACGTCGTCCTCATCGAGGTAAGTTTCGCCGTGGTTGACGTAGCCGCCGCGGACTGCGCCCTCCCAGCAACGGCGGAGCAGCTCCTGTGGACTGAGGTTCCCCCAGCCCTCCGCCACGTCGCCCTCATAGCCGACCTCGTCGATGACTGCAGGCTTACCCCACTGCTTCCGCCACGAATCCGTGTTCTCCGCCGATACGTAATTGTCCGTCCGCTGGATGCTGCAATGCGTGATCCACGGCCGGGAGTAGTCATAGAACGTGGCCCCGTTGTGGATGGAGATCAGGTGCCCTGCGTGGTCTTCCCGGCCTATCACGGCAGCGAACCGTTCCCAGTCCTCTTCCCTTTTGGTTTGCATAAAGTCGTATTCGTTGGCCAGCGACCACCAGATGTTGCGGAAGGCGCCGAGCCTTCGCACGATGTAGCTGAGATACAGGTCATCGGCCCACGCCGGCATGTCCGAGAAGCCCCACCGGTCGTAAGGATGGAACAGGATCAGATCTGCTTCGACGCCCAAGCGCTGCAAGCTTAGGATTCTCTGCTCCAGATTGCGGAAAAAGGCTACGTCAAAGCGGGTGAAGTCCCAGCTGCCGTCGGCGTTCCGGGTGTAGGCGTAGTTGTCGGGTTCGTTGGCGTTGTAGGAATAGGATTTCGGGAAAACGCACATGCGGATCTTCGTGAACGGAGACTCTGCCAATGTTCGAAGCGTCTGGTCCTGCAGTTCCTGCGTTTGGTTGGTCCAGGCATAGGCGGTGGTCCCGAAGGGAAGGTAGGGAGTGCCGTCCTTATAAGCGAAATGGAACGTGTCCCGTACCACCACCGGACCATGGTTGCCTTCTTCCGGCCCGGTTACGTCAACTGTTCCGGTGATGCCATTGAGTGAGGAAGCGTTGGAACTGCTCTCGAACGCCCACTGACCAGGGCTTGGCGGCATGAACCGGATGCGGTAGACGCCGTCCCCGTCATAGAAGCCGCCGACCTCTATCGAGGTGCCGTCGCATCGGAACGTCGCCTGGATCTCCACGTCAGTGAAAGGATTGCCATGGGACGGACCGTTCAGGATCACTTCTGCGGCACCCCACTGCTGAGCGGAGTGGATGGAGTCGATGACGGCCCGGGCACGTGCTTGACCGGATTCTTCATAATCGTCTTGGGGCCCGGCCGGTGCCGCGGGAATCTCCTTCACTCCGGGCGAGGATTCCAGAGTTGCCAGGTCCTCCCACAGTGCTGTCAGGTCAGGATCTGTCGCTCCCACTCCCCTGGCCCAATGGGCAACCTCCGCCAGCTTCGCAAGGGGCGAGAGGGACCAATCGTTCCAGGTCAGGAAACCGGGAAAGTGTCGGTCAAGGACGGCGGAGGCTTCAGGGCTGGCCATGATGTCTGCCAGGGTCGCGTTCTGTGTAAATGGCATGTGGGTGATTTCCTACTGCGGGGGTTGGGGTTTATAGCTAACGGACATGAATTTGCCCTCGGGGCCTGCCGACTGAAGGGCCAACATCCGGCCCGTGAAGCCTGAGGCGACTTCCGTGGAAAGGTGACGGCCGTCCAGCCTGCCCAGCTCGCGTGCCTGGGAATGCTCGACGACGGAGAGCACCACCTCGTCCGGCCCGCCGTGGCCCAGGGGCACGGTGGGCGAGGAGGCAGGCACACTTTGGATGCGGAGTGTCACGGGATGGTTTGCAGCGACGTCGACCGACCCGGTTTCGTGCCTAATCTCTCCGAGCTGAGCCCACGCACGCGCCTTCCCGTTGCCGCAGGTCAGGCCAAAGCAGTAGCGGTCGTCGATGCGGAGCACGAAGCTGCCGCTTCCCTCTATCGAGGCGTCTGCGGTCCAATGAAGGTCCCGGACCCGCGTGCAGAGCAGCCCAGGCGTTCCGTCAGCCAGCGGCTTGAGTCGGATGCCGCCGTCGTCATCCATCATCGCCACGTTGTCAGGTTCGCCGCCGGGAACGACCCACCGGGGGTCGAGCTGCTGCGCCGAAAAGTCCTCCGCATACGCCGTATCGGTCTGCGGCACGGTGAAGCGTTCCTCGTCGAAGACGGGCCATCCCTCCACCCAGTCAACGCCGGCAATAAAAGTCTCTCGGCCCAGCACGTGGAAACCAGGCGTCGATCCTTGAGGGCGGACTGCCAGATAGACGGCTGCCCAGCCGCCGTCGGTCGTCTGCATCAGGTCGGCGTGGCCCACATTTTGCACGGGATGGACCAGGCTCCGATGAGT
Source organism: Arthrobacter sp. D1-29 (assembly GCF_054130585.1). NCBI lineage: Bacteria > Bacillati > Actinomycetota > Actinomycetes > Micrococcales > Micrococcaceae > Arthrobacter > Arthrobacter sp. D1-29. Next base: position 2,359,849 of record NZ_CP096383.1, on the reverse strand, counting down.
GAAGACGGGATTTGCCGGGCATGGCTCGAAGGGCCCGGAAGGATGGGGACTGCGGGCTGCGGTGACGCAATGCCCACGCTCGGTGCCGCCCTCAGCGAGGAGCAAGTACCAATATTCGCCAATGCGGTAGAGGTGGGGTGCTTCCACGGCTCCGAGACCGCTCCCCTGCCAGATCAGGTAGGGCTCATCCAGCAGTTTTCCACTGGCGGTGTCCAGGCGTGCCTGCTGGATGCCGAACTCGCCCACACCAAAACTCATCGCCTTCCAGCTGAGGAAGCAGTTATCGTCATCGTCCCAGCACAGATCCGGGTCGATGCCGATTGCGCCGTCAACGAAGACGGGGTCGCTCCATGGTCCCGTCGCATCCTCTGCGTGGACCAGGACTTGGCCGGATTCGTAGTCGCTGACGTTGGTGGTGATGAACCAGAACATGCCGTTATGGTGGCGCAGGGTGGCTCCGTAAATGCCTGTCGAGGGGCGGGGGTCCCCCAGCCTGAATTGGCTCCTGCGGTCGAGAACATGGCCGATCTGCGACCAGGTCAACAGGTCGGTGCTGTGAAAAATGGGGGCGCCGGGGAAGTATTCAAAGCTGGACGTTGACAGGTAGTAGTCTCCGCCTACGCGGCAAATTGTCGGGTCCGGATAGAAGCCGGGCAGGATGGGTCGCAATGAGGAGTTGCCGGCTTTTGTGGGGGCGGTCATGAGCGGGAGTCCGCGATGATCTCAGCCACCCGTTCGCGGAGGGGAACATGCGCGCTGACCCACGGTTCGGGAACCAGCGCAGTGGCCAGTTTGCTGGCGGGCTCATTGAGATACCTGCTGATTTTGTCTGCTGCCTGGGCTTCGCCTTCGGGGGTGATGCCTGTTTCGACGGCGGCAGCCACGACAGCCGACCAGGCGGCCGGCATGTAGTCGAGCACGTCCCGGATCGTGTCAGCTGCGTGATTTTCCGCTGCCGTTGGGTCTGCGACGTCCCATGAATGCTCGCCGTGCGCCACCGTTTCCGCCGCCGGGAAGCCCGGGACGTGTACTTGGGCTGTTGCGCCTACCGGGACTTTGACGTGCAGCTTGAGTCGGCCGTCGGAACGCTCCCACGCCACGACAGCCTCCCCGTACGGGGTCAGGTGCCGTGCGGATGCTGAAGTGAGTGCCGCCGTCGGATACGGCCGCACCTCAAGTGCCCGGTAGCCGGGAGCCGCCGGCGCGAGTCCGGCCAGGCTGCGATGCATCCAGTCGGCCACTGCTCCCAAGGCATAGTGGTTGAACGATGTCATGCCGCCCGGGTTGACAGATCCGTCCGGCCGCATGCTGTCCCAGCGTTCCCAGATGGTCGTGGCACCCATGGTGACAGGGTAGAGCCATGATGGGCAGCCTGTTTGCAGGAGAAGCCGGTAGGCAGTATCCACGTGCCCCGCTGAGGTGAGGGCATCACAGACCAGCGGCGTGCCAACGAACCCGGTGCTGATCCGGAACCCGCTGACACGCACAAGGTCGGCAAGCCGCCTGCCTGCTTCCTCGCGCTGCTCTTCAGTCGGCAACAGGGCCCATTCCAGCGCCATCGCGTAGGCAGTCTGGCTGTCAGAAAGAATCCTCCCTGAGGGGGTCACAAACGCCCGGGCAAAGGCGGCACGGACCTCGGCGGCCAGCTTGGCATACCGGGCGGCGTCCTCGTCCCGTCCGAGAACCGCCGCTGCCTTGCCGAGGACTTCTGCCGAGCGGGCGTAGTGCGCCGTTGCGACGACGTCGGGATCCGTTTGGGCGCGGGCGGCATCCTCGGGTGGAGCGCTGGGGTCCAGCCAGTCGCCGTACTGGAAACCGCCCGTCCACAGGTGATCAGGGCCTGACAGCGTGGCAACCTTGTCCAGCCATGCGCACATGCTGGGAAACTGCCGTTCAAGAACCTGCTGGTCGCCTGTCCGCTGGTAGAGCGTCCAAGGAACGAGTACTGCTGCGTCACCCCAGGCCGCCGTGGGGGCATTAGTGAACTCCGAATGGATGACGTCGGGAACGACGTGGGGTACTGAACCGTCCGGCAGCTGCTCGGCGGCAAGGTCCGCCAGCCAGGAGTTGAGGAAACCTGTGGTATCGAAGAGGAAGGACGCCGTCGGCGCGAAGACCTGGATGTCCCCCGTCCAGCCCAGGCGCTCGTCCCGCTGCGGGCAGTCAGTGGGCACATCCACGAAGTTGCCGCGGATGCTCCAGACAACGTTCTCGTGGAGCCGGTTGAGCAGTTGGTTGGACGAAGAAAACCATCCGGTGCGTCGAAGGTCCGATCCGATCACAACAGCCTCAATGTCTTCTGCTTTGAGGCCGTGCACACCGGCCACCTCCGCATAGCGGAAGCCATGCAGGGTGAAGCAGGGCTCCAACGTTTCCTCCGCGGACCCGGCAACGATGAAGGAATCCGTTGCCTTGGCGGAACGCAGTGGCCCGGTGCCAAGCTCGGCGTTTTCGAGGACTTCCGCATGCCTGATGACAACCTGACTTCCGGCGGGCAGGTTACGCGCCCGCAACCGGACCCAGCCGACCAGGTTCTGGCCGAAGTCCACCAGCGTCCTGCCGGAAGGCGACGTGAAGACCGACTGCGCAGGTATTACGTCTGTGGGCCGGACAGTGGGCCCTTCCGGGGCGACAAGACGGGACATATCGGCCTTGATGACTTCGACCGTACCGGCCCCTGGCGCCGCGACGTCATTCAGGATCCGCAGGTCGGTCCGTTGCCCGTCGTACAGATCGTCGGACAGAATATTGCTCTCCCGGGCCGTCCAGGACCCGTCGGAGAGCAGGACGTACGTGCCGCCGTCGACCGTGGTGACCTCAAGCTGGGCGAGCACGGCGAGCCTGTCCCCGTAGAGCGCACGCTTGTTTTCGAAACCGAGACGGCCGCGGTACCAGCCGTTACCCAAGAGCATGTCCAGGGTGTTGGCACCTTCGCGCACCAGTGCCGTGACGTCGTAGGTATGGTAGCGGAGCCGGTTTTCGTACGAGGTCCAGCCTGGGGCAAGGACACTGTCATCGACCCGCTGCCCGTTCAGCGTGGCGACATAAATCCCGTGGGCGGTTGCATAGAGGCGTGCTTTAGCCACTGCAGCCGGCACGTCAACGGTCCCCATCAGGATCGGCGCGGGCATGTCCTCCGTTCCGAGGTTGACGGGGCTGATGAAGTCGGCCACCCAGTCGCTGGTGTTGAGGAGGCCGGCTTCGACGACTGACGGCTCACTCCATTCGCTCCAGTCCGAATTGTGGCTGACACGAACCCTCACGCTGGCGGACTCACGGGAGGACAGGGCGGGAGCAGGCCACGGAACCAATACCTGCTCGGAGCTTTCGATCCTGTACACCTGGATGAGCCCACCCCGGCTGACCTCCAGTTCGTAGGCGGTCTGCGCGTAGCCTTCGTCAGCGGTCGGAACCGACCATGAGAGTCTGGGCGTGCCGGTACCTATGCCGAGGATTGGACCGGTTTCTGTGCGGTGTTCAAAGCGTGGGGCGTGGGGAGCGGCAGCCATTGCCATATGAAGTCTCCGTTGCAGGTTGAGTATCGGTCCGGACCCCCATCGGGGCCCAGGTGAGGCTGTCAGCTCTGGCTCAAAACTCCCGGGGAGCCTTTGAGGTTGCTTTCATCTGCCAGGAGCTTGAGGCGGGCTGCCCGCCGTGAACGCTGCTTTTTGGGGTCTGCCACGGGTGCAGCCATTTGCAGCCGGCGCGTGTACTCATGACGGGGTGCCCGGGAAACCTGGTCAGCCTCGCCAATTTCAACGACGCTGCCGTGGTAGAGCACGGCGATCCTGTCGCTGATGGAGTTTACGACGCCGAGATCGTGGCTGATGAACAGATAGGCGACGCCGGTCTGCTCCTGCAACTCTTTGAAGAGCGTCAGTACGCGTGCCTGCGTGGTGACATCGAGTGCGCTGGTGGGTTCATCGCAGATGATGACGGCGGGGTCCAGGGCGAGTGCCCGGGCGATGGCGATACGCTGCCTCTGTCCCCCCGAGAATTCCTTGGGGTACCGGCTTCCGGAGTCTCCGGGGAGCCCGACGGCGTCCAGCAGTTCGCGAACGCGTTGCCTTCCACCGGTGGCGCCGGCCGCGGCCATGGGTTCGACGAGGATGTCTTCGACCGTCATGGACGGGTTCAGCGACGAGTAGGGATCCTGGAACACCACTTGGATGCCGCGGGCCACCTTGCGGCGCTGCGCCCGGCTGATGTTGCTGATGGTGTCGCCGCGGAACGTGATGGAACCCCCGGTCACCGGAGCGAGACCAAGGATGGCCCGCCCTATTGTCGTTTTGCCCGAGCCCGATTCGCCCACGAGGCTGAGGGTCTCCCCGGCGCTGAGATTCAGGCTCACGTCGTCGATCACGCGCTTGGAGAGACCGTGCCGTCCCTTGTAAGTGACGACGAGGTTTTCCACCCGGAGCAGTGGTTCGTTCATGGCTCAGACCTCCATCAGTTCTACACGGCGTGAGGATTCCAGGAGTTCCTTGGTGTACTCCTGCTGCGGATCTGTGAACAGCGTGTCAACATCGCTGCGTTCCACAATCCGTCCATCCTTCATCACACTGACGTTGTCGCAAAGGTCAGCGACCACACCGAGATTGTGCGTGACCAGGACCATCGCCAGGCCGCGTTCCATGCTCAGTTCCCGCAGAAGTTCCAGGACCTCTGCCTGGACTGTCACGTCCAACGCGGTGGTCGGTTCGTCGGCGACGATCAGGTCCGGATCTGCGGCGATGGCGCCGCAGATCAGGACGCGCTGGGCCATACCGCCGGAGATTTCGTGGGGGTAGAGGCTCATGACACCTTCAGCATCGCGAATCCCGACCTTGGACAACAGTTCCATCAGCTGTTTCTTTGCGTCCTTGGCACTGATTTTCTTGACGGCACGCAACCCGTACGTCAGCTGTGCACCGATGGTGAAGGACGGGTCCAGGTTGGACATCGGCTCCTGCGGGATGTAGCCGATTCTGTGCCCGCGGTTCCGCTTCATTGCCTTGCCGTCCGCCAAGAGGTCTTCGCCGTCAAGGAAGATGCTGCCGCCCAATATGACGGCTTCTTTTGGCAGGATTCCGAGTGTGGAGAAAGCCATCTGGGATTTACCTGAACCTGATTCACCCACCAGGCCGTGGATTTCGCCTCGCCTGACGTCCAGGTCGACTCCGTGGACTACCTCCCGGACGCTCTCCGGACCGTCGGGGTAACCCACCCGGAGCCCGCGGATGGAGAGGACAATGTCGTTGTCGGGCGCCGCTGTCTTCCCGTTTCCTCTCTCCTGCTGCGCTTTTGCCGCTAGGTCACGACGGCGGCCGCTCTTGAGCGTCTTGTTGTGTGCCGAGGACTGCAGGACATCGCGCAGGACGTTTCCGAGCAAAACGAGCGCGAGGATTGTCAGGCTGATGAGCAGGGCGGGCCAGAGGACTCCGAACGGATTGTTGTAAATGTTGCTGTTGGCATTCTCGAGTGTGCCGCCCCAGGATGGCTGTTCGGGATCGCCCAAGCCAAGGAATTCCACGCCGGCCTGGATGGCAATGCCTGCTGCGAGAATGAAGGAGCTTTGGATGACGACAGGTGCACGGACTGCCCACAGCACATGCCTTCCGATGATGCGCTGGTCTGAAAGGCCCACTACCTTGGCCGCGTCGACGTACAGTTCTGTCCTGACTCCAAGGACCACGGAGCGGACCAGCCGGTAGTACGACGGCGCGACGAGGACACCGAAGACTGCCATGGCGACCATGATGTTCGGGCCCGTAAGTGCAAAGAGTGCGATGAGCAGGACAATGCTCGGCAAGGACATGATCACGTCGTTGACCCAACTGGCCGCAGCTTCGAATTTGCCACGGTAGAAACCGGCGAGCAGGCCGCTGGTGACGCCGATGAGGAGTGAGATCGCAAGAATAAGTGCTGATCCCATGAGTGTGCCGTTGGTTCCCCACATCAGTTGCGAGAGGATGTCCCGTCCGGCCCGGTCAGCGCCCAGAATATGTCCCTCGCCGAATGGGGCGGCGTTGACAGCGTTGAGGTCTGCCTGGTTCGGCTGGTAAGGGGCCAATAGCGGGCTGCTGATGCCGAAGATCAGAACAAAGAGCAGAAACGTGATGCAGATGGCGCCCACGGGATGGGTGAGCAGCCGCCTAGGGACCGAGCGGCCCTTGCCGGCGGGCGCCTGGCTCACGGCGCCTGTGATGGTCTCGGAATCCAGCTCAAAGCTTTGTTCGCTCATCGGGTCCTCGCTTTCGGGTTCAACATGGAATTGGCGAGGTCGCTAAGGAAATTGACGATGAGAACAAAGAGGATGGCCACTACGACCGCTCCCATGACCATGGGCACGTCGCCTTGCTGTGCCGACATGTTGGCCAACTGCCCGATGCCGGGTAGTGCCATGACTTTCTCGACGAAGATTGCGCCACCGAACAGCGCAAGGGTTTGTAGACTCAGAACCGTCAGTCCAGGCCCTCCCGCGTTTCTTAAGACGTGGCGGAAGATCACGTGGGATTCGCGGATACCGCGTGCCCGCAGTGTCCGAACGAAATCGCGGGACAATGTGTCCAGCACAGCTCCCCGGAACTGGCTGGCAGCGTTGGCAACTGACCCGATCAACAGGGCCAGCACCGGCAGCGTCACCGAGAGAATCCATCCGCTCAGACTGCGGTCCGGTGAAACGTAGCCGGTAGCCGGGAAGATGGGTACGGCGATGGCGAGGCTGAACACCAAAGCGATGGCGATAACGAACGCGGGGGCAGCTGCACCGGCAACGGAGACGAACTGGAGCAGCCGGTCAAGCCACCCGCCGTAGACCGCGGCCGCGACGCCCAAAAGGACGCTCAGGACAACCGTGAGGATCAGTGTCAGGATCACCAGGGTCAGCGTCACCGGCACCCTCGTTGCAAGGGCCGACGTCACAGTTTGACCCGTGAAGAACGACTCTCCGAGGTTGCCGGTGACTGCCTTGGTGATCCAGTCCCAGAATTGAACAAGCAGTGGACGATCCAGTCCCAGACTGACCACCTTGCGCTGGACATCACTCTCGCTGGCTTGGTAGCCGAGGATCGCGCGGGCGATTCCGGGGCCGTTGCCGAACATGAGACAGAACGTTGCAAAGCTGACGGTTAACACTATTCCTCCGGTGCGGAGGAACCTTTTGAGGAGATTTAACATCATCGTGGTCGCCGGGTTTCTGGTATCGGGTTACTGGAAGTCGCGCAGGAGCGGGTGCAGGCCGGCGAAGTCGCTGGACTCCTGAAGCTCCACGTTGGGATTGGTTGCGTAGAACCGGTCCATGTAGGCCATGGGGACAAACCATGCCTGCTCGGTAACGTACTGGTTGATGTCCTGCTGGGCCTGCTTACGCTCCGCTTCGGAGCCGGTCAACACGGTGTTCCACAGAGCGTCAACCTTGGCATCCGGCTGGTGGGAAACATTCCAGATGCCGTCCTTCAGGACGTAGTCGCTGATGTCCTGCAGCGACTCGCCGTAGTTTCCAAGCTGCCACAGCGGAACGGGGAACTTGCCGCTGAGAAGTTCGGCGATCGCGTTCGGCCCGGAAAGTGCCACCTGCTCAACTTTGATGTTGAGAAGTGCCAACTGCTGGGAGATGTAAGGCATCAGCGTTTCGTGATTCTGCCCCGTCATGGTCGGAATCTGCAGCGTAAAGCCGTCCGCGTAGCCAGCTTTGGCCATGAGGGCTTTGGCCTCGTCGACGTTGAACGGGTACGGGTCCTTGGCGTCGGCAATGTAGGCGTCACTGCCCTCGCGGAAGATCTGGTAGGCCGGGGTTGCATGGCCCTGATAGAGATTCTTGGCGATCGCGTCCCTATCGAACACCATGTTCATCGCTTTACGGACATCGAGGTTGCCCAGCGCGGGCACCTTCTCGCCGAGGTGGTCGGTGATAAGAAGTCGGGTGGTGCTGCTGCCCTTCAACGTCTGGATGTTCTGGCCAGCGCTCTTGGCCTCCTCGAGAGTGGACGAGGAAACCATCGTGCCATCGATTTGCTGGGTCTTGAGTGCGTTAATTGCAGCGGTCTCATCCTCGAGGACCTTAAGTACGAGCTTCTTGTAGGGGAATCTTGCGCTGTCCCAGAACGAGTCGTTCTTGACAAAGGTGTAGACCGAACCCCGGGTGGTTGCTGCTTCATCGAGAGTGTAAGGGCCCGAACCGACTGGAACGTCAAACTTCTTGGATGCAATGGATTCCGGGGTTGCAATCTTGGATTCGCACATCCGCAAGGCCAGCAACGGGTTGGCCGTCGGCCACGAGATTGCCACGGTTTGGGGGTCAGGAGTCTCGACGGTAATTCCCGCCCAGCGGCTCGACGCACCGCCGGCTGTGGCGTAGTACTCAGCGTTGGCCTTCACGGCCGCTGAATCCACCGGGGTACCGTCCGAGAACTTCGCGCCCTCCCTAATGTGGAGGGTAGCCGTCTTCTGGTCAGGGCTGAACTCCCACTTGTCTGCCAGGGAAGCCTCCGGCTTGCCGTTCTTGTCGCAGCGGAGCAGGGAATCCCACACCGCGTCCGCCGACCATCCCTGGTAGGAAGGCTGGACCCCTGGGTCCCACCCCTGGATGTCTGCAGTCATTGCCAGGGTGAGAGCGTCTTTGTTGTCTGAGCTGCCAGTGTCCCCAGCCTGGCCGCCACTGGTGCAACCAGTGAGCGCCGCGAGGCTAAGGGCCAGGGGGGCCGCCAAGGCGACAAGTGCACGTCGTCGTGTGCGCCGCATGTTAACTCCTTCGTTAGTTTGAATCGCAGGAACGCCTGCCGACTGCTGCCGCCACACCCATTCGCGGCTTAGCGAAGTCTGGTGACTGAATCGGCGTGCAACGTTGTCCGTGAAAAGCGTAGGACACCGATCAAGTTGGCGTCAAGGACAAATTGTCGAACTGGTCACATTCCGGCCGCGCTTCCCCGTCGTTACAGCGCTCTCAACCCTCTTCCACCTTGAAGACGCATATGAAGTTGCGCCTGATCTGAAGCGAGTCGTAAAACGTTGTCCACCGGGTTACACTTGAATGCCATGAAGGACAAAGAACATGCGTCGCAGGAGTCGTCCCACGACGGCGCAATCAGTAGCAAGTCACGCCGAACCACGCTCCAGGACGTCGCGAGCGAGGCCGGGGTCTCATTCTCCGCAGTGTCCAAAGTCATCCGAGGTGCCAGCGGCGTCAGCCCGGAGATGCGCAGCAAAGTAACAGCGGCGATTCAGAAGCTCGGGTACCGGCCGCATGCAGGGGCGCGGGCAATGCGCGGCAAGTCCTTCACCATTGGCGTGGTCCTGATTGAGTTGACCTCCCCCTTCCAACCCGAAGTTGTGCAGGGGGTCAGCGACGAACTGGAAACCAGCCCCTACCAGGAAATCATCGTGGCAGCAGGAGTATCCCCTGAGCGCCAGCAACGCGCCGTCGAGGCCCTTATTGATCGACAGGTGGATGGCCTCATCCTCATCGCCCCGTGGACAACCTCGGAATGGCTCGAAGACATCGCGGCGAAGATCCCGACGGTCGTCGTCGCCCGGCACGGCGGCGCCCGAAACTTTGACACCGTAGTTGACGACGACTATGAGGGCGCACGCCTCATGGTTGATCACCTGGTCGGGCTTGGTCACCGACGCATCGTGCATACCAGCATGCCGTCCGGCGGACTCACTCGGCCTTTCGTTCTGTCACACACGGCCCGGCTTGACGGGTACGAGCAGGCGATGAAGCGGCACGGCCTTGAACCTGAGATTATCGTTACCTCCTACTCCGAAAAGGGCGGCTACGAAGCTGCGGTCCAGGTACTGGCAGAGACTCCGCGCCCCACGGCCATCTTCGCCGGAGCGGACGTTGCTGCCCTCGGCGTCCTCCGGGCAGCCGAAGAACAAGGACTGATGGTCCCGGAAGACCTCACCGTGACCGGCTACGACAACATCTACGTATCCACCATCGGACGGATTTCACTCACCACCGTCGACCAGTCCGGACAGCTCACCGGAGCCAACAGCGCCAAACTGCTCCTCGAACGCATTAACGGCCGAGAGCAGCCCAAGAACTACGTCGTTGCGCCACGGCTCATTCCCCGCGCCACGAGCGGGCCACCGGCTACCGCAACGCTGCAGTCCCAGGCTGAGCTCTCCTCCACCTAGGTTCTACTTGTTCAGCCGGGTCCGTCCGCAAGTTCGGGCGAAATGGGCTGCATAGCTGGACCCAAACTAACCTGGCCCTTGACACCACGAATCATGCCGGACGAGCAGTCGTGCCGCGTACCACCAGCCGCGGTTCAAACACTTCATGGCGTGCTTCGGACCTGCCTTCGATGCGCTCGATCAGCAGGGGGCCGACCCGCTTACCCATCTCCACACCGGACTGGTCAACTGTCGTGAGCCAGATCGGCCCGAGAGACGACGTGCTCGAATTGTCGTAGCCCACCAGGGAATAGTCCTCGGGCACTGACCTGTTGCCAGCCCACAACTCATTCATTATTCCCAACGCGACGATGTCCGCGCCGGCATGCACCGCCGTCGGAGGCGAGTCCAGTGCATCGATCTGCCGGGCAGCGTCTCGTCCGCCGTCGAGGCTCCAACGCGAGTCGACGACAATTGCGTCACTGTCGAGGCCGTGCTTGTTCATGGCACGTTCGAAGCCGCGCAGGCGGTGGGACTCCGGCCTGGCTTCGTCGCCTCGACCATCCGCGTGCATGACGAACGCGATGCGGCGGTGACCCAGCTCTACGAGGTGGTCGACGACGAGCTGCGCGCCCTGCTCGTCGTCGGCCGCGACCGTGTCGAAAGCCTGGCTGTGGCTGTGATGGCCGACGACCATGAGCGGGATCCTCACGGCAATCTGTTCGAGTTCGGCGATGGTCATCGGCGGGGCCACCAGCACGAGGCCGTCCATGTGATGGTCGATCATCGCCTCGACAACTGACTTTTGCGGGAGCACTCCGAAACCGCCAGGCGAGACAAACAGCTCATACGACTTGGGGCGGATCACGCTGGAGATACCGTCGATAATGAGGCTGAAAAACGGATTCTCAACGTCCGACACGACTATGCCGATCGTAAACGTGCGCCCCCGCATACCGCGCGCGGGGCCGTGGGGACGGTAATCGAGCTCCTCCATGGAGGCCTGAACGCGGGCGCGCATCGACTCGCTGGCGCCGTAGGCGTTGCGGAGGACTCTGGAGGCGGCCGCCGTAGACACTCCCGCGTGCTTTGCCACGTCCACAATCGTGACGCGGCGCCGACGCTGGTCATTGCCCTCGCTCATCGACTCCCCTAACTTCGAGTCCAAGGTTACTTGGTGACGAAGCGGTGTCCGACAAGGACTGACAGACGGGAGCCCCCGCAATGATGCGGGGGCTCCCCTTGTCCACTGGTCCAGATGCCTGGACCTCAGTCGGCGGCTGTGACGATAATCTTGACCCGGTCGAGGTTTTGCGCCAGCGCGAACCTGGCCGTCGGGTCGCCGTCGCGCTCTGAAGAGACCCGCAGCGCGACGAAGTACGTCCCCGGCTTGTCGAACGTGGCGGTTGTCTGAAGCGTGATGACACTTCCTGTTCGGGTGAGCGGTGCGTCCGTGTAGACCCCGTCACCGTCGAGGTCCCATTCGGCCTTGACGATTTTGCCGGCGCCCGGGGGTACCTGCGCCTTGGCACTGAGGGGAACTGCCTGGCCAGCCTCGGCCGCGGCGGTCTCCTTGCCTTGCGTGGTGAGGTCGACTGTAGGTTGAATCCCCCGGCGAGCGGCGGCGTTGTCGGGCACGACGATCTGGGCATCGGTGACCTGATAGTTGGTGGACGCTGGCGGTTCAATGCCCTTTTCTGCCCACGCGCTGACGTCCCGGAGTGCCTGCTCGGCCATCCCGTACCAGTTCACCAGGTGCTTGGCCCGCTCGCCTGTGACAGGCGCGTCCTGGTGGTCCGCGTGGTCATTGAAGTAGACTCGGTAGGTGTCGGCGGCGGCGGCGCCCAGGCTGGCCGCGACGCGATGGCGATACCAGTCGGTGTGCCACGGCAAGGCATCGGTGTCGTAGAGGTTGGACACCGCGATGACCTTCCCATTGATGGAGCCGTCGAAAGCGGCGTTGCCGGATACGGCACCTCCGAAGCCCGGGGCTTTCACCGGCCGTTGCGGATAGAGCGGTGTGCCATCGGATCCGCGGAACTGGTCAAGCCCGATCCAGCCTTCGCTCGCGGCGGGGATTTGGTACCGGTAGTAGAAGCGGTTGGCGATGTTCCAGCGGTTCGCAAGGTTGTCGCCCGCATTGGCCAGCTCTGCCCGCACACGCTCACCCAGCGGAGAATTCTCCGTGCCAAGGTAACCGTCCGCGCTCCAGAAGTCGTTGACGTAGCTCGGATCATAGGAAAGCGGGGTGCTGTTGGCGAGACCGTTGGGGTACTGCTCCGAGCGGCCCAACAGGTAATCGGGGTACTCCCACCCCTGCCAGGGAATGCCAAGAGCGTGAACTTCTTTCAGCATGGCCTGCTCGGCCTCATCGAGGCCGGCAAACGGGTCACCGCTGCCTCCCGGCAGCAACGCGGTTCGGATCTGGTCAGCCTTGTCACCGAGGATGAGTTCCGCTGCGGACCGGCCAAGGAAATTGTAGGACGTGGGTGCGGGCACTGCCTGAACCAGAGGGACGAACCCCTGCCACACTCCGGTGGTGTTTTCAGCGGCGCCGACCGTCTGGAACGAACCTCCGCTGGGCCCGTAGAGGTAACCGGAAATCTGGCGGTTACTGCCGTAGTACTTCGCGGCCACCGTCTCGGCGAACTTCGCGGCGGCGGCCGCATGCCGATATCCCAATGACACAGACGTGTTCCCGGCCTGCACCGCGTAACCGCCACTGGAGAGCGCAAACCCGATGGCGCGGTCATCCGCCCGTGAGGTGTCCGGTGCCGCAGGAAACACAACGGGGTAGGTGAACTGGAAGAACCGGCCCTCCCACTGCGCTTTGTTCTCCTCGGCGTGGAGGTAAACGGTGAACTGGATGTTCGTGCCCTCGAAGTGGCCCCTGATGCGGTGGTGCGGCATGGGCGCTGTTTCATCGGTCTCGCTGTCGATGACGGGCGTGGCATATGTCGGGTCGATGCAGCCCTCAGTCACTTGCAGGGCGCCGCCGACGGTCGCGCATACAGGTGGTGCGGCAAGCCCCGGGCTCGCCGTGCCGAGTCCAGCACTGACGAGCAAGGTGGCAGCAAGGGTGCCAATCCCTCCGCGGCGGGCAAGGGTGGAGTGGATCTTCATTGGTCCTCCTTATTGGGTGTCTCCACCGCCGCGCGGCAAGATGGGAGATAAACCGCGGCAATGGAGAACGTTCTCTATGGAACGTTTCAACGGAGAGTACACGTGGTCACGGGCGGGGTCAACCAAGTGCGACGCTGCCGCCTGGGCGCTTTAGCGCCGGGTTCCAATCTTCTTGGCCCTCACCTGAGAAGTCGCGACGTGAAGGGGTTGGGCCGCAGTGGCGAGTCAAAAATTGGGTGCGGGAAGCGGCCAGATGCCTTCCCTCTTGCCACTTCAAGGTGCCAGCGCTTAGTCTTGCGTAGAACGTTGCACGCTAAGAGGCGACGCTCATGAAGTCCGGCGCCTATCGTCCGGCGCGGCAGGGATACCTGCCGACCGGCCAGGGCCAGCTAAGACTGCCTCGACCGGTGCAACCACTGGTAGATCGAGGATCAACATGAGCGCCTTTGTGATAGACCCATGGATGGACGAGGGGCTGGCTTCCAACGAACGCGCCGCCCTGCTGCTGGAAAAGCTGAGCCTTGACGAGAAGATGGCCCAGGTTTCCTGCTACTTCCCCACCGACATCACGCAGACCGGCGATTTTGGTGAGCGTTTCCCGTACGGCATTGGTGAGGTTTCGTGCCTCGAGGCGCGTTCTGCGCTCACGCTGGATGAGGTCACCGCCTTTCAGCATCGGGTGCAGGCGCAGGCCATGGAGGGTTCCGGGCACGGGATTCCAGCAATATTTCACATGGAGGGGCTCTGCGGCGCGTACCTTCCAGAAGCGACGAGCTTCCCCTCCGGGCTCGGACGGGCCGCTGCATGGAATGTTGACCTGGAGCGGGAAGTCGGAAACATCGTGGGCCGGCAGGAACGGGCAGTTGGCATCACGCACACGTTGGCTCCTGTTCTGGATGTTTCCCGCGACCCTCGCCTGGGACGGCAGGGTGAGACCTACGGAGAAGACCCAACCCTCGCGTCCGCTCTCGGCGTCGCTTACACCCAGGGGCTGCAAGGCGAGGATGCAGCCGGCCGGCGCACAGAGGCGGTAGCAAAGCACTTTGTCGGTTCGCACCACACCGAAGGCGGCATTCACGGGGCCCACTGCAACATCCCCGACCGTCTGCTGTTGGAGGTGTACGCCAAGCCCTTCCAGGCCGCAATCACCCTTGGTGGGCTGCGGGGTGTGATGCCTTCCTACAACTCTGTGGGCGGCGAGCCGATGTCCGCCTCCGTCCGGCTGCTCAAGACACTGCTGCGGGAACAGATGGGCTTCGACGGCTTGATCGTCTCTGACTACGGCGCCGTGGGAAACCTTCACACCGTCCAGCATGTTGCAGAGTCCCCCGCACAGGCCGGCCTGGCGGCCCTGCGTGCGGGGATGGATGTCGAGCTCCACGTGCCGCAGGGATTCGGCCCCGAACTGCGGGAGTGGTTCGCGGACGGACGCGCCGACGTTGCCCTCCTCGACCGGGCGGTTCACCAGGTTCTCACCGCAAAGTTTCGCATGGGACTCTTTGAGCACCCCTTTGCACCGGACTCCGCCGACCGGGACACTTCATTTCAGTCACCTGCCGACAGGGCCGTGGCTGTACAGTCTGCCCGGGAATCGCTGGTCCTTCTGCACAATGACGGTGCCCTGCCGTTGCAGCCGGACATCCGGACACTCGCAGTTATCGGCTGCCACGCGGCGACTGCCCGGTACTTTTTTGGCGGCTACACCCACTACTCCATGGCAGAGGGAAAACTCGCCGTCAACACCTCGATGGCCGGCCTCACCACCAGCAGCGAAAACCATCAGAGCGTGACCAACACCGTTCCAGGCACCACCATCGAGGCGTCCGACGGTCCGGCGTTCGAGGAACTGCTGCTGCAGCAACAGCCAGGCATCCGCAGCCTCCTCGACGAGCTTCGCATCCGGCTACCCGAAACGGAGGTGAGCTGGGCGTACGGGTACCCAATTGCCGGCGGCGACGACTCCGGACACGACGAAGCCATCGCTCTCGCCGATAGGGCCGACGTTGTGCTCCTAACGCTCGGAGGCAAACACGGCACGGCCTCCATCGCGTCAATGGGCGAGGGCATTGATGCAACCAACATCAACCTGCCGTGCTGCCAGGACGACCTGATCGTCAAGCTCGCCAAACTGGGCAAGCCAATAATCGGCATCCACCTCGACGGCCGCCCGGTATCCAGCGACGCCGCCGACACACACCTGGCGGCACTCCTGGAAGCATGGAGCCCCGCCGAAGGCGGAGCCGAAGCTATCGTCGACATCCTCACCGGTGCCCACAACCCGAGCGGGCGGTTACCGGTCAGCGTCGCAGGCAACGCCGGCCAGGTTCCGGTCTACTACAACCACCCGCATGGGTCGGCTTGGAACCAAGGCGAGAGCATCGGGTTCCCCGATTACGTCGATGCGCCCCACACACCGCGATACTTCTTCGGCCACGGGCTCTCCTACACAACGTTCGACTATTCGGATCTTGAACTCTCGCAGCACGAAGTAGCCGCTGACGACACGATCACCATCTCACTCACCGTGACCAATAGCGGAGCGCGGCCCGGAACCGAGATTATCCAGCTCTACGTCAGTGACAAGTTCGCATCGGTCTCGAGGCCAGTGCTGGAGCTCGCCGGTTTCCGCCGGCTCGACCTTGAGCCGGGGCAGGCAGCCCGGGTCCGCTTCCAACTCGATATCAGCCAACTGGCCTTCCTCGACGCCGACATGCGCTGGCGGGTCGAATCAGGGGAAGTCGACATCATGATTGGCGCCTCCTCGAACGACCTGCGGCTGACGGAATCGGTATCCATCGTTTCAGGCGCCGTGATTGACGGCAAAAACAGAAGCTTCTATGCCGGCTAGCACAACGTCGAAGGTTTACCCCGCAAAAGGATGGCATGCGGCAGCCGGTCTATTGGCCGCCCTACTCCCCCAGTGCACTAAAAATGCGGCAATGCTGCGAAGACGAGAGAGTTTCCAATGAATAAGCTGATCCGCCCCGGTGAGATCATGACCGACACTGAAGGCAAGCGCATCCACATTCACGGCGGCTCCGTACTTGCCGTGGACGGCGAGTACTACTGGTATGGCGAAGACAAGTCCCAGTCAACACCAGCCAGCGGTAGATGGCATAGTGGGGTTCGCGCCTATCGCTCCCCCGACCTCATGTCCTGGACTGACCTCGGGCCGATCCTGCCAGTCGAACCCAACGGCCCTGATTCACCCCTGCACCCTGCCAAGATGATGGACAGGCCGCACATTGTGCGTCACCCCTCTACTGGAAAATTCGTTTGTTGGATGAAGGTGATGCACGAGGACGGCAAGCAGCGCTCCTGGGTATACCAGGCTGATCGATTCGAAGGACCCTACCTTCTGGTCCGCACCGGTTTTGAACCCCTTGGCATGAGTGCCGGCGACTTTGACCTCGTGGTCGACCCAGAAACAGGCCGTGGCTACTACTTCTTCGAACGCGTTCACTCCGAGCTCATTTGCGCCGACCTTACAGAGGACCTGACGGATGTCACGGGCACATACTCCACGCACTTCCCCCACCCTCACCCACCCCTCGTTCGCGAAGCACCAGCATATTTTCGGCATGAAGGCCGCCATTACCTCATCACTTCAGGTACGAGCTGGTATTTTCCCAATCGTTCAGAGGTGGCCGTCGCTGACGACTACCACGGCCCATGGACAGTGATCGGGGACCCCCACCGCAATGATCCGAGCGGCACATCATTCCACTCCCAAATTTCCTCCGTGCTGACCCTTGAGGACGGCCGGCATATCGCGCTTGCAGACCGATGGCTCCCCGACGCGACAGACGACCTGATCCGTCGGGGTTGGCGGGCAACCGAAGCGCAGTTCACAGGGGGCGAACGAGATCCCGAAATTGACGCGTTCGTTCATGCCGGCGCTCCCGACACGTCTCGCGCTCGCCACGTATGGCTGGAAATTCGTTTCGAAAACGGTGTTCCAGTAATCGACTGGCAGGACGCGTGGCGGCCGTAGAGTGTGAATCGCCGCGCCCGAGCCTGCCGGGTCGGCGAACCGAAACCCGACCCCGAGGAAGTCCCCGAACCCGACTACCGCGCCCTCACCGCATAAGCACCCCGAGGGATCACGAACGAACCAGATACACCACTCAAATGGACTCGACTGCGTCAGCATGTGCTCGCCGAGCACGCCGACCCACTGTGCGTCCTATTGCCCCTTTAACTTTCTCCGCGAATGCCAATCTCCCACGAGCGCGCACCGTGGACTTGCGTAATAGTGCGCAAGTCCACGCTCCGGATGAGAGGGTGCAGGATCGCGCTAAAACTCTCCGCTCCCCTACCTGCCGAAGGATCTTCCCATGACTTCATCGCCCCGCCGTCTCTTCCTAGGTGGAGAACTACATAATTCGAGCGCGAGCACTGCCGCGTCGCTACGAGAGGCTTTCCGGCGTATCCGGGAACTTGGCGCAGATACGGTACTCGCGCCGGTGTCATGGGAGACGATCGAACTCCGCGAGGGAGTCTTTGATCTCTCGCTGGTAGACACCGCCCTGGAAACAGCCGAGACGTACGGGTTGGCTTGGGTTCCGCTGTGGTTTGGAGCCTGGAAGAACGGCGCGTCAACATACGTTCCAGGATGGGTCAAGCGAGACAGTGAGCGCTTCCCACGCGCTCACTCAACAGCGGGGGCGATGCACCATATTTCACCGTTCGGTGATGAGATTGCCGCGGCCGATGCCACCGCCTTCGCTCAGGTCCTGGCGCGGATCAAAGAGTCCGGCGCGGCCCACTTAGTGCCGTTCGTTCAGGTGGAAAATGAACCCGGGCTTCTGGGCGCTCGCCGGGATGAGAGCGACGTGGCTTCGGCATGCTGGTATCAGGATGTGCCGGATGCTGTGATTGCCGCGGTTCGAGACACCAGCGGACGCCTTCGCTCGGCGTGGGAGTCAAAAGGCAGGCAGGCCGAAGGCTCTTGGAGCCAGGTCTTCGGGCCCGAGGCGGACGAGGCTTTCATGGCATGGGCCTATGCCACCCACATTGAGAAGGTCGCGGCGCGCGGCAAAGCCGAACTGGGCGTCCCGCTTTACGTCAACGCTTGGCTCGACGCAGTCAACCCGATGACGCCCGCAGACGAGCTTGTCGCGGGCGGTGCCGAGCCAGGCAGTTATCCAAGTGGGGGTCCAGTTCCCCACTTGCTCCCGCTGTGGCGGGCGTTGACACCGTCCATCGACTTCTACTCTCCCGACATTTATTTCGGCGACTTCGACGCCACGTGCGGTGCGTACGCTGCGATATCCGACCGACTCGTCATCCCCGAAATGAGACGAGACCAGCTCGGCATCGCCCACATGTTCCGCGCCATCGGTGAGCACAACGCTGAGTTGGTGGCACCGTTCGGCCTGGACTCCCTTCACGCCGGCGCTCCCGACCACGACGAGATAGTGGACGCGTACGGGCTCTTGGCGGCAATGCGGGAAACCGTCGTCGGCGCACCCTCCGACTCGGTGAGGGGCTTCTTCGTCGACCGTGCGAACCCCGTCGCTCGTCTCACCATCGGTGAATTCGATCTCGTCGCTTCGCTCGATGATCCCCGCGGCATGCTCGACGAGGGTGAAATCGGCTTTGGTATCGCCGTCGACATGGGAAGCGCGCTGCGGGTGGCAGGTAGGGGCTTTCTACTCCAGCCAGCCGAGCCGGTTACCGGTCGCACGGGACTCGCGTCGGTCATAGAGAGAACGCGGGGGATCGAGGTCCACCGAGTACTGAACGGCGACGAGACCGGCGGTGGTAACGAGGTGCGCTTTCATCGCCTCTACTCCGGCCGCGGCCAGGGCGTCGTGCCCTTCAACACGCGCTTCACAGGCATCATTGATATCGAGCTGTATCACTTCGAATGATCAGCCGAGCCACATTGAGCGGTGCCGAGGGAGGCAGTCTCTCTCAGCATGGCCGCTGGCAGCGGTGAATACTGACCGAGGCCACGTGGACGATCGGACCATTCATGGTCGGTCCGTTATGTTCCAGTGTCAGTTGCGCACAGCGCGATCCGACACTGACAGCTTTCGGGCTGGAGTTGGGAAGCTCAATTGCTTACCAATCGTGGCTTAGGGAGGACAACGCCTTTGCGTTTAACCCTCCCTGTGGATGGAACGATAACGACACGCACGTTTAAAGCTACCCCGCATACTCCCAAGCAATGGGTGTTTGGGACCTCATCTACGCCATCAAACCTCTCATCTGAGAATCTCGACCGACACCTTGGTCGACAGCATGTGGCCCAATTTGTCTTTCGACGCTGGCCTAGGCGGTCCTGCGTGAGGTGGAATAGCAGTTCTTTCCGAGCGTTGCAGAGTGATGTATAGCTCCACGACGGCCTGTGGGCTTATAGACCAGCACACACGTGAGAGGCAGTGCGGAAACCGCATGGCGGAAGGTGTTCAGCCCCGGCGTCGTTCTCGTCAGGGAGATGCATCTGGCAGCCAGCGGAAAAATTTGCGAGACAGAGCTTCGCGACCAGTGCCCGGCTCCTCGCGTGGCCCTAACTGGACTGGCACCGACTGACATTTCAGAAGACCAACGACTACACCGAACCGCTTCCCGAGGGGGTGTTGTGCGTCGAGACCCAACCCGCGCTCAGCCTAGACCAGGTGACTGCGTTCCAATTTGTAGAACGATATATAGGGGTTATGGATGAAAAGAACGATATTGCCTGGCGTCGGTCGAGAGGTCACGCACTTGTGTGTGGGGACGAGCCCACTCGGCTCGGCGATGCCGTTGGTGTACGGGGGAACGGTGACCGACGTCAGTGCTCGGGCCACCATTGATGCAGTGCTCGACAGCGAAATCCGATTTCTAGACACATCGAATGCGTATGGGGAAGCCGAACGTCGCATTGGAGAAGTGCTGAAATCTAGAGGTTTGCCCGAGGACTTCGTCGTGTCTACTAAAGCAGACCCCTTGGGTAAGGACTTCAGCGGGGCCCGGGTGCGAGCGTCCCACACGGAAAGCACCGCCCGACTCGGAGTGGAAACGCTCGACCTGTTCTACCTGCATGACCCGGAGCTATTCTTGTTTGACGACCTCACAGCAAGTGGCGGTGCCGTCAACACAATGGTGGAACTCAAACGCGACGGTTTGGTGCGCGGCATTGGAGTTGCCGGAGGCGACCTCGATGCCATGCGTCGCTATGTCGACCTTGGCATATTCGATGTCGTCCTGAACCACAACCGCTACACCCTGCTCGATCGCACCGCCGAGCCGCTGATAAACCAGACTTTGGATGCTGGCGCTGCCTTCATTAATGCCGCCCCGTACGCTAGTGGCTTTCTGGCCAAAACATCCCGAGCAACCTACCAATATGGGGCACCCTCCAAGGATGTGGTCCGTGAAGTCCAACGTCTTCGGGCCGTGTGCGCCGAGTACGGCGTTTCGCTACCTGCGCTGGCATTGAGGTTCTCGACTCAAGACCCCCGCATAAGTGCAACTGTCGTCGGGGTTTCGCGCCCTGAGCGCATCGCCGAACTGACATTGAATGACGCCGCAGAGATTCCCAACGACATCTGGTCAGCGGTTGAGGACGCACTTGGCTTTTGAGTCTCCCCGGCTACACCCTAGGCACGACCCGAACCTCAGCGCGGCTAGCCGGGCCAAACTGTCACGAAAGACGGAGGTGAGCGCGGCGAGCCCGTCTGACCGTTTCCGCAGCAGGCTAACTAGCTCGAATCAAATCTGAAACGTGCCGGTCCTTGACTCGATAACACCCTCCTACATGTCCCGTGACGCCCACGGCAGGGTCGTCCAAGACCGCATAGGCCATCCCAGCAGTCCACGACCTCGATTGCCGGCTCGTCGCAAAGAAGCATGTGCGTCTCGATGAAGAACTGGGCCTGTTTGACGTTGATGTCGATAACGGCGGCCCTTACCTCACCGGATGCCTTGGGTCCCGAGGAAACCCATAGCTGTTCGTCTAGCTGGGGCACACCCCAAGCTGACATTGTCGTGAAAGGCCCGTGGACCACTTCGAACACTTCTAATTGGGCCAAAACGGCAGCGGAAGTGCATGGCCCAGGGGGTCAGGATACGGGGCCGCAGCACCGCCAGTAACAGTGTCTGTCATAACATTCAGGACTGCCAGGGGCGGACCCACTGCTGTACGTCATGGTGCCGCTCTACCCCACAATCCTTAAGCACCCAAAGCCGGCCTGCTTTGCTGGTTGTCACTCCGGTCTTCGTGCCACCGGGCCGTTCCCGCGCAGTCAGCACGCAACCATGCCACTCCTGATCCCAAATTCTCTTCCTGCTTCTGGCCACCACGGAACTCCCATAAAGCAGACGTAAGTGTGGACACTGTCCGCACCCCCTTTGGCAGGACAAATGGAGCCCAGACTGCTCCCGCGCTGGTTAAGAGCAGCCCTTCAAGAAGAAGGGCACACCAAAGTCGGCGACGTCATGTTGTACCCGCCACCGCGGGCCATGAATAGGTGTTGGCCAACCAAGACCAACCCGACAAAACCGGAACGAGGAACCGTATAACCCCACCACAGCAGGCGGAAGGCTCACCAGCCAGGGACTTGAACCCGCCACCCCACACACCTAATAGGCCACCGCGGCAGCCAGGCCACAGCCCGCGAACCTAGCGTCAGAGGGACGCAACCACAAGCTTTGTACACACGATAAAGCAAAATCCCCTCTGACGAGGGGATCTCTTGTGCCCGAGGTGGGACTCGAACCGCATTCCAGCCCCTGGAAACACTGGGAACTCCAGAAAACATACCGAATCCGAGCCAATCCGGCCGATGTACGACCCAATCCGAAGCCATAAGTGTGGACATTGTCCACACCTTCTTTTTGCCATATTCCAGCTTCAAAAAGCGTGCGTCAGGAGGCGCTTCCCCGTTGTGACGAAACGCTCCTTATCGGCGTTTCGAAAATAAGGGGCGAGTGCCGGATGTGCCCCTACCCATGCGTTCGAGACGGGCGAAGCTGGCGCCATGCTTGGCAACTTCCCGGGCTGCGCAGAGCCCGGTGAAGCCGTGCCGGCGGAAGCTGTCCTCTCGTGAAGACTTCTGCCAGGTCTCCCGCGGGAGTAGCGGAGGGTCACATCCGGCAACGCAAGTTCGGCAGCAACGCCCGAGTCATCCCTACTCCGAGGGGACGAATCCAAGGGCCTTGTCTACGACATTCCGTAAGGGTTCGCCCTTGCAGAACCGCTGAAGATTGTCGATAAAAAGTCGGTCAAGATCGTCGTGGTAGTCTTCCGTGTCACCGCTCATGTGGGGTGTGATGATGACATTCTTCATGCTCCACAGAGCATGCCCTTCAGGCAGAGGCTCCGGATGTACAACGTCCAGCGCCGCTCCGGCAATGGATCCTGACGTCAGAGCCTCAGTGAGAGCCTCGGTATCAACGAGTTCCCCGCGCCCTACGTTGATCAGATGCGCGGTAGATTTCATAGCAGCAAGCACTTCGGCGTTCACCAAGCCGCTGGTCTCCGGGGTCAGCGGCGCGGCGAGCACCACGTAGTCGTAGTCGTGAACGGCGTCCACCAGATCCCTGGAGGAATAGATCTGTTCGAAATCCGCGTCGCCTGGCCGGGCTGTCCGCCCTGCTCCACTGACCTTCATCCCAACCGCCTGGAAAACCCTCGCGATCTCACGACCGATAGAACCTGTGCCGACTACCAGCGCCGTCTGGCCCTCGATCTTTCGCGTGATCCTGTGCTGCCAGCGCTGTTGGTGCTGCAGCCTGAACGACCCGTGCATGTCCTTGGCGATGTCCAGGACGAAACCGAGCACAAACTCTGCGATCCCCCGGCTGAGCACTCCGCGGGAGTTCGTGTACACGACGTTGCTCCGGGTCAGTTCATCGAAAAGCAGTTGGCTTACTCCTGCTGCCCGGTTGTGGACCCATTTCAGGCCCGCAGCGGCATTCCAGTTCTCCTGTAGGGCAGGTGAGAAGGAGTGCCATTGGTACAAGATCTCCGCGCCGTCCATTGCTTGGGCCAGAGGGCCGGCCTTGGTCAGGCGGACGTCGGCGAGCTCCTGGATTTCCGCCAGCCGTGGCGGCAGGACATCTCGGTAGAGAACCGCAACTACCGGCCTGGTGCGTTCCGGGGCGGCAGTCATGACGCAAGCCCTGCGGTCGTAGCAGTGGCTGCGTGCAAGGCATCGGGGAACCCAACCCGCTCTTGCCAGCGCGCCTGCGGTTCGCGCAGATTGATGATTGTGCTCTTGGGTTCGGTCATCTCGTGGACGGCGTACTGTACGCCTTCCCGCCCTACACCGGATTTCTTGAATCCGCCAAAGGGCATGGAGTCGATTCGGACGTCGCTGGTCTCGTTGATGACCACTGCGCCCACGTGCAGCTTGTCGGCGATCGCCAGCGCAAGGTCCATGGATTGCGTGAATACGCCCGCTTGGAGTCCATAGTCAGATTGGTTGGCCGCGTAGATGGCATCTGAGACCTCAATGAACGGAATAATGCTGACCACGGGACCGAATACTTCTTCCCGGATCACCCTGCACTCTGCCGGTACATCGGTCAGGATCGTCGGCTCGTAGTAGGCATTCCTGCGCTGGCCTCCCGCGTGGATAGTCGCTCCCGCCGCCCTGGCCTCTTCCACCCATTCCGCGACCCGTTCCGCCTCCTCCTCACAAATCATCGGACCCAGGTCGGAGCTCCGGTCCAGCTTCGGTCCGGCTTTGAGGGACTTGGTCCGGCGGACAACGTGCTTGAGGACCTGCTCGAACAGCGAGATGTCCACGTAGACACGCTGCACGGAAAGGCAGTTCTGCCCTGCAACCCCGAATGCTCCGGCAACAATGGCGTCCGCTGCCTGGATCACGTCCGCGTCAGCGCAGACGATGGTGGCGTTGTTGCCGCCGAGCTCGGAGAGGATCTTTTTTGCGCCGGCGGCTGCGGCGATGCGTTCCGCCGTTTGGGGACCACCGGTGAAGGAAATCAGGTCCACCTGGCTATCCGTGACGAGTGCTTCGGCAACGCCCGGACCACCGGCGATGGCGGCAATCCGTCCTGACGGCACGCCAGCTTCGAGCAGCAACTGGACCAGGGCCAGCCCCGTCAGGGGGGTGCGGCCGGAGGGTTTAAGTACGACGCCGTTGCCTCCGATGAGAGCAGGCCCCAGCTTGTGCGCCACCAGGTTGAGGGGATCGTTGAACGGCGTGATGGCCGCAATGATTCCTACCGGTTTCCGGCTGTACCAGCCGATCTTGTTCCCCCCAGCCACGCTGTCCTCAAAGCCCAGTGTCCGGCCCGCCAGCTCGGTCGAAGCCGCCGCGGAAAGCCGCAGGGTTTCAGTGCAGCGGCGGACCTCATGCTCTGCTTCGGTGATGGTCTTGCTGCTCTCTGCCGCAATGATGTTTGCGAAGCGCTCAGACTGTTCAGCCAGCAATTGTGTTGCCTTTTCAAGCGCCTGTCGACGGGACCGCAACGGCCAGTCGTCTGCCTGGAGGTGGCGGTGAATGTGGTCTATGGCACGCCTCACATCCTGTGGCGTCGATTCGCATACCCGCCCGATCAACCGGCCGTCTTCCGGATCCCTGACCTCAAGGGTCAGGCCGGCGGTCTGCCACTTGCCTTCGAAGAAGGCTCCTCCGGGAACGTCGGCATATCTGGAGCGTTTGTCCGGGCGTGCTGCCACTGGTTCAGTGTTCGCTCCGGAGACGGTGGTTGATGAAAGCATGAGGTCCTCTGTCCTGCATAACTGAACTTGGTCTTTGGATGGGCCGCCACCGCTGATGGGCAGCGGCAAGCACGGATGGTCGAAGAGCTAGTCAGCCGGCTGGGCTGGGAGGTCCTGAACAACCGCCATCTTGCGCAGGGTTTCATGAACAGTCCAGCTGCCCCGCCAGCCGGCTGGAGTGACGAACAGCGAGCCCGGTCCGATGTCGAAGCTGCCATTCTCGTCGGTGATGGTTGCCGTTCCACTGAGGATCTGGCAGATCTCGTTGTATCCCTCGCGCGTACTGGTGAATGTGCCCGGCGTGGCCTCCCACACCCCGGTGCGAAGACCATTGTCTTCCCAAAACTTGAAGGACACCTCGGTCTGTCCCGGTGTTGAACTGGTCGCTTTTGCTACATGCTCTCCGAGATTTACCGATGTCGTGTCGTTCAATACTGTCGCCTTGACCATGATCACTCCATATTCCGGGCAGCTTTGCCCGCGCAGATGTACGCCAACCTCTGTTGGCCTGAGAAAAAGTTTTGTAGCACCAGGAATCCGTCCTGAGCCCGCTGACGCCCTCAATGGGGGCGTGCCCGCCTCTTCCAGTCGCCCGTTCCGAATCCAACTGCAAGGTGCTACAGTGACGATCATACACGTTGTCCGACAATAATGAAGGACAATGTTTGAATGCCAGGTTCTGATCTGCGATCACAGGAGGAAGTCAAAGCATGATCACCCCACCCCTAGTCACGTTCCATGCCCGGACAGCGGAGCGAGGATGCAAGCCAACCGCCGGTTGGTGTGAGATGTCCGACAGCTCTTCACGAAAGGGGCTGTAAAGCCATGACTACCCTCGAAACGGACGTTGTCATTGTTGGAGTCGGTTCTGTGGGGAGCATGGCAAGCTGGCAGCTTGCCTCTCGCGGACTGAAGGTCATTGGCGTGGACCGGTTTTCGATACCCGGGCCCTTTTCTGCCTACGCCGGGGAATCGCGCCTTTTCCGCAAGGTGTACGCGGAAGGCGGGCATTACACACCGATTCTGCAGAGGTCGCAGGATTTGTGGCGCGACCTGGAAAAAATCGGCGGAATGCCCCTGCTCAACACCACAGGCTTCGTCACAATGCTTGATGAAGACCATCCTTTACTCGAATCGCTCATCGAGGCAGGGAAAACGAGTGGCCTAGATTATGAAACCCTCCGGGGCGATAAGGCGAGGGCAAAATATCCCGAACACGTGATCAGGGACACAGACGTGGCACTCTTTGACCCTGAGGGCGGCTACGTGTATTCCGAGAAAGCAGTGGCCACCGCGCTGGTGGAATCGGCCAGGCTCGGCGCGCAGTTCCTGGGAAACCGTAAGGCGCAGTCAGTTGAGCCGTATGGTGACCGGTACATCGTCCGGACCGATCAGGAAGAGATCGTTGCCTCCAGGGTGATTATCTCCCAGGGCACCGGAGCCGGAGCCGTATGCAAGGAACTTGGCGTTCATCTCTCAGTTCGGCCGCAGGTCCTGACATGGTTCCCCATCTCGGATCCGTCTAAATTCAGCCGGGAAGGTTTGCCGGTGTTCATGCGCAGAATCCACGACGTTGGTTTCTATGGGTTCCCAAGTGCAGACGGTTGGACGGTTAAAGTCGCCGGCAGCGTCTACATGGACGAAGTCGAGTCCATGGAGAAACCCCTCTCTTGGGACCCGAAGTATTTGGATACCATACGAGCATGGGTAGCAGAGTACATTCCGAGTCTCGTTCCGGAACCGGTACGGGTTGCCCTGTGTGCTGACGGCTATACTCCCGATGGGACAGGCCTGCTGGGGAAGGTGCCGGGAATGGAAGGTGTCATAGCGGCGGTAGGCTTCTCGGGCCACGGCTTCAAGATGGCCTCCGCGCTGGGTGCCATCGCCGCGGACCTGGTGATAGACGGAACGACTGCCACTGACGTCAGCTTCATGAATCCGGCCCGGTTCCTTGGACCAGATTCCCAACTAACCTCCTTGCCACTGAGCTAAAGGCCCAACATTTACTGGAACCGACATGAATAATGCACATGAGGCCTTCAGCGTAGGGGCCGTGGTTGCTGACCCAGGAACCACGGCGGCGGGCTACTGTTCAGTCGAGATCCACGGAAGGACACTTCGCCTTCCGGTAGTCATTGTGCATGGGGAACGGCCCGGCCCCGTCCTTGCTGTTACCGCAGGCATCCACGGGGGCGAGTACGTGTCCATGGTGGCCGTGCGGGAGTTCGTTTTTGGCTTAAATGCTTCCGCTATTCAAGGAACGGTAATCGCCTCGCTTCAGTCCAGTCCCCTCTCCTTTCAGGGCAGGAGTGCATTCGTCAACCCTATGGACGGCAAGAACCTCAACCGTGCTTTCCCCGGCAACCCGGACGGCGGCAGCACCGACCGTCTTGCCTACTGGCTGTGGTCCAACGTCATTTCCCGCGCAGACTACTACGTCGACTGCCACAGCGGCGATATTCCCGAGACTCTGGAAAGCTTTGCCGGCGTGAGCCCGGTGGGAACTGCGGATGTGGACGATCTGTCACGTGAACTGGCTGATCAGTTCGATGTGCCGCGCATTGTGCTGTTCGAAGCCGTGGGCTCGAGCATTTGGGCCGCTGCCAAAGCGGGGATCCCGTCCACACTGATTGAAGTGGGCGGAGAGGGCCGATGGTCTGCGGCAGAAGTGGCGATCCAGCAGGAGGGCCTGCGTCGAATTGCGGGCTTCGCGGGGTTGCTGGGCCTGGGCCGAGAAGAGAGGAAGCCTCTGCCTGTTTTCGAGAATCAAGCCGTGATGTGTGAGATCCCGGGCCTGTGGTACAGAAACGTCGAGCCAGGTTCATTCATCGACGCCGGGGCGTTACTTGGGGTCGTTGAGGATCCGTTCGGGACCGTACTTCAAGAGGCGCGGTCTCCCATTTCAGGCGTCCTCCTGTATGGGCTGTCGAGTCTCGCGGCGAACGAAGGGGATCTGATCGCATGTATTGCGCGGCCTAAGGATCTGGACGCGTCAGCGACGCCGTTAAGTTCCGATCAGGGGCGGGAACTCCCTTGGCCGGGAAATCCTCACGACTGCCTCAGCAACTGGGAGCAGGATGGAGAAGGGACAGCGAAACAACTGGTGTAATTGGTGATGCAGGCCGCGGTTGTACCGAGTCGTGTCCGTATCGTAAACAGACTAGGAGTGCCGACAATGACCGACTTACTGCGTGCGGGAATAGACCGCACGGCTAAGCCCACCCGGGTTGAGGCGGTGGCTATCAGCCTTCGGACTGAGATCCTACTGGGGTTGAGGTATCCCCGCGAAAGGCTCGCGGAAGTCGCCCTGGCGGAAGAGCACAAGGTCTCCAGAGGGACCATCCGAGAGGCCCTGCAGCGCCTTGCCGCGATGGGATTCGTCGTTGGAGAACCTCACAGAGGATTCTCCGTGCGGGAATTCACTTATGACGATGTCATAGGGCTGGGCGAGGTGTTCGCCATGCTTGAACTCCAGGCCACAAAGAGCATTGAATTCCCAGTCAGCACCGCGACTCTGGACATCATGCGCGAAAGCGCTGAAGCGATGGAAGAGCTCGAGCTTCCTCGTGATTGGGACGCCCTCTGGGAACTCGATCGGAAGTTCCACGGCTCGCTCGTGGCTGAAAGCAAAAATCCCTGGCTTCTGGATACGTGGCAACGACTGCAGCCCTTTCTTAGTGTGATTACCGTCCCGCTCTTGCGTCCGGGCGTGCCGTACCCCGGCCAATTAGCCACCGCACGCCATCTTGAGCTCCTGGAAGCCATAGCGGGCGGTGATGTTTCGGTTGCACGACGAGCGATCGAGGACCATTACCACCAACACGACGAGCACATGATGGTCCCGGAACAGCGGGCGGTGACAGTCCCGAAGAGAGGCTGAACGGCTGCTCAGAGTCTGCTTCACAGCGGGCTTAGTCTACAACGCCTGCAATCCTATGGTGACCCACCGACAGCACGTCCAGAGTTCCACACCTGCCGGAGACCACCAACAGGTCCCTCCCAAAGCCCTGCAGATCATCAGTCCACTTGCCGGGTATTGCCCTGGCCTATCGCATCCGGTTGACGGGCGAAATTCCCGCCATCGGACCGACCTTCCGCCCCTGGGATGGCCTGCAACTTGAGGTCTGGCAAGCGATGGCAAGCAAGCGTAGCGTCTATCAAAGGATGCTAGTGGCTTGACCACAGGGCCAAGGCACGCTGTATGTGATGTGTGGGAGGCGCTGGAATGGCCGGATGGAATGCTGATACTGCCGCCGGTGCGCTCGGGGTAGGTACTGTCACCTTGGTCGAGGGTTCGTCCTTCTGCATCTCCTTGCAGAACGGGGACATGCACTCCGAACAACCACACGGTCTTTTCGTCCAGGACACCCGTATCCTGTCCGGTTGGAGCCTGACCATCAACGGCCTGCCGCTTGAGCCGCTGACAGCCCTGACCCTGGAGCCCTATCGCGCGCTGTTTGCCGGGCGCGTTCACCGTTCCGACGGATATGCAGACAGCCCGCTGATCGTGGAGCGGCTGCGTGAGGTGGGGGCCGGCGTCCAGGAGCAGATCACCCTCCGCAACCACTCCCGCGAAGAGGCTGAATGCGTGATCGCCCTGAGAATCGAAGCGGACTTCGCGGACCTCTTCGAGGTAAAGGAGGCTCGGATCCAGCGGCGCTGGAACAAAACCAGCCAAGTCGACGCCGACAATCTCACCATCCGGGCCGCCTGGCAGGACGTCCGGAAGGGCATCACCGTCCACGCACCCGGAGCAAGCCTTGCACCGAGCACCCTCACGTACCGGCTGTCCATTCCGCCGCACGGTTACTGGAGCACGGTCCTGACCGTGGTGCCCAACAACGAGGGATCATTTTCCGCAGCGACGTTTGTCCACCCTGACGGGGACGGATTGTCCCCCCGCGATCTACGCCGACAGGAATGGGTGGCGAAGATTCCCGTGCTGCAGATGGGAAACCAGTCCATCCAACGGACACTGCGGCGCAGCTACGACGATCTGGGCTCCCTGCGAATAGAGGACCCGGACCACCCGGACCGCGTAGTGGTGGCCGCCGGAGCGCCCTGGTTCATGACCCTCTTCGGCAGGGACGCGCTGTGGGCATCCGAGATGGCGATGCCTGTCGATCCATCCCTGGCCCTGGGCACACTGCAGACGCTCGCTGACCGCCAGGGCAGCCTGGTGGATCCGATGAGCGAGGAGGAACCGGGCAAGATCCTGCACGAGGTACGGCTCGATGTTTCCAGCGGGTTGTCCCTGGGCGGGAAGTCCGTTTACTACGGAAGCGTCGACGCCACTCCCCTGTTCGTCTGCTTGCTCGGGGACGTCAGCCGCTGGGGGTTTGCCCCGGACACCATCGCCGCTCTCCTGCCCCACGCGGACAGGGCCATGGACTGGATCCGGGACTACGGGGACAAGGACGGAGACGGGTTCGTCGAGTACGAACGCCTAAACCCCCAGGGGCTGATCAACCAAGGTTGGAAGGACTCCTGGGACGGCATCAACTTCGCCGACGGCACCTTGGCCGAGCCGCCGATCGCCCTCTGCGAGGTGCAGGCCTACGTCTACACTGCCTACATGGCGCGGTCGTGGATGGCGTACGACGCCGGCGACACAGCTAGAGGCAATGAACTCGCCGCCAGCGCGGCGGAGCTGAAAAAGCGGTTCAACGAACAGTTCTGGATGCCGGACCGCGGATACTATGCAGTGGCCCTCGACGGGAAGAAGCGGCAGGTCGACGCGTGTGCGTCCAATATGGGCCATTGCCTGTGGCACGGCATCGTGGATGAGGACAAGGCACCGCTCGTCGCCGAACGGCTTATGTCTCAGGAAATGTTCAGCGGCTGGGGCGTCCGGACGTTGGCCAGCGACATGGGCGCGTACAACCCAGCCAGCTACCACAACGGCTCGGTCTGGCCACACGACAACGCAATCATCGCAGCCGGCCTGCTGCGCTGCGGCTTTGTCAAGGAGGCACAACGGATCTCCACCGCCTTGCTTGAGGCCGCCAATTTCTCCGACGGTCGGCTGCCCGAACTGTTCTGCGGATTCAGCCGGCACCAGTTTCCCGAGCCTGTGCCTTACCCAACGGCGTGCTCACCGCAGGCTTGGGCAGCGACAACACCGATCATGCTTGTAACCAGCCTCATGCGGTATGACGCAGATGTCTCCAAAGGGGGCCTATGGATGGACCCGGTCCTCCCGGAGTCCTATGGCGACCTCCACATCGGCAACGCTCCCATGGCAGGCGGCCGCATCACCATCGGCATCACAAATTCCGTGCCAGGAGTACAGGGGCTGCCTGACGGGATGGTGTTCCATCAGGGGCACCGCCCATGGCTGACCGAACTGGTAGATCAGGCGGGCCGGAGCCCCAAGCGCTAGCAGGACTATGCGCTCAGCTTGCGCTGGGATCCAAACAAAAGAAAAAGATGTCCGACAATCTTGTCGAACCAAGTAGTCTGTGAGTACCATTACATAACGACGCTCCGCCGCCCCAGAACCTTCGGCGCTGAGCAATGCAAGCGATCAAAGCAAGGTATGGGGCCTCGGGTTTGCGCGCTTCAATCGGAGATAGGCGCACTGATGTGACAGCGACACCCACGCTGCATCCCCTTGGTCATTTGAGCTGGAACAGCAAAAAGGAATGTTATGCATACGGAATTCGACGTTGCCGTGATCGGCTTGGGGGCCATGGGGAGCATGGCGCTCTGGCAGCTCGCTGAGGACGGCTTAAATGTCGTCGGGTTTGAACAGTTCGGGATTGGCCATGATCGGGGTGCCGTTGGAGGCGAGTCACGATTGTTCCGGCGGATGCAGACCAGCGGTCCGGAGTACAACCCCGTGATAGATATGGCTCGCAGTCGCTGGGAGAACCTTCAGGAGTTCTCGGACGTCCAAATCCTGACCGAAACTGGAGGCCTCATGATTGGCCGTCCGGGTGATTCCCGGATGGTTGCCGCTCAAGTAGCAGCGGAAAAGGCCGGTCTTGAGATGGAGTACCTCAGCGGGCTGGACATGGAGAATCGCTTCCCCGAGCACCTGCTTGACCAGGGCGAGATTGGAATGTTTGATTCCACCCAGGGATACATTCGTTGCGAACAAGCAGTTCTGACGGCAGTCGCTCGCGCAAGACATCTCGGAGCCCAGGTCCGGGACTATTCAAAGATCTCCATTAAGCACGCTTCGGCGGAGGGTGTGGTGATGACGGATGGGCAAAACGAGTGGACTGCCAAAAAGGCAATCGTGACCACCGGTTCTTGGTCCGGGGACAATCTCCCCTCTGAGCTTCGGGACAAAAGCCGTGCCGGCCGTATCAAGTTGACTTGGTTCAGCCCCCTGCCCGGGCATGACTTCACCGCAGAAAACTTTCCTGTCTTTCAGCGTTTGGTTGATGACGGGACCCTTTATGGAGCGCCGAGCCTTGATGGTGGTGGTTCAGTAAAGATCGCTCCCGGCGGCGCGCCCACGGATATGGCCGGACCCGATGACTACTTCCGCGGCCAGACTGTGGATGAGATCCAAGACATGGAAAGACACGTCGCAAGGTATTTTCCGGGACTCAGCAAGAGTCCGATAAGGGCATGTGCCTGGACAGATTTCTATGTGGATGACTGGATTCCTTTCCTCGGCTTCCTGCCCCGCAGCGAAAGTGTTCTTCTGGCAAACGGCTTTGCGGGATTCGGGTTCAAGATGTGCCCGGGAATCGGACGAATCGCAGCGGACATGGTTCAGGGGAAAAAAGATAGAAAATTTCAATTCATGGAGCCCACGCGCTCGATCGGCTCCCACGCAGGTAAGGCATGACAACTATGCATAGTGTTCAAAGCAAAGAAAATAATCGCAGCCAGGAACCGGCGCATCGGAGCGAGGTTCCCGAAGACTCATTTCCCATTGTCCGTCAACGCCATGTCGGGAAAATTGTGGCTTCGATCATTGTGGCGGGGTTGGCCCTCGCAATGCTTATTTCCGTCCTGCTGAATGAGAATCTTCGCTGGGATGTAGTGGCTGAGTATTTCACCGCCCAGACTATTCTTGAGGGCATATTGCTGACTCTTTGGCTGACAGCGGTCTGCATGGTGCTGGGGACCGTGCTCGGTGGCGTCATCGGTGTTATGCGAATGTCAAAGAACAAGCTGCTCAATTCAATAGCAGGCTTTTACGTGTGGTTCTTTCGCGCCACGCCCGTTCTCGTTCAGCTGATTTTTTGGTTCAATTTGTCTGCACTCTACCCAACACTTGGCGTCGAGCTTCCGTTCGGTCTGACTTTCCTGCAGGTGGACACGAATGTGGTCATGACGCCCATTGTTGCTGCCATCCTGTGCCTGACCCTCAACGAGGCAGCCTACATGGCTGAAATTACCAGGGGCGGATTCCTGGGCGTCGATTCCGGCCAAACCGAAGCGGCGAAAGCCCTCGGCATGGGAAGGCTCAATACCCTCAGGATTCTCATACCTCAAGCCATGAGAATGATCATTCCCCCCACCGGTAACCAGGTCATTTCATTGCTCAAGGCCACCTCCCTCGTGAGTGTGGTGGGTATCGCTGATCTCCTGCACAGTGCGCAGCTGATCTACGCCTCCAACTACCAAACCATTCCGCTGTTGACCGTCGCCGGACTGTGGTACCTGATCATCACTTCGATCCTTAGCTATTTCCAGAGCCGAATCGAACAGCGTCTCGCACGAGGATTCACGCCCCGGAATGCTGTGTTGAAACGGGAAACAGCTCAGCCAATTGTGGCCCTACAAGAAAGCAACAACAACTGATGACTTACGATAAAGTTCTCGAAGTCAAGAATCTGCGCAAACACTTCGGTGACAATCCGGTATTGTCAGGAATCGACTTCTCAATGAACCGCGGAGATGTGGTCTGCCTTTTGGGACCCAGCGGCTCAGGCAAATCAACTCTTTTGCGCTGCGTGAATCTCTTGGAAAAACCTGACGGCGGAAGCATTTTCGTCAACGGTGAACGCATGGGTTACGAACTCAAAAATAACAAGTACTACGAACTGAATGAGAGCGGAATCGCCCGTCAACGGGCCCGAATCGGAATGGTGTTTCAAAAGTTCAACCTCTTCCCTCACATGACCGCTCTCGAAAATGTGTGCGTTGCCCCTGGCTGGGTTAAAAGGGAAAACAAGAGCGAGATAGTGAAACGCGCCCACGCTCTCCTGAAGCGGGTGGGCCTCGAAAACAAATCTGACTACTATCCAAGCCAGCTCTCCGGCGGGCAACAGCAAAGGGTCGCCATCGCCCGAGCCCTGGCCATGAACCCCGAAATGATGCTTTTCGACGAACCAACGTCCGCACTTGACCCCGAACTCGTCGGTGAGGTTCTGGAGGTCATGAAGGAACTGGCCACCGGAGGAACCAGCATGGTCGTCGTTACTCACGAAATCGGCTTCGCCCGGGAAGTGGGTGATGAAATCGTATTCCTCGACGGCGGAGTCGTCGTCGAAACCGGTAACCCGGCCGAAGTGCTGCTACATCCCAAAAATAGCCGGACCAAAGAATTTCTCAGTCAAGTTCTCTAAAACGTTCGCTGGGAAGTCACCGAAGACTCCCAGCCGGCGCTCTAGCAATATTCCAATCCCCATTTTCGTTAGTTAGGTGCAAGATCACTATGAAACTTCAAACGACCAAGAATCGCCCGCTCCTGTTGAGTGCAGGGCTGGCCGCTGTTGTCCTGGCTCTGACAGCATGCGGAGGCACCGCGGCATCGACCGAGTCCGGCGCGTCAAAGAAACAAGTTGAGGTTCAAGGGGCGATGCCGGAACCAGCCGATCCCAAGTCCGTGAAGGAGTACACCAGCGTTGACGGAATCAAGGCCTACGAGCCTGCTGCCTCGCTGGTACCCAAGGACCTCCGCGAAAAAGGAGTTATCGTTTTCGGCGTAAGCCCAACGAATGCCCCCACCTCGTTTACCGGCTCAGACGGGAAGACGTTTGTCGGAATGGACGCGGACATATCACGCGCACTGGGAAAGATCCTCGACATCCAGATTGCCTACAAGAGCTCGACCTTCGATGCACTCATCCCAGGACTGCAGGCCAAACGCTTTGATGCTGTCATCGCCGACATGGGTGTGACCGTGGACCGTTTGAAAGTAATCGACATGGTCGGCTACGCCCGCGGCGGGTACGGCATTGCCACCAAGCCAGGAAACCCACTCAACATTGGTGAAAAGACCATGTGTGGGCGCAAGATCGCGGTGACTTTGGGAAGCATCCAGCAAGTAACAAAGGGACCGGCCTACAGCGCCGACTGTGTTGCACGAGGGGAAGCCCCCATCAACCTCATTTCCGTCCCCAATGGGCAAGAGATGTTTCTTCAGGTGCGCAGCGGCCAGGTAGACGCCGCCTACGCTGATGGACCGGGTGCGGCCTGGGCGAGCAAACAGAATCCGAATGAGATGGAACTGGGGGCCACTATCCCCGGAACCATTCTTTCCATGGCGCTGCCAGGTGGTTCTGAACTGACCCCGGCCCTGGTACAGGCCATAAAGCACCTCGCCAGCTCGCCCGAGTACAAGGAGATCCTTAATAAATGGGGCATGGACTACGCCATCCTCGACGCCCAGTACCTCGACTCCTACAAAGCCGTCCCGACACCTCCCCCCGCAGCGGTTCCCACTAAGTAATCCCATAGGACAGGAGCAATACTTTCTCCAGCCCTCATGAGTCTGGACATCCGGTGTGTCAGTTGACATGCCGGATGCCCATTTAACGATCAGCGTCAGTCGCAATAGCCCGCTGCCGCTTAGGTCAAGTCCTTCCTTTGTCTCCGGAGCGAGCCACTGGGATAGTGCGCCACCGGCAAGGGCGACGCCGGCCGCGATCATCATTAGTGGGACCGGCGCCGAGTGTCTCCATCGACATCCGAAGGAGGAAGATGCCGATAGCGCCTCCGACACGGCTGATCAGCGGCCGCGAAACATGTTCCTGCACGTGAAGTAGCGCTGTGGGGCGCCCCCGGCCCTGGCCACGAGGCCAACTGCCGCATGTAGCGGCGGCACTCCAGCGAGTATCCGCTCACAGCGGCGTTGTGCTGATCGAGCTTCTTTCACCGAATGGGATGGGGACGGTGCACTCATCGTCCCAATCCCCCCTGTAGCTAGGCGCCGACTTGGCGGACGAAGTGGTAGGCGACGACATACCCGGCGTACGTCAGCGGAATCATGTCCGTCTCCGCGTCAAAAGTTGACCCGTCCTTGCGCTTGCCACGGAAGCGGAAGGACACCGGATACTGCAGGCCGCCGACTTGGTGCTGGTAGTGCCAGACATACAGTGACCGACTCTCGTCCGCAATGAACGTGTCGGCGAAGTCGTCGACCTCCTGCCACTCGCGGACGTCGTACCCAAACATGCCGGCCAACCGCTGGTTGCAGACCTTGTGCTGTTCGTCGAGCCAGAGGTAAACGCCGTCAGGGCTTTGCTCGAATACCGGCTTCAAATGCCCTGCCAGCTCTGCCAATGCGGTCTCATGCGACACGGTCATCGTAAGGCTCCTTTCTCACGTGCTTATCCCAATCGTGCCCGCTGAGCTGCCGCGAGTGGGCTGGCTGGGGCCGCTACGGTGGTCTCTTCAATTTGCGCCAACTGCCAGGCTGCTCGGCCACGGGCACCATACCGGTAACGTATGACCATTGATCGGCGCCTGAGAGTTGCCCGGCGGGGGCCGCACACAATGACCAAGATCGTCACGCCAATCCACACCGCAGCCGCTCCAGAAACAAGAAATACCGCGGCGATGGTGTCCATGATCAAGCTTATCTGAGGGCTTGAATCCGCTAAAAGATTTCTTATCTTCGCGAGAATCTACTGCCCTCGAATACGCAGCCACCCGATACGGTCCTGCCGGACGCCAGCAGCTCCCCATGAACAAAACCGGATATTTGCACCCGACCGTGGCCAAGGCCAGCACGGCAGTGAAAGTGCTGCTTGCCGGTCTCCTGGCCTTTGTTCTTTCGGCAGGCACCATCTTCGACGCCAGCCAAGAGGCCGGCCTCATGATCGTCGCCACCGGCCCTATCCAAGCTAGCGGTGTCCTGGTCCAGTCTCAACAGTCCTCGATGAACACCCCCGACCTTACCGGGGAACCAGGTTCGCCGCTGTCCCCCCGGCGCGACTGTTCCCCTGAACGTCTCCTTCTCCAACCCCACCGACAAGAGTCTGGCGGCGACCAGGTTATCGGTCAGTATTATCGGCATCACCCAGACACAGGAAGCGGTAGCTGCCGCACTGCCCTGCAGTGCGCGGACCCGCGGACGGCCTCCCATCATCGGGGCCTCCACTTCCCCATAGAGTACGCCCCTGGGTAAATGGATCTCTTCAAAGTACGCGCAAAAGAGGACAAGCTGTATCCACAGCCGACACCCCGACTGGATGACCTCATCTCCGGCTGGCCACACGTAAACGGCGGTCCCGGACCAAATCTGCGGGAAGGCAATGAGTCTTGCTCAGGGATCTGTCTTGCATTCTCGGCGGGTGCGGGTGAAGAAGACGGGAGCTGACTCCAACAGTTCTGAGACCGGAAGTCAGCTCCCCGACGGGCCTCCCCCAAGTGAAGACCAGAGGCCCTCCCCAGCAAGGAACTGAACACCCGCCAACGCACATCATCCTGCAGCGCAGAGATGCAGTCAACGGCGAAACACCCGTCCACTAAGTGCATCTACCATCTCAGTACCTTTTGGAGCTTCATCCTACGGACCGGTGCTTCTACGACACCCCCCGTCGCCGGCAACGTGTGGGAATGGTGCGCCGACTGGTTCCTGCCCAAGTACTACCGCAAATCCCCTGCGAAAAATCCTCCTGGACCCACCATTGGCGCCGGCAGGGTAATGCGCGGAGGTTCCTACCTATGCCATGACTCGTACTGCAACCGCTACCGTGTCTCGGCCAGAACATCCAACACGCCCGAATCCTCCAGCGGCAACTCCGGCCTCCGCACTGCCGCCGCCATCTCGACCTAACACACCCCAGAATCCGAGGAACTAGTTATAAACCGATAGAGCAGTGGTGGCTTCCCGCACTGAGGGGAAGCCACCATCATCCGGACCTACATGACTCATCCCGTTGCAAAGGCGCCGCGAGGTGCCGATGTGCACTCGGCGTGGAGCAACATCAAGGACTGCCGACGATCCGCTTTGAGGACCCCAGTGTTCGTCCAGTTGGGCACACCCCAACCTGACATCGGACACTCTTGGAGCGGCTGCCAGAATAGAGCCATTTCTTTTCTTTCCGGACAACGTCACGGGTGTGTCCTAAAACTCAACCTGACACGTGGGGG
Organism: Arthrobacter sp. D1-29; assembly: GCF_054130585.1. NCBI lineage: Bacteria > Bacillati > Actinomycetota > Actinomycetes > Micrococcales > Micrococcaceae > Arthrobacter > Arthrobacter sp. D1-29. Next base: position 2,321,658 of record NZ_CP096383.1, on the reverse strand, counting down.
CCGACACCCTTCTCCCCTTGGAGCGCACCGCCCACATATGGACGGTGATAGCGATGTCGTTCAGCCCATATGCCGCCAATGAATTCCTGTAGAGCTACGAGAAACAGCAATCCAAGCCTGCCTGGGGGTCAAAAAGCAGACGTCAGTGTGGACAGTGTCCACAACCACTTTGGCTCGACAAACCGAACCAACACGGCTCCCGTGATGACTAAGCCGAGGCCGCTAAAGAAGAATTTCGCCGACGTCATGTTGTGCCCGCAACCCCGAACCATGAATAGGTGTTGGCCACCCACGACAAACCCGACAGAACGGGAACGAGGAAGCACATAGTCCCAGTACAGAGCAGGCGGAGGAACCACCAGCCAGGGTCCTGAACCCGCCACCCACACACCTGAATAGGCCACCGCGGCGGCCAGGCCTCAGCCCGCGCACCAGCGTCAGAGGGACGCCACCACAAGCTTTGTACACACGTTAAAGCAAAATCCCCTCTGACGAGGGGATCTTTTGTGCCCGAGGTGGGACTCGAACTGCGTTCCAGGCCTTGCAAATACAGGGAAGTCCCGAAAAACATAGGAAATCCGAGCGAATCCGACCGATGTACGACCCGATCCGAAGCCAAGAGTGTGGACATTGTCCACACCTTCCTTTGGCCACATTTCAGCTCCGATGCGGACACCACGAGGACTCCCCCGTTGTGATGAAAGGTCCATTATCGGCAGTTAGTAGGACGAGAAAGTACCTTCGAGAACTCCCGTTCTGAGGGCAAGTAAATCCGGCTACTCTGGCTATGCAATCGTCCCGGAAGCGCAACTGGGGCTGCGAGCGTTAAGAGAGTGGGCCTCGTTGGCGCCCCTTCCAGGTCCCGGATCCGTAAAATCTAGGAATCCTCCGTGGTCCTGAGTTCGGAATCGGTTGCTGACTCTGCTGCGGGATCCCCCCACCACCACCCTTCCCAGGCTAAGGATGTGATTTGCCTGGACCACAATGGATCCTCCGATGTAGGTCCTGCGGATTTGCCGCTTCCTTCTGCCGGATGAAGCGGAGTACTTGAGTCGTTCCGCGTGATCCCGTTGGATTCTGTGTCATCCGGTCCTGGTCCTTTCGTGGCTTTCGGGCGTCATCGTGACAGGAGCAATGCTTCGCCTTGGCCGCCGCCGCCGCACAGCGCTACAGCGGCCTTGCCGGTACCGCGCCTCTGGAGCTCATAGACGGCAGCCACCACCACACGTGCTCCGGAAGCGCCAATGGGATGGCCGAGCGCGATGGCTCCCCCGTTGACGTTGACACGGTCCATGCCGATCCCCAGCTGCGCGGCCGAGTGGACAGAGACCGAGGCAAACGCCTCATTGATCTCCACGAAGTCCAGATCGTCAACGCCCCAGCCGGCCGTCTCCAGTGCCTTGCCGATGGCATGGGCTGGTTTATCGGGCAGTGTGGTGTCCGGGCCGGCCGCATTGCCTGCGGTAACAGTGCCGCTCGGGGAGAACGCAGGCCTGAGTTTGGCAAGGGTCTCCTCGTTGCTCTCCGCCCGCACCCCCTCGTCTGTGCCTGCCAGCTGGGCTTCCCCGCGGCGCCGCGGCACCTTGCAGGATCACAACGCATTCACTGTTGAACTTTCAGACGAGGTTCCACACGGGACTATTACCGAGTTGGCTCGTTGCCCGTAGGTCCAGAGCCAGCCCGGACGGCCGGACATCGCGACCAAGATGATGTCCCGCGCTGCCGAAGACCCGGGGGGGGAAAGATCCGACCGACAACAGTATTTCCTTGGGCTTCAACTTCGTATTACTGTCGCGTGCCGAAGTCAGACAATGACCGGCAGGTGTGAGACGGCAAGGCGGGCATCAACGGCTGCAAGGAACTCTTCGGTTGTGAGCCAAGGCTGTTCCGGCCCGATGAGAAGTGCGAGGTCTTTGGTCATCTTTCCGGATACGACCGTTTTGATGACCACGTCTTCCAAGGTTTCGGCGAACCGGACCACATCCGGTGTCTGGTCCAGCTTGCCGCGGTGCCGCAGGGCGCCGCTCCATGCGAAGATGCAGGCGATGGGGTTCGTGGAGGTGGGCTTACCCTGTTGGTGTTGGCGGTAGTGCCGCGTGACAGTGCCATGGGCGGCTTCGGCGACCACGGTGCTGCCATCCGGCGTCATGAGCACGGACGTCATCAAACCCAGGGAGCCGAATCCCTGCGCGACGATGTCTGACTGGACGTCACCGTCGTAGTTCTTGCAGGCCCAAACATAGCCGCCCTCCCACTTCATGGCTGAGGCAACCATGTCATCGATCAGCCGGTGTTCATACCCCAGCCCGACGGCGTCGAACGCTTCCTTAAATTCGGTTTCGAACACCTGCCGGAACAGGTCCTTGAACTGCCCGTCGTATGCCTTGAGGATGGTGTTCTTCGTGGAGAGGTAGACGGGGTAGTTCCGCTGCAGCCCGTAGGAGAAGGACGCTCTGGCAAAGTCGCGGATGGAGTCGTTGAAGTTGTACATGCCCATTGCCACGCCGCCTCCCTCCGGATACGTGACCACCTCCTGCCGGATCTCCTCCCCGCCGTCGGAAGGGGTAAACGTCAATGTGAGAGTCCCCGGCCCCGGGACCTTGAAGTTGGTGGCCCGATATTGGTCACCGAAGGCGTGCCGGCCAATGATGATGGGTTTGTTCCAGCCGGGAACCAGACGGGGGATGTTGGAGATGATGATCGGCTCGCGGAACAGGACGCCGCCCAGGACGTTTCGGACTGTTCCGTTGGGCGAGGGCCACATCTTCTTGAGGCCGAATTCCCGCACCCGTGCTTCATCGGGAGTGATGGTGGCGCACTTGACGCCCACCTTTTGCTCACGGATAGCATGGGCGGCATCCAACGTCACCCGGTCATCGGTCGCGTCCCGGTTCTCCAGGGACAGATCAAAACTCTCGAGCTTGATGTTCAAGTAGGGGGTGATCAGGCGGTCCTTGATGAACTGCCAGAGGATGTGTGTCATTTCGTCGCCGTCGAGCTCCACCACTGAACCCACAACCTCAATTTTCTCGAACGCACTCATCATTTTCCTCGCTGTTAGTGGGGCTTCGGGGAGTTTAGGATTTGGCTTATTGCCCGCCGCGGTTGTGCCTAAAGACCATGGCGTCGTCGGCCGGAAGGAACATTGCCCGGCCTTTGCCGTTGTCCTGGATCAGCCAGAAAACGCTGCAGTCCACGGCGAGCATGTCCACCCTGCCTGAGGTCAGGGTCTTGCCGTTTCGATGCACGAGCTCCAAATCGTTCTTGCGCGAGAGCTTTGTCCAGTTCAGTACCGGTTCCAGCTGGGCATGGCGGGGCAGCCCTGATTGAAAACTGGCCGTTTGACGATCAGTGCTTGGCATAGATTGCTCCTTGGGCGGAGTGCGACCCATCAGCTGTCCGTGTGGTTCAGGGTCCGGCGGAGGATCATGGGGATAACGCCGCCCACGGCAAGGAGTTCGCATTCCAATCCGGTTTCCACGGCAGCCGTGGCGGTGAAGGGCTCTTGTGTTCCGTCGCTGCGGACAATGGCCGCCGTGATGGCGGCGCGGGGGTGGATGCAGTCTTCGAAGGCGTCGAGCCTGATCCTGTCGCCAGGCTTGAGACTGAGGAGCTTGTCCCTCATATCGGCGGGCATAACGAGCGGGAGGATGCCCATCCCGACGAGGTTGGAACGGTGAATCCGCTCGAAGCTGACCGCGATGACGGCCCTGACGCCGAGCAGCCGCTGGGCCTTGGCCGCCCAGTCCCGGGAGGATCCCATGCCGTACCGCTCCCCCGCCACCATCACCACGGATTCGCCTTCCTTGCGGTACCGCTGAGCGGCGTCCCAGATTGGCATGGTGACGCCCGACGGCGAGTGGACAGTCTGCGCGACAGGCGCTTCGGGGTGGAGGAGGTTTTTGACTGACTTGGCGTGGAAGGCACCGCGGACCATAACCTCCCAGTTGCCGCGGCGCGAGGCAAAGACGTTCAGGTCACCTCTGTCCTCTCCTCTGGCCACCAAGAAGTCCGCCACGTCGCTATGTGGCGGGATGGCACTGGCCGGGGAGATGTGGTCCGTGGTGATGTCGTCGCCGAGGACTAGCAGCGGGTGGGCTGTAAACCCGCCCAAGAGGCTCCCCTCAGTCATCGCCGCGAACGGCGGCCTCCGCAGGATGGTCGACGCCGGATCCCAGGGATACTGTGCGCCGTACGGGGCTTCCACTCGGCGCCACTGCGGATCCCGGCTGGCGATCACGAAGTCGCGGCGGAAATCCGCGGGGTCGTTGGCTTTCAATACCAGCGCGTCGATCTCTTCGCGCGTCGGCCACAGGTCCGTGAGGTAGACAGGTGTACCGTCCTCCAGGTACTGGAGAGGTTCGGCGCTGAGGTCGCGTTTGGCGTCGCCGGCCAGGGCGAAGGCCACGACAAGGGGCGGGGACATGATGAAGCTGAGTTCGACGTCGGGATGCACCCGTCCCGGGAAATTCCGGTTCCCGGAGAGGATAGCCACAGGTTCGCTCCCGCCGTCATTCTGGGCCTGGGCAACCACCGGCGTCAGGGGCCCGGGGTTGCCGATGCAGGTGGTGCAGCCGAAACCGACGATGTCGAATCCCACGGAGGCGAGGTCCTCAGTCAGGTCGGCGCGCTTGAGGTAGCTGGCCGCCGCGGGTGAACCGGGAGCGAGGGATGTCTTGACCCATTCGGGGACTCTCATGCCCCGCTTTCTGGCGTTCCGGGCCACCAGTCCGGCAGCGATCAGCAGGCGCGGGTCAGAGGTGTTGGTGCAGCTGGTGATCGCGGCCAGGGCAACGGGGAACTCCGGCAGCGGCCCGGTTCCGGGGAGTTTCGGTCCGGCCTCCTGTTCCAGGGCGTTGCGGATGCCGCCGTAGGGCAGGAGGTCCTGGGGGCGGCGGGGGCCGGCGGCGTGCATGGCGATCGTGGACAGGTTGACGTCGATCACCCGCGTGTAGACGGGGGTTGCTTCCGGGTCGAACCAGATCCCTGCCTGCCTGGCGTAAGCCTCCACAAGGCGTGTCTGTTCCGCTGTGCGGCCGGTGCCGGCAAGGTAGTCCAGGGCCATAGCGTCGATCGGGAAGTACCCGGTGGTAGCGCCGTACTCGGGTGCCATGTTCGCCACGACGGCCCGCTCCCCCACCGTCAGCGTGGAGACGCCGGGGCCGAAGAACTCAACAAACTCACCTGTGACGCCGACTTCGCGAAGGCGGTGGGTAACGGTCAGGGCCAGGTCAGTGGCGAGGGTGCCGGTTCCCAGTTCGCCGGTGAGCCGGACCCCGACGACGTCGGGGATCCGCAGGGTGGCGGGCATGCCAAACATGACCGTCTGGGCTTCCAGTCCGCCGACGCCCCAGCCGAGAACACCGAGGCCGTTAATCATCGGCGTGTGGCTGTCGGTGCCCACCATCATGTCCGGGACAGCCCAGCGGACCCCGTCCTTTTCGATGGTGGTGACCACGGTGGCGAGCTGTTCGAGGTTGATGGTGTGCATGATGCCGGTTCCGGGCGGGTTGATGTGAACGCCGTTCATCGCCTTCGACGCCCATTTCAGGAACTGGTAGCGTTCCCGGTTCCTCCGTATCTCGTGCTTGATGTTCCGGGCGGCTGCGTCGGCCCGCCCGTATTCCTCCACCGCCAGTGAATGATCAATGGAAACGTCCACGCGCAGCAGCGGGTTCAATGCCATAGGGTCCTCACCGCATTCGGCCAGGGTGTCGCGCATGGCGGCGATGTCCACCAGGGCGGGTGTGCTGGTGGTGTCGTGCATCAGCACCCTGGTCGGAAGGAACTCGATTTCGGCGGTGCTCGTCCCGGTGTCAAGCCAGCGGCGCAGGGCGTCCATGGCCTGGTCGCGCTCGTGGCCGGTCATGTTCCGCTGGACGTTCTCCGCCAGGAGCCGAAGAACGATGGGCAGGCGGGGGTAGTCCGGCCCGAACGCGCCTACGATGTCCACGGCTTGGAGCACGTCGCCGTTGACTTCGAGGGGGGTAAGGGAGGGGTGGGAACCGGCGGCGGTGGCGATGCTCATGATGGACACTTTCTCGGACAGATTCGGACCTGCGCTATTAGAGCTATGACCTCCGCTGGAGGGTCATGCCGTGGAAGTTTTGGGGCCCGGCGGGGAAGTTGCTCAGAGCTGGCTTCCCCGCCGGATTTTTGGGGCTGGCTAGTGGGTGACAGCCATCAGTTCGGCGACGTCCTTGGAGACGACGTTTGCCCGGGGGTAGAGTCGCACGGCTTCGGCCGGGACCACCAGGCGGACCGCGCCGGTCAGCCCGCCGGTTGTGCTGTCGACCAGGAGGGTTTTGCTGCCGTATTTGAGGTCGTACTCGTACCGGGACCCGACGTAGGAGGTGGTGATGATGTCGGCGTTGAGGGCGATGGCGTCTGCCGGGAGTTCGGCGCCTCTGTTGGTCAGGAAGACCTTTTCCGGTCGGAAGGCCACGGTGACGAGGTCCCCGCTGGCGGCCTGTTCGCTGACGGCGACGTTGATGGTTTCGCCGCTCTCGTCGAGGCGGACGGTGGCTGCGCCGTCGCGGGCGGAGATGACCGTACCGTCGATGAAGTTGGAGCGTCCGATGAAGGCGGCAACTTCTGCAGTGGCGGGACGTTCGTAGATTTCATGGGGCGGTGCGACCTGGAGCATGTGCCCGTTGGACATGACCGCGATCCGGTCGCTCATGGCCAGGGCTTCTTCCTGGTCATGGGTGACGTAGACGGTGGTGATGCCCAGTTCGGACTGGAGCCGTTTGAGCCAGACCCGGGCCTGTTCGCGGAGTTTGGCGTCCAGGTTGGAGAGCGGTTCGTCCAGGAGCAGGACCTTGGGCGAGTAGACCAGGGCCCGGGCGAGGGCGACGCGCTGCTGCTGGCCGCCGGAGAGCTGGTGCGGGTATCGGTGGGACAGGTGGGCCAGGCCTACCTTCTCCAGCGCGTCGTGGATAAGGGTCTTCTGCTCAGCCTTGGAGACCTTGCGGATGTTCAGCGGCATCGCCAGGTTCTCCGCCAGTGTCATGTGCGGCCAGAGGGCGTAGGACTGGAACACCATGCCGAGGTTGCGCTCCTCGGGCGGGACGAACTTGTTCGAGGAGTCATCGACCAGGACGGTGTCTCCGACGGCGATGGAGCCCGAAGTGGGCTGCTCCAGGCCGGCGAGGCAGGACAGGGTGGTGGACTTTCCGCAACCGGACGGGCCCAGGAGGGTGAAGAACTCCCCGTCCTTGATGGTGAAGCTGACCTCGTGGAGGACGGTGTTGCCTCCGAAGTCTTTGCGGAGGTTCTTGACGACGACGTCAGGCATCTTTTTTACCTTTCATAAGCAGGCCGGCGGCGCCGACGAAGACTGCGGTGATAACGATCTGAATGGTGGCCAGGGCGGCGACCGATCCGGTGTTGCCCTGGACCCAGAGCTCGAGCATGGTGGTGCCGATGACGGCGGTATCGGCTGAGCCGAGGAAGATCGCCGGGGAGTATTCCTTCATCATCACCACGAAAGTCAGGACCATCGCGGCGACAAAAGCGGGGGTGAGGAGCTTGACCAGGATGCGGAGAAACATCCGCAGCCAGTCCGCACCGTTGACGCGGGCCGCGTTGTCCAGTTCCTCGCCGATCTGCATGACCGCCGGGGAGATGGAGCCGAACGCGCTGGGCAGGGCGCGGATGCCGAAACCGATGATGATGGCCCAGATGGTGCCCTGCAGCAGGGAGCCCATGTTGAACGGCATGAAAGCGAAGGCCCAGAACAGACCGATGCCGATGATCAACCCGGGCATGGCCTGCGGGGCCAAAGCCAGGTACTCGATGACCTTGCGGTAGCGAAAGCTGGAGCGTTTGGAGACAACGACGGCGACGACGGCTAGGACGCTGACCAGGACGGCACCGACGCCGGCCACGATGAGGCTGTTGCGGATCGAGCCGACGTAGGCGGGAAATTCGAAGATCCGCTGGTAGTTGCCCATCGTCAGGGACAGCAACGGGTTCTGCAGCGGGGTGAAAATCTTGGTGAAGGACCGCATCACCAACCCGAGGATCGGAACGAGCGCGCCGATGACCACGTAGCTGGTGATGAAGGCGACCGCGAGCCATTTGATCCAGCCCAGATCCAGCAGACGGGGCCTGGTGGCCTTGCCGCGGACCGAGACGAAGCGCTTCGCGTCCTTGAGGAGTTTGGCCTGGACGGCGACGAGGAGGATCGTCACGAGCAGGATGATCACGGATGCGGCACCCAGGATCCCGTAGTCGGGGTCGATGGACTGCAGTCCGTTTTTGTATAGGAAGGTGGCAAAGACGGTGATGTCCACGGGCTGGCCGTAGAGCAGCGGAATGGAGAGCGTCTCGATGGACATGCTGAAGACCAGGACCGAGCTGTAAACGATGGGCGGGCGCAGCATTGGCATAATGACTGACCAGAGGATCCGGAACGGGCCGGCGCCCACGGTCTGGGCGGCGCCTTCGAGGGATGCGTCGGAGTTGCGAAGGGCGTTGGCGCAGAAAAGGTAGGCGATCGGTGCGAGGGCCACGGCTTCGGTCAGTGCCATGCCCGGGAGGGTGTACAGGTCCCAGGGCAGGAAGCCCAGGACCCGGCGGACCTCGACGCTGGCGAAGCCTGCGGGTCCATACATGGTTATCCAGCCGAAGCCCAAAATTAGCGACGAGATGAAAAACGGCCACTGCATGGCCGCCCCAAAGAACTTCCGGCCCGGGATGTTGGTGCGGATGACGACGATGGCCATAGGCACGGCGATCAGGAGCGTCATGACCGTTGTCATCACAGCGAACAAAATGGTGTTCAGGGCCACAGAGCCGAAGTTGGCCTCGGTGAAAAGCCGGATGTAGTTATCGGGGGTGAACAGACCGCCCTCCTCGTACAGAGGACGGTCCATCACCGACTGGTAAAGCGTGGGGACCACAGGTGCAAGAACCAGGAGCGCCAGCACAATGATGGTTGCCCAGAAAAGCAGCTGACTGCGGTCCGCGCCGAGGATCCGGCGATACTTCGGAGCCGGATATTCCGGCCGCGGCGGGGCCACCTGGGCCGGCGGCTTGGTTTCGGGGATTGTTGTCATGAGTGGTGTTCCGGTCCTTGCTTGGTCAGTCACGGGTACTTACTTTTTGAGGCTGTTCCAGCGCTCGGTGAACGCAGCGGTTTCTGCCTCGGAGACCTTCTTGAAGGGAACGGAGATGATGTTCTCCTCCCCGACTTCCTTGACGATGTCGGCGTACGTGTAGGTGAACTCGACCGGCTTGACGCCCTCGCGGAAGGAAGACAGGCCGCCTTCCTGAACAGCCTGCTGGCCTTCGGCCGAAAGGGTGAAGTCCATGAAGAGCTTTGCCGTGGCAGCGTGCGGTGCCTTCGCTGCGATACCGACGCCGCGGGGCAGAACGACCGTGCCGTCGTCGGGCAGTGCGATCTTGAACAGACCGGCGGAGTCCTTGACCACGGGGAATGCCGGAGCTGCGCTGACCAGTGCGCTGGCGACGTACTCGCCGGCCAAGACCTTCTCCGTGGCAGAGGAACTCTCCGGACGGGAGAGCGGCAGGATGGTTGCCAGGGCGTCCCAGGCTTCGGGCTTGTCCTTCGTCAGGGCGTGGAAGACGGTAAATCCAAAGGCGCTCTTGATGTCGCGGATGCCGATCTTGTCCTGGAACTGGGACGGGTTGGCCTTGACCTGCTCGGCGAGTGAGGCGAGCCCGGTCGGCGCTTCGGTCATCAAGGCGGTGTTGTACGTGACCGTCATCGCGTCCGCCGACATCGCGGTCACGCCGGGCAGCAGGTTGGCGAACTCAGGGACCTTCACCAATTCCGGGGAGGTGTACTGGGTCAGGACATCTCCCCGGGCTGCGAAGTCTGCCCAGGCGCCGGCAGCGTTAGTGACCAGAATGTCCGCCGGGGAGCCGCCGGTGGCGTTTTCGCTCAGAACGCGCTGGAAAACTTCGTCGGAACCGAGGTTGTTCGCGGAGATGTCCTTGATGAACGGGTACTTCTTCTTGAAATCACGGAACACCGGCGCCCAGTTTTCCTGGTCCGTGTTCGAGTAGACGGTGAGCTCGCCACCCTCCTTCTCTGCCGCGGCGACAAGGTCCTTGTACTCGGCCGGGTAATAGTCGGGGTACTGGCCCGTTGTGATCGAGTTCTCCGGAGCGGGAGTCCGTGTGGGGACGGCCGCTCCGCCGCAAGCAGTCAAAGTTAAGGCGAGGGCCGAGGCCACGCAGGCTGCGGCATATCTGGTGAAAACTCTGGATCGGGACGAGGAAGTGCAGCGGGTTTTGGACGCCGTCATGGCTGTCTCTCCTTTGAGCAAAGCAACGGGATGTGGTGGCGGAACAATTGGTGTGATCCGATCACTCACTATAGCCTATAACCTATAGGTAGCTGTCTACCCCCTTCACCTTTGATTCGAGCCTGGGCCGCGGCAGAGTGGTTATAGCCGTAATCAATCGGACGCATGCGCTCTCGCGGATCATCTTCTGGCCGACAAGACGATGTGGAGGACAAATGGAGGGCCTCGTAACGGCCCGACTGCGCGGTGAAGAGGGCGGTGCCCTCTTCATACTGTCGACCACTAGAGGCCGAATTTGATGCACTTCATCGCGTTCAGGGGACGGGAGAGGATTGCACCGGCTAGGGCTGCCAGGGACACCTGGCTCCCCACCTTGTATTGGCCTTGCCACTTAAACATCGGTTATGGCCGCAAGTAGTATAGGACATAGCCTATTGGACCCTCCGGCCCGAAGAAGCCCTCACGCATAAGGAGTAAACGGTGGCAAACCCGGCCGTAGCACTGTCCAAAAACGCCTACGCCTACGAGGAGCTCCGCCGCCAGATCCTCAGCGGGGATATTCCTCAGGGCTCTGTCCTTAACCAAGCACAGCTCGCTCAGGAAATCGGCGTCAGTACCACCCCCTTGCGGGAAGCCCTTCGACGCCTCGCGGCGGAAGGACTCGTTCAACTCGAATCACACCGCGACGCCCGGGTCGCCTCGCTCACTGCAGATGAAGCACGAGACCTCTACGTCATCCGCGAAAACCTGGATCCGTTGGCAGCCGGCCTCGCGGCCGAAAGTAGAACACCAGCAGATGTCGCCCAGATCCGGACCGCCTTGGCGCAGCTGACACCCCTGCACGACGCGGCCGATCTCGGAGCCATGACCGTTCACCGCGAATTCCACCGCGCCATCTACACCGCATCGCACAACCCCCTCCTGATCGGCATCCTGGAAGGTCTGTGGGACAAGGCAGACCGCTACCGGCAAATCGGACTGCAAAGCCAGGAAGACTCCGAAAAAGACCGGATCCGCGTCCAGGAAGAACACATCAAAATCGCCGACGCCGTCGTTGCCGGCGACGCCCTCCGTGCCCGGGAAATCATGCACCGTCACGTCGTAGGCAGCCTCGGCCGAAGGGCCATCTCTGTGCTCTCGCCGAGCTAGCCTGCGGAACGTAAAACTGCTGAGGCCAACCGCCCGCCGCCGACTTGCGAGACGGCGTCTCGCCAAGCGTGCGTTCTAACCCTCATGTTGAAAGACGAGTGGGAGCGGGTGTGGCACCACTCCCCCGGCGGGGGGATAGGCCGACGTATGGTCCGTTTTCGGCGGTCAAGTGGGACGAGTAGAAGTGAATGGAATGACTCGTCCCAGTCCGTCGCCTGGCGCCTTCCCGTGCTAAGCAGATCGCAGTTTGTCCGGAGCCCGCGCCCGCCATGGTGCGCGATTCACGCATTTTGGCGGCTACCAAGCCAATCTCCCATAGATGAGAGAACCTTGGGTCTAATGCAGCCACAAGACGGGTCCGTGGAGTAGCTTGGGCCACTTGTCGATGGCCCGTGCCCATTATCGGTGTCATGAATCAACCCTCCAGCATCGGTATAGTTCGGATGTGGCACAGCGCTAACGGCTGGGGATCCATAGACGTTCCGCCCGCGGGGTGGTCTGTTTTGCTCCTTTTTCCTGCGTTGTGCAACGTGGAGCATTCCTGGACTAGACCCGGGTAGCGAGTGCCCCTCGATTGGCTCGAGGCGCAGGTAGGACGGATTCTCTGTAGTGCCAGAGGGTATAAAGCGCGCAGTGGCCGAGCGACATGAATCTCAGTGGAGAATAGCTCACCACCGCGAACACGTTTCCGCACAGGGGTAGAAGTAGCTGCGGGGGCGTCCGTTCCATAACGAACCCGGCATTTCCGCGTGTCAGGCCGTCCTCGCCAGCGCCGGCCCGTTCCTGTAGGTCTCCTGCATGATCCAGGGCCGGCTGGCTGCCCTCGTTCGGCATGCTCGGAGCCTGGCTCCTGGTGCATTCGGTGGGAGCCATCATGTTCAACAAGCCATGCATGGCTTGAAGACATCTCAAGGGGATACAGCCATGCACCAAGGAAGCAAGAAACTGATGCACAGCCCGATGGCAGCATTCGATGACGATCGAGAAAACGGACCCCCAAGATTCGAACCCAGGGAATGCTTGACAGGACCTTCAGCTAGCCCTATGTTGGATGCAACCGATCTCAGCAATCGATCTCACTGCTCGTCAATGCAACCGATCTCAAAGGAGAGACTCGATGATCAACTGGCTCATCCCCGGACCTTCGGTAGTCCCACGTTCAGCAGGCGTCGTTTTGAGTACGGCATGCTCCCGCATCAGCAACCCAGCACACAGGAGAGATTCATGATCAAGAAGCGATGGGGCTTGGCACTCGTAACAGCAGTCGTAGCTAGCCTTGCCCTCAGCGGCTGCTCCCCCTCAACTCCGGAATCTGGGGGGCCGGTGACGCTCAATTACTGGGACTTCCTCGATCCCAGTCAGGACAATCCGCGATCGAAGGCACTGAAGGAAAACATCGCCAACTTTGAGGCGGCAAACCCTGACATCAAGATCAATCTCTCGGTGGTTTCCCTGGGCGATATGCTGAACAGGCTGCCGCAGTCGGCAGCGGCCGGTCAGGCGCCGGATGTGTTTAAGATGTTCACCCCGATCGTGCCCCAGATGGCCGCGGCCGGTGTCTATTCGCCGCTGCCTGATGCTGCGTCCGAGGTCACTGACTGGCTCCGTCCCACGGACACTCTCGCGGGACCTGACGGCAAGCAGGTCGCGGTGCCCTATGAATACCGGACCTGCGCACTGTACTACAACCAGAAAATTCTTTCTCAGATCGGTGCGGCCACTCCGACCACCTACGAGGAAGTCGTGGACGTGGCACAGAAAGCTGCCGCAGCTGGATTCACCGGGTTCGGAACCGGGTTCTCGGACACTGACAATTCAGCCATCATCAGCACTTTCTTCAACTGCTTCATGACGCAGGTCGACCAGGAAATATGGACTGGGGACGGACAGGCAGATTTCGCCACAAAGAAGAGCGAGGAGTTTGGCAATTTCCTTGCCAAGCTCCGGGACGCAAAGGCACTGGGTAGCAACGTCGTTTCCGACACGTATGGCACCGTAGCAGACGGCATGGCCAGCGGCACTGTCGCAATGTCAGTCATGGGCACCGAACGTATCGTGTCGTTCGCATCCCAGAACCCGGACGTCAAGTGGACCAACTTGCCGAAGGCATCTACTGGAGACACCACGGGCACCACCATTGGATGGACACTCGGAATTGGCAACGGGAGCAAAAATACAGAGGCTGCCTGGAAGTTCATCGAATACATGACCGGACCCGAAGCCGGCGCAAAGATGGCCACCGGCGGCGAGGTTCCCACACGCGCTGCCACTTATGAGCAGCCATTCTTCTCCACGCCTGAAGCGAAGGTTGTGAACGATATCGCCGCCTATGTCAAGAGCAACAGCGAACCCCGCACATATTCCGATAACTGGACCTCGCTGGCCACCGGGCTCTCCCAGGCCGGACAGAAACTGACCCTCAACAATCTATCGGGCAGCGAGTTTATCCGTTCCGCCCAGGATGCGGCCAACAAGTAATAGCCCCCAACGTCCGAGGGGAGCCTGAAAAATCAGGCTCCCCTCGGAAGGGAGAGATAATGTCAACAAACAGCCCGACCCGCACTTCATCTCAGACGGCCACTGCACCCACAGGCATCCAGGCTTTCCGCCGGGCTCGTAAAGACCGCATGGTCTGGTTGTACGTCGTCCCCGTCACTGCCGTGTTTCTTTTTGTCTTCGTTGGACCGCTCATCTACACGGCCTGGACAGCGCTCCACGAGACTTCGTATTACCAGATCGGCAAATTCTCTGGTCTGAACTCTTTTACAAAGCTGTTCTCAGATTCCGACCTGCCCGCCCGCATCTGGACAACGCTTGTATTTTCGCTCGGGGCGCTGGTCATTGCATTGCCCGCGGGACTCTTGTCTGCGATTGTGCTGAACAACCTGCATCGATTCAAGCGCTCCGTCCGCAGCCTCTTCCTGTTGCCGTGGCTTATGTCCCAGGCCACGGCAGGAACAATCTGGCTTTGGTTCCTCAACCCTAATTACGGGCCAGCCTCAGCTATCACCCAAGCCCTTGGGTTCGGTCCTACTGATGTCTTCTCGTCCCCTAATAGTGCGCTCGTCGCCGTGACTCTGATGACGGCGTGGTGGTCCTACCCGCAAGCCATGCTTCTCTTTCTCGGCGCCCTTCAAACCATTCCAGTGGAATTGTACGAAAGCCTCAAAGTGGACGGCGGGGGCATTCGGCACGCATTTGTCAACGTCACGTTGCCTTACCTGCGCAACACCATCGTCTCCGTGGTGATCGTTCTGCTCATGCTCTACGTACAGATGGTCACCATCATCCTGGTAACGACACGAGGTGGCCCCATCGGATCGACCGAGACGCTGTCAATGCGGGTATACAACCAGATGTTCGACAAGTTCGATCTCTCCGGGGCATCAGCAACGGCTATCCTCCTTTTCGCCGTAAACATTCTCCTCACTCTTGTCGCCATTCGCTTCCGACGGAAGGAAAGCCTGTGAGCACCACAACCTCGCGCCGCCAAGGCCGCGTCGGCGCCCTCCTTCGGGCGGTTCCGGCTTGGGCATACGTCTTCCTCTCAGCCGCGATCGTTCTACCGCCGGTCGCGTGGATCGTATCCACCTCGCTGAAAACCGGCTCGGACACCCTTGAGTTCCCGCCACGATGGATTCCGGACCCGATCTCATTCGAGGGCTTTGCAGGCATACTGACTTCGACGAACATTCGATTTTTTGTTAACTCCCTCATCTACGCCGGCGGTTCTATCGCCCTCGCGTTGGCGATTTCCATCCCGGCAGCATATGTCGCCACCAGGTACCGAAGCCGCCGCATGGAAACTCTGATGACCGGGATCCTGGTGCTGTCGATGGTTCCCGCGATCGTGGTCTTCATCGCCCTGTACTCCATGTTCGTGAGGACAGCCTTGATTAACACCTATCCGATGCTGATTCTTGTCTACACGGCCATCATCTGTGGGCAGACCATATTGTTCCTGCGCAACTTCATTGAGAACATTCCCGTTGAGATAGAGGAAGCGGCTGCGATCGATGGCTGCTCCCGGCCACAGATCCTGTGGCGCATCATCCTCCCGCTCATCCGTCCCGGCATTGCAGCCGTAGCCATCTTCATCTTCGTATTCGTCTGGAACGACTTCCTTGTAGGCACCGTCCTCGCCACCACAGAAGACATGAAGACCGTCCAGAACGGCATCGTGCGGTATATAACCACTGGCTTCGGTAGCTTCTGGGGACTCTTCGCTGCATTCATCGTCGTTGCTTTCATCCCCGTTCTCTCAATCTTCCTGGCCTTCCAGCGCTGGTTTGTTGCCGGCATGACGTCCGGTGGTGTCAAGGGATAACTACAGCAAGAGTTCTGCGCCCAGGCCCAACCCAGAAAGGCACGCCACATGGCCGCTTCCAAGCGGTCATGTGGCGTGCCCTTCGCGACTCACCGGAACTGCAATTCCTAAACTCTGACAAGCCCCTCAGCCCGCGTCATAAGTACCGGCGGGGGCCGAATGCGCTGGAACTCACGGGCAAGAGCTCAACGTGTAGACGAGCCAGGCCCCACCGCCTGTCCCTTCATGGAATCTCGTTCAACACCAACATCAACACCAACGCCAACGAAGGAGCCTGACGAATGCACGGCCGAACGCCCTGCCCACCGGCCAGTGGGCCAATCTTCCCGTCGACGAAGACGGCAAGCTCGCCTGGGGATGGGGCTACGACGACCCTTAAATCGCCGTGTCCGGAGACCGTCTGGAGACCTGGCGCTGATATGAGCTCGAATTCCGCCACGAAGACAGCGTCGGCTTCCGCTCTTGGGGGACGGCGAACAACTGTTGAGTCCTGCGGCGACGAAAATGATCGCTGTTGCATCTTCCACCGGCATTGGCGCGGGGCTGATTGACCGTGGCACTCTGCTTCGCGGAATGAAGGGCACTGCTGGGCGCCATTGGACACATCCCCATTCAACGCAGCGTAGATTTTCCGTGTATTTGCGGAAACAGGGGGTGTCTCGTTGCCTTGAGTGGCGGATCGGCAATAGCAAAGTCCCTTACGTTGTTGAACTGCCTGGTAACGGCAATCTCGCGGCCGTAGGCGCTCTCCGCCAGGCCGGCAACGATATTGGGGGAAGTTATTACGACCTGCATCAGTCTTTTCAACCCCGACTCCCAGCTCGTGGCCACCGAATTCGCCCTCGAGCGTGAGAATCTGGGTGGGCTGCTGCCAAGCGAAACAAAAAAGCAGTTCAAAAAGGTCCTGGACCTTAAGTCAGGCATCCACTCCAGCTATGAACCCTGTTCGGCTGTTTCGGCAGGCCTTAACCTCACCCGCACTGCTGAGGTTAGGATCATCTGCAGCCCGTAACTCAATCGATGAACCGCTACGAAGCGGCAGAGTTCATTAGGGACCCGAGCATACGGGGATGGCTTCTCAAGGCTGCTCCTACGGCCCCACGAGCAACCAGATCTCACCCCCACACCATGGGATCCAACTGCCATCCGGGCGGTGGCGCAGGCCGAATAGCAGGAGCCCCAGGCATGCAAGGGGTAGCCACACCTTGCGCGAAGCCTAGCAGCGCTCCCCCTAGACCATTCCTGCATGTGTCGCAGCGACCTCGCGACGCGGCGTCGGGGATATCCCCTCACCCAACGAAGCGCTGAATCATGAACCAAACAGTCGATATGCGGAACACAGGCCCAGCCTGCTCGCCCACCACAAGCGGCTCCCGAACAGGGACCACTACCTTGCCCTCTTAAACCGTGCTCACCGTTTAATAGGGCGAGGACCAGACCGCAGTCCGCGTCCGTGTACCGTTTTTGCGCAGCAAGTCCGTGCCACGGACTTGCCAATCGTCGGCCTTCTCGGCAAAGGTGTCATTGCTATCGAAAAGACTCAAGGCTCGATTGATGAGTGGCGGACCGTTTCAGCCGGAATCCTAAAGCCGCGCTCCTCGTTCCATGCGCTGTTTCCCCTGGTTTTCCCAGTCTGGTCACCCGGCGCTAGGCACTCCGAGCATCTTTACCCGGGTGCGGACAGCTCAAGAGTTGTCGCTTGGCGGCCAATCTGGCGGCTGAATTAGCTCCACACGATTTCCGTCTGGATCGAGCAGGTAGATCAGCAAGCCTCCTGCAACCGGGCCCGACGTGGGTGCGACCGGTTCGGACAGTGCGCTGTACCCGAGCGCTGTCATTCTGGCGTAAACCTTGCGCAGGTCAATATCGGTAAAAGCAAGATGTGCAGTCCCCGGCTGCGCCTCTGATGGGTTGACGGCCGGTGGCGGATCCTCAACTTGGACCAGCTCCAAGTTGAAGGTACCGTCACCCGTTGAGAGCATTAGTGCTTTGACCTTAACGTCCGGACGGCCGTAAAGTTCGCCGACGTATGGGCCCGATGTCCACGCTTTCAAGCGGGCAAGGCCAAGCCCTTCCACGTAGAACCGGGCGCTGCGCTCCATGTCCGTAACGTGCAGGGCAGTGTGATGATGTCGAATCGCAGTTTTCATTTCTCTCACCTAAACATTCCCGAGGGGCTTGAACTGGACCAAAAGAACGGACGTATCGATTTCTCCTCGTAGATTCAGACTTAGACTTCGCTGGGGTTGCTCAGACACAGCCTTGAGGGGTCGGTGCTGGGTTTGCCTGGCGTATGTGTACGCTGGGTTGCCACCTGCAAAAGGTGTGTGACGGGGCCCCTTTGATTGCAAGGCACCGTGCAGGGGGTTCAGGTTCCTATTCCCAGGTGTGCTCCGCCGGCCACATCGAGAGACACTCCGGTGATGTAGCGGTTGTCGGGATCGGTCAGAAAGAGGATGGCGCGGGCGACTTCGTCGGGTTCGGCAAACCGGCGCATCGGCAGTTGCGCTGCCCTCTTCGCCCGGTTGGCAGCCGCATCCGGGCCTGAATCTTTGGCAAACTGTGCCCACATGGGTGTGTTCACCGGGCCTGGTGCCACGGCGTTGACGGAGATGCCCTGAGGCCCGAGTAATTCTGCGAATGACCACATGATATGCAGGACTGCAAGCTTGCTCGCGTTATAAGGCAGGTAGTTCAGGCGTGCTTCTTTGGCCGCGACGGAGGATAAGACCACGATGGCGCCGGCCGTGCCGGACTCAAGCATTGACTTTGCTGTCTCTCGTACCATCGAGAACGTTGCAGAGGCATTGATCCTCAGAATGGAGTCGAACTCTTCTGTGGTTGTCTCCATAATGTCCGGCGTGGTGCCGAGCACTCCTGCTGCATGGACGAGGACATCGGTGCGGCCGAATCTGGCTTTGATGTCCTGGATAACCGTTGCGCATTGTTGCTCGGACGTGATGTCGAGAGGATAGAAGGCCCCCAGCGCCTGGTCCTCCTTGGGGGAACGATCAGCGCCGACGACGAGGGCGCCTGCGGCTACGAATGCGCTGACAGCAGCATCGCCGATTCCCCCGCTCGATCCGGTTACCAGAACCACCTGGTCTTTGAGGCTCATCGGTTCTCCCCACTCTGGATGCGGCTGCGCCGCGGTTCTCCTGGGGTCCGGCCGTGGGTTGCTCGCTTCATGTCTAATTCCTTAGTTATGGTTGTTCAGTCGACGGTCAGGTTTTTGAGATGTTACGGGGAGACCACATCCTCCGCGCTGGATGTTGCCGCTGCCAGGACTGCATCGGCGATTACTGTCGCGCGGAGTGCCTGGGCGAATGTGACTGCAGGGGTTTCACCCGTGCAGAACTTCAACGCTGTCTCTGCTTGGCGCAGGAAGAGGTCGGAGGGGTCAAAGGTCTTTACGTACTGGCCGCCGTCACGCTCCCACACGTGAAGGGAGTCGTTGGACCATAACATCCGGCCCTCAGTGGCCAGGACGTCAATGGTGAGACTCCAGTCGCCCTGATTGAGTCCTTGAGGCTCCTGCCAGGGAGACCAATAGCTCTGCATGGTGAATATGACGCCCTCAGGAAATTCGAGGGTGGAGACGACGTGCTCCGGCACCGGCGACCCATAGAGGTTGCTGCTGGCGCTGGTGGCCAGTACTTTCGGATCGCCGTTGAACCATGATGAGACTAATTCGATGGCGTGAATACCATTCACTACAGCGACGCCGCCCTCTTTCGGGTCAGCGCGCCATGAGTGGACGTTCTGTTTGTGGGCGACGGAACGGACAGACACGGCGATCACGTTCTTGTTCCTGATCCATTGAGAGACCAGCGCGGCGGCGGGATGGTGGTGGAGCGTATACCCGACCATGAGTCTGTCGTGTACCCCGGAAGCGGCAGCCAGGACGGCAGCACCTTCGGCATCTGCGGCCACCGGCTTTTCAGTCAACACTCGAAATCCCCTGTTCAGCAGATCTGCGCATATGACCGGTTGCATCGTGGTGGGCAGTGCTACGACTACCAAGTCAAGGTGTTCGGGATGGAGATCCGCTGTACTCGGCACCAACTGTGCGCCGAGCTCCTGAGCGAGGGCGAGGCCGCGCTCGTCCTTCTCCACAAGGATGGAGACCTGGGCACCTGCCGCGGCGAATGCCCGGGCGTGCCGTGATCCGGCCCAGCCGGCCGCTCCCACGACGGCGACGCGCGGGGCATGTGCCGTCGCGGTCATGATGTCGGGCCGCCGAAGATGCTGCCAGGGACGAAGCAGGTGACCATAGAGTCTCTCCCTTGAGATCGGCGACGTTCTTTTAGTGTTAGTGAGATCGGTTGCTGAGATCGGTTGCAACAAACATAAGGTCGCAAAAAGGGTCTGTCAAGGATCAACGTGGTGCAGATTTTCGCGGGCCCGGCGGTCTCGGTTTGTTGTGTATCTGCTGCAGTCAGGCTCTGCATCAGCTTCTTGCTTCTTTGGTGCCTGGCTGTACCACCAGGAAGGCGTCTTCGAGCAAGCGCGGCTTGTTGACCATCATCGCTCCTGCCAAAAGCACCAGGAGCCACGCTCCGAGCATGCCGAACGAGGGCAGCCAGCCGTCCCCTGGATGATGCAGGAGACCAAAAAAGAACGGGCCAACGCTTGCAAGGGCGTAACCGACTCCGTGGGCGAACCCGGACAGGATCCCTGAGCCGGATTGCGTTCGTGTTCGCTTATTGATCATCGTGAACGCGAAGGAGTACGCGCCTTGGCCAAGTCCGGCTATGACGACCCAGACCACTGCAGAGGCTGGTGGAGCAAAGAGGATGCCTCCGTAACCGATGGCGAATGCGAGGACAAACAGGATTGCAACGGGTAGCGGGCGAGGCATTCTCACCACTACCAGAGGCACAAACAGGGCGACAGGCACGGTGAGGATTGAATAGAGCGCCAGCATGGATCCAGCGGTTTCCTGACTCATTCCTCTGTCGATAAGAACAGCCGGAAGCCAAGTTAGCGCCGCAAAAGTATTGCTCGAGAAACCAGCGAAGATCAGTGCTGCACCCCAGCCAATTGATGATCTCCAGGGTTTGATCGCGTTCGTAGGGGGAGGCGGCCTATCGTTGGCTGGTGATGTCTTGGAGCGAGCAACAGTCCGCTTGTTGGCAAGAAGAATCAGCCAAGGCATCGCAGCGACCGCGCTGAGGGCCGCCCAAATGCCGATGGAGAACCGCCAGCCATAAGGATTGCTCAAGGGTATGGCGAATTGGGCGGCCACGGCCGTGCTGGCGCCCAGGAGGGTTATGTGGAGCGCTGCGAGGATCCCAGTTTTGTCGGGAAAGTACTTCATCAGCAGAGGCGGAATCACGACATTGACCATCCCGATCCCGAGCATGGCGATCCAGGTGAACACCAAAAATGCCGGGATGTTCCATCCCAGTGCACGGCCGACCTGACCAAGTGTTGTCAGCAGGATCGCAACCAGTAGCAGGTGTTCGAGCTGGATACGCCGGAGGAGCGGCGGAGCCAGGAAGCCCATCACTGCGAAGCCGGCGGTCGGCAGCATCCCAAGGATCCCTGTCGTCACCGCGTCGAGGGGAAGGTCCTCGCTGATTGGACCAAGGAGTGGGGACACCGCCGAAACCGCTTCTCTGGCGCTGAACGCGACCAGCAGGATGCCGGCAAGCGCGGTGAGCCGGCCGCGGAACGGTTGTCTCCCCGCTCCCCCGATGTGTGGGCTGCCCTGACGGAGGCGAAGTCGAGCCATGTTGGCACCTCCTATTTTCCGCAGGTTTGTTCAGCCACTGTTCCACAGTGCCCGCATCAAGGACTGGAAGTGCAGTAGGAAAGGCGAGCTCGGCTGCTTGTTAGCTTCCGTTTACTGCGTGGCTGGCCCATTCCCGGCCGGCTTGCTCTTCTGTCGGCAAACCGGCGGCAGCGAGAATCCGGTCGAGCAGGCGTTGGGTATGGACAGCTTCCCGGCCTGAAGTAAGTGGCTGCGCCCTGTCAGCAACCCGGTCCAGAAAATGATGAACGGCCGCCGAGAACCCCAAGGTTTCGGTGGCTGTAGCCCAGCCGTAGGCCTCGGCGCTCAGTTCCCGCGAGGTGGTGACGCCCTTGATAGTGGTCGAAACCGTCTCCGGTGCCCTGACTTCGACGGTCTTTCCGTCGCCGTAGGCGTCCAGCTTTTCATTCCATGCACCCGCTGTCCGGGCTGCCATCAGGACGCCAGTGTTCCCGGTACTGAAGCGGATAGTTGCTGCGACGCCGTCTTCTTCCCACGGGTCATCACCGGCGGCGTGGGCGGCGACGTCCTCCGGTTCGCCGCCGCAGTACCAGCGGAGGAGATCGACCATGTGAATGGCGTTCTCGAATGTCGCACGGTATTCAGATCCAGGGCGATTTTTCTGGGCAACGCAGAAGGTGGCGCCTTTGGCACCAAAGACCTCCCGACCGGCGGTATAGACCGGCGCATAGCGGCGGTTGAAGTCCACCATCAGGATGCGGCCCCGCTCGTCGGCGAGATCTGCAAGACGTTCTGCTTCATCGGTTGCCGGAGCCAACGGCTTTTCGCAGAACACGTCGACTTCACGGTTCAGGCACAGCTGGACGGCATGGGCGTGCTCGGACCGCGGCGTAAGGACGAATACTGCATCCAGCTCCTGCGAATCCAACATGTCCTCCACCGTTTTGTAGGCGGCGTTGAAGCCCCAGCGCCGGACCAGGTTGCCTGGATTCTCACGCCGGGAAACCAGAGCGGCCAACTCGACATCATCGCGTTGGACGAGGGTGGGCAATTGGGCAATGGTGGCGATATTGCCCGCGCCGACAACTCCGACGCGCAGACGGTTGGTAGTCATCAGGCGTTCCTCACTTCAGAGAGCATTGAGCGCAGGACGGCGGCGGATTCGCGGAATCCGTCCTCGGGCGCGGGGAGGTCTTGCGGGTGCCAACGGTACTCGAGTTCGATGCTCAGCACGTCGTCGTAGCCATGCTGCAGCAACGCGGCGAGGATGTCCGACCATGGAACGACGCCGCCTCCGACGACCCGCGACCGGACCGCCCGCTCGGAAGCGTTGACTCGGGCTGTTTCCGTGGCGCGGAAGGCCGCGTTGGGATCCGTGAAGACGAGGTCCTTCACGTGAACGTGACCGATCAGGTCACCTTGAACTGCGAAGGCCTGTTCGTACGTTTCGTCGTGCGTGAATGTCAGGTTCGCCTGGTCATAGAGAACGCGGACGGCCGGATGGGCAATTTCCCGGACAAGGGCAGCGGTGTCTGCCGCGGTCTGGGTCATGGTGCCGAAGTGGTTTTCCACGCAAAGGCGAACGCCGGCCTGGCCGGCTTCGGGCGCGAGGGCCTCCAGCGCCTTACGCAGTTTGCCCCAACGCGCCGCGTGGTCGTTGTCCCCAGGGTGCCACGAACCAGCATAGACGCGGACCCGGTCAGCGCCCAGCAGGTGTGCGGTTTCTATGGCGCCGCGGAATTCATCGACTGCTGTGCGCCATTCCGCGTCGTCCAGTGAGTTGATGGCGGTCGTGTAAGGCGTCAGACCTACGATGGGTATCCCTGCGGTTTCGGCGGCTTTCATTGCCTCCTTCGCGGCACGCCGGTCACCTAATGGCAATCCTGATTTGTAGTCATTCTGGTAGATGACTTCGGCGGCATCGAGCCCTGCGGCTCGGAATAGATCAAGTGCTTGGGGAACCGTGTGGTCCGGGGTGCCTAGTGTGTGACCCGCTAGCCGCATCGTTCAAGTCCTTTCTGAAGTATTTGGAGGGGCTGTCCAGTCCGCGGGACCGACCAGCCGGGGCGGGGCTGGAACGCGGGATCGATCCACGATTTCCATCAGCAGTCCCCAGGGGGTTGTGAAGTAGGTCCAGCGGTTGCCGGCTACTCGGGGGCTGTCGCCCGCGACTTCTTTGCGCTCACCGAGCACGCGTACCCCAGGTATTTCCTGCAGCACTGCGATCGCTTCATCCACGTCGTCCACGACGAAGCACAGGTGATGCCCGCCGGCGTCGCAGTGCCGCGGTGGCGTCTCGCGCCGTTCAGAGCTGCTCCACTCGAAAAGCTCGATGTTGAGGTTCGGTGGCAGGCGCAACATGGCGAGCGTGAGCTTGGCATCTGCCGGAACGTCGAAGTTTGTGGGCATGAATTCCGCGTCGGGCCCGCGTTCCGAGCGGTACAGCTCTTCAGCTCCGAGGACTTCGACGAAAAACCGGATGCCGTCCTCAAGGTTTGGCACCGTCAGGCCGATGTGGTCTGTGTGCTGGAGCCCCGTCAGACGCCGGAGCGTTGACTCCTGTCCCCTGCTCATTCGCGCGATCACTTGCGTGGTCCAGAGGTCGAGGCACGGACCAGAAGCTCAGGTTCGAGGACGATGTGGTCCACGGAGCCGTCTGCATTCTGCTTCTCGGCCAGTTCGATGGCAATGTGACCCATGTCGGCGATCGGCTGGCGAACGGTGGTCAGAGGAGGGCTGAACCGGGCGCCGAGAGCGAGACCGTCGAAACCAATGACCGACACGTCCTCCGGTACCCGAACGCCACGTTGGCCGAGTGCCGAGATGACCGCAAAGGCCACCATGTCATTGGCCGCGATGATGGCCGTTGGAGGATTGTCCATCTCGAGGTAATGTTCTGCCCCACGCGTGCCCGCATCAAGATCCGACCCGCTGTCCAGCACGACAGGTGCGCTGCCGCTCTCGGCGGACAGCTCCAGATAGGCGTCCATCCGGTCTTGGGCAGTGTGCGTCCCGGCGATGCCGGAAACGTAGCCGATCGAGTTGTGCCCCAAAGAATGCAGGTGATCCAGGGCCAGCATGATTCCGCGGCGGCTGTCGACGGTGACCGTTGGGACGGCATTGTCCCCCTCAACCCGGTCAATCACCACGACCTTGTGGCCGAAATCAAAGCGTTTCATGGCCTCGGTATCGACCTTTGTGGACGGCGCGACAATCCCGAAGGGGGCATACATGGCCTGCATGGCGGTGAAGTAACCCTCAGTTTTGGCAGGGTCCCCATTGGTGACACAGAGCAGCAGCTGATAGCCGCGCTCGTCGGCCGCCTGCGTCATCGTCTTGGCAAGTTCTGCAAAGAACGGGTTGGTGATGTCAGGCACGATCAGCGGGATGAACGTGCTGGTCTTGGTCCGAAGAGCCTGGGCGAGTGGACTCATTGTGTAGCCGAGTTCTTCGGCAACCTTGAGGATGTGTTCGCGTGTTTCGCTTTTGACGGCTTCCGGCCGGGAGAATGCCCGGGAAACGGTGGATCGGTGGACGCCGGCAGCCTTCGCGACGACGTCGATACTCAGATCAGGCATGTTCTCTTCCTCCGTGCTGGTCGTCATAGGCCTGCCAAATGGGGCGCATGACGTCTTCGAGCTGGGCCAGCGTCGGCAGGCCCCGGAATCCATCTTCCAGTGTTTGGGCGACTCGTCGTACGAACGGATCGTAAAGAGGGTCGCTATCCACATTGATCTTGTCGACCTCCGTGGTGCCATCCAGTGCCGTGAACGTAGCTGTGCCGTCCGAATCAACGGAGGCGAATCCTGCCTCACCGACCGAGGTAAAGCTGCAGTAGCGCTTGAGCGGCGAGCCAGGGAATGCGTAGCCAACTTCCACAATGGCTTCGCGTCCTTCCGGTGTCGTGATGATGAGGCTGGCGTGATCCTCAACAGCCTGGTTGTGAAGAACCGATGAGAGCCGGGAGTCCACATGTGCTGCTGTCTCACCGCTGCCCCTGAGGAACAGATCGACAAAATGTGGACCCAGATTGGCTAGGCAACCCCCGCCCGCCTTGATCGGATCGAGCATCCAGGGATTGGCATTGTCGAGGTACCGGGATGGTGGACCAGCAATGAATGAGGTTCGCTGGTAAGTGGGCCGGCCGGCCTTGGCCAGCCATTGCTCCGTGGGTCCGCCGCGCTGGACCAGGGGGACAGTGGCAGGCACGCCGGCTGCCTCGGCGGCTTGCCGCACGGCGGAAAGCTCGTCAAGTGAAGTGCCCAACGGCTTTTCCACGACGAACGGAATACCGCGCTCGATCAGGGCAAGGCACTTTTCGGCCATCCCCTCATGGGGACCGAAGACATATGCGAGTCCGACGTCGGGGAGATCAACCAGCTTGTGCCAGTCGGCTTCTACCGGTGCCCCCCAGCCTTCGGCCAGGTACTGCACCTGCACGCGGGATACATCGTCGTCACCGACTCCGATCACGGCGTGTTCTTCGGCAATGGCCGGCGCACAGAGCGGAACATGCCAATGGGAAGCGCCAAGAATGATTGTGCCTACATTAGTCAACCGCAATACCCCCTTGCATGAGATCGGTTGCTGAGATCGGTTGCAATAACAGTATGGATGGTGGGAGAGTTTGTCAACGACAACTGAACACCAACAAGGGTCGGGCCGCTCAAGAAGTTAGAGATACCCGGCCAGAGAAAGGCCAACATGTACAAGAAACTTCGCACCCTGCAAACTATCGACGAGTCAGGGGCCATCCTCATAGTGCGGCTGGAGAACGCGGAGATTGCCGAGCGCGTTGCGGAAGCTGCCATCGCAGGAGGTTTCCGTGCACTCGAGATCACGCTTTCAATTCCCGGCGCTGTCGACGTGATCCGTCGGCTCTCCACCAAACACGGCTCCGCCGGCGTAGCAATCGGCGCCGGAACTGTGCTGGATGAGCACTCAGCGTACGAATGCATCCGGGCCGGCGCTCAGTTCTTGGTCAGTCCCCAGCTGAACCCCGCGATGATCCGGACCGCGAACCGGTACCAGATACCAACCATCAGCGGAGCCTACACACCCACTGAGCTGGTTAACTCCGCCGAGGCAGGCGCCGACATCCTTAAGCTCTTCCCCACCGAAGCCGGCGGCATCCCCTACGCCAAATCAGTCCTCGCCCCGCTCGCACATCTGCCGATCATGCCAGCTGGGGGCGTAACCGTAAAGAACGTGAGCGAATGGTTCGCGGCGGGTGTGGCGGGCGTCGGCGTCGGCAGCTACGTGACGAAAGCATGGCAACCCGACGGCGACTTCTCCCGCGTCACCGAGGCCGCCAGGGAATTTCTCTCAGCAGTAGCAGAGGCCCGCAAATAATGTCCCCGCGCGTCTTCATTGTCATCGGCCCTGCCGGATCCGGAAAGACGACCATTGCCCAGCAAAAAGCACAACTGCATGGGGCTGCGTACCTGGACAAGGACCGGGTCAGCGGACGCTTCGTCGAATTCGCGCTGACCGCTACGGGGCATGATCCCACCGACCGAGAGTCCAACGACTACTATCGCGACAACTTGCTGCCCCTGGAGTACGAGACTCTTATGGATGTGGCGGGGATAAACCTGCGCCTCGGCCGTTCAGTGGTCCTTGATGCTCCTTTCGGAGCCTATTTCGGAGAATCAGACTATTTGACTCGCGTGGCACAAGACTTCCAATGGCCGCCGACCGCGATCACCGTGATACGGGTCCGGGTACCTCAAGACGTTCTACGGACGCGGCTGACCCGGCGCGGACTGGAACGAGACCAGTGGAAACTTGCCCACTGGGATGACTACTGGTCCGTATACGGCAGCTTGGAGTGCGCTTGGTCCGGAGTGGAATTCCAGGACTTCAACAATGAGGCGCCCCTTCCGGTCGATTAAAGCGAACCGTCGACGGGCAATGTGGCACCGGCTTGCGCACGATGATCAACGAGGCACACAGGAGGCTCGCCCTTGCGTCTCCGCCTCGAAACTAAGACCCATCCCCGAAATCTGCGCCGCAACCGCATAGAACGTTGACAAGACTTACTTCTCATCCGTATCGTGGTTTGCAACCGATCTCAGCAATCGATCTCATTTATTAAATACTGGAGAGGCTGGATCAGCTTCTTTCCCACTGCAAGCCAGGCAGCGCTGATGCGTTGCGCATGCTCTTGGCCTTGGCCGTCGACTGTCCCGTCGAGCCGCGTTACAGCCAGGCGGGAGCCGCACACCGTTTCAGGGGTCAGGGAATATTCCAATACGCCTCCTCAGTACACGTGAAAATATGGAGAGTTCAATGAAGACCTCAGAAGACGTCCTCGACAGCCCGGGCCTTTCCGATCGTCTCAAGGCGCCCGATCGTAGCATCCGCAACATCGTGGCAGGCACGATCGGCCACTTCGTGGAGTGGTACGACTGGTACATCTACGGGCTGCTGGCAGCGGTGTTCTCATCACAGATATTTCCAAGTGATTCCCCGTTCGCCTCCCTTGTCGCAGCACTGCTCACCTACGCAGTCGGGTTTGTTGTGCGCCCGCTCAGCGGAATCATCATTTCTCCACTAGCCGACCGTTTCGGCCGAAGGCTCATCCTGACGCTGTCCGTTTCCGGGATGGCGCTCGGCTCACTCATCATCGGTCTCACACCTTCATTTGCGACCATCGGCTATGCAGCGCCTGTTCTCTTCCTGGTCGCACGGATCATCCAGGGCATCTCGGCCGGTAGCGAGGGGCAGAGCGCCATCGCATTCATGGTTGAACACGCTCCCGCGAACCGGAGGGGCCTGTTCGGTTCGTTCACCAACATGGCGAGCGGCCTGGCGACGCTCGCAGCGACCGGATCCGCTGCGATGGTGACATCATTCTTTGCTCCGGTGGACCTCGCCGCCTGGGGTTGGCGGATCCCGTTCGTAGTGGGGGGTATCCTCGGCGTCGTCGGCCTTATCTTGAGGGCCCGCGCAGAAGAGACACCTGAGTTTGAGGCGAGTGCCCTCGTCGATCAAAAGTCCGCCCCTGCCCGCCTGATGGACCTGCTTCGCGAACACCCGAAGGCGCTGCTGCAGGCAGCAGCCCTCTCCGCCCCGGCGGTGGCCTACTACACCTGGGCCACCTTCCTTCCCACCTACGCCAAGCTGACCACCGGCCGGGATCTCTCCTCCACCCTGGCCGGGAGCGTTATCGGGCTGGCCTTGCTGGTTATCATCGTGCCTGCTTGCGGCGCGCTTTCGGATCGACTCGGCCGACGCAAAATCTTCCCGATCATCGGTGCCATCGGCATGATCGTTCTCTTCTACCCCATGCTCCTGCTACTCAACCAGCCGGGCTTCTGGGTATACGTTCTGGTATCGGCGTCCGGGTGGGTGGTCCTCGGTATCTGGCAATCGGTGTATCCGACCATCCAGGCCGAACTGTTCCCAGCTGCGGTACGGGTATCGGGCATCGGCTTCGCACACCAAATCGTGATTGCCGTTTTCGGTGGTACCGCGCCGCTGATCGCCGCAGCGTTCGTCGGCGCCGGACAGCCCATGTACGTCGCGATCTACATGACAGTCATTGTCGCTCTCTGCCTCGCCGTCTACTTCACACTCCCGGAAACCGGCGACCGCGGTAACCGTGCCACCGTGGCGCCGGCTGACCCTGAGGTACTCGAAGGCGAACACCTGCTCATGAGCACTTCGCCGGCCACCGGCGGTGCGAAGCGTTCCAAGTAGGCACGCTTTACCCTGGAAATCCGTGGCGGCTCGACTGGGCAAGAAGCGGCATGACTGTCCCGGGTCCGGTCGAGCCGTCCGGCTCGCCAAGGGTGCGATCCTCATGCAGGATCGTTTCACATAGCGTTATGAATGAAACACTTTTTCTCCATAGGCGCAGAACAGAGAGGTTGCCTTCAAGTGAATCAAATGATTATTAACACATTTTCCTATCTATGGTCATCTACGGCAATTGATGCGATAGCTGAATTGGTCGACAATGGGTATAACACTTTTGAAGTTCCGGTCAGCTCGCCACATTGCTGGCCGGATGAAATATCCGGCTCGGAGCGCGCGGCAATTCATGCAAAACTCAATGAATACAGCGCCAAAATCAGGTCACTGAACGCCGGCGGATACGACATCAATTTGGCCAGCCCTGGCGCCAACATGCGTCGCAAAAGTGTTGAGCACGTTAAGTCGGTGATTGACCTGGCCGCAGCGTGGAATGTTCCCGAAGTCGTGATATCCCCCGGCACAAGACGCCCAATGATTTCACCCTCACTCGAAAAGACGTCCGGGTGGATGTACGAGAGCCTGGAGAGTCTGATCCCGCAGGCCAAACAGGCGGGCACACGACTACTTTTCGAAAACACTCCCTACTGCTTCACCCCCACCATTGAGGACCTCTCAGGCGTCGTAAGCACTATCAACGACGACGCAGTCAAGATCGTGTACGACGTCGCCAACGCTGCCTACATAGGAGAAGATCCCGTAGCGGGTTTGCTCGCCAACCACGAATCAATTGGACTTGTGCATATTTCTGACACAGGCACTGAAACCTGGGGCCATGATCCAATCGGCACTGGAGTGATCGACTGGAGTGCATTGGGCAATGCCGTAAGAGAAACCTGCGGAGTCAATAATGTAGTTCTTGAGATCATTCGCGAAGAGAACCCCGTGCAGGAATTCAAGAAGGCGATGCAGGATCTCAAAAATCACGGTTGGGAACTAGGCAATTAATTCCCGATTTGATATGACGCTCCATCAGCCGATGGTTAATCGTAACAAGGGAATCGGCTGACTCGCGAATTGAACTGCAAACCGACCCGAGTTTTGCAGTCCATGATTTACTTCCATATTTTGGTCATCAAAAAGATTCCATGTGAATCACTGTAAAAGGAGTGTGTGCAATGAGAGCTTTGGTTAGTGGCGGAAGCAGCGGCATAGGCGCGTCTACCTGCCTGCGACTCGCAGAGTCGGCTCTTGCCCGGGGCGTGCACCCGATGATTGCCGTGTGTGGACACGAATCGAACAGTAGCCAAAAACAAGTTGTTCGTTCAATCCAGTCAATGGGCGGTACCGCCATCGCGTTAACGGGCGACCTCAGTGATCCCGACGTGCCAAGTCAACTGGTAGAAGCTGCGGTAGCCGAATTTGGTGGCCTGGACGCGTTGATAGCGAACGCCGGAACCGCCAACCCTGGCGCAATCTGTGACGTATCCATTGAGGACTGGGACGCCATGTTCTCCATTAACCTCCGCAGCGCGTGGCTTCTTGCCAAAGCAAGCCACGCGCACTTGCAGCAGAGCCGCGGTTCCGCCTGTTTTACCTCTTCAATGTCTGGCCAGCAACCACATGCCGGATCAGGTGCTTACAGCCCCAGCAAAGCTGCATTGACAATGCTCGCCCAAACACTCGCATTGGAATGGGCACCCGACGGCATCCGCGTGAACGTGGTATCCCCGGGCATGACTCATACACCTATGACCGAAAAAATGTATGCCGATCCCCAAATCAAGAAAGCAAGGGAAGATATTATCCCGCTGGCAAGAATTGGAGATCCCATGGACATTGCGAACGTGATCGAATTTCTCGTAGGCCCCCTATCGGGTTATGTCACCGGGCAGGACATCTGTGTCGATGGCGGCTTCTCTAAGTCTATTCTTAGCCATATTCCCGGACGGCCCAGCTCCAAATCCTGAACCCAATCTGTACAGGTACTCCGGGATGTGATCTCACGGTCGCCTTGGAACAACGGCGCCCCGCGACCGCAACACTCACCCCTGGCGACGTCAGACGCACGCATTTGTCTGGCTTGCCGTCGCCGGGTAGAGCATCTTCGCTGGGGGCGCAGTCCCGTTCGGCCGTCCCGCCACCTGGCCAGAGAACGGTGAGTTTGTCTGCCGCTTTGGCGTCAAGGACTCTTGGCCGGCACGGTAATAGAGAACGACGCGTGCTGCCGGTGCAGATCGTCATCTGCTCGTAACTAGTTGTTTTACCATCGAGCCTTCGGGACTTTGGCTTCCTCCCAATCGCACACACGCGTCGGCCCGATGTCAGTCCGGCTGAGCAGGCGCGGAGTTACACGACTTGGCATGCGCATCGGCCACAAGGATCTCGACGATGCTACCGCCGTCGAAATCTGCATCGCCGCCACTTCTCTCATTAGGTCGGCCACGGCAGCAGCCCATAGACCCCAGGAGTAGAGGCATGATCCGTTCCGCGGGTCGAACCACTCCGAGGTGTCGACGTTTGCGCCGGGGAACTGACGGCCTTCGAGGCTGGCCGTGATCGAGCATGTAGGGCTCGTCGCGCTCAATGCGAATCCCATCCCAGGTAGCTCTTGAGGCCCTTTCCGTCGGTGCTACGGGTTAGGGCCACGGAGGTGGTTGGGGCACTGGAATAGCCCCAAGTCATTCTGCGTCGATTGGTTAAACCACCACTACCCGAAGCATTTCACTTGGGGAAAAGTCATTCCTAGGGCTTATATGAAGGTTTGGGATTGGTGCCCTGGCCATACGAGTACTTGGATGACGACAGTGGGGGCCAGGCGATCACCCCACGTTTGATGCGGTGCAATTGAGCAGGGTGAGAGATCACGACCATATGAAAGGAAAGGTGATGCGCCATGACCCATTCGCAGACAGCCACGATTGAGCTCGAACTTGTAGAGCTTGACCATTGGGGGATGTCACCTGATGTTGTCCTGTCGGAGGATAACCAGACTCCGAGCAAGGATCTCGCTACTTTCGAGTTGTCAGAAAACGACACAGCGTCCGAGTACCACCTGACGTCCGACTCGCTTCCTCAGGACGGCGTTCCAGCCGGAAAGTACTACCATTTCCGCTGGACCAGTCACACCGTCTACCCCGGCGTCACCAGCAGCGTCTACCTGTACCTGCCCCACGGTGCTGAGGAGGCCGAATCGGTCAACCTGATGGTCTGCCTGGACGGCCTGGAGTACTCCGGAGAGAAGTGTCGTGCCACCACCGTCCTGGACAACCTCGTGCACAGGGGCGAGATCCCCATGACCGTGGGCCTCTTCCACAACCCCGGCGAGATCGGACCGGGCTACCCGCTCTTCGGCGGGAGCACCAACCGTGCTGTTGAGTACGACACGGTCAATGAGGACTTCGCCCGCTACCTCGTGGAGGAGCTGTTTCCCGTCGTCCGGACCAAGGTCAGGCTGACCGACGACCCCCGGGGCCGCGTCATCTGCGGCATCAGCTCCGGCGGCGCCGGCGCCTTTAGCGCCGCATTCCACCGACCGGATCACTTCGGGAACGTGATCTCGCACTGCGGCAGCTTCATCAACATCCTCGGTGCGAACAACCTGCCCAGCATGGTCCGGCGCGCGCCGCGAAAGCCGATCCGGGTCTGGCACCAGTCAGGCAAGCGCGACGTCGACATCATCTACGGCAACATCCCCATCGCTAACCACGACCTCGACGCGGCCCTGAAGTACCGGCGCTACGATTCAATGTTCGTGTACGGCAGCGGCGGGCACACCCTCGCGCACGGCGGAGCAGTGTTTCCCGAGACACTCCGGTGGATGTTCCGCGACCAGATTGAAGACAAATGAGCGTGGACACGAAGGCACAGGAAATGAGCAGTGTAATGAAGGCGGAGATTGACGCGACGGCGTCTGTGACGGTGGAGTTCGATGTCCCTGCCCGCATGCGGGACGGCGTCGTGCTGAAGGCTGACGTCTACCGGCCGGCGGGGGCAGGTCCCTGGCCCATCCTGGCCGTGCGCACGCCCTACAACAAGGGCGGCGCTGCGGACAACGTCTGGAATGGCTTCTCCCCACAAGAAGTGGCCCGGAGGGGGTTCATCATGGTCATCCAGGATGTCCGTGGCCGCTATGCGTCCGACGGTGACTGGGAGCCGCTGCAGCACGAGGGTGCTGACGGCGCTGACACCATTGCTTGGGCCGCCCAGCTTGCCGGCTCCAACGGACGCGTCGGCATGCTCGGTGGCAGTTACTGCGGGAACACGCAATGGCAGGCCGCGCTTCAACAGCCGCCCGCATTGAAGGCGATCACGCCCCTGATGACGTGGACGGAGCCGCGTGAATCGCTGGTGGCCCGCGGTGGCGCCACCCAGATATCGGTCATCGCATCGTGGTCTTTGGCTGCCGGGTTCGACTGGTTGTCGCGTCAGGGCCTGACTGACGACGCGATGGCCGCCCGTCTCGCGGCCCTTATTGAAGACTTCGACAGTCTCGAGACGGACGGCTACTGGGGACTGCCCACCGCCGAGCTGCCCGTGCTACGTCGGCACGGCACTCCGGTCTTTGTAGAGCCGGGCGCAGCCACTGATGTGGAGGCCACGCAGCACATGCGTGTGACCGGAGGGCACTCGCGTGTCGAGATCCCCACCCTGCACACGGGAGGCTGGTACGACAGCTGCCTGCAGGGAACCATCGACAACTTCACAGCTATGCATGACCTTGGTCGGGAGTCGCGGCTGATCATCGGCCCATGGACCCACGTTGACTTTGGCAACCGGATCGGCGCTCAGGACTTCGGAATCATGTCCAGCCGGGACGCGGGGGCCCATCCGAATGGGCGCTGGAGCGATGAGGTGCTGGCGTTTCTCCGCGGTCACCTCACGGATGATGCACCTGTAAGTGCCTCGGCTCCGGTACGGATATTCGTGATGGGACGCAATGAATGGCGGGACGAGGAAGCCTGGCCTCTGCAACGCTCCCGCACCGAGCGCTGGCACCTGCATTCCGATGGTGGCCTGAGCACGACGGCTCTGCCCATCGAGGCAGGGCCGAGTGAGATCGACTATGACCCCGCCGACCCCGTCCCCACGTATGGTGGGCCAATTTCCCTCACACCAGGACGGGGCCCTCATGACCAGGCGCCGGTCGAGTCGCGACCCGACGTGCTCGTCTTCACCTCCGAGGTGCTTGAGGAAGACCTCGAGGTGACAGGGCCGATCCGGGTACGGCTGCACGTCCAGAGCTCAGCGCCCTCGACAGACTGGGTCGCCCGCCTGTGCGACGTGGACCCCGACGGGCGGTCTCTAAACCTCACCGATGGAATCCTCCGCATAGACAGCGGTGCAGACGAGGCTCAGGAGATCGAGATCGATCTATGGTCAACAAGCAACGTGTTCCTGGCCGGACACAGGATCAGAGTGCAGATCACCAATAGCTGCTTCCCCCGGTGGGACCGCAACCTCAACACCGGTGACCAAGCCGGGACGAAGTTTGTCACGGCACATCAGCGGCTTTACCACGACGCTATCCGTCAGTCGTACATCCAACTCCCCATCGTCCCAGCGGAAGAGAATCGAGTTTCCGGCACGTAGGTGGACGTCGCCGGGCACTGCGTCGGCTAGGCGGCGCAGTGCCCCTGACCCGCTTAATAATCACCCGTCGCCCGGCCGTAAACGTTGGGAACGGTTTTGTGGTGCAGCTGAATGGGATGGTTGCTAAATGCACGGGCCATGGAGTTCCCTTCCAAGGCGCTCCGGGCCTTGGAGACGAAGCCGGGATTTCCCGGCAGGTTGATGACACGGGACTGGAATTGCGCAATAAGAGGACCTCCGGGCGTTGCTGGGAGCGCCTCAAGAGCAGTTCCCCAGTCCCAGGAGGTCCACGTGCTCCACTCGAACGCGATCCCCGCGTCGAGCCAACACGGTGCCTGTTTGCTTGGCCACTGACCTATGAGGCGCGTCGCTGATCAGTTCAATCTCTCCGTGCCGACCGCGGCCCGATGGGCCAAATCGGATATGTCAAACCCAGGGAAATCGGTATGTAAGACCGACAGGACCACTGGGCTGCTCCCTCCACAGCGCGCTGCGGGCACAAACACGGGTTGTTGGGCCGAGAACTTCAAGGGATGGCCACCGGCAGCCGGCCACCCGATCATGTTCACAGAAAACACACTCACACCTAACGCCGACTTCGACGACTTCATCACGTTGTGGAAGCCAAAGCCCCGTCTCTGCGTTGGCCTGCTGGGGTTAACCTCTGTTGGTGGACACCTGAAGTAGCGGGATCCTGGGATTCTGCGGGAAGGTGTTCTTGTGAGCACGACACGACGAAAATTCACTCCGGAGTATCGGCGCGAGGCGGCGCGCCTTGTCATCGATACGGGCAGGCCGGTAGCGCCGGTGGCCCGGGAGTTGGGTTTGGGTGAGCAGTTGCTGGGCCGGTGGGTGGCTCAGGAGCGGGCCCGTCTGGAGGCTCCCGAGGAGTTCGCGGCGGCTGAGACGGAGAAGTCTGAACTGGAGCGTTTACGCCGGGAGAACGCGCAGTTGCGGATGGATAACGAGTTCCTGGGAAAAGCCGCAGCCTTCATCGCTTCCAAGCAGCAGAATCGGAATGCTTCGAGCTGATGGAGGCCGAGAAGGCTAACTACCCGGTCCAGCGCATGGCCCGGCTCCTGCGGGTGTCCCGGTCCGGGTTCTACGCCTGGCGCCGACGAAGCTCTGAGCAGGCGGAACGGGCAGCGGCCCGGGCGGAACTGGATGCGAAGGTCCGGCGGGCCCACACGGATTCGACCGGGATCTACGGGGCGCCCAGGGTGCAGGCCGCGCTGGCCAGGAACGGGACAGGGGTTGACCGGAAGACCGTGGCCGCCTCGATGCGCCGGCAGGGCCTGGAAGGGATCTCGCCGCGGCGGTTCCGGCCGATAGCGCCGATCGGTGAAGCGCAGGTCCATTCAATCCCTGATCTGGTCGAAAGGAAGGGGGACACCGGTGCTCTGGACGCGGTCTGGATCTCGGATACCACGTACCTGCGCACCGGTGAAGGCTGGGTGTATCTGTGTGCCGTCAGGGACGCGTGTTCCCGCCGTGTGATTGGGTGGGCGATGGACTCCTCCCAGACCAGCGCTCTGGTCGAGCGCGCGTTACGGATGGCTTACATCCTGCGCGGCGGAGGCCCGGCCGGGGTCGTATTCCACGCCGACCGCGGCACCCAATACACCTCTGCCCAGCTCAACGATGTCTGCAACGGACTGGGCATCAGGCAGTCGGTCGGGCGGACAGGGGTGTGCTGGGACAACGCGATGCAGGAATCTTTCTGGTCGACCCTGAAGACCGAGTTCTACGACCGGCGCCGGTGGGCAACCAGGCACGAAGCGATCCGGGCAACAGGACGCTGGATCGAGGAGTTCTACAACCGCTCCCGGCTCCACTCAGCCCTGGGCTACACCACGCCCGTGGAACACGAACAATTCCTCACCATCAATAAAACTCAGCCGGCACAAGCCGCCTGACCAACTGTCCACGATTTGCGGGCAACCCCACTGCGGGATGGATGAGCAGGTGGGAGTTAAACTCTCCCGCAGACTCGAAAGCGACAGGGACCGCTATCTCACAGCAACCCTTATCTCCTGACCGCCAAGCGGCCAGGGGCAGTTCCAGCCAGCTTTGTAGGTGCACCAAACCAGGTGAAGCGAGCGATGTTCTAGCCCTTAGCTTGAAATTGGTCGAGCGTTTCAACGCTTATGGGCCCTCCGTACCGGCCGCTCAGCCGACAGCGGCCCTTCACTGCTGAAGCGAGTGCACCAATCAAGCTAGCTAGGCAAGTGAAGAGCATAAAAGGGATGCGGACAAGGTCCGCATCCCTTTTATGAGGACAAAACGCCCTACTCCCCACCCTAGACCAAAACCGCCACGATCATTAGTCATGATGTCAGCGAAAGAAACCTAAGAAACAAGGATTGAGACGACCGCTGCAGCAGAATCTCCACCAACCTGCCCGCCAGAATTCTGCGCTAACGCGACCTTTGCAGACTCCCGTTGCCGTTCGCCCGCTTCTCCGCGCAGCTGTTGAACCAGTTCAAATATTTGAGCGGTTCCTGTAGCTCCAATCGGATGCCCTCTGCTGAGCAAACCGCCGCTCGGGTTTACAGAGATCCTGCCGCCAAGGTCCGTTGCACCACTACGCAACAGTTCCGCTGCCGCCCCCGGCGCGCAGAACTGCATGACTTCGTAATTGATGAGTTCACCAGGGGCGGATGCGTCGTGCACCTCAGCTACGTGAACGTCTTCGGGCCCAATCGAGGCTGCCTTGTAGGCCGCTTTCGCGGCCCGAGACGAAGCGTTTGGCTTCGTCGGATCCGCTGAGCCCGAAACAAGCGCTGAGCTTGCCACCCAAACAGGCCTGGACCTTGACAGCTTGGATGCGACACGCGGGGAACACAGGACTATCGCCGCTGCCCCATCGCCGATTGCAGAGCACATAGGAAGCGTCAATGGTTCGCTGATCATCCGGCTTGCCAGCACTTCCTCGACCGTCGTCTCTTTACGAAACTGCGCGTACGGGTTGAGCGACGCAGCGTGGCGACTCTTGACGGTTATCCGCGCAAAATCAGCTGGCGTCGTTCCCGTGGCGTCCATGTACCTGCGAGTGCGTTCTGCATAGATGTCCATAAAAATGGAACCGCTGCCAGAGCCGACGTGCGACGGAAGTTCTTCTTCCTTGTCTACAGCCCCTCCGAACGCTGCGATGGATACGGCCTTGTCTGCATGGCTCAGCTTCTCCGCTCCGACTGCCAGCACAACATCCGCCTGGCCACTTGCCACCGTTTGCCACGCCAGGTGGAACGCTGTGCTGCCCGTGGCGCAAGCGTTTTCCACGTTGATTATGGGCTTACCCATGAGGCCGGTGTTCCTGAGCGCGGCTTGGCCTCGAATCATCTCCTGCCCGGTGATGACTCCGGACGCCGAATTGCCGAAGTAGATACGGTCTACCTTGTCCGCATCAATTCCGGCATCCTCCAGCGCTATTTTCACAGCTTCTTCGGAGAGACTCTTCACCGATCGATCAAGAAACTTCCCAAAAGAAGTCATTCCAATTCCAGCGATCGCTACGCGGTCGGTCATAGTTACTCCCATTCACACTCTCGACAAAACGAAAAGGCTCCGCTACGGTGCGGGTCCTTTGCTCAATTAGCCTTTACCCACTCTAGCACTTACTGGTCAGCAAACAAGTGTCTTTAAGGTTTGCTCAATACGAGGGGCTTCACCAAGGCGCCCTCGAGTCATCAGTTCTGATGCCGGGCGATGAAGCGTGTTTACCCTCGCCAGTGGCCAGCATCATCATGCTTCCCCGTGCGACGATCAAGGAAAGCGTTTCGCTTAGGCATCCTGGACGAGAGGCTCGGCTGCGACGCCGACAAGTGCCTGCTCGATCTGCGGCACACTCCAGCGGCTACCGTTCTCGAATGTATCCACGACCCGCCATCCTTCATAGACTCCAATCAGATCACCCACCACGCGGAACATGTGGCCGGAGAAGGCGCAGCGCTCGGCCGCCAGGAACGCTACCAGCGGCGAGATATTTCCCGGGTGCCAGCTATCAAAATCCGTGTCGGAGTCCGGCTCGGCCACCCGTTCACTGAGCCCCGGAGTGGACAGAGTCAAGTGGGTCCGCGCCGCTGGCGCAATACAGTTAACCCGTACGCCGTACCTCTTTAGCTCCTTCGACGCGACCTGCGTCATGGCAGCGATCCCAGCTTTCGCTGCCGCGTAGTTCGTCTGACCTGCCCCCGGCTGAAGCCCCGCGGCCGAGGAAGTATTGATAATCGCCCTGTCTGCGTCCAACCCCAATTTTGATTGGTTACGCCAATACGCAGCCGCGTGCCGGCTGACAGCGAAAGTGCCCTTAAGATTGACGTCCACCACCGAGTCAAACTCCTCCTCGGTCATGTTGATCAACGTCCGATCCCTCATGATGCCCGCGTTGTTCACCACCACGTGGAGGTCGCCGAATTCGCGTATTGCGGTTTCGACCAGCCGCTGCGCACCGAGCCAGTCACTGACGCTGTCAGTGTTAGCCACGGCTTCCCCGCCCGCAGAGATGATTTCAGCAACCACATCATGCGCCGGACCATTGTCCGCGCCTGCTCCCCCAACGTCATTTACAACTACCCGCGCACCTTCGGCCGCAAACAGCAGGGCGTGCTCGCGGCCGAGACCTCTCCCGGCGCCCGTCACGATCGCAACTCGTCCATCCAGAACACCCATAAACCGACTCCAATTCGTTCGATTGTTCTTGACCACTCAACTCTGAAGCGAGATGGTCTTTAAGCTAACCTGCGTAAATACTAACTGTTAACACAATTGCGTCATCGCTGAACCAGCTCGACGGAAATCAATGCTGACTTGTCGGAAGTTGGTGCTGCGAAGTAATCCTAAAGTTGTAACCAAAATTCACTATTTATCACGCCCCAATGACCCCGCATGGGGAATTTCAATTCAGATAACGAAACATTATCTTTGCGGAATCATTTACGCATTACGATGGGTTTTGGCCCGTGTAATTTACCTGGTCGGCAGGAACGTGGCGCCACGTGTTTCCCTGTGCCACCTCCTCCAAGTAGTGGGCTGCAAGGCCGACCGACCGAGGTGCCACCAGGAAGATTCGCGTCGTCTCCCAGGTGAACCCGAGATCCAGAATGAGGGCTGCAATCGCGCCATCGACGTTCGCAGGAATCTTGCGCCCAACCGCTTGGCTCAACTCGTATTCCAGGTGAGCCAGCAATGACGAGTGATGGGAGAAGACCCCTTCCTCCTTGGCGATACCCATCAGAATAGGAAAGCGCGGATCCGCACCGTGTTGCGGATGACCAAACCCCTCAAGGGGGGCTCGCCGCGCCCTGCTGTCAGCCACAATCTCCTTGGCGGCTCGCTGCAGCGATTCGTCGGTGACCTCACCGTCTTCGGCTATCTGATGTACAACCGATTGCAACTTCAATGCCAGTTGTTGACCGGCGCCACCCTGGATGTCCCCGAAGGTCGTCACTCCCGCTGCAATCCCCACTTGAAGGGGAACCCCGTACGAGGCGAGCATTCTGGTGACCGTACTCGACGGCGATATTCCGTGTTCCATCACCGAGACAAGTAGGGCATCAAGAACTCGAGCCTGACCAGGTGTTGCACGATTCCCGGTAAGGACCAGGTACATCATCTCTGAATATGAAGTATTCCCGATCAGCTGGCTCAGCCGGTGCCCCCGAATAATTACATCATCCTTCTCGACCTCCCCTATGGCAGTTTCCCAAGCGTTGGTATCCCGTGTAGTCATTCGATTTCCTCTGTTGTAGTTTTCCTGCAGTCCAATAGCTTGAAGTAACAAATGCTCGGACGGGACCGCTTTTTCGATATTGTGCACCGTCGCCAACGCGGAAGAATATCGCCTGCTCGGCCCACCTGCCACCGTTCCGCGCTGCAATTCCCCTTCGCCGTCCTTGAAACGCGAACTCATGAAGCTCCGAGAAAGAGCCAGTGGCGCCTCGTGGACCTACCGCCCCTTCCGACCATGTTCCGACCGGGTTGAGAACGATGCTATGCAATGCAGAATATCACTTACTGATCAGCAATCAAGTGTTCGAGGGATGCGCAGGGCTTCACTATCCGGGACGGTTGGTTCAGCGAGCGTGCCATCAGGCCCAGGACGGAGTTACAAGGCCGAGACCAGCCAAGCTAAATTGGGCCTCAATAGAGGCCACCACTGGAGGAGCGGTATTCACCGAACATCCGGTACGTGCACCGGGATGAGGCCAGCGGCATCTGCCAACACCACTGTTCCATGCCGGAGGTGCTCGCCTGCGGCACCCGGGACCCTCGGCCGGGCCATTCCGCCCAACAAGAACCTGGTCGCCAATAAAGACATACTGATCGCGGGAACTGCACGACCCACGCATTGAGTCGGCGAATGTCAACACCTACCCGACCCAGCTTGTCCTTCCCACAGGACTCAAAGTTCGAGCCGTGGAATTGGATCAGCGTCCAATCGGTATATTTCTCCCGTCCGTAACGAATGTCGGAACCATAGGAAATGAAAGCTGCAGGCTATCCGGCGGGCCTGACTGAGAAGCCCATGAAACGTGGCTACTCCAAGAATCGCACAAAATTGGGAAGCTCATGTTGAGAATTGTCGGTGGCACGTTCGAAAGCTGTCTGTCCGATGACTACTACCATCCATGAAGCGACCCCGTCAGCCACGTCCCGGCATAGCTCCTCTTGAGGGTATCTTCACCATGGTTAGGCTGGATTCCGACAGTTGCCGGGTGGCGTTAACGACGTAGGCGGCCGGCCTACTCGCCCAGGTGCCAACTGTTCTCCACCTGTAGGCTCTTGATGCCCGCCATTCAACGCCAAGTCCGACCTTAACCTGGAAAAATGGACTCTTGCTTAGCGGATACTGCGATATCTTCGTCGTATGGCTCCTTCAACTCCGAGCATCGACAAGTCCTCGCCAGGGGCCGCCCCTAACCCTGCAGCATCCCACGGTTCCGGAGTGCCCACCTCGGGACGCGTCGAGCGGCTTATGCGAACCCGACTGCGCGGCGCCGGAGACGGCACAGTACCGGAATGCACCGGAACGATGATCACTGGAGTCTGGTGCCTGGACCGCGAAGGTCGACCCACAGCATTGACAGCCGCTTCCTTGTTGGACCAAACTCTCGCTACGTCTCTCCGCGCTGCTGCCCCGGAGCTTACTTGGATGGTCACGACGGAGCTGCAACTGAACTTCCTGGTGCCCCCACCTATTGACGGCGACGTGCTGGAGGCCTGGACCAGAAGCAGCTTCGTTGATCAAAGGGGAGGCGTGTCTCTTGGCACCCTACGTGGACCGGACGGAACGGAACACGTACACGCCGTTGGCTGGTTCCAAGCGGTGGGGCCGTCCCCAGCCGGGGCACTCGACCACTTCCACAGTATGGGCGCGTTACCATTAGGGCCCGAGTCCAACGTCTCTTTGGACAGGTTGCTAGGCATGCGCAGTCAGGCGTGGAGCGCTGCAGACGAGAAGCCAGCGAATGACGAGGGCTTCCTCAGGGGGCCTGATTTCCCGGTGATCCATGAGTTCATGAATCGCAACGGGACCGTTCACGGAGGGGCAATCACCATGATGGCGGGACTCGCTGCCAAGGCGGCCATTCCGACGCCTGAGAATTTCGATCTCCAGTCCTTGCGGATGGTGTTTCTTCGTCCGTCCACAGGACCAATTGCTACGCGGGCACGAATCCGACATGCGGGCCGCTCCCTGTACATCGTGGATTTGGAACTGTTCAGCAGCCGTACAACTCCAGGAAGCACGACATCACGTGCATCAGACACTGACATGCGGGAGGACCTTGACAAGGCCTTCGAAAGCAAGCCAATCGCGCAGGCCCACGCAATCTTCCGTCCGGCCGCTGAACGGCCCGGGGTCACGGCCTGACGGGCCACTAAGCGTCCGGATCTCGTTGAGCTCTACAAGTAGGGCACGGCGATTAACGGGCCACGAATGGAGATGGCCTTGGAGCGACACCTTATTGGGTATGTTTCATGCCCCGGGCGCCTCTTCTATTTGGTGACCTTGCCCATACGGCTTGCTATGGGCGTGGTAAACAGCGGTTTGATCAGGAACCAAGCCGCGGCGATGACCAGCAGGGAGATCAGGAAGATGACAAGGCCCCACCAGTCCACCACGTTCCGGGAGCCGTACATGTGGTTTAGGTTCTGTAAAGCTCCGGTGAAGAAGACCAGGAACACATGCACCACCGTAAACGCAACGAAGTAGAGCATCACCGGAAAGTGCAATGCCCGCGCCCATTCGACCGGGTATATCTTTGTGAGGCGCCTAGCGCGTTCGGGCCACCAAGTCGACATCCGGACGCCGGTCAGGACCGCCAAGGGGGCGGCGATGAACACAGTGAGGAAGTAGGCCATCACCTGCAGTGCGTTGTAGTGCACCCAGCCGTTTTCGGCAGGCCAGTCCAGCGACGCATACTGTACTGCTGCTGAGAGCATGTTTGGGAAGATGTCCCAACTCGTCGGTACGATCCGCGTCCAGTGCCCGCTGACAAGTAGTAGAGCGACGAAGATCATCCCGTTCGCCGCCCAGAGCACGTCCAGACTCTGGTGCAGCCATAGGGACAGTGATACCTTTTTCGGGCTATTGCCCTTCGGGGAGAAGAACGAGTCCTTCTTCGCCGTCCAGTAGCCGGGAGGCTTACGCTCCGTACGCACCTGGAGACCGGTGCGTACGATCAGCACGATGAAGAACATGTTGAAGAAGTGTTGCCAGCCCAGCCATGCCGGGATTCCGACCGGAGCGCCTTCCGGCTGCCACGCGTGCCCGCTGTAAGACATAACGAACTGCTGCACACCCTCAAGGGTGCGTAGCCAGCGCGCGCCAAACACCACCAGTAGGCCCAGAACCAAGAATACGGCGATAACCACTGCGGGCTTCCGCCATGCCGGGCCGGCCGTATGCGACTTACTTACCGGGCCGCCCCCGGCCGCCCCCTTTGCGCCGAGGAGACGAGTCGAAGAGGTCGCCTTGGCCGTCGGTGTGACCAAACCTGTCTGGGCGGCACCAGAACCACCCTCTACGGCAGAATTAGTCGATGGCCGCTCGACCTCCTGCTGTTCGGCCGCCTGCGCGGCGGCGCCCATCCGGCGCTTGCGTGCAGGAGCATGCTCAGCAGCTGACTTCGGTTGCTCGCGTTCCCGCGCCGCTGGTAAGTCCATGCCCTGAAGCTGCGTCTTGTCGATCATCGCCGTGACGTCATCGATGGTCGCCGGCGTCGTTATGGCCTTCTTTGCAACCGGCGGATCGCCCTGCTGCTGTTGCTGCAAATGCGTCTGTACTCGCTCCGCAGGCACGGGCTCGGCGCCGGTGCGCTCAGGGGCTAGCGGCGTGTATCCTGCCATGCGGCGCCGTTTCGGTGCCTGGCTGGGGTTTCGCTCGCTAGTCATAGATCTCGGTCCTTTACCTGGTATCAACTTCGGGTTCAAATGTGTGGAAGGCCTCAGTCGGACCACTGATCATGGTCCTGGGTGGGGAGCGGACTGCCAGGACGGGTCAGCTGCGTCGGTTGTTGATCTCTTCGATCAGCTGTGGGACCACAGTGAACACGTCACCGACGATGCCGAAATCGGCGACGTCGAAGATCGGAGCATCCTCGTCCTTATTGATAGCAACGATCGTTTTGGAAGTTTGCATCCCTGCCCGGTGCTGGATCGCCCCGGAGATTCCCAGCGCCACATAGAGTTGCGGGGTCACCGTCACGCCAGTCTGACCCACCTGGTAGGACTGCGGCACGTACCCGGCATCAACGGCAGCACGCGAGGCACCCACCGCG
The DNA here is from genome assembly GCF_054130585.1 of Arthrobacter sp. D1-29. Taxonomy (NCBI): domain Bacteria; kingdom Bacillati; phylum Actinomycetota; class Actinomycetes; order Micrococcales; family Micrococcaceae; genus Arthrobacter; species Arthrobacter sp. D1-29. Next base: position 2,277,117 of record NZ_CP096383.1, on the reverse strand, counting down.
GCGCCCAACACGTCGGCAAGGTCCTCCACCACCCTAAACGCCTCCTTCGAACCAACGCCGCGTCCGCCAGCGACAACGGTCTTCGCCCCTCTCAACACGGGTCGGCCTGCTTTCGCCGCGGACTGGGTGGCCTCATCGATCCTGGCTCCGGTCGCCGTCGTGGTTGCTATGTGCGCGGTCGTGACCTCAGGGGATGCGACGGCCTCGGCCCAGCCCTCAATGGAGCCCGGACGCACTGTAACCACCATCAGGCCGCCTTCCACAGTCGACTCAGTTGTGAAGTCGCCACCGAACACTGAATGGCAAGCAATGATCTCCTGGCTCTCCTCGTCAAAGCGAACCGCGACCGCATCAGCGGCTACGGAACCGCCAGTCACGATTGCGAGTCTGCCTGCCACAGCGTTGGAATCGTTCGTCGCCGGTATCAACACCAGGCCGGCCCCGTACATATGTACCGCATCTGCCATGGCACCGACCTGCGCGGACCCCAATTCGGTGGCGGCGCTCTCAGATTCGGCCAGGTACACCTGGGCCGCGCCCAAGGTCCCCAAGTCAATGGCCAAGTCCCCGGACCGCCCTGGGGCAGTAACTGCCACTGCTACGGGCGTGCCGAGGTCGGCAGCCAGCCTGAGCAGGCCAGCCGCAGTGGACTTCGGCGATCCCTCGCGGGTCGTCTCGATCAGGACCAGAACGTTTCCGGTGTTTGCCATGGTGTTTTCCTTCAGCTTTTATAACTTCTGTGTCAAAAGGGGGTCGCCCGCGTTCAGATGAGGCGGTTCGCGGCCAGGAACTCGGCCAGCTGTGCTGCCGCGGCGCCGTCGTCGACAACCTTCGGTCCGGCCTGCTTGGCAGGGCGGGCCGATGCCGAGACCATCACCGATGCGACTTCCGGAGTGGCAGCGATCCCCAGATCAACGAGCGACCAACTCGCCAAGGGCTTCTTCTTCGCCGCCATAATCCCCTTGAAGTTTGGAAAGCGGGCATCCGCGGACTTCTCCGTGACCGATACCACTGCTGGCAAAGCCGATGACAAGCGCAAAGCGCCGCCGTCCACCTGGGCCCAACCTGACACGGCATCCGGGGCGATTACTACCTCATCCAAGCCTGGCAGTACCGGCCACCCCAGAATCTCGGCTATCATCGCTGGGACCATTCCGCCCCGTCCGTCCGTGGCCGCGTTGCCGGCGACGACCAGATCCACCCCTCCTAGCTTTGCGACGGCGGCAGCCAGCACCCGCGCTGTCTGCACCATGTCGGAACCCGCCAGGGACTCGTCCGAGACCAAAACGGCGGAATCCGCGCCCATGGACAACAGCTTCCGGAGGGTCTTACCCGCGTCCTCCGGCCCCATTGCGATCACCACAATTTCGGTATCTTTGCGCGAATCCTTGAGCTGAAGGGCATTCTCCAGAGCCCGTTCATTGATCTCGTCCGGCACGGGCTCGGACGCACCGCGGTCCAGCATTCCGGATTCCAAGTCGATCTTACGATCAGACCATGTGTCCGGAACCTGCTTCGCCAACACAACAATCTTCATGGAGAACCTTCCTCGGTGGGCTAACGCTTTCGCTTTTCCTATTCCAATTTACGGGGAATTAGCCACAAATACTAGTTGCTCGACAAGTATTTTCTTTGCGCTGACCCTATTTGCCGAGGGGGCGCGGCTTGGCGTTCAGAAAGAGTAAACGGCAGCCGCCACGAGTCAGCGACTAAGGAATGCAGGAATGAGGAATTGAGCCTCGTCCGTGGCCATGCGCTCACCGATGGTCACAGCCTCGCGTGCGCCTACCTCCCCGCGCGAAAGGCCGAGGCCCTGGCGCAGCAGCCTTCGGACATCGCCGAGCGCACCGGGCGCACCGGCCACCCAAGCTGCGACCACCTCTTGAGCGCGGGCCATTGGGTCGACAACGACTTCTGTAACAAGTCCCTGATTAAGCGCTTGACTGGTGTTCAATGGCCGCCCGGATAGGGCAAAGGCCAGTGCGCGGTGTAGCCCCATGGCCCGGGGCAAGCTGACGGAGGTGCCACAGTCGGGAGTCAGGCCGATGGAGGGGTAGGCAAACACAAAACTTGTACCTTCCGCTGCGATGATGACGTCGGCGGCCAGCATGATGCCAAGCCCACCACCTGCAACGGCTCCGTGGACGGCCGCCACCACGGGCTTCTGCAGAGATTCGAGGGCCTGCACAGCCCCATCAACGGTGGCCGCCAGCTCAGTCAGGAATTGACCTTGGTCTGAGGACTCAGCGAACGCAGAAATGTCTCCACCGGCACAGAACCGCCTGCCGTTACCGGTCAGCAAGACCGCCTTAACCGCGTCGTCCTCCGCAACGCGGTTAACCGCCTCTCCGAGCGCCACGGCTAAGGGCATATTTATCGTGTTGGCTGCCTCCGGGCGGTTGAGCTGCAGGTGTCCGACGCCGCCCGCAGTAGTTAGAGTTACCGGCTTTGGCATCAGATCCTCCGGAAGAGTGCTGCCAGTGCTTGTCCTCCGCCGATGCACATGGTGACAATTCCGAGTTCAAGATCCCGGCGCGCCATGTCCTTGGCAAGACGTAGCGTCAGGATCGCCCCGGTAGCACCGACTGGATGGCCAAGGGCAATAGCTCCGCCGTAGGGATTGACCTGGGCCGGATCGAGGTCGGCGTCCCGAATGACAGCGACAGCCTGCGAGGCGAAGGCCTCGTTCAGTTCAATCGAACCGATATCCTTTGGGGTCGTGCCGGTCTTCTCGAACAAGGACCTCAGAGCCAGCGTGGGTGCGTATCCCATGAGTTCCGGTTCCATGGCGGCCGTGGCAACGGCCTCAAGACTAACCAAGCCCTTCAAGCCACGCTCGGCGGCCGCTGACTCGCGAGCCAGAACGACGGCGGCGGCGCCGTCGTTGATGCCCGATGCATTGCCGGCCGTAACGGTCCCACCAGTGGCAAAGGCCGGACGCAATCCCGCCAAGGTCTCCAGGCTTGTCTCCGGCTTGGGGTGCTCATCCTTCTCAGCTGTGAAAGGCTTTCGACCTGCGACATTAACTGGCGTTATTTCCTCAGCGAACGCTGCCTGAGCCTCGGGCGCAGCGGCGCGGCGTTGAGATTCGACAGCGAACTCGTCCTGTTCCAAGCGTGAAACATTGTATTTGCTGGCTACATTCTCGGCGGTAACCCCCATGTGGATGCCGTGGAAGGGGTCTGTGAGCATCATGAGAGTGCCGTCGCTAAGGGAACGGTCGCCAAGACGGTAGCCCTGGCGCGCGCCGAAGTCGTAGAACGGCATCCTCGTCATGGACTCGTTGCCGCCAGCCAGAGCGAAGTCAAGCTGGTTCCATTGCATTTCCATGGCTGCCGACCAGATGGCCTGCAAGCCCGAGCCGCACAGCCGGTTCACGTTGTAGGCGGGAACCCCTGTAGGCAGTCCTGCCGTCACCGCGACCCGCCGCGCGTTGTACGCGTCGGCCCCCACCTGGCCGATGCAACCCATGACGACTTCGTCGATGTCGTCGCCCGTAACATCGGCCCGTTCCAAGGCTGCTTTGCTGGCCGTCGCCCCCAGCACGTGGCCGGGCACATCCTTGAAGATGCCGCCGAAGCTGCCGGTGGGGGTGCGCGCACCGTCCAGGACGATGATTTTCTCCACGATTCGTTCTCCGTTGCTCTTAAAGTGAATTGCTAGTGTGACTAAGAAGGTGAAGACAAGGGTCACCCTGTCAGGATGGAAAAGTTCCTCTCCCAAGAAGGAGCAGGGACCAAGCTTTCGAGTTCAAACCCACTGCGTGAAACTGTCCACTGTTTCCCTCGGGGTAACGAGTGTGTTCACTGGCGCTGACTCATCGGCGTAGCCAAGGGACATACCGCAAACCAGCATTTCGTCCGCACCAGCACCTATGATCGGCATGATGGTCTTCGCATAGTAGTTCCATGCCGCCTGAGGGCAGGTGTGCAGCCCCCGCGCCCGGGCCATAAGCATGATGTTCTGCAGGAACATTCCGTAATCGATGAGTGATCCTCGCCCCATGACCCTATCGACCGTAAAGATCAGCCCCACGGGGGCATCAAAGAAGCGGTAATTACGCTGTAGCTGTGCATGCATCTTGTCCTTCTCTCCCCTGCCGATGCCGAGAAGGTCATACAAGCTCCAGCCATTCTGACGGCGCCGGTCGATATACGGTGAGACCCATTCTGCCGGGTAGTAGTCGACCTTCTCGCGGTGCTTTTCTGCCAGGCCGGGATCAGAGTAGACAGCGTCGTCCACCGCACAGACCTGGTCCACGAGGTTGTCCCGTTGATTGCCCTGTAGTACGTACACCTTCCACGGTTGGGTATTCGTGCCAGATGCGGCTTGACTAGCGACGCGAAGTATTTCCTGGATGTCGCTTCGGGCAACTGCCTTGTCCGGAAGGAACGCCCGGCATGAGAAGCGGCTCTCGATGGCGACTTCCACACTTGTCGGGTCCTGCACTTCGGCCGTGACGCGTGATGCTATCAACGCAATTCTCCTAGCACCGTCTAGATTTTCGGTATTTCTTCCTGAAGGCCTTTATTGGCGTTCAGGTGGAAGCGGCGAAACGGGCCGGTACCTCTGCGATAATCTGCGGAAGCCGACCCGCTGCTGCCACTTCATTTGTAGCTTTTCCAACATTTTTCATATCAGCGCCGTTTCCGGAGCTTAGATGGTGCCCGCCTTACGCAGTCCTGCGATCTGCTCGGCCGAGAGACCTATGAGTTCGCCCAGGACCTCGTCCGTGTGAAAGCCCAACTCGGGTGCTGGGCGCATCACAGGCGCTGGCGTCCGACTGAACCTTGGCTGCGGTGCCGGCATTTTCAGGGGACCGAGCCTTGGATTCTCGACGGTGGCGATGGTGCCCCGCGACTGGTACTGCGGGTCGGCAACGATATCCTCGATAGAGTAGATGAGGGAGTAGGCCAGGCCCTTGTCGTCCAGGATTTGGCACAGTTCCGGAACCGGCAGAGACTTGATCCACACCCCAACGAGTCGATTTATCTCCTCGATGTTGGCGATGCGATCCGTGTGCGTGGTGAACCGCTTATCACCGATCAACTCCGGTATTGCTTCGCACAGGCGGCGGAACATGCGGTCCGACGATACCGTCAGGACGATATGGCGCCCATCGATCGTTTCGAAGTGGTCCCCCGGCGCGGCCGCGAAATGGAGGTTCCCCGTGCGCTCCCGCGTGTGGCCAAACTTGTCGTACGCGGTCACCATTACGTCAGTGAATCGGAAGACCGTTTCAAACAGCGAAAGATCGATCTGCTGACCCTTCCCGCCGCTGACGTCCCTGTTGTAGAGGGCAACCATCGTCCCGAAGGCTGCAAGCACCGCTGTCTGATAATCAGCAATGGCAACACCGACCTTCACCGGAGCCCGGTCAGGGTATCCCGTCGCGTTCAACACCCCACCCAAGGCAAGGCCCATCCGGTCATAGCCCGCTCGGGGTGCGTAGGGGCCGGTTTGCCCATATCCGGAGACGCTGAGCATCACCAGCCCGGGGTTCACCTGCTCTAAATCTTTCCAGGCAAGGTTCCAGCGTTCCAAGGTTCCGGGTCGAAAATTCTCTACCAGGACATCGGCGCCCTTCACTAACTCCTTCAGGATCCGTTGCCCCTCGGGTTGACGTAAATCGAGCGTGATAGATTTCTTGTTGCGCCCCTCGACGTTCCACCACAAGCTCTCACCATCACCCAAGCTCGGGCCGATATGACGCAAAGTGTCTCCTTTGCCGGGTTGCTCGACCTTGATCACCTCAGCGCCGAAATCGGCCATCAGAGTTGCAGCGACAGGCCCGGCGACCATGGTGCCCACATCGATCACTCGTATACCTGACAACGGCCCTTTGTCATTCAGTTCCATAGATCTCATTCCTCAAATCATCAATACGCACGTGAGGGGGCACGGTCTGGGAAGTACCACCGGCTATTTACCCTGGAAATGTGGGGTGCGTTTTTCCCGGAAGGCCGCCAGGCCCTCGACACGGTCGGCAGAGTGGCTATAGAGGTTAACCAACGCCCGTTCGTAACGCAGTCCGATGTTTGCCGGCTGATCCAGTGAGTCATTCAGGGCCTGCTTCATTCTTGCCAACCCCAACGGGCTCTTACCGGCAAGCTTGCTGGCCAGCGCCGACACCGCGTCGTTGAGGCCCTCGTCTGGGATCACTTGGCTCACCAGCCCCATCGCCAGCCAGTCGCGGGCCGCCGGCATATCGCCCGTGAACATCAAATACTTAGCATTGTTGAGGCCAATCTTCCGCGGCAAACGCACCGTGGCGCCCGCCCCAGGGAACATCGCGTAATTCGAATGAGCGTCCCCGAGGACCGCCGACTCCGCCGCGATAACGACATCGCAAGCCAACACCAATTCCAGACCACCAGCGATAGCAATACCGTTAATCGCCGCGATCACAGGTTTAGTGCACTCCTCGATCAAATTCGTGAGTTCACCAATTTTTTTTACAAATCGGGCACCGCTTTCGGGACTGCGCTTTGCACTGTCCTTCAAATCTGCGCCCGCGCAGAAAGCCCTACCGGTACCAGTGAGGACAATGACCCGCACCTCCGGATCTTCCTCGGCGTCCCCTATGACCCTGGTCAGATCATCCACCAGCGACGCGGTAAGCGCATTCAACGCCTGCGGCCGGTTAAGCCTGAGCCACAGGACGTGCCCGCTCTGCTGCAGTTGAAGTTCGTCCGTCTCCGTTGACAGCTCTATTGACATTCGTTTTGCCCTTCTCAAATTAGCTACGTTGTGTCATGCTCGGGCATTCCATTGACGCCCGCCTTGGGTAGTTGTTGGCCTACCGACATCAAGTCCGTGTGAGGGTGAAACCCTTTTCTTCCTCGCAGGCCACCTCTCATCGCAGTCCCAAACCCTTCGCGACGATGCCACGCAGCACCTCTTTGGTTCCGCCGCGGATCGTGGAGGAAGGCGCGTTCAAGACCACGTGGGCCAGGGCAGCCCGATACGCGTCGGAGGCGTTGGGATCGGGCTCAGCTTGCAGCGCGAGCCGCAAGATCTCGGGAATTTCCTGTTCGAAGCAGGTGCCCAGGTCTTTTACCAGCGCGGCGTGCAGTGCGGCATCCTGACCATCAGCGATCATCGTAGCCACACTGCGCGACATCCGCCGCAGCGTGGTGAGGTGGGCAACCAGGCGCCCGAGGGCCCTGGCTCCCACAGCAGACGGTTGACTCTTCAAGACGCGGACGAATTCTTCCAACACACCGAGATGAGACAGAAAGCGCTCCGGCCCGCTACGTTCGAACGCCAGCTCACTCGTAACCTGTTTCCATCCTTCACCTTCGACCCCGATGAGCGCCTCGTCGGGGAGAAAAGCATCTTGCAGGTGCACTTCATTGAAGTCGTGCACTCCGGCGATGTTGACGATCGGCTGACACACGATTCCGGGCGTCTTCATATCGACCAGGAACTGGCTAAGGCCCGCGTGGCGCTCCTGGCCTGCCGGCGAGGTGCGGCAGAGCAGGATCATGTAGTGGCTGCGGTGCGCATTCGTGGTCCAGATTTTCGCGCCGTTTACAAGCCAGCCTCCGTCCACTTTCGTGGCGCGGGTACGAACCGATGCCAAGTCCGACCCGGAGTCCGGCTCGCTCATTCCAATACAGAAGTAGGACTTGCCAGCGGCGATGCGGGGCAGGATTTCTTCGCGTTGGCTCTCACTGCCGAACCGGAGCAGCAGTTGGCCGCTCTGCCGGTCGGCTACAGAGTGTGCAGTGATGGGAGCCCGGGCGGCGAGCAGTTCCTCCATAACCACATAGCGTTCAACGAGGCCGTAGCCGCCACCGCCATAGCGCTGGGGAAAGCCCATGCCGATCCATCCGCGCGCGCCCAGCGCTTCGCTAAACTCAGGATCGTAGCCACCAAAAACGCTGGCTGCATGTGGGTCGCCCCGCCAATCAAAATCGTCGAGGAACTCGCGTACCTCTGCCCGCAGCCGCTCGCCGACCTCGGACTGCCGAGGGCGCGGAAAGGACAGGTTGCTCATCGCGTCGCTCCTATTTCGAGGCCAATGCCCGTCGGCGCCAGCGTGCGCCAGAGGGTTTTCTCAGATTCGTTGGCCAGGATGCGTTCCCCAAGGACGTCGGCCCAAAACGCTTCGTTGCCGTATTCGTCGCGCCAGGACCAGAGCCGCTTCGTGAAGCGATGCAATTCGTGTTCCTCAGTGAAGCCGATCGCGCCGAATACCTGGTGAGCGATCGCGGAGGCTTGTCCGGCCGCTTCACCGGTGCGGATCTTCGCACTTACCGCGGCAACGTTGTGCGTGAGGGACGCGTTCTCACCAGCGAGCCAGCCGTCAATCGCCTCACCGCCGGCTTCGGTCGCTGCGCGCGCGGCTGCTGCCTGCGTCGCAAGTACGGCAATGTTCTGCTGGACCGCCTGAAACTTGCCAATCGGCCGGCCGAATTGGACCCGCATATTTGCGTAATCCACGGTTAAAGCCAAGGCACGTTCGATGGCACCCGCCATCAGAGCACTGCGCATGACTGCAGCGATCGCCAGCAGCGAATTGGACTCAAACGGCACAGGCGCCACGGCAAGCGGGACGACGCCTTCGAGCGTCATGTCGTCGCGCGGCTCCCCTGCGAGGTTTTGACCGGGCGTAATCGAGACGCCGGATGCATGGCGGGCAACAACGATCAGCTGGGCCGCTGGGCCCTCACTCATGAACGCGACGTGCGTGCATGCGCTGCCCCAAGGCACACGAACGAGAGGGCCGTCGACGTGCCACTCGTCGCCAGATCGGCTGAGCCGAACCGGTTCCAAGGGCGGAGAAAAGGCGATTGTCGGCAACTCTGCGTCTTCAATGCCCGCAAGGTCTAGGAGCCAATGCCCAATCATGGCTTCGGCCATCGGCACAGCAGCGGCGTGCTTGCCAGCGATCCCCAAGAGCTCGCAGGCAATCGCCCAGCTCACGCCGACGCCGCCATTGCTCTCAGGCACCAAAGCCTTGTCAAAACCGACGCTTCGCAGAACCTCCCATAAGTCAGGGGGTCCATCGGCGAAAATGCTCGCCGCCGTTTGATGGAGCATCTCTCGAGTGTCATCATCCATCGTTTGCTCCTTCCTTCCGTTCGCGATCGGTGGGTGCCGCGAATGTATGTTCGACTAATTGCACGACCTGATCCCTGATTCCACGTATGTCTGCCGCCGATCCTTGTATGAGACGCTGGGATGCAAGGCCACGAAGGGCGCCCACGACGAACTCCGCCCCGATCGCTGGATCGATGTCGCCACGCACCTCGCCCTGGGCAATTCCTATGCGCAGGTTGTCCTCCAGCCACGCAAACATCTCACGGTTATATACAGCGACAACTTCGGCCGTCTCCGAGTTCTCGAGAAGGGACTCCGCCAGCAGTAGTAGGAGCGTGCGGGTGTTCGTCCACTTCGGGTCGCTTCGGCCCAGGTAGACGCGGACATAGCCGAGTACGGCCTGCAGGCCAGCGGGGGGCGTTGGCGCAGCTTGCATCTCCTGGGCGAACGACCGATTGATGTGCAGAGTCAGGGCGCGCAACAGCGCACCCTTGCTGCCGAAGTGATGAGCAGCCTGTCCCCGGCTGTAGCCTGCCGTCTGGCCGACTTCGGCCAGGGTCATTCCCACCCAACCTTTGCGCGAAAGCAGGGTCCGCGCGGCGGCAAGAAGCCGGGTCTCGGCTTCCTCCCGCCGCTCCTGCTGCGTGCGACGCCTCGGCGCCGACGTCTGCTCTTCCCTGCCTGCTGGACGGTTACTCCCCCGGGCGGCGGCTGGTCGCTGCAGCTCGGTCTTGTTAGGAACAGCCTCATTGTGTGAAAGCCATCCGGCCGCTTCGTCGACTGCTTGCCCTTTGTCCACGTCTAACTCCTTTGAACGCTCTTGTAGCCTAACAACTTACTGGTCAGCAATCAAGAACTTGTTTGTCGGTTATCAATCAAAGGTGAATCTAGCAGCTCGCTGGCGGTATGCGGGCACGTTAGGGCCGCACCTGATCCGGTCGACACATTGCGGAACTGAAGCGTCCGGCCAGAAGGGTACAGCTTCCCCATCCCGACGATCCAACACGTGCTGGCCGCAGCGAATTCAAATTTCGCTGTTGGCAACGCGCCCCAAATAGAGGCATTTGTGAGTCGAGGACGTCTCATACCCCAAGGCCAAGAATCGCCCTGCGTTAGGGCCTTCGGCTATCCAAGTGAAAGGGCTTGCCGTTGACTCTCTCGGAGGCACCCGTTCGGTCCAAGTATGGGGTGATGCCGCCCAGATGCAGCGGCCAGCCAGCGCCGGCCATCATGCACAAGTCCACGTCCTCCGCGGAAGCCACCACTCCCTCGTCAAGCAGCAGCCCGATCTCTTCTGCCAAGGCGTCCTGGATTCGTTCGAGCAGTTGCTCCGAGGTGGTCGGGCAGTGAGCGAATTCCAGGAGGCCCATCGTGGCCTGTGGGATGCGCGGGCTGCCATCGTGTTCAGGAGCCCAGAGCGACGTTATGCCGTGGTCGATAAGTTTTTGTAGATTGGTAGAGATGGGGAATCTATCGCCGAAGGCGTGATGGAGAGATTCAATGACGTGTTGCGCGACTGGAAGCCCGATCATGGCCAACAACGTGAATGGGGTCATTGGCAGGCCCATGGGCTTGAGTGCCCCGTCCGCGATCTCAGGAGGAGTCCCTTCGTCAAAGGCCTTTAGAACCTCCGCCACCGAACGCAGCAGCACGCGGTTGACAACGAAGGCCGGCGCATCACGGACGAGGACCGTAGTCTTCTTCAGCGCCCTGCCGAGGACAAACGCTGCGGCCAGGACTTCGTCGCTGGTCTTGGAGGTCCAAACGATCTCCAGCAAGGGCATAGCGGCCACCGGATTAAAAAAGTGAAATCCGATAACGCGTTCCGGGTACAGTAGGTCTGCGGCCATCTCCGTCACCAGTAACGAGGACGTGTTGGTGGCAATAATGCACTTTTCCGAAACGACGGACTCAACTTCTGCGAGGACCTGCTTCTTGACGGAGAGTTCTTCGAAGACCGCCTCGATCACGAAGTCAGCGTCGGCAAAGGCGGTCGTGGACACCGAGCCGCTAATAAGGGTTTTAAGGTGATCGGCGTCGTCCAGGGAGATGCGTTTCCGGGTAGACAGTTTGTCGATCTGGGCGTGGACGTGACCTACTCCTTTATCGACGCGGCCTTGGTCGATGTCCGTCATCACAACGGGCACCTGCAGTTGTCGGGCAAACAGCAGGGCTAGCTGGCCGGCCATCAGGCCCGCGCCGACAACTCCGACCTTGTTGATCGGGCGGGCCAGCGCGGGATCGGGTGCGCCTGACGGGTTCTTGGCCCTACGCTGTAGAAGTTCAAGAAACGCGTACACGGAATCCTTGAACTGCGGTGTCAAGATCAGTTCGCCGAGTGCGTCGACTTCCAACTCTGCGGATTGTGCCTGGTCTAGACTCCTGCCCAGTTCGAGCAGGTCCAGCAGACGAGCAGGGGCAGGTGCAGCATTGGACGTCTTGGACTTAACGATGGCCCGACCCGCAGCCACGGCCGCGTCCCACTCTTCCTGAGAGGAGCCGGCAATCGAGGCCCGCCGTTGATAAAGTTCTTCCCGGTGTGCAGTATCGGTGATAATCCGGTCCGCCCAGGCCAGGGACTGACTCAGGAAATCGGGACTGTCGAATATAGTGTCTGCAATACCAAGCTCATTGGCTGACCTGCCGTCAAGAACCTTGTTGTTGGCCAGCGGGTTCTCGATCATCACCTTCACCGCATTAGCGGGCCCGATGAGCCGAGGAAGTCGGTACACTCCGCCCCAGCCGGGCACCAGGCCGAGGTAGGCCTCGGGCAGGGAGATCCCTGTCGCGTCCGTTGAGATTGTACGGTAGCGGGCTGCCAACGCGACTTCCAACCCGCCGCCTATGGCCGCACCATTGATGAAGGCGAAGGTTGGAACGTCCATAGCTGCGAGTGCGCCAAACACCTGGTGACCCAGGCGCGCAACAGCTCGGGACGACTCCAGGTCCTTCAGGCCTTTCAGAGCCTTTAGGTCTGCGCCGGCCACGAAAAACCGGTTCTGGCCGGTGATGCCAACCCCAGCCACGTGTCCGGATTCGACTCCCTTCGCGACTTCCACAAGCATCTCTTGGAGTCCCAGCAGCGACTCAGGGCTAAAGGTGGCAGGTTTGCCCTCACCGCCCGTAAGCGTGATCAATGCGAAGGTGCCTGCTCCAGGCAGTTGGACTTCTGTCAGTTGTGCATAGGAAGAGAGGCCGCGAACGGCGTGTGCCTCAGGATCACCGGATTGAGTTACTGAGCGAGTCGGGTTTGTCATAGGTCATTCCTTAATCGAGGGATTCAGTAGCGGCGGTCCGAAACTGTCAGATCGGGCCCTCTACAAAATGGCATTGTGAGGCCATCAGAAAACTTGGTGGGATGACCCGGGCCATCCACGCTGAAGGCTTGGCCCCAGGGTCATATAATACTTGGTTGACAACTATGACTTTCCGCTGCAGTCTTTGGTCTTATGGCCCAAGTCCAAGTCCCGAGGCTGGCGGCGGAACTCGCTCAAGTAAACATCGAGGCCAGACCGATGAAGCCCCTGAAGTCAGTCATGCTGCAACGTGACGGGGACACCCTGGATCCCGAACATCCGGACTATGGAGCAAGTAGGCACACGGCCGCCGAGCCCTGGACGAGAATCGCACCCAGAGTTCGATCCAGACCCGGCGACGATCCACGTCATCAGGCACGCGAGTCACAAGCTGCAGGCGTTCCAGCTCAGGCGCAGCGAAGCTTGAGGATTCCGGACACAGCTGGAGGGGCGTCCAGCCGTGTCCGGAACAGCGCGGCCGTCAACGGACTGCCTGCATCATGCCTGGGCGTCCCGAATGGCTCGGTTCACCGCGGAGATCACAGCCTTGAGCGCGGCCGTGCTCGTGTTGGCGTCGATGCCGACGCCCCACAGCAAGCGCTCCCCCACGGCACATTCAACGTATGCTGCAGCCATCGCGTTGCCGCCCTCGGAGAGTGCGTGCTCGCTGTAGTCCAACACGCGGACGTCCACGCCATCCTCCCGAAGGATGCTCAGCAGGGCAGCGATAGGGCCGTTGCCGGTGCCGGTGCGCTGAACCTGCACGCCGTCCACAGTGAGTGAGGCGTGAAGCGTCATGCCGCCGTCGTCATCTGTTTCCGTCTTGACCGCGCCCAGCGAGTAGCGGCCCCACTGCCCGTCAGCCTCGCCGGAGGGCAGGTATTCGTCCTGGAAGATCTGCCAGAGCTGCGCGCCGCTGATCTCCCCGCCAACCGTGTCCGTGCGGCGCTGGATAACCGCGGAGAATTCGATCTGGGCCCGGCGGGGCAGGTCTACGCTGTGCTCGTTCTTGAGCAGGTACGCTACGCCGCCCTTGCCGGACTGGGAGTTTACCCGGATGACGGCTTCGTAGCTGCGGCCCAGGTCCTTGGGGTCGATGGGCAGGTAAGGCACCTGCCAGGTGAAGTCGGCTACGTCCTTGCCGGCAGCGGCCGCGTCCCGCTCCAGTGCCTCGAAGCCCTTCTTGATGGCGTCCTGGTGCGAGCCGGAGAACGCCGTGAATACCAGGTCGCCACCGTAGGGGGAACGCTCCGGGACGGGCAGCTGGTTGCAGTACTCCACCGTACGGCGGACCTCGTCAATATTGGAGAAGTCAATCATGGGATCGATGCCCTGGACGAAAAGGTTCAGGCCCAGGGTCACCAGGTCAACGTTGCCGGTCCGCTCGCCGTTGCCGAACAGGCAGCCTTCAATCCGCTCAGCGCCGGCCATGTATCCCAGTTCCGCGGCGGCAACTCCCGTTCCGCGGTCGTTGTGCGGGTGCATGGACAGGATGATGCCCTCCCGAGGGTGCAGATGCCGGCTCATCCACTCGATCGAATCCGCGTACACGTTGGGCGTGGCCATTTCCACCGTGGCAGGCAGGTTAATGATGACCTGCCGGTCAGCGGAGGCTTCAAAAACATCGGCCACGGCATTGCACACCCGCGCCGCGTACTCCAGTTCCGTACCCGTAAAGGATTCCGGTGAGTACTCATAGATGACATGCGTGTCAACGAGCGTTTCCTCGTATTTTTTGCAGAGTCGCGCGCCTTGGAGGGCGATATCCAGAATCCCATCCTCGTCCTGGTTGAACACCACGCGGCGCTGCAACACCGAGGTAGCGTTGTAGAGGTGGACGATGGCCTGCTTGGCGCCCACCAGGGATTCGTAGGTCCGCTCAATCAGGTGTTCACGGGCCTGGGTCAGGACCTGGATGGTCACATCGTCCGGGATATGGTTGCCCTCGATGAGCTGCCGGACGAAATCGAAGTCGGTCTGAGAGGCGGAAGGGAACCCGAGCTCGATCTCCTTGTAGCCCATGCGGACCAGCAGGTCGAACATCTTCATCTTGCGCGCCGGGCTCATGGGATCGATCAGTGACTGGTTGCCGTCGCGCAGGTCCACCGCGCACCAGCGGGGCGCTTTGGCGATGATCTTGTCCGGCCAGGTGCGGTCTGGCAGTTCCACCTTAATCTGGTCCTGGAACGGCGTGTAGCGGTGGGCGGGCATTCCTGAGGGCTTTTGTGCGTTTTGCATTTCGTGGGGCCTTTTCTTGAGATCTTCATTGAAGGTGGCCGGGTAACACGAGCTCCGCGACGAGGGTGGGCCTTGCGCTAGATTGCGCCCGAGGCCTCGCCGCGGCAGCTAAGGTGAGGGAGTTCCGCGCGCACGATCTGAAGGTGGTACGAGTGCTCGGATGAAAAGGCAGTGCTGCTGTTGAGCCGGGCACCAAGGGCGTGTAGGTCATGGACGACCAAGCTGGTCATGGCGCTTCTGTCAGTTGACCTGTCTCGGGATCGGTTCCGCGGTCGTCCGCGTCGGGGAGCTGACTTCTTAGGGCCCGCGAGTTCAGATTGCCGACTCCAGCACGGGCGGTGTTTTGTCAGCTCTGCCAGCGGGTCGAAAAAGAGGGGCAAGCATGGGGTGTGGGGTTCGACTGCGGCCGGAAAGCTTGTTGCTAGCTCTAACTTCTTCACTGCACTTCACATCCTGGCGTGCACCCGCACGCGTCGTTCCCGAGAGAGCCGCCGATGGTGACGCGGTTCATTGACGAAGGGTCCGGCGCGAACGTGAGCCTCCCACCCCTGACCCTCTCGGTCTCAAGGGTGAGGTGGGAGAGGACCACGCCGGGGTCGACGTCGGCGGTTTTGGTTGCCTCATCGACGCTATTGATCCGGTTCATGTACCGGGAAAAGTCCAGAACAATGCCGGGGCCGATGGCGTTGCCGGCAATGGATGTCCCGCCACCCCGGCTCACCAGCGGTGTGCCGGTTTCCCGACATGCGGCTGCGGCAGCGACGACGTCCTGGACGCTTCGGGGGAAGACCACGGCAACAGGCGGAACCCTGTAGTTGGATGCATTATAGGAATACGCGGCAATGCGGTGGCCCGTTACTTCGGCAAGCACGCCCGCCGCTTCCAGCCGGGCAAGCACCGCTGCATGGCCCGGGGTGGAGAGGACATCTTGAGTCATAGCGTTATCAGGCTCCAGTTTCGGTCCCGGCGAAGCCAGGCACGCACGTCGGATATGCAATATTGAAAAAACCGTCCAGTGACAAGCCTGTCCAGTCAGAGAAGACCACGCACCGCCGAGTCCCCTGGAGCGTGTTCCGTCACCATGCTTGGAAGCTCGTTCCGTTCCCGGCGATGGGGCTCACGAAGGGATTACAGGCAGCTCGATGTAAGACGGGCGGGCGCCGTCGTGGTAAAGGCGCTGACGCGCTGTGGTGAATCCAGGCTGGCTCTGGTCCCCGGTGCTTAGGTTGCGATCCCAACGTGGGAAGCAGCTATTCGTAATCTGTACCCGCACGCGATGGCCAGCGACGAAGACGTTGCTCGTAGACCACAGATCAATCTCGATCTCGCGACTTTCATCGGCGCCTTGATGGATGCGAACGATTCCGTCAGTGAGGTTCATCGAGCGGCCGTCCGGGTCGACGTCGCACAGGCGCGCGACCCAGTCGGCCGAGGGCGCCGAGCTCTGGACATGCAGTCGAACCCGGATGCGGCCCGTTACCTCAAGGTCCTCCTTTAGTACGTCCGAAGTGAAGACGAGGACGTCCGGCCGCGCTTCGATACGCGCCTGGTCAACCGGACCCCGCACAATGGCGGGGAGGTTGAGGGGCCCGCCGTACGTGGGAACCGGATCCGAAGGGTCGTAGTCAAGCTCGGTCGGCACTGCGTCGCCAGCCGGCGCCGCTTTGCTAAGGCTCCCCCCGGCGTGCAGATTCCATTGCTCCATACGGGCGCGCTCCAAAGGCCAGGATTCCTCGTTGCGCCACTCGTTGCGGCCCATGACAAACAGTTGCACGGGCGACGCATCCCCGGCGGGGGCGTCATCGACAAGATGATGCCGCAAGAAAGCCAGTACCTCGTCGCTCCATGCACCATTCGGAAAGGCGTGCGCGTCCCGCATCGACATGACGCCGAACTCCTGTTCGCCGACTTCGTTCATGAAGTCGCTGTGCGACCATGGGCCGACGATCAAGCGCGTCTCGAGTCCGAGTGCCCGCATTGCCATGTAGTTGTCAAGAGTCCCCTGCTGGAGAGTGTCAAACCAGCCGGTGGTAAAAAAGCCCGGAACCTGAATCCGCTCGTGCCGCCCTGCGACGCGCATGTGTCGGGTCGCTTCGTCATCGTTAGCCTCCCCCAGTTCGACGAACCCTGGGATCTCGTGCCGGCGTACCACCGGCATCTCGGTGACCGGGAGGCCCCAGTACCCGTCCTCGGGCAACCTGTCGACCTCTGAGATGAGTGCACCGGCCCGCTCCGATGCCTCGTCACCCGTCAGACCAATGCGGGTCAACCAGTCGAAGCCCTGAACCAGGGGCCAGGCGATTCCAATGGCGAGCTCAACTGCACCTCCGCGGGCCACCAGGCCATCACGCGGCTCCGACCAGGTCATCAGTGGTGCAATTACTTTGAGCGCGGGCGGTTGTTCAAGCGCCGCCATCATTTGCGTGTTGCCGCAGTAGCTTCCGCCGACCAACCCCACGCGACCGCTTGAGCCCGCTAGATCGGCGGCCCAGGCGATAGTGTCGGCCCCGTCGCGGCCCTCGTTAAGGACGGGCGCCCACATTCCGTCTGACGCATTTCGGCCACGGACATCCTGGATGACTACAATGAAGCCACGCCGGGCCGCCTCGGTGGGCGATATGCCGTTCCACTCGTTCTCCCACATCGAGCCCTTTCCATAGGGCGTGCGGATCACCAACGTCGGCCATGGTCCCTCACCCACAGGCCGGTAAATGTCGGCCCGCAACACAACACCGTCGCGCATGCGCGCAGGCACATCGAACTCCGTGAGCACCGATGCGGCCACGACTTCACCAGATTTTGCCGCCTCGTTACTCAATCCAAGTTCAGTTGCACTCATGCCTTACTCCTATGCACATATGACAGTTTCCGCCGCTCTGCGGCCCATGCGCCACGCTATGACGACTGCTCCAGCGATGCTATTGGAATTGCACCAATCCCCTTACACAAACTCTGGTGAAAGTATTGGTGGTGGTTTGGCCTCCGCCCTTGTCGCGAAGACCGGGTGATACAGTCCAGCAACTTGAACCTCAGCTCAGTAGGCTCAGAACTGAAGCGGGGAAACACTGATTCATCGTTGATGTCCAGCGCGGACAGCCCTGTACCAAGGCTGCTTCCGGGTGTCCCCCGTGCTCTGGTGCCGCAGGCGATGGAACTCCTCTATTTCATCAAGGCGTAGGCACACCGACTCGATTGTCCGTTTCCCCGAAAGCACTTTGTTGGTGGTATCCACTTCCGCAATTTCATCTAGAATTGCCACCGTTGGGGGCAGGAGCCTAAGCCTTCCGGCAGCTTCGTCCAGGAGGATCTTTCGCACCGGCATCCATTGCGACGATGTTGCCTCCGTCGTGACATGCTTGGGCTCCAGATCGGGCGCTACAGCAGTGACAAAAAAGAACGTATCGAAACGTTTGGGAAAGCCCTCCGGTGTGATCCAGTTTGCCCACGGGACCAAGTCTTCCGGTTGGAGGACAACATCGCATTCTTCTGCCAGTTCACGCACGGCGGCAGACAGGAGGCAAGCGGACGTGTGCCGCGCCTTTGTTACATCGGCCCAAACGCTGGTCCGCCTCCAGGCCTTGGCGTGGTGCTCCAATAGTCTTCCGCTGACAGCCGCGTACGAGAAGTCACTGGCGTCGACTCGGCCCCCGGGGAACGCAACCACACCAGCAGCAAAATCCATAGTAAGTGCCCTGCATTGGACAAATACTTCTACTCCGTGCCGGGAATCCCGCATCAGAACCACGCTTACCGCAAGCCGTGGAACCGGCGGTTCCATTGTGCACGTCTCCCCATCTGCCGTAGTGCTCATTCAGTCCTTCCGGCCGAATTGTCCAACTCGCGTTGTCATGGTGTGTAGGCAGCAGACCGATACAGGAGAACGACCCAGAAGCCCTCCTGGCAAACTTCGCCTCGCTGATTGAGTATCTGGAGTTTGGTCTTCACGATGCCCCGGTCTGGTTTACTCGCAGAAGGCCGCAGCTCCACTACTTCTTCCCGTATTGCGATTGTGTCGCCGATGCGTACGGGAGCAATAAGTTTCCAGTCGTAAATGCCTAGAAATGCTATGGCCGAACGTTCCTTCCAGCCCAGTCCCATTTCCAGTCCAAAAGCTATGGCGAGAGTCCCCTGACCGTGGAAAACCCGTTCTCGAAACTGAGTACCACGGGCAAACTCTTCGTTGGTGTGGAGCGGATGCATATCCCCGGACCAGGTAGCGAAGGTGAGCAGATCCGTCTCTGTGATTGTTCGTCCTTGAGACGACCACGAATTTCCGATCCGGAGATCCTCAAGGAATCGAGTTGCTGAAGGAATCGGACGATTCTCTGATCTTGCACTCATCTTTCCTCCTTTTGCGTTACTGCCTAGGACCCGGAAGGGCTCCAGCCGGCCTGAAGTCTGTCGGCATCAAAGTCCCGATCAGTGGTCCCCTCATAAGATGCGGAGCCTCTCGGGACAATGCGGATTGGCTTGCCAGCGGAGAGTTCCTCAGACACGTGTGCTATCACCCCAGGCAGGGTCGAGAGCAGGGCAACCCCTGTCCCTTCTTCGGGTGTGAAGCCAAGCCCCAGCAGAATGGCGGCCATAGCACCAACGTCATTTATCGGAACATCAGACTTACCTGGAAGTTTTGTGAAGGCCTTATGAACTGCCTCGTATACCTCAGCCGTCTGACCCCACAAACCCTCTTGCCGGGCAATCGACCGGAGCCGTTCCGCGCGGGGATCGACAACCTTGAAAATAGGGTGCCCCAAGCCGGGGATGCGCTCCTTTGCCGCACGCATCCGGTTCACCTTTTCCTCGGCAAAAGCTTCGAGCGTGAGGCCGGATCTCAGAAACTCGTCATGGGTAGCCAGCATGAAACGTCCGCTGTCCTCAGTTGCCAGGGTGTGCTTTCCCACTGATAGGCAGGCAGCTGACATGCCGATAGCCATACTTGGATTTGCGGATACGGCAAACCGCGCAGCTACTGTCCCCGGCTTTTCGAGACCGTAATCCAGGACTCCGCTCAGGACCGCGTCCAGCACCCGCATCTCCTGTGGCGTGGGAACCCGACCACGAATCATGAGAAAGATGGCTGCCGTGAAGGGAATTTGCCCGATGAGGTCCTCCAGGTCATAGCCGCGAACATATACATTGGTATCAGTGACTTGACTGACAGAGGACGACCAATATGCTCCAGGCTGGTCCGCAGTATCCGTTGGCAATGTTTCTCCCGAACCGTAAAGTTTCTCAAAAGGGCCTGCGGGGCTGGGCAACTAGACGAGCCAAGCTCCAAAGTATGTCGGCCATGTCCTTGAACTTTAGAATCAACCGCATCATCCTGGCATTGGAGATTTTCTGAAGCCCTGACGTCCACGCGTAGAAATTACTGAGGCATCTGTGCAGATGCCCTACGGATCAGCCAGCGACCAAACGTCGCACTGCTTGGAGCCGGGTCCCCCAGCGTACGTCAGTTGGGGGACCCGGGGCTGGTACCGGCACAATTGATGCGCTTCCCGTTCTGTGGTCTGGGCGCCTTGATTGCCGGAATCTGTTGACGGTTTGTTAGCCTTCGCGATCGAAAGCTCAGTCCATAACGCGCTCTGTTGCGCCGTGCCATAGCTTGTATAACGGCTTGCCCCGAAGTCAGGACAGTTCCTCGTTTTGGATGCCCTCCTGGAAGGGAAGCGTCCTCCCTGCAACCGTAAAACGAGCAGACGAGTGCCGGCCCCGGAATAATTCCAACTGCAAGTACGCAACCCTGATCAAAGTACAACCGCGAGGCGTCGGGGCCAGCCCTCGTCCATCACCTGAGTGTCCAAAAGGGGACGGCACACCTTGCCGGGCCTGTAGCTCGACTCCTGTAGCTTCCACGACAACGTCGGCAAAAAGCCGTGAAGATGACAGTTCTACTCGGAAGCTCCCCACCGTAGTTTGTAGGGCATGGGAAGCAAAAGCGTAATTATCACCGGATCCGGATCCGGCATCGGCCGGGCCATTGCCCAGGCATTCGTCGAAGCAGACTACGAAGTCTATGCGAGTGACGTTTCAGAGGAACGTCTGGCGGAGACTCGGCAAGAGCTCGGCTCTCCGGGCTCACTCCACACCAGGGTCGTAGACGTTAGCGACTACCAGTCTGTGTCTGCTTTGGTGGACGAGGTTGTGGAGAAGACAGGCAAACTGGACGTTATGGTCAATAGCGCGGGAGTCTTCGACGGGTATGCCGACGTGCTCGAAACGACGCCCGAGTTGTGGGCCAAGATTATTGGCGTCAACCTAACAGGAACGTTCTATGGCTGCCGTGCAGCAGCACAGGTGATGACGAAGCAGAACTGCGGTCGCATCATTACAATCGGCTCCGTCGCCGGCCAAA
Source organism: Arthrobacter sp. D1-29 (assembly GCF_054130585.1). Taxonomy (NCBI): domain Bacteria; kingdom Bacillati; phylum Actinomycetota; class Actinomycetes; order Micrococcales; family Micrococcaceae; genus Arthrobacter; species Arthrobacter sp. D1-29. Next base: position 2,256,180 of record NZ_CP096383.1, on the reverse strand, counting down.
GGGGTGCAGCGGACGGCATCTCATACGTCGCATCCAAGGCGGGTATAGAGGGGCTGAATCGTCGTCTCGCCATCGATGTTGCCCCGCACGGGATAACAGCCAACGTTGTCGCCCCGGGAGTCATCAAGACAAACCTTCGCGCCACTTCCGAGGAGATCCTGGGTGATCTCGTTTCAACGCAGCAGCGCGGCATCGGGGTGTCGCCCGAGATCATGGACTTCCTCATTCCGGCAAAGCGATCCGGCGAACCCTCCGAGGTGGCGAGCGTAGTGCTGTTCCTCGCGTCCGACGCTGCTGGTTATGTCAACGGGCAAACTATCCAGGTCGATGGCGGCTGGAACGCGACGTAGTTCTGTCCAAGATATGGCCTGCTAACAACAGATACCCCACCAACTCCCCCACTTGGGGCCAACATGAACCAACCGGACGCCAGGATGATCTTGGGCCCGCAGTGAAAGGTGTATAAGTGATCAAGACAGCATTGACGGAGGCCCTGAGCCTCAAATACCCCGTCTGCTCAGCCGGCATGGCGCGTGTCGCTCAGGCCGGACTCGTCACCGCGGTCAGTAACGCGGGCGGCTTGGGATGCCTGGGCGGCGTCAGCTTCATGCCGGATGACCTTCGGGCCGAAATCAAGAAGATCGAAGCTGGAACCGACAAGCCCTACGCGATTAATCTCCTGCTGCCGGACTCACTCACCACCGAAGATGAAACACAATGGGCGCCAGTGCGCGAACTGTGGAAATCACTTTCCGGAGCCGACCAAGAAAAGATGGCAGGTGTAGAAGCGCTTTTGACGCCGGGGGCCGTAGCAGACCAGGTGCAGATCGTCCTGGACGCGGCACCTTCCGCGGTTGTTTTGACGTTCGCTACACCGGATTGGTTCATCAAAGAGTGTAAGGATCGCGGAATCACGGTGTTCTCGCTTGTCGGCTCAGTGGGCAAGGCACAGGAAGCTAGTGCAGCGGGTGTTGACTTTATTGTCGCTCAGGGCAGTGAGGCCGGCGGGCACACAGGATACGCATCTACTATGACCCTCGTCCCTGCCGTTATTGATGTGGTGGATCAGCCAGTCCTGGCCGCTGGCGGCATCGCCGATGGCCGCGGGCTGGCCGCCTCACTCGCTTTAGGTGCAGCAGGAGTCTGGGTGGGAACGCGCTTCATTGCCAGCCCCGAAGCTTACGGGCACGACAATTTCAAGAACCGAGTGGTGGGAGGATCCTTCAAGGACAGCACCATCACCTACTCATACAGCGGTAAGCGTATGCGTGCATTCGAGAACAAATGGACCTCGGAATGGGAGTCTTCGGATAAAAAACCCGCAGGCTTCCCCGGACAATACGCCGTCGCCGGCACGCGCGTCGAAACAGGATATCTGGACGGAGACATGGACTTCGGAATGATGCCGGTGGGCCAGACCATGCAGCTTGTTCACGAAATTCTGCCTGCTGGTGAGATCGTCGAGAATATGGCATCAGATGCAGAAAAAATCCTGCGTGGACTTGCAGCCGGAAAATAGCAGGCATCGCCAATAAGAAGGGCAAGCGGCCCGTTGAGTTCGACCAGTCCGGCTCAACGGGCCAGTTGGAATCTTCCAACTTAAAAAAGAAAGTGAAGCGGATATGAATGAAACGTCGCCGGAGCTAACGGATTGCGTCTCCGCGCTGGAATGCATCGCCGAACAATACCCAAATAATACAGCGATTGTCGACGGCGACACGTTCATGAGCTACAAAGATCTCCAGAGATCGATTGAGCATCGCTCAGCTGTGCTGCTTGCGGCCGGCCTCAAGTCGGGTTATCGCGTGGCCCTCGTCGCGGAAAGCTCAGCGGACTATCTCGCCACAGCCCTCGCTGTATGGCGCAGCGGCGGTGTCCTGGTTACTGTCTATCCTTCTTCTGGTCCAGAGGACCTGGAATATGCCATTGCCACAAGTGAACCTGCGCTGATAATCACCTCCGAAAGCGTTGATCCTGCGCATATCGCCCCTGCCGCGCGAAATGCCCCAATTGTCGATATCGTTGACTTCCACGTAACCAGTGTTCGGCACGACGCTCTACCCAACCCTGAGGGTCTTCGAGAACCCCTGTCCATGATCTGCTTCTCGTCCGGCACCACCAGCCGCCCGAAAGCGATCATGCTTTCTGCCACAGCCGTATATAACTGCGCAAACACCTACGGCGAAGTCTGGCACCTTTCACCCGAAGACAAGGCAATTATCTGTCTGCCGATGGCATGGCTCTATGGGCTTGCAAGCACATCTCTGGCCGTCCTGCTAAGCGGCGGGACAGTGGTGATAGTCCGGAGGGCTCGTCCAGACATGATTGCTCCCGCCATTGAGGAGCATTCCGCCACGTTCCTCGCCGGTGTGACGGCGACTTTCGGAAAGCTGGCCCAGTACGCTGAACTCCGAGCCGGGGATAAGCCGGCATTCCCATCACTTCGACTGTGCATCTCAGGCGGAGAGCCCAGGAACGAAGCAGCATTCAGCCGCTGGGAGGCCCAAACTGGACTGCCAGTTCTGGACGCGTACTGCGCGTCCGAATGCCTACCGCTGGTGACTTACGACCCCGTCGCGAACCCCACGCCCAAACCCGGGTCGGCAGGCAAGCTTGTGCCGCGGTCGAAGCTAAAGGTTCTCGACGCCGAGGGAGCGGAAGTACCAGCCGGGGAGGTTGGGGAAGCGTACTCGACTGGACCGGGGTTGATGCTCGGGTATTGGCGTGACGAAGAACAAACGAGGACTGTCATAACTGATGACGGCTGGTATCGCACAAAAGATCTTGTTCGGGTGGATGAGGACGGTTTCGTCTACGTCGTTGGTCGGCTCTCCGACGTCATCATCCGTGGCGGAACAAACATCTCGCCGGCAGAAGTTGAGCGTGTACTTCAGCAGCATGCCTCAGTTGGTGAAGTGGCAGTGGTTGGTCTTCCCGATGACGTCTACGGCCAGCGTGTTGTGGCCGCTGTCGTCCCCAGGGGCATAGCGCCTCTTGACGAAGCCGAACTGAAGGGATTCGCTGCGGCCCGCCTGTCGTCGTATAAGGTCCCCAGTGAGTTCGTCGCAGTCGACTCCCTCCCAGTGAATTCGACAACCGGCAAAGTCAATAGGCGGGACGTGGCGACGCTGCTGACAGCGGAGAAGAGCCAGGGCAGGGCATAACAGCCGGCTGCAGAAGCCGACAAATCACGAGACGGCACCCCGGATGAGTGTTGCTCGAAGACGAAGTTAGGACATGACGAAATGAACCTCGACAAGGCCGGTGTGGTTGTTGTAGGCGGCGGGATAGTAGGTGTAACAACCGCGTACTATCTTGCTTCAAAAGGGCACGATGTTGTGCTGCTCGAACAGCGGGAACTTGGCCACGGCGCTTCCGGGCGAAATCTCGGATTCCTCCACATGCAGAATCGTCATGGCGACTACGCCGTCGAACTGACCCGTGCGGGGAGGGCCCTGTACGACGACTTTGCAGACATCCTCGGGCCATCTTTTGAATACAGAAGCAACGGTGCCATGACGTTCTTCTATACGGACGATCAGCGGCGGGTCTATAAGGAATTCGTAGAAGCCAGGATCGCAGACGGATTCAAAGCCGAACTCCTTGACGACCAGGCCGCTCATGAAGCCGCCCCGATATTGCCGCCCGATGTTATTGGAGCCACGTTCAGCCCGGAAGATGGCCAAATTCGTACGCCGAAGTTCGTCCGTGCCTTGGCGCAGGAATGCCGCAGGCTCGGTGTTCGAATTCATGAAAACACGCCGGTCCTCGGACTCCTACGGAATGGCTCAAAAGTAGTCGGAGTACAAACAGTCGGCGGCAGCGTTTCAGCGGACAAGGTCGTTTGGGCAACTGGCGTCTGGTCTACAATGCTCGAATCAGAGGGTGTAACCGTACCCATCAAGCCACACAGGCTGGGTGCTGTCCTAATGGCTCCTGTAGAGGAGAAGCTCGATAAAATCCTGAATGGACCGCTTGCTGCGAAGCAATACGCCCACATCCGGAACCTCCCCAGTTACCGGGACGAGTACTTCACCTCCCCTTCAGAGGACCAATCACAGGGCCTCGAACACATGGAATGTGTGGCCAAGACCGAGGACGGGAATCTATTCATAGGCTGCCCGATGGACTACCCTGACCAACTCGACGACAGGATGCCTGCCGCCGCTCTAAAGTTGGCCATCGATTCATTGCTCACAACCTTCCCCAACTACAGGTCTCTCGGTATTGAACGTGCCTGGGCTGGCCTCGTCCCCGCCACAGCTGACTCCCTCCCGATCGTTGACGAGGTGGAGGAACTTCCCGGGCTGATTCTGGCCACCGGCCACGTCTACGGCAACTTGGCCGGCCCGATCACAGGGAAGCTGGTGGCCGAACTCATCTCAGGTGAGCGCCTCAGCCTCCCCCTGGACGAACTATCCCTCTACCGGCCGTCCCTGACCACCCCGGTAGACGGAGTCATTCGCTATTAGCACTCGCGCACGCCCCCCCACACAAGAGCATCCAGAATCTAGAGGAAGTGAACCTACTTTGACTACTCACACACTCGGCACGACCAATGAGTCAGCCGTACGCTACCTGGACGAGCTGGAACTTGGCCAGCAATGGACATCAGCAGGAAGAACCGTCACGGAGTTCGATGTCGTCACCTTCGCTACATGGTCAGGAGACATGCACCCGTTGCATACCAACGAGGAGTACGCCAAGACAACAGAATTCGGCACCAGGCTCTTCCATGGTCCCGGCGCACTTTCGATTGCCTTTGGGCTGGAAATGGCATTGGGATGGAAAAACGGCTCCGCGATCGCCTTTCTGGGAATCGACAACTGGAACCTCCGGGCCCCGATCCGCATTGGCGACACCATCAGTGTTCGTGAAGAAGTGATCGGCATCAAGCCGTCTGCCAGCAAGCCCGACCGTGGAGTTGTAACTACCCGCGTTCAAATTCTGAATCAGAACGGCGTGGTCTGCCAGGAAGGCGACTGGATTGTCCTCCTATCCCGTCGCCCGGCCTAGGCTGACGTCACCTGAGACAACATCCGTCAAGGCTGAATTCTCCTCGCCCGTAATAGAAAGTTGCCTGTAGTGCCTCTTCATCTACCTGACGGCAAACGACTCGCCGTTTCTCTAAGCCCCGATTTTGATGCCCAAAGCGTATGGCTAGGCACTTTTCGCTCAACATCCCAGTCTTTGATGTCCCGAGGTGAATTCGGTGCCCTAGTCGGCGCCCCACGACTCCTTGACGTCTTCCGGCGCTACGGAATTACCACGACATGGTGTGTGCCCACACATACCATGCAAACATTCCGCAGCTCGGTGGATGCAATTGTCGAGTCCGGGCATGAGATCGGCGCTCACGGCGTCTACCACGAATACGTGCCGGCACTCGATAAAGCCGAGGAAGAACGGCTGCTGGAACTGCAAATAGCTCAGCACGAACGACTCCTGGGTACGCGTCCTCGCGGATACCGCTCGCCTGCACTGGACGTTACCGACAACACGCTCGATCTCCTTGCGAAATTCGAGTTTGACTGGGACTCGTCCTTGATGGGCAGGGACTTCGAGCCATACCGGCCCCGGATGGTGGTCGGCGTTAGCGAGGAAGAGGGAAACACCTTCGGCCCAGAGAGCAGCGTCCTCGAGTTCCCGGTGTCCTGGTTCCTCGACGATTTCCCCGAACTCGAGTCTTTCAAGGGAAACACGCTCATGCAGAGCAACGAGACGGTTCTGGCTCGCTGGATTGACAGCTTCAATTTCGCATATGAGCGATGTGCCGGGGGCGCGATGACGTGGACACTACACCCGCAGACCATTGGTCGGGCACACAACCTCGTAATGCTCGAAAAGTTCCTCGATCACGTCACTTCATTTGAAGATGTATGGTTTCCAACGCTCTCCGAGCTCTTCACTTGCTGGCAAGACGACACTGCGCCAGCGACGGCATCCTCCCCCGCAGTTTCCAGGCCCGCGCTGAATGACCTCGGTCCGCTAGACAGGATGCTTCCATGATCAGAATGCTTCTCATAGGCCCCCCGGAGCTGGCAAAGGTACCCAAGCAACGTACGTAGTAAAGAGGTTCGGGATCGTCAGCATTTCAACCGGCGACATCTTCCGCGCAAATGTCAAGAGTCAAACCCGACTGGGCCAAATGGCAAAATCATATCTGGATGCTGGACAATTTGTACCGGATTCGGTCACGAACGGGATGATCCGTGAGCGACTGGGGCAGAACGACGCAGACAACGGATTTATATTGGATGGATATCCCCGCACTCTAGGTCAGGTTGACTATCTCGATGAGATCCTTGCAGATAAGGGCCACGAACTTGACCTCGTATTGCAGCTCTCTGTTGATACGGACGAACTGATCCAGCGCTTACTCTTGAGGGCCGAACGCGAAAACCGCTCGGACGACACAGCGGAAGTCATCAGAAACAGGATGGCACTGTTTTTCAATCAGACAACCGCCGTTACGTCCCGCTACCGCGAACGCGGCATCTTAGCGGAAGTGAAGGGGGTCGGCAGTATCTCGGACGTATTCAGCAGAGTTTCGACCGCCCTGGATCTGACGCTCGGGTCGTCGTTAAGGCAGACCACTACATTTGCGGCCGATGGCAGTCTCGAGCGGGCACTGCTGGTCTAGCTGCCACGCCACTTCTCAAAGAATTGGGGTCCTACTCTCCGCGAGACGGGTCCACCCTCCCGGAACAAACCGGGAGGATAGGGCGTTTCCGGCCCAGCCGGCCTGCCGGAAGAACAAGGTGCGTCACTGTTCACTCAGAGACCGGACTGGACCCTCCGGAAGCGCGAATGCCGCATGTGCTCCGGAGCCACTCGCGATCTCCGATTACGTTCACGAAACGCGGCTGTGCCAAAGCCCTTGACCGCTGGTCCCCCCTGCGGGTACCAGCGACTCGGACTTCCGTCATTCAGGATCCAGCGCGATAGCGGGTGAGCATGAGGGCTACGGCTTCGTCCACGATCGTGGTGTCGGCGGGGTCAGGCGGAATGAAGTCTGTCCTTACAAGTTGAGGCCACAGGAGCTGGCCGCAGATCATGCCGAGGAACTGTTCGGCGACTGCGGATGCAGACTGATGTTCGCCGTCGGCCGAACGGAAATCGAGTGTGCCAGCCTGTGCTTCGGCCTCCAGATAGACACGGAGCCGGTCGAAGAAGGGACCGCGGTCGATAGCGAAGCCGTTGCCGACGATGTCGGCAAGCTCCGGCATCTGGGGAAGTTCGGTGATGATGAGACGGCACAGCGCCGCAGTGCCGGTCCGCGAGATCAAGCAAGCGTAATCGCGGCCGATGTGGTCCAGACCGTACCGGGGATCACCGGGAGGAGGCGGGTCGGCGTACTCTACATCCAGCTGCCACTGCTCCGCGGTGACGGCCCCGAACAGCTCAGCCTTGGAGGGGTACCGTTTGAAGAGGGTACCGGTCGAGACGCGGGCCTCCGCGGCGATTTGGGCCAGGGAGGTTTTGTCGTAACCCTTCGCGAGAAAGAGGTCGCGGGCGGCGCGAATAATGCGCGCGCGATTCTCCGCTTTGATCTGCGCGTGATACCCGGCCTGGCACGAATCGCCGCCGGTTTCCGCTCGGTTATGGTCCGCCACCGTCATATCCACGCCCCTCACCCGTCTCCCAGCCGCATTCTCACCTTCAGAGGACGGTCTGACCACCGTCAAGGATAAGATCCTGCCCCACAGCGAAGGCGGAGACATCCGATGCCAGATACACGACAGCTTCCGCGACCTCCTCGGGCCTGCCCATGCGGCCCAGCGGGATGCCGGAGCTGATCGCCTCCAGAACCGCAGTCTGCTGCGCGGGGTCCTCGATGCCAAGTTTAGAGTACAGGGGGGTGTCCACCGGGCCGGGACTGACCGCGTTGAACCGGATGCCGTGCGACCTGAGCAGATCCGCGTTCCAGGACCGCATCAGGGAGCTGACTGCCGCCTTCGTCGCGGCGTAGGCGTTCGAGTGACCATAGCCGCCGTGAGCACTGTTGGACGCGTTGAGGATGACTGAGGAAGGGTTAGCCAGCACGGGGACCAGGGCCTGCGTGAGAAAGAAGACGCTCTTGACGTTGATGTCGAAGAGCCGGCCGAAACTATCCTCCGTGTGGTCCTCGAACGGCCGCCAGTCCGAGACGCCGGCGTTCAGGAAGGCAATGTCGAGTTCCCCGAAGTGCTCACGAACACGCTCTGCCAGGCCACGCTGCGCATCGAGATCGCGCGCATCGGCCTGCACCACCGGCACGTTGTCCCCGAGGATCTGACGCGCCCTGTCGATGCTGGCTGGGGTGATGCCTGTGACCAGCACCTCAGCTCCCTCCGCAACAAAACGCTGCGCGGTCTCCAGACCGATCCCACTCGTGCCGCCGGTGATGAGGGCGCGCTTGCCCGCAAGACGATTCATGTTGATTACTCCCTGCCGAATTTGATAAGTCGATTGACTTACCTCAAACGTAGCCCGCCACCTATCCCTCCGTCAAGTTGGTCCACTTACCATTCGGGTTTGAAGCGGTTTGGTCACCCCCCCCGCAGCTTCGAGGTTGTGCATCGGTGCGTTCGATGCCCCGGACATTGAGGACTTCGACCGCATCGATGGTGGGATCGTAGAGCACCGAGGTCCTTCTCGGTAGTTTGGCCCTCATGGCGTTTCACCGATTGATATGACCTGTTGCGGGCGTGAGGATGCCGTCGCGGACGGCCGGAAGGGCTGCGCCACTCCGATCGGAGCGCGATCGTCGACGTCGCGGGAATGATCAACATCTCAAGGAGGTTCATGCCGTTGAGGTCCAGGACTTGCTCGGGGTCATCTTCGAACTGGCCCTCCTACCCACTCGGGGTCGGGGACCCACTGCTACCCTTCGGCGCGGTCGCGAGCTAAATGTCAGCTTGTTCGGTTCCGAGTACTCCCGCGGGTGCGCCCAGTCGTTGGTAGACGTACCAGGCTGAATCTCCTGGCCCATTGCCGGTTCCAATTGAGAACGCGCACCAGCGAGGCTCGGGACACAGCGCCACAAAGCGGACTTTGGGTTCAGAGAAATGATGAGGACTGCATGGCACAGCGAGGATTCATATACCTTTACAATGCCGGCCACTCAGCTGTTTGACCCGGTCGCAGACGTGTTTCATCTGCCAGGTGCACGAACTACACCGGCTCTTTCGGTGGATGGCCTCGAGTAGGGCAGGACGTCACTTGCCTCGACGTCAGATGGTCTACGACTTCTCCCTGTATCGCCCGACGACCTGGGTCGCGGCTGTTGAATCTGTCCCAGCTCAAGGGCTGTCAGTGCTAAGAAGACGGAAGAGACGGCACCCGGTTCCCTCAAATTGATGCCCAGGATTTCCTCAGCCTTAGCTATCCGATACCGCAGTGAGTTGTGGTGGATCTCCAGATTGTCTGCCGCGGCATTGATGTTCTGAGCATGCTCAAAGTACGTCTGAAGACCTTCAACCAGCAACTCCCGCCCCTCCAAGGGCTTCAGGAACTCCTGGGCCCACTTAATCATCTTGTCGAATCCGACGTCAGCGAAAAGCCTCGTTGCATAGTTGAAGTCTTCGTAGGCCATGACCTTTGGACCCCGCGAATTTCGGCGAAGCGTCCGAACCGCCAGGTGCGCATCCTGGAAGGAGTCCAGAATGTCTCCTAGAGCGTGCACACAGCGGCCGATTCCAATGAGAGCGCCTGGGAGTTTGGAGCCTTCCGCCACGATCACTCGCCGGAAGGCCTGAACACTGCACTGCGCCGCTATCGTTATTGTCTTGTCCTTGGCGGTCATTAGGTACGCGATGGACTGCGACTCCAGCGCTTTGCCTAACATTTCCGACAGGTCCTCAGTCGCTGGCAACGACCGCGAAGCAACTGCAGGACGAATGGGCCGAAAAACAATGGTCCTCAACTCGTCGTCAAAAGACAGACCGAAAGCCGTGATTCGGGCAGCCAATTCGGGATTGTGAGGCTCGCGGCGCAATGCCAGCGCCTCCTCAAGCACGGCAGTGCGTATGGCCCGTTCTTGCTGTCGCGCTGCCACTGCCATTCGCTGGCTGGCCTCCACCAGGGTTGCCGCCACGTGAGCCGCCGAGGTTGAATGGCTATCCGGAAAATTCTTCCGCCGAGCCGTGATGACGAGCCAGCCGAAGTGTGAGTCAGCCTCGTCAGGAGCCGAAATTCGAGCTGCCACGCCACGCCAACCGTCCACGTCCACGTTTTGGGAATCGGCCTCGGTGCGGGCAATCTCTTCGAACAGAAGTGACATGGGTATCGGCCCGGTGGCCTGGACAGTACTACCAAATCTATCGATTAAGACGGCGGTAGCATTACACACATGCGCCAACCGGCTAAGGAGCGCCGGTATCGGCTCAGCCTCCGTCATCGATTGACTGAGCGCCCTCTGCAAGGAGGCCAATCTGCGTGAAACGGACTCCTCCGGAACCTGCATCGATCGGGAAAAGGACATCACGACGTTAGCGACGTTCAGGGCTGGATCAACAGCGATGACGACATGCTGCTCCCCGACAGCTTCAATCCAATCCGATAGTGCTAATTCAGACGACATGACGAAGAATACCCGTCCGGGCCCGTCGAGGCGGTGCCTGACCAGTTCAATAAAACTGTCGGCACCCGGACATATGACGACCGCATCGATGTCGGCGGGCAAGTCTTCCGGCTTCAGTAAAACAACAGCGCCGCGAACTTGCCTGGACTGCTGCGAAGCGGTCCCCGCGACAAGCTTCGCAGCAGGACCCAAGTCCGCCAGGACGGCTCCCAGTGGTATAGAAGTCGGATCATGAATCATAAAGGAACTCTTTCGGAAAGAGACCGGGACGAACGGCTGGCCTCGCCTGCCGCTTTCGCCCAGACTAGACTAGAAATTCAGCCATCCCCTTGTAAGAATTCTAACGCCGTCCGACGAACGTTGGACAAGAAACAATTACACCAGTGCTCGTGGGCGTCCTAACGTCGCAGGTAGAGACCTGAACTACATACAGCAGGCAAAAGCAGGGTCGTTTGGCGTGTAGGTCGTCTTGTATCAGTTGGACGCTGGACAATAAGGGTCAAGGACTTCTCATCCTGCCTTCTGATTCGACGATCTGGGAGGCTAACGGAGAGGACCACAGACAGTCCCTAGGAAGAAGGAATCTTGCCATGAGCGCGGACACACTTGCGACAGGTGACATTGTCGTCATAGGAGCAGGGATTGTGGGTCTTTGTACTGCTTGGGAGCTACGCAAACGGGGGTTCGACGTCGTCGTCGTTGAACAGCGGTTTCCTGCCTACGGTGCGTCAGGACGAAACCCTGGTTCAATATGGTTGCAGACACGGCGCGCAGGGGACGAACTGTCACTCGCTCAGGCCGGTAAGGACAAGTACCAAGACTATATAAGCGAACTTGGCGACGTGTTTGACTACCGCAATCAGGGTGGGCTTTTTTTCTTCGAGAATGACGTACAGGCTCGGGTTCTTGAAGATTATGCTGCCGATCGGCGGGCCGCCGGCCTGGACGCAACGATGATTAGTCGTGAAGAGGCTCAGAAGCATTCCTCCATCCTTCCGGAAAGTGCTCTCGGCGCCGTTTTTTGCGCCGATGATGCCCAAGTAGATGGTGTACAGTTTGTCAACGCACTCGCTAGCGCTTGTGTGCGGGCAGGTATCCGCACTTTTGAAAACACGTCCGTCCTTTCCACCCTGCGAACTGGCGAAACCGTAACAGGGGTCCGTACGGTCAGAGGCGAAATTCATGCATCAGGCGTGGTATGGGCAACGGGTGCATGGTCAACCAACCTTCGCGCCGAGGGGATCGATGTCCCCATCGCCACTGCAAGAGTGGGGCAGATGCTGACTCAACCCGTTGATACTCGGCTGAACGCGATTATGCATGGACCGAGGGGGGTCTATGGATGCGGAGCGCTTACTGACCTCCCCACTTATGACGCCAAGGTTTTTCCCGCACCAAACAGTTCCGGCGCGGGAACGAGCCCGACTGCGAAGTCCAGTGTCTCGTTCGTTGGATATGACGACTCGATCGCGCAAAACAGCGGAGGGTCGATATTCATCGGCAACAGTCTTGACGGCAGGGGTTCCCTCAATCCCCACATCAGCATGAACGCTACAAACGCGATGGTTTCAACAACCTTGGACAGATACAGAACCCTTGCTGAATTCGGCGTTACCGGTCTTTGGGCAGGCCTCGGAAGCGAAACAAGTGACCATATGCCAATCGTCGACCGAGCTGACGGTGCCTATATAAATACCGGTCATGCCTGGGGCATTACGAGCGGGCCTATATGCGGCCAGGTAATGGCGGAGATCATCGCTGGGGAATCCAGCAACTTTGCTGGTGCCTTGAAGATGGACAGGTCCTCACTCACAATCGCCGCAGACTAGAGTCAAGTCCCCTCTTTCCCCTTTCCAGGCAGAAGCCTTAGCGGCAGGCACAACGGCCCTGCCCTTGGCCTAAGGACCAAATGATTGGCCGTCCTTTCAGAATCCTTCTAGTGTTCAGCCTTTCGACGCTCCGTTAACGTCTATGGCATGGGTCGGCGCGGCACATGGATTGTCACAAGCAAGCCATGCCCCCCACTTGAATATTTTTTCTACGCCCTGCCGTCCACCTTGTCCGCGAACGCGGGACGAATTCAAGTAGAAGAATCGCCGAGCAGAAACGGCCGACTTCGCAGACAGGAGATTCCGATGACCAAGGCGTCACTCAAGGTAGCCACCATTCAGTTCGAGCTTCGGGCCGAGAGAACCCTCGAAGAGTATTTGGAACATATGGAGGGGCTGGTCAAGCGCGCGGCGCAGCAACAAGCCGAACTTGTGCTTTTCCCCGAGCTCGCAAGCACGGGGCTCCTCGGAGCAGTCACCGATCACGAAGTGACAACCAACACAATTACATCGGATTACTGGAAGTTCCTGCCCGAGTTTACAGATGGCCTCGTTCAAGGCATGCGCCGGATGGCTCGCGAGAATAACATCGTGGTTGCTGGTGGAAGTCACAACCGGGTCGCCGAGGACGGATCGTTGCGTAATACAGCGTTCATCGCCCACCCGGACGGTCGAATTGAGTCCCAAGACAAAATTCACCTCACACCACAGGAGCACGCGCTTGGCGCCCGCGGAGGCGATGAACTGTTAGTAACAAAGATTGGGCCGTTCACAGTAGGGCTCCTGATCTGCGCTGACATCCAGTTTCCTGAACTCTCACGCTACCTGGTCCATAAGGGCGTCGACCTAATCCTTTGTCCTTCCCTCACCTGGAACCGGCGAGGCGTCCACCGGGTACGCACCGGCTGCCAGGCGCGTGCAATCGAAAACCAACTGTACGTCGTAATGTCACCGTTGTTCGGCACAAGCGGCATTCCGACCGATTCCCCGATGTTCGCGGTGGGAAAGGCCCTGATCGCCGGGCCCGTGGACAAGACAGTGGGAGTCAACGACGGGATCCTAGCCACCACTGCATCAGCTGATGAGGAAGTGCTGGTGGCCGACTTGGACCATGACCTGTTGGTTGCCTCACGGGCGCAACCCGAAGCACCCGGCCTGGCACTGCGGAGGCTGGATCTGTACGCCAAGCTGCAGGCAGAAATGGGGGCCTGATGCCGCTCTACCAGCATCGCGTCAGAAACCACGAGGTGGACTCGCAGGGGTTTCTCTTCAACAGCCGCTATCTTGAGCTCGCCGACGTAGCTATGACAGAGTTCTTCCGCAGTATTGGTTGGCCTTACCCGAAACTGGTCGCTGAAGGGACAGATCCGTCTGTTGTCAGCGCAGTTCTTTCTTTCAAATCCCCCGCTTACTTCGACGACAGTCTCGACGTTGACGTCGAGTGCCGAACCGTTGGAAACTCGAGCTTCAAGATTGACGTCTCGATTGCTCGCGATCGCACGGAGGTGGCGAAGGTGGAACTTGTTTACGTAAACGTGGACCCAGCTCAGGCCCGCTCTCGGCCACTTCCGGACGCCGTAGCGCAAGCACTTCTTGGCGCCATACAGGGCTGATCCAACACCCCCCTCTCCAAGTCTCGGTTACTATCCCATCTAGCTCGGCCAGCAAATCCCTCGGAATACGCTTTGCTGGCTATCGAATCACGAACGACAGCATATGGAGCCCCTATGACAACCGCTTTGAACCACAAACCCACTTTTGATCCAAGCAACGTTAACGACTTTGGTCCGGCAAAAATCGAACATCGAACGGCCGGAAGCGAGCTCAGGCAGCTTGGAACATACATTATGACCTTTCAGGAGAAGGGCTTCAGTGACCCGTGGACGGTTCAGTATGAAGAAACAATCTACGTGATTGAAGGTCAGGCTCGCCTGATCATAATCAACGGCGACCACAAGGAAGACCTAATTGGTGACGCGGACGAACTGCTTGTTCTTCCAAAAGGAACCACTGTCCAGTACAGCGCAACCCCTGGGACCCGGCTCTTGCTTTCCATCAGCCCAGTCCACTGGCGCCACGAAGTCGCTTAGGGTGAATCCCAGTATGGAAACTCCATATAGTGGAGGTCTCGCCGCGATCAATGTGGGAGCCTCGCCAAGGACTGGGACACCATCGTCAAGCACACCCTAGGGGTCTGGTAGAAGAAGGGCACAACGTGGTTCTCGAAAATGGGAATCATCGCTTCTCTGGAACCTAGACGCCTTGAGTTTCGACCGGAATATTATCTGGGTTACTTCATGGGTTGGGGAACGTCGCCTCTTCCACGCAGCTGACGGTTACGAGGTATTCCTTCAGCAGTGTCGGTGACGGTTGAAAGTGAGCCCGGCGGAATTCAACGGTCGTTGCAACTGTTTATGGTCCCGTCGAGGGTGAAGCCAGTCTAGCCAGGTGCTCCATGGGACTCTGCCAACCCAGGTTTGGCGTGGTCGCCGGTTGAGCTCAGCGGCGACCCTGGCGAGGTGTTCTGGGCTGTGGGCGCCCAGGTCGGTGCCTTTCGGGAAGTACTGGCGGAGCAGGCCGTTCGTTCTCGTTTGATCCGCGCTGCCAGGGGCGGGCCGGGTCACAGAAGTACACCGGGATCAGCGTCTGCCGCGTGAAATCCTGGTGGCAGGCCACTTCAGTGCCCTGATCCCAAGTAAGGGAACGGCGCAGATGGGCCGGGAGCCGGCTCATCGTTTCTGCCAGCCGGTCGCGCAGATTCTCAACCGCGGTTTCCCGCCTGATGTACGAGGATGATGAAGCGCGTGGTCCGTTCGACCAGTGTGGCGATGGACGAACGGCTGCCCTTTCCAATGATTAAATCCGCCTCCCAATGCCCTGGTACCAATCTGCCGATCACTTCGGCAGGCCTGTCCCGGATCATGAACATGTCCAGGAAACGCCTGGTCGGGTGCTCCTTCCGGCGGCGTGGCCGGCGTCCGGTCCGTCCGCTACGCAGGGATACGGCCGGGTCCACGGCTAGGTCCAGGCTTCCGCGCCCGTACAGGGCCTGGTAATCGTCTCAGGCACGATGTGCATTTCTTGTTGTCCGGGGAAGTCGGTGCGTAGGCGGTTGCTGATCTGGTGGGGGCTCCAGCGTTATTTCAGGTGTTCGCGCACGAACTCCGCAGCCCTGGGTTGCTCGCGATCTTCCCGCTTCGGTGACGGCTCCGTCTGCGCTCGGCACTGCGCTGCGCCGTCCGCGGACGGTAGTTGCCAGAGGGTTCATCGATGTTCCGGCGAATCTCCCTGCTCACGGTGGACGGGCTCCGCCCGAGCTCCCGGGCAATGGCACGGACGCTGAGCCGGGCATGCAAGAGATCCACGATCATAATCCGTTCCGACTCGGAGAGAAATCAGGCGGAGATCACGGCTGGGCTCTGATGGGAAAATGGCGGGCGTACTTCTTGATGACTCCGGACTTCAAACGACCGTGTGGCCGTGCCGCCATCGAGTGCCCGAACTACGGCTGATTCCTACGATCCGGCAGGCCTCAGAATTGCCCATTCCCTGTTTCATCAGCTGATCATAGTGAGCCCGGGCAGCGTTCTTTGGAGGGGCGCCCCGGGACCTTCTTGGTCTTTTCAGGTCTGCCAATTGCAACTCCTAAAGCTCAGGTGTTGCAACGACAACTAGACGCCAAGCCCGCGAAATGGCTCACTTTTCGACCATCGCTGACAAGCAGCCCTCTTTGCCGTCGAAGTAGGGACCCACGATCTGAATGCACCACGGTCCCTGCCGGACGGCGTGCCCGTACCGCGTTCTCCAGCGCGGACACCGCCAGGGACGACTTCATCCGCCAGTCCATCGAATACCCGACGATCCTCGCGGAATAGACGTACTTCACCGCGCAGAGGTAGAGCTTGCCCTCGGCCGTGGGGTGTTCGGTGATATCTGTCAGCCACAGCTCGTTCGGCGTAGCGGCGGTGAAGTCCCGCTCCACCAGGTCGTTGTGGACCGGTAGACCGGGTTGCCGGTTCAGTCCACGCTTCTTGGAGAAGACCGACCAGACGCCGTGGTCCCTGCAGAGGCGCTGGACCTTGTTCTCGCCTGCCAGGATGCCCTTCTCGGGGAGTTCGTCGGCGATGAACCGATACCCGAATGCAGGATCGTCGGCATGGATGTCCAGGGCGGTGTTAACCAAGTGCGCGTCTACCCAATCCCGTTCCGTGACCGGGCTGGCTCTCCACCGGTAATAGGGTTGCTTGCTGAATCCCAACAACCTGCAGGTCACCGCCACAGGAACACCGTCGGCGGCAAGATCCGTGACCAGCGGGTAGGTCATTTTGGGTTGATGTCCCGTGCCAGTTAGGCAGCAGCGCGGCGCAGGATCTCATTCTCCTGCTCCAGCAAGCGGTTGCGCTTCTTCAGCTCCCGCACCTCGGCCGACTCAGCCGCTGCCGGACCGGTCCCGGATTCTTTCCGTTCGGCCATGGCAATCCATCGCTTCAACGTCGTGACCGACAGCCCCGAAATCCTTCGCAATCTCCGCCAGCGGCGCATCACCCATGCGGGTCACATCAATAACGTCCTGGCGGAACTCCGCCCCATAAGCCGTGGGCGTGGTCAACATCCTTCCACGAGCAACAGCTCGTTAGGTCAAGGAGTCAACAAAACCGGGGGCAGTCCCGTGCGACTTTTCAGGTATGTGGGCTCCTTGCGTCAACTCCATAGCTTTGGGGCCTAAACATCGGGATGGCGTCAACCAGTTCACGCGTGTAGTCGTCCGCAGGCGACTCGAATAGTTGGGCGACCCGACCGATCTCTCTGACTATGCCCTTCTGCAAAACGAGCGCACGATGGGCTATTGCGCGCACTACCGCAAGGTCATGGGTAACGAACACAACAGAAGTGCCATGCTCAGCAGACAGCCCGGAAAGGAGATCGAGTATCGCAGCCTGCACAGACACATCAAGTGCTGAGGTGATTTCGTCGGCAAGAATCAGCCGTGGATTCGTCACGAAAGCCCGCGCGATTGCTATGCGTTGCTTCTGCCCGCCAGACAGCTCACTTGGGCGGCGATGAACCATTGATTCCGGAAGATTTACGTCCGCCAGAATTTTACGCACTCGTTCTTCACGGTCGGCTTTGGATAGCTCGGGCTCAAAGAGTTGCAGTGGCCTTGTGACGAGGCTCAATACGTCGTGCCGCGGGTTCAGAGACATGTCGGGGTTTTGGAAGACTATTTGTACATCACGCCGCGCCGAGCGTGACCTCTTTCCCACGTCCGGGGCCAGTGCGGCGCCGTCAAACTGAATTTCTCCGCTGCTGCGAGGGTGCAGTCCCGCAATGGCACGCAGAAGAGTTGATTTTCCGCTGCCCGATTCACCGACCAAGGCGAGCGTCTCGCCCGGAGCGACGCTAAAAGTGACCCCCTTGACTACAGGCGTCGCGCCACCACGCGAGCCGTACTCGCACCACACATCATCAACAGAAAGCAACGAGGCCGAATCCTCGATCGCTCCTAGAACTCCAGCTCGGTCACTGATCGCAAGACTTTCGAAATTGCCGGCTCGCAGGCACCTGACGTTGTGGGATGGTCGCACCGGCAAGAGGTTCGGGTTGGATTCTGAGCAGCTCTTAATACTGAACTGGCAGCGCGGTGCGAAAGGACAGGCTCCAGCTACAACTCCCGACGGCGGCGCCCCGGGGATCCCTGATAGTGCACGAGTACCGGTTGCGTCCGGAACGGCCGCCAGCAGCGCCCTGGTGTATGGGTGCTCTGGGCGTGACATCAATTCTCCCGCCGGACCGGACTCTATGACTTGGCCTGCGTACATAATTGCGATTCGGTCGGCGACCTCCGCGAGGAGAGGCAGGTCATGGCTCACGAACAGGGCAGCAGTCTGGTGTTCCTCTACCACGCGCTTGAGAAGTTTGACGATTCTTGCCTGCGTGGTCACGTCCAACCCAGTCGTCGGCTCGTCGAGGATCAACACCTCGGGATTGCATGAGATAGCAATCGCCAGGTTGATGCGCTGTTGCTGACCACCACTGAACTGATGCGGATAACGTCGAAGGGCGGCCTCCGGATTAGGAACGCCGACCTCCTTCAAAAGTTCGACTTGCCTGTCATGGTTGGCTTGTCCGGTTAGCCCGAGGTGGATCTTCATGGGCTCGGCCATCTGATGCCCAATTGTCAACGCTGGAGTCAATCCATTCGACGATGCTTGGGGCATGTAGACTACCTTGCTGCCCCATATGCGCCGAAGTTGTGCAAGGGGGATGTTCAGCAGATCAATGTCCCCGAGCTTTGACTCGCCAGCGGGCACTTGCATGGCACCGGGCCGATAGCCGATCGCCGCCAAGGCCGTCGTGCTCTTACCGCAGCCGGATTCGCCCGCCATTCCGAGGATCTTTCCTCGCTCCAGCACGAAATCGACGTCGCTCACGACCTCTTTAATGACGCCTTTCCGCAGGCCGTACCCTACTGAGAGGCCCCGCACTTCCAGTGCGACCGAGGTACTCATAGCATGAAGTCCTTAGTGGTGTCGTTGTTGACGTGGGAGATGATCGAATCTGCGATCAGGTTGAGGCCAACCGACAGAGCGGCGATGCCGACTACCGGCGCGAGAGCCGCCCAGGGCTGAATCTGCACGTACCCCAGGCTGGTCGCGATAGAGAGGGCCCAGTCAGGCGAGGGTGGCGTAGCTCCAAGACCAAGGAAATTGAGGGCTGCGACGAAGAGCACTCCGTAGGTGATCCGGAGGGCAAGATCCGAGACGAGCGGTCCGACGATATTCGGGGCGATCTCCCGCACGACAATGGAAACAGCACGCTCCCCGCGTGCTCGCGCGGCCTGGACATAATCGGCCGTGACAACTCCGAGTGTTGCTCCCCGGGCAACTCTTCCGATTGGCGGTACGAAGACTACAGCCACTGTAATCAACAGGACTGTCGGCGACGAGCCGAATCCAGCTATCACGGAAAGAGCAATAAGCAGGGGCGGAAGAGTCAGGAGCACGTCGAAGACTCGGGCAACCACCTTATCGAGCACTCCCCCAACATATGCAGCAACCATCCCCAACAAGCCCCCGGTGATCGTCGCCAGTGCAACGGCCGCGAGGGGAATCAGCAACACCATCTGGCCGCCCAGTAGGAATCGGCTGAAAACGTCCCGCCCCAGGTGGTCCGTTCCGAACGGGAGACCACTGCTGGGCGGCGAGAGCGGGCGTCCTACAGCAAGCTGATCGTACGCATGTGGAGCCAATGCCGGACCGAGAATGAGCACAAGCAGCACGGCGCTGACAATAGCCAGTCCGCAGCGACCCGACCAGGTGTGGGTGATGGGTCTCAGCGGACGAAACTTACGTGCTGGTTGAAGATGAATAGCTGTCGCTTGAGGTATGGAATCAACACTCATCGGGCTGCCTTCAATCGTGGGTTGAGGTACGTGACGAAGATATCCGCGATAAAACTAAGTGCGATAAATACCGCCCCCAGCAGCACGGTTATGGAGAGAGCGGAATTGGTGTCGCCCTGGTTGATGGCTTGCACCAAGAGGCGTCCCAGCCCTGGGAAACCGAACACGTTCTCAACGATGATGGCTCCTCCCAGCAGGTAAGTCATGACGAGCGCTACGGCATGAACGAGCGGGACGGCCGCGGAGCGGGTCGCATGTCGCCAGACGACTAGCCGCCTGGGCAACCCCCGCAGAACAGCGTTCCTTGTAAAGGGTGCGTTCAATGCTTCCGAGACGGACGCACGTGCTATTCGTGAAACGTAAGGCACGACGCTCAGTCCCAGAGTCAAAGCAGGGAGGACGAAGGCCTGAAGCCAGGCAATACTAAGCTCCCCCGAGACGGCCGAGGAGGCAACAGGCAGCCAGCGAACCTGAACAGCAAGAAGGATCATTAGGCTCAATCCGATAACGAACTCCGGCAGTGCGGCCAGCACTGTCATCACCACGAATGCACCCCGATCAAAGAACCCTCCTTTTCGAGCCATGAACACCCCGAGGAGGATGGCCACGGGAAGGGACCACGCCAGAGATGCCAGGGCGAGCTCTGCCGTGTGGGCGAAAGCAGGAAGTACCAGAGGTTGGATCGGTACCTTTGAGATCAGGGTCGTTCCCCAATCACCCTGAATGTAGTGACCTAGCCAGTCGAAATATCGAACGAGCAAAGGACGGTCAAGTCCATTTGTCGTGATGAACGCTTGCAACTGCTCATCGGTAACGTTGATTCCGAGGGCGTTGCGCGCGATTTGCTCACCTGAACGATTCATTGCTATGAACGCTATGAACGAAATCAGCAAGAGCGTCAGAACCGACATCAGAAGCTGACGGACCAAGGCCCAAACGCGAGCCTTGTTCTTACCGCCATCTACCACCCGGTCGGCTACCGGTTCCGCTGCCACCATAGTCATGTCATTCCATTCTCAGTTGCGAGTCATCGATTATGTGTGCCCCTCCCCGGGTTTTCAGGCCAACCACGTCTTCCTGAAATCGACTGTGTCAATAGTGATGAAGAGACCATTGACTTTGGAAGACCGGGCATAAGCAGCGTCCGAGTAAATAGGTAGCAGAATGCCGTAGGACTTCCGGGCCAGAAGGAAGGCCTCCTGGGTCAACTCGATCTGCCGGCTCTGATCTGTGGTGACGAGAAGCTCATCGACGATCTTGTCCAGCGCTGGATCTGAGAAGTGGCTGTAAGGATAAGGGGCGCTCTTGCGGTAGAAGGCGTCGAAAGCGGACGGGGGGAATATCTGGGGAATATAACTCATGTAAGCAGGGGTGACCATATACCCCTTTGACCAGTACGTGTCCGGCGAGAACTGGTCCAGTGTCACGTTGATCCCGGCGCTCTTGACGGCCTGCTGCCAGGCTTGAGCAGCATCCAACATCCCAGGCACTGAATCAGTCACACTCAACTTGATATCGAGTCCGTCCGGGAAACCCGCCTCGGCCAGCAGCGTCCTCGCCTTGTCAGGGGCGTACTCGGGTTTGAGGGCGGACGGATACCAGGAAGAATTAGGGGGGATGGGCACATCGGCTGCGGTTGTCCCGTGGCCTTGCAGTGCGGTCTCGACCATCTTGTCGCGGTCGGTTGCAAGCTTGATGGCATCGAGCACGCGGGGGTCGCTGAAGGGCGCCACCCGCTGGTCGAACGCGAAGACCCAGGTTCGCTGGTTCTTGAGGGTCTCGAGTACCAGGTCGCTTCGGCCTTGAATCCCCGTCCAGAGTGAGACCGGTATCAAATCGGTGAGATCAGTTGCTCCTGACAGGGCGGCTTGCAGCTTGGCGCCCTGATCCGGCGTAATCGTTGCCTCGATCCCATCCAGGTACGCCGCCTCACCCCAGTATGCGTCGTTTCGGACGGCCTTCCAGCTTGTGCCCGGGTTCCATGATGTTAACTTGAACGGCCCCGTGCCTACCACGTTCGCACCGCTGAAGTCGGTGGCTCCGTCCTTGATTATTTGACTAGTGGGGTTAGCGCCCAGCGTCTGCATCAGGACGCTGTTGGGCTGCTTAAGGGTGAGCACAATAGTCGAGGCATCCGGCGCCGAAACCCCGCCGATGTCGAGGTAGGGCGACAGGTATCCGTTGAGCGAACTCCCGGTCTTTGGATCGAGCCAACGGCTGATGGTGTAGACGACGTCCTTTGACGTGAAGTCGCTACCGTCAT
The DNA here is from genome assembly GCF_054130585.1 of Arthrobacter sp. D1-29. Classification (NCBI taxonomy): domain Bacteria; kingdom Bacillati; phylum Actinomycetota; class Actinomycetes; order Micrococcales; family Micrococcaceae; genus Arthrobacter; species Arthrobacter sp. D1-29. The sequence continues at coordinate 2,234,122 of NZ_CP096383.1, read as the reverse complement.
GCCACTTGACCCCTTCTCGAAGAGAGATCGTCCACTGTGTGGCACCCGAATTGACTTCCCACGAGGTCGCGAGAGCCGGCTGGGCCACGAAATTGTCGTCGTTGACCACAAGCGGGTCATAAACCGCTTTTAGGACTGTGGATGCATTCCCCGTGAGAGCGGTACCAGGGTCCAGGGTGTCCGAGCTGCCACCGTCACTGATTGACATGCGCAGGGTACCGCCCTTCTGGGGCGCTCCGCCGGACTGCTCGGAACCGGTGCCAGGCGAACTGGTGCAAGCGGACAGCAAAAGTGCGCCGAGGCTGATGCCACCAACCGCCAGCACCTGCCGCCGGGAAGCCTCAAGCTTGAACGTACTGATGGGCCTTGCCGCTGAGGACTGATGAATGTTGTGATCCATGTGGTACACCTCCATATTCGATGCATCGGACAGACCGCCGACGATTGACAAGAACTTATCTGTGAAGGAGCTCACTGTTAATTGTTGATTTTCATAAGACGGAGACCGCCGTTGGTGTATCCCACAAAGCCTGCTGCACCAAGCGACCGCAGCCTGCCCCGGTCAAGCTGTTTAGACAGTTTGCTTATGAAGTTCACGACCAGCTCTCCGCCACCTGGCCTGGATGCATCTGATCCGCACCCTCGCTGCTTGGCGGCCGGACGTGTTAAGCGACCGATGCCGTCATTGACTATCGGGTCGCGACGAAGTCGCTGGCCCCGCCGGACCTTACTGACGAAATAGCGGATCTGGACGAACTCATCAACCCCAGCATCGAAGCCCTTGTACCTCAATGCCTCGAACACGGCAGAATCGGCATCGAAGTCACCGGACAGCTCCTCGTGTCTGCCAATGACAAACCCCGTCTGGATGAAGTTGGAAGCCGCGTTCGCGTTGCTCTGCGACGCTTCACACCTGCCCCCGTCCTCGAGAATGAGGCAGCGGCACTCATTCAATCGCTGCGGCGAACATCAAGCCAACCGCGCCCTGCACCCTGCACTCGCAGTCCACTTGCTACTGCAGAAGTTTGTCTTGGACGGTCAGCGATCCTCAACCGGACAGGAACTACGGCTGGCCGTCCAACTGGGTTGAGGACCTACAAACGCCCGTTTCGGCCATGACCAGAATACGCCGGTGAGCCACGGAATGACCGGTTGCCCTAGCCTATAATGCGACGACGACTGGCGAATGCGTGGATGAGCAACGATATGAATACCGCCGTACAGAGGAGCGCTCCGATCGCGAAGGTCGCTCGGATACCGTCCCCGGTCGCGTGGAAATCAGGTGCCATGTTCGCCGCGAGCACCGCGCCAGAAACGGCGGTGCCGAAGGATGCGCCAACAGATCGTAGGACCTGGTTGAAGCTCACGGAGCTTCCCAATTCCGTCCTGGCCACGCTTCGCGCAATGAGAGCAGGCATTGCAGCGTAGCTGGCCCCCATGCCGACTCCGAAAGTGAGCATCCCCACCAGAATCTCCCAGAGTTCATCGTGTGCAAACCACAGCAACATTCCAGCCCCGGTCATAATGCCGGCACCAATCGGCAGCAGCGTTGTTAGCTTTATTCGGCGTGAGAGCCAGCGGACCAGACGGTTAGCCGCGAAGCTTCCTACGGAGAGCGGCAGCATGACGAATCCAGCCCAGAATACTGGGAGGGCCATGCCATACCTTGTGGATAGGGGAGCTTGTGCAACGAGACTTGAAATTGAGAGGCCGATGTACAGTGCGGCGCCTAACCCGGTTCCAGCGGCGTTGGCGAGCAAGACCTCACCGTGTCGGAAGACTCGTAGGTTGATCAGGGGGTCCCGCAGTCGTAGCCCCGTCCTGACCCAAAAGAACAGAAGGAAAGCAGCCAAAGCAAAGCTGCCCATAGTCCACGGAGACGTCCACCCCCACGTTGGTGCCTCACTAACACTGATCAGGAGTCCACCCAGGCCTAGGCTGAGCAACGCGGCTCCGCAGTAATCGAACGGTAACAGCGCGGCTTGCGTGTCAGGTCCTGCCGGAACCGCAACGAAGACCACCACGATTGCGGAAACCACAAAAAGCACGGCAAACCAGAACGCGATACGAAAATCTGTCAGGCCTGCGATTACCCCCGTCAAGGGGTATCCTAACCCCAGCCCGGTTGCCACGGTCACGGACAAGCTGGAGATAGAAACTTGCACTTTGTCGACAGGAACGTAGCGACGGGCAAGGGAAATGGTGACCGGCACAATCCCGTAGGTCAATCCTTGAAGGGCCCGACCGATGAGGAATACCGTAAAGTTCGGTGCCAAGGCCGCCACCACGGAGCCAATAAGGATAACGGTCAAGGAGACTAGAAGAAGCCGCTTCTTGTGCGGGCCATCACTTAGACGCCCCATTATTGGTGTTGAAATCGCTCCAAACAAAAGGTTGACGGTGAGCATCCACTGCGCGTTGCTGACTGAAACATTCATCTCGCGGGAGATGGCAGGCACTAGCAACATGCCGAGCGAACTCACGATCGACGTCGAAAGCGCTGCATAAATCAGCGCCGGAACCAGGCGGGAGGGCGCAGCCGAGTCAGTCACCGAACAAATCCGATGCCAGTTTTCCCGGGGCAGGTACTCTTGCCTCAATACTCGCCCACTCTCGGAGCGTCGGTATCTCTATGCCGACGCCAGCCAGCCTATCGTGCCCTCTGGCCCACTTCTTGTTCATGAAAAGTCCCTGTCAAGTTGAGAGTTGTTGTTCACCCTGCTCCCCCATGCGGACAGAACACTGGATTCGAACCGGAACTACGGGGACAAGTATGGAGACGGATCCGTCGAATACGAACGTTTAGACGATCAGGGCCTAGTGAACAAAGGCTGAAGGACTCCTATTTGGAGAGAAATTAGCCGCACAGCGGCGACTCGGATCCAAGCCGAGGTTGCACGCGGGACAGACTGCTACGGACGATCCCTAGGCCGCGAGCCGGTTGATTGCTCGTGCTAGAGGCTGAGACCCTCTGCCGCCGCATGCCGGTAGAAGTCGACGTGCTCAGCGGGGAGCGGGTCCTTGTCAAGGATGACGTCGGCAGCCTTCTCGGCGATCATCATGACCGGCGCATAGAGGTTGGCATTCGGAATAGACGGCATCACCGAAGCATCGACAACTCGAAGGCCCTCAACTCCGTGCACCCGGAAGCTGTGGGGATCAACGACGGACTGGTCATCGTTCCCCATCTTGCAGGTCCCGCACGGATGGTAGGTCGTCTCGGCATCCTGGGAGACCCAATCGAGGATCTCCTTGTCCGTCTGGACTTCGGGGCCGGGCGAGAGCTCGCCGCCGTTGAATGCTGCGAAGGCGGGCTGATTCATGAGGGCTCGTGTAGTGCGAACACCGTCAATCCATTCTTGGCGATCACGTTCGGTGGACAGATAATTGAACGTCGCAACGGGTTGTTCGAACGGATCGCTGTTCCGCAACTTGATGTGCCCCTTCGACTGTGGCTGCTGCGGACCGAGATTGATCTGATATGCGTGAGGCGTCGGCGCAGGGGTGCCGTCGTTTCGCACCCCGAGCGTGAGCATGGTGAGCATCAGGTTCGGCATGGTGGCGTCATCGAACGAGCGGATGAAGCCGCCGCCCTCGAAGTGATTCGACGCGCCTGGCCCGGTCCTATTGAACAACCACTTCAGCCCTGTCATCGGATAGGTGTACTTTTTGACGATGCTCTGGTTCGAGACTGGCTGCTTGCACTCGTACATGATGAACGCTTCAAGGTGATCCTGCAGGTTCTCGCCGACGCCAGGCAGATCGGCGACGACGTCGATGCCGTGCTGCCTTAGCTCAGCGGCGTTACCGACACCCGAAAGCTGCAGCAGTTGTGGCGAGTTGTACGCACCGCCGCTCAGAATAACTTCAGCGCCTCGCGCGATGGTTAGACGGCGAAGCCGGGTCGCAAACTCGACGCCGACTGCGCGAGTTCCCTCGAAGACCACCCGCGTTGCTCGAGCGCCCGTGATGACATCGAGGTTCTTCCGCTTCTTCACTGGGGCAAAGTAGGTGCGCGCAGCGTTGTAGCGTTCACCGTTGTCGATGTTTGAATCGAATGAAGAGAAGCCCTCCTGGCGGTAGCCATTCACGTTGTTGACGAGCTCGTAGCCCGACTGCTTGGCCGCTTCAAAGAGCGCACCGAACAACGGGTTTCGCGATCCGTTGTGATGATGCTGGCTAACCGGAATAGGTCCCGATCGACCTCGGTACGCACCGGTTGGATCCGAGCCCTTGAACGTCTCGATCCGCTTAAAATACGGAAGAACGTGAGCGTAGTCCCATTCTTTGGTTCCAGTCTCTTGCGCCCAACGCTCGTAGACGAGTGGATTGGCGCGCTGATAAAACATCCCGTTAATCGAGCTGCTTCCGCCCATGACCCTACCGTGATAGTGGTCAATTCGACGACCCTTAAGCCCTGTCTCCGGCTCCGACTTCGTGCGCCAGTCATAGAAGGGGTGGCCCATGAGGAAGAGGAATGCTGCGGGCACTCGCACGGGGACATCAAGTGAGGAGTATCTGTGACCGGCTTCAAGGACCAATACCCGGTTTTGTGGATCTTCGCTCAAACGGTTCGCGAGGACGCAACCTGCGGAACCTCCCCCAACAATGATGTAGTCATAAGCGTCAAGCTTCATTGTTCGTCCTCACTTGGTAGATGGCGTTGTTCGAACAGCGTCGCTCGAATGAAATCCATGCCTTGCCAATATCCTTCCCCAAGTGGCAGAGCGAGGGGCTAGGGAAGATTACGAAGTAACGGACTGCATCTTGTGACCGATGACAGATCATCATCCGATCGCCATGTTCCCAGACGGAGCGACCCAGGATGCCGATCCAGATGCCGGCACCCGTCTTCAGTTGTGCCAGGGCTCACTTTTATGTGTTCGTTTCAGAAAATCTACGAGGCGGCGTCCATAGCGGCAAGCGATGATTGAGCTTGACAGTGACCCAACCTTGGACGACGACCACTGAGGAGCAACTCGACAATGACTCTGGAAAGCACGGACTTTATGGCCTTTGCGGAAACGTACCTCGCTAGCGAGAACCGTGAAGACGCTTCGAAGGTATTCAACCCGGCGACCGGAGAAGTGATCGCCAGATTCCCGGTAGCCTCTGATTCGGACGTCGATGCGGCCGTGCAGCGAGCCTCGGACGCGTTCAAGACTTGGGGAAGCACTTCCCCAGCCGAGCGCGCGGCCGTTCTGCTCAAAATCGCTGATGCGGTCGAGCAGGAGATCGACGAGTTCGCACGGATCGAGAGCCTGAACGTGGGGCTTCCGATCGGAGATGTGCGCGACTTCGTGGTGCCGACGGTCGTGGATGTTCTTCGATTCTTCGCTGGTGCTGCTCGCATCTCGACGGCGCCCGCCGTCGACGAGTACGACAACGAGAGCACTTCATGGGTTCGGCGGGAGCCGCTCGGTGTCGTCGGACTCATCACGCCTTGGAACTACCCCCTACTGATGGGGGCCTGGAAGATCGCGCCGGCACTTGCAGCTGGCAACACTATGCTGCTCAAGCCGGCGACTGTGACACCGCTGAGTACCCTCAAGCTGGTCGAGATCGCTAACAGCTTCCTTCCTGAAGGCGTGATCAACCTCATCCTGGGTAGCGGATCGGCGGGCACCGCGATGGCCAAGCACCCCGGAATTCGAAAGATCGCGTTCACCGGCGCAACCTCGACCGGCAAATTTGTGGCAGCAACAGCTGCAGAGACCGTCAAGAAGGTGGGCCTCGAGCTGGGCGGCAAGGCACCGGTGCTGGTGTTCGCGGACAGTCCAATTCGCAAGACGGCAAAAGACCTCGTGGCTTTCGGGTATTCGGGCGCTGGCCAGGATTGCACGGCTGCTTGCCGCATCATCGTCGAAGAGTCTGTCTACGAGGAATTCGTCGAGGCGTACTGCAAGGAAGTTAGCGAGCTTGTCCTCGGCGACCCATCCGATCCCGCCACCACGTTGGGGCCGGTGATATCAGAAAAGCAACTGAGGTCCGTTCTCGGGTTTATCGAACGCGCGAGGGAAGCCGGCAACACGATCAAGGTGGGCGGACGACAGGCTGATCGTCCAGGCTGGTTCATCGAACCGACTGTGATCACCGACGTCAAGCAGACGGATGAGATAGTTCAGAGCGAGGTGTTCGGCCCGGTGGTGAGTATCCAGTCGGCACAAAGCGACGATGAAATGCTGCAGCTTGCCAATGACGTCAATTACGGCCTGTCGGCCAGCGTGTGGACGACCAGTCTGGCGCGCACGCTGCGCTTCACCAAAGAACTGCGCTTCGGCACGGTCTGGGTCAACCAGCACACGCCCAATGTGTCGGAGATGCCATTCGGCGGATACGGCGAGTCGGGCTACGGCCGGGAGCTATCGCTGCACGGTCTGGACGAGTACTCCCAGCTGAAGCACGTCATGGTCAAGCCTGGGCTCGATCTTTAGAAGCTGGAGGACTAAGAGATGACAGAGAGATCAGTGGCCACGATTACGAACATTCCCACAATGATGGCTGCGGTCCAGCTGGTTGGCCACGGCGGGCTCGACCAGCTGGTGTACCGGACTGATGTGCCGACCCCTGTTGCGGCGCCGGGAGGAGTGCTGGTCAGGGTTGGTGCGTGCGCGCTCAACAATACCGAGATCAACACGCGCACGGGATGGTACGACCGGGTGGTAGAGGAATCTGTCTCGGAGGAGCTTGGTCGGTCGGGGCGCGACGACGATGCCGGTGCCACTTGGAATAACACGAAAATGTCGTTTCCCCGGGTTCAGGGGGCCTCGGTAGCTGGAACGATCGTGGCAGTTGGGGAAGGAGTGGATGAGAGCCGGATAGGTACCCGAATCGTCGTCGACCCGTCTGTTCGGGATCCGAACCTCCCTCGCCGTGCACAGATTGTCGAATACTTGGGTGGTGACCGAGACGGAGGATTCGCGGAGTATGTGAATGTGCCGTCTGTGAACGCGCATCGGGTGAGCACCCACCTCAGTGACGCTGAGCTCGCCACTTTCCCCTGCTCTTACGACACTGCGGAGGAGATGCTGGCCCGGACGGAGCTGTGCGAGGGCGAGACAGTCGTTGTCACCGGCGCAGCCGGCGGTGTGGGCACGGCGACCATCCAGCTGGCACAGGCTCGCGGCGCCCGCGTTATCGCAATTGCGAGTGCTGGGAAAGAGGCGCGGCTGCGGGAACTCGGCGTCGACGGATTTGTCCCTCGAGACGAGCCGGACCTGGTGGCTGCTGTTGCAAATGTCATCGGTGAACGTGGCGCCGACGTCGTTATCGATGTTGTCGGTGGCAGCATGTTCGAGAGTTTGCTCCTCATGCTTCGGCGTGGAGGTCGATACGCGACAGCAGGAGCCATCGGCGGACCGGTGAGCCGTATCGACCTTCGGGAGCTTATCTATAAGGATCTGGAAATGCACGGGATCACTAACCCGACGCCCGAGACGTTCGCGCGTCTCGTCGGTCTCATAGAAGAGGGAAAGATCAAGCCTCTCGTGGAGGAAGTCTTTCCGCTCTCTGAGCTCGGCAAGGCTCAGGAGACGATGCTGAAGAGAGCCCATATCGGCAAGATTGTCGTCGTACCTGACGGTTCTATGGATTTCGGGTCAAGTACCCAGAACTGAAAACATTTGGAGGCGCTGGCCGGGGAGTTGATGGTCCCGGCCAGCGTTTTCGTTTTCTTGCCGGCATCGGGGACGGTCGTTTCCCGATGCAATGATGGTGATCCGCACAAAACCCAGTCACGCCAGCAGGACGGCTTCAAGCCCCCATCGTGGCCTCTAACAGCGTTGGGTAATGACGACGGCGACGCTAGCTGCCAAGGTGCCCGTCGCCGTCGTCATTAACCTGGGGAACATGAGGATGACTGCCGGCCGATACGGCTGTAAATATCCAGCGTTCCTACGGCGATGGACGCCCGCCGTCACAACGCCCAAGACGAACATACCCACGATTAAGGCCATGAGTCCGGTAGCGAGTGCATCGGAGGTTCCCGCCAGAGCTGGTTTGGAGTTTCCCCGAGCACACGAGCGGGCTGTCGGCTCTACTCCAATGTTCACCACTCGGTTTCCGGACCTAGTCTGTTTATAAAGTGGCCTGGTACGTCTGACGACGTGAACGGGATCCAGATCTTCGTATCGGACACGACGCAAGGGGACCAAGCATGGGCACGCATTTGACACACTGGGGAGCCTTCGAAGCTGAGAGCGACGGAACGTCTCTACAGTCCGTCAAACCATGGTCTGGAGATCCGGACCCCAGAGACATTCTCGATAATGTGGCCTCAGCGCAACATCATCCAACTCGCGTATTGCGCCCGGCCGTTCGTTCAGGATGGCTGGAGCATGGACCGGGGAGTGGATCAGGCCGTGGTTCTGAGCCCTTCGTGGAGGTGTCTTGGGAACGGGCCATAGAGCTGGTAAGTGCGGAACTCAGTCGGGTCTACACGGACTACGGCCCTATGGCTGTATACGGCTGCTCATATGGATGGGCCAGCGCCGGCCGTTTCCATCACACTCAAAGCCAAATCCACAGATTCCTGAACTCCCTCGGCGGATATGTTGCAGGTGTGACGGACTACAGTTACGGGGCCTCCGGCGTCCTGCTTCCGCACGTCATCGCTCCCCCGGTTGAAATTATGGCGAGGGCAACATCCTGGGACGTGGTCAGCCAGAACACGCAGCTGTTCGTTGCATTTGGTGGATTGTCAGAAAAAAACAGTGGAATAGGCCCAGGTGGAATTGGCCGTCACGTCGCCCGCAACGCAATCAAGGACGCGGTTGCGCGCGGCTGCCGCTTCATCGATGTATCACCAATCGCAGATGATACTTATGGGGAGGCCCAGGCCGAGTGGATCGCCCCCGTTCCCGGCAGTGATGCCGCTTTGATGCTGGCATTGGCCTTCGTCCTGGATGCAGAAAACCTCGCTGACTCGCAATTCCTGGACCGCTATTGCGTTGGGGCGAACAAATTCTTGTCCTACGTGCGCGGTGAAGTTGACGGAGCGCCCAAGAACCCCCAATGGGCAGAAAAACTGACATCGATACCTGCTGGACGAATCGTCCGGCTTGCACGCGAGATGGCAGCCTCACGGACGATGATCAACATCAGTTGGTCAATGCAGCGGCAGCAGCATGGCGAGCAACCTGTTTGGCTCGGTGTGACGCTGGCAGCCATGCTCGGCCAGATCGGGCTGCCTGGTGGTGGTTTCCAGCATGGATATGGCTCCTCAGCAGACGTCGGGTTGCCCTTGCGAGTCTCGAGCGCGCCCTCCTTTCCCCAAGGTCGAAACCAAGAACCGTCCTATATCCCGGTAGCTCGGATCTCGGACATGCTGCTCGACCCGGGTAGCCAGATCGACTTCAATGGCAATCGTTTGACTCTGCCAAAAATCGAGCTGATCTATTGGGCCGGGGGCAACCCCTTCCATCATCACCAAGACCTTGCCAAATTCCGTAAAGCATGGTCAAAACCCGCAACCGTTATCGTCAATGAGCAGTTCTGGACGAGTACCGCACGGCACGCCGATATAGTTCTGCCTGCAACCATGACGTTTGAGCGAAACGACTATGGGGCCGGCCGTAACGACCCTACGTTCTTTCCCATGCACGCTCTAACGGCACCCGCTGGAGAAGCACGCGACGATTTCGATATCTTCGCCGCTGTGGCGGAAAAGATGGGACGGGGTGATGTTTTCACCGAAAACCGGGACACTATGGGCTGGCTTCGCCATCTGTACGACGGGTGGCAAAAGAGGCTCGCTGACAAGGGAACTGTCGTCGTGGATTTCGACACATTCTGGGCGAGCGAGAAAATCGAGATCCCGGTGATAGAGCCGGATCAGGTTCTTTTTTCCGAATTCCGGCGCGATCCAATCGGGAATCCCCTCGCCACCCCTAGCGGCAAGATTGAGATTTTCTCCTCGACGATCGAAAGTTTCGGCTACCCTGATTGCCCCGGTCATCCCGTTTGGATTGAGCCCGACGAATGGCTTGGATCAGCTGGCGATTACCCGTTGCACCTGATAGCGAATCAACCTAAGACCAAGCTACACAGCCAACTGGACATAGGGACCACCAGTCAAAAATCCAAAATAGAGGGACGCGAACCCCTTCGAATGAATCCTGAAGATGCCGCTGCCCGGGGACTTTCGGACGGACAGGTTGTCCTGGTTCGAAACAACCGTGGAAGGTGCCTGGCCGGCCTGGTCATTTCCGCTGCCATACGTCCGCGAGTTGTACAGCTTTCAGCAGGGGCCTGGTACGACCCCGCACCCGATGATCCATCGTTCTGCCGCCACGGCAATCCGAATGTGCTGACATCCGACAGGCCGTCCTCAAGTCTTTCCCAGGCCACTACTGCCCAGCACGCGCTCGTGGAGGTCGAAGCATGGTCAGGCGATATTCCTGAGCTGGATGTGCTCACACCGCCCGTTCTGGTGCCGGACCACTAAGATGCTGGCCCATTGCTTTTGGCTATGCGCGCGGTTCATTCCTGCACTCGATTACTCGTACCGCATTCGGCGCGTAGAAACGGATTAGTCAATGTCAGTTCAGCACTCTGCCGTCGGCCCCCTCCCTCCCTATGATCCAGAAATTGCGCGGTTCATGGCCAGCTTTCCAGCCTATGAAGACCAACAGGCTGCGCTCGAGGCGATGATTCAACAGAGGGAATGCGTTCTAGGTGAGGATCAGATTACTCGTAATGGGACGTTCACCGTTCGCGCGAAGGTCATACAGGGCCAGCAGGGACGCTCAGTGACCATGCATATCATAGGTCCGGCACACCAACCGGCACGTGGTGCCATCGTTTGGTTGCATAGCGGCGGGATGGTTTCCGGGGCGGCTCTCTCACTGGATCTTCCCCAAGTTTTGGACATCGCTGAAGACCAGTCCTTGCTAGTCGTTGCAGTGGAATACGCCCGGGCACCCGAGCATCCCGCCCCAGCCGGGATGCTGGATTCCCTTGATGCCTTTTATTGGGTCGCAGCTCATGCAGACGAGCTTAACTTTCCACGGAACGCCCTGTTCCTGCATGGACTCAGCGGTGGTGCCGGTCTGGCCGCTGCAGTGGCGTTTGAAGCGCGCGCGGCCGCCCTGGACTATGCCGGCTTGGTCATCGACGGGGCCATGATTGACGATCGGATGCGCTCGCTCTCCTATCAACAACTGGACAGCAGTTCTGAAGCCCTCGCCAGCATGTACCGCGTGATGTGGAACGCCGTCCTGGGAAAGGCCTCCCCCTCGATATTTGCGGATTATCCGCACCTCGCTGTTGGCCGACTGGTCGACCAAGATTTCTCCGGCTTCCCACCCGTATTTCTCATGTGCGGCGCCAGTGATGCCTTCCGGGACGACACAACGGCTTTGGCCCAGGCAATCTGGCGTTCCGGTGGCACAGCAGACCTGCACCAATGGGCGGGCACGATACATGGTTCCGACTTGATGGTGCCCGAAGCCCACGTCTCCAAGGAATCAGCAGCCGTCCGGAGAGGGTGGTACGACAGGAGAATGACGAGAATCGAACAAGACGCGAAACAGTCGCAGGACGAGAAAGTTCAGGCCATCTGAGCGGCTCGTGCCCTCCTTAATCCGCCCAACTTACTCGCTTCCTATTCGAACACGTAGCGGGCACTGAACCGAGGATCGCTGACCAGGAGAGAGAAGTCCCGACCGCGTCGTTCTTGGTTCTTCGCCCGATGAACGCGAACTCTGGGACAAGCTCTTTTTTTGATGCGGCCTCCATGCTCTGGCCTATATGCACAGGCGAGAGTAGCGTCCATTTCGAGGAAATGTTCACGTGAGCGTGTAGCGCATCGGTGGCTAAACAGCGCTAGCTCTACTCGGAGGGCTGGAATGTCCGGTTGGAATGTTGATAACGCTGCGGGCCCTCTAGGGGCAGGCACGGTTACCCTGGTTGAGGGTTCGTCTTTCTGTATCTCCTTGGCGAATGGTGATATCCATCCTAAGCATCCGCATGGTCTTTTTGTCCAAGACACTCGTATCCTGTCGCACTGGAGCTTATCCGTTAACGGCCAGGTGGTAGAAGAGTTGGGGGCTGAAACGAAGGAGCCGTACCGCGCGCTATTTGCGGGACGTGTCCCCAGCCTTAATGGGCATGCCGATAGCCCCCTTATTGTGGAGCGGCTGCGTGAAGTGGGGTCCGGAATCCACGAGCAGATAACGGTTCGGAACTACTCGCCGGTGAGTGCGGAGTGCCTGGTTTCGCTGAGGGTTGCGGCTGATTTCGCTGATCTTTTCGAAGTGAAGGAGGCGCGACCCAAAAGGCGTTGGGACGAAACCCGCCAGAACCGGGGCGATGAGCTGGTTATTCAAGCCACCTGGCAAGATGTCCGTAAGGGCGTTGTTATTCGTGCCCCCGGAGCACAGGTCTCGCCCGAAACCCTGACATATAGGGTGACCATCCCACCGCACGGCCGGTGGAGCACAACCCTGACGGTGATGCCCGAAACCCAGGGCGGCAGTCGTCCACGGTCTTTCGTCCACACCGACGGCGAACTCTCGCCCAGCGACCTTCGCCGACAACAGTGGGTGGCCAAGATTCCGATCCTGCAGATGGGGAACCGGTCAATTGAACGGACCATGCGGCGTAGTTATGACGACCTGGGTGCACTCAGGATCGAAGATCCTAACCACCCGGATCGGGTTGTCGTGGCCGCCGGCGCGCCGTGGTTCATGACCCTTTTTGGCCGGGACTCATTATGGGCTTCGGAGATGTCGCTTCCAATTGATCCCTCCCTAGCACTGGGGACGCTGCAAACGCTCGCCGACCGCCAGGGCCGCGCAGTGGATCCAATTAGTGAAGAAGAACCCGGCAAGATTTTGCACGAGGTCAGGTTGGATGTCTCAAGCGCACTGGCGCTGGGAGGAAAGGCCACCTACTACGGCAGCGTTGATGCGACCCCTTTGTTCGTCATGGTTCTCGGATCGGTTAGCCGTTGGGGCTTCGCCGCGGACACCATTGCTGCTCTGCTGCCTCACGCAGACCGCGCGCTGGAATGGGTTCAGAAATACGGGGACAAAGACGGCGACGGTTTCGTCGAATATGAGCGACTGAACAATCGGGGGTTGATCAACCAAGGCTGGAAGGATTCCTGGGACGGTATTAATTTCGCAGATGGAAGTATGCCCGAGCCACCGATAGCCCTGTGTGAGGTCCAGGCGTATGTCTACGGAGCCTACGCGGCCCGCGCCTGGATGGCTTATGACGCCGGAGACGATGCCCTGGGGAACGAGTATGCCGATCTTATGGTGCAGTTAAAGAAGCGCTTCAACGAGGAATTCTGGATGCCGGAACGTGGCTATTACGCCGTGGCCTTGGACGGCAAGAAGCGCCAGGTCGACGCTTGCGCTTCGAACATGGGTCACTGCCTATGGCTCGGACTTGTGGATGAGGACAAGGCGCCGTCGGTGGTGAAGCACCTCATGTCCCCCGAAATGTTCAGCGGATGGGGCGTCCGAACCTTGGCCACGGACATGGGCGCCTATAACCCCGCCAGCTATCACAACGGTTCCGTATGGCCCCACGACAACGCCATCATTGCAGCCGGACTCCTGCGATACGGGTTTGTGGACGAGGCGCAACGGATCTCGACCGCCCTGCTGGAGGCCGCCGAGTTTTCCGGTGGCCGCCTCCCTGAGTTGTTTTGCGGTTTCAGCCGGGATCAATTCGCCGTGCCCCTTCCGTACCCGACGGCATGTTCACCCCAGGCCTGGGCATCAACAACGCCCATACTTCTGGTGACAGGCCTGATGCGATACGACGCACACGTTTCCCAAGGCGGCGTGTGGATGGACCCAGTCCTTCCCGCGTCTTTTGGCGACGTCCACATCACGAACGCACCCATGGCCGGCGGACGGATCACCATCGACATCTCAAACTCCGTCCCATCCGTCGATGGGTTGCCCAAACATTTGACTTTCCATCGGGGGCACAGGCCATGGATCACGGAGCTGGTAGACCAAGCCGATCGACGCCGAAAGGGCTAACACTGACGCGGCAACAAGCCAGATCTTCACTGACATTGGGTGCAGGTTGCGTGACACGAGCAAACTCCACAGGGCCCTGGCCCAATTAGGGGCCGCCTACGCCATTTTTCAATTAAGAATCTGCAGAAACTTACTTTGTGATACACAACTATGTTAGTGTTGCGCCATAGTTATTTTTCGGTATGTGGGACCTGAAACCGCCGACCAAGTCTCCAAGACTAAGAAGCAGAGGCACAACATGTCATTGGATCCAACACAACGTAACTCGCTCGTTCTGCCAGTTGTGTGCGCACCCATGGCAGGGGTGTCCGGGCCCGACTTGGTCCGCGAAGCGTGCAAATCGGGAATCATGGGCGTTTTGCCCCGACACAACGCCGCAGACCTTGCACAATTCGGGGACTGGCTCCGCCAGATCCGCCGCGACCTTGACGAGCATCACGAGTTGTATCCGTCCGCCATCATCGGTCCCCTTGCAGTAAATTTTTCTCGTCGCAGGACCGCTGATGAAATGAAAGAAGACCTTGATCTCTGCGCCCGGTACGGTGTGGACGTTATCGTGAGTGCGATGGGCGATCCGACCGAACTCACCCGAGTTGTCCAGGGATGGGGCGGCAAGGTCTTTCACGATGTCACGAGTATGCGTTTCGCTGAGAAGGCGATCTCCGCCGGCGTCGACGGTCTGACTTGCATCGTCGGCGGAGGAGGTGGCCACTCGGGGCTACTCAGCCCATTCGTCTTTATTCCGCAGGTGCGGAGTATGTTCGATGGCACAGTTCTCTTGGCCGGGACCATTTCAACCGGCGCCGCGATCAGGTCAGCAGAGATACTTGGGGCCGATCTTGCGTATCTGGGAACTCGGTTCATTGCGACGAAAGAGGCGAATGTTGCCCCCGCCTATCGGCGGATGCTTGTGGAGGCGAGATCGACTGATCTGATCTACACGAGCAGCGTAACTGCCGTTCCGGCCAATTGGTTGAGGCCCTCGCTCAGCTCAATTGGCTTAGATCCTGAAGATCTTCCGGTCTCATCCGGCCGCGGCAATTATGATCATCTGCCGCCCAAGACTCGACCATGGCGTGACATCTGGAGTGCCGGCCAAGGTATCGACCTCATCGACGATGTTCCTTCAGTATCGGACTTGGTTCAACGCCTACGTATTGAGTACCGCGCTGCTTGCCAAATTCCCGAATTTAGCCCGTTCCACGAGAACTCTGATTGCAGCGATGCTGTTGACGCCTAGCAATTTGGAAGTTGTGACGGGGCGACAAACCCACGCCGGCTTGCACCACCACCCGAACCTCGTGGTAGAGCGCCGCTCGTTTCTGGGAGTGCTTACATGACAGAGCTCAGGATTGATCGCCCAGCACCGGGGGTGCTCCGCTGTCGGCTGGACGGACCGGACACTTTGAACGCGCTTGATGATCCAGTCAAGCGTGCCTTGGTGGAGCAGATTGTCCGGTCAGGAGCTGAACCTGAGGTGCGGGTGCTGATGTTGACAGGTGCTGGCCGCGCGTTTTGTTCCGGTGGCGATATTCAAAGCATGGGGCAACGCACTCCGGCTGAGATGAACCAAGTGCTGACCTACGGCCGCCAGATTACCGAAGGCCTGTACAACCTCCAGAAGCCGGTCGTGGCCGCCGTGAACGGCATTGCTTCGGGGGCTGGTTTCAACCTTGCCCTTGCCTGTGACCTCATCTTGGCCACTCCGCAGGCCTGGTTCCAACAGTCTTTCGTGAAAATGGGTCTCATGCCGGACATGGGGGGAACATATTTTCTCGCCCAATCCATCGGCCTACACCGCGCCAAGGAGGCGGTGCTAAACATGCGCAGGTTCTCGGCGCATGAAGGCAAACAGCTGGGTTTCGTTGCCGAGGTTCTGGAGGGCGAGTCTTTTGACGACCAAGCCGTGGCGTACTGTGCTGCGCTTTCCCGACGAGCCCCTCTGGCCCTCGGACTGACAAAGTTCCTTACCAACCGCTCTGTGGACGGCACCCTCCGAGATGCACTGGACCGTGAGGGCCTTGCGCAGGGAGTCCTGGCTGCAACTGCGGACCACAAACGTGCCGTTGCCGCTTTTCATAGCAAAGAAGACCTTGACGCCATCGAGTTCACCGGTAATTGAATCAACACGCTGATCCCCGTCTTTACGACAAATAGCACGAGCTGTCCTCGACCGTCCCGAAATAACGGATCCACTCAACAGCCCGAAGCTGTCCAGTTCAGGTTCAGGGCGTGAACGCTTCAGCAAAGAGGCCCTTCCGATACCCCTCCTCCATCTTCTGGATCAGAGGCGGTAAAGCAACCGCTGGATTCCCGTAATACAAGCGATGCATATCCCCTGCGGGGGCCGCCCTAATACTGAAGGGTGCCGAAGGCTGAACATGAACTGCCCACCTCGCGGAACAGTCTCATTCATGCTGTCGTGGGCACTTCTGTGAAGCGCCGCGCGGTGACATCCAGGACTCATCCTAAAGATCCGAAACCGTTGGCCGTGGCTACGGGCGATCGATGTCCCTGAAGATCTCGAGCACGTTCTTGGCGTGGGTGGTGGCGTCGTAGGGCATGTTGCCGAGGCCCTTCGTGGTGGGTGTGACGGTCACGGGTTCCCACATTTGGTCAGTTTTGCCCGATGCAAGGGCGAGGACAGCGTCCCGAACGAAGGTGTCGCGGAGTACCTGCTCGTCGCTGGCGCCAGGTCGCATTTGGCCAACGATGCCGTACATCTCCGTGCCGTGAACGGCATGCGCACCTTCCACAGGGCCGACGGAGAGCAGATGTGCGCTCCCTCCAGCCGCGGCGTGCACGAGCGCACCACGGACCTGAGGCAGGGTGAAGGAGAAGTCTGTGAGCAATGCGCCGCGGGCCTCGACCGGGGTGCGCCTTTCGACGTCGTACGCAGCTATGATTTTATGCGCGCGGCTGCGTTGGATGCGGTTCCGGGTGGCGAACTCCTCGACGAGGTCGCCGATGCTGCCGGGATCGAACTCGTGCGTCTTGTGCTGGACCCACCAATCGGTCTCGTGAGTGGTGCTGCTGAACAATATGTCGACGTCTCGGTGGCGTCCGGACTCGAGGGCTCTCAGGGGATGATCGGCGATGACGCCGCCGGGCTGAGTGCGGTCATCGACGATTGCGATGACGTTGTTGTCGATGCCGTGCCTTGCACCAGGGTCTGACAGTTGCGTTTTGCTCATCGTCTCGGCGAGCAGCTTCGCGTCCACGTCCAGCAACTGTTCGGGATCGTCCTGAATTCCCAGCTCGGTGAGGACTTTCAGCGCGCGCTCTTCCGCTCCCCAGGCCGGCACCAGGCGTGATGGCATGCCCGAGAACGCGGCGATGTGGTGGTAGAGGCCGTCGGCTGATGGCGCGGCAAGAAGGCCAAGGGCGGAGAAGGCGCCGGCACTGTGGCCGGTGACGGTGACGTTCTCCGGGTTTCCGCCGAATCGGGCGATGTTCTCCCGCACCCATCGCAGCGCGGTGATGATGTCCTGCAGGCCAAGGTTGGTTGCCTCCTCGAGTGCACCGCCATATTGGGAGAGGGAGAGCCAGCCGAACGGACCGAGCCGGTAGTTGATCGAGACGCCGATTGCTCGACCGGTGGCGGCGAGGCCTGACGCGTTCGAGGTGGTCTGGGTGTTCGCGCCAAGCTCCCACCCGCCACCGAAGATGTAGACGACCACGGGGAGTGGCTCGTCACCAGCATCCTCGGGTGTCCAGACGTTGAGGTTCAGGCAGTCCTCACTGAACCCGTTGTTGGCTTCGAGCCAGCTGGTGTCGCCGGCTTGAAGCGGTGCGGGTCCTTTCTGGTCGTAGGGCAGATCGGGGTTGAAGGGCAGCAGGGTGGGTCGGCGGAACCGTTCGGCGCTGGCGTACCGGATGCCCAGCCAAGAGCGAACTGCGTTTTCATTCGTAGAGGTGCTGCTGGTGTCGGTCATGGGCGAGTCCTTTCGAAGAGCTCAGTCGGTTTCGGAGGTAGTGGAGTTGTTGCGGGTAGAAGCGCTTGGGCCGGCGGTCCGCCGTTGTGCCCAGTGGCGGAGCCGCTCGGTGATGGCACGTTCGTATCCATTGGTGGTGGGTTCGTAGAAGGTCTGCCGAGGCATGCCGTCGGGAAAGTAGTCGGCACCGGAGAACCCGGTGTCGGTGTCGGGGTCGTATTGGTAGCCCTTGCCGTAGCCGAGGTCCTTCATCAGCCGGGTGGGGGCATTGAGGATGTGAGCAGGCGGCATCAGCGACCCGGTTCCTCGTGCTGCGGCGCGGGCCCTGTTGAAGCCGCGGTACACGCCGATCGACTTCGGCGCGGTTGCGAGGTAGAGCACGGCTTGGGCGATCGCGAGTTCGCCTTCCGGGGAACCGAGACGTTCATAAACGTCCCAGGCGGCGAGGGCCTGCTGTACGGCGTTGGGGTCAGCCATGCCGATGTCTTCGGTGGCGAACCGGGTGATGCGGCGGGCGATGAACAACGGGTCCTCGCCGCCGTCGAGCATTCGAGCCAACCAGTAAAGGGCAGCATCCGGATCCGAGCCGCGCATCGACTTGTGGAGCGCCGAGATGAGGTTGTAGTGGCCCTCTTGAGCCTTGTCATATAACGGTGCACGCTTTTGCACCGCGGCAGCGAGGGCAGGCGAGTCAACGGGAGCGGGGAGGGCGTGCACCTGTTCGATCATGTTCAGCAGATACCTGCCGTCTCCGTCTGCCATCGCGATGAGCGACTGCCGGGCGTCCTCATCCAACGGCAGCGGTGCACCGAGTATGTGTTGGGCGCGATTGATGAGGGTGCTGAGCGCTACGTCGTCGAGGCGTTTCAGGACGAAGACCTGGCAGCGGGACAGCAGTGCACCGTTGAGTTCGAAGCTGGGGTTTTCGGTGGTTGCGCCGACGAGGACAATCGTGCCGTCTTCGACGTAGGGCAGGAACGAGTCCTGTTGGGCGCGGTTGAAGCGGTGGATCTCGTCGACGAAGAGCAGCGTGCCCTGCCCGACCTCGCGCCGGCGCTGGGCCGTCTGAAACACCTTCCGGAGGTCCGCGACACCGGAGAAGGTGGCGGAGAGCGGTTCGAACGCCAGGTTGGTTTGCTCTGCGAGGAGGCGTGCGATGGTGGTCTTCCCGCAGCCGGGTGGGCCCCACAGGATCATCGATACGAGTCGTTGCGCGCCGACCATGCGCCCGATCGAGGCATCTGCGGCAAGGAGGTGATCCTGGCCGACGACGTCGGCCAGGATGCGCGGGCGCAGCCGGTCGGCAAGGGGCCGGGAGGAGTCATCCATGTCGAAAAGCGACAGGGGTTGCTCGCTCACGATCGCCGCTCCGGATGGTGGCCGGAAGCGAGGTCGTAGGAGTCCTCCACCAGGTTCTCGATAAGCCGCTTCGTCACACCTGGGCCGGGTCCGACGGAGATCCAGTGCCGTTTGTCGAGGTACTGACCGGGGGTGATCGTGTCGTGGTCGCGGCGGAGCGCGTCGCTGTGGTGCGGGTCGGCCTTGACAGTGATGATCTGCTGTTCGGGGTCGTCTTCGGTGATGATGAGGAACACTTTGCCACGCACCTTCCACACGTCGAGGTGGGGCGTGAACGGCCGCCCATTGCTGACATCGCCCAGTGCGGCTGCGGTGTTACGGGCAGCCTGTTGAAGCCGGTCACCGGAGAGGGTCATCAGCCTGTCCTGCCAAACAGGACGGGGTCAACGGGGCGCTTCGCCTTGGGCAGATTTTCGACGACGAGCAGGTAAGACTCGGTAACCAGCTCATCAACGAGGGTCTTCGTCAGGGTTCCGCCGGGGTGCAGCGTGATCCAGTGTTTCTTGTTCATGTGATAGCCGGGCGTGATGTCACCGTGTTCCTCGCGAAGTGATTTTCCATCTTCAGGGTGGGCCTTGACGATCACGATGGGTTGGCCCGTGACCTCGGTCATCAACATGAAGACCTTCTCCCCCACCTTGAACACGTCCCAGTCGGGCCCGAATGGGTGCGCGAGTCCGGCGCCCGGCAGCTCTTCGACGCGGTCCCTGGCGCGCTGTTGAAGCATGTCACCGTTCACGTATCCTCCTTCGTCGCGTTTCATCCAAGTCGAAGTGTGTACCATTGTACGCACTTGGTCTGACGGAGGAGGAACCGGTGCGGAAGGGCAAGCCGAACGATCCGGAGCGCCGGGCGCGAATCCTGCGCGCAGCCCTCGAAATCATTGGCATGGAAGGGGTTCACGCCGCCTCGTATCGGCGTATCGCCGCGCAGGCTGGTGTGCCGCTGGGGTCCACAACGTACTACTTCTCCGATCTGGAGGCTCTGATCGTCAGTGCGTTCGAGACACTCCGGGATGGCCTGGAGCCGCGATACGCGGCCCCACTGCGCGCCGCCCAGAACAATGCCGAAGCAGTTGATGTGCTCGTTGACGCCACGTGCGGCACGACAAGCCCGACCCTCGATGACATCCGGCTCTACGAGGAGATGCGCCACTACGGGGCACGAAGCTTTCAGGTGGCGGACCTCCTCCGCGACTTCCAGGAAGAATCCCTCGTGATCCTCCGTCGCTCCTTCCCCGACGGTTCCGCCCGAGCCGTCGACGCTCTCATGTGGGGGTGGTGGAGTTATCGCCTCTTCCACGAAGACCTGCCGCTCGACCAGAACATGGTCCGCCGCGCATACCAAGCCCTCGTCAACCTCCCCGTTACCGAATCCATAGCAGCACAGGAGACCCACCGTGACTAAAACCATGCGCGCTATCCGACTGACCGGACCCGACACACCCAGCGAACTCACCGTTTCACAGGTGCCAATCCCCGACGTGGAGCCTGGACAGGGGCGCATCCGCGTGATGGCGCTCGGCGTTTAACCGTTTTGGCGCAAGCTAAACCGCTAGTGCCACAGCCGGAGCCATCGTCGGGGCACGAAACGAGGTGAGGCTCACCCGGCACCACAGCCAGGTTCGGGGACGATACAAGCTTGCAAGCGTTGCATTGGCGAATGTCTTATGGATCACCCTGAAGATAGCTGCTTAGGTGTCCCTACCGATGCAAGACCGCGGCCATATGGCCTGCGATCCACGCAGCGACCTCATCTAGCATGTGTGATTCAACGAAGGATGCCAATGTCTACTGGAGACCAAAGATTTGGGAATGCCACCGGTGCCCATCATGGCAAGCGGCGTTTGAAATTAAGCGACATCCGCATAGTCAACAAGGCTGCCTTGAGGCGCGCTGTTGCCGGAACTGTCGTCGGAAACATTATCGAATGGTATGAGTTCGGTGTATTTGCCTACCTCATAACGGTAATGGGCCCGGTCTTCCTGCCGCAGGCCGACTCGACAGTTCAGGCTCTGTACCTATATGGCACATTCGCAGTAACTTTCGTTGCCCGACCGCTGGGGGGCGTATTCTTCGGATGGCTGGGAGACAGGATCGGGCGACGTAAGGTCCTGACCTTCACGCTGCTCCTGATGTCTGTCGCCACGTTTGCTACCGGTCTGCTCCCGGGCTACGCCGTCATCGGCCTCTGGGCTCCGGCACTTCTCGTGTTCCTGAAACTGCTGCAAGGGTTCTCCGCCAGCGGCGAATACACCGGTGGTGCGACTTTCTTGAGCGAATACGCCCCGGATAAGCGACGGGGTTTCTATGTTGGATTTATGGGCTCCAGCTACCTCGGATTCGCCTTTGGTGCCGGTTTGGTAGCTGTTCTTCAGCTAGGGCTTGGTCAGGATGCGATGCAGTCCTTCGGCTGGCGTATTCCGTTTCTCATCGCAGGGCCGCTTGCCGTCATAGCCCTGTACTTCCGCTATAGGATCGAAGAGTCGCCTACCTTCAGTGCCGTCTTGAAGGAGCGCGCTGAGGAATCCCGGAAAACCGGCGAGTTGGCCAAAAACCCGGGTATTGTGCAGGTCATTCGGGCCCACGGACGATTCATCCTGCCCGTCATGGGCGTCGCGGCCGCCGGCAATGTCATTGCCTACACCATGACGTCCTTCACTCCGACATATCTGAATCAGACGCTGGGCTTCCAAGGATCCCTCGGCACTCTTGTGATCTTTCCCTTGTTCGTCCTTGCGGCTTTCGCAACCCAGTTCTTTGCCTCGCTCTCGGACAAGATAGGCAGGAAGCGAATCCTGTTCAGCGGCGCAATCCTGGGCGTCGTGCTTCCTATTCCGGCGTTTATGATGATGGGGTCCGGCCAGCTTTGGGGTGCACAACTCGGGACACTTTTCATCATGATCTGCGCCACTCTCTTTTCGTCGAGCTACGCTTCTTCGCTGCCTGAACAGTTTCCTACGCCGTCGCGTTCCAGCGCTCTTGGGCTTGCATACAATGTGGGAAATGCTGCCTTTGGCGGTACGGCTCCACTGGTTGTTGCTGCGCTTATCGGAGTTACCGGGAACAAGATGGTGCCTGCCTACTACCTGATGGGCGCTGCCCTTCTGGGACTAATTTCCGTCTTTTTCCTCAAAGAAACAAGCAGGAAACCACTAGATGGGTCCATGCCCAACGTGGAAACAAGCGAAGAAGCCCAATACCTCATTGATACCCAGGACACCAACAACCTCCTCGATTCAACGGAACTGCCTCTCGCCCTGGTTGCTCATTCAGAGACCGAGGGCGGAGGTCGTATTTAGGCCGTTCGAGCTTCTTGGCGGTTGGGCCGGCCGACCCCACAGGGACGTATCCGCAGCCGTAATGACTTCAATATCGACATGAACTAAGCCGGGGGCGCCGGGACGTCATTCCAGGAGCATCAAAGCCGCCAAGGAACCAAGCTTCATATACCACCGTCCTGGAGAACGAGGGTGGGGGCCAAGTTCTTCTGGCTTTCTTTGCATGCGCGGAGTGCCAGCGGTCGCCAGCTCGTGAAGAGAACAGTCTGGCTCTCGACCTCGCCGCCCCCACTCGATCCGGATCTTGACCACTTTGATAAGAAGAAGGGTGTTTCACTATGAACGATTCGCAGGCAGCCACGATCGACCTCGAACTTGTGGAGCTTGACCATTGGGGGATGTCACCGGATGCAATCCTCCTGGATGAGAGCGTAGCTTCGAGGAGGGACCTTGCCACTTTCGAGTTATCAGAAAACGACAGGGCGTCCGACTACCATCTGACGTCCGAGTCCCTTCCGCAGGACGGCGTTCCCGCCGGGAAGTACTACCATTTCCGCTGGACCAGTCATGCCGTCTACCCCGGCGTCACCAGCAGTGTCTACCTGTATCTGCCCCATGGCGCTGAGGAAGCTGAATCGGTCAACTTGATGATCTGCCTGGACGGCCTGGAGTACTCCGGAGAGAAGTGTCGTGCCACCACAGTGCTGGACAACCTCGTGCATAAGGGCGAGATCCCCATGACCGTGGGCCTCTTCCACAACCCGGGCGAGACCGGACCGGGCTACCCGCTCATGGGCGGGAGCACCAACCGTGCTGTTGAGTACGACACGGTCAATGAGGACTTCGCCCGCTATCTGGTGGAGGAGCTGTTTCCTGTCATCCGGACCAAGGTCAGGCTGACCGACGACCCCCGGGGCCGCGTCATCTGCGGCTTCAGCGCCGGCGGCGCAGGTGCCTTCACCGCTGCCTTTCATCGCCCGGACGAGTTCGGGAACGTCGTCTCGCACTGCGGCGGCTTCATCAACATCCTCGGTGCACACAATCTGCCCAGCATGGTCCGGCGCGCGCCGCGAAAGCCGATCCGGGTCTGGCACCAGTCAGGCAAGCGCGACGTCGACATCATCTACGGCAACATCCCCATCGCCAACCACGACCTCGACGCAGCCCTGAAGTATCGCCGCTACAATTCGATGTTCGTGTTCGGCAGCGGCGGACACACCCTCGCCCATGGCGGAGCAGTGTTTCCCGAGACACTCCGCTGGATCTTCCGCGACCAGATTGAAGACAAATGAGTGGATACCAAAGCGCAGGGAATGCGTAGCAAAGAAACGATGCTGCACGGAATAGAGCCTACAAACAAGGAAGCCCGGAGAAAGGCACTTTGTCCATGATTCGCTTCGACGAACGGCCCGTTACAAGCGCAGGGCTCCGCAGCACAGTGCTGGGTTTTGGCGCCATGGAGTTACGGGGGGCCTCGCACCGTGTGCCTCGATTACTCGATGAGGGAGTTGCAGAGTTGCTCCTCAATACGGTGCTGGACGAGGGCATCCGATTCATAGATACTTCGATCGACTATGGAGAGAGTGAGGGGCTCATAGGGCGCTACATAAGTCATCGTCGGTCGGAGTATCTGCTGGCGTCCAAGGTTGGCTGCCCGCTGGACCACCAGCCTGATGGCCCGTCCAACGGCCCTCTTATCCATGACTATTCGCCTGCGAATATCCGCGCAGGAATCGAGCAAAGCCTCTCGCGTCTACGCACTGATTACTTGGACCTGGTACAGGTCCACATTGGGCCCTCTGTTGCGGTTCTTCAACGTGATGACGTGTTGGGGACACTGGAACGTGCCCGAGCGGAAGGCAAGGTTCGAGCGATTGGCATATCTTCCACTCTTCCGGACCTCTCTGACCACATCGACCTCGGCGTATTCGAGACTTTCCAAATCCCGTATTCCGCACTCGACCGTTCTCTCGAAAATTTTCTTCCGCTTATCAATGCCACCGGCGCGGGCGTCATAGTGCGGGGAGGAACGGCACGCGCGGCGCGAGCCAAATGGAAAGTGGACAGCGGGCATGTGTCACAGGCTGATCTTGCCTTGGACGATCTGATGGATGGCGACAACTTGCAGGGATTCCTCCTTCGCTTCGTGATGACCCGGGCGGAAGTGTCCACAGTGATCGTCGGAACAGCCTCTCCTGAGCATGTACGGGAGAATGCCAAGGCTGCAGCTCGAGGAATTCTGGCGGAGGACGTATACACAGAAGCACTACGGCGATTGGATACTGCTGGATTCCCCACTTCAAAGCGTTGCCCCGCTCCAAACGGTCAGAGACCGGCCGCACGAAGATTCGGGCGTCGGTAATCGCCAAGCCTTTCCATCCTTGACACGAAAACCGTCGTTTCCCAGGTACCACGCCCGTGTCGAACGAACCCTCTAGAGGTAATTTCAAATGCAAATGATGACTCGTATGATGTTCAAGTCCAAAATCCACCGCGCCACGGTCACGCACGCGGACCTGCACTACGTAGGCTCCGTCACCGTAGACCTGGACCTGCTGGAGGCAGCCGACATCCTCCCAGGCGAAGTCGTTGCGATTGTCGACGTCACTAACGGCGCACGTCTGGAAACTTACACCATCGCCGGCGAACGTGGCTCCGGCGTGATCGGCATCAACGGACCGGCCGCACACCTGGTCCACGAAAATGACATAGTCATTCTCATTACCTACGCGAATATGACCGCTGAAGAAGCCAAGGTTTACGACCCCAAGGTGGTCCATGTGGACCAGCACAATAGGATTCTCCGGCTCGGCAACGATCCCGCTGAAGGCATCACCCCGGGACTGACCCGCCCACCCTTCGCATTGAACAACAGCGAGGTGAGGTGATCTATGGGCACCAATAACAGACCTGAAGAAGACACCTCAGCTGAGGTTCCGGCCCCCTACGGGGCGGGTCTCTCGAGGATCGGGGTTCCGGCTCCTGGGACGCCTAGGCGGCCAGATGGCAGGATCCGGACCCATCATTTGCAGCTGGCGAAGTACAACGGTGAACGCTTTGCCATGCTCACCGCTTACGAACAGTACACGGCGGAAGTCTTCGACCAGGCCGGCATCGAGGTCCTCCTCGTGGGTGACTCGGCTTCCAACAATGTTTTCGGCAACGAAAACAGTCTGCCAGTTACCGTGGATGAGCTGCTGCCGTTATGCCGGGCAGTGGCGCGTGCTGCCAAGCGCGCCCTCGTTGTTGCCGACTTGCCATTTGGGAGTTATGAGGTGTCAGCGGGTCAGGCCGTGGCCACTGGTGTGCGGTTCCTTAAGGAAGGCCTCGCGCATGCGGTGAAAATTGAAGGGGGCAGCTTTTTCACGGAAACAGTGAGGGCAATGGTCCAGGCCGGTATCCCGGTCATGGCACACATCGGCTTCACCCCGCAAAGCGAACACGCCCTTGGCGGCTACCGGGTCCAGGGCCGTGGGGATGACGCCAACCGGCTGATCCAGGACGCGGTTGCCCTGGCGGAGGCTGGTGCCTTTTGCGTGCTCATGGAAATGGTGCCGGCCGAAACGGCAGCGGCAGTTGATGCCGCCGTTTCCGTTCCGACAGTCGGTATCGGTGCCGGAAACGGGACCACCGGGCAGGTCCTCGTGTGGCCTGACATGGCCGGACTGCGGGCCGGCAGGATGGCGAGATTCGTCAAGCAGTACGCGGACATCCGCACTGCACTCAGCGACGCGGCCAAAGCCTACGGCGACGAGGTCCGCTCCGGGCAATTCCCCGGCCCCGAACACACCTTCTGAACGGTTTAGCATCCTTGCTCCAGATTGGACAGAAGTGATCCATATGCAAGTGATCTAGGTCAGAGACGGGCGACATCGTAAGTATGAAGCTCAGGGCGGCATGCACCATACGGACAAATGGCGGTCCTTCGACGGCTTGATCGTCGAGGTCTGGCTGGATGGAGGGGTGTATCGCCGCGGATTAGTTGACGATGCCATGCTCGACGGTAGCGGCCTGTGGATTGCTCCTGAGGCCTTATGCCAGCGGGAATTTTTAGATGCTGCTCTCGGGTTGGAGGTTTGGACCAGTCTCTATCCGCGCTCAAGGTGGGACAACACTGCTTCGGCAGGTCCGATGCGGCGACGACGAAGGGCAGTGCCTGGGCGGAAGTTCCAGAGGGGGCCTCTGGTGCGCCTATTCGTGGCTTTGTAGGATGAGCCCCCACGGCAGGGCCGGACGCGCGGCGAACGATGTATCGGCCGGGCCGTGTCTGAGTAATCATGATCCCAGTCGCATGACGAACTGCGGCGTCCTCTGTTTGAACTACCGCATCGTCCAAAGCACTGTCCACAAGTGAGGGACTTTCGATGGTGACCTCCATCATTCCCGGTGACGGTCGCTTGATAGGTCTTTCTGCCAGCGCAAACATTCATGTGTTGAGTTTTCCGCTCCTTTCGTATCTGACGGGGCAGGATTTCTTCTCAAGATGGGGACTAACCCTTGCGTCTCCGCTGTCGTCAGCGAGAAGTGGTACAGGAGAACCAGCGGGGTGCCGCCGAGTCAGCGGTGCCGCTTGCCGCGTGTGAGGCCAAATCCGGCTTGGAAGCGGGGTGTTGCGGTGTCGAGTGGGACGTCCTCCCTTGACGCTTTCGACGGTTTCCATGGACGAACGGATATCGAACGGCAGGCGTCCCCTCATTGGGACGCGTCCAAGGAATGCGTCGAGCACGACATCATCGCTCGTCCAAACTTGCCGATGACGGTGGTACCGAGGTCGACGAGAGGGCCGACTATGGCGGGGCGTTCCAAGAACACCGATATCGAGGCTCACCCGAACCGCCTGGTCTTCCAAGCCACCCATATGGTCGTGGTGCTAGAGCACCTCAGGGAACGGCTCATCGACTCCTTCGACACCCAATTTATCTGGGAAACAAACTCTCAAAGAAAGTCATAGACACGGTGGCCGAAGCGCAGAATCTGTCAACGGAAGGAAAGTTCTCAAACAGTCATCCGCAGATCTCTGGGAGGCGTGACAAGCTGGGCCCGAGGGCACCAATCAGCGGTTACATAGACGCCGGACTACTAACGGCCCACCACGTCCACCGCGCCAAATCGGTTAGCGTTGGCCGCCGACCTGCGCCTCGACACGCCAGCCGAGCGCTCCAAGACAACCCGAGAATCTCATCAACAGTGTCGCGGTTTCCCCCGTAGGAGTGCTGGATCGTTGACACAGGACCTTTGTGACGTGCATCATAGGTGTGCCGTTGTGCCGCCTAATGGAACGTTGTGCCAAATTCGGCAAAAAATCGGGTGGAAACTATCAACCACCTGGACTACTCGGAGGTTATCCAGTGACTTATACAACGCCGCCTGGTGCGGCTAATACGGAAGTAGCTAAGGCTGCTCATCGTCGCGTCGGACCCGCAGTTGTCGTGGGAACCGCCCTCGAATATTTCGATTTCTTTTTGTACTCGGCGATGGCCGGACTCGTGATAGGCCCCACGTTCTTCCCCTCATCGGACTCGACTGCAAGCGCAATGGCGGCCCTCGCAACGTTCGGCGTCGGGTTCCTAGCCCGGCCACTTGCGGGACTGGTGTTCGGCATTATCGGAGATAAGTTCGGACGCAAAGTGGTGTTGTCCTGGAGTCTCATCCTGATGGGCGGATCCACGGGACTGATGGGATTGATTCCTTCGTACGACTCCATCGGCGTGGCAGCGCCAATCCTGCTGGTCCTGCTTCGCATCTTTCAAGGTGTGGGCGCAGGCGCAGAGTTCAGTGCTGCTATAACGGTCTCCTACGAGCATGCCGGGGACGGCAAGCACGGGCGGTTCGGCTCTCTCCCTACACTAGGAGTCAACTTGGGTGTCTTCTTCGCCTCACTCGCGGTGGCCGGGTTGGCCCTGATCGGCGACGACTTTTTCTACTCCTGGGGTTGGCGAATCCCCTTTGTAATAAGCTTTCTCGTTGCCGTCGTGGGATATGTTATTCGCCTGAAGCTACCGGAAAGTCCCGATTTCGAGGCAATGCCAGTGGCAGAAACCCGGAGAAGCTGGCTTCGTGTTCTGGCCGACCTATTCAGGTCGGACTGGAGAGGCCTGGTCATCGTATTTGCTGCCTACGCTGGCTACGCACTCATCGCGACCCTGTGGAAGACATTCTCTATTTCTTACCTTGCTGAATTCAAAGACATAGGCGGTGCTGTCAGCAGCTTCGGCATAACCTTGGCCAGCGCGGTCGCAATTTTCTGGACGCCCATTTGCGGCCGACTTTGCGACATGATCCCTGTTCAGAGAGTCCTGGCGTTCGGCGGCCTGCTGGTCATCCTCTACGCGTTCCCTTTCTTCTGGCTACTCAACACAGGAGTCCCGCTGTACATCTGGATCGCCTTGATTCTCGGCACGGGCCTTCTTGCGCCACTTCTCTCCGTAGCCGCAAGCCCCTTTATGGCGCGCCAATTTGCGACCAAAACCCGTGTGACTGGAATAGGCGTGGGCAAGGAATCGAGCGGCGCAGTTGCCGCCGGATTCGGTCCGGTGCTGGCCCTGGCACTTATAACAGCCTCCGGGACCGGTAGCACGGCCGCCGTTTCTGGCATGTTCATCGTCGGAGGCATCTTGTTCGTGTTCGCTGCCTGGCGAGGCCGTACAACACCACCCTCCATCGCTAAAGCGGACCAATCGCTGTTGACTGAGGTTTGATCCAATAAACCTGTTACAGAAGGCTGCGCCACACCAGCACGCAAGTGATACGAGAACCGCGTTCACTTGTAGGGCCGCGCTATCCGCCAGGTCGCACTTTCCTTTTGTCAACTGCCCCGAAGTGATATTCAGTTGGGCGGCCTTAGACGATTTGATCCGCACACGCTGGCCGCATCCAAGGCAACCTAGACTTGCGGTGTCATCGTGGAAGCCGAAGGGGTGATTGACTGCCCCGGCCCTCACCAGGGCCGGGGCACATCAACCAAGAGATAGGCACAAGCGATCGCCTGGCAGCGCGAGTGGCCTTCCTAGCTTTTGAACGTGAACAGAGATCATGCTGGCAGTTGTCACTCGCCGGTACGTAATGGGGATTTCCTCTGATGGGGTCACCCCGACGGTTGTCTTATGCTGGGCTCGCTCACCCGGGCGCCGTCGGGCTGGCAATCCTCGGCCCGACCGCTTCCCCCACAGCTGTCGCGAAACTCAATGAGAAACTGGGCTCCTAAAGCCGCTGAGCGCGGGCTTGGGTCCTCGTTCACCGCGGGGAAGTATTCCCAGAGACATTCCGCTGACTCCCCCACGACCAGGTCGGATACGGGTAACCCGACTCGACGACAGCCTCGAAGTGGTCGATAAATCCCATAGTGAAATCACAGCTCGATTCAGCGGCGTCCGTGCAGATGGAGTTCGGCGTCTCGGCTGGTACTTCGGGACGCAGTAAGCTGGCGAGATAATCTGCAGTGTCGGCTTAATTGGGAGGAACCGGGTGGCCAGCGACGGCGTGAGAAGCGTGTTGACGGCAATGCGCGTGCTGGAGAGGCTTACCGAGCCCGGTCTGGTTGGCGTATCGCAGCTGGCCAGAGACTTGGAACTCCCGAAGTCGTCCGTACAGCGGATGCTCCGCACGCTTCAGGAGGGAGGTTGGGCCGCCGAGGTCCATGGCCAAGTGACACGCTGGACGCTCACGCCGAAAATGTTCCAGTTGGGGCAGCGACACCAAGCTGGCAATGATCTCCGCACGATAGCGCTACCGGTGATGGAGCAGCTTCGGGAGGAGACCCGAGAGACCGTACATCTCGCGACGGTTAAGGGGGACTCTGTCTTTGTCCTAGAGACTCTCGACAGCCCTCAAGCGGTGCGCGCGCACGTCTCTCCAGGTATGTCGATACCACTGTTGGCCTCCGCCCACGGGCACGCCCTTCTGTCGACACGGTCTGACAACGAGGTCCAAGGAGTCCTGCTCCGGGGACTGACCGCCTACACACCATTTACCATCACGGATGTTGATACTCTTGCCTCTGCCATTCATCAAACCCGGGTGCGCGGCTACGCAGTGAACGACCAGCAGTGGCAAGAAGGCGTCCACGGTATTGCAGCGCCGATCGTTGTCGCGGGGGTAGGGGTCGCTGGGATAGGCATCTCAACCCCGGTTCATCGAATGTCTGCTGAGTTGCAAGACAAGTTCGGGGAAATACTGGTGAAGGCTGCCATGGCCATCGCCCATGGCCTGGGAGAAACGCTCTGAGCCCGGGGTTCCGTGAGTCCGTTGCGCCTTACTGACATTGTCGAGAAACCACAGCCCCAAAGACCCAGTAAACAATTGACGCGGTCCTTCAGCGCTGGGCGCGGGGGTGACCGTGATCGGCAGCGAAACCGTCGAAATGGTCATCCAGGGTCGCAGCCCAAGTCAAGGTACTTAAAACACCAACGCGCCATCGTAAGGCCTTGAGCTGTTCGCGTTTTCGGGTCGCGCCAGCGAACCATGAAGGACTTGGAACCGTCCTTTTTGATGCGCGTACTGATGCTGGCCACGTAAAAAGGCTACGCCGCTGTACACACATTTTGGGGTTTTGTACACAGTCAGAGGCCCAATGGGCCTCTGACATGGGTAAACACTGTGCCCGAGGTGGGACTCGAACCGCATTCCAAACCCTGCAAACACTGGGAAGTCCAGAAAACATACGCAATCCGAGCCAATCCGACCGATGTACAACCCGATCCGAAGCCAAATTTGTGGACATTGTCCACACACCAATTTCGTCGCTTCAGAGCTTTCAGACCAACGACCGCACCCCGTAACGAAAGGATGCGGTTCTTCTGTGTCCCGACTAACAATCCGAGGCTCCGCCCGGGCCTGAACCCACGGCCGTAGGGCACGCCTGGAGGCAGTAGCTCCTGCGTTCACAACCAGGTCGGCATCCAATCTCTCCACGGCGGCCGCACCTCCCTTCGCCAACCTCATGATCCGCGCGACCAAGACTCAGCTGGACCGATCAATAGCATGCACTGAAGTTGGCATGCCCCATACGAGCCAGCTGACCGCGGACACCGCTATCAGATGCACATGTCACCATTCGGTGACACAATGGACCGTAGAAGGGATGCCATGACACTGGAAAGCACCATCGAGACGCCCGCAGCAGCCGGCGCCATCATCCGCGCCCGCCGCACAGCCCGCGGACTGTCCCAGCAAACCCTTGCCGACATGGCCGGAGTGTCACGGAAGTTCCTCATCGATCTGGAAGCCGGCCACGACCGCGCCGAACTCGGCAAAACCCTAGCCGTCATGAGCGCTCTCGGCCTGACCTTGGCCGCCACAGATCCCATCCCCCGCGGCAGCGACTTCGACCCGGCACGGCGCGACTACGCGACAACCTTTACGCGGCTCATCGCCGAACGGGACTTTGAGTTCGCGATCAAAATGCTCGCGGATTACGCCAACGCATCCCTCATCGCCGGCAGACCGCTCCTCCAGCGCAGCCCCCGCCTCAAAGACCCGCGCTGGTCAGCAGCCCTCGCTGGAATCACCAACTACACTGCACACCGCCTC
Organism: Arthrobacter sp. D1-29; assembly: GCF_054130585.1. NCBI lineage: Bacteria > Bacillati > Actinomycetota > Actinomycetes > Micrococcales > Micrococcaceae > Arthrobacter > Arthrobacter sp. D1-29. The sequence goes on along the minus strand of NZ_CP096383.1, from coordinate 2,202,020 downwards.
GGCCAACCAGCGCCATCCTGGACGCGACGGATCAAGCCCCTCGACGCGGCGTGGATGCCGGCAGAGTCCTACCGCAGCATCCGGGAACCTATGAAAGAACTCACCCGCGCCCAAACGCCGCCGGAACTCGCCGCCCTGAACGTCTTCATCCGCGAACGCAGCCTGGCCACCGCATGACCGGCGGAGAACTCACCGCCGCACAAATCCGGGCCCTCCTCCATGAACTCGGCAGGCGCCTACAGGCCGCCGGCGCTCACGGCGACATCAAGTTAGTGGGCGGCGCTGCCCTCGTCCTTCAGGGCATCGGCAACCGCCCCACCGCCGACATCGACGCCAGCTACGCCGACCCACACACCATTCACGCCGTCGTCGCCGACATGGCCACGGACTACGACCTCGCCCCCGACTGGCTCAACACCAACGCCTCAGCTTTCGTCCCCGACAACGCCACCTGGGTCAACCTTGAACAACTCGACGGACTCACCATCCAGGCCGCAGACACCGAAACGCTCCTGGCCATGAAAATCGCCGCCGAACGCGACAAAGACACACTCGACATCGCCCGTCTCCTACACCGGCTCAACATCACCAACGCCGCCGAAGCCGTCGACCTCGCCTACAACAAATACGGCAGCCACTCCATCCCCCTGGCCGCAGGCCGCGACAACTACCTCATTGTCGTCGGCGACGCCCTCGACGCAGCCACCGCCCTCGACGAGTCTGAAACAGACGAGTGAAACATCAGCCAGTCATGCGATGTTCCACGAAAGTGGGACAAGACGGGGAGATCCGCAAACAAAGTGCTCACCGACCAAGCCGCCGCGAAGCAGCGGATCGGCATTCATATGAGGCGGGGAGGCTGCGGAATACTTTTGCATCATCCTCTTCCGATATACCGGACCATGTGGCGATCGCGCTGGTTGAGCGGGGGATTAGTATCTTTCCATGTGTATGTCATTGCCCGGTAGCACTGACCCACGTTGGGGAGCTCCACGCGTACTGATCGTTGTGTTGCCGGACCCTTACGTAGTACCAGTCATGAGGGCCTCCTGATCCGGAGTCCAGGAGCTCGAGGGGCACGTGGCGACTGCTCAGAGGCGACGCGCGGTGCATGAGCATGGCTCCGGAAAGAAAGCCTCCTTTATATGCGGCCCGGGAGCCCTGCAGTAGCTCGGCGACTGAGTGCTTCATCTCGACTCCGTTGAACCTCCCGACCAGTACGGTGTCGTCATCGCCCGTCACATGCAGTGCAAGCTGCTGGGTCGCGTCGGTCATGACCGTTGGATTGCCTCTCGTTTCGGTCGAGAAGACTATTCGGTGCTCGTCTATTTGCCGCCATGCGGAAAAGCTGAACCTGCCTTCAATTGAGTCGCTCGGTGCCACGATGTCATTGCCGTGAAGACGTGGCTCCACGGCCGTGATGCGGCCGCCCAAGACTTCGAGTTCGACATCCCATGCATCCCTGACTCCGACTTCTCCCCATCCGACGCTCACCGAGAGCACTCCATCAAAATGTGACTCCTTCACTTCCTGCGGCGACGTTCGCGCAATTACTTCCCCGTTGCGGACCAGCTCCACGTAATCAATGGAGTATCCGGCGACCACATCTATTGCGATTTCCCTTTGACTGCTGCTCAGGATCTCCGCACCCATGGGCGAACCGTTAACACTGGTAGCCAGGATGATGCGGTCTCCGGTAATTGCGTACGTCCGCCTGGCCCGTATGGCATTCCAAATGCCATCTCGTGTGAGCTCGTCTGCCCAGACCATCGCCCTTCCATAACCGTGGCTTCCCGGGTGGGCACTATGATGGTCGGTCGAACCAAGAAAGCCGAAAGTGTGCCCAAGTTTAAGGCCATGGTGCGCGGTGCTGCGCGAATCCCTTGGGCCCATGGTGTGCAAATATGGCCTTGGCGCCAAGTCGGATTCCCCGCACCCGTGCATGGAAAGAATCTCCACCACGGGGGAAAACTCCTCGGTGTATGTCTCCCAATTGATTCCGCGCCGGCCGGACTGATAGCCGATGTGGTGAGGGATCGCCAAGGCGTCCAGCCCGTTCCTCTTTATTTTCCTCAGCTCATCGCGGAGCTGCTCCAAGCTGCCGGCGGCGGAGGGAGACAGCGGACCCCGCCCTGCTCTGTAGTAAATACAGTGGTCGCCGTACTTCATGCTGTGCCACTCGAAGGAGAGCAGTGTGACGAATTCGCCGTCGTCGTGAACGTCCTCGGTAACGTCCTGGACGTGATCCCATTCGTCCCGGAGGTGTGCGAATCCCCTGCTGTGGTAGTCGCGCACATGGGAGGGATGGTCAGGCATATCGTGCCAGCTGGCGTGTCCGGTGACGCTTGCGAAGTCAAGCTGCAGGCGCGCGTTCCGGTATGCATCTTCGATGGTTCCGTGGCCATAGCTGATGTCACAGTGATTGTGAATGTCTCCCGCGTAAGCCAACTTTCCGGCATAGGCCTCCAGCGAAGACCCCAATCGCAATAGCGCCATAGTCTGCTCCTAGGTTGGATCAGGAGTGCGGCCAAAAGGGTTACTCCAAAAACGATACTCGCGTCCATATATGACAAGGCCAGAAGCCAGTGTGCTTAGCCCTCCCGGGCCTCTTCCCGGACCCTTCACGCCGGAGCTACACTCCCAAACAGGGCTGAGCGCTTGTTTGGAGGGGCCCAATGGCTGGAAGACCCAATATCTTGTTCATTCTGAGTGACGATCAGGGCCCGTGGGCGATGGGTTCCTCAGGCAATGCTGAGATACTCACTCCGCATCTGGACTTACTTGCCGAACATGGTGCCCGTTTGGAGAATTTTTTCTGTTCCTCGCCCGTCTGCTCGCCGGCCCGGGCGACCCTGCTCACTGGCGGCGTCCCATCGGGGCACGGGGTGCACGATTTTTTGGTGGGCCACGAAGCAGGCGAAGAGGGAATCGATTTTCTTGAGGGACAGCGCCTTTTCACTGGCGCCCTCGTGGATGACGGATATACCGTTGGACTGGTCGGAAAATGGCATCTTGGTGCCAGTGACCGGCCCCGGGAGGGGTTTAGCCACTGGTTCGCCTTGGAAGGGGGCAGCAGCGATTATCACAACGCCACCGTGTATAGAGGATCAGCCAAGGAAACTCCCACGTCCTATCTCACTGACGTCTTCGCTGACGAGGCAATCGCGTTTCTCGAGGAAGGTGCCAGCAACCCGCGCCCCTTCTTTTTGTCCCTTAATTTCACCGCCCCGCACAAGCCGTGGACGGGTCAGCACCCGGAGCGCTTTGAGCGGATGTACGAGGATTGTGCCTTCGAGTCCTGTCCCGAGGAAAAGCCACACCCCTGGCTTGCAACTAAGAATGGCATGCCAATTGCTGGTGAAGCCGACCTCAGGTCCGCCCTCATAGGATATTTTGCAGCAGTCAGCGCCATGGATCACGCGATTGGCCGGGTCCTGAACCGCCTGCAGGAACTGGGCCTGACTGAAAACACACTCGTGGTGTTCTCAAGCGATAACGGGTTCAATTGTGGCCACCATGGCGTCTGGGGAAAGGGCAACGGAACCTTTCCCTTGAACATGTACGACTCCTCGGTAAAGGTCCCGGCGATCTTCTCCTTCCCGGGCAAGATCCCGGCAGGACAGGTCGTGGATGACCTGCTTTCAGGCTATGACATGGCCGCGACTCTATTGGACCTGGCCGGTATTGGGCCATACGAGTTCGAGCAAGGGCCAGGCAGGAGCTTCGCCAGCGTGCTTCTAGGCCGTGGTCTCCATGCCGAGCAGCGGCCCGTAGTGGTGTTTGACGAATATGGACCGGTGCGCATGATTCGAACCCGTGAATGGAAGTACGTGCACAGGTATCCCCTCGGTCCACACGAGCTCTACAATCTTCAGTCCGATCCCGGTGAGAAGAGGAACGAGTTCAGCAATCCCATGAACTCAGCCCTCGTCGCTGATCTGAGCAGGCAGCTCCATTCATGGTTTTCGCTTCACGCAACGGCAAAGCGCGACGGCAGCTTCCTCCCAGTCTCTGGCGGCGGGCAATCAGGGATGGTCACAGAGGATCCCTTGAATGCGTTTATTCCCCGGCAAATCTCATAGTCCTGGCCTCTGAGATCACCTTCTCCTTAGATCACCTCCTATGGGGTGCCGGCGGTTCATCCACGTCCGCCTCCAACAGCGGATCGGATGTTTCCTGCATGAATTGAGCCAAGTGGTCCGCGAGCCGATCCTTCAGCTCGGCGTGCTCCGGCGATTGGGCGACGTTGGTCAGCTCCCATGGGTCGCTTCCCAAGAGATAAAGCTCCTCTTTTGGCCGGGGCCCAAGGTGCGCGTTTCCCATTCCGGCCCTCGTTTCGCTGTTCTCCAAGTCGGCTGGAAGAGGAAGCAGCGGTCCATCCAGGAAATTGCGGATGTACTTTGCGTCCTGTGTGCGAATGGCCCGGATGGGGTCGTACCTGTCGTGATACGTCTTCTCGAAAAAGAGCTCCCTCCTCTCGTTGCCTTCAGGTCCTATACCCCGCAGCAACGGGGCCAAGCTTCTGCCCGCGACCTCCTGCTCTGTTGGTCCCCCAGCCAGCTCGACAAGTGTTGGGGCGATATCCAAGTGGCTCACTAGAGCCTGGATCCGGGTGGGAGGGACACTCCATTGAGGCGGCGGACGAACAAACAGGGTCACTTTGACGCCTGAATCGTAGAGGGTGCTCTTTGCCCTCGGAAATGCCGCACCGTGATCGGTAGTAAAGATGACGAGGGTGTTGCCCGCATCCGGACTGGCATCTAGGGCTGCCAGGATCAGAGCAAATGCTTCGTCCATCTGTCGGATCGCGCCATAGAACCCTGCAATGTCGGCACGGGTATAGCCGTTATCAGGCAGGTACGGCGGCACGTCTACAGTATCGGGATCAGCAGGCACGTAGTCCTCTAGAGGCCATGGCCGGTGAACTTCCCACATCCCAATAGTGGCGAAGTAGGGGCTGCTGTTCCGGTTGTGCGAGAGCCACCTTTGTACCAGCCGGGCGATTTCCATAGCCCGTGGAATGAAACCAAGACCCAGGACCTCGTCAAAGCCAAGCACCCGCGCGTCGAAATCTTCGTGTTGCAGGCCGATCAGCGTCGTATGGTAGCCAAGCGGTGACAGCATCTCCGGCAGTGTCTTGACCCCTGGCGCGTATTGCCATCCCTGGTGCGTCAGCCCCATCAAGCCATTCTGGTGCGGCATTTGACCAGTAAAGAGGGATGAACGCGCAGGCGTGCACAACGGAGCAGTCGCAAATGCTGCATCGAAAACCAGCGACTCTTCCGCAAAGGCCCGTAAGCGGCTGTCTGGAACTGCCCTGTACCCATAAGTGCTTAGCCAATCCCCAAGGTCGTGGCAATGGATGAGCACAATGTTGGGTTGCCCTTGAGCTTGCGCATGTGCGCCAGGTACTGACATGGAACCCCTATCCCTTCACGGCGCCGCCGGTGAGACCGGCCACGATCTGCCGGTTAGCCACGATGGCGAGCAGAATAATGGGAACGGCGGTGACAACTCCCACAGCGGCCATTGCGCCGAACTTTATTTCCTGGGGTTGGATCAGCGCCGCGATGCCTACTGTGATGGGAGCCTGTGAACCACCGGTGGTGAAGACCAGGCCGAAGAGGAACTCGTTCCAGACCTGGATAGCCGTGAAGATCGCCACCGCGGCGATCCCAGGTGCCGCGAGAGGCAACATAACCGTCCGGAAGGCGCCGAATTCACTTGCCCCATCGATAGCCGCCGATTCGCGAAGTTCACCAGGGATGGTGTCGAAGTAGAACTTCGTCATGATCGTGGCGAACGGGAGATTGAACACGGTATTGAGCAGGATAAGCCCACCAAGGCTGTTAACGAGACCGTAGTTGGTCAGCGTCGCATAAAGCCCCGGGACCAGAGTCATCGGAGGGATAACCTGGAGCAGGGCGGAGACCGAAAGCACCGTTACAACAACCCGGTTGGACCATCTCAACTGGCTCAGACTGTAGCCGGCAAGCGCGCTGACGACCAGTGTGATCGCGGTCGCTGAAACGACGAGCAGAATACTGTTGATGACCTGCTGACCGAAAACCGCGCGGGGATCAAAAATCTCCGCGAAGCTATCAATGGCGAATTCAGCGCCCCAGCCCATGGAGATGATAACCCGTGGTTTCTGGAGTGAAATAAAGATCATCCAGATCAGTGGAACGATGGTGATAATGGCCGCTCCGATAACGATCAGGCGGGCGATCCAGTGGCCGCCGCCCTGTTTTGAAGCTCCAGTTCGCTGCCGAGCTTCGGTTCCGGGGGAAACAGTGCGGACTTCAGCCACGGGACAACCTCCTGATAAGTGTCCGGGAAACGAACACGAGGATGAGTACCAGCAGGACCAGCAGCACCACCGTGACGCTCAGGGCAGCCCCGTAGCCGTATTCAAAGGCGTCAAAGAACACGGAGCGCAGGTAGATCGAGATGACGGTCGTGGCTGTACCTGGCCCGCCAAAAGTGAGGAGGTACATCTCATCGAAGACCTTCACACCCATGATGATCCGGATTGCGGCAGCGCCAAGGATGGCCGGTGCCAGGAGAGGCAGGACGACAAACCGCACCCGCTGCATATAGCTGGCGCCGTCCACGCTGGCTGCCTCAAGCACCTCTGTATCAAGACCCCGCAGCGCCGTATAGACGAACAGAAAAACTATCGGCGTCCAGTGCCACACGTCGACCACGATGACGCTGGCCATCGCGCCAAAGTTGTCACCCAACCAGGCCTGGGGACTTATTCCAAAGCTGATCAGTATGCGGTTCAGCAGTCCGATCTGGGGACTGAGGATGAGCAGCCAGATAACACTGATGACAACAGGGGCAATGATGGCAGGCCAGATTATGACATTCTGGGCCAACTGTTGCCCTCGGACGAGACGCTCCGTTGCCAAGGCCAGTAGAACGCCCAGCACCAGCGTGAGGACAACCGTGGAGGTGATGAAAACAGCAGAATTCCATAGTGAAATACCGAACACTCTGTCCGACATCATCTCCGTGAAGTTGTCGAAACCAACTGGCCTCCACAGGAAGTTACCTGCAACCAGTCTGACCCTTCCGAAGGCCATCCAGACGAGCTGCCCGACCGGAAATGCAACCAGTACCAGGAAGAAGAGCAGGAGGGGAAGGACAGCCAGGTATTTAAACCAGGGGAACGGCTTCCGCCGATGTTCACGTTGTCCAGGGGGCCGGCCCACATCCCGTCCTCCGGAAGTGGAACCGGCCCTGATCGTGGTGCTCATTTCAGGAAGCCTGCCTTTTCGACGACCTCGGTGAGACGGTCCTGCATGGTAGAGATTGAATCTTCCAGATTCTTTGTTCCTGCGAGGTACTCGCCAATGGCCGGATCAGTAACGTCAAGCAGGGCCGGCGTGAACGGATACCGCAGACCGCCGCGGATGTCTTCCTCCGATTCGATGAGGACTTTTAGTTCGGGCCGTTGGCTGGTGACGTCCGCACGCGTCGTCACGCCGCCGTACCCCTCCCACTTCTGCATGGTGTCTTTGCTGGTGAGCCAGGTCAGGAACTCATAGGCGGCAGCAGAACGGTTCTCCGGTAGTCCCGTCGGGACACCCATGGTCCACGTGCCGCTGACTGGTGTGCCGCCCGGCAACTTGGCGTAACTGATCTTGCCAGCAACCCGGGAGGCAGCCGGGTTCTCAATCGGAACGGCATTCGCTGTCACGAGGGATGTTTGCAGAACATCGCCGCTTTGCATGAGGGAAATCGCTTCGGCCTGGGCAATGGTTTGCGGGGCTGCCGGCCCGATGTCGGCCAACTCCTTGAACTTCGTCAAGGCTTGCCTGAATTCCCGTGAGTCAATGGCTGGCTTCCAGTTGCCGCCGGCCTCATCTTCGAACCACTTACCGCCATAGGAGTAGAGCAATGCACTGAAGTCGTATGAGGGCGTCTTGCCTCGCACAACGTAGCCGCTACCCACAGCACCTGCAGCCTTAGCTGCGTTACCATTGGCAACCACTTCATCCCATGTTGTCGGGACCTTGAGACCGAGCTGTTGGTAAAGGTCGGTTCGATACATGAATTCGTGAATGTTGCCGTTGATAGGCAGGGAATAAGGGGCTCCGTCCAAAGTGGTCGTGCGGGCGTCCGTATTCCACCGCCCTATTCCATCAAATTCGATAAGGTTCTCGTCCCATTCGAAGTCTGAGTTCACCTCTTCGAGCGGCTGCACCCACTCGTTGTCGTAGAACTGCCCGACCCACTGTTCGTTGATCAGGAATAGATCGAAGGCGTTCGACCCGCTTTGGGCGGCGTTCGCCTCTTGAGTCAGCAGCCCGTCGAACGGAAATGAGGTGAGGTTTATTTTGATGCCTTTTTCATTCTCGTAATCGGCGATGATCTTCTTGTAACCGTCCAACCATGGCGCTTCGACGGCCGGCAAGTTAAGTTCTGTCACCTCTTCATCTGTCGTCCCGCCCCCGGGCGAGCATCCAGTGACGAGAGCCAGCGCAGCGGTGGCCGCGACGAGCCTTCTCGCGTTGGCCGTTGACGTTTTCATTGGATTCTCCTTTGGATCGTCAATACTTCTCGCTCAGCCGGAGGTTCCGGAACTCACCGGGCGAGCATCTGATCTGAATTCAAACCTTGGACTCTTGCTGTGTCAGTTGAGGGTCGATTGTTGTCTCCTTCTCAGGTTGGCTTCTGAGCAGGAAAAAACTCGGTCAACTTAACGTCCAACGGCAACCCGTTGTCCGCTTCGACGATGCCGGCGAGGGCTGAATAGAGATCAGTTACGACGTTTAAGTGCTCGTTCCAGACATTCGTCGTTTCGTAAGGGTCCAGTGCCATGTCGTACAGTTGTCCGACTGGATGCTCCCGGCTGAGATTCTCGCCCCTGGGCTCTGACAGTCCTCCCCCGGACCCCGTGGCGAAAATTGCTTTCCACCGACCGCGAACGATTGAGAACGCCCCACCCATGCTGTGCAGAACGAGGGGCCGCTCCTCACCAGCGGCGGCGTCAAGCAGGGCACCTGAGCGGTCGGCGCCGTCGGGCGCCGCGGCGTCGGGCAACTCCAGGTCCAGGAGAGCAGCAATGCTGGGCAAGAGATCGATGAGCCCAATGGCCGAGTGGCTGACTGTTCCAGGAACGATGGTTCCTGGCCAGCGGGCTACGAAGGGCTCACGGTGACCGCCGTCCCAGACGTCGCCTTTTTGCCCCCGCCATGGACCATTGGCCCGGTGCTCCGTGGTATCCCCGTCGTCCGGGAAGATAGTCGGGGCTCCATTGTCACTGGTGAATATAAAGAGGGTGTTATCAAAAAGCCCGTCCTCGCGGAGGGCGTGCGCCAGTTCTCCAACCATCCAGTCAACGAACACCACAGAATCTCCCCGTGCCCCGGCCTGCGAGGACCCTTTAAGGAATGCCGGAGGGACCTGGGGCCGGTGCGGGGCGGAAGGCGAGAAATACAGGAAGAAGGGATTGTTCTTGTCCAGACGGTGGATGAAGCGGACCGCTTCCGCCGTGAAACGGAGGTCCACTTCCCGTTCGTCCCAATCATCGGATTCAAAGCCAGGCCGCTGACTGGGCAGGAAGCGCCGCTTCTTCCGCCTCGGAACCCCGACGGTGCGGTCCTGCTCCAAGAAGGCATAAGGCGGCATGTTGAGGGAACCGGCAATGCCGAAGAACCGATCGAAACCCAGATCAAGTGGACCGCCGACGAACGGCTTGGAGTAATCAATATCGACTCCGGAGTCCACATCCATGTCCCGGTGCTTTACCAGCGGATCCCCCAGCTGATATTCGAGCGGATCCTTTCCATTGAAGGCGTCCCACGTGCTGCCGTCGAGGTGCTTCCATCCCAGTCCCAAGTGCCATTTACCGATCGCCGCAGTAGCGTACCCTGCGGCTTTCAGGACTGATGCGAAGGTGGCCCTGAAGGGCTCAATCAGGGCAGGGCCATGACCCATGAGCACGCCTTGCTTAAGGGGGCTGCGCCAACTGTACCGCCCTGTCAGGAGTGCATACCGGCTAGGAGTGCAAACCGCCGATGCTGCATGGGCGTCAGTCAGCCTGATCCCCTCAGCCGCAAGTGAATCTATGTTCGGCGTCGTGATCCTGGTTGCTCCATAGCAGCTGACATCCCCCCAGCCAAGATCATCGGCCAGGACGAGGACGATGTTGGGTCTGGTCGAACGGTTCATGGGTATCTCCTCTCCCTCCCTTCGCGCAGGGCTGGCCGAGACATGTTCCGCTCCGCCTCCACGGACTCGAACCAACGGCTCAGGTCTGCTTCCATTCGAGACACGACGGAGGGATGCTGGTCCGCGACGTCCTGCCGTTCCTCCTGGTCGTCGCTGATGTTGAATAGTTCGATGGGGGCTGCCTCTGGCATCGCATGAACAGGTGGCGTCCATTTGACAGGTTCCGGGTACCGCTCGGGGTGGACCTTGATGTCAGCGTCGGTTCTCTCATCTTCTGGATCCAGATCCAGTGTTCCGGCGAGGGCTGGGTGAACCAGTTTCCAGGGCCCATCCCGCATCGCCGCATTCGAGGCAAGCATCGGCAGGTAGCGGGTCCACTGCCAGAACCGGGGCCCCGAGTCTACGTTTGAACCGGCAAACACTGGGCGTAGATCCTGACCATCGATCGGCATGTGGCCAGGATTTTTTGCTCCCGCTACTCCCAGCAGGGTTGGATACCAGTCAGTGAAATGGGCGAATTGGCTTGTGCTGCCCACAGAGACGCCGGAAGGCCAATGCAGAATAAGCGGAAGCCGGATTCCGCCGTCGTACACGTATTGCTTTGACCCTGCCAGGCTGGCATTGAATCGTGCGGCCGAGAGGGTGCCTTCACCGCCATGATCCGGTCCGTTATCGCTGGTGAACAGCAGTAAGGTGTTCTCGGAAATGCCGGCGTCAACCAACGCCTGCCGTATTCGTCCGACCCCCCTGTCCATCACCTCGATCATGGCGTAAATGGTGGCGACCACATCGGTCCGGTCAGCTGACTGGTGCCGTCTGATGAGTTCCTTTGGGGCTTGGAACGGAAAGTGGGGGGCGTTAAAGGCAACGTGAAGGAAAAACGGCTCTCCGGCATGGCGCCGGATGAACTCCACCGATTCGTCGGCAAGGACGTCAGTGAGGTATCTGCCGTCTGAACGTGCGCGTCCTCCCTGCACTTCGAGGGTCCATTGCCAGTAGTCCTGCCATCCCCCACGGAAACCAACGAATTCATCAAAACCTCGCTGGCGGGGGGCATAATCGTCACCGATTGCCCCGGTATGCCACTTGCCCACAAGTCCCGTTCGATAACCGCCGGCACGAAGCGCATCAGCGAGGGTTACTTCCGCTAGGGAAAGCCTGTCCGTCCCCCGCGCCTCGAGTGTGTCAATGACTCCTGTCCGCTGCGGATATCGGCCAGTAAGGAGCGCCGCACGGGCAGGGGCACAAACAGGGGAAGCCGAGTAATGCTGAGTGAAGACGAGCGATTCAGAAGCCAACTCATCGAGTGCCGGCGTCGAGGTCAGTTGACTATTCAAAAACCCAAAGTCGCCATAGCCCATGTCATCGGCCAGGATGAGGACGATGTTGGGGAGTGAAAGCTGCTCCCGGGCCCGCATGATTAATTCAAACACCGGCGATCTTGCAGAACAAGACGGTCAATCTACTCTTCCGATAAGCTTTACTTATGCAGCTGCGGCAGCTGGAAATCTTTAGCGTCTTGGCGGATGAGCTCCACTTCGGAAGAGCTGCCGCCCGCTTGCGAATATCCCAGTCAGCGCTGAGCCAGCAGCTGCAAAAACTGGAGGCGTCCCTTGGTGCCCAGCTGGTGTTCCGCAGTAGCCGGGACATCAGCCTCACGGAAGCCGGCACCCTGTTTCTGGAACCAGCCAGACAAACCCTGGCAACAGCGGACAGGGCACAGCTACTCCTCCAGGACCATAAGGCAGGACGTACAGGTCGAATTGTCATCGGTTCTCTGGGGGCAGGTCTGAACGGACCGCTCCCTGAGATTATCCGGAAATTCCGCAGCAGGTCACCGGCGAGCATAATTGAGCTAAAGCATTTCCGCGATAGTGCATCCCAGGAACATGCCATCCTCACAGGTGCACTCGATGCCGGGATTCTGAGGCGCGTTGTGAACGACCGGTCAATCCGGGCGGTGAAGCTCCTGGATGAATCCTTCGTTGTATTCTTCCCAAACCAACATCGGCTGGCGGACCGCCGCATGGTGTCCCTCTCAGAGTTGACGGAAGAAAACTACGTCATCTGGCACCGGCACTTTGGTTCATCGTTTTACGACCTGATCATAGGTGCCTGCCATGAGCACGGCTTTCAGCCGAACATAGAGGGCTTGGGCGATACCCTGGAAGCACAGTTGGCGCTCGTTGCCGCAGGCGTGGGGATATGTATCCAGTCCGAGTCCCATGCCTCCATCACCCGTTTGGGGGTAACCTCGGTCCCTCTGGACCCTCGTGATCTTGGCGCTGCCCTCTGGTTCGGCTACCGTCGCTGGCAGGACTCCCCCGTCGTCGCCAAACTGATCGAAGTCATCGACGAGTGCAGCAGCCGGCTGAACTCCACCCATCCAACGCCTTGAGCCTGCCCCTTGAGCACTGCGATGATTCGAGGTATTGCTGAGACCAGAAATCTCATTTGGCAGGCGAATCACGGAGGACGAGGATGCGCGCCATAGTTGTCATGTTCGACAGCTTGAACCGGGAATATCTTCCCGCTTACAACGCTGAGACTCCCGTCACCACGCCTAATTTTGCACGGCTGGCAGACCGGACTGTCACCATGGAAACGTCCTATGCGGGCAGCATGCCGTGTATGCCGGCAAGGAGGGAGCTCCATACCGGCCGGTACAACTTCCTGCATCGCGGGTGGGGGCCAATGGAACCTTTTGATGACTCTGTTCCCGAGATGCTAAGGACTGCGGGTGTACACACCCACCTCGCAACGGACCACATGCATTACTGGGAGGACGGCGGTGCTACTTACCACACACGTTACTCGACCTACTCCCTGATCCGCGGACAGCAGGGAGACCCCTGGAAAGGCGAGGTCGCTGATCCGCCTCCGGCGAACGATCTGCGTGTCAACCGGCTGGGCACGTGGCGGCAGGACCAGATCAACCGCAAGTACATGGCCGAACTCGGGGCCCACCCCCAAGTCCGTACCTTTGACGCCGCAGAGGAGTTCATTCGTACCAACCATTTCCAGGACCGATGGATGATCCAAGTAGAAACATTCGACCCCCATGAGCCGTTTTTCAGCACGCCGGACTTGAACGGGAAGTACGATGACCCCTCCTATGCCGGGCCCCAGTACGAATGGCCTGAATACATGGAAGACATCGAAGACGATGCGACGCGTGCACATGTCCGTGCCCGGTACTCGGCGCTGATTGGGCTATGCGACCAGTCGTTGGGCCGGGTCCTGGACCTGATGGATGAGTATTCGATGTGGGAGGACACGCTGCTTATTGTCTGCACCGACCACGGGTTTTTCCTGGGCGAACATGGATGGTGGGGCAAGAGCGTGCAGCCATGGTACGAGGAAGTCATCCATACCCCACTATTCATCTGGGATCCTCGATCCGGCATGGCAGGCTCCCGCCACGACGGCCTCGTCCAGACGATTGACATAGCACCCACGCTCCTGGAACATTTTGGCCTCCAGCCGACGGCGGACATGCAGGGTATCTCGCTGCCTCCGGTTTTACGGAATGAAAGGCCAGCCCACGATTTTGTGCTGTTCGGTGCTTTCGGCGGACAAGTCAATATCACGGACGGAAGGTACGTCTACATGCGTACATGCACCACTCCGGACAATTCGCCGCTTTTCGAACACACCCTCATGCCCACCCACATGCGTGGCTTCTTCACCTTGGAGGAGCTCTCAGGGGCCGAACTCGTAGAACCATTTACCTTCACCAAGGATGTACCCGTGCTGCGCTCCGCCGCTGCAACACTGGGAAACCCCCGATCACTGGGCACACTCCTGTTTGACCTCCAGACAGACCCCGGGCAAGAGAATCCGCTCTTGGACGAAGACCTGGAGATGCGGATGTGTAACGCCCTCGTGGATCTTCTGAAACGCAGCGATTCCCCCCGCAGCCAGTTCGAGCGACTGGACCTTCCTGAAGAAGGATCAGTGGGAAAAGAGCATTTAGCTTGCGCCAGGCAAAAACCGGAATCGACCTTTTTGCCGCCCGGTCACTTCCCCTCCGGAATGCCAAGTGTTCACACACCCCTTGCAGACCTGCTCGCCGACCCGAGAGCCCACTCCATTCTGGAACGACACTTGGACCACAAACTCCTCACGGGGCTCTTTCCTCGGATCTCCGGTCCAGTGTCCCTCTACCGTGCCACCCTCGCGCTCCGGGGAAGGATCAGCTGGCCAGCCCTGGAACAGGTGGCCAACGACCTGACATCGTCTGCATCCCCAGGAGACAAGCCGAAACAATCCAGCCTCTAGCACAAGAGACAACGCGACCCAGCAACTTCACCCTTGCCGTCCCTTGCCTGACATAAACTGAAAAAAGCAGAAGAACCGACGCCGATCTCTCCCGAGGTCTCAGATCGACTTGTATTCGGCAAGATTCACGCCAATGCGATGGAGGCGAGATGGACCTAACGCCAAACCACCATTCCTCAAGTGATTCACCATCGAGCCATAGCAACAGCTGCTGCCTACCATCCCGGGAACCAGTTATGGCGATGCGACAGCCCAGCACAGTAGGCCAGAAACACCCTCTGGAGGGCTCAAAGCATCAGGAAGTCGCCCTCCCAGGTGGCCGCTTCACCATGGGTGATGCCTTTGGGGAGGGCTATTCTTCCGATGGGGAGACTCCGCTGCATGACGTGCGGCTGGACCCTTTCCGCATTGATGCAGCTACTGTAACGAACAGCATTTTCGCTGCTTTCATCGCGGAAACCGGCTACCGGACCGATGCAGAACAGTACGGAACTTCCGCTGTGTTCCACAGCCTCGTCCGGGCCCATCCCCGCGACATCCTCGGTGCCGCTGCCGGCGCGCCCTGGTGGCTGAACGTGCGGGGTGCCGACTGGGCCCATCCAGCAGGCCCTTCATCCAACTGGGAAGACATCGCCGACCACCCGGTGGTCCACGTATCCCATCATGATGCCCTTACCTACTGCACCTGGGCCGGGCGCCGGCTGCCCACCGAGGCCGAGTGGGAGTATGCAGCCAGAGGAGGGGTAGAGGGAATGCGATACCCCTGGGGGAACGACCTTACGCCCGGCGGCGAGCACCGTTGCAATATCTGGCAAGGGACCTTCCCGAAAATCAACACGCGCGACGACGGGCATTCGGGCACCGCCCCGGTAAAGTCCTTCCGGCCAAACGGGTACGGGCTGTACCAGATGGCCGGTAACGTCTGGGAATGGTGCGGCGACTGGTTCTTGCCAAAGTACTACCGCAACTCACCCTCGGATAACCCACACGGGCCAAGCATCGGGGCTGGACGCGTCATGCGAGGCGGCTCTTATCTGTGCCACGATACCTACTGCAACCGCTACCGCGTCGCTGCCCGAACCTCCAACACACCGGAGTCCTCCTCGGGTAACTGCGGCTTCCGTACTGTTGCAGCGATCGCAGTGTGAACCACAAGCAACACTCACTGCTACGAGGCCTCCCGAAACGCCTCTCATCTGCGACAACACTGGGTCGCTAGTGGTCTCCGGTCCCACACACCTCCAGTCCCTGCCGCTCGTTCGCACGTCGTCACTCAAGTGCTACTGCCCTCGACGTCGTCCTGCGAGCATCCACGCGGGGCTGCCGGGGTTGAAAGTTGCGGGTCATGTCTGAAGCGTCGGCGCGGAGCATGAACGGAGGACATCAGAAAGGGATGAGGAGCGGAAAAGGGGCTCACGATAGGGCCAACTGACGCAGCCGACCAACCTAACGAGGCGAAGGCGATAGATCCTCGCCGTGTCATGCAGAACGTTTGGACGCGTGGACTGGATATCACCCGCAAGGACCAAAGCGCCGGTCCACGGACATGCGTGTACAGGGTGTGGACATTGTCCAACCCTTTGGCCGAACAAAGGCGCCGTGATCTTACTCTGCTTGGCTCGCAGGAAGCAGCGAACCAAGGAAGATGCTGAAAGACAATCTGCCTCGGTCATGTCGTCAATACAGCCCTTACCCATGAATGAGTGATGGCCAACAAGGGCCGTCAGAACAAGCCAGAAAGGAGGACGGATAACCCCACACCGCAGCAAGCGCAGGGCCCGCACCCGGGATACCTGAGCCGCCACCCATACAACTGCACAGGCCACCAGGACGCAGCCAACTCCTGCACCAGCGTCAGAGGGACGCCACCACAAGCTTTGTACACACGTTAAAAGCAAAAACCCCTCTGACGAGGGGTAATGCGTGCCCGAGGTGGGACTCGAACCGCATTCCAACCCTTGCAAACGGTAATACTGGAATTGGTCTTGAACCGGTGTGACTCCCTTGCAAACTGACGTGCCTGCGGGTGCCGTCTTCCCTGTGATCTGTCCATCGGTTCAAGTTCCGCTATAAGCGCGTTGAGCCAGGCGGACATGACTTCATAGGAGCCTGATTCGACCAGTCCCATTACCGTTTTGTCTGCCCACCTGGCCCACGTGCCCGTCAACTAATCATTGATACCTCAGGGGCAGCATCCATTTTGGCAAGAGAACTACTAAACATCTTGGTCGGCGTCGACACCCATGCCGATACTCACCACGTCGCCATCATCAACGAGTACGGCAAACCTCTGGCCGATCAGGAGTTCCTTGCTGTGGGCTCCGGATACCGCAAAATCCTGGACTTCATCGCCAGGCATGGAACAGTTGCCGCGGTAGGGGTCGAAGGAACCGGCTCATACGGCGCCGGGCTGTCCAAGGTGCTCCGCAGCGAAGGGCTAACTGTCCTGGAGGTCAACCGCCCAAACCGGGCTCAGCGTCGCCTGAAAGGAAAATCCGACCCCCTGGATGCCTACCAGGCAGCCCAGTCAGTACTGGCTCAACGAGGCCTCTCGACCCCGAAAGCCAAAGACGGACCCGTCAAATGCCTGCGGATCCTACGTAACGCTCGTTCTTCGGCAATGAAAGCCCGCACGGCAGCAATCAATCAGATCAAGGCTCTCCTCGTGTCGGCACCGGACGCTCTCCGGGCGAAATACAGGGGCATGGCCACTCCCGCCATAATCAGCGCCCTTCAGCGAAGCAGGCCCTCAGGCCATGTGGCCGACCCGGAAAACATGACGCTGCTGACCTTGAAAACCCTGGCCACCCGCTACCAGGCCTTGGCCGAAGAAATCACCGCAGCCGATACTGCCCTGCAAGAAATCCTCGATTCCTATGCGCCCTTCCTCTGCGACCTCCCAGGCGTAGGACCAGACGTTGCCAGCCAGCTCCTCATCACCGTAGGAGACAACCGGGAACGGATCGGAAACGAAGCCCAGTTCGCGGCACTCGCAGGGGTAGCACCCATCCCGGCATCGTCAGGAAAAACGACCCGCCACCGGCTCAGCCGAGGCGGTGACCGCAACGCAAACCGTGCCCTGCATCAAGTAGTGCTGACCCGCATGTCTTCATGTCCACGGACAAAAAACTATGTCAGTAAACGCACCACCGAAGGAAAAAACAAGCCAGAGATCATGCGTTGCCTCAAACGCTACGTATCCCGTCAAATATACCGACAGATACTCAACCCTGTACCGGCACCAGACATCACCGACCTACGACAGAAACGCAAAAGCCTTGGGCTAACCGTCAACGCGGTCGCCGGCGAACTCAACCAATGGCCCTCCATTATCTCCCGCCTCGAACGCGGCATCCTCCGCAACGACGACCTCGCAACAAGCTACCGGAAATGGCTCGCCGAGCAAGCGGCTCCAAAAACGAATTGACAACCCTAGGAGCATCACTGGGAACTCCCGAAAACATACCGAATCCGAGCCAGTCCGGCCGATGTAAAGCCCAGTACGAAGCCCAACGTGTGGACAATGTGCACACATTCTTTGCCAAGTTCCTGGATCCGACCGAACAGATCGAACGCGGCATCCAACTGCTGCGGGCGGATCTGGCAACGGATCTGCTCAAGCGGTTGCAGGAGCGCCACCCGGATTTTCTAAGGAGCGGTGTGAAAATTACTGCAAGCGATGGGCTACGGCGGAGCCGAAACCGCGGGCGGCGTATCGGCGGACTCCAGCGACGGCGGTGTGGACGGTGTCATCGACTAGGACACGTTGGGCCCTGGACGTCGCCGTCGGCCGCGAAGCGATCCAGTCTTTCGTCGGGGCGCTGCCGGCTCTGGGGCAACCCCCGGGGTGATCCGTTACGGAGTAAGCGTCAAGATCACTAAGACCTACACCGTCGCCGAAATCGACCAGGACTTCTTCGAATAAAACCCTGCTGAGTAAGTCGCTGCAACGTCCAAATGCATCAACGACATGGGAACTATTGCTGTACCTGGAAGCCACCTAGAACGAATAGCCCGGCAGACCGACAAACGCCGAGAACAGCGAAGGTAGTAGTAGCAGTAGATATTTCGGATGTTACAACGAACCTTTGGTTCGGATTTCAAGAGGCCAATGCTCGTTATAGCCACCACCAGCGAAACATGACCGGCAGCGCGAATCTCTGCAATGTCCCATGCTGACGGGCTCCTCACGTGCGGTTGCAACGACAAGCAACCCCCCCCCCGCGGGAGTGGACTTCCCACCGCTTTTGGTACTGAGGGGTTCCCAACCCGTTATTGGTTTGCGACGAACCTCGACTGCTTGACCGTGTTCCCATTTCCGCCTAGTGTGTTCATAAAGGACGCAAGTGAGCGGTATCTGCACGAGCTCGTAGCAGATTCCTCTAGTCGCTCAGAAACTCCGTCTTTTCTGACAATGGAGTGGAGAGTACATATGCCAGTTGCTGACAATGTAGCGGCGCACTGCGACATTGATACTTTCTGCGGCCAGACCGTAATGTGCCCGCAGCCTGCACAGCGCAGCACCCCTCAAGGACAAGCAGGGAACTCGCACACCGATGCGCCTCACACACCAGTACGAGAATAACGAGACCCGAGGAGGGCAGGCATGAATGATGCCCAGGCGCAAGAGTTCGACCGAGTCGTGGACACCCTTGTGGTGGGGAGCGGGGCAGGCGGGATGACTGCCGCGCTGGCCTCGAAGTCCCGAGGACTCGAAACACTTCTTATCGAAAAGGCGTCGCGGTTCGGTGGTTCGAGCGCACTGTCCGGCGGAGGACTGTGGATTCCAGGTGCACCCCCACAGATGCGCGAGGGGCACGAGATCGATCTCGACGAGGTATTTGAGTATCTCAAGCTGCTCACCGAGGGCTTGGTCTCAGACGAGCGGCTTCGCGCCTACGTCGACGAGGGCCCCAAGATGATGCGGTTTCTCGAGGAGCTCAGCCCTCAGATGCAATTCATCTGGAAGGCCGGATACCCAGATTACTACCCCGAACTCCGCGGCGGATCCACGGCAGGCAGCGTGATCAACGTGCCAGCGATTGACCTTCGGGAGTTGGGCGCCGACATCGACGCGCTTCTTCCCCCTCTCGCGCTCGCGCCCCGTGGCATGTGGATCGGTCCCAGCGAGCTTCGCGAGTTCTACCGCCTGCGCCAGTCGTGGAAGGCGAAGGCACTCTTCGTCAAACTCGTCTGGCGGATGGTGCGCGCCCGGCTCACCGGCGAACGGATCGTGACAGTTGGCCAGTCACTGATGGCGCGGCTTTGGCTAACGGCCAGGCAACACGAGCTTGAAATCTGGCTCGAATCCCCCATGATCTCGCTTATCACCGAGACGGACGGAAGGGTCATCGGTGCACGCGTCGTGCGGCACGGTGAGGAGCTCCGGGTAGGCGCCCGGGGCGGCGTCATTCTCGCCACCGGTGGATTCGACCACGACGCCGAACTGCGACGCCTGCATCAACCGTTCGCGGAGAAGGAATACAGTCTAGGTGCGCGCACCAATACCGGCGACGGCATCCGCGCCGGCGTCGAGGCTGGTGCAGCGACAACCCTGATGGAAGAGGCGTGGTGGTATCCTGCCGTGGCCTGGCCAACCGGCGGCGTGCAATTCAGCCTCAATGAGCGAATGATGCCGAGCCAGTTCATCGTGAACGGCGACGGCGAGCGCTATATCAACGAGGCCGCGCCTTACTCCGAGTTCGGGCAGGCGATGATACGCGGCCAGGCCGGGAGCACCCCCCACATTCCGTCATGGCTCATCACTGACATGGACTCCTGGCACAAGTACGTCATCTTCGGCCACCTCCCCGTGCCCAAGATCCCCCTTGCGCCCGTGCCCACCGGGTGGAAGATACCGAAGGCCTGGCTGAAGTCCGGCGTGGTCTTCACGGGGGACACCTGGCAGGACATTGCTAACCAGATTGGCGTTCCAGCCACCAACCTTGCCGAGACGGCACGCCGCTACAATGAGATTGCGCGTACCGGCGCTGACACCGATTTTCACCGCGGTGCCAGTGCTTACGACCACTACTACGGCGATGTCACACTCCCGAACCCGAACCTCGCTCCTCTGGGGAATGGCCCCTACATCGCGTTCCGGCTCATCCTCGCTGACCTAGGCACCAATGGCGGCGTCAACACAGACGAGGCCGCTCGCGTGCTGCGGGCCGACGGATCGCCGATCACCGGACTGTACGCGACGGGGAACACCTCGGCCGCGGTCATGGGCCGCAGCTACGCCGGCGCGGGGGCAACCCTAGGTCCCGCTATGACGTTCGGATACATCGCCGCACAGGACATTGCAAAACGAACCAGCGCGCGTGGTGCCCACGCCCCCCAACCCGCCACTGCAGTAGCCGGAGAGGAATGAGCATGACCACAACTCGAGATGCCAATTGGTTCGAAGGACGCCGAGCCGTCGTCACGGGATGCGCCTCCGGCATCGGCCATGCGACTGCGGTGCAATTGAAGGAACGTGGTGCCTTCGTGATCGGGATGGACATCCAGCCCTGCACCGAATTCGACGAGTTCCACCGGATTGACCTCGGCGACTCGCAGTCGATCCGCGACGTGGCCGAGGCCATCGACGCTCCGATCGACGCGCTCATCAACGTGGCCGGAGTCTCGTCCGGATTCGGTGGCCCACTCACGGTCGTGGGAATAAACTTCATTGGTACCCGGGAACTCACCGAGGCACTCATGCCGCAGCTGCTGCCGGGGTCAGCAATCGTAAACACCTCCTCGCTGGCGGCGAAGGAATACCGCTCGAGGACCTCGGTCACCGCGGAACTCCTTGCGACCGCCACCAGAGACGAGGCGCTCGCCTGGTGCGCGGCGCACCCGGAGCAGGTCGAGCTTGGCTACAGCCTCTCCAAGGAGGCAATAATCCTGTATACCGCAGCGCAGGCCGTGCGCCTCGCCGCACGTGGGGTGCGAATCAACTGCATCGCTCCTGGAGTCACGCAGACGCCGATTCTTCACGACACGATTTCCCGCCTTGGCGAGGACTACCTCAACGCGATCCCGAAACCACTCGGCAGGCTCTCAACCCCGGATGAGCAGGCCTCGGTACTGCTGTTCCTCGCCAGTGACGCGGCCAGCTACATCACCGGGTCGACGATCTGGACTGACGGCGGCTACACAGCAGGAGAAGAAACCGGAACCCTGCAGGCATTCGTCGCCCAACGCTGACACCGGCTCGTCCGAGAATCCCACCGCCCCACGAGAACGGCTGCAGCACAAGCTGCCGGCCGAAATGGAGTGAAATCATAACGAGATTGAACTGTACTCCTGCGGATACTCGGTCTACGACGCCGGCCGGGAGCCCATCTCCTGGCGCTTCGAGGATCTGGCACCGGGAATGTTCTGGACCGGCGATCCGATCGAGACAAAACCGGAAAGCCGAGGACGCGTCACCACCCCCTCGGCAGGGCTGCGCGCATAGCCGCGGACCAGCTCCACAGACGCCGCGTGGGAGATTCCCACGTTCGGCCCAATTAATCACCACGCTAAGCAAAAGGAGCAGCAATGCCAACATCCGTCTACGTCGTCCTCACTAATTCTGTCGAGGGAAGCGACCAAGAGTTCAACGACTGGTACACCAAGCAACACCTCGCGGATGTGACGAACGTGCCGGGCTACGTCCGGGCCAGGCGGTATAAACTCGCCGACGCGCAGTTCCTCGGGCCGCAGACCGACTTCAAGTACCTGGCGATCTACGAGGTCGAGGGCGAGACGCAGGACGCTGTCGATGCGATGGCGAACGCGATCAAGGACGGTATGTACCTCTCGCCGGCCTTGGCCGAGACCCTGCACTCCACGTTTTACGAGCCGCTCACCGATTGGGTGGCCGCGCCGAGCATGTCGGGACGCGCAAGCACCGACGCTCTCGCGAACTAGAGCATCGGTCATCAGCTCGTGCTCACCGTGCATGCGGTGAGCACGAGCTCGCCCAAACAGTAGGGAAAGGAGATAGGCGTGGCATCCAGCGCAGCATCCATGTCCGCGTTCATGCGGGCGCATCAACGCGAGACGACGATCGACGGAGCGAGGACGAACTACTTCGAGGCAGGATCCGGGACGCCCGTCGTGCTGCTTCACGGGGGCGAGTTCGGGGGGAGCGCAGAGCTCGCATGGGAAGACCTTATCGCTCCCCTCTCCCGGGACTTCCGCGTTCTGGCGCCCGACATGCTTGGCTTCGGGCACTCCGAGAAGGCGGTCAGTTTCGTCGACGGCCGCGGCTTCAGAACCCGGCACCTTGCCCGGTTCTGTGAGCACCTCGGCGTGGAATCGGCGCACTTCGTAGGTAATTCGATGGGTGCGATCCTGCTGCTCACCGACGGAATCGGCGAAGCCCCACGGCTTCCCGCCCGAACGATCACCGCCATCTGTGGGGGCGGCGAGATCCAGAAGAACGAGCACATGAGCGCCCTCATCGAATACGACGGCTCGTTCGAGGCGATGCGTGCCCTCGTACGTGCGCTGTTCCACTCGACCGCCTACGGCGACGACGACGCTTACGTATACCGCCGTCACGGAATGAGTCTTCTCCCTGGCGCATGGGAGTCCGTCGCGTCCGCGCGTTTTCGGCGCCCGCTCCAGGATGACACCACGATTGCCCCTGCGAAGCCGGTATTCGCCAACCTGCCCGTTCCGGCGCTCTTCATCGAGGGGCGAGACGACAAGCTACTTCCCGGAGGCTGGGCTGCCGCCATCGCCGCGCAGACACACGATGCCCGCTCGCTGGTGATTGATCAAGCGGGCCACTGTCCCCAAATCGAACAACCGGACGCCGTCCTCGGAGCACTCCGAGATTTTTTACTGAACTGAGGAGAAGCAATGCCATTCAACACCAGCGCACGAGATGAGACGGTAGACGTCATCGTGCTCGGCACCGGGGCCGCCGGTCTCACCGCAGCCATCACGGCAACTCGGCTGGGACGATCGGTTGCCATTTTCGAGAAGGAAGCCACGGTGGGTGGCACCACGGCAGTCTCAGGCGGCGTGGTCTGGGTGCCCGCGCACGACCGGAGTTCGACCGGCAAGGATTTCTCGATCGACGATGCCCTCACCTACCTGGCCGCGCTCTCGAACGGGACAATGCGGGACGACCTCGTCCAGGCTTTTGTCCGCACCGGTCCCCGGATGCTCGACTTCATCGAGCAGGCAACCCAATTGAGGTTCCACCCGTACGAGGGCTTCCCCGATTACAAGCCCGAAAAGCCCGGCGGTCGCCCAGCCGGCGGCAGGTCGTTCAATCCTGCTCCATTCAACTTTGCTGAGCTGGGCGACTGGGCATCAGCAGTCACGGCCTTTCCTGCCGACTGGAGCGACGTCGGTTTCGATGCTGAGACGATGGCTCGCGTCGGCCAGTCCGCGGCGGAGTTCGGCTTCGACGATAACGCTAACGTGAAGTTCATGGGCAAGGCCCTTATAGGCGGGCTTCTGAAGGGGCTGCTGGACGCAGGGGTGGTGCCCCGAGTTAACTCCCCCGCCACCGAACTCATCGTCACGGATGGTCACGCTACCGGCGTCGTCGTGAACGGCCCCGATGGCGCGCGAACCGTGCACGCGAGAAATGGCGTGGTGCTCGCGACTGGTGGCTTCGAGTGGAACCCCGAACTGGTCGGCGCATTCTTGCGCGGACCTATGCTCGCCCCGGTCTCGCCCCCGGGAAAGAACGGCGATGGATTGAGAATGGCGATGAAGGCAGGCGCCGCGCTCGGCAACATGTCAGAGGCTTGGTGGGCGACCGGAATCAGAATCCCCGGCGATACGATCGACGGCCATCCTCGGAGCCGCTCCATCCGCTCGGAGCGCACACATCCGCGCTGCATCATCGTCAACGCCTCGGGCCGGCGCTTCGCCAACGAGGCGCAGGACTACAACTCGATGGGTGGAGCCTTCCACCAAATCGATCCCAGCGACTTCAGCTTTCCGAATACGCGAGCGTGGATGGTCTTCGACGAGCAGCACCTGCAGACCTATGGTTTCCTTGGAGTGAAGCCCGGAGAGATCCCGCCCGAGTGGTTCTCCCGGTCGGCAAGCATCACTGAGCTTGGCGAGCGATGCGGCATCGACACCGCAGGCCTCTCCTCGACCATCGACCGCTGGAACACCGCTGTCACCACCCATCAAAGCGACCCTGATTTTCGGCGCGGCAGCAGCGCCTACGACAGCTTCTGGGGCGACCTGAGCAAGCCTGTCGGGCCGGAACGCACACTCGGACCGATCGACTCAGGCCCGTACTACGCGGTGCCAATCTATGTCGGCACCATCGGAACCAAGGGCGGCCCGGCGACCGACGAAAACGGGCAGGTACGCAATGTCGATGGCGCACTCATCGGAGGGCTCTACGCTGCGGGCAACGCAATGGCCAACGCCCTCGGCATGGCCTACCCCGGGGCCGGGGCCACCATCGGTACCGCCATGGTCTTCGGCTATCGGGCCGGGCACCACGCTGCGACTGGCGCCGGCGCCACCATGAACATGTAGCGGCGCGGCCGCGACATGCTCGAGTGCGACGAAGCCTTCGTGATCGAGATTCAATGTACCCAGGCAAACTATTGGTTCACATGAGAGATATGCATATAGCTACGACGCGTCGTCGAGCACATTTACCCATTAGATTCGACGGCGGTCTCAAGACCGGCCCTCTGCGTAGAGTCTTCGATCTCAGATCACGAGTGTGCACTATATGATTAGGACCATGAGCATTTCGACTCCAGTCAACACAACTCCACGGGTGCAGCCCGGAAGCCAGACCCTAGCCCGCGGCCTCACCGCGCTCATTGCGATCACCGACTCACGCTCGGGCATGACCATCCAGGAGGTCGCTGACCAACTCTCGGTCCACCGGTCAATTGCCTATCGGCTCCTCCAGACTTTTGTCGATTTTGGCTTCATTTCGCGCTCTGACGACAGCGTCTACCGACCGGGTGCCCGACTCGCAAGCCTCGCCACGTCGTATTACCCGAGCCTGCGAGAACTTGCGCTTCCAATTATGCGCCAGCTCGCTGAGGAGCTCGGCTCCACTATCGCCTTGTTCGTCGCCGAGGGCAAGGAGGCCGCGGCCATCTCGATGGTAGAGCCAACCACCACCCTTCACCACATCTCATTCAAGGCGGGGATGCGGACACCATTGGATCGCGGCAGTGCTGCGTACGCACTCGTTTCGGGCATGCCTCCGGTGGAGAATGAGCCGCCCGAGGCCACCAAGGCCCGCGAGGTGGGCTTCGCAAGGAGTTTTGGCGAGATCGAAGAGGGGGCATATGGCGTCGGTGCCTTCATTCCGACGCAATCTCCTGGACCGGTGGCGTGCGTACACCTCATCACTTATCGAGGCGATGTCGCCGAGATGGCCGGCCCAGTGATGAAACGAGCGGCTGCCGCAATCGGCACCCTGCTCTCAGACCACTCTCACAGCACACCCTCCGGAAGCTGAGCTCGCCCGAACGCAGGCACTTCGCGAGCCACGCACTGCACCCATATAAATCGGCGCTTGGCTCGAATCGTCGGGTTCGAGTAGCCGCCTCGTCATAACCAGTGTTGATCGCCCCTGCAAGGCCCGGAACCTCGGCGGCAGGGTTGGCGATCAGGAATCCGAGAGGGTCTTCGCATCTGCCGATCCGGTCTCGTTTGGGGGCCCACGCGAGGAGCACTCGTGTCATGACCCCGAGCCCGGAGAATGACAGAGACGCCGAGGATCGATATCAGCCAGGGCAGCGGCGGCTCGCCCCAGCGTACAACCGGTTACGCGGCGATGCGCTTTTTCCGGCGCCCACGAGCCCCGAAATCACGACGGAGACCGCGAGCGGAAGCCTCGAGAGCACCATCGTCGCGCAGGCAAGCAGCGAGCCGATCTGAATCAGCGAGCCCTTCGTAAAGTTGCTGGTGGTCGTGACCACGAAGGAAAGCCGAGCGCAACCGGGCGTAGGCAGAGCTTAGACTCAGGGTGTAGGCGGAGCTTAATCAGGCTACTCAGTGTGAGTGAGAGTAGTGCCTCATCCGTCCAGATCCGTGGCGCCGTCGCCCTGCAACCGCGTTTACTTGAAAGCGATCGGGTTGACCGGGGACCCGACCCCACCGATCACGCTGAGCGGTGGGGCGACGAGCTGGAACTCGTAGACTCCATCCTCGGCGCAATCGGCAGCCAGTTGCGTCGTGTTCCAGTACTCGCCAAGCATCAGGCCCATGTCGCGAAGGCAGAGCAGGTGGAACGGAAGGAAGACGCCCGTCACCTCACCGCCCGCAGCGTGTTCTACGGTGATGTTGTCTGCGGCCACAGCGGCCACCTCGTGCTCGTGCAGCCACTCGGCGCACCGCCAGCTCAGGCCGGAGACCGGCGCGGACCGGTCACCAGTGGCGACGAAGTTAGCCCACCACCCCGTGTGGATGACCACGATGTCGCCTGATTCGATGGTGACCCCCTGCTTCGCCGCGATCTCATCGAGCTCATCGGGAGTGATCGGCTGGTCAATGCCGAGACATAGCTCGTTGCCTCGGTGCCGCACGACGTCGAGCAGTACCCCCCGCGAGGCGATACCTTTGCTTCCGACTTTGTCAATGCCGCACCGAGTGGCACCCTGGCTGGTCACCCCCGCGGCAGGAAAGTCGTTGTAGAGCTTTCCGTCGTAGTAGCAGTGAGAAAGGGCATCCCACTGGGTGGCCGCCTGCAACGGCATGATAATGACGTCTTCATTGAACCGGAACGGGTTGTCGGCAAAGAATCCGCTGATTTGCGTGGCGGTGGGGTTCGCGTGCCAGTGCTGTGAGTGCTCGACAAAGTTGTCGGCGTCGCCACCGTCCATGGTCATGAGGTGAATCGGGTTGCCTCGCATATAGAAGTCGCCTTGAGGACCGCCCGAACCGAAGTCGATACCCAGTGAAAATAGCTTTCCGCTGCGCACAAGCTGCGCCGAGCCTGCAATCTTCGCCTCGGTGATGAAGTTCAGCGTACCGAGTTCGTCCTCAGCCCCCCAGCGCCCCGTGTTGCTCACGCGCTTCGCAGCATCGTAAAAGTCCTCAATAGTGTTCATGTTTAATGCCTCTCCTGGTCGAAGAACGATCGGTGGTTGTGTCTTCTTTGCACCCGCGGTGTGGCGCCATGGCCGAACTCCGGCACGACAGTAAGGACTGCGGGGAGGCGCACAGGTATCAAGGTAGATCAGGGGCCCTCAGGCCAAAGAGCCTCCCGCACAGGTCTACCTCCGTTGGTATTCTGCTGCCCATCCTCATCACTCAAATCGGGCGTTATTTACACAATAGTGAGCGTTAAATGCGACGATAGCAGTCCAGTCATAGCAGTGCAAGCGGCTGGGTTCTACGATCCCAATGAAGCCCCAAGGCATAGGAGTCCTTATACCGTCTGATCTACGTTCACCAGCGGCCGCTTACGCAGTTATTGACGTCTCAGATCGAACGATGATATCGTTCGTTTAGTGCACCGCACCGTGTAACTATCGCACAGCAAAGGAGCTGACGTGACGTCCAGCATTGACACTATGATCGTCGACACCACCACGATCGCCCGCCAAGCAGCGGACGCATGGCTAAGCGCCTTCAACGAGGCCCTAGCAAGCGCCGACCGCGCAGCACTCGACGAACTCTTCCTCGACGATGTATACGTCAGAGATATGGGTGCGCTCACCTGGAATCTTCGGCAGGAATCCGTCAAGGAACGCGCCATCGATCTGATTGCGGGCAGCATCGATGGAACACACCCACGAGCCTTCAAGGTCGACGCAAACCGCCCCGTGGTCCCCGCGATTATTGCCGAGGCTCCGCGCGTGGTGGAAGCGTTCCTCGCTTTCGAAGTCGATGCCGGCAACGGTGACGGCATCGCCTATCTCGTCGAGGACGACACCTCACCGGTGGGCTGGAAGGCCCGCAACCTGCTCACTCGCCTACGCGACTTCCGGGATCACAAGAACGAGTGGCCCCGCCGCGATCGCTTCGATGACACACACCCCACTGAGCGCTGGAGCGAGTACCGGGACCGGCTGGCCGCTTTCGAAGACCGCGATCCCGAGGTGCTCATTGTCGGTGGCGGCCAGATGGGGGTCATGACGTCGGCTTCGCTGAACCGGTTCGGCGTTGATAATCTGGTCGTTGACAAAAATTCCTCGGTTGGAGGCAACTGGCGCAACCGGTACGCTTCCCTGTTGCTGCACCAGCCCCACGGCATGCTGAACTTCCCGTTTATGAGCTTCCCCGAAAGCTACCCGGAGTACATTCCGAAGGACAAGCTCGCCGACTGGTTCCAGGCCTACGTCGATGCCCTGGAAATTAACTTCTGGACCTCCACCGAATTCCTTGGCGGTACGTTTGACGAGGAATCCGAGACCTGGACGGTGAAGCTCCGGCGCGCCGACGGCAGCATCCGCGAGATGCACCCCAAGCACGTCGTCATCGCAACCGGCGGCGTCGAAAAGCCCAAGGTTCCAAACATTCCCGGGCTCTCGGAGTTCCAGGGTGAGATTGTGCACTCGAGCCGATTCTCCGACGGCGCTAACTACACGGACAAGAACGTGCTGGTCGTCGGGGTCGGAACAAGCGCGCACGACATCTCCCTGGACGTGTTCAAGCACGGCGGCAACTCCACGATCCTGCAACGCGGTAACGCTATCGTCGTCGACATTGAGACCGCAAACATGATGTACGGGGACTACAACCCCCGCATTGTGCCCACCGAACTCGTCGACGTCCGGTTCCTCTCGGGCTTGGTCTACCCACAGCTCAAAGGCAACTTCCTTGCAGGAACGGCGTACGGAAATACCCTCGACGCGGAGCTCCAGGCGAACCTGCGCAAGGCCGGAATGAAAGTGTGGTCCGGCGCAGAAGACTGCGGCTTCTTCTACGAGTACTTCAAGACCGGCGGCGGCTACTACCTTGACGTCGGCGCCTCCGCCGAAATCATCAAAGGCAACATCGGCGTGATCCAGATGGACACCGTCGAGAGCTTCACCACAGATGGAATAAAGCTCAATGACGGCAGCGAACGGCCCATCGACACAGTGGTGCTCGCGACCGGATACGAGAATATCTCCGTCGCCATCGGCGAATACTTCGGCCAGGAAGTTGTCGACAAGCTCGGCCCCATCTGGGGCTTCGGCACGGACGGTGAAATCAACAACACTTGGAAGCCCACCGCCCAAAAAGGACTCTGGATCGGGCTCGGCGCAATCCCCCAGGCCCGCTGGTACGCACCGCTGATCGCAACACTGATCCAAGGTGAGCTCAAGGGCCTGGTCCCGGCCTCCTTCCTCGAGCCGGGCCATCCGTCCCGGACCCCCCTCGAGCAGGTCGTGGACATCTAGCAGCACCTTGTTCACGTCAGTTCGATCAAGACGTGACATGCATGACGGCCTCCGGCGCCGCTTGGTCCTTCAAGCGGCGCCGGAGGTGTCTGCTTGACTGCAGGGTCGTAGCGGTCGAGAGGGGAACCAGTTGGACACTGGCGCTTCCACCACGAGCGTGTACAGGTGCCGCAGAAGTTTCGAATCGTTATGCCATCATCGCAGCCTCGACCACTCCCCGGTAACCAACACCTGCGCGGGAACGGTTCCGTGCTGGACCTCCTCAGCGTGAGGCCTGGCTGGACGTCGATCTGGATTACGACAGAGAAGGGCAGAGGTCTTTCAGGTTGTGCCGGGGTCGGACGGTGCCGATTCGACTCTGGTGGAGATTGCCCAAGGTTCCGGCGAAGCCTGAGATGCCGTTCCTCTAGGAGGGCAAGACGGTTCCGTTCCCGGGCGTTGACTGGCAGGTGGACTCCACCAGAGCCATGAAATAGGACACGGGCGGAGGGGTCATTACCGATGCCCCCCGCCCTCTATTCCACCTGAGGCCACGGCGGCCGACGCCGTGCGGATCCGGTCGCTGAACCTCACCAGGACGCACTATCCCCTGGAGATCAGCGGCACGAAACCGTTGAAGACTCCCCCTTATACCTGAAGAGCTGATGCAAAAGCAGAGGCTACTTACGATTCAACTGAACGCTGGGTAGCCCTGCATCCATCGCCCAGCCTGGCACTTAGCGGGAGTGCGACGTGGGAAGATAGCTCCAGTTCGTGATGTCGCCAAATGGGTAGAAAGATCGCGGGCATAGAGCCTCCAGTCGTACTGGGCCTCGAAGGTCAGCGGCTCGCCCGAGCGAAGGCAGTGCAGGCCAGGGTCTGCTCATCAAACCGGCGCACACGTCTGCGGAAGTCCTTGCCAAGCGCTCGGAGCTCGGACACGGGGTCACCGAATCTACTCCGCGATGACCGGAGTGCCCACCGCGTGCATTGCTGCCAGCCATCCGAACGTCATGTTCGGTCCGAGCGTTCCACCCGGCCCGCCGTAACCGGTGCCGGTCGGCGATGAGGTGTTTCCCGCGGCGTAGAGCCCTGGCACAGTCAGGCCGTCATGATTGACGACCTGCGAGTTGACCGTCACCTTGGGGCCACCCTTCGTGCCGATAGTGCCGGGCTGCAGTTCCATCGCATAGAACGGCCCGTCGTTGAGTGGACCTAATGTCGACTCGGGTAAGCCCTTTTTCCACGGGTCACCCCACCAGCGGTCATGCGCACTTTCGCCGCGATTAAAATCGGGATCGGCACCCTCAGCTACATGTTCGTTCCACCGCGCGACGGTGCGCTCCAGTTCATCTGCATCAATGCCCAGTGTTTCACCCAACGCATGAAGAGTTGGCGCCTCCGTCAGCCACTGAGGTGTCACGCCAGTGTACGGAACTCCTCGCGAGCCATACTTCTTCATGTATGTGTGGTCGTGAATCACCCAAGCGGGCACGTTCGCATAGCCAAAGGCAGCGACGTCCTCCTGCTGGAAAGCCCCGCCGAAGGCGTTGTAGTTCGCTGCCTCATTCGCAAAGCGCCGACCCGACCGGTTCACCATAATGCTTCCTGGGCGAGTGCGGTCACCATTGATCATGTCAAGGTTCATAGAATTTACTCCAGGCGGAAGCACAGCGATCGGGATCCACCATGCCTCACGCATATTCTGGAGGGCCGCGCCAGCTTTGAGCGCCATTCGAAGTCCGTCACCGGTGTTCGTGGGAATGGAGGCCGGCTGAAAGACTTCACCCCGGAGGAACGTCTTTCGGTACTCTTCATTCCACTCGAACCCGCCCGTGGCAAGGATGACTCCCTGCCGCGCGTGCACGACACGGCGCCCGTTCGGGCCTTCCACCTCGACGCCGGTCACCCGGCCGTCCTGTAGGCATAGCTCAACCCCACCGGTCGAGGTTTCGATGTGCACACCCGCCTTGAGTGCTGCACGGAGAAGATGACCGACCAGACTGCCGCCCTGGCCGCGCTCGTCAGCAGTGGCGCGGCGTTCAAGTTCCTCAGGACTGGGGGGGTTCGGAACTCCGGAACCGATTCCCGTTTCGTCCATGCGGTAGTACGGCGAGTAATACGGAGTGACCTCCACGCGGTCGTGCCATTCGCCGAGCTCACCAAAAGCAAAAAGTGGCGTGCCCATGGTGCGGCCGCCTTTTGTTTTGCCGCCAGGATGCTCTGGGTGATAGTCAGGAATGCCAGAGACGGCGTAAAAGGGCGCGTTGCCATGATCTTCGAGGTATCGGATCATGTGTCGCCCGTTATCGGCAAATGCTCTCACGTGCGGCTCGCCGACGAACCCCCGGCCGACCGCGTGTAGATACGTCACGCCTTCTTCAACCGAGTCATCGACTCCGAGCTCGGATTGGTGATCATTGGCAACAATCCATACATGGCCACCCGACCACGCGCTCGTCCCGCCGATTCTGGAGTTCTTCTCGAAGAGCGCTACCCGAGCACCCTCGTTGGCTGCGGTAAAAGCGGCCGTCAGCCCCGTCGCCCCGCTGCCAAGCACTACCACATCGAACGAGCTCGCAACTGTCATCATTGACCTCCAAGTTGGGGCAGACCGCCAGGGAACAAATCCGCTAGCTATTCACAAGGTTTCCTCGCATTTTATCACATATAGTGAGCAAGCACGTCCGCTAAGTACACAACGCGCATAGCTCATGCATACTGCAGGAAGCAGTTGGCAAGAAGCATGGGAATGACTCAATCCCAGTGTGGCTGGCGCAACAATCCGGATGTTCAAACAATTACCCACGACAGGATCCCGACGAGCGCTCCGGGCACCGAAGGCGATGCTCTATCGCATGAAACACAGTGCAGCGCCGTGTTGGATGAGCGGGTTCGCTCTACACGCTGACATCAGTTGTAAGGGATCCCAGCTTGCGCACGAGAAGTGCAGAGATTTCCTTGGCCGACCACACCTCCTCTTGGGCGGCGATCGGCACCAATGACGTCTCGTACTGGCTGAGGGTGATCCCGTCGAAACGGATGATGTGACCGCTCACGCTGCTCGTTTCGTCCGAGAGAAGCGCGACGACCAGCGGAGATATTTGGGCTGGTTCCGGGAAGGAACTCCGGTCGGCTTTAGTCTCATCAAGGTGGTCAAGTGTCATCTGCGTCATTGCCCACGGCGACACTGCGTTTACGCGGATGCCATGCTCCTGACCCTCAATAGCCCAGTTGGCGGTCATGGCATTGACGGCGCCCTTGGTCGCGCCGTAAGCACTCATACCATGAATCCCATGCTGGGCACCCGAGACGATTGTCACGATTGAACCGCCTCGACCGGCTTCGACCATGGCTCGCATCGCGTGGCGGGCCGTGAACTGAACCCCTAGAACGTTGACCTGGTTGATCAGGCGCAGCTGGTCCTCGGTTTCATCCCACGGGGCACCCATGTGCATAATTGCCGCGTTCGCCACCAGCCCATCCAAGCGACCGAAGGCGGCGATGCTCTCTGCGACTGTGCGTTCGGCATCATCCCACGTGGCCACCGACCCTGCCACACTTATTGCCGCCACACCCTCCGTGCGGAGTGCAGCTGCCGTTTCCTCTGCGGCGGACCCGTCGACGTCGTTGACAACAACGCTGGCGCCTGCTCGCCCGCAGGCCAGTGCGTAGGCCCGACCAAGGCCCTGCCCCGCACCGGTGACAATGACCGCTTTTCCCGAGAGCGCAGAAGGTGCACTCGCGAAACGATTCACCACCCCGCCGACGTCGTTACCTTCATTCTCTGTCCTACCCATGGGCATTCCCTCCACTACTTGCTACTGAGCCTGAGCGTCCGCGCTGGACGGGCCTACTTATGACCAGATGGTTGGTCTTGTGCCCCGCACTTGTTCGCCGCGCGCGGCGAAGTCAACTCTCACGGCATGAAGCTGCCGCCGTTGACGTGAATCGTCGTACCGGTGATATGCCCGGAATACAGACCGCACAAATAGAGCACGGCTCCGGCGATCTCGTCGGCCTCGGCCAGACGTACAGGGGAGGTGATTACGCCTGATGAGCGTGCCTCTTCGGCTTGTGCTTCAGGTTGAGGGAAGGCGCGTTCCACCATCGGAGTAAGCGTGGTGCCAGGCGCAACATTGTTGACGGTGACGCCCCACTGAGCCGTCTCGGCCGCGAGTACCCGCGAGTACGCGAGAATGGCACCCTTCGATGCGGCATATGGACCGATACCTGCTCGGCCGCGGTACGCCGCCCGGGAGGTGACGTTAACGATACGACCCCAATCACGCGAACTCATATCCCGGACGACCGCCCTGGCCGATAAGAAGGTGCTACGCAGGTGCACGGCAACAACCCGATCCCATGTCTCCGCCGTAAGCTCGAGAATCGGGTCCGTTGATATGATTCCGGCATTGTTTACAAGAATGTCGATCTTGCCCAACTCACGAATTCCTTCAGCGACTAGGCGCTCGACCTGGTCTTCGTCAGCACTGTCGGTGGGAATGACGACAGCCCTGCGACCGATCGCCTCGATCTCGGACGCCACGATCCGGCCGTTCTCTTCGTGGATATCGCAGATCACGACATCAGCTCCCTGGTGGGCCAGCATCAATGCGGTAGAACGCCCAATCCCGGCTCCGCCGCCCGTGACCATAGCTACTCGTCCGGCTACAGCTTGTTGATCGACCATTCGTATCTCTTTTCATTTTGTGACAGTTTGACCTGCTGCGGGTGGAGGGTTGATGTGAGGAAGGCTGCGGGGAGGCTGACTAAGCTGGCAGGAGCTCGAAGGTCTGCTTTCTCGACTCATCTCTGCTGAAACGCCCCCACCGCATGCCCGGTACGTGCGACGCGACGAATGGAGTACGGTTGTCGATTAATTCCTTGCGGACGTCGACGATCTGGGCTGCTGCGGCCTCACCATCCTTATGGGCCCACAGCGTCCACTCCTGGTCCTCAAGTAGTTCCGGGTAGCCATGCACGAGGTCACCGAGGATCAGACCCTCTTCGCCGCCGTCCTTGAGCCGAATCAAGGAGGTCCCGGGCGTGTGGCCGGCCGCGTCAACGGTTTCAAGCCCGGGAAAGAGCCCGGAGTCTCCATTCCAGAACTCCATCCTGTCTGCGATCGGTCCGAGGCGAGGCTGGGGGGCATCGAATTCCGGCTTCGCCAGCACGTGCTCCCACTCAGGAATCTCGTACCCGGGCGCCATGAAGTACTCCCAGTCTCGCTGATCACAGCGATAGGTTGCGTTCTTGAAAAAGGGCTTGCCGTTCAGTGACGCCCAGCCAATGTGGTCGAAATGCAGGTGAGTGAACAAGACATCAGTGATGTCGTCGGGCCGGACGCCCTTCGCCAGTAATCCGGAGCGCAGTGCGCCGCCGGAGAAAGGGAAGGTGGGGTTGTTGCCGACTCCTGCATCTACGAGTATCAACCGATCCCCGATGCCCTCTATGAGAAAGCTCCCGACCGTCTGCACGGGATTATTGGTGGAATGACAGAGGCTGAAGGAAAAATCGCCCCATTCGCCATTGGTGTGGCCGGCGTAGTATTGCTCCGTCGGAATGACGATCTCCCCGTCGATTACGGAGGTAACTTCAATGTTGCCGATACGCAATTGCTTTCCAATCTGTGTGTAGGGAGGGCGAGTGAGTCCGAGCAGCCGAAACTGCCATTTCAGGCAATCGGTCGCCTCTGGCCTCACGTCAAGGAGACCGGCACGGACCGCTCCTAACTTGTAGTTAGCGCCTCCGTGGGGATCTGGCTGGGGTGGCCTGCCGCCTTGAATGACTCAGGTATTCGTCCCTCGAACTCTGCTTGGATCTCCAGGGCCACCAGCGGCGCATACCAGCGCCCGGCCGAGATGCCGCTTCCGGCAATCGCCAGGCGCGGCTGGGCCGCGATCGGCTTGTACTGGTTGCGTTCGGGGTCGCCTCCGGCGTCATAGCCGGCGACGTCGCCGATTCGCTCGGCGACCTCGGAACCGAAGAAGCGCTCGAGGATAACACGCTGATTTTCATAGCCGGTGGCGAGAACTATCGCGTCGAATTTGCGCACTTCGCCACTGTTTAACCGGATACCGTCGCCGACGAAACGATCTACGTTTGAGAACTGCTCGACCTTGATGTCACCGCGGATCATCGCCTGAGACGCCCCGACGTTGATGTAGTAGCCGCCGGCGACTTCGAAGTACTTCGCGAAGAAACCGTACTCCGACTTGTCCAGAACGAGACCCGCCTTCTCAACCTGCTCGTGTAATTCTTTGTCCAGCTCATTGCCCATTGCGGTGACGCGTTTGAAATTTTCGAGCATGAGTGGCTTGATCTGGGTCACGAGCCAGCGCTTGTCCACCACATCTGTCGGCACACTCCTGGTGTTGAAAGGGCCGTAGTTGAGGTTGGCCGACGGAAGGTCGACGACGAAGGTTGCCCCGCGCTGTAGCAACGTCGACTTTCCATCGTGGTTGACGATGTCGAATGCGATGTCGTGCGCACTGGTTCCGGTTCCCACTACCAACACGTTCTTTCCGGCGAAGTCCGCTCCGGAGCGGAAACTGTGGCTGTGAGTGACGGGGCCCGTGAAATCCTGCAGGCCGGGAAGGTCGGGGATCCGGGGTGTCCCGCTACCACCCGTGGCAAGGACGAGATATTTGGGGCGGAAGGTCCTGTCGGTGCCATCGGCCTGACGGACGGTTGCAGACCACTGCTGCGCGTCCTCATCGTACTCGCCATGCACAAATTCAGTCGAGGTCCAGAGGTTGAGGTCAAGAGCATTGACGTACACCTCATACCAATCGGCGAGACGATCCTTTGAAATGTAGTCAGGAAAGCTGTCCGGGAAGGGCAGGTGAAGAAACTGCATCATTCCGTGCGGCATGTGTAACACCAGCGAGTCGTAACGCTTTCGCCAACTGTCACCCGCCCGCTCGTGCTTGTCGACGATCAGCGCATCGATTCCAAGCCTCGCCAACGCGGCAGCGACGAATACGCCGTTGTGACCCGCCCCAACGATAAGTACCTCGGGCTCACCCTGTGAATAAGTTTTGCGCTGCTCGAGTACCTTCCTCTCGTTCTCAAGCTCCAACTGGTTGTACCGACCAAACTTCGGCCAGACCGGCGGAAGATCGCGAAGAGACTGCAGACGCGTCAGAAGGAGCACGGCCCGCAGGCCCCCTGGAGACGTCGGGTCAGGAACGACGTGCACCAGGCCGTCGCTGAAGCCTGCAGTCGTCTCGAATGTGAAGTCGATCTCGAACGTCTCCGTCAAAGAGAAGGGAACCTCGGAAACGGGCTCAACCGGAAAGTTCGCGTCGATCGTGAAATTCGATGGCTCCAACTCGTCGGCGGTTGTCCAAAAATAATTCGCAATGGCGTCCCTGTCGTGGAACTGACGGATGTTGAAGGTGAATGACAGGAGGTCGCGCCACATGGCGTTCTCCGCGAACAGGCTTTCAAAGAGATCATTGTTACGCCCTTTAAGCGCCCTCTCAAGCTCGGCTAGCCAGATCCCGGCACTGTGGTTGATATCTCGCATAACTTTCACTCCCTTGTGAATGAGCATTCCTGTGCATTCTATGCACGAGATAATGCGATAACTGCAACGAGCCTAGGGGGGGGCTTTGCGCAAGTCAATAGATTCAAGCGGAGTCTGTGTTTGGGGCCCGTGCATCAGACCAGAGACTGACGGATGTCGAAGCCGACTGTGAGGCGGCGGGTGCGGCAGAACGCGCACGTGGATGTGGACTGCTGCTACGTCAGCGCGGAACGGGCGTTCGACCCGTCCCTCGGGGGGCCGGCCTGTCGTCTTCCTCCCGAATGATGTTCCGAGGAACATAATCAGTCTTCTGTGGCCTGCCTGGTTATGTAGCGCGGCCGCCGCAACCCGGTTCTGGCGGGTTGTCTGGGTAAGCCCTTAACCGGTTACCGAGCAGAAGACCAGGGGTTTGCTGGTCGTGGTTGGCTGATGAGCGGGCAGGGCGGTGGGAAGTTCTGCAGTCCCGTCCCAGGGCGGGCACGTCCGCCGTCTGCGACTACCTGTGCCCGCGCTCCGCTATTTAGGGCGCAGGACGTGAGATTGGTCCCGCTGGGAGAGTCTGCTGACGTGTGGCAGGTGCCCGCAGAAGTGACTGCATCTCATCCCGTTCCAGGGAGTGGGTCTCGGCGGAGCCACCCGCTTTATGGGTGAAGGACGGTCCGCCGCCAAGCGGATGGGCATCACCGACGCCACCAAGAATCCCGCGCATCACGATACGGAGTCGTGGAGATCCATTGCGAGGGAGGAAAGCGGCTGCGCCGTACTTGTTGCTATTCGTCAGGAAAGTCTGCAGGCTAAGCCCCTCCGTGAGGGCCAGAGTAAAACTGTCGCGCGCCCCATACCCACAGACCGCGCCTGCGATACGCACCAATCCTTGCGGATTCGACGGCGGCACACAGGAGCACAACTTCCTGGTGCGGGACCGGCTTGTGATGGGCGGCGCAGGCACCACCTCGGGCGGTGAGGAATTCGCCGCCGCCGTGATGACCCTGCTTGAAGCCAGCGGCGGGTATACGCCAGCGCCCGGACAGAGGACGACGGCGCGTTTGCCTTTCCGCTCCCCCGCAGGCCGCTCTTTAGTCATCATGTCCCATCCAATGATGGAGCAGGCGATCGCGCGGAAGCTAGCGGTGGACAACCGCCTGATTACCCTGGACCTCGACGCGCCAGGCGTCGAGCAAAGCTCCGAAGAGCCGGTGGGAGCGTGAGCGGCCCGAGTCACGACGCCGTCCGCCAACTCGCCGCTCACCTTTTTGGGGAACGGGGATACCGCACTGTCACGGTGCGCGATATCGCTTCAGAAGCAGGTGTTTCGGCGGCCTTGGTCATGAAACTTTTCGTTTCCAATGAGAAGCTCTTTGCTGCCGTGCAGCCAGGATGAATCGCCGCTCGCCGCCCTGGACGTCCAGGCGTCGGAGCTGGGCAGGACGCTCTGTTCCGCGTGTTGATGCACTGCGAACGCGAAAAGCAGGACACCCTGGGAACTCTTCGGCGGCTGGAGTTTTGATGAACTCGTGGCACAGCACGGAGCAATCGTCCAGGCCCAAATTGAGCCTGCCCAGTTGCAACCTAAGCGCCATTCACCCTGTAGGGCCGGGAACGTTCCCGAGCGAGAGAAACGAGCTCTCGCGATGCTGCTGAAGGGAGTCAACGGGCAGTGTGCTGCCAATCGTGCAACAGCACCTGCGCAATTGGTGTCCCCCAAGGTTTGTTGCGACCAGGGCAGCATCAACGCCAAGTAAGTTGGCTCTGGACGGTAGGGTCCACTGGATATGATTTTAGTCGTCAGGGACGGTGATGTTGACCTCGATGTTTCCGCGGATGGCATTGCTGTAGGGGCAGACCTGATGGGCTTCCTCGGCCAGGGACTTCGCCTCGCTCTGGGTCATAGTCGGAATGACAACTTCAAGGTCTACCTCGAGCCCGAAAGCGTTTCCTTCACGGACAAGACCAACTTTTGCGGCGACGCTTGAGTCGCCCAAGTCGGTCTTTAGGGTTCGGGCTACGAAATGGAGGGCGGAGTGGAAGCAGGCAGCGTAGCCGGCAGCAAAGAGCTGCTCAGGGTTATGCCCGCCACCAGAACCGCCGAGGGCGTGCGGAGCGGCCAGCTGGATGTCCAGCAGTCCGTCGTCCGTCCGGGCACGTCCATTGCGACCGGCTCCTGTTGCAATAGCTTCTGCTGTATAGATGGCTGTCATTGCTTCTCCATAACTTCTAAAGAAATCCACATGCGGTTTCCCCTGCGTTGCAGGGGGCCGCACCTGCACATGTGGTCGGGAAGCCTTTCCCTTCAGATTGGACATGATGAGGGACTCTGGCGGCCGAAACACGACCACCGCGGTCGGAGGTTACTTCTTCGTGACTGAGGGGAATTCGTGAGTGCCTGTGACGTACGGCTGGAAGTCCACGCCGTTCTTCATCACATAGGCTTCTGTCGGCGCGTAGAGCATCATGCTGAGTGCGGACTCGGCGGCTTCGCGCGAACCGGCCTGAAGAAGCGAGTCACGCTTGCCCTTGTCGGTTGTGGCCTGGGACTCCTTGAGCAGCTTCTCCATCGTGTCCGTCGTGAAGCCACCAGGGTTGTAGAAGCCGGCCGCACTGTATCGGACCGTGAACAGCTGGGCGGGGTCGGGGCGGCCACCGAAGGCGGTGATGACCATGTCCGACGTCTTATCAACAAACGCCCTCTGCGCCATCGCGTTACCATCGACCATTTCGAGCTTGAGCTCAACTCCGATTTCGCCCAGCTGAGCCTGAATGGCCTGGGCCAGCGCCATAAACTGTTGGCCGGGCACGACCGCACTGAGGCTCAGATCCTTGACGCCGGCCTCGGCCAGCAGGGAGCGCGCCTTTTCGGGATCGAACGGGTAGAGTACCTGGTCGATCGACGGGTCGTTGGCGAAGTAGCCTTCCGGGAAGGGCTGGTCCGAAACCGCGCATTGGCCCTTGGCGATCTGTGCGCAGATACTCTCGCGGTCAATGCCATGAAGCACCGCCTGACGCGCCCGTACGTCCTCCAGACCGGCCAACGCAAAGTTGGTGATGAGCGCGTACTGGTACAGCGTCGTCACCTCCTTCACGGTGAACGACGGGTTGTCTTCGAACTGTTTGAGGTTCTGCGGCACGATGTGCGCCACATCGATCTGTCCGGCCTGTAGGGAATTGGCGATAGCTGCGGAATCAGAGATGAACTTGAAGTTCAGACCAGCGAGCTGCGGCGTGTTACCCCAGTAGTCGTCGTTGCGGACCAGATTGAGCTCGCTGCCCGGGGTGTAGGACTGGAAGCGATATGCGCCAGCCCCATCAGGGGTCGCGCTCAGGTCGGTTCCTTTAGCGAGAGCGGCCGGGTTGATGATTGCGCCAGCAAGGCCCGAGAGGATGCCCGGCAGCGACGCGTACGGCTGCGACAGAGCCAGGGTCACTGTCTGCGGGTCAGTCACTGCTACATCGGTCACCATGGCCAGGTCACGGCCGCCGGGTGCGCCCGGTAGAGTGCGAATACGGTCGAGGTTCGCCTTGACACCTACCGCGTCGAGCTTCATGCCGTCGGCGAACGTCACGCCCTCTCGGATCTTCAGATTAAGCGAGAGTGCGTCGTCGCTGAACGTCCACGACTCGGCAAGTCCCGGGATGAGCTTGCCTTCAGAATCCACGTGCACCAGTCGGTCATAGATCGCGCATAGCATCAGGCAGTCGGCGCTGTAGAGCGACTTGTGGGGGTCGAGGTTATTCGGCGGGACGGAATTACCGTAGACCAGTGTCTGATCACCTGCTCCCGACGACGCCTCCGGCTGAGGACTGGCCGAACATCCGGCCAGCGCCAAAGCAGCAACCATCGAAAACACGGCGGCACCTTTATTTGCAGTCACCATTGACTCCTTCAGAATTGAGCTTTCGTTGCATCGTGGTAGTAGCTCACGGAGATCCCGAACTAATGCCGGACAGGGTTTCCTGAATGATGCTGAGATGCCAACCAGTTGTATACACGGGTTTGACTAGACAGACTAACCCTTGGGTGGTCATACTGTCAACGTACTTCGCGGTAGCTTCCATCAGCAACTAAGTTGACTGGGTGACGTGTCAAGCCCTATTGTGTCAATTGATATGATTGCTCGTTCAGTCAAGGATGGCGGTTATCGCGATGAAGCGGTGTTCCATAGCAAGTGCCGGCTCCCGGAGTAAGCTGCCTCCTCTCTGCAGTCAGATCACATGGGCTTCCAGCAGACAACCGCATACCGCGTTAATAACAAGCCTGAACGGCCAGCCCCAGCGGCCCCGGATCTTCGACCCAGCGGCCGCGTATATCCGGTTCGTATGTTGGTCTGCAAGCGGACCGTCCGTTATCTGCGCGATAGACATCCCGTTGCTTCGGATTGCACTACAAAGATTCACCGGCGATCCCACCGAAGAGGTCAGCCGCACTGTTTCAAAGCGAGGGATAGAATGACGACCCAGAACACGGCTCCAGCCACCGAACCTTCGATCGGGCGGGGTCGGCCGCCGCTAACGGGCAGGGTCATCCTGGACCTCTCAGGGGGAATAGCAGGGGCATACTGCTCAAAACTGCTCAGCGATGCGGGAGCTACCGTCGTGAAGGTCGAAGCGCCAGAGGGTACCGCGTTGCGTCGCTGGAGCGCCTCGCGCACCAAAATCGAGCCAGGTAACGACGGCGTGCTGTTCTCATACCTTGCGCAGGGCGCGCAGAGCGTCATTATCGATCCTGATTCCCCCCAAGCACTCCACCTTCTCGACGCTCTGATCGGTCTGTCCGAC
Organism: Arthrobacter sp. D1-29; assembly: GCF_054130585.1. Lineage (NCBI taxonomy): Bacteria > Bacillati > Actinomycetota > Actinomycetes > Micrococcales > Micrococcaceae > Arthrobacter > Arthrobacter sp. D1-29. The sequence continues at coordinate 2,159,951 of NZ_CP096383.1, read as the reverse complement.
GCCATCGTGTGGTCGCCGGGCTCACCCATCGCAGACCTCCGCGGTGCGTCGGCCAAAGAACTGCGCCAGCGGCACCCGGACTCCATAATCGCTTCGATCACGAATTTCGGTTTAGAAGGCCCTTGGCACGACCGGGCAGCGACAGAGTTTACCCTGCAGGCCTGGTCCGGCGCGATCATTGGCCTGGGTCGTGGTGCGAGCGATCGGGCACCTTTTTATGTCGGTGGACAAATCGGCGAGTGGGTCAGCGGAGCCTACGCCGCCGTCGCAATCATGAGCTCTTGGGCCGAGAAGAAGGTGACCGGACAAGGGTCGCTAATCGACCATTCGATCCTCGAGGCGCTCACGCTCTGCCTCACCTACTATCCGGTCACCTTCCTGGAGGTCATGGGCCGACCGTGGCGCGACAGCCGAACCCTCGTTGTGCCTGGAGTGTCTCAAGCGAAAGACGGGCTCATCGGAATCGCCTGCGGGACCCTTCAGCAGCGCAATGATTTGTACGTCATGGTGGACCACCCGGAGTGGATTATCGACGATGCCTTAATGACCCGGCAGGACGAAGTCAGTGCCATCTTCAATGATTGGATCGCGGAACGCACGGTAGCCGAGGTTCGAGAACTCGCTAGCGCATTCCGGATTCCGCACGCTCCCGTCGGCAACGGCGCAACGATTCCCGAGAGTGATCATTTCAGGGCGCGCAATGTGTTCGTTGACAGCCCGGACGGCCGTTTCGTACAGCCCCGCCCCTCGTACCGTCCATCGTCCTTCACCTTGCGCGAGCCTACGCTCGCCCCCGCGCTCGGTGCGGACACGGAGTACTGGCTGTCTCGTGCCAAACTGCCAACGGCCAGGTCCTCGCAAGCGGCCGATGGCTCGACGGCTCTTCCTTTCGCGGGCTTGCGCGTACTGGACCTGACCGCATTCTGGGCAGGACCTTCCTGCACCCACGCGCTCGCGCTGATGGGTGCCGAAGTCATTCACCTCGAATCCACGCGGCGTCCCGATGGTGGGCGCCTCGTCGCTGGTGTGCGCGAAGGCGGACCGTGGTGGGAGCACTCGCCCATCCATCTGGGCGGCAACGCGGGCAAGAAAAGCGTGACCATCAACTTCCAGACCGACGAAGGCCGGGATCTGCTCAGGGAACTTGTCGCCACCGCGGACGTGTTGGTCGAGAACTTCACTCCTCGGGTGCTCGACCACGCCGGCTTCGGCTTTGATGCCCTGCGCGAGATCAACCCAAGGCTCATCATGCTGCGCATGCCCGGATTCGGGCTTGAGGGCCCGTGGCGTGACGTTCCAGCGTTTGCATATGCAATCGAAGACGGTGGAGCGTTGACCTGGCTCACCGGGTACGAAGACCAGAAGCCGGTTGAGCCGTACTGCATCGGAGATCCCAACGCCGGCGTCCACGCACTATTCGCACTGCTGGTTGCCCTTGAAAACCGGGAACAGACCGGAGAGGGGGCCCTCGTAGAGGCAGCTATGATCGATGCTGCCGTGAATCTCGCCGCGGAGCAGTTCCTGGAGTACTCAGCAAACGGAATCCTCCTGACCAGGGCCGGCAATAAAGGCCCAGTGTCCGCGCCCCAGAATCTCTACCCAACATCGGAGATTGACGAGTTTGGGCGCCACGATGTTTGGATTGCCCTGGCGGTGAGCAATGACGGGCAGTGGCAGGCTCTTCGCACCGCCCTTGGTGACCCATCATGGGCGCAGGATCCAACATTTTCCACAGCAGCGGGTAGACACGCCGCTCACAAAGTGATCGACGAAGCCCTCACTGCCTGGTGCGAGACACAAACTGCTGCCGACATCGTAGACCTGCTCTGGCCCGCGGGTGTCCCCGTGGCACGCGTCATGCAGCCACACCGGCAGATCGAGATCCCTCAATACGAGGCGCGTCAGTTTTTCGAAGTCGTGGACCACCCTGTTGTCGGCACCTTCCACCAGAGCACCCTTCCGTTCCGATGGAGCAGCCGCCCGGATCAGCTGACCCTCAAGTCGGCGCCTCTTCTCGGCGAGGACAACGACTCCGTTTTCGCTTCTCTCGGCATCACAGAAACCAAGCTTGCCGAGCTCGAAGCTCTCGACGTCATCGGGCGGGCACCCGCCTCCGCCTAAAGACGTGACACAAGACCAGCGCATCGAGTCAAAGGATACCGAAATGACCCAGGAATCACCCTCAGCAGAGGAAATTGTCCTCTATGACAAAGACCCCGCTACGAAGATAGCGACCATAACCTTGGCGCGGCCGGAGCGACTAAATGCTCCGACCGTCGCGGCCCGTCACCGCTATGCCGACCTTATCCACAAGGCCAACATCGACGACGACGTGAAAGTTCTCGTCATTCGTGGCCTTGGCGATGATTTTGGCAGCGGAGTCGATCTTCCCGACTTCATGGACGGCCTCAATGGCGATGATGCGGAGCGCCTGAAGGAATTCCGGATCGAGGACGATGACGTGCGGTACCCCCCGGTCGGCACCTACCGCAATCAAGGAAATTTCGGCCCCTGGCTTGCCAACCCGGCATCGGGTGCGCGCTCACTGCAGGAGTTCCAGAAAATCAGCATCGTCGAGGTCAAGGGCTATTGCTACGGATGGCACTTCTACCAGGCTGCCGACGCCGACCTTGTCATCTCCGCCGATGACGGTCTGTTCGGCCACGCGTCGTTCCGCTACGCCGGGTGGGGCCCGCGCATGTGGACGTGGGCCATGACCATGGGCCTCCGCAAGTTCCAGGAGATGGTCTTCACAGGCCGCCCGTTCACCGCCCAAGAAATGTACGACTGCGACTTCGTCAACAAGGTGGTGCCTCGCGACAAACTCGAGGAGGAGGTCGCCACCTACGCGTCAGCATGCGCCCGAACACGCCCAACCGACACAGTGCACATCCAGAAGATGTTTTTCCAGATATTCAAGCAGTACCAAGGCGAGTACATGGGCAGTCTCCTGACAGGAATGATTGAATCAATGGGCAGCATGGTCAAGCCTGACGCAGCCGACTTTAAGCTCGACGCCGATATGCTCGAGCGCGGCCTCGGCAACTCGGTGAAGGAGAACGATCTGCAGTTCCCACCCTCGTTCCGCATGAGCAAGAAAGGCCGTCAGCAGCCGTGAGCGCGCCAACAGCCTGGCAACTCGTTGGACACTCCAATGCGTGAGGCAACACTGCGAGCCGCCGGCTCTGGTAAAGTCGGCCCCAAGATGACTACCACGCCTAAGATCCTTCCCATCCGTCAGCGCCAGCGGGAGATGACGAGAGACGCTATTCTCGCAGCGGCCCTGGATGCATTTAGCGAGCAGGGCTTCTTCTTCGTGTCGATCGACGACATCGTTCAAAGAGCGGGAATCAGCCGGACGACGTTTTATTTGCACTTCACGGACAAATCCGCCGCACTTCGCGCACTGCGGGACAAGCGACTTGCGGAATGGGGGGAGTCTGACAGTTATGAATGGATAAAGGACCAAGAGTCGGCTGAAGCGTTCTTCACAAAGATGGTCGACTTCTATCTGGAAACGCCGGAACTGCACAAAACCCTCCACCAAGCTCGTGCGGCCGATCCTGAATTTGCAGCAGCGCATCAGCAGTCCATGGAGGAACAGCTGGCGCTGCTCGCAGAGAACCCGGCCATGCGGGATGCGACCGAGGAACAACGTCGGATGGCAATCGCAATGCTCTATTCGATGATCGATCACTTCCTCTACGTATGGTTGATCCAGGGTTGGAAACTCGATCGTTCGCAAGCCATCAAAGCTATGGCAAACGCGATGTCCGGAGTCCTGACCTAAATACCGGTCAACTTCTTTTCCGGATTACGGGCTCAACGCTGTTTCGACCCCTGACTTTTTCCGGTTCCGGGGCTCAACGCTGCTGTTTCGACCCCGGTGCTTTCTTCTCCTTCGAGCTCGAGGACTATTTGGACGACTCGAAAACTCTCATGAAATGAGTATTTGGTGATCACAAACGATTTCACTCGAACATTCGGGGTAAAGCACCCCATAACCTGCGGCGGCATGACCGGCGTAGGTACCGCACCGTTGATCGCGGCGGTGGCCAACGCGGGAGCCATGGGCTTCCTGACTGCCCTCACGCAGCCCACCCCCGAGGACCTTGTGCGAGAGATTCAGCGCACTCGCGATCTCACGGACGCTCCCTTCGGCGTCAACCTCACAATCCTCCCAACGATCCGCCCGGTGCCCTATGACGAATACCGTAGGGCGATCATTGAAAGCAAGATCCCCTTCGTCGAGACCGCAGGGAGCAACCCCGAGCCACATATGGCCGATTTCAAAGCTGCAGGGGTCAAGGTTCTGCACAAGGCCGTCTCCGTGCGCCACGCCGTCAAGGCGGAGGAGGTCGGGGTCGATGCACTCAGCATCGACGGGTTCGAGTGCGCCGGTCACCCGGGCGAGGACGATGTGCCTGGTCTGGTGCTGATCCCGGCCGCGGCCCGGGTGCTGAAGATCCCATTCATCGCATCCGGCGGTTTTGCCACCGGACGCGGTCTCGCGGCGGCACTCTCCCTCGGTGCCAGCGGCATCAACATGGGCACACGGTTTGTAGCGACCCACGAAGCCCCGGTCCACGAGAACGTCAAAAAACAGATCGTCGCGAACAACGAGCGCGACACAGTGCTCGTCTTCCGGATGTTCAAGAACACCGCCCGGGTCGCCCGCAACTCGATCTCTGAGGAGATCCTCGAAATCTCGTCGAAGCCAGGCGCGACCTTCGAGGACATCGCCCACCTAGCGTCCGGCGTCCGCGGTCGCGATCGCGTTCTCGGCGGCGGAGAAATGGAAGATGGTCTGTGGTGGGGAGGCCAGTCGCAGGGACTGATCGACGAGGTGCTCAGCGCCCGCGAGGTTGTAGACTCCATCGTCGCGGAGGCGGAGGACGTCATCACCCGCCTTCTGGCGAATCAGGTCGCCTGATGGCCGGCATCCGCGTGGAACGGGGTTCGTCGTTTTCGCGCATCGTGCTCAGTCGGCCCGACGAGGGCAATGCGCTCGACATCGCGCTGGCTCGCGATCTGCGGGACGCCGTACAGGAACTGTCGCGCGACAGCGGCCACATACTGGTTCTGTCAGCTGAGGGCCGGCTGTTCTGCGGCGGCGGCGATCTCGCAGCAACTAATGCTGCCCCCTCCCCCGCTGAGTACATCAATGAGCTTGCTGCGACCATGCACGAAGCCATCCTCGCCCTCGCCGAGTCCGATCTCATCGTCGTGGCCTCCGTTCAGGGTTCCGCCGCCGGCGGCGGACTCGGGCTCGTACTCAACGCCGACTACGTCGTTGCGAGCGAGAAGGCGAGCTTCCTCAGCGCCTACTCCGCCGTCGGTCTGAGCCCCGACTGTGGAGCCTCGTACCTCCTGCCGCGTGTCGTCGGCTTGCGGCGGGCAAGCGAGGTCCTCCTGGCGAAGCGCACGCTGGACGCGGCCACTGCCCTCGACTGGGGGCTCGTTAACCACGTAGCCTCTGCCGATGAGCTGGAGACAGCAACGATCCAAGCAGTCAATACGATCGCCACTCAGCCAGCGCCCGCACGTGCTGCTGCAAAGCGACTCCTGGCTCAGAACTGGATCGACGGCTACAGCACCCACCTCGATCGAGAGCAGACCTCCATCGCTCGGCTTACCGCATCCAAGGAGTCAACCGCTTTGCGGGACGCCTTCGTACGCAAGGGTTAACTCGGCGGGCTCGCCCCTAGGACTCCGCGATAAGTCTGACATGACGGACGTGCGCGTTCGTCTCACCGAGCGCGGCCTGGAGGTTTGAGCCGTCGAGAGCGTCCCAACCCCGGGACCACGTCAGTCGCTGGGCGACCTCCCAGACGCTCGCCCCAGGGTCACCCGCAAGCACGGCGGCGACCTGGTTCGAGCGCCCGTGCGTATGGTCGCGAAGTTCGTCGAGCCGTTGCGCCAGTTCCGTGAATCGGTACTCGTGAGCCGGGCATGCCTCGTAATCGCTCCAGGGGCGCAGCCGCTCAAGCGACACCAGGTAGTCACCAACAGGGTCATGCTCGACTTCGAATTCTTGCAGGAGTCCAATGTTCGGAGAGATTCGCGGCAGGACGTGGTCACCGGTGAACAGCAGGCAGTTGTCGAGGTCGATGAAACTCAGGTGACCGCGAGTGTGACCCGGCGTCCAGATAGCCCGCACTTCCCGGCCAGCGAGCGGCAGGAGATCGCCATCGAGCAGCTCGCGGTCTACAACACGGTCGGGAACGTACCTTTTGAGGTCCTCAGGAGCGAAGGTCACCCGATCCAGGTCGACGAGCGGCACTCCGAGCGCCTGCATCACGTCCCGATTGGACTGGACGATCCTTGTGACCTCCCGGTGGAACTGGTCCTCCGGAATCTCAGCCGGATGCCCGGCGATCCAAGAACCAGTACGGTCGGCCAGCTCAGGGGCCAGTCCATAATGATCCGCGTGCGAATGAGTAACGACGATGCCTTGGAGGTCGTTCTCCGCGAGACCGGCCATGCGAAGTCCCGCCTGCAGGTCGGCGCGCCCAGCAGCGCTGGTCCATCCGGGGTCGATGATGATGAAGCCACCATCGTTTCCGACGAGGACGTAAGCGAGCGTGTAGGCCACAGGGAACTCTGCACAGTCCACCGGGATGCTCCATACCTGCTCCGCGACCCGTTCGACTGGGGGCTGTCGGCGCTCAACCCATGCCTCGACCTGACGACGTGAGGTCGGAACAGCGCCCCCGCTCACCGTTCGCTGAAGAGGTGTGTCACGGATGGCTGTGTGGGATTCGTTCATTTGACTATTTGAACACAAGGGCAACATTTGCATTGCAGGCCGTCCTGCCAGTGGACACCATGTACCGCGACTGGCTAGAATGTCTCATGTAGACAAGGGAGTATACACATGGATCTTGCATTACTGATTGATATGGCGTCAGGTCACGGAGACCGGGTTGTATTAGGTTCGGGGGAATCCGCCATCACAGCGTCGAGGCTCCGCGAACTTGCAGGGGGCGGCGCGGGCGTCCTCACGCAAGCCGGGGCGCAAAACGTAGTCCTGCTGGCACGCAACGGACCTATCGTACCCGTGCTCCTCTTCTCGGGCGCCCTGGCTGGAGTGCCGTTCTCCGCACTCAACTATCGACTGTCTGCCGACCAGATCCGCGAGCAGCTCGCGCGCTTGGACGCTCCCTTCGTGGTCGTCGACGAGGAATACAGGCGGATAGTTGAGGGCAGTGAACACGTCGTCACCGTCGCCGAGTTCTTCGCGCTCGCCGGATCCGCCGAACCTATCGCGACGAGCCCTGCCAGCGACTCCGTCGCTGCCAAGCTATTCACCAGCGGCACGACGTCTAAGCCAAAAATAGTGCCTCTTCGGCACGAGAATCTGTTCGCCTATGTCTCCCAGACAGTCGAGTTCGGCGGGGCTACCGAGAACGAGACTGCGCTGGTTTGCGTTCCTCCGTACCACGTCGCCGCACTCGGTTCCGTTCTGACTAATCTGTATGCCGGGCGACGCGTGGCCTACCTTCCCGACTTCGACGCGAACTCCTGGTTGTCCATGGTCAAGGAAGAAGGTGTGACCTCGGCCATGCTCGTACCCACGATGATCAGTCGCCTCGTGGAAACCCTCGCCGGCGAGCCCGCCGACGCCCCGACGCTGCGACAAATCACCTACGGCGGATCGAAGATGCCGACACCAGTACTGGAACGCGCGCTGCTGGCTTTCCCAGGTTGCGGGTTCGTCAACGCATACGGGCTCACCGAGACCAGCTCGACGATTGCGCTGCTCGGGCCGGATGATCACCGCACGGCACTCGCCAGCTCCGAAGCGCACGTGCGGGCACGCCTTTCGAGCGCAGGCCGTTCGATCCCCGGCATCGAACTTCAGATCCGCGACAGCAAAGACAGTGTGATTACGGACGACGCCACCGGAGAACTCTGGGTGCGCGGAGCGCAGGTCTCCGGCGAGTACCAGGACTCCGGTTCGGTCCTCGACGCGGCCGGCTGGTTTCCCACGAAGGACCGCGCGTGGATGGACAGTGAGGGCTACCTCTTCGTTGAGGGTCGCACCGACGATGTCATCATCCGCGGCGGCGAAAACATCGCTCCTGCTGAGATCGAAGATGTCCTTCTCCGCCACCCCGGCATCCTCGAGGCCGCGGTGGTCGGCACGCCTGACGACGAGTGGGGCGAACGCATCGTAGCTGTCGTTGTAGCGCGCGAAGGACACTTCCTGACTGAGAGCGACGTACGTGAGTGGGCGCGCGCCCGTATCCGTGGCTCTCGCACACCCGATGACGTGGTATGGCGGAACGAACTCCCACATACGGCAACTGGAAAGTTGCTCCGAAGGGAACTCGTCGCCGAAATTGCCAGCCGCTCGGCAGCCGGTGCGTAACCAACTCAATCAAAGCAGTGAAAGGACGTCGTTGATCATGGCATTAAAAGCGGGAAGTCGGCTGCGGAGTCAAGTCTGCAGCACGGAAGTCATAGTGGTCGGTGCACCCTCAACCAGTGTCACACTGACATGTGGCGGGTTTGACATGGTCGCGTTCGGCGACAGCCGCAATGATGCGCTTGCTCCCCTCACGGGCTGGGATGGCGGAAACAGTTTAGGAAAACGCTACACAGAAATCGAAGACAAAGCACTTGAGGTGCTGGTGACCAAGGCCGGCGTCGGCACTCTGGGCAACGGCCACGTTGCGCTCGTGGTCAAGGAATCCAAGCCGCTCCCTTCGAGCGACTGAGGTGGCGAACGGCCTGTCGTCACTGGGCACTTGTGAGTCTGCTCGCCTCGCCCGATCGGGTCACGTGATCTGTTACGTAAGCGCTAGAAAACGTGTGTTGGCGTAGCAGGCCTCATCCGTAGAGGTTGACACTTCCCGTTGATCCTGGCCCAGCGGCTGTTCTATCTTTCGATTCGGCCTTCTACAGCCCTCGGGAGAAATGTGGAGCAGATCATTGGCCGCCTAGGGGTGTGCCGGACCCAGATCTGAACTGGGAAGACCTCTGAAGGACAAGCTGCCATGTTGGAAACTGTTAACGCCAACCGAAAATAGGGCCAGGAACGCCAGCTGAAAATAGGGCCACCGACCATTATGGAAGGTAATCAATTTGGATGATTGGGCGGAGATACGCCACCTGTTTTCGACGGGCAAGCACTCGAAGCGGGTGATCGGCAGGATCGTGGGTGTTTCCCGCGGAACGGTGGATCGGGTGCTGGAGTCGGATTGGGCGCCGAAGTATCAGCGGGTGGCGGGTGTGTCGAGTTTTGATGCGTTTGCTCCCAGGGTTCCGGAGTTGTTGGTGAAGACGCCAACGATGCCGGCGGCGACGCTGGCGGAGCGGGTGGGCTGGTCTGATTTCGCGTCCTTGTTCCCGGCCGAGGTCGCGGCGATCCGGCCCGAATACGCGCCGCCGGACCCGGCTGACCGTTTGGTTCACGAGCCGGGGTTACAGGTCCAGTGCGATCTCTGGTTTCCGCACGAGCCGCTGGCTGTCGGTGAGGGCCAGTCCGACACGCCGCCGGTGCTGGTGATGACTTCTGCGTTCTCCGGATTTATCCAGGCCCGGATGCTGCCGTCACGGACGACGCCGGACCTTCTGGGCGGAATGTGGACTCTGCTGCAGAACGCGCAGGCGGTCCCGTCCCGGCTCTTGTGGGACAACGAGTCCGGCAACGGCAGGCGCAAACCGACCGAGCCGGTGGCCGCGTTCGCCGGTTCCCTCGGGCTGGAGATCAAGCTGCTTCCGCCGCGGGATCCGGAGTCCAAGGGCATGGTCGAGCGGATGGACCGCTACTTCCGGCAACGCTTCATGCCGGGCCGGGACTTCCGCTCCCAACGGACTTCAACGCCCAGCTGGAAGACTGGCTGCCCAAGGCCAATCACCGCTACTCCCGGTCCCGCCACGGCCGCCCTGACGAGCTGATCGTTCTGGACCGGGAAAGGATGCGGGAACTGCCGCCGGTGAGCCCGGAGGCGGTGTTCCGGAACGCGGTGCGGCTCCCGCGGGACTACTAAGTACGAGTGCTCTCCAACAACTACTCCGTGGACCCGTCGTTCATTGGGCGGATCGTGGATGTCGTCGCTGATCTGGACACCGTTTGGGTCACTCACGAGGGTGTCATCATCGCCACGCACTTCCCGGCTTGGACCTGGCACCTGGTGGTGACCAATCCTATCCACGTGGCCCGCGCGGCGGTGATGCGCCGGGACTTCCGGACCCAAAGAGTGCACTGCCCCGAACTGAGGAAGGCGGTGCAGGTGCGGGATCTGGCCGCCTATGACGAGATCTTCGGCATCGACCTCGGGCCAGCAGCCGAAACTGGTCCTAGAGGCGGCGTCATGACCGGGACACCCTCACAGATCGAGTACTACGCCCGGGCCCTGCGCGCACCACGGATCAGCGACGGGTTCCGCCGGCTCGGGGAACAGGCCCGGGACGCCGGCTGGTCCCATGAGGAGTACCCGGCCGCGGTCCTCTCCCGGGAAGTCTCCGAACGCGATGCCTCCGGAGCGGCGACCCGGATCAACCGGCACCCGCATTCTTCGCCGTCGACACAACCGTCCGTGAGACCGCGCGTGCCCGGTTCCTGGCTATGGAAAACCCACTGGAAGAGCTCTTCCCACCCTCCGGGTCGAATCCGGCCAAAAAGGCCGCCGGAAACGGGCCAGGAACATTAAGTTGAACGCCACGGCAGCGAGGCCGATGACCCCCTGATGTCCGGGCCAAATTCCACGGCTAGCTCCAGGAATCGATCACGCAAACAGCGGATAGGTGGAGCGGAAATGAGGGCTAGGGAGTGCCGGGGACGGATTGCGCCCGCCGCTTACAGGGCCCAGAGCATGGCTATTTCGCATAAACCTGTGGCGGGTCGGACCACGGAACATTGGCTGAGCGTGTGCCATGTGCGGTTGTACTACCCGAGGGGCTGCTCGGATCCCTGGTCCACGACGATCGACGTTAGCGCCCGCACCCGAAGGTGCGTGCGCTGGTCGACGTGTTGGTTTTAGGTTTTGCGCTTCACCACGTGACGGGCAGCGAGTAGACGCCGTAGGCGAGGCGGTCGTGCTTGAACTCGATGTCATCCAACGGGACCGCGAGCTTAAGCGTGGGAATCCGCCTAAACAGCGTGCTGAAGACGATCTGAAGCTCGGCCCGGGCCAGCTGTTGGCCGATGCAGCCGTGCGAGCCGAAGCCGAATGCCAGATGATTGTCCGTGGTCCGCTGTATATCAAACACGTCTGGCTGCTTGAACGTCCGCGCGTCCCAGTTCCCGGCCGAGAAGTCCAGGATGATGCCCTCGCCCGCCTTTATGGACTGGCCGGCGATCTCGATATCTGCAGCCGCGATGCGGCGCTGGCCGTTGTGGACGATGCTCAGGTAGCGCAGCAGCTCCTCTACCGCGTTCGCGATGACCTTCGGGTCGTCAGTGTCGCGCAGGATGGCAAGCTGATCGGGGTTCTGCAGCAGAGCGAGCGTGCCGAGGCCGATCATATTCGCGCTCGTCTCGAACCCTGCCGCGAGCAGGCCGCGGGCGAGCTGCACAGCCTCGGCCACCGAGATGTCACCGGCGCGGACATGTCCTACGAGTTCCTCGATCACACCTCCACGGTCCACCGGGTCGGCAATCCGCGACTCGATGAGGGTCCGCATAAAGTCGTTGATGACGAGGTAGGTGCGTTCCTGCTCCTCCGCAGTACCGTAGCGGTCCAGCGAAACACTGGTGTGCTCCTGGAAGAACTCGTGGTGCTCGTAGGGCACGCCGAGCATCTCGCAGATCATCAGCGACGGAATGGGCAGCGCGAACTCGCTTACCAGATCCACCGGCTTGGCGCTTGTCAGGATTGTGTCTATGCGTTCGTCCGTGATCTCCTGGATCCTCGGGCGGAGCGACTCTACCCGTTTGAAGGCAAATGATCTCGTCGTCATGCGGCGGAATCGGGAGTGTTCGGGGCCATCGGTGTTGAAGATGCTCTGCGGGCGCAGCAGCGCTGTGGCCTTCTTCCCCTCATTCCAGTGAGGGAAGCCAGGCACCCGGTCCTCGGCGAGGACGCGCGGATCGGTTGCGAGCAGATGGAGTTCCTCGTTGCCAGTGATGACCCACGGCATGGTGCCGTCCCAGATGCGGACGCGCCGCACGGGATACTCGGCGGCGGACTCCACTAATTTGGCCGGCGGGTTGAACGGGCATTTGGGCTCCCGGCCGACCGGGAAGTCGAAGACGTCGGAATGGCTCGTCGTGGTTGCAGGATTGGTCATGCTTCTCCTCGTTCCTCGATTTCTATGGGCAGCGTGGCGCATGCCGGTGCCCCGCGACGTACAGACTCGTGATCACGTGCGGTCCTCGGAGCGACCGCGTCCTGCGCCGCTGGGCACCATTTGCGTGTCGGTCAGAAGATGGCAGGCCGCTTCATCCCCCAGCGGCGTCCGCACCACCTCGGGAACAATCGTGCGGCAGACGTCCATCACCTTCGGACACCTTGTGTGGAACCTGCAGCCCGCCGGAGGGCGCAGAGGTGATGGGATGTCTCCACGAAGCAGAATCCGCTGGACTCTGACGGTGTCGGAAGCTGCGGTCATCCGCGGCGCGGCCGACAGGAGCGCCTCTGTATACGGGTGTCGGGGAGAAGAATAGACGGCCGCGGATGCGCCTCGCTCGACGACTTTCCCCAGGTACATCACGGCGATGTCGTGGCTGACATCGCGCACCACGGTCAGGTCGTGGCTGATGAACAGCATCGACACGCCCAGCTCCTCCTGGAGCTTGTTGAGCAGATTAATGATGTGCACCTGGCTTGAGACGTCCAGGCTGCTTACGGGTTCGTCAAGGGCGATGAGTTTCGGGCTAAGCGAAAGAGCGCGCGCGATGGCAGCCCTCTGCAGCTGTCCGCCGGACAGATCGCGCGGCCGCCGGGCACCCAACGCGCTCGGAAGTCCTACCGTTTCGAGCAACTCGGCGGATTTCCGGGCGCGTTCGGTCCTGTTCAGGCCGAGCGGTCGCAGCGCCTCCCCCAGGCTGTCGTTGATGTCCGCACGCGGGTCGAAAGAAGAATAGGGGTCCTGAAACACCAATTGCATCTTGGATCGCAGCGCACGCAGCCGGCTACCGCGGACACCCGTGATGTCTTCGCCATCCAGGAACACGCTTCCGGCCGTTGGCTCGACAAGCTTGAGCATCAGCCGGGCGATGGTGGACTTTCCGGAGCCGGACTCGCCCACCAGACCGAGGGTTTTGCCCGGCCTCACGGTGAGATCGGCTCCGTCCACGGCCTGCAGAACGCCCTTGCCGCCGCCTGCAAGTCGGACGGAATAGTGCTTGGAGACCCCAATAAGCTGGCTGACGGCTGGGGGGGCGGTCACGCTCGCGATGGTACTCATCGCACTCCTTCCAATTGAAGCTCATTTTTGCGCCGGCACCTTGCCATGCGTGCGTCCTCCGGGGACGTCTCGGTTGTGACGACGCTCAGCACCGGTTCCAGAATTTGGGGCGACTGACGGCACTCCTCCACTGCGAATGGGCAGCGCGGAGCGAACCGGCAACCCGACGGGACGAGCCCGATGCGCGGGACCTGGCCGGGGATCGGCTCAGGCTCCTCGCCCTCGCCCCGGCGACTCGCGGCGATCAGCCCCTGCGTGTAGGGGTGCTGCGGTGAGCGGAACAGATCAACAGTCCGCGCGCGTTCGACGACTTGGCCCGCGTACATCACCGCGACCGAGTCACACAGTTCCGAAACGACCGCCAGGTCGTGGGTGACGAAGATGACAGCGACCCCGTCCTCGACGGCGAGCTTGCGCAGCAGATCCAGCACCTGCGCCTGGATCGTCACATCCAGTGCCGTGGTGGGCTCGTCTGCGATGATCAAGCGGGGAGAGCAACTGAGTGCCATGGCGATCATCACCCGTTGACGCATACCGCCAGATAGCTCGTGGGGGTAGGAACGCGCACGGTTCACGGGATCCGGGATGCCGACGCGTTCCAGCATCTCGACGGCTCTAGCCGTGGCCTGCTTACGGGAAAGCCCACGATGTAGGCGCAGCGACTCGCCGATCTGGGCGCCCACTGTCTGCGAGGGATTCAGGCTCGACATAGGATCCTGGAAGATCATGGCGATTTCCGAGCCTCGAGTACGGCGGAGCTCCTTGTAGTTCATTGCGAACAGGTCGCGTCCGCCGAGTTCGATGACTCCCCCGGTGATCACGAAGGGCGGGGACGGGGCTAGGCGCATGATGGACAGCGACGTAACCGTCTTTCCGGAGCCGCTCTCGCCCACGAGCCCGACGATTTCCCCCTGCCCAACTGTGAGGTTCACGTCTTCGACGACGGGAACCGTCCCATTCGGGGTCTGCACCGCGACGTTCAGTCCGCGGACGCGCAGGCAGATGTTACTCCCTGCCGGCTCAGCACCGGGAACGGCGGCGGGGCGGTCGATCGCCGTGAATCCTCGCCTCCCCCTGGCCCGGCGGGGCAGATGGCGCCGCTTAGCCTTCGTCCGGTCCAGGCCGTAAGCGGTCGTCAGCGCGTCGCCGAATCCGTTGAAAGCAACGACGGTGAGAGCGATAGCCAGTCCCGGCGGGACGAGGCTGAGCGGATTGATGAACAGCGCGGACGCGTACGCCTGCTGCAGCATGCCACCCCAGCTCGGCGCGGGCGGCTGCGCGCCCAAGCCCAGGAAGCTCAGCGTTGCCTCCGCGATGAGCGCGCCGCTCATCACGATCGCCGCCTGGACGATCAGAGCGGAAGCGAGGTTGGGAAGGATACGGCGCACCACGATGAGGAAGGGGCGCGTCCCCAGCGACTGCGAAGCCTCGATGAAGGACTCTTCCTTGACTGCCAACGTCTGTGCGCGCACCAGGCGGGCCAGCAGGGGCATGAATACGATCGCCAGCGCGATCGCCGCATTGGTGACACCAGGGCCGAGGACGCTGACCACAGCCAGCGCGAGCACGAGCGCCGGAAAGCTCAGACCCGCGTCCATGAAACGCATCAGCAGGCGATCGGCCCGGCCGCCCTTATAACCAGCGTACAGACCGATCGGGATGGCGCCGAGCAGTGCGAGAACCACAACCTGGACCGAGACCGCCAGACTGATCTGCGCACCGTACATAAGCCGCGACAACACATCTCTGCCCAGATCGTCGGTGCCCAGGGGGTGTTCGAGCGAGAACGGAGCGAGCGCGTTGCCCAGATCCTGCTGCCCGGGCGGATGCCCTGCGATCCAGGGCGCAAGGCCTGCAACCAGGACCACCAGGATCAGCCATCCGGCCGCTAATGCTCCACTCCATGTTTTAAGAGCACGAATCCATGGATGACTGATCCAGCGCGGGGGAAGCTTGGCTTCCCCCGTGGCCTCTATGGCCATGCCGACAGTGCTGGTGGGCTGTTCGATTCCGGTCATGCGATGCGCACCTTCGGGTTGAGGTATCCGTAACTTATGTCGACGAGGAGGCTCAGCACCAGCTGGAACACGACGAAAATCAGCACGACGCCCTGGACCACGGGCAGATCCTGGCTGCTGATCGCCTGAAGCATGTACGTGCCGAGCCCCGGGATCGCGAAGATGGATTCGATGATGATTGCTCCTCCCAGCAGGTTTCCGAGCTGAACCCCAAACACCGTGACTGCCGGAATCGCCGCGTTCTTGAGCGCGTGGACACCCACGACACGGGCGCTGCCGGCCCCCTTCGCCCAGGCCGTCCGGATGTAGTTGGAGTCGAGGACTTCGATGAGACTGCGACGCAACTGCCGCGCCAGGTTTGCAGAAACCACAACCCCGAGTGCGATCGCAGGAAGAGTGACGGTTTCGAGCCATCCGCCAAACGATTGCGAGGGGAGAACGTAGCCCGTCGGTGGAAACAGTCTGAGCTGCACCCCGAATAGCGAGACGAGCATGACCGCAAGCCAGAAGTTCGGCACTGCGATCCCGGCACTTGCGACGAGGCGGACTCCTTCGTCGAGACGGCCGCCCGGCCACATTCCGGACAGCACGCCGAGGGGGATGGCGACCAGGATCGCGACGACTGCCGCAGCCAGCGTGAGACTGAGGGTGAAGGGCAGTCGGGCCGCGATTTCTGCAGCGATGTTCTGCCCGCTCAGCAACGAGGTACCGAGGTCAAGCCGGATGATTCCGCCCAGCCAGATCAGGTACTGGACGATCAGCGGCTCGTCCATGTTGAGGCGCTCCCGCACCGCAGCGATGGATTCCGGTGAGGCGTTGTCGCCGCCTGCGAGAGTAACGGCAGGATCACCGGGAATCAAGGCGATCAGCATGAATACCGCGAAGGAGACCAGTAACAGCACTGGTGCCATCGACAGGAGGCGGTTCAAAATGAGACGAAGCAGCACAGACCCTACCTTGAGATCTAGACGTATCGGTACCGGTGCGGCACCGTGGGGTGTCGGAAGCGACCGCTCGCGCGATCGCCCCGACGTAAACTCACTTGGTTTCGGTTGCCCACGTGATTTCTTGGCTGCCCGTGCTGAACAAGGGGAACGTCACACCGCTCCTCATGACGTAGATTTTCTCCGAGAAACTCAGCGTCAGGGGCAGTGCGGCTTCCGCTGCGACACGGGATGCTTCCTTCAGAATCTTCGTGCGGGCTTCGGGGTCGAGTTCAGCGACGGAGTCGACGTACAGCTGCTGCATCTTGGGAGTGGTGTAACCGCCGGGATTGAAAAAACCCTTTTCGGAGTGCCGGGCCGCCAGCATCTGGGACGGGTCAATGCGGCCACTGAAGGGAAGGACCAGCATCGAGTCCGTCTTGTCGATGAGCAGTCGCTGCACCATAGTCGAGAGTTCAATCGCTTCGAGCTGCAGGTCAACCCCGATCTCCTTAAGCTGAGCTTGCACAACCTCGGCCATCTTGCGTGCCGCCGGGACCATGATCGCCTTCAAGATCAAGTCACTGGCGCCGGCCTCTGCTAGGAGCTCCTTGGCCTTCTTCTGGTCATAGGGGTAAAGCACCTCGGGGATAGAGTCATTGTGGGCGTAGTGCCCCGGCGGGAAGGGCTGATCCGTGATCTCGCAGAACCCGTCGTACACCGCTTCGCAGATGGCATCACGATCGAGGCCATGAAGGATCGCCTTGCGCACGCGCTCGTCGTCAAGTCCGTTTTGTTTGTGGTTCACGATCATCGTGTTCTGGGTGAGCGAACTCGTCGTTTCCATTTTGAACTTGTCGTTGTCGACGAATGGCTTGAGGTTCTGGGGCACGATCGCGGCGGCGTCTATCTGCCCCCCCAGCACAGAGTTCGCAAGCGCCGCTGCATCGGTGAAGAATCGGAAGTCGATGCCGGCGAATTCCGGCGTCTCGCCCCAGTAATCGGGGTTGCGTTCCAACTTAAGCTCACTGCCGGTCGTGTACGAGACAAACCGGAAGGCACCGGCTCCGTCCAGCGTTTCACTGAGGTTTACGCCCTGCGCGAGCGCAGTCGGGTTGATGACAACCCCGGCAAGACCCGAGAGAATGGCAGGCATCGCCGCGTTCGGCGCGCTCAGGTTGAGCGTTACCGTCTGCGGATTATCCACGGTCACATCGGACATGGTGGCGAAGTCGTTCTTCACGGCCGATCCCGGAAGGTCCCGTGCTCGAAGCAAGCTCGCCTTCACGGCTTCGCCATCCAGGACAGTGCCGTCCTTGAACTTCACGCCCTCGCGGATCTTAAACGTCAACTTCAGGCCGCCTTCGCTGAACTCCCATGACTCTGCGAGACCGGGGATTAGGCTGCCATCCGGATCGACATGCACCAGCCGGTCGTAGGCAGGGCAAAGATAAGTGCAGTCCGTGAATTGCGCGTTCTTGTGCGGGTCAAGGTTGTTCACCGCGTGTCCCCCGTAACGAAAGACGGAGTTTCCGGCCTCCTTGGCAGGAGTCGCAGCACCGCCCTGCGCACAACCCGTGAGAACGAGCGCGGCCGCCATAACCGGCACCACGACCTTAAGTTTTAGCGTCATCGTTGACTCCTGTCGTTTCCCGCAAGGGGCGGCCGCCGTGATAAGGGACCGAGTAAGGTTGTGATTCCTCCGAGCAGCTGCCCGGCTCACATTTTCATCGTTTCCGTCTGCAAGACTGCGCACCCATTTACTACTACTGTGCGTTCACTGGACGAAATATCGTGTGACACGACACTACATCCACTTAAGGACGATTGCAATGACTTGGGCCAGCCCTTTTTTACTACCAAATGACCCTTAGGCCTCGATTTTTCAAATGATCGGGTTGGTTGTCGTATCCGGGTTTGATTCTGGTCGGGGCTGATTTTGTGGTCTTGGGCGTGCTGGTGGGTCCCGTTGTCGCTGGTTGGACGTCGGGCTCCACGTCTCGGAGGGATGGTTCCGGTCGTTGTCGGGGCTGGCCTGGTGGGTTCTCAGGCCAGGAGTCCGTCCCGTTGTCGGAGGCTGTTTGTCAGCCCGGCGATGGCGGTTAGGATTGTGGTTATCTTTGCGGCTTCCGGGGCTTTGTCAGGGATCAGCACCCGGGTCCGCCGGGCCCGGGTGATGATTTTCCCGGCGGTCGCGAAAAGCCGGTAGCGCCACCTTTTCATGTCCCATCCCCTGGCTTTGTGGCCGGTGGGCAGAGCGGTAAGTTGCAGCCGGGAAACCAGATTCATGGCCAGGGCAGCGATGTTGGCCCAGGCCTGGTTCGCGTGGAAGTCGAAGAACGGGAGCTTCCCGAGGCCGGTGTTCTTCAGGGTCTTAATCCGGTTCTCGCACCGTCCCCGGCCCCGGTGCCGGGCATCAAGACCGGCCCGTGCCAGGACGGTGCGTTCGTCAAAAAGGCCGTGACTCTGTGCCCGTCCACATCCAGGAGCGTCGCGTGAGCGCCGGGGTGCAGCGGCTCGGCACGCAGATAGAGGCTCGTGCCCGACGGGTAGTCGGTGAGTGCGCGGACGTCGGGGGCGTTGACCACCCACGCGACCATGCGGGCCTTCATCACCGGGACCGGGTAGGAGACACTGAACTGCACGCCCATGGATGAGAGGTAGTGCAGGAATTTCTACCAAGCTCTCGACCTCCAGGCCCACGGCGGACTCAAACGCGAGGTCAAAGAAGCCCTGCGCACAGGAAGGACACGCCGCAAAAGGCAGAAAAGCCCTCAGGGACGCAACAGTCGATTCCGGGACCCGATGATCAACATTTCCGAACCACCCGCTACCTGATGCTGGTACACCTGCCGGTGGACCACACCGCCGAATCGGTCCGTGACGGGCTCATCAACACCATGGGTACCCTTCCGGCGCATCTGCGCGGTTCCCTGACCTGGGACCAAGCGTCGAAATGGCCAAACACAAGGCCTTCAGCATCGCCACCGACATGGACGTCTACTTCTGCCAACCGGCCAGCCCCTGGCAGCGCGGATCCAACGAAAACACCAAAGGACTACTGGAATGGTCCACTACTACGCCAGTACTTCCCCAAAAACACTGACCTGAACGCCTACGGGCCCGAGGACCTAGAACGCGTCGCACAGGGACTCAACGCCCGCCCCCGGAAAAATACTCAACTGGAAAACCCAGCCGAGTCACTTCGTGATTCACTGATAGCCAACTGACCACGGGCGTAGCAACGACCCCTGGAATTCGCCTCAGAAGCACCTTCATCGCTTTAACACACCCCGTGGGCGGCAGCAGCCTCATGAAAACCCCGGGTTTAGCGCCTGCCTATTGCCGCAGAGCCCAGGAACCGACCCAGCCACGTCCACAGGTTGCACCCGCGCCACACTGGCCGTCATTGCAGCAGCGGTCCCTGCAGCGGGAGCCACGGCAGACGGCGTCTCGGATGCACTGTCGTGACGGTTCTACCCAATATGGGCGGCTCGTTCCACGTGTAACCCCATAGTTATCCACGAAGGAGGCCGACGGCGAATGCGCATGCCGTCGTCGGCCTCCTCTTGTGCCTGTCCGCTGATAATGCGCCGAAGGCAGGCAATGCAACGCCCGCCATCATCTGCTTTTTGGACCAAGAGTAGAAGGACACCCCATGGCTCAGCTCAGGGTTGATGCGTCGATGACGAACCGGTACCTCACGTCTGCGGCGAGGACGCGCTGGTAGGCGTCATTGATCTTGCTGGCTGGGATGACTTCAATTTCTGCGCCGATGCCATGTTCGGCACAGAAATCGAGCATTTCCTGAGTTTCACCAATACCGCCGATCATGGAGCCAGCGAAGGACCGGCGGCCCGTAATAAGGGAGAACACGTTTACCGGGAGTGGTGCTGCAGGAGCACCGACGTTCACGAGGACGCCGTCGAGGGCCAGCAGCCGCAGGTAGGCGCTGATGTCGATCTTGGCGCTGACGGTGTTAATGATCAGGTCGAAGTATCGGGCCAGATCCTTGAAGGTGTTTTCATCGTTGGTGGCATAGAAGTGGTCCGCCCCTAGATTCAGGCCGTCTTCCCGTTTTTTTAGTGACTGTGAGAGCACGGTGACCTCGGCGCCCATGGCGTGAGCGAGTTTGACGGCCATGTGGCCCAGTCCTCCGAGGCCGACGACGGCGATCTTCTTGCCTGGCCCGGCATCCCAGTGGCGCAGCGGCGAGTAGGCGGTGATGCCCGCGCACAGCAGCGGGGCGGCGACGTCGAGCTCGATCCCTTCCGGGATGGCCACCACGAAGTCCTCGTTCACCACCACAGAGCTGGAGTAGCCGCCCTGAGTGACGGTCCCATCGCTGTCTTTACCGCCGTACGTGGCAATGCACCGGCGGCAGTACTGTTCCTCGCCTTTCGTGCAGTTCACGCACTCGCGGCAGGAATTGACCATACAACCCACACCGACTCGGTCGTCGATGGCGTGTTTGGTGACACCGGCGCCCACCGTGGTGACGATCCCGGCGATCTCATGGCCGGGAACCAGCGGGTACTGCTGGGACCCCCATTCGCCTCTAGCGGTGTGGATGTCTGAGTGGCAGATGCCCGCATACTTGATTTCAATCAGCACATCATGCCCGCCGACGTCGCGGCGTTGAATCGTCGTAGGGACCAGGTCGCCGGTAGCTGAAAGTGCTGCGTAAGCATTGACGGTAGGCATATTTCACCCTCGTTCATATTGGACGGCTTGGCCTGGACTTATCGACGTCGGGCGGGCCTTAGTTTCTGACAAGAGCCGGTCATACGGCTGGTCCCGCGGCTTGTCCCACCACAACGGCGGCCGCAAATACCACTTTGAAGTCAACTGGGAGGAATCCACCGCCACATAACGGCTGCGACACTGCGTGGTGGACGAGGTTCGGTAAGCAACACTTCAGGTCTGAGTACGGCTTCCGCTGCTGCCTAATCAGAGCCTCTAGAGCCTTCCGACGTCCCACTCAGAAGAGCCGCTGCGTACAACCGCCTGCTTCTTATATACATGGTTGGCGCTTGGCAGCGTTCTTCACAAGTCGACGTCGCGCTCCAATAGTTCATGTCTGTGGTGGAGCATGAACTCATGTCTGTAGTGAAGGCCAACCCACGGAGACGCGTTGTACTCATCAATGTCGAACGCCAAGATCTGGTTGCGCCCGTCTGGGCAGGTCGCACTAACGGCGGTGCTGGAATCAGACGCCGACTGGCGAGTGCTATTGAGAGTAACTCGGTGCCACAGCATGGTCTCTTCTCTTCTCGAATAGGTGATATGCGGGCTGAACGTATAAACCGGGAAAGCGGGTCAGACCACCGAACTTTGGCTCAGCGTGTGCCAGGTGCGGTTGTGGTACACAAGGGGCTGCTCGGATTCCTGGTCGATGACGCCCACCGTGTCGGGGTCAGGGGCTAGGGCTTGCAGTGCCTGCACGGCGATGACGGTCGAGCCGCCCGCAGCCATGGTGGAGACAATCTTGCCGCGGATCCAGGCCGGGGCCGCGTGGAAAAACGGCTCACCGGTTACCAGGCGCGACCAGATCGATGTGTCGGCGAATCGGTCGATGCCGCTCGTGGAACAGAGCTTGGCGATGTCGAGCTGTCCAACGCTGAGCATATGGATGACGACAGTGTCGCTCTTGAGGATCGTAGGCGTGCTTGAGGACAGCTCCGACACCGAGAAGACCACCAGGGGCGGCTCGAGGCTGACAGAGATGACAGAGGTTGCGGTCAAACCGACCGGCCCATCCCCTGCGTCAGCCGTGATGACCGAGACACCGCCGGGGTGATTACGGAACGCCGCCCGGAACTTGGCGGACGTCATGGTCCCTCCTTCAACAAGCGAACCCTGCGATACAAGCGGGTGGTCGTCATGCTCTGGAACATGACGAGATACATTCCTCGACATCGATCAAACCTTCCTTTTTACGTTTCCTGCCGGCTGGGTGTCCACCGTAGCGCCCGCATCCAAAGATGCGGGCGCTGGTCGGCGAGCT
The DNA here is from genome assembly GCF_054130585.1 of Arthrobacter sp. D1-29. NCBI lineage: Bacteria > Bacillati > Actinomycetota > Actinomycetes > Micrococcales > Micrococcaceae > Arthrobacter > Arthrobacter sp. D1-29. The sequence goes on along the minus strand of NZ_CP096383.1, from coordinate 2,137,644 downwards.
GGGTTAGTTGTTGCGCTTCACCACGTGACGGGCAGTGAGTAGACGCCGTACGCGAGGCGGTCGTGCTTGAACTCGATTTCGTCCAACGGGACGGCGAGCTTGAGCGTGGGAATCCGCCGGAACAGTGTGCTGAACACGATCTGGAGTTCCGCGCGGGCCAGTTGCTGCCCGACGCAGACGTGCGGGCCGTATCCGAAGGCGACGTGCTGCGAGGCATCCCGGGTAAGGTCGAGCACCTCGGGTTCCTCGAATACCCGGGTGTCCCAATTTCCGGCGGAGAAGTCGAGGATGATGCCCTCGCCCGCCTTGATGGACTCGCCGGCGATCTCGATGTCTCCAACCGCGATGCGGCGCTGCCCATTGTGGATGATCGACAGATAGCGAAGGAGCTCTTCGACAGCGTTCGCGATAACCTTCGGATCGTCGCTCTCGCGAAGAGCCGCGAACTGTTCCGGGTTCTCCAACACCGCGAGGGTGCCGAGGCCGATCATATTAGCACTGGTCTCGTGACCGGCTAACAGCAGGACGATACAAGTCTGCACAGCCTCGTTGACGGTGATCTCCCCCGTGCGGGCCAGCTCGGCGAACTCGGAGACGACGTCTTCAGTCGGCTCCTCAAGTCTGAGCTCAACGAGTCCCCGCATGTACTCCGTCAACCCTGAGAAGTGCCGGGCCTGATCTTCCGGCTGCGAGTAGCGATCCAAAATGCCTTTCGCGGACTCCTCGAAGAAGTCGTGGTCCTCATACGGAACCCCGAGCAGCGAACAGATCATAAGGGACGGGATGGGCAGCGCTAGGGCGGGCACGAGATCAATCGACTTGGGTCCCGCGAGGATCGCGTCTATGTGCTCGTCGGTGACCCGCTGTATTACCGGACGCATCGCGTTGACCCGCTTGAATGAGAACGCGCGCGTCGCCATGCGGCGAAGACGCACGTGCTCCGCACCGTCGACGTTGATGAGCGAGTCCGGGCGGACGGATGCAGCGGCGGCTTGTCCTGCGTTCCAGGCCGGATACCCGGGCAGATGGTGATTAACGCTGACGCGCTCATCGGCTGCCAATGCCCGCAACTCTTCGTTGCCCGTCACCAGCCACGGCGTGCTGCCATCCCAGATGCGCACACGGCTTACCGGTTCCTTAACCGCCATGTCGATGAGGACCTGAGGCGGATTGAACGGGCACTTCGGCTCACGCATCACGGGAAATTCGAGTACCTCAGGGGCACTGCTGTTTGATGGATCAGTCATGCTGGGCTCCTTCTTCTATCACAATGGCCATTGCGGGGCATGCCCCCGCAGCGCGGCGTGTGTCAGCGTGCTGGCTTTCCGGTGGGTTCTCATTGAGGAGGACGACGATGCCGTCCTCGTCACGTTGGTCAAATACGTCCTGCGCATAGGAGGCACACTGACCTGCTGCGACGCATTTGTGTTCGTTTATGACAACCTTCATACCGCTACCTCTTCCTGAATCGGGTGTCTCTTGTCAATCTCCTGTGCCCGGAGACGAGTTTGCTTTGGCATGTTCCAGCCCAGCACCGCGGTGACAAGGCCATCTACGTGATAACGGATGACGAACCGCCTGTTATCGATGTTGCCTTCCACCACATCGAAGTACGCATCCGGCCTGATTGTTCCGTACACCTGGATCTTGGTCTTGTACTGGTCCGACCAGAAGTACGGGACAGGCTCATAGCCACTCGTGCCGCCGAGGATTGCAGCAGCGACAACCGCTGACTGCTCCGTGGCGTTGGTGCGGTTCTCAAGGCGTACTAAGTCACCCGCCCCACTGTGGAACCATCGTGCGACGTCGCCGACAGCGTAGATCCCTTCTGCGGCGCGGCACTGCTCGTCGCAGACTACTCCGTTTTCCAATGTGAGCCCGCTGTCGGCCAGCCAGTCGGTGGCGGGTATGCCGCCGATTGCGACAACGACGATGTCGGCTGGGAGTTCCATACCGTCTGCGAGGCGGACACCGGTCACCCGATCATCGTGCTCAGTGAACCCGGTTACACCGACTCCGAGCCTGAGCTGCACTCCGGCTTCAGAGTGCAACTCCGCTAGCAAACCCGATACATAGCCGCCGAGCTGAAGCTGCATAGGCGAGGTCAACGGTCCGGTGATGGTCACGTCGAGGCCTAGCTGGCTCGCCGTCGCCGCAATCTCAGAGCCGAGCACCCCCTCACCGACCACGACAAGCCGGGATGCAGCCAACAGGTCCTCGCGAAGCGCGAGGGCGTCTTCGAGAGTGCGGAGTGTGTGAAGACCCTTGATCTCCGGCTGGCTCCTCAGTTTGCGTGCGGAGGTTCCTGTCGCGATGACGATGTTCCCCGCCGTCAGTTTTCGCTGCGCAGTGTGAACCTGTCGGGCCGAGGCGTTGAGACCCGTTGCAGCTTCACCGAGGATGAACCGGGCGTCGAGTGCGTCAAGCTGTTCGCGCGACCGCAGTTGCGCGCGCTCGGCATCCCATTCACCGCCCAGGACCTGTTTTGATAGCGGGGGTCGGTCGTAAGGAAGGTGAGTTTCGGCACCGAGAAGGGTGATCCGACCTCGGTAATTCGCGCCGCGTAGGCTCTCCAGGACACCCAGCCCGGCGGCGGACGCTCCGACGATGAGTACGTCAGTATCCGTCACTGCTATTTCCTTGGGCTCTGGCTGGTAATAGCGGAGTTAGTCGTGTTGCCGGCGGCCGTACCGCCATCAACCCGTAACACCGCGCCCGTGATGTACTTCGAGCGATCGCTTGCGAGGAAGACTGCGGCGTCGGCGACGTCCTCCGGGGTGCCCTCGTGATTAAGTGGCCGGCTCGCGGATTGCATCCTGCGTACGCCTGCAATGAATTCGTCACGGACCGGGCCCTCCTCGTAGTCTCTCGCGGATGAGGCCAGGAGCGAGGTCGGAATGTTGCCCGGAGCAAGCGCATTGACCCGGACCCCGTGCTCGCCGAGGTCAATAGCGACCGACTTCGTGAACTGGATCACAGCGGCCTTCGACGCGCGATAGGTCATCACATTACGGCCAGCCTGAATGCCGCCGATTGAAGTGGTATTGATGATCGAGCCGCCACCGTTGACTGCCATGTGGCGAGCGGCCGATTGGGTACCCGCCATGACCCCGAGGAGGTTCACCTTGAGGACTTGTTCAAACGCCAGCAGATCGTCGTCGAGGAATCGGGGAAACATTGGCCCCGAAATTCCAGCGTTATTGAACATGATGTGCAGACCGCCGAAGGACTTGACCGCAAGCGTTACCAAGTCCGCGACCTGCTCCCGGTCAGAAACGTCGGTATGCGAGTAGATAGCGTGCGGTCCGAGCTCGGATGCCAGAGCCTCGCCCTCTTCGCGTTGCAGATCGGCGATGACGACGTGCGCGCCCTCGGCGACAAATTTGCGCGCCGCGGCCCGACCGAGCCCAGCAGCTCCTCCGGTGACAACGGCCACCTTATCGGTGAGTTCTCCGGCCATTTTCTTCTCACTTCTGTGCGGCCCCTGAGGACTTGCGCACTACGTCGTTGTATAAGTGGACTCTTGGTGGTTGCAGTGTGTTGATCAAGGCGGCGGGGCTGCGGAAAAAGGACATTTCAAGGAACACCACGCCCGCCTACTGTGGCGGAGGAATCGATGACAGAGGGCTCGGCCTAGCCGAACTGAAGTTCCGCGCCGACATCCAGCACGCCGGCGCGAACCGTGTCATCGAAACAGACGTCAGGCCTGGAAACGCTCCCGAAGCACCCGGGTATCCGGCGTGCTGCGGTAAATCCCACGGTCGATCAGACGCGGCACGGCCTCGTCGACAAACTCCTGGAGCCACATGCTGCCCGTCGGGAACATCAGGTTGAAGCCTCCGATGTTGCCGTCTTCGAACCAGTCCACGAGCTCGTCGGCGAAGTCGTCATACGAACCGACGAATTTACGGTGCTGGGCACCGCCGCGCACCATTGCGTGGGCGACGAGGTCGCGAACGGTCAGGCCGGGATTGGCCTGCACGTGGTTCCAGAGGCCGACGTAGTTGCCGAAAACACTCTTGAGCGTGTCCTTGACATCCTCGGGATTTGGCAGGACTTCCACCGGGAAGGGATCGTTGACGCTGTTGTACGTGTACTGGATGCCGAACTCCATAAGGGCGTAGGGAGCGATGCTTTCCCAATCGATGTAATCATCAAGGGCGTGCATCCGCTCTTCGGCTTCCCGCGCCGTTTTCGCTATATACGGGATGAGGCCGGGAATGGCCGGGGCGGACCCTGCTGCACGACCGTGTTTGGCGAGCGCTTCGTCGAGCGAGGCGCGGTAGGTCTTGGCGCTCTCTCGCGAGTAGGCGTTGGTGAACACCATGTCAGCGTGCTTGGCCGCCACGTTGATACCGGGACCGGAGCCGCCGGCTTGTGCAATGAGCGGACGACCCTGGCGGCTCGGGTGCACATTGAGCGGGCCGGTGACCTGGAAGTTCTCGCCGGTGTGGTTGATCGGCTCGGAGTAGAACCGGCGAATGCCGTCGGGATCGGTGCGGAAGTCACGGTTGTCCCAAAGAGCCTTGATGACGTCAAGGAATTCATCCGCGCGCTTGTACCGCGCCTCACGGTCGAGGTGTTGGGTTTGGCTGTAGTTCAGCGCCCAGAAATCCGCAGCACTTGTGATGGCGTTCATTCCAGCCCGGCCCTCGGAGATCAAATCGAGGGAGCCAACGAGGCGCGCGATGTTGTATGGGTCGTAGAACGAGGTTGACGCAGTGGCAATAAATCCTAGGTTTTTAGTCTCCCGGGACAGGGCAGCCATCGCGGTGAGAGGCTCAGGGGCGCCGTCGTCGATCGCAGGACTGCCGATCGATCCGGCGATATCGCCGAGGAACATGGCCGTGAACAGGCCCTCGTCAGCGAGTTTTCCCATTTCAAGGATCGGACCGAATGCACTGGTGCGGTCCGGGCCACCGCCGTTGTCCCGCTCGAACGCACGGGCACCCTGATGAAGATTAAGTTCGTTGCCTACAATATTCAAATGCAACCGACGTCCGTCTGACATCTGTTCTCCAGTTCTTTTCGCCATTGAAATCGACTTCTCGCGCATGCAATCAGGTTGCAGTTCACGCTGCGTAACCGCGACCCTACTAGGGGTCGTCTATCCGGATAGGCTATGCGACGAGTGGACAGTGTGTCAAGCAAGCTCGCCTGCTACACATGCCGGAGTGCAGGCATCAGATTGAGCTGAAAGCAATCTCGCCGGAGATGATTGTCAAAATAACCGGCGATGTTCCAGAGTGAGCAACCTCGAGGTAGTCCGGAGTGAGCAGGCACAGATCTGCTGGTGAATCCGCAAGCACCCGCCGCTGAGTCCCGCCTAAGTCAAGCGGATCCATCAAATAGCCCGACAGAGCGAGCTCAGCGGACACCGCCTCGTCCGCGTTGAGAGTCGTCCCGCTCCGCGTCCGCCGGGTGCCCGCTGTGGCGACGACGCGCCAAGGGTCCACGTCTCCGAAGGGTGCATCGCTGGATGGTACGACGCTTACCCCGGCGGCCTTGAGCGATGCATATGGATAGAGCCAGTCTCGCTCGGCTTCCGGTACATCGCGGAGATAGTCGTCGCCTTTGGACCGCAGGAAGTCCGGCTGAGTGACGATCGCCAAGTCGAAGGCCGCCAGAACCTGAACTAACTCTGGCGGGACGACGGCGGCATGCTCGAGGCGGTCTCCGGGTAGAGTGCCGCATTCAGCAAGGACGCCGAGGACCAGGACCAAGGCGTCGGCCGTTACACAATGAATGGCCACCGGGCGGCCGACCGCATGGCTTCCGGCTATGAGGTCAAGCAGCGTTGAGGCGGCCGGGAGGTTGTGGTCGTGAAGAAGAATCTTACGGGGTCCCGATTGGACGCCAAGGGGTAGCGGGTGGGCGTCCGGTGCGCCGAGAAGGACGACGCGTTGGGGCAGTTGTCCGGTCCGGACTGCCTCCCCAATCGCGACGATTGCGACGTCGTCAAGGTCCGGAGTCGCATCGGTGACTCCGGTGATGCCTAGGCAGGAGAGCGAGCGGCCGACCGCGCCGAGGTGTGGTGGCTCGCGAGGGAACGCATGACGGACCAAGTCGTCACATCGCCATAACCGCCCCGTTGGACGGCCGTTGGGGTCTCTCTCGATGCCGAGCGCGCCCTCGGTCGCAGGGCCGAGTCGGGCGAGAGCGCGCGAATTCAGCATCCATAGTCCCCCGGTGCGATGCTGCACCCGCAGTGGTCGACGGTCTTCGATTGCATCCAAAGCGAATCGGTCCAGCACTCCCGCGAGAGACTCATGGTACCCAACCGCCCGAACCGTGGACCCGCTGCGGTTCCTGATCGCGGCGGTAAATTCCGCCACTGTTGAGAGCGCCGCACAGTCCACTGAGTCCTGCGTCGCAGCCATCGCCATCAGGTGCACGTGATGGTCGTGCAAACCCGGGATGAGCGTGGCGCCGCCGCAGTCGATTACCGACCCTGCCAGGACACCCTGGCGCTCTCCCACCGGATCGATCCTGGAGATCAGGCCCCCGTTGATCGCGACGTCGACTCGACGGCCCTCCACCTCCACGTCGGCGAGAATCGTCGAGGTCATCGGAGCCATTGTGCAGTGTCCGCTCCAAGTTCCGGGGCCAACCCAACCGCTTGCCTCGCACGAGGGGCGGCCACCGGGTAACGTCCACGCTCAGTCTCCACCCACCACTCACCTTCTACCGACTCGACAGAGTGTGCTGCAATTCCTCCCGCCGCAGCCGCGCTTGCAACATCGTGCATGGATATGTCGACGAGCAAGGCGCGCTCCGAGAGCAGAGCTTCGGCCGCCGCGGTGGCCGCAACCGCGCCGGTCAACGGATCTGCTATGGCATCGCCTACTGGCAGCACCTGCCCACCTTCCTCGATTGCGAGTCCTGCCCCCACCGCGACATCATCGCCGAAGCCAGGTGCATTCGATTCCCGCCCACGGGCCGTGATGGAGAGCCAGGTCACGCCCGCTCTGACGAATTCCTCAGCCACGAGCCCCAGTCCGCGCAGCGACCGAGCACGCGAGCTTTCTATGACCACCGACGCTGTGCTCATCAGGGTGCGCAACCGGTCGAGGTCTGCAGCGTCCTCAAAGTCGACGTGAATAGCCGCGTGCCCGGCATGAAGGAGATCGTAGAACATAGCCGCCCCCCGGCGGGCTCCATCCGGCCGCTTTGCGCTCTCAACCTTGATGACGTCGCAACCAGCCATCGAGAGAAGGTGGGCGCAGAGCGGGCCGGCCCATAGCGCACTGAAGTCCACGACGAGGGGTCGTTCAATCCGTAAGTGCAGTCCCCCCTCTGACCCCCTGATCACGGGAGCCCGGCTGGAGGGCTCCGGTGGCCAGGCGCAGGCAGCCAGGTCAAGCAGACGGGCTCGCTCAATCGCCTCGCCCCTGCTTTGAGTGCGCGCCCAGGCCTTGATCGCGGCCCACGGTTCGGCATCTGAGTCACCCTCGACTAGAGCGGGAACCGCCCGATGGTCCGTGTCACGGGCAAGCGAGAGGCCGAACCAGCCATCATTCGCCGGCACGGCTTGGAAAGCTCCGCCACAGGACATCGGAGCCGCCCGCTTAAGGCCTGCGATCGCCGCACGCTCACCGAGCAGCTCGGCGCCAGGGACTACTGGTCGCACACCAGTACGCTCGCCGGCGAGGTCAGCGAAGCGCACCAACTGATCTGTCAAAAATGTTGCAGGACGGCCGGGAGCCACCATGGGAGGCCCATCAGCTCGCCCCGTAAGTGCCATCGCCCCGGATGCTGCCCACGCCCTCACCGGATCGGTCCCATGGTCCTGCATCTCATGCATCATCGATGAGTCCCCATCGAAGTCCGCTGGCAACATTTATGCGGTACCGCGTTAGCCCCATGTATGCCGCACGCCACCGGCCGATCCTGCGAGGGATGCCGACTGTCCCGCCAGCGCCCGGTATTTGGCCGTAGCCGAGTTCCGGCAGGAGAAAGAACGAGCCTGGGGCCGCCGAGATGTGCCCGGCACACGCAGCGAACTCTATGCCTGCGCCAATGAGGGGTCCATGTACGTGCACCGAAGTTCTCGATTGCACCAAGTGCATGGCCGGACCCGGGTGATTCCGCATTCTGTTCATGTGTGCGGTCGCCGGGTCGGTCGAAAGTCCGAATTCGGTAAGGTCACCGCCAGTGCAGAAGGAAGCCCCCGCGCCGCTGATCTCCACGCGGAGTGCGGGATCGGCCGCGGCGATGGCGAGGGCGTTGAGGAGACCCGCTCTCATGGGGCTGCTGAACGCATTGTGGCGCTCCGGATCATTTAACACGACCGAGAGTGTATCCCCCGATCGTTGCAGTTGCACCGGCTCCCAGTCCGGATCGTCGCCACCTGGCACCGCGGTGGGGACGGTGCGGGTATGCAACCAGTGGAGGAACTCCGGACCGAACAGCAACGTCGAGTAGGCGAGGGATTCCGTAACAATGGCTTGGTTGAAGGAAACGTGCTCGGACGCCCGCAGGACGTCGGCGTAAGTGACCGCCGCGATGGGCGACCTCTCCACTGTTCGCGCGATTGCGTCAAGGTCCTTGGGCGAGCCCGCACTGCATCGACCGCTCTCCTCGGGGCCCAATACGATCGTCATGGCCTCTGCAATTGGCAGTACGTCGGAGGGGATGATGCGGTTGGAGATACCGACCACCACAGGCCGCGGATAGGCCTGTAACGCCGCAACGGCGGCAGGTACATCATCCCCCGTGGCCTCGTCCAGATTGATGACGACGAGGGGATTCATGGGGATGCCACCATCATCAGGGATCATCCGAAGCGGGGCGCTGTCCATGAGCTCACGCAGCGGGAGTTCAATCATTGCTGTCCTTCGTTTCTGCCTCAGGGCACGTGCTATATATCTCAAAGTTATCGTCGGCGTCAAGAACGGACGACGCTGACGGGGCTCGCTCCTTGCTGGCGTGCTAGCAACGGCCATTAAAAATGGATTCACCACTAACTTGATAGCCTGTTGTGCGATACGCTAGGGTAACCATTCGCAAGCTATATTGTAGACCTAGCCCGGCGATGATGCCGGGGATGACGGAGAACGAGCATGGGCACTGAACTCGAACACTCAGTTACGACGACCGATTCTGCTCCGGAAGTGCTCGATGCACTGATCGTGGGGGCCGGTTTCGCCGGGGTGCGGCAGCTGTATCAATTCCACTCGCAGGGACTTAATGTCCGCCTCGTGGAGCGCGGCGGCGGTGTTGGCGGTACATGGTATTGGAACCGGTATCCTGGTGCTCGAACAGACTCCGATGCGTACTCCTACTCGTTCTACTTCACACGTGAGCTGGGCGAGGAATGGGCCTGGCCCGATCACTTCTCGTCACAGGAAGACATCGAGAAGTACATGAACTGGGTCATCGACCGCTTTGGGTTGCGTGACAGCCTGCAGCTCAACACGACCGTCACGAGCGCTGTCTTCGATGAAGAAACCAGCCTTTGGACCGTTGGCTACGCCGACGGCACCGGAGTAAAGACGCGCTACCTCGCGCTCGCAACCGGCATGCTTTCGCACCCGGTCTTTCCCAACTTCCCCGGACTCGACAGTTTCACCGGCGCCGCCGTACACACGGGCCTCTGGCCAGAGGAAGGTATCGATCTCGAGGGAAAGCGGGTCGCTGTCTTCGGTGCAGGTTCCTCCGCCGTCCAGGTGGTGCCGAACATTGCCAAGGTCGCAAGGTCACTCACTGTGTTCCAGCGTGGCGGCCACTGGGCAACCCCGCTGAACAACAGCACATTGACCGCCGAGGAGCAGGAAGAATACCGCCAACGCTTCGACGATCTGCGCGATCAAATCCGCAAGGACTACGGCGGCCAGGCCGACCACACCCCGGACCTACGTTCCACACTTGAGGTCACCGAGGAAGAACGGCTCGCCAAGTACGAGTATCTCTACAACGAGGGGCGCGGGCTGCGCATCTTCTCCGAGAACTTCCAAGACATGATGTGGCACCCGGAGGCAAACAAACACTTCAGCGACTTCCTCGCCGACAAGATTCGCTCGCGTGTCACAAAGCCCGAAGTCGCCGAGATGCTCGTCCCCGATCACGGCTTCGGCCGGTTCCGCCCGCCCAAAGACGTGGACGGCTACTACGAGTGCTTCAACGAAGAGCATGTGCAGCTGGTGTCGACTAAGTACACGCCGGTCGTCGAGATCACCCCCACGAGCATCAAGACCACCGAAAGCGAGTATGAGGTCGACGTTATCGTGTTCGCGACCGGATTCGACGCTTGGATGGGTGCGCTACGTCAAATGGATATCCAAGGCCTCGGCGGGAAGACTCTCAGCGAGGCGTGGTCCAACGGTCCGCACACCTTCCTCGGCATGGTTACCCCTAACTTCCCCAACCTTCTGTTCGTCGGCGGCGCCCAAGGCGTCGGGGCAAACACGCCAGGTTACGTCGAAGTACACGCCGAGTGGCTCGGCGCACTCGTAGCCTATGCGGATGAGAACGGCATCAAGCGTATCGAGGCGACTGAGGAGGCCAGCAACGCGTGGTCCGAGCAAATTCACGAGATCGCTAAGACCGGTCTGGTGGGAGACTCAAAGGCCTGGTACTTCGGGGGCAACATCGAAGGCAGCGACGGCAAGCTGCGCGTATATCCCGCCGGGTTCCCCGCCTACCAGACCGCGATCGCGGCAAGTGCAGAGAACGGTTACGAGGGTCTCGTTCTTTCCAAGTAGGACTCGGGCCGGCCGGCAAGGCCGGCCCGACTTATTCGCCATGCAGGGAGTATGCAATGGACATCAGCAAAGCAACGGCAATAGTTACGGGTGCTGCATCCGGTCTCGGTGCGGCGACCGCAGCCCGCTTGGCCGCCTCGGGAGCTTTGGTTGTGGGGATCGACCTCGCTAACAGTATTACATCCGCTCCCGCAATCGATGGGGTGACGTACGTCGCCGCCGACGTCAGTAGTGCAAACGAGATCGAGGCAGCCCTTGCAGTGGCCGCCGACCTCGGCAGGCCGCTGCGGCTCGTTATAAACTGCGCGGGCATAGCGCCTGCTGTGCGGATACTGTCGGGGAGAGGGGTGCATGACCTCGACCTGTTCCGGCGCACGATCGAGGTCAACTTGGTCGGCACCTTCAACGTGCTGCGCTTGGCGGCCGAAGTTATCGCTCGCGAGGAGCCCGACACAGATGGTCAACGCGGCCTGATCATCAACACCGCTTCTGTCGCCGCCTACGAGGGCCAGATCGGACAGGCCGCGTATGCGGCGTCAAAGGGCGGAGTCGTGAGTCTGACGATAGCGAGTGCGCGCGATCTGGCCCGGTCTGGTATCCGGGTGAATACCATCGCCCCAGGGATTGTTGAGACTCCAATGCTCGCTTCCCTTGGCGAGGACGTGGGTGCTGCCCTTGCTGCCTCAGTGCCATTCCCGAAGCGGCTAGGGCGCCCTTCAGAGTTTGCGGATCTGGTGATGATGATCACCGCGCATGACTATCTCAATGGCGAGACAATCCGCTTGGACGGAGCTCTGCGGCTGGCGCCGCAGTAGTACTGTCGTCGTCACGAGAGCAACGCAAGTTCAACAGTAATCGTGAACGGTCCCTGCGCCGTGCGAACCGCGGGCTAAGCACCGCATTCGCCACCGTAGGCGCTCCCGGGCTCGGCTGCGCCGCCATTGGCGAAGGGCTGGCCCATGCCGAGACCGGACCCACTCTGGGTTGACGCGGCGATCCTCAGAATGGTTCTGGAGGCGGGAGTCGGCCCGAACACAGCGCTTCGCGGCAACCCGTCGGCGCCATTCACATCAGGTCGAGCCACCTCTGTTTACTGGGGCTCCATCAACAAATCCGACTGAAATTCCTGGAAATCTTTATCGATGTTCCCACTAAGTTTTAGGACGTCCTAGCAAATACTATTGTCCCCTAGTATATTGGAGGATGGTCCGTCACATCGGGTGACGCAGGGAGCAGAGGCGCTTACATGAACACCTATGACAACATCCAGATCAAAAGGTGCGGACGAGTCGGCATCATCACCCTCCACCGCGCGAAGGCTCTCAACGCCCTCAACAGCAAACTCATGCATGAGGTCGTAGCCGCCGCCACCGAGTTCGACAAGGATCCCGAAGTCGGAGCAATCATCCTCACCGGCTCGGAGCGGGCATTCGCTGCCGGCGCTGATATTTCGGAGATGGCTGGAAAGAGTTTCCAGGACGTCTCTCTCGGGGGCTTGTTCCAGGAATGGGATGAGTTTGCAGCCGTCCGCACACCCACCATCGCAGCTGTCGCCGGTTATGCACTCGGCGGGGGGTGCGAAATCGCCATGATGTGCGATCTTATCGTGGCCGCTGACAGCGCAGTGTTCGGCCAACCAGAAATTAACCTTGGAGTAATTCCCGGGCTCGGCGGAACGCAGAGACTCACCCGCGCGATCGGCAAAGCAAAAGCGATGGACATGATTCTAACCGGCAGGTACATGAAAGCAGACGAAGCTGAGCGGGCCGGGCTGGTCGCCCGAGTCGTGACCGCGGACGCGCTGCTCGACACCGCCCAAGAGATCGCTGAGACTATAGCGGCAAAATCCCTGCCCGTTGCAATAGCTGCCAAACAATCCGTCAATCGAGCGTTCGAAAGCAGCCTCGCTGAGGGACTCACCTTCGAAACCCGCAGTTTCCGCGCTCTCTTTGCCCTCGACGACCAGACAGAAGGCATGACGGCTTTCATTGAAAAGCGGACTCCCGTGTTCAATCACCGTTGAGCTGCATCTACGCTTCCCGCACGAGCTGCCGGTCCCGATGCGGTAGGAAAACAGAAGGGCAGGATCAGCAGGATTGCGGTGCTCGTACACTCCATTCCCCGGGCCTCCCACAGCCCCCGACATTGAGGGCCCTGAACAGTAGAGTCGACGAGGCGATGAGGCCCTTTGCCCCCGTTACCTAATGGGATGTGAGGGAGCCAGCTGAGGTCTTCCCGTTACCGTGGCCCGGAGCGGTCGAAAAAGATTGTCCCTCCGGCTCCCTCACACCATGGGAACGTAGGTTGGCTTCCGGGGGCCTCGCTGCCGGTCAGCGTCTCCATCGTGAACGCGAACCTAAAGTTCTCACTTCAAGACTCGACCCCCGGCAGCGGTCCGACAGGGATGAGAATGCCAATCAGATGTGGAGCCGTTGAGCTCTTCCATTAGGTCGCAGTTGTCCTTCGTCGTATCGGTCCTCTGCAGATACCGACCACATAGGAAGGAACAGCCAAATGACGGACGTGTTCTGCGGCATCGACTGGGCAGAAGGACCTCACGACATCTCAGTCGTGGACCAACAAGGCCAGCTGTTGGCGTCGCGAAGGATTGAAGATACAGCTGCCAGCCTGACGGAACTGCTGGAAATGCTGGGCGCCTTGGGCGACCGTGCCGAAGATCCTATTCCAGTTGCCATTGAAACCACCCGCTGCCTGCTCGTCGCAGCACTGCGATCGAGCGGCCGGGATGTCTATGCCATCAACCCGATGGCTGCCTCCCGCTACCGGGACCGGCACACAGTCTCCAGCAAGAAATCCGATGCCCAGGACGCTGCCGCGCTGGCCAACATTCTGCGGACCGACAGGCACGCTCACCGCCCGATGCCCAAGGATTCCGAACTCGTTCAGGCCATCGCGGTACTTGCGCGGGCCCAGCAGGACGCAGTCTGGGAACGGCAGCAAGAGACCAACCGGATCCGGTCCCTGCTGCGGGAGTATTACCCCTCTGCGCTCAGGGCCTTCCCCAACAGCGCCGACCTCGCTTCCCCCGTCGCCAGGGCCCTGCTCGGTGCCGTTTCCAACCCCTGCGAAAGCTGCCAAGCTCAGTCGTGTCCAGCTCGGTCGAATCCTGCTAAAGCAGGGCGGACACGCAGCCTGGAGACCACCATCGACAAGCTCTACCGATCCTCCGCAGCACCAATCTCCGCCAGTCAACCGTGGTCGAAGCTGCGTTCGGACCCAGCTTCGACCATGCTTGGGCAGTTGGATGCCGTCTGCCAGGGCCTTGAGTCGCTGACCGCAGCCGTTGAAAAGGCCTTCCATGCACACCCGGACGCGCAGACCCTGGTGAGCTTTCCCGGCCTCGGGTCAATTGCCGGAGCACGGATCCTAGCCGAAATCGGCGACGACCGCACAAGATTCACAACCGCTTCGGCGCTGAAGGCCTACGCCGGCGCGGCGCCTGTCACCCGCGCCAACGGAAAGAGCCACACCGTCCTGGCCAGGCGGGTCAAGAACAACCGACTGGCAGCCGCCGGCTACATCTGGGCCTTTTCAGCACTCACCAACTCAGCCGGCGCCCGGGCGCACTACGACCGGCGCAAGAAGCTCGGCGACAGACACACCGCAGCCCAGCGCAACCTTTTCAACCGGCTCCTCCGCTGCCTCCACCACTGTCTGCAGGCCAGCCGGACCTACAACGAATCAGCCGCATTCCCGGTCCCCCAAGAGAGAGCCGCCTCTGAACTCCTTAGCCCCATCAGATGTCTTTTTCGTAGCCCCGGTCCTGTTGCGGATGAGGGTGTGTTGGCCGGTCGGTCCCGGCATGGTTTTTGCCCCCAGTCGTTCATGATCCGGGGGTGTTGTCACCGGAGCCGGGTTAGCGGCAGATGATCGCTGGTAGAGGCACGACGACGGGTCCTTTGTAACGTGGATGCCGACACCTGCCGTCGGACCAGCCAACACATGTAAACAGCGTGCGACGGAGGGAGTGCAGTGATCTGGATCAGCAGAACATTGACGTGTTCAGTGGAATGGACGTCGGGAAGTCCGGCCATCATGCGGTGTCACTGAATCTGCGCTACCCGTTGCGGTGGCCCAGGCTGCTGGAGCAACGGTTGGCTACCTGCCGGGCCTGGCGATGCGAAGAATGCGGACCTTCACCCGGGTCAGGCAAAAACCGACGCGAGAGACGCTGCGATCATCGCAGAGGCTGCCCGGTCAACGCCGCACACGTTGCGAACCATTGCTCTGGATGATGAGACGCTGGCCGAACTCGGGGTGCTTTGCGGCTTCGATGATGACCTCGCCGCCCAAATCACCGCTACCTCGAACCGGATCCGCGGATTGCTCACCTAGATCCACCCGGCCTTGGAAAGGGGCACTGGGACCGCACATCGGCCACCCCGCCGTCTCGGAGCTGCTTACCCGGTATTCGACACCTGCCGCGCTCAAGACCGCCGGTCGCGGACATGTACGGGCACGCCTGAAGAAACACGCGCCGCGCGCGGCCGAACGCCTTACCGAGGCAGTCTTCAATGCGCTCGGGGAGCAGACCGTTGTGGTCGTTGGCACCAACGCAGCCGCGTGCTTCCGAAACTGGCCGAACAGCTGCTGTCCCTTCGCCATCAGCGCGACGAGATCGCCGCCCAGGGCGAGGCCCTCGTGGAGGCCCACCCGTCTCCCTTGGTCCTGACATCGGCGTCAGCGCCTGGCGCCCGCATCCGTTCCGAAGTGACAGGGAAGTACTTCGCGAACGCAGCCCATCTGGCCTCCTATGCCGGCATCGCACCGGTCACCCGCCGCTCCGGCACATCCATTCGTGGAGAACACACCAGCCGGCGGGAATAAGAAACTCAAACGTGCCCTGTTTCTGTCCGCCTTCGCGGCCCTGCACCACCCGCCGTCGCGCGCTTACTACGACCGGAAACGAGCCGAAGGCCCGCCGTCGCTTGACGAAACCATAGAGCCAACACGCCAGTGACACGGAAACGTGGTCACCTCCACTTCATGTCAGGAAAACTGTGCATTTCTCCATTGGCTCGTCACTCGTCACGCCATGGGATCCTCTGCCCGTTTCGATATCGTGTCGATTCGTTTCGGCCAACAAATAGAGGCCTGTTCATGAAGCCTCTGCATGTCCGGGAGCGGCCTCGGGTGCAGCCGCTGATTGTGGCGACATGGCCAACGACAAATGGCGCAAGATCGCAAGCTGACGTCGTCCAGAGCAGGCCCGCTGCAATGGCCCCCGGTGGGGTCGCTCGATGCGCCTGGCGTTTTCCTAGTCAAAGGGACAAACCTCTTGGAAACAAAGGGGTTCATAGTGCCTCAATCATCAAGCCGGGGCGTACGCCTAGGCACGATTTCGGGACGGGCGAGTCTGGGACGGCATCCTGACTCCACCACCTGTGAAGACTGATTCCCTCCTGGGCAAGCCGCAATGCATCCGTTTTTTCGTTAAGGCTTCCACCCTGTGCCGTTCCGCGGTCGCGTTTTGCCTGCTGGTTGCGGTGATCGTTATGGGATTCTCCGCGTGATTTCATTCATCAGACACTCTGCGGATAGCAGGCCGCCCAAGCATAAACATGGACGACCTGCTATTGCTGAAGCGTATGGCCCCAAGACACGCCAGGAAGCCCTGCCAGCTGTACGCGTGACGGGAGGCGTTACCGACCTTAGAAATTGCTTTGCTGGGGCGTCAAACCTGGTGTGCCTGGGGCCAAGGCATACGGGTCGCCTCCGTTAGAAGGCGCGGAGGATGTCTTCGACGCGGGTTTTGGCGTCGCCGAAGAGCATTTGGGAGTTGTCGCGGTAGAACAGGGGGTTTTGGACGCCTGCGTAGCCGGCTGCCATGGAGCGTTTGAATACGATGACGTTCTCGGCTTCCCAGACCCGGAGGACGGGCATGCCCGCGATGGGGCTTCCCGGGTCTTCTGCGGCCGAGGGGTTGACGGTGTCGTTCGCACCGATGACCAGGACCACGGAGGTGTCGCCGAGGTCGTCGTTGATTTCATCCATTTCCAGGACGATGTCGTACGGGACCTTGGCTTCGGCGAGGAGCACGTTCATGTGTCCGGGCAGGCGCCCGGCGACGGGGTGGATGCCGAACCTGACATTCACACCCTTCTCGCGGAGCTGGTGGGCGAGTTCAGCGACGGGGTACTGGGCCTGGGCCACTGCCATGCCGTAGCCGGGGGTGATGACCACCGACGAGGCGTTGGTCAGCATGTCCGCGGTGGCCTCGGCAGTGATTTCGCGGTGTTCGCCGTGTTCGGCGTCCGCCGCGGCCGGTGCGGCGATGCCGAACCCGCCGGCGATCACGGAGATGAAGGACCGGTTCATGGCCTTACACATGATGTAGGACAGGTACGCGCCGGAGGAGCCCACCAGGGCGCCGGTGATGATGAGCAGGTCGTTGTTCAGCAGGAAGCCCGCCGCGGCCGCGGCCCAGCCGGAGTAGCTGTTGAGCATGGACACGACGACGGGCATGTCGCCGCCGCCGATGGATGCCACCAGGTGCCAGCCCAGGCCCAGGGCAAGAACGGTGACCACGACCAGGAGCCAGAGCTGAGAGTCGTTGACATACCAGACGGTCAGGGCGATGAATGCGGCGAGGGCGCCGAGGTTGATCGCGTTCTTGCCCGGCAGCATCAGGGGCGAGGACTTCATCCTGGCGGAGAGTTTCAGGAACGCCACGATCGAACCGGTGAAGGTCACCGCGCCGATGAAGACTCCGATGAACACCTCGGCATGGTGGATGGCCATCAGATCCCCGGACAGGTCCGGGGCTTCCAGGTGCCCGTTCCAGCCCACGAGCACGGCAGCGAGGCCAACGAAGCTGTGCAGCAGCGCGATCAGTTCGGGCATGCCGGTCATTTCGACCACCCGGGCGCGCCAGAGCCCGATGGCCCCGCCCACCAGGACCGCTGCCAGGAGCAGCACAAGGCCGGTCACGCCGTGGCCGGTGCCCCAGGCGCCCTGCACGGTCAGCCATACGGTCGCGGCGAGGGCGATGACCATGCCCGTGATGCCGTAGACGACGCCGGCGCGGGCTTTCTCGTGTTTGCTCAGCCCGGCGAGGCTGAGGATGAACAGCAGGGCCGCGACGATGTACGCGGCTCCTGCGATGGAGTCGGCGGTCAACGGACCGGAGACGGTGTCAGACACGGTAAGGCTCCTCGAGACGATTCGGGCTGCTGCTTCGGTGGCGGGGCTCATCATTTACGTGCCCCGTCTCCGCGGGAGAACATTGCGAGCATTCGCCGGGTCACGGCGAACCCGCCGAAGATGTTAATGCTGGCTAGCAGCACCGCGACCGCGGCGAGGACCTGCATCACGGCGTTGTCCGAGGTGACCTGCAGCAGTGCACCGACCACGATGATCCCCGAGATCGCGTTCGTGACGGACATCAGCGGGGTGTGCAGGGCATGGTGGACCTTCCCGATAACATAGAACCCGACCACGACTGAGAGCATCAGCACCGTGAAGTGCTGCGGCAGCGGCGCCGGAGCAACCGCATTGACCAGGAACAGCGCCGCGATGCCGGCGGCAAACAAGCCCGCTTTGCCCGCGGTGCTCATGCCCTGCTTCTTCTTCGATGCAGTGCTTTCGGCGGCCGGGGACTGGGTTTTGGCCGTGGGGGCGGCGGAGACCTGGACCGGGGGCGGCGGCCAGGTCTTCTCACCGTCGCGCACCACCGTCACTGAACGCTGCACCACATCGTCAAAGTCGATGCGCAGCACCCCGTCTTTGTCCTTTGTCAGGAGCTTGAGCAGGTTCAGCATGTTCGTCCCGTACAGCTGGGACGCCTGCGCCGGAAGACGCGCCGGCAGATCTGTATAGCCCAGGATGACCACACCGTTCTCCGTCACCACCCGTTCCCCGGCCACGGAGCCTTCCACGTTCCCGCCCTGCCCGGCGGCCATGTCAACAATCACGCTGCCGGACTTCATCCCGGCCACGTCCTCGGCCGTGAGCAGCTTCGGCGCAGGACGGCCCGGGATCAGGGCCGTAGTGATGATGATGTCCACATCAGCTGCCTGCTCGGTGTAGATCTCCGCCGCCCGGGCGTTATACGCGTCACTCGTGGCCTTCGCATACCCATCGGAGGACTTCATCTCCTCCCCCACCTCAACCTTGAGGTAGGTCCCGCCGATCGACTTCACCTGATCAGCAACCTCAGGCCGCGGATCCGTTGCCCGCACAATCGCACCCAGGCTGGACGCCGCACCGATCGCCGCCAGGCCAGCAACCCCCGCACCCGCGACCAGGACCTTCGCCGGCGGGACCTTACCCGCCGCGGTCACCTGGCCGGTGAAGAACCGGCCGAACTCGTGCGCGGCCTCAATCACCGCCCGGTACCCGGCAATGTTCGCCATCGAACTCAACACATCCATCGACTGCGCTCGGGAAATCCGCGGCACCGCATCCAACGCCAACGCCGTAATCGGACGAGCGGCCAAAGCCTCCACCAGCTCCGGACGCAGGCCTGGGCTCAACGACCCAATCAGCGTCGCACCCGGAGCTAGCCTGTCGATCTCATCCTCGGTAGGCGGATTAATCCGCAACACCACTTCACTGCCCCACGCCTCATCAGCACCCACAATCACGGCACCGGCCTCGACATACGTCTCATCCCGGAACGACGCGGACTCCCCGGCGCCCTTTTCGACCACAACCTCGTAGCCCAACCCCAACAACTGCTTCACCGTGGCGGGCGTAGCCGCCACCCGCCTCTCGCGACCCAACTCGGCCACAATGCCAATACGTGTCACGTTCACCCTCCCTCAGCGCCTTGACCAACGGCTTTTCGCTGTTGGTCCTAATCGGTGTCTTTAAATTTGTCTAGGGGAACCGTTGGCAACCCTTGACGGATCCTATCTCGGCCATGTCTATGGGGCGTTCCCCACGATGTCCCCGATCGGAAGGGCCCGCCACTAGTAATTACTAGGAGGTTATACTAGTTTGAAGGATGGTAGACCTTTTTATTCAACATGTTGCATTTCACACCACCTTTTGAGTCGAGGGAAAAGATGAAGATAGTCGTACTGCTGAAGGAGGTTCCCGACACCTACGGAAACCGAAAACTTAGCCTCGACAGCGGGCTGGCTGATCGAGCCGCCAGCGATGCGGTAGCGGATGAAGTTGGCGAACGCGCTCTGGAACTGGCTCTCAAATACGCTGACGCGAACCCCTCCACAGAAGTTGTCGTGGCTTCGATGGGGCCGAAGACCGCCGTTACGTCGTTGCGCAAAGCTCTAGCAATGGGAGCCGCTTCGGCTGTCCACATCGCTGATGACCTGTTGGCGGGAGCCGACGCTGGACTTACGGCAGAAGTGATTTCTGCCTCGCTTCGACGTACTGGATTCGATCTTGTAGTGGCTGGCAACGCCACAACGGACGGCAATGGCGGTGTCATTCCGGCCATGCTTGCCGAGTTACTCGACGTTCCCCATTTGACGAACCTCGAATCTGTTGAGATATCCGCTGTTCGGGTTAAAGGCAGCCGAACTACCGAGTCAGGAACTCTTGCCGTTCACGCTTCACTGCCGGCGGTTATCAGCGTTACAGAGAATCTGCCCGAAGGACGTCTTCCAGGCTTAAAGGGAATTATGTCCGCCAAAAAGAAGCCATACGAGACCTGGTCACTTGACGACCTGGGGATCGGCCTCGACAGCGACACGAAGGCACGCTCCATCGTCATTGCACTCTCCGAGCGACCGGCCAGGTCCGCGGGCGTCGTCGTAGTCGATGAGGGCGCGGCCGGCGAACGCCTCGCCGATTTTCTCATTCAAAACAGACTCGCCTAGGAGAACCGGATGTCCCACAACCCCGTCTTGGTGTTCATTGAAATTTCCCCCGACGGCGCCATTCACAAAAGTGCTGCTGGCTTGCTTGGTGCCGCTGCGAACATCGGCGAGCCAACGGCACTCGTTGTTACCACCCCCGGGCGATCGATAGCGGCAGCGGAGGAGGTCTCGCGGCTCGGAGCTGAGCGGATTCTTATCGTTGAAGACGACAGTTTGTCAACGATGTTGACAGTACCTTTAGTTGATGCCCTCGCCTCGGCCTTCGACGCCGTCGCTCCTGATGCAGTCCTCATCTCCAACTCAGTCGAGGGCCGCGATGTGGCGGCTCGCTTCGCTGTCCGCTCAGCACTAGCGCTGGCTCTGGATGCCGTAAGCGTGAGCCGTGATGAAGAGGGAGTCGTCTCGACCCACTCCGTTTACGGCGGTGCATATGACGTCAATTCAGCGGCGACCGCAGGCGCGGTCGTGATTACGGTCCGTCAGGGGGCAGTCGATTTGCGTGCTGAGCCGAGAAATGCCGTTATTGAGCAACTCGCTGTGCCACCGTCGGGCAAGGCTGCAGCAACCATCACCGAATTCCACTCGCTTCCCGTTAGTACCACGCGTCCAGACCTTCGAGGAGCCGACAAGGTGGTAGCGGGCGGGCGAGGACTCCAGTCTGCTGAGAAGTTCGCCTTGGTGGAAGAGTTGGCGGACGCGCTTGGTGCGGCGGTCGGGGCATCGCGTGCCGCTGTGGACGCAGGCTATGTTTCGCACACTTTTCAAGTTGGACAGACTGGTGTGGCTGTTTCGCCCCAGCTTTACATCGCTCTCGGAATCTCCGGGGCGATTCAGCATCAGGCCGGCATGCAGACGGCGAAAACGATCGTGGCCATCAACAAGGATGCCGGCGCCCCCATCTTTGCGATTGCCGACTTCGGTGTGGTGGGAGACGTTTTTTCCGTCGTACCACAGCTGTTGGCGAGCCTGGATTCCAGGAGGGACTGACTATGGCGAATCAAGAACCGCCCCAACGTCGGCAGGGCCTGCCGCGTCCAGGTGAGCCCGCAGCCCCGAGCGACTCAAGCCCGACGTTTTCTCCTGCTACGCCGGTGGCGACTTCCCCCATTGAATCCGTCGAGGCAACTGCGGTCCCCACCACAGGTGAACCCAAAAAACCTCAAAACGCGTCGAATGGGAGGCGGGGCTTACCCAGGCCCTCTGTCTCGCCGTCCCTGGCCCCCGAGAACACACAACAGCCGCCCCCGCGCACTGTGGCTGGCCGACAGGGCCTTCGAGCGACATCCCCGGACTCATCGGCGCCCGCCGCCTTGACTGCGGCAACTGTGCCCTCCGCCGCGGAGACGCCGGGGGCGCCGGGGGCGCGCGTGGCCTTGCTGTCTTCGCAAGGGGCAACCGGGGGGAATGGGGCTGCGGGGGAAGAGGCATCCAGCACTGTCCGTTCCAAAATCAAGTCGGCGGCAGGAAGCGGCACTGGGCGCTATGTCTTTGGAGCCGTCGGGCTTGTGATCGCCGCGGGTGTGGTGGCCATCATCGCCCGGATGCTTGTCTCCACAGGGGAAGTGCAGAATTTTCTCGTGACTTATCCTGGGGAAGTTCCTCTTCCGGAATCCGCTCCGGTCGGCTTCCCTGCATGGCTTGGCTGGCAGCATTTTCTCAATGCGTTCTTCATTGTCCTGATCATCCGTAGCGGCTGGTTGGTACGCACTACCAAGCGCCCTCCCGCGTCGTGGACGCGCAACAACACGGGGCTGATCAAGACTAAGGGAAGCCCGAATCGAATTAGTCTGGACCTCTGGTTCCATCTGAGTATGGACGCGCTGTGGTTACTGAACGGCGTGGTGTTCATCGTTCTTCTATTCAGCACCGGCCAGTGGACACGGATCGTGCCCACCAGCTGGGACATAGTACCGAACGCACTTTCGGCCGCACTTCAATATGCTTCGCTGCAATGGCCGACCGAGAATGGCTGGGTTAATTACAATAGCCTGCAGGTTTTGGCGTACTTTTTTACGGTTTTCGTCGCCGCTCCCCTAGCCGCTGTTACTGGTATCCGGATGTCGGGTGCGTGGCCTTCAAAGGCGACCGGTCTTAACCGCATCTACCCAATCGAGGTCGCGCGTTCCATCCATCTTCTCGTCATGTTGTACTTTGTGGTCTTCATCACCGTACATGTGGCTCTAGTACTAGCCACTGGTGCTCTCCGCAATCTGAACCACATGTACGGCGGGCAAGATGCAGTAAATTGGTGGGGTTTCACCATTTTTGTGCTGTCGCTTCTGGTCACCGCTGCAGCTGTGCTCGCGGCGCGCCCGCTCGTTCTCGCCCCTATAGCGGGATTGATGGGAAAGGTGGGCCGCTGAGAGTCAATGCACGGAAACCGGCGGCCCGACCGTTACCTGCCATTTGCTGAACCCCCGGTATGCTTCCAGCATTGACCCGTACGCGTCGAAAGGACAGAACTGTGCCCGCGTCATCGCCATTACCTATTGATCCAATTGCGGAAGCAAAACGACAATGGCTCAAGCACGGCTGGGATGACGCTGCAGTCGGCATGGCTGCTGTCACTTCGATCATGCGGGCGCAGCAGATCATGCTTGCCCGGGTCGAATCGACGTTGAAGCCATTTAATTTGTCTTTCGCCCGGTTTGAACTGCTGCGCTTGCTTGCGTTCTCAAGAGGCGGGGCACTTCCAATGGCAAGTGCAACAGCGAGGCTTCAGGTTCATCCGACCAGCGTCACGAATACCGTCGCACGGCTCGAGCGTGCTGCTCTGGTCGAGCGCTCACCGCACCCTACCGATGGCAGGGCGACACTGGTTAAGCTGACCGATGCGGGTTTCGAAGTGGTCACGGCCGCCACTGACGCTCTCAACAATTCGGTATTTTCTCAGTTAGGCTTCCCGGACCAGGATCTTGCAGCCCTAGTAAGCATTATCGCGAAATTTCGGCGCGAATCAGGTGACTTCAACGACCCGCCACCCCTCCCTGATCCTTTGTAACAAAGATCAGAGGGTGGCAGCCCTCAGGTGTTGCCCCGCGGGGAGATATTAGGGTCAACTCCCTGTTTATATCCCAGCCGTGGTGCTGGGGCAGGTGCGCCGGTTCGAGCCGTCCGTCAGGATTGGTCTATGAGTCCGGCCCGATCGGGTTCGTTTTGAGCCTCGTACGTGCAGTCGGCCGGCATCATCTGCGTCTCGGCTGCCATCTCTCCACCGCTTCCCGGGGTACGTTCTTGCACACGCCATTCATGGAAGATTTCCACTTGTGGTGGAGAGAGTGGTCTTGTTCCAGGGCGCGGATCGCCATTGCGGAGGCGATGATCTAGTTGGCGTAGTTGCGGTACCTAGCCGGGCACAGGGTGCCCCTACAGCCAGGCAGGCTTCGATGAGGAGTTTGCGGACAATATGTTGCCGGTCTTGGTGATCGGGTCTTGTTGCCATTCGCGCAGCGTTGACATTCGACCCTAAACGCTTACGATTTTGCCCCAGCCGAACAACTAGTCATGGGGCAACGGACCCGCGCACGCAGCCTCACACCGCAGTCGAATATGACTCGGCCCAACGGGCTGGACCACAACCTGCCGGCACAGCCGGAACACCGAAGCTCGGGGCCGAGCATCTATTCCTCTTGACGCTGGGTCTCACAATCAGCGCCGACGACGCTGGCCTACTGGCTCACTAGCCTCCCTTTGACTCACTGCCCTTACGAATGTGGTTGATGATGCCCGAGAAGTCGGCACCGTCACCATCCCCGGCTGCGAACCGCTGGTAAATTTCGTTCGCAAGCGTGCCAACCTCGGCCTGCATCCCGGTCATCTCGAAGGCTTGGGCGGCGAGGCCGAGGTCCTTTGCCATCAGAGCCGACGAGAAACCCGGCTGATAGCCACGATTTGCCGGGCTCGTAGGTACCGGTCCCGGGACTGGACAGTTAGTGGTAAGCGCCCAGCACTGGCCCGAGGCGTTGGATGCGACATCAAAGAGCGCTTGATGTTCGAGGCCAAGTTTCTCCCCCAGAACGAATGCTTCGCTTACTGCAATCATTGAAATTCCAAGTATCAGGTTGTTGCAGACCTTGGCCGCTTGCCCGAGTCCTGAACCGCCGCAATGGACAATTCGATGGCCCATGGCTTTCAAGATTGGCGCGGCTACTGCGAAGTCTTCCTCTGATCCTCCAACCATGAACGCCAGAGTGCCGGCCTCCGCTCCTCCGGTTCCGCCCGACACGGGGGCATCCATTGCGCGGTGTCCGGCGGCAACCGCCAGGTCGTGAGCGGACCGGGCGTCGTCGACTGCGATGGTTGATGAGTCGATGAAGAGGGTTCCCGGTTTGGCATAAGACAGCAGGCCCTTGTCGTCGCCGCCGCCCTTGTAAGCGGCGATCACGTGACGACCCGCGGGCAACATGGTGATGACAACATCGGCTGTGGCCACGGCTTCAGCAGCACTGGCGGCCGTAGTGATATCGTGGCCGTTGACAGCGTCCACGGCAGCTTGGGAGAGATCGAAGCCGGCGACCTTGTAGCCTGCCTTCGCGAGATTGATGGCCATGGGTCCGCCCATGTGGCCGAGGCCGATGAAGGCTATTGAGGTAGTCATATGCATCCTTCTGTCATGGTGAATTTAGCGCGTCTGGAGCCCGGAACTCCTCAGTTCCAGTTCGTCGTCGCCGAGCGAGGCAAAGTAGGCATTGATCAACTCGGTCGTAACGTCGTGAAGACCTGCTGGATCCCAGTTCGGTAGGCGATCTTTATCGACGACCTGCGCCCTGACGCCCTCTGCAAAGTCGTGGGCCCTCAGTGCACGAAGAGAAACTCGAAACTCTTGCTGCATGGTGTCTTCGAGCGAATCGAGGTGGCGAGCGCGACGCAGGGACTCGAGCGTTACAGCCAGGGCAGTCGGAGACTTCGATGTGACGGCCGTGGCGGCCTCACGAGCCTCCTTTGTGCCAGAATGGCGCAATCGCTCGACGATCTCAGCGACGCTGTCGGCAGAGAACGCTGGGTCAATCCAGGCTCGGTGCGCGAGTAGGCCTGCCACTGGGGCTTGTCCGACGACTGCTGCCACTGCGTCGTCCGCGGCCAGGTTCTCGAGCGCGGCGATGAGCTCAGGGATGCGAGCTGATGGAACCCAACTGTCGGATAGCCCTAGGGCGATGGCGTCTGCGCCTCCGACCGAACCTGCTGTCAGAGCAAGGTAGGTTCCGAGCTCGCCGGGAGCACGTGAAAGCAGACGGGTTCCTCCTACATCGGGAATGAAGCCGATGCCGGTCTCTGGCATCCCGAGCTTGGATCTTTCCGTGACGATTCGATGCGAGCCGTGCGCCGAGATGCCAATGCCACCGCCCAGGACGAGTCCGTCCTGGACAGCGACATATGGCTTGGGGTAGTTAGCGATTTCAACATTGAGCCGGTATTCATCCCGCCAGAAGTCGGCTGATGCCCGCCCGTCGCCCTCGCGTGCGTCCCGGTAAAGCGACACGATGTCACCTCCCGCGCACAGTCCACGTTCACCACTGCCGGTGACGAGTACGGTGCTTACCCGTCGGTCCATGGACCAGGCCTCGAGCTGGGCGAGGACCATCTTCACCATCGCATGGTTGAGCGCGTTGATGGCTCGCGGTCGGTTGAGCGTGATGTGACCAAGGTGCCCTCGTACCTCGAAAAGGACCTCCTGTTCCGGCGTCACCTGTGCATTGGGAGGGAGCTGCTGGTTCATGACGCTTTCTCCAGCAGAGCGCGTCCGACAATCAGACGCATGATTTCGTTGGTTCCCTCCAGGATTTGGTGCACACGGAGGTCCCGAACAACCTTCTCGATTCCATAGTCAGCGAGGTACCCGTAGCCGCCGTGCAGTTGCAGGGCGGAGTTAGCTGCTGTGAACGCAGCATCAGTTGCGAAGCGTTTTGCCATGGCACAAATTGTTGCAACATTGGGGTCGTCTGTGTCCATGGCGAGGGCAGCCTGCCGCAACATCCCCCGAGCCGCCTGCAGTTCGGTTTCCATGTCCGCAAGCGTGAATACAAGTGACTGCTGTGCAGCCAGCGGCTTCCCAAAAGCAACCCGTTCGTTCAGGTGCTTGATGGTTTGTTCCAGTGCCCACTGCGCGCCACCAAGTGAACAGGCTCCCATATTTACCCGGCCGCCGTTGAGGCCCTTCATAGCTATGTGGAAGCCCGCGCCTTCGTCGCCAAGACGGTTGGCCACCGGAACTCGCACATCGTCGAGGACAACTTGGCGAGTAGGCTGGGCGTTCCAGCCCATCTTCTTCTCGTTCGAGCCGAATGAGAGTCCTGGTGTTTCCGCGGGAACCACGATAGCGCTGATTCCCCGCGGTCCCTCCCCACCGGTTCGAGCCAGGACGATGTAGATGCTCGAAGAACCTGCACCCGAGATGAACTGCTTGGTTCCATTCAGTACGTATTCGTCGCCATCGCGCCTGGCCGACGTCTGCAGCGATGCGGCGTCGGACCCTGCTCCCGGCTCCGTGAGGCAGTAGCTGCCCAGCTGCTGCATTGAGGCGAGTTCGGGCACCCACCGTTTGCGTTGATCATCGTCGCCGAACGTATCGATCATCCACACGACCATGTTGTGGATCGAAATGTACGCTGCGATGGCGGTGTCGCCTTTTGCGAGCTCCTCGAATATCAGAACGGCATCGCTGCGGGTTAGCCCGGCGCCACCTACGTCTTCGCTGGTGTAGATACCTCCGAGGCCGAGTTCACCAGCCTGCTCGAGAACGTCGACGGGAAAGAACTTCGTCTGGTCCCACTCGATGGCGTTCGGCGCCAGCGCGGACTGTGAAAAGTCTCGCACGGCCTCGATGAGGGCCCGCTGGTCTTCTGTTACGGGGTACACCGATTCAGTCCATCGTCGGTATTGAGAAGTTGGCGCCTTCTTTTAACCCTGATGGCCACCGTGATGTCACCGTCTTCGTCTTCGTGTAGAACCGGAAGGAGTCGGGTCCGTGCTGATTCAGGTCGCCGAAGCCCGACTTTTTCCACCCGCCAAAGGTGTGGTAGGCGATTGGTACCGGAATCGGAACGTTGACGCCGACCATGCCGACATTCACCCGGGCGGTGAAATCGCGGGCGGTATCGCCATCACGGGTGAAGATCGAGACTCCATTGCCGTAGATGTGTTCAGAGGGCAGGCGCAGCGCCTCCTCGTAGTCCTTGGCCCGCGTAATTATTAGGACAGGGCCAAAGATTTCTTCACGGTAGATGGTCATGTCGGAGGTGACGTGGTCGAACAACGTTGGGCCCAGGTAGAACCCCTGCTCGAATCCTTCGACTATGTGCCCACGCCCGTCAGCTAGAAGCGTCGCACCTTCCTCGACGCCGATTCCGATGTATTTTGACACTGTGTCTACTGCGGCCTGGGTCACTAGGGGACCGTAGTCGCTTGCCTCATCGAGGGCGGGTCCGATTCTCAGTTCCTTCACGCGCTCAGTCAGTTTGGCCGCAAGGGCGTCGGCTGTTGCCTGACCTACGGGAACGGCCACCGAAATCGCCATGCAGCGTTCCCCCGCTGAGCCGTAGCCGGCGCCCATCAGAGCGTCAGCGACCTGGTCGAGATCGGCGTCGGGCATGACGATCATGTGGTTTTTCGCTCCCCCAAAACACTGTGCGCGCTTCCCGTTGGCGGCCGCTGTTTGATAGATATATTGCGCAATGGGGGTTGAACCAACGAAGCCGATCGCTTTCACGCGCTCATCATTCAGTAACGCATCCACGCTTACCTTGTCGCCGTTGACGACGTTGAACACACCCGGAGGCATGCCTGCCTCAAGGAAAAGTTCGGCGAGGGCGAGTGGAACGGACGGATCGCGTTCGCTTGGCTTAAGGATGAACGAGTTGCCAGCGGCAAGTGCAGGCCCGCACTTCCAAAGAGGGATCATTGCGGGAAAATTAAAGGGCGTTATGCCAGCTACGACCCCGAGGGGCTGGCGCATGGAATAGACATCGATTCCCGTACCTGCGCCGCTCGTGTACTCCCCCTTGAGCAAATGAGGTCCGCCAACAGCGAATTCAATGACCTCGACGCCGCGCTGAATATCACCCTTGGCATCGGCTACGGTCTTGCCGTGCTCGGAGCTAAGAAGTCGGGCAAGCTTGTCGAGGTCACGCTCGACCAGGGTAAGAAACTTAGCCAGCACCCGGGCACGGCGCTGCGGATTCCATGAACTCCATATAATCTGTGCCTCTTCGGCGTTGCTAATCGCGGCCTCGACCTCTTCAGTGGTGGCCAGAGGCACTCGGGCCTGAATTTCTCCCGTGCTGGGATTATAGACATCGCTGAAGCGGCCCGAAGTTCCGGCAACAGCCTTGCCGCCGACAAAGTGCATTAGTTCGCGAACCATGAAATATCTTCCCTCACCCGTCACCGCCCTGGTGAACGCTTGACTCCAATATAGTAGGTACCACAACTATTTACTAGGTCATGCATGTATTTTTTTCATCCGCTTGAGCTTCTGCGGGGGCGCCGAACGAAGTCAGCCAGCTGGTCTCAATCTTGAAGACGGGTTGTACAGATGGCCGGATGGCGGGGTGATACTACCTGCGTCCCTTCGGAGCACTGAAGGGCCCTGAGTGACGGTCCTAAGACCCGACGCAATGCGCCAAAAAATAGTTGGACGTACAGGTAGTTACAAGGATACAATACTAAAATAACAACGATAGGTGCTTGAAGATTCAGTACTTTTTTGGGAAGGCACCATGGAGACATCCGTCATCGTCGCTGGCGCACGAACGCCTATAGGCAAATTACTCGGTGGGCTCTCAGGCTTTACCGCGACCGAGCTTGGAGGTATCGCTACTGCGGCGGCCATAGAGCGCGCTGGCATCGACCCTGGCTCTCTCGACGCCGTCACGCTCGGCAATGTTGTTCAGGCTGGGGTGGGTGCAGGCCCGGCCCGGCAAGCCGCAATAGCCGGCGGCGTCCCACTGTCGGTTCCCGCGACGACTGTGAACAAACTTTGCCTCTCTGGCCTGGCGGCTATTGGCCTCACCGACAACGCTATTCGAGCGGGTTTCTGGACGCGGGCGCTGGCAGGCGGGATGGAGTCCATGAGCAATGCCCCGCACGTGTTACGGCGCACGCGCGCCGGCTTTAAGTACGGGAGTGCCCCCCTTGAAGATTCCCTTGAACGTGATGCCTTGATCTGCTCCATTGAAAACACGACAATGGGCGCAGCAACCGACCGCTACCAACGACCGCTAAGCATCACACGTGAAGAGCAGGACGAATTCGCTGCCCGCTCGCACTCGAAGGCCTCAGCTGCCATTCAATCAGGCCGCTTCACTGCCGAGATTGTTCCGGTCAAGGCTGCCGGGCGCACCGGCGAGATGGTCTTCGACACGGATGAGGGTGTACGTCCGGGCACCACTGCAGAGACACTCGCAAGGCTCCGCCCGGCTTTCGATCCCGATGGCACAATAACGGCGGGATCGGCATCCCAACTATCGGATGGCGCTGCGGCCCTTGTTGTAATGAGCCGCTCCGAAGCTGATCGGTGCGGGCTCGATTGGATTGCCGAGATAGTCAGCTATGGCACTTTCTCCGGCCCCGACCCCTCGCTGCTCCTTCAGCCTGCCGGAGCAATCCGGGATGCGCTCCGTCGGCAGAACGAAGTGACTCTCGAAGATCTTGACGTTTTCGAGATGAATGAAGCCTTTGCGGGCGTGCCGATCGCCTCAGCTCGCGAACTTCGCATCGAACTCGAACGTGTCAACCCTAACGGCGGCGCCATCGCTCTCGGCCACCCCGTTGGAATGAGTGGTGCGCGACTCGTTCTGAGTCTTGCACTTGAACTCCGCCTTCGGGGTGGCGGGCTAGGTGCGGCGGCACTTTGCGGAGGCGGCGGACAAGGCGACGCTCTGATTATCCGAGTACGTCCTTAGCGTGCCGAGCCGCGAGGTACACAACGGTCGCCAATGCATAATCCAGACTCCGAAGCCCAGATGCGTTGGGCTGGCGTGGCAGTTCACGAATGCAAACACGACGAGAGTCAACATTGACCGCTTCATGCTGAGCCTGAATCGGGGCGGCAGGAGAAATTGCTGCTGTACGAATCCTCGACCTGGGCCGCCGTCACGGGCAGGAGGCCATGGAACCCGGGACAACCTGGGCTATTCTCTGGACTTCCTTTGGATGGCCATACCATATGGGCAGACCTGATGATTTCTTCATAGCCAACGCCAATTGCGGGGTGCCCGAGAGTCAGAGGCGAAATCAGGGTCGAGGAGACGAGGCCTCCTCGCTGGTCACGACCAGTACAGATCCATCACCCAGCGCGGTGCTGACGGCGTAAATTGCCATCGCCGCCGCCGGCTCCTTGGATGGGCTCAGATGGGATTGGAACCAGCAAGCCCTTTGACGGGGACAACTACTCGCCACGGGCCTCGTCCAAGCCGAAAGAAGTGCGTGTTACGAAGATTTCGCAATCCTCGGACTATGGCCACGGGCAGCCTTTCGCTTTTTCGCTTTACGAGGGTCTGCCGAGGAGGCAATTGCGCCACCCACAGCCGGGGCCGTCAAGTCCAGGCGCCGTCCTTGCGCATCATGTCTTCACCGAAGACCCTCAAGGAGAACAACCCCGTTGCGCCCAATGGCTGCATCCGTCTGGCCTTCCCGGCACGTTCTGCCGAGGGAATCAGCCAAGTACTTGGCGCAAGCGGGCGGCAGATAGATCCGGATCCGGCGGTGGCAATAACACTGCTCTGCTGTGATAGCTTGCTTGCGATTTTCCGCAAGAACAAACAGCCTTTCATCCTTGCGCACTATCCTGCTCGTGGCAGCCAAAATGTCCATCCAGCAGAACTCATGCTGCATCCCCCATGACGCCTGCGAGATCGTCCCCTGGAACGATCTCGCGGATCCCTTGCAGAGCAAAAGCTGAGATCACGTGGCAGATCCAACCCGGACCGACGCAGCACCCAACGGCTTACGCCCCTTACCGGCTCCGGCGCAATCGACACAGCCACCACGGCTGTGCGCCTTTGCCAGTGACGGCCAAGGTAGCGGTGCGCGCCGGGGCTCACCCCATGATTGTTTCACCCGCCAAGAGCTCAGCAACGAACCCAGTGTTGAAATCACCTGTTTCGAACTTCGAGCATTGAAGGATTCTCTTGTGGAAGGGGGCTGTGGTGATAATTCCCTCCACGACGAGCTCGTCGAGAGCGCGGAGGGCTCGGGCGATGGCCTCGTCGCGATCTTTGCCCCAGCAGATGAGCTTGCCGATCATGGAGTCGTAGTAGGGAGGGATGGAATAGCCCGACTCGATATGTGTATCCATCCTTACTCCGAAGCCGCCCGGCGCACGGAAATCGGCGACCCTGCCCGGGCTGGGTGCAAACCCATTGTCCGGGTCTTCAGCATTGATGCGACATTCGATAGCGTGGCCGCTGATATGGATATCCTGCTGGGTCAGGCTTAGCGGCAAACCGCCAGCGATCTGCAACTGCAGCTTGATGAGGTCGATGCCGGTGACCATCTCTGAGACGGGGTGCTCCACCTGGATCCGGGTGTTCATCTCGATGAAGTAGTACCTGCGATCGATGTTGTCGAAAACGAACTCGACAGTCCCGGCATTCGTGTATCCGACTTCTCTGCACAGCGCCACCGCAGCCTGTGCCAAGCCGTGCCTGAGTTCTGCGTCAAGGACTGGCGACGGCGACTCCTCGATCAGCTTTTGGTTACGTCGCTGTACCGTGCAGTCCCGCTCTCCGAGGTGCAATACGGTCTGGCCATCGGATATTACCTGTATCTCGATGTGCCGGATGTCGGTGAGGTAGCGCTCGATATAGACGGCTGGGTCACCGAACGCGACTTCGGCTTCCGACATGATCTCCGCTAGGTCCTTCTCGAGCGTTGCGGCCGACTCCACGACACGCATGCCACGTCCGCCACCCCCGGCCGCAGCCTTGATCAGCAGGGGGTAGCCGACCTCGCCGGCCACATCGAAGGCTTCGTTGTACTCGGCTATTGCGCCCAGCGAACCAGGCACTGTGGGCACTCCGGCCCTGCGTGCGATATTCTTCGCCTCGATCTTGTCGCCCATGCAACGGATGACGTCCGAGGCCGGGCCGATGAAGACGACATTCTCGTCTTCGCACATTTTGGCGAAGTCCGCGTTCTCGGAAAGAAAGCCATAGCCGGGGTGGATGGCGTCGACCTTGTATGCCAGCGCCGCACTGATAACTGCTCGGGGATCGCGATAGCTTGACTTCGCTTGCGCGGGACCGATGCAAACGGCCTGGTCGGCAAGCTTCACCGGCAAGGAATCGGCGTCGGCCTCCGAATACGCCAGGACGCTCCGGATACCCAGTTCCTTGCACGCTCTGACCACGCGCAGCGCTATTTCGCCACGGTTGGCGATCAGCACGCTCTTCAGGGGTTCAGGCATCGCGTTTAATCACCATCAGGGGCTGGCCGTACTCGACCGCTTGCTCGTTCTCGACCAGAATCTTCGTGACTGTGCCCTCGACCCGCGCCTCGACGTTGCTCATCAGCTTCATGACCTCCACGATGCAAAGCACCGTCTCGACGCCAACCTTGTCACCGACAGCTACGAAAGCGGGGTCTCCGGGCTTCGGCGATGAATAGAACAGTCCGACCATCGGTGCTTTAATCAGCACCTCGTCGGACGCCAGCGCGTCGGAGGCCTGCAGTTGGCTCAGGGCTACAGGTGCGGCGGCTGGCGGGTGCAGCGGCACTGGGGCGACCGGAGGCGAAATGGCTGTCGCTGTTGCCGACCCCTGTGCGGCAACGGGATGGCCTATGGACGGCTGCCGGTCGCGGGAGATGAACAACTCAACATCGCCGAATTTGATCGAGAGTTCGCGCACGTCCTCGGTCAGATTCGCCCAATCGAGGATGGCCTTGAGTTCCCTGATATCGGGCGGGGTAAGCGACATCTTATTTTTCTCCTTTTGTGAGGCTGATTTGCAGATTTCCGGCTGTCAGCGATTGCCTGCCGGCCTGGCTCTTCTGATGCAATGTTTTGATGAGGTCCAGAAGCGGCTGGCGGAATTCATTGGCATTTTTACCACCCGCCACGGTCTTCTTCATCTCGTCGACCTGCGTACCGGCGAACATCGCCCGCAGGAGCAGCATGTCGATGCTCTCGTCGGGATGGCGCTCCCGCAGGTCGGGGAGCATTGGAGCGATGGCGGCAGGCTCGAGAGCAATGTCCGAAGCGCCGTTGGTCACGATCCGAGCATGCAATTCCGCGTCAATGGGTGCCAGGAGAGTGCCGTAGTAACCGAGGACGTACTTTTTGATTTCGTTCGGCACGATCGAGTACCGCTCACCAGAGATCACATTCATCACCGCTTGAGTGCCCACAAACTGAGCGAAGGGGGTGATCATGATCGGAAACGCCAGCTCCGACCGCACCCGGGCAACTTCGTGGAGCAGCTCATCGAAACGGTCCGAAAGGCCTGCCGTCGCCAGCTGAGAATGGAAGTTCGACAGCATCCCGCCAGGAAGCTGATGCATGAAATGCAAGCCGTTGTACGCGACCGGATGGCCCACCGGCTTGTCCTCCGCCTCAGCGATCGCAGAGAGCTTCTCACTGATCGTATCGATCAGCACGTCGTCGACATTGACTGTATATCCGAGCGCCCTCAGATCCCGCACGATGCCCTGCGTCGCCGGCTGCGCAGCACCGTTGGCCATTGGCGCGATTGAGGTGTGCAGCGCATCGCACCCCAGCTCCACGGCCTCAAGGTAGACCAGCGGCGCCAGCCCCGTTAGGCAGTGGCTGTGCAGTTCGAGAGTCCGGTCCCCCATGACCTCTTTGAGGGCGGGCACCAGCGTGCGAATGCGGTCCGGTGTTAAGAGGCCGCCGGCGTCCTTGAGCATGATCGCATCCACATCGGCCTTCTCGATCAGCTCGCGCGCCTTGGCGACGAAGAGCTCGTCGGTGTGGACCGGGCTTTCACAGAACGAGACCGCACCAAAAGTGGAGGCCCCCAACTCCTTCGCGCGGATCAGGCCTGGCGCGATGTTGTCGACGTCGTTGAGCCCGTCGAACGAGCCGATGACCCGAAAGCCGTTTGCGTACAGGTTCTCCACCCAGGCCTCAATCACATCGTCCGCCAGGAAGTCGAACGAAGCGATGTTCTTGGAGCGGATCAGTGCCCGGAACCTGGTGTTGGGTGCATGCTCGTGTGCGAGTCGGACCCGCTCCCAAGGATCTTCCTTTAGGTAGCGGACCGCCACGTCAAACTGGATCGGAGCCATAAGATCCACCTGCTCGAATCCAACCTTGTCAAATTCTGCAGCCATGGAAACGATGTGATCAGTGCGCATCCGTGTCGCCCAAAGGCTCTGATGAGCATCGCGCAAGGTCGTATCGATGATTTTGATTTCACGGCGGCTGTTTGCCGGACGCCCTCCAAGACTCATGACTGAGGTGATTGTTTCTGGCTGATTCGACGACACTGATCTGACTCCTACTTATTTGACTGGCCGATTGTAAAAGACTTCCGCACCTCAGAACCGGCGAACCAAGCTCAGCATTCGTGCCGGATCCGGTTATCTGCTACAGCCAGAGGCCAGCCGACGAGGTGGTCTCCCGGCCGCGGCTCCCCTGTTGAATATCGATGGCATCGCCGTACCATGTCATGCCGTGCGGGACGTCTGGAACCTTCCACTCAATCGGCTCCCAGTCGGGATCGAAAACCTGGTACCCGCCAGAGTAGATTTCAACCCGGTGGTCCGAACCCGGGTCGTGCACGTACAGATACATGGCCTGACCGACGCCGTGCTTTCCCGGCCCCACTCCGTATTCGATATCGAGGTCACGGATTTGATCCGCAGCGGTCAGCACGTCGTGGTAGTTCTCGAGGTTGAAGGCGACGTGGTGCAGCTGACCCATTTTTTCGTCGCGGTTAACGCCGAGAGCAACGTCATGCATCTGAGAGGTCACGGACATCCACGATGCCATGACGGTCGATGGATGGTCAGGCATCATGATGAACTCGCGGCGTTTGAGACCCATGTTCTCGCGCAACCATAGCTCTGCCTGGTTGATGGTGCCGGGGCTGGTCTGAACATTGAAGTGATCGATACGGCGCACCCCGAGCCCGCGACGACGAGAGCTGCTGCTGGGAAGGCGCGAGCGGAGCTCCTCCGGCGCGAGTGGCTTTTCGATGTCATAGTAAAACTCGAACGGATGCTCACTCCACGGCACCAGGAAGCGAATCGCGGTACCGCGGCCAGATTCACTTCCGGACGGAACTTCGAGCACCTCGATGTCCTGCTTCACGAGTTCGTCACGAAAGAGTTCTACGTCCTGAGCGCGCTTCACTCGGAAGCTGTAGGCGTTTACGCGGGCCTCGTCCTGCTCAG
This sequence comes from Arthrobacter sp. D1-29, assembly GCF_054130585.1. Classification (NCBI taxonomy): domain Bacteria; kingdom Bacillati; phylum Actinomycetota; class Actinomycetes; order Micrococcales; family Micrococcaceae; genus Arthrobacter; species Arthrobacter sp. D1-29. Next base: position 2,101,781 of record NZ_CP096383.1, on the reverse strand, counting down.
TAAGAACGAGAGAGTGATGAATAAGCTCCTGATAGCCGCGCAGATAGGCCACACCATCATCGGTCCGTTCCACGATCTCCATGCCCAGGAGGTCCTGGAAGAATCCTAGCGAGCGGTCAAGATCGGGCGTACCAAGGTTGATGCTTCCTGCCTGGGCAATCTGGGGCCCTGGATCATACTGGTCGCGGGGGGACATTATTCTCCTTCGAATAGTCGTAGTAACGGCGTGTTCAGCGCTTCGCTCACTTGGACTGTGCCTGGAGGTTCAGCGCGATGTCGGTAAGCATGTCTTCCTGACCGCCGACGAGCTTGCGGCGGCCGGCCTCGATAAGAATGTCGCGTGCGTCCACGCCGTAGTTCGACGCCGCAATCTCTGCGTGACGGAGGAAACTGCCATAGACGCCGGCGTAGCCGATCGTGAGTGTCTCGCGGTCCACACGGACAGGTCGGTCCTGCAGCGGCCGTACCAAATCGTCAGCAGCGTCCTCCAGCGGGAAAAGGTCGCATCCGGTTTCCCAGCCACGCAGATTCGCGACGGCGATGAACGCCTCAAGCTGGGCGTTGCCGGCGGCAGCGCCCTGGCCCGCGAGAGAGGCGTCGACACGGTACGCGCCTTCTTCGACTGCTGCCACCGAGTTCGCGACGGCGAGCGACAGGTTCTCGTGTGCATGGATTCCCACCTGCGTCGAGTCGTCGAGTACGTCCCGGTAGGCGCGCACCCGCTCGCGAACATCATCGGTCGTCAATCGACCGCTTGAGTCGGTGATGTAGACGCAGTGGGCGCCATAGGATTCCATGAGTTGGGCCTGCTTAGCGAGTTCCGCGGGAGGGACCATGTGGCTCATCATCAGAAAGCCGGATACATCCATGCCCAGTGACCGAGCCTCGGCAATGTGTTGTGCAGCGACGTCCGCTTCTGTGCAGTGGGTGGCCACTCGTACAGATCGGACACCGAGTTCGAATGCTTGTCGAAGTTCTGCGATCGTGCCCAGCCCAGGAAGAAGAAGCGTGGTGATGATGGCGTTCTGCGCATTCGCGACTGCAGCTTCGATCCATTCCCAGTCAGTGTGGCTGCCCGGACCGTAGTTTAGGCTCGATCCTGCGAGCCCGTCGCCGTGACTGATCTCAATTGCTGAGACGCCCGCCCGATCGAGGGCGCCGACGATTTGGCCGACTTTTTCTGGTGTTATCCGGTGCCGGATGGCGTGCATGCCGTCCCGGAGAGTGACGTCTTGAACATAGATCTTGGTGCCCATCACGCAGCCACCGTTCCGCGGATGGCGATTCGTTCGGCGACGGCCATGGCCGCTGATGTCATGATGTCCAGATTGCCCGCGTAAGCCGGCAGATAGTGGGCCGCGCCCTCGACCTCAAGAAAGACTGAGACCTTCGTGTCGACCGGCCCGGCTCCATCGGGTAGGAGTGTCGAGACTTCGGCGGGATCCACGGCCGTGAACTGGACGTCCTGGACAAGGCGGTACCCGGGCACATATGTGGCTACTTTATCGACCATTTCCTTGACTGCTCTCCGGACCGCATCATGGTCTGCGTTGCCAATCAGGCAGTAGACTGTGTCGCGCATGATAAGCGGCGGCTCCGCTGGGTTCAGGATGATGATGGCTTTGCCTCGGCGGGCCCCGCCGACGATCTCGATGGCATGGGAGGTCGTTTCGGTGAACTCGTCGATGTTGGCCCGGGTACCTGGCCCGGCAGATTTGGAAGAGACTGACGCGACAATCTCCGCGTAAGGAACCTCTGTGACACGCGACACTGCAGCCACGATGGGAATCGTGGCCTGGCCGCCACAGGTGACCATGTTGATGTTCGGCGCGTCCAGGTGCTCCTCAAGATTCACCGGCGGGATGACGAACGGGCCGATGGCCGCCGGCGTCAGGTCGATCAAGCGACAACCATATGGCTCAAGAAGGCGTGCGTTCGCAATGTGCGCACCAGCGCTTGTCGCATCGAATACGATCTCGACGTCGGCGAAGTCGGGGAGCGCGATCAGGCCACTGACGCCGTCCGACGTCGTTGCGACCCCTAGGCTGGCTGCTCTCGCGAGTCCATCGGAGTCTGGGTCGATGCCCACCATCGCAACGACCCGAAGGGTCTCAGATCCGCGCATCACCTTGAACATCAAGTCGGTGCCGATGTTTCCAGAGCCGATGATCGCGACTCCCATTGTGTTCGTCATACGTGTTCTTCTTCCTTCTCTGAGAATCGGATGCTCACACTTCCGAGCGGTTCTATCGAGGCGCTGAATTCGTCCCCCGGGGAGACAGTGACCATGGGTCCCAGCGCACCGGAAAGCACGAAATCACCGGCACGGAGCGGGGAACCGACCTCGATGGCCGTTGCCGCCAGCCATGTCAGGGCGTTGAGCGGATCCCCTAGACAGTCACGGCCGGTGCCCTCCGAGACAACCGTGTCGCCGCGGCGCATTCTCATCACGACGCCAGCGGGCTCAAAGGCGTCGAGCGGAAAACCGTTCGCGCCGATCACGAAGACGCCGGATGAAGCGTTGTCAGCGATGGTGTCTGTGATGCCGATGCGCCAGTCGGCAATGCGGCTGTCGACGATTTCGAGTGCGGGAAAGGCCAGTGCTACAGCGGCACGTACGGCGACGGCGTCGCTGGCATCAAGAATGTCCTCTTCGAGCAGAAAGGCGATCTCTGCCTCTGCTTTCGGCTGCAGGAGCCGCGCCATCGGGATCTCGTCGCCGTCACCGTATCTCATGTCGTCGAAGAGCACCCCGAAGTCAGGTCTCGCGACTCCGATCTGCCTCTGAACCGCCTCAGACGTCAGGCCGATCTTCCGTCCAACTAGGCGGGTACCGCGGGCAAGGCGGCGTTCAGTCAATCGACGCTGGGTTCGGTACGCAGCGTCGATATCATGATGCCCCAGGAGATCCGAAACAGGCTCGCACGCGATCCCGCTAATTGCAGCGGCCTCGATTCTGTCAGCCGCAGCCTCAATCGCCTCAGTCGCAATCACTGCTCTGCACGTCCCAGAAACTCAAGTACAGTGGCGTCAAAAAGCGCCTGCTGCTCCCACTGCGGCCAGTGTCCGGCTTGCTCGATCAGTTGGAACTCGCCGGCTGGCATCCGGTTTGCCATGTCCATGCCGGCTCCTGCAGGGCCTGAGGGGTCATCGCTCGTCCAAATTACGAGAGCGGCTGAGACAACTGCGGCGAGTTCCTCATCGGAGACCAAGTTCCGTTGCCGGATTTCCGGGTCTTGAAGGCAGAGAATATGCCTCATCGAATCCGGGAATCCCGGCCGGCTGTATACCGCCCGTCGGACGGCAATAAGCTCCTCAGTCACCGAGTCCGGGTCGGCCATCAGCCATTCGAGCCGGGTTCGTATTTTGTCCTTACTTGGGTCATCGGCCGCTGCCTGACTGAGCGATCGAACGCGCTCCATGACATCAGGGGAAGCCATTGTTCCTCCCGGCGTATTGAGCACAAGCTTCTTTACGCGGTCGGGATACCGAGCGGCAAACTTTACAGCCACCCAGCCACCGAGCGATTCTCCACTGAGGTGGGCGCTTTCTATATCGAGCGCATCCATGAGGCCGACAAGGTGCTCGATGTAGTCGTCAATCTCCAAGTCGCTCTGCGTGGTGGTGGTCCATCCATGTCCGGGGTAGTCATAAGCGATGACCCGGTAGTTCGCTGCCAAGGCGCGGATGTTCTTCGTGAAAGCTTCGAGGTGCCCACCGGTTCCATGCATGAGAATGAACGGCGTGCCCGCTCCGCTTTCAAGAACGCGGGTCGACCACGGCCCGACAGTAACGTGGCGGATCGAGTAGTCGAGCCCGGTGAGTTCGGTCCAGAGGGTCATTCAAACTCCTTGTAATGGGTGTGCTGATGTTGCCACGGCAACTACTGCCGGAGCACCAATGGCATGATCGAATCCCCGGACCATCTCCGATGCGGCGTGAGCGGCACTCGCTCCCGCGACAATTCGGTCAGGACGGAGGAGAATGACCGATTCCGGCCGTGAATCGAACCAGCGTTTCAGCGACCCATCCACATCGCCCATGACGAGAACCGAGTCATCCGGCGCAGGACCTACCCAGTGCAGCTGAGAAGCCGGGCGGGCCGCGACCAGGCGAACCCCTGCCCGCTCGAGTCGTTGCCGAGCGTCCTCGTCGAGGATGGCGCACGGGTCATTGTTCCAGGCAATGAGCGCGAACCATGGTCCGACGGCGTCGTCAAGTTTGATTGATACCGAATCGAGCGTACACACGGTGGGCTGGATGAAGAGCCGCCCGACGGCTGCCGGGTCGCCCTGCGAGCCGATCGTAGTCAGCGCCCCCTGTGACATGGTCGGCATGGGCTTGAACCGCATCTGCACGATGTAATTCTTGGCACTCGGCAGCATCGAGATTCCCCGGAAGAACGCGTCCCGCAGCGCGGCACCGAGCCGATTCGTCATGGACACAACACGACCGACCTGGGTGGAGAGGTTTGTCATGGCCTGGACGTGTTCCCGACGCTCCGCCTCGTAACTGTCAAGCAGCTTGTCCCCGGCCAGGCCGCGGAGCACCATCACGAGCTTCCAGGACAGGTTCAGGGAGTCACGGATACCGCTGTTGTACCCTTGCCCTTGCCACACCGGCATCACGTGGGCCGCATCGCCGATAAGGAAGACGCGGCCAGATCGGAAATGAGTGGCGATCCTGGAGTGGTGCGTGTAGACGCGGCGACGAATAATCTCCACCTTGGCTGTCGACGGCACGAGAGGCTCGAGCAGGCGCGCGAGGAACTCGTCGGTCATCGCAATCTCTTCGGTCTCTCCGGGCTTCAACATGAACTCGAAGCGCCGAATGCCGTGAGGGATGCTTATCGATGCATAGGGCCGGCGCGGGTCTGCACACACGTAGGCGCCAGGCTGACCCAAGGGGTCGTTGCGGATATCGACAACGAACCAATCAGCTGTGGATGAACTGCCGACAAAGTCGAATCCAAGAGTCTTGCGGGTCTGACTTCTGCCGCCGTCTGCACCGACGACGTAGCGGGCCCGCACACTGCGTTCCCCACCGGGTGACGAGACCGTCAAGTCGACGCCATCCGCATCTTGGATGAATCCGGTCACCTCTGCGGACCAGTTGATGTCCACGGCGTCGTAGCGTTCGAGTCCGTCCAGGAGAACGCGGTCGGCGAGAGGCTGCACAAAACCGTTGCGGCGAGGCCATCCAAACTCGGCCGACGGGGGCGCGATCCGGGCGAGGTCTCGGCCCTTGGCGTCGATGAAGACCAACAACTGATTTGCAATCGTGTGCGGGAGCACCTTGCTCACCAGACCAGCCGACTGGAATGTTCGCAGGCTCTCGTCATCGATACCGACCCCGCGGGGGAAATCGATGAGCTCAGCGCCAGCCTCGAATACTGCGACTTTGAGACCGTGTGAGCCGAGCAAATTGGCGAGCATCAGACCCGTCGGACCCGCTCCCACCACGGCGACGTCAATCGCATCATCTAAGTCGAAGTTTTCGGACACCTTTATCCTTGTGCATTCTTTGAAATGGGCAGTTCACTAACTGCTCAAAACGTACCGAATCCTGCTGGCTAAGTCAAGTGGTGGGGATGGGGACTTACATTCAGCAAGGCCGGACTCCTGACCCGACACACTGAAGGTCGCATCGGCACCAGCAATGGCACTGTGAGCCCAAGGAATGCCGGGAGCCAGTTCCCGACTGCGCGGTGCGTTTCGTCAGCGCCGCGGATAAGTGACGCGGGGCGATGAGGGAGGCCTTCGGAGTCATCGCACGGTCTGTAGGAGAATCGTGCCTGCAGACGCCGATTCCGGTCTCCCCCGTCCTATTTGTCCGGACGTTTGTGGGCGATGCTGGCCATTTCTGCACAGTATGCAGTGCCCGGCAACTGCGATGGGTTCCGGCGAACACGGTTCAGCCATGGTCAACTCTGACCAAGGGTCGAACTGCTCTATTTCCTACCCAGGGACCTGGATGAATCGTCCGGGCTTTCGCCGGGGAGGCCCTCACACGCGGGGCCCGTCATCGCCTCCGCCGGGAGGTTCTCCACCACCGCCGGAAGACGCCCGCTACTACCAGAAATTAGCCCGGCGCCTACAGACGGGGAGCCGTATCTGCTGCGTCCGCCATTAGCGGAGCGCTCGCGCGAGCGCCTCGTACACGTCGGCCAGGAATTTCCGGGTCATCTGAGTACGAGGGTGCGGCAGGAATCCACCGTGAATCACGCCGGGATATGTGTGCAACTCAGTCGAAACACCCGCTGCAATCAAATTAGCCGCGAACCGTAGGTTCGAATCGATAAGCGCGTCGACATCGCCAATGCCGATGAACGCGGGCGCGAGACCGACGAGCATCTTGGGATCGGCCCGACCGGGAATGGCCGACGCCGCGAGCCGCTCACGGTGAACTCCCGCGTCACCGAGGTACGCCTCCCAAGAAAGCCTCTCCTGCCGGATCTGCCAAAGCCCCCAGTGTCCGGGCCCGCCCTCGAGCATAGCGATGCTGGGCCATTCGCGATCGTCCAACATCGGGTAGACCAGTACCTGCAGCAGGGGCTGTGGCTCGTTACATTCCTTCAGGCGAATGCAAAGAGATGCGGCGAGCCCAGCACCAGCGCTTGAGCCGGCGACTACCATACGATTGGGATCGACGTCGTACTGATCGTGAGCTGACGAAAGTGCCCTCCATACGGCCTCGACGTCATCGAGGCCCGCCGGGTAGGGATTCTCCGGCGCGAGCCTGTAGTCGACGGAGACCACTGCGCACCCTAACCGACGCACGAACTCCTCCAGTCGTTCGTCGTTCTCGTCCAAGGTACCCATGATGTACGCGCCGCCGTGTATATAGACAATGACCGGCAGCGGGCCACTCACGTCCCGAGGTCGGTACCAGCGGACCGGAATCGTCCGACCGCCCCCGGCTACGACGATGCCGTCTTCACGCGACACGTCCCCGGAGGCTGGAACCGCTCGTCGCGGAATCTTCTCATAACTCGCGCGGATGGTCTCGACGTTCGTCGAATTCCATCGGGCAAGCAAGTCCAGGGACTCCAGCGTTCCCGATTCCACGCGCGCGGCAACGTCGATCGCCGGCGGCAACGTAATTGTGTTCACGGGCCGCTCGCGCTCAATCTTGTCGAGCCGCGCGCGCATCACCCGTCCTAGCTCGCCCACTTCCGGATATGCCTCGGCGACGAAGTCAAAGAGCGCGAGAAATCCGTGGATCGATTGGTGATGCCGTCTTTCAGAAGCGACTCCCGCAGCCCGAAGTCGGCTGTCGTATTTGATGGCGTCATCGCGCAACAGATCGAATTCTGCGCTGACTATCACTGCTGCAGGGAGGCCTGACAAGTCCGTCGAGGCCAGGGGGGAGAAGTACGGGTCATCGTCGTCCGCACCGCCGGCTCGATAGAGATCCCAATACCAACGCATGTGGTTAGCGTTAATGAAGTAGTCGCGACCATTCACCTCCGGCTCGTATGATTCACTGGACATCTGTGAATCCAGGGCAGGGTAGAGAAGAACCTGCAGGTCGATCTCATTCAGACGCCGGTCCCTAGCTCGCATCGCGAGTGCAGCCGCCAAATTGCCACCGGAACTGGCGCCCACTACAGCGATCCGCGATGGGTCGGCCCCGAACAGGGAACCTGCAACGGATCGCGTCCACTGGAGGGCTCGGTCACAGTCGTCCAGAGGTCCGGGGTATGGGTGTTCAGGCGCAAGCCGGTATCCCACGTTGACGACAACCATGTCAGCCGCGACCGCAAGAATGCGACAGGTTGTATCGTGCTGGTCGATGCTCCCGGTAACCCAGCCACCGCCATGGATGAAAAGGGCGACCGGGCGCGGGACCTCTGAGTCCCCTCGCGGAAGATAGCTGCGGACCGCGACGCCGTCGCGGAGTGTGTGATCCGCTGTAATGACGGCTCGCTCCGGTTCGCCGAGAAGGCTGGCTCCGGCGACTGCTCCCAGCCGATCACGCTCCCCCTCCAAGTAGCGCGCAGTGGCGACCACATCGTCGAACACTTCGGGAGGCACGGTGAAGGCTGCTCCGAACTGTTTCAAGAAACGAGCCGCGTCCGCCTGAAGCGGTCCGCGTGTGGTGTTATTGGCCACTATTACTCCATTCAGCGAACTGAGATGTTGGTGTATTTCATTATTTGCTCATATTCGCGCGATATATGCTCTCGCGCTAAGAAGGGGTGTGACCGCAGTCAAAGGGCTTTCTCGGCATCGAGCCGGTTTCCTTCGGCCTCCACGCCGGCTCACTCACGGAAGCTATTTCGCCGCCAAGGTAACGCCGCGGAAGTCTTAGTCATGGATGATGGCAGCAAGGTTGTCGTCAGCGACGCTTACGAGGCCACCGCCGCCAGGCCCAACGTGCTTGCTACCGGTTTCGGCCTTGGTCGGATCCGTGGGCTCGATTCCTTCTTCGATTGCTTTGATCAGGAGGGCACTGAACGTCGAATAGAACCGGGCCATCCGGATGAACCCGCTGCCGAACCAGAGGCCGGGCTGCGCAGACCTCCGCCAGGTATTTGCGTATTCGCCGTCGGCTGCGCGGCCATATGCCTTATCGATCTTCGACGCAGCGGAGCCGAGCGTAGGCTTAATGTGCCCCCAGAACTGGTGATAGCCCGTGGCGAAAACGATGAGATCGACGTCAAGCTCAGATCCGTCGCTGAAGACAGCGGTGTTTCCTCTTACCTCTGCCAGCTCAACGCCTTGCTTGAGGTGAACTTTTCCGTCTGCGACGAGTTGGGACGCCCCGATGTCAATCTGGTAGCTGTCGCGGCCGGACTGGTGCGCACCGAGGATTCCGGTGCCGTCCGGTCCCCACTCAAGTTTGAACCCCGCCGCCTCCAGTCGGGTATGAAGCGCATTGTCAAACTCCGCGGCATCCTTCACCAGCTTCTTATTGATCGGGTCTGTGCGTGCATTCGGCACCGCGTAGGCGATCTGGTCCGCGAACTCCGCTGAGTAAGGCATGTCCTCGGAAAAGAGGGAGTTCCAGAACTTGTGGTAGGCCTCATAGGAGATAACATAGGTCGCACTGCGCTGGAGAATGGTGACATCCGCGCGGTGCTCCCACAGGTCGTGCGCCAATTCATGTCCGCTGACTCCTGCGCCGACGACCAGCGCCTTCCGCCCAGCGAAATTCGCTCCGTCCTGGAATGAGTCGGAATGCAGCACCTCTCCCGCGAAACTGTCAAGCCCTTTTACCTGCGGTATCTTCGGTGCAGCAAACATGCCGCCGGCAACAAAGAAGTGCCGCGGGCGCAATTCACGAATCGAGCCGTCTTCGCGTCGGACACGAATATTCCAGTGCCCGGCCTCCTCGTCATATTCCCCGCTGAGATACTCAGTCCCCGTCCATACGTTGAGATCAAGCAACTTCGCATATGACTCCAACCAGTCGGCCCACTTGTCCTTTGGGGTGTGGGCGGTCCAGGTCGACGGCATCGGCATGTAGGGAAGGTGGTCACCGAAGACACTGCTGTGCAGCGCGAGTGCTGCGTAACGCTTGCGCCATTGATCGCCCACACGCGCCTCTCGATCAATGATCAGCGTCGGCACGTCCAGGGCACCGAGGCGAGCCGCGACCGACAGTCCGTTATGTCCCGCGCCGAGCACGAGCACTGCGGGGTCGTTGTCCTCGAAGGCTTCGGCCTTCTTACGCTCGCTACTCCACCGCGTGCGATCCGGCACAACACCGTACACCTTGCCCTCAGGACGATTAGAACCTATCCTTTCCGGGTGGTCCTGCAAGCCCACCACCTGTGTCTGCATGGTTGTTGCGACGAGCCCTTCTTCGCCCTGCACCAGGCAAACGTAGCCACGGTCGATCCGGTCTTTTGTTGTAAAGTCAAAAAATGCGTTGATCACATTTCCGCTAACCACAGGGGCCTGATCGGCGCTGGCCTCGAAGTTCCGAGCGTTCCAGTCATGAGCGAGTCGGATCAGTTCAGGAACAAGCACGTCGCGATCGATGCGGTTCATAAAATCCCAGGGAAACGCCATGAAGTCACGCCATGTTGCGTCCTCGGTGAAGAGCACTTCCAGTTCGGCCACAGAACCTCGCTCAAGGGCGGACGCGAAGTCAGCTACCCATTCCGCAACGATGTCAGCGGTTTCCCGATCTGTCAGTCCTGTGAGTGGCGCCTGCATAGTATTTGTCATTGTTTTCGGTCCCTTTGGCTGAGTAGGAAGATTCACGGTAAAACGTTCTGAGAACGTCATGGTCGTATGGAGGGGTGCTGCGAGACTTCGGTCTGCCCTAGGTAAGCCTCGCGTAGGGCCTCCCTCACGCCGGGATCACCTGCGGGGCTGAAATAGACCACATGCCCAAGGTCAACGGCGACCACGTGCGTGGCCAACTGGAGCGCGAAGTCAACGGACTGCTCCACCAGCACGATCGACATTCCGCTGTCGCTCAGGCGGGCCAGGCCCGCCAGGACATCTCCCACAACGGCGGGAGCCAGCCCCGCGGATGGCTCGTCCACGAGGAGAAGACGTGGTTCGGGCATGAGCGCCTGGGCGATGGCAAGCATCTGCTGCTGACCGCCCGAAAGCATCGCAGCAAGAGACGTTCGCCGATCGCGAAGAATGGGGAACATCTCGTAGGCCCACTCAAGCCGCGGGGCAAGATCGGCGCGGGTCCAGCGGCGGGAGTGGGCTCCGAGTTTCAGATTCTCCTCGACGGTCATGTCTCCGATGAGGCGCTTCCCCTCTTGCACAAAGCCGATACCCTGTTTCACTCGATCGTAGACAGGTGACCGGCCCAGATCCTTGCCCTCATATTCGATCCGACCCGACTGCACCGGATTAAGCCCCATCACCGTGCGAAGGATGGTTGACTTTCCTGCCCCGTTGCGCCCGAGGAGGGCGAGCACTTCCCCTTGCTGGACGGAAAAGCTAACATCCCAGACTACGCGCAGGTCCCCATAGCCCGTGGCCAGGCTGGACACGTTCAGAATGGTGCTCATGGTCGAACTGCTTCCGCTGGAACCTCTATGCCGTCGACAACAACAGTCGTTCCGGTAACCCCAGCACCCACCCCGAGGAACCGCTCCAGCACTTCAGGATGCTCGGCAACCGTGCGCGGATCGCCATCCGTCAGTACCCTCCCTTCCGCAAGGACCACGACGTAGTCCGCAAGGGATTGAACAAGACTGAAGTTGTGTTCAACGAGAATGACAGTCGCTCCCGCATCCCTCACTCTCCGCAGTACTGCTGTGAGTTCCTGGACTTCGTCCCGATCGAGGCCGGACGCGACCTCGTCCAATAGCACGACAGACGGGCTGGCGCACAGGGCGCGAGCGAGTTCAATCATGCGGCGGGTCCCGAGCGACATCTCAGCCGCCGACTCGTGGGCTACATTGCCTAGTCCGAGGATGTCGAGCCAGCGCGAGGCTGCCGCGCGATTCTCCCTGATACTCCGTCGGTATGAAGGCAGCCGGAAAATAGTCGCGAAGAGCGACGCATCGTGCGTATGGATGCGACCCGACGCGACGACGTCCAGCACCGAAAGGTCGCCGGGGATCGCTGGCGTCTGAAAGGTGCGCCGAACACCGCGACGTGCCACTTCCATGGCGGACAGGGTTGTGACGTCCTCATCTCCGAGAAAGACTTTCCCACTGGTCGGCCTTTCGAAACCGTTGATGATGTTGAGAGTCGTTGTCTTCCCCGAGCCGTTCGGTCCAATCAATGCAGTGATCTGACCGGCGCCGGCGATAAAGGTGGCCTCACTCACCGCTTCCACCCCGCCGAAAGACTTGGATACGGACTCGAGCCTGAGATCCTTGCCGGGCAGGGCGGGGAGGTCGAGTGATCGGCCTGCGCCAGGGGAGACCACGGATGCAGGCGACTTGTTACGCGTGAAGCGACGGGCGATTTTCTTGCCCAGCCCGGACATGCCTGAGCCAAATGCCAACCCTCCTATGACGAGAAACGCGCCGAATGCCACTTCACCGAACTCGCCGAAGCGTGTCGATTGAGTGCTGATAATCTGCACGAACGCCACTCCAATGAAGATTGCATAGATGCTGCGCCTGCCAGCGACGATCGATGCAACCAGCACATTGATGATGAGGTGCAGGCCAACGCTTTCTGGGGCAATGAAGCGATCTGTATAGGCGAAGAATGCGCCGGCCATCCCGACTGGAAGGGACGCAAAAGCATACGTCATCAGTTTGAGCCGGTAGCGCGACATCCCCAGTGACGGAGCCAACACGGAACCTTGCTGCAGGATCATGAGGCAGTTGCCGAACTGCGACTTCACAGCGCTGCGGTAGACCGCGAACCACGTGGAGGTGACAACGACGACAACTACGAAGAACGCACTTCCGTCGAGTTTGTTTCCGAAGAGCATCGGTCTCGGAATGCCGGTAAAGCCGGATTGTCCGCCGAGGATTTCGTATGGGATCACCTGGAGCGTATTGGGGATGAGCAAGACGAGAAGGAACGAGCACACGGCTAGCATCCATCCGCCGAGCCGGATACCCGGCGCGCCGGCTATAAGCCCGACGACGACTGCGACGCCCGCCGAAAGAGCCAGCAGGAGCGCAATGTCATTGATGACTCGGGTGGCCAAATAGGCGGTCAGGTAGGCCCCCACCGCGTACATAGCGGGAAGCCCCATGTTCAGCTCGCCCGCCCAGCCAAGGTTAAGGTTCAGGCCGATGACAAGAAGGGCCATCGTGGAGATCAGAAGGACCTGTCGGGACCAAAAGTTTGGAAGCCCGAGGAGGGGTGCGATGGCAACAAGTACAGTGATCCCGATCCAAAGAATGGGAAGCAGGAAGGGACGAATCGGGCTTGCCGCGGTGATGGGATATGTTGCCATTAGACGAGCCTCAGATTCCGATTGCCGAACAGCCCGCCCGAGCGGAACAGGAGCACGAGCACGAAGACAACAAACACCGCGTAGTCGCCGAAAAACGGACCGACGAACAGTGCCACCAGCGCCTCAATGAGGCCGATTGCGAACCCGGCTATCACTGCCCCTAGTTGGCTGCCCAGCCCGCCGAGCGCCAGTACGACAAAGCCTTTCAGCGCAAGGCTAAGCGCCAGGTAAGGACTCGCTGACGTTGAGACGAGCACGAAGGGTCCGACGAGTCCTGCGAATACGCCGGCGATGGCGAAGGAACCGACCGACAGCCAGAGCACATTGACGCCGCGAAGCATCGTTGCCTCCCGGTCGAAGGCTTGGGCGCGACTCGACTGGCCGAACCTCGTACCGTGCATGAGCAGATGCATGGTCAACCCAAAGACGATGGGAAGCGCGATCAGGATCAGTGTGTTCGGGAGCACCCTGCCTCCGAGGAGTTCGATGGGCTCCTGCGCGAAGAGGACGAGCCGTTGCGGATCGGTTCCCCAGATGATGGCCGTGATTGCAGTGAGGATGGTCGCGGCCCCCAAGGTGGTGATGAGTTCCGCATGGCTACCAGCCGGCAGATATCGCACAGCGATGAGCTGGACGATAGCTGCCATTAGAGCGCAGACCACCGCACAAATAACCAGCGTGACCGGCAGGGACAGACCCAGCCCGACCGTCGTTATGGCAACGAATCCCCCGAAGACAAGAATATTCGCAAAGGCAAAATTGAGTACCCCCGATGATGTGAGGGTGATGTTGTACCCGATGGCAATCAGCGCATAGATCGCGCCCGTCGACAATCCAGCGAGGATAGCGATCGTCATCGTGGGCCGTTCCTTTCGCCAGTTGTCTCAAGCATGGTGTCAGCGGCTGCCGCGCGGCCTGCATTCATACCCCACACACCCGCGACTGCGAGCGTCGCCCCCGCCCCGCCGTAGACCATCCCTGTCGGGTTCGCCATGACGTTGCCTGCGGCGTACAGCCCCCGAATAATGTCGCCATCGACATCGAGCACATGGCCGACGGAATCGGTTCGCGGACCGCCTTTTGTGCCCAGCGCCGAAGACTCAACTTCGACGCCGTAGAACGGCCCTATCTCCACCGGCCCCAAGGTGGAGAAAACGGAATCCGGGTTCAGGAGTCGACCGCCAGGAAACCGGTCATAAGCGCTCTCGCCCCGACCAAAGTCTGGGTCCACGCCGGTTCTCGCATGGTCGTTGAACCGCGCCACGGTTTCCCGCAGGCTGTCAGCCGGCACACCAAGCGCCTCGGCGAGATCGTTGAGAGAGCCTGCACGAGTCACCCAATCGGGCACACCGCCACCTGGACCGCCACCGAATACTCCGAATCGGTCGACCACCGACTGATCGAAGATGAGGTAGCTTGGAAGGTTCAGATAGTCGAACCTCGAGGCGTCAAGTTCATGGTACGCACCGCCAAAGGCATTGTAGTTGGCGGCCTCGTTAGCGAACCGACGTCCCTGGCGGTTGATCATCAGCGATCCGGGGAGCGCGCGCTCCCGTGCTGTGAGCAGACCATTCCGGCCGCCGTCGCGGCGAACTCCTGGTAGAGAGATGACTGGGGCCCACCAGGCCTCGCGCATATTGCCAAGTTGGGCACCCACCCGCATCGCCATCCGTAAGCCATCGCCCGTATTCGAAGGGGCGCCTACAGTGCGCGAGATCGGGCCGCGAAGGAAGTCGCGCACCAGCGCAGGATCACATTCGAAGCCGCCAGTGGCCAGGACGACAGCGCCAGCCTGTACCGACGCCACACCGTCCGGTGTTTCTATCTCGACTCCAGTCACGGCGCTTCGCTCAGTCAAGAGGCGCAAACCTCTGGCCTCGGTGACGACGTCGACGCCCAGATCAAGGCACGAACGCAGAAGACCAATGATCAGGGCGCGGCCGAGCCCCTCAAGACTGCCTTCCTCCCGTTCTGCATTTGCCGACGCTGGAATCACACCAGAGCTCCCTCCTAGTGGCATCTCCGCGAGGACGATCCGCTTCACGTCGCCACTGATACGGACCGCCCAATCCTCAAATCCTTTTGTAGAGACAAGGCCGGGTTCCAGTGTTCGTCCACCGCCGGGAAGTCCCCCTGGCTGTTCGGGGTGATAATCGGGGTATCCTTCGACAACCTGCATTCGCAGCTCAGTGTGCTCTTCGAGGAACTCGACGAATCGAGGCCCACCCTGAATGAGAGCTTCGGCCAGTTCCTCGAGGATCATCCCCTTCGAAAGACTCAGCAGATATTCAAGACCGCTCTCGTGCGAATCCTCGATTCCAAGTTCCCGCGCGGGCCCATTGTCGGGGATCCAAATCCCAGCGCCCGACAACGCGGTCGTTCCGCCGAGCAGCGCAGCCTTCTCGTAGACGGCTACCGTCGCGCCGTCGACGGCCGAGGCCAATGCTGCTGTCAATCCCGCCGCTCCCGATCCCAGAACGACGACGTCGTAGAACTGTTTCATTACATTTCCTCTTTGTCGCGAGGGCGGGCTGGGTGACCGCCTACTCAAGTCGGTTGATTTCTGGCCAGGAGGGCTAAATCAAGTGGCAGGTCGAATCTCAAGTGAGGCGCGACCTGCTGCCTGGTTATTCCACCCAAAGCCCGTCTTTGACGCTCGCGCCACACTCCACAAGACCGAAGGCACCCTTCGCAGGAGTCGGGAAAACGTCGTCTTCGCTGTAGGTCACGCCACCGGGATAGAGTGCCAGGTAGTCTCCGGGAACAGGCTCGTTCCGTATTGCAGCGATAAGGGCATCTCCACTCGTGTCACCGTCCGTGCGTTCGATGGCAAGCGCGGCGAGGTGAACGACGTCCCAACCGAGTGCCCCCGCCAGGATTCCGACGTCGCTATCGGCGAAGGCAGCATACAAGGGCTTGAGGTGGTCAGCGGGTGAGTCTGGTGTGACGGTGAATGAGTAGACTGGGAGCGAGCAGTTCTCCAGTGCCGAGGGTTCCGCGAGATTGGACAGGACCGCGGCTGCTGCTCCGGTTCCTCCATAGAACGGGATGTCTGTCGCTCCGACTGCGACGCGCGAGCTCAATAGCCGTGCCAGGGAATCGTGCCCCGCGAAGTCGAAAAACATCGCATCGGGCGCTGCAGACTTCACGCGTTGCACTTCAACATCGAAGTTGAGCGCGGCTGGATCCGGGCGCTCGACCTGGACGATCTTGACGCCTGCATCGCTCGCGATCGCAGTGATACCGCTGAGCAGGGAATCGCCAAACGCGTCACCAGGCAGAACCACTCCGAGCGTCTTGATCCCGTCGTCGGTGAAACTCCTAGCCACGCTTGAGAGACTCGCGCTGGCCGGGGTCAAACTGCCGATGTGGTGGGGATAGGCACCATGATCGTTGATCGCCGAGTTCGTCCCGGGCGCGACACTGAAGAGCTTCGCGTCCGTTGCAAGCGGAAGCATGGCAAGGACCTCACTGCTAACTCCACCGGGGATGATGACATCGGGGTCGTATCCGGAGTCCAGGAGTTCGGTGAGCACGCTGACAGCGTGCGTCGGGTCGCTCTTGCTGTCGAGGAGTTTTACCTCAATCTGGCGCCCTTTGATGCCGCCTTCGTCGTTGAGGTGTTTGACGGCAGCGTCAAAGCCGGTCATGAAGATGCTGCCCGTTCCAGCGAATGCGCCGGTGAGACCATACACGATAGCGATCTTAATCGGGCCGTCAGATTCATCTGCGGCGTCCGCATCACTAGGTCCGCTGCCCGCAGAGGCACATCCAGCGAGCAGCAGAGCGGTGGTGCCGGTCGCCACAATGTTCATGAGAAAACGTTTCACTGTTGCAGTCTCCTTTGACTGAAAAATGTTCAATGTCGCATATATGGAGCATAGGCGTTCTCATATTGCACGGTCAACGCTATTGGCGCAAGGTCGATGCCGTGGGCTGACCGACGAAAGGATCCGTCGCGTTGCGTCATCAGTCCACCTTCGTGGCTCCGCTGATCTCCTGCAGGCCGCTCAGATAGACGTCGAAGTCAACACCCTTCTTCATCACGTAGATGCGTGCCGGGAAGTTCAGCATCAGGGACAGTGCTGATTCGGCGGCCTCCCGGGACGCCGCCTGAAGGACGGCCCTGCGCTCATCGGGATCGGTCACTGCGAGCGAGTCGGCCAGCAGCTCATCCAGCTCGGGCGTCACGAATCCGCCCGGATTGAAGACCCCTTTTTCAGAGAAGCGTGAGGCGAACAGCTGCGATGGGTCCGACCGACCAACGACGCCGGTGATGACCATCTCACCGGTTTTGTCGACGATAAACTTCTGCGCCATTGCCGAGTTGTCGAGGGGCAAAATCTCCATATTGACCCCGATCTCCTTCAGCTGCTCCTTTATAACCTGCGCGAGCTGGGTGTAATTCGCTCCGGGCACAATCGCGGTGATCGACAGGTCCGCCTCGCCTGCCTCGGTTAGGAGGGCCTTGGCCTTCTCCGGGTCATAGGGGTAAAGGACATCGGGGAGGCTCTCGTCGTATGCGAAATATCCGGGCGGGAACGGCTGGTCGGACACCTTGCAGAACCCGGCATAGAGGGTCTCGCAGATGCTCTCGCGGTCGATACCGTGCAGGAGCGCCTGGCGCACGCGCTCATCGGTGAGCCCGGCAATTTTGAAGTTCGCCAGCATAGCGGTTTGGAAAAGCACGGTCTCCGCCTTGACAGTGAAGTCCCCGTTATCCTTGAAAGGACCTATATTTTGCGAGAGCACCAGAGCAGTGTCGACTTGGCCCGCCAGCAGTGCGTTGGCGAGCGCAGCTGGATCCGTGACTATCTTGAAGTCGATGCCGGCCAGCCCAGGCGCCTCGCCCCAGTAATCGGGGTTCCGTTCCAACTTGAGCTCGCTGCCGGTTGTGTACGAGACGAACCGGAATGCACCGGCTCCGTCCAATGTTTCGCTGAGGTTTACGCCCATCGCCAGCGCGGTCGGGTTGATGACGGCGCCAGCAAGACCCGAGAGAATGGCGGGCATGGCCGCGTTCGGAGCGCTCAGGCTTAGCGTGACCGTCTGCGGATCGTCCACGGTCACGTCGGCCACCGTGGCGAAGTCACTCTTCACGGCAGATTCCGGGAGGTCGCGTGCCCGGAGCAGGCTCGCCTTCACGGCCTCGCCGTCCAGGACGGTGCCGTCTTTGAACGCCACGCCCTTACGAATGTGAAAGGTCAACTTCAGGCCGTCTTGACTGAACTCCCATGACTCCGCGAGTCCGGGGATCAGGCTGCCATCCGGATCGACATGCACCAGCCGGTCGTAGGCCGGACAAAGGTAAGTGCAGTCGCTGGGGAACGAGGTCCTGTGGGGGTCGAGATTGTTCGGGGTCGTGCTCGTGCCGAACTGCAGGACGGCGTCGCCCGCCGCCATTCCTTCTGCAGGGTCCGTTTCACCACCCTGTGCACATCCGGACAGGGCAAGTGCGGCAGCAATCGCTACCGCTGGGAGCTTGTGTTTCGGGGTCATCGTTTGAGCCTCTCTGTCATCGTGCAATGCGCAACGCGCCACCGGGAAGCGGTGGGTCTCACGCGCTCGTGACTTCGGCCTACGAGGACCCGGGCGGTACGACCACTCATCAAACAGCACGTATGAATACTGGACTAAGTATCATGTGAGTGGGCAAAGGAGTCAATCCCCAACTTGGCCGGGATTCGAGATTCTCCCAGGTTGTAGAAGGACAGCTTCACCTTCGCCAGCGGGGAAATGATGGGGAAGGGGAAAACCGGGATGACGTGTTCGAGGGCGTCGAAGACCCATTTAGCCCCGCGGTTCGCCACCGACCGGCTCACACTCCACCCGGTGGAAAAGTCGGTCACTGTCAGGGTGAAACAGAATTCCCGAAGCTAGATCGGCTTGGCTCTCGCTGACCGCAATCCATTGTTCCTGCGCAGCAGCGGTACCAGGACGGGCAGTACTTGGGACTTCCTGCGGACGCTTGACGTCCACCAGACATGGCACTATGGTTCATCTAGTTCAAATATCGCATTGATTTGTTCGCAGTATGCCCTTCGATAGGGACACTCGAGGGGGAGTGAGCGTTGACGTCCAATATCGTCCTCAGCGACAAGGCCTTCGTCGTAACCGATGCGGGCCGAGATCACAGGGAGAGTGCCCGCTTGCCGCAGCGGCAGGCCGTAAGCATCGTCTCCGGCGCGCAACATGGCATCCTTGGAATGAGCGCTTACGGTGCTACCAAAAGCGGTCAATGCGATGACTATGAACTGGGCAATCGAGAGCGGCTTCGTGGCATTTCGGGTCAGTGCCATCTCGCTGTGGGCAATGACCCAGATGACTCCACAACATCGGCGAGAGTAGAGCGACCCGAATACCTTCCCCAGCATCCGCTTTGGCGGCAAGGTGTCAGCCCAAACTAGACGTCCTTGACGCAGTTCTCCGACGAAAGCGGATGGTCTGCACCCTAGTTTTCTGCCCTCTGGCCAGGACGCTCGTTTAACCCAGAGGAATCAGCTTTATGCGGTAAATCAAAACAAGCGCTAGCTTGCCTTGGGAACAATGACAGATCTTACAGAGCGAGGATGAGCATATGGGACCGGACAATGTACAAACGGCAGGGGATCATTCTCCAGACGTGGTCATCGTCGGAGCCGGCATCGCTGGCATTTACGGCATCAAGCGCCTTCGAGAGACGGGCATGTCAGTGCTCGGCATCGAGGCCGCTCCCGAGGTTGGCGGAGTCTGGTATCACAATGGGTACCCAGGCGCACGGGTCGACCTCGACAGTGACATGTTTAACTACTTCTTCGACGAAGAGTTGTACAAAACGTGGGACTGGGAAGACCGCTATGCCACCCAGCCGCAAGTGCTTGCCTATCTGAAGCACGTTGCGGACAAGTATGATGTCCGGCGAAGCATCCGCTTCAACACCCGGGTCATCGGCACCACGTGGCAGCCTAAGGAGAAGCGGTGGCTCGTTGAGACCGACGACGGCGCCACGCTGAGCCCCCGATACCTGGTCATGGCCACGGGACAGCTCTCCCGACCTCGCGACCCCCAGTTCGAAGGTCTCCACGATTTCGAGGGCGAGTGGTACCAGACCTCGCGATGGCCTCACGACGAAGTGGAACTCGCTGGAAAGCGTATCGCCGTCATCGGCACCGGGTCCTCAGGCGTTCAAGCCGCGACCGCGATCGCCGAGGTCGCAGACCACTTGACCGTCTTCCAGCGCACTCCCCACTACTCCATTCCTGCTCAGAACCGGCGGCCTGACGAGTCTCGTCGGCAACGGCTTCGCGGGCGATTTCCGGAACTGTGGAACGAGCTATCGCAGACGCATTTCGGGGGGTTCGCTCCCCCGCCTGCAGGACCCGCCTCGGCATTCTCCACCGAGGATCAGCAGTTGCTGTTGCAGCAGCGGTGGGATTTCGGCAGTCAGTCCATGGTGGGGGTCTTCTCTGATCAGGCAGTTGACTGGGACACGAACACACTCGTGGCCGAGTTCGTCCGTTCAAAGGTCCGCGACAAGGTAGAGGACCCCGCCATCCGGGCCGCCGTAGTGCCAGACGAGTACCCCATCGGAACCAAGCGGCTCATTCTCGACACCGGTTATTACGAAGCATTGAACCAAGACAACGTCAATCTTGTAGACATGCGTAGCGAGCCAATTGTCCGGCTGACCCCCCACGGCATCCAAACCACGGGGCGTGAGTATGAGTTCGATGTCATCGTCTTCGCCATGGGCTTCGAAGCCTTTACCGGCGCCTTGGACGACGCAAACATTCGCAACGCAGACGGGGTTACGCCCTCCCAGGCATGGGACCGCGGCCCACAGACTTACCTTGGACTTCAAACCCGAGGATTCCCCAATCTGTTCTTCCTTACCGGCGCTGGGAGTCCCTCCGTGCTGGCGAACATGTTCGTCGCGAACCAGCATCACGTGGACGTGCTGGCGGAACTCTTTACGCATATGAACGAGCACGGCTTCTCCGTCGTCCAGCCGCAGCAGAGGGATCAGGACGCCTGGGTCGCGCACTCGGCCGAGGTCGCCGAGAAGCTCATCCGCCGCGAGATTAACCAATACATGGTGAAGGTAACCGACGACGGTACCCGCGTGTTTATACCTTATGCCGGCGGTTTCAAGGCGTATTACGCAAAAGTCAAGGACGAGATCGATACCGGCTGGCCCGGATTCGAATTCGCCTGACTGATGGCTCGCCCTGGTCGTCACTGGGCGGGCGGGTAGCCTGGGACACCGCCGGCTGCGGACCGGAAGCTAAGGTGAAGACAAGCAGCATCGCAGGTTTGACCTGTTCATCGGAAGATCCTGGACCGTACAGCTGCCAGGGCAACAATGTTGTATTCAGCGACAAGGAGAGCTCACCGAAGCCCGAACTCATCGTGGTTGCTGCCGGGGAATCGTCAGTTCTAACTGGGCGCATCAATCCCCAACTTAGGCCCAGGGCAGGGGAGATCGAAAAGGCCTAGGGGCGCGGTGCGACAGC
This sequence comes from Arthrobacter sp. D1-29, assembly GCF_054130585.1. Taxonomy (NCBI): domain Bacteria; kingdom Bacillati; phylum Actinomycetota; class Actinomycetes; order Micrococcales; family Micrococcaceae; genus Arthrobacter; species Arthrobacter sp. D1-29. The sequence goes on along the minus strand of NZ_CP096383.1, from coordinate 2,080,446 downwards.
AAATGCGCGAGCATAGGGGGCGGTCTGCGAACAACGTCGCCGTCGAACACCCGGCCTTCTTACCTCGAGCCCTGAAGACCGCTGCTCTTGTGGCCTGTGGTCCACTTTTCCCAGAAGTGAGGTCTCCGCACAGAACCAGTGCAACATCGAGCAGCATGTGCTCAAGGCCACTCCAGCATTGCCCCGTCAACCCTGACATATCGATTCACTAGGCGGACAACTTCCCACCGATATCCTCGAGCGCCACGTAATCCGAACTTTTGGGCCTCGCTCTCTTCTCGGAGTCTCAGGCCTGGGCCCTGGCCTGGTGGTGATAACAAGGCCTATCACCGGAAGGATCACCGACGCCTTCTCCTGATCAAGGCGGGGGTCGCGGTGCATTAGCTGCACACTAAGCTGATTCGTATGGAAGCAAAGGACAAGGGTCTGCAGATCAACCCCCGCGACGGCAACCAGACGCTGAGGCGCGGCCTTCGTGTTCTCCTGGAAGTGGCCGATTCCAAGGATGGTCTCTCAGTTCAACAGGTCAGTGAGATGCTGGGCGTCCACCGGTCGATTGCCTACCGCCTTCTGCAGACCCTCGCTGACTACCGGATGGTGACTCGTAGTAGGGCGGGACTTTATATTCCGGGTGCTCGCCTGGCGACGCTCGCCGGGACGTACCTCCCGAACCTTCGGGACGTCGCCAGCCCGGCCATGCTCGCTCTCGCCGACCGACTCCAATCAACAATTGCGCTGTTCGTTGAAGAGGGAGAAGAAGTCGTGGCAGTCTCCATGGTGGAGCCAACAACACCCGTACACCATATTTCGTTCCAGCCCGGCATGCGCACACCACTAACGCTCGGCGCGGCGGGCTACGCGATTCTCGCGGGCGGCGCTCCCAGTGCGGACGAGCCCGCCAACGTCGCGGTCGCACGCGAAAAGGGCTACGCGCGTAGCCACTCAGAGGTTGAGGCCGGTGCGTTCGGTGTTGCAGCGTGGATTCCCATGGGCGGAGCTGGTGTGCGAGCCTGCCTGAACCTCATTACCCATCGAGAAGATATAGCAGATCAAGCCGGCCCTGAGATGCGGCGCGTGGCCGACGAGGTCGGGCATCTCCTACAGCAATCGGGATGACTCCAAGGTTCGGAGACAGCGGTGATGACCTGCCCACCCTCGCACCCTGATCAAAGGTTGGCGTCAAAGGACTGTGAAACTGGCCCAGCCCGAACTCGTCCCTCACTGAGACCAACCTCCGCCCGCAAATACGGCACCTTCGCCGAACTCGAGACCGCATTCCAGGTACTCGTGAATGACCGCGAGCACCGGGCGACGCGGTGCAAACCCGCGGCGATTCCAAGGAAACCACAGCCACGGGCCCGCTGAAGAAGCTCATCATCCACCACTACAACGCCCGGCCAAGTCGAAGTCCCCCGCGGCCGCTTGGCCATAGAACCGCGACGAATAGTCTGGTTTCCGGTTCGCCACTTGGGTTGGTCCTCTTGGCAGAATATTGTATACAGAAGACAGGGATTTCCGAGTAACAGGGCTCGAGACTCGCACACTTTGTGGGGATCTTGGTTGCGATCCGACCGTTAGTGTATACACTGGGATAATGAGGACCAATGGAGGAGCCGTGCGGGCCAGCGATAGGGCCTACTCCGCGCTGCGTGATGACATCATCGAATGGCGCCTCCTCCCCGGCACAGTTCTTGCGGAAGTCGAGCAGTCTGAACGACTCGGGGTCTCGCGGACGCCTCTCCGCGAAGCGTTAAGCCGTCTGACGGCGGAGGGACTTACGACAGCGGCGGACGGGCGGGGTGTCGTCGTAACAGACATCTCTACAGAGGACATCGACGAACTGTTCGAGCTCCGCGAAACACTCGAGGGCAGGGCTGCCGCGTTAGCGGCTGAGCGGGGAGACGCAGGAGTCTTCCACCAACTCCTGAAAGAGTTTCTCGAAGCGGGGACCCTTATCCGCGGCTCTGATCCAGCCCGGCACGAATACTACGCCCTAGTGACCCGGCTCGATGATGCGATCGACGGCGCCATCTCCAACTCCTACTTGGCCCAGGCGATGCGCGGCCTGCGCGTCCATCTTGTCCGCGTGCGCCGCCTCGCGGCCGATGACGAGCGGCGCCTGCATGCTGCAGCCCTGGAGCATGCAGCGATCGCCGAAGCCATCGCTGCTGGCAACGCCAGGCTCGCCGAAGCGGCCACCATCCTTCATCTGCACCGCAGTCTTACCCACGTCAAAGCGACGCATACAGCGCAATAAGGAGCACTATGGTTAAGCTCAACCACGTCCGTGTCTACAAAAGTGAAGAGAACCTCACCCGCGAGGACCAGTTGGCCCACAAGATCGCCGTAGTTGCCGCTGATCCCGTGGAGGTGACCCCCGAGGTCACCGAAATGGTCATCAACCGGGTCATCGACAACGCGTCCGTCGCAATCGCATCGCTGAACCGCGGCCCGATCGTGGCTGCCCGCGCGCAGGCTATGACCCATGCGCCGACGACCAACGGCAAGGGCGCAAGCGTCTTCGGCATCACGGACCGTGTGTCCCCCGAATGGGGTGCCTGGGCCAACGGTGTGGCGGTGCGTGAGTTGGACTACCACGACACGTTCCTGGCAGCGGAGTACTCCCACCCCGGGGACAACATCCCGCCCGTCCTTGCCGTTGCCCAGCACGTCGGTGCCAGCGGCAAGGACCTGATCCGGGGCATTGTCACCGGCTATGAGATCCAGGTCAATCTGGTCAAGGCGATCTGCCTGCACAAGCACAAAATCGACCACGTGGCGCACCTCGGCCCGTCCGCCGCGGCCGGCATCGGGACGTTGCTGGGCCTCGACGTCGAGACCATCTTCCAGTCCGTCTGCCAGGCGCTGCATACCACCACCGCCACCCGCCAGTCCCGCAAGGGCGAAATCTCCACCTGGAAGGCACACGCGCCGGCGTTCGCGGGCAAGATGGCCGTAGAAGCCGTGGACCGCTCCATCCGCGGCCAGACCTCACCTGTGCCGATCTACGAAGGTGAAGACGGTGTCATCGCCTGGCTCCTGGACGGCCCCGACGCCTCCTACGAGGTCCCCCTGCCCGAGGCCGGCGAGGCCAAACGCGCCATCATGGACACCTACACCAAGGAACATTCTGCCGAATACCAGGCACAGGCCTGGATCGACCTGGCCCGGAAGCTCCACAGGGAACACCCGGAAACCACGGACCCGGCCAACGTGAAGTCTGTGCTGATCAAAACCAGCCATCACACCCACTACGTCATTGGCTCCGGCGCGAACGACCCGCAGAAGTACAGCCCCACCGCGAGCCGGGAGACCCTGGACCACTCGATCCCGTACATCTTCACGGTCGCGCTGCAGGACGGTGCCTGGCATCATGTGGATTCCTACACCCCCGAACGCGCCGGCCGGCCGGATACCGTGGAACTTTGGCACAAGGTCACCACCGATGAGGACCCGGAATGGACCCGCCGCTACCACTCCCTAGACATCATGGAGAAGGCCTACGGCGGGTCTGTGGAGATCGCTCTCAACGACGGCACGGTCGTCACCGACCAGATCGCCGTGGCTGACGCCCATCCGCTCGGTGCCCGGCCGTTCGCCCGGCACCAGTACTTGACCAAGTTCCGCACGCTCGCGGCCGGCCTGGTCGAGGATAAGGAAATTGAGCGTTTCCTGGCTGCCGCCGAGGACCTAGCCAACCTCGGTCCGGGCGAACTGGACCAGCTGAACATCACAGCCGCCCCGGGTGTCATCGACCTCAGCAACGCACCCCAGGGGCTGTTCTAAATGCTCTATTCCAACACAACGCCCGAAGAGAAGCGGGTCCTCCTCCGCGAACTCCTTGCCTCCGGAAGCATCCAGCAGTTCCCGGGGGCCTTCAACCCGCTCTCTGCCCGGCTGATCGAAGAAAAGGGCTTCGCCGGTGTCTACATCTCCGGCGCTGTCCTGGCCAACGACCTCGGGCTGCCGGACATCGGCCTGACCACCCTCACAGAGGTGGCCACTCGTGCAGGGCAGATCGCGAGGATGACCGGACTGCCGTGCATCGTGGACGCCGACACCGGGTTCGGCGAGCCCATGAATGTGGCCCGCACGGTCCAGGAACTCGAAAATGCCGGGCTGGCAGGCCTGCACATCGAGGACCAGTTCAATCCGAAACGCTGCGGCCACCTGGACGGCAAGAACGTAGTGGATCTAGACACCGCCACGAAACGGATCAGGGCTGCAGTGGATGCCCGGCGCGACCCGAACTTCCTCATCATGGCGAGGACGGACATCCGCGCCGTCGACGGTCTGGAAGCTGCCCAGGACCGGGCCAAGGCGCTCGTCGACGCCGGGGCGGACGCCATCTTCCCAGAGGCTATGCGGGACCTGAGCGAGTTCCGGGCCATCCGCGACGCCGTAGACGTGCCGATCCTCGCCAACATGACCGAGTTCGGGAAAAGCGAACTTTTCACGGTGGAGCAGCTCCAGGAAACCGGCGTGAACATGGTGATATATCCGGTGACCCTCCTCCGTAGTGCCATGGGCGCCGCCGAGCGTGTTTTAGACACGCTCAAGAGCCTGGGAAGCCAGCAGGAACGCGTGCCTGAAATGCTCACCAGAGCCCGCCTCTACGACCTGGTGGACTACGAGGCTTACAACAAATTCGATCGCGGCATCTTCAACTTCCAGATCCCCGACATTCACTAGCAAAAGATTGCAACGAAGGAGTTCAACATGGCTGACACAGAGATCAAGAAGGGCCTCGCAGGTGTCGTGGTGGATTACACCGCCGTCTCCAAGGTCAATGCAGAAACCAACTCGCTGCTGTACCGGGGCTACCCGGTGCAGGAGCTTGCCGCTAAGTGCAGTTTTGAGGAGGTCGCGCTCCTGCTATGGAACGGAGAGCTGCCCACGGCGGAGCAGCTGGCGGAGTTCACGGCACGCGAACGGGCAGGACGCGCCCTGGACCCGGTGGTCAAACAGGTCATCGACGCGCTGCCCACCACCTCGCATCCCATGGATGTCTGCCGGACGGCCGCATCGGTCATGGGTGCCCGGCACGCCCTCACGGAGGACTCCTCGCATGAGGCGAACATGGCCAAGGCGATGGACCTCTTTGCTGCGATGCCGGCTGTGGTGGCCTACGACCAGCGCCGCCGTCACGGGCAGGAGGCCATGGAACCGCGTGACGACCTGGGGTACTCGGCCAACTTCCTCTGGATGGCCTTCGGCGAAGAACAGGTCCCCGAAGTGGTTGAGGCATTCAACGTCTCGATGATCCTCTACGCCGAGCACTCCTTCAACGCCTCCACCTTCACGGCCCGCGTCATCACGTCCACCCTCTCGGACCTGCATTCAGCCGTCACCGGAGCCATCGGTGCATTGAAGGGTCCGCTGCACGGCGGAGCCAACGAGGCCGTGATGCACACGTTCGATGAAATCGGGATACGTCAAGAAGAGTCCCTGGACGAAGCAGCCGCCCGTGCGAAAGCATGGATGGAGGACGCCCTGGCACACAAAAAGAAGGTCATGGGCTTCGGGCACCGCGTCTACAAGCACGGCGACTCCCGCGTGCCCACTATGAAGGCCTCCCTGGACAAGATGATCGCCCACTACGGCCGACCCGAACTGCTGGGACTCTACAACGGACTGGAAAGCGCCATGGACGAGGCCAAGGCCATCAAGCCCAACCTCGACTACCCCGCCGGCCCCACGTACCACCTCATGGGCTTCGATACGCAGACGTTCACTCCCCTGTTCGTCGCCAGCCGCATCACAGGATGGACCGCCCACATCATGGAACAGGCCTCCGACAACTCGCTGATCCGCCCCCTTAGCACCTACAACGGCGTGCAGGAACGTGCCTTCTAGCACGAGCTAGATGACCTCCCAAACTTGCGGTGGAGCATGAGATGGTCACCCGGACCATCAATTATCGCAACGCTAATGGTGCTCCACCGCAACTATTGCTGTCCCGATGGTCTGTCATCAGGCTTTCAGCAGACAGCCAGCTCGGTAATAGGTGTGCATTGACCGCAGAGACCGCGATGCCCCAGGGCTGGAGGAGCCGTCAGTGAGTCTGTTTGAGTACTCCAAAGACGCTGGTGCAATGAGAAATAGTCAGGCCGGGTTCCTCTTTGCGCCCCCATTCAAGGAAGACCTCTGCTCATGCGAAGGGAAGCTCTGATGTACCAGTACCGCCGTGACGACTGGAGCCAATTGGTCGGCTTCTTCGTGGAAGTTCGCCACGATCAGCAAATACTCAGGTCAGGATTCGTCGACCGCGCCATGCCTGATTCGTCCGCCCTCTGGCTGGCGGCAGATGGGATAGAAAAGAGGACTCTCATAGCTAAAGTCGAAGGCTACGAGGTGTGGATTGACGCGCGCTGCTTAAGCAGGCTCAAAGACCGACTATCAACATGAGTGATGGAAAGTCCTCCTCGCCAAATTCCCAACGTTCAAATCCACAATTCACCCACTCACAAGGTGCATCTGTAAAACATCTTCATTCTGATCAGGTCGAGATGACCAGCGAGGACCTCGAAGCCCACGAGCCCTGCGTAGTCCACGTGAATCAGGACAGCGAATCCTGAAGCCCTCAGATGTGCAATCCGCCTTCGAAAGGAGTTGCGCCTGTGATGACCAGTTGTTGCCTCGGGATCGGCGATGTAGTCGAACGCTTCGCCAGACGTTGACCGCCAGGATCCAGCACTACTTCTAGGAGTCTGACGGCACCTACGGGTACCGGCGCATCCGTGCCGATCTATCCGCGGAACGGCCCCAGTGCTCTCTCGAGTGGATGCGACAGATCATGCGCTGCCACGGCCTGGTGGCCTGTCAACCACGGCAGTTCCGCATCATCACCAAGGCTGGCGCTGAAGCAGCGGAGCGCATGCCCGACCTTCTCAGACGGGACTTCACGGCCCGGTTGGTCGGGAAACTTGTTCCGGATGAGCGTCATGCCGCCATCCGGACGGCACTTCTCATGAGAATAACGGATTTGCAATTGCATGGGTTGCAGTAGCCGCGACCGGTGCGTTTGATGTGTTTGATCCCGGTATTGTTGGCCCTACGTTGCCGTTGGTGGGCGCCAGTGACGATCAGGACTTCGATCTCCTTCCACCACCGGCACACTGTCCTGTAGAGCTTGTGGGTTTCTAGTCGGCCCGCGGCTTCGACAAGGATTTTGAGTTCTTCCTTCGCGGCTGCCGCATCGGGGGGAGCTCGTGTACAGCAGGGCCCGCAGCTGTTCTTTGACCTTCCACACCGCTTCGAGCCTGCCGGTCACGCCGTCGGCCGCGAAAACCTCTGCCGCTGGTGTGCCGCATGCTCCGTGAGGGTGTCTCCGGCTCGCAAGAGCAGCATCCGCATCCAGTCCACACACCCTTGTGGCCTGCCCATCGAACCTGTCCGGCGTCCAGATCGACGATGGTCGTCATCCACGGTTCGTGCCGGACCACGATCTGGTTCCGGGCCCCGGAAGAACTGCACGGACCGGAACCGGTGTTCATCTGTCAGCGCTGGTCGAAAAGTGAGCCATTTCGTGGGTTGAAAACTGAGCCACGTTGACGTTGGTTATTCTGCCGTATTTTCCGGTCTTGTCGAGGGCAGGGAGTCCGCCTGGGCATATTTGAGCCGGTAGCTTGAGCCTTTGAGTGTGACAACTTCGGCGTGGTGGACGATGCGGTCGATCATGGCTGAGGCGACGACCTGGTCACCGAACACGTCTCCCCAGCGGGCGAATGGCAGGTTCGAGGTCAGGATCAACGAGGCATGTTCGTAGCGTGAGGACACGAGCTGGAAGAACAGGTTCGCGGCATCCTGTTCGAACGGAATGTAGCCGACCTCATCGACGATGATCAGCCCGTAGCGGCGCAGTCTGATCAGTTCCTGAGGCAGCCGCCCGCTCTGGTGGGCTGCCTGGAGACGGGCAACCCAGTCGATGGCTGTTGCGAACAGGACGCGGTGGCCCAGCTGGGTGGCCCGCAGCCCCAGCCCGGTCGCGAGATGGGTTTTCCCGGTTCCGGGCGGGCCGAGCAGGACGATATTGGACGCTTCGGTGAGGAACGCTCCGGTGGCCAGGTGCGCGATGGTGTCGCGTTTGAGGCCGGGCTGGTGGTCGAAGCTGAAGTCCTCGAGCGATTTGCGGGCCGGAAACCCGGCTGCTCTGGCACGGGTTTCGGCTCCGGAGGCTTCTCTGGCGGCGACTTCCCGGGACAGGACCGCGGCGAGGTATTCCTCATGGGTCCAGCCGGCCTCGCGCGCATGGTCCGCGAGCCGTGCTGCACCTTCTCGGATCCGGGGTGCCTTCATGGCCCGGGAGTAGTACTCGATCTGACCGGTTGTTTCCTTCGCTTCGGTCATCAGGCGACCTGCCCATCATCAAGGACGACACCGAACGCCCGGTCGTAGTCAGCCAGGTCCCGCAACCCGGATGCATCTGCTGGAGGTGCGGGGTTTTGGAAGGCTGTCCGCATCGTCCGGGCAGCCTCGACATGGTCCGGGTCTGTGATGGTCAGGCCAGCGCCCCAGGACCTTGCATGGTTTCCGACGCAGCGGCCCTCCAGGGTGATCCTCACCGTTTCCAGGTCTGCGGTGACGTCGACGAACCTACCGATGGCCTGCGGGTGCACCTGAGTAGTCATTGGAGCCCATCCGCACGTAGTAGTCCCGCGGCAGCCGGACCCTCGCCGCGAACCCGGTCACGGGCGAAACCGGCGGCAGCCCCAGCATCGCCGCCTTGTCCCGCTTGATCAGCTCCGCAGGCCGGGCCCCGGTCCGCCGGACCATCCGGTTGTTCGCCTTCGGCAGCCACTGGCCGAGTTGTGTGTTGAAATCCGCCGGTGAGGTGAAGGTCCGGCCGGGCAGGAACGAGGTTTCCAGGAACTGGTTAGCCCGCTCCACCACGCCCTTGCTCTCCGGATCGTAGGGTTTGACCTGCACGATCCTGGTCGCGAGGACCCCAGCGAACGCAGCTACTCCGGCGGCGTAACTGTTCCGGCGGCCGATGCCGGTTTCGTTGTCCCAGATCAGCCGCCGCGGCACCGCTCCCAGGGACCCGATCAGCTCCCACATCCCGGCCAACAGGTCCCCGGTCATCCGTGACGGAAGCATCCGGGCCATGATGAACCGCGAATGCGAGGACACCATCACCAGCACCGGCAGAACCCTTGGCTTCCCGGACCCGACAGGTATCCGCGCCTCCGGGAACCACAGGTCGCACTGCGCCTGATCGCCGGGTTCGTAACTGATCCGGTCCGCAGGATCCGCTGGAGCGTACTCCGGCCGGATCCTGGCCACGTTCTCCCGGAACCACGCAGGGGACCCGGACCAGCCCACGCGCTCGGCCAACACCGTCGCCGGCATCCGCGGATTCTCCCTCAGCAGCGCACGAATCGCCGGTTCCAACGCCTTGATCCCGGAGTCCTGCGGAGAACGCACATAGGTTGGCGGACCATCGGCGCTGACAGCCTTCGCGACCGTGTTCCTGGAAACACCCAGCCGCGCCGCTATCGACCTCATCGACTCACCCTCGGCAAGATGCAACCGCCGAATAAGCGCCCAATCCTCCACTGTGATCACCCACCCAATCGTTTGGAACAGGTGGCTCAGTTTTCAACCGTCACAATGGCTCACTTTTCGACCGTCACCGACATCGTCGATGCCCAGCATCCGAAGACTGAGTTCATCCACACCGGGCAGGCTCAGGAGGCAGGCTTCGTTCACCGCAGCACGCACCAGCCACCATGACACCCTGAACGCCGCGGCGGTCTCGGACACTGCCTGTCCCAAGCGGATGACGGCGTCCACGACATGGTCCCGGAGCCGCATGGTGGAGCGAGCACGACGCGGGACCTGGGCGGTGGACTCGAAGGACGATAGACGAGGGCAGTCGCGTTCTTCGCAGCTGGTGACAGCGTCGGACGCCGCCCCGGTAGGGTCAGTTAGCTCGTGGTCCTGTTCCTGGTTGAATGGTAGAGACACTCATCCCAGCAGGGCCACGGGCCCTTCTGTCATCTACGACACGGAATCAATTCCGCACGGACCACGAAGAGCCCGCTTACGCGACTAAATCAGAGGCCCGGAGCGACGCCATCCGCTATATCGAGGGGTTTTACAAACAGCCGGCGCCGTCACTCCGCGCACGGTTACCGGCGGCCTGACGATGTCCACCATGGTTATCCACAGCCAGCCTTGGCTGCGTAGAAGAATCCACTAACTCCGCTGTCTGAAGTCCCCCGCAGCTCAGGTATCGTTTCGGCACAGCCGCTATCCTGCACAAAAAAGGAAGCGGCATCAGACCGGGAACGGCTCACTCAGCCCGGGTAGGGCCAAGAATCCAAAGTGATATAGCTTAAGGCACTCGTGGCGGTTGATCGGGCGGGTAGATACTGGCAGCCACCGTTGAAGGTGGTACAGACGAACCGGGCTACGAAACCGAAGACGCCGGCCCGCGGCAGCGTGGTGGACAATGCACCGCTAGGCCGCAAGCAGCTTTGTCCGGTATTGATAAAGCGTGTTCTCAACGCATGCGCCCGCAACCTGCAGGTCGACGTCATCGAGCACGACGAACGGGACAGGACTGCCCAGCTCGAGCAAACTATTCTTGATTTTCCGATCGGCCAGGGCCACCACGCTGGCACAGGCCCGCACACTTCCAGTGATACTGACGCCTGATACCCGCGGGTCGGAGAGAAGCCGCTCGATGGCGGCGGGCACCTCGAGTTCGGCTGTGACCGGGCGCGGAACACATCGTCGGGGAATGCTGCGTCGAGAAGGAGCCGCTCTACCTTCCCGTCCACCAGGGCAGAGGGCCCTCTTCGGCGTAGGGCTGGCATACCCAGGCGTACTTTTTAACTTCGGCGCCAGGGCCTCCCCCATTTGGCGTACCCATCTCTTGCACTATGAGAGACGCGGAACCCTCCTGCTGGAGCCGGCCCTGGTCGCGAGCCTGCACAGGGGGCGGCGGGTTCAGCGAAGGCGCGCTGGGCCCCTGCGGGCTGACTGCCGTAGAGGGCGTTGAGGGCTTTCTTAATGTGCTCCGGAGCGAAGGAGTCGTAGGTGCGCAGCGGTGCTCCAGTTGCCTGCTGACTTTCCGCCCCGCTCTAACCTCTACCTTTCGTCGGGAGTGACCTTCGGGCCGGGTTCGTTGTAGCTGGGCAGTCCGAGCTGATTGAGCAGTTGCAGTCCGAGCCCGTCGCTGACGATCGGGGAGAGACCGGTCGGCAAGTGGTCGACCATCTCCCCCGGCTGCGTCTCGAGCAGCGGGTCACGGGGCAGCATCGCCGGCCGCTGCCGCGGCTCATTGGTGTAACTCGCCTCAAAGAGCCCTGGCACGATCTCTCGCAGCTCGTCGAGGGTCCACCCGCTCGGATTATGCATGTAATGCTGGGGCACGAAGGGACCATACAAGCCAATGCGACCCGAGCCGGAGCCTTCGAAGACGTGCCCGTTCATGTAGCCAGCGTCCTCAGAGGCGAGGTAGACCGCGAGAGGCGCGACTCCCGCGGGGTCTCCCGCCCGTTCCCGCAGCATGCGAGTCCCGCCGTCGCTCGAGATTCCTGCGGGGCTGAGGGCGTTGACGTTGATGCCCCAGGCATCGAGCTCGATCGCCGCCGTGCGCATGAGCGACGTGATGGCTCCTTTGCCTGCCGCGTAGTGGCTGCGACCCCAGTCGCCCACCATGCCATGCGCAGATGCGAACGCGACGATGCGTCCGTACCGCTGCCGCTTCATGTGAGGGATGACGGCCTTGAACATGGCAAAATGCCCGCCCACGTGTGAAAGGGTGATCTCTCTGAAGTGGTCCTCGGACATCTCCTCGATCGTCTGAATGCGCTGACCCGCCATATTCGCGCCCGCAAGGATGATCGAGTCAATGCGCCCGAACTCGTCCACCGTCTTCTCCACCAGCTCGCTCGCGCTCGCGAGGGTAGTCGCGTCGCCCACGGCGAGCGAGACGGTGCCGCCTGCGGCGCGGATCTCCTCCGCCAGTGCTTCGGATCCCTCACGGTTCACGTCGTTAATGACAACAGTGCCGCCCTCAGCGGCGAAGAGGATCGCAATATGGCGGCCCAGCCTTCCCGCGGCACCGGTGACAATGCCCACACGTGCGTCCATCACTGCCATTGCGTCTCCGAGATTCGTCGGCCATTGCTTCAGCGGAATGCTACTGGCACTCGTAGGAAACGGCAACATTCCGACGAGACTCACCAATAGTGTTCGCCAAACGGGGTGCATGGCTGATTCGAGAGAAGCTCCCAAAATCACGGGCCGCTACGTGCACGGCGGTGACGAGCAGGCGGCCCTCCAGACGCTCCTGCCATGCGTGGGGCACCTTCTCGATGAACCCCGGCAAGACCGATGGTGAACACCGTCCTGGAACGTTCAGGCATCTCAGCGGAGGATTCTGAAGTAGTACAGCCAGCGCTGACGTTCCGGCGCCTTTTTTGCGAGCATCGTCTCGGACACGCCAGTCACCAGTCGAACTCGGCTGCGGCTCGGTTCGATCCTCTCCGTCCCCTCCCCCTCGAAGGTTCCCGGCGATGACTTTCAGCTGTTCCTTTTGCCATGATGAAAACTGCCCTGCCTTGCGTTGATGCGAGAGAAAAGGGCACGCCTCGGCTGGGTGGGCAGACAACACAGTACTGGGACGCTTCGGAACAGGCTCCCCTATAAGCCCACGACCAGATCGAACGCCGAATCGGTGTTGAAGTCATACCGGTAACCATTGATCCAGAGCATCAGAACCATCAGCGTCCACGCCGTGCGTCTATTGCCGCCGATCAGCGGGTGAAACCGCGCGACCAACTCCATGAGAGCCGCTGCCTTCATCGCTAACTGCAGATAGGCTTCCACTCCCGTCGCAGTGGTCGCCCGGCCTCGCCAAGCCCGAGGCCAGAAGCCCGATATTACGGACATGGAACCCAAACCGGTCAAGATCTGCAAAGCGTCCTCCATCTCAAGGTACTCGGTCGCCCATCCTGAGGGCGCGTCAGGAGCTCCGCATCATAGCTCATCACGAAATGCAGACCCTCTCCAATCTCACGGCTCCGACGGTGACGCTGCAGGACCAGCTCTGCCCCTGGAGCAACAACGCCGACGTCGAGGTATGTTCCTCGGCAGCAAGCTGGTCCAAACGACGATCCAGGTCTTGGGGGACACGCAGATTCAGCAATGGCTTTGCGCCAAAGCTGCGTGACATCTAAATCTGTTTTATAGAATTGGACGAAACGTCCATTAGCGGCTTATGAAAATGGTTGGGAAGTGCCCGCGACCGGGGCTGTTTCCTGCCATCATTCGTGGCGTTTTTGCCCAAGACCCCGGGGTGCAGAACCGGACTGCGCCGACCATACATGCGCAAATCTCCGGGCGCCTTAACCACCTCTTAGCCATCGTGCGAGCAGACATTCACGTATCAGCGGAATCGCCCTTTGGCATCTGCTTCCGACCGGCTTGCTGCACGAGTTTGGCCAGCGGTGGCCGGTGGCCGTGGTGGAACGCCATGCCCCTGGGCAGGCCCTGGACGGACGGTACTGAATTGGTGATGTCGATGGTGATCCGGCCACCGGCCACTGGTGCATTGGTAATATGCACGTCGCCAAAGGAATCAGGGAGTACGGGATCCATCCAAAGGCTGCCACGGGAAACATGCACGTCGTACCGCATCAGGCTCGTCACCAGATTAATCGGCGTGGTCGACGCCCAGGCCTGCGGCGAGCAGGCCGTTGGATAAGGAACGGGTGCGGCGAACTGGTCCCGGCTGAAGCCGCAGAACAGTTCGGGCAGCCGGCCCTCGGAGTACTCGGCCGCCTCCAGCAGTGCGATCGAGATCCGCTGTGCCTCAGCCACGAAGCCGTAGCGGAGCAAACCTGTCGCGATGATGGCATTGTCATGTGGCCAGACTGAGCCGTTGTGGTAGCTGGCGGGGTTGTACGCGCGCATGTCGCTTGCCAGTGTCCGTACGCCCCAGCCGCTGAACATTTCCGGGGACATCAGCCGCTCGGCCACCTGCCCGGCCTTGTCGTCATCCACAATGCCATTCGTTAAGCAGTGGCCCATGTTGGACGCGCAGGCGTCGACCTGCCGTTTCTTGCCATCGAGGGCGACGGCGTAATATCCGCGGTCGGGCATCCAGAACTGCTCATTGAACTGTCTCTTCAGCCGGCCGGCCCGATCGGTTAGCTCCGCCGCCAGAGGCACGTCACCGGCGTCGTAAGCCATCCAGGCGCGGGCCATGTAGGCGGTGTAGACGTAGGCCTGCACCTCGCAGAGTGCGATCGGCGGCTCCGCCAGGCGCCCATCGGCAAAGTTGATGCCGTCCCAGGAATCCTTCCAGCCCTGGTTGATCAGCCCCTGGTCGTTGAGCCGCTCGTACTCGACAAACCCGTCGCCGTCCTTGTCCCCATAGTCACTAATCCACTCCAGCGCCCGGTCCGCGTGCGGCAGCAGCGCAGCGATGGTATCCGCGGCGAACCCCCACCGGCTGACCGCCCCGAGCACGCCCACAAACAGCGGGGTCGCATCCACACTCCCGTAGTAGGAGGACTTGCCGCCCAGGGACAACCCGCTGGAGACGTCGAGCCTGACCTCGTGCAGGATCTTGCCCGGCTCCTCCTCGCTCACCGGATCCACCACGCGGCCCTGGCGGTCCGCCAGCGTCTGCAGTGTCCCGAGGGCCAGGGACGGATCCACGGGCAACGCCATGCCAGAGGCCAACAGTGAGTCCCGGCCGAACAGCGTCATGAACCAGGGCGCGCCCGCGGCCACCACGACCCGGTCAGGATGGTTCGGGTCCTCGATGCGCAGGGCACCCAGGTCGTCGTAGCTGCGCCGTAAAGTCCGTTCGATGGACCGGTTTCCCATCTGCAGCACCGGAATCTTCGCCACCCATTCCTCCCGGCGCCGGTCACTCGCGGACAAGTCTCCGGCGCCTGGATGAACAAACGGCGTTCTAAGGATGGTGCCCTCAATGAGGGGCACCAGGCTGAGCACGGTGGTCCATTGGCCCTGGGGAGCAACAACCATCCGGTAGGTCAGGGCCTCAGCGGTGATCTCGGCACCGTCGGCCTTGACGAGGACGCCCTTCCGTACATCCTTCCAGACGGCACGTATGGCCAACGAACCATCCTCCGGCTGGCGGGTCTCGTCCCAGAGCCGGCGGATCCGGGCCTCCTTCACTTCGAACAGATCCGCGAAATCGGATTCCACGCTCAGCGAAACGACGCACTCGGCAGGATCCAGGCCATAGTTGCGTACCGTTATTTGCTCCTGGATCCCGGCTCCCACTTCACGTAAACGCTCCACGAGCAGCGGGCTGTCCGCATATCCATCCAATCGGGCAACACGACAGGCGAACAGCGCCCGGTACGGCTCCTTCGTCTCCGCTGCCAGCGGCTCTAGCGGCTGGCCATTAATGGTCAGATTCCAGCCGGACAGGATACGGGTGTCCTGGAAGAAAACCCCGTGCGGATACCCCGGATGGATATCCCCGTTCGACAACGAGATACAGAAAGATGTCCCCTCCACCAAAACGACAGTCCCGGCCCCTAACGGCCCGGCCGCCGTGTCAGCATTCCAACCAGCCATCCCCGGCTCCTTCAACGGACCTACCGAGACGCCATGACCACAGGTTGGACCATCAGAGCGTGGACCAAACGCCGGCCGCCGTCTTCATCGTTCAACCGACGCTACGCCGGTCTTTCCGCCCGCACCAGAGCCCGCATTGGCTCACTCATAAAAATCTCCACGAAGGGGAAACGTTGGCTCATAAGTATGCCTCCGGCTGGTGCTCAAGCAGCTTCACGAAAGGTAAATTATCGGCGTTAAGAAATAGGCGGGGGAGTGCCTTACAAAGGGCTGTTTCTTGCCTCCATTTCGTGGCGTTTTTCTCCCCAGAATCCATACGTCAGAGCTGCCTAGCCTTGCTGTCGACACGGTGTCCGTTGTCGCGCTGCGGAAAAGAAAGAAAGTCCCACACGTAGTCACTCACCACCGCATTGGCCTCGTCATGCACTCGGTGGTACATATCGGAAGTACTGCTTGGTATTCCTCGCTCCCGGGTCGATCTCCCATCGAGTGCAGCCCGGATATTCGCGCAGCACGACCACGTGGCAAACATCTTTTCATGCATCATCGTGGATCCGCGCGGTTTCGTAACCCAGAAAGACCGCCGGACCCTGCGTGGTCCGGCGGTCTTGCGGTCTTGCTGTGTACGGTTAGCGAGTGTGCCCGGCAGGCACCTTGACTGTCACCGTGTCCGAAAGCGACGTGCTACCGGAGGAGTTGCCGATCCGTATGTCAAATTCCCCTGCCGGTGTGGTCCACTTATCGGCTTCGGCATCCCAGACGGACAGCGGGTGGTTGGTGGCAGAGGGGTCGATGGTGATCTCAACCTTCTTCTTCTCGCCCGGATTGAGCTGCACCTTATCGAATCCCACCAAGCGCTTCGGTGGCTCACCCGCCGACTCTGGCATGCTGATGTAGACCTGCGGCACCTCAGCGCCAGCCACATCGCCGGTGTTTTCGACGAAGAACTGCACCTTGAAGGGCTTCGTGCCGTCCGACACCTTGGGGGTAACATTGATCTTCGAAATTTCGAAGTCGGTGTAGGACAGGCCGTGTCCGAACGGGAACGCGACACATGGATTGGATCCGTCTGAGGCCTGCTCGCATTCCCCGCTTGCGTTGGCGTCATACCAGCGGTAGCCGACGTTCAGTTTCTCCGTGTACTCAACAGTCTGCTGGTTGTTGACCATGTCGCCGGGGAACTGCCGAGTTGTAGCGTGGTCGAGAAAACCTTTATCCGCGTAGGGAAAGGTCACCGGCGATTTGCCCGACGGGTTCTCCGCACCAAGGAGCAGGTCGGCAACGATATGTCCGTCCTCCTGGCCAGGGAACCACGCCTCCAGGATTGCCGGGCCTTGCTCACCCACGAGCGCAGGATCCATTTCGACACCGGCGTTATCCTTGAGGACCAGGGTGGTCTTGTCCTCCATTTCAGGGGCAGCGTCCATGACTGCTTTGATCATCGCGACAGTGTTACTGTTCTTTGCCTGATTAGGCCCATTTACTGTCGCCACGGCAGCGAGGTTGTCAACGTACCAGTCAAGGTTGTTGCCAACATCGACCAGCGTCTTTCCTGAAGAGTCTGTGAAAGTAGCGCGGTCAGCGCCCTCTGTGGAAATGGTGCCAGCCATCATGACGACTGCGTCAGCGCCTTTGGCCTGCTCCAACACTTCTGCGAATGGGATCTCTTTACCGTCGACGGTCGCGGTTTCGTTCGCGTCGTCGACCAGAACAAGGCGCACATTCGCGTTGGTGTTGCCCAAGTTGGAAAGAACGTTCTTGATGCCCTCGACTGGGGCGACTTCGTAAGCCGGAACAACGACCGAACTGCCACGTCCGTCCGAACCGGCGGCTTTACCTGGTATGGCTCCGCCGGAAACGGCTTGTTGGGCGTAGACCTGGGAAGCCTTTCCGATCACGACGACGTCCTCGACGGTCGACTTGATGGGCAGGGAACCGTTATTTTGCAGGAGCACACCGCCCTGGACACCGATCTCGCGGGCGCGCTCACCGCCAGCGGCGTAGTCAATCGGGGTCTGAACCAGCGGCCGGTCAAAGATGCCGTATTTGAACATTTGGACATAGCGGCGATCGAGTGCTGTATCGATGTGGGAGATTTCGATGTCACCGGATTCCAACGCTGCCTTCAACAGGTGAGGTTCCCACTGCTGAGGGGTCGGCATCATGTTGTCCAAACCGTTGCGCAGGGTATCTACCGTGCTCTTTGTAGCGAAAAAGTCAGACTGCACGTAGCCTTCGAAGCCCCACTGTTCGCGAAGCACATCGGTGAGAAGGTACTCGTTCTCGCAGGAGGAAACCGCGTTGACGTAGTTGTATGCGCACATAATCGAGGCAACATCGCCGTCCTTGACAGCCATCTCGAACGGCAACAGATACATTTCGTGCAGGGTTCGCTCGTCGACCGTCTCCTGAACAGTCTTGCGGTTGGTTTCCTGCTCATTGGCGGCATAGTGCTTCGCCATAGCGATCAGGCCCTTGTCCTGCACGGCCTGGATTTCCGCGACACCCATCGTGCCCGTAAGGAAGGGGTCCTCACCAAAATACTCGAAGTTCCGGCCCAGCACCGGCAACCGAGCCATGTTCAGGCCCGGCGCCTCAAACACGTGCAGCGCGAGGTTGTTCATCTCGTCAGCAATGACACCGCCGAAAGTGGCTGCGACCTCAGGGTCAAAGGAGGCAGCCACCGTCGTGCCTGACGGCAGCGCCGTTGCCTTAGCCGAGGAAGGGTGAACGTATGGCGTGCCAGACGGTGCGTTGGGGTCTCCAAACAGTGCGGGGTCGACGCAGTCGTTCTGTCCCACGCCGACGGGGCCGTTGGTGATGCGAAGCGTCGGGATACCCAGTTCCGCAATACCCGTTACATGGCGCCCTCCGTAGCATTCGGGAAGGTCGGGCAGGATCTCCGGACGTGCCCCGCTCAGTTGCTGTATCTTCTGGTCAAGATTCAGTGCCTTGAGCAGCAGGCTCGAGCGCTCTTCTGGTGTGAGCGCGGTATTCATCCACGGCAGGTCATTAACGACGGCTTGCGTGCTTTCTGCGGTTGCGGCCCCCATAGATCCTAGGCCAATGCCGGATAGGGCGAGCGGTAAGGCAACAGCAAGTGCAAGGAATCTGTGTTTTCGGCTTGAACGGCCAATCATGTGTGTCTCCTTCGACATGGACCTCGGGTAGATAGATATGGGCCCGCCTGTAGGGCTGACCTGCGATGCCTGGAACGGGGCATCATGATGTGTTCTGTAAACAGGTTCACACGAAGCACATCACATGCTCCATCAGTTGCCGTTTATTGCACTACGGCTGGGCCCCTGCCACAGCTTGGGTCTAGCGGTCGCAGCCGTGTGAGCAGGACGGCGAGCCGGTTGGATCGCGGGGGCACCTTGCCGGTTGTTCACTGCGGTCTCGCCTGCATCCCCGCTTGACGCCGCGACCAACTATGAGCTGGACGTGATCGCAGCGGTTGTCATTGGTGGCACTCGCCTCATCGGTGGGCACGTGTCTGTTGTGGGCACGCTCATTGGCGCCGCCTTGATGGCAGCTGTCCGCAACGGCATCAACGGCCTGAATGTCGACACGTTCTGGCGGCGGGTAGTCGTCGAAAGCATCATTCTTATCGCTATCGCTATCGCTATCGCTTACGACGGAGTCGCCGCCCGACGGGCACGACGCGCAGCACGTGTCGTCAGCAGCCCGGTTCACAACGAACTGGCCGTTAGATGACAGTTGTAAGTATCCATTACTCCGCTCATGCCACACCTGCACTGCACCGGTCCAACAGCCGGATTGAGGAAGCCCTCTCCGCACACTCGCTGCCGCGCTGATGGCTACGGCAAGGCCAGCCGATACAGAACCTCGAAAGGACCTTATCGACTCCGCTCTGAGACTCCTCCCCACGACGGAAAGAGGCGAGCGGGCCAGGAAGCGGCGGCAATAACAGCTCATTTGCGTCGTCCGCGATCCCGACTCGTCAAGGCAGCGCGTCAGACGGGGATCAATCGCAGTATTCCTTGAAGTTTCAGCCTCGGAAGCAGGATCGCGATAAGCCAGTGGTCAGTATGGGTTCTTGAGTATGCAGTTGCCGAAAGCTTCCCGGTCAGCCTCGCCGTCGACACGGACACAACCGGGGTGCAAGATTGCGCCTTTCAGTTACGCCGCGTGCTCAAGCAGGATGACCATGTACTTGGAAGTACTGAAAAGCTCCGGCCTGCCCCGGCGGTTAGCCCTCAATCCGTCCGTACCTGCTGATCACGTCGCCCTAGATGGTCTTGGGCTGGTCCTGAAGTACCAGCCGGGATACCGGGTCGCCGTCCTGGAGCAAGCGGCAGCCGCTACTCAACGTCTGGCTTCAGGGACGTCGATGCGAGAGGCCTGAACGTGTTACGGCTTCGCTAGGCCCATGACGGTGGGTAGCCACATGGATAGCTGAGGGAGGAAGGCGACGAGGAAAAGGGCGACGGTCAGGGCCCAGAAGATGGGCATGATCCGCTTGATCATTGGTTCGATGCTCACCCTGGCTACTCGCACGGCCACGAAGAGGTTATTTCCTACGGGCGGGGAGATATGCCCCAGACACAGTACGTTCCGGCTCGGCCGTCGCTGTTGAGTCGGCGGGTGTCATCGGCGTCGGCTCCGGTTCGCCGGTCAGTATTGGCTCCGGCTCGGCGGTCAGTGACGGCTCCGGGGTAGGCATCCGTGTCGGCTCCGGCTCCGGTTCGGCGGTCAGTGTTGGCTCCGGTTCGGCGGTCAGTGCCGGCTCCGGGGTAGGCATCCGTGTCGGCTCCGGCTCCGGTTCGGCGGTCAGTGCCGGCTCCGGGGTAGGCATCCGTGTTGGCTCCGGCTCCGGCACTGGTGTTGGTTCAGGGCTGGGAGCAGCTGTCGGCGTTGGCTCGACGGTGGGCGTCGGCGCCGGCTCGGCTGTGAGCGTGGGCTCAGGAAGAACCAAAGGTGCCGGCGTTGGCTCGGGAGTGGGACCCGGCACGGCGGCGGTCCTCGGCCATGGCGCGGCCCTGGTCGGAGACACCGGCTCGGCGGTTCGCACAGTCGGCAGTGACCACAAAGGTGTTGCGGTGGACTGCCCTGCTGCTGATCCTGGCGCGTAGCTTGTCAGCATGAGCGCGCCAAGGGAGGATCCTGCCGGCAGCGGCATCAGCCGCCACATGTTTGGATCCGCATGATGACCGTTAAGTATGGTTTCAAAGTGAAGGTGGCAGCCGGTAGAGGAACCAGTTGTGCCGACTGTTGCGATGACTTCTGCGGCGCCGACTTTTTGCCCCTTGCGGACAGCGATCCCTTGCAGATGGTTGTACGTGGTGACCAGGCCGTTGCCGTGGTCAATTTCCACCCGGTTTCCTCCTCCCCACGGGTGCCAGCCGACCTCCCTGACTGAACCCTCGTCTGCGGAGTGGACAGGGGTGCCGCAGCTGCTCGCGTAATCCTGCCCCGTATGGAATTCCCCGGCCGTTCCCGTGATTGGGCTGGATCGGTGTCCGAACGGGGACGTCTGCCGGAGATTCGCCAGCGGAGACATCAGCGTCCCTGCTGCCGGGCGCTGCAAGAGTGGTGCCAGCGAAACCTGGCTTTGTTGTGTCCCGCCCGGGCTGCAGGCACGGTCGTGCACATTTAGCCCCGCAGCGTTCTTAGCCCTCAGGGCGCGGACAACTTCCAGTGCCTGCGGGCGGAATTTTGTATAGTGCTCCGGGTCCTGGTTCCGCTGTACCTGATGGATGGCAGCACTGGGCGGGAGTTGTTCCCAACCGTCGACATTTCTGAGTGCCAGAAAGAAGTGGGTTGCACTGACAAATGGGTCCACGCGGTCGTTCAATGATCCCCACGCCCCGTTGTCCCGTTGCTGGAAGAGTCCCCTGGAGTCGGGTCCGGCAGCATCCCCATGATCGAGGTTCTCAAGTGAAGACTCGCCGAGCGCGGCTTGCACGCCGAGCACTTGAGCCTCGGCGGGCAGCGCAAGCCTCACAGCGGCGTCGACAATGCTGGAAGCATTATTGAATTGGGCGTCGGACATATGCCTGCCGCTTGGAAACGATGAGGTCCGGGGCTGATAACTCCAGCAGAGCGCTCCCAGATATTCCTGCGGGGAATCCCCAAGCGACGGCATTGACGCAAAGGGGCTGCCCGAAGGCAGCATCTTCGATCCCAGTTGGTTGGCCGCCACAAGTTCCTCGTCATAGGGCACAGCGGCACTGCCCAAGGCGCTGGCGTCGTGGACTTTCGGGGCGACCTGATAGAGCAGCGCTGTGGGTGTCGCAGCCCTCTGTAGATTAAGGGCGGCAAGAAGGGTCACTGACAAGACAGCCGCCCAAGTGATACGCCGTATACGTGGGCTGCTCGCATAACCAAACCTCGAGATTACCAAGGGTTTTACCTTTCCTTCCGGCTCCGCTTCGTGCGCCCTGCCATGAGAAATCATCTGCAGTCTTATGCCTCAGGCTTTGTGGCCAGGCCATGGCCGTGCGTGTTCGAACCGGGAAGTGGGGCCGTTCGATTCAGCTGGCTTGACCTTCATTCCATCTATGGGTGCCGCGGCTTCAGCTCCTAAGTCAGAGTTGGAAGCGCCGGTCCTGTTCGCTGGCTTGAGTCCGGCTCACACTGGTTCGACAGCCAAGGGTTCCGGCCGCCGGTTTCCTATGTACCCGTTGCCTGACTCGAAAAATGGACAGTGATATTAGGAACCCAAGACGTATTGTCCAAGCATGCGTAGACAAGGGTGCGGTCTGCCGAACAGAGTTGTTCGACAGACCGCGGTCCTGTTGAGTCGGGCTGGCGGCAAGGGAAAAAGTGTCGCCAGCCCGATGTCAACGCAATTGCTTACGGCTTTACCAGGCCCATGACGGTGGGTAGCCACATGGATAGCTGTGGGACGAAGGCGACGAGGAAAAGGGCGACGGTCAGGGCCCAGAAGATGGGCATGATCCGCTTGATCATAGGTTCGATGCTCACCTTGGCTACTCGCGCGGCTACGAAGAGGTTATTTCCTATGGGCGGGGAGATATTCCCCAGACACATGTTGAAGACCATCATCGTGCCGAAGTGGATCGGATCGACACCGAGCTGCGTGACGATCGGCAGGAAGATCGGCGTGAAGATCAGGATGGCCGGCGTGGGGTCCATTACGGTGCCGGCCAGGAGCATGATGATCATGATAAGGACGAGTATCACGACGGTGTTGTCGGTCAGGCCCAGGAGGGCGTCACCGACGAGCGCGGGCACCTTGGCGAAGGACATCACCCAGGCGAGAATGCCCGAGACGCCGATGAGCAGCATGACGATCGCGGTTGTTTTGGCCGCTTCTATGGTGATTGAGGGCAGTGCGCGCAGCGGCAGCGTCTTCTGGATCAGGCCGAGGGCGAGGGAGTAGAGCACGGCGATGACGGCAGATTCTGTGGCGGTGAAGTACCCTGCGAGGATGCCGCCGATGACGATGACTATCATCAGCAGGGATGGGACGGCGCGCAGGAACACGATCCCGGCCTCGCGGGCGGTGGGGCGCTGCCCGCTGGCGAGCTCGGGGTGTTTGCGGGCGTAGATCGCGACCATGATGACGCAGACCAGCGCCCACAGCAGGCCCGGGCCGACGCCGGCCATGAACAGCGCTGCGACAGAGGTGCTCGAGACGAGAGAGTAGACGATGAAAGTGTTGCTCGGGGGGATCAGCATTCCTGCGGGCGAGGCCGCTGCGTTGACAGCGGCGGCGAAGGCCGGGTCGTAGCCAGCTTTACGCATCGGCGGGGAGAGCACCGAGCCGACTGCGGCGGCGGAGGCGACGGAGGCGCCTGAGACCGCGCCGAACATGGCGTTGGCCACTACGGTGGTCTGGGCCAGGGAGGCAGGCAAGCGCCCTGCGAGGACCTGCGCTAAGTCGATGAGACGTTGGGCAATGCCTCCGGTATTCATCAGTCCGCCCGCAAGGATGAAGAAGGGGATCGCAAGCAAGGCGAAGGAGTTGCTGGCGGTGAACAGGCGTTGGGCCGAAGTGAGTGCCGCACCGTCCCAGCCGAGGAGGACGACGATGGCAAGGGCCGAGGGCACGCCCATTGCGACGGCAACAGGGACCCCCAGGGCAATGCCGATGATCATGCCGCCGAGCAGTATGAGCGCGGCGAGTGTGACGGGTTCCATAATGCCTCAGATT
This sequence comes from Arthrobacter sp. D1-29, assembly GCF_054130585.1. Lineage (NCBI taxonomy): Bacteria > Bacillati > Actinomycetota > Actinomycetes > Micrococcales > Micrococcaceae > Arthrobacter > Arthrobacter sp. D1-29. The sequence continues at coordinate 2,056,730 of NZ_CP096383.1, read as the reverse complement.
CCTTGGTTGTTCTCGTCGATCTCAGGCACGAGCTCCTCGGTGCCAGCGAACATGCCCACTATGTGACACAGCGCGAAGAAGGTGATCAACGCGCCGGCGACTGGCAGGACCAGGTAGATCTGGCCCACACTCACCGGCATGGTGGAGATGTTTTGGTTCCACGCGTTCATCGCCACTTCGTATCCGCCGAAGATCATCACGAACACGGCGAAGAATACGATCGTCACTTCCACAACGAGGGCGACGACCCTCTGCACCGGCTCGGGAAACTTCTTCATAAGGAGCTCGACTGCGATGTGGCCACGCTCGGAGAACACCAGCGCCGCGCCGAGCAGGGCCAGGACGACGAAGACATACCGGGCTGATTCCTCGGTCCAGGATGCCGGTGCGCCGAGCACCTGCCGGGAGATCACCTGCCAGGCGACCACGACTACCAGTGCGGCAAAGATCACCATGCACAGCAGGGCCAGGACCCGGTCGATGATGTGTCGCACTGCCTCCAAAGCGGCCACGGCTGGACCGCCGGTGGGGCGCTGCTGTCCGGCGACTGCCGGCGGTGCCGGCACGGCTGAAGCACCACCGTCCCGCCCGGGGACGGCCGGGACGTCACCGCTGGCCCCTGTTGGCTTCTTGCTGGTCATTATTTCCTCCGCTGGTGCGCAGCGCGGGCGCTGCTCCCTGTTGTCATCTGTGTGCCCGATTCATGGGCCCGGGGGTGGTGGGGGCGCACAAGGTGCGCCCCCACTTTGGTCACTTCACGGCGGCGCGAGCGGCGTCGTAGAGGGCCTGCTGAGAGTCGTTCTCGATGAATTTTTCGGCGATCGGTTCGAGCACCTTGTTGAAAGCGGCCTCATCGACCTCACTGAAGGTCGCACCACCGGCCTTGGCGCTGGCGATATTCTCCTCCGTGGCCGTGGTCCAGAGCTTGGTGTGCTCCTCGTGCGTGGCCGTCCATTCCTTTTGGAACGCGGCGCGGTCAGTCTCGGACATCTTCGCGAGCAGATCGGAGTTGACGATCAGATAGTCCAAACCGACCAGGTGATTGGTTTGGGAAAAGTGCGGAGCGACCTCGAAATGCTTCTGCGTGAAGTAGGAGACCTCATTGTTCTCAGCCGCGTCTACCACCCCGGACTGCAGGGCGGTATAGAGCTCACCGAAGGCCATCGGGGTCGCGGAGGCACCCAACGCCTCGGCCAGCGCTATCATCACGTCCGACTCCTGCACGCGCAGCTTCTTGCCGGCCAGGTCCGCCGGCGTCTTCACCGGGGCGTCGGTGGTGTAGATGCTGCGGGCCCCCTGGGTGAACCCACCCAAGACGGTGAGCTTGTTTGACTCCTCGAGGGAGCCGTACAGCTCTCCGGTGACCTTCGGGTCGTGGATGACCTTCATCTGGTGCTCGACGTCATCGAAGACCTTGGGGAGGTTGAAGACCCGAAAGTCCTTGTTAAGGTTCTCCAGCTGAGTGCCCGAGACGATCGCCATGTCCACCGAGCCGTGGGAGACCAACTGCAGGGCCTCCTGCTGGGCGCCGAGGGTCTCGTTCGGATAGACGTCCATCTTCCAGCGGCCCTCAGTGGCGGCCTCAAGGCGCTTGCCGAAGTTGTCCAGGGCAATGAACGAGGGGTGCTCCTCGGTCTGGTTCAGCGCCACCCGCAAGGTGCCGCTTTCCCCACCGGGGCTCCCTCCCCCCGCCTCACCGCCGCCGCAGGCGGTCAGGGCTAGCGCGGTGGCAGTGGCAACAGCCATCAGGGAATAAATCTTTGTGCGCAACATGATGTTCCTTCTCTGCTCGTCGATGAGCTTCTGGGTGCGTCGCCAAGCGACGCTGTGGTACCAATTGGGACTCATGGCAATAGGCAAAAACAAGGAGTTGCCATTTGTTGCAAGTCTTCTAGACCCCGCTGGACGACTCAAGTGGTTCCGGTGCTTGAGCCGCCATCCGCACTGACAGCTGGCCGTCGTGTAGGAGCACTTCGCTATGAGAGTCCAGGGAGTGCTACCTCATTGGGCGTTCCAACTGCACGTTGTGAAGTGGAGGCTTCCTCCATAGAGCCAACAAAGTACTTCACTTACAAGCAGTTGCCAAAAAATGCCTTTGCCGGTCTATGGTGGCATCGGAGGTAATCATGGCTGATTCACAAGGCTTACCCTCGATCTACGACGTCGCTCGTGTCGCCGGGGTGTCGGCATCCACCGTTTCCCGTGCCTTCGCTCGCCCGGGGCGGGTCAGCCACCATACGGCACAGAAAATCTTCGCTGCGGCCATCGAGGTGGGCTACCGCTCAGCCCATGTGGCCGGCATCCAGCATCCTGGCGGGCAGCGCTCCTCAATGATCGCCCTGGTCATCGCGGACATCCGGAACCCTGTGTACGCGGAGATGGTGCGTGGGGCTGAAGCCGCGGCGGCAGAAGCGGGTTACACCATGCTGCTCGCCCACACACAGGAGTCGGAGCGGAAGGAACGCGAGGCGCTTGAGCGCGCTCTGCCCTCCGTGGACGGTATTGTCCTGTCAAGTTCGCGCATGTCCGATTCAGCAATCCGCATGATTGCCAAGCAGAAACCCCTTATCGTCATGAACCGCGCAGTCAAGGACGTGGCAAGTGTGGTGACCGATAACCCACGCGGCATCCGCCGCGCCGCCGAACACCTCGGCGAACTCGGACACCGCACCATCACCTACCTCGCAGGACCCGAAGCGTCCTGGGCCGACGGCATTCGGTGGCGCTCACTGCGCGAAGCAGCCATGGAGCTGGAGCTCTCGGTTCGCCGGACGGGATCGCATCTGCCGACCATTCAGGGCGGTGAGGAAGTCGCCGCCGAATGGCTGCACCACCGCACCCCCGGTGTCATCGCCTACAACGACCAAATGGCCATCGGCTTCATCCGCGCCCTGCAGCAAAAAGGGTTATCCGTTCCCGGCGACGTCAGCGTCGTCGGCCATGACAACAGCTATGGGGCCGCCCTCATTACCCCCTCGCTGACCACGATCGAGGCCCCCCTATACTCCCTCGGTGCTACGGCAGTGAACAACCTGCTGGCCTTCGCCGCCGGCGCCCGTTCCCGATCCAACCAGCCGGTGGTCCTCCCCACCCGACTGGTCGTCCGCGACTCCACCGGGCCGACAAACAGCTGACCTCTTAATTGCCAACAAATGGCAACTCGTTGACCAGACTCGTTCCTGTTGGCAACGATTAGGCCCATGCCCCCTTCACCTTCTTCCCTCGCAGCGGAGCCGGACCGGCTCCTGCCAGCTGAACCCGGAGTGCGTGCAATCGCCCGGGACCTGCTGGGCCTCGTTGACTCATTGCCCATCATCTCCCCACACGGCCACGTCGACGCCGCCGTGCTGGCCCAAGACACAGCCTTTCCGGATCCGGCAACGTTGCTGGTCACCCCGGACCACTACGTCGTCCGTCTCATCCACGCCAGCGGAGTCCCGCTCGACCGTCTCAACCAAGGCCCGATCGCCAACACCGACCCCCGCATCGTATGGCGCGAGTTCTGCAAGGCCTGGCCGCTGTTCGACGGCACCGCGTCGGGCTACTGGATCCGCTCTGAGCTCCAGCACGTCTTCAAGCTGCACGAGGAGATCTCCGAGGCTACGGCTGACAGCACGTTCGACACGCTTCAGTCCCGCCTGAGGGAACCCGCCTTCCGCCCGCGCCAGCTCTTCCACGATTTCAACATTGAGGTGCTCGCCACCACCGATGATCCGCTGGACGAGCTGCAGCACCACGCTGCCATCGCAGCAGACCATACCTTCCGCGGCCGCGTAATTCCCACGTTCCGCCCGGACGCGTACATCAACATCGGCCACCCCGACTGGGTGGAGAACGTTGGCCGCCTGATCGGCGTTGCCGGTGACGGCGCGGCCGGCTACACCGGGTACATCCGCGCGATGGAGAACCGCCGGCTCTACTTCGTGGAACACGGGGCCGTATCCGCGGACCACGGCGTGCGCACACCGCTGACCCTCAAGCTTGACCGGTCCGACGCCGAGAAGCTCTTCACCCGAGCACGATGCGGTGAATGGACAGCGGAGGACCGCGACGTCTTCGAAGCCCACATGATGTACGAGATGGCGCGCATGTCGGTCCAGGACGGCCTGGTCATGACAATCCACCCTGGCTCCTACCGTAACCACCACCTGCCCAGCTTCGAGAAGTTCGGCGGCGACACCGGCCACGACATCCCGTTCCCGATCAGCTACACCGAAGCCATCCGCCCGCTGCTGCAGGACTTCGGCACGGCACCCGGCTTCCACCTCGTGCTGTTCACCCTCGACGAGACCGTCTTCTCCCGTGAGCTGGCCCCGCTGGCCGGGTTCTACCCTTCCGTTTACATCGGGGCGCCCTGGTGGTTCCTCGATGCCCCCGACGCCATGCTCCGCTTCCGCTCGGCCATCACAGAAACCGCTGGATTCTCGCGATCCTCCGGCTTCATCGATGACACCCGCGCATTCTGCTCGATCCCCGCCCGCCATAACGCCTCACGCCGGATCGAAGCATCCTTCCTCGCACGGCTCGTGTCCGAGCACCGCATCACGCCCGCCCGGGCCGAGGAGCTGATTGTCGATGTCGTTGACCGGGCACCGCGACGGGTCTTCAAGCTATGACCGTCCGGAACGGCGTCCAGGCGTTGAACCGCACCAACGCTGAAGCCGGCCCCGCCGCTCCCGTGCAGATTGTGCACATCGGCCTGGGCGCCTTCCACCGCTCACACCAAGCCTGGTTTACCGAACAGGTTGACCCAGAACGCCAGTGGGGCATCGCGGCCTTCACCGGCCGCAGCCCGGAAGCGGCAGAGATCCTCGCCGCCCAGGACGGGCTCTACACCCTCGTCGAACGCGGCAACGAGGGCGATACGTTCAGCATCGTAGCCAGCATCAGTGCAGCATACGACGGCGCGGACCTCCCCCGGCTCACGACGGTACTGTCAGCACCTGGGACCGCACTGCTGACGATCACCGTCACTGAACCGGCCTACCATCTTGGCGCTGACGGGCTCCTCAACACCTCTTCCCCCGCCGTCACAGCCGATGCAGCAGCCCTGAAAAAGATGTGGGTACAGGACGGAAGCCTCAAGATACACCGTGACCATCCGCAGCTGGCCACAATGGGCGCGCGCGTCCTGCCGGGCCTGGATGCCAGGCGCCGGGCAGGTGCCGGCCCGATCACCGTCGTCCCCTGCGACAACCTCACGTCCAATGGTGCGGCGGCCGCACAGGCGATCCATGGCCTCGCCGCGCTGGTCTCTGCGGAGCTGGCCAACTGGATTGCCGGGAACGTGTCCTTCGTCAACACCTCGGTGGACCGTATCACTCCTCGTACCACCGGCACCGACATCGCTGCTGTTCGGGAGGCCACCGGGTTCGACGACGCCGCACCGGTCATCACCGAACCCTTCTCCAACTGGGTCCTCTGCGGTGAATTCCCGGCTGGGCGCCCGGCGTGGGAGAACGCCGGAGCGGTTTTCGTGGACGATATTGCTCCCTTTGAACAGCGCAAACTCTGGCTGCTCAACGGCGCTCATTCGCTCCTCGCCTACGCCGGCCAGCTCCGCGGCCTGCGCACAGTCGCGGATGCGGTGGCCGATCCCTCCTGCGCAGCCGAACTCGAAGTCTTCTGGAATGAAGCCGCCGCCCACCTGGACCAGCCCCAGCTCGACATTCCCGCCTACCGCGCCGCCCTGCTTAGCCGCTTCCGCAACCCGCGGATCGAGCACCTGCTCGAACAGATCGGTGCCGACGGCACTACAAAACTCCGCATGCGGGCTGTTCCGGTCCTCCTCGCCGAGCGCTCGGCAGGCCGGACCGGAGCTGGCGCTGCCCGCGTCATCGCTGCCTGGGCTGATTTCCTGGTCCAACAGCACGACCACGGCACGAAGCCAGTTGACGCTGAAGCCGACAATCTCCTCGGCATCCTGAAACTCTCCGGCAAGGACCTCATCCAGGCCCTCGTCACAACACTCAACACCGACCTCGGAGCTGATACCGCCGTCGTCGACCTCGTCCACCGCCTCCGGGGCAGCTGGTAACAGCTCCCTCTACGCCCGCTCTCCTCGCGCTTCGGCGCACCCCTTCTGCTGAAAGGTTCAACATGAAAATCATTGCCGCCGACGTCTTCGTGACAAGTCCCTCCCGGAACTTCGTGACCCTACGGATTACCACCGAGGACGGTGTGACCGGTATTGGTGACGCCACCCTGAACGGGCGTGAGCTCGCCGTCGCCGCCTACCTCAAGGAACACGTCGCGCAGCTGCTGATCGGCAAGGACCCGCACCGGATCGAGGACACCTGGCAGTTCCTGTACCGCTCCTCGTACTGGCGCCGCGGCCCGGTGACTATGGCGGCGATCGCCGCCGTCGACATGGCGCTGTGGGACATCAAGGGCAAAATCGCGGGCATGCCGGTGTACCAGCTTTTGGGCGGGGCGTCCCGGAACGGGTTGCGCGCGTACGGGCACGCCTCCGGGGCGGACCTTCCGGCTCTGTTCGATTCGGTCCGGGAGCACCTGGAACTCGGCTACAAATCCATTCGGATCCAGACCGCCGTCCCAGGCATCAAAGCCGTCTACGGTGTCGCGGCGCAGGCGCAGGCGTCGGGTGAGCGCTACGACTACGAACCCGCCGGCCGCGGTGCGTTCCCGGTGGAGGAGGACTGGGACACCCGCGCCTACCTGCGCCACCTGCCAACCGTGTTCGAGGCGGTCCGGAACGAGTTCGGTCCGGAACTGCCGCTGCTGCATGACGGTCACCACCGCATGACGCCCATCCAGGCCGCCAAGCTGGGCAAGGCGCTGGAACAGTACGACCTGTTCTGGCTCGAGGACTGCACCCCGGCCGAGAACCAGGAAGGACTCCGCCTGGTCCGCCAGCACACCACCACCCCGCTGGCCATCGGGGAAATCTTCAACACCGTGTTCGACTTCCAGACCCTGATCAAGGAACAGCTGATCGACTACGTCCGCGCGGCTTCCACCCACTTCGGCGGGATCTCGCCGCTGAAGAAGGTGATGGACTTCGCCGCGCAGTACCAGATCAAATCCGGCTTCCACGGCCCAACCGACATCTCCCCGGTGGGCTTTGCCGCGCAGCTGCATGTGGGCCTGGCCATCCACAACTACGGCATCCAGGAATACATGCCGCACTCGGACAAGACCAACGAGGTCTTCGAGCAGTCCATGACCTTCGTCGACGGTTACCTCCACCCAGGGGACAAGCCCGGCATCGGCGTCGAATTCAACGAAGAAGCCGCAGCAGCGTACCCCTACCAGCAGGCCTACCTGCCCTACAACCGCCTCATCGACGGAACGGTCCACGACTGGTGAGCACACACCGCGTAGTCGTCATGGGCGTCTCCGGCTGCGGCAAGAGCACCGTCGGAGCGCTCCTGGCGCAGGAACTCGGTGCCGGATTCCTCGATGGGGACTCATTGCACCCCGGCGCCAACATCCAGAAGATGGCGGCCGGGATCCCGCTGGACGATAACGACCGCCGGCCTTGGCTCCAGGAAGTAGGACGGCGCCTCGCAGCTGAAGGCGACAATTCACTCGTCATTGCCTGCAGCGCCCTGAAGCGTTCCTACCGGGACTTGATCCGTTCCGGCGCTGCGGACGCGCGGTTCGTACACCTGCACGGCACCGCAAGTCTTCTTGCCGCCCGAATGGCAGCGCGCCCTGGGCACTTCATGCCGCCGTCGCTCCTGGCATCACAACTGGAGACACTGGAGCCACTCGGCGAGGGTGAGTCAGGGATTGTTCTCAACATCGGCGAATCCCCTGCTCATCTGGCGTCTGAAGCCGCGGCATGGCTCGAGTTCACAGAACGCGGCGTCCGCTGAAATCTTCGAGCCCAGCAGACCCGAGTAGCTGATTCGCTTAGCTCGCAACCCTCGACCGCTTTGGGACAGTGTCTTCTAAGGCCGGTTGAAAAGTTGCCGCTTCTCAGTGCCTCGCACATCCGGGTCTCTTGCCCACCCCGGGCAAGAGACCCGGGGGACCCACATCTGGGGTCGGTCAGGTCGTTCAATTACTGGTGTCCAGCGCTGAGAAGGAGGCTGCCCTGCCCAGAACTGGCGACAATTCTCGTATGTTATCGACCGCTGCTTCTGCCGGGGAGCTGCCCCGACAGCTCCTAATTCCTTGCTTTGGATAACACGAATTTTCCCCCGCCAAGGACGGCTCAAAGTCGCTCTGGATCCGGCTTCATTGAGGAAGCAAGGGAAGGATCCGAGCCTGGGCAGGCCGACGGAAAGTCCATTATCGGCGTTAGGCACGGGAGTAGCAGCAGCTGCGATAGCTCCCAATCCTCGACGCTTCCCCGAGTCATACTGGACGGTACCGCTACCGGATACCGCCGCAGGCATCCTGATGCGCCGACCTCACGAAGACCACAATCGTTGCTCTAGAAAGCACACGCGCGCGAACATATGCGCGTCCGTGTGCAACCGGTTGGAACATTGTCGTTATGATGAGGAAGTGAGTGAAGTCGAAAATGCTTCCGTAGCCACCAACAGGGTTAACAAACCCGCCCGCAGCGGGAAGCCCAGCCCAACGATTTACGACATCGCCAAGGTAGCCGGGGTCAATGCCTCAACGGTGTCGCGGGCGCTCAGTAAGCCGGGCCGTGTAAGTGTCAAGACTCGGAAGCTTGTTGAGGATGCGGCAGCCCAACTTCACTACCAGGTGAACCCCTTCGCGCGGGCGCTGCCAACCGGGCGAACCAGCACGCTTGGGTTGATTGTCGCTGATATCACCAACCCCATTTACTTGGACATCATCCGGGGTACCGAATCAACAGCCATCGGCCAGGACTATACACTGATGCTCGCTGAGTCTGCCGAAACCCCGGAGACCGAGTTCAGCGCGGCCCGGCGCATGATGCCCTCTGTCGACGGTCTCATCCTGGCCAGTCCATGTATGGACGACAGTCGAATTCAGGAACTCGCCGGGGAAAAACCTTTGGTTGTGATCAACCGCGAGGTCAATGATGTTACGTGCGTGGTCCCTGAGGTTAACAAAGGCATCGGTGAGGCCATCCGGAGTCTCGTTGTCAACGGTCACCGCAAAATCGCTTATCTGGCAGGACCTCCACAGTCCTGGATCTCCAAGCGTCACTGGCACGGAGTTCAAACCGCGTGTGACTGGTCGAAACTGGAGGCTGTTCGGCTGGAATCTGTCAGACCTACAGTGGACGGCGGCCGGCAGGTAGCCCGAGAAGTGGTTTCCAGCGGCGCCACCGCGGTGCTGACCTACAACGACATGCTGGCCATCGGACTGATGCAGGAGCTGCAGGCAGCGTCTGTAGTTGTTCCCGACGAGATCAGCATCGTGGGCTTCGACGACATTTTCGGGGCGGACTTCACAACTCCACCTCTTACAACCGTTCGGTCTCCAATGCTGACCTGCGGCAACGAAGCAGCAAGGCTTGTGCTCAACCTGCTCAACGGGGAAGTGCCCAGCACCCTAATACTCCATGTCGACACAGAACTTGTACTGCGCGGCTCCAGCGGAAGACTTCTGACTTAGGTCCAGGTTTTCGCATTGGGCACCCGCACTCGGCCACTCTTGCAACAGCTTAGTGCTTAATGTCAACCGGTTGACAAATTACCCGCACAATCCGGACGATTGACGTAGGTCACAGCCGAATTGCCGCCAACCCAAACCTCCTTGACCTCCGTGCCCTCGTCCAGGGCCTGACCCGAAAGGGCGTGCGCGTGGAGTCCATCAAGGAGAGCCTGGTCTTCACGGGGAGGACTCCCCCATGGCCAACCTCATGCTCTCCGTTATGGCGGCGTTCGCTGAATTCGAACGCTGCCTCATCAGGAAACGCCAAAGAGAAGGCATCGCCCTGGCCAAGCAACGCGGCGCCCACAGGGCGGAAAAATGGTTCGGTCAGAAAATTACCGCGACAGTGGGCGTATCCAAACTGGGCAGGACCTCAATGACCTACGTCTTTGAGGTCCACGGCCATCCGGTGGATGAAGTACCTGGAGGCCTCGCCGCGTACGGAAGCGTAACGGTGGCACACGTTCCACCCAAGTCTGCCAGAGCCCTGCCATGGCCCCCCGCCGTCTAAGCGCCGTAGCCCCTAACGAGGAAAACCAGCGCCCGATATAAGAACAGCAACTTCTTGCCGTCTCCCTCCCCCAACTCGCTCTGGTCCCTCGGCTCACGTAGGGCGGCTTCGTCAGGTTGGGCCACACCCAAAGCTGACATACGGCTCCTTGCCTGGTCCTAGGAACACCGGAATTCATCTACGTTTGATCGGGAAGTCCGGTCCGCCCGCCCACAGCCGGGGACAATTCTCGTAGGTTATCCACCGCTACTGCTGCCAGGGAGCTACCCCAACGGCTCCCAATTCCAGCCGTGGATAACCTGAATTGACCCCAGCCATGGACGGATCAGAGTCCCCACCAGTTCCGGCCGCGTGGTCGGCAAGCACGGTTTGCCCGGCCGAGGCAGGTTGACGGAATATCCGTTATCGGCGTACGAAAACGGGTGAGGGAGTGCCGGCAAAAGGGGCACGTTTCCTGCCCAGAGTTCGTTGGTTTTTCTCCCCGAACTCCGGAGATCAGAACTGCTGAGCCAGCGTCCCCCGTCCGGTGATGGCCTCATTCGCGCTGCGCCACCTGTTGAGATCGTCCGTTGACATCACGATGCGGCCTTCCGCTGCGAGCTGCTCAAGCTGTCTGCGGGTGGTCTTGAACTGCTCGCAAATGTCGGCGGCGCGGGTGATTTCCATGCGTCTGATCCTCTCCGAACAGGGGTTGGGTGTTCTGCGGCTCGGTGGTTCGAGTGCCGTCGTGGAGCAGGTGAATAATGCCGAAGCCTGCCGCCGGGAAAGCAGGCGCCAGAAGCGTTTTCCTGTGGCAGTGCTCGGGGGACTCCTCGGAGCACATCAGGGCCAACGAGCCGGGCGACTTCCATGATTGTTTTTCCGAAGTCCTCGTTCTCTCCCAGGCCTCCCAGGTTCCGGCCCTTCCATTCGTACTGGATGCCCCACATCGGCAAAACGACTTCCAGCTCCGCGCGATTGTGCTGCGGCTTCCAGCGGCTGTACGGGCTCGCCCTGGCGTCTACGAGGACGGAGATGCGGGCTTTGTCCAGGATCTCCTTCAAACTGTCCAGGGAAGCGGTGCCGTGGCCGACGGTCCATATGATCGCGCTCATCGGCTCAGGTTAGCGGTAGCCGGAGGGTTCGGAGATGCGGAACATTCCGGCAAGGCGGGGGACGAGGAAGCATACGTCCCTGAGTTTGCGAAGCTCGATGGCCCTTTTGTCATCGAGGAGTTTCCTCCTGCACAGCATGGGAAGACCGGCTGGCAGCTTCGAGGACCTGGGTTCTCTAGTTCAGGGCGTGCGATAGTCAAAGAGAGTCTGGTCCTCACTGGAGAGGGCTCCCCAGTGGCCAACCTGATGCTGAGGCAGCCACTGTTTCATCCGCGGCGCTTGTCTATGCGGGTGCAGGGCGCCGGTTCAGCTCTCTTGGCTTTTGTCGGTCCAGCAGTTGTGCGCAGCGGATCAGGCCTAGGTGGGAGTATGCCTGGGGGTGGTTACCGAGGTGTGTTTCGGTTGTGGGGTCGTATTCTTCGGACAGTAGCCCGGTTGGTCCGACCAGGTTGACCAGTTGCCCGAAGAGTTCCTCGGCGTCATCGGTGCGGCCGATCGCGAGGTAGGCCTCGATCAGCCAGGTGGTGCAGATGTGGAAACCTCCTTCGAGTCCGGGCAGCCCGTCGTCGTAGCGGTACCGGAAGACTGTGGGTCCAACGCGCAGAACGCGCTCGACAGCGTTTACGGTGGCCAGGAACCTGGGGTCGGTTACGTCGAGCAGGCCGGAGAGGCCGATGTGCAGGACTGCCGCGTCCGCGTCGGGGCTGTCGTAGGCCACAGTGTACGACGCTGTTTCCTCGTCCCAGCCCTGCTGCAGGACTTCGGTGCGGATGGCCGCGGCCGTGGGGCGCCAGAGCGGATCAGCGACCCGACCATGGCGTTCGGCTGTACGTAGGGCGCGGTCCAGCGTGAGCCAGCACATCACTTTTGTGTAGACGTGGTGGCGGGGCGGGCGCCGGGCTTCCCAGATTCCGTGGTCAGGTTCGTGCCAGCGGGCCAGGACGGCTGCGGCCATCTGTTCGAGCAGTTGCCACTGGAATTCGGTCAGGATGCCGTGGTGTTTACTCAGGGCGTGGACGAGCTCGGCGATGGGGCCGAAGACGTCCAGCTGCACTTGGTGGTCTGCGGCGTTGCCGATTCGCACCGGGCGTGACCCTGCGTATCCTGGCAGGCTTTCGATGGTGGCTTCGCTGGCCATGGGGTTCCCGGTCACTGAGTAGAGCGGGTGCAGCCACTCAGGCCCTGGAGCCTGGTCCAGAATCCGGCCGAGCCAGCGCAGGAAACCCTCGGCTTCGGCGGTGGATCCAAGATCGACCAGTGCTTTGACGGTCATGGAACCGTCCCGCAGCCAGCAGTAGCGGTAGTCCCAATTGCGGATCCCGCCGATTCCTTCGGGCAGGGAGGTGGTGGGCGCTGCCAAGACTCCGCCCGTGGGTTCGTGCACCATGGCCCGGAGTGCCAGTGCGGAGCGTTTGACGAGGGAGGGTTTGATGGTTGGGAGATTCAGTTTGCGCACCCACGCCAGGGATGCTGCTGCGACCTCGGCCCGCCGCACGGGCTCTCCGGCGGTGTCGAGCACAAAAGCTTCGGTCTCTCCGCAGCGGAGGTTCAGGACGACCGGGCCGTGGCGCAGGTCCGCCTCGGCTGTGGCGGTGGCGTGACGGTTGTCGGTGGTGACCGTGAAGCTGACCCCGGGGGCGTGCAGGATTATGCGGTCAGCGGTGCCGAGAACGTGGAGGTCATGGTTCCGGACCTCCATATTGAAGGGGGCGTTGGTATAGTCCGGTCGTGGTGCGAAGGTGATCCTGGCTGTGCCCGTGCCGGTGAGCACCCTGACAAGGCTGGTGAGCCCGTCCGGTGAGGGTTCGAGGTAGTCGGTGACGGTGATGTCCGCCCAGCGGGTCTCGACGATCATGGTGTTGTCGACGTAGCGTTGCCCGAGCACCGGGGATTCCTTGACCGGTTCAACGCTGAAATGCCCTGCGGCATCTCCGCCGAGGATGTGGGCGAACACGGACCCGGAGTCCGGCAAAGGGTGTGTCATCCAGCAGATTTTGGCATCCGGGGTTACCAGAGCGGTGGTGGAACCGTTCCCCAACAGCGAATGACGCTCCAAGCCCACGGCATCCTCGCCGAACAGCCAGGCACGGCGGAGTTCAAAGAGTACCGCCAGGACCACGGCGAAGGCATCCGGATCCGGCAGCCGGTGCCCGTCCCCGGGTCCGTCTCCCACGCGCAGGCCCAGGTCAGGACCCCGCAGCGTGGCGAGGGCATCCTCGTCGCTGGGACCGTCCCCGGCATAGAGCGCGGCGCTGATGCCCAGCTGGGACCGCAGCCGTTCGAGTGCCTTGCCCTTGCCGGGCTCCACCAGGGACAGGTCCAGGACGGTGCCGTCCGCAATGAAAAACATCCCGCGGTCCCGTGCGATCTGCTCGGCTTTGGCCCTCACCCTGGCGGCGAGGTCCGCCGGCTTCCCGACAAGGTGGACTGAGACCGCGGCGGGTTTGCGCTGGATTCTCTCGATCCTGAAATCCTTTTCGGCGCTCACTACTTGGGTCAGGGCGTCAGTGACTTCCTGAAGGATCGGTGGAGTGGTTGCTGGCTGCTCGTACAGGAAATTCATGTCAAATTCCGCGCCATAAGAACCCACCAGATGGACTTCGGCCGGTAACCGGGACACCGCAGCCAAATCCCGCAAAGAACGGCCCGAGATCACCGCCGCGTGGGTGTTCGGCAAGGAGGTCAGGGCACGCAGGGCAAACGAGGCGCTGCCCAACGGCAGGGCCACCCTGGAGGTCCCCACAGCGGCAGAGAGCGTCCCGTCATAACTGCAGGCCACGAGCAGGTTCGGTGTGCGCGCCAGGACCTTCAGCTCCGAGAGCAGCTGCGAGGACAGCTTCGTACCCGCGGCGTCCGACTGGACCATGGCTCGAAGCAGGTCCTGAGGCAGCGCGCCGGCAAACCTGGAAAGGCTGCCCGGCCGGCCGGGGGTTGGCCGGCTACCCGAGGCGCTCATTGGAGTTCGATGTCACGAAGCAGAATTGAGAGGAGTTGCTTCCGGTCAGAAGCGGGGCTCGGCAGCATCCAACCGGTCTCACGTACATCATTTTTTCACGGCAAACCATCGTCTCAGCGTGATTCTCGCAGGGCATCGGTGTCAAGGGTTTCGGGCTGGTAGCTGTTGCCTTGAGGCTGGTGACGTCGGCGTCGTGGATGAATCCGGTCGTTCACGGCGAGGCGATGTCAGGTTCCGAAGACGTTGTCCCTTCAGGCGAACGGGGTGGACGTCAGGATCATGGAGGCTTGTTCGCAGCGGCTGCAGACGATTCCCCAAGAAGCCACTGCTACACCTGTGCATATTCGTTGCAACTATTGGTGGCTTATGAACAACGTTGTAGGGCCGGGCCTGCTTAGTTGGGGCGAACACGGCCCTTTGTATAGCCGGACTCGTTGTGTCCGGAGAACCTCCGCACCAGCGTTTTCGTCCGGTTGGGGCACACCCCAATCTGACGTCAGGGGCTCTACCAGGTACTGTCACAACAGAATCTACCCTTTTCTTTCCTGACAGATCACGAGTCGGTCTCAGAATTCAACCTGACAACTGGAGGCTGAAGGTCTCTCCCTTGGGAGCTGGAACTCGCTCTGATGGTCCGGCGGGGCGGGGCCATCGATAAGTTGGTCAGTTCAGGCGGGTCATTCCCTTCCGGCGAGGGCCTGGGTGAGGCAGAAGGAGTCGCCACTGGTCTGACAGACGTGGGCGTGGCTAAAGAGTCTGTCAGCGGTGGCGGTGGCGAGGGTTCTGGACATGAGTTCGTCGAGGCCTGCCGGGTGCAGTGGATCTGATCGCCCCGCAACGTTTTTCGTAAGCTGCGTCCAGGACACGGTATAGGCCCTCGGTAGCGTCTGGGGCCGCCGACAGGGGCATATGTCGTCAATGATCACGAGCTCGCGCGCGCAGAATCCTGGAGCCCTCCTGGGTAACTTTGTCATGGGGCCGTGCGCGGGGATTAGGACGAAGAGGTCTCCGAGCCTGAACCAGACGACGTGTCCCCGCCTGGAGGGCCTGCTAGCGGCCTCTTGCCAGGTCTTCATTCTCGATGGCCATGGCAGGGGTGAGGAGGAAACGCCCCATCTCGCGTCCCGGATGACCGATAAGGACCACTCGAATCCCATGACCAACTCATTGCCTGTCCATCGGCGCCTGTAAAGCGTTCCTCATCGGCACATGCTTGATTCCTCGACGGCCAAATGTCAACCCACACCAACGCCGGCTGCTTGGGCAAATCGTTCCGTCGTCGGTGAGCAGGCAGAACGCATCTTGGAGCGCTGCGGCGCCAAAGAAAACTATCGAGGCGAGTCTCCTTTTTCTTCGCTTCAAGAAGGTAATCATGCTGCGAGATTCAAGCATCTCCATGAATGACGGGAAGCAATATTGCTTTTGTCATTCTGAAAATCCAACATCGCTGGACCGGTCCTGCGCACAACCTCAGCCAATCGCTGGGCGAGCTAGCGCCGTATGCCCGATTACCTGAATTCGTTACCGCATGTCCTGTCCTTCGATCTCCTTTTCAGGATGCCCGAACATCAACGGCCCGGGCACCAGGCCCGCGCCGCGTTCAAAGGAGCAGGAACATGGAATCGCTCAGCATCAAAACCCCAGCCGATGTCCTCAGTTTCGTTGGACATACTCTCGGCTTCTGGCCCAAGGAGAGTCTGGTCTGCATCACATTGAATCAAAAGAATATGGTCGGGGCTACGCTGCGGGTGGATCTGCCCAAGAGCGAGGACGGGCTCTTCTCCTACGCCCAAACAGTCGCGGGCTACATCCAGAAGGACGCGAATGCCTCGACTGTCCTCTTCGCCGTCTACACCGAGAAGCCTTGGGAGATTGGTGAGGAGAAACCCCATGCTCACACCGTCGCGGCTCTGACTGGCGCCCTCGCCCAGCAAGGTATTTCCATTCGAGACGGACTGCTTGTGGGAAACGAGGCGTGCCTGCCCTACGACAGCGATCGCTTGAACGGCCCTTCAATCCCCCTGGCGGCAACGCAGTCCAGCGAAATCAATGCCGAGTTCGTGTACCGCGGGAGCCAAATCGAACCACAGGGGATCAGTTTACCTGCCTCAACCAAGGAGACCCTGACGACGGATGCAGTCCTGGACCGCATGGAGGAAATTCGACGACTTCCTGCTCAAGAAGCGTTAGACGAAGCCCGCGCACTCTGGGGGTCCATGCTGCAGGGGAAGACCTATCCCACGGACGAGGAGACCGTAAGTCTAATTGCGAGCTTCCAGTTCGCCGGTATCCGCGATCGGCTCATGGCAGACATCCCGGGAATAGACGAACCCATGGTCGAAGTCCTCCTGGCGCAGACCGAGGCGAAACCACAATGGTCAAGGGTTGAATGGGCGCAGCAACTGCTCCTACATGCCTACACGCACAGCAGCACCCAACACTCCGCAGCATTGTTGACCACAGTCGGGTACATCAACTGGTGGGAAGGCCGAGGCAGCAAGGCCCACCAATTCCTGCAGCTCGCACTCGAAGCAGACCCCGCCTATCGCCTGGCCCGGCTCAGTGACCATATGGTCGCACAGGGAATGCTCGCGCCCTGGAGCACAGACAGGAACAAGGCATACGGACCGAGGGGGCTCGAAGCTTCCTAACCACAGCCTTCACTCGCCACATTCCGAAGAACCGCCGACTCGCCGTCGACGGTTCTTTTCTGCCTTCAGCAAGCACTAACTTCTTTGCCCTTCGCACACAAAGCCCCTCCCCCCAAATGCTCGACCGCCAGTACCGACGATGACATGTGCCCAGCAGCCACCCTTCACTCCCTCAAGCGCCCCCATCGACAGGCCCACAGCGCATTCACACCTCTGGCATCCAAGGCCGACGCCGTGGTCGTCGACTCACGCCAAGTCATGTTGCACACAGGCACCACGCTGATGAATGAACGTGAAGAGGAAGATATGCGAAGAGTGCCGAATGGGCTTCGAGCCGTCTCGCAAGACGCAACGGTTCTGCTGCACCCGCTGTGCCGATAGACAGCGTGATCGACGACGGCGGAAACGGAACCAGAGCGGTGGGGTTCAGACCAATGACTCCTATCCGGCACAGTTCCTCAGCACATCCGAAGCTTTAAGCCATTCCCGACCAGCCCTTGAACCTCGTGCTACCAGTGGACGACACAATGCGGCAATCAAGCAATTCCAGCAGACTATCGATGCGCTTCAGACACAGCTGCGGTCCCAATCCTTGGATTTGGACCACGTCGAAGCTGACAACGCAGAGAAACAAGCACGCATAAGCGTCCTCCAAGGAGAGCTCGCCCACCTGAAGAGGGCACAGCGAATAAATGTCCAGGATCTAGCCCACGTCGCCGCAAGGCTTGTAGCCATCACCCAAGCAAAACAGGTGCCCCTGGACACCAAGACGATAGAAATCCTCCGCCGTCGAGGCTGGATCTCTAACAAGCGCCGAACGGAAGTAGGACGGCGATGACCATGTCCATCGCCCGTCTCTCCGTTCAGTCGGGCCTGAAGTACCTCTTCAAAACGACGATGATGGACGACGTCACCGTCACTCCCCCGGACGCCACCAGCTATTACATGAAAGCGGGAACACCTCAGGGCAGATGGCTTGGCTCAGGCCTTAGCGGCATTGACCGCACTGCCGGAGATATCGTCACGGAGACCGATGCCAAGGCACTTTTCGACCACGCCGTCCATCCAGACACCGGAGCCCCGTTAGGTCGGCCACACGGCCAACCCACCCTCGTTCAGACCAGCCAAGGCCACACAACCAAGCGTCATGCCGTCGTCGGATTCGACCTTACGTTCAGCGTCCCGAAGTCAGTCTCGGTCCTCTGGGCCCTTAGCCCCCGCACCATGCAGGACCAGATCCTCCAAACGCACCATGAAGCCGTAACAGCCACCCTCCATTGGCTCGAGGAGAACGTCATCCACACACGAGCGGGGCGCAACGGCGTCGCCCGCATCGGCACGAATGGCGCCATCGCTGCTGCTTTCGACCACTGGGAGTCCCGGGCCGGAGACCCGCAGTTACACACCCACTTAGTCATAGCCAACCGCGTTCAGCGCATCACCGACGGCGCCTGGGTCACCTTGGACTCCCGGACCCTCTACAAAGCGGCCGTCGCTGCCAGCGAGCACTACAACGGACTCCTCTTCGATGCCCTGCACCGGAACCTCGCGACGGACGCCGAGATCCGGAAACCGGCAACCAACACACACAACCCAACCCAACAGCTCATCGGCGTCGACGACCAACTGATTCGCGAGTTCTCCAACCGATCCCGGCTCATCGACCTGGAAACCGACCGACTCGTCTCCCTCTGGACTGAGGAACATGGCAAACGTCCAAGCGCTACTACAACAGTGAAACTCAGGCAGCAGGCCACGCTCTCAACGCGAGCGCCTAAAGCTGAGTCAGTCGCTCCGCTTCGCGTGCTCTCTCGGCAGTGGCAGGCACGCGCAATCGCTAGGGGCTACGACCCTAGCCGCATTCTCCTCGAGACGGTCCGGCGCTCGCAAAGCTCCCCGTTCCGCAGCTGCGACTTCACCGTGAACTGGGTGGAAGCCGTTGCTTCCATTGCCAAGGACCGTGTGGCGGCCAAACGCTCCACCTGGAACCGGTGGAATCTGCTGGCCGAGGCAGAACGGGTCTGCGCCGCAGTCCGCTGCCAAGCGCCCGGGGACCGCAACAGCTTGATCGGTGCCATTGCTACCGCCGCCGAGAGGCAGTCCGTCCCACTCAATGAGTGCCGATACAGGGTCGATCCCGACGCGGCGCCTAAGCTGCGCCTCGGGAAGCAGAGCGTCTTTGATTTCCAAGGCGCACGACTTTACACCGACGCCACAACGCTCGCCGCTGAGGATGTCGTTATGGAAGCAAGGAACGACGACGGCGGCCCTGCCGTGCGTGCTACCGTCACCATGGAGTCGCTCGCCACCTACAGGCATCACGGCCGCTTTGAGCTATACGCGGACCAGCGCGGTGCCGCTGCCCAGGTTCTTCTAAGTGGCAACCGGCTCGACGCCGTCGTGGGGCCGGCCGGCACGGGTAAGACGACCACCCTTGGTGCGGTAAAGACGGCGTGGGAATCAGAGTTTGGGCCTGGAAGCGTTGTGGGACTGGCGCCGGCCGCGGCGAGCGCCGAGGTTCTCGGACGGGAGCTGACTATGGACACGGAGAACGTCGCCAAGTGGCTCTATGAGTCCGTGGGTCAAGGAGCCAGTTATCGAGCGTCGCGATTTTTCGAGATGGAGCGCCGCCTCGAGGCCGAGGCGAATCCCCTTAGCTTCCGACGAACGCGTCTGGCACAAGAAACAGCTCGGTTGGCCGCCGAACAGAACAGGTGGCGCTTTCATCCGAACCAGCTTGTCGTCGTCGATGAAGCCTCAATGGTGTCCACGATTCAGCTCTCCGCCTTGGTATCTCAGGCACGAGATGCGGGGGCCAAGATCCTCTTGGTAGGAGACCCTGCCCAGCTGGATGCCATCGACGCGGGCGGGGTCCTCGGGTGGCTGGACCGGCAAGGAAAGACGGCGAGGCTAAGTACGATTTGGCGGTTCGAGCAGGCGTGGGAACGGGAGGCGTCGCTAAAGCTCCGCTCAGGCGATTACGCTGCCATCGACGACTACGATCAGCACGAGCGTATCCGGCACGGCTCCTATGTCAACATGGTCGACCAGGCCTACGTGAACTGGCAATCCGATATCCAATCCGGAAACTCGTCCATCCTCATAGCGGCAGACAATGACACAGTCGGCATCCTCAACGAACGTGCCCAGGCCGATCTGGTGATCCAGGGGGTCGTGGACGCGGAGCAGACCGTCCTGCTCAGCGACGGGCTCCATGCCGGCCGCGGCGACACGATCATCGTCCGTCACAACGACCGCACCATCTGGGACAGTAACGGAGACTTCGTTCGCAACGGAACCATGTTCGATGTCGGACGCGTCGCCAAGCGCGACGGCTCCCTCGTAGCAGTTCGCAGGGACACAGGAGGCGTTGTTACCTTGCGCCGCGACTACGTTCAGTCCGCGGTTGAGTTGGGGTACGCCACAACCGCACACCGTTCCCAGGGCCTCACGGTGGACACCGGCCACACCGTCGTCACGCAGGGGCGGCTCACCCGTGAACTCCTGTATGTGAGCATGACCCGGGGGCGCATCGGTAATCACGCATACGTCAGCCAAAACGATCCGCTTGATCACGATCCTTTGGACCCGTCGGTGCAACCGTCGTGGCGCGAGATCTTGGGGGAGGTCCTCGCTGCAGAAGGTGCTGAGCGCACTGCCCATGAGGTCCGCGAGGCCGAACATTCCAAAGCCGATAGCTTGCAGCGGCTTAGCGCCGAGTACGACTACCTTGCCCAAATCGCAGCCGGTGAGGATCTGGCTGAGTTCCTTCAGTCCCGTGCGCCGGAGCGGACCAACGAGATCCAGCAATCTCCCTCGTGGGGTGCGACTGTTGCAGCCTGGCGCCGCTGCTCAGGAATCAGCCGCCCAAGCGCCCAGCGAGTTGTGCTCGAAACGTTGGAAACAAGCTTGTCGGCTAGAGATCTTGCGTCTGTCCTTCACTCCCGACTTCGGGGACTTCTCTCTCGCTTGCCTTCAGATGGATTCACAACGATTCCTGAGGTTCTTCACCCGAGCCGCTCCGATCTGAGAGACATGATTCGCCAAGTGGCAGAACGAATGCAGCGTCGGACAGACGATGTCGCGGAAGCCGCATTGCTGCAGGAGACCGAGTGGAAGCGAGACCTATTGCAGCGCCTCGGACGGGAGGCAGAGCCCGAAGAAGCTAGACGTCTTGTTCGCGAAGTCGCTATCTTCCGAGATAGGTGGGGGGTCGAAGACTCTCCGCTTGCGCTCGGCCCAGTGGCGCCGGACTACGAATCGGAACAGCAAGCGCAGCGGGCGAGCATCGAGCGTCAAATGTCTCAAGCCGCTCCCCTCGCTTCAGCCGGATCTCAGCAGCTGGGGGCATGGATGAAGGCGCCGAGTCAGCGCGAGGCAAGTCTTATCAATGTCGGATGGCAGCTCTAAACTGGGCAGCGAAAGGAACCCATGACCTCGAACCCAGTCCTCAAGCCCAAGATTGCGACACCCGCGCTGATTTTGGCCACGGCGACGGTGTCGATTGCAGCTGGTTTCTTCTTGACAACCTTGACTGCCGGAGTATCCTCTGGCGGGATTCTCATGATTGTTGGCCTCGCAATACTCTTGGCGGTGGCCGCCTTGGGCGTCCTTTGGCTGACTCGTTTTCGCCGCCGCCGAGCTTGGGTGATGGCCGCCGAACGAAGGTGGCATCACTTCGAGGACGCAAGGCGGAATCATAGGACGACCACCGAAATCACGGTTCTCAGTGTCGACGCTCTGGAGCCGACTGGATCCTGGATCACTATCAACTGGAACCGTTTCGACCATGTTCAACCTGCATGGATCGAGGCTTTGCCAGACCCCATCTGGCCAGGATCCGTTCTGTTGATTTCGCCAGACCCCGCCCAAGTCCGGCCGGGTCTGCCATGGCCACAAACGTACTATATTAGCGGCCCGAACACATTTGCCTGGGCCCCGCAAGCAGAACCGATCAGGAAACCGCGGAAGTTCCCAGATCGGGCTCACCTTTAGCCATTCGTCGATACGGTCGTTCGGGGTGTCACCAGCGACCGGTCAGCGACATGGCTGAGCGCACCCTATGCTGTCGTGGGTGACCACCGTGTAGCTGAGCCGCCAGCGTCCCCGATCGTCGTCCGACAGCTGGGATTGGCCCAGTACCCGCATATGCCGGCGAAGGACAGCAGATCTTCTTGTTCTTGTTCCGTCCTTCGGCGCCCCTACGGGTCGGATGCGTACTAGAGTTACCCCATCAACTTCAGATGCGAAAGAGGCGGTGCGGTACCGTATGGCGAACCTGTCGTCCGGCGGCGCTGCCGATCATATTTCAAGTTCCTTCGACAGGAGACTGTGGGCCCTTGCACTTAATAAGGGTGTGCCTGAATCCCTCCTTCGCGCTCATGACGGCGTGGGTTTGGAGCGCGGCGAGCAGCTAGCTTTTGAGACCGTGATGTGTGACGGCGACCCAGTCGACATGCTCTTTGGGCCTGATTCCGGTTTCCCAAAAGTGACCAACGGGACAAGCAGTCTCATGAAGATCTTCGACGATGATGGAGACTTCGTTGTTGCCAGTTGGGCGACAGCACAAATTGGTGTCTTCCACATCAGCGGGTCAGTTCCCACAAGCGATCGCCGTTGGAGCCGCGTCAATCGAGCCATTTCTCGTGCACCGGAAGTTATGCGGTGCTTCCTCAACGAGGATAAGTTCCGTCAGCTTGCCAGAAAGCTGGATTCCATAGGTCGCCCGGAAGTAGTTCGCATGGCCGCCTGGCGGCAGTCAGATGCTTCATCGCTCAACAGGGGATGGCCAGCCAAATCCGAATCTCTGAGATACACACCTGACGATGTGTTCGACCTTGCGAGCATGGAAGGCGCATCCGTTCGTTCATTGACAGTCTCCATCGAGAACGAACTGCATTGTCATCTTCGGCGTACGAGCGGGGCTACTTTCTATTCGGGACAATTCCGCGCGTTTACGGCCAATATTCTTGACGCCTTCGCTGAGTACTCGGCTGAACGGCTTGAGCTCCTGTCGAATCGACAACGTGCCGTCAACGGGCCCCTCGGACTCCCGCTTACCATCAACTTGGCCGAGCAGGTCTTCTCCGATGCCGGGGACACGGAGCGCCTACGCCGCCTAATGGAAGATGGGCAGCACACCTCGGTGGCCGTCCTACATGACAATCCCTACCTTCATCTGATGGTCGCCGATCATGCTGACGGATCCACTTTCGACGTTGTGGTTACTTCACCCGATGCGGTAGATATCTATCCCAGTTTCCGCTCGAGTGCGTCCTCCCTGGCCCGCCTTGTTCAGCGAATCGGAGAACACTTTTCCGCCGAAAGAATCGAAGAAGCAGCCCCGCGGGAGCGCGTTTCTCTCGATAACCTGGTGGGCGCATAAGGATGCCTCGCAGTCTCGAAAGCCTCGCATCTCTGCGTGAGGGCTATCGCCGATATGACGAATACGTCGACGTAGTATCGTGCTTCGAATGGATGTTTGCGGGGGATGCGAAGGACCTTCCCGAAACCGTAAAACACTTCGAGCGGTATCCAAAGTGCATGGTTTCAAATGCAGGAGCTTCACCGCGCACCGTCACACCGGATTTCGTCGTTGTATTCCATGACGATTCAGTCCTAGTCGGAGAAATTGCTTCGATAGCGAGACACGAGAACTCCGTCGACAAGCTTTGCAGCCAGCTGCTGGCCTACGAAAACATAGCCGAAGTGTCGCTAGCTGATGGTTCCGCGGTGGCCCCGAGCAGGATAGACGTCATGTGGCTCGTGCCAGTTGAGCTGTCTAACGACGCTTGCACACGAGTCTTGGATGACCGGCTCCAGAACCCTGATCATTCCTATAAACCTCGAAAAGCGCCTTGCATCGTGCAATACGCAAGGCTCACCCACAAGTATACTTTCGCCCGGATACCTCGTCCGGATAACGGTGTGCTCCACAGCGGACTGCCAAGCATCAGCATCGCGACTTACCTAGACCGAAATCTGAACATCAAGCCCGAATACTTCGTGCACATCAAGACTTCACGGGGATTCATGAATGATCCCGCCGAACCTCTCTACCTAGCCACATACATGTACGTCCGTGTTTGGCCCCTGATCTTCGGTCCGGGCACATCCGAAGAGCGCGTCTCCAGCCAGAGCGTTTCGCAAGAACTGCAACGAACCTATAGGTACGGCAGACACAAAGAAGTCGTTACTGCACTTGAACTCCTTGCCGAGGCCGGCTTGGCGTCCAGACAATCCAATGGAACTTGGCTTGTAAAACGCAAAGTGCTGGGCAGCAAAGGTGACCGGGAAGTGCACGCCAAGATCTTGGAGCTCGTCGAATCAACCCAAGAACGCGCAAACAAACCGTCCCGCCGATCGCCTCGACAGCAGCAGATCCCGGCCCAGCTCAGCCTTTTCGATACCAACAGTCTTCCCTAAGCCACGGTGACCGCCAGGAAGTGATCCAGGCCGCCCGTCTCGAGGAGCAGACATCAAACCCTTCGTTGTTGCCTCGGATATTTTCGGGGTCTCCGCCGGTGAGATGATGGCAGCGCTTATGGCTGGCGACCGGAACCCGAAGTCCTCGCGCAGCTGGCTTGGTCGAGCATGCGGAACAAGATCACCGAACTTGAGGAGGACTTCACCCGCCGCTTTGACGAGGACCACCGCTTCCTGCTCGCCGGAATGCTGGCCCGGTCCGATGGGATCGACGCCGACATCGCCGCGCTCGACGAGCAAGTGGAGGCGTACGCGGCCATTTCGCGTGGCAGTGGAACGCCTGGATGACATCCCAAGCCCTCGGCCCCACCGCCGCCGCCACCCCTCTGGCCGAAATCGGCGTCGACATGTCTAAGCTCCCCACCCCGGGGGTAATTGTGTTCCTCGGCCGAAGTTTCCCCCGCATCAACTCCTCCGCAGGGAAAACCAGAACGGAACTCATCCACGTCCGGCAGCACGAACCTCTCGGCTACACCGTCACCCTCACCCGGCCGCCTAACACCAAAATGAACAGCAACACCTGGCGATCCATCCCCGACGCCTCAACATGCGCCCATCTAACGCACGTCATCTCACTTCGGACTCGACGCGACAGACACCCCAAGGGGTCCTCGGCAATGCTGCTGGGTGTTTCGGACGCTGGCCACGGATCCGGTCTGTCAGCTAGGTCGCCACCTTTGGGATCTCGTTCAGGAGGACGGGATAGGTTATGTTGTACGATCCGAGGACTAACAGCGTTGCCCTACCCGAGCCATTTCATTAGTGAACGGACCTCAATGACGAACCGCCCTCACGCTGCGAATTTCAGACCTTTCGTGTTCAAAGATGCTGTTGAGTTACTGGACGGGAAGTCATCCCAGATAATCGATGTGAGTGACCGCGTGGCGACGGCGGCGATCTTGACCGCAGGAGTTGCGGGTGCATCGGGTGCTTTTAGTCTTCTTGGGCCAAAGAATGCGCTAGTCAAGGCCTGCGAGCAGATTCAGGGACGCATCCCAAATGAAGTTTCTGGAAGCAGCGGAATCGATCGCACCCGCCTTCTCGTTGCGGCACATTCCATATTGGTTATCACGAGTTTCTTCGACGCCGCTTCTCTGATACAGGTCCGCATCCCGGATGCAGATGTGAAACTTACGGGCAAGGAAGAACTTCAAGTAGCTCTGCGGGACAAGGCCGGGGCAAAGTTGAACAATTTGGTCGATTTCCTGATGACCTCTGAAATTCCATATCCGAAGCCCGAACTGGCACCGGGTCAACTTCACGGCCATCTGGGGGATTTTTACGACAACTTGTCGGCCAGCCTCGCTAATTACTGCAAGGGCCTCCGGTTCTGGGACAGCCTGGACGACCGCATGCGCCGGGCGGTGGAGCGTTACTTCGAAGAGGACGTTCCTGGGCTGGCCTTAGTCGGCTACCAGGACTCTCTAAGGAAACTTGCATCCCAAGTCCACGAGTTTGAGATTTGGCTAAATCAACTTGCCGCGCAAGGAATTATCGGTTCCATTCGTGATCAGGGCGCGGTCGCATCGGAGAAACTTGACCTGCTACTAGCCGGACAACGTCAGGCTTCACAGCAGTTTGATGACCTTCAGAGCTTCCTTAGTCGGGTGGCCGCTGACCTCCCTGTCCCTTCAACAAGGACCTCTGACCTTGTCCGCAGAATTTACTCAGTAACCCAACTTTCACTTATACCTCCTGACGTTTCTCGGCTGAAGGAAGGGTCAGGTGCATCCATTCCTTCGTTATCAGAGCTGTATATAGAGCCACCTTTCAAGGTCATAACTGGCCGGAGCCAGGCAAACGTAAGCAAAGAGGAATGGTGGAGAACCGTCGAACCTCGACACAACATTGATGACTTCTTCAGCGCATACTTGACGACTTCGCCAGCCGCATTTACCAGTCCGCTTTTAGTACTTGGTCATCCCGGCTCGGGTAAGTCTTCCTTGACACGAGTTTTGGCTGCCCGGCTACCCGAGACAATGTATGTCCCAATCCGAGTGGAGCTGAGGAGAGTTACGCCATCGCATGGGATCGAGGTGCAGATCGAGGAGGGCCTATCTTCGCTTCTGGGCCGAACGACGACATGGAGTGAATTCAGGCAGGCTACCGACCTGACCCCTGTCATCTTTCTCGACGGGCTTGATGAATTGATACAGGCGAGCGAAGAAAGGCAAGCAGACTACCTCGAACAGGTTGAGCTTTTTCAGCAACGCGAGCTTGCATATGGTGGGGCTTACGTGATTGTTACCAGTAGGACCGTCGTAGCAGATCAGACAAGAATTCCTCCAAATGCAATTGTGCTGAAGATTGATGACTTCAGTTCTCCCGAAATATCAGCATTCATAGACACCTGGAATTATCTCAACCGTAAATACTTCGAAGAAGCCCGCTTACGGCCGCTTCCAAAAGAACTGCCCCGAGAGGTCGTTCAGCTAGCCGGACAGCCGCTACTGCTCTTGTTGCTCGCTCTACTTGACGCGGACAGCAACGCCTTGCAGAGCGATGTCGGTACAAGGACAAAAGCATCAACGTACCAGCAAATACTCACAACTTTCATACGTCGAGAAGTACTAAAGCATCGGCCGCAAATGGCCGACAATGAAACGCGCCAGGCGATTCAATCGGAGCTACTCAAGCTGTCATACATAGCACTCGGCATGTTCAACAGAGGTGTGCAAATGGTAAACACGAGGCAGGTGGCAGAAGACCTGACCGCACTATCTGCGGACTCTGTTCATGCTGAAGGCATCGAGAGTGTTCACAAACTGTTAGGCAGGTTTTTCTTCGTTCACCAAGCGCATTCGAATTCGTCGGAAGGCCTGCAAAACGCCTATGAGTTCCTGCATTCGACCTTTGGCGAGTATCTGGTGGCTCATCTAGCGCACGAAGTGCTCAAAGAGGTACACGATGACGTGAACCGTTTGTCACGCGCACGCTTTGCCGGTGCCCGTAATGCTGATCAATGGGCATCCACGCTCTTCGCCTTCCAACCTTTTAGTCAGAGACTGCAGGTCTTAGACTTTTTCGCGGAACTTTCAGCAGAGAGCCCGCCTCCTGGCGACATGTCTGACTTGTTGATCACGCTGGCAATTGAACGACTCGAGGCTGGAAGTAACCACATGTCACTTCAACGGCCATACAAACCTACGGACTTGACCCATTCAGCCATGCTCGCCACATACACTTGCAATCTGATCCTTCTGGCGTGCTGCATTCGTGGGGATGACAGCGCGGAATTGGTTGGGTCGCGGACATTGGTTCCGTCGGTCCAGAGATGGGACTCCCTCGTACACTTTTGGAAATCACAGTTGGACAGCTCCGCTTGGGGACAGCTTAGCCAAGTTCTATGGGCACGATCGAGCAATGTACTGCCTGAGAATCAGGGGTCATCTCAAGACGTCGAAATCGGCTTGGAGTTTCTGACGCCTGCAAGCAGCAGTATCTACTACCTGACCCCCATCTCGGAGAGTGTGGATACCTCAGTAGAGACTCTTCAGATGGTACTGACGGAGACCTCCACCGTGGAACAATCGAGGCAACTGCTGTCAGGCGATACCTCCTATGCGCTTAAGGGGGTCGTGTCCGCAGAGTTCAGAGTTTACTTCCTTGCATTCCAAAAGGTTCATCTTGTGTTCGACGTCGATGACCTGTTGGCTCAGCTCCAGAATTCCAGTCTCAAAATCGTGCCTATAGACTTGGTGGATCCAGCGCTGAGGTTCCTGATAAACGAGCCAGCCTGCACGGCATGGCTGACCCGACATCTTCGAGTCATCCTCACGTCGCCACTTATTGACCAATTTCAGCTTTCCACGTTGGAGCAACTCGTCGACGCCGTGTTTGTCAACCCGCCTGAAGACCTAGGGCTGCTAGCCCAAGTTATTGATGCCATAGTCGATGCGGATATGGGCTTCAACACTTATCGGCTGATTGACTTGGCAGTTCCGCGAAGAATTCGAACTGAATTCCTGAAGGAAAATCCTGGCTTTGCACTGCGATTTGCTGTAGCCCTCGCCAGAGGTGGTTACCATAATGAGCCAGAAAATAGCAATTGGGCTCAACTCGTTACCCATGTTCCATTGATCAGTCTCTATGACGAGGATGTTGTTGCACCAATCCTTGCTATGACCCTGGCCAGAAAACATAATCTCCACAACTGGGGCACGAGTAGGGGCATAATTGAAGCAAGTGAATTGCCCGCGACAGTGCTACGACAAATGCCTATAGATGATGCGCTGTTCCTTATTCGGTGCGGGGCTCGAGACCCTAAGAACGGGATCGACAAAGTGCAACGGTTCAGCCAATCTTGGGGCGATGCGCATCGAGGCGTCCGGGAGAAGCGAATCCGAGACCTTGCTGACGCGATACGTCGGCTTTCCGAGCGTCCAATAATCAGCTTGCAAGCAGCGATCGATACCCTTACGCGAACGCCGGCCGTTTGATTAGGCCTAGAAGGAAAAGTCGTTCGGTCGGCGTATGCGTCGGCGTAAGTGCGGGCGAGGGCTAAATACCCGGCCTGAGACCGCTCCGTCTGTCCGTCGGCATCATGAAGCCGCTCTCGTTGTCTGGTATCCCCGGGAGTCGATGGACGACCGCAAGACGAACTCGTCGTCGAGCACTCAGGAGCTCCAACATTATGCGCTTGAGCTAGTCCGCCCAAGGAGGCCATAAAAGCGATGGCAGTCATGGTTCCCTGCAGCTTCAGAAACCGTCAGCCGGTTGTCCATCCGCTGTAGCCAGCCGTTCACAGGCCTTGGCCTGGAGCGATTTTCAGCGGAATCTGCCCAAGTCTGCTCCTCATTCTGCTCTCGGCGCCTCCACGGTGAAATGACTGGAAGGCTAGGTCGAACGGTCCGAAAGGGTCTCAGCGGTCACCAGCTCATCTCATTCCCCGTTGCCGGGCCAAAAGGGGGCATCACAACCGGGCCCTTTGTCGCAACGCTGTAGGCGGGGGCAGAAGACACGCCAGCAACTGACGCTTGGGGGCCAGCGTGAACTTCTGCATCCGGTCGGGCATCGGCCGTGCGTGATGAACGCTGGTAAACGGCGGTGCCGAAGCGAAGGTCCGGCCCGATGGTATCCGCAATGATCCGGCGCGCTTCGCGTCGTTCTCCGTCTTTTTCGTAGGCGCGGAATTCAAGCTCGCCCGCCACGTTGACAGGGTCGCCCTTCTTCAAAGAGTTGGCAACGTTCTCTGCGAGCGCGCGGAACGCCGAAACGTTATGGAAGACGGGTTCGCCGTCTTGCCAGGTGCCGTCTGCTCCCTGGACGCGCTGGTTTACGGCGACGCGCAGCTTGGCATGGGCGACGCCGCTTTCTCCGATAGTTAGCTCAGGATCGGCGACGAGGTTGCCCGTGATGCTTACTGGGATCTTGGTGTTCATTCTGGTTTTCCTTTCTATGTTGAACGGGTCGCTCCCCGCTCATCGGTGTTGCGGTTAGGACTGCGGGCCGGCCATCACAGGTCCATCGGGCTTGGCCGAAGGGTAGGCACCGACATAAGTCGTCGCCGGAGCCACCTGCGGCCTCAAATCAGGGCCGACAATCTTCCCACCGAACCCCGGCGGATGCGTCAGTTCGAGGATCCCCTTGGTCGCGGCGGTAACCCGGGCGAGGACCGACTTGGCTACGTCCACCCGGGACGTAGGGTGCATGCTGTACATGTCCTGCTCGAATGCGGCGCGCTGAACTTGAATCACGGTTTCTGCCCATCCCGACAGGTAGAGCGCCGATTGGTCCCCGCGGTCAATGCCGTGGGCCCGCAGAATCGTGTAGGCCACGGATTCGGCCTCGATCTCAGCAAGGCCACGGTGGTTCGCGCTGCTGCCGTACAGTTTGCCCGTCTCGTCCTCAGGGCCGTGAAGCATCACATGCCCTAGCTCGTGTGCCAGTACTGCGACCCTGTCTTCGGCGTTCATCCACGTTCCCACCTCGATGCGGTGCTGCGCGAAGTCCGTGAATCCGCTCGCGAGACCGTGCTGGGCGTCAGAGAGATGCAACTCGAAACCATGTCGACGAGCCACGTTAGCCAATGACTCCCACAACTCCGGAGCACCAGCTGCACTCTCTGCTCCTCCGCGGGGCACCAGGAGCGGCCTTCCCTGCGTTTGTGAGACATCAAAAACCGCCTGCCCACGCCACCCGGTGATGATTGTCTTCTTCCCACCATCGACACCGCCCGGCGGCAAACTCTCGCCTACTGCAATACGCTGCCGGGCGCCGTCGGGCATGACCACCTCTTGGACGCGAGTTGTGCGAGGCGCAATCACCCACAAGGCGTGCTCCCCCTTCAAGACCCTCCGGCCGTGGCGTTCCCACTCCTTGTAGCCGGCCACCAGAGAGGGCTCCTCCGTACCACGCTGGGCCATCTGCATCATGAGCAAGGCAACGTTCCCGCCCGAGTACCGCCACAGAGTTGCCGAAGCGTCCAAGAGCACCTGCCACTGGGACGGGGACTCCACAGCTTGCTCAAGGTGTGCGTGAAGCCCTTCTGTTAGTGCAGCGATACGCTCCTCGGGGGTCATCCGCGTCTTGCCAAGTTCCTCCAGCCGAGGGGAAGAACCGAGCAGAAACGAGCCAAGCACGTCCTCAGACATCGGAGCCACGACAGCCACCTTCCACGCTTCTAAGCTCCGCCAAACCGGCGGATACCTTTTCATGTCGAAGAGGTGCACCAACAGCATGACTTCAGAAATCAGCCCCGAGTTGATGCGGTTCCGCCTGCCACTCCACAAAGCCAGCATCATTCGTCGAGAGCATCCGTCGAGAAGGCTCTTTGTGCGCCTGAAGGCCAACGCAACCAGCCGCCCGGCAGTGCGTCCTGAGACGCTCGACGGCGTGAGGCAGCCGCTCGTGGAGGGCCAGCGGCCCGAACCCGGAGTCGTCTGCTGTGTAAGAGGCGAGCTCAGCCCTCTGGAGGGCATACAGCTCAGCCACAATCTCAGGGTGACGCCACCAGCAATCGGGAACCACCGACGTCGTGAGCTGGTACGTGGCGACGAACCACCTCACCCACACTGCCAAAGCACGCCAGGCGCTTTCAGACTGCTGGGCGTCCATGTCCCGCCATCGGTATGTCGCGCCAGACCCTCCGCCCTGAGGACGGAAAGCCGAGCGGAACAGTTGCGCGGTCAGCTCGTCGTCGTCCCCTCCAGCTGATGGGATCTCAAAGCGTTCGGCATCCTCATAACTGCTCATCATCAGTCCCCTCAGTTGCCTGCTGGCGCAGCCTGTGGCCATCTGCCAACGTTCGTTCGACTTCCATCTTTGAGCGTCCGAGCTCGGCTGCGTCCTTGCGCTTGTGCCACCCCCTGAGGTCCAGGAGTATCGGCCGTGTACGCCTGCCCAGCATCAGTGCCGTGCCGATAGGCAGCCGACGGATCTCATCGAGCCGAATGACAGGACTCTCCCTGATCTGCTCGCCGTCCTGCCGGCCTTGAGAAGACCAGGAACGGGTATTCAAGATGAGGCTTCTCTCCCCCAGCAGGCCGGCCATGGAACGAAGGTCACGTTCGTCGGAACCTCCTCCGAAAATCACCTTGATGATGGCCGAGTCCCAAATGGTGGCTGCCTCCTCAATCGACCAGCCGGTACGCGCCTGCGAAAGCGACTGCAGCACAACCAGCGTGGAGATTCCTATACCGCCTCCGTCGGAAAGGGCGACAGGCAAGCCAGGCCAGGGGGCCAGATTGGCGATCTCGTCGAGGACGAGCGACAGGGGTGGATCAAGCCGGCCGCCTGGCGACACGAAGGCCATCTCACGGGCGGCATTGTCGATGTCGTCGATTAGTGCGGAAAGGTACGGACCCGCCGCGGCGGCTCCAGCCCGGGTGCCGATCAAATAGAGGGTGCCGCGCTCACGGATAAACGCCTTGGGATCGAACTCCTCGGACGCTTCGTGGGGATCCAAAGCAGCCAGCACCTTCGGCGATGAGAGCGGCGCCACGGCAGCCGATACACCGATCCACGAATTGGACGTGTTCCTGGGGTCGTCCTCGAGGATCCCCATTAGGTCGGCCTGCCATCCCACCGCTGCCCCAGGACTACTCAGCACTTCCAAGGCTTCCCGAGCCAACACTGGGCTCGAGGACCACCGGCGGAACGCACGTACGCCCTCCCCAGACAGGGCTGCAGCGTGCAGCAGACATTGCAGAACGATCAGCGAGCGCTTTTGCCACGCCGCGTTCTCACCCTTCATTTCGGTGTCCGCCGTGATGACCAGTGCCCGGCGGGTAGCAATGTCGGGATCCTCGCATCCGCGCACCGGCGACCACCGGAGTGTGGAAGGCAGCCCAGACATTCCCTGCGGGTCGAACACCGTAACGGGTCTTCCTCCGCTGGCTCGCGCCGTCATGGTCACCACCAGGTTGTCAGCACGAGTGGACGTCGTTACTACGGCACCCGGAGCGTCGAGTATGGCGTTGATGACCACATATAGACCCTTACCTGAACGCGGAGCGCCTTGAATCACCATGGATTCTTCAGTCGAGACGTGGACGGTGACTCCATGTGATCGACCAAGCGTCCATGACACGTCTTCAATTTTGGGTTTGCTGAGTCCTGGCCGGGTGAACTTACCCCGTCTTCTGACGGCTCTGGCACCGAAATCGTGAAGGATCTCGGCACGTCCGGCGATTCCGTCTCGCTTCAAGATGTCCTGACGAAGCCATGCGCCGGATTGCTTCCATCTTCGCCAGCCCAGAATGCAACCGACCGCGAGCGCACCGAGGAGGACGAGAACTGGGCCGACCAGCCACCACACATCGCCGCTGGCGATACTGCAGGTGGGTGCTTCCAGCAACACCCAATCAATCCGGTCCATAACAAGCCCGACGGCGGCTGCCGGACTGAAGGGCGAAGGCTTCCCGGCGCCGCAGCGCCAACTCACCACGATGGTGGCTGACGCCTGAACGAGAAAGCACAGGCAAAAGTAGCCAGCCATCGTCACGAGCCCGGCGGTCACCAATGGGCTGCTACTCCCCCCGCGTGTCATGGTTCCCATTCAAATCATCCGATCGTCAGTGCCGAAGACCTCCAGCTCGTCAGTGGTGACCCTGTTCGCGACGATGAAGGAACGGTTACCGACCTTCCAAAGTCCAACGCCCTTAGGGAGGTTCTCCACGTGCTCGCATTCAGCCTCGGTTAGTCCCAGCGCTTCTTTGGTCAGGCGCATGGCGTCATGTTTTTGCCGGTAGATGATCCGGGTGTCTGCCTCGGTAAGCAGGCCAAGGGCCTTTTGCCGGTGACCGCTGGTGCTGTCGCCAATCTCGTTGAGGTCAGCCACCTTGTGCATAATGAGCAGGTTCGCGATCCCGTAAGTGCGTGCGAGTCGCCATTGCTCGCTCATTTTGGCCAGCATGTAAGGGTCGGCCAGCATTCGCCAACCTTCGTCGTAGACCACGAGCCGCTTGCCGCCGTCGGGGTTGGTGATCGCCGCCTCCAGCCAAGTAGCGCCGCACGCCGCTGCGAGGGATAGCGCCTGTTCGGAAGCACCTATCAGGGCAGACGTATCCATCACCATCATTGGGGCGTCTGCATCGAAGGCTACGGTCGAGGGAGCGTCAAACATGCCCTCCAAGTCGCCCGACACCGTGCGCCGTAATGAGTGGCTGACAGCCAGGCCGCCGTCTTTGCCGACAAGCCCTATCGTCTCCTTAGACGGGTTCAAGAGGTGGTCCAGGACCATGGGCAGCGTGGGATTCGAATTCTGGGCGACAGTCTCCATCAGCGCCATGTCCAGGGCGGTGTGCTCAACTGGTCGCAGCGGCGTGCCCTGCCGCATCAGGGAAACTAAGGCAACCAGCAGATGCCGGCGCCGTTGACGCACCACAGCCTGCCACTGACTTTCATTCAGGGCGCTAGGTCTGGGTCCGGCATCAAGAGGGTTGACCCGTGCGGAGCGTCCTGGTCCCACCGAGATAACTTTGCCGCCAACGGCTTTGGCGACGGCGACCCACTCGCCTTTGGGGTCAGATGCGACAGCAGCCTTACGACCTAGCGTGATCGATCGGGCCACGAGCGACTTTCCGCACATGGATTTACCTGTGCCCACAGTCCCAATGACAACAATCGAGGGGCCACTGATCACGCCCTTGTCATAGAGAATCCACGGATCATAAGAGAATGCGCCGGAGCCGAAGACGTCAGTGCCGATATACGTGCCTTCGTGGCCCAGCCCTGATTCAGTGATGAAGGGGTAAGCGGCCGCAAACGTCATGGTTGAAGCGCGATGTGGTGCCGGCCGAAGACGGTGCGGACCCCGCAACGAATTGGGCTCTCGGCTCCCCCAGTCGCTTCCTAGCCGAGGAGTGTCCAGCCGTTCGTCGGCAAGATCAATGAGTCGGTGCAGAGCCGACGCCCGCGGTAGACGGTTGGCGAGGCTCTCTTGCCGGCGTCGTTCCATCCGCTCCTGGCGATTCCCTGACGGCGTGTATCGAAGGGTTTCCTTGGCTCGAGTCATCGCAATCCTCTTCCAAAGGGAAGTGCACCAGCTACGTAGGCCGCCCACTGCTGTCCAGCCAGCAGGCGCAGCTCAACGAAAGCTCCTGCAGCCGCTGATTCCAGTTCCTGCCTGTGGCGGGCAAGATCGTCTAGCGTGGCGGCCGAAATGGTCACGTAAGCAGCGGGGCGGACATCACCGTGTCCGGCGACGATCTCCTCCTCTCTTTGGGCCACCTCTTCTTCCTCGGCTTTTTGCTCGCGGGTGAGCGGCCTGTCAAAGCGAGTGTTGATCCGTCGTCGAGTTTCATGGGCCTCCTGGGCGGAACGGATGTCCCTCAAAGCCTCCACCGTGGGAACGGTTCGGATCACTTGGGTAACGGTGTGGCGGAACTCGCCCACATAAATCAGCGGATGGAGGAATCCGGGGAGTACCTTTTGCCTCGGCCACTCCGCGATCCAGAACGTCTGATGAAAACCAGAGTCGGTGCGAACATACGTCCAGTGTTCCTCGACCGCCATGGGGCCCGCCGCCACAGCCCGCGGTTGGGGATCGACGTCGGGTTGGCGATCTGCGAGGGCGGCCGGGAGTTCTGTCCTCGCGTCACTGCGCGGCGCTGCCACTGCAGCTGGATCGAATGCGCAGTGAACGACGTCGAGGATGCCGTCTTCAGGCAGCCACTCCTCCACCTTCACGCTGTGCGTTCCCAAGGCGGTGCTCATGGCCTCGACTTCCAGTCGGAGCACACGCTCGACACCGGCCAGGCCGCCACCCGACTCCTTGATCCGCCGTCGGGCCTTTGCCGTGTCCAGCACAACTGCGACCAAAAGGTCGTGGCTCATGGTGGAACCGGCGGCGGCCATCAGGTCCTCATACGCCCGTTCACCCCACGTCCGCCCACTCGCGGGGCGGGACTTTCCTGGCATCCTACGGTCGTAGAAGTCACGGAGGGCCGTTGAAGGGTAGGGAACGGTGTAGTCCTGCACTGCGATTCTCGCGATGCTTGACCGCTGGGCCATTCCAGCCTGCACGCGCGACCAGGCCTGTACGGCCCAGGCCTTGTCATCGGCGTCGAGGAGGGCGAAGGACCTTGTGGTGCAGCGCAGCACCGCTATCGCTTCCCTGCCCTTGGGATCCACAATGAAGCACTCGCCATTAGCCGCACGACGGAACTCGAGATTCCCGAGGCCGCCAGGAAGTACGAGCCGCCCAGCGAGAACTGCGCTTTCAGGCCGAGCCAGGAAGAGGGTCTGCCTGATTGCAGAGCGGTAGAAAAACACGATGATCTGCGTGGCCCAGACCGGATAAGGGATCCGCGAATACTGCAGGAGACCGAGCAGCATCAGCGACAGCCACATGGGTCCTGAGGTGAACAGGGCGCTAAGTCCACCGGTGGCAGAGGCCACACTCCCAGTAAAAACGCCGGCCGCGAGCAGCAGCAATTGGTACCACTTCAATCCCATGAACAGACCGCGACGTTCATACCGGGGAAACTTGACTGCTTCGAGAGTCCGTGATCTTTCAGACATCGGATTTATCACCTGATGGAGGTACGGTTTTTGGTTGGGGGTGGACTGGAGGCGGTGGCGTCGCCGGCAGGTTCAGCACCGGATTCCCGCGGTCGGGAACATGAGATGGCTGCGGCCGCTCGGTATCAAGGGCCGCGTTCCCTAGGCTCACCGCTGTGGGTGATCTTGATGCGGACCGGGCGTGGCTACCAGCGGACTGACGGCCGGAACCAGGGGCCTCCCGGGACTGGGCAGAGAGCGTGCGGGAACTTGGACCCACGTCGTCGAAAGTGGGAGCGGGTCCGCCAGACCGTAACGACGGCGTCGGAACCTTCGAAGACACTGGCACCGACATGCCGGCCGGCAGCGCTCGCGTTGGGAACTGTGCCCGGCTCGATTGGATCGGCCGAGTCATTGACGAGCGCCCAATCATTGAGGCGAGGGTAAGCCGGCCGCCTGTCTGGCGGCTTATCTGCCGGGCGGCAACACTACTGCTCCGTGATAGGACGTGCCCGCCGCCGGCAGTTTGCGCCGCTGCCGCTAACTCGCCGCCTGCAAAGCTGACGAGCCTCAGGGCCATCAGCGGTGCGCCACAAGCCAGCACCATTCCGACAGTGCCGGCAGCGAGTCCGGCGAACGACGTCGAATTCGCAAAGAGTTTGATTGCTACTGCCAGCACAGTCGCGGCGAGTGGTTTCGCGAGCAACAGGGCAACGGCAATCTCACACCACCGCCTTGCCCATGTCTTCGTTTTCTCCCACGGCATGAGCATTAAGGCGACTGGCGCGACGGCGGCCAGCACAATGAGTGCGAACGATCGGAAGATCATGGAGCACATGAGAATGAAGGCCAATATCCACACGACGATGACGGCCATCGCAGTGACAATCACCCCTCCTGCGGCGCCCCCAGCTGTCCCAGGGGCGAATGAGATGACATTCCACTCTCTGTCGGAGCCGGCAGGCGCTCGCTCGAATCCAAAGAGCCGCATGAACACGACATAGGGATCCGTTCCCATCGAGTCGAGAAGCGCCGTCGACGCGGAGTCACTGACCCTTGTGAGCTGACGAACCAGGTAAACGGCGCTGGCCACCATGGGTATCGCAGCTGCACCACCAACCAACGCCCTGACTATACGCCGCGGTTGTTGGCTAATCAGACCCGAAAGTAGTTGGAGGATCATCGCGACGACCAAAGGGGTCATCATCACAATGACCCACCAGTTAGTCAGGCCCCGGATAGACGTCCACTGCGAATCGTCGATCTCCGACGCACTGAAAGCACCTGTGATGAAGGCCCACATCCATGACGCAATGTTCTGAAGAATGTTCGCGAAGAGGGAGGTGATAGCGCCCTGAACACCATCGTTGGCCTGCGAGACGAGTCCGCATCCGGGCGGCCACCAGCCATTGAGGTCACATTGAACTGGCATGATCGATGGGACCTAGAACCCGAGCGGGAACGCACTCTGGGACCAGAGAATGTAGCCGTTGATGCCGCCAAGGATCGCGGCCACCGGGCCTGTCCACAGCAAGATGGAGCCACCGCCTGAGGCGAGGCGCGACGATTGACTCAGCTTGCCGGCCAAGAGCATCGCGGCCCCGATGATCGCCACGATGGCGATGACAATGAAAGCGCCGACGAGGATCCCTCCGCCGATCTGCTTAAGGGATTCAAGAAAGGGAAAGTTCGCATTAGGGGTGATCCCAGGATCCACCGCTGCCAGAATCATCTGGTGCTCCATCCGTCGTTTTCCAGTGAATGAGCAGTTTGAGCTCACGACTTCATGGAGCGGGCGGGGCGTAGCGACATGACGCCTCGCCGCAAAATGACGGCGAAAAAGACAGGCGGACGATCGACGAAGGCCTGTCTGGTGATGGCTCATATATCGCGCCCGCCCGTGCGTACATTCATGGCATCTACGCCTGCCGATAGTGGTCGTCCCGGCACGAGTGGTTAGCTGTCTGGAGCGCTACGCCCGCGAGTCGAGCAGCGATTGCCGACGAATACCTCGAGACCAAACACGACGTACAGGCACTCCAGGCAACGGAAACCGGGCAGCCAGCCAACCGCCGGAACGAACTCGCCAAGAGTCTGTTAGGGCCGGGAAGTTTCACCATCGTGCAGAACGCCATTTTTCGGGATGCTCAGAACAGGGCTGCAGTTGGCACCACTGATTGTTCACTTAGGAGATGGGTCCTTCTTGGGCAGAGTCTACCCAGCTTGCCGAGCCTCAACTCCACGAATTCGCCAACGGCATGTTGTGACGCTCGGCTTTGAGCAGCGGCACGAAAGCCCGCATATGGTCGAGTGCAGCCAAGGTGTCGAGACGGATCCGCTACATGAACGTTGCGGACGTGCGTGCTGCCTCTCGAAGTCGAATGATTGACAGTGTCGTCCAGAAACTGAACGGCCGCGGACATTCGGCACGGTGCCATGAGCACGCGGCTGCCTGTCGTGCCTGCCATCTCACCCCGGCACCGCAGCCCACCTTGCAAGATCGCCGGCCACCGCATGCACTGGAGT
Organism: Arthrobacter sp. D1-29; assembly: GCF_054130585.1. Lineage (NCBI taxonomy): Bacteria > Bacillati > Actinomycetota > Actinomycetes > Micrococcales > Micrococcaceae > Arthrobacter > Arthrobacter sp. D1-29. The sequence goes on along the minus strand of NZ_CP096383.1, from coordinate 2,017,997 downwards.
GTTCCTGCGCCATGCTAACTGGAATCCGCATCAGGAGGCTGCGCCTGTTGCCTAAGGCTCCATCGGCTGAATGTTACGAGTGCCCGTCAAGTCAGTCTCGTCGCGCGCAAGACTAGAGATGCCGCCGGACTGGGCGAGTTCCGGACGCAGCTGCCGTATGACGAGTCTTCCGCTACTCGTCCTCAGCAACTTCCGCTGCTAGTTCCTCGGGAAGTTCGTATGGAAGATCAAAAAGGTAGCTTTCGAGCGCGAGGTCGCGAATTCGCCTGCTTCCGAGGTCGCTGGAAGCTCGCACTCCACGCGAGTATCCACGAGCTTGATCCGAACCGTCATCCGCGTCGGCTTCTTTGTCAGCCAAATACGCAGCCACATAGCAAGAAGACAGATTTCTACACGCTTTTTATCGTCCTGGCGAAGTACTCCGCGAAAATGCCTTTTGATCGTGAAACGCGGGATAGCTTGAGCGCGAAGCTGAGTCTGTTCTCTCAGGCAATCCATACAAGACGCCGAGACCCGGTGCCGCCCGGGGTGTGTGCCCTTGCCCGTAATGCAATCTTTTGGCCATGTACTTCCCCGAAAGAGCCAACCGAGGCTATGTTGAGCCCGATCTTTACCTTCTGGGAATGGTGGAGAGGGAAGGGAGGCACTATTACGGCCCCTAAACTAGGTCCAAACACCGATTCACGGTCTTGGCAGGCGGGGTCGCGGAAGCTCCGAGTGGGATTGGAGCCGTGAACGCATCTCACCCGTGAGGCATAGGCACGGCCTTAAGACCGGCACAGTCCGCACCAGCAATTAACGCAGGGGTGGGTAGCGAATGTCCCTCTGAACAGCCGCTTTGCTTAGGCATGAGGCGCGGCAGGACTGCGACACCATCCCCCAAACTTTCGCCGATATCGTTAGAAAGGGAGGCGGGTGCTCGTTAAGCGGACCCTCAAGGACTGCCTAGGCAGAGTTGCACTGCCTGCCGAGTCGCCGCTTGTCCGGGTTTGGGGGTTTTTGACTAGGAGAGACTTCGACTCAGATCTCCCCCCGTGCCCTCACTGAAGAAGTAGCAGTCAGCCGAGAGCGATCTCACTTGAAATTGGCACGAGGTCCTCCCTGCACCGCCACGAAAACACAATGATCGGGCGTCCATTCTCAAGCGATGACGGCTTCGGCCGAACTGCCCATGTTGACACGGTCGTTCTGATTTGGAAGGCCTGACGCAATCAACGGACGCATACGGCAGGATTACCCTTGTGGAGACTTTTAAGCGGACGCCGCTTCAGCTGTTCAACCTGCCACAGCACTTCGTGATTCCGCTGTTCCAGCGCCCCTACGTCTGGAAAGAGGATGAGCAGTGGGAGCCACTGTGGAAAGACATTCGGCGCGTTGCAGAGCTGCGCATGAGCGAGCCCCACCTGGCACCACAACACTTCCTGGGAGCCGTCGTTCTCCAGGCACAGGAAGCCGAGAGCGCACGGCTCACCACATGGAATGTCATCGACGGCCAGCAGCGACTAACGACGCTTCAGCTGCTCGCCGACGCGACGTGCGCCATCTTCGCCCAGGCAGGGCTTTCGAAGCACGCCAGCCAGTTGGAAGGCCTGACGCATAACTCCGAGAGCTTCATCGAGGAAGATGAAAGCCCGCTCAAGGTTCTGCACCTCAACAATGATCACGACGCCTTCCTGGAAGTCATGACAGCGGAGCCACCGATCGACCACTCTGACCTCAAGCACCATGAATCCCGGATCGTCCATGCGCATCGGTATTTCACGACAGCAGTCACCCAGTGGCTCGGGAACCATGGCACAGACGAGTTTGCGGCGAAGGCCAAAGAACTCGCTCGCGTCCTGCTCGATGACCTGCAGCTGGTGACCATCGAGCTCAAAGCGTCCGAGAACTCGCAGGAGATCTTCGAGACGCTCAACGCCCGCGGGACTCCCCTGACGGCGGCGGATCTGATCCGGAACTTTGTGTTCCAGCGGCTTGAAGCTGAAGGCGGAGACACCAAGAAGGCCTACCGCGAGGACTGGCCCTTCGAGGCCAGGTTCTGGACGAAGGAGGTCAGCGTCGGTCGCTACCTCGTGAGCCGAAGCTCGCTCTTCTTCAACCAGTGGTTGATCTCTCGTACAGGTGAGGAGATCAGCCCGCAGTCAACGTTCACCAGATTCAAGTCGTACGTCGAGCACACAGCCGGGCACAAGATGGTTGACCTGCTCGCCGTGATCAAGCAGCAAGCTGCGCTATATGAGTCGTGGACTGAAGCCTCGCTCAGGCCTGACGGCAATCTCGGCGCTGTCGAGATGGCTTTCCACCGCATGAATGCCGCTGGCATAGAGCTTCTTAAGCCACTCATGCTCTGGCTGTACGAACCCGGCAGGGATCTTCCACAGCACGTTCTCGACGCCGTGATCCGTGTCGCAGAGAGCTGGGTCATCCGTCGGCAACTGCTTCGCCTCACGGGCTCCGATCTCGGCCGCATCGTCGCCGATGTTATCCACGCCAACTCCGATGTCGAAGCCAGCGAACTGGTCGAGCGCGTCACCGGGTACCTCGCCCGTCTCAATGTCTCCAGCACGTATTGGCCTGGGGACGACGAGATCAGGGTGGCGCTCAAGGATGAGCCCGTCTACCGCCGCTACCCACGCCCTCGCCTGCGCATGTTCCTGGAGGCGATCGAGAACCACTTCCGCGCCGAAACCAAGCAGGCACAAGTCGTGCGATCCGGGCTTCCTATCGAGCACATCCTTCCGCAGAAGTGGCAGGACAACTGGCCACTGGACACACCTGAAGAACAGCAGGACCGTCAAGCTCATGTGCACCGCCTCGGCAACCTGACACTCCTGACCTCTCCCCTCAACTCGAAGGTCTCCAATGGCCCGTGGCCGGCCAAACGCCACGCGATGCTCAAGCACAACACGATCAGTCTGACCGGACGCGTGGTCGCGGACACCGAAGGAGAGGTGTGGCGTGAATCGCTCATTGACCACCGGACAGAGGTCCTGGTCGAAACGCTTCTCAGGGTGTGGCCTGTCCCCGACGGACACAAAGGTCAGGTAGTCGACCCCCAGGCCAAGGCGGAAGATTGGGTCCAGCTCAAGCACCTGATTGCTGCTGGTCTCCTTTCCCCGGGCGACAAGCTCATCGCCACGCACCGCGACTTCAAGGGCGTCGAAGCGCTAGTCAGATCCGACGGATCGATCGAGCTTGATGGCAAGCGTTTCACCGCCCCGTCATCGGCCGGCCACCACCTGCGCAAGAAGGCCACGAACGGCTGGTACTTCTGGGCTGTCGCGGACGGGCGTCGGCTGCGGGACGTTCGGGCGCAATTCCAGAGCATGTCAACTTCAATACCGGCCGACGCAGAGTACTGAGTCGGATGATGAAAATGGTCTGCACCAACTGTGTCAGCGCCGATTCCGCCGAACTGCCGTTTGGGGGAATCCAGTGAATGCAAGTCCGGCCTTCGGTGTTATTGGTGCTGTGTACGCGATCTTTACGGTCGTGCTGGCCGGACTGGCGGTATACGCCCTGGTCCTCGTCATCGTGTTCCTTCGGCTGCGGATCGCTGAGCTGAAGCAGGCTGGACGGACCAAGGACGACCCCCTGCGGTGATGACCCTGGCAAGCGAATGACCCAGACCAAGCGCACCGCGCCCGATCCTGAGTGGGTGCTGATGTACCGGCAAGGCATACCCACGCCGAAAATCGCAGCGGTCGCCGGCGTCGCTGAAACCACGGTCAGGTACCACCTGGCCATTGCCGCCAAGCTGGATACCCGCATCAGGGCTGAGCATCAGGCGGCGCTTCCCGCCGCACTCCCGCGTCTGACAGCAGCAGGCCGGCGGAATCTGGAGGACATCATCGCCTTCTACAAGACCGAAGGCCGGTTGCCGATCTTCAGCCGCTCGGCCCGCGAAAAGGCACTGGCGGTCTGGCTGCATCGACGCCGTAAGGAAGCAGCGCAGGGCACCCTCTCCCCTGCCTACGCTGACGCCCTGGACATGGTCCCTGACTGGCGGAAACCATCGACGAAACAGGCTGACGACGAAGCGCGCTGGAAACAGCGCCTTACTGAGGTCGCTGAGTACCGGGGAGCCGGCAACGATTGGCCCCGGCACAACAAAACCAACGATCCGTTAGAACGAATGCTTGGCGTATGGCTGCATGTCCAACGCATCAACGACCGCGCCGGCAAGCTTGATCCGGCGAAAAGGACCCAGCTGGATGCTGTGATCCCCGGATGGCGGCAGGGAAGGCAGAAGGCAGCAAAGAGGTGATCTTGTCGCCACTCAAAACAAAGCAGACACCTCAGCGTCGTTTACTGAGGCACGCTGAAGTAGCTTTTTGGGTCGTCTGCGCCTAGGAGGTCGTGGTGGAACACGATGGCGTCCACCGGCCGCGTGTCCACAAACAAGACAGCAACTGTCCGGGAGTGCACCACGGTATAGCGGGTGCACTCCTCCACCCAGGAGTGGATTCCGGTGTACTCCTCGACGAACAAGCCGTCACCGAGCAGGCCCCGCACTTCCAGCAGGTCGTAGACAACATTCCAACAGAAATCCATCAGCTCATGGATCGCCGCCTCCACCGTTGGTGCCGTCATAGAACCATGGTGCTCCCGAGCACTGACAGGATGACGCAGCTGCCCTGGCGTGTCTTCTCAGCACGCTGATTGCGTTAGAAGTGCAGCCTTGCCCACTATGGAACTTGTTGCATCAACTTAGGCTGCGGTGCCGATGTACTCTTCGCAGGTCATTTCACTTCAGCAAGGGTATGTATTCGCGCATTCACCCGGTGCTGCCCCTTCCAGCTGATACGCCGGTGGACAGGGCAGTGGGAGGAGGACGGTTGACCGGTTGAGAAGGGGCTGAACCGACTATTCGCTGTCCTGATCCCCGTCGTCAACGATCTCGCCGGCGGCGATCCGTTCGGCAGTGCGCCGGTACGCCTCGGCGATGTAGTCCTCCATGTCCTCGACGCCGATACGCCACATGCCCCTGCCGCCGACCTGAATGGCGCGAAGCTCACCTATCTTCAGCAGTGCCCGGATCTGGCTGTGGGACACGTTGAGTTCCTCGGCTGCCTGCTCGATGGTCAGGAATCGGTGCTTCTTGGGTTCTTCGGTCACCGGTTCATCCTATGTGCGGGCCACTTGGCTGGGGGTATGAACAAATAGCGAAACTAGACGCATCGACTCGCTGGACGCTCACGCTCGCTACAGCCCGCCGCCGCCCTTCCACTCTTCAGGCTTCACCCGCTTGATGCTGGACGAATGCGCCCAACCCACGTGGTATTTGCCGGATGAGTCGAGCCATTCAATCAAGCCATAGTTCCGGGTCCAGCCCACAGCTTTGCCATAGATGCCGCTCACATAGACCATGGGCCGGCCATACTTCGGGAACTCTCTGATGGGAGCCGGGTCATCAATCGGTCGGCTCTCTTCCGCTTGGATCCGGGCGAACATACGCTCAGAGTCCTCAGGAGTACCTCGCTTGATCACGACTTATTATAGAACATATGTTCGAATATCTTCGACGGGGAGCCTCGTGCCAAGCAAGTTTGCGCATGCGCCGCGTGTTGGCCACGCTCAGCCAAGGGTTGACTGCCGGCGCGAAGCAACTTTGTCCTCGAAGGAATCTACCGTTCAGTGGTGGGAACGATCGGTGCCGATGAGTTTTTGTGGCAGGAGTCAGGCCGAGCTTTCCTCGCGAATTCAACAAGGCCACCATAATGTACAGCTCTTTTGGCCACTGGTACTGGTTCCTGGCAGACACTCGTAACAGGGCTACGACACCCATTCCCCAACTTTCGCCCGCTAACCTAGTGAATATGAATGCGGGGGCAACGGCAACCAATCCGACTAAGGATGCCGCTTCACCCCGCATGCTCTCCTCAGCTACGTATGAGTAGTTGCGCTATTTCCCCCTATTGATTAACGGATGCGTTGCTTAATTTCTGCTTGAACTAAATCGGCAAAATGCTTGGGGACCGCAGATTTACTATTTTCGGTGTTCAGCCAGTAGGTACCCGTTAGGTGACCATAGTCATTGAAGTCGACTTCCGCGTTCCAAATGGAGAGGCCAGTATTGGACTTCACATGGAGAACAATGGTCATACCAGTGACTACTGAGTCTCTGACCCGCGGTGTGCGTCGTGCGGCTTCTTGAACTATCTCAATGAAGTCCACCGGTGTTAGAGCATCGTTGAATTGCAACGGAGAGCTTCTTCGACGCCTGGTCTCTTGAGCATCAAGATAGATCCTTCTGGCTGCTACGCCAGCTAAGGCAACTCCACCGCTCACTAACAATTTCTCCAGTAATCCCAAGTTGTATCCGATCTGGGGCTTTGACCTGAAGTCAATACTCAGACTTCAGATAGGGCGTCCCCTATTTAGCTACTTTGTCTGCTGGGACCTTGATGGGCCGTGAATAATAGAGCGGTTGCGGGTCCTAGCGCTATGCTACAGCGAGCTGAACGCGAATCCACAACAGCGGAGTGGCTCGTAATTCCGGAAAACCGCTATATGTAGATGGGTAAAAAAGAGGAAGAACGCGCTGCACCGAGGGCAGGAATAGTCGCCGGCCGGGTCGACCGGTCGCGCTGACAGGTTGACTGAACTGGATCGAGCGCGCTCGCGCAGCCCGCCGTGACACGGCCCGGTCATAGCTCTTGGGGTCAGTCCTCGTAGTCGCCTTCAGCGAGTTCCTCATCCAGGTCAGCGGGCGGAGGGCCCGTGTAAGCCCCGACTGGCTCCGGACTACGGATCTTGAACATGTCGAGCATACGAGCCGTGAGATTCGCGCGCCGTTGCTCGAAGAACGCGGTGAACTCGTCCACGGAGTGCGGTAGCGGCGACGGCAGAGCATGCCGTGCGAGGAACGCGCTGCGGTTATCTGGGGATGGAAACTCCGCCGCAAGCCAGTCGTCCGGTGCCTTGTCAGACTTGCCAATGTTTTCGAGCCCTGGGAGCAGTTGCAGGTTCGGCAGGCGGTCACGTAGCGAGACGAGCTCGTCGATAGAATCGGCGGTGAATCGAGGTGTGCCGTCGGCGTTCCTGTGGCTCGCCAGTACCTTCTTGTCGAACCGTGCGGCTGGGAACACGTGGTCGACGTGGAACATGTTGCGCGTGTCGACGTGCGGGAACAGGGCTGCAAGCACTGCAAAGGTTCGAGCTTTGCCGTACTCCAGGCTCAAGATGTCGTCGACCAGGGCATCTGTGACCGCGAGCGACTTGCCGCGAAGTGCCATCGCCTGTTCGATCGCCGCGACCGGGAACGCCGAGCTACCCTGGGACTTGATGACCTCGCGCAGGTCGCGGAGCAAAGTGTCCAGGCCAGAGCCCCAGACACCGCGCACGATGAGGGACCGCAGAACCCATGACCGAAGGGCTTCACGATCCTCGCGGGACGTAGGCGACTCGCGGTATGCGTGCCCGAGCCTCCGGCGGTGCACGTAGCAGGCGACCGGGATAAGGATGCTGTCCGCGGTGAGTGCTCCGCCTGACAGCCCGAAATCGCTGAGAAGCCCGACCGCGACGTGAAGGGATGTACTCATGACATCCCAGCCGGCCTCGAGCTTCGCCATATTGGCTGTAGTGAAGTTCTTGACCTTGAATCCGATGTCGCCGACGTCCGCTAGCACCAGCCCTGACTTCAGGATCGTGTCCCGGGAGAAGTTGAAGCCGTTGCCTGTCTGGTTGAGGGAGTCCACCAGGCCGTGGACAGCGGCACGAGCATCGCCCTCCCATTGCGCTGTTGCGATGGACAGGAGCAGGTCGCTGTAGGACAGGACGGTGCCGCCGGAGTTGACTCGCACGAAGATGTCGAGGACACGTTCGATGTCCTGCACGTCTTCTTCATAGAAATGGAGGCTGGCGCTGTGGTGGATCTCCTGCCAGAGCTTCCCGGCGAGATCGACTGCTGCCTCGTTGTTCCCGACGCCGTACTTCGCAGGAATCCGCATCATGACTGCTGGTTCGGCTGCGCCGAAGATCTCGGACACCGGGAGCCACGACTTGCTCTCGTCGGCCACCGCTGCGTCGAGGTCGTCCTTGGTCAGGAATTGGAAGTGGTACTTGAGGCCGAACTCATTCTCGGGGGCTTCTCCCAGAAGGTTCAGGTAGAGACGCCGCTCGGGGTAGGACCATGGCTTGTTCGACCAGCCGCCATGGACCTTATAAGCGTAGGTACCACGAAGTCCGATGTTGAGTGAGGTCAATCTCTGCTGACCGTCAAGGACGGCGACGACCTCACGGTCGGTGGGTATGTCAATCACCGGGTTGTGCCGGTTATCGAAGGCGCTGTAGTCCTTCATGAATCCGTAGAACTTGAACTTGCTGACCGTCTCCGGACGCACCCTCCACGAGAGGAAGCTCCCAACCGGGTAGCCGCGCATGATGGAGTCGAACACGCGGATGATCTGGGAAGGTTTCCAGACATACTCTCGCTGGATCGCCGGAAGGATGAGCTTACGCTCCTGGATCTGTCGCAGCGCTGTAGCGATCGACATCGGCTCCTTGTGTCCCACGCCCCAAACTCTACGTTGCGGCAACGTTCGCCCCGCGCTCCCTGCGCAGAGTGTCGCGCGCCGAGATGTGATCCTGGCACTGACGTTAACCAATGGTGCTCGCCTCTTCGGTCGGCACAATGATCGGCGCGAGCATTCCGGTGCTGGCCACCGGCCGGTAAGCGCGAGCACACCAGAGCCGTGGGGAACCAGCGCCCAGACCGTCCGGGTGAGCGCGTGACGTCCAGCAGCACGGCTGAACAAGTTCGCGCGCATATTCAGCTGTGAGCATCCAAACATCGAGGATGGACTCGGATAGCCACTCCCCCGGAAGCCATTCAAGGCCCTCTCAGACACGCAGATTCCACGCCAGCGTTGACCTCGCACCACCTGCATACTTATGGACATAGACCTGTGATGGATCGATGTTGTGCTCGTAAACGAGCACAACACCTACTTCTTGATAGGGCGCGGAAACGTAACTCGGAGCGTCTTGGCGGGCTCTTCCTTGGCAGGCTTCTCTTCCTTGACGGGCTTCTCGCCGCCTTCGAGGAAAGCCTCCAGGAAATCCACGATATCCTCAGCGCCATCGTAATCCGCGACAGGCACCTCTTCGAGGATGTCCTCGATGATGTCCCTGACGTCCTCGTCGGTCTCCGCCTCAGTGATCAGCTCGACGTAGTTGTCCATCTCCCGCATGACTTCGGCTCCGGCGGCACCCACCTCCGGATGGGCCTTCACGTCCTCAGCCACGATGTCCCGCAGCTTCTCAACCACCGTCACCGGTGAGAGCTCCTCGTCGTTCTGCGCGAAGGTACGGATACGGGCACGCATCTCCTCGACCGGAACTTCCTCGGCGGCAGCCTTGGCCTCACCGCTGGCGACCTGGGAGTAGATGTAGCCGTTGGACCAGCCATCCCCGCCGTAAAACTCCATGAACTCTTCCGGGCTCTTCTCCTGGCGCAGCCACGCCTGGATCATGGACTGAAGATGGATCGGTCCGACCAGCTTCCCGTCCTTGAGCTCTACTGTTCCAAGAGACTCCTTGGACTGAACCTCAATGAACTCGATCACTTCATGTGCTCCAATACTCTGTCGATATTGCCCATGATCGCCTCGTGCCATTCAGGTCTGGAAGCGAACTCGTCCTTCAATCCTGCCAGCTTGCTGCGGTACTGCTGCAGCTCAGCCTCATCCCAGTGCTTACCCGGGTTGATGGACTTGATGGACTTGTACTGCCCCACCTCGATGCCCATCCAGTGCTTCATGAACGGGGAGCCTGCGAATCCAGCACAAACAAGTCCACTCCACCGCGATCACCATATGTCCACTAACTGGAACGGACAATGCTGGACGGGAGAAACCAGATCGGACCCGAAAGACTTCCCCGGATAAAGAGTCCAGGCCCAGCCCGCGGGAACGTTTCGGTCGGAGTTGAAGGTCCTATGTAGCTGGTTCGGCTATCTCGTATCCTGCGCGCCTCGCGAGCTCATCGAGGCCGGGATTCGGCTGCCATGGTTCGTCGTTGAACACGAAGATGTTAAAGGTCTCAATGGAATCCCAAACGCCAATCGCCGCTAGGTAGTCGAGACGTAGGGCGTGTTTCCGCAATCGCATGCGCAAGCTGGCCTCCCGGACGGCAGCGTCCCGGGTGACGCCCCGAGCGAAGCTGAGGAACAGCGTGCCCCGGCGCTTGCCCGGTCCCGCAATGCCGAATCCGACAAACTTGCTGTGCATCTGTCCGTCCATACGGCTCTCTCGACGCAACGTGAGGAGTAGAACCCCAATTTCTCGCCGGAGTGGTCCGTCGAGATCGAGAAGGTCAATGCTGGTTGAAAGCCAACCGTAGGGGCGGTGTTCGTTGAGCGAGTCAAGTAGGCCCGCGAGGCCCGCTGGGATCGGCTGTTGGGGCTTCTCGGCTGCAAGTGTCCGGTCTCCACGCGAGTACTCGTACCAGGCGTCAAGCCTGTCCGTCTGGCTCGGCAGCATAGCGATTCCGGACTGTCCAGGCGAGGAGGGTTGGCGGGAAATTGCCGGGGTGAGAGCCCCTGTTCCCTGGTGTAGGCGATGACCCGTTCCTCGGTCAAGTCTTCGGGGCCACGCAGCGCGGTGGGGTCACCGGGTAAGAAGGCATGGCGGATCAGCAAAACATCGTCCAGCCGGACCGCCGGGTCACGGTCCGCGCCCATGCCGATCAGCTCATGGCCGAGAGGGAAGCACGCGAAGCCGGCACCAGGGAAACTGTTGTCTCCGCAGCTAAGTCGAGAGCAAAATCAGACACTGCAACACCTTACGTCACGAGCCGGGCGCGACAGCTTTAGTGACCTGTCGCTTGGTCGTGTCCGGATGGGACACATGTGCGGCGGCGACTGCCTGCCCGAGCCGAGCAGAGGTGACGGGTTGGCATCCACATAATTTCGTGTGTCCGGACCACGGCGTGCACAGCTTCATCTCTATGCCACGACGACCGGCAACTCGTCCCAGTGGTGCCGGCAGCGCTTTGGAGGCTGCCGCGCTTTGCACAAGACCTTGTGGGGATCACCCGCTGTCGTGAATTGCGGCTGGCCAAATCGGGCGTCAGTCTTGAAGCATGGCGACCACGAAGAGCCCGGGTGACGGCGAAGAAGACAAAATCCTGGCGGACTTCAGAACAATGATCGAAAAGTTACCGCCGCTGCGTCCGACTCCGATTGATGACTGGAACCGAGATGACGAGGCCGCGGTCCGTGCCGTCGGCATCGCGTGGGGGTGGCTTATGCGAACCCTACGCACTGCCGAGGCCATCAGGCTCTTAGAACAGCGCGGATTCGGCGTCGAGTGCGCTCCGCTCCGACGCTCCGTCGTTGAACACGTCATCAGGCTCCACTGGGCCACCACCGTCGACACCCGCAGATTCGTCGAAGCAGCATTGAACAAGCGCAAACATAGCTTGGGCAACATCACACTTGCGGCAGAGGCCGGCACCCCTCTACCCGATGGCGCGCTGGATATCATCGAATTACTAAAGTCCGAAGCGGATCCCGGATCGGACAGCGTCTCCTTCAAAGACCTCAAGTCCTTGATGAACGACATCCCCGATTACCAGATTCTTTTCCAAATCTGGCTTACGGACACCCAAGAATCCCACGCAACGCTGACCCGTTCAGAAGCCTATGTCGAGTTCGACCCTGATGAGCCCGGAATGCATCTTCACATGGAACCAACCCCTCACAATCGCTTCGGCGCGATGCTGCCAAGCTTGATGCTGCTAGGCACCGAGGCCTTCGTGCATCTGGCCGGCATGGCAGACCAGTTGACGGAACCGCTTGCTGACATCCGGGATCGCGTAACGCAATTGGGAACTGCGCAAAACTCAGCCACCGGGCCTGGGTAAGTCTGCCGGACACATTAGTAACGCGCTGAGCTCACGCGTCGTCTCGGATGTAAGTTATGCCAAAGGCCTTGACTTGCCGATATTCCTGAAGCTTAGTGGCAAGTTCGAAGGCATCGCCCGTGATGTACTGAAAGATGTCCAACCCGCGGCCGAGCAGGATCCTCCATCCGGTGTCGGTGAGGATGGACCGATCATGGATAGCTCCGTCGAAGACGATGTCGACGTTGATGCCGGCGACAGAGGCTCCCTGCTTGACCTTCAGCAGTAGTTCGTACTGCTTGCGGAGCTTGTCTTGTCCCTCGGTGTTCTCAGAAGTAACGAGCCGGACACTCACTTCGTCGGCCGCGTCCTTGGTGGCCGCGATGCACTCGATCAGTTCCATGAGATTACGGGCCTGGTGGAACTGCCGGATGTAAGGGTCAGTTATGGTGATCTGCGTGGCTCCGCGCAGGTACGGGACCAAGAGAGTCTCGAAGGAGATTCCACGCTGGTTCTCCTGGAACTCCTGGTGACCCTCAAACAGCGGTTTTATGGTGGCTGGCGAGGGCGCAATTGGTTGACCGTCTTCCGCAGAAGCCGCGGCGTGCCCAGTTGGATCGCCCGTTGCCTCCTCCGCGTCTGTGCTTACGCGGCGCTCACGGTAGTAGTACGCCGGGTACTCATCCTCTTCAAGCGTAGAGACTGAATGCCATGTACCGGCCTTGTCGAGGTAGCCGAACTTTACGTTTGCCATCGTTGAGTCGATGCGGAGGATCTGGTCTTTGACCCGCTTGCGGCCCTCGATGGCGAACTGCAGGATCTCTTCGATCTCTTCGCGTGTCGCTTCCCCATGCGGGTAAAGGATTTTCATCAGGCCGGAGAAGGTCTTGTGGATGCCGTCGCGGTCTCGCGTCGAAATGTCCGATGAGAGTGTGAAGTGCGACTGGTAGCGGTCGGAGTAGTCTGCCGAACGCATCGACTTGAGCACCTCGGCGATGTAGTCGACAACGAACCCGTACCCGTTGGAGAACATCTCGCCGCGGATGGTGTCGACCTCCCACCCGGGGATGTAGTGGTGCAGGCGGTCAAGGTACGCCGAGTCGTGGTAGCTTTCGGGAAGCTCGTCGAACAGGTCGGAGTGTTTGAGCATGTAGGGCACGGTGTGCGAAGTGTTGCCGACGAACACCATTGACGCCTCCGCGCCGAGCGTCTCGACGCCGCGGGAAAACGATTTGTTCGCCATGTAGTTCTTCATGATGTCGACGAGTGCCTTGTCGGTACGCTTCTTCTTACCCGCGAACTCGTCGAACGCGACTACATCCCAGTAGCCGACCAGCCCGATGCGGCCGTTGGAGTTGTTGACGAACAGCTTCGGGACCGTGACCTCGCCACCGGAGATGAGCATGCCGTGGGGTGAGAACTCAGAGAAGATGTGTGACTTGCCGGTCCCTTTGGGGCCGAGTTCAACGAGGTTGTAGTTGCGCTCGACGAACGGGATGAGCCGCACGAGCTGGATGAGCTTGGCGCGGTGCCCGAAAAGTTCGGGATTGAACCCTATTGACTGCACGAGCAGGTCGATCCACTCGCCGGTTGTGAACTCGCCCCGTGCCGCGAGATAGGACTCAAAGTCGAACCTGGACAACTGGATGGGCTTGATCGACCCCAATATCCACGGCACCATGCGGGCATCGTCACTGTGGAAATACTCGATGTCGCAGATGCACCACACACCGCCGACGAGCAGCTTCGGGTGAGCCTTGATCGTTGCAGGTTCGACGAGTACGCCCTTGATGCCGAGGTTGGCGAACTCGGCTTGGTAGACGTCATCTTTCTCGTTGAGCGCGACCGTAACCTTATCGATGATGCGATGCCGCCCGCGCTCTCGAATCGTGGACTTCACGAGCTCGGACTCGTTCCGGTTCACATAGTGTTCGGCGAGGATCTTGCGCACCGTGTCGATGCCTGCCTGGATGGTGGCTTCGTCGTCAGATGCCGCGTATTGGCCGAGCAGGTACTCCAGCACGTAGGAGGGCACAATGGCGTTGCCCTTGACCGCCTTCACCAGGTCCTTGCGGACTACAACCCCGGGGAAGAGCTGGTTGATCTTTCGGTCCAGGTCGCTCTGCAGTGGGGTGGCATCTGCTGATGTGTTGATCCCAGCGGTTATCTCTGGACCTACCTCGCTCACTTCGCTCATAGTCGCCCTCTCTCCTTAGAAATCGAAGTCCGAGGCGAACGATCGCTTTAGCGTGTAGAACGCCTTGGCGTAGCCGCGCCATTGATTGGTGCCCGGGATGAGTTCTTCAAGCCGGAACTCGACCGGGCGGTTGTTGTAGTCGTTTGCGTCCTGGCTCAGCAGCATGTGCGCGTTCTGGTAGCGGTCACGCTGGTCTGTCGAGTCCTGGTCGAACGTGAGCGAGAGATGATTCGATATGAGGATCTCGCCGACATACAGCCCTGCGCGCAACACAAGGGGGCGAACCTTCTCGCTCACCGGCTCAGCCTGAAACAACTTGATGACCAGCTGGCCTGTCGTGATCTTGTCCGACTCGGGCATGATCTTGACGTTGACCGTTCGCACGTCGCTCTTGCGCTTCTTGTTGATCGCCAGTACTGGGACGACGATCTCCTGCAAGGCCGCACCGCCGTGGACGAATCGCGACCCTGCGCCTGGAAGCCTCAGCCGATGAATCGACTTTGGTATCTGCACATCCAGGTCTCCATCGAGGCCGAGTTGGCCTGACGTGAAAGTCTTGAACGCGGGGACTTCCTTCAAGCCGTGACCGAGGACGTAACGGCGGTTGATCACCTTGATATCGTCGCCTTGCGGCAGTGTCGATAGATAGAAGGCGTCATCGAGTGCCGTGTCCTGGAAAAGGAAGCCGTGGTCCGCCGTGATGAGGATGTTCGTCGCGTTCGCGTTGGTCAATCGCTTAACAAGATCGACCAGTTCGCGAAGCGTGTCCTCGGCGGCCTCAAAGACCTGACGTTCCGTGCCGGCCTTGTCACCCGTCGCGTCGATGCGGTTGTGATAGACGTACAGCACCTGATGTTGCTGGTACAACTCCCGCAGCTCGTCCCGGGTCAGGGAAAAGACGTTCTCAGCTTGAATCGCTTTCCCGTCAACGGCGTCGAGGAGCTTGCTGCGGTTCACGGTGCCGTCTGTGCGCTGACCATCGGCCAGAACAGGATCCCCGTCCTTGGAGTGTCCGATCGTGCTGTGTGGCAGCAGTGCAGCCATGCCCAGTTGGGTGTAGCTGGGCAGCACGCCGAGCATGGCTTTCAGGTCCGCATCGTAGCGGTCTTCCTGGCGGATGCGTGAGCCAAGTTCGTCAGCGATCTCGTACCGCAGGGCGTCCGAGATGATGACGACGGCCTTGCGCCGGCCGTCTCGCGTGATGGGTGCAACGTGGTCGGTGAAGAACGAGGTTTGGGGCCGGAGCAATGTGGAACGCCACTGGTCGATGCCATCGACCTGCTGTTGCCAGGTGTTACCGAGCTCGTAGAGAAACTTGTTGGCGTAGAACTTCTCCACTTGGGTACGCAGGGTCTCCAGCGGGCCGGGGAACTCTGCTGTGCGGGCAGCATATGTGAACTGTCGGTAGAGCTGATCGATGCGGAACCAGGCACCCCGGTATCGCTCCAATCCCTCATCGAGCGACTGCATCGACAGGTTAAGCGTGCCAAGCACGGTCAGGAGTTCCGAGGCGCAGCCGATCGCTGTGTATAGCTTCCGGTACCCGTCGACCCAGATGCTGCTCTGACGGCTGCGGATTACCTCTGTAACCTCGCGGCCTGTGACCGTTCGCTCAGCGACCGCGCGTGCCAGATCGCTGATGATCTTGCGGTCAGTCTCCTCGAAAAGGTCGTTGCCCAACAGATCGCGGAAGCTTGCGTCCTCGATGGTGCTGGCATAGTCCAGATCTCGCGCTGCGCGTTTCGCGAGCGTTGTCAATGCCTCCTGGCTACGCCTGTCGTAGCGAAAGCTCCCGAAGTCGAGCTGGATGTTGCGCAAGCCGCCGGGTCGTTCTGACTTGAATCCGGCGTTGGCCTGCCGGAAAACCCACAGAACGAAATCGGCGATGCTCGGGCTTGGTGACATGTAGCCATAGATCGACTCCACGCCTTGCCAGTAGAACTCGTCGAGGCCGTGCTCGGCAAGGGCACCGTACTTGGCGTCCGCACCGCCGGCGTTCTCGATCAGCAGAGTGCGGGTGATCTCCAGTAGGCTGTGCTCGCTTTGACCGAGCAGAATTGCTGACATCTTGGCTTGCAGCAGCCGGGCGTCATCGTCGGCGTCCAGCAGCTTCTTCAGGTCTTGAATGCGCTTGGCCGCGCGAAAGAAGCTCTCATGCGCCAGCACGACTTCGCCAATATCGTCGGCGGGGAGCCCGAGTTCCTGCTGCACTAGCGAGGTCCGGTCTGCTGTGAACACTCCGTACGCAAGCTCCAGGTCCAACAGCCAATTGCCGATCCCCGTCGGCACAGCACCCGAACGATAGACAAGGAACTTCGACTTGGGCTCCTGGTGGAGCAGCCGGTTCTTTACCGCATACTCGTCGTTATTGACGCGCAAAGTCTGCACGTCCTCCAGGCCGAGCGTGTCGAGGTCAGCGGCGTACTCACCATCGGGGTCGTGCCAGAACACCACACGCTGCACCTCAAAGCGACGCTCCAGATGGGGCCTGACGGCGGATGTCTCACTCATCGCTGGCCTCTAGTCCGGGGATCTTCTTCAAGGCAGCACCGAGCTTCGGATAGTTCGCCTTCACACCGTCATCGAGGTCGATCTGCACCTGTTGAGTCGCCAGCGGGTACAGCACGTCGTGCTCGTACTCGTCGAGTTCGAGCATCACCTTGCGCAGACGGTCGACCTCTTTCTGGGCGGCGGCCTGCTGGCGTGGTGCACCTGTGCCTGCAGCGAGGCGCTCGTGGTGCTGGCGACTGGCATCCAGCTTTGCTTTGAACTCCCTCAAGTACTCGTTCAGGACGGTTGAGACGGTCGAAGGCGTGTATCGGTGCATGTAGATGAGCGCGCTGAAGCTGCCCTTCGCAGACGAGAACATCCAATAAATAGGCCGCTTCTTATACCGCTGCACATGATCCTTATAGAAGTCCTGCACAAAGTACTTCCGGATGTCCTTCCCCAACGTATCTTCAACGAACCGCAGGTTGTCCTCGAAATGCTCGTCCCCGAACCCAAGGCGCAGGAAGTGCCGGAACCTCTCCACGATGTCGTCTTCAAACCAGTCCCCATCGACGACCGGGATCACGTTGTCCTTATCTGGGAGGAACGTTGAGACAGGGACTCTGGCGAGGTAGTCCTGAAGCGTTTCGCCCTGATTCACGAGAATCAGGCCAGGCTCATCAATGCTGTAGCGACCAAACATGCAACCCACGGCGTATGACACAAGATCACGCATGGTCTGCAGAACCGTCGTATCTGAGCTTTCCCGAACGCCGCTACCGGGATTAGCAACGGGCTCGGCGAAACCAAACCCACTAGATGCGAACAGATCATTTTCGAGCTTCGACACCTTTAGGAGTAGACGGGATCGTTCCTCCACTGCCTCAACAGCGACATCTTTCAGCGGGGAATCAGAGCGGCGCGCGCGGACGAGTTCATACGTTTGGAAGTTCCAGGAGGACTCGTTTGCGTCCCAGAGAGCTCGCTGACTGTCCACCAATTGACTGACTAACTCGAGGTCAACCTCGCCGAGCTCCGGCAGGGGGAGCGACGCCAGCGCCCCCGGCGAGACGTTAAGGGTCGGGTTTAGCGCACCAATGAGTTCCCGGGCTATTGGCGAGTTGAGATATGCCAAAACTTTCAACAGAGCCGATTCGTCCGCATGGAAAATTCCCAGTCCACCAGAGCCGAACGTCATCCCGGCCGGGTACATACGAAAACTGGAGTCAATGGAAGTTATCTGTGACCAACCAACATGTGGCCGGAAGTAATATTCACGGCCGTCATGGCGAAAACCAGGCCGTGTTCGCATGTCTGCAATTGCAGCAGGTGAATATCGGAGAACGTATTGAAGGTTCCCGTACCATTTGCGAAAGGCACCACCCTTGTTGTGCGGATACCATTCCGAAGTTTTCGTTCCGGACAGAGAGGTCCTGCTAAGTGATACTTCATGCCAGTGGCGGAAAGATTTTTCGTTCTCCCCTGTTGAAATTCCAGCTTTTACCTCGAAGACATCTCCGACCGTCCGAGCACTTTGAAGGAGCTTTTTTGCATCATCCGACAACCAATAGACTATTGAGCAAGCCGGGCTTGAGTTGAAGTCCTTAGCTGTAGCCCGGTAAAAGTACCGCGACATGGTGCTCGTATCGCTCGTCACGCCCCGTTCGTTTGCTATGCCAGCTTTGATTATCTCGAGTGCCCGAGGTGCCTGCTGGGCTGACCCAACGAAATCGCTAAGTCGTACGAATGCTGCACGGTATTCCTTATTCCCTTTCTCCAGGGTGAAGGCACAGACAGGAACCGTCGCACCTTCAAACCCTGAATACTCGAGCTGAATCAACGAAGTGATGGTCTGGTCCTGCACAAACCGTCGTCGAAGCTTCTCGTAGGAGGAAATGAACATCCAAACAAAGGGGCTCATGAAGCCGAGCTGTCCTTGCTCAAGGACCAAGTCTAAGCACCGGTAGAAAAAAGCCGAGAATAAGTCTGACTTAACGTCCGGGTACTCAGCTCTGATCCAGTCAGATAATCCAGCGCTCATATTCTTCGATCCCATATAAGGTGGATTCGCTACAACCACGTGGTATCGCTTCGACAGATATTGCGCCTGATGCACGACTCTCTGGGCGCGCTCCATAAGGTCGCGCATCCACAGGTCTTGATCACCAAGATCCTTTATGCCGATGTGCGCGCACATCTGATTGAGTAGATCCTCTTGAGGTCGGATTAGCGATCCAAATGTGTCGGCATACTGGAACTGGTTCCAGAACACTTCCTCACCTTCACGGGGGATAGCGAGCGTTTCCAGCTCACTTGGTGTGAATGAGAGGGCTTGAAGCACGCAGATATTCGGCTGGACCTGCTTGCTAAAGAACGTCCGCTGGCAGGCGCGGGCCTTCATGGTGAGTGCAAAAGCGGCCAATGCTCCCGCGCGGGGATCGATCTCGGTGCCGTAGAGGTTGTTGGCAAGGATCAGACCAGGAATGTCGGATGGCGCGTAGCCTTCCTCCTCGTAAATGGCGTAGAGCAGGTCGAACGCATAAGTGAGCATATGGCCAGAGCCGCATGCGGGGTCGATAATCTTCAGCTCTTCGGGGCTGGAGATCTTCAGGTAATCCGTCTCCTCGACCGGGGCGATGTAGTAATCCATTTGGTCGGCCAGGCCTGAGGTGGGCCGGTTGAGCAGCCAGAGGTTTCCGAGTGAGTTCTCGACGAGGTAGCGGACTATCCAGTGCGGCGTGAAGAGCTGGGTGGCAGCAGGGATCTCAGCCGCGCCGGCCTTCGTGCTCTTCTTGAAACCGGCAAATACCTCTTCTTTACGTTCCAAGATGTAGAACTGGTATAGCCAGCCGATGACTTCGACATCCTGGCAGACATCCTCGGTGAGCACGTGGACGGCGCGTGCCATGACCGAATCGTCGGCAAGCAGGTTCGCGGGGATGAGCAGTTCGGTGTAATCACCCTCCCGCTCGAACATGAACGGCATTGAGCGGTTCCAATGGCGGCAGTACTCCGCGAGCAACAGCGCATACGCCTCGCCCTGCGGGTCGTCACTGCGGCGCATGCCGTTGAGCAAACTAGTGACGGTCTCCGCCGTGCGCTTGTTCGTAACCACCGCGCTGTCGATGTTCCCGCGCTTGGCTTCGGCAAGAACCTCGGGCTGCCCTCCTTCGCGGCCCCGTTCGGGCGAGACGACACCGATGCCTGTGTAGCCATTGGCGTCCATGAACCGCAGCGCTATGATGCGGTTGAACCATGTGTAGGCAACCTTGTCTGCTACTACGTCACGGCCCTTGTCACCACCGCCAGCAGCGTTGACGGCCTTCTCCAGCGCAGCGACGGCGTTAGGCTGCTCCAGGCGCAGCTCTTGCGAAGCCAGGACGACCGAGATGCGGGCCGACACCTCTCGGATGAGTGCAGTGCGAGCCCATGTGGCGAACGATTTCAGCGGTGCGGTTTCCATCAGAGCGCGATTCTCTTTCCGTCGTTGAGCGTGTTCAGCAGCGCACCGCGGAGCGCATCGAGGTAGCGGTCGACGTCGTCCAGGTTCTCGAGCACACCGTGGGCACCGGGCACTGTGATCGTCTTGACCGAGACGGTCTGCCTTGGTGTGGGCTCCGGACTGTCCGTGCCGCCCGTCGACCGGGCAGAGGATGCGAGCTGGTCGAGCAGCTCGGGATAGGTCCGCTCCTCAAAGCCATTACCCTGCTCGCGGATGAGCGCGATCTGCCGCTCACTGCCTAAGTGGGTGATGATCTGGTCGATTGTACGGGTGACCCGCTGCTGCGCTTCTTCTGTGGCATTGCCGTAGTAGGCGCTGGCGAGTACCTCGGACTTGCGTCCCTCGATGTCCTGGATGACCGTCCTGCGATGGGTGGCGAGCGTGTCCTCGACTTTCGCCCCAAGGGCGTCTGCGGCCTGCTTGAGTTGGGTCATGCGATTGCCCCGGAAGGCGTTGGGATCGTCCAGGAGTCGCCTCACGTCGGCCTCGCTTCCTGGGGGCAGGTATCCGAGGTTGTTCGTGTTCGAGGTGAGCAGTACTACGGCCTCGTCGTAGATGACTTTCTGGCCGCCGCCCAGGAACGACTGAATAGGGTCGATTACGTTTTCCTTGGCGTCGAGCAATTCGTCGCCAAGAATGAATTCAGTCAGGTACCACTCGTCAGATTTGCCCACAGCCTGTTCGAGCAGGGCGATGGGGGCAGCCAGTTGCTCCACGAATGGGTATTTCGATCCGCTCACCAGCGCTCTCAACTCGTCGAGCTTTGCCCCGAGCTTTTCGCTGCCGTGCCGAGCCAGCTCCAGCGGGTCTTTCGGTGGGGTGGCCTCGTCGAAGAAGTCGGTGCAGAATTTGCGGAACGTCGCGACCTTGCGCTCGTCAAAGAGCTTTTGAGGGGCAAGCACGGAATGCGAGTGCTTCTGCGTATTGCGCAGAACGGCAGCTACCTCGGTCCGCTTCAGCACGTTTCCATCGACGGTAACCGTGATCTTCGAGTTTCCAACGAGCCAGGCGATGACGACCTCTATCGAGGCGAGATCCCATCCGTAGGGCTTGGCCTGGAATGCATCCACGATCGTCTTGACCGTTACCTGCTCGCCAAGCCGGTCGCGTTGCAGCAGGAACGAAAGCACCTCGTCACCTGGTACAGCAAGCATCGACAGCGACGAATCGTCGATCATGCCTGACTGGTTGGGGTTGGCGAACGCAGCAACCTGCTGCTCACTGTACGCAACACCGCCAAGCAGGCTGAGCTGGGTGTAAGTGCGGCTGATGAGGTCCTGGAAGCCATCGGTAACGCGCGCGATGGCGTCCTGTGAGGAGGAGGTTACGCCAGCGGCGTTGATCACGAGGTCCGCCTTGCCAACTGCGCGGCGGATGCGCTCGATGAGTTCCTTCTCCCGCTCGACGTTCTGCGTCGCCTTCGAGCGCAGGATTTGGTCCTCGATTGCGGACAGCGAGGTCGTCTGCTTGCGCTTGGTGTACTTCTCCGTCTTGATCAGCAGGCGCAGGTCCGAAAGTGCGCGCTCATCGGGCTCCAGGATGACGCGCAGCTCGTCCTTGCCCGCACTGTGCATCCGGGTCTCTTCGGGGCCGAATGGGTACTCCGGCGTAATGAAGTGCATGGTCAGTTCGCGCTGCTGCCCGTACACCTGATCGTCAAGCTTGTACCCGAAGCCGAAATCCTGTCCGTTCTTGGCGTAGCGCAACTTGCTCGTGCGAACCACGTCGCCGGAGATGATCTTGAAGAGCCGGCCGCTGACATCCGAGGCATCGATATCGACGTTCTTGATCTCCTCCTCGATGACCTGCTCTTCGTTGGTCAGGTACTCGTATAGGTTGCCGTTGCGCTGCACGTACGTCTGCGTCTCCAGCAGTGTCAGTGCCTCCTGCACCTGCTTGGCCAGGGCGGGCAGGTCAAGTCCGAAACGGTCGTAAACCAGCACGGTCAGGTTGCGTGGGGTGGCGTGGAAGCCCTCGACGTACTTCACCAGGAACAGAGCCTTGAGCAGCCGCACAGCCAGTTCGTTATCCAGGTTGCGCTCGGCAACGTCGATCGAACGCTGCGCGGCTGACTTCAACGAAGCGCGGATGCCCGCGAACATGTGATCGAACGTCGCCAGTCTGCCCACTTCGACATCGCCGATGCCCTTAGCGACCTGCTGCACGACGCCGAGCATCGACCGCTCACCAACTGAGCTGTTGCGCCCCTCGAACACATTGTGGTCGGAGATGCCCTCGATCGCCGCTTGGAACAGCGGGAACTGGTAACTCACAAACGGGTAGGTGCCGACGAAGTGCGCCTCGTCGGTGTAATTGCGATACGTCTTCGCGCCGTCTACGAAGTCGAACAGGGTCTTGAAGTTGGCGTGCTGCTCTGCATAGATCGAATTCAGCGTGGCCTCGCCCGCCGCGTTCTTCTCCAGCAGTCGCTTGCGGATGACCTCTTCCACATCGGCGCTCGTGAGCTTCAGACGGGTGGCGAACCGGGCCTGGATCTTGGAGAAGTCGTTGCCCTGCTGCCTGGTACGGTCACCGACGACCTTGTCCATGTCTTCCTGGGAGGTCACGAACACCCACGCCCGGCCCTGGCACTTGGTGTTCAGCGACTCGGCGATGGTCTGGAGGTTTAGCATCAGGTGCGTGTTCGATCCGATGAACTGGCCGACCTCATCGACGTAGAAGTTCAGCCGGTAGCCGTCTTCTTGCTTGTCGAGCCACGCTTTCACCTCATCGGCGAAGTCCTCGATGGAGACCGAATACTCGTTGCGGTACTTGGTGAGGATGTTAGCCGGCGTGCCCTCGGCTTGGCCGCTTATCTCGGCGTAGGCCTTGGCCACGTTGACCTCTTCGAGCACGCCCTCTTCACGTCCCTGCGTCCAGTCGCGCCCGGAGATACGGGCATATGCGGCTTTGAACGCCTTGTACTGGCCTCGGTTGTCCAGGTCCCTCTCGAACCTGGCAACGTGCCCCTGGTTACCGAAGTAGCCGCGGCTCTCATCGAAGACCTTGACGAACACCTTCAGCAAGGCATCGGTCTGGTCCTTAGTAATAAGGGTGGCCTTCTGGTCGATGTTGAACAGGAGGCTCTTCGCCGGGATCCGCTCAGCCTTGGTCAAAAGCGCCGGAAGAAACGCATCCTGCGCCTTGGACCGGAAACTCTCGGAGACACGTGCCCGAGGGAAGTCCTGGCCTTCCACGTCGCCGAGGAGGTGCGCAAGCAACTTCAACAAGTGCGACTTACCGGAACCAAAGAAGCCCGAGATCCACACGCCGTTGGCGTTGGTGTAGTCCGTGTATGCCTCAAGCAACAGCTCCATGCCCTTGGCCGCCTCGTTGGTCAAGACGTACTCATCAACTTCGGTGCCCAGGTGCGCGGCATCGTCAGCCTTGATGACTCCCTCTATCGGGCGCTGGACGTCCTTGGCGAAGATCTGGTTCAGATTCATCAAGTCAAGCCTCCTGTTCCAAGATGTTCTTGGCTCGGTAAAACTGGTCGTCTTTGAGTCGACCGAACAGCACCAGGGACGACCCCAGCGTGTCGGACTGCTCATAGCGGCCTGGGAAAAACGTAAGCATCGGCTTGTCAGTCACGACGCTCTGCAAGTTGTGCAGCACGTTGTGGGAGCGGATGTATGGGAAGACCTCACCAATGCCTGTGAGGAAGAGGATGTCGAAGTCAGCCTCGCCGAGCTTGGCCCGGATGGCGGCCGCGATGTGTAGCTGCGGATCGAGCATCCCTTGGAGCAACTCACGGAAATCCGCCTTGTCCTGCTCGGGTTCAAGCGCGATCAGCCGATCCCAGACTCCGCGTTCCTTAAGAATCTCCACGGACAGATCGTAGAGGTTGACCTCGCGCACGACGATGCCCTTGTTCGCCAGGCGATTCTTGATGCGCTTCTTCGACCCCGCAACCGCGAGTGCATCCTCAGGGTCGTAGGGGTAAATGAAGAACGGTACCTCGTTGCTCAGGCCCTCCATCTGGAGAAATCGTCTGCCACTGAGAACTGCGAACAGGTGCTCTTCCTGTTTGGATAGGTCGGTCCGTGTCACGGTTGGGCCCTCCCAGAAGTAACAGCATCGTTGGTTGGGAAGAATCGCAGGTCATTCGGACCACGCGCGGCCAAGGCGGTGGCCACCCTTTGAGACATCATCGCCGGCTGTATGTGCCCGCTGTTGGAAAGCAACCCTGCCTCATTAAGCATCCGGAACAAGTTTGAACGCAGCTTGCGCCGCGTGGAGTCCTTGAGTTCAGACAGCTCCGTGTGCCACAAAGACTTGCTTCGCGTGAAGCTGTCGAAATCGTTGAGATCGAGCGACGGCGTAAGCAAGAGGAACCGCTCGCGTACGATCTCCTCAGCGAACTCACCAATCAGGTCATATCGACGGCAGGCCGCCGCCCACATCAAGTGTCCGCGCTCGGTAGAGGTCCCCTCGATGAGTAGCTTGATTTCGTCGTCGGTCAGCACGGTGAGCCGTTGGATAACCTCACGCGCAAGCCTGAGCCCAGAGGCAACTGTACGAGCCTGAAGCAGGTTCTCCCCCGCGACCACCGTTCGAACTCTTGCCCAGTCGCGTTCACGCAAGTAAATGGGCGCAATGATCGCCGCCTCACGCATGAGGAGGGCACCACTGGTAAATGAGAGTGCATAGCGCTGCGCCTCGGCATGCTGCTCGATCACGTGTAACCCTCCTTTCAGTTTTTCAGGCAAGTAGTTTTGGCGTTGTCAGAGAGGTATTCCTTCAGGTGCGGCCGTCAGCTCGGCGTCTCGTCGTCGCTCGATGCTGCAGAGCCTCCGCTGCGGACCCACTCGTCTACCTCGCTTGCCTGGAACTTCCAGAGCCTGCCGACCTTGTGGGCCGGCATGCGTTTGTCACTGATCCATGTGTAGACCGTGTCCTTCGTGATCCCCAGGTGCGCGGCAATGCCATCGGCGGACAGCCATGGTTCGGCCACGGTGGAGCCTCCAGTCGGGATTGGCAACGTTGGGTCAAAGCCATCCTAGCTGCCACTGCACGTCTTCTTAGGGTTTGACTGGGTTTGAACGGGTTAAGCCTGCATGAGTTGCGAGGCTTGACCTGCAGACATCGTCTGGAATATCACGTTAGGCTGTCGCAATGACCGAACTCTGGATCGCGTTGGCAGTCGCAGTCGTCGTATCCGCTGGCGGGCTCCTTACTCTCACTCTTCGCAGGCACAGAAGTGCTCGCGGAGACAACGTGGCAAGAACCCCACTGGTGACTGAGCCTTCGCCCAGGGAGACCTTGGCACCCGTTCAGGTTCTCCCCGTTTCGGGGATCCTGGTTCCAGAGGCTGTCTTGTCTGCAACCGGCGCATCCACTTCGGTCGAGGAGGCACTTGAGGTCGCTTCAATTCCTATGGCGCTCGAGTACCACCCGATCACCGACATTGAGCTAACAAAGTACAAGTCGGTTCCAGTGAATGCTGCCATTCAGCAGGCACTCACCAACGTCGTCCGTGCAGTGGATCCGAAGAGTGCCACACTTTTCAAAGTAGTGCTGCCGAAGGGTGCCGAGCTTGTTCGCGCGGTTGGCACCAGCGGGTTCCGCGGATTCGCGCGCGGACCCGCCAGTATCTCAGCTCAGGCTGTTCTGTATCCGGTGGGGGTCGGAGGTGCCGCGGTTGCTGGTTGGCCGATCTTGGCAGTGGGTGCCTCGGTGATGGCTCTGGACATGCTCGCCCAGCGGGAACAGAGGGTTCATCAGCGGCGGGTCGAGACAATCCTTGGACGTCAGGAGAAGCGATATGTAGACATGCGTATTGCGGCCCAACGAACGACGGACAAACGACTGTCCAAAGCAATCAGTTCCATGCTCGACGGCGGGCTTCCTGATCTGGACGTTGTTCAGCAAAGTGCCGGCGAGGAGTTCCACAACGCGGACATATTCTTGGAGCAAACCTGGTCTGCCATCCAGTCACTCCCGGAGTCTGGTGTGGGCAGCGGTGCTGTTGACTATCGCAAACTGGAAAAAGCCCTCGGCGGCAAGACGAAAGATCTCGACCATTTCTTTCGCGAACTT
The DNA here is from genome assembly GCF_054130585.1 of Arthrobacter sp. D1-29. Lineage (NCBI taxonomy): Bacteria > Bacillati > Actinomycetota > Actinomycetes > Micrococcales > Micrococcaceae > Arthrobacter > Arthrobacter sp. D1-29. Next base: position 1,991,922 of record NZ_CP096383.1, on the reverse strand, counting down.
CACTTCGCTCGTGCCGCTGTCGCCCTCGGACGAAAAGCGCTTCTCGCCGACGCCGCGAAAGCAGCGCTTGCCGATCCTGGCAACCCATACCTTGCCTTTCGAAAGTCTCTTGAGCGAGACGCAGCGGATGTGAGAAGGGCTGAGAGCCGCGAGGCTCAGGTCACCGAGGCACTCGCCACGCTGGAGCTCACTGGTCGTTGGCATAAGACCAAGAAGTCGATCGCTGGCCGGCAGACAGCTTTTCGTGAACGGGTGGCACCTCCACGCGTCGATCCGCCCGATACTGTGCAGTACCTCGCGCTTCCTTCGGGTGAGATCCATCAGCTCGTGCCAGTTGATGCCCAGTTCGACGAGGAGGCGGTGGAGGCTCAACACTCGAATGCCGTGTCATCATGATCAGCGCGCCGCGGCAGGGCAAGGGCAGATCTTCTTCTGGCCTGATCGCGCGGTCGAGCAACAGTTCGTTGGGGATACCGCGCCTGGATTCGAGAGTCCAATCGGTTTTCCACATACACCAAGACACCCCTACCGGCAGCCGGCCGCCGATGCTGCACTGGACCCACGCTCAGTTACGAAGACATCATCCGGCTCGGAGAGGAACGGGTCCTTGTCATCCAGGAGCACAAGGAAGGCCGCTGCTGTTGCGGCCAGACCTGGCATTGATCTGCACCGCCTTGGCTATATGCTGGTGCTTCCTGACGCCGGACTACTTCATTAAGGTCGGACCAGACCGTGCTGGGAAGCCGCCACGTGGGCATTGTGGAATCCAGCGACCCCGAGGCGGCCGCGAGGCACCCTCGCTCACAAGAACACGCTGACCCCCGCCCACTGGGCGGGGGCCACCCTAGTTTCAGGCCGAAGTCACGCCCGGTGAATCACGCATAGTTGCGGGCTCTTTGGCTGATCGGTACAGAAGTGTGCGTCTCCTTGGATTGGCGGGCATAGAGTGCGATGGGACGAGTGGTTCACGTCAGCTGCCTCGACGAGGACGAGAAGTTCCGGTTGACGCCATTAAGTCTCTTCGAGCCGCCTATGAGCCAGAGATACCACAGCCTCAACCCTTGCCTTCAGGTCTGGGTTGGTGCGAACGTTCTCGAACCGCAGTTGACGAACACCATAGGCAAGCACCACCGACCAATATTCGCGAGCCGAAGCGCTTCGAGAGTCCATCCAGCTCAGGATCGTGGCGTACCAGGCGGGAGACAAAGAACCACGCGCGAACGATGCCTCGCCAAACCGCTCGGAAATGTCGTCTACCGAGGGCCAGTCCTCCCCAAGGAACGGCGAGTCAGGATGAACCCAGCTAGACATCATAAGAACCACGGGGTCCCGGAGCGAGCTAGAGAATTCGTTTTCGTCCGAGTCGATAATGACAGGTAGATCGCCGCACACTAGAATATTCGCTGCATGCAGATCGGTGTGGCTCATCACCGAAGACGTGGTGACCCACAGCTGAGGAGTGGGAGGGCTTAGGCCGAGCACGGAAAGCTCGCGGACAAAGTTCTCCCAGGCGATGATCTGTCCGATGATGTCTCGAAGTGGCACTGTTCGCGCGGGCGATTGCTCAAGCGCATCGAGACTCGCGCGAAGCACTTCGGTGATCCTCGCCGCTTCCATGTCGTGGGAACCGATAAGGCGCATTAGTGAAATTGGGGACGTGCCAGCAAGCTGCAAGATAGCGACTATTGAGCCGCCCATGAGGCCGCCTATGACATCGACACGACGCGCTATTGCGTCCTTCGCGAGCAGATCTTGTAGTCCCCCGGCAGCCGGGATCGCCCCGCCAACCTTTGCCACCACGTCCGCGATGGGACCGCTTGGAGATACCAGTTCACAGCGCCAGACGGGTGCGCCTGTCAGACCGCCAGCGAGCGGTTTCGCGGAAATGGATGATGCGCCATAGTGATGTGCAATTCGTCGGAGTACTCGCCTCTGACGCGCGTCGATCGCGCCATTCACCGTGACTTCAACGAGGTCGAAGCCAGCGATGACTTCCCGCAGATCCTTGATCAGGCGTTCAAACTTGTCGAACTGAGACTTACGAAGCACAGACACTCGGTCTATGCGCACGTCTCCTTTCTGGAAGACGAAGCCCGCGCCTTCCATCGTCTCCTGCGCATGGTCGAAATCGGTGTATCCGCTGAAGACGATGACTCGTGAGTCGGGGTGGGTGGACGTGACGATCCGAAAAAGCTCATCACCAAGCTCATCCACGGCGTTCTCGCCTGCGCGCATGGGCAACTTTCGATCCAGTACGAAGAGGTCGATTAGCTGGTCGGTCTCTTCCACGAAGGCAAGCGCTTTCTCGACTGATTCGAAAGTGATCAGTTCGTAGCCTGCGTCAGCAATTGTCGAAGATGCCTCCGCGAGCTGCTGCCGATCATCATCAACCAATATGGCACACGGGTTGGCCATCAGCCTCGTCCTCCAGTGAGCGTGAAAGTTGCGGCTCCGCTTCGGCCTGCAATCCTGAAGCCGTATCCGAGCTTCCCTGTCGCCGTCTTGATGAGGGCCATACCGATCCCTTGGTGCCCGCTTTTCGTGGATATTCCCGTTGTCTCGACGTCTTGGATGTCGAACTGGGTGCCTGCGAATGGGTTGGACACGCGTACCCAGAACCGTTCGCCCACCACGCTCCAGCTCACCTCGATGGGGCGTTCTTCGTCCGTTTCCAGCGATGCGTCTATTGCGTTCTGATAGACATTCGCCAAGAGTATTTCGAAGAGACCGATGTCTGTGACGATGAGCGCTGGGCGATCGCCGAGGTCCGGAGCTGGCACGAAACTCGGCTCGGTAGTCATGTCGGGCCAGCATTCGCGCAGTGTCCGCTCTAGGTCGCACTCCACAAGCTCCAAGTCGGACCCCTCACGTATAAGCGCGACTAGGGCGTCAATGCGGCGCTCCAATCGATTGACCGCGTCACTCGTCGCACTTCGCTGAAATTCTGCGACTTCGTGGCTTGCTGCCTTGCGGATCCAACCGAGCGGCGGCGAGAGCTCATGCCGGATCAGTCGCGCTAGTTCCGGGATACTCCCATGTGATGACTGCACTCCCTCGCCCGATGAATCTGGCCCCACTGCATTCGTCAGAGATTCTCGGGTCGCGAGCACGTCATTGAACATTTGACGAATCTGCGGCACAGACTCTCGCTGCATCGCACGCATGAGTACGCGCACCGGAACTGCTTCCGGGTTTGCCTTGATCCACGCGGCGGCGCGCAACCTCGCGGAAGGCGACTCCGAGTTCAGAGAATCATCGAGCCAATCGAGCCCGGGCTCACCGTGGCTAGTCATTGCTGCTGTAGAACCGGGCTCGTCGCTCGAAGGCTTCGCGACCGCCCTCCATGATGGTTGTGATTGCGGAGATAACCGGTGGCGAGTCGAATGCCCCCGAGTCGAGCACTTCGCCGTGTTGCCCGTCGCTCGCCAAGACGAACACCCGCCCCGCCGCTCCGAGCACAGGGATGTTTGCGTTGTGCGTTGCGACGATCGTCTGGACCTGGTCGCCCGTGCGGTGGTTCATCGCCGTCACGACGTGATCTACTAGGTACGCGTTATCGAGATGATCTTCGGGCTGATCGAGGATCAATGTCCGTTCTCGTTCGGACAGCACGATCGGCAGCGTCACGGCGCACTTCTGCCCAGCGGACAAATTGTCGACGCTCTTGTCCACGGCACCGTCGCGGAGAAGGAAGTCGACGCTGTCCCTGAGACAAACCTTTGCGAGACGTTCGACTCCGTCGGCGGAGTCGAGCCCACCAATCACGCGCGCGGCCTGCTCTTGAGAGAGATCCCCTGCCGACGCGAGTCCGTCGACATCGTGCGCCTCGACCATCTCCAGGAGCATCTTGGGAAGTACGCGCGCCGCAAGCGAGTCGATGAGGGTTGCTCTGGTGTGAGTGCCTTTGAGGCTGTCGGTGAGGACCTCACGAAGTTCGGACGCGTCCGCAAGATGCTCGACTACGACCACGATGTGATGGTCGATCTGGCGTGACGTGGATTCAGCAACGGCTTGCCGTGCACGAAACAGACGTTCCTCTTTCGCTTCGACGCGGGCGAAAGCGGCATCTCGCCGGTCCTTAAGCGACTGCAGTTCTGCTGACAGCACTACAATCTTCTTGTCGTTGTCATCAAGTTCTTGCAGCTGGGCATCAACGTTGCGAATCTGGGCGGTGATCTGTCCCAGCCCCGCCTCTGCCTGCTCGAGGTTCTCCCGCAGGGGTGCCGCGGTTTCACGAAGCTTTGAATCCTCGCCTGTGGCCCTCGCGATGTGTCCGGACACATCTCCATCGAGGACGCCGACCGAGTTTCGAAGACTGTCGGCGTCTGTGCGAACCGTGTGAAGAGCCGCAGCGAGGGGTACTTCGTCTGCGATGAACTCGCTGTCAAGCGTGTCGAGTTTGGCGAGAATCTGGTGCACGGTGTCGACAGCAGCACTCATCCGACCCAAGAGTTCTTTCGCGTTCCGAAGGTTCGAACTCTTCCGGACTATCGCGCTCGAACGCGCTTCGATCTCGCGGAGAGTGTCGCGCTGAGCAGCGAGCGGGCCCTGCGCATCGCCAACCAATGATTCTTCTTGTGACCGATAGATCTGCAGGTCAGCTTCAAGGCCCGCGCGTTTGAGAGACTCTTCTTCGCACTTCTGCAACTGGCCGCGAAGATCGAACATCTCGCGAGAAAGTTGGCCGAGTTCGTCTCGCGGCATTGCGGTGGCTTCTTCTCCCGCACGGAGGTCCAGGAGCTTGAGCCGGTTGGCCGCGTCAGAAGCAATCTCTTCTAGCTCGCTCTGTCCGAGGACGAGCAAAGAGTGAGACAAATCGCGGTCTCGCCCACGCCCCTTCGCGTCGACAATGACCTGTGTCGCGCCGGTCTCGTCTTCCAGATCGACGATCACCTCGCCTACGCCCAATACCGCGGATAGGAACTGCTCACGCTGCTGTCGCCGATGCTTGTCGGCGTGCTCGGCTCCAAGTGCGTGCCGCAGCAATTCCAGAAACGTCGTCTTACCAACGCCCCGGGAGCCGATGACGACGTTCAGCCCCCGAACGAACGAAACGTTCAGCCCATTGAGAAAGCCTCCGTTGATCCGGAGTCTGGAAACCCACATTGGGAGCGCCTTTCGCATTGGTATCGGGTCTCACACACGAGACTACAAGCTCACCCTAAGCGGGAAGGCCGTGCGTGCTAGGTCTCAGTCGGAAAATGGATGCGGGAAGCCCCTCGAACGATCATGACTTGGGGGCCGTGTCTCTCGCCTGGGTTCAGACATCTGTCTTCCCTGCACGCCACTGACGAAACTCGTTGCCGGTGAATGTCGCGCCGCAGGTCGTACAGCGGTAGTCGCCACTGTCCATTCCTCCGTGGTACTCCTTTGATAACTGCGGATGGTCGCACGGCGGGTTGCCCTTGTTGGCCCACCGCTCCTCAAGTCTGTTCGCTTCCTCAAACTGCACTGCCGCCTCCGATTGGATCTATGGACTCCCGGCAACTCTAGCCGGGAACCGGCGGACATAGGCGCAACGACCCAAGTTGACATGACGTCTCTGGCGCGGTGCATGGGTTACCCGAATTCCGCAAGGATGGCGCTGACTCGAGCATTGAGTTCATCGGCTCGGGCGAGAACCTCAGCCTCTTCTTCCGGCGAGATGTGAGGCACTGATGCTGTGGGCTGTTGAGTCTCTTTTGGCTGGTCGATCGGAGCAGCTTCAAGCAGCCAGGGCATTGTTCCGATCAGCAAAGACAGTGATGACCGGTGCATCGAGGCCTATAAGTCCAAGTAGCCCCAACGATCGATCGCCGGCAAGAGGTTTGGGCAGTCTGGCCAGTCAGACCATTCAGGGCTCGGGTCCTTGAGACTATGGCGATGTACCCCTGCTGGTTCATCACGGCGGTGCGCGAGCGACCTGACCGTGGCCGAGGCCCAGCCAGTGTTCGTGCCGAGCACCTCGAGCCACGACCATACAGCGCATGCTGGGCAGGCCGCCTCTTCTTCCGAGGTTCCAATCCCGGTGCGCAGTTCTTTGAACGAAGCAGGGGTCAGCCCAAGCGCCTGATCCCTTGTGAGGCCGAGTCCGCCTTGATGGATCGGTGCGAGCAGCACGCCGGCGAACATCAGTCGACGAAGACGCAGTCGATCTATCCAGAACGTCGCGGGGTTGTTGATTCGCGCAGCGCCCTGTCGCAATAGCGATTCGAGCGCACCGGAGTCTGCGCGGTGTGCTGCAGGCCAAGCTGTCACCCGGGGTTCGGTTTTGGTCTCTTCCGTTCGGAGCGAAGCCAGCAATCGCTGCGATGGCCCAGCCTGCCGAGCGAAACGAGAGAGAACGGTCTCGTCGCGGTCTTCAAGTGGGGTCCCGGTGACATCACACCAGTCAGTCCATAGCTTAGGAAGAGGTGACGTGATGCTGGACATCGTCTTAGCGTCTCACGCGACGGTACGCGTTATCCATGCTCCGATAAGCGCACTTATCAGGGACCCGCTGGCAAATGTAGGTCTATGTGATGGATGGATTACGTGCTCGTAAACGAGCACAACATATGCCTGCGCATCCAGCACAAACAAGCCTGCTCCACTGTGATCACCACATGTTCACTAACTGGAACGGACAATACTGGACGGGCGAAACCATCACGTTGGGTTTGTGGCTGCATTGGCAGCGCATTGACTACCCGCTGGAAGAATGGACACGGCCAAGGAGGAGCAGCTGAACAACCTCCTGCCAGGGTGGCGGGAAGGCAGAGGTCACCGAGCGGCCGACGCAAGTAGCTTGCCTTGTCGAACGGAAGCAGTTCAATTCCTTCGGCGCAATCGCTCCAGCCGGTGCATGTACTAGCAAAACAGACTTTTCCAAGGACGGACTCACCATCACCGAGACGATGCTTCGGGAGTTTCGCGTCGCTGCCATTACCGGAAGGGCCTCAAACGGTCCTTATTGACTCACGGAAAATCGTCGACTACGCCAATCGGCCACCCAACAAGTCAAAATACGCGCTGCCGGGGTTCCAATCCACGGGATGAAGCAAAGTCCCTGCCGATGGATTCAGCGCACTGTACATCATGCCGTCACCTGCATAGATGCCGACATGGCCCCAGTTGCCCGGCCCTTGGGGATTCTGGACAACCAAGTCGCCGGGCTGCGGGCTCTCGGTCCGCTCCCCCACCCTCCACTGTTCCACGCGTGGAAGGTTGATTCCGACCTGACTATAGATCCACTGGACGTATCCAGAGCAGTCCCACGCTTTGAACTGTTCACCACCCCAGATGTACGTTCCACCCACACCGGCTTGCGTAAACCGCAAGACATCCTTGCGGATCTGGGTAAGGTTCTCGTGTGCAACGGAAGGCGCGGAAACCTTCACCGCATCCGCGCATTTTGCCGGCGCAGTGGCACCCTCGAGCGAGCTGACTATAGCGGTTGCCTGAGACTCCCACCGCGAGTACAGCTCGGGAAAAGCCGAAACTTGGACGGCCTGAGCAGCTTGTCCTTTGTCCAGCGATTGCCAACCAGGAACGTCGAGCAAGCCCCGCGGGCTGCCACGATTAGGCCCCGACGGCCCGCCATAGAATGCACGTGCGTTATAACCAAGGTCCATCAGCTGCTCAACGCTCCCCCAGCCTGCAGCCGGTCGCTGCTGAGCACTCCCAATCGAGTCATGATCGCTTCCGACACCATCGTGCGGAAACTGGAACGAGGCCGGGACATTCGAGTTTGCGAGGACCCTAAGAGTCGATTCCTGAAGAGCCATCATGATTGCGATAATCCAGGCGTCCCTAGGGATTCCAAGTTGCTTCCCGACCGAAATGTAGCCGCTCGCTACCGTGACCTGGCGTGGAGTGAGCCAGACTGGTTCCCGGCCGCCAACGTGGATTTCCAGCCCACCACCACGTCTGCTCGAAGGCCCCTCGCCCACAGGACCCATGGACGTGCAAACGGAGGCCTCGCCCGACCGACTAGCGACCAGCACGGTAACGAATGCGCAGAACACTACGCCTAACATCAGTGCCACGACCGTTGCCATGGCTATCGCGGCGTGGAGCAGTGCACGGCGCTTTGCCACTGCCATCAAAATCGCAGGGAATGGCATCAGTACACGATCCTGCTTGAGGTCGCGTAGAAGCCCACCATCATGCATCGGTCAGGCGGGGCAGTTGCAGCCGGCGGACAATTGACCATGATGCTGACTGGTGCCGTGTAGGCGTTACGGCTACTGGCCGTCTGATCCACCACTCGCAGGGAGACGGTGCAGACGTGCATACCCAACCACGGAGCCGGACGCTGCCGCACCTCCGCCAACTCCTCGTCACAGGTCATGGATTCGGCCGTGGCCGTACGGAAGGCCCCCTGCCCGGCCAAAGAAGCAAAAGTTCCGGCGTTGATACCCGTGGCTTCAAATTCCTGAGCAAAGACAGCCAGTGGGTTCGATCCGTCCGGCAGGACGTCCCACCAGCCACGGAGGCGGGTGTAGACCTCCGAGTACGACGACGTTCGCGTGTCCCAGCTGTAAATGGCCTCGGCAGCGGCTGTTGCCAGCGCTCGATAGTTCGTGGTGCGTGGAACCTCAATCGCGCTCGTTTTCTCGGTGGCTGGCGTCGTCGTCGAGCCCGTTGAAACAGACGGAGCGGATGGCGACGGACGACCGGTGGCGGAGGCTAGCGGCGGTGGGATTGGAACCGTCGTCGTCCTCGTTGACGGCGGACGCGGAGACCCAAACAAGACGAACGTGGCAGCAACACCGGCCACCACGATCGCAGCAAAGATCCATAGGCGCCGGCGGCGACGTAGACCTCTCACCGTTTCTCGTGACATAGACATATTTGCCTCCCCTTGCCGTTCATGGCGAACAAGCGGGTTGAGTGCATGACTTAGCGGGTCGAAATCGTTGCTCCACGAAGGGTCCGCCACGCAGTTTGATACAGCCGCCTGGCGCAGCCAATCTGGACGGCCACATAGCGTTCTGTGACGCCGAGTTCGACTGCCAACGCGGCTATGGCCTTGCCACGCTCTGGTCCGCGTACATCAGGACGCACAATTGAGTCGGCTACTCCACGCAGGAGCGGGCTGGGCAGGCATTCAACGGCACACCGGCTCAGGTCCTGCATATTCCGGACGGTTCCCGGATCAACGTCCAGCGCTTGGTTGATCGTCTTTGCTGTCTGGCGCACCACGGTCACAGCATTCCAGCGGCGCCGATCTTGGGGCGAGGGTGGGCCGTACTTGCGCGGTTCTGTAAGACTGTCCATCGCGAGGCCCCAGATTTCCGGGGACACAGCGGCGCGTGTTAGGCCAAGCAGCGTCTGAGCCCACTCTTGGTCGACAACCCTTTCGGCGCTCCTGTCCTCGTGGCGGTGCCTGGCGATAACAGTCAATGCATCGAACGTCGTTGAGTCCTCCGCAGTCCCGGGGTCAAGGAGCAGTGGGAGTGTCTGATGTGCTAGCTCGCGACGTATATGTGCAGAACAGATATTGATTGCTACACCCTGCACCCAGGCGGCGAACCGAACACCAGGGAATGGTCGGTACCGACCTCGGGAGACTCCGTCCCAGACGGCCACCCGAATGTCCTGCATGACATCGTCGACGTCGCACAGCCGCCCAATCCGCGACAAGTGCGATACGACATAGCGCCGTACCCCTTCGACTGCAACCATCATCTGGTCAACACCGACTGAGATTTCTTCAGATGCAAGGGGATTTAGCAGGGAGACGTCGACGCTCGTCGACTTGGATTGGTTTGGTTCGGCTTGATTCGCCTTGGTTTCGACTCGCATGGTCTTCACCGCTTCGACTGACAGTTTCCAATACCTCCGGCGCCAACAAACGCTCGGCACCTCGAACGTGGCCTCAGCGTTGCTTTCAACCACTTGTGAATAGGCTATGAAAAATATTGTCAAAGATAATTAAAGTATCGTCAAGAGTGCAGTTCTTACTTTTTCGGAGGTGTTCAGTAAGAATGGTTCCATGCCACGTATCACCCAGCCGCACGACGACGCATGGTCGTCCGATGTTGAGGCTGCCGTGGCAACTTTTGGCAATCGGGCACGGAACGAGATCCTTCGGTACCTTTCAGCCCATGGACCAGCGACGCGTGGGGATATTGTTGCTTCCGTCAGCGCTGGGGAGCCCAGCGTGGCCAAGCATCTGTTGGCCCTGGAAGAAGCAGGCGCCATCATCGTGGACGTGGAAGCCGGCCGCCGGCACGGCCGCTCTCCCCGCTATTCAGCGAACACTCCCCGTATCAAGGAGCTGCTTGACGCTCATCTTCAGTATCTGCTGGAGGGCTAGCTGCTGCCTGTTCGCCACCAGGGTGGCGGCGGATGTCCTCATTGAGGTATTCGGAGATGGCGCGCAGCGTTTCCGGGGAGACGTCGCCAAGAGTTCGAACGGCGAAGGACTTCACTCGAGCCGCCCGCAGGGATTTGACGAACTCGAGCTGGGAATCGATGCGCTCGGGCAGATCGGCATCATTGCCTATCTGGAGATAGGAGGCGTCAACTTTGAAGATGTCGCAAAGAGCTTTGAGAAGCGCCGGATCACTCACCAGCCGACCTCTGCCGTCCTTCATGTAGAACCAGCGGGCGCGCGAGAGCTTGATGCCTCTGGCCGCCAGCTCTCCCTGAACCTCGCGGAAAGTAATTGGCTTTCCACGCTCGGCGACCACGACGTCGAGCATCAGATTCAGACGGCGGGCAAGCCTGGCTTGTGGGGATAGTCCCCCATCAAGGCTTGCCTCGTCAGCAATCATCGCCCACCCCTTCATGAGACCTTAGGCCGGTCAGAATCGATCATGTGTCTTGCCCCCAGTATTCCGCGAGTCATATGAAAGGGGCAATCGACCTCAAAAAGGTTGACCGGACGCTTCCCAGAGGGCTGGAGGAGGAGTAACCTGCTGCTGTAGACCCGTCTACAGCGCCAATTCTTTTCATCCTTGCTCAAACTTGGTCCCCATGACGAACCTCTTGATGAACCGAACACGAAGCCAAATTCTCCGCTTCCTTATCAGAAACGGACCCTCGACCTGTGGCGAAATTGGCACCGGACTCCAAGCATCGTCGTCAGCCATCCGCCGTCACCTTGCGCAGCTGCACTCTGCTGGGTTTGTTGTACGCGTATCAGATGGGAGGTTCGAAGCTTGCCCGGAACAAGTTCGGGCGCAGCTTGAAGTCCTTGCAGCCGTTTTCGCCGGCGATGTCGTTGCGACAGGCTCCTTGATGCCAATCGATTGAAAGCGAAATAGGCGAATCGGTGAAATAGTGCGAGCACCTACTCGGCCGAGGCGTCCGCCAACTCTCCGGCTTCGTCCTCTTCCTTTACTTCTCCGTTCAGGCTCACGATCCAGTCAGCCACTGCTCCTTCCCACTTTTCAATATCAACATTCCATTCCTGCGAATGACCCTCGACGTCGAAAGGGACCAATTGAATCAGGTCAGGACGAAGGTTGGCAGCGAGCTCCGACACTTCGAAGGGCGTTGAAAGGTCCCCTTTTCCATGCAAAAGCAATACCGGTTTCTTGAGCTCAGACGCGCGCTCCACCCAGTCCAACGATTGAAAATTGAGTGGCTCTTCTAGCCCCGTGACCCACCGGAACGTCCTGGACTGCATGAGGCGCAGTCCTAAAGCTGCCACGGGAACCGGGAGCCCGCTTGCCTGCGCGTTTGAAGTCAAGGTCCTACTCCAGTCCATAACGGGGGCATCGAGTATGAGCCCAGAGATATGTCGGGAGTAGGCCGACAAATTTGCCAATTGTAAGGCGATGGATCCGCCCAAGGACCAGCCGAATAGCAGTATCTTCTGGGCGCCCTCGCTAATGGCGAATCTGATCGCAGCTTCGACGTCGAGCCATTCAGTTTGCCCCAACATGTAGCGAGCGTCAGTCGATTCTGTCGCCTCGCGGTCATTCCGAAATGAGACGACCAGCGATGTGTGGCCCAGCCGATTTGCAACTGGGACCCCACGGAGAGCACCTGCTCTGGTTCCGCCCATCCCATGGATATGTATCGCCCATACGTTAGGAACGAGGGAAGCAGTGGCCGGCACGAACTTCCATGCGGGCGCAGTGCCGTGCTCAGTCGGGATCTGAACTACTGAATAAGGCAGGTCTAGCTGGTCCGGTTTGGAGAAAACATATCCGCTCCAGATTCCTGCCCTGGCGGACGGCAAGTCACCGGAGTCGACCCGCTCCACCACACGTGTAACTGTGCCTGCTTCAGTGTCCGTCTTCGTAACCCTGCCAAGACAGGCATGGCCGGAACCGTTGGCGAACCAAAGGCTGTAACGCCCGGGTGCCCTTGTCTGTGGTGATGCAGGCAGCTCGATTTGCAGCGAGCCTTCGGCGTCTCGAGAGACCCTTCGGATGGGAAGGTCCTCGCTGCGGGTGGTCTTTGGAACGACAACCTGGCGGGCAAAATACGCCGCGCCAAGAAAAGCTCCCGCGCTCCCGGCCGTGGCCGCCGTCGCCAGCCCAATAAGGCTACGAAGTGCTGTCTTCTTTGCCACCCTGGTGGCCACCTCCCAGCCGTTCATCGATTGCTTTACGAAGCCGCATGAGGGTTTCAGGGGAAATTCCCTGTAGCTGCCGTGCGGCAAAGTTCCGCACACGAGCTTCACGCAAAATGCGCAGCAACTCAAGCTGGGCGTCAACGAGTTGAGGAACGTCACCTGAGTCATCCAGCAGGTAATCCGAGTCGACACCGAAAAATACAGCGAGATTCCGCAAGAGCGCCTCATCGGTGGCCAGCGAGCTGTCCCCGCTCCGCATGTACGCCCAGCGCGAGCGTGACAACGGTGTTCCGCGCTGCGCCATGTGATGGCTGATCTGTCGATAGGTGACGGGATCTTCCCCTTTCGACTCGAAGAGGTCAAGCAGGAGGTTCAGCTTTCGAGCGAGTCTTGCTTGTGGCGTTTCCGAAGAGTTGGCCTCTGATTCCGTCATAGGGCGTGCTCCCCCCGGCCGACAGCGTGGGGACCCCTTCGGTCTTCCTTCCCTGAAGGAGGTGCGGCCAGATATCGCTCCACCAGGTTTAGGATCTGCCGGTCCCGATCATCCAGCAACCTCGAGAGCTCAGGATCGATCAGAAGGGCATCCTGGATTTCGACCAGCATCCTGTGGAGGCGCCACCTCACTGACTCACGGCGATCCGCAATTTGGGCTGAGGACAGAAGGCGGACCTCTGGTCTCGGATCCGTAGTTTTTTCCCAAACCTTAGCGAGGCGAGGAATGAAGGTGGCCTCCATCTTGGATTCCCTCTTGCGGGAAAGCATGCGAGCCATGGGCGGCAATGCAAGTCCTGCACACAGAAAGGCCATGGCTCCGACCAAGGCAATATCGTAAACAAGCGAAAGGGCGGTCATCCCTTCCAAGTCACCCTGCAGGTGGAGGATGTCCATTCCCAGAACAGCCAGAACTAGTACTACCGCCAACGAACAGCCAACACCGATGAGGGCGAAGGCGACACGGAAGTATGGCTTGGACATATGGCCAAGGAATCTGAAACACGTGTAGCCGGTAATGGATACGACGACTCCAATGTAGCCAAATTGGACGGCGGAATAGGCGGCGGCTGACCATTGGTCGCCGAAGTCTTTCATGAAACTCGTCGAGGAATAGGGGGCAGCCACATTGGCGAAGCATGCAGTAAGCCCAACAATCACAAGGCCCAATGCAGCGAGACCGACGTGGTCCTGCCGTGCCGGGAGCTCGCCGGGATCGGCCGCACGAAGGATTGCCCTGGATAGGAAATATATGCCGACGACCATCAGGATGTTTGCGAGCAGATCCAGGACATTACGACGGCCCAGTAGCGCATCTCCGGCTATGTAGACCGGATCGATGTTTAGCGTGAGCGCCGTCGCGATGGTCACACCCGCCACCAGGATACTTTGGTCAGCGCGCCATCGGATTCCGGGCAGCAAACATAGGACGAGCCCCCAGATCAGGGAGGCCACGATGATCTGGATCATCCGAAAATCCTCTCGAACGATCGTGGTTCGACGGTACTGTCCCGGATTGCAGCCGCGAAGAGGTCTGCCAGAGTTTCGGCTGCGGCCTCGAAGTCGTCCAAGAAGCTGCTTCGAGCAAACACTCTCGAAACCAGCTCACGCGGCAGATCAGGAAAGAGGATGTCGGCGTAATCGGAGGGGAGAACCAACTCGTCATGGCGGAGAACCATGTGGCCTAGCTCGTGAAGTATGAATTGCTGCCTGTGAAGCGCTGATGGGGTCGCGGCGTGCAAGATGATCTCCGCCGTGTCCGTCGACAGCCATAGGCCGCAGACAGACCCTCCAGTGAGTGCTCCGGAAACCTCAATCTCAATGCGCCGGTTGCGGATCCCCTCGACAACTTCGACAAGGCGCTCAAGCGTTAGATGTGCAGGCAGCAGAAGCACTTTGAAGGCATCTTCTGCGCGTACTGCCGGAACTGCTTCCAAGTGTGAACGAACTTCCATGAGCATCCCCCATATGCCTGTTTCATCCCAATTCAAAGCCAGCGTCCGTCCGATAGAGCCCTGCCGCACACGACAAGTGACGACCACCAGACCTCAATTGAACCCCCGGTCTCTGGACATGTCCAGAGACCGGGCTAACGAGAGATTCAAGATGTCCTGTTCGGGTGTTGAACGTGCTCTGGCATCGGGTCATGTTTTCTGCAGCATCAATCTGCATGAACAGCCGAAGCAATCGAGATAGAAGAGAGTTCCGATGGATCTTGAATTCTTCGAGCCGGCCGAGGCAGCTGCCCTGATGCGGTGCACTGAGGCCTGGCTCCGGGATGGCGCCGCCAGCGGGCGGTTTCCCCATGCGTGCTGGGGAAAGGGGAAGATTATCTTCACCTCAGAGCACATCATGGAGATTGCCCGGCTGAGTGAGGTTCAACCCGGCAGCATGTCAAACCGTGCCCCTGCCGATGCAAAGACGGCGTCGAAGGAGCGGCTCATCGGAACCCGGGCGAGAGTACGACGACTCGCATCTGCCAAGTGACTCAACCGCAGGTTGCATAGGCCGCGCAGCATACCCCGTCAGCGAACAAACCCGGAAATCGAACGCTCCGTCGCATCCGCACCCGCCTGCAGGGCTTCCGGCATCAGGTGTCCGTAGACCTGCTCGGTGGTTCTGGTTGATGTGTGGCCGAGCCTCCGCGAGATGGTGAACAGGTTTACGCCATCTTGGATCAGCCATGATGCGTGCGTGTGCCGCAGATCGTGGATGCGCGGGGACTTTTTAAGTCCATGCGATTGCGCCGCCTGCACGGCTGGAACCCAGTAATAGTGCCAATACAGCCTATGGACAATACGCTCCCCCTTGGGAGTCGTAAAGAGGAGCTCATCGCCGGTGCGGCTCGCCACCAGGGGTACGAGGAGATCCACGAGCGCCGGGTTGAGGCCGATCGTCCGCTTTCCCGCACCCGTCTTTGTGGCGCCAATGTAGAACTGGGACTGGCCATCCCGTTTC
Source organism: Arthrobacter sp. D1-29 (assembly GCF_054130585.1). NCBI lineage: Bacteria > Bacillati > Actinomycetota > Actinomycetes > Micrococcales > Micrococcaceae > Arthrobacter > Arthrobacter sp. D1-29. The sequence continues at coordinate 1,976,477 of NZ_CP096383.1, read as the reverse complement.
CAGGCCTTGTTGACCCGCACCGTGGGCGGCTTGGCGAGCAAATCGACATCCGCCACCTTCAGCGCGGTAGCCTCCCCAAATCTGGTTCCCGTCATAACCAGAAAGCTCGTGAAGGTTTTGTACCGCTCCCCCATCACCTCCAGGATCATGTTGAACTCGGTATGGGTGAGGAACATCGCTTCATCCTCAGCCTTGTCGATGCTAGGCAATTGCACGCCACGGCAAGGATTCTTGGGGATGTACTGGAGCATTTCTGCAGTATTCATCGCTGCCGAGATGAGGCCGTGAACATTGTGGATCGTCTTCGGGGCCTTACCCTTGGCCATCATCGATTTCACCCAATGATTCAGGTGCCGATAGTCGAGCTTGTCCGCAGGAATGTGGCCGATTGAGTCTCGGATATGACGATCGAGCATCACTTGATAAGTTCTGACAGTTCCGCTGGATGGACGAATCAGCAGGTCGATATGTTCCTGGACGACCTCGGCTACGGTGGGAACCCGAGCTTGGTTGGAGAGTATGGCGTGCTGGGCGATTTCGAATGACTGACCGTTGGCGTCCAGAAGTCGTTTAAGGGTTTCAGCTTCGGCTTCGGTGGCGACAGTCAGGCCCTGCTGCTCGCGGCTCTTTGGATCCCGCCAGAGAACCATGAAGGACGCTGTACCGTCCTTTTTGATGCGTTTGCGAATGCTGGCCACACAAAAAACGGTACGCCCCTGTCAACACTTTAGGCTGTTTTGTCAACACCCAAAGTGAAAACAGGCCTCTGACCTGCGGAAACACTGTGCCCGAGGTGGGACTCGAACCCACACACCTTTCGATACCGCATTTTGAGTGCGGCGCGTCTGCCAATTCCGCCACTCGGGCGCGGAAGATACGGAAGCAAACAGGGTACGCCCACAGCTGATTGTGAGCAACGCGATTGCTTCACGTACGCGGAATTACTCTACCTCCAGATAGGCTGAATTCCAGAATCGCGCCGCCGACGCCGCAATCAACCCATGCAGATCAAGTACAGAACGCGGGCGCGCCTAAGATAGTGATGTTCCCGCCGTACCTTTCCTAGGAGATCCCGTGACTGAACCGACGGAGTCAAAATCCACGTCCCAGCCGGCGCGCCGCGTCATTGTGGCCGAGGATGAAACCCTCATCCGCCTCGACATCATCGAGATCCTGCGCGGCGAGGGCTACGACGTGGTGGGCGAGGCTGACAACGGCGAGAAGGCCGTGCAGCTCGCGGAGGAACTTAAGCCTGACCTCGTCCTGATGGACGTCAAGATGCCGGTTATGGACGGAATCTCCGCCGCCGAGAAGATCGTCAAGGCCCGCATCGCGCCCGTGGTCCTGCTGACGGCCTTCAGCCAGAAGGAGCTTGTGGAGCGGGCACGCGACGCCGGCGCCATGGCCTACGTGGTCAAGCCGTTTACGCCCGCCGACCTCATTCCGGCCCTGGAGATCGCCCTCTCCCGCCACGAGGAGATCAAGGCCCTCGAGAGCGAGGTGTCGGACCTGCAGGAGCAGTTCGCCACCCGCAAGCTTGTGGAGCGCGCCAAGAGCCTCCTGACCACCAAGATGGGCCTCACCGAGCCTGAGGCGTTCCGCTGGATCCAGAAGACCTCCATGGACCGCCGCCTGAGCATGCGTGAGGTGGCCGAAACCATCATCAACCAGGTCAACTGACGCGGCGCCAGGCAAACAAAGCAACAGCAAAACAAGAACAGCAAAAAGGGAGGGTCCCCGCCAGTTCAAACCGGCGGGGACCATCCCCTTTTCAGCTGCTTACTTCTTCTTCTTTTCCGGCCACGGGCCAAGCTTTTCCTTGTTCCCGGCTGTATCGCCAGGACCGGTGGTATCGGCGAGGTCGCCCACCTTGTGGACCTTCAGCGAGTTCGTGGAACCGGCCTTTCCGGGAGGGGAACCGGCAGCGATGACCACCAGGTCGCCGTCTTCCACCAGTTCCATTTCCAGCAGACTGCGGTCAACCTGGGCGGTCATCTCGTCGGTGTGGCCCACCATGGGGACCAGCACCGGCTGGATTCCCCACGTGAGAGCCAGCTGGTTCCACACGTGCTCCACCGGAGTGAACGCGAAGACCGGTTTGATGGGACGCAGGCGGGACAGGCGGCGTGCAGAGTCACCGGACTGGGTGAAGGTACAGATGTACTTTGCTTCCAGCTGGTCGGCGATTTCGACGGCGGCACGGGTGATGGCGCCGCCACGGGTCTTGGGCTTGGTCCCCAGCGGGGGGACGCGCTCCAGGCCATGGACCTCGGTGGATTCGATGATCCGGGCCATGACCTTGACGGTTTCGATGGGGTACTTGCCCACGCTGGTCTCGCCGGAGAGCATGACAGCGTCAGCACCATCGAGCACGGCGTTGGCGCAGTCAGAAGCCTCTGCACGGGTGGGCCGCGGGTTGTCGATCATGGATTCCAGCACCTGGGTTGCCACGATGACCGGCTTGGCCCAGCGGCGGGCCAGTTCAATGGCGCGCTTCTGGACGATGGGCACTTCCTCCAGGGGAAGTTCCACGCCGAGGTCGCCACGGGCCACCATGATGGCGTCGAACGCGTCGATGATCTCGTGGAGCTGCTCCACTGCCTGCGGCTTTTCGATCTTGGCGATGACCGGCACACGGCGGCCTTCCTCATCCATGATCTCGTGAACGCGGACAATGTCGGAGGCGTCGCGGACGAACGAAAGAGCTACGAGGTCAACGCCGCGGCGCATGGCCCAGCGGAGGTCGTCCTCGTCTTTTTCGCTCAATGCGGGAACGTTGACTGCCACGCCGGGAAGGTTGATGCCCTTATTGTTGGACACCATGCCGCCCACGGTCACTTCGGCCACTACCTTGACGTCGTCAACCTCGATGGCACGCAGTGCCACCTTGCCGTCGTCGATCAGCAGGGCATCGCCCGGGTTGACGTCCTCGGTGAGGCTCTTGAGCGTGGTGGAGCAGATTTCCTTGGTGCCGGGAACGTCTTCGGTGGTGATGGTGAAGATGTCGCCAACGGCCAGCGCGTGCGGGCCGTCAACAAACCGGCCCAGGCGGATCTTGGGACCCTGGAGGTCTGCCATGATCGCAACGGGCTTGCTCAGCTTGGCCGAAGCCTTGCGGACGTTCTCGTAGGTGTTGTCGTGCACGGAATAGTCGCCGTGGCTCATGTTCATCCGGGCAACATCAACGCCGGCTTCCAACACCGCGAGGGTGTTTTCAAAGCTGGCAATTGCCGGTCCGAAAGTGGCCACAATTTTAGCGCGTCTCATATACCTACCCTAGTAGTTTGCTGCATTGATTAAGTTGTTGTGGAGATGAACTCGAGGGGTCAAACCCTCGATAAACCGCGCCGATGAACCGGCGCTCACAGAACCGCGATTGCCCTGTCGGTCGGGGCCACGGGTGCAGGAAGGATGGTGCTTCCCATCAGGAACTTGTCCACGGCTGCAGCGCATGCCCTGCCTTCAGCGATGGCCCAGACAATAAGCGACTGCCCGCGGCCGGCGTCCCCGGCCACGAAGATTCCCTCGGTGTTGGTCATGTAGTAACCGTCACGGGACACGTTGCCGCGTCCGTCAAACTCGGCACTGACCTGCTCGGTGATGCCCGCGGGTTCAGCGCCGGTGAAGCCCAGCGACAGGAACACGAGGTCGGCCGGGATGACCCGCTCGGTGCCGGCCTTCGGGAGCCGCTTGCCGTCCACGAACTCCGTTTCGGCAACCTTGACGCCTGTCAGCTTGCCGTTTTCGCCGACAAACTCCACGGTGGAGGCGAGGTACGTGCGTTCGCCGCCTTCCTCATGCGCGCTGGCCATCTCGAACAGCGTGGGGAACGTGGGCCACGGCTGGTGGCCGGCCCGCTCGATGGGAGGCTGCTTGCCGATGGCCAGGGTGGTGACAGAGGCTGCCCCATGGCGGTGCGCAGTGCCGAGGCAGTCCGCGCCGGTATCGCCGCCACCCAGGATGACAACGTGCTTGCCCCGGGCGTGGATCTGGTTCTCCACGGACTCCCCCGCAACTACGCGGTTGGCCGGGACAAGGTAGTCCATCGCGAAGTGGACGCCGTCCAGCTCCCGGCCCGGGATGGGCAGGTCGCGCGGAACGGTGGCACCGGTGCAGACCACCACGGCGTCGTACCGGCGGCGGAGCTGCTCCCAGGTCACATCAGTGCCCACGGAGACACCGGTGCGGAAGCGGGTGCCCTCCGACTTCATCTGCTCGATGCGGCGGTCCACCTGCTCTTTTTCCATCTTGAAATCGGGGATGCCGTAGCGCAGGAGCCCGCCGATCTTGTCGTCGCGTTCGTACACGGCCACGGTGTGGCCCACTCGGGTCAGCTGCTGCGCCACCGCCAGGCCGGCGGGGCCGGAGCCGACGACGGCAACGGTCTTTCCGGTAAGGCGCGCGGGAGGCAGCGCGTTGACCCAGCCGTTGTCCCAGGCTTCGTCGATGATGGAGACTTCAACCTGCTTGATGGTTACTGCAGGCTGGTTGATGCCCAGCACACAGGAGGCCTCGCACGGCGCCGGGCAAAGCCGGCCGGTGAACTCGGGGAAGTTGTTGGTGGCGTGCAGCCGCTCAATCGCTTCCTCCCCCTTGTCCCGCCACGTGAGGTCGTTCCATTCCGGAATCAGGTTCCCCAGCGGGCAGCCCTGGTGGCAAAACGGCACGCCGCAGTCCATGCAGCGGCCAGCCTGGGCCTTCAGGACACCTTTTTCCTGGGCCTCGTAGACTTCCTTCCAGTCCATGATGCGGACCGGAACGGGGCGCCGTGGCTGGGTTTCACGCTGTCGTACTTTCAGAAATCCGCGTGGATCAGCCACCGGTCACCTCCAGGATTCGAGACCATACTTCTTCGCCGTCGGGGTCAAGGCCCTCTTCGATGGCGTCAAGACGGGTTTGCAGGACTGCCGCGTAGTCGCGCGGGAGCACTTTGGTAATACGGGCAGCGGTGTCGTCGAAGTTCTCCAACAGCCGCGCGGCCAGCAGGGATTCCGTCTCTTCGTGGTGCTTGACCAGGAGCCCGTGGACAATGTCACGGTCCTCCGCGTCGAGTTCGAGGAGCTGGAGTTCGCCGCTCTGCAGGGCGTCCTTGTTCACGCGCGTGGTCTGCAGATCCAGGACATACGCCGTGCCGCCGGACATGCCGGCACCGAAGTTGCGTCCGGTGCGGCCAATAATCAGCGTCTGGCCGCCCGTCATGTACTCGCAGCCGTGGTCGCCGATGCCTTCAACAACGGCTGTGGCGCCGGAGTTGCGGACCAGGAAGCGTTCGCCCACCTGGCCGCGGAGGTACATCTCGCCGCTGGTGGCGCCGTAGCCGATCACGTTTCCGGCAATGACGTTGCTTTCCGCCTTGAACACGTTGGTGCGGTCCGGCCGGACGATGATCCGTCCGCCGGAAAGGCCCTTGCCCACGTAGTCGTTGGAGTCACCGAACAGGCGCAGCGTGATGCCGGCCGGCAGGAAGGCTCCCAGCGACTGGCCGGCCGTTCCGGTCAGCGTGATGTCGATGGTGTCCGTCGCCAGCACGTCAGTGCTGAACGTCTTGGTCACAACGTGGCCCAGCATGGTTCCCACAGAGCGGTCCGTGTTGATGACATCGACGGCGATCTTGACCGGGCTGCGGTCAGTCAGCGCCTCGGTGGCCATGGTGATCAGGCGCTGGTCAAAGTGCTTGTCCAGCTCGTGGTTCTGCGACGTGAGGTTGCGCAGCGGCGCATCATCATCAAACTCGAGGCCATGCAGGATCGGATCAAGGTCCAGGCCATCGGCCTTCCAGTGGTTGATCGCCTCGCGGGCATCCAGCATTTCGGCGTGGCCGATCGCCTCCTCCAGGCTGCGGAAGCCAAGTTCGGCAAGGATTTCACGGACTTCCTCGGCAAGGAATTCGAAGAAGTTGACCACGAACTCGGGCTTGCCGTTGAAGCGTGAACGCAGCTCAGGGTTCTGCGTCGCGACGCCCACGGGGCAGGTGTCCAGGTGGCAGACGCGCATCATGATGCAGCCTGACACCACCAGCGGAGCGGTGGCGAAACCGAACTCCTCGCCGCCCAGCAGCGCCGCGATCACGACGTCGCGGCCGGTCTTCAGCTGGCCGTCCACCTGCACCACCACACGGTCACGGAGACCGTTCAGCATCAGGGTCTGCTGGGTCTCTGCGAGCCCCAGCTCCCACGGCACACCGGCATGCTTGAGCGAGTTCAACGGGGACGCGCCGGTCCCGCCGTCATGGCCGGAAACCAGTACGACGTCGGCCTTCGCCTTGGTCACGCCGGACGCCACAGTGCCGATCCCGACTTCCGACACCAGCTTGACGTGTACACGGGCCGAGGGGTTGGCGCGCTTCGCATCGTAGATGAGCTGAGCGAGGTCCTCGATCGAGTAGATGTCGTGGTGCGGAGGCGGGGAGATCAGTCCGACGCCGGGGGTTGAGTGCCGCGTCCGGGCCACCCAGGGGTAGACCTTCTGCGCCATCAGCTGACCGCCTTCGCCGGGCTTGGCACCCTGCGCCATCTTGATCTGGATGTCGTCGGCGTTGCTCAGGTAGAGGCTGGTCACACCAAACCGGCCGGAGGCGATCTGCTTCACAGCGGAGCGGCGCTTCGGGTCCAGCAGGCGGTCCACGTCCTCGCCGCCTTCACCGGTGTTGGACTTGCCGCCCAACTGGTTCATGGCGATCGCCAGGGTTTCGTGCGCCTCCTGGGAGATGGAGCCGTAGCTCATGGCACCCGTGGAGAACCGCTTGACGATGCTGGAGACGGGCTCCACTTCCTCCAGCGGAACTGCGGGACGCTCGCCGGTCTTGAACTTGAGCAGGCCGCGGAGGGTCATCAGGTTCTCGGACTGGTCGTCCACGCCCTTGGTGTAGGACTTGAAGATGTCGTACCGGCGCTCACGCGTGGCGTGCTGCAGGCGGAAAACCGTCTCGGGGTTGAACAGGTGCGGCTCGCCGTCGCGGCGCCACTGGTACTCGCCGCCGCCCAGCAGGGGCCGGTGCGGCAGCTCGATGCCACCTTCCGGGTAGGCCATCTGGTGTCGCGCCGAAACTTCAGCGGCGATGACGTCAAGGCCCACACCGCCAAGCTGGGAGTGCGTTCCGGCGAAGAATTCGTCCACCAGTTCCTGCCCCAGGCCCAGGGCCTCGAACGTCTGCGCGCCGGTGTAGGAGGCGACCGTGGAGATGCCCATCTTGGACATGATCTTCAGGACACCCTTGCCCAGGCCCTTGATGAGGTTGTAGACGCCGTCCTGCGGGGTCACGCCCACAACGTCGCCGGAGGCGATGAGCTGTTCCACCGATTCCATGGCCAGGTACGGGTTCACGGCCGAAGCACCGTAGCCCACCAGCACGGCCACGTGGTGCGTTTCCCGGACGTCGCCGGCCTCAACCACCAGGGCGGTCTTGGTGCGGTTGGCGCTGCGGAGCAGGTGGTGGTGCACGGCGCTGACCAGCAGCAGCGATGGGATGGGTGCCCACTGCGCGTTGGAGTCACGGTCGGACAGCACCACGTACTGCACACCGCGGTTGATGGCACCGGAGACCTGCTCGCAGATCTCGGTGAGCCGGGCGCGGAGCGCGTTCTCGCCGCCTTCCGGGCGGTAGAGGCCGCGGACCTTCATGGCCACCTTGTCGCCGTCGGCGTTTTCGATGTTGGCGATCTTGGCCAGCTGGTCGTTGTTGATCACCGGGAACGGCAGCGAAACCTGGGGCTGGCGGACCTGCTTGGTATCCAGCAGGTTCCCGTTGGGGCCGATGGCACAGGTCAGGGACGTGACAAGCTCTTCGCGAATGGCGTCCAGCGGCGGGTTGGTGACCTGCGCGAAGGACTGTACAAAGTAGTCAAAGAGCAGCCGCGGACGCTTGGACAGCACGGCAACGGGGGTATCGGAACCCATGGCACCCAGCGGCTCTGCGCCGGTGCGGGCCATCGGGCCGAGCAGGATCTTGAGCTCTTCGGTGGTGTAGCCGAAGGTGCGCTGGCGGATGTTCACCGAGGCGGCGGTGTGGACCACGTGCTCGCGCTCGGGGAGTTCGTTGAGGTCGATCAGGTTGTCCTTGACCCACTCGGCCCACGGGTTCGCCGCGGCGACCTCGGCCTTGACCTCTTCGTCGTCGATGATGCGGCCGCTGTCGGTGTCCACCAGGAACATCTTGCCCGGCGAAACGCGACCCTTCTTGACCACCTTGGAAGCTTCGACGTCGATCACGCCGACTTCGGAGGCGAAGACGATCAGGCCGTCCTCGGTGATCCAGTAGCGTCCGGGGCGCAGTCCGTTGCGGTCAAGGGTGGCACCCACCAGGTTGCCGTCGGTGAAGGATACGGCGGCAGGGCCGTCCCACGGTTCCATCAGCAGGGAGTGGTATTCATAAAACGCGCGCCGTGCCGGATCCATGGTGGCGTGGTTTTCCCAGGCCTCGGGGATCATCATCATGATCGAGTGCGTGATGGGCCGGCCGGACAGCCAAAGCAACTCCGCCACCTCGTCAAATGACGCGGAGTCTGACGCGCCGGGCGTGCAGATGGGGTACAGCTCCTCCGGGGAGTCCCCCAGGAGCGGGTTGGCAAGCTGCGACTGGCGGGCACGCATCCAGTTCCGGTTGCCCTTGACCGTGTTGATTTCGCCGTTGTGCGCGATGGTGCGGAACGGCTGGGCCAGCGGCCAGGACGGGAACGTGTTGGTGGAGAACCGGGAGTGGACGATGGCCAGCTTGGTCTTGAACCGCTTGTCCGAGAGGTCCGGGTAGAACGGCTCCAGCTGGGCGGTGGTGAGCATGCCCTTGTAGACGATGGTCCGGGAGGACAGCGACGGGAAGTACACCCCGAACTTGTTCTGCGCGCGCTTGCGGAGGCGCCAGGCCCGGGAGTCCAGCTCGTTGCGGTCCAGTTCCTCGCCGGTGGCCGAGGTAAGGAACGGCTGCGAGAAGTACGGCATGCAGGCACGGGCCATGGCACCGACCAGGTCTGCGACGATAGGCACTTCGCGCCAGCCAAGGACCACCAGGCCCTCGTCCGCGGCCAGGCCTTCGATTCCGGCCTTTGCGGCCTCGGCTTCGCGCTGCTCGGAAGGGAGGAAAGCTGTGCCCGCAACGTACTGGCCGGGGGCCGGGAGTTCAAATTCGGTGACTGCCCGGAAGAACTCGTCCGGGATCTGCATCAGGAGTCCGGCGCCGTCGCCGGTTCCTTCGTCCGCGCCCACGGCACCGCGGTGCTCGAGGTTGCGCAGGGCAGTCAGGGCGGCATCAACAATGTCGTAGCCGGGCTCACCGCGGAGGGTGGCGATAATTGCAAGACCGCAGGCGTCCTTCTCCTGCTCCGGGTTGTAGAGCCCACGTGCCTCCGGAAGGGCCGCGAAGCGCTTGAATGGCGACATGGCGGACACAGGCTGGTCCGGTTCGGACCAACTGGGAGTGTGAAGAGTTTGGGTCATGGGAGACGTCCTTCCTCCTGATCGTGCGTATGGAAGGGACAACGTTGGCCCCACTCGTCAGCCTGTGTGATGGGCACAACAAAGTGTTTATTGCTATTGGAAATTGTAGGCCAGGCCGGTCTGCTGAACTAACAGTTACGCAGACCCCTGACCCGGGCTTGGACCGGTCAGCAGCTCTTGCTTTCCGGGGTGGGCCCCGATGCCACGACGCTGTGGTGTGCGGGCGCTTCGAGAGGTGACTCTGCTGCCCTGCCTGCCGGCGTACTACTTGCTGGTGCCAGCCTCCGGCGCGGATCCTGTGGCTTTGTGGCCGGAACTTCCGGCCACCGGCGACTCCGGTATGGACGTGGTGCCCGCCGGAGATGCCGGCACATCTTCCTTGGGGGTGGATGAATGGCCGGAACCGCTTTGGTTATCAGGGAGATTATCACGCGATTCACTATCTGAGACAACAGAGTCCGCATCCCGGACCGGTTTGCCTTCCTCCTCCTCGTTGTCCTCGTCCTTGTTCCCGGCGGGTTCCTGACCGGCCAGATAGGGGCTGTCCGGCTCCGGACGGCCCTTCATTCCGAGCAGGATGAAAGCGGCCAACGCCACCAGCAGGACCACAATGCTGGTCCAGACATTCAGCCTGGCCGTGATCCCGAGGAGGCTGATCTGCTCGGCTTCATCGATGCGCATGGCTTCGATCCAGACCCGGCCCAGCGTGTAGTACACGGCGTAGAGCCAGAAGAGCCGTCCGCGCCGGAAGTGGAACCTCCGGTCGAGAGCCAGCAGGATCAGCACTCCGGCGATGTTCCACAGCGACTCGTACAGGAAGGTGGGGTGGAACAGGGTGTCTGTTGGCATGCCGGCCGGGAAATTGGCGTTGTCAGCGTCAATCTGCAGGCCCCAAGGGAGGGTGGTGGGCCCGCCGAAGAGTTCCTGGTTGAAGTAGTTTCCCCAGCGGCCCACGGCCTGCGCCAGGAGCAGGCCGGGCGCGGCAGCGTCCAGGAACGCGCTGAGCTTGACGCCGGAACGCCGGCAGCCGATCCAGGCTCCGAGGACTCCCAGCACCACCGCTCCCCAGATCCCCAGCCCGCCACGCTGGATCTGCGGGATGAGCGAGAGGTCACCGGTGCCGTCGAAGCCCGGGCCGAAGTAGGCGTCCGGGGATGACACCACGTGGTAAAGCCGGCCGCCGATGATGCCGAACGGAATCGCCCAGATGACGATGTCCCACACGCTGCCTTCGGGCGCACCCCGCCGGGCCCACCGGATGGACGTGAGCCAAAGGCCAACGATGATGCCGGCAAGGATGCAGAGGGCATAGGCGTGGATGCGCAGCGAACCCCACGGCAGCGGGATGTCGAAGCCGGACCAGTCCGGGCTGGGGATCGCGGCGGGCACCATGCCTGCTGCGTAAATGAGGGTCTGCATGTGGTTAGGCTTCTTCCCTGACGAGTCCCGCGCTGAGTTCCCTGGTGAGATCGGCAACTGCGGGGACTCCGCCGTCGCGGATGGCAGCCACCAGTGCGGTGCCCACAATCACGCCGTCCGCGTAGGCGGCGATCTCGCGGACGTGGCCGGCGTTGGACACGCCAAGCCCCACGCACACACGCTCGGCACCTGCGGCATGCGTGTCCGCGACGAGCTGTTCGGCGCTGCTGCTGACATCCTGCCGGGTCCCGGTGACTCCCATGATGGAGACTGCGTAGACGAAGCCGCGGCTGGCCTTGACCGTCATGGCCAGGCGCTCGGGAGAGGAGGAAGGTGCCACGAGGAAAACCCGGTCCAGTCCGTACTTGTCGGAGGCCGCGAACCATTCAGACGCTTCATCCGGGATGAGGTCCGGCGTAATAAGTCCCGCTCCCCCGGCCTCGGCCAGCCGGCGGGAGAACTCGTCCACGCCCATCCTGACCACAGGGTTCCAGTAGGTCATCACCAGCACGGCGACGTCGGTTGCCGCGGTGATCCCCGCAACGACGTCGAACACGCTTTCAACCCGGAAGCCGTTGGCGATGGCCTCTGTGGTGGCTGCCTGGATAACAGGACCGTCCATCACCGGGTCTGAGTACGGAATGCCGATTTCGATCAGGTCCGCGCCGTTCTTCGCCATGGCGATGCCGGCGTCGATGGTGGACTGGACATCCGGGTAACCGGCGGGCAGGTAGCACACCAGGGCTGAGCGTCCGGCGTCACGGGCACGGTCGATGGCAGCTGCCGACTTGCTGGCCGTCTGTTCAGTCATCACTTCTGGTCCTCGCTATTGTCCGCGTTGATCCCCGCTTTGATCCCTGCATTGCTGGCGGCAGGAACGGCTTCGGTGGCTGCCCTGTCCGAGGGGCCCTTGGGCTTGCGGGTGGAGAGGTTGGTGCCCTTCACCTTGCCCTCCTCATCCAGCATGTCGAACCATTCCGCGGCTGTCTCCACGTCCTTGTCGCCACGGCCCGAGAGGTTGACGATGACCACTGTCTCGGAAGGGTTGGCCTTGCCTTCGGTCAGCCGCTTGCCCACCTTGATGGCGCCGGCCAGGGCGTGCGAGGACTCGATGGCCGGAATGATGCCCTCGGTCTGGCACAGCAGCTTGAAGGCGTCCATCGCTTCGCTGTCCGTAATGGGTTCATAGCTGACCCGGCCGATGTCGGCGAGGTAGGCATGCTCCGGCCCCACACCCGGGTAGTCCAGGCCTGCCGAAATGGAGTGGGACTCGATGGTCTGGCCGTCGTCGTCCTGCATGAGGTAGGACCGTGCGCCGTGCAGGACGCCCGGCTTGCCGAGCGTAATGGTGGCAGCGTGGCGTCCGGTGTCCACCCCGTCACCGCCGGCCTCGAAGCCGTAGATTTTGACCTCGGGATCGTCCAGGAAACCGTGGAAGATGCCGATGGCGTTGGAGCCGCCGCCGATGCAGGCGCAGACGGCGTCCGGAAGCTTTCCGGCCTGGTCCAGGATCTGCGCCCGGGCTTCCTCGCCGATCACTTCGTGGAAGAACCGGACCATGGCCGGGAACGGATGCGCCCCGGCGGCGGTGCCCAGGAGGTAGTGGGTGGTGTCCACGTTGCTGACCCAGTCCCGGAGGGCGTCGTTGATGGCGTCCTTGAGGGTCTGGGAACCGTTGACCACAGGAACCACGGTGGCACCCAGCAGCTGCATCCGCGCCACGTTCAGTGCCTGCCGGCGGCAGTCTTCAGCACCCATGTACACAACGCATTCAAGGCCCAGCAGGGCGGCGGCCGTGGCGCTGGCCACGCCGTGCTGTCCTGCCCCGGTCTCGGCGATGACACGGGTCTTGCCCATCCGCTTGGCCAGGAGGGCCTGCCCCAGCACGTTGTTGATCTTGTGCGATCCGGTGTGGTTCAGGTCCTCACGCTTGAGGAAAACCCTGGCGCCGCCGGCGTGCTCGGAGAAGCGCTTGGCTTCGGTCAGGAGGGAGGGCCGGCCCGAGTAGTTTTTGTTCAGGTCCGCGATCTGGGCGAGGAAGTCAGGATCCGCCTTGGCCTTTTCGAAGGTGTCTTCCAGTTCATCCAGGGCGGCGATGAGGGACTCGGGCATCCAGCGTCCGCCGTACCCGCCGAAGTAGGGCCCAGGGGCGTGCTTGAGGGAGCCGCCCTGCAGGAATGCATCCGCGGCGTTGTTGTCAGCGTTCCCTGAAGGTGCGTCAACCATCAGTCTCACCGTCCTGTTCAGTTGATCGTTTCAGAAGTGTGGTGCCGCGGGCCCATGGCCCGCGCGGTGCAAAGGCGGGCAGCAGCGCTCCAGGCCTTCAGGCTTTCGGTGCCTGTTGCCGCTGCGGGCCCGCAGGTGGTCAAGCCCGTGCAGCGATCGCGGCAGCCCCCGCCGCCGTAAACTCTGCGATCCGCTCTCGGGGAGTGGAATCGCTGACCAGGGCCTCGCCCACCAGGATGGCGTTCGCGCCGCTGGCGGCGTAATGGGTAACATCATCCACGCCGCGCACGCCGGATTCGGCGATGACCAGCGCCCCGGCGGGAATCATCCCGGCGAGGGAGGCAAAAACGGAACGGTCGACGTCGAGCGTCTTCAGGTTCCGCACGTTCACGCCAATGATCCGCGCTTCCGCAGCCACGGCGCGTTCGATTTCCTCTTCCGTGTGCGTCTCCACCAGCACGTTCATGCCGAGTTCCCGGCTGAGTGCACTGAAATCCTGGAGCTGGGAATCCGAAAGCGCGGCAACGATCAGCAGGATCAGGTCCGCGCCGTGGGCGCGGGCTTCCCAGATCTGGTACTCGTCCAGCGTGAAGTCCTTGCGCAGCAGCGGGACATCAACGCGGGCCCGGACGGCGTCCAGGTCCGCGAGCGAGCCGTTGAAGCGCCGCTGTTCGGTCAGGACGCTGATGACTGCCGCACCGCCGTCGGCATACTGTTCCGCCAGGGATGCCGGGTCCACGATCGCGGCGAGGTCACCCTTGGAGGGACTGCGGCGCTTGATTTCCGCGATGACTTTAAGCTGGTCCCGCCGTTCGGAGGGGCCGCCAAGCGCAGCCCAGGCATCCCGGGCCGGAGCCGCAGCCGCCGCCCGGTCCTTCAGTTCGGTGATCGAAACGAGGCGCTTCCTGGCCTCCATATCCTCCCTGACACCGGCATTGATGTCATCGAGAACAGTCGCCATCAGTGGCCGGAGTTCTTCAGCTTGCTGCCTTCGACGCCGTAGCCTGCCTTGCGCATGATGTAACCGAGGATCAGGCCGAGGACCATCACGGCTGCGCCGGCGATGAAGATGGGGGTGCTGTTGATCACAAACGCGATGGACGAAACGAGGGCGCCTACCAGCATAACGATCACGCAGGTCCAGGCTGCCGGGCTGTTGCCGTGGCCAAGTTCCTGGCTGTGGTCGACGGCGCCGGGGGCAACCGTCCGGGTGCCTGACTTGGAAACGGACGCAGGTGCTTTGCTCATGGAAATCTCCTCAGGGTGAATACTGCTTACATTCTGCCATTTTTTAACCGGGACCTGCTTACCGGCAGGGCGCGGGACTGCTCCCCCGGACCTTCCGGCCTGCTCCGGTCAGGTGGGATCGTCGCCGCGGGAGAGCCTGTCCCAGCTGTCAATATCGTCTACGGGGCCTGCCGGCGTGGCTGCACCGCCGGGGACTGCGGCGTCATCTTTGGCTGCGTCATAGGTGGCGGCGTCATATTTTGTCCGTGACTTCCAGTAGCGTCCTGCCGGAATGATCAGCATGGCTCCCAGCGCCAGCAGGATGCCGATCACGACGGCGATGGCCGGGAAGGCGGTGAGTGACACTTTCGCGTCACTGCCGGTGACGCCGGTGGCGGCCGCGATGGAACCCTGCGCCGCAGCCAGCGGGTCCGCAAGCACCGTGGCTGCGGCAGCAACAATGCCGGCTGCAGCCAGGACGATGATGGCGGCGGCGACCCAGCGGGCGATCCTGCCGGCGATGGATGCGGCCAGTCCCCCTGCCAGCGCGACAAGGGCCAGTGCTGTCACCGCCGTGGCGGCTTTGCTGCCCTGGACCTGAAGTGTGCTTTGGGCACTGCCGGCCTGGCCCACCTGGTCCGGATCCAGGCTGACCGTCATCCACGTCTGGGTAGTGGTGCCGAAAACAGCCAGGGCCAGCGCGGCGATCAGCAGGACCACCGTGGACTTCCGTGCCCAGCCGGGGGCTCCTGCTGCTTTGTCGGTCCGGCCGGCCGCTGTCTCGGGAACGGGCATCAGTGGTTCGTCCGGCTGGTATGGCCGGCGCTTCCGGCATCGGGAACGGTGTCCGCGGAAATGGTGTCCGCCGAAATGTTGTGCAGCGATCCCGCGGTGTGGACGGCCCGCAGCGGAGCGGCCGCCTTATTCACGGTTTCCAGCGCCTCCGTAGGATTGACAGAATCAGCAACAATGCCGCCTCCCGCCTGCACGTAGGCGCGTCCCTCGCGGAGCAGCGCGGACCGGATGGCGATGGCCATGTCCATGTCCCCCGCGAAGTCCAGGTAGCCCACCACGCCGCCGTAGATGCCGCGGCGGTGGGGTTCGAGTTCGTCCAACAGGCGCAGTGCGCGGGGCTTGGGGGCCCCGGACAGTGTCCCGGCAGGGAAAGTTGCCTTCAGGACGTCGTAGGCCTTGGCCCCCGGCGCCAGTTGGCCCACCACCGTGGACACCAGGTGCATGATGTGGCTGAAGCGCTCCACTTCCATAAACTGCGTCACGTCTACGGTTCCCGCCACGCAGACCTTGGAGAGATCGTTGCGGGACAGGTCCACCAGCATCAGGTGCTCGGCGCGTTCCTTTTGGTCTGCCAGGAGTTCCTCGGCCAGGGCTTTGTCACCCTCCACCGTCTTGCCCCTGGGCCGCGAACCGGCGATGGGATGCGTGATGACTTCCTTGCCCGTGACTGTCACCAGGGCCTCGGGCGAGGAACCAACGATCGAGTACTCGCGGCCGTCGGCGTCCTCAAGGCTGAAGATGTACATGTAGGGGCTGGGGTTGGTGTTCCGCAGGACGCGGTAGACGTCAAGCGGAGAGGCTCCGCATTCCATCTCGAAGCGGCGCGAAATTACCACCTGGAACACCTCGCCGTCGACAATCGCTTCCTTGCCGCGGTCCAGCGCCGCCAGGTAGGCAGGCTCGTCCCAGCGCTCCTGGACGCTGGAAGCGAAATCCAAAGCAGCTGGCTCCAGGACGGACACGGGCTGCGCCACAGGCGTGCTGATCTGGGTGAGGAGTGCCTTGACCCGGGCTACGGCGTCGTGCCAGGCCTCGTCCACCCGTTCGGAGCTGTCGTCGAAATTGATCGCGTTGGCGATCAGGAGCACCGTGCCGTCCACGTTGTCATGGACGGCCATGTCGGACACCAGGTTCAGCGCCATTTCCGGCAGCTGGAGATCGTCCTCCGGCGGGCTGGTCAGCCGCTCCCAGTGCCGGACGGTTTCCCAGCCCAGGAATCCCACCAGGCCTGAGGTAAACGGCGGCAGCCCCTCGAACCTGTCGGTGCGGAGCGCGTCGATGGTGTCCCTGATGGCATCAACCGGGTTCCCGTTCACCGGCACCCCCACGGGCGGCTGGCCCAACCAGTGCGCCTCGCCGTCCTTGGTGGTGAGCGTTGCCCGGGAATTCGCGCCGATGAAGGAGTAGCGGGACCAGGTCCCGCCCACGGCCGCGGACTCCATCAGGAAGGTCCCGGGCTGCCCCTGGGCGAGCTTCCGGTACAGGCCGATGGGCGTCTCGGCGTCCGCCAGGACCTTGAGCCGGACGGGGATGACACGGCTGGTGCCGGCGAGTTCGCGGAACTCCTCGAGGCCCGGGCTGATGATTCCAAGGTCCTGCATGGCTATGGCTCTCCGCCTGTTCTTGTAGGGCGCCCGCATGGTGGCGGACATCCGCGGTGTGCTGTCGAAAACTCAGAATATTCAGGGTGCTGCGGGACTGGACCGCCCTGCCCGGCAGCCAGCGGGCTCAGCCCGCCTGGCCTGCGCCGTCGGTGCTTACTGTACTGACCTGCAGTTCCCTGCCGTCGAAACAGGTGCGGGTACCGGTGTGGCAGGCGGCGCCCACCTGGTCCACGCGAACCAGCAGGGCGTCGCCGTCGCAGTCGAGGGCCACTGACTTGACCCACTGGACATGCCCGGACGTGTCCCCCTTGCGCCAATACTCCTGGCGGGAGCGGGAATAGAACGTTACCCGTCCGCTGGTCATGGTCCGGTGCAATGCCTCGTCATCCATCCACCCGAGCATCAGCACCTCATCGGTGTCGAACTGCTGCACTATGGCCGCCACCAGTCCGGCACCGTCCCGCTTCAGCGCAGCGGCAACGTCTTCCGGAAGCGGGCCGGCGGGCAGGCTTCCCATGGGGACGCCTGCAGGTCCATCGGTGTACCCCGCCGAAAGGCCTGCGGGCACGGCGGAATCAGGGGTTGGCTGGGGGGCGGGCTGCTCAGACATCAGACCAAGTCTAGTGCCTCTGCGCATGCCGTCAGGAGTGTGAACAAGAGCACGGCCCTGGTGGCGGTTCTGCTGCCCATCTCCCCGGGTGTCGTGCTAGTTTCACAAGTGATGCATTTCGTCGACCCGTCCCGAGAAGTCCTGGCCGAGACCCTGCTTGCGGCCGGTCCTGATGCCCCCACGCTCTGCAAAGGCTGGCGCACCAGGGACCTTGCCGCGCACCTTTACCTGCGCGAACGCAAGGCGGCCGTGGGATTGGGCCTCATCATCAAGAGGCTGTCCAAAGCCTCGGACAAGGCAACGGCGAAACTCGCCGCGAAGCTGAAAACGGCTGAGGACTACGCGGGGCTGGTCAACACGTTCCGCGCCGGTCCGCCTGCACTGTCACCCATGAACATCAAGGCCCTGGACGAGAGCTCCAACCTGATCGAATACTTCGTCCACACCGAGGACGTCCGCCGCGCTGTGGACCGCTGGGCACCCCGCGCGCTCGACGAGGCCTATTCGGAAGCGCTCTGGGATGAACTCATCAAGCGCGCCGCCATCCTTTATCGCGGGGTTGATCTTGGTATTGTGCTGGTCCGGCCCTCAGGTCCGCGCCACGTGGCCAAGCGCGCCCCGGTATCCGTGGCCATTGTGGGTGAGCCGGGCGAGCTGCTGATGCACGCCCACGGCCGGACCCGCCATGCGCTGGTCACCTTCGAAGGCCAGCCGGACGCCGTCGCGCTTCTCCAGTCAGCAGAAGTAGGCCTCTAACCCCAACTGGGTAGCGCTAAGTGTGGTTATGAGCCCTCAAAACGACACTTAGCGCTACCCACTTGGGTTGGAAGACGCGCTAGCGGACCTCGAAGCCTGCATTCCGGATGGCGTCCTTGACCTGGGACATCATGTCGTCAGGCCCCCAGTGGAAGATCGACGCGGCCAGCACGGCGTCGGCGCCCGCAGCTACCGCGGGCGGGAAGTGCGCGGGTTCCCCTGCTCCGCCTGAGGCGATGATGGGAACCTTCACCGCCGCACGCACCAGCCGGATGAGCTCGAGGTCGAATCCATCCTTGGTGCCGTCGGCGTCAATGGAGTTCAGCAGGATCTCGCCAACACCGCGCTCCGCCGCTTCCTTCGCCCAGGCAATGGCGTCGATGCCGGTCCCGGTACGGCCGCCGTGGGTGGTGACCTCAAAGCCCGACGGCGTGGGGACAGACCCCGGGCGGGTGCGGCGTGCGTCCAGGGAAAGGACAAGCACCTGCGAGCCAAAGTGGCGCGTGATCTCGTCAATGACCTCCGGGCGTGCCACGGCGGCGGTGTTGATGGACGCCTTGTCCGCCCCGAACCGCAGCAGCTTGTCCACCTCGGCCACGCCCCGCACTCCGCCGCCGACACACAGCGGAATGAAGACTTCCTCGGCAGTGCGGCGGACCACGTCGAAGGTGGTTTCCCGGTTGCCCGAGGATGCTGTGACGTCCAGGAAGGTCAGCTCATCCGCGCCGGCATTGTCGTACCGGTGCGCCAGTTCCACCGGGTCTCCGGCGTCCCGCAGGCCCTCGAAGTTGACGCCCTTAACGACGCGGCCGGCGTCGACGTCGAGGCATGGAATGACGCGTACGGCTACAGCCATGGGTACTCCTGGAATTCAGTGGTGGATTCTGCTGGCCGGCGTTGTCCGGGCGGAAGGCTCAGATACGGCAGGCGTGGATGCTGCTGACCAGGATGGCGCGTGCGCCGAGGTCGTAGAGCTCGTCCATGATCCGGTTGGTTTCCCTCTTGGGCACCATTGAGCGGACAGCCACCCAGTCGGAGTCCCGCAGCGGCGACACGGTGGGTGACTCAAGGCCGGGGGTCAGGGCCGCGGCGCGTTCCACCAGTTCCTTGCGGATGTCGTAGTCCATCAGGACATACTGGCGCGCCACCAGGACACCCTGGAGCCGGCGGATCAGGACCTCGATCTCCTTGGCAGTGCCGTTGGCGGCTCCACCCTCTCCGGTGCGGCGGATCAGGACGGCTTCGGATTTGAGGATGGGATCACCGAAGATTTCCATTCCGGCCGCCTTGAGGGTGCTGCCGGTCTCCACGACGTCGGCGATGGCGTCAGCCACGCCGAGGCGTACGGATGATTCCACGGCCCCGTCGAGGCGGACAACCCTGGCGTTGATCCCCAGCCCGGCGAGGTAGCCGCGCAGGAGGCCGTCATAGCTGGTGGCCAGCCGTTTGCCTTCAAGTTCCTCCACCTTGGCGAAGTCGCCCACGGGGCCGGCGAAGCGGAAGGTTGAGGCGGCAAAGCCGAGCGGGAGCAGTTCCTCCGCTTCCACTTCGGCGTCCAGCAGCAGGTCGCGGCCGGTGATGCCGACGTCGAGCGTTCCCTGGCCGACATAGACGGCGATGTCGCGCGGGCGGAGGAAGAAGAATTCGATGTCATTGTCAGGGTCCACCATGACCAGCTCGCGGGTGTCGCGGCGCTGGCGGTAACCGGCTTCGGACAGCATTTCGGAGGCGGCTTCGGACAGGGAGCCCTTGTTGGGTACGGCTACTCGCAGCATGGGGGTCTTTCTTGGTTGGGAGGTCTATTGATCAGGCAAACGGGCCACGCGGGGCACCGGCGGAGTTCTCCGTCCGCCGGGGTGCCGCAGTGGCTACAGATGCTTGTAGACGTCTTCCAGGGTCAGTCCTTTGGCGAGCATCAGGACCTGCAGGTGGTAGAGCAACTGGGAGATCTCCTCGGCCGCGGCCTCGTCGGATTCATACTCTGCGGCCATCCATACTTCGGCCGCTTCCTCCACGACTTTCTTGCCAATGCCGTGGACTCCGGACTCCAATTCAGCGACGGTGCGGGAGCCTGCCGGACGGGTGGCTGCCTTCTCACTCAGTTCAGCGAACAGCGTCTCGAAATTCTTCACGCCCTACAGCCTACTTGCTGCGGGCCCGGGGGCGCCTGTCGGGCCGTAGCATGACGGGTGCGGTGTGACGGAAGACACCCCGCACCCGTTTCTTTGCTAGCGGTACTGCTTGAGTACGACGGCGGTGGCCAGCGCCGCGGTAACTGCCTCATGGCCCTTGTCTTCCTTGGATCCCGGCAGCCCGGCCCGGTCCAGGCCCTGCTGCTCTGTGTCGCAGGTCAGGACGCCGAAGCCCACCGGCACTCCTGTGGAGACGCTGACATCGGTCAGTCCCGACGTCGCGGCCTGGCAGACGTACTCAAAGTGCGGTGTACCGCCCCGGATGACGACGCCGAGGGCAACCACCGCGTCGAAGTGCGGTGCCAGCCGCGCGGCAGCGACCGGAAGTTCGAAGCTGCCCGGAACCCTCACCACTGTGGGTTCGCTGATGCCGGCGTCCTTGGCGGCGCGGAGGGCACCGTCCAGGAGCCCGTCCATAATCTGGGTGTGCCAGCTGGCGGCCACAATGGCCAGCCGGAGCTGGGCCGTCTCGGCCGGGTTGAGGGTGGTGAGGTCAATATCTGGTGCGCCGTGTCCGCTCATGCGTAAATCGTGATCCGTTCAGTCTTGTTCGTGGTCGAAAGTGTCTGCCGCGATGGCAGGCACTGTGGCGATGTGGGTGTCCAGCGTGAGCCGGTGTTCCATCCGGTCTTTTTTCGTCTGCAGGTACCGGATGTTCTGGTCGCGGGAAGGCACCTCCGTGGGAACCATCTCCACCACCTTCACGCCGGCCTTGGCCAGCCTGTTCTGCTTGTCCGGGTTGTTGCTCAGCAGCCGGACCTCGTGGAGGCCCATCTCCGCCAACACCTGCGCCGCGGCGTTGTAGCACCGGGCATCCACCGGCAGCCCCAGCTGCTCATTGGCCTCCACCGTGTCGAAACCGGCTTCCTGGAGGGCGTAGGCCTTGATCTTGTTGGCCAATCCGATGCCCCGGCCCTCCTGGCCGCGCAGGTACAGCAGGGTTCCGCCGAACTCCTGGATCATCTCCAGGGCGTAAGCCAGCTGCTCACCGCAGTCACACCGGTAGGACCCGAAGATATCCCCGGTGAGGCATTCCGAGTGCAGCCGGACCAGCGGCGCCTTGCCGTCTTTGGGCGGATTGGGTGAACTGACGGCAAGGTGCTCGGCACCGGTGACCAGGTCGGTCCACGCCTGCGCCACAAAGTCACCGAACGCCGTGGGAAGCTGAACGATGGGACCGCCGCTAACGGGGTGGAGGACTTTGGTGTTGCCGGTTTGTCCCTTGTGGTGGCCGTTACTGTGGTGGCCGTTGCTGTGCTGGCCATTACTGTGGTGGCTGTTCCCATGGTGGCCGTTCTGGTGACTGTCGTCAGTAGCTCCGGAAGCCGTCATCGTATCTCCTCTTCTCCTCCCGGGTTCGTGGCCCGGGTACCTCTCTCCGCGGTGGCCGCGGGCCCTGCTCCAAGGTAAGCCACCAGATCCTCGATCGAGATCAGGGGGCAGCCGTGTTCAGCAGCGAAGCTCCGCAGTCCGTCCAAGCGCATCATTTCTCCGTCGTCATAGACAACTTCCGCGATCACGCCCACCGGCTCCAGTCCGGCGAGCCGGCAGAGGTCAACAGCGGCCTCGGTGTGGCCGGGACGCTCACGCACTCCCCCATTAACGGCCCGCAAGGGGAAAATATGCCCAGGCCTGGTCACGGAGGCAGGCCCGGCGGCCGGATCCGCCAGGACCCTGGCCGTCAGGGCGCGGTCCGTCGCAGAAATGCCGGTGCTCACGCCCACTGCGGCATCGCAGGAAACCGTGTACGCCGTACCCTTGGCGTCCTCGTTGACCAGCACCATGGGCGGCAGCGCCAAGGCGTCGGCGCGTTCACCTGACAGCGGGACGCAGATGACCCCTGAGCTGTACCGGATCGTCCAGCCCATCAGGGCCGGTGTGGCGTGCTGGGCCGCGAAGATGATGTCACCTTCGTTTTCGCGGTCCTCGTTGTCCACCACCAGCACGGGCCTGCCGTTGGCAATGGCACGGATTGCGTCCTCGACCGGATCAAGTCCCAGGGCTGGAGCAACTTTCAAGGCTGGCGCGGATATCGGCTCCAGCCGGGCCGTCCCGTTCATCGTGCACCGCCTGCGCCGCTGGTGACCGTGCTGCTGGATGCGCTGGCGCTGCTGACAGTGCTGGCGCTGGTGGCGGCACTGGTGCCGCTGCCGAAGCTGCTGGAAGCGCCTGCACTGAAAGCAAGGAGCCGCTCGGTGTACTTGGCGAGGACGTCAACTTCAAGGTTGACCCGGCTGCCTACCGTTTTTTCACCCAGTCCGGTCTCGGCCAGAGTGGTGGGGATCAGCCCCACTTCAAACCACGGTTCAGCTTCGGGGGCGGGGCTGACGGCCGTCACGGTGAGGGAGACGCCGTCGATTGCGATGGAGCCCTTCTCTGCAATGTAGCGGGCAAGGTTGGCGGGCACGCCGAAGCGGAGCCGTTCCCAGTTCCCCAGGGCTTCGCGTTCCAGCAGCCGTCCAACGCCGTCCACATGCCCCTGGACGACGTGCCCGTCCAGCCTTCCCCCGGCCTGCACGCAGCGCTCAAGGTTGACCGAGTCGCCGGAGGCCAGTTCGCCGATGGTGGTGCGGACCAGGGTTTCGCCCATCACGTCGACGCTGAATTCCTTGCCGTTGATCTCGGTCGCAGTCAGGCAGACGCCGTTCACGGCGATGGAACCGCCCAAGCCAAGCCCTTCCGTGGTGCCCGGGGCGTGCAGCCTGACGGTGGCGCTGGCATCGCCGTCCCTGTCAACGGACAGCACGTGGCCCTGTTCGGCAATAATTCCGGTAAACATCAGTAGCCTCCCAAGGCTTGTTCCGCGCCGGCGCGGGATGGTTGTGGTGCCAAAGCTTCGATTCGTTGCGGATGCAGGTGAAGTCTCAGGTCGCGGCCAAGCGTGCGCACCGCGCCGCCGTCGGACGCGTCCCATTCCCACTGCTGGGCATCCGCGAGGGTGCTGACCCCCAGCCCGTTCAGGGCAGGCGTCCCGGACCCGAGCAGCGTGGGGGCGAGGTAGACGATGAGTTCGTCCACGAGTTCTGCGGTGAGGAACGCACTGAGGATCCGCGATCCTCCCTCCACCATCAGGTGGCGGACGCCCGCGGCATAAAGCAGCGACAGCGCTTCCCGTGGATCACGCGTGGGCAGATGAAGAACGCGGCCGTCGTCGCCGCGGACGGCGGCATCGGCAGGAATGTCCCGCAGCCCCATGACTGCCCGCAATGGCTGCTTTCCAGCGGGGGCCCCGCCCGCGTCACGGGCGGTCAGCCGCGGGTTGTCCACCAGGACAGTCTGGGTTCCCACCAGGATGGCATCGATCCGGGCCCTCAGGGCATGATTGTCGGCCAGGGATTCGGGGCTCGAAATCCATTGGCTGGTGCCATCCTCGGCCGCGATCCGGCTGTCCAGGGTCTGGGCGATGTGAAGCGTCACGAAGGGACGTTTCGCGGCAACTGCCTGGAACCACTGTCGGTTCAGTTCCAGCGCCTCGCTGGCTGCAAGGCCGCTGCGGACACTAACACCTGCCTCCCGCAGCGTGGCCGCGCCCCCGGCAGCGGGGTCATGGGGGTCATCGACGGCGTAAATAACATCCGTGATGCCAGCACTGATGATCGCCTGGGCGCAGGGGCCCGTGCGCCCGGAGTGGTTGCAGGGTTCCAGCGTGACCACCATGGTTGAACCGCGGAGGTCAACTCCGGCGGCCGCTGCCTGTGCAATCGCGTCAGCTTCCGCGTGCGCGGTACCTGCGCCGCGGTGGTATCCGGTGACAAGTTGTTTGCCCTCGGCATCCACGACGACGGCGCCCACCAGCGGATTCGCACCACGCGGCCCCCGCAGGGCTTCTTCAAGGGCGGCATCCATGGCAGCCGTTTCCGCAGCGGTGAAAGCGGTCACGACGCCGTCGGGCGGCGCTGCCTGATGGGTGACTGTGCGTTGGGTGGCTGGCTGTTGGGTAGCCGGCTGTGTGGCGGGCCGGGCTTCGATCCGCTGCTCGGGTGCCGCCGTCACGGACTGGCCACCGGATCGGTAAAGGCGGACCCTGCACGTGCAGAGGTCCTGGCATCAAAGAGCCATCGCAAGGGGTTCATATCTGTGTGTCGTTCCTTCCCTCTAGAACCGCGATGGCTCCGGGGGTATACGACAGCGGAAAAACGGGGCGTCACAGGACACCACGGATACAGCTGTACGTGCTTCTCTCATCCAGACTTTAACTGTCGGTACCGGAATTTCACCGGTTCAACCGTCCGCCGGCTCTTCTCCTGAAGTGGAAAAGCACCGGCTCGCGGGTCGCGGACTATCACCGCCGGTTCGGACTTACACCGACCCCGGAGCACGTATTGTGTGTTGCTATTCTGCCACAACCCCGAAGGGCTCCAGACTATTCCGCCGACACAGCACTTAATGTTTGGCTGCCAGCAGCGCGCAGCCGCTCGATGGCAGCTGCGGGGTCCTCTGCGCCGTAAACCGCGGAACCCGCGACAAAGACGTTGGCACCGGCTTCGGCTGCCCGGACGATGGTTTCCTCCGTGATGCCCCCGTCCACCTGGATGGCCACCCCGATCCCCGATCCGTCTATGGCCGCCCGGGCACGGCGGATCTTGGGGAGCGTCAGGTCCAGGAAGGACTGCCCGCCGAAGCCGGGCTCCACCGTCATGATCAGCAGCATGTCCAGCTCGGAGAGCATGTCAAGATACGGTTCCACCGGCGTTCCCGGCCGCAGTGCCATCCCCGCCTTGGATCCGCGCGCACGCAGCTCACGGGCAAGCTTGACCGGTGCGATGGATGCCTCGGCATGGAAGGTCACCGAAGCAAGCCCGGCCTCGGCAAATCCGGGGGCCCAGCGGTCGGCGTCGGAAATCATCAGGTGGGCGTCCAGGGGCACCGGGCTGACAGCCTGGATCCGCTGGACCACGGGCAGGCCAATAGTGAGGTTGGGAACAAAATGGTTGTCCATCACGTCAACGTGCACGGCGTCGGCATTGCCGATGCGCTGCAGTTCGGCTTCGAGGTTGACGAAGTCTGCGGAGAGGATGCTCGGGTTGATGCAGCATTGGGTCATGGTGAACCTTTCACTGGGTCTGCGGGATACGACTTCTGCATCCGGAAGGCTGTCTGGCACTGCCCGGTAATGACAGGTCAGGCTTTTTTGCGGATGAGGGCAAGGAACATGGCGTCAGTGCTGTGGACGTGCGGCCACAGCTGGGCGGTGGACCCGTTGCCCGCGCCGAGGTTGCCGGTGAGGCTCACTTTATCCAGCGCGGCACCGGCATCCAGCAGCTCAAAGTCATCCCGCTTCCGGAGGGCATCGGTGACCACGGCTGTGGTTTCGGCAGGATGCGGTGAGCAGGTCACATAGGCCACCACTCCCCCCGGGCGGACGGCGGCAAGGGCGGACTTGAGGAGGTCACGCTGCAGCGGCCCCAGGTCGGCAAGGTCTTTGGGGGTACGGCGCCATCGGGATTCCGGGCGGCGGCGGAGCGCACCGAGCCCGCTGCAGGGCACATCCACCAGGACGCGGTCGAAGGATTCCGGCTGTTCGGTGCCCAGTTCGCGGCCGTCGCCGGTGCGCACCTGCCAGACGTCCTTCGGCACGGCGGCCAGGGCCTGGCTGACCAGCTTGGCCCGGTGCGGGGCAGGTTCGTTGGCCAGGAGTGTGGCGCCCTGCTGTTTGGCGAGGGCGGCCAGAAGCGCAGCCTTGCCGCCGGGCCCTGCACACAGGTCCAGCCATGACTCGTCCGTGGCCCCGCCGTCCGTACCAGCCGCGGCACGCGGCAGAACGTCTGCAGCCGCCATGGCCCGGGCTACCAGCTGGGAGCCCACGTCCTGGACACGGGTGCTCCCGGCCCGTACTGATGCGAGGCGGCCAAGGTCGCCGCCGCTGGACAGTGCGGAACCTTCCACAAGCCCGCCAGGTGTTGCACCGTTCTCGAGCGCCTCATCCAGGCTCCCCAGCCCCGGCAACGCAACCAGGTTGACTACGGGAGCGGCGTTATCGGCGTCGAGCAGTTCATTGATTTCGGTGGCCGGGCGGCCATGCGCCACCAGCGATTGGCGCATGGCGCGCACAATCCATTCCGGGTGGGCATAGCGAATGGAGGATACCTTGGTTTCATCGGTTTCCCCGGCGACCAGCAGCTCCAGCCATTCCTCGAGCGTGTGCGCTGTCACCTTGCGCAGCACCGCGTTGATGAGGGCGGACGGGCCCGCTCCAATAACAGCGCGGGCCAGGCCAACAGTCTGGTCCAGCGCGGCATGGGCAGGGACACGCATGGCCAGCAGCTGGTGGGTGCCGATCCGAAGGGCGTCCAGGATGGCGGGATCCAGCTGATCCAGCGGCCTGTCGACGCACCGGGCCAGGATGGCGTCATACGTCCCCTGGCCACGGAGTGCCCCGTAGCTGAGTTCGGTGGCGAAGCCGGCGTCGCGTTTGTCCAGCCCGTGGTGCCGGATCCGAGCAGGCAGCACCAGGTTGGCGTAGGCGTCCTCGGCCGCTACAGCCCGCAGGACTTCGAAGGCCACCAGCCGAGCCGGATCTGCCCTCCGGGTGCGCTGTGCCGGGGCATTCTCCGTGAAGCTGCGCTGCGGGCCGCGGTTCCGTTCCCGGCCCTGCGCGTTGCGCTGGCTGCCGTCCCGCGGCCCCCCGCCGCCGCGTTGTCCGCCACTGCCTTGTCCGCCACTGCCGCCCTGGCTGCGGCCGCTTTGGCCGCGGCCACTTTGGCCGCGGCCGCCTGGATTTCCGCCGGACCCGCTCATTCGAACACCACGCTTTCAAGGGAAGCCATGCCGCGCGCCCAATCAGCGGCGGCCATCATCTTTTTGCCGGCGGGCTGGATCCGGGTCAGCTCCACGGCGTGGGATCCCGTCCCCACCAGGACGCTCTTCCCGTCAACCGCCACAGCACCGGGGGCCAGGTCCTGGATTTCCGGCCGGAGCCGCACCGGCTCGAGTTTGACGCGCTGGGCGTCCAGGGTGGTCCAGGCGCCAGGCTCCGGGGTAACCCCGCGGGCCCTTCTGCCGATGGCCAGTGCCGGCTG
The DNA here is from genome assembly GCF_054130585.1 of Arthrobacter sp. D1-29. Classification (NCBI taxonomy): domain Bacteria; kingdom Bacillati; phylum Actinomycetota; class Actinomycetes; order Micrococcales; family Micrococcaceae; genus Arthrobacter; species Arthrobacter sp. D1-29. The sequence continues at coordinate 1,949,200 of NZ_CP096383.1, read as the reverse complement.
GTTCCAATGGATCCGGCCGTCGTCGAGGGTCAGCTTGGGAGCCAGCGAAACATCGCCCTGCTGGGGCTCGGGAACGGCCCTGCCTGCCTCCACTGCTGACAGCGTCTGGCTCAGGAGGACCGCACCGCTGTGGGACAGCCGCTCGAGCAGCTCTCCTGCGGTGTCGTCAGGGCCAACCTGCTCCGTGAGTGTCCCGAAGACGGGACCAGTGTCCAGCCCTTCCTCCAGAAGGAAGGTGACGGCCCCTGTGATGTCATCGCCGGCCATCACGGCCCGCTGCACGGGAGCTGCGCCGCGCCAGGCGGGAAGAAGCGAAAAGTGCAGGTTGATCCAACCGTGCCGGGGAATATCAAGGGCCGCGCGGGGAATCAGCCCGCCGTAGGCCACGATGGCGGCCACGTCCGGTTTCACCCCGGCGATCTTCGCCGTGACGGACTCATCCACGCGGGCGGCATGGATGACCTCGATGCCCAGCTCCATGGCCCGCGCCGCAACGGGCGACGGCGTCATCACGCGTTTACGGCCGATCGGCGCGTCCGGCCGGGTCAGGACCGCCACGACGTCGAAACCTGCCTGGACGAGGGCGTCCAGCGATGGGACCGCCACGGCAGGGGTCCCGGCGAAAAGTACCCTCATTTGCTGCGGCCGGCCGGATTCGTCCCGGCAGCGGCACCAAAACTTGCCGCGGCACCAAAGCTTGCGCCGCCGAAACTGGACCCGACAGATTTGGCGCGCTCCGCCGTCGTGCGTTCCGTGACGGCGTCATAGTTGGCGTTGCGGATGGAGCGCAGGGCTGCCTTCCGATCCTCGCCCTCCAGCCTGTCAGTGTAGAGAATGCCGTCCAGGTGGTCCGTCTCATGCTGGAAGCACCGTGCCAGCATGCCTTCGCCCTCCACGGTGACGGGATTGCCGTGGAGGTCAGCGCCCGTGACCCGGGTGGCCCGGAAACGGCGGACCGGGAAACCAAGCCCGGGGATGGAGAGGCAGCCTTCCACCTGGTCCGGCTGGTAGTCGTCGCTGTTTTCCAGGACGGGGTTGATGATGTGGCCCTCGACGCCGTCGATGCGGTAGGTGAAGACCCGCTGGCTTACGCCTATTTGCGGGGCAGCGAGCCCCGCACCGTCCACGTCCTCCATGGTTTCGGTCATGTCTGCTACGAGCTTGGCCAGCTCCGGCCCGAATTCCGTCACGGGATCGGCGACTGTGCGCAGCACAGGATCACCGATGATGCGGATATTCAGAATGGCCATGTGCTGTTTTTCCTCACGGTGGACGGTAAAGGGAACCAATCCAGTTTAGGTGCAGGTACTTGAGGGCAGGGACTTTACTTGCGGAGACCGGCCGCTAGGCCATCCGGACCTGCGCCAAGGGTGGTGGAGCAACCGGAAGCAGGGCGGAGCCTGCGCTGATGGTGTCCGCCGACAGCTCCCAAACCCGCCTCAGCGCGCAGAACTTCCACCAGTGGTGTTTGAGGACTTCCGGGTTGGCCCGGACCGGGCGGACTTCCGTCTCACCAATCGCCACAGCCAGGAGGACGGGGTTCTCCCCGTATTTCCAGGCCTCCCATTCCCCCGCGACGGCATCCACCAGGCTTTCTTCAGCCTTCATGCCGGCCACCAGCTGCATGACCACCTTGTCATCGAGCGGTTTGACGGTGCCCTCACGGGTGGTGCCTTTTGTTTTGTAGTCGATGAGGCAGATGCGGCCATTGATCCGGGCCACCAGGTCCAGGGTTCCGGCGTAGCCAACGGACTTGTTCCAGACAGTGATTTCCGGGGCTATGGGCTCCACACCAAACAGCTCCCACCATTCGTCAAAGCGGACGGCGAAGGCTTCCTCCCCGTTAGCCGCGAGTGCTTCCCGCGTTTCCTTCATGGTGTGGGGCCGGCCCAGGGCGCGGAGGGCAACCTGCTCGCAGTAGCTGTGGACACGGTCACCACGCCGGGCTGCTTCATCACGGTAGGTCTCGGCCGCCTTGGAGGCCCGGTTGACGGCCTGCCTGATCTTGGCGGGGCTGCCCAGGCAGTCAGCCAGCAGCGGATCCTTCGCCAGGCTGCTGGCCCCCATGTATCCGAACCAGCCGTCAAGGCCGTGCGGCTGCTGGCCGATGACAGTGGTGATGGACGGAACGGAGAACTGCTCAGTGGTGGACCGCGCATACATGCGGCCATACTCCGTGGCGTGGGCAAGAAGTGGATCAGTCATAGAAAGACTCTTTCACAAGGGGGTGACAGAAAGGCACGCACAAAAAAGGTCCGTTTCCACTCGAATGAGCAGAAACGGACCAGATTCCTCGGTGGGCGATACTGGGTTCGAACCAGTGACCTCTTCGGTGTGAACGAAGCGCGCTACCACTGCGCCAATCGCCCCGATGCATTTGAATGCTAGCCCACCCTGGAGGGTTTTGGAAATCCGTTGCTCATGGCCGGAAGAACGCCAGCAAACCGCCAGCAAATCATTGCCGAATCCAGCGCAAATTACACGCCTGTAATTTAGAAAAACCCCTAGATTGCAGGGATCCAGGCCCCTTATGACCGCCCGACGCCCGGCGATTTGGAGATTCCCTGAACCTCCTATAGAGTTTTTACTCGTTGGAACGCGAGGAAATGCCGGTAACGGCACGGAATTCGCACTCCAAAATGCGGACGTAGCTCAGCTGGTAGAGCACCACCTTGCCAAGGTGGATGTCGCGAGTTCGAATCTCGTCGTCCGCTCGCAGGACACTGTCACGGCAATGATTCTTCGGAATCGACGCTTACACGGTGGGTTGGCCGAGAGGCGAGGCAGCGGCCTGCAAAGCCGTATACACGGGTTCGAATCCCGTACCCACCTCGGTGAAAACCATGGTTTCCGGTTCAGGCCGGATGGCAATGGGCGATTGGCGCAGCGGTAGCGCGCTTCCCTGACACGGAAGAGGTCACTGGTTCGATCCCAGTATCGCCCACCAGGCAAGGAAACTTGCTTCTTGCAGTAGGTTCGGCCCCGGCGGAACCGATGCATTGCGGACGTAGCTCAGCTGGTAGAGCACCACCTTGCCAAGGTGGATGTCGCGAGTTCGAATCTCGTCGTCCGCTCTCTTCTTCCCCATGTCTTAGGCACACAAGTTCCTGAAGAGATGGCCGGACTTCCGGTTCCGGGCGATTGGCGCAGCGGTAGCGCGCTTCCCTGACACGGAAGAGGTCACTGGTTCGATCCCAGTATCGCCCACAGCAGCAGCTCTGACGGAGCTGCTTTTTTATTGCACTTGCCTGTCACAGGACCGGCACTTCCTGCCGATCTGCCCCGCATCGACTCCAAATGTGCCCACCCTTCCCAACCCCCCAGCCTTACTGACCAACACTTGACAACTTTTGTCAAAGACCTTGGAATGCTCCGGCAACAGGGCTAAGATCGGTTGCGCGAGGAGCGACCTGGCTCCGCGATTGAAGGGAGGTGCTCGTGGGACTGATTGACGATCTTAAGGGCAAGGCTCAAGGTCTCATCCATGGCAACGAGCAGGCCATCAAGGACGGCATCACCAAGGCCGGCGATTTTGTCGACACGAAAACCGGCGGCAAGTACGCAGGTCACGTGGACAAAATCCAGGATGGCGCTTCCAGATTCGTTGACAAAAACGACGGAACACCTGACCAGCCACCTGCCAGCGGGCAGGTACCGCCGGCTCCTCCGGCAGACAGGGCTCCGTAAGCAGGATTTGGCCAGGGCTTTGCCCTACACGTCAAGGGGGTGCAGGTCCCGCCGCGAGGCGGCACCTGCACCTTTGGCATTTAAGGAGGCATCCTCGCCGCCGTGGGCTGGCACTCCGGTTTCAGGACCCCGAGTTTCAGGACACCACGCGTTTCAGGACGCCGCGTGTTACAAGTCAAAGCATCCCTCCCGGTAACGTGCTGGTTATGCCTGAGTCCCCCGCAGCCACCCCGGTATCAGCTTCCCGCAGTCTTCACCGCCTCTCCCAGCCCATCGTCGCCGGCATTGTCACCGCCCTGGTGGGCTTTACCTCATCCTTTGCCGTAGTGCTCGCCGGACTTCAGGCAGTTGGCGCCGATCCCCGGCAGGCGGCTTCAGGCCTGCTGGCCCTGACCCTGGTCTTCGGACTCGGGGTCCTGTGGCTTTCCTGGCGCTCCAAAGTCCCGGTGACCCTGGCGTGGTCCACCCCCGGAGCGGCACTCCTTGCCGGTTCCGGAGGAGTCGACGGCGGCTGGCCGGCCGCCGTCGGCGCTTTCCTCATCACGGGCGTCCTGATTGCCCTGACGGGCCTCATCCCGGCACTGGGCCGGCTGTTTACCCGTATTCCTGAGCCCCTGGCGCAGGCGATGCTGGCCGGCGTACTGCTGTCCCTGTGCCTGGCACCCTTCAAAGCACTGGGCAGCACCCCGGTACTGGTGGCCCCGGTAATCATCTGCTGGCTGCTCATGATGAAGTTCGCGCCCCGCTGGTCGGTACCGTCGTCGCTGCTGGTGGCACTGGCCGTCATCGGAATCCAGGTGGCCATTGACGGTCCAGCCCCCACCCAGGCGGGCCTGCTTCCGGAACTTATCTGGACCACACCGGCGTTCAGTCTGCAGGCAATTGCCGGAATTGCGTTGCCGCTTTTCATCGTGACCATGGCATCGCAGAACATCCCGGGGGTGGCCGTGCTCAAGTCCTTTGGCTACACCACGCCGTGGGCCCCGTCCATGCTGCTTACCGGAGCCGGCACCATGCTCAGTGCTCCGTTCGGCGGCCATGCCATCAACCTTGCCGCCCTCAGCGCAGCCCTTGCTGCCGGCCCCGAAGCGGGCCAGGACAGGAAGAAACGGTGGATTGCGGCTTTTACCTCCGGCCTTGCCTATACGGTGCTGGCGCTCTTCTCTGCCGCCCTCGTGGCGGTGGTGACGTCCGCTCCCCCGGGAATGCTGGAGGCAGTGGCAGGCCTGGCCCTGATCGGCACGCTGGCAGCTTCTGTTTCCTCCGCCCTGGCCGTACCCGAGGACCGGACCGCCGCGTCAATAACTTTCCTCATCGCGGCCTCCGGACTCAGCTTTGCCGGGATCGGGGCAGCATTCTGGGCACTGGCGGCCGGCCTGGCGGTGCGTTGGATTTTCAAGGACCGCAAGCCACAAGGCTGAAGTTGGCCCCGCCGTCGTGGGGCACTTTGGACCACAAAACCCAGGAAACAGGCTGGAACGGCGGCGTGTCCGTGTCGAAGTGCCCCGATTCGGCTCGGGCGGCACCACGGGAAGCACCGCCGCAGTTACAACGGCAGGCGCAGATCCTTAGGACGGCTCGTGGTTCTGGCCCTCCCGGGCAAGGGCAGTCAGCCGCGAAACCGCGCGGAAGTACTTCTTGCTGTACCCGCCGTGCATCATCTCGTCGGTGAACAGCTGGTCAAAGGGAACGCCGCTGGCCAGGATGGGAACGTCCTTGTCGTACAGCCGGTCCGCGAGGACCACAAAACGCAGCGCCACAGCCTGTTCGGTAATGGTCTCAACGTTGCGCCACACCACGCCGTCGATGCCGTCAATGAGCTTCCGGTAGCGGCTGGGGTGCACACCGGCCAGGTGGCTGATCAAGGTGCTGAATTCGTCCTGCGCCACTGTCTTGCCGTCGAATTCGGCCTTCATGTGCGCGGTCAGCTGGCTGTTCTTCAGCGGAGCGGGAGCGGCGGGCAGGCCGCGGTGGCGGTAGTCCTCGCCGTCGATCCGGACGACGTCGAACTGGTCTGCCAGCACCTGGATTTCACGCTGGAAGTCAACGGCGGCAAACCGGCCATCTCCCAGCGAGCCGGGAAGGGTGTTGGACGTCGCGGCGAGCTTGACACCGGCGTCAGCGAGTTCCCGCATCAGCCTGGACATCAGGACAGTATCGCCGGGATCGTCCAGCTCGAATTCATCGATGCACACCAGCTTGTAGTGGCTCAGGGCCTCCACGGTCTTGCGGAAGGACAGTGCGCCCACCAGGTTGGTGTACTCCACAAAGGTGCCGAAGGCTTTCGGGCCGGGGACAGCGTGCCACGTCGAGGCCAGCAGGTGGGTTTTCCCGACGCCGAATCCACCGTCCAGATAGATGCCCGCCCGGGATACGTCCTTCTTGGCAAAGAGCCTCTTGAAGAGGCCGGCGCCCTCGCCGGCACCCACACTGCCCGCAAATCCTTCCAGTGCCCTGACCGCGGAAGCCTGGCTGGGCTGCTGGGGGTCCGGACGGTAGCTGGCAAAAGAGACCTGGCCAAACCTCGGCGAGGGAAAGAAACCCTTGAGGAGCTCATCCACCGAAACTTTGGGAGTCCGGGCGGCAAGCTGTTCGATCTGTACCAAGGTGGTCCGTTCTGCTGGTGACGTGTCCCCAGAAAGAATACCGGCAATACGGCAGGGCTCCCCCGCCTTGGCGGGCACGGGCGGCAGGGCGTGACGAAGGCCATATTTCCCTCTGTTAACGCAAAGCGGAAATCACTCCCGGCCGTGGTTAGTGTTGGAACAGGTTACCAACGTCCTACTGCAGGTCCGCCGTAGGTTTCAGTGAAAGGCCATCACCATGTCCTACCCCGTTGAACAGAACGAGAAGTTCGCCGCCTATGCCCGCCCCGAGCGGCTGGTTTCCACCGAATGGCTCGCCGCCGCCCTTGAAACCGGCGCCGTTGCCGACGGAAAGCTTGTGGTGGTGGAGTCCGATGAAGACGTCCTCCTTTATGAGACGGGCCATATACCCGGCGCCGTCAAGATCGACTGGCACACAGACCTGAACGACGAAGTGACCCGGGACTACGTGGACGGCAAGGCGTTCGCAGCCCTCGTGGCTGCCAAGGGCATCTCCCGCGACAGCACCGTGGTGGTCTACGGCGACAAGTCCAACTGGTGGGCTGCCTATGCCCTGTGGGTTTTCACGCTCTTTGGCCACGAGGACGTCCGGCTGCTGGACGGCGGCAGGGACAAGTGGATTGCCGAAGGCCGGGAACTGACCACTGACACCTCCACGCCGGCCCCCGGCGAATACCCGGTGGTGGAGCGCAACGACGCCCCCATCCGCGCCTTCAAGGAAGACGTCCTGGCCCACTTCGGGAACCCCCTCATCGACGTACGCTCCCCCGAGGAATACACCGGGCAGCGGACCCACATGCCTGCCTACCCCGAGGAAGGCGCCCTCCGCGGCGGCCACATCCCGACGGCGGCATCCATTCCGTGGGCCCGCGCAGCCGCTGCGGACGGAACCTACCGCAGCCGCGAAGAACTTGAAGCCCTGTACCTCGGCGAGGCAGGCCTCAGCGAGGGCGACGACGTGGTGGCCTACTGCCGCATCGGTGAGCGGTCCAGCCACACCTGGTTTGCCCTCAAGTACCTGCTGGGCTTCGACACTGTCCGCAACTATGACGGTTCCTGGACCGAGTGGGGCAACGCCGTCCGTGTCCCCATCGTCAAGGGCGCCGAGCGCGGCACCGTGCCCGCGGCCAACTGAGGCGGCCCGGTTTGTGCGCGGACGCCCGCCTGAAACCTGCGTAAGCTGGACATGATGAACACACATGCCCTGCCCGCCGCACTGGCGGAAATCGTTGATGACTTCCAGGCCCTGTCCGAACCGGACCGGCTGCAGTTGCTGCTCGAGTTCTCGCGCGGGCTGCCTGAGCTTCCGGACAGGTTGAAGAACCATCCTGAACTCCTGGAGCAGGTGGTGGAATGCCAGTCGCCGCTGTTCCTCACCATCGAGACGCAGAAGAACGACGACGGCTCCGCGGACGCTGTCCGGCTGTACTTCAAAGCACCGCCGGAAGCGCCCACGACGCGTGGGTTCGCAGGTGTACTGCATGAAGGACTTGACGGTCTCACTGCGGCCGAGATCCTGGCGGTCCCCGACGACATGCCGGAACTGCTGGGCCTCACCCGCGCCATCACGCCGCTGCGGATGCGTGGCATGACGGCCATGCTGGGCCGCATCAAGCGCAAGGTTGCCGCCACCACGCGGCTTCACGCCTAAACCCGAAACTTGCGGTTTTGGGACGAAAGAGCACTTCCCAGGGAACGCCGGCCACCGCTGCACTGACGGCGGCCGGCGTTCCTTTTGTGCTGCATCCTTACAGCCACGATCCCTCGACGGCCAGCTACGGGACGGAGGCCGCCGTCGCCCTGGGCATTGAACCGGAGAGGGTCTTCAAGACCCTGATGGTGGAGGTGGAGGGGCGGCTGGCCGTGGGCGTGGTTCCGGTCAGCGGAAACCTTGACCTGAAAGCCTTCGCCGCGGCTATGGGCGCCAAAAAAGCCACCATGGCTGATCCTGCAGCAGCCGAAAGGCGCACCGGCTACGTTCTGGGCGGCATTTCACCCCTGGGCCAGCGACAGTCCTCCCCCACGGTCATTGACGGCAGCGCCCTGGCACAAGAGACCATGCTCGTCTCAGGGGGAAAGCGCGGACTCGACATCGAACTGGCGCCCGCGGATCTGATCCGGCTGACCGCCGCCGTCACAGCCGCCATCGGCACGACAAAAAGCTAGCTACCCGTCGCCCTCACGCTTCACGCTTCGGGGGCCTCCTGAGCAGGCTGGCCCGGATGGTTGGCCCGGGGCGCGAGTTGCTGCCGCAGCCACGCCTTGACCAGGCGTTCCCAGCGCTCGGGATCGACGTTCCACTCCTTGGTGTGCCTGGCATGGTTAAAAGTTTCAAAGGTCACCATTTCCGGGTTCCGCTCCGCGAGCATGGCAGACGGACCGTAAGGCACGTACTCGTCGTCGACGCTGTGCAGGATCAGGGTGGGTGTCCGGAGTTCCACTGCACGCGAGACCCAGTCCATGGCCTTCAGGTCCACCGGTGCGGCCAGTCCTGTCAGCCTTCGGCCCAGCGGGTGGCCCAGCATCAGCTGTCCGTACCGCCCCACCAGGGAGGGGATTCTGTTCATCGCGGCATGGTGGGCCAGCACGTTGACCCAGTCGATCACAGGCGCGTCCAGCACCAGGGCGCGGATCAGGTGCCGGAAGCGGGACCGGTCTGCCGTCTGCAGGCAGATCGCACCGCCCATGGACCAGCCGAAGAGGACAATTTCTTCCGCGCCGTTGGCCAGGGCGTACTCGATGCCCGCTTCCACGTCCCGCCATTCCGTAGACCCCAGGCCGTACCGGCCGTCGTCCGCGGACGGCGCCAGGCCGTCATTGCGGTAAGAGACCACCAGGCTGGTCAGCCCTAGTTCCATTGCGGGGCCAACAGCCCTCAGGGCCTCCTGCCGGGTGGCACCCCGGCCGTGCACCATGATCGCCCAGGTGCGGCTTTTCCCCGCTGCCCTTACCAGCCAGGCAGGAGCCTGGCCGCCCTCCACCTCGATCAGGACGTCCTCTGCAGGCAGTCCGACGGCGGCAGGATCGGGGTACACGGCGCCGCTCCACCATCCCCGGTGGGCTGTGTTGATGTCACCGGAGTAGACGGCCTCCACCTCCCGAAGCACCGTCCGTTCCGCCGGCGAATAGGAGACGATCCGGCCGATCCGCGCATGCCCCTTGCCGCCGTCGAAAAACAGGCCGTAAACGCCTTCCACGGTGGTGTCCTCGTTGGCCGCCAGAATGATCTGCTGGCCCTGGCCTTCACGGATCACGGCCAGCACTTCCTGGTTTGCCACCCGCTGCCGGGCGGGGGTGATGACGCGCCGGGCGAAATACAAAGCCAGCGCGGAGGAGCCCGTAGCCAGCAGGCCGGCCAATGCACCACCGCCGATGACGCCACCAAGCGTCCACTTGGCCCGCAGGGACATCCCGGCGTCGGGCTGGGGCGTCAGTTTGGCCGGCAAAGTGGGAGTGCGTGAAGAAGGTGCCATAGAACTATTCTTACTGCAGCCTCCCGGTTGGCCATATTCGCGCGCCCGTGCCACGCCGGAATGCTGCCGGAATTCTGGGGAGAACACAGGGGCGCCACCACCCCAAATGGATGCAGGCGCAGAGGCACAGGACTAGGCTGATGCCATGAGCGAGCCAATCGTCATCCTGACCGAAGAACCCCTGGGCGCGGACGACCGCCTGAATATTGAACGGCTGGTGGACGGCGCAGACACGCATCTTGTGTTGCTGGTCCCGGCGAATACCGAGCGCCATCTGCTGGTGGATTTCCTGGAGAATCTGTCCATGCTGGAGGTCGCGAAGGCGTTCCGCGAGCTGACTTCCCATGCCCCTGATCCCGCTGTTGAACGGGCGGAGGCGGCAGAGACACTGACAGTGTCGCTTGGAGCCCTCCAGGGTCTGGGCGGCGGGGTCACCGGCGAGGTGGTGGAAGGTGGCGCCGTCGACAGCCTGGTGGCGAAGGTCAAAGAGCTCGGTGCTGCCCAGGCCGTGGTGATCACCCGCCCGCATGCGGTGGCCGATACTTTCCATACGGATTGGGCCAACAAGGCGCAGGAACAGCTTGGCCTGCCCGTCCTGCACCTGTACGCCGGTTCGGGATTTATCGGTGACTCCTAGGCGTTGACAAGACTATGAGCATCTTCGGAAAAGACATTTTCGGCAACAGGGCCACCGGGTCCATTCCGGGCACCCTTGACGGGACGGAAAAAGGCAACGGCACGGAAAAAGGCGACAGCACGGAAAACACTCCTGAAAGCGCAGGCGGCGCTGTGAACGCCGACGGCCTTGCGAGCGGCCAGCAGAAGTCCGATGCCCAGTGGCGGCAGGAACTGACCCCGGAGGAGTACCACGTACTGCGGGAGGCAGGAACAGAACGCCCGTACACCGGCGAGTACTGGGACACCCACACGGCCGGCGTCTATCAGTGCCGTGCCTGTGGGGCCGAACTGTTCACGAGCAACGAAAAGTTCGACTCGCATTGCGGCTGGCCGTCCTTCTGGGCACCGCTGGCGGAGGGCACGGTCCGTTACATCCATGACCGCACCCTCGGGATGGAACGCGTGGAGGTCCGCTGCGCCAACTGCGATTCACACCTGGGCCATGTGTTCGACGGCGAGGGCTACGGAACCCCCACTGACCAGCGCTACTGCATCAATTCCGTCTCCCTGAAGCTGGTGCCCAGAGAAGAAGCCGGCACGGAACCGCGGACGGAAAGCTCCGGCACGGAAAGCTGAGTCCGAGGCGTCGGAAGGCTGTACCTGGACGGGCCCTGGACCACCCTGAGGCCGAGAGTCTCTTATGCTTGAGGCATTCTTAGGTTAGAAACTCTGGTTGCTTGCTACGCTCGCCGCAGAGGTTCAAGCAAAAGAGAAAGGCAGCCTGCCGTGACCGAGACTGTGATCAGTGCCCCCACCAGGATTTCTGCGGAGCACCCCGGCTGGCTTCGCCTCAAGGCCGCTGCCATTGCCCTGCAGGAGCTCCAGGTGCAGGAGGGATCCGTCCCTGCACCCGAGGATCACCCTGCTGCCGCTGCCCGGGTTGCGGCCATCGTTGAGGCGCTGGCCGGGCTTGCCCCGCTTTTCCCGCATGACGAGGCCTACCTGGCCGCCGCCGCCCGGGATTTCGAGGCGTGGGCCGGCGCCGGCTTCGGTGTGCCGGATTTCCTCTCCTCGCTCCTGGCGTTCCAGCCCCAGCAGCAGCGCCATGACGGCCTGCAGCATGTTGTGGTGTTCCCCATGTACACCCAAAACGGGAGCAGCAGCAGGCTCGTGGAAGCCGTGCTGATCGAGGTGGTCTGGCCGGATTTCATCGCCGGGCTGGAGGCCGGCGACTACTCCAACCAGCTGTTTGTGCCCATCCGCTTCCTGGATTTCACCCCCGGCTACAACACCAACTCTGCCGTCCTGTTCCCTGAAACAGTGGCGGTGCGCGAGACCCCCGCTTTCACGTGGGGCGCCATATTTGCGGACCGTGAAGCGGCCCGGTTCCGGCGCGTCCTGCGGGCGGCTGCGGAGATCACGTCGCTGGAACTGCCGCCCGGTGCTGCCGAGCTGCTGGAGGACCAGGAACTGACGGAAGCCACGTTTGTGATGTGGGACCTCATCCACGACCGCACCCACATGCGCGGGGACCTGCCATTTGACCCGTTCATGATCAAGCAGCGCATGCCGTTCTTCCTGTATTCACTGGAGGAACTCCGCTGCGATCTCACAGCCTTCCGGGAGTCTGTCCGGCTTGAAAAGGACGACGACGCCCAGCCTGAAGCCCGCCGGCACGCCAAATTGGTGCAGTACGCCATCATCTTCGACCGGATTTTCCGTTTTGCCATCACCGGCAGCCGGGTGCGTAACTATGACGGCCTGGGCGGCCAGCTGCTGTTCGCCTGGCTGCACCAACACCATGTCCTGCACTGGACGGACAGCAGGCTCAGGATCGACTGGGACCAGGTGGCGGACGCCGTCATCGCGCTGGGAGCTAAGATCGATGACCTGTACTGGCGCTCCATCGACCGGCCAAAAATGGCACACTGGCTTGCCGCCTATGAGCTGATTTCGGCCACCGTTACGCCCCACCCTGCTTCCGTATGGGCCAGGGGCACCGACGCACTGCCCCTCACCGGCCCTCCCCGTGGCCTCACGGACCAGGTGCTGGATGACGAATTCCCGCTGTCCATGTTCTATGAAGCATTGGAGAAGAAGATGCGTCCTGTCATCGAGTCAACAGCCGGCATTACCGGCAAGTCCAGCATCACCGGCAGTTCCAGCATCACCGGCAGTTCAGCGCAGTGAATGAGGGCACAGCCCCTAACGTCCTGGTCACCGGGGGCAGCGGGGCGTCAGGGGTTGCCGTGGCCGGGGCGCTCCTGCAGGCCGGCTATCGGGTCTTCACCGTAGGTTCAGACAGGGCCCGCATCGAGGAAGCGGCGGCGAAGGCGGGCGACGGCGTTACCCCGCTGGTGTGCGATCTCGCCGGCCTGGCCGAAGTGCAGGAGCTGCAGGACTATCTTGCCAGCGCCGGCGTCAGCATTGATGCGGTCATCCACCTCGTGGGCGGCTGGCGCGGCGCAAAAGGCATCGCGGACCAAAGCGATGCCGACTGGGAATTCCTGGAGCGCGCAGCCATCACCACGCTCCGGAATGTCTCCCGCGTTTTCTATGACGACCTGGCCGCCTCGAGCTGTGGCAGGTTCGCGATGGTTTCCTCTACCTCGGTGGGAAAACCCACTGCTGCCGCCGCCAGCTATGTGGCGGCAAAAGCAGCCGCGGAAACGTGGACCATGGCCATGGCGGAGGGCTTCGCCCGCACCATCCGCGCTGGATCGGCAACAGAATCTGAAACTGAATCTGCGGGCGGTCCGCTCCGTTGTGCCGCCGTCGTCCTGGTGGTCAAGGCGCTGGTGGACGCTGACATGCGGAAGCAGCACCCGGAACGGAATTTTCCCGGAGCCACCGACGTCGAGGACCTGGCACGCGCCGTCGTCGAACTTTTCACAAAGCCTGCCGATGAGCTGAACGGCCAGCGCCTGCTGCTGGCCCCCTGACTGTACTTAGACTGAAAGCGTGAGCAAAGCAATGACAAGCACCACTGCGGAAACTGTCCCGCGAACCGGGATCCGCCTGCATGATCCATCCGTCCGGGGCTTCGCGTCGGACAACTATTCGGGGGTCCATCCCGAAGTCCTGACCGCGCTGGCAGCGGCAAACGACGGCCACCAGGTCTCCTACGGCGAGGATGAGTACACCGCGCGGCTGCAGGAACTCATGGAGCAGCACTTTGGGCCCGGCATTGAATGTTTTCCCGTGTTCAACGGAACCGGAGCCAACGTCCTCTCCCTCCAGTCGCTGCTCCCGCGGTGGGGCGCGGTGGTCTGTGCCGCCACCGCCCACATCAACATGGACGAAAACGGTGCGCCTGAGCGGATCGGCGGCATCAAGCTCCTTTCCGTCCCCACGCCGGACGGGAAACTGACCCCGGAGCTGATCGACCGGGAGGCGTGGGGCTGGGGCGATGAGCACCGGGCCCAGCCCCTGGCCGTCTCCATCACCCAGACCACGGAACTGGGCACGTGCTACACACCGGAGGAGGTCAGGGCCATTGCGGAGCACGTCCACTCCAGGGGCATGAAACTCCACATGGACGGCGCACGGCTGGCCAATGCTGCCGCCCACCTGCAGGTGCCACTGAGGGCTTTCACGCGCGACGCCGGTGTGGACATCCTGTCCTTCGGCGGCACCAAGAACGGGCTGCTCTTCGGTGAGGTGGTGGTGGCCCTGAATCCCGAGGCCGCGCACGGCCTGGTTTACCTGCGCAAAATGAACATGCAGCTGGCGTCCAAGATGCGGTTTTTGTCGGCCCAGTTCATCGCGCTGCTGGAAGGTGACCTGTGGCTGCGCTCTGCCTCCCACGCCAACGCAATGGCGGCCCGGCTTCGCGCAGCCGTGGACACCATCGACGGCGTCGAGCCGACGCAGAAAACCGAATCCAACGGCGTTTTTGCGATCCTGCCCAAGGGTGTGGCAGACAGGCTGCGGAAATCCTTCCGCTTCTACGACTGGAACGAGGCGGCACACGAGGTCCGCTGGATGTGTTCCTTTGATACAAACGAGGATGATATTGATGCCTTTGTTGACGCGATCCGCCGGGAGCTTGCCCACCATCAGTCGGGCCAGGCCGCCACGTAGCATGCGGACGCCGACGGCGAGCCTGCACCCCCTGGCCGCCGCGGTTGCGTAACCTGCGAAGGTGAACGCACTCGCCCAGGTTCCCCCGGAGTTCCTCCACGCCTTGGGGACCCTCAGGAAAGCCCATTGCCGCAGTGAACTGCGGCTCGCAGAGATTCCTGCCCCGGCACGCCTGGCGCCCTACGCCGTGGCCCTGGGAGCCGAAGTCATGGCGTCCGGTCCGGGCAGCGGGACGGTGCCCGTCCACGGGCCTGCCGCCATGGCCCTGGCGGCAGCATCCGGGACGGAGGAGGATGACGACGCCGAACTCGCCACAGGCCGTTTTATCCTCCTGCACGACCCCGACGGGTCGGCCGTCTGGGACGGCGAATTCCGCATCGTCACGTACATCCGCGCCCAGCTTGAGCCGGAAATGGGCAATGACGAGATGCTGGGCACGGTGGCCTGGACCTGGCTCGTTGAGGCCCTCGAGAACCATAAGGCCCCGTACCGTGCCGCGGGAGGTACCGCCACCCGCGTACTTTCGGAAAGCTTTGGGACCCTATCCGACAGGCCCGGCTCGATCGACATCGAACTCCGCGCCTCCTGGACGCCGGCCTCCTCAGATGTCACGGCGCATCTGGAGGCGTGGTCCGACATGGTGTGCACCTTTGCCGGGCTTCCCCCTCTTCCTGACGGGGTTTCCGCCCTGCCGCGACGCCGTCGGAACTAGCCGCTGTATGCACTGCTGCATTCTGGCGATGTTGAGGCAGCCTGACACCACCTTGTCGGTAAACTGAAGGCACCATGACCCCTCACATTCCGGATAACACCACAGCCGGCGCTCCGGCTGCTGACTCCACTCCCCACATCACAGTGGACGGCTTCGACAGCCCCATCCCCGTGGTCATTGATCTCGACACACCCCGTGAGGGTGTGCCACTGGTGATCGAAACCCAGTCCGGGCTGGAACGGTGCGCCGCCGCCATCGCCGCCGGCACCGGCCCGGCGGGGGTTGATGCCGAACGGGCGTCGGGCTTCCGGTACGGCCAGCGTGCCTTCCTGGTCCAGATCCGCCGCGAAGGCTCGGGGACCTGGCTCATCGACCCCGAGCCCTTCAACGACCTGGCCATCATTAACGACGCACTCAAAGGGGTTGAGTGGATCCTGCACGCGGCCAGCCAGGACCTGCCATGCCTGCTGGAACTGGGCATGTGGCCCGACAAACTGTTCGATACTGAGCTCGCGGCACGGCTCGCCGGACTCCCGCGGGTGGGCCTGGCGGCCGTCATTGAGCAGCTGCTCGGCTTCGGCCTGGCGAAGGAACATTCCGCCGCTGACTGGTCCACCCGGCCGCTGCCCGAGCCCTGGTTGCGGTATGCGGCCCTGGATGTGGAAGTTCTGACGGAACTGCGTGAGGAGCTCATCGAACTCCTGCAGGCGGACGGCAAACTCGAGTTCGCGGAGCAGGAATTTGCGGCCATCCTTGCCGCGGGCGTTGCGCCGCCGCGGATCGATCCGTGGCGCAAGACCTCGGGCCTGCATCAGATCCGGGACCGCCGCCAGCTGGCCGCAGTCCGTGAGATGTGGCTGGAGCGGGATTCCCTGGCGCAGAAACGGGACGTAGCCCCCGGCCGGCTCATTCCGGATTCCGCCCTGGTGGCCGCGGCCAAGGCCATGCCCTCCACCGTGCCCCAGTTGCTGGGAACCAAGGGCTTCCACGGGCGTGCGGCACAACGTGAGGCGCCGCGCTGGCTCCGCTGCATCGCCACGGCCAGGGATCTCGCAGATCTTCCTCCCCTGCACCTGCCCACCAATGCTCCGCCGCCACCGCGGGTCTGGGCTGACCGTGATCCTGAGGCGGCAGCACGCCTGTCCACCGCGCGCCCGCTCCTGCAGGAAAAAGCCGAGGCGCTGAACCTGCCTGTCGAGAACCTGCTGACTCCCGACTATCTGCGCCGCGTCGCGTGGCGCCCTCCCGCAGAGATCACCGAAGCGTCTGTCGCAGAGGAACTCCGTGTCCTCGGTGCCCGCGAGTGGCAGGTCGGCGTTGTCGCACCGCTCCTTGCCGAGGCATTCCTCAATCCCCAGCCGTTGCCTCCCAAAGAGCCGCGGGAGCCCAAAGCTGCGGCTGCTGCCACCGACTAGGCCCCAGCCCCGCCGACGGACCTCGAAGGCTCTTGCACACTAAGTTACTGGCGAGTAACATTGAGTCCACTGCCGTCCGGATCATCGCTGCCCTTTGGCCTTTGACCGGCGCCAAACGTCTCGATGAGGAGTTACACGTGAGCAACCACGGAAGCAGCGGATCTTCGCGCACTGTCCGCGACGTCGTTTTTGTCGACGGCATCCGCACCCCCTTTGGCCGCGCAGGTGAAAAGGGAATTTATGCAGGAACCCGTGCCGATGACCTGATGGTCAAATGCATCCGGGAGCTTCTGCGCCGCAACCCTTCCCTGCCGGCTGAGCGGATCGATGAAGTAGCGGTTGCTGCCACCACCCAGACGGGGGACCAGGGCCTTACCCTGGGACGTACCGCCGCCCTTCTGGCCGGACTCCCCCGCACTGTTCCTGGCTTCGCGATCGACAGGATGTGCGCGGGTGCCATGACTGCCGTGACCACAACGGCCAGCGGCATTGGTTTTGGCGCCTATGACGTTGTCATCGCCGGCGGAGTGGAGCACATGGGCAACCACCCCATGGGCTCCGGCGCGGACCCCAACCCACGGTTCATGTCCGAGCGCCTGGTGGATCCCGCGGCGCTGAACATGGGCAACACCGCCGAGAACCTGCACGACCGCTTCCCCGCCATCACCAAGGACCGGACCGATGCGTACGCCGTCGCCTCCCAGGACAAGCTGGCCGCGGCCTATGAGAAGGGCCAGATCCAGCCCGACCTGGTGCCGGTTGCCACCCTCAAACCGGGCCAGGGTTGGTCGCTCCAAACCGTTGACGAGCCGCCCCGTCCAGGCACCACACTGGAAGACCTTGCCGCCCTGCGCACCCCTTTCCGCGCGCACGGCCGCGTCACCGCGGGCAACGCCGCCGGATTGAACGACGGCGCCACCGCCGCCGTCCTGGCCTCCTCCGATGCCGCCGCAGAGCTGGGATTGCCGGTCAAGATGCGCCTGGTCAGTTACGCGTACGCAGGCGTTGAGCCTGAAGTCATGGGAATTGGCCCCGTGCCTGCCACCGAGAAGGCGCTGAAGAACGCGGGCCTGGATATCAGCGACATCGGGCTGTTCGAAATCAACGAGGCCTTTGCCGTGCAGGTGCTCAGTTTCCTGGACCACTTCGGAATCTCCGACGACGACCCCCGGGTTAACCGCTACGGAGGCGCCATCGCCGTGGGCCATCCGCTCGCGTCCTCAGGCGTGCGGCTCATGAACCAGCTGGCCCGGCAGTTCGAGGAGGACCCCTCCGTACGGTACGGAATGACCACCATGTGCATCGGACTCGGCATGGGAGCCACGGTGATCTGGGAAAACCCGCACCACGCCGATTACAGCGGCGCCGCGGCAACACCTGCCGCCGGCACCACAGCATCCCCCACCGCATCCGCCCCGACGGCAGACACTGAAGGAGCAGCAGCATGAGCGCCGCAGATTTCACCAAGCTCACCCAACTCTTCCCCGACGAGACAGTGACCCATTCGTACGTCCAGGACATCCAGCTTCCGTCGGCGCACGGGAATCCCAGTCCCGGCACCTTCGCCCTGATCACGCTGGACAACGGCCTGGACCATACCAAGCCCACCACCCTGGGACCGAACACCCTGGTGGAGCTCGGAACGGTACTGGAAGGGCTCCGCGACCGTGCAGCCCGTGGTGAAATCGTGGGCGTCGGCGTCACCGGGAAGCCGTACTTCCTCGTGGCCGGCGCTGACCTTTCTGCCGTCAAGTCCCTCGAGAAGCGAGACCAGGGGCTGTGGATGGCCCAGCTCGGCCACGACGTCTACGCCACGCTGGCCAACCTGGGCGTGCCCAGCTTTGCCTTCATCAATGGCGTGGCACTGGGCGGCGGCCTGGAGATCGCTTTGCAGGCCACGTACCGGACCGTCTCATCAGGGGCCGGTGCCCTGGGGCTGCCCGAGGCATTTATCG
The DNA here is from genome assembly GCF_054130585.1 of Arthrobacter sp. D1-29. NCBI lineage: Bacteria > Bacillati > Actinomycetota > Actinomycetes > Micrococcales > Micrococcaceae > Arthrobacter > Arthrobacter sp. D1-29. The sequence goes on along the minus strand of NZ_CP096383.1, from coordinate 1,930,651 downwards.
GCCTGGTGCCGGGCTGGGGCGGAGTCTATATCCTGCCCCGGCTGATCGGGCCCGAAAATGCCGTCCAGGTGATGATCGAAAATCCGCTCAGCAACAACCGCACCCTCAGCGGGCCACAGGCGTTCAAACTCGGCGTTGCGGACGCCCTGTTCGAGCCCGCAGATTTTCTTGAGCAGTCCCTCGCCTGGGCTGCCTGGGTTATCTCCGGTGAGGTTGTCCCGGAGCGGCCCAACGCCGTCGACCCTTCCGACCCTGCAGTGGTGCAGCGCTGGGGTTCCGCCGTGGCCGCCGGCCGTGCGTTCATCGAAGCCAAGACGTCCAACGCATCGCCGGCTCCGGCCAAGGTCCTGGACATCATGGAGGCGAACCGCACCCTGACCCAGGCGGAGTCCGCTGAGCTTGAGTGCGAAACTCTCGCCGGGCTGATGCAGACCGACGAGTTCCGTGCCACCGTCTACGCCTTCCTGGACCTGGTCCAGAAGCGTTCCAAGCGGCCGGCCGGAGCCCCTGACCGGAAACTGGCGCGACCCGTGACCAAGGTCGGTGTTGTGGGTGCCGGCCTGATGGCAAGCCAGCTGGCCCTGCTGTTCGCCCGCCAGCTCAAGGTCCCCGTGGTGATGACGGACATCGACCAGGCCCGCGTCGACAAGGGTGTGGGCTATGTCCACGCCGAGGTGGACAAGCTGCTGGGCAAGAAAAAGATGAGCCAGGACGCGGCCAACCGGACCAAGGCCCTGGTCAGCGGGTCGGTTTCCAAGGAGGTGTTCGCGGATGCCGACTTTGTGATTGAGGCCGTTTTTGAGGAGCTCAACGTCAAGAAGCAGGTGTTTGCCGAGGTGGAGGCCATTGTGTCGCCCGAGTGCATTCTGGCCACCAACACGTCATCCCTTTCCGTGACGGCGATGGCCCAGGACCTCCAGCATCCGGAACGTCTCGTCGGATTCCACTTCTTCAACCCGGTGGCGGTGATGCCGCTGGTGGAGATCGTCCGTGCGCCCCGGACGGACGACGCCGTCCTGGCCACCGCCTTTGAGCTTGCCAAGGGCCTGAAGAAGACCGGTGTGCTGGTCAAGGACGCCGCCGCGTTTGTGGTCAACCGGATCCTCCTGCGGCTGATGGGTGAGGTCACGGCAGCCTTCGACGAGGGGACTCCCGCGGAGGTCGCGGACAACGCGCTGCGGCCCATGGGGCTGCCCATGACCCCCTTCACCCTGGGCGCCATGGTGGGCCTTCCGGTGGCACAGCATGTCCAGGAGTCATTGCACGCCGCGTTCGGGGACCGGTTCGCTGTCTCCGCCAACCTGCAGAAACTGATCGACAACGGCGTGAAATCGCTCTGGGTGCCCACCCCCGACGGTTCGCAGGAGATCCCGGAGTCAACACTGGCGCTGATGTCCTTTGGCTCGTCCCCGTCCACCGGCGAGGAAGTGCTGCGCCGTACGCACGATGCCCTGGCCGAGGAGATCGGGCTGATGCTGGCCGAAGGAGTGGTTGCCGGGCCTGAGGACATCGATCTCTGCATGATCCTGGGCGCGGGCTGGCCCATGTTCCTGGGCGGCATCACTCCCTACCTGGACCGGGTGGGGGCATCCGAGCGGGTCAACGGCAAAAGGTTCCTGCCGGCAGGCGTCGCATCCCGTGCGTCACAGGAGAGCGTGGAAAGCGCCGTTTCCTAAGGCGCCCGTCCCGGGCGACACTGCTTCGGCAGACAAGTGAACTGCGACGGCGGGTGTCACCTCAGGTGACCACCCGCCGTCGTCCCGTTAAACCCAACTAAGTAGCGCTAACTGTCGTTTTGGGGGCCCAAAACGACAATTAGCGCTACTTGGTTGGGAAGGGAGCCGGGATTAAGCCAGCCAGGCGCCCGGTGCCGCGACGCCGAAGGCGACGCCCGAGCTGAAATGTGACTCCAGCACCTCGCCGAAAGGGCCGTCGGCTGCCAGCCGTCCTTCATTCAGCACCAGGAGCCTGCTGCACGTGCGGTAGGCGAAATCAAGGTCGTGGGTGACCATCACCACGGCGGCCCCTCGGCCGGCCTCGGCGGCAATGGCTTCGGCCAGCACGTCCAAGCCCTGGCGGTCCAGGGAGACGGTGGGCTCGTCCAGGGCGATAAACCGCGGCGCCTGGGCAAGCAGGGCCGCAAGGGCTGCCAGTCGCTGGCCGGACGCCGGCAACTCGTAAGGGTGCACGCCTCCGGCTTCCAGCAGCCTGGAACGGCGCAGTGCCGTGTCTACACGCTCCCCACGAACCGCGTCGCCGAGGCTGCGGGGCAGGCCCGCGCCCACTTCGCGCCGGACGGTCCGCTCAAAAAGCTGCTCGAGGGGATGCTGGAGCAGGGCGCCCACCGCTGGGCCGGAGCCCGTGGAGGCGGCCGCGGGGCCGGAGAGGGGCCTGAGCAGCACTGTTCCGGACTGCGGTGTGGACAGTCCCGTCAGCAGCCGCAGCAAAGTGGATTTTCCGGAGCCGTTGGCCCCGGCCACCGCAACACACTCCCCCGCGGCCACGGTGAGGCCCACATTCTCAAGCACCCGCGACGCCTGGGGGCTGCGCCGCCAGGGACGGGGTTTCCGCCAACTATATGCGAAGCGCAGCCCCTCAGCTGCCACGACAGGAGCTTCCACAGGCAAAGCCTCAGGAAGGGATCCGGCAGGTTCCGCCGGCAAGGGTCCGCCAGGTCCTGGGAGTTCGGGTGCCCGCGCAGGTTCCTGTGGCGCCGGCTGCGCGCCAAAACCAAGCACCGGCAGCCCGAGGTCCGTGGCGGCGCCCGCTGCTTCAGCAGCCGCGCCCGTGAAGACCGCCCGGCCGCCCGCCAGCAACACCACCTGGTCCGGGACCCACGCGGCTCCGGTTCCGCTTCCGGCTCCGTTGCCGCCGGCGTTTCCTGCCGCGGCGAGGTCCTGGGAGAGCACAACAACACCCATACCGCCGCCCAAAAGGGCCGCTATTGCCGCACTAACACGCGTCCGCGCCTGGAGGTCAAGGCTGGCAAGTGGCTCGTCGAGAACCAGGAAGCGTGGCCGCGGTGCGATCGCGGCAGCGAGAGCCACAAGCTTTTGCTGGCCGCCGGACAGCAGGCCCGGGTCCCGCTCCAACAGCGGGGTCAGGCCCAGGTCCGCCGCCACTTCACGGACGCGCGCCTGCATGTCCTCCCGGGCCATGCCGGCGTTTTCCAGTGGAAAGGCTATCTCCTCGGCCACCGTCGGGGCGACAGTGGAAAGCTGCGCGGCGGCGTCCTGGCCGGCGTAGCCCACCAGGGTGCCCCAGTACTGATGGTCGATCCGCGCCGCCTGGGCAGCCGGAAACTCCAGGGAATGAGCGCCCAGCGTGATGCTTCCGTGCAGGGTGCCGCGGTGTTGCCCGGGAAGCACCCCGGCAAGGATGAGCCCCAGCGTGGTCTTCCCACTGCCCGAGCCGCCCGCCACCAGCACGTACGCGCCCGGCCCCACCGCCAGGTCAACGTCCGCCAGGACGGGCCGGGCACTGTCCGGGTAGCTGAACGATCTAAGGCTGAGGCGCACCGCTGCCTCCCGCCGGTCCGAACCACAGGACCAGGAAGACCGCCAGCCCGGCCAGCAGGGACCAGCGGAGAACGGACTGGAACCTGGAATCAGGAACCTCCCGCAGGCTGGTCCGGGAGGCGGTGCCCCCGAAGCCCCGGGTCTCCAGGGCAGCGGCGCGCTGGCCGGCATCGTGGAGCAGGGAGAGCAGCAGCGGAAGGGCCAGCACACGGAAGGAGGCCAGCCGGGCCGGAAGCGATCTCCCGGAGTACAGGCCCCGGAGCTGCTGTGCCTCCCGGATCCGCTGGACCCGCCGCCTGATCTGCGGCGCGATGGTAAGGGTGGAACAGAGCACAAAGCCCAACTGCGCGGGGACACCGTGTTTCGCGCACAGTGCCATGATGTCCGCGGGCTGGATGCTGAAGGAGAGCGTCAGCAGGAGGACCACCAGCACCGCTGCCCTCAACACCAGGGATCCGGCAACGCCCAGCCCTTCCGCGGTGAGCCTGGCAGGGCCGAATGTCCAGAGGACTGTGCTGCCCTCAGGGAAGAACAGTCCATGGGTCAGCAGCAGGGACGCCGCGAGCGGCAGCAGGACAAGGCCGGCCGCGGCCCAGACGGCACGTGCCGTCCCGGCGAAGGCCGTGATCGCCGCCGCTGCAAGCAGCACGGAAAGCGAAACAACCCACTGGCCCACCGCCGTCGTCACCACCACAACGGTGACGACGGCGGTGAGCTGGGTCAGCGGGCTGATCCGGCCCAGCCTAGGAATCCTTGCGTCCGGCCAGGACCCGGAATTGCCGCACAAACGGGAACTGGAACGTCACCCTGCGCGGCAGCGCATAGACCAGCAGGGCAACGATCGTGAAGACGATGGCCTTGTCCATGGGGTCCGAGATCAGGGCCTGCTTGGTGACGGCGGCGAAGAGCGTGTCGCCCATGGCACGGAACGCGCTGACGATGGCGCCGGTGGCCACCCCTGACGTGCCGCCAAAGACGAACGCCGCCACGGGGGCCGACACCACGCCCGCGAGGACGCCGGTGATAAAACCGGCCACCGGGGCAAGGTAGAACCGGCGGAAGAAGCCGTGGCGTGCGGCCAGGCCGGCAAGGAATCCGATCAGGGCGGCGCCCGCGGCAAAAGGCAGGACCGTGGGATTGAAGAAGGACCAGACGATGCTGCTCAATGCACCGGTGGCAGCTCCTGCCGCCGGCCCAGCCAGGACGGCGATCAGCACCGTTCCGATCGCGTCGAGGTAGAACGGCACCAGGGTGCTTCCCACAAACTGGCCCATCACGATGTTCAGCACCAGCGCCACAGGAATCAGCACCACGGTGGTGGTGGGAAGGGTAGGCAGTACGGCCACCACCAGCAGGATGGCGCCCACCAGGAAACCTGACAGGGCAATCAGGGCCGACGCACTGCCGGGCCCCGAGGCGATGTCCGCCGGCTGGTTCATCACCAGGTAGATGTAGGTTCCCGCGATGGCGGCTGCGCCGAGGATCTCCAGGACGCGGCGCTTTCGCGAGGCTGCCTCAGTGGTTTCGGGCAGCGTCAGGGACGAGGATGACATGGTGTTCCTTTGAGGGTTCAGGTAAAGACTCAGACTCTGAGGACCGGATGGCCTTCAGGGCTGTGCATTCAGCTGCCTATGTCACCTCGGCAGCGGACCGGCCGGCGTTGCCGCTCCCCCGGACCGCTCAACAGTTTAGCGCCTGGCCCGCTGGGCGCCATGCCCGCCAGCCAGCCTGCGCGCCAGCCCGCCCACAGAGGCCACCAGTTCATCGAAGGCTGCCGCCGGATTGTTGTCGGACACGATCCTGGCGTTGGCCGGATGGCCCCACAGGTTGCGGAAGTCCGCCACCGTGGTCCCGATCAGGAGTGGGGATTCCGTCTCGACGTCCACAGTGGCCGGCCGGGTGGAGTATTCAAGGGTCCCTGCCGCGACGCCGGCGGCGAAAAAGTCGTGGATGTGTGCCACGTAGCCCTGATCGTACCGGCGGTGGAATTCAAAGTAGAAGCGCAGCGCGTCGGACAGGTGGCGGACCAGTTCATTGTCCGAGGTGCTCCGAAGGCCCTCGGGCTGGTCCGGCAGCACCAATTCCTCCACCGCGCAGCCTGCCGCCTCCGCCAGCCGGCGCACATGCTCCGGCCGGAGCTCGATCCGCTCGGTGGTGTCCAGGGAACAGACGATCGGCAGCTGCTCCGCCGGAAGGCCGCGGTAGGCTGCGTACACCTCCTTGGCGGCGTGCGGGTCCACGTGCGTGTTCCACTCAGCCAGGGGCGTGGTGTTTCCCTGGTGGTAGAAGCTGCCGCCCATGATGACTGTCTTGCGCAGGAGCTCCGGCAGGCGCGGCTCACGCCGGATCGCCAGGGCGAAGTTCGTTAACGGTGCAGTGATGAGGGCAGTCAGCTCCCCTGGGCGCGCACGGGCCGCCTGGACCCACAGGTCCGCGGCGTCCCGTTCGGAAACGGATCCCGACGGCGGGGGCAGGACCGCGTGCCCCAGCCCTTGTGGACCATGGGTCTCCGGCGTGGTCACCAGCGGGATCTCAAGGGGCGCTTCCGCCCCAACGGCCACTTCCACTCCACGGCGTCCGCACAGTTCCAGCAGTGCCAGGGTATTGCGGGCCACCTGATGGACACCGGCATTGCCCGCCGACGCCGTGACGGCCACGAACTCAACATCGGGAAGTGATGCCAGATAGGCCAGCGCCACAGCGTCATCGATTCCGGTGTCCACGTCCAGGAGGAGGCTGATCACTGGTGTTCCCCTCTAGAAGAGTGCCACTTTGGGGACAGCCGGGAAAATGTCATCCAGTTCCGTCAGGTCCTCCGGCCCCGGCATCCAAGCCACGGCCCCGGCGTTCTGCCGGACCTGCTCAGGCCTGGTGGCGCCGGCTATGACGCTGGAAACAGACGGCTGGGCCGCGAGCCACGAAAAGGCAACCTGGACTTCGGTCAGGCCACGCTCGGCAGCAAACGCCGTGAAGCGCCCCAGTTGGTCCCAATCCGCGTTGTGCACCAGATGGGTCCTGGTATGGCTGAGCCGTGATCCGGCGGGGGCAGTATCCGGGGAGTACTTTCCGGTCAGGAGCCCGTTGGCCAGCGGGAAGTAGGGCAGGACGCCCAGGCCGTACGCCTCCGCGGCCGGGGTGACTTCCAGCTCCGCGCGCCGGTCCAGCAGGTTGTAGTGGTTCTGGGTGGAGATAAAGCGCGTCCCGCCGCCGGCCCGTGCCACAAACTCGGCCTCGGCGATTTGCCAGCCGGCGCGGTTCGAGTGCCCGATATAGCGGACCTTGCCGCTGGTCACCAGGTGGTCCAGCGCGGACAGCGTTTCGTCAATCGGGGTCAGTGGGTCAGGGGTGTGGAACTGGTAAAGGTCGATCCATTCCGTCCCCAGCCGGCGCAGTGATGCTTCCGCTGCCTGGATGATGTAGCGGCGCGAGCCCCTGGCGCCGAAGTCCGGGCCGTTGGCCCCGCGCATGTCCATCCCGAATTTGGTGGCCACCACCGCCTCATTCCGCCTGCCGGCGAGGGCCTTGCCGAGCATGGTTTCGCTGAGCCCGGGCTCGCGGCCGTACGTGTCCGCGACGTCGAAAAGTGTCACGCCGGCGTCGAGCGCCGCATGCACGACGGCGTCCGTCCCCTCCTGCGATTCCGTTGCCGTATGGGAACGGCCCAGATTGTTGCAGCCCAGCCCCACTACGGAGACGGTCAGTCCGGAATTTCCAAGTCGCCGGTATTCAGTCACGGAACCACCCTAGAGGCTGAAGCTGTTGGCGGGCTTCGCCGAATGCTTGAGCTTGAAGTTGTCCGGCTCGTTGTAGGGCGCGGCACCGATGCTGAGCTTGGTGAAGTCCAGGTCCTCGCCGCGGCTACAGACTTTGATGGCGTTGACTGCCTTGTTCACGTCCGGGCAGAGGCAGAAGATGTTCAGCTTGTAGTCGCTGAATTCGGAGCGCTCCACGGTCCCCAGGCCGCGCCAGGCCAGATGGCTAATGAGGGCATCCTTCGCTTTTTCCTCAAGGTACCGGTCCCGGTCGGTGCCGTCCTTGGTTTTCAGCGCGAACTGGGCCACCACCCAGGACTGCTCGTCGTCGGGAATCTCGGCGTAGCCGTCCTCGGCGCACTGTGCGGCGAACGCAGCCATCAGGCCCTCCGCCGCTTCGGCGTCGGCAACGTCCGTCTCCTCGGTCTTGCTCTGGTGGCCCACCACGCCGTAGTTCATGACGAACTGGCTGTAGTCCTCGTCGAACCAGCCCTCCCGGAAGTGCAGGACTCCCTCGTCGTCGCGTTTGTAGACCCTGATAATTCCGCTCATGCGCGTCCCTTCGTGAACCACTCGACGTCGGTGCCGTCGAAGGGTGCCTGCTGTGCCTTGACGGCCTGATAGAGCTCGTCGGTGGCCGCCTGGAGGGATTCCACCAGATGGGCCGGGTAATTCATTGCGAGGCGGTGCTCGGCAAATTCGTCTTCGTCGTCGATGTAGACCCCGCGGTCAGCCGTGCGGACCACGTCCAGGTCCATGTCGATCACATGAAACTCGGTCACCCCGGGGCGGATGGTGTCCCACTCATGGGCAACGGCCAGGTCAACGTACACGCGGACACCGTTCGGGTGGGCGTCATCGTAGAAGGTGGCCACCCAGTCGCCTGAGCGCGGAATGAGCAGGACGGCATCGGACTCCGCGTAGAAGGCAGCCCCCGGCCGCGAGCAGAATTCGTTGGTCCCCTGGAAGATCCACCAACCGAAACTGTCCTCGCCCAGGTAGCGTCCCGGCACCACCCAGTGGGCTTTGCCATTCCATTTCCTGTTCCGCGCCACCACCAACTGCCCGGGTTCAAGACCTGAAGGCACACGGGTGGTGCGGTGATGCTGCTCAGTCTCCCGGCCCCCGGAAGCGGCCGGATATTTAAGCCTGTCCTCTTCCCTCACAGGATCGGCAGGCTGCCGGTAGTGGGGTGTTCCTGGCCGGGCAGGGGACGCGCGAAGGGAACCTTGGTCCCCAGGACCTGGGCCACGACGTCGTGCGTGATCTGCTGGGCCGTCAGGCCCGCGCGCTCCAGCACCTGGCTGCGGGTGCCGTGGTCAAGGAACTCGGCGGGCAGCCCAACTTCGTTCAGGGCGGTGTCCACTCCTGCTGCCCGCATTTCCTGGCGGATGCGCGAGCCCACACCCCCGGCACGGACGCCGTCCTCGATGCAGATCACCAGCCGGTGGCGGGAGGCCAACGCAATGATGGAACGCCGCACGGGCAGCACCCAGCGCGGATCCACCACTGTGGTGCTGATTCCCTGGGCACCAAGCCTGTTGGAAACGTCCAGCGCGAGTTCAGACATGGCGCCAACGCTGACAATCAGGACGTCGTTCTCGGTGGAGCCCGACGGCCTGCGGGCGAGGACATCCACGCCGTCGTTGAGCCGTTCAATGGCTTCCACTTCGGCTCCCACTGTCCCCTTGGAGTAGCGCACCACGCTGGGCGCGCCGCTGATGGCGACTGCCTCGCGGAGTTCCTCCCGCAGGCGGGACGCATCGCGGGGGGCGGCGAGGTGCAGTCCGGGGACGATCTGGACCATGGACATGTCCCACATGCCGTGGTGGCTGGCGCCGTCAGGCCCTGTCACACCGGCCCGGTCCAAAACAATAGTGACGCCCGCCTTGTGCAGAGCCACATCCATCAGGAGCTGGTCAAAGGCGCGGTTCAGGAAGGTGGCGTACACGGCCACCACCGGGTGGAGCCCGCCAAAGGCCATGCCCGCAGCGGAGGTGAGAGCGTGCTGTTCGGCAATGCCGACGTCGAACACCCGCTCCGGGTGCTTCGCCGCGAACTTGTGGAGCCCCACCGGGATCAGCATGGCGCCCGTGATGCCAACAATGTCCTGGCGTTCATCGGCAATCGCGGCGATCTCGTCGGCGAACACCGAGGTCCAGGATTGTGCACCGGCGACACCGGTGGCTTCCCCTGTTTCCGGGTCGATGATTCCCACCGCGTGGAACTGGTCCGCTTCGTGGGCGCGGGCCGGTGCGTAGCCGTGCCCCTTTTCGGTCATGGCGTGCACAATCACTGGGCCGGCATAGTGCTTGGCGGTGGCCAGCGCGTGCTCCATGGCCTGGAGGTTGTGGCCGTCCACCGGGCCGATGTACTTCATGCCGAGGTCTTCGAACATTCCCTGCGGCGCCCACCAGTCCTTGATGCCCTTTTTCATGGCATGCAGGCTCTTGTACGTGAACTGGCCGACGGGCCCGCCGCTTTGAAGCTTCCGCTTCCACCAGTCCATGACGCCTTCGTAGGCCGGCGCGGCGCGGAAGGAGTCGATGGTGGGACGGAGGGACGCGAGGTAGTCAGCGAATCCGCCCACCGTTGGCGCGTACGAGCGTCCGTTGTCGTTGACCACAATGACCACCCGGCGGCGCTTGTCGGCAGCGATGTTGTTGATGGCTTCCCATGCCATCCCGCCGGTCAGCGCACCGTCCCCGACGACGGCAACAACAAAGCGGTCACCCTCGCCGGTGAGCTGGCGGGCCCGGGAGATGCCGTCGGCCCAGGACAGCGACGAGGAGGCGTGCGAACTTTCCAGGATGTCATGTTCGGACTCGGCGCGGGACGGGTACCCGGACATGCCGCCCTGTTGGCGCAGGGTGCTGAAATCCTGGCGGCCGGTGAGGAGCTTGTGCACATAGGACTGGTGGCCGGTGTCGAACACCAGGCTGTCGTGCGGCGAGTCAAAGATGCGGTGCACGGCGAGGGTAAGCTCCACAACGCCGAGGTTGGGGCCGAGGTGTCCGCCTGTCTGGGAGACGTTGGTGATCAGGAAAGTCCTGATCTCAGCGGCCAGTTCCTCCAGCTGCTGGGGGGACAACTCGTTCAGGTCCTGCGGATTCCGGATGGTGTCCAAGATTCCCAATGACCCCTCCTTCGGGTGGTAGACGTGCCTATTAACTCTAACGCCTCGGCTGAAATGCAAAGCCGAAGCCCCGGCTGGTCGGTGACCGGCCGGGGCTTCGAAAGGGTGCTGCAGGTTCAGAATCCGCTAGTTGGCGGAAATCTGGCGCAGGACGTACTGCAGGATCCCGCCGTTGCGGTAGTAGTCCGCCTCGCCCGGGGTGTCGATGCGCAGCACAGCGTCGAACGACTTGACGGAGCCGTCTTCAGCGGTGGCCGTGACCTTGAGGGTCTTGGGCGTGAAGCCCTCGTTCAGCCCGGTGACGCCTTCCACCGCAAAGACCTCGGTGCCAGTCAGGCCCAGGGTTGCTGCGCTTTCTCCGGCCGGGTACTGCAGGGGCAGGACGCCCATGCCGATCAGGTTGGAGCGGTGGATGCGCTCGTAGCTTTCGGCGATGACTGCCTTGACGCCCAGCAGCGCCGTGCCCTTGGCTGCCCAGTCACGGGAGGAACCGGAGCCGTACTCCTTGCCTGCCAGGACCACCAGCGGAGTGCCGGCTGCCTGGTAGTTCTGCGCGGCGTCGTAGACGTAGGCCTGCGGTCCGCCTTCCTGGCTGAAGTCGCGGGTGAAGCCACCTTCGACGCCGTCCAGGATCTGGTTCTTGATGCGGATGTTGGCGAACGTGCCGCGGATCATGACCTCGTGGTTGCCACGGCGCGAGCCGTAGGAGTTGAAGTCCTTGCGCTCCACACCGTTGGCCAGGAGGTACTGGCCGGCAGGGGTGTCCGACTTGAAGGAACCGGCCGGGGAGATGTGGTCGGTGGTGACCGAATCGCCCAGCTTGAGCAGTACGCGTGCACCGGAGATGTCCTGTACGGGTTCCGGCTGCGCCTTCATGCCCTCGAAGTACGGGGGCTTCCGGACGTAAGTGGAGTTCGGATCCCAGGCGAACGTGTCACCGGCGGGCGTGTCGAGCGCCTTCCAGCGGTCGTCGCCATCGAAGACGCCCTCGTAGCCGCGGGCGAACATGTCCTTGTCGATCGAGGAATCGATGACCTGCTGGACCTCCACGGGGTTGGGCCAGATGTCCTTCAGGAAGACGTCGTTGCCGGCTTCATCCTTGCCTAGGGAGTCGGTGTCGAAGTCGAAGTCCATGGAACCGGCCAGGGCGTACGCGATGACCAGCGGCGGGGAGGCCAGGTAGTTCATCTTGACGTCCGGGTTGATCCGGCCTTCGAAGTTGCGGTTACCGGAAAGCACTGCGGTGACGGAGAGGTCGTTGGCCTGGATGGCCTCGGAGATCTCGGCGTCCAGCGGGCCGGAGTTGCCGATGCAGGTGGCGCAGCCGTAGCCCACGATGTAGAAGCCGAGCTTCTCCAGGTACGGCGTCAGGCCGGACTTCTCGTAGTAGTCGGTGACAACCTTGGAACCCGGGGCGACGGAGGTCTTGACCCACGGCTTGGACGTCAGGCCCTTGTCGACGGCGTTGCGCGCCAGAAGTGCGGCGGCAAGCATCACGGAGGGGTTGGACGTGTTGGTGCAGGAGGTGATCGAGGCGATCGACACCGCACCGTGGTCCAGCTCGAACTCGCGGCCGTCTTCGGTCACGACGTGGACCGGGCTGGACGGACGCCCCTGGGCACCGTTGGCAGCCGAGACAACGCGGCTGGTCTCGGTGGTGTGCGAGTCAGGGTGGGTGAAGGACGGGGCGTCGGAGGCGGGAAACGATTCGTCCAGGGACTCGTCCACGCTGCCGTCTTCGATGGCGACGTAGTTGTGGATGTCCTTGCGGAACTGCTCCTTGGCATCCGTCAGCTCAATGCGGTCCTGGGGACGCTTGGGGCCGGAGATGGAGGGAACAACCGTGGACAGGTCCAGCTCGAGGTACTCGGAGAACTTGATCTCGCGGGAAGGATCGTGCCAGAGGCCCTGTTCCTTGGCGTAGGACTCCACGAGTGCCACGTTTTCGTCCGAGCGGCCGGTGAGGCGCAGGTAGTCCAATGTGACGTCGTCAATCGGGAACATTGCGGCGGTGGAGCCGAACTCCGGGCTCATGTTTCCGATGGTGGCGCGGTTGGCCAGCGGCACCGCGGCAACACCTTCGCCGTAGAATTCCACGAATTTGCCCACCACACCGTGCTTGCGCAGCTGCTCGGTGATGGTCAGCACAACGTCGGTGGCGGTGGCGCCGGCCGGGATGGACCCGGTCAGCTTGAAGCCCACGACGCGCGGGATCAGCATGGAGACGGGCTGTCCCAGCATGGCTGCCTCGGCTTCGATGCCGCCAACGCCCCAGCCCAGGACACCCAGGCCGTTGACCATGGTGGTGTGCGAGTCGGTGCCAACGCAGGTGTCCGGGTAAGCACGGAGAGCGCCATCAACTTCACGGGTCATCACTGTGCGTGCCAGGTATTCAATGTTCACCTGGTGCACGATGCCGGTTCCCGGCGGAACTACCTTGAAGTCGTCGAACGCGGTCTGGCCCCAGCGCAGGAACTGGTAACGCTCGCCGTTGCGCTGGTATTCGATCTCCATGTTGCGCTCCAGCGCGCCGGAGTTGCCGAAGGCGTCAATCTGCACGGAGTGGTCAATGACCATTTCCGCCGGAGCCAGCGGGTTGACCCGCTTGGGGTCACCGCCGAGTTCCTTGACTGCTTCACGCATCGTCGCCAGGTCAACCACGCAGGGAACACCGGTGAAGTCCTGCATGATCACCCGCGCCGGCGTGAACTGGATTTCTGTATCGGGCTGGGCGTTGGGGTCCCATCCCGCCAAGGCGCGGACGTGATCGGCAGTGATGTTCGCGCCGTCCTCGGTCCTCAACAGGTTTTCAAGCAATACCTTGAGGCTGAACGGAAGGTTTTCTGCACCTTCAACGGAGTTCAACCGGAAAATTTCGTATTCGGTTCCGGCTACATTAAGTTTGCCTTTTGAACCGAAGCTGTCCACAGTGCTCATCGCAGGACTCCTCTCGCAACAGTTTCATCTTTGTCGCGCGGTAGACCGCTTGCTAGTTAGGCAGGCCTAATTAGTGCAGGCCCGGAAAATTGCAGGTTGTCCAGCCGTGAGTACGGAGCGCGACGTGGGATTACTACCGCCATACTAGTGCAAATAGCTGCGGCGTCAGCGGGCTGGTGTCAGCAATGCCACAGTCTCCAGGTGGTGGGTGTGCGGGTACAGATCGAACGCCCGCAGCCCGGCAAGGGACCATCCCCCCTGCTGGAAGTAACCCAGATCACGCGCAAAGGATGCGGGGTCGCAGGACACATAGGCGATGGCACGCGGTCCGGCGGCGATCAGCTGGCTGACCACTGCTTTTCCGGCACCTGCCCGGGGCGGATCCAGCAGCACGGCGTCAAATTCCCGCGGTTTCTGGCGGAGGACGCGCTCAACCCTCCCCTGAACAATCTCCACCTGCGGCGCGTTGTGCAGGTTTTTGCGCGCGTCCCGGCTGGTTCCCGCTGCGCCTTCGATTGAGAGAACGGAGCCCGTCTCCCCCACCGCGTCCGCCAGGGGTGCGGTGAACAGGCCGGCCCCGGCGTACAGATCCGCCACCACTGAGCCTGGCTCCAGGAAGCCCCCGCCGTGGAGGAATTCTGTGACGGCCCCCACAAGTGCTTCGGGCGCGTCGCGGTGAATCTGCCAGAAGCCGGCCCCCGTGATGCGGTAGTCGTGCCCTGCGGCGGTCTCCTGCACCCATGTCCGGCCCCGCAGTTGCCTGACCTCGTCCTTCAGAGGGTCGAAGCTGGCCACGGAAACGTCGTCGGGGAGCTGGGCGACGATGGCGCTGAGCCGCTTGGGTTTGGTGCCCGGCGCCGGGGAGAGCAGCACCAGGGGCCGTGATCCGTTAGCCGGTGCTGCCACCTCCACCCGGTCGATGCCCTGCAGGTCGATGTCCCACAGGCGCAGCCGGTTAATGCCGTCGACGGCGAGCGGCATTCCCCGCACGGGGATGATCTGGTCGGAGCGGTGGGCGTGCATGCCCAGTTTCCCGCCGGGGGTGACGGAAAAACTGGCCCGGGTCCGCCACTCAAGGCCGGCGCCGGCGTCGGGCGTTGAGTTTTCGCCTGACCGGCTGCCCACGGCCTCCACCGGCGTGCCGCTGTTCTCGGCATTCTCGTGGCCGGGGACATCCGCCGGAGGAAGTTCGACGCCGGCGAGCCGCTTGAGCTGTTCGGCCAGCACTGCGGACTTGAGGGCCCGCTGGCGGGACAGCGTGATGTGGCCGAATTCAGCTCCGCCGACGGGCGGGTGCCCGGCTGCCCACGCGCGCCGGGCGTCAGCGAGGTGCCAAAAGTGCTCCACCCGGTCCGGTGAGGCGTCCAGGACCTCCACCACGTCGGCACGCCAGAACTTGGCCGTCTCCCCCGCTTCCGTCACCCGGGCCCGGACCTTCTCGCCGGGGATGCCGTGGCGGACAAAAATCACCCTGCCTTCGTGGCGTGCCACGCAGTGCCCGCCGTGGGCCACGGGGCCGACGTCGAGCACCAGCTCCGTCAGCGCGTCAGGGGCTGGATGGGAGGCGGCTGGATGGGAATTGGCTGAATGCGAAGCGGTCTGGGTCTTGGTGTTCATTGGATATCCTGCAGGTTCTTGGCTTCTTCGGACGATTTCAACTGCCACGGAACGCTGGCCACCATCACGCCAGGTTCAAAATGCAGGCGGGTCTTGATGCGCAGCGCAGTCTGGTTGTGGACCAGCTGCTCCCACCATTTGCCCACCACGTACTCGGGGATGTACACCACGATCAGGTCACGCGGGGAATCGCGCCGCATGTTCTTGACGTACTCCATGATGGGGGTGACGGTCTCCCGGTACGGGCTCGCCAGCACGGTCAGCGGCACAGGAATCTCGAGCTTTTCCCAATCAGCAACAGTGCGTGCCGTCTCTTCGGCGTTGATGTCCACGGTAACGGCATCCAGCCGCGAGGGCCGGGAGGCGCGGGCGTAGGCCAGCGCCCGGAGCACGGGCTTGCGCACGTGGGACACCAGAATCACGGCATGCACCCGGGACGGAAGGGCCCGCGGCGAGGAATCCTCGTCCACGGCCAGTTCCTTGGCCACATTGTCATAGTGGGCCCGGATGCTCCACATGATCAGGTAGAGCACGAACATCGCCAGCAGGGCGATCCAGGCGCCCTGCTCGAATTTGGTGACCAGGACGATGACCAGGACCAGCGCCGTCATGCCGAAACCGATGGTGTTGATGGTGCGCGACTTCACCATCCGCAGCCGGACTGTTGTGTCCTTGGCGAGCTTGAGCTGCCGTCCCCAGTGCCTGATCATGCCCAGCTGGCTTGCGGTGAAGGAAATAAAGACGCCCACAATGTACAGCTGGATGAGCCTGGTGACATCTGCGTTGAAGGCAAGGATCAGCACCAGGGCTCCGGCCGCCAGCGCCAATACACCGTTGCTGAAGGCCAGCCGGTCTCCCCTGGTCCGCAGCTGCCGGGGAAGGTAACCGTCCTGGGCCAGGATGGAGCCCAGGACGGGAAAGCCGTTGAAGGCGGTATTGGCCGCAAACACCAGGATCACGCCGGTGGCTGCCACCACAATGTAAAAGGGAATGGAACCGGGGCCGAAGATGGTCTGCGCGATCTGGCTGATGGCGGGGGTCTGGATGTAATCGGGGGGCAACGGAATGCCGTTGAGCAGGAACTCCCGGGCCGGATCCAGCACGATGTGGACCTTGGTGGCGCTGGCCAGGTACATGATCCCGGCCAGCATCGACGCCCCGATGACGCCCAGCAGCAGCAGTGTGGTGGCAGCATTCTTGCTTTTGGGCTCCTTGAAGTTGGGCACACCGTTACTGATGGCTTCAACCCCGGTGAGGGCAGCGGCCCCGGAGGAGAACGCCCTCAGCAGGAGGAAGGCGCCGGCCAGGCCCACCAGCCCTTCGTCGAATCCCGGAGCCGGCACGATGCTGAAAGCGGCTGACGGCGCCTCGCCCAGCTGGCCGGTGGAGGCCTGGAAGATTCCCACAGCGGTCATCCCCAGGATCGAGGCCATAAAAATGTAGGTGGGGACGGCAAAAACTGTGCCGGCTTCCTTAACGCCGCGGAGGTTGACCAGGGCGAGGATGGCCACGCCGATAGTGGCGATGAGCGCCTGCTGCCCGTGCAGGTCAGGGATGGCGGTGGTCAGGTAGGTCGCTGCGGACGACATGGAAACCGCCACCGTCAGGACGTAGTCCACCAGGAGCGCCGACGCCACCGTCAGGCCGGCATGCTTTCCGAGGTTCACGTTGGCGATCTCGTAGTCGCCTCCGCCGGACGGGTAGGCGTGCACGTTCTGCCGGTAGGACGCCACCACCGTCAGCAGCACCACCATGACCGCGAGGCCAACCCACGGTGAAAAGGCCACCGCACTCACGCCGGCCAGTGCCAGGGTCAGCAGGATTTCATCCGGTGCGTAGGCTACGGAGGACAGCGCGTCGGAGGCGAAAACCGGAAGCGCGATCCGCTTGGGAAGCAGGGTATGGGCCAGCCTGTCATTCCTGAAGGGCCTGCCCACCAGAACCCGTTTCATTATTGTCAGCACCACACAAAGCTAGTCTGATTCAGGGGCTATGTCATGACGGCCCCCGGGCCGCTGTAACCAGCGCCATGCCGGTAGAGTTCTAGCAGCAGCAACAGGTACGGAAATTGAGGAGATACGGGTGGCGCATTTCGTGATCATGGGATGTGGCCGTGTGGGGGCGACGCTAGCGCATACGCTCGAGGATGCCGGCCACTCCGTGGCGATCATCGATCAGGACGACCGCGCTTTCCGCAGGCTGCGCCAGGGCTTCACGGGGCGCAAGGTCACCGGCGTCGGCTTTGACCGGGACACCCTCAAGCAGGCCGGAGTGGCCGACGCCTATGCTTTCGCCGCGGTGTCCAGCGGCGACAACTCCAACATCCTGGCTACCCGCGTTGCCCGGGAGACATTCCACGTCCCGCACGTTGTGGCCAGGATCTACGATCCCGGCCGGGCCGAGATCTACCAGCGCCTGGGCATCCCCACCGTGGCCGCGGTCCGCTGGAGCGCGGACCAGGTCCTGCGGCGCATCCTTCCGGAGCAGCATCTCGCCGGCGATTTCCGCGAGCCCTCCGGCCGCCTGGTGCTGGCCGAACTTGATCTCGACCCCGGCTGGGTGGGACACCGGGTCACCGCAATCGAGAAAGCCGCGGATGTCCGCGTGGCCTACCTCACGCGTTTCGGCGAGGGCCTGCTCCCCGACTCCGGCACTGCCTACCAGGACGGCGACACCCTGCACGCCATGCTGCAGGTGGACCGCAGTGCCCAGGTTGCGCATATCCTGGCCAAAGCCCCCGCGAAGGAACCGAAGTGAAAGTAGTCATCGTAGGCGCCGGCAGTGTCGGTTCGTCGATTGCCAGGGAGTTGCTGGCCCACAAACATGAAATCCTGCTGATAGACCTCAAGCCGGAGGTCATTGGCCGCAGCGGACTCCGCGGCGCGCACTGGCTGGTAGGCGACGCCTGCGAACTGAGCACGCTGCAGGGCGCGAAGGTGGAAGACGCCGACGTCGTGGTTTCGGCCACCGGCGACGACAAGGTGAACCTGGTGGTCTCCCTCCTGGCCAAGACGGAATTCGGCGTGGGCCGTACTGTGGGCCGGGTCAACAACCCCAAGAACGACTGGATGTTCAACGATTCGTGGGGCGTTGACGTGGCCGTCAATACGCCGCAGTTGATGACCGCCCTGGTGGAAGAAGCCGTGGAGATCGGCGACCTGGTCAGGCTGCTCACGCTCCAGACAGGTGTCTCTTCCCTGGTTGAGTTCACGGTCCCCCATGATTCGCATGCCATTGGCCTGACCGTGGGAGAAATCCGCTGGCCCGAAGACTCGACGCTGGTGGCGATCCTGCGGGACCACGCCCCCATCACGCCCAGCCGGGATGACGTGATCGACGGCGGCGACGAACTCTTTTTTGTCACCACGATTGCTGCCGAGGATGAGCTCCGTGCCCTGCTCTCGCCGGAGTCGGTGGAGCCGGTGGAGCCTGCGGAGTCGTTAGCCGGGGCGGGGCAGCCTGGCGCTAACCCGGCCGCCCAGCCGGTAGAGGCTCAGGTGGCGGAGGGCGACGGCTTCGACGGCTGAGTTGGTTCCGCCGCGGGAACCGGCCGGGTGATCAGCCACGCGATCCAGACGCCAAGGATGTACAGCGGGGCACCCATGATGAGGCGTGTGGTGGCCAGCCCTGCCAGCCCGTCCTCGCCCATCAGATACAGCGGAACCTGGACCACCAGCCGGAGCACCAGCACCGTGATGATGATCCAGGTGCCAAGGCGGTACGCCTTCAGCCGGGCGGGGTCCTTCCGCCACTCGATGCCTTCATTGCGGATGAAGCCAAACAGCAGCCCGGCCACGGGCCATTTGATGAGGATCGAAATGACCATGGCGAGGATGTAGGAGGCGTTGGTGATGAAGCCGGGAAGGTAGAAATCCTCGGCTTTTCCGGTGGTGTTTGCCAGCCACGCCGAGATTCCGACGCCCACAACCCCGGCCAGCGCCTGGGTCAGCGGACGCCGCTGCACCAGGCGCACCACCGTAAACACGGCCGCCGAGGCCAGGGCGGCCACCAGTGACGGTGTCAGGTCCCGGGTGACGGTGAACGCAATGAGGAAAACCAGGCCCGGAAGGATGCTTTCCGCGATTCCCTGGACGCCGCCGGCGCTGCGCAGGACATCGATACGGCCGTCATGGGTCCGGTGGAGTCCGGCTTTGGCCGCGTAGCCTTCGGCAAGTCCGGCCATGGTGGAAGGATCAGGCTCGGGGCGGGGTGATCCCGGGGACGGCTCCGGCTGCTGGGACGAGCTCATTCATTCTCCTGGCTGGACAGTATCTCGTAGCGTGGATTGAACATGGTGGGCAGGCCCTGGCTCTGTGTGACCATGCCTTCAAGCCGGACTTCGGTGCCGGCGTCGATGCCTGGCACGCGCCGCCGTCCCAGCCACACCACGCGGAGGCGGCCGCGTTGCCCGGACGCCGTCCGTAAACCGGACCGCTCACGTTCAACGTCTGAAACTATCGCCGTATAGGCTGCCGTCTGGTCCGCCGGCATAAAGGTGACGGATTCAACCTGGCCGTGGCACACGACACGTCCTTTTGCGGGGAGACTGCTGACAGGTATCCCAGGACCAAGGGACGACGCCGGCTCATCCACGGAGAGATCAGCCAATCTGCGTTATCTCCGGACCGCGCTCGGGCTCCTGGAGCTCTGGCGCAGCCGGTGCCGGTGTTGGTGCCGGTGCGGCGTCCTTCGGCAGGCGAAGCTGCAGCAGGTCGCGCGGCGGCATGGGGCTGTCGCCGCGGATCACCACGATCTTGCGGAACAGGGCCTCAAGCGGCGCCGCGGCTTCGCGGTCCAACGCTGCCGCGCCACCCAGTACCCCGCGCAGGAACCACCGCGGGCCATCCACCCCCACAAAACGCGCCACGCGGTATCCCTGGCTTCCGTCTGCGGCACCGGCGGGGAGCTTGGCAATCAGCTCAGGGCCGAACTCGCCCGGGACCTCTTCAACCTGGCCGCCCTGGCTGCCCACCGACTGGCCAATCTGCTCCCGGATCTCGTCCCACAGTCCCTCGGACTTGGGTGCCGCGAAGGCCTGGAGCTGCAGGCTTGAACCGTTCAGGTCCATGGTGACCGCCACTACCCGCTGCGTGGCTTCCTCAACTTCCAGCCTCAACTGCAGGCCTTCGCTGGGGGTGATGAGCAGGGCACCGAGGTCCACGTAACCGTCACGGCTGGAGATCTCGGAGACGTCAAACGGCCCGGCGGCCCGCGGTGCCTTGGTGTTGGCCGCACCTTCCGAATCTGCCGCGTCCGTGGTGGCCAGGGAATCGTCCAGTTCGGCTTCCTGATCCTTCTTGGCTTTCCTGCCGAGCCCAAAAACCATGGGGGGTCGTCTCCTTAGTTATGAATATGCCTGGCCGGCCCGGGGGTCGCGCCGTCAAAAGTCTTGATGCCGTAATGCAGCCCTGCCGCCCGGCCGCCTGCCGGGGCGGGACGTCAGGTGGTGGGCTGTGTGAATCCGCCGGTGGAACCGAATCCGCCCGCACCGCGTACCGAGCCGCTCAATTCGTTGACTGGGATGAATTGCGCATACTCAACCCGCTGGATCACCATCTGTGCAATTCTATCGCCGCGCCGCAGCTCAATGGCCTGGTGCCTGTCGGTATTCAGTAATGTCACCGAGATTTCACCGCGGTACCCGGCGTCCACCGTCCCGGGCGCGTTAACGATGGTCAGCCCGTGTTTGGTGGCAAGGCCCGACCGGGGGTGGATCAGTGCCACGTAGCCTTCCGGCAGGGCAATGGCCACTCCGGTGGGGACCAGTTTCCGGTCCCCCGGCTGCAGTACAACGTCTTCGCGGGCACGCAGGTCTGCCCCGGCGTCACCAGGGTGGGCGTAGGACGGGGCCTCCAGCCAGGCATCCAGCATTTTCAGCTGTACCTGCAGCGTTGGCGCACCGTACGGTGCGGCTGCACCAGTGGCGGCGCCAATGGCCGCGCCAGGCGCAGCTTCTGCTGCGCCATCTGGTGCAGCGCCGGGCAGCGTCTCGTCACGGGCGGAATCTACAGTGGCAAGTTCATCAGTCACAGTCACTCACTCTAACGCCCGGCAGCAAATCCGGCCCGGAATGTTGGCCTCCCCGCCCAAGGTGAAATAGCCACCCAAAGATGGAAAGCTGGAGGCATGCCCGAATCAAGCTCCACCCCCCCTGTTCCCAACACGCCTTCCGCCGGTACTGCGGTAATTTTCAAGGAGCGGCTGTGGCCCACCATCTGGGTCTGGGTCATTGCAGCGGGTATTGCCGGCGCCGGGATCCTGGTTTTTGCGCCCATCAGCATGGGTGCCGGCTACACGGCGGCGGCGGTGCTTTTTGGCATCATGGCCGTCCTGCTGGTGTTGTGGACTCCCGCCATTATTGTCACCGGGACGTCCCTCACGGTGGGCCGCGCCACGATCGAGCGCAGGTTTGTCGGCGAGGTACAGCCGTACCGCGGCAAGGAGGCCACCGCGGAACGCGGGACCCGGCTGAACGGGCTTGCCTACCTGTGCATCCGCGGCTGGATCGACCCCGTGGTCAGGATTGAGATAACCGACGCATCGGACCGGACGCCGTACTGGCTGACCTCCACGCGGCGGCCCGAAGAACTGACAGCGGCCCTGCAGAACACCTGAGACCACCCCGCGCCGTCAGGGCCTTCAGCTGTGACCGGCAGGAGGCCGTCAGCCTTCGCACTCCTTGCAATAAAGGCGGCCGTCTTTTTCCAGGGCTATTTGGGAACGGTGCCTGACCAGGAAGCATGACGAGCAGGTGAATTCGTCCGCCTGGGGCGGGACTATCTGGACAAGGAGTTCCTCGCCGGAGAGGTCTGCTCCCGGGAGCTCGTAGCCGGCGGCAAGTTCACTTTCATCCTCTTCCACCACTGCAGCGGGCTTGTCCGACCTTCGGGTCTTCAATTCCTCCAGTGAATCCTCATTGAGGTCTTCTTCGGACTTCCGCGGCGCGTCATAGTCGGTGGCCATTCGCCTCACCTCGCTCCCAATCCGCTTCAGGATGTAACACCCTTGATAACGCCGGACACCTGGCGTTTGTGCCCCGCGTGCGGCACATCTTTCCCTAATGCGGGGGCAAAATCCAGCACCCTTGGCCTTGAACGGCGCCCGCCCGGAACCCGGGACGTGGCCCGGCTTGGGTCCTGCGGCCGGAAACTCCCGGAATATCGCGGCGCGCCCTTCCTCCTCACCCAAAAATGTGCAGCCGGGTGGCAGAGTTTCGATTGATAGTAATGCCAGGGTGGAGGATTTGCATGCAGGATCTACGGCTTGTAGGCGTACACGACGACGGGGAGCATCTCCTGTTGAGCGGTGCCGGCGGCGAGATGTTCCAGCTGCCGATCGACGAAGCTCTCCGGGCGGCCAGCCGGTCATCGGCGAAGGCATCGGCCGCCACAGCTCCCATCGCCATGTCGCCGCGGGATATCCAGGCAAGGATCCGCAGCGGCGCCACCGCGGCGGACGTGGCGGAGCTCTCCGGGCTGCCCCTCGCCAAAGTTGAGCGCTACGAGGGACCTGTCCTGGCTGAACGCGAGTACGTGGCCCAGCAGGCGCGCAAGATTGAGGTGGCCTCACCCTCCCCGGGCCATGACGCGTACCGTTCAGTTTTCGGCGACAACCCTGCCTCACTGGGTGACATGGTGGCCCACCGGCTTTCGGCGCACGGCATTGACCCCTCCTCGGTGGAGTGGGACTCCTGGCGGCGGCCCGACGGCAGCTGGACAGTGGTTGCGCGTTTCGCGCTGAAAAATGACGGCACGCCCGGCATCGGCGAAGAACCCCCCGCTCTGTGGACGTTCAGCCCGGCCCGCAAGGCGCTGCAAAACGCCAACCGCTGGGCCCAACAGCTCAGCGAACTGGAGCCGCTGGACGGCCCCGTTCCGGCCCGCCGTCTGACGGCCGTTTCGGACCGGCCCTTCGACTTTGAAACCGATGCCGGCGCGGCAGCAGCCCGGAACGCGGCTGCCACGCACAGCGGTCCGCAGCCGGTCAAGGAATCCGACGGACTGTTGGACATGCTGCGCTCGCGCCGCGGCCAGCGCCTGGGGGTGGATGAGGACGCCGACGACGCCCTGGCCCTGCTCCTGACCCATGGGGTCCCGGCTGCGCATCCACGTCCTTCCGAATTGAGCCAGCAGCAAAAGGAACACCAGCCACAAAAGGACAAGGATCAGGAACTCAGGGATTCTGAACCTGCCGGAACACTTGGATCCTCCGGATCCGAGCATGAGGCACCGGCGGTGCAGGCCGATCCGCTCACGCGGAAGCGCGAGGGAAGGCCTTCCATGCTGTCCAGGTTGAGTCTGATCCCCCCGCACCGGGACAACGTGGAGGACTTACTGAGACTGCACGACGGCGTCAGTACGGACACGCGGGAAATCACCATTGTGGCGTCCCCGCTCCGCCCCGCCGGGCAGGCGTACACACCACCGGCCTCCACCAAGAATCCTGCATCCACGTCCGAAGATCCACCGCCGCCGGACACCGGGAACACCACACCAAGCGTGGGCCTTGACGAACTGCTGGGCGGCGGGAGCCCGCGGCGCATGCATCGCTCCACTACGCCCGACGACCCGCCGGCCAGGGCGCACCACGAGCAGGATGCAGAGATGCCGGAACGGCAGCCCGCCAAACCGAAACGCTCAAGCATTCCTTCCTGGGACGAGATCGTCTTCGGGACCAGGGGCGACTGACACCCTGACCGCGCATCCGCAGGTTTAGCCTTCCCCGCCGGACCCGCGCCACAGGCAGGCATCCGTCTCAAACGGGAGCAGTTGGTCCCGCTGGGCCATAATGCTGGCGCCGTGCGCCGTAACCCGCCGCATGTAGTGCCGCCGGCACAGGGTTTCATAGCCCACCGGCGGGACGTGGTCCTCAGCCTTGGACGCCGTGGGATCGACCGCCATATCCACATCTCCCACGACCACCTGGGCGCCCTCCACCACCATCACACCGTCCACCGTCCGGGCGTTCTGGGTGGCGCGCCGTCCGCACCAGCACAGGGCTTCCACCTGGAGAACCTGGACGCGGTCGGCGAGTTCAATGAGCCGCTGGGATCCGGGAAAGAGCCGGGTGCGGAAGTCCGCGCTGATTCCGAAAGCAAAAACGTCGACGTCGATCTCGTCCACCACCCTGGCCAGCTGCTCCACTTGGTCCGGCGAATAGAACTGTGCTTCGTCGCAAATCAGGAAATCCACCTTCTCTCCCCTGGTGCGGCGGCTGACCACTTCATCCCAGAAGTCGGTGCTGTCCAGGACCTCTACCGCGTCCGTTTCAAGGCCAAGCCTGCTGGAAATCCGGAACCCTCCGGCCCGGTCATTGCGGCTGAAGCGAACGCCGCCCCGCCCGCGCGCCCGGTGGTTATAGTCCATCTGCAGGGCCAGCGTCGACTTCCCGCAGTCCATGGTTCCGGAGAAAAACACCAGCTCAGCCACGGCGGGCCTTCTTGCCCTCCGCAGCGAAGCACAGCAGCGGCACTTCCCGTTCCGCCTTCGTCAACGAGCCGTGCTGGCCGATGACCTCCATGGCTGTGGGCCTCGAGCGGCGGGTGTCATAGAGGGCAAGGGCATCCCGTGCGGCGATCATGATGTCCCCGATCCGGGGCCCGACCGCGGGGCGAAGCGGCCCGAACAGCCCGGCGGCCAGCGCTTCCTCCCTCGTGAAGGCCCAGATCCTCTCGCCAAAGCGGCCACGCCAGGCGTCCAGCAGCCTGTCCCGGCCGGAAGCATCCATCCAGTCTTCAAGGTAGAGGTGGACCATGCGGGGCTCCCCCGCTGTGTGCCGGACCCCTTCGATCAGGGCAGGATCCGCGGCGTAGTCGATCCGTTGGCCCTCGGGAACGTCCAGCATGCCGTGGTCCGCGGTCACCAGCACGGTGGTGCCGGCAGGAAGCGAGCTGTTGAGCCTCTTGACCGTGGCGTCCAGTTCCTCCAGCTGGTGTTCCCACTGTTCGGACTGGCACCCATGCCGGTGCCCGGCCTTATCCAGCTCGTTGACATAGAAGTACATGAGCGCGGGCCCGGCAGCGGCCATCGCATCGGCGGCAGCTGCGGTGCGGGCGTGGGACGTGTTGGCGGAGATGAAGCGGCCACCCCGGAGCGCCGCCTGGGTCATGGGCGACGTGCTGAACTGCGGAAGGCTGACCGTTGTCACATCCACCCAGGCGGCCGCACGCTCAAACACGGTGGGAAACGGCTGCCATGCCAGCGGATCCACGCCCGCGTCCCAGTTGCCGAGCATGTTCACCACTTTGTCCTGGTCCGGGTCCAGCACATCGAACCCCACCAGGCCATGCTGGCCGGGTACCAGACCGGTCCCAAAGCTCGCCAGTGCCGCTGCCGTGGTGGAGGGGAACGTGGAGTCCAGCCACACCGGGACCTCGCCCTGCCCGGCCTGCATGACCGAGCGCAGGAACGGGGTGTGGGCCGACTTCTGCTTCAGGAGGTTGCGGCCCAGGCCGTCGGCCAGGACCACGCAGACCCGCGACGCCGGCGGAAGGCCGAGGGTGTTGCTGAAGCCTTCTACGCCCAGGCTGGCTGCAGCACTCGTCAGCACATCGGCGATGGAGCGCTGCCCGAAAGCGGGCGCCGGCGGTGTGTTCAAGGCCGGACGGTTCCGTTCAGAAGGTGCTGGGGGGACGGCAATTTTCCCGTGGTCCGGCATCTCAGCGCTGCTGGTGTCCGCGGCTGAGGCGGTTTCCAAACACGCCGGCCCGCGGCCGGGGCTGGAGTGTCTGCGGTGCATGCTGGACAGGAGCGGTGGAACCGGTATTCACAGCGCGCAGGGCCCTCGCGAAGAGCTTGGCGTCCTGGACTGCCTGCAGCCCATCGGCTTCGGCGCTGATCCGCAGGACAATGTCTTCCTGGGCTATGGTGCCGCTGTAGCCGTGGTCCGCCTCGCATTGCGGATCGCCGCAGCTGGCCGGGCCCATGTCGAGCCGCTGGCCGCCGGACCAGGCGATGGCCAAGGTCAGCTCGCGCACCGGATCGGAAGGCTTGTAGTCCTGCGGCTGGGAATACATGTAACTAAGCACCACGGAGCGGATCTGGGCAACCGGGACGGACTCGGTGGAAATCTGGGCCACGATTTGCTCGCCGGCCTCATCCAGCTGCTGGTCGTCCACATGCGTGATAACCAGCATGTCCGCGGTGAGCACCAGGACGGTGATGTGGCGGCGGACCTCTGCCCGGTCAAAGTGGGTCTCCAGGTGGACCAGGTGGGCAACGCAGTCGCGGCCGTCGAGGGCGTCATCCACAACGTCGGACACCAGGCGCGGGTAGAAACCTGCCTTCTGGAGCGCCCCTTCCAGGCTTTGGCCCTGGGCGCTGTGGCTGTGTGAGCTGGAGTGGTGGGCTGCCTGGTTATCATTGCCGGGCGTTTGAGGCGCCGACGTGGGAGGCTGTGAGCTCATTCCCCCATTTTCACAGATCGGCCCGGGAGTTGCTAACCGCGGTTACCCCAGCATGGCCCGGCGGGCGCTGTCCGTACGGTGCGCCGCGTTCCCGATTCGAATGTCCGCAGCAAGGATTGACGCGCCCTGCGGCCCGCACAGCACCGGATTGAACTCCACCAGCGCAATCTCCGGATGGTTGTCCTTCAGCCACGCCAGCCGTCCGGCCAGCTCCTCCAGGGCCGCAACATCCACTGCGGGCAAACCCTGGTAGCCAAAAAGCTTGCGGGCCGCCCGTGGGCCGCGAATGAAGTCCTTCACGTCGGCTGCGGACAGCGGCGGGACACGGTGCGCCCAGTCGTCAAGCAGGTTGACGGCATCACCGGCCAGCCCGAAGGAGATCACCGGCCCGAGCAGCGGGTCCTCGATGGCGCGGAAGGTGCAGGCCTGGCCTACCGGTGCCATCGACTGCACCTCCAGCCCGGGTGAACCGTATGCGGAGAGTGCACGGCGCATCTGCTGGATATTGAGCCGCAGGGACTCCTGGTCCTGAATGTCCAGGCGGACGCCGCCAAGGTCCAGGCGGTGGCGCAGTGCCGGTTCGGTGGTCTTCAGTGCCACCGGCCAGCCCAGCGTGTTGGCGGCTTCGACGGCCTGCTCCGGCGTGTCAAAGCCTGCGGACGGGAGAACCTCAATGCCGTAATGCCCCAGCAGTGTGGCCACCTCGTCCGGATCCAGCTTCTTGAGCTGCTCACCCTGGACGTCCCGCAGCAGGACCTCAAGCTGAAGCCGTGCGGCTTCGGGGTCGCAGCCGTCAGGTTCCACAAAGTGGCCCTGGTCCCGCGCCACCCATTCGGAGTACCTCACCACGGCGGCGAGCGCAGCCACGGCCGCGCCGGCATTTGAGAAGCAGGGCACAGCCTGAACGGGCGCCGTGGCGTCCCCAGGGCCGGCGCCGTCCCCGGGTCCGCCTCCTACCATGCCCTCGACATAGACAGAGGGGTCCAGTATGCCGGTGAAGGCGGCCACCACCGGCTTCCCCGCCCCTGCCGAACACTCTGCCAGGACCTCGGCGATATTTTCCACGGTGAGTCCTCTGGCGGGAAGCAGTGCGGCCACCACCGCGTGGACCTGTTCGGATGCCAGTGCTTCCTGCAGGCTCCGGCGGAGAGCCGGCAACGCAAGGGACATGCCGGCGTCGAGATCCACGTCCGTGATGATGCGCTCCACCGTGAGGCCCTGCGAGGAGGCGCTGTCCGCCACTACCTTGCCCAGGGCCAGGGAATTGCTGAAGACAGCAACTTCCGGCCCAGCGGGCAACGGCTGGCCTGACACGATCTGGGCCACGTCCATAAGCTGTTCGATCGTCTCCACCCGGATCACCCCCGCCTGCCGCATCATCGCGTCAAGCGCGCCCGCCGGCGCCTGGGTGGTGCGGACGGCGTGGCCGGGCGGCAGCCTCAGGCCCATGGTTTCGGACTTGGCCACAATCACCGGCTTGATGCGTGCCAGCCGCCGGGCGAGGCGGGAAAATTTGCGCGGGTTGCCGATCGACTCCAGGTAGAGCCCCACAGCGGCGGTGCCGGCGTCGTCCTCCCAGAACTGCATCATGTCGTTACCGGAGACGTCGGCCCTGTTGCCGGCCGAAAGGAAGGTGGAGATGCCCATCCTGCGCCGGCTTGATGCTGCGTAGAGCGAGACACCAATGGCCGCGGACTGGCTGAACAGTCCCAGCCCGCCACGCCGCGGGAGGGCGGGGGCCATCGACGCGTTCAGGGATACGTCCGGGTGGGTGTTGACGATTCCCAGCGAGGCCGGGCCGATGACCCGCATGCCATTGGCGCGGGCCTTCCGTACCAGCTCCCGCTGGCGGGCGAGGCCGCGTTCGCCGTCGTCGGCAAACCCCGCGGAGGCAACCACCATCCCCTTGACTCCCGCGGCGGCGCAGTCGTCCGCCACGGAGTCCACTTCTTCGTAGGGGACGGCGATGATGGCCAGCTGGACGGGGTCCGGAACGTCGGCGAGGCTGGCAAAGGACAGCATTCCGGCGAGCTCCAGGGCCTCCGGATTGATGGCGTAGACCGGCCCGGGAAAGCCGCCTTCAATAATGTGCTCCAGCAGCTGGTATCCCACCGTGCCCCATTTCCGGCTGGCGCCGATCACGGCCACCGACGACGGCGCCAGCAGGTCCCGCACGCTGCGCGCCTCCGCACGGTGCTCGCGGGACTCCATCACGGCACGGGATTTCTCCGTGGGGTCGATGTTGAACTCCAGGCTCACCACGCCGTCGTCGAAATGGCGCCGGACGTCATATCCGGCGTCGGAGAACACCATCAGCATCTTGCGGTTTTCCGGCAGCACCTCGGCGCTGAACCGGCGGATGCCGTTTTCGTGGGCGGCGGCGGCGAGGTGCTCCAGGAGGATCGATCCTATGCCGCGGCCCTGGTGTGCGTCGGCGATGTTGAAGGCGACCTCGGCTTCGGCAGGATCATCGAGCCTGTCGTAACGGCCGATGCCAATGATTTCGCCGCCGATGGTAATCACAAAGGCAACCCGGTCCTTGTAGTCCACTTCGGTGAATCGCCTGAGTTCCTTGCTGGACAGCCGTGCCTTGAACGCAAAGAACCGCATATAGATCGAGTTCTGGGACTGTCCGGTGTGAAAGGTCTGGACGGCCTCGGAATCGGTAGGATGGATGGGTCTCAAGTGGGCGGTTCCGCCGTCCCGCAGGACGACATCGGCTTCCCAATGTTCCGGATATATGCCGTCCCCGGGCTGATCCACCATAGGCTTAGCCTAGCCAAAAACTCCCGAAGTACGCCCTGAGTCCCCCCAGAAGGATTTACCAGCCCCATGGCCCGCCGCCAAAGTTCAGCCCCAGCAGTGGATTCCAACCAGGATTACACCGAGAACATCGTGGACATAGATGTCACGTCCGAGATGGAAGGCTCCTTCCTGGAGTACGCCTATTCGGTGATCTACTCCAGGGCCCTGCCCGACGCCCGCGACGGCCTCAAGCCGGTCCAGCGCCGGATTCTCTACATGATGAGCGAGATGGGCCTGCGCCCGGACCGCGGCCACGTCAAGAGCGCGCGTGTGGTGGGCGAGGTCATGGGCAAGCTTCACCCCCATGGCGACACGGCCATCTACGACGCCCTGGTGCGCATGGCCCAGGACTTTTCGCTGCGGCTGCCGCTCATCGACGGGCACGGCAACTTCGGATCGCTCGACGACGGACCGGCGGCTCCGCGGTACACCGAAGCCCGCCTCGCGGCAGCTGCGCTGACGCTGACGGACCACCTTGACGAAGACGTGGTGGACTTTGTCCCCAACTACGACAACCAGCTGACCCAGCCTGATGTGCTGCCGGCGGCCTTCCCCAACCTGCTGGTCAACGGAGCCACAGGAATCGCCGTGGGCATGGCCACCAACATGGCCCCGCACAACCTGGTGGAGGTCATCTCGGCCGCACGGCACCTCATCGCGCACCCGGACGCCACCCTCGATGACCTCATGAGATTTGTGCCCGGGCCTGATCTTCCTACCGGCGGACGGATTGTGGGCCTGGACGGCATCCGCGATGCCTACGCCACCGGACGCGGTTCCTTCAAGACCCGCGCCAAGGTGGAAATCGAGCAGCTCTCGGCCCGCCGCACCGGCCTGGTGGTCACCGAGCTTCCGTACATGGTGGGGCCGGAGAAGGTGATCGAGAAGATCAAGGACGCCGTCAACGGCAAGAAGCTGACGGGGATCAGTGACATCGTTGACCTGACGGACCGCAAGCACGGCCTTCGGCTGGTCATTGAGCTGAAGAACGGCTTCAACCCGAACGCGGTGCTGCAGCAGCTGTACCGCTACTCGCCCATGGAAGACTCCTTCGGCATCAACAACGTCACGCTTGTGGACGGCCAGCCGCAGACCCTGGGACTCGTGGAGCTGCTTTCCGTTTACGTCGGCCACCGGATCAACGTGGTGCGGCGCCGCACCGCGTTCCGGCTGGGAAAGAAGCAGGACCGCCTGCACCTGGTGGAGGGCCTCCTCATCGCCATCGTGGACATCGACGAGGTCATCCAGATCATCCGTTCCTCGGATGAGGCCGCGGCAGCCCGGGTCCGGCTGATGTCCATTTACGACCTGTCCGAGATCCAGGCCAACTACATCCTTGAGCTGCGGCTCCGCCAGCTGACCAAGTATTCCCGGCTGGAGCTGGAGAAGGAACAGGACGAGCTGCGACGGGAGATCGCGGAACTCGAGGCCATCCTGGCGTCCGAGGAACGGCTCCGCGACCTGGTGTCCGGGGAGCTGGGCGAGATCGCCGAAAAGTACGGGACACCCCGGCGGACGGTCCTGCTGGAATCGGAGGCGGTCTCCCCCACGGTCGCCGCTGCCCTGGCCGCAACCAATGGCAAGGGAAAGCCTGCGCCCCTTGCCTTGGAGATCGCCGATGACCCCTGCTGGGCCATCCTCACCGCCTCCGGCCAGATCGCCCGCACCTCCAACCAGGACCCCCTCGCCGAATCGGGTCCGCGGTCCAAGCATGACGTGTTCCGCTCTGTGCTCAAGACGTCCGCCCGGGGCGAGATTGCCGCGGTCACGTCCCAGGGCCGGATGCTTCGCCTGCAGGTGATGGACATGCCGATGCTGCCTCCGATGTCAGGGCTGCCCAACCTTGCCGGCGGTGTGCAGGCCAAGGACTTCATTACGCTCCTGAAAGGCGAATCGCTGGTGGCGTTCGCGCCGCTGGACGAGGTCCTGGCCATCGGCACAGCCCAAGGCGTGGTCAAACGCGTGCAGCCTGACTATCCGCTGAACCGCGAGGACTGGGAGGTCATCGCGCTCAAGGACAAGGACTCGGTGGTGGGAGTGGCCGCGGCAGGATCGGAGGACACCGAGCTGGTGTTCCTGACCCGTCAGGCGCAGCTGCTCAGGTTCGGGGCCGGAAACGTCCGGCCCCAGGGCCGGACCGCCGGCGGGATGGCCGGGATCAAACTGGCCGCCGATGACGAGGTGGTGTTCTTCAATGCTGTGGCGCCGGACGACGGCGACGCTGTGGTGGTCACCATCGCGGGCACGAACGGCGCCCTCCCGGGGACCGCCCCGGGCACGGCGAAAGTCACCGCCTTCGCGGAATACCCGGCAAAGGGCCGTGCCACGGCCGGCGTCCGGGCCCACAGGTTCCTCAAGGGCGAGGACACGCTGCTGCTCGCCTGGGCAGGGCACGGGCCGGCCAAGGCCTCCTCCCTCGCAGGCGTAGCCAGGTCACTGCCGCAGGAGCACGGCCGTCGAGACGGGTCCGGCATTCCGCTGTCCCAGCCTGTTGATGTGATCGGCCCTGCCATGGCGTGGCCCGATCCTGATCCGGCCTAGACTGCTGCCATGCCTATCATTCCTGATGAAAAAGACTGGACCTGGGTCCTTTCACGGCCCTGCCCCGAGTGCTCCTTTGATGCCTCCACGGTCACCCCGTCAACGGTTCCGGGCACTGTGCGCAACATGCTGCCCCGCTGGCGGTCGGTCCTTCGCCGGCCGGACGTGGGCGAGCGGCCGGATGAAAGTACCTGGTCCGCCCTGGAATACGCCTGCCATGTCCGCGATGTGTTCAGCCTTTTTGATCAGCGCCTTAACCTGATGCTCGACGGCGACGACGCCCGGTTCGAGAACTGGGACCAGGACAGGACCGCCGTGGACAAGGACTACGCCAGCGCCGATCCCGCAGTGGTCAGTGCGGAGCTGACGGCAGAAGGTGAGCAGGTCGCTGAATCCTTTGCCGGGGTCCGCCAGTCGGAGTGGGGCCGGAAGGGACTGCGGAGCAACGGTTCGGAGTTCACCGTCCTGACCTTGGCGCAGTACTTCCTGCACGACGTCGTCCACCACCTCCACGACGTGGATGGGTAAGCGTGTGATGGCTGAGGCGTGGACGGCTGAGCTGTAAACGGTTGAGACGCCGACGGCTGAGGTGGGACGGGTAAGCACGAAAGAACAGCTGAGCCGGAACGTTTCCTAGGGGGCGGCTGCCAGAATGGCGCCGGCCCGGAAGGATGCAGGGGCCAGGTCCAGCAAGGCGTCCTCCGGATGGATGTCCGCCGGGTTGTGGGTGACCAGGACAACTGTGCGGTCTTTCAACCCGGCCCTCAGGTCCGCCAGCATGGCGCGCCCTGCCTCGGCGTCCAGGTGGGCCGTGGGTTCATCCAGCAGGATCACCTCCGCCCCCGTCATGAGCGTCCGGGCGACGGCCAGCCGCTGGCGTTCACCACCGCTGAAGAAGGAACCTCCGGGACCAATCCGGGTGTCCAGCCCGGCGGGTAGCCGGGACACCAGGCCGCTGAGTCCAACCGCTGAAAGGGCCGCCGCCATTGCGGCGTCGTCCGCGCCGCTGTCCGCGGCGCCCTCCGCAGGCTTACCGGTGGCTGGCCGTCCCAGCAGCAGGTTCCCCCGCAGCGTGGAGTCAAACAAGTGTGCTTCCTGTGGACACCAGGCGGCCCTCCCCGTAACCCGGACACGTCCGCGGGCGGCCGGAAGGAAACCCAGCAGGACCGACAGCAGGGTCGACTTGCCGGCACCTGACGGGCCTGTCAGGGTCAACCAGCGGCCAGGTGCGGCGGTGACTGACACCCCGGAGAACACGGGGCTCCCTCCCGGCCAGGCCGCCTCAACGTCCTCAAGCTCAATCCCTGCGTCCCCGCCGGCGCGCTCCAGGACAGTCGCCCGGCCGTCATCTTCAGCGTTTTTCAGGACACCGTCTTTCAGGACACCTTCTCTCAGGGCCCTGTCTTTCGGGACACCGCTGCCGCTGTCCTCCGGCGCGCTCTCCAGCGACCCTGACTGGCCTATCCGGCGCAGGACCGTCCTGAGGGCAGGGAACTGGCGCACCGCCGTCGTGACAGCTGCGTAGGGCTCCACCAGCGCGAGCTGCAGCAGGACCAGGACAGCAGCGGTGGCGGGAGGCAGGGTCCCCGCCAGTACCTGCGGTGCTGCCAGGACAGCGCTGGCAAGGGCGGCAATGCCACAGGCCGCCACGGTTATGGCCTGGCCAATTCCTTCCGCCCAGGCCGACCGCTGGGACGCCCGTGTGGCCGCACGGTCCTGGGCAGCAAGTTCGGCAAGCACCGCCGCAGCTGCTCCATTCACCTGAAGCTCTGCCCTGGCATCCAGGGCTGCCGCAGTACGGCGGAGCACACCGCGGCGCAGGCTCTGTTCGGCGCTGGCGGATTTCCGGTCCCCCCACAGCGCGGCGGCCGGGGCCACCAGGATGCTTGCGCCCGTCGCGGCTGCCGCGGCCCAAAAGGCTGCCGGGACCAGGAGTCCGGCGGCCACCAGGCTGCCCACACCCACAGCGAGCGCCGTCAGCGGAGGAAGCACCACGCGCGGGAGGAGGTCGCGGACATTATCGACGTCGTCAATCACTGTGCTGAGGACGTTGCCGCCCTGCAGCAGGCGTCGGAGCGAGAGCGCCTTCCGGCTCAGGGATTCCCACAGCCGGCCGCGGAGCCTGGTCAGGGCGGCGAACACGGCTTCGTGGAGCAGGAGCCGTTCGCAGTAGCGGAGGACAGCGCGCCCGATCCCGAAGAACCGCACGCCGACGATGGCTGTCAGGAGATACAGGATGGGCGGCTGCTCACTTGCCCTGATGATGAGCCACCCGGACAGTCCGGAGAGCGCCACAGCGAAGATCGCGGCGAGTGTCCCCACCGCTGCAGCGCCGGAAAACAGTCCGGCCACAGGCTGCAGCAGCCCCATCAGAAGCCGGGTTGAGGAGGACTGCCGCTGCCGGGGCAACGGATCTGTCCTTTCTGGCAGAGCCGGCAGGCCTGCTGGAGGACTAATCGGAGGACTGGCCGCGGGACCGGCCGGAGAAGGCGCCAGTGGAGCTCCCGCGTCGCCGCCCTGTGCAACAGTGTTTGCGAAGGCCGGCGGTGCGGATTCCGTTGCGCCATTGGCGGAGACCGGAACCAGGTGGTCGGCCAGCTCCCGCGTCTGCCGGTCGTGGGCCACCAAGATGACAGTGACGCGTCCGCGAAGGCTGAGGATCGCCTCCTGTACACGCGCTGCCGACACCCTGTCCAGGTGGGCCGTGGGTTCGTCGAGCAGGAGAACGGATGCGCCGGCGCGGAGGCGGGCCAGGCCGCGCGCCAGTGCCACCCGCCGCAGCTCGCCGGGACTCAGTTCGGCGGGATGTTTTCCGGCGAGATGGCCTGCCGCCGCCGCGGCCAGGCATTCCAACGCCGCAGCCTCCGCCGTGGCGCCGGCATGGTCCGCCTCACCCAGGGTGAGGTACAGCAGAACCTCATCCCGGACGGTCTCCGCCACCATTACCGGATGCTGCGGAACCCAGGCAATGCTGTCCCGGTCGAGGTTGGTGATGCTGCCGGTGACCCGGGTGCCGGCACCGTCGCCGACCGTCCCTGCCAGTACACCGAGGATGGTGCTCTTGCCCGTCCCGCTGGGACCGTCCAGGGCAGTAATCCGGCCTTGGGGGACAGTGAAGCTCACGGGCCCGACGGCGGGAACGGACCGTCCCTCATAGGTGACGGTGAGATTGGTGACGGTGAGATCGGAGTCAGAGCCGCCATCAGGCGCACCAGCGGGCAGCGGCTGCGGCTCCGGCGCCCCGGTGACCGCCCTCGTCTCCGCGAGCGCCGCACGGCCGTCGTCGCTGGCGTGGTGGGCCATGCCCAGTTCGCGCAGCGGTAGGTAGCAGTCCGGGGCCAGGATCAGGGCCAGGAGCCCGGCCTCGAGGGCCATGTCCCCGTGGACCAGGCGCACGCCGATGAAAACGGCCACCACTGCAACGGAGATGGTGGCTATCAGTTCCAGTGCCAGTGCCGACAGGAAGGCTGTCCGCAGCGTTCCCATGGTCCTGGCACGGTATTCCTCCGAGATCTCCTCCAGGGCCTTGCGCTGGGCGGTGGCCCGGCCGAGGCCCACGAGAACCGGCAGTCCCTTGGCGAGCTCGAGCATGTGCGCGGACAGCCGGGCAAGGGCGGCCTGGGCCTCCCTGACGTTGTCCTCGGTGTACCGGCCGATCAGCACCATGAAGACGGGGACCAGGGGAACCGTGAGGACAATGACCACGGCACTGACCCAATCCGCGAACAGGATCCGGGCGCCGAGAAGCAGCGGAATGGCAGCGCAGTTCACCAGCGCAGGCAGGAACTGGGTGTAGTAGCTGTCCAGGGCGTCCAGCCCGCGGGTCGCCAGGACGGCGAGTCCGCCGTCGGCCGGGCCTGTGCTCCGCGCACCGTTGCGGAGGGCACGCTGCAGCAGCGCCGAGCGCAGTTCCTCCTTGATGCCCAGGGCGGCGCGGCGGGCAGCGATGCCCTGCGCCCATACCGTGCCGGACCTCAGGACAACCCCGGCCAGCCCCCAGGGGAGCTGGTCCTGCCAGTCAGCATCTGCGGTTGCCAGCCCTGCCAGCATGGCGGCCACCGCCTGGCCCATCAGGACCAGGGACAGCGCCTTCAGGGCGGCAAGCAGGCCCAGCCAGTAGAGGGCGGAGCGGGTGGCCGGTCCGGCCGGGAAGTCCGGGCGCATGTCAGCCCTTCGTGGTGAA
Organism: Arthrobacter sp. D1-29; assembly: GCF_054130585.1. NCBI lineage: Bacteria > Bacillati > Actinomycetota > Actinomycetes > Micrococcales > Micrococcaceae > Arthrobacter > Arthrobacter sp. D1-29. The sequence continues at coordinate 1,894,758 of NZ_CP096383.1, read as the reverse complement.
GGCCTTGGCCGCAATGGCCGGCACGAAGCTGTGCGCCTCCGGGATGTGCTGGGCACTGACGCGCCGCCGGAAGACCCAGTAGGTCCAGGCCTGGTACGCAATGACCAAGGGCAGGCCGACGGCGGCCACAACGCTCATCAGCCCGAGCGTGTAGTCCGAGGACGACGCGTTGGAGATGGTCAGGTCAAACGCAGGGTTGAGGGTGGACGGCAGGACCACCGGGAAAACCGCGGCGAAGATGGACGCGCTGCCCAGCACCAGGAAGGCTCCAAGCGCTGCAAAAGCCCTGCCTTCACTCCCCTTGCGGGCCATCATCCAGGCAGCGGCGGCTGCCGCTACCGCAAGGAGGACCGCGGCCCAGGTCCACGGCTTCCCGTCCAGGACCTGGATGCTGACGGCCCAGCCCGCCAGCGGGAGCAGCAGCAGCGGAAGCATCCGGATGAACCAGCGGCGCGCGCGGTGCCGCACGTCGCCGTCGGTCTTCAGTGCCAGGAACGCGAGGGCGTGCAGCAGGGAGAAGCACACCACGGCCAGGCCGCCGAGCACGGCGTACCAGCTGAACCAGGCGAACGGGCCGCCCTCGCGGTCACCGTTGGCGTTGAGCGGAAGTCCGGTGGTGGTGAGCGCCAGCGCGGCGCCGACGCCGAAGGCTGCCAGGAATGAACCCAGGGCGATGGCCCAGTCCCAGCGGGCGCGCCAGCTGTCGTTGTCCACCTTCCCCCGGTACTCGAAGGCCACAGCACGGAAGATGAGTGCCACCAGCACCACCAGCAGCGGAAGGTACAGGGCGGAGAAGAGCGAGGCATACCAGAGCGGGAAGGCGGCAAAGGTTGCGGCGCCTGCCGTGATCAGCCAGACTTCGTTGCCGTCCCAGACAGGCCCGATGGTGTTCAGCAGCACCCGGCGCTCGGTGTTGTTGCGGGCGAACAGCTTTATCAGCATTCCCACGCCAAGGTCAAAGCCTTCAAGGAAAAGGTATCCGGTCCACAGCACCGCAATGATGATGAACCAGAGAGTGGGCAGCAGTTCCATTGTCGAGTTTCCTCAGCTCTTCTTAGTAGGCGAACGCCAGGACGTCGTCGGTGTTCTTTCCGTTGCCGGGACCGTCCGGCCCGGGGGTGGCGTCCTCGTTTTCGTCCACCGGCGCATGGGCGAGTTCCGGCATCGCCGAGACCACCCCGCCCCTGACGTACCTGACCAGCAGCTTCACTTCCACCACCAGCAGGGCGGCGTAGATGGCTGTGAGCACCACCAGGGAGGTGAGGAGTTCCCCGGCCGACACGCCTGGTGACACGGCGGCGGCAGTGAACATAAACACCTGGTCGATGCCGTTCAGGTCCGGGTTGGGTGCCACCACAAACGGTTGCCGGCCCATTTCGGTAAAGATCCAGCCGGCCGCGTTGGCGCCGAACGGCGCCAGGATGCCGAACACGGCCAGCCGCATGAGCCAGCGCGATTCCGGAACCGTGCCTCTGCGCGTCACCCACAGCGCAATCAGCGCAGCCAGGGCCGCGATTCCGCCGAATCCGATCATCATCCGGAAGCCCCAGTAGGTGACCTCCATGACCGGAACGTATTCGATTTCCTGGCCCGCGCGGTCGCCGTAGATCGGGTTGTCCGGCAGGTTGGTTCCGTAATCCGCCTTGTACTGGTCCAGGAGGCTGTTGACGCCCTTGACCTCCGTGGTGAAGTCGCCCTTGGCCAGGAAGGACAGGATTCCGGGAACCTCGATCACGGCCACGATGTCATCGCAGTTCTTCGATCCGACGTTGCCCACGCTGAGGACGGAGAAGCCGGTGCCGTCGTGGCAGGCGGCCTCCGCGGCAGCCATCTTCATGGGCTGCTGTTCAAACATCAGTTTTCCCTGCAGGTCGCCGGTGATGGCGGTCCCGGCAAAGGAGATCATGGCGACGACGGCGCCGATGCGCAGCGAGCGGATCCAGACGTTGTGGTCGGCGCGGTCACGGCCGGGGATGTCCGCTGCTTCACCGGGGATGACCTTGCCGTCGGCACCGATGATGTCAACGCCGTCGCGCCGCCTTCGCCACAGGTGGTACCAGGCGATGCCCAGCAGGAAGCCGCCGGCCACGGCCAGGGCACCAAACAGTGTGTGCGGTACGGCAACGAGGGCGGTGTTGTTGGTGAAGACCGCCCACGCGTCGGTCATGACCGGCCGGCCGTTGACCATCTCCACGCCAACGGGGTGCTGCATCCAGCTGTTCGCCACAATGATGAAGTAGGCGGAGAAGGCCGAACCCACCACGGCGATCCACAGGCAGGCCAGGTGGATGCCGGGCTTCAGCTGCTTCCAGCCGAAGATCCACAGCCCCAGGAACGTGGACTCCACGAAGAACGCCAGCAGTGCCTCCAGTGCCAGCGGCGCCCCAAACACGTCGCCAACAAACCGGCTGTACTCACTCCACGCCATGCCGAACTGGAATTCCTGGACGATCCCGGTGGCCACACCCATGATGAAGTTGATGAGGAACAGCTTTCCCCAGAACTTGGTCATCCGCAGGTATTCGGGCTTACCCGTGCGGTGCCAGGCCGTTTGGATGACTGCCACCACCAGGCCAAGCCCGATGGTGAGCGGCACCATCATGAAGTGGTAAACGGTGGTGATGCCGAATTGCCAGCGTGCGATTTCCAAGGCGTCCAAGGCAGTCCCTACTGTTGGCGGGGCGAACTTTTCTACGATCCGTAGAACTTTGACTTCTACCGAGTGTAGAACACTGCGACCGGCGCTGTAAACCAACTTTTCCACCCTCAGCGGGCCCCTACAAGGCTCCGGGCCCGCCGTGTGTTCTACCTGACGTAGAAACTGCGCCGGAAACGGGGTAAATTTGTTTCTGTAGTTGTAGTGCTCGTTTGCAGTCATCACTGGCCTGGGGCCAGGCGGTGCGGGGAATCTTAAGGATGTATGGAATGGCCAGTCTTGGTGAACTTGAACGGGCAGTGATGGACCTGCTCTGGGCGGGCCAGGGAGCAGCCACCGCCAACACTTTGCGTGACAGGCTCGCGCACAGCACCGAGGCCCAGGGTGGCTCAGCAGGCCACGAAGGCAAGGAACTGGCCGTCACCACGGTGCTGACCGTGCTGTCGCGGCTGGAGAAAAAAGGCCTCGTCGAGCGCGAACGCGGCACCCGGCCGCACCGCTACCAGGCAATCTCCAGCCGGGAGGACCACACGGCCGAACTCATGCACGAGGTGCTGGGATCCGCACCCGACCGTGAAGCCGTGCTGGCACGCTTTATTGGGTCCGTGACTGAAAATGAAGCCGAAACACTGCGCAAACTGCTTGGCCACATCTAGCGGACCATGTTCTGGACCTCATACCTGCTGGCGGTCCTTGCGATAGTCCTGGCTTGGCCGGTGCCTATCCTCCTTTCGCGTGCCCAATGGCCTGCGCGCTCCCCTTTTACGGCGATGCTTCTCTGGCAGGCCATCGCACTGGCCGGTGGCCTGTCCATGATTGGCGCCATGCTGGTGTATGGGCTGGAACCCATTGGCGACAACCTGATCGCGGGCCTGCGCGCGCTCGCCGGGATGGTGCTGTTCAATGCCCCCACCACGGCCCTGGGCTTCTGGCATATCTTTGCCCTGTCCGCGGCTGCGCTGTTGACGGCCCACCTGGTCTTTACCCTGCTGCTCACCTACTACAGGATCGAGCGGCAGCGCCGCCGGCACCGCGAGCTCCTGGCCCTGCTGGCCTCCCCCTCCGCTGAAGGTGCCGGGACGGTGGTCATCAGCCATGACTCGCCCGTGGCCTACTGCCTGCCCGGCGGGGCCCGTTCGGTCACCGTGCTTTCGGACGGCCTCATGGCGGCCCTGGAACCCGACGAGCTGCGGGCCGTCCTGATCCACGAGAACGCCCACCTGAGCCAGCGCCATCACCTCCTGCTGTGGGCCTTCGCCGCTTGGCGCCAGGCACTGCCCTGGCTTCCCACCACCCGGCTGGCCCAGGAGTCAGTGAACTCGCTCATCGAAATGCTGGCCGACGACGTTGCCCTGAAAACAGAAAGCAAGGCAACACTGATCAAGGCCATCGCGATCGTCGCGAGTGGCAGTGCCGGCAGCAGTGGCGACGCCGCTGCGTCTGCAGGCATACGTCCAGGGGACGCCAATCCGGGCCTGGCCGGGCTGGAGACGCCCGGAATTGCGGGCTCCGACTCTGCCCGCACCACGGCCTCGCGCGTCAGCCGCCTGCTGTCACCGCAGCCGGAGCTGCCCGCCGCCGCCCAGGGGGCCGTTCTGGCCGGCTGCGTGCTGCTCCTCGCCCTGCCTACAGCCCTTCTGATCGTTCCGGGCCTCCTGGGCTGAGTTAGGGCCGGGCTGGACTGAGTCCCGGCCTTCCCGGACTGAGTCCGGCCTTCCGGGCTGAGCCGCGGGTCAGCGGCAGCGCCGGTCAGGCGTCGATCCGCTCCCTGTCCAGGCTCGACGCTCCAGCGATGATGAAGTCCTTGCGCGGCGCCACATCCGAGCCCATCAGCAGGTCAAAGGTGTCCTCCGCCTGTTGGGCGTTCTCGATGCCCACCTTCCGGAGCGTGCGGTGCCGCGGGTCCATGGTGGTCTCGGCCAACTGTTCGGCGTCCATTTCACCCAGGCCCTTGTAGCGCTGGATGGGCTCCTTGTAGCGCTTGCCCTCCTTGGCCAGCCGCGCCAGCAGGACATGAAGCTCAGCCTCGGAGTAGGTGTAGATCATCTCGTTGGCTTTCTGCCCGGCGTTGATGACCTCCACCCGGTGCAGAGGCGGGACAGCAGCAAACACGCGGCCGTCCAGGATCATCGGCCGCATGTACCGGAAGAACAAGGTCAGCAGCAGCGTCCGGATGTGGGCACCATCCACGTCCGCGTCGGTCATCAGGATGACCTTCCCGTACCGCGCCGCGGCAAGATCGAAGCTGCGTCCCGAACCGGCGCCAACCACCTGGATCAGGGCCGCGCACTCGGTGTTGGAGAGCATGTCCCCCACCGAAGCCTTCTGCACGTTCAGGATTTTGCCGCGGATCGGCAGCAGCGCCTGGAAGTCTGAGGACCGTGCCAGTTTGGCGGTACCCAGCGCCGAGTCGCCTTCCACAATAAACAGTTCGGACCGTTCGACGTCGTCAGTCCGGCAGTCTGCCAGCTTGGTGGGCATCGATGAGGTTTCCAGCGCATTTTTGCGTCGCTGGGTTTCCTTGTGGACCCGGGCGGAAATGCGCGACTTCATTTCGCTGACGATTTTTTCCAGCAGCAGGGCCGACTGGGCCTTGTCGTTCCGGTTGGCGGAATTGAGCTTGGCATTGATCTCGTGCTCCACCACCTTGGCCACGATGGCCCGGACCGCAGATGTACCCAGGATTTCCTTTGTCTGGCCCTCGAACTGTGGCTCGGCGAGGCGGACTGTCAGGACCGCTGTCAGGCCGGCGAAAATGTCGTCCTTCTCGATTTTGTCGTTGCCGGCCTTGAGCTTGCGGGCGTTGCTTTCCACGGCCTTGCGGAAAGTCTTCACCAGCGCCTGTTCAAAGCCCGACTGGTGTGTTCCGCCCTTGGGCGTGGAGATGATGTTGACAAAGCTGCGGACAGTGCTGTCGTAGCCGATGCCCCAACGGAGGGCAACGTCCACTTCGCAGTCGCGCTCAACCTCCGCCAGCTGGCTGTGGCCCCGCTCATCCAGCACCGGCACGGTTTCCTTGAACTTGCCGGATCCGTGAAGCCGCCAGATATCGGTGACGGCCGGATCGGCGGCCAGGAAATCAACGAACTCCGAGATGCCGCCGTCGTGGTGGAAGACTTCCTCGTGCGGGGCTGCTTCACCCGGCGTGCCGGGGAGCCTGCGCTCATCACGGACGGTGAGCTTCAGTCCCGGCACCAGGAAGGACGTCTGACGGGCGCGGGCTGCCAGCTCGTCATAGGAGAATTTGGCGTCCTGGGTGAAGATCTGGCGGTCAGCCCAGTACCTGATCCGGGTGCCGGTGATCCCCCGCTTCGCTTTGCCCACCACGTCAAGGACGGAACCGTCCACAAAAGGGGCAAACGTGGCCGAGGGGTCCAGCCTGCTGCCCAGGTCGTTGAACCGGCCTGGCTCTCCCCGCCGGAAGGACATCTTGTACGTTTTGCCGCCGCGGTCCACCTCAACGTCGAGGCGGGCGGACAGGGCGTTCACCACGGAGGCGCCAACACCGTGGAGACCGCCGGAGGCCGTGTAGGAACCGCCACCAAATTTGCCGCCCGCATGGAGCTTGGTGAACACCACCTCGACCCCGGTGAGTCCAGTCTTGGGTTCCATGTCCACCGGGATGCCGCGGCCGTCGTCGTGGATCTCCACTGAGTTGTCCGCGTGCAGGATGATCTTAATGTCGTGGCCGAAACCGGCCAGGGCTTCGTCCACGGAGTTGTCGATGATCTCCCAGAGGCAGTGCATCAGGCCGCGGGAATCTGTGGATCCGATGTACATGCCCGGCCGCTTGCGGACGGCCTCGAGGCCCTCCAGAACCGAGAGGTGCCGGGCGGTGTAATCAGAACTTGGTGCCACGGGTGTGAACTCCTTCAATGACGGAACAGCTGGTGCATAAAGCACCCTTCCAAGGGTAGCCGGAGGGCCACGGGTCGCCCGCCCACCACGCTTTTAAACAGGCACACGGCCCGTCCCCGTTATGTTTTTTTGACGCCCTGCGGGGACCTTGATCAATTCTTGCGGCTACGCGGACAGCGAACTTGCCCAATACTTGCGATGGATTCGCTAAAACTACTGGTTATATGGAGGTACAGATCTACTAAGGAGGCCGATATGACCACAGCAGTGGCAGCCCGCACACTCAACGCACTGGACCGGTGCGATCGTTGCGGAGCTCAGGCATATGTCCGGGTTGTACTCGAGTCCTCCGGCGGTGAGCTGCTCTTCTGCGGCCACCACTCGCGTGCGGTCGAGGCGACACTCAAGCCCTTGAGCTCCGACTGGCACGACGAGACGGGCCGGCTTCACGAGAAGGCACCCGTCGAAATCGACTGATTTCACCGTCTGACCATTACACATATCAGGACCCCTCCATTGGAGGGGTCCTGATTCTTTAAGCAACACGTTCACAGCCTGCCGTCCGCCGAGCCTGTTAACCGGCGGCAAATGGGACGCGGGGCCGCTCTTCCCACGGCCCAGGGGCCGTTGGGAGGGGTGACCCCGCGCTGCCTTAGTCCAGTGCCTAGTCCAGGTAGTCCCGCAGCACCTGCGACCGCGACGGGTGGCGGAGCTTGGACATGGTCTTGGATTCGATCTGGCGGATCCGCTCGCGCGTGACTCCGTAGACCTTGCCGATTTCGTCTAAAGTCTTCGGCTGTCCGTCGGTGAGGCCGAAGCGCATGGCCACCACGCCGGCTTCACGCTCGGAGAGGGTGTCCAGCACGGAGTGCAGCTGCTCCTGCAGAAGCGTGAAGCTCACGGCATCGGCAGGGACAACAGCCTCGGAGTCCTCGATGAGGTCACCGAACTCGGAGTCGCCGTCTTCGCCAAGCGGCGTGTGGAGGGAAATCGGTTCGCGGCCGTACTTCTGGACCTCCACCACCTTCTCCGGGGTCATGTCCAGTTCCAGGGCAAGCTCTTCGGGCGTGGGCTCGCGGCCAAGGTCCTGGAGCATCTGCCGCTGGACGCGGGCCAGCTTGTTGATGACTTCGACCATGTGCACCGGGATTCGGATGGTGCGTGCCTGGTCGGCCATGGCGCGGGTGATGGCCTGGCGGATCCACCACGTGGCGTAGGTGGAGAACTTGAAGCCCTTGGTGTAGTCAAACTTCTCCACGGCGCGGATCAGGCCCAGGTTGCCTTCCTGGATGAGGTCAAGGAAGAGCATGCCGCGGCCGGTGTAACGCTTGGCCAGCGAGACGACGAGGCGGAGGTTGGCTTCCAGCAGGTGGTTCTTGGCCCGCTTGCCGTCGTGGATGACGAATTCCAGCTCGCGCTTGAACTTCGGATCCATGGAGCCGTCATCGGCATTGATCTTCTCTTCGGCAAAAAGGCCCGCTTCGATCCGCAGCGCCAGGTCAACTTCCTGCTCGGCGTTGAGCAGCGCAACCTTACCGATCTGCTTCAGGTAATCCTTGACGGGGTCAGCCGTTGCACCGGCTGACATGACCTGCTGGACGGGGGCGTCGTCGTCGTCCGCGTCCGAGTAGACAAATCCCTTACCGGTGGCTGCCGAAGCGGCCTTGGCGGCGTCGATTTCGCCGTCGTCGCCGGCGTCGGCGCCTTCAAGGATGATGTCGTCAAGGTCTTCCTCAACCTCATCCTCGTCGTCGGAGTCGGCACCGCGGGCAGACTTTCCGGCGGCCGCGGCAGCGGCTTTGGCGCCGGGCTTGGGCCCGCGCTTCTTGGGTTCAGGCCTGCCATCGATACCGGCATCACCGGAGGCGGCATCCTTGACAGCATTGTTGGCTGCCCGCGTGGCTGCTCGCTTGGCGTTCGTTGCAGCCTGCTTCTCCTCAGAGGACAAATCGTCCTGGGCGGCGGGTTCCTTCTTCGCGGAAGACGGGGTCACAGAAAACCTTTCTAGCGGCGGTCTGTGGAATCACCATACGGGCAACACCACTATGACCCTGTCAAGTCCGTGATGAATATCAGGTGCAACCACGGCTGGCAGAGTCTACAAGTAGAACTGCCGGGGCGGCTGTAATGTTCCCGTCAGGGTGCCATTACCTGCACTCGATTCACGGACCCAACCGGGTCTCGGCATCCATTGTCTCATGGTTTTCCCAAACAGGACCTCATGCCAGTGCCGCTCCGGGCTGCAGGACGGCGGCCCCCCAACCGTCCCGGCCAACCGTCCCCGCCGACAGTCCTAGGCCGCGTCCGGTTCGAACCGTTGCCAGGCCGCCTCCTTCCGGGCCGCCCAGCCGCAGAGCGTGCCCCGCCGCACCAGTTCCAGCATCAGTTCCGCCAGCCTGTACTCCGCCTCCATCTGGAGCGCCTGTCCAAGATAGGCGGCCGCATACGATCCACGGCCCCGGCACCAGGCGATCCACCCGCGTCCCGTCAGTGCGGCAGCCGCTGCCTGCCCTCCATATACCGAGAGGCTCGCCAGGATGCGGTCCAGGCTGTTGAGCCTGCCCCAGTCCGGCAGGACAGGCTTCAATCCGGGCAGGACTTCGCCGTAGCCGGGCAGATCAGTAACTGCAGCGGAAGAGCCTTGAGTGGAAGCGTCAGCTGGCGTCCCGGCAGGCCGCCGGGCGTTTCCTGGTGGGGAGGACGGTCCGGCAGGACAGGGGCCAACCGGCGCAAGGAGGCAGCCGCCGTCGAAAATTCCGAACTGTCCGGCCCCCTCCTGCGCGGTGGCTGCGCCTGCAGCCGCCATCACCAGCACCGCGTCCCGCCAGGCCGGCACCCGGAGTGACGCGCGAAGGAAAGCCAGGTGGCCTTCCGGAAGGGCATCACCCGGCGGGGAGTCGAGTAATCCCGCCCAGAAGCCCAGGAGCGCCTCAAACTGCGCGCGGCTCCCCCGCCGCGGGTTCAGTTGGCTGGACCACTCCTCTTCGGCCGCCAGGAGTGAGGCGGCAGCTTCAGCAGAAACGGAACCAGGCTGTTGGGCGTGCTGATCGGGGGCGGGCCCCACGCTGCTGCCGCGGTACACCATTTCGGCGTTGAGCCTGCTGTCCCGGATCTCCTCGATGGGCCGGCCGGGCAAGGGGCAACACGACTGGTCCAGGCAGTAGGCATCGCGCCAGTACCTGTCCCCTACGTACCAGGCATCCCGGACGGGCATCCCGGATGTGCCCAGAACGGCCTGCAGCGCCGCCAGGAGGCCCGTGTACGTGCAGGTATGAGGGAGTTCCATCCAGCCGTCGTCGGTGAAGAACACCAGCAAGGCGGCGTCGGCGTGCTGGTCGGCCCGGAGATAATCCCGTACGGTGCGCGCGAACTCCCGCGGGTCCGCGAGGGTTCCAGGTCCGGGCAGGTCCAGCCGAAGGGTTGCCCCCAGCCGTTTGCCGTGGAGCGTCATGGCCACCAGGCTTTCGGCCGGCCAATACCCCAGGGAATGCGGGATAAACCCCAGGACGTCTTCAGGGCCTTGGACTGTCAGGTGTTCCGGAGGTGTCATGCCTCCAGTTTTGGCGCCCGTCCTGCGGCACGGAACAACCGATCTCCGCCATGTGCACAAGGCAACCTGTGGAGGAAAAGTGTCAGTCCTCAGAAGGCCGTGAGCCCTGGCGCCGCTGCGCCAGGCTTGCCCGCCGCTGTTCGGCCAGGCTGCGGAGCAGCGGAGGGACAACAACCCCCTGCGCCGCCATCTGCCGGCGCACCTTCCGGCGGCAGAGCAGCGTTGCGGCCGCACCGAATCCCAGAACCAGGAACTGGACGCTGAGCGCGAGCCGGAACGGTTCCAGGCCGTACAGAACGCCGTTGGAGAACCCGCTGGCATGGAGAATGTCCAGTACGAGCCCGATCAGGAAAATTGATATCAGGGCAGCGATGAACCCGCCCACGTTCACAATGCCGGTGGCTGTGCCGATCCGGTGGGCGGGATTGAAGGTCCGGGCGAAATCGAAGCCGATCATGGAGCCGGGCCCGCCGATGGCGAGCACCACCACAAGCCCGGCAAGAAGCCAGAGCGGGGAACGGCCAGGGGTGAGCAGCACCGCGGCCCAGGCAGCGGCAGTGGCGGCCGCGATCAGCAGGACCAGGGTGGACCGGCGCAGCGGGTGCCTGGAGACAAACCGGCCGATGAAGGGGCCCACGGCCAGGGCGCCCGCCACGTAAAGCCCCATGAGTCCCGCGACAGTCCCGGTATCCAGGCCCTGGGCGGAGATCAGGAAGGGATATCCCCACGTCATGGCAAACACGGTGCCGCTGAACTGGATGGTGAAGTGGCTCCACAGTCCCAGCCTGGTGCCCGGCTGCCGCCAGGCCCGCGCAAGCGACACACCGGTGGCGCGCAGGCCCTGCTGCGCCTGGGGCCGCGGTGTTCCGGGCGGGACGTCCTGCAGCAGGACCAGGACCAGCACGACGGCGACTCCGGACATGCCGGCAAGCATCAGGAAAGCCGGAGTCCAGCCGGAGAAATGAAGGACCAGGGCAAAAGGAACCACGCTGAACAGCTGTCCGAGCTGGCCGGACATACCCGTTAGTTGCGTCACGAGAGGCACGCGGGACGGGGCAAACCACAGCGGAATCAGCCGGATCACGGAAATAAAGGTCATGGCGTCCCCGGCACCCACCAGTACGCGCCCCGCAACGCCGCCCGGGATACTGTCCGCAAAGGCAAGCTGGAGCTGGCCGAGTCCCATGAGGAGTGCGCCGCCGGCGATCATCGCCCGGGAGCCGAACCTGTCCACCAGGAGGCCAACCGGGATTTGCAGCCCGGCGTACACCAGGAGCTGCAGAACAGTGAAGAAGGAGATCGCTGACGCACCGGCATGGAACCGCTCGGTGGCTTCAAGACCTACAACACCGAACGAGGTCCGCTGCGTGACGGCCACCAGATACGCGAAGATGCCGATGGTCCAAATCAGCCAGGCCCGGGGTGCAGTCACTCCCTTATTATGCCCGGGCCGCGCGGCGGCCCGGGCATGCGCCTGAGGGGTGGCGGTGCGCCGACCGCAGGCTACTGGGCAGGATTTTCCCTGGCGAGGTATGCCTCAACCGCAGCCCCCAGCACGTCCCCATTGGGCAGCTGGTCGTTTTCATCAGCAAGGAGCGACCTCCGGACCGTGCCCTCAGCCTTCTCGTCGTAGCGGGACTCGAGCCGTGATACCACCTGCTGCACGTCTTCGGAGGCGTCAATCTGTTCAGCGATTTGGCGTCCCACTTCCCGGCCCGCTTCCCGGAGCCTGTCAGTCGGCAGCATCAGGGACGTTGCGGCACCAAGGTATTCCAGGCCCGCCACTGCGGCCGTGGGGTATTCCGCCTCGGCCAGGTAGTGCGGAACGTGGATCACGTAGCCCGCGACGTTGCGTCCGGCCTCAACCAGCCGGAGTTCCAGGATGTGGCCGACAGCCGCCGGGACCTCCACCGTGGGCTTCCACACCGAGATGCCTTCGATCAGTTCCGGCCTGTTGCCGTGGACGGTGACGCCTACCGGGCGGGTATGCGGAACAGGCATGGGAATGGAGTGGATCCAGGTCACGAGGTTCACGTCGAGCTTTTCCACAATCCCCACAACAGCGCGGGCAAACCGCTCCCATTGAAGGTCCGGTTCGAACCCGGCCAGCAGAAGGAACGGATTTCCGAGGCCGTCGATCAGCCGATACAGCGCCAGCCGGGGCGCCTGGTAGTCCTGCAGGTGGTCCTCCACAAAGGAGACGTGGGGCCGCCTGGACCGGTAGTCAATCAGCTGGTCGGCATCGAACACCGCCACCGGCTCGGCGTCGAGGGTGTCCAGCAGCTCGGCATTGATCTGCTTGACCACATGGCCGGCATCGGCAAACCCGGTGAAGCCCATCACCAGGTTCAGCCCGCGGAGCGCCGGGCTGTGGAACAACTCGATGTTGCTCGCGTAGAGCGCATCGGGGTCCAGCAGGGAGCCGGAAATCCGTTCAAGCACGGGATGTTCCTTTCGTGGATTCGGGTGGATACCTTTTACAACGTTGCCGGGCGCCCGGGCATTCCGTGTGGTGGTGTGGCGCAGGTCTCCAAAGATTCCCCCGCCGCCACGCATACCGGCTACGATCGAAACTGGCCCGGCAACGGGCTTCGCAGACATCCCGGCGGCGTCCGAAGCCGACGGCAGCCGGGTTTCCATGGCAGTGCGCCTAACATGCTTCCTGCCCGAACAATCTTTCGAGAATTGAGGACTGACCCGGTGGTCAAGAATACCGAAATTAACCTTAGTACCCTCTCACGGGACCTCAGGAAGGCGTCGTCCGACGCCGTTGTCATCGGCGTCGGACAGGGACCCGATGGACCCGTCCTCCTCGACAATCCCCTGGCAGCCAAGTCTGCCGAAGCGCTTGCTGATTCGCTGAAGGCACTCGGTGTCACGGGCGCAGCGGACCAGATCGTCAGGCTTCCCGGCCTGCCGGAGACCGGCGCCGGCGTCCTGGTTCTGGCCGGCGTGGGCAAAGTGGGCACGGACGGCACGCTGGAAGAGGAAGCACTCCGCCGGGCCGCAGGTTCCGCAGTGCGCCAGCTGGCCGGCCTGGCCACGGTTGTCATTGCGCTTCCGACGGCGGGAGTCGCCGACGTCGCGGCGCTCGCCGAAGGTGCCGCGCTGGGCGCCTATTCGTTTACGGAATACCGGACGTCCAAGAACGGCATGAAGGACCCCGTACGGAACGCGGTGATCTTTACCGAGGTTGCCGGGGACAAGGAACTCAATGCCGCCCTGACCCGCGCGGGACTGATCGGCAAGGCCGTCAATGCCACCCGGTCCCTGGTCAACCAGCCGCCGAGCCATCTCTACCCGGAGTCATTTGCCGAGGCCGCCAAGGAACTGGCCAAAGGCCTCCCCGTGAAGGTCACCGTGTGGGATGAACGGCGCCTCGAGAAGGAAGGCTTCGGCGGGATCATGGGCGTGGGCAAGGGTTCCACCCGCCAGCCCCGCCTGGTCAAGGTGGAATACGCCCCGGCCAAGGCAACGGCAAAGATCGCTTTGGTCGGAAAGGGCATCACCTTCGACACCGGAGGCATCTCCATCAAGCCGGCCCTGAACATGGGTGACATGAAGAGCGATATGGCGGGCGCCGCCGTCGTCCTCAACACTGTGCTGGCGCTCGCGGGCCTGGGACTGCCGGTCAAGGCCACCGCCTGGCTGTGCATCGCCGAAAACATGCCCTCAGGTGCCGCCTCCCGGCCGGCCGATGTGCTGACCATGTTCGGCGGCAAGACCGTCGAGGTCCTGAACACCGACGCCGAGGGACGCCTGGTGATGGCCGACGGCCTGGTGGCAGCGAGCAGGGAATACCCGGACGCGATCATCGACGTCGCCACCCTGACCGGAGCGCAGCTTATTGCCCTGGGTAACCGGACGGCCGGAGTGATGGGGTCTGACAGCGTCACGGGTCCGCTCAAGGCCGCGGCAGACCGGGCCGGTGAGCTGGTGTGGCCCATGCCCCTGCCGGAGGAACTGCGTCCCAGCCTTGACTCCCAGGTGGCCGACCTCGCCAACATCGGGGAACGCCACGGCGGCATGATGACCGCAGCCGTTTTCCTGCGCGAGTTTGTGGGCAAGGGCAAGGACGGGGAGCAGATCCCCTGGGCACACATAGACATTGCCGGCCCGTCCTTCAACAACGGCAGCCCCTACGGCTACACCCACAAGCAGGGAACGGGCAGCACAGTCCGCACCCTGGTGGCCTACGTGGAAGACCTCCTGGGCGCTGCCGCCTGACGTGTTTGTCGAGTGTTGTGCGGCTTTGTGACACCCCAATGATCCGTTGGACACAAAGCCGCGTGACACTGGACACAAGCGCTCCACAAAACATGGTTGCAAGGTGGAGCATGGATAAGTGGTTCGCTAAGGTGAACCCGGTAGTCACAAATGAAAGAGAACCTGCCTGCTGGCATAATCTCGGCAGTACAAGTTCCAAGACCAGATGATGCGTGCACGCTCGTGTCATCGTTCACGCGAGGGAGCGTTTAAGTGGCCGATCAGGCAACTGCGCAAGAATTCGACATCCTGGTACTCGGTGGCGGCAGCGGCGGATACGCCACCGCCCTGCGGGCCGTACAGCTTGGCTTCACCGTGGGCCTCGTGGAGAAGGGCAAACTCGGTGGCACCTGCCTCCACAACGGCTGTATCCCCACCAAGGCCCTGCTTCACTCGGCCGAACTGGCCGACCACGCCCGTGACTCCGCCAAGTATGGCGTGAACGTCACCCTCGACGGCATCGACATCAACGCCGTCAACGCGTACAAAGACGGCATCGTCGCCGGCAAGTTCAAGGGCTTGCAGGGACTCATCAAGTCCAAGGGCATCACCGTCATCGAAGGTGAAGGCAAGCTTCAGGGCACCGACACCGTTGTAGTGAACGGCACCGCCTACAAGGGCAAGAACATCGTCCTCGCCACCGGCTCCTACTCCCGGTCCCTCCCCGGCCTGGAAATCGGCGGACGCGTCATCACCTCCGACGAAGCCCTCGTCATGGACTACATCCCCAAGAGCGCAATCGTGCTCGGCGGCGGCGTCATCGGCGTCGAATTCGCCTCAGTATGGAAGTCCTTCGGCGTAGACGTCACCATCGTCGAGGGCCTGCCCTCACTGGTTCCCAACGAGGACACCGCCATCGTGAAGAACCTGGAGCGCGCCTTCAAGAAGCGCGGCATCAAGTTCTCCACCGGTATCTTCTTCCAGGGCGTCGAGCAGAACGACTCCGGAGTCAAGGTCACCCTGGTGGACGGGCAGACGTTCGACGCCGAACTCCTCTTGGTAGCTGTTGGCCGCGGCCCCGTCACGGCCAACCTCGGTTACGAAGAGGCCGGCGTCACCATTGACCGCGGCTTCGTCATCACCAACGAGCGCCTGCACACCGGCGTGGGGAACATCTACGCCGTGGGTGACATCGTCCCCGGCGTCCAGCTCGCGCACCGCGGCTACCAGCAGGGCATCTTTGTTGCCGAGGAGATCGCGGGCCTTAAGCCCGTCATCGTTGAAGACGTCAACATCCCCAAGGTCACCTACTGCGAACCTGAAATCGCGACGGTGGGCTATACGGAGAAGGCCGCAAAGGAAAAGTTCGGCGACGACCAGATCCAGATCCAGGAATACAACCTGGCCGGCAACGGCAAGAGCTCCATCCTGGGCACCGGCGGCCTGGTCAAGCTGGTCCGCCAGAAGGACGGCCCCGTGGTGGGTGTGCACATGATCGGTTCCCGCATGGGCGAGCAGATCGGTGAAGCCCAGCTCATCGTGAACTGGGAAGCCTACCCGGAGGACGTGGCCCAGCTGGTCCACGCGCACCCCACGCAGAACGAGGCCCTGGGCGAAGCCCACCTGGCACTCGCGGGCAAAGCCCTCCACGGCTAATTTTCCGCCGCAGTATTACCGCAAGACATCAGAGCTTGGTCCACCCGGCACGATCTGCCGGGTGGACTAAGCTCAACAAGGCAGCAATCATCCGCACTAAAGATCAATAAGGAGAACGGGGACGACATGTCTGAATCCGTTAACTTGCCCGCCCTCGGTGAGAGCGTCACCGAAGGAACCGTCACCCGCTGGCTCAAGCAGGTAGGTGACCGGGTAGAAGTGGACGAGCCGCTGCTCGAGGTTTCCACCGACAAAGTAGACACCGAAATCCCCTCTCCGATAGCCGGCGTCATCGAGGAAATCCTCGTTGCCGAAGACGAGACCGCCGAAGTGGGCGCTCCCCTGGTCCGCATCGGCGACGGTTCCGGATCCAACGGCACCAGCCCTGCTGCTGCAGCAGCCCCTGCTGCTCCGGCGGAAGAAGAAGCTCCAGCTGCTCCTGCAGAGGAGGCAGCCCCGACTGCTCCGGCTGAAGCAGCTGCCCCCGCCGCGCCTGCCGAAGAAGCAGCGCAGGCACCCGCAGCCGGTGGCGACAGCCACGAGGTCACCTTGCCCGCTCTCGGTGAGAGCGTCACGGAAGGCACCGTGACCCGCTGGCTCAAGGCCGTTGGCGACTCCGTTGAGGTTGATGAGCCGCTGCTTGAGGTATCAACTGACAAAGTAGACACCGAGATCCCGTCCCCCGTGGCCGGAACGCTCCAGGAAATCCGAGTCAACGAGGACGAAACCGCCGAGGTGGGCGCCGTTCTCGCCGTTATCGGCTCCGGTGCCTCAGCCCCCGCCGCCGCACCCGCCCCCGCTCCGGAAGCGCAGCAGGAGGCGCCCGCGGCTCCCGCAGCCCCGGCTGCAGCAACTGAGGCCGAAGCACCCCAGCAGGAGGCACCGAAGCAGGAAGCCGCACCGGCTGCTGCTCCCGCTCCGGCAGCCGCTCCGGCACCTGCTGCTGCTCCGGCACCTGCCGGCGCACCTGCTGCCAATGGCTCCGACTCCGGTTACGTCACTCCCCTGGTCCGCAAGCTGGCCAACCAGCAGGGTGTGGATATCTCCTCCCTGACCGGCACCGGTGTGGGTGGACGCATCCGCAAGCAGGACGTCCTCGCAGCCGCAGAAGCAAAGGCTGCGCCCGCTGCAGCCGCTGCCCCTGCTGCTCCGTCGGCACCCGCTGCTCCTGCCGCCGCCGCTCCCGCCGCTTCATCCCTGCGCGGCACCGTGCAGAAGGCCCCGCGCATCCGCCAGGTCATCGCCCGACGGATGCGCGAATCCCTTGAAATCTCGACGCAGCTGACGCAGGTGCACGAGGTGGACATGACCAAGATCGCCAAGCTGCGCCTCAAGGCCAAGAACTCGTTCCAGGCCCAGAACGGCGTCAAGCTCACCTTCCTGCCGTTTATTGCCAAGGCCGTTGCCGAGGCATTGAAGCAGCACCCGAAGCTTAACGCCGCCTACGACGAGGACAAGCAGGAGATCACGTACCACAACGCCGAGCACCTGGCGATCGCTGTGGACACGGACAAGGGACTCCTGGTGCCCGTGATCGCGGATGCCGGAAGCCTGAACCTGGCCGGCCTGGCCGGGAAGATCGCGGACGTTGCCGGCCGCACCCGCGGCGGGAAGATCGGACCGGACGAACTGTCCGGCGGAACGTTCAGCATCACCAACATCGGCTCAGTCGGGGCACTGTTCGACACCCCGATCATCAACCAGCCACAGGTGGGGATCCTGGGCACCGGCGCCATCGTCAAGCGAGCCGTCGTTGTTTCCGACGAAAACGGTGACGATTCCCTCGCCATCCGGTCCATGATGTACCTCTCCCTGACCTACGACCACCGCCTGGTGGACGGGGCCGATGCAGGCCGCTTCCTCCAGACGCTGAAGGCCCGCCTTGAAGAAGGTGCCTTCGAAAGCGACCTGGGCCTCTAGCTCACGTTTTACCTAACAAAAAAGTGAACGACGGCGGTGCAGACGCCGGTGGGAAACCACCGGAACGACTGCGCCGCCGTCGTTATTTAATGGTGTTCCTCATGATGCTTGCGGCCGAAGAGGAAGAAACGCCTGCCGGCAACGCGGGTCTTACTACATGACGTAGAACGTCTGGCTAGACTGAGGTCCATGGACATCCTGTATAACGTCATGGTCTTCCTCCACATTGTCGGCGCTGCCATGGTTGTGGGGATCTGGATCGGCAACATGAAGAAGCCCACAGTCCACCCACGCCAGTTCGACGGCGCGGCAACCCAAGTCATCACGGGCGGCGCGATGATGGGACTGATCCCGGCCCTGGCCATGGACGCCAATTACACGAAGCTGGGGATCAAGTTGGCCATTGGCCTTGCCGTTGCGGTATTGGCCTTTATCGGCAGCCGCAAGTACAAGAAGGGTGAACCCATCAGCAAGGGCCTCGCCCACAGTGTAGGCGGCCTTGCCCTCCTCAACGTGGCCATTGCCACGCTCTGGAACTAATTCCCCGCCTCTTGCCCGGTGCCGACGGCGCATTCAGATATGCCGACGGCGCAGGGAGACATCCCGTGCAGTCACAATCCACTGAGAGCGGACAACCCGTGCGAGTGCGCGGTGAACTCCCTAGGATTGAAACCGGCGGGGTGAGGCTGCGGCCGGCCCCGGATTGAATCGACCTTGAGGAGTGGACATGGCAGCAACACGCACCGCACACACAGTATGGAACGGCGACCTGATGAAGGGTTCCGGCCAGACCACGCTGGACAGCTCAGGCCTCGGCACCTTTGACGTCACCTGGAAGGCACGCACCGAAGCCGCCGAAGGAAAGACCAGCCCGGAGGAACTGATCGCCGCTGCGCATGCCAGCTGCTACTCCATGGCGTTCAGCAACATGCTGGCCCAGGCCGGCCACGCACCGGAAGAGGTCAACACCAAGGCTGACGTCACGTTCGTTCCCGGAACCGGTATTACGGGCAGCCACCTGACCGTGTCCGCGCGGATCCCCGGCATCGGCGAAGACGAATTCCAGAAGATCGCCGGTGAGGCGAAGACCGGCTGCCCTGTTTCGGGAGCACTCGCGAGCATCGACATCACCCTGGACGCAACACTGCAGTCCTGATCAGCGAAGGCGTGATGCGTCGGCGTCAGCGGGCATGCCGCCGCTGACGCCACGGCAATAGCGCCAGGGCAGCACGAAGGCCCCGTTTCTCCCCTGATATTCGGGGCAGAAACGGGGCCTTTCCTGTGCTTCGGCTATAACTTTCCGGCCTTAGACCACTGGCTTGCGGGCCGGGAGCGGGGCGGGCCGGAGGCTGCGGTAACCCTCACGGACCGGTGGCCTGTCGGTGGGCAGTTCCTGGATCATTTCCTTGAGTGCGCCGATCCCGTATTCGAGCTGCGGGTCACGGCCGGCGGCGTACGCATGGGGCGGGTACGTCACCTCGATGTCCGGGTCCACGCCATAGTTCTCCACGCTCCATCCAACGCCGCCGGTGAACCAGTTCGCGTACCTCGGCTGGGTGACCCCTGTACCGTCAGCGAGCGAGAACCGGTTGTCGATGCCCACCACACCGCCCCAGGTGCGGGTACCAATGACGGGTCCGATTCCCCGCAGCTTGGATACCTGGGTGATGATGTCGCCGTCGGACCCGGCAAACTCATCGGCGAGGATGACTACGGGGCCACGGGGAGCGTGATGCGGATACGTCCTGGGCCGTTCTCCGCGGGGCATGCTCCAGCCCGTCACTTTCCGGCCAATCAGTTCGGCCACCAGCTGCGAGGTGTGTCCGCCACGGTTCCGCCGGACATCGACAATCAGTCCATCCAGGGCCGTCTCCGTGTCCAGGTCCCGGTGGAGCTGCGCCCAGCCGTTGGCCATCATGTCAGGGATGTGCAGGTATCCAAACGTTCCGTGTGATGCTTCCCGGACCGTGCGGCGGTTGCCGGCAACCCACTCCTGGTAGCGCAGGCGTTCTTCATCCTTGATGGGGACAACAGCGATGCGCCGTTGCCTGCCTGCCTCTGTTCCATGCCCGGCTCCGTTGCTGAGGGTGAGCTCCACGGCACGGCCGGCCGCGCCCACGAGCAACATCGCCGGGGTGACGGAATCCGAGAGGGGCACTCCGTCGATGGCCAGCACCACGTCACCGGCTTTGGCCCCCGCCCCCGGGCGGGTCAAGGGTGAGGTTGCCAGCGGATCGGAGGATTCACCGGCCAGGATGCGGGTGATTTCCCAGCCTGCCGGCGTCAAGGCGAGGTCAGCACCGAGCCTGCCCTGGCCGTTGCTGCCATTTTCAGTGACCGGCGCAGGCTTGACGTAGGCGTGTGAAGTCCCCAGCTCGCCGTGGAGTTCCCACAGAAGGTCGATGAGGTCGTCGTGGGATCCGAGGCGGTCCACCAGGGGCCTGTAGCGCTTGTGTACTGACTCCCAGTCCTGGCCGGCCATGTCCTCAGCCCAGAAGAAGTCCCGCTGCAGGCGCCAGGCCTCGTCAAATGCCTGGCCCCAGACACTGAGCGGCTCCATCATCACCCTGATCCGGCCAAGGTCCACCTTGACCACCTGACCTGAGTCTTCATCGGCTTTCGCGTCGGCAGGCACCACAATCACCTGCTTGTCGTGGACCAGCACCACCTTCCTGCGGTCCCCTGACAGCCGGTAGCTGGCCAACGCCTCCACCAAGGTGGATGACTTGCGCCGGGCGAGGTCGAACCGGACCAGGCTGGGGCGGGCGTCCTTGTCGTCCTGGCTTGCCTTGCCGTCACCCGTCACCCCGGCCAGCGCCCAGTCCAGCCAGAGCAGTGCACCCTCAGTGGTCTTCAGCGCCGTGTAGTTGCCCTGCGGCACCGGGACGCCGATCACGCGGTGGGCCAGGCCTTCAGGATCGACCCGCACTGCGGCGGCCTCCCCGGCTTCCGTTTCCGCTTCACTGCTGTCAGCACTCCCGCTGTTGCCAGGACCGTTCTCAGACTCGTCCAGGTCTACGGCCGGACCGAACGGGGATGGAGTGTCTGTTGCCAGGGCCACCAGATAGGGCTTGATGGGACTGGGGAAGGACAGGTCGAATGAATGTCCGTCGTAAACCGGATCGAAGCTTCTGTTGGACAGGAAGGCCAGGAACTTTCCGTCCGGGGTGAAGGCCGGGGATGTGTCGCAGAAGCGGCCGTCGGTAACGTCAACTACGCCGCCGTCGGCGTCGGAGACGTTGACAAGGCGCAGCCTGCTCCTGGAGCCGAAGGACGTTACCGGCTCGGACCAGGCCAGCCAGCAGGAGTCCGGCGACCAGCCCAGTTCCGCAATGGTGCCTTCGCCGATGCTGGCTACCAGGGACAGCTTTCCGGAAGCGGTATCGGCAACATACACGTCGCCAAAGGACGTGCCCACGGCAAGCCAACGGCCATCCGGGCTGGATTCCATGGCGCTGGCTCGTGAGGGCTTCGGAAAGTCGATGCGGGCGGCCGCGGGCGCCTCCTGCGCATCCGCCGGTGATTCTGCCGGGTCGGGGGCGACATCGGCCCTTGAATCGTCAGGGACGGGAGCAACTGCGCTGGCGTGGACCTGGCCCGTGCCGCCGGCCGCAGGGACCGGACGGGGAAGCGCAGCGTCCGTACTCTGCGGCGGAGCTGCTGGTGTAACCGGCGCGGGAGCCTGCGCCCCGGCAGGGGCTGCGACGCCGGGGAGCCGGGCGGCGATCTCCCTGATGTAGAGGGCCTCCACGCCGTCGTGGTCGGCTATATAGGCGAGCCGGCCGCCGTCGAGCGGCCGGGGAAGCCTGGCCCGGACACCGGGGGTGGCCTCCACGATGCGGGACGGGCCGTCCTTGTGCCTGATCCAGTGGATCGTCCCGTGGGCCTCTACGGCACTGGCGGACCCGGTGGCATCCGGAACCACCGCACCGAGATGCTGCGAGGCCTTCAGGAGGCCCGGCCGCCGGGACTGGGAGGCCGAACCCAGTGAGATGTCCAGCCGTACGGCTTCTGACTCAAGGTCGTTGAGGAGCCACAGCTCGCCGGCCGATTCGAAAATGACCCGCTGGCCGTCGGTGGAGGCATGCCGGACGTAGAAGTCCTCATGGTCAGTGTGCCGGCGCAGGTCCCCTCCGCCTGGCTTGACGGAGTACAGGTTTCCGTACCCTTCATGGTCGGAGAGGAACGCGATCCGGCCGTCCACCCACATGGGGTCCGTGAGGTTTCCGTCCAGTTCCGGAACGAGGCGCTCAAACTCCCCGTTGCCGTCGGTGTCGATCCACAGCTTGCCGGCTGTGCCGCCGCGGTAGCGCTTCCACCAGGCAGGTTCGCGGGAGAGAACGCTGCCCAGGACTACGGGGCGCTCGTCGCCGACTTCCGGTCCAAAGGCGACGGATTCAACGGGGCCAAAAGGAAGCTCCTCAGCCCATCCGCCATCCACCGGGAGGCTGTAGGCATAGGTATGCCGGCTTTCAGCCTGGCGGAAGGCGCTGGTCACGATAACGGAGCCGTTGGCGGTGAAGCCCTTGACCCGGGTGCTGCTGTGCCCGAAATAGGTCAGCTGCCGGTAACCGCCGCCGTCGACCTCCGCCGTGACCACTTCAGGCGCCGTGCCCTGGACCACGGTCCAGACGAGCCGCTTGCCGTCAGGTGTGAAACGGGGGTTGCGGGCGGGGAGCTGGAGCGAGGAAACCCGCCAGGCACGGCCGCCGCCCAGGGGCGCAATCCAGACGTCGTCCTCGGCCACGAAAGTAACCAGATCGCCGTGGACATGCGGAAAGCGGAGGTAACTCGAAGAGGTCATCGTTCGATCATAGTCAACTCGCGAAGGCCCCGAGGGAGGTGCCGGGGTGGCGCCCCGCATGGTGAGATGGTTTATGCGAATCGTGATTGCCGGCGCCTCCGGGCTGATCGGGACCCAGTTGTCCGTCTCCCTGCGTGAGGCCGGCCACGACGTCGTGCCGCTTGTCCGGCGGGCGCCGTCCTCGGCATCGGAGGTCCGCTGGGATCCCGACGCCGGCCGGCTGGATCCCAGCGTATTGGCCGCTTCCGATGCGGTGATCAACCTCGCGGGTGCCGGCATCGGCGACCGACCGTGGACGCGCCGCCGGGTAGAGGACCTGTTCAGTTCACGGCTGCAGGCTACCCGGACCCTGACCGGGGCGATGAAAAGTCTGGATGATCCGCCGCGGGTTTTCGTGAGCCAATCGGCATCCGGCTACTACGGTGACGCGGGTACGGCACTTCTTGGCGAAGGGTCATCCCCCGGTGCAGGCATCCTGGCCCGGTTGTGCCTCGAGTGGGAGGCAACTGCACACTCGGCACCGACAGGAGTGCGCGTCCTGACTCCCCGCACCGGTGTGGTTCTCAGCCCGTCAGGCGGAGCTCTGGGCAGGCTTCTGCCGCTGCTCCGGCTGGGGCTGGGCGGCCCGCTGGGACCCGGCAGGCAGTTCTGGCCCTGGATTACCCTCCCGGATGTCGCGGCCGCCTTCCTGTTCCTGATCCGCTCCACGCTGCACGGCCCGGTCAACGTCTGTGCACCGGAAACGGCTGATGTAAATTCTCTGGTGGCTTCACTTGCACAGGCCCTGCACCGGCCCGCCGCTCTCCGGGTGCCGGCACCCGCGCTGCGCCTTGTCATGGGAAAGCTCGCGGACGAACTGCTGCTGCCGAGCCAGCGGATGGAACCCCGGGTCCTGTCGGACGCCGGCTTCAAGTGGCAGCATCCGACGCTCCAGCAAGCCGCTGCCTGGGTGGCGGCCAAGGACTGATTCCGTTCTGGACGTTCTGTCGGGAGTGTCGGGAACTTCCGGGGGAAGTTCTGTCGGGAAGTTCTGTCGGGAAGTTCTGTCGGGAAGTCCTGTCGGGAAAGGGGAGCTGATTCAGGGCCCGGGCAGAATTTCCGCAAGACGCCAGCGCCCATTGGCGGATACAAGCACCAACCGTAGCTCCTGGGCCGCCCCCGCCGGCGCCGCGGCCACGATCGCCCCCGTTCCGTCCGTTTCCTGATAGGAGGACGTTGCGGAGGTGACAGTAACCACGGCACGGCTGGACGAGTGCCCCGGCTGGACATCTGAACGGGAGATCGTGCTGGTGAAACCGGCCAGGACATGGCCCGAATCCCTCAGCCGCACCCTGACCCGCTCATCTGCGGCAAAGGCGGCCGAACCGGGGGCATTAACCTGGTCGAGAAGCTCCAGGCGCCCGGAACTGAAGGCCCGGGCCCTGATCCACGCAAGCGCATGCACAGCTTCGGCCGGGTTGGCCGAATGAAGCTGGGCGGCGACGTCTTCCGGTATATCCAGGTCCCCAGAGGTTCCGGTCCTCCCCGTGGGATCGGACCCATCCGCGGCTGGCTGCGGGCGCGCAGAGGGCGCACTGTTGCCGGCGGTAAGCGATGGCCCTGCGCCGGCGGGTCCAAAGGCACCAGCGGCCCAAATGGCGCCCGCCAATACCGCCACGGCTGCCCCCGCCGGCTGCAGGATCCCCCGGGGGCGGCCTTCCCGGGGCATCACCGACCGGTTCTGCAAAGCCGTCCTCACCTGAAACTCCTGGCGG
Source organism: Arthrobacter sp. D1-29 (assembly GCF_054130585.1). Lineage (NCBI taxonomy): Bacteria > Bacillati > Actinomycetota > Actinomycetes > Micrococcales > Micrococcaceae > Arthrobacter > Arthrobacter sp. D1-29. Next base: position 1,870,354 of record NZ_CP096383.1, on the reverse strand, counting down.
CTCTGGGTTCCCCGCGTGGAATGCCTTCCCCGCACAGCCGGAGCAGTTCGGTCATGCTGCGGCGGAGTGGTGGCCGGCTCGTCCCGTGTTCGAGGAGTGCCGGCCGGCTCGTCCCGTGCTGGAGGAGTGGCGGCCGGCTCGTCTGTTGGACGAGTAGCGACCCGTTCCTTTCCCATGGGAGGAGCGGCTGCAGGCTCGGTTCCCACGGGAAAGGGCAGGACCTGCCGGGCACCAAGCAGGCCGGACCATCGCGACGTTGAGAGCCTTCGATGCCAGGAGCGGAGAGTTTTGCCTGCCGCGCTGCCAGGACGGTCAGGGATGCGGCGCCTGGTCAACAGCTCAGGAATGACGGTCGCATGGACCGACCCGGCGAGGTCAACCGGCAGCGGTGCGGCACTGCGGTAAATGGACGTGGCCAGTTCAAAGGCCGTGGGCCGCAGCCGCCGGTCGTCGCTGAGGCCGGACTCCAACGCCGCGGCAAGCTCTGCCGGGACGTCGGGGCGCAGGAGGGGCAGTGGCGGCCGGTCCGCAGTTCTCCTGGGCGGCTCGCCGGTGAGGCAAAACCACCCCAGCGCAGCCACCGAATACACGTCACGCTCCGGCTGGAGACCTGCCCGCATGGTATCGATGGGGGCCGGATCCATAAACCCGTCCGTTCCGTCCCAGGCAACGGCCGCGGCATCCCCCACCAGCCGGGCAACCCCCAAGTCGGCGAGCATGGGTTTGCCGTGGCCTGTGAAAAGCACGTTTCCGGGTGAGACATCGGAGTGCGTAAAACCCCTGCCGTGAAGATATCCAAGAGCCTGGGCAATGGGCGTCAATACCGTCACCGTTTCGCCTACTGTGAGCTTTCCGCGGCTGCTCACCAGTTGGCCCAGGGAGCCCCCCGGGGCATATTCCATTAGCAGTCCCAGGCCCGGGCCGGGGCCGCCTGCACCGGGACCAGCAGGAGTGTCAGGAGCAGCGGGAGTGCCGGGAGCCCCAGGGGTGGCCGGAGCAGCAGGGCGCGGGCGCTCCAGCGAAAGGCTCACAACGTCGTGGGCCTTGATGAGGTGCTGGTGATCGAGCACGGAGAGGATGCGGATTTCACGACGGACTGCCTCCTCCTGGGTGGCAACCTCGGAGAGGCCATCGGGGGGCGATTCTGCCAGCAGGCATTTCAGCGCAAAATCCCGGCCGGAGCGTGCTTCGGTAACCAGCCAAACACTGGAACTCGCGCCCCGGCCCAGTTCCCGCCCCACGGTAAAGCCGGGTACATCGGGGACACTGAAATCATCCATGTCCTATGTCTAGCGGAATCCGGCCATTCCTGCAGAAGTTATCCACAGGCTGTCCCGGCGGGAAAGAGGCCGTCGGTTCGGATGAGAGGTTGCACACTTAATCCGGAACGATGCTGGCCGGGGTCTAAGCTGGATGCCATGACTCTTGAGTTTTCCACGCTGGGTCTTGCACCGGATTTCGTTGATTACATGAAGGGCTGGGACATCCAGCGCGAACTCCATGACAAAGTCGTCGCAGCCGGGGCGCCCAGCACAGTCCTCATCCTTGAACATGCCGCCGTCTATACAGCCGGGAAGCTGACAGAAGAGCACGAACGTCCATTTGACGGGACGCCCGTGGTGGCCGTTGACCGTGGCGGCAAACTCACCTGGCACGGGCCTGGCCAGCTGGTGGCCTATCCAATCCTCAAGCTGAAAAACCGGTCCGGCATCCGTGACTACGTTGAGCGGCTGGAAGCCATGATGATCGCCGTCATGGCTGATTACGGCATCAACGCAGAGCGCATCAAGGGGCGCGCAGGCGTGTGGATTAAGGCTGACAGCAAGGGCCCGGACCGGAAGATCGCCGCCATTGGCATCCGCGTCCTGGACGGGGTCACAATGCACGGAATTGCCATCAACTGCAACAATGATCTGGCACCTTATGCCCAGATCATCGCCTGTGGCATCACCGACGCCGGCGTCACCACGATGTCCATCGAAGCCGGCAGGAACATCTCCCCGGGCGATATCGCGGACCGGCTCGTCGAAGAATTCCGCAAGCATGAAGAAGCACTCGTTTCAAGCCCCGAAGGAGCTCTACTGTGACACTGGCACCAGAAGGCCGGAAGATGCTGCGCATCGAACAGCGCAACGCGGCCACCCCGGTGGAACGGAAGCCGGACTGGATCAAGGCCAAGGTCCAGATGGGTCCCGAGTTCGTCCAGCTGAAGAACCTGGTCAAGAAGGAAGGCCTGCACACCGTGTGTGAGGAGGCCGGCTGCCCGAACATTTTTGAGTGCTGGGAAGACAAGGAAGCCACGTTCCTGATCGGCGGGTCCGAGTGCACCAGGCGCTGTGACTTCTGCCAGATCGACACCGGCAAGCCCTCGCCGGTGGACATGTTCGAACCCACCAAGGTGGCCCGGTCCGTGCAGGCCATGCAACTGCGCTACGCCACCGTCACCGGCGTGGCCCGGGATGACCTCGCCGACGAAGGCGTCTGGCTGTACGCCGAGACGGTCCGCAAGATCCACGAACTGAACCCGGGCACCGGCGTCGAGCTTTTGATCCCGGACTTCTCCGGCAAGCCCGAGCACATCGAGGCGATCTGCGATTCAAAGCCTGAGGTGTTCGCGCACAACGTCGAAACCGTGCCGCGGATCTTCAAGCGCATCCGCCCGGCCTTCCGCTATGACCGGTCCCTGGATGTCATCACGCAGGGCCGGAACCTGGGCATGGTCACCAAGTCCAACCTGATCCTTGGCATGGGTGAAACCCGTGAGGAAATCTCCGAAGCCCTCCTTGACCTGCACGAGGCAGGCTGTGACCTGATCACCATCACCCAGTACCTGCGCCCGAGTGAACGGCACCTTCCGGTGGACCGCTGGGTCAAGCCGCAGGAATTCGTGGACCTCCAGGACGAAGCGATCGAGATGGGCTTCCTGGGTGTGATGTCCGGGCCGCTGGTCCGCTCCTCCTACCGTGCCGGCCGGCTCTGGGCCACAGCGATGCGCAAGAAAGGCTGGGAAGTCCCGGCCGAACTGGCGCACATCGAATCCTCGGGCAGCACCCGCCAGGAAGCCAGCTCACTGCTCGCAGCGCACTCCTGACCCGCCCATTTAGTGGTGCCGAGGGCCGGTGCCGGAGAATCTTCGGCGTCCGGCCCTCAGGCATCAATCACGTAGAATTAAGGCACTATGGCGAAATCCCCTGATTCCAGCAGCAGCACTCCCGCGGCAAGTGACGCCCCGAAGCGTGGCCTTTTCTCGCGCAAGCCAAAAGAAGCAAAAGTCAAGAAGCCAAGCCGGCTAAAGCAGATCGGCGAAGTCTTCAACATGACCCGCCGCCACGATCCCATGGTCCCGTGGCTGATGCTGCTGGTGTTCCTCGGCGTTGTGGCCGTCAGCTTCCTGGTGGGTTTCTGGCTGGAGAACTGGATCACCGGCCTCATCATCGGCATCCCGCTGGGCCTGCTCGGCGCCACGCTGATCCTGTCCAGGCGGGCCGAACGTGCCGCGTTTGCCCAAATCGAGAACCAGCCCGGCGCCTCCGGTGCCGCCCTCGGCACGCTGAAGCGCGGCTGGATCACTGAGGATCAGCCCGTATCGGTGAACCCGCGCACCCAGGATGCCGTGTTCCGCGCCATCGGCCGCCCGGGAGTTGTCCTGGTCAGCGAAGGGCCCAGCCACCGGGTCAAGCCGCTCATTGAGGCGGAACGCAAGCGCCTCGCGCGGATCCTCCCCAACGTCACCATCCATGTGATCGAAAGCGGCCGTGGCGAGGGACAGGTCCCCATCAGCCAGGTAGCCAAGAAAATGGGCAAGCTGAACAAGGAACTCACCAAGCTCGAGGTCAACGCCGTCTCCAAGCGCATTTCCTCGCTGGGCAGCCGCCTCCCCATCCCCAAGGGCATCGACCCCTACAAAGCGCGTCCCAACCGCGGACGCTAGCAGGCACCTGGATCTACGAACCGCCCCGGTTTCCGGCTCAAACCGGCCACCGGGGCGGTTTTTGTCTGTATGACGGTTCCAGCCGGCCAAGCCCTGAACAAACCCATTTTGAGATTGGACACCACATGAAGATGCCCCTGAAGACTGCAGTAATCCGCGCGTTCCGCATTCTGGCCATCGCAGAGGCAGTCAGTTGGGCGGCCCTGCTGGTGGGCATGTGGTTCAAATGGATCGCCAAGACCAGCGAGCTTGGGGTAGAGATTGCCGGCCCTGTCCACGGTGCACTGTTCGTGGGCTATGGCATCGCCGCTCTCGCCCTCTGGCGGCTCCAGCGCTGGTCCTTCCCCGTGGCCCTGTTCGCCGGGCTCTCGGCTGTTTTCCCGTTCGCCACAGTGGTTTTTGAGCGCTGGGCCGGAAAACGCGGACACCTCAGCGAAAACGAGACAGTTGCGGAAGACTCGCTGGAAACGGCCGGCGTCTAGGCCCAGGCAGTCCCTCTACTAGCCGGGCTGCCCACGCGCGCGCGGCGGCAGGCAAGCGCTGGCACAGGCAAGCAGGGGCCAAGCAGGGGTCAAGCAGGGGTCAAGCAGGCAAATGCTACATCCGGATGAGGACGGTGTTCATCGCCTTGTCATGCAGGCCGCGCTGATCGGGATCGAAGATGACGGCCGGGATCACAAGACACAGCAGCAAAGCGCGGACCACGCCAGCCAGCGGCCCCGGCGTTCCGCCGCCGAGACGCACCACATGGATGCCGGCCACGCGGTGTCCGATGGTGTAGCCGAGGGTTCCCACCAGCAGCATCTGTTCCGCGGCAAAGACGGCAAGGGTTGCCCACGAGTCCCCGCCAAAGACGAAGTTGCTGATCAGCAGCGCCACACCCCAGTCAATAAAGATGGCAACGATGCGCCGTCCTGCCCTGGCAATCGATCCCGGTCCCGATTCGGGAAGGCCCAACCGCTCCCCCGGGTATTTGGAGATGCCTGAAGTGTCCGGTCCGGTGAGCCAGGAGCCAATGTCTTTACGATCTACCACCGTCCCAGCTTAGCGACTCACTAAGGTTCACAGTGTGGAACCCGTTAGACCACCATCTGGACATTCGATAGCGTTGCATATCAGGGCTTTCTGTAACCTCCCCGAAACAATGTGGACACGGACGGGAAATGCCGCATCCATAGGGTGGTAGCAGTTTCAAGCAATCCTTCAAAGCAGGGAAACTCTGCGTTTCCCTGCTTTACGATTGCGCTGGATCAGATGGCTTGCCAGCCAGATTTTACATATGCGTAAGGAGCATAGATGTTCAAGACTGCGGACGAAGTCCTCAAGTTCATCCAGGACGAAGATATTAAATTCGTCGATATCCGCTTCACGGACCTTCCGGGCGTCCAGCAGCACTTCAACGTGCCGGCCAAGAGCGTTGACGCAGACTTCTTCGTCAACGGACAGCTCTTCGACGGATCCTCCATCCGTGGTTTCCAGGGCATCGCCGAATCCGACATGCAGCTCATCCCGGACGTCACCACCGCATTCCTGGACACCTTCCGTATGGAAAAGACCCTTGCGCTGAACTTCTCCATCGTGAACCCCCGCACCGGGGACCCCTACCACCGCGACCCCCGCGGTGTGGCCGAGAAGGCTGAAGCCTACCTCGCGTCCACAGGCATCGCGGACACAGCGTTCTTCGCTCCCGAGGCCGAATTCTTCGTCTTCGACAACGTCCAGTACCAGTCCACCCCGCAGGGCAGCTTCTACAAGATCGACTCTGAAGAAGCACACTGGAACACCGGCCGCGAAGAAGAAGGCGGAAACCTCGGCTACAAGACCCCCGTCAAGGGCGGTTACTTCCCGGTTTCCCCCACCGACAAGCAGGCGGACCTCCGCGACGCGATGTGTGTCGCCCTGGACGAGGCCGGCCTTGAGGTCGAGCGCAGCCACCACGAGGTGGGCTCCGCCGGCCAGGCTGAAATCAACTACAAGTTCACCACGCTGACCCACGCGGCCGATGACCTGCAGAAGTTCAAGTACGTCGTCAAGAACACGGCCGACGCCTGGGGCAAGTCCGTAACCTTCATGCCGAAGCCGGTCTTCGCTGACAACGGTTCCGGCATGCACTGCCACCAGTCGCTGTGGAACGGTGGCGAGCCGCTGTTCTACGACGAGAAGGGCTACGCCGGCCTCTCTGACATGGCCCGCTGGTACATCGGTGGCCTGCTCAAGCACTCCTCCGCCGTACTCGCCTTCACCAACCCGACGGTGAACTCCTACCGCCGCCTGGTCAAGGGCTTCGAAGCTCCGGTCAACATGGTCTACTCGCAGGGCAACCGCTCCGCCGGTATCCGTATCCCCATCACGGGCACCAACCCCAAGGCCAAGCGCATCGAGTTCCGCGCTCCGGACCCGTCCTCCAACCCGTACCTGGCGTTCGCTGCCCAGCTGATGGCCGGCATCGACGGTATCCGCAACCGCATCGAACCCCCGGCTCCGATCGACAAGGACCTCTACGAGCTCCCGGCCGAAGAAGCCAAGGACATTCCGAAGGCTCCGGGCACGCTTGAGGAAGCGCTGACTGCACTGGCAGAGGACAACGAGTTCCTCCAGGCCGGCGGCGTCTTCACCCAGGACCTGATCGACACCTGGATCGAGTACAAGTACGAGAACGAGATCCGTCCGCTCTCCCTGCGCCCGAACCCGTACGAGTTCGAGCTGTACTACGGCGTCTAGTCAGCTCATGCGGCAGCACGGCGCTTAGTACGCAGACAGCCCGCAAGAACTGAAACAAAGATGTGGCCGGTCCCTGGCAATAAGGGGGACCGGCCTTTTCTGCGTTCAGGAACAGCTACAGCAGCAGCAGGATCTTAGTTCTGGGAATCCTCATGGGGCATCCACGTTGCCAGTGCCTCCGTTGGGCCCGCTTCCCGCAGTGCGTGCCTGAAGGTCAACACGTATCTCCCCCCAGGAAGTTCGATCGGGAAATCAGGCGTTTCGCGGAGATCGGACGTCCCGTCCTTGTCGCCGCCTTGGTAGGTCACGTTCAGTTTCATAGTCGCAACCGTAGAACACCGGCAGGCCTTAAGAAAGACCCCGCCTTGAGAATGACCCCCGCACGTAGAAAGACCCGGCACAACCCTTTGGCTGACGGCCTCCGTTTCGCCCACAAAAAGTCCGTACAGACTGCCAGTTCGACAGTCTGTACGGACTTTTGCGCACCCACCGCCTGCCGTGCAGGCGGTGGGTGCTGACTCGAAGGTGGGAGCTGACTCCAGACGTGCTGAGACCGGGAGCCAGCCCCCTAGCGATGCTCCCCGAGACGAAGACTTTGCAAGCCTTCCCCCCAACAAGGTTTGAAGAACACCACCATCCACATAATCGGGCAATCCCGCGCCGCAGGCAATGCCTCTCACCGGAGCGTTACGTTCCGGTTATCCAGCGCTGCCCGGGTAATCGAAACTCCGGTACATGGTCCGCTGTGGCCCGGACCCGCCGCCAAGATACTCGCCGTGGTCCACGAACCCGGCCCGGCGGTAGGCCGCAAGCCCTGCCGCATTGCGGACGTTGACGGAGAGTACGACGCCGGCCTCGCCGCCTTCCAGCCGCGCCGTCAGTTTTGCTGCGGTTTCCACGGCCTTGGCGGCAGCCAGAGGCCCCAGCCCCTGTCCCTGCCACCTTCTGTCGATGAGGAACCCCCGCAGCAGCCAGGCGGACGCGTCGTCCGGCCACCCGGCCAGCCGGGCCGCGCCGGACTGCAGGGTCAGAACACCGACGGCTTCCCCTCCTGCCTCAATGACATAGGGCCGCCGGGAATCCTCGGCCAGGCCAGCCAGCATCATGCGGAGGGGATCACCAACAAAATCGTTCTGCCCTGCGGCGAGTTCCAGGCCCGCGACGGCACCCAGCTGGATGGCGCGGGCGTCAGCGTCAAGGTCCTGGAGTGAAATCAGCCAGACAGGCTGCTGCACCGGCGTTCAGGACTGCGGGCCGGCGGTGTCTTCCGCAGGCGCGCTTTCGGGAGGCGGACCGGCGGGGTCCATCCACATGACCTCCCAGAGGTGCCCGTCCGGGTCCTGGAAGCTGTGGTTGTACATAAAGCCATAGTCCTGGACTTCCTGGGACGGTGTGCCCCCGGCGGCCAGCGCCTTCCGGACTGTCTCGTCTACAGCTTCCTTGCTGTCAACGGAGAAGGCCATGATCGCCTCGGTGGAGGTGGCGGCGTCTGCGATCTCCTTGGACGTGAAGGTCTTGAAGAATCCTTCCACCAGAAGCATCACGAACGCATTGTCGTTGACGATCATGCACGTTGCGTTCTCGTCCGTGTAGTCCGGGTTGAAGGAAAAGCCGAGGGTGGTGAAGAAATCCACCGACCTCTTAAGGTCCTTCACGGGCAGGTTGAAGTAGATTTGAGTAGCCATGGGCTCAACGTAGCACCGGCCGCCGTGGGTGTCAGCCTCCGGGGCCTGGCGTCATGCTAATGGCCGTAGAAAACCTTCTCGAAAACGGCCCGGGCCCGCCGGCTAAGGCGAAGATAGTCTTCCTCGAGGGCGGCCGCCTGGCCAGGTTCGTAGCCACACCAGCGTGCTACGGCTTCGAGATCCCGCCGGGACGACGGCAGCAGGTCAGAAGCCCTGCCACTCCAGATGACGTTGGCGGACCTGATCCTGCTGGCCAGCCGCCAGGCGTCCGCCAGCAGCCGGGCATCGGCCTTGGCAAGCAGGTCCAGGGAAGCCGCCGCCTCAAGTGCCTCCACCGTCGACGTTGTCCGCAGGGCCGGGTGTTTTCCTGCGTGCTGAAGCTGGAGGAGCTGCACCAGCCATTCGACGTCGCTCAGTCCTCCGCGTCCCAGTTTCAGGTGCCGCGCCGGATCGGCTCCGCGCGGCAGCCGTTCGGCTTCCACCCGCGCCTTGACCCTGCGGATCTCCCGGACATCCTGCTCGGAAATCGACTCCGGATACCGGATCGGGTCGATGAGGTCAATGAAGTCCTGGGCCAGCCGGTCATCCCCGGCCATGGGCCGTGCCCTCAGCAGGGCCTGTGCCTCCCAAATGAGGGACCATCGCCGGTAATACTCCGCGAAGGAATCCAGCGAGCGGACCATGGCGCCGCTCTTTCCTTCCGGCCGCAGATCGGCATCCACCTGCAGCACCCGCTCGGCCATGATGGCAGGCTTGAGCGGCTGGGTGAGCAGGCTGGACACTTTGGCCACAATCCGGGCTGCCTGTTGCTGGGCTTCCTCCTCGGTGTAACCGGGCACTGCACGGTGGACGTACATCACGTCCGCGTCGGAGCCGTACCCGATCTCCCGTCCGCCCTGGCGCCCCATGGCCACCACCAGCACGGCTGTCTTCAGCGGTTCCTTGGCGGAGACGATTCCCTCAGCCACCCGGAGTGCGCCCAGCACCGCGGCCCGGTCAGTGTCGGCAAGGGCGGCACCCACCTGCTCCTGGCCCAGCAACCCGGCCGAATCGGCGATGGCAATCCGGAGGATCTCCCGGCGCCGAATCAGCCGGATTAGCCGCATGGCGCTCTCCGGATTGGCGTGCCGGGACATCTTGGACGTTATTTCCTGCCACTGCGCCTCAAAGCTCAGCGGCGCAAGCTCCTTGTCGTCGCCCAGCCATTTGACAGATTCAGGCGACACTTCCAGCAGGTCCGCTATCAGCCTCGAGTTGGAGAGCACATGGCACAGCCGCTCCGCCGCCGCCGTCGAATCGCGGAGCATGCCAAGGTACCAGTGCGTGGTTCCAAGGGTTTCACTGACGCGCCGGAAAGCCAGCAGCCCGGCGTCGGGATCAACGCCCTCGGCAAGCCAGTCCAGGAGGATGGGCAGCAGCTGCCGCTGCAGTGCCGCCCGCCTGCTGACGCCTGCCGTGAGCGCTTCAATGTGTCGCATGGCGCCCTGCGGATCACGGTAGCCCAGCGCGGCGAGGCGCCCCTGGGCGGCTTCCGGCGTCAGCCGTGCATCCTCGGTGCTGAGCCTGGCCGCGGTATTCAGCAGCGGACGGTAGAAGATCCGCTCGTGCAGCTCACGGACGGAGCGTTTCGTCTTCTGCCATGCTGCCAGCAGGGATTCAGGATGGGGCCGCTCGTTGGAGAACGGACCCAGGACTGCCTTGGCCAGGGAGCGCAGGGCCGCCTCGCTGACGGGCATCAGGTGGGTGCGCCGCAGCTGGAACAGCTGGATCCGATGCTCCAGCAGCCTCAGGTACCGGTAAGCCTGGTCAAACCCTGCGGCGTCTGAGCGGCCAATGTAGCCTCCTGCGGACAGCGCCGCGATGGCTGAGGTGGTATCCCGGCAACGAAGCGACTCGTCCGATTTTCCGTGCACCAATTGCAGCAGCTGAACCGTGAATTCAACGTCACGGAGGCCGCCGCGGCCGAGTTTGATCTGCCGCTGCTCCTCGGTGGCGGGGATGTGTTCGGTCACCCTGCGCCGCATCGCCTGGACCGACTCAACGAAGCCGTCCCGACCTGCCGAACTCCAGATCAGCGGGGCCACCGCCTTTTCGTAGCGTTCACCCAGTCCGGTATCTCCCGCGATGGTGCGGGCCTTCAGAAGCGCCTGGAACTCCCAGCTTTCGGCCCAGCGCGCGTAGTAGCTCTCGTGTGAGGCCAGGGTCCGCACCAGTGGGCCGGACTTGCCTTCCGGCCGGAGGTTCGCGTCCACCTCCCAGAGCCCGGGTTCCCTGGCGATGGAGGAAATGGCCCGCGAGATTCCGGTGGCCAGCGCCGTTCCAATGGTGTTGCCGCGCGCATCGTCCAGTTCACCGCCATCCATGACGTAGATGACATCGACGTCGGAAATGTAGTTAAGCTCGCGCGCTCCGCATTTGCCCATGCCGATCACTGCCAGGCCAACGTCAGCCACCTCGCTTGCGCTGAACTGCGCTGCCGCCTCCGCCCGCGAAACTGCCAGGGCCGCTTCGATGGCGGCACCGGCCAGATCAGCCAGTTCGGCGCCGACGGCCGGCATGAAGTCCAGGGGGTCCGCGGCGCACAGATCCTTGACGGCGAGATCCACCACTCCCCGGCGGTACGCCGTCCGAAGCGCAACGTAGGCATCCGTACCGGTCAGTCCGGCCACCGGCCTTGCTGCCCGGGGATCGGCCCGCACGGACCTCAGGAGGGCAGCGCGGAGCTGTTCCGCGTCCGCGCCGAGCGGCTCGGGGCTGGCGGTCACGTCGAACGCGTCAAGATGCTCCGGATGCCGGATGAGGAACTCGCCAAGCGCCTCCGAAGCCCCCAGGACACGGTAAAGCGGCTCGCTTGTTTCAGGATCTGCCCCGGCCAGGTCCCGCAGGGCCGGATGTTTTTCGATCAGCCGCACCAACGACTGGAGGGCTGTGTCCGGATTCGCCGCCATCTGCAGGCCCGCGAACAGCTTGTCCTGGTCCAGGCCATCCAGTTCGCGGGCAGCCAGAAACCGCTCGCCCTTCTCCAGGTCACTGAAGCCGGCCGAAATGAGACGGCGGGCAAGGCTCACCGTTGCCGCCTAAAGGATTCCCAGGTTGCGCTGCAGTTCGTACGGCGTCACCTGGAGCCGGTAGTCCTGCCATTCGGCCCGTTTGTTGCGCAGGAAGTGCTCAAAGACCTGTTCCCCCAGAATCTGGGGCAGCAGCTCGGACTCTTCCATGGACCGGATGGCATCGTGGAGGCTCGCTGGCAGCGGGTCATGCCCCATGGCCCGGCGTTCGGCTGAGCTCAATGACCAGACGTCGTCTTCGGCGGCGGCGGGCAGCTCATACCCTTCCTCGATCCCCTTCAGGCCGGCGCCGAGCAGGACGGCGTAGGCGAGGTACGGGTTGGCGGCGGAATCAATGCCGCGGTATTCGATGCGCGCGGACTGCCCCTTGCCTGGCTTGTACAGCGGCACACGGACCAGCGCCGAGCGGTTGTTGTGTCCCCAGCTCAGGTAACTGGGCGCTTCACCGCCGCCCCAGAGTCGCTTGTAGGAGTTGACGAACTGGTTCGTCACGGCCGTGAACTCCGGGGCGTGCTTGAGGATACCGGCGATGAACTGGCGGGCGGTTTTGGACAATTGGAATTCGGCGCCGGCCTCGTAGAACGCGTTGGTGTCCCCCTCGAACAACGAAAAATGCGTGTGCATCCCTGAGCCCGGGTGCGCCGTGAAGGGCTTGGGCATAAACGTTGCGTAGGTGCCCTGCTGCAAAGCAACTTCCTTGATGACCGTGCGGAACGTCATGATGTTGTCCGCTGTCTGGAGGGCATCCGCATACCGAAGGTCGATCTCGTTTTGCCCCGGACCGGCTTCATGGTGGCTGAACTCCACCGAAATACCGACTGATTCCAGCATGGTCACTGCCGTGCGGCGGAAATCCTGGGCTACGCCGCCGGGCACATGGTCGAAGTAGCCGCCCTCGTCAACCGGGACCGGCGAGCCGTCGGGGCCGGGTTCCTGGGATTTGAGGAGGTAAAACTCGATTTCGGGGTGTGTGTAGCAGGTAAAGCCCATGTCCGCGGCCTTGGCCAGGGTGCGCTTGAGGACGTTTCGGGGGTCGGCCGCGGAGGGCTCGCCGTCGGGCGTCAGGATGTCGCAGAACATCCGGGACGTCTGCTCCGTCTCACCGCGCCAGGGCAAAATCTGGAACGTGGAGGGGTCGGGCTGGGCCAGCATGTCCGACTCAAAGACCCGCGCAAGACCCTCAATGGCGGAGCCGTCAAAGCCGAGGCCTTCCTCGAAGGCCCCCTCCACCTCTGCCGGTGCCAGAGCCACCGATTTGAGCGAACCCACGACGTCGGTGAACCACAGGCGTACGAACCGTACGTCGCGCTCTTCGATTGTGCGCAGGACAAACTCTTGCTGGCGGTCCATGAAGCCTCTTCTCCGGTCAAACGTTCACACTCCGGGTCCGCACAGGGGGAAGCCGGAAGCAGTTCACCATCACCTTACTAAGCAATTGCCACCAATGCGGGCGGCGGCACCCCCCGTAACACAGCGTTAACAACCCCTCGGCACTCAACACAGCCGCTGAGGGGCAGGACAAGCTTGCCGGCGGAGCTCCGGAGCCGGCGAATATGACGCGAATCACCTGACCCGGGCCCAAAGCCGGTAGCTCGGACTGCGGGTGCCGCACTACGCTCTTGCCATGGCCTCAAGCAATAGTTCCGACTCCCGCGCGTCCGCTGAAGTACCCGCACCCTATGGAAACGGCCCTGCCTCCGTTCCCTCGGCGTCGTCGGAATCGGCTGCCAAGCCGGCAGCGAAAGTCCGCATCCACCATCTGCAGCAGGCCAAGCGGGACGGCACCCGCTTTGCCATGCTGACGGCCTATGAGCAGTACACCGCTGAGATCTTCGACCAGGCCGGCATCGAGGTGCTCCTGGTGGGCGATTCGGCGTCGAACAATGTCTTTGGCAATGAAACCAGCCTTCCCGTCACGGTGGACGAGCTCCTCCCGCTCTGCCGGGCCGTGGCGCGCGCCGCGAAGCGTGCCCTTGTAGTCGCGGACCTGCCCTTCGGCAGTTATGAGGTGTCGCCGGAGCAGGGTGTCGCCACCGGCGTCCGCTTCCTCAAGGAAGGACTGGCGCACGCCGTCAAGATCGAGGGCGGCAAGTACTACGCCGAAACTGTGCGCGCCATGGTGCAGGCCGGGATTCCGGTTATCGCGCACATCGGCTTCACCCCTCAGAGCGAGCACTCGCTGGGCGGCTATCGGGTACAGGGCCGCGGAGATGATGCCCAGCGGCTGATCGAAGACGCAGTGGCCCTGGCAGACGCCGGCGCGTTCTGCGTACTCATGGAGATGGTCCCGGCGGAGACCGCCGCCGCCGTTGACGCCGCGGTAAGCGTGCCCACCGTCGGAATAGGCGCGGGCAATTCCACCACGGGGCAGGTGCTGGTCTGGCAGGACATGGCGGGACTGCGCGGCGGGCGAATGGCGAAATTCGTCAAGCAATACGCGGACCTTCGCACCAGCCTCGGCGATGCAGCAAAAGCCTACGGCGACGACGTCCGTTCAGGCACCTTCCCCGGCCCGGAGCACTCCTTCTAAGGCCGGTTTCCGGTGGCCTAGTCGTCTTCCTCGCCCTTTTCCCAGGCCTCGTTGCGCGCCCGCACCTTCTCCAGGGCGTGCTCGGCCTCTTCCCGTGTTTTGTACGGGCCGATCAGCTGGCTCCAGTCGGAGAGTTTGTCCTCTTCCACCTCGTGGGTGTTTACGTTGTACCAGTACTCAGTCATCGTTGCTCCTCGTTCCGGCCGGCAGGGGACCCCCACGTGACCCACGTAACGTTTACCCCTACGCGGGCAGGTTGCGGCCTCCAGTTACTTGGCGTTCTGCGCTGCCTTATATGATCAATCTATGCCTTCCCTAGCCTCGACTGCACCCACCGGCACCCTAACCCGGGGAACCGTCAGCCCGCAGCTCCCCGTTCCCGCTTCTATCCCGCGGCCGGAGTACGTGGGTAAGCCGGGTCCGGCTAAATTTACGGGCTCCGAGGTCAAGACTGCGGAAACCATCGAGAAGATCCGGGTGGCCAGCAGGATTGCGGCGCAGGCAATTGTTGAGGTGGGCAAGCACATAGCTCCGGGCGTTACCACGGACCAGCTGGACAAGGTGGGCCACGAGTTCCTGCTGGACCACCATGCCTATCCGTCCACCCTTGGCTACCGCGGATTCCCGAAGTCCCTGTGCTCTTCCCTGAACGAGGTCATCTGCCACGGCATTCCGGACAGCACGGTGGTCCAGGACGGCGACATCATCAATATCGACATCACCGCGTTCATCAATGGGGTGCACGGTGACACCAACTACACCTTCCTCGTCGGCGGCGTCGACGAGGAATCGCGCCTGCTGGTTGAACGCACCCGGGAATCCCTCAACAGGGCCATCAAAGCCGTGGCGCCCGGCAGGGAGATCAATGTGATCGGGCGCGCCATCGAGTCCTACGCCAAGCGTTTCGGCTACGGTGTGGTGCGGGACTTCACCGGCCACGGCGTGGGTGAAGCATTCCACACCGGCCTCATCATCCCCCATTACGACGCCGCTCCGGCCTACAACACCGTCATTGAGGCAGGCATGGTTTTCACCATCGAGCCGATGCTGACCCTCGGGACCGTGGAATGGGATATGTGGCCGGATGACTGGACGGTTGTCACCAGGGACCGCAAGCGGACAGCACAGTTCGAGCACACCCTGCTCGTGACCGAGTCCGGCGCCGAAGTCCTGACCCTGCCCTGACAACCCTGTAACCGGTCAGCCCCTAGGGCGACCTGCCCTGCCCGCCCACTGCCACGAACGGAAGTACATTGGCCAAGAAGGACGAGAAGTCGCACAAGAACGCCCCGCTGATCGGCATCGACATCGGCGGCACGGGAATCAAGGGCGGCATTGTCGACCTGAAAAAGGGCAAGCTCCTGGGCGAACGGTTCCGTGTGCCCACGCCGCAGCCGGCCACTCCGGCGGCCGTCGCCGAAGTGGTGGCGCAGGTTGTGGCAGAGCTGTCCGCCAGGCCGGAGGCCCCGGAGCCGGACTCGCCCGTTGGTGTCACGTTCCCCGGCATCATCCAGCACGGCGTGGTCCTTTCCGCGGCCAACGTTGACAAGAGCTGGCTGAACACTGACCTGGATGCGCTGCTCACGCATCGGCTGGGCCGGCCGGTTGAGGTCATTAACGACGCCGACGCCGCGGGGCTGGCTGAGGCACGCTACGGTGCCGGTGAGGGCGTGAACGGCACGGTCCTGGTCATCACGCTGGGCACCGGAATTGGCTCAGCTTTTATCTTCGACGGCAGGCTGGTGCCCAACGCCGAACTCGGCCACCTGGAAATCGACGGCTTCGATGCCGAGACCAAAGCCTCGGCAGTTGCCCGTGAGCGTGACGGACTCAGCTGGGAGGAGTACAGCGTGCTGCTGCAGCGCTACTTCTCCCATGTGGAGTTCCTCTTCTCCCCTGAGCTGTTCATCGTGGGCGGCGGCATCTCCAAGCGCGCTGACGAATACCTGCCCAACCTCAAGCTCCGGACGCCAATCGTCCCGGCGGAGTTGAAGAATGAGGCGGGGATTGTCGGCGCCGCCCTCGAGATCGCCGTGAAGCACAAGCTCGTCAAGTAACCATGGAGAGTGCTGCCGTGGGCACCCCCGGCGTGATGGTCGTGACGGGTGCCAGCCGCGGGATCGGTGCGGCCATAGCCCGGCGGGCCGCCGTAGCTGGATACAGCGTGGTTCTGAACTATTCAGTGGATGCAGAGGGTGCGCGCTCGGTGGCGCAGGACATCATGAACGACGGCGGCACCGCCGTCGCCATTGAAGCGGATGTCAGCGATGCTGCCGCAGTGACAGCCCTGTTCGATGCCGCGACGCGTCTGGGCCGGCTCTCTGCGGTGGTGAACAATGCCGGCATTACGGGCAACCTGATCGGCAAACTTGCCGACGTTCCGGCCGAGACAGTCCGCCGCGTGATGGACGTCAACGTGTCTGGCCTGATCTTTGTCTGCCAGGAGGCCGTCCGCAGGCTGTGCACGGACGGCGGCGGCACCGGCGGTTCCATCATCAACATCTCCTCCACGGCCACCAAAGCCGGTTCCCCGGGAACCTGGGCCCACTATGCCGCGTCCAAGGGCGCGGTGGACGTCCTCACTGTGGGGCTGGCTGCAGAGGTGGCAGACCAGGGAATACGCGTCAACTGCGTCGCTCCGGGCAGCACGAATACAGGCCTGCATGCAGCCGCGGGCATGCCGGACCGAGTCGAGCGGCTGAATGCCACCATTCCGATGGGACGCGGGGCTGAACCGGATGAAGTGGCCGCGGCTGTTCTGTGGCTGATGTCGGCCGAGGCCGGCTACATCACCGGCGCCATTCTCCCTGTCTCGGGCGGGCGTTAGCCCGCAGGCCATGGGCAGGCTGCGGCAAGGGCAAGCGGCAGCAGCTCTGGCAGCCGATGCCTGCATCGGGATCTGACGGCAAGGGAGCCGGGGACAACAGGCACCTGGTGCCGGTGGTGGCTGCGGCTTCCCCTCCGCTGCCACCACCGGAGCTTACAGTGGGCTCTTTTCGGAGCTTTTGGCGCCCTTGGCGCCCTTTTCCACGAGGTTCTTGGCTTCCTCTTCGGACTCATGGCGGAGCAGCGAAATGGCCGTCTCGAAGTCTTCCAGCGACTCGAAGGCCTGGTAGACGCTCGCGAAGCGAAGATAGGCAACCTTGTCCAGCTTCTGAAGGGGCCCCAGGATGGCCAGGCCAACCTCGTGGGCGTCGATTTCGGCTGCTCCCGAAGCCCGGATCTGTTCCTCGACTTCCTGGGCGAGGAGCGCAAGGTCGTCCTCGCTGACCGGGCGGCCCTGGCAGGCTTTGCGCACACCGTTGATGACCTTGCTCCGGCTGAAGGGCTCCCCCACACCGGAACGCTTGATAACGGAGAGGCTGGTGGTTTCCACGGTGGTGAACCTGCGGCCGCATTCAGGGCATTGCCTGCGGCGCCTGATGGCGGAACCGTCGTCAGCCATCCGGCTGTCAACAACGCGGGAATCCGGATTGCGGCAGAACGGACAGTACATGGTGTCCCTCTCTCGCTCTCTTGCACAACTTTCTTGCACGGTGTACTTACACGGCGTTCTTGCAGGACGGATATGCCGGATCTTTCGCTATTAGTCTATGACTAGATGTAGCGGAATAACAAGCCTGTAATTACTACATGTAGTAGTCACAGCCACAGCCTGTAGTAATTACTGCAGCCGTTGCTGAACGGGCCGCCCCGGTCCCGCCGCTGGCGTCAGTGGGCTCCGGGGTTCGCGAAGCGTGCCGTTACCGCCTGGCCGTGGGCCGGCAGGTCCTCTGCCCCGGCCAGGCTGACGATGTGTCCGCTGACCTCCTGCAGTGCGGCCCTGCTGTAGTTCACCACCTGGATGGCCCGAAGGAAGGTAGTGACATTCAGGCCGGAGGAAAATGCCGCCGTCCCGCTGGTGGGCAGCACGTGGTTTGAACCTGCGCAGTAATCCCCCAGGCTGACCGGGCTGTAGTCTCCGACAAAGATGGCTCCGGCGTTGCGTATCCGCGACGCCACGGTGGCCGCGTCCGCCGTCATGATCTCCAGGTGTTCGGCGGCGTACGCGTCACAGGCGGCGATGCCCTGTTCAAGGTCCTCCACCAGGACTACGCCCGACTGGGGACCGGAAAGCGCCTCGCGGACCCGCTGGGAGTGTTTGGTGGCCGCCGCCTGCCGGTCGAGTTCAATGCGTACCGCGGCGGCGAGTTCCTCGGAGTCGGTGATGAGGACCGAAGCAGCGTTGGGATCGTGCTCAGCCTGGCTGATCAGGTCCGCGGCTACCAGGGCGGGCTGGGCGGAGCCGTCAGCCAGGATGGCTATCTCAGTGGTGCCCGCTTCCGAGTCGATTCCCACCACACCCTTGACGAGCCGCTTGGCTGTGGCCACGAAGATGTTTCCCGGGCCCGTGACCACGTCCACGGGTTCCAGTGCAGGTCCGGCGTCTGTTGCATCGATTCCATAGGCAAAGGCAGCAATCGCCTGGGCGCCGCCAACGGCGTACACCTCTTCTATGCCCAGGAGTGCGGCCGCCGCGAGGATGGTGGGGTGCGGCAGTCCACCGAAATCCTTTTGTGGCGGCGAGGCGAGGGCAATTGATTCCACTCCTGCCGCCAGTGCAGGCACAACGTTCATGATCACCGAGGAAGGATAGACGGCCAGTCCGCCCGGGACATACAGCCCCACCCGTGCGACGGGTACCCAGTTCTGGCTCACCAGAGCGCCGTCGCCAAGTTCGACGTCGATATTCCGCGGGCGCTGCCCGTCGGCGAAACGCCGGGCACGGCTGATGGACTCTTCAAGGGCGCTGCGTACTGCCGGGTCAAGACCCTCCAGGGCCTGGGCGAGCGCCTCGGGAGGCACCCGGGGGTGTTCCTGCTGCACGCCGTCCAGCCGCAACGCAAGGTCGCCGAGCGCACGGAATCCCCGTGACCGGACGTCGGCGATGATGTCCAGGACCTTTTGCTCAGCATCCGCCACCGTGTGGTGCTGCGCCCTGGGGACGGCGGCACGCAAGCCGGCGAGTGTCAGGCGGCGGCCCCGGAGATCAACCGTTCGGAAGTCTACGGCTGGGGCACGTGTGGCGGCAGGGAGGTCAGGAGAAATGGTCACCGGATCATTTTACGCGTCGGCGGCTTTGCTTCCCGCGAAAGGTCCGCTGTATCTGTCCCTGTCCTCGTAGCCATCGTCCTCAAGGTAGGGTTTCTGCTTCAGCAGGTTCAGCAGGCTGATGGCAAAGACAGCCACCGCTGTGGCCGCCGGCCACAGCAGAAGCACCGACATGGACCGGAGTGAGAAGGCAACATTCGCGTGGAGCGAGGGGTCTGCGGGGGTACCCCATACCTTGCCAGCGAAGATACCGGCCTGCCACGCCATCAATGCTCCGATAAGGCCACCGGCAAGGGCAAAAAGCAGGTCCTTTTGTCCATTCCTGCGGGTTTTATCCGCCAGGAAAACACCCACCAGGCAGCCGGCAAAAACGAAGAGGCCGGCAAGGGTCAGATCGCGCAGCAGCCAGACCTCGGGATTTGTCCCTTCCGCTAGTGAAGGGTTTCGGGTCATCAGATTCAGGCCGCCGGGAGCCAGGATCCACCACAGCATGCCCACGGGGATTCCAGCCGCGGACGCCACGGCAAACCAGGTCCAGGCCGGGCGGGAGGAGCGCCCATGGGTGCGTCGTGTCATGAAACAAACCTTAACAAATGTTTATGCCTCTCAATCCACTGACGTAGCGGGTAAAGCGATTCCTTGCTGCGACAACACGGCCATACCCTTGAGATAGAGTCCAGTCGCATTAAGTTACCGCAGGGAGTTCGTTTACCGTGACCGCAGACCATGCACCGTTCGAGCGTACGTTCAGGGAAATGTTCCGGCGCCATGCCGCAGGCGTGGCCATTATCACCGTGAACTACCAGGGCGAGCCCTACGGTTTCACCGCCACCTCGGTGGCGTCGCTGTCGGCCCAGCCGCCACGGTTTACCTTCAACATGGCCCGCAGTTCCAGTTCATGGCCCGCCATAGCCAACACCACCCATATCGGCCTCCACATGCTGGGCCTCGAGAACCAGGCCCTGGCCGAACGCTTCGCCCGTACCAAGGACCGGTTCGGCGGTGACCACTGGGAACTGGGTCCGCACGAAGTTCCCGTGCTTAAGGATGTTGCCGGCTGGCTGATAGGCAAGATCCAGATGCGCTTGTCGTTCGAGAATAATGCGGTGGTGGTTGTTGAAGTGGTGGACGGTCTGGTGGGTGAAGACGGCTCGCCGCTCCTCTATCACGCCGGCGGCTACAGCCAGCCAGTTCCGCTGGACTACGAGATTTAGCAGACCCAGGATCCGGTTGCCGCCGTGCTGTCAGTTGTCCAGGCAGGTAGGCCCGAGGAGCACTTTGAGGTCGCCGAAGAGTGACGGGCTGGGGTTCACCCTGAGGTGGACAGGCAGCCCCATGACCTCGGTCCTGGTGTCGCCCTGCAGGTGCAAGCGGACCTCCGAGTTTCCCCGGTGGTTCCGCAGCACGTCCCCCAGTTCGGTGACCACGGCCTCGGTGGCCTTGTGCGTGGGCATCGAAATGAGCACCGGCCCGTTGGTTCCCTCACTGAGGTCTGGAACGGACAGCTCCATGCAGTTCAATGTCACGGCGCCGTCATCGCGCCGCTGCAGCCTGCCTTTGACAACCACGATCAGGTCCTCGGCCAGGACCGACGCGATGGGGCCGTACACCTGTCCAAAGAACATGACCTCCATGGAGCCGCCAAGGTCTTCGATTTCGGCGCGGGCGTAGGCGTTGCCGCTGGCTTTGGCGATGCGGCGGCTCAAGGAGGTGATCATTCCGGAGATGGTGATGATGGCGCCGTCGTGCGGGCCGTCTTCGGCAATGATGGAGGTGATGGACTGGTCCGCGTGCTGGCTGAGTATCCCCTCCAGGCCCTGCAGGGGATGGTCCGAGACATAGAGTCCCAGCATGTCCCGTTCGAAGGACAGCTTGTCCTTCTTCTCCCACTCGGGAAGCTCGGGGATCTCGATGCTCAGGGAGGCCTCGGACTCGGCCTCCTCAAATCCGGCGAAGAGGTCGAACTGGCCAATTGCCTCGTTCCGCTTGAGGGTAATGACCGAGTCGATGGCCTCCTCGTGGACCATGACCAGGGCGCGGCGGTGGTGGTTAAGCGAGTCGAAGGCCCCGGCCTTGATCAGGGATTCGATGGTCCGCTTGTTGCAGACAACCGCCGGGACCTTCATGAGGAAGTCCTTGAACGACGTGTAGGCCCCCTCGCTCTCCCGGGCAGCCACCATCGCCTGGACCACGTTGGAACCAACGTTCCGGATGGCGCCCATGCCGAAGCGGATGTCCGTCCCCACCGGCGTGAAGTTCAGCGAGGATTCGTTGACGTCCGGCGGGAGCACCGTGATGCCCATGCGGCGGCACTCGTTCAGGTAAATCGCTGACTTGTCCTTGTCGTCGCCTACGGAGGTCAGCAGCGCCGCCATGTACTCCGGTGCGTAGTGGGCCTTAAGGTAAGCGGTCCAATACGAAATCACGCCGTAGGCGGCCGAGTGTGCCTTGTTGAACGCGTAGTCAGAGAACGGCAGCAGGATGTCCCAGAGGGTCTTGACGGCCTCCATGGAGTAGCCGTTGTCCTGCATGCCCTGCGAGAAGCCGGCGAACTGCTTGTCCAGCTCTGACTTCTTCTTTTTGCCCATGGCACGGCGGAGGATGTCCGCCTGCCCGAGGGAGTACCCGGCGAGCTTCTGCGCGACGGCCATCACCTGTTCCTGGTACACGATCAGGCCGTACGTGCCGCCGAGGATTTCGGCGAGCGGTTCCTTCAGCTCCGGGTGGATCGGGATGACTTCCTGGATCCCGTTCTTGCGCAGGGCGTAGTCGGTGTGGGCGTTGGCGCCCATCGGACCCGGGCGGTAGAGGGCCAGGACGGCGGAGATGTCTTCGAAGTTGTCAGGCTTCATCAGCTTGAGCAGGGAGCGCATGGGCCCGCCGTCGAGCTGGAAGACGCCCAGGGTGTCACCCCGGGCCAGCAGTTCGTAGGAGGCGGCGTCGTCCAGGGCCAGGCTGTCCAGGTCCAGGTCATGGCCACGGTTGAGCTTGATGTTCTCCAGGGCGTCAGAGATGATCGTCAGGTTCCGCAGCCCCAGGAAGTCCATCTTGATCAGGCCCAGGCCCTCGCAGGTGGGGTAATCGAACTGCGTGATTACCTGCCCGTCCTGGATGCGCCGCATGATGGGGATGACATCGATGATCGGGTCCGATGACATGATGACGCCGGCGGCATGTACACCCCACTGGCGCTTCAGCCCTTCGATGCCCAGCGCCGTCTCGAAGACCTTGGCGGCTTCGGGGTCCGTGGCGATCAGCTGGCGGAAGTCGCCGGCTTCGCTGTAGCGCTTGGAGTCCTTGTTCTGGATGTCCGCCAGCGGAATGTCCTTGGCCATGACCGCCGGTGGCAGGGCCTTGGTCAGTTGTTCGCCCATGCTGAACGGATAGCCCAGCACGCGTGACGAGTCCTTGAGCGCCTGCTTGGTCTTGATGGTGCCGTAGGTGACGATCATGGCGACGCGCTCGTCGCCGTATTTGCGGGTCACATAGTCGATCACCTCGGAGCGGCGCCGGTCATCGAAGTCGACGTCGAAGTCAGGCATGGAGACGCGGTCCGGGTTGAGGAAGCGCTCGAAGATCAGGCCGTGGTGCAGCGGATCAAGGTCGGTGATGCGCATGGCGTAGGCCACCATGGAACCGGCGCCCGAGCCACGGCCGGGTCCGACCCGGATGCCGTTGTTCTTCGCCCAGTTGATGAAGTCGGCCACCACCAGGAAGTACCCGGGGAACCCCATGGAGGTGATGACTTCCAGCTCGTAGTCAGCCTGGGTGCGGACTTTGTCCGGAACACCGCCCGGGTATCGGTATTCGAGGCCGGCAGCAACTTCCTTCACCAGCCAGGACGTTTCGTCCTCCCCCGGCGGGCAGGGAAAGCGCGGCATGTAGTTGGCCCCTGTATTGAAGGAAACTTCACAGCGCTCCGCGATCAGCAGTGTGTTATCGCACGCGTCGGGGTGGTCCCGGAAGAGCTCGCGCATCTCCTGCGGCGACTTGAGGTAGTAGCCGCTGCCGGAGAACGCGAAGCGGGAACCGCCGTTGTCGTAGGTTGGCTCCAGCAGGGTGGAACCTGACTGGATGGCCAACAGGGCCTCGTGCGCCTTGGCGTCGTGCTCGTGCGTGTAGTGGAGGTCGTTGGTGGCCACCAGCGGCAGCTTCAGTTCCTTGGCGAGCCGCAGCAGGTCCCCGGTGACCCGGCGTTCGATGTCCAGGCCGTGGTCCATCAGTTCGCAGAAGTAGTTTTCGGCACCGAAAATGTCGCGGAACTCTGAGGCCGCTTCCAGCGCCTCACGGTACTGGCCCAGCCGCAGCCGGGTCTGGACTTCCCCTGACGGGCACCCGGTGGTGGCGATCAGCCCTTCCGAGTACGTGTTCAGCAGCTCGCGGTCCAGCCGCGGCCACTTGCCGAAGACAGCGTCCAGGGACGCGATGGACGAGGCCCGAAAGAGGTTGCGCATGCCGGCGTTGTTGTAGCTCAGCAGCGTCATGTGCGTGTAGGAACCACCGCCGGAGATGTCGTCCTTGCGCTGGTGTTCCTCGCCCCAGCGGACACGGCCTTTGTCCGTCCGTGCCGTACCGGGCGTGACATAGGCTTCGACGCCGATGATGGGCTTAATGCCCTGGTCCGTGGCGCGTTTCCAAAAGTCGAAGGCGCCGAACAGGTACCCGTGGTCAGTGGTGGCGAGTGCCGGCATGCCCAGGCGTTCGGTCTCGTCGAAAAGCTCCCCCAGACGGGCGGCGCCGTCCAACATGGAGTATTCGGTGTGGTTGTGCAGGTGGACGAACGAGGCATTGCTGGAAGTCACCGCACTATTCTATGCGCTCCCCCGGTGCCGGAGTGGTCAGGCCTGTCCGGATTCGAGGACTTCCAGGGCGTAAGCCAGGTCCTGCGGGTAGTCACTGGTGACAGTGACACGCTCGCCGGTCACCGGGTGATCGAAACCGAGCTCGCGCGCATGCAGCCATTGCCGGGTGAGGCCCAGTGTTGCCGCCAGCCGGGGGTCCGCCCCATAGGTAAGGTCGCCGGCGCACGGGTGCCGCAGCGCCGAGAAATGCACGCGGATTTGGTGTGTCCGCCCCGTTTCGAGGTGGACCTCAACGAGCGTCGCCTTGCCGAATGCTTCAAGGACCTCGTAGTGCGTTATGGACGGCCGTCCGTCCTCGATCACGGCAAAGCGCCAATCGTGTCCGGGGTGACGGCCGATGGGGGCGTCGATGGTGCCTTCCAGCGGGTCAGGGAGGCCCTGGACCACCGCGTGGTAGACCTTGTCCACGCTGCGCTCCTTGAAGGCGCGCTTCAGGGCCGTGTAGGCACGCTCGGTTTTAGC
Source organism: Arthrobacter sp. D1-29 (assembly GCF_054130585.1). Classification (NCBI taxonomy): domain Bacteria; kingdom Bacillati; phylum Actinomycetota; class Actinomycetes; order Micrococcales; family Micrococcaceae; genus Arthrobacter; species Arthrobacter sp. D1-29. The sequence continues at coordinate 1,846,004 of NZ_CP096383.1, read as the reverse complement.
CACCACCATCACCCCGGAGGTGCCGACGTCCAGCCTGTGCACGATGCCGGCCCGTTCGGGTGAGCCTGACGTCGAGATCCGGTATCCGGCGCCGGCAAGGCCGCCCACCACGGTGGGGCCCACCCAGCCCGGCGACGGATGCGCAGCGACGCCCACCGGCTTATCGACGACCACAAAATCGTCGTCGTCGAGCAGGATTTTCAGGCCTTCCACAACTTCCTCCACCACTTCAAGGGGGTCCCGGCGTTCAGGCACCGTGACGTCCAGGACGTCGCCGGCCACCAGCCGCGCGGACTTGCCCACTGCCTTGCCCCGGCTCACGACATTGCCTTCGGCGATCAGGGTGGCAGCAAGCGACCGGGAGATCCCCATCAGCCTGGCCAGTCCGGCGTCGGCCCGTACCCCGCCGAGTTCATCGGCCACTACAAGGCGCTCAGGCATCCCTGGTCTTCTCACGGTGGGCTCCGACATGCCGGGATCCGTCGAGGGAAATACCGCGCAGTGTCAGGATGCAGATGATTGCCACGGCGGACACCACCGCGGAATCGGCGATATTGAAGATCGCGAAATTTGGCAGCTGGATAAAATCCACCACATGGCCCATTCCGAACGAGGGCTCACGGAACAGCCTGTCCGTCAGGTTCCCCAGCGCCCCGCCCAGCAGCAGGCCAAGCGCCAGGGACCACCAGGCGGAGCCCAGTTTCCGTACCTGGAACAGAATGGCAATGGCCACCCCGGCCATGATGATGGAGAACACCCACGTGACATTTTCCCCGATGGAGAACGCGGCGCCGGAGTTACGGATGAAGTACCAGTGCAGCAGAGGCGGCAGAACCGGGATCCGTTCGCCTTCCACCATGGTGGACGTGACCCAGAGTTTAGTCAGCTGGTCGAACACATAGGCAAAGACCGCAAAACCTGCGAAGAGGGACAGCAGGACGGCGCGGCGGGTCCGTGGTGCAGACGGGACCGGGCGTGCGGCGTCAGGGGCGAGTTCGTCAGTCATGGTGCTTTCGTTCAGGAACCGATGTTAATCTCAAAAGCCGGCGGCCGAGGAATCCTCAGCCACCGGCTTTCAGAATACGTGTTTGACAGACTAGCTGTTGGCTTCGACTTCCGGAGCGGCAACAGAACCACGGGCGTCAAGGTCGCGCAGCTGGCCTTCGATGTAGGCCTTCAGACGTGAGCGGTAGTCGCGCTCGAAGCCGCGGAGCTGCTCCACCTTGCGCTCCAGGACCGAACGCTGCTGCTCCAGTGCGCCCAGGATCTTGCGCGACTTCTCCTGGGCATCGTTGACCAGGCTGCTGGCTTCGATCTGGGCCTCGGCGATGATCTTGTCCTTCTGCGCCTGGCCCTCGGCTACGTGGCGGTCGTGCATCTGCTGGGCCATGGCGAGCAGGCCGGCAGCGGATTCAGCAGAGGTGGTGCTGGCGGCCGGAGCCGGAGCAGCAGCAGGAACGGTCGCGACCGGCGCAGCCTGCTCCGCTTCCTTCTTCTTGCTTGCCTCGGCGGCTTTTGCCTCGGCCTCAGCCTTGGCGCGGGCCTCGTCCTTGTCCGCCTTGACGGGCGCGGGGACCTTCTCGACCACAGGGGCCGCTGCCGCGGAGCTTGCAGGAACGCCGGAACCGGCTTCTGCAAGCTTCTTGCGGAGCTCGTCGTTCTCCTGGTTCAGGCGCCGGAGCTCGACGACGATTTCGTCCAGGAAGTCATCAACTTCATCCTGGTCGTAGCCTTCGCGGAACTTGGTCGGCTGAAAGCGCTTGTTGACAACGTCTTCTGGCGTCAAAGCCATCTGGTCACCTCATTGGTCTAGTTAGTCAGTAGGCCTTCCGGCCGTCAAAACTACGGTACCTAAATATGGTCTGGTTCCTCTAATTCAACACTGTGGTGTCAAACAGAAGATTTCTTCGGTGTGCGGGCAACAGTTCCCTTCGGATCTGTGCCTGCCCTGCTGGGTCTAATCGAAAATTATGCGAAGCCCCTGGTGATCATCATCGCCACGCTGACGGCGATGAACAAGATCAGGAAGCCCAGGTCCAGTGTGATGCCGCCCAGCCTGAGGGGCGGGACCAGCCTGCGCAGTACCCTGAGTGGCGGATCGCTGATGGAGTACACAGCATGCGCGGTCACGAGGGCAGCCCCGCGGGGCCGCCACTCCCTGGCAAACATCTGGACCCAGTCAAAGACCAGCCGGACAATCAGGGCCACCAGGAACAGTAAAAGGGCGATATAGACAAGTCCGAAAACAATTCCCATGACTTAACTCATATCTCCATGTCCATTTGACGGATACCGCAGTGTCCTGACGGGCTTTCTTCTCTATTTCAGCACAGATGCCAGACAGGTGTACCTGTCTGGCATCCGCTACAAGCTTAGTGGCTAGCTTTGGTTGAAGAAGCTGGCCTGCGTCTCGCTGACCTTTTTGTCATCACCGATGACCTCAACGTACGACGGCGACAGGAGGAAAACCTTGTTGGTGACCCGCTCAATGCTCCCCCGAAGCCCAAAAACGAGGCCGGCGGAGAAATCGACCAGGCGCTTGGCATCGGCCTCACCCATGTCAGTGACGTTCATGATCACGGGGATGCCGTCCCGGAAGCTCTCGCCGATGAGTTTCGCGTCATTGTAGGAGCGTGGGTGGATCGTGGTGATCTGCCGAAGCCCTGTGGATTCTTCGCGGCTTGAGGCCGCACGCTTGATGGGGGTCACTGGTGCGCGATATTCCTCTTCAGGGGCGTAGGACGAGTCGCGGCCAACCTCGCGGACGGGTGCGGGTGCACGGCGTTCCTCGCGGTCAAATTCCATGGAATGGTCCTCGTCCTTACGTGTGATGTGGTGCTCGGACTCATAATGTTCATCGCCATCGGCGAGCCCAAGATAGATCATTGTCTTGCGCAGAGCGCCGGCCATGGTCGACTCCTAATCGTGTCCGTAGGCGGGCGCCATATGACTTGACAGCACTGGAATCCCCCGCCATTCGCTTCCAATAGTTTGACGCTACCCCACGGCTGGACGCGATCCGAGAATATCCGAGCCGATTCGCAGGTGTGTCGCACCAAACTGGATGGCCGCCTCCAGGTCCTGGCTCATGCCGGCAGAAATGGCTGTCGCGGACGGGTGATCCTGGACGAGACGGGCAGAAATTAATGCCAGTTTTTCAAAGGCTTCCCCGGGCACCGTGCCCAGCGGTGCCACTGCCATCACCCCTGCGAGTACCAGCCCCTCAGTTGCAGCAAGGCGTTCTGCCAAGGCCGGGATTTCCTCAGGCGCCGCGCCCCCGCGGTGGGCGGCGGCGTCGTCGTCCAGGCTGACCTGGATGAAGCACTCCAGGGGGCCGCGTCCTGTCCTGTCCTGCTCGGTGGCAATCGCCTTTGCCAGGCCGTCCGCGAGCTGCAGACGGTCCACCGAATGGACAGAGTGGGCGTAGCGGACCACCGATTTGGCCTTTTTGCCTTGAAGCTGGCCGACAAAGTGCCATCTGAGGCCCAGCCCTTCCAGTTCCGCGGATTTTGCCGCTGCCTCCTGGTCCCGGTTCTCCCCCACATCCCTGACGCCCAGCACTGAAAGGCGCCTGATGTCCTCGGCGGGATGGAACTTGGTGACCACAATCAGGGTGGGCAGCTGCCCAGTCCGGCCCGACGCCTCTGCGGCGGACGCTATGCGCTTGCGCACAGCAGCGAGGCGCCCGGTCAGCTCTGCCATGCGTTCTGACTCGTCCATGGACCGGCGCTCATCCATGCTGCCATACCAATCCGGCAAACCTGCCGCTGCGGTTGTTTCGGCGGTGGGAAAAGAGGGCAGCATTTTCAAGGGTGCACGGTCCGGCGTAGTCGACGCCGACCCCAGCGGCTTCCAGCTGGCTTCGGGCGCCGGCCGGAAGATCAAGCGCGGGCGTCCCCCATGATGTTGTAGCCCAGGTTGCCGGCACGTCGGCGGCCACTTCTGCCCGCAGCGATGCCGGAACTTCGTAGCAGGCGCCACAGATTGACGGTCCCAGCCAGGCCCGGATGCCGGAGGCGCCCAGGGAGCGCATCCTGTCCACCGCGGCCGGGATGATTCCCGCCGCTATTCCCGGGCGTCCGGCGTGTACCGCAGCCAGGACGGGCCCGCCGGCAGCTTCGCCCACCAGCATCGCCGGCACGCAGTCTGCAACCATGACCGCCAGCGGAAGGCCGGTGGAGACCATGGCATCGGACTGTGGCGCGGGGCTGCCCGGTTCCATAACGGTCACGGCCGTGCCGTGAACCTGGTCCATGAACCGCAGTGAACCAGGCGTTATGCCGGCTGCCCGCTCCAGGGCTTCACGCCGCAGCAGCACCTGTGAGGGTTTGTCCCCCACATGCAGCGCCAGGTTTCCGGCATGGGTGTCGGTGAATGCCACCGACACCCCCGGAAGGACCTCGGCACGCCAATGGAACAATCCGTGGCCTACTTCAGGAAATCGGGGACATCCAGGTCATCTGAGTGCTGACCGGAAAGATCGGGTTCCACCACTGAGGGCAGGTCGACGTCGAAGCCTGAATCCGCCGGGACTGTGGACTGGCGCTGCTGGCCCCAGTTGCTCAGTCCCGAAGCGCCAACCCCGGCGTGGACGGGCTGTACGTTCATCTGGTGGCTGCCGCCTGCCGAGGGCGCCTGGGTGGGGGCAGGAGCAGCCGACGGCGCGGCAGGACGCTGCGGGGCAACCTGCGGCTGGGACTGGTCCATGGAGGGCGAGGTGGCCTTGACGTCGTCGAAACCCGCCGCGATGACCGTCACGCGGGCCTCGTCGCCGAGGGCATCGTCGATAACGGCGCCGAAGATGATGTTTGCCTCCGGGTGGGCGACTTCCTGAACAAGGCGGGCCGCTTCGTTGATCTCGAAGAGGCCAAGATCCGATCCGCCCTGAATGGAAAGCAGCACGCCGTGGGCGCCGTCGATGGAGGCTTCCAGAAGGGGTGAGGCAATGGCCAGCTCCGCGGCCTTCACGGCACGGTCCTCGCCCCGCGCCGAACCGATGCCCATCAGGGCCGAGCCCGCGCCCTGCATGACTGACTTGACGTCCGCAAAGTCAAGGTTGATCAGGCCGGGCGTGGTGATGAGGTCGGTGATGCCCTGGACACCGGACAGCAGGACCTGGTCCGCGGAGCGGAAGGCGTCGAGAACGGAGACGTTGCGGTCGCTGATGGACAGCAGCCGGTCGTTGGGAATGACAATCAGGGTGTCCACTTCGTCGCGGAGGGCGTCGATGCCCGCCTCGGCGGAGCCGGCGCGGCGGCGGCCTTCGAAAGTGAAAGGCCTGGTGACCACGCCGATGGTCAGCGCACCCAGGGACCGGGCGATGCGCGCCACCACCGGGGCGCCGCCGGTGCCGGTTCCGCCACCTTCACCGGCAGTCACGAACACCATGTCCGCGCCACGGATGACCTCTTCGATCTCGTCAGCGTGATCCTCGGCAGCCTGCTTGCCAACTTCAGGGTTGGCACCGGCACCCAGCCCGCGGGTCAGCTCACGCCCGACGTCAAGCTTGACGTCCGCATCACTCATCAGCAGGGCCTGGGCGTCGGTGTTGATGGCGATGAATTCAACGCCCCGAAGGCCCACCTCGATCATGCGGTTGACTGCGTTCACGCCACCGCCGCCGATGCCGACGACCTTGATGACGGCCAAGTAATTCTGCGGAGCTGCCACGTTACGTGTCCCTTGTTCGTGTTCTATTGCGAAAACTGATGGAGTCGAGCTTGAAGCCTGCAACCTTAACCTTCGAGTTGAAGGTTATAGTTATGTCAAGTAACTCATGCTGTGACGCTATTTCCTCTGGTTCAGACATTCAATGACCGGCGCCGCGTGTCGTGGGAATACCGGGTAAATAGGGTGATTCAGCGTGTTACGGGGTGCCGCGGCACGCTGACGTCGTACACCCGCACGGGGTTCTTGGGATCTGCCGGAGCCTTCAGGAGCGCTTCAAGGACCTTTGCCTTCAGTTCCCGCTCCCCCGCGTTGCCCCAGACGATGGTCTGGCCATCAACCAGCTTCAGTTCCACGGCGTCCACGGACTGCGCGGAGGCGTTCGACAGCTTTGCCAGGACATCCGGAGGAAGGGCGCCCAGGACGGCCGCGGTGGCCTGGAACAGATCCTTGCCGATGGCTCCGGCCCCGCCGTCGATCACCGGCAGTGAAACGGATGAAGGATCGTCCGTGGCAGCCAGTTGCACGCCCTCAACGTCCACCAGTTGATACTGTTCCCCCTGCTTTACCAGGGCAACCGGTGCCCGTTCCAGCACCTTCACCACCAGTTCCGACGGCGGCCGCGCCTCACTGGAGACCGACTTGACCTGGACCAGTGGTTCCAGGAGCCGCCCCACCTCTTCGTCACTGATTTGCGGAAGCGGCTTGCCCCGCAGCGGCTCCAGGGCGCTCTTGACCTGATCGTCGGTCAGGATTTTTGTTCCCGAAACAGTGATGGTGCCAACAGCAAGTACCGGCGAGAAAATGGCGGCCGCCAGCAGCCCGGCCACCATGGCGGCGGTAATGCATGCTGCGATGACAATGTTTCTTTTGAGCCGCCGTCCCCGGGGCTCGGGAAAGGCCAGCACATTGCCGCCTGGTGCGGACTCCCGGTCCTTCCGCTTCTTCCGGCCGCCGGGCTCGGCAGGTTCTGGATCCGGCACGCTCTTGGAGGCAGTGATGACAACGGGCTCTTTGTCGGCCGTGGCCGGCCGGCGCCCCGTCCCGGTGTAGGTGGGACGCCGGGTGCTAGCCACCCAGAGCCTCCACGATCCGTGGTCCGAAGGCAGTGACGTCACCGGCTCCGGCTGTCAGCACAATGTCGCCGTCGGACGCGGCGGCCGTGATGGCCGCCACGGCCTCGCCGCTGGCTACGAGCCTGCCGCCGGGATTCAGGTGGCGTGCAATCAGATCGCTGCTGACTCCCGGGATGGGGTCCTCGCGGGCGGGGTAGATGTCCAGCACCAGGGCGGTGTCGGCCTGGTTCAGGGCGTCCGCGAATTCTGCGGCGAATTCCCGGGTGCGGGAAAAAAGGTGAGGCTGGAAAAGGACATGGACCTTGTGGTCGCCCGCAACGGACCGGGCCGCAGCCAGGGCGGCCCGGACCTCTGTCGGATGGTGGGCGTAGTCATCAAAGACCCTGACCCCGCGGGCTTCGCCCTTGAGTTCAAAACGCCTCGAGGCGCCCGAGAAGTTGGCCAATGCCCGGGCAGCAGCGTCAGGATCAACCCCCAGTTCCAGGGCAACAGCAAAAGCAGCGGCCGCGTTCAGGGCGTTGTGCCGGCCCGGAACCTGGAGCGCAAGGCCGAAACGCCCCGCCGGCGAGGAAATGGCAACGTCCCCGGGGCCGCCGTCGTGGAGCACCAGGTCTGAACGGTCAGAGGTGCCGTACAGAACCACCCGGGTGTTTCCACGCGCCCGTGTACGGTCGGCGAGGGCCAGGGCACCGGCGTCGTCGGCACAGGCAATCAGCACACCGTCGGACGGAAGCAGCGCAGTGAACCGGTCGAAGGATTCATAGACGGCTTCGGCGGTGCCGTAATGGTCCAGATGGTCAGGTTCGACGTTGGTGACCACGGCAATCCGCGGCCGGTAGTTCAGGAAGGAGCCGTCAGACTCGTCAGCTTCGGCAACAAATACCCCTGAGGTTCCATGGGCGGCGTTGACGCCCAGGGCAGGAACGTTGGCGCCGATGGCGAAGGAGGGATCCAGCCCGGCGCCCTGCAGCAGGACGGTGATCATCGACGTCGTGGTGGACTTGCCGTGGGTACCGGCCACGGTGACCACCAGGTCCCCCCCCATGGTGGCCGCAAGCGCCTGCGAACGGTGCAGCACCGGCAGCCCTGCCGCGCGCGCCGCAACCAGTTCCGGGTTGTCCTCCCGGATCGCGGATCCGGCCACTACGGTCTGGGCATCGGCGAGGTTTTCAGCGGAGTATCCCACTGAAATGGCGGCGCCGGCCGCGGCGAGATCGGCCATCACCGGAAGGTCTTTGACGTCCGAGCCACTGACGGGAACTCCGCGGGCAACCATGATGCGGGCGACGGCGGACATTCCCACCCCGCCGATGCCGATGAAATGGACTCGGCCCAGGGAGTCCTGGCTTGGGCTGTTGACGGAGGTCATGCGGTTACCGCTTCCAGGACAAGACCAGCCATGCGCTGATCGGCGTTTCTGATGCCAAGGCGACGGGAGTTGGCCGCCATCGTTTCCAATCGGGCGCTGTCGGTCACCAGGGGAATGAGCTCTGCCCGGACCCAGTCAGGGGTAAAGCTGCCATCCCTGACCAGGACGGCGCCGCCCGCGTTGACAACACCGGCGGCATTGAGCGCCTGTTCCCCGTTGCCAATCGGCAGGGGGACGAAAACGGCGGGAACCCCCACAGCAGCCACCTCACAGACCGTGGCCGCCCCCGACCTCGCCAGCAGCACGTCCGCCGCAGCGTAGACCAGTTCCATGCCGTCCACATACTCAAGCTGCCGGTATCCGGCGGCGGCGAGCGGTTCTCCGTCCGTGCCTGGTACCGACTTCCCGCGGCCGGTGATGTGCAGCGTCTGGATCCCGGCGGACGCCAGGTCCTGGACAGTGGCGGCAATGGTGCGGTTGATGCTCTGGGCACCGGAGGAACCGCCCGTAACCACCAATGTGGGCTTGGCGGCATCAAGGCCCAGGGCCTCGCGGGCAGCAGCGCGTGCGGCTGCCCTGTCCAAGGCGGAGATCTGCACGCGCATGGGCATTCCCACGTGGCGGGCATGCCGCAGCCGTGTGGACTCAAAAGCAACTGCGACGTGCCGGGTCAGCAGGGCCCCCAGCCGGTTGGCCAGGCCTGGCCTGGCATTGGCTTCATGGATCACGATGGGGATCCGCCGGCGCCGCGCTGCCAGGTACATGGGAGTGCAGACGTAACCTCCGACTCCCACCAGGACATCTGCGGAGGCTTCGTCCAGGATCCGGCCGGCCTGGCTCACGGCGCCGGCCAGCCGGACAGGCAGCCGCACCAGGTCCAGGGAGGGCCGTCGGGGAAACGGGACGCGGTCGATAGTGGCCAGCTCCACGCCGGCGGCGGGGACCAGCGCGGTCTCCATGCCCGACGGCGTGCCCACGGCCAGGAGCCTCGCCTCCGGGGCAGCCGCGCGAAGCGCCGCCGCAATTGCCAGGAGGGGGCTGATGTGTCCTGCGGTTCCGCCGCCCGCAAGGACAATGGAAAGGTTCTTGGAAGTCATCTGGTGCTAGGTACGCTTTCTTGCGGTTTTCTTGGCGCCGGTTGATTTGCGGCGTTTTCGGGAGCCAAACTTCAGCATCCGTTTGGGGCGCATGGCAGGGGCCATCTGCTCCCGGGCGAGGGATAACACCACGCCAACGGCACACAATGACATCAGCAGTGCGGAACCGCCGTAGGAGATAAAGGGCAACGGGACGCCGATCACGGGCATCAGCCCCGTGACGACGGCCATGTTGACGGTGGCCTGCCCCAGCAGCCACACCATGATGGTGCCGGCCAGGACCCGGTGGAACATGGCCTCCTGCGCCACCACTACGCGGTAGATGGCAGCGCCGAGGATGGCGAAGAGTATCAGGACGACGACGGTGCCCACCAGGCCGAGTTCCTCACCGATGATGGCAAAAATGAAGTCGTTGTGGGCTTCCGGAATCCAGCTGTACTTCTGCCGGCTTTGGCCAAGGCCAACGCCAAACCAGCCACCGGAGGCCAGCCCGTAGAGTCCGTGGGTGGCCTGGTAGTTGGCATCAACGCCGTCGGCGCAGGATTGGCCCGTCCACCAGGACGTGATGCGGCAGACCCGGTTTGAACTGGAGATGGCCATGACGGCGGTTCCGGCCGCGGCCACAATGGCGGCAAATCCGAAAAGGTACAGAGGTACGCCTGCAAAGAAGAGTGCGGCGGCCGTGATCATCATGATGATCATGGCAGTCCCGAGGTCATTGCCAAGCAAAACAAGCCCGATCACCGCCCCCGCCAAGGGGACCGCAGGGATCAGGGCGTGCTGCCAGCGGCGAAGCAGTTTCCCCTTGACTGACAGGACTGTGGCCATCCAGAGCGCCAGTGCAAGCTTGGAGGCCTCCGACGGCTGGAAGGTGATGCCGCCCAGGTCGATCCAGTTCTTGTTGCCGTTGACCTCGTCACCAATAACCTGGACCAGGACCAGCAGAACCAGTGCCACACCCAGCCCCGGCCAGGCCAGGCGTTTGAGCCAGACCACGTTGATGCGGGAGAGCACAAACATGGTGAAGATTCCGATCGCCGCGAACATCCCCTGCTTCAGGGCATCCCCGTACGGTGACTTCCCTGCCGCGATCGACTCCACGCTGGAAGCGGAGAGCACCATCATGATGCCAATGGCCGTCAGTGCCAGGGTAGAGCCCAGGATGAGGTAGTACGTGGAACCGTTTCGGGAGGTTCCCGTGCCTTCCAGTGCTGACCAGAAGCCGCGGTACCAGCCGCGGACCCTGGCAGGCAGCGGAGGTTTTGGCGTTGAGGATGAGGCCGGATTCGACGAGGGGGAATTCGACGAATCCCGCTTCGACGAGGCGGAATTCGAAGCGGCCGGATTCCCGCGGCTCGGCCCGGAAGCCGGGGACCGGGTGGGCGTGCTGGCCATTGTTACTCCTCGCCGGTCTTGGCCTGTCCTTCCACCAGCTCGCGGACAGCTTCGATGAAGGCGTCGCCACGGTGAGCGTAGGAGGAGAACTGATCCATGGATGCAGCTGCCGGAGCCATCAGCACAGTGTCGCCTGGTGCGGCCACCTGTGCCGCCGACGCTACGGCCCGGAACATTACTGCCTCGCCGGAATCAGAAGGGCTTCCTGCAATGGTTCCGCCCGTTGCGGCAGTCTGCATATTCTCAGTGTCGCCCTCCCCCGCCGGGATCACCGGGACATCCGGTGCGTGTCGCCGGAGCGCCTCGGCCAGGGGTGCGGTGTCACTGCCAATCAGCACCACGGCCTTGAGCCTGGCGGCATGGTCACGGACGAGGTCGTCGTAGCTGACACCCTTGGACAGGCCCCCGGCAATCCAGATCACGTTCTCGAACGTGGCCAGCGACGCCGCTGCCGCATGCGGGTTGGTGGCCTTGGAATCGTTCACCCAGAGCACGCCGTCCTGCCGGGCAACGGGCTGGATGCGGTGGTTTCCCGGCACGTAGTCCTGGATTCCACGGCGTACGGCTTTGGCTTCCACGCCGTAGGCGCGTACCAGGGCGGCTGCGGCCAGGGCGTTGGCCACCATGTGGCGTGGGGCGAAGGGCCCCAAGTCTGCCATGGACGCCAGTTCGGCCGCGCTGTCCTTCCGCTCTTCGATGAACGCGCGGTCCACCAGCAGCCCTTCCACCACGCCGAGCATGCTGATGGCCGGCGTAAGGGTGGTAAAGCCCACTGCGCGGCAGCCTTCCACCACGTCGGCGTTTTCCACCATCCGCTCGGTTTCAATCTGCTCTGCGTTGTAGATGCACGCCTTCTGGGTTCCCGCGTAAACCTTTGCCTTGTCCGCGAGGTAGGAATTGTACGAGCCGTGCCAGTCCACGTGGTCTTCGGCCACGTTCAGGCAGACGCTGGCCACAGGTGAGATCGACTCAGACCAGTGGAGCTGGAAGCTGGAAAGCTCAACAGCGAAGACGTCGTAGTCGACGGGGTCACGGAGGGCATCCAGGATGGGCGTGCCTACGTTCCCCACGGCAATGGCTTTCAGGCCGGCGGCCTGGAGCATGGCCTCGGTGAGGCCCACGGTGGTGGTCTTGCCGTTGGTGCCCGTGATCGTCAGCCAGTCGGCGGTCTTCCGTCCCGCGCGCTGCCGGAGGCGCCACGCCAGTTCGACGTCGCCCCAGACCGGAATGTGGGCGCGGGCTGCGGCTGCCAACAACGCCTGGTCGGGCCGCCAGCCGGGCGAGGTGACGATGAGTTCCGGCAGGGCGCCGTCGAACCTGGGGATATTCCGCACGGCGGCTTCTCCCAGGAGGACGTCCACGGCCCCGACAATCTTCAGCGTGTCCGCCTGGGCTTTTGCTTTGTCGCTGGTGGCAGCGTCAACCACCACCACCCGCGCGCCAAGTTCTATCAGTGTGTCCGCCGCGGCGAAGCCGGAAACACCGATGCCGGTGACAACAACGCGTAAACCCGCCCAGTCCGAGTCCCAGCTGACGAGGCCCGCGAGGCGGGGGGAAACAGTCACAGCAGCACAACCCATTCAGCGTAGAAAACTCCCAGGCCCATGGCCACGCAGAGCCCGCCCAGGATCCAGAACCGGACAACGACTGTCACTTCAGCCCAGCCCTTGAGCTCGAAGTGATGCTGGAGCGGTGCCATTTTGAAGAAGCGTTTGCCACCGGTGGCTTTGAAGTAGCCAACCTGGATCAGCACGGACAACGTGATCAGCACAAAAAGGCCGCCGATGGCGCCCAGGAGCAGCTCGGTCCGGGACAGGATTGCGAAACCGGCAATGGCACCGCCGATGGCGAGGGAGCCGGTATCGCCCATAAAGATTTTGGCCGGCGATGTGTTCCACCAAAGGAATCCCACCAGGGCAGCGCTCATGATGGCAGCCAGCAGTGCCAGGTCGAGGGGATCGCGGACCATGTAGCAGCCGCTTCCGGCCTCCCGAGGTGATCCGCAGGCCTGGTTGTTTTGCCAGATACCCATCAGCGTGTACGCCCCGAACACCATGATGGAAGCCCCGGCCGCCAGCCCGTCAAGGCCGTCAGTGAGGTTCACGCCGTTGGTAGCAGCTGTCACGATCAGGTTCGACCACAGGACAAAGAGGATGGCGCCCACCACGGTCCCGGCAAACGCCAGGTCCAGCCAGGGCAGGTCGCGGACCAGGGAGACTTTGGTGGAGGCTGGTGTGAGGCCGTCTTCGTCAGGAAAATTCAGGGCCAGGATGGCAAAGATCACGCCCACGGCGCCCTGACCGAAAAGCTTGGCCTTGACATTCAGGCCCAGGCTTCGCTGCCGGGAGATCTTGATGTAGTCGTCCAGGAATCCCACCAGGCCCATCCCCACCATGAGGAACAGCAGGATCAGGGCAGATGCCGACGGACCGGCGGACTCCGGGTTCATCATCCACATGATCAGGTGGGTCAGTCCGTAGCTCAGCAGTACGGCAGCCACCACTACGGTTCCGCCCATGGTGGGGGTCCCGCGCTTGGTGTGGTGTGAGGTTGGTCCGTCATCCCGGATGAACTGTCCGTAACTCCTGCGGACGAGCAGGCGGATAAACAACGGGGTTCCCACCAGGGCGCACAGCAGGGCCAGTCCGGCGCCGATAAGAAGTGCAATCACAGCTGCTCGCTCCTTTCATGGGCGGGTACCGGGGGGTGTGGGGGTAATGCTATCCGATCGCCCAAATGGCGCAGTCCAACGCTGTTGGAGGACTTGAAGAGCACCAGGTCGCCCGGTGCAAGTTCGGCATTCAGCAGTTCATAAGCTTCGTCGGCGGTTTCAGCGAACAGGCATTCATCGCCCCAGGAGCCTTCCTGGACGGCGGAAACATACAAGGCACGGGCCTCTCGGCCCACAACCAGCAGCCTGGAGATGTTCAGGCGTACCACCTGGGTGCCCACGGCTGTGTGCTCCCGGATGGAATCGGGCCCAAGTTCCAGCATGGCGCCCAGGACTGCCCAGGTACGGCGGCCGCGGCCCAGGTCCGCCAGGGTGCGGAGCGCCGCGCGCATGGATTCCGGGTTGGCGTTGTAGGCATCGTTGATCACAGTGACGCCGTCGGGGCGTTCAGTGCGTTCCATCCGCCAGCGGCTCGCCGCCGACTGCGTGCTCAGTGAGGCTGCGATATCGCGGCCTGGCACTCCCGCGGCAAAGGCTGCGGCCGCGGCGGCCAGCAGGTTGCCGAGATGGTGGGCACCGATGAGCCGGCTGCTGACATGCAGGCCGGGTTCGCCGCTGGGGAGAATGAGGTCGAATTCCGGATTGCCTGCGCCATTGGTGTCCGCAGAAGCAGCAAGTACGGCAGCGTCGCTGTGGCCGGTGGCCGTGAAGCCCAGGACAGGGGCGCTGGTCCGCGAACGCATGGCCGCCACCCGGTGGTCGTCGAGATTAACGATCGCGGTGCCGGTTGCGGGAAGCGCCTCCAGCAGTTCCCCCTTGGCCCGGGCGATGTTGTCCACCCCGCCGAACTCACCGGCATGGGCGGTTCCGACCCCAAGGACCACACCAATGTCGGGTTTCACCATGTCGGCCAGGTAACGGATGTGTCCGATTCCGGTGGCTCCCATTTCGATCACCAGGAAGCGCGTGGTGGAATCGGCGCGGAATACGGTCAGGGGCACACCTACTTCACCGTTGTACGAGCCTTGCGGCGCAATGGTGGTTCCCTGCTGTTCCAGGATTCCGGCGAGCAGGTCTTTGGTGGTGGTTTTGCCGGCGGAGCCGGTGATCCCGATGACCGTCAGCTCTTCGCCTTCGGCGTGCCTGGCGGCACGGATCCGGCGAACCGCCTCCGCGGCCAGTGCCCCCATGGCCAGGACTGCGTCCTTGACCACCACGGCCGGGTACCCGGCTCCATTCGGGTTCGCGACAGGGCGCTCAGCAAGTACCAGTGATGCGCCCCTGTCGAAGGCAGCCCCAACGAAGTCGTGGCCGTCGGCGTGCTCACCCGGCTTCGCAACGTAGAGCGACCCGGTTGTTGCTTCGCGCGAATCCGTGACCACCGAAAGGGGTGTAATGCCGGGATCGGCGTCCAGGCGGCCGTGTGTGATTTCGGCGATTTCCGCCGCAGTAAATGCAATCATCTCGGTTTAGGACTCTATCCGGTCGTCTTGGAGAACGGTGAATCCCCTGGCTGTCAAGGCATTCCTCAGCTCCACCCGGTCATCAAGTGCCAGGTTCACGCCTTTGACTTCCTGCCAGACCTCATGGCCACGGCCTGCCACCAGGATGGTGTCCCGGGTACCGGCGAGTTCCACGGCATGCCGGATGGCGGCGTCACGCGGGAACACCTCCACAATGCTGCACTCCAGCGAGTCCTGTTCCTGGGCTGCCCTGGCGCCGGCAAGAACGTCTGCCCGGATGGCTGCTGCATCCTCGTCGTGGGGGTCGTCATCTGTGACGATCACTGTGTCGGCGAGCCGTGCTGCGACGGCTCCCATGGCCGGGCGCTTACCCTCATCCCGCTGCCCGGTGGCGCCAAACACCACAATCAGCTTCGCTCCCGGGACCGGCGGCCGTACTGCCTCCAGGGCGCGCGCCAGCGCGTCAGTGTTGTGGGCAAAGTCCACCACAGCTGCCGGCTCTTCCGACACAAGCTGCATCCGCCCGGGAACCGGCACGGTGAAGGGATCATGAGTGTCCAGGGCCGACTGAACAACGTCTGCTGCCACCCCGCTGGTCAGCACCATCACAACAGCAAGGGCTGCATTGGCAACGTTGAAGCTGCCGGGCAGGCCCGTGTGCACATTCAGGGACACACCATCGGGGCCCTGCAGTGTGAAGTCGGTTCCCAGGCCGCGGGCAGTGGTGTAGGTGACCATCCAGTCGGCCTGTGCAGCGGAAGGAGCTGTGGCGAGCGTCGTGACGGGCACGTCAGCAGTGCCGGCAAGCCGGCGTCCCCATGAATCATCGACAGTCACCACTGCTGCCCGGGCACGGGCCGGAGTGAAAAGCGCGGCCTTGGTGTCGAAGTATTCATCCATGGTCCCGTGCAGGTCCAGATGGTCCTGGGTCAGGTTGGAGAAGCCGGCAACGTCGAAAACGACGCCATCCACGCGCTGGAAGGAAATGGCGTGCGAGGAGACCTCCATCGAGGCCGCATCCAGCCCCCGCTCCCGCATGAGGGCCAGCAGCCCGTGGACGTCTGGTGACTCGGGGGTGGTCAGCAGGCTGGGAATCGCTTCGCCGCCTGCCAGAATCTCGATGGTCCCGATCAGGCCGGTCTTCATGCCCAGCGAACGCAGCAGCGCGTTGATGAAGTACGTGGTGGTGGTCTTGCCGTTTGTGCCGGTGACGCCGAACAGCCGGAAACTTCCCTCGGCTGAAGACTGGCTTTGGAAGATCAGGGCAGAAAGGGGCCCCACAACGTTCCGGGGCCGGTCGACCACCAGCACGGGTACGGCAGTTTCTGCCGACAGTGCCAGGGTGCGCGCCCCGGCGTCGTCAGTCAGGACCGCCACTGCCCCGGCGGCAATGGCCTGTTCCGCGAAATCCACGCCATGACGGGCAGCGCCCGGCAGGGCGACGTACAGATCGCCCGGTTCCACCGTCCGCGAGTTCAGCGAAATTCCGGTGACATCGACGGCGGCGGAATGGCCGGGAACGGGTACCCCTACTGCTTCACCAATGGCGTCCAGGCGGACCGCGGCTACCGTTTCCGGGCGGAAGCGGCCGTTGGCCGATCCCCCGGCCTGGGCAGAGTGCGGGCCGGGTACATGGTGCTCTGACAAGGGATCTCCGATGGTGCTAGTGGATCATGCCCGCGGCGAATTGCTTCGTTCGCGGGCGCTGCTGGGTACTGCTGGCTGCTGCCGCTATTTTGCGTACTGCGGCAACCTGGCGGGTTCACCGGTGGACGGCTGAACGTTGTAGCTCCGCAGGGCCTGGCTCATGACCGAGCGGAAGACAGGACCCTGCGTAATGCCATAGATGCTGCCCTTGGGCCGCTGCAGTACCACCTCCACAATAAACCGCGGATCATCCATGGGTGCCATGCCGACGATGGAGGCGGTGTAGCCGCAGAAGCCCGATTTGCCGTCGTCGCACGGTGATTCGGACGTTCCGGTCTTGGCGCCGACGCGGTAACCGTCAATGGCGGCGTCCTTGATCTGGCCTTCCGTTACCGCACTTTCGAGGATGTCCTGGACCTGCTGTGCAGTGTTGTCCGACACCACCTGCCGGGACGGCTTCGGCTCCACCTTTTCCTCGGTTCCGTCCGGGGCGACGTAAGCGTCAATAAGGCGGGGCTGGAGCATAACGCCGTTGTTGGCCACCGCCTGGAACGCCCGCACAGTCTGCAGGGTGGATTGTGACACACCCTGTCCGAACAGGACCGTGTACTCCTGCCGCCCGTCCCATTGCTCCGGAGGAGTCAGAATGCCCGAAGCTGTGGCAGGCAGGCCGATATCCGGCGCCTCGCCAATGCCGAACTTCTGCAGCCAGTCGTAGCGCTGATCCTTGGTCAGGCGCTGCCCGGCCATCACCGTTCCGGTGTTCATTGACCAGCCGAGGATACCGGCGAGGGTCCGCTCTTCGGTCCCGTGCGCAAACGAATCACTGAAGGTCTGGCCATTCACAGTGTAGGACGGCGGGAGGGTAAAGGTGTCCAGGGGGCTGGACTTTCCTTCCTCGATCAGCGCCGCGGCGGTAATCATCTTCTCCACCGACCCCGGTTCGTAGGCTGCCGTGACTGACCGCACGCCCCGGTCCTTCGCAGCGACCCTGCCAGGATCGTTTGGGTCCGGGGAATTTGTGTCGGCCATGGCGATCAGGTCGCCCGTCTTGGCGTCCATCACGATGATGACGCCCCACTCGGCTCCCAGCTTGTCCGACTGGCTTTGGATGGCCTGCTGGGCAAAATACTGAAGGTCGGAATTAAGGGTGAGCTTGACGTCCTTGCCGTCCTGCGGCGGCGTCAGTTCATCCACACCCACGGGGATTCGGAGACCGTCGGCACCGATTTCGAAGAGCCGCCTGCCGTCCGTCCCCCTGAGGATTTCATCCTGGGTCTGCTCAATTCCGGCCTGGCCCGTGGTGCCGTCGTGAAGGAAGCCGATGATCCCGCCTGCAACGGAGCCATTCGGGTAGACCCGTTTGCTGACGCCTTGAGTGACGATTCCCGGTACCTGAAGCCTTGAAACCACGTCTTCCATGTCGGGCTTGAGGTCTTTGGCGATGATGTGGTACTTCGATTCGCCTGTAACAGCTTTCCGGAGTTCGTCGGTCTCCATCCCCAGGACGGCGGCCAATTCTTTGATGGCCTGGTCGCGGGTGACGTCCTCCAGTTTGTCCTGGCCCTCTACGAGGCGCTTGAACTTCTCCGTCTTGGTGTTCACGGTCTGGTCCACCACCACGTTGTAGCGGATGACACTGTTGGCGAGGACTGTTCCGCCGGAGTCGAGGATGCTGCCACGTTCAGCGGGGAGGACTGTTGCGCGCATTCGCTTGTCCAGTGCGGCCTCAGCCATTCCCCCGACGTCCAGGCCCTGGACCAGGAAAAGTTTTCCGCCCACCACCAGGAGGAGCGTCAGCATGATCCCCAGGCCCAGCCGCAATCGCCGCCTGGCGTTGGGCACCTTGCCGATCTTCGCCTTGCCGGTCCTTTGCGCCACGCTGAATTCCTTGCTGTTCGCCTTGCTGCTGAACGATCCTGTCAGTTACGGCCCGGCGCCTTCTGCTGGGGAGCCGGCACGGAACCACCGTGAAGTTCCACGGCCGGAGCAGCTGCCTGAGCCGCCGGGGCGGGGGCTGCTGCCGCTGCTGCGGGAGCCTGCGCTTCCGCCCGTGCGGCAGGAGGCGCCGCCGAGTCCTCAGCCGGCTTTCGGCTGGCGAGCGGTTCGCCCGTGCTTGCCGGCGGAACAACAGTCATCACGCCTGCAACTGCAGGCGCAGGGATGACGGCACCTGCCGCCGCATCGCCCTTCACGGCAGGAGTTGCCTTCCCGGAAACGGCAAGAGTGGAGAGATCGATCTGCCCCTTGACAGTGGAAGCCACCATGCCCAGGTCCGACGCCTTCGCAGCCAGGTTCTGTGGAGCCTGGAAGTTCTGGACTTGCTGGGCCAGATCCTGGTTCTGCTTGGTGAGGGTACTCTGCTTGCTCCTGAGTTCCACGAGCTGGTATTGCGCTGTGGAAACCGAGATGTTCAGCACCAGCACCGCCACCAGGGCTACGGCGAGCAAGGCAAAGCACATCACCACAAAAGGCGCGCGGCGCTTCCTGGGCGCGGAGCGCACCACGGACAGAGGAGTGCGGACCTTCCGGCCATCGCCGGGAGCCCCTGCCGGATTGGTGCCAAGGGCCGGAGCAGAGCTGCCTGCGACGAGCGGAAAGTTCTTGACGGCGGCGGTGCTCATGCTGCTCTCCTGGCTCTGATTCGTTCCACGGCACGCAGCCTGGCGGAAGCTGCCCGCGGATTTTCAGCGATCTCGACGGCGGTGGGCACCTCGGTGCCTTTAGTCAGGGTTTTCAGTTCGGCCTTGTGTTCTTCAAGTTCCACGGGGAAGCCGAGGGGTGCGGACGATTTGGAGCGGGCCTGGAACACGCTCTTGACGATCTTGTCCTCAAGGGAGTGGTAGGACATCACCACTATGCGTCCGCCCAGGGCTATAGCGTCCACGGCGCCGGGTACAGCTCGCTCCAGCACGTCCAGTTCCTCGTTGACTTCGATCCGCAGGGCCTGGAATGTCCGCTTGGCTGGATGCCCGCCAGTCTTGGCAGCTCCGGCCGGAACCACCGAGCGGATCTGTTCGACAAGCTCCCCTGTGGTGGTGAACGGCTTGACGGCCCTGGCTGCCACGATCCTGTTAGCGATTCGGCCGGCGAACTTTTCTTCGCCCCATTTCCGGATGATCCTGACGAGTTCCTCTTCGCTGTAGTTGTTCACCACGTCAGCAGCGGTCTGGCCGCGGCTGGTGTCCATCCGCATGTCCAGCGGGGCATCAAAGGAGTAGGCGAAGCCGCGCTCACGCTCGTCCAGCTGCAGCGATGACACCCCCAGGTCCATCAGGATGCCGTGGACCTCACTGACGCCGAGGTCCTCGAGGACATCGCCGATTTCGTCATAAACGGCATGCACCAGGTCGGTACGGGCAGCGAAGGGAGCGAGCCGTTCGCCGGAGAGGGCCAGGGCCTCTTCATCGCGGTCGATGCCGATCAGGTGCAGATCGGGAAAGCGCTGCAGCATGGCCTCCGAGTGGCCTCCCATGCCGAGTGTGGCGTCGATCGCCACGGGGGTTTCGCCCCGCAGGCGTGCGGCTTCAAAACCAGGGGCCAGCAAATTGATGCACCGGTCCCTCAGGACCGGCACATGGCGTTCGGACGTCGGCTTGGGATGGTCGTTCATGCCTCGTCCTTTCTTGCCGTGATTGCTCGGTTGTTGCTTCTTGGGCCAGATCCCCATCCGCGCCTATCGTTGTGCCCGCCTGGCTCCGGGGAAGTGAGCCAGGTTGGCCGTCCGATGGGCGGCTGGAGATCTGATTCAAGAAGCGGTCCGCCGTCCCGTCCCGTTGATCAAAGGATCCCCGGAATGGCGTCGTCGGTTTCAGAGAAGGCGGTCTCCTTCTCTGCCAGGTACTCGTTCCAGGCTTGGGCGTCCCAGATCTCGGCACGGGTTCCTGCACCGATAACGGCCAGTTCCCTGCCGAGGCCTGCATACTCCCGGAGCGCCGGCGGAATCGTCACGCGCCCCTGCTTGTCAGGTACCTCGTCGGAGGCTCCAGAGAGAAAGACACGGATGTAGTCGCGCGCCTGCTTGGAGGAAATAGGTGCCTCCCGCATTTGCTCGTGGACCCGCGCAAATTCCTGCTCACTGAAGACGTAGATGCAACGCTCTTGGCCCCTTGTGAGCACCAGCCCGCCGGCAAGTTCCTCACGAAACTTGGCGGGGAGGATAATCCGGCCCTTTTCATCCAAACGTGGTGAGTGGGTGCCCAAAAACACTGGCCCACCGCCCGTCTGCCGTCAGGAACTGCACATCCCCTGTGTTGCAACTACCCTCTTATGTCCTCCACATTACTCCACTTTCCCCCACAGTCAACGCAGATTCCCCCATTTGTCCCCCATTTGGAGGAATACGGGCCCGGAAATCCGAGGATGCTAGCGGTGGTGGTGAGTGGAGGAAACCGGTGGGCGTCAGGGAGAGGCGACGGCGGTCCTCGCCCCCGGTCATCGGCAGGACGTTGCTAAGGCCGGCGGCCCATCGGATTTACCGACAAAAATGCCTCTTTTGCCGGGTTAAAAGCAGAAGACCCGCCGTGGCGGGTCTTCTGCTGCGGTCCGTGGACCGGCTGGAGTGAAACGAGGGAGGAAAGTGGAGGCTTTGCTGAAACCGGCCAGGCGCCGGGGCTCTCCGTCAGGACTCTCCGCGGCGCCTTTCATCCCAGCGCTCTTCCAGGCTGCTCATGAACGAACTTCTTGACTTGCCAGGCTTCGCGGGGCTGCCGGAGCGCTGCTTACCGCCTCCGGAGCTGCGCATCGTGGCGAAGTAAACCCCGCCGCCCATGACGATGAAGCCAAGCACGCCAACAAGTATGCTCTGCATCGTGACGCCGACCAGCAGAAGGAAGATGCCCGCCAACGCGCCCAGGACTCCAATCACCACGTGCCGGGTGGACCATGAACGGCCCGGGTCCGAACCCATGGAATTAGCGAACTTTGGATCGTCCTCGTGCAGTTGCTTCTCCAACTGCTCAAGCAGCTTCTGTTCGTGCTCCGAGAGGGGCATCACGACCTCCTTAAGTAGGCCAACGTCCGGCTGGTCCCAGCCAGTACTTCTGCTCCGATAACGACCGGCATGCCGTGGAGGTTCCCGCTCCGCCGACGGTAGCGGAATGGGAGCCACGGCATGTGGCCGCGGGAGTGGCAGCATGTCCAGGAGATCCGGCAGTATCTGAAAACTATGTACATCTAAGGATAGTTTGTCAGGGGCCGATCTGAAAGACGGCAATGACTTTCCGGACCCTGCCTTTCGTCCCCTGCCCCGGCTTACCCGGACCCGTTTCCGGAATCCAGCAACCGGGCCGGAAGGACGGATTTACTCCCGAATTTCCGGCTCACCCTGTCCAGTGCCTGCTCGGCTGCACGCCAGTTATCGTCCCTGCGATCAAGGCTCAGCTGCAGGGACGTTTGCCCGGCATCCTCCAGTTGCTCCGCGCGGATCCCCACCAGGCGCACCGTCATTGTCCGGTTTCCGATCGACTCCAGAAGCTGCAGGGCCACCGCGTAGATCAACTGGGCGCTGTCAACCGGAGTGTGGACTGTACGGCTCCGGGTGATGGTGGAAAAGTCTGCGTAGCGGAGTTTCAAAGCGACCGTCCTGGCCACCATCCCGGAACTGCGAAGGCGCTCCGCTGTCCGGTGGGCGAGGCGCAGCAGTTCGCGGTGAAGAATGGCGTCGTCCCCGGTATCCACTGCGAAGGTTTCTTCTGCCCCGATGCTCTTTTCAAGCCTGACGGGCGTAACGGGACGCGGATCAATCCCCCACGAGAGCTGGTAAACATGTTGACCGGTGGCGCCCAGGACTTTCTTGAGGGAGGACACCGGAGTGGCAGCAACATCCGCGACCGTCCTGATGCCCATTCGGGCCAACACGTCCGCCGTTTTGGCTCCGACCCCCCACAACGCACCGACAGGCAGGCTGTGAAGATACGGGACAGTCTCTTCCGGAGTGATCAGCAGCAACCCGTCCGGCTTGCAGCGTGTTGAGGCGATCTTGGCTACGAACTTGCTGGCAGCGATACCCACAGAGGCCGTGATCCCCAGTTCATTCGAGACCCGGCGGCGGACCAGCTCCCCGATCTCCCGGGGAGCCCCCAGCCGGCGGATGGCACCGCCAACATCAAGGAACGCCTCGTCTACGCTGAGGGGCTCCACCAGTTCGGTGATGGATTCAAAAATAGCCATGATCTGCGCGGAGACCTCGTAGTACAGCCTGTGCCGCGGTTCTATGATGACTGCCTTGGGACAGATCCTGGCCGCCATCACCATGGGCATGGCAGATTTTACGCCGAAGGCCCTGGCTTCGTACGACGCCGAGAGGACCACGGACCGGTCTGCCGGGTAGCCGACAATGACGGGCCTGCCCCGGAGCTCCGGGCGGGTCCGCAGCTCGACGGAGACAAAGAATGCGTCCATGTCCACATGCAGAATAGAGCTGCGTCGAAGCTCCCGAAGGCTCACTTCGCTTTCATCGTTGTTCCGCTCCGGGCCCACACCTGCAATCCTAGCCGCTGGTACTGACTAAACTGGAGGCTGCATCCGGCATCAACACCAGGAGGAATGTCTCTGTGACGGTCATTGGAAATCTTAAGCCGGCAGCGTTGGCCGCCTTGGTGGCAGGCGCTGCGCTGGGACTCGCCGCCTGCAGTCCTGCGGGCCCGGGAGTGACCACGGCATCCTCCGGCACCACGTCGCAGACAACCAGCCAGCCCACTGCCACCGCCTCCCCAAGCCCCTCGGCTTCGCCGGGGACCTCGGCCACAGTGGGGGCACTCGTCGAAGGTTTTCCCGGGAAGCTCCTGCCCCTGATGCCCGGGGCAACGGTGGTTTCCAGCAGCTTTGACAAGTCAGCAACACCGGCCACCGTCGCACTGGTGGCAACCGTCGCGTCCCCTACTCCCGCCGTCGTCGATTTTTACACGAAGGAGCTGGAGGCCCAGGGCTTCAAGGCAGTGCCGGGCGAGGCCGTGGGCACCGTCGCGTCCAAGGATTTCGTCAGGGGCGACAACGAGACAGTCAATCTCGCAGTAGTGGAGGCCGCCGGGGTTTCCACCTTTACCATCGGCGCAAATGTGGCAGCCGAGTCGGCCCAGTGACGGTCGCCGAGCAGCTGCGGCTGGAACAGACAGCGTTCGTGGCTGCCGTTGCCGGTGAGCTGACCGATTTCCTCTCCACCCGGCAGGCAGTCATGGCCGGCATTTCTCCCGATATCGACCCGATCATGGGCTCCATCTCAAACCTGGTGACGGGAGGCAAAAGGCTGCGTGCCCTGATGTGTTACTGGGGCTGGCGGGGCGCGGGCGGGGACCCCGAGGCCCACAACATCGTGACGGCCGGATCAGCACTTGAGCTGTTCCAGGCTGCGGCACTGATCCACGACGACATCATCGACCGCTCCGACACCAGGCGGGGCGGCCCGAGCGTCCACCGGCGCTTCAGCCAGCTGCATCATGCCCAGGGATGGGCACTGGACAGCGAGAGGTTCGGGCATGCGGCCGCCATCCTGACGGGTGATCTCTGCCTGTCATTCAGCGAAGAAGCCTTCACCGACATCGGTGAACAGGCGGCGTCCGGGAGCCGCGCCCGGCTGATCTTCAACCTCATGCGCGCCGAAGTCATGGCCGGCCAATACCTGGACATCCTCGAGGAAGTGGCGGGACCGGTCAGGGACAGGGCCGGGGCGGTTAGCCGGGCCCAGTCAATCATCAGGTTCAAGTCGGCCAAGTACTCAACAGAACACCCCCTGGCCCTGGGCGGAGCGCTGGCCGGAGCCTCGGACGACCTGCTCAGGGGATATTCCGCCTTTGCGCTGCCACTGGGCGAAGCATTCCAGCTGCGCGACGACATCCTGGGGGTATTCGGCGATCCCGTCACCACAGGCAAGCCCGCCGGAGATGATCTCCGGGAAGGTAAAAGGACGGTGCTGGTGGCATTGGCCCTGGATCAGGCCTCTCCCGACGAGTCGGCTTTTATTGACGCCAAACTCGGCAGCCCGGATCTTGACGATGAGGACGTAGCTGAAATTCGCCGCATTATCGAGGAATCCGGAGCCCTTCAGGCAACCGAGGTGCTCATCGGGGAATTCGGCGCGGCTGCCTTTCATGCCCTGGACATGCTCCCGCTGGAAGAATTGCCTAAAACAGCTCTTCGCAGGCTTGCTGAAGCAACAGTCAGCCGCGCTTCCTGACTCTCAATAAATAGGGCCTTACCAGGCCAGGGTCTGAGCCCGGCGCCGAATTTCGGTTTTCCGGCCTTCGCGCAGCGCATCTATGGGACGTCCCCGCAACGACTCGTCTGCCGTGAACAGCCAGACAATCAGGTCCTCGTCCGAATAGCCCGCGTCCGCCAGGACCACGATGGTGCCCTTAAGGCTTTCGACTACATGTCCGTCCTGGATGAACTCGGCCGGAACTGACCGTATCCGGCGTTCTCCCACGCGCAGCGCGGCCAAGGCGCGGTCATCAATCAGGCTGTGAACTCTCGTGATGGAAACGTCCAACAACTTTGCTACATCGGGCAAGGGCAACCATTCGCCCACAAGGCTTTCTACATTACTCACGGATCAAGGTTGCCATGAGGGGCGCCTTTGAGCCTAGTCCTCCCCAATTCCGGATGCTTTTCGCCCCTCCCCCAGAGGGAGAGCCCAGGGAGCGGAGGAAAGCGCAGGGAATGCCGGAATGCAAAGGGAATACCAGTGGGAATGGCCAGAGGGAATGCCTGACGGGATGCCAGCCGGACGCGTGCGGAAGCGACACTCCAAAAAGTGCCTTGCCTGATATCCGTGATTTCTTGTGCTAATCGGAATTTCGTGAGAGATTCACATAGATCACATTCGTAACATCAATAACTTAAGTAACAGTAGTATCACCGATCGCCAGGCATCACGCATCCCCGCAGTTGAGAAGAGGATTCTTTCCATGACGACGTCCCGCTCGCCGAAGCAGCACACCAGGCCAAGCCTGCCCATGATTGCCGCCACCACGGCAGCGTTGCCTGCGGTCGTTCTGTCCTCTCTTGCCCTCGCCCAGCCTGCTGCCGCGGAGCCGCGTCCCCGCGCCATCCCGGCCACCCTGTCCGCCGCCATGAAGGCACAGGTCGCTGCAGCGACGGCAGCTGTCATTCCGGCGGCATCAGTATCCACTACAGTTCCGGCAGCCTTCCGGCCGGCCCAGCCCTCAGCCCCTGCTGAATACACCATTGCCCGCGGGGATACGATCAGCGGAATCGCAGGGAAGTATGGACTCGACACGTACGAGATCCTGAAGCTGAATAACCTCCAGCCGAATACCATCATTTACCCGGGCCAAAAGATCAAACTCTCAGGCTCCGGATCCGCACCGGCGGCGCCCGCCGCGGCCCCTGCTCCAGCCGCCCCGGCGGCTCCTGCGAATGGTGGAGGCAGCTATACGGTCAAGCCCGGCGACACTCTCGGCGCCATAGCGTTCCGGCATGGCGTGGGCCTGTCCGAGGTGCTCAGCTGGAATGGCTTGAACATGCGCTCCATCATCTACCCGGGCCAGAAGATCAAGGTGACGGCCGGCGGTGGTGCGCCGGCGCCCGCAAGCGCCCCGCAGCCGGCCGCAGCTCCGGCGGCCCCGGCCCCTGCCCCGGCTCCTGCTTCAGCTCCTGTTTCCGCCCCGGCAGGCAGCTACACCGTCAAGGCCGGCGACACCTTGTCCGCCATCGCCTCACGGCACGGTGTCAAACTGTCCGACGTCCTCTCAGCAAACCAGCTCAGCATGACCAGCGTCATCTACCCCGGCAACAAGCTCGTTATCCCGGGCGCCGGTGCCGGATCCTCGCTGCAGCCGGCTTCGAGCCAGCCCGCCGCCAGCGTGACTCCGCTGGTGCCCAGCACCTTTCTTGGCTTCACCTATCCTGCGGCAGTTGTCAGCTCCGCCAATGAGAACAAGGCGCTGTTGAACGCGTCCCCCGTGCCGTCCCGCGAACAGATGCGGACCATCGTGGCAGACACCGCCCGTCAAATGGGGGTGGAACCGTCGCTGGCCCTCGCCTTCGCCCACCAGGAATCGGGGTTTGACCAGCGTGCGGTGTCCCCGGCGAATGCCATCGGGACCATGCAGGTCATTCCCGCCTCCGGGCAGTGGGCCTCAGACCTCGTGGGACGCAAACTCAACTTGCTGGATCCCTATGACAACGCGACCGCCGGCGTGGCAATCATCAGCCGTCTGATCGCCACAAGCAAGGACATGGACACCGCGATCGCCGGCTACTACCAGGGCCAGTACTCTGTGAGCAAGTACGGAATGTACGATGACACCAAAGCCTACGTGGCAGCTATCAAAGCCCACCAGAAGAACTTCGGCTGAGCCTTCCCAACTCCCCGCCGAGGGCGTCGCCGGAAACCGTCCAAGGCGTAACGATACGGGTCCGGATCCCCCTGGTGATTCGGACCCGTTTCATTGCGGGATTAGGATCGTAGGGTGCAGGAATACGTGTCTGACCGACTTGTTGGAACGCTGGTGGATAACCGCTACGCCGTCCAGTCCAAGCTGGCGCGCGGCGGTATGTCCACCGTTTACCTGGCCACGGACCAGCGGCTGGAACGGGATGTGGCGCTCAAGGTACTGCACCCGCACCTGGCCGATGATGATACCTTCCTGGGCAGGCTGGGACGTGAAGCGAAGTCTGCGGCGAGGCTCTCGCATGCCCACGTTGTGAGCGTGCTCGACCAGGGAAACGACGGTCACACCGCCTACCTGGTTATGGAGTACATCAAGGGACACACACTCCGGGACGTCATCAACGCCAAGGGTGCGCTCCCTCCCCGTCTTGCCCTTGCGCTCATCGACCCAGTGGTGGAGGGGCTTGGAGCCGCGCATGCCGCCGGGATGATCCACCGGGACGTCAAGCCTGAAAACGTCCTCATTGCCGACGACGGGCGGATCAAGATCGGCGACTTCGGCCTGGCGCGCGCAGTTACCACGTCCACCAGCACCGGCGCTCTCATCGGCACCGTCGCCTACCTCTCCCCCGAGCTGGTGCTCGGGAAGCAGGCTGACGCCCGCAGCGACATCTATTCCGTGGGGATCATGCTTTACGAGATGCTCACAGGCCAGCAGCCGTTCAACGGCGACGTGCCCATCCAGGTTGCCTACCAGCACGTGAACGGCACGGTGAGACCGCCCTCCGCCGTGGTGCCAGGCCTTGCAGCCGAGGTGGACGAACTGGTGCAGTGGTGCACGGCCAATGATCCGGAGAACCGCCCAGTGGACGGCAATGCGCTGCTCCAGGAGCTCCGCCATATCCGGACCAACCTCACAGACTTCGAGCTGGACCTCCAGCCGCCTGCGGCCATTGGCCCCGGCCAGCAAAACCCTACCGAAATCATTACCCGCAGCAGCAACCCCACGACGGTGATGTCGCCGTTCGGCCGGCCCCAGCCACAGCACCCCGCCGACTCCCACCCCTCGGACTCTCCAGCCACCTCGGTCTATCCCACAATGCCTCCGCCACAGAGGCCTCCTGCGGAGTACGGACCCTTGACTCCCCAGACGCCGGCACGGCTGAGCAAGCGAGCCCAGCGCAAAGCCGACAGGGAGGACGAGAAAGCCAGGTCCCGTGCCGCCGCCACGCCGCTGAAGACATTGAGGGAAGGCAATCCCCGCCGCCGGGGTGTCCTCTGGGCAGTCATCGTCATCATCGCCGCCCTTCTGGCAACCGGGGCCGGCTGGTTCTTCGGCATGGGACCCGGCTCCCCCGGAACCGTTCCACAGGTGGCCAACAAAACGGTGGCGCAGGCCCAGCAGCTGCTCAGCGAGGCAGGCTTCCAGTCACGCACCAGTGACGTGTTCCATGATGATGTCCCGTCCGGGCTGGTGGTGGGTTCCGAGCCCGGGGCCGGAACCGAAATCAGGAAGTTCCAGCCTGTCGCGTTATTCGTCTCCAAGGGACCCCAGCTGTTTGATTTGCCGAACCTCACGGCAAAGACATTGGAGCAGGCCAAGGAAGAACTCAACCAGGCTGAAATGGCGCTGGGCACCGTCGTCGAGCAGTTTGATGAGGCGGTGGCCGCGGGAGTGGTCCTGGCACAGGACCCTGCCCCCGGGACACCAAGCCGGCACGGCACGCCGGTGAGCCTGACTGTATCCAAAGGCCCCCAGCCCATCCCGGTACCGGTAGTCGTCGGCGAGGACGCCGAGGACGCGGTGGCCGCGATTGAAGCGGCAGGACTCAAGGCCGTCATTGCACCGGAAGAGGTAAACGACAGGAACGTGCCCAAGGGGGCAGTGTCCAGCCAGTCGCCGGCGTCCGGAACGCTCACCAGGGGCGGCACCGTGACGCTGACCGTGTCCAAGGGCCCCAAGCTTGTCAAAGTACCCAGCTACATCGGCAAGCAGGCAGATGACGCACAGGACGCACTGGAAGAGCTCGGGTTTGAGGTCAGGGTCAACGAAATCCTGGGCGGCTTCTTCGGAACGGTCCGCAGCCAGGACCCGGTCAACACGGAAGTACCTGAAGGCTCGGTCATCACCCTGACGGTGGTGTAGCCGGCTGGTGCCGGCCACACCACCGGCTGGTCAGGGTGATGTGACTAGTTCCTCCCGGCGATCAGTTCTTGGCGAGGGCGCCGGCCACCAGGAAGGCCATTTCCAGGGACTGCATGTGGTTCAGGCGCGGGTCGCAGACCGACTCGTACCTGTCCAGGAAGGCTTCCTGGTCCACCGGATCGGCACCACCGAGGCACTCAGCGACGTCGTCGCCGGTCATCTCGACGTGCAGTCCGCCCGGAACTGTTCCCAGGCCGTGGTGCACCTCGAAGAATCCGCGCACCTCGTCAATGACGTCGTCGAAATTGCGGGTTTTGTAGCCATTGGGCGAGGTGACCGTGTTGCCGTGCATCGGGTCGGTGACCCAGAGGACCTGGGCGCCGGAGGCGGTGACCTTCTCCACAACGGCAGGCAGTTTCTCACGGATGTTTCCGGCCCCCATGCGGGTGATGAAGGTCAGGCGGCCGGGTTCCCGCTCGGGGTCCAGCTTGTCGATGAGGCGGAGGGCGTCGTCCCCTGTGGTGGACGGGCCGAGCTTTACGCCAATGGGATTCCGCACCCTTGAGAGGAAATCGACATGCGCGTGGTCAAGCTCGCGGGTGCGCTCCCCGATCCAGAGGAAGTGCGCCGACGTGTCATAGGGAAAGCCCGTCCGTGAGTCGATGCGGGTCAGCGCACGCTCGTAGTCCAGCAGCAGCGCCTCGTGGCTGGCGAAGAACTCCACGCGCTTGAGGGCTTCGAAGTCCGCACCGCAGGACGCCATGAACTGGATTGCGCGGTCAATGTCCCGGGCGAGGGACTCGTAGCGGGCATGGGCGGGATTTTCGGTGAACCCCTTGTTCCAGTGGTGCACCAGGCGGAGATCGGCAAAGCCGCCCTGGGTGAACGCCCTGATCAGGTTCAGTGTGGAAGCCGAGGTGTGGTACGCCTTGAGCATCCTGGAGGCATCGTGCCCGCGTGATTCGGGCGTGAAGTCGTAGCCGTTAACGATGTCGCCGCGGTATGCGGGGAGGGTCACGCCGTCGCGGGTTTCGTCATTGGAAGAACGCGGCTTGGCGAACTGGCCGGCCATCCGGCCCATTTTGATGACCGGCATCGCTGCACCATAGGTGAGCACCACTGCCATCTGGAGGATGGTCCTGACGCGGGCGCTGATTCGGTCCGCAGTAGCGGCTTCGAACGTCTCGGCACAGTCACCGCCCTGCAGCAGGAACGCCTTGCCCTGCGCTGCGGCAGCAAGCCGCTCACGCAGGATGTCCACCTCACCAGCGAAAACAAGCGGCGGAAGGACGGAGAGTTCCTTCACTGAGGCGTCGAAGACATCACTGTCCTGCCAGCTGGGCTGCTGTGATACGGGAAGATCGCGCCAATCATCAAGGCCCGGATAGTTGGCTGCTCCGCTCTGGGCGGTGCTGGAAAGCGAGAAGGCAGGTTTTGCGGATAGCTCAATCACCCTCTAAGCCTAATCTGCCCGGGGCCCATGATGGCACCGGGCCGTCACGCGACCTGAGAGCGTCGTCACAGTTATCCGGTTGCGGAAGCCTCGCCATTGCCTTCCGGCTCCGCGGTACGTTGCTGGTCGAGGTCCTGCCGGGGTTCCTGCCGGGGTTCCTTTGCCATGGCGCTATCCGCTTCGGGCGCCGGCTCCGTTTGCTTTCCATCGAGCCGGAGCTTCACCACGGCCGCATACTCGTCCACGTACTCCTGGCCGGAGAGCCGCATCAGCTCGAACATAATCTCGTCAGTCACCTTCCGCTGGACCAACCGGTCCTCGGCCTGGTCCTGATATTTGCTGAAGTCGAGCGGTTCACCGAATATCATCCCGATCCGACGGATATTGGGCATCCGTTTGCCGATGGGTTGTACTTTGTCCGTGCCGATCATTGCAACGGGAATCACAGGCACCCCGGCCTGAAGGGCCAGCCGTGCCACCCCCACCTTGCCCCGGTAGAGCTTTCCATCGGGGCTCCGTGTGCCTTCCGGATAGATTCCCAACAGGCCGCCGGAGGTCAGCACGTCCATGCCGGCGCTTAGTGAGACAGCCGAAGCCGCACCGCCGGACCTGTCCATGGGGAGCTGGTTGGTAAGCCTGAAGAAGAGTGCGGTGAGCCTGCCTTTGAGTCCCGTGCCGGTGAAGTACTCAGACTTGGCAAGGAAGACAACCGGCCTGGACACCATCAGTGGCATAAAAATCGAATCCGAGAAGGAAAGGTGGTTGGAGGCGATGATCGCCGCGCCCTCCGACGGAACGTTGTCCAAACCCTTGACCCAGGGACGGAAAAGCAGCCGCAAAACCGGACCCAGGAAGATCCTTTTCATGACCCAATAGAACACGTGATGAACCTCTCCTGAAGGCGGCGGGCCGGCCCTTCGTCGGGCCTGTCCGGGCACTCCAATGCAACCCTACTCTAGTGAGATTTGTCCCGAACAGTGACACGATGGTCTCATGACAGAAAGCAGCATCCCCTCCCGGCCTGCTGCTTTCAGCTACCCCGGCCACGGACCCAATGCAAGGACCGGAATAGCCATTAGCCACGGTTTTACCGGCAGTCCGCTCAGCGTCCTGCCGTGGGCTGAGCACCTTGCCGCCCAGGGATTTGCCGTATCGGTGCCGCTGCTTCCCGGGCACGGCACGCACTGGAAGGAACTCGCACGCACGAACTGGCGCGACTGGCACGGGACCTTTGAGGCCGCATACCTGGACCTCGCGGCGCGCACAGACCAATGCTTTGTGGCTGGCCTGTCCATGGGCGGGGCCATCGCCTTGCTCACGGCATCCAGGCATCCTGTGGCCGGCGTGTCGGTGGTCAACCCGGGCCTGAGCTTCTATGACCGGCGCGTGAGGGTGGTCGGAGTCCTCAAATATTTCCAGCACACAACCCTGCCCATCCAGGAGGACGAACCCACCGCGGAGGCCACCGAGGACGGTGACTATTCAAGGACTCCGCTCGCCTCGGTGCACGAGCTCAAGAAGCTGTTCGGTGCGGCTGCCCGGGGCCTCCCCCGGGTGGCGGCTCCCGTGCAGGTCTTCAAGTCCAGGGCAGATGCCGTGGTGCCTCCCACGTCCCTGGCCGTACTGAGACGGCGCTTGGGCCCGCGCCTCGTGGAAGTCGTGGATCTCCACAACAGCGGCCACGTGGCTACTCTTGACGTTGACGCTCCTGAGATTTTTGCCCGATCCACCATGTTCTTCCTTCAGCATGCTGCCCCCAACAACCCGTCCCACAACATCACGTCGGAGACATCATGACCACCCTCCCGGACCACAGCCCGTTCAGCAGCACCTTCCACGGCGGCGATGGCCCCAGGATCGGGGTGGTCCTCTCGCACGGCTTCACCGGCAGCCCGCACGGGCTCCGGGCCTGGGCCCAGTCCCTCGCCGACGCGGGCTTCGCGGTCCGGATGCCGTTACTCCCTGGCCATGGCACCAGCTGGCAGGAACTCGCCCGCACCCGGTGGACGCAATGGCACACCGAGCTGGACAACGCATACCTGGAACTTGACGGATCCTGCGACTACGTTTTTGCCGCGGGGCTCAGCATGGGAGGCGCGCTGGCCCTCAGGATCGCCGCCACCAGGCCCGTTGCCGGTGTCATCCTGGTGAATCCGGGCCTGGTCATCGACGATCCCCGCGCTCCGCTGGCCGGAATCCTCAAGCTGGTGCTCAAAAGCACGCCGGCGATTGCAAATGACATTCTTAAGCCGGGAATGGACGAAGCCGCCTACGCACGTACCCCTGTGGCGGCCGCCCACGAATTGAACAAAATGTTCAAGGACACCATCCGGCTGCTCCCCCGGGTGACGGCACCGGTGCGGGTCTTCCGCTCGACTGTGGACCACGTTGTGTCGGACTCGAGCATAGTGGCCCTGCGCCGCGGCCTGACCCATGCGCCCCTCCACCTGACAAGCCTGAGCAACAGCTACCATGTGGCCACGCTGGACAACGATGCAGAGGAAATTTTCCAGGGCTCATCCGAATTCATCCGCTCTGTGGTTTCGGCGTTAGCTCCGCCCCCAAGCGGACAGACTCCCGCAGAGCGTCCAGCAGTCCTGGCAGACAGGGAGGGAACAGCCAATGCCTAGGCCAGACTCGGGCTCAGCGGACCAAAGCGCAAACCAGGATGATGCCGTCTGGCTGGACCTGGTGGCACGTCTGGAAGGATCCACCTCCGACAATCAGAGCGGTCAGGAGACGGGGACTACAGACACAGCGGATATTTCCGGAACCACCCCCACCCCAAGCACAGATCCACGGGCGTCCACGGATTCCTCCGATAACCCCGCTGGCACAGGCAGGCACGTAGGATTCCGTGACTTTGATCCCCTTGGCCTGGCCGCACCTACAGAAATGTCTGCGTCGGAGCGCCAGGCCGCCGCTTCGCCGGCTCCGCCAAAGCATGCTGCCCCAACAGATGGCGACGCAGCAGGCGGCCCCCGGGACTATGGGGTGGAGGACGACGACGACGGTTTCGTTCCGGACGAGCCGCCGAGCCTGGCGGGAACAGACCCGCTCACCATGCTCGCGTGGCTTGGCGCAGTTGGCGGGCCCGTGGCCCTCCTGCTGTCGGCAATGTTCTGGCGGTCCGCTCCCCTGTTGGCCATACTGGGAATCCTTGCGGTATTTATCCTTGCCGTGGTGTACCTCATTATGAAGCTCCCGCAGGAAAAGGATGAGAACGACGACGGCGCCCGCGTCTGAGTGACGCACCCCGGCTAACTGCAGCGCAGCTTCCGGGGCGGTCCTGAAGCTACGTGCTGCTCAGCTGCGCATTCGGCTGCTGACCCGGGAAAGGTCCGCAGCCCCGATCAGTCCGGCGCTTGGCCCCAAAGCGGCGAGCTCGATGCCTGCGGCCGGGCGGAAGCCACGCCCTGTCAGGTTCCGGGCGAACGCATTCCGCGCAGGTTCCACCAGCAGGTCGCCGGCGGAGCACAGCCCACCGCCAATGACAAACATTCCGGGGTCCAGGGCAGCGGCAAGGTTGGCGAGTCCCAGGCCCAGCCATTCGCCCACCTCAACCAGGAGTTCCCGGGATGCCGGATCGCCTGCGAGGGCAAGTTCGGTCACAATGGCTCCAGTAATGGCTTCGGTTTGTCCTTCCACGGCCGCCAGGAGATCCTGGGCAACCGGCGAGTTGGCCTGCGCCAGGATCCGCGCTTCCCGTCCCAACGCGTTTCCGGAGGCGTACTGCTCCCAGCATCCCCTGTTCCCGCACTCGCAGCGGTGTCCGCCCGGCATGATGATCTGATGACCGAATTCGCCGGCGACGCCATAGCGTCCGCGTTCAACGCGGCCATCCATCACCATGGCACCGCCTATGCCCGTCCCCAGGGTGATACAGACAAGCCTGTCCTGACCGTGCCCCGCACCGAAGCGCCATTCCGCCCAGGCCGCCGCATCGGCGTCGTTCGTGAGGAGTACCGGCCGCCGCAGCAACCGTTGCAGGTTGGCCCGCAGCGGTTCGTTGCGCCAGGCCAGGTGCGGGCTGAACAGCACGGTGCCGCCCTCCAGGTCCATCCACCCGGCAGCGCCGATGCCCACTGACCACACCCGGTGACCGGCGCCCAGCTCTTGGACCAGTTCGACAATGACGCGTTCGACGGCGCGTGGATCGTTCCCGGGCGTGGAACGCCGCGCTTCATTGAGAATCCTGCCGTCCGCGTCCACCACGCCGGCGGCGACCTTCGTTCCGCCGATGTCTATGCCGATGGCCAGCCCTTTCCGGCCGAGCCGGAGGTGTTCCCGGAAGCCCTCCCCGTGCCGGGACCGTGCCCGCAGGGTGGGTGGCCGCCGCCTCCACGGTGCAGGGCGTCTGAGCGGACCGGCCTGTTCGCCGGGGGGCGGTGCGTACATAATTTCCCATTCTAGGCGCGGCCGGCGGCGCGCTCCGGCAGGCACTCGGCGGAGGCAGCGCGCTGACTCGTTGACTGCTAAGTTACTCATCAGTAGATTTATAACTGCACGGCCGCGTACAGGAGTACTAGTCTTAGACATACCCTGTGCGGGTCTATGGATATCAAAGGAGCTATAGTGCGCGAATTCAGTGTTCCGCCGCTGGTTGTTGTCCCACCTGAAACCAACATCACCGATCTGGTGCTGCGCCAGGCAGCGAAGCCCAGCAATCCGTCCCTGTTCTCGCGGCTGGATTCCTCAGGCACGTGGCAGAACGTGTCCGCCACCGACTTCCTGGCAGACGTCACGGCCCTGGCAAAGGGGCTGATGGCCAGCGGCGTAGGCGCCGGCGACCGGGTGGGAATCATGTCCCGCACCCGCTACGAGTGGGCCCTGGTGGACTTCGCCATCTGGTTCGCCGGCGGCATCTCCGTCCCCATCTACGAAACCTCATCGCCGTCACAGGTAGCCTGGAACCTGGGGGACTCCGGTGCCGTTGCAGCCTTTGGCGAAGCAGCCCATCATGAGGATGTCATCCGCCAGGCCGCCACTGCCGAGGGCCTGACCGCGCTCCAGCACGTCTGGCAGCTGGAGGGCGCAGGACTGGACACCCTTCGCGAAGCCGGCCGCGCCGTCAGCGACGACGAACTGGAGTCCCGCCGTACGTCGGCAAAGCTCACGGACCTCGCCACGATCATCTACACCTCCGGAACCACGGGCCGCCCCAAGGGCTGCGAACTGACCCACGGCAACTTCGTCGAACTGTCGGACAACGCACTTGCCATCATCGGCGAGATCGTTCACGAGAACGCCAAGACCATCATGTTCCTGCCCTTGGCGCACGTCTTTGCGCGGTTCATCTCCGTCCTGGCCATGGCGGCCGGAACAACGGTGGCGCACACTCCTGACATCAAGAACCTGCTCTCGGACCTGCAGAGCTACGAGCCCACCTTTATCCTTGCCGTGCCTCGTGTCTTCGAGAAGGTCTACAACTCGGCCCTGACCAAGGCAGAGGACGGCGGCAAGGGCGCCATCTTCCACAAGGCCGCCGATACCGCCATCGCCTTCTCCAAGGCACGCCAGGAGGGACGCGTGGGGCTGGGATTGAAACTCCGGCATGCCCTGTTCGACCGGCTGGTGTACGGCAAGCTGCGTGCCGCCATGGGCGGCCATGTTGCGCATGCAGTATCCGGCGGCGGTCCCCTGGGCGAACGGCTGGGCCACTTCTTCCAGGGCATCGGGCTGCAGGTGCTGGAAGGCTATGGGCTGACCGAAACCACGGCTCCCATATCCGTCAATACGCCGTCCCTGATCAAGATTGGTTCAGTCGGCAAGCCGCTGCCCGGCAATGCAGTCAAAATTGCCGACGACGGCGAGATCCTCGCCAAGGGAGCCTGCGTCATGCGCGGCTACTACAAGCGGGAGGACCTGACGGCGGAGACGTTCTCCGACGACGGCTGGTTCCGTACGGGTGACATCGGCCGGCTGGACGAGGACGGCTTCCTGTGGATCACCGGCCGGAAGAAGGAAATCATCGTTACTGCCGGCGGAAAGAACGTGATTCCCGCCCTGCTCGAAGACCAGATCCGGGCCGATGCCCTCGTGTCACAGGTCCTGGTGGTGGGCGACAACCGGCCGTTCATCGGCGCCCTGGTCACGCTGGACCAGGAGGCCCTGCCGGGCTGGCTCCAGCGCCATGGCCTCCCGTCCAGCACCTCCCTGGCCGACGCCGCCGCCAACCCGGTGGTCAAGGCAGCGGTCCAGGATCTGATCACCGCCGCCAATGGGTCTGTTTCCCAGGCGGAAGCCATCAAGTCGTTCCGGATCGTGCCGGCTGACTTCACCGAAACTTCCGGACACCTGACCCCCTCCATGAAGGTGAAGCGGGCCCAAGTGATGAAGGACTTCGAAACTGTCATCGAAGAGATGTACGCGGCGCCCAGGTCCTGATCACCACAAGGGCCGCCTGACGTTATCCCGGCAGGCCCCGTGCGACGGACAACAAAAAGGTCCTCCCACCGGGAGGACCTTTTTGTTGTCTATGCCTTGAGGCTATTGCTCCACGACCAGGAGCAGGTCCCCGCCCTGGACCTGTTCCACCGAGGAGATGGCAAGCCGCGATACTTTGCCGCCCACCGGCGTCGTAATGGACGCTTCCATCTTCATCGCCTCAATGGTGGCTACGGTATCGCCCGCGTTGACGGTGTCACCCACGGCGACGGTGACCGAGACGGCACCGGCGAACGGCGCAGCCACGTGCCCCGGCTGGGCAGGATCAGCCTTCTCAGCGGCCTTGACGTTGCTGACCACCGACCGGTCCCGCACCACCACAGGCCGGGATTGGCCGTTCAGCGTACACATCACCGTACGCATTCCCTTTTCGTCCGGCTCCGAGACAGCCTCGAGGGAAGCGATCAGCCTGACGCCCTTCTCCAGCTGGATCTCGTGCTCTTCTCCCCGCTGAAGACCGTAAAGGTAGTCGCGGGTGTCAAGCACAGAAATGTTCCCGTAGGTTTCGACGCTCTTGAGGTAGTCCTTGGTGGGACCGTCGAAGAGCAGCCTGTTCAGCGTGTGCTGGCGGGTCTTGGAATCGCCCTGCAGTGCGGCGCTGTCCTCTGGGCTGAGCTCAACGTCGCGGACCTTGACGCTGCGGCCCTGGAGAGCCTTGGTCCGGAACGGTTCCGGCCAGCCTCCGGGCGGGTCGCCTAGTTCACCGGAGAGGAAGCCGATGACGGAGTCGGGGATGTCGTAGTTCTGCGGGTTTTCGTTGAAGTCCGCGGGGTCCGCGTTGAGTCCCACGAGGTGGAGCGCGAGGTCGCCTACCACCTTGGAGGAGGGGGTGACCTTCACCAGCCGGCCCAGGATGCGGTCTGCCGCGGTGTACATGTCCTCAATGGCTTCGAAGCGCTCTCCCAGGCCCAGCGCCATGGCCTGCTGACGGAGGTTGGAGAGCTGGCCGCCCGGGATTTCGTGCTGGTAAACCCGGCCTGTTGGTCCCGGCAGGCCGGACTCGAACGGCGCGTAGACCCGCCGCACGGCCTCCCAGTAGGGCTCCAGGGAGCTCACGGCAGCCAGGCTAAGCCCGGTGTCACGCGGAGTGTGCGCCAACGCCGCGACGAGGGCCGACGCCGAGGGCTGGCTGGTGGTTCCGGCCAGCGATGCAGACGCTGCGTCTACCGCGTCCACGCCTGCGTCCACAGCAGCCAACAGGGTGGCCAGCTGGCCGCCTGCGGTGTCATGGGTGTGCAGGTGGACCGGAAGGTCGAAGCGCTCACGGAGCGCGGCAACCAGCTTGGCGGCGGCAGCGGGACGAAGCAGGCCCGCCATGTCCTTGATGGCAAGGATGTGCGCGCCGGCATCCACAATCCTCTGTGCCAGCTCAAGGTAGTAGTCGAGCGTGTACAGCTTCTCGTCGGGGTTCAGAAGGTCGCCCGTGTAGCAGAGGGCCACCTCGGCCACAGCGGTGCCGGTGGCCCGGACTGCACGGATGGCAGGCGCCATCTGGTTGACGTCGTTGAGCGCATCGAAGATCCGGAAAATGTCGATGCCCGTGGCGGCTGCTTCGTTGACGAAGGCCTCCGTGACTTCCTCGGGGTACGGCGTGTACCCCACGGTGTTCCGGCCGCGGAGCAGCATCTGGATGCACACGTTCGGCAGCGCCTTCCGGAGCGCGGCAAGGCGGTCCCACGGGTCCTCGCCGAGGAAGCGCAGGGCGACGTCGTAGGTGGCGCCGCCCCAGGCCTCAACGGAGAGCAGTTCCGGGAGCAGGGCCGTGACGGCCGGGCCCGCAGCTACCAGGTCGCGGGTCCGGACCCGGGTAGCGAGCAGGGACTGGTGGGCGTCGCGGAAGGTGGTGTCCGTGACAGCCACGGCTGTCTGCTCGCGAAGAGCCTTGGCGAAGCCCTCCGGGCCCAGTTCCAGGAGCCGTTGGCGGGATCCCGGCTTCGGTTGCGTGCCCGCAACCGAAGGCAGCTTGGCTGCGGGGTTGGAATGGACGGTGAGCTCGCCGTTGGGCTTGTTCACCGTGACCTCGGCCAGCCAGGTCAGCAGCTTGGTGCCGCGGTCAGCGGAAACCCGGGCTTTCAGGAGCTGGGGACGCTCGTCGATGAAGTTGGTCGCCACGTTGCCGGCAATGAAATCGGGATCGTCCAGGACGGCCTGCAGGAACGAAATGTTGGTGGAGACGCCACGGATTCGGAACTCGGCGAGGGCACGGCGGGCGCGGGCCACGGCGGCAGGGTAATCGCGGCCACGGCAGCTGAGCTTCACCAGCATGGAGTCGAAGTGGGGGCTGATTTCGGCACCTGAGTACACGGTGCCGCCGTCGAGCCTAACACCGGCGCCGCCAGCGGAACGGTAACCGGTGATCTTCCCGACGTCGGGGCGGAACCCGTTTGCAGGGTCCTCGGTGGTGATGCGGCACTGCAGGGCTGCGCCCTTGAGCTGGACCGACTCCTGGGAGAGCCCCAGGTCCGCTAGCGTTTCGCCGGCGGCGATCCGCAGCTGGGCCTGCACCAGGTCCACGTCCGTGACTTCTTCGGTAACAGTGTGTTCCACCTGGATGCGCGGATTCATTTCGATGAACACGTGCTGGCCGGCCCGTTCGCCGACTGTATCGACCAGGAACTCAACCGTACCGGCGTTGACGTAGTTCAGTGCCTTCGCGAACTTGACCGCATCCCGGTACAGCGACTGGCGGATTCCCTCATCAAGGTTGGGCGCGGGGGCGATCTCAATAACCTTCTGGTGGCGGCGCTGAATGGAACAGTCACGCTCAAAGAGGTGCATGACGTTGCCTTCGGCATCTGCGAGGATCTGGACCTCGATGTGCCGCGGGCGGAGCACGGCCTGCTCCAGGAACATGGTGGGATCACCGAACGCCGCATCCGCTTCGCGCATGGCAGACTGCAGGGCTTCCGGAAGGGCATCGCGGGTGTCCACCCGTCGCATGCCGCGCCCGCCGCCGCCGGCGACCGCCTTGGCAAAGATTGGGAACCCGATTTCGTCAGCCGCAGCGATGAGCTCATCGAGGTCCTTAGACGGCTGGCTGGACTTCAGGACAGGGACGCCGGCCTTTCGGGCAGCTTCCAAAGCGGCAACCTTGTTGCCCGCCAGCTCCAGGACCTCAGCCGGCGGACCAACGAACGTGATGCCCGCTTCTTTCGCAGCACGGGCCAGGTCCGGGTTCTCCGAGAGGAATCCGTAGCCAGGGTAGATGGCGTCTGCACCGGACTCCTTGGCCACCCGGACCACCTCGGCCACGTCAAGGTAAGCCCTGACCGGATGGCCTTCCTCACCAATCAGATAAGCCTCATCGGCCTTCTGGCGGTGTATCGAGTTACGGTCCTCGTTCGGAAAAACAGCAACGGTCTTGGCGCCCAGCTCGTAGCTGGCGCGGAATGCCCTGATCGCGATTTCGCCGCGGTTGGCCACCAGAATCTTGGAAAACATACTTCTCCTGCATCATTGCGGGTGTATCGGTAAGTGGTCACAGTGTCTAAGACCCGCGCTTAGAAATACAAATCATTGTGGCGACTGTCACAAATCCGTCCGTCATCACCCGTCCTACAAGCTGTGCCAACGGCAACGGCCGCACACATCGTCAGCGGTGCCATGCCGACGCCCGATAAGGCGGGATTCGCCAGTGCATCAACATATGATGAGTAGGGCGGCAGGAGCCGCCGGCTTCGGCACTGCCGAAGCAAACACTACCCCCAACATGGCAGCCGTCGTTAGGTTTTGGTCTCTCAAGTGCAAGTAGTCAGCATCAGCAGCCTCAAGGGCGGGGTCGGCAAGACTTCCGTCACCACAGGATTGGCGTCTGCGGCGCTGGCCGCAGGCATCCCCACACTGGTGGTGGACCTGGATCCCCACGCGGACGCGACCACAGCCATGGGCGTGCAGCCAGGTGATCAGCTGGACATCGGCCGGATGCTGAAGAGCCCGCGACGGGCGAAGCTCGCCGAGAACGTCGTCGGCAGCAGCTGGACCGCCCATGCCCATTCGAACGGCTCCGGGCCCGCGGTCCTGGACGTCGCCGTCGGCTCCGCCTATACCGGAATCTACGACCGCCCTGATCTTGGCCGGCGCGATCTCCGCCGGTTGTCAGCTGTCCTGGCCGGCGCCGATAAATACCAGCTGGTCCTGATCGACTGCCCTCCCTCCCTTAACGGGCTGACAAGGATGGCCTGGTCCGCCAGCGACAAAGTTGCCCTCGTCGCAGAGCCAGGGCTCTTCTCCGTGGCAGGAACCGAACGGACCATGCGCGCCATCCAGCTTTTCCGGCAGGAATTCGCACCCAACCTTTCCCCGGCAGGCATTGTGGCCAACCGCGTCCGCAGCGGCTCGTCCGAGCACACGTACCGGCTGGCCGAAATGGAGTCGATGTTTGGTGAACTCCTCTTGAGCCCCAGGATCCCGGAGCAGGCAAACTGGCAGCAGATCCAGGGCGCCGCCCACCCCGTCCACCATTGGCCCGGGGATTCCGCCAAATCAGCCGCGGCCCTGTTCGACACCCTCCTGGCCAACCTTCTCGCCGTCGGCATCGGTTTACGGAGCCGCAGCCAGCGATAGCGGCCGGATGTGCAATCTACAGGCAGAACAGTGGAGGCCACCTTCCCCAGCAGGGAAGGTGGCCTCCACCTTAACAGTTCAATATGCTGTCCAGCCGCGGGCAGCGAGGGCGGTACTCAGCCGGTCTTGCGGGCCGCCCGCCGTTTGCTCAACTCGTCGTCGGGAAAGGACTGCACCGCCGCGTGCTCACTGGGAAGGGAGGCGAGGCTGCCTTCAACTTCGCGCCAGACACGTCCCACCGCAATGCCAAACACACCCTGGCCGCCCTGGACGAGGTCGATGACCTCGTCAGCGGAGGTGCATTCGTACACACTGGCGCCGTCGCTCATGAGGGTGATCTGTGCCAGGTCCTCCACTCCGCGTTCGCGGAGGTGCTCAACTGCCGAACGGATCTGCTGCAGCGAAACGCCGGTATCCAGGAGCCTCTTGACGACCTTGAGGACCAGGATGTCCCGGAACCCGTAGAGCCGCTGGGAACCTGAACCGGCTGCACCACGGACGGCCGGTTCAACCAGACCGGTCCTTGCCCAGTAATCCAACTGGCGGTAGGTAATTCCGGCGGCCTTGCAGGCAGTGGGGCCGCGGTAGCCGGCGTCCTCGTCCAGGACGGGAAGGTCTTCGGTGAACAGGAGGCCCTGGGCACCGCTGGCGGGGACAGCAGCACCAGCCGTTGTGGGCTGTTTCAGCTCGCCTGCTTCGCCTTTGGGACTCACCTGGATCCTCCTTGTCTTTAGCTCCCGGGACAACTGCAGCAGCATTTCACCGGCATGAAGTCCATGCATGTAATTTCGCGGGTCGCACTTACAGTGTGACTTGCGCGGCTGCCGTAAGCAATGGGAGCTTGATACCTTCGACGTTAGGCCTGCTGGGTCCCAAGGTCAAAGATGTAAGGGGCTTTCGAGGGGCGTGTCGAAAGTTTCAGGCTTAACATTAACCTTAACGTGACCTCAGCCGTCGAAGTCTTCCGGCTCCACGTCGTCGAGGAATTCCCGGAAGCGGCGCAGTTCACGCTCTTCGTCCACGGTAGGCCCGGGCTCGGTGTCCTCGCCTTCGTCGTGCTCGGTGATGCGCACACCAGCCTCATCCATCACGGAGTCGGCACACCAGATCCGGCACTTGGCCCGCAGGGCGATGGCCAGGGCGTCAGACGCCCGTGAGCTGACAGTGGTGCCGTTCTCGAACTGGAGCTGGCCGTAGAAGATGTTGTCTTCCACCGCCACGATATTGACGCTGACCACCGAGTGGCCCAGCGATTCGACGACGTCCACGAGGAGATCATGGGTCATGGGCCTGGGCGGCACCACCCCCTGCTGGGCCAGGGCAATGGCGCTGGCCTCCGGGGTTCCGATCCAGATTGGCACGTGGCGTTCGCCGCGGATCTCGCGGAGAAGAACCAGGGGCTGGTTGGAAGGCAGTTCGATCCGAACGCCTACGATCTCTACTTCGATCATCAGATGTCCATGCGTGAGATGTGGTCCTGCACCAGGGCCCGGTGCAGCGTAAGGCAGAGGTCGCTGATTTCCCGGGCGGCCTCGGCGGCCCGGGCCTGGGACGCGGAATCCTTCCGTGAAGCCAGGGGTGCCACCGCCCGCTCCACCAGCCCGAACTCGCGTTCCGCCGCTGCCTGGAACGGACGGAAGTGCCGGGGCTCCAGGCCGTGGCTTTCCAGCTGGACGCAGGCACGGGCCACCTGCAGGGCGTGCTCGTCAAACGCGCCGTTGCTGTGGCTGATCAGCCCGAAGCTCAGCAGCGACTGGAGCAGCGGCACGCTTGCCCCTGATTCAGTGCGCAGCTGTTCTTCGCTCAGCTTCCGCCCGCGGTTCTGGAGTTCGGCCGCGAGTTCATCGGAAACAATGCGCGGGGAAACCACGACGCCGGGAGGCAGGTTCTCCGGGCGCTCGCCCCTGTCGATGGCGTCCAGGTAGTCCTTGATGACTTTCAGTGGCAGGTATTGGTCCCGCTGGAGGGCGAGCACAAAACGGAGGCGTTCAACATCCCCGTCGGAGTACTGCCGGTAGCCTGCCGGGGTGCGGCGCGGGTTAATCAGTCCCTTTTCTTCGAGGAACCTGATTTTGGACGCAGTCATTCCGGGAAAGTCGCTGCTCAGCTGCGCGAGGACTTCCCCGATGTTCAGGACCTGCGGTCCGCGGCGTTCCGGTTGTGCCATTGCCACAGGCAATTGTCCCGGGGTCAGCCGCGGCCTGCAGCGCGGGCAGGGCTCAGGTAGAAGGTGAGTCGGAATTTTCCGATCTGGACTTCGCTGCCGGACCTCAACTCGACGCTGTCAACGCGGTCATGGTTGACGTAGGTGCCGTTGAGGCTGCCGGTGTCCACCACTTCAAAGCCACGTTCGGTGCGCCGGAACTCCACGTGGCGGCGGGAAACGGTGACATCGTCCAGGAAGATATCGGCGTCGGGGTGCCGGCCGGCGGTGGTGACGTCCGAGTCCAGCAGGAAGCGGGCGCCGGCGTTCGGGCCGGTGTGGGCAATCAGGAGCGCTGATCCGGCGGGAAGAGCTTCCACTGAGGAGCGTTCTTCCGGCGACAGCCTGGGCGTAATGGTGGGTTCGTCGGTGACGGGTGTGAGGTGGATCGAGGTGGTCTCCGATGACTTGGCCTCACCAGCGCCGTAATCCCTGTCGGCAGGTTTCTTTTTGTGGCCAACCATGGATTCCTCCTCTTCCGCTGCAGCTGCTACGCCTGCAATCACCATTTGCCCTCCGGATAAGCCTCGCCTATCCAGCAGCCGAACCCCAATCCGGGCCTGACGTGCGAAGACATGACGTCCACCCTCAGGCCGGACCGGTTGGAACGGCTAGCTTTAGCCTACCTGCTGTTCGTACTCGGATGCACTGAGCAATGACTCCACCGCGTCAGCTTCTGCCAGTTTGACCTCAATGAGCCATCCGTCGCCATAGGGATCACTGTTGATCAGGGCGGAATCGGTGTCCAGCGAATCGTTCCGGGCCACCACTTCCCCGCTAACCGGTGCGTAGATGTCACTCACGCTTTTGGTGGATTCGACCTCGCCTACCACTTCGTTTGCCGTGATCTTTGTGCCCACCTCGGGCATCTGTGCATAGACAACGTCCCCCAGGGCGTCCTGGGCAAAATCGGTGATGCCCACCCGAACCACGCCATCGGAGTTGGGGGTGGTGACCCACTCGTGTTCGGCCGTGTAGGACAGG
This sequence comes from Arthrobacter sp. D1-29, assembly GCF_054130585.1. NCBI lineage: Bacteria > Bacillati > Actinomycetota > Actinomycetes > Micrococcales > Micrococcaceae > Arthrobacter > Arthrobacter sp. D1-29. The sequence goes on along the minus strand of NZ_CP096383.1, from coordinate 1,801,472 downwards.
TCTTCGGGAATGTTGCTCATCTCGGGCCTTTCATCGGGTCAAGCACCAGGGTCGATCGGGGCCTGGAAAACAAGCCGCCGCTTGAAAGTATAGGCACAAGTCCCCCGGCGTTCGAGGTGGTTCTGACATGATGGGACCCATGACAGAACAAGCGCAGGCAACACTCCGGAAAAAGGGCAACTGGGCTGCCAGGATCATCCTCGCCGGGGTGGCTGTGCTGGTCCTGGTTATCGCCTACTTCGCTCTGGCCGCCATTCTGCCGGTCTGGTGGGCAAACGTGATCAGGGACCAGGTCCGCGGCAATCTGGGAGCCGGGATCCTGCTGGGAATGTTCTATGGATTCACCTTCACGCTTATCCCGGTGATTGTCGCCTGGCAGGCGACCCGCAAGGCGGTCCGCTGGCCCTGGAAGCTCGCGTTGCTCCTTGTTGCCGTGGCGCTTGCCACCCCGAACCTCCTGACCGCCGCCATCATGATCAGCAACTCACCCGCAGCCCACAACGGCCAGCGCATCCTGGGCACCGACGCCACATGGTTTCCGCTGTGGACGCAGCTCTCGGCTGTGGCCGCCGTCGTAGTCTTTACCGCCGGCGGCCTGCTGTGGAGCAACTGGCGTCAGCGCGGCAGGAAAGTGAAGGCCTTCAAAAAGGCCGACTCCGAACGGTCACGTGCCGCGGCCTCCGCCGCTGTGGACTCCACGGCGGAGGCTGCGGCCGGCAAGCCTGCCGGGACCAGGACCGATGCGGGTACATCGGCCGCCCCAGCCGACCGGGCCAACCGCAGGTAAGGCTATGCCGGAGCTTCCTGAAGTCGCAGGCCTGGCCGGTTTCCTTGATGAGCAACTGCGCGGAGCGACTGTGCGTAAAGTCCAGATCGTTTCGTTTGCCGTGCTGAAGACAGCGGATCCGCCGTACACCGCACTGCAGGACAGGGCTGTGACCGGCGTGCGGCGCTTTGGAAAATTCGTGAGCCTTGATACGGAGGGCCCGTCCTTTGTGTTCCATCTGGCCAGGGCTGGATGGGTCCGTTTCACGGACTCCCCCACTGATACCCAACTGCGGATGGGCAAGGGCCACATCGCCGCGCGGCTTGCCTTCGCCGGTACAGACGGTCCCCTGGGGATGGATCTGACTGAGGCAGGAACGAAAAAGAGCCTGGCTGTATACGTGGTCCGAGACCCCCTGGACGTACCGGGGATTGCAGCCCTGGGTCCTGATCCGTTCAGTCCGGCGTTCGACGTCGGCATGCTGGCAGAGATCATCGGATCCAGCTCACAGCAGATCAAGGGCCTCCTGCGCAGCCAGAGCGTGATCGCCGGAATAGGGAATGCGTACAGCGACGAGATCCTTCACGCGGCCAAGATCTCCCCCTTTGCGATCGCCAAGTCCTTGGACCGGGATGCCGTACAGGTCCTTTACGACGCCATACACAGCATCCTGGGCACCGCCATGGCGGAAGCAGAAGGCAAGCCGCCGAACGAACTCAAGGATGTGAAACGGAGTCACATGAGGGTCCACGCCCGGACCGGGCAGGCGTGCCCGGTGTGCGGCGACACTGTCCGTGAAGTCTCCTTCGCTGATACTGCCCTTCAGTACTGCCCCACCTGCCAGACCAAGGGCAAGATTCTGGCCGACCGCAGAACCTCGAAGTTTCTGAAGTAATCTTCCCTGTCCCCCGACTGCTGCCGCAGTGCGAAAAATGGGTTGTTGCCAGACCCCCCAGCTGTTACGTTTTCACCACCTAACCACCCCGATGCAGTGCGGAGGCAGGAAATGAGCGAGCAGTCCAGGAGAATTGTGCCGGAACAGGGTGAGTTCGACCAGGAACCCGAGGACCGCCGGCCTTCCCGCCCACTACGCCGCACCTGGCTGGTCCGGGGCCTGGGAGTAGCGCTGGCCATAGTCGTCTACTTCCTTCTCGGCATGTCGGATCTTAACAATGACGCGCGTGTGGTGGGTGGCGTCGGCACCCTCATGGCGGTCTGGTGGATGACGGAGGCCGTGCCCTTGTCAGTGACTTCGCTGCTGCCGATCGCGCTGATGCCTGTGCTGACGGAACGTACAATCGCAGAGACCACTGCTCCGTACGCGAATCCGATAGTTTTCCTGTTCCTGGGTGGCTTCCTGATCGCGATTGCCATGCAGAAATGGAACCTGCACCGGAGGATCGCGCTGTTGACCTTGCGACGTGTCGGTACTCACCCACGCCGAATCATCCTTGGGCTGATGATCTCTACCGCCTTCCTTTCAATGTGGGTGTCCAACACAGCGACGACGCTGATGATGCTGCCGATCGCGCTGAGCGTGTTGGCCCTCGTGGCGGAAAACAGTGTCAAATCCGCTGGCGGCGCCGACTCAAAGGACCTGGGTGAGGGACTTCGGTCCGGCAGGGCAATCAGCGACCTGGTGGAGAACCGCGAGGTGCGCGTTTTCGGCGTTGCCCTGGTCCTGGCCATCGCTTGGTCCGCCACCATTGGCGGACTGGGAACCTTGCTGGGCAGCCCGCCGAATGCCATCGTAGCCGGCTACATCAGCGATGAACTCGGAGAAACTGTCGGGTTCGCCCAGTGGATGATGCTCGGCGTCCCTATCGTTATCGTCTTCCTCGCGCTCGCATGGCTGATCCTCACCAGGCTTATCTTCCGTGTCAACCTGGATGAGGTCCCCGGTGGTGAGCAGTTGATCAACGACGAAATCGCTGCCCTCGGCCCAATGAGCCATGGGGAAAAGATAGTGCGCGCTGTCTTCGCGGGCGCCGCATTCTTCTGGATCGTGCCTGGCCTGCTGTCCAATATCGGCGATCTCGGTCAGCAGCTGCCCTGGCTAGACCTTTTTGATGACACCGTGATCGCGATCGCAGCCGGTGCGGTGCTCTTTATTATCCCGGGTGACAAGCAGGGGCATATGACCCTCAACTGGAAGGACGCCGAGGAGGGATTGCCCTGGGGTGTCCTGCTGCTGTTCGGTGGTGGGCTCTCGCTGGCGTCAGCAGTGGCGGGCACGGGTCTGGACGCATGGTTCGGCGAGCGGGTCAGCGGCCTCGGAGCGCTGCCGATCATATTGCTGCTGGCCACGGTTGTCCTCATCGTCCTGTTCCTCACCGAGATCACCAGCAATACCGCGACGGCGGCGACCTTCATCCCCATTCTGGGCGGGGTTGCCATCGGCATAGGGATCGACCCCATGACCCTGCTTATTCCCGCGGCATTGGCAGCCACGTGTGCTTTTATGCTGCCCGTGGGAACACCTCCCAACGCCATCGTCTTCGCCACCGGCAACGTGAAGATCACCGAAATGGTTCGCGGCGGCATGGTGCTCAATGTCGTCGGCGTCCTTCTGATTACGATTTTCACGGTACTGATCGGCCCCTTCGCGTTGGGCCTGGTGATTTGACCCGGGCTGTTCTGCCGGCAGTGCGTAGGACCCAATAGGGTGACCAAAGCTTTTCCCGGCAACGGTTTCTGAACCGGGGATTCGCCGACCAGCCATATACCGCCGCTAAACAGCAGAGGCCGCCTCCGGATTTCTCCGGAGACGGCCTCTGCTTCCTTCTTTGGTCGGGCTGACAGGATTTGAACCTGCGACCCCTTGACCCCCAGTCAAGTGCGCTACCAAGCTGCGCTACAGCCCGTCAGTTCCGCCGTTCTCCGCTGCGTGTCAGCGCTGGATGTCCAACGTTTTCCACTCAGCAGTCCGGCCGAACCACCTCCAAAAGCTTACACGATTCCGGAGGGTGCCTGTGACATTTACGAACCGCCACAGGACTGGTGTGTCCTAATTAACGCTTCTTGCCGCGCTTTTCACGTACGCGCATGTTGACCTCGATGGGCGTGCCCTCGAAACCGAAGGTCTCGCGAAGCCGGCGCGTAATGAACCGGCGGTAGCCGGGGTCCAGGAAACCCGTGGTGAAGAGCACAAACTTAGGCGGCCGGCTTGATGCCTGGGTGCCGAAGAGGATGCGCGGCTGCTTTCCGCCGCGGACCGGGTGCGGGTGCGCAGCCACGAGCTCGCCGAGGAAGGCGTTGAGCCTGCCGGTGGGAATACGCTTGTCCCAGTTCTCCAGGGCCAGGTCCAAGGCAGGAACCAGGCGGTCCTTGTGCCAACCCGTCAGCGCCGAAATGTTGACCCGCGGGGCCCAGGCCACGTGGGCCAGGTCCTGCTCGATTTCGCGCTCCAGGTAGGTGCGGCGTTCGTCGTCCAGCAGGTCCCACTTGTTGAAGGCCAGGACCAGGGCCCGGCCGGATTCGATGGCCAGCTGAAGAATCCGGACGTCCTGCTCGCTCAGTACCTCGTCAACGGCCAGGAGCACTACGGCAACCTCGGCCTTTTCCAGCGCGGCCTGGGTACGGAGGGAGGCGTAGTAGTCTGCGCCCTGCGCCATGTGCTGGCGGCGCCGGATACCGGCGGTGTCAACAAAGCGCCAGGTCCGGCCACCGAGTTCGATGAATTCGTCCACGGGATCGCGGGTGGTGCCGGCGGTGTTGTCAACGACAACCCGCTCGGAGCCGGCCAGCTTGTTCAGCAGTGAGGACTTGCCCACGTTCGGACGTCCGATCAGCGCGATGCGCCGCGGCCCACCGGATCGCTCCAGGCCCTCGATGGTGGAGAACTCGGGGAGGGTATCCATCACGTGGTCCAGGAGATCCGCCACGCCGCGGCCATGCAGCGCCGAGACGGGGTAGGGCTCACCGAAGCCAAGGCCCCAGAGCGTGGCTGAGTCGGCTTCCTGGGCGAAGTCGTCCACCTTGTTGGCCACCATGATGACCGGCTTTTTGCTCTTGCGGAGCATCTTCATGACGCCCTCATCCGTGGCGGTAGCGCCAACGGCCGAGTCAACAACAAAAAGCACAGCGTCAGCCATTTCCACGGCCATTTCGGCCTGTTCGGCAACGCGCGCGTGAATTCCGCGGGCATCGTGCTCCCAGCCGCCGGTGTCCACCAGGGTGAAGTTGCGCCCGTTCCAGTGTGCCGAATACATCACGCGGTCGCGGGTAACGCCGGGGGTATCCTCCACCACGGCTTCACGGCGGCCGAGGATCCTGTTTACCAGGGTGGATTTGCCAACATTGGGACGGCCGATAATGGCAAGCACCGGGTCGAGCTTGACGGGACCGTCGAAGTCCTCGTCGCCGTACTCCCCGCTGAGCAGGGCAGCATCCTCGGCATCAAGGTCATAGTCGTCCAGGCCGGCACGGAGTGACGCCGCGCGCATCTCCGCTTCGTCGTCGTCCAGGGCAGCAAGCCGTTCGGCCACCTGGTCGGTGCCGGTGGGCGTGTATTCGTCTTCGCCGGTGCCGGAGTGGCCGGAGGTTTGAGTCGTATCGCTCATTGCACGTTCCTTAGTGGTCATCTGCCGGCGTCCCGGCTACTGCGTGAAGTTCTTGCGGAATATCCGCGTGGGGCAAAGGCTGCCCACTGAATTGAATGGTGTCCAGGACATGCCCTGCCAGCGCAGCGCGGATTTCCATTCCCGCCCTGTCCATTGAAGCACGGCCTGTTTCGCCGGTATTGCGGCTCAGCGTCAGGGCATTGCCGAAACTGACGTGGAACCGCCGCCCGGGTTTGGGGACCGAGTCGAGGTGTTCGTCTTCTATCCGGGTGCCCAGGATGGCGACCGGCACCACGGGAGCTCCCGAGTTCAGCGCCAGCCACGCGACACCGTTGCTGATGTCCGTTGCCTGCCCGCTCCCCCGCGTTCCCTCAGGGAGGATGCCCACGCAACGGCCGGCGTCGAGCACGTCCTTGCTCAGCAGCAGCGCCGCCCGGTCCCCGGAGCGGTCCACCGGGAGCTGCCCGGAGGCATGAAGCACCCGTCCGAGGAAACCGTTGAACATCTCCTTTTTAACCAGGATGTGCATGGGCCGCGGTGAAGCGCCGAACATCACCGGGCCGTCCAGGAAGCTGATGTGGTTCGCGGCGAAGATAACGGGCCCACCGGTGGGTACGTTGTCCCTGCCCGTGACGGACGTCCTGTACACCAGGTGATCCAGAATCCAGCCCACAGGCCGGCTCCAGGTCATGGTCCAGCGGGAGGGCACTGGTGCGCAGCGGTCAGTCACGGTTCAGGACCTTTGTGACGATGACAAGGGCGGCATCCACCGTTTCAGCGAAATCCAGCTCCGAGGAATCGAGAGTGACCACGCCGTCGGCAGCCTGGGTGAAGTTCACCACCGTGGAATCCTTGGCGTCGCGCCCGGTCACCTGGGCCGCCAACTGGTCCGCGTTCTGGGTCCCGCCCAGCTGGATGCCCCGGCGGCGGAGCCGGGCCTCTTCGCTCGCCGTCAGCAGCATCCTGACTTCCGCACCGGGGGCGACGACGGTGGTAATGTCCCGTCCTTCCACCACCATCCGGCGGTGATGCTTTTCGATCAGTTCGCGTTGGCGACGGATCAGCTCGGTCCTGGCGCCAAGCGTCGTGGCGACAATGCTTACCGCCGAGGAAATCTCCGGTTCGCGGATGGCCTCGGTGACGTCGACGCCATCCACCCGCACGAATTCCTCCAGCGGGCTGGTGCTCACGTCCAGGACAAGGTCCCTGGCGGCCTGCTCCACGGCAGCTGCCTCATTAAGGTCGATCCCGCCGTTGAGGCAAAACCAGGTCAGTGCACGGTACATGGCACCGGTATCGAGGTACGCCAGCCGCAGCCGCCGGGCAACTTCCTTGCTGACGCTGGACTTGCCGGAGCCGGAGGGACCGTCAATCGCAACGACGAGCGGCCTGCCGACGCGCAGCGCAGGCAAGGTATCAAGAAGTTCCTGTGTCATTACTGGAGTACCCGCCATCCGCGGTCGTTGAGTGCTTCGATCAGGTGGTCATGCTTGTTCGGCAGTACTGAAAGCTCCACCATGCCAACATTCTGGCCGGAAGAATGATCGAGCCGAAGGTCCTCCACGTTCACGCCGATCTCGCCGATTTCGGTAAGGAGCAGCGCGATCTGCCCCGGCTTGTCATCCACCAGGACTGTGAGCCAGGAGTAAGCCTGCGGAGGGCCGCCGTGCTTGCCTGGTATCCGGGCCTGGCCGGCGTTGCCTTCACTGATCAGCTGGGCAAGGTCAAGCCTGGCACCGGGCGCCGCGGGTGCTTCCAGCGTGCCGATGAGACGGTTGAGGTCTTCGCGGACGCTGTACAGGATCTCCACAACCTTCGGTGCGTTTCCGCCCAGGATCTGGACCCACAGGGTGGGATCACTGGCCGCGATCCTGGTGACGTCGCGCAGGCCGTTGCCGGCCAGTGAGAGGGCGTGGAGCGGCGTGCCCTGCAGGCGGCTGGCCAGCAAAGAGGACATCACCTGGGGCAGGTGCGAGACCAGTGCCACCGCTTCGTCGTGCTCGTCCGGGGTGAACTGGGATACCACCGCACCAAGATCCGTCGCCAGCGCATGCGCCGTCTGCACGGCGGCGGCTGACGTTTCCTCGGACGGGCAGAGCACCCAGGGCATGGACGTAAAGAGCTCGCCGCGGGCAGCGACGGGCCCCGATTTCTCTCGGCCCGCCATGGGATGGGTACCCACGTAGCGGGCAAGGTCCACCCCGCGGCTGCGCAGTTCGTCCAGGATGGCACCCTTAACGCTGGCGATATCAACCACCACGGAATCGGGGTAGTCAGCCAGCGCCTTTGCCACCACATCGGCAGTCACGTCGGGCGGGGCAGCCACCACCACAAGCTCCGGCTTCCCGTCGTCGAGCTCCCCCAGGGGCAGGCCGGCGCCGATATCAACGGCGACGGCCTGATTGGTGGGAGAGGTGTCCGACAGGAACACCGGCACACCGCGGCCACGCAGGCCAAGCCCGATGCTGGCACCGAGCAGCCCGGTGCCAATCACCACTACCGGCCCGTTAAGGTGTCCGCGGCCGTGCGTGCGAAATGCGGACATGCCTCAGAGTCCTACGGATGCCAGCAGGTGACCGACTTCCTGCTTGCCGAGGTTCCGGATGCTGCCCTGGCGCTGGTCGCCCAGGCCGATGGGTCCAACCTTGACGCGCACCAGGCGCAGGACCGGGAAGCCCACCTCGTCAAAGAGGCGCCGGACAATGCGGTTCTTGCCGGAGTGCAGGACCACTTCGATCAGCACGTGGCCAGGGGTGGAGTCCACCAGTTTAAAGGAGTCAACGGATGCGATGCCGTCCTCCAGCTCCACACCTGCCTTCAGCTGGGCGCCGACACCCTGGGGGAAGGGGCCTCGGACCTGGACGAGGTACGTCTTGGGCACCTCGTAGGAAGGGTGCGTCAGCCGGTTGGCCAGTTCGCCGTCGTTCGTCAGCAGCAGCAGGCCCTCGGTGGCGACGTCCAGCCGGCCCACATGGAACAGGCGTTCGCCCTGGTGGGTCTTCCGCACGAAGTCGCTGATGCAGGGACGTCCGTCGGGGTCCTCCATGGTGGACACCACGCCCTTGGGCTTGTTGAAGACCATGTAGACCAGGTTGTCATCGAGCTGGATACGGAGGCCGTCGACGTGGATAACAGCAGTTTTGGGGTCCACGCGCACACCGAGTTCGGTGACCACCTGGCCGTCAACTTCCACCCGGCCTTCAGCGATCATTTCTTCACAGACGCGGCGGGAAGCCACACCGGCCTGGGCCATGACCTTCTGCAGGCGGACGCCGTCGGCATCGTGCAGTTCGGACTGTGGAACAGCGCCGCGGGGGCCGCGCTTGCGCGCCGGCTTGCGGACGGGGCCCAGGTTCTGGCCAAAACGTTCGCTGCCGAAGGCCCGGGATGCTGCAGCGCCAGGGGCACCGGTACGCGGCTTCGGCTTGAGGGCCCCGGGCGTTCCGGGGGCCTTTTTGGCGCCCGGCTTCCGGGCAGCCGGTTTGCGCGAGGATGGCTTGGCGCTGGGCTTCCAATCCGAGGAAGCTCGCCCGTCCTGGGCTGCCGGGGCTTCATCCGGATCAATGAAGCGCTCCTCGCGCGGCCTGGGTGCCTTGAAGGGCCGGTCGCCGCCGCTGAAGCCGGCACCGCCGAAGCCGCCGCCGCGCTTGCCGGCACCACCGCGGAACCCGCCGCCTTGTGCACCTCCGCGGCTCCCGCCGCCCTGGGCGGTGTTGCGGCTCGCGCCGCCCTCTGGTGAGTTGCGTTCTGAACTGTTGCGTCCCGAACTGTTACGTGGTGAACCCTGGCGTCCCGCCTGTGTCATGACCCGTCCTTCGATATGTCGGCCGGCAAGTTGTCCAAGGACAACCCTAACCAGCCATGCAGAATTTATCTGCCCTAATGAATACTCTTGTGCGCAGGTGGGAATTCCCGCCTACATTCTTTCGGCGTCGTAGAACTCCTCGATGCCTTCCAGCCCCGGAAGATGGGGGGAAAGCTGAGGCAGGTCTGCCACAGAGCCGATCCCCATCCGTTCCAGGAAATACGACGTGGTCCGGTAGAGGATGGCGCCCGACTCGGGGTCTGTTCCCGAGTCTTCGATCAGCCCGCGCTGTGTCAGTGTCCGTACGACAGAATCAACATTGACTCCTCGAATTGCAGACACCCTTGCCCTGGAAACGGGCTGCCGGTACGCGATGACGGCAAGTGTTTCCAGCGCCGCCTGCGTGAGCCTGGCTGTCTGACCTTCCAGCACGAACCTGCCAACGACGTCGGCAAATTCCGTGCGTGAGTAGATCCGCCAGCCACCGGCGATATTCCGCAATTCAAAACCCCGGGGGCTGGAGCTGAAGCCAGCGTCGCTGGCAACGTCCGTGTCCGGGGCTTTAACAGTATAGCCGCTATACTCCTGCTGCAGTTCCGCCAGGAACTGTTCGACGACGGCGACGGTCAGGTTCAGGCCCGTTGCCAGTTCGGTGGCGGTGGCCGGCTGATCAAGAACCATCAGTACCGCTTCGATGGCGGCCTTGGCCCCGCCGGGCAGGTTTCGAACGTCCGTACCTGGCTCCGCGCCGGACCCGGCAGCCGGATCGGTACCGACAGCTGAATCGGTACTGACAGGTGAATCGGTACTGACAGGTGAATCGGCATCCGGAAAGTCCTCGTTCACTGCTGCTCCTCATATTCTTCGCTCAGGTTTTCCGTGGACCAGTCCTGGCCGTCAGCGGTCCAATGCACAGTGAGGTCCCCCAGCGGGGAAAGCTGGTCGAAGGACACCACCTTGTCCCGGAACATCTCCAGCAGGGCGAGGAACCTGGCCACCACCACCAGGGTTGAGTCTGCATCTGCAATCAGGGCCCGGAAGGACAGCGGCTTCCCCAGCTGCAGCCGGAGGCCAAGGATTTCGGCCTGTTCCCTGACGCTGACCGTGCTGCCGTGCAGATGCGCCAGGCCCACCTCGGTTGGCCTGGGCGTCTTGGGCTTCAGGGCGGCCTCGGCCAGCCTGGCAAATTGGTCCGGCGTGTGCTTCCAGACCAGTTCGGGAAGCATGGCGGCGAAGTGCTCCTCGAGGGCCACCTGGCGGGGGAACCTCTGCGCCTCCTGCTCGAGCGTGGCGCCGATCAGGCCCGCCACCTGCTTGAACGCCTTGTATTGGAGCAGGCGGGCGAAAAGGAGATCGCGGGCCTCAAGCAGTGCGATGTCTTCATCGTCCTCCACTTCGCCGGCGGGAAGCAGCCGGGCGGCCTTCAGGTCAAGAAGGGTGGCGGCGATGACCAGGAACTCGCTGGCTTCATCCAGGGCCCATTCCTCGCCGAGCTTCTGGAGCTTCCTGATGTACTTAATGAATTCATCGGTGACCGTTGCGATGGCCACCTCGGTGATGTCCAGCTGGTGCTTCGCGATCAGGCCAAGCAGGAGGTCAAAAGGCCCGGTGAAGTTGGCCAGCCGGACCTCAAAGCCGGGTTTCGTTTCAGGCACGGCCTGGCTAGGGTGCGCCACCGCGGGAGATCAGCTCTTTGGCCAGGCGGCGGTAGGCATCGGCACCGATGTGGTTGCCGGCATAGCTGGTGATGGGTTCCGCGGCGACGGTGGCGTCGGCAAACTTGATGGAGCGCTTGATGACGGTCTCGAAGACCTTGTCTCCGAAAGCCTCCACCAGGCGGGTGATGACCTCACGGCTGTGCAGGGTACGGGCGTCGTACATGGTGGCAAGCACGCCGTCCACCTGCAGGCGGGGGTTCAGCCTGTCCTGGACTTTGTCGATGGTCTCCACCAGCAGGGCGACGGCGCGGAGCGCAAAGAACTCGCAGATCAGGGGAATGATGACGCCGTGGGCGGCGGTCAGGGCATTGACTGTCAGGAGTCCCAGCGAAGGCTGGCAGTCGATGAGCACGACGTCGTAGTCGTCCTCCACCTTCTTCAGCGCACGGTCCAGGACCTGTTCCCTGGCTACCTCGTTGACCAGCTGCACTTCGGCAGCGGACAGATCGATATTCGCCGGAAGCAGGTCCACATTCTCCACGCCCGTTTGGTGAATGGCATCGCGGATGTCCACTTTGCGGTCCATCAGGACGTTGTAGATCGTGAGGTCGAGTTCGTGGGGATTGATGCCCAGGCCTGCGGACAAAGCGCCCTGGGGGTCGAAGTCCACCAGCAGGACCCTGCGGCCGTATTCTGCCAAGGCCGCGGCCAGGTTGATGGTGGACGTGGTTTTGCCGACGCCGCCTTTTTGGTTGACCATGGCGATGACACGGGCCGGACCATGGGACGACAGAGGGGCAGGTTCCGGGAATTCGCGGTACGGGCGCCCGGTGGGACCCATTACGGCGTCTTCCAGATCCAGTTCCGTGCCTTCCAGAGTTGCTGAACCCTGTTCGCTGCTCACGTATCTATCCACACTTTCGATGACGGTGATTTTTTCTGCCGCTGACTCTCCAGCGCCCATGCTTCTTTCCACCCAAGGCTACAGCGCCGACACGGCATTCCATGGAACTTGACATTTGACGGCGTTTGAGCCTTTACCTTTTACCTGAGGTCGAAGGTTGGTCCTTCCGCCGAACAGGAAACCACCCGCACAGGCTGGCCTGTGCGGGTGGTTTCCTGGCGCCGGGGCGCCTGCTTTTCACCGGATCTAGACGGTGGCGGGAACAGCCTTGCCGGGGGCCGGGCTTTCCTGGACCTCATGGTGGCCGGCGATCATGGTCGTCTCGTCGAAGGGCTCCTCGCCGGACAGGACACGGGTGACCTGCGCTCCGTCGATTTCCTTGACCCAGGTACCGATCAGGAGGGTGGCTACGGCGTTGCCGGTGAAGTTGGTCAGAGCGCGGGCTTCAGACATGAACCGGTCGATTCCGACGATCATGCCCACGCCGCCGAGCAGTTCCGGCTTGTGTGCCTGCAGGCCGGCGGCCAGTGTGGCCAGGCCTGCACCGGTGACACCGGCTGCACCCTTGGAGGCGATGATCATGAAGATCAGCAGGGATACCTGGGCGCCGAGATCCAGCGGGGTTCCCATGGCGTTGGCCACGAAGAGTGACGCCATGGTCAGGTAGATGGCGGTGCCGTCCAGGTTGAAGGAGTAACCGGTGGGTACGGTGACGCCAACAACCGGCTTGGACACACCCAGGTGCTCCATCTTGGCGATGAGGCGGGGCAGTGCTGCCTCGGAGGAAGAGGTGGAGAAGATCAGGAGGTATTCGCGGGCCAGGTACTTCATCAGCTTGAAGATGTTCACGCCGGTCACTACCTGGAGCAGGCCACCGAGGATCACCACGATGAACAGGGCGCAGGTGATGTAGAAGGCGGCCATCAGGGTGAACATGCTGACGATTGCAGCGACACCAGTCGCACCGACGACGGCGGCGATGGCACCGAAGGCGCCCACCGGAGCAAGCCACATGATCATGATGAGGATCCGGAATACCAGCACCTGGCCGTGGCTGATGGCCTTCAGGACAGGAGCACCCTGCGGGCCCATCTTCTGGAGGGCAAAGCCTACGAGGATGGCGGCGAAGAGTGTGGGCAGAACCGGAATGTCGCCCGGAATGATGCCCAGGAGGAAGGCAACGGTGCTGTCTACTTCTGCCTTCTTGTTGGGATCGTATGCTGCCAGCTTCAAACCTTCACCCGGGTGGATCAGGTTACCAACCACAAGGCCGATGCCCAGGGCGAAGGTGGACATGAGCACGAAGTAGCCCAGGGCCAGGCCGCCCACCTTGCCAACGGTTGCTGCCTTGGCGATGGAGCCAATGCCCAGGACGATGGTGCAGAAGATGATCGGTGCAATCATCATCTTGATGAGCTTGATGAAGCCGTCGCCGAGCGGTTTCAGCGATTTGCCGACCTCGGGGAATATCAGACCGACAAGGGCGCCCAGGATCACGGCGGCGATGACGGCAATGTAGAGGTAGTGGGATTTGTCCAGCCCCTTGCGGGCGGCCTTTGCAGGCGCTGCTGACTCTCCTCGTTGAGAAGCCATGATGTGTCTCCTTATGGATAATCTGGTAGACGCTTCGGCTCAGTCTCTGGGCCCTTCACGTCGGTCCGGTGTGATATCCATCATTAGGTACACCGTGACTTAGCTCACCGTTGCGTTCATATTGGTCATGGGAGGTACGAAATGATCCACCGCTGGAGTATCGCCCGCCGGCTGTTTGTGGCCAACCTGCTGATTGTGCTGGCCTTCCTCGCGATCGTGGGCACCGCAACGTTCACCGACGCCAGGGACCGCGCCTACGAGGAAGCCGGGCGCCGCATGACGGGGGTGGCTGCCGCCATCGCCGCGAATCCCCTGGTGCTCCAGGCAGCGGATGCGCCTGATCCGACGGCGGTACTGCAGCCATATGCGCTCGATGTGATGGCGGGAGCGGGCGTGGACTTTGTCACGATCATGGCCCCGGACCGCACCCGCTGGACCCATCCACGGGACGAGGAGATCGGCAGGCCGTACATTGGTTCCATCGATGCCGCACTCCAGGGCGGCGTCCTGACAGAGGTCACGGCAGGCACCTTGGGACCGTCGGTGCGGACCATCGTGCCCGTCAAGGACGCGGGCGGCAACGTGAAGGCGCTGGTGGCGGCAGGCGTCACGGTCCGGACCGTCGATGTGGCCCTGTCCAGCAGGCTGCCGGCGCTGCTGGGCATCGGGCTGGCCTTGCTCGTGGGCGGATCGGTTGCTTCGTGGCTGTTGGGCCGTTACCTCCGCAGGGTCACCCGGGGCTGGGGACCGGAACAGCTCGCTCAGCTCTTTGCCTACTACGAATCCGTCCTGCACTCCGTCCGGGAAGGGCTCATCCTGATCGACACCAAAGGCAGGGTGGTCATGTATAACGACCAGGCTGCTGAACTGCTGGGACTCGAGCCGCGGGGATCCGGCGATGATCCGTCCCAGCCGCCGTCACTGGCCGACCTCCCCCTTGCCGACAGCCTGAAGGAACTTTTTGAATCGGGGCGCACCGCCCTCGATGAAATCCATCTGACAGGACCGCGCATTGTGGTGGTGAACCAGGGCCCCGCCCTTGGTCCCGAGGCACCGGGCGGGCGCCGCCCTGCCGTGTTCGGCACGGTGGCCACCATCCGCGACCGGACGGAAATTGAATCCCTGGGCAGCGAGCTCCAGACCATGAAGACGCTCTCTGACGCCCTTCGGGCCCAAACACACGAACATGCGAACCGGCTGCACACCATGGTGTCCCTCCTTGAACTGGGCAGGACCCGCGAGGCCCTGGAGTTCGCCACAAAGGATCTGGAGCTCAGCCAGCAGCTCACCGACGAAATGATCAGCTCCGTGGATGAACCCGTCCTCAGTGCCCTCATCATGGGCAAGGCGTCCGAAGCCAACGAACGGGGTGTGAAGCTGTCGCTGAGGACCCTGGGCTCCGCCTCCCTCACGGGATTGGCAGTCCAGGACCTCGTCACCATCCTGGGCAACCTCCTGGACAATGCCATTGACGCGGCTGCCGACGGCGAGGCGCCCCGGGAGGTGGAACTAACAGTGGAGTCCGACGCCGAGGGCCTGGACATCACCGTGCGGGATTCCGGCTCCGGGGTTGATCCCGAAGCGGTGGACCATATCTTCAAGCACGGCTTCAGCACCAAAAAGGCAGGCCCCTTCGGACGCGGCGTGGGCCTGGCCCTGGTCCGGCAGGCCGTGCAGCGCCTGGACGGTACGATGACCATCACAGGGACGGACGGAGCGCAGTTCCATGTCTTCCTGCCGGCCATGGCGCCCGGCGCCGACAAAGAGGAGCAGTACCAGTGAGCGAAATCCGCGTCCTCGTAGTGGAGGACGAGCCGGTTGCCTCAGCCGCGCATGCTGCATATGTGGGCAGGCTCGAGGGATTCACCCTGGCCGGCACCGCTCCGGACGGACAGTCCGCGCTCCGCCTGCTCTCCGACTTTGCAGCCTCCGGTGACCCTGTGGAACTCGTCCTGCTGGACATGAACCTTCCCGATCTTCATGGCCTGGACATCGCCCGGCGGATGCGCGCGGCCGGAATACTCGCCGACATCATTGCCATCACGGCTGTCAGGGAACTGGCCATCGTCCGGAGCGCCGTGGCCATCGGCGTTGTCCAGTACCTCATCAAGCCCTTCACCTACGCCACCTTCGCCGACAAACTGGCCAGCTACCGCCTCTTCCGGCAACAGCTCGCCTCCCCCGAACCCGGCTCTGGTTCGCGAAGGACCGGTGCCTCACAGAGCGAAGTGGACCAGGCCTTCGCAAGCCTCCGGGCGCCATCTGAGATGCCTTTGCCCAAAGGACTCTCCGTCTCAACACTGGAGTCCGTGCAGGACTACATGAAGCAACATTCCGAGGCAGTCTCAGCCGCGGAGGTCATGGATGCGCTGGGCATGTCCCGCGTCACCGCGCGGCGCTACCTGGAGTATTTGGCCGATGCCGGAACAGTCTCCCGAACGGCCCGGTACGGGACACCGGGGCGGCCGGAGAATGAATACAAGTGGAGTGGGCGCTAACGCCGGATCTCCTTTTCTGTATACAAGAATAGCTTGCCCGTGACGCTTTTCTTACTTTTATCCTGATTTCTCACTTAAATCCGCGCTCCATGTATACACTGGACTGGACCGCGGCGAAAAAGGAGCGAAGATGCGTGCCAGCGACAGGGCCTACGCCGCCCTCCGTGAGGACATTGTGGAGTGGCGCCTTCGTCCCGGCACGCTTCTTGCGGAAGTGGAGCAGTCCGAGCGCCTGGGCGTCTCGCGCACTCCGCTGCGGGAGGCGCTGGGCCGGCTCACCGCAGAAGGACTTACGACGGCGGCGGGCGGCCGCGGCGTCGTCGTCACCGACATTTCCCTGGCGGACATCGACGAACTGTTCGAGCTCCGTGAAACCCTTGAAGGCAGGGCTGCGGCGCTGGCTGCGGAACGGGGCGATCCTGAAGAGTTCAGGCAACTGCACCGGGAACTGCTGGCGGGCAAGGACCTGATCCGCAGCGACGATCCTGCAAAGCATGAATACTACGGGCTCGTGGCGCGCCTTGACGCGGCCATCGATGCTGCAATTTCGAACTCCTACCTGGCCCAGGCCATGGGCAGCCTCAGGGTCCACCTGGTCCGGGTCCGCCGGCTGGCAGCCAACGACGCTCCACGCCTTGCCGCGGCAGCGTCCGAACACGCCGCCATTGCCGAGGCGATTGCCGAACGCAATCCCCGCCTGGCCGAGGCCGCCACCACCGTGCACCTGCACCGCAGTCTTTCCCACCTCAAAGCAACGCATACACCTCAATAGAAGGAGCCCCATGGTCAAGGAACACCACGTCCGTGTCTATAAAAGCGAGGAAAACCTGGCCCGGGAGGACCAGTTGGCGCACAAGATCGCCGTTGTCGCGGCGGATCCCGTCGAGGTGGGCGATGACGTCACCGAGATGGTGATTAACCGGATCATCGACAACGCTTCGGTAGCTGTCGCTTCCCTCAACCGTGCCCCCATCATCGCCGCCCGGGCGCAGGCGCTTAGCCATGGCCCCAGCACCGGCGGCAAAGGCGCCAAGGTCTTTGGCATCAGCGAGCGCGTCTCCCCCGAGTGGGCAGCCTGGGCAAACTGTGTGGCCGTCCGGGAGCTGGACTACCACGACACGTTCCTGGCAGCGGACTACTCCCACCCCGGGGACAATATCCCGCCCATCCTGGCGGCAGCGCAGCACAAGGGCTCCAGCGGCAGGGATCTGGTGCGCGCCATTGCCACCGGGTATGAAATCCAGGTCAACCTGGTGAAGGCCATCTGCCTGCACAAGCACAAAATCGACCACGTCGCCCACCTGGGACCATCTGCCGCCGCCGGCATCGGCACGCTCCTGGGGCTCGACGTCGAAACGATCTTCCAGTCTGTAGGCCAGGCACTGCACACGACAACCGCCACCCGTCAGTCGCGCAAGGGTGAAATCTCGACGTGGAAGGCCCACGCCCCCGCGTTCGCAGGAAAAATGGCCGTGGAAGCTGCCGACCGCGCCATGCGTGGCCAGACCTCCCCGGTGCCGATCTATGAAGGCGAAGACGGCGTGATCGCGTGGATGCTTGACGGCCCTGACGCCTCCTACACCGTTCCGCTGCCCACCCCCGGCGAGGCCAAGCGCGCCATCCTGGACACCTACACCAAGGAGCACTCCGCGGAGTACCAGGCTCAGGCATGGATCGACCTGGCCCGGAAACTGCATAAGGACCATCCTGAGGCCACCGACCCGGCGAACGTACAGTCCGTGTTGATCAAGACCAGCCACCACACCCACTACGTCATCGGATCCGGAGCCAACGACCCCCAGAAGTACAGCCCGACAGCCAGCCGCGAGACCCTTGATCACTCGATCCCGTACATTTTTGCTGTCGCCCTGCAGGACGGCGCCTGGCACCATGTGGACTCGTACTCACCGGAACGGGCAGCGCGGCCGGACACCGTGGAACTGTGGCATAAGGTCACCACCGAGGAAGACGCCGAGTGGACCCGCCGGTACCACTCCCTTGACATCAACGAAAAGGCGTTTGGCGGCTCGGTGGAAATCACCCTCGCCGACGGCACCGTCGTCACCGACGAAATCGCCGTCGCCGATGCCCACCCGCTGGGCGCCCGCCCGTTCGCCCGCGAGCAGTACATTCACAAGTTCCGTACCCTCGCCGCCGGCCTCGTGGAGGAGGCCGAAATCGAACGGTTCCTCGCCGCCGTCGAACGCCTCCCCGAACTGGCCGCCGGGGAACTGGACCAGTTGAACGTCACGGCCGCGGCCGGAGTCATTGATTTCGGTGCCGCCCCCAAGGGGCTGTTCTAAATGCTGTACTCGGCCGTCACCCCCGAGCAGAAGCGGATCACCCTGCGCGAACTCCTCGCCTCCGGAACCATCCAGCAGTTCCCCGGGGCGTTCAATCCGCTCTCCGCCCGGCTCATCGGGGAGAAGGGCTTCGCCGGTGTCTACATCTCCGGCGCAGTGCTCGCCAACGACCTGGGGCTGCCGGACATCGGCCTGACCACCCTGACCGAGGTAGCCACCCGCGCCGGGCAGATCGCCCGCATGACCGACCTGCCCTGCCTGGTGGACGCCGACACGGGCTTCGGTGAACCGATGAATGTGGCCCGCACAGTCCAGGAACTCGAAAATGCCGGCCTGGCGGGCCTGCACATCGAGGACCAGTTCAATCCCAAACGCTGCGGCCACCTGGACGGGAAGAACGTGGTGGACCTTGACACCGCCACCAAGCGGATCCGGGCTGCCGTGGACTCGCGCCGCGACCCGAACTTCCTCATCATGGCCAGGACCGACATCCGGGCAACCGACGGGCTGGAAGCCGCGCAGGACAGGGCCAAGGCCCTGGTGGACGCCGGAGCGGACGCGATCTTCCCCGAAGCCATGAAGGACCTTGCCGAATTCCAGGCGATCAGGGATGCGGTGGACGTTCCCATACTGGCCAACATGACGGAGTTTGGCCAAAGCGCGCTCTTCACGGTGGACCAGCTCGCTGCTGCCGGCGTCAACATGATCATTTATCCGGTGACGCTCCTCCGTAGTGCCATGGGCGCCGCGGAGCGTACGCTGGAATCGATCAAGGCTGACGGAACCCAGGAGGCGCAGGTCGGAACCATGCTGACGCGTGCGCGCTTGTATGACCTCGTTGACTACGAGGCCTACAACCGCTTCGATACCGGAATCTTTAACTTCCAGATACCCGGTAAGTGATCCCTCAAACAGTTTCCGGCCGCAGGCCGGCACAACAGGCGACAGGAACAAAGGAGATTCAGCGTGGCTGAACAGGACATCAAAAAGGGCCTCGCCGGCGTCGTGGTGGATTACACCTCCGTCTCGAAGGTCAACCCGGATACCAATTCGCTGCTGTACCGGGGCTATCCGGTGCAGGAGCTGGCTGCCAGGTGCAGTTTTGAGGAAGTGGCCTACCTGCTGTGGAACGGTGAGCTCCCCAACGCGGAGCAGCTGGCCGAATTCACCGCGCGGGAGCGCGCCGGCCGTGCCCTGGATCCGGTGGTCAAACAGGTCATCGATGCGCTGCCCGTGACCTCGCACCCGATGGACGTCTGCCGGACGGCGGCTTCCGTTATGGGTGCACGGCACCCACTTACCGAAGACTCCTCCCGGGAGGCCAACATGGCCAAGGCGGTGGATCTCTTCGCCGCCATGCCTGCCGTGGTGGCCTACGACCAACGACGCCGTCACGGTCAGGGAGCAGTTGAACCCCGCGATGACCTGGGCTATTCGGCCAACTTCCTGTGGATGGCCTTCGGCGAGGAGCAGGTCCCGGAGGTGGTGGAGGCCTTCAACGTCTCAATGATCCTGTACGCCGAGCACTCCTTCAATGCCTCGACGTTCACGGCACGGGTCATCACCTCAACGCTTTCAGACCTGCACTCCGCTGTCACCGGAGCCATCGGGGCGCTCAAGGGAGCACTGCATGGCGGAGCCAACGAGGCCGTGATGCACACCTTCGACGAAATCGGCATCCGGCCTGAAGAGTCAATGGAGGAGGCAGCCGCGAGGGCCAGGACCTGGATGGAGGACGCCCTGGCCAAGAAAAAGAAGGTCATGGGATTCGGCCACCGCGTCTACAAGCACGGCGATTCCCGCGTGCCCACCATGAAGGCCGCCCTGGATAAGATGATCGCGCACTACGGGCGGCCCGAGCTCCTGGGCCTGTACAACGGCCTGGAATCCGCCATGGAGGAGGCAAAGGCCATCAAGCCCAACCTCGACTATCCGGCCGGGCCCACGTACCACCTGATGGGGTTCGACACCCCCACCTTCACTCCCCTGTTCGTCGCCAGCCGGATCACCGGCTGGACGGCCCACATCATGGAGCAGCTGGACTCGAACTCCCTGATCCGTCCGCTGAGCGAATACAACGGCGCCGAAGAGCGGCACGTCCCGTAGCCGTCGGCTTGCCGGACCAACAACACAAGTCGGTACCACCAGCTCAGCCCCACCATCTAAAACCACGACGGCGGCCCGGTCACCTTTCAAAGGTGACCGGGCCGCCGTCGTGTTGGCGCCGTCGTATGCCCTCGTATGCGCCGTCCTTGGCGCCTAGTCCGCCTTGATTGCCAGCGACGTGATCATTCGTTTGACGTTGAGGTACTCCGGAGTCTGCATGTAGGCGCGTGCCTCCTCCAGCGAACGGAACGTCTTGCTGTTCGCGGTGCCTGCCGCGCCGGCGTTCACCTGGACGTTGTCGGCGAAGGAGTACATTGGGGCTTCCGCAGGGCCGTTGACCACGTTGTAGAACATGCAGCTCTTTCCATCCACACCGGCAGCGCTGCTGGTGATCCCGTAGGAGGCAGTGACTTTGTCCCCCTCGACCAGGGCGCGGAAGGTAAACCGGGGTGTGATGACGTTGGACGCCGCCGGGTTGTACGGCAGGGCGAGTTCTACCGAATCAAGGACGGAATAGGGCACGGGCGGCGTTGAGCAAACGCCACCGATGCCACCGGAGGCCCCGTAGTGAAGGGCGGCCATCTCCTTCCCGGCCTGGTCCCTGACCACGGCGTCCACGGCAGGATAGTCCGGGTTGATCGTGTGGGGCTGCTGCACGCTCCAGTCGGCGGGATACTCAAAGGAGATCCTGCCGTCGGCACTGAGGTACGTCTTCCACGCTTGCGCAGGCGGCGCGGAAGCGGTCACGGGAGGCGCCGCCGGCGCAGCAGCGGAAGCCCCGGTAGAGGGGACCGGGCTGGGAGTAGGCGTTGGCGTTGGCGTTGGCGTTGGCGTTGGTGAGATGCTGCTGCTCACGGTGGGTGAGGCAGTGGCGGTGGAGGTGCCCGCCGGCGCCGGTGCGGAGGTAAGAGGTCCAAGGTTGAGCGACACCAGGACCCCTGCCGTAACCGCGGCCGCGGCAACGCTCAGCAGTCCTGCGATCCTGTGACGGCGCTGCCTCCGCTCTGCCAGGGTGGGAACGTTCGGGGACACCCTGTCGGCGAAGACCTCCGGCCGGGAAAACATTGCGCGAAGGGCCTCTTCGCCGTCCGAAGCAACGGGTTTGCTGGCAACGGGGTCAGCGTCTGAAACGAGATTCCTGATGATATCCATGATTAGGCCCCCACTTTCTGGTCGATTGGTTCACAAAGAGCCGGCAGGAGCTTGCGGAAAGCTTCCCTGGCGCGGTGCAGGCGCACCTTGGCCGAAGTCTGCGTGCACTGCAGTACCTGGGCGATCTCAACCACCGACAGCCCGTCCCAGTAGGCCAGCTGGAGAACGTCCCGGTCCTTTTCCCGCAGCGCCATCAGCGCTTGCTCCACTGACATGTTGTCGCTGACCGATCCAGGCCCATCAGCTGCGGACGCCACCAGGCGTTCCTGCAGCGCACGCTGGCGGTCCCGGCCCCGGTAGGCGTTGCCGATCAGGTTGCGGGCAACGGTGAACAGCCACGCAATCTCGATCCCGGAAGTGCCGTCCCACTTTTGCCAGGCGATCCGGAAGACGTCTGCCGCCAGTTCCTGGGCCAGTTCGGGATCATTCACGCGCCGTTGTACGAACGTGTGGATCCGTGGATAGCTGTCCTTGTACAAGGCGATAAACGCCAACTCGCGCTCTGAAAGCACCTTTCCCCCTGAAATGCGTTGTGTCCTGACTTGCAGGCTGACCGTGTAGTTTCCGGCTGCCGGCGAATGGTTACAGGCTGGCCGGAAGAATCTTTTACGGGCGCCGCGGCCTGAGCAGCCAGGTCGGCCGTTTGTCAGCGGGTTGTGTAATCGAGCACTTCACGCACAGTCTCGTTGTCCTCGTTCAGCACCACCACGAGGTGCAGCACCGAGCCGTTAAGGGCCAATGGGAGCCAATGGGATGCATCCTGCCACATCCTGTCCACGGGAAGGGACCCGACGTCGAACCATTCGGGCAGGATTTCGGCGCTTTCGGCCGGCTCCCCCGCCCACCGGGCTGCAACGAACAGCCTGGTGGTCATGTTCCACTCCGGGCGCGCAGGGAAGTCGAACACCACCACGCCGGCGTCGCGCAGATCCTCCTGCAGGACCACAACGCCGGATTCCTCGTGCACTTCCCGGCATGCGGCTTCGGCGTCGGTCTCGCCAGGTTCAACGTGGCCGCCCAGGCCCACGATCTTTCCCCGCCCAAAGCCGGTCTTCTTGGTACCCAGCAGGACCTGGGGCACGCCGGCAACATCCCGGGTCAGGAAGCACAGCGTTACGGCTACTGCTGTCATCCCCTAACCCTATAGCGTGGCGCCTCAGTGCACGGCGAAAGTGCTGCTCAGGAGGCGTCGGCCGGGCCTTGTCCCACAAGTTGCGGGCGGAGCTCAACGGGGATGCCTTTCTGAGCGAATTCCTGGTCCATCGCTTCCTGCGCAGTCACCCGTTGACCGTTTTGCGAGACATCATTGTTGAGGGCGTGGAATTCCCAGCTGAAAACCGTGGACCAGGGCGCCTGAACGTCAAAGACAAACCTGCCATTTTGCAGCTTGGCGATGCGGTACCAGGCGTTTCCGCCGTCGAGCTGAAGTGCCCTGGTGCCGTCGTCTGAAACCGAGTAGGCCAGCCAACCTTCGGCGCAGCCCAGCACGGTGTAATAGCCCTGCTCCGTTTCGGCGATCGGCCCGATGGTCCTGGCCGGCGTATTCGCGGGCTGGTCAATGTTGGCAACGACGCACGGGACGCCGCCGGTGGTCAGCGCTGGCTGGGCTGTAACGCCCGGAAGTGCTGTGGCAGGAGGAGGTGCTGTGGCCGTGGCGGTGGGACTCGACGGGGGCGGGGTGGCGGTGCTTGGAGCAGTTATGGCGTTGGTGGTGGCTGCGGGCGCGGGGCCCGGCTGCGGCGCCCCCATTCCGCCGGCAAGGACAACGGCTCCGACCACCGACGCGGCCGCGACTGCGACAACTGCCGCGCGGATACCTGCCCGGCGGGCGGCCCTGTGCCCTGACAGCGGAACCACATTGGGGTCATCAGTGAAGACGGCGGAGCGGGCGGCTGCAGCTGCCGCAGCGGTTCGTGGCTCCCCCACCAGTGGCTTGGCATCCTTCATGAGCTGTTCGATCCGGTCCATGGCTAGCCCTTCCGTTCTGTCATGAGTTGCGCTGGGGCTGCGCTGGCGAATGCCCGGCGGGCCCGGTGAAGGCGGACGGCAGCCGCCGAGGGGGAACAGCCCAGCGTCTGGGCCAGTTCGGCGGTGCTCAGATCGTCCCAGTAGCTGAGCATCAGGACCTCCCGGTCCCGGTCCTTGAGCTGTAACAGGACCTCGGCCACAGCGGCCTGCTGGTCATCCTCGGAGCCCGGAGCCTAGATGCGGGCCTGGTCCTTCAGCCGATCGATGAGTTCAAGGCGGCGACGGCGGCCCTTGTACTCGTTGCTGAGGACTCTCCGGGCGGTGGCGAGCAGCCAGCCGATGCCGGGCGGTTCCACCGGCTGCTTCTCCCAGGCGATCCTGAAGACGTCTGCCGCCAGTTCCTCGGCGCGCGGCAGGTCATTGATGCGGTAGGCAATGTAGCGGTAGACGCGCGTGAAATGCTGAGTGTGCAGATCCATGAAGTCATGTTCACTGGCTGCCAACATAATGTTCCCCCCGGCATCGGATGACGATGGTTGTTAAACCACTAAGTGTCCCGAGGTGCAGTGTTTATTACACCCCTGCGGAAAAACTTTCGCGGGACCCAGGGGTGCTGCAAAATCCTGTGGTCACCCCAAAGCGCGGGGGTGCGCTGCCGCATAGATTTCGCGGAGCGTATCGGCGGTGACCAGGGTGTAGACCTGCGTGGTGGTCACTGAAGCGTGGCCCAGCAGTTCCTGGACAACCCTGACATCCGCGCCGCCTTCCAGGAGGTGGGTGGCAAACGAGTGGCGGAGAGTGTGCGGCGAGACAGCCTTGGTGATGTTGGCTTTGTCCGCGGCTGCCTTGAGGATGGTCCAGGCGCTCTGGCGGCTGATCCTTCCACCCCGGGCGTTCAGGAACAGCGCCGGTGTGCCTTTGCCTTTTGCTGCCAGCAGCGGACGGCCTCGTACCAGGTAGGCGTCCAGGGCTCGCGCGCCGTAGGATCCCAGCGGCACCAGCCGTTCCTTCGAGCCCTTGCCAAAGAGCCGGACGATCGCGGGGCCGGCCTCTGCCTCCTGGAGTGAGATGTCGTCCACATCAAGGCCAACTGCCTCGCTGATCCTTGCCCCGGTGGAGTACAGGAATTCCAGCAGGGCACGGTCCCGGAGGCCGGTGGCGGTGTCCGTGCCGGCTGCTTCAAGGATCCGGGTGACCTCATCCACGCTGATCGCCTTGGGCAGCCTCTTGCCGGGCATGGGCGGATGGACATCACTCGCGGGGTCCGTGGTGGTCAGTCCTTCCAGGGCCCAGAACTTATGCAGGCCGCGAACCGCCACTACTGTCCTGGCGGCGGACCTGACGCCCAGGGCAGTCCCGCCGTCGGAACCGTCAGAGAGGGCCTGGACATACCCCGTGACATGATGCCGGGTGACCTGGTCCGGGCTCTGGCAGCCCGCCCCCGCCAGGTAGCGGGAGTACCGGGTGAGGTCCCGGCGGTAGGCGGAAAGGGTGTTGGACGCCAGTCCCCGTTCGACGCTCATATGCTGCAGGTACTCCGTGATGGCACGGTCGATGGCGGTCTGCGGATTGGACGGTGCAGGCGCCTTATCAGCTACCGGGGAGACTGGTGCGGCGGCGTCCGCCGCGATGCTTTGCGGCATCAACGCTGGCTGGGGTGGGCAGGCCAGGGTGAATCAGCGGGGCGGAGCCGGGCAAAGCCGGCAGCACGCGCTGCCGCTGCTGCAAGGATGCCCACGACGGCGGACGGGTTATGGAGCTGCCCTGCCAGGACTGCGGCCACGGCGTCGTCGAGGGCGATCCAGTGGAACTCAATTTCCGCTTCCTCGTCCATCCGCTCGTGGCGCTCATGGTGAGGCACCTCGATAAGGTCGCGGGCAAGGTAGATCCTGATGGCTTCACTGGAGGAACCGGGCGAATTGAAGAAATCAGCAAGGACGTTCCAGGTTCCGGCCGCGAGGTCCGCTTCTTCCGCAAGCTCCCGGGCGGCCCCCACCACGAAGTCCTCCCCCTCGACGTCCAGCAGGCCGGCCGGAATTTCCCAGAGATCCATCCCGACAGGATGCCGGTACTGCTTCAGCAGCAGGATCTCGCCCGCTTCGTTCATCGGCAGTACCGCCACGGCGCCGGGATGCTCGATGTAGTCCCGGGTCAGAGCCTCACCGCTCTCGCTCAGCTGGAAGCTGTCGCTGACCACGTCCCAGATCCGGCCTTCGTAGACCTTCTCGGTAGACAGAAGACGGCGCGGGCTCGGTGCATCCGAAACCTGCCGTGCAGCATGGGTGGTTTCAGACTTACCGGGCATCGCGCCGTCCTCCTGCTATGCGAAAAAACTACTGTGCAGCAACCGTACGTGACGGTTTGGCCGGAGGCGCGTCAATGCCTGCCCCGGTGGCCTGCGTGGCGGCCGTGAGGTCCGGGCCCTCCTGGTGGGCAAGCGCCGCCTTGACCAGGCCGGAGAAGAGCGGATGCGGCCTGGTGGGGCGCGAGCTCAGCTCAGGATGGGCCTGGGTTGCCACATAGTACGGGTGTACCTCGCGGGGCAGCTCTACGTATTCAACGAGCTTGCCATCGGGAGACGTCCCCGAGAAGACCAGACCCTCCGCGGCGATCTGGTCGCGGTACTTGTTGTTGACCTCGTAGCGGTGGCGGTGCCGCTCGCTGACGGTGGTCTTTCCGTAGGTCTCCGCGATCACGGAACCGGCGTCGAGTTTGGCCTCGTACAGCCCCAGGCGCATGGTGCCGCCCAGGTCACCCTTGCCCTCGACGATGTCCAGCTGCTCCTCCATGGTGGCAATCACGGGGTACTTGGAGTCGGGTTCGAATTCGCTGGAGGATGCGCCGTCCAGGCCCACCACGTTCCGGGCATATTCGATCACCATGCACTGCAGGCCGAGGCAGAGGCCCAGGACCGGCAGCTTGGTTTCGCGTGCGAATTTCAGGGCACCGAGTTTGCCTTCAAGTCCACGGATGCCGAAGCCGCCGGGCACGCAGATGGCGTCCACACCGCCCAGGGAGGCGATGGCACCTTCGTGCGTTTCGCACTCGTCCGACGGGACCCAACGGATCTTGACTTTGGTGTCGTTGGCAAAACCGCCGGCACGGAGGGCTTCCGTCACCGAGAGGTAGGCGTCCGGGAGGTCGATGTACTTGCCCACCAGCGCTATTTCCACGTGGTGTTTCGGATTGTGCACGGCCTCGAGCAGCTTGTCCCAGCTGGTCCAGTCGACGTCCTTGAACGGCAGGTCCAGGGCCCGGACGATGTAGGAATCCAGGCCCTGGGAGTGCAGGGTCTTGGGGATGTCGTAGATGCTGGGCGCGTCCGCAGCGTTCACCACGGCGTCGATGTCAACATCGCACATGCGGCCGATCTTTTCGCGCATGGCGTCGGGCACTTCACGGTCCGAACGGATCACGATTGCTTCAGGCTGGATGCCGATGGAACGCAGGGCCGCCACGGAGTGCTGCGTGGGCTTGGTCTTGAGCTCCTGGGAGGGTCCGATGTAGGGAACCAGAGAGACATGGAGGAAAAAGACGTTGCCGCGGCCCACGTCCTGGCGGACCTGGCGGGCTGATTCGAGGAACGGCTGGGACTCGATGTCTCCCACCGTGCCGCCGATCTCGGTGATGATGACGTCCGGGGCATTCTTGCCCTCCGCGGGCAGCCGCATCCGGCGCTTGATTTCATCGGTGATGTGCGGGATGACCTGAACGGTGTCGCCCAGGTATTCGCCGCGGCGTTCCTTGGCGATGACGGTGGAATAGATTTGACCGGTAGTTACGTTGGCCGAGCCCTCGAGGTTTTCGTCAAGGAAACGTTCGTAGTGTCCGATGTCCAGGTCTGTCTCGGCGCCGTCGTCCGTGACGAAGACTTCGCCGTGCTGGAAGGGGTTCATCGTGCCCGGATCCACGTTCAGGTAGGGATCCAGCTTCTGCATAGTTACAGACAAACCGCGTGCCCGCAGGAGGTGACCGAGGCTCGAGGCCGTCAGTCCCTTACCGAGCGAGGACGCCACACCACCGGTTACGAAGATGTGTTTGGTCGTCTTGGACGAGCCCGGGAACCGGGAATTTACACGGGAATTTGATCGCTGCACCACGGAATTCGAGCCTATCATCAAATGCGCCTTCCACGGGTCGGGAACTGTTTCCCCAAATGATCAAGTGTGCCGGGCGGAAGGCCCTACGATCAAGGGGTGACCAACCTCCCTGACCCGAAAAACGCGCCGGCGCCTGAGCCAGGCCGCAACGGCGTCGAAATGAATCCGGTCTTCCGCTCGATGGCGTTCAGCTCCATCCCTGCACCGGACTACGCGGATGTGATTGTTCTCCCAGTCCCTGTTGGACAACGGGAATGCCCGTCCGATCCCCGAACGTGGGCGGAAACACTGTTCTCGTTGAAATCCATGCCCGCATGGGTGACAG
The DNA here is from genome assembly GCF_054130585.1 of Arthrobacter sp. D1-29. Taxonomy (NCBI): domain Bacteria; kingdom Bacillati; phylum Actinomycetota; class Actinomycetes; order Micrococcales; family Micrococcaceae; genus Arthrobacter; species Arthrobacter sp. D1-29. The sequence continues at coordinate 1,773,732 of NZ_CP096383.1, read as the reverse complement.
CCCTCCTGGGCGTGCGGCAGGCCGTCGTCGGGCTGGTGGGTATCAACAGGGCCCCCGCCGGCGTCTTTGCCGTCTCGAAGGTTCAAGGCGAGGAGGCCCTGATCAGCGCGGATGACACGCACCTGGACTTCCGCTGCGGGGTGGCCTACGACGCCGGCGCGCGCCTTCTGCGGGTGACAACGGCCGTGCACCTGAAAGGCTGGCGGGGCCGCCTGTACTTTCTGCCGGTGCGGCTGCTCCATCCGCTGGTGGTGCACGCGATGATGGCGCGGGCCATCCGCCGCCTTACATCTGGTCCCTGACCGGACCTGCCCCCACGGCAGTCAGAGGCAGCTAGGCGCGCTGTGGAAGCAGTTTTGCGTCGTCGAGAAGTTCCTGCGCGTGCGCCTGGGCCGATTCGGAGTCCTCCTGGCCAGCCAGCATCCGGGCGAGCTCGCGGACCCGTTCCGGGCCGTCCAGGAGTTTGACGTCACTGGAGGTGAAACCGGAGGCCGTGCCGCCGTCGGCTCCCCGGACGGACGTTTTGGTGACGGTGATGTGCTGGTCGGCGAAGGCTGCCACCTGCGGCAGGTGGGTGACCACCAGGACCTGCACGTGCTGTGCCAGCATGGCCAGCCGGCGGCCGATTTCGACGGCGGCCCGTCCGCCGACACCGGCGTCCACCTCGTCGAACACGAAGGTGGGGACGGGGTCCACGGCCGCCAGGACCACTTCAATGGCAAGCATCACGCGGGAAAGTTCACCGCCGGAGGCACCCTTGCCGAGCGGCCTTGCGGGGGCTCCGGCGTGTGGCTGGAGCAGGAACGAAATCTCATCAACGCCGTGCGGCCCCAGCTGACCGGTGGCTTCCAAGGTGATCACCAGGGTGGCATCGGCCATGGCCAGCGCTTTCAGCTCTGAACTGACGCGGGCGGAGAGTTCCTTTGCCGCCCTGGCCCGGATTTTGCTGATGGCTGCAGCCTGCTTCCGCAGGTCCGCCTCAGTCCGGACAACGTCGGCGTCGAGAGATTCGATCCGCGTGGAGTCGTCCTGCAGCTCATCAAACCGGACCCGCGCGTTTTCCGCCCAGACCAGCACTTCGTCGATGCTGGGCGCGTATTTGCGGACCAGCTTGGCCAAGGCCGCCCGGCGGTCCTCGATCTCGGCGAGCCGCTCGGGCCCCTCCGAATCCAGGCCGGCCTGATAGCTGGCCAGCTCCGTGGCGATGTCGTTGAGCAGGAAGCCGACTTCCGCCAGCCGGGCAGCGGCCGCGCCCAGTTCACCGTCGTGCTCAGCCACGTGCTCCAGGGTGCGTTTCGCGGCGTCCACCATGGTGGTGGCGTCGCCGGCATCGCCAAAGTCCTCGGCGATCAGGGCCTGGTGGGCCGTGCTTGCAGCGATCCTCAGCTCTTCCACGTTCGCCAGCTTCACGGCCTCTGCCTTGAGTGACTCGTCCTCCCCCGGCTGCGGGTCCACCTCGTCAATTTCGACCAGCGCGATCTCCAGGGATTCGGCTTCACGGAGCCTGTCGCGGGCGGCGCTGCGCAACGTGTCCAGCTCCGCCTGGATGGACTTCCAGTGGCTGTACAGGCTTTGGTAGGTGCCCAGCTCCGCGGCGAGGCCCGGGCCGGCAAACTTGTCCAGGGCGCCCCGTTGGGCGGCTGCGCCCTTCAGCCGGATCTGGTCCGACTGGCCATGGACCACCACAAGGGTTTCGCCTATCTCCGCCAGGACGCCCACCGGGGCGGCGCGTCCGCCAAGGAATGCCCGGCTCCGGCCGTCCGAGCCCAGGCGCCGGGCGAGGAGAAGTTCAGCACCGCCGTCGAACTCCTCGACGTCGGCGCCGGCGTCGACCGCACGCGCAACGGCCGGATGGCCGGATTCCAGCCTGATGACTGCTTCGGCGGTGGCACTTTTCGCCCCGCTCCGGACCGCACCGGCGTCGGACCGTGCCCCCAGCAGGAGTCCGACGGCGGTGACCACCATTGTTTTTCCGGCACCTGTCTCGCCGGTCACTACGCTCAGACCGGGGCCCAGCGGCAGCGTGGCGTCGGTGATGACGCCCAGATCGCGGATTCTCAGTTCTTCAAGCATGATTCACTTTGCGGTTGACGGATCGGTTTCTTCATCAGGGCGCTCCCCATGGGAAACCTGGAGCGGTGCCATGGGGCGGGGCGTCCTGATGATGGGAATGGGCCCGGTGTGGATGGCTTCAGCCCGTGGAACGGGACCCCGCCAGCCGTGGATGGGAAGCTCGAACTTCCGGACCAGCCTTGCGGAGAAGGGCGTGCGGTGGGTCCGGGCCAAACGGACCGGGGTGGCCGATTTTGTCACTTCCACGCGTGCTCCGGGAGGCAGGTCCACGGAACGGCGGCCGTCGCACCACAGAACCCCCTGCGCGTCGGTGCGGTTGAGGACCTCGACCGCCAGCCTGGACCGCGGCGACACCACCAGCGGTTTGGCGAACAGGGCGTGCGCACTGATGGGAACGATGACCAAGGCTTCGACCTCCGGCCAGACCACCGGGCCGCCGGCTGAGAACGCATAGGCCGTGGAGCCGGTGGGGGTGGCCATGACCACGCCGTCACAGCCAAAGGAAGTCAGCGGGCGCTCGTCCACCTCCGTGACCACCTCCAGCATGCGTTCGCGGTTTCCCTTTTCGATCGCGGCTTCGTTCAGGGCCCACGTGTGCCAAATCTTTTGACCCCTGACCCAGACCTGCACATCGATGGTCATGCGTTCTTCCACCGTGTAATCCCGGCGCGCGATCCATTCAACGGTCTGTGCGAGGTCCGCACGCTCGCTTTCGGCCAGGAATCCGACGTGGCCCAGGTTAACGCCCAGGAGGGGCACATCCACTTCCCGCACCAGTTCGGCGGCACGCAGGATGGTGCCGTCACCACCGAGGACCATGACCAGCTCGACATCAGGCAGTTGCACATGGTCGTGCAGGATTTCCACCGGTTGGCTCAGGTGCCCGAAAAAGCGTTCCATGTCGCCGTGCTCGGACTCCTGCATCACTGGCACAATTCCCGAGGCGTGCAGCTGGGCGCAGGCTTCCCAGGCGGCCTTCAGTGATTCCTCGCGGCCAGTGTGGGCAAGGACAAGTACTCGCCTGCTCATCGGGATTCCGCTTTCTAGTGGTTCGGCCAAAGACGTCCAAGCAAAGCAGCAATGGCTGCGTCGCGCTCTTCGATCTTAGGCAAGTCTTGGCCGATCCTGCGTCTTATCCACAGGAAGTACTCGACGTTTCCGTCCTGACCCGGCAAGGGACTGGCCGCCAAGCCGCATAAATCGAGTCCGGCGTCGAGCGCGGCGATGGCGACTTTCTCCACCGCCATCCGGCGTTCACGTTCAGAATTCACTACCCCGGTGCGGGCCAGGCGGTCCTTGCCGATCTCGAACTGGGGCTTGACCATCAGTACCAGGTCTCCGCCCGGCTCGGTGCACAGGGCCAGCGGGAGAACCACCAGGGTCAACGAAATGAAGGAGAGGTCAGCGACGGTCAGTGCGGCGGGCCCACCGATATCCGCCGGAGACATGTAGCGGACGTTGAGTCCCTCGTGGACTGCTACCCGGGGGTCGCTTCTGAGCTGCGGCACCAACTGCCCGTGCCCGACGTCGACGGCCACTACATGGGCTGCACCGCGCCTAAGCAGGACCTCCGTGAAACCGCCGGTGGAGGCGCCGGCGTCAAGGCACCTCTTGCCTGCAACAGTGATCGCGGGGAACGCATCCAGTGCCCCGGCAAGTTTGTGCCCGGCCCTGCTCACATAGGTGTCCTCTTCGCTGTGCTCCACCGCCAGGTCCTTGTCCTCGGAGACCTGCACTGATGCCTTGGACAACACCTGCCCGGCGGAACTGACTTTTCCTTCAGCGATCAAAGCGGCGGCGTGCGTGCGTGACCTTGCCAGGCCCCGGGCCACCAGTGCCTGGTCGAGCCGTGCCATGGTCACTGTCCACCATTCGCTGACGGGGCATCCTCGTTCAGGGATTCCAGCAGGGCATCATGGAGTTCAGCGTAGACAGCGTCATGATCGGCCACCGGCTGGTCCCTGAGGCTGTCCAGCGGAGCCACGATGGCTTCGACGGAAGGATCCCCAATGTCCCCCGGCGTGGTTTCGGGCCATTCCGGAGTGGGCTGGGCTGCCTGGTGCTCTTCGTTCAGCTCAGTCATGGCACCAGTCTAGTGACCCAGCCACTCAAGCCTGGGCGCGTATGCCTCTGCTGTCTCCGGCACGGCGGCCCACCAGGCGGCGCAGGCGGCCCGCCAGGAGTCCAGGTCATCCTCGTTACCCTCAACCCTCACGGTGCCGTCGAGGGCCACCGCGCTGGAGGCGCCGCAGCGGTAGACCCCATCGGCGTTTTCGATCGCCGGATAAGGCTGGTGCAGGTCCGAAAGCGAGTTGATCAGGTAGTTGGGGCGTTCGGCAGTCCTGGCGGCCAGGATGGTCTCCCTGGTATCGACGCCGGTCAGGACGGCCACCGTGGCAAAGCCGGCGTTGTTCCCGCCCAGGATGTCGGTGTCCAGCCGGTCGCCCACCACCAGCGGGCGGTCAGAGGCAAGCCGCTTCGCGGCGGTGTGGAACAGCGGAGCCTCCGGTTTTCCGGCGACTCTTGGCTTCTGTCCGGTTGCAGCGGCTACCGCGGCTACCAGCGTGCCGTTTCCGGGAGCTATGCCGCGTGCCTGCGGGATGGACATGTCAGTGTTGGTCGCCACCCAGAGGGCGCCGGCGGCAACCACGTAGGCGGCCTCGGCGAGGTCCTTCCAGCCGATCGCGGGGTTGAAGCCCTGGACCACCGCCACCGGGTCCTCATCCTGGCTCCAGACAGGGGTCAGGCCCACGAGTTCAATTTCCTGGGCAAGCGCCGGGCTTCCCGTGATCAGGACGCGGGAAGCGGGGGCAAGCACCGAGGCAAGCAATTCCGCGGCGGCCTGCGAGGAACTGACCACCTGCTCGTCTTCGGCAGGCGCGCCCAGCTCCCTGAGATGGGCGGCAACCTGGGCAGGCGTACGCGAGGCGTTGTTGGTGACATAGCCCAGGCCCACGCCCAGTCCGGCCAGCTGCTGAAGCGAATCAACAGCTCCCGGAACCGCGTGCGGACCGGCGTAGACTACCCCGTCCAGGTCGGCCAGCAAGGCGTCGAACCGGGAAATCAGAGAAGCGGCAGCCATCCGGACTAGTGTTCCCGGCTCTCGGTGTCACCTGCAGCCTCGTCGTCGGCCTGTCCGGCGTCAATGGATTCAGCTTCGTCAGATCCCGATCCCTCGAATGCAGGTTCATCCGACTTGGGTTCACCTGATTCGAGTTCGTCTGATTCGAGTTCATCGGACTCGAGTTCATCGGACTCGAGTTCATCGGACTCGAATTCGTCTGGTTCAAGGGAATCCTCATCCGATTCCGCGTCATCCGACTCGAAGAAGTCTGATTCGGCGTCATCAACCGATGAGTCCACGCCGGTTGTTTCGGGAGCGGAAGCGGGCCCCACTGCCTCGGACAGGGTGGCGGCTGCGGTTGACGTGGCGGCTGCGGTTGATGTGCTGGATTCGGTTGATCTGCTGGATTCGGTTGATCTGCTGGATTCGGTTGATCTGCTGGATTCGCTTGAAGTGCGTTCCATCAGGCGACGGCGGTCCGCATCCTCGCGGGCTTCTTCTTCCTCGTCCCAGCCCAGGTCCAGGATGTCCGGCTCTTCCTCTGCGCCCAGGCCCAAGGCGTTTTCGGCCACAACGGCCTGCTTCTCCCATTTGGCCGCCTCGGCCTCGCGGCCTACTGCGGACAGAGCATTGGCGTAGGCACGGAACAGGCGGGGGCTGTACGAGAAAGCGCGGTTGATATCAAGCTGCGGGATCTCCAGCTCAGCAACGGCGGCATCCAGCTGGCCAAGATCGGTGCGTGCTCCGGCAGCCACGATGGCCAGCTCAGCCTTACCCGGAGCGTCCAGGTCCTTGGCTTCCTCGGATCGGACCACGTCGAGGGCACGGTCCGGGCGGCCCAGGCCGCGTTCACAGTCTGCCATCACCGGCAAGTGGACGTTTGAGCCGCTGATGCGGCGGTAGGTCCTGAATTCCCTCAACGCTTCACCGTAGTGTCCTGCGGCATAGGCCGTGAGGCCAACAGCCTCGCGGACGGCGGCAAGCCTGCCGCCACGACGGCTCGCGGCCAGGGCGTGCTGGAAAGCAAGCTCCGGCTCGTCGTCGATCAGCCGGCCGGCCATCACCAGGTGACGGGCCACCCACTCCGCGCTCTTGTCTTCGAGGGTCTTAATCTGATGCTGGGTGGCGCGGTCAAGCTCCTTGCCCGTGACGTCCTCGTCGATCTCCGGAGAGCGTTCGCGGTCCGGCCGGTTGGCGCTGCGGAGGTCGCGCGCGTTGGGCACACGTGCCGGACGGTCTTCCGGACGGTCGCGTCCAAACTGGCGCGGGCCTGAATCGCTGCGGTCGAAAGTGCGCGGTGCCCTGTCCTGGCGGTCACCAAAGGGCTTCCGGTTTTCGCCCCCCGAATAGCTGCGGCGTTCGCCATCACCTTCGCGGCGCGGACGGTCACCGTACGGCTTGTTGTCACGGTCACCGTAGGGCTTCCGCTCGCCGTAGGGCTTGCGTTCGCCGCCGGCGCCTCCGCCGTAGGGCTTACGGTCGCCGGCGCCGAAGCTGCGGCGTTCGCCATCGCCCTCGCGGCGCGGACGGTCACCATAAGGCTTGTTGTCACGGTCACCGTAGGGCTTACGCTCGCCGCCACCGCTGAAGGGCTTACGCTCGCCGCCACCGAAGCTGCGGCGTTCGCCATCGCCCTCGCGGCGCGGACGGTCACCATAAGGCTTGTTGTCACGGTCACCGTACGGCTTCCGCTCGCCGTAAGGCTTGCGTTCGCCACCGGCGCCACCGCCGTAAGGCTTACGCTCGCCGGCGCCGAAGCTGCGGCGTTCACCATCACCTTCACGGCGCGGACGGTCACCATAAGGCTTGTTGTCACGGTCACCGTACGGCTTCCGCTCGCCGCCACCACTGAAGGGCTTACGCTCTCCGCCACCGAAGCTGCTGCGTTCACCATCGCCCTCACGTCGCGGACGGTCACCATAAGGCTTGTTGTCACGGTCACCGTACGGCTTCCGGTCGCCGCCACCGCTGAACGGCTTACGCTCTCCGGAACCGGCACCGCGCCGTGGACCATCTGTGCTTTCGCGGTTTTCCCTGGAACGGAATCCCCGCGGTTCTCCGCCGGAGTTGTTCGTGCCGCGGAAGGGACCGCGGTCATTTCCGCCGCGGTTGCCGCCATTGTGCTCAGCCATGTGGGATTCCTCCTGTTATGAGCCGACCACTGGCGCAATCGCAGCCGCTCTTTTCCGTATTTCGTTGTCCTACGCAACCCGAAAATAAAGCGCTTCCAGGTCCGTACATCTGAATCAATTCTAGGCGAGGCGCCCAACCCCCCAGGACAGAGATGACGATATGCCTGCCGTCGTGGGAATCTTCACACTCGGCAGGACGATCCTCGTCTGCTGCTGTTTCCCAGCCGCACGGCGGCCCCGGTGGGCTGCCGGCCCCGTTCGCGACCCGGTTCACGCGGATATCCGGTTTCGTGTGTTAAATGGGTCAGGCCCCGACATGTGTGTGTCGGGGCCTGAGCCTAATGATTGTCCGGCGGTGTCCTACTCTCCCACACCCTCCCGGGTGCAGTACCATCGGCGCTGTGGGTCTTAGCTTCCGGGTTCGGAATGGGACCGGGCGTTTCCCCCACGCTATGACCGCCGTAACCCTTGTACCCGTCCCCCTGTGTGGGGGTGGGAAGTCTGGTTACAACATGCTCTGCCGGTTAAGGCAGTTGTGGTGTTGTTATTTAGTTTTGTTCCTCAAGCAACGTAACCGGTTTGGTTTGTTGTTTGGGAACCACATAGTGGACGCAAGCAGTCTTGTTATCTTTTTACCGATGCTTGGTGTGAACGTCTTTTGAATGCCGTTCACGCATTGGTGTGTGGTGTAAGTTATCGGCCTATTAGTACCGGTCAGCTTCACGAGTCGTTAGTCCTCGCTTCCACATCCGGCCTATCAACCCAGTGGTCTGGCTGGGGGCCTCTCACACACAAGGTGTATGGAAATCTCATCTCGAAGCGAGCTTCCCGCTTAGATGCTTTCAGCGGTTATCCCATCCGAACGTAGCTAATCAGCGGTGCACTTGGCAGTACAACTGACACACCAGAGGTTCGTCCGTCCCGGTCCTCTCGTACTAAGGACAGCCCTTCTCAAATTTCCTGCGCGCGCAGCGGATAGGGACCGAACTGTCTCACGACGTTCTAAACCCAGCTCGCGTACCGCTTTAATGGGCGAACAGCCCAACCCTTGGGACCTACTCCAGCCCCAGGATGCGACGAGCCGACATCGAGGTGCCAAACCATGCCGTCGATATGGACTCTTGGGCAAGATCAGCCTGTTATCCCCGAGGTACCTTTTATCCGTTGAGCGACGGCCATTCCACAATGTACCGCCGGATCACTAGTCCCGACTTTCGTCCCTGCTCGAGATGTCTCTCTCACAGTCAAGCTCCCTTGTGCACTTACACTCGACACCTGATTGCCAACCAGGCTGAGGGAACCTTTGGGCGCCTCCGTTACTTTTTAGGAGGCAACCGCCCCAGTTAAACTACCCATCAGGCACTGTCCCTGACCCGGATTACGGGCCGAAGTTAGATGTCCAAAGTGACCAGAGTGGTATTTCAACGATGACTCCACCCGAACTGGCGTCCGGGCTTCAACGTCTCCCACCTATCCTACACAAGCCACTCCGAACACCAATACCAAACTATAGTAAAGGTCTCGGGGTCTTTCCGTCCTGCTGCGCGTAACGAGCATCTTTACTCGTACTGCAATTTCGCCGAGTTTATGGTTGAGACAGCGGGGAAGTCGTTACTCCATTCGTGCAGGTCGGAACTTACCCGACAAGGAATTTCGCTACCTTAGGATGGTTATAGTTACCACCGCCGTTTACTGGGGCTTGAATTCTCAGCTTCGCCGTGAGGCTAACCGGTCCTCTTAACCTTCCAGCACCGGGCAGGAGTCAGTCCGTATACATCGTCTTGCGACTTCGCACGGACCTGTGTTTTTAGTAAACAGTCGCTTCCCCCTGGTCTCTGCGGCCCCGATCCCCTCCGGACAGCATGTGTCCATCAAGGTTGGGGCCCCCCTTCTCCCGAAGTTACGGGGGCATTTTGCCGAGTTCCTTAACCATAATTCTCTCGATCGCCTTAGTATTCTCTACCTGATCACCTGTGTCGGTTTGGGGTACGGGCGGCTAAAACCTCGCGTCGATGCTTTTCTCGGCAGCATAGGATCACCAAATCCCCCCGTGAGGGGGTCCCATCAGATCTCAGGCATCATGAACAGCGGATTTGCCTACCGTTCGCCCTACATCCTTAGACCGGGACAACCATCGCCCGGCTTGGCTACCTTCCTGCGTCACACCTGTTAATACGCTTACCTCCCAGGATCAGGTCCCGCGCTCCACCAAAACCCTCACACCACAAGGGTGATCGGGCAGGTCTCGGGCAGTTAGTATCCCCTGTTCAGCATGGACGGTTTTTCGCCGGTACGGGAATATCAACCCGTTGTCCATCGACTACGCCTGTCGGCCTCGCCTTAGGTCCCGACTTACCCAGGGCAGATTAGCTTGACCCTGGAACCCTTGATCATTCGGCGGACGGGTTTCTCACCCGTCTTTCGCTACTCATGCCTGCATTCTCACTCGTGTAGGCTCCACCGCTGGTTTACACCGCGACTTCACTGCCCACACGACGCTCCCCTACCCATCCAGACGCCTGAACCACAAGGGCTTAGCTAATATCTGAATGCCACAACTTCGGCGGTGTACTTGAGCCCCGCTACATTGTCGGCGCGGAATCACTTGACCAGTGAGCTATTACGCACTCTTTTAAGGATGGCTGCTTCTAAGCCAACCTCCTGGTTGTCTTCGCAACTCCACATCCTTTCCCACTTAGCACACGCTTAGGGGCCTTAGTTGGTGGTCTGGGCTGTTTCCCTCTCGACTATGAAGCTTATCCCCCACAGTCTCACTGCTGCGCTCTCACTTACCGGCATTCGGAGTTTGGCTGACGTCAGTAACCTTGTAGGGCCCATTAGCCATCCAGTAGCTCTACCTCCGGTAAGAAACACGCAACGCTGCACCTAAATGCATTTCGGGGAGAACCAGCTATCACGAAGTTTGATTGGCCTTTCACCCCTACCCACAGCTCATCCCCTCCATTTTCAACTGAAGTGGGTTCGGTCCTCCACGACGTCTTACCGTCGCTTCAACCTGGCCATGGGTAGATCACTTCGCTTCGGGTCTAGATCACGCCACTGCAACGCCCTATTCAGACTCGCTTTCGCTACGGCTTCCCCACACGGGTTAACCTCGCGACGTAACACTAACTCGCAGGCTCATTCTTCAAAAGGCACGCCGTCACAGCTACAAGGCTGCTCCGACGGATTGTAAGCACACGGTTTCAGGTACTGTTTCACTCCCCTCCCGGGGTACTTTTCACCTTTCCCTCACGGTACTGGTCCGCTATCGGTCATTAGGGAGTATTTAGGCTTATCAGGTGGTCCTGACAGATTCGCACGGGATTTCTCGGGCCCCGTGCTACTTGGGATACTCTCCAGGCGGTACAAAACATTTCGGTTACGGGGCTCCCACCCTCTCTGGCCGGCCTTTCAAGACCGTTCACCTATGCCTGCACATCACACCCCACTGTCCCGGCAGAGACAGAACGGAAAGTCCCACAACCCCGACCATGCAACGCCCGCCGGCTATCACACATGGAACGGTTTAGCCTGATCCGCTTTCGCTCGCCACTACTCACGGAATCACTATTGTTTTCTCTTCCTGCGGGTACTGAGATGTTTCACTTCCCCGCGTTCCCTCCACGCACCCTATGTGTTCAGATGCGGGTCACCAGATCACTCGCGCGTCTGGCGGGGTTTCCCCATTCGGACACCCTGGGATCACAGTCCGGTTATCGACTCCCCCAGGCTTATCGCAGATTCCTACGTCCTTCTTCGGCTCCTAATGCCAAGGCATCCACCGTGTGCTCTTAAAAACTTGACCACAAAAGATCAATCAGTAATTTACGAGAGAACCATGAAAACCAACCACACCCCAACACCCCAAAGGGCATCAACAGCGCAGCCAGATCCAGGTTCATATTCTTGGAAATTGCTTCTTATAAAAGATGCTCGCGTCCACTATGTAGTTCTCAAACAACAACCCCAAACCACACACCCCACACACACCCCCAAAAGGGCAACCGTGCGATCGGTGCAGCCAGGAAACCAGAAACAAACAAACCCGGAAAAAACACACCACAGCCAAAACCATGATCTTTTCCCCGGCCCTGTTGCCTCAGGACCCAACAGTGTGCCAAACACTACCCAGCAACCCGATCCATCCGCGTTCCAGGACACCCGCTCTCCCCAAAGGAAAAACAAAGCATCCGTACTAGCAAACGGTCCGTGCCACCAGGCACCTATTTGTTGATATTCCACCCATGAGCACCCGCCGCAGAACTTGCGTCTGCGCAACGGGCATATACTCCTGACAAACCCCCACCACGCATACACGCGGCAATGGTTTGTAGGTGCTCCTTAGAAAGGAGGTGATCCAGCCGCACCTTCCGGTACGGCTACCTTGTTACGACTTAGTCCCAATCGCCAGTCCCACCTTCGACAGCTCCCTCCCACAAGGGGTTAGGCCACCGGCTTCGGGTGTTACCAACTTTCGTGACTTGACGGGCGGTGTGTACAAGGCCCGGGAACGTATTCACCGCAGCGTTGCTGATCTGCGATTACTAGCGACTCCGACTTCATGGGGTCGAGTTGCAGACCCCAATCCGAACTGAGACCGGCTTTTTGGGATTAGCTCCACCTCACAGTATCGCAACCCTTTGTACCGGCCATTGTAGCATGCGTGAAGCCCAAGACATAAGGGGCATGATGATTTGACGTCGTCCCCACCTTCCTCCGAGTTGACCCCGGCAGTCTCCTATGAGTCCCCGCCATCACGCGCTGGCAACATAGAACGAGGGTTGCGCTCGTTGCGGGACTTAACCCAACATCTCACGACACGAGCTGACGACAACCATGCACCACCTGTGAACCGGCCCCAAAGGGGAAACCACATTTCTGCGGCGATCCGGTCCATGTCAAGCCTTGGTAAGGTTCTTCGCGTTGCATCGAATTAATCCGCATGCTCCGCCGCTTGTGCGGGCCCCCGTCAATTCCTTTGAGTTTTAGCCTTGCGGCCGTACTCCCCAGGCGGGGCACTTAATGCGTTAGCTACGGCGCGGAAAACGTGGAATGTCCCCCACACCTAGTGCCCAACGTTTACGGCATGGACTACCAGGGTATCTAATCCTGTTCGCTCCCCATGCTTTCGCTCCTCAGCGTCAGTTAATGCCCAGAGACCTGCCTTCGCCATCGGTGTTCCTCCTGATATCTGCGCATTTCACCGCTACACCAGGAATTCCAGTCTCCCCTACATCACTCTAGTCTGCCCGTACCCACCGCAGATCCGGAGTTGAGCCCCGGACTTTCACGGCAGACGCGACAAACCGCCTACGAGCTCTTTACGCCCAATAATTCCGGATAACGCTTGCGCCCTACGTATTACCGCGGCTGCTGGCACGTAGTTAGCCGGCGCTTCTTCTGCAGGTACCGTCACTTTCGCTTCTTCCCTACTGAAAGAGGTTTACAACCCGAAGGCCGTCATCCCTCACGCGGCGTCGCTGCATCAGGCTTTCGCCCATTGTGCAATATTCCCCACTGCTGCCTCCCGTAGGAGTCTGGGCCGTGTCTCAGTCCCAGTGTGGCCGGTCACCCTCTCAGGCCGGCTACCCGTCGTCGCCTTGGTGAGCCATTACCTCACCAACAAGCTGATAGGCCGCGAGTCCATCCAAAACCACAAAAAGCTTTCCACCCCCCACCATGCGATGAGGAGTCATATCCGGTATTAGACCCAGTTTCCCAGGCTTATCCCAGAGTTAAGGGCAGGTTACTCACGTGTTACTCACCCGTTCGCCACTAATCCACCCACAAGTGGGCTTCATCGTTCGACTTGCATGTGTTAAGCACGCCGCCAGCGTTCATCCTGAGCCAGGATCAAACTCTCCGTTGAAGTAAAACAAAAACAGACACAACCACCAACCCCGGGAAAACGGGATAAAACGGCTGCACAAAATTTGAAACCAGCTGTAAAAACCAAACCAACCACGGGGTGGTCAGTCCGGCAAATTCAACCAATTCATATAAAATAAACCGGTATCAACAAACTTGGCACACTATTGAGTTCTCAAACAACAGACACATTCGAATATTCCCGAATCAATTCATATTCAATGAATTGTTATTTCGTATTTCTTCGCTGCGATGTTTCTAGCTTATTTCATTCATATTCACTTTGCAAATCCGGGTTATTTTCCCGATGTTCACTTTGTGGAATGAATCCGCCCATCAGAAAGTGAAGCTTTTCATCATTTCCGTGCTGTGCACATGAAGAATTGCTTCTCTTGTGAAGGGGGTTGTCACCACTCAGCGGCGGCGACTCAGAAGACATTACACGCTCCCCCGCGGCCGTGCAAATCGGCTGCGGAGGAGCGTGCAAGCAGGGAAAAAACTAGGGAACCAGGACTTCCACGGTTGCCAGGTTCTTCTTCCCCCGGCGCAGCAACAGGTACTGGCCATGAAGCAGTTCCGATTCGGAAATCACAGCTTCCGGATCGGAGACTTTCTCGTTGTTCACATATGCTCCGCCTTCCCCCACTGTGCGGCGGGCTGCGGACTTGCTCTCGGAAAGGCCTGAGGCAACCAGCAGATCCACGATGCCCATGCCGTCCACCTGGATCCTGGCGGAAGGAAGCTCAGAGGTGGCCGCTTCGAGGGTCTGCCTGTCCAGCGCAGTAAGGTCCCCGTTTCCGAAGAGAGCGGCGGAAGCGGCAATAACCTTCTCGGTCGCCTCCACGCCGTGGACCAGCGAAGTCACCTCAAACGCCAGTTTCCGCTGGCCTTCGCGAGCGAACGGGCGCTCCGCAACTGCCGCACCGAGGGCTTCGATCTCGGCCCTGCTCAGGAACGTGAAGACTTTAAGCCTGTCCACAACGTCGGCGTCGGCAGTATTCAGCCAGAACTGGTAGAAGGCGTAAGGGCTGCACATGCCGGCGTCGAGCCAGATCGCGTTGCCTTCGCTCTTGCCGAACTTGGTGCCATCGGAATTGGTGATCAGCGGCGTGCCCAGGGCATGGACGGTCTTGCCCTCCACCTTGCGGATCAGCTCCGTGCCGCTGGTGAGGTTGCCCCACTGGTCCGAGCCACCCGTCTGCAGGACGCAGCCGTAGTCACGGAAAAGCTGGAGGTAATCCATACCCTGCAGGATCTGGTAGCTGAACTCCGTGTAGCTGATGCCTTCCTCGGAGTTGAGCCTGGAGGCGACGGCATCCTTGCGGAGCATGGTCCCCACCCGGTAGTGCTTGCCGATCTCGCGCAGGAAATCAATGGCACTCAGCGGCGCTGTCCAGTCAAGGTTGTTGACCATTCGGGCAGAATTGGCCCCTTCAAAGCTCAGGAAGCGGCGGACCTGTGCCTGCAGGTAGCCCACCCACTCGGTCACGGTGTCCTTGGTGTTGAGCGTGCGCTCGGCCGTGGGCCGCGGATCACCAATCAGGCCGGTGGAACCGCCCACCAGGCCAAGCGGCTTGTGGCCGGCAAGCTGCAGCCGCCGCATCAGCAGCAGCTGAACAAGGTTCCCCAGGTGCAGGCTTGGTGCAGTGGGGTCGAAGCCGCAGTAATAGGTGACCGGCTCGCCGGCGAGGAGCTTTTCCAGTTCCGCTTCATCAGTGGAGACATGGACCAGGCCGCGCCATTTGAGCTCCTGCCAAACATTGGCGAAGGAGGGGTCGTTCTGCTGGGATTCGAGATCGTTGAGTTCTGACACGCCTTCTAAGTTAGCAGGATTGCAGGCCGCCGGCGCCGAATCCACAGCACCGTTCACCGGCAGCAAATGGCCGGAACGGCACAGACCGGCGGCGCCGGCAAAACAAGCCCGTTTGTCAGCTCAGCGTTCGATGCCCGCCGGAACGGTCCCTGCCGCGATCAGTCTGAGCCGCTGCGTGGGACGCGTCATGGCGACGTAGAGGTCCCCGACCCGGCCATGCTCGTGGTTAAGCATCATGGCCGGTTCCAGCACCACTACTCCATCGAACTCCAGCCCCTTGGCCTCGCGGGGGCTGATGACAACAATGTCCTGTTCGTAGCTTCCGGCACCGTTGCCAATGCGCCTGCCGTAGATGGCGCGCAGGGCTGCTGTGGCTTCCGGCAGCAAGTGGCCGTCGGCGATAACGGCCAGCAGGCCGCCGTCGAGCGCTTCCAGTTCCTCTGGCAGGACCTCAACGAGCCGGCTGACGACTTTGCCTGTCTCCACGCGGTCAATGATTGGCGACCAGCGCCCCTCCCGGACTGCCTTGGGTGCCGAGACCACAAGCCCGGCGGCATTGGCCATCCGCGCTGCGGCTTCTGCGATCTGCGAGGGCGTGCGGTAGTTGACCGTCAGCTCTTCGAGTTGCCAGCGGTCCCCGAACATGGGACCAAGTGCGGCCTGCCACGAGTTGGCGCCCGCCACGGAACTGGTCTGGGCGATGTCGCCAACAATGGTGAAGGACTTCACCGGGCACCGGCGGACCAACAGGCGCCATTGCATGGGGGAAAGCTCCTGGGCCTCGTCCACCACAATGTGCCCGAACGCCCAGGTCCTGTCACTGGTGGCACGCTCGGCAGCCGTCAGCCTGCCTTCGCGTTCCTGGTTCTGGTCCACCAGTTCCTCGGCGGACACCAGGACGTCCACGCCTGCGGTTTCCATGTTGACCAGGGTCTGCTTGGCGTTGGCGAGGTCGCGGGCGCGGTCGTGCTCCTGCTGGGCCAGCCCCCTGCCCGCGGCCGGATCAAGCTCGCCGAGCAGCTCTGCAGCCTCGTCAAGCAGAGGGACATCGGCCTCCGTCCACGGGGCACCCGCGGGACGAAGCAGCAGGGCCCGCTCGGCCGGGCTGAGGTGCGGGGTGCAGGCCTCCAGCACGGCGGGCTTGCTCAGGAGCTCGTTGATCAGCTTCTCCGGAGTCATGGGCATCCAGCAAAGGTTCAGTGCGATCCGCACATCCCGGGCGGTGCGGACGTCTTCAGCCAGATAGGAGCGGTCGGCGTTGTTGCCGATGCTTCCGGCCTCCACGAGTTCCGTCATCTGTTCGGTCAGTTCCCGGAGCAGGATCTTCACAAAGGTGAGGCGTGCCTCGTTGTGTGGCTTACCAGTGGAACGGGCACGCTCGCGGGCGCGGCGGACCTGCCGCGGCGTCAGCAGCAGCTTGCGGCCGTCAACTTCCAGGACGCGGTTCTCTGCCGGAATCCGCTGCCGGTTGGCCACTGCGTTGGCCACGACGTCTGCCATGTCCAGCCTGCCCTTGATGGCGGCGACGTCCGCTTCAGGCTCCGCAACAGCGTTGATACCGGGCATCAGCCGCCCCACGCTTGCCATCACCACACCGGTTTCGCCCAAGGAAGGCAACACCCGTTCGATGTACTTCATGAACGACGACGACGGGCCCACCAACAGTACGCCGGCGGTCTTAAGCCGGTCCCGGTGGGTATAGAGCAGATAGGCGGCGCGATGCAGCGCAACCGCGGTCTTGCCGGTGCCTGGGCCGCCCTGCACCACAACGGCGCCGGAGATGGAGGACCGGATGATGCGGTCCTGCTCGGACTGGATGGTTCCGACAATGTCGGACATCCGGCCGGTCCGCTTGGAGTCCAGCGCGGCCAGCAGGGCGCCTTCGCCCTGCAGGGACGCATTGTCCGCCAACATGCCGGCGTCCAGCACATCATCCTCGATGGCCTTGACTTCCCGGCCCTGCAGGATCAGGTGGCGGCGGCGGCGGACCCCCTGCCGGTCGAATGCCGTTGCCTGGTAGAAATGGCCTGCTTCGGGCGCGCGCCAGTCCACCATCAGGCGCTGCAGATCCTCGGTGGTCAGGCCGATACGCCCGATGTACTGGGCTTCGCCGGAGTCCAGGTCAAGGCGGCCAAAGACGAGGCGGTCGTCCACGGCATCCAGCTGGGCCAGGCGGTCCTCATAGAGGGCAGCGAATGCGTCACGTTCGGAAACATTCTGCATGGTGCCCACGGCACCGGCACGCCGGACCTGCGCCAGTTGCTTGCGCTTTTCCTCGCGGAGCTCTTCAAGCCGCGCATACAGGCCGGCAACATAGTCCCGTTCGTGGGCCAAATCGGCGTCGAGCATTTAAACGTTCCCCTATCGCAAAAGACAGACCGTCCATTCTACAACCATTTCGGTTAAGGCATGTATGACGGCGGGACTGTTACTCCACTGTCATTTTCTTCACCACTGTCTTTTGCTTCACCGTCCCCGTCACGCACTTACTTCACCCTCCTGTGCCCTCCTGCTTCCGGCCACCAACGTCACCTTCTCGCTTTTGCTGCCTTGTACCGCGACACCGTGGGATCGCCCGTGATCCAGAACCGCCACGCATACCTGTCTGACCCGCCGGCGCCGGACACGCCCACCCGTGGGCCGGAACTGATCGCGGCTACAGGCTCTACGGGCAGCTCCAGGCGAAACGGAACGGCCAGGGCGTCACGGCCACTGTCTGCGGTGGTCAGCCCCAGCGCTTTGGCCAGCCTCGCCGGCCCGCTGGCCAGATCGGCTGTGGACTGGGACGTAGGCCGGCGCCGCTGGGCAAGCTGGTGCCCAGCCGTTACTTCTCCGGCCCGCAGCAGGACCGCGGACGCGACTCCCGCTGGGCCGCACACGATATTGGCGCAGTGATGCATCCCGTAGGTGAAATAGACGTAGAGGTGACCTGCCGGGCCGAACATCGGCGCATTTCTGGCGGTGGGGCCGCGGTACGTGTGTGAACCCGGGTCCGGGTGCAGCGAATCCTCCGGGCCCAGATAAGCCTCTATTTCCGTCAGCCGGACCGACACCGCGCCGTCCCGGGAATCATGGGTCAGGACTGCACCCAGGAGCAGGGGCGCAACATCACGTGCGTCGCCCGACAGGAGCTCCCGGAGCTTGTCTTCCTCCGCCCGTGGGTTGGTGCTCATGCTCCGACTCTATCCATGGCTGGCCGGCACCAGGCGGATTTTAGCGCCGTGGGGATGAGCGGCCGGCCCCCACGGCAGTGTCCGATTTCCGCTAGCAGAGGCCCTCCGGGGCTGGCAGGATGGAGGCATGGACTTCTGGCAGCGCTACCGTGCGATCGACGCGCGGGACCCCCGGTTCGACGGACAGTTTTACACCGCTGTCCGCACCACGGGCATCTACTGCCGCCCCTCCTGCCCGGCCAGGACCCCCAAAGCCGGCAACGTGACGTTCTACGAGACCTCCGCCGCCGCCCATGAAGCCGGTTACCGCGCCTGCAAGCGCTGCCTCCCCGAAGCCGTACCCGGCACACCCGCCTGGAACATACGGCAGGACCTTGCGGGCCGGGCCATGCGCCTGATCAATGACGGCGTCATTAACCGGGACGGTGTGGGAGGCCTGGCGGCGCGGCTGGGCTACTCCTCCCGGCAGCTCAACCGGATCCTCAGCCAGGAGCTGGGCGCCGGGCCGCTCTCCCTGGCCCGCGCCAGCCGCGCCCAGACGGCCCGGACGCTGCTGGTATCCACCTCCATGAAGCTTGCCGACATCGCCTTCGCGTCAGGCTTCAGCAGTGTCCGACAGTTCAACGACACCATGGTGGAAGTCTTCGCGATGACACCTACGGCCCTGCGCGCTACGGCGAGGCACCATGGGCCAGCCACCGCCACTACCGCCCTGACGTTGAGCCTGCCCTACCGCGAGCCGTTCGATCCGGGCGTCTTTTCGTTCCTGGCAGTCAGGGCCATTCCCGGCATCGAAGCCGGGACTGCCACGTCCTACTCCCGCACCTTGCGGCTCCCCCACGGTGATGCCCGCTTCAGCGTCGAGTACGACGCCGGCACCCCCGGACGGCCCCTGACCCTCACCATCGGCGCGGTGGACCTCCGTGATTTGGCAGCGCTACTGAGCCGCGTTCGCCGCCTGTTTGACCTCGACGCCGATCCCGTAGCGATCGACAACGCCCTTGCCGCGGATGCAAGGTTGGCCTCCGCCGTGACCGGCGCCCCCGGCATAAGGATGCCCGGCGCCCTTGATCCGCAGGAACTGCTCATCAGGGCCATGATGGGCCAGCAGATCACCGTGGCTGCGGCCCGCACGGCTTTGACCCAGCTGTCGGCTGCCGGGAGCCCCACGCTGCTGCCCGGCAACGGGCTGGACCGGCTGTTTCCCACCGCTGCCGAGATCGCCGACCACGGATACACGCTGCTGCGCGGCCCACAGCGCCGAATCGACTCCCTCCGCACGGCGGCAGCAGCCCTCGCCGCCGGAGAACTGGACTTTGGCTACGGCGACGACCTTCCCGGCCTGGCCGCGAAACTGCTGCCACTTGCCGGCGTCGGTCCCTGGACGGTGGGTTACGTGGCCATGCGCGTGCTTGGAGCGCCCGATGTTTTCCTGGCGAACGACGCAGCTGTACGCAATGGGATCCGGGCGCTTGCCCTGGAGTGCCCGACGGGCGCGGCCAGTCCCGATTTCCGCGAAGTCAGTCCCTGGCGGTCCTACGCCACCATGCACTTGTGGCGCGCGGCCACCACGCAAGGTTCCCACCGTTCTGAGAAATCAGCTCCAGAGAAAGCGATGCGATGAAAGCCCAGCTGTTAACGATGTCCACCCCGGATGGACCCTTCACCATCCTTGCCCGGGATGGAGCAGTGCTGGCCTCAGGCTGGACCGCGGAGCCCGGCGAGCTCACCGGCCAGATCCACCCAGCGCTTCGACCTGCCGGGGTGGAGACAGTAACGGAGCTGGGTCCTATCTCTCTGGCCGTGGAGGCGTTCTACCTTGGAGATCCCGGCCCTGCGATGAGCGTGGCCGTGCAGCAAAGGTCAGGCCCGTTCCGCAGCCATGCCTGGGATATGCTCCGGACAGTCCGGCCGGGCTTCCCGGTAACGTACACGGAGTACGCCGAGTTGTCCGGCAATCCGAAGGCCGTCAGGGCGGCCGCAAGTGCCTGCGCCTTCAACGCCGCGGCCCTTTTTGTGCCGTGCCACCGCGTGATCCGGACGGACGGCACCCTGGGCGGCTTCCGCTGGGGCCTGGCCATCAAGAGGAGTCTGCTGGACCGCGAGGCAGGCTGAGCGGTTTTCGCCGCAAGTCCCGGAACCCGGCTACTTGGCCGCAGGCACCCCGGAGGGCCAGGGCAGCAGAGTCGGCAGGTCCACGCCGTCGGCGGCCGCGGAGGCCCGCAGGCTGCCCAGGGATGGTTCGCGGCCGGCAAGCCAGGCTGCAATGTCGGTGATCATTCCACTGATGACAATGGAGCGGCCGCCGCTGCCAATGGTTACCGGCGGCAACCCCAGGGGCTGCAGCACCAGCTTGTCGCCAGGCGGAACCCGGGCTGCCAGGAAGCCGAACAGGTGCTCGCAAAAGAGCCGGCTCCAGGCTTCCGGACCGGGCCCTGTTCCCAGGTCCGAGGTGTGGATGACCAGTTCGCGCCACAGGGCCAGGCCGCCGTCCAGGACCACTCCCCCTCGGTAGGCGATGGGTGTCTGCCAGGTGACGCCTGATTCTCCCGTTCCGGATGCCGGCGTGTCACTGCCGGGGCCTGCTGCTCCGGGGGCTTCCGGGCCAGCCACGGAGTCAAAGGCCTTCAGCACCCGGTCAAGGGCTGCCTGCAGGTCTTTCCGGTGGGTGGCAGCATCATGGCCGGCTGCCGTGTTGATCGCGTTGTTCCGGCCATCCTGGCCGCCGTCGTACAGTTCAACGGTCTCGCCGCGGGCAGCGTATTCCAGTTGCCTGGCCATGGCATGGGAGATCCCGGTAATGTGCGCCAGCACATGGCCGCGCGTCCAGCCGGGAAGGGTGGACGGGGCCAGCACGTCCTCATCCGTGAGCTTCCCGGCGGCCGAGGCGGCGGCGTCGGCGGCTTTATGAAGTTCGGTGAGAAGGGTATCCGGTGCGGGAGCTGTCATGGCGCCATCCTAACGGAGGGTGCTTCCTCCATGCTGGATGGGCCAGGTCTTTGGCGGGCAAACGCGAGATGGCACTTCACGACAGTGTTTTCAAGAATCATTGCTGCGAAGTGCCATCTCGCACGTACTGATGGCCGTCTACCCCGCGTACTCCCGTACTCCGGCGAGCTCGCTTTCGAGGGCCACCAGCTGGCGTTCGACGGCGGCCGGTGCGGTGCCGCCCTGGGAGTTGCGGCTGTTGAGCGATCCCTCCGTGCTCAGGACCGTGCGGACTTCCGGTGTCAGGTGCTCGGAGATGGCGGCATATTCCCCGTCCGTCAGGTCCCACAGCTCGACGCCGCGTGATTCGGCCTGCTTGACGGCGGCACCGGACAGCTCGTGGGCCTCCCGGAACGGAACACCCTGGCGTACCAGCCACTCGGCAATGTCAGTGGCCAGCGCGAAGCCCTGGGGCGCCAGGGACTCCATCCGCTCCGTGTTGAACTTCAGGGTGGCGATCATGCCGGAGACAGCCGGAAGCAGCAGCTCCAGGGTGTCGGCGGCATCAAAGACCGGTTCCTTGTCCTCCTGCAGATCGCGGTTGTAGGCAAGCGGCAGGCCCTTGAGCGTCGCCAGCAGGCCGGTCAGGTTCCCGATCAGACGGCCCGCCTTGCCGCGCGCCAGTTCGGCCACGTCGGGGTTCTTCTTCTGCGGCATGATGGACGAACCCGTGGAGTAGGAATCGTGCAGGGTCACAAAGGAGAACTCCTTGGTGGCCCACAGGATGACCTCCTCGGAGACGCGGGACAGGTCCACTCCGATCATGGAACACACCCAGGCGAACTCGGCGAAGACGTCGCGGGAAGCCGTACCGTCGATGGAGTTGTGGGTGGCGGAGAAGAAGCCAAGCTCCGCTGCCACCGCTTCCGGATCCAGGCCAAGCGAGGATCCGGCCAAAGCACCCGAGCCATACGGCGATACACCGGCGCGCTTGTCCCAGTCCTGGAGCCGCTGCACGTCACGGAGCAGCGCCCAGGCGTGGGCCAGCAGATGATGGCTCAGCAGCACCGGCTGGGCGTGCTGCAGGTGGGTGCGGCCGGGCATGGCCACCCCCTGATGGGCCTTGGCCTGCTCCACCAGCGATTCGATCGTGGCGAGAACGCCGCGCGCGATGATGCGGGCATGGTCCCGGAGGAACATCCGGCCCAGCGTAGCCACCTGGTCGTTGCGCGAACGTCCCGCCCTGAGCTTGCCGCCGAGCTGGGTGCCGGCGCGTTCGATCAGGCCGCGTTCCAGCGAGCCGTGCACGTCCTCGTCGGATTCAGCAGGCAGGTAGGCGCCGGAGGCTACATCGTCATCCAGCTGGCCGAGGGCGGCCAGCATGCCTTTGAGCTCGGCGTCATCCAGCAGCCCCGCTTTGTGCAGGACGCGGGCGTGGGCCACGGAGCCTGCAATGTCGTAGCGGGCCAGCCGCCAGTCGAAGTGGGTGGACTTGCTGAGTGCGGCGAGGGCATCTGCGGGGCCGCCGGCAAAGCGGCCGCCCCACAGTGCTCCAGTATTTGTCGCTTCAGACTTAGGCTCAGCCACAGGGGCTACTTTCCTGCGACGCGGATATCGCGGCCGGAGGCAACCTTGGCGGACATGCCCCACAGCTCGATAAAGCCGCGCGCCATGGACTGGTCGAAGGTGTCCCCGGTGTCGTAGGTGGCGAGGTCGAAGTCGTACAGCGAGGTGTCGGAGCGGCGGCCGTTAACAATCGCCTGGCCGCCGTGCAGGACCATCCGGATGTCGCCGGAGACGTAGCGCTGGGTGTCCTCGATAAAGGCGTCCAGGGAGCGCTTGAGCGGGGAGAACCACTGGCCGTCGTAGACCAGCTCGGCCCAGCGCTGGCCAACCGTTGCCTTGAAGCGGGCCTGCTCGCGCTCGATGGTGATGTCCTCGAGGTGCTTGTGGGCGGTGATCAGCGCCATGGCGCCGGGGGCCTCGTAGATTTCGCGGGACTTGATGCCCACGAGCCGGTCCTCGACGACGTCAATGCGGCCCACGCCCTGGGCGCCGGCGCGGCGGTTCAGTTCCTTGATGGCCTGGAGCGGCGTGACCTTGATGCCGTCGATGGCTACCGGGACTCCCGCTTCGAAGGAGATGGTGACCTCATCCGGGGCCGGGGGGAACTCCGGGGTGGCGGTGTAGTCGTAAATGTCCTTGGTGGGGGCGTTCCAGATGTCCTCGAGGTAGCCGGTTTCGACGGCCCGGCCCCAGACGTTCTGGTCGATGGAGTACGGGTTCTTCTTGGTGGTTTCGATCGGCAGTCCCTTTTCCTCGGCGAAGGCGATGGCCTTGTCGCGGGTCAGGGCGAGGTCGCGGACCGGGGCGATGCACTTCAGGTCCGGGCCGAGGGTCTGGATGCCCACTTCGAAGCGGACCTGGTCGTTGCCCTTGCCGGTGCAGCCGTGGGCCACGGTGGTGGCGCCGAACTCGCGGGCGGCCTTGACCAGGTGCTTGACGATGACGGGCCGGGAGATGGCGGACACCAGCGGGTAGTGACCCTGGTACAGGGCATTGGCCTTCAGCGTGGGGACGCAGTACTCGTTGGCGAATTCGTCGCTGGCGTCTGCCACGTATGCCTCCACTGCGCCGCAGCCCAGTGCACGCTGGCGGATGGTCTCCAGCGACTCGCCGCCCTGCCCGACGTCAACGGCCACGGCGATGACCTCGGCCCCGGTTGCTTCGCCGATCCAGCCGATGGCTACGGAAGTATCAAGGCCACCGGAGTAGGCCAGAACAATGCGCTCAGTCACGGAAAATGCTCCTCTTGTTTTTGTTGGTGATGATTCGTCTGGAAATTCGTTGCGAAAAATCTTCTAGGGAAAGCCTGTCACACACCCGGGCAGGCTTTTACTGCCCGCCGGCTTCCTCTGCCAGCTGCAGGAACCGGGCGGCGAGGTCCTGGCCGCCCTGGGGGTCCCGGGAGACCAGGAGTACGGTGTCGTCCCCGGCGATGGTGCCCAGGATGGAGGGCATCACCGAGTGGTCGATGGCCAGCGCCAGGAAGTTCGCGGCGCCGGGGGGTGTTCTGAGGACTGCGATGTTGGCTGACGCCTCCGCTGTCACCAGGAGTTCGCTGCACAGCCGGGCAAGCCTCGCGTCCAGGATTTCCTGGCTGACACCGCTTTTGGCCGCCCGTTCCCCGCCCTCGCCGGGAACGGCGTAGACCAGGACGCCTTCCTTGCCCCGAACCCGGACGGCGCCGAGTTCCACCAGGTCCCTGGACAGCGTGGCCTGGGTGACCTGGACGCCGTCGTCAGCCAGCAGCGCGGCGAGCTCCGCCTGGGAGCGCACCGACTCCCCCGTCAGGATCGCGATGATACGCGCCTGCCGGGCGGTTTTGGTGGCCGGGCTGGAGCCCGGCACCGACGCGTTGTTGGACACTAGAACGTGCTCTCCCCGGTGCCTTCGACGGGAGCAAGACCGTCGACGAATGCCAGCCCGGAGCGGTGCATCAGCCAGGCCATCAGGGCTTTCTGGGCATGCAACCTGTTTTCGGCCTCGTCCCACACGATCGACTGCGGGCCGTCGATGACGCCTGCCGAGATCTCATAGCCACGGTAGGCGGGCAGGCAGTGGAGGACGACGGCGTCATCCGCCGCGTGTGCCATGGCCGCCTCATCGACGGAATAGTCCCGGAACAGTTGCATCCGGGCTTCCTTTTCGGCTTCCTGTCCCATGGACACCCACGTGTCAGTGGCCACGACGTCGGCACCTTTGAGGGCCTCGGCCGCATCGGTGGTGACCAGCACCGAGCCGCCTGTTTCGGCCGCACGTTCCTCGGCGGCGGCAACGATTTCCTCCGCGGGCAGGTAGCCTTCGGGCCCCGCGATGCGGACGTGCATGCCTGCTGTCACCCCGGCCAGCAGGTAGGAGTTGGCCATGTTGTTGGCAGCGTCGCCCAGGTAGCTCATGGTGAGTCCCTTGAGCTCGCCCTTGTGCTCCTTGACCGCCAGCAGGTCTGCCAGCAGCTGGCACGGGTGGTAGTCGTCGCAGAGGGCGTTGATCACCGGAACCCTGGAGTTTTCGGCCATGGCCACCAGCCCTGCATGTGCCCCGGTCCGCCAAACAATGGTGGAGACCATGCGTTCGAGGACCTTTGCGGTGTCCTCGACCGATTCCTTGTGGCCGATCTGCGCTTCACCCGGGTTGATGATCAGGGCGTTGCCGCCCATGTCAGCCACGCCGGTGGCAAAGGACACCCGGGTGCGCGTTGATGTCTTGTCGAAGATGACTGCCACCGTCTTGCGGCCACTCCCCTCCGCCGCGAACGGCTGGACGCTGTACGGTTCCGCCTTGAGGCGGAGCGCCAGCTCCAGGACCTCTGCCTGCTCAACAGGGCTGAGGTCAGTGTCCTTGAGGAAGTGACGGGTGGTGCCGGCTGAAGCTGAGTTGCTTGCGGGAGTCACTGGGCGTCCTTAGCTGTGGAGAGGATTGCCGGGAAGGCGGCGAGGAAAGTATCGGCCTGGCTGGTAGTGAGTACCAGCGGCGGGGCAAGCCGAATGGTGCGGGGCCCGGGGCTGTTGACGATGAAACCGGCATCAAGGCCCGCAGTAACAACAGCAGGCGCGACGTCGGCATCGAGGTCAAAGCCGATCAGGAGGCCTTCACCACGGACCTCGGTGACACCCTCGATGGCGGCCAGCCCGGCGCGCAGGTGCTCTCCCACGCCTGCCACGTTCTCCAGGACACGCTGGGTCTCGATGGCGTGCAGCGTGGCCAGGGCGGCGGCCGTGGCCACCGGGTTTCCGCCGAAAGTGGTGCCGTGCTGGCCAGCACTCAGCAGCGACGACGTCTGGGCGCCGAAGGTGATCAGCGCACCAATGGGGAATCCGCCGCCGAGTCCCTTGGCCAGGGTGACGGCGTCCGGAGCAATTCCCGAGTCCTCGCTGGCGAGCCACTTCCCCGTCCGGCCGATCCCGGTCTGGACCTCGTCCAGGATGAGCAGGGCCCCGGCCCTGATGGTCGCCTCGCGGGCGGCCCTCAGGTAACCCGGCGGCAGCGGCCGGACGCCTGCTTCGCCTTGGATCGGCTCGAGGAACACCGCGGCCACCGTTTCGTCAATGGCGGCTTCCAGGGCATCGACGTCGCCGAAGGGGACGTGCACAACACCGCCGGGCAGCGGCTCGAACGGAGCACGGTACGCTTCCTTCGCCGTGAGGGCAAGGGCTCCCATGGTGCGGCCGTGGAAGGCACCCTCGAGGGCAATGATTTTGGTCCGGGCACCGCTGGAGTTGCGCCGGGCGAGCTTAAACGCTGCCTCATTCGCTTCCGTGCCGGAGTTGGTAAAGAACACCTTGGAGGCGGCGGGCGCGCCTGCCAGGGTGAGCAGTTTTTCCGCGAGCGCTATTTGTGTGGGGCTGGTGAAGAAGTTTGAGACGTGCCCCAGGGTGGCCAGCTGGCTGGAAATGACCGAAGTGACAAACGGGTTGGCATGGCCCAGGGCGTTGACCGCGATCCCGCCGAGCAGGTCAAGGTACTCCTTGCCGTCGGCATCCCAGACCAGGCATCCTGCGCCACGGACCAGCACCCGCTGCGGCGTTCCGAAGACGCCCATCAGCGAACTGGAATAGCGGGCAAGCCAGTCAGCTCCCGTGGTGTGGCCCTTCCCGTCGACGAGTTCGCCAACGGATGCCTTCTCAACGGCCGCAGTGCTGGGGGCCGAATTGTAGGCGGGGCCACCCTGGTTCCCGGTGTCTACCTGGTTCATGCGGTTACTTCCTTTACGTCAATATCCAGGTCCTCGTCGGGCACCACCTGGGTGCCGATTCCCGCCGTCGTGAATGTTTCCAGGAGCATGGAGTGCGGCAGCCTGCCGTCCACAATGTGTGCGCGTTCCACTCCGCCGTCAACGGCCTTGAGGCACGCTTCCATTTTGGGAATCATGCCGGATTCAAGCGATGGCAGCAGGTGGCGAAGATCGGACGCCGTGATGGACGAGATCAGTGAGGACCTGTCCGGCCAGTTGGCATACAGGCCTTCCACGTCGGTGAGGATGACCAGCTTGGAGGCACTGAGGGCCTCGGCCAGTGCGGCGGCGGCGGTGTCCGCGTTGACATTCAGGACCTGCCCGGTTGTCTGTACGCGCTGGCCGGTTGTGCCGCTGCCGTCATCCTCGATCTCCGGCGCCACGGTGGAGATCACGGGAATGCGCCCGGCCGCCAGGATGTCCAGGATGCCTTCCGGGTTCACTCCCACCACTTCGCCCACCAGGCCGAGGTCAACTTCCTCGCCGTCGATCACGGTGCCCGTCCGGACGGCGCGCAGCAGCCCACCGTCTTCGCCGGACATGCCCACCGCATAGGGTCCGTGGGAATTGATCAGCCCCACGAGCTCGCGGCCTACCTGGCCGGTGAGGACCATACGGACCACGTCCATGGCTTCCGGAGTGGTGACCCGCAGGCCGCCTTTGAATTCGGACTCGATGCCAAGCCTGGCCAGCATCGAATTGATCTGGGGGCCGCCGCCGTGGACCACCACAGGATGGATGCCTACATGGTGCAGGAACACCACGTCCTCGGCGAACGCGCGGCGCAGTTCGTCGTTGACCATGGCATTGCCGCCGTACTTGATCACCATGGTGGTGCCCGCGAAGCGCTGGATCCAGGGCAGCGCCTCGATCAGGGTTCCGGCCTTGCTTTGGGCGTCGAGCATGGACGTGTTTTCACGCGTCTGGGCATTCATTAAGCTGCTCCCCTTGGAAGGATCTAGGGCCGTGGGCTAACTGGAGTAGGCGCTGTTTTCGTGCACGTAATCGTGGGTCAAATCGTTGGTCCAGATGGTGGCCTCAGCGTCGCCGGCCTGAAGGTCTATCTCCACATGCACTTCCCGCGGTTCCAGGTCCACCAGGTTGCGGTCATCGCCGATGCTGCCGTTGCGGCAGATCTGGACACCGTTCATGGCCACGTTAAGTTTGTCCGGGTCAAAGGCGGCGTCAGTTGTTCCTACCGCCGACAGAACCCGGCCCCAGTTGGGGTCCTTGCCGAAGATTGCCGCCTTGAAGAGGTTGGACCGCGCCACGGAACGGCTGACTATTTCGGCGTCCCGCTCGCTTGCCGCGTTGAACGTACGGATGGCAATGTCGTGGCTGGCACCTTCGGCGTCGCCGATCAGTTTGCGCGCCAGTTCGGCACAAACCTGGGTAAGGCCGGCACCGAAAGCCTCGGCAGAGGGCACAGAGCCGGACGCACCGGAAGCCAGCAGCACAACGGTGTCGTTGGTTGACATGCAGCCGTCAGAGTCAGCACGGTCAAAGGTGACCCGAGCGGCGTCCCGGAGGGCGAGGTCGAGCAGTTCAGGAGCCACCTCGGCGTCTGTGGTGAGCACAACCAGCATGGTGGCCAGGCCGGGGGCCAGCATGCCTGCACCCTTTGCGATGCCGCCGATGCTGAACTCCTGGCCGTCGGTATCCGTGCCGATGAAGAGGGCCGCCTTGGGTACGGAGTCAGTGGTCATGATGGCAAGGGCCGCCTCGGGGCCGCCATCCGTGCTGAGCGCCGTTGAGGCTGCCTCGATGCCTGGCAGGATCTTGTCCATCGGCAACTGCTCGCCGATAAGGCCGGTTGAGCAGACAAAAACGTCGGTCGCCGAAATCCCCAGCACCTTGGCCACTTTCTCGGCGGTGTTGTGCGTGTTCTGGAATCCTTCGGGCCCGGTGCAGGCGTTGGCGCCACCGGAATTGAGCACAACGGCGTCCACCCGGCCGTCGGAGACAACCTGGCGTGACCAGTGGACGGGAGCGGCCGCCACCCGGTTGCTTGTGAAGACGGCGGCGGCGGACTTGGACGGTCCGTCGTTGACCACCAGGGCGAGGTCGGGGTTGCCTGAAGCCTTCAGGCCTGCGGTGATGCCGGAGGCTCGGAATCCCAGCGGGGCGGTAACGGTCACGGGGCAACTCCCTGCAGGTTGAGGCCGGCGGTTTCTGCCAGCCCGAGCGCAATATTCATGGATTGGACGGCTCCGCCGGCTGTGCCCTTGGTGAGGTTATCCAGGACACACGTGACAATGACACGGCCAGTGTGTTCGTCCAATGCCACCTGCATGGCGGCGTGGTTGGATCCAACAACGGACTTGGTGGTGGGCCATTGCCCTTCGGGCAGGAGGTGGACAAACGGTTCGTCGTCGTACGCGTCGGCCCACGTCTGGCGGACCTCGGCTACTGTGGTTCCGGCTTTCACCCTGGCTGTTGCCGTGGTCAGGATGCCGCGGCTCATGGGTGCCAGCGTGGGCGTAAAGGAAACAGTCACGCGTTCGCCCGCGGCATTGGACAGGCCCTGCTCGATTTCCGGGGTGTGGCGGTGTCCGCCCCCCACCCCGTAGGGGCTCATGGAACCCATCACTTCGGATCCAATCAGGTTGACCTTCGCGGCTTTGCCCGCCCCGGACGTACCGGAGGCGGACACAATCACCACATCTTCGGACTGAAGCAGCTGGGCGGTGAAGCCAGGCGTCAAAGCCAGCAGGGCCGACGTCGGGTAGCAGCCGGGAACGGCGATGCGCGTGGCGCCCTTCAGGGCCTCGCGCTGCCCGGGAAGTTCCGGCAGGCCGTAGGGCCAGGTTCCGGCGTGGGCGGAGCCGTAGAACTTTTCCCAGGCCGCAGCGTCCTCCAACCGGTGATCGGCACCGGCGTCGATCACCACGGTGCCTTCGGGAAGCTGTGCGGCGATCTCCGCGGAAGCGCCATGCGGGAGGGCCAGGAACACGACGTCGTGGCCCGCGAGGTTCTCCACAGTGGTTTCTTCCAGGATCCTGCTGGCCAACCCATGCAGGTGGGGCTGCAGTTCACCGAGCCTGGATCCGGCATTGCTGTGCGCTGTGATGGCGCCAATGGTCACGTCAGGGTGGCTTGCGAGAAGGCGAAGCACTTCTCCCCCGGCGTAGCCGCTGGCCCCGGAGACTGCAACAGAAATAGTCATGCCTGAATCATACAGCAAACAGCAAAAGTATTCATGCTGTCCGATATTTATGCATACCCCTGGAAACTGCTGGAAAAATCATGGCACGGCCCCTGCCGTATGCTGGATAGAGGGTGATCCTGAAACCATGCAGTCCGAGTGTCGGCTGCAGCGTTGCCCGTAACAGTTACGAGGCCCCGTTACATGACCGCCACCCTCCTTACGCCTGAGCGCCCTAAATCGCGAGTCCGCCAGCCCAACACAGTGGTCCTGAGCTATTCGGAACTGCTCAAAACCGTCAAGGCCGCGGGTTTGCTGGAACGCCGGGTCGGTTTCTACGTCACTGTCTTTGCCAGCCTGGTGCTCCTGATGGCGGCCACATGGTTCGGTTTCGCCCTGATCGGTGACAGCTGGTTCCAGCTGCTGATCGCTGCGGCCCTGGGAGTCCTTTGCACCCAGCTGAGCTTCCTGGCCCATGAGGCCGGTCACCGCCAGATTTTCGCTTCCCGACGCGCCAACGACTGGTCGGCACGGCTGCTGGCAACGTCAGTGGCCGGGATGAGTTTCTCGTGGTGGGAGCAGAAGCACGGAGCCCACCACAACCACCCGAACGTGATCTCCAAGGACCCGGACATCATGGACAGCCCCATCGCCTTCCACACCGAAACCGCGGCCGCCCGTCAAGGATGGCTCTCGTCCCTCCTGACGCGAAAGCAGGGCTGGTTCTTCTTCCCGCTCCTCCTGGGCGTAGGCCTGGGCCTTCAGATCGATTCCGTGAAGTTCGTCTTCCGCCGCGCCAAGGTCACGCATCGCTGGGTTGAGCTGCCCATCCTCGTCGTCCGGCTCAGCATCTTGCCCATCCTCGCCTTTTCATTCCTGCCGCTCGGCATGGCCTTCGCCTTCATCGCCGTGCAGCTCGCCGTTTTTGGTTTCTACATGGGTGCCTCGTTTGCCCCGAACCACAAGGGCATGCCTGTCATTCCCGCCGACAGCCGGGTGGATTTCTTCAGCCGTCAGGTGCTGACGTCCCGGAACATCTCGGGCGGCTTTTTTATGGACATCCTCCTGGGCGGCCTGAACCGCCAGGCCGAGCACCACCTCTTCCCGGACATGGCCCGGCCGCAGCTGGACAAGGCTGCAAAGATCGTCCGTGAGTACTGCCACAAGCATCAGGTGCCCTACACGGAGACCACCCTGCTGCAGTCCTACGGCATCATCGTCCGCTACCTCAACGACGTGGGGCTGGCCGCAGGGCGCCACTTCGAGTGCCCGATGGCAACTGTCACGCGGCGCTACTAAGAGCTGGTACCGGGCGCCTCGCCCCCATCTTTGACGAAGTGACGGCCGGTCTACCGGCCGTCACTTCGTCGTCTGCGTCCCCTATCCCTAGGATGGTTCAGGATCCGGGCCAGGAAATCCCAGCCCAGGAAAGGAGATCCATGATGGATGCAATCGTCGCCGGCCAGCCCGGCGGACCCGAAGTCCTGGAGCTTGCGGATGCCGAGCGTCCCGCACCGGGGCCGGGCCAGCTGCTCATCAAGGTGGCAGCGGCCGGGGTCAATTTCATCGACACTTACCAGCGCAGCGGCACGTACAAAGTCGAATTTCCCTTCACACCCGGCTCGGAAGCATCAGGAACGGTCGAGGAAGTCGGCGAGGGCGTGGAGGATTTCGCGGCAGGCAGCAGGGTGGCCACCGCAGAGGGTAAGAAATGCTATGCGGGCTACATCGTGCTTGATGCTGCCAAAGCCCTCCCGGTGCCGGACGGCGTTGACGATCTGACGGCTGCCGCCCTTCCCCTGCAGGGCATGACGGCCCACTACCTGATCAACTCCTCGTTCAGGGTGGAACCGGGCCACACCGTGCTGACGCATGCAGGAGCCGGCGGCGTGGGACTGCTGCTGATCCAGCTTCTGAAGGAGCGCGGCGCCCGCGTCATCACCACGGTCTCCTCCGATGAAAAGGAAGAACTCGCCACGGAAGCTGGAGCGGACCATGTCCTCCGGTACGCCGGCTTTCCCCATCATGTCCGTGACCTGACCGGCGGCAAAGGCGTGGACGTGGTCTACGACGGCGTCGGCCGCAACACCTTCGACGGCTCGCTGTCCTGCCTGCGCACCAGGGGTGCGCTTGTCCTTTTCGGCGCAGCGTCGGGCCCCGTTCCACCCTTCGACCCGCAGCGGCTCAACGCGGGCGGCTCGCTTACGCTGACGCGGCCGTCCCTGGCGCATTTCCTCGGCAACCCGCAGGAACGCCGCTGGCGCTCTACCGAAGTATTTGACGCCGCAGCGAAGGGAAGCCTCAAGGTTCGGATCGGCGGCAACTACCCCTTGGCCAAGGCGCGCCAGGCCCATGAAGACCTGGAGGGCCGCCGCACCACTGGCAAGGTCCTGCTGGTCCCCTAAAGGGAACTTTCCTCCCCTCACGGAAACCGCTAACGGAACTTTCCGGAATGAGTGCAAAAAATCCCCGCAACCTGGTGGCTGCGGGGATTTTTGCCGGTGTTGAACTAGCGCTGGACGGCACCAAACCGTTCAGCTGCCAGCGCGACGGCACTTTCGCGGGCAGCCGTTGCCTCATCCGCGGTCAGAGTGCGGTCGTTGGCCCGGAACCGAAGCCCGAACGCCAGGGACTTCTTGCCCTCCTCGATGCCCTTGCCGGCGTACACGTCGAAGAGTGCCACGTCCTCCAGGAGCTCGCCTGCGCCTTCGCGGAGTGCGGTGAGGACGGCGTCCGCCGGGATCTCCGCGGGTACCACCAACGCCACGTCCTGGGTTGCCACCGGGAACGTGGAGATGTGCCTGGCAACAATGACGTCGGCGGCGGCGTCGAACAGGGCGTCCGCGTTGAACTCCAGTGCGACCGACCGGGCCGGCATGTCCTGCGCAGCCAGGAGCTTCGGGTGGAGCTCGCCCGCATAGCCCACGATTTCGCCGGTACGCAGCGAAAGCTGTGCTGCACGCCCCGGGTGGAACGCCTGGTGGGCGCCTTGGCTGACAACCACTTCCACGCCCAGGACGTCACCGGCCAGGCGGGCGATGTCCAGCGCATCGGACCAGTCCCAGAAACGCGGAGTGTGTCCGGCGGCGGCCGGTGAATCATGGCCCGTCAGGATGGCGGCGACATGCAGGGGCTGGTCCGGGACGCCGTCGTACAGCGCATCCAGCACCTCATCGGAGGGCTTGACGCCCAGCGGCGGAATGGAGGCAGTTCCCAAGGTGTCATTGGGCAGGAAAACGAGCCCTGACTCGAAAAGCGCCAGGTCCCTGAAGCCGCGGGAATGGTTGCGCTTCGCCACCTCGATGAGCCCCGGAAGGATCGAGGTGCGCAGGAAGCCGTGTTCCTCACTGATGGGGTTGGCCAGCTTGACCGCAAGCCTCGGAGCCCCCTGCTCCGCCACGCCGAAGGTGTCATTGGAAGCCTTGGAGACAAAGGGGTAGGCCAGGACTTCGGTCAGGCCGGCATCAGCCAGTGCCTGGATGAGCCGACGGCGCTGCTGCTGCGTGCGCGTCAGTCCCCGTCCGGGAGGGGCCACCGGGAGGGTGGCGGGGATGTTGTCATACCCCACCAGCCGGGCGATTTCCTCGGAAAGGTCCTCTTTTGTTTCCAGGTCATGCCGCCAGCTCGGAGCGGTCACTGTCCAGCCGCCGTCATTCTGCTCCACCACGGCGCCCAGATCCTCCAGGGAGGTGATGATCTGCTCGTCAGTGAAGTCGATCCCTATCCGCTGTGCGGCAAACGCTGCCGGGAGCTGGATGGAGACGGCGTCAGGGGCGGTCCCGACGTCGGTCCCCGCCTCGTCAGCGACGCCTCCTGCCAGTTCCACCAGAAGGTCCACGACACGCTGCGCGGCGACGCCCGCCACCTGCCAGTCCACGCCGCGCTCGAAGCGCTTGGACGCCTCCGACGGCAGCTTGTGGCGCCGGCGGGACCGGGAAATGGACACCTCGTCGAAGTGTGCCGCCTCCACCAGGACGTTCGACGTCGAATCGCTCACCTCGGTGGCAGCGCCGCCCATGACGCCGGCGATGCCGATCGCACCTGAGCCGTCGGTGATCAGGAGGTCTTCGACGTCGAGCGCGCGCTCCTTGCCGTCCAGTGTGGTGATTGTCTCCGCGGGAACGGCACGGCGCACCACAATGTCACCGGACAGCTTGTCCAGGTCATAGCAGTGCGTGGGCTGGCCCAGCTCGAACATGACGTAGTTGGAGATATCCACCGGCAGCGAGATGGAACGGACGCCGGCCAGCCGCAGCCGGGAAACCATCCACGGCGGGGTGGGCCGGGTGGCGTCCACGCCGCGCACGGTGCGCGCCACAAAGCGGTCGCAGCCCGGCTTGCCGTAGATGGGCGCGTCGTCGTTGAGTTTGACGCCGTAGCCGCCGGAAAGCTCAGCCGGAGCCTGGACCTTGGAGGCCGGGTCGGTGAAGGAGGTTCCGGTGGCGTGGGCGTATTCGCGGGCGACACCGCGGATGGAGAAGGCGTAGCCGCGGTCCGGGGTCACATTGATCTCGGCGGCCTCGTCGTAGAGACCCAGCAGGTCCATGGCGTCGGTGCCGATTTCCGGATCCAGGCCGATCCGGGACAGAACCAGGATGCCGTCGTGGTCCTCGCCGATGCCAAGTTCACGGACCGAGGCGATCATGCCGGCAGACAGGTGGCCGTAGGTCTTGCGTGCAGAGATGCGGAAGTCGCCCGGCAGGACTGCCCCGGGAAGGGTGACCACCACTTTGTCACCCTCAACAAAGTTGTGGGCCCCGCAGATAATGCCCTGCACACCTGAGGGATCGATGCCGTCACCGGTGAGGGTCTGCGGCTGCCCTTCCGGGACAACACGGACCTGGCACCAGTTGATGGTCTTGCCGTTGGACTGGGGTTCCTTGACCAGGCTCAGGACCTGGCCCACCACAATCGGACCCTTGAGGGTGTCAGTGGGACGGTGGACGTCCTCTTCTTCAAAACCGACCTTAACCAGTTCGGCCATAACGTCTTCGGCCGTGGCACCGGCCGGTACTGCTGCGAATTCCCGCAGCCAGGAAAGTGGGATACGCACTGTTAGATCTCCATCCCGAAGTGCTCGCTGAAACGTACATCGCCTTCGATCATGTCGCGCATGTCGCCCACCTCGTTGCGGAACATAAGGGTGCGTTCGATGCCCATGCCGAAGGCAAAACCTGAATAGACATCCGGATCAATGCCGGCGGCCCGGAGGACATTGGGGTTGACCATTCCGCAGCCGCCCCATTCGATCCAGCGCGGGCCGCCCTTGGCGCCAGGGTGCCAGATATCCAGCTCCGCCGACGGTTCGGTGAAGGGGAAATAGTTGGGCCGCAGCCGGATCTGGGCTTCGTCGCCGAACATTTGCCGGGCGAAGTGCTCCAGCGTGCCCCGCAGGTCCGCCATGCTCAGGTGCTTGTCGATGGCGAGGCCTTCAAACTGGTGGAACACCGGGGTATGGGTGGCGTCCAGCTCGTCAGTGCGGAATACCTTGCCCGGGCACAGGACGTAGATAGGCAGTTCGCGTTCCAGCATGGAACGGACCTGGACCGGGGACGTGTGCGTGCGCATCAGCAGATGGGCCTCGGGCGGCTCCACGAAGAATGTGTCCTGCATTTCGCGGGCCGGGTGGTCCGGCTTGAAGTTCAGGGCATCAAAGTTGAACCATTCGGATTCAACCTCGGGGCCTTCGGCGATTTCCCAGCCCATGCCCACGAAGATGTCCGCGACGCGGTCCTGCAGGGTGGAGAGCGGGTGCCGGGCACCGGCACGACGGCGGCGCGGTGCGGCCGTGACGTCCACCGTCTCCTCAATCAGGATCCGTGCGTCGTTCTCCGCTTCAAGCTCTGCCGTGCGGGCGGCGAGCGCCTGGTTGACCCGGCCGCGCGATGCGCCCATCAGTTTTCCGGCGAGCGCCTTCTGGTCTTTCGGCAGCTTGCCGATCTCACGGTTGGCCAGGCTCAGCGGGGACTTCTCCCCCGTGTGCGCGAGCCTCACCGCCTTTAGCTCGTCAAGGGTGGCAGCACCGGCAATGGCGGTGATGGCCTGGTCTACAGCGGCATTAATGGCGGCTTCATCCGTAGGGTTAGGGATGGCGGCGCCCGGCAAAGTTTCAGTCATCTACTGTTCTTAGCTACGAGTCGGGGCTAACAAATTTCCACAAAGACCAGTGCAGGCGTGCACGGTTTCCCGGCAGCGCGTCCGTCACTGGCAGATCAAGGGGTGAATTCATCCAGTGATCAGGTCAGGGCACGCCCGACACAGTCCGGCGGCCACTATCCCCCAGTCTAATTGAACGCTCCCGCTACCATGGCCTCATGACACAACGGCCGGGCCTGCCGAAGGCAGAAGGAAAAGCCGGGAAGGCACTGACGGCGGGCGTATTGACGGCGGGACAGCGGTTGCGGCAGCTGGCAAACCTGGCTAATGGCAGCACGGTCCTGGGCCTGGCCGTGGCTGTGTCGGCGGGCACCGCCCTCAGCCGCGGCCCGCGGGGGTTGATCATTGCAGCCAACTACCGGTGGCGGCTCCCCTTCGCCGGAGCGTTCGTCCTGGGCAACGTGGTGGTTTGCCGCAGCGATGCGAATGCCCTGATATCCACTCCCGCACTGCTGGGCCATGAAGAAAGACACGCCAGCCAGTATGCCTGGTGCTTGGGGCTGCCGTTCCTCCCGCTCTATTTCCTGGCCGCCGGCTGGTCGCAACTGCGTACCGGCGACCCCGCATCGGGGAACTTTTTTGAACGCCGGGCGGGTCTGGAAGCAGGCGGATATAGAGTACGCAGTCAGCGAAAGCCCGCCGCCCCCAGCGGCGGCGGCGGAACGGAGGCCAAGGCATGACATCACGAAGAATCACCGTCACTGGGACAGGGGTAGCCGAGGCCGCCCCGGACCTGTTGACCCTGTCCGTAGGCGTGGAGTGCCGGAGCGGCAACGTGGGCGCAGCTTACGCAGAAGCGGGGACAACATCGTCCGCTGTCTCTGCTGCGCTCCGCCAACACGGCGTGACAAACGCGGACATCCGGACATCAGGACTGAACGTCCGGGCAGACCTTGTCTGGCGCGAGGGTGAGGGCCAGAAGGTGGCAGGGTATGTCGCCACCAGCAGCCTCACTGTCCGTCTTAGGGATGTGGCTGCTGCCTCCTCGGCCATCTCCGCCGCCGTCGAAGCAGGCGGCAACAACGTCAGGCTCAACGGCCTTGACCTCGGATTTTCAGATGAGGCCGCGGTGCGGGCACGTGCCCGTGAAGCTGCCTGGCAGGATGCGCTCCGATCGGCGGAACAGTTTGCTGCCCTGGCTTCTGCCCGGCTGGGCCGGGTGGTCTCGCTGGAGGAAGAGTCCAACCCTGGCATGCCGGTTCCGCTGCCCAGGATCGAACGGGCCGTTTCCTCTGACGCGTTCAGCGTGGAGCCGGGCCAAACAAGCATTGCCGGCAGGATCATTGTGGTGTGGGAGCTTGCCCGGCCTTGACTTAAGTTAGAACATACATTCGAATGGGATGTATGAGATGGGATGCACAAGCACTGTTGGAGCGCCCCACAGAAGCAGCCGCGAGTGGTTCGACTCCTGCACTCCTGCCGCTCACCGGCCTGGTCAGGTCCGTGACCACCCCCGAGTTCGCCGGCATCACGTTCCACGAAGTCACCGCAAAGACTGTGCTGAACAAGGTGCCCGGCGGTTCACGCATGCCATTCGAATGGACCATCAACCCGTACAGGGGCTGCAGCCATGCCTGCGTCTACTGCTTTGCGCGGAAGAGCCACACCTACCTGGAGTTTGACGCCGGGAGGGATTTCGACAACCAGATCGTGGTCAAGGTCAATGTGGCGGAAGTATTGCGGAAAGAACTTGCCAAACCGTCCTGGGCCCACCATCAGGTGGCACTGGGCACCAACACCGATCCCTATCAGCGCGCCGAAGGCCGTTACAAGCTGATGCCGGGAATCATCTCGGCGCTGGCAGAATCCGGCACTCCCCTGTCCATCCTCACGAAGGGAACCCTGCTGGCACGGGACATCCCCCTGCTGAAGGAAGCGGCGCGGCAGGTGCCCGTTGGGGTGGGAATATCCCTCGCGATGACGGATGAGGCCCTTTCAGAAGCCGTGGAACCGGGGACTCCCGGGCCAAGGGCCAGGCTGAAACTCATTTCCCGGCTCCGCGAAGCAGGCCTGCCGTGCGGAGTCATGGCCATGCCGATCATGCCGTGGCTCACCGACAGCGACGAAGCACTGGACGCCCTGTTCGGTTCACTGGCCTCAGCCGGAGCCACGGGCGTCACCGCCGGTGCCCTGTACCTGAAGCCCGGCACCCGTGAGTGGTTTATGCAGTGGCTCACGGCTAACCATCCCGATCTGACAGGCCGCTATCAGGGGCTGTACGGCACTGGTTCGTACGCTCCCAAGGAGTACCGGACCTGGCTGGCGGGAAGGGTGCGCTATTTCAAGGAACGGCATGGCTTCTCCGGTTCCCACGGCTTCAGCCACCGCGATCTTGAAGATGATCCCCGGAGCGAAGAAGCACAGTACCCGGCCGGCATCATCCCTGTAGGCAAAGCCGGCAGTCCGGGACGGCGGGACGGAAACACCGGCCCCGGTCCCAGCGGACAGCCAGAGCAGCCCACCCTGTTCTAACGGGCTGTCAGGCGCGCCCTGTTCCGGCTCCGGCTGCCCGAAAAGCGGCCGTCAGGCGGTGATGTCCGCGGTCAGTTGCCGCTGAGCGAGCCCGCGTGGGCGGCGAGGGATTGCAGGAGCGCGCGGACGATTGGGAAGTCTGCAGGAATCCAGGGAAGGCTGAGAGCTTCATCACTGTCCGCCACGCTGATCCACTTCAATTCGTCATGATCTTCAAGCGGGCGCGGGTGCCCTTCTGTAATTTCTGCCGTCCAGACCCGCATGGATGCCCGCTCATTCAGGGGCCAGCCGCCGGCTGTGAGAGCCTCAAGTTCGGTCCCCAGCCGGACGCCAATCCCCAGTTCCTCCCTGAGTTCCCGGTGCAATGCGGCCTCGGGAGCCTCGCCCGCGTCTACCTTTCCCCCCGGAAATTCCCAAAGCCCGGCGAACTGTTCCGGTGCTGTCCGGCGCGCCACCAGCAGCTTCGTGGGCTCTTCAAGGGAGTCAAGGACGGCTCCGCCGACTACGAGTATGTGTCCAGTCACCGCCCCAGTCTATGGGGGACAATGGTGGGGCGGCCTTCCGGCCGTACCGGATACCCTCCACTGCCGCGGGGATCTTCCCACAGAAAACAGCTTCCGGGGGCCGCAGCATCGGTCCCCGGATTTCCCGAGAAGCAGGCATATGAGCAGCGTCCTCCAGAAAACCCCACCTAAGGCCCGGACTGCGCACGTCGGGCGGGCCATTGTTGCCCTTGCGATGGGCGGCTTCGGCATCGGCGTGACGGAGTTCACCATGATGGGCCTCCTGAAGGAGGTGGAGCAGGGACTTGGCATCAGCACCCCGGAGGCCGGAAACCTGATCTCGGCCTACGCCCTCGGCGTCGTGGTGGGCGCGCCCTTGCTGGCCGCGGTCGGAGCCAGGCTGCCCCGCAAGTACCTCGCCCTGGGACTGATGCTGTTCTTCAGCCTTGCCAACCTGACCTCGTTCATCGCTCCCGACTACGGCAGCATGCTGGTTTCCCGCTTCGCAGCCGGGCTTCCGCATGGGGCGTTCTTCGGCGTCGCCGCTGTGATTGCTGCCTCCCTGGTGCCACCGACACGGCGCGGACGTGCCATTTCGATGGTGATGGCCGGCCTGACGGTTTCCAACGTTATTGGTGTCCCGCTTGCCACCTGGGTTGGCCAGGCCTACGGCTGGCGCCTGCTGTTCCTCCTGGTGGGTGCCATCGGGCTGCTCACCGTGGGGCTCTTATGGCGGTTTGTCCCTTTCCAGGAAGCCCACCCGGATGCGAGTATCCGGCGTGAGCTTGGCGCCCTCAAACGCCTGCAGGTTTGGCTTGCGATCCTCATAGGCATCGTCGGCTTCGGCGGTTTCTTCGCCACGTATACCTACATTGCCCACACCATGACACTGGTGGCCGGAATACCTTCCCAGCTGCTTCCGATCGTGGTGGCGCTGTATGGCCTGGGCATGGTGGCGGGCAATATCGTGGGCGGCAGGATCGCTGACAAATCCGTAATGGGAACCATCTACCGCATTCTGCCGGGCATCGCAGTTGCCCTGGTGGTTTATGCCGTTGCCGTGCATTGGCCGTGGTCGGCGTTGGTCATGGTGTTTGTGGTGGGCGCGGCCGGTTCCATGCTGGTACCGGCCCTGCAGACCCGCCTGCTGGATGCCTCCCCGGACGCTCCGTCGCTGGCGTCCTCGCTGAACCATGCTGCGCTTAACGTGGCAAATGCACTGGGCGCGTTCCTTGGCGGCGTGGTGATCGCCTGGGGCTGGGGCTATACGGCTCCCGCCCTCGTGGGTGCCGTGCTGGCCGTGCTGGGACTGGCGGTCGCCGTCGTCAGCGGACTATTGGAACGGAAAAAGCCCCTGGCCGCCTGATCTTTGGGTTGGGGTCGTTTCAGAGGTCGTGTGGGCAAATTTCAGTGCCCGCCAGCTCAGGCCTTCCCTGTCCGTATGAGCGGTCGTCGTCGCTTCCGGCCCAGATGACTCCGCCTCCGGGGCAGGTCATCACATCGAACGCCCGGCCATCAAGGTGCGCCCGCAGGTGGCGCCCGTCATCCTCCACCACTTCCCAGCCCGCCGCTGGCAGCGCTCCACGATAGTGCTGCAACACATCGACGTCTTCCGGGAGCACAAACCAGCGCGTACAGCCGGCCACACCACTCATGCCGCCACCC
Organism: Arthrobacter sp. D1-29; assembly: GCF_054130585.1. NCBI lineage: Bacteria > Bacillati > Actinomycetota > Actinomycetes > Micrococcales > Micrococcaceae > Arthrobacter > Arthrobacter sp. D1-29. The sequence continues at coordinate 1,732,943 of NZ_CP096383.1, read as the reverse complement.
TTGAAATGGCCGATGTGCTCGATGGAATCGAACGCCAGCTGGGACTCACGGTCTGCAGTGGCCGTCGGCTCGTCGGTGCCCTCCATCACGCATTGCGGAGCGGAAACAAATTGTTTCTCCATCTTCTGACCCAGCGCCAAGGGGGTGACAGCGAACATCCCGATCAGCATGAGGACCGGGATGGCCACGGCCGTCAGCCGCATCCACCTGCGTGTCGCGAGCATCAAGCCGAGCCCGGCAAACACCGCGACCAGAGCAAGCCCCAATCCGGAGGGACCGGCCGTCAACCCCCAGACAAGCGCCTCGAACGCGGTATCGGTGACACCGCCGTACATTGCCATAAAACCGTAGTGGACCAGCACCGCCAGCAGCGCCAGTCCTGCCCCAATGACGAGCAGCACCGCGGCGGAAACGACTCGGCCGGTCACGGGCATGGCTCATTGTAGTCCCGGCCACATCAGGGAAGAAGGGGCCCGGGGTTAGAAGCCGAACAGTTGAGCGGCCATCGAATATATCCCCCACAGCCCGGCCGCAAACAGGATGCCCAGGTAGGCCAAGACCAGCCTCGTATCCCGGAGGTAACACTTCGACCTTGTCAGGCCCCGCCGTCGCGCTTTCCAATAGCCTGCGAATCCGACTGCAGCGAACACGGCCAGTGCCACCGGACCGGCGGCCCAGCCGAGGAGGGCAACGGTCGCGAAGATGCAGAGCCGCAACGGGTCGAAGGGCGGCGGGGACTGCGGATCCGTTTCAGGGTCAGGCCTGTGTCCGTGCCGGCCCGCCTGCTTGGAGCGCACCAGCTGCGACGGCAATGGCCCGGCTGCGATACGGCGGGCATCAGAAGCGGAACTCATCATTCCTCCCTTCCCTGACTCAGACCTGGCGGACTGGGAGTAGCCGTGTGCCCGTAGCTGTGCTCATTCGTTGCCTGGCCAGGGCCGGCCACGCCTGCACAGCGCAGAACGGGGCACACTGGTGATCACCGGCGTCGCTCTTTGTGCCCACGTGGACGCAGCATTGCGTGAGCCGTTCCTCGATCATGGTGGAGATGTCCATAAAGGGTTTGACCATGATGCGGGTGATCCGTTCGCCGAGGAGCCTGCGCAGCCGCTGTTGCTGCCCCGGAAGCTTGCCGGCTGCCAATGTGGTGAGTGTGCCGATGCCGAGGTCGCATTGGGTGCAGATGTTCTTCCAAAGATCCATTGTGCGGGGGTGGGACAGCGAGGACTGCTCGCTCAGCAGGTCCAGCAGCGAGGACTTCATCAGGTTGCGCAGCTCGAGCGGGATCGCGCTGTCGGCGATGCGGTTGGCGATGCTGTCAGGATTGAGTTCCAGCCAGGCGAGCAGCTGATCGTGCCCGATGAGGGCTGTCAGCGAACGCCAAATCCCTGAGTCGTCCTTCAGCATGTAACCCACTGACGCGCAATGCGGATGTGAACACGGCAGTGCTGTCAGGTCGTGCCATGAGACCACCCCTCCGGTTTGCTCCGCGAGCCGTTCCAGCACGCCTGTGTGGGTGAGCCTGTCCGTGGGGTCTATGCGTGGCCGCGCCCTGAACCGAACACCGGCTGAAGCGCAACCCCACCCACAAACGGGGTTTCCAAAGCCCTCATGACGACGGCGCCCACCTCACCGTCGTTGACGCCGAGTGTCGCTGTCATGGTCAGGGTGGTGAAAACACCTGCCTCAGACAGGCGCGAGATGGCCAGGTCTTTGTAGCGGGTCAGGTCACCGCCCCGGTGGTGGATGGACGCTTCTTTGGACGGGCCATCGTATTGGAGGTACACCTCCACCCGGTCCCGGTGCCGGGCCAGCAGCCCGAGGAGTTCGTCGTCGGAGGCTATGAGCATGCCGTTGCTGTTCACCATGATCCGGACGATGGGCCGGGCGACGAGCTCATCCAGAAGTTCGGCCAGGTACGGATATAGCGTCGGTTCGCCGCCGGAGAGCATCAGCACGTCCAGCCGCCCGTTCTCCCGGGCAAGTCTGGTGTCGATATTCGCGAGCACCTCGCTCAGCGGCGCCACGCCCTGCAACTGGGGGCCGGAGGCAGTAAAGCAGGTGGGGCAGCGCAGGTTGCAGTGCTCGATGATGTCCTGCAGGAGGATGCACGTGTGCTGCGTCTGCATGGCGGGCAATCCGTAGGCGTAAGCCTCCGGTACCTGGCGGTAATTGCCGGCCTGGTCCGGGATGTGTTGCTTGGTGGGCGCCTGCCACTTCTCCAGGTAGCGCAGGATTTCCGGAGATTGGTCGTACAAGGTGCTGACGAGTCCGTGATCCGGGCAGCCGCGTTCGAGCCAGACCTGGTCATCGCGGATTAGCAGCACGCCGGAGAGGCGCCGCACCTGCGCGAGCGGTGGGTTGGTCTCGTGGCAATGGGGACAGAAAGCTGTGACGTAGCGGTGGATGCGGTCCCCGCGCAGCGGCTGGCCGGGACCGGGCAGCACCTGCCGTGAAGAGAACGGTGACGGATTCATCTCAACCTCCCATCTGCGCGAGGGCTCCGACGCAGACCCCGCCGCCGAGCAGGGTGAAGATCCCCAGGCCAATCAGCAGCCCCGCACCCCACCGGGATGTGGGTGGCCAGACCGCCAGCAGAATAGCTATCGCTAGATATCCGGCGATTGGAACGAAGGCAACCGGCCCGGTCAGGAAACGTATGGAAGAGGGTCCTGGATCAGCCCGTGTTTGCAGAAGACCGAAAGCACCCGGTCCCAAGATATAGAGGGCGTAAAGGGCAGCCGTTCCCAACAGGATTCCGAACCCCATGGGGCGGAGCCCTGGTTCAGGGTTCTCCCCTTCTTTTTGGGGCGGTGGGTTGTCCTTGCTCATGCCACTCTTCCTTCCAACCTCGGGCGGAGTGGTTTCCCGAAGACCCGCAGCATCCGCCAGGACAGCAGGGGGAGAATCATTATGGGGAACCACTGGGGACGGCTCATCCCCAGCCAGAGCACATCCTTGCCCCGGACGAATTCGATGCCGAAGCGGAATGCGGTCCCCGCGCAGCGGCTGGCCGGGACCGGCCAGCGCCTGCCGCGAAGCGACCCGTGACGGATTCATTTCAGGCCCTCACCTGCGCGAGGTATCCGACGCAGAGCCCGCCGCCGAGCAGGGTGAAGATTCCCAGGCCAATCAGCAACCCGGCACCCCATCGCGATGTGCTTGGCCGGACCGCCAGCAGAACGGCTATCGCCAGATAGACGGCGATTGGAATGAACGCGGACGGCCCGGTCAGGAAACTCATGGAAGTGGGTCCTGGATCAGCCTCGGCCTGCAGACGACCGAAAGCACTGGGTCCCAAGAGATAGAGGGCGTAGAGGGCACTCGCCCCTACCAGGATTCCGACCCCCATGCGGCCAAGCGCTGGTTCAGGCGGCTCCTCCTCTTCTTCTTGGGGCGGTGGGTTGTCCTCGCTCATGCCACTATTCCTTCCACCTTCGGGCGGAGTGGTTTCCCGAAGACCCGCAGCATCCGCCAGAACAGCAGGGGGAGAATCATCAGGAGGAACCATTGGGGACGGCTCATACCCAACCAGAGCACCTCGTTGCCGCGGACGAATTCGACGCCGAACCTGAACAAGGCGTAGGAAGTCACGTAGCAGATGAAGAGGTCGCCAGGACGGGGCAGTCGGTCCCGGTAGCGACACAAGAGCGCGAGTGCGGCGGCATGGAACACAATTTCATAGGCGAAGGACGGATGGAGCCCTACCCCGGACGGTCCGCCCAACAACGCAGCCTCGCCGGGCGTGAGCGATATCCCCCATGCTCCCCCGGTGGGAGTTCCGGGCAGTTCCGTGAGGAGACAGCCCACCCGCCCGATCACCAGCGCCAGGGCCACAGCGGGGGCAAGCAGATCGCCGGTGGATTCGCGGTAACCTGTCAGCCGTTTACCCAAGTGGACGCCCAGCCACGCTCCCACAAGGCCGGCGAGGATACTGCGGTCGCCTTCGCTCCACCAGTCCGCCAAGGAGACCTGCCTGGAAAAATCCCAGGTGAGCACTCTTGAGCCGATGGCCCCGAAGGCGACAGCGAAACCGGCAATGGGCCACAACCGTGGATCGGACAGGCCACGCCGGCGCTTCTCATACGCGTAGAACAGTAAGGCTGCGAGGATTCCCAGCCCTAACAGGCCGGCGTGCACCGGCCCGTCTCCCGCGAAGGGAAGCCCGATCATGAGCAGAGTGTAGCAGTGCCCGTTGACGCCGCCATTGCAGCCGCGTGGGCTTCACCACGCCAGGATTACTGGACACCAGCGTTGCCGATAAGCAGCAAGAAAATGCGGAGCCGGCCGCGGATCCGCCCATGAATACGGTACTCGCCGCGGGGCCCGCCATGCACTTCTGACAGGCAGTAAGCCTGCTGACAATAGGGGGGCTGTGTGTTAGCTTGAACTCAATCGGGACGAATATCCCGACGAATATGAAGGAGGAGACATGGGTTTTCTTGCTTGGATTATTCTGGGCCTCATCGTAGGGGCAATTGTTAAGGCCGTCATGCCCGGCAGAGTAGGCGGCGGCTGGGTCACCAGCCTGGTTCTCGGAGTGGTTGGTGCAATCGTAGGCGGCTGGATCGGAAGCCTTCTCTTCGCCAGAGGCGAGCTTGCTTTCTTCGATCTGGGAACGTGGATCCTGGCGATCATCGGCGGCCTGCTGGTGGCTGGCATCTACGGCGCCATTACGGGACGCAGCAAAACCACACGTGCGCCCTGATTCCTGATTCATTACTGAATTTCATATAATAAGGACCCCGGACATGTATCCGGGGTCCTGCCCATTTAAGCCGTCCTGCCCATTCAAGCCACTGCCGCCATTTATACGGAAGCCGGAGAGCTCCCCTGCTGGGACCGGGCGCTGGCATATAGGCACACTGTGGCTGCGGTACCAAGGTTGAGGCTTTCCGCCGCGCCGTAAACGGGAACTGCCACCCGATGGTCAGCCAGGGCGAGTTCAGCTTCCGAGAGCCCCTGGGCTTCGTTTCCGAAGAGCCAGGCAGTTGGGCCCTCCAGCTGATAGGCGGACGCCGTGCTGGACCCGGACATTCGCCGGGCGGCGTTTTCATCCTGCAAAGTGTCGAGGTTGAGGTCCCCATAGCCGTCCGCTGCCAGGACGCCGATCCCCCGGGCCCGGCAGGAGGCTGCCAGTTCCTCGATGTCCGCCCCCAGGACCACGGGAAGGTGGAACAGGGATCCGGCGGTGGAACGGACTGCCTTGGGGTTATAGATGTCAACGCTGGAGCCGGTTAGAACAACGGCGTCAGCACCGGCGGCGTCTGCGGCACGCAGTACCGTCCCTGCGTTTCCTGGGTCCCTGACCTGGCAGAGGACCGCGATCAGCCGTGGACCGGCGTCGAGCACTTCCTCCAGGCTGATGTCCACAAAGCCGCACACGGCGATGATGCCCTGGGGATTGACGGTATCGGCCATTGCTGCCAACACGTCCTCGGTGGCAAGCCGGGCGTTGGTCCCCGCAGCCAGATCATCAAATTCCGGGTAGCGGTCCAGGCATGCTTCGCTTGCGAACACCTCGTGCACAACCCCAGGAGCCCCGGCTGCCAGCCTCTGCTGGTGCAGCTTGAGGGCCTCGCGTACCGCCTGTGGCCCCTCGACGAGGAACTGTTCCCGCTTTAAACGGGCCGGGCGCCCTGCAAGTTTTGCCACTTCCCTGACCCGATCGGCTCGGGGATTGGAGAGTGGAAAATCTTGCGGGCGCCCGGTTTCGTTCATATAAGAACCTTAGTTGCTGTTCAACCAGGTTCTCGAACTACCCAGAACGGGTGCTGCTAGACAGTGGCCTCGTCAGCAGCAGGCTTCTTTGCGGCCTTTGCCTTGGGAGCCTTGGCCTTGGGGGCTTCAGCCTGGACAGCCGGAGCGGACGTGTCGGCAGGCAGGGAATCCTTGGCGATCTTCACCAGCGCGGCGAAGGCGTTGGCGTCGGAAACGGCCAGCTCGGCGAGCATACGGCGGTCAACCTCAACCTCAGCGGCCTTCAGGCCCTGGATCAGTCGGTTGTAGGTGAGGCCGTTGGCGCGGGATGCAGCGTTGATGCGCTGGATCCACAGGCGGCGGAAGTCGCCCTTCTTCTTCTTGCGGTCACCGTAGCTGTACACAAACGAGTGCAGCAGCTGCTCTTTGGCCTTGCGGTACAGGCGTGAACGCTGTCCACGGTAGCCCTTTGCGCGTTCGAGGATAACCCTGCGCTTCTTGTGGGCGTTGACCGCCCTCTTCACACGTGCCACGTGCGTACTCCTTCAGAATTCTGATCCCAAGCGTCTACTGCCGGTAACCCGGCCGGCCTGAGAAGCCTTTTTGGTAGTTGACTGCCGCCAGGTGGCAAGCAGTCAGAAAACTTGGAAATTAGATGCCGAGCATCTTCCGGATGACCTTGGCGTCGCCCTTGAAGACGATCTTGTCGCCGGCAAGGCGACGGGTCAGCCTGGAGGACTTGTGCTCGAGGTAGTGGCGGCGGTTGGCCTGCTGACGGCGCAGCTTGCCGCTGCCTGTCAGCTTGAAGCGCTTCTTAGCACCACTGTGGGTCTTCATCTTCGGCATGGGAACCGATCTCCTTACGTATCCACAGACATTGTCTGCAGCTCTTTCGTGCAGCCGCCCCTGCGGGCGGCATGCTGGTTGCTTACTGCGGGAGGACAAACCTCCTGCAGCTTTGAACTAGGTGGTCTTCTTGCCGGCCGGCTTCGGACCCGCTTTAGGGGCGGGCCTGGCTGCAGGCTTCGGGGCTGCAGGCCTGGCAACCGGCTTCGGCGGCGAGGGAACTGCGGCTGGCTTCGGTGCAGCGGGGGCCGGAGCTGCCGACGCGGGCGTCTCAGCGGCCGCAGCGGGCTTTGCTGCTTCCGCAGGCTTGGCCGCAGGGGCCGGTGCCTTGGCGGCGGCCGGCGCAGCCTTGGGAGCCTCGCGCCTGGGAGCGGCGGCCTTGGGAGCCGCCTGCTGGGGCGCTTCCTGCCGTGACGTTTCCTGCCGGGGCGCGTCCTGCGTGGCGGCTTCCTTGACGGGAACCTCCGCAACAGGGGCCTCAGCGGGGGCGGCCTCAGCGGCGGCTGCAGCCTCGGTCTCCGGCGCTTCGGTTTCCGGTTCCGTCGTGATGGCGAAACCTTCCGGCAGAAGATCTGCCAGCGACTGCGTCAGGGGTGCCTGGTCGTCGCCGGAAACGTCGATTCGTCCGCCCGATGCCCTGACTTCGTTCTGCGCCTTCGCTTCGGCACGCTGGGTTGCCCGGCGTGCCTCTGCCTTGGCTTCGGCCTTGTTCTTGAGCGGCCCCACAACCATCACCATGTTGCGGCCATCGATGCGCGGGCTGGATTCAACAACGCCAACCTCGGCGACGTCATCCGCAAAGCGCTGGAGCAGGCGGATGCCCATCTCCGGACGCTGCTGCTCACGGCCGCGGAACTGGATCATGGCCTTGACCTTGTCACCGGCGCCGAGGAAGCGCAGTGCATGCCCGCGCTTGGTCTCGTAGTCATGGGTGTCGATCTTCAGGCGGAAGCGGATTTCCTTCAGAACCGTGTTGGTCTGGTTCTTCCGGGCTTCACGTGCCTTGACGGCGGCCTCGTACTTGTACTTGCCGAAGTCCATCAGCTTGCACACCGGAGGCTTTGCCTGAGGTGCTACTTCAACGAGATCAAGATCGGACTCGGCAGCCAAACGCAGGGCATCATCAATACGGACGATTCCTACCTGTTCACCTGCAGGGCCGACCAGCCGCACCTCGGGGACGCGGATACGCTCATTGATTCTTGGCTCGCTAATGTTAAAGCTCCTGTGATTGTTGTGGTATTCCACCGGCAAATAGAGAAGGCCCCCAACTGCCGGAGCAATCGAAGGCCTCGAAGATCGGATGTGACAGCCTCTCCTGAGACTGCACGCATGTCCCCGGGCGTATGCCTGGGTTGATGCCCGACCAAGTACCCGGCAACCTTGCTTCCCAGAAACTGCTTGACGGGAAATCGGCTGGCGCGGGTGGGAGAGAACTCCGCTTGCAAACTGCATGCCATTCTACAGAAAAAATCCCGACCAACGCATCTTGGCGCCGGTGGGACCTTACATAGCAAAATAACGACATTCAGTCGGTCTGTGACAAGCTTACCAGTATGAGCACCCCAGACAGTAATTCATACGTTTTCGCCCCCGCCGACGCCGCCGACGACGTGAGCCAGCAAATCCGGGACATCTCCGAAGTGCCCGCCATCGAGGTCATCACCACAGCCGCAGTTCACCTCATGAGTGCTGCTGCCGTGAAGCTGGGGCTGGCTGCGGAGGACAACGCCGAGGAACTCAAGGACCTGGACGAGGCCCGGAAGCTCATCACGGCTCTCGCTGGACTGGTGACGGCGGCAGCACCCGAGATCGGCTCCCAGCATGCCGGTCCCTTGCGCGACGGCCTCCGGTCCCTGCAGCTCGCGTTCCGCGAGGAATCCATCATCCCGGACGCCCCGGGCAAAGGCCCGGGCGAGAAATACACCGGCGCCGTCAACTAAACGGTTCCAATTCAATAGCCAATCACGACGGCGGCGGCGGGCGGACCATGACGGTCCACCCGCCGTCGTCGTTAAGTAAACAACTGAGTGCAGCGCTGAAGATCGGATGCTGGCAACGCTGTATGTTCCTCCAGTGCGGCTCCGGTGCGGTCCCTGGGTCAGGCGGAAGCCACCCGGCGCCGCCTGCGTGCCTGCAGGAGCATTCCGATGAGGCACAGCGCCACTCCGGCCACGCCGACTGATACAAACCCTCCTGATGAACCCACGCCGTCGATAAAGACCCCTGCAAGGGGCGCGCCCAGCGCAACGCCTGCGGTCAGGGCGGAGCCGTACCAGCCCATCGCCTCGCCCCGGCGCCGCTCGTCCACCAGCTCTGCCACCTTTTCGGAGGCCGCGGACAGGACCGGGGCGCAGAGGAGGCCCGGCAGGATGGACAGGAGGGCCAGGGTCCAGGTGTCATGGGCGAATCCCAGCGGAATGGTCAGGGCAGCCATCCCAAGCAACAGCACGATGGGAGAGACAGGGCGGTGCATGGCACCATAGATCACCCCGCCCACCACCGAGGCCGCGCACCAGAACAGGAAAACGATCCCGATCTCCGCCTGGTGGCCGCCGATTTCAAGGGCTGCCACGATCCCAACGTCAGTGCCGCTCAGGACCATGCCGGCGCCGGCAGCCACGGCGAAGAGCGAGGCTACCGTGGCCGTAAACCAGGTGAAGTTGTGCGCCACCTTGTGCCGGAGCCCTGACTGCCCCCCGGCCGCCGGCTGCTTTCCGGCCGTTCCCTTGGATCCGCCACTGACTCCGGCCCGTTCGGCCGGTGCCAGATCTGGAGCTGCTTTCTGAAGGTGGGCAGGGGCTGCTGCCACCACTGCAGCTTCGGCCGCGCGTTGCTGATCGGCCGCGCGTTGCTGATCAGCTGCACGGTGCTGATCGGCCTCCCGGGTGCCGACGGGGGTTCGCGTGGGTGGGTTGAACCACATCAGGAACAACCCGGCCAAGGATGTTGATATGCCCACGACGGTGAGCCCCAGTACAGTGAAGCCGCTGGTTGCCACCACGGCTCCGGCGGCCGGGCCGATCATAAACACCATTTCAGTGGTGATCGCATCCAGGGCAAAGGCTGTGCGGCGCTGGTCGCCGTCGGCCAGGATTCCGAGTGACTGACGCACCACACTGAAGATCGGAAGGGTGAGCAGTCCTCCGACGAAAACCAGCGGCAGCAACCACTCATAGGAAACATGGGGAACAACTGACCAGATCACAGTTTCAGACACCACGGAAGGGATGAGGGCTTTACGCAGGCCCACGATGTCAACGCGGCGGCCGCGCCACGGGGCTCCCACGGCGATGCCGATGGTCATCACCGCCGCCGCAGCTCCGGCCGCGGCATAGCCTTTATCCAGGGTGAGGACAATGTGCAGGGTCAGCAGCACGCCTGCGGCTGAATGGGGTATACGGGCAATCATGCCGACCAGCAGCAGCCGCCTGATGGGCCGCACCGCCAACAGATCCCGGTACAGAGCGAAATTCACGAAAAAATCCTTTTGGTCTGCCGACGGCAGCCAGGGGATCTCCCCGCTGACCGTCAGCTAGTGTGCTGCGCGCCTTAACTTGATTTCGATGGAGTCAACCCGCTCACCAAACAATACATTCCGGGACCACGCCGCCTGGAGGTCCGCCACCAGCTCCCGCACGGCCGCAGCGTCAAGGCCATCCTCGAGGTACAGCACCACCTGCAGCTCTGGCCCGGACCCTCCGCCGGACAGTTCGGCTCCCGCGCGTGTGGTTGTGGCGATGCCTGCCCCTGGCAGGAGCCCCACACGGCGCACAGCAGGAAAGGCGGCCGCGGCCTCGGAAAGTTCCGCGGCGAGGGCTTCGTCAGCGTAGGAAGGAACCCAGTCACGCTGCTGCGCCAGTGCCCACACCGCCGGCCGGCGCACCACAAAGGTGACGTCCGAGCCCGGGTCAAGGACCAGGAGTTCGGCACCTTCCGCCACTGCGGACAGGGCAGCACGGGCCGCATATACGGCCACGGGCCGCGCCTCCGGGTGCCAGGCGGCCAGTGCTTGCGCCGACGTAAAAGCCGGCAGGGCCGTCCTGCCGTCGGCAGCCCTGAGAGTTACCAGCGCCATGTCGGCCTGCTTGTCTGCCGACAAACCATCCACTGCCTGCGCTTCTTCAGCGAGCTGGGCAATGATGGGGATAAAGACCCTGGCGGTGGCAAGGGAAGCCACCACTGACGCTTCATCGCCGCTGCCGTCCAGGAGTCCCCGGACCGCGGCGACGTAGCCGGCGTCGGGAGCTCCGTCGTCGTCCTCGAAGCTGTGGATCTTGGCATCGTCCCCAGCCAGGCTCCGGCCCTCCCAGGGCTGGCCGGCGGAATCGGTGGATCCGCCCGCGCCGGCAAGGGCTGCGGCTATGTGCCCGGGGAGGTGGCGCTGTGCCGGACTGCTGCCAGCGGTCTGACCGTTGCTGCTGGAGTCCACGGGGTTTGCCTAGCGGCGGCCGGCGACGTCGAGTGCCTCGGGCAGGGTGAAGGCCCCCGCGTACAGGGCCTTGCCAACGATGGCCCCTTCCACGCCCAGCGGAACCAGCGAGCGAAGGACCTTCAGGTCGTCCAGGCTGGAGATGCCGCCGGATGCCACCACAGGCTTACCCGTCTTTTCCACCATCTGGCGCAACAGCTCAACATTGGGCCCCTGCAGCGTGCCATCCTTCGTAACATCCGTCACGACGTAGCGTGAGCACCCAGCCTCTTCAAGCCTGCCCAGGACCTCCCAAAGGTCCCCGCCTTCCTTTGTCCAGCCCCTGCCTGCCAGGGTGGTCCCGCGGACATCAAGGCCGACGGCGATCCGGTCGCCGAAGCGGTCAATGGCCCGGCGGGTCCAGTCAGGGTTTTCCAACGCCGCAGTACCAAGGTTCACCCGTGCCACACCCAGGTCCAGGGCCGCCTCCAGTGACTCGTCGTCCCGAAGTCCGCCTGAGAGCTCCACATGGATGTCCAGCCGGCCCACCACCTCGCGGAGCAGTTCTGCATTCGAACCACGGCCGAACGCCGCGTCGAGGTCCACGAGGTGCACCCATTCGGCGCCTTGCTCCTGCCAGTTCAGGGCCGCCTCCAGCGGTGTGCCGTAACTGGTTTCGCTGCCTGCCTCGCCTTGCACCAACCGGACGGCCTGGCCGTTTACGACGTCGACGGCTGGCAGCAGTTCAAGAACCGGCAGATCATGTGCGGTGGTCATCTCAAGTCCTCAGTGTGGGGGGCAGGAAAGGGGTTTGGCAGTGGTGCTAGGTGGCGGGCAGGGAAAGGAGGTAGGCGGTCAGAAGTGACATGCCCGCAAGGATGTAGAAGCAGATCTGGGTCCAGAGGGGTTTGTGCTGCTGCCTGAAGGACAGGGCTCCGCCCACGAGGAGCCCCGCGAGGCCCATCAGGAGGATGGACCACATTTAGGCTGATCCGTCTTGTTGTGCTGGTCCGTCTTGCCGCGCAGGCTTGCGGAGTCCGTCCACCCAGTTGCGCAGGAGACGTGCCCCGGCGTCGCCGGACTTTTCCGGGTGGAACTGGGTGGCACAGAGCGGCCCGTTCTCCACCGCGGCGATGAAGGGGGCACCGTGCTCGGACCACGTCACCAGCGGCGCCGCCATCCGCGGCTGCACCACGTCGAAGTTCCATTCCTGGACGCCGTACGAGTGGACAAAGTAGAAGCGCTCCTCCTCCACACCGGCGAAGAGCCTCGATCCTTCCGGAACCTTCACGGTATTCCAGCCCATGTGCGGCACCACGTCGGCGGGGAGGAGCTCCACTTTCCCCGGCCACTCCCCCATGCCTTCAGCTTCAGTTCCATGCTCAACGCCGGCTTCGAACAGGACCTGCAGGCCCACGCAAATGCCCAGGACGGGCCGGCCACCGGCGACACGCCTGCCAATCAGGCGGATGCCATCAACGGCCTTCAATTCCCGCATGACGGTCTCAAAGGCGCCGACGCCGGGCACCACCAGGCCGTCGGCATTGAGCACGTCCTGCGGTTTGGCGCTGAGGATGACCTCTGCTCCTGCGCGTTCGAGCGCGCGCACCGCAGAGCGGATGTTCCCGGAGCCGTAGTCCAGCACCGTAACGGTGGGCTTGCCTTCGGGCGACGCGGGCTTGATCAACAACTCCGGATCGATCACGGCACCGTCACGAAGAATCTGCCCGCTCACAGCGCACCCTTGGTGGAAGGAATTCCCTCCACGCGCGGATCAGGCTCGACAGCTGCGCGCAGCGCCCGGGCGAATGCCTTGAACTGCGCTTCCACGATGTGGTGCGGGTCCCGGCCGGCAATGACGTTCATGTGGAGGCAAATGCCGGCGTGAAGCGTGATCGCCTCAAACACGTGGCGTGTGAGCGAGCCGGTGAAGTGGCCGCCGATCAGGTGATATTCCTGTCCCGCCGGCTCACCGCCGTGCACCAGGTACGGACGTCCGGAAACGTCCACCACCGCGTGCGCCAGCGCCTCATCCAGCGGCACCGTGGCTTCACCAAAGCGGCGGATCCCGGCCTTGTTGCCCAGTGCCGTGCGAAGGACCTCGCCGAAAGTGATGGCCACGTCCTCTACCGTGTGGTGCACGTCGATGTGGATGTCACCGGTTGCCTTGACTGTCATGTCGATGAGGGAGTGCTTGCACAGCGCCGTCAGCATGTGGTCATAGAACGGGACCGATGTGTCGATGTCCGAAACGCCGGTTCCGTCAAGGTTGATCTCCACGAGCACTGACGATTCACTGGTGGCGCGCTCCATGCTGGCGGTCCGGCCCTGGGCAGCGTTCGATCCGGTGGAACTCATGGTCATATGTCCTTTTCGGAAGGAGTACGGGAATTCTTGCAGGCGACTAAAGCGCCTCTATATCAAGTTTAGGCGGGGAGTTTGGCCTGGCTGGCCAGGATGCTTTCCAGGGAGGTCAGGAACGCTGTGGTCTCGCTCTCAGTGCCTGCGGTGACACGCAGATGGCCGGGGATGCCGACGTCCCTGATCAGCACGCCGGCGTCCAGCAGTTCCTGCCAGACAGCATGGGGCCGTTCCAGTCCCCCGAAAAAGACGTAGTTGGAATCAGAGGCGGCCGGCGTCAGGCCCATCCTGGTCAGCTCGGCGACGATCCGGTCCCGCTGTTTCTTGATGTCCTCAACGTCTGCCATAAGTGCCTCGCGGTGGCGGAGGGCTGCGAGGGCGGTGGCCTGGGTGACGGCCGACAGGTGGTACGGCAACCGCACCAGCCGGAGGGCATCTGTCACTTCGGGCGCCGCGGCCATGTAGCCCAGGCGAGCGCCTGCCAGTGCAAAGGCCTTGCTCATGGTCCTGGTGACAATAAGGCGTTCCCGGCCGGGCAGCAGCGTCAGGGCACTGGGAGTACCGTCATGGGCAAACTCGTGGTAGGCCTCGTCAACGATAACTATGGTCTGGCTGGCCTCACCCGCGGAGTACACCGCCTCCACCACATCCAGGCCAAGGCCGGTGCCGGTGGGGTTGTTGGGTGAGCAGAGGAAAACAATGTTTGGCTGGAGTTCCTTGACCTGCAGGGCGGCCGATTCCGCGCTCAGCCCATAGCCTTCAGCGCGCTGGCCCACAATGTACTCAGTGTCAGTACCGCTGGCCAGCAGCGGGTACATGGAATACGTGGGCGGGAACCCGAGGGCCTTGCGTCCCGGGCCACCGAAGGCCTGAAGGACCTGCTGGAGCACTTCATTCGAGCCGTTCGCCGCCCAGATGTTGGTGGAGTTCAGGCCGTGGCCCAGGTATTCAGCCAGGGCCTCCCGGAGTTCGCTGAATTCGCGGTCCGGGTAGCGGTTCAAACCGGCAGCGGCTTCCGTCACGGCTTCAGTGATGGCGGCGCGCACGTCCGCGGGAACACCATGGGTGTTTTCGTTCACGTTCAGCAGGATGGGCACATCCAGTTGCGGGGCACCGTAAGGGGTCAGCCCGCGGAGGTTGCTCCGGAGGGGAAGACGGTTCAGACGCTCTAGCTGGTCATTCACCTGAACAGTTTAGTGCCCATGCTGGTGCCCGGAAAATGTGACAGCCTGCCGGCTGTCCGCAATTCAGGGGAAGGCACTGGCTGCCGAGGGACGTCATGAGCTGTGGATCCTGCTATTTGGTAGGGACGAACAGCTGCTGCCCCGGCACAACGGTCCCCGCGCTGAGGTTGTTGAGTTGAACGATATCCGCGATGACATCCCGGGGATCACGATCCGGCGCAACTGTGGCGGCGATACCCCACAACGACTCCCCGCCCTGAACGGTAACTGACACCGTGGGCGTCAGGGCCAGGCCGGCGGTGGAGTCTGCCGCCTTCGCCGGGGCGTTAAGAAAGCCCACCAGGGACAGCAGCAGCGCAGCCAGGAGGATGAGGGGAATACCAATGAGCACGATCCGCCCCCGGCGCGTGAGCCGGAGCGGCGGCAGGGGTTCCTTACGGGGCTGCGATTCCGCATCCAGCAGGGACGTGAGCTGCTGGACGGAGACGAGCTGCGGATGGCGAGCCTGTGAAGCGGATATAGCTGACATGAAATGAGCCCTCCTGGACCATACTGTGCTGCCCGGAGTGTTCTATTCGTTCCTGCGGCCCGGGTGGGCCGTCATCTGCCGATCCGAGTATTCGAATACCGCAGGCAACGAATAGAACACATGTTCGAACTTTGCCTTCTCAGTTTTAGCACTTATCAACGAACATTGTCGAGACTCGCTAGAACAAATGTTTGAAAAAGCGTTGCGGCTGCCCTACGTTTGGATCAAAGAACAACCACTCCTGTAGTTGATCAGCAGGGTCTGACAATCCAGGCCGGAGGTTCCGGCACCCGCGGCCGGACACCCGGGGCAACGGAAAGGCATTGGCGAATATGGCAGCACCAGCCGCCGACGGCAGGGCGACCCAGAGGGGTCGGCAGCCCCAGAGGGTCCCGAAGGGGCTTACAGCACGCCAGAAAAAGATCCTGGAAACAATTCAGCGCTCGGTCAATGACAACGGGTATCCGCCATCCATGCGCGAGATCGGCGACACCGTGGGCCTGGCAAGCCTGTCCAGCGTCACGCACCAGTTGTCGCAGCTCGAGAAACTGGGCTACCTGCGGCGCGATCCCAAGCGGCCACGGGCCATGGAGGTCCTGATGCCGCTCACCCTGGACGGCGGCACGGCCAAACCGGCGGGATCAGCATCGGCCAAGCCTCCGGTTTTGCGCAGCGTTGATGGCGGGACGGTTATGGATCTGCCCACTGCCATGGACACCGCCATGGTGCCCCTTGTAGGCCGGATCGCAGCCGGTGGCCCGATTCTTGCCGACCAGCTGGTTGAGGACGTCATGCCGCTGCCGCGTCAGCTGGTGGGCCAGGGCGAACTGTTCATGCTGCGGGTTGCCGGGGACTCAATGGTTGACGCTGCGATCTGCGACGGCGATTGGGTAGTTGTCCGGCGCCAGGCGGACGCCGCCAACGGCGATATTGTCGCAGCCCTGCTGGACGACGAAGCCACGGTGAAGACTTTCCGCCAGCGGGACGGCCACACGTGGCTTCTCCCACAGAACACCCAGTACGAGCCCATTCTCGGAGACCACGCCACCATCATGGGCAAGGTCGTCTCAGTTTTGCGCTCTCTGTAGCAGCGCATCCCTGAGCAGCCGCCCGTCCTGGTCGGGGCGGGCCGCTTGGAGGAGACCCCGCTAGTCCTTGCGCCCGCCTGGCAGGGCGGGCAACCGGCCGGCCCCAGCGGCTCGCCCGTCATCTGGGCCGGCCTCCAAACGCGCCAGATACCATCCCGGGCTTCGGTCAGGTCCGTGGGCTTTCCTTGGCCAGTCTTTCAAGGGCGGCGAAAGCTATCTTGCGGTCTGTCGTCGGCCAGAAGGGGGGCAGCGCAGCCCGAAGGAAACCGGCATAACGCTCGGTTGCCAGCCGGGAATCGAGCACCGCCACCACACCCTTGTCTCCCGTGGATCGGATCAACCTGCCGGCCCCCTGGGCCAGGCGGATGGCGGCGTGTGTCGCGGAGACAGCCATAAATCCGTTTCCGCCCGCCTGGGCTACGGCACGTGAACGTGCCGTCATCAGCGGATCGTCCGGCCGCGGGAACGGTATCCGGTCAATAACCACGAGCCGGCAGGATCCGCCCGGGACATCAACTCCCTGCCACAGGGACATCGTTCCGAAGAGGCAGGTATCGGGCTCGTCGGCGAACTGCTTAACCAGGGCTGTCATGGTGGAATCACCCTGGCAGAGGATGCTGAGGCCGAGCCGTGGCCTCAACGCTTCTGCGGCCTCTTCGGCCGCGCGGCGTGATGAGAAGAGGCAGAGGGCGCCGCCTCCGGAAGCGCGGATCAGCGCTTCGAGTTCATCCAGCGCCTCCGGCGCGGCACCCCGGCCCGGTTTGGGCAGGTGCCCGGCAACGTAGAGGATCCCCTGTTTTGGATAGTCAAAGGGGGACCCTACGTCCACTCCTGTCCAGCTGGGAGCACCCTCCCCTATCAGCCCCAGTCCCCCGGCCGTCGGCTCGAAGGCGGACCCGATGGCGAGCGTGGCTGACGTGAGCACAACGGTATGGCCGGCAAAGAGTCCTTCGCGCAGCTTGCCGGCAACACTGAGCGGGGCGATGTTGACCAAAACCGGTGCACTTTCATCAGGCTGTGAATAGCCCTGCTGGGGATCAAACGAGCTGGCGCGCGAAAACCACACCACTTCACGGTTGTCCTTCGCCGCAATGAGCCGTTCGCAAAGTTCAAGAATCAGCAGGAGCCGGGACCGGGCAAGCTGCCGCCCGCCGTCGGCCGTTGTACTGCTGTCCCCTTTTGAATCCGACAGGGCTGCCCGGCAAGCCTCACGGAGCTGGTCAACGCAGTCCAGCTGTTCATCGTTCAGGCCGTTCGGGAGCAGCCCGTTGGGGACGCCGGCCAGGGCAACTTCAAGATTGGCGGCCGCCGCATTCAGGGCATCGACAGTGATGGCAGTGTGCTTACGGGCACCGGCTGCGGCAGCGTGAACCATGGCAACGGAAAGCTGCCCCGATACTGCGCCGGTAACGCGGTCCTGGAGTTCGTGGGCCTCATCCACCACCACCACGTCGTATTCGGGCAGGACGGCCAGTCCTTCGAAAGCACTGACTGCCAACATGGCGTGATTCGTCACCACGACGTCGGCCTCGGCAGCGTCCTGGCGCGCCAGTTCGCTGAAGCACTCCGCTGCCAGGGGGCATTTCTGCGCCCCCAGGCACTCCATCGAGGTGACGGACACCTGACGCCAGGCGCGATCGGTGACGCCGGGAAGCAGCTCGTCACGGTCACCCGTGGCAGTCTTTTCCGCCCACTCACGCAGGCGCACCACTTCCTTGCCCAGCTGGGATGCCGGACCGCCCAGGGCTGCGGCGAAGTGCGGCACACTGGTGTCCTCGCCGAGGGAGAAGAGCTGGCCTTCGGCGGGCTCTTCCGAAGGGAACCCACCTTCGAGCTTGTGCCGGCACACGTAGTTGGAACGTCCCTTGACCAACGCCACCTTGACCGGGCGGTCCAGGGCGGGCGTGATGGTCTTGAGCAGGCGGGGCAGGTCACGGCCCACGATCTGGGTCTGCAGTGCCAGGGTTGCGGTGGAGACCAGGGTGGGCTTGCTACTCACCAGGGAATGCGCGATGAGCGGGATGAGGTACGCCAGCGACTTCCCGGTGCCGGTTCCGGCCTGGACCAGGAGATGGTCGCCGGTTTCGATGGCCCGTGCCACCTGACGGGCCATCTCATGCTGGCCTGTCCGGCTTTGCCCTCCCATGCCGGCAACGGCGCGGTCGAGGAGTTCTATCACGAACTCCTCGCCGGCCGTTTCCGAAATATCCCCCGCCACCAGCTCAGTCATTGCTGGTGAATGATTCCAGTTCAGCCGCGAGGCCTTCACGGACCATCACCACAGCACGGGTGCCGTCCTCACCGTGATCCAGGCTCAGGATCTCGGCGTCGGTCTCGTGCAGTTTGCTGATCAGGTCACCCCGGTTGTACGGGATGAGGAGCTCCAGCTTGACGCTGGGGCGCGGAATGGCGTCACTGATGGCTTTGAGCAGCTCAGCGATCCCCTCGCCGGTCCGCGCAGAGACAACCACATGGCGGGGTTCACGCTGTTTAAGGCGCTCCACCACAAAGGGATCGGCGGCGTCGGCCTTATTGAGCACGATGATTTCAGGTACCTTGCGGGCATCCACCTCGCTGAAGACCTTCCGGACCGCCGCGATCTGGCCTTCCGGATCCGGGTGCGAGACGTCCACAACGTGCAGGATCAGGTCTGCGTCCGCCACCTCCTCCAGCGTGGAACGGAACGCCTCCACCAGCTGAGTCGGAAGCGAGCGGACGAAGCCGACAGTATCGGCCAGGGTGTAGCCCAGCCCGTCTGCGGTTTCGGCCTTGCGCACCGTGGGATCCAGCGTGGCGAAGAGAGCATTTTCCACGAGGACGCCGGCATCGGTCAGCCTGTTCAGCAGGGATGACTTTCCGGCATTGGTGTACCCGGCGATAGCAACGGACGGGACAGAATTCCGACGCCGGTTGGCCCGTTTGGTTTCCCGCGCAGGCTTCATGGCGCTGATCTCACGCCGCAGTTTGGCCATGCGGGTCCTGATTCGGCGGCGGTCCAGTTCGATCTTCGTCTCGCCGGGACCGCGCGAGCCCATGCCGGCACCGGCCCCACCCACCTGGCCACCGGCCTGGCGGGACATCGATTCGCCCCAGCCACGCAGGCGCGGCAGGAGGTATTCGAGCTGGGCGAGTTCCACCTGGGCTTTGCCCTCGCGGCTCTTCGCATGTTGGGCGAAGATGTCCAGGATCAGCGCCGTACGGTCAATGACCTTAACCTTGACGATGTCTTCCAGGCCACGGCGCTGTGACGGGGCCAGCTCGGCGTCCACCACCACAGTGTCCGCGCCGGTGGCCATCACGACGTCCTTGAGCTCAAGCGCCTTTCCGGAGCCCAGGAAAGTCCCTGGATCTGGTTTGGCACGGCGCTGCACCAGGCCATCCAAGACCTCCGAGCCGGCGGTTTCAGCCAACGCGGCAAGTTCACGGAGGGAATTCTCGGCATCAGCCAGGGTCCCTTCCGTCCAGAGCCCGGCCAGTACCACCCGCTCCAGCCGGAGCTGCCGGTACTCGACCTCGGTGACGTCTTCGAGTTCTGTCGACAGGCCCGCCACACGCCGGAGCGCCCGGCGTTCCTCGAGGTCCTGCTGGTCGCCGTCGTAGCTGGTGTGCTCTTCGTCCAGACGCGATATTGCCTGGGCTTTGCCAAAAACGGCCTTCGTGTCGCCGTCTGCGGGAGCGGCGTTCCTGGCCGGTACATCCTTGGAGAGAATCCGGTCGATGACAGCTTGTATTTCCTCAGGACTCATGTCCTGGGCTGCTGGATCGGATCCGGTGTTGGGCTGGCTGGTCATGTTCTCCTTTGAAGATTCGGCATTTCCAGAATAGTGCCGATCACTGGTGAGTGGTGAAGTATTCGCGCTGGGCTGACGGCATACAGTCATCCTTGCCTCCTGGTCTGCTGCGCTGCCTGGCAAAGCGGCCGCGCACAGCGTGGGTTCCACGTCCGTGAACGTGGGCGTTATGGGAAGGACGCCGGCAACGACAGGATTGGACCAGCAGGAAGGCTGATTCTTTCGAGTAATGCCCGGCGTTTAAACAGGCACGGCAGGCCTGCGTGTTGCGCAGTTGCGGAAGGCTGACACCTGCATCGCTGCGGGACTTGGCTGCGGGACGGGATGAAACCCGTGCCGGCTACTCGAAGATCAAGAACATGCGTTCCAGATTAGCAGAACCTTGCGGCAGCGGTTTCCCATACGCCCCTGCGGCCAACTAATCTGGCCAGTTATGGAGTCCGCACACTATTTCAGCGCATCGCCCGCCGGGCCTTTCACCCGCAAACCGCTTACTGTGGAACTCGCCGGGGAGACGCGCAGGCTGCAGACTTCCGCGGGGATTTTCAGCCCGGAGGGTATCGATAAGGGAACTGCCGTGCTGCTCGCCGAAGTTCCGGCTCCCTCGCCCACAGGCAATCTCCTGGACATCGGCTGCGGATGGGGCCCGATAGCACTCACAATGGCTCTCCGTGCCCCGCACGCGCACGTTTATGCAGTGGACGTGAATGAACGCTGCATCACCCTGACGAACGAAAACGCCCGGATCCTTGGCCTGGACAATGTCACTGCCACCACGCCGGAAGGCGTGGACGCCGATGTGCGCTTCGATACAATCTGGTCCAATCCGCCCATCCGCATTGGTAAAGACGAACTCCATTCGCTGCTGAAGCTCTGGCTCCCGCGGCTGGCGCCAGGCGGCTCGGCCTGGCTGGTGGTCCAGAAAAACCTGGGCTCGGACTCCCTTCAGCGCTGGCTGTCCACAGAGCTTGATGAATCGTTCACGGTCAGCCGTGAGTCCACGTCCAAGTCCTTCCGGATCCTGCGTGTCAGGAAAGCGTCCCGCTAGCTACGATCACGGCCGGTCCGCTGAGTTCTACGTGCTCGTGCCCGCCCGGTCCGATAAAGAACTTAACGCCGACGACGCCCCCGGGCACCTTGACGTTCCAGGTGTCAGGCGCCTCGGCTCCGGCCCAGTGCCTGATGGCCACCGCGGCGGCGCAGGCGCCAGTGCCGCAGGATTGTGTTTCGCCTACACCCCGTTCGTGGACGCGCATGGTCACCATGCCCACGCCGTTATGAACCAGGGGTTCGGCGGGGACGACGAACTCAACGTTGGTCCCGTTTGCAGGCACCGGATCAACGCGGGGAGGCGTGAAAAGCCGGGTTGCCTCAAGCTCCGAGAATTCAGCAAGCGCAACGACAGTATGCGGGTTGCCCATGCTGACTGAGAGGGCAGGCCGGGGTACATCGAGGCCGTCGGCGCTGACCAGGGAATCCATGGCCTTGGCGGTGGCATCCCCCGGAAAAATGAACTCCCACGGGCCCATGTCAACGGCGTAGCCATTTCCCGTCCGGACCACGGTCTTGACGCCACCGCGTGTTCCGATGGTCAGTGCGCCGCCTTCGGGCAGGTCCACCAGGCCCTCGGCCAGGAGGAAGTGCACAAAGACACGGACCCCGTTGCCGCACATCTCGGACAGCGAACCGTCGCCGTTGCGGTAATCCATGAACCACTCGGCGTCAGGGGCTTGGGCCAGCAGTTCCCTGCCTTCGGGGAGGAACCGTGAGGGCACGGCCCGGATCAGTCCGTCGCCCCCGATGCCACGGTGCCTGTCGCACAGGGTGGCCACCTGGTCCGGATCGATTGCTTGGACGCCCTCGGGATCGGCGATCAGTACAAAGTCGTTGCCGGTGCCATGGCCCTTGGAGAACCGCAGTCCGCCCAGTGAGCTGAGGGCGGGCTGAGTGGTCTCGGAAAGGGTTGCGTCCATAGTCCAAGGTTACCGGCCACGGAGGGACCCCAGACAATCCAGCCCCCGCCGCTGAGTTTTTGTCCAGATGTGGCGACTTCGCGCGACTGCAACCCGCCGTAAATGGACAAAAACTCCGAGCACGTCAGGGGTCAGGTGCCCGGTTGTGTCTTGACGATGTGGACGGCCTTGGGCAGAAGCTCAGGATCCTGCCAGTCCAGCCAGCTGATCCGGGGATCGGCCCGGAACCACGTGAGTTGGCGCCTGGCGAACTGCCGGGTGGCCACGATGGTTTCCTCCGTTGCCTCCTCCACGGTGGCTTCGTCGTCGAGCACCTTGAGGAACTGGGAGTATCCCAATGCCCGAGGAGCGGTCTTTCCGCGGCGCAGGCCAGCCGCATCGAGCCGGCGCACCTCGTCGAGCAGCCCTCCC
This sequence comes from Arthrobacter sp. D1-29, assembly GCF_054130585.1. Classification (NCBI taxonomy): domain Bacteria; kingdom Bacillati; phylum Actinomycetota; class Actinomycetes; order Micrococcales; family Micrococcaceae; genus Arthrobacter; species Arthrobacter sp. D1-29. The sequence continues at coordinate 1,710,649 of NZ_CP096383.1, read as the reverse complement.
TCCACCATTCCGTGGACCCGCCGGGCAAGCCTGTCACGAAGCACCTCCCTGTCCACAGCCAGTCCGATCTGGACAGCCGGCTGGAAGTACTCGCGCTGGGGCATAAACGAGCTGAAGGGCCTGCCCGTCAGTTGGTGGACCTCAAGTGCCCTGACGATCCTGCGGGCGTCGGACAGGCGGGCGGCAGACACGGGATCCACTTCGCGAAGGCGTGCCAGAAGGGCCTCGCTGCCTTCCTCTTCGAGCTCGGCTTCCAGCTGTTTCCGGATATGCGGATCGGTGCCGGGGAACTCCAGGATGTCCAGTGCAGCACGGATGTAGAGCCCGGAACCGCCGGCCAGGATGGCCCGTTTACCGCGGGAATGGATGCTTTCAATGAGCTGCCGGGCGAGCCGCTGAAAGTCAGAGACGCTGGCTTCCTCAGTGACGTCCATCGTGTCCAGGAGGTGATGGGGTACGCCCCGGCGCTCCGCCATGCTGATCTTCGCAGTCCCGATGTCCATACCGCGGTAGAACTGCATGGCGTCGGCATTGATGACCTCCCCGTCCAGCTCGAGGGCAAGGCTGACGGCAAGATCAGATTTCCCTGACCCTGTTGGACCGACGACGGCGATAACGGGTGGGTGAACCACCGGTCAGCGGCTGCGTACCGGCAGCGTCGGCATCCCCAGCGAAACGCCCGTGCGGCCGGCGCCGTTGCCTTGTCCCCCGATCGATCCTGGTGCAGGGGCACCGCAGGAATCTGCCTGCGACCTGTCCCAGGCGTCGCCGGCACGGGACCGGCGAAGGACGTAGTCACCGGCAGCGGGATCGGCCACAAGGTGGAAAGCTGCGGCTTCGGTAATGGTGACGGTGACGAGATCACCAGGGCGGGGCGCCGGGGCACCAACAGGTACGGAGAAGTGCACCAGCCGCTGGTCCTGGGAACGTCCGGAGAGCCGGTGGGTTTCTTCGGCTTTACGGCCTGACTGGGCTGTCACCATTACTTCCACGCGGCGGCCGAGCTGTTTGGCGTTCTCCTCTGCTGCGATCCTGTCCTGGAGCGCGGTGAGGCGTTCGAAGCGCTCCTGCACCACGGCCTTGGGCAGCTGGTCAGGAAGATCAGCGGCCGGAGTGCCTGGCCGCTTCGAGTACTGGAAGGTAAACGCGGTGGCGAACCGTGATTTCTCCACAACGTCCAGCGTGGCCTGGAAATCCTCTTCGGTTTCGCCGGGGAAGCCGACAATGATGTCCGTGGAGATGGCGGCATGTGGGATCTTGTCCCGGACCTTGTCCAGAATGCCAAGGAATTTGGTGGACCGGTAGGACCGTTTCATGTCCTTGAGAACTTTGTCTGAACCTGACTGCAGTGGCATATGCAGCTGGGGCATCACGTTAGGCGTTTCGGCCATGGCATCAATAACATCATCGGTGAAGGCCGCTGGATGCGGGCTGGTAAACCGAACCCGTTCCAGGCCTTCTATCTCGCCGCACGCGCGGAGCAGTTTGGAGAATGCCTGCCTGTCCCCGAACTCCACACCGTACGAGTTGACATTCTGCCCGAGGAGCGTCACTTCGATGGCACCGTCATCCACCAGCGCCTGGATTTCGGCGAGGATGTCGCCGGGCCGACGGTCCTTTTCCTTGCCCCGCAGGGCAGGCACGATGCAGAACGTGCAGGTGTTGTTGCACCCCACGGAGATCGACACCCAGCCCGAGTAGACAGAGTCCCTCTTTGTAGGCAGCGTGGACGGGAAGACATCGAGCGATTCGAGGATCTCCAGCTGGGCTTCGTTGTTGTGGCGCGCCCTGTCCAGCAGCGCAGGGAGTGCGCCGACGTTGTGCGTACCAAACACGGCGTCCACCCACGGCGCCTTCTTCAGGATGGTCTCCCGGTCCTTCTGGGCAAGGCAGCCACCGACGGCGATCTGCATCCCAGGGTTGGCGGCCTTAACGGGTGCGAGCATCCCCAGGTTGCCGTAAAGCTTGTTGTCGGCATTTTCCCGGACTGCGCAGGTGTTAAACACCACCACGTCTGCCTGCTCACCGTCGGCCGGCACGTAACCGGCAGATTCCAGCATGCCGGCCATCCGCTCCGAATCATGGACGTTCATCTGGCAGCCAAAGGTACGTACCTGATAAGTACGTGGGCGCGCAGCAGCAGAGATGGCGGAAGGGGCAACACCGGATGCGGGGGAAGGAATGGTCAAACTCACCTGTTAAGGGTACCGGGTTCCCACGGCCGGCGGTGTTGGTGCTGCCCGGCCAGGTTACCCGCCCTGCCGGCCGCCAGCAGTGGCGTCCAGTACTTCACTGACGATCCGGAAAGCCTGGGACGGCTGGTAACCCTTCCGGGCCAGCATCGAAGCCAGACGCCGCGTGACCTTGTCTCGTTCCGCACGGTCTGAGAGGTCCGTCCCCGGCCGAAGTTTCCGCTCCACGAGTTGGCGGGCAGCCGTTTCCTCGTCGGCATCGGAGAGTTGCTCCAAGGCGGCAGCTGCCGTCTCCGGAGCGACGCCCTTGTCCTCAAGTTCCCGGCGCAGAGCCCCTTTGGCCAGCTTGCGTGAATGCGAACGGCTGCGCACCCACATATCCGCGAACTCGGCGTCGTCAATGAGACGGACTTCCTGGAAGCGGTCCAGCACAGCCTCGGCCACATCCTCCGGGATGTTCCGCTCGGCAAGTTTCCGGGCCAGCTGCAGCCGGCTCTTCGCCGAGCTGGTCAGTTGCCGGAGCACGATGGCACGGGCAACCGACGCCGGATCCGGCTCTGCGTCCCCTGCAATGGATGACTTCGGATCCGGACCGTCCTGCCGGGGACGGCGGCGCCCCGCACCCCCGGCGCGGGAACGTGCCGAACTCCGGCGACCTACAGCGCCCCCGTGACTCGCTCCCCCATTGAACCCTGCCTCGCTGCTGAAACCCGCCTCGCTGTCGAACCCCGCGGCGCTGTCACAACCCGCCGCACTGCCAGAACCCGCCTCGCTGCTAGAACCCGTCAACGGCCTTCAGCTTCGGAGTGTCTTTGGATTCATCGGCCGCAGGCTTGGGGACCCCCACGCCGAGCTTTTCCTTGATCAAACGTTCAAGTTCGGCTGCGAGTTCAGGATTGTCGCGAAGGAACCTGCGGGAGTTCTCCATACCCTGTCCGAGCTGATCGCCGTCGTAGGTAAACCAGGAACCGGACTTCTTGATGATGCCGTGCTCGACGCCCATGTCGATAATGCCGCCCTCGCGGGAGATCCCCTGGCCGTAGATGATGTCGAACTCGGCGATTTTGAAGGGCGGTGCCATCTTGTTCTTGACGATCTTGGCCTTGGTCCGGTTACCCACGGAGTCTGCGCCCTCTTTGAGAGTCTGAATGCGGCGGACGTCGATGCGGATGGAGGCGTAGAACTTCAGTGCCTTACCACCGGTGGTGGTTTCCGGCGAGCCGAAGAAGACGCCGATCTTTTCACGGAGCTGGTTGATGAAGATTGCGGTGGTTTTGGTCTGGCTCAGGCGGCCGGTGATCTTACGCAGGGCCTGGCTCATCAGGCGGGCCTGGAGACCAACGTGGCTGTCTCCCATGTCACCTTCGATTTCCGCCCGGGGAACCAAGGCAGCCACAGAGTCAATGACGATAACGTCAAGGGAGCCCGAGCCGATCAGCATGTCCATGATTTCGAGGGCCTGCTCGCCTGTGTCCGGCTGGGAAACCAGGAGTGCGTCGGTGTCCACCCCCAGCTTTGCGGCGTATTCAGGATCCAGGGCGTGCTCGGCGTCGATAAACGCCGCGATGCCACCCTGGCGCTGGGCATTGGCCACAGCGTGCAGCGCAACGGTTGTCTTACCCGAGGATTCCGGGCCGTAAATCTCGACGACACGGCCACGGGGCAGGCCACCAATGCCCAAGGCAACATCCAGGGCGATGGATCCGGTGGGAATGACCTCGATGGGGGCCCGGACTTCATCGCCCAGCCGCATGACCGAGCCCTTACCGAACTGCTTGTCAATCTGGGCCAGCGCTGCTTCCAACGCTTTTTCACGATCCGGGGCTGCCGCCATGGTTCACACCTCTAATGTTTTCTCGCTGTGGAGTGGCCTCAGCGGCCGCTAACTGGTCATCAATGACGCTAATGGCACCCACTGACATTATGGCCGGATGACATTGGCCATGTGGATAACCCGCTGGGAAAAGCATAGCTTTACCCGAACAGATATTCGAACAATCCTGCGGCGTGTCAAGGTCCGAAGACTTAGTCGCGGTGAGGTTTGATGTCGCGTCCCAGGCGGCGCTCCGGCGGCACATCCTGCACGTCGCAGATGGCCAGCCACACGGCCCTGGGACTTATTCCAGCGGCCAACGCCTGATCGGCGGTGCGTCCGCCGACGCCGGCGAGCACGAGCGTGCTGCTCAGAACCCTGGAATAGCCTGCGCCAAATTCGTCGTCCATGAGCCGCCAGTAGTCACTAATTCGCACCAATAGATTCTCTCACGGCAGCGGAGCCTAGAATTGTTGCTATGAGCAACTCCCCTGACGTTCCTGTTGCTGCAGGTCCTGCAGACGACACCGTAGATGCGGCACTGAAGACCGTGGAGCATCAGATCAGCCTGTTCTGGCGTCGCGCGCGGTCTGTATCGCATCAGTTGTCCCGCCAGGTCCATCCAGACATGGAACCGGCCGCCTATGGCCTGCTGACAGTAATCCGCAGGGAGGGACCCATCAGGCTCACTGACCTCGCGCTCAGCATCGGCGTGGGTAAGCCGTCCATTAGCCGGCAGATCGCCTTCCTCGAAAGCGTTGGCCTGGTGTCCAAGGAAGCCGATCCCCTGGACGGGCGGGCCCAATCCATCCGCCTGACAGAAAAGGGCGAGGAAAAGATGCACCTGGTCCAGGACGCGCGGAGGCAGGTTTTCAGGGAGCGGCTGGGTGAATGGCCACTTGAGGAGCTGCAGACGCTCGCCGAATACATGGCAAAACTGAATGCGATCTACGAGCGGGACGGCTTCCCCAAAGACGATGCCGCCCCAACAAATGCCGCTCAGGCTGACGCCGTTCCGGCCAACGGCGGGAAGTAGCAACGGCGGGAAGTAGCAACCGCGGGACCTAGCAGGGCGGGAACCAGCAGGGCGGGAAGCAGCAAGGCAGCAAAAAGCCTCCGGCGACAGGCCGGAGGCTTTTGTACTTGGCAGGGTGCTGCAAGCGGCTAGCGTGCGCCGGAGAGCAGGCCCTTCGAGAGTTCGTTGTTGAGTTCAGCGTTGAGGTCGCGGTCGAGGTCACGGCCATAACGCTGGGAGAATTCCTGGGGCACGGTGTCCGGAACGGCAACGCCCTCGGCGACAGCAACACGGTCACTGACTTCACGGAGCATGCTGGACAACGGAACATCCAAAGCAGAGCAGATGGACGACAGAAGCTCTGAGGAAGCCTCCTTCTGGCCCCGCTCGACTTCACTGAGGTATCCCAAGGAAACACGGGCGCTGTGCGAAACTTCGCGGAGCGTACGGCCCTGGCGCTGGCGGACATCGCGCAGGACATCACCAATTTCGTGACGAAGTACAACCATTTTGCGCTCCTTCTGTTCACTCTTGCCCTGATCGGCGAGGCCCACATCCTTCCAGCGGACAACGCCGTTTACGGATACGGGCTGCTTTACCATCTGTATCGCCTTGCTCCCTCATGGTTCCGGTCCGCCCTGGAGCGAACCGTGGTGGTGTATTCATCCTAGGCGCCTCCGCTAGCCGGAAGCGACACAATGTAATAACTGTTGGGTATCGGGATTTGTTCCCGGCAACTTTACGCCCGGTAGCTTCCGGAAGCCAGGGCAGCAAGCAGTCTTTCCAAGGCAGCCCCGCAGGCCTGGCCGCGGATGTCTGCCCGGCTGCCGGTAAAGCCATACTCGAAGGAACCGGATCCTTCCGGAGTCGCAATGCCAATGTAGACAGTACCTACGGCTTTTCCGTCGTGTTCCTCCGGTCCGGCCACGCCTGTGGTGGCCACACCGACGTCGGAACCACACAGCCTGCGGGCCCCCGCTGCCATGGCCGCGGCCACATCGCCGTCTACTGAACCGGCGGCCTCGAGCAGTTCAGGCGAAACCCCCAGCACCTCCATTTTTACCGAGTTCTGGTACGCGACCACCCCGCCCTGAAGCATTCCCGATGCACCGGCAGTGTCGGCCAGAACAGCGGAAACCATCCCTGCGGTCAACGATTCGGCAGTGGCTACGGTGACTCCCCCATCCAGTGCAGTCTTAACGGCCTGTTCGGCGAGGTGATGGAGGTTTGTCACGTCGGCTCCTTTTGCCTGGTTTGTTCCGCACTGGGGGTCAGTTACTGGTTGTTGATGGTTTTCGTTCCGGCGCGCTTGCCCTGCGCCCGCAGCCGCAGTGCCTCCACCACGTACTCCACCCCGGTCCACACGGTAATCAGCACCGCCGCCATCATGACGGTGAAGGCCAGCCATACCAGCCAGGGCGCCAGTGCCCCCAGCGGCAGGAGATACAGGAAGATGGCTGCGGTCTGCACCACGGTCTTGAGCTTGCCGCCACGCGATGCGGGAATGACACCGTAGCGGATGACAAAGAAACGCAGGCCGGTGATGCCCCATTCTCTGACGAGGATGAGAATTGTCACCCACCAGGGCAGTTCATTCAGGACGGACAGCATGACCAGCGCCGAGCCAATCAGCAGTTTGTCGGCGATGGGGTCGGCGATTTTACCGAAATCAGTGACAAGGCCACGGCTCCTGGCGATATCGCCGTCGAGCTTGTCTGTGTAAATCGCGACGGCGAAGGCCAGTACCGCTGCCCAGCGCCACAGCCCCGCTTCACTCTGCAGCCCGGGGGCGTCCGCAAGAAGGAACCAGACGAAGAAAGGCACCAGCGCGATGCGCAGCATGGTCAGGACGTTGGGAAGATTCCAGATCCTGGAACTGCTGGAGCCGGCGGCGGTTGCTTCGGTGCTAGTCACCCTCCAAGGCTACATTCTTTGGGCTAGCGCCCGGTGAGCGACCAGGCGTCTTCGGAACCGTCTTCATCGTCCCCATAGGAGCCTGGGGGCGAATCGGCGCCGTCGTAATATTCAACGTTCTGCGTACGCTTTTCAAGATCCGCCGCCACCAGGTCTTCGGCATAGCCGCCCTGCCCAATGTTGGCGTTGGCATTCTCGCTCAGGGCAGCGGTCTGCGAATCAGCGACCAACGGCGCCTCCTGGCCCTTCATGGCAGCCAGCACGGCCGCCAGGTCATCAGGCTTCACCAACACATCCCGGGCCTTGGATCCTTCCGAGGGGCCCACCACACCGCGGGATTCCAGCAGGTCCATCAGGCGCCCCGCCTTGGCGAAGCCGACCCGCAGCTTGCGCTGCAGCATCGACGTGGAGCCGAACTGGGTGGTGACCACCAGCTCAGTGGCCTGCAGCAGGACCTCGAGATCGTCTCCAATGTCGTCGTCGATCTGCTTCTTTTGTGCCTCGGGGGCGACGTCGTCGCGGTAGACGGCCTGAAGCTGGCCCTTGACGTGCTCCACGACCTTGTGGATTTCGGACTCCGTGACCCAGGCGCCCTGCACGCGCATGGCCTTGGAGGCGCCCATGGGCAGGAAGAGTGCATCACCCTGGCCAATGAGCTTCTCGGCGCCGGGCTGGTCCAGGACCACGCGGGAGTCCGTTACGGAGGACGTGGCAAACGCCATCCGGGAGGGGACGTTGGCCTTGATCAGGCCCGTAACGACGTCCACGGACGGGCGCTGGGTGGCGAGCACGAGGTGGATGCCGGCGGCCCGGGCTAGCTGGGTGATGCGGACAATGGAGTCTTCGACGTCACGCGGGGCCACCATCATGAGGTCGGCGAGCTCGTCCACGATCACCAGCAGGTACGGGTAGGGCCGGATGACGCGCTTGGAATCCACCGGCGGATGGACCTTGCCGGCCCGCACCGCCTTGTTGAAGTCGTCGATGTGCTTAAAGCCGTAATTGGCAAGGTCGTCATAACGGGCGTCCATCTCGCGGACCACCCACTGCAGCGCCTCTGCGGCCTTCTTGGGGTTGGTGATGATGGGCGTGATCAGGTGCGGGACACCCTCGTAGGCGGTCAGTTCCACGCGCTTGGGGTCCACCATCACCATGCGGACCTCATCCGGCGTCGCCCGCATGAGGATCGAGGTGATCATCGAGTTCACGAACGAGGACTTACCGGCACCGGTGGCACCGGCCACCAGGAGGTGGGGCATCTTGGCCAGGTTGGCCACCACGTAGCCGCCTTCAACGTCCTTGCCTACTCCCATCACCATGGGGTGGTCCGTCCGGCGGGCGTTCTGGCTGCGCAGCACGTCGCCCAGGGAGACTGTTTCGCGGTCTGTGTTGGGGATCTCGATGCCGATGGCGGACTTGCCCGGGATGGGGCTGAGGATCCGGACGTCGGAGCTGGCCACGGCGTAGGAGATGTTCTTGGACAGCGCGGTGACCCGCTCCACCTTGGTGCCGGGCGACAGCTCGATTTCGTACCGGGTCACTGTGGGACCACGGCTGAAACCGGTAACCTGGGCCTCCACGTTGAACTGGTTCAGCGTTTCCGTCAGCGAAGCGACGATGGCGTCGTTTGCCTCCGTACGCTCCTTCGGAATGGAGCCGGGGGTCAAAACGTCCGACGACGGCAACGTGTACGTCACGTCGCCGGCGAGGGAAAGCTGTTCAGTGCGCTGCGGAATGGGCGTGGGCGGCGGCGCGGGGCTCACCGGGTTTGCCGGTACGTGCGGCACGGCGGCCGGCACGCTGGTTTGGGCGGGGTTGAGCGAGCCGGCTGCCACCATCCCGGGAGTCACCAGGGGAATGGCCTCGGTGGCGTTCTCCCCCACCGAAGCTGCGGCACTGCCCAGCCCCTGCGCTGCCTTGATCTTTTCGACGGCGATTTCCGCCTGCGTGGGGCGCCGTACCCCGGGTGCGGGACGCGCTGCCTTGCTTCCCTTGGCGGCGTCTGCTGCATCCTCGTCATCGATGACGGCATGCTCGAAGGCTTCATCCCCGACATACCCCTCCAGACCGGCGTCGGGCTCTTCATCCTTGCCGAAGAATCGCCTGCGCTTCTTCTTCTGGGGTGCAGCGGCGGCCGGCGTTTCATAGAGGTAGCTGCGGTCGTGGCCGTCCCCTGACTCGTCCTGTTCCTGCAGGTCAATGCCCATGAGGTGCTCGTAGGCGCCGCGGATACGCCGCGGAATCGCCGTGAATGGTGTGGCGGTGATGATCAGCAGGGACACAAATGCCAGCAGGCCGTAGATTCCCAGTGGCACCCCCGGATGGATGGCGGCTAAGGGCGATGCAGCCAGGAAACCAAGCATGCCGCCCGCCTGGCGGAGTCCGTCGAAGCCCTCGGCAACGGTGGGTTGTCCGCCCAGGACATGGGCGAGGCCGCAGCCCGCGAACGTCATGATGAGGAAGCCGATCCCCACGCGGTTGTTTCCTCGGCCGTCCGCCGGCTGCCGGAACAGGCGGAAGGCACAGACAAACAGCATGAGCGGGAGGAGCAGGGACATCCAGCCGAACGTGCCGTTGACCACGCTGTAGACCGCATCGGGGAACCAACCGGTCAACCCCCACCATGCGAAGGTGGCGATGAAGATCCCCAGCGCGAGGTTGAACAGGGCTGCTCCGTCGCGGCGTTCCTCCGGGGGCACGTCACTGACGTCGTGGCCAATCCTGCGGACCCCGCCGCCCACGAGGTGGCCGATTCCCAGCCAAGCGCCGCCTACAACGCGCAGGAGCCAGGGATCGCGCTGTTCGACGGCGGGAAGCCGGCGGGTGCGCGGGCTTCCGGAGGAACCTGTGGTCCGGCCGGTCTTGGACGCCGCAGAGCCGGCCCCGCGGCCCGCGGCAGAGCCGGCTTTGCTGCCGGAAGTGCCGCCAGAATTGCCTCTGGACGCGGACGTAGTACGAGTGGCCATACCTGCCACGGTACCCGAACCGGGCCTGATTTCCGCGGATTTCCGCGCTTTCAGGGGCCTCCATGTTGCCGCCCCTGCCACCACTCAAAGGCCTGGCAGGAAAGGCCTGGCAGGTTGCTTGGCCGGATACAGGACAGGCCCGGTTCCGAAGAACCGGGCCCTGCCGTTCCTGTGGCTCCTACGCTTCGAGCACCACGGGAATGATCATGGGCCGGCGGCGCAGCTTGCGGTTGACCCAGGTGCCGACAACACGGCGGACAACCTGCTGGAGCTGGTGGCTGGTGTGGTCTGCATGGTTCAGCACTGCCTCTTCCAGCGCCGCGTTGATCTTGGGGATGATGTCGTCGAAGACTGAATCGTCCTCGGCGACACCGCGGGCGTGGATTTCGGGTCCGGAAACCACCTTGCCCGTGGCCTTGTTGATGACTGTGATGATGGAGATGAAGCCTTCGTCTCCGAGGACGCGACGGTCTTTGAGGTCGGCGTCGGTGATTTCTCCGACACTGGAGCCGTCCACGTACACGAAGCCCACTTCCACCTGGCCCACCACGTCGGCGCGGTGGTCCTTCAGGTCGATCACCGTGCCGTTGTCCGCCAGAATGACGCTGGCCGTGGGGACGCCGGACTCGATGGCGATCTTGCCATTGGCAATCAGGTGGCGGGTCTCACCGTGCACAGGCATGGCGTTGAGAGGCTCCAGGATGTTGTAGCAGTACAGCAGCTCACCGGCGGCAGCGTGGCCCGACACATGGACCTTGGCGTTGCCCTTGTGGATAACGTCCGCACCGAGCTTGAGCAGGCCGTTGATGATGCGGAATACGGCGTTCTCGTTGCCGGGAATCAGGCTGGAAGCGAGGATGACGGTATCGCCGTCCCCCACCACCACCCGGTGGTCACCGTTGGCCATGCGGGACAGTGCAGCCATGGGCTCGCCCTGGGAACCTGTGGACATCAGGACGACGCGGTTGTCCGGCAGGTTGTCGATGTTCTTGATGTCCACCAGGAGACCCTCGGGAACATCAAGGTAGCCCAGCTTGTCGGCGATGGCCATGTTCCGGACCATGGACCGGCCCACAAAGGCCACTTTTCGGTTGTGCTTGGCTGCGGCGTCGAGCACCTGCTGGACCCGGTGGACGTGCGAAGAGAACGACGCGACGATGATGCGTTTTGTTGCCTGCCCGAAGAGCCGTTCCAGCGTGGGGCCGATCTCCTTTTCCGCGGTGGTGAAGCCAGGCACGTCCGCGTTGGTGGAATCGGACATAAAGAGGTCCACGCCCTCTTCGCCCAGCTTGGCGAAGTGACGGAGATCCGTGATGCGGCCGTCCAGCGGGAGCTGGTCCATCTTGAAGTCGCCGGTGTGCAGGACGGTGCCGCCTGCTGTCCGGATGAACACTGCCAAGGCGTCCGGGATGGAGTGGTTGACGGCAACGAACTCACATTCGAAGGGACCGAACTTCTCCACCTGGCCCTCGGCCACCGTCAGGGTATACGGACGGATCCGGTGTTCCTGCAGCTTGGCCTCGATGAGAGCCAGGGTGAGCTGTGAACCCACCAGCGGGATATCGCTGCGGAGCCGCAGGAGGTAAGGAACGGCGCCGATGTGGTCCTCATGGCCGTGCGTCAGGACGACGGCAACAATGTCGTTGACCCTGTCCTCGATATAGGAGAAATCGGGCAGGATCAGGTCAACGCCGGGCTGTGTTTCCTCGGGGAAGAGGACACCGCAGTCAACGACGAGCAGTTTGCCGTCGATTTCGAACACAGCCATGTTCCGGCCGATCTCCCCCAGGCCACCCAGCGGAACGATCCGAAGGGTGCCTTGCGGCAGGCGTGGAGGCGTGACAAGGCCAGGAAGGGCGATTTGGGTCATAGTGCACTACTTTCCAGGCGGAAGGGTGCCGGTCTTTGCCCTCAGGAAAAGACCAGCCCTCCTTCCGCCAAGTCCTCGCGGATGGTTTCGATCTCGGCTTCGTCCGGCTCCACGAGGGGCAAACGGACAATCGAGTTGGGCAGGACTCCCTGCCATTTAAGAATTTGTTTGGCCGCAACGGCCCCCTGCACGCGGGTCATCGTTGCCCGCACGACAGGCTGGAGCTCGAAGTTGATCTTGCGGGCCGTTCCGAGGTCGTTCGCGTTGATGGCGTCGATCAGTTCCCTGAAGCGGCGGGTAGCGACGTGCGTTGTCACACCTACGAGCCCTACTGCGCCCAGGGCCATCCATGGAAGTGTCAGGCCGTCGTCGCCGGAGTAGAAGAGCAGATCAGTCTCTGCCATGACGCGGGTGGCGGCGACGAAGTCGGCCTTGGCGTCCTTGACGGCGACGATGTTCGGGTGCTGCGCCAGCCGGATCATGGTTTCGGGCTCGATCGGGATAGACGACCGGCCGGGGATGTCGTAGAGCATCACGGGCACGTCAACGGATGACGCGATGGTCTCGAAGTGCGCCCGGACGCCGGCCTGGCTTGGCTTGTTGTAGTAAGGCGTGACCAGCAGGAGTCCGTCCACGCCCACCGCTGCGGCCTGCTGGGAAAGGTGTACTGAGTGAGCAGTGTCGTTGGTGCCGGTGCCGGCAATGATGGCGGCCCGGCCTCCCACAGCTTCCTTAACGGCGCGGAACATGCCGAGGTTTTCCTCGTCCGTGAGGGTGGAGGTTTCGCCAGTGGTTCCGGTGACTACGAGGCCGTCGCAGCCGTCATCAACCAGCTTGACCGCCAACTCCGCGGCCTGCTTGTAATCCACAGCGCCGTCCTTGGTGAAGGGCGTGACCATTGCGGTCAGCAGGGTACCAAGAGCAGGGATGTTCGCGGATGTATCAGCCATGGCAAAAACGTTACCCTGTGCACGGCTGGTTAGGACAATGGGCAAGGCGTGATGAACGTCAAGTGTCAGCTACATGTCGCCGCGTCACTGCCGCGAAGAAGACGCGCGTCCTCCATGGGAAGCCAGTCTTCATCCGGCGAGCCCTCACCGAAACTTTCGCAACGCACTGCGCTGCAGAATGGCTGTGACCACCTCCGTGCCTGTTCCCGCCGCCTTTTTCATCAGCAGGCCGTCAGGCCCCCAAAATCCGCTCAGGCCGCACGAAGGGCCCAGGGTGGTGGTTCCGCCGAGGTTCGCCAGGATGCCGAACATTCGATTGTCCATGGCCCGGGCGCCCAGGTGAAGAGCGAGCCGGTGTTCTTCCTCACGGGTGTAGAGGGCGGATACGGCGCATAGGCGTCCGCCCCGGACCCGGCTGCCAGCACCGAATGGGAGGGGACGGCGGCATCGAAGCATATGGCCAGCGCAATCTTCCAGCCATCCAGCTCCAGAACGACGGCACCCCCGCCGGGGGCGAAGATGTCCTTCTCCTGGCCATGAAGATGCGTCTTGAAGGCGACGTCCGTGACGCCTTCAGGATGAATGGCCAGTGCAGCGAGCCTGGGCGTGCCATCGGCTTCCCGGTAGGCGCCCCCGACAACTGCCGTGATCCCGGTCCGGCGGCAGATCTCGCGGACATCACCAAGCCGCGGATCCTCCGGTTGGAGCCACTGCCCGGGGTCCTTTAGCAGCGGCAGGTCATACCCCGTCAGGGACAGTTCGGGAAAAACCACCAGCCTGGAGCCGTGGGACTCGGCATCTTCGATCAGGCGCACATGCTCCATGGCATTGGTGGCGACGCCGCCGTCCAGCGCCTGGTACTGGACGGTGGAAACAGTCAGGGCATCACTCACCCCACCATCCTAGGGAAGCTCACGCCGGATTTCAGGAAGTTTTGCCTCCGCAAACTGCGGCACCTCGGGACAATTCTGGTCCCCGGGCCGGACGCTCCCACTATCCACTGCTTCATATGGCCCGACCGGCGCGGCCATGGGCTGGCAGTACCTGGCCACCGCAGCCTCCCGCAGCCCCTCCGCCCAGGATGCCAACCGCTGGGCGGCCCTGACGTAGTGGAACAGCTCGGTGGGCGTGAGGGCCTCGAGGTCCGTTTCGCTGAGCCGCCGTGCCAGCTCCGCTCCCGGGGGCTGTGCCGCGAGCGTGATGCCCTCCCGCTGCCATTGGACGTCCTCTGGCGGCTCTCCTGCGACGAGCTGCCTGAAAAGGTAGTCAACGACTCCCGGACTCATGGCCTTCATCAGCCCGGCGGACTGGTCCGGCAGCCCAGGGCGCCTGACATGCGGCGCTGACCCGGCTGGTGTTCCCGGCTGCGGATGCTGCGATGGAGTGTGCATGAGCCCCATCGTATTCGAACATATATTCGAATACAAGGGCGGATTGGCCCTGCGTTTTGTCTGGGTCCGGCGGCTGGAAGCCGGCTTGACAGGCGGTTCCAAGTCAGGTGTGAGAACATCTGCTCATGACCTCCCGTGCCACCGCCAGACCTTCCAGGGCGCCCCGCAGCGCATCGCGGCCGGACCGGCTCAGGGGCATCGATGCGGCACGAGGCCTGGCCCTGTTGGGCATGATGGCCACCCATCTGCTGCCTACATTTGAGGCCAACGCCAACCTCACCCCTACCTGGATTGGCCTCACGTTCTCCGGCCGGTCTGCCGCCCTGTTTGCAGTGCTGGCCGGAGTTGGGCTGGCACTCTCCACGGGAAAGCAGGTGCCGCTGGAAGGCAAGGCTCTCGGTGCAGCCAGCCGCGGCGTGGCGCTGCGGGCGCTGGTGATTGCCGCCGTCGGCCTGACTCTTGGCGGCCTTGAAGTGAACCTGGCAATTATCCTGGTTCACTACGCGGTGCTGTTCCTGTGCGTCCTGCCATTCCTGGGGCTGAAGCTGAAAGCGTTGTGCATGTGGGCAGCCGGCTGGATCGTGGCGTCCCCGGTGCTTGCCTACCTGCTGCGCCCGTGGCTGATGGCATCGAACCCGCCCCTGAAGCTTGGCCACAATCCAAAGTGGGAAGACCTGTTGGTGCCTTCGCGGCTGCTGGGAGACTTATTCTTCACTGGCTACTACCCCGTTTTTCAGTGGGTGGCCTACCTGCTGGTGGGGCTGGCGATTGGCCGGCTGGCGCTTACCAAGGCCTTGGTTCCGGTGGTGCTGCTGGTCGGTGGAACGGTGGTGGCCGTCCTGACCAAGGCCCTTGGCACGGCCGCGATGGAGAACTGGGGTGGCAGGGAAGCCCTGCAGGACGTATTGAACGCCCCGAACTACCCCTTGGACAGTGTCCTGCAGGTCAACCTCACGGGCATCAACCAGGAAGGGTCCTGGTGGTGGCTGGCGTCCGCAGCGCCGCATTCTGCGACGACGCTGGACCTGGCCCATACGTCTGCCGTGGCGGCGGCCGTTGTGGGGGCCTGCCTTTTGCTCGGCAAACTGGCCGACTGGCTGAACCTGGATCTGTTGCTGCCCCTGCGCGGGGCGGGAGCCATGACCCTGACGCTGTACACGGTCCACATCTGGGTGGTGGCCGGCTTCTACCTGAAGCCATTGCCTGCCGGCTGGACAGAGGACGGGATGTATTTTGCCCACGCCGCAACCGCGATCATTGTGGGGATGGTGTTTGTCCTGCTCAAGTGGCGCGGCCCCCTTGAGTGGCTCGGGCACATGGCCAACCAGCTGGGCCGCCATGGAGTCATAACGGCCAAGCCGTAGGCAGGACTAGGCCGGAACCTTGCCACGGAAAAGGCGGATGGCATCACGCATGGACGCGCGTGCGCGTTTGCGGTCCCCTGCGGCGTCGTAGGCGCAGCTCAGCCGGAACCATGAACGCCAATCGTCCGGGGCGTCTTCAGCCTCGATACGGTATTTTTCGAATTCCTGATCCGCGGCAGAGCGAACGATCCGTCCGCCCGGGGTGCGCGGCAGGTCATCCACGGGCAGGCCGCCCTCAGCTTCAAGGACTTTTGCCATCTGTTCGGTGCGGGCGCCGAACATCAGCTCGCGGATCAGGGCCCAGGCGCCGATAACCGGCAGCACCAGGTAGGCCGCGCCGATGGCTTTGGCAGTCAGGTTGCTGTCCAAAAGCAGCAACACGGACCGCTGGAAGGACACCACCAAGTAGAAGACCAGCAGGAGGGTTACGGCGCCCACCCAGATTTTGGTGCGGTTCTTCCGGAACGCGGCCAGGAAATTATCCATGGCCTAGAACCCCAGGTCCAGGTAGCCGTCCAACCCCACGGTGAGCCCGGGATGCGCCGCGACGTTGCGCACGCCCAGCAGTACGCCGGGCATAAAGGAAGCGCGGTCGAACGAGTCATGGCGAAGGGTCAGCTGCTCCCCCGGGCCTCCCAGCAGGACTTCCTGATGGGCCACCAGGCCACGGAGCCGGACGCTGTGCACGCGGACGCCGTCCACGTCGGACCCACGGGCACCGGCCCGCTCGGTTGTGGTGGCGTCAGGACTGCGGGGAACATCCGCGTCGGCTCGTTCCGCGGCGATGAGCTGGGCCGTGCGGATGGCAGTGCCGGAGGGCGCGTCCACTTTGTCCGGGTGGTGCAGCTCAATGATTTCAACGGACTCGAAGTACCGTGCTGCCTTGGCGGCGAAGGCAGAGGCCAGCACGGATCCGAGGGCAAAGTTGGGGGCAATCAAAACGCCCTGCCCCGGGTGAGCCGCCAGCAGAGCCTCCAGGCGTGAGAGTCGCTCGGCATCCCAGCCGGTGGTTCCCACGACGGCGTGCATGCCGTGTTCGACGGCGAACCGGACGTTGGCTTCGGTGCTTTCGGGAACCGTCAGGTCCACAACATATTCGGCTCCGGAAGAGGCCAGCTGATCCAATGAATCAGCGCGGCCCAGGGCGGCCACCAGCTTGAGATCGGCGGCGGCTTCGACGGCCTTGACGGCTTCGGCGCCCATGCGCCCATTGGCGCCCAGCACGGCGACGCGCAGTGGGGCGGGGTGTTGTTCGGTCATGCCGTTAACCCTACCGTCGGCCCCGTTGAGGTACGGAACGTGAAGCTGTGCGTTACCCCTCAGTCGCTGCCCGGCTCAAGGTCATGACCCGGCTCACAGTCATGATCAGGCTCAGGCGCCCGCGCCGACCCATTCAACAGAGCCGTCGGCAAAGAACTGTTCCTTCCAGATCGGCACCTGTTCCTTGATCCGGTCCACCAGTTCCGAACACACCGCAAAAGCCTGGCCACGGTGAGCGGCGGATACAGCGCAAACAAGCGCCGGATCCCCGATTTCCAGCATGCCAATCCGGTGGGCGGCCCAAATGCGCACGGGCTGACCGGCGCCGGCGTCCCCCGGCTCCTGTTCGGCCACCAGTTGCGCGACGACGTCGGCCATCACCTGATGCGCCGTGGGGTGCGCACTGTAACTGAGCCGCTCAACTGCCTTGCCGCCGTCGTGGTTCCGGACCACTCCGCTGAAGCTGACCACAGCCCCGGCGGTGTCCGACTCCACTGCCGCAATGGCCTGGTCCACGGAGATGGGCTCCGCACTCAACACCGCACGTACCACCTCAAAAACTGATTCAGTGTCCATGGCCGCCTTCCAACTGGTCGCACAGGTGCCCGATCACCGGGTCAAGGACGGACAGCCCGTCCATGACGCCTTTGGGTGATCCGGGCAGGTTAACAATAAAAGTCTTGCCGGAAGACCCGGCATAACCGCGGCTCAATGCTGCCAGCGGGGTCTTGGCAGCTCCGGCACGGCGGATAGCCTCCATGATGCCCGGAATTTCCCGATCAAGGAGGGGCAACGTGACCTCTGGTGTGCGGTCATCCGGGCTGAGCCCGGTACCGCCGCTGGTGATGACGACGGCGGGGTGCTGGGTGAGCAGCGCCCGGACGGCCGCGCCCACGGGTTCGCCGTCCGGCACCACCATGGCCGGAAAGGCTTCAAAGCCGTGCTCCTTGAGCCAGTCGATGATCACCGGACCGGTCTCGTCGTCGTAAATACCGGCTGCTGCCCGGGTGGAGGCGATAACCACGCCGGCCTTCCGCCCCTGTACCTCCCCGTGCCGGTGCGGTTCAGGCATGTTCAGTGTGCTCTCGGTGGTGCTGCTCATAGTGTCCAGTCCCCGCTCTTGCCGCCGCTTTTGGCCAGCACTTTGATATCGGTAAGCACGGCGTGCTTGTCCACGGCCTTGATCATGTCGTACACGCTCAGGGCGGCGACGGACACCGCTGTGAGGGCTTCCATTTCCACGCCGGTGACGCCGCGCGTCTTAACCGTGGCCAGGATGTTTACGGAATCTGCCGCCAGTTCGAAGTCCACTGTCACTTTGGACAGCGGCAGTGGATGGCACAGCGGGATCAGTTCAGGAGTCTTCTTAGCCGCCATAATGCCTGCCACCCGTGCCACGGCCAGGGCATCCCCTTTGGGCAGGCCGCCGGAACCCAGAAGGTCCAGAACCTCCCGGGTGCTTGTCACGGTGGCGGTTGCGGTGGCCTGGCGCGTGGTTTCGGCCTTTGCCGAAACATCCACCATCTGGGCGGTGCCATCCTGCCGGAGGTGGGTGAGGGAAGGCGGGCTCTGTTCTGCATTCACAGCATCCATACTTCCACTTCATCGCCCTCGGCGAGCGCCGAGACCCCTTCCGGGACATGCACCAGCACATTTGAACCCGCCAGGGCGTGCATCAGATGCGAACTTTCGCCGCCTTCAAGTCCAACGGTCCCGTCCGGGTGGAGAGTGCCGCGGCGGACCTGATGCTTATGTTCCGGGGACCTGAGTCCGTGGGCAAGCCGGGCCCGGACCGGGACGCGTGGTGCCGGTGAGCCGAACAGCCCGGCCAGCACGGGGCGGAGGAACATCTCGAAGGAAACCAGGCAGCTGACGGGGTTGCCCGGAAAGCCCAGGAAAGGGACGGCATCGAACGTGCCGATCCCCTGGGGCCCGCCGGGCTGCATGGCCACATGCAGGAATTGGGCCTGCTGCCCTTCCATGGCTTGGCGCACCACTTCGTAGGCGCCCTTGCTGACCCCACCGGTGGTGACGACCAGATCGACAGCCGGCGCGTGTTCACGCAACAGGAGCTCCAGCTCTTCGGGCCGGTCAGCGGAGATAGCCGTGCGGATGACGTTCAGGCCAGCCTGCCGCATGGCGCCTTCAAGCAGCGTCCCGTTGGCATCGTAGATCTTGCCGGCGGGCAGCGCCTGGCCGGGTTCCACCACTTCGTCCCCTGTTGCGGCAAGCAGGACAGTTACCTGCCGGTGAACCGTCACGGTGTCAATGCCCAGCGCGGCCAGGAGCCCCAGCTGCGCAGGACCCAGGTGCGTCCCGGCGGCCAGCGCCCGTTCTCCGGCGAGGAGATCGCTTCCCACGGCCCGGACAAACGTCCCGGCCCCGGTTGCCGGAAGCCTGACTGTGGACCGCTGCCCGGGGGCGGGGAAGCGGTCCGGCACCGCCCTTTCGATGGGGACGACGGCGTCCGCTCCGTCGGGAATCATGGCGCCGGTCATGATGGGGGCAGCTGTGCCGGGCTCCAGGGCGGCCGGGGTGGCACCTGCGGGGACGGGGGCCACCACGCGCAGCTCCGCCCCGTCGTCGGGAATGTCTGAGCTGTTGACGGCAAAGCCGTCCATCTGGGAGTTGGCAAACGGCGGGAGGCTGATGGGAGCAGTGACGTCGTAGGCAAGCCCCCGGCCCAGGGCCGCCTGCAGGGTCACGGTTTCCGTCCGGTCAGCGGAGCGCAATCCGGCGAGCAGCCGTGCCACGGCGGCGCGGTGCCCGGCTACGGAACGGGGCGTGTGGGCTGGTGCTGCGTGGGCATGTTCGGCTTGGGCTGATGCTGGGTGGGCTGTTTCAGCCTGGGTTTGTTCAGTCTGGTCAGGGTTGGCCGAAGTGTGGGTCGGGGCGTGGCCGTGCTGGTGCGGAGGGCTGTGCATGGTCCTGCCTTCGGTTGCTGCCATCAGGGTTTCACGTCAACTCTAATCGTGTGGAAGCCTGTAGCCCCGTCGGGTGCAACGGGGCGGCGTTCCTCGTCCTGGGGTTCGCCGTCGAGATCTGTGGCGCGGACCTGGACCTCGTACTGCCCGGGGGTGAGGTCGATGCCCAGCTTCCACTGGTACCACGTATCCAACGAGATCCCGGGGGCCAGCTCGGCCGCCTGCCACGGTCCGCGGTTGACCCGAAGTTCCACCGTGCCGATCCCGGTGTGCTGGGCCCAGGCCACACCACCGAACATCACAGTTCCCGCCGTTACGGGACGGCCGCTCCGGGGCACGTCGATCCGTGAGGACGTCTTGATGGGTCCGCGGGCCGACCAGCCCCGCGGCGTCCAGTAGGCGGTGTCGTCGGCAAACGTGGTCACCTTGAGCTCCGTGAGCCACTTGGTGGCCGAGACGTAGCCGTAGAGGCCCGGGACAACCAGCCGGACGGGAAACCCGTGTTCCAGTGGCAGCGGTTCCCCGTTCATGCCCACTGCAAGTAAGGCGTCCCTGGTATCGGTGAGGACGTCGAGCGGCGTACTGGCAGTCCAGCCGTCCGAGCTCCGTGAGAGCACCATGTCCGCCCCGGGTTTTGGTCCTGCCAACGCCAGCAGCTCCCGCACCGGCCAGCCGAGCCACCTGGCGTTGCCTATCAGGTCACCGCCCACCTCATTCGAAACACACGCGATGGTTATGTGCCGCTCCATCAGGGGTTTCGCCAAAAGTTCAGCGAAGGCCAGCTCGATTTCCCGGTCCACCATGCCCGTTACCCGCAGAACCCAGGAGCCCGGATCAAGGGCGGGAACGGAGAGGGCTGTGTCGATACGGTAGAAGTCGCGGTTGGGGGTGATGAGCGGCTGCATGCCGTCGAGGCCAACCTCAGCCCCGGCCGGAATGGCTGGCGCTGCCGATTGGGCGGCAGGAAGCCGCAGCCGTTCACGGGCCTCGTTGATACCTGCGGCAGCACTTCGCCACAGAGCCGCGAGGACACCTCCCACGGTGGTAACGGCGGCACCGGCCGCAAAGACCTGCAAGAAGGCCCGTCTGGCAGGAGGGTGGCCGCCCTGAATCCCACGTGCGTCAGATTCGTTTGCATCAGGTACGCCAGCGTCAAGTATGCCTGGGTCAGATACGCCTGTGTCAGAGGGCGAAGCGTTCCAGGCCTGGAGCCGGCGGATCAGCAGGCGCAGCAGCACCATCCCCACCAATGCGGCCACGAAAGGCACGGCGATCGCGTTCGGAGTCACCTGTGCGCGGGTCAGGACCGCGGCCAGTCCCGCAAGCGCAAAGACGGCAATCACCACCACGCCGGCAAACCGCCTGCGCTGTTCCACTATTCCCGCCAGGGCGGCCAGGGCTCCGATGACCAGCACCATGCCCGTCAGCAGAGCCATCTTGTCCGCGGTGCCGAACAGGGCAATGGCCCAGTCCTTCACGGCCGGCGGAACGGCGTCGATCACGGCCCCGCCCACCGCTGTCATCGGCGATACTGACGGGCTGACAAGACTTGCCAGCAGTTCCCCCAGCACCACGCCGGTTCCGGCGGCAGTAACCCCCGAGGCCGCAGCCCACCATGTTTTCCTTGGCGCTTTCGACGGCGACTGGGTGGACGATGGCGATTGGATGGACGCTGCCTCTGTCGACCCGGCGTTCGTGGACGCTGCCTCAGTCGACCCGGCCTCTGTCGACCCGGCTGTCGTCGACGCTGCCTCTGTCAGCCCATCGCGTGTCTTATCCGTCACGGTGCGTTCCCTGATCCCTTCGCAGAATGTGCGGGTCCATCCGAATCAAGCCAGTGAGCCACTTCAGCGGGGAGGCGGAGTGTAAACCGGCACCCGCCGTCGACGTTTTCCACGCTGACGCCCCCGCCATGGGCGCGAGCTATCCCGGCCACCATGCTCAACCCCACACCCGCGCCGCTGTAGCTGAAGCTTCCGGCGTGCTCCCCGTCCCCTGCCTGCAGGCGGGCCGGATTTCCCTGCCAGCCAGTCTCGAAGACATGCGGAAGGTCCTCTGGCGGGATTCCGCCGCAGCCATCCGTGACGGTGACCGAGGCGCTCCCGTCATCACGGCCGACCATGACCATAACGTCCGATCCCGGGCGACTGTAGAGGATGGCGTTCAGGAGCATGTTTCGGACCGCCCGGCCCACAGACGGTCCATCGGCGATGGCCAGGCTCTCACGGTGCCCACCGCCGTCGAGCCTGATGTTCCTTTGGGCGGCAAGGGGCGCCAGATCGGTAAGGGCATCGCTGGCGAGATCGTAAAGGTCCAGCGGCTCGGCGTTCAGGTGCAGCGTACCGGCCTGGATTTTGGAGAGTTCCAGCAGGTCGTTCACCATCACGGCCATCTGCTCCGTCTGCGCAATGATGGTGCGGTGGTACGCGGAGGGATCAGCGGCCATGCCGTCCTCCAACGCTTCCGCCATCGCCCGCATGCTGGCCAGCGGTGTCCGCAGGTCATGTGAAATCCAGGACACCAACTCGCGGCGTGACTTTTCGACGGCGGCTTCCCGCTCCCGGGATTCCATCAGGCGGCGGCTGCTGAGTTCCAGCTCGTCCGCCAGGGCAGCGAGTTCCGATCCCATCAGCGGGGCCGTCAGCGTCAAGGTTTCGCCCCGGCCGATACTGCGCGCGGCTTCGGCCAGCGCCCGGGCATTCCTGGAAACTCTGGCTCCCAGGATCAAGGCGATGGCAACCGCCACTGCCGAGGCAATCGCCAGGATGTACCACATGACCTCAAGGTCCCTGGCGGAAATGACCATGGCGTTGAAAGCGCTGACCATCCCCGCGGTCAGGACGGCCACCGTGGCAAGGACCACGACGCAGATCTGCACAGCGAATGTGGCACGCTGCATGGCCTTGAGGACCAGCAGGGCGCCCGCTCCGATGACCAGCGCCCAGAGGAGTGCCAGGCCAACGATGACAACGAGCTCATTGACTTGCATCGGCCGCCTCGCTCAGTGCATGCACGTCCAGCCGGTACCCCACGCCCCAGACGGTTTTGAGGAGGTCCGGGTGCCTGGGGTCGGCCTCGATCTTCTCCCGCAACCGCCGGACATGGACGGTGACAGTGGAAAGATCACCGAAATCCCACCCCCACACCGCCTTAATGAGATCCTCCCGGCTGAACGCCTGGTTTGGATGTCGGAGCAGGAAGGCCAGGAGATCGAATTCGCGGGCCGTCAGGGACAGCTGGACGCCGTGGTGGGTTACCGTGCGGGCACCGGGGTCCAGCAGGAAACCAGCCACTTCCACGGGTGGTTCCGGGCTGAATTCCTGCAGGCTGCGGCGCAGCACGGACCGGACCCGCAGCACCAGCTCCCGGGGCGAGAACGGCTTGGTGATGTAGTCATCGGCGCCCACCTCAAGCCCCAGGATCCTGTCGTCCTCGGTGCCGAGCGCCGTCAGCATGATCACTGGCACGGACGTGCTCTTCCGCAGCCTGCGGCAGACCTCCACTCCGTCCAGTCCGGGCAACATCCGGTCGAGGATGACCAGGTCGGGTTGCCGGGCGGCGGCCAGGTCCAGGGCGGTGAATCCATCCTTGGCGAGGTCCACCTGGAAGCCGGCCTGAAGCAGGTAATCACGCACCACGCCAGCGATGATCTGCTCATCCTCGACCAGCAGGATGCGGCGATTGCCGACGTCGGCTGTGTCCTGCGGCGGTAGGGACCTGTTCACTCCTCCAGCATAGGTTCGCCGGGGCGCCGCGGCACTGGAAGATCGGGCCCAGGGCACAACCGTAGGACTTCCGTAAGATTCCCCCGCGTCACGGGCGTGATATTGGGGCTGAAGGTGGCGTAGCCTGAATTCATGAGTGTTCAGCTAGGCATGCCGCAACCGCGGGAGGGGTCAGGTCCCGCCGGACAGCCGGAGCTTGCCATCCGGCCCGCCGGCACACCGCCTGGCCTCCTTGACCGCTACGGCCGCCGGGGCACCGATATGCGGCTGTCCCTCACGGACAAGTGCAACCTCCGGTGTACTTATTGCATGCCTGCCGAAGGGCTGGAGTGGCTGGCCAAGCAGGCAGTGATGTCCGCGGAGGAGATCGTTCGGATCGTACGGATCGGTGTGGACCTCCTCGGTGTTCGGGAACTCCGCCTTACCGGCGGTGAACCCCTTGTCCGGGCAGACCTGATAAGCATCATCGCGGCTATTCGGAGCAACCACCCGGAGCTCCCCATCTCCATGACCACCAACGGTGTTGGCCTGGACAAGAAGGCGGCGGCGCTCAAGGCCGCCGGCCTGACCCGGATCAATGTCTCGCTGGATTCCCTGCATGAGGAGACCTTCGCCAAGCTGACCCGGAGGCCCTTCCTCGACCGTGTCCTGGCCGGGGTTGACGCCGCCTGGGCAGCGGGGCTGGGACCGGTGAAGCTCAATGCTGTGCTAATGCGGGGCATCAATGATGCCGAATCGCCGTCTCTTCTCGCCTGGGCGCTGGACCGAGGCTACGAACTGCGGTTCATTGAGCAGATGCCGCTGGACGCGGACCACGGCTGGACCCGCCGGAATATGATTACTGCAGCCGAGATCCGCGGGCTGCTTTCCGTGGACTACGTCCTCAGCCCGGACCCCCGGGCCCGTGACGGCGCACCCGCGGAACGCTTTGAAGTACGACGCCGGGTGGCCGGGTCCGCGGACCCGCAGGGACCTGTGCTGGGCACCGTGGGGATTATCGCCTCCGTTACGGAGCCGTTCTGTTCGGATTGCCGCCGGACGCGCATCACCGCGGAAGGCAAAATCATGAGCTGCCTGTTCTCGCGGGAGGAGTTCGACCTGCTCGGACTCCTGCGCGAAGGCGTCACCGACCAGGCACTTGCTGAACGGTGGCAGGATGCCATGTGGGTTAAACCCAAAGCACACGGCATGGACCACGTAGGACTTGACGCCCCGGATTTCGTCCAGCCGGACCGCAGCATGAGCGCTATCGGAGGCTGAATTTCTTGAACGTACGTTACTTCGCTGCCGCACGCGCCGCCGCGGGTGTGGAAGAGGAGCGCTTCGACCTGCCGGCAGGCTCCACCGTGGAGGATCTGCTGGCCGCGGTCCTGAGGGTGGAACGGTCACTGCCGCCTGCGGGCACTCCTCCCCTGCCGCGCATCCTGTCCCGGAGCAGCTTCCTGCTGAACGAGGTTGCCGTGCGGGACCGCACCACTGTGTTAAATCCCGGCGATGTGGTGGACGTGCTGCCGCCTTTTGCCGGGGGCTAAGACACCCTCCAACTGGGGCGGGCGTTGGAGCGCGAACGGACGCTTAGGGCCCTGCTGCACGGCGCGAACGGACACTTGGGCTCCCACCCCTCCGGAGAGCGGACGATTGGGCCGAAGGCTGGTTGGTCGGATGATATCCACATAGGCCATCTGCTGCCTCCCTCCTATCAGTCCGCGTTGGGATGCTGGAGGTATGGAAAGCAGAGCAGCCTGGGATGCTGAAAACAGAAAAGCTCTGGCGCAGATTATTGCGTCGCTCGCCGTAATTAAATGGAAATTCGCAGCACCCCTGAATGGTCCGGCGGCTTCAGGATATGGCTCGTACGTCGATGCGGTGGCCCGAAAGGGTGCCTGCTTGGCCGGGCTCGCCGAGATCGTCCGGGTGGAAGCCAAGGTCGCTGCGCTGAAGAAGCGGCTGGTCACAGGATATCCACATAACCCATCTGCTGCCCCATTAATGTCAGACGCTCCTGGGATGCTTTGATCATGGAAAAGACGGCAGCGACAGAGGTAATAGAGGCCATCAAGACTTCCGTAACTGCGCTGAACAGGATTGTCCGCGGTAGGGAACTCGAGGGTGGTACCGTCACTGATCCGATGCGGCAAGAGGCTGATGACTGGCTGGATATTCTGGCAGAGGCTGCCCAGCTGCAAGCAAAGACGGCAGCGCTGACGGTCCGGGCCGCAGCCGGATTCACGGACACTACAAGGGCTATGGCGCCTCCGGTGGCATCCCTGCCGGAGCGAATGGCGATAGAGATGTCCATCGTCGCCGAGGTCGCGTGTGTCCTCACCATCAGTGAACGCGCGGCAGGCGCCCTGCTCGCCGAATCCCATGCCCTCACCAGGGCATTACCGCTGACCTTACAGGCATTACAGGCGGGGTCGATTTCTTGGCAGCACGCCCGCTGCATGGTGGACGAGACAGGCGCCCTTGACCCCGCCGGTGCGGCCGCCCTGGAAACCCACTTCCTGGACCCCGACACCGCCAATGCTGCCCGCGCCTGCCTCGCCGGGGACCTCACACCCTCCAGGTTCCGCGCCAGGGCCCGGACCTGGCGCGAACGCCACCACCCCGTCTCGATCGAAACCCGCCACGCCAACTGCGTCCTGGACCGCCGGGTCGAATACACCCCGGACCGCGACGGAATGGCCTGGCTCTCCGCCTACCTGCCCGCAGACCAGGCCGCCGGCATCTGGGAACACACCACCACCACAGCCCGGGCACTCCAAGGCCCCACCGAGCCCCGCACCCTCACCCAACTCCGCGCCGACACCCTCGCCAACGCACTCCTCTGCCGAGAGATCAGCAACCCCGGCAGCGACAGAGCCGGAGGCACCAGCGGCGCACTCCTTGATAGTGGGACTAACAGCGGCACTCTCATAGGCGCCGGAAGCACCAGCGGCCAAACCACCAGCTGGCGTAGCAGCAGCGGAGGGATCAACGGCGGCGGAAGCGCCAGCGAAGGAATCAACGGCGGCGGAATCAAGGGCGCAAATAGCCTCGGCGATGGCGGCGATGGCGGCGAAGGAGGCACTGCCGGGCAGGTCCGGCCGCCGCGGGCCCAGGTGCTGGTCACCGTGCCCGTGTTCTCGCTCCTGGGCCTGACCGACGAACCTGCCACCCTGGACGGCCACGGCCCCATCCCGGCCTCCATGGCAAGGAACCTGGTCACCAACGGAGCCCACTCCTTCCACCGCGTCCTGACCGACCCCCGCGACGGCGCACCACTGGAAATCGGCCGAACCAGCTACCGGCTCACCACAGCAATGCGCCGCTGGCTCAGACTCCGCGACGCCAAATGCCCCTTCCCCGGCTGCAACAACCACTCCCTCGACAACGAAGCAGACCACCTCCTCGCCTGGGCAAACGGCGGCACCACCGGCATCAACAACCTCGGCCAACCCTGCCGCAAACACCACCACCTCAAACACAACACCACCTGGCAACCAACCCCGGCCAGCAAAAACGAACCACCCGGCTGGACCTCACCCACCGGCCGACACTACAAAAGCGAACACCAAGACTGGGAACCACCCACCTGGCCTGACCACGTCCTGAATGAACTCCAGGACACCGCCTTCACACTGGAGCGCGAGCCCGAGGCTGACCACGACTCGCACCCATGGCATCTAGTCCCTTCCGGAGGATCTGAAACCCACGAACTGGGACTCCAACACCAGAAATCCAAGACTTGAAATCCAAAAAATCCGGAACCCAAAAACGGTAATACTGGAACAGTCCTTGAGCCGGCGTGACCCAGCCAAAAATTGACGTGCCGGGCGGCACCGTCTTCCCGACGATCTGTCCGCTGGCTCAAGGTCCGTTAAAAGGGGTGTCGAGCCAGGCGGACATGACCACATAGGAGCCTGATACGACCAGTCCCATTTCCGTTTTGTCTGCCCACCTGGCCCGCGCCCGATCAATCAGTATTCGACGCGACTGAGGGGCAATTTCCATCTTGGCAAGTGAACCACCAAAAGTCATCGCGGGTATCGACACCCACGCCGACACACACCACGTAGCCGTTATCAACGAACACGGCAAACCTCTAGAGGACAGGGAATTCCTGGCCGTGGGATCCGGATACCGGAAAATCGTCGACTTCATCACCTCCTACGGGACGGTCATAGCCGTCGGAGTCGAACGAACCTGATCCTACGGCGCCGAGCTCGCCAGAACCCTTCGGGGTGAAGGACTAACCGTGCTGGAGGTAAACCGCCCAAACCGGGCCGCCCGCCGACTCAAGGAGAAATCCGACCCGCTGGATGCCTACCAGGCGGCCAAGTCGGTACTCAAGGGACGGACGAAGGCGATCCCGAAGGCCAAGGACGGCCCCGTTGAATGCCTGCGGATCCTACGTTCCGGGCGTGCATCAGCAATCAAGGCCCGCACCGCGGCCATCAACCAGATCAAGGCACTCCTCGTTTCGGTCCAGGACAAAATCCGGGCGAAATATCGGACGCTGGGCACTTCCGCGCTGGTTACTGCCCTGCAGCGTACGAGACCCTTCGGGACATCTGGCGGACCCTGAGTACGTAACCCTCCTGACCCTCAAGGCGTTGGCAGCCCGATGCCAGGCGCTGACAACAGAAATCGAGGCTGCTGATACGGCACTCAAGGAAATCCTCGATAGCTATGCCCCGTTGCTCTGCGATTTACCAGGAGTCGGGACCGAAGTAGCCAGCCAGCTGTTGATCACCTTCGGGGACAACCCAGACCATCTGGGGAACGAAGCCCAATTCGCTTCGCTCGTCGGGGCCGCTCCGGTACCAGCCTCATCCGGCAAGACAACCCGCCACCGGCTCAGCAGAGGCGGGGACCGCAGCGCCAATAATGCCTTGCATCAGGTAGTCCTGGTCCGCATGGCCTCGTGCCAACGGACCAAGGACTACGTGCCTAAACGTACCTCCGAGGGCAAGGGCAAACGCGAAATCATGCGCTGCCTCAAACGCTACGCAGCCCGCGAAATCTACCGCCAAATCACCAACCCGCGGCCAGCACCTAACAACTCCGACCTCCGCCGCATGCGGACCGAACTCGAGCTCACCATCACGACGGTAGCCGGCGAACTTGGCCAATGGGTTTCCATCATTTCGAGACTGGAACGAGGCCACATCCGAAATGACGAGCTCGCTTCAACCTACCGCCATTGGTTGACCGACCAAACAGTCAGAATCTCGATTTGATCATGAGTCAGCCTGACTCCAAATGTTCCACTGCTGGATTCTGACAGGATGTCCCAATGAGCAGCACACCCCATGAAATTGTCGAATCGTTTGTTCGGCTAACGGCCCGATGCCTGGACACTCTCATTACCCGACATGCGGGAACGGAGCGCCCAACCGTCTGGACCGGCCTTTTCTTGGTTCCACGAGACGGAAGCGGTCCCGTTCGGTCCGGCCAGTTGAACGGGTTGGGAACATTCGCTCTCCACGGCCGGGGCTGTCGCTTCGAACTTCACACAGGAGAAGCACTGGACGTTGACTGGGACGACAGTGGCCGCGCTGTGTTCGATTCATGGCGGATCCTCATGTTTGCCAAGTCGATAGGCGACCAAAAGACTAAAATAGAGGACCTTGAAACTGCGGCCGGCCAAACGTCGTCAATTATTCAGATCGCTCCCGACCAGTTCACGTGGCCGCATCGACGTTACGACCTCACATGGACGGACCCCTAAAGCGGTCTGAAGCTCAGTAAGCGGAAAGCGAGTGATCACTGCACGCGCGTTTGTAGCTCAGCGGGCAGAACGCCACAAGTCTTCAAGCGCGTTGCATCGACCCATGTCCCAGGAAGCCATATGCGATTTGACGCCTATAGGAGCATCGTTGCTACGCGGTTCCCCATGCCATGGCCAGCAATGACGCACGACTGTGGACACCGCAGTTGTCGAAAACCTGCTTGAACTGATCCTGGACGGTATAGGCTGCCACACCCTGGGCCGCGGCCATCGCTGCCGTGTCCGCACCCTTCGCGGCCAGCTCAAGCAACTCCCGCTGGCGGGGCGTCAATCCGAAGCTCCTGGCGAAGATGTCCAGCCGCGCCTCGGGCGGACACTCCTGGATAGTTACGGCCAACGGCGGGGTAACGCCGGAAGGTGCCGAATCCATCCTGCTTGCCGGGAGCATCGCCCACTTTCCAGACCCAATATGTACCCGGGCGGCAGCGGGATGATCATCGACGCCTGCCTCACGTGCCAACAACTGGGCAGCGACGTTCAGGACCTCTGCAGGCACCCCCTGATACGGGCGCGGCCCGGGCTGCAACAATTCAAGCCAGTCCCGTGTAGAAGCCGTCTCCCCCACTACCGCCAGGTCCGCGTCCAGCGTGAGCACGGCCTGCTGTGGAAGTATGACTGCAGCCCTGCCGCTCTCCACTACCCTCCGAGGCACTGGCTCTTCTGACGGCATTTCCGGTAGTACAGCCCGGCTGGCCGCTTCGGCTGATGTTTCCAGCCCGAACTGCCGGGCGATGGACCGCCGCAGGGCCGGAGTTACTTTGTGGGTAACAGCTTCGAGGTAGGCCGCTTCACTGGCAGTGAAGGCACCTTGGTCGGGTTTTCGCCACAGGTCAAGCCAACCCCAGCAGCCTTGCTTGTCCGCGAACACGGTGAACAGAACATCGGAGACACCGTACCGCTTGAGCACGCCATCCCAGACCGCGCTCTTGGATGGGTCTCCCTGGCTAACCTCAAGCAAGGAAGCCACCGGAGACGCGCTCCCCGCCAACTGGGTCCACCTGCCTACAGGCGTCAAATACTTCAGCCGGATGAGGAGCGGCAATTCCTCCGGGCACGGGACCCATGCCATGGGTGAAATACCCGTTGCCGTTGCAGGATCGGAAAGGGGCCAAACCCAGGCGCTGAAGGGCAACATCCGGCCCAGCTCGCGGAGCACCTCTCTGCGCAGCTGCGCATGATGCAGTGACGAATTGCCGAGAAGCCGAACCCGTTCGAGGCTCCGGTGCACTGCCCAGCCCGTAGTCATTCACCCAGTATGCGCTCCGGCCGGATCGGCAGCACGTGCCCCGAAAGGGCTGACTGTCCACGACTGCCCTTCCAGATATCTGGGATACCGCCAGAAGAACAGGGTGCATACGTTGGCAGTACAAATGGGCACAGCGACCGGAACGGTTCCGGTTCAAGAGCTGGCCAGTATCTAAGGAGAATCAGCTATGTATACGCTGCAGATCGAGCACGGCATCAGGGACTTCGACATGTGGAAAGCAGCCTTCGACCGGGATCCGGTGAACCGCGCCGCCTCAGGTGTGCTCTCGCACCGGATCTACCGGCCAGTGGACGACTCCCACTACGTGGTGGTTGAACTGGATTTCAATGAACGCGGGCAGGCCGAGAAACTGTTGGCGAATCTCAAGGACAGGGTGTGGAACTCTCCGACGGCTGCCCCTGCCCTGAACGGGTCGCCCCAGACCCGGATTATGGAATCAGCGGGCTGACCGGGCGCCGAGGGCCCGCAGGTGTCCATTCGCGCTGCGGTTAGGCGCGGTGGAACTCCGAGGACATAAAAGGGGAAAAACCGCCGGCATCGCCTAGGCGCAGTTCGACGGTATGGGTCAATATGCCGCCGTCGACGCGGAAAGCGTGACGGGCGGTTCCCCGGTCGCTGTGCCGTTCCACGCGCAGGACGCCGTCAATGCAGGTACAGCGGGCGGGAGGTCCTTGTGACGCGCCGGCCATGCTGTCCACGTAGTACCAGAGAACATCCTTATGATCGGGATCGACAGTAAAAACGCCGTGCCCTTCATAGTGGGAACCGTCGGCTTCCTGATGCCGATAACTTTGGACTACTGCGTAGCCGCCCGCGGCCCTCGTATAGCTCACTTCGGCATCAGCGATGTGTTCCGGGCCCCACGCACCTGCGGCAAGGCGTGTGGTGCCCCGCCAGTGACCCAGGAAGCTATCCAGCACGGTGTGAACGGTGCCGGGCAACGGATTGTTCATGCTCTCTCCGCGCTCCCCTGGTCAGTCACTGGATTAGAGTCCGAACGTTTCGGATTCCTCAAAGGGTCCCACCACTGTCACGGTCCGCGGTGCAGCTGCCAATTCCTTGGCAAGGTCCTGGACCTCCTGGGCCGTGACGGATTTGATCAGGCGCAGCGTCTCGTCGATGTCCTGGTATTCACCGGACACCAGCTCGGCCCGGCCCAGACGGGACATCCTTGAACCGGTGTCCTCAAGTGCAAGCACAATGCCGCCACAGAGCTGGCCAACCGCCTTGCGGAGTTCGTCGTCGGAGATCCCGCCCTCGGCCAACTTGTCCAGCTCGAGACCCAGCAGGTCCAGAACCTGGCGGACCTTGGAGGGCGTGCAGCCTGCATACATACCGAAATAGCCGGCGTCAGCGTAGGAGGAGGCAAAGGAGTACGTGGAGTAAACCAGTCCACGCTTCTCACGGATCTCCTGGAACAGCCGTGAGGACATGCCCCCACCCAACACAGCGTTGAGCACGCTCATGACGTAGCGCCGCTCATCCGTGGCGACGATCGTGGGGCAGCCCATAATGATGTTGGCCTGCTCCACGGCCCGCTTGACCACGTGCAATCCTGCTGTGCCGGTGATCTGAGCCCGTTCCGTCGAGCGGCGATCCACGGGAGCCGCATCGGGCTCCAGCGACCAGCCGGCTGCGTTAAGAGCGTCGACCACAAGGTTGCAGACGACGTCGTGCTCCAAGCCTCCGGCGGCCGTGATGACAAGCTCATCCGGCCGGTAGTAGCGGCGGTAATGCTCCCAGACGGAATCCCTGGCCACGGCCTTGATGGCGGCGGGTGTACCGCCGATAGGGCGGCCCAGCGGATGTGTCCCCAGGACGGCAGCCACAAATTTTTCGTGGGCGACGTCGGTGGGGTCATCGCTGTCCATGGCGATTTCCTCCAGGATGACATCGCGCTCCTGCTCCATCTCCGTCGGGTCCAGGACGGCACCGGTGATCATGTCGGCGATGACGTCGATCGCCATGGGCAGGTCAGTGTCCAGTACCCGGGCGAAGTAACAGGTGCTTTCCTTGGCAGTGGCCGCGTTGGACTCCCCGCCCACCTCGTCGAATGCCGAAGCGATTTCCAGTGCGGTACGCCGTTTGGTGCCCTTGAACAGGAGGTGCTCCAGGAAGTGCGTCGAACCGTGCTGGCCCGGTGCTTCGTCCCGGGACCCCACGCCTACCCAGAAGCCGATGGTGGCCGAGCGCTGCCCGGGCATGGCCTCGGTGAGCACACGCACGCCGCCGGGCAGCACCGACCGCCGGACGACGGAGCCGCCCTCGGATCCGTGAACCAGGGTGTCGCCGGCATGGTTCTGCTCAAGCGGCAGGGGTACAACAGTCATTGAGGCCTTTCAAAGGGGCAGCGATCTGGCTGCCATCGTAACAGCGGCGGGGCCGGTGGATCATCCACCGGCCCCGCCGATCATGCTGTGGTGCAGGGTCCGAATTACTCGGAGTCTGCGCCCTCTGCCCCGGCGGAAGCGTGAACGCGCTCGGGTTCGCCGGCGCCTTCCTCTTCAGCCACAACGGGAGACAGCGACAGCTTTCCGCGGTCATCGATCTTGGTGATTTCCACCTGGATCTTCTGGCCCACGGAGACAACGTCGTCAACGTTGTCCACGCGCTTGCCGCTGGCCAGCTTGCGCAGCTCGGAGATGTGCAGCAGGCCGTCCTTGCCCGGAGTCAGGGAAATGAACGCACCGAAGGTGGTGGTCTTAACGACCGTACCCAGGTAACGCTCGCCGATTTCCGGAACCTGCGGGTTGGCAATGGCGTTGATGGCGGAGCGTGCTGCGTCTGCAGACGGACCGTTCGTGGCGCCAATGTAGACCGTGCCGTCGTCCTCGATGGAGATGTCGGCGCCGGTGTCTTCCTGGATCTGGTTGATCATCTTGCCCTTGGGCCCAATGACCTCGCCGATCTTGTCAACCGGGATCTTGACCGCGATGACCCGCGGCGCGAACTCGGAGAGCTCATCCGGGGTGTCGATCGCGGAGTTGATGACGTCCAGGATGTGCAGGCGGGCTTCGCGGGCCTGCTTCAGTGCTGCTGCCAGCACCGAGGCGGGGATGCCGTCAAGCTTGGTGTCCAGCTGGATGGCCGTGACGAACTCGGACGTACCGGCAACCTTGAAGTCCATGTCGCCAAAGGCATCTTCGGCGCCGAGGATGTCGGTCAGCGCCGCGTAGCGGGTCTGGCCGTCAACCTGGTCAGAAACCAGGCCCATGGCGATACCGGCAACGGCAGCCTTCAGGGGCACACCGGCGTTCAGCATCGAGAGGGTGGAGGCACAAACGGAACCCATCGACGTCGAACCGTTGGAGCTGAGGGCTTCAGACACCTGGCGGATGGCGTAGGGGAATTCCTCGCGGGACGGCAGCACCGGCACGAGGGCGCGCTCTGCCAGGGCACCGTGGCCGATTTCGCGGCGCTTGGGCGAACCCACGCGGCCGGTTTCACCGGTGGAGTACGGCGGGAAGTTGTAGTTGTGCATGTAGCGCTTGCGCGTTACGGGAGACAGTGAGTCGATCTGCTGTTCCATCTTCAGCATGTTCAGCGTGGTGACACCCATGATCTGGGTCTCGCCGCGCTCGAAGATGGCCGAGCCGTGCACGCGGGGCAGAACCTCAACCTCGGCGGTGAGCTGGCGGATGTCCGTCAGGCCACGGCCGTCAATGCGGATCTGGTCCTTGAGGATGCGCTGGCGCACAACCTGCTTGGTCACCGAGCGGAACGCTGCGGAAACTTCCTTTTCGCGGCCTTCGAACTGGCCGGCGAGGGAGGAAACAACCTCGTCCTTCAGGGCGTCGGAAGCGTCGTTGCGCTCGGTCTTGTCAGCGATCTGGAAGACAGCAGCCAGCTTGTCAGCGGCAGCGGACTCAACCGCTGCGTAGACGTCGTCCTCGTAGTCGAGGAAAACGGGGAACTCAACGGTGGGCTTCGCGGCGCGTGCGGCGAGGTCCGACTGTGCGTCGCAGAGTGCCTTGATGAACGGCTTGGCAGCCTCGAGGCCCTCGGAGACAACCTCTTCGGTGGGTGCGGTGGCGCCCTGTTCCTTGATGAGGTTCCAGGAGTTGTCTGTGGCTTCGGCTTCAACCATCATGATGGCGACGTCGTCACCTGCAATGCGGCCGGCCACCACCATGTTGAAGACCGAGTTCTCCAGCTGGGAGTGCTTCGGGAAGGCAACCCACTGGGAGCCGTTCTCGTCGGCAACGAGGGCAACGCGGACGCCGCCGATGGGGCCGGAGAAGGGCAGGCCGGAGAGCTGGGTGGACATGGAGGAGGCGTTGATGGCCACCACGTCGTAGAGCTCGTCCGGGTTGATGGCCAGGACGGTCACCACGATCTGGACCTCGTTGCGCAGGCCCTTAACGAAGGCGGGACGCAGCGGACGGTCCATCAGGCGGCAAGCCAGGATGGCTTCGGTGGACGGGCGTCCTTCACGGCGGAAGAACGAGCCCGGGATGCGGCCTGCGGCATACATACGCTCTTCAACGTCAACCGTCAGCGGGAAGAAGTCGAAGCCCTCACGCGGGTACTTGCCCGCGGTGGTGGCGGAAAGCAGCGCGGTGTCGTCATCGATGTACACCATGGCTGCGCCGGCTGCCTGCTTGGCAAGACGGCCTGTTTCGAAGCGGATTACACGCTTGCCGAAGCGGCCATTATCAATGACTGCTTCTGAGAACTGGATTTCGGGACCCTCCAAGAGAGTCACCTCCGTTTCTGGTTCACGGAAGTCCAGCCGCATCAACCCAGCCCAGCATCTGTCTACTGGCCTGCACTGCACCCGGTCATCGATCGAGACCCACGGGCCGGGGCTTCAGTCTTCGAAGCCGTTCCCGGGGATCACTACCGAGGACCGCGAATGCGTGATGCGGTTGATCCTCCTGTTTAGTTTTCTTCTGAAGAAGGCGGCCCGTTCCATGGAGGAAAGGGCCGCCCCTTAAGCCTGACTAGCGGCGCAGGCCGAGGCGCTCGATGAGCGCACGGTAGCGGGCGATGTCAGTGTTCTTGAGGTAGGTGAGCATGCGCTTGCGGCGACCAACCATGGCCAGCAGACCGCGCTGGGTGTGGTAATCGTGCTTGTGCTCCTTCATGTGCTCAGTCAGATCCTTGATCCGCTGGGTCAGGACTGCAACCTGGACCTCCGGCGAACCGGTGTCGGCCTCGGATGTTGCGAAATCCTTGATGATGGACTGCTTTACAGCGGCGTCAAGTGCCACAATAACTCCTATTGATGTGCCGTGAGGCCCGAGTCAGTAACTCACTGCCGGGTCTGCCAGCGCGGAATCCCGGAAAGCAGAATTCCGTCAAAAACCAGGGTTTTTCACGCATGGCAGGAACCAGCCGCCACGGACTGCAGCCGGATCCAACGTTTAGTTTACCGGCCGGGCTGCAATCTTGTCGAAACAGGAGGGCACCCTGACTGGAAAAAACCCCACACTGACCGGAAAACGGTCCTTGCCCTAGGAAAAGGCGGCCACAAAAGGACACGTGTCTCGAGCGTGGCCGGCGCAGCGTGGGCGGCGCTAGGAACGCAGCTGCTCCCGGATGGCCGCCATGCCACGGAAGACTTCGCCATAGCTGGTACTCAGCGGAGACAGTCCGATCCGGATGCCGTGCGGAGCCCGGAAATCCGGAATGACGTCCTGCTCCCATAGCGTGGCCGTGACATTCCGGAACTCAGGGTGGTCCAGCGTGATGTGGCTGCCCCGACGCTCCGGATTCCGTGGCGAGGCCAGCTGCACGCCCAGCGGTTCAAGCCATTGTTCGAACAGCTCCACTGCATAGGCGGTGAGTTTGAGCGACTTCTCCCGGACGGCTGCCATTCCGGCTTCTTCAATGAGGTCCAGGGTGCCGCGCATGGCCAGCATCCCAAAGATTGCCGGGGTTCCGCTGAGGAATCCCCGGACCCCGGCCGCGGGTTCATAACCCGGCCCCATTTCGAAGGCGTCCTTGCGTCCCATCCAGCCCCAGATTGGCTGCCGGAGTGACGCCAAATGGCGGCTGTTGATGTAGGCGAATGCCGGTGAGCCCGGCCCGCCGTTGAGGTACTTGTACGTGCAGCCGGCGGCAAAGTCTACGTTTGCCCCGTCAAGATCCAGCTCCACCGAACCGGCGGAGTGGCACAGGTCCCACACCACCAGCGCCCCGGCATTGTGGGCGGCCTCCGTGATTGCCGGAAGATCGGCCAGGAACCCTGATCTGTACGCCACATGGCTCAAAAGTACGACGGCGGTATCCGGCCCTGCCGCTTCCCTCACCTGTTCGGGGGTCACGCCGGACGACGGATTGGCTTCGATCCACCGCAGCAAGAGGCCTTCCTCGCGGGCGATGCCCTCCACGAGATAGCGGTCGGTGGGAAAGTTGTCCGTGTCCAGGACAATCGCCCTGCGGCCAGGATCGGTCACCGCGGCCAGCGCGGCGCGGATGAGCTTGTACAGGACCACGGTGGTGGAATCGGCGATGATGGTCTGCCCGGGAGCGGCGCCCAGCACTGCCCTGCCCAGTTGGTCCCCGATGGCCTGCGGCAGCTCCAGCCATTCCTCGTCCCAGCCGCGGATCAGCCGGCCGCCCCAGCCTTTATGGATGAAGTCGCTGATGTCCTCCGGCGTCCGCTTGAGCGGGCGTCCCAGGGAATTGCCGTCCAGGTAGGAGAGGTCGGTGTCCGTTCCGATGAACAGGTCCCGGTAGTGTGCCAGCGGGTCCTGGGCATCCAGTTGCCCGGCCCGCCGAAGGAGGGCACCGGCGTCGGAATTTTCCACCGTTGCCTGCGATTCAGTGCTCATTGGCCGATCTCCGTCCGGACGGCGAAGAGTTCAGGGAAGAACGTCAGTTCCAGTGCCTTTTGCAGGAAGGCGGCGCCGGTGGAACCTCCGGTGCCCGTCTTCATGCCGATGGTGCGCTGCACCGTGCGCAGGTGGCGGAACCGCCAGAGCTGGAAGTTGTCCTCCAGGTCAACGAGTTCTTCGCACGCCTCGTAGGCACCCCAGTTCTCCGCGGGGTTCTCGTAGATGTGCTTGAACAGCGGCACCAGCTCGGGAGTGAATTCGTGGGCGCGGGTGACGTCGCGTTCCAGGACCGCCGGCGGCACGTCCAGGCCCTGCCGTGCGAGGTAGGCCAGGAACTCGTCGTAGATACTGGGGGCATGGAGCAGCCCTTCCAGCATCTGATGTGCTTCCGGGTCAGACTCAAAGACGGGAAGCATCTTCCGGTTTTTGTTCCCCAGGACAAACTCCACCGCACGGTATTGGCTGGACTGGAAGCCCGATGAGTTGCCGAGGAAACCCCGGAACTGGGAGTACTCGGTGGGGGTCAGGGTTGCCAGGACGGACCACTGCTCGGTTAGTGTCTTCTGGATGTGCTTGACCCTGGCGATGCCCTTCAGCGCGGCGCCGAGATCGTCCTCCCGCAGCCACGCGGCCGCGCTCCTGAGCTCGTGCAGCACCAGTTTCAGCCAGAGCTCGGTGGTCTGGTGCTGGATGATGAACAGCAGCTCGTCATGGTGTTCAGGACGGCTGACAGGTTGCTGCGCACTGAGAAGGGTGGGCAGCTGTAGATAGGAGGCGTAGCTCATCCGGGAACTGAAATCCCGCACGATGCCTTTATCCAGTTTCCTGGTGTTCTTCTCTACGGACACAGTGCTGCCTTCCTCATTGATGGCTGCGGTTGATCTCCGTCAGGCCAGTCAGCGCCGGACCAGGAGATCGTGCGCCTGGATCACGTCCAGGCGCATCTGGTCAACGAGCGCCTCAGGCCCACGGTACGCCACCATGCCACGGAGCCGGGCCACGAACTCCACAACTACTGTCTGGCCGTACAGATCGAAGTCCTCTACGGCCTCATGCGGACGGTCGATCACGTGCGCCTCAACCTGGCGGCTGACGCCGTCGAACGTGGGATTTGACCCCACGGAAATCGCAGCCGGCCAGCGGGTGCCGGCCTGGTCAACAAGCCAGCCCGCGTAAATCCCGTCTGCGGGGATCAGTCCGCTGGCGTTCGGGGCCAGGTTGGCTGTGGGAAATCCCAGGGCACGGCCGCGGGCAGCTCCGTGCACCACTTCGCCGCGCATCCGGTGCGGTCGGCCCAGGACGGCGCCGGCCGTTGCCACGTCGCCCTCCCGCAGCGCCTCGCGCACCCAGGTGGAGGAGCAGCGCCTGTCCGTCCCGTCGTCGTCGTGCAGTGGGAAGCCTTCGGAGCCGAATTCGCTGATGACCTGGACGTCAAAGCCAAACTGCTGGCCGAGCTTCTTCATGGTGTCAAGATCGCCGGAGTTCCCACGGCCGAACCGGGCATCGTGGCCGATGACCACGTGGCTGGCGTGAAGGCTGTCCACCAGCACCTGGCGTACGAACTCTTCGGGGGTGAGGCTGGCGAGTTCCAGCGAATATTTCATCACCAGGATGGCGTCAAGGCCCAGCTCCCCCAGCGCCTCCAGCTTGTCCTCCAGGCCCATGATCATTTCCGGCGCAGACTCAGGCCGGTGAACCACTGCCGGGTGCGGGTCAAACGTCACCGCGACGGCTTTTGTCCTGTTCAGGCGGGCTGAGCGGATGAGCTGGGACAGCACCTGCTGGTGGCCACGGTGGACGCCATCGAAGTTGCCGAAGGTGACAACGGAGGGACCGAAGTCCGCCGGGACCTCGGACGGATCGTTCCAGATGTTGACCATCACCCTCGCCTTTTTACTGCCTGACATTGACATGTCCCGGAAGCCTGCCGGCGCCGGAACTCTCTAAGATTACCCGCAAAGCCCGCTGCGCCAGTCCTTGTGTCCAGCACCTGCCCGGACTGCGCCTCCGGGCCTTTGATGCTAACCCTTACTGGTGGACGGGACTTGTGGACGGGCGGCTGCCGGGCCGCCGCCGGTAGAGCCATACCAGGCCCAGGATGGGCAGCAGCAGCGGGATGAAGGCGTAACCGCGGCCGAAAAGGGACCAGACGGTTTCGTGCGGGAACTGGACGGGATCGAAGAGGCTCAGGGCGCCGACCACCAGCACGCCCACGAGTTCCACCAGGACGGCCGCCACGGACACTTTGAACCAGGTGCGGCCCGGCTTGGCCAGGGACACAGTGGCCACCAGGTACACCAAGGCTGCGAAGGCAGAGAGCAGGTAAGCCAGCGGAGCCTCAGAGAATTTCGTCAGGATCTGGTAGCCGGCGCGGGCGGTGGCCGAAATGGCGAACACCGCGTAGACAGCAATCAGCAGGCGGCCGGGCCCGGTGTTGCGCGTGTCCTTGCCGGCTGCGGATACTTTCCCCGGGGTCGATTGCTGCTGTGATTTCACGGGACGGGCTTCTTCCACTTCAGTACCAGATCTGGTTCATTCGGGCGGCCATCACCAGGGCGGTGACGCCGACGGCGGCCAGGACAAAATTGCTCCACCGGGTCCGTTCCAGGATGGACCAGTAGACGGCGGCGGGCGGCAGGAGCATTGCGGTGGCAAGGTAGCCCCAGAACTCCCACGCCTCCCCCGCGATCGGCTCACCCGCAATGACCCTGACGATGGATCCGACGAGGTAAACCACCAGGGCGGCTTCCACTGCTGCCACCGACAGGATGGTGATGTCGTTGGGGGCTTTTTTGGCGATCCCCGCCACCAGGCAGATACCGGTCGAGAGAAGACCGACCACAAGAACGATGTAAAAGTATGCGTCCACGCCTATGTCCCCTGGCTTGTGGCATTGCCGGGCGCGGCGGCGTTGCCTGGCGCGAACACCAGCACTGGCTTGGCAAAGCTGCCGGAATCAGCCAACAGCGCCACCAGGCTCCCGTCCGGAGCAAAGGCGGCGGCCGGGTTCTCCACTGTTGCCGCCAGCGGATCTCCCGCCGGTGAGCCGGCCGGGATCCGGCGGCCGAATGAGATCTCGGTGGTTTCGTCCGCTGTGAGTTCCCTGTTGGGCATCAGCGCGCGGGCGGCCTGGGACATCTCGAGTACCTGAAGTTCTTCGGCCAGCTGCTCCAGGGTCCGGGCCTGGTCCAGGGAATACGGGCCCACGTGGGTACGCCGGAGCGCGGTCAAATGCCCGCCCACCCCCAGCGCATCGCCGAGGTCCCGTGCCAGGGCACGGATGTAGGTACCCGAGGAACACTCCACCGTGACATCGACGTCCACAACGCCACCCGCGGGCTCCCGCCGGATGCTGTGTACTTCGAACCGGTGGATGGTGACGGGCCGCGCCGCGAGTTTCACGTTTTCGCCGGACCGTACGCGTGCATACGCCCGTTCCCCGTTGACCTTGATGGCGCTGACGCTGCTGGGCACCTGCTGGATCTGCCCGGTAAGGGCGGCCACGCCGTCGTGGATTTCCTCATTGGTGACGGCGGCGGCGCTGATGGATGCGATCACGTCGCCTTCGGCGTCGTCGGTAATGGTGGACTGGCCCAGACGGATGGTTGCCGTGTACGTCTTGGACGTGCCCACGATGTAGGTGAGCAGCCGCGTCGCCTTGTTGATGCCCACCACCAGGACACCGGTGGCCATGGGGTCAAGGGTTCCCGCATGCCCCACTTTCCGGGTACCGGCGAGCCGCCGCATCCGGCCAACCACATCATGGCTGGTCCATCCCTGCGGTTTGTCCACTATCACCAGTCCAGAAAGCACGCCTCCCAGTATATCGGCGCTGCTCCCGCCGCCGGCCCACCCCGTCGCGGGACCCAACAGGGCGGCTAGGATGGCTGGCATGCCTGAGCTTGCTGCCCATGTGCGGAACGTCCCCGTCAACCAGATCCGCGAAATCACGGAGGCCGCCTGGCGTCATCCTGAAGCGATCGTCCTGAGCATCGGTGAACCCGGTTTCCCGCTGCCCCGCCATGTGCTGGACGCCGGAATGGCATGCCTGGACCGGGACGAGACCAACTACACACCAAACGCCGGTATTCCCGCGCTGCGGGAAGCCTTCGCTGACCGGTTCCGTGCCGGTCTAGGTGCCGGCCACCTGGCCGGTGCGGGCCACCTGACCGGCGCGGGCAACCAAAGCAGCATCGCCGCCGACCGCGTCTATGTGGTGGCCGGCGCCCAGCAGGGCCTGCACCTTGCCATGAGCCTCCTCCTCGCGCCGGGCGATGAAATCCTGATCCCGAATCCCGGTTACCCCACCTTCGCCATGACCAGCCGGCTCCTGAACGCTGTTCCGGTGGGGTACCCGTTGTATCCGGACCAGAATTTCCAGCCCCGGCTCCAGGACGTGGAGGCCCTCATCACGGACCGCACCAGGGTGCTGATGCTGAACTCCCCGTCCAACCCCCTCGGAGCAGTCCTCCGTGAGGACCTGACCCGCGACCTCGTTGACCTGGCCCGCCGGCACGATCTCTGGATCATCTCAGACGAATGCTATGAAGCCTTTACCTACGATGTTCCGCACGTCAGCGCCGCCCGGTTCGACAGCGACGTTCCGGGCGAGGCGAGGGTCTTCACCTCGTTGACCCTCTCCAAGACCTACGGCCTGACAGGGCTCAGGATCGGCGCCCTCGTCTGTCCGCCGGGCCTGGAGCAGAAGATGAACAATGTGATGGAAGCGATCGTTTCCTGTGTCGCCGCACCGTCCCAGTACGCCGCGCTGGCGGCGCTGACGGGTCCCCAGGACTATGTGGAGCAGGCACATAAGCATTACCGGGCCAACAGGGACGCCGCTTCCGCTGTCCTGGACGCCAAGGGGATCCCTTACCTCAGCGCGCAGGGTGCGTTCTATCTTTGGGCGGATGTCAGCCACGTCACCGACGGCGATGTCCGTGCCTGGACCCGCCGGTTCCTCGCCGAGTCCGGGGTGTCGTTTGCGCCGGGAACCGCCTTTGGGTCCATTGGCGAGGGCTGGGTACGCATTGCGCTCTGCGGTAAACAGCCGGAACTCGTGGAGGGTGTTGGCCGCCTGCCCGCGCGGTCCTGAGGTACTCCCCGGACCTGGGTTCTGCTAGGCGCGGTCTGCTAGGTGCGATGGGCCGCCAAGGCGTCATCCAGCCATGAACGCAGCACCCCGGCCGGTGCGGCGCCGGCCTGGCGGGCGATCACCTTGCCGTCCACAATGATCATCAGCGTGGGAATCGCCTGCACATCGAACCGCCGGGAAAGGCCCGGGGACCTGTCCACGTCAACCTTCACCAGCTTGATGCGGCCCGCCTTTTCCCGTGCCAACTTGTCCAGCACGGGACTGACCATCCGGCAGGGACCGCACCAGGCAGCCCAGAAGTCGATCAGGGCGGGAACGGGCGACTGCTCGGCGACAACCGCGAACTCGTCATCGCCGGCGTTGACAATCCAAGGGAGATCCTGACGGCAACTGCCACAGCGCGGGTGGCCGGACGCCGCTGCGGGGATCCGGTTGGTCTTTCCGCAGTTGGGGCAGGTGATCAGTGTCGGTTCCAGGGCCATTGTCAGTACTCCACCCGGTCTCCGAAGTCCCGCCAGGCCTGGAACGGGGCGTTCGACGTCGGAATATCACCCCTGGTGACAGGCATGAGATCAGGCCGGGCTCCGCCGAAGTATTCGTAGAACAGGGCGTCGTCGAACCCGGCAGCGGCGGCGCCGTGACGGTCCGCCGCATAGTAGACGCGGTCAATGCGTGCCCAGAGTGCCGCGGCCAGGCACAATGGGCAGGGCTCACAGCTTGTGTAGAGCACGGAGCCTTTGAGATCGAAGTTCCCGGAGTCAGCCGCGGCCCGGCGGATCGCCACCACCTCGGCGTGGGCTGTGGGATCGTTGTCGCGGGTCACCCTGTTGACGCCGTAGTGCAGCCCGCCGTCGGGCGTGACAACCACGGCGCCGAACGGACCGCCGCCGTCGGCCACGTTGCTGACTGCAGTCTGAACAGCCAAGTTGAGATAGTCCTCGGGACTGGGATTGCCGGCAAAACCGGGATTCACCACAGGATCAGGCCCTGCCTCTGACGCCGCCATGATCTGATCATAGTCAGCCGCCGGCATTTAAACGGCTGAAGGACGGGAACCATTTCGGTCCCCGTCCTTCAGCCTGAAAATTCCGGCCAGGAGTTATTAAACGCCGGCCTCCACTTACTTGTTGCTGTCTTCTTCAAATTCGCCGTCTTCGCTGAGGTCAAGGTCCTCTTCGTCGAAGTCGTCCTCGTCGATCTCGACGTCGGCAGGAATGTCGCTCTTGTACGGGTCGGGGTCTCCGGCGTGCTTGGCGTTTTCAGCCAGGGCGGCCACAGCGGCGTCGCGCTTCTTGGCTTCGCGAAGCAGCTCCTCAAGGTTGGATGCAACCACGGGAATCTGGTCGGCCACGAATTCAAGACTGGGAGTCAGCCGGACAGTCACGTTGCGCCCCACTTCCTGACGAAGCACACCCTTGGCCTTCTCCAGGCCCTTGGCAGCATCAGCCTGGACAGCCTGATCGCCGAAAACGGTGTAGTAGATGGTGGCATGCTGCAGATCGTTGGTCACGCGGGCATCGGTAACAGTGATGCCTTCGAGCCGAGGATCCTTAACCTTCCGGCCCAAAGCCTCAGCAACAACAACCTTGATCCGCTGCGCCAACTTGGCAGCCCGTGCGGGATCAGCCATGAACAACTCCTAAAAAAATTTGGAACGTACGACGGCGCTCCAGCGGCTCACGTACGCACGTTTAAGTTTGGATGCCACGCACGACGGCGAGTCAACGACGGACCCGCGTTGGATTTTTTCCGGCGGCCTGGGAGTGGCATCGGGCCTGCCGAAGCTGGGCGGCGAGGGATCGCAGATCCTTCGCCGCCCAGCGTAGGGGCGGGGCCGCCGGGAAAAATCCGACGCCCCCGACCCTGTAATGCTCAGACTAGACGCGAGGCTTCTCGCGCATCTCGAAGGTCTCGATGATGTCGCCTTCGGTGATGTCGTTGAACGAGCCAAGACCGATACCACACTCGAAGTCCGTGCGGACCTCGGTGGCGTCGTCCTTGAAGCGCTTGAGCGTCTCAACGGTGAGGTTGTCACCGATGATCTTGCCGTCGCGGCTGATGCGGGCCTTCGTGTTGCGTCGGATAACACCCGAGCGAACGATGGAACCGGCGATGTTGCCGAACTTGGAGGAACGGAACACTTCACGGACCTCGGCGGTGCCCAGCTGGACCTCTTCGTACTCCGGCTTGAGCATGCCCTTGAGGGCCATCTCGATGTCATCGATTGCTGCGTAGATGACGGAGTAGAAGCGCATGTCCACGCCTTCGCGGTCTGCCAGTTCGGCAACCCGCTCGGCCGGCTTGACGTTGAACCCGATGATAACGGCGCTGTCCACTGTTGCCAGGTTGACGTCGTTCTGCGTGATAGCACCAACGCCGCGGTGGATGACGCGCAGCTGC
Organism: Arthrobacter sp. D1-29; assembly: GCF_054130585.1. Lineage (NCBI taxonomy): Bacteria > Bacillati > Actinomycetota > Actinomycetes > Micrococcales > Micrococcaceae > Arthrobacter > Arthrobacter sp. D1-29. Next base: position 1,665,948 of record NZ_CP096383.1, on the reverse strand, counting down.
ACGCCTTCGCCGACGTCGATCTTGAGCAGTGCGTCTTCGAGGGCTTCCACGGCACCGGACACGTCACCCTTAAGGATGAGGTTGAGGGTGTCGATCTTGCCATCTGCCACGGCCTGGTCGAAGTCTTCCAGGCTGATGCGCTTGCGGCGCTTGGCCAGGGCTGCGTTGCGGTCTGCTGCTTCACGCTTCTCGGCGATCTGACGGGCGGTGCGCTCGTCGGCGGTCACGAAGAAGGTGTCGCCGGCGCGCGGCACGTTGGACAGACCCAGTACCTGCACGGGGCGGGACGGGCCGGCCTCGGTCAGGGCGCTGCCGTCGTCGTCGAACATGGCGCGGACGCGGCCGTGGGCCGTACCGGCAACGATCGTGTCACCGACACGCAGTGAACCGGACTGCACCAGGACGGTGGCCACGGAACCGCGGCCCTTGTCCAGGTTGGCTTCGATAGCGATACCGCGGGCGTCCTTGTTCGGGTTGGCGCGCATGTCCAGGGCAGCGTCTGCGGTCAGCAGGACGGCCTCGAGCAGCTCGTCGATGTTCAGGTTCTGGCGTGCAGAGACCTCAACGAACATGGTGTCGCCACCGTACTCTTCGGGAACCAGTCCGTACTCGGTCAGCTGGCCGCGGACCTTCTCCGGGTTGGCGCCTTCCTTGTCGATCTTGTTCACGGCCACCACGATGGGCACATTGGCTGCCTGTGCGTGGTTGAGGGCCTCAACGGTCTGCGGCATCACGCCGTCGTCCGCTGCGACCACCAGGATGGCAATGTCAGTCACCTTGGCACCACGGGCACGCATGGCGGTGAACGCCTCGTGGCCCGGAGTATCGATGAACGTGATCTTGCGGTCTTCACCCTCGTGGGTGTGCGTGACCTGGTAGGCACCGATGTGCTGCGTGATGCCGCCGTGCTCGCCCGCCATAACGTCGGACTTACGAATGGCATCGAGCAGTCGGGTTTTACCGTGGTCGACGTGGCCCATAACGGTGACAACCGGAGGACGAGCCTCGAGGTCTTCGTCGCCTTCGGCCTCGAGCTCTGCTTCGAAGTCAATGTCAAAGGTGGAGAGCAGCTCGCGCTCCTCATCCTCCGGGGACACAACCTGGAGCTTGTAGCCGAGCTCTTCGCCCAACAGTGCAAAGGTTTCCTCGTCCAGCGACTGGGTAGCCGTTGCCATTTCACCAAGGTGGAACAGCACGGTCACCAGTGCGGCGGGGTTTGCCTCGATCTTGTCGGCGAAGTCCGTGATGGACGAGCCACGGCGAAGACGTACTACGGTGTTGCCGTCGCCGCGGGGTACGCTCACGCCACCCAGCGACGGAGCACTCATCTGCTCAAGTTCCTGGCGCTTGGCACGCTTGGACTTGCGCTGCTTGCCACGCCCGGCGCCACCCTTACCGAAGGCACCCTGGGTACCACCGCGACCGCGGCCACCCTTGCCAAAGCCTCCCCCTGCGGGAGCTCCGCCACCGGCACCCGGGGCACCGCCGGTGCCCGGTGCGCCGCCTGGACGGCCCGGACCACGGCCACCGCCGCCGGGACGTCCGCCGGCACCAGCCGGTGCGGGACGTTCCGTGCGGTTGGGCATCATGCCCGGAGTAGGACGGTTTCCACCGGCACCACCCGCGGGACGGGGGCCACCAGCGCCGGCGCCAGCGGCGGGACGCGGACCACCGGGACGGGGGCCACCGGCACCTGCTGCGGGACGCGGACCACCCGGACGGGGGCCACCGGCACCTGCTGCGGGACGCGGACCACCGGGACGGTCGCCGTCGGTGCGGCTTCCACCCGGGCGGGGCATACCCTGCGACGGAGCAAACGGGTTATTGCCCGGACGCGGAGCACGTTCTCCGTCGCCGCCGCGGCCGCGGGGCATGCCCTGCGACGTGGCAAACGGGTTGTTGCCCGGACGGGGACCGCCCGGACGCGGGGCGCCACCCTGGCCGGATCCACCCTGTGTTGATCCGCCAGAGCGGGTGGGAGCGGCAGGAGTCTCAGCCTTCGGCGCAGGACGCGCACCGGGCTTGGCTCCGCTGAACGGACTTCCACCTGCGGGAGAACCGGCAGTAGGAGCAGCAGTTGGGGCACTCGCTGCAGGTGCCGGGGCAGCTGCGGGAGCGGGTGCGGCAGGCGCCGGGGCAGCAGCGGGTGCTTCTGCCCGGGGAGCCGGAGCCTTGGGTGCCGCGGGACGCGAGTCTGCCGAAGGGGCAGGCGCTGCGGAGCGTGTGTCAGCCGACGGGGCAGGCGCCTTGGGCGCTGCTGCCGGGGCTGCGGACTTCGCAGCGGCGTCGGGGTAGGCGTTGCGGAGTTTCCGCACCACCGGAGCCTCAATGGTGGAAGAGGCGGAGCGAACAAATTCGCCCAGTTCCTGCAGTTTTGTCACTGCATCTTTGGAAGTAATACCGAGCTCTTTTGCAAGCTCATGTACGCGGACCTTGGCCACATTTCTCCTGTCTCGGTCCGCACCGAGCCAGGCACGAACCGTCTACTTCTTACTGCGGACCCCCGCCGCGGATGCGGCTGAAGGGCCCATTGCAGAGCGCAACAAAGTTGTCATCGTTGCGCACTCATCGCTGGGAACTCATCGGGTTTCCATCAGTTTTCTGACCCGCTTTCAGGTTGGACGGTTTGTGCTGTGCCTACCGGAGGTATCCACAGCGTGCCTGCAGCGCTCGTGCCTGGCTTGATCCGGCGTTCGACGGCGGCAATTCCGGTTGCGCCGTTGAGGGCACGTCCGAATGCTCGCCGCTTGACCGCCAGGGCCAGGCACGATTCGCTGGGGTGCAGCCATGCACCCCGGCCAGCCATCCGGCGTCGTCCATCCACCAGGACGGCGGACGAACCGCTGCCTTCGGCGACGAGCCGGAGTAACTCTGACCGCGAACCTTTTTTCCGGCATCCGATGCAGGTACGCTGCGGTTGATTCTCGCTGTGAAGCACTTCTGCCACGGTGAGCATCTTCCTGACGTTCATAACTGCCGGCCCCGGCCGGCCTGTTACCGCATGTCAGCGGAACGGGCACGCTCTGGGCGCACGAATACCGGCCGTAAGGCGCGGTCATGTCTATTCTAGCCCCTCGGGGCCGTTCTGCCCGAAACCCTGCCCGCCGGCGTGACACTACGGCGGGTCGAGGGGCTTCGCGTTGACGCTGTTACAGGTTCGTTTGCCGCCGCTTTAGCTGTCGCGCTGCGCGGCGGCGTCGGAGACGATATCGATCCGCCAGCCGGTGAGCTTGGCAGCAAGCCGGGCGTTCTGCCCCTCTTTGCCGATGGCCAACGAGAGCTGGTAATCCGGAACCACAACCCGTGCAGACCGGGTGGCCTCATCGATGATGGTGACCGAATTCACACGGGACGGAGACAGGGCACTGGCGATAAACGTCGCCGGATCCTCGCTGTAGTCCACGATGTCAATCTTTTCGTCATTCAGCTCGGTCATGACCGCCCTGACGCGGGACCCCATTTCGCCGATGCAGGCGCCCTTGGCGTTGATGCCCGGAGTGTTCGCCTTGACCGCAATCTTGGTACGGTGACCGGCTTCGCGTGCCAGTGCAACGATCTCCACCGAGCGGTCAGCGATTTCCGGCACTTCCAGTTCGAACAGTTTCCGGACCAGGCCGGGGTGCGAACGGGACAGCGTGATGGAGGGACCCTTGGTGCCGCGGTGAACATCAATGACGAAGGCGCGGAGCCGGTTGCCGTGGATGTACTTCTCCCCCGGCACCTGTTCCGGCGGCGGCAGCAGGGCCTCCACAGTGCCCAGGTTGACCTGGATCATGTGGGGGTTGTTTCCCTGCTGGATGGTGCCGGCAACGAGCTCGCCCTCACGGCCCTTGAACTCGCCGAGGACGTTGTCGTCCTCAACATCACGCAGGCGCTGCAGGATGATCTGGCGGGCGGTGCTCGCCGCAATGCGGCCAAAGCCGGCAGGGGTGTCCTCGAACTCGCCGATGGGGGCACCGTCGTCGTCGATTTCCACGGCCCAGATGGTGACGTGACCGCTCTTGCGGTCCAACTCGGCGCGGGCTTTCTCGAAGGCGCCCGGCGACTTGTGGTAGGCCACCAGAAGCGCCTGCTCGATGGTAGGGATCAGGAGGTCCAGCGGAATTTCGCGCTCACGCTCCAGGAGTCTCAGCGCGCTCATGTCAATATCCATCAGGCCTCCTCAGAAGGTCCATTGTGCTCAGGTTCCAGACCAGCTTCTTCGAGGTGGCTGAATTCGATCTCGACTTTTCCATTGCGGATCCTGTCGAAAGGAAGTTTCACGGGCTCGCCCTGCTTGGGCTTCATGCCCTTCTTGACGGCGATTTCGGGGACGATGGTCACACCGGAGTCATCCACGGACTGGACCCTGCCGGTGACGTTCTCGCCCTGGATGACGTTGACCTTGACCATCCGGCCCCTGGCGCGGTGCCAGTGCCGCGGTTCGGTCAGCGGGCGCCCAACTCCCGGGGAGGAAACCTCGAGATCGTAGGGACGTCCGTCGTCACCGGGGTCGTTGTCCATAACGTCCGAGAGGACCTTGGAGATGTCCGAGATGACGTCCAGGTTCACGCCGCCGGTTTCCTCTTGCGGCAGGTCCACCACAACGTGGACCACTCGGTGGGATCCGGCCACATTAATAGTGACGTCCTCCAGGTACAGGCGGTTGGCCTGCACAGCGGGTTCAAGCAATGCCCGAAGCCGGGCAGCTTCCGGATTGTAGGCAGGCACAGCTTCAGCCCTACCCGTTCCGGTACGGTCTGATGAAGTCGTGGCTTCTGCATTACTCACGATGCCGGCCGCCTCCCGATAGATGATGTTGTGTGTACTAGCGTAGCGATTTTCCGGGCGCCTTGGTGCACACGGGGGTGCACTGGACGTGACACCATGGTCTGTTGTGAACGATGACAGTCAGGAAAAGAGGCCCCGTGGGCGCTATTTCCGCTACGCTGTTTTGTCGCTCACAGCCCTTCTGGTCCTCAGCCTGGGAATTGCCCTGATCCCCCATGAGCCGCCTCCGCCGCCGGAACCGCCGTTCTCCGAGCAGGCCAGGGCCGCGGCGTTCGCTGATGCCGTGTCATTGCGGTCATCAATCATGGAGCTGGCGGGCCCCGCCGCTGATCCCGGCACCCCTGGTTCCGGGACTCCTGACCCTGCATCCGGCCGAGCCTCCGGCCACGTGATCCTGGACCGCGTTGTGACTTTGCTGACGTTTCAGGCCAGGGCGCTGATGCTGCCTCCTGACGGATCCTCTGCAGAGGCAGGAGCAACAGCCGCAGAGGGAGCCGGACCCGGGACAGCGTCAGCAGAACCTTCCCCAACTGCCGCCGCGCCGGTGCCCCCTTCTCCTGCCGAACTTGTGGCCGCGCTCTCGGCCAGCGGGGCCAAGCGCCTCAGCGATGCGGGAATGGCCGACGGCGGAATGGCCCGGCTTCTTGCCGGCACCGGTGCCGCACAGCTCCTCGCCGCCACGGAACTTGCCGCGTTCGCCGGCGTTCCGGCCCCGGCACTTCCGTCCGCTGTTCCACACTCTGTACCTTCTCCCTCTGAGCTTTCTCCCTCAGCACTTCCTCCTTCCGAACTTTCTCCTTCCGCACTTCCGGGGGCCGGCGGAACGGAGGGAGCAGCTGAAGGCGCGCCTGATGAAGAGCCTGATGAAGAAGGGACGCCCGGCCGGGACAGTGCAGCGGGGCTGGCTGCCAATTGCGGAACTGCGGAGCCATCGGCAGGGACAGAGCTAGCGGCTGCCCTCACCTCAGCTGTGGAAGCCGAGCTGGAAGCGGTGTACGGATATCAGGCAGCGCTCACCCGGCTGGATCCGGCATTGGCGGCCGCGGCGTCGGACCTTCTGGAACAGCACCACGACCTGGTCGAACGGGGCGTGTACTACAGCAGGATCCACTGCGCTACGATTCCACCCCCACAGCCTGGCTACGTTCTCAGCCAGGCATTCCTTGACGCACCGGCGGCGGGGCTGGGGCGGATCGAGGCCAGTACTTTGCCGGTCTACGGTGACGTGGTGGCCATGAGCCAGGGTGCCACCCGCCAGTGGGCCATCTCCGCCCTACTGAATGCAGCGCGGAGGACAGTCCAGTGGGGAGCTGACCCGGGTCCCCTTCCGGGCCTTTCCTTGGATGAATCCCAGCTGCCGCAGCTACCGGCGTGAACCCAGGCACATAAACGGCCCTGGCCTGCACGAACGGTGCGGGGCCACACCGCTTATGCGGCTCCGGACCGTCCACGCGGGAGCGGCCCCGTATCCCCTTCCCGGGCGGCCCTTCCCTGGACGAGTCCCAGCTGCCGCAGCTACCGGCGTGAACCCAGGCGCATAAACGGCCCCGGCCCGCACAAGCGGTGCTGGGCCACACCGCTTATGCGGCTCCGGACCGTCCACGTTGCCCGGGGCCGTTGCTCCGAAAGAACCCTGGCGGCTGGCCGCGGACCGCAAGTGGTGGTTTGCTGAATCCATGGACGCCCATAAGCCGCCTGACTCCCCCGACGCAGCCCCCAGCGCGGACAACACCGGATTGGAACGCCATCTGGAAACCGAGCCGCACGACAACGACATCGCCCAGCGCCTCAACTGGCTGCGGGCTGGCGTGCTTGGAGCGAATGACGGCATCGTCTCCGTTGCGGCCATCGTGGTGGGGGTCGCCGGGGCGACCGCCGCTACCGGCGCCATCCTCGCCGCCGGAGCAGCCGGACTGGTGGGCGGCGCAGTTTCCATGGCATTGGGCGAATACGTTTCCGTCAGCAGCCAAAGCGACAGCCAAAAGGCCCTGATCGACAAGGAACGGCGGGAACTTGCCGAAGAGCCGGAGGAAGAACTCGCAGAGCTGACCGCAATCTACCGGGACAAAGGCCTCAGCCCCGAAACCGCCCGCGCTGTAGCGGTGGAACTGACAAACCACGACGCCCTGGCGGCCCATCTATCCGCTGAACTCAACATCGACGAAGCCGATATCGTCAGCCCCTGGACCGCCGCCTTCGCATCCGCCGTCGCTTTTACCCTCGGCGCTGTCCTCCCGATGCTGGCCATCCTCCTGCCTCCGCCTGCCATCAGGGTTCCGACGACGTTTGCCGCAGTCCTGCTTGCCCTGGCCCTCACGGGGGCAGTGGGCGCGTGGATCGGGGGCGGGTCGAAGTGGCGGGCTGCGGCCAGGGTTGTGGTTGGCGGCGCCTTGGCCCTTGCGGCGACGTTCTCCATCGGCAATCTGCTCGGGGCCAGCGGCGTCGTGTGAGTTTACCCGGCCCGTGGCCCCGCGGCAGAGGCGGCGGGATGCGAGCGGCTTCGCCGACCCTGCAGTCACCGATCGGCCGGAACTACTGCCGGGTCAACTACTCTGGAGCTGATGAGCCAAAAGACCGGAGTGCCGATCCCTCCAGACCTCACCGCGCGGTACAGCCGCAGCAGTGCGGGCCGGGCGTGGCTGGCGTCCCTGCCGGGCCTGATGCACGGGCGCCTGGATCACTGGGAGCTGGAGGCAGAACTTGCCCCCGGCGAGCTTCCGTGGAACGGGCATGGCGGCGTCGTCATTCCGGTCCGGCGGCTGGACGGTACCCCCGCCGCCCTCAAGATTGCCTTCCCGCACGATGAGGCCCGCGTTGAACGCCACGCATTGGCGTTGTGGGCCGGACGCGGCGCGGTGCGGTTGCTGGAGTCCGACGCCGGAACTTGCGCCATGCTGCTGGAACGCCTGGACGCGGGCTGCTCTCTGCAGACAGTTCCGATGGACAATGCCGTCACGGTGTGGGGCGGACTGATGCGCCAACTGAGCCTGATACCGGATGATAGGCCCCAGTGGCAGGAGTTCGATCATATTGCCGGACGGGCCGAGCAGTGGAGCGATGACTTGCCGGCCGACTGGGAGCAGATGGGCCGGCCTTTTCCGCGCTGGCTGCTGGAGGCGGCCCTTGAAGTCTGCCAGACCCGGGGCGCGGTGGGCCGCCGCGCGGGACGGGATGTGCTGGTGCACACCGACTTCCATTTCCTGAACATCCTGGCGAGAACCGGAACGGGCAGAGCAGGCATCGTAGAGTCTATTGCGGAGCCAGGCATCGAGTCCGGTGAACAGGATGCCGCAGCCCTGACGGACGGCCGGGCGTTCGCCGCGATCGACCCCCAGCCCATGATTGGCGAGCCGGAGTTTGCTGTGGCGCCCCTGCTGTGGAACCGGATCGCGGACCTTCCAAGGAGCGGCCCGGAGGCCGGTCTGCGGCAGCGCTGCGTGGACTTCAGCTCCGCCGCCGGCCTGGATGCTGACGTTGCCCGGCAATGGGGTATTGCACGGGAGGTGGAGAATGCCCTCTCATACGCCGCCCGGCCGTACCATCAGGGCGATTTTGCGCGATCACTCTGGGTGGCCAGTACCTTGGCTGGACGGACGCTGGACGGACTTCCCGCCCCGCATTCGCTGCCAGAACCCGGCGAGGAACAGTCGGCCCTCTGACAGCGGCCGAGTGACAACGGCCGGTGGCCGTCAGTGGGCCCGACCGGTCAGGTCACCGGCAATCCCGCAGCAGCAGTCAGCCGGTTTGGGCATTGACAGCGGCGAAGGCCGAACTGACAGCGTCCACCGCAGTATCGACGTCGTTCATGTCTGTGCTCCAGTTGCTGACCGAGACGCGCAACACGTCCCGGCCCTGCCAGCGTGATCCGGACATCCAGACTTTTCCGTCCTGGATGACCCTGGCTGTCACCGCACGGGTGGTGGCGTCGTCCCCGAAGGCGAGGGAAACCTGGGTATAGTCCACCGGATTCAGCACTTCGATGCCATCCACTTCAATCAGCCGCTCCGCGATCAGTAACGCTGCCTGCGCCAGACCGCGGACCTGGTCAGACACACCGTCGCTGCCCAGGGAACGGAGGGCTGCCCACACGGGGACTCCGCGGCCACGCCGGGAAAGCTCGGGCGCTTTCTCGAAGGGATCGCCGGGGCCTTCTGCGTCGTGGACCAGATAGCTGGTGTGCAATCCCATGGCGCTGCGCAGTGCCCGGGAGTCCTTCACCACTGCGACGCCGCAGTCGTACGGCACATTGAGGGTCTTATGGGCATCGGTTCCCCAGGAGTCGGCCAGGTCCATGCCTGCTGTAAGGTGGGCGAATTCGGGAACTGCCGCGGCCCACAGTCCGAAAGCACCGTCGACATGAACCCAGGCCCCGTGCCTGTGGGCAACCTGGATGGCAGCGTCGAAGGGATCGAAGGCTCCTGAATGGAGGTTCCCTGCCTGGAGGCATACAAGGGCAGGGCCGGAACCCTCCGCGAGCAGCCTGTCCAGCTCGCCCGTAATCAGCCTCCCCTGCGCATCGACAGGGACTGCCGTGGGTTGGCCCAGGCCGAGGTAGCGCAGGCCCAGATCGATGGTTTCGTGGCGTTCCTGTCCGACGAAACACCTGATCCGCGGGCCGCCGGCCAGCCCGTTCCGGTCCATATCCCAGCCTGCATCTGCCATCAGCCGCCACCGTGCAGCTGCCATGCCGGTGAAGTTGGCCATGGTTGCGCCGGTGGTGAAGCCGACGTCGGACTCTTCCGGCAGCCGCAGGAGCTGGAGCAGCCAATGCCCGGCCGCTTCCTCAATCGCCGCGATCGCCGGCGTGGCATAGCGCAGGCCCGAATTCTGGTCCCACGCACTTACCAACCAGTCCGCGGCCAGGGCGGCGGGCAGGGTCCCGCCAATCACCCAGCCAAAGAAACGGCCCGAAGGCATGGCCATCAGGCCTGGATCAGCCTTGGCGGCCAAGTACTCCACCACGTCAACGGGCGGCATACCCTCGGCAAGAAGCGGGCCTCCGAAATCAGCAACAAGGTCATGTGCGGTCAACGTAGGACCGACATGCCTGTCGGGAAGGCTCTTAAGCCACTCCGCGGCGAGGCGCGCCGCTGCTGCCAATGCTTCCGAATAGGTTTCAGCGCCTGCGGACATACCAGCATGCTACGCCTGGCGTGGCGCCGGGACGAGCGTTTAACAGTTCCCCACACGGGCCTGAGGACGAGTCCACTGGGAAAGCCGTCCGCAGAAGGAGTCAGGCGAAGTTTTCCTGCCAGACGTCGTACCCCAATTTGAGGATCAGGGCGCTCACCACCAGCAGGAAGACAACACGGATGAACCCGCTGCCCTGCTTCACCGCAGCCCGTGCTCCAAGGTATCCGCCCGCCATGTTAGCGGCACCCAACACCAGTCCAACACCCCACAGGATGGAGCCGTGCGGCAGGAAAAACAGCAGCGCACCGGCGTTTGTGGCCATGTTCACGATCTTGGCTTTCGCGCTGGCTTCGAGGAAGGCGTAGCCCATGGCGGAGACCAGCGCGATGACCAGGAACGAACCGGTGCCGGGCCCGATCAGGCCGTCGTAAAATCCGATGGCGCCCCCGATCAGGCAGGCCACCACGTAGTGCCTGTGCCCGTTGTGCCGCAGCAGCGTGATGTCACCGACATTGGGCTTGAGGGCGGTAAAGAGCGCGACGGCGACCAGCGCCACCACGATAATGGGCTTGAAGACACTTGAAGGCAGGTTCGCCGCCAAGATAGCGCCTCCGAAGCTTCCGGCAAGGGCGATCAGAGCCATAGGGACGGCGGTCCAGAGGTCCGGCTTCACCCGTCCGTAAAAGGTGACGGCGCTGGTGGACGTCCCGAAGATCGACCCCATCTTGTTCGTGGCGAGGGCCTGGACAGGCGTGATGCCAGGCACCAGCAGGAGCGCCGGAAGCTGGATCAGGCCGCCGCCGCCCACCACGGCGTCCACCCAGCCGGCAGCGAATCCAGCCACCACAATCAGGATGAGAGTGGTGAGCTCGATCGACTCAAAACCCGAAATCACCGAAAGGTAAGGTCAGCTGTTGCGGACGGCATTGACCACATAGTCAACTGCCTTGTCCACTGCCACGTTTTCGGCGTCACCGCTGCGGCGGTCCTTGATCTCCACCACGCCGTCCACCAGGCCGCGCCCGACGGCCAGGATGGTGGGGACACCCACCAATTCGGCATCGCCGAATTTCACTCCCGGGGACACCTTGGGTCGGTCGTCGTAGATGACTTCCAGGCCGGCCGCTTCAAGATCCAGGGCCAGCTGCTCGGCCGTGGCGAAAATTTCCTCCCCGCGGCCAACTGCCACGATATGGACATCGGCCGGGGCGACGGCGCGCGGCCAGGCCAGGCCCTTTTCGTCGTGGTTGGATTCGGCCAGGGCAGCCACCGCCCGGGTGACCCCCACGCCGTAGGAACCCATGGTGACCACCACCTGCTTGCCGTTCTGGTCCAGGACCTTCAGCTCGAGGGCTTCGGCATATTTGCGCCCAAGCTGGAAAATGTGGCCCATCTCAATTCCACGCGCGATCTCCAGCGGGCCGGAGCCGTCCGGGGCGGGATCACCTTCGCGGACGTCGGTGCATTCGATGACGCCGTCCCAGGTGAAGTCGCGCCCCGCCACCAGGCCGTACACGTGCTTGCCCGCCTCGTTGGCTCCGGTGACCCAGGCAGTGCCGCTGACAACGCGGGGATCCACGAGGTAGAGGAGCTTGGTTGAGCTTTCGCTGCCCAGCAGGGGCTCCTCCAGCGTCAGGCCGGGGCCAAGGTAGCCCTTGACGATGAGGGGCTGCTTCTTGAGGTCTTCGTCGTTGGCTGCTTCGAGTCCGATCTCGCCTGCGATGGGCAGGAAGGAACCGATATTGGCTTCCACGCGCTTCAGGTCAACGCCCCGGTCACCGGGCAGGCCGATCACCACAAGCTGGCGTTCACCGGTGGGCAGGGTAACGGCGAGCACCACATTCTTGAGGGTGTCAGCGGCAGTCCAGGCGCCGCCGTCGGCCTCGCTGCGGGGAGCCAGTTCGTTGGAGGCGGCCACCAGTGTGTCGATGGTGGGCGTGTTCGGGGTATCCAGGACTTCCGCTGCCGGGGCATCGGTGAAGTCGATCCCGGCCGGGACAACGGTGGTGACGGCCTCGACGTTGGCGGCGTAGCCGCCTGCCGAGCGCACAAACGTATCTTCGCCGATCTCGGTGGGGTGCAGGAATTCCTCGCTCTTTGATCCGCCCATGGCTCCCGCGGTTGCCGTTACCGGAATGACCTCCAGGCCCAGGCGCTCGAAGATCCTCAGGTAGGCGCCGCGGTGAGCCATGTAGCTGGCGTCCAGGCCGGCGTCGTCCACATCAAAGGAATAGGAGTCCTTCATGATGAACTCGCGGCCGCGCAGGAGGCCCGCGCGGGGGCGCGCCTCGTCACGGTACTTGTTCTGGATCTGGTAGAGGCTCAGCGGCAGGTCCTTGTAGGACGAGTAGAGATCCTTGACCAGGAGGGTGAACATTTCCTCGTGCGTCGGAGCCAGCAGGTAGTCCGCGCCCTTGCGGTCCTGCAGGCGGAAGAGCCCTTCGCCGTACTCGGTCCAGCGGTTGGTGGCCTCATAGGGTTCACGCGGCAGCAGCGCCGGGAAGTGGACCTCCTGGGCGCCGATGGCATTCATCTCCTCGCGGACCACGGCCTCCACCTTCCGCAGGACACTGAGGCCCAGCGGCAGCCAGGTGTAGATTCCAGGGGCGGCGCGGCGGATATAGCCTGCCCGCACCAGGAGGCGGTGGCTGGCCACCTCGGCATCAACGGGATCTTCGCGAAGAGTGCGCAGGAAAAGCTGGGACAGTCTGAGGACCAAGGGTCTGTATCCGTTTCTGGGGAAATGCTGCTGGAAAGCAGAGGGGGCAAATCGTCTGCGTACTAATCTACCGGCAAGCACGGCCATTGGCCGCGGCGGTGGCGCTCCAGCCGGGACACACTGGGGCACCGACCCCAAAGGAGGGCCGCCAAAAGCAGAGCCGCCCCAAAAGCACGGCCGTCAAGAAGCAGAAGAGCCACGCCCGGGATGCAAAGCCCCTGGCCCCCCATAGGGCTGGTCATTGCATCCGGGCGTGACTCTGCGGCCGTTGACGCCTTTGACTACCGGAGAGGACCGCTGAGACCGCCCACTCCACTCCAGCGCAGCTAGATCGAACTTATGTGATAGCCGACACGTTGGCAAGCTTTTTTCCTCGTGTGAACCGTTGACCACCGGACGCCGGGGGCTTAGTTTTAATTCACCACTCGGTGAATTCTTCTAGGGTCCGTAAGCCTGCAGGGTCCGTAAGCTTGCAGGGTCCGGAGGCCCGCAAGGCTCCCGGGTCTGCATGGTTCCCAGAATCGAGGCGCTCATGTCACACTCAGCAGCAGCACCCGCCGTGGCGGAACACGGCCCGGCGGTGGTGGCACGCCACCTGCAGGTGACCAGGGGCAGGGTGCAAATTCTGCGGGGGCTGGATTTCTCCATTCCGCCGGGCCAGATCACGGGACTGCTGGGGCCATCCGGCAGCGGAAAGACAACCCTGATGCGGGCAATTGTCGGAGTCCAGCGGCTGACGTCGGGAACGGTCGAGGTCCTGGGCCTTCCCGCCGGGCATCCGACCCTGCGGCACAGCGTTGGCTATGTCACCCAGTCCCCCAGTGTCTACCCCGACCTGACCGTGGAGGCAAACGTCCGGTACTTCGGGGCCATGTACCGGAAAGGCCGGACCGATGCCGCAGCAGCAATTGCCGCCGTCGGACTGGAGCGGCAGGCCCGGCAGAAAACTGCTGACCTGTCCGGCGGAGAACTCAGCCGGGTGTCCCTCGCCTGCGCACTGGTCTCACATCCCAGGCTGCTGGTGCTGGACGAACCCACCGTCGGCCTTGACCCTGTGCTCCGGGCGGATCTTTGGGCCCGCTTCCGCGCCATGGCGCGGTCCGGAACAACACTGCTGGTCTCCAGCCATGTGATGGAGGAAGCGAGCCACTGTGCTTCGCTCCTGCTGTTGAGGGAGGGAGAGCTGCTTGCCCAGCTGACACCGCAGGAGCTGAGCCGGCGGGGCCGCAGCACGGACCTGGAAAAGGCCTTCCTCCAGGTCATCCGCGATGCAGGCAAAGCGCACGGCGCCGCGTCCGGTTCAGGTCACACGGCAGAAACCGGTCCGGTTCCGGACCTCCCGCCCGAAAGCGAAGCGACTCCCGAAAGCAGGGTTCGGTCATGAATGTGCTGATGATGTTAGCTACCACCCGCCGCGTCCTGGAACAGCTGCGCCACGACCACCGCAGCGTTGCCCTCATCCTGGTTGTTCCGGCACTGCTGCTGACGGCCGTCTATTTTCTCTTCGAGAATGAGACGCTGCCGCCGGGCATGCCGCGAACCTTTGACCGGGTAGGCCTGATGATGCTGGCCATCTTCCCGTTTGTGGTCATGTTCCTGGTCACGTCCATCACCATGCTTCGCGAGCGGACGTCCGGCACCCTGGAGCGGCTGCTGACCACACCCGTCCACAAGGCCGATCTGCTTTTCGGCTACGGGCTGGCCTTTTCCATCATGGCCGCCCTTCAGTCACTGGTTGCCACCGCAGTGTCCTACTGGGTCTTCGAGCTGGACATCCAGGGCAGCCCGGCGCTGGTGGTCGTCATCGCCGTGATCAACGCCGTCCTGGGCGTCGCCCTGGGACTGCTCTGTTCCGCCTTTGCCCGGACAGAATTCCAGGCCGTCCAGTTCATGCCAGTTGTGGTGGTGCCGCAAATTTTGCTCTGCGGGCTCTTTGTTGCCCGCGACCGGATGAACGAGGTCCTGGAAGCGATCTCAAACGTTCTTCCGCTGACGTTCTCAGTCGAAGCGCTGCAGGAGATCGCAGCCAACGCGGACGCCACCGACCGGCTGTGGCAGGACGCCGGGATCATGGTTGCCATCGTCCTTGGGGTGTTGATCCTTGCCTCGCTGACCTTGCGCAGGCGAACGGCATGACCGGGACGCCGCCCCTGACAAATCATCGGGCACATGGCGCAGGCCCACGGCGCAGCCAGGAAAAACCGGCCGACGGCGGCCCGGAGGCCGGTCCGGAACGCGGCCGGAAGGCCGGCCCGCACGCCAGCCAGCAAGCCGGTCCGGAGGCTGAAGGCCGGCGGGCCCACCCCGCGAGGAGGGGCCGGCGCGGTGGCGTGACGGCCTCCAGGGCCCACATCCTGAACACAGCCCGCAGGCTGTTCGCCGAGCACGGTTTCGAGGGCACCAGCCTGCGCCAGGTAGCCCGTGAGGCAGAAGTGGATCCGGCCATGATCCATCACTTCTTCAAGGGCAAGGACGAACTGTTTGCCCTCAGCGTCGCCCTTCCCGCCGACCGTGCAAAGGTGCTGGAAGGCGTGGACCGCCACGAACCCGGGCACCGGGCCGAAGCGATCGTCTGGGCCGTATTGCGGCTCTGGGAAAGCCCCGCCCAGCACAGCCTGGTGGCGTTCCTTCGCGGCACCATCGGTTCAAAGGCAAAGACGCTGCTGCTCAGGGAAATGGTGACCCGCACCATCCTGAGCAGGATTATGGCAGGCGTTCCCGGACCGCCCCAGGACGTCGCCCTGCGGGCAAACCTTGTGGCGACGCAAATGGTGGGTCTCATGCTGGTCCGCTACGTGGTGAGGCTGGAGCCCCTGGCCTCAGCCTCACCAGAGGACGTAGTGGCCCTCATCGCACCCAATATCCAGCACTATCTGACGGGCGAACTCACGGTGACGGAGCAGTCCCCTACTAAATCTGGCCCTACTTAATCTGGGCACCCGCCTGGTCCAACATTGCCCCCGTCCGGGACAACGCTCCTTCCTCGGTGGTCCCACCCGATGAAATCACGGTAACAAGCACGCCGTGGACTACAGCCTGCGCCGTGATCATTGACTGCTTCTGTCCATCAGGCAGCGTGCTGTCCGTGCGGTACGCGAGCGTTCCGGGAAGCGTGCCCACTCCATCGATCAGCGTCAGTGCGACGT
This sequence comes from Arthrobacter sp. D1-29, assembly GCF_054130585.1. NCBI lineage: Bacteria > Bacillati > Actinomycetota > Actinomycetes > Micrococcales > Micrococcaceae > Arthrobacter > Arthrobacter sp. D1-29. The sequence goes on along the minus strand of NZ_CP096383.1, from coordinate 1,650,180 downwards.
CCACCTTTGTTCCTGCCATACCAATGGTCATGTTCGCGCATTTGGACAGTTCATCCGACTGGGCCATTGCCTGCGCCAGGTACGCGGGGTCCAGCCCCGAAGTCATGGCCACTGCTGTGGATGCTCCCTCAGCCGCGTCAAGGCTTGTCCCCATCGCAGCCGTAGCGCCGTCAACCGAAGGTGCAGCGCCGGAGATGGCCATTTCCTGGCACACTGCCGGCTCCACAGTCATGGTGGAGAGAAGGGTCTTGACCTGCTCGGCGGCTCCGGTCAGGTCAGTGCTGGACATCACCGCGAGCTTGACTCCCTTTGCATCCGTCAGCTGGCCCACCAAAGCGGCCAGTTCATCACTCGTATAGGACTTTGCCGGGGTTTTGGTGGGCGAAGGCGTCTCGCTCGGGGACGGCGTGGAGGAGTTGACTGCACTTTGCGGCCCGCTCTCGCCAGGTGCGCCGGCGCAGCCCGTCAGCCCTGCCGCTAGAAGTATTGACGCCGAGAATCCGAGCAGCGCTGACGTGTTCAAGTTGGTCCCCCAAAGTAAGAAAGGGGCAACACCTGCCCCGCTAAAAGAGAACTGTAGCGAATGTTCCGACTTCCCGGAATCCGACCCGCTGATATGAAGCCCTGGCGCGCGAGTTGAAGCCATTGACGTAAAGACTGGTGACCGGCGCAATTTTCCTGGCGTGCTCAACCACCGCAGCCATGTACCCTGCGCTCAGGCCCTGCCCGCGGTACAGGGGGTTCATCCACACGCCCTGGATCTGGGTGACGTCCGCAGTGACCGCTCCCAGCTCAGCTTTGAACACCACCTCCCCCGCAGGGTTGAGGTGAACGAGCGAATGGCCCTGCTTGATCAGGCCCTCCACACGCCGGCTGTAGAACTCCCGGCCGCCCAGGAACGGCGAATAGCCCACTTCCTCTTCGAACATGGCGGCGCAGGCAGGGAGGATGCGGTCAAAATCTGCCAGCCGGCCCAGCACGAGGTCCCTGTTGGGTTCCACCAGGGGAGGACCTGCCAGGGTCATGAGGGGCTGTTCCGCCCTGACCTCGTGCGCCAGGTGTCCCAGCTCCGCCAATTCTGCATACAGCGCCAGGACGGGCTCGGAAGGGCCAAAGGCCGAGGCATAACGGCGCCCGGACCTGTTGGCCGCGGCAGCCACCTGCCCGGCAAAGGCCGGGTCCAGCTGGATCGGGACCAGGTTGGCCCCAGTCCAGCAGGCACCCACCAGCACACCGTCGTCGAAGACGCCCAGAACAGCGGCTCCGCCGCTGGTGGGCGCAACGGTCCCTGCTGCCCGCAGGTGGGCGAGGATAAAGACGTTGGCTACCGGGTCCTGGAGGGCAAGGCTGCGCAGGGCGTTGGTGTCCGATCCGCCCAACGTGCGGACGGTAATGCCCTCATCTGGGGTTTCGTCCTTACGAGACGCTAACCACGGGGCTACCTTTGACAGCATCTTCGCCATCGGCCTCCCCCATCTCTTCCGCGATACGCATGGCCTCTTCGATCAGTGTCTCAACAATTTCGCTCTCAGGGACAGTCTTAATGACTTCGCCCTTCACAAAGATCTGCCCCTTGCCGTTCCCTGAAGCTACGCCGAGGTCAGCTTCGCGGGCTTCCCCGGGCCCGTTGACGACGCAACCCATCACCGCCACGCGCAGCGGGATCTCCATCCCCTCAAGGCCTGCCGTCACCTGCTCGGCCAGGGTGTAGACGTCCACCTGGGCGCGGCCGCAGGAGGGGCAGGAGACAATCTCCAGCTTGCGCGGACGCAGGTTCAGGGATTGGAGGATCTGGTTTCCCACCTTGATTTCCTCTACCGGAGGAGCCGAAAGTGAAACGCGGATGGTATCCCCGATGCCCTTGGAGAGAAGGGCACCGAAGGCTACGGCAGACTTGATGGTTCCCTGGAAAGCCGGCCCGGCTTCGGTGACACCGAGGTGCAGCGGCCAGTCACCCTGTTCTGCCAGCATTTCGTAGGCAGCCACCATGATGACGGGGTCGTTGTGCTTTACAGAGATTTTGAAGTCGTGGAAGCCGTGTTCCTCGAAGAGGGAAGCCTCCCAGACAGCAGATTCCACCAGGGCTTCGGGCGTGGCCTTGCCGTACTTTTTCATGATGCCGGGTTCAAGGGAACCGGCGTTGACACCAATTCGGATGGACGTGCCGTGGTCCTTGGCCGCCTTGGCGATTTCCTTGACCTGGTCATCGAACTTGCGGATATTGCCGGGGTTGACACGGACCGCGGCGCAGCCTGCTTCGATGGCCGCGAACACATACTTGGGCTGAAAGTGGATGTCAGCGATCACGGGGATCTGGGACTTGCGGGCGATGATGGGCAGTGCCTCGGCATCGTCGGCAGACGGGCAGGCCACCCGGACAATGTCACAGCCGGACGCGGTGAGTTCCGCGATCTGCTGGAGCGTGGCATTGATGTCCGTGGTGGGCGTGGTGGTCATCGACTGAACGCTGATGGGCGAGTCCGAGCCGACGCCCACCGAACCGACCTTGATCTGGCGCGTCTTGCGGCGGGGTGCAAGGACGGGCGGCGGTGCTGACGGCATTCCCAGGCTGACCGAGGTCACGTGGACTCCTTGGGTAGTGAAATGGTTCGGTGGTGTGGCGGGTCCGTGATCAGGACGTGTGGGCGGCCAGGATGCCGATCACGGGAGTCCATTCGGTGGTCCTGATGCCTGCGATGGTGCCTGCGGCGGCAAAGGGATCCTGTTTGAGCAGTTCGTTCAGCCGTGATTCGTCCTGGACCTTGAAGATCAGCAGTGCGCCTGCACCGTCACCGTAGGGTCCGCTGGTGAGCAGCCGGCCATCCTCGGCCAGATCTGAGAGCCACGCGCGGTGCGCGGGACGGTTTTCATCGCGGGCTGCGGTGGATTCGGGGGCGTAAACGTACTCAACGGCAAAAACAGTCATACCGCTACCCTATCGCCCTGGCTGCCTTCCTTCCCATCCGGCGAAGGGAACAGCACCTAGCCAAGAAACATCACCTTGACGGTGGCCGCGATTCCCGCAGCCCAGAGCATCGAGGTGAGCGTTCCGATGATAAAGCGTTCCGCAGCCACCGGGGTTTCCTTCAGCTCCGCGAACCTGCCCAGGCCCTTGATGGCCACGATATAGGCGATGGCCACGGGTTGACCGGTCAGGATGGCAAGGCATACGCCCAGCCGCTCCAGGACGCCGATGATGGCGCCGCCGCGCAGGATCCGCTGGCTGGGGGCGGGCTCAGTACCGGGAACGCCCGACGTCGGGTGCGCGGGTTCCGCCGTCAGCTCGCCGTCGACAGTCTGACCGGCGCCCGGAATCACGGTGTCCACCGTGACGTCGGCGGACGGATCCTCCGCCGCCCTCCTCGCTGCCTCGTCGCTTGCGGTAGCGGCATCGGCTTTGTCGTCGATGGTCCTGGCCAGCCGGAAGACGAGGGCTGTCACCGGCCAGCCGGCAAATCCTGCCACCAGTAAGGCAGCTGCAATCCAGAGTGCGTTCACCGGTCTCCCTTGTTAGGTGTTCCCTGTTTCCCGGCAGCCGGCGCTGCCAGGATCCGGGTATGGGCGTAGTCGAGCAGCATCGCCGCCGCGGGTCTGGCAGCCCATTCTTCCTGCCAGGCGGATCTGAGCACGGCGCGGCTCACCGACTGTTCTGTTATTCCCAGTTCTTTGGCCACCTGCTTTTGGCTGCCGTGCCTTTCGCCGCTGCCCTGGATACTCCGGAGCCGGTCCACAATTCTCCATTGGGCTTCGGTGCGTTCCTGGATGAGCCGGCCGATGAGGCGGAGGACTGCCTCGGCGTTGGCGCAGGTGTTGACTCCTTCCACTGCATGCCTGGGAATGTCCCTTCCACGCCCAATACTGCCGGACACCACTGACAATGGAACGTGGCCAGCGGCACTCTTGGCCTGCTCTACCGCATTCCGGGCAGCCACGAACCCGGTTCCCGTTCCTTCCCGGGGCCCGGCGCCGGGGGCAAGGTGTACCGTGCCTATTCCAATTCCGACGTACCAGTAGCCGCTGCGGAGAGCATGCAAAGCGATGTCTACGACTTCCGCGGCATGTTCCACCACGCCCTGGAGTTCATCGCCCACCGAGCGCTCGAAGCGGGCCGAACTCAAATCGATCAACTCTGAGATGAGCCCGGGGACCCGGTCAAGGTCCGTTCTGCTTCCGCGCTGGTCGATGGTCATGACGTACATGTATCAACCATAAACGTCTGATATCAGATAATCAATCATTTCTGGCTGAGTTTGCTAAGTAAGCCGGAAACGGCTGATGTAAGCCCGGGCGTTGGAAAGCGTCCTAGCCGAAGAGATTCACCGGTTTGACGATGTCTGCATAGATCAGGAGCGCACCCATGCCCATGAGCAATGCCGCCACAACATAGGTCACCGGAAGGAGCTTGGCAATATCAAACGCGCCTGGATCGGGCTTGCCGAAGAGCTTGGCCACGCGGCGGCGGGCACCTTCGTACAGCGCGCCCGCGACGTGGCCACCATCAAGGGGAAGCAACGGGATGAGATTGAACACTGCCAGCGCAAAGTTAAGCCCGGCCAGGAGCCCCACGAGGGCCGCCAGCCTGGACTGCACCGGCACTTCCTCCATGGCGGCTACCTCGCCGGCCACGCGTCCCACCCCCACCACACTAATGGGCCCATTCGGATCACGGGGCTCCTCGCTGAAGGCTGCTTTGGCCACCCCAGCCACCCGGGCCGGAAGGTTAAAGACAACGCCAGCCACCTGGCTGATGTTTTCTCCGGCCATGGGCAACACGGACGACGCCGGTTGGGGCACCAGTTCAGTCTGCGCGCCGATGCCCAGGAAGCCGACGTCCTGGTACAGCAGGTTTCCGGCGTCGTCCTTTGCCTGGCGGCCGTCCACACCCACGATGGGCCGGGCCGAGAGTACCGGTGTGATGGTAGTGGTGACCGGTGTGCCATCCCGTTCAACGGTGATGCTGACTTCCCTGCCGGCCGAAGCCCGGATCCATTCGGTCAGCTGCTCCCAGCCGGTCACGGCTTTTCCATCAAAGGACGTGACGACGTCGTTGGGTTTCAGTCCCGCCGCCGCGGCCGGGGTTGGCTGGCAGTCCGGGGAATCCGGATCCACTGTCTGGCCGGCTGCCACCTGGCATTTGGAGACGTCGGAGATGGTGGTGGTGGCTGTGGCGATGCCAAAACCCATCAGCAGAACGGCAGTGAGGACCAGTCCGATCAAGAGGTTCATGGCCGGGCCGCCCAGCATGACAATGATCTTTTTCCACACCGGCAGCCGGTAGAACACCCTGTTCCCGTCTCCGGGCCCCACCTCCTCATGGGCGAGGGATCGTGCCTCACTGGCAAGGGTCTGGAACATCCCGGTGCTTGAGGGGCGGACCGTTCCATCCTGGCTGTTGGGCGGGTACATGCCGATCATGGACACGTAACCGCCCAGCGGGATGGCTTTGAACCCGTACTCGGTTTCGCCTTTGCGCTTTGACCAGAGCGTGGGACCGAAGCCGATCATGTACTTGGTGACACGGACCTTGAACAGCTTGGCCGGAACCAGATGCCCTAATTCGTGCAGTGCAATGGACGCGGCTATGCCGATCGCCACAAAGACGACACCGAGGATAAAGAGGAGAACGGGGTTCATATGGGTGGTTCTGCTGCTTCCTAGAGGCTACTGACTGCTAAACGTTCATGGGCTCGGGCGCGTGCCCACCTCTCAGCATCCAACACTGACTCAACCGTCAGCCCGGAGGAACCTGAATGTTCGCTGAGTACGGAGTCGATCGTATCCACGATCTCCGTGAACCGGATCCGGCCGGCATGGAAGGCCGTCACCGCTTCCTCATTGGCGGCGTTGAACACAGCCGGGTAGGTACTCCCCTGCTTGGCGGCGTCCTTGGCCAGGGACACGGCCGGAAAGGCTCCAGTGTCCAGGGGCTCGAACGTCCAGCTCGTGGCCTGCGTCCAGTCACAGGGCGATGCGGCCTTGGGCACCCTGTCCGGCCAGCCAAGTCCCAGAGCGATCGGAAGCCGCATGTCCGGCGGCGAGGCCTGGGCGATGATGGAGCCGTCCACAAACTGGACCATGGAATGGACAACGGACTGCGGGTGCACCACTACATCGATCCGGTCCAGCGGGACGTCGAACAGCAGGTGCGCTTCAATCAGCTCAAGGCCCTTATTCACCAGGGTTGCCGAGTTGGTGGTCACCATCAGTCCCATGTCCCAGGTGGGGTGCGCGAGCGCTTCCAGGGGTGAGACGTGGTGGAGTTCTTCGCGGCTCCGGCCCCGGAATGGCCCGCCCGATGCTGTCAGGATCAGTTTTTCGACTTCTTCAGCCGAGCCCGAGCGCAGGCACTGGGCGATGGCTGAGTGCTCAGAATCCACCGGTACGATCTGGCCTTCCCGTGCAGATGCCTTGACCAGGGCGCCGCCCACAATGAGGGATTCCTTGTTGGCCAGGGCGAGCGTCGCACCCGACCTCAGTGCAGCCAGGGTGGGGGCAAGTCCGATGGAGCCGGTGATGCCGTTGAGCACCACGTCAGCTTCCACCTCGGCGATCCGGGTGGAAGCATCCGGACCGGCAATGATTTCCGGGCTGTACCCGGGCCGTCCCGCGGCCTGTGCCGCCGCGGCGATCAGCTCCCGCAGGCGCCGTTGATCCCCGGCAGCAATACCTACAGCATGGGCCCCGGTGTGGACGGCCTGCCGGGCCAGAAGCTCCAGGTTCCCTCCACCGGCGCTGAGCGCCACGACCTCAAAAAGGTGCGGGGCGCCGTCGACGACGTCAATCGCCTGGGTGCCAATGGAGCCGGTGGATCCGAGGAGGACGATTCTGCGTGGCTGCATTGGTTAAGTATCCCGCACCGGGCGGGGGTGCCTGGTCAGGCTGGGGGGCAGGGCAAGACCGGCCAGGGGTACTTAGGCTGCGGCCAGTTCCACAACACCCTTGACCAGGGTGGAGGCGGCTCCCAGATACGCGATGCCCACCACAATCCTGCGGACCGAGCCGGGACGCACCCGGCCCGAGAGCAGGTCGCCGGCGACGATGCCGGCCACCATCGCCGCCAGGATTCCCAACCACTGCCAGCCCTCAAGGGCGGGGACGTGCCCGCCGGACAGGACGTACTTGCTCACAAGGGAGCTCAAGCCGGTGGTCATGAAGTAGGGCTGAAGGGTGGCGCTGAAGCTCTTCTGGTCCCAGCGCGTGGCAATGGCATAGGCAGTGATGGCCGGTCCGCCCACACCGGCGGCGGCGTTCATGAGTCCGCTGGAGAATCCCAGCGACACCAAGGGAACCGGCCCCCGGGCGTGCCACGAACTGCGGGTCAGCCGCTGCGACGCCAGCAAAGCGATGAAGAGCAGCACACCGATGCAGATCTCCAGGGGCGCCTCGGGGACGTTGCTGGCCAGCCACGCCCCGGGCAGCACGCCTGCAACGGCCGCGAGCGCCAGGCGGAAGTATCGCTGCCAGTCCACAAACCGCCAGACCCGGGACAGGATCAGCAGGGAGGAGACAGCCCCGCAGAGGTTGATGATCAGCACGCCGTCAAACGGGCCCAGGAGCACCACCAGGACAGGGGACACGAGCAGGCCGAAGCCAAGACCCGCCAGGCGTTGCGCCAGGGCCCCTGCTACAACGGCGATGAGCACCAGAGCAAACATCACTCGATCCTAGTGGCGACGCCGGGATTGGCGGGCGTACCGTGGAATGGTGGACTGGGTTTCCTGGTTCGATGCGCCGGACTACGAATTCGCCCGGCAGGTGCTGCAGCGTGGCGTCGCGGCACTGTACTTTGTTGCGTTCCTGTCATCCCTCAACCAATTCCCGGCCCTCCTGGGCGAGCGGGGGCTTGTACCCGTTCCCGACTATTTGGAGAGATTTGGCACACGGGGGCGGCCTACCCTGTTCCGTTGGCGCTACTCAGACCGGTTGCTGCGTACAGTCTGCGCAACCGGCCTGGTGATCTCAGCACTGCTGGTGGCTGGACTTCCACAGCTGGGGCCACCCTGGTTGCCCCTGATTGCGTTCCTCTCGCTCTGGGTGCTGTACATGTCCATCGTGAACGTGGGGCAGACGTTCTACGGCTTCGGCTGGGAGATGCTGCTCCTGGAAGCAGGCTTCACCGTAGCCTTCCTGGGTTCGGACCAGACGGATCCGCCGCGCACCATCCTGATCCTGATTGCCTGGCTGGTGTTCCGGCTGGAGTTCGGCGCGGGAATGATCAAGATCCGTGGCGGCCAGGAGTGGCGGGACCTCACGGCCCTGTACTACCACCACGAGACCCAGCCGATGCCCGGGCCGTTGAGCCGGCAGGCGCACCTCCTGCCAAAGCCCTTCCATCGCCTGGAGGTCCTGGGCAACCACTTCGCCCAGCTGGTGGTGCCTTTCTTCCTTTTCGCCCCGCAGCCTCTCGCCAGCGCTGCCGCCGGGATCATCATCTTCACCCAGCTGTGGCTTGTAGCCAGCGGAAATTTCGCCTGGCTGAACTGGATTGCCATAGTGCTGGCCTTCGCAGCCGTCAGTGATCCGGTGGCCCATGCGGTATTTCCCGTCCTGCCCTTGGACTGGCATCCCGACAACGCGGGCCGGGAGACTCCCCTGTGGTGGCTCATCCTCACCCTGGCGGTAACGCTCCTGCTGGTGGTCCTCAGCTACTGGCCCGTGCGCAACCTGTTCTCCAGGCAGCAGCTGATGAATGCCAGCTTCAACCGCTGGCAACTCGTCAACACGTACGGCGCGTTTGGCACCGTCACGAAGCACCGGATCGAGATTGTGGTGGAAGGCACTTTGGACGAGGACCCGAACGACGGTGCGGAATGGCACGAGTACGGCTTCAAGGGAAAACCCGGGGACGTGCGCCGGCTGCCCCGGCAGTGGGCCCCGTACCACCTGCGCCTGGACTGGCTGATGTGGTTTCTGCCGCTCCGCACGGTCCACGAGGAATGGTTCTACGCCTTCCTCACCAGGCTGCTGGAAGCGGACCGGCAGACGCTGCGGCTGCTGCGGCACGATCCGTTCGACGGCGAACCGCCCCGGTGGGTACGCGCCCGCAGGTACCTCTACCGCTTCTCCACCCGGGCCGAGTTCCGTGAAACCGGCGAGCGCTGGGTACGGACTCCGCTCCCGCAAGCCATCCCCCCGCTCTCCCTCCGGCGCACACCCGGGCAAAAGAGGTAGGCGCGGCTGGAAGCAGGAGGTTTGTGGTGGTTGCGCTTGGGTCTGGGCCAGGTGAATCAGGCGTGGGCTCCGGCGCGGCGGATGGTGGCTTCCGCATGTTTGAGGATGGGGCCATCGATCATTTTGCCGTTGTATTGGAAGACCCCTGATCCCGCCGAGGCAGCCGCCTGCAGCAGGTTGGTGGCCGCCGCAACGTCGGCCTCGGAAGGGGCGTAGGCGCCCCTGACAACATTCGCCTGGGTGGGGTGGATGCAGGCCTTGGAGCTGAATCCTGAAGCCACAGCATCTGCCGCTTCAACTGCCAACCCGGCGAGGTCCGGAATATTGACGTACACGGCGTCCACTGCTTCCTTGCCAAGGGCCCGTGCGGCCAGCAGTACCGCGGAGCGGGCGTGCAGGGCGACGGCCCGGTAGCCGCCGTCGTCCTTCCGGCTGGAGGTCCCGCCCAGGGAGGCCAAAAGATCCTCCGCCCCCCACATCAGCGCCACAACATTGGGGGCAGCAGCGATGGCCGGGGCGTTCAGGACCCCGACGGCAGTCTCGCACAGGGCCACCACGTGGTAATCCCGGAGTGCTTCCAGCTGCGCGGCGCTCTCCGCCTTGGCCAGCATCACGGTCCGGTAGGGCGTGTGGGCCAGGCAGTGGAGGTCCTTTTCGAACTCTTCTGTGCCGGCCGGATTGATCCGGATGATGGTGCGGCTGGGATTCAGCTCGGGCACGTCGGCGCCCGCTCCCAGTTGGGCAAGGATGGCGCCGCGGGCCCTTTGCTTGTCAGCCGGGGCCACCGCATCTTCCAGATCAAGGATGACGGCATCCGCGCGTTCGGCGGCCTTCTGGTAGCGCTCGGGCCTGTCGGCCGGGCAGAACAGCAGGGCAGGTCCCATCACAAAGCTCATATGGACATTGTCCCCTTTTCGTCCCCCTGCTGACTCCCCTTTTCGGGAGCCTTTTGGTCCCCCTTTGGAGGCTCCTCGCGGCGCTCCTGCAGGCGCTCCTGCAGGCGCTCCTGCTGGCTGGCGCCGTGGGCTTCCCGCATCCACATCAGGCAGCTCCGCGTAGCCAGGGCCACCGGCGTTCCGTCCTGGTTCCTGCCTGTGTGCATCATGGTGACAATGCCTTGTCCGGGCCGTGATTCCGAAGCCCGCTTGAGGATAATCACCGTCTCCGTATAGAGCGTATCGCCGTGATAGAGCGGGTTCGGGAAGGAGACATCGGTCAGTCCCAGCTGGGCAATGATGGTGCCCTGGGTCAGCTGGGAAACAGACTGGCCTACCATCGTGGCCAGGGTGAACATGGAGTTGACCAGCCGCTGGCCGAACGGTTGGCCGGCGCTCCAGGCGGCGTCAAGGTGCAGGGCCTGGGTGTTCATGGTGAGGGTGGTGAACAGGACGTTGTCTGCTTCCGTCACCGTCCGGCCAGGCCGGTGGGCGTACACCACGCCTTCCTCGATTTCATCGAAGTAGAGGCCGCGCTGCTGGATCACGCGCGCGTCAGAGCCGCCGGCCGTGTAGGGGTCCGGCCCTGAAGTATCGCTCATACGGTCAGTTCCCGGTCCTCTTCAAAAAGCTCTGCGCCGGTCGCAGCTGCCACGTCCTCAAGGGAAACATTGGGCGCCAGTTCGCGAAGCACCAGCCGGGGCCCGCCTCCCTCATTCACGACGTCGATCACGGCCAGATCGGTGATAATCCGGTCCACGCACGCTTTTCCCGTCAGCGGCAGCGTGCACTGCTGCACGATCTTGGGCCTGCCGCTGCGGTCCACGTGCTCCATCATCACGATCACTTTCTTGGCACCGAACACCAGATCCATGGCACCCCCCATGCCCTTGACCATTTTTCCCGGGATCATCCAGTTGGCCAGGTCCCCGTTGGCGGCCACCTCCATGGCGCCCAGCACGGCCACGTCCACGTGGCCGCCGCGGATCATGCCGAAGGACGACGCTGAGTCAAAGAAAGCTGCACCCGGCTTAACCGTGACTGTTTCCTTGCCTGCGTTGATCAGGTCCGGGTCAACCTGGTCCTCCGCGGGATATGGACCGACGCCGAGGATCCCGTTTTCTGAGTGCAGCACCACTTCCACACCGGCCGGAATGTAGTTGGGAATGAGCGTGGGCATGCCGATGCCGAGGTTGACGTACTGGCCGTTGCTGAGTTCCTGTGCGACGCGGGCCGCGAGCTGGTTCCGCGTCCAGCCCTTAGTATCGGCAGCAGTTTCGTCCTGCTGCGCGGCAGCGGACCGCCGGTATTCGGGGCGGACGCCTTCGGGACGGGGAGCCTGCGGGCTGTTCGGATCCATGGCTACGCTCCTTGCAGTGGTGTCTGTTGTGGCTGCTGCTGCTTCTGTCCCGGTTCTGCCTGTTGCTGCTGTTGCTGTCCCGGTTCTGCCTGGGCTGGTCCTGATCCTGACGCGCCGGGACCGTATCCGGACGGGGCAGTCAGCGCCACGGTCCGCTTTTCAATGCGCTTCTCAACGCCAGGCACCAGAACCACGCGCTGGACGAAAATGCCGGGCGTGTGGACGTGCTCGGGGTCCAGTTCTCCGGGTTCCACGAGTTCCTCCACCTCGGCAATGGTGATCCGGCCCGCCATGGCACACAGCGGATTGAAGTTCATGGCCGTGGCGTGGAAGACCAGGTTCCCGTGGCGGTCCCCCTTCCAGGCGTGGACCAGGCCGAAGTCGGGCGTGAGTGACTCCTCCAGGACGTAATCGACGTCGTCGAAGGTGCGCACTTCCTTGGCAGCGGACGCAACGGAGATGCCGCCGTCGGCGTCGTATTTCTGCGGCAGCCCGCCGTCGGACACCTGGGTGCCGACTCCCGCCTTGGTGTAGAAGGCCGGGATGCCGGCGCCGCCGGCCCGGAGTTTTTCAGCAAGGGTTCCCTGCGGCGTCAGCACCACCTCCAACTCACCGGCAAGGAACTGGCGGGCAAACTCCTTGTTTTCACCCACATAGGAGCTGATGGTGCGGCGGATCCTGCCGTCGCGGAGCAGGATGCCAAGCCCCCAGTCGTCCACCCCGCAGTTGTTGCTTACCGTTTCCAGGTCCGTGGTGCCGCGGCGGTGGAGGGCATCGATCAGGGCCACCGGAATGCCGCACAGGCCGAACCCGCCCACGGCCAGGGACGCGCCGTCGGGGATATCCGCAACTGCTTCCTCCGCGCTGGCAACAACCTTGTTAATCATCGGTGATCCTTTCAGGCCGGCTACAGTCCCAGTTCGCGGGCGATCAGCATCAGCTGGACTTCCGTGGTGCCCTCCCCCACTTCAAGGATCTTGGAGTCGCGGTAGTGGCGTGCCACGGTGAACTCGTTGATGAAGCCATAGCCGCCGAACACCTGGGTGGCATCCCGCGCGTTGTCCATGGCTGCCTCGCCTGCGACCATCTTAGCGATGGCCGCCTCCGTCTTGAACGGCTTACCCGCCAGCATCCTCGCGGCCGCGTCGTAGTAGGCCAGCCGGGCTGTGTGGGCCCTGGCCTGCATCCGGGCGATCTTGAACGAGATGGCCTGGTACTTGCCGATGTGGTGCCCAAAAGCGCTGCGTTCCTTGGCATATTTGACCGACAGGTCAACGCAGCCCTGCGCCGCCCCGGTGGCCAGCGCGGCGATCGCGATCCGGCCCTCGTCCAGGATGGACAGGAAGTTCGCGTAGCCGCGGCCCTCCGCCCCAAGCAGGTTTTCTTCCGGAACGCGGACATCCTTCAGCGTCAGCGGGTGCGTGTCCGAGGCGTTCCAGCCCACCTTGTTGTACGGCTTCTCGGCCTTGAACCCGGGCGTGTCCGTGGGCACCAGGATGGTGGAGATCTCCTTCTTGACGCTCCCGTCCTTGCGTTCCTTCTGGCCGGTCACGGCCGTGACTGTCACCAGGCGGGTGATGTCCGTCCCGGAATTGGTGATGAACTCCTTGTTCCCGTTGATCACCCACTGTCCGCCCTCGCGCCGGGCGTGGGTCTTGGTGCCGCCTGCGTCGGACCCGGCTTCCGGTTCCGTCAGCCCGAAGCCGGCGAGCGCCTGCCCCGATGCCAAGATGGGCAGCCATTCCTCCTTCTGGGCGTCAGTACCGAAGCGGTACACGGGCATGGCTCCCAGGGAGACACCGGCTTCCAGGGTGATGGCCACGGACTGGTCCACCCTGCCCAGCTGCTCCAGCGCCAGGGCGAGGGCAAAGTAGTCCCCGCCCATCCCGCCGAACTCCTCCGGGAAAGGCAATCCGAACAGGCCCATCTCGGCCATCTGCTTCACCACTTCATAGGGAAAGCTGTGCTCCTCGTCGTGTTTTGCCGATACCGGGGCCACTACCGTGTCCGCGAAGTCCCGGACGGTGTCGCTGAGGTCCTGGTACTCCTCGCTGAGTTCAAAATTTGTCATGTCTAGGCTCCCTTGCCAGTAATCATGGAATCGTGATGGGTTTGCCCCGGGGCCGGCGGTGGCTCAATCTCCTGCTCGGGGTCCGGGTGGATGGTGGCGAGGACCTGGTCCACCTTCACCAGGTCGCCCGGGCCCACGCCGAGGTGGACAGTGCCCGCCAGCGGCGCCAGCAGTTGGTGCTCCATCTTCATGGCTTCCACCGAGAGCAGCACCTGGCCGGTCTCCACGTGTTCTCCCTCGCCGACGGAAACGGACACCACGGTGCCAGGCATCGGGGAGCGCACGGCCGGATCCGCGGCGCCTTCCTGGCGTTGGATGGCCGCGAGCACCCGGGCGAGCCGCGACTCCCGGGTCAGGACCTCCAGGCGGCACGACCAGCCGCCGTTTCCCAGGAAGAGTTCGGTGGGCCGGGCAGGAGCGGGCGTGTCCCACGTGGGAGTTACCGGACCCCGGTAGGCCGGCGCGAGCGAGTACAGCGCCGTCTCCCCCGCAAGGGTCAGCACCGCTTCCCGGCGGGAGCGGAACTCCAGTGATGCTTCGCGCTCCGGCCCGTTGTCCACGGTGACCATGACTGGCCCATCCAGCACCCGGCCGCCGGATACGCGCACTGTTGCGGCACCGCCGTCGGGCGTTCCGAGGCTGATCGGCCGGGGCGCCGGCGCGCCCAGGCGCCAGCCGTTGCGGGTATGCCAAAGATCCGATGGAGATTGGCCCGTGTCCTCTTCTTCCTTCGCCATGGCGTAAAGGGCCGCGGCCACCAGTTCGGCGTCGTTCACCCGCCGAAAGGTGAAGCCCGGCAGCTTGCGCTCGATCAGGCCGGTGTCCAGGTGCCCGGCGCGGACGTCGTCATCGTTGATCAGGAGCCGGAGGTATTCAAGGTTTGTCTCCAGCCCGAGCGCCGTATAGCCGGCAAGTGCTCCATCCAGCGTGTCCAGGGCGGCCGTCCGGTCCCCGCCCCAGGCCACCACTTTGGACATCATGGGATCGTAGTTCGACGAGATTTCCAGGCCCTCGCGCAGGGAGGAATCCACCCGGACGCGGCCCTGGGCGGTAGCCACTTCCGTCCGGGCCGGGGCGCCAGAGCGCTGCGGCCGGGCCGGCAGTTCGTCCAGCAGCAGGACGGTGCCGGTGGAGGGCAGGAAGTTACGTTCGGGGATTTCGGCGTAGACGCGGGCTTCGACGGCGTGGCCGGTGAGTTCGACGTCGGCCTGGGCTACGGTGAGCATCTCACCGGCGGCGATCCGGACCTGCCACTCGACCAGGTCCACGCCGGTGACCATTTCGGTGACGGGGTGTTCGACCTGAAGGCGGGTGTTCATCTCCATAAAGAAGAACTCGTCCGGGGCCTCGTCGGAGACCAGGAACTCCACCGTGCCGGCGCCGCTGTAGTTCACGCTTCGGGCCGCCTGGCAGGCAGCCAAACCGATCCGTTCCCGCACCGCGGCGCCGTCGGGAAGGGATTCCAGCAGCGGCGACGGTGCCTCCTCGATGACCTTTTGGTGCCGGCGCTGCAGCGAGCACTCACGCTCCCCCAGATGGATCACGTTGCCGTGGTTGTCCGCCAGGACCTGGACCTCGATATGCCGCGGCGTCCGGATCAGCCGCTCCAGGAACAGCGTGTCGTCCCCGAACGCACTCGCGGCCACGCGCCGTGCAGTAGCCAGCGTTGCTGCCAGCTCCTCTTGCCGCTCCACAACATGCATGCCTTTCCCGCCGCCGCCCGCGGACGGCTTGATCAGCAGGGGGAACCCGACGGCGTCCGCGGCCTCGACCAGTTGGGCGTCGGTCATGCCCGGTTTGGCGATTCCCGGAACCACGGGGACGCCGTAGCCGGACACGTGGTTCTTGGACCGGATCTTGTCCCCCATCACGTTCAGGGACTCCACCCCAGGCCCGATGAACGTGATGCCCGCGGCTTCAAGGGCACGCGCGAAGTCGACATTCTCACTCAGGAACCCGTACCCGGGGTGGACCGCCTCCGCACCGGTCTCCCGGCACGCCTGGATGATGGCCTCGATCTTCAGGTAGCTCTCGGCCGCTGCGGCCGGACCGATCCGGACAGCAACGTCGGCATCGCGCACGTGCCGGGCACCGGCGTCGGCATCGCTGTAAACCGCCACAGAGCGGATCCCCAGGGCACGCAGGGTCCGGATCACCCGGCAGGCGATCTCGCCCCGGTTCGCCACCAGGACGGTATCGAACAGAGCCTGCTTCACGGCCGGTTGAGTCAGTTGGGGTGCTTCAGTCATTGCTGGGTTCACATCCTGAAGAGGCCGAAGGAGGTTTCCGGCAGCGGGGTGCGGGAGACGACGTCAAGCGCCAGACCCAGCACGGTACGGGTATCGGCCGGGTCAATCACGCCATCGTCCCAGAGGCGGGCGGTGGAGTAGTACGGGCTGCCCTGGTCCTCGTACTGCTGCCGGATCGGAGCCTTAAACGCCTCCTCATCCGCCTCGGACCAGTCCTGCCCGGCAGCCTCATACTGGTCCCGCTTCACCGTGGCAAGCACACTGGAGGCCTGGTTCCCGCCCATCACCGAGATCCGCGACGCCGGCCACATCCACAAAAACCGCGGCGAATACGCCCGCCCGCACATCGAATAATTCCCGGCACCGAAGGACCCGCCGATCACCACCGTCAGCTTAGGCACCCGCGCCGTGGCCACCGCCGTGACCATCTTCGCTCCGTTCTTCGCGATCCCGCCCTGCTCCGAATCCCGGCCCACCATAAAACCGGAGATGTTCTGCAAGAACACCAGCGGGATCCCGCGCTGGTCACACAGCTCAATGAAATGCGCGCCCTTCAACGACGACTCACTGAAAAGCACCCCGTTATTGGCCACAATCCCCACCGGATGCCCATGCAGTCTCGCAAAGCCCGTCACCAGGGTGGTGCCGTACTCCTTCTTGAACTCATGGAACCTGCTGCCGTCCACCAGCCGGGCAATCACTTCGTGGACGTCATACGGGGCGTTAACATCCGTAGGCACCACCCCGTAGAGTCCTTCCGGATCCGCCGCGGGCTCAACGGAAGCCTCCACGTCCCACGCCGGGGCCGCCGGCTTCGGCAGTGTGGCCACAATGTCACGGACAATCTGGAGCGCGTGCTCGTCGTTCTCCGCCAAGTGATCCGTCACCCCGGAAACCCGCGAATGAACCTCCCCGCCACCAAGCTCCTCCGCGGTCACGATCTCCCCGATCGCCGCCTTCACCAGCGGCGGCCCACCCAGGAAAATAGTCCCCTGGTTCCGCACGATCACCGTCTCATCACTCATCGCCGGCACATACGCACCCCCGGCAGTGCAGGACCCCATCACCGACGCGATCTGCGGGATCTTGGCGGCGGACAGCCTGGCCTGGTTGTAGAAGATCCGGCCGAAATGCTCCTTATCCGGAAACACCTCATCCTGCTTCGGCAAAAACGCCCCGCCGGAGTCCACCAGATAGATGCACGGCAGCCGGTTTTCGAGGGCGATCTCCTGGGCCCGGAGGTGCTTCTTGACCGTCATGGGATAGTAGGTGCCGCCCTTGACCGTGGCGTCATTGGAAACCACCAGCACCTGCCGGCCATGCACCAAACCAATCCCGGCAATGACCCCGGCCCCCGGCGACTCATTGTCATACATGCCGTTGGCCGCAAGCGGGGCAATCTCCAAAAACGGGCTGCCATCATCCAGCAACTGGTCGATCCGTTCACGCGGCAACAACTTGCCCCTGGCCACATGCCGCTCACGCGACTTCTCTGGACCACCCAACGCCGTTTGGGCCAGCGTGTCCCGCAGTTCGGCAGCGAGCGCGGCCTGGGCGGCATGGTTGGCGGCAAACGTTTCACTGCTGGCATCTAGCCGGCTGACGAGGGTCTCCATCGACGGGTCCGTTCCTGTTTTCGCAGCGCCCACAAGCAGACTGGGTTAGTGTTTCGTAACTGAGATTTAGGTTAGTCTGTATTAACTGTGATGTCCAACACAGGGCGGCCTTGCTAGAATTTCCAGGTCCGAGGAGGAAATGTGCCCACCACACAGGCCGCGCAATCTGTCCAGCTCACCCCGTCAAAGCAGCGCAGCCAGGCCAGCCAGCGCACCCAGGCCACCCAGCGGAGCCAGGCCAAGGAAAACCGGCGGCAGGCCCTGCTTTCCGCTGCCGCGTCCCTTTTTGCGCTGAACGGCTACAACCGAGTCTCCCTGGAGGACCTTGGTGCTGCGGCGGGGGTCAGCGGTCCGGCGGTGTACCGCCACTTCACCGGCAAGCAGGCAGTCCTGGGTGACCTGCTCCTTACTGTCAGCCGTGACCTCCTCGACGGCGGCCGGCATGTGCTGGCCGAGACCACGGATCCGCTGGCCGCCTTGGGCCGCCTGGTGGCCTTCCAGGTGGACTTTGCGCTGGGCAAGCCTGACGTCATCCGAGTCCAGGACCGGGACTTCAGCAGCCTCACCGAGCAGGACCAGGCGGAGGTCCGGGCCCTGCAGCGCAGCTACGTTGAGCTCTGGGTTGAGGTGCTCGCCGCGCTGCACCCCTCCACTGATGCCGCGGAGCTGCGGATGCGGGCCCATGCCACCTTCGGCCTCATCAACTCCACGCCGCACTCTGTTCGCAGCCACGGACGCCGGGTGGCCCCCAAGACCGCCCGCCCGCTCCTGGAGGGCATGGCACTGGCGGCTCTGACCGCGGACGTCCGGACTAACTAGGGGCTAGGACGGCTCTGGCCCGCATAACCGGTGCCGGGCAGCAGCGGTTATGCGGGCCAGGTGCGTTCATGTCCGCCTAGACCATGGTGAGGACCATACCGGGCTCGGCCAGGATGGCGCCGACGTCGGCCAGGAAGCGGGAGCCCTGCTCCCCATCCACCAGCCGGTGGTCAAAGGACAGGCTCAGCGTCATGACCTGGCGGAGGGCAACCTCCCCCTGGTACTCCCACGGCGTTTTCCGGACGGCACCCATGGCCAGGATGGCTGCCTCGCCCGGGTTCAGGATGGGCGTTCCGGCGTCGATCCCAAAAACCCCGATGTTGGTGATGGAGACAGTTCCCCCGGACAGCTCAGCGGGCGTTGTCTTGCCCGCCCGCGCCGTCTCGGTCAATCCGGTCAGGGCCTCCGAGAGTTCCAGCAGGGACAGCCTGTCAGCATCCTTGATATTGGGAACTGTGAGGCCGCGCGGGGTTGCGGCTGCGATTCCCAGGTTTACATAGTTGAACTGCACGATCTCCTGGCGTTCTTCGTCCCACCGTGAGTTCAGCGAGGGATTCCGCCGCAGCGCAATCAGCACGGCCTTTGCGACGAGCGTGAGCGGCGTGAGCTTGTGCCCGGCAAAAGTTCGGCTGGCCTTCAGCTTGTCGAGCAGCTCCATGCCGGGCGTCACATCCACCGTCAGGAACTCGGTCACGTGTGGTGCTGTGAATGCGCTGGAGACCATTGCAGCGGCTGTGAACTTGCGGACGCCCTTGATGGGCATCCGGACTTCCCGCTCGCCTGGTGTACCCGCCTGCCGCGCTGCTACTTCGCCATGGCGAACTTCTCCGTCGCGGATTTCTCCCTCGGGGACCCTGACGGCATGGTGGGCTGCCGCCAGACCGCCGCCGTCCACAAAGTTCTGCACGTCCTCCCGGGTGATCAGTCCGCCGGGTCCGGTTCCCGTCACAGTGTCCAGCTCAACGCCGAGGTCCTTGGCCAGCTTGCGGACGGGAGGAGTGGATTTGGGCCGTTCGCCACTTGCACCGGGGGCACCGGCCGCAGGTGCCGACGTTTCAACGGCAGGCTGTGGGGGCACAGGGGCGTTAACTGCGGGGACGTGGGCGACCGGATGTTTTGAAATCATGGTCCGTGGCCGCCGGGCCGGGCGGCTGGAACTTTCGACGACGGCGCCGTAGCCAACCAGGTTCGCCTGCCGCTTGGCGGGGCCCGCCTCAGCCGTTCCCGCCGTCGCAGGTTCAGTCACCCTGGGTCCGGGATTCCCATTGACGCCCGATTCCGCAGGTACGCCCCCGGTGTCCCGCTGAGGGGGCGTACCCGCAGGAGGTGACCCACCGGCGTCGTCCGGTACTTCAAAGGAGACGATAGGCTTGCCCACCTCCACGATGGTGCCGGGTTGCTCGTGGAGGGCGGTGATGACGCCGGCGAACGGGGAAGGCAGTTCAACCACGGCTTTGGCGGTTTCAACCTCGGCGATGACCTGGTTGAGTTTGACGGTGTCCCCAACGCCGACTTTCCAGCTAAGGATTTCGGATTCGGTGAGTCCTTCGCCGAGATCCGGAAGCCTGAATTCCTTGATCATGGTGGCGCTCACCCTTCCAGCCCGCTGAGCGAGTTGGGGCGGCCCAGGGCGCGGTCCACACCGTCAAGAATCCTGTCCAGCCCCGGAAGGTGATGCATTTCCAGCTTGGAGTAGGGGTAGGGAATGTCAAAGCCGGTAACCCGGACCGGCGCTGCCTCCAGGTGGTAGAAACACCGTTCGGTGATACTGGCCGCAACCTCGGCCCCCACCCCGCCAGATTGGCCTGCTTCATGGGTAATGACCAGGTGGCCAGTCTTCCGCACCGAGGCCTCCAGCGTGGCGTAATCCACGGGCGCAAGCGAGCGCAGGTCGATGACTTCGATGGACACTCCTTCGTCCGCGGCGGCGATGGCGGCATCCAGCGCGGTCTTGACCAGGGGGCCGTAGGCCACCAGGGTGACATCCGTGCCCTGCGTGAGCACCCGGGCCGTGTCCATCGGCAGCGCGGTCCGCGGATCGACGGACTCATCCACCTCGCCCTTGTCGTGGTAGCGGCGCTTGGGTTCGAAATAAAGCACCGGATCATCGCAGGAAATGGCCTGCTGAATGACCGTGTGCGCATCCTGCGGATTGGATACGCTGACCACCCGCAGGCCGGAGGTGTGCGTGAAGTACGCCTCCGGCGATTCCGAGTGGTGCTCGGGCGAGCCAATGCCGCCGCCAAAAGGTACGCGGATGGTGATGGGCATTTTGACCGCACCCTGGGTCCGGTAATGCAGCTTGGCCACCTGGCTCACGATCTGGTCGAACGCCGGGTAGATGAAACCGTCGAACTGGATTTCCACCACCGGGCGGTAGCCCCGGTAGGCCAGGCCGACGGCGGTGCCGATGATCGCGGATTCGGCCAGCGGAGTATCCACCACACGATGCTTGCCAAAATCTTTTTGGAGCCCGTCCGTCACCCTGAAAACACCACCGAGGGTACCGATGTCCTCCCCCATCAGGATGACCTTGGGATCGTTCTCGAGGGATTTGCGCAGGCCGGCATTAATGGCGCGGGCAAAGGTCATCTGGGTCATCAGCGTGCACCTTCTTCTGACGGGGCTCCTGCGGGGTCGCCAAAGGAAGCCAGGTAACGGGAGTAGTGGTCCTGCTGCCGGTCGAGCCACGTGTTGGGCGAGCTGTAGACGTGCTTGAAGACGTCCAGGGGCTCCGGTTCTGGCATGGACGTGCAGGCCAGGCGCATCTGGCGGGCCACAGAGTCGGCCTTTTCCTCGACCTGCCGCTGCAGTTCATCAGTCAGGAGGCCCTTGCGTTCCAGCAGGGATTTGACCCGTCTGATGGGATCTTTGGCGGCCCAGTCCTCGAGCTCGTTGGCATCCCGGTAGCGAGTGGGGTCATCGGCGGTGGTGTGCGGGCCCATGCGGTAAGTGACGGCTTCAATGAAGGTGGGCCCGCCCCCGCGCCTGGCCCGGTCCAGGCCTACGCGTGTCGCTGCCATCACGGCCAGGACATCATTTCCGTCCACCCGCAGGCTCGGAATGCCGAAGCCGGTGGCCCTGTCCGCAAGGTGTACGTGGGACTGCAGCCGGACGGGTTCCGAGATGGCCCAGTGGTTGTTCTGGCAGAAGAAGACCACCGGCGCCTGGAAGCTGGCAGCGAAAACCATGGCCTCGTTGAGGTCGCCCTCGCTGGTTGCGCCATCGCCAAAGTAGGTCACAGCCACGGCGTCCGCGCCGTCATTCTGGATCCCCATGGCATACCCCGTGGCGTGAAGGGTCTGGGCGCCGATGATGATCTGTGGGGTTGCCATGTTGATGGTGTACGGATCCCACCCGGATGACGCGTTTCCCCGCCACACCCGGATGATGCTGGTCAGGTCAACGCCCCGGCAATATGCCACGCCGTTCTCCCGGTAACTGGAAAAGACAAAGTCGTCCTGGCGCAGGGCCCTGCCCGAACCGATCTGCGATGCCTCCTGGCCCAGCAGCGGAGGCCAGAGGGCCAGTTCACCCTGCCGCTGGAGGGCGGTGGCCTCGACGTCGATCCGGCGGATCACCGTCATGTCCTCATAGAGGGAACACAAGTGCTCGTCCGTGATGTCCTGTACCCAGGGATCGAATTCCGGATGGCTGATCCGCTCCCCCGCCGGGGTGATCAGCTGGATCAGACTCCTGCCGGATCCGCCGTGGTGTTCTGCACTGCTGCCCTGGCCGCGGGAGCTTGGTCCGCCCTGGCCCGCTTCGTCTGTAGACACGATCGCCCGCACCTTCTCACGTCGTTTGACCCGCTCCTTGTGAACTTGTGGTCCCGCCGGAGCCGGCCCCCGGGCGCCGTTGCCCCGGATAATTGTGACCATACTCACAATGCTCAAGGGGTACAACCACTGCGGCAAAAACTGAGCATAATGCTCTGTTCGGGCCTCTGAGACCGTGCTAGCGTTGCGCATTATGCAAGCTTTGGATGGCACAGACACTCGCCTGCTTTCAGCACTCGCGAACGACCCCCGCCGCACTGTTGTGGCACTCGCGCAGAAGCTGGGACTGTCCCGGAACACCGTGCAGGCGCGGATGGCGCAGTTGGAGAAAAAGCACGTCTTCCTCTCCTTCGAGCGGCGCATCAACCCGGCGTCACTGGGTTACCCCCTGATGGCCTTTATCTCAGTCCATGTCCAGCAGCAGAAGCTGGGTCAGCTGGCCCATGACCTTGCCGGCGTTCCCGAGATCTTGGAAGGGTATGGCCTCACCGGTTCCGCCGATCTTCTCCTCCGCGTTGTGGCCCTGGACGCCGAGGACCTGTTCAGGATCAATGGCAAGATCCTGGCCTGTGATGGCGTAGACCGTACGGACACTGCCCTGGCCATGGGCGAGCTCATTCCTTTCCGCATCCAGCCCCTGCTGGACCGGGGATCGGGCGAGGGGTGAAACCTCGGCAGTTCACTGCTGCGCATGGCGCTTCGTGCTGCCGCTTCACACGTCCCCACCGTGTACGGGACCCTCGATGCCGGGTTATAGGCTGGTCCCAGTTGAATCGATGGGGCGCCGGTCAGCGGGTCCCTGCAAAAAGGCAGTGCGAACGTATGCTGCCGGAAAGGCTCCATCTTGAGCATTCCTCGGGAACCGTACCAGCCCGACGCCGGATCAGCGGCGGGGCAGGCAGCGCCGGCATCGCCGGCAGCTCCGGTGGCACCGGCATCGCCCCAGACGCAGCCTGCGCCTCCAGAGCATCAGCCTGGCGGCGGGTATCCGGCCACGGCTCAAAGCGGGATCGCGGGCCACGACTCTAACCCCTTCGGACTCCCCGGCCAGCAGCCTCCCGTCAAAAGCCGCAGGAAGCTGTGGATCATCCTGGGAAGCGCCGGCGGGGTCCTGCTGCTGGTCATCATTGGCCTGATCATTCTGGTCAACGTTGTGGGCAGTGCCACGAACCAGGCCCGGGGACTCGCAGACGACTTCACCAAGCTGGTCATTTCCGGCGACACCGACCAGGCGTATGGCTACCTTGATCCTGCCCTGCATGACCAGCTGACGAAGGAGTCCTTTATTGAGGGGATAGCCACCCTGGAACTGAATGACTCCTGCAAGCCTTCGTACAACGACGTCCAGGTTACGTCAGAGAACGGCACCAATTCTGCGGATATCGCCGGCCTCATCACCTGCGACAACGACAAAAAAATTGACCTGGCCTACCGCTTCGAAGGCCAGGACGAGCTCAAGATGATCAACATCAAACTGCGTCCCCAGGAATAGCAGCTGGAGCGCCGTTGGAACGGCGGGCATCGCTGGGCACGTCCAGCGGACGCGCCTTGAACCCATGATCGAACCGCAGGGCCTTACCGACGAGGACGTTCAAGTAGGTAGGGTGCAGTTCCAAAGCCCTCTGCTGAATACATCCCAGCGGCGGCGGCATTCGCGCTCACAGTCACTCTCGGAACGCCTCGCTCATCCGCCCTGTCGATCAATGAGCGCACGAGCGCGCGGCCGATCCCTCGTTCCCGGTGTTGTGGAAGCACGTACACGCTCTGAAGGTCACCTGTGAGGCGGGTTCGATCATGAATGTCGGGAACCCGTTCGAAGAGCACCAGCCACGCCATGCCGACGAGCTGACCGTCGATCTCGGCCACATGGCACATTAGCGCCTGCCCTTGTGAACGCATCCAGGCGGCCAGGTCTTCAGCAAACTCTCGCCGCTCGGATTCGGATACTGGGCGGGACAGTTGGGCCCAAGCCTCCTTCAATGCGGCCAGCCCCGTAACGTCTCCGGGCCGGGCCGGTCTAACGATCATTTTGTCCTTCACGTATCGAGCATTGCCGCAACAACCGAACGAGCGCAAGCCGACCATCTATCGGTTGCTGCAGGTGTGGGCGTTTTGCTTCCGCAGCCGCTCATGCGTAGGCCGTAATAGCAGAGTTGCCTCTTCTTCAGTCGCCAACACGTCCTGTAGAGGGTTTGGGCCAGCAGGCGGTCAGGCGAGGCCATTTATTGCTGCGAAAGCTTCCGCCATTTTATGGCTGCGACTGACACCCAGGAATAGTTCGAAGGAAAACCGCATTCCCACCCATCCGCATCAACGCATGGTCCGAATTGCCTTCTGAGGGTCCCGTCCGGGATCCCGCAGTCTGGCTGGGATGGCATATCCCTGCCCTACCGGAAGGATTTCGGGCCATGCGCACATCACCGAACCGCCTTATCGCCACCGTCTTCGGCGCTGTCTACCTCCTTGTTGGTCTCCTCGGCTTCGCCGTGACCTCCGGGATAGGCTTTTTCGCCACCGAAGGCGCCAACCTCATCATCTTCGAGGTCAACCCTCTGCACAACGTCATCCACCTGGCCATCGGTGCGGCTCTGCTTTATGCCGGGCTGAAGAGCACCACGCTCGCACGCACCGTGAACGCCGGCGTTGGGGCCGTGTACCTCCTGGTGGGCGTTCTTGGTTTGTTCCTGTTGAGTTCGCCATTGAACATCATTGCCCTTAACGGCGCGGACAATGTGCTGCACCTGGCCAGTGCCGTACTGCTCCTTGGCGTGGGCCTCTCGCTGGACAAGTCCCCCGCCACCGCCCGGGCCTAACTGTCATGGACACAGCTGCCGTTTCCCAGCCTGCAACGTCCCAGTCTGTGGCCAGGGAACCTGTGGCCTTCGATCCCGCCGCCGGTTCCACGGCCGTGGTCCGGCTCTTCGCGGGCTTTGCAGGTTTCGGGGCGGGTTCGGTAAATCTCGCCGTTTCCTCAAGCCTGCTTGCCGGTCCGGATGGATCCGGCGATTCGGGCCAGGTCCTCTTCGGAGTCCTGGCCGGGCTGTGGGGAACGGCACTGATCGGCGGGACGGTCCTCGCCCTGAGCCGGGGGCGGATCCCGGCGCCGGGCCTGTCGTTGATGATGCTGATGGTTGCCGCCGCAGTCCACGCGGTGGCCACTATCTGGCGAGGGGAGACCGGATCGAGCCTCAGCCTGAGCCATCTGACGGCGCTGCTGCTCACACTCATGATGGTTGGATCCCTCGCCTGGCTGCGCCGGCAGGATCGACGGCTGGGCCGCGGGAGGGTTAACGGCGCGGACGAGGGCGGGGCTCCCGTCGTCGTCCGGCCGGGACGCCTCCTGCTCGGTGCTTTCGCCGGTGCCGTGCTGGTGGCAGGAATCGCGACGCCGGGCCTTGCAGCCTCCACGGCTGGACAGTTTGCGGTCCCCCACGGTCAGCATGGTCAGGACAGCGGGCACGGTCAGCATGGTCAGGACAGCGGGCCTGCAGCCCCTGTCGACCACAATCAGCCAGGCCAGCATCAGCACTAAACGCGCAAAAGGAGTCCCCGTGCCTTGGCACAGGGACTCCTTTCCGTTGTGAACAGCCTTAGCCGCTGGGCGACTCAGTTTCTGCGGACACTACTGGTGGTCAGTGGTTGGAGGCCTTCTCGGCCCCAACCCCGGTGAGTGACCTGACTTCCATCTCGGCCTGCTTGCCGCTGTCCTCGCGCTTCTTATCCAGCACCGTGCCAAGCCAGCCCAGCAGGAAGGCGAGCGGAATGGAAACGATGCCGGGGTTGCTCAACGGGAAGAGGGCAAAGTTGGCGTCCTTGATCATGGAGGTCGCCGCCCCCGAAACCACGGGCGAGAAGATGATCAGGACAATGGCCGATCCCAAACCGCCGTACATGCTCCACACCGCACCCTGGGTGGTGAACCGGCGCCAGAAGAGCGAGTAGATGATGGTGGGGAGGTTCGCCGAGGCGGCCACCGCGAAAGCCAGGGCCACCAGGAAGGCAACGTTCTGCCCGTTGGCAAGAATGCCGCCCAGGATAGCCATGACTCCAATGACCACAACGGTGCGCCTGGCCACCTTAACTTCCGTGTCGGCGTCGGCCTTGCCCTTGGAGATGACACTGGCGTAAATGTCGTGGGCAAAGGAGGCTGCCGCGGTGATGGTCAGGCCGGCCACCACGGCCAGGATGGTGGCGAAGGCGACGGCCGAGATGAAGCCCAGCAGGAGCGGCCCGCCGAGGTGGAAGGCCAGCAGCGGCGCGGCGGAATTTACGCCGCCTGGAGCGGACTTGATGGTGTCTGCACCCACCAGCGCTGCGGCGCCGTACCCGAGAACCAGTGTGAACAGGTAGAACAGGCCGATCAGCCAGATGGACCAGACCACGGACTTCCGGGCTTCCTTGGCCGTGGGGACGGTGTAGAAGCGCATCAGCACGTGCGGAAGGGCTGCAGTGCCCAGGACCAGTGCGAGGCCCAGGGACATAAAGTCCAGCTTGGAGGTTTCGGATTTGCCGTACTGCAGTCCGGGATTCAGCACAGCGGGGTAGTTGGCTGTGTCCACTGCCGCCCCGAGGAGGCTGGAGAGGTTGAACCCGTAGATGGCCAGCACCCAGAACGTCATCACTGCGGCGCCGGCAATAAGCAGGATCGCCTTGATGATCTGGACCCAGGTGGTGCCCTTCATCCCGCCGATCAGCACGTACATGATCATCAGGGCGCCGACGACCATGATCACCAGGGCCTGGCCGCCCCAGTCGCTGATACCCAAAAGCAGTGAAATCAGGCTGCCCGCTCCGGCCATCTGCGCCAGCAGGTAGAAGAAGCAGACGGCAAGCGTGGAGATGGCTGCTGTGATGCGGACGGGCCGCTGCTTCAGCCGGAAGGAAAGCACATCGGCCATGGTGAACTTGCCCGTGTTCCGGAGCAGTTCAGCCACCAGCAGCAGCGCCACCAGCCACGCCACCAGGAAGCCGATGGAGTACATAAAGCCGTCGTAGCCGTTGATGGCAATGGCGCCTGTAATGCCCAGGAACGATGCCGCGGAAAGATAATCGCCTGCGATAGCGGTACCGTTCTGGGATCCGGTGAAGGAGCGGCCCGCGGCGTAGTAGTCGGCGGCGGTTTTGTTGTTCCGGCTGGCCCTGAACACAATGACCATGGTCACCGCGACGAACAGTCCGAAGATCCCCATGTTAAGAAGGGTGGTGTCTTTGAGGGCGGCAACATCAACCGCCGCGGGTATCCCGATCATTTGCTCACTCCTGCGATGACGTTGCCGTGCCTGTCGAACTCATGGCCTTCAATTTCGTTCCGGATCTCCGCGGCGATGGGGTCAAGCCTCCGGTTGGAGTAGCTGACGTACCAGCCGGTGATCGCGAACGTGGAGACGAACTGCAGCAGCCCCAGAATGAGGCCGATGTTGATGTTGCCCCACACCTTGGTGGACATGAAGCCGACGGCATAGTCGGCCAGCAGGACGTACGCGAAGTACCACAGCAGAAATGCAATGGCCATGGGAAAAACAAAGCTCCGGTGACGTTTGCGCAGTTCCTGGAACCGCTCAGTCGACTGGACCTGTTCGAAGTCCACGGCCGCCGCAGCGTCCGGGGTGTGGGCATCGTGACCCATCGTTCCTCCTCGTTGAGATTTGCCTGGTTCACATCGGCCGGCCCTGCAGACAGGAGTGGCACTGCGCAGGAGGATTGCGGCGGCCGATGTGACTGCAATCACTGTGCGCTGCGGGAGGCGCCGCGACCATACCCGGCGCCGGACCGGTCGCTCAACGGTTGTGATGCTGCGGCAAACGGCGCCCGCCGCTACGCTGGGCAGCATGCCGGACTCCCCTCTCCTGACCGCCGCCGCCCTTGCCGTGATAGCGCTGGCGATTGCCGCCGTCGTCGGTGTGGGACTGAAGGTGCTGCGGTCATTCCGTGAGCTGGGTACCGACGCAGAACGCGCAACCTACACCACCCTTCACGCCGCGTCCCGGGCGGGGCAGCATCTGCGTGCCGGCCTCAACCCTGCGGGGGCAGCCAAGGCCGCACGCCAGCTGCGCAACCTGCTGGGCTGCGACGCCCTGGCCATCACCGACACTGCGGGGGTGCTGGCCTGGGACGGTTCCGCCGAGGACCTGAAGCCCCACCTGATGGACCTGGCGGCAGGCGTCCTTGCCGGCGGCAGGACAGCCATGGTCCAGGCGACAGCCATAGTCCAGGCTCGTGATGCGGATCCGGCGGCCGGCGGTCCCCCGGTCCGCCTGGAAGCCGTGATAGCCCCGATCCGGGCCAACGCACGGGTGGTTGGCGTGGTGGCGGCGTTTGCCCCGTCAGTGGGTGCCGGCCTGGTCCGGGCTGTCAGTGAGGTGGCCGACTGGGTTTCGGTACAGGTTGAACTGGCGGAGCTGGACGCATCCCGGACACTCCTGATGGAAGCCGAAGTCCGCGCCCTCCGGGCCCAGATCAGCCCGCACTTCATCTACAACTCGCTCAACGCCATCGCCTCGTTCATCAACACAGATCCGGCCCGGGCCCGGGAGCTGGTGGTCGAGTTTGCCGATTTCACCAGATACTCCTTCCGGCGGCACGGGGACTTCACCACGCTCGCCGAAGAACTCCGCTGCATCGACCGGTACCTGCTGCTGGAGCGTGCGCGCTTCGGGGACCGCGTGCAGGTCAGCCTCCGGATCGCACCGGAAGTCCTGAGCACTGTTATTCCGTTCCTGAGCCTCCAGCCGCTGGTGGAAAACGCCGTCCGCCACGGTCTGGAGGCGAAGGAAGGGCCGGGCCGGATCAGCATTGCGGCGCATGACTCCGGCGCCTACGCGGAAGTCACCATCGAGGACGACGGCGTAGGCATGGATCCGGCGCAGCTCAGGTCAGTGCTGGCGGGGCACAGCGACGGCGAGCATGTGGGACTGCGCAACGTGGACGCCCGCCTCCGGCAGGTTTACGGCGAAGGCCATGGCCTGGTCATCGAAACCGCCCCCGGCGAGGGGACCCTCATCACCATGCGTGTGCCCAAATCCCAGCCGGGCCATGACGCCTGAGCTGTTTGGCTGACGCAGCTAATGTAGGAACCATGATTAATGTCCTCGTCGCGGACGACGAGCTGCCGGCCATCGAGGAGTTGGCCTACCTCCTGGGCAGGGATGACCGGATTGGGGTCATCCACCGGGCCTCCTCCGGCAGCGAGGCCCTGCGCGCGCTCGCCACCCATGCCGTTGATGCGGTTTTCCTGGACATCCATATGCCTGCCGTTTCGGGCCTCGACATTGCCCGCGCCATCGCCCGCAGCAGCAACCCGCCGGTAGTGGTCTTTGTGACGGCGGATGAGGACTGTGCCCTGGAAGCCTTCGAGCTCGCCGCCGTGGACTACCTGCTCAAGCCGGTGCGCGCCGAACGGCTGGCCCGTTCGGTGGGCAGGATCAGTGAACTGATGCGCGACGGCGGCGAGGCACCTGAGATGATCACCGTGGACCAGGGCGGCACCACCCGGATGATCCGGCGGGACGATGTCACATATGTCCAGGCCCAGGGCGACTACGCCAGGCTGCACACGTCCGAGGCCAGCTTCCTGATCAGGATTCCGTTGGCCGACCTGGAGCAGCAGTGGGCCGAAGCCGGCTTTATCCGCACCCACAGGTCCTACCTGGTTGCACTGAAGCATGTCACCTCCATGAAGCTTGCCGCGGACAAGCCCAGCGTCACCGTGGCGGGCGCCGGGCTGCCCATCAGCCGCCGCCACCTTCCCACGGTCCGGGAAAAGCTGGAAGCTACCCGGCTCCGGCCACAGGCATGACGCGCATCCGGGTCACCGCGCCCCCATCAGCCGCCCGGCCGCCGCGTGAGACGCCCGAGGCCGCGCAGGAGTCAGAAGTGGGCCAGGTGTTTGTCAGGTCGCTCATCCGCTCCCAGCTGCGGCTGGCCCTGGTGGTGGGTTTGGGGTTCCTGCTGATCCTCTCCGCTTTTCCGTTGCTGCTGATTGCTGTTCCGGGCCTTGCAGAAATGCGGGTGGCCGGCATCCCGTTCGACTGGCTGCTGATCGGCGCCGGCATCTATCCGCTGATCGGCCTGAGCGCCTGGCTGTTCATCCGGTCAGCAGCCCGGAATGAAGCCAGGTACCGAGAGTTGGCCGAGGACGCGTGAGGCTCCCGTGATTCCGGCCGCTGATCCTGCCGTAAATCCCGCCGTTAATCCTGCCGTTGGCGTGGTGGCCTTGGTGGTCGTTTCGCTGGCCACTGCGGTGATCGGCTTCTACGGCCTCCGGATCTCACGCACCACCGGCGATTTTTACGTCGCCTCCCGGACCGTGCCGCCATGGTGGAATGCCTCAGCGATCGGCGGCGAATACCTCTCCGCGGCCAGCTTCCTGGGCGTTGCCGGGCTGATCCTGCTGTCGGGAACCGATGCGCTGTGGTTCCCCGTGGGCTACACGGCCGGATACCTGATGCTGCTGCTTTTTGTGGCCGCCCCGCTGAGGCGTTCGGGAGCCTACACCATCCCCGACTTCACCGAGGCACGGCTGGATTCGCGGGCGGTCCGCAGGGTCACCAGCCTGGTGGTGGTTGTGGTGGGGTGGCTGTACATCGTTCCCCAGCTCCATGGCGCGGCCCTGACCATCCGGATTGCCACCGGCCTGCCATCCTGGGTGGGTTCGGTCTCCGTGGTGTTTGTTGTGTGCCTGACGGTTGTGGCCGGCGGCATGCGCTCCATCACGTTTGTGCAGGCCTTTCAGTACTGGCTCAAGCTCACGGCTCTGGCGGTGCCCGCCGTTTTCATCATGTTCGTCCTTGCCGGAAACGGGACGCCCGCTGTTGCCCAAGCCGCCGTCAACCCCACCGGGCTGTCACCCGCCGGCCCCTACCAGAACATCTCGCTCCTGGTGGCGCTCCTCTTTGGGACGCTGGGGCTGCCACACGTCCTGGTGCGCTTTTACACCAATCCTGACGGGCAGTCTGCCCGGCGGACCACCCTGATCGTGTTGGGCCTGCTCTCCGTCTTCTACCTGTTTCCCACCGTGTACGGTCTGGCGGGCCGGATGTTCGCCCCGGAGCTTGCCAGATCGGGACAGGCCGACGCCGTGGTGCTCCTCCTGCCGGGCCAGCTGGTGGGCGGAACGGCCGGCGATCTGCTGTCTGCACTCGTGGTGGGCGGCGCTTTTGCCGCCTTCCTCTCAACCACGTCCGGACTGGTGGTTTCGCTGGCCGGTGTCATCAGCCAGGACGTGCTCGGTGGCAATGTCCACGGGTTTCGGTTGGCCGCCGTCATTTCTGCAGTGGTCCCGTTGGGTTTCGCCCTGATGACGGACTCGTTTGCGCTCGCAGGCAGCGTTGGCCTGGTGTTCGCGTTCACCGCCTCCACCGTTTGCCCCGTCCTGCTGTTGGGCATTTGGTGGCGGGGTCTTACCGACGCCGGTGCCATCGCCGGGATGGTGACTGGCGCCCTGCTCTGCGGCGGTGCCATGATTTACGGCGCACTGGCGGGGGCTGCCGGCACTCCGTCCTGGCTGGCCCAGCCGGCGGCATGGACTGTGCCGGCCGCCTTTGCCGTGATGGTACTCGTCTCCCGCGCCACCAAGGGCCGCGTACCCCGGACGATGTCGCGGATCATGACCCGCCTGCACACCCCGGAGAGGCCTTTGGTCACCGAACGCTAGGTTTGGCCGGCCGAGGCAGGTTTGCGCCGATTTGCACTGCAGGTGGCATGACGGCGGGGCGTTGGTCAGTCGATGGCCGCCATCAGTTCAACCACGCGGTCCAGGAACGCGTCCACCTGGTTTTCCTCGTACCCGTCCTGGCCTGTTGCCGGCCGGAAGACGGCCCGGCGGACGTTGTCCACGCTGAGCGGCTTGTCCTCCTCCAGGTAGCCGATCAGCTGGTGGCAGAGCTTGTCCACGTCCGCGATGTTGTAACTGCGGGCCTTGTTCTTCGACGGCCGGCGGAAGCGGTCGCCGTCGGGCCGGTGCAGCCTGCCGCGCAGGATCCCGGAGAGCCGTCCGATCTGGCGCAGCCAGGCTTCTTCGCCACTCGAGGCAATCAGTTCGTCGCGTTCACGGCGCGCGAAAGCGTCTTCCAGCCGGTCAAGGGCGGCATCCACGACGGCGGCAGAGTACCCGCCCTTGACGGGGTCAAAGGAGACTGAACGCACATCGGAACTCGTAATGACGTGGACGGCCGCCTTCGGCGATTCCAGCGAGACGCGGGCGCGCTGGAGGAACTGGTCCACCTGCTTGGCGTTATAGCCGTAGTCGTTGCGCTGCACGCGTTCAAAGGACGCGGGAATCTGCCGTTGAAAATCCACTGCCACTGTACGTTCCTTCAATGTTCTTCAGCCGGATCGCTGTGGCACCAGTCTATGGCGCCGCCGGCGTTCTGTTGGGGCATGCGGGCTTGGTGCTTCAGTCAGGCTGCTGCGACCAGCCCGTAGAGCACAAACGCCACTGGTGCTGCGAAAACGATGGAATCCAGCCGGTCCATCACCCCGCCATGACCGGGGAGGATGCTGCTCATATCCTTGATTCCCAGCTCGCGTTTGACCATGGATTCCGCCAGGTCTCCCGCTGTGGAGGCGGCAACAAGGCCCACCGCCAGTACCACGCCTACCCACCACGGTTTGCCGAGCAGGAAGATGCTTGCCAGGATCCCGATCAGCATGGCGCCGGCAATGGATCCGGCGAAGCCTTCCCAGGACTTTTTGGGACTGATTTTTGGCGCCATGGGGTGCTTTCCGAGCGACGCGCCGACGAGGTAGCCAAACGTGTCATTGGAGACAACCAGGAGGAGCATCACTGCCACCTGCCAGGCCCCGTGCGGCACAGTTCCACCCGGCCACAGGCCCACGGTGGCCGCGCCGCCCGAAGCATGAAGGGGCAGGGCCGCGAAACTGATGAAGAACGGAACCCAGCCCAGGGTGAAGACGCCGGCGAAGATGCTGTTGGCCGATCCCGCTGCTGATTCCACCGACCGCCAAAGAAGCACTGCCACGCAACTCAGCAGCATGGCGAAGAGAAGGCTCTCCAGCCCGCCGAAGTAGGCAGCGAAAGGCATGGCCAGCGTGCCCGTCATCACCGGCACGATGGGCATCCTGGTGCCGTTTGCCTCCAGGGCGCGGTAAATTTCCCAGACCCCAAAAACAGCGAAGCCGGTGGTCACCGCCACAAAGCCGAGCGGCAGGAAGACGAGGCCGCCCAGGACCCCAAAGAGCATTGCCAGCCCCACCACGGTGGCCGCAGGGAGGTTCCGTCCAGCCTTGGGCGTCGGGTTCCTCCGGGGCTGCCTCCCCTTCATGCGCGCCCGTTGAGCGGGAGCCTGCTCTGCCTGGCTCATTAGACTTCGAGCAGCTCCGCTTCCTTGCGCTTGAGCAGTTCGTCGATGCCGTCCACGTGTGCCTTGGTCAAAGCGTCCAGTTCCTTCTCGGCCCGGCTGCCCTCGTCCTCGCCGGCTTCGCCGTCCTTGACCAGCCGGTCAAGCGTTTCCTTGGCCTTGCGCCGGATGTTGCGGATGGAGATCTTCGCGTCCTCGCCCTTGGTCTTGACGATCTTGACGTACTCCTTGCGGCGTTCCTGGGTCAGGTCCGGAATGGTGATCCGGATGACGTTGCCGTCGTTGGAGGGGTTAGCGCCCACCTCGGAGTCGCTCAGGGCACGTTCAATGTCCCGGAGGGCAGTCTTGTCGAACGGGGTGATGAGGATGGTGCGGGCGTCAGGAATGGCGAAGGATGCCAGTTGCTGCAGCGGGGTGGGTGCACCGTAGTAGTCCACCAGCACCTTGTTGTAGAGTCCCGGGTTGGCCCGTCCGGTGCGGATCGAGGCAAAATCTTCCTTGGCTACCTCAACAGCCTTGTCCATCTTGTCTTCGGCTTCGAGCAAGGTATCTTCGATCACGGTCTCTCCTCAGAAGTTGGTGCAGTCCGTCGGTGCCGGGTCCATGCACAATCTCGGTTCAATGTTCCTTCTTGATCCCCGTTCCATCCTTAGCCGGATGGCGGGGAGGAACTGTCCTAAAAACATCCTAGCCGTAGCTAGGGGGTGACCAGCGTTCCCAGCTTTTCGCCGAGAATGGCGCGGGTGACGTTCCCTTCGCCTTCCATTCCGAAGACAACCATGGAGAGATTGTTGTCCTTGCACATGGTCATGGCGGTCTGGTCCATGACCCTGATGTCGCGCCTGAGGGCGTCGTCGTAGCTCAGGGTGTCCAGCTTCTCGGCGGTGGGGTCCTTTTTGGGATCGGCGGTGTACACGGCGTCCACGCCGCTCTTGGCCATCAGCACCACGTCCGCGTGGACTTCCAGGGCGCGCTGGGCAGCCACGGTGTCAGTGGAGAAGTAGGGAAGCCCGGCACCCGCACCGAAGATGACTACCCGGTCCTTTTCCATGTGCCTGATGGCGCGGCGGGGAATGTAGGCCTCGGCGACCTGGCCCATGGTGATGGCGCTCTGCACACGGGTTTCGACGCCGGCCTGCTCCAGGAAATCCTGCAGGGCCAGGCAATTCATCACTGTGCCGAGCATGCCCATGTAATCTGCCCGCGACCGGTCCATACCGCTTTGGGACAGTTCGGCACCGCGGAAAAAGTTGCCGCCGCCAACGACGATGGCTACCTCCACTTCCGGGATGGCTGCAGCGATCTGCTTGGCGACGTCGCGGACGGTTTCGGGATCAACGCCCAGCTTTCCGCCGCCGAAGACCTCACCGGACAGCTTAAGCAGGACGCGTCGCCTGCTCTTCTCTGGCTGGATTGAACTATTGACGGCTTCCATGGTGCCTTCCCGTTGGGTTAACTCTGAGCTAGGTTATCGTGCTGGGTGGCCAAAGGTCTCATCTGACGTTTAGCCGGTGCATGCAAAAGGGGCGGCCACCGAAGTGGCCACCCCCTTGCAGATTCGACTAGGAGCCGACGCGGAAACGCGAGAACGCAGTTGCCTTGACGCCGGCCTCTTCGAGGACCTGGGCCACAGACTTCTTGGCATCCTTGGCGAATGCCTGGTCAACCAGGACCTCGCCCTTGTAGAAGCCGGTCACGCGGCCTTCCACGATCTTGGTGAGGGCAGCCTCGGGCTTGCCTTCGGCCTTGGCCGTCTCTTCAGCGATGCGACGCTCGGACTCAACCAGCTCGGACGGAACGTCTTCGCGGGTCAGGTAGTTCGGCGCCATGGCTGCGATGTGGACTGCAACGTCGTGGGCTGCGGTGGTGGCAGCTTCGCCTTCGCCGTCAACAGCGAACAGGACGCCAACCTGGGCCGGGAGGTCCTTGGAGGTCTTGTGCAGGTAAGCATCTACCGTGCCGCCCTCAATGCGGGAGATCCGGCGGACAACAACCTTTTCGCCCAGTACTGCGCCCTCTTCGACGACGACCTCGGACAGCGGCTTGCCGTCAACTTCGGTGGCCAGAAGGGTGTCGAGGTCGGCAGCGCCGGACTCAACGGCAACGGCCAGAACGCGGTCGGCCAGCTGGATGAACTTGTCAGCCTTGGCAACGAAGTCGGTCTCGCAGTTGACTTCGATCATCACGCCGACGCCGTTGTTGACCTTGGCGGCCACCAGGCCTTCGGCGGTGGAGCGGCCTTCGCGCTTGGTAGCGCCCTTCAGGCCCTTGATGCGGATGATTTCGATGGCCTTCTCGGCGTCACCGTTGGCCTCGTCAAGAGCCTTCTTGACATCCATCATGCCGGCGCCCGTGCGCTCGCGCAGAGCCTTGATATCAGCGGCAGTGTAGTTCGCCATGTGAACCCCTCTGTCTAGAAAATGTATGTGGTGTACGGACCGACAGGACAGCGGCTCACCCGGTGAGCCGCCATCCTGTCAGGTGTTCCAAGCGCTGCTGGAGCGCCTGAGAATCCGGATTTACTTGTTACTTGTCGGCGTCGGCAGCGGGAGCTTCGGCAGCGGCCGGAGCTTCCTCGGCAGCCGGAGCTTCCTCGGCAGCGGGAGCAGCTTCAGCAGCCGGAGCGGCCTCTTCAGCCTTGCTGCCTTCGAGGAGCTCGCGCTCCCACTCGGCCAGCGGCTCTTCCGGAGCTTCAGTGGTGCCGGTTGCACGCTGGTTGCGGGCGATCAGGCCCTCGGCAACAGCGTCAGCAACAACGCGGGTCAGCAGGTTCACGGAACGGATGGCGTCGTCGTTGCCCGGGATCGGGAAATCGACTTCGTCGGGATCGCAGTTGGTGTCCAGGATGGCAACAACCGGGATGTTCAGCTTCTTTGCCTCGTCAACGGCGAGGTGTTCCTTCTTGGTGTCCACGATCCACA
Organism: Arthrobacter sp. D1-29; assembly: GCF_054130585.1. NCBI lineage: Bacteria > Bacillati > Actinomycetota > Actinomycetes > Micrococcales > Micrococcaceae > Arthrobacter > Arthrobacter sp. D1-29. The sequence goes on along the minus strand of NZ_CP096383.1, from coordinate 1,613,941 downwards.
GCACGGAGGGTGCCTTGGTCAGGTTGCGGATACCGCCGAGGTTGGTCTCCAGCTTGGTGAGTTCACGGCGAAGGAGCAGCAGTTCCTTCTTGGTGTACGCGGAGCCGGCGACGTCGTCGAAGTCGATCTCTTCCAGTTCCTTCATGCGCTGGATGCGCTTGGAAACGGTCTGGAAGTTGGTCAGCATACCGCCGAGCCAGCGCTGGTTCACGTAGGGCTGGCCAACACGGGTTGCCTGCTCAGCAATGGATTCCTGAGCCTGCTTCTTGGTGCCGACGAAGAGTACGGTGCCACCGTGCGCAACGGTGGCCTTCACGAACTCGTAGGCGCGGTCGATGTAGGACAGCGACTGCTGAAGGTCAATGATGTAGATGCCGTTGCGCTCCGTGAAGATGAATCGCTTCATCTTCGGGTTCCAACGGCGGGTCTGGTGTCCAAAGTGGACGCCGCTGTCAAGCAGCTGGCGCATAGTTACGACGGGCATGCCGGCGCTCCTTCCGGCAGGTCATTCATGAGAAAACCCGGAGGCTCTCTTACCCTGCCAATAGTTGACGGTTGTTTAGCCTGGCCCAAGGCGGGCCGTGCTCCTGGCATCCATTGCGCTTCTCATCAGGACACGGGCCCTGACCGCAAGAGGCACAATCCTCCTCAGACAAAGCCATTGGCTTTAGACGAGGAGGGCTGGATGCGCGTAGTCAGCCGCTGCTCCCCCGCACTTCTGAATGAGACGTGCTGACGCGAAATGCGTTGAGGGCACAGCAAACTGCTCCACCAAGTGTACTACAGGCACTCCCGCCCGCCGGACAGCGGGACCACCGCTTTGGCTCCGGCGGCAGAGGTTTTCCACATGGGGCAGATGAATGCTCGCGGTGCCTCTTCAGCCGCGGGAAGCTGGGCCAATGAAAGCACCAGCACTCCTCGCCGCCCTGCTTCTGCTGCCTGCATCGGTGGCGCCCTCCGGCGAAGTCCTTTCACCGGGCGGAATCACATCCGGAACGCAGTCCCCAGAGCTGCGTCAAGGTACCGGTCCGGGCGCGGCACGTCCCTCCTGGGCCTGGCCGCTCGCTCCGAAGCCGGAGGTGCTGCGGACCTTCGACCCACCGGACAAGCCGTGGATGAGCGGCCACCGGGGAGTGGACCTAGCCACAATCCACGACGGCGCCCAGCTCACCTCCCCGGCGCCCGGAACGGTCAGCTTTGTAGGTGTGGTGGTTGACCGCCCGGTCATCACCATCGATCACGGGAACGGATTGCGCAGCAGTTTTGAACCCGTGCAGAGCGATCTGGCCGCCGGGGCTGTAGTCGCCAAGGGCCAACCTATAGGCACCGTACTCCCGGGGCATTGCAGGTCCGGCCCGTGCGTCCATTGGGGCGTCAGGGAGGGGGATGAGTATGTCAATCCGCTGCAGTTCGTCATGGACCTCCGCCCATCCGTCCTGCTTCCCCGCAGCGGAGCTCCCTAATGCGGCTCCAACCAAGGCGGATACGGCTCCAACGATGGCGGATGCGACTCAATCCAGGGTGGCCGCGCCGCCAACAACGCGCGCGTAAGTCCGCTAGACGATCGCGGAGATGCCGGTGATGGCTCGGCCTGTCACCAGGGTGTTGACCTCATGGGTCCCCTCATAGGAGTAGATGGCTTCCGCATCCGCAAAGATCTTGGCCATCTCAAAGTCGGTGACAATGCCATTGCCACCCAGCAGGCTCCGCCCGATCGCGACGCTTTCGCGCATCCTGGCGGTGGTGAAGGCCTTGGCCAGCGCGGACTGTTCATCCTTCGCCAGGCCTGCGTCCTCAAGCTGGGAAAGCCGCACCATCATGCCCATGGAGCTCACGGCGTTGCCGAGAATCTGGACCAGCTGGCTCTGGACCAGCTGGAAGGACGCCAGCGGACGGCCAAACTGATGGCGCTCCACGGCATAGCGCCGGGCTACGTCGAACGCGGCCAACTGCTGCCCTACGGCCTGCCAGCCAACCCCCAGGCGGGTGACCTTGAGTACCTTGTTGGTGTCGCGGAAGCTATTGGCGTTGGCAAGCTTGAAGAATTCGGGAACAACCACGTTGTCCAGGACGATGTCCGCGTTCTGGACGGTCCGCAGGGAAATCTTGTTCTCGATCTTTGTTGTGCTGAATCCTTCGAGCGAGGTGTCCACCAGAAAGCCCTTGACCTGATTGTCGGCCAGGTCCCGCGCATAGATGACCACCCAGTCGGAGAAAGTGGCGTTGCCGATCCAGCGTTTGGCACCGTTCAGGATCCAGGTGTCCCCGTCCTTCTGCGCGGTGGTCCGGGTACCGCCGGCGACGTCGGAACCACCGAGCGGCTCAGTGAGCCCGAATGCACCGATCTTCTTCAACGAATAGATGTCCGGAAGCCAGGCTTCCTGCTGCTCCTGCGAGGCAAGCGCCTCAATGGACCCCGTGAACAGGCCGTCGTGGACACCCATAAAGGTAGCAATGGACGTATCAGCCCGGGTGACCTCGGCATGGACCAGGCCGGCGAAGAGGTTCGAATTCCCCTGCCGCCTGACCGGACTGACGAGATCAATCTCGGCAAGCTTGGGAATGAGCTCCATCGGAAATTCGCCCAGGTTCCAGCAGTCCACGGCAATGGGGCGGACTTCACGCTCCAGGAACCCGCGGATCTCGGCGAGCCGGTCCTGCTCCTTTGCGGTGAGCAGCTGCTCGAAGGCGAAGAAGTCACCGTCGGCGTACGGAAGGCTGTTGATGTCAAAAGCGGCTTTGGACATGGTTTCCTCACACAAGGATCAGCAGTGCCGGGGCTGGGACCCGGGCCTAGCAGCGTCGATAAGTTACTGGTCAGTAACATACCGCAATTGCGGCTGAAAACAAAAGAAACCAGGGCCGACGGTGCATCGGTCATGGTTTCTTTGGTGTTGTTCACTTTTGGCAATGGATCCTGCGGTAGGGCTACTCGGACTTGAACCGAGGACCTTAGGATTATGAGTCCCGCGCTCTAACCAGCTGAGCTATAGCCCCTTGTGCCCCGGCGGGACCTGGTCCTGGGGACTTCGGCGCCCGCGGGGCAAAAACACTCTAGCAAACAGAGGAACCCCTCTAGACCACTTTGTCCTCGAAGCCGGCACCCCGGTAGAGATCCTCGAAGGTCTGCAGGGTGCCCTGCATGCTGTGAGGTTCCACCATCCTGCGGCTGGCCCGGCCCATGGCGGCAAGCTGCTCGGGCGGCAGCTGGAGGATCTTGGTGACCTTGGCCGAGAGGTCGTCACTGTCGTTGGGCGTGAACAGGAAGCCGTTCTCCCCATCCCGTACCAGGTGTGGAAGCGCCATGGCATCCGCCAGCAGCACAGGCGTTGACGCCGACATCGCCTCCAGGGTCACCAGTGACTGCAGCTCGGCCGTGCCGGGCATGCAGAACAGGTCCGCCTTGATGTAGGTCTCGCGAAGCTCCTCGTCGCTGGCAAGCCCCAGGAACTTCACCCGCTCCCCCAGGCCCAGCCTGTCAACCAAGGCCTCAAGCGCCGGGCGCACCTCGCCGCCGCCCACGATTTCGAGGTGGACGTTGAGCTCGGGCGGCGTCTTGGAGACAGCCTTGATCAGCACATCCACATGCTTTTCCTCGGCGAGACGTCCAACAAACACCACGGTGGGGTAGGGATTGCGTTCGATGACCTCCCCCGGCTTCAGTTCATAGGCCGAAGAGTCGATCCCGTTGGACAGCGGCAGGACCTTACGAAGGAAGGCGTGCTGGTGCATGGCCTTCGCCGCCAGCGGCGTGGGCGTGGTGATGACGTCTGCCTTCTCCATGACCTTGCCCATGTCCTTCCACGAGATGCGGCCGATGATGTCTTTGAACCACTGCGGGAAGGGCAGGAAAGGATTCAGGTTCTCCGGCATAAAGTGGTTGGTGGCCACGATCCTGATGCCACGCTTTTTGGCCTCGTAGAGAACATGCTCGCCGATCATGTAGTGGCTTTGGATATGCACAACGTCCGGCTTGATGCGGTCAAACAGGAGGCTGATTTCCTTCTTGATTTCCCACGGAAAGCAGATGCGGAAGTACTCATGGGTCCACACCCCGTGTGAGCGAAGCCGGTGCACGGTGCCTTCAGACCGGAACTCCGTGAAGCTCTTGCCGTCGTCAGCGCGGCAGGCCAGTACGTGCACGTTGTGCCCGCGCCCGGTCATACCCTTGGCCAGGCGATAGCCGAAGGTGGCGGCTCCGTTGATGTGCGGCGGATACGTATCCGCGGCAATCAGGATAGTCAGGGGTGGCTGGTCAGCGGGCGTTGTCACGTGGAGAGCTCCTGATGGTCAGGGCACTGTCAGCTAACGCTGCAGCACCGGTTGGCCGCTGGCACGGTGGCCGGGCCTCTTAGTGAAAATCGGCAGAGTGAAAATCGGTCTGGTAAATACCGGCATAAATCGGCTTGGTACGGGTTGAATCAGTGGAAAATCGGCTGGGTGGATCGACATTGAGGGGACATCGGCTAGCGGGACGCCCTGCCCACGGCCTTCCGCGCGTCTTTCCTGCGCTTGGTGACCTCGGGGTGGTGCCTGGAGAGGGCGATTACCCCAACGATAGCAAGCGAAGCAGCAGCGGCCATCGCAATTGCCGTTACGGCATGGACGTCCGGACGCAGTTCACCGAGGATAACGATGCCTATCGCGATGCCCACAATCGGATCGATGACAGTGAGCCCGGCAATGACCAGGTCCGGCGGTCCGCCGGAATAGGCGTTCTGCACAAACCAGGAACCAAGCCCGCCGGCCGCGGCGATGGCCACCACCGAATACCAAGGGACGTTAAGCAGTGCCAGGCCGTTGGGGTCCAGGAGGTGCTTGCCGATAATCCGTGTCAGCACTGCCACGAAGCCGAACAGGACGCCGGCGCCAATAATGTAGATGAAGGCACTCATCCGATGCCTGAACATCACCGCAAGCGTGCCGAACAGACCGACCGCCAGTGCCAGCAGGAGCACAATGGTGAGCTCGTCCGCCTGGCCGACGTGATGGTTTTCCTGGGTCGCATTCACGGCAAGGAGCACAAAGAGCGCGGACCCCGTGACGCAGGCTGCGATGGCTACCACCGTGGCGCGGTTAATGGTCAGGTCCTGGTCCCTGGCGTTGACAACGGTGGTGATGACCAGTGCGATGGCGCCGATGGGCTGGACAACCGTCAGCGGTGCGGACACCAGGGCAATCGCGTTCATGCCCATTCCGGTGCACAGCAGGAGCAGGCCCAGCATCCACCGCGGATTGCGCAGCAGGCGAAGAAAACCGTTGGAGCTCAGCGCCAGGCCGCCCGTATCGGCCTTGACAGCACTCCCCTGTTTCTGGGCTCCGAACGCAAGGAAAAAAGCGCCAAGCACCGCGAGCAGGACAGCTACCCAGACCATCAGGCGGTGCCGCCGTCGTGATGTGATTGCATTCTGCCCTTCCGCAGGATGGCCCAGAAATAGTTGTACGCGGCAATCCAGTGACCGGTCAGGCCCAGGCCCAGCACGACCCAGGCTGCAACGAAAAGAGCATCTGCAAACGGGACGTCCAGCCGGGACAGGACCAGCAGGGGTGTGCCCAGGAGCAGGAGGCCGGTCCGGATCTTTCCGATCAGGCTCACTGGCAGGTCGGGGTGGCCGTGGAAGTAGGAGAGCGTCAGGACCAGAAGAACAGCATCCGGGACCACGAGTGCGGCAAGGTAAAGCCAGTGGACAACGCCGGCGATCACCAGCGTGATGGCAACTGCAATCAGTGCCAGCCTGTCAGCGATCGGATCCATCACGCGGCCCAGCTTGGAAGCCTGGTCAAAACGGCGGGCCACATAGCCATCCACCCAGTCCGTGCCGGCCATGATCGCCAGCACCAGGACCGCGAAGCCGTACTCCTGCCGGGCCAGGACCAGCCAAATGAAGATCGGCACACCCATAAAGCGCAGGACGGTGAGCACGTTGGGCACGGTCAACACGCGGTCGTGGTCAACGTGCGGGCGGCCCGGACGGGAGCCAGCGCCAATAATCCTCATCCCGTCCCCTTCCTTCCCGCGTGCCTGTCAGGGCGTAGGTTTCCTTTTTTGTCTGGTCTGTAGCGTCCGGCTGTCTCTCTTGTCCGGGGGTGAAAGGCTGCAGAGATGTCCGTTCCGCGGGCCCGTTTCGGCTGGTCCTTACAAATCCTTCAGCAGCTTGCGGAGCAGCACAGCAAAAACAGTGGCGGCGGCAGCAAAGGCTGCCAGGGGCTTCCACCGGGGCGCGGCCCCGCCTGTCTTTTCGGAAAGTGCGGCCAACTTCTGGCCGGCGAAGTCCTTGCCGTGGTCAACCAGCGACTGGCCCTCCCTCAGCTTGTCCTGCGCTGCGGCCAAGAGGAAGCTGGCCTGCGTCTTGACGTCGAGCTCCGTGTCGAGCTCGTCGCGGGCTTGGGCCAGGTGGTTGCGCCGCTGATGCAGGCGGCGGTGCAATTCAGGTTCGGAAGCGTGCGGGTATTCCTTGTCGTGGGCCTCTGCCTTGGCTTTCTTCTCTGCTTTGGCCTTGGCTGCGGCTTCATCCTTGGCCGCCTTGGCGGCCTTTGCCTCCGGGCTGGCGGGATCAAGGATGGCGGCATTGAAGTCTGACCCTTCCTTGGCTACACCGATGTCATGCCGGATTCCGCGAAGGGTTTCCTCGGGCATCAGTGGCATGGCCTTCTTGAATTTGCGGAGGCCGATCAGGCCCCCGATCGCAGCAATCAGCAGGAAGGCTGCACAGACCAGCAGGGCGGCCAGCCAGGCGGGCATGATGGTGGCCAGCCCCATGATGGCGGCAACAATGAGCCCCACCACAAGGAACGCGACAAAAATAACGGCAACGGCCATAAACGCCGCGGCAACTCCGAGCTGCACGCCCTTGCGCTTGATCTCCACCTTGGCGAGGGCGATCTCATCATTGAGCTGGCGGGGCGCCAGCCGGACGAGGAGTTTTAGCGTTTTGGGCAGCGCGGTGAGGCGCAGCCCCTGGCTGGTCCGCCCGCTGTGACGTCCGCTCATCGGTTCCGCCTAACTGGTTTCATGGTCGATTCAGCTTCCCTGTGCTGCGGGAGAGTGCAGCTGCACCGCCCCCGCCCCCAAAACTATCATTCAGGTTAAGGCCGAACTTCGGTCATCTGCCGCGGCGTGCCCTCCAACGCTGTAGATGCTGGTTGTTTCGGGCCTAGGATGGATCTCCGTGACCATTCCCACCAACCCGGGCGATTCGCTGAGCCGCCGGCGGAAACTTCTGTACATCCTTTTGCTCGGTGCACTCACCGCTTTGGGCCCCTTCACCATCGATCTGTATCTTCCGGCCTTTCCCGCGCTCGAGGCCAGCCTGGGGGTATCCGAGGCGGAGGTTCAGCTGACCCTCGCGGGTACTACGGTGGGCTTTGCCCTGGGCCAGCTGGTGGTGGGCCCCTTTAGCGACAAGTTTGGCCGGCGGTTTCCCCTGATCCTGGCCACAGCCGTGCACATCGCCGCCTCACTGGGGGCAGCCATCTCCACAGACATCGCCTCCTTGGGACTCTTCCGCGTCCTGATGGGGGTGGGCGCCGCCGGCGGTGGAGTTGTTGCCATGGCAATGGTCCGCGACCTGTTCTCCGGGTATGCGATGGTGCGGATGTTCTCCCGGATGGCACTTGTCAACGGGCTGGCACCCATCCTGGCTCCGGTCATCGGCTCCCAACTCCTCCTGGTGATGCCCTGGCCGGGGATTTTTGTGTTCCTGGCCGCCTACGGCACGCTGGTGGTCATCGCTGCCCTCTTCCTGGTCCGCGAAACCCTGCCGCCCGAAAAGCGCGGCCAGTCAGGCCTGACGGCCGGCCAACGCTACCGGGTCCTTTTCACGGACCGGATCTTTGTGGGCCTCCTGCTCCTGGGCGGAATGAACTTTGCCGGCCTGTTTACCTACCTCTCCGCCTCACCGTTCCTTTTCCAGGACATCTTCGGCTTCTCTCCCCAGCAGTACGGACTCCTCTTCGGCATCAACTCGCTGGGCATCGTGGCCGGCGTGCAGACAAGTTCCAGGCTGATCAGGCGAATCCCGCCGCAATGGATCCTCGCCTGTTCCACCGCCTGGATGTTCATAATGGCCCTGCTGATCGTGATTTTCGATCAAATGGGACTGGGGCTGTGGGGCGTGATGGTGCCGCTGTGGTTCTACATCCTCGGGACGGGTTTTACTTTTCCCTGTGTGCAGGTGCTGGCGCTGGCAAACCACGGCGACAAGGCCGGCACCGCGGCCTCCCTCCTGGGGGCCGCGACGTTCCTGATGGCCGGGCTGATCTCACCGGTGGTGGGCTGGCTGGGGATTGAAAGTTCCACTCCCATGGGCGCGGTCCAGGCCGCCTGCATCCTGCTCTCCATCGCCGCGCTGTGGCTGGTGGTCAGGCCCCGCACCGTCCCGTCCATCCACTGACCCCGCCATCAATTGACCAGGCCAACCACTACTCAGGCCGCCAGTAAGGTGGAACGATGAAACACACACCGCACCGGAACCGAAGGGGACTCTTCCTCGGAGCGGTGCTGGGCGCCGTCGCAGGCTATTTTGCCGGCCGTGCCCTGGGCAACCCGGCCATCGGGATCATCCTGGGAATGCTGGCCGGCGCTGCCCTGCTGTACCGCGTCAACCCTGGCCCGTGGAACCGGCCCTGACCTCCCTTGACCTCCCCCTGACCTCCCGCTGACCTCCCCGCGGGGCCCGTTCCCGGGATAAAATGGGACCGTGCCCAGCTGGCAGGACCAACCGCCACTCCCGGCCACGTGGCAACGGTGCGACTCCGGCATTTTGCCTCTGTGGTGGGAACGGTTGTGCGCCCAGACCGGCGAACAGTCAGCAGCGCTCTATGCGGCCGGGCTCTTCACCGAAGACCGGAGGCGGCCCATCGCCCAGTGGTACAACCCCGCCTTCAATGCCGCGCTCTTGGTGGCGCCTGAGACCTCGCCGGAGTGGCCTGTGCAGCGGTTCGGCATCTTTTACGCTCCCCCGGATTCCGGTTTTGTCCGGGTCCATTCTGCTCACCACGAATGGCATCCGCGCCAGCCGCGTAAGTCCCCCACCGAGCAGGAGGCTTTCCTGGCGGCAATAGCCGAGGCCGAGCGTTTCCTGCAGGTTGAAATGGACTTCGTCTGACTCAGGTGCCATCCCCGAAACAACGAAAGATCCCCGCCCTCACAGCAGAGGACGGGGATCTTTCTTGTGTGTTGCTCCTCCTGCTGGACTTGAACCAGCAACCCTTCGATTAACAGTCGAATGCTCTGCCAATTGAGCTAAGGAGGAAGGAAGCAGGTACGACACTAGCAAAGGTTTCGGGGGTAAGGGAAATCGAGGATCAGTCGGGGCTAAATACCCGCCCCGGGTATGAAAAAATCCCCGTTCCGGCGGACCGGAACGGGGATTGTGCGCTCCTCCTGCTGGACTTGAACCAGCAACCCTTCGATTAACAGTCGAATGCTCTGCCAATTGAGCTAAGGAGGAATGAAGCGGCTACTAGCCTAGCAAGCTCCCGAAGGGAAGTGAAATCGGGAAGTGAAATCGGGACATGAAATGGGGACGTGAAATCGGGAAAAACTGGTGCCGCTTCCGATCCCGGCCCCTGGCAGGGAAGGTCAGGCAAGGGAACGTCAGGCATCCGAGCGCAGCGCCCGGCGCTCCATCTCAAGCATCATCAGTTCCCGGTTCAAGCGCTGGAATGCCTCCGGGTCAGAGGCAGGATCGAGCCGCTGCAGCTGGCCCATCTTGTCCGCCTTCACCCGCGTGATCTGCAGCTCGAACAGCCTCGACAGAATGTCCTTGCAGTACTTCTGGACGGCTTCCGCGGTGCTGGCCGGCAGCGGAACCACGGCAAGCTCCGATACCAGCCCTCGAAGCGGCTCAGGCACTTCATGCATGATCTGTTCCACCCAGCGGACGGGATCTTCCGTGAGGCCAGGGCCCGTTGCCCGCATGGCGTCGTGGACTGCCTGGAAAGCCGGTGTGGCGAACCTCACGGCCGCGAAACGCTCCCAGATGCCGCCGCCGAGGTGCGCGGGCTCCTGCAGCGCCACCTCCAGCGCCTGCCGCTCCATGGAGGCAACGGGATCCCGCGGGTCCGGACGGTGATAGGAAGGAACAGCGCCCGACGCCGGTCCGGCAGCTACGCCGGGGCCGCCGGGTTGCGCCGGCCTCCCCTGGGCCTGGCCACCTCCCGCGGCGGCCGAAGCTCCCGGTGCGGCCGGCGGAGCCTCCGTGGCCCGCTTCATAGCCACGCCGACCGCCCTGCTGACATCCTCGACGGACATGCCGAGCCAACCCGCAAGTTCCCGCGCGTAGGCGGGCCTGATGCCGGCATCCCGGATCTGGGCCACCACGGGAGCGGATTCACGAAGTGCCGCCACGCGGCCCTCAACGGTGTCCAGGTTGTGCCGCTTCAGGGTTGCCCGGATGGCAAACTCGAACAGCGGACGGCGTGCGCTGATAAGGTCCCGGACCGCGGCGTCACCCTTGCTCTGGCGCAGCTCGCAGGGATCCGCACCGGTGGGCTCCACGGCCACGTAGGTCTGGGCGGTAAAGCGCTGGTCCTCGTCGAAGGCCCGCAGGGCCGCCTTCTGCCCGGCAGCGTCGCCATCGAAGGTGAAGACCACTTCTCCGCCGGTGCCGTCGTCAGACAGCAGGCGGCGGGCGATCTTGATGTGTTCGGTGCCGAACGCTGTACCGCAGGTGGCCACCGCCGTCGGGATTCCCGCCAAGTGGCATGCCATGACGTCGGTATAGCCCTCCACCACCACCAACTGGCGGTCCTTGGCGATGTTCCGCTTGGCGAGGTCGATCCCGTAGAGGACCTGGGACTTTTTGTAGAGCGTGGTTTCCGGGGTGTTCAGGTATTTGGGGCCCTGGTCGTCCTCGTAGAGCTTGCGGGCGCCGAAGCCGATGGTGTCGCCCGCGATGTCCCTGATGGGCCAGATCAGGCGGCCGCGGAACCGGTCATAGATGCCACGGTTTCCTTCGGAAAACATCCCCGTCAATTTCAGTTCCTGGTCCGTAAAGCCGCGGCCGCGGAGGTGCTTGAGCAGGGCGTCCCAGCCCTGCGGCGCATAGCCGACGCCGAACTGTTCGGCGGCGGCGCGGTCAAAGCCGCGGCCGTGCAGGAAGCTGCGGCCCTCTGCGGCGCCGGGGGTGAGCAGCTGGGCGCGGAAGAACTCGTCGGCAATCTTGTGCGCGTCCAGGAGCCGCTGACGCTTGCCCACTTCCTCCCGGTTGGGGCCGGTGCCGCCGTCTTCGTAGCGGAGCTCGTAGCCGATGCGCGCGGCCAGCTTTTCCACGGCCTCGTGGAAGGAGGTGTGGTCCTGCTTTTGGACAAACGCAATGACGTCCCCGTCCTCGCCGCAGCCAAAGCAGTGGTACCTGCCTACCTGCGGGCGGACAGTGAACGACGGCGAGCGCTCGTCATGGAATGGGCACAGTCCTTTGAACGTTCCCAGGCCGGCACTCTTGAGCGTGACGTAGCCGTCAACCACTTCCTTGATGTCCGTGCGCTGGCGTACTTCGTCGATATCTTCACGTTTGATCAGGCCAGCCACAAAGCCATCCTAATGCGGGGGTACGACGGCGATGGCCACTTTCCGGCGTTCGTCACCACAGCGAGGGCAGGCTGCCCACCAGCCGTTCGTACATGGCCAGAGCGGAACCGTCGGTCAGCGAAGCCACCTGGTCAATAATCACCCTGAGCCGTGCGCCGTCGTCGGCCGCGTCCCGCCAGTCCGCCGCGAACATCGGTTCCAGGTGCCGGTCGCCGGTGGCGCTCAGCGCCGTGACAAGCGCATGCAGCACTTCCCGCTGGCGCTCGTAAATGGGCTGGCGGTGTTCGGTGGTCATCACAAAGGTGGTGGCCAGGCCCTTCATCACCGCGATTTCCATCACGGTCTCGTCCGGGACCATCAGCTCGGCGTTGTACCGCGTGAGGTCTTCCGGACCATATACCGCGCGGGTGGTCTCCAGGGCGCTCTGGCAGAACCGGCCAATGAGCTGGCTGGTCATGTTCTTCAGTGCGGCCATGGATTTGCGGCTGCCATCGGCCTCCCGTACCCAGACCTCGGTTGCCTCCAGCCGGCCGAGTGCGGCGTCGATGGCCGCGGGGTCATTGTGCGGGAGGTACCACTGTTTGGCGTAGCCCACCACTCGGGCCCGGTGGTCCGGGTTATCCATCCAGCGCAGCTGGAAGTGCCCGGCAACGATCGCATCCTCGACGTCGTGGACGGAGTAGGAGATGTCGTCGGCGAGGTCCATGACCTGGGCCTCCAGGCAGGAGCGCCGTACCGGGGCGCCCTCCCTGATCCAGTTGAAGATGGGCAGGTCGTCCTCGTAGGCGCCAAACTTGCTGGTGCGCTGCCCATGGATGACGGGCGCCTCCAAAGCGGACCAGGGGTATTTGGCCGCCGCGTCGAGGCTGGCGCGGGTGAGGTTGAGTCCGGCGGGGCGGCCGTCCAGGGCCAGGACCTTGGGCTCCAGCCGCGTCAGCAGCCGGAGCGTCTGGGCGTTCCCTTCGAACCCGCCGATGCCGTGGGCCACCTCGTTCAGGGCGGACTCGCCGTTGTGCCCGAAGGGAGGATGGCCCAGGTCGTGGCTGAGGCAGGCAGTGTCCACCACGTCCGGGTCGCAGCCCAGGGCACGGCCCAGTTCCCGGCCCACCTGCGCCACCTCCAGGCTGTGGGTCAGCCGGGTCCGGACAAAGTCATCGGTGTCCGGTGCCACCACCTGAGTCTTGGCGCCGAGGCGGCGCAGCGCGGAGGAGTGCAGCACCCGGGCGCGGTCCCGCTCGAAGTCAGATCGGTAGGTGTTTTTGGGCGGTTCCTCCACCCAGCGGGCGAAGTCATGGACTTCATAGCCGGGCAGGACAGGTGCGGTAGTCCTGGTTTCAGCCACCGGAGACGTCCAGTTCCGCGGCGGAGATGTCCTGGGACTGGGCGTCGTTGAGGGCACGGGAGTCAAGCCAGTCCTTGGGCAGTGCCGGCTTCTTGGGTGAACCCGCACGGCCGCGGGGCCCTTCGGCGTCAACGCCGGGATAGGGCGAGTCCAGGTCCAGCTCGTCCAGGGTCTCCTTGAGGCCCTCAAGGGTGGCCACCATGGCAAGCCGGGTCCGCAGTTCGCTGCCCACCACGTAGCCCTTGAAGTACCAGGCCATGTGCTTGCGGATCTCACGGAGCGCCTTGCCTTCGTCGCCGAAGGTTTCGATCATCAGCTGGGCATGACGGTAGACGCCTTCCGCCACCTGGCGCAGGGCAGGCTTGTGGCGTTCATCGCTGCCCTCGAAAGCGGCCATCAAATCCCCGAACAGCCATGGACGGCCCTGGCAGCCGCGGCCCACCACCACGCCGTCGACGCCGGTTTCACGGACCATGCGGACAGCATCCTCGGCCGACCAGATATCTCCGTTGCCCAGGACGGGGATGTCCGGCAGCGCTTCCCGCAGCCGGGCGATGGCATCCCAGTCGGCCTGGCCGGAGTAGAACTGCGCCGCCGTGCGGCCGTGAAGCGCGACGGCGGCCACTCCTGAATCACGGGCGATCCGGCCGGCGTCGAGGTACGTCAGGTGATCCTCGTCAATGCCCTTGCGCATCTTGATGGTCAACGGCACGCCGCCCTTCGACGCCTCCCTGACAGCGGTCTGGACGATTGAGGTGAAAAGGTCGATCTTCCAAGGCAGGGCAGAGCCTCCGCCGCGGCGGGTGACCTTGGGCACCGGGCAGCCGAAGTTCAGGTCGATGTGGTCCGCACGGTCTTCCTCTACCAGCATCCGTACAGCCTGGCCCACGGTGACCGGGTCCACCCCGTACAGCTGGACGGAGCGGACCTTTTCGTCGTCGTCGTGCGAAATGATCCGCAGGGATTCCGGGGTGCGCTCCACCAGGGCGCGCGAGGTGACCATCTCTGCCACATACAGGCCGCCGCCGTACTCGCGGCACAGCCTGCGGAAAGCGGAGTTGGTGATGCCGGCCATCGGGGCAAGGATCACGGGGGTATCCACCGTGATGGGACCCAGTTTCAGGGGCGGGAGTTCCAGCTTGGGGGCGGGAGGCGTTGCTACAACAGTCACCTCACCATTGTTGCAAAGCCGGGCAAATCGGCGCTGCTCTTCTGGAACCGCCCGGGGAACCGGCCGGGCCGTCAGCCGCGGTCTGCCCGCCGGCCGCGGCGGGTGCCGGCCGCCTCGGCAGGATCTGACGGTGCCCGCCTGGAGCGGCTGCTGGCTGCCGCCGCCGCAAGCGCGCCCGTATCGTCGACATCGTCGGGGTTGATGGCGCCGGGGCTGATGGCACCGGGGCTGGGAGTGCCCTTCTCCCCCGTTGCGCCGTTGGCTGGAAGCGCAGCCTCCGGCTGGCCCGCCGTCCGGATACCGGTGGCCTTGACCACCAGCACGGCAATCAGGGTGGTGACGGGAATGGCCAGGACCAGTCCAATGGAGCCCACCAGGGTCCGGATGACCTCCTCGGACAGCTCGGCGCTGGTCAGGGTTTCCCCCAGCGGACGGTTGTACAGCATCACAATGATGAGGATGGGAAGGGCTGCACCGGCGTAGGCGAAGGCGATGGTGTAGACAGTGGAGGCAATGTGGTCGCGGCCGATCCGCATGGCTGAGGTGAAGAGTTTGCGGGCGCTGGTGCCGGGGGCGAGTTCGTAGAGTTCCCATACGGCTGAGGACTGCGTGATGGTGACGTCGTTGAGGACACCCAGGCCGGAGATGATGAGCCCGCAAAGAATCACGCCGCTGATGGAGATGCTGGCGGACGTATTGACCAGCGTGGTGGCGTCATGGCTGCCCACCCCGGCAAGGTTGGCGGCATCCGTGGCCCAGGCCGCGAGCAGTGCGGTGATGCCCAGGCCGAACATGGTTCCCAGGAGCGCAGTGGACGTCCTGGCCGAGAAGCCGTGGGCAAAGTACAGGACCCCGATCATGATCACTGTTGACCCCACCAACGCCAGCAGCAGGGGCGGCTTTCCCTCCACCAGGCCGGGCAGCATAAAGCTGACCAGGACAAAGTACGCGCCCACCAGTCCGATCAGGGCACGGAGCCCGCGCCAACGCGCCACTGCTATCACCACAAGGGCGTACAGCAGCGCCAAAAACACAATGGGCATGGTCCGGACAAAGTCCACAAAGATGTAGGCAGGAGACCCCTGCGACGCCGATGCGCCCTGGGCGTTGGAAAGGTTCAGGTACCTGATCTGGTCCCCGGCCTTTACACCGTGCGACTTGGCCACATCCGGGTTAATGACTACCTTGACGGGACTGCCGCCCTGATCGGGCTCGGTGAAGGCGAAGGTGCAGTCGGAGCCCTGCTGGCCCGGCGCCTGTTGGCCCGGCTGGCCCGGCTCCGGTTGGCCGCCGCCGGAAGAACCTGACGACGGCGCGCCCTGCATGCAGCTTTCGACCACCACGCTCTGGATCTTCCCGGTGTCGAAGGTCACGCCGGGCGCCGCCGAATACGGGTTGGCCAGGGAAATGCCTTCCTTGGTCCCGGAGGGCCACAGCATGGCCATTCCCGCGAGGGTCAGCAGTGTCAGCGGAATCAGCACGGCCGCGAGGATGCGGTTGGCTTTGCGGCGGGCGGCAACAGCCTGGGCCGTCGGCTCCGAATGACCTGTGGAAGCGTGGGAGTGACCGGAACCCATCAGCAGTTAAACCTCATACCTTGAACTCTACGTCCGGCACCTTAGTGTTGATAAATGGACCAAGAGGACCACGGGGAACTCGAAGAAGCCCGTATAACCGACCGCAGGAGCGGGCCAAACGATGGGAGTGCCGCCGCCATCCCGGCGAGGCAGGCTGTCCTCACCGTGCTCCCGGCCTCCGGACCCACGCTGGGCGTGGCGCTGGTGCTGCACGGCGGCAAGTCCCACAGCTATGAGCCCGTGCAGACCCACCACCTGAGCCCGGCCAGGATGGTTCCCTTCGCCAGGCACCTGCACCGGGCCGGTAAGAGCCACGGACTGGCGGTATGGTCGCTGCGGAACAGTGTGCGGGGCTGGAACGGTGAGGCCATGGTGCCCCTGCAGGATGCCCGCTGGGCCCTCAACCGGATCAGGGAGCAGCATCCCGGGGTCCCTGTCTACCTGCTGGGGCACTCGATGGGAGGGCTGACCGCCATCTGCGCCGCCGACGATCCCCAAGTGGCCGCCGTCGTGGCGCTCGCCCCCTGGCTGAACGCGGCGACCCCCGCCTCACGGGTTGCCGGCCGGCGGGTGCTCATCGTGCACGGCACCGGTGACCGCTGGACCAGCCCCTGGGAGTCCCTCCAATTCGCCCGCCGCGCCGCCCACGAGGCCGCCTCGATGCAGTACGTCTCCCTCAAGGGCGCAGGGCACTTCATGTTCCGCCGGGTCAGGTTCTGGCATGCTCTGGCCACCGGATTTGTGATGCAGGAGCTCGGCGCTCACACCGGCGCCGCCGTCCCCGCTTCCCGCGCCTTGGATCAACTGCTCCCGGCAACCGCAGTGGAGGTGACCCTGTAAGGGGTGGCCACCAAAGAAACGCCAGCCCAGAGCGGGTGCCTCCCGCCGCCGTCGTACTCCCTTCCCCCAACCAGGTAGCGCTAAGTGTCGTTTTGGGCCCCCAAAACGACATATGGCGCTACCTGGTTGGGGGGACGGGGTCAGTCCGAGACGATGAGGGTTTCCGCACCGGCCAGGCGTGCTTTGCCGCTTTCGAGCAAAGGCTCGACGGCGGCACGCAGGGCTGTCATCGAATCGTCCAGTTCCAGCATGACTGGGTGCTGGTACGCGATGAGTGCGAGCAGGTCCCGGACGGCTGCCGCGGCATCCTCCGGTTCCAGGGCCGGTTCGTGGCCCAGGAAAACGTCCGTGGCCGCCGCACCCGGCGAGGCACCCTCCGGAGCCAGCGGATCCTGGGCTGCCTCGGCATAGCTGACGGCAAAGGCGCGGATCCGGCCCTTCCTGGTGGGGGCCACACCGGCGCCAAAAGCCGACTCCGGCTCGGCCCGCAGCACGATGGCCCCGTGCGCACCCGTCAGATCGTCCAGGAACAGCTTCTGGACCTGTCCCACCGAAAGCACCCCGGGCGAATCCCAGCCGTGGATGGCCGAGTAGTACCGTCCCACCACATCGGTCAGCTCCACCGAACCCGTGGCGAGGTCCATCACCACGTCGGAGCCGGCGTTTTCATCGTTGGCGGGCCTGCCGGCGTCGTCCTTGCCGGGGAACACAGGCAGCTTCAGGGCGCCGGGCTCAACTACCACCAGCCGCGAGCGCTGGATGGGCGAAAGCCCGAACGCGCCGGCGAAGGCAGCCCCGGGAGTGTCCGGCTGGACTTTGGCGCGGAGCCTGGAAACGCCCGACGGCGATTGTTCCGCTTCCCGGCGCAGCATGGTCAGGAGCGTGGCCCCAATACCCGCGCGTCGGTGGTCCCGTGCCACTTCAATGTAGGTCCACAACCGCTCCGGATGCAGCGACGCCTCGTAAACCACACCTGCGGCCACGGGAATGCCAACGCCGTCCACAACGTCCTCGGCCACAATGCAGCGGCGCCAGGGCGTGCCGTCGGTGCCGGCGGAGGAGACTGTAAGCGCGCCGCGGAACTGGCCTGCCTGGAACGTTTCCGGATCACCCCAGATTTCCAGCAGCGCCAGGTCGTCGCCGTCGCGCCATTCGCGGTACTCGATGGCCATGGCTAGGCGCCGATCAGGCGTGCGGCCAGGTAGCCTTCCACCTTGTCCAGGGACACACGTTCCTGGGTCATGGTGTCGCGCTCACGGATGGTCACGGCCTGGTCATCCAGGGTGTCGAAGTCCACGGTGATGCAGAACGGCGTGCCGATCTCGTCCTGGCGGCGGTAGCGGCGGCCGATCGCACCGGCGTCGTCGAAGTCGATGTTCCAGTTCCTGCGCAGCTGGGCTCCCAGGTCCTTGGCCTTGGGTGAGAGGTCCTCGTTGCGGCTCAGCGGCAGCACAGCGGCCTTGACCGGGGCCAGGCGCGGATCGAGCTTCAGGACCGTGCGGACGTCCACGCCGCCCTTGGCGTTGGGGGCTTCGTCCTCCGTGTAGGCGTCCACCAGGAAGGCCATAAAGGAACGGGTGAGGCCGGCAGCGGGCTCGATCACGTAGGGCGTGTAGCGCTCGTTGGTGGCCTGGTTGAAGTAGCTCAGGTCCGTACCGGAGGCCTTGGCATGGGTGGAGAGGTCGAAGTCGGTGCGGTTGGCGATGCCTTCAAGCTCGCCCCATTCCGAGCCCTGGAAGCCGAAGCGGTATTCGATGTCCGTGGTGCCCTTGGAGTAGTGGCTGAGCTTGTCCAGCGGGTGCTCGAAGAAGCGCAGGTTCTCCTCCCGGATGCCAAGGCCGGTGTACCAGGACATCCGCTCCTTCATCCAGTACTGGTGCCACTCTTCATCCGTGCCGGGCTCGACGAAGAACTCCATCTCCATCTGCTCGAATTCACGGGTGCGGAAAATGAAGTTTCCGGGCGTGATCTCGTTGCGGAAGGACTTGCCGATCTGGCCGATGCCGAACGGCGGCTTCTTCCGGGAGGTGGTGAGGACGTTGCTGAAGTTCACAAAGATGCCCTGGGCCGTCTCGGGGCGCAGGTAATGCAGGCCTTCCTCGCTGGCTACCGGACCCAGGAAGGTCTTCAGGAGGCCGGAGAATTCCTGCGGTTCGGTCCACTCGCCGCGGGTGCCGCAGTTGGCGCAGGCAATGTCCTTCAGGCCGTTTTCCGCCGGGCGGCCCTTCTTCTCCTCGTACTCTTCCTCGAGGTGGTCCGCCCGGTAGCGCTTGTGGCAGGACAGGCACTCCACCAGCGGATCGGAGAAGACATCCACGTGGCCGGAGGCTTCCCAGACCTGGCGGGGAAGGATGACCGAGGAGTCCAGGCCCACCACGTCTTCGCGGCCGCGGACCACGGACTGCCACCACTGGCGCTTGATGTTTTCCTTCAGCTCGGCACCGAGGGGTCCATAGTCCCAGGCAGAACGGGAACCTCCGTAGATCTCACCGGCCTGGAATACAAAGCCCCTCCGCTTGGAAAGGGAAATGACCTGGTCGAGAACGGATTTTGCTGCCATGGTGGAACTCCAATTTCTACAGGCCGCTGGGTGCGGTCCGCGGTTATCTGGCCCCGATTGCACCGTTGGTGGGCACCTCTGGTTGCCTGCGGGGCGGGCGAAGGAAAAAGTTGCAGAAAGCTGCGTGTCCTAGCCTACCGGCCACTACCTCCGGAAGGCGCCCCGGGGCCAGGGCAGGGTGGCCAGCACGATGGCGGCAAGGGTCAGCAGCGTACCCAGGACGGTGGCCGCGGCCACCACGGTTCCCGGCGCGGGAAACAGCAGGTCAAGGCCAAGGGAACCCAGGAGCTGCCCGGCGATCATGCCCAGGCCGGTGATGAGCACACCCAGGCTGCGGACCAGCAGCGCCCCCAGGCCAATGAAGATGCAGCCCATCGGCCCGCCAAGGTAGTACCACCAGTCCGGCGGCAACGGGTTACCGGTCCCCCACCAGGCAACCTTGAGCCCCCAGACGATGGTGAGCACTAAGGAGCCCGCCACAAAATTCACCAGGGTGGCGGCGATGGGCGTGCCGTAGGTGACGGTGGCGGTTCCGTTCATGGCCTGCTGGAAACTCATCAGGAAGCCGGCCAGGACGGGCAGCAGGAGGGGAAGGATGAGCGTTTCCGGCCCGCCGGACACACCGGCAGCGCCGGCAGCCCCGCCGCCGGCAAACCTCGGCGAAACGGCCCAGGCCACAGCTGCAATGGTCAGGATGCAGCCGATCACCCTGATCCCTGTCACAGGCCGCTTGCCGGCAGGCCCGATCCCCAGCCGGTCCACCAGGAGACCGCTCAGCGTCTGGCCCGTCACGACAGCCACGGTAAACAGCGCCACGCCCAGGACACCGATGGTGGAGGACTGTGCGATCACAAACAGTGCCCCGATCCCGCCGGCCATGACGTAGAGGCGGGGAAAGGCACGGTTGCGGACGGCGGGGATGATCCTCACCAGGCCGGCCCGGCCCTTCGGCAGAACCAGGGAGATCAGGATCATCAGCACCAGGCCGGTACCGAAACTGACCAGCGCAGCCGCGAAGCCGTCGTCGAGCCGGGCGCCCAGGGCGCCGTTGATCCGGCCCTGGACGGGGATGGCAAGGCCCGCTCCTACTGCCAGCGGCAGCCCTGCGAGCAGGGGCAGCCGGGGAGGGTGGGTCATTGAATTCACCTTACGTCAGGCATTATTGCTTGTATGAGCAACCAGGACATCGAAGAGATCCCCATCCGCGACAGCATGATCCGCCTTGGCCAGCTCCTGAAGCTCGCAAACCTCGTGGAGGACGGCGTGGAAGCCGCGGAGCTCATCAAGAACGGCCTGGTCAAGGTCAACGGCGAGATCGATGACCGGCGTGGCCGCCAACTGCATAACGGTGACACCGTGACAGTGAACAACCAGACCGTGCGGGTGGTGGCGGCGGAAGCTTCCTGACCTACTTGTTCAGGACCTCATGGGTGAGGAACTCGGACACGTGCCCGATTTCCTGCTGGTTGATGCCATGCCACATTCCGGTATAGAGCACCTTGGTGAGCTTGACGTGCTTGCGGACCCACGCCATGGTGTAGTCGATCTTGTCCGGTGTGATCACGGGGTCCTGCTGGTCCCGGCCCCAGAACATCGGCACAGTCCCGTCCAGTTCGTCGTCCCGGAACGCGGGATCGTCGCCTCCGTCCACAACAAAACCGGAAAGCCCGACGACGGCGGCGAAGTCAGCGGGGCGCTCCCGCAGCAGCGTGGTGGCCATGGCCATTCCCATGGAAAAGCCCAGCAGTGTGACCGACGGGTGGTCCTCTTTGATGCTGTCGATCCACTCCAGCACGTAACCGGATGCCTTCTTGACGGCGTCGACGGAGTATTCAACGGACCCGGTCAGCGGAAACCAGGTAAATCCCTCACCCATCGCCAGAGGGGCACGGACGGAGGCCACGGCAAAGTCCCCGGGAAGCATGTCCGCCAGGCTCAGGAGATCCCGCTCGTTGGCGCCATAGCCGTGAAGCAGGACCAGCAGCGGCTTTCCGATGCGCTGGGCCTCCGGCTGGGACCACAAAATAACGGGGGCAGGAAATACTTGGGCGTCAGTCATGGTTTCCATTCTTACAGTTACCCATCGGTAGCAACCTACGTTGGCGTAGCTTGAAAGGGAGAAGGCAGGATAAGACCGTGAGCGAAGCAAGAGCAATGCAGAACCCCGCGGCAACCGTGGAATCCCACCCTTGGAGCCGGTACGTGGCCATGGGGGATTCCTTTACCGAGGGCATCGGCGATCCCGAGCCCTCAAGCCCCGGCGGGTATCGTGGCTGGGCCGACAGGGTGGCCGAGGAACTTGGCCGCGGCCATACCGATTTCGCCTACGCGAACCTTGCCGTCCGCGGCCGGCTCCTGCAGCAGATCGTGGACCAGCAACTGGCACCGTGCCTGGCCCTGAAGCCTGACCTGGTGACACTGTCCGCCGGCGGCAACGATCTCATCCGGCCCGGCGGCGATCCTGACGCACTCGCCGAAAAGCTCGATTCCGTGGTGCAGATCCTGTCACTGAGCGGCGCCACGGTGGTGCTTTTCAACGGGCCCGACACCGGCTCTTCCGTGCTGGGCCGGGTCCGAAGCAAAGTAGCCATCTATAACGAGAACCTGCGGACCGTGGCGGCCCGCCACGACGCCATCATCGCCGACATGTGGTCACTGCGGCAGCTCAGCGATCCACAGATGTGGGACCAGGACCGGCTGCACTTTTCACCGCTGGGCCACCACACGATCGCCGCCATGGTCCTTGACTCCCTGAACGTCAGCCACAGCCTGGAACCGCTGATGCCCAAGCCGCTCCCGCCGCGCACCTGGCGGGAAGCACGCACCGGCGATCTCGTCTGGGCCCGCGAGTATTTTGTCCCGTGGGTGGTCAGGCGGCTCCGTCACCGCTCGTCGGGCGATGGCATCACGGCAAAACGTCCGACGGCGGGTCCCGTGTTCGGTCCTGGCGTCCCGCTGGGTTCCGGGGAGGGTCCGCTGGGAACCACTGAAGCGCGGCGCTGACCCGCGCCCGCCGGAGAAGACCCAGACAAGAACCTTGGACAGGAAGGGACCGATTTCTGTGGCCATAGACCCGGACGGCGTGGTGCGGAAGAGGCTGCACGCCCAGATGCTGCGCGGACCGGGCGCCGCTTCGCCCGAGGAAGCACTCCGGAACCTGCTGGCAGTGCAGGCCCAGGAGTTTCCCTATGCCCGCTGGAGTTTGGCGCAGCGTACTGCTTTCCCGCAGACTCAGCAGACTCAGGAAACAGCCCAGCAGGCTCCCCGGCAGTCAGCCAAGGAGACAGCCCAGGAGTCAGCCCGGCAGCCGCCAAGGGCCACAGCGGCCCAGGTGGAAGATGCCGTGGCCGACGGGCGGATCCTGCGGACCCATATCCTCCGGCCAACGTGGCATTTTGTCCATCGCGACGACCTCCGTTGGCTGATGGCCCTGTCCGCACCCAGGCTCCATCAGGGGAACGCCGGAATGTACCGGCAGACAGGCATCGATGCGGCGGCCGCGGCCCGGAGCGCAGACGTCCTGGCCGACGCTGTCCGGGGCGGCAAGCATCTGACCAGGGAGCAGCTAGCCGCCAGGCTGCAGGATGCCGGCTTCACGGCAAAGGGTGTGGAACTTGCCTACCTCATCATGCATGCGGAGATCAGCGCAGTTCTGGTCAGCGGCACACCTGTTCGCAGTCCAAGTGGGGCGCTCAAACAGACGTATGCCCTGTTCGACGAGCGCATTCCGGCCGCTCCCGAAGTGAGCCGGGCAGAAGCCCTTGCCGCGTTGGCCCGGCGCTATTTCAGTAGCCGCGGTCCGGCCACGGTCAGGGACTGCGCCGACTGGTCCGGGCTGACCATGGCTGACGTCCGGCAGGGCGTTCAGCACGTCCTGGAGAACGAACCGGACGCCCTGGAAACGCAGGAAATTGACGGCGTCGTCTTCTACTTCAGAGCCGGGCCGGGACCGGAGCCGGATTCGACGCTGGGAGGCCGCGGACCCGCTCAGGGGGCGGAGCCCCGGATCGATCTGATCCAGTGCTACGACGAATACGTGATGGGGTATTCCGCCACCAGGCATTACCTGGGAGGAAGCGCTCCCGCGATCCCCGCCGACGGCGCCCTGATACACGTGGTGCTGCTCAACGGAAGGATGGCCGGTTCCTGGCGGCACACCATGCTGCCCGGCCGGTGCGAGCTGGACATCCGTCTGTCCACACCGGCAGGGTCACACGCCGCTTTTGCCGGTGCGGGCGAAAACACTGACGTGGAGCAGGCGGTGGAGGCCGCCGTGGCTGGCTATGGAGCCTTTCTTGGCATCCCCACAGTCCGGAAGGCGTCCGGGGCTAAGCTGGAAGGACACATATGAGAGGCGCAGCACCGTGAACAACCTGTTTTTCTGGATCATCGTTTTGTCGTTCCTGATTCCGATGGGGATGCGGATGTACCGGAAATACGTCCACCGCCGGAACCAGGAACAGAGCTTCTCCGGGCGGTACCCGGACTACTTCCCCGGCCCGCGTCCGGGACCGCAGAGCAACCAGCCCCGCGACGGCTACACGCAGCAGGACTACATGAGCGGCGGCTTCCGCCAGATCAGCAGCCCGGAGCCTCTGCCGCCCAGCCAGCCCCTTCCCCCGTTCCAGCCACTGCCGGGCCAGCAGCTTCCGACGCCGGACCAGCAGCGCCCGCCGTACGGCCAGGCAGTGCCTCCCCGGGACCGGGGACAGGAACCGCAGAAGCCGGCGGCCCCCTCGACTCCCCCGCCGCCGTCGGCCCCGCAGGGCTACCGTGCCCGCAAGCTTGCAGAACTTGACCAGCAGTACAGCAACGGCGAAATGGCCATGGATGAGTACATGGCGCGCCGGGCCGAAATCATGAACGGCTGACGCAAGAACTGTCCCGGCGAGGTTCTGAGGCCGGGAACTTTCCAGGCCAGGACTTTCTGGACCAGGAAGACTTTCTGGACCAGGGATATTTTCTAGAGCAGGAACTTCTTCAAACCAGGAATGTCGTCCTGAGCTGGTTGCCCAGCTGTCCGATTTCGGTGAGGAAGCCGTCGTGGCCGATGGGGCATTCAATGATGTGCACATCAACGTCGCCCGGCAGGGCTGCCGCCAACTCGTGTGACTGGGACGGGAAGTAGAGCCTGTCGCTGTCCACGGCCGCCACAAAGAACCGGGCTGTCGCCTTGGCCAGGGCCTCGTCCAGGGAGCCGCGCCCCCGGCAAACATCGTGGCTCATCAGGGCCTCTGTGATGGCGATGTAGCTGTTGGCGTCAAAGCGCCGAACCAGCTTGTTGCCCTGGTGGTCCAGGTAGCTTTCCACCTGATAGCGGCCGCGGTCGCCCAGCGCCGGTGCCTGGAACGGTGTTTCCGGCGCCTGGGCCAGGCGTCCGAACCTGCCGTCCAGTTCCCGGGCCGAGCGGTAGGTGATGTGGGCTATCCGGCGAGCCAGCGCCAGGCCGTCCTCCGGACAGGGACCGCCATAGTAATCGCCGTTGTTGAAGTTGGCATCCTGGCGGATCGCCAGGGTCTGGGCCTGGGCGAAGGCAATCTGCTCCGCCGTGCTCGCGGCGCCGACCGATACTACGGCACACCGTTCTACCCGCTCAGGGTAGGTCAGAGCCCATTCGAGGGCACGCGCGCCGCCCATTGAGCCGCCCAGGACGGCGAACCAGCTCTGGATGCCCAGCAGGTCAGCCAGCCGGGCTTCGGCAACGGTGCTGTCCCGGAGGGTGACCAGGGGGAAGCGGGAGCCCCACGGCTTTCCGTCAGGGGCAGGCGACGAAGGTCCGGTGGAGCCATAGCATCCGCCCACGATATTCACGGAGACCACAAAAAACCTGTCAGTATCCACCGGCGCACCGGGCCCGGCCAGCTGTTCCCACCAGCCCGGTTCATCGGTGTCGCCCCGCGTGACGTGGGTGCTGCCTGTCAGGGCGTGCTCGATCAGGATGGCGTTGGAGGCATCATGGTTGAGTGTGCCCCAGGTTTCATACGCCAGGGTGACATCCGGCAGGAAGCCTCCGGCTTCGAGCTCGAGTCCGCCGATAGTGGCGAACTGGACCACTCCGTTTTCAGGTACGGCGGTGCGGGAGACGGTAATCGTCATGTGAGGACCTTTTCTACGCGCTTGCCCGCCGTCAAATGACCGGCAGGCCAGGTCTTCACCCGGGGCACCCCACCGCGGAAGGAGGGTTGCCGGCCAGCAAGCCGGGGCTGTCACTGGCACTCATGACCTGCTTCGAGTGTACGAAACAGCCATGCCTCTTGACCAAGAGTGTGACTGGTTATGACTTTCCCGGCCTGCGGCTACGGTGCCCGCAACTGCCCGGCTGCATCCACGACGTCGGCCATTTCGCTAATACCGATGGAAAGCAGGAGGGGCGTCAGCTGCCTCCCCAAGGCCATAGTCAGCAGACTTCCTAACCATGGTTTCGGGCTTAATGTCCACTCATGACACAAAGTAAAAAGTGGGTAAGGCTACCCTTAGCTGAGAGCCCGATCACAAAGTGCCAAGATGAAGGGCATGCGCATGGATCACGTCTCTTACGCCTGTGAACACGATGGCCTGGCTGCCACAACCGAACGAATTTCGTCCGCCCTCGGCGTCGAAGCCGTGAAGGGTGGAGTGCACCCCCGTTTCGGAACCCGGAACATGATCATTCCACTCGCGGGCCACAAATACCTTGAAGTAGTGGAGGTCCTTGACCACCCGGCGTCGGATAAAGCGCCGTTCGGACAGGCCGTCCGGGCACGCTCTGCTGCCGGCGGCGGCTGGATGGGCTGGTGCGTCGAAGTGGACGACCTCGCCCCCTTCGAACGCCGGCTGGGACGCTCCGCCGTCAACGGCAACCGGAAGTTCCCCGACGGCCGCGAACTTGTATGGAAGCAGATCGGAATCCTGGGCCTCATCGCTGATCCCCAGGTCCCGTACATGCTCAAGTGGGAAGGCGATCCCGCCCTGCACCCGTCCAACGCCTACGAAAGCAATGTCAAGATGTCCTGCCTGACCATTGCAGGCTCGGCGGAGCGGGTGACCGAATGGCTCGGCGAACCTGTCGAAAAGCCGCTTGAGGATGTAGCGGTGGAATGGGTGGCTCCGCATGGAACCCCGGGAATCCTTTCCGTCACCTTCGAAACCGCCTCCGGGGCAGTCACCATCTAAGCCCTCCCCCGGCCGGTCAACGGCCGTTGGGAACAAGCTTCGGCCGCCATCAGCGGGTGCCAATGACGCCACCTGCCGATGGCGGCCGAATTACTTTAACGCCGCCGTCGTTCCTTGGTTTTTCACCCGAGGCCTATGGCAGACCCAAAGAGGCTGAAGCCAACGAACGCCACAATGTCCAACAGTGCGTGCGCAATGACCAGCGGCATCACCCGCTTTGTGCGGGTGTAGAGCCAGGCGAACACCACACCCATGACCGCGTTGCCGATGAAGGGCCCAAAGCCTTGGTAGAGGTGGTAGCTGCCGCGCAGCATGGAACTGGCGAAGATTGCCAATGGCATGCTCCAGCCAAACTTCCCCAAACGGTCCATCAGGTAGCCCACCACGATGACTTCCTCCACCACAGCATGCCGCATGGCAGACAGGATCAGCACCGGCACTGTCCACCAGTAGGAATCCAGGGCGCTGGGAATGATGGCAGTGGTGATGCCCAAGGCCCGCC
Organism: Arthrobacter sp. D1-29; assembly: GCF_054130585.1. Lineage (NCBI taxonomy): Bacteria > Bacillati > Actinomycetota > Actinomycetes > Micrococcales > Micrococcaceae > Arthrobacter > Arthrobacter sp. D1-29. Next base: position 1,587,264 of record NZ_CP096383.1, on the reverse strand, counting down.
CTGCCGCGTAGAGGCCAAGTGACGGGATACCGATCAGGGCCGCAAGTCCTAGACCCTGCAGCATGTCCCTTCCGGGTCTGGCGAAGTTGAAGCCAAGCTTCCGGAAGGCCGAACCTGCATGTGCGCCGTCCCCCGCCCCCGGTTGCCGCTGGTCGGACAGGAAGTAGATCACCAGCAGGACCGGCACCAGCGCGAAGACGATGTCCAGCAACTGGTAGGTGAGATCGAAGTATTCGCGGGTGCTCTGCGAGCGGTTGAGCGTTGAGGTGCCTTCCGCCAGCGGGGCGCGCGTCATCTTATCCAGCAGCTGGACCACGGAGTAGACGGCGGACTGGCCCAGGGACAGCCCCAAGACGATCCAGACTTCAAGGCGCAGCCGACGGCGGGAGGGAACCAACATGCTCCCATCTTGCCTGTAGTTTCTGGTTCTTTGCTGGTGCATTACCCGGTCAAAGAGCTGCGCCGCGCCGGCGCCACCTATGCTTGGGGCTTATGAGTGCGCCCGGGAAAATTATCATGATCCGGCACGGCCAGTCTGCAGCCAACGCCGATACCTCGATCTACAACAGGGTCCCGGACTATCGGATTCCCCTGACCACCCTGGGTGTGGAGCAGGCGAGGGCAGCCGGCGAGCAGATCCGGGATGAGCTGGACGGCCGCCAGGTCTGCGTCTACGTCTCGCCCTACCTGAGGGCCCATCAGACCCTCGAGGCCCTCAACCTCGGAAGCCTCACGGAGCGGGTGATCGAGGAGCCGCGGCTGCGCGAGCAGGACTGGGCCAACTTCCAGATCAGCGGCGATATTGAAGACCAGAAGGAACTCCGCAACGCTTACGGCCATTTCTTCTACCGTTTCCGCGAAGGCGAATCCGGCTCGGACGTCTACGACCGGATTTCCTCGTTTATGGAAACGCTTTACCGCCACTGGTCCAAGCCGGACTATGCGCCCAATACCCTGCTGGTGACGCACGGGCTCACCATGCGCCTGTTCTGCATGCGGTGGTTCCACTGGTCAGTGGAGTACTTCGAGTCCCTCAACAACCCGGGCAACGCGGCGGTGCGGACGCTGGTGCGGACCGACCTGGACAAGTACGAACTCGACATCCCGTTCAGCCAGTGGGTGGACCGCAGGGTGGACGAGACGGTGCTGGACGCTCCGCCGGTCATCTTTTAGCGGCGCTCCGGGGCCGCCGGTTTCTCAGGCAGCCAATGTTCCAGGAAGCAGCTGTCGAGACAGCGGAACTTCGGGGGCCCTAGGCGAGTTGCGGCGCAACAATGACTTCCGTGCCGGTGGCCTCAAAGGCCGCTTTGTCCTCGGCTGAAATACCGGCATCGGTGATAAGCCGGGTGAACTCGTAGCCGTCCATGGTGGCGAAGGCGCGCACGCCCACCTTGGAGGAATCGGCCAGCACGTAGGACACCCGGGCCCTGCTGGCCAGGAGCGCGTTGACGGACGCTTCGGCCTCGCCGGTGTTGGTGGGTCCCACCACGGGGTCGATGCCGTTGACGCCGATGAAGGCGATGTTCAGGACCACCTTCTGCATGATGATGTCCGTGTAAGGTCCCACCAGTTCGTAGGAACGCGGGTTGAGGATGCCGCCGGTCACCATAACCTTGATGTTGGGCCGGACGGCCAGTTGCGCCGCGATATTGATGGCGTTGGTGACCACCGTCAGGGTGGGCTGGTTCGACGGAGCGTTGAGGTCTTCGCGGGTTGCCAGGATCTGGGCCAGCGCCGTGCTGGTGGTGCCGCCACAGAGCCCGATCACGGCACCGGGGCTGATCAGGGCCGAGGCCGCCTGGGCGATTTCTTCCTTGGCCTGTGCGTGGTCGTCCCGGTTATATCTGCCAGGAAGATCGTAGGCGAGGGCGCCCGTGGTGGCTCCGCCCCTGGTCCGTGTCAGGAGCCTCCGCTTGGCCAGGCTGTCCAGGTCCCGCCTGACGGTGGCGGGCGAAACCCCAAGCTTGGCAACAATTTCGTCCACCTCCACTTGCCCGGTCTCGGCAAGGAGGTCCAGAATGGCGGTCAGTCTGTCGTTGCGGGTCATGCAGGCCTCTCAGCGTCAAAAGCCACCTAATGTGACGTTTGTTGATCATAACAGACCTCAAATGATCAGCTTCCGTCAAATTTAGATTCCCGCTTAACGTTGCCGGATTCCTGCCCGCCATACAGCGTACGTGAGCGGCATGCCCGGACGGTAGGCGAGGTGGGTGGCGGAAGGCGCGTTCAGCAGGTGCAGGTCAGCCCTGTGTCCTACCGCAATGGAGCCCACCGCCCGCTCGCCGTCGGCGTCGTTCCCGGTGTCCCGGTGCAGCGCAAGCGCCCCGCCGTAGGTGGCGGCTCTGACCGCCTCATGAACTGTCAGCTTCATCTGAAGCACGGCGGTGGCCACACAAAACGCCATGGAACTGGTGTACGAGGTCCCCGGGTTACAGTTGGAGGCCAGCGCCAGCTGGACTCCCGCATCCAGGAGCTGCCGCCCGGGGGCAAGTGGCTGCCGGGTGGACAGATCGCAGGCGGGAAGGCACGTTGCCACCGTGCCCCGGTTTCCGCTGCCTTGGCCGGCGTCCCAGCCGGACCAGGTTCCGGCCAGCGCCGCGATGTCGGCATCCGACAGATAGTTCACGTGGTCCACGCTGGCCGCTTCAAACTCCACGGCAAGCTGGACGCCGGGTCCTTCGCCCAACTGGTTTCCATGGACGCGCAGGCCCAGGCCGGCGTCCCGGCAGGCCTGCAGCACCTCACGGGACTGCGTGGCGGTGAAGGCACCCTCTTCGCAGAACACATCCGCCCAGCGGACGTACGGGCGGACCGCTTCCAGCATCGGCCCGCAGACCAGCTTCGTGTACTCGTCGGCCTCCATGCCGGCCGGGACCAGATGGGCTCCAAGGTAGGTCGCTTCATCGGCCACGGTGGAGGCCACCCTGGCGCTCCGGGCCTCGTGCTCGATGTCCAGCCCGTAGCCCGTTTTGGTCTCAAAGTAGGTGCTGCCCTGGGAGACGGCCTCAGCCACGCGCCCCATGGCCAGCCGGGTGAGGTCAAAATCCGACGCGCGCCGGGTCGCGTCCCTGGTCACCGCGATGCCTCCGGCCGAGTACGCCTCCCCCGCCATGCGGGCCTCGAACTCGGCAGTCCGGTCGCCCGCGAACACCATATGCGTGTGGGAATCCACCCAGCCGGGGAGCAGCGCCCGGCCGCCTGCATCAACGGCCTCATCCGCCGCGGGCGCGGACGAAGCGGCGCCGATCCATTCGATGCGTTCGCCGTCGATCACCACGGCGGCGTCCTTGAGGACCCGGTGTTCCAGGTCCTGGGTCATCAGCTCGGCGATGTTGGTGATCAGGGTGCTCATGGAACCATTCTTCAGCGCCGGATGGACCAGCGGGTGGCGGCAAGCGCCTGCGCTGTCCGGGATGCCGGACTGTTCGTCCCGTCTGGTCCCTGGCCGGCCAGGATCTGCTCCGCCGCAAGCTCCGCCATGGCCGACGACGTCTGGAAGCCGTAGCCGCCCTGCCCGGCCAGCCAGTAGAACCCCCGCGCCTCCGCATCGAATCCCGCCACCGGGATGCCGTCCGCCGCTTCGGTCCGCAGCCCGGTCCAGGCCCTCCGCACACCGCGGATCCCCAGCGTGGTCACCTGGTTGAGCCTGGCGATCAGCCGCTCCACATCCCCGGGGCGGGGCTTGGAGTCCTCCGGCCCGCTGGGCACCTTCTCGGACGGCGAGACCAGGACATCGCTGCCGTCCCGGCGGAAGTAGAAGGAGCTGTCCGCTGCCGCCACCATGGGACAAGCCTCCGGAAGCGGGTGTTCGACGTCGACTATCGCAGCGGTGCGCCGGTACGGCTGCAGGCCGAGCTTTTCCACGCCGCTGATCACCGCCAGCTCATCCGCCCAGGCGCCTGCAGCATTGACCAGAACCCCGGCCTGGAACGCTTCCTGCCCTGCACCAATCTCCCAGCCGGAGCCCAGTCGCTGGGCCGAGTGCACCCTGGCGCCCGTGATGATGTCGACTCCGGCATCCTCGGCACGCTGTCGGTGATCGGCCAGCAGCAGGGGCGCATTGCAGGCGAAGGCTCCGGTATCCAGGCCGGCGGCCGTGAAGGAGTCCGGAGCCAGGGCGGGGCAAAGCTCCAGGGCTTTTGCATGCGGGATGGGCTGCATGTGGCCGCTGGCCTCTGCCCTGACGCTGTCCTCGCTGCCGATGAGCATAAAACTGCTGGGCGCCAGGACGCGCTCAGGCAGTTCACTGTCCCGGGCCGCCATCAGCTCCAGGGTCCGGACTGTGAGTTCCTGGACCACGGCAGGGCCGTAGCTGGGAATCAGATTCCGGGCGGAGCGGGAGGACGTGTGGTAGGCCAGTTCCTGCTCGGCTTCCACCAGTGCCACGCTGCATTTGCCGGCGAGCGCCGAGGCAAGGGACAGGCCGGCGATCCCGCCGCCCACAATCAGGACATCGTACTGTGCTGTCATGGGTCCATCCTTGCAGAGTTGGCGGGCGCAGGGTTGGGGAACCAGAGCTGGCGGAGCAGAATTGGCACCGCGGAGCTGGCGGCCTCCAAGAGTTGCCGTCCGCCAGTTTGCATCCTAAGCGGCTACCGCGGCACGGCTGGCGACGAAGGCACGCACGCAGGCTTCGACGTCGTCCGTCGAGTGGGACGCCGAAAGCTGGACCCTGATACGGGCGGCACCGCGGGGAACCACGGGAAAGCTGAAGGCGGTCACAAAGACGCCATGCTGCAGCATCTGGTCCGCCACTTTGGCGGCCAGCACGGCATCCCCGAACATGACCGGAACAATTGCATGTTCGCCGTCCAGCAGTTCGAAGCCCTCCTCCGTCATCCGGCGGCGGAACAGTCCGGCGTTTTCGAACAACCTGGTGCGCAGCTCGCCCGAGTTCACCACGAGGTCCAGCGCCTTGATCGTGGCCGCCACGATGGCGGGGGCCAGCGAGTTGGAGAAGAGGTAGGGGCGCGCTTTCTGGCGAAGCATTGCCACTACTTCGCGGCGGCCGGAAACGTAGCCGCCCGAGGCCCCTCCGAGCGCCTTGCCGAACGTTCCGGTGTAGATGTCCACACGGTGGGATACGCCGGCGTGCTCGGGGGTCCCGGCGCCGGTGGCGCCCATAAAGCCGACGGCGTGGGAATCGTCAACCATGACCAGAGCATCGTGTTTCTCCGCGAGGTCGCAGATGGCTTCCAGCGGCGCCAGGTAGCCGTCCATGGAGAACACGCCGTCGGTCACGATGATCTTGCGCCTGGCATCCTTGGCTTCCAGGAGCTTGGCCTCCAGATCCGCCATGTCCTGGTTTGCGTAGCGGTACCGCTGCGCCTTGCACAGGCGGATGCCGTCGATGATGGACGCGTGGTTCAGGGCATCGGAGATGATGGCGTCGTCGGCACCGAACAGGGACTCGAAGACCCCGCCGTTGGCGTCGAAGCAGCTGGAGAACAGGATGGTGCCCTCGGTGCCGAGGAAGCTGGAGACCCGGGCTTCCAGTTCCAGATGCAGGTCCTGGGTGCCGCAGATGAAGCGGACACTGGCCATCCCGAAGCCCCGGCTGTCCATGGCGGTCTTCGCGGCCGCAATGATGTCGGGGTGGTCGGCCAGGCCAAGGTAGTTGTTGGCGCAGAAGTTCAGGACGCCGGCCCCCGGCTGGCCCACCTGTCCTGCCGTGATGTGGCTGGACTGCGGTGAGTTGATGCTTCGTTCGGTCTTGAAGAGTCCCGCTGTGCGGATCTCCTCCAGCTCAGTCTGCAGCTGGTCCTTGATCGAGGTGTACATGGTGCTCCTTAGAGTTCGGTCCAGTCGAGGACAACTTTGCCGCCGACGCCGGCGCGGGCAATATCAAAGCCTTTTTCCCACTCCTGGGCAGGAAGCCTGTCCGTTACCACGGCCGAAATGGCGGCGTGGAGCACCGGGTTGGAGGACAGCATGGCGCTCATGGCGTACCAGGTTTCGAACATCTCGCGGCCGTAGATGCCCTTCAGCGTGAGCATGTGCGTCACTACCTTGCCCCAGTCGATGGTGATGCCCTGGCTGGGCAGCCCCAGCATGGCAATGCGGCCGCCATGGTTCATGTTGTCGATCATCTCAGGAAGCGCGGTGGGGTGGCCGGACATTTCCATGCCGATGTCAAAGCCTTCGCGCATGCCAAGTTCCTGCTGGGCGTTCCTGATCCTGGTGGTGGAGACGTCGATGGCCAGGTCCACCCCCATGTGGCGGGCAAGGTCCAGGCGCGGCTGGGAGACATCGGTGATGGCGATCTTCCGGGCACCGGCGTGCCGGGCCACTGCAATGGCCATCAGCCCGATCGGGCCTGCACCGGTAATGAGGACGTCCTCCCCCACCAGGGGGAAGCTCAGGGCGGTGTGGACGGCGTTGCCGAAGGGGTCGAAGATGGCGCCCAGTTCCGGCGTGACCGAGGGATCGTGGTGGACCCAGGCGTTGGTTTCCGGAATCACGACGAACTCGGCGAAGGCACCGTCGCGCTGAACACCTACGCTGACTGTGTGGATGCACATCTGCCTCCGGCCGGCCCGGCAATTGCGGCAGATTCCGCAGACTACATGGCCTTCGCCGGACACCCTGTCGCCCACCTTGACGTCACGGACGTCGGCGCCGATCTCCACTACTTCGCCATAGAACTCGTGGCCGGGGATGAGGGGTGCCTCAATGATGCCCTGGGCCCAGGCGTCCCAGGCCTGGATGTGCAGGTCCGTGCCGCAGATGCCCGTGGTGATGACCCGGATCTTGACCTCGTCCGGGCCGGCTTCCGGTTCAGGCCGGTCCACCAGTTCGAACCCGGCCTGGGGTCCGGCCTTGTACAGAGCCTTCATTGGCTTCCTTACTCTAGAAACTCGCGTTCATGTTGCCTGTCTCATTACAGCGAGGAAAAAACATTAGCACAACAGTTATCTTCTCAATCGACGATGTAGTGATTGCTAATGCATACAATGGCCTGATGGAAATTCATCAGCTGGAGATCCTTCGGGAACTCGGAGCACTCGGCAGCGTCAAGGCCGTGGCGGAGACCCTGATGGTCACGCCTTCCGCTGTGTCCCAGCAGCTGGCCCTGCTGCAGCGGAGCGTGGAGGTGCCGCTGACCAGGAAGGAAGGCCGGAACCTGGTGCTGACGGAGGCCGGGCAGGTACTCGCCGACGCCGGGGCCGCCGTGGTCAGCGCCATGGCGGACGCGAGAACCGCCATTGGCGCGTATCACGGTTCCTCAGTGGCCCCCGTGACCATCAGCGGCTTCCACAGCGCCGGGCAGGCACTGTTTGCTCCACTTGCCGGCATGCTTGATGAACCGGGACAGCCGCGGATCCAGCTTTCGGACGAAGACGTGGCGCAGCACGACTTTCCTGCCCTCACCGCGCGTTACGACCTTGTGCTTGCCCACCGGATGGACCACAGTCCCGGCTGGCCGGTGGAAAGGGTGGCCGTGATTCCGCTCGCCCATGAGCCGCTGGATGTGGCACTTCCGGCGGGCCACCATTTGGCCGGACAGGCCAGGGTCACGGCGGACGACGTCGTGGGCGAACCCTGGGTGACCAGCCACGCCGGCTACTCCCCCGCGGACGTGCTGTCCGCCGTCGCTGCCGTCGCCAGCAGGGAACTGAACATTGTCCACCGGATCAACGACTACTCCACCGTGGCCGCCCTGGTGGCGGCGGGCGGGGTGGTGGGCCTGCTGCCGCGGTACACGGCCCGCCCCGTGCTCAACCCGGACATTGTGCTGAGGCCCCTTGAAGGCATCAGCACGCGGCGGCGGATCGACATCCTGGCCCGCCCGGAGAACCTGAAACGCCGGTCCGTGATGATCGTCTGCGAGGCGCTCCAGGCGATCATGACAGGACTGGTGGAGCACCCCCGGCCCAACTGACCCCTGGCCCAACCAAACGCTGGCCCAACTACGTAGCGCGAAGTGTCGTTATGGGCCCCCAAAACGCCAGTTAGCGCTACTTACTTGGGGATGCACCCTTGTCCAGGCCTCTGCCCTGTCCCCTGCCCAGCCCCAATCCGTTGCCGGGTCCCGTTCCTGCGCCCTCCACCACTTGGTGGGCAGTAACGTCATTGCCTGTCCTGACTCCGGAAACCCTGACGGCTTCACCAACAGCAATTTCGGAGATGGGGACGTCTGAGGGCTTCAGCCGCTTGCCATCCCGGCCCTTGGCCGGGCTGCCGTCCGCTGCCGGAGCCGGGATCTTGATGATCCGGGTCTCCGCGTTCACGGCGTAGTTTTGGGTGAAGCCGTCCTCACTTTTGACCGTGACCGAGGATTCAGTCACGGCCTCAACCGTGCCCCGCTGGCTCACCTGCGCCTCGAACGTGCCGTCGCCCTTCTTGACCACGCTCTCGCTGTGCAGTTCCTGCGGACGGTTGGCCTTGTCAGCCTTGGGGCCTTTCCCGGCCTTGGCCGGCTTGTCTGCCTTGTCTGCCTTGTTCTTGCCTTGTCCCTGAGCGGATTCCGACGGCGTGCCGGACGGTTCGTCCGAGGCTGCCCAGGTGAGTGCTGCTCCCGTCCCGGTCAGAGCCAAAGCCACCACCCCGGCCAGCAGCGCCTTGCGGATTCTCAGGGGTTTACGGAAAGACATGGGATCCCTCTTCCAGCACGTACAGGGCTTCGGCGCCCCGGGGATTTCAGTGTACGGCCGGCAACTGCCGCTGAACACGAGTACTTTTGCCCGGCTGGATGTGAGTACTTAAAGCCCAACTGGGTCGCATTTAACGTCGCTATGAGGCGTTTTGACGACGTTAACTGCGACCCAGTTGGGGTTAAAACAGGTACTCAGGCGTTGACGCCGAGCTTTTCGAGTATCAGTTCCTTGACCCGTCCGGCGTCGGCCTGCCCGCGGGTTGCCTTCATCACGCCGCCCACGATAGCCCCGACGGCCTGGAGCTTTCCGTTGCGGATCTTGTCCGCAATGTCAGGCTGCGCGGCCAGGGCGGCATCGATGGCCTCCAGCAATGGTCCATCGTCCGAAACCACGGCAAGGCCGCGCTTCTCCACGATTTCCGCCGGGGTCCCTTCGCCGGCGAGGACGCCGTCCAGCACCTCGGTGGCCATCTTGTTGTTGATCTTGCCCTTTTCCACCATCTTGGCCAGCTCCACGATGGTGGCCGGCTGGACGCCCAGCTGGCCGGGATCGACGTCGGCGTTCTTGGCGCGGCCCACAATCTCGCCCATCCACCACTTCCGCGCCACGGAGGCAGAGGCTCCGGCGGCAATGGTTTCCTCGATCTCGACCAGGACGCCGGCGTTGACCACGTCGCGGAACTCGAGGTCCGAGTACCCCCAGTCGGCCTGAAGCCGTTTCCGGCGGGCGGCGGGCGGCTCGGGCAGGGTGGCCCGAAGTTCCTCGACCCATTCACGCGATGCAACCACCGGCACCAGGTCAGGTTCCGGGAAGTAGCGATAGTCATCGGCGTCGGACTTCGGCCGTCCCGAGGTGGTGGTGCGGGTGTCCTCGTGCCAGTGCCGGGTCTCCTGGACCACGGGGATGCCGGAATCAAGAACGGCGGCGTGCCGCTGGATTTCGTAGCGGACGGCGTGTTCGACGGCGCGCAGCGAGTTGACGTTCTTGGTTTCAGAACGGATGCCGAAGCGTTCACGGCCGTGGGGCCGCAGCGACACGTTGGCGTCGCAACGGACATTTCCGCGCTCCATGCGGGCGTCGGAAACTCCGAGGTTCTTGACGATCTCGCGGACGGCGGCCACGTAGGCCTTCGCCAGTTCCGGTGCCCTGGAACCGGCTCCCTCGATCGGCTTGGTCACGATTTCCACCAGCGGAACGCCGGCGCGGTTGTAGTCCACCAGGGAGAAGTCGGCGCCCTGGATGCGGCCGGTGGCCCCGCCCATGTGGGTCAGCTTGCCGGCGTCCTCCTCCATGTGGGCACGCTCGATCTCCACCCGGAAAACGGTGCCGTCCGACAGTTCGATGTCCAGGTACCCGTCGTAGGCGATGGGTTCGTCGTACTGGGAGGTCTGGAAGTTCTTGGGCGTGTCCGGATAGAAGTAGTTCTTCCGCGCAAACCGGCAGTTCTCGGCGATCTTGCAGTTGAGCGCCAGGCCGATCTTGATGGAGGACTCCACCGCGGTCCTGTTCAGCACCGGCAGCACGCCGGGCATGCCAAGGTCCACTTCGTTGACATTGGTGTTGGGCTCATCGCCAAAGACGTTGGGCGCCGAGGAGAACATTTTGCTCTTGGTGTTGAGCTCCACGTGGACCTCGAACCCCAGCACGGGATCGTACTTCTCCATGGCCTCTTCGAAGGTCAGGATTGCGTCAGTCATCAGAGTGAACCTCCATGGCTCGGAACGGCGCCAGCCGCGGAAACGGTAAGTGAGTTGGCCGTGAGTGAGGGTGCACGGTCCAGGAGCGGGCCGCCCCACTTCGCTTCGAGCAGTGACTCCAGGACCGCGCCGACGCGGTACAGGCGGGCGTCCTCCCGGGCCGGGGCCAGCAGCTGGATGCCCACGGGCAGTCCGTCCTCGTCGGCCAGACCGCCGGGCAGGGACAGTCCCGGAACACCGGCGAGGTTGGCCGGGATGGTGGCGACGTCGTTGAGGTACATGGCCAGCGGGTCATCCAGCTTCTCCCCGAGCCTGAATGCCGTGGTGGGCGCCGTGGGCGAGATCAGGACGTCGGCCACGGTGAAGGCTGCGTCAAAGTCGCGCTGCACCAGAGTGCGCACCTTCTGGGCGGAGCCGTAATAGGCGTCGTAGTAGCCGGCGCTCAGGGCGTAGGTGCCCAGGATGATGCGGCGCTTGACCTCGTCGCCGAAGCCCGCGGCGCGGGTGGCCCCCATCACGCGTTCGATGGTCATGGGTGCGTCCTCGGGCAGGACGCGGAGGCCGTACCGGACGCCGTCGAACTTGGCCAGGTTGGAGGAGGCCTCGGACGGCATGATCAGGTAGTAGGCCCCCAGGGCGTACTTGAAGTTGGGGCAGGAGACCTCAACGATCTGCGCTCCGGCCTCCTTGAGGAGCTCCAGCGAGTCGTGGAAGCGGTTTTCGACGCCGGCCTGGTAGCCCTCGCCGTGGAGTTCCTTGATGATGCCAATCCGCAGGCCTTCGACGTTGCCGATCCTGGCGGCAGCCACAAGGTCGGCAAGGGGGTCCGGCAGCGAGGTGGAGTCGAACGGATCGTGCCCGCCGATGACCTGGTGCAGCAGCGCAGAGTCCAGGACCGTGCGCGAAACCGGCCCGATCTGGTCCAGCGAGGAAGCCATGGCGATGGCGCCGTAGCGGGAAACCCCGCCGTACGTGGGTTTGACGCCCACGGTGCCGGTGACTGCACCCGGCTGGCGGATGGAGCCGCCGGTGTCCGTGCCCAGGGCCAGCGGTGCCTCGAACGCGGCCACTGCAGCAGCGGAACCGCCGCCGGAACCGCCCGGGATCCGGTCCAGGTCCCAGGGGTTCCGGGTAGGTCCAAAGGCGGAGTGCTCGGTGGAGGAGCCCATGGCGAATTCATCCAGGTTGGTCTTGCCCAGGATGGGCATCCTGGCTGCGCGCAGGCGCTTGACCACTGTGGCGTCGTAGGGGCTGTGCCAGCCCTCCAGGATCCTGGAACCCGCCGTGGTGGGCTGGCCGACGGTCACAATGAGGTCCTTGACCGCGATGGGGACGCCCGCGAGCTCGTGGAGCTCGTCGGCAGCAGCGCCGCCGGCGGAACGGATGACGTCAACCTCGGCTGCCACGGAGAGTGCTTCCTCGGTGTTGACGTGGAGGAAGGCGTGCACGCCGCGTTCGCCGCCGTCCACGGCGGCGATCCGGTCCAGGTGCGCCTGGGTAACCTCGACGGCGGAGACCTCGCGGGCGGCCAACCTGGCGGCGAGCTGCGCGGCGGAGGAACGGATCAGGCTGTCCGCGCCGTTTGAACTGCTGGAGCCGGCGGAGTTTTGTTCAGTCATGGGTTAGTCCTCATCCAGGATTGCGGGGACCTTGAAACGGTTCTCATCGGAATCCGGCGCCCCCGAGACTGCCTGTTCCGCAGTGAAGGTGTGGCCCACCACGTCGTCGCGGAACACGTTGTTCAGCGGAATCGGGTGGGACGTCGCCGGGACATCGTCCCCGGCGGCTTCACTGACGGATTTGATGGCATCAACGATGACGGCGAGCTCGCCGGCCATCCTGTCCAGCTCGTCAGCATTCATCTCGATGTGAGCGAGCCGCGCGAGGTGCGCGACGTCGTCACGGTTGATCGCAGCCATGGATCTCCCCTGCAAAGTTTGAATTGTTTTCCGAACCAGTCTAGTGGGGAAACGAAGATGCCCGTCTGACGACCCCCAGCGGGCGTCAGACGGGCACCTTCACTGCCTGGTCCTGGCCACGAGGGCCAGACACAGGCAGTTTCAGACTAGCCGATACCGATGGCTCCGGTCAGCATGCCCACTCCGAGCATGACCAGGGACACCACGGCGCTGCGCCACAGGACCTTCTTGTGGTGGTCGCCCAGGTCCACTTTGGCGAGTGAAACCAGCAGCAGGATGGCCGGCACCAACGGGCTCTGCATGTGGAACGGCTGGCCGGTGATGGAGGCGCGGGCCATTTCGGCGGCACTGATGCCGTAGTGGCCGGCCGTCTCGCTTAGGACGGGAAGCACTCCGAAGTAAAAGGCGTCGTTGCTCATGAAGAACGTCATGGGGATGCTCAGGACACCGGTGATGACAGCCAGGAGCGGGCCCATAGAGGTGGGAATGATCTGTACCAGCCAGGCGGACATGGCTTCCACCATGCCGGTGCCGGTGAGGACGCCGGTCAGGACTGCGGCGGCCATGACCATACTGACGACCGCGACAACGGAGGGTGCGTGGGCCACAATCTGCGCAGCCTGGTCCTTCACGTGCGGGAAGTTCACCAGCAGGGCAATCGCCGAACCCACCATGAAGACGTAGGGCAGGGGCACGAGGTCGGCGATCAGCATGCCCATGACGGCGATTGTAAGGCCCAGGTTGAACCACTGCAGCTTGGGACGCAGAGTCTTGCGGTTGGGGTCCAGGGCAGTGTCAGCCATGGCAGTGTCACTGTCATCCACCAGGTCTTCGGTGCGTTCCAGCACGGCAACCGAGGAACCTCCCGGGAAGTCGCTGGCGACGGCGGGAGTGCCGGTTCCGGGAGTCCGTGGACCCTGGCCCGGCGTGCTTTTCCCAGCTGCCGGCGTGCCGCCGTCGAACGCTTCGGAAGTCTCGGGGACGCCCCAGATCTCCGGCTGGGTGGCGCGGAGGCGGTTGCGCTCCTGCAGGCCGAGCAGCCAGGCGAAGGCGAGGACCACCGCGACGCCGGCCAGGAGGGACGGGATCATCGGGACGAAAACGTCGTTGACGTCGATCTTCAGGGCGGTGGCGGCACGGGCGGTGGGGCCACCCCACGGCACTATGTTCATGGTGCCGTTAGCCAGGCCGGCCACGCAGGTGAGGACCACGGGGCTCATCTTCAGCCGGAGGTAGATGGGCAGCATGGCTGCGGTGGTAAGGATGAAGGTGGTGGATCCGTCCCCGTCGAGGGATACTGCAGCTGCCAGGATGGCAGTGCCCAGCACCACCTTGGCGGGGTCATTGCCCAGCTTGCGGAGGATGAACTTCACCAGCGGGTCAAACAGCCCGACGTCGATCATCAGGCCGAAATAGATGATGGCGAACATCAGCAGGGCCGCGGTGGAGGTCATGGACTTCATCGAGTCCAGGACCATGTCCCCGATGCCCAGGCCGGCGCCCGCAAACAGTCCAAAAACAGTGGGTACGATGATCAGCGCCAGCACTGGCGTCAACTTCTTCGTCATGATCAGCACCATGAATACCGCGATCATGGCGAATCCAAGTAATACCAGCACGGCCGGCTCCTTCTTGTGAACGGCGACACAACGGTGTGACGCGTGCTACAGACGATATGGTGGCCGGCGTCACGGCAGTGCCTTTGGCTCAATTGATTGGCATACTGCTTATTGGGAGCATTTTGCGCATTGTGCTCACGGCATCCCCCACCCCGACATTCAAGGAGGATCATGCAGCGTTCTGTGCCACGGCCGCCGCTGCGGTTCTCCACCCAGACCTTGCTCCTCCAACTGGGGGTTGTGCTGCTGGTGGCCCTCCTCAGCGCAGCCGTCCACGCCTGGCTGACGTACGACAGGGTGGGCCGCGAAGCCGAAAACCAGGCCCTGACGCTGGCACGCACCGTGGCGTCAGATCCTTCGGTGCGGGCGGATGTCCAGGCCATCAGCGAGCAGACAGGCACTCCCCCGCCCGCCGAGCTCAGGAACGGGCCGCTGATGGTGGAGGCGGAAAACGCCCGAATCCGCACCGGTGCCCTCTTTGTGGTCATCACCGACGAGACAGGCCTGCGGCTCGCCCACCCGGACCCTGACCGCCTGGGCGAAAAGGTCAGCACCGACCCCTCCGAAGCGCTCTCCGGCGAGGAAATCACCACCCGGAACACCGGGACCCTGGGTCCCTCGGCCGGCGCCAAAGTGCCTGTATATGCCCCGGGCACCGGCACCGTGGTGGGTGAAGTGAGCGTGGGCTACTCCATGGAGACAGTGGGCCAGAGCGTTGCCAGGGACATCGGGCCGGTAGCACTGACGGCGGCCGGCGCCCTGTTGGCGGGCGTGCTGGCATCGTTCCTGCTGCGGCGCCGGCTGCAGCGGCTCACGCTGGGCCTGGAGCCGGAAGAAATCAGCACCCTTGTCCACGATCAGGTGGCGGTGCTGCAGGGAGTGGACGACGGCGTCATCGGCATTTCGGCCGACGGCCGGATCAGCGTCTTCAATGCCGCAGCCCAACGGCTGCTTGGCCTGCCTGACCTTGCCGGGACGCTCTGGGAGGATGCACCGGTTCCGGCGCAGCTGAAGTCCCTGACCCGTCCGGCACCGGGCGGCGCCCAGGCCGAAACGGCCGAGGCGCTGGAACTTGTGGCGGCAGGACGGGTACTGGTGGCAAGCGCGCGCAAGGCCCTGCACCGGCGCGAAGACCTGGGCTGGGTGGTGATGCTTCGCGACCGCACCGAACTGCAGCACCTGACCCGGCAGCTCGACGCCGTGGGCACCATGTCTACTGCCCTGCGCGCCCAGCGCCACGAGTTCGCGAACCAGCTGCACACCCTCGCCGGTTTTATGGGCATGGGCCAGCACCAGCAAGCGCGGGAATACCTGGCCCGGCTTGCCGCTACGGGGCCGCTGAAGTTCCCTGTCGGCCAGGCCGAGCTGCTGCAGGACCCCTATCTGCAGGCCTTCGTCGGGGCGAAGGGCGTGGAAGCCGATGAACGCGGCGTCACCCTGCGGATCGGGCCGGAAACCCTGGTCCGCGGCCAGGTCATTGAGCCCCAGGATGTAACCACGGTGCTGGGCAACCTGATCGACAACGCGGTCAATGCAGCAGTGGCCGGCTCTTCAAAGGACCGCTGGGTTGAACTGGAGGTCCTGGATGAACCGGACGACGCCGGCGGGACCCTGCACATCGTCGTCGCGGATTCCGGCGACGGGCTGGGGGCCGGGGTAGATCCGGACATGGTGTTTGCGGAGGGCTTCACCACGGCTGCCGGCAGCGCAGGTCCCGTCCTGTCCAGCGGCGGCCACGGCCTGGGACTGGCCCTTGCGCGGCAGCTGGCCCGCCGCCGCGGCGGCGACGTCAAGGTGCTGGAACCCGGTTCCGACGGCGGACCGGGCGCAGTGTTTATGGCCACGCTGCCGCGAACAACCGCCGGCGCAGCCAAAGACTTCGCAGCCAAAGACCTCGCAGCCAAAGACCTCGCGGCCACGGATTTGGCAGGAAAGGACAACGATGCCTGAGGATTTCAGGGTGCTGATTGTGGACGACGACTTCCATGTGGCGAAGCTGCACGCGACCTATGTCGACTCGGTGGCGGGGTTCCTGGCCCTGTCGCCGGTAGGAACGGCGTCGCTCGCTTTGCAGGCCATCCACAGCCTCCGGCCGGACCTGGTGCTCCTGGACGTCTATTTGCCGGACGCGTCCGGGCTGGACCTGTTGCAGCAGCTTGATGTGGACACCATGATCCTGAGTGCGGCGTCGGACGCGGCCTCGCTCCGCAAGGCATTTCGCCGGGGCGCCCTGGGCTACCTGCTTAAGCCGTTCACGGCGGATTCGCTCTCCCAGCAGCTGCGCTCCTACGCCCGGTACCGCCGCATCCTGGGCCAGCCCGGGGTGCTGGACCAGGAATCGGTGGAGCGCGCCAAACGGGCATTGATTCCCGGCGAGGTGGCAGCATCGGCGAAACCGCGGTCAGCCACCGAGGCTGCCGTGCTCGAATCGCTGGTTCCCGGCGAGCAGTACTCGGCCGTGGATGTGGCCACGCGGGTGGGCGTTTCCCGGGCCACAGCGCAGCGGTACCTGTCGTCGCTGGCTGATGATGGCGCCGTCGACATCCAGCTGCGCTACGGAACCACAGGCAGGCCGGAGCACCGCTACGGCCTGCCTTCCTCTTAAAACAACCCTCGGCAGTTCACTGAGCGACTCTGCGACGCGTATGGACGCGGGAGAGGCATCCGGAAGCGTGCGTCTAAGCGAGGAACGAGCGAGCACGCGGAGGATGTCTGTCCCGCGGACAGCCCTTCTAGCTGGCGCTCTTCTGGGCTACGAGCTCGATTTCCACGAGCATCTTCGGGTCCAGGAACGGCAGCACGTGGACCAGGGAAAGGGTGGGTCGGATCTCGCCGAAGACTTCGCCGTGGGCGCGCCCGGCCTCTTCCCACTTGCTGATGTCGGTCACGTACAGCTTGGACTGGACAACGTCAGCGAAGCTGAAACCCGCATCTTCGAGCACGGCCCCGAGCTTCTGCAGAATGTACTGGGTCTGGGTGTAAAAGTCGTTGCCCACGATGCCGTCTTCACCGCTGGCGGCCGTGGCTGAAATGTACAGCGTATTGTCCACCTGGACTGCCCGTGAGTAGCCGAGGGTCTGTTCCCAGACGGAGCCAGTGCCGAAGGTTTTGCGCATGGTGGGCCTTTCAAAGCTGAAATGAGTCGGCACCACTTTAGGGTGGCTAGACCTCGAGCCGGTAAACCAGCAGCTTTATGTCGGTGCCGGGAACAAACCAGTCCCGCTCCGGGACACGCTGGAACCCGAACTTCCGGTAGAGACCGTGGGCGCTCTCCCAGGTTTTTCCAGTAGTGAGGGCAACTGCCCTGATGCCGGCGAGCGATTTGGCGTGGTGGATGATGGCCTCAACAGTGGCCTTCCCGGCTCCGCTGCGCTGCACGTGCGGGTCCACCACGAGCATCCGGAACTCCAGCTCGTCCTCCAGGGCGATGTCGGCATACGGTTCACCGGCCCGGGCCAGCGTCACCGAGCCGACGACCTGCCCGCGGCGCTCGGCCACCCAGATCGTGGCGCTCTGTGCACGCCGGGCCACGTCCTGGATTTGCAGGATATAGGGGTGGTCAGGGCTGTCGAAGTAGCCCGCGGCGAGGTAGGAGTCCCGCGTGATCCGGGCAACGTCGTCGAAATCTTCCGCAGTGGCGGGACGGATGGTTATCTGCGGATGCACCTGACAATGGTAGTGGCATGCGGAGCGCGGACCGCCGGAACAGGGGGTTTCCGTGATGGAACTATCACTCGGGGCAGAAAGTCCACTCCAGGCAGAACGTCTACTCCAGGCCTAACTCAGAGCGGGAACTTGCCGGACAGCTCCAGGCTTGCGGCACAGGTCCAGGCGGCCAGCCTGTCCTCATCGGTTGGCCCGCCGTTGAGCGGGCTGACCAGGCGGGGACGCCTGACCCAGCAGCCCGCCTCCTCGGCGATCAGGGCGCCGGCTGAGAAATCGTGCTCGTTCAGTCCGCGTTCACCGAAGGCGTCGTGGGTTCCGTCGGCCACCATGCACAGGTCCAGCGCTGCCGAGCCCAGGCGCCGGACGTCGGCGAAGTCCTCCATCAGGCTGCCCAGGAGCGCGGCCTGTTCGGCCCGGACACGGGGATCGTAGCTGAAACCGGTAGCCAGGATTTGACCCTTCCTGCCGGGCTCCGGCCCCTGCAGCCGGGTGAGCCTGCCGGACTCCTCCAGCCAGGCCCCCTGGCCGCGGGCGGCATAGTAGACGCGCCCCAGTGCCGGGGCGTTAACGACGCCGGCGAGCCAGACACCGCGGGCATCGGCCACGGCCACGGAGGTGGCGTAGTAGACGATGTTTCGGATGAAGTTGGTGGTGCCGTCGAGCGGATCAATGGACCACCGGTAGCCGCTGGGCTCGGCGGGGCGCGTGGTTCCGTGTTCCTCGCCCGTGATGGTGTCCTGCGGCCGCGCCGTGTTGATGGCGCCCCGGACGGCATCCTCCGCAGCGACGTCAAAAGCGGTAACCCAGTCGCCCGCCGCTCCCTTGTTGCTGGTCCCAAGGTCATCGCCGTTCCGGGAGGCAAGCACTGAAGCACCTGCGGCGGCCGCTTGCTTTGCCACCTCCAGGAGCACTGCCGGGTGATCCGGAGGCAACAGATCCGCGCTGCTCATTCAGCAGCCTCCGGCTCAATCACGCTGTCCGCCCCGGCAGATTCAGTGGCGGGTTGGTTGTCTTCTGCCTTGGCGGCTGTAGTGGCGGGCGCCTTGGCCGTCAGGTTGGCGGGCCCGTTGGCAAGGAGTTCGCGGAACCCGTCCTCATCCAGCACCGGCACTCCCAGCTGCTCCGCTTTGTCCAGTTTGGTTCCGGCGTTCTCGCCAGCCACCACGTAGCTGGTGTTCTTGGACACCGAGCCGGCCGCCTTGCCGCCCCGGATCAGGATGGCCTCCTTGGCCTCGTCCCTGCTGAAGTCCGGCAGCGAACCCGTGACGACGATGGTCAGGCCCTCCAGGGTCCGCGGCATGGATTCGTCGCGCTCATCCTCCATCCGGACTCCTGCGGCAGCCCAGCGGTCGATGATCTCCAGGTGCCAGTCCTCGGCGAACCATTCCTTGAGCGCCGCGGCGATGGTGGGGCCCACGCCGTCCACCCCGGCCAGTTCCTCCTCCGACGCCCGGCGGATTGCGTCCATGCTGCCAAAAGCGTTAGCCAGCGCCCGCGAGGCCCGCGGCCCGACGTGCCGGATGGACAGCGCCACCAGCACACGCCACAGCGGCTGGGTTTTGGCTTTTTCCAGTTCCCTGAACAGCCTTTCCGTGTTGGCTGTGGGCTTGGACGGGGACTTCGCCGTGCCCTTGCTGTAGAAGTACGGCACCAGCTCAAACTCGCCCGTGGGCACCCCCTTGGCGCGCTTTTCACGCCTGATCCGGACATCCGCAAGGTCCTCTGGGGTGAGGTCAAACAGCGCCGCCTCCGACGTCAGGGGCGGCACGGCCGGTTCGGCAGGCTGGGTCAGCGCAATGGCTGCCTCCCAGCCAAGCGCCTCGATATCGAAGCCTCCCCTGCCGGCCAGGTGGAAGACCCGTTCACGCAGCTGGGCGGGGCAGGACCTGGCGTTGGGGCAGCGGATGTCCACATCCCCTTCCTTCGCCGGCGCCAGCGGTGTTCCGCAGGAAGGGCATTCGGTGGGCATGACAAAGTCCCGGACCGGCGGCTGCTGCTGTTCCCGCAGGGCAAGCACAGGCCCGACAATCTCCGGAATGACATCGCCGGCCTTGCGCAGGACCACGATGTCGCCGATTTTCACGCCTTTGGCCTTCACCACGTCCTGGTTGTGCAGCGTGGCCATCTCGACAGTGGAGCCGGCAACCTTGACCGGCTGCATCACTCCGTAGGGCGTGACGCGCCCTGTCCGTCCAACATTGACGGCGATGTCCAGCAGTTTGGTGTGGACTTCCTCCGGCGGATACTTATAGGCGACTGCCCAGCGGGGCACCCGTGACGTATAGCCCAGTGCGCGCTGGGTGGCGAAGTCGTCCACTTTGATGACGATGCCATCGATCTCATGCATCAGGCTGTGCCGTTTGTCGCCGTACCGCTTGATGAACTCGAGGATCTCCTGGAGGCTTCGCAGGACTTCAAAATAAGGGCTGACGGGCAGCCCCCACTCCTTCATGAGCTGGTACGTCCCGGACTGGCTCTGGGCCTGAAGTCCTTCCCGCGCCCCGATCCCGTGGACGAACATCTTCAGCGGCCGTTTGGCCGTTTCGGCGGGGTCCTTTTGTCGCAGGGAGCCCGCTGCCGCGTTGCGCGGGTTGGCCAGCGGTGCTTTGCCCGCCGCGATCAGGGCCTCATTGAATTCAGCAAAAGCCGTTGACGGGATAAACACCTCGCCGCGGACTTCCATTTCGGCGGGGTAGCCCGTTCCGCTCAGTTCCTGCGGTATTTCCTTGATGGTGAGCACGTTGTGGGTGATGTCTTCGCCGGTGTGGCCGTCACCCCTGGTGGCCGCCCGGACGAGTTTCCCGTCCCGGTACAGCAGGTTGACTGCCAGGCCATCAATCTTCAGCTCCGTCAGCCAGGCCGGCGGCATTCCGCCGTTACCCACCTTGGCGATACTGGCAGCTGCCTTATCGATCCATGCTTCCAGCTCCTCGAGGGAGAAAACGTCCTCCAGGCTGTACATGCGCTGCAAATGTTCGACGGCGGCAAACGCGGCTGAGACTTCGCCGCCAACCTCCTGGGTGGGCGAGTCATTGGCCACCAGTTCAGGGTGCAGCGCTTCGATCTCTTCGAGGCGCCGAAAAAGTTCGTCAAACTCCGCGTCCGAGACCAGGGGTTCGTCCTCCTGGTAGTACGCGAATCTGTACTTCCGGACGAGGTCGGCCAGGTTCTCGTACTCCTCACGGACCGACTCGGACGGAACCGCCTCCGGCTCCGTCAAATCTTCAGTCCGGGTTGCTGTCTCTTCTGCGGGGCCAGGTGCTGTGCTCACAGACCTATCTTGCCCTACACCCCGGACATTTTGCTGGGGATGCAAAGACGCGTGCCGAGTCAGTGGCTGGAGACTCGCTGCCGGGCCCACCAGGCGAAGGACACCCCGGCCATGCCCACCAGCAGCACCCCTGCCAGGATGGCCAGCAGGCCGGAATCTCCAAAACCTGGGCCGTCTGTGCCGGAGACGGCGGCGGCCTGGGTAGGTTTGGCGGACTTGGTGATCGGCTTGTTCCAGTTGGATTCAGTGCTGGGGGTTGCCGCAGACGGGGTTGCCGCAGCGCTGCTGGAGGGTGGTTCCGTTGACGGTGCCGGCTCTATGGTTTCAGTTGGCTCGGGCTCCAGGGTGGGCACGGGTTCCAGGGTGGGCTCGGCGGGTGGCGCAGTGGGCGCGGGCTTCGCCGGGGGTTCCTGGGGCGGTTTCGCCGGGACGGAGGGCTCTTCCGCCGTCGGCTTCGGATCAGGTTTCCGGGCAGCTTCCGCTGGTGCGGGTTCGCAGGACTCCTCGCAGGTGGCCGTGGCCGTGGGCTCAGGTGAGTCGGCATGGGCGGCCCCCACGGCCGAAAGACCAACAGACAGCGCGAGGACTGCAGCTGCTGCCGCCGCGATGGCGGCTTTGAGTGCAGCGCAGGACGGGGTCATTTGTTGCCTTTGGACGGGCGCGGTCCCCCTCCGCTGCGAACTTCTGTTCCCGGTAGTCTGCTACAACACGCCGCAGGGCCGCAAATCTCAGGAATTAACAGCGCGGCCGTTATAAGCGTTCTTCGTGCCGCCAATGCCGGGCCGCCTGCCTGCTCAGTGGGCCGAGACCCGGTTCCTGCTCCACCAGGCAAACGCCAGGCCGGCGAGACCCACCAGAAGCACCCCAGCCATGATGGTCAGCAGCCGCGGATCTCCGAAGCCAGGCCCGTCCCCCGGCGACACAGCGGCAGCCTGCGTGGACTTCGCTGACCCAGTGATGGGCTTGTTCCAGTTTGGTTCTGTGGAGGGTGCTCCGCTGGGCGGAGGGGCGCTGGTGGATATGACCGCGGCCTCAGCGGAGGGTGTCTCCTCAACGGCAGTCTCTTCCGGCTCGGGGGCGAGGGTGGGAACCGGGGCGGGTGCCGGGTCCGCGGGCTGCGGCTGAGCCGGCGGTGCCGGGGCCGGGGCCGGCGGCGCTGCCGTGGCGGTGGGTTTTGGGGAAGTGGGAGTCGGTTGGGGACCGGGCGGATCCTCGGGCTCCGGTTCAGATGGGCCCGGGAGGCAGATGAGCCGGCAGGTGGGTGCAGGCTCAGGAGTGTCAGCTGCCGCAGGCGGAACTGCGGTGAGTCCGGTCGAGAACGCCAGGACCGCAGCTGCCCCCATCACAGAAACAGCGCGGAGCACAGTGGAGGATCGGGGCATGGATACCTTTTCGACTTTGCGCGGCCCCCTCCGCCCAACGGGTGTTCCCGGTAGTCTGCTACAGCACGCGGCCGGGCCGCAAATTCCATGAATTCGCGGCCCGCCGCATACAGGTGTGCTCAGCCCCTGTTTTCAGGCGGCAGCGCAATCTGCAGTTTGCGCACTTTGCCCCGGCCCACAATGTACCCGCGGCCGGGGATGAAGTCGGGGCTGACCCTGCCCAGGGAGGTGTTGAGCAGGCTGTCGCCTTCGATGTCGCCGGGGTTGATCAGCAGGCCGCGGCGCCCCGATTTGAAGGGCTGGGAAAGGGACCAGGCTGAAGACCAGGTGGACGTTTCGGACTCCCCGATGACCCACTGGTCGGCTTTGATTGACGCCGTCACCAGTTGCCCTATCCGCGATTCCGCCACCGTGTCGGTGAACTCTGTCAGACCCTCAATGAAGATGGCCACCGTGCCGGGATTTCCCGATGAATGCTCGATCAGGTCTTCGGCCACCTCGGCGAGGTCATCCGCGCCTACTATCGACCGATTCCAGATGGGCAGCGAGGCCACAGCGGACCGCCTCGAGCCGATGTAGACGAGCTCCGTCTCCGGGTTGGAGCGCCTGAGCGCGTAGGCGAGAGTCACCAGCGCCACGGTCCTTCCGGCGCCGGGCGGACCGGAGACCAGCAGCGGGCCCTTCGCCATGATCTCGGCCGGCTCCAGTGTTTCGTTGTCCACACCGATCACGGGCAGGTCCGGACGGCCGGCGGGCAATACATCGAGGTCCACCTGCTCCGGGAGCCGCTCGATCCTGGGCGCCTTGTCGAGCCCCTGGCGGAGCATTGCCTGGCTGAGCTTATGGACCTCCCTCGCCTGCAGGGCCAGGTTGGAGTTGCCTCCCAGGACCGCGAGCTGTACCTCCAGGCCGTCCAGCAGGCCCCGGCCCGGAGGCGAGGTGTTGCTGAGAACGTCCCTGGGAACCGCCATGGTCAGGTAGTCGTCCTCGGAGGAGAGCCGCAGAACCAGCCGGCGCTGAATGGACGCCAGCAGCGACGCCGGGACCGAGTTGGGGCGGTCCCCGGTCACTACCAGGTGGATGCCCAGGGGACGTCCGTCCGTTGCCAGTTGCAGGAAGATATCCCACAGTGCGGAAAGTTTGCTGTACTCGTAGGTCTCGCGGAACGCCGACATTCCGTCCACCAGCACAAAGATCCGCTTTTCACCGGGACGGTTCGCCAGCCTCCGGTACTCAACAATGGTGGAAGCCCTGACTTCGGCGAAGCGCGCGGAGCGTTCATCAGCAATGTCGCGCAGCAGGCGAAGCAGGCGTCCGACGCGTTCCACGTCGTCCCCGCTGATGATCTCCCCCACGTGCGGCAGCTCTTCGAGCATCTTCAGTCCCGAGGACCCGCAGTCGATCCCGTAGAGGTGCACGGGACCTCCCCTCGGAGTGACGGCCGCGGCAATCGCAATACCGCGCAGGGCCGCTGACTTTCCGGAACCGCCGGTACCGTAGATGGCCATGTTGCCGTCTTTGTCGGGTTCGTAGAAGACCGTGGGCTGGTCCTGCCGGGAAGGATCGTCCGCCACTCCCAGGAGCAGCCGCTCGTCCGTCCGCGGATTGGGGAGCTTGGAGAAGTCGTAGGTCTTGGCAAGCTCATCCAGCCAGGGTTTGCGCGGCGGACGGATGGCCAGGAGCTCGGCCGCCCGGACGATGTTGGTGGTCATCCGGGAGATATCGTTCGGACCGGCGGGGTCTTCCTTCACCGGCTGTTCAGGGGCAGGCAGATCCCAGCTGGGACCTGAGCCGAAGGCCATTTCAACGATGTCGATCTGGGGCCGCTGCGGCTTCTCCGTGGTCCAGCCACCCGCATAACCGGTCTGGAAGCCCTGGATCCGGCCCGGACCGGTCTTTGCGGCGCCGCGGCCCGGGATGGACGGGTCAAAGTAGGCGGCGTCCGGGACGCCGAGGATATCGGTCGCGTCCTCTTCGTCCGCCATGCGCAGGGCCACACGGAGGTTGGTGTTGGCCCGCAGGCTGTCCTTGATCACACCGGCGGGCCGCTGGGTGGCCAGGATCAGGTGGAGTCCCAGTGAACGCCCGCGGGCGGCCACATCCACAACACCGTCCACGAACTCGGGCACCTCGGTGGCAAGCGCCGCGAATTCGTCCACGATGATGATCAGGTACGGCGGAGCATCAGGATCGGCTTCGCGTTGAAGTGCCAGCAGGTCCTTCGCCTTTTTCCGGTTCAGCAGGTGCTCCCGGTAGTGGAGTTCTGCCCGGAGGGAGGTCAGGGCCCGGCGGACCAGGTGCTGGGAGAGATCGGTGACCAGGCCCACGGTGTGCGGCAGGTGCAGGCAATCGGCGAAAGCGGCCCCGCCCTTGTAGTCCACAAACAGAAAGCTCACCCGGTCAGGGCTGTAGGCGGCGGCCATGCCCATGACCCAGGACTGCAGGAACTCCGACTTGCCAGCACCGGTGGTTCCGCCCACCAGGGCGTGCGGCCCCTCGTTCTTCAGGTCAAGGTACAGCGGTTCAACGCCTTTTGAACCCACCAGCGCGCGGAGCGTTCCGTTGTCCTTGCGGTTCTGGACGGCGGTGGCGTGGACCGAGTTGTTCTCCTTCCACCGTTCCGCCACGGCCTGCGGGTTGTCCAGGAAGTCCTTGCCGATCAGGGTGGCGTAGGAAACGGCGCGCGGCAGGTCCGAGTCGTCACTCATAGGCTTGCCCACGTCCACTACCGGGGAGAGCATCCTGGCCAGCTGGGCGGCGAGATCCGCGTCAAGGCTTTCGCAGCTGACGGGGTAGGTGTGCTGGCCAAGCCGCACCTGGCCGGTGGTGGTGCCGTGATCGCCGTCCACCACCATAAAATCCCGGCAGGCTGCAGGGAGAGCCTGGATGTCGGTGGCCACCCACATGACGTGCACCCCGGAATCAGGCCCGCGCTCGGCAAGCCGCGTCAGCCGTCCGCGGTCAACAGGGGCATCGTCCTCCACAATGACCAGGACAGCCGGCAGGACCGGCACGGGAACCTCCACCTTGGCAGGGTCAAGCTCCGGGCGGAGATCAGCGCCGGAGCGCTGAGCCAACGCCTCACGGGTGTCCACCAGGTCCTCAAGCCGGGCCAGGAGGGAGGAACCGCCCGCTGAGCCTGCAGCCAGATGGTCGCCGCTGATCGGGCTGTGGCCCGAACCTACGTGCGGCAGCCACTGCAGCCAGTTCCAGCGCTCGCGGGACTGGGCTGACGTGATGGCTGTAATGACGGCCTCGGCGGGCGAGTGAAGGCCCGCCAGCTGCAAAACCATGCCGCGGGCCACGTCATCAACCAGTCCGCGTGCTCCCGCGACGCCAAAGGATCCCGCCGTCCGCAGCTGGGAGACCACCGGCACGCCCTCGATGTCCTTGAACTGCTTGAGGCAGTCCTGGATCTCGCGCATGTATTCAACTTCGGTGTCGTTGTTCGACGACTCCTCAAGGACCACCCGGGACGGCGCCGTGCCCAGCCCAAACCTCAGGCCCAGGAAGCCCTTGTGCTCAGGGCGGTGGGTCCAGAGCAGCGGCCCCAGTTTGTAGATGGAATCCACGGTGTCGCTGACGGACGGCGCCTCCTGCAGCCGGACGGAGCGTTCAACGTGCTGCAGTTCGGTGATGTCCTGGCGGAACGCGGCCATGGACTCCCGGAAGTGCTTCAGCTGTTCCTTGAGCCGGCGCTTGGTCTGCATCTTCTGGTCGACGTAGTGGCCCACCACGAACAGCGGCATCATCAGCATGAACACAACAGAAATCAGGTTCCGGGTGGTCGCGAAGATCACGGCCCCCATCAGCAGCGGCGCCATCAGCATGATGTAGGGGAAAGGCTGGTTGTCCGGCCGTTTGGGTCCCGCCGGCAGGACCCGCTTGGGCGATTCAAAGCAGGGCACCACGCGCGGTGACCGGTTGAAATCGACAAGGGGCGACGTCGGCGCTGCCGCCTGGTTCCGCCCCAGCGGAACCACCGTGACGGTGGTATCACCAAGGGTCACCGTGTCTGAGGAATTAAGCGTGGCCCTGGTGACCGGAAGGCCGTCCATCAGGAGGCCGTTGGCCGAATTGGTGTCCACGATCTCGACGCTTTCGCCTACCGTGATGCGGGCGTGGCGTTTTGAGGTCATGGGATCGGTCAGCCGGATGTCAACGTCCCGGTCCCGGCCAATGTAACTGGTGCCTGAAGGGAGGGAAAACTCCTGGCCGACGTCGGGGCCGGACAGGATCCGCAGGGTGGCCGTGGCGGGCCCCCGGTTGGCGCCCGGAGCGTCAAACTGTGCGCTGACCTGGGTCAGTGAAACAACCGACCCCGGCCGCAGCCCTGATTCGAGCAGGTTGTCCGTGCGGGTCAGGACGTTGCCGCGCATCCCGCCGGCCACAAAGGCCTCGTCGATCCGCAGGGAAAGGTTTTCCGGCGCCGGAACCCCCTTGCGGTCAGGGTCTGCAGACCACAGCTGAGTGGCGGTGTCCGCCACGGTGGCCAGGCCGTCAACGGTGACCGCGAGGTCCTTGGTCTCGGCCGGGTCCCGGCGAAGTGTCAGCCGGATTCTCATCCTTCGTCCACGCCCCTCATCTTTTCGAGCAGATACAAGTCTTCAGGGGTCACCAGATGGGACGTAACAGCATGTTCAACAAGCCTGGCCCGCCGGTTTGTAGCCAGTTTTCCGCCTCCGCCGCGGAGTCCCACCACCCCAACCCTGTCCAGCTTGTCGCAGACGTTGTCCAGCTTGCGGTTGAACCGGGTCAGGGCCCAGCCGAGCGTCTTGGCCGCCGCAGCCGAGGACGGGATGGCGCTGAATCCAGTCCCCTCGCGGCGGAGCATCGGTTCGGCGAGCGCCACGATGAGCGCCTTCTGCGAGTCGGTGAACACCACGGGGCCGATAGTGGTGTCCCCATTGCTGTCTTCGTCCCGCGCCTCTTGGCGGAACGACGGCGTCTTAAGGTGAACGGCGAACTCATAGGTGGTGGGTCCGGCGGTAAAAATGATGTTGGTGTGGCTGAAGACGAGGGGTATGCGGGCCCCGGGCGACAGCCAGGCCTGCATGCCGCCGGAAGCGTCGGCGACCGTGGCCGAGAGCATGCTGCCTACGTTGCTGAGCCACCACATTCCGTCGTAGCGGGCCACCTGCAGGAACTGTCGATGCAGGTAGGGGTTGTCGTCCACTTCAAGGTCGCCTTCACGCCCGATGTTGAAAATATCCTCATCCGACGGCTCGTACCACTCACCACAGAAATCTATTGCTAGATCCCCCATTTTCCGTGCCTCCTCATAGGGCATTGCATGTTGTTCGTCGGCCTGTCCGCTGGCCAGGCCATTCCTAGCTGTTGGGCACGCAGTGGACCGAATCTTCTTCTTCCATGGGAGAGGAGGCCCCGTCACTGCGGACCAACATCACCTCGATGCAGGTGGTTCCCGAGGGATTTGGTTTCACCTGGACGGAGGAGGAGGTAGTGGACTGGTAGGCGCCCTCGGTCTGCCCTGGTGCGAAGACCCGCCACTTGAAGACGTCACCGGGTTTCGGCTGGGGATTGTTCCAGCTGAAACTTACTGTTCCTGTACTGTCCAGGAACCCGCCCAGTGCCTCGACGTCCGGGACAGTCCCGTTATCCAGGGGATCTACCGGAGGCTTGCTGACCTGCTCCGTGGGTACCGGCTTCGGCGGGACTGTTGCTGACAAGGCAATTCCCACGACGACGGCGACCGCCAGCAGGGTCCCTCCGGTGATCGCGAGCCACAGGTTGCGTTTGCCGTGGTCGGCGGGGGCAGGACCCGGGGCGTCCCCCCGGGGCATGGCCGGCCGGCCCACGGTGGCGTCAAGCTCAGGTTCTCCCCGGCCCGGCGCCCGCCCTGCCGGGTGCTGTTGTCCTGGATGTTGTCCTGCGTCAGCCGAGAGGAGGGAAGGGCGGTGGACCGTCGCGTCCTGGGGGGTGCCGTACTGCGGTGTGCCGTCCTGGCGTGTGCCGTAGGCGGCGGGGGCGCTGCCACGGAGCATGGTGGCGTGCGACCACTCGCCCGCCGGGTTTCCCTGGGGATGCTGGCCGGCAAAGAGGTGGCCCGGGACCTGGGGCCGGGCCGCGTCCCCCGCTTGGACGGGGGCAGACGGACCAGCAGCGGCCGGGTTGACAGCAGGCGGGCCAGTCACCGGGAATGGGCCGGGGCCCTGCGGACGGGTACGTGCCGGGAAGGTGGGCGCACTGCCGGTCCGCTCCGGATCGATGGCGGCAACGCTGCGGACACGGGTTTCCTCGAAGCCGTCGTCCGGGTGGCCGTCCTCCTGGTGGGGTTCTTCGAGCACTTCAAAGGGCGTGACTGACAGGTTCAGCTCAGCCTGGATCCGCTGCAGGGCAAGAGCGAACGCGTGGGCCGAGGAGTACCTGGAGGACGCTGACTTCGCCATGGCGGTGGAGAGTGCCAGTTCCAGGGATTCCGGGACGTCGGCGCGGCCGAGCCTGGGCAGTGCCATGGTGCTGATGCGCGAAATCAGTTCACGCTGGGAATTATCGGCCCCGGGCATCACGAAGGGAGACCGGCCGGCCAGCAGGGTGTACAGCGTGGCCCCGAGGGCCCAGACGTCCACCAAAACGCCGTCAATCGGTCCGTCGGTGAACTGTTCCGGTGGGGACCACGGGATTGACATCCCGGCGTCGTCGTCGGCATCGCTGCCCAGCGTGCCGGAAATCCCGAAGTCCGTCAGCGCGGGGCGGTTGTAATCGGTGACCAGGATGTTCGCCGGCTTGATGTCCCGGTGCGCGATGCCGGCCCGGTGGGCGGTTTCGACGGCGGATGCCACCTGGATGCCCACGGCCAGGACTTCGTCCACGCTGAACCGCTGCCGCCGGTAGCGGACATCGAGGCTGGGCCTGGAGCAATATTCCATGGCCAGGTAGGAATGTCCTGCCTCGGTTACCTCAGCCTCATAGATGGTCACGATGTAGGGGTGGGAGGAGAGCTGGGCCATCAGGTTGGCCTCAGACTCGAACCTCCGCCGCGCGCCGTCCGTTTTCAGGTCGGACAGCAGGACCTTGACAGCCACTTTCCGCCGCGGCCGGTCCTGCTCGTAGAGGTAGACGTCGGAGAACCCGCCGGATCCCAGCAGACTGATGTAGTTAAACCCCGGGATGTGGGGCGGCGGCGCAACAGGCCGTTTCGAACTCAAAGAATCTCCTCAAAACGCAATGAGATGTTGTCGCCCAGTTCGGCAATATCGCCATCGAGCACGATGGCCATCTCGTTCTGGGCCAGCCTCCTCGGCTGCTGGCCTTCCCGGACCAGGACCGTTCCGTTGGTGGCCTTGAGGTCGCAAAGCATCACGTGCCAGCCTTCCAGCCGGACTTCCACGTGCGAACGGGAGATATCGCCGCCGGGGCTCGCCACCTGGACGAGCCGGGGCATTACCCCACCCTGGACCCGGGAGACTGAGGGCTGCCGGCCGATCACCAACGAATGGTCAAGGTCCACCACCTCACCGGTGGATACCCGCATCCGGCCCAGCCGCGGCCGCGACACCTGGACGCCGTCGGAGGGCAGGGGCAGCCCGCAGGCGGCACACTGCGCATGCGTGGGTGGGTTCGCGTGGCCCCGGCTGCAGACCCGGGCCAGCACCAGCGGACCGGCAGCATCCGGAAGAACCGTTGGTGCAGGATGGGCAGCCATTCCGGCAAGATCGCTTTTCATGATCGTGTGGCCGTCGTGGTCTCCGTCGAATCCGGCGGGAAGGCCTGCCGGATCCTCCGCCGGGGAGTCCTGCCGGCTGCCGGGGGCCAGTTCCGGGCCTGGCCCGCCGGAAGGAATATCCAGTGCTGGCGGGGCCTCGGCTTTCCTGGTATTGGCCCCACCGGTGCGCCAGGGAACCGAGTCGATCAGCCCGCCCGTCATCGGGTCATTGCTGATCGGCCCGCCGCCGGTGGGCGGTGTGGAATTTCCTGGCAAGGCGCTTCGGGCCTCCGGGGCAGCGGCGCCGTCGGGCTGGGCAGGCTTTCCGGCGGCCTGGAGCCCCCGTGCCGCCGGCATCTGCGCCGGCAGCTCCAGGGCGGCACTGCCAACCTTCCCCGCCGATGAAGCGGGGCCAACGCCCTCCGTCGCTTCAGGGTCATCGCGGACGGCGGCATCTTCAATGCTCCGTACCACCGTGCGTTCCCACAGGTGGTCGTACGTGCCGGTCAGTTCGTTCGCGGGGACCGGGTCTGGCTCGGACGCCGGTTCCTCCGCAGCGGAAACCCGATCTGCTCCCGGATGGGCCGAATCCGCCAACTCCGCGGAATAGTACCCATCCTCGTCAAGGACGCCCATGACGGTCTCAGCGGACGCACCATGTTCCGGGGCGACTGTTTCCAGGACCGTGTCACTTTCTTCGGGCACAGCCAACGTAGGTTCAGCGAAGGCCCCACCGTCAGCAGCAGGCTGTTGTCCTTCATCAACGGCATCGGATTCCGCAGCCGTTCCCTTTTCAGACAGGCCAAGTTCAGGGGCCGCTGGCTCAGGCAAGAGTGGTCCAGGCAAGAGTGGTGCAGGCGAGGCTGGCACAGGCGAAGCCAGCGCAGTTGCCGCAGTACCAGCCAGACCTGTGTGTGCATCCACGCCCGGCTTTGGGGCAGCTGCGTCAGGAGCGCCGGCCAGGGCCACCGTCAATGACTTCAGCAGCACCACGCCTTCCCCCAGGGGAAATTCCTGGGCTGAAGGAGCAACGCCGGGAAGGGTGAGCCGGTACCACTCGGGGGCGCCAAAGCGTCGCTCATTCCACGTGGTCACGTCCCGTCCGCTCACTTCGATGGGGCCGCCTGGAAGCTGGACGGTCAGGTCCAGCTCGCCGCGCAGGAAGACATGGAGCGAGTCCCGCAGGTCAACGATTCCGAACGAAGGGATCTGTGACAGGGAAACGCCAAAACTGCTGGTGACGGCATGAAGCACCTCGTGCGCCTCCGGCCCGTCCGCCAGCAGCTCCCACATTGACTGGACCAGGGCCGGCTGCGTATCGGGGCCCAGAACGACGGCCGTCCGGGACCGGACAATTCCCAGCCAGGTTCCCGGCGCGTAACTACCTGCGGCCATCGGCTGGCTCCTCGCTTTCATTCTGCTCGCCCTCTGGCCCCTGCGTGTCAACAACCTGGGCACGGGGCAACGTGATTTCGTCTTCGGCATCGACAACCGGCCTGGGGGCGGTGGTGGCGATTCCGGCGTCGTTCATCACGTTCTTGGCGTCGACCACTATGACGGTGACGTTGTCCCTGCCGCCGTTGCGGAGGGCGGCCTGGATGAGGGCGTCGACGGCGTCCTGCGGATGCCCCACGGTGCTGAGGATGCGGAACATGTGTTCATCGGTCAGTTCGGCATTGAGTCCGTCTGAACAGATCAGCATGCGGTCCCCCTCCTCGACGGGCAACAGCCAGTAATCGGCTTCCGTGTCGGTTCCCGTTCCCAGCGCCCGCGTGACCACGTGGCGCCTGGGATGGACTGTTGCCTGCTCGGGCGTGATTTCGCCCGCGTCAACAAGTTCCTGCACTTCGGAGTGGTCCACGCTTATTTGGGCGAACTGCCCCTGGCTCAGGCGGTATGTCCTGGAGTCGCCGATGTTCATGACCAGCCAGTACGGCATGCCCATCTGTTCAACAACAACTGCCCCGGTCAGGGTGGTTCCGGCGCGTGCACCGGTGGCTTCGCGAATGGAGCCATCCGCCTGGACCAGGTACTGCTGGAGGACCGCCGCGGTAACGCTGCGCTCTCCGGTGGCCAGCTGCGGCATCGCCGCCAAGGCACGGACGCACATGCCGCTGGCAATTTCGCCGGCCTCATGGCCACCCATTCCGTCAGCGACCGCGAAAACGGGGTCGGACGCGATGAAGGAGTCTTCATTCAGTTCGCGCCGCAGGCCACGGTCCGTCCCGTAGCCATAGCTTAGGCTCAGCCCGGCCCCCTGGTCGGCGTCGGGGGAAATACTGGCTGGCTGGGAATTCATGCCTGTCCTAGGTGGAAGGAACGGTCACCAAAATGAACAATGGATCCCGGGCTGACAAACGCGGGCACGCCCGGCTGAAGTGGTGTGCGCAGGCCGTCCGCGGTGGTGACAGCGCTGCCGTTTGTGGAGTTCCTGTCAGTCACCCAGATCCCTGCGCCGTCGGTCAGGACGTGGAGGTGCGTTTTGGAAATCGAGCGGCTGGGGTCGTCGATGGCCAGAAGCTGGGCCTGCTGCTCGCCGGTCTGTCCCACCGGGTTCCGTCCCACCAGGACGTTGCGGTCAAGCTGGAAGTCGCGGCCGTCGTCGAGCTTTATCCGCAGGACGGCCACAGGGGCGGCCTCCAGGGTTCCGCCGCGCATCTGCGTGCGGTCGTGGTCATCGTCCGGATGCCCTCCGGCGGAGGGGCCGGCAGCTGGAGCCGAAGGAACGACGACGGCGGGCGGCTGGAAGGACTGCGGCTGGACCGGCTGCGGCTGGAAAGATTGCGGCAGGGCCGGCGTGGCCTGGTACGGGGGCTGCTGTGGAGAGGAGTGGGGAACCACGCCGCCCTGGGCCGGCTGGAACGGCTGCGGTGACGCGGACGGTTGGACTGATGCAGGCAGCTGCGGTGCAGCAGGCTGGGCCATGGGCTGGTACGGGGCGGGCCGCTCCGCTGATGCCGACTGCCACGGGTTGGGATTGTGCGTCGGGTTTTGCTGCCGGTTCTGGCTCTGGTTCTGGTTCTGGTTCTGATTCAAGGGAAGCTGGGCGTTAATGACTTGGGGTGACTTGATGGCACCTGCCACGGGCGACACCACTGGCTGGACCGGCGGCAGGTCCAGGGGCGCGAAACTGTAGGGGCCCTGGATGCCGCCTGAGGTGATGGGGTTGCGTCCTGCCTTGACGTCGAAGACAAGCGTCTTGGCGGCCCTGTCATGCCAGCCACGGAGCCCGCCGTTCCGGTCCCACCTGTTGGAGACCACCACCAGGACCGCCCACGCGGCGCCGATGAGCAGCAGCGGACCAAGGATCAGGAGGGCGGCATCGAACCACTTAAACACGACAACAGCGATGGCCGTGAGGGCGGCCAGGATGATCCCGGCGCCCGTGATCAGACCACGGAGGAAAATGCCACCTGCACCCGGGCCATAACCGTCGTTGTCGGCGCTCCGGATGCCCATGACCGTGTTTCCAATAGTCGTCCCGGACCGGCCTTCCATGCCCAGCTGGACAAACAGGTAGACCAGGGTCAGTCCAAGGCCGATGCCACCGAACAACACCACCGAGCCCGTGTCGTAGACGATGAAACCACCGCTTTGGGTGCGGGTGATGCCGGCGAAACCGATGGCAAATGCCACCACAAGGACGGCGAGCGGACCAAGCCAGTCGAGCACGGCCGCACCGAGCCGCTTTCCGGCGCTGGCCGGAACGAGCTCAAGATTCACTGCCATGCCTGTCCCTCCCCCTGGGCTGTGGCCAGCCGGACCGCTCCGGACCGGACCGGAGCCCAGAGGACCGGCGGCGTCGTGTCCGCTGGCCCCGGGTGCGTGGCCTGGCCGTCCTGAGTGTCCTGGCTGTCCTGGCTGTCCGGGCCGGCCGTCGGCCGGTGCCCGATCTACTACCGGGATAGTATCGGGAATTTGGCCTGCATGCGCAGCCGGCCGATCCATCAGCGCCCTCTGCGCGTGGTCCACGTTCCGCTCGTTCCGGGCCGCCCTGTTGGCCAGTGGAGCGCCGCAGGATGTACAGAACGTGGCCCCGCTGCGGATCACTTGCTGGCAGCGCTGGCAGCGCTCGGCGTGGTTGGTCATGACTCGGTGTTGTTCTTTCTGCCAGGGTTCCTGAGGACTGTGGACTCATCAGGTTCAACAAAGCCTGCAGTGTCCTGTTCGGCCACAGCCCGGGACCCGCTGGATGATGCGGCCTCCGGACCGTTCTCCACCCTACCGGCGGCCTGCCCCCTGGCGGCGGAACCGGGCCCGGAACCAAGCGCGGAACCCGCCCCGGCGGGCAGTTTTCGGCCGCCCAGGACCGGCCGGGTTCCACGCAGTTTAAGCGCAGTGCGGCCATCGGCCAGCAGTGACCGCGGCGAGAACCGGGCCTGCTGCCTGCGCCAGAACCCTACTGTTCCGGTCATTTCCTTCAGGGAACCGTCAACGATGGTCCAGTACTGCCGGACTTCTTCCTCGCTCGGCTGCCCCGCCCCGAAGATCGACGCATCGGCGCGGTGGGCCAGCATGGTGGTGGTGGAGGCAGACTTGGGGAAGGCCTCAGCAACCACCACTGCGCTTTCACGGCGCGTGGAGCGGGTGTTGATTCCGGCTCCCATGTCAGTGGCCAGGCTCACCACTTCATTCCAGCCTCCACCGACGCGCTCGGCCGGGTGCCCCGCCCTGAAACGGGCCTTCCGGCGCCGCGACTTAAGCAGGGCGATGAGCAGCAGCGGCAGCGCAAGGATCGACAAAGGTATGAGGGCGATTCCCAGGGCGCCAAGCAGGGCTCCCCAAAAGAGCCATGGATTGTTTTTCTTCTGGTCGGCGTCCAGGGCATCCGGGGAGGAGTCCGGCGGCAGGTCCGCAGGTTCCTGCGGCGGCGGCGGCGGCTGAAGCACCTGGGGCTTGGGCTTGGACTTGTTTTCCGGATCCGGCGGGATGGGGATGTTGTCCTTGGGCGGGGTGGGATCAAAGCTGACCCAGCCCACCCGGTCGAACGCCACCTCCACCCAGGCGTGGACGTCTTTGCCGGTAATCTTCACTTCTCCTGCACCGTTCTCCGGGCTGGTGGGATCGGGGTAGAACCCCATCACCACCCGGGAGGGGATGCCAAGATGCCGCAGCATCAGCGACATGGAGACGGCGTACTGTTCGTCGTCACCGAGCATCTGCTTGGCGGTCAGCAGGCTCCTGATCCGGGCCGAACCATGCCCGGACACGCTGGGCAGCTGGCCCTCGGTAACCAGCCCGTTGCTGAAGGCCCCGGTTTTCTGGAAGTGGGCTTCGATCTGCCGGACGCGGTCAATGGCGGTGGGGGCGTCTGCCGAGAGGTCGTTGGCCTGGGATCCCACCACGGGCGGGACCTCCAGCGCATCGGGGAGGGTGACCCTGGCGAAATCGTACTGCGTCAACTGGCCGTGCTCGAGCTTGACGGGATCGGACACCTGGACACTGTAGGAATCACCCTTGGACAGTCCCTTGGTGGTCACTGCGGTGTCCGTGCCCGAGTTGAAGTAGAGGCCTGAGGCGGCCGCCGAGGCGCCGGCGTCAAAACTGAGGCCGGTTGTCTTTCGCCCGCCCGGGACGAAGTACCCCTGGTATTCCCCAATGGTGATGTTCATCGAGTAGTCGTTCGTGGGAACAACGCTCGAGGTGTCCGCCAGGGTGTTGATGGACTTGGTGTCCCCCACCTTGCTGAAGCTGCCGGAGCCGTTGGGGTCCATGTTGTAGTTGGTGCC
Source organism: Arthrobacter sp. D1-29 (assembly GCF_054130585.1). NCBI lineage: Bacteria > Bacillati > Actinomycetota > Actinomycetes > Micrococcales > Micrococcaceae > Arthrobacter > Arthrobacter sp. D1-29. The sequence continues at coordinate 1,551,718 of NZ_CP096383.1, read as the reverse complement.
GTTGAACGCGTCCAGCGCACCAAGCCGCACGCGGCCGTCGCGTGGCAGGCCCTTGACCACAAAAAGGGTTTCGTCCTTTTTGTCCTTGACGAACGTCCGGAAACTGGCAAGCGGGGTGATGTAGTCCTTGGGGTCGAAGGGCGGAACCACCACGTTGCGGAGGACTTTCCTGTCGTCGGCTGCCGTGACCAGGGGCGCAGCCACGGCGGTGACCGCCACGCTCACCGCGATGACGGCGGCTGCCATGCCAAGCCGGCGGATCTTGGCCCGCCGGGCAGTGGCGGTGTCGCCGTCGGGACGATTGACCGAAACCTTCCGCGTGTCGCTGCGCCGCAACGCATCCCTCCTGAAAGTTGCCCAGGCGATGGCAACCACGGTGAGCGCGATGCCGCGTTCCACCGTCAGGAAGGCGGCGTTGGTGCTGAAGGCAATGCCGGTGACGAAGAGTGCCAGCACCGGAAGCAGCGGCCAATAGGGGCCTTTGACCCGCCAGATCAGGATTCCGGCAACGGCCGCGGCCACCATGGAACTGAGGAACGGGACGATAAGGACACCGCCGGCAGTACCCACCGGCACGCCCACCGTGAGCATGTCCTTCCAGGCGAAGACCACGCCGAGGAGAAGCGTCCGCAACGAGTCCAGGCTGGGGATGAATCCGGCGATGGCCGACCCGGGGACCGCGAGGGCTGTCCCGAACAAAAGGTATGCGGCAAGGGTCAGTGCTGCGGTGATCAGCAGCCCCAGCCTGAGGTGGGCATTGCAGGCGGCGATCGCCAGGCCCAGGATGATTCCCCCGAATCCTGAAACGAGGTAGTAGGGATCACCTCCGAAGCTGAGGCTGAAGCCGAGGACCCCCAGCCCCAGCAGCACGGTGAGGGCACCGGCGTCGAGCACAAAGTGCCAGGCCGGCTGGCCGTCGGCAAAGGCCGACACTTCCTGGGTGCGCTGGGTCCGTGGGCGGAGGCCCTGCGCCGTGCTCATGCGGCCGCCTTTCTCAGGACGATGGCAAGATCGGAAAGATCGCCCAGGGTCAGTACTGTCAGGTCTGCGATGTTGGCCCGCGACGGTGCAGCTCCGGTCTGGAGCCGCACAGCAAGGCTGCGGACGCCGGGCGGCACGGATGCCGAGGCGGAGCGGAGCTGGGTGGGAGTCACATTGCTGCCCACGATAAAGAAGACCACCGAGGCGTTCGGGACGGTGTCCGCCAGGGTCCGGGCAAGGTCGACGGCGTTCCGGCGCATGGGCGCGCCAACAATCCTTGTCATGTCATCGAGCATGTTCCGGCCCGTTTCACAGCGCAGCGGACCCTTCTGCGTCAGGACATCCAGCTCGCGCTGCTCGCGGATCGCCTGCCGGCCGATGGAGGCCGCCGCCGAGATGCCCATTTCGAATTCCTGCTCCGAGGCGTACTCATCGGTGTTGATGGAGAGCGAGATGGCCAGGTGGGCCCGCCTGGTCTCCTCAAACTGGCGGACCATGAGCTTGTTGGTCCTGGCCGTGGTCTTCCAGTGGATATGCCTGCGGTCATCCCCCGGTACGTAGTCACGCAGGGCGTGGAAGGACACATCGGCGCTGGAGAGGTCTGTTGTTGGCATGCCTTCGAGGTCGCGGATGAAGCCGGCGGCGGAGCCGGCCAAGGCGACAGTCCGCGGGTGGACATAGAGATCCTCGGGCTCGGTCCACAACACCTGGCGCCGCAGCAGGTGCAGGGGGTCGGCGCGGACGGAACGGACCGGTCCCACCACAATGACCGCGCGGCGGGCTGTTGGAATGGTGAAAAGGTCCTCGTGGACCTGTTGCGGCTTCATCCTGGGCAGGTGGAAGACAGCTGTGGCTGCGCCCACCGGCAGTTCCAGGGCCGCGGGCAGCAGGGGGCGGGCGGAGGTGTTGGAGACGGCGATGCTGCCTACGGCAGTGTCCCCCACCGCAACGCGGGTCCGCGACAGATCCAGGACAACTCCGTAGGAAGATCGGCCCAGGATAAAGCCGATGGCGATGATAAACAGGACAAAGGCCGCTATCGCCGCGGCCTTTGCTTCCTGCCAGCCAAAAGCCTGGCCGGCCATCCAGAGCACGATGCTGGCGGCAAGCACCGACCAGCCGAGGACGCTCACCACCGACAGGACTGGCCACACGAACCGCAGCCAGTGGCCGCGGACACTCTGCCACAGCGGAGCCAGCGCCAGCCCCGCGGTGCCGGTTGCTTCTGCCCACAGGGACGAGGGGTGGAGCCTGCCGGGACTGCCGTCCTTACGGAAGGGCTGCCGGAGCCGGTCAAGGAGCCGGGTCAACGGATGGCCGCTGGACATAATGGTGCCTTCGTTCGCGCTGAATGGTGGTGGGTCTGGCTGGGGAGAAGTCAGGCGCTGGCGCGCTGCTGCGGGGCAGCAACCTCAGAAAGTACACGGACCAGGACGGCTTCCGCCGTGGCGCCGGAGAACTCGGCCTCAGGGTCCATGACAAAACGGTGTGTCCACACCACGGCTGCCAGCTCCTTGATATCGTCGGGCAGGACAAAGTTCCGGCCCTGTCCGGCAGCCCACACCTTTGCGGCGCGGACCATCGCCAGGGCTCCACGCACGGAGACGCCCAACCGGGTCTCCGGTGCGTTGCGGGTTTCTTCGCAGAGCCGCGAGATGTACTCAAGGACTGCGGTATCCACGTGCACGGTTGCGGCGAGATCAGCCATGTCGGCCACGGCCTGGGTGGTGATGACCGGCGACAGTTCCTTGGACCGGTCCTTCAAGTTTGCTCCGCCCAGGAGCCTCACCGTGGAGGCGTGGTCCGGGTAGCCGATGGATGTCTTGATCAGGAACCGGTCCAGCTGGGCTTCCGGGAGCCGGTAGGTACCTGCCTGTTCAATCGGGTTCTGGGTTGCCATAACCATAAACGGCCTGCCCGCTTCATACGTGACACCGTCCACAGTGACGCGCGATTCCTCCATCACCTCAAGGAGGGCTGACTGGGTCTTCGGCGACGCACGGTTGATTTCGTCGGCAAGCACGATGTTGTTGAAGATGGGGCCCTTGTGGAACTCGAACTTCTGCGTCTTCTGGTCGTAGATGGTCACACCGGTGACGTCAGAGGGCAGCAGGTCGGGGGTGAACTGGATGCGGTTGTTGGACCCCTGGACGGTGGCGGCCAATGCGCGGGCCAATGACGTCTTGCCTGTCCCCGGCGCATCCTCGAACAACACGTGGCCTTCTGCAAGCATGGCTGTGAAGGTCAGCCGGATGACGTGTTCCTTGCCTAGGACCGCCTGTCCAACGTTGGCAACGAGCTTTTCAAAGGTGGCTGCAAACCATTCGGCCTGCTCGGTGGTCATTGTCATGAAGTGGGTCCTTTGCTGATGGTGCTTGATTGGGGAGACGGTAGCGGAGTGACTGGCGGGCTGGGCGTCAGCACCGGGGAACGTCGGGTCCATTGATGTCGATGGTGGCGAGCTTGACGTACCAGCCGGGGTGCGGGCCGTTCTCCATCCGGTACCACTTGTAGTAGCTGGGCGGGTTGGATGATTCGCTGGACCCGTAGATGTTCATCCAGCATTGGCTCACAATCCAGCCGTCGGACGTCGAGACCCAGTTCGCGTCACTCGAACCGCAGCGGGCGTCGCCACCCACATTGCTGTAGCGGTCCGCGACTCCGGGCTTGCCCGGGCAGCTGTTATTGTCCGCGGGCTTGACCCGGACCGTTGTTGCCGGCGGAGCGGGATTTGCGCCCGACGTCGAACTCACCGGGCCGCCGATGCCACCGGCCACCACGGACACGGCCCGGACACGCAGGTTACGGCTGTTGCTCCAGCCACCGCCGGGGGCATCAAAGCTGTTGGCCTTGCCCACGTTCTGCCAGCCGCCCCCGTCCACACTCACCTCGTAGTGGCTGAGCGGACGGCCGTTCGTGTTGGGGTTGTTCCAGGTCCAGTGAACCTGGCCGTCGCCGGTGGCCGAAGTCCTGCCGTCCACGCTCGGAGCGTTCGGCGGTCCATAGGGGTTGCCGGTACCTATAGCCTGGGCGTCGCCCGAGACGTTGTTCTTGGTGGACGTGGCGATGATGGTGACCGTGATGTCGCGGCCGTTGGTAAGTCCATTAATGGGGCCGCCGCCTGCGGGGATAGTGCCCGACCTGCCGTCGGCGTTGTACGTGTACTGGATTTCACTTTCGGTGGATCCGTTCCGCTGGGCCTGGGTGAGCGGAGCGAAGGTCACACGCAGCTGGCCGCTGTTGCCGGTGTCCGCCACCGTTCCGCTGCTCACCTGGCCCGGCTTGCCCGCAGCGCGGATAGCCGCCGACGGGCTGCTGGTCCCGCTGGTCCCTGCCTTGTTGGTGGCAGATACCGTGAAGGTGTAGTTGGCCTCGGAGTTATCCACCGTGACGTTCTGCGAGGTTCCGACGGTCACCGGCTGGCTGTTGACCACAGCTCCGCCACGCAACGTGGTGAGGGTGTAGGAGGACACTCCGTCACCATTGTTGTTCGGTGCGGTCCAGCTGACTTTCAGCTGGCTTTGGGCCCCGACGGAGCCCGCATCAGATGCGGTGGGCGGCGCCGGCGTTGCGGGCGGACCTGCCGGCACCTCCGCTGCGGAGTACGGGCTCCACTCGGACGGGTCCTTGGCATCGTTGCGGGCCAGCACGCGCACCTTGTAGGCCACACCGTTCTGTAGCCCCTTCCAGACATAGCTGACGGCTGTCAGGTTCTGGATCTGCGCATTCTGTCCGGCGGGAGCCGGAGAGATTTCAAGGTCGTAGGACTTGACCGGTGACCCCTTGCTGGCAGGTGCCACCCAGGTGACGGCGAGCTCCTTATCGCCGAATTTCAGGGCAGGAGCCAGGGGGGTATCCGGCTTCACGTCCGGACGGACCTCAGCAGAAGCCGGAGACTTGTCGGAGTCGCCGAATTCGTTCGTGGCCGTGACCTGGAAGTGGTACTTGGTGTCGTTGGTAAGACCTGTCAGGGTGCACGTGTTCGCCGGGCATTCCTGCTGGAAGCCGTTTTCGCCAAAGACCGTGTACTTGGTGATCGGGGCGCCGCGGTCTGCGGGGGCGCCCCAGGTCAGCAGTGCAGTCTGGTCCCCCACGCTCTGCGCCTGGGGAGTCGTCGGAGCCATCGGAGCGTCCTTCACCGTCAGCCGTATACGTGCCGTGGCGTTGCGGGAATCGTCCCCTGTCTTGTCCGCCACCGTGTAGGCCACAACCATGGTTCCGGTGAATCCGGACGACGGTGTGACCGTGACGGAATCTCCCGAAATCCCGGCAGTTCCCTGGCCCGTTTCGGTGATGGCGGAAAGGATCTTCAGCGGTGATTCCGGGAAGGGGTTTGCGTCGTTGTCCAGGACCTTGACGGTTACCGGCTTCCCCGCCGCGGCGCTGGGCTCCACATCGTCATTGGCCACCGGCTTTGGCCGGTTGGAGGCCGTTACTGTCAGCTGGAAGGTGGCGGTGGCTTCCAGGCCGCGCGAATCCTTGGCCTTGACCTGGACTGAGCCAGTAGTGCCGGAGGTGCTGTTGTCAGCGGCAGAAACCTTAAGCGATTTGCCGTCGATGCCGGCTTCGAATCCGCCGGGGCTGGCTCCCACCAGCTCGTATGTCATTTTCTCGAGATCATCGCGGTCCGGGTCCGCCGTCAGCTTGCCCAGGTCAACGGTAGCTGCGTCCCCCTTGGGAACGTCAACGTTGGCACCCAGCAGTTCCGGCGGGTTGTTGCGGTTGGGGTCCGGCAGCACCTTGGTGCGGATGCTCAGGGTGGACTTGAGGCCGGCGGGATCATCCACGCCGCTTCCGTCTGTGACCTCGAAGCTGATCGAGCCGGGGCCCACATAGTCAACGCCGGCGGTGTACTTAAGCTGGGTACCGTCTCCGGATCCGGGGTCGCTGCCGTCGGAGCCAATGAGCTTGACCCGGTCCGTCTGGGTCAGGCGCGGCGAGCGTCCTTCCCGGACCTTCACCCATTCGTCCAGGTCCACCGTGACCGACTGACCGGCGATGACCTCGATCACTTCGTCCTTCGCGAGCGTGGGCACTTGCTGCCCGATGCCCGGTACCCAGATGATGGCCGTCGACTTCTGGCCGTCCACGTCTTCCACGGTGTACGGAATGAGCTGCGGCTGCTCGGTCAGGTCAACGATCATGTTGCCGTCAGCGCCGGGGCGGGCAGTCGGCAACTCCGTGCTGATTTTCAGGTTCTCCCCCACGCCGTCGGGGTCTTCATCGTTCTTGAGGACCGGCACGTCCACGGCGGTCTTTCCCATTGTTTGGGCGGACGTCACCCTGTCGTCGCGGGCAATGGGTGCCTGCAGGGGCACGTCATTGTCCACCACCATGCGGATGGTCGCCTGCGCGGACGCATCCCTGTCATCGGCGACGGAGTAGCGGACGTTGACCGTTCCCGCGGCATTGGGCGCCAACAGGATAATCCGCCCGCTCTGCTTGCTCACGGTGGCCTGGAGGGCAGGATCGGCCTCGATGCCGTCGGTGAGGACCCGGATGAGGTCACCGTCGGGATCGGTGTCGTTGCCGGCGGCGTCAACGGCAATCTGCCGCCCGGGCCGGACCTTGACCTCGTCGTCCACGGGAGTGGGATTCTGGTTGGTTTCCCCCCGCGGTGCTATTCCCACAGTTACGGTGCCGGTATTGACGGCGCCCTGCCGGTCCACCACCTTGTAGCGGAAAGTGTCGGTTCCGGCGCCGTCGCCGGCAGCCGTAAAGTCAATGAAATTACTGCCCACGGCTGCCGTCCCCATGGCCGGGGTGCTGTCGATGCCCGTCAGCTGCACGGAGTCGCCGTCGGGATCTATCCCATCCAGCGGAACGGGGATGCGCACGGTGCCCGCAGCCACCACCCGGGCCGTCAGGTTCCGGGGCTGCGGCCGGGAGTTTTCGGCGCCTTCCAGCGGAAGGATATGGATGGTGACGGCCGCGGCGCTCTTCTGCCCCTGCGGATCCACGGCGTTGTAAATCGCGCGGACCGTTTTCGGCTGCGGTCCGGCGATGAACCGGAGGGTGTTCTCCGAAACGAAGCTCTTGCCGTCAGCTTGGTCCACTCCCTGCGGAAGGACGGGATCAACCGTCAGTTTTTCGCCCTGCGGGTGGGTGTCGTTATCCAGCACCGGAATGGTGACGACGTCGTTGATGCGGACGTTCACCTCATCAGGTTTAGGCTGGGGCGCTTCCACGATGGCGGGGGCCGGAACCGGAACAACAGAGACGCTTCCGGTGGCGGACTTCTTTCCGTTGGACATGGTGTACTCAAAGAGGAACGGGTCTTTGGTGCCCAGGATGTCCGTGATCCGCAGGACGCTGTGGTCGATCACGCTGACGGACGCGGTGGTGTTCTCCGGAAGCTTGACGGACTGCAGGACCAGGACGCCGCCGGAGGGGTCCGAGTCGTTGGCCAACGGATCCAGCAGGACGCTTCCTCCAACAGGCATCAGCGCAACGTCGTGGACGGCCACGGGGTCGCCGCCGTCCTTGCCCGATTCCACGTCAACCCGGATGAGTCCCTGGCTGCTCTGTGGACCGTTGCTGGCAATGTACGTAAGGTAGACCGGGCCCGGGGTGGTGCTGCGGAACGTGAAGGTGCCGCCGTCTGTGACAGGACCGAGTTCGGCAGGGCCATTGGCCTCCACCTGGGCCAGCCGCAGGGCACCACCGTTGGGGTCCACGTCGTTCTTCAGCGGGGCGATCACCAGGTCCTGGCCCACCACTGCTGTGACATGGTCGGCATTGACCACGGGTGCGAGGGCTCCGGGCGGCTGGACGTTGACCACTACTTTTCCGGTGACTGTTGCCCGGCCGTCCCAGATGGTGACGGTGACGTTCTTCTTGCCGGCCGTGGCGCCGGAATCCTGGAACGTCAGCAGCCCGTCACGGCGGACCTTGACCTGGTCCTGGTCGTTGTCAGCCTTGGCATCCATCAGGACCAGGTCGTCGCCGTCGGGATCTGCCCAGTCGGTGAGAATGTTCTGGCTGACGGTTTTGCCCTGTTCGACGAGCATGGTGGTGGCGTCCCCGCCCCGTTTGAACTGGGGCGGCCGGTTTTCGTCCGGGCCCACCACGCTCAACGTCACCTGGCCGCCGGCGGACAGCCCCCGGCCGTCCGCCGCGTTGTAGTCGAAGGATTCGGTGCCCGGGTTTGCCGTGGCCGGGACAGAGATCTGGAAGGCGGTGCCGCCATAGATGCTCTCCAGGCTTCCGGCCTTGGGACCGGCATTTCCGACGGCGGCGGTCAGCACGTCGCCGTCGGGATCGGAGTCATTGTCCAGGACGCTCAGGACGGTGGTACGGCCGGGGCGCACGCCGACAATATCCGGTTTTGTTTCCGGCGGCCGGTTGGGTTTGGTGCGGTCAGGGAGCACGTTGATGGTGTTGTTGTCTGCCGAATCCTGGTCCTGTTCGTCGGACTCGTTTTTGGGCGGGACAACGTCGTCCCAGTTGTTCACCAGCTGCATGTTCTGGTTCACCAGCCACACATTCCCGGAGTTCACATCGTTCAGGACCACCACATCCCGGTTCACCCGGAACACATACGACGGCGACGCACTCGCCTTCGGCACATCCACGTTCTTGTCATCAACATCGTTCACGCAGTCCCGCACATACTTGTTCGCACCAGACCACGCCGCATGCACACACCCCGCCAACTGCACAGGCGCCGCCGGCACCCCCTCACCATCAAAGGTCACAGTCTTCGCCGTGGAACCATCCAACGGCTGCTTCAACAACGCCTTCTGCGTCGAAATCGCCACAACATCACTCGCCGGACCAGTCTGCTGCAGCTTCGCATCCCGCGCATTATCCAGCTGCAAACGCTTCCCGCCCGGCAAAAACAGCTTCCCGGCCCCGGCATCAAGAACCACCGGCCGGTCCCCCACCACCGTGATCTGCAAATCCCCCGAGCCCTTCAGCTCGCCCCACGTACTGGACTCCGACGACGACACCTCACCATTGGCATCCACGCCGGTAACAGTGACCACCCCGGACTTCGGATCCGCACTGTAAATACGGTCATCAGACCCCACGGCGGACACCAGGCCCTCCGAACCCACCATCACCGGTTCCGTGGCTTCCTCATCAAAACCATTGACCGTGGACGGCGACACTGCCCACACCTTGCCTGACGCCGGATCAGTCACCGAGATCACCTGCGCGCCAAAACTCACCTCGGCGGCACCGGGCAGCTGCTTGTCCCCGCCCAGGCGCATGTTCGCCGGAGAAACCTGGTTCAGCGTCGAACCCGTCTCATCATCAACAAACACATCCCCCGCATGCTGCAAAACATCAAACGTAGTACTCGCCGGCGTCACCGCCCCATCAAGAACACGCGACGGATAATTCAGCCGCCCCACAGCATTCTTGGACTTCGAAACAACCCACACACCACCATCGTTCAACTCCACCTCAGTGGTCTTAAACCCCGGATACAACACAGCACCCGTGACCAACACCACCACGGCGGCTCCAAACGCCGTTCCGGCGATCAGCCGCTTGTGGCGGTTGGCGAGTTTGTTCCGGCGCTTTTTCAGCCCAAGCTTCCCCAGCAGAGTTGTCACAGCGTTACTTTTCCCTCAAATTTATGGCGGCCCCCAGGCCGACCTGTCCAAAGACCCTGTCCAGGGCTCTCTGTTCCCCGCGCTAGCCTACCCAACCCGGTCAGGGGCTGCGATGGGCAGGGCTGCCCATCGCAGCCGCCTGGCGTTAAGCGCGTAATTAGTCCCGGCGTCAACACAGCGGAATACCGTGGGAGTAAGGCAGGTCAAGCTGCGAATGCCTTGCCACCATGTAGAAGCCAACGTTCCGGTTGGAGCCGGGCTCAATCCGGTAGAAGGGCTGGTCCGGTGTGTTGGTCCACTGGTCGTTCATCATCACGTAGCAGCGGACCACGATGTGCTCGCCACTGTTGACGTAGTACCAGGGCGGGGTATCCCCCTTGTTGATGCCCTGGCAGTCAAAGTAGGGCGCGGGCCGGTAGCTGGCTTTGCCATATTCGAACGTGCATGTGCGGACCAGGTCAGTTCCCTTCACAACGGTGGTGATCCACTCGCCCCGTTTGCCGGATGCGGCGATCGCAGCGGGGGCCGTGCCCCCGGTGCCCAGTGAGTTGAACGTCTGGACCTGTATGGACACCAGCTCGCCGTAGCCCTCGGTGTTGACCACCCGGCTCCCGGAGGGCGCCACCACCTCCCAGCCGCGGTTGTTGATGTTGATCTTGGTCTGGGCGACATCGTTGGTGCTGGTGGATGGTGAGGACCAGCTCATGGTCGCGTACTTTTGGTTCATGGGGCCGTTTTCGCCTGCGGCTGTCGGCGTCCCGGGTGACCCATAGGGGGTAGTTGATGCTCCGGCGCTGGAATTGGAGCTCGGCGCAACCGTTGAGTGCGCGATCACCGTGATGGTGGTCTGGACGCCGTTGGTGAAACCACCAACCGTCTGCCCCCGTGTAATGGGACCGCTTTCACCGCTGCTGGCGTTGTAGCTGTAGCTGACCTCATTCACCGACGAGCCGTTCCGTTCGGCAGCCGTGAGTTCCTTGAAATCGATGGCCACCTTCCGTCCGGCTCCCCCGGTGTCTGCCGCAGCGACAGTGACGCCTGAGACCTGGCCCAGTTTGCCGGTGGCGCGCCGGGGTGCCGACGGCGGACTGACTGCACCTTTTCCTGCCTTGTTCTCGGCCTGCACGGTGAAGGTGTATTCGGTTTCGGAATTGTTCGCACTGAAGTTGGCGGTGCGAACGGTACCTGCGATCGTCTGGGTCTGCGGCGTGGCGCCGCCTCCGCTCATGGTGACGTAATAGTTCCTGATCGCGTCGCCGTTGGTGTTCGGTTCCGTCCAGTTAACACGCAACTGATTGGTGGTTCCCACGGCGGAGGCCACGGCGGAGGTCGGTGCCGCCGGCGCGGCGGGCACTCCGGCAGGGTTGTCTTCGGAGGAGTAGATGCCCCAGTCCGAGGCCCCCAGCTCATTGACGGCCTGGGCGCGCACCTTGTAACGGACCCCGTTGGTCAGGCCGGTCCAGGTGTAGGTCAGGCCGGTCACGCCGTTTTTGACTGCAACGCCACCGGCGGGAGGCGGTGAAATCTCGAGGTTGTAGCTTTTGACGGCCGAGCCCTCGGTCTTGGCCGGCGGCCAGTTGATGACCATGTCCTTGTCACCCGCCTTCACGGTGGGCGCTTCCGGTGGAGAAGGCTTTTCGTCCGGCCGGATTTCGTTCGACTGCGGGGACGCCGGAGAGTCTCCCACCTCGTTGGTGGCGGTCACGGTGAAGACATACTTCACGTCGTTGGTCAGCCCGCTGAGGGTGCAGGTCGTGGTGGCACAACGTTGTTCGAAGCCGTTGGTGGACCTGACGGTGTAGCCGGTGATCGGTGCACCGTTGTCCGACGGCGGGGCCCACTTGAGTACCGCCGTCCGGCTGCGCACGTCGGTTGCGGCGGGGGCCGAGGGTGCGTCCGGTTCGTCCCGGACGGTGATGCGGACCCGCCCGCTCACCTGGCGTGACGCATCCCCGGTTTTGTCCGCGACGGTGTATCTGAGCACCATCACGCCCTTGAATCCTTCCGCCGGCGTCACCGTGACAGATTCTCCGCTGATGACGGGTTGCCCGGCGGCGGATCCGGTTTCCACCGCGATCGAAACGATTTTCAGCGGGCTGCCGTCAAAGGGATTGAAGTCATTGGCAAGGACGTTAATGGTTTCGGTCCGCCCCGCGTTGGCCTTGTCCAGGACGTCCTCGTTGGCGGTGGCCAGCGGCCGGTTGGACGCAACGACGGTGGCCGTCACCTGGGCCTTGGCAGGTTCCGAGCGGCCGTCCGTGACCTTCAGCGGAATGGTCCCCTTGCGGCCGGCGGCGATGCCGTCTGCGGAGCGGACGTTAAGTGTCTGCCCGTCAATGGTTGCGGTGAAGCCTTCGGGGGTGGTCCCGTCCAGCTCGAAGGTGAGCTTCTCCTGGTCCCCGGCGTCCACATCCCTGGCCAGGTTGCCCAGGTCAAGGCTGGCTGTTTCGGCCGTCGGCACCTCAAGGTCGCTGCCGCTGAACGTGGGCTGGTGGTTCGCGTTCGGGTCAGGGGTGACCCGGGTGACGATGGTCAGGGTCGATTTCAGGCCCTGGGGATCTTCCGGACCGGAGCCGTCTGTCACTTCAAAGGTGACTGAACCCGGACCGACGTAGTCTTTCAGCGCGGAGTAACGCAGCGTCCTGGCGTCCCCGCCGATGATGTTCTGCGGATCGGCGCCCTGAACCCGGACTTTGTCCGCCTGGGTGATCTGCGGTTCGCGCCCCTCCCTGACGCGGACATACTCGTTCAGGTCCAGGGTGATTTCCTGCCCGGCCATCACTTCCACGACGTCGGTGCGGGCCAGGGTGGGGTGCTCTTCGCCCTGCCCGGGAACCCAGATGACAGCGGTAGCGCTCTGGCCGTCGACGTCCGTGACAGTGTAAGGAACCAACTGGTCCGCCGGCGCAAGGCTGACCACCACGTTGCCATCGCCGCCGACGCGCGCGTTCGGGTTGCCGTCCGGCAGGGTGAGCTTGAGTTCGGAAGCCACCCCGTCGGGATCGGAGTCATTTTTCAGGACCGGCACGTCCACCGCGGATTTGCCCAGTGTCTCGGCGGGCGTGATGACGTCGTCCTTGGCGATCGGTGCCTTAAGCGTTGCGTCTGGGCTGACCCTGACCCGGATGACAGCACCGCCCTGGGCTTTCTTGTCGTCCTGTATTTTGTAGCCGACGCTCTCGTTGCCGGCGGTATCCGGCGCCGTGAGCAGTATCCTGCCGCCGTCGGCCGTCTCGACGCGCAGTTCCGGGCGTGCCTCGAAGGCGTTGGACACCAGCCCGATCGGGTCCCCGTCCGGATCCGAGTCGTTAGTTAACGCGTCCACGGCGATGTTGCGTCCCGGCCGTACATCCACGGCGTCGTCAACGGCGATGGGTTTCTGGTTGTTCGGCTCGGGCGGAGCGATCCCCACAATCACGGTCCCGGTGTTCTCGGCGCCGATCCGGTCCCGCACGCGGTAAGTGAAGGTGTCCGTGCCGGCGGCCGTTCCTGTCGCCGTGAACTCCAGGTAGCCGTCCCTGACCACAGCCGTTCCCATCGCGGGGGCCTTGTCCACGCCGATCAGCTGGACGGAGTCGCCGTCGGAGTCGATACCATCCAGGGGCACCGGGATCCGCACCACCATTCCTGAGACCACACGGGCTGTCAGGTTCTTGGGCTCCGGGCGGGTGTTGCGTTCGTCGTCGCGGGCCCGGACCCGGATGGTGACCTGCTGGGAGTCCGCCTGGCCCGAGTCGTTGGTGACCTTATAGATCGCGTAGACGGTCTTGGGCACGTCTCCGGCGATAAAGCGCAACGTGTTCCCGGCCCGGAACATCCGGCCGTCGGCGTCATCCGGTTTCTGTGGCAGCTCAGGCTCAAGCGAGAGCTGGCCGCCGTTGGGGTCGGTGTCGTTGGCCAGGACCGGTATGGTGACGACGTCGCCTATCCGGACCGACACTTCGTCCGGTTTGGCCTGGGGTGCCTGCAGCTTCGCGGGCGCGGGTACCACGAGGACTGCAATGTCACCGCCGGCGGAAGACTTGCCGTTGGAGATCGTGTATTTGACGCTGAGCTGACCCTGCGCCCGGATGTCCGTGATCCGCACAACGGAGTGGTCCAGGACGGAGACGCTGACCGGCAGGCCGTCGGCAGCAGTGACGGACTGGACCACAAGCACGCCGCCGGAGGGGTCCGAGTCGTTGCCCAGAACGTCCACCAGGACGCTGCCGCCGCTGGGCAGCAAGGCGGTGTCGCGCACGGCGACAGGGGCGCCGTCGTTGCCCCCGGACACCACGTCCACGCGAACAAGCTGTTGCGCGCTGGCGGGACCATTGGTGACGAGGTACGCCACGTAGTGGGCGCCCTCGGCCGTGGAGTTGAACGTGAACGTCTGCTGGTCCGCACCCATGGTGGCGGTGGAGTTCCCGTCCGGCGTGACCTGGGCGAGGCGGAGGGCACCGCCCAGCGGGTCGGAGTCGTTTTTCAGCGGCGCGATCACGGTATCCACGCCGGCCACGGCAACCAAGTGGTCTGCATTGGCGAGGGGCGGCAGCGCTCCCGGCGCGCGCACGTCCACCGTGACCTTGCCCTCGGCAGTTGACTGGCCGTCGGACACTGTCAGGGTGATGACTTTCCGCCCAGGCTCCGTACCCGCGTCCTGGAACGTCAGCAGTCCGTCGGGCCGGACCTTGACCTGGTCCCGGGGATCACTGGCCGTGGCATTCACCACGTAGAGGTCATCGCCGTCGGGGTCGATCCAGTCGCTGAGGATGTTCTGGCTGACGATCTTGCCGGCCTGCACTATCAGCGTGGTGTTCCGGTTGGGCTTCTGCCGGGGAGCGGAGTTCTCCCCCGGCGGGATGATATTGAGCGTGATGTCGGAAGATGCCGTGAGGCCGCGGCCGTCGTCCACGCTGTACTTAAAGGTCTCGGACCCCGTCTTGTCTGCGGGGACACTGACCTGGAATCCGGTGGAGCCGTAGATCGGGGCGACGGGCCCTGACCCGATGGGATCGGGGGCGCGGACAGTGAGGATATCGCCGTCGGGGTCGGTGTCGTTGTCCAGAACGGGGAGGATGGCCGTCCTTCCCGCGCGTATGCCGAACGTGTCCGGTTTGGCCACCGGTGCGCTGTTGGGTTTGGTCCGGTCCGGCAGGACAGTCTGCTGGACTTCGTCCGCGGAGTCCTTGTCTGCGTCGTCGGAGGTCTGCTGCGGCGGGATGACGTCGTCCCAGTTGTTCACCAGCTGCATGTTCTGGTTCACCAGCCACACATTCCCGGAGTTCACATCGTTCAGGACCACCACGTCCCGGTTCACCCGGAACACATACGACGGCGACGCACTCGCCTTCGGCACGTCCACGTTCTTGTCATCAACATCGTTCACGCAGTCCCGCACATACTTGTTCGCACCAGACCACGCCGCGTGCACACACCCCGCCAACTGCACAGGGGCCGCCGGCACCCCCTCACCATCAAAGGTCACAGTCTTCGCGGTGGAACCATCCAACGGCTGCTTCAACAACGCCTTCTGCGTCGAAATCGCCACAACATCACTCGCCGGACCAGTCTGCTGCAGCTTCGCATCCCGCGCATTATCCAGCTGCAAACGCTTCCCGCCCGGCAAAAACAGCTTCCCGGCCCCGGCATCAAGAACCACCGGCCGGTCCCCCACCACCGTGATCTGCAAATCCCCCGAGCCCTTCAGCTCGCCCCACGTACTGGACTCCGACGACGACACCTCACCATTGGCATCCACGCCGGTAACAGTGACCACCCCGGACTTCGGATCCGCACTGTAAATACGGTCATCAGACCCCACGGCGGACACCAGGCCCTGTGAAGCGGTGAGCGCCGGTTCCGTCGAGTCCGCTTCGAAGCCGTTCACTGTGGACGGTGACAGCGCCCAGACCTTGCCCTTCGCTGCGTCCGTGACGGAGATGACCTGCGCGCCAAAGCTCACTTCGGCGGCACCGGGCAGCTGCTTGTCCCCGCCCAGGCGCATATTCGCCGGAGAAACCTGGTTCAGCGTCGAACCCGTCTCATCATCAACAAACACATCCCCCGCATGCTGCAAAACATCAAACGTAGTACTCGCCGGCGTCACCGCCCCATCAAGAACACGCGACGGATAATTCAGCCGCCCCACAGCATTCTTGGACTTCGAAACAACCCACACACCACCATCGTTCAACTCCACCTCAGTGGTCTTAAACCCCGGATACAACACAGCACCCGTGACCAACACCACTCCAGCAACGGAAAAAGCAATGGCAGGAAACCAGCGTGGCAGGTGGAAGCGGGGCCCGGATTCCCCTGCTGCCTTTTGGCGCGCGGCTCGGCGAAGATTCACGGTTTTGTTCCCCCAAGTAAGACTCCGGCAGGGCCGGTCTCCGGCCAGCTAACACCAGGCAGTTATGACTATATCGGCATTCGCTATCAAATGGATAAAGTCGTTCAGCCCTGTGGTTCGGCTGTGTATCCGGTCAGTCCAGGATCAGGCCCTTGCCGAGTCCCCTGCTGAGCAGGACAGGATGGATTTCTCCGAAGCCGCGGACATTTTCGGCCGGCTGCGGTACCAGGACAAAGCGTTCATCCCGGTCCAATGCCGAGGCCGTCATGGAATCCACCAGGACAGTTCCAGGATCGGCCAAGGTGGTGAGCCGGGCCGCCAGATTCACGGTAGGGCCGTAAATGTCTCCGAGCCGGGACAGTATCCGGCCCCAGACCATGGCCACACGTGCCTCCGGAAGGATCTCATCCTCTGTAAAGGCCTGCGCCAATGCAAGGGAGATCTCGGCTCCGGCGGCCGGGGTCTCGGCGATGTAGAGCACTTCGTCGCCGACGGTCTTTACCAAGCGGCCGCCGCCCACTGAGATGATCTCGGCGCACTTGTTTTCGAAGCGCTGGACCAGCCGTGCCAGCGTCTTTTCATTCATCCTGCGGGACAGGCTGGTATAGGACACCAGGTCGGCAAAGCCCACGGCACGAGCCAGCGGCAGGGGCGCGTCGTCCTCGTCGCCTTCGCGGCCCTCCTCGCTGGCCTGCAGGCCGGCTTCGGCCCGGACCGCAAGCCGCTGGACGCCTGCGTTCAGTTGCCGCCGCCACGAGTACACCAGCATCTCCTCGAGCGCATCCACCAGGGCAGGAAGATCGTTGACCAACTGTTTGCGGGCAACGGCATCGGTGACGCCTTGCTCGTGGACCATGTCCTCGACCAGGGCCTCGATCTGCCAGACCACCATCCGGTCCGTCATCTGGCCGATCGACCTGGTGACCGAGATCGCCGCCTCTTCCGTCAGCATTCCGGACCTGACCAGATCCACCACTGTGGAGAGGGCGGCCTGGTCGCGCTCGGTGAAGGCTACATCGTCGTCGCCAAAATTGGGGAAGCCAAGGGCACGCCAGAGTTTCCGCGCCGACAGCAGCGAGAGCCCCGCGCCGGCGGCCACCTCACGGCGGCGGAGCTTCCGTTCACCGCCCAGCAGCCGGGTTTCAAGGGCCTTCGCTGCCAGCCGCTCGGCCGACAGCGTACCCGTGGGAGGGTTCGCGGCCACGGAGAATCCAGGAACGGGAGGAGCGGTGTCAGGCCGGGCGGATTCGGGAGCGGTGGGAGCAGCGGTGTCCTGCTGTTCCTGCTGATCCTCATCGTTCATCCTGTCCACCTTCTCTCAGTTCCCATGGCAGCACGTGGCCCGTATCGTCAAGTGTTCCGTCCATCCACGGTTCCCCGTCCCGGGGCAGCCCGTCGATGGCATCCAGCACAAAGTCCCGGAACCGCGCCGCTTCAGGCACATCCTGAATGGCCATGCTGCCGTGGTATCCGGTCTCCAAGAATATATTCCCTGACCGCAATATGCGCTGCAGGACCGACTGCCTCAACGTCAGGTCGCGCACGGCCGCCAGATTCACCTGCTGGTCCCTCCGTCTCAACATGCCGTATCTGGCAACTATCCTGCGGCTGGTCAGCGTATAACGCGTGGCCTGCCACCGCAGAAAGCGCGGCAGGCAGTATCCCAACCATATCCATGCGGCGGCCAGGACGCATCCCGTGACGAGCCACGGCGACCATTCCGGGGAAATGTCCGGCAGCAGGCGGGTGGCCTCGCCGCGACTGATCCACGCACTGGCAAAAGCAGCCGCGGCGGGAGCCGCGATGAAGGCTGCCGCTGGTCCGGCCAACTGCCTCGGCTGTGGGCGGGTGGTGACTATAACCTGCTCGCCCGGCACGAGGTCTTTACGCATAGCCGCCTTCACTGCCAGGCGGAGCAGCCTGGCCCGGCGGCGTCCAGGGGCGGAGGTGGACGACGTCGCCGGCGGTCACCACGTGTTCGCGGGCATCGCGGTCCACCACAAGGAGGGAACCATAGTCATCAAGCCGGGAGGCGCGGCCGATAATCTCGTGGTCCCCGGGCAGCTGGGCGCGCACGTGTTTGCCTATGGTCACCATGGCCGACTCCACTCTCTTGTGGAGGGAGGCCCCGCCGGCCAGGCCTGCGGCGGGGTCGCCGTCGGCATGGCAAAAACTGCGGTACAGAACGGCGAAACGGGCGAGGTAACTCTTCAGCAGCAGTGTTCGGTCCGCGGTTCGCGGCTGCTCCAACGTCACAGAGGTGGCGGTGGGGACTGGCAGCTCGTTCGCGCTAAGGCTCACGTTCAGTCCTGTGCCAAGGATCACCGGAGGCACCGAACCCCCGGTCATGGGGCCCAGCTGCGCAAGGATGCCGGCGATCTTGCGGCCGCGGACCAGAACGTCATTCGGCCATTTGAGTTCCGCCGGAATCCCGGCCGTCTCCAGGAGCGTCTCGCGCAGCGCCAGGGCGGCCAGCAGCGACAGCCAGGAGTAGGTCTGGGTGGGAAGCGGCCGGCCCTCGGCGTTGGCGGGACGCAGGACTACGGAGACTGAAAGCGAGCTGAGGGGAGGCGACTCCCACCGCCGGTCAAGGCGGCCCCGGGCAGCTGTCTGGTATTCCGCCGTCAGCACGGACAGATCCGGCCACAGCGCGGGCTCAACGCTGACATTGCGCAGCAGGTCGGCATTGGTGGAACCGGTGGTGTCCACCACGTCAAGCCTGGAGATGCCGGTGGCAGAGAGGAAGTCCTGGTCCGCCAGGGCTCCGCGATTCAGGGGGGTCCGGTTTAAAGGCGACCCTGGGGCGTATGCATCATCCATGGTTGAATCCTATCGACTTGCCGTGTCCCCTCAGCCGAAGGCATTCCAACATCCATCCCGGGGTTGCTCAGAGGAAAATGTCGGGAACCAGCTGGTCCTCGGCTGCTCCAAGGCTGTATGCCCGGAAATCCGTGACCCCCGCTGCAGTCAGCACCTGTTCGTCGGTGTAGAAGTTTCCGGTTGGCGAGGCCTCCGCCCCTTGCTGCCCCTCTGCTGTCAGATTACTGCCGGTCAGCACCGCGTGCGCGGCATCCGCCATAATCTGTGGCCCGCGAGCGGCCTTCACCATGGCCTGGCCCCCCGGCATGTTCCGGATGGCGGCGGTGTCGATGAGCGTGCACGGCCACAGGGAATTGACGCGGATCCCGTCAGTCTTGAGTTCTTCAGCAAGCCCCAGGGTAGTCAGGCTCATCCCGTACTTCGCCATGGTGTAGGCAAGGTGCCTGCCTGCCCAGTGGGGATCGAGATTCAGCGGCGGTGACAGTGTGAGGATATGGCCTTGCGTCGATTTCCGGAGCGCGGGCAGCGCCAGCTTGGACAGCAGGAACGTACCACGGACGTTGATGTCCTGCATCAGGTCGTAGCGCTTCATGTCCACGTCGTCGGTCTTTGAGAGATCGATGGCCGAAGCATTGTTGATAACCACGTCGATTCCGCCAAAGCGGTCCATTGCAGCGGCGACAGTGCCGGCGACGTCGTCGTCATTGCGGACATCCCCAACCAGCGGCAACGCCTGCCCGCCGACGGCCTCCAGTTGCTCGGCGGCGGTAAAGACAGTGCCGGCCAGCTTCGGGTGCGCCTGGCCGGTCTTGGCCATCAACACGATATTGGCCCCGTCCTGTGCCGCCCGGGTGGCTATGGCCAGCCCGATTCCGCGGCTCCCGCCGGAGATCAGGATAGTGCGGCCCTGAAGGGAACCGGCGGCCTGGTACGGCGCTGCGGCGGCACCCAAAGCATCGTTGCTCGAAGTCATGCCACTACTGTAGCGGAATTATGTTACTGGCGAGTAACTTAAGCGGTGATGTTGCCGCATGTTGGAAAGTTGTAGGTTTTCTACAGCCATCCCCGCCGTGAGCGTCACTAGACTAGCCAACGGGGTTCGTTCTTTGTGTGGAAGCCACTTAATCCGCGCCAGATGAGCGGGCCGCCTACGCACTGCACCACATCGTTACGGCGCCACCTTGGGACGGCGCCACATCAGCTACAGAGCCGGAGACACTTAATGAGCCACGATCTGACAACGACAGCGGGAAAGATCGCCGATTTCCGCGACCGCCAGGCGCGTGCAGAACAGCCCTCCGGCCCCGAGGCCATCGAAAAGCAGCACGCCCGCGGCAAGAACACCGCCCGCGAGCGCATCGACCTCCTGCTCGACGAAGGCTCCTTTGTGGAGTTCGACGCGCTGGCGGTACACCGTTCCACCGCTTTTGGCATGGAGAAAAAGAAGCCGCTCGGTGATGGCCTGGTCTCCGGCTACGGCACCGTGGACGGCCGCCCGGTAGCCGTCTACAGCCAGGACTTCTCTGTTTACGGCGGTTCCCTCAGCCAGGTTAACGGCGAGAAGATCGTCAAGGTCCAGGAATTCGCCCTGCGCAACGGCTGCCCCGTGGTGGGAATCCTCGACGGCGGGGGCGCCCGCATCCAGGAAGGCGTCGCCTCGCTGGCCATGTTCGCTGACATCTTCCGGAACAATGTCCACGCCTCCGGTGTGGTCCCCCAGATCTCCCTGATCATGGGCCCGTCCGCCGGCGGCGCAGCCTACTCCCCTGCACTCACGGACTACGTGGTCATGGTGGACAAAACGTCCCACATGTTCATCACCGGCCCCGACGTCATCAAGACAGTCACGGGTGAAGACGTGGACATGGAAACCCTGGGCGGCGCGCGCCAGCACAACGCCACCACCGGAACCTCCACCTACCTGGCGTCCGACGAGACCGACGCCATTGAGTTTGTTCGCGAGCTGCTGGACTTCCTGCCTTCCAACAATCTCTCGGAAGCACCCGTGCAGGAGCACCAGCAGGAATTGGATATTGACGACGACGACCTGGCGCTGGACACACTCATTCCGGACTCCGCGAACCAGCCCTACGACATGCGCCGTGTCATTGAGCAGATCGTTGACGACGCCCATTTCCTGGAGATGCAGGCGCTCTATGCCCCCAACGTGATCATCGGCTACGGCAGGGTCGAAGGACACACCGTGGGAATCGTGGCCAACCAGCCCATCCAGTTTGCCGGCACGCTGGACATCGCCGCTTCGGAAAAGGCTGCCCGCTTTGTCCGGAACTGCGATGCGTTCAACATCCCCATCATCACGCTGGTCGACGTGCCCGGGTTCCTGCCCGGAAAGGACCAGGAATTCCAGGGCATCATCCGCCGCGGCGCCAAGCTCCTGTACGCCTATGCCGAGGCGACAGTTCCCAAAGTCACCGTCATCACCCGCAAGGCTTACGGCGGGGCGTACATCGTGATGGGTTCCAAGAAGCTGGGTGCGGACCTGAACTTGGCGTGGCCCACGGCCCAGATCGGTGTCATGGGAGCCCAGGGCGCCGTGAACATCCTCTACCGCCGTGACCTGGCCGCCGTAGCCGAGACGGGCGGCGATGTGGAAGCCCGGCGCGCCGAGGTCATCCGGCAGTATGAGGAAGAGCTGCTGAACCCCTACCAGGCGGCCCAGCTGGGGTATGTTGACGCAGTCATCGCTCCGTCTGAGACCCGTGTGCAGATCATTAAGGGCCTCCGGGCCCTGCGCGACAAACGGGCCAGCCTGCCCACCAAAAAGCACGGGAACATTCCGCTGTGAGCGAGCCACTGGACCACGTGAATCCGCCGGCCGCGCCCCTGATCTCTGTGGTCAAAGGACAGCCGACGGCCGAGGAGCTCGCCGCCCTGACCGCCGTCGTACTTTCCCTGGGAGGCGCCGAAACGGCGGACAGCAGGAAGCCCACCGTCCGCCATTGGGTGCGCCGTCAGCAGCTGCGGCTGGCGCCCACCCCGGGGCCCGGTGCCTGGAAGCGGAGCCGCGGCTAAGGGGCTGGCTTCCCGCCTCGCTGATAACCGGCGGCAGACTCTTGCATATGGCGCGGCGCCATGCCGTATGCCATGGGAGCCTGTCCTCACCGGAGCAGCGCGGTTAGTCTCGTGGAGTGACTACTGAAACCTCACCGCCCGTCCGTCCGAAATCCTCCATCGATGCCGTGGCCGATGACTACACAGACACCCTCATCCGGCTTAACCCGTCGTTCGCCACTACCCTTGGGCTGCCAGGACACGAGACCGAATATCCGGACTATTCGCCGCAGGGGATCGCGGAGTTCGCCGCGGAAGCCCGCAAGGCCCTTACCGCCCTTGACGGACTCGAGCCCCAGGATGACATTGACGCTGTCACCCTCGACGCCATGCGGGAACGGCTGGGCCTCCAGCTGGAAATCCATGCGTCAGGCTGGGACGAAGCGGAACTGAACAACCTGGCATCACCGGCTCAGGACATCCGCGCCATCTTTGACCTGATGCCCACGGAGACCGGACAGCACTGGGAACACATAGCGGGCCGCGCCCTCAATGTACCGGGCGCCATCCACGGCTACATCAGCTCCTTGCGGCAGTCGCGGGACGCCGGGCGGGTAGCGGCAGCTCGGCAGGTAACCACTGTGATCGAGCAGGCCGGCAAGTACGCGGCCGAGGACGGATTCTTTGCCAAGCTGGCCGCCGGGGCCAAGACGCCCGAGGGCCCGCTGGACCACGCAGTGCAGGAAAAGCTCGACGCCGGCGCAACGGCTGCCCGGAGTGCGTACGCGGAACTCGCGGAATTCCTCCGCCGTGAACTGCTGCCCGCTGCCCCGCAGAAGGACGCCGTCGGCAGGGAACGCTACGCCCTCGCCTCGCGTTCCTTCCTGGGTGCCGCCGTCGACCTCGAAGAAACGTACGCCTGGGGCGTCCAGGAGCTTGACCGCCTGATTGCCGAGCAGGAACAGGTGGCGGCCACCATCAAGGCCGGAGCCACCGTTGCCGAAGCCAAGGAAATCCTCAACAGCGATCCTGCCCGCCAGCTGAAAGGCACCGATGCCCTGAAAGCATGGATGCAGGAGCTCTCGGACAAAGCCGTAGGCGATCTTGCCGGCGTGCACTTCGAGATCCCGGACGTGATGAAAAGGCTGGAATGCCTGATCGCCCCCACCGACGAGGGCGGCATCTACTACACCGGCCCGTCCGACGATTTCAGCCGTCCCGGCCGCATGTGGTGGTCCGTCCCCGCGGGCGAGGACACCTTCACCACCTGGGCCGAAACCACCACGGTGTTCCATGAAGGGGTCCCCGGCCACCACCTCCAGGTGGCCACCGCAACGTACCGCAGGGAACTGCTCAACAACTGGCGGCGCAATGTCTGCTGGACCTCCGGCCACGGCGAAGGCTGGGCCCTGTATGCGGAGAAGCTCATGCAGGAACTCGGGTATCTGTCGGATCCCGGCGACTACATGGGCATGCTGGACGGGCAACGCATGCGTGCGGCCCGCGTGGTGTTCGACATCGGTGTGCACCTGGAACTCGACGTACCCGAACGCTGGGGGTCCGGAACCTGGACGCCGGACAAGGGCTACGAATTCCTGAAGGAGAACCTGCCCATCAGCGAAGGACAGCTCAATTTCGAATTCACCCGCTACCTCGGCTGGCCGGGCCAGGCCCCCTCCTACAAGGTGGGCCAGCGCCTGTGGGAGCAGATCCGCGCCGAACTCGAATCCCGCCCCCGCTTTGACCTCAAAGCCTTCCATACCAAGGCGCTGAACATCGGCTCAGTAGGCCTGGACACGCTGCGCCGGGCGCTGCTGTAACCCCCGCCCCCAGGAGTTTTTGTCCAGATCGGGCGACTTTGCCTGCCTTCTGGTCGCCCGATCTGGACAAAAACTCAAAGGGTGAAGGGGAGACAATCGCCACACCCGGGCCGGGAATAACTTCACACTTCCTTGGAATAGCGGCGAGATTCCGGGCTTTTTGAAGCATCAGCCCACCGGATGCCGCGTAACATTTCTCAACGTTCGTTCGCGGTGGTATACGCGATGCCTCTAGCGTGTTCGGGTGAGCACTCAAACCCGCACCCCCGAATCCGCAGGAAAGACCGGCTTCCAGCTGCCCACGTGGGCAGGCTCGTTCGGCTTCCAAATCATCGCAGCCCTGATCGTTGGCCTGGGCCTGGGCCTCCTGGCCAAGTACACCGGCAGCACCCAGGACAGCCCCAACGGCCTCGGTGCCACGCTGCAGACCATTGGCTCCAGCTACGTGTCGCTGCTGCAAACCGCCGTGGTCCCGCTGATCTTCACGGCAGTGGTCAGCTCCATCTCCAACCTGCGGCAGGTGTCCAACGCCGCCAAGCTGGCCTGGAACACCCTGCTCTGGTTCGCCATCACGTCCCTGATCGCCGTCCTGATCGGCATCGGCCTGGGCGTCCTCCTGCAGCCGGGCAGCAACACCGGCATCACCGGAGAAGGTGAAGCCCCCGGCAAGGTGGGCAGCTGGTGGGCCTTCCTCACCGGACTCTTCCCCAAGAACTTCCTGGGTCTTGGCGCCAGCTCCACCGTGGCGGAATCGGGCGCGGTCACCACCGCCGTCAGCTTCAACGTGCTCCAGATCCTGGTGATCGCCATCGCCGTCGGTGTGGCGGCACTGAAGGTCGGCAAGGCCGCTGAGCCGTTCCTGAACCTCAACGCCTCAGCCCTGGCCGTCATCCAGAAGGTCCTCTGGTGGATCATCCGCATTGCCCCACTGGGCACTGTTGGCCTGATCGGCAACGCCGTTGCCATCTACGGCTGGGACACCATCGGCTCGCTGGGCAAGTTCACTCTTGCCATCTATGTGGGCCTGGCCCTTGTGCTGTTCGTCGTTTACCCGGTGCTGGTCCGCACCCATGGCCTCTCCGTGAAGCAGTACTTCTCCGGTGTGTGGCCCGCCGTCCAGCTGGCGTTCGTTTCCAGGTCCTCAGTGGGGACGCTGCCCCTGACGCAGCGGGTCACCGAACGCAGCCTGGGCGTACCCCGTGCGTACGCATCCTTCGCCGTGCCCCTGGGCGCCACCACCAAGATGGATGGCTGCGCCGCAATCTACCCGGCCATCTCGGCAATCTTCGTGGCCCAGTTCTTTGGCGTCCAGCTGGACTTCACCCAGTACCTGCTGATCGCCCTGGTCTCGGTGCTCGGGTCGGCAGCGACAGCCGGAACCACCGGCGCCGTGGTGATGCTCACCCTGACGCTCTCCACGCTGGGACTCCCGCTGGCCGGCGTCGGACTGCTGCTGGCCATCGATCCGATCCTGGATATGGGACGTACGGCAGTCAACGTCGCCGGGCAGGCGCTGGTCCCCACCATCGTGGCCAAGCGCCAGGGCATCCTGAACGAGGCGCTGTACAACGCGCCACGGAACGGCACCCCCTTTGTGGATGACGACGCCGACTCCGCCACCACTGACCCGTCCAGCACCGGGGCATCCACGGATCCGGCGGGCAGCCGCATACGTGAGGACGCAAAGGTCTAAGCGCGCCGCTCACCACAGCAGTACAAGCTCGCAGCAGCAAGGACGTCCCCGGGGAACTCCCCGGGGACGTCCTTGTAATGCGGCGGTCCGTTAGCGGCCTCCGCCCCCGATCACACCGCTTTCGACGGCCTTGGTGACGGCGTCCGCTTCAGCCTGCGTCAGTTTGCCGTCGGTAACTGCCTGGTCCAGCTTTGTCTTGAGCGCAGCCGCCCTCTGGGCCTGGGCCTCGCTGCGGAGTTCCTGCAGCGCCGTAGCCACCTTGGCCTCGTCAATCCCCAGCGTGTCCGCCAGGGACTTGGCCAGGGCAGCGTCCCTGGCCGCGGCATCCGGCTTGGTGCCCTCAGCCGGCGGGGTGGTGGGCCTGTTCGCCTCCCTGAAAGCCTGCAGCGCCTCCGTGACCTTGCTCTCCTCGACGCCGAGCTTCGCGGCCAGCGCTGACGCCTGCGCCATTCCACGCTCACCGCCCCGGCCGCCGTGCCGGCCCTTGCCGTCAGCCGGGGTGCTGGCGCTGCCGTCAGCCGAGGCGCTGGAGCTGGCGCTGGGGGTGGGAGCCGGGGTGGTGGCGGAGGCCATGCCGGCGACTCCGATTCCGGCACTAAGGGCCAGTGCCGTGGCGGTCAGGCCAAGGGTGATTCTCTTTGTGCGTGACATCTTCTTCGTCTCCTGGATCTGCCGTACGGTGACGGCTGCTCATGGTGTTTCGCCCCTTTCGAGGCATAACCCAGCATCCGGCGGCAGGTTCTGGATCAGCTGTTCGGAACCTTTCATCTTCCTGTGAATGCAGAACCGCCAGAGTTTTTGACCCGGAATCCCTGTGCCAGTCAAGCGATTAGGCTGGAGCTGTGACCCGCCTGATCCTTGCCTCCCAATCCCCTGCCCGCACCAAGCTCCTGGCCGACGCCGGCATCCGCCACTCCGTGCTGGTGTCGGACGTGGATGAGGACGCCGTCCAGGCCCGCTACGGCATCACCGATCCCCACGACACCGCGCTCCTGCTGGCCCGGGCGAAAGCCGAGGCAGTTGCCGCGCTTCCCGACGCGGAGGGCGCGCTGGTGCTGGGCTGCGACTCCGTCTTTGAGTTCGACGGCGAGGCGCACGGAAAGCCGTACACGGCCGCCGTCGCCCGCGAGCGGATGCTCCGGATGAGCGGAAACACCGGAGTGCTGCATACGGGCCACTGGCTGGTGGACTGCCGGGACACAACGTCCGACGACGGCACAACCCCGCCGGGATCCGGCGCCACGCTGGGCACCGTCGCCTCCGCCGAAGTCCACTTCATGGAAATGGAACCAGAGGAAATCGACGCCTACATTGCCACCGGCGAGCCGCTGCACTGCGCGGGATCCTTCACCATCGACGGACTGGGCGGGGCATTCATCCGGAAAGTCAACGGGGACCCGCACGCCGTCGTCGGACTCTCCATTTCCACGCTCCGCACGCTCCTGGCGCAGGCCAATGTGCGCATCAACGAGCTCTGGCCGGCACAAGGACCTGCGTCGTAACCGGCGTAGTAAACAGACCCGAAATCCGCCGAACTTGTAGCTTCCCTACAAAGCATTGCCCGTTTACACGCGGAATCCGCAAGTAATATCGGTTGAACCCTCAAAGTCGCGCTAGGCTCCCTGAAGGAAAGAAGGAGACGCCTTGTCAGCAAATTTGGAGCAGTCCGCAAGTCCCGTGCAGTCGAACCTCACAAAGGTGCTGATCGCCAACCGAGGCGAAATCGCAGTGCGGATCATCCGCGCGGCACGTGATGAAGGCATTGCCTCCGTGGCTGTCTACGCCGATCCTGACCGCGACGCACTCCACGTGCGCCTGGCCGACGAGGCTTACTCGCTGGGCGGTAACACCGCTGCGGAGTCCTACCTGGTGATGGATAAGATCATCGACGCCGCCCGCCAGTCCGGCGCGAACGCCATCCACCCCGGTTACGGCTTCCTGGCCGAGAACGCCCAGTTCGCCGCCAGGGTCATCGAAGCGGGCATCACCTGGATTGGCCCCTCCCCCGAAGCAATCTCTGCCCTGGGCGACAAAGTCCAGGCCAGGCACATCGCCGAGAAGGTGGGGGCACCACTGGTGCCCGGAACCGCCGACCCCGTCGAATCGGCAGAAGAAATCCTCGACTTCGTGGACAAGTTCGGCCTGCCGGTGGCTATCAAGGCGGCCTTCGGCGGTGGCGGCCGGGGCATCAAGGTAGCCCGCACCAGGGACGAGATTCCTGAACTGTTCGAATCCGCCGTGCGTGAAGCCACCGCTGCCTTCGGCCGTGGCGAGTGCTTTATCGAACGCTTCCTGGACGCCCCCCGGCATGTGGAAACCCAGTGCCTCGCGGACGCTTACGGAAATGTCGTTGTGGTCTCCACCCGCGACTGCTCGCTGCAGCGCCGCAACCAGAAACTTGTCGAAGAAGCCCCCGCTCCTTTCCTCACCGAAGACCAGAACCGGCGCCTGTACGAATCCTCCAAAGCAATCCTGAAGGAAGCCGGCTACCTCGGCGCAGGCACCTGCGAGTTCCTTGTGGGCCAGGATGGCACCATCTCCTTCCTGGAGGTCAACACCCGGCTCCAGGTGGAGCACTGCGTCTCCGAGGAAGTCACGGGAATCGACCTGGTCCGTGAACAGTTCCGGCTGGCCCGCGGCGAAAAGCTGGGCTACGGAGATCCTGAGGTCCGCGGCCACTCCTTCGAATTCCGCATCACCGGTGAAGACCCGGGCCGCAACTTCATGCCCGCGCCGGGCACCGTTCGCGTCCTGAAGAACCCCACCGGCCCCGGAATCAGGATTGATTCGGGGATCGAGCAGGGCGACGTCATCAGCGGCAACTTCGACTCCATGCTCTCCAAGCTGATTGTCACGGGCGCCAGCCGCCCGCAGGCCCTGCAGCGGGCCCGCCGGGCACTGTCGGAGATGGTGGTGGAAGGCATCCCCACCGTCATCCCCTTCGACCTGGCAGTCGTTTCAGATCCGGCATTCGCGCCCGAAGAGGGTCCATTCAGCGTCCACACCCGCTGGATCGAAACAGAATTCACCAACAACCTTCCCGCCTGGATTCCGGACGGGGCAGCCGATACAGACGACGACGCCGGCGCCCGGCAGCGCGTGGTGGTTGAAGTTGGCGGCAAGCGCCTGGAAGTGGTCATGCCCGCCTCCCTCGGCTCCTTTGGGGCCGGTTCAGCCGCGTCCGGAACCAAGACGGCCAAGTCGAAGAAGCGCGCCCGCTCGGGCGGCTCGGCAGCTGCCGCCACCGGGAACGCCCTCACCTCGCCGATGCAGGGCACCATCGTCAAGGTGGCAATTTCCGACGGCGACGTTGTGGCTGAAGGTGACCTGATTGTGGTGCTCGAGGCCATGAAAATGGAGCAGCCCCTGACCGCCCACCGCGCCGGCACCATCACAGGGCTCAGCGCCAAGGCCGGCGAGACGGTGTCGGCCGGCGCCGTCATCGCCACGATCGAAGACTAGTACTGCCGGAGGAATCCCATGCTCGCACCCAGTTTTGAAGAAGAAGTAGACCGATACCACCTCGCTGTTCCGGAGATCACCCGGGGCAATCCCGGACCCGTCAAGGAGCTCTATTCCCGGCTTGACGATGTCACCCTGGCCAACCCCTTTGGCGGGATCGCCCGGGGATGGGCGCAGGTGGAGGCCCGCCTTGACCAGGCGTCCCGCAACTACCACGAGGGCGAGATGCTCGGTTTTGACACCATCACGTCGTACACGGCCAGGGACACCGCCTACCTCGTGGAGACTGAGCACTTCCGCGCACGCATGGCCGGTGCTGCCATGGTGGAGGAATTCGCGCTCCGCGTGACCAGCATCTTCCGCCGCGAGGAGGGCTACTGGAAGCTCGTCCACCGGCACGCGGACCCGGCTGCCCAGCCGCAATCGCGCCGGTCCCTGGCCCAGCCGTCATTGGCGGAGGGTTCCGTCTCCTGACTCCGGGCAGGCCTGACGCGCCTGGAGTCAGGGCTGGCCTCCTGACTGGCGTGAGGTCTGGCCTACGGCCCGGGGGCATCCGACTGGTGGCATCAAGGGCCCGCCACAGGCACACTTAGCATGTGAAGCCTTTCCTGCTGCTGGCCTCCCGGGCTGAAGACGCCGCTGCCGAGGACGAGTATGCCGCCTATCTGCGGTATGGCGGACTGGAACCGGAACAGCTGCGGCGCATCAGGCTGGAGGCGGGCCCGCTTCCGGATCTGGACCTGGCGGACTATTCGGGCGTGATTGTGGGCGGCAGTCCGTTCACGTCCAGTGATCCGGACGACGGCAAGAGCCCCACCCAGCACCGCGTCGAGCGGGAGCTGGCCGGACTGCTGGACCGGATCGTGCCCGCAGATTTTCCTTTTCTGGGCGCATGCTACGGGGTGGGCACGCTGGGAATGCACCAGGGCGCGCTGATCGACAGGACCTTCGGCGAGCCGCTGGGCGCCGCGGAGATTGAGCTGACGGAGGCCGGGCTGGCCGATCCTGTGCTGCAGGGCATGCCCCGGCGCTTCACCGCCTTTACCGGCCACAAGGAAGCCTGCACGTTGCTGCCGGCCCATGCCGTGCTGCTGGCCACCTCCGCCGCATGCCCGGTGCAGATGTTCCGGATCAGGCAGAACCTGTACGCCACCCAGTTCCATCCGGAACTTGACGTGGACGGGCTGGTCACCAGGATCGACATCTACCGCCATGCCGGCTACTTTCCGCCGGAATCCGCGGAGGAACTCATGGAGAGCGCCCGTCAGTTCACTGTCACCGAACCCACCAATATCCTCAAGAACTTTGTGGCCCGGTACGGCGCCTGACGGCCGCCGGCTGGAGCCAGTGTGCTCGTGCCCGGTTGCTCCACTTGCGGACACAACAATGCCCGGCGCCTTCCCTGAGGACGGGGAACACGCCGGGCACCTCAACTACAAACCGGGCTGAACCAACGCGGCAGCGTCAGGCCACGTTGTTCTCGTAGTCTGTGTCCTTGGTTTCACGGGTGATCCACAGGGCGATGAAGGTCAGCACGGCCGCGGCTGCCATGTAGACGCCCACCAGCCAGGTGCTGCCGCCGGCAGCCTGCCACAGGGCAATGGCAATGAACGACGCCGGGGCGGCACCGATGACGCTGGACAGGTTGTAGGCCACAGCGGAGCCGGTGTACCGCACGTTGGCGGGGAACAGCTCGGGAAGGATGGCGGCCATCGGTCCGAAGGTCAGTCCCATCAGCGTGAAGCCCACGATGAGTCCGATGACAGCGGCAACCGGGCCAGGGCCGAACATGGTGAACCAGAGGATCCCGAAGACGAAGATGCCCGCCGTGACGGAGAGCAGGAACTTGCGGCGGCCCCATTTTTCGGCCAGCGGGCCGGAGACCAGGGTGAAGATGCCAAAGAAGACAACGCCGAGGATCAGCATCCAGAGGAAGTCGCCGCGGGAAATGCCGAGCCCCGGGACGAAGTTTGCGATCTCCACCGCGGACATCGGTTTGCCGGCCTTTTCTGCTGCTGCCTGCGCTGCCTCCACAGAGGCGGGTTTGGTGCCATAAGTCAGGGTGAAGGAGGTCATCACGTAGAACAGGACGTAGGTGGCAAGCATGATGAACGTTCCGGCCACCACCGGGCGCCAGTGGTTCTTGAAGGTGGCAGCAAAAGGAACTTTGGCCACCTTTTCTTCGGTCAGGACCTTCTGGAAGGAGAGGCTTTCAACAAGCTTCAGCCGGACGTACAGGCCAACAATCACCAACAGGGCACTCAGGAGGAAGGGGACGCGCCAGCCCCAGGCGAGGAACTCTTCCGCGGACAGGGCAGCGTTGAGCCAGATGAACAGCAGGTTGGCGAGGATGAAACCGATCGGAGCACCAAGTTGCGGGAACGTTCCGTAGACCGCCCTCTTGCCTTGCGGGGCGTTCTCAGTTGCCAGCAGGGCGGCACCTGACCATTCGCCGCCGAGGGCCAGTCCCTGGGCAAAGCGCAGGACCACAAGCATCAGGGGCGCCAGGATGGCCCAGCCGGGAAGTGAGGCGGTGGGGAGCACGCCGATCAGGAAGGTCGCGATGCCCATGGTCAGCAACGAGGCAACCAGTGTGCCCTTGCGGCCGAACTTGTCGCCGAAGTGGCCGAACAGGACCGAACCTACCGGGCGGGCGATGAAAGCGACGCCGAAGATGGCAAACGAGCTGAGCAGTGCGTTGATGTCTGTTGCCTGCGGGAAAAAGAGCTTGGGGAAGACCAGGACAGACGCCGTGGCGTAGATGTAGAAGTCATAGAACTCAATGGTGGTGCCGATGAGGCTGGCAAAGATGACTTTGCCCTTGGAGTTCACCGGCTTCGCGGACCCTGGTTCCGTGGTGGTTTCAAGAGATGACATAAATTAGCACTTTCGTGAGAACCGGCCGGACGTATAAAAGCCCGGCATGCAGTAGTTAGAGTCCAATATTAGTTCCCCTTGTCCAGTCAATGGACAAAAGGTCCACTATCCGGACCAGTCGGATTTGTCTCATTTTCAGGCGCCTCACGCCCATCCGAAGGGCCCGATAGGCAAATGTCACAGCGCGTTAACAAACGGCGTCCGTCCGTGAAACGCGCCTTCTCTACCGTGGAACTACAACATCCCCCCAGAGGAGGTACACCGTGACTGTTGACCGCACCGCAGACGCCGGCACCGGCAATTCCGTAGATCTTGAGGCCGAACCCCCGCACGGAAGCGTGCCTGCATCCGCCGGCACGCAGCCCGGCTCCACCACTACAACCAGCGCCCCCGCCCTTGAATACCGTCCGGGCCGCTGGATCGCGAACTGGAATGCCGAGAACAAGGAGCAGTGGGAAACCGCAGGGCGGACCATCGCCCGCCGCAACCTGAACTGGTCCATCTTCGCCGAATTCCTCGGTTTTGTCGTCTGGCAGCTTTGGTCCATCGTGGTGGTCCAGCTTCCCGCCGCCGGCTTCACGTTCACGACGTCGGAAATCTTCTGGTTGATCTCGATGCCCAGCCTGGTAGGTGCCACGCTCCGCATCCCTTACACCTTTATGGTTCCCCGCTTCGGCGGGCGGAACTGGACCATCGTGTCCGCACTCCTGCTCCTGATTCCTTCCATCGGACTGGGACTGTGCGTCGCCAACCCCGAAACCCCGTTCGGCGTCATGCTGTTCGTGGCAGCACTGGCCGGTTTCGGTGGCGGAAACTTCGCCAGCTCCATGGCCAACATCACCTTCTTCTACCCTGCCCGTGAAAAGGGCTGGGCACTGGGCCTGAACGCCGCCGGCGGCAACATGGGTGCGGCCGTTGCGCAGCTCGCCGTCCCGATCGCGATCACCCTGCTGGCGATGGGCAGCGTCAACCTGCCGATGGCCGGCTGGATGTGGGTTCCCTTTATCCTGATCGCAGCCTTCGGCGCCTACAAGTACATGGACAACCTGACCAGCGCCAAGGGGGACGTGGCCGGCTCGGTGGCCGCCCTGAAGGAACCGCATCTGTGGATCATGGCGCTGCTCTACATCGGCACCTTCGGCTCCTTCATCGGCTTCGCCGGTGTGTTCCCCAAGCTCATCAAGGACTACTTCCCCGCGTTCTCCTCCATCGGAGTCGGAACGGTTGCCCTCTCGCTCGCCTTCCTCGGCCCGCTGGTGGGCTCACTCGCCCGCCCCTACGGCGGACGCATGGCTGACCGCATGGGCGGCGCCCGGATGACGGTTGCAGCCTTCGCATCCATGGCACTGATCACCCTCACCATGATCTGGACGCTTCCGCTGAAGAACTTCTGGCTCTTCCTGGTCCTGTTCCTGATGCTCTTCACGGCCAGCGGATTCGGAAACGGTGCAACCTACCGGATGATCCCCATCATCTTCGCCACCTCCAGCCGGGCCGCAAAGGCAGGCGCCAGCACGGTGGAGACGCAGCGCCTGGCATCCTCGGCCCTCGGCCTGATCTCGGCCATCGGCGCCTACGGCGGGTTTGTTATCCCGCAGGTACTGAACGCCTCCAACACCGCCAGCGGTTCCTACACACCGGCCTTCTACGGCTTCGTAGCCGCCTACGCCGTGATGCTGGTTGTCTGCTGGGCCTTCTACATCCGCAACGCCAACCGAAATGCGATGGGACACGTCTAACATGACCACAAGCGCCGACACGCACTGCCCTTACTGCGCCCTGCAGTGCGCCATGACGCTGAAGTCTCCAGCGGAACTGACCCCGGCTTCCGAGCCGGGGTCAGTCCCCGTGCCCGCGAAAACTGCGAAATCTGCTGTGGATGTGCCTCTCCTGGCGGCGCCTCTCACAGTGACCGGGCGCGAATTTCCCACCAACCGCGGTGGCCTCTGCCGGAAGGGCTGGACCTCGGCCAACCTCCTGAACCATGCCGGCCGCATCACTGAACCCCTGCTGAAGGGCGCTGACGGTATCCACCGTCCCATCGGCTGGGACCAGGCCCTTTCCCTGGTCACCACGGCCGTCCAGGAAACCCGCGAGCGCTACGGCGCAGACGCCGTCGGAGTCCTCGGCGGCGGCGGCCTGACCAACGAAAAGGCGTACATGCTGGGCAAGTTCGCCCGGCTTGCCCTTGGCACTTCCCGCATCGACTACAACGGCCGCTTCTGCATGTCCTCCGCCGCGGCCGCCGGGATGCGCGCCTTCGGCGTGGACCGGGGGCTCCCTTTCCCGCTTGAGGACCTGGACAGTGCCAGCACCATCATGATGCTGGGCTCCAACGTGGCCGAAACCATGCCCCCGTTTGTGCAGCACCTCAAAGGCGCCCGTGACGCCGGCGGACTGATCATCGTCGATCCGCGCCGCTCTGCCACGGCCGCTTTCACCTCCGACGGCGGTGGCCTGCACCTGCAGCCCCTGCCGGGCACGGACCTCACCCTCCTCCTGGGCCTGTCCCACGTGGTGATCCATGAAGGCCTGGCGGACCACAGCTTCATCGAAGACCGCACCTCCGGGTACCAGGCTGTGCTCCGCAGCGTGAACTCCTTCTGGCCCGAACGCGTCCAGTCGCTCACCGGCGTTCCCGCGGATCTCATCCGGGAAGCGGCCAGGAGGCTCGCCGACGGCGCCGCCAAGGGCGGAAGCTACATCCTCACCGGCCGCGGGGTGGAGCAGCACGTGGACGGCACCGACACCGCCACCGCGGCCATCAACCTCAGCCTCCTGCTGGGCCTTCCGGGCTCCCGGCGCAGCGGCTATGGCACCCTCACCGGCCAGGGCAACGGCCAGGGCGGGCGTGAACACGGCCAGAAGGCGGACCAGCTTCCCGGGTACCGCAAAATCACCGACCCCGCTGCCCGCGCCCATGTGGCAGGCGTGTGGGGCGTTCCCGAGGAACTGATCCCCGGGCCGGGCCTTCCCGCCGTTCAGCTCCTGAAGTCCCTTGGGCAGCCCGACGGCGTCCGTTGCCTTTTGGTGCACGCGTCCAATATCGTCGTGGCCTCCCCCGACGCCAACGCCGTCATCAAGGGCCTGCGCAGCCTGGACTTCCTGATGGTCTGCGACTTCTTTATGTCCGAAACCGCAGCCGAGGCGGACCTGATCCTGCCTGTGCTGCAGTGGGCGGAAGAGGAAGGCACGCTGACCAACCTTGAGGGGCGCGTCCTGCGCCGCCGCCGGGCGCTTCAGCCGCCGGCCGGCGCCCGCAGCGAGCTGTGGATCATGGCACGGCTCGCGGAAGCCCTCGGTGCCCCGTCCACCTACAGCGAGGATCCTGAAACGGTCTTTGAGGAATTGCGCCTCGCCTCCGCCGGCGGGCTGGCCGACTACTCCGGGATCGATTACGCCATGCTGGACCGCGGCGAAGCCGCCTACTGGCCGTACCCCGCGGGCAGCGGCGGAACGCCGCGGCTCTTCCTTGATGCCTTTGCCCACGCCGACGGCAAGGCGGTGATGACCGCGGTGACGCCCCGCCGTCGTCGCACTCCAGCCGCCAATCCCGTTGGGGACGGAACAGGCGCAGCCAAAACCATGACCCTCATCACCGGCCGGCTGCTGGAGCACTACCAGTCCGGGGCACAGACCCGGCGGGTGTCTGAGCTGCTGGCCAGCCAGCCTGAGGCGAAAGTGCAGATCCACCCGGCGGCCGCGGCTTCGATGGGCATCACCGACGGCTCCTTTGTCTCTGTCAGCAACGAGCGCGGCGACGTCGTCTGCAGGGCGGAGCTCAGCACGGCGATCCGCCCTGAAACAGTGTTCCTGCCCTTCCACTTCCCCGAACTCGAAAGCGCCAACCGCCTCACGGAAGCCGCCACCGATCCCATCTCCGGGATGCCGGAATTCAAGTTCAACAAGGTCTGGGTCCGGCTCGCCGCACAGCAGCCGCAGCACCAGTCCAACCCCAGTGTTCTTCAGACGACGGAGGCCTCATGAGCGAGCAGATTGTCATTGTCGGATTCGGCCCGGTAGCGGCCCGGCTGATCGATGAGCTGCTGCCGGCAGTGCGCACCGGCCACATCCAGCTGACTGTGGTTGGCGAGGAGCCGGAGGCAGCCTACAACCGCGTCCTGGTGGCCGATCTGGGCGTCGGCCGCACCACGGCTGAGGACCTGGCGTTGTCAGATGCTGCTGCGCTCATGGCTGACGGCGTGGACGTCCGCCTCGGAGTGCGGGTGCGCCGGGTGGACCGCGCCCGGCAGCAGGTGGTCCTCACCGACGGATCCTCGGCGCACTACGAGCGCCTCGTTTTCGCCACGGGTTCCCGCCCCGTCATCCCCAACCTCACCGGCATCAACCCCGACCCCACCTCCCCCGTGCTCCCGGCCGGCGTCACCGCGCTCCGGGACCTGCGGGACGCAGGGGTGCTCCGCGCCGCGGTGGACGGCGGCAAGCGCGTCGTGGTGCTCGGCGGCGGCGTACTCGGCCTGGAAACGGCGCTGGCAGCCTCGGAAGAGGGAGCCACCGTGACGGTGGTCCACAACGGCCCGCACCCGCTGGGACGCAACATCGACCGGGGCGGCGGCGCCGTCCTCGCGGCAAGCCTGCGGCAGTGCGGCGTGCGGATGGCGGGAAACGCCCGGTCCACCGGTGTGGAACACAACGCCCCCGACGGCGGTTTTTCGGCGCTGCTTCTCAGTGACGGTTCGGCAATCGACGGCGATCTGCTGGTCATCTCGTGCGGCGTTCGTCCCCGGATCGAACTCGCTGAGGGCTGTGGCCTGTCCACCGCAACCGGCATCCTGGTGGACCACCGGCTCCGCGCGCACCACGAACCGCATATTTTCGCCATCGGCGACTGTGCCGAGGTCCGCTGCCCTGATCCGGCCTGCGCCG
Organism: Arthrobacter sp. D1-29; assembly: GCF_054130585.1. Classification (NCBI taxonomy): domain Bacteria; kingdom Bacillati; phylum Actinomycetota; class Actinomycetes; order Micrococcales; family Micrococcaceae; genus Arthrobacter; species Arthrobacter sp. D1-29. Next base: position 1,515,268 of record NZ_CP096383.1, on the reverse strand, counting down.
AGTGCCGCAGCGCCAAAGGCCCGTCCGGCCTGGTGGGACCGGGCTGGCGTCAAGCGGAATGGCTGGCCGAGTACCTGACGCTGCTGGCCGCCGGAACCCAGGAGGACGCCGACGCCCTGCCCGCGCTCCCGCAGGAGATGGCAGGCGTTGTTGTCCTCAAGGCCCGGGGAATGAACATGGCCGTGGCCGGTGAGAACGCAGCCGAGCCATGGGACGAGGAAGCCCTGACGTCAGGAGCCGTCAACGGACGCCCGCGGCTGCAGGTTGCCCAGTGGTCGGATCCCGAGCATGGCCGCTACGTCAAGATGACCACCCGCGGAGGTGTGCTGGAAGGCCTGGTGGCGGTGGGCATGCCACGCACAGCCGCCGAGCTGGTGGGGCTCTTCGAGCGTGGTGCCGAGCTGCCCGCGGACCGTTCGCTGCTGCTCCGCCTCGATGGCCCGGACCAGCTGGCCACCTCCGGGCCTACGGACCCGCAGGGAACGGTGTGCCGCTGCGCCGGTGTCAGCGGGGCCAAGATCCAGGATGCCGTGGAAGAGGGCTGTTCCACGGTGGCTGAGGTCTCGAAGGCAACGCGGGCCGGCACAGGCTGCGGCGGCTGTCACGAGGACATCAAGGGCATCATCGAAAAACACTTCCAGGCGGCTCCTGCCGCCTGAAAGTGCCGGTGACCATGCGTAGGCCTCAGGTGCTTGTTCCCTGCCCAACCAGGTAGCAGTAAGTGTCGTTATGAGCCCTCATAACGACACTTACTGCTACCCAGTTTGAGGCCCGCCTAGGCCGGGGCTTTGGGGATCATGATCCACAGGGCGATGTACACCAGCTCACCTATGCCCACCAGGCCAAAGATCACAAAGCCCAGCCTGACGAGGAACTTTGGCAGCCCGAAGCGCGCTGCCAGCGCTGCACACACGCCACCGATGATTTTTCCACTGCGCGGACGCACAAGAGCTGTAGTCATGCCGCCACGCTACCCCGATCAGCCGCCTGCCACCAGCGGTCAAGCCGCCGGCGAGCTCTTTTCCGGCGGCCTTGCAAGGAGGTTACATCCGGACGTGGAGGCGGCGCGCCGCCTCCGAGATGGATCCGCTGAGGGACGGGTAGACGGTGAAGGTGCTGGCGAGATCGTCAACGTGCAGTTTCTGCTTCACCGCCATGGAAATGGCGAAGATCAGTTCCGAGGCGTTAGGGCCCACCACAACGCCGCCAATCACCGTGCCCGAACCCTTCCGGGCGAAGATCTTGACGAAGCCATCCTTGGCGTTGCGCATCTTGGCGCGGGCATTGCTCTTGAGCGAGAGCTTGATGATGTCGCCCTGGTACTTGCCGGACTGGATCTCGTCCTCAGAGACACCAACCGAGGCGATCTCCGGCGAGGTGAAGATGTTGGACGCTACCTGGTGCAGCTTGATGGGCGTCACGGTGTCGCCGAGGTAGTGCGCGATGGCGATCCGGCCCTGCATCGCCGCCACGGATGCCAACGGAAGGACGCCCGTGCAGTCGCCGGCGGCGTAGATGTTGGGCGCGGTGGTGCGGGACACGCCGTCGACCTTGATGTGGCCGCTCTCGGTGAGGCCAACACCGGCTTCTTCAAGGCCAATGCCGGCCGTGTTGGGAATGGATCCGACGCAGACCAGGCAGTGGCTGCCGGTGACCTTGGCGCCGTCGCTGAGGGTGACCACCACGCCGTCGGCGGTGCGCTCCACCGTCTCCGCGCGTGAGCGGGAAAGGACCCTGACGCCGCGGCGCTCGAAGACCTCCTCCAAAACCTCTGCAGCGTCGGTGTCCGAACCCGGCAGCACCCTGTCACGGCTGGAGATCAGGGTGACCCTGGAACCCAGGCCGTTGTAGGCAGATGCGAATTCGGCACCGGTAACGCCGGACCCCACCACGATGAGTTCCTCCGGAAGCTCATCGAGGTTGTAGATCTGGGCCCAGTTCAGGATGCGTTCGCCATCGGGCCGGGCGGTGGGCAGTTCCCGCGGGTGCGCCCCCATGGTCAGCAGGATGGTGTCCGCCTCGACCGTTTCTGTGCCGTCCGCGGTGATGACCTCGATGGTGTGGCTGTCCACCAGCCTGCCGGACCCGATCAGGATGCGGACGTTCTGGTGTTCCAGGCCGGCCGTGATGTCCCGCGACTGCTGGCGTGCCAGGTTGAGGAGCCTGTCATTGATGTGCTTGAGGTCAGCCCGCATCACCGGCACAAAGTCTCCGCCGTCGACGTCGAACTTCACTCCCAGCTCGCCTGCCTCACCGACGCGGGTCATCAGGTCCGCGGTGGCAATCAGTGTCTTGGAAGGAACGACGTCGGTAAGCACCGCCGAGCCGCCCAGCCCGGCGCGTTCGATGATGGTGACCTGCGCTCCAAGTGAGGCAGCGACCATGGCTGCCTCGTAGCCGCCCGGTCCACCTCCGAGGATTGCGAGCCGGGGTGAGCTGAAATCAGGATGGGTAGTCACAATCAACCATTCTCGCTTATGCGGCGCTGCACCACCAATATGCACTGCGCTCCCAATATGCACTGCACCAGCAATAAGAAGGGCCCGGCCGGTGCCAGCGGCCATCCCGGTGCTGGGCACAGCTGCGGTGGCACGATAACTTGTACCAGTGAGTAATACAGACTTCCTGAACACTGACCCTTTTGCCGCCGCCAACGCAGCCGCCGCCTACATCGCCGAGGAAACGGGTGTGGACAGCCACGACGTCGCCCTGGTGCTGGGTTCAGGCTGGGGTGAAGCGGCCGAAGTAATCGGCACTACCACGGCAACGCTCTCGGCGGACGAGGTTCCCGGCTTCCACGCGCCCGCGGTAGAGGGCCATGTGGGCACCATCCGCTCCATCCTGACGAAGGAAGGTAAGCGGGCGCTGGTTCTGGGTGCACGGACCCATTACTACGAGGGGAAGGGCGTACGTTCCGTGGTCCATGGCGTCAGGACCGCAGCTGCAGCAGGCTGCACAACGCTGGTCCTCACCAACGGGTGCGGAGGCCTGAACGAAAGCTGGCCCCCTGGCACTCCCGTACTCATCAAAGATCACATCAACCTCACCGCGGCGTCACCACTGGAAGGCGCCACGTTCGTTGACCTGACAGATCTCTACTCCGCGCGCCTCCGTACACTCGCCCGCGAAGTGGATTCCTCCCTTGACGAGGGCGTGTACGCGCAGTTCACCGGGCCGCACTACGAAACGCCGGCGGAGGTCCAGTACGCCAAGCGCATCGGCGCTGACCTTGTGGGCATGTCCACCGCCCTGGAAGCGATCGCCGGCCGCCACGCAGGCATGGAAGTGTTCGGTATTTCGCTCGTGACCAACCTGGCCGCCGGCATCAGCCCTGCACCACTCAGCCACCAGGAGGTCATCGAGTCCGGACACGCCGCCGGACCGCGCATCTCCAAGCTTCTGGCCGAGATCATCGCCAAGCTCTAAAGCCCGGCCGGAGCTGGCTGCCGGCAGGCTGCCGGCAGCTGTCAGGCCGTGCGTTCGGGCGCGCCCCGGGTGCCCATCAGCCGGCGGACAGTATCCTCCCTGGCGTCGGGAAAACGGCGCTCGATGGACTCTGCGATCCCGGCAATGGACTGCCTGGAGAGCTCGGTCCGCCAGGTGACTTCGGCGTGCCGCATGGTCTGGGATATAAGGCAGGTGCGCGCGTAATCGGCCTCGGGGGCGCCGCCGGGCGCATCTTTGAGGATGCCCTCGCACCGAAAGGCATGGTCATTTCCCTCGATCGCCAGGACCACGTCCAGGACGGAAATCTGCTCCGGGCGGCGGGCAAGCTGGAAGCCGCCGCGCGGCCCCGAAACGGATGTCAGGATTTCAGCCCGCACCAAAGCCTGGAGCTGCTTGTTAAGGTAAGCGGCCGGAAGTTTGTAGAACTCGGCAAGGCGGGCGCTGCTGACGGCCTCGCCCAAGGGGGTCCAGGACATGTTCACACAGCTGTGCAACGCCCATTCCACCCCCTGCCCCATTTTCATATTCGCGACATTACTTGTCCAGAAAAAATCCTGTCAAGGTTTCGCGTGCTTTCCAGGGCAGGTGGCGGGTGGTGGGGAGGTTCGCACGGCACAATGACGGTAGCGTTGACCCATGACCCCCTCCGATGCCGATTCCCGCCTCCTCAGTCAGGCCCGTGAATGGGCAGCACAAGATCCGGATTCCGCAACGTCCGCCGAGCTCACCGAGCTGATCCGTCTCTACGAGGACGGCGTCCCGGTTGCCCGCCAGGAACTGGCCGACAGCTTTAATGGCACCCTGCAGTTCGGCACCGCGGGCCTCCGCGCCGCCCTGGGTCCCGGCCCCAACCGGATGAACAGGGTGGTGGTGCGCCGCGCCGCTGCCGGGCTGGCCGCTTTCCTGCTGGAAGCAGTGGGTGAGGCAGCGCCCGGGACTGCGCCGCGCGCCGTCGTCGGCTATGACGCCCGTTACAACTCGGACATCTTCGCTGAGGAAACCGCAGCGATTTTTACCGCCGCCGGAATCGAAACCTTCCTGATGCCTGCCGCGTTGCCCACTCCCCTGCTGGCTTTTGCCGTCCGGGCACTGGATTGCGACGGCGGTGTCATGGTCACAGCCAGCCATAACCCTCCGCAGGACAATGGCTACAAGGTCTATCTGGGCCGCCATGCAGTGGAGGAAAGCGGCCGCGGGGCCCAGATCGTGGCACCGTATGATGCCCGGATCGCCGCCACCATCGAAGCTGTGGGTCCGTTGGACACCATCGGCCTGGCGGAGCGGGGCTGGACTGTTTTGGATCCGTCCATCGTGGCGGACTACACGCGTGCGACGGCGGCACTCGCCGCTCCCGCCCATTTCCCGGCACGTGACGTCCGGATCGTTCTCACGCCCATGCACGGGGTTGGCGGGGAGACTGCGGTGTCGGTACTGAATGCTGCCGGCTTTGCCGATGTCACCCTGGTGGCTGAACAGGCTGAACCGGATCCCGATTTTCCCACGGTGAGCTTTCCCAACCCGGAGGAGCCGGGCGCGCTTGACCTCGCCCTGAAAACGGCCGCCACGGTGGGGGCTGATATTGTCCTCGCCAACGATCCGGATGCGGACAGGGCGGCAGCAGCGGCCAAGGACCCCGACACCGGCCTGTGGCGGATGCTCCGGGGCGACGAGGTGGGCGCGCTGCTGGGGGCACACATCGTTGCCAGGCTGGCCGCCGCGGACGGCGAAGAGGCCGAACGGGCCCACCGTGTATTCGCGAATTCCATTGTTTCCTCACGGCTGCTCTCGCGCATCGCCGCCGCGGCAGGCTACCGACACGAGGAAACACTCACGGGCTTCAAATGGATTTCCCGCGTGCCCGGACTTCTCTACGGCTATGAAGAAGCCCTTGGCTACTGCGTTGCACCCGATCTGGTCCGGGATAAGGACGGCATCTCCGCCGCCGTCCTGATTGCCGAACTCGCGGCCACGGCCAAGGCGGACGGGAAAACCGTCTTCGACACCCTGGACGAGCTGTATCTGCGGCATGGCCTGCACGCCAGCGACCAATTAAGCATCCGGGTAGCCAATCTGGGGCTGCTGGATGCCATGATGAACCGGCTCCGGGTCAGCCCGCCTGAATCCTTCGGCTCGTCCGTTGTGGAGTCGTTCGTTGATCTGGCCGAGGGCAGCGGGAGCCTGCCGCCCACTGACGGACTGCTTTATCTGACTCGTGACGGCACCCGGGTGATCATTCGGCCCAGCGGCACGGAACCCAAGCTCAAGTGCTACCTGGAAGTGATTCACCCGGTGGAATCGGCCGCGGAACTGCCGCACGTAAGGCAGGCAGCCCGCACCGCCCTGGACCAGGTGCTGGGGGATGTGCGCGAAGCCCTGGGCCTCTAGGGCCCAGGGCTTCGCCCAATCGGGGCCTGGCGCAAGTGTTTTGGGCTAGAGCTCAACCTCGACGAAGCCGTCGGAGATGCGGGTGCTGAATGTTTCAAGCCGAAGTTCCGCCGTTCCGAAGCATTCTCCGGTTTCGAGGTCGTAGACCTCTTTGTGCAGCGGGGAGGCAATGGTGGGACGGGCGCCGCGGGATCCGATGATTCCCCGGGCCATCACGTGGGCGCCGGTGGCAGGATCCTCGTGGGCCACCGCGAATACCTCGGCGGGGCCGGTGCGGAAGATGGCCACCTGGCGGCCGGAGATGAGCGCAGCCTCGCCCCAGGCGAGCTCCAGCTCATCCACCGGGCAGACGCGGTGCCAGCCGGTGATGGTTCCGGCTGCATCGGTTACGACCGCCCCAATTTCCAGTGTTGCCGTCATGTCGGCTCCTCTCCCTGTTGCTTCGGCGCTTAGTGCCTCAACGCCTGTGCTTTTTGGCCCTTGAATCAAGGGCCTGTGCTTCACTGGCCACCTGATGCGGCCGTAATACCAAGCTAGGCCGCGGGTGTTTCAAAGGCGTGCAGTGAATGTGTCCGGCGCGTAAAAGAGACCTCACCCGCCCGGAAATGCGTTCGTGATGCAGAAGTTAAGTTCACGAAACAATTGGGAAACTGAAGCGAAACTGCGCCTGCCTAGTCTGAATGGACACCTCGTCAGAGAAAGGTCGCAGAGAACCGTCTGCGGCCCATGCGAAAGGCCCACAGTGACCGAACAGACTTACAGCACAGAGAACCCGCGCCGCATTGTCGTCGCCGGCGGCGGCCCTGCAGCCCACCGCTTTGCAGACGCGATGCACGCCCGTGGCCTCGATGGCTGGCATGTCACGGTTCTCACTGAGGAAGCACACCTCCCCTATGACCGGGTGGCCCTGAGCAAGGCCTTGACCCAGACCGACTACGACCTCACCCTGGGCGATGCGTCCATGTGGGACCACGAGGCCATGGACCTGCGCACCGGCGAGCGCGTGGTTAAGGTCAACCACGAAGCCAAGACGGTCGAGACCGCCGCGGGCAACACGTACGCCTACGACTCCCTTGTGGTCGCCACGGGTTCAAATGCGGCCCGGCTGCCGATCCCCGGCGCCGAGCACACCCACGTGTACCGCACGCTCGAAGACGTGTGGGCCATCAACAAGGCCATTGCCGAACTCACCGAAAAGCTTGGCCGCCAGGTCAACGCCGTCACCATCGGCGGAGGCCTTCTCGGGCTCGAGTCGGCCGCCGGCACGGAGCAGCTGGGCGCCAACCCGATCGTCATCGACGGTTCACAGTGGCTGATGGCCACACAGCTTGACGAAGGCGCGGGCCAGGCAATGGGCCGGCTCATCAAGGCCAAGGGCTTCGAAGTCCACGGCGGCGTCTTCCCTTCGGAAGTATTGTCCGACGACGAGGGCCAGGTTACCGGTGTCCTCATGGCTGACGGCCGCGTTATCGACGCCGATATGGTGATCGTCGCCATCGGCGTCCGCCCGCGGGACGAGCTCTTCCGCGCGGCCGAAGGCGAAGAGCAGGTGTTCAGCCTGGGCCAGCGCGGCGGCGTGGTCATCAACGACTACTGCGCCACGGAAGTACCTGACATCTTCGCCATCGGCGAGGTGGCGAACTTCGGCGGCATGTGCCTGGGGCTGGTTGCTCCCGCGAACACCATGGCGGAGATCGTCGCCGACCGCCTGCATGGCGGCGAGGCTACCTTCCCCGGCTTTGACACCGCCACCAAGCTCAAGCTGTCAGGTGTGGATGTTGCCAGCTTCGGCGACGGCTTCGCCAAGACTGAACACTCACTCGAGATCGTCTACGCTGACCCCGCCCGCGGCGTCTACCAGAAGATCGTCACCACCGACGATGCCAAGACCCTGCTGGGCGGCATCTTCGTGGGCGACGCGACCCCCTACACAAGCCTTCGCCCGCTCCTCGGCCGGGAACTCACCGCCGAGCCCGGCGCCTACCTCACCGCGGCCGGTGGCGGCGATGCACCCGACACCGAACTGCCGGACGATGCCATCCTGTGTTCCTGCAACAACGTTGCTGCGGGCACCATCCGTGACACCATCAACGGCTGCGGCGCCTGTGAGGGCAACGCCCCTGTCCAGGAACTGGGCGAACTGAAGGGCTGCACGCGCGCCGGAACCAGCTGCGGTTCCTGTGTCCCCATGCTGAAGAAGCTGCTTGAAGGCGAACTGACGAAGTCCGGCGTCGAGGTCTCCAAGGCCCTCTGCGAGCACATCGAGCTGTCCCGCCAGGAACTCTTCGACGCCATCCGCGTCCTGGAGCTCACGTCCTTCGAAGAGATCATGGCCAAGTACGGCACCGGCGCCGGCTGTGACATCTGCAAGCCCACCATTGCCTCCATCCTGGCCAGCCAGCACAACGCCTACGTCCTGGACGCCGGCCGCGGCGCCCTGCAGGACACCAACGACCGCGCCCTGGCGAACATGCAGAAGGACGGCACCTACTCGGTGGTCCCCCGCATCGCCGGCGGCGAGATCACCCCGAAGAAGCTCGGCGTCATCGCCGCCGTGGCGGAAAAGTACAACCTGTATACCAAGATCACCGGCGGCCAGCGCATCGACATGTTCGGCGCCCGGCTGGAGCAGCTTCCGGAAATCTGGAAGGAGCTGGTGGACGCCGGCTTCGAATCCGGCCAGGCCTACGGCAAGAGCCTTCGCACCGTGAAGTCCTGTGTTGGTTCCACCTGGTGCCGCTTCGGTGTGCAGGACTCCGTGGCGATGGCCATCCAGCTGGAACTGCGCTACCGCGGCCTTCGCAGCCCGCACAAGCTCAAGATGGGCGTGTCAGGCTGTGCACGCGAATGTGCCGAGGCCCGCGGCAAGGATGTCGGCGTGATCGCCACCGCCGACGGCTGGAACCTTTATGTCGGCGGTAACGGCGGCGCCACCCCGGCGCACGCCCAGCTGCTCGCCAAGGACCTCGACGACGAAACCTTGCTCAAGTACATCGACCGCTATTTCATGTACTACATCCGCACCGCTGACCGCCTGCAGCGCACCGCACGCTGGCAGGAGGAGCTCGACGGCGGCATCAAGCACGTCGAGGACGTGGTGGTGAAGGACACCCTGGGTATCGCCGAAGAGCTCGAGGCGGCCATGGCCAAGCACGTCGACACCTACGTGGACGAATGGGCTGACACGCTGAAGGATCCCGAGCGCCTGCGCCGGTTCCGTTCCTTCGTCAACGCGCCGGACCAGAAGGACGACTCCATCACCTTCGTCCCCGATGAGCGTGGCCAGATGCGTCCGGCCACTGCGGAAGAGAAAGGGAAGGTACTGATCGGGGCCTCCATCCCCGTGCGTCGCTCCACACCCGACTTGGACGAAAACGAGGTATAGGCATGCAGCTCAGCATTGATCTCACCGGCCGCGAAGTCCTGGTCACAGGCTCGGACCACGCGGCGCGCCAGGCGGTCCGCCGCTATGAAGCCGCCGGCGCCGTCGTGTACCGCCTCAGCACCCCGCACGGTGCTGAGCATGACGGCCCGCTGCCCGAACGGCCGTTCCTGGTGGCAGCAGTCAATGATGGCCAGCCTGGCTGGGAAGCCCTCCTGGAGCGGTGCCGCGAAACCGGCATTCCCGTTTCCACCGAGCCTGCTGCCGGTCAGACCGGCCACGTCACCCTGGTGGGTGGCGGGCCGGGCACCACCGAGTTACTGACCGTCGCCGCCGTCAAGGCGCTGCGGGATGCCGACGTCGTGTTCTACGACCGGCTGGCACCCTACCAGGAGCTGCCCTCCCTGACATCGGCTGAACTGGTGGATGTGGGCAAGAAGCCCGGTCACCACAAGGTCAGCCAGGGCGACATCGAGAAGCTGATGGTGGAGAGCGCACTGGCCGGAAACAACGTGGTCCGGCTCAAGGGCGGGGACCCCTACGTCTTTGGCCGCGGCGGCGAGGAAGTGGCTTCCTGTGTCGCGGCGGGAGTACCCGTCCGGGTGATCTCCGGCGTTACCAGCGCCATCTCCGTTCCGGCAGCGGCAGGGATTCCGGTAACCCACCGCGAAGTCAGCCACATGTTTACCGTGGTCTCCGGCCACGCCCCCCTTTCCGAAAAGGAGCTCACCCACCTGTCAGGCCTGGGCGGCACGATTGTGGTCCTGATGGGCATCGGCACCCTGCACCATCTGGCGGCCGGTCTCCGCCGCGCCGGCATGCGTGCCGACATGCCCATGGCAGTGGTGGAACGTGGCTACCGGCCCGGACAGCGCACCACCATCGCGGACTTGGGCACCATCGTGGGAGCTGCCTCCGGCTGCACCAACCCGGCCGTCCTGGTCATTGGCGAGGTGGTTCGCGTGGCAGAAGCCAACCGTGGGCATGCTGAGGCCGCCGCCGACCTGGACAGGCTGGCGGCCTCGCTGCTGGGTTCGTGAAAGGATTGAACCCCATGAATGCACTTGCACCGGCCGAAGCCCCGCAGCTTGCCGAGGCGCCCGGGCAGGAGCCTACGGACTCCCCGCTGGAAGGGTTCCGCATCGGAGTCACCTCGCACCGCCGATCACGGGACCTCATTGAGGCCCTGGAACGCCGCGGTGCCGAGGTCCTGCATGCCCCGGCGTTGAAGATCGCCCCCGTACAGGAAGACGTCCGCCTCATCGAGGACACCCGTGCCATCATCGCGGCACGCCCCGACCTGTGCATCGCCACCACCGCCTATGGGATGCGCCGCTGGTGCGAGGCCGCTGATTCCTTTGGCATCGGCGAGGAGCTGCTGGAAACCCTGGACGCCTGCCGGATGTTTGTGCGCGGGCCAAAAGCCCGCGGTGCCGTCCGCGCGGCCGGCCTTGCCGACGTCGGAATCAGCAGTGACGAAACCACTGCGACGCTGGTGGATATGCTGCTCGCGGAAGGCGTGCGCGGCAAGACAGTGGCCGTGCAGCTGCACGGCTATACCGATGTCCGGCAGCTGGAGCGCCTCCGGATGTCCGGCGCCACCGTACTGACGGTGACACCCTACCGCTGGGTCAAGCCTGAGGGTGAGGACCGGCTCCCCCGGCTCATCGAAGCGGCATGCAGCGGGAACCTTGACGTCCTGACGTTTACCTCCGCCCCCGCCGTGGACGCCATGTGGAGCACAGCCCATGAGATGGGTGTCTACAAACAGCTGATCGACAGCCTGAAGACAAACGTCACTACGGCCGTGGTGGGCCCGGTCACGGCCCAGCCGCTGCTCGACGCCGGCGTCACCCCGTTGATTCCCGAGCGGTTCAGGATGGGTGCCCTGATCCGTCTGGTGGGTGAGCACCTGGCCCTCAACCATGTCCGGCGCCTGGACACCAGGTCCGGCAACATCGAACTCCGAGGACGCAGCCTGCGGATCGACGGACAGCCGGTGGAGCTTGCGCCTGCCCCGCTGCTGTTGCTGCGCGCCCTTTTGGGAGCCGGCGGCGCCGTGCTCTCCCGCGAGTCACTCTCGGACCTGCTGGAGCTGAGGGGCTCGGTCCATGCGTTGGACATGACAGTCAGCCGCCTGCGGTCCTCACTGCCGGACGGCCGCCTCGTGGAAACCGTGGTCAAGCGGGGTTACCGGATCCGCGTCTAGCTCCGCTGTTTCGACGGCGCCACCCGCCTTGCATGTCATTCCGGCCTTGCAGGTCATTCCGGCCTTGCATGTCATTCCGGCGCTGAATGAGATGCAGGTCACGGCTTCTGTTACCGGCCAGTAAACGTTGGCGAACGGGGCCCATCTTTTCGGCAACCCTCGGGAAACACGCCGGAAAAACCCGCCGCCTACGCTGGGGTTCATCAAGAACGTCCAGGCCGTGAACATCACCATGGCCGCCAGCGAAAGGGCCAGGACATGTCTGCTCCGGCATCGTTTAACTCCGTCTCCAGCGCACCCCATATCGTCATTGCCGGCGCCGGACCGGCAGCCCAGGCCCTTGTCAGCCAGCTGGGGCAGGCCCGTTTCAGCGGCAGCATCACCGTGCTGAGCAACCGGGACGACGCCCCGGAAGAATTGCTGGAACTCGCTGCCCTGCCCCAGGTTTCGGTCCGGTTCGGCCAGCCGGCCAGCTTCATCGACGCTGACAACCGCACCGTCACCACGGCGGACGGCATGGAGTTCAGCTATGACCAGCTGGTCATAGCCACCGGCTCCGCCCCTGTGGCGTCCCCCGTTGAAGGAGCCAGCAGATGCCTCAGCTACTCCACCATCGATGACGCCGCGCGGATCGGCGAAGCGGTCCGGGAAGTCACCCGCGAATTGGGCCGCCGCCCGCTCGGCATCCTGGTGGGCACGGGTGCGGCAGCAGGACAGGCGGAAGCCGTGCTCCGGGCGCGCGGTGTCCGCCCCATCCGGACCACCCTCCGCCCGGCAGCCGTGGTGCCTTACGATTCGGAGTCCACCCTCTCAGCATCAGGGCTCATTGCCACCGGCATCGTTTTTGAGGACGGCAGCAGCATGAATGGCGATCTGGTTGTCATGGCGGAGGAAAGGGTCTCCCGTGACGGGCTGGCCGCTGCCGCCGGCCTCCGGACGGCGCCTAACGGCGGCATCGCCATTAACCAGGACTTCCGGACGTCCGTCCCGGGCATCTGGGCCATCGGCGACGCGGCAGCGTTCGACGGCGTGCGCCTGGGGCTGCTGGTGGCGGCGGCCTCCGCCGCAGGGGCCTGCGCCACCCGGCTCATGACGGCCGCGCCGGCGCAGCCGCGGGCGCAGGTTGCCGCCTGACCTGCAGTGCTCGGCCGCGCCATCCCGCGGGCGTGGCAAGATGGTCATCTGACGAGCCATCGACAAAGCTGGCGTCCGCGGCCCACAAGGCCGCCCGCTAGGGCCCCTTGGAAGGAACATCTTGAGCAACGAAGCAACCCCCGCCATGCAGCAGTCCGCCGGCACCACTCCCGCGCCGGACAGCATCGCTTCCTTCATCGACCACACACTCCTCAAGCCAGAAGCCAGCGAGGCTGACATCCTGAAAGTGTGCGCTGAAGCCGCGGAATACCATTTCAAGTCGGTTTGTGTGAACCCCATCTGGGTCAAGACAGTCAAAACGGCCCTCAGGGGATCGGGCGTCCTGACCTGCTCGGTGGTCGGATTCCCCCTGGGCGCAACTCCCAGCGACGTCAAAACCTTCGAGGCCCGGGGCGCCGTACTGGACGGCGCCGACGAAGTGGACATGGTCATCAACATCGCGGCCGCCCGGGCAGGTGACAAGGGAGCCCTGGTGGAGGACATCGCCGCGGTGGCGGAAGCCGTCCATGCGAGTGGCGCCATCCTGAAGGTCATCATTGAAACTGCGCTGCTGGACGATGCCCAGAAAGTCCTGGCCTGTGAGGCGGCGGTGGAAGCCGGGGCGGACTTCGTCAAAACGTCCACCGGGTTCAACGGCGGCGGTGCCACAGCCGAAGACGTTGCCCTGATGCGCCGCACCGTGGGCCCTTCCCTTGGCGTTAAGGCCTCCGGCGGCGTACGGTCGCTGGCCGACGCTCAGGCTATGATTGCTGCTGGTGCAACACGTATTGGTGCCAGCTCCGGAATTGCCATTGTCAAAGGTGAACAAGGTTCATCCGAGTACTGACCGCAACCGGCACCGCCACAGTTTGAGCCCTCCGGGGCGAAGGAGGAATAAATGTCCAGCAAGACCACGGCTTCCAGCCAAGACACGATCCAGACGCCCCAGAACGAGAACAGCCTGGTGACCAGCATCGCCCTGTTTGCGGTCATGATTGCGCTTTTCCTGGGCGCCATCTACTCCCTGTCCTTCCTCACCCTGGACAACCCTTGGCCGATGGCCGTCTGCCTTGGCCTCTTCGCCCTGGCATTCTGGATCCCGCAGACCATCCTGGGCCGCTCCGACTCCGCCGGCGAGCACTAGAAGCCGGATATTTCGCCAGGAGTCCCCCAGTGCCGCGCACTGGGGGACTCTTCCGGCTTAAGGCCCAGACCGGGTCTTAGAGCCCTATCTGGGCCCAGGCCTCAGCCACGCGCGACCACTGACTGTGGGCGAGCGACCAGCCGGCGATGCACATGCCAACCATGGCGTAGGCACTGACAGGAATAAGCACCAGCCATTCGCGCCGGGAGCCGGCCCTGCCCAGCAACGGCAGGGAGAATGCTCCGTTGGCTTTCCAAACGTCATTGAGCACCGGGAGTTTCCGCAGGAACCGCGGCGGCTTGATCACGATGGGCCAGAGCAGCGGCACTCCCCCCGTGGTGATCATGTCTCCGACGATATGCACCACCACCCCGGTCAGCATCGACACCGGAAGCCAGGTCCACTGGTCGGGCGCAAACCAGGTAACCAGCCCAGCCATGGTCAGGGCGAAGATCCAGTTGCTGATGAAGCCCGACTTGGGAAAAAGCTTCAGCGCCTTGGCCGCGATGTTGATCATGAACATACACAGCAGGCCTGCCCCCACGGACAGTAATCCCCACTGTGTCTGCAGCTGGATCTGCCCCGCCATGGTGGCCAGCAGCACAAAAAATGCAGCCCCCAGGATGGAGTGCGTCCCCTGCCTGTGCCCACCGCTGGCATTTTCGATCCCCACCGCTATGACGTTGGACAACGGCGGCAGGGAGTGCGCCACAGTGCTTGAGCGGTGGTCCCAGTCGCACACCAGGGCTGTCCCGGCTGTGGCCATACCGCCAATCAGGATGCCCGTGGCGTCCAGCGGATACCAACCGAACGCGTACGGCCCCGTGGACGCAACAGCTACCCACGCCGCGGCTCCCGACGCGGCGTGGTGTCCTCCCATCACGGTCAGTTCGCCGTCGGCGACACGGAGACAGGTGCCTCGGTGAAGATGTTGCTGATCACTCCGTTGGCCCACTCCAGGATTTCGGCGTCCTGCAGGTCGCGGCCGCCGATCCTGGCGGTCTTCGGCTTCGGGATCAGCACCGCGTCCAAGGCGGGCTTGGACTGGGCGCCGGGATACATCCGGGTCAGCCGCATCAGCTTGGACTCTGGGAGCTGGGCCGGCGAGAACTTGATGAAGTTGCCCTGCAGTGCGACGTCGGAGAGGCCTGCTTCCCGTGCGCCCACCCGGAAGCGGGCCACCGAGATCAGGTTGTTGGCGGGCAGCGGAGGCTCGCCGTAACGGTCCACCAGCTCGGCCAGGACCTCGTCGATGGCCTCGTGCGTGAGAGCGGAAGCCAGCTTGCGGTAGGCCTCCAGGCGCAGGCGCTCACCCGGCACGTAGTCGTGGGGCAGGTGGGCGTTCACGGGCAGCTCGATCTTCATTTCGGCGGCCTTTTCCTCGGCCTCACCGCGGTAGTCTGCCACCGCCTCGCCAACGAGCCGGATGTACAGATCAAAGCCAACGCCCTGGATGTGGCCGGACTGCTCCCCGCCCAGCAGGTTGCCCGCACCACGGATCTCAAGGTCCTTCATGGCCAGCTGCATGCCCGCCCCGAGTTCGTTGTGGGTGGCCACTGCCTTGAGCCGCTCCAGGGCCACCTCGCCCAGCGGCTTCTCTGAGGGGTAGAGGAAGTAGGCGTAAGCCCGCTCGCGGCCGCGGCCCACGCGTCCGCGGAGCTGATGGAGCTGGGAGAGCCCGTATTTGTCCGCGCCGTCCACAATGAGGGTGTTGGCATTGGAAATGTCCAGGCCGGTTTCGATGATGGTGGTACACACCAGCACGTCAAAGCGCTTTTCCCAGAAGTCCACGATGATCTGTTCCAGCCGGCTTTCGGACATCTGCCCGTGGGCCACTTCCACGCGGGCCTCCGGCACCAGCTCGCGGATCTTCGCCGCGGTGCGTTCGATGGTGGAAACCCTGTTGTGCACGAAGAACACCTGGCCCTCACGCATCAGTTCACGGCGGATTGCCGCCGAACTCTGCTTGTCCGTGAACGGCCCCACGTAGGTGAGTACAGGGTGCCGTTCCTCCGGGGGCGTCGCCAGTGTGGAGGTTTCCCGAATGCCGGTGAGGGACATTTCCAGGGTTCGTGGAATGGGCGTGGCACTCATGGCCAGCACGTCCACGTCGGTGCGCATCTTCTTGAGCGCTTCCTTGTGCTCCACCCCGAACCGCTGCTCTTCGTCCACGATCACCAGGCCAAGGTCCTTGAACGCAAAGTCCTTGGACAGCAGCCGGTGCGTGCCGATCACCACGTCCACGGAGCCGCTCTTCACGCCCTCCACGGTCTCCTTTGTTTCCTTGCTCCCCTGGAAACGGGACAGCGCTTTAACCCTGAGCGGGAAGCCGGAGAAGCGCTCGGTGAACGTCTCGTAGTGCTGTTGGGCCAGCAGGGTGGTGGGAACCAGTACTGCCACCTGCTTCCCGTCCTGCACCGCCTTGAACGCCGCACGGACGGCGATCTCGGTCTTGCCGTAGCCCACATCGCCGGAGACCAGCCGGTCCATGGGGATCTCGCGCTCCATGTCCGCTTTGACCTCATTGATGGTGGTGAGCTGGTCAGGCGTTTCGACGTAGGGGAAGGCCTCTTCGAGTTCCCGCTGCCATGGGGTGTCCGGTCCGAACGCGTGTCCCCTGGACGCCATCCGGGCCGAGTACAGTCTGATCAATTCGCCCGCGATCTCCTTGACTGCCTTGCGCGCCTTGGATTTGGTGCTGGCCCAGTCAGAGCCTCCCATCTTGCTGAGCACGGGAGTGTCACCGCCCACATAGCGTGTCACCTGGTCCAGCTGATCGGTGGGCACAAAAAGCCTGTCGCCCGGCGCCCCGCGCTTGGACGGCGCGTACTCCAGGACCAGGTATTCGCGGACGCCGTCTCCACCGCCGGCAACCTTGCGCTGGATGAGCTCCACGAACCTGCCGATGCCGTGCTGTTCGTGGACCACATGGTCGCCCGCGATGAGCTGCAGCGGGTCCACGGCATTCCGCCGTTTTGAGGGCATGCGGCGCATGTCCTTCGTGGACCCTGCAGAGGTCCTGCCCAGGAGGTCCGCTTCGGTCAGCAGCGCGAGTTTGAGGCTGTCCAGGACAAAACCGCGTCCGACGGCGGCAGTGGTCACCTCGATGATGCCCGCCTGCGGCTCCTTCTCCAGGGTGTCCACCCGGGCGCAGGGGATGTCAGCATCGTGGAACAATTCGGCCAGCCGCTGTGCCGGCCCGGGGCCTTCGGTCGCCACCACGATCCGCCACTGGTCCCGGACGTGGGAGCCGATGAAATCCATCATTTCGGCGACGTCGCCCTGGTAGCCCCGGGGCTCCCGCGCATGAAGATTCAGGACGTCAATCTCCGGGAGGAGTTCCTCGTCCGTGGCAAGCGACGTGATGGACCACCAGGACACGTCATGGTCCAGGGCAGAGCTGCGGGTCTCGGCCAGGGACCGGAAGCTGGCCGAGTGCAGTGCAGCCGAGGCCTGCGAACTGAGGTCCAGCGGTGCCGTCCCGCCGTCAGAGGCCGTAGACCACGCAGCTTCCAGGAACTCCTCGTTGGTGGCGGCAAGGTCGTGTGCGCGGGTGCGGACCTTCTCGGGTTCGATGACCACCGCAATGGAGCCGGCCGGAAGCTGCTCCACAAACGGCACCATCGAGTCAACCAGCACCGGCGCCAGGGACTCCATGCCTTCCACGGTGATTCCGCCGGCAATCTTCTCCAGCATGTCGGCGGCGGCAGGCAGCTGTGCCTTCAGTGTTGCCGCCCGTGACATGACCGACGGCGTGATGAGGATTTCGCGGCATGGCGGGGCATGCAGCTCACTGGGGTGGTGGACGCCGGGCGCCGACAGCGAGCGCTGGTCGGCAACGGCGAACCAGCGCATCTGGTCCACCTCGTCGCCGAAGAACTCCACGCGGATGGGGTGGTCCTCTGTTGGCGGAAAAACATCCAGGATGCCGCCACGGACAGCGAATTCCCCCCGGTGCGTCACCATGTCCACGCGGGCGTAGGCTGCGTCGGCAAGGTTCCTGACAACATCCGAAAACGGAACCTCCTGGCCCACCTTAAGGGTGACGGGAACCAGGTCACCCAGGCCGGCGACGATGGGCTGGACCACGGCGCGGACGGGAGCCACCACCACCCGCAGCGGGCCCGCCGTCGAGCTTTCCGGGTGCGCGAGCCTGCGCAGCACCGATAGCCGGCGTCCCACGGTGTCCGAGCGCGGTGAGAGGCGCTCATGCGGCAGGGTTTCCCAACTGGGGAATTCGGCCACCGAATCGCCGGGCAGGTAGGCCCGGAGGGCTGCGGCCAAATCTTCCGCCTCGCGTCCCGTGGCAGTGACCGCCAGCACCACTGCCGGTTTCCCGCCGTCGCGCGTTCCATCATCCGCGTGCGCAGGACCTGATGAGTTTCCCGACAGGCCCCCGGCCATCTCCGCGAGGAGGACGGCGCGGAGCCCTGCGGGCGCGCTGATCTGGTAGTCCTGCCCGCGGAAGGCAAAACCCCTGGCTGCCTCGGCCTGGACGCGGGCGAACGTCTGGTCCCCGGCAAGGACGCGGCGCAGTCCATCAAGGGACGGACCGTGATGGGACGGGCCGGTGAGGCTCATGGCAGAAGCTCCTGTGGTATTCATGGGGATCGCAGGCAACACGAAAACCCGAAATTCGTGTGGGAATCCCGGGTAATCCAAGCCTACCGCGCTGTGGGGCGGGCTTTCAGGACCACGCTTTCAGGATCACGGCAGTCCGGAGGCCCCGCCGCTCCGAATGGCATAGTGACGGCGGAAAAGCGACAGCAGCACAGTGACACCAAGGAGCCAATATGACGGAGTCATCCAACGCATCGGAACCCAACCCAGCCGCGAAAACCGTCCTCGTGACCGGAGCCACCGGGTACATCGGGGGCAGGCTGGTTCCCAGGCTGCTGGCGCAAGGCCATACCGTGCGGGTCCTGGTCCGTTCGCCGGACAAGATCGAGGGGGTGCCGTGGCGGGACAGCGTGGACGTGGTCCGTGGGAGCCTGGATGATGCCCAGGCCCTCAAAGACGCGCTGCGGGGTGTTGATCTCCTCTATTACCTGGTCCACTCAATGGCGGCAGGCTCAGGATTTGAGGCCAAGGAAAAGTCCATGGCCGAACTGGCCGCCCAGGCAGCCGCGGAAGCGGGAGTCCGGCGGATCGTCTACCTCGGCGGCCTGCATCCCGGGAACACCGGGCTGTCCATCCACATGCGTTCCCGCGAGGCGGTGGGCCGGACGTTCCTGGCCGGTCCTGTGGACGCAGTGGTCTTCCAAGCGGGAGTGGTGATCGGCTCGGGCTCGGCCTCCTTCGAGATGATCCGGAACCTGTCTGAGACGCTGCCTGTCATGCCGGCGCCCAGCTGGGTCCGGAACAAAATAGAAGCCATTGCGGTCCGTGACGTGCTGCACTACCTTGTGTTTGCTGCCGTCCTTACGGAGCCACTGAACCGCAGCTTCGACATCGGATCCCGGGACGTCCTGACCTACGCGGGAATGATGAATGAGTACGCCGCCGAAGCGGGACTCCCGCACCGGCTTATCCTGGCCCTACCGGTGCCCGCCCCACGGCTGGCCGGGCTCTGGGTGGCATTGGTCACGCCCATCCCGCTCTCCATGGCATTGCCGCTGGTCCAATCCCTGCAGCATGACGCCGTCTCCGCGGAACACGATATCGACCAACACATCCCCCCGCCAGATGGCGGCCTCACCGCTTACCGGACCGCCGTCGCCCTTGCGCTGGGGAAGGAACGCGACGGACAGGTGGAGACAACCTGGGCCAATGCCGGCGCCGACGCCGATCCCCTGCCCAGCGACCCGGACTGGGCCGGGCACAGGGTGTTCGTGGATGAGCGCACCTTCCACGGTGATGTTGGCCCGTCTCACGTGTGGACGGTGATCGAGGGCATTGGCGGCCGTAACGGCTGGTATTCGCTTCCCCTGGCTTGGCAGGTCCGCGGGTGGCTGGACAAGCTCACCGGCGGCGCCGGGCTGCTGCGCGGCCGCCGGCATCCTGGGAACCTGGCGGCGGGCGAAGTGGTGGACTGGTGGCGGGTGGAACGGATCGAGCGCGGGAAGCTCCTGCGGCTGCGGGCAGAGATGCGGGCACCCGGCCGCGCGTGGCTGGAGCTGTCTGTGGAGCCGGACAGCGCGGGCAGCCGCTACAGGCAACGGGCCATCTTTTTCCCCAAGGGCCTTAGCGGCAGGCTCTACTGGATGGGCGTACTTCCCTTCCACAGCCTCATCTTTCCTGCTATGTCCAGGAACATCATCGCCGCCGCCCGGAAGATAGCAGGGCAGCAGGACAGTTCCCAAAAAACGGCCGCCCAATACGACGGCGGTTTCCACTAAGACAGAGGGTGCCCCGTAGGATGTGGGGAGCAAAAAAGCGTTCTGACCCCGAATCACTGGAGGACCCATGGCACTGAGTGCAACCACTACCCTTCCCCACGCCGTCGGCAGCGTGGCAGCTGTCTTCGCAAACGAGGATTTCCAGCGCCACACCAGTGAATACGTTGGTGGAACGCTGGAATCCTTCGCCGTGGCCGGAGACACTGCCGGGGCTTTCAGCACCACGTCCGTCCGGACCCTTCCCACCACCCGCCTTCCGGAGATTGCACGCAAGTTTGTGGGCGAAAAGCTCACCGTGACTCAGGTGGAGAACTGGGATGCCCCTTCTGCCGACGGATCACGCCAGAGCAACATCACCCTCAAGATCGCCGGTGCCCCCCTCGACGTCACGGCCGTCCAACGCCTGGTGGCGGAAGACGGCAGCACCCGCATTGAGCTGGAGGGTAACGTGACCTCGTCGGTGCCGTTCCTGGGCGGCAAGATCGCCGAGGCGGCAGAGCCCATGGTGGCCAAGGCCCTCAACATCCAGTCGCAGCAGGCCCAGGCCTGGCTCGAAAGCCACTGAGGACATGGAGCTCCCCGCGTTCGCGGCCTGGATCCTGATCATCGCCGGTGTCTGGTCGCTGGTGGTCTGGCCGCAGTTCCTCCGCCGCGTGATGAAAGACCCGCGGGCGCGGGATGCTCAGGGCAAGGCAACGAAGTTCCTGTCGGTCCACCTGGTATTGGTTGGCGTCTCGATGGCGCTCGGTGCCGCCACCGCCGTAATCGGGTTTATGGCGCTGCTCGGTTAGACTGAAAAACAGGTGAGCCGGGAAGTCTGGTCGGCATGTTCTTTGTCGACCCAATGTTTAGGACACCCTTCATGAGTGAAAATCCGTCTGCTCCTCCGCGTTCCTCCGTCTTGGGACGGGGAAGCTACGGCGAAGTGCTGCGCATCGGCGAGATCCTGCGGAAGGAAACCGTTGGCGGCATCTTGTTGGTCGCAGCAGCGGTCATTGCCCTGATCTGGGCAAACTCCCCGGCTTCCGACAGCTACTTCGCCTTGCGCGACTTCCGGATTGGCTACGAGCCCTGGCACCTGGAACTCAGCCTCGGGGCCTGGGCCGCCGACGGATTGTTGGCGATCTTCTTCTTCCTCGTCGGGCTGGAACTCAAACGTGAATTCGTGGCCGGAGACCTTCGCCAATTCAGTAAATCCGTGGTGCCCATCACAGCGGCTGTCGGAGGCGTGGCAGTCCCTGCAGTCATCTATGCTCTGATCAATCTGACCAGTCCTGGCACCCTGCGGGGCTGGGCTATCCCCACGGCAACGGACATCGCCTTCGCCGTTGCCGTGTTGGCGATCATCGGTTCACACCTGCCCAGTGCGCTACGGATCTTCCTCCTGACTTTGGCCGTGGTCGATGACCTGATCGCCATCAGCATCATCGCGGTGTTCTATTCCAGCAACATCCAGGCCGGGCCGCTGCTGCTGGCCTTAATCCCGCTGGCGGTGTACACCTTCCTGGCCCAGAAGCACCGCCGGTTCTTCGGCACCAGACCTGCTGCGGCGTGGGTGATCCTCCTTCCTTTGGGCGTGATCACCTGGGCCTTGGTGCACGCCTCCGGCATCCACGCCACCGTCGCCGGTGTACTGCTGGGGTTCGCCATCCCTGTCATCCGGTCGCAGGCCAGCGGCGGCCCCGCTGCAGGACCTGGCCTCTCTGAGATCTTCGAACACCGGTTCCGGCCGATTTCCGCCGGCATCGCGGTCCCGGTCTTTGCTTTCTTCTCCGCCGGTGTCGCCGTAGGTGGCCCGGACGGTCTGATCTCGGCTCTGACTGACCCTGTAGCCATCGGCATCATCGTGGCGTTGGTGTTGGGCAAACCGATCGGGATCCTGGGCACCACATGGGTCCTCACAAAGGCCACCAGAGCGTCACTGGACAGGTCCTTGAAGTGGATTGATGTATTCGGGATGTCCCTTTTGGCCGGGATCGGCTTCACAGTTTCGCTCCTCGTGGCCGAGCTGAGCTTCGGACACGGCAGCGCCCACGATGACCACGCCAAGGTGGGTATCCTCGCCGCGTCGCTACTGGCCGCACTTCTGGCGGCGGCAGTGCTGGGAACCAGGAACCGTCAATACCGTGCCGTGGAGGCGGAGGAGGCCGTCGACACTGACCAGGATGGCATCCCCGACGTTTACGAAGAAGACCGCCGCCGGTGAGCTGACCCTGGCCGAATTGGCGGCAAGAACTTACTCTGGGAGCTTCTCCAGTGGGTTCAGTTCGGGTGTGTGCGTCCTGCTCAGGATGCCTGGTTCAGTGCATCTTCCGCCGCCACCCAGGAGATCATGGCGCACTTAACCCGGGCAGCGTAACGGGATACTCCCTCAAAGGCCGCGGCATCGCCCAGAATTTCCGGATCCGCCTGGATCTTCCCGCGGGACCGCAGGACCTCCCGGAAGTTCTGGATCACAGAGTGCAGTTCAGTCACTGACATCCCCTCGGCCATCTCGCTCAGGACAGAAGCCGAGGCCATGGAAATCGAGCAGCCCGCCCCGTCCCACGAGACCTGCGCCACCTTGTCACCTTCCACCGCCACGCGGATAGTGACCTCGTCACCGCATACGGGATTGAGCTGGTGCGACTGGCCCGTCGAGGCGCCTTCCGGGGCTGCTGTTTCGGACAGCCCGCTGCCGTGACGGGCTTTGGCATGGTCAAGGATGATCTGCTGATAAAGCTGGTCAAGGCTCATGTTGTTACTTTCGATGGTCCGGGTGCTATACGCGGAAGTAGCTTCGGACGCCGGCAACGGCGTCCAGGAACACATCAACGTCGTCGGTGGTGTTGTACAAATAGGCGCTGGCCCTGGTGGTCGCCGTGAGTCCGAGGCGCCGGTGCAGCGGCTGGGCGCAGTGGTGCCCCACGCGGACGGCGATGCCCCGCGAGTCGAGGAACTGGCCGACGTCGTGCGCGTGAACGCCGTCCACGTCGAATGCCGCTAGCCCGATCCGATCCTGCCCGGCCACTGGCCCCAGGACACGCACTCCCGGGATGTCCTGCAGCCCGGATACCATGCGCTGGCCAAGCTCCGACTCCCAGTGATGGATCCGCTCCAGGCCTGTCTCGGTGAGATAGTTCGCGGCGGCGGCCAGCGCAACTGCCTGCGAGATCCGCTGGGTTCCGGCTTCGAAACGCTGCGGGGCCGGCAGGTATTCGGCCCTCTCCATGGTCACCGTGGTGATCATGGAACCGCCGGTCAGGAACGGCGGCAGGGCGTCCAGGATGTCCTGCCTGCCGTACAGTACGCCGATCCCGGTAGGTGCAAGCATCTTGTGCCCGGAAAAGACCGCGAAATCGACGTCAAGGTCCTTCACATTCAGCGGCAGGTGCGGTGCGGACTGGCAGGCGTCCAGGACCACCAGGGCTCCGGCTCTCCTGCCCAGGGCCACCAGTTCCTGTACTGGGTTGATGATTCCGAGCACGTTAGAAGCGTGCGTGAAAGCCAGTACCTTGGTCCGCTCCCCTATGATGGCGGCGGCCTGGTCCATGCTCAGTGCCCCGGTGTCATCCACCGGGATGTAGCGGAGGGTGGCGCCGGTGCGGAAGGCTAGTTCCTGCCAGGGGATCAGGTTGGCGTGGTGCTCCATTTCTGTGACAACGATCTGGTCCCCCGGTCCCACGGCGAGGCTTCTGAGCCTCTCATCTCCCCGTCCCTGCGCAGACCACAGCGAGGCGTTGGACAAGGAGTAGCTGATGAGGTTGAGGCCTTCGGTGGCGTTGGAGGTCCACACAGTTTCCGTGTAATCGGCCCCGATGTAGTCGGCCATGGTCTGGCGGGCGTCTTCGAAAACTTCGGTTGCTTCCACAGCGAGGTGGTGTGCGCCGCGGTGTACCGCGGCATTTCGCTGTTCGTAGAACTCCTGCTCTGCCTCGATCACACTGAGTGGGTTCTGGGACGTCGCACCCGAATCCAGATAGACCAGCTGCCGCCCGTTCACCAACTGTCCGAGGACGGGGAAGTCATTGCGGATCCGCAGGACCTCCGAGTTGTCCATGGCCGGCAATGCGCGTTCCAGCGTGGCAGGCGTTGATACTACGGCCAAAGCTAACTCCTTGAGGTGCCAATGGATTGACACTCAATTGTCCCACAGCACGGCTGTAGCGGCTTCCCCAAGGGGTCGCCGCCACAGTCGCTCCGGGCTTCAGCCGTCGGAATATGAGGGCCGGCGACGGCTGGGGGGAGAGCCTCGGTCTCAGAAGACTCTGACGTCGCCGGCCCCGTCTGTACCCGGTCCTGACGGACCGGAAGTTCAAGTACAAAGAGGCCTGGAATGCCTGTTGGCTTGGTCTGCGGCTTGTTCTGCCGGTTCCTTTTGCCTCTTTTAGTAAACCCTGTTTGGGACTCCGGTACACGAGTAGCAGGTACTCGTCTTTTGCCTGCGAATACTACCGGTTACATACCGCTGATACGCGTAGTCGCGGCCGAACCACTTGGGCACGCCCGGCCGGGCACCATCACGGCGGCAGCCTGAATTTTGGGCGGTTGCTGTGGAAAGGGGGTGGCCTATTTTGGAAGCGCCGAAGCCAGCTCGTCACGGCTTCGCACACCCAGCTTCACATAAGTGCGGTAGAGGTGGCCCTCCACGGTCCGCACCGACACCATCAGCCGCTGGGCAATCTCCCGGTCTGTTAGGCCCTGGAGGGCGAGCTCCACAATGTCCTGCTCCCGGCGGGTCAGATGCACTGCCGGCGCTGCGGCGATGAAATGGCCCTCCCTGAACCGCTCACCGAGTTCGTGATCGCATTTCTCGCGCAGGGCAACGGCCTGCCTGGCCCGGCGCCGTTCACCGGATTGCTCCAGGAGTGTGCTTGCCCTGGCGTAGGCCTCCCGGGCAAGGTTGACGAACCCTGAATTTTCAAGCGCTGTTGCCGTATCCATCAGGGCATCGGCATCCGCGGACTCCCAGTTACGGGATAACATCAGCATCGCTTCGGCCCACCTGCCTTCGACATCCTTGGCAAGCGAATGGACCAGGGGAATCACCGAGTTGTCACCCAGGTCCCAGCAGATGGCCAGGAATTCCAGCATGGTCCCGGGCCGGGCAGAGACATCATGAGTGGTAGCCAGCGTATGGATCGAGGCCAGGCCTTTGCCGTCCCGGGCCAGGTACTCAGCCGCCGCGGCGGCATAGGCTGCTGCCAGGTGCTCGTGCGGCCGGGCGATGGTGGCGTCCTTGTAGTCCTGCTCCAGCCGGATGGCCTGGGCGACGTCACCCAGCCTGGCTGCCACATAGAAGCCCAGGGCGGAACCGAAGCGAAACAGCTGCTGTGGATCGTTCAGCCTCAATGCTTCCACCGCCGGCAGGAGCATTTGGTAGGCACGCTCAATCCTGCCCTGGCGCAGGAGCGAATAGCCGCGCAGCACCTGGACGCTGCCGCTGAAGGTGGCGGCACCCTGCACCTGGCTGGCAGCATAGCTGGCAAGTTCCCGTTCGGCGGATTCCCATTCGCCCATGGCAAGGTAGTTGATCACCAGCCGGCCCAGGACGAATTCATTGAAGCAGAACAGGCCGTCCTGGAGCGCAGGAAGTTCAGATGCGGCCAACAGTGCGTCGTCCAGCCCCTCGGCGGATCGTCCCGCGGCCGACAGTGTGTGAGCCAGCAGGGCCAGCCCGAAGGTCCGGAGCGCATCATCGTAGGGCCCTGCCGGAGTGCGGTTTTTGATGCCTTGGATTTCAGCGTGGAGCGCCTCATGGTTGCCCGCTGCCCCCAGTTCCAGCAGCTGAAGGACGTGCTCCTGCCAGGTCCTCTCCCCTGCCGTGTCCGCAGGGCGGCCATTGGCCTGTTCACTGCCTTCATCAGCGCCGTTGCCATCAGCGCTGCCTTCATCAGAGCCGTTGCCATCAGAGAGGCTGTCAACGTAACCAGCCGTCGGCAGGATGAGTCCGGCCTGGCTGAGAAGCTCCCGGGATTCTGCCGCGAAAGTTTCCGCTGACTTTCCCAGGGCCTGGTGTGACTGTGCCCTGAGCATCAGTACCTGGGCGGCTTCGGGGCTCTCCGACAGCGGGATCCAGCACTCGTCCAGGATATCCGCCGCCGCGGCGTAATCTGCCTGGTTGAAAAGCGCCCGTGCCCGGATGGCCTGGGCGTGCGGCACCAGGTCGGACCGATGCACTTTTGCCGCCATCATCACGGCGCTCACGTTGCGGAACCTGGTCACTGCGGTGCCTGCTGCTTCCAGGAGGTCCGCGTCGGCAACTTTCTGCCCGCACTCCAATGCCCATTCCACCGCCCTGAGCCGGCCTTCCGCGCCGGCCGGCTCCGCATCGTGCTGGGCACGAATCTTTTCCAGCAACTGCAGGCTCCGGGAGACGGAGACATTCTTCCGGACAGCCTGGCCGAACAGCGTGTTCCACATCCGCAGCTCAGCGGGGTGGCCGGTACCCTCCACGATCATTTGCTGGTCCAGCAGCGCACGGACCACTTCGGCGCCGCTGATGTCTTCTATGGCTTTCCGCGCCACGGGTTCGGCCAGGGCGATCAGCTTGAGGGCTTCCTGTTCCTCGGGGCTTCGTCGAAGGAGGTCTTTGGTCACCACCGCTGTGAGCCTTGGCCCGTCGGCCGGCAGCGGTCCCAGGAGCATCCAGATGCCGTTGCGCTTTGCCAGCACTTCCCGCTCCGCAGTGTCGTGGAGCAGCGCGTCCAGGATTCGGGGGTTTCCCCCCGAGGCGCTCCAGATGGCATCTACGGTGCCGGCGGGGATGGTTCCGTCGAATACGTGGGTGAGGACTTCCTCGATCTGTTCCCTGTTCAGCGGGCGAAGATCCACCCGTTCCGCCAGGCCGTCATACCAAAGCTGGGCCAGCGGCTGTGGCAGTCCGGGCCGTGGCCTGCCGGAAGCAACCACACTTGCCCAGCTGGCCGAAATCATGTCTGCAACAATGCTGGCGGTTGAATCATCGAGGTGGTGGGCGTCGTCCACCACCAGCAAAAGCGGGGTGTCCTTGCCCGCCTTGAGTTTTTCGAAGTAGGTCCAGACTGACCTGAGGACAGCTACCGGTGAAACAGAGTCCTCTGCTGTCAGTTCCGCCGTGTACGGGGCAAGGACACCAAAGGGAACCCCGGCCAGAGAAGAACTGCCATGGATCTGCACAACAATCATTTCGGCGGCAAGGCGCTCCGTGATGGCTTCACTCAGGGCTGACTTCCCGATGCCCGGTCCCGCCATCAGGAATACCGCCTGGCTGGTGCGGTTCCGGATGATGTTGCAGATCCGGTCCAGCGGTTCGCGCCGGCCCGTCAGCGGGCGGGAAGCTGATCCTGCCTTGGGTGTGGTGCCATTAAACGAGTCCAGTCAGATCACCCCTGGAAGTTACGCCCAGCTTCGTAAAGACCTGGTACAGGTGGCCTTCCACGGTGCGGACTGAGACGCCCATCTCCAATGCGATGTCACGGTTTGAGGCGCCCCTGCCTGCCAGCCGCGCAATCTGCCGCTCCCGGCTGGTCAGCAGAGGACTCCCAGTGCTCGGAACGATGGGCAAACTTGGAACGGTGGCAGCCAGGATGTCCAGCCGGGCCTGGGCCGTCCTTGCGGATACTGAATCCCCGGCCTGGCGGGCGTAATCCACTGCAAGTGCCATACACCTCGCCTCCACCGTATCCAGCTCTAGCGTGGCTGCGAGCTCGCCGCCGGCAAGCAGGGTTTTGGCGTCCTTGGTCCGGCTGCCTATGGCGATCAGACGGGAAATCTCGGCCAGCGGGCCCTGCCGGTGACCGGCCACCTCCTCCAGGAGCCGGAAGTCGGCCTCCGTGCCGTTGATGGTGGCGCCAAGGAGGCTGATTCCTGCAAGGGTGTATCTTTGCTCCTTGATGTCCTGGCGGGCTGACTCCTTCAGGCGTGCGATGGCGTCCGCATCCCCCAACCAGCGGCCAGCCATATCAATGCAGAATTCGATGATGCTCTGCGTGACAAAGCTGCAGGGACCCGCCGGCCTCCTGAGCTTCTCGAGATACTTGCGGGACTGCCCGGCATTGCCGATCTGAGCATAGGCCAGCGCGGTGGCCGCGTAAGCCGTCCGAAGGGCGCCCTGCTGCGGCCGAAGCTCCAATTGCGCGGCTGCGGACAACAGCGAATCCAGTGCAGCCGCACCCCTTCCCGAGTAGACGTAGGCGACTCCGGCGGACAGCTCGGCAGCGGCGCTCCGGTACGGGAGCCGATGGGCTTCCCGCGTGGCGGGCGGGTCCAGCAGGTCAATGCACCGGCGCCATTGGCCGGCGGTCAGCAGCACCGAGTACGCCTCGACGGTGAACTGTTCACGCAGGCCAACGATCTGGGCGGCGTCGGAGATTTTGCCTCCTACCTGCCTCATGAGGCTCAGCGCGTCCATCTCGCGCCCGGTCATGGCCAATGCGGTCATGAGGATGACCGCGGAATTCATCCTGAACCCCAGGTCCGGGTTGAGGGCAGGATCGTATGCCGCTTCAAGTGCAGGGATCATCGAGGCGTAGTCGCCCACAAAAGCCTTGTACTCGAATTCGCTGAGGCTGATCCGGTTGGCGGCGGCGGCCAGGGGGTCGGGCCAGCCCTTGGGGATCCCTGCCGGGACGTCAAGCCTTTTCCGTGCCGCCTCCAGCAAGGCGGGTACTTTCTCCGTAAGTTCCGGCAGCCACACCATGACCCGGGATTTGGCGGCGATAACGTTGGCGTATTCCGCTTCGCCGAGGTTGTCCAACTGCGGCTGGGAGATATCGTCCAGGGCTGCCATGGCCTGGACAGGCAGGTCGAGCAAAAGATACGCGGCGGCCTTCTGCCTTTGACCATGGACCCACTGTGGATCATTCCTCTTGAGGACCTCGGTGCATGTGAGGGCAAAGTGCGGATCAAAGAGCTGGACGGCAGCCTCGGCTGCGGCCAGTGCCATGGCCGGGCTAAGTTCGGCCTCGCACTCGTAGGTCCAGGCCGCAAAAGACATCAGTTCGTCCATGGTCATGGATGCCGGGTCCGGGTCCGCACCGTCCAGGAGCTGGTTCCGAAGTTCCCGGCGCCTGCTGATGCTCAGCCATGACCGGACGACGTCGCCAAGGTATTTCTCACGCAGTGACACCCAGCGGTTGTCTGAATCGTCGATGTCCAGGAGTCCGACGTCCTCCATGTCAGCCACGATCGCTGCGCCGTAGAGAGCTGTAAGCCGTGAAAGCTCCACGCTCCTGGCGCAGGAAAGCATTTCGATAACTTCCCTGGTTTCCGGAGATTTCCTGGCCCACCGGGACCTGACGATGTCATCCAGGCTCGCCGCGCCGTCGAGCACAACCTTGTCGCGGAGTGTCCAGACAGAATCAGCAAGCACCAGGTTCCCGGATTGCTGCTGTTCAGTGACCAGTGCCTTCAGCAACAGGGGGTTTCCGCCCACCATGCTGTGGTAGGTGCTGACGAGGGAGGCTGACACCCGATGCCCCAGGAGGGATAACAGCACCTGCCGCGTCTGAAGCTCGTTGAGGTTGTCCAGCCTGACCTCGGTCAGCCGCCGGTCTGTGAGAAGCCAGTGGAAGTCTGCCGGAAGATCGCTGCTCTTTGGCGCCACCGCGACGATCCGGGCCGTCCCGGTCAGGAGGACATTCAGTAGGACACCGGCGCTCATTTCGTCCAGGCTTTCCGCGTTGTCCAGCGTAATAACGCATTGACGCCCGGCAGCATCGCTCTTGATGAGGGACGTGATGCCGCGAAGGATGGCAGTCGGCGAGCCCATGTAGGCCTGCGGAAGCCGGGCCAGCAGGAACGCCAGGCATCCGTACGGGGTTTTCGCGGCGGTGGGACCGCTGCGCAGCTGCAATGCCCAGACATCAGGGCCAAGTTCAGAGACAGCAGTGCGGGCGAGGGATGACTTGCCCACTCCTCGAGCACCGGTGATGACCACTCCCAGCGAGTCCTTGCTGGTCAGGGCTGTGCGGACAGCTTCGAGGTTGGCGCTTCGGGCTGGCACCGACCACCTATGAAGATCTGACGTGTCTGCGACGTTGGTGCGCGACTCAACGGCGTTGAGCGTTGACCCACGTCCCCAGCTGAGTGGCTCGATTGACAT
Organism: Arthrobacter sp. D1-29; assembly: GCF_054130585.1. Lineage (NCBI taxonomy): Bacteria > Bacillati > Actinomycetota > Actinomycetes > Micrococcales > Micrococcaceae > Arthrobacter > Arthrobacter sp. D1-29. The sequence goes on along the minus strand of NZ_CP096383.1, from coordinate 1,485,166 downwards.
GAACTTTTCCCCTAGATCCCGCTGCCGCGGGATAAAGCCCCATCGCTCCCCCGCTTAGGAAGAAGACTACCCCCTGTCAGAGACAGGTAAACAGGTCAGTGGCGCTTTAACTTATTTCTAGAGCTCCGACTTCGCGGGATGAAACTTCTGCTGCGCGGCCGTCAGCCCATCCCTGACCAGCATGTCTACTGCATCTGCGGCCTCATCCAGCAGGAACGGAAGGTCCTTCCGTTCGGCAGTGGCAAAGTCGCGCAGGACGTAATCCGCGGTGTCCATCCTGCCCGGGGGCCTGCCCACACCCACCCGGACACGGAGGTAATCCTTCGTTCCCAGCGCCTTGGAGATGTCCCGGAGGCCGTTGTGGCCGCCTTCTCCCCCGCCGATCTTCAGTTTCACTGTGTTAAAAGGAATGTCGATTTCGTCATGCACGGCCACGACATAATCGGGGGTGATGCCATAGAAGTTGGCGAGGGCAGCCACTGGGCCACCCGAGACGTTCATGTAGCTCATCGGTTTGGCCAGCACCACCCGGGGGCCGCCGATCCCCAGGCGGCCTTCGATCACCTGTGCGCGGGCCTTGTGGGCCTTAAAACCGGAGCCCATCCTGCCGGCGAGTTCGTCAAGAACCATCTGGCCCACATTGTGCCGGTTGCCCTTGTACTCGGCCCCGGGATTTCCGAGGCCCACGATCAGCCAGGTGTCAGTCATGGGTTAATCCTAAGGTGGTGCGGAAACGGCTGTGGCCGGACCCACAGGGATCCGGCCACGTACGTAAATGAGAGGTAATTACTCGGCTGCGGCCTCGGAAGAGCCCTCGGTACCGGCTGCCTCTTCATCCGTGACCTCGGTGGCCTCGGAGATGTTGACGACCAGGGCCTCGGCGTCAGCCAGCAGGATGGAGCCCTTGGGGAGAACCAGGTCCGATGCGTGGATGTGCTGGCCAGCTGTGCGGCCTTCGATGTCAACCTCGATGGCGGTGGGCAGGTGGGTTGCCTCAGCCTCAAGGGAGATAACGGTGAGTTCCTGGTTGTAGACGTTGCCCGGAGCAAGTTCGCCAACAACGTGGACGGGGATGTCAACGGTGACCTTTTCGCCCTTGCGGACGGTCAGCAGGTCGATGTGCTCGATGATCTGCTTGATGGGGTCGCGCTGGATGTCCTTGACCAGGGCTAGGTGGTCTTCGCCGTTGATGTCCAGGGACAGCAGGGCGTTGGCAACGCGGACGGCCAGCGTGGTGGCCTTCGCCGGAAGGGTGATGTGGATGGGGTCTGCGCCGTGGCCGTAGATGACTGCGGGGATCTGGCCGGCCATGCGGGCACGGCGGGCGAAACCCTTGCCGAATTCATTGCGTACTTCTGCTGCGAGCTTCTGCTCAGACATGTGTATCTCCTCGAAACTAAAACGGTGTTCAGCAAGGGCGGAGGTCTGTTGCGACCTTCAACGCCGGGCGGCCGTGTGGCCGCCCTTTCCGAAGGGAGATTCAGACCCAGTCGATAACGGAGACCTGCAGTCAGGCTTCCGTATGCACGGCAACCAGCTGCTCTCCCTCGCCAAGGTATCGTCAAGAAGCTTATCAGCGACCGGCCCGAATGGTGAAAACGCGCCTCACCAGCTCCCTGGATGCACCCACGGAGCTGGCACCCCAACTCCCTAGGCCCTACAAGCCCGCCCGGGAACTAGCTGGGTGCGTGGGCCCATCGCAGGCAACGCCGTTAGGCGTTGCCGTCAAACAGGCTGGTGACGGAGCCGTCGTCGAACACTTCGCGGATGGCGCGGGCGATCAACGGTGCGATCGAAAGCACCGTCAGCTGCCGGAACTGCTGGGAGGAAGTGATGGGCAGCGTGTTGGTGACCACAACTTCGCGGGCGCCTGATTCAGCGAGCCGCTGCGCGGCAGGGTCTGAGAATACGGCGTGGGTGGCGGCGATGATGACATCCTTGGCGCCGGCGTTCTTGAGTACCTGGACCGCGCCTGAAATGGTTCCGCCGGTGTCGATCATGTCATCAATGAGGACACAGGTGCGTCCTTCGATCTGGCCCACCACGGTCTTCGAAATGGCCTGGTTGGGCACTGTCAGGTCACGGCTCTTGTGCACAAACGCAAGCGGCGCCCCGCCCAGGCGCTCTGCCCACTGCTCCGCCACACGGACCCGGCCGGTATCCGGAGATACTACAGTGATGTTTTCGGCGTCCACGCGCGTGCGGATGTAATCGGCGAGAAGCGGTATGGCCATAAGGTGGTCCACCGGGCCGTCGAAGAAACCCTGGATCTGGGACGTGTGCAGGTCCACGCTCATGATGCGGTCGGCACCCGCGGTCTTGTAAAGGTCAGCTACCAGGCGGGCTGAAATCGGTTCGCGGCCGCGCCCTTTCTTGTCCTGGCGGGCATAAGGGTAAAACGGTGAAACCACGGTGATGCGCTTGGCAGAGGCACGCTTCAGCGAATCAATCATGATCAGCTGTTCCATGAGGTGGTTGTTCAGCGGTGCGGGGTGGGCCTGGATCACAAAGGCGTCGGTGCCGCGGACGCTTTCGCCGGCACGGACGTAGATCTCGCCATTAGCAAAGTCATAGGCGTCAATAGGCAGCAGCTCGGTTCCGAGCTCCTTGGCGATCTCCCGCGCAAGCTCGGGGTGGGCCCGCCCGGCGGCAAGCACCAGCTTCTTCTCGCCGCGCGCCGTAATTTCGCTCATTGTTGCTTGCCCTCTTCTGTAGGTGCCTGGGTACTGGAGGAATCTGGGGAGGCTGCCTGGGCCAGTTCAGCGGAGCGGCTGCCCGGGCGGTTGGCGATAACCCAGCCCTCGGCATTGCGCTGCGGGGCGACGGAGACGGCCAGGGCTCCGGCCGGGACGTCTTTTCGGATGACGGCGCCGGCGCCGCTGTAGGCGCCGTCCCCCACAGTGACCGGCGCAACAAAGACAGTATTGGAACCCGTCCGGACGCCGGAGCCGATCACCGTGCGGTGTTTGTTCTCGCCGTCGTAATTGGCCGTGATGTTGCCGCAGCCGATATTCGTGTCTTCACCGATTTCGGCGTCGCCGGCGTAGCCAAGGTGCGACAGTTTGGAGCCGCGGCCGATCGTGACGTTCTTGGTCTCGTAGAAGGCGCCGATCTTCCCTGTCTCGCCCAGGACAGTGCCGGGGCGCAGGTACGTGAAAGGCCCGACGGCGGCATTCGCTCCGATGACGGCACCGGAACCGTGGGTGCGTGTCACAGTGGCTCCGGCACCGATGTGAACATCGGTCAGGGTGGTATCGGGGCCGACGACGGCGTCCCGGGACACGCTGGTGCTGCCGTGCAGCTGGGTGTTGGGCAGAATACGGACGTCCTGGTCCAGCGTCACCGTGGAGTCAATCCAGGTGGTGGCGGGGTCAACAACGGTGACCCCGGCGCGCATCCAGGCCTCAACGGTCCTGCGGTTCAGCTCGGCTCCAAGGGCGGAGAGCTGCACCCGGTCATTGGCTCCTTCAACCTGCCAGCGGTCTTCGGTGAGGACGGCGGCTACCCGCCCGCCTGCCTCCCGTGCCAGACCCAGCACGTCCGTGAGGTACTTCTCGCCCTGGGAGTTGTTGGTGGTGACGTGAACCAGCGCGTCGCGGAGGAAACCGGCGTCGAAAGCGTAGATTCCGGAATTGACCTCGCGGATGAGGTGTTCAGCCTCCGATGCGTCCTTATGCTCCCGGATGCCGGTCACGGTCCCGTCGTCGCCGCGAAGGATCCGCCCGTAGCCGCTGGCGTCGTCGAGCAGCGCAGTGAGGACTGTAACTGCGTTGGCTTCCCGTTGATGCGTGGCCACAAGTTCGGCCAGCAGGCTTCCCGTGAGCAGCGGAACATCGCCGTAGGTCACCACAACCGTTCCGGTGAGGGGCTTTTGGGCGTCCAGGGCGTGAAGGGCAACCTCCACGGCGCGGCCAGTACCGGGCACCTCATCCTGGTCCACGATGATGGCGTCGGCGTCCAGTTCGCCCAGGTGCTTGGCCACCAGGTCGCGTTCATGCCGCACCACGAGCGCCAGTTGCTGCGGATTGATGCTGCGGGCTGCCAGCAAGGCATGCCCCACCATGGAGCGGCCGCCGATCTCGTGGAGGATCTTAGGGGTACGGGATTTCATCCGGGTACCGGCGCCTGCTGCAAGAACAATGACGGCAGCTGGGCCGGTGGTCTCGGGGATCACGTACGGGCTCTCCTTGCTCGGTTGCGCATTGCGCTGGGCTGGGTGCCGTTCGGACCAACAGCCCGGCGCGGCACCGCATTCATCCTACTGGACGCTCATCGCACAGCAGTTCCGCCCATAGGATTCGAACCTATACTCCACGGCTCCAAAGGCCGGGGTGCTGCCATTACACCAGAGCGGACCATGCCACCGGCGCGAGGCCCGGGCACAAGTATTTATTTTGCCATGGGTTCAGGGTTGGAAGCGACACAGGCCGGCCGGCAGGCAGTTTCAGCCCGCCCTTCTTGGGCTCCACAGGGAGTAGGGCATGATGGAAATGTGAGCAACAGCCCTACCCGGATACGCATGACAGGCCTGCAGCGGCGCAGCCAGCTGATCGAGGTGGGACGTGGCCTCTTCGCGACCCGCGGGCTCGACGGAACCACCATCGAGGAAATCGCGGCCTGTGCGGGCGTCTCCAAGCCGGTGATTTATGAACACTTCGGCTCAAAGGAGGGCCTGTACACCGAGGTGGTGGACTTTGAGTTCCACATCCTCCTGGACTCCATCAACAGCGCCTTAACGGAGGAGGGCAAGCCACGTGTCCTGGTGGAGCGCGCTGCCCTTGCCCTGCTCACCTACATCGAGGACCGCACCGACGGTTTCCGGATCCTCATGCGCGACGCTCCCCCGTCCCAGCCCGAGGGTGCCTTTTCAACACTCTTGTCACATGTCACAACCCGCGTGGAGCACATCCTCTCCGACGAGTTCCATCGGCGCGGCTTCAGCGCCGAAGACGGTGCCATGTACGCCCAGATGCTGGTTGGCATGGTCGCAATGACCGGCCAATGGTGGCAGGACAGCCGCGAGCCGGACAAACACACGGTGGCCGCCCATCTCGTGAACCTGGCCTGGAACGGCCTGACCGGCCTGAAAAAGGACCCAGAGCTCAAGTCCGAAGGCTGATCGTTGCCGTTGCCGGGTTCGCGGCGCGGTGGCCCTTCGCCGTCGGCAGTGGCGGGGTTCGCGGCGCGGTGGCCCTTCGCCGTCGCTTAGACACGAGCCATGGGGGCAAAACGGTCGCTGAGCGACCTTATTCGCCCGATGGCCCGCGATGCGCTCCTACGCGAAGGCCCCCCGCTCCGCTAGTGCCGAAGGTTCCGCTGGCAGTTCTAGAGCGCGCCGCCATAGCCTGCACCTACACGCGGGCGCCCTCCACGAGTACCCCCTGTCGAAGGTTCCGGGCGCGTGCCTTGTGTTCCACGCCGGGAGGTCAGTTGCTTTGTTAGCAGTCGGCCCTTCGGAGGTGACGCACCGTCGCCGGAGGCAGTCCTTCCGAAAGGAGCGCATCGCGGGGCGTCGGGACGCGGAGGTCGCCCAGCGACCGGAGTGGCCCCTATGCTCCGTGTCTAAGCGACGCGGAAGGGCAGGCTCCGGCACCCAACCCGCACGGACGCCGAAGGGCCGGCTGCGGCACCCAGCCAGCCGGGAGCCAGCAGACGGAAGGGCTACTCGCCGAGGACTTCCAGGGCTTCGAGCCATTCGAGTTCGAGGGCTTCGCGTTCGCCGGCCAGGTCCTTGAGTTTCTTGTTTTGTTCGGCCAGGGCGTCGAAGTCGTTCTCGTTGGTGCTTTTGACCATCTGGTCGTGAAGCTTCTTTTCCTGCTGCTCGAGCTTGCCCATCTGGCGCTCGATCCGGTTCTTGGCTTTGCGGGCGTCGCGTTTTTCGGCTTCGGAGGATCCGGATGCAGCGGGAGCCGAGGCGCCGCTCGGTCCGGTGACGGGGTTGCCGCCGCCGGTGATGGTGGAGCCGGCCAGCGCGGATTCGCGGAGTTCCAGGTACTGGTCCACGCCGCGCGGAAGGGCGCGGATCTTACCGTCGCCCAGCAGCGCCATCTGGTGGTCTGTCACGCGCTCCAGCAGGTAACGGTCGTGGCTGACCACCACAAGGGTGCCCGGCCATCCGTCCAGGACATCCTCGACGGCGGCCAGGGTGTCGGTGTCGAGGTCGTTGGTGGGCTCATCGAGCATCAGCACGTTCGGCTCCCCTACCAACAGCCGCAGGAGCTGGAGGCGGCGGCGTTCACCGCCGGAAAGGTCCCTAACGGGGGTCCACTGCTTCTCGTTCGTGAAGCCGAGCTGTTCCACCAGCTGGCCGGCGGTGAACTCCTTGCCGCCCACGTTGAAGGAACGCTTCTCCCGCTCGATCACTTCAATGACCCGCAGGTCCGAGACGTCGTCGAGCTCCTTGACTTCCTGGGTGAGCACGGCGGTGACCACTGTCTTACCGCGCTTCAGCTTGCCCGACGTCGGCTCGATCTGTCCGTTGAGCAGCTTCAGCAGGGTGGTTTTGCCGGCGCCGTTGACGCCTACCAGGCCCAGGCGTTCGCCCGGCGCAAGACGCAGGGTGATGTTGTCGAAGAGTTTCTGCCCTTCTTCGCCGCCGAGGAAGTCCAGCGTTACGTTCTCAAGGTCCAGGACGTCCTTGCCCAGGCGGGCGGTGGCCATTTTGCTCAGTGCCGTTGAGTCGCGGGGCTCCGGGACGTCGGCGATCAGGGCGTTGGCCGCCTCGATCCGGAACTTGGGCTTGGCGGTGCGGGCCGGGGCGCCGCGGCGCAGCCATGCGAGTTCCTTCTTGACCAGCTGCTGGCGCTTGCTTTCCATTACCGAAGCGGAGCGGTCGCGCTCGGCGCGGGCCAGGACGTACGCTGCATATCCGCCGTCGAACGGGTCCACGATCCCGTCGTGGACCTCCCAGGTCTTGGTGCACACTTCGTCCAGGAACCAGCGGTCGTGGGTGACCACCAGGAAGGCTCCCTGGTTTGCCCGCCAGCGGGTTTTGAGGTGGCGTGACAGCCAGGCCACGCCTTCGACGTCGAGGTGGTTGGTGGGCTCATCGAGCATGATGACGTCGTGGTCCTCTATCAGGAGCTTCGCGAGTGCCACACGCCTCTTCTGGCCGCCGGACAATGCGTGCACATTGGCGTGCCAGTCGACGTCGGAAACGAGTCCGCCCATCACCTCGCGGATCTGCGGGTTGCGTGCCCATTCATAGTCTGCCTGGTCACCGACGATGGCGGCACCAACGGTCAGGTCGCCGTCGAGGACATCGCTCTGGTCGAGGTAGCCCACATTGACGTCACCGCGTTTGGTCACCCGGCCTGTATCCGGAGTGGCGCGCAGGGACAGCAGCCGCATGAGGGTTGATTTGCCGTCACCGTTCCGGCCCACCATTCCGATGCGGTCACCTTCCTCAAGTCCAAGGGTGACGCCGTCCAGGACGGTGCGCGTTGCGTACGAAACCGTCAGGTTTTCGCCGCCAAGAAGGTGTGCCAAGGGAACTGCTTTCTGCTGCTGATGGGAACGGGGGTCTTAAAGGAGGGTATCGGAGATGATCCGTGCACCATGTACCGGCCCATGGACGGCGATGGCCCTCAGGCCGTAATGCTGGAGGTCCTCAGCAAGGCTTTCGGCCGCCGCGGGACTATGCGTTAACAGGGCCACCGTAGGACCCGATCCGGAGACGATGCCGGCAATGGCTCCATGTGACTCGCCGATTCCCAGCGTATCCCGGAGTGCAGGGGCAAGTTCAATGGAAGCCCGCTGCAGATCGTTCAGCAGGACACGGCTCAGGGCATCAGCGTCGCCGCTGCGCAGCGCTGTGAGGATCTTGGGATCCACCGCTGTGGGTTCCTCGGCGTCAATGCCCTCCGCGTCCCGGAGCCTGTCCAGGGTGTCATAGACCTTGGGCGTTGGCAGCCCATAGTCAGCCGTAACGAGCACCCAGTCCGTCTGGGCTTTGGCCAGTGCGGGTGAGAGCTCATCTCCTATACCCAGCCCAACGGCGGTTCCGCCAAGCAGGGAAAAAGGGACATCGGCTCCGAGTTCGGCGGCGAGCTGCGCCAGCTCATCCCGGGACAGGCCGCTGTTCCACAGCGCATCACAGGCAAGGAGGGTGGCCGCCGCGTCAGCGGAGCCGCCGCCCATGCCGCCGGCCACGGGAACCCGTTTCGTGATCTCAAGATGCACGCCGGTGGAGTGCTCGCTGACATCGGCCATAATGGTCGCTGCTTTATAGGCAAGATTTCGTTCATCCAGCGGAATGTCAATGCCGTCAAGATCCAAGGTGCTGGCCGGGCTGATGCTGACCGTAATGCCGGGCGTCTCCGTGCTGGTGGCTGCCACTTCCTCGTAGAGCGAGACAGCCAGGTACACGCTGGCCACGGAATGGTAGCCGTCGGGCCGGAGGGGGCCCACATCGAGGGAAACGTTGACCTTGCCGGGCGCCTTTACCCGGACCGTCCGCGCCGCGAACCGCCCCAGGGGAGCGTTCATGCTGCGGCCTCGCGGGCTTCGGCAATCCTGGCGAAGGCTGTTACGTCAATGACTTCCCCGCGGGCGGTTGGATCCACTCCCGCGGCGAGCAGGCAGCGTTCGGCTTCAGCGGCACCCCCGGCCCATCCGGCGAGGGCGGCACGCAGGGTTTTGCGGCGCTGTGCGAACGCCGCGTCAATCACGGCGAAAACCTGTTCACGGGTGGCCGTGGTGACAGGTGGCTGCCGCCTGGTGAAGGCGACCAGTCCGGAGTGGATCTTGGGTGCCGGCCAGAAGACATTCATCCCGATGACTCCGGCTTTGCGCATGCTGCTGTACCACGCGGCCTTCACCGACGGCACACCGTAGGTCTTGGAACCAGGGCCCGCCGCGAGCCTGTCAGCCACTTCATCCTGGACCATGACCAGGCCGTGCTGGAGGCTGGGGAAGTGCTGGAGCAGGTGCAGCACCACGGGTACGGCAACGTTATAGGGAAGGTTCGCCACAATCGCCGTCGGCTCAACGGGCAGGGCTGTCACTTTCATGGCGTCGGCCTGGACGAGGTAAAAGTCCCCCGCGGCCTCCGGCCGCCATTCGTTCACAGTTTCCGGCAGCTTGGCCGCCAGGACAGGGTCAATTTCGACGGCGACAACTGCCTTCGCCGCGTCCAGCAGTCCAAGAGTGAGTGATCCGAGGCCGGGGCCCACTTCCAGCACGGTCTCATCCGCGCCGATGTTGGCCACACTGACGATCCTGCGGATCGTGTTGCCATCAATAACGAAGTTCTGGCCCAGTGTCTTGGTGGGCCGGATGCCGATCTCTTCCGCCAGCCGGCGTATATCGGAGGCACCGAAGAGAGGTGCGGGCGCGGCGGAGGTTGGTTCAGTCACCTAGGTATCCTATCCCGCCGGCTTTGCCCGGCTATTCGTGTTCCCGGTGCCAGGTTTCGGAATGTTTCGGAGTTAACGGCAGCGGCCGGACCCGGATATCCGGGTCCGGCCACTGTACGGGTCATTGCCTATCGGCTGTGGTCAGCTGCCGACGAGGCTGGTGGGTGCCTAGCTGCTCGCTGCCCAGGCACAGCCCCAGTCCCGGAGGCCGTTCTTTGCGAAAAGCCTGTTGGCGATGTCTATCTGCTGCGCCTTGGTGGCAACGCTGGCATTGGGGCCATAGGTTCCTCCACCGTTGGCAAGCCAAGTGGGGATGGAAAACTGCAGGCCGCCGTAGTATCCGTTGCCCGTGTTGATAGACCAGCGTCCGCCGGACTCACACTGGGCGATCTTGTCCCACATGGCCTCGTTCATCATGGCCGGCGCTGCAGCTCCGGTGTTTGTAGCGGCAGGAGCCGCCGCGACGGGCTTTGGCTTGGTCCCTACCGTAACTTTTTCGGTGACCGGCTGGAGTGAAACAGTTTCAGAGACAAGGGTGCGGGATGCTTCTCGTCCATCCACCAGCACCAGCTTGAAGGTCTTGTCGACTTTTCCTGCCGCGCCCGCCTGGGTGACTTCTTTGTCGCCCTTGAACAGCTCAGCGCTTTCGCTGGTCAGGGTCTCGAACGGAACGGGTTCGGTGGTGGCGTCAGTCTTGCCGGTGTCCACGCGGGATACCTTGACCACCATGTTGTTGACCACATGGGCATTACCAGGCTGGGACGTGCGATCGTTGACGCCGAGTGTCAGGCCTGCATCCTCAAGGACCTGGGCAACGGTAGCGGCAGTCGTGGTTGCCGTGGACACGTTGCCGTCCGCGACGATACTGACCGTTTTCGGCGTCGTGATGGAGACGAATGAGCCGTCAACGCTCAGCTGGGCGTCCTTGGGAACGGAGACGGATGAAGCGCTGGCCACGCCGAGTTCCGTCACGAGACCGCCGACATCCTGCGCCGTGGTGTTGACTGTCTTCTCAGCACCGTCAAGGCTGACCTTGACGGCCTTGGCCATATTGACGTTGATGACGGTGCCGTTGTCCACGGTCGCATCAAGGGACGGCGAGACCCGGTCGGCGGGCTTCAGATCCAGTTTTGCACTTTTGACCACCTGGCCCACGGTGCCGCCGAAGGTCTGAACCGAAGTTGCTTTTCCGTCGACGTTCAGCGTGATGGTTTTGTTATTGCCAACGAAGGCAACGAGGCCGAGAACCAGAGCGCAAAGCACCACCAATTGGGTGCCAACCTTGAGGAAGCTGAGCTTACCGTCCGAGGATGTGAAGATCTTGACCACGATTGCCCGTAACTTTAGGACCGTCCGGGCACGGGGAAAAACACAATGAAATGCCCGGCGCAAATGCCCTGGGGGCAGCTCCGGGCACCTTTGCGCCGCCACACTTCCGGCGACAGGCGTGCGGGATCAGAGCCCTGCACGGTCCTGCTGCGAAAGAAGTGAAATTATCCGAAGGCCTTCCCCGACCCCGGCTAATGTTTCCCACTGTAACCGTAGCGTTATAAAGCGGCCAAGAATTCTACATACCAGGTATGCGCGGACGCAGGAAGGGAAGGCGGTGGCTCACGCCCAGGATCCGTATGCCCGCAGGGTATTTTCGCTGATTCGGCCGCACAGGTTGGCGAGGTCCGTTCCTGTCAATTCCGCCATCGCCCGGACGGTGTACGGCACCATGTAACTGGCGTTGGGCCGGCCGCGGTGCGGATGGGGCGTCAGGAAAGGCGCATCCGTTTCAACCAGCACCAAGTCCGGATCGGCCACTGCCAACGCAGCGCGAAGGTTGACTGCGTTTCTGAAGGTGAGCGTACCTGCGAAGGACATGCTCCATCCGGCCTCATTGCAGATCCTGGCGAGTTCCTCGTCTCCGGAGAAGCAATGGAACACCACCCGCTCCGGAGCCCCCTCTTCCCGCAGGACCTGCACAACGTCGTCGTGGGCATCCCGGTCATGGATTTGGAGCGTCAGGTCCAGGCGCTTCGCGATGTCAATGTGGCGGCGGAAGGAATAGCGCTGGTGAGCCAGCCCCTCCCCCTTGGTCCGGAAGAAATCAAGGCCGGTCTCTCCAATCGCCCGGATGCGCGGATGGTTGGCGAGCTGTTCAATCTCCGCCAGTGCCTCTTCCAGCTCGCCACGAAGGGCATAGCCGGGGGCGTCATTGGGATGGAGTGCAACCGCTCCCAGGAGCCTGGGATCCAGGTCAACGGCCTGCACCGTGAAACGCGACGACGCCAGGTCACAACCCACCTGCACGGCGCCCTGCACCCCCACTGCCTCCGCCGCGTCCAGCGCAGCGGCAACCCCCACCGGCGCCTCACCGTCCGGGAAGTCCAAATGCGTGTGGTTGTCCATCACCGGCACCGGCAATGGTTCCGGAGCGGGCGGAAAATCCTGCCTCCCGGAACCTCCCCCCGCCGTTGAACCGTTGCTCCCGGAACCGCGGTAGGCGGCGGGAATCAGCGAATTGCACATCCCCCTACCCTAACTGCGGCGGAAGCCCCCACAATTCGGCGGAACTCTCTGTCAGGCACGGCAGTTGTGTTAGTAGTCTGGTACGAACAACATGCAACGCCCACCGATGGGCGAAGGCAGGCTTGCTGACCCGTCCCAGGTGATACCCGGGCTGAAAGGTTGCCGATGGAATCCCACCGACGCACCGCCGTCAATGAAATTTCCCCTGCCGGCCGGAACTTCGCCGGGGTCACTGAACCTGTCACCCACATGAACGGGCACAAGACGGCACCCATGGACGCAGCATCCTTCCATGTGGCCAGCCAACGGATCCTGAACGCAATCAATACAGTGATTGACGGGAAGTCGGAGGCAGCCAAGCTGGCCCTGACAGTCCTGCTCGCGCAGGGGCACCTGCTCCTGGAAGACGTACCTGGCGTGGGCAAGACGCTCCTGGCAAAAACCCTGGCGCGGACCATCGACTGCACGGTCAGCCGCATCCAGTTCACTCCGGATCTCCTGCCTTCTGATGTGACTGGTGTTTCCATCTACAACCAGTCTTCCCGGCTGTTCGAGTTCCGTCCCGGCGCAGTCTTTGCCAACATCGTCATTGGGGACGAGATTAACCGCGCCTCAGCGAAGACCCAGTCGGCCCTGCTCGAGTGCATGGAGGAACACCAGGTCACGGTGGATGGCCACTCCTACAAGCTGGATGAGCCCTTTATGGTGGTGGCCACCCAGAATCCCATCGAGATGGAAGGCACCTACCCGCTCCCCGAGGCCCAGCGTGACCGTTTTATGGCCCGCATTTCCATGGGCTATCCGGACAAGGATTCGGAAATCGAAATGCTCGAGACCCACCAGGCAACATCGCCGCTGGCCAAGGTCTCAGCCGTGGTCACCGCAGCGGACGTGGCGGCGATGATTGCATCTGTCCAGCAGGTCTACGTTTCCCAGGCCGTCAAGGAATACACGGTGTCCGTAGGCCGAACCACGCGTGAGAGCCCGCTGCTCCGGCTGGGCGCCAGCCCGCGGTCCATGCTGCAGCTCCTTCGGGCTGCGAAGGCCACAGCCGCGCTGGACGGACGGGACTTTGTGCTCCCTGACGACGTCATCAACGTCGCTGAATCCGTGCTGGCCCATCGGATCATCCTGGACCGTAAGGCTGCCAGTGCCGGTGAGACCCCGCACAGCGTCATCCGGGGGATTCTGGCCAGGCTTCCGGTGGGCCAGGACCTGGCCGATGCCCCGGGCCGCACTGCAGCCGGCACTCCTTCGGCTTCCGGGTCACGCAGGAATCATTAGGCAGGAACATCATGGCGATTCTGGACCGGCTGCCCCGGCATCTCTTCAGCCAGCGCGGCTGGGGGCTTTTGGCTGCCGGCGCTGTTTCCCTGGTATCAGCCCAAATCATGGGCCGGCGCGATCTTCTGAGCCTGAGTGTCCTGCTGATTATCCTGCCGCTGGTGTCCCTCGCCGGAATCAGGCTTGTCAAACCTCGTTTCCAGGTTTACCGCGAGTTCAATCCTTCGCCGGTGGAAACCTCCGCCCCCACCACTGTCCGGCTGGCGGTGGGGCGGACCGGGGTGGGCACCGGCCGCGCCATTATGGAGGAGCGGCTTCCCCACAGGTTCGGAGAATCTCCGGCGTTCCACTTCCCGGCACGCTCGGCCACCGGCGGAACCAGCAGGTATGAATACCATCTGCGATCGGCCCACCGGGGCCAGTTCCGGATCGGACCCGTTACCGCGGAGTTCACCGACCCGTTTGGCCTCTCCCTGCACCGGCAGGCCATTGACGACGGCGACGTCCTCACCGTCACGCCGGCCGCCGTCGAACTTCCCGTCACCGGGCTGGCCGGCGCACGGGGCAACGACGGCGTCACAGCCACACGGACCCGCGCAAATCCCAGCGACGATGACGTAATGACAAGGGAATACCGCCACGGCGACCCTATGCGCCGGGTGCACTGGCCGGCTACGGCCAGACACGGCGCCCTCATGGTGCGGCAGGAGGAGTCGGTGACCACTCCGGAGGCCACCATCATCCTGGACCAGCGGCATGTGACCTTCTCCGGCACCGGTGCCGGCTTCGGCGGGAACGCCTCGGCGGAGGGCCGCGACATGGCCAGCAGCGACACGTTCGAGTGGGCCGTGGTGATGGCCATGTCGGTCAGCGCGCATCTGGCTGAACGCAATTACGCCCTTCGTGTGCTTGACGTCAAGGGTGATCCCGGCTTTCTCCGGTCGCCGTCGGCGCCGGAACCGGAAACCGAAGAGTTCAGCGGCATAAGCGGCCTGCAGTCAATTGCCGAAAGCCTCGCTGCCATCCAACTCTCCGGACCCCACCACGTCCGCCGGGACTCCGGCCGCAAGGCGGAGGCTGTTTCAGGGCGCAACAACGGTGGCCCACAGGAATCCGGCCCCGCAGCCTTTGACGACCACCTCATGGACAAGCTGTCGGCCCACCGCATGCGTGGCCCGCTCATCGCGGTCCTGGGCCGGATCTCCCTGGCAGAAGCCAGAGCACTGGCGCCCGCTGCAGGATACGGAGCCAACTCTTTCGCCCTCATTGTTGCCGAGCGGCCTGCAGAATTCGACGATGTCCTGGAGGCGCTGCGGCAGGGCGGCTGGCGTGCCGCCGCGGTGGCTCCTTCGGTATCGGCGGCCACGGCATGGAGTTACTTTGACCTTGGCGGAGCAGAGCTGGACGCTGCTGCTGCAGATGTCCGGCGGGGTGCGGGGGTGGCGCGGTGACGCTTGCACCGGAACGGACCACAGCACGGCACGAACCAACATCCCCTCCCCCCGCGGCAGGAGGGTCAGCTGGCCGTGGCCGGGTGGGAGCGTACCCCTGGGCGATGGCGGGGGCGGTGGCCTTTTCGGTGGCGGGCGCTGCGCTGTCGCTCAACGGCGTCCTGAGGGGCTGGGCCTGGTTTCCGCCCGTGCTGACCACGGTTTTTGTGGTGTGCATTACCCTGGCTGCCCTGCGTGCCCTCAAAGCCCAGCCACTGGTGGTTACTGCAGGCGGGTTCGCGGCACTGGGCGGCATCCTGACGTTTACGTTCTTCAGGGGTTCCAGCATTGCCGGATTCATCCCGTCGGGGAACACCATAACGGAGCTAAACCGTTTCATCCGCCGTGCCAGCGAGACGGTGCTGGCCGAAAGTGCCCCGGTGGCGCCCAACGCCGGGATTGTGATGGTCACGTGCGCCGTCCTGGGGCTGACGGTCATCCTCATCGACGCCCTTGCGATCCCATTGGGCATGCCGGCCACCACGGGGCTGGGACTCCTGGCCATCCTGGTTGTTCCGGCGATGGTGAAACCGCAGAGCGTGGGCATTTTGGGCTTCCTCGCCACTGTGGCCGGCTACCTGCTGATTCTGGCCTGCAGTCAATGGTTCGCCCCTGATGCCCGGATACCGGCTGACACTGCACGGAACCCAGGGCAGTTCAAAAGGGCCGCGCTGACGGGGACGGCTGCCCTTGTTGCCACCATCCTGATTCCCTTCGCCATACCGGGTTTTGACCAGGGGACTTTTCCGCAGGGCTCCCGGGTGAACCCCTGGGGTACGTCCACGGGCCTGAATCCCATGATTACCCTTGGCAATAGCCTGCGCACTCCCAGCGGCAGCGGGCGGATCACCTACGCGACCAATGCCACGGCACCGCTGTACCTCCGCTCAGTGACTGTGGACAATTTCGACGGCGACTCCTGGGGCCCGGACGACAGGGACGGGTCCCGGCGGCCTGTGGCGGACGAGCTTGAAACCGGGTACGAGATCCTTGCCGACGAACAGCTCCGGCAGGTCACGGCAGTGGATACGGGCAGCTTTACGAGCCCCTACCTTCCGGTGCCCTATGCACCCGAATCGATTCGCGGGCTCAGCGGCCGCTGGACCTGGGATCCTTCCACCCTCAGCATCAAAGGCAACGATACAAATTCCCGGAGCCAGCAGTACATTGTGGTCTCCTCGGCACCAAAGCTGACGGCCCAAGCGCTGGATCAGTCATCAGGTCAGGTCCAGGGAATATCCGATGACTTCACGAGGGTTCCCGGCAACGTTCCTGACATTGTGAGGACAACGGCGGATTCCGTGACAGCTTCCAGCGACACTGCCTACGCCAAGGCGATGGCTATCCAGAAGTACCTCCGCTCGGCTGAGTTCACTTATTCGCTGCAATCCCCCGTCCAAGGCGGCTACGACGGAAACGGGCTCTCGGTCCTGGCGGATTTCCTGTCCCAGAAAAGCGGGTACTGCGTCCACTACGCCTCAGCCATGGCCGTGATGGCCCGGCTGGAAGGCATCCCCAGCCGCATTGCAGTGGGCTACGCCCCGGGCAGGCTGACGGGGGCCACCGTTCCACTTGTCGGTGTCGGCACGTTGCCGGAGTTTGAAGTGGACGCCCGGGACGCCCATGCTTGGCCCGAACTGTATTTCCAGGGCCTCGGCTGGGTCCCGTTCGAACCCACCCCCTCACGCGGTGTGGTCCCGGAATATGCAACGGAAACCTTCACCCCGGGTGCCGGAAGCCTGGACAACAATGACGATCTCCTTGCATCCAACGCCCCCGTTCCGGCTCCCACCCCAACCGCTACCCCGCTGCCTGTGCCGGGCGCAGGCGGCGGCAACGCCGGCGGAACGGACCTCCTGCCCTGGCTGCTGTGGAGTGCCGCGGGCCTTGGCCTCTTGCTCGTTGCAGCATCCCCCCGGCTGATCCGCATGGGCGTGCGGGCGGGACGTTTGAGAAGTACGGGCACCACCGCGGACGACGCCGTTCCTCCGGCCTGGTCTGAGCTCCTTGACCTGGGCACGGATTACGGGTTGTCCCCGTACCCGAGCGAGACGCCCCGGGCATACTCCGCCCGGCTGCGCAGCTCCTCCCTGATGGGCCAGGCCGGCGGAATGGACGAGGCCGGTCACCAGGCCGTTATGACGCTGACCGCCGATTTCGAACGACGGAGGTACGGGCGCCCGCAGCCGGAGGCTTCACCTGAGACGGACAGTGCACCGGCAGCCACCGCGGCCCGCCAGTCCTCCCCGGGCCACGCCGGCAGGACGGAATCGACCGCTCTTCGCATTGCGGCCATTCAGCGCTCCCTGCGCGCAAACGCCCGGCGGTCCCGGCGGCTGCGGGCCGATTGGCTGCCGCCGTCGATCCTCGGACGCCTCGGACGCATGCTGGCTTCCCCCTTCAGGGCAGTGGGCAGCCTGGTCCAATGGACGGCGAAAGCCGCCGCGCACTCGTGGATGAGAGCACGCGACGGCTTGCGGCGTTTGCGCGAGGGCTAGTGCCCTCCCCCGCCGGGCTGCGCCGGGCGGGGACTGGCCGTTGTCCTCTCGCGGTCAGCCAGCGGGGTCAGCCGGCATTGGTCAGCTAGCGGGTTCAGCCAGCCTTTGTCGGCCAGCGTCTGGTCAGCCGGCGTAAGGGTCGGCGATGCCGATGTACTGGGTGTAAAGGTATTCCTCGATGCCTTCGAGCCCGCCTTCGCGGCCCAGGCCGGACTGCTTGACGCCGCCAAAGGGTGCAGCTGCGTTGGAGATCACTCCGGCGTTAAGGCCCAGCATGCCGGTTTCAAGCTTCTCGCCCATCCGGATGCCGCGGTTCAGGTCCCTGGTGAAGACGTAGGCCACCAGGCCGTATTCGGTGTTGTTGGCCAGCCGGACGGCTTCGGCCTCGGAGCCGAACGTGGTGATCGGGGCCACGGGGCCGAAGATCTCCTCCGACAGGATCCGGGTGCCCTCGGTGACACCGGTGAGGATGGTGGGCTGGTAGAAATAGCCCGGCCCCTCCACAGGTGCGCCGCCCAGGACCGCCCGGGCGCCCGACGCCACGGCGTCAGAGACCAGTTCGTGGACCTTGTCCCGGCTCTTGGCGTCGATCAGCGGGCCCACCTTGGACTGGGCTTCGGTGCCGCGGGCGGTGGTCATCTCCGCCATTTTCGCGGCGAACTTCTCGGCGAATTCCTCAGCCACGGATTCGTGCACGATGAACCGGTTGGCCGCGGTGCAGGCCTCGCCCATGTTCCGCAGCTTGGCCAGCATGGCCCCGGCGACGGCGGCATCCAGGTCGGCGTCCTCGAAGACCACGAACGGGGCGTTGCCACCCAGTTCCATGGAGGTACGCAGCACGGTTTCCGAGGCGTCGGCCAGCAGGCGGCGGCCCACCTCGGTGGAGCCGGTAAAGGACAGCTTCCGGAGGCGCTGGTCCTTGATCAGCGGACCGGTGGTGGCACCGGCCGTGGAGGTGGGGATGACGTTCAGGACGCCGGCGGGCAGCCCAGCCTCCTGCATGACCGCGGCGAACAGTTGGGAGGTCAGCGGGGTGAGGTTCGCGGACTTCAGGACCATGGTGCAGCCGGCGGCGACGGCCGGGGCGATCTTGCGGGTGGCCATGGCCAGCGGGAAGTTCCACGGCGTGATCAGCAGGCAGGGGCCCACGGGCTTCTTGGTGACGAGCAGCCGGGACTTTCCGTCCGGGGAGACCGAGTAGCGGCCAAAGGCACGGACGGCTTCCTCGGAGAACCAGCGCAGGAACTCGGAACCATAGGTGACCTCGCCGCGGGCCTCGGCCAGCGGCTTGCCCATCTCCATGGTCATCAGCAGCGCGAAATCCTCGGCGCGTTCGGTGACCAGGTCAAAGGCGCGGCGCAGGATCTCGCCGCGTTCGCGTGGCGGAACCTTCGCCCAGGATTCCTGCGCGGCGGCGGCAGCATCCAGCGCCGCCCTGCCGTCCTCAGGACCGGCGTCGGCAATGCTCAACAGGACCTTGCCGGTGGCAGGATCCTCAACGTCAAAGGTCTTTCCGGAAGCGGCAGGCCGCCATTCACCATTGATGAGCAGGCCAGTGGGAACAGAGGCCAGCAACTCGCTCTCGCGCTTTGAGGTAACAGCTGGCGGTGCAGTGACAGTCACGATGACTCCCTCGTCAGTAAGGTTGTTTGCAGCCTGCGCGCAGGAGGCCGGCAAGGCCCGTCCGCGTGGCTGATTAACTGTCAGACTACTGCTGCGCCTGCTGAGGGGTCTACGCCTGGACGCACTACGGAATCCACCGTCTGCTGTGCACCTGCACAGTGCTTTTTTCCTTTTTCCACAACGTCCCGGAAGCGTTTCAGCGTGCCGCTAGGACCGCCGAGTAAAGCTCCCTCTTACTCACCCGGACGTCTTCCGCCACAGCAGCCACCGCCTCCTTAAGCCGGATGCCCCGTGCCACAAGTTCGTTGACGGCCTCCACGTAATCCTCGGGAGTGCCCGGTGCCTGGTCAGGTGCCCCGGCGAGCACAACGGCAATCTCACCCCGCACTTCGTTGCCCTCTGCCCACAAAAGCAGTTCGCCAACGGACCCACGGATCACTTCCTCGTAGGTCTTCGTCAGTTCGCGGCAAACAGCGATCCGCCGGTCGGAACCGAAACGCTCGCGCAATGCCCGCAGCATTGCTTCGAGGCGGTGCGGAGCCTCAAAAAACACCATGGTCCGGCGTTCGGCAGCGAGGTCGGCAAGGCGGGTGGACCGTTCACCTGCTTTCCGCGGAAGGAATCCTTCAAAACAAAACCTGTCTGTTGGCAGTCCTGACAGGGCAAGCGCCGTCAGGACGGCTGATGGTCCGGGGATGGCGGTCACCGTGAGACCGGCAGCCACGGCGCCTTCCACCAAACGGAAACCGGGATCCGAAACGGACGGCATGCCGGCGTCGGTGACCATTACCAAGGTTTTTCCCGCCTTCACCTGATCCAGGAGTTCGGCTGTTTTTGTTGCCTCGTTGTGCTCGTGGTAGCTGATGATGCGGCCGCCCACGGTGACACCGAGGCTCTGGACCAGCCGGTGCAGGCGGCGGGTGTCCTCCGCGGCAACAATATCGGCCGACGCCAACAACTCAATCAGGCGGGCCGAGGCATCCCCTGTGTTTCCAATGGGGGTAGCTGCCAGTACCACCCTGCCCGGGCCTGCGGCCACCCTCCCCGGGGAGCTGGATTCCGAAAGGGCGGGTTCTGACTGGCTGGGGGTTTCTGATTGGCCGGGAGATTCGGTGCTGGTATCGGCAACTGTGCTGGGGTTAGGGTCCACGCCACCAGCCTACTGCTGGCAGGCTGCAGCACCTGCAAAAGGTAGCATGGGGCACGTGACGCAGACCTCCACGCTGCCTGCCGAGGCCGGCCGAGCCGCCCCGGAGGCATCCATACCAGGTTCCCCCGAACGCGCCGCCCAAGGCGGCCGTGTTGCCGGCCGCCCTTGGATAAGGCGCCCGGCCGGGTCTTTCTCTGCGGCGTCCTTGGAGGAACGGCTCGTGGGGAGTGTTCCGGGCTGGCGCGACTACCCGCCCTCGCTGCGGCTGTGGTTCTGGCTGGTCCCGGTGCTCACCTCGGTCATAGGCGGAATCCTTCGCTTTGTCCGGCTGGACAGACCACACAGCCTGGTCTTTGACGAGACGTACTACGTCAAGGACGCCTATTCGTACCTGATCAGCGGCTATGAACGGAACTGGCC
Source organism: Arthrobacter sp. D1-29 (assembly GCF_054130585.1). Taxonomy (NCBI): domain Bacteria; kingdom Bacillati; phylum Actinomycetota; class Actinomycetes; order Micrococcales; family Micrococcaceae; genus Arthrobacter; species Arthrobacter sp. D1-29. The sequence goes on along the minus strand of NZ_CP096383.1, from coordinate 1,464,828 downwards.
GGACAAAGCCAACGACTCCTTTAACGCCGGGAATCCGAACATACTCCTGGAGACTCCGGAATACGTGGTGCATCCTCCGGTGGGGAAATGGATGGTCGCCTTCGGCATGTGGCTTTTCGGTTCGGACAATCCGTTCGGCTGGCGTTTCGCAGCTGCGTTAACCGGCACCGTGTCCATTCTGTTGGTCACGCTCATTGCGCAGAAGTTGTTCCATTCCCTTCCCCTGTCAGCTGCTGCGGGGCTGCTTCTTGCGGTGGATGGCCATCACCTCGTGATGTCACGGACCTCGCTGCTCGATATCTTTTTGATGTTCTGGGTCCTGGCTGCCTTCGGAGCGTTGCTGATGGACCGGGACGACGGCCGGCGCCGCCTTGCCCGGAGATTGGCCAACCTGGCCGGCACGGCCAGGGACGGCCGGCCCTCGGCCAAACAGCTGCTGGCGGGCCCATGGCTCGGTATCCGGTGGTGGCGGGTTGTTGCCGGAGTATGCCTGGGCCTGGCGGTAGGGACAAAATGGTCAGGCCTGTTCTTCCTTGCCGGCTTCGGGCTGCTCTCCGTCGTGTGGGACCTTAGCGCCCGGCGTGTCGCCGGAGTGCGGGGCTGGTTCAGCGGCGGCATCATCAAGGATGGGGTGCCGGCATTCCTCACCATCGTCCCCGTGGCCGCCCTGGTATACGTCGCCGGCTGGACAGGCTGGATCCGTTCCGACGACGCCTACTTTCGCCACTGGGCGGAAGAAAATCCGTCGGCGGAGTGGGGATGGCTGCCCGACTGGGTCCGGTCCCTGGCCCACTATCACCTTGAGGCGTACAACTTCCACCAGGGACTGGGCTCCGAGCACCCCTACGAGGCAAGTGCCTGGAGCTGGCTGGTGATGGGCCGGCCAACCTCATTCTTTTATGAGTCGCCCCAGCAGGGCACCCCCGGGTGCAACGTAGCCAACTGCACGTCGGCGATCCTCTCAGTGGGAAATCCCCTGGTCTGGTGGGCTGCCACCGTCTCCCTGGTGGTGCTCCTGTTCTGGTGGGCCGGACGAAGGGACTGGCGGGCGGGAGCGGTGCTGGCTGCCGTCGGCGCGGGCTACCTGCCGTGGTTCCTGTATCCGGAGCGCACCATGTTCTACTTCTATGCAGTCTCTTTTGAACCTTTCCTGGTGCTGGCCCTTGTCTACTGTCTGGGCCTCGTCCTGGGCCGGGCCGGTGATCCGCCCTGGCGCAGGCGCGCCGGGTTCTACCTGGTGACGCTTTTCCTGGCCTGCGTAATCCTGCTTTCGGCCTTCTTCTATCCGGTGTGGGCCGCCGAAATCATCCCCTACCAGGACTGGCGGTTCAGAATGTGGATGCCGTCCTGGATCTAGGGCAGGATTGCATCAGACCCTGACGATTGAGCCGCTCCGCGGTGATGCTGCGGAACGGAGACCCGGTGAGAGAAGCAAGTACGGAACTGCTGGTGGAACTCACCCCGGACAGCAACGTGACAGATCTCCTGCTGGAGCAGCGCACCACCAACCCGATGCACGCGCTTTATGCCCGGCGGGGGCCCAACGGGTGGACCGACATACCGGCGCAGAAGTTCCTCCATGATGTCAGCGCGCTCGCGAAGGGCCTCATCGCAGGTGGCCTGGAGCGGGGTGACACCGTAGCCGTCATGTCAGCAACCCGGTATGAATGGACCCTGGTGGACTTCGCCATCTGGTTCGCAGGAGGCGTCACCGTCCCCGTGTATGAAACGTCGTCGGCCGCCCAGGTGGAGTGGATACTCCACGACTCCGGAGCGCACCGGGTGTTTGCCGAGGACAGCGGAAAGGTGGAGCTGGTCCGGCACATCCTGGATACGTCCGCTTTGCTGAAAGACCGGCTGGTGAACGTCGTCAGGATGGACTACGACGGCGACGCCCCCAATCTCGCCAGCCTGGCTGCCGCCGGCGCCGGAGTCACGGAAGCCGAACTTGAACGGCACCGCTCGGCAGCAGGGCTGGATGATGTTGCGTCCCTGGTGTACACCTCCGGAACCACAGGCAAACCCAAGGGATGCGAAATCACCCACGGCAACTTCGCCCTGGTTGCCGTCAACATCGTCGCCTTCCTTCCTGAGCTGCTGAGGCAGGAGCACGCCAGGACGCTGATGTTCCTTCCGCTGGCGCACGTCTTGGCGCGCGCGGTCCAGGTGGTGTGCCTCAGCGCGGGAGCCACGCTGGGTCACACTGCCAACGCCGCACAGTTGCTTGCGGATATGGGAACGTTCAGGCCCACCTTCCTCCTGGTGGTTCCGCGTGTCTTCGAAAAGTTGCGCGCCGGCTCGGCCCGCCAGGCTGCCGCGGCAGGGAGGGCCGGGGCCTTCAGCGCCGCGTCGTCCGCAGCGGTCCGGTACTCAAGGGAACAGGACCTGGCCGCCCGCGGTGAGGGCGCCGGGCCGGGCATGCTTTCCCGCGTACGGCATGGATTGTTCGACAGACTGGTGTATCCCAAGCTCCGCCAAGCCCTCGGCGGCCAGGTTCGCTACACCGTTTCGGGCGCCAGTCCGCTGCATCAGGACGACGCACATTTCTTCCGCGGTGCCGGCATCCCCGTCCTGGAGGGCTACGGGCTGACGGAGACAACGGCGCCCTGCACTGTGAATACGCCCACCCGCACCAAGGTGGGCAGCGTGGGCATCCCCGTTCCGGGCACCACCATCCGCGTCGCCGAGGACGGCGAAATCCTGGTGAAGGGCATCGGCGTCTTCAGGGGATATCACGCCAACGAAGCCGCCAATGCTGCGGCGTTCGTGAACGGCTTCTTCCGCACCGGTGACCTCGGCAAACTTGACGCCGAAGGCTTCCTGACCATCACGGGGCGCAAGAAGGACCTCCTGGTGACTGCAGGTGGCAAGAACGTGGCACCCGGTCCGCTGGAGGAAAAAATCCGCGAGCATACGCTGGTCAGCCATGCTGTTGTGGTGGGAGACGGAAAACCGTTTGTTGCCGCCCTTGTCACCCTTGATCCGGACGGGCTGGAAAGCTGGTGCAGGGAGCACAAACTGCCCGCCTTGACGCTTGCCGACGCCACCGCCGATCCCCGGGTCCGCGCAGCCATCCAGGACGCCGTCAATAGCGCAAACGCGCTCGTGTCCAAGGCGGAATCAGTGCGCAGCTTCTCGGTGCTGACAGCGCAGTTTACCCTTGAATCCGGCCACCTGACGCCCTCGCTCAAACTGAAGAGGGCCGCCGTCGTCCGCGATTTTGAAGGCGAGATCGCCAGGCTTTACGGCTGATCTGCCGCTACCACCGACGGCTCCGAATCTTTGCGCCCGGCTTTGACCAGACCGCGCCGGCGGCGGGTGGGCCACGTCAGGATCAGTGTCACCAGCGCGACAAGAAGGACCAGCGCAGCGATGGTAATACCGGCGTCGATCCAGAACTGGCCCGGGAACAGCCTGATCAGGGTGTCTTCCAGGGCAAACGTCCATGACCCGCTGGCGAAGAAGATCCGGTGGAACTCCGTGAAGAACTGCTGCCAGCCCAGCACCGCCAGGGCACCCAGGCCCAGAATGATCACCAAGGCTACGATGGAGCCCGCAAACAGGCCCCTGCGCACTCCCCCGATGCTGCGGCGGCGAAGGTAGGCAATGGCGATGATACTCAGAATGGCCAGCAGAGCGCCGGCACCAAAAGTGGAAAGGATCACGAGCTTCACATCAGCCATGTGGCTGACTTCGCCCTCTTTGAACAGCCTGTCGCCACTCCTGTTGACCAGCTCGCCCAGGTACCGCGGCGCAGCCCAGTTACTCAAGTAGTCCACCGCGTAGGACCCGTAGGTCATCCTGTCGTCAGTGCTGAAGCCGTAGCCGTCACCGGGGAACCCCGGGCGGTTGTACTCCACCCAAAGAAACAGCGGGCTGGTCACTGCCCGGACCGCCAGTACCAACAGGATGATGGGATAGAAGACTGCCAGCAGGACCTGCATGACGCGCGGCACCACCGGCTTGGCGTTCGCCGCGCTTTCGCGTTCGGCGTTCCGCCGCTCTACTTCCTCCTGCGGAGGCCGCACTTGGAGAGCGGACGTGGGCAGCGGTTCACTGAACAGCGGCTCCTGGCCTTTTCCGGCCGGATTGACTGTCTTGGCAGGTTGGGCGCCGGCAGCCTCTCCCGCGGAAGGTTCGACGGCGGCTTCCGCTGCTTTGCGGTCAGCCCGGCTTTCGGCCTGTGGTGCTGCGGCGGCTTCGGAACTGCCGCCCTGCGTTGCTCCCGTTCCGCCGCCCGCGCCCCGGGGTCCCGCACCCTGCGCTCCCGCACCTTGTGCAGCCGCGCTTTGCGCAGCCGTGCTGCCTGACCTGCCGGCCGCCGGCGTGCTGGCAGCCGGCGTGCTGGGTTCTGGAGCCTTCATCCACTCAAATGCGGGCTCGTCCGAGTCCCCGGTGGTGTCCAGGACGGGATCCGGCTGCGGCTCCGTGCGTTTGGCAGGGGTCTTGTCGTTCACTGCAGCGTCACTTCCGTTGGGGTTCGCGCCGCCCGCTCAGGTCCGGGCAGCACCATGTATCTGCTCACGAGCCTACCGTCCGCTCCTCCGGGAGGGCGAGGTGCCACCCCGGGCGGCTCCGGATTCACGCAGCTATTTCGGTGTATCCGCCCTCGTCGGCGCTGAGGTCTCCGCGGGCGCCGGACAGATACGCCCGACGGCCCCACACCAGAACGTACAGCCAGTATGCTCCAAGCACGGCTGAGCCGATCCCCAGCTTGGCCCATACGGGCAGCGGGCTGGGCGTGACGAACCCTTCCACCAGGCCGGAAACGAAGAGGACCAGGACCAGCCCAAGGGCTACTGTCACCAAGGACCTGCCTTCCTCTGCCACGGCGCGCCCCCGGGTACGCGGGCCCGGAGAAACCATGGCCCAGAAGATGCGCAGGCCCGCCGCACAGGCGATGAACACCGCCGTCAGTTCCATCAGTCCGTGCGGCAGGATGTAGCTGTAGAAGACATCGGACTTCCCTGCCGCGGCGAAGATTCCGGCAGCGATTCCCACGCCTTGGGCATTGCTGAACAGAATCATCGGCACCCAGATTCCGGTGATGCCAAGGGCTACCGCCTGTGCACTGATCCACGCGTTGTTGGTCCACACCAAACCGGCGAAGGATGCCGCCGGATTTTCGGAGTAGTAGTCAATGAAGTCCTCCTCCACGTACTGCTTGAGGGCGGAATCGGAGGCCAGTGACCGCAGAGCCTCCGGTGAGCTTCCGATCCACAGCGCGTAGGCACCGCCAATGAGGATGAACGCGGCACCGCAGGCCAGGGTCAGCCAGGTGATGCGGTACAGCGCCGCGGGCAACGCAATCACAAAAAACCGGGCGAGGTCAGCCATGAAATTTGACCGCGCCCCGGTGAATCTTGTTCTCGCCTGGGCCAGAGTGGCAGACAGGGACGCCGACAGGCCGCTTTCGGGAGCCAGTGACCTGATCAGGGAAAGATGCGCGGACGTTGCCTGGTAGAGGCGGAGCAGTTCGTCGGCTTCCTCCCCGGTAAGCCGCCGCTTAAAGGCGAGTTCATGCAGTCTCGACCATTTGTCCCCATTAACAGCGGAGAAGGCATCCATATCCACGGCACCAGCCTAGCGTCCGTGGACAATACAACAACTAGACTGTGACCGTCCACAGGATAAGGCGCGAGGAACGGGGATCCGGCATTGAGTTCGATCGTTACGGGCGAGGCCGTTGTCCTGGAGTTGCGCCCCGCATCCTTCGCGGCCCGGGGCCTGGGCCTAATGCTGGATTTCATGTTCAACGTGGTGCTGCTCATTGTGATCCTGATTGGCGTCGCAGCTGCCGGACCCGAACTTGATGAGGCCGCGATGCGCATGCTGATCCTTGTCAGCGTGGTCTTTTGCTTCGTCATTGTCCCGGTTGGTTTGGAAACCCTGAGCCGGGGGCTATCGCTGGGGAAACTGGCCGCGGGGCTGAGAATTGTCCGTGATGACGGCGGAGCCATCCGGTTCCGTCATGCCCTGATTCGGGGCCTGGCCGGCTTCCTGGAAATTTACCTCACGCTCGGCGGACTGGCCATCGCCGTGGCCCTGTTCAACGACAAGTCCAGGCGCCTGGGGGACATCATGGCGGGAACCTACGCCCTGCGAACCCGGGTACCCGTTGAAGGGGCAGTCCGGGTTTTCGTCCCCCCTCATTTGAAGGCATGGGCGGCAGTGGCTGACATCGGACGGATCCCTGATGCCACAGCCCGGCAGGCCACGCAATTCATCCGGCAGGCAGCCCTGATGTCTCCGCTGTCCAGGAACGGCATGGCCGCCACGATCGCGACCGAGCTGGCAGCCCACGTTGCCCCTGCTCCGCCGCCCGGAACCAGTGCCGGCGATTACCTTGCTGCTGTCATCGCCGAGCGCCGTAACCGCGACTTGACGAAACTTCAGCACGCCCGCCGCCGCAACTCGAAAGTTGGCGAACGGCTGGACCGCCTGCCTTTCAGTTCCTAGCTTCCGTAGTTCTCAGTCCGTAGTTCCTGGTTTGCAGTCCTCAGCCTGCAGGGCAGCTCGGTTATTAGTTGTCGTACTCCGCCCACGGGATGTTCCAGTCGCCGTAGCCGTCATCGTGGGCAGCGTAGTCACCCTCGGTGTTAACGATCTGCACCACGTCTCCGGTGGTCATGGCACCGAAGACCCAGGCAGCGCCGTCGGGAGCGAATCCGATGCAGCCGTGCGAGACATTTTTGTTGCCGATGTAGGGGAAGGCCGATTCCAGGGCCTGGTGGATGTACGCACCGCTAAGGGTGAGCCGGATGGCGTACTCCACGTCCACTTCGCCGTAGTAGGCGGGGTCGCCGGGCTTGAGGCCGATGCTGGCCGCCCTGAAGTGGTCATGGCGGTTCTTTTCCATCAGCACCGCGTAGCCCCGGGCCGACGGGAAGCGTTCGTCGCCCATGCTGACAGGCAGCGTCTTAACCACCTGGTCGTTAATGCTCAACGTGAAGGTGTGGGCGGCGGCGTCGGCTATGGCCACCCGCTTATCGCCGATGGCAACGTTGACCTTTTTATTGAAGTTGGCGATTTGACCGTTGCCGAGGTCAACACCGAAGAGTTGCATGTCCATGGTGATGGTGGAATTGGCGGTCCAAAACGCCTCGGGACGGTAGCGGACCATGGTGTCGCTGAACCAATGGAAGGCCCCGGTCTGGCCCGCCGTGGAGGTGACCTTGATGGCCTTTTCCACGGCGTCCTTGTTGAGTACCGGCTCACTGAAGATGATCTGGAGGGGCTGGCCCACTCCTACTTTCATGCCGTCGAGCGGATAGATGGCGGCGTCCGCTTCGTGGGTGCTGGCAACAGTACTGAAAGAGTGCGTGGTGCTGGTTTCGCGCCCGGCACCGTCAGTAACCACATAGGTGTAGCTGTAGTCAGTGTTGAATTTCAGCGGCCCAGGTGCCGTCCAGCTGGTTTCGTCCGCGCCGAACGTACCTTCGATAGCCTCGCCGGCAGTGCTGGTCAGGGACACCCGCTCAATCTTGCCGTTGCTGACCTTGAGTGAAACGGGAGTGGCTGGGTTAACTTGCCTCGCACCATCGGCGGGCGAACTGTCCAGCTTTAGCGGCGGAACCACCGGCGACGCCAGGCCGGGGGCTGACCGCATGGCTGAAGCCGCCTCCGACTCCAAGGTCCCTGGGGCGAAACCAGGCGCGACGGCGGCGAAAACGCCGCCGGTGGCCGCAAGGACGCAGACGGCAGCCACCAGGAGAATCTTCTTGGCCGTTCCCCGGGCGCGCGGCTTAACTTCAGGCTCCATAGACCGATCTTAATGCTTGGAGGTAACAGCCCCGGGCGCGCTGGGCACCCGGGGAGTCACACCTCAGTAACGATAGTGCTCGGGCTTGTACGGTCCGGCCACGTCCAGGTCCAGGTATTCGGCCTGTTCCTTGGACAGCTCCGTCAGTTCGACACCCAGCGCAGCAAGGTGCAGCCGGGCCACCTTTTCGTCCAGGATCTTCGGCAGGACGTAGACCTGGTTCTCATACTCGCGCTGGCCATCGGACTGGTCCTTTTTGGTCCACAGTTCGATCTGCGCAATGGTCTGGTTGGCGAAGGAGTTGCTCATCACGAACGACGGGTGCCCTGTTGCGTTTCCGAGGTTCAAGAGCCGGCCCTCGGAGAGAACAATGATGGACCGCGCTGCCGAACCATCGGTGGCGTCGCCTTCGAAGACCCATTCATGGACCTGGGGCTTGATTTCCACCTTCTTGATGCCGGGAATCCTGGCCAGGCCGGCCATGTCGATCTCGTTGTCGAAGTGGCCGATGTTGCCCACGATGGCCTTGTTCTTCATGCCCGCCATGTGCTCGGCCATGATGACGTCCTTGTTGCCTGTGGTGGTGATGAAGATGTCGCCCAGGGCAAGTACGGACTCCAGCTTGGCCACCTGGTATCCGTCCATCGCGGCCTGAAGGGCACAGATGGGGTCGATCTCTGTGACAATAACGCGGGATCCCTGACCGCGAAGTGCCTCAGCCGCGCCCTTGCCAACATCCCCGTAGCCGCAGACCACAGCCACTTTTCCGCCCATCAGGACGTCAGTGGCACGGTTAAGGCCATCAGGCAGGGAATGGCGGATCCCGTATTTGTTGTCGAACTTGCTCTTGGTCACGGAGTCGTTGACGTTGATGGCGGGGAAAAGGAGTTTGCCCTGCTCCGCCAGCTGGTAGAGACGGTGGACGCCCGTTGTTGTTTCTTCGCTCACGCCCTTGATGGACTGCGCCGTGCGGGTCCACTTCCGGGGATCCTGCCGGATGGATGCCCGCAGGACCTCCAGGAAGATCGCATACTCTTCGGAATCCGCTTCATCCGTTGCCGGAACGGCACCGGCCGCTTCAAATTCAACACCCTTGTGGACCAGCATGGTGGCATCTCCGCCGTCGTCCAGGATCATGTTGGGGCCCAGTTCAGGGTTGGTGTCCGCGCCCGGCCAGGTAAGGATCTGCTCCGCCGTCCACCAGTATTCTTCGAGGGTCTCGCCTTTCCAGGCGAAAACAGGCACACCATGGGGGTCCTCAACGGTTCCGGCGCCCACCACAACCGCAGCGGCAGCCTCGTCCTGCGTGGAGAAGATGTTGCAGGAAGCCCAGCGGACCTCGGCGCCCAGCGCCGTGAGTGTTTCGATCAGGACGGCAGTCTGCACCGTCATGTGCAGCGAACCGGCGATGCGGGCACCTTTGAGCGGCTGGCTAGGGCCGAACTCCTCACGGAGCGACATCAGGCCAGGCATCTCATGTTCGGCCAGGCGGATCTGATGGCGGCCGGCCTCGGCCAGCGAAATGTCGGCAACCTTGTAATCAAAAGTCATGGGAATCCTTAGCTCTGTCCGATGGACGCGACAGCCTTGAAGCGTCCGGCGTCATTCGTGTGGTGGGGTGATCAGGCAGTGGGGGCTGCGCCGGCGGCAGGGTCATGCCCGGCCTGGTAATACTCAACCGGATAGTGCTCCACTGCGTCGTGCTCATCTGAACCCGCTGCTTTTGCTGCCTGCAGCAGCTCCGGCGGCAGGAGCAGGGGTATCCCGTCCTCGATCGTGTAGCGCAGCTTCACGCCGGACTCCCCCGCCGCCGTCGAGACGAGTTCTTCGCCGTCCTGGACCAACGGAGATCCCGTAACAGGACACCGCAGGACGGACAACAGTTCAGGACGGATCTTTGGCATGGGTTGAAGCTCCCTGACGGGCGCGATTGCGCCGGTGGCTGGCTGATGTGCAGCTTCCAGCCTACCGCCAGAACGGTGTCAGGACGGTTCACGCAGCACACGGAGATGGCCGCGGCGGGCGCCATCCGTCCGGGCTGGGGCTTCCAGGGTTGAATGGATTGAGCGGTGGGCCTGGGCCGGCTGCGCCTGCGGTGGAAGGGCTGCGGCCTCCCGCACAGCGTTGGCAAGAGCCAGCAGGTCGTCGGGTCCGGGCTGTTGCGGCGTGTTGGGCATCGCCAGGCGCAGGACTTCCCACCCCCGCGGCACGGTCAGTGAGCCCGCATGCTGCTCGCACAAATCGTAACAATGCGGCTCAGCGTAGGTGGCCAGCGGACCCAGTACAGCGGTGGAATCTGCATAGACGTACGTCAGAGTAGCCACCGCCGATTGGCGGCACGCTGACCTTGAACACTCACGGATAGCTCCCACGACATCCCAGACTACTCCGTCTGCACGCTGGATTGCCGTATTGCCTTCAGCACGCCGCGCCCGCTGCCTGCGCACCGATTGTGTCGCGTAAATCTTCCGCCGGGTTTAGAGTCAATGTATGCAGTCATCGAACCATGATTCAGCTTTTACGGTCCGGTTGGCTGACCCGGGTGCCAGCAGTGAAGGTACCGGTTCGGGCCCCTTGGGCAGGAGCTTTGCGATGCGCCGCCGGAACCGGCACGGCCGCGGCCTGCGCGGGGAACTGATGCTGCCCACCCATCCCGGTTACCGGACGCGGTCGGACCGCTTTGACGACATGGTGCTGGACTCCGCGCAGCGGCTCCACGACATCTGGGGCAAGACCCTCGACGGCGTGCGGTTTGCCGTGGACGAGATACCCCCAGAGCTTGAGCGGCTGGTAGCGGACTCAGCCCCGCCACCGATGGGTTCCTACACCCCGGCAACCTCCGAGGAAGGCCCTGTCATCACGCTGTACCGGAGGGTGGTGGAGCAGGGGTGCGCCAGCCGGGAGGAGCTTCAGGACCTGGTCCACGATGTTGTGGTGGAACACACCGCCGAGATGCTTGGCGTGGCACCGGAGACCCTGGACCCTGTTTACCGGCGACGTTACTGATTTACCGGCGACGATACTGCCCGGCGCCGATGCTCGCCCGCCGACGATGCTGGCCCGCCGGGCCACGTTAGCCCTTGGGCTGCTCCGGACAGCTTTAGGAACGCGCCCCTGAGTAAACAATTTAAGCGGCTCAGTAACCGAGCGTGACCGGGACTTTCTCCTGGCCTGACGCTGCGGGCGTGAGGGACAAAGTGGAGATGTCGTCGCGACCGTCCTGCTGAAGCAGCAGCGCCCCGTATGCAGCACCGCCGGACGCTGACACCACGTACCCCACCACGACGGCCTCTTCCACCTTCTCCGGAACCTGGATGGAGGTTGTTGTCCCCCCGGCAATGTCTGCTGATGCTGCCCCGTGGATGGTGCCATCGGCGGTGATGGCCGAGTAGGAAATGGTGGCGCGATCCTCCAGGGCCCCGAAGACCAGGGTCCTTCCGCCTCCTGGGGGCACCGGCACGACATGCTGGCTGCCCAGCCTGCTGGCTGACGCTGACCACGCGACGTCGGACGCCTGCTCACTGTTGACGCCGCGGGTTACGCGTGCAGCAGCCACAAACGATACGTCGGAGCTGGCGGAGACTGTGTAATGTCCCGCCGGGACTCCCGCGAGGGAAATCTCGGTTACCGCCCCTGCTTTTGCCGTGACCACGCCACCACCCGCAAGAGCCTGCTGGCCGTCGCGCCCGAACATCTTGACTTCCACCACGGCGTCCGACGGCCCGGGTACTGTCAGCTGCAAGGCAGGACCGGCATCCTCGAAGCCTCTTTGCCCTGTCATCGCTGCTATTCCGGCGGGCTCCTGGATATCCAGCCCTGTCATCACCTGTCGTGCGGCGGGGGCAGCCCCTGGCGCAATGTAGTCCACCCCGCCGGGGGTGAGTCCACGCAGGACACTTTGTTGGATGACGGCGGCGACGGGGCCTCCCACACTGCGGACGTGCACACTCAGCTGGGCTTCGCCAGGCGCCAGTCCGGCCAGGACCACCGACCGGGTAGTGCCGGGGGCCACCAGCAGGCCGCGGCTTCCCGGTGCATGGATCTGGCCTTTGGCCCCATAAAGTTCCAGGCTGACGGTGGCCGGCGTTGTAGAGGCATTGCTGAGCACCAGCAGCGAAGTGCGGCCCACCTTGGTGCTGGCTCCGGCCAGCCACAAGTCGTTGGCGGGCTGCTGGCAATTGGCGGCCGCAGCTCCCTGCAGGTCCCCATCGGTGGCCGTGTATTTCATCAGCGCACCCGCCGACGCTTTTTGGTTGTCCACCGCCTGAGCGCTCAGCACGCTGACGTCGTCCACGGCATGGCGCGGGACAACAGCCGCCAGGAGGTCCTGCGGGCCGGCCGTTGCTCCCGCCGGAGCCTCTTTCCCGATCTTGACGGCGGAGGTCCCGTTCAACGCCGAAAGCCGGCTGTCCGGCAGATCGCCCCCGGCGGCACTCAGCACCGCCCCCGTGACGGCGCTGGCGGCCGTGGCCGATTCGGGGCTGAACTGCGGATCCGTTCCCGCCTCGGTGCCTTCAAGAAGCCTGGCGGGACCGGGGCATACGCCAACGCTTGAGCCGGCAGGAACAGCCGCCAGGGCCGCAGGGATCGTCCGGTCACCCGCCGGCTGCGGGGCCAGGGAGGCCGCGGTCACCAGTCCGCCCGCGGCCGCAAGAATTGCCACAGCGGACAGGAGCCTGACCAGGACACTGGCGGAGGGCTTGCTGCGGGGTGCTGACCCATGCTGCGGCTCGGCTTGCGGCTGGTCTTCTGCCTGGGGGGCGGGGGCCGGCGGTGGCGCTGCCTGGACAGCGTCAGTCCCCGTTTCATCCGGTGTGGACTTATGCATTTTGGTGTTCCTTACGCAAGGAGCCTTCGTCCCTTGACAGGCCGGCGTTGGGCCGACGGGCAGGCATGGGGATCGCGAGCATCACGGTAAGTCCAATCACCGTGATCTGCCCAATAGCGGACCACAGAGCCCATGGGTTGTCGTAGCGGATGGTCAGTTGGCCGGCCGCCGGCGGCAAGGTGAAGGCCTGTGCCCAGCCGGACGTAGTCGACGTAAGTTTCCGCCCGTCAAGCCAGGCGCTCCACCCCGGATCAGCGCGCTCGGCCAAGACCACCAGCCGCCCCTCCGCCCCTTCCGGGACGGCCGTGCCGACGTCGTCATATCCGGACGGGAGCAGCGTAACCGCAGCGCCCTTCCCATCCACGATCCGCACCCGGTGGGCAACGTCCGCGGGCTGCAGCACCGGCTGGTTTAGTGGCGTGATCCGCCATAGCCAGCCCACGTCAGTCTGCCCGACGGCGATGAGGCCCGGCACTGCATCCATCCTGCTGGCGGTCAGTTGCGCAGCGGTATCTGCCGAGCGCAAGACCACAAATCCGATGCCCAGCTGTTCCAGCTCCGGCCTGGGGTCCACGCCCTGCCCTGCCACGATGGTGGCAACCACGCTGCGGATGACCGACGTGACGCCGTCGTCCTCCCGGACAGTTTCAGCTCCCGGAGCGCCCAAAATATCCCGCGCCGCGGCGATGGTGGAGAGGCTGTCCAGTGTTGTTCCGGCGCCGCGCATCAGGGTGGCGTCAAACGTGCCGTTTTCCTTGGTACTGATCAGCAGCGTGCGCGTCTGCTCGGGCCCGGTGCCCCGGTCAATCGCAGTGGCAGGGAGCGTCCGCGGACTGACTGATTCCACGAGCCGGGGGGTGCCCAGCGCTTCCGGGGCGGCTTCTTCCGCCTGGGGGGCCGCGGCAGTGGACCGCAGCAGGTTCTGGGCCGACCATGCGGCCATGCCGGCCAACGGGCCGGCCAGGAGGAGGACCATGGACAGGGCCACCGTCGACCGGACAAGGACATTCCGGCGGGTGCTGGCAGTGGAAGCAATCTCTGCGAAGCCCAGCAAGCGTTCCGCTCCGATGAGCGCTGCTCCAAGCAGCGCGAATCCCGCGGCGGAAACGGCCGGGCCGGTGAAGGGCGTCACCAAGGTGTCGGCGTTGGCACCCGTGGCAACATGGCCTGCCAGCCAGCCCCCGGCGAGTACGATCAGCGCGGACACCCAGAGCGCCCGTGCTGTTCCTGCCCTTCTGCCCGGGACGAAAAGCGCAGCGGCGGACAGGAGCAGCACCGGAACGCCCACCAGCAAAGCGAGCAGGAGTGCCCACGGAACGGCCTGGCCGGTGAAGTACGGCAGACCGGTCAGCCCTGCCTCCGGGCTGAAGGGCAGCGGCCGCCCCAGCAACTGCTGCCACAACGGGGCAGCATCAAACCCGACGGGAACGCCGGGGTCCGCCAGGATGGCCCGCGGCCTGTCAAGCGTTGACAGACCGAACGGAATGAACAGGGCGGCGGCAGGCAGCAATGCCCACCACACCGTGCGCCCGCGGCGGCCGAGAAGAAGGCCGCACAGGACGATGATGAGGGCCGAGGGTATCAGCAGTGATGGCGCCGAAGCACAAACGACAGCCATTGCCAGGCCCGCGGCGGCGGCAGCTGTCCAGGATGGCATCCCGTTGATTCCCGGCCGCACCGGTGGCTTCTCGGTGAAACGCCGCTCGGCGGGGGACGGCAGCAGGAAGCGGCCATGACCCACCGCGCTGCCGGTTGCGCGCAGCAGCCCCAGGACCATCAGGGGAATCATGACGTGCGTCACTAACGCCCCCACCCGGCCTTGGTTCAGGGCAACCTGCAGCGCAGGAGCCGCCGCCCAGAAGAGCCCGGCGATCAGGCGGAACCTGCGCCGTGCCGTAAGGGCCCCGGACGCGAACCATGCTGTCAGCGCGGAAAGGGGTGCCGCCAGCAGGAGGAGCCAGGCCATGGCGGCGTTGGCGTCGCCTCCGCCGAGAAGGCCCAGGATCCACAGCACGTAGCCGAAGGGGTCTCCCCTGCCGGGAAGTCCTGCACCCAGGCCGATCCACCAGCTGGAGGCGTGGTGCCAGATCTCGCCGATGGACGAGGAGAGCGGGATGAGGCCGCCGCCGGAAACAGCCTCGGCGCGGAACAGGCCGGCCAGCCCCAGGAGGGATGCAACCGAGGCAATCAGGACAGCAGCAAGGGCGCCGTTGCCTACCCAGCCCCGTTCGGTTGTGGTCAAGGCTGCAAAGTCGTCGGCCGAGTCACCGCTGGGTTGGTCGGCCAGGGGATCCGGCCCCAGGCCTTGACCGGAAGCATCATCAGCCCCAATCGCCTCCATCAGCGATCTGCGGTGGTTCCAGACCTCGCGCCGGGGTGTCTGCAGCTTCCGGATCACGGACCGCCGGATCCGCCTGGTGCTGGCGGCCACCCTTCTGCCCCTGGCCACGGCGGCGGGCCGGGCCAGGGCAGCGAAGGTTGCGGCGAGCTGCGAGAACCCGTGCCCCGGATCCTTGACAGCAATGCTGAGAACCAGCTTGAAGATGCTCCCCACCAGCGCGCCTACCGCATGGAAAGGAACCTTCCACAACGGAGCGTGCTTGAGCCGCAGATGGACCTGGGCCTTCCGGGCAGCAGCCGGGTTCCCCAACGCATGGGGCCTGTGGGCTACGTGGAACATACGCGCCGTGGGAACCACCACCACACGGTGGCCGGCCAGGCGGTTACGCCAGCAGAAGTCAACATCATCGCCGCTGCCGGGCAGGGCAGGGTCAAAGCCCTGAAGGTGCTCCCAGACGTCACGGCGGACCAGCATGCCGGCGGAATTCACGGCGAAGGTATCGCTGCGTCCGTTGTATTGGCCCTGGTCCAGTTCGTCGGCGTCAATGAGGGTCAGGCGTTCGGCCCAGCCGCTGGTGGAGAGGCCCACGTCAATGAGGCGGCGCCCTGCGTGCCAGTCCAGCTGCTTGCAGCCGGCCACTGTGACTGAGGGGGCCCGCTCCACGGCCCCAAGGAGCTCGGCCAATGCTTCAGGAGCCGGCGCGGCGTCGTCATGGATGAGCCAGATCCATTCCGTGGCAGCCCTCTCGGACTGACCGCTCCAGGGCGCCAGCGCGTCCAGGCCTGCCTTGACAGCGCCACCCATGCCGCCCTTGCCGTGCGGGCGCTGGACGACGTTGGCTCCGCCGAGGGCAGCCTCAAGCAACGCAACGGAATCGTCGCGTGAACCTGCGTCAACGCCGATGACCGCGTCCGCGGGACGGGTCTGATCAGCCAAGGCCGCCAGGGTTCTGGGGAGATAGGCACTGCCATTGTGGGACACCACAACGGCAGTGACGTGTACTTCCTGGAGAATTAGATTGCCCGCTTCCTCAGGCGCCGGCGCTCACGCTCGGAAAGGCCACCCCAAATGCCAAACCGTTCGTCGTTCGCGAGGGCGTACTCAAGGCATTGCGACCGTACGTTGCATGCGCCGCAGACCTTCTTGGCGTCACGCGTTGATCCGCCCTTTTCCGGGAAGAAGGCTTCGGGATCAGTTTGGGCACACAGGGCGTCAGTCTGCCACCCCAGCTCGCCTTCGTCAGCGAAGTCCTGCTCGAAAGGCAGTCCGATCCATATCGGCTGGGACGATGCCCCGGCGATACGCGTCTGCAGTTCCATCGGCGGGTCCAGGTCGTCTTCGTCCTGGTCATGCTCGCCATCCAGCAGAGCTTCATGCGCTGCCAGGAAAGCCGTGGCCTGGTCCTGCAATGAGTCTTTGGTGTTTTTGTTGTACCGTTCGGCGGCATCGGGATCTGCAGGATCCACGTACCAGTCACTTGGCACGCCCCGTGCCCGGTATTTTGCCGTAGCCTGTCCGGCGACGACGGCATCTTCATGGATACGCTCTACTTGCCCCAATGCGACCCTCCTGATGTTGCAGCCGTTGCCTGGATACTTGGACACTCGGTTGTGTGCCGGTATTTGCGCAGTGGCTCTCGATATCTAATTACACGCGTGTAACTACTGGAGAGTCAAGCTGTGGCCGGGATAATAATCAACATTCACTGCCAAGCTCGGTCACGCCACGCCCGGGAATTTTCCACCACAGGACAGGGACGGCCACCGGATCTGGTTCCTGGGTTTGGCAATCAGGGCTAAATCCCCCGAGTTTCGGGAGAAAACTACAACGTGCAGCCGGATTTCGCAAGCGAAATGAGAAACTCCTGTGAGTAAAATCACAGGAGTTTGCCGGGTTTCGAAGGAACCGAAAATCCCAGCGAGGCCATCTCATGCCAAATCCCCGGTGGCTGATTCTCCCCTGACGCGATGAATTCGCCGTGGCAAGATGTAGCCATGAACATCCCGGCTATCGACCTCATGACAACCCTGCGCTCCGGGCACTCCACCTCCCCACGGCTGACTTGGTACGGGCCAGATTCTGAGCGGGTGGAACTCTCGGGCAGAGTCCTGGACAACTGGGTTGCGAAGACCAGCAACCTGCTGCAGGACGAACTCGACGCCGAGCCGGGAATGCGGGTCCGCCTTGACCTGCCTGCCCACTGGAAGTCACTGATTTGGGCGCTGGCAGCCTGGCAACTCGGCATGGAAACCCTTCTTGACGGCGGCGGGGCGGATTTCCTTGTCACCGACAAGCCCGAAGCGTTCCAGGGTCAGTACGACGCCGTTGTTGCCGTGGCGCTTCCGGCCCTCGCCATGCGGTGGCCCGGGGAGCTGCCTGACGGCGTCATCGACTACGCCTCGGAAGTGCGGTCCCACGGCGATGTCTTCATGGCGCATGTGGATCCCGATGCATCCGGCTGCGCCCTGAGTGGCCGGGACGGGCAGCGGCACCTCCACGGGGACCTGCTGAGCGCCTTTGCCACCCCGCACGAGGAGGGCGTCCGGCTCCTGGTTTCCGCCGCGGACGGGCTGGAGGCAGCTCTGGCGAACTCCCTGGGCGCGTGGACTAAAGGCGGCTCCGTGGTGCTGGCGCATCCCGACGTGGAGTTGACGGAGAAGCTCCTCGCCGCGGAACGGATCCACGGAAGTTAAAGCGGCCCTATGGCCGGCGGTTGCCCTCCGGTGACCGCTCGCTCTCTCCTGCAGCCGCTTCTGCCTTGGGATGGTGCTCCTTTGGATGGAGCTCAATGAGTTCGTGGTCGTGGGAGAACTCGGGTTCCTGATCCAGTTCCTCGTTGAAGACAAGGAACCGATAGGCAAAGAACCGGACAACCGTGGCAACCAGGATTCCCACCACGCCGGCAGCAAACAGCATGTTCTTGTCCGTGACGTTCAGCGAATACTTGGCGATGGCAGTAAAGCCAGTGGAAATCCCGATGCCAATGCCATTAATGAGGATGAACATTAGGAATTCACGCAGGACGTTCGCCTGCCTGCGATGCCGGAAGGTCCACAGCCGGTTCGCGATCCAGGAGAAAAGTGTCGCCACGCTGGCGCCGACAAAACGGGCCTTCGCTTCGCTGTCGGTCATGGGACCGTGCATCAGGAAGTACGTCAGACCGTTGTCAATGACAAACGCCACACCGCCCACGGCTCCGAATTTGGCCACCTCGCGCCAGAATAGCGAGGCGAGCCCCCGGATACGATCTGCAAGTGTGTTAAACATGACCCTCCATGGCCGTTCGAACTATGGGCCACACGGCCAGAGGCCTATTTTAGCCCGGGATTAGCGTGGCAGCCCACGCGCCGGGGTGACGGAGGGCCAAGTTACAGGGAAAATCGGCCGCAAAGGCACCCGGAAGCCGGGAACCTCCAAGCTTTTCTGTAGGCTGGCCCTTGTGACTTTTCCAGTAATCGGCGTGGTTGGCGGCGGCCAGCTCGCGCGAATGATGGCCCCAGCCGCCACCGCTCTCGGCTTTGAACTCCGCGTCCTTGTTGAGGCGGAGGACGTTTCAGCCGTCTCTGCAGTTTCCACCTCTCCGGTAGGGGATTACAAGGATCTCCAGACTCTTCTCGAGTTCTCGGACGGCCTCGATGTGATGACCTTCGATCACGAGCACGTGCCCACCGGGCACCTCCGTGCACTCCAGGAAGCAGGAGTGAACGTCCAGCCCGGACCGGATGCCCTGGTCAACGCGCAGGACAAGCTGGTGATGCGTGCCGCGATCGACAGGCTCGAACTTCCCAACCCGGAGTGGGCCGCCGTCGACGATGTTGCCTCCCTCGTTGCCTTTGGTGAACAGATTGGCTGGCCCGTTGTCCTGAAGATGCCCCGCGGCGGCTACGACGGCAAGGGTGTGCGGATAGTCGCATCCGCCGATGATGCTGCCCTCACGGCAGAATGGTTCGACGCCATGAGTCCGCTCCTGGCCGAGGCCAAGGTCGAGTTCAGCCGGGAGCTGTCAGCGCTGGTGGCCCGCACCCCCGACGGCGAAGCCCGGGCCTGGCCCGTGGCACACAGCATCCAGGTTGACGGGGTCTGTGACGAGGTCATTGCTCCCGCACTGGATATCCCGCTCGAGGTGGCCGCGGCGGCCGAGGACGCAGCCTTGCGGATCGCCAGCGAACTGGGCGTCACGGGAGTTATGGCGGTTGAGCTTTTCGAGACACCGGGCGTAGGCGCCGGTTTCCTCATCAACGAACTCGCCATGCGCCCGCACAACACAGGCCACTGGACCCAGGACGGGTCGGTAACCAGCCAGTTTGAACAGCACCTCCGCGCAGTCCTCAACCTTCCCCTGGGCTCCACGGACGTCCTGGGCCCGGTGGTGGTGATGAAAAATTTCCTTGGCGGCGAGAACCAGGACCTGTTTTCCGCGTATCCCGTGGCCCTGGCAAGTGAACCGGCCGCGAAAGTGCATTGTTATGGGAAGTCGGTGCGCCCCGGCCGGAAGATCGGCCATGTCAACCTGCTGGGTGATTCCACCGCGGACGTGGACTCCCTCCGCCAGCGGGCGTCGAGGGTGGCAGGCATCATCCGGGACGGCCGGGTGCCGTCCGAAGAATCACCACGGATTTCTGAGGAGAACGTATGACCGCCGAAGCAACGCCCGCTGCGGACAGTTCGTCCGCCCCCATCGTGGGCCTGGTCATGGGCTCTGATTCGGATTGGCCGGTGATGGAGGCCGCGGCCGATGCACTGGCGGAATTCGGCATTCCTTTCGAAGCGGACGTGGTTTCCGCCCACAGAATGCCCACGGAAATGATCCGGTACGGCCAGACAGCCCACCAGCGCGGACTCCGGGTCATCATCGCCGGAGCAGGCGGCGCTGCCCACCTGCCGGGCATGCTGGCCAGCGTCACCCCGTTGCCCGTCATCGGGGTGCCTGTGCCCCTGAAGACCCTTGACGGGATGGATTCGCTCCTGTCCATTGTCCAGATGCCCGCCGGCGTACCCGTGGCAACTGTTTCGATCGCCGGAGCACGCAACGCCGGCCTCCTTGCCGTGCGGATCCTCGCCGCCGGAACGGATGAACTGGCGGCCTCCCTCCGCGCCGACCTGCTGGAGTTCGCCCAGGACCTCAACGACGTTGCCACCCGCAAGGGCGCAAATCTTCGGCAGAAGGTCAGCGAAGTCTTCGCTGACGGCAACGGCGTCCTCCGGAACGGCCGCTAGGTCCAGCCGTATGAGATCAAGCGATCAGCTGCAACCGGCACCTGCCAGGGCCACCGACCCCGTCCGGTTCCCCCTGGGCGCCTCGCCCCACGTCCGGACCAAGCGCGCCTTCCTCCTGGTGCTCATGACCCTCCTTGTGCCGGGCAGTGCCCAGATCGTGGCGGGTGACCGTAAGCTGGGCCGGGCCGCTTTACGGGTCACCCTGGGCGTCTGGGCGCTGCTGGCACTGACAGTGCTGCTGCTGGTCGTTAACCGGACGATGCTGATCAACGTCATTACCAATCCTTTCGCGTCGTTGCTGATTGTTGTCCTCCTGGCGGCCCTCGCCGTCGGCTGGGCCATTCTTTTCATCAATACCCTGCGGATCATCCGTCCTGTACTGCTTGCACCGCCGGTCCGTCCCGCCGTCGTGATTGCGCTGGTCCTGGCGCTGGTCATCGGCAGTGGCTCGCTGGGGTACGCCGCCTACCTGCTCAACGTGGGCCGGAATGCGATCGGCAGTATCTTCAATGCCACCGGTCCCGCCATCGAACCGGTTGATGGCAGGTACAACTTCCTGATGATGGGCGGCGACGCCGGCGCGGACCGCACCGGCCGCCGGCCTGACAGCCTCTCGGTGCTCAGTGTGGATGCCCAGACCGGGCAGACCGCCATCATCTCCGTCCCGCGGAACCTGCAGAACGCCAGGTTCAGCGAGGACTCCCCCATGCGCCAGATCTACCCGGACGGCTACGACTGCGGCGACGAATGCCTGATCAATGCCATCAACACCGAGGTGACCAACGAGCACGCCGACCTCTACCCCGGCGTGGCCGATCCCGGAGCCCAGGCCACCATGGAAGCGGTCTCCGGGACGCTGGGAATGACGATCCAGGCCTACGTCCTGGTGGACATGGAGGGCTTTGCCACGCTCATCGACGCCATGGGCGGCATCAAAATCAAGGCCGGCGGCTGGGTCCCCATGAGCGGCTACTTCGATGATTACAGCCAAACCCACGGCATGCCCCTCGGCTGGATTCCTGCTGGAGAGCAGACGCTCGACGGCAACCAGGCCCTTTGGTATGGCCGGTCACGCGAGTATGTGGACGACTACGCCCGCATCCAGCGCCAGCAGTGCGTCCAGCAGGCCATGCTGAAGCAACTTGACCCGGCCACGCTCCTGGCCAAGTTCGAGGACATTGCCAACGCCGGTACCCAGGTTGTGGAGTCCAACATCTCCTCCTCGCAGCTTGGCAGTTTCCTGGACCTCGCCGTCAAGGCGAAAGGCCAGGACATCAAGCGGCTCACCATCGGCCCTCCGGACTTTGACGCGTCGTTCTCCACAGTCCCTGACTTCGACCAGATCCACGACCGCGTGGACCAGCTGCTGGCCTCTGCGTCCGCATCTGCGTCGCCACAGGCAGGAGAAGCCCCGGCCGACAGTATTATCGAACCGGCCCGTTCACGCGGTCACCTTCAGGCGTCGGGCCTGCTGCCTGCATCCCTTCAGGCAACGGGTGGACGGCCGGCCCAACAGTCTCCGTCGCCGTCGGACTTCACCCCCGTGACCACCACGCCGGATGGTGAACCGATCACCGAGGCCATGCTCAACCAGCTCAAGAGTGAAGGCAATGAAGAGGCAATCCGGGAACTCGTGGCCACCAATGGCCAGTGCGCTCCCCTGTAGCCCTGAAGAAACGAAGCCGACAAGTTGCCTTAGCCCGCAGACCAACGAAATGGACACTGCTGTGTACGAAATTGAGAACGTCCTCCGCGATTACGCGTGGGGTTCGACGACGGCGATCGCTGGGCTCCTGGGGCGCCCTGCGTCAGGGCGGCCGGAAGCCGAACTTTGGATCAGTGCCCATCCCGACTCTCCGTCAGTGGCCCACCGCCCCGATGGATCCTCGGTTCCGTTGGATGCCCTGATCGCCGAAGACCCGGAACATTTCCTCGGCGGGCCCTCCGTGAGTGAGTTTGGGCCGCGGCTTCCGTTCCTGACGAAGATCCTGGCTGCGGCGGAACCCCTCTCCCTGCAGGTCCACCCCAGCATTGAGCAGGCAAAAGCAGGGTTCGCGCGGGAAAATGCCCAGGGTCTGTCACCTGACGCGGCCAACCGCAGCTACCGGGATGACAACCATAAGCCGGAGATGATCTTTGCCCTTACCCCCTTCGAGGCGCTCTGCGGATTCCGGCGCCCCGGCGAGACACAGGAGATCCTGCGTCAGCTCATGAAGTCTTTCGACCTGGTGGAAGCCCCGGTCCCGGCACTCCTGGAGTCGCTGCTGGAGGACCTCGCTGACCCCGATGAGGGTGTCGCGCTCAGAAACGCCTTCAAACGGCTG
Source organism: Arthrobacter sp. D1-29 (assembly GCF_054130585.1). NCBI lineage: Bacteria > Bacillati > Actinomycetota > Actinomycetes > Micrococcales > Micrococcaceae > Arthrobacter > Arthrobacter sp. D1-29. The sequence continues at coordinate 1,442,356 of NZ_CP096383.1, read as the reverse complement.
ATCTCGGGAGGCGAGGACGTTGCAGAGGCTACGGCCCTGGTGGCGGCTGCCTTGGCGTCGGGAGCTCCCCGCGCACCCTACGAGGCTGAGCTCGCCACCGTGGCCAGCCTCAACGAGAAGTATCCCGGCGATCCCGGAGTCCTCATCTCGCTGCTGCTCAACAGAATTTCATTGGCCGCCGGCGAGGCCGTGTACCTTCCGGCGGGCAACGTTCATGCCTACCTGCATGGCCTGGGCGTTGAGGTCATGGCGTCATCAGACAACGTGCTGCGCGGCGGGCTGACGCCCAAGTTTATCGACGTTCCGGAGCTCCTGCGCACCATCGAATTCAAGCCGGTAGCCGTGCCCATGCTGGCTCCGCAGATCTCCGGCCTTGGCCAGGAGCTCTACCAGCCGCCCTTCCGTGAGTTTCAGCTTCAAAGGATCATGATGGAGCCGGAGAGCGCTCCGGTTCCGCTGGCACAGTCAGGAGCGGCGGTAGTCATCGTCGTGGAAGGGGCCATGTACCTGGACTCGCCCAAGGGTGACCTGCAACTGTCCCGCGGCGGCAGCGCGTTCCTCCCAGCGTCAGAGGCCCCCGTTAACGTCCACACCGTGGCGGGCACCTCGGAAGCAGCCCTCGCCTTTGCCGTCACCACCTCGATGAGGGGCTGAGGAGTTGGACCACTTCCTGCAGAGTCAATCGTGGGCTGATGTCCAGGCGTCCCTGGGCCGCCGCGTCCACCAGCAGTCGGGGCCCGGGTGGCGCTTCCTGGCCGTGGAGGAAAAGAATCCGGCAGGCAAGGTGCTGTACGCACCCTACGGCCCGGTGGCCTCCTCCCCTTCAGCGTTCGACGCCGCCCTGGCCGCCCTGGTGGACGTCGCCCGGTCGTGCGGTGCTGTCTTTGTCCGGATCGAGCCTGTTTCGGCCGGGCTTGAGCCTTCCGCCGCTGAGGCGGAACTCCGCCGCCGTGGCCTGCAGCCGGCACCCGTGAACCAACAGCCCGAACTGAGCCGGGTAATTGACCTGGAGGGCGATTTCAAGGACGTCCTGGCAGGCATGAAGCCCGTCAACCGGAACCTCTACCGGAATATCCACAAAAAAGGCGTCACGTTCCGGAGCTCGCAGGACCCCGACGACATCCGGATCCTGCTGGACTTCCTTCACATGACCGCCAGGCGCAACGGGTTCAAGCCGCAAAGCGACGAGTACCTGACCCAGGTGGCCGCTTCCTTGATGCCTGCCGGCGCTGCCACCCTTTTTGTTGCGGAGCTGGAGGGGAGCCCCATAGCGGCGGCCCTCGTCTACGATTCGGCGGACACGCGCACGTACGCCCACGCAGCCCTGGACGACACACACCGGAAGCTCAGTGCTGGCATCCCGCTCCTGGTGACCCTGATCGCGGACGCAAAGGACCGGGGCCTGAAGTATGTGGACCTCTGGGGTGTTGCCCCGGCGGACCAGCCGGACCACAAATGGGCGGGCTTCACGGCGTTCAAGAAGTCCTTCGGCGGCCGTGAAGTCTCCTATCCGGGCACCTGGGACCTTCCGGTCAAGAAGCTGCGGTACCGCGCCTACCAGGCGGCCCGCCAGCTGCGGAACCTGGCAGTAGCCGGCGTCCGCTCCGCCCGCGCGCGAACTGGCAGAGCGCGAACGAACACTTAAGCCCCACCCCCACAGGCGCGAACGAACACTTAAGCCCCATCCTCACAAGCGCGAACGAACACTTAAGCCCCGCCCCCACAAGGCGCGAACGAACACTTAGGCCCCACCCCACACGCGCGAACGAACACTTAAGCCCCAAAATCAGGGGCCACAAGTGTTCGTTCGCGCGCCGGGTGGGAATTGAACCTGTGGATAACTGCCGCGGCCTGGCTCCGGTTATGCACACTGAAGCATGGGCCTCTCACCGCTCCCCAAAGAGCTACGCACCGGATCCTTCACATCCGCCGACGCCGCCTCCTCCGGTGTATCCCGTAAACGGCAGCGGCAGCCCGACGTCGTTATTCCCTCACGCGGCATACGCGTCCCGCTGGAGAGCGAAGCCGGCATCTCCGCCAATCTTCGGGCCTATACGGCGCTCGACGGATTGTCAGTGCTAACGCACCACTCGGGAGGACGTGTCTGGGCGCTGGGACTTCCTTCGTGGCTGGAGGAAGACTGGCGTATCCACGTGGCGCGGGACCGGAACGCCAGCAAACCCCGGCGCCGAAATGTGATTGGCCACCGCATGACCTTCAAACCAGGAGAAGTCATCATGCACGACGGCGTCCAGGTCACCTCGCCAGCGCGGACGTGGCTGGATCTGGCAAGCCTGCTGTCCGTGGATGAACTCATCGCGGCTGGAGATTCGCTGGTAAATGCCCATGGACCGGACTTTCCAAGGCCAAAGGCACCCCTCGCCGCGATCGAGGACCTGCAGCGAATGATTGCCGCACACCCTGGGATGCGGGGTATGAAGACCGCCAGGCTGGCCCTTCCCGAAATCCGCGTAGGGTCCGACTCGCCTCAGGAAACGAGAATGCGACTGGCACTGGCGCGCACATACCTCGGCGAACCACTGCTGAACCATGTAATCCGCAACAGTTGGGGCCAGCCCAATGTGTGGCCCGATGCAGCCTATCCCGCGCATCGGCTCGCGCTGCAGTACGACGGGACACATCATTCTGACCCACGCCAGGTCCGGCTGGACAACAAGCGCCGGGCCATCACCGAGCGACTCGGCTGGACCGAGATCAGGGTCTTCAAGGAGGATCTGGAGGGAGACCGGCCCTTCGTCGTCGAACTGGTGCGGGCGGCCCTGCAGGCATGGAACCGGTCCAAAGAGAGCACTCAGGCCGGCTTCCTCGCGTAAAGGCAAGCGCGAACGAACACTTGAGGCCCCGAATCTGCGAAGATCCAGGGCCTCAAGTGTTCGTTCGCGCGAACTGACCCGCGCGGTGGAGAGTGTTACTGCTTGCGGGCGTAGCCTTCCCACTTGCTGGCCTGGTGCTCGCCGTCCACAAAGCGGATGGTGCCGGACTTGGAGCGCATCACGATGGACTGGGTGAGGACCTTGTCCTTGGAGTACCGGACGCCCTTGAGGAGGTCGCCGTCGGTGATGCCGGTGGCAGCGAAGTAGCAGTTGTCACTGGAGACGAGGTCGTTGGTGGACAGCACGCGGTCAAGGTCATGGCCGGCGTCGATGGCCTTCTGCTTCTCTTCGTCGCTGGTGGGCCACAGGCGCCCCTGGATCACACCGCCCAGGGACTTGATGGCGCACGCAGCCACGATGCCTTCCGGGGTGCCGCCAATACCCATCAGGGCGTCAACGCCGGTACCGGTACGGACCGCGGCAATAGCGCCGGCGACGTCGCCGTCCATGATGAATTTGGTGCGCGCACCTGCTTCGCGGATTTCTTCCACCAGCGGGCGGTGGCGGTCACGGTCAAGGATCATGACGTTGAGCTGGTTGACCTTCACGCCCTTCGCCTTGGCGATGAGGTGCAGGTTCTGCTTGACCGGCAGGCGCAGGTCAACCATGTCGGCTGCTTCCGGGCCGGTGACGAGCTTCTCCATGTAGAACACGGCGGAGGGGTCGAACATGGAGCCGCGCTCGGCAACTGCCAGGACGGCCAAGGCGTTGTTGATGCCCAGGGCTGTCAGGCGGGTGCCGTCGATGGGGTCCACTGCGACGTCACACTCAGGACCGGTGCCGTCGCCAACGTGTTCGCCATTGAACAGCATGGGGGCTTCGTCTTTTTCGCCTTCGCCGATGACCACAACGCCGTTGAAGTGGACAGTGTGAAGGAAGGAGCGCATGGCGTCGACGGCTGCACCATCGGCCTTGTTTTTGTCGCCGAAGCCGACCCAGTGGCCGCCGGCGATTGCCGCGGCTTCGGTGACGCGGACGAGTTCCAGTGCAAGGTTGCGGTCCGGCTCATCGAGTCCCACAGCCAGGGACGGGGAGAGCGTGGAGTATTTCTGGGTCATGGACGCTGGTGACACGTGAACCTCTTCTTCGAGTGGCGATCATTGAGCCCGTTCCGCCGGATTCAGCAGACACGGTGATTCCTCTGCTACTGATCATAGTCGGGTGCCGCCCTCCGGCGCTGGGATGACGTCGCCGCGCAACAACCTCCAGTCCCCTCGATGCAGGACCCAAGTGTGAGTTGTACCCCCGCATGGGCGACTATAGAGGGGTGAGTGAAATGCACGAAAAGACCAGCAGCGGGCCAGATCAGGCCGACGTCGGGCGCCACGAAGAGGCCGCCGGAACCGGCAACGACGCGCCCATCAGGCCCGTTATCCCGGCGGCGGCAGCCAAACGCGCCAATGCTTCGGTGATCGGCATGATCATCGCCCTCGTGGTGAGCATCGCGGCGTTCCTGCCCGTCGTCCTGATGAACCCTTCCCCCAAAAGTGATGGCTATCGGCCGAACGTCGACGTCAGCGAAGTGGCCCGTAATGCCGCGGATGTGGCGGGATTCACACCTGTTGCGCCGGAGACGGGAGGTGCCTTTACGTCGAACTACGCACGCTGGGAGTCGGGAAGCGGCAGCGGCGTCCCCACGTGGGAGGTTGGCTACCTGACGCCAAAGGAGTCTTTCATCGGGCTGGTCCAGACGCGCCAGGCAAATCCCACCTGGCTTCAACAGGAGACCAAAAGCGCACCCGTCACCGGAACACGCAGTGCCGGCGGCCAGGAGTGGGAGCTTCGCGATACGGGCAAGGGCGAGAAGAGCATGGTGTTGGACTACCGCGGCACCACCGTTGTCCTGACGGGAACAGCGCAGCTGGACGAGTTTGCCATCCTGGCTGACGCCGTCGTCAAATCCCTGGAAAGCAATCCGGCCGTCACAGTTTCACCCTCCGCCACTGCCGCCCCGTAAAGTAGGCGCGTGGCAACCTACCTGACTCCAGCCCTGGCCTGGCGGCGACTCCGCGAAGGCAACGAACGCTTCGTCAACGGCGAATCCTCCCACCCCAACCAGGACGCCTCGCGCCGGTCCTCGCTGGTGGAAAACCAGCACCCGTTTGCGGTGATTTTTGGCTGCTCTGATTCCCGGCTTGCGGCTGAAATCATCTTCGATCTTGGTCTCGGAGACGCCTTTGTGGTCCGCACCGCGGGCCAGGTGATCGATGACGCGGTACTTGGCTCCCTCGAATACAGCGTCAGCGTGCTGGGAGTGCCGCTGATCGCCATTCTTGGGCATGACAGCTGCGGCGCCGTCAGCGCAACGAAAACCGCCGTGGACACCGGCCAAATGCCGGCGGGCTTCATCCGTGACCTGGTGGAGCGCATCACACCCTCGGTTCTGACGTCGATGCGCGATGACAAGCACGAGGTCAACGACATGGTGGTTGAGCACGTCAAACAGACTTCGCAGCGGCTGGCGGACAGCTCACGTGTGATTTCCGCCGCAATCGACAGCGGGCGTACCGCCGTCATTGGCCTCTCCTACAGTCTTGCCGAGGGCCGCGCCAACGTTGTTTCCGGGATCGGCGAGCTCTAAGGTCTCTGCCGGCCGCCCCGGAACTGAACCCGTAGCATGCCGTTCACGGTTTTCAGTGGGGTGCCCGGCCGTCCTAAGCTAGCCCCATGACTTCCACTGAAGAATTCCGCATTGAACACGACACGATGGGCGAAGTCCGCGTCCCCGTGAACGCCCTGTACCGTGCACAGACGCAGCGTGCAGTTGAAAACTTCCCCATCTCCGGCAAAACCCTGGAACGCGCCCACATCGAAGCCCTTGCCCGGGTCAAGAAGGCAGCCGCCCAGGCGAACGCAGAACTTGGAGTGCTCGACGGCGAGCTGGCCAAGGCGATTGCGGAGGCCGCCGATGAGGTAGCCACCGGCAAATACGACGGCGACTTCCCCATCGACGTTTTCCAGACCGGCTCAGGCACCTCCTCGAACATGAACACCAACGAGGTCATCGCCGAACTGGCCACCCGCGCGCTCAAGGCCGCCGGCAGTGACAAAGTTGTCCACCCGAACGATCACGTCAACGCTTCGCAGTCCTCCAACGACGTCTTCCCGACGTCCGTCCACGTGGCAGCAACCTCGGCCCTGATCAACGACCTCATCCCCGCCCTTGGCTACCTGGCCGAGTCGCTGGAACGCAAGGCCGTTGAGTTCAAGGACGTCGTCAAGTCCGGCCGTACGCACCTCATGGACGCCACCCCGGTGACCCTGGGCCAGGAGTTCGGTGGCTACGCAGCCCAGGTCCGCTACGGCATCGAGCGGATCAACGCCTCCCTCCCCCGCGTCGCTGAAGTTCCCCTCGGCGGCACCGCCGTAGGCACCGGCATCAACACCCCCGCCGGCTTCCCCGAGCGGGTCATCGAACTCCTCGCCACGGACACCGGCCTGCCGCTGACCGAGGCCCGCGACCACTTCGAGGCCCAGGCCAACCGCGATGGCCTGATCGAGGCATCCAGCCAGCTGCGCAACATCGCGATCTCCTTTATGAAGATCAACAACGACCTGCGCTGGATGGGCTCGGGCCCCAACACGGGCCTCGGCGAGATCGCCATCCCGGACCTCCAGCCGGGCTCGTCCATCATGCCGGGCAAGGTCAACCCGGTCATTTGCGAGGCCTCCATCATGGTGGCCGCACAGGTGATCGGCAACGACACCGCCATCGCCTGGTCCGGCACCAACGGCGCCTTCGAACTGAACGTCGGCATCCCCGTCATGGCCGCCAACCTGCTTGAGTCCGTGCGCCTGCTGGCCAATACCAGCCGTGTGATGGCCGACAAGATGATCGACGGCATCACCGCCAACGTTGAGCGCGCCCGCTTCCTGGCCGAAGCGTCGCCGTCCATCGTCACCCCGCTGAACAAGTACATCGGCTACGAGAACGCGGCGAAGATCGCCAAGAAGGCTGTGGCCGAGGGCCTCACCATCCGTGAGACCGTCGTCGCAATGGGCTTTTTGGAGCGCGGCGAGGTCACCGAGGAGCAGCTGGACACCGCGCTGGACGTTATGTCCATGACACGCCCGCCGCACAAGGCCTAACAACACAGCGTACGACGGCGGCCGCCCACCTTCCCTGTGAAGGCGGGCGGCCGTCGTCGTTCCCACCCTTGAGAGTTTTTGTCCAGATACGGCGACTTCGGAGCACTCGAAGTCGCCGTATCTGGACAAAAATTCGAAGTGCGGAAGGGACGCTGAGGGCCGAGCCCTTCAGCGTTACATCAGGGTTCGAAGTGCGCGGCTTCAACCGGAGCGATGGCGCGGTGGTGCTGGTCAGGTGGCCTGGCATCAATTCCGGCAGCTCATCGATTCCGAACCACCCCACGGCCAGAGACTCGTCGTCATTGATCCGGGCAGTCCCGGACACATAGCGGCAGCGGAACACCACGTCCAGGAATTCACAGACATCCCCGTTTGGGTAGGTGAAGGGTCCCACGGCGCCTACGGAAACTACCCGCTCGGGCTCCACCACCACAGCCGTTTCTTCGAAGATCTCCCGCACCAGTCCCCGGGCCGGGTGCTCGCCGGGTTCCAGCATTCCGGAGATGAGGGCCCACTGGCCGTTATCAACCCGCTGGGCCAGCAGGATGCGACCTTGGCCATCCACCACCACTCCCCGGACGCCGGGAACCCACAAAGGGTCATTGCCGATTTTCTCGCGAAGTCTGAGGATGTAGTCAGGAGCTGGCATCCTGCCAGCCTAGCGGAAGCGCCCCGCGCCGGAGGGATACTCCGCTGGGCCGTACACCCTAAAGCTTGGTACTTGACCCGGAGTCTTTCAGGACCACGGTGCCGTGCCCGTTCTCCAGCAGCAATGATTCTCCCGTCAGTTCCCATGTCACTGTCTGTTCGAAAAGTTCACGCGTCCAGGACTCAAAGCCACTCGCCGGTTCCGCGCAAGCCATGGCGGTGGAAATCGTCTGGCCGGGGATCAGTTGGTTTCCTTCCACAAAGACTTCAACGCTCATGTGATTGCAGGGAGTTTTCACTCGCACCGTCCAGGTTTCATTAACAAAGGCGGACGAGACGACGAGGGGTTGGGACTGGAGCCATTCCAGCTCTCCAGAGGCGTCGCTGCCTTCCGTGGACGTGAACGTGCGGCATCCGAAGGGACCGCCTTCGCAGCTTGGACCGGGAATGGGGGCATGCGTATCCGGGCCTGCAGTTTCCCTCCCGAAACTGGAATCCGGTGCTGCTGGGAGGGGAGAGCCCTGTTCTGCGCCCGACACTCCGGCGCAGCTTCCTAACGCCATGGTCATCAGGGTGGCCCCTGTGACGCCAGGCAATAGTCTCGTCAGCCTCATGGTTTCCCCCAAAAACTGCCCGTCCAGGCTCTTGATCGTCCAAACAGGCTGTCCCGATCAGTCTCCTCCGGGGACTGCACCTACGGAAGGCAAGGCGTGTTGCTGTACGGCCTCAAATTTCGCGATGGGGCTTAAGGGCGCGACATTTACCCCGGCAACAGCATGGCAGCCGCGGTTCCGGCGAGCATAAACGGGCCGAAGGGAATGGAAGACTTCAGCGTGCCGCGGCGGGCGACGAGGAGGGCGAGGCTCCAGAGTCCGCCCAGGAGGAAAGCCGCGAAGGTTCCGGCAAAGACGTGCGCCCAGCCCAGATAGCCCAGGTACATGCCCAGGACCCCGGCGAGTTTGACATCGCCGAAGCCCATCCCCGGAGGATAGGCCAGGCGCAGGAGAAAGTAGAAAACCCAGAGGACCGCTCCGCCGGCCAGTACACGAAGGGCAGGAACGCCCAAGAAGCCTGCTGCACCTTCCGGGATGGCTTGGAACGCGGCAGGGCCCCCTGCAACATGCACTATGGCGGCAGCCAGCAGGAGGACACCGGCAACTGCATAGGACGGGAAAACTATCCTATTGGGAAGCAGATGGTGCCTCACATCGATAACAGTGAGCCGGGCTGCCATCACGGCGAAGTAGGCGCAGGCAGCCAGCACCAGCCAAAAGGCCAGCGGAGTCACAGCCCACAGTTCGTCCAGTCGTCGGATCACTCCTCGGATGCTACTGGATTTCGGCTCCGGGCCGCAGGGCCCACGCGTAAACTGTGGATATGGCGACGTGGGACACGAGGCATCGGCCCGATCCGGACAACAGCGCAGCGAGCGCAGACCTGATAACGACGTTCCGTAACCTTTGCCGGTCATCCCCCTGGAAGTGGCAGTCCCTGCGTTTTGAGTATTGGGACGAACCGTTCACTGACGCCCCTGAAGCCTCGGCACCGCTCGTCAGGGCGTGGCTGCGCCGGCCGGGCGCGCTCCGCCTCGAAACGGTGGACGGACGTGTCCTTCACAGCACCACCGGAATCAATGATTCCAAGGATGACTTCTATGTCAGTGCCACGCGGAAGTCTTGGCTTCTGCCTCCCCATCTGGTGGCGCCCGTTTACGACGACGCAGGTTTGGTCAGGCGGCGGCCCGAGGCCGCCTACGGCGAACCTGGCTTTGGCAATGGCCGCTTTTCGGCTGCCCTCGATCCTGTGGAGCTGGCCGGTAACGCTCCGGTCCCCCTGGAGTTCCCCGGCAACAACGCCGTGGACGTTGTGGATGTCCGCCGGATTGAGCAGGACGGCAGGCCCGCCCTTGAAGCAATTGTCACACCGACCGCGGCCTACCACCCTGCAGATCCTGCCGCTCCGCTGTGCATGCCGGGAACCAACACCGTGCGGGTAGATCTTGGGACAGGTGTCTGTGTGTCCAGCCGGTCCCTTGAACCGGCCACGCAGGGCTACGGCCACTGGCTGCGGATCATCGCCGTGGACGAGTACATGCTGGATGATCTGTTCCTGGCTGAGTCGATGAACCTCACCGACGTCCGCCGGCACATCAGCTGGGACGTTCCGGCCTGACGGGAGACGTGACAGGCCCAAGCCCAGACAGTGGGCTAGGCTTCCCTGATGACCGAGTTGACTTCCATCTGGCCCCTTTTCAACCTCACCCTGACGACGCCCCGGCTGGTCCTCAGGCCCTTGGCGGATCAGGACTTTCCCGCGGCGGTGGCGGCGGCAAAGAGTGGAATCCACGAGCCAGGGAAAAGCCCGTTCAGCACACCATGGGCGGAGGCCCCTGCCGAGGAGCTGGGACCCAACTTGGCCAGGTGGCACTGGCGCAGCCGCGCCGAGGCAACGCCGGAATCCTGGAGCCTGATCCTGGGCATCTGGCACGACGGCGGTCTGGTCGGCTGTCAGGACGTCGGCGCCAAGGATTTCGGCACCTTGAAAACCGTCTCGACGGGCTCCTGGCTCAAAAGGTCCGTCCAGGGCCGGGGGCTCGGCAAAGAGATGCGCGCCGCCGTCGTTCTTTATGCCTTTGACTGGCTGAAGGCGGAGGTCGCCGAATCAGAAGCTGCGGTTTGGAACGCGGCCTCACTCGGTGTTTCCCGCTCGCTGGGCTATGAGCTCAATGGCGTTACCAGGACCGCCTGGGGTGAGAGGGTGGAGGACGTCCAAAAGATCCGCGTTACCCCTGAAACCTTCAACCGCCCCGACTGGACCCTCAAAGTAGAAGGCCACGATCCCGTCGCAAAATTTCTCGGGGTTCAGTAAGCGGTGGCTTGGTTCGTCAGGCAGCGGCCCTTCGCCGTCGCTTAGACACAGCGCATGGGCCCTAGCTTGCGGGCGTCCGGACCCGCGCTGCCATGACCCGGGTAGGTGAAGACGCCAGCCGGCACCAGGCCGCGGTTGCGGGCGGCGAGGGCGACATCGCCTGCGGCCTCGGCAGGGGCTCCGGAACGACGGGCTCCGAAGTTGACCGAGATCACGACCTGCGGCAGCCCAGGTTCGCCACCATCGCGCCGGCGAGGGCATTGATCGCCGCGAGGTTATCGATAGCGAAGCCTTGCATGCGGTCGATGTTCTCCTGCATCACGTTGGCCAGCACGATCGGTGAGGGGGTATCGATGCGCTCGAGGAGAGCCTCGAGTGCTCGGTTGGATGCGGTTCACGCTGTACTCCTCATGATTCTGTATATGAATGATCAAGGATGGGATGCACTTCCTCGAATTGAATGTTCGGGACCCGCGTAAGCGGGTCCCGAACAACATCGATGTAGCGGTACGGGCGTGCCGTCCGTTCTCACCCAACACCTCGATCAGCAACTCACTGGCCGCGTTGGCCACCCGTGACTGCAGACCGAAGTCCGGCGCGCTGGCCACGAAGACCAGCAGCTGCACAATCCGGACCCGGTCCAGATCGCCCACCGCCTGCACAGCGGCAGCCAGGCAGTTCAGCACGCAAGGGCGAGCGAGTTCCCGGGCCGTCTCCAGGCCAGGTCCCGGCCAACAACGCCCTGGCCCAGCAGCTCACCGTCCTTGAACGGGAGCTGGCCCGAGATATGGATGCTGGAATCCACTGCCCGGTGCTCCACCGTAGTACGGGTTATCCGCGAGGGCGGGTAGCTCCAGGCCGAGGGCCTCGGCGGTCTGAAGCCGAGGCGCCCCTTACGGTTTGAGGTAGTGGCAGACTCATCGGTACCCAGGTCGTCCTTAAGAGGCAGCGGGACGTGGCAGGCCGAAGAGGACGGGGAGGTCGGCGATATCGGTGATCCGCTCATAGCCGAGCCAGTGCTCGTCGTGCTCGAAGCCGCGGTCGACATACACCTTGTTCTTGATGTCCATGATGGCCGCGGGTCGGTGGTCGTACATCGGGCTCGCGGAAACGTGCACGATCTCATCCGGTGTCACGCCAAGCTTGTCGAACATGTACTCAAATGCACCGAGCCGCGGCTTGTACATGCCCATCTGCTCGGCGCTGATGATGACCTCGAATGGGGCCTGGAGGTTCGCTGCGAGGCGCACAGCATGGGCGGTGTCGCTGTTCGTGATGATGACCAGCGGGACTTCCTCAGCCAGGCGGTTCAGCGCCTCGGTGACACCCGGGTACGGGCCAAAAGAGGGGACAATCTCGTAAACCGCCCGTGCGTCGTCAGCACGGAACTCCAGACCGAGCCGACGCGAGGCGCGTCCCATGGAGTCGGCGACAATCTGGTGGAACGGCTTGTACTCGCCCGTGCACTCGTCGATGCGGTACGCCTTGCAGGCCCGCAGATAATCATCGGCGATCTCGGCCGGCAGCCGGTCGCCCAGTACCTCACGGATCGCATCGTTGATAGCGAACTTAATCAGCGTTCCGTTCATGTCGAATGTAGCGAACTTCGGCTTGGTTTCGAATTCGAAAGCCATGATCATCCTCCTGTACTCAGACTCGTCGATTGTCGACGAAGCGGCTGGCGATACTCGACGATACTTCTTCTGTCGCTAGAAAGTCAATGAAAGTGTTCTACAGTAGGACATATAAGCTCGGTGGCGACTACAAGCCTCACCCGCAGATCCTTCAGGGTGCCTTTGACCAAGTATCTGAGTGCTGGGGCATGGGCCGACTGACTGCGCCGCGCAGCGTTCACTGAGGCTGTCGCCCAGGCAATTTCGTCTCCCGCCGAGTTTGAGAACGTTGGCGATGAGGTCCAGCAGGGCTGGTTCGTGGTTGGGTATTTTCTGCGAGAGCAGACGGTTTCCCGCGGTGTCGATCACTACGCAGTGATGATGGGCTTTGCCGGCGTCGATACCGGCCCATACGTGCGCATCGCCGACCAAAACGGAGCGAAGGTCGCCTGCGACCGTACTAAGGCGGCGGGAGGAAGCGACGTCCAGAGGGACCCCAGGCGAGCTTGAGCCTTGGGAAGGGGACCTCCGCGCTAAGCGACGGAGAAGGGCCGTGGCCCGCCGGAACGGAACCACGGCCCTTCGCGAACCGGAGCGTAGGCCTAGACTTCGGCGCCTTCGAGGAGTTCCGTCACCAGGGCGGCGATGGGTGAGCGTTCGGAGCGGGTCAGGGTGATGTGGCCAAAGAGCGGGTGGCCTTTGAGGGTTTCGACGACGGCGGCGATGCCGTCGTGCCGTCCGACCCGCAGGTTGTCACGCTGGGCGACGTCGTGGGTGAGGACGATCTTTGAGTTCTGGCCGATGCGGCTCATCACGGTGAGGAGGACGTTCTTCTCCAGTGACTGGGCCTCGTCCACGATCACAAAGGCGTCGTGCAGGGAACGTCCGCGGATGTGGGTCAGCGGCATGACTTCCAGCATGCCGCGGTCCATGACCTCCTCCACGACTTCCTGGCTGACCAGCGCGCCCAGCGTGTCAAAGACGGCCTGCGCCCAGGGGTTCATTTTTTCCGATTCGGAGCCCGGCAGGTAGCCAAGCTCCTGGCCGCCTACGGCGTAGAGGGGACGGAAGACAATTACCTTCCGGTGTTCCCGGCGTTCCAGTACGGCTTCAAGACCGGCACAGAGGGCCAGGGCTGATTTGCCTGTTCCGGCGCGGCCGCCCACGGAGACGATGCCCACCGCGGGGTCCATCAGCATGTCGATCGCAAGCCGCTGCTCGGCGGACCGGCCATGGAGCCCGAAGACGTCCCGGTCGCCCTTGACCAACCGGACCTGCTTGTCAGCACCAACGCGGCCCAAAGCCGATCCCCGGTTGGAGAGCAGTACCAGGCCCGTGTTTACCGGCAGCTCGGCTGCCGCGGGAATGAACACGGGCTCGTGTCCGTACAGGGTGGAAACCTCTTCCTCGCTGGCTTCCACCTCCGCCACCCCCGTCCAGCCGGAGTCCTTCACCAGTTCGTTGCGGTACTCGTCAGCCGTGAGCCCCATGGCGGAAGCCTTGACCCGCATCGGCAGGTCCTTGGAGACCACGGTGACGTTGCGTCCTTCGTTGGCCATGTTCTTGGCCACGGCGAGAATCCTGCTGTCGTTGTCCCCGCTGCGGAAGCCCAGCGGAAGCACCTCGGCGGAAATGTGGTTCATCTCCACCACCAGCGTGCCGCCGTCGTCGCCAATGGGAATGGGCTGGTTCAGGCCGCCGTGTTTGACCCTGAGGTCATCTAGCAGCCGGAGCGCCTTGCGGGCAAAGTACCCGAGCTCGGGATCATGCCGTTTCGCCTCCAACTCGCTGATCACCACGATCGGAACAATAACGTCATGCTCGGCGAAACGCAGCAGGGCCCGGGGGTCCGAGAGCAGGACAGAGGTGTCAATGACGAAGCTGTTTATGGTGGCTTCCCTTCCGGAGACAGCAAAACCGGCCGCAGCAGTTGCCGCACCGGTCTTTGAGGTAGCTCGCATGGCGCGAGAGGTAGCTTTCTCTCCCTGGTCGGATACGACCTCGGGAAGTTGCTCAGAAGTAGCCACATCGACTCCAGCCCCGGGCGCACCCGGCTTTGTTATTGGTGAGGCGGCTCGGCCTGAAGGCCGGGCTCGGCCTCCCATACAACCGGTGCGAAAAGTCGCTCCATGTATTGGCCTCCCCGATCAGCCGGCGGTTTTGCCTGCTGATGGTTACAACGTAAGACCAGCTCGAGGAATTTCCGAATTCATCCGTCGGCGATTCCTGTTGCCGGCATGTGAATTGCGGATGAACGACGGCGGCAGTCGCCTCATATGGGAGGCTCCAGATCTCCAGCGGCCAGATTCGCCAGGACTGCGTAATGCGAAAGCCTCAGGCTCCGAAGCGGCGCTGCCTGCCTGCATAGTCGCGGAGCGCGCGAAGGAAATCCACCTTGCGGAACGCGGGCCAGAGGGCCTCGCAGAAATAGAACTCGCTGTACGCGCTTTGCCACATCAGGAAGCCGGAGAGCCGCTGCTCCCCCGAGGTCCTGATGACGAGGTCCGGATCCGGCTGGCCCCTGGTGTAGAGAAAGCGGGAGATGTCATCGACGCACAGATTGTCCGCCAGGGTGGTGATGTCGGTCCCTTTGGCCACGGCGTCATGCAGCAGTTCCCGGACCGCATCGACGATTTCGCGGCGGCCGCCGTACCCCACTGCCACGTTGACGTGGATTTTTTCCCGCACCGGCGTGCGGGCTGTGAGTTTGTTGAGCCGCTCGGCCAGGTAGTCGGGGAGCAACTCGGGGGCGCCCATGGCATGGACGGAGATGTTCACGTCCTCGTCGAGCCGGTCCAGGGTGTTGGCGATGATCCCCATCAGGAGGTCAAGTTCTTCGCTGGACCTGTTCATGTTGTCCGTGGACAGCATGTAAAGCGTCACCACCTTGACGCCCAGCTCCTGGCACCAGCCCAGGAACTCATGGATCTTGTCCGCTCCCGCCTGGTGGCCCTGGCTGGTGGGTGCATTGAACTGCCTGGCCCAGCGCCTGTTCCCGTCCACCATCACGCCGATGTGTTCAGGGATGCGGCCTCCGGAGAGGTCCCGGAGCAGCCTGCGCTCGTAGACGCCGTAAAGGAACCCTGGCAATTCCACCCGGAGACTCACCTGACTTCCTTGCTGTACGACGGCATTGCACATCCTAGGCTACCGTCCACAGCAGGCCGGACCGCCTCCGTGAACACCGACCGGGATCGCCAGTTTGTTACCGACCGGTAACTTACTGGCGCGTAGGTTATTCTGGAAGCATGACCAGCGAGACTCCACCAGGCCCCCGCAACCCGGAACTGGAGCCAGGACAGAGCGCTGTGGATGATGCCGCGGTCCACCTTGCCGAACTCCTGATGATCAAGCCCAGATGGCGCGGCTGGATCCACACTGTTACCGCGCCGCTGGCGTTAATCGCAGGAGTTGTCCTGGTGGCGCTGGCCCCTACAGCAGACCGGAAAATCACGTCAGCGATCTACGCTGCCACGGGCGTCCTGCTCTTCGGGATCAGCGCGGTGTATCACCGGGGCAACTGGACTCCCGGTGTGAAGATGGTGCTGAAGCGGCTGGACCACACCAACATCATGCTGGTCATCGCCGGAAGCTACACACCACTGGCCTGGTCCTTGCTGGAACGGCCCAAAGCCATCCTGTTGCTCTGGGTCATTTGGTCAGGAGCCATCCTGGGAGTCCTGTTCCGGCTCCTGTGGACGAACGCGCCCCGGTGGCTGTACGTACCGATCTACATCGCCCTGGGCTGCGGGTCCCTCTTCTACCTTCCGGAGTTCTTTGCTGCCAGTGTCCCGGCTGCCGTCCTGATCTGCGCGGGCGGGGTCCTTTACATCGCCGGCGCCATCTTCTACGCCCTCAAGAAGCCCAACTTCAGCTACCGGCACTTCGGTTTCCACGAACTCTTCCACGCCCTCACGGTCCTTGCCTTCGGAGCGCACTTCACCGCTATCGCCATCGCGGTGCTTAGCTGACTCGCTGGCTTTTACAGCGCCCCGGTGTTACAGCGCCCCGCCCGGGCCTGGAACCGTCATCACCGCCAGGCGTCGCCGAAGCTCTGCCACACTGCGAACAGGCAGCTCACACACCATGTTCCGGCACAGGTAGACCAGAGGTGTGCCATCTGGCCCACCGGCCCTGCCACTGAGCAGGGGCACTGGCACGTCACCTGAAGGCGTACCGGACGGCATCGCAGGCCCACCGCCGTCGTCCCCCACCGCGATCACCAGCCCGGGACTTGGAGAGTTCAGCAGTTCCCGGTGCAGGGCAGTCCTTTCGGGACTGTCAGGCCCGACGACGGCGGCCTCCACCGGTCCCGCCAGCGCCGCCTGGGCGGTGGCCAGCAGCCAGCCGACGGCGGCCGGCGCCCGGACCGCAAGGGGCGGCAGAAGGGACAGAATGTGACCGGCCATGGCCCGGTGTTCGGCAGATCCCGAGAGGGCAGCGTAGCTGAGCAGGACTCCGGCGAAGGCTGATGCGCCGCTCGGGGTAGCCCCGTCATAGGGCTCGAGACCCGACTGGCCTCCCTGTGCCGAATGGACTTGCGCCGCCCCCTCGGAGGTATCCACCAGCCGGCCGGAGACCACAAAACGGCTGCAGGCAGCCTGAACCAATTGTTCGGCGAACCGGTACCAGTGGGGCTGGCCGCTGACGGCGTACAGCGCGAACATACCCTCGGCACAGAAGGCATAGTCCTCAAGGAGTCCGCCGATCCCGCGGGCTGTCCCGGCATGCGAAACCCGCATCAGCAGCGGTGGAACGTGCGCAGGATCTTGCTGGCCGCTTGTTGGTGCGGGCGGGCTGGGCTGCCAGTGGACACGCTCCAGGTACGCGGCAATGGATTCGGCCGCGGCCACAAAGTCCGTTCGGTCAAGCACCGCTCCTGCTTCCGCCAAGGCGGCAACAGCCAACCCGTTCCAGCCGGCCACAACTTTTTCATCGCGCGCCGGCTGGGGGCGGAGCCGGCGGGCGGCCAGCAGCGCAGGCCGGGCCTGGTCCCACAGCTTCGCCTCATCCGCGTGCAACGCCCGGGCAGGGTGGAGGGGCGAGCCGAACTCCGAGACAGTTCCTTCCGGTCCCACGTTCATCAGCCGCGCCACAGCCGCCCCCGCATCCTGTCCGAGCACGTCCTGGAGCGCTGTGATGGTCCAGAGATAGGTTGCCCCCTCATGGTGTTCGCCGTCCACCACTGAATCGGCGTCAAGCGAAGACGCCAGCGCCGCGACACGCGTTTCCGGCGCTCCTGCTCCTTCCGCCGAGCCGGCGTCCGGCAGGCCCAGGGAGTCCAGCATCCACTCTGCGGTGCGGGCGGCCACTTCTGCTGCCTCGCCGGCAGGAAAATCCTCGTTTCCGCCGAGCCGGATCCAGTGCACGTAGACGCGCAGCAGCTGGGCATTGTCGTAAAGCATCTTCTCAAAGTGCGGGACGGACCAGTCCCTGGTCACCGAGTACCTGGCAAACCCTCCGTCCAGCTGATCGAACAGCGCCGAACGCGCCATGGCGGCCAGTGTCCTGCCGGCCATGCTCCGGGCGGTGTCAGCGGTATCGGATGGGGCGGGATCGGAGTGGGCGGTATCGGATGGGGCCGGATCAAGTGGGACGGCCGCATGCCGGATGAGGAACTCCAGCACGGCCGACGGCGGGAATTTGGGCGCTGCGCCGAATCCGCCGTCTTGCGGGTCTTCAGTCCGTGCCAGCGACTCCACGGCGCCTGGCAGGAGCAGGGAATCAAGAAGCGGCGGGGAGCCTTCCAATCTCACCGCTGCAGTCAGCTGCGCCTCACCCATGCTTTGAGCCAGTATTTGCGCGTTCTGCTCGACGGCGTCGCGCCGTTCCTGCCATGCCTCCCAAACAGCTTCCAGGACCTGGCGGAAGGAGGGGTGGCCAGGCATGGGACGGGGCGGGAAGTATGTACCTGCGTGGAAGGCCCGGCCATCCGGGGTGAGGAAGACGGACATGGGCCAGCCGCCTTGCCCACTGATGGCCTGGGTGGCGGCCATGTAGACCGAGTCCACGTCCGGACGCTCTTCCCGGTCCACCTTGACCGCCACGAAGTGCTCATTCAGGTAGTCAGCAGTCTCCGGGTCCTCGAAGGATTCGTGGGCCATAACGTGGCACCAGTGGCACGCTGCGTAGCCAATCGAAAGGAAGACGGGGACATCACGGGCAGCAGCCTCGGCGAAGGCCTCATCGCCAAACGGACGCCAGTGCACGGGGTTCCCAGCATGCTGGCGCAGATAGGCGGACGGCTCCCGCTCCAGCAGGTTCAGCCTGACGCGACCGCCTGGGGATTCGCCGGACCCGCGTCCGGCGTCAGCGTTGTGAGCGTCCCGCATCGCCGTTCGGCTCCGGAAGGACTGTCTCCGAGTGGGCAGGTTCGGAAGTGTCAGGTTCGGAAGTGTCAGGAATGTAGGTGTCAGGCGTGCGGCCGTAGGAGCCGGTGTCCTCTGCCTCGACGTCGGCCGCGGCAGCCGCCGCCAGGCGCTCCTCCTCCACCTGTGCCCGGTACCGGACACGGCGGATACGCCGCACCATATCAACGATCAGCAACGTCGTAGCCAGCACAAAAAAGGCGGTCATGATGAAGCCCCACAGCCCCGGAGTGATCTGGTCCTCGGAGATGCCCTCACGCAGTGTGGGCGTGGGCAGGGGCGTCGGAGTGGTGGCCAGGGCGACGAGCAAGTGTTGCACGGTTCAAACCTTCTGTGGAAACGATGGCAGCAGGGGCGTGGATTCCGGGTTCGTTGGCGGCACCGGTCCAATCTTCCACGTGTTTTCTACTCTTGCGTATTTTCTACCCTTAAGTATTTTCTACATTGCATAGAAATTGCCTGCTGTCTCTATCTTAGCCCCGCAAAGAGGTCCTTTTCCGGCAAATGGGCCGGAACCCGTGACTGGATCAGGGAGTAGTCCTCCCATGGCCAGGCGCGGCGCTGCATCTCAGCCGAGACAGCGAAGAAGAAGCCCAGCGGATCCACCTGCGTGCGGTGTGCGCGGAGGGCGTCGTCGCGGGCTTCGAAGTAGCCACCGCAGTCAATCTGGGTTGTGGTGGGGTGCGGGGCGGGCGGCGGCGTGTGGCCTTCCGCATCAGTTTCCAGCCAGGCCGCCAGCCGCTCCGCATACGGAGACTGCAGCCCTGCCTCTTCCAGGGCAAAATGCAGGGCCCGGAACCGCTCAGGGCTGAAGGCGCGGTCGTAGTAAAGCTTGCTGGGTTCCCACGGCTCGCCGATTCCCTGGTAGCGGTTGGGGTCGCCGGCCGCTTCGAACGCTTCCACAGCCACCTTGTGCGCCATGATGTGGTCAGGGTGGGGATAGCCGCCATTTTCGTCATAGCTGATCATGACGTGCGGCCTGAACCGCCTGACAAGCCGTATCAGGGGTGCGGCGGCGCGTTGAAGGGGCTGGGTGGCGAAAGATCCCGCCGGCAGGGGCGGGAGGGGATCGCCCTCGGGAAGTCCGGAGTCCACAAAACCAAGCCATTGCTGCCGAATACCCAGGACCTTGGCGGCTTTGTCCATCTCAAGCCGCCTGGCGCCTGCCATGTCCCGCTTGGGATGCGGCTCCCCGTCCACTGCCGGGTTTTGGATATCCCCCCTCGAGCCGTCGGTACAGGTTGCCACCATGACTTCCACGCCGGCGGCGGCGTACATGGCCATGGTGGCCGCGCCCTTGCTTGACTCGTCGTCGGGGTGGGCATGGACTGCGAGCAGCCGGAGCGGGGCCGAGGTGGTGCTGGACGCTGTCATCGGGGACGGCTCCTTTTCCTTCTAAAGCTGCTGCTCCGGCCGCTCGGGCCGGAGATATGTGGACTGGGTGTGTAAGAGGCGGCGGGAAACCACGGCCGGAGAACCAACACCCGGATCCGCACTAAACTGAACTGGTGACTTCCCAGGATCAGCCAGCCCTCCCCCCGCCGGCAGACACTAGCCTAACCAATCGTTATGGCAGCCAAAAGCCGCCTCTGTCCACCGGGGCCAAGCGTGCCATCGGAATCACAGCACTGGCCGCGGGAATAGGTTTTATGGCGTGGGTTTCGACGTCCTCCGCCACGTCGGGAGTGACCTTCAAGGACATTGGCTTCAGCGTTGCCGATGCCACCCAGGCAGAAGTGGATTTCCAGGTGACCCGGGAACCTGGCACAGCCGTCAAATGTGCGGTCAAGGCCCTGGACTCCAAGTTCGCGGTGGTCGGCTGGAAAGTGGTTGACATCCCGCCTGGCCAGCCGGACGGGACAGCGGACAACGGGCGGACTATTTCCCAGCGGGTGGTCCTGAAAACGGAATCCCTTTCTGTCTCCGGCGTGGTGGACAGCTGCTGGGTTCCGGAGTCCGGCAGTCCGGAAATGTGATCTGCGCCGCTTCGGTGTTGGGTTTATTCCACAGGATTGATTACAATGGAGCAATACCTTTACCCCGCTGAGCTGGTTACTGAGTTCCACAAGTGGCCACCGTGGCGGGGTCTTTTGCTGTATGACCCAAGAGGAGAAGTCCGTGTCTACCACCAACAGCGCGCCTGCAGCCTGGCTTACCCAGGAAGCTTTTGACCGCCTGAAGGCAGAGCTGGACCACCTTTCCGGCGCAGGCCGGGCGGAGATTGTCCAGAAGATTGAAGCAGCCCGCCAAGAGGGCGACCTCAAGGAAAACGGCGGATACCACGCTGCCAAGGAGGAGCAGGGCAAGATTGAAGCCCGTATCCGCCAGCTGACAGCACTCCTGCGCGATGCCCATGTGGGGGCAGCCCCCGCCGACGACGGGATCGTGGAACCGGGAATGATTGTTGTGGCAAAAATCGCCGGGGACGAAGAGACGTTCCTGCTCGGATCCCGTGAAATCGCCGGTGATTCAGACCTCGACGTGTTCAGCGAAAAATCGCCACTCGGTGCCGCCATTGTGGGCCACAAAGAGGGCGAGAAACTGAGCTACACGGCACCGAACGGTAAGGACATCACGGTGGAGATCCTCTCTGCCAAGCCCTACGCCGCCTAGCTCTTCCGCCGCAACGAAAACACCGGCCACCCTCAAGGGTGGCCGGTGTTTTCGTTGCCGCGCGCCTACCGAAGTCCTGCAGCACCGAGGTGCGGCTATCGCTGAAGCGTCCCGGAACCGCGGGGACGCAGCAGCATGGCGGCGATAACGCCGCCGGCCGCGCCACCCAGGTGTGCCTGCCAGGAAATGTACCCGGCCACGATGGGAAGCGCGCCCAGCAGGATGCTGCCGTAGGCCATAAACAGCACGATCGAAAGCAGGATCTGCCCCCAGCTGCGGTTGAAGAAACCGCGCACCAGAAGAAAGGCGAACAGCCCGAACACAAGGCCGGAGGATCCCACCGTAATGCCACCGTCACCGATCAGCCACACCGTTATGCCGGACCCCAGCCAGCTGAATGCCAGCGCTGTCAGGAACACACGCAGTCCGGACAGGAACACCAGGAAGCCGAAAATGATCAGCGGCAGCGTATTGGAAAGCAGGTGGTTCAAGCTGGCATGGAGCAATGGAAAAGTGAAAATATCCAGCAGGCCGTCCAGGCTCCGCGGCCGAAGCCCGAAGGTCCTGTTCAGCGCATGTAAAGTGAGCATGTTGATCACTTCAATCACCATCAGGATCAGGGCGAAGCTGCCCACCACCAGCAGACCGCCTTTGGCCCGGGAGGCAGTGGTCTCACGGTTCCTGGGAACTCCGTCTCCAGCAGCGCCGAACATTGCCCCTCCTAGTGCACCACTATGGGCTGAAAGCCCTCTGCGCGGAGGGCACTGAGCACCTGTTCGCAGTGCTCGTGGCCCTTGGTTTCGAGGTTCACGGTGATGGAAACGTCTCCCATGCTGATGGAGCCCCCCACCCGGGTGTGGTCCAGGCCAGTAACGTTGGCATCGTTCTCCGCGATGATGCGTGCGATCGTGGCCAGCGAGCCCGGCCGGTCATCGAGCATCATCCGCACTGTCATGTAACGTCCCGCAGCTGAGAGGCCCCGCTGGATGACTTTGAGCATCAGCATGGGATCAATGTTCCCGCCGGAAAGAATGACAGCCGTTGTGCCGGGATTTTCGATTTTGCCGTCCAACAGGGCAGCAACTCCCACGGCACCAGCCGGTTCAACCACCAGTTTGGCCCGTTCCAGCAGGAAAATCAGCGCCCGCGCGAGGGAATCCTCGCTGACTGTCACCACATCGTCCACCAGTTCCCGGATGATGCTGAATGGCAACTGCCCGGGACGTCCGACGGCGATACCGTCCGCCATGGTTGACACCCGCTTCAGCGGAACCAGGGCATCTGCAGCAAGAGACGGCGGATACGCGGCGGCATTCTCTGCCTGGACACCGATGATACGGATTTCCCGGCCCAGTTCTTTGGCCCGCGCCTTGACGGCGACAGCGACTCCGGCGAGGAGCCCGCCGCCGCCGACGCCCATCAGAATGGTGTCCACGTCCGGGATCTGTTCCAGGATCTCCAGTCCGACTGTGCCTTGGCCTGATACCACGTCCACGTTGTCGAAGGGGTGGACAAAGACTGTTCCGGACTCGTTGGCGTAGCGCTGTGCCTCGGCGAGCGCCTCATCAACGTTGTGCCCGTGCAGGATCACCTCGGCGCCATGGCTGCGGGTGGCCGCCAGCTTGGGGAGCGCCACACCCATCGGCATGTAGATACGCGCCTTGATGCCAAGGCTTTTGGCAGCAACGGCCACGCCCTGGGCATGGTTTCCTGCGGACGCAGCAACCACTCCGCGCTTCTTTTCCTCCGCTGAGAGCCGGGCCATGCGCACGTAGGCTCCACGGACCTTGAACGAGCCCGCCCGTTGCAGGTTTTCGCATTTGAAATAGACGTCTCCGCCCACCATGCCGCCCAGGGCCCGGGACGATTCCACCGGTGTCCGCGTAATAATCCCCTCGAGCAGCTTCTGCGCCTCCAGGACATCGTCCAGCGTGACGGGAAGGGTATCAAGGATGTTCACGGACTATTCTCCTTTGGCTGCTTCGGCTCCGGTGCCAGGGCCTGTTGGTACGGCCGGGGCAGGCGGATTGGGTGTTTCTGTGCTGGCAGCGGCGTCCTTGCCGCGCCTGGACCTGACGCGTGGCAGGGTGATGTCCTTGAAGGTGTCGTCATGCCCCGCGCCAACTGTCATCACCCCTCCGGGTGTTGCCAGCACTTGTTCATGTTCCCACGTTCTGCCGGCTATGTAGCGAATCGCCGAGTTTGCGACAGCAAGAATGGGCACCGAGAAAAGGGCACCAGGGATTCCGGCCAGGTAGGACCCTGCTGCCACGGACAGGATGACAGCCACCGGATGCAGGGCCACGGCCTTCCCCATCACCAGGGGCTGAAGGATGTGGCTCTCCAGTTGCTGTACCAGCAGGACGATCGCAAGCATGATGAGGGCGTTGACCGGCCCGTTGGCCACCAAGGCCAGCAGCACGGCGATGGCACCCGTTACCAGGGCACCCACTACGGGGATGAATGATCCGATAAACACCAGCACACTCAGGGGCAGCGCAAGGGGCACCCCGATGATGGCAGCGCCCACGCCGATGCCCACAGCGTCCACGAAGGCAACGAACATCTGGATCCGCGCGTAGTTGACCATGGAAGTCCATCCGCGGCGCCCGGCACCGAACGTCGCGGCTCGCGCTTTCTTCGGGAGCAGCCGGACCAGGAAGGCCCAGATCCTGTCACCTTCGAGCAGGAAGAAGATCAGGATGAAAAGCGCCAGAACAAGGCCCGCGGCGAAATGCCCGGCGGTGCTTCCAAAGGACAACGCGCCGCTGATGATGCTCCTGCTGTTGTCCTGGAGTGCGTCAGTGGCTTCCCTGAGGTATTGGTCGATCTGGTCCGCCGTCAGGTGCAGCGGGCCCTCGGCCAGCCAGTCCTGTATTTGCCTGACGCCCGCCAGCGCTTCGGACCAGAGCTCGCCGAATCCCGAGATGAGCTGCCTGCCCACCAGGCCAAGGGATCCAACGATAAGGCCAAGGAACGCCAGGACCGTGACTGCCACGGCAGCGCCGTTGGGCAGTTGGCGCCTCCGCAGCCACCCCACCACCGGGCTCAGCAGCCCCGCCAGCAGCGCAGCCACCATGACCGGGATGATCAGGAAACTGATCCGGCTGAGCAGCCAGATCAGGGCTCCGCCCACCAAAAGAATCAGTCCAAGCCTCCACGCCCAGGCTGCCGCAATACGGACCCCGTAGGGGATGTCCCGGTCAAGTTCCCGGTCTGCCAGGACCCGCACTGGCGGGGCCTGTTCTGTCCTGAGCGCACTCCTGCCCTGCGGAGCGACGGCGGACGTGCTGGTTGGAGTGGCGTCCTCGGCTGGCGTCATAGACCTAATACTTCCCCAGCCTGGGCCTTATGGGAAACCGCTACCCCGCATCGCCCAGCGTGGCATCGATGCCCCAGGAGATGGTGAAGCTGTCCCCCGGCGGCAGCCACCTGAGTCCGTCACCGGAGTTGAAGGCGTTGGCCGGTCCGGTCATGGGCTCAATGGCCACCGCTCGCGTCCGGCCCGGATATTGGTCCGTGACAAAAACATGGACATATGTGCACGCTTCGTCCTGCCACAGCGAGACGCTGCGTCCGTCCGGCGAGCTGAGCGTGTGGCGGGACACGCCGCCGTCGAACGCCAGGTCCGTCAGGGCGACGTCGATATCCAACGCCCCCACGGAACGGCCCTGGCGCAGGTCCGTGTCTCCGCTGACTGGCTCCGAGGAGCGCGGGATCAGCCGCTCGTCCGCTACCAGCTGGGTACTGGCCCCAACCGTCAACAGCAGGTTACCGGGGTCGGTGTCTCCCAGTCGCAGATAGGGATGCGCCCCAAGGACAAAGGGAGCGGGCGCTTTGGAGCTGTTGATGAGCGTTTGCCTGACCACCAGGCCCAGGTCCTCCGCAAGAGCGTACTGAACCTGGTGGCGCAGCAGGAAGGGATATCCATGCTGGGGGAAAATCGTCGCCTCCAGCGTCACCGAGAACTGCGACTCATCAACCAGCGCATAGGAGGCGTTGCGCAGCAGCCCGTGGCTGGCGTTGTTCCGCTTTACCTCGGTAATGTCCAGCTGCTGTTTTTCCCCGTCGAGATACCAAACCCCGCCCTCCACCCTGTTAGCCCACGGGGCAAGGGTGATACCCGCAGCCCCTGGCGGGATATCGGCATTTCCGTACGTCTCGGTGAGCAGCACCCCTGCGCGGCTATAGAGGCGCAGGCCGGCGGCGAGCTCGGTGACAGTGGCAACGGCGCTTCCCCGCCGGAGCTCGTACTGCCGCCCCGTGGCATAGGACCGGTATCCGTCAGAAGAACCGGCGTCCTCGATTGAACTGGGAATCATGGGCACCACGGTACAGGCGCTGTGACGGTCCAGCCAACGAGAGGTGGTTTGTTATGTTTTGTTAGAATCTATTCTTTTCTGAGCTATATGTGCCACAATTGAGGAACAGCAAAAATATCTCAGGAGGGTCCATGCTGGCAGCACAACGGCAGCACCTCATTCTCCAGGAGCTTGAGGCGGCCGGCACCGTTCGGGTGGGCGCCCTGGCGGAACTCCTGGACGTTTCCGAAATGACCGTCCGCCGGGACATTGATGCCCTGGATGCCGGCGGACTCCTGCTTCGGGTCCATGGAGGTGCCGCACGCACGGATAGTTTCAGTGCCCTGGAACCAGCCTTTGCCAGCAAGTCGACCCGGGAACTGGCCGCCAAGGCAGCCATTGCAGCGGAGGCAGTTCGCCTCATCGAACCCGGTATGACGTTGTTGATTTCTGGCGGCACCACTACTTTCGAACTGGCCAGGATCCTGCCGGGGAACATGGGACTGACTGTCGCCACCAATTCCCTGATGGTGGCCAGCTCGCTGGCTTCAGGCGCGGAAGAGGACGGAAGCGATATCCGGACCCTGATCCTGGGCGGTGAACGCACCCCCTCGGAAGCCCTGGTTGGCCCCCTGGCTGCCCAGGCTGTCCGGACGCTGGAAGCAGACCTGTGTTTTATGGGAGTACACGGCATGGACCCCCAGGCCGGCATTACGTCCCCCAATCTGCTCGAGGCAGAGCTCAACGCAGCCATGATCTCAGCTTCGAGGAAGCTCATCGTGTTGGCCGATGCCACCAAATATGGGCTGGTTGGCCTTGCCGGCGTTTCCCCTTTGTCCGCCATCCACACCCTCATTACCGACGTCCGCATCAGTGAGGCGGCCGGGGACGCCCTCGCCGCCCTCCACCAAGCAGTGGCGGACATCCGGATCGCTGGGCTCGAGCCAGGCCCGGACAGGCAAGGAGACGACGCACTCATTCCACCCCTTGGGGCCGAACACCTTTCCCCAACCGCATCCAAAGGACAAAAGCCATGACAGGTATTACCAGCACCACGCTTGCCGACGGCCGGGAGCTGATCTATTTCGACGACGCGGCTACCCCCCAATACCGCACGGCTGAAACCACCACCGATCACCGTGACCTGCCCGCACGCGGCGAGCCCGGCGAGGTCCGATTTGATGCGCTGACAGGAGAATGGGTTGCGGTGGCTGCCCACCGGCAGACGCGGACCCACCTGCCTCCGGCAGACCAGTGCCCCATCTGCCCCACCACTCAGAACAACCCCTCGGAGATTCCTGCGCCGGACTACGACGTTGTGGTGTTTGAGAACAGATTCCCATCCCTCGGGCCCGCGCTGGGCCCGGTGCCGGCCGACCCGGCATGGGGAACCACAGGGCCCGCCTATGGGCGGTGTGAGGTTGTGTCCTTCACCCCCGAGCACACAGGATCCTTCAGCGGCCTGACGGAGGCCCGGGCCCGGACGGTAGTGGAGGCCTGGGCCCACCGCACGGAAGCCTTGAGCGCACTGTCCGGCATTAAGCAGGTTTTTCCGTTCGAGAACCGTGGAGCTGACATTGGGGTGACCCTCCACCACCCCCATGGACAGATCTACGCGTACCCCTACGTCACCCCGCGCGCGGGGGTCCTGGGCGCGGCCGCACGTAAATTCTATGATCAGGCGGATGGGCAAAAGACGCTCACCGGCTCTCTGTTGGGCGCCGAACGGGAGGACGGAAGACGGATGGTGATGGAAAGCGAGAACTTCAGCGCCTACGTGCCGTTCGCCGCGCGCTGGCCACTGGAAATCCACCTCGTCCCCCACCGCCAGGTCCCGGACCTCGCCGCCCTCAGCGGCGAGGAAAAGGACGAACTGGCCCACGTCTACCTGGACTTGCTCAAGCGACTCGACGCTCTCTATCCCACACCCACGCCATACATTTCGGCGTGGCACCAGGCCCCTCTTGACGATGTCCTGCGGCCGGCAAGCTATCTGCACCTGCAACTGACCTCGCCGCGCCGGGCTGCGGACAAACTCAAGTTCCTTGCCGGCTCCGAGGCGGCCATGGGCGCCTTCATCAACGACACCACCCCGGAAAGTGTGGCGGAGCGGCTCCGCGCCGTTAAGGTGCCCGCTTCCACACCCTTCCCTGCCGAAGCCACCCCTAGCAACCCCTCCCCTACAATCCCCTCCCCTGCCCCCAGCCTGGCAGCCGCAACCAAAGGAGCCTCCGCGTGAGCACCGCCCCAGACCCGCTGACCACCCCAGCGGCTCCGCCCAGCACGGCCGAACTCACCCGCCGGTTTGAACGTGAATTCGGCAGGCTTCCCGACGGCGTCTGGCAGGCACCGGGGCGGGTGAACCTGATCGGCGAGCACACCGACTACAACGAGGGCTTTGTGCTCCCGTTCGCCATCGACAAGACGGCCCGTGTTGCCGTTGGTATCCGTGCCGATTCCACTGTTCGGCTGCTCTCCACCTACGGTGACCAGGGCATGTTCACCACTGACGTGCAAGCCCTGGACTCCTCGGCGGCCAAGGGCTGGACCAAGTATCCGCTCGGGGTGATGTGGGCGCTGCAACAGCGTGGAATAGCGGTACCCGGCTTGGACCTGCTCCTTGATTCGAATGTTCCGCTGGGCGCCGGATTGTCCTCTTCGCATGCGATCGAGTGCGCCGTCGTGTCCGCCCTGAATGAACTGACAGGATCCGGCCTGGCCGCGGAAGAGATGGTTCTGGCCACCCAGCAGGCGGAAAACGACTTTGTGGGCGCCCCCACCGGCATCATGGACCAGTCAGCCTCGCTGCGCGGATCAAAGGACCACGCAGTTTTCCTCGACTGCCGGGACCAGAGCGTGCGCCTGGTGCCGTTTGAGACGGAGCCCGCAGGACTTGTGATGCTGGTGATCGACACGAAGGTGTCCCATTCCCACGCCGACGGCGGCTACGCATCCCGCCGTGCTTCCTGTGAACTTGGCGCGGAGGTCCTCGGCGTCAAGGCCCTCCGCGATGTACAGGTGGCCGACCTCGAAGAAGCCAGCGGCCTCCTGGACGAGCTGACCTTCCGCCGCGTCCGCCACGTGGTCACCGAAAACGACCGGGTACTCCAGACTGTGGACCTGCTGGCCAGTGAAGGCCCAGCCTCCATCGGTGCGCTGCTGGATGCCAGCCACGTATCCATGCGGGACGACTTCGAGATCTCCTGCCCGGAACTGGACCTCGCCGTTGACACCTCCCGTACGCATGGCGCCATCGGCGCCCGGATGACC
Organism: Arthrobacter sp. D1-29; assembly: GCF_054130585.1. Taxonomy (NCBI): domain Bacteria; kingdom Bacillati; phylum Actinomycetota; class Actinomycetes; order Micrococcales; family Micrococcaceae; genus Arthrobacter; species Arthrobacter sp. D1-29. Next base: position 1,413,692 of record NZ_CP096383.1, on the reverse strand, counting down.
GGCGGCGGCTTCGGCGGGGCGGCCATCGCCCTCACGCCGGTGGGCTCTGAGCAGCAGGTGCGCAACGCCGTCGAACGGGCTTTCTCCGATGCCGGTTTCACAGCCCCGGATATCTTCACCGTGACGCCGGCCGCGGGGGCCATGCGCATTTCTTAGAGGACAGGAACCCTAGCCAGGGCACAGCTCCTTAGGAACCCCGGACACGCAGGAGAGGCCCCATCAAATGATGGGGCCTCTCCTGTTGAATTAAGACTCCTGTTGAACTACAGCTCCTGTTGAACTACAGCAGCAGTGTGTCCGCCTGGTTTATTCGTCGCCGCGCAGGATGGCCAGCAGGCGGATGATCTCTACGTAGAGCCAGACCAGGGTTACCGTCAGGCCAAATGCCGCAGTCCACGAGAAGCGCTGCGGGGCGCCGCTGCGTACTCCGGCCTCAATGCTGGTGAAGTCCATGATGAGGGCGAAAGCGGCCAGGCCGATCGCCAGCACACCAATGAAGACTCCCAGCGGGATGCCAAAGATTTCGAAGCTGGTCCGCAGGCCGAATGGCTCCTGAACTGTGCCCGTCCACACCAGCGCCATATTGATCAGCGCGAACACGGCGTAGCCGATGAGCGCGATCATGAAGAAGCGCATGGCCTTGGGTGTTGCCCGGACCTTGCCGCTCTTGAACAGCACCAGGGTGACGGCAAAGACGGACAGCGTGCCAATGACGGCCTGCAGGCCGACGCCCGGGAACATGCCGTCCAGGATGCGGGTCAGGCCACCAAGGAACAGACCCTCCAGGCCTGCGTACGCCAGGATCAGCGCGGGAGACGGCTGCTTTTTGAAGGTGTTGACCAGGGCAAGTACAAAGCCGCCCAGGGCGCCAACAATCATCAGCATGTAGGCCAGGCTCAAGCCAACGAAAAGCGTGACGGCGGCACCGGCCACCACAACGGCCAGGCACGCTGCCGTCTTGACGATGACGTCGTCATAGGTCATCCGGCCGATGTCAGCCGGACCGGCGGCCGGCTGGTTGTACATCTGCTGCAGCTGCTCATTGGTCATGTTCTGTGGCTGGGACCCCCAGCCACCCTGCGGACCGGCGGTCATGCCGGGAGCCTGCTGGCCGTACTGGCCATAGGGCTGCTGGCCATAAGGGTGCTGGCCGTAAGGAGCCTGGCCGAAAGGCGCCTGCGGGACAGGCGGTGCCTGGGTGGCTCCACGGAAATTCTTTCCGTTGAAGATCGGGTTTCCGCCAAGTGCCATTGCGGGTGTCCTCCAAATAAGTGATGGGTAGTGAACTTAAGGTTCACGTTACCAATTTCCACGTGCTTACGCCTCTGATAGTTCCGCGTGGCCAAGTGCCGCAACATAACTGTGACGTGCAGGGCTCTTCGCTTTCTCATGCACATCGCCGCGATCGTTAAGAAATACCGTGGATCAACAAATGTTTCTTTAGCAGGTCTAACTTTTGCCTTCGCTATCGCTACACAGTTGTTACCCGATCGCGACCAGAAGGCGCGTCCCGGCGGCAAATAATGGCATTGACGCGCTGTAACATAGGCCACACACGGTGACCAACCTCACAGAAACTACTGCTTTTCTGTCAAGTCAAACGTTTGCAGGGAACAGTTTTTCGAGATGCAGTACGGCGGTCAGTCCCGTGCCGTTCGCAGCGGTTGCAAAGGCGCAGCTAGCCCACCCCCCAAGTGGAGGTTTTTCAATTTGAGAAGTACATCCAAAGGCCGGCCGCCGAAGCGGCGCGGCGGAATGCTGAAGATGCTGGGGGCTGTCTCAGCCTCAGTGTTGGCAATCCTGCTCGTCGTTGCTCCGGCATCGCTGGCCACTTCCCCGTCACCGACACCATCCCCGTCACCTACGGTGTTCCAAAACAGCATCAGCGGCTTCCTCCGGGATGACGAGCGCAAACCCATCGCAGATGTCACGATTACCGCCAAAAGCGGCGATTTCACTGGAACAGCAAAGTCCGCCGCCAACGGCGCCTGGACTATTGGCGTACCTACTCAGGGAACCTACGAAGTGGAGCTGGACGAGTCCACGCTTCCGGAGGGCATCAAGCTGGCTGAAGGCCAGGAAAATCCCCGCAACGTAACGTTCAGCCAGACCTCCAATCTTTCGGTCATCTTCGCCTTTGGTGAAGGAATCGTGGTCCAGGAGCAAAACTTCGCCCAGAACCTGCTCAACCGTTTGGTTGCCGGCCTGAGCTTCGGGCTCCTGTTGGCCCTGGCCTCGGTAGGACTCTCACTGATTTTTGGCACTACTGGCCTCACTAACTTTGCCCACGGTGAAATGGTGACCCTGGGCGCCGTCGTGATGTTTGGCCTCAGCGCCATGAACCTGCCCTTCTGGCTCGCGGGAATCCTGGCACTGCTGCTCGGCGGGCTGTTCGGCTACGTTCAGGACGCCGGCCTCTGGAGGCCGCTCCGCAGCCGCGGAACAGGCCTTGTCCCCATGATGATCGTGAGCATCGGCCTTGCCTTGGCCGTCCGTTATGTCATCCAGTTCAACTTTGGCGGCGCCACCCAACAGCTGCCCTTTGCCCAGTCCCCCGAGATCCAGCTGGGCGCGGTGTCCATCTCGCCCAATAACCTGTGGTCCCTCATCATCAGCGCCGTTGTCATAATCCTGATAGGCATCGTCCTGCTCAAAACGCGTTTGGGAAAGGCCACCCGTGCGGTGGCGGACAACCCGGCATTGGCGGCCGCTTCAGGCATTGACGTCGATTCCGTCATCCGCATCGTCTGGGTCGCCGGTGGAATGCTGGCTGCGCTGGGCGGTATCCTCTGGGCCTACTACCGTCCCGGCGTCACTTTCGACATGGGCTCGCAGATCCTGCTTCTCATTTTCGCCGGAGTCACCCTGGGCGGTCTGGGAACCGTCTTCGGTGCCTTGGTGGGATCCATCATCGTCGGAATCTTCGTCGAACTAACCACGGTCTTCGGACTGGCTGCCGACCTGAAATACGTGGGCGCCCTCTTCATCATGATCATCGTCCTCTTGTTCCGTCCGCAGGGTATCCTCGGCCGGCGCGAGCGTGTGGGTTAGGAGACAGCCTTGGACTTCGGATTCATTCTTTCCAGCGCCCTCAGTGAGCTTTTCACTCCGACGACGGCGGCATACGCTTTGGCCGCTTTGGGTCTCGCCGTTCACTTCGGCTACTCCGGCCTGCTGAACTTCGGTCAGGCCGGGTTCATGGCAGTGGGTGCGTATGGCTTTGCCATCTCCACGCTGACCTTCGGCGTGCCGTTCTTTGTGGGACTGCTAATTGCCGTGCTCTGTTCCTGCCTGTTTGCCCTGCTGCTGGGTATCCCCACCCTTCGCCTCAGGGCCGACTACCTGGCCATCGTCACCATCGCCGCCGCCGAAATTGTGCGGTACGTCGTCACCACCAACCAGCTGGATGCAGTCACGGGGTCAGCGGATGGCCTGGGCGCCTTCGAAGGCGGATTCTATGACATGAACCCTTTCCCTGAGGGCTCATATCTGGGCATGAATAACCGGGACTTCTTCATTCGGATCGTGGCATGGGCCTTGGTGATCCTTTGTTGCGTTGTCATCTGGCTGCTGATGCGCAGCCCCTGGGGGCGGGTGCTTAAGGGCATCCGTGAAGACGAGAATGCTGTCCGCGCCCTGGGGAAGAACGTCTACGCCTACAAAATGCAGGCACTGGTGATCGGCGGTGTGCTCGGTGCCCTGGCCGGCATGGTGTTCACACTTCCCCGCGGCGCCGTGCAGCCGGCCAACTATGGCACCGAACTGACCTTTTTCCTCTGGACGTGCCTCCTCCTCGGTGGCATGGCCACTGTGCTGGGACCCGTAGCCGGTGCGATGATTTTCTGGGTGGTGCTTTCGCTTACGCAGGGCATCCTCTACGGCCTGATCGAGTCCGGCGCAGTGACCTGGCTGACGACAGTCCAGGCAGGCCAGCTGCGCTACATACTGGTAGGGGTGGCGCTGATGCTGCTGATGATCTTCAGGCCGCAAGGCGTCTTCGGCAATAAGAAGGAGCTGGCGTTCGCATGAACCAAAGCGCGCATTCAATAGACAACACAGGCAAACAAAGCAGCGTCGACTACATGACGGACACCAGTCCGATAGCCGTTGGCGAGGCCGCTCCCGGATGCCAGAAGACGGACCCCATCGTGGTGGCCGAAAACATCACCCGGAGCTTCGGTGGCATCAACGCGGTTGACGTCGAATACCTCGAAATCCCGCGCCATAAGATCACCGCCCTCATCGGCCCGAATGGAGCCGGAAAGACCACACTCTTCAACCTCCTGACCGGCTTCGATACGCCCAACTCGGGAAAATGGAAATTTGAGGGAAATAACATCCAGGGTGTGCCCTCGTACAAGCTTGCCCGGATGGGAATGGTGCGCACTTTCCAACTCACCAAGGTCATGGGCAAGCTCACCGTTATGGAGAATATGCGCCTTGGCGGCTCCGACCAGCCCGGTGAACGCCTCTCCAAGGCCCTTTTCAAAGGGATGTGGGGCAGCCGCGAGAAGGACATCACGGCCCAGGCCGAGGTCCTGCTGGAGAAATTCAAGCTCGACGCCAAAAGGGACGATTACGCGGCTTCCCTGTCTGGCGGCCAGCGCAAGCTCCTGGAAATGGCACGGGCCCTGATGGTCCGGCCGAAGCTCGTGATGCTGGATGAGCCAATGGCCGGTGTCAACCCGGCCCTGACCCAGTCCCTGCTGGACCACATTAAGAACCTCAAGGCAGAAGGCATGACCGTCCTGTTCGTGGAGCACGACATGAACATGGTCAGGCATATTGCCGACTGGGTTGTTGTGATGGCCGAAGGAAAAATCGTGGCAGAGGGTCCCCCGGGTGAGGTGATGAAGAACCCCGCCGTCATTGACGCCTACCTGGGCGCTCACCACGATGTCGACCTTGGCGACACCGAAGGGATCAAGGAACTGGAAGCAGTCCTGGAAGCGGACGAGGAATCGATCGTGGGTACGGAGAACGCGGGCATCATTGCTGTTGACGCAGTGGCGCCGAGCCTCCGGGGCGCGGACTTGGAGCAGCCCGACCTCAGCCCGGAAACCCTCCAGGTGCCGGATGCCGATGAACCCAACTCCCCTGAGTCCGGTTTGGCGGAGCCTGGCTACAAAGACAAGGACAAAGAATGAGTGCCACCAGCGCAGCCCCCGTAGCCCAGCAAGGATCAGAGGATGGCGTTGTCGTCAAGGTCACCGATCTGGTGGCGGGCTACCTGCCGGGTGTGAATATCCTCAATGGCTGCAGCATCGAAGCCAGGAAAGGCGAGCTGATCGGTATCATCGGCCCCAACGGCGCCGGTAAGTCCACCTTGCTGAAAGCCATGTTCGGCCTGGTAAAAGTACATTCCGGCTCAGTTGTTGTGCGCGGAAAGGACATCACCGGGCTCAAAGCCAACAAGCTGGTGACCCAGGGTGTTGGCTTTGTGCCCCAAAACAACAACGTGTTTGCCACCCTCACCATCGAAGAAAACATGCAGATGGGGATGTTCCAGCGGCCCAAGGACTTTGCCGAGAGGTTTGACTTTGTCACCAGCTTGTTCCCGGAGCTTGGGAAGCGGCGGGCCCAGCGTGCGGGCTCACTGTCCGGCGGTGAACGCCAGATGGTGGCCATGGGGCGGGCTCTGATGATGGAGCCTGCTGTCCTGTTGCTCGATGAGCCATCCGCAGGCCTGTCACCCGTCAAACAGGACGAAACCTTCCTGCGCGTGCATGAGATCAACCGGGCCGGCGTCTCGGTCATCATGGTGGAACAGAACGCGCGCCGCTGCCTTCAGATCTGTGACCGTGGCTACGTCCTGGACCAAGGCAAGGATGCGTACACCGGCACCGGTCGGGAACTCATGAAGGATCCTAAGGTCATCCAACTCTACCTCGGGACTTTGGCCGACACTGTGGAGGAGGGCCCGGGATAGGGCTCAGGTAGGAAGTCGTTGAAGGGCCGTCACCTGCCGGTGGCGGCCTTTTAGCGTCCTCCTTTCCCCATCGGACGCCCCCACGGGCAACTAATGCAGGGCGGTCTTATGCAGCGCAGGCTAACGCGGCTCAGGCGCCTCGTCTGTCATCTGGTTTAGGTCCTGACACAACAAAGGCTCCCGTCCATGGACGGGAGCCTTTGCTGGTTATGCCTTACAGCTTGCCGAATTCTTCCTTGACAGGCTGCGGCTTGTTCGAATCGTCGTATTCGTAGATACCGATATACGCTTCCGTGGGGTCACCGGCATCCGAGAAGGTGATCGGACCCGACTGACCGTCGTAGTCGATATCCTTGCCGTCCCGGAGCAACGTCACGCACGAAGCGAAGTTGTTGCATTTCTCGCCACCCTCTGAAACTTCCTTCAGCTTGGCCGCGATGTCCGTTCCCTTGGTGCTCTTTGCTGCTTCCGAGGCGAGTGCAATCAGGTTCACGGCGTCGTAGGACTCACCCGCGTAGTTATAGGTCACCAATGCGGGATCCAGCGCCAGGAGCTTTTGCTTGAAGTCTTCCTTGGCGAACGTTCCTGGGTTCGTGCCCTGCGCTCCCTTCAGTGTTCCCGGCGAAAGATCCTTGCTGTAGTCAAAGAGGTTGCCGTCAACCATGAACATCTGGGTGGGCTTGATGCCCTTGCCGGTGAAGAGCGGAATGATGCTCTTTGCCTCGTCAAAGGTAATCAGGGCGATGGCATCAGGCTTGGCAGCTACGATCGCGTCAACCTGGCTGCTGAACTGTGAGTCACCGGTGTTGTAGAGCTGCTCGGCAACGACCTTCCCGCCGGCAGCTTCGAAAGCTTCCTTGACGTTCTTCTGCAGGCCTGTTCCGTAAGCGTCATTCAGGACCATCATGCCGAGTGTCTGGGCGCCACAGGCAACGATGTAGTTGCCCAAGACCTTGCCCTGAAGCACGTCGGAGGGGGCAGTACGCCAGTAGAGGCCCTTGTCATCCCAAGTGGTGAAGTCCGGCGACGTGTTGGCCGGGGAGAAGTGGAGGACGCCTGCACCGGTAATCTGGTTGATCACGGTCTTGGAAACGGAAGAGGAAGCTGCGCCAATAACCGCGCTGACTCCCTGGCCCAGCAGGGCGCTGGTGGACTGCGTGGCGATGTCGGTCTTCGTGTCGCCCGAGTCGCGGTGGGTGACTTCCACCGGCTTGCCCAGAACACCGCCAGCATCGTTGACCTCTTTGACGCCAAGGTTAACGCCAGCAATTTCGGGTGGGCCCAGGTACGCCAGGTTGCCAGTTGTGGGCAGCAGCGATCCGAGCTTCAACGGCGTGTCCGTGGTGGTGCTGGACGGCGGAACGGCTCCTGTGGGAGCTGCCGCAGCTGAGGTGCTGGCACCGGCGCCGGCACCTGCCGGGCAGGAGATTTCTCCTGAAGGCGCGGTAGTAGTCTCCGTCGCGCTTGGGGTGGTGGTGCCACCACAAGCGGTAGCCAGAAAAGCGACGCCGACGCTAAGCGCTGTGAGCTTGGCGATACGGGACGACGCAGGGGGGAGTGAAATCATTGACAAACTCCTGGATCGAAAGGTGCGAACGGCCTTTGATGCGGATGGTCAGGTGTTCCTGACTTAACTTCAAGCTAATCCATATCCGGCGGGAACATAAGTGACTGAGGTCACATCCTTATAACAGTCGTTGCATATGCGAAATTAAGTGACAAGATGCCCTTCACGCACCGGCGGTGGCTGCCAAAGCCGGCGTACTCCGGCGGGAAAAAGGAAACGTTGTGCCCCAGGCGAGACTCGAACTCGCAACACGCGGATTTTAAGTCCGCTGCCTCTGCCAATTGGGCTACTGGGGCGCCCGGTCAATGATATCCCGTCACAACCCCGCAAAAGGGGCGGCATACCGGAAGGTGCCGTGAACTCCTCCAGGCCACAACGCCAGCGGCAGGAGCTGGAAGCTGTCGGCCCAAACCTCTTCGGGAGGCAGCACGCCAAGGGACGTGGCAGGCACAAAGCCGAAGCGGGGGTAGTACTCGGTACTCCCCAGCAGTGCGATGCCGCTCTCCCCCGCGGCGTTGGCGCGCGCAATGGTTTCATTCATCAGCGCGCTTCCGACGCCGTGGCGTTGGAGCCTCGGCGTCACGCCGATCGGCCCAAGTCCCAGCAATTCATGCTCGCCCACCCAGCCGCGGGTACTGATAACGTGGCCCACCACCTCGCCGTCAAGGAGAGCCACAATGCTGAACTCCGGCAGGTACTCCTCGCACACGAACAGCTGGCGGAGCACCTCCACTTCAACCGGCTCTCCCTTGGCCGGCAGGCCTGTTGCCGGTGATATGGCAAAAGCCTCCGCCGTCAGGGCCAGGATCTTTTCCCGGTCGTCGGCCGTTTCATTGCGCAGCACCAGTTCGGGTCTGGGCTGGTGGCTGTTTTCCGCCGACAGCTCAGCCAAGACCTCCAGTGCACGGGCAGCCTCCCCGGCAGGCACCAGCAGATGGTCATGGTGGAACCCCGCCAGCACATTGCAGTTGATCTTGGCATCCGTCAGGGCCCTGCTCACCGCCGCCGTCAGGCCCACGGCCTCCAGCTCAGCGTGGATCTGCAACGTGATCCAGGCGGCCACGAAGTCGTAAGGCAGGCCCAAGCCATCCGCTTCCGAACGGGGAAGAACCACAGTCAGGCCCTCAGCCTCACGAACTGCCGCCTGGATACCCGCCGCCAGCGGCCTCCCATGGGGCCAGAGGACGTAGACATACTCACCTTCGCGCAGTACGGGGTGGATCGCTGCCAGCAGGGCCTGGAGGTTCTTTTCGCCAGTCATGGTGCCAGTCTAGAAGGAGTGGGCTTCCACAAGGCGGGCGGCGCTCCCGCGCTCAAGCAACGACGGTGCTTAAACAACGACGGTGCTTAAACACCAACGGCGGCGGTCCCCCTGAAAGGGACGGCCGCCGTCGGGCGTTGCTGCATCTGTCTCCCAGGACGTGATCCAGGGAAGCAGGCTACTTGGCGTTCGCGCTTACTGACTGTTTGGGATCAAAGCTCGCCGCGGCCGTTGATCCGGGCTTGCCGGCCTCGGGAGCGGCACCCGGGCTTCCGGCCGGCGGTGCCGCCGCCGGCTTGGGAGCCGGGGTGGCCGCTGCAATGAAGGCCCCGCGGGGGTTGTCCAGATCCATGAGCGGGGTGGTGTCGCGACCTGCGAAGAAGCTGATGATCCAGTTAAAGATCACGCGGAACTTGCGCTCGAACGTGGGCATCGCCATGCCGTGGTAGCCGCGGTGTGCCAGCCAGGCCAGCGGGCCCTTGAGGCCGATGCTGCCGACGAGGTTGATATTCGCGACACCCTTCCACTCGCCGAAGCCGGCCACGGCACCCAGGTTCTTGTGCTTGTAGTCCTTCAGCGGCTTGTCCCAGCGGGAAGCCCACAGATTCTTCGCGAGGCGCTTGGCCTGCCGAAGGGCGTGCTGGGCGTTCGGAACGCAGGTACCGTCCGGCAGGCCACTGCCCGTGAGGTCCGGCACGGCAGCGATATCGCCTGCAGCCCAGGCGTTGTCGACGATTCCTTCGTCCCCTCCAATGCGCATGTCAGGAAGGGTGCGGACGCGGCCGCGCGGCTCGACCGGGAAGTCGGTGGAGCGGACCATGGGGTTGGCCTGCACGCCGGCAGTCCACACCAGGGTATCCGCTTCAAAGTCCTGCGCCGGCGTCTTGTCCGGGAGGTTGATGAGCTTGATGGAGCCTTCGGCGTTGTCCAGGGAGGTGTTCAGCAGGACCTCGATGCCACGGCTGCGGAGGTGCTCCACCACCCATTCGGCCTGCTTGGCCGTAACCTCGGGCATGATCCGCCCCATTGCCTCAACCAGGACGAAGCGGACTTCCTCCTGCTTGATCCGCGGGTTGTTGCGGACCGCGGCGCGGGCCAGGTCCTCCATCTCGGTGATGCATTCAATGCCGGCGAAGCCGCCGCCGACTACCACGAAGGTGAGTGCCTTGGCGCGGGCCGCGGGATCGGTCATGGTGGAGGCAACCTCAATGCGCTCCAGGACCTTGTTGCGCAGCGCAACGGCTTCCTCGATGGTCTTCAGGCCGATGCCCTTGTCCGCGAGGCCCTTGATGGGGAACGTGCGGGTGATGGCGCCTGCGGCCAGGACGACGTCGAAGTAGGGAACCTCGAAATTGTCTCCGCCGTCCGCGGGAGCCACAACGGCGGTGCGGTTGGCGTGGTCGATCGACGTCACGCGGCCCTGGATCAGTTCGGTCTGCTTGAGGTGCTGGCGGTGGGAGACCACTGCATGGCGGGCCTCGATGTTGCCACCGGCAACCTCGGGCAGGAACGGCTGGTAAGTCATGTAGGGCAGTGGATCCACGAGGGTGACGATGCCACCGGCATTCGCGATCTTCTTCTGCAGTTTGAGTGCTACGTACAGGCCGACGTATCCGCCGCCGACGACGAGTACCCGGGGACGGTCCTGGAGCTCTGGGGTGGTTGCCATGATTTAAGAGTACAGCACTTTGTGAAAATCTTCACTAACTAGCTTTTCCGCCGGAATCCACGGAATCCAGGACCCCTGTATCCGGTTCTTCCCGGGCCAGGCGAGGGTTTCGGGCAGCGCGGCGCAGCTGGAACACTGCCGCCGCGATGATCGCTATGAAGAGGATGGCAAAGCCGATGACGACGGCGGCGCCAAGGGCGGAATCACGCTGGGATGGAGCCTCCACCGCGGGCACAGTCGGTTCGGGAAGGGTGGGGACAGCGCTGGCAACACCGGAGGTGGGTGCCGGCGCGGGCGAGGCAAGGTTTCCACCCCGGCGGTGCACACGGATCCAGTCCGAGATGGAGCCCAGCGGATTGGCCGCAGCCTCGGGCACCGCGTCCTTCAAGGCCGCTTCGGCATTCAGCACACCAAAGCCGTAGAGCGGATCCTTTCCCGGCGCACCGGCGTCCTTCGCGGTACTGACGATCCTGTTGATGACCTGCCGGGCGCTCATCTCGGGCCATTTGGAGCGGATGAGGGCCGCAACGCCGGCAACGATGGGAGCGGCTCCGGACGTTCCGGCCCACTCGGCGTACCCGCCGCCCGGCAGCCCTCCGAGCAGGTTTTCCGCCGGAGCGGCCACTCCGATACTGATCCCCTGGGACGACGAGTCAATGCTCGCCACTCCCTTCCGGTCCAGTCCCGCCACCGTGAGCACACCAGGGATGGTGGCGGGCGCGCCCACCTGGACGTTGCCGCCCACCCGGTTTCCGGCGGCGGCAACGATCACCACGTCCTTCTGCTCGGCGTACAGGAAGGCTGCATCCCAGCTTTGCGGCCACTGGGGCGTGGTGCTGCCCAGTGAGATATTGATGACTTTGGCGCCGTTGTCCACTGCCCAGCGGACAGCCTCAGGAATCTGGTCCTGGTCGCTTTTTCCTGCCGGGTTGGGCGAACCCAGCCAGGTGGAGACAGACAGGATCTGCGCCTCCGGTGCCACGCCCACGATCCCATCCGGGCCCGTACTGGAAGTGCCCGGGCTGGGTGAGGCTGTGGACGCTGCCGGCTGGTGTCCGCGGCCGGCCAGCATGGTGGCCACGAGGGTGCCGTGTTCGGGCTTGCCGCCGATGCTCTTCTGTCCGTCCGGGCTTCCGGCACCTGAAACGTCGCGGCCGCCCGTCACAGCGCCCTTGAGGTCCGGATGCTGGGCGTCCACCCCGCTGTCGATAACAGCGACCTTGACGCCGGCGCCTTTGGAGACCTCCCAGGCCTTCGTGATCCCGGACTCGGCCAGCCAGTACTGTTTATCGCGCCATGAGTCGGCGTGCGCTGCGGGCGCTCCGGCAAGACCGGCAGCCACGCTGCCGCCGGCCAGCATCATTGCGAGAAGAGCGGTGGCGGTCCGGCGGAGCCGGGCTGTTGCTCTGGTCATGTCGGGTCCCATGGTCGGTTAGCTGATGCTCAGGGCAATGCCGTCGAGAATGTCGTGTTCGCTGGCGGTGGCCGTGACGATCCGGCCTGCAGTGAGCTCGTTAAGGCGTTCCAGGATACGCGCCCACACCAGCCCGCCGGCCCCAATCACATCCACCCTGCCGGGATGCATGTACGGCAGCTGGGCGCGTTCGGTCCTGGACATTTCCAGCAGGTCTTTTGCTGCGCCCCGGATCATTTGCAGGGGCAGTTCAGTGCCGTGGATCGCTTCAGGGGAATACTCCGGAAGCCGCAGCGCGTGGGCTGTGATGGTGGTGATCGATCCGGCCACCCCCACGACGGCGGTGGCGCGTTCGAGGGGAACGTCCAGTCCCGCCAATGAAATGGCAGCGTCCACATCAGCCTCGGCAGCGGCAATCTGTTCCGGCGTCGGCGGGTCATCGCGGAGGTGCCGCTCAGTCAAACGCACGCAGCCGATATCCACGGACTTGGCTGCCGTGACTCCGTCCGCCGTTCCGAGGACAAATTCCGTGCTCCCGCCGCCAAGGTCAACCACCAGCACGTGCTGGCCGTCAAGGACCGGCAGGACGCTGGCTGCCCCGGCGAAGGACAGCGCCGCTTCCTCCCCACCGGAGATCACTTCGGGCTCAACCCCAATCAGGCCGCGGATCCCGTCCACAAAGACCTGGCGGTTCCGTGCGTCCCTGCTGGCCGACGTCGCCACAAAGCGCACCTTTCCGGCACCGTGTTCATGGATCATCTTGGCGTAGTCGGCCGTGGCTGCGAAGGTACGCTCCAGCGCCTCCGGCGCGAGCTCGCCGGTGGCATCCACGCCCTGGCCGAGCCGCACAACCCGCATTTCACGGACCACGTCGGTGAGTTTGGCCGTCCCATTGCTGCGGTCAATGTCCGCAATCAGCAGACGGATGGAATTGGTACCGCAGTCAATGGCGGCGACGCGGCTCATTCGCCGGCCCCGGCGTGCCCCTGGCCGTCCACGTCGCCCCCGGCGGCGGTCCTGCGGAGGGGAGCCGGCCGGCCAACTATCTCCGGCAGGCCCTGGGGCCCATGGCGGCTTAGGTCCCTCGAGGGTGCCTCCCCCGCTGTGTCCCAGGCGCCGTCGCAGTAGCAGCGGTCAGTCGTCCACCATTCGCTGATGCCTGCGATGGCTTCATCCCCCAAGGGATTGACTCCCGCTCCGGCGGCGAGGGAGTGCCCCACCAGGACGTGAAGGCACTTGACCCGGGTGGGCATGCCACCGGCGGAGATTCCGTCGATTTCGGGGACCGCGCCGATGCCCGAACGCTCGCCAATCGCCGCACGCGCGGCCAGGTAGGCGTCGTGCGCTGAGCGGTAGGCTGCGGCAAGGGGCTCGTCGGCAGCGAGGCGTTCATTCATGGTGTTCATGAGACCGGCGGCCTCGAGGCGCGAAACTGCCGACGTGATCACCGGATGCGTCAGGTAGAAGGTGGTGGGAAAAGGGGTGCCGTTGCTGAGGCGGGGCGCCGTGGCAGCCACCAGCGGGTTGCCGCAAACGCAGCGGGCCGGGATTTCCACCACATCGCGGACAGGCCGCCCCAGCTGCCGGCTCAGTACTTCAAGATCATGTGCCGATGGCTGACGTGAGTCCTCCGGCGCTGTTGTGTGTTCTCCCACTGGCGCGGGCCATCCTTCCTCTAGCTGTTCAGTCTGTGGCCGCACGCCTGATGGACTCCCACAGGGAATCCACCCACGGCAGATCGGCGGGGTCTTGTGCTGCTGCACCGGTCTGGCTGTTGCCTGGTCCGTCCGGCAGATCGCTGCCGAACACCCAGTAGCTCGTTTCACCCGGCATTACCATGTTAATGCGGTCGCGGGCCTGCTGTTTCACATAGTTGGGGTCCTGCCAGCGCGATACCTGCTGGCGCAGGCCTGCCTGTTCGGCCTGGCTTGCGGCGATATCGGCGTTGAGCGCAGCGATTTCAGCCCGCTTATCAAAGAAAATCTTCACGGTGGGGGCCAGCATGATGGTGATGGCGATCATGACCACGGCGAGTGCAAGCATGCGCCCCGAAAACGCCTTTGCAGGAACCGGCTGAGCCTCGTCCTCAGGCTGGTTGCCCTTGGCATGGCCGCCTGACGCGGATGCGCCGCCTGCACCGCGCCCTTTGCCCTGGTCCTTCGATTGGCTGCCTGGGGAGGAGTTGCCGGGCCGGCCGTGTGTGGCGCCCTTCAGCGAGGGTGCCCCCGGACCTGCCGCTCTCTCCTTTGCGGTCCTGTCCCTTGCAGCTCGGTCCTGTGCGGTTCTGTCCTGTGAGGCCCGGGCATTGCCGGCATTCTCCGTGGAACCGCCGAACTGGGCCCGGATGATGTCAGCGGTGTCGGCTGTTTCCTTCGCTGGCCCGGAGGCCTTGGGAACTTTTGGACGGCGCGTAGCCATGACACTCCTGAAACGTGCGGCCTGCCTGTGGCTGCAACTGTCTGGGCTGAAACAAAAACCAGGCTGAAACAAAAACCGGTGGCTATGGTCTTTCAACCATAACCACCGGTCAGAGGATATTGCGGCTACTAGCCCTTGAAACGCGGGAAGGCGCTGCGTCCGGCGTAGCGTGCGGCGTCGTCGAGTTCCTCTTCGATGCGAAGCAGCTGGTTGTACTTGGCTACACGCTCGGAGCGGGCCGGGGCACCTGTCTTGATCTGCCCCGCGTTGGTTGCCACGGAGATGTCGGCGATGGTGGTGTCTTCGGTTTCACCTGAACGGTGCGAGGTGATGGTGGTGTAACCGGAGCGCTGGGCCAGGCTCACGGCGTCCAGCGTTTCGGTCAGGGAACCGATCTGGTTGACCTTCACCAGCAGCGAGTTGGCGGTCTTGGTCTCGATGCCGCGCTGAAGGATGGAGGGGTTGGTGACGAACAGGTCATCGCCCACCAGCTGGACCTTGTCGCCGATGCTGTCGGTGAGGGTCTTCCAGCCGTCCCAGTCGTTCTCGTCCAGCGGGTCCTCGATGGATACCAGCGGGTAGTCGGCAACGAGTTCGGCGTAGTAGGCGCTCATCTCGGTGGAGCTGAGGGCCTTGCCTTCGAACTGGTAGGCGCCGTCCGTGAAGAACTCCGAGGAGGCAACGTCCAGTGCCAGGGCAATGTCCTGGCCCGGGGTGTAGCCTGCGTTCTTGATGGCTTCCTGGATCAGGTCCAGGGCTGCACGGTTGGACGGCAGGTTCGGCGCGAAGCCGCCTTCGTCGCCGAGGCCGGTGGAGAGGCCCTTTTCCTGCAGCACGGCCTTGAGTGCGTGGTAAACCTCAACGCCCCAGCGAAGTCCCTCGGAGAAGGTTTCTGCGCCGAGCGGAACAACCATGAATTCCTGGATGTCGACGTCGGAATCGGCGTGCGAGCCGCCGTTGAGGATGTTCATCAGCGGTACGGGCAGCACGTGGGCGTTCGGGCCGCCCAGGTACTTGTACAGCGGCAGGTCAGCGGAAGCGGCGGCTGCGTTGGCTACGGCGAGGGAAACACCCAGGATGGCGTTGGCTCCGAGCTTGCTCTTGTTGGCCGTTCCGTCCAGGTCGATCATTGCCTGGTCGATGCTGCGCTGGTCTGTGGCGTCGAAACCTGTCAGGGCCGGAGCGATCTGGTCGATGACCGCGTCAACGGCCTTCTGGACACCCTTGCCGAGGTAGCGGCCCTTGTCTCCGTCGCGGAGCTCAACGGCCTCGTGCTCACCGGTGGAGGCGCCCGAGGGGACTGCCGCGCGGCCGATCTGGCCATCGGACAGCAGGACTTCAACTTCTACGGTCGGGTTGCCACGGGAATCGAGGATCTCGCGGGCGTGGATGGCATCGATAAGCGCCATGAATATGCTCCTTATGGGCGTTAACTGGGAGTCTGATAGCGGGAAAACTAGCGGAAAACTCGACGTCCTCGTCAGGACTAGCGTAGTCGAGAGTGGTGCGGGTTACGGAAACCTATCCATCACCCGGACGTCATCATGGTGCCGGACCAAAGGGCATGCTGCACATTTGCTGCCCTTTTACTGCTCACGGAAACCCTCCTGATAACGGCGGAGGGCACCGCGCAGGGCGCGCTCGGCATCAAATCCCTGGGCGCGGGCGGAGCGGACGATCGCAAACAGCAGGTCGCCCAGTTCCTCTTCAGTGCCGGGGTCCGGCGCGGCAGCCTGGGGAAGATGGAGGCCGAATCCGGCACGTTCGGCCCGGTCCATGGACTTTTGCGCCCGGGCCAGCGCGGGCAGCGCCTGCGGGATGCCTTCAAAAGGATGCTTTCGTTCCGGGCGCTCTGATATCTTGACCGCATCCCATTTCTGAACGATCTCCTCCACCGTGGCGGGGAAGCTGTCCTGCAGTGACCCGTCCGGACGGAACACGTGGGGATTTCGCCTGACCATCTTGGCGCTCAGACCGCGGGCGACGTCGTCGAAAGTGAAGGTTCCTCGTTCCTCGGCGAGCCGGGAGTGCAACACCACCTGGAGGAGTACATCCCCCAGCTCGCCCTGGAGTTCCGCTTCATCCGCTCCGGTCTCGATGGTTTCCGCTACCTCGTAGGCCTCCTCAAGGAGGTATTCCACCAATGAGGCGTGGGTAAGCGCTCCCATCCACGGGCAGTGCTCGCGGAGCGCAGCGATGATAGCGATGAGTTCCGCCGTTGGTGAATGCCCGGCGGGGGTGGTGGATCCGCTAGCCAAGGTTGGCGTAGGCGTCGTTAATGTACTCCACCAGGGCTTCCTTCTCTTCAAGGGGCAGGAAGGATGCTTCAGCGGCATTGAGCGTCAGCTCGAGCAGGTCATCGAGATCGTAGTCGAAGGTCTCCACGAGCAGTTCAAACTCATCGGTCAGGGTCACGCCGCTCATCAGCCGGTTGTCCGTGTTGATGGTGACGTTAAAGCCCAGCTGGTAGAGCATGTCCAGCGGGTGGCTTTCGATGCCTTCACCGAAGCCGGCGATGGCACCGGTCTGAAGGTTTGAGGAGGGGCAGATCTCCAGGGCGATCCCGCGGTCCCGGATCCAGCTTGAGAGGTCGCCCAGGGTGACCAGACCGATGCTGTCCTCCGCATCCTCGGTACCGGACGCGTCATCGTCATGCTCGAATTCCACCATGATGTCTTCGGCGATTCGGACGCCGTGGCCAAGGCGGAGGGCTCGTCCGTCCACCAGGGCGGACTGGATGCTCTCCAGGCCCGCGGCCTCGCCTGCATGGACGGTGGCTGGGAAGTTGTTCTGTGCCAGGAAGGTGAACGCATCCTTGAAACGGGCCGGCAGGAAGCCGTCCTCCGCGCCGGCAATGTCGAAGCCGACAGCACCCCTGTTGCGGTGCCGGACGGCAAGTTCAGCGATCTCCTGCCCGCGGTCCGCGTGCCGCATGGCCGTGATCAGCTGGCCAACCTGAATCTCCCGTCCACTTTCGGCCACGGCATCCACGCCGGCTTCCAGGCCTTCCTGGACGGCCTCCACCGCTTCATCCAACGAGAGGCCGTTCTGAAGGTGCTGCTCGGGTGCCCAGCGCACTTCCCCGTAGACCACGCCGTCATCAGCGAGGTCCTCCACAAATTCCTTCGCTACCCGGAACAGGCCTTCCTTCGTCTGCATCACGGCGACGGTGTGGTCAAATGTTTCCAGGTAGCGGACCAGTGAACCGGAGTCGGCGGACTCACGGAACCACTCCCCCAGGGCCACGGGATCGGTGGAGGGAAGGGTGTGGCCAACGGACTCAGCCAGCTCAATGATGGTGGCCGGACGGAGTCCCCCGTCCAGGTGGTCATGGAGGGAAACCTTCGGGAGGCTCTTCAGGTCGAAATCAAGGGCAGGGGCAGTGTCAACAATAGGCTCAGTCACGTTCCAACCTTAGGGTCGGCAGGCGCCTAAAGCCAGCCGCTACTTCCCCCCGGGTTCGGCGTCCAGAGCGCTGGCCGCGAGCATTGGGGAGGCTCCGGTCACGCCGGCGGAGGCACCTGCCGGGCCGCCATCCAGCCACTCGTCCACTACCTTGGCATCGTTGCGGGCGAGGTGCTTGTGCCACCAGCGCAGGAGGTGGTCGATAAGGATGCCCAGGAGGACCGCGAACGCCACGGCAATCCCCACGCCAAGGAGGGGGTTGTGGTGGACCCATTGACCAGCAAGCAGGCCTATGCCAATGGAATAACCCACCCAGGTGAGGCAGGCGAAGGCATCCAGCCAGAAGAACGTGCGATGGCGGAACCCGGTCTGCCCTGCAACATAGTTCACGGCAACCCGGCCCCAGGGAATGTATCGCGCGGTAAAAATGAGCACAGCGCCGCGCTTGTCGAGCTCGTACTGGGCCCAGGCGAACATCTTCTGAACCTTGGGGCGACGCATCCATTTCCAGCGCGTCAACCCGATCTTGCGGCCCAGCATATACGCCATGTTGTCGCCCGCCATGGCGCCAACGAGGGCGGTGGTACCCAGGATCCATAGGTTAGGTTGCCCGCTATGAAGGAACAGCGCCGACAAGCCAACAATGGCCGTTTCGCTGGGCAATATGGTGGCAAACCCGTCAACGAAGAAGAAGACCAGGAGCAGAGGATATATCCAGGGCTGCCCGGCCGCATGCTCGAGCATTTGATTCAAAAACTCCACGCGGGTCTTGCTCCTAGAGGAAAATGACGCTGCCAAAAAAATGACGCTGCCAAAAGTGACGTAAATCGCTATTCAGTGTCCCACGGCCAGGGCGTCGTTCGCTACGCCCCGGCCGGTGGAACACTGAGTCAACGCTATCCCGGCGGAATGGTGCGGGTCGTCGTCCTGGGGGCTGATTTCCCCCGCCCACCGGGATCCACCCACGGGTGGATTCTAGGGCTCCGGTTCTTTCATGCGCTCCACTACGGGGACCTTCCCGCGCAGCCGGTTGATGACCAGGTCCACTACGATTCCGAGCCCTACTGCACAAATGATGGCGATGACCGCCCCAAGCAGATGGTTGTCCTCGAACCACTGTCCAAAGAACAGGCCTATCCCGACTGAGTACGCGGCCCACAACGTGGCGGAGAGGACCGTCAGCCCGATAAAGCGCGGCCGCGGGTAGTGGGTTACTCCGGCGGTGAGATTGACGGCAACCCTGCCGATGGGGATGAACCGGGCCACCAGGATGAGCGACGCCGGCCGCTTCCGCAGTTCCACGCCCGCCCACCGGAAGGCACTCTGCATCCGCGGACCGCGCATCCAGCGCCAGCGGCGCGTTCCCACCGTGCGCCCAATCAGGTACGCAATGTTGTCTCCGGAGAAGGCACCCACTGCAGCCACAAGCATCAGCATCCAGGGGTTGGGAACGTCAGCTGTCGCGGCCACAGCGGCAAGCCCCACCACCACCGACTCGCTGGGGATGGGAGGGAAGAAGCCGTCAATCAGGCAACAGGCGAGGACAAGGAAGAGCACCCAGGGCTGCCCGGCCGCAGCGAGGATGAATTCATTGATGGCCTGCATTGTCGCTATGCTATTCGATCGATGATGAGCTGCTGGGCCGGCCGGGACCCGGGAGGCGCGATCACCACAGCATGCTCCAGCGATTCCTTGGCTCGTGCAAACTTCTCCGGGGTGTCCGTAAGCAGCGTCATCAGCGGTTCACCCGCGCGGACCACCGCCCCTGGCTTTGCATGCATCCGGACACCGGCACCCGCCTGGACGGCGTCTTCCTTGCGGGCACGGCCGGCACCGAGGCGCCAGGCCGCGACGCCTACCGCCAGCGCGTCCAGTTCCACCAGCACGCCGTCAGCGGGCGCATAAATGACTTCTGATTCCCTGGCCACCGGCAGCTTGGCCCGTGGGTCACCGCCCTGTGCCCCGATCATCCGGTTCCACACATCCATGGCCCGGCCGTCCTTCAGGGCCGCCCGTGCGTCAGCATCATGGACACCGGCGCACGCCAGCATCTCCTCGGCCAGCCGCACCGTCAGCTCCACCACGTCTTCAGGGCCCCCGCCGGCCAGGACTTCCACGGATTCCTCGACTTCAATGGCGTTGCCTGCAGTGAGCCCCAAGGGCGTATTCATATTGGTCAGCAGGGCTACCGTGTTGACACCGGCGTCCTGGCCCAGGGCAACCATGGTCTCAGCCAGTTCCCGGGCCTGGGCTTCATCCTTCATGAACGCGCCGCTGCCCACCTTGACATCAAGGACCAGCGAACCGGTGCCTTCAGCGATTTTCTTACTCATGATCGACGAGGCGATGAGAGGGATGGCTTCCACGGTGCCGGTGACATCGCGGAGTGCGTAGAGCTTTTTGTCTGCGGGCGCCAGCCCGGCGCCGGCAGCACAGATGACAGCTCCAACATCCTGGAGCTGCGCCAGTATTTCATCGTTGCTAAGATCGGCGCGCCAGCCGGGAATGGATTCCAGCTTGTCCAGGGTGCCGCCGGTGTGGCCCAGCCCGCGTCCGGAAAGCTGCGGAACAGCGACGCCGAAGACGGCCACGAGCGGAGCGAGTGGAAGTGTGATCTTGTCCCCCACTCCCCCGGTGGAGTGCTTGTCGCTGGTTGCCTTGATGCCGCCGTCGGGCTTTCGGAGGCTTGAGAAGTCCATCCGCTCCCCCGAGGCGATCATGGCGGCGGTCCAGCGCGATATCTCGCTCCGGTCCATGCCGTTGAGCAGGATGGCCATGTTCAACGCAGCCATTTGCTCGTCCGCGATAACACCGCGGGTGTAGGCGTCGATGGTCCAGTCGATCTGTTCAGGACTGAGAACGCCCTTGTCCCGTTTGGTGCGGATGATGTCGACGGCGTCGAAAACTTCAGTCTGTCTCGGGGCGGCTTTCACCGGGTCTCCTCCAGGTGTTGGGGGCCAAATGCATCGGGCAGCACCTGGTCCATGGTCTTGATGCCGGCTGTGGTCATGAGCTCCATATCAGGCGCCCGGAACTCATAGAGGAGCTGGCGGCACCTGCCGCACGGCATCAGCACATTGCCGCCCGCGTCGACGCAGTAGAACGCCCGCAGCGTACCGCCGCCGGTCATATGAAGATTGCCCACCAGTGCACATTCAGCGCACAGGCCCAGGCCATAGCTGGCGTTCTCCACGTTGCAGCCGCTGACGATCCGCCCGTCCGCGGTGAGGGCTGCCGCCCCCACCGAAAACCTTGAATACGGCGCGTAGGCGTTCTGCATGGCGGCGACGGCGGCTGCCTTCAGCGCCTGCCAGTCTTCGGCGCTTAGTTTTTCTCCCTGGCCGTAGTTCTCCACGTGGTTCAGCCCTTGACGTACGGGATGCCGCTGGCGGCCGGGGGCCGGGACCGGCCCACCAGCCCTGCCACTGCAAGGACCGTCACCAGGTACGGCAGCATGGCCATGAACTGGCTGGGTACCGGCGTCCCGATGATGGTCACGATGCTCTGCAGGTTATCCGCGAAGCCAAACAGCAGGGCCGCGAAGAATGCACCGATGGGGTTCCAGCGTCCAAAGATCAGGGCGGCCAGGGCGATAAAGCCACGTCCACCTGAAATTTCCTTGGTAAAGCTGTCGATGGCCACCAGGGTGAAGAAGGATCCGCCGATTCCGGCGACGGCCCCGCCCAGCGTGACGTTCCAGAAGCGCAAGGCATTTACTTTGATGCCCATGGTGTCCGCGGCCTGGGGGTGCTCGCCCACAGCCCGCACCCGAAGTCCCCACTTGGTTTTGAACAGGCCCACCCACACCACAATGACAGCGATGTACATCAGGTAGCCCACCACTGACTGCCGGAAAAGAATAGGGCCGATGATGGGGATGCTGGACAGCACAGGGATGTCAATGATCGGCAGCCGGCCCGGCGAATTGAATTGTGCCTTGTTTGCCAGCATCACGGTGCTGTAGAGGAAGCCGGTGACTCCCGAGACCAGCACGTTCAGCACTACGCCAACGATGATCTGGTTCACCAGGTACTTGATGCTGAACAGCGCCAGCACCATGGAGACGAGGGCGCCGGCGATCGCTGCCGCCAGCAGGCCGACCAACGGGCTGCCCGTCATGGTGGCAACCATCGCCGCGGTGAAGGCACCGCCCAGGAGTTGGCCCTCAATGGCGATGTTGATCACGCCCACGCGCTCGCACAACACGCCTGACAGGGATCCAAAGACCAGGGGAACTGCGAGGGTCACTGAGCCTGCGATGAGCCCCGCCAGCGAAATGCTGGGCGTGCGGGCACCGCCTACCACCCAAATGAGGAAGGCTGCTACAAACAACACGATGAAGGCGATGGGCACCCATCTGGGGGCTGGCTGGTCCTTTGTCTTGAGGTAAACCGCGTAGGCCGCGATCCCCAGCAGGATGACGGACAGGACAATGCCGCCCAGGAACGCCGGGACCGCCAGGGCCGGCAGCTGGAAGAAGTCGCCGCTGGTGGAGATGCCGAAGCTTGCCGTCTGGTTGGGCCCCAGGATGCCAAAGAAGACCAGGGCGACAAGCCCCAGCACTGCCAGCAGGATGGGAGTCCTCCAGGTCACCGGCTTGGCAGATGTTGCTGCGACGCGTCCTGTCTCCTGCTCCGGTGCTCCCGGCTCCCCTTTTCCGGGGAGGGGCGACGTTGCTGTTGTGCTCATGCTGCACCTCCGGTTGTTGCTGCCTGCCGGGCCTTCTGGCCCGCGGCGGGCTTCCTACTGCGGGGGTTCAGCCCGAAGACCGCCCGTACCAGCGGCGGCGCCGCGATGAAGAGGACAATGAGCGATTGGACCACCAGGACAATGTCGATGGGGGTACCGGTCTGGATCTGCATCTGCACGGCTCCGGCGCGGAAGGCTCCGAAGAGGAGGCCGGCCGCAAAGGTTCCCCACGGCGTCGAGCGCCCCAGCAGCGCCACAGTGATGGCGTCAAAACCGTAGGTTGCGGCCACGCCATCGGTGAGGACCTTCTCCGTGCCCGCCACCTGGGCAACACCGGACAGGCCCGCAAGGGCACCTGCCATGGCCATCACCAGGATGGTGGCCCGGGAGACGTTGATCCCCGCGGTCATGGCAGCTTTCGGGTTGGCGCCCACGGCGCGGAACTCGAAGCCGACGGTGGATCGGTTCAGCAGCCACCAGACCAGGAACGTGGCCGCGATGGCCACTACAAAGCCGAGATGCAGGCGGTATTGGGTGCCCAGGATCTGTGGATACACGGCGCTGGGGTCAAGGATGGGCGAGATCGGGTTTGACTCTCCGGGCCGTCGAAACGCGGGAGTGTTCAGGAGGTACCCCAGGAAGTACAACGCGATGTAGTTGAACATAATGGTGAGGATGACCTCGTGGGCTCCGGTCCTGGCCTTGAGGAGGCCCACCAGCCCGCCCCAGAGGGCACCGCCGACAATGCCCGCCACCAGGACGAGGAGCAGGTGCAGTCCCACCGGGAGGTGCAAGGCGAAACCGACCCAGGCGGCCAGGATGCCCGACATGATGATCTGGCCCTGGGCACCAATGTTGAAAAGGCCTGCACGAAACGCCAAAGCCACTCCAAGACCTGCCGTGATCAGAGGCGTGGCTATGGTCAGGGTTTCCATGAGCGGCGCAAACTGCAGGGTGAAGCTGGAAGCAGCCGGATTGAAGACGGACCCTTGGAACAGGGCCACATACGAGCGGGTGGCCGCGCTCCACAGCGCCGACAGGAAGTCAGTGGGCCGGGCAAACAGGTACGTGGAGGTTGCTCCCACCTGCTTGTCCGTGCTGGCGATCAGCAGGCCGCCGATGATGAGGGCCAGCAGCACCGCCAGCACCGAAACCATGCCGCTGCCGGTAAAGATCTTCCGGACCAGCGTGTCCGGGCCGCCCGGCAGCCGGCCGCTTTGCGCAGTGGCCGGGACAGCCGAGGGCTCCATGGCGCCGCCGGCAGTGTCCAGTGACACCACCGCGGCAGTTTCCTCCGCCGCCGGATTGGGCTCGGAGGACTTTCCATGGTGGTCGGCCACGTGTTTGTGGGGATGCTTTTCAGGCATGATCGCCTCCTTCGGCGCTGGAGGTGGTGGTCCGGGAGGACCCGGCCGGCTTGGCGGAGGATGGTTCAGCCTCTGGACGGGTGGCATATCCGATGGCCGTGTCTCCGGTGGCGGCGTCTCCGTGGGCAGCATCTCCATGGGCCGCGTCACCATGGGCCGCATCCTCGGGTGAAATTCCCGCCATCATGAGGCCCAGGACGTCACGCCCCGTTCCTGCGGGGACAATGCCCACCAGCTTGCCCTTGTAAACGACGGCGATGCGGTCGGCGAGCTCCATGACCTCGTCCAGTTCTGTGGAGACGATCATCACGGGGGTGCCGTGGTCACGCTCAGCCACAATCCGCTTGTGCAGGAACTCGATGGAGCCCACGTCGACACCGCGCGTGGGCTGGGAGGCAATGAAAAGCCGCAGCGGCCGCGACAGCTCGCGTGCCATCACCACCTTCTGCTGGTTGCCGCCGGAGAGGGTGCCGGCGGCCAATGTTCCGGAAGGCGTCCGGACATCGAACTCTTCGATCCTGGTTTTGGCGTTCTCCAGGACCTTCGCAGGACTCATGCCTATGCCTTTCGCGAACGGCGCCTGGTCGTAGCGGTCCAGAATCAGGTTTTCGGCGATTGAAAAGGTGCCTATCAACCCGTCAACAGACCGGTCCTCGGGCACAAAACCCACGCCGGCGTTCAAAATGTCCTTGACGCTGCGCCCAACCAGTTCTTCGCCGTCGAGCAGGATGGAGCCATGGACCCTGTCCTGAAGTCCGAGGATTGCCTCAGTCAGTTCGGTCTGGCCGTTGCCCTGAACGCCGGCGACGGCAAGGATCTCGCCCCTGGCAATGTCAAAGCTGATCCCGTCCACCGTATGGTGCCCGCTGGGAGCGATAACCGTCAGGTCCTTAACCTGAAAGGTCTTCTCCTGGGCTTTGGCAGGAGCCTTATCCAGCGTGAGGCTGACCG
Organism: Arthrobacter sp. D1-29; assembly: GCF_054130585.1. Taxonomy (NCBI): domain Bacteria; kingdom Bacillati; phylum Actinomycetota; class Actinomycetes; order Micrococcales; family Micrococcaceae; genus Arthrobacter; species Arthrobacter sp. D1-29. Next base: position 1,389,022 of record NZ_CP096383.1, on the reverse strand, counting down.
CACGGCCCACCATCATGGAGGCGAGTTCCGCCGTCGACGCCGTGGGGCTTGCAGTACCCACCACCTTGCCGCGCCGAATGACCGTGATGGTGTCCGCCACCGCTTTCACTTCGCGGAGTTTGTGGGAGATGAAAACGATCGACGTGCCGCCGCCCTTGAGCTGCCGCATGATGTCCAGAAGTTCGTCGGTGTCCTGAGGGGTCAGCACAGCAGTGGGTTCATCGAGGATCAGCACTTTGGCATCCCGGACCAGTGCCTTGATGATCTCCACACGCTGCTGGACACCCACCGGAAGATCCTCCACCAGCGCGTCTGGATCAACGTCGAACCCGTACTGGTCCGAAATTTCCTTGATCTTCCTCCGGGTATCGTCCAGGTTCAGGAAGCCCCCGGCTTTCGTGGATTCTGCTCCCAGGGCCACGTTCTCGGCCACCGTGAACACGGGGACGAGCATAAAGTGCTGGTGCACCATGCCGATTCCTGCGGCCATCGCATCACCCGGGCCACGGAAGGACACCGGTTTGTCATCAATGAGGATTTCGCCCTCGGTGGGCTCGTACAGTCCGTACAGCACGTTCATCAGGGTGGATTTGCCGGCCCCGTTCTCGCCCAGCAGACAATGAATTTGTCCGGGTTCAACCACCACATCGATGTGATCGTTCGCTAGCAGGGAGCCGAAGCGTTTGGTGATCCCTCTGAGTTCAAGTTTCACAACTCTGACCAATCTCGAAGCGTCCGTTGACAGACCGGACGGGATAAGTGGCTGCAGCACCAGCCTAGTGCCTGCAGTCCCGGGGTGAGCGGCTCGCCAATAAAGCGAACGCAAGGAAAAGCGCCACCACTCGGCAGGTCACTGACCCGCCGGTGGTGGCGCATAACTTGGTGTCTAGGCCTTGGGGCTTGCCGCCGACTCGACCTTCAGCTTGCCGTCAACGATGTCCTTTTGGATCTGGTCCAGCTCTGATTTCAGCTCAGCCGGGACAGCCGATTCCAGGTCATGGAAAGGTGCCAGGCCCACACCTTCATTGGCCAGCGTGCCGACGTAGGGGGTGTTGGAAAACTTGCCGTCGGTGTCTTCCTTCACCACGTTCTCCACGGCGTCGCCCATCCGCTTCATGACGGAGGTCAACATGATGTCCTTGTATTCCGGTGCTGTCAGGAACCCGTCGGAGTCAACCCAGATGAGTTTGACGTCTTTGCCCGCCGTCTTCGCTTCCTTGAGGGCTGCGCCGGCACCCGCAGCCACCGGGCCCGCGACGGGCATCACGATGTCCGCACCCTGGTCCAGGAAGTTCTGGGTCAGCTGCTTTCCGACGTCCTGCCTGACGAAGTCGCCGGTGAAGCTGCCATCCTGGGCGGCCTTGTCCCAGCCAAGGACCTTGACGTCCTTGCCCTTCTTTTCGTTGTAGTACTTCACACCGTCCGCGTAGCCGTCCATAAAGATGGTGACCGTGGGGAGCTCGATGCCGCCGAAGGTGGCAACGGTTCCGGTTTTGGTGGTGCCGGCAGCGAGATAACCTGCCATGAAGGCCGCCTGGGCAGTGTCATAGATGATCGGCTTGACGTTGGCGATAGGAGTCTCGTAGCCAAAGTCGATGATGGCGAATTTGCTGTCGGGGTTGGCCTCGGCCTGCTTCTTCGTGGCGTCGCCCAGAAGGAACCCCACGGTCACCGTCAAGTCGCAGCCGGCTGCAACCATGGCACGAAGGTTGGGCTCAAAATCGTTGTTCGTCTTGGACTCAACCTGGTTGACCTTGATGCCAAGCTCGGCTTCGGCCTTCTTCAGGCCCTCGTAGGAGGACTGGTTGAATGACTGGTCGTTGAATCCGCCTGAGTCAGAGACGATGCAGCCCGTATAGTCGATGGCCGTTGCGGTCGGGCTGCCGGCTTCGGGAGGCGCACCGCAACTGGTCAGCAGGAGTGCGGTAGCACTCATGGTGGCCATGCCTGCCACTGAACCGCGCTTGAGGTGTGCACGCAGTGATGTCTTCAAAATTCCTCCAGGATGAAGAGAGATGCGCTACGACGGGGATTCAATGAGTGTCTGTTTCAACCCTGAAATTCTGTTTTCACTGACGATCCGCAGCACTGCGCCGAAGCGCTCTGATATCAGTTACTTTAGTGGCCTGCGACACGTCAGATAACACATCTGGGGCCCATTCTGAAGATTGTTGAGATTTTGTTACCAACCAGTAGGCTACGGCCTTCGTCTGCCACTAATCCCAGGTAGCACGCCGCCCGTTAAGCGCGAACGAACACTTGAGGCCCCCAGTTCTCCAGGGGCCGCAAGTGTCCGTTCGCGCTGGTTTGGGGACTAGAGACGGACCAGCATCTTCCCCGTATTGGCGCCGTCAAGAAGGTCAATAAAGGCCTGCGGCGCGTTCTCCAAACCATCCACCACTGTCTCGTCGTAGCGGACCGAACCATCGGCCAGCCAGGCTGCCATCTTCTCGGCGAACTCCGCACCGTGCTGACGCTGGCCCCCCACCAGGAAACCCCGCAGGGTCAACTGCTTGCCGATCGCGAGCGTGAGGTTTCTTGGGGCAGGCGTGGCCTCGGTGGCGTTGTATTGCGAGATGGCACCGCACATGGCCACCCGTCCGCCAACGTTCAGCTCGGCCAGGGCAGCCTCCAGGTGCTCACCGCCGACGTTGTCGAAGTAGACGTCAATCCCGTTACCACCTGCCGCCGCCATGAGCTGCTCCCGGACCGGAGCGTCCCGGTAGTTGAAGGCAACTTCGAAGCCCAGGTCCAGGAGCCGCGCCACCTTCTCCGGAGTGCCGGCGCTGCCGATGACACGGGAAGCGCCCATGGCCTTGGCGATCTGGCCAACCAGTGAGCCCACGGCACCGGCGGCGCCCGACACAAACACAACATCGCCAGGCTTGAATTCGGCCACCTTAAGCAGGCCGGCATAGGCCGTCAGGCCGGTCATGCCCAGCGCCCCCAGGAATGCCGATGCCGGAGCCAGGTCCGTCCGGGCCGCCGTGGTGGCGGTGGCATCCAGGACAGCATATTCGCGCCAACCCAGTTGATGGACGACGACGTCCCCCACCTTGCGAAGGTCAGAACTGGACGCGATCACCTCGCCTACCGCGCCGCCGTCGAGCGCTGCATCCAGCGCAAACGGCGCTGAGTAGGACTTAACGTCATTCATGCGTCCGCGCATGTAGGGGTCAACGGAGATGTAGCGGTTGCGGACCAGGATCTGGCCGTCCTGGAGCACCGGCAGCGCTGATTCGGCCAGCCTGAAGTTCTCCGGGGTGGGCCGCCCGGAAGGCCGCGACGCCAGATGGATCTCACGGGTTGAGGTGGGCACGACGGCGTCGATCCATTCAGTGGTGCTCATACTGCGAACTCCAGGATCTTGATGTCCACTGCCATGTTGCCGCGCGTCGCGTTGGAGTAGGGGCAGATGCGGTGGGCCTTGGCAACGAGCGCTTCGGCCGTGGCAAGGTCCAGCGCGGGGACCGCGATCTCCAGCTCGGCCGCGAGGCCGTACCCTTCACCACCCTCAAGGGCACCAAAGTGGATGCGGGCAGCTACGGCTGAATCAGTGAGGTCTGCACGCTCCTTGCGCCCCACGAGGCGGAGCGCGGAGTGGAAGCAGGCTGCGTAGCCCGCGGCGAAGAGCTGCTCAGGATTGGTGCCCGCACCATCTCCTCCGAGTTCCACGGGGCTGGCCAGGGTGACGTCGAGCTTTCCATCCTTTGTGCGTGCAGTGCCGTCACGGCCTTCGCCGGATGCAAGTGCCTCGGCGGTGTAAAGGGTCTTCACGGTGGTGTCCGTCCTGTTGGGATTAATGTGAAAGTTCATGGGCTGATGGCGCCGCTGTTGCGGGACGTGATTCAGCGCGGGTTGTGGAGTGCCTTGATGAGCCTGTCCAGGGTGTCGCGAAGCTGCTCCAGCTCGTTGGCGGACAGTCCTGCAGCGTCGGCAAGGTGCTGGGGAATCCCGGTGGCCTTGGTGCTGAGGGCCCGGCCGGCGGGAGTCAGGTGGATGGCAACCCGGCGCTCGTCCTCGCCCGACCGCCGCCGCTCCAGCAAGCCAAGTGCTTCGAGGCGCTTGAGCAGGGGTGAGAGGGTGCCGGAATCGAGGCCCAGCTCCTCGCCGAGTTCCTTAACGCCCCTCGGCTCGCTTTCCCACAGAACGAGCATCACCAGGTACTGCGGGTAGGTGAGGCCCAGTTCGTCCAGCACCGGCCGATATACCGCGGTGGCCGCGCGGGACGCCGAGTACAGCGCAAAGCACACCTGGCGGTCAAGGCGGGGAGCTTCAGTCATGGCTAAAACGATAGTGCACAATTCAGTTGTGCACAACTTATAGATCCAAGAGAAGCGCGAACGAACACTTGGGGCCCCTTCGAAGGGGGCTTAAGTGTTCGTTCGCGCTGGGTGCTGTGGGGCTTAAGTGTTCGTTCGCGCGAGGGTTAGAGGTCGCGGATGGTCCTGAGGGCCGCAGCGGTGAGCACCTGGATGCCGAAACTCAAAGCGCGTTCGTCAACGATGTAATCGCCGCGGTGCAGATCGTACTCTTCACCGCCCGGTGTCTTGGTGCCCAGGCGCATCATCGCGCCGGGACGTTCAGCCAGGAACCACGCAAAATCCTCGCCACCCATGGACTGCGGTGTCAGCGTCACTGCACTCTCACCGATTTCAGCCCTGGCCGCAGCTTCAATGAGCGCTGTTTCATGCTCGGAGTTCACCACGGGGGGCACTCCCCTGGTGTGTTCCAGGTGGACGTCGACGCCATAGGGCGCGGCCACCTGCTGCACTACTTCATCCAGCAGCTCGCCGGCGTCGTGCCAGGCGTCCCGGTCCAGGCAGCGCATGGTGCCGGACATGTAGCCCGTACCCGGGATTGCATTCGGGGCCGAGCCGGCGTTGATCTGTCCCCACACCACGGAAACGCCGCTGCGCACGTCAACCCGGCGTGACAGCACGGCCGGCACATTAACAGCGATCTGGGCGAGGGCGAACACCAGGTCCTCCGTGAGGTGCGGTCGGGACGTATGGCCGCCGCGGCCGCTAAGTTCGATCTTGATGGTGTCTGAGGCAGATGTAATGGCGCCGATGCGCGTGCCGATGCGTCCGACGTCGATCCTGGGATCACAGTGCAGCGCGAGGATACGCGGCACACCATCCAGGACGCCCTGTTCAATGCACGACAGCGCTCCGCCGGGCATGGTCTCTTCCGCGGGCTGGAAGATGATGCGCACAGTTCCGCCCAGGGGGGACACCTGGTGCATCTCGTGGAGGACCAACGCCACACCAAGCATCGCAGCGGTGTGGATGTCGTGGCCGCAGGCATGCGTCACACCATGGTTTTTCGAGGCGAACGGAAGCCCGGTCTCTTCGATGATGGGCAGGGCATCAATGTCCCCGCGGAGGGCCGTGGCGATGGGCCCCACACCCACGTCCACCGTGAGTCCGGTACCTTCAAGCCGCCGGGGAAACAGACCCGCTGCTTCGAGCCTTTCCACGAGCTTGTCAGTGGTGCGGAACTCCTTGAAAGACAGTTCGGGGTGCGCGTGCAGGTCCCGGCGAAAATCGATCAGTTCCGGGAGGAGCGGCTCCAGCCATGGCTCCACCAACGCGGTGGGTTCAGCTTCAGTAGTGTAATTGCGCACAGATTCACTCTAGCGAGCGTCCACGGAATAGCGTCATCACGGCCTGCGCATTACGGTTTAGCGGCATGGGAACCTAGAGAACGTCGGTATCGCCGCTGGCCTTGAGCGCGTCAACGGCACCCTTGACGCGCTGGGCGTGCTGCTTGGTGGTCACCAGCAGGGCGTCCCCGGTATCCACGATCACCACGTCCTTAATACCAATCAGCGCAATGACGCGCTTGGTATCCGACACCACCACGCCACTGGCGTTTTCGGTGAAGACGCGCGCGCCCTCACCGATGACCGTAACATCATCCACTTCCCGTGCACTGTTGAGCCGGCCCACGGAGGCGAAATCCCCGACGTCGTCCCAGCCAAAAGTGCCCGGCACAACAGCAACGTCACCAGCGGCGGCGGCAGGTTCAGCAACTGCATAGTCGATAGCGATCTTGGGCAGGGTAGGCCATACCCGTGCAGTGACTTCGTCACGTTCGGTGGTGTCCCAGGCCTGGGCGATCTCCTGGAGGCCCTTGAAGAGCTCCGGCTGGTTGGCCTCAAGGTGCTTGAGCATCAGGGCAACGGGGGCCACGAACATGCCGGCGTTCCAGACGTATTCGCCGCTGTCCACGTACTGCTGGGCAACGTCTTCGTCCGGTTTTTCCACGAACTCAACCACGGCCTGCGCGCTGGGGGCACCTTCGATATGAAGTTCCTGCCCGGCACGGATATAGCCGAAGCCGGTGGACGGGTGCGTCGGCTTGATGCCGATGGTGACAATCTTGCCGGCGGCAGCTGTGTGGATCGCCTCGCGGACCGCGCTTTGGAAGAGGTGGTCGGGGCTGATCACATGGTCGGCGGCGAAGGAACCCATGATGGTGTCCGGATCCCGCTCGTGGAGGATGGCCGCGGCCAGGCCGATGGCGGCGCCGGAGTCCTTCGGTTCGCTTTCGAGCACAAGGTCCGCGTCCTGCACCTCTGGCAGCTGACGGCATACCGCTGCCCGGTGCGCGGTGCCGGTGACAACCAGTACACGCCGCCCTGCAAGGGGCTCCAGCCGGTCATAGGTAGCGCGCAACAGGGTGCTGCCGGAACCCGTGAGGTCGTGGAGAAACTTCGGGGCTGCTGCACGTGACAGGGGCCAGAGGCGGGTCCCCACTCCGCCTGCCGGAATCACCGCTATAAAACGGTTCAGGGGTGAAGCCGGGCTTGTCACTTTGTCTGTATTCATCACGGCCTACTTTAGCGGACCGGCCCGGACAACCCTTTTTAACCCGGCCCGGGCACCCCAGAACCGCCGGTTCATGTGGCGTTCGTCTCAAACGGGCGGAAAACCGCGTCAGGACGGGTCACCAAGGAACCCCTAAATTGAATAAGCTATGAGCGAAGCCTAGATTTAGGCCTGAGCTACGAGTGCTCTCGCAGCAGGCGTTCCCCCCGCGTGGATCTCATGCCAGCGCCGCTGTGTTGCAGGGAGGTTTATTCAGTGCCGACAAAACCAGCTGGCACCTTGTACCGCGGCCGTGAAGGCATGTGGTCCTGGGTAGGACACCGTATTACCGGTGTTGTGATCTTTTTCTTCTTGTTGGTCCATGTGCTGGACACGTCACTGGTCCGGGTATCCCCTGAGGCCTACACCGCTGTCATCGGTACGTACCAGAATCCCCTGATGGCCCTGGGCGAAACGGGTCTTGTTGCAGCAATCGTGTTCCACGCCTTTAACGGCCTGCGCATCATTGCCGTTGATTTCTGGAAGAACGGCGCCAAATACCAGCGCCAGATGCTCTGGGCCGTTCTCGGGCTTTGGGCCGTCACCATGGTGGCGTTCTCCATCCGCCACCTGTCCCTCGCTTTCGGAGGCCACTAACATGACTGCGACGATTCAAAACCCGCGAAGCGGAAAAGACAGCGGTGGAAAGATTGCCCCCCAGTACCGCCGTACAGGCGCCTCCAGGGGCAACTTTGAGATGCTGGCCTGGCTGTTCATGCGCTTGTCCGGTGTGGTGCTGGTGGTCCTGATTTTCGGCCACCTCTTTGTGAACCTCATGGTGGGTGAAGGCATCCACGCCATCGACTTCGGCTTTGTGGCCGGCAAGTGGGCTGACCCGTTCTGGCAGGTCTGGGACTTGGCCATGCTCTGGCTCGCCATGCTGCACGGCACCAACGGGGTCCGCACCATCATCAACGACTACGCCGAGAAGGACTCCACCCGTCTCTGGCTCAAGATCGTCCTCTACACGGCCACCACCGTCATCATCGTCCTGGGCACGCTGGTGATCTTCACCTTCAACCCGTGCCCCATGGTGGACGGTGTTCCGCTGCCCGGGGGCTTCTGCCCCGCTGCATAACAGCTTTATCCGGAGCCCGCGGCCTCGCCGCGGGCCCAGTTTTGCGGAGCAGGCAACGCCCGCCCGTAGTTTTATAGCGAATTTTGAGAGAAAGAGCGTCTGGTATGCAGGTCCATAAGTACGACGTCGTCATCGTCGGTGCCGGTGGCGCTGGCATGCGCGCCGCGATCGAATCCGGTCAGCGCGCCCGCACAGCAGTACTGACCAAGCTCTACCCCACCCGCTCGCACACAGGTGCGGCGCAGGGTGGCATGTGCGCAGCCCTTGCCAATGTCGAGGAAGACAACTGGGAATGGCACACGTTCGACACCATTAAGGGCGGCGACTACCTGGTTGACCAGGATGCCGCCGAAGTCATGGCGAAGGAAGCCATCGACGCCGTCCTGGACCTTGAGAAGATGGGCCTGCCGTTCAACCGCACGCCTGAGGGACGGATTGACCAGCGCCGTTTCGGCGGCCACACCCGCGACCACGGTAAAGCCCCCGTCCGCCGGGCATGCTACGCCGCCGACCGCACAGGCCACATGATCCTGCAGACGCTCTATCAAAACTGCGTCAAGCACAACGTGGAGTTCTACAACGAGTACTACGTCCTTGACCTCCTGACCGTCGAAGAAGACGCAGTCCGCGAGGACGGAACCCCGTACAAGCAGAAGCGCGTTGCCGGCGTCGTGTCCTACGACCTCGCTTCCGGTGAGCTTCACGTCTTCCAGGCAAAGTCCGTGGTGTTCGCCTCCGGCGGCGCGGGCAAGGTCTTCAAGACCACCTCGAACGCCCACACCCTGACCGGCGACGGCATGGGCATCGCGTTCCGCCGCGGCATCCCGCTGGAGGACATGGAGTTCTTCCAGTTCCACCCGACAGGCCTCGCGGGCCTGGGCATCCTCCTTTCCGAGGCAGCCCGCGGCGAAGGCGCCATCCTGCGCAACTCCGAGGGTGAACGCTTCATGGAGCGCTACGCCCCCACCATCAAGGACCTCGCGCCCCGTGACATCGTGGCCCGTTCCATGGCCAACGAAGTCCGGGAAGGACGCGGCTGTGGCCCCAACAAGGACTACGTCCTTCTTGACCTGACCCACCTGGAGCCGGCGCACATCGACGCCAAACTTCCGGACATCACCGAGTTCGCCCGCACCTACCTCGGTGTTGAGCCCTACACAGAGCCGGTTCCGGTGTTCCCCACCGCGCACTATGCCATGGGCGGCATCCCCACGAACATCACCACCGAAGTGCTCCAGGACAACGACACTGTGGTGCCGGGCCTGTACGCCGCGGGCGAGGTTGCCTGTGTCTCTGTCCACGGTTCAAACCGCCTGGGCACCAACTCGCTCCTGGATATCAACGTGTTCGGCAAACGTGCAGGCATTGCCGCGGCTGAATACGCCAAGACGGCAGACTTCGTGGAGCTTCCCGAAGACCCGGAGGCCTACACGATCGAGCTGCTGAACATCGCCCGCAACGGCAACGGCGACGAGAAGGTGGCGGTGATCCGCAAGGAACTCCAGGACACCATGGACGCCAACATGCAGGTGTTCCGCACGGCAGACACGCTGAACCAGGTCCTGCAGGACATCGCTTCCTTCGAGGAGCGGTACCGGCGCATCACAGTCCAGGACAAGGGCAAGCGCTTTAACCTGGACCTGCTCGAAGCCGTTGAGCTCGGCTTCCTGCTCGAGCTTGCCAAGGTGATGACCGTGGCGGCCCTGCACCGCGAAGAATCCCGCGGCGGCCATTTCCGCGAGGACTTCCCGGACCGCAACGACGAAAAATTCATGAAGCACTCCATGGCGTACAAAGACATCGTTGCCCCGGCCGGGGGCACGGACGGAACCGCAAAAACAACAGCGGGCATCCGGCTCGATACCAAACCGGTTGTCTTTACCCGCTACGAGCCGATGGTGAGGAAGTACTAAGATGTCAGCTGAAATTGCTGAGCCAGCCTCAAAGATTGAGCTGCCTGCCCACGTTGGAGGCGGCGGCGAAATCCCCACTTTCGACGTCACACTGCGGGTCCGCCGCTACAACCCCGAAGTCTCCGAGGACGCCACCTGGGATGACTTCACGCTGACGATGTACGGCACGGACCGGGTCCTGGACGCCCTGCACAAGGTCAAGTGGGAGATCGACGGCAGTGTCTCGTTCCGCCGCTCCTGCGCCCACGGCGTCTGCGGCTCCGATGCCATGCGCATCAACGGCCGCAACCGCCTCGCCTGCAAGACCCTCCTGAAGGACCTGGACACGTCCAAGCCCATCACGGTTGAGCCGATCAAGGGCCTCCCGGTGGAGAAGGACCTGATCGTGGACATGGAGCCCTTCTTCCAGTCCTTCCGCGAAGTGATGCCGTTCCTGATCAACAAGGGCCACGAGCCCACCAAGGAACGCCTCCAGTCGGCCGAGGACCGGGAGCGCTTCGACGACACCACCAAGTGCATCCTCTGCGCCGCGTGCACGTCCTCCTGCCCCGTGTTCTGGACCGACGGCCAGTACTTTGGGCCTGCCGCGATCGTCAACGCCCACCGCTTCATCTTCGATTCCCGTGATGACGCAGGCGACATGCGCCTGGAGATCCTCAACGACAAGGAAGGTGTGTGGCGCTGCCGCACCACCTTCAACTGCTCCGAGGCCTGCCCCCGTGGCATCCAGGTCACGCAGGCAATTGCCGAGGTCAAGCAGGCAATCCTGTCGCGCAAGATCTAAGTTGCTGTTTACTTAAGGCACAAATACGACGGCGTCAGTCACCTCCCAAGGTGATGGCGCCGTCGTCGTATCAGCTGTTAGGCACCTCCAGATGCCCTATCAGTTGTGGTCCCCAAACCACCCGTTTAGGGACCACAACTGATAGGGCATCCGCAACGACAGAAAGAGAGCGTCATGTCACGTTCCGAGCGAGTCAGTTTCGAAGGATCGACGGGCGAGCTCCTGTCCGGCATCCTGGACGTGCCAGAGGGCCCGGTGAGGGGCTGGGGGGTCTTCTCGCACGGTTTTACGCTGGGCAAGGACAGCCCCGCGGCCTCGCGGATGTGCAAGGCGCTGGCTGACACCGGCATCGGCATGCTCCGTTTCGACAACCTGGGATTGGGCGATTCCGCCGGCCTCTGGTCCGAGGGCTCCTTTAGCCACAAGGTGGCCGACACGGTCAAAGCCGCCGAATTCATGCGTGACCAGGGCAAGGAGATCTCCCTGCTGGTGGGCCACTCCTTCGGCGGGGCCGCCGTGCTGTCGGCCGCCCGCCTGATCCCCGAACTCGACGCCGTTGCCACAGTCGCGGCACCCTTCTCACCCAAGCATGTGGCGCACGTCTTTGACGCCGCCCTGGACAAGATCCTCAGCGAGGGCAGCGCCGAAGTGGATCTGGGCGGCAAACGGATGGAGATCCGCAAGCACTTTGTGGAGGACCTGGAAAACGCTGACCTCACGGACTGCATCCGTCAGCTCCACAGGCCCCTGATGGTGATGCACTCCCCCACCGACAACACCGTGGGAATCGAAAATGCCAGCACCATCTTCCAGACGGCCCGTCATCCGCGGAACTTCGTTTCGCTCGAGGGCAGCGACCACCTGCTGACGGGCAAGGGCCAGGCAGCCCGCGCCGCCAGGATCATTTCTGCCTGGGCCGACCAATACCTCGACGCCGGGAAGTAGCCGCTGCGGCTCCAGCATGCTCTACGGGCACCTTGCCAGGCTGGACCTGACGCGGCCCCCAGCGGACCTTTTCATGCACGGCGGGGACTCTCCTGAGGTCTTCTTCACGGATCGCCGCCCAGCCTGCGGAAACCAGGTAAACCTGGCTGACCAGGTTGAACCAGATCAACAGCCCAATGATGATGGCGAACGGCGCCAGGATGGGATTCCGCCCAGCCCCGGCAAGCAGTTCGGTGCTGAAGACCTGGAGCACTGTGGTGCCCACCGCGGCAAGGATTGTCCCCTCCAGGAGTGCCCGCCTGGACAGCTTCAGGCTGGCAGCCAAGCGGAACATAATGAAGGCGGTGACCCAGCTCAGGACCAGCGGTACGCCGATCTTCACTGACGTGGTGAGGGGTCCTGCCAGCACCGGATCGAGCTGCAGGAAGTCCGCCACCCATCCTGCGGCAGTGCCGAACACAAGGGAGGCTCCGGCGCTGATCACCACGGCGACGCCCAGCAGCAGCAGCGTTCCGGCGTCGCGCAGCTTAAGCAGCACGGGGTTGGCCCTGGGGGGCGGGAGCTGCATGATCACGCGGAGCCCTGCCCGTATGCCGTCGATCCAGCCGAGGGAGATGACGAACGTGACAACACCGGCGATCACCGCCGCCCAGCCCAGTCCCTCGGGATTCAGCAGCTCCGCCGGGTCCACCAGGCCCTCGCCGCCGCCCACCTTGAGCAGCCCCGGCGCGCTCTGGGCAACCGTGCTGATGGCCTGGTCCAGGAGCGCAGGCTGGCCCCGGAGCACCAGCCCCGCAACAGAGAACCCCGTGGTCAGGAGGCCGGTGATGGAGAAGAACATCCTGAAACCGATGCCTGCGCTCAGGAGCGGACCGCGCTGGAGGTTGTAGTGCTGCCATGCCCTGACCGGCCGCAGGGTGCTGAGCCTTGCCGTCAACCACTGCATCATGGCCAGCAAGCTCGCGGCAGGACCCTTGCTGGATCGTCTGGCCTTTCCCCATTCCATTCTCTTCCGAATGGCCGCAAGCCTTAACTGCGCAAGGTCAGTAGGGGGCGGTGGCTCCGTCGGTGTCAGCGATGGCGTCGGCTGAGAAGGCGGGGGCGTCGTCGTCGGTTTCGGTCCCAAAGTCCAGCTCTTCCCGTAGCTGCCAGATGCCGTTGGCATCGTGCTCGTAAAGTCCCATGCTAACCACGGGGAAGGTTGCCCTGTAGTCCTTGAGCACCGTTTCGGCTTCATCGAGGCTTTCCGGAGCGACATCGTGGGCGATGGTCACATGCGGGTGGTATGAAAAGGGCAGGTCCCGCTCAAGAGGACCGGTCTGGAGTTTCTCGTGCAGGTCCACGCAGGCGCCAAAACCTTCTTCCACGTTGAGGAAGACCACGGGCGACACCGGCCGAAAGGATCCGGTTCCGGCGATGGTGACCATAAACGGAGCCTGCTGCCGCGCCACCTCCCGGACGTGGGCATGCGTTGCCTCCCAGTCCAGGGTGGGCGTGGTGGTGACCAGCGTGATGTGCGCAGGAATGACCCCCGCCATGGGATCCCCGAAGGAGGCCCGCCACCGTTGGAGTTCTTCGGCGATGGCAGGGGGGAATCCAAGAATGACGCCTACGCTCATTCCTTCACTGACACTGCTGGAGGCCTGCATCGGGTTAGCGGGCTCCTGGTGCGCCGCCGTAAGGCAGGAAACCCACCTTGGCATAGACGTCACTCAGGGTGGCCGATGCGATCTCCCGGGCCTTGTCAGCGCCGTGGGCCAGGAGCCGGTCCAGCTCGGCGGGGTCAGCAAGCAGCTGGTTGGCGCGGTCACGGATAGGTGACAGGTGCGCCACTACCGCTTCCGCCAGGTCTGTCTTGAGGTGACCGTACATTTTGCCCTGGTAAGCCAACACAAGTTGCTCCACGCTCTGGCCCGTGACGCCGGAGAAGATGGTCAACAGGTTGGAAACGCCGGGCTTGGCCTCGCGGTCAAAGCGGATTTCCGTCTCGGCATCGGTAACAGCCGATTTGATTCTCTTGGCCGTGACCTTCGGTTCGTCCAGCAGATTGATGAGGCCCGCGGGTGACTCCGCTGACTTGGACATCTTGGCTGTGGGGTTCTGAAGGTCGTAGATCTTGGCCGATTCCTTCTGGATGAACGGCTGCGGAACGGTGAAGGTCTCGCCGAAGCGGGAGTTGAATCGGGTGGCCAGGTCGCGGCTGAGCTCCACGTGCTGCCGCTGGTCCTCACCCACGGGAACGCCCTGCGGCTGGTACAGGAGGATGTCGGCTGCCTGCAGGACGGGGTAGGTGAAGAGCCCCACGCTGGCGAAATCCGAGCCCTGCTTCTGCGCCTTGTCCTTGAACTGGGTCATCCGGGAGGCCTCGCCGAACCCGGTGATGCAGTTCAGGACCCATGCCAGCTGCGCGTGTTCGGGCACCTGTGACTGCACAAAGAGAGTGCACTTCTCCACATCCACGCCGCCGGCAATGTACTGCGCGGCTGTCACGCGGGTTCGCCGCGCCAGTTCCGCCGGATCCTGCGGAACTGTAATGGCGTGAAGGTCCGGGATGAAGAAGATGGCATCGTATTCGTCCTGCATGCGCACCCAGTTCACCAGTGCGCCCAGGTAGTTGCCAAGGTGCAGCGAGTCAGCGGAAGGCTGCATGCCGGAAAGGACACGGTGCCGGACTCCTGCAGCCGGCGGGCCTGCTGAGTCCTGATCCGTGCGGACTGAGGCGGCAGCGGCTGTATCGCCCGATTCCGCAGCGGGATCCGCTGACGAGGCAGGACCGGTCACGGTGGAGGAAGTCGTCATACTTAGGAGGCCTTAGGTCTAGAGCCGGTAGTCCACTACCAGCGGTGCATGGTCAGAGAAGCGTGTGTCCCACGAGGCGGCCCGGTCCACCACTGCCGAGAAGGCGGCGGCCGCGAGTTCGGGTGTGGCCAGGTGGTAGTCGATGCGCCAACCGGTGTCATTGTCGAACGCCTGCCCGCGCTGGGACCACCAGGTGTACGGGCCGTCTACGCTCCCCGCGAGGCCCCTGTGGACGTCCTTCCAGCCGATCTCGTCGCCGAAGAAGCGGTCAAAATAGGCCCGCTCGTCAGGGAGGAAGCCGGCCTTCTTGACGTTGCCCTTCCAGTTCCTGATGTCCAGCTCGGTGTGGCCAACGTTGAGGTCGCCCACCACCAGGGCGTGGTCGCTGTGCTTGGTCAGTTCGGGCAGCCGCGTGCTCATGGCATCCAGGAAGCGGTACTTGTCCACTTGCTTGGGCGTTCCCACTTCGCCCGAGTGCACATAGGCGCTGGCGACAGTCAGCTGCACGGGGTTCCCTCCGGCGTCGGGAATCCGGAAATCAGCCTCCACCCAGCGCCCCGCGGTGGCGAAGTAGTCATCACCGATGCCGTTACGGGTCTCCAGCGGCTCCTCCCGGGAAGCAATGGCCACACCGGCGCGGCCCTTGGCTTCGGCTTCGGCGTGCAGGATGTGCCAGCCGTCGCCGAGCAGCTGGCGCACGATCGCGTCCGGCGCCCGGACTTCCTGGAGGCACAGAATATCCACCTCGCGCGGCTCAAGCCATGCCGCCATGCCGTTCTTGTAGGCAGCCCGAAGGCCGTTAACGTTGACAGATGCGATGCGAAGGTGGTCCTTCTTCAATGCCGAGCTCACCCGCTCCACTCTAGTCGATGATGGTTCCGCTGACCGGGTCCCCGGTGCCGCCGGAGGACCTGATCATGTCGCGGGCGTTCGTGGCGGTGATCTCAATGGTTTCAAGGGCACGGCGGATGGTGTCCTGGTCGGCTGCCTCCCCCTTGGCCCGCTCCTGCTCAATCACCCTGGTCTGCACCTGCACGATCTTGAACGAATGGTCCAGCTTCAGGTCGCGGACTTCGTCAGCTTCGGACCGCTCCGCCACCACCCGGGTGCCGCCATGGTCAGCCGAGGACGGCGACGGCGCGCGCCCGGTTGCGCTGTTGAACGCATTTTGGGCTTCAGCCAGCTTGGCACCGGCCTTTTTGGCGGCCTTTTGGATGCTGAAGACCACAAAGCAGGCCAGAAGCAGCCAGAACAGCGCGATGATGGCAACGATCCAGCCCACGACGTCGTTCTGGTTGGCCGCGAAGATCACGGCCACCAGGAACGCGATGACAAAGATCATCATTCCCGGGCCGCTGATTCGGAGCAGGGAGAACCCGCCCTTGGCGGGGTTGGAGTCAGAGTGAGGGGTACCCAGGGATCGCATGCCTCCATTGTCTCAAACGCCGCAGCGGGCCATGGACCCTTCCACCCCCGGCGAACAGCCCCTCGAACCCGCTCCCCTCCCAACTGGCTGGCACTTAACGCTCCCAAAACGCGTTTTGAGAGCTGTGGAGTCTCATGACTTATTAGACGCTTATGTCTCATGACTTCGGAGACACTCTGTCTCAGGACGTTGTAGACACTCGGGTTGGGGTTTTGCTTGTGTCGCATGAGCAAACCCCAACCCGATATCAGGATTCGCCATGCTGTGGCGACATGGCCCGAAGACGCTCCCCGTGGTGCCGTGACGGCGTTCTGCCGGAAGCACAACGTCTCGAGGGCGTGGTTCTATCGAGTCCGTGCGGCGGCCGGTGCGGTGGGGCCGGTGCAAGCGTTGGTGAAGAAATCCACGGTTCCGGGGACCTCGCCCACTGCCACCGAGCCTGGCATGATCGATCTCCTGCTTGCCACTCGGACTGATCTGGAGAAACAAGGTCTGGATCACGGCCCTTTGTCGGTCCTGTCTACGCTGTCCAGGCAGGGCTATCGTCCCCCGTCGCGGGCGACCGTGGCCAGGATCTTTGCCCGGTCCGGGGTAGTGGTGCCGGAGCCGCGGAAGAAGCCGCGCAGCGCCTACAAGCGATTCGTCTATCCGCAGCCGAACGCGTGCTGGCAGATCGACTCGACCGAGTGGGTCCTCGCCGACCGGACGAAAGTGGCAGTTTTCCAGCTCATAGACGATCATTCCCGGCTTGCTCTGGCATCTCTCGTGGCCCCGGGCGAAACCAGTGCCGCTGCGATCGCGGTCGTGACGCTGGCCATCCAAAGACATGGCGTGCCGCAGAAGTTCCTCTCCGACAATGGCGCAGCGCTGAACCCGACCCGCCGCGGACGCACCGGTGCGCTGGTCGAATTCCTCAAAGCCAAAGGCGTGGAGCCGATCACCGGTAAGCCCTACAAACCCACCACCCAGGGCAAGAACGAACGCTTCCACCAGACCCTGCACAAATACCTCCACCGTCAGCCGCCGGCCGCATCAATGACTCTCCTGCAAGCCCAAGTCGACGCTTTCGATCTGTACTACAACACCCAACGCGAACATCAGGGCCTGGCACCGGGAATGACCCCAAGCGAGGCCTGGCACGCCACTCCAAAAGCCCCGGCACCGGTTCCGCCAGATCAACCAACACCGGAATCAGAGCGACGCAGCCTTCGCCGAACGGTCCGGAAGGACGGCTGCATTACCGTCCTGGGCACCCATTTCATGATGGGCAAGGAACACATCGGACAAACCGTCCACGTCATCTACGACGCCGCCACCATCATGTTCTTCGGACCCCAAGGCACCGAAATCATCAGCCACGTCAGGCCACCCAAAGGCACGCCCTACGTCGGCAACGGCAAGCCCTCCGGCGTCGCCGCAGACCCTGTAGGAGCCCGCAAAAAGCGAACCCATTACCCACGCCGACGTCAGCAGCCAAACGCCACGCAACCATGAAGTGTCTTCGAAGTCCTGAGACATCAACTGTCTACGAGGTCATGAGACATGAACCGTCCACAAGGTCATGAGACATGGCAACGCGTTTTGAGAGCGTTAAGTGCGAGCCAGTTGGGCTGAGTGGTTACTTGAGGAACAGTTTCCGCAGCCGGGCCGTGGTCAGCAGCATGCCCAGCGCCGTCATCACCAGGTAGTAGCCGATGTGGATGGCCGTGGCGGGCGTGAAGATACCCACACTGATCTGGCGCAGCAACTCCACGCCGTGCCAGAGGGGCATGGCCTGGATGAGCCACTGGATGGCCTGGGGGTAGACGCTGAGCGGATAGAACGTGGCGCTGAACAGGAACATGGGCAGCATGATGAAGTTGATCCAGTCCATCTGCTGGAACGTCTTCAGGAAGCTCGTAATGCCCATGCCCATGCTGGCGAATCCAAAAGCGATCAGCAACGAGGCCGGAATCATCAGGATGGCCCAGGGCGTGGTGATCAGGCCCATCATGCCCAGTACAGCGGTGAAACCCGTGGCATACAGGACGCCGCGCAGGAGGGCCAGGAAGATCTCACCCATGGCCACGTCCAGCGGCCCCAGGGAGGTGTAGAGCATCCCCTGGTACAGCTTGGCGAAGTTCATCTTAAAGAAGACGTTCCACGTGGAGTCGTAGACCGCTCCGTTCATGGCGGAAACAGCCAGCAGTGCCGGTGCGATGTAAGCCGCGTAGCTGATCTCTGCACCGCCCGGCCCCTGCACCGCCCCAACGATGGGTCCGAGTCCGACTCCCATGGAGATCAGGAAGAGAACGGGCTCGAAGAAGCCGGAGAGCATCACCAGCCAGTTGCTGCTTTTGGTGGCCATCAGGCCACGTGAGATCACCGCCTTGGCGTTGCGGGAGTACAGCGGCCCGAACTTTCTGTTGCGGGCGTCTTCGGTGACGCTGTGGCCACCGGTGAGGACGCTCATTGGCCCATCCTTTTGATGAACTGCTGCTTGGTGAGGATCCAGCCCAGCACGGCGAGCGCCAGCAGTACCACCACGTGCACGGCGGTAAGCAGCGGTGGTTCCTGGTAGCCGTACGTGAAGACCCGGCCCAGCTCGGTGCCGTGCCAGATGGGAGAGATCCAGCCGATCCAGCGGACGGCCAGCGGCAGGGTGTCCAGCGGGAAGAAGGTGCCCGAGAACAGGAACAAAGGCATCACGATGAACCGCATGACCAGCGCGAACTGTCCTTTGTCCTCTTTGAGGGACGCCGAGTAGGCCATGAGGGGCAGCCCGAAGGACAGCCCGGCCACAGTTGCCACCACGACGCTGACCCACCCCCAGCCGCTCGGGGACGCTCCGAACAGGGCCACGGCACCAAAATAGATGGCCGACTGCACCAAGAAACGCAGCGTCACAGCAATGATGTGTCCGGCTGCGATCTGCTCCGGTGTCAGCGGCGAGGCGTGCGGACCGTAATAGGTCCGGCGCCACTTGAAGCCGGCCATCACCGGGAAGGTGAACTCGTTGGCCGCCGTCACGACGGCAGCGGACACCAGGAGTGCCGGGGCAATGAAGGCCAGGTAGCTGACCCCGCCGAAAGCCTCGCTTTCGGCCTCCACCAGGGTTGCCAGGCCCACGCCCATCGCGAACAGGTAGGCCACCGGCTGGCCCACGCTGTACATCAGGACTGAGAAGCGATACCCCCACAACACCCGGATAACCTGCTCGGCAAAGTAGAAGGCACCCCACCTCCGGGCCTTGGCAGCGGAGACCTCCGGGCTGTGCGCCCGGGCGGGGGCGGTCAGGCGGGTAGTTTCGGTGGAGCCGGACGCCTCACTCAACAAGGCTCCTCCCGGTGAGCCGGAGGAAGACGTCCTCCAGCGAGGACCTGCGCACCAGCGATGTCAGTGGCCGCAGGCCACGGGATGCCACGTGCTCAAGGGCTGCCTCGCCGTCGTGCGCGTAGATCAGCACCCTGTCCGGCAGCGCCTCGAGGCGTTCCCCGATCCCCTGCAGCTCCGGACCAATGGTGGTGTTGCGCTCGGAGCCGAACCTCAGCTCCAGGACCTCCCGGGTGGAATGCTCCCGGATCAGCTGGGCAGGCGAGCCTTCAGCCATGATCCGTCCCTTGTCCACCACAATGAGCCGATCGCAGAGCTGCTCGGCCTCATCCATGTAATGCGTGGTCAGGATCAGCGTGACGCCCTGCTCCTTGAGACGGAACAGCCGGTCCCACAGGATGTGCCGTGCCTGCGGATCCAGCCCCGTGGTGGGTTCGTCCAGTAGCAGGATCCGCGGCTCATTGATCAGCGAGCGGGCGATGGTAAGGCGCCGCTTCATACCGCCGGAGAGCGCATCCACCTTGGACTTCGCCTTGTCAGTCAGCTGGGCAAACTCCAGCAGTTCGTCGGCTTTGGGCTTCAGGTAGCTCATGGGCAGGCCAAAGTAGCGGCCGTATACCAGGAGGTTATCCCGGACCCTGAGTTCCTCGTCCAGGTTGTCCTGCTGCGGCACCACGCCGAGGTGTGCCCTCACCTCCGGCCCGTGGCTGTCCGGATCCAGGCCCATGATGCTCAGCGTCCCCGAGGTGCGCTGCGTGACACCGCCAATCATTTTCATGGTGGTGGATTTGCCCGCGCCATTGGGGCCCAGCAGCCCGAAGGATTCTCCCGCCTGGACGCTGAAGGAAATGTCGTCGACGGCGGCAAGGTCCCCATACGTCTTCCTCAGGTTTTCCGCTGCGATCACCGCTTGCTGCTTCATGGGGCCGGCTGACGTATTGGAGGAGAGGATGGCTTCATTGTGCACCTCAGCAGACTAGTGGAGCACCTTAGAATGCGGAAGGGGTTTGAGTGAACGTTCACGTACCGACCGGCATTTTTTCGGATTAAGGCAACCGGCCAGCAGAGCAGGGGCGTTTAAAGCCCCGACGGCGGCACCGCACCTTCCGTGGAAGGTGGCGTACCGCCGTCGGGCGTTACAGTTCTCAGCCGTTGCTAGGCGATGCCCGAGCCGCTTTCCTGTGCCAATTGGCGTTCCGCGGCTTCCACCACGTTGGTCATCAGCAGGGCCACGGTCATGGGCCCGACGCCGCCGGGGTTGGGCGAAATCCACCCGGCCACCTCAGCAGCAGCCGGATCGATGTCGCCCTGGACCTTGCTCTTGCCCGTCTCGGGGTCGGTTTCGCGGGTAACACCGACGTCAAGCAACGCTGCGCCGGGCTTCACGTCCGCTGCCTTGACGATGTGCTTGGCACCGGCCGCGCCCACAATGACGTCCGCCTGCCGCAGCAGTTCCGAGAGGTTCTTGGTGCCGGTGTGCGTCAGTGTGACGGTGGCATTCACGGCCCGCCGGGTGAGCAGCAGACCGATGGACCGGCCGATCGTGACGCCACGGCCCACCACCACCACATGCTTGCCCGCGAGGCTGTAGCCGTTGCGCTCCAGGAGTTCGATGACGCCGCGGGGTGTGCACGGCAGTGGTGAGGTGATCTCGCCGTTGACGTTAAGCACCAGCCGGCCAAGGTTGGTCGGATGCAGGCCGTCGGCGTCCTTGGCGGGGTCAATGCGCTCAAGGATCGCGTCGGTGTCCAGGTGCTTGGGCAGCGGCAGCTGGACGATGTAACCGTGGCAGGCGGGGTCCGCATTGAGATCATCAATGAGGGCCTCGACCTGCGCCTGGGTGGCATCTGCCGGAAGCTCCCGCTGGATCGAGTTCATCCCGATTTCCACAGACTGCTTGTGCTTCATGGACACATACAGCTGCGAGGCAGGGTCAGCGCCCACGAGCACCGTGGCGATGCCAGGGGTAACGCCACGGGTCTTCAGAGCCGCCACACGGTCAGCCAGCTCGGATTTGATGGCTGCAGCGGCTGCCTTGCCGTCAAGGATCTTCGCGGTCTGGGCCATGGACGGGTTTACCACTGCTCGTGCTGCGGGTACAGCGGGAAGTCTGCGGCGAGCTTGTCCACGCGGGCCTGGAGTGCGTCCACGTCCGTCGCCGCACCGGTCTTCAGTGCGGTGGCGATAATGTCCGCCACTTCGGTGAACTCCTCGGCGCCGAAGCCGCGGGTGGCCAGGGCGGGGGTGCCGATGCGGAGGCCGGAGGTGACCATCGGCGGGCGGGGGTCGAACGGCACGGCATTGCGGTTGACGGTGATGCCCACAGAGTGCAGGAGGTCCTCGGCCTGCTGGCCGTCCAGCTGGGAGTTGCGCAGGTCAACGAGGACCAGGTGCACGTCAGTGCCGCCGGTGAGGACGGAGACGCCGGCTTCGGCGACGTCGGCCTGGTTGAGGCGGTCGGCGATGATCTTGGCACCTTCCAGGACGCGCTCCTGGCGTTCCTTGAATTCAGTGGTGCCGGCGATCTTGAAGGCCACTGCCTTGGCGGCGATGACGTGCATCAGCGGGCCGCCCTGCTGGCCCGGGAACACGTTGGAGTTCAGCTTCTTGGCCCACTCCTGCTTCGCCAGGATCACACCGGAACGCGGGCCGGCGAGGGTCTTGTGCACAGTGGAGGTGACGACGTCGGAGTGCGGCACCGGGCTCGGGTGCAGGCCTGCTGCCACCAGTCCGGCGAAGTGCGCCATGTCTGTCCAGAGCAACGCGCCCACTTCATCGGCGATGGAGCGGAAGGCTGCGAAGTCAAGGTGGCGGGGGTAGGCGGACCAGCCGGCGATGATGACC
Organism: Arthrobacter sp. D1-29; assembly: GCF_054130585.1. NCBI lineage: Bacteria > Bacillati > Actinomycetota > Actinomycetes > Micrococcales > Micrococcaceae > Arthrobacter > Arthrobacter sp. D1-29. Next base: position 1,367,046 of record NZ_CP096383.1, on the reverse strand, counting down.
TGCGGCTTCTCGGCGATGGCCTGCTCGCGCAGCTTGTCCATGTCCACCCGGAAGTTGTCTTCTTCAACCTGATAGGCGGCCACCTGGTAGAGCTTGCCGGAGAAGTTCAGCTTCATGCCGTGGGTCAGGTGGCCGCCGTGGGCCAGGGACAGGCCAAGGATCTTGTCGCCCGGGGTGATCATGGCGGAGAGGGCCGCGGCGTTGGCCTGGGCACCGGAGTGCGGCTGGACGTTGGCGTACTCGGCCCCGAAGAGGGCCTTGACGCGATCAATGGCCAGTTGCTCGGCAACATCAACATATTCGCAGCCACCGTAGTAGCGGCGGCCCGGGTAGCCCTCGGCGTACTTGTTGGTGAGGACGGAGCCCTGGGCTTCCATCACGGCCCGCGGGGCGAAGTTTTCTGACGCGATCATTTCCAGGGTGCCGCGCTGACGGCCCAGTTCCTGGTCGAGGACTGCGGCGATTTCGGGATCGAGCTCGGCCAGCGACTGGTTGCTGACTGCGGCTGTTGTGGTGGCTGTTGTAGTCACGAAGAACTCCTGGCTAGGGATACGGGCACTGCTAAGGTCAGGCTACCGGCTGGCGCACCACAGCACCCCCTTGATGACAGGGCGTGCAAGTGCGCAGGAAGGCGCTGCATCAAGGAGCCTGCAGCTAAGTCCGGCAAAACATGACCCTCGGCCCAGGCGTACGATCCGTGGTCTTCGTGATTGCCGCTCCCTGGTGGTTAGCCACCCAACGCCAGTTGCGACCCCACCAGACTACCAAAGCCGGCCACGAAACACGCCCGGCCGGCGCGGGTAGGCTGGTACGCGTGAGTGAAGAGCACCTGAACCAAGCGTACGTAGTAACCCTTTCCTGCCCGGACCGCCCCGGAATTGTCCACGCAGTGGCCGGCGCACTGCTGGTGGCGGGGTGCAATATTACGGATTCGCAGCAATACGGAAGCCCCGCAACAGGCAACTTCTTCATGCGCGTGGAAGTCACGACGTCGGCCTCCCGCCCTGAACTTCAGGCCTCGCTTGAGCCGGTGGCCCAGTCCTTCGGGATGCAGTGGAGCCTGAACTCCGTGGGCCAGAAGGTGCGGACCTTGCTGATGGCGAGCACGTCGGCGCACTGCCTTAACGACATCCTGTTCCAGCAGCGCTCAGGCACGCTGCCTATCGAAATCCCGGCGATCGTTTCCAACCACCAGGACCTGGCCGGGCTGGCAGAGTTCTATGGTGTTCCCTTTCACTACATCCCCGTCACGCCGGACACCAAGGCCCAGGCCGAAGACAAGCTGCGTGCCATCATGGCCGAACACGATGTGCAGCTGACGGTCCTTGCCCGCTACATGCAGATCATTTCCGACGAACTCTGCGCGGAACTCACCGGCAAAGCCATCAACATCCACCACTCGTTCCTGCCGTCCTTCAAGGGCGCCAAGCCGTACCACCAGGCCCACGCCCGGGGCGTGAAGCTGATCGGCGCCACCGCGCACTATGTCACCGCCGCCCTGGACGAGGGACCCATCATCGAGCAGGAAGTGATCCGGGTGGATCACGCCCGCACCCCCGAACAGTTCGTGCAGATGGGCCGTGACGTGGAGGGCCGCACCCTGGCCCAGGCCGTCCAATGGCATGCCGAGCACAGGGTCTTGCTGGACGGCAACCGCACAGTGGTCTTCAACTGACAGCATGAACAGCGTTGTGGATCCGTGGACGGAGGAACCCGGCAGCGAGCAGCGCCTGGCCGAGTTCTATAACCGCCTCGCGGCTTCCGGCGCTGACGATCCGCTGGACCCGCGGAGGGCCGAACAGCGCGAGCGGTTTATCACAATGCTCAAGGCCGAGGGCCGGCGCGATGTCCTGGACGTCGGTTGCGGCACGGGCATTGACGGCCTGAAGTTTGTCCAGGCCGGCATCCACTACACGGGCGTTGACCTCGCCGAGGGAAACGTCCGGCTGGCCAGGGCGAAGGGCCTGGACGTCTCCGTCGCGAGCGCGCGGCAGCTGCCCTTCCCGGACAGCACCTTCCCCGCGGTGTGGTGCATGAGCACACTGGTGCATATCCCCGCCAGCGATGTTGACGGCGTCCTGCGGGAACTGGTGCGGGTCTCGGCACCCGGCTCGCCCATCGCCGTCGGCCTCTGGTCCGGAGGTGACGAGGAACTGCTTAACCCAGCCGACGACGCCGAACCCCGCCGGTTCTTCAGCCGGCGAAGTGACGGGACGGTACGGGATGTCTTTGGCCGGCACGGCGTGGTCGAAGAATTTATCACCTGGCCGGAGGGCGAAGGCCCGGAATCAGGTCCCGGCGCAGGGGCGTGGACGCAGCACTACCAGTTCCTCATCCTCCGCACCCCTCCCTCCCCAACTAAGTAGCGCTAACTGCCTTTATGGACCCTCAAAACGGCAGTTAGCGCTACTTAGTTGGGCCAGGGGGTGTCCTAAGGTGGGGGCATGGCTCCTCTTTACGATTTTGCCGGGAACACTCCGGCCGTCCACGACTCCGCCTTTGTTGCCCCCACGGCGTCGATCATCGGCAACGCCAGCCTCGCACAGGACTCCAGCGCCTTTTATGGCGTGTCGGTCCGGGCTGACACCGCGGCAATCAGCGTGGGTGCGGGCAGCAACCTGCAGGACAACGTGGTCCTCCATGCGGACCCCGGTTTCCCCTGCAGCGTCGGCGCCCGGGTCAGCGTGGGCCACGCCGCCGTCGTCCATGGCTGCACCGTGGAGGACGACTGCCTGATCGGCATGGGCGCCACCGTCCTGAACGGTGCCGTCATTGGCGCCGGCTCGCTTGTGGCGGCCGGCGCCGTTGTCCTGGAAGGGACAGTGGTTCCGCCCCGCTCACTCGTGGCCGGAGTCCCCGCCAAGGTGCGGCGGGAACTCAGCGACGAGGAGTTCGAGGGCGTTAAGGCCAACGCGGACCGCTACGTGGAGCTGGCCCGCGCCCACCGGGAGCTTCACGCCCCGTAAAACAGGTCAGTCCAGGCTGATCGGGCCGATCGCTTCCAGGAGCTCGCCGGGTCCGGGGTTGCCCAGCGCGGATGAGCCGCCAAGGTGGTTCACCACTCCCCACACGGCATTCAGGCCGGTGGTGACAGCGCCTTCCGCCCAGCCTGCCGTGAAGGACACGTCGTCGCCGGCGAGGAAGATGCCGCGCTGGCTCTCCGGCAGCCTGTCCTGCTTGAAGTGGCTGAACAGCCTCTGCTGGTAGCGGTAGTGCCCGGGCAGGTTTGCCTTGAACGCGCCCATGAAGTTGGGGTCCGCCTCCCACGAGACGGTAATGGGCTGGCCCACGATATGGCTCGCAATGTCCACGCGCGGGTAGATCTGCTCCAGCGAGTGCAGCATCAGCTCCACGCGTTCGTCGGCGTCCAGCGCCAGCCACTTGAGGGCGTCATCGTTCCAGGTGTAGGAGAGCAGGATCACGGCAGGCTTGTCAGGGCCGTCGTCCAGGAGGTACGTGGCCCGGTTGAGCCGGTCGGTGAGGGTCATGGACAGGACCTCGCGCCCGGTTTCCGGGTCGATGTCCTTCCAGAAGGGCCGGTCCACCATCACAAAGGTCTTGGAGGACTGCATGTAGTGCGAGCGCTCCATGGCGGTCCAGAGCTCCGCCGGGAACAGCGCCTCCTCGGTATGGATGCGCGTGGACAGCAGCCAGGACTGGCAGGTGGTCACCACGGCCGGGTACGTGGCTTCCCGGCCCCAGCGCTCACGGATCCGAAGGTCGCCGCCGGCGTCGCGGCTGATTTTTCCGACGGCGCCGCGGGGCGAGCCTGAATGGAGGGACGCCAGGGACGTTCCGTCCGGCCAGTGCGCCATGCCCGACGGCGTGTGGTGCCACAGTGCCTCGGGAAGCCTTTGCGCTCCCCCGGTGATGAGCCGGTGCTGGTCGTCCGCGTCGGTATAGACAACCCGGAGGATTTCGAGGATGGAGTTGGGGAAGTCGGTGTCCCAGCCGCCGGTACCGAAGCCCACCTGGCCAAAGGCCTCGCGGTGCGCGAAGCCGGCTTCCTTGAAGGACTCGCTGCCGGCGATGAATCCATAGAAGGTCTGTTCATCCATGAGGGGCAGGAGTTCGTTCCAGATCTCCTTGATCCGGGCAGTGTCGCGTGCGCGGATGGCTTCCTGCATCTCGCTGAACTTCGCGCCGTCGTTCACGGCAGCCTTCCACGCGTCGGCCACTTCGCGGAAAAACGGTGGCAGGTCCCGGGCAGTCTCGGCGTAGTGTTTCCGGCCGGCCAGCTCAATCACCGTGCTGGATGTTGCCGGCGCCAGCGGGTTGGGGAAGTCCTGGGTGTCCAGGCCCAGCAGGTCCACGTAGTGGTAGAAGGCCTTTCCGGACACGGGAAACCTCATCCCGCCGAGGTCTGCCACTACCCCGGGGGCGGATGGGAAGTTGGCGGTACGCAGCCGGCCGCCGATCTGGTCTGCCTCATACACAACGGGACGCAGGCCCAGTTTCATCAGCTCATAGGCGGTCACCAGGCCGGACAGGCCGGCGCCGACAACTGCCACCTCAGTGCCGTAGAGCCCGGGCGGAACAGTGCCGAGGCCGGCCGGATGCGCCAGGTAGTGGTCGTAGCTGAAAGGGAAGTCCGGGTTCAGCATGGTGATGGGCGCTGCCGGGACACCATATTCGCCCGGGCCGGGCGCCGGGGCTGTGGCCAGTCCTGAAGAAGTACTTGACGGGTCGGAGGCCGGCAGTTCGGTGGCGATGGTCATGAAATCTCTGCCTTCGTCGGTTCGGTGGTGGACAGTGGTGAAGATTCCCGCGCGCTCAGCTCACGGTATTCCTCGTGGCTCATTGCCGCCACCCTGGAGTTCCGGCGTCCGTAGCCGAAGTAGGCGGCTACGCCCACCAGCATCCAGACTCCGAAGACCAGCCAGGTGTCCGCGCCAAGGTTGAGCATGAGGTAGCCGCACATCGCGGCGCCCAGGATGGGGGTCAGCGGGAAAAGCGGAACGCGGAACGTGCGCTCAAGTTCGGGGCGGGTGCGGCGCAGGTAGATCACGGCCACGTTGACCAGGGCGAAGGCGAACAGCGTGCCGATGCTGGTGGCATCAGCCAGGGCACCCAACGGGACAAGCCCGGCAGTGAGCGCGACGGCGATGCCCACCAGCAGCGTACCGGCCACGGGGGTGCCGGTGCGGCGGGAGACGCGGCCGAAGATCTTAGGAATCAGGCCGTCACGGGACATGGAGAGCAGGATGCGGGTCTGGCCGTAGAGAACGGTCAGCACAATGCTGGCGATGGCCAGGACGGCGCCCACGGCAAAGACCAGCGCGATCCAGGGCTGCCCCGTGGTTTCCTCGAGGATCTTAACCAGCGCGGCTTCGGTGCCGTCGAACCAGCCCCAGGGCCGCGCGCCGATGGCAGCTACCGCCACCAGGACGTAGATGGTGGTGACGATCACCATGGAGAGCATGATGGCGCGGGGCAGGTCCCTTTTCGGGTTGCGGGCTTCTTCGCCTGCGGTGGAGGCGGCATCAAAGCCGATATAGGAGAAGAAGACACTGGAAGCCGCGGCGGAAACGCCGGCAGCGCCCATGGGCAGGAGCGGTTCGAAGTTTCCGGCGTTGAAGGCGGTGAACGCCACGGCACAGAAGAAGACCAGGATGCCAACCTTGATGACCACGATCGCGGTGTTGATCCAGGCGCTTTCCTTGGCGCCCTTCACGAGCAGGAGCATGGCCAGCACCACAATGACCATGGCCGGGATGTTGACCACACCGCCGTCGCCGGGCGGCTGGGAAATGGCATCGGGAAGTATCTGCCCAAACACCGCGAGCGTCTCGTTGACGTACTGGCCGGCGCCAACGGCAACAGCTGCCACCGAGACCGCGTACTCCAGCACCAGGCACCAGCCACAGATCCAGGCCATCCCCTCGCCCATGGTGGCGTAGCTGTAGGAGTAGCTGGAGCCGGCAACCGGGACCAGGCCGGCCATCTCGGCGTAGGACACGGCGGAAAGCAGCGCGGCCAGTCCGGCGATGGCAAAGGAAATCCAGATGGCCGGCCCGGCCAGCGGGACCGATTCGCCCAGGATGACCAGGATGCCGGTCCCGAGCGTGGCACCGACACTGATCATGGTCAGCTGGAAGACACCGAAGCTGCGCACCAGTTTGGTGCCGTTGTGGCCTTCGTCGGCTTCGGTGACCATCTGGCCGATCGGCTTGCGGCGCAGCAGTTGCGCACCCAGGCCGGGACGGCCGGCTGTACGTTCCGGCGTCGGCCGGGAGAGTGTGGGCACAGTCATCGTTGACGTCCATTCAGAAGTAGTTGTCGGTTTCCCTCGTCCAGCGTAGGGGTGTGAGCCGTATCTCAGGGATGTGCAAAGTGACCTATAGTTGGCAGGCATGAGACGTAATGCACCACAGGCGAAGGCCTCTGAACCGATTCGACCGGGCTCCGCTGGCCGTGCCGATCCTTTGCCGTCCACCCCCACTGAACGGTTGGATGCCGTCACCCTGGGCCAGTTCCTGGCCGCCCTTCCCGCGGACCTCACCGTCATTGTTGACGCCGGAAACAGTTCGGCACCGCTGCGGTGGGTGGAGCCGAGTGAACTGGAAGACCCCACGCCGTACCTGCTGGACGGCGAGTTCGTCCTCACAGCCGGACTCCCCTTTCTCGAAAGCGGCGGCGACGGGCACAGCCGGGAAACCAAGGAAGAGCTGGCAGACGCCTATGTCCGGCGGCTGGTGGATGCCGGTGTTGCCGCCCTTGGATTTGGCCTTGAGCCGTATTTCGACGCCGTTCCGGAGCCGCTCGCCGCAGCGTGCCGGAAGTATGGCCTCACCCTTGTTCAAATCCCCGGCTCCCTGCCTTTCGCTGCCCTTGGCCTGGAGTTCTCCCAGCTGCTTGAGTCCGGAAACGCCAGGGTCTTCCGGCAACTCGCTGACACCAACCGGCAGCTGATGCGGGCGGTGCTTTCGGCTCGGCCCGAACATGAACTCCTGTCCGCGCTGGCCCAGCGCGTTCCGGTCTGGGCGCTCCTGATCGGCGCCGACGGGCGAGTCCGAGCCAGGGCGGCGGCGGCCGGAACGGCCGCAGGCAAGGAATATGCCGCAAGCAAGGAATCTGGCGGCGGCAAAGAAGCGTCAGGCTCAAAGGAAACGGCCCCCGCTACTCCGACCGGCACAGCCGGGGGTGCCGGCGTCGAACTCTCCCTCCTGCAGCCGATGCTCAAGCGATTGCTGGCAGGCAAGGGCCCGCGGGTGGAAACCGAATCCTTCGACATCCCCGGCGCCGCACAGGTCTTCGGCCACCCGCTGCGGAGCACCAGGGACGCCACCCTGGGTGGCCTTGTCCTGGGCACAGACAAGCCGCTGACCGCCGCGCAACACAGTGTTGTGTCGTCCGTGGTGGGGCTCTTGGAACTGCTGGTCCGGCAGCGAACCAGCGGGTCGCTGGCTCCCAGCCAGCTGGCCACGGCCCTGCTGCTTCATCCGGAAAGCCTGGTCTCTGGCAGCACCAGGCAGCTGAACGTGCTGAAGGACCTGCTGGCACAGAGCGTATCCGGAACCAGGTCCGGCCAGCTCCGGGTGGTCCAAGGGGTGCGGGCGGATGCGCAGCTGGAGTCGCCCGCCGACGGCCCCGTCAGGGAGCTGCTTCAATGGCGCCGGCTGTTCGACACCAAGATGGTGGAGCTGACCGATTACGGGTTTGCCGCAGTCACCAGGCTCAGGGTGGACGAACCGCTGCTGCAGGAAGTGGAGCGGCTGGGGTGGCGGCTCGTCGTGGGTGATCCGACGGAGCTGAGCGGACTCCCTGAGGCCTACCAGCGTGCGGCAGCACTGCGTTCCAGGGTCCAGTCCACGGGCAAGAGCGTCCGGGTTGACGAGGTCACCTGGTCTGTCACCGGGCTCCTGGGCCGGGAGGCCGGCAGCATGCTTGCCGCCAGGCTCCTGGAACCGGTCCTCAATCAGGAGCCCGAGCGCCGGCGTTCACAGCTGGCGCTCCTGAAGTCATGGCTGAGTGAAAACGGAAACTGGGATGCCACCGCTAAGGTCCTGGGGCTGCACCGGAACAGTGTGCGCCGCCAGATCACAGCCCTGGCCGAAGTGCTGGACATGGATCTGGGCCGGGCCCAGGTACGGGCCGAACTCTGGATCGCCCTGCAATACGTCGACGGCGCTGAAACGGACCGGTCTCCGGAGGCAGGGCTTCAGAGCCCCCAGGACCGGTAGAGGTCCGGCCGACGTTCCTCGAGGTAGGGCACCACTGCCCGGGCCTGCCTGGCCGCGTCCGGGCCAACCTCCGCAAAGAGCAGCTGGCTTCCTTCGCCCGCAGCTGCCAGCAACGCGCCGTCCGGACCGGCAATGACGCTGCCGCCCAGGAAAAGGCAGCCGTCCTCCATGCCGGAGTGGTTTGCGTAGGCGATGGTCAGCTGGCTTTCCAGCGCGCGGGCCCGCAGCAGCACCTGGGGCACCGCCTCAAACCCGTGGGCCAGGGCCGTGGGAACCAGGAGGAGCTCGGCGCCGCTGACAGCTGCAGCCCGCACGATTTCGGGGAACTCCACGTCATAGCAAATCACCATGGAGGTCGGAATTCCGTTGAAGTCGACGACGGCGGGACGCTCCCCTGCGGGACTGAACGCAGCGCGCTCCTCATCGCCAAACAGATGCACCTTGGCGTAGTGAATTAGCTCATTGCCCGCGGCATCCAGCAGCGTGGATGTGATGTGCCAGGCACCGCCGGCAGTGACTTCCGGGAGGCTGTAGACCAGTCCGATCCCCCACCGGCGTGCAATGCCGGCAAGGCCGGCCCGGATACCCGGCAGCCGGGCGGGGTCCAGCCCGGCCCGGAGTTTGCGCGGCGCGTAGCCCACAGGGAACAGCTCAGGCGTCACCAGGACCACTGCCCCCGCCGCGGCCGCTGACCGCGCCGCTGCTTCCACGGCGGCACAGTTTGCCTCCACGTCCAGTACGGCAGAGTTTGCCTGCATCAGCGCCAGCAGCACCTTTACCACCTCACGACCTCGGGGCGGACGCAGGAAAGCGTCCGCTTGTCCCAGCCTAGCCACGGCCGTGCTCCGGCGATCCGGTGCAGATGGACCCGAAACAGCCCGTAGGCGGGCGTTTTGCCCGCGGCAGGTGGTTGGAAGGTCACCCCCAACCCTCCCTCAGCTTTCGCATACTTTTCCCAACCCTCCCTCAGCTTTCGCAGGCAATTCCCAAAGCCTCACTCACCTGAATGAGAGGATGGCTGTCATGAATGCGCCCATTGCCACACCGTGGCTGTCCAGCCAGCCCGAGCAGGACCCGCGTTCCGCCACCGGAGCCCCTTTGCGGTGGGGAGTCATCGCCACCGGGGCCATCGCCCGGGCCGTTGCCCAGGATCTTTCGCTCCTGGCTGATGCTGAGCTGCACGCCGTGAGCTCCCGGGACCAGGCCACCGCGGACGGTTTTGCGGGAACCTACGGTTTCGCCAGGGCTTACGGTGACGACGACGGCGTGCCCGGCTACCAGCGTCTCCTCGCCGACGACGCTGTGGACGTGGTCTACGTCGCCACGCCGCACGCCCAGCATCACCGGATTGTGCTGGCCGCGCTCCATGCCGGCAAACACGTGCTCTGCGAAAAGGCCTTCACCATCAACGCCCGGGAGGCCAGCGAACTGATCGAGGTCGCCAGGAGGCAGAAACTCTTCCTCATGGAGGCCGTCTGGAGCCGTTTCCTTCCGAGCATGCAGCGCGCCTTCGAGATAGCCGCTTCAGGCGAGCTGGGGGACGTCCACTGGGTCACTGCCGATCTCGGCTTCCCCGCTCCCTACTCGCCCACCGCCAGGCTCTGGTCCCGGCATGACGGTGGCGGCGCGTTGCTGGACATCTCGGTGTACCCGTTGCTCTGGGCCCTGGGAACCTTGGGATTTCCGCAGACGGTCAGTGCCACGGGCTTTATCAACGACGACGGCGTGGACGCACAGAATGCGCTGACCCTTGGGTACCACCACGGCGCCCAGGTGCAGCTCACGTCCTCACTTTTGGCTCACGGCCCCCGCACGGCCACCGTCGCCGGAAGCCTCGGCTACCTTCAGAGCGTTGGTTCCATCAACAATCCGCGTGAACTGCGGATCGGCATCGGACGCGGAGCGCCCAGGAGCGAGGCGTTCGACGTCGTCGGGCTGGGCTATGCCTACGAGCTCCGCGAGGTGACCCGCTGTATCCAGCAGGGCCTGACCGAAAGTCCGGTGATGCCCCTTGATGACTCCCTGAATACGATGCGCCTGTTCGATGGAGTACGTGCCCAACTCGGCGTCAGTTACCCCAATGATGCATTTGAACCCCGCCAATAGCCCTGTGAATATGCCGAGCAGAAGCTGTCAAGGCAAATAACAGGATCTTCAAGTTCTCCATGAACTCGTGACAATGTTAGTCAATTCGGTGGGATTAACTTCATTTTCTCTAGACTTGCGCAACAACCCGGTCTTACGCTGTAGAAATCGTCGGTTTCCACGATACGGGGGGTGTCACGCATGGCTAAAGCTCTATCGCCATGGCGCGTTCTCCGGCCGGTTTTGCTGGCCGGCGCCGCTACCCTCACGTGGCTGACCTTTTCGACTTCCGCCGCTACGGCTGACACCGCAACAGATCCAGGTTCCTTGCTGGGCGGCCTGACGTCTTCTGTTTCGTCCCTTTCGGCACCCCTCACTGGAACCGTTAGCCCGGCACCCGCGGCAGCAGTGCCGGCGCCTGCGCACGCCGCGGCTCCTGCTTCCGTCTCCCCGGGTCTTGTGAAGTCTGGGCTAGGAAGCGTTGCGGGTGCAGCCGATCAGTTGGTCGCGGCAGCGCCTGTCGTCAACAGTTTGGCGCCGACAGGCACTGTTTCGACAGTCTCGGCTCCCGTCGCCGCTGTCGCGGATGAAGCCGCGGCCGGGCTGGTGAACGCTGTCGCCCCGCCGCTCAGTGAAGCAGTGCCTGTGCTTGAACCGGTGCTGCAGCCTGTTGCGGATGTTGTGAGCGGCGTGAATCCCCTGCCGGTCTCGCTGCCCGCCCTGGAGGTACCAGCCATCGGTTCCTTGGCTGGGGCGGAAGTACCCGCTGGCGAGCTCGTAGTTGGCGACGCGTCAGCGGCCAACCCGGCATCTATCGCCGTCGAGGGTACCGATGACGTCAACGCCGGAGGCGCTGCTCTGGCCTGGCCAGTATCGTCACAGCCCTTAGCTGGCATGTCTGCCGTATCGGCGTCCCTCGCTGGCGTCCAGTCAAGTCAGGCGGATGTCCCAGGCAGCGGCGATCCATCGCCCCTCTCTGCCCTCGCGCCTGCAGGACCGTCGTCGGGAGTCGGGAGTGGCTCCTCGGCCTCCGGTGCCTCAGGTTCGGCGGCCTGGGTGGATGCCTTTGGTCTTTACCTTCCGCTCGGTGGCGCGTACCCCATCAGCGGATTCTCTGAGCATGCCCCTTCGCCGGTGTCATTCGACCCCGGCTCTTCTCCTGACTAGTTGCGGCCCTTTCTGCCCCTTCGCGAGCAGAACACGGCCATCTGGGTGGCTCACGAGCGCCCAACAACAACTTCTCAGGAGACAACATCATGCATTGCATTCTTCGCAGAGGGCTGCTTAGCACCCTCTTCGCCGGCGGGCTGTTAGCCCTCGGCGCCACCGCAGCCAGCGCTGCGGACACAACAAGCGGAGCGGACCTCACCGCATCCGCCCAGGTCTCAGCGGCGACATCCGCTGCTCCGACGTCGTTGGGCCTGCTGGGTGGTCCAACGCCGTCAGAAAGCGCGAATGTCGCCGCTGCAGTAGACGTGACCGTGAACAGCGGTGCCGTCGGAACCGAGGGCAACACCGCCCTCGCTGCGGCCGCCGACGTCGCCATCGGCCTCGGAAACGCCACCACCGGAACCGTCACCGACACCACAGCGGACGTGGCAGCAGCCGCCGACGTCGCCATCGGCCTCGGAAACGCCACCACCGGAACCGTCACCGACACCACAGCGGACGTGGCAGCAGCCGCCGACGTCGCCATCGGACTCGGAAACGCCACCACCGGAACCGTCACCGACACCACCGCCGACGTGGCAGCAGCCGCCGACGTCGCCATCGGCCTCGGAAACGCCACCACCGGAACCGTCACCGACACCACCGCCGACGTGGCAGCAGCCGTTGACCTCGGCCTCGGCCTCGGAAACGCCACCACCGGAACCGTCACCGACACCACCGCCGACGTGGCAGCAGCCGTTGACCTCGGCCTCGGCCTCGGAAACGCCACCACCGGAACCGTCACCGACGCCACCGCCGACGTGGCAGCAGCCGCCGACGTCGCCATCGGCCTCGGAAACGCCACCACCGGAACCGTCACCGACACCACCGCCGACGTGGCAGCAGCCGTTGACCTCGGCCTCGGCCTCGGAAACGCCACCACCGGAACCGTCACCGACGCCACCGCCGACGTGGCAGCAGCCGCCGACGTCGCCATCGGCCTCGGAAACGCCACCACCGGAACCGTCACCGACACCACCGCCGACGTGGCAGCAGCCGTTGACCTCGGCCTCGGCCTCGGAAACACCACCACCGGAACCGTCACCGACGCCACCGCCGACGTGGCAGCAGCCGTTGACCTCGGCCTCGGCCTCGGGAACGTCACCGACGCCACCGCCGACGTGGCAGCAGCCGCCGACGTCGCCATCGGCCTCGGAAACGTCACAGACGGCACAGGCACCACCGCCGACGTGGGCGCAGCCATCGACCTGGGCCTCGGACTGGACACCGTGGGTCTGTTGGATGATGTCACCACCGGTATTGGTGGATCAGTGATCATCGGCGGCGGTACCGACGGTACAGGCACACCGGGTACGGGTACGCCGGGTACAGGCACACCGGGAACGGGTACCCCGGGGACCGGAACTCCCGGCACCGGGACCGGATCCACCGGCGGAACCGATCCCACCGTACCTGGTAGCGGAAACGGACCTGGTAGCGGAAACGGACCAGGTAGTGGAACCGGAACGGGCGGAACCGTCACAACCGGAACGGGCACCGGCAACGGTACCGGCAGCATCACGGTTGTCCCGGCAGGTTCGGTTTCGGCCGGAACCGTTGCAGCTGCAGGAGCAACCACAGCCACTTCTGCTCAGGGTTCCAACACACTGGCCAAGACGGGTATTAATGCATCGCTGGTCCCCTTGGCCCTGCTGCTCCTCGTGGCAGGACTGCTGATGTTCTGGCGGCGCAAGACCTCCTGAACAAGGCGCTCCATCTGAGCCCGAATGGGCAGCAATGAGCTCTCAACGTCGCTGCCCTTAGCGGCACCGGAATTTTGGAAAGGAGGTGAGGCTCCCGCGTAGGCCGATAATTCAGCACAGGTCCTTGTGACCGGTGGTCCGTCTGCCAGGCTTTATCCTGGCCTTGCAGACGGACCGCCGGTGTGCCGGGAATGCGCTGTTCAGTCATATGATCAGCACGGCGTTTCAGACCCTCGGAGCGCCGGCTCAAGTGCGCCTGCCGGACCGTATAATTTAGTGCAAGATAGTGCCGCAGCGCACCCAGGAGGGGGACGGATCATGGTGGCGGATTCGCCTAGCTCCATCAGGAATGAAGTGGTCGGCGGACGTTATCGACTGGGCGAAGTAATCGGCCGCGGCGGCATGTCTTCCGTGTACTGTGCGCGGGATGAGAACCTTGGCCGTGACGTGGCCCTGAAGCTCTTTGCACCGCAGGCTCCGGACACCGAAGAACTCAAGCGCCAGGAAGCGGAAATCCAGCTGCTGGCAACGCTCAACCATCCCAGCCTGGTGACACTTTTCGACGCTGGAATCGACACCCGCATCCCAGATGAACCCCGACCGTTCCTGACCATGGAGCTGGTTGAGGGCCAGGACCTCAGAAGCCGCATCAGACACAGCACGGTCCCCCTGGACGAACTGGCCGTCATTGGTGCCGGGATTGCTGACGCCCTGGCCTACGTTCACGGCCTTGGCATCATCCACCGCGACATCAAACCGGCCAACATCCTGCTGGTGCAGATCCGGCCCGGGGAACCCCTGCGTCCGAAACTGACGGACTTCGGCATCGCCAGGATAGAGGACGGGACCCGCCTCACGGCTACCGGCACCATGGTGGGAACGGCGGCCTACCTCAGCCCCGAGCAGGCTATGGGCGCCCCGCTGTCACCTGCCAGCGACATCTACTCATTTGGCCTTGTGCTCCTCGAATGCATCAAAGGCACAGTGGAGTTTCCCGGCAATGCGGTGGAATCGGCTGTGGCCCGGCTGCACCGCGCGCCGGAGATTCCGGAGGACCTCCCACGCGAATGGGCTGACCTGCTGCGGTCCATGACGGCCATTGAACCGATGGAACGCCCCGCGGCCGCCGATATTGAGAGGGTCCTCAGGCAGGCGCTCGTGTCGCCCGCGTCCACACCCGGAGAACTTGAGCCGGAAGCCACCCTGGTACTGCCGGCCATGCCGTTCAGGCCGCCATCCATCACGCCAACTCACAGTTACCCCACCATCTCCCCGGAATCCACGGGTGAACCTTTCGCTGAGGCGGAAGCAGCCGGCCAGCCCAGGTCCGCAGCACCGGCCGAGCAAGCCTCGGGCCGCCGGTCAGCAGGCAAGGACCCGCTGTGGTCGGGGATGCGGCTCAGCGGTAAACGTCTGTGGATTGCGGCCGTCCTGCTCGTATTGGCTGCCGTGGCAGCGGTTGCCGCGGTGACCGCCAGCCTGCTGCCCACGCAGTCAACGCCCGACGTCGTCCCCTACCCCACAGTCAGCGGCACCTTGGGTGACCATCTCAAGGAACTGCAGAAGAGTGTGGAACCGTGATCTTTTCTGAAAAGAGCCGGTGGCGCCAGGGGCACCGGCTCGCGGCTCCGATTGCCGCCGCCCTCCTGCTCACCGCTGCCCTGGCCGGATGTGGTCCGGCGGATCCAGATCTCGAGCGCGAGGCAGCCCGGACGCTCCAGGAGAGAGTGCTGAGTCTGACGCAGGCTGCCGCAGCCAGTGACCATACCACTGCCCTGAAGACGCTGGATACGTTGGAGTCTGATCTAGCCGCCGCCGTGACAAGCGGGCAGGTCTCAGAAGACCGCAGACGGACCATTATGACTGCCATTACCGCAGTCCGCGCCGATTTGGCTTCCGCGGCAGCTGCGGCTGAAGCCGCTGCCCAGGAGGCCGCAGCCAAAGCGGCTGAGGAGGCGGCAGCCGCAGAACGGGCTAAGGCTGAAGCAGAAGCCGCTGCCAAAGCTGCCCAGGAAGCTGCGTCCCCGGCACCAGCCCCGGCGGACAACGGCAAGGGCAACGAGGACAAAGGCGAAGAAAAAGGCAAGGGCAAAGACGACTGACGCGAAGATGGGAGCTGCTGTGGTCTACGACGGCGGCGCTTCCGCCTGCGGACGCAGTTGCGCCCTGCGGCCGCTGATTTAACCCACCGTGCCTCAAGCCGTAACCTCGCCAGTACCGTAAAAGCTTCCCAGCGTATGCAAGAGGCGGCGCCCGTTCATTCTGAATGGGCACCGCCTCGCAATGCCGGCTCAGCTGTTTGGCTGGCCGGGATGCCTTAGCTCAGGGTTTCAATGACCTTGTTCAGCGTGGCGGAGGGGCGCATGACGGACGAAGCCTTGGCGTCGTCCGGGTGGTAGTAGCCTCCGATGTCCACCGGGGAACCCTGGACAGCCGCGAGTTCACCAACGATGGTCTCTTCGTTGGACGTCAGCGCCTCTGCAACTGCGGAGAACGATGCTGCCAGTTCGGCATCCTCGGTCTGCTTGGCCAGTTCCTCGGCCCAGTAGCGGGCCAGGTAGTAGTGACTTCCCCGGTTGTCGAGCTCGCCGGCGCGGCGGCTCGGGGACTTGTTTTCCAGCAGGAAGGTGCCGGTGGCCCGGTCCAGGGTGTCCGCAAGAACCTGTGCCCGGGCGTTGCCGGTGGTGGTAGCCAGGTGCTCGAAGCTCACTGCGAGGGCGAGGAATTCGCCCAGGCTGTCCCAGCGCAAGTGGTTTTCCTTGAGCAGCTGCTGGACGTGCTTGGGCGCGGATCCGCCGGCACCGGTCTCGAAAAGTCCGCCGCCGTTCATCAGCGGAACCACTGAGAGCATCTTGGCGCTGGTGCCCAGCTCCAGGATGGGGAACAGGTCCGTGAGGTAGTCACGCAGCACGTTGCCGGAGACTGAGATGGTGTCCTCGCCCTTGCGGAGCCGGTCCAGGGTGAAGGCGATTGCCTTCTCCGGAGACATGATCTCCAGCTGCAGGCCCTCGGTGTCGTGATCCTTGAGGTATTCCTTGACCTTGGCGATGAGGTTGGCATCGTGTGCGCGGTCCTCGTCCAGCCAGAACACGGCAGGCGTCTGGGAGGCACGGGCGCGGGTGACAGCCAGCTTGACCCAGTCACGGATGGGAAGGTCCTTGGTCTGGCAGGCGCGCCAGATGTCGCCTTCGGTGACCTGGTGTTCGATCAGGACGTTGCCGGAGCCGTCAATGATCTGGACGGTCCCTGCTTCCTGGATCTCGAAGGTCTTGTCGTGGCTGCCGTATTCTTCTGCTGCCTGTGCCATGAGGCCGACGTTCGGCACCGTGCCCATGGTGGTGGGGTCATAAGCACCGTTGGCGCGGCAGTCATCGATGACCACCTGGTAGATGCCGGCGTAGGAGCTGTCCGGCAGTACGGCCAGGGTATCGGCTTCCTTCCCGTCAGGTCCCCACATGTGTCCGGAGCTGCGGATCATGGCGGGCATGGAGGCATCCACGATGATGTCGCTGGGGACGTTGAGGCTGGTGATTCCCTTGTCCGAATCCACCATCGCCAGCGCCGGGCCATCTTCAAGGCCCTTCTTGATCAGGGCCTGAACGCCTTCGCGGACATCTTCGGGCAGGTCCTCAAGGCCGCTGAGAATGGCAGCGAGTCCGTTGTTCGGGCTAACGCCGGCGGCTGCGAGCTGCTTGCCGTAGGTGTCGAACAGCTCGGAGAAGTACGCCTTCACCACATGGCCGAAGATGATGGGGTCCGAAACCTTCATCATGGTCGCCTTGAGGTGGGCCGAGAACAGCACGCCTTCCTCCTTGGCCCGGGCAACCTGGGCGGCCAGGAACTCGTCCAGGGCGGCGGCGCGCATGACGGTGCCGTCGATGACTTCGCCGGCCAGCACAGGGAAGGCCTTCTTCAGGACCTTGACCGAGCCGTCTTCGCGGACCAGCTGGATGGCGATGGTGTCTTCAGAGCCAACGACCACGGACTTCTCGTTCGAGCGGAAGTCGTCTTTGCCCATGGTGGCCACGTTGGTCTTGGAATCCGGGGACCAGGCGCCCATGGAGTGCGGGTTCTGGCGGGCATAGTTCTTGACGGACAGGGGCGCGCGGCGGTCCGAGTTTCCTTCACGCAGCACGGGGTTCACAGCGGAACCCTTGATCTTGTCATAGCGCGAGCGGACGGCGGTTTCCTCGTCCGAGGAGGGGTTGTCCGGGTAGTCCGGCAGCGCGTAGCCCTGGCCCTGCAGCTCTGCAATGGCGGCCTTCAGTTGGGGAATGGAAGCACTGATGTTGGGCAGCTTGATGATGTTGGCTTCAGGCGTCTTTGCCAGCTCGCCCAGTTCAGCAAGGGCGTCACTGATCTGCTGCTCCGGGGTGAGGTAGTCTCCGAACACGGCGATGATGCGGCCGGCGAGCGAGATGTCGCGGGTCTCCACCTCCACACCTGCTGTCGAAGCAAACGCCTCGATGATGGGCAGGAACGAGTAGGTAGCCAGCATCGGCGCTTCGTCGGTGTGGGTATAGATAATCTTGGACATGCGCGGGCGTCTCCCTGGAGGTCGGCTTAGATAGGAATCCGGTCTTATTTCACCACGTCCAAACTTACCCGAGGACGCGCGGATGGCGCCCACCACTGTGGCCAAAAGCACTTGCGTTACCATGCGATACCCGGGCAGGCGCGGCCCGGCGGCATCATTTTTGTGCCTAAAAGGCGATGCGGCGCAACAGGTCCCGCAGTTGGTCGCGTTCAGCGGTGGTCAGGTCCCCCATGGCCTGGTCTTCTGCCTGCTGGGTGGCCGCGGCCGCCTGGTCCAGCACACGCTGCCCCTTCGCGGTGCCCTTGATGACTTTCGAGCGCCGGTCCCGGGGATCCGTTTCGCGCTTGACCAGCCCCCGCTGTTCCAGCCCGTCCACCAGCGCCACAATTTGGCTCGGATCCAGCAGCAGGAATTCGGCGAGTTCCCGCTGTGACGGTGCTGCTCCACTGCACGCCAGCGACAACACGGCGTACGAGCGGATCTTCAGCTCCAGCGGTGCGAGGAGGGCATTCGCTTTCGCGCTTCCGCGCGCCCGTGCCCGCGCAGTCAGGAATTCAATCTCGCTGACGAGCGGGCTATTCAACAGCCGTTCGACGCCGTCGGCCGGCAGAAGATCCATGATTCGAGGCTGGGTCATTTATCAATCCTAAAGTTGACGTCCCTCAATCATGCCGCACATAAAGAAGAAAAAAAACTATTGACTTTCTCAATTATAAGAGTTGACATAGATACATCCGGGCGTGTGCTGAGTCACATGTCCAGCGTCAGGCGCAAGAGCGCCGCCGCGCCAGTGATGGAACTCAAGGAAGAGTTGAAATGATGAAAAGGCACCTCGCTAAAATCCTCGCCGCCGGCGCCCTCATGGCCGTTGCCCTCACCGGCTGTGGCTCCGGTTCGGTCACCGGCCAGGAGGGCACGTCTCCCGGAGCAACGGCGGGCGGCGACCTCAAGAACATCACCGTCGGCGTGCTCTCGATCGCACCCTCGGTTGCTGTTCAGTACGGCATTGATGAAGGGATCTTTGAAAAGCACGGTCTCAAAGTTGAGCTCCAGACCGGCCAAGGTGGAGCAGCCATGCTTCCAGCGGTATCCACCGGAACAATGAACTTTTCTGTTGGCAATCCACTCTCCGTGATGCTCGCCGTCGACAAGGGGCTGGACATGAAGATTGTCACCGGCTTCAGTAACTCCAAGGCGGAGGGTGAGGACATCAATGGGGTCGTTGCCGCTAAGGCGTCCGGAATCAGTTCCTTCGGCGATCTGGAAGATAAGACCGTCGCGGTCAACACACTTAAAACCCAGGGTGACCTGACCATCATGGAGAGCGCTGCAAAAGCAGGTGCGGATCCGGCCAAAATCAAGTTTGTTGAGATGCCGTTCCCGGACATGCAGGCCCAGCTTGACCGAGGGTCAGTGGACGCCATCTGGCTGCCGGAGCCTTTCCTGACCAGAGCCCTTACAGATAGCAAGAATGTGCTGGTCGGAAGCCCCAACCAGGAAGCAATCCCGGGACTGCCCACCATGGTGAGCTTCACCAGCGGAAACTTCGCCCAGCAGAACGCGGACACGGTCAAGGCGTTCAGGGAAGCCATCGAGGAGACCTTGGAGAAGGCTGAACAGAATCCGGACGATGTCCGTGCCGTGCTCCCGAAGTTTATGAACATGGATCCCGCCGTCGCCAAGAATCTGAAGATGGAATCGTACGACGGCGAAGTTCCCACCGAGGTACTCTCCAAGCTTGGATCCCTCATGGTCAAGTACAACTACGTGACTAAAGAGCCCGACGTCGACGCCATGATCGCCAAGTAAGCGAAGTCAGGCAAAATGAACGGCAAGAGCGGCGTGGCCGCTGCGGGCCGGGGATCGCTGATCTCCCGGCCCAAGTGGCCAGTCCAGCAATTCCTGGGTCTGGCGGGAATCCTCGGATTCCTGCTGACCTGGGAGCTGATACCGCGGTTGGGGATCGTTGAACCGCGCTTCCTCCCGCCCGCAAGCGAGGTGATTGCAGCACTCTTGCGGGCCCTCGGGCTGACGGCCTTCTGGGTGAGCGTGGGTGAAACCATGCTTGCCTGGTTCCTAGGCCTGCTGATGGCCGTCATTGCCGCCGTCGTACTTGGTTTTCTCATCGGATCTTCCGCCTTCCTGAGGAAGGCCACGAACTCCACGGTGGAATTCCTGCGGCCCATCCCATCGGTGGCGCTGATCCCGCTGGCAGTGCTGATGTTCGGCGTGAAAATCGAATCTTCACTCATGCTGATCGTCTACGCGGCTTTCTGGCAGGTCTTTATCCAGGTCCTGTACGGGGTGGCTGACATCGACATGGTTGCCAACAACACGGCCAAATCTTACGGGCTGGGACGTTTGGCGCGGATCCGGTATGTGGTGTTCCCCACCGCTTTGCCGTACCTGATGACAGGGGTCAGGCTGGCCGCCGCCGTCGCGCTTATTCTGGCGATCACCGCGGAATTGATCATCGGCTCCCCTGGACTTGGCCGCGAAATCGCCTTGGCTCAATCCGGCGGTGCCATCTCCGGCATGTACGCGTTGGTACTGGCAACGGGCCTGATCGGAGTATTGATAAATCTGATGATGCGGTTCATTGAAAAGAAGACCCTTTCCTGGCACTCGTCAATCCGTTCGGAGGTGATCGTATGAGCTGGTTGAAGGCATTTGGCTACATGGTGGGGCTGCCGCTCCTGCTGATCTTCCTCTGGTGGGCGTTGACACTGGGGAGGCCCAACTTTTTCTTTCCCAGGCCCGGGATCCTGGCTGATACGTTCGTGGAGGTCTGGTTCGGCGAACGGATCCTGTCTGATGTCCTCCCCAGCCTCGGCAGGTTGATCACCGGGGTAACTGCGGCAATCCTGATCGGCGTCGCCGCCGGGCTGGTGATCGGATCCGTCAAATGGCTCCGGTCCTTGCTGGAGCCGACACTGGAATTCTTCCGGGCCGTCCCGCCGCCCGTTCTGGTGCCGGTACTCATGTTGCTGATGGGAATCACGGATTCGATGAAAGTGGTGGTCATCATCTCCGGCTGCATCTGGCCGGTGCTGCTGAACACCATCGAAGGCGTCCGTGCCGTTGATTCGGTGCTTTCCGATTCCAGCCACACGTACGGCATTACGGGCTGGGCCCGCCTGCAGTACCTGGTTCTCCCCTCGGCCAGCCCCCAGATCATGGCCGGGGTCCGTCAGTGCCTGTCCATTGGCCTGATCCTGATGGTCATCTCGGAGATGTTCGCCTCGTCTTCCGGACTGGGCTTCACCATTGTGCAGTTCCAGCGCTCCTTCGCCATCCCCGAGATGTGGTCCGGCATCATCGTCCTGGGCCTGATCGGCGTGGCACTGTCATTCATCTTCCAGTGGAGCGAGCGCCGCGTATTGCGCTGGTACCACGGTCAGAAAGAGGTAGAAAATGCTGGATAACAAAGCACCCGGCACACCCCGCCAAGACGGCAAGCCCATACTGTCGGTCCGGGGTCTGAAGAAGGTCTACAAGACCGACGGCGGCGACGTCGAGGCGGTCCGGAACCTCACCTTCGACCTGCGTCCGGGCGAGCTGGCCTGCCTGGTGGGCCCCTCCGGCTCCGGCAAGACCACGCTGCTCAAATGCATCTCAGGGCTGATGGTCCCCACCGAGGGTGAAGTCCTCCTGAACGGCACGCGGGTCAGCGGCCCGCCGAAGAAGATGGCGGTGGTCTTCCAGGAATACGGCCGCTCCCTCTTCCCCTGGATGCGGGTCCGGCAGAACGTGGAGTTGCCGCTAAAAAACCAGCGTGTTCCCAAGGCCGAGCGCGACCGCATTGTTGACGAGGCCCTGGAAGCAGTGGGGCTGGCTCACGTCCCCCAGTCCTATCCCTGGCAACTCTCCGGCGGCATGCAGCAGCGTGTGGCGATCGCCCGCGCCGTCGCCTACCAGCCCGAAGTACTCCTCATGGACGAACCGTTCGCGGCGGTGGACGCCCAGACCCGCGCTGACCTCGAAGATCTCATCCGCAGCGTCTGGAAGAAACTCGGCGTCACTATCCTGTTCGTCACCCACGACATCGACGAATCCGTCTATCTCGGCGAACGCGTTATTATCCTCTCCAGCTCTCCCACCGTGATCCAGGAGGACATCGTCATCAACCTGCCCCAGGAGCGGGACCAGCTCAACACGCGGGCATTGCCAAGGTTTACGGAATTGCGCCATCACGTCTACGAACAGATCCAGCTTGCCAAGAAGGGACACCGCCCCGCCGCCGCAACTGTCTCCTGATGCTGCCGTCAGTGCACCAACGGATTCAACGAACCTTGGCCAGGAACATCGCTTAACAGAGACCTGCCACCAGTGCAACAAAGGAGGAAAATCCATTTACAAAAGTGTCATATCCGGATAAATTCATGGTGCACGTGGCGGGCGTCACCGGAGCCCTCCCCCACCGTTTGGACAGGACACGAATGACACGCACCAGGTCTCTGGCTACCAGCCTTTTGAGCCTCTCTGCAGCCGCCCTGCTGGCACTTGGTGCCGCCAGTGGAGCCACGGCTGTGCCTGCCGCCGCAGAGGACAAGCAGGCCCCTTCCGTGACAAGCGCAACGGTGGACAGCACGGGAGTGGCTGAGTACTGGACCAGTGACCGCATGCAAAACGCAATCCCCGGTGACGTCCTGGCCGGGAAAGCACTCGAACGCGGCAATTCGTCAAGTGCAGCATCCGTGGAGAAGGGCACCAACACCAAGGTGAAACCGGCCCAAGGCAAAGCCACCATAGCCGTCAGCGAGGCCCCGGTTGACCACATCGGCAAGGTGTTCTTCACCCTTGGCGGAGCCAACTATGTCTGCTCCGGCAACGCCGTGGTTTCCGCGAACAGGAGCACCGTAGCCACTGCAGGCCACTGCCTCAACGAGGGCCCTGGCGCCTTTGCCACCAATTTCATGTTTGCACCGAAATACGAGAACGGCGTGTCACCGTACGGGAAGTGGACCGCGCGCCACCTTTACACGCCAACCCAGTGGAGCTCGAACGGCGACATCCAGTACGACACCGGCTTTGCAGTGATGAACCAGCTCAACGGGCAGTACCTGGCAGACGTTGTCCAGGAATCCGGAGTCGAGTTCAACGCCGCACGGGGTCTTACCTACAAGGCCTACGGCTACCCTGCCGCAAAGCCTTTCAATGGCGCGAGCCTCAAAAGCTGCACGGGCGCGGCCTTCGACGACACCGAAAACCAGTTCAACACCCAGGGAATTTCCTGCGACATGACCGGCGGCTCATCTGGCGGCCCCTGGTTCATCGGATCAGACGCCACAGGCCTTCAGAACTCGATCAACAGCTACGGCTACAGCCGCTCCCCCGTTATGTACGGCCCCTACTGGGGCTCCGTTATCCAGCAGACGTATGCAAGTGCAGAAACAGCCTAGGGATACCTCGCCCGGCGGGGAATCAGTCAGTCACAGCCAATCGGCCAGGACGCAGGGGGAGATCCTCGAGTACTGGACGCACCAGAAGATGGCTGGTGCCAGGCCCCGGGAGCTCCGGCTTCCGGAGAAGGGTCCGCGCCTCAAGCAGCGGGGCGCGGACGTTCAAACACCTGGTTCCTAGGCAGCCCTTAAAGCCCGACGGCGTCTCTCCCCTCAGGGGGACAGACGCCGTCGACGTTTAACTGGCTGGAGCTTAGAACCCGGGGGGCTAGTGGAAGAAGTGGCGGGCACCGGTGAAGTACATGGTGACGCCCGCCGCGTTCGCCGCAGCTATTACTTCCTCGTCCCGGACCGAACCGCCCGGCTGCACCACGGCGCGCACGCCGGCGTCGATCAGGATCTGGAGGCCGTCAGCGAACGGGAAGAATGCGTCGGAGGCGGCAACCGCGCCGCGGGCGCGCTCAGGGGCACCGTCCGCCGGGGTGTTGGAGGCCCCGCCTGCCCCCTCAACGTCCGAGCTCACGTTCACGCCCAGGGTGTTCGCCCGTTCCACGGCCAGCCTGCAGGAATCCAGGCGGTTAACCTGGCCCATGCCGATGCCGACGGCTGCGCCTTCGGAGGCCAGCAGGATCGCGTTTGACTTGGCGGCGCGGCAGGCGGTCCAGGCGAAAGCCAGATCGGCGAGGGTCTTCTCGTCGGCGGGTTCGCCGGCAGCAAGGGTCCAGTTGGCGGGGTTGTCGCCGTCGGCGTCAACCTTGTCAGTGACCTGGACGAGGACTCCGCCGGAGACCTGGCGGATTTCGGCCGGGTAGCGGCCGTAGCCCTCGGGCAGGGCGAGCAGGCGGATGTTCTTCTTCTTGGACAGGATCTCCACGGCCTCCGGCTCGAAGCCGGGGGCGATGACAACTTCGGTGAAGATGTCTTTGACGGTGTTTGCCATGCCGGCGGTGACCGTCCGGTTGGCTGCGATGACGCCGCCAAAAGCCGAAACGGGATCGCAGGCGTGGGCTTTGGCGTGCGCGTCGGCGATCGGGTCTTCGGCACCGGTTGAGCCCACTGCCACACCGCAGGGGTTGGCATGCTTGATAACGGCGACGGTCGGCTCGGCGAAGTCGTAGGCTGCGCGGAGGGCGGCGTCTGCGTCAACAAAGTTGTTGTAGCTCATGGCTTTGCCGTGGAGCTGGTCTGCCTGCGCGATGCCGGCGGGGGCGGCCTTGTCCACGTAGAGGGCCGCCTGCTGGTGCGGGTTTTCGCCGTACCGGAGGACCTCGGAGCGTTCCAGTGCCAGGCCGGCGTAGGCCGGCCAGTCGATGACGCCGTCGCCGTCTTCATCCAGGAACTGGCTGGCAGTCCATGTGGCCACGGCGTTGTCATAGGTGGCGGTGTGGGCGAACGCCTTGGCGGCCAGCCGGCGTCGGGTCTTAAGGTCAAAGCCGCCTTCAGCGGCCGCATTGATGACGTCGCCGTAGAAGCCCGGATCAACAACGATGGTGACGGCGGCGTGGTTCTTTGCGGCCGAACGGACCATGGCGGGGCCGCCGATGTCGATCTGCTCGACGACGTCGTCCAGGGCGGCACCTGACTTGACGGTCTCCACGAACGGGTAGAGGTTCACCACCACCAGGTCGAAGGTTTCGATCTCCATGCCGGCGAGGGTTTCCATGTGTGCCGGGACACGGCGGTCGGCGAGGATGCCGCCGTGCACGCGCGGGTGCAGCGTCTTGACGCGGCCGTCCAGCATTTCCGGGGAGCCGGTGACTTCCTCGACTTCCTGGACCGGGATTCCGGCCTCGGCGATCTTCTTGGCCGTGGAGCCGGTGGATACGATCTTCACGCCTGCTGCGTGCAGGCCCTTGGCGAGCTCCTCCAGACCGGTCTTGTCGTAAACCGAGATCAGGGCCCGGCGGATGGGAACACGGTCAAGCTGCGTGAAGCTCACAAAAGTCTCCGTCTTATCTCGCGGAACAACGCCGCGGTTGGTGGGGATACGGCCAGTTTATCGTGAAGTGGGGTTGCGCCGTTTGCCTGCCGCACTGTGACGGCGCGGGCGTGGGAGGTCCGCCGGCCCGGCTAGAGTTTTCCCAGGAGGCCGAGATGAATACATACACCACTGTGCCCAGCGGCGAACAGGTGGTCCAGGAACTGCCGTGGCGATGGAAAGTCCAGGGCAGGATCTTTCTGATTGGCGGCCTTGGCTTTATGTTCGACGCCTGGGACGTGACCCTCAACGGCATCCTGATCCCCCTGCTCTCCAGCCACTGGTCGCTGACCCCGGGCGAGGCCGGCTGGATCGGTACGGCCAACCTGATCGGCATGGCCCTTGGTGCGTTTGTGTGGGGAACCATCGCGGACACCATCGGGCGCAAGAAGGCGTTTACGGCAACGCTGCTCATCTTCTCGCTCTTCACCGTCCTGGGCGCCTTCTCGCCTGACTTCATCTGGTTCTGCGCCTTCCGGTTTATGGCCGGTTTCGGGCTGGGCGGCTGCATTCCCGTGGACTATGCCCTGGTGGGTGAATTCACTCCCCGGAAGCAACGCGGCAGGGTCCTCACCGCGATGGACGGCTGGTGGCCGGTGGGGGCAGCGCTGTGCGGCTTTGTCTCAGCGGCACTGGTGGCTGCGTTCGCCGACTGGCGCCTGACCATGCTGGTGATGGTGCTCCCCGCCCTGTTGGTGTTCTGGGTCCGCCGCAGTGTCCCCGAATCGCCGCTGTTCCTCATCCGCAAGGGCCGGCGCGAAGAGGCAGCCAAGGTTATTGATTCGCTCGTTGCGGCGACCGGAGTGGAGCCGCGCGCTTACAGCCTGCCCGATGCACAGGAGGTTCCGCGGCTGTCGGCAGGCAGCGCTTGGCAGCAGCTGCGGCTTGTGTGGCAGTTCAACTGGAAGATCACCGCGGCCGCCTGGTCCCTGTTTTTCAGTATCCTGCTGGTCTACTACCTGTCGCTGACCTGGATGCCGCGGATTCTCATTGGGGCCGGCTTCGCTGAGTACAAGGCGTTTGTGACCACAGCCTCAATGGCCGCCGTCGGGCTCCTGGGCGTGATTGTGGCGGCCCTGCTAGTGGAACGGGTGGGCCGCAAATGGATCCTGGCCATTACCGGTCCGCTGTCCGCACTGACCCTGGTGATCGTTGCGTTTGTGGTGGACATCCCCACGGCCGCGGTGTTCTGGCTGCTGGTCTTCGGTTTCGTGGTGCAGGTGGCCATTCCCGTGCTCTACGCCTATGTGTCCGAGCTCTATCCCACAGAACTTCGCGGCACCGGCTTCGGCTGGGCGTCAACGTTCTCCCGGCTGGGGGCAGGCTTCGGGCCGCTGGTCTTTGCCACCTTTTTCTGGCCCGAACTGGGGCTGGCCACATCCTTCGCGCTGGCCGGCGGGCTGGTCCTGGTGGCGGTGCTGTGGATGGCGTTCTTCTCCCCGGAGACCAAGCAGCGCCGGCTCGAGTAGCCCCCTCCCCTCCCTCCCCTCCCAACTGACTCGCAGTTAACGTCGTCAAAACCGGTTGCCATGTCTCATGACCTTGTGGACGGTTCATGTCTCATGACCTCGTAGACAGTTGATGTCTCAGGACTTCGAAGACACTTCATGGTTGCGTGGCGTTTGGCTGCTGACGTCGGCGTGGGTAATGGGTTCGCTTTTTGCGGGCTCCTACAGGGTCTGCGGCGACGCCGGAGGGCTTGCCGTTGCCGACGTAGGGCGTGCCTTTGGGTGGCCTGACGTGGCTGATGATTTCGGTGCCTTGGGGTCCGAAGAACATGATGGTGGCGGCGTCGTAGATGACGTGGACGGTTTGTCCGATGTGTTCCTTGCCCATCATGAAATGGGTGCCCAGGACGGTAATGCAGCCGTCCTTCCGGACCGTTCGGCGAAGGCTGCGTCGCTCTGATTCCGGTGTTGGTTGATCTGGCGGAACCGGTGCCGGGGCTTTTGGAGTGGCGTGCCAGGCCTCGCTTGGGGTCATTCCCGGTGCCAGGCCCTGATGTTCGCGTTGGGTGTTGTAGTACAGATCGAAAGCGTCGACTTGGGCTTGCAGGAGAGTCATTGATGCGGCCGGCGGCTGACGGTGGAGGTATTTGTGCAGGGTCTGGTGGAAGCGTTCGTTCTTGCCCTGGGTGGTGGGTTTGTAGGGCTTACCGGTGATCGGCTCCACGCCTTTGGCTTTGAGGAATTCGACCAGCGCACCGGTGCGTCCGCGGCGGGTCGGGTTCAGCGCTGCGCCATTGT
Source organism: Arthrobacter sp. D1-29 (assembly GCF_054130585.1). Classification (NCBI taxonomy): domain Bacteria; kingdom Bacillati; phylum Actinomycetota; class Actinomycetes; order Micrococcales; family Micrococcaceae; genus Arthrobacter; species Arthrobacter sp. D1-29. The sequence goes on along the minus strand of NZ_CP096383.1, from coordinate 1,339,703 downwards.
CGGAGAGGAACTTCTGCGGCACGCCATGTCTTTGGATGGCCAGCGTCACGACCGCGATCGCAGCGGCACTGGTTTCGCCCGGGGCCACGAGAGATGCCAGAGCAAGCCGGGAATGATCGTCTATGAGCTGGAAAACTGCCACTTTCGTCCGGTCGGCGAGGACCCACTCGGTCGAGTCGATCTGCCAGCACGCGTTCGGCTGCGGATAGACGAATCGCTTGTAGGCGCTGCGCGGCTTCTTCCGCGGCTCCGGCACCACTACCCCGGACCGGGCAAAGATCCTGGCCACGGTCGCCCGCGACGGGGGACGATAGCCCTGCCTGGACAGCGTAGACAGGACCGACAAAGGGCCGTGATCCAGACCTTGTTTCTCCAGATCAGTCCGAGTGGCAAGCAGGAGATCGATCATGCCAGGCTCGGTGGCAGTGGGCGAGGTCCCCGGAACCGTGGATTTCTTCACCAACGCTTGCACCGGCCCCACCGCACCGGCCGCCGCACGGACTCGATAGAACCACGCCCTCGAGACGTTGTGCTTCCGGCAGAACGCCGTCACGGCACCACGGGGAGCGTCTTCGGGCCATGTCGCCACAGCATGGCGAATCCTGATATCGGGTTGGGGTTTGCTCATGCGACACAAGCAAAACCCCAACCCGAGTGTCTACAACGTCCTGAGACAGAGTGTCTCCGAAGTCATGAGACATAAGCGTCTAATAAGTCATGAGACTCCACAGTCGTCAAAACCGGTTTTCACGACGTTTACTGCGAGTCAGTTGGGCTTCCAGCCGCGGCTCAGCATTGCCATACGGACTTTGGCGACGGCGGCGCGGGCGTCATTCTGCATATGGCGTTTAGAGATCCGCACCAGCGCCCAGCCGCCTCGGGCGAAATCCTCCTCCCGCACGATGTCCCTGACGATCTGCGCGGCATCGGAATGACCTTCTCCGTCATACTCCACAGCGACCTTCTGCTCCGGATAGGCCAGGTCAGGTTGACGCACGATCCCCGTACCCAGCTCCGTGGGCACGTTCAGCTTCGGCTCAGGCAACCCGCCGTACTCCAGGGCCAGCCGCAGTTTGGTTTCTTGTGCAGAGTCCGATCCAACACGGGCCTGTTCCAACGCCAGACGTGCTTTGCGGATTCCCGGGGTTCCTTTGTGCCTGTCAAGCATGTCCGCAAGATCCTCAGGTGTGGCATAAGGCTCAGTTCTGTCCTCGAAGTCAGGCCTCGGAATCCGCAACAAGTGATCAGCCACAACGGTCAGATCTTCGATGCTCATCTTCCGCGCGCAGTCCAGCCAGGTCCTGGTGGGAGAAGTAAGCAGCAGACCACCCAGATCGAGGATCTCGTCGTCAAAGAATTGCCCCACGTGACCCGTGACGCCCTTGCGCCGGGGAATGGCCATCGTATCTGGACGTGAAATGTGAATCGTGGAGTCATCGCTCCCAGGCAAAAACCCAGGGAAGCCCCACAAGTTGAAGGCGGTTGCGTGAGAGGCGGCCGAAAAAGGTGTCACCACGGTATACGGACGGACATAGGTGCCCCGTCAGTCGCTACCGCCGCGGCGGGGAAACGGACACCACGGCTCGGAGCACGAAGAAGTCTAAATCGGAGACGCCCTGGGCTAACGCCGGCGTCGGCCGCTTCATAGACAGTGAACGGCCCGGTTCCGAGTTCAGGCGGCAGCGGTCGCGGATTCCTCATGCCCCATGGTTGCAAATAACCAGAGGCATGTCAGAAGTTATCCACAGATCCGGGACTACCACGAAAGTGGCTGGCAGATAACGTCGTGAAACGCGCGAATGACGACGTTAAATGCGAGCTAGTTGGGTTGGGCGGCGGCGAGGGAGGCCAGCGTGGAGACCAGGAGGCGGCGCTCCACCACCTTGATGCGTTCGTGCAGGGTCTCCTCGGTGTCGGCGTCCTCGATGACAACGGCTTCCTGCGCGATGATGGGGCCGGTGTCCACCCCGGCGTCGGCCCAGTGCACGGTGCAGCCGGTCACCTTCACCCCGTAGGCCATGGCGTCGCGGACCCCGTGGGCGCCCGGGAACGCGGGCAGCAGGGCGGGGTGGGTGTTCAGGTATTTGCCGTTGAAGGCGTCGATAAACTCCGGGCTCACGATCCGCATAAAGCCGGAGGACACCACCACGTCGGGTTCATAGGAAGCCACCCTAGCCGTCAATGCGGCATCCCACTCAGCGCGGGTTGGGAAGGAGTTGAAGTTGATCACAAACGTCTCCAGCCCGGCTTCAGAGGAACGCTCGACGCCGTACGTCCCCTCCCGGTCCGCACCCACTGCGGCAATCTGCACGTCCAGGTCCCCTGCCTTGACGGCGTCGATGACGGCCTGGAGGTTGGATCCGGTACCTGAGACGAGGACTACGATGCGCATGGCACTAGCTTATGGGCACGCTCGCGTAGGCTGGAAAACATGAACAACACTCCGGACCCGGCTGGGCAACAGCGGGCAGCGACTCCGCTCAGCGAAGCCGCCAAGACCTCGCTGGCCAAGACCCACACCCTTTTCCGGACCTTCATCTTCACGGTGCTGGGATCGCTCCTGGTCATCCAGCTGGACCTGACCTACTTCTGGCTCGCGGGCATCCTGACGTTGGCGAGCTTGGTCCTGGGAATCGTGCTGCTGATCCGCGCCGGGCAGCTCAAGGAATCCAAGCTGGTACTGTTCGGCACCGTCGCCGGGTTGGTGTTGTCGCTGGTGATGGTACTCATGGTCCTTGGCATCGCAGCCTTCACGAATCAGTTCAGTGACTACCAGGAGTGCGCCCGGCGTGCCCTCACGGACCAGGCACTCTCCGGATGCGTCGTCGAGCTGCGGAACTCCCTGCCCGGAATGTAGCCGGCCCGGCATTTAGCGCCCGCGGCCCAGCGCCCCAGCTACCGCACCAGTTCGGCTTCTTCTTCCTCTTCCACCTGCCGGCGTTCCAGCCACGGTCCCGCTGCGTATCCGATGACGACGCCGATTCCCACTTCGGCTGCCAGCCAGGTTCCCATCAAGAACGGGTCGGGTCCGATGTCCGTGAGGCGGCCGATTCCGCCGGACCCGCGGGCCAGCCAGGCCAGCCCGGCGGCCAGCAGCCCGGACGCCAGGCCGATGAGTGCGCCGAGTACCAGGGTGGACACCGTTGCCGTGAACCAGCGGGCGTGGACCTTGATGGCGAGCCATTCGTCGAAGTGGTTTTCACCTTCCCGCAGGAACCACCAGCCTGCCAGCACACCGGCCAGCACCGGGACCACCAAAGCGACAAAGCCGTAGTCCAGGGCCCCCGACGGGATGGCCGCAAACACCGGGATGGATGGCAGCGGCCCGGCAGCGGTGGCAAGGGGTCCCACCTGTGATCCCACGCCCATGGCGAAACCGGACCCGGAGACCCAGGCGAGCGCAAAGACTGCAAGGTTGGGGAGGAAGCCAAGCTGCGCAATGGTGAGCACCGCACCGCCGATGGCACCGGCGTCGAGCGCTTCATAAACGGCAATGACCAGGTTCCAGTGGATGAATAGGTCCGCGGCAAGAAGCACGCAGGACAGGGCCAGCGCAGCCATGGCAGCCACAAAGCCCGCCTTGGCTACCGAGGCAAAGTAGGACCCTGCCCAGCGGGAGTGCTGGCTGGTCCGCGAGATCCAGGCGACGGCGTCCACGCCGATGAGCCTGCTCCACGAGCCTGCTTCGCGCCTGGCCCCGATCACCATGCCCAACGCAAAAGGGATGAGCGGGATCAGCATGGCGTACCAGAGATTGATCACAACGTCCGGGGTGCGGCATATGAAGCCGGTGGCGCCGCCAAATGCCGCATAGACCACCCACGATCCCAGGAGCGCCTGCCACAGCTGGTCCGTGTAGGAGGCCCTCGCCAGCCTGCGCCCGGCACGCCACGCGAGCAGGAACGGGATCAGGGTGAGCCCCAGGGGAATCAGCGACAAGGTGCCTGAACGGGCATCGGCAGCAGGGCCGGAATCCAAAGCCACCAGTTCCAGGGGCACTCCGTGGATCAGCAGCCAGGCCTGCCCGGCGAGGCGGGCCAGGACGTGGAAAGCCGAGTTCTGGAACCCCGCCGTCGCCCATACCGCCACGACGGGAGCCACAACCACCAGCGCGGAAATGATGGCGGCCTGCGCCGTTTCCAGCGCCCCCTGCAGCCATAAAGGCATGGGAATGCCACGGTCTCCGGTCTGATCAGCGCGCAGTTTCATCGTGTTCCATGGTGTCACGGCCGGGGCTGCTCCCCCGTGTGCGACAGGCTCAATCCATGCAGGAGACGGGGCTCACCCCAGTAGGCATTCCCCGGCGCTGATCATCATCCGTGCCCGGTTCCAGGTGCGCGCAAACCATCCTGCGCGGGTCCCTGTTCAGCGGTGTTCCCGCTGAGCAGCCGACGACGGCGGCGGGGCAGCCGCCGTCGTTTCAGAAGTCCCCAGGGCCCCGGTTTTCGGCGCTTTTTCCACAGGTCAGCCGTAAAATTGGAATGTCCGCAATCAGTGGTTGGAGGCAGAAAAATGACTACCGCATCCCCACATGCACACGGTGTCCATTTTGGACGTTCAGACGTCCAGAACGCCGGCATGGGTGTAGGTATTCTCTTGTTGTTGGTGGGTATCCTGGGCTTTATCCCCGGCGTCACCACCCGGTACAGCGAATTGATGTTCCTTGGGCCTGATTCACACGCCATGCTCCTTGGCCTGTTCCAGGTGTCCATGCTGCTCAACATTGTGCAGCTGGCCATCGGCGCAACCGGCTGGGCAATGTCCCGCACCGAACATGGCGCACGAAACTTCCTCTATGGCGCCGGCGCGCTGTACATCGTCCTCGCCATTTTCGGGCTAAGTGTCGGTGTTGATTCGGCGGCCAATTTCCTGTCGCTGAACATGACGGACAACTGGACCCATCTGGTGCTGGGTGTACTGATGATTGCTGCTGGCTGGCTGTTTTCACGGAACATGGCCGGCGAGAGGAGATAAACCCGGACAACACACCCGGGAAAATAGGAGCCGCGAATGAAGAATGATCCATAAAGTTCTGAATATTCGTCCTACTGGCTGGTGCAGTTGGCGCGGTCCCGCGAGCAGCTGCACCGGCTTTCTTTGTGCCCGGGCCACTCGGGGTCCGGGGTTCACAGCGAGTCGTCACCGCGAGCGCCGGCGGGAACGGAACCGGTGCAACAATGGGCCCATGACCGCCATCATCCTCGGCTGGAACCCGGACCGCTGGAACGACTGGAACTACCCGGCAGTCCTCGAAGAGGTGGCCGCCGCGGGGCTGTACATCCACTCCTGGAACCCTGGAAAGCGCAGAAACCTCCCGGCCGGCACAGACGTGTGGCTGGTTCTGCAGGGAAGACGCGGGCCGGGGCTCATGGGTCACGGCGCGGTTGTCTCGGCGCCAGGCGGCGAAACGCCCATCATGCATGTGCAGGTCGGCTTCGACGCCCTTCTGCCGCTGGGTGACCACATAGCGTCCGACGTCCTCATGCAGGCCACGCCTGCCGTCCCCTGGAGTGTGGCCAACCGTTCGGGCCTCACCGTCCACCCCTCTGAGGAAGCGAACATCCGGGCCCTCTGGGGAGCCTTTGGGCCGGCGCCGGCGCCAGACCCCACGCATCCGGTGCCCGGCACGTATCCGGGAGGCGCCGTCAGCTGGGCGCAGGTGAACCGGTACGAACGCGACCCAGAAGCCCGGCGGGCCTGCATCGCCCATCGCGGCACCAACTGTGCCACCTGCGGGTTCTCGTTTGAAGTGACCTACGGCGAGATTGGCCGGGACTTCATCCAGGTCCACCATGTGGTGCCGGTGTCTGAACTCGGCGATGGCTACCAACTTGATCCCGTCACGGACCTTGTTCCGCTGTGCGCCAATTGCCACGCCATGGCCCACCACGGAGTGAGCACTCCCAGGACCGAAGGGGAGCTAAGGCGGGTGATCGCCGCCGCCGGGTTCCTGCGCGGAACCACCGTGTCCGACACCGAACTCGAAGCCGAGCGTGCCGCCAAGGAGATCCTGGGACCGGAGAAGTAGGACCGCGCAAGCGACGCCGGGCCCCGAAAGTGGGACCCGGCGTCGTTCTTGGCGAACCGCGAACGGTGCGCCGGCCTGCTCCGCGTCGCGCTAGCGGCGGGTATCGTCGATGCCGTCGGCCTCGATGCGTTCCTTGCGGACCTCTTCGTTGACGGTGACGTCGTCCTTCACGGTGTCTTTGTCCAGGCGGACGCGCTCCACCGGCACGGTTTCCTTGTCCACCACGGGGCGCTCTTCGTGAAGGGTCACTTCGTGCTCTTCATCGCTGAGGTCAGGGCCCGACATCGCTGCTCCGCGGTTCTCATCGGTGATGGGTTCGCGCTCGATGCGGACTTCCTCGCGCTGCACGGGAACGGTGTGGGTGACGTTCTCGGTGGTGACGTACTTGCGTAGCCTTGCCCGCCCTGTGGCCTGCTTTTCGGTACCCACGTTCAGGCGTTCCTCCGAGCGGGTCATGGCGTCATCGGTGGTGGGGCCGGAGGTGTCGCGGCCCACGGTTCCGGCGGCATCGCCGGCGTTGAGGTCGGCGTCGCCGCGGTAATCCGTGTCCGTCATGCCGGCGTCGGTGCGGGCTTCGGAGTAGGTCCGGCCGCCCCGTTCGTAGTGGTCGTACAGCCGGTCTTCCTCGTCTGGCTCCAGGTGTCCGTCCGCGTCCACCCGCGGAGCGTCCTTGACGTGGTCCTTGGTGTACGGAACCACCAGGTCGTCGCCGTCGATCCGGGCGCCTTCAACCGGAACAAACGACTGGGACGTTCCAAACAGCCCGGTCTTCACGGTGACCCAGGTGGGCTCGCCCGTGTCGTCATCAGCGTAGAGCTGGCCGATCGAACCGATCTTGTCGCCGTCCGATGCCACTACGTTCCCTCCCCTATTCAGGAGGTTTTCAATGTTTTCCCTCGTGAGCATGACGTCTCCTTTTGGATGTGCTGGGATTGCGCGCTTGCGGTGGATCTGCCGTACCGCCTGGAGCTTGGGAGAGTCTCCGGGCCTCGTGGCGTCCACCCCATCTTCTTGAGGTTCCGCTATGGCTGCCCCTATACGGTAAGCATGCTTAGTACTTAAAGGGAAGTGTACTTGGCATTTTCTGCTCCCCTTTTTTATGAGCACATGAGGAGCCGCGAAAAAGACCTCGACGAACGGCAGCACTGGGCGTACGCTGGTGCCCATCGGCGAGGGGGTGGATCGGATGGGGGCGATACCACGGACTCGTTGGCGCTCGGCCATCCGTTCCGTCCTGCTGGCACTCCTGACAGCGCTGGCCTGGCTCGCGTGGGGAGCCGGGACCGCCACTGCCTCCAGTCTGGTTCCGGACGGCGGCGAACTCGGCAACCTTTCGGAGTCTGTCCTGACCCAGCCGCTTCCGGCACCTCCCGTCGTCGTCAGCGCAGGTGATACCGCAGTAGCCGGGGCGGGTTCCCTGACGGATTCGGCAACAGGTGCCGTCAATACATTGGCCGCCCCGGTTGTGCCTGTGGTCGCAGGCACAACCGCAACAGTCACCGGCTTGGTACCCAGGCTGCCCGACCTCCCCTTGGTGCAGGCGCCCCTCCCGCTTCCCCTCCCCGACATCCTGCCGTTGCCTGACCAGTTGCCGCCGCTGCTGCCGGAACCCCTGCCCGCGCCCTTACCGCTGCCCTTACCGCTGCCGGACCTGCTGCCCGTCCCCGTCCCGCCGCAACTGCCCGGCCTGCCCCCGCTGACGACGCCGGCACCTGGCTCCGGGGCGACACCCGCCGCCAACCTCCCGTCGTCCGACGCCGTTGCACAAGTGGCCGCCGGGGCTGGTTTGACTCCGGCCAGCACTGCTACTGCACCCGCCGAAGAGACGGACGTAACGGCGCAGTCGAACACGCTGCGGTTCGGCTTCACCGCAGCCCAGGACTTCGCCGGGTCAGCCACGCGCCGTGCGGCAACGGCAAACCCCTCCGGCCCAGGGGACGGCACCGGCAATACCGGCAGGCTGGACCCTCCGGCGCTCGCGAATGGCGCAGCTACGGCCGGCTCCGGGTCAGCCGGAGGCTCATCAAGCCCTGCAGACCTGGGCGGATCCTGGCACGTCCTTCGGCCATTGGCTTATGGACCACACCTGTCCGGCACCCAGACGCTGCCGGCCGCCCCTTCCTTCGATCCCGGGTCTTCACCCGACTGAACGGGTCAGCTCTGCCCTTTTTCGGCAGAACATGACCACCGCGCGCCACCGGCGCCCGGACACCACGTTCAGTCAGGAGAAACCTCATGTCCATCAACACTGCCGTGATCAACCGCGCCACCGTCATGTCGACCGTGGGCAACTGGCCCGACCCCGTGCGCAAGCTCGGCTAAGGCCGGGGAGTTGGATGGGGCGGTGCTGGGGGCCGCCCCATCCAGCCACGCGCTGATCTGTTAACCCAACCTTTCCCTGCCCTCTACCCCTGCGACCCCCCGTCGTCAGCCCGGGCGCCCACCGTGGAGGGGTGAGGATCGCAATTGTCGCTGAATCATTCCTGCCGTCGATGAACGGGGTAACGCACTCCATCCTGCGGGTGCTGGAGCATCTGCGGGACCGGGGCGATGAAGTCCTGGTGATTGCCCCCTCGACCCAGGAGCCAACGGGGGCTGCAGGACCTGAAGAGGTGTACGGCGCGCAGGTGCACCGGCTGCCTTCCATGCCCCTCGCCGGATACACCAAGGTGCGCGTAGCGATGGGGGGTGTGTATCGGGTCAAGCGAATCCTTGCCGATTTCGCACCCGATATTGTTCACCTGGCCTCGCCGTTTGTCCTGGGCTGGCGCGCAGTCCAGGCCGCACACCAGCTGGGCATCCCCACGATCGCCATCTACCAGACCGAGGTCCCCAGCTACGCGGCACGGTATGGTGTTCCGTTCCTGGAGAACTGGGCGTGGAACCGCGTGGAGAACATCCACCTGCTGGCCACCCGGACCTTGGCCCCCTCCACGTTCGCGCTGAATCAGTTGCGCGGGCGTGGCATTCCGCGGGTGGCCATGTGGCGGCGGGGTGTGGATACCGTCCGGTTTTCACCCGGAAAGCGCGACGACGGCTGGCGGGCTTCCGTGGCACCCGGCGGCGAACGGATCATCGGCTATGTTGGCCGCCTGGCTGTCGAAAAGCAGGTGGAGGACCTCGCCATATTGGCAGATGTCCCCAACACCAGGCTGGTGATTGTGGGTGACGGGCCACAGCGGGCCGCCCTGCGGGAGGCCCTGCCGGAGGCGGTCTTCGCCGGATTCCTGGGCGGGGAGGAACTCGCCCGGGCAGTTGCTTCGTTCGATCTTTTTGTCCACCCCGGCGAATTCGAAACGTTCTGCCAGACCATCCAGGAAGCAATGGCATCCGGTGTTCCAGTGGTGGCTACGGGCAGGGGCGGGCCTTTGGACCTGGTGGAGAATTCCCGCACGGGCTGGCTCTACGAACCCGGTCATCTGGCCGGGTTGCGGGCGCACGTCACGGACCTGATGGGCGACGACGCCAAGCGCCGTGCGTTTGCGGCAGCAGCCCACGCCTCGGTACAGAACCGCACCTGGCCGGCCCTCAGCGCCGAGCTGGTGGCACATTACCAGGCCGCAATCGCCGGCTCGCCGGTGGCGCCGGCCGGCAGGAAGGGGGCAACGCTGTGAAGATCTCAGTCATTGGCTGTGGCTACCTGGGGGCAGTCCACGCTGCCACGCTGGCATCAATGGGGCACACGGTCGCCGGCATTGACGTGGACGCCGCCAAGGTGGAGCACCTCGGCCGCGGCGCGGCCCCGTTTTATGAGCCCGGGCTGGATGAGCTCCTGCAGGACGGGCGCACCACCGGGCGCCTGACCTTCTCCACCGACTTCTCCGCCGCAGCCGGAGCGCAGGTCCATTTCCTCTGTGTGGGAACGCCGCAGTCAAAGACGTCCGACGGCGCCGACCTCACCTATCTGGTCTCCGCCACGGAAGCGCTGCTCCCGCACCTGGCGAGGGGCGCCGCCGTCGTCGGGAAATCCACGGTGCCGGTGGGCACTGTGGACATGCTCCACGGAATCCTGGCCAGGCGCCCTGACGTGCTGGTGGGGTGGAACCCCGAGTTCCTGAGGCAGGGCACAGCCGTCAAGGATTCCCTAGTCCCGGACCGGCTGGTGTACGGCGTGGAAGGCGGCCGGGCCATGGCGTTCAACCCTTCCACAGGAGCGCCCCTCGCAGTCACCGCAGTACTGGATGCAGTCTACGAGCCGCTGCTGAACGCAGGCATCCCACGGGTGGTGTGCAGCTTTGCCACGGCCGAGCTGATCAAGTCTGCCGCCAACGCGTACCTGGCAACGAAAGTCAGCTTCATCAACGCGATCTCGGAACTGTGTGACGCATCGGGTGCGGACGTCGCCGAACTGGGTGAGGCCATGGGCATGGACCCGCGGATCGGCAGCCGCTATCTGCATGCGGGGCTGGGTTTCGGCGGCGGGTGCCTGCCCAAGGACATCCGCAGCTTCCGGGCACAGGCCGCCGGTTTAGGCGTCCGCTCAGTGGATGACTGGATGGGCCTGGTGGATGCCATCAACCTGGGGCAGCGGACCAGGACGGTTGCCCTGGCCAAGGAGCTCTGCGGTGAACTGGCGGGCCGCTCGGTCACTGTGCTTGGCGCGTCCTTCAAGCCGGACACGGACGACATCCGCGATTCCCCAGCCCTTGATGTTGCCTCCCGCCTGGCGGAGGCAGGGGCGCATGTCACGGTCACGGACCCCAAGGCCGTGAACCACGCGTGGATGCGTTATCCGCGGCTTCGCTTTGAGACCTCCACCAAGAAGGCCCTGCAGGGAGCGGAACTGGTGCTGCTCCTGACCGAGTGGGACGAATACCGGCTGCTCGCCCCTGCGGTTGCTGGCGGAATTGTCCGACGGCGGGTAGTTCTGGATGCACGGAACGTGCTGGATGCTGCTGCCTGGCAGGCCGAGGGCTGGACAGTACGGGGGCTGGGGACGAACGGGGTAACCGTCGAGCCCGCGCTGGGACCGCAAAAACCACATATTTCAGTCACAAAAACAACTATTGCCACCTTTTGATATCCCGAATCCTTGCAGAATAGTAAGTACGCTGATTGAATTGGATGACCGGGGTGAGGCGTCGGCAACAATTATCGACAAGGAAGTGTGACCATGGGAATTCTCGGGTTTCTCATTTTGGGCTTGATCGCTGGAGCTATCGCCAAGGCCATCCTGCCCGGAAGGCAAGGAGGAGGCTGGCTGATCACGCTCGTCCTGGGCGTCGTGGGCGCTATTCTTGGCGGCTGGATCGGCTCCCTCATCTTCGGCGGCGGACTTGCCGAATTCTTTGACCTCCGGACCTGGCTGCTGGCAATCCTGGGCTCCATCATTGTCCTGCTGATCTACGGTGCAGTGGCGAACCGAGGCAGAAGCCGCGTGTAACCAACGCAAAGACACCAAAGTACGACACACACACGTAACACCAGCCAAGGCGCCGTCGTCCGGAAACGGACGACGGCGCCTTCGTGCTGCCGGCCGAAATTTCAGGCCGCGAATGGAAATTGTTTCCTGCCGTCACCCTTGTTATCGGCTCCACGGACTTTATGATGTGCGTGGGGGTGGTGTGTCATGCCGGAATCAGTGCGTCATAGGGGAAAGCCTGAAAGAGGAACTTTCGGCAGCCTCCTGGACGCCAACCCTGACGGACTCATTGCCTTGGCGCCCGACGGCACCATCAGCCTCGCCAACGAATCGGCCGCACGGCTCTTTGGGTTGAGCCGGGATGAGCTCCTTGGAACTGACCACCGGAAACTGCTCCTGGCGGGGTCCCAGGGCGAACTCGTCAAGCTCTTCCAACAGCTCCAGGAGCAGCCCGGAAAAGATATAGCACCGCGGGAAGTGCACGGCGTACACAGCAGCGGGTACAGCTTCTCCGCCGAGATGGCCGGGGCGATAGTGGAGGCCGATGAGGGGACCCAGCTCCTGGTTTCCGTCCGAAGCACCGCCCACCGGAGGGCGGCCGACGCCGACCTGCGCAAAGCCATGTCCCTGTTGACAGCAACCCTTGAGTCCACGGCAGACGGCATCCTGGTGGTCAGCTCGGAAGGCAAGCTCGCCGGGCTCAACGAGCAGTTCCTCAAAATGTGGGATATCCCCCCGGAGCTGTTGGACGGTGACTCGGCCGAGCCCATCATGCGGCTCATCCTGGCGCAGGTCACCCACCCGGAAGCCTTTATGGCCAGGGTGGCGGAGCTGCAGGAGGACCCTGCCGCTGAAAGCAATGACATGCTGGACTTCCGGGATGGCCGGACCTTTGAGAGGTATTCACGTCCACAGAAAGTGGGAGACCGCATCGTAGGCCGCGTCTGGAGCTTCCGGGATGTGACCCCGCGGAGGCAGGCGCAGGAGCAGGCACAGCGGGCCATGCAGGAAATGGCAGCGCAGGCGGAACAGCTGAAGGCGATGGCTTTCCAGGATCCGTTGACAGGCCTCGCTAACCGGGCGGTGTTCAATAACGCCTTGGAGGCAGCACTCAGCGAGCCACGGCTCAAGTCAGTGGATGTCCTGCTGCTGGACCTTGATGATTTCAAGGAAGTCAACGACATTCTGGGCCATCAGGCGGGCGATGACATGCTGGTGGAGGTGGCGCGCCGCCTCACCGGTTGCGTCCCCAATGCCGATGTTGTGGCCCGGCTCGGCGGCGATGAGTTCGTGGTGCTGCTGACCGCCTGTCAGGATGTCGAAGCCACAGCGGCCTGCATTGTTCGGTGCCTGAACGTGCCAATGCAGATTCACGACACCATGCTGCGTCCCTGCCTGAGCCTGGGTGTCGCGTCCGTCGGAAGGGAAGCAATCGGTCCCTCCGGCCTGCTCCGCGAGGCAGACATCGCCATGTATGCGGCTAAGGCAGCGGGAAAAAACCGGTTCCTGCGGTTCCAGCCGGACATGATGACGGCACTGGTGCAGCGGACGGACATGCAGGCTGCCCTGCAGTCGGCGCTCACAAAAGGCGAGATTTCCGTTGATTTCCAGCCCATCTCGTCTCCCCGCAGGGGCCAGGTGGTCAAGTTCGAGGCGCTGGCCCGGTGGGACCGTGGAGGCGAGCGTATCCCGCCCACCGTCTTTATTCCGATGGCGGAGCGGAGTGGCCTGATCAACCAGATCGGGCTGGAGGTGCTGTCGCAGAGCCTGGTCCGGCTGGCGCCCTGGCTGCGGGAAGATCCGTCACGTTCGCTTGCGGTGAACGTTTCGGGGGTCCAGTTGCAGGAACTGGACTTTGCAGACCGTGTCCTTGATCTCGCCGAGGCCAGCGACGTAGCCGCTTTCCAGCTGGTCATGGAGGTTACCGAAAGCGTATTTTTCGACGCCGACCAGCATGTGATCGGCCAGCTTGGAAGGCTGCGCGACGCCGGCGCCCGGGTGGCGCTGGATGACTTTGGCACCGGTTACTCCTCGCTGGGGCGGCTGCAGGACCTGCCGGTGGATACGGTAAAGATCGACAAGACTTTTGTGTCCATGATCCGGTCCGGGGCCGAGCGCCTGCCTATCCTCAGCTCCATGATCAATATGGCTCACAGCCTGGGCCTGACGGTCACAGCAGAAGGTATTGAGACGCCCCAGCAGGCCGACTACCTGATCGCGCTGGATTGCGACTCCCTGCAGGGTTACCTGTTCTCCCACCCCGAGCCGGGCGAACGGCTGGACATCGCGTTGCGGCACGCGAAAGAAGCGCTCGAAACCCTTAGAAACCGGTAGTGCAGCACGCAGCCCACTTGAGGTGTCAGGGATATCATAGCCTTGCGTCTACACCAGGTCTCAGGTGACGCCGGACCCTGCTCAACAGGCATTAAGGGTCGGGCGGACGGCGCACTTAGGGGGAGGGATCCGCGTGTCTCAAACTGGTCTCGTGGAGCAGCGGCCCACCATAGTCAGCAGCAAGGCCCCGCTGGGGCGGCTGATCCTGCTGGCTCTTGTGGTGGTTGCCGCGCTTGGCCTGTATTTCGCCGCCAACAGCGGCACAACAACGGCTCTGGTGGCCGGCGATTTCGCCATCCTGCTGGCAGCGTTGCTGGCTGGTGCCAGCTGCGCACGCGCGGCGCTGCGGGGTGGACCCAACGCCCGCGCCTGGGGCTTCATGGCCCTGGCAGCCTTCATTTGGGCAGCAGGCATGGCGGTGTGGACGTATTACGGGCTGGCCTACAACCACGTCTACCCCTTCCCATCCCTTGCTGACGCAGGCTTCCTGGCCTACTCAATCCCGGCCGCCGCCGCACTTTTTGCGTTCAAGCGGCGGAGCGGCAGCAGGGTTGCCCTGTTCAGGACTGTCCTGGATGCCGCCGTCATCGCGGGATCCGTCCTGGTGGTCAGCTGGCACACGGCGCTGGGGCCAGCGTTCAGCACCGAGCATGCAGACCTTCTGACCCGGCTGACAGGCCTGGGATATCCGGTTGTCGACGTGGTCATCACGTCGCTGGTGCTGGTACTTGTCATGCGCCGGCAGCCCGGCGAGCGGCTCCCCTGGCTGTGCTTTGGCGGCGGTCTCCTGGTCCTGACCGTGACAGACAGCATCTATGTCCGGCTCACGTTTGAAGGGGTCAGCGGGGTCACAGGTTCGCCGTTGGCCATCGGATGGATCTCAGCATTCCTCCTGATCGCCCTGGCACCCTTAATTCCTTTTAGTGAGAATCCGGCTCCGGACCGCAAGACGTACGCCCTGGCTTTGGAGCTTCTCCCCTACGCCCCGCTCCTGATCGCGCTGGTGATGTTTGCTGCCCCGCACATTCATGAGGTGGATACATTCCTGCTGGTGGTGGCGAGGATAACCCTGGTAGCCGTGGTGGTACGGCAGGTGCTGATCATCATAGAGAACATCAGGCTGACCACCGGCCTGGAGCAGGAGGTCACCGCACGTACGCATGAGCTGGAGGGACTGGGAGCAATCGTCAACTCCTCCACAGACGCCATCCTGGGAACCACCAGCGAAGGCATCGTTACCAGCTGGAACCCAGGCGCTGAAAAGCAGTACGGCTATATGGCAGAAGAGGTGATCGGCCGCGACGCCATCTTCCTCCTGACGCCCGAAAACAAGGAACGGGACATGGAGGCGTTCGCGCGGCTCTATGACGGCAAGGACGCCATGAGCTACGAAACCGAGCACCTAAGGAAAGACGGAACCGTCATTCCGGTGTCCCTGACCGTCTCCCCGATCCGCGAAAACGGGGAGCTGCACGGCGTTGCCACCATCGCCCGCGATATTACCCAGCGCCGGGCGGCAGAACGGGAGCTTCAGGCTGCACAGGCGGCAGCCCTGGAATCCAGCCGGCTGAAGTCCGAGTTCCTTGCCACCATGAGCCACGAGATCCGCACTCCGATGAACGGCGTGGTGGGGCTGACGGCCCTGCTTCTGGAAACGCCACTGGATGAAACGCAGCGGCAGTATGCCCAGGGCGTCAAGGGCGCGGGTGAGGCACTCCTGGCGCTCATCAACGACATCCTGGACTTCTCCAAGCTGGAAGCCGGCAAGGTGGACCTGGATGTGCGGCCCTTCGATCCGCGGATCCTGGTGGAGGAAGTGGCAGGGCTGTTGGCCGAGACTGCACAGGCGAAGCAGCTGGAACTGATTGCCTACTGCGATCCGGACGTTCCTGCCCTTCTCTCCGGCGATTCCGGCCGGATCCGCCAAATCCTCCTGAACCTGGCCTCCAACGCCGTGAAGTTCACCGCGTCCGGCGAGGTGTCCATCCGCGTACGCGCCGAGATCCAGGAGGACAGCACGGCAATGGTGCGCTTCGACGTCCGGGATACCGGCATCGGCATTGATCCGGCGGACCATGCCCGGCTCTTCGAATCGTTTTCGCAGGCCGATGCCTCCACTACCCGCCGTTACGGTGGCACGGGGCTGGGGCTGGCCATCTGCAGCCGGCTGACGGAGGCAATGGGCGGGGAAATTGGGCTCAAGAGCCAGCTGGAGGAAGGCAGCACGTTCTGGTTCCGCATTCCGCTGCCGGTGGCACCGGGCTCCAGTGCTCCGGCCCCCGCCACGGGCTTCCTCAACGGGCTGAGGGTGCTGGTGGTGGATGACAACGCCACCAACAGGCTGGTGCTGGAATCCCAGCTGCGCGGCTGGCGCCTGGAACCGGAGGCGGTGCCGGATGCGCAGTCCGCCCTGGCCCGGGCGCGGGAGGCGGCCTCCGCCGGGGAGCCATTCGACATCGCCGTGCTTGACCTTTGCATGCCGGACATGGACGGCCTCGAACTTGCACGCGAGATCACGGCCGACCCCCTGTTGGCCAGGCTTGAAATGATTCTGCTGACCTCCACCATGCAGGTGGATGCGGCGGAAGTAGCCGACGCCGGAGTCCGTGAATGGCTGATGAAGCCGGTACGCAGCTCCGAGTTCTACAACCGGCTGGTCCGGCTGATGTCCGCCCGGGAGATGACACCCGCACCCGCCGCCCCTCCTGCCCAACCTCAGGCGGCACCCGCGGGGCCGTCCCGGGGCCGCGTCCTGGTGGTGGAGGATAACGAGGTAAACCAGCTGGTGGCCCGGGCGACGGTCACCCGGTTCGGCTATGACGTGGACGTGGTGGCCGACGGCGCCGAGGCCGTGGCCGCCACTGCCTCCACCAACTACTCGGCTGTCCTGATGGATTGCCATATGCCGGTGATGGACGGCTTCGAGGCCACCCGGATCATCCGCGGCCGCAGCGGGAAGCACAGCCGCCTCCCCATCATCGCCATGACAGCCGGAGCACTCGACGGCGACCGCGAACGGTGCCTGGCGGCGGGCATGGACGATTACCTCTCCAAGCCGGTGGTGGCCGCTGAGCTGGAGGCAACGTTGGCCCGCTGGATCCCGGAGCCTGGGAATGACGTTGAGCGGCCGCCGTCGGTGGATCCCGAACGGCTGGCCATCCTGCGGGAGCTGGGCCCCGCAGACGGGTTTGGTCTGCTGCCCGCGGCAGCGGAGGCGTTCCGCCGGGATGTCCCGGCAAGGCTCGCGGCCTTGCAGCAGGCGGTGGACGACGGCGGCGGGCCCGCTT
Organism: Arthrobacter sp. D1-29; assembly: GCF_054130585.1. Lineage (NCBI taxonomy): Bacteria > Bacillati > Actinomycetota > Actinomycetes > Micrococcales > Micrococcaceae > Arthrobacter > Arthrobacter sp. D1-29. Next base: position 1,322,692 of record NZ_CP096383.1, on the reverse strand, counting down.
TGCAGCTGGCCGCCCACACGCTCAAGGGGGCTGCCGCCAACATCGGTGCCACCGCCGTCGCCGATCTCTGCCAGGAGCTGGAAGGAATGGGACGAAGCGGAAACCACGACGGCGGTGCGCAAGTGATCCGGCGGCTGGAACGGGAACTCGTCCTGGTGGGCACCGCCCTCGACGAAGCGCTGGTCGTTACGCAGTGAAAGTCCTGGTTGCCGACGACGATCCTGGCTCGCTCATGGTGGCAAGGGCCGCCGTCGAGCGTTCCGGCCATGACTGCCTTGCGGCGGCGGACGGCGACGAGGCGTGGAAGCTTTACCTGCGGCACCAGCCAGATGTTGTGGTCACCGACTGGATGATGCCCGGGATGGATGGCCTGGCGCTGTGCCGGGCCATCCGGGCGCGGGAGTCCGATCTCTACACCTACATCGTGATGCTGACCTCCCAGGGATCCCGGGATGACGTGCTGGCCGGGCTTGAGGCGGGTGCTGATGACTACGTCACCAAGCCGTTGGATCCTTTTGTGCTGCACGCCCGCCTGCTGGTGGCGCTGCGGGTCACCACGCTCCATGCCGATCTGGCCCATTACCGGAAGGTCCTCTCGCAGGAAGCGCGCACCGATCCGCTCACCGGCCTGCACAACCGGCTGAAACTGTCCGAGGACCTGGAGCAGCTGCACGCACGCAGCCACCGGTACGCCGAAGAGTATTCCCTGGCCATGTGCGATGTGGACAACTTCAAGAGCTATAACGACATCTACGGCCATCAGGCTGGTGACCTCGCGCTGCGGGCGGTGGCTGCGGCACTGGTCAGCCATGCCCGGAAAAGCGACGGCGTGTACCGGTTCGGCGGCGAAGAGTTCTTAATGGTCCTGCCGAACCAGACGCAGCTGGGTGCCCGGGCAGTAATTGAACGGGCGCTCCACAGCATCCGGGAACTGGCCATCCCGCACGAGGGTGATCCCGCAGGGCTGCTGACGCTCAGCGCGGGGATTGCCGCCTTCAATGCGCAGCACCGGGTGGACGCCCAGCAGTTGCTGGGCGAGGCTGACTTGGCGCTTTATGCTGCCAAGGCTGCCGGACGGAACCGGGTGGAACTGGCGCTGTAACTTTCAGGCGAGGCGGTCAGGCAGCCTGTTTCCAGCCGGGCCTTTTGCTCACTGACGGGGTTTCTTGCTTTCGGGCCGGTGCGTGTTGAACCTCAGGCTGCTGTACCTCGGGCTGTAGGATCTCGGGCTGCAGGATCTCCGCCTGCTGTACCTCAGGCTGCTCTAGCTCAGCCTGCTGTACCTCGGCCTGCTCCAGCTCGGCGAACTGACTCCCGCGCGTCTGGCGGTTCAGCCTGTAGCGGCGAACCAGGTCCATGGCGGCCATGACGCCGGCGACCGGGGTGAGGACTGCTGCCATGTAGACGAACAGCATCCACGTGAGCGTGGCCATCGGCGCGTTCTTATCGTTGAGCATGGACAAGCCGCCCACCATGCCCACAGCCCAGAAAAGCACCACAGCCGTCAGGACGGCGGCTGCGGGGAAATACTGGTTGCTCACGATTTTCTTCAGGGTTTCCATGCACTTCCTCCTGTCTGTCCGGGGCCGGCGAGTGGCCGCTCAACACCAGTATGGGGCTGGGGATGGCAGGAATCGTGCAACACGCAGGCGCGCGTGACGAACCTAACTATGGCGGCAACTTTCGCTGGCCGGGGCTTGCCCAATACTTACCCTGCAAGTGCTCCGGGAATGCGTAACTTTTGGGTCTCAGGGAAAGCTTCGAGCCCGGATTTATGCAGGCGACGCAGCCCCAGACGCACAAGAGTTACGCATTTCCGAACGGCGGCTGAAGAAGAATCAAGTCTTCCCCATCGTCCGTCAGCCGAATACGGTGGGACCTGTCCCGAGGCCCGCGGGCCGCACTGTTGGCATCATCTTGGAGGTCCTTATGCGCAAAGTTACCGCCGGCCTATTCCACTCCGTGGATGGAGTGGTGTCAGACCCCTATCTTTGGCAGTTCGACAGCTTTGACGACGAACTGGGCATGGGGCTGGACCGCATGATCAAGAGTGTGGACACGGTGGTGCTGGGCCGCGTCAGCTATCAGGAGTGGGCAGGCTATTGGCCCACGGCATCAGTGGACGAGGATTTCGCCGGCTTCATCAACCCTGTGGAGAAGTTCGTCGCCTCGCGCAGCCTGAGCGAACCGCTGGAGTGGGAGAACTCGCACCTCATCGAGGGCCCGCTGGAGGAGTTTGTGGCCGGGCTGAAGGAACGCGACGGCGGCGAGATCGCCATCTGCGGCAGCATTTCCGTGGTGCGCCAGCTCCTGTTCGCCGGGCTGCTGGACTCCCTGACCCTGATGACCCACCCCGTGGTGGCCGGCAGGGGCCGCCGTCTGTTCGAGACCGACGACCCCATCACCAGGCTGAGCCTGCAGGACCAGTACCGGACCAGCAAAGGCAATGTCATCAGCACCTACGGGCTGCTGGGCGAATAGCCTGCCGGCCGTAGCGGACTAAACCTGCCGGGGAGGTTCCTAGCGCGTAGCCGTGGGGCTTGCTGTTCCTGTTGGCGAAGGGCTGGTGTCCCCTTCCGTCTCCGTGGGCGACACCGTGACAGTAGTCGTGGCGGTTGTGGTTGGGCTAGTCGTCCCCGTCGGGGTCCTCGTGGGCGACGCCGTGGCCGTCCCGTCTCCGTCGGTCTTGGCCAGCACTTGGTTCACCAGGCCCTCGAGTTCCTCCCGGTCAGGATCCCTCAGGTCAGCTCCCGCCTTGGTGGCAACCACCAGCAAGCGCCCCTCCGCCGCGGAAACCTGCATGAGCATTTGACCGGTGTTCCCATCCCGCGTGCTCACGGTGGCAAAGGTCTCCTCGCCATCGGTCTCAGCCTCCAGGCTTTCGCTGGACACCTCATAGCGTTGCCCCAGAATCTCGATCGTGAACGTGGAGCACTGGCCCAGTTTGTCCCTCACGTCGCGGAGCAGTTCGACGCCGGCCGGCCCACTGCTGCTGGATTGCGCGGACAGGGTGCGCGGCTGGGCACTCTCGGAGATCGCAATGGCCACCTCGCCGTTCTCCACCTCGTCCAGGAGCCCTGCGGTGGCGATCGCCTTGCAGTCCTCGGGCTCCACCGTCGCCGTGCTCATCAGCCTCTGGGCGATATTGCCGCCCTGGTCCACCTGCTCCTTGGAATAGAGTTTCAGTTCGTTGCCCTCGGCATCCTGCATTCCGGAGATCAGGTCGCGCAGTTCGTCTTCGGTATAGGCCTTGGCCTCCGAAGTGGCGGTGGTGGCAGTGGGTGAGGGCTCCTGCCCCGCATCTCCCCCCGTACATGATGCCAACGCCAGGACACTTGCTGCCGCCAGGCCGATCGCTGAGGCCTTATGCATAAAAACCACCCCTACCAATAGAAAGCATGCTTACGATCTCTAGGGTAGGACCTACTCGGTGGCCGTCCAAGGTTGCTGGAAGATTGTGTTCAGGCCGTAATCAACTCTGCGCTCCGGTCCCAGAATTCACGGGCCAGATTGGCGTCGTAGGCCTGTGCGTTCGCCTTGGCCAGGGCGCGCTTATAGTAGTAGGCACCGGAGATCCAGTCGGTCCCCGGGGTGCCGTTGATGAGCCACAGCAGGGTGTCCGCACCCTGCTCCGGCGAGAGCATGAACCTGTTCAGGAGCGTCTTGTAGGCGTGCCGCCAGGGGCTGCTGGACTCCGCGGCAAAGTTGGTGCGGACCACACCAGGGTGGAATGCCGCCGTCGTGATTCCCTTTTCGCCGAAACGGCGGTGCAGTTCGCTGGTGAACAGGATGTTGGCCAGTTTTCCGGTGCCGTAGGCGCGGTTGGTGGAGTAGCCGTGCTCCGAGGTGAGGTCAAAGAGATCCAGTTTGCCGAAGCCGTTGGCGGCACTGGAGGTGTTGATGACCTTGGCGCTGCTGGCGGTCAGCACGTCCATCAGCCCGTTGGTGAGGAGGAAGGGGGCCAGGTGGTTGATCTGGAAGGTGGATTCGTGGCCGTCCACGGTGAGGGTGCGCTTTCCCATGATGCCGCCGGCGTTGTTGGCCAGGACGTCGATCCGCGGGTAGTTTTCCCTCAGCTGGGCAGCGAGGGTACGTACCTGCGCCAGGTCGGCGAAGTCAGTGACGAAGTAGTCGGCGTTGAGCTCCTTGGCGACGGCACGCGTCTTTTCAGCGGAACGGCCGACGACGACAACCCGCTCCCCTGCCTCCGCCAGCGATCGTGCGGCTGCTGCGCCGATGCCGTCGCTGGCGCCGGTGATCACGATGGTGCGAGGAGTCAAGGGGTGTCCTTTGGTTGGGGATCGATCCGAAAGTTTCGGATGGGCTGCCGTTGGGCACAACGACGGCGGGGCGGAGCCTGTTCCCGCGCTGGGTGCGTTCTGCGGGATTAGCTCAGCCGTAGTAGCAGTGATGCTAAAGGGTTTGGGCGGCCGTGGCCGTTTCCGTGCGGAGGGTGAAAGCCAGTGCAATCCAGCCCGCGCCGAACAGAGCAAACACGGCGGTCCCGAGGGCAAGAGGCAGCAGCGCCAGCGCGTACACCAGCAGTGGCACTGGCAGGGTGAGCATTCCGACGCCGCCTAACAGCATCATCCAAAGCCCAACGAATCTCCGTTGTCCGTTGCCGTCCGCGCCCTTCCTGCCGGCAGCAAACCCCCCAAGGAACAGGGCCAGCCCCAGCGCAGGAACCCCAAAACTGATCCCGGCGATTGTCGGGGAAAGGATCAGAATCACCTGGCCAACGGCGGCCACCAGTCCGAAAATAAACGCCAGCAACGCAAATATCCTGGCCGCGCGCCTCAGCCCTGCGCGTCCGGTGGCCAGGGTTGGCAGGAATGAGAGGGCGGCCCAGGAAGTCAGCAGGAGGGCCAGTACGCCCGGCAGGCTGTACAGCAGAAAAAGGGTGGTGCTCAGGATCTGCGAATACCCCAGATCCTCCCGCCAGACGGCGTCCGGCCCCTGCGGTGTCAGAAAGCGGAAGTATCCGTGAACCGTCCAGAGAAGACCTCCGGCCACCATTGCCCACAGGAGTCCGTGGCCGTGGCCGAGCAGACGCTGCAACCGTGAACCAGCCGAAGTGTTCATCAGAGGCCTCCACTATCAGGACTGCGGGGACAGCGGTTGGCAGGAGTCTACGACTCACGGGCCGCTTTTGGCAGAGGACTCATTCCTGGCCTATCGGCCCTAGCCAAAGTCAGATGCCGGTGGAACGATGGCGTACACGCGGGAATGGTCATCCAAGGTCCCGCAGAAGCAGTCACAGCAGGAAGTTTTCACCAACTGAAGGAGAGCAAAGATGACTCAGGAAATCCACGCTGAACACACCCTCACGGACCACCAGCACGGCGGAGACGACTGCACCCATGTCACCGTCCAGCACGGCGACCACGTTGACTACATCCACGATGGCCACCGCCACGCGGAACACGAAGGCCATTACGACGAGCACGACGATCCGGCCGAGCACACGCCGGCCCAGCACCAGCATGGCGGCCCGGACTGCAGCCATGAAACGGCCCAGCATGGCGACCACATCGACTACATCCACGACGGTCACCGCCACGCCGAACATGAAGGCCATTACGACGAGCACTGACGCCGCGAAAAGGTCCCCCTCCAGAAACTAGGAGTGGGGACCTTTCCATGACGGGGCCGGCTACGATGGGCCGGGCGGGGCTCCAACCTCGGTGTTGGCCAGGGGTTCAGGCTGCCGCCTGCTGATTCCGGCTGTCTGACCAGAACGACAGGATGTGCTGCGTGACTTCGTCCGGTGCGATCAGGAGCGGGGCAACGCGACCGGAGCCGGTGACCACTGCGAAACGTCCGTCGCGCACACTTCGGGCCGCACGCTCTGCCTCCACAGCGTCGTTCATGGGATCGTTCCGGCCTACCAGCACCAGCGTGGGGACCTGCAGCCGGGCCAGGACAGGGCGAAGGTCCGGCCGCCGCAGCATAACCGATTGCATGGCCCAATATTTGTCGCGCTTGCCTCCTCTCCGGAAGGCCTCTGCAACTGCGGCTGCGGCCTGCGGTTCTGACTTCGCCGCGCCTTTGCCTGCCAGCGCATCCACGATGGCACCTGCGAACAGAGCCGGGCCAAGGAGCCGGTACGCGGATACCAGAGGGAGCGTCTGCAGGCGTTCGGATCGGGTGAGCGGATAAGGGGGTGAGCCGATTGTGGTGAGAGTCCGGCAGCGGGCGGGGAATGTATCAGCGAAGACGATTCCCACATGCCCTCCCCAGGCGTTACCCACCCAGTCAACAGGGCCCGAGACGCCCAAGGCATCCAGGATTTGGTTTGCAGCAACGGCACACTCCACCAGGGAGTAGGGGCGCCGGGGCCCGGGGCTGCCACCGTGTCCGGGACCGTCCACCAGAATGAGTTCCCGTTCCTGACCCAAGCGGTCCACGACGTTGGCAAAAGTGCTGGAATCAACAAACAGGCTGTGCCATAAAAGCGCCGGCTGGCCGGCCCCTTTGCGGCGGACCATGAGGGGACCAAGCGTGGTTTGGATCATCGTCGGGGAAATGTTCAGATGCATCTCATCCTCCAAAGCATCTGTTGTGATTTACTTCGGAATCCGAAGCTTATGGGATAAAGTTTCCTCCGTGGAGATGGAGCAGTCAAGAGATTCAAAACCGCCCAGGCTTCCCGTGGGCCAGCTGTTGGTCCGCCTGCTGGCGGAGTTCCGTCGCGAGCTTCTGGCAGAGGCGGAATCCCATGGCTACGGCGACCTGCGTCCCGCCCATCTGCAGATCACAGGGAACGTTGGGACCAAGGGAATACGCCTGACAGCCTTGGCCGCACGCGCCCAGCTCAGCCTGGCCGCGACGTCCGAACTGGTCAATGAGATGCAGGAGATGGGGTATCTGGAGCGCCGGCCTGATCCGGCCGATGCCAGGGCAAAACTGATCTTCCCCACCTCCCGTGGACTCCAGCTTCTGCGCGAGGCATCAAACAAGGTCAAGGAAATTGAGCAGCTCTGGGGCACGTACGCAGGGGAACAGCGGTTCGAGGAAGCGTTGCTGACACTTCAGGACGTCCTGGCCGCAACCCGAACAGCCGCGAAACGCTCGGACAAGGACGCCTGAGATTTGCAGCTCACCGTGGAGAACAATTCGGAAAGACTGGCCTGTACCGCAGGGCGCCGCGGGCATATCCTGCACTCAGATCCGCATGCCGTCTGCAACCGGAGGAGACCACCATGGAGATGCCCAAACCTTCAGAGGCTGACAAGGAGCGCTTCCGGTCTGTGGTGCCGGACAGGCCGGACGTGGTGGTCAAACCGATGTTCGGCAACCTCGGCGCCTTCGTGAACGGCAACATGTTTGCAGGACTGTTCGGCCCCACCATCGGCGTCAGGCTCTCCAGCGAAGACCGCACGGAGCTTGAAAGCACCGAGCGGACCGTGCCGTTCGGGCCGGTGGAACGTCCCATGGGCGGCTACGTCGGGCTGCCGGAGGTGTGGAACGCCGAAGGCGACGGCGACGACGCCCGGGTACGTGCCTGGATTGAAAAGGCGTTCGAGTACGTGGCGGACCTCCCGCCCGAGGAACCCAAGGCCCACGCGCCCCGCAAGTAATCAGACTCCAGAAACCGGGGCGGGGCTCAGCGGCGCCCGTCCCCAAGTAAGTAGCGCCAACTGTCGTATTGAGGGTTCAAAACGACACTTGGCGCTACCTAGCGGATGAGCGTCGCTGACGCACCGTGGTGTGAGGAAAGTATGCGGCAGGCTCACCCCGGGCTCTGGTCACCTCAGGGGTGGCGGGCAGATCATAGTGGTGTCCGTCTCGGTGAACGCCGGCCCAACTTGGTGCCCTGAGCCCGTTACCTAGCGTGGTGTGGAGGACTTCCACGGGAACCGTGGATTGTTGCTTTCAAGCACGGGTATTAGATTCCTGAATGATTTCCCTGTCCTCCCCGAGACAGACACTGTCATAACCGCCAAGCAGTGATGGAGGGAAGCCGGAATGGACATTATTCACGAACGCGCCGCGGGGATGGACATCTCAAAACGCGACGCAAAAGTCTGCGTGCGGGTGCCCGGGACTCGGGCCGGGACCTACACGTCAAAGGTCACGACCTGGGGCGCGACCACGCAATCGATCCTTGAGCTGCGCGAGTTCCTGGAACACGAGCACGTCACCGTTGTGGCGATGGAAGCGACCAGTGATTACTGGAAACCCTTCTTTTACCTGCTCGAAGAGACATTGCCAGTGATGCTCGTCAATGCCAAAGCTGCCCGAAACATCCCCGGCCGCAAAACCGACGTCTCAGACGCTGCCTGGCTGGCCCAACTGGCAACCCATGGGCTGCTGCGCGCCTCCTTCGTGCCACCAGAACCGATCCGTGAACTGCGGGACCTCACCCGGGCCCGTGCCCTCGCGACCCGGGACCGCGCCCGGGAAATCCAGCGGCTCGAGAAGTTCCTGGAGAGCTCCGGGATCAAGCTCTCCTCGGTGGTCTCTGACCTGACCGGGGTCTCTTCCCGGGACATGCTCGAAGCCCTCATCAGCGGAGAACGGAACCCGGAGGTCCTGGCCGGCATGGCCCGTGGAACGATGCGCTCGAAAATCCCCGCCCTCGTTGATGCACTCACCGGCAGGTTCAAACCCCACCACGCGTTCATGGCCCGGCTCCACCTGGACCAGATCGATGCCCACAACCGAACCATCCAGGCACTCACGGCACGGATCGAGGAGGCGATGGAGCCCTTTCGTGACGCCAGGGAAGCCCTGGCCACCATCCCCGGAGTCTCCCACCGAGTCGCCGAGGTAATCATCGCCGAAACCGGCGCGGACATGACAGTCTTTGAAACCCCTGGCCGGCTCGCATCCTGGACCGGCGTCTGCCCCAGCGCCCACGAATCCGCCGGTCGGATAAAATCAGCGCACATCCTTCCCGGCAACAAATACCTCAAAGCGGCTTTGGGCACCGCGGCCATGGCAGCGGCACAATCCAAAAACACTTACCTCGCCGCGAAATACCACCGCATCACGGTCCGAAGCGGCCGCAACAAAGCCATCGTCGCCGTCGCGCATTCCATCCTCACCGCAACCTGGCACATGCTCACCAACGGCGAGTGCTACACCGACCCCGGCGCCGACCACTACACCAGACTCAACCCGACCCGAGCCAGGAACAACGCCATCAAACAACTCAACAGCCTCGGCTACGACGTCACGGTCACCCCGGTCACCGCAGCCTGACCACCCTCCACTTTCGTATTAGTTGCGAAAGTGCAGGGAAGTCGCTAACCCGCCACCCCGGCCAGCAGGAAGATCACGGCGGCGATACCGAAGCCCATCACACCGATCAGGGTTTCCATCACAGTCCAAGTCTTCAGCGTGGTCTTGACGTCCATGCCGAAGAAACGTCCCACGAGCCAGAAGCCGGAATCGTTGACGTGCGAGACCACCACGGAACCGGCTGCCACGGCGATCACAAGGGCTGCAACCTGCATACCGGTGAGTCCCGCCGCCGCCACCGCCGGGGCGATGAGCCCGGCGGTGGTGGTCAGGGCCACGGTGGCGGAACCCTGGGCGATGCGCAGGATGGCCGAGATCAGGAAGCCGGCCAGGATCAGCGGGATGCCCAGGTTGCCCAGCACGTCGGCCAGTGCGTCGCCGATGCCGGAGGCCCGGAGGACGCCGCCGAACATGCCGCCGGCGCCGGTGATGAGGATGACGGAACAGACCGGGCCCAGTGAAGATTCAAGCAGCTTCTCCAGTGCACCGTTCGCGGTTCCGCGCCGCGCACCGAGGACGTACATGGCCACCAGGACCGCGATCAGCAGCGCCACCGGGGTTTCGCCGATGGTGCGCAGGACCTGGAACCACTGCTCGTTCCTGACGCCTTCGCTCAGCACGCCGGAGGAGGCAAGGGTGTTCAGGCCCGTGTTGATGAAGATCAAGACCAGCGGCAGGAGTAGCAGGCCGATGATGGTGCGGAAGCGCGGCGGGTGTGATTCGGCTTCGGCACTGGCATGGCCCAGGATTTCCGGCACGGGAAGGACCAGCTTCTTGCCGGTGTACAGGCCGTAGAGGTAGGCGGTCACATACCAGGTGGGGATGGCGACGATCAGGCCGGCGATCATGACCAGGCCGATGTTCGCGTCGAAGAAGGCGGCCGCGGAGACGGGTCCCGGGTGCGGCGGCAGGAAGATGTGCATCACGGAGAAGGCGCCGGCTGCGGGAAGGCCGAACCGCAGCACTCCCCCGCCCAGGCGGTGGGCCACGGCGAAGACCACGGGCAGCATCACCACCAGGCCGGCGTCGAAGAAGATGGGGAAGCCGAAGATCAGCGAGGCGAGGCCCAGGGCGAACGGGGCCCGCTTTTCACCGAAGACGCCGATCAGGTAATCGGCCAAAACCTTGGCCCCGCCGCTGGTCTCCACGATGCGGCCCAGCATGGCGCCCAGGCCCACCAGGAGCGCCACGGTTCCCAGGGTGGTGCCAAAGCCGTTGATCAGCACCGGCACCACCTGGTTCGCGGGGATTCCGGTGGCGAAAGCGGTGGCGAGGCTGACCACGATCAGGGCGATCAGGGCATGCATGCGCAGCTTGATGATCAGGAACAGCAGGACGCCTATTGCGGCCGCCGCGATGAGCAGCAGGGGGCCTGCGCCCATCGTTTGGGTCCAACCTTCGATGGTCATGGTTCTCCTTTGAAACAAAAAATGGGGATAAAACTGGCTGCGGGAAAGAGGCTGGTCAGGCGGCCGGGAGCTTGAGCGCGGCGAGGATGGCCCGGACGAGCTCTTCCGGCGAGTTGGAAATGTCCAGGCGGAGGCTTCCCTGGGCAAGCTCCTCCGGGCTGAGCGGTTCCAGCGTGGCCAGCTGGCTGGGCAGGAGCGTGGGCGGCATGAAGTGCCCTTCCCGGCCCTGCATCCGCTGGCCAATCAGGTCGGCTTCACCGTGCAGGTGCAGGAACAGGACCCGGCCTTCAGCCTCGGAGAGCAGTTGCCGGTAACTCTGCCTGAGGGCCGAACAGGTAAGCACGGTGGACTGGCCGCTTTGAGCCTGGGCTGTCATCCAGTCACGGATCTCCTGCAGCCACGGCCAGCGGTCCTCATCCTGCAGGGGAATCCCCTGGCTCATCTTGTTGATGTTGGCCTGCGGGTGGAATTCGTCCGCCTCGGCGCAGGCCCAGCCCAGTTGCTGGGAAAGGGCCGCCGCGATGGTGGACTTGCCGGAACCGGCCACCCCCATCACCACCAGGTGCGTGGCTGGATACTGCATGTTTACCTCCGAAGAAGACGTCTTTGGCTTAGTGAAGAAGCTCATGTGCACTGCCGTCTGGAAAAGCACGGGAAGGCACTGGAGATAAGGTATCACCATTTATCGACACAGATACTATCTTTCAGTGTCACAAGTCATACCTTTTCGTCGTTTTCGCTAGGATGGGAGGGCGCCTTGCGCGCAGATGGAGGCAACAAAAATGTCGACGGCGACAGTTGGGCCCGCAGATGAAGCGGACGACGGCGGGGCTTCCCCCGCGATGCAGGGACGCGTTCTTGAGGCGGTGGGCGTTGCCATCGCCTCCGGCATCCTCCCGCCGGGCAGCCGCCTCACCCTGGACACGCTTCAGCAGGAGTACGGGGTCTCGCGGACCGTCGCGCGGGACACGATGAAGGTTTTGGAGTCGATGAACCTCGTCTACTCGCGGCGCCGGGTTGGCATTGTGGTGCAGGAACGGGCGCTGTGGAATGTTTTTGACCCCAAGCTGGTGCGCTGGCGCCTTGCCTCCGACAGCCGCGCGGAACAGTACAGCAGCCTCACCGAGCTGCGGATCGCCGTCGAACCCATCGCCGCGGCCGGGGCCGCCCGCCGTGCCAGCGCAGCCGAGCGTGCCAAGCTGATTGCCCTCGCCGCCGAGCTGAGGCGGCTGGGTGAAGCCGGGGAACTGGAGGCGTTCCTGGCCGCCGATATCGAATTCCACTGCCTGCTGCTGCAGAGCTGCGGCAATGAGATGTTCACTGCCCTGGAAGGGATGGTGGCCGAGGTCCTGACCAGCCGGACCAAGCAGGGCCTGATGCCGTTCAGGCCTAGGGACGAAGCCCTTCAGGCGCACGAGGACGTTGCCGCCGCCGTCGCCCGCGGTGATGCGACCACCGCCGAGACCGCCATGCACCACATCCTGGACGAAGTGCGGAACGCGATGGGGCTGCCCTAAGAACCCTTCCGTGTGCGCCCCTGAAACCCTTTCCCAGAGCGGCATTCATGGGTAACCTGAAGGAAATCAGGACCTCGGAATGTCATTCCGGCCTGATGAGGGGGCTCATGCACACGGGCCCGTTGGCACCGTCCGGACGAGGTGAAAAATTGGCCATCACAGGACAATCATCTGAAGGGGTAGCCGCCACGGCATCGCCCGCGGTTGTACCGCGGCGCAAAGGCAGTCTCGTCGTCACGTGGCTTACCTCCACCGACCACAAAGTCATCGGGTACATGTACCTGATCTCGTCCTTTGTGTTCTTTATGATGGCCGGGGTGATGGCCCTGCTCATCAGGGCCGAGCTCTATGAACCCGGCATGCAGATCCTGCAGACCAAGGAGCAGTACAACCAGCTGTTTACGATGCACGGCACCATGATGCTGCTCATGTTCGCCACCCCGCTGTTTGCCGGGTTCACGAACGTCATCATGCCGCTGCAGATCGGCGCCCCGGACGTCGCGTTCCCCAGGTTGAACGCCCTGGCATTCTGGTTCTTCCTCTTCGGCTCAACCATCGCCGTCTCCGGTTTCATCACGCCCCAGGGCGCGGCGTCCTTTGGCTGGTTCGCCTACGCGCCGCTGAACAATACAACGTTCAGCCCCGGCGTCGGCGGCGACCTGTGGGTGTTCGGCCTGGCGCTGTCCGGCTTCGGCACCATCCTGGGTGCTGTCAACTTCATCACCACGATCGTCTGCATGCGCGCTCCTGGCATGACCATGTGGCGGATGCCCATCTTCACCTGGAACGCCCTGGTCACGTCCATCCTGGTGATCATGGCCTTCCCGCCGCTGGCCGCAGCCCTGTTCGGCCTCGGCGCTGACCGGCGGTTCGGCGCCCACATCTACGACCCGAACAACGGCGGTGCCGTCCTCTGGCAGCACCTGTTCTGGTTCTTCGGCCACCCCGAGGTGTACATCATCGCGCTGCCGTTCTTCGGCATCGTGTCCGAGATTTTCCCGGTCTTCAGCCGCAAGCCGGTCTTCGGTTACAAGGGCCTGGTCTACGCCACCATCGCCATCGCCGCCCTGTCCGTCACCGTGTGGGCGCACCACATGTACGTGACCGGCTCCGTGCTGCTGCCGTTCTTCGCCTTCATGACCATGCTGATCGCGGTGCCCACCGGGGTGAAGTTCTTCAACTGGATCGGCACCATGTGGGGCGGCTCGCTGACCTTTGAGACGCCCATGCTTTGGAGCCTGGGCTTCCTGGTGACCTTCCTGTTCGGCGGCCTGACCGGCATCATCCTGGCGTCGCCGCCGCTGGACTTCCACGTGTCCGACTCCTACTTTGTGGTGGCGCACTTCCACTACGTGGTGTTCGGGACCGTGGTGTTCGCGATGTTCGCCGGCTTCTACTTCTGGTGGCCAAAGTTCACCGGCACCATGCTCAACGAGCGCCTGGGCAAGATCCACTTCTGGATGCTGTTCCTGGGCTTCCACGGCACCTTCCTGATCCAGCACTGGCTCGGCGCCGTGGGCATGCCCCGCCGGTACGCGGACTACCTGGTGGAGGACAACTTCATGTGGATGAACCAGTTCTCCACCATCAGTTCCTACCTACTGGGCGCGTCCATGATCCCGTTCCTCTGGAACGTCTACGTCACGTGGCGGGCCGGCGAGAAGGTCACCGTGGACGATCCGTGGGGCTTCGGCGCTTCGCTGGAGTGGGCCACGTCCTGCCCGCCGCCGCGCCACAACTTCACGTCATTGCCGCGCATCCGCTCGGAGCGCCCAGCCCTGGACCTGCACCATCCGGAGATCAGGGTCCGCGAACATGAACCCGTCCACTCTCCGGCCGCCGCTGCCCTGGGCGCCGCCGACATCGGCGAGAAGGACGTCCGCGATCCCAGCCCGGACAAGTAGCAGTGGGTTAACAAAAAGCAGGGCCGGCCAAAGACCGGCCCTGCTCACTGTTTCCGGCCACCCGAAAACAGCCCGTCAACCTCCCGGACGTTCAGCAGGAACTTCACGCCGCCGTCGGTAAGCAGTGACCTGTCACCGTAGCGCTCCTTGGGCGCCATGAGATGCAGGCATTTGAAGTTCCACATGACTACCCGGTTGATGTCGCTGACCCAGTCCTCGGGGATGCGGTGCCCGGACCGGGTCACAAACCCCACGCTCTCCATCGCAGCGTGGATGACCTCGGTACGGCGGGTCTTCGGCGGAGCAACGCCGCTGAGATGCCACTCCGTGTACAGCCGTGTGACAAGGCGAACCGCATCGTGTTCCGGCAGTGCCACCGCATCAACCACGTAGTCCCACAGATCCCCCGGTCGCTCCAGCCCGCGTTTTCCACGAGGGGTGAGAACCAGCCCTCCCTTGAATTTACGCAGCAGCTTCCAGGCGAGGAGGTGCTCCCGGAGCTCCCGGACGGGCAGCGCGTTGGCCTCGCGGTTCCCCTTGCCCATCACGGAATCACGCCAGCCGAGCTCATCCAGTGCGCGCTGGACCATGGCTGGTTTCAGGTAACCGTCCTTCGTCAGTTCCACTCCATCGCCTGCAGCAATTTCGAGGAGCCAGCGGACAGGCCGGATCACGGCGTCACGTTCCTCGTCCGTACGGATTCGCGGCCACCATTGGAGACTCAGCAGCCGCAGCTTGCGGTTGGCAGTAGCCAGGCTGAACGTGGTGGCGTCAAAGGACGGCCGGTACTGCCCAGTCATCATGAAGGTCCAGTAAGAAGCCTCTTCGTATTCCGGATGCGCCCGGTCGGCCAGGATCTCCAGCAGCCGTCCATAGCCGTGGGGGCCGCCGGAATCCTCCACCGGTCCCCGGTTGGCGCCGTCTACGCAAACAATCTCCCCGGCCGGCAGCTCGGCGGAACCCAGCAGCTGAACGTGATGTGTCCAGCCGTCGCCGAAGTCATATTCGTATTCAAACGTGGTTCCCGGCTTGCCGGCAGCCAGAAGATCGGAAAGGACGACGCCGGAGGGCGGCTCCGCGTCCAGGTCTTCCGATTCGTCGTCGGGACCGACAATGACCCGCAGCTTCCCGGTCCGGTCCACGAAGCGGACAGCGTAGAGGTGGCGGTTTTCCCAGCCGAAGGCGGCCTGCACGGCCAAGTGGAACTCCTCCACCGTCAGCGTGGCCGGCACCTTCAGCCTGCGCCACACCAGGGGCCGGGTATCCTCGATGCTGATCCGGAGGTCAAAGGCGGGGACGGTACCGGCTGTTTGCATGGTGGCCATTCTGCCAGAGCGGAGCGGCCCGGGAGTTGCGAGCCCCTATCCTCCGGCGGCGTAGACTCGCATCATGAAATCAGGTTGGGGGATCCTGGGTGTGCTGGCGGCCGCTGCGATCGGGGTTGTGCCGGCCACGGGCTGCACACCTTTGGCGTGCCCCGCCATCGGCTACGTCAGCAGCGTCACTGTGAATATCGAGGGAAATGTCGCGGCCGTCGATCAGGTGAGCCTGTGCGATAAGACCGGATGCTCCCAGCCGGAGCCCACGGCCGGGCCGGCACCGTCAAAGACGGTGGTCACCGAGTTCTCCCCCGCACCCCAGCCGACCGTCAGCATGGCACCGTTTTACAGCCGCCGCGCGGACAAGGACACGTGGGTGTTCACCGCGAATTCTGGCACGCCGTCGGAAGTCACCGTGAAGGCCATCGCGGCGGACGGCTCCGTCATTGCCGAGAAAGATCAGGATCTAGTGTGGACCAGGGTGGGTGGAACCGAACAGTGCGGCGGACCCATCACCACACCGCCCATCCAGTTTTCGGTGCCCTGACCAAACTCTGTCCTGGCGGCGGTGAAACGCGCGGCCAAGTTCAAAGCACACCCGGGTTAACAAAAGCAGGGCCGGTCAATGACCGGCCCTGCTTTAGAAAAAGAAACCTTGCGGCCCCAGATTCTCTAATGAATTAGAGTGCCTGGATGTTGACGGCCTGCGGGCCCTTGGGGCCCTGCTCGGTCTCGAAGGAGACCTTCTGGTTCTCTTCGAGTGAGCGGAAGCCGGAAGAGGCGATCGCGGAGTAGTGAGCGAAAACGTCCTGTGAGGAGTCATCGGGGGAAATGAAACCGAAGCCCTTTTCAGCGTTAAACCATTTGACGGTACCAGTAGCCATTATTTTTGTCCTTCGTGAAGGTGGAGGAAAAGTCCCGACTTTCGGGTCCTCCGGTGTGGGGTGTTCAAAACCGCTACTTCAGAAGAACGCGGACTTTCGACCGCGCGTACTGCCTGAACTACGAACTGCTAAAAACACAACAACAGGATCGACTCTACACGAGAATCCGGACACGATTTACCAACCGTCCATGGGGCTCACCCGGACCGCGACCGCGTACGACGGCGGCAGACGGCTCACGCTCCTACTCCCCCGCCTGCTCACGCGCCTGCTCCCCCGCCTACTCGCCCCGGGCAGTCGAAAGATGTTGCGCCGCCGCGGCTTCGAGGTGGGTCAGGTCCGAGGACACTGTCACGAACGTAAAGCCCTCGGCGATCCGCCGCCTGGCGATCTCGCCGCTGCCGGTGTGGATGGCTGCGATGATGCCCGCGTCCCGGGCCGCGTCACGGATGGTGACCAGGGCGGCGTCGAACTCTTCTGCCACCTCCGGATCATCGGGGAACCTGCCGCCCACCGCAAGGCAAAGATCGGACGGTCCGATGTAGACGCCGTCGAGCCCGGGAACGGCGCAGATCTCCCGGACGTTGGCCAGCCCCTCAGGGGTCTCGATCATGGCCAGGCACAGGACGGTGGCGTCTGCCTCCGCGGGCACCGGCCCGATCCGGAGCCCGGAGCGCATGGGTCCGTAGGACCGGATGCCGTGCGGCGGGTAGCGCACGGCACGCACCGCCGCGGCGGCTTCCTCCGCGTTGTTAACCAGCGGCACAATGACGCCGGCGGCACCGGCGTCGAGCGCCTGCCCGATGAAGGCGGCGTTGTTGGACGGTACCCGGACGATCCCGGCTGCACCGGCGGCGTCGATGGCCATCAAACCGTGGAGCCAGCCGGAATAGCCCATCAGGCCGTGCTGCGCGTCCAGCGCCACATAGTCGTAACCGAGCCGCGCCACCCGCTCGGTGGATACCGGTGAATCCAGGACCACCCAATATCCGACGACGATCTGGTTGGCCCGGGCTTTGGCGGCGAATGATGCGGCGCTCATGGCAGATTCCTCTTCAGTCGGCGGCGAGAATTAAGGCCAATCTACCGCCCGGTCTCTTCACCGCTGTCGATAAACACTTCGACGGCCACCACGTGCACTTCTGTCAGGCCCTGGCCAGGCACCGGTTTCTCCAGCAGGACCGGCTGATCGTACTGCTGTGCCCACTCGCGGGCGTCGGGTCCGAGCACGTCGTCGATCCACACCACCGAGTCCCAATCTGCCTCGCCGGAGTCCCTCATCCGGGCCAGCCACCGGCTCACCGACCGCAGTTTCGGCGTCGGCTCCTCATCATCGGCGGAACGGAACATAAGCGTCACACGCAAGGAGGCAACGTCCAGCCCCAGCTGCGATTCCAGTCCGGCAGTCATATCCGGCGGCCAGGTGGACACCCAGGCGATCCGGCCGCACCGTGCCAGCCTTCGCACCAGGGCCACTTTGCCGGCCGGCAGCGACAGTTCCGGACGGTCGGCGCCGGGACGCACCACAGGGTTCAGCACGCCGTCGATGTCCAGCAGGATGACCGGCTTCATGACGGCGACCCCCGTTCCGGTGACGCGAGTTGGCGCTTGACGTCTTCGAGGTCACGTTTGAGCTCTTCCACCTGAAGCTTGTACGTGAGGAATTCGGCTTTCCGGCGTCTTGCTTCGAGGTAGCCGGCAATCAGGGCGGCGAGCGCCAGCGGCAGGGAAATGACCAGCGCCCAGCCTGCGGCCACAAAGAACTCCATGGCCCGGGGAAGGGCAGCGCTGAAGTCAACGAAGTCATTGACGTTGTCAGCTATTCCACGCAGCTGGGTCTCGAGGGATTCCAGGAAACGTCCCACCACGGGCGTATCAGTGAGCGGGGGCACCCCCACACGGTCCTCATCTTTGCCGCTCCAGCGGGGGTCACCAACGTGGTTCAGAACGTAGATGCCCGCCCCGGCGTTGGCGACCAGAAAAACGAACACCGACCCCAGCGCAGCCAAGTGGAGACGGCGGGGGCGCCACAAGCCCAGCAGCAGTCCGGTGGCGATGGCAGAGAGCCACGTGAGAGCTTTGAGCCAGTCCACGCTTACGCCGCTCAATATGTCCACAGCAACCGCCATTCTCTAGAACGTCCACATGGAGGTTACCCGCGGATGGCCCGTTTGGTCGCTCCGCCGTCGTCGTATTTGCGGGCCGGCTCAGTCCTGGGCGATGCAGAACTCGTTGCCTTCGGGGTCGTGCATCACGTCCCAATGGAAATCGCCGATGTCATGACCCTCCACAAACGAGGCCCCCAGCGACTCGGCGTGCCTGCGTAGGCTGGCCGCATCCGGGGTATGGATGTCCAGGTGAAGGCGGCGCCGCCCGCCGGTGGGGTCGGCCACCTGCTGGAAACCCAGTTGGGGCACTCCCGGGCCGGCAGCCGCCAGCCAGATGAACTGATCGATCCGCGAGGCCACCTCGAGGTTCAGGAACTGGGACCAGAAGGCAGCCAGCCGCTCGGCATCCACAGCGCTGACCATGATCGAAGCGATGTACGACGGCGGCGCGTCCTTGAGTTCGGTGCTTCCGCTGACCTGCGTTTCCATGTCCGTCTCCCCCTGTGTTGGATTCTGTTCCCGGACGCAATCTACCGGAATTGCGGCGCCAAATGTTGCCTGCATTCGAAGGTGTGTGAGGCAGTGCCCGCCCGCTGCTCCCTGAAACAATGGCCGAATGCAGCATGGGTATACGAATACGACCCGGCGGGTGCCCGGCGCCGTTCTCAAGACGTACGCCGGCCCTGATTCCTCGGCGCGCCAGGACAACGAACTGCGGGTCCTGTGTGCCCTCGCCGGCCGGTATCCCGTGCCGGAAGTCCTGGACGTCGTGGACGAGGGGGCCGGTTCGCTGCTGCTTGGATTTGTTCCGGGCGGGCACGGCCAGGACCTTATCGACGCCGGCCGGGCGGAAGAGGTGCTGCATGCCTGTGGCCTGGCGCTGCGCGCCTTGCACAGCATCGACGTCGCCACGGTGTTTCCGCTGGGTTCAAACCGGGGGCACGTCCTGACCCACGGCGACTTCGGGCCAAACAACATACTCCTGGATTCGGCGTGTGCGGTGACGGCCGTCCTGGATTGGGAGTTCAGCGGCCCCGGCGAGGCGGTGCTGGATGTGGCGTGGTGCGAGTGGATCGTGCGCATGCATCACCCCGCTGCGGTGGGGTCGCTCCCGGCATTCCACCGTGCTTACGGGCCGGTTCCCCCGTGGCCCGTGCGGCAGGCCGCCATGATCAGCCGCTGTGTATGGCTGCAGGATTTCAGCCGGCGCATGGACCCCGACGGCGGCGGCCCTGCCCTGTGGCAGGACCGCGCAACCGTCACGGCCCAGTGGAGCGAGCACTAATCCTGCAGATGCATGTGGACCAGGCTTACTGGTCGTCCGCGCCGGGCCACATCGCCGGACGCAGCTCAATCGTCTCGCCGGGGCCGGAGAACGCCGCGGCAATCTCCTCGGCCCGCCCGCGGGTGGCAACGTCGATCATGAAGAACCCGGCGAACTGCTCTTTGGACTCTGCGTACGGCCCGTCCGTGGCGATGGCCTTGCCTGACTGCCACCGGTACAGCTTCGACGTCGCCGGATCGGCGAGCGCTTCGCCGCCCAGCAGCTCGCCGTTCTCCTGCAGCTGCGTGAGCAGCGCGTCGAACTCGGTATTCATCTGCTCGCGCTGCTCCTTCGGCAGAGCCAGGTTCTCGGCCACGTAGTCACCGGTGGGATGTCCCCACGGCTGCGGCTTGGAGTGGATAAGGATGACGAACTTCATGAGCTTGACCCTTTCGAAGGCGTGGCCGTGCGGCCGTGACATCAAGAAGTCGGGGCCGGGGCTGGGAGATCGACATCGCCGAGCCTACTTTGGAAAAACAGTCCTCCCAAGGCTTGCCTATTGTTCTTCCTGACGGGAATAGGAGGATCCCGACGGCGTCCGCGTCAGCAGGCCGAAGTCGATCAGGTAGCGGCGGAGCAGCACAACGTCGTCGGTGTAGCTCAGGAGCCGTTCGTTGACCTGCTGTTCCGTGAGCTCCTCGCCCGGCCGGATGGCGTCACCGGCAATCCAGGCGAGCAGCTCCCGGCGCTGTGCCATGTTGGCCGGGTACCTCTCGATCCGGCCCAGGCGCATGAAACGGTCCACCCCGGTCTGTGGCACACGCTTGGGTTGTTGGGTGAGGAGGTCCTGGAAGATGGTGGCGGAGGCTTGCAGTTCACCGGTGCCGGTCCGTTCCACCAGGCCGGCTGTCAGCAGCACCTCGATAGCACGGGTGCACCGTTGTTCGCGCATTTCGGCAAGCGCATCCGGTGGCTTGGCCCCGAGCACTATCTGCGCGTAGGCGGTCCGCGCTTCCCGGTTTGCGAGCGCCGCCACCACCCGGCGCCAGTGCGGTCCGCCCTGATTGGATGCTCCGGCCAATCCGTTCACCTCCCCTTGCTGCGCCCAGGTTGTAGAACAAAAAATCCCGACGGCGGCCGCACCGCGAGCGCTAAGTCTGGTCCTCTGTGTCCTGTGCCGTACTCGCCCCTTCCGGCGCGTCATCCTCGTAGGCGTATGGCCATTGCCGACGTACCGCTACTTCGTCCCAGCCACCCTGCAGCCGGTTGTGCGCCCTGTTTGCCAGTATTTCGAGAGACCGCACAATCTCCCGTGGCGGCAGCTCCGGCCTTCCGGCGAAGTAGCCCAGCAAAATGTTTACAGCCGTCGCTTCCTGCGGTGTCATTCGAGCCATGAGGCAACCGTAGAACTCGAGCGACCGCTGAGGAAGGGTCCGGCGGGCTCCACTTTCCAGAGGGCCATCAACCCCCGCTAACCCGTTGGCCTGCCCGGATACCCGGCGTAGGGTTTTTCCATGGAACCGATTCGGGCCATCCTGCTTCCCGGGAGCATCCTCCCTGCCCAGCTGGCCTATGGCGACCTGATCGAAGACCTGGCCCCGGGCGTTGATGCCATCGCCAAGGACCTGGAACTTTATGAGCGCGACGAGCCGCCGCCCGGATGGAGCTTGGGCACCGAGGTGGACGGCGTGCTCCGCGAAGCCGATGCGTTCGGCTGGGAGACGTTTCACCTTGTGGGCTATTCCGGGGGCGGCGCAGCGGCACTGGCGGTGGCCGCCGAGCACCCCGAGCGCCTGCTCAGCCTGGCGCTGCTCGAGCCCGCCTGGGCCGGCAGCTGGGACTGGAGCCCCGCCCACGAAGAACTGTGGAAGAAATACCGGGAACTGGAAGAACTTCCGCCGGATGAATTGATCCTGGAGTTCACCAGGCTGGGCGTGAAGCCCGACGTCGTCCTTCCGCCGCCCGTTGAAGGCGCCCCGCCGCCGCCGTGGATGGACAGGCGGCCCGCCGGCGTCAGGGCCTTCCTGGAGACGTTCAGGAGGTACGACCTGGACCGGGAAAAGCTCGCCGCCTTCCGCAAACCCGTGTTCTATGCCCTCGGCGGCCTGAGCAACCCGGACGCGTACGGGGAGATCGCGGACCGGCTGGCCAAGGTCTTCCCGGACTTCCGCGTCGAGGTGTTCGAGGAACGCCACCACTTCGACCCTCCGCACCGGGCCGAACCGCTGCGGCTGGCGGCGCTGCTGCGGGAGCTCTGGGACAGGGCCGAAGGCAGGGAGCATAACGTCGCCCTTTAACGCGGCGTAACTACCGGACTGGCGGGCCGGCTGCGGTTTCAACGCCCGTCCGGTAAGGATGGGCTGCATAAACGCCGAGGATCCGTACCTCAGATGTGAAGAACTCCAGTTCGTTCAGTGCCAGGCTTAAAGGGGTGTCCTCCGGGTGCCCTTCAACATCGGCAAGGAACATGGTGGCGGCGAACTCCGCGCCCACCATATAGCTTTCGAGCCTGGTCATGTTGACTCCGTTGGTGGCGAATCCTCCCAGCGCCTTGTAGAGGGCAGAAGGAACGTTCCGGACCCGGAAAACCAGGCTGGTGATGACGGACTCCGGCAGGTCTTCGCGCGCCGGAAGTGGACGCTTCTCTCCAAGGACCACGAAGCGGGTTGTATTGGTAGGGTCATCCTCCACGTCGGACGCGAGGACATCGAGCCCGTACATTCCCGCTGCCAGCGGTGGGGCCAGCGAGACTTTTGACGGGTCATTCCATTCCCGCACCTCCCGTGCCGAACCGGCGGTGTCCCCCGCGATCACCGGCTTGAGCCCGTGGGAACGGATCAGCTTGCGGCACTGGCCAAGGGCATGCAAATGGCTGTGCACTTCCCTGGCCTGTTCGATCGTGCTGCCGGGTATCCCCAGCAGGTCGAAGCGGATCCGGAGGAAATGTTCACCCACAATCTGCAGGTTGGAGTCCGGGAGGAGGGCATGGATGTCAGCGACCCGTCCGGCGATCGAGTTCTCGATCGGAATCATCGCCAAATCCGCCTCGCCGGCCGTGACAAGCGCGAAGACGTCCTCGAAGCTGGCGCAGGGAACTGCCTCCATGTCTGGATACATTTCCAAGCAGGCGATGTGTGAGTTGGCCCCGGGTTCACCCTGGTATGCAATATTTCGAACCATAAAGCACATGCTCCCACGTCACGGGGACCCTCTGCGTTCCACCTGTCACGAAAGGCCGGCCCGGGCGTATGGTTCGCTTATGGAACCGATTCGGGCCATCCTTCTTCCCGGGAGTGTGCTCCCCGCCCAGCTGGCCTATGGCGATCTTATTGAAGCCCTGGGACCCGGGGTACAGGCCGTCGCCAAGGACCTGGAACTCTACGCCGACGACGAGCCCCCGCCCGGTTGGAGCCTGGACACAGAGGTGGACGGCGTGCTCCGCGAGGCTGATGCCCTCGGTTGGGAGACGTTCCATCTGGTCGGATACTCAGGCGGCGGGGCGGCGGCGCTGGCTTTCGCCGCCAAGCACCCGGACAGGCTGCTCAGCCTGGCGCTGCTCGAGCCCGCCTGGGCGGGCAGCTGGGACTGGAGCCCCGCCCACGCAGAGCTCTGGAAGAAGTACGAGGAGCTGGAAGCCCTGCCGCCTGAGCAGTTCATGCCCGCCTTTATGAGGCTGGGAGTGAAGCCCGACGTCGTCCTTCCGCCGCCGCCGGGTCCCCCTCCGCCGTGGATGGCCAAGCGGCCCGCCGGGATCAAAGCCTTCCTGCGGACCTTCAAGAGCTATGACCTGGAGCGGGAGCGCCTGGCCGCCTTCCCGCGGCCTGTGTTCTTCGCCCTGGGCGGCCTGAGCAATCCGGATGACTACGGCGAAATTGCCGGCCGGCTGGCAAGGGTCTTCTTCCCGGACTTCCATCTGGAGGTGTTTCCCCACCGCCATCACTTCGACCCGCCACATCGGATCGAGCCGGAGCGGCTGGCTGAGCTGCTCCGCCGGCACTGGGAAGCTGCGGAAGGCAGCCCGGCCGCGGTGCCTGCAGACTTTCGCGTCCTGCCGGGCGTCACGTCAGAATCCAGCACTGCGGAGATTCTGGACGACGTCCGTGGGGACCGTTGATCGTCGGGGACAGTTGACCGTCTCGATGCCTCGGCTCCGGCTACCGGACAGCCCGGACAGCCCTGTCTGCGTTGACGCGGCCATGTGCCCAGAAGGTCTCCTGGCCGGATTTCATCTCGGCAGTCGATTCAACGTATTCACGTATCCATGCCTGAGTGTCGCCGGGATGTGAGCTCCAGACCATTGCGGCAACGCCGGCCACGATAGCTGAAGACATTGAGGTTCCGTTGCCGACGTCGTAACCGAAGGAGCGCTTGTTCTGGGTGCCGAGGACGAATGTGTGGTTGGGGAACGTTGAGTAGACGTTGGCTCCCGGCGCCGCGACGTCCACCCAGCTGGCTCCGTAGGTTGAGAACGACGCTTTGGTATCGGTGTTGTCGGTGGCGCCAACGGCAATCACGTTGGGATATGCCCCCGGGTAGATCTTGGTCTGATTGCCGCCGTTGCCTGCCGCGCCCACCAGCACAACACCCTTGTTCCACGCGTTGTTGACCGCAGATTCGAGCGTTCGCGATGACCGCACCCCCAGGCTCATGTTGATCACCTTGGCACCATTGCTGACACCCCAGTTGATGCCGTTCGCAAGGCCTGAGCTCGATCCGACCCCGCTGTCGTTCAGCACCTTGCCGTCCAGGATGCTGCAGCCACGGCAGGTACCAGCCACGCCTTGAGTGTTGTCGGCGGTGGCCGCGACGATGCCGGCCACGTGGGTGCCATGGCCGTAGTTGTCATCGCCAGTCTCCCCGTTGGTGAAGTTAGCGAGTGCAACCACCTTCGGGTGGATGTCCGGGTTGTCGTTGGCAACACCGGAATCCAGAACGGCAACTTTGATGCTGAGGCCGGTGGTGACGGTCCACGCTTCGACGGCGTCCACATCAGCATCCGCCGTGCCCTTGTCCACCGTCAGTGTGCCAGCGGTGTTGGTGAAGGACTGGCCGTCGTTTTGCAGCGCGTACTGACTGGGGAAATACTTGTCATCTGTGGCGGCAGTAACGATGTGGTCCGGCTCCGCGTATTCCACTGCCGGGTTCCGGCTGAGTGCCTCGATGAGTCGGAGTTCTTGGCCGGCCGGGACCTTAATGAGTTGTGCTTCGGTGCTACCGATACCCGGCCCCTCACTGAGGCCATGCTGGCGCAGGGTGCCCGCAGCCGCGGCTTTGTCACGGAACTTGACCATGATTTGCCCCGCCGTGTGGGATGGCTCGGGCGGCGCCGCGTTGGTCACAACTGCCGAATTCACTGCCCCGAACGCCATCATCGCCGCTGCGAAACCAGCCATAAAAGTCTTTTTCATGCAGGTTATCTTGCTCCGATCTGTACCGGCTGGGTAGGGGAAACCGGCAACTTGCCCTACCTAATTCCGCATCCTCATTACACAGGTGCGGGAAGCACGGAGGCAGGCGCCGCCGTCGTACTGTCCTGAATTACGTCGCTCCTGCGGCACGTGGCCCGACGCGCCGCCGGTCCCGGAACCAGGCGTGATAGGCGGCCAGCAGCAGAAGCGACGCGGAGCCCACGCCCATCGCAAAGGACATCAGCACCACGCCGGCAGTGAGCGCCACGAGCAGGATGCCTTCCACCTTGTCCACTCCGGGTGCCGCCAGCCGCAGGACGATTGCAGCCAGCAGGCCCAGGAGCAGCGCGATTGAACCCATGACGAACGTCAGCCCGAACCAGCGCAGCCTCAGGTAGTCCTCCAGGAAGTTGGAAACCGAAACGAGCACAGCGGCGACGGCGGCGACGCGGACCGCGAACCGGCTCCACTGTGCGGCCTGCCCGGGCAGGTGATCGTGCGTTGCCCAAAAGCTCCCAAGAGCCCACAGGGCGGCGCTAAGGAACAGCATCGCCACAGAAAGCAGTGCCACGGCGGTGTATTCAAGCGGAGTCTCCGGACTCCAGTATCTGATTTCGCCCAAAGTATTCAGCACGCCCCGAACTCCGAAGGCGAAGCCGGCAAGCGCGGCAGCAACAGCAACGAACCGCGATTGCGCCATGGCGGCTCCAGTGAGGTACGGACCGGCACCTGTTCCGGGCTGCAGAGAATCCTTTTCCTGCATTACTCAGCCTTCCGCTTGCATAGCCACCGCCCAGGACCTGGGGGCCGGGCGCAAAGCCGCGTCACTGAGGTCAAGTCTGTGCCGCCCGGGACCGTGGTGCAACGGTCAATCCTGTTACCCGTGACAATCACACGCCGCAGGCAGGCGTCCACCCCAAGGGCCGGAGGGAGACCTGATAAAAACGAGGTTTGGGTGGGTAAAATGGACCATGGGTCTTCCTTGCAATGGGTTGGCTACTATACGTTGCCTTCCTTCTTGGCGTTCTCGTCCTCGCCTGCATCGTCTGGTGCGTGTGCAAACTGGCGCTCTGGCTCATGGACCTCCCCCGGCTCACTGGCCCCACGCCCGCTGTCGGCCCCAGGCCGAAAGTACCCCCGGTACCCCGTAAGCCGAAAGCAGCCCCGCTCCCCCAGCGGGCGAAAGTACCCCAAGTCCCCCGCCGGGCGGCAGCCGAGGTCACCTCCGACATCTGGCCCAAATGGACGGCGGCGCGCAGGCAGTACATGGACCGCGAGCTGTCCCTCTGGCAGGAGCAGTTCGACGCCCTGAGCTCCCGCGAGTAGGTGCCCGTCGGTGAGCCCTACCGTTGACCGTACAAATGCCGTACAGTCGGGAGCGGAGGTTCAACTATGCCCAACACCAAATCACGTCGGCTTGAGTTGCGCACTGATGAGAGCACCGACGCCCTCATCACGGAAGCAGCCGAACTGCTTCACGTGACCAAGTCCGCGTTCGTGGCCGACGCTGCACGACAGGCCGCACAAAAGGTCGTCTCTCGCGCCGATATGACTCTCATGGCGCCCGAGGTCTTTGACGTCATGATGGCCTCCCTCGACACTCCCGATGAGTCCGCGGGGCTGGCGGAACTGGCCAGGCTCCCCCGGCTCATCGAACGATGAGCGTATCGTCTTTCCGCATCGCCAAGCTGGCCCCCGGGTATGATCTGGGGGCTTTTGACTGCGGTGAGCCCTCGTACAACCAATGGCTGACCGATCATGCAATGCAGGCGGTTGACGCCGGAGCCAGCATGGTCTACCTGCTTCTGGAGGCGGCGCCAACTGCCCAGGAGCGCGTTGTCGGATACTTCGCGATTTGCCCAACTCTCGTAGTCCGCGATGACATGCCGAAGCCACTCCAACGAAAAGTGCTACGCAGCGCACCGGGCTGGCTCCTGGCCAAGTTGGCACTCGACCACACTAGGCGTGGCGACACAGCCCATCAGTGGGGCTCGCAGCTGCTGCGTGCGGCCTTGGAAAGAATCATCAGCGCCTCGGAGGTGGGCGGCGGCCAGATCATCGTCGTCGACGCGGACAACGCAGGGTTAGTTGGGTGGTACGAACGGCACGGGTTTGCTTCGACTGGCGGCAGCAACTTGAGGTTGTACATGAAGGTGGCTACGGCCAGGAAGTACCTCGGCCCCGCCGAATAGTGTTGCAACTCCAGCACGCTACTTGGGCAGTTGCGACAGCCACTGCCGTACATTCAAGGCCTCCGGCAGAATGTCGAGCGTCGTCTGGGTGCTCATGTCGAACTGCCCGGTCCGCAGCCACCGCCACATGGTGGTGAGGTCCTTCCCCACGAACCGTTCAAAGAGCTTCTCCGGCATCGGTAACCCACGCGGCCTTCGCCCAGCGCGTTCCTGCCACATGGTGCGGCACTGCTCGATCGACCGGACGTCGGACGCCAGTCCCAGCACGGCACCGCTCCACCGTTCGGGGTCGGCGAACGTCCGGGCGGCGATGGCACCCAGATCGTCAACGCACAGCCACCCCACCGGCCGGGACTGGCCCATCAGCTTTGGCATCAGGTGCCAGGTGGAAAACTGCGGATAGTAACCTTTGTCCGTCATCAGTTCCATGAACGCCATGGGCCGGAGGACGGTAAGCGGCAGTCCCACTTCGCGGAAGTGCTGGGCGATGACCAGCTTGGAGTCCCAGGAGCCCACGCCTGTCGGTTGATCGCTGACTCCCGCCGCCCCGTACACCACGTGGCGTATGCCGGCTTCAGCTGCTGCCTCCGCCACATTGCGGCCCTGCCGCACTTCAGCTTCGGCCCCGATTGTCTGCGGATTCTGGACGTTGAAGAGCCCGTAGGCCCCTTGGAACGGCGTCCGAAGAGTGCCGGGATTCTCGGTGTCGGCCTGCTGGACGTCGGCACCCAGCGCGAGCAGCGCCTGTGCGGCGTCGCTGGAGGGATTCCGGGTCAGGGCACGCACCTGCCATCCGTCCTTGAGCAGGTGACGGACTACGGCCGATCCCTGCCGGCCAGTTGCACCGACCACTGCCACAACACCCCGAGTGTCCCCGCCAGAGGAAAAAGCCATGGCTTAGTATCCCACTTGGGCCGAAGTTTTAACTTGGGGCGGGAGGAACAGTCCCAGCCCATTAAGCGACGGAGGGTCACGGGGGCCAACCGTAATGAGCCGGTCCGCCACTGCTCCTCCACAGTAAAATGTCGTTGGCCCCGTGTAGCTTGGGCGTAACGGGCCATCGGTGCACCGGACCCAAGACCACAGCCACAAGACCACCAACATCCGTCCCAGGGAAGCAATGGACTTCTACGACATCAGCGCCCTGCGTGATAACCATGCAGGCTGGTCTCTACTCCGCGCGCAGAACGCCCCGCTGGCCATCTCCTTCTTCATCAAGGCCTTTACCGGGCCCAACCAGCGCGACATCGGCCGCCAGGAGCTCATGGACCACCTCGACGACGTCCTGTTCGGCCTCAGGGACGTCTTCGGCGAGGACAAGTATCCCCGCTCTGCCTCAGAGTATCTGGATGACTGGGCTGCCCCCGAGCGGGCCTGGCTGCGCAAATACTATGTGCCCGGGCAGGACGAGCCGCGCTACGATCTGACGGCCGCGGCCGAGGACGTGGTGCGGTGGGTGGAAAGCCTGAGCGGACGGGATTTCGTGGCAACCCAGTCCCGGCTCACCAGCATCTTCGCCGTGCTCAAGGCCCTGGTCCAACAGTCGGAAACGGACCCCGAGGTCAGGCTCGCCGAGCTCCAGCGGCAGCGGGACGGGATCGACGCCGAGATGCAGCGGATCAGGGACGGCCATGTCAAGGTCATGACCGCCCCGGAGGCCCTGGATCACTTCCAGCAGCTGACCACCCTGGCGAAGGACCTCCTGTCCGATTTCCGTGAAGTCGAACAGAACTTCCGCAAGCTGGACCGCCAGGTCCGGGAACAGATCGCCACCTGGGAAGGCAGCCAAGGCGAGCTCCTGGAGTCGATTTTCGCCAACCAGCAGGGCATCAGCAGCTCACTCCAGGGCCGCACGTTCCAGGGTTTCTGGGACTACCTCATGTCGCCGCAGCTGCGCGGCGAACTGCAGGACCTGCTGCATCGCGCCACCGAAATCGAGGCGCTCTCCGGCGTTGAGGACCTGCACGCCGTGACCACGCTGCACCAGGACTGGCTGCCGGCTGTAGACCAGACGCAAGCAACGGTGCGGCAGCTCTCTGAGCAGATGCGCCGGCTTCTTGACGACAAGGTCTTCCTGGAAAACAAACGCATCATGCGGCTGATCCGCAGCATCGAGTCCGGTGCGCTGGGCACAAGGGAGGCGCCGCCGTCGGGCGTTTTTATGGACATCCCGGCACCGTCAGTGGACGTGGCGCTGCCGTTTGAGCGGCCCCTGTATGAGCCCAGCCGGAAGGTGATGGTGGACGACGCCGTCCTCACCGCCGACGACGCCGACGTGGACGCCGGCGCCCTGTTCAGCCAGTTCCATGTGGACAAGGAGCGCCTGAAAACCAATGTGGACGCGGTCCTGGCGGACGCGGAACAGGCCACCCTCGCCGAGATCACCAACGCCTATCCGCTCCAACAGGGCCTCGCCGAGATTGTGGCGTACTACCAGCTGGCCAGCGAATCCGAGTGGGCCAGCATCCGTGACGACGTTCCCCAGCAGCTGCAGTGGCACCTCCCGGACGGCAGCATCCGCGAAGCAACCATCGACCAGATCATTTTTGTGAGGCCGGCATGAACACCACTGACACCACCGAAACACAGGCCCGCACCCCCGAGGAACTCCCCGGTGTGGTGACCCGGCTGTTCAGGGGCGTGGTGTACGCGGAGTCGGACGAGAAGGTCTGGCAGTCGC
The DNA here is from genome assembly GCF_054130585.1 of Arthrobacter sp. D1-29. Classification (NCBI taxonomy): domain Bacteria; kingdom Bacillati; phylum Actinomycetota; class Actinomycetes; order Micrococcales; family Micrococcaceae; genus Arthrobacter; species Arthrobacter sp. D1-29. The sequence continues at coordinate 1,292,761 of NZ_CP096383.1, read as the reverse complement.
TGATCACCCTGGAGTCGCAGGCCCGCGACTACGTGGCCGTGCTGGGACTGGACCTGATCCTGGACGAGTCGGAGGGCTACGCGTTCCTGCGGTCCAGGGAGGATCCGGAGGGCAACCTTCCCCGGCTTATCCCCCGGCGCCGGCTGACCTTTGACGTCAGTCTCCTGCTGGCCCTGCTGCGCGGCCGGATGCTCGAGTTTGACACCAACAGCAGCGAGCTCAGGCTCATCATGACCGAGCAGGAGATCGCGGATATGGTGGCCGTGTTCCTGCCCGAATCCAGCAACCAGGCCCGCATCATGGACCGGCTCGGCGCCAACATCAAGAAGGTGGTGGAGCTCGGGTTCCTGCGCAAACTCCGCGGCCAGGCAGACACCTACGAGGTGGCCCGGATCCTGAAGGCCTACGTGGACGCCCAGTGGCTGGAGGAGTTCGACGCGCGGCTGGCGGACTACCGCGCCTCGCTCGCCGGAGCGTCGCCAACGGCCAGTACTCCGGACACAAACGAGGGGGAGCTCCCGTGACCGCGGACCTGCAGGACAGCCTTTTCAGCCTGGAGCCTACGGAACAGGACACTACGGACGACGCCGGCACTCCCCCGGGATACCGGCTGCACCGTTTGGAGCTGCTCAACTGGGGCACGTTCCACCAGGGCGTGCGCACGTTCCGCCTGGACGGCGCCAACAGCCTCCTCACCGGAGACATCGGCTCAGGCAAATCCACCGTCGTGGACGCGATCACCACCCTGCTTCTCCCCGCGAACAAGATCGAATACAACAAGGCCGCGGGGGCGCAGAAGAAGGAACGCTCCCTCATGTCCTACGTGCGGGGGTACCACAAGAGCACGCGCAGCACCGGCGGGGAAAACTCCAAACCGGTGTCGCTGCGTGGAACGGGTGCGCTCACCGTGGTGCTGGCTGTGTTCCACAACGCGGCGCTCAACAAGTCCGTCACGCTGGCCATCACGCTGTGGGCTGTCCAGGAGGCCGGCACGCCCAACCGCTTCTACTCGCTCGCGGAAAGGGACCAGTCCATCGCCGCAAACTTCTCCAACTTCGGCCAGGACCCAGCCAAGCTCAAGAAAAGGCTGAAGGCCGACGGCGCCGCTGTCCATGACACGTTCGAGCCCTACGCCGCAGCCTTCAAGCGGCAGTTCGGCATCAGCGGAAACCAGGCCATGGAGCTGTTCCACGGCACGGTGTCCATGAAGCAGGTGGAGAACATCACCCACTTCGTGCGCACCAACATGCTGGACGAGGACGACGTCGAAGCCCGGATCGGCAAACTGATCAGCCACTTCGATGACCTGAAGAAGGCCCACGGCGCCGTGCTTCGCGCCAAGGACCAAATCAGCTTGCTGGCGCCCATTCGCGAGGGAGCCGCCAGGCACGCCACGCTGACGGCAGAGGACGAGCTGGCCCGGGCCCAGCGGGACCAGCTGCACCCCTGGTTCACCAACCAGCGCCTCATCCTGAGCCTGGAGCACGCGGCCGAACTGGAGAGCACCGGAAAACGGCTGCGCGAGGACAACAAGTCCCTCACCGCCCGGATCACGGAACTCCGGCACCAGCTCACCGCCGTGGCCGACGACATCCGCTCCAACGGCGGCGGCCGGCTCGCAGCCATCGACGCCGACATCGCCCGGCTCGGCACCGAGGCCGCATCACAGCGGACCCGCTACCAGACCTACGCCACAGCCGCGGCGGAACTGCACCTCCGCGCGCCGGAAGACCGGGTGCTGTTCGACGCGAACCGGGACCGGCTGGCCGCCGTCGAATCCGGGCTGGCTGATCAGTACAACGGGCTGCAGGAAAGCCGCACCGAACAGACCATGACGCGCACTGTCCTCACCGGACGCGCCGACGATCTCGCAGCGGAACTGACAAGTCTCCAGTCCCGGCGCAACCTGCTGCCGCTGCAGCAACTGGAGATCCGGCGCCGCCTGTGCGAGGGAACAGGCGCGGCGGAGAAGGACCTGCCGTTCGCCGGCGAGCTGCTGCGCGTCCGCGACGGCGAAGCAGGCTGGGAGGGCGCGGCAGAACGCACCCTGCGCGGCTTCGCGCTGTCGCTGCTGGTGCCGACGGAACACTACGCTGCCGTGAGCACTTGGGTGGACGCGAACAACCTGAAGGGCCGGCTGGTGTACCTGAAGGTGGGCGACGGGTACTCCCCCAGGGCCGCGGAACCCGGGACGCTGGCGGCCAAGATCGCCATTAAGCAGGGCACACCGTTCCGCGACTTCCTCCTGGATGAGCTGGCCAGCCGCTTCGATTACGTCTGCTGCGACAACCTGGCGGACTTCCGCCGCCATCCCAAAGCCCTCACCGCGAACGGCCAGCTGAAGGGCGGCCGCGGCCGGCATGAAAAGGACGATCGGAAGGACCTGGCGGACCGGCGCAACTACGTGCTGGGCTGGGACAACCAGGACAAGATCAACCGGTTCCGGTCCGAGCTGGACGAGGTCACCGGTCAGCTCCAGGTGGTGGGAACGCAGCTGGACAAGGTGGACCGGAAACTGGGCGAGATCGGCCGGAAGAACCAGCAGCTCGGTACCGTTCGGTCCGTCGCTGATTTCGGCGAGCTCAGCTGGGAAGTCACTGCCCGCCGGATCGAGGAGCTCAAGGAAGAGCGGCGCGCGCTGGAATCCGCCAGCGACGTCCTGCAGGAGCTGGCGGCCAAGGAAACCGCGCTGAACGCCGAGCTCACGCGGCAGTCGGACCGGGCAGACAAGATCCGGGAGCGGCTCGGCGCCAACAAGAAGGACAGCGAGAACCTCGCGGAGGCCATCGCGGAGTGCCGTGACCTGCTGCAGGAACAGCCACTGACGGACGACGCCGGGGTGCTGGCTTCCGTGGCCGGCCTGGCCGCCGCGGCGCCCGGGGAAAAAGTCCTCACTTACAAGAACACGGTGGCGGTTGAAAGCCTGGTCCGCTCCGGACTCACAGCCGCCATTGATGCGCTGTCCAAGCGGCTGGCCAGGGCGGAAACGGACACGGTGCGGCTGATGGCCGACTTCCGGAACAGGTACCCCACCGAGACCACCGAAATTGATGCATCCCTGGATGCCGCCGTCGACTACGAACGGCTGCTGGACCAGCTGGAGAAAAACGATCTTCCCAAGTACGAGGCTCACTTCAAGGAGTCCCTGAACCAGAACACCATCCACGAGGTGGTGGCGTTCAACGCGTTCCTGGACAGCCGCCGGCAGGACATCGTGAACCGGATCACCGAGATCAACCTGTCGCTGGCCACCATCGAGTACAACCGTGGCCGGCACATCCAGCTGGAGCACCAGAACACCACCGACCTGGACGTGCGCCAGTTCGGAACGGACCTGAGGGCCTGTTCGGAAGGCACCATCGGGGACGAGGACCAGTACTCCGAGCAGAAGTACCTGCAGGTGGAGCGGCTGATTGAGCGGTTCCGCGGGAGGGACGGCTTCACCAACCTGGACGAGCGCTGGACGGCGAAGGTCACGGACGTGCGGAACTGGTTCACGTTCTCCGCCTCGGAGAAGTGGACCGAGACCGGCGAGGAGTTCGAACACTTCACCGATTCCGGCGGCAAGTCCGGCGGGCAAAAGGAGAAGCTGGCCTACACGATTCTGGCCGCGGCCTTGGCGTTCCAGTTCGGCCTGGGAGCGGGACAGGGCGCCGGCCCGGCCGCCGGTGCCGGCGCCGGCTTGGGCAGGGGTGCCGGCAAGGGCCGCAGCTTTCGGTTTGTGGTGATCGACGAGGCGTTCGGGCGCGGCTCGGATGAGTCCGCGCGGTACGGCCTGGAGCTGTTCCAGCGGATGAAGCTGCAGCTGTTGATCGTCACGCCCCTGCAGAAGATCCACGTGATCGAGCCGTTTGTGGCACACGTGGGCTTCGTGGCCAACACCAATGGCAACGATTCCCAGCTGCGGAACATGACCATCCAGGAGTACCGCGACGAGCGAGACCGCCGTGCCGGCTGATTCCCCCTCCGGCTGGACCACGCTGGCAGACCTGCGGGCGCAGTCGCTGAAGGCGTGGACCAGCGGTGCACTGCTGCGCGAACTGCTGGAGCCCAGCGGGCTGTACCCCCGCCGTCGTGCGTTGAAGCGTCCGACGGCGGCATCCCTCTTGAGCGATTATGCGGCGGCACGTGCGTGGGCAGCTGAGCTGCTGGCCGCCGTCGGTCCCTTCACCCTGGAGACGGCAGAGGTGGGCCGCACCACGATCGGCTCCAACAAGCTTCCCGCGGCGGCGGTGTTCGCGTCTGCCAGCGATGAGGTTGCGTTTGTAGGCAGGGTCAAGGACGCGGCCAGGTTTGTTGAGCTTGCCGACCGGCTGGCCGCTCTGGACCCCGCGTTCCGTGCCTGGGCAATTCGGCGGCCACTCAAGCTGCTGGACCTTGGGACTAATGCGCTGACGGCTGGCCGGGTGGCACTGTGGCTCCGCGACAATCCGGAACCAGGTGTTTACGTCCGGCAGCTGAGCCTGCCGGGAGTGCACACCAAGTTCATCGAGACCCATCGGCGGGTGATCGAGGAACTGGTGGAGGCCCTGCGTCCGTCGGCGCTCTCCGAAGGTGAGCCCTCCGATGAGATCAGTCCGGACGTGCCGGCGGAACCCGGTTCCCTACTGGGGCAGCCGGCGGCGCGGACTCCTGCGGCCCGCTTCGCGGCGAGGCACGGGTTTGTGCATCCGCCCGAGCTGGTCAGGTTCCGGCTGCTGGACCCTGGCGTGCCGCTGCTGGGTGAGGTCCGCGATCTGACGGTGACGGCGGAGGCGTTCCGCTCCCTGAGCTTGCCGGTCCGGACGGTGCTTGTCACCGAGAACCTGGTCAACTTCCTGGCGCTGCCCGAACGGCCCGGCGCTGTTGCGATCTACGGCGGCGGGTACGGTTTTTCTTCCCTCCGCGATGCCGACTGGCTGCGGGACTGCGAAGTCCTGTACTGGGGCGACCTGGACACTCACGGCTTCCGGATCCTGGACCAGCTCCGAGCGGTCCACCCGCACGTGGCCAGTGTGCTGATGGATGAGGAGACCCTGCTGGAGCACCGGGATGTTTGGGGAAGGGAACCGTCGCCGTCCCGGGCTGCGCTCAGCAGGCTGACCGCCGAAGAATCAGCGCTCTATGAAGCGCTGGGCCGTGACTCCTATGGCCCGTCCGTCAGGCTGGAGCAGGAGCTGATCCGCTGGGACTGGGCTCTGGCACGGCTTGCGGGGAACTGCAACGCAAATGCGTAACTTTTGGACTCTGGTGCACCGCAGTCTCCTTTGTTTCTGCGGGCAGCCCCTGCGGCCCAGGTCAAAAGTTACGCAAACAGGTCATCCAGAATCCACCCGGATGGCAGGTTCCTTCCATCAGTAAGGACCGCCCGGTGGCGAAAAGCAAGGGCCGGAAACCCCTGCAGCCGACGCCGAAACCTCAGTGTCCAGCGGCTTGAGGGGAATGTTCGGAACTGTGATGGACGGGGGGCCGTCGAAGCCCTGCACAAAGACCGTGGCGAAGCTGAGCGACACCGTCGTAGGCCCTTCGGGCAGCTGGCTTTCGAAGTTGAGGGTTCCCTGCGCTGCACGCCGGCCGGTATCTTGGGCTGCCAGTTGCTGCGGAAGGCACTGGCGTCGACGGTGGTGCCGCCCGGGCCGGTGAGCAGCGCGTTCTGGAACAGCGGCAGGGATATCGAGCTGCTGGTCCCGTTGCTGACCAGGATCCCCACCCGGGTGAAGTGGGCTGTGCTTTGGACGCCCAGGACCGTCACCCGAACCCCCTGCGCTTCGGCCACCACCTGGCGTTCCAGCCGCTGCACGCCGTCTTCGTTGCCGGAGAAGTAGCCGACGGCGTAGCTAACCCCGGCGGCGGCCAGCCATCCGCCGCCTCCCAGCAGCAACAGCGTGAGGAGCACGGTGACGGCCAGCGGCCGCTGCGGGGCAGGCCTGCGCTCCGGCCCGGGTTCGTGGGGCCTTGGTTCGTGGCCGGAGGGCGGCCGCTGCGGGGTGCCGGGTCCCTTCCGGTAATACCCGAGGGTCTCTATCAGCAGGGCCACCAGCAACCCGATGAAGGGGGTGATGAACCATGTCCAGGTGGGCGTCAGCTCGGTCAGGAAGGCGGCGAGGCTGTTGCCTAGACTCCCGACGACGTTGATGCCGGCGGCGTACATCAGTGCCGTTCCCAGCCGTCCCCCCGGCGGCTGCGGGGCCGGCGTCGTTCCCTTCTTGCCGCCCGTCCCGGAGGGTGTGCCGCGGCCGTCAGCGTTCCTGTCGATGAACCGCAGCCTGGCCTGGCCGAACTGAACCAAATCCCCGTGAGTCAGTTCCGTCGGCGAGCTGATGCGGTAACCGTTCACCGCTGACGCCGGCAGTGCTGCGGCGTACCATGATCCGTATGGCCGAGAATTGGATTCGGCTCCTCGGTCCGCCCGCGCCAAGGTTGGTGCGGCGCACCGTGGTCAGCTTGTCCACCATGATCTGGCTTACGCGTTCCAGGCCAGTGAGCTGGCCTGGTTCAACCGTTAGCCTCAGCAGCGGGGCGTTCGCGAGTTGGGACGTCAAGGGCAGGAGGGTGACCGACTCTGACATCGCGAACAGATCATCCTGGATGATCAGTGCCGGCCCGGGCTTTTGCGCGTACGTTCCGTCTGAGACCGTCCACAGTTCGCCTCGGTCCACTCCGGCCAGTCTTCCGAAGTCTGCTCAATGAAGTCCTGGTTGTCGCCGGCACGGTCCGCGGCGGCCACTGCCAGGGCCTGCCGCCAGGCTTCGCGCTTGAATTCCTCCGTGCGCGTGTCCGGGACCCACAGCTGAACCTGCCGAAAGCCACGCTCGCGCATTGCTACCCTGTGCTGCGCAACGCGATCCCTAGCGCTCATAGATCAACGTTACATGTACCGGCCCGGCGCGGATCAGAAGTACGCCGGCGGTACTACAGTCGCGGCCCTATGTTCATTTTCTCGAACAGCCCTCCTCTGAGAGTCGGCCCACCAGACCTGCCGTTGTCCAACAAACGCATCACACCGATAGGCTGGAAATCCCAGACCATTAAGCGAGGCATAACGTGCATCAGGACGCCGTCCGTTTCCTGTCCCAGCCGATGACGGCCCAGCCCGGCTCACCGCTCCGGGTTGCCGTCTACTCCCGGATCGCCGAGGCAATCCGCAACAACCTGCTGCAGCCCGGCTCCATGCTCCCCACCGAAACCGAGCTCGGCACGGACATGAAGGTCAGCCGCACCGTGGTCCGCGAAGCCCTCATGCTCCTCGAAGAGGACGGCCTCATCAGGGCCCGCCGCGGGGTCGGCCGGTTTGTCTCCGACACGCTCCCCCGCATCGGGATCGAGCGGATCCGGCCCTTCGAGGAAGTCCTTGGCGGGCCCGGGCAGCACCTCGAGATCAAACGGGTCCGGATCGAGCGGGAGGCCGCCTCCGAGTTCGTCGCCCCCGGCGTAGCGGTCGATCCCGGCGCGGACTGCTGGATCTGGGAGTCGGTCCTGATCCGCGACGGCGAAGCCATCGCCCACTTGCAGGAAAACATCTCCGCGCTGCCGGTCAGCTTTGGCAGCGGTTCCGGTGAGGCTGCACCATTGGAGCTCGACGACGGCGGTGGCACCACGCTGCTCGCCGCCCTGAACCAGCACGCCGGACGGGTCCTGGGTCCGGGCGAATGCCAGATCAGCCTGAGCCAGGTGGGCCCGAGCCGGGCCAAGCTTCTGGACCTGCGGGCCTCGGACCCCGTCCTTGTGCTGACGCAGTACGTCAAGCATGCGAACCGGCCGTTCTACCTGTCGAAATGCCTGATCGCGGCCCGGGCAGGGCACCTGTCGGTGATGCAGTCCGTCCAGTCCTGACCGGACTAGGAAGTGGCTCCTAAAGTGGCCAGTCAGATGCTGACTGCTCGGAGAACGGCTCCGTTTGGCAGCCAGACTCTACGCCTTCTGCCCGCTATCCGCGCGATGTGCTCGCCGCTCCCACGGGAGCACAAGCGGCGTGACGAGCCGGAAAGCGACGTTGATCAGCAGGCCCAGCAGCCCGGTGAGTGCAAGTCCCGCATACACTTCTTCCACAGCGAACTGTTGTCCCGCCCGGCGTATCAGGGCCCCCAGTCCGTACTGGGCTCCCACAAACTCGGCGGCGATCAGCGTGATCAGGCAGGTCGCCATCCCCAGCCGCAGGCCGTTAAGCAGTCCCGGGGCTATGGCAGGAAACAGCAGCCGGGTGAAGAACCGCACCCCCGTCGCGCCGAAATTGCGGCCAGCCTCGATCAGGTCCGTCGATATATCCCGCACGCTCCCGCGCGTGCTAATGATGATCTGAAAGAATCCGGTGGCAAAGGCGGTGGTGATGTAGGCGACCTCGCCGCGGCCGAAGATGATGATGAACAGGGGAAGAAGCGCGATCTTAGGCAGAGGGTACAGCGTGTCGGTGACCGGCCGGATCAGCAACTCAACGATTCGCCACCGTCCCGACGCGACACCGATCACAACCCCAAGGCCCGCCGCGAGCGTGAACGCCAACAGCAGCCGTTGGATCGTGAGCAACAGGTCAAGGCCAAGCCGCCCATTCAGGAGTTGGTCGACGCCAGTGACGGCTATGTTGCTGAGCGGAGGGAAGAACCGCGGATCCAGCAGGCCCGCACGGGTGCTGACCTCCCACAGCATGAGGACCACAACCGGTATGGTCCAGGTCTGCGCCCATCCGCGCACCGACGGGCTCATGCCTGGGCCCCCTTCACGTCTCGACGCCACGGCAGCATCCGGTCAGCGACCGAATCGAATCCGACCGAGCTGAGCAGGCCGAGCACCGCGATGATCAACAGCGCGACATACATGTCAGTGACCCGCAAGATCTGCCAGTTCGACCAGAGGAACTGCCCCAACCCGTTCGAGGCCCCGACCATTTCGATAGCGATCACCGCGATCAATGTGAAGCCGAGCGAGACGCGGATGCCGGTGACAATCGACGGAAGGGCGCCGGGGACAAGGATGCGGAAGAAGCGCCGGGTGCCCCGAGAGCCGTAGTTGTCCGCCACCTCAATGAGGGTGCGGTCGATGCTACGCACTCCGGCCACCGTATACAGGACCATCACGATCAGTGGGGTCACCAGCGCGGTAAGGATGAGAGCCATTTCCGTACGGCCCAGAAGGAACGTCAGGAAGGGGAAGAAGAGTACGCCGGGAATGGGATACAGGAACGCCAGAAGCGTATTGGTGCCGCGCTCCATCCACTGGGACGCGGTGATCGCGATCCCGGCTGCGACCCCGAGGAGCACCGCGAGGGCGATCGTCGCGAGCACTCGCAGCACCGTTGCAATGATGTCCCCGCCCAGCCCTGATCCGGGGTCGAATACGATCACGCCGCGGGCAACTATCTCGGTTGGGGCCGGAAAGAACGTTGGGCGGATGACGTGGGTGCGGCTGAGGAGTTCCCATGCCAGGAGGATGCCCGCCGGACCAACGAGCAGGGCCCACTTTTCACGGAGGGCGCGCAGCATCACCGGTCGTCCATCGCTATGGCAGCCTGTACCTCGTCCCGAAGGTGGTTCCAGATGTCCTGCGACAATGCTGCGAATTCTGGCGTGCCGCGCAACTCAGGAGTACGGTCGGGGCCGAAGTCGAGCTCGACGATGTCGCGGATGCGGCCTGGCCGAGCCGTCATAAGTACCACCCGGTCAGAGAGGAACACCGCCTCGTCGATCGCGTGCGTAATGTACAAGACAGTCGGCTTTGTCTGCTGCCGCAATTCCAGGATCTGCTCCTGTAACAGAGTTCGGGTCTGGGCGTCGAGCGCCCCGAGCGGCTCGTCCATGAGCAGGACCTCGGCATCCTGGGCAAGCGCGCGAGCAATGCCGACGCGCTGCTTCATCCCGCCCGAGAGCTGGTGGGGAAAGAAGTCGCCAAAACGTGCCAGACCGAGCTGCGCCAGCTGCTCGTCAGCGATCTCGGCAGCCTCCTTCTTGGACACATTGCGGTTGCGCGGCCCGAACATGACGTTCTCACGCACCGACATCCAGGGGAACAGGGCGTGCTCCTGGAAAACCATCGCCGTCTTCGGCCGGTCGGGCTTGGAGCTTTCAATGCTGACTGTCCCGGAGGAGGGCTCGTAGAGCCCGGCCACCAGCCGCAGGAGGGTCGACTTCCCGCATCCCGATGGTCCCACGATCGCTACGAATTCAGCCTCGGCGATCTCCAGGGAAACATCCTCCAGCGCGGTCACGTTCTCCCGTCCCGGAAACTGTTTGGCCACGTCCAGCAGCCGGACCTTTGCCTTGGGAGGTGCGCTCATGACTGGCCCCGCGTCAGTTCCCGAGCGCTGCGTCACGCCATGTGAAGTTCCACATCTCTTCGTCGGGGATAATCTCGTTGTACTTCAGCGAGCCCCGCTCCATGAAGAACTCCTGGTAGCGGCGCAGCACATCGAAATCGACGCTCAGGTCGGCGGGGATATGGTGCTGCCGAGATGCCGCGATGACCTCCGGATTCGCCCCGGTGTACTTCTCCACCAGCGCAAGCATTTCCTCGGTGTTCCAGCCGTTGTCGGCAAGATCTTCGGCGGTCTTGGCGTATGCGCGCATGAAGTCCTCCGCCGCCTGCCGGTTCTGCTCGGCCCAGTCGGTGTTGTAGATAACGCCGGTGAACGGCAGCGGGGGGTCATCCGTCGGCGTCTCCCACGGACGGTAGCCGGACCCATTCTGTTCCGCCTGGGTGGGGAACGGTTCTGACAGTATGCCCCCGGCAATCGCGCCGTTGGCGAGTGCTGGTACCTGATCGGGGAAGGGGATGTACTCGAGCCTGATCTGGTCGATTGACAGTCCTCCGCGTTCGAGGGCGAAGCCAAGCAGTGCCTCGGTCACTACCCCTGGGGCATTCGCGGCGAACGCCTGTCCCGTCAACTGCGACATGTCCTCTGCCACCTTGGCCGCCTCCTCGTTGGACCCGGCGAGCTGCGAGGAGATGATGAAATAGTCCTCGATGTAGCCGAAGTGCATCGGTGCTACGTACTGCACAGGCAATCCCTCGGCGAACGCGTTGTAGGCTGCGGAGCCGATTCCGGCGAACCCCGCGTCATACTGACCGGTTGCAACGCCGGTGATGGACTCGTTACCGCTAGTGACCTCCACGAGTTCTACATTGACACCCGCCTCCTCGGCGTATTTTTCAGCAGTGACAAAGAGCGGCAGGGCCGACCCTGTGGCCAGATAAGCGACCCGTATCGTGCCGCCCTCGCCGGCTTCGCCGCCCTCGGGATCAGCGGTGCACCCTGCAAGGACCAGTGCTACGGCCGCTCCGGCAGCGGCAATAAGCCGACGGGTATGGGTTGTGGTGGCGTGCATCATGGGGAACTCCCTTGCTTCTCGCGTGTCCGAGGGTTTCTTGCGTTAGTGACCACCTTCCCTGGCCATGAGCCAGGACGGTCGACCGGTGATCTTTGCATCGATCACCAGGGGGCGGTCCCGATCAGACTGGAGCCAGGTGGATACCCCGCCAAGGTCATCGAGCGACCGCACGGTGACGGCGTCACAGCCGTAGCCGCGCGCAATCGCCGCAATGTCCGTGTCGGGAAAGCGAACGATCTCCTGCTCTTTGGGCGTCGACTCGGGGAACAGATGGATCTCTGCACCGTAGGCGCTGTCGTTGTAGACAACGATCAGCATTCCGAGCCGGAGTCGCACGGCCGTCTCCAGTTCCACTGCCCCCATCAGCAGTGATCCGTCACCGGTGCCGAGTACTGCCATCCGGTCCGGACGGGCGACGGCGGCGCCGATCGCACTGCCCAGGCCAAGACCGATGCATTGGAACGACAGGGGGAGCACGTAACCAGCGTCGTCCGGCACCCGCAGGTGGGCACCCGGGTAGGCGTTCACGTTCCCGCCGTCGACCACAACTACCCGTTCCTCGGGCACCATCGCATCGAGGGCGTTGGTGAGAGCCACAGGGTCCACGAATCCCGGCTCGTCGATCGGCTCGACGGGCTGCTCTGACCAGTACCGGGCACGGCGAACCCGCTCGGCGACTTCGGGGGTGCGATACCCCACCCTGGACGGCCCTCTGGCCGTCAGCACCTCGCAGGCCGCCCGGGCCACGGCGGCCGCGTCACCGACTATGCCCAGGTCCACGGGCCGGTGCTTCCCGATCGCCTCGACGCGGTCGTCGACGTGGACGAGGGTTACTTCCTCGATGAGCGAGCCACTGCGAGTGGTCCAGTCATTCAGCGCCACCCCGAATGCGACAATGAGGTCGGCCTCACGCACGAGGTCTGCGGCACTCTCGGTGGCAAAACCGCCCACAATGTCGAGGGCCCAATCGTCACCTTCGAAGACGCCGCGGCCGCCCCCCGAGGCGATGAGAAGGGCTCCTGCCGCGGCGGCCACATCGCGAAGCTCCCCTTTTGCGTGCCGCGACCCGCGGCCTCCGATGATGACCGGTCGTTCCGCCTTGGCGAGAAGATCGGCGAGTTCCGCCGCTTCTGCGGCGGGAACTACCGGCCTCGGCACGCGGATGTTCGACACGGGACGTGCTCCCGGATAGGGAACCTCGTGTTCCTGGAGGTCGATGGGCATGGAAAGAACAACCGTAGTGCGCTCAGTCTGGGCGAGGCGGAAGGCCCGTGCTGCGTCGGAAACGGCGGTCTCAGCAGAATGGATGCGCATCGGCGTCGCCCCGAGAGCCAGTACAGCCGCGTCCTGGTCGATGTGGAAATTCGAGGTTACGTCGCCGACCGCGGTGTCCGCAGCGAGGACCAGCAGTGGTGTATGGCATTTCGCGGCCTCGGTCACACCCGTGAGAGCGTTCGTGAGGCCACAGCCCTGGTGCAGGCTCAGTACGCTCACCTCCTCGGTGAGCCGGGAATAGGCGTCGGCCATGGATGCTGCACCGCCCTCGTGGCGGGCTGCAACGAAGCGTGCGCCGGAGGCCACGAGCGCATTGGTTACACGGAAATTGCCGCTGCCGACCACTCCAAACACCTGAGACACGCCCAATTCGACGAGCACGGACCCGAGAGCATCGGCAACTTTCATTATTTGCGCCATTGCACCAATCCGCCTCCACTTAATCGGCGTCCTTCTACAACGATATAAGACCCGGCGGTCTTCGTCTAATGAATACTTGGCATCCCTGACATGAGCATGAAGAATAATAGGACCATGCTACTCAACGTCGACCTGAACCTCCTGCGGACCTTCGTGGTCGTCTACCGCGCGAAAAACCTGACCGCAGCGGCGGAGACGCTGCATATATCACAGCCTGGGGTGAGCCATGCCCTCAAACGTCTCCGGATGCACTTCGACGATCCACTTTTTGTCCGCACGGGTACCGGCCTCCGTCCCACCCGTCTTGCCGCCGACCTCTATGCCGAGATCAGCGGCCCGCTGTCGCATATCGAGACAAGCACCGAAGACCGCACCCGCTTTGATCCAGCGACCTCACGCCGCCGTTTTCGGATTGCACTCACTGACCTCGGTGAGGCGGTGCTGCTCCCCCGCATCCTGCAGGCCACCGGAAGCGCGGGGTCGGGTATCGAGATCGAAGTCGTTCCGCTCGACATTCAGACAGTGGCGCGTGATGTATTTTCCCGGGACCTCGACGCTGCGGTCACGAGCTCGCCGGTGCTCGGAGCAGTGCGCCAGGAAATCCTTTTCCACGACCGCTACGCCTGTCTGGTGCCAGCCGGCCTGAAGGACGACGGCGGGCGGATCCGGGTCGAGGACCTGCAGCGGCTGCCCGAGGCGAGAGTCGGTCCCTCAGCGGGTCATCGGGCGATCACTGAGGCCGTCGCCACGCTGGGAGCGGGCGTCCTCTCCCGCAGCCCCCAGGTGGAGGTGCCGCGGTTCACCTCGCTGCCCTGGATCGTCGCACGGTGCGGGTTCGTCGCCATCGTCCCGGTCGATGCCTTCGCCGCATTGGCGGTCCCTGCAGGAGTGAAGCTGCTCGAGCTTCCTTTTCCGTCGCCTGTGACGTCCGTGCATCTTATCTCGCACCACGATGCCGCCGCGGGGCCCGCGACGGCGTGGTTTCTGGATACAGTGCGTTCGACCCTCGCCGCGTGAACGCCCTCTTAGTAAGGACCGTAACGTGCGTCTCGACGCGTGGGCGGAACGGACGCGGGCACCAGCTGGAGTACAGCCAGTGCGGTTGATGGATTGCGGATAGCCACTGGGGACGTGGCGGCAGGAGACACGTATGGCCAAGAGAAAGCTTCCGCCATTGACGTAGGCCTCCGTAGAGCCTGCGAGACGAGGCCGGTTCTCAGCCAATTCATCCGGATCCGGATTAACTCGGCAGCAACGGCTCGGTGCGGGACCACTGATCATCACTCAAGACGGAAGTTCGCGGCACCCCTCAAGCATTCCAGCCAGCGAGCCCCCGATTTAGGAGATACGCCTTAAGCGCCGACCGGCACCGCCCGGCTGGGCACCGAATCGAGCGCGGAACTGAGCCCCGAGCTGACCCCCGGGCTGCCAGCCGCGTTAACCAAGGGGACCCCGCCGTCGAACCTCTGCAGCACCTCGACCAGATGCGGCGCGAAGTCGCCGTCGAGCTCCAGCACCACCCGGCAGCGGGCGCCGGGCTGCTCGGGGTAGCCCATGTACCGTCCGCGCAGGTCGCAGACGGTTTGGCCACGGCCGGGACCATCCGTCGTGTCGACGTCGACCTGGACCACGGGGGCGACGGCCGCCCTGATCCCGCCGACCGCAAGAGCCGCGGCGAGGGGATCGTGCATCGCCGAGCATGCCCGGCCGAACTGGCTTTCGTAGAACCGGAAGTAGTAGCCAAGCATCTCCCCGAGCAACTGCGGCACGGGACCTGAACAAGCGAGCAGTTCTTGCCGGTGGCTCTCCTCGAGCACGTTGGACATGGTGACGTCCAGCGGCACCAGGGTCACGTTCCAGTCGGCGGCGAGGACGTTCGCGGCGGCCTCGGGGTCGTTGAAGATGTTGGCCTCCGCGACGGGGGTGATGTTTCCGGGGGCCAGGGCGGCACCGCCCATGATGGTGATTTCCTCCACCAGCGACGGCAGCGCCGGTTCCAGCCGGAGGGCTTCGGCGATGTTGGTGAGCGGGCCGATGGCGAGGACCCGCAGGCGGCCGGGGTGTTCATGGGCGAGCCGCACCAGCATCTGGGCGGCGGTTCCGGGCGCCGGGCCGGCAGACGCCGTCGTCAGCGAGACTCCGCCGATGCCGTTGTGCCCATGGACCCACGGCGCCCCGCCGCCGAACGTGCCGGCCTGGGGGTCATGGGCTCCGATGGCCACCGGGATGTGCGCGTGACCGGCGAGCTGGAGCAGGTCCAGGGTGTTCCGGGCGCCGACGGCGGCACTGACGTTGCCGCTGACGGTGCCGATGCCCACCACCTCGGCGGTGGGCGCGGCCAGCAGGTAGGCGAGGGCGAGGGCGTCGTCGATGCCGGTGTCGCAGTCCAGGTAGAACGGGAAGGTGGCGGTCATGGTGGTTCTCCTACAGAAATAAGGGGGTTAGACGGTCTCGCCCTTGGGGGCGGCGACGAAGAGACTGACGATGAACGCGGCGGCCGTGATGGCCACCGAAATCCAGAGGGCGGTGGCATAGCCGGCGGCGGTGGCCTGGGCGGCGAACGGCGCCACCAGCACGACGCCGAGGCTCGCCCCGATGCCGAAGGAGGCGCCGTTGATGCCGGGCAGGGCAGCCGGGGCTTCCTTGGGTGAGAGGAGCACCGAGAGCCCGTTGATGGCGGTGAGGAAGAAGCCGTTGTAGAAGATGCCCAGGGCCGCGACGGCGATCAGCACCGCCACCTGGTTGTCGGAGAAGGTGGCGGCGGTGATGGCGCAGGCCAGGCTCAGCCCGGTGCCGATCCGGAGGGTTTTGGTCCAGCCGCGGCGGTCGGCCAGCCAGCCGGCCAGCGGGGCGGCGAAGACGCCGATCAGGGCCGCCGGGGTGAGGAACAGCAGCGCGGAGACGGACGCTGTCAGCCCGAAGCCGGCACCGGCGTCCTGGCTCAGCAGCACCACGGTGAAGTTGATGATGGCGAAGATGCCGGCCAGGGTGAGGACGGTGGTGGCGATGACGGGCCACACCTGGCGGGAGCGCAGGTGGTGGACGGCGATCAGTGGGTGGCTGCGCCGTTTCTCGATCATCCAGAACGCGGCGAAGGACGCAACGGTGCCGGCCAGCAGGGCCAGGGTGCTTGGCGCCAGCCAGCCTGCGGCCGAGCCGCCGGAAACGAAGTAGGTGATGAATACGAGGAACAGCGAGAGGGATCCGGCGCCCCACCAGTCCATGGCGCCGCGCACGCCCTGGGGGCGTCCGGCCGGGACGATCCTGATGATGCAGGCAGCGGCGACGGCCGTGAGGACCAGGACGACGACGAAGATGGACCGGAAGCCGAGGGTCTCGGCCATGAGCCCGCCCACATAGCCGTCCACACCGCCCACTCCCCCGTTGATGGCGGCGATGATGCCCACGGACGTGCCGAAAACCCGGGCGTTCAGGTTCTCGCTGAGCACGATGTAGGCGAGGGCGAAGACGGCGCTGGAGACGCCCTGGAGGAACCGGCCGGCGACCAGCAGCGGCAGGGTGGGGGCAATGATGCAGAGGATGGTGCCCGCGCCCATGATGCCGAGGACCAGCAGCAGGGCGGCGCGGCGGCCGATGAAGTCGCTCCACCGGCCGATCACGGGACCGGCGATGGCGCCGGCGAGGAAGAACATGGACTGGACGGGGGCGGCGCTGTCCGCACCCTGGCCGAAGTCGGCGGCGATCTGGGGCAGTGCCGGGGTCACCATGCTGGCGTTGAGCTGGAAGGACAGCACACCGAGCAGCAGCGTGGAGATCAGCAGCGCGGCGCGGCGGCCGGCGAACTTCGCCTCCTCCGCGGCAGGTAGGACGACGGCGGGACCGGCTTCCGGGGAAACCGCGGCGGCCGCTGGGGTTGGGGTGTTCACATCAAACTCCTTTGTTCTGCAGGCCGATCCTGCCATTGGGATGTGAGTTGTTATACAACCACGTATGACGCGCAAGTACAACCATGCCGTACACTATTTCTCAATCCCGGGCGCTTCCCGCATCACCGAGTTAGGAATTCCCATGAGCCGTTCCCTTCCTGTTGCCGTCGTCGGCAGCATCAACCTGGACCTGATCGCCACCGCCGAAAGACTCCCTACAGCGGGCGAAACCATCGGCGGCGCAGTGCTGTCCGAACAGCCGGGCGGCAAGGGCGCCAACCAAGCCGCGGCAGCCGCGCGGCTGGGCGGCATCGCCCGGATGATCGGCGCCGTGGGCAGCGACGCGCAGGGGCAGCGGATGCTGGACGCGTTGAAGAGTGCCGGCGTCGACACCGCTGACGTGATGGTGCTTCCTGGGGCGACCGGGACGGCGCTGATTGTGGTGGATCGCGACGGCGAGAACCAGATCGTGGTGTGCCCGGGCGCCAACTCCAGCCTGTCCCTGGACGGGGTGGAGTTCGGCCCCGAGGAGACGGTGCTGTGCCAGCTGGAGGTGGGGCTGCCCGTGGTGCTGGAGGCCGCCCGGCGGCACTCCGGTTTCTTCGTGCTGAACGCGGCGCCGGCCATGGACCTGCCGGCGGAGCTGCTGGAGCGCTGCGACCTGGTGATCGTGAACGAGAGCGAGTACGCCCTGATCCCGGCGCTCGCCGCGGCCAAACTCGTGGCCGTGACGTACGGCAGGGACGGCGCCGCGATGTTCGAACGCGGGCGGAAAGTGGCCGGGGCGCCGTCGGCTGCTGTGACAGTGGCGAACACCGTGGGCGCCGGCGACGCGTTCTGCGCCGCCCTGGTCCTGGCCCTGCGGCAGGGGCTGGACTACACGCATGCGCTGGCGGTGGCCAACGCGGTGGGCGGGGATGCCGTGGGCGATCCGTCCTCCCAGCCGGATTTGGCACAGCTGGGCCATTACGTGGAGCGGACTGCCGCAACCGCAGGCGCACGGTGACCGTCGCGCTCAGGCGCGCGGCGCCGTCGGACTTTCCGGAGGTCCGGCGCATCACGCGCGACGCCTACCTGCGGGCCGGGCACTTCGCCGCGGACCATCCGTACATGAGTGTGCTGGAGGACGTGGAGCACCGTGCCGAGCACGCGCAGGTGTGGGTGGCGGAGGCTGCCGGGCGGGTGGTGGCGGCGGTGACGCTGGCGTTCGCCGGCCAGCCGTACAGTGAGATCGCCGCCGAGGGCGAGCTGGAGTTCCGGATGCTGGCCGTGGACCCGGCGTGCCAGGGCGGCGGCGTGGGCCGGGCGGTGGTGGGCAAGGTGGTGGAGCACGCCCGGCAGTTGCCCGGCATCGGGGCGATCAGCATCACCAGCGCCACGTTCATGGAACGCGCACACGGGCTGTACGAGTCCCTGGGATTTCGGCGGGTGCCGGAGCGGGACTGGTACGTGCCGGGCGAGGACGTGCTGCTGTGGGTGTTCCGGCTGGAGATTTAAGGCACGACGCGCCCCGGAACCCCTTTTCCTAGTTACTGCTCGCTTTATCGCCAGAACGCTGGCAGCGAACCTGCTGCCCGAGCCTCCGGCCTAAGCCGCGGGCACTCCCCCGACCGCCCCCTATCCCCAGGAGAAGGACGCTGCCTACGAGAGTTCCGTGAGGATCTCGTCGGCGGCTCGGCGGCCGGAGCGGATGGCGCCGTCCATGTAGCCGTTCCAGACCGTGGAGGTTTCTGCGCCTGCCCAGTGGATCCGGCCCACGGGCGCAGCGAGGGCCGGGCCGTACTGGGTCCAGGCGCCCGCGCCCAGCCGTCCGCCGTAGCAGCCGCGGGTGAACTCCTCAGCGCTCCAGTCCTGCTCGACGAGGTCGAACGGGTGTGCCGCCGTCGGGCCGAAGTACTTCACCAGCGCTCCGATAACGAGCTCGCGGCGCTCCGCTGCGCTCATCAAGCTCGCGGCTCGGGCGTGGGCGCCCTCGAGGAAGCCGACCAGCACCCCGCAGGAGCCGTCGTCGGGGCTGTTGTCCAGGACAACGCTCAAAGCGTCGTCGAGGCTGAGGACCGTTCCGCTCAGTCCGTCGTCGCGCCAGAACGGGGCGTCGTAACCGACTTGGAGCTTGATCACAGCCCCGGCCGGCATCTGCTGGGTGAGCCCGTCGCGCAGCGCGGGCAGCGGCGGGACGTAGCGCAGCCGGCCGGCCAGCGTCTGAGGTACGGCGACGACGACGCGCCCGGCCTTGACGCTGCCGCCTTCGTATTCGACAAGGACGCCCGTCTCATCCTGGCGGATGGTCCGGACCACGGCATTGAGCCGGACCGCGCCGCCCAGTTCGGCGGACATCCGCTCGCAGATCTGATGCGTGCCGCCGACAACGCGGCTCTCCTGGGCGCCCCCTGTTATCGTCATCAGCGCCTCAAGGCTGGTGCCGGACTTGAGGTAGAAGAGGAAGTGCAGGAGTGAAAGCTCCGGAGACTCGGCGGAGAACAGGACGGGCACCACCATGCGGAAGAACCTCACCGCGATGCTGTCTTCGGTATTGGCCACCAGCCACCCGTCCAGCGTCTGCCGGTCCAGGTCCTCAGCGCCGTCAGTTTCCCACGGCGCCTCAATCGCCACCGTGGAGGCCAGGATCTCCAGGTCCTCCCAGAGCCGGCCCACCTCCATCGCCGACTCCGGCGGAAGGCCAAAGGTCTCGTCGGCGTACCGGACCACGTTGCCGTCGAAAACGGTCAAGGCGTCGCCCTGGTCGTAAGTGGGGAAGGTCTTCAGGCCCAATTCCTCGATGAGCCCGAGCACCACGTCCTGCGTCGGGCCCACCCATTGGCCGCCCATCTCCACCGGCACCCCGTTGCTGAGCAAGCCTCCCAGGGTGCGGCCGGCCACGCGGTCGCGCGCCTCCAGCACGGCAACTGTCCTGCCCGCGTGAACAAGCTTTCGCGCTGCACTCAGGCCAGCCAGGCCAGCGCCCATGACGACGACATCCACATCGTGCATCTTGCGATCCTCCACATCGATCCAGCCGCTTGCATTGACTTAGACACGAGCTTACGACTCCCGCTGGAGTCCACCAGCTGCTCGCAGTTACGGGCCACGAGAATGTGAGGCCAGGTTGGTTTTCTTGGACCAATGGTCTGCGGGACGATGCTTCTGTCGAGCCAACACAGCCGGCACAACATTGGGTTCATGTCCATGAGCCGCGTCCACGGCACGACGACGACGGGCGCGGCCGCTTCCCTGCCGGCCGCACCGCCGCTACGGGGTTTGTTGCGCCAGCGATTGCTTGACTGTCAGGGCCGCGGGAAGGATCTCGGAGGTTACCTCGCTGCCCATGTTGAACTTTTCCGTGCCCGAATGTCTTTTTTCATGCAACCGCAGACGGTTGCGCAGATAGCGAGTAGCATCCGCCTTAAGGGCATCTACGCGCGTGACGCTGTGGGGAAGCGAAGATGCTTTTCACTGTCGATTGGCGCAATGTACCCTCTGAGGCCCGCGATCGACGTTGGCTTCCCTCCACGTGCGTCCATAACCGCACCCCCCCCGCACGATTCCCATCGCAAGTCGGTCAGGTGTCCTACGAAAGGACTCTCATGAGCCAAAACCCTAATCTTGCCCCTTCTCCCCCGGCCTACGGCTATGGGCAGGTGCAGCAGAGCAACAAGTCTTTCCTCGTGACTTGGTTGTTGTCCCTCCTTCTCGGCATTTTCGGCGCGGACCGGTTCTACCTCGGTAAGGTGGGAACCGGAATACTGAAGTTAGTCACCTTCGGTGGCCTTGGCATCTGGGCCCTTGTTGATCTGATTCTCGTGCTTGCGAACATGACCCGCGATAAGCACGGACTTCCGCTAGCGGGTTACGACACGAACAAGAAACTGGCATTGATCGTGTCGGGCGCATTCATTCTTTTGATGATCGCGGCCAGCTCGGCCCGGGGTGGCTCTAACGTATCGTCCACCTCAGCCGTTTCCACTCCAGGGGCCTCCGCCACGGCTACCGCTGCTGCTGCCCCTGCAGCTGCCACAACAGATCCAGCCGCTGCAGCGGCCGAGGCCGACGCCGCGGCTAGAGCAAAAGCCGAAGCCGAGGCCGCCGCAAAGGCCCAGGCCGAGGCCGATGCCGCGGCTAAAGCAAAAGCCGAAGCCGACGCCGCCGCCGCCGCAACAAAAGCCCAGGCCGAGGCCGACGCCGCGGCTAAAGCTCAGGCTGAGGCCGACGCAGCTGCCAAAGCAAAAGCCGAAGCCGACGCGGCGGCAAAAGCTCAGGCTGAGGCCGACGCAGCTGCCAAAGCAAAAGCCGAAGCCGACGCCGCAGCAGCAGCGGCCGCGGCGAAAGCCCAGGCGCCCGTACAACCTGCCATCCCCGCAGCTCCATCCCGATGCGATCCAAACTATGCAGGGCCGTGCGTGCCTATTGCCTCCGACGTCGATTGTGCCGGAGGGAGCGGCAATGGTCCCGCGTACGTACGCGGACCTGTCACCGTCGTCGGATCTGACATCTATGGTCTCGACACGGACAGGGACGGCGTGGGATGCGAGTGATGGCCTGGTATCCATTGGAAGCAGGCCGGTTGACGATGGCTCGACAAGGCCATCGTCGACGGTCCTGCCCCGAACGGCCAAGATGCTAATGAGGGCAGAGGGCCAGGTCTGCGTTCATACGAGCATGCGCGCAGCCGCCGCTCGTTCGCCATTGGGCATAGGGGCAAACGTTAAGACTCTCTGCCGGGGAGAGGTTTCTGGTTGCACTGACTAGCGCTAGGAGTACTGCGATGACGGACTTCACTCATGCAGCCCGGCGAGACCCTCTGCCCCTTTGCCACCAAGGCCTTTCCTCTGCAGCGGGTCGGCGGGCATGCGGTGCATTCACCGCGTCTTCCTTTAGGCGTACGACGACGCGCCCGGCATGGTCCGCTTGGTCGCGGCCGGAGATACCGCCCGCGCCGCCTACGTGGGCGAGTACTGGGGAAATTCGACAAGATGCTCAACATGCACCATGAGTGCAGTTCCTGCAGACACGACATGATTGAAAACAGTCCAAATCAACACCGGTCATTGGCCATGTGCACCGGCAAAAGTATGTTGGTCAGCTTCGCCCAGCCTGATCCTATACTGAAGGCAAAGACTGGAAACGGCACACCAAACAGGGGTGGATATGGGTTTCAGGGTACGCAAATCGTTCAAGATTGCTCCGGGCGTACGTATGACGGTGACGCCGAAAAGTCTCGGCCTCAGTGCTGGAGTGAACGGCGCCCGGATCTCCGCGAACACTTCCGGGCGTGTCACCCGAACTGTCGGTATCCCGGGGTCCGGCGTCTCGCACGTCAAGACACTTTCAAGCGGCTCCCTAGCGAACCGGTCTCCCGCTGCACCCGCGGCGGCCTCGGCCCGACGTTCCTCCCCAGGCATGTTCGCCCCCAAATGGGAAAAGGAACTTTATCGGGCACTCGTGTCGCATCCGAACTTCAACGATCTGCCCCGCATCGGCAAGGAGTTCGAGAAGGCTCGCCCGCTGGCGGCCTTCTTTGAAGCGACCGCAGATGCGATCCCGAATGGCGACCTTGCCCGGGGCACCGAGCTGCTTAACTGGCTATTCAGCACCGGCTATGACCCGACATCGGATGATTTCCTCCAGAAATACCTGCCGGGAGGAGCAGCCAGCGTAAGCATCGCAGAAGGCATCACGGTGGAGATTCCGGCTGACCATAACTTCATCGGTCTTGCCCTTGCAGAATTGCATCAGGCCGCTGGCCGCATACCTTCTGCTGTCGACATCGTGGAACAGCTCACACCGAGCACTGTGACCGCTATATCTTTGGCCGAGCTCTATTCGGTCCAGGGCCGCTGGGAAGAAGTGATCACCCTGACCGACGGTCTCCAGAATGATGACGAAGCTGCTACCTACCTTCTGATCCAGAGGGGCATCGCACTGCGCGAGCAAGGCTTCCCGGATGCGTCCCGCGAGGCCTTCAAGGAGGCCTTGAGGGTGCGGTCCCGGCCAGTCGAACTTCGTCAGCGCGCACTCATCGAACGCGGGGTCACCTACTTGACCGAAGGTAAGCGATCACTGGCACGTAAAGACTTCGAAAGGGTTCTTGCCGAAAACAGCAACTACCCGGGGCTTCGGGAACACCTCGCCAAACTCGAAGCCTGAATTGCCTGTACTGGACAAAGTCGAGGACGAGCCTCCCGGTATCCCACCCGTGATCAAGGCGGTGGAGAATGCCTGTGTCCGCTGCCCGGTGGCAGTACGTACGAGCCCCAAGGGTGTGCGTATGGTTCTTGAGCCAATGGTGGGAAGAACCTGCGGAGGTTTTGAGGCAAGAGGGTGAGAATTGCGCCCATGGCCCTGATCTTCGCGCAATCAGCCGACGCACCTCACGTGCTGACGCAACGGCACACTCGCCCAGCAATATCAGTCGGACTCTACTGGTCTCGTCTCCAGTCGGATTGCGGCGGAGATCAGGTTTCGCAGCATGACAGTGGCATCCATCTCGGATGATTTTTGTGGTGCTCATGACCCGTTTTTGCATCAGGCTACGGGCTTACGATCTGCGAGCAGTTCGCATCTTTTCGAACTATGGGGGCAATACATATGAATTCACGTCTTCGATCCAATCAGGCACCAAAGCAGGGCAACAAGGAGGCTGCGGAGAGGCTCGTGGCTCGCCCGCGTCCTTGGATTTCTCGACGTCGAATGGCTGGCGCTGCCGTAGCTGTTGCCGTTGTCATTTCAGCGACGGCGTGCGGTCAATCGGCAGCATCGTCCGCCGCTGATCTGACCACTGAGTCCGCATCCTCGACTGCGACGCCAACACCCACTCCCACTGCGCCCGCTTCATCCGCCTGCCTCACCGAAAGCGCGACTGAAAAGTACGAGCCAAAGGTCTTCATTTGTACGAAGACCGATGCAGGAAAGCTGCTGTGGATGGAGCAGTCAGAATCAAAAAAGGTAACGGACGCGCGAGCGGCGGCTGAAAAGCTGGCTGCCGAGAAGGCTGCGGCAGACAAAGCAGCGCAAGACGCCGCAGCAAAGGCGGCAGCGGACCAGGCCGCCGCGGAGGCGGCCCGCCAACAGGCCGCGGCTGAGGAGGCAGCGCGCCAGCAGCAGGCCGCAGCGGCGGCCGCGGCAGCCCCGAAAGTCCAGGCACCCGTACAGCCTGCCATCCCCGCAGCTCCCTCCGGGTGCGATCCAAACTATGCAGGGCCATGCGTGCCTATTGCGTCCGACGTCGACTGCGCCGGCGGAAGCGGCAATGGTCCCGCGTACGTACGTGGACCTGTGACCGTCGTCGGATCTGACATCTACGGTCTCGACAGGGATGGCGACGGCTTCGGATGCGAGTGATCACCTGCTAACCAACGGAAAGCAGGGCGGGCGTCTGTGGCTTCCAAGGGCCTTTGGCGTCCGTCCTGCCCCGAGCGCCTAAAGATGCGGGGTAGAGCGAAGTGAGGGGGACGACGCCATGGTGGAACTGAAGCGCATCTACTGGGGCCGCCGGATACTGCGTGCGGCTTACTCGGCTGTGCTTTTGTGGTTGGGCGTATCTTTTGCCCTCGCCCTGATGCCGAAGGCAAACGCCGGCACCGGCGAGAGCGCCACGTCGGTCGCGGACGTTTTTCGCGGCATGTTCGACAGCGTTCTCGCCGCTGTCGCAGTGCCTGGCCTTTTCGTCGTCGTCCTGACAATCACGGCCGCCGTCATCCGTGCCCAGGACGTCCGACGCCGGGATCCGGTCCGGCGCTTCTCCCGCCAGCAGCGCCGCGAGGGAATGGCAAGGGCCGGCGGCCAATGTGAGATGGAGGCGGGGTTCCGGCGCCGTTGTTCGCGGCCCGCCGAGCAGGGGGACCATTTTTATCCGTGGTCCAAAGGCGGATCCACCTCCCTCCAGAACTTCGTTGCTGCCTGCGCCAGATGCAATCGTGCCAAAGGGGCCGGAATTCCGTCGCCGGGCAAGCAGGAAAGGCTGGAACGACGACGGCGGGACTACCTTCTGCCCGACGCATCCGTCAGCGTCGGCGAACGGCAGCCGCTCCCCTGACCGCCTCCCGGGCCTGCGCCCGGCGGACCCGGTGCTGGTCCTCATGCAATACGTCAGATAGTCACACGACCATTGGGCTAGCCGCCGCTGGCGTCTGGCCATTGTGCGCCAACAGGGCCAGCGATACGATGCTGCCGGGGAGAGGTCCTGGTCTCGCACGTCGACCGTTAGGGGCCAATCCAATGACTGATTTCTTCACGATGCAGCCGGGCGAGACCGCAGCGCCTTTGCCACCGGGACCCGTCCTGTGTCAGGGAACGGCCGGCATGCGGCGCATCCACCGCTTTTTCCTGTGGGCGTACGACGAGGCGCCGGGACTGGTGCGCTCCGCCGCAGCCGGTGACACCGCGCGCGCCGCTTATGTGGGCGACGCGCTGGGGAACTTCGACAAAGTGCTCCATCTGCACCACGAAGGCGAGGACCAGAGCATGTACCCGCAGCTCGAGGAAAGGGCGCCGGCGTGTGCGTTGCACGTAGCGCAGATGATTCAGCAGCACCGGCAGGTGACGGAGCGGCTCGAGAGCATCGAGCCGGTCCGCCTTCGCTGGATGGAAACAGCGGACGCAGAAGTTGGCCGGGAACTCGCTGAGCTCTACGAGGACTTGAAGGCCGTCCTCAACGTTCACCTGCGGCGCGAAGTCACCGAGGTGATGCCCGTCGTGGACAGGGTGCTGACCGAGAAGGAACTGCAGGAGGGCGCGAAGCACGGGATCGATCAGCTCGACAAGAAGTTCCTGGTCGGCTACCTCGGGATGGTGTTGTCCACGAATCCACCCCAAGACCAGAAGGAAATGATCAAGGACATCCCCGCGCCGGTCCGCCTTGGCTACCGCCTCGTGGGGCGCAGGATGTACCGGAAGCAGTACTCGACACTTTTCCCGGGGCGCTCGATTCCCGAGACGCTGTAAACGACGCTGGTGATTCTGGTCCGTGCAACCGGGATCTTGGTGTGGATTGCAGTGCTCCCACCAGCAGCGCCGCCAGGGGATTGCGAGGGCCGGCGGCGGCTGTGAACTGGATTCGGGGTTCGGCCCCGCTGTGGCCGTCCCGCCGAGCACGGTCACCACTTTTATCCATGGTCTAAGGGCGGCTCCTCCAGCCTGCAGACCTTCGTGGCTGCCTGCGCCACATGCAACCGCACCAAGCGCGCCCGGATCCCGTCCCCGGGGCAGCAGCGGCTGGAACGACGACGGCGGGAGTACGTCACGCCCGACGGTCCCGTCAGTGTCGTCGAACGGCAGCCGCTCCCCTAGTTTGGTGCACCCAACGTCCGGCTGACTCTGGC
Organism: Arthrobacter sp. D1-29; assembly: GCF_054130585.1. NCBI lineage: Bacteria > Bacillati > Actinomycetota > Actinomycetes > Micrococcales > Micrococcaceae > Arthrobacter > Arthrobacter sp. D1-29. The sequence goes on along the minus strand of NZ_CP096383.1, from coordinate 1,266,565 downwards.
CCGGCTCAGCGCCTTTCGATACCACCCGATCCAGACAAACAGGTAGCCACCGAGCAGAACGACCAGCCCCCCCGCCCCTATCACCCTGACGTTCAACTGGCCCTGGACGTTTGTGTAGTCAGGGTGCCCGGGAACGACTTCATCCAACACCAGCCATGCGGCAAGCAGGGAAATTTCCCAGCAGAAGGTGATGAGCAGGAAGATCAGCGGCAAACAGATTGCAAGGGTTGGCAGCCAAAACATCCAGTGGACCCGTCGGCGCACGCGGGCGCACGCGCCTCCCGATTGATCCGCGCCGGCAGTTATCTCTGTAGTCATTCTTGTCCCCCAAGTGATGCCCGAGGTCTCTGGCCCCGGCTTCTGACAGCCTAGTCTCGCAGACTGCCGCAGAGCAGATCGCTGCCGCGACAACTTCCGGAAGACAGCGGAGGACAACGGCGCCCCTTCGGGTCAGGGGTCAAGCCGCCTGCGCAGGAGGCAGAACTCATTGCCCTCAGGGTCGGCCAGGACGCGCCATTGCTCGTCGCCCGTCTGCCCGACGTCGGCCGTGCGGGCCCCAAGAGCAAGCAGCCGTTCCAGCTCCACGTCCTGGTCCCGGTCCACAGGGTTGACGTCGATGTGCAGGGGGAGGCGCCCGGGCCGCGGGTTGCTGCTCGGGCTCAGGATGATGGTCGGCTGCAGACCCCCAAACCCGGCGTCCGGCGGGCCGATCTCGATGGCACCGTCCTCTCGGTCGAGTTCGACATATCCGAGGACGCCGCGCCAGAACTCTGCCAGGAGTTCCGGATCGGCGCAGTTGAGGACCAGTTCGCTGATACGGGAGACCACGGACCCCAGTGTACGGAGGCCCTACCCGAACGGTCAGCAAAAGCACGCTTGTCCAACAAACGCATCAGACGTTGCACTAGGCTGGAAGCCCCGGACCCCTACCAACAAGCGAGGCATAACGTGCATCAGGACGCCGCCCGGTTCCTGTCCCAGCCGGTGGCCGCCCAGCCCGGCTCACCCCTCCGCGTCGCGGTATACTCCCGGATCGCCGAGGCCATCCGCAACGGCCTCCTCACGCCCGGCTCCATGATCCCCACCGAAACCGAGCTCGGTGCCGACATGAAAGTCAGCCGCACCGTGATCCGCGAAGCACTCATGCTGCTCGAGGAGGACGGCATCATCAGGGCAAGGCGCGGCGTCGGGCGCTTCGTCTCGGACACGCTCCCTCGCATCGGCATCGAACGCATCCGCCCCTTCGAGGAAGTCCTCGGCAGTCCCGGCCAGCAGCTCGAGGTCAAGCGCATCCAGGTGGCGCGCCAGCCCGCGTCCGAATTCGCCGCCCCCGGTGTCGGCGTCGAGCCCGGAACCGACTGCTGGCTCTGGGAATCCGTCCTGATCCGCGACGGCGAGGCCATCGCCCACCTGCAGGAAAACATCTCCGCCCAGCCCGTCAGCATCGGCCAGAGCGCCGCAGCGCCCCTTGACATAAAGGACGACGGCGGCGCCACCTTGCTTGCCACGCTTAACAACCAGCTGGGGCGCCTACCGGGGCCGGGAGAGTGCCAGATCAGTCTCAGCCAGGTGGGGCCCAGCCGCGCGAAGCTGCTGGACCTCCGCCCGTCCGATCCCGTGCTGGTCCTCACCCAGTACGTTCGATTCGGCAACCAGCCCTTCTACCTGGCCAAATGCCTGATCGCGGCCCGGGCCGGGCACCTCTCGGTGATGCAGTCCCTCCAGTCCTAAGAAGCTCAGGCCTGGCCCGGAACCGCTCCGGTGAGGGCAGGAACCGCCGTCGTACTTTCCTCAGAGGAAAGCAGCGTCTCCACCAGGTGCGGCACGAAGTCCTCCTCGAGCGAAAGCACCACGCGGCACCGCGCCCCCGCCACCTCCGGGTAGCCCGCATACAGCCCCCGGAGGTCGCAGATGGTCTGCCCGCGGCCGGGCCCGTCAGAGGTGTCGACGGCGGCACGCACTACAGGCGCAACAGCGGCCATAACAGCGCCCACGGCGAGCGCCGCCGCGAGAGGATCGTGCATCGCGGAACAGGGCCGGCCGTAGATGTCCTCGTAAAACCGGAAGTAGTAGCGCAGCATCTCTCCCAGCACCTGAGCCACGGGCGACGAAGACGCCACCAGCGCCTGCCGGTGCGTCTCCTCAAGAACAGAGTTCATGGTCACGTCCAGCGGCACCAGGGTCACGTCCCAGTCGGCGGCCAGCACCAGCGCGGCGGCCTCGGGGTCGTTGAAGATGTTGGCCTCGGCCACCGGGGTGATGTTCCCCGGAGCCAGGGCCGCCCCGCCCATCACCGTGACCGACTCCACCAAAGACGGCAGGGAAGGCTCCAGCCGGAGGGCCTCGGCGATGTTGGTCAGCGGGCCGATGGCAAGGACCCGCAGGCGGCCGGGGTGTTCATGGGCGAGCCGCACCAGCATCTGGGCGGCGGTTACGGGCGCCGGGCCGGCAGACGCCGTCGTCAGCGAGACTCCGCCGATCCCGTTCTCGCCGTGCACCCACGGCGCCCCGCCGCCAAACGCGCCAAAGAGAGGGTCGTGCGCGCCAAGCGCCACCGGCACATCAGAAGAGCCGGCAAGCGCCAGGAGGTCCAGGGTGTTGCGGGCGCCGGCGGCGGCGCTGACGTTGCCGCTGACGGTCCCGATCCCGACAACATCAGCAAGAGGAGAGGCCAGCAGGTAGGCCAGGGCGAGGGCGTCGTCGATGCCGGTGTCGCAGTCCAGGTAGAACGGGGAGGGCGTGGTCATGGTGGTTCTCCTACAGTCATAGGGGTTAGACGGTCTCGCCCTTGGGGGCGGCGACGAAGAGGCTGACGATGAATGCGGCGGCGGTGATGCCCACCGAGATCCAGAGGGCTGTGGCGTACCCGGCGGCGGTGGCCTGGGCGGCGAACGGCGCCACGAGGACGACGCCGAGGCTCGCCCCGATGCCGAAGGAGGCACCGTTGATGCCGGGCAGGGCAGCCGGGGCTTCCTTGGGTGAGAGGAGCACCGAGAGCCCATTGATCGCGGTGAGGAAGAAGCCGTTGTAGAAGATGCCTAGGGCCGCGACGGCGATCAGCACCGCCGGCTGGTTGTCCGAGAAGGTGGCGGCGGCGATGGCGCAGGCCAGGCTGAGCCCGGTGCCGAGCCGGAGGGTCTTGATCCAGCCGCGGCGGTCGGCCAGCCAGCCGGCCAAAGGCGCGGCAAACACGCCAATCAAAGCGGCGGGGGTGAGGAACAGCAGCGCCGAGATGGAGGCGGTGAGCCCGAAGCCGCCGTCGGGGTCCTGGCTGAGCAGCACCACGGTGAAGTTGATGATGGCGAAGATGCCGGCCAGGGTGAGGACGGTGGTGGCGATGACCGGCCACACCTGGCGGGAGCGCAGGTGGTGGACGGCGATCAGCGGGTGGCTGCGGCGTTTCTCGATGATCCAGAACGCGGCAAAGGACGCGATGGTGCCGGCCAGCAGGACCAAAGTGGAGGGCGCGGTCCAACCTGCAGAAGATCCGCCGGAGACGAAGTAGGTGGTGAACACCAGGAACAGCGAGAGGGAGCCGGCGCCCCACCAGTCCATGGCGCCGCGCACGCCCTGCGGCCGTCCGGCCGGGACTATTTTGATGATGCAGGCAGCGGCGATGGCGGTGAGGACCAGGACCACCACGAAGATGGACCGGAAGCCGAGGGTCTCGGCCATGAGCCCGCCCACGTAGCCGTCCACGCCGCCCACTCCCCCGTTGATGGCGGCGATGATGCCCACGGAGGTGCCGAAGACCTTGGCGTGCAGGTTTTCGCTGAGCACGATGTAGGCGAGGGCGAAGACGGCGCTGGAGACCCCCTGCAGGAACCGGCCGGTGACCAGCAGCGGCAGGGTGGGGGCGGCGATGCAGAGGATGGTGCCGGCGCCCATGATCCCGAGGACCAGGAGCAGCGCGGCGCGGCGGCCGATGAAGTCACTCCACCGGCCGATCACGGGCCCGGCGATGGCGCCGGCCAGGAAGAACATGGACTGGACGGGGGCGGCGCTGTCGGCACCCTGGCCAAATTCGGCGGCGATCTGCGGCAGCGCAGGGGTGACCATGCTGGCGTTGAGCTGGAAGGACAGCACGCCCAGCAGCAAGGTGGAGATCAGCAGGGCGGCGCGGCGGCCGGCGAACTTGGCTTGGTCATCGGCAAGTACGACGGCGGAGGCGGCTTCCGCGGATGGCGCCGCTACCGCCGGGGTTGGGGTGTTCACATCAAACTCCTTTGTTCTGCAGGCGAGTCCTGCGCTTGGGATGTGAGTTGTTATACAACCATGTATGACGGACAAGTACAACCATGGTCTACACTATTTCTCAATCCGGCCGCTTCCGGCCCCTCCCCCGTTAGGACTTCCCATGAGCACTCGACCTCCTGCCGTCACCGTCATCGGCAGCATCAACCTGGACCTGATCGCCACCGCTGAACGGCTTCCCACTGCGGGCGAAACCATCGGCGGCGCCGTCCTGTCCGAACAGCCCGGCGGCAAGGGCGCCAACCAGGCTGCGGCTGCAGCGCGGCTGGGCGGCAGTGCCCGGATGGTCGGCGCCGTGGGCAGCGACGCGCAGGGGCAGCGGATGCTTGACGCGCTGGCTGGCGCTGGGGTGGACACCACGGACGTTGCCGTCCTGTCGGAGCCGACTGGGACGGCGCTGATCGTGGTGGACCGCGACGGCGAGAACCAGATCGTTGTGTGCCCGGGCGCCAACTCGCACCTGTCGCTGGAGGGGGTGGAGTTCGGGCCCGAGGAGACGGTGCTATGCCAGCTGGAGGTCGGGCTGCCCGTTGTGCTGGGGGCCGCCCGCCGGCATACCGGGTACTTTGTGCTGAACGCCGCGCCGGCCATGGACCTGCCGGGGGAACTGCTGGAGCGCTGCGACTTGGTGATCGTCAATGAGAGCGAATACGCCTTGATCCCCGCACTCGCGCAGGCGAAGCAGGTGGCCGTGACGTACGGCGGGGATGGCTCGGCAATGTTCGAGTATGGCCGGAAGGTGGCCGCGGCGCCGTCGGCTGCGGTGACGGTGGTGAACACCGTGGGCGCCGGGGACGCGTTCTGCGCCGCGCTGGTCCTGGCGCTCCGGAACGGGATGGACTACGGCCGGGCGCTTGCGGTGGCTAACGCGGTGGGCGGGGACGCTGTGGGCGACCCGTCGTCGCAGCCGGATTTGGCACAGCTGGGCCATTACGTGGAGCGGACTACTGCGACTGTGGGAGCCCGATGAGCATCGTGTTCAGGCGGGCTGCGCAGGAGGATTTTTCTGAGGTCCGGCGCAGGAGCTGGCCGATTCCGAGGGCATCGAGGTGGAGTGCCTGGGTGGCCGGCTGCGGAGCCTCTCCCAGAGTTTCGTGGGCCCGTTGGCCGAAGCGGCGCTGGAGCGGATGAGCTTCGTCCCGGTGTTCCTGGGTACCGACGCCGGCACCGCCAGGGACGGCATCTGCGAAGCAGACCACGCCCAAACCCGCCTCAAAGAAGTCACGGCCTGCCGCGGCCGGGACGCGCCAGACCCGCCGAAGGTGCAAAACTCAAGACGATTATGGTGCGGCCAACATGGGTTCAATTCCCACCGTCACCGCCACCGAGAAACCCCCGGGAAACGGGGGTTCTCTGCATTTCTAGGTCTTCGTGGTGCATCTATGGTGCATTTTTCTGAGTACGAGTCCATCCAGGAGTGCGGGCCCAGCACTCTCACCGCCTTCGAGTGAACTTCGAGGGCGACCGATGCCGTTAGCGGGTCGCGCCACCCTCTTCGCCCGAGCGAATGAATCGGTACTGGGGTGCTGGACATCAGTTAGCGTATGTGTAGGTTATGACGCTGGCTCCGAATCGCGTCCGGAGGGACGGTCGGTTGAAACCGCGCGATGTGGGCTACGAAGCAGACAACCCGTTGTAAGCGGCGACTCCACGACGCCTCAACTCGTTGCCGAACACGATGTCCTCGTGTGCTGGCTCCATTCCAAACGAATAACGCATGTTTGATCCGAGATAGAACTGTCCTCCTGCGTCCAGTCTTTGGAACGCTTCACGGACTGTTTCTGCGTCGAGGGTGCCCGACAGCAGCATATCCGCAAGGCCAGGGTTGGATTCCTCAATGTTCGACGGGTCTACGCAGCCTTTTACGCGACTCAGTGCCGCCTCGTAGAAGGGTGTTGCGTATCTGATGATCTCGCCGACTACATTGCCGTCCAGCAGTCCAGAGTCGTTGGATTCAAGCGCTGTCTGAATCACTGAGTTACGTCGTTCCCACAGAAGCCATCGGGCCGGGAGCTCCTCCACACCTGTAAAGATACAAAGTCGCTCCAAGTGCTCGTAAAAGACACGAATGGACCCGTCGATGTCAGCCGTGGCTTCGAATCCTCGGTCATACACGCTGTCTGCCCCAAGCGAAAGCTCGGCAAACAACCTCATGCACGCTGGGACCAGAGAGAGAACCATCGAGCTTGTCGGGGTCTCCGCCAGCCGAGCAAGCGCATCAAGAAACGCCGTCGGATTCTGATCTGCCCGCATTGATTTCGAGAACCGCAGACTCGTGTTTGCGGTATCCACGAGGGTTGCTGACGCAGGTTGCCAATAAATGGCCCCGCTGGAAGTATCGCAGAGCACACACATAACATTTAGTGGCAGGGTCGCCCAATAATTCTGTGTTGAACTTTTGATGCCTACGAGCTCGGTCTCGCGACTTGCGAAGGCTGGGCCTTTCGTGCCTTTCACCTGACACTTTACAAGAAGCCCCGATACGGAATTCCCCGCGTGCAGCTCCAGTTCCAGGTCAACACCGAAGTCAGTTCCCTGTTCTTCGCGCCGTACTACTAAGTCGTTTTTCTGCAGCCAAGCCGAGACGAGGTCGGCGGCAATGCGTCCCGTCTTCTGCGCCTCTTTATCAATCGGAGGGTCCATATCGGCTCCTCACTAGCAGTTGTTTCCTCTCGGAGCATTTTAGGCGGCTCGGTGCCAGGCGCAGGGCTCGTGGACCAAATTGAAGGTAGAAGCGGAATATTCGAAGGCGCTCTTGGGCCTGTCCACGAGTCAGTTAAATATGCCCTCGGCTGTTACAAGACAATCCCTTGAGGCGCCCCATTGCCTGAGTTCGATTCAGTAAGTCAAGAGATGGACAAGGCTACTTTCGAAGAGCTGAAGTCCAACTCTGGGCGCGCGACATAATGTCATCTACCAGAACTGGCGTGCTGCGCTTCCGTCGTTGACTGATGCACCCGCGACAGTCCGCGAAGCACTGCCAACGGCGGCAGATGCCCGACGGACGCGCGACATCCAATTGGCCTGCGTACCGATCACACCAATGCCCCTTCGTGACAATGCGGGAACCATCTCAAGGCATCAGTCCTCATCGCAGAGATCGAACGAGTCCATGTCTGCGTCGTCCTTGCCTCGCTTGGCCCTGAACCTTCCCCGCTCCTTGTGCAGGTCGTGGCCGTCGTCCCAGAAGCCCAGCGCCGCGGCATCGGCCAGCAACTTCTCTCCGCTGCCGCCGCGGTGGAGCCACAGCGAAACATTGCAATGGCCACGCAAGAACCAACCTTGCAGCCCACGCCCTTAACAAGGGATACGCTGGCTTAATGGCTGCGAGCATCTACAGGGTGATCCTCGGGGTCTACCCAGATAAGTACTTGGGTATTCCCCGAGGCCAGGGATACGCGTATGGGAGATCCAGCGCGGTTAGAGGGCCCCGTCAGCGCCAGCCGAACCCCAGCGCGACACGTCAGGAGGGAGTGTTGGCTACCGGGTACTCGGCCCTCCAGCGCCGACTCTCCTCGTGCCCGCGCCGTCAGTTGCTCTCCAAGCCCACAACATAACTGACATCATGTTGTGAACTTGCGGAACGTCCGAGAATCATGTAAAGCTCCCGGGCCCTCCGTACGACTACCGCTGGCCTGGAGCGGGCCGGTCACCTATCCATCCCTTTTCCGCCAGACACCCTGTTACTTACCTCTCAAGAACGCCTTACCCGCCACAAGATAGCCATGGATCTGGCTCGCTGTAATGGTGATAGATCCCTCGCCTCTCCTTTGCACAATGCTGAAGAAGGCGCCCTCAACTTTTCCTTCGGCCACAACGCCGTGCACTAGGTAGGGCTGCATCTCGGCAGGCTGAGCCGGAACAAATATGTAAATAATTCCCTTGCCGGGACTAGTCTCTACGCTGTCCACAGTAAGGCCTGTAACCGCTGGCACAATCCGGGCGTCGAGGATGTTCACGTAAGTCGCTGGATCGAAATCTTTGAGCTTGATTTCTTTGATGTTCTGGATGACGGAGTCTTGTCCGGACTTGCCCTCTTCGTAGCCCAACACGAGAACGGCGTCCTGATCGCCGTTAGCAAAACGTGCCACGTCCTGAGCCAGTTCGATTTTCTGCTGTTCACCAGGCTTGCCTGGTACACCCACGTTGTATTGCTGTGATTTGACGTCGAGGAACGCGCTCTCCTTGTGCCCTAGCAGTAGCTTGTTATGACCCCCACGCAGCAAGTCAACAATCGTTCCGGCGGTTAATGATCCGCCTTTATGCGCTTCGAGGTAGGCGGCAAGGGCTCTCCCGGCGTCAATGAGTTTGGTCGCTCCATCATCGTCATCGGTGATGAGGCTGACTTCAACGACATGCACCATGTTGCGGATAATCTCTGCATTGTCGGCGGCTGCTTTGGCTTCTACTTCCAGGTCTAGTCCGAGTCCTGAGTAGTCGAATCCAAGTCCATCGAAGGTACCTCCGTCGGCGGTCAGGTATCGAACGCCGGCGACGCTGCAGCCATAGCGTTCCATGACGACTCTCAGTGACTCGGCGTACTCGGCCTCTGACATCTTCGGCTGAGACTCGTGGCTATGCGTAACAATGGCAACGACCTGCGAATCGTCCACCTCAAGATGAACGTCGTCGAGGTTCAGAAGGTTGTGGTTAATCGGGCCGTCCCCCTTGTCAACGCAGACAATTTCGGGAGAACGCTGGCAGCATCGGTTTACTTTTAGAGCATCACGGAGGCTTGGAAGCGTGACCCGTGCGAGGTCCTTATAGGCGATGACAAGAGGCCCGTGTTTGATCCTTTCAATCGATCCTTCGGTACCAATGAAGAGGTTATGCGAGTAGGTTTGATCCGGGTCTGCGTCCTCGGGCGAGATTGCGAGCGTACCTGTTTCATCCTCGAGCGTCAGGTACACGACTCCGTCTTTCCGTGCTGAGCTAGATGCGGGAGCGTTCATGTCGGTCTCTTCTTGTGTGGTCGTCGGTGTGGGTGCGGGTGATGCGGCTTCGGTGACCTCGGGCAAATACCCCAGCCGGGCGCTTGTCCGGGGGTAATGGCGGCTTAGTTGAGCAACCCACCGATCGCCCTGGAGGACGCAACCCGGGCCCGCACAAGAGACGAGGCGTGGTCGGCGAGTGACCCCAACAAGACGCTGCGCGCCTCATTCTCTGGCGTTTCGAGCAGGTACCCGCTCACCTGCTTGGCCGTGAGCGGTCCTCCGCGGCCAACAAGTTCGCAGATCATCGCTGATGTTTTGGAGGGAACATCGTCGCTCCCAAGCCGCTTCGTCAGGCTCACAATCGCCGCGACGCGGACCTTAAGGTCTGGGTCAGTTGCCAGGGAGATAAGTAGATTGCAATCACCCGTCGCCGACCTCTCGCCTGCGATGGTGGCAGCCACCTCCCTATCGCTGGATGATCCTGCAAGCAAGCCCTGCATTGTGGTATCTGTAACGTCCTCCGGAAAGAGGCGAAGAAGCGCAAGCTTGGCAGCTGATTGCGGGCTCGAGCTGGTCGAAATGAAGGCCATATCGCGTTCATAAGCGGGCCTCTGCGTGATGGCTTCGAGAATGGGCCTAAGGCGCTGCTTCTCCTCCTCGGGAACCTGCTTTGCAACCCTGCCGAGAAAATCTACGGTTCCCAGAATGTGGCTCTGGTGGGCGTTAGGCTCAGTCAGCAACGCCTCGACGGAGTCCCACCGTGCTACATCGCGGTGCCAGGCATTCAGGACAACGAGCGCCTGTCCGAGATCAGGTCCGCCTAAGCTATGCATCCCGCCCTGAGCTTGCTTCACCTGATTGTCGATGGAAGTCACCAGACGCGAAATCGCCGCCTCAGCGGCGTCTTCGGGAAGGTCAGTGACCCTGCCGAAGTTTCCTAGGGCAGTCAGATCACCCTGCTTGATCTTCGTAAGAAGGCCAGTCCGGAAGTCCGGCCTGTTGGTTGCGAGGACGCCATCAATGTCGTCCTGAAGTTCCCAGTTGTCGTTGGTTCGTGCAAATAGTTGCCTGAGATCTTCTGATGACCATTGATCGTCACCTACCAGAGCAACTATGCGTCCGTAACCGCTTGCCAGACTCTGGTCTTCGATGACCGGGAGCCTAATTAGGTGGTCCATGACCCGACGCTTCATCGTCGGAGACATGCTTCGCATCAACCCACCAAGAGACTGAAGCAAGTCAGTTTCGATCAGGAAGGTCGGCTTCAGCCGCTGACGTAGCTCGTCAGGATTCGCAAGTGACGAGAGCAGCCAGGTTGCGTGTCGGTCGGCGTCCGCGACGTCGGCGAAGTCTCCTGCGTAACGCACGAATGCAAGCGCCGAAGCAAGACAAGACCTCGGAGCTAACTCCAGTTCGAGTCGGCCCATGAGGGTGACGAGCGGCTCAACAGGACCGTCGTCGCTCAGCCTGCGAACTGCCAGCACCAACTCTTTCTTGGCACCCGCCCTGAACAAGTCCGTCAACGACTCCAACACGATAGTGGTGTCCGTCGCGCACGCCTTCATTAGTTCTCGACGCGCCAGCAACGACATGGCGTTTCGCCAGCCACCGTGATCCGCACTGAAACCGGCCAGGAGCGTCGCCGAGCGAAGGCTCGTCCAAACTGTATCGGCAGCAGCCCAGGTGACGCTCGAATCACGACCCCATGTCTTGAACTGTCCATCGAAATGCTTCTCAAGCCCACTCGCTATGGTCTGTGAACGCCACCAGCGGGTTGAGGTATCAATGGACTGTATGAGTTCGCCGATATCGCGCATGCCAAACCCACTCATGTCGAATACGAGCGTGCTGGTTACGGCGACAAGCGCTCCAGCGGTGGGATCGCTGGGAGCTATGGCTCGAAGTTTTTGGACTTCAAGAGCGAGGTCTCGAGCCTCTTCCAAATGGCCCAGCTCGACCAGGCAGCGCGCCTCATGGCTCTTGAGCCATGCAATATCGGTCGTGCCCAGACCTCCTCGAGACTCGACTGCACGCACGGCAGCGAGAGCGTCTATTGGTCGCCCGTATTCAATCAGGGCCGTTGCTCTCGCGACTGCTCCCGCCACGACGTAGTGCTCATTCGCTGTTTCGGGCAGAGCTTCGAGGTTGGACAGGTCGCCCGATACAGCCCAACTCCAGATGGCATCGAACAGGTCCCAGAGCCAGGACTTGGCATCAGAGACACTTTCGGCTGCTTCGCGCGCGGTAGTTGACGCAACGTCCCGCAATTCGTTGAAACGGCCCTGCATCAGCATCGCCAAGGCTTCTGTTGCATCCGGGAGCACTTGGCCCTTGTTGGGATGCGGTGCAACCAATCTGGGCGCCATGAGCGCGTACCTCAGTCGGTCAGACTGCGGCACATTCCAGTTGGATCCCCATGCGCTGCCATCTAGGCTGACCGCCTTGGAGGGACTTGTTGCTACGGCGGTAAGAGCGTCCCGACTGCTTTCATCGACCGTCTGCGAAGCAGGAACGAGGATCTTGTTTCCTTTGCCCGTAGACTGAATCGCATCCGAGGTCACGTGGACCCAGTGCGAGGTCTTCGACTTCTTGTCACGCAGCACCAGGATGTGCGGGGTGGTGTGCTCACTCCAATAGTCAAAGTGACTGTCGTCCTCCTCCGCATACCACCAGCCAACGACCTCGCCGGATCCTTCGTCCGTCTTCGCGCTCTTGAAGTAGGAGTCTCCGGTCTTGACTTGAGCACCGACCAGTGCACCCAAGTCGAATCGGTTCTCGTCTCTAGCCATCAGCCACAGGTCTGTACCGAGGTCGTGCTCTGGGTTGGGGACGGCACCCCACCCCAACTCTTCGAATTCACCTTTTACGAATGATTGGCCCGAGGTGCCAGTGGCTTCGTTCTTAGGTGCGCGCATGTGGGGCATGTCCACATTCAAGCAGAGCTGGCAGCGGGTGCGCACCTTGGAGTCGGTGGTCGCGCCTTGGGCGCTGCGTCATATCACCGCCGGAGCGATGTGTCGTGGGCTGGTCTACGGGCAGCCGCGGGGTCCGGAGAGAGGCCATCCGACGGCCAGATCGAGCCCATTACGCTTGGATTCAGAGAGGCTACACCCCCTCTGACCTACCTGATTATTGTCTGGGTCAAGCATGGGGCACGGCCGAGAGTCTGGGGATTCAGTCGTCGGCGACCGATGTCATCACACATTGGTGTACCGGGAGTTGGTACTTCGCACGCTAAGCATCGGATCTCGCAAGTAACGCGTCGTTCGAGACGCCATTGGTTCGTCAACAGGTGCCAACCCCAGGTTCGTGAGCTGGATGCTTAGCTGGCTCGGCCGAGCACTCGAATTGGGTTCTCAAGCACGCAGATCAAAGCGGAACTCACGACGCCGCTGACCAATGAAGTCCAGAGCCTCAGTACCGCCTGGCCTCGGTACGGGGTGCCCGCGTCCCACCTGCTGGAGGAAGATCGTTGCGCTCTGCGTGGGCCGGGGCAGCAGGATAGTGTCCACATACGGCAGGTCCAGTCCTTCGTTGAAGAGGTCGACGGCCAAGATTCAGTTGATCTCCCGCTGTCCCAGGCGCCTGATGGCCTCCTCACGGTCGGCATTATTCGTGTAGCCGTCGACGGCTACAGAGGCGATGCTGGCGCGTTTAGGGACCTCGGCCATGTAGCTGGCGTGCTGCACGAAGACGCAGAAGCCGATGGCCCGCTTCTTCTCCGTGCTTGTGACCTTGTCCCTGAGTTCGTCCTGAGGTGTCGCTCCACATGCCCTTTATCCGGGTCACTAATGCGCTACGATTGTCGGTCTTCAACAGGCGCCTAGGTTCAACGCCGTATACCCGCTTATCGTGAGTAACTGCACCGTCGATCTCGCAGAAGTGCTCATATCTATTGAACGACGGGATGTGGCCTGTCAATGACCTGTCGAGCGATAAGATCGTGTCCCATGACCTTCGTGCAATCGGATCCGACTCCCTCTGACGCTCATATGGTGGATCTCTTCGCCGGTCCGGGTGGACTAGACGTCGCTGCGCGCTGGTTGGGTTTGTCCGTGGCTGGTATCGAGTGGGACGAGAATGCCTGCGCAACCAGGCGGACGGCCGGACTGGGAACGGTGCAAGGTGATGTCAGGGAGCATGGGCCGTCCGAGTTCCCCAATGCGACTATCCTCGCCGGGGGCCCTCCGTGTCAGACGTACACAGTGGCCGGAGCCGGCGCTGGCCGTAAAGCGTTGGATCAGGTCCTGTCTTTCCTTACCCGTATGGCCGACGGGGACGACGTCACGACCGAATTAGGTGCGCTGGACGATGAAAGAACCGGGCTGGTCCTGCAGCCGCTGCGATGGGCACTGCAGGCCCACCAAGCGGGTAACGCCTACGAGGTGATCGTCTTGGAGCAGGTGCCGGCCGTCCTGCCAGTCTGGGAGGCTATGGCCACGGTCTTGGAACCCCTGGGATATCAGACGGTTACCGGCATCCTCCATGCCGAAGAGTACGGGGTTCCGCAGACCCGCCGCCGCGCGATCCTGATCGCGAACCGGTACCGGACGCCCGCTCTTCCTGTCCCAACGCACCAAAAATTTAGAAGAAAAGCGGTAAAGGAATCCACGAACCAATCGCCGTTGCTGCCGTGCCGCAGCATGGGCGAAACGCTGGGCCGACCACAGCCCTTCGAACTGGTCTCCAACTATGGGACTGGGGGCGATCCCAAGGCCCGCGGCCGGAGAACTTCTAAAGAACCCGCGTTTACCGTTACTGGGAAAGTCTCCCGAAATCGCCTGTTTTCCGATGAAGGTGAACTTGATCGCCTTAAGTTGTCAGAGGCTGGCCGGCTTCAAACTTTCCCAGCTGACTACCCGTGGTCCGGTAAAGACATCTCCCAACAGATTGGTAATGCCATTCCACCCCGGTTGGCCGCTCACGTCCTTGCGGCAGCGCTAGGTCGAGAACTCCCTGCAGATTTCCTCGACTCGATGACGAGAACAAAATGGACGGACATTGACGATGAGGCCATAGCTAGATCGCATCTCATTGCGGATGCCTACGATGCAGTGATGGTGTGAACCAAGAAGGTTAGAGTAGCGGTGTGCTCGGGTGGCGCTCCGAAGAGGCGCGTTTCCACTTCCTTTAGCCGGTCCATATTCTCAAGGTTGAGACTCCCCCGCTGTCGTGACCTCGTCAGCACGCAAGAATGTCTTCATTGCTGGCTGCTTCTATTGTTCTACTGCAAGCACAGGAATCTGGCGCAGCCCAACCAACCCCGCGTTCGTAGCTCCTCGAAGCGGTATGCAGAAACACGCCACACCGCAAGTGTTTGGGGGATTGTCCGCGTGAAGCGTTGTCTGCCTCGTAGGATCGAGGAGTCTATTGGGGAGGGAAATCAGCAGTGTCGCACGATTTTTTTTGGAACGAACCAGATCAAGTGCTCCTTGAATTCCTGGAGACATGGCGCTCGGTGGTACCCCGGATCTACAGCGAAGATCCCAAGATGCTCGAGGAGCATGTGGGGCAAGAAAACTCTTTCCGCACAAGTGGCTATTCACGTCGCCAAGTCACTGAGCTGGTCCAAAACGCGGCCGACGCGATTCTTAGGTCGGGAAGAACGGGAAAAATCGAGCTTGTCCTAACCGACGGCTACCTCTACTGCGCAAATGACGGTCAGGAGTTCCAGCAGGCTGGCATCGATGCGATCACGCACGCGTACCTCAGCGACAAGAGGGGCGAAGAAATCGGTCGCTACGGCCTTGGCTTCAAGTCGGTCCTCGCCGTGACGGACAACCCGCAGGTCTTCAGTCGTTCGGTCAGCTTTCAATTCGGGGCACCGGAGGCTCGGGCGATCTTGGCTGGGGTTGGCGCGCCCGAGAAGAACCTGCCGATACTTCGCCTGCCCACTGCCCTGAATGCGGTGGAGGCGATCGACGACGACGTCATTTTGCAGGAGCTGACGGAATGGGCGAGCACGGTTGTGCGTCTTCCGATACAGCAGCACGTGGAGCTGGAGGAACAACTCCTCGGTTTCCAGACTCAGTTTCTGATTTTCACACCCCACGTCGAGGAATTGTCTATCAGCATAAGACGTGATGGTGCCGACCAGGATGTCCAGCACTTGTGCCGATCATCAGGGCAATCGGTTTATGAACTGACGGGGCCCCGACTCGGTACCCAGAAATGGGCTATTTTCAAGAGAGAGCACCAACCGTCATTGGCGGCACGACGAGAAGTCGACGATGCAATCGCACGGAAATCGATTCTCGTCACCTGCGCTATGCCCCTGGACGCGCAGGGCAAAGAAGGCGAGTTCTGGGCCAACTTCCCACTCTCCGAACGGACCTCCGCCGTAGGGATCTTCAACGCCCCTTGGGCGCTCAGTGAGGATCGCAGTCACATTCTGACCGAGAAGAAGTACAACGCCGAGATTTTCGAGACGCTGGCTCAACTGTTCGTCGATTCCCTGCCGAACCTCCGGACACAGGAACAACCCGCGGGGCATCTTCGCTACCTCCCCAGTCGACCTCAGGAATCCTACTCCCCAGCGGATAAAGCCCTGATCTCACACATCCACCGCAAGGCTTCGGGAGCGGCTCTTATCCCCGACTCCATGGGCCGGCTACGCCACGGATCCGAAATCATCGCCTTGGACTATGCTGTCGTTCTCCCAGCGAGGGCAATGGCCGAGTGGGCTGCTGCTCCTCATACTCCTGAGAATGTGCCGCACGTGTCGTGTTATCAAGATGAGAGAAGCGGGGCTATCCGTGTACGCCTGCGGGACATTCATCGTAGAGCGTTCGCTGATGCCCGGGCCCTTCTGCAAAGAGATCTTCCCGCGTCCAGCAATGAGCTCGACGCGTCAAAGTGGTTGAGCATGCTCGGCGACGTCGACGATGTGAGGTATTCGGGGACGGCGCTGGAGATCGTTTCGGGTATTGGCTCGGACACCATTCGTGGAATCGTGGCCTCCGCTCGGATCGTGCCCACGGACAGAGGTCGGCGGGTTGCTCTCAAGGAGCATGGACAGGTTCATCTACCTCCTGAAGGCGGCGCCGAGGTGTCGGGGTATGAACTGGTGGTGGATGACATCGTCGCGAGTGCGGTCTGTCGTAGGGTCCTAGGGCAGTTCGGGTTCAAGACGTTGGATGCGGAGCTCGTTTTCGCGTCGACGCTCTCAACTATGGGGCTTGAGTCGACGGATAGTCAGTGGGAGGACTTGTGGGACCTATCGCTGAATCTGGAGCCGCGCCGGTTGGTGCTGCAGTTGGAGCAGTGGCGGCGTGAGGGCAACATCGTCAAGGTCAGGACGAAGGCTTCGACCTGGCGTGATAGTGAGGAAGTCTTCGCGCTTCAAAGCCCTGCCGTAAACCTTCCCTGGCCGGATCGTGTACTGTCGACTAATTTCGCCACCGAGGACGTCATCAAGGTCCTGGGGATTGTGACGGGTTTCTCGCCCCGGTACCCGGTGATCGAGGAACCCGAGTTCGAGCAGTATCGTGCCTGGGCGGTGGACGAGGTTCGGAAGGCGCATGTCGAGGACAGGGATTCAGCGCCGCAGGAGTGGTATTTCGCGGAGGAACGAGGCGCAGGGCCCATAGGTCTGCTTCATAACCTGTCCGACCTTGGCTCCGGCCTGACCGATGACCTCGTGAAGCTCACCGAAGCCCTGCTCCGGGTGAATGCGACCCGAGAGTGGACCCTGCACAGCCCTGATGGGTCAGAGACCTTCTCAGTGACAGCCCCGCACCTGTGGGCTGTGCGGGGGTGGGGAGTGGCGGAAACCTTGCTCGGGGCCGTCGTACCCGCAGCACGCGTGGTGTCACCTGTCCTGCAAACGTTGTTCCCCTGGGTTCCTCTACCCAAGAACTCACACTTCGGGATCCTGCCGTTGCCCGAATCCATTGAGGACGTCGACATCGACATCCTCGTGGACGGTATGAGAGCAGGCCGGGGCATGCAGGCGACTGGTGCACTGACCACTTCTCTTTTGACCTTCCTGTCCGCGGTCCTACCGAGGATCCGCGGAGAACAGCAGTGGACAGGTGAAGTCCCGGCCGTACGGGGCCAAGTGATCGATTTGGTCCCGGCACGGCAGATCTTCATTGCATCCGATCAAGAGCAGGTCAACGTCCTGCGGCGATCGAAGAACCCCTACCTCTTCGTTGAAGACGAGGCCCTCCGCGACGTCCTCTTCGAGCACGCGGACTTTCAGGATGCCGCAAGTGCCATCCGGCTCGAGGTAATCGCGCAGCAGCCGGCCGAGGCGGTGTTGCTCACGGACTGTGTGCCGACGTTGCAGGGTTTGTTGGACCGGAAGGATCGGCGGCTCACGATCACGGAGTGCGCTGGGATCGTGGCGCGTCAAATGACGCCGACCGGTGCGCAGGAGCAGCTCCTGGGGCGGGTGTTTCATGACGGGACGATTTACGTGACAGGTGATCCTTCCGACCGGAGGGGTGTACATGACCTGTTGACCTGGATCAATCAGGAAGTCGGTTTGGGGCTCAGTGCCGCGGATATCGACGGTGTGGTGCAAGCGCTCGCTGCTGCTGATGCGAATGAGGTGCGAGAACGGTGTCGTGCCGCGGTGTCGAACGAGGACCGGTTGAGGGTGTTGGCGTCGCCGCAGCAGCTGGATGCGAAGCTCCCGGATGGTCTGACGGGGACCCTCGTTGCGATGGGGACCGACGTGCGAGCACAGGACATGGCGCGGCTGTTCCTCGATTCGTACGGTACCGACAGTTTGAGCTATATCGCCGATGAGTTGAGGGCCTTGGGGTTGACGCCTCCTGAGAAGTGGGGTGGGTTGGGGCCAGCGCGTCGGTTCGTCACGGACTTGGGGTTCACCCCGGATTTCGCGGGGACGTCCAAACCATCCCGACCAGCGACGGAGACCGTAATGGGTAAGCCGGGCCTAGGTGCGTTGCACGATTATCAGAAAGAAGCTTTGCAGCAGCTTCGGTTCTGTCTGCGATCGAATCCCGGCCACGCCGATAAGGCTTTGTTAGAGTTGCCGACAGGTGCGGGGAAGACCCGGGTGGCTGTGGAGTCGTTGGTCATGGCGTTCTTGAACAACGATTTTGCGGCTGTCGGTCCTGTGTTGTGGATCGCTCAGTCCGAGGAGCTGTGTGAGCAGGCGATCACGACGTGGAGCGAGGTGTGGCGGGAACTCTCCGACGAGAGGTCGTTGAGCATTAACCGGTTCTTCGGGACGCACCGGCCTCAGGCACCCGAGTTGGAGTTGAGCGTGGTCGTGGCGACCGACGCGATGCTTTACGAGCACATCGACGATGATTCTTACGACTGGATCTATGCTCCTGTCGCCGTGATCGTCGACGAGGCACATCGGGCGGCGGACAACAAAACGTACAGGAGGCTCTTCCAACGTCTGGGGGTGGATCTCGGGAACCGCGAGCGCCCTCTGATCGGCCTGTCGGCCACTCCTTACCGAGGAAGGAACGCCGAGGCGACTGCTTTGCTGGCCAGACGGTTCGGCAACAACCTCGTGCAGACGTTGGGCCCCGATCCGATCAAGGAACTCCAGGATCGCGAGGTTTTGGCACGAATCGATCATCAGGTCCTTCCGGGTGCCCGGCTGACCCTTGATGATTCGGAGAGGAATCGCAACAACCTTTCCCAGGACACGTTGGACAAGGTGGGTGCGGACCGGGAGCGGACCAAGGGCATCGTCAAGCACATCCTGGCATTACCCGAGGACTGGCAGGTCCTGGTGTTCATGCCCTCGGTGCTCTCGG
This sequence comes from Arthrobacter sp. D1-29, assembly GCF_054130585.1. Taxonomy (NCBI): domain Bacteria; kingdom Bacillati; phylum Actinomycetota; class Actinomycetes; order Micrococcales; family Micrococcaceae; genus Arthrobacter; species Arthrobacter sp. D1-29. The sequence continues at coordinate 1,247,631 of NZ_CP096383.1, read as the reverse complement.
CCCAAGTCCTGGCAACGATCTTGAAGAGAGAGGGCGTCCAGGCCGCGTCGGTGAGCGGCCGGAGCTCACGTGGTGAACGCTCGAAGGTAATCTCCGATTTCAAGCGCGGGTCCCTCCAGGTCCTGGTCAACTGTGACCTGTTGACGCAAGGCTTTGACGCACCGCAGATCCGAGCCCTCTACGTCGCCCGACCGACGTTGAGCGAGAGCCAGTACGTGCAGATGGTCGGTCGTGGACTGCGCGGGCCCAAAAACCGTGGATCCGAACGATGCCTGGTGGTGAACCTCGAGGACACCATCGAGAACGTCGACGTGGACTTGGCATACCGAGGATTCACTCAGTACTGGGGAGTTGAGGTCTCATGAGGTTGATCCCACCGACCGAGTACATCGACGCCCAAAGCCGCGCCGAACGCAAGGTCGCCGAACACCTTACGGCTATCCGCTCCGATGACGGCGTGGCCTACCACTCGGTCCACCTCCCAACGCACCGCAAACAGGTGATGGGCGAGGCGGACTTCGTGGTCCTGTGGAAGGGGGCGATCCTCGTCCTGGAGGTCAAAGGAGGGCGAATTGGGCGGACCGAGGATGGCGTCTGGTACTCCATGGACCGCCAAGGCACCCCCCATCCCCTACGACGCAGCCCCTGGGTGCAGGCCAAGGACGCCGCGTTCGCCCTCCTGGACATCCTCACCAAGCACACGGACGAGGGCGGGTGGCCGTTCGCCTACGCCGTGGTGACTCCCGACCAGAACCTGCCCCCGGACACGGAATGGGTCCCGCAACAACACATCGGATTGGACAGGATGACCCCGGCGGGACTGGAACGCAGCCTAGACGCGCTGGCCCGCTTGGCCCGCACACCACCGGATGACCCGGAGCACCCCAGACGGCAGGCTCTGCGACCAATGGGGAATCTCTCAAGGGTCATCACCCACCTGCGCCGAGAGGTCGACGCCATGCGCACCGTCCCGGACACCGAGATGCTCATCGACCAGAACATCGTCACCATGACCGACGAACAGGTCGACGCCATGCGGGCCTTCGAGCGCAACCGACGGGTCCTGGTCCTGGGCGGGGCCGGGACGGGCAAAACCGTCGTCGCGATCGAAGCGGCACGACGGGCAGTGGCAGACGGCAGCTCGGTGGCCTTCATCTGCGGCTCACCCGGCATCATCAAGTTCGCCTCGGAGCTGCTGGACGACAGTCCTGTCCAGGTGGTCGCCTTCGATGCAATCCCCGAGACCCCTATCTTCGACGTCGTCGTCGTCGACGAAGCCCAGGACCTACTGAATCTGGAGGACATGAGCCGGCTCTCCGAATCCCTGCGCGGCGGGTTGCAGGAGGGCCGGTGGTGGATTTTCCTGGACCCCAACAACCAGACCCACCTCAGCGGGGTCTTTGACGAAAGCGTGTACCAGGAGATCCAGGCCGGTGCGATCATCGTCGACCTGACCAGGAACGTCAGGAACGCCCGCACCGTCGTCACCTCGGTACAGTCCCATCTCGGCGTGGACCTGGGAAGCCCACGCATCGGAGAAGGACCGGATGCGTCGATCGTGCAGGCCCGCACCCCTGACGAGGCCCACCTTCTCCTGGACGGGCGCCTGACCACCCTCCGGGACAAAGGTGTCGCCCGGAGGAAGATCAGCATCATCAGCGCCGCCACCGACCCCTCAACGTCGATCCTTACCGTTGAGGGCCGTATGCCGACCACCTACACCGCTGGTAACCAGTCCTACGAGGTGGTCACTGCAGCCGACATCAAAGGCCTCGAACGCGAACACGTCATCGTCGTGGACGTCGAGGACCTAGACACAACCAGGGGTAGGGCCGGTTCCTACGTCGCGATGACCCGCCCCAGGTACTCCCTTTACGTCATCAGCTCCCCCGGCGCCTACCAGATCATGGGGCGGAACGCGCTCCAGTACCTCCAGCAACAAATAGGAAAGGGCGGTGCCCACAATGCATGAAGCCCTCGCACGCCAAAAATGCGTCGTCGAGCACCTCGAACAGCACTACCTCGGCCCGCTCGGCGGATCGGAGGAATTGCTCAGGAACAAACCAAATGCCACCTACCTCGTCGGAGTCCTCTACCCAGCCGGCATCGGCGCCGGACCCGAGGACGAGGAGGAGAGGGTACAACTTGCTGTGGAGGCGACCACGGCCGAGGACGGCACGGACGGCACCGAGGAACTTTCCATCGACATGGCGAACGCCTACCAGCCCTCCTCCAGCGCCCTGTCGTTCATCCACGATGGAGACTCCGTCGACATCGACCTGCGATATGCAACCTACACGGAGGAGAAGACCGACACCCACACCGCCTGGCGGCGCCACGGCCACCACCTCACGGGCATCCACTGGAAGCAAGGAATCGTCTCGGGGGTCCCAGGGGACGGGCGCGTTGCCGTGGACGTACGATGCCGACCCTTCGGCCAGAACAGTTCACTGGTCACTGTGGCCATCAGCAACACCCGCGTAGCCCCGAAGAACGACGAAGGAGTAGGACAGCTCCACACAGAGGACGCCCTTTACCAGGTCGGTATGACCGTGCGCTCCGTCGGGGGCCGTATTCTGCCCTACCGGTCGGTCGAAGACCTCCGACTCGATCCAGAACAAGAAGAACTGGCGGTACGTTACCGACACCGACAGGTCTTTGCAGTCGGCCACGGCACCTCGGTGCGCTGGGACCACGACGACACTGGCGGGTGCGCCTCCGTGTCCTTGGACCCATTACCGCGCTACACCGTCCCGACCGTCGAGGCCAAAAAGAGTACCGCCGACATCTTACGGCTGGGCCGCCTTACCTGGATCCAGGACGACACCGCGAACGTCCTAAGCGAACTTCGGACCTTCGTCGACGACTACCGACACTGGACCCAGGAACAACAGGACCAGGCACAAGGGCTCCCCGACCACCACCGTCCGGCGGCCGGTCGGATCACCGACCGACAGAGCGACGCCGTTGAGCGCATGCACGAAGGCATCACCCTGCTCGAGGAATCCTCAAGCGCCAGGGATGCCTTCCGTCTGGCCATGGCCGCTATGAACGAGCAGATGCTTCAATCGAATCGGTCGAAAGCCACCGGGGCTGAGGAGGACACACCGCGGCGCGAACCGACGTGGCGTCCGTTCCAGTTGGGCTTCATCCTCGTCGCCCTCACCAGCACGGCGGTTGCGGACCACCGGGACCGGGACCTCGTGGACCTGATCTGGTTCCCCACCGGTGGAGGCAAGACCGAGGCCTACCTCGGGTTGGCGGCCTTCGAGATCTTCCGGCGCCGCATCGAGCACGGGATCAGAGGGGGCGGTACAGCCGTCATCACCCGCTACACCCTGCGCCTGCTCACAACTCAACAATTCCAACGCGCCGCGACCCTCGTGTGCGCCATGGAACGCCTCCGGGTAACCGATCCACTTGCCCGTGGCATGGCACCGTTCACCATCGGCCTCTGGGTCGGTAACGCCACCACCCCCGGCACGCAGAAAGAGGCGATCAACCGCTTGGAGGCCACCAGGCGACGGGAAATCCCCGACAACCCCTTCCAGCTGACCGAATGCCCCTGGTGTGGGCACCGCATGATGCCTGCGACCAGATCCGAGAACGCCGAGGCCTACGGGGCTGCCCACTCGGCCGGAGACATCTGGCTCCGCTGCCCGGACCGAACCTGCCGCTTCCATGACCGGCTTCCCGTCGAGGTCGTCGACGAGAGGATCTACAAGTACCCGCCCACCATCTTGTTGGCGACCGTCGACAAGTTCGCGCGACTGCCCTTCAAGCAAGAGGCGGGGGTCCTCCTCGGCGCTGGCGCCAAGGCGAACGAACCGCCGTCGCTTATCCTCCAGGACGAGATGCATCTGCTCTCCGGCCCCCTGGGCACCACGGTCGCGATTTATGACGCTGCCGTCCTGGGCATCATCGGGGAAGTCGGCGGGCGCCCGAAAATCGTCGCCTCCACCGCGACAATCCGTTCCGCCGATGACCAGGTCAAGGGCCTCATGGCGCGGAAGGTCCAGCTGTTCCCGCCCTCAGGGCTCAACGAGGAAGACAGCTACTTCGCCCGCCCCACAGAGGACCCCAACGCCCCGGGCAGGATTTACATCGGGCTCATGCCTCAGGCCTTTACTCAATCTACCTCCGTGGTGCGTGCGATGGCCGCCATGCTCGAAGCACCCGCCCGGGCCGCACAAAGACCCCAAGATGTGAGGGGCGCCGACGCCTACTGGACGGCCGTGGCCTACCACAACAGCCTGCGCGAACTCGGGCGGACCGTCACCCTCATCCGCGACGACGTTAACAGTCTGCTCGCCACCCGACGGGGACCCGAAGGCCGTACACGTCAAATCCGTGGTGACGGGATGGTGGAGCTGACTAGCCGCGTAGATGCCGAGGACCTTCCCAAGGCCCTGCAACGACTCGGACGCAGTCTCGACGACGGTGACGCTGTGGACGTTGTCGCCTGCACGAACATGCTCTCGGTCGGTATCGACGTCCCACGGCTGGCCCTTATGCTCATGAACGGTCAACCCAAGACCACCTCGGAGTACATCCAGGCCACCAGTCGCGTCGGACGCGGCGAAGTCCCGGGTGTCATCGTCACGCTGTACCGTGCGACCCGCCCCCGCGATCGCTCCCACTACGAATCGTTTCTCGGCTACCACCAAGCGCTCTACCGGAGCGTGGAACCGACCAGTGTGACCCCATGGTCCGCCGCGTCCAGGCACCGATCCTTGGCAGCGGTCTTGGTGACCATGGTCAGGCACCTGAGCCCTTGGCGTGAGGACTCCCAGGCAGTGCTCTTCCGAGCCGATTCCAACGTGGTGCGTAACGTCCGGGAGACGATTCTGGAGGTCGTTGAACGTTCGGACCCCGACGAGTACCAGGCCACAGAAGAGCATCTCGACCGGTTAATCGACCAATGGCGCATCCGCACCTCACCGGATCCCGATACCGGAGTATCAATGCTGCGATACCAGCCCTTACGGGCACAACACGACGAGCCAGCTCTGATGCGCGCCTTCGACGAGGACCGAGAAGGATGGGCGGTCATGAACTCGATGCGTAGCGTCGATTTGAACATCAACATGAAGATCATCGGGGAAAAGGCATGAGTCCTAAAGACACGGCAGGGCAGGACAACACACCGCAGATGCGTCAGCTCAGATTGCAGGAGACCATCTACCCGTTCGGGGTCGGCGCCATCGTCGACATCAAGAGCGAATCGTTCATCGGCATGGATACAGCCACATGGAACGAGAAGACTTGCGAGCCCTTGTCCTGCCCGCCGCTGGAACGGGCATTGGGGGTCCTGCAGCTGCGTCGCCCCCCGACCGCCGGAGAGTTCAGCCGCAACCCGAGCTTCGCCCTGCCCTACCGGCGCTTCCCGAAATGGCGTTTCTGCCAGGACTGTACCCTGATGTCCGACCGGGTCCATCACAAGAACGGCGCCAGTACAAACAACTGCTCCCGCTGCTCAGGACCAATGGTCCCGATGCGTTTCATCGCCGTCTGCAAAGCCGGAGGCCACATTCAGGACGTCGATTGGCGGCGGTGGTCCCATTTCCAGTTCTCCAACGACGAGCAACACAACTGCAGGGACTTCGAGCACCTGGAACTGCGGACCACCCCGGGAGCCGGCGAAGGACTGCGCTCGCTGCGAGTCATATGTCGCTCCTGTGACTCGGAGAGGAACCTCGGGTCGCTGGGTCGGGAAACGTCTTTAGCCGAGGAAGGGTACAAGTGCTGGGGCCTGCAGCCGTGGGAGCCGCACGACACCACCAAGGAGTGCACCAGTGAACTACGGGTCGTTCAACGAGGGTCCACAAGCGTCTACCAGGCAGAAACAGCGTCGGCGATCGACATCCCGGAGGTGGAATCGGCTACACAAGCCGTGCGTAACAGCGTTCTCCAGAACGACATGTTCAAAGGCGTTTTCGGGCAGCAGCAGGGCCCGCTGATCGATCTTGCGGTTCCGCTCATCGCAACCCAGACCGGAGCCCCGGAGCACATGGTCCGCCGACTACTGACGACCGACCCCGCGTCAGACACCTCACACCTACAGAGCACCCTCCACTCAGGAGAATGGGCGGCGTTCGACAGGGCCCTCGCCGGGGACGCGGATGTGACGAATCCCGACTTCGACGTGCAACCTTCCGACTACCCCCGAGAACCAGGCGTACTGCCGGCCCTGGCCGGATTGGTCTCGGACGTCGGGCTGGTCCGTCGACTGCGGGAGGTACGAGCCCTGCGAGGTTTCCGCCGCTACGAGCAGGAGGACTTCACCCGTGTGGACCTCGGAAGTATCGACGGCCTCAAGTGGTACCCGGCCATTGAACAGTTCGGAGAGGGAATCTTCCTACGCTTCGACGAAGAGGCCCTGCGCGCCTGGGAGGCCGAGCCCTCTGTTCAGCAGCGGATTCGGCACTGGATCGATCGAGGGGCGAAGCTTGCGAACCGGAGAGTTGTAATCTCCGATCTCCACCCCCGGTACGTGCTCCTGCACACCTTGGCGCACCTGTTGATGCGCCGATTGGAGTTCCAGAGCGGGTACTCCGCGTCGTCCCTGTCCGAACGTATATACGCCTCGAACGACGGCCCGGACCCCCAAGGCGGTCTCTTGATCTACACCAGCAGCGGGGATGCCCAGGGCACACTCGGCGGTCTTGTCCGTCTGGGCGAGGCACGGTACTTCTCCCGGCTGCTCCTGGGCGCGGTCGAAGACGCAGACCGGTGCTCCAATAACCCGGTGTGCGCCGAGAGCCGGGGACAAGGTATGAACAGCCTCAACCTAGCCGCCTGCCACGCATGCAGCCTCACCTCCGAGACCTCCTGCGAGCGCAACAACATATATTTGGATCGTAAGCTCCTTGTGGGCGATGAGTCCGTGCCGGGTTTCTTCCGCACCGTTCTGATGGATGCTCGGGCGAGCATCCCGGGGTGAACTGCGGAGGGCTTCGTATTGGAGGCCAGTGTCTCCAACGACGCTAATCCAAGGGCCCGGGAAAGGGCACCGTCATCGGGCCCCAAGCGCCTGGAGGACTCTATCCCATTCGGGACTGAGCATCTCCGATCCATGTAAGGTAATTGACGATGACTGCTAACGTCTTTAATGATCCGTTCGCTCTGTTCAGCGATCCGCAATGGGCCCCAGAAGAACAAGAGAGTGCGAAAGACACTGCTGGATCCCGGAGGCCACGGCGGGCCCGTCCCTCTTCTCCGGACCCGGGCAGACGCCCTGAACAGGCGCTGAAGTCGCGTCCCCGCCGGACTACAGCTGTTCCACCTAATCCAGCCCAGGACCCGGAAATCCACCAGATAAAGGGCTCGATTCAAGCAGCCGACCCAGATGGGGGCCGGTGCGGGCGTGCCATACGAAATGCTCTCGACCAGGCCTACGACGGTCGGCGGACAGGGCGCTGGGATTTGACTCAGCTAACGAAAGCAGAATCAGCCCATATTGGACCACTCATCGAGATCTGGCTTCAACGGGTACTCAATCTCGACGACGGCATCACTACCTCGCTCGAGATCGCCGGATCCGACGTCGCCTGTACATGGAGTGAGAGGCTCGACGGCTGGACACTCGACCGTCCCGTTCCCGAACAACGAGAAGTGCCATACTTAGTGATATGGGCCAACGAGGAGACCTCACGGTTCAGCCTCGGGATCCTTCGCCCCGGCCCTGACTCTCGAGGGGTGGCATCGATGGACCGCGGACGCCCCCGTTTGTCGCAGGTTGGGCTCGACCAGATTCTATGGGTATTCGACGGTTGTGCCCTTCCGGCCAACGTACTTGCTAAACATCCCGAAACGGCCATGGCGGCCGTAAGTCAATCCTCCGGCCAGAAAGCCGTCAACATGTTGTTCCGACACTTACAAGGTGAGCTAGTGCAACATTCCGCCGTCGAGACGGTGGCCCAGCAGATCGACTCCTCGAAGCGGGTCCGTGAGGCTCGAGAACAGCTGAGGAACGAGGGGATCGTCATTCTCGGGCCTTATCATCCTCAACCCGAAATTGCGGCGGCGCTCGGGCTGCCGTCCCCAAGAATGGGAAGCTTCGTGAGTCACCGCTTAGCCGCTATGGAAGCCGGTGAGGTCGGAGCTGGCGCGGAGATCGACGGTGGTAGGTGGCGTCTTGCCGTCCCAGGTGATCCAATTACTGTGGCGCCTGCACTTCCCGTCCTCGGCAAACAAAGAACCTGACAGCCCAAGCTGCTCACAGGTCCCATCGTCCCATGTTGTGTGGTTGGTGGCGGAAAGGTCGCTGGCCAGTTGCCTAAATAGCAGCAGGCGCCGGGAGTTACGGCATCAATGAGTAGAGTGTAAAGCACATAGACAAGCAGGGATGTCAAGACGAATGGGACTCCGCCCTAGCGGACGAGTAATTATGCCGGTGTGAACGTCTATGAGTTGCTGTCCTTCTCAGCCATAGCGCCCCTTCCGGAGCTGGCCTGGTGATCATCCAGTCACGGCCTTCGCGTAAGGCGGGGAGCCACAAATCGCGTGCACCACTTTATATACACGTCCAGTGGGATCGCCTGATGCACTTCCACCGCTTCCGTGTATGCCTCAGGCATGAGCCGCGTCCAGTCAGCCTGCGACGTACCACAGTGTCGCTGAGGAGGTAGCGCCGCACGTTTACTGTCGAGCATGAGTCGGTGACGTTCCATTCCTCATTCTTTAAGTCGCTCCGCACGCAGGACGAGAATTTCTCACGCAGGTTCCCGGCGATGCCATGTGCGATCCGTTGGTCTGAATCGGTGAAGCATCCCCCTGCGTCACGTTCATCAATGCGGTTCAGAGGAGTTTGACATCAACCGTAGATTCAACACTGGTTGGTACCTTACCCAGCCGGTAGTTCAACACGGGTGCCAGGCCGGAGCGTCACTAGCCAGGTAATCAACAACTGGGGAAGGCAATCCTTGCAGTTTAAGTGAATTGCGCGGGTTCTCACAGAGGATCTTACCGTCTACGGTCAGCACTAATACTCACACCAACTAAGATTATGCGACATCCCTAAAAGCAGCTCGATCGCCCGTGACGCAAAGCTGGCGAACCTCTTTGGTGCAAGACAACATGATCTCCGCGCAGCTGTTCAAATGTAAAAAGAGCCGTTTGGCATTTCTCGCACTAATTTTCCTGATCACCGCCAATTGACCCAGCGCCCTCCCACGTTGAATGCATACGGCAGGGACCATTGAATGTGACGTCCTGATTAGCCTGCAGGAAGCAAAGCGTTAGAATCTCCATTCTATTGGAGCGCAGCAAGCATCCCCTGCTGCGAGAGGCAGCTGTACTATGCCAGTGCAGGATCCCGCTTATACTCTTCTTTTTTCGGATTCCTTTGACGCGCAGCAAAAATACAATCAAGAGACACTAACTTCCCATGGGACTGTATTCTTTATACTGCTCGGATCGCATTAAATGAACAGATACAATAGCTGCTGGTTGGATAATACGTACCTATTCCAAGATCGTTGCCATTAGGCATCCGATGGATAGCAAAGCTTGTCTTTCACCGCGGCGAGCTTGATACGGGTACCAGAGTCTGCGATATTCCGAACATCTTCAGGAAATTGTTGAGGCGTCACCTTCCAAGATCGACCAAACTTAAAGCTTTGGATTTCGGATTCTCATGTTCAGATATGGGCGATTGCAGGTTTTGCAAGGGAGTCCCTGAGGAATTGCTTTTTGCGGACGGCTTCCCTCAGCCAATTGACACCAGCACACCGTGCCCCACCAAAATGGGCCGAGCCCGAACAGGCAGGGCCCCAACAAATCAGCGGGTTGACCTTCGCCTATCTGCACTCCCAGCCGAACAGCAACGCGGTAGCGCTCGAATTGGCTAGGCGTGCTGCCGTTTTATCGCCGGGTGCTTTCACCGCCTAATATCTAGGCCAGCCAGGAACTCGATGTCGAACAGCTGCTGCTGATGTCCGCTACAAAGGACATGAGGACTAGCAGCTGAAACTTCATCAAGAAAGCGTTAGCCAAGCTCGCCACCCTGACGCTCAGTAGGTTCAGCAACGTGGAGATCGATGAAGCCCAAGAGCGCACCCGGTGATCGTCTGACACCGCAAGCACTTGCGCTCTTGACTGTGAGACATACACCAGAAAGGGCAGTTTTATATCAACTCACACTTTCTGCCGTTCTCAAAGCAAGGTTGAGTTACACATATACACACGACCATCCGGCACTTCCCACATCAAGGTTGAGTTACATATATACACACAACCAACCCGCACTTCGCACAACAAGGTTGAGTTACATATATACACACAACCAACCCGCACTTCCCACAACAAGGTTGAGTTACATATATACACACAACCAACCCGCACTTCCCACAACAAGGTTGAGTTACATATATACACACAACCAACCCGCACTTCCCACAACAAGGTTGAGTTACATATATACACACAACCAACCCGCACTTCCCACGACAGGGTTGAGTTACATATATACACGCGACTTTCAGAGGGCACTAAAGGATTGTAAGTACTTACGCATAAGGCCGTACCTTCAAACCGCTTCTGCATCGCAGGCCATAACGAAGGTCGGGTTTTCAATTTCCGAAGATACTGCTACGTTGATGCTCATCCAGTCGCGACGGACATTTTTCCGGCTACGAAGAAAGGACGGATTCTCTGATGAATCCTGAACCAGATAATGTGGGAAATGATAAACATGCCCAGAATGGCGAGCTGCATGCCCAAATTTCCTCCTCCTCGGCGGCTGCAGCTACCCCGCCGTCAGCTCTGGCTAAATCCAGCGGGAAAGGCACGAATCCGCGGACCGCATGGCCAACCTGCACTGGACCGGGTCGAAATGGGGAGGTGAACTGCGGTAACCCAACGGTGAGCCAGGCTGTCAAGCTGTGTGCTTCCCACGGCCGTCAGCAACGCCTAAAGGGCGAGTTATTACCCCTGCGGACGCGGAAAAGCAAGGCCCCTTGCGTGGGCCCCGGCCCTGACGATGAGGCCTGTGGCCGTCGCGTCTACTACCGTGAGCCAGGACAGGATGATGGTGTCTGCAAATCACACTACGACCAGCTAAAGCGCAGGGGGTGGTTAAGCGCTATAGCGCCAAAGCCTGCCCCGGTCCCTGACTCCGTCTGCAAGGGGCCCGGGCAGGACGGCTCCCCGACTTGTGACCGGAAGGCCGAATACGGCTCCGGCTACTGCGCCCCGCACGACCGGCAGTACCACAAAACCGGGAATCTCAAGCCAATACGCCGTACCAACACTCCAGACGGCCCCTGCATAGGTCCAGGTGACGGAGCGGCCTCATGCGGGAGGCTAATGACACACAAGTCACTGAAACTATGTGGCGGCCATTACGCCCAACAACGTCGGGGGGATGTCCTGACGCCGCTCAAGAAAAGCAGGAAGAGAGGGCTGTCTACTCCCTGCAAATTTCCTGGATGCAGGTACCTTGATGCCCCAGATGGAAATGGATACTGCCGCCACCACTGGCGCCAGCAGTACTTGGGGCAGGAGCTAGTTCCACTAAAGGGGAATTCGAATCGCGGTCGTCTAGTCCTCGTACGCGATGTGTCTGGCAACAAGTTGTGTCCCTCGTGCGGAGAGTGGAAGCCCGAGGACGACTTCAGCAGGAACTCCAACTCCAGTGACGGACTGAATCACCGATGCAGGCGTTGCCACGCGTCCGCTCAAAAGAAGTCGAAATACGGCATCGACATAGACGAGTTTGAATCGATACTAGATGCCCAGGGAGGGAAATGTGCAATTTGTCCAGCAACTGCACGGGTGGACGGTTTTCGTCTATCCATAGATCATGACCACACTTGTTGCCCTGGAACCCTTTCTTGCGGAAGATGCATTCGAGGAATCCTTTGCCCCGACTGCAATCGCGGTCTCGGCCTATTTCGAGACAACATCAGCTCACTTCTGAGGGCTGTGGAGTACCTGCGAGGTGGGGTAATCCCACATCGTGTTCCCACCCTCGACGTCAACACTCACCAGGCTGGCCGCCAACCACACGAGTCCGGCACTCGCAATGGCGAGCCTGGATCATCCAGCACTGACGATGATGACGACGACGGACTCTCCGGTGCAATGGCTGTTGCCTAAGGGCTGGGCACCTGGAGTTCATCGGGGGCGCGCCCTTCAGACCGAGCGCGCCCCTGGGGTTCACAAGAACCGCACCCCAATGAAGGGTTCACGGCATCTGTTTCAGTCGATGAGCACCGGCTGCTTGGCATCGTCCGAAGCTTCGACCTGGGCGTAACCTGCCGGGAACGGTGGTTCAGCCAGTTCGCCACCGCCAGGAGCGCCACGAGTCCGAAAGTGCTCAGGAGCTGGGGACGGGAATCCTCACCGATGAAGCCCACCGTAAAGATCGCCGCGAGGATGAGCAGGCCGAAGCACGTGAGCCACGGGAAGCCAGGCATCCGCAGGGGAAGGTCCGTACCCTCGCGGTCGGCACGGAGGCGCAGCGCAAGCTGGGCCAGGAGCGCGGACGTCCACACCAGCAGGCAGGTGGAACCCACGATGTTCAGCAGAACGCCAAGGACCATCTCGGGGAACGCCAGCTCCAGCACCACCGTGACAACGCCGAAAGCGACGCTGGCCAGGACTGCGACAACCGGAACGCGCGCCTTGGACACCGAAGCGAGCAGCCGCGGCGCTTCGCCCCGCTCCGCAAGGGAGTACGCCATCCGGGAGGCACCGTAGAGGTTGGCGTTGAGCGCGGAAAGCAGAGCTGCGACGGCTACCAGGGTGATGGCGGTGGCTGCCCCGGACATGCCGGCGGCCTCCAGCACGGCGGCGAAGGGGCTCTTCAGCCCCTCCGAACCCACGGGAACCACCGCGGCGATCACGAAGATTGCACCGATATAGAACACCAGGATCCGCCACAGCACCGTGCGGACCGCTTTCTTCACGCTGCGGGCGGGCTCGGCGGTCTCGGCTGCAGCCACGGACACGATCTCGGTGCCGCCGAACGCGAAGGCCACCACAAACAGTGCCGTGGCAATCCCGGCGAAACCGCTGGGCGCGAAGCCGTCGCCCGTGAAGTTGGACAGGCCCGGCGACTGGACGCCCGGCAGCCAGCCGAAGAGCAGGGCGGCGCCCACAGCCAGGAATGCGACGATTGCCGCGACCTTAAGCAGGGCGAACCAGAACTCGAACTCGCCGAAGTTCTTCACGCTGGTCAGGTTCACGGCGGTGAGCACCACGATGAACACGAAGGCCATCAGCCACACGGGCAGGGCCGGGAAGATGGAGGCCAGCAGGCCTGCCGCCCCGAGCGCTTCGGCCGCGATGACCACCACGAGCTGCAGCCACCACAACCAGCCCACGGTGGCACCGGCCACCGGCCCGTAGGCCTTGGCGGTGTAGACGGAGAACGCGCCGCTGTCCGGGTTGGCGGCGGCCATCTCGCCGAGGGCCCACATCACCAGGATGATGAGGGTACCGGCCACGAGGTAGGAGATCAGCACTGCAGGGCCAGCGGCCTGGATGCCGGCGCCGGAGCCGATGAAGAGGCCCGCGCGATGGCGCTTCCGAGGCCCATCATGGTCAGCTGGCGGGGTTTGAGGGCGGCGCCGAGTGGGCGCGCAGACGTCTTTGTCTGTTGTTCCATGGGGATTCCTCTGGTTAGTAGGTGGAACGGGTTGGGGTTGGGAGCAAAGAGTTTTAGGCCGCGTGGGCTTCCAGGATCCGGAGCACGCGGTCGTTGGATGCCGGGTCGGCAACGGTGATTAGCACGCCGTCGCCTTGGTACGCCCGGACCAGGATGCCGGCACCATCGAACGCATCCACCAGCCTCGTCCGGAGCTCGTCGCCGGCACGGATCCACAGGAAATTGCCCTGGCTCGGCTGCAGTTTCCAGCCCCGGGCTTCCAGGTGAGTGGCCATCCGTGCACGCTCCTGCTTCACTGCGGCAACGCGAACTTCCATCTCCTCCCCCGCGTCCAGCGACGCGATGGCCGCTTTCTGGGCCAGCGCGCTCACGGAGAAGGGAAGGGCGGTCCGGCGCAGTCCCTCAGCGATGTCCGGCGCAGCTACGGCGTACCCCACGCGAAGGCCGGCAAGTCCATAGGCCTTCGAGAAGGTGCGCAGGATGCAGACGTTCGGGTATTCGCGGTAGAGCGCCAGGGAATCGGGTCCGCTGCCCGCTTCGGCGTATTCCGCGTAGGCCTCGTCGATCACCACGAGGATATCCGAGCGAACGCTGCCCAGGAACGCCTCGATGCGTTCGTGGCTGATCGGTACGCCGGTGGGGTTGTTGGGGGTGCACAGCAGGATGACCTTCGTGCGTTCGGTGACGGCGGCGGCCATGGCATCGAGGTCGTGGCCCTCAAGATGGTCCAGCGGGATGCGGACCGGCCGGGCGCCTGCCAGCTCAACCAGGATGGGGTATGCCTCGAAGGAGCGCCACGCGAAGATCACCACATCCCCGGCGTCGCACAGTCCGGTGATGATCTGCTGAAGGACGCCCACGCTGCCCGGATCTACCGCTACTTCCTCCGGGGTGACGCCCAGCCATATGCAAGAACTGGCTCTCGCCCGAAGGCCTCAACTTTTATCAGTTTCAGAACCAGCTAGGGCTTATGGCGCAGTAGCATTGCCACTACATGTCTTCACTTTCCGCGCACCGTCATTCAACGAAGGCAGGGCGGACCGCAGATACTAATTCATCCAAAGAAGTCGCATATCTTATGGCGATCTCCGCGCTGAGGACACCCGCTTCATCGTTCAGTCGCACTAGTCGGCCTTGGATATCCGAGCGCAAGAGCTTGGCCATTCTCTTCCGCATAATTATCAGCGAGGCAGGGTCTTTTGCTTGCCTACTAGTCAGACTGCCATCACCGTGGACAATGGCATTTCGAACTTCAATAACCAATTCCATATCTTGCCATGCGGGCATACTTCCCGCTTGGATTCCAAATCCGCTTTTAAGAACTCTATTCCTTGCCAGCCAAGACTGATGAAACGAATCGCCATATTCCTGGAGCAAATTCTTTCCCAATTGAGTGGAGTCCACACCCGATTCTCGTATCAGCAGATCGATAAACCGATCTGCTAGCGCCTCAACTCTGGACGACACTGCTACGATCTGTCCACTTACGTCATTCTCCCATCGGGAACTAACGCGGTTCAGTGCCCTAACGGTGTCTTCTGTGAGCAAATGTGCAGAAGCACTAATCAACATATTTGGAGCCCCAGTTATAGGCAGCCTTGCACAGCTTTGAGTCTCCTTGGATGGCCTTTCCGACCTGGCTCGCAGTATTTCCATCCAGGGATCCGACACAAGCGGCGACACCAACTCTAGTAACATCAGACGCTTGCATGTAGATCTCCGACAACTCCTCCGTTGAAATGGACCTGCGTCTTGACAGGTACCAAGCCGCTTCGGCCCTAACCGTCTCGTGCCTGTCTTGCAACAGCTGTTTGACCCAATCTAAGATTTGCTGTTCATGTTCAGAGGCGCCTGCAGTTAATTGGCTCGCCAGCCCGACCATCCACAACTTCGCCCATGAGCTTTGACGCGGCAGTTGGGTCAAGCGCCTCAAGGCAGCCCAATTTTGATCCATTTCTGGCCGTCGGCGTAAGTAGGAAATCACCTCATAGAGTCTGATGGGCTCACGCTCGGTGATCTTTACAAGCCAGTCGTCTTCTAGCCGGCTTGTTGCCGACTGGAGACGCTTCAGGGTACCGGGGCCGAAATGAGCATGGACACCGCGCATGGACTCTTCCCCGCGGCTCCAGTCTTCAATGACTCTGCTCAGAGATACGAAGTCGATCTCGTCCTCGTCCGGCTCCGCCAAGTCGTCATCGTCATCGTCATCGTCAAAGAATGGCTCGTCGTCATAACCCATTCTCTCGGTTTCTACAGCCCAGAGTTCGTCCTCAGCTTGGCTTCGAAACTCATCGAATGCACGATTGATTTCATCTATGTCTTCTCTAACTCGCCGCTTTGGCGACAGCTTAGTCTTCCCATCCGCCAGCACTAGGCCAATCTCTCTAGCCATATCGACGGCAAACTCTATGGCATCATGTGCTGCGCTTTGATCTGCGGCAATAAGCCGAAAGTCATCGACGTACCTGTGGACAGAAAATCCCTTGCGCACGAGCTGTCGCTCTAACTTTTGAATGTATGCATCGGAAATGCGATGACTGGGTTGCATTGCTTGAGGAATGCCAATTTTGCGCGGGAACATTTCATGTAAAAGGTCGTTGAGCGCAGATACTGCGGAAGCGTTCATAGTCTGCATCAGTAACTCTTCGGCTAGTATCCTGTGGTCAACATATTCGTAAAATGCGGCTATATCGAAGTCAACGATGTACACTGTCGGATCCACAGAATCGTCTGTACCAAACTTGCGGTGTTCATCAATGTCAATGTCTCGTGACGAAGCAGGGAGGTGTGGTTCAAGTTCCTGCACCAAGGCTTCGTAGAGCACCCTCGCCTCAGGCGGGAGGATAGTTATCGGTCTTGGCCCATGCACCCTCTTAGGCATTGTGATCGTTTCCACTACTGGCGAGTAATGAGACTTGACCAGAGCACCCGTCTGCGCGGCAAGTTCTTCAGTGGCGTTACTCAGGCAACGTTGCGAAATGAGCAGAGGCATCAATGAGCCTGGCGGATTTATTGACCTCTTTGCCGCTTCTTTTAGCGGCAGCTTGTCGACTAACTGGCCCTGCAATTTCACGCTTGAAGCCTTTCCTGCTGATTGGTTCTCGCGCCAAGCCTAGCCGCTTGACGGTGGCAACCGTCGAAAGGGGAACGGAACAATCTACTGCAGCTGCCAGCCTTGTTGCCTCGTGGAAGGTAAAGAAGTCATTCGAGGGAGACAACGCCCTCTCGCCCGCTCCAAGGCTCGGTACCGGTCCTGCCACAAAGATTTCGTAAACTCGCCCGAGCGGTTGAGGCAGGACCCGAACGATTTGATCGACTCGCCTCGGCGCGCCAGCTACAGCCGCCGCTGCCGGAACATCGGGAACGACTCCCGCACCCGGTCCACCGTCTCCAGCGAAACCTCCACCGCTCGGACACCGGCAGCAAGACCAAGGTCCGCTTCAACAACCCCCATCGGATTCACGAGCACACTCCGCCCCACCGACACCGGCGGAGCCTGGCACACCCCCGCCACGTACACGCTGTTCTCGATCGCCCGCGCCGCGTTCAAGGCCAGCCACTGCTCCGTCTTGTGCTCGCCCGGCACCCAGGACGAGCAGACCAGCAGGACCTGCGCGCCGGCGTCGGCCAGCGACCTGGCCAGCTCCGGGAACCGCAGGTCGTAGCAGGTCATCAGCCCGAACCGCACTCCCCCGTGCTCGAACACCACCGGTTCGAGGGACTCGCCCGGCTTGATGAACTCGGACTCCCCGAACCCCTGCGCGTCGAAAAGGTGGATCTTCCGGTAGGAAGCCAGTTGGCCGCCGTCGGGCCCGAACGCCACCAGTGTGTTGTACGCCCTGCCCCCTGGCTCGTCCGAGGTCTCCACCACGCCCGCCACCAGCGCAATGCGGTGACGGCGGGCAATGCCCGCCAACTCCTTGCAAACCGGTCCGTCCAGCGGCTCGGCGACCGCGGGGAAGGTCGCGTCCACCTTCTTCTTCTCGTAAGTGGCGTACTCCGGGAACGCGACCAGCGCAGCGCCGTCGCGCGCTGCCTCGGCGGCGAACCGGTCGATGACGGCCAGGTTGGCCCGGACGTCGGCACCCGACTCCAGCTGCCCCAGCGCTATCCTCACAACCGTTCCTTCCCTCGGCTCGGCGGCCACACTACAAACTGGCAGGCTCAGACCGTGGCCTCGACCGTCGCCTTCTCCGTGGCCGTCATCTCCGGCGGCGAGGCCTTGAACCCGCGGGTGATCAGGGCCAGGACCAGCACGCCCAGCACCAGCCAGGACACCCCCAGCGTAATGGCATTGCTGTCCAGCCGGGAGAGCAGGTAGGCGCAGATGATCGCGCCGACCACCGGGACCACCACGTAGGACACCGGATTCAGCTGCTGCCCAGCCCGGCGCTGGCGCACATAGTGGAACACCACCGCGGCGTTCACAAGCGTGAAGGCGGTGAAGGCACCAAAGTTGATGAACGACGTCGAGGTGGCCACGTCCAGGAAGATCGCGATCAGGCCCACGATGCCCGTGACCACCAGGTTCGCCACCGGGGTGTGGAACCTCTCGCTCAGCCGGCCGAAGACCGCCTTGGGCAGGACGGAGTCGCGGCCCATCGCGTACAGCAGGCGGGAGGCGCTGGCCTGCGCGGCGAGGCCGGAGGCGAACTGCGCCACCACCAGGCCGGCCAGGAACACGGCGCCGAACAGCTGCCCGCCGATCTGCAGGGCGATGGAGCTGGCCGCGGAGGCCGAGTCCTCGAACACGCCGCCGGGGTGGACCAGCTGGGTCACGTAGGACACCGCCACGAAGATGCCGCCGCCGATCAGGGCCACGAGCATGATGGCGCGCGGCACGGTCCGGCGCGGGTTGATGGTTTCCTCGGTGAGCGTGGTGACGGCGTCGAACCCCAGGAACGAGTACGCGGCGATGGCCGCGCCGGCGGAGATGGTGGCGAAGCTGGCGGTGTCGTTGAAGAACGGCTGCCCGCTGGCCAGTCCCCCGGCGCCGTTGGCGGACACCACGCTGCCGATGCCCAGCGCCACGAAGAACACCAGGACCAGCAGCTGGAACGCCATCAGTATGTAGTTGGCCTTGTCCGCCACCTTGATGCCCAGGATGTTCAGCAGCGTGGTGATCACGATGAAGCCCACGATCCAGACGCCGATGGGGATGCCGGGGAACTGGGCGCTCAGGTAGGAGCCGCCGATGAGCCAGATAACCATGGGCAGGAAGAGGTAGTCGAGCAGCACGGCCCAGCCCACCAGGAACCCCACCCGGGAATCGATGGAGCGGCGGACGTAGGTGTAGGCGGAGCCGGCCACAGGGTAGGCGACGGCCATCCGGCCGTAACTGTGCGCCGTGAACAGCATGGCCACGAGCGCCACGAGGTACGCGGCGGGCGCGGCGCCGCCGGTGGTTTCGGCGATGATGCCGAAGATCCCCAGGACGATGATCGGGGTCAGGTACGCCAGCCCGAACAGGACCAGCGAAGGCAGCTTCAGCGTGCGGGTCAGGGTTGTTGTCACGGTGTTTCCTTAGGGCTTGTAGGACGGCGGTGTCCAGGTGGCCGGGTTGATCCGGCCTTGGTAAACGGAAAGTTCGACGGCGGGCTCCCCCTCGCGGAACTGCGACCAGGGGCGGTTGAGGTTCTCCGTGCCGTGCGTGCGGACGCGCTCGACGGCGGCGAGGTCCAGTTCCGCGGTGAGCAGTTGCGGTTGATCGTCGGCGGCCTCGGCGACGGTGTTGCCTTCCGGGTCCACGATGATGCTCTTGCCTTGGCCGGTGGGGCCGGCGCAGTTGACGCTGACCATAAAGACCTGGTTGACGATGGCGTTGGCCTTGGCGAGGATCAGTTCCTGTTTGCGGTCCGGGGTGGTGGTTTTGACGACGTTGAGGATTACGTCGGCGCCCATCCAGGCAAGCTGGCGGGACACTTCCGGGTACCAGGCGTCGTAGCAGATGTTCAGGCCCACCCTGCCGGTGCCGGGCAGGTCCACGGTGGTGAACTTGTCGCCGGGGTCGTAGGGCTCGAACGGGCGCCAGGGGAAGATTTTCCGGTAGTAGCCGGCGAGCTCCCCTTCGGGAGAGAGGACCAGCTGGGTGTTGAACAGCTGGCCTTCGGGGCCGCGTTCGCAGACGCTGCCGGGGACCAGCCAGATGTTGAGGTCTTTCGCGAGCTCTTTGAGCTCTTTGACCCGTGGTCCGCGCAGCGGTTCAGCACTTGCTTGGAGCATTTCGCTGCGCTGCCGGTCCGGGGTTTCGTCCCCGAAGAGGTGCAGCTCGGGGAAGACGACCAGCTTGCTGTGCGGCTGGGATTCGAGGGCTTTCCTGACCTCCTCCGCGAAGGCCGAAACGGGTTCACCGATGAGCCGAGGCCTTGCCTGGGCGGCGATGAGGGGAAGGATGCGTTGCATGGTTTTTTCTCCGCGTTGGGGTGTGATCCGGGTTATATTAGATCAGAATGATCAAATAAAGGGAAGGGGGCTGATGTGGGCCGTAAAGTAGCGGATATGACCCGTCAGTTGGAGGACACCGCCGAGCCCTCACCCATCGGCGCTGACAGGATGCCCGGGACGGACCGGCGCAGCGCGATAGATGCGGTCCGCCTCCGGATCGGGATGGCAATTTCGTTGGGGCTGTTGAAGCCGGGCGAGCGGCTGCCGGACCAGGAGGACGTGGCCCTGGGCCTGTCGGTCAGCCCGATTACGGCCCGACGCGCGCTGGCGAGCCTGGCGGAGCAGGGCGTGGTGGTCCGGCGCCGCGGCCGTGCCGGCGGGACCTTTGTGGCGGATTCGCCGCCTTCGGATGTTTTGGCGTCACTTTCGGCGTCGCCGGCAGAGTCCCAGGCCGTGAACCGGCTGGTGGACCGGCGGCTGCTGTTCGAATGCGCTGTCACGCACTATGCGGCGGTTAATGCCTCGGCTCAGCAGCTCGACGAGCTGGAGCGGCTGACCCGGGACATGGCCGAGGCAACTGACTGGTCCGTCTACCACCAAGTAGACGAGCGGTTCCATCAACTGGTGGGAACGTCATCAGGGATGGGCACCGCCGTCGATGTTTATCACGAGACGCTCGCCGAGCTCTACGACTACTTCATCCCCTACCCCATCGAGAAGCTGCACAAGTCCAACCACGACCACATCGCGCTCGTGGCCGCCCTCCGCGCCGGTCATGTTGAAGAAGCCGTGGAGGTTTCGCGAAAGCACGTGGACATCCTGCACCGGACGATGTTTATGGGGCTGGCGCAGGGCGGAGCCTAGGACTCTTTCTCTGAAACCAGCCCGAACAGATTCTGTTAAGCTGCAGGATTACCATGAGGCATGGATTCTGCCCTTCTTGCCGCCGTCGTCACGGCCTCTTTCGCTCTAGCCGCTACTGTTGTGGCGTCACTAATTGCCGCGGTAGCGAGTCTGAGGACGCAGCGCGGTCAAGCAGAAAACAACGAACAGCTAATACGCCTGAAAGACCGCCTTGACGCGGAGAAGGCACATCACGAACGGCATCTGAGCTCGAGGGCTGAACTTAATAACCTTCGGGAACCGCTGTTGCTCGCTGCCAAGGATTTGCAGAGCAGAATCGACAATATTCGCAGGAAGAACTTCTTCTTCTACCTCAACAGCGAAGACGACCACCGCCGTGATGTAGCCCTCCTTGGGACTCTGCACAGGTTCGCTACGTACTGGGCGGTTCAGGAATGCCTGTACAACCGCACCAACTTGCTACGTTTCGAGTCCGACGTGAATAGCCGCGAAGTTGTGGAAGATGTCGAAGGCTTGGCACGCACCTTCGCTTCAGACAGCTCTGCTGGACTGAACCTTATCTTCTGGCGAGAGGAACAGCGTGCCGTCGCCGAGCTTATGGTCGACTTAGGCAGCGCCGACCCCGTGCCAACGGTCGCGGGATTCGCCACGTTCAGGAAGAGGTATCGCGAAGACCTTCGTAGAGAGACACCCGAAGACCTCGCCCTCTGGTTGGGCCGCTTCGCTCAGGACCTCCAAGTCCCTACGATCGCTGAAAACCGCCGGTTGAAAGAGCTGGAGGAGAACCTTGACGCCTTGGTGAGAACACTGGAAAAGGGCAAGACGGCCGACCAGGCGTATTGAGCGCATGATCCTGGCGGTAGCGAGGTACGGCCAACCAGGCGCATTTGGCGGCCGCAATCGATACCGTCTTAATAAGAGAAGGCCTCCGCAAACCGGAGCCACGCGCTCTTCACGACTTGCTTAGGACAAATCTGTCGTGCCAAGCGACTACGTTTCGAATGAAAGCGAAGATAGGAGTGGACGGAAGCATCCCAAGGCGGATGGCCAGTCGCATACCGTTGCTTCATGAAGGAGTGGTCCACGTCCGGCCCAACATATCCGCAGCATACGACCTGCGAAATTCGTGCCACACGATCGGGCTTAGAAGGAAATGTCTGTTCGCCGACTCGATCCAGAATGGGGTAATCGACGGCGGATCCGGCTTCCTCGCGAAGGCTTAACGTCACTGGGTGGCCCGGCTAGGGTAAGGACATGGCACGAGGAGACACCGAGTTGACCTTCAAGGCAGCAGCCGCAGCTGATGGCATCGAACTCATTCAGAATTACTCGTTTCAATGGATGACGGAGCAGGGGCACTTCGGTCTCCCACCAGAGGCGGCTGGCGCGGTTAGGTCCCTCCACGATATCTTCCTGGCGCTTGAGGGTGACCCTGCCCCGTATGCCGCCGGGCGTACTAACGTACTTCGAGGCGACCTACTCTACAAGCCGACCGGGACCATCATTGAAGTTGATGAATTTCAGCACTTCTCAAGCTGGAGGCTAATCACCCTAGATGCTTACCCTCCGGACGCAGCCATGGGATTCGACCGCGACGAATACATTAACCTGTGCCGTCTCAATTCCCGCCGAGCCGACAATTATCGAGCCTCCAAGATCGCCAAGGGCTTCCCTAACCCGGGTTCGAGGACGAGGCAGCGCGCCTACTACGACTCTCTGCGTGACTTGGCCGCCACGGCGATGGGCCTGCCGCCGGTCATTCGGGTGCCGGCCGTCGACGACGATGGCGGACACGCATATCGGAGGCATCGAGACAAGATCGCTCGAGCCCTCTCCATCTGAGGCCGTTAGGCTTCGTTCCCGCATCCTTTAGGGCGGAAAGACCTCCGCCTGCTGGTTGAATGGGATCAGCAGCGAAGACGAGCGGTTCTTCAGAGAGGAAGCGATGAAGTTCTTTATACCCGGGATATCTCCCGAGGAGCAGGACAGCGTGTACGAGGCTCTGGCCGCTGTCTGCCATGCAGAAGCTTTGCCAGATGGTGAGAGGATTCAATCAATTACGTTTTCGAAGTCGACAGTCGAGACATGGACTGCGACCGTTGGAGATCGCCTATCGGGAAAGAGGACGATCACAACCGGACGGGGGTCATCGCTTCGAGAGCGGACAGAGAAGTTGTCCGACGGGGCGACAGTTCTAGCAATATATGCAGGAGCTCCGTACATGGTATTCACGGACAAGGGAGTGAACGGCGTGAGATCCGCATGGGAAAGCCCCTTTATGGCAAGTGAGCATCCCACATCGGTCCGAACGTTTGAAGCCGATTAGGAATCTCCCGAGGTCGGTCCTTCCTGCCCCACCTGCCAAGCCATTTTTCGCTGTTTGTCTTCATCGAGTTGGCTAAAATGGACAGCCGAGAGGGCGCGCTCGGCTAGAACCGGACGCGCCCTTCGTGTGTCCTAAACCATCGAATCGGTAAAACGCCCAAATCAGTCGACGAGCACCGGCTGCTTTTCTCCGTCCGACGATTCAACAGCAGCCGGAGTCTTCCCACTCCGGTGGTGGAGCCAATTCGCCACCGCCAGCAGCACCACGAGTCCAAAAGTGCTCAGGAGTTGGGGACGGGAATCCTCGCCGATGAAGCCCACGGTGAAGATCGCCGCGAGGATGACCAGACCAAGCACCGTGAGCCACGGGAAGCCGGGCATACGGAGGGGAAGCTCCGTCCCGTCGCGGTCGGCGCGGAGGCGCAGCGCGAGCTGGGCGAGGAGCGCGGAGGTCCACACCAGCAGGCAGGTGGAACCCACGATGTTCAGCAGGACGCCAAGGACCATCTCGGGGAATGCCAGCTCCAGCACCACCGTGACAACGCCGAACGCGACGCTGGCCAGGACGGCAACAACCGGGACCCGGGCCTTGGACACCGAGGCAAGCCAGCGTGGTGCTTCGCCCCGCTCGGCGAGGGAGTACGCCATCCGTGAGGCACCGTAGAGGTTGGCGTTGAGGGCGGAGAGCAGTGCAGCGACGGCCACCAGGGTGATGGCGGTGGCCGCGCCCGGCATGCCGGCGGCCTCCAACACGGCGGCGAACGGGCTCTTCAGCCCCGCCGAACCCACGGGAACCACGGCCGCGATAATGAAGATCGCACCGATGTAGAAGACCAGGATCCGCCACAGTACTGTCCGGACGGCTTTCTTCACGCTGCGGGCCGGCTCAGCGGTCTCGGCTGCCGCCACGGACACGATCTCGGTGCCGCCGAACGCGAAAGCCACCACGAACAGTGCCGTGGCAATCCCAGCGAAGCCATCAGGCGCGAAACCGTCTCCGGTGAAGTTGGCCAGGCCCGGCGACTGCACGCCCGGCAGCCAGCCGAAGAGCAGGGCGGCGCCCACCAGGAGGAACCCGACGATTGCCGCCACCTTGAGCAGGGCGAACCAGAACTCGAACTCGCCGAAGTTCTTCACACTGGTGAGGTTCACAGCGGTGAGCACCACGATGAACAGGAAGGCCATCAGCCACACCGGCAGGTCCGGGAAGATGGTGGACAGCAGTCCTGCCGCACCGAGTGCTTCGGCGGCGATGACCACCACGAGCTGCAGCCACCAGAGCCAGCCCACTGTGGCGCCGGCCACCGGCCCGTAGGCCTTGGCGGTATAGACGGAGAAGGCGCCGCTGTCCGGGTTGGCGGCGGCCATCTCGCCGAGGGCCCACATCACTAGGATGATGAGGGTGCCGGCCACGAGGTAGGAGATCAGCACGGCCGGGCCGGCAGCCTGGATGCCGGCGCCGGAGCCGATGAACAGGCCCGCGCCGATGGCGCTTCCGAGCCCCATCATGGTGAGCTGGCGGGGTTTGAGTGCGGCGCCGAGGGCGCGGCCAGACGTCTTTGTCTGTTGTTCCATCTCCCCGCCACTTCACGATCCGGATCAGCCCGTGAGCTCGGCGCGGCGGAAGCGCAGTTCTCGCAGCGCCCCGTTCAGGGGCGATCCGGTAAAAGGCAAGGCTTCCAGATCGATGGCGGCGGCTGCCGTCAGTGCTACCTTGTTCGCTGCTGTAGCAGCTCTTTCCGGCAGCCCGATGCTGGCGGCGAAATCCTGCCAATGCCGGACCTTGAGGCTCTTCACCCTGCCGGCGACGGTCAGAGCCATGGTGTCGTCGCCGTACAGGAGCGTGCAGGGGATGTCGTAGACCGGGGCCACCGCCCAGCCGTATTGGCCTTCCAATACCGATGCGTTCTTGGCGTGCAGGTCACCGTTGCCGGTAAGCCATGCAAAAACGAACTGCAGGTAGAGGTTTCTTACGGCGATGACTTTGGCTTTGCACAGCCCGGCCAGCGCCAGCACCACTTCCTCAGAGCTGACGGCGTATTTTGACGCCGGCGGGAGGTTGAGGACCTGCGCGGCGTCCTCCAGGGCCAGACGCAGCAGCCCGTCGCCCTGGGTGCGGTCGAACCGCTCAACAAGCAGGCCGGGCAGGCCGTTCCGGTCCAGGACAACATTGTGCTTGGCAACCGGAATTTTCAGGGCCTTTGCCCCACTGAGATGGGCTGCTTCGTTGAGGACCAGGTGCCGGTGCCGGGGTGGATCCAGTTTGAGCAGGTACCGGCGGTTAGCCAGAGCCAGCGGCGTGGTCAACATCGAGGCGCTGGCTTTGGATTGGACGCCCGGCAGCCCGTGCGGATCGACTGCGTCCGACAGAGAGGCAAAGTCGAGATCCTCCGGGTGCGACGTGTCCGCCAACGGCGGAGGCTCAACAGGCACTTCCCCGGCCGGCACCACCTGAACGTCACCGGGAACGTCGGCGCCGACAGCAAGAAGCAGGCTCAGTTCGTCGCCCATACTCGTCTTGACGGCCTCCCGGAGCACGGTGAGACGGTGGCCTTCGGGCAGGAGGCCAGAGAAGAAGGACGGTAGTGCACCGCTCGGGGCTTCCACCGGCTCCGCCGTAATAGGCAGAGTGGTAGCGACAGGGCGGCCGCCTGAGGCCAGGTAGCCTGGCCTGTAGGAAAAAACGACACTGCCGCGGCCGGTGCGGTTCAGATGTCCGGCCAGGACGCCCGCCTTGTACACGTCCGCGCTACGGACAAATTTCAGGCGCCCCAGGTCATCAGTCATCGGTAGCCCTCAGGTGCAGTCCCACCGCGTTGGCAGCTGCGACCACCGTAACCAGTGAAGGATTGCCGGTCCCCGTTTCGATGGCGTGAATAGTCCGTGAGGACGTACCAATCAGGCCCGCCAGGACGCCTTGGGTGATACCGGCTTCCCTGCGGGCGCGCCGGATCCTGGCACCAATGGCCGCCACGTCCTCCATCCGGTCACCTTTCTGAAATATATTGCTGATACGTCCAGTACCATCGCTAACTGTGCCCCAGTTCATCACATTCTGCAATATATTTCCGAATAGCCTTGGCGTGCCGCGTCCAGAGGGCCGATAAAGAGCTAAGCAGAAGGATATTTCCGATTTACGGTCCCCGCCACCGTAGACTCAAGGCGGAGAAGGCCGTCTGGACGGCCTTGAAAAAGAGCCTCCCGGATGACTGCCCGCACGAGGCTGGGTAAGAATGGAGCCTATGCAGAATCGTGTGCGCCTCACTGATCTACGCCGGGACACTTGGGAGGGCGTGGTCGGGCTAACCGTCACCGAGGATCAGCGTGATTTCGTCGCCCCGAACGTCTTCTCTATTGCCGAGAGCCGCTTCCTGCCCGGCTTCATGACCCGCGCGGTGTTGCACGGCGAAGAGGCTGTGGGCTTTGCGATGTACGGCCCCGACTCTGACGACAACGGGCACCTGTGGCTGTACCGCCTGATGATCCATAAGACCCACCAGGGCAAGGGCCTCGGCAGGGCAGCGCTTCAGGAGATCATCAGGCATGCCCGAGACGAGCTCGATGCACCGCTCCTTCGGTTGGGCGTACGCGCTGACAACATCGCAGCCACCGCCCTCTACAAGTCTGCAGGCTTCATCTCCACCGGCCAGACCTTCGGTTCGGAAGAAATCCTGGAACTCCGCTTTCCTAGCGGCACCTGAGCCCCAGGCCCTCGACGTGCACCGTGAGAGTTCAGGACTTACCTAATCAGGAAAACTCCCGGGGCGTCGTTAGGCGGAGGACCTGGCTGACTAGGTTTGCACATGATGCGGGCACGCAGGTGCAGATAAGGTGCGACACCGCCCGACCGGGGCAACAGGAGGTGGGGAACTGGTTCACCACTGCCGTTAGCGCCCAGCATCCCTCAGCGCATTTGAGGACAAGCCACCGATATTTTCCGGGGTTCAAATCCAAGAGTGTTCGACTTTGAATTGACCTCGGTGAGCAGGTCCGTCATATAGGCGCCCCAGTGCACAAAGCCAGCGGGCCCGCCGTCGTGAATTGCGACACCGCCCCATGTCCTTGGACACTGGTCGGCGCCACTGAAAAAACCGAGGGCGCGCCCTTCCTAAGCCGGACGCGCCCTCGTACGGACGGAACCCGCGGGGCAGGCTCAAAAGCTCCTGATTTAGTCGATAAGAACCGGCTGCTTGGCTTCATCCGAAGACTCAATAACGGGCGCAACCTTGCGGTTCCGGTGATTCACCCAGTTAGCCACCGCCAGAAGCGCCACGAGCCCGAACGTGCTCAGGAGCTGGGGACGGGAGTCCTCGCCGATGAAGCCTACCGTGAAGATCGCGACCAGGATGAGCAGACCAACCACCGTGAGCCACGGGAAGCCGGGCATCCGCAGGGGAAGCTCCGTCCCCTCGCGGTCGGCGCGGAGGCGCAGCGCGAGCTGGGCCAGGAGCGCGGATGTCCACACCAGCAGGCACGTCGAGCCCACGATGTTCAGCAGGACGCCAAGGACCATCTCGGGGAATGCCAGCTCCAGCACCACCGTGACAACGCCGAAGGCAACGCTGGCCAGGACGGCAACAACCGGAACCCGGGCCTTGGACACGGAAGCAAGCAAGCGTGGTGCTTCGCCCCGCTCGGCGAGGGAGTACGCCATACGTGAGGCGCCGTAGAGGTTGGCGTTGAGGGCGGAGAGCAGTGCGGCGACGGCAACCAGGGTGATGGCGGTGGCCGCGCCGGGCATGCCGGCTGCCTCCAACACCGCAGCGAACGGGCTCTTCAGCCCTTCAGAACCGACGGGAACCACAGCCGCGATAATGAAGATCGCACCAATGTAGAACACCAGGATGCGCCACAGCACCGTGCGGACTGCCTTCTTCACGCTGCGGGCCGGCTCAGCGGTCTCGGCTGCCGCCACGGACACAATCTCGGTGCCGCCGAACGCGAAAGCCACCACGAACAGTGCCGTGGCAATCCCGGCGAAACCGTCGGGCGCGAAACCGTCACCGGTGAAGCTGGCAAGGCCCGGCGACTGCACGCCCGGCAGCCAGCCGAACAACAGGGCGGCGCCCACCAGGAGGAACCCGACGATCGCCGCCACCTTCAGCAGCGCAAACCAGAACTCGAACTCGCCGAAGTTCTTCACACTGGTCAGGTTCACAGCGGTGAGCACCACGATGAACAGGAAGGCCATCAGCCACACCGGCAGGTCCGGGAAGATGGTGGACAGCAGGCCAGCCGCACCGAGCGCTTCGGCCGCGATGACCACCACGAGCTGCAGCCACCAGAGCCAGCCCACTGTGGCACCGGCCACCGGCCCGTAGGCCTTGGCGGTATAGACGGAGAAGGCGCCGCTGTCCGGATTGGCGGCGGCCATCTCGCCCAGGGCCCACATCACTAGGATGATGAGCGTGCCGGCCACGAGGTAGGAGATCAGCACGGCCGGGCCGGCAGCCTGGATGCCGGCGCCGGAACCGATGAACAGGCCCGCGCCGATGGCGCTTCCGAGCCCCATCATGGTGAGCTGGCGCGGTTTGAGTGCCGCGCCGAGGGCGCGGCCAGACGTCTTTGTCTGTTGTTCCATGGGGATTCCTCTGGTTGTAGGTGGAACGGGTTGGGGTTTAGGTCAGTTGATTGTCAGGCCGCGTGGGTTTCCAGGAGCCGGAGCACACGATCGTTGGAGGCGGGATCGGCAACGGTGATCCGCACGCCGTCGCCCTGGTACGCGCGGACCAGGATGCCTGCGCGGTCAAAGGCGTCCACCAGCATGGCCTGGAGGCGGTCATCGGCGCGGATCCACAGGAAGTTGCCCTGGCTCGCCTGCAGTTTCCAGCCCTGGGCTTCCAGCTGCGCTGCCATCCGGGCGCGTTCCTGCTTGACGGCAGCGACGCGCGCTTCCATCTCCTCCCCCGCGTCCAGCGACGCGATGGCCGCCTTCTGGGCCAGCGAGCTCACCGAGAAGGGAAGGGCGGTCCGGCGCAGCCCCTCGGCGATTGTCGGCGCCGCCACGGCGTATCCCACGCGCAGGCCGGCGAGCCCGTAGGCCTTCGAGAAGGTGCGCAGGATGCAGACGTTCGGGTACCGGCGGTAGAGCGCCAGCGAATCGGGGCCGCTGCCCGCTTCGGCATATTCCACATAGGCCTCGTCGATCACCACAAGGATGTCGGAGCGGACGGATTGCAGAAAAGCCTCGATGCGTTCATGGCTGATCGGCACCCCGGTGGGATTGTTGGGGGTGCAGAGCAGGATGACCTGCGTGCGGGCAGTAACGGCCGCAGCCATGGCATCGACGTCATGGCCCTCAGCGCTGTCCAGCGGAATGCGGACCGGCCGGGCGCCGGCAAGCTCAACCAGGATGGGGTACGCCTCGAAGGAGCGCCACGCGAAGATCACTTCATCCCCGGCGTCGCACAGGCCGGTGATGATCTGCTGGAGGACGCCCACGCTGCCTGGTCCCACCGCCACCTCTTCGGCCGTGACGCCAAGCTGGCGGGCAAGCCGTTCGCGGAGCTCGACGGCGGCACTGTCCGGGTAGCGGTTCATCGTACCCGCCGCCGCGGCCACCGCAGCGGCTGCCGCGGGAAGCGGTTCGTAGTGGCTTTCGTTGCTGGCGAGGGCTGCGATGTCCGTGCCGGCACTGCGCCGGCCCGGGACGTAGGGAGGGAGGCCGGCCACCGCGCCGCGAAGGGTGGGGAGGGCCGTCTCCGGTGCGGTCACGAGTTGATCAGGGGTCATGAGCACCGATCATGGATGTGACCCGGCGCACAATGCAAGATACCCTCAACCCATTGGGACTTCTGCTCAACTTCAACTGATTGTGGTGAAAATATGACCATCCCGAACCCTCGCACCCTGGATTCCCTCGACGGCAGGATCATCCTGGCCCTGGACAAGGACCCCGAAGCCAGCGCCCTGGCACTCTCCCGGACTCTCGGCGTCGCACGCAACACAGTCCATGCCCGCTTGGCACGGCTCGAGCGCAGCGGCGCCCTCCGCTCCTTCAGCCGCAGGCTGGACCCCGCCGCGCTTGGATATGACCTGATGGCCTTCCTCTCGCTGTCCATCAGCCAGACGCGGACAGGTGCAGTGGAAGACGGCCTCGCCGCGATTCCGGAGGTCATCGAGGTGCACGCCACCACCGGCGACGCGGACCTCATGGCCAAGGTGGTGGCACGCGGTACGGCCGATCTCTACCGCATCACCAACCAGATCCTGGAAATCGAGGGAATCCAGCGGACCAGCACGGCCATTTCCGTGCTGGAACTCATGCCGCCCCGCTACGACGGTCTCCTGAGCCGGCTGTCGAAGCAGGAATCGCGCCCTTCGGACTAGCCGCGGATGACGCACCCCACAGGTGGGCAAATTTTCACTTGGCATGCCGATCTTCTGCCAATTATCCCAACTCAAGCAGGCTCTATTGCCTATCCGGGGAGCAAGCCAGAAGATTCCTGCATGACTTCACTTACCGTCTCCGGCCGCGTGGCGCAGGTCCTCAGCAGCTACCTCAGCGATGTTTTCGGCGTCATGGGCAACGGAAACGTCCACTTCCTGGATGCCGCGGAAAAGCTGGGCCTCCGCTTCTCCCCCGTCCGGCATGAAGGCGCCGCCCTCGCCGCGGCCGACGCCTACTACCGGGCCTCGGGACGTCTCGCAGCGGGCACCACCACCTACGGCCCCGGCTACACCAACGCACTCACCGCCCTCGCCGAGGCGGTCCAGGCGCAGATCCCCGTGGTGCTGGTCACCGGGGACGCTCCGAGCAGCGGCGTGCGGCCCTGGGACGTGGACCAGACGGCCATCGCCGCGGGCCTCGGGGCGGCCACCTTCACCGTCAGCCGCGACGCCGCGGGCTCCATCACCCGGCAGGCGGTGGAGTACGCGCTCACCAAGCGGACCGCCGTCGTGATTGCCATTCCCTACGACCTCGCGGCACTTGAGGCTGCGGAAGAAGACCTCCTGAAGCCGTCGGCACCTACCGTGACGGACGACGTCGACGGCGGCCTTGGGCAGGTAGCCCGCCTGCTCGGCGGGGCGAAGCGGCCGCTGATCCTGGCCGGCCGGGGTGCGCATCTCGCCGGAGCCGGCCCCGAGCTCCGGGAGCTCGCCGACCGCCTGGGCGCGCTGACCGCCGGAACAGCACTGGCGCTCAACCTCCTCCAGGGCGACGGGTACCTGGGCGTCGCCGGCGGCTTCGGCACAGATACTGCTGCCGGGCTGATGGCTGAGGCCGATGTGGTCCTGGTGGCCGGGGCCAGCCTGACCCCCTTCACCATGCGCTTCGGGCACCTGCTCGGCCCGGACAGCACGGTCATCCAGATCGACACCGCCCTGCAGCCGACGCACCCCCGGGTGGATACCTTCGTCAGCGCGGACGTGAAGTCCGCTGCGGGCCGCCTCCTCCGGCTGCTGGATGACGGCGCTCCAGCGGATCCCCACTCAGAAGCCTGGCGCGCGGAAGCCCGCAAACGCCTGGCCGAAGGGCCAGGCCACGAGGCAGGCTCAGTGGAGACCCCCGACGGCCGGCTGGACCCGCGGTCCCTTGCCTCGGCACTGGATGCGATGCTGCCGGAGCGCCGCACGGTGGTCCAGGACGGCGGGCACTTCATGGGCTGGGCACCCATGTACTGGCGCATCCCGCGGCCCCAGGACCTGGTTATGGTGGGCACCGCCTACCAGACCATCGGGCTGGGCCTTGCCAGCGCCGTCGGGGCGGCCCGCGCGGTGGAGGACGGCCGCACCCTGGTGCTGGCCTCCGGCGACGGCGGTTTCCTGATGGGCTTGTCCGACCTCGAATCGCTCATCGCGGCGGCAAGCAGCGCCGTCGTCGTGATCTACAACGATGCCGCCTACGGAGCCGAAATCCACCAGTACGGCTCCCAGGGCCTCACCGAAAAGCCCATGCTGATCCCCGAGGTGGACTTCAGCGGCGTCGCCCGCGCGCTCGGTGCCGACTCGGCGGTCATCCGCTCGCTGGCGGACCTTGGCGCGCTTCAGGAGTGGATCCACGCCGGCGCCAAGGGAACCTTCGTGGCCGACTGCCGGATCACCTCCAGCGTCCGGGCCCCGTGGATGAGCGAGTGGATGAAAGCCAAGCAGGAGGCGAAGGCGGCTGTGGCGGGGTAGGGCGCCTTAGGACCTTTGAGGCTCCGCTCGCGGTTCACCATCCAGAGCAGCTGAACAGGAGGGGTGCGGGAAAAACAGGGGGAAATTGCATCCCAGCCCCACGACGCCGAGTTGCATTTCACATTCATAGCGATACCGATATAATTTTGACATGCCGCTGAGTATCCCCGAATTGGCGAAGCGCCTAAATGTGAACGAAAGCCGTGCCCGGCACCTTGTCCAATCCGGTCGCATCCGGGGGCAGAGAGTGGGCGGAAGATGGCTGGTTGACGAAGCGGATGCATCCCAATATCGGCCCGGGGCACCCGCTGGCCGGCCCCTTTCGGAGCGTAACGCATGGCTGTTCGCCTTGGCCGCGTGCAATGCCTGGGAAAACGCGGAGCCCGATCTTCTCGTGCGCGTGTCTCCCGTTGAGAGGTACCGCCTCAACCAGCGACTGCAACGGTGGAAGGACGCAGCCTTCTCCGCCCCCCTTCTGCTAGCGTTGCTCGCCAACCGCGCCGACAGACTTGAGTTTTCCGCCGGCCGGGGCGATATCCCGGAGCTGAAGAAGGATCCTCGGCTCCGGCCGTCCGGGGTATCCCACCCAGAATCGGGTCTGCTCGCTAATTCCGAACTCGAGGCCTATGTAAGCCGGGGTGACGTCGATGCCCTGCTAAGGGATTGGTTCCTGGTGGAGACCAAGCCTGGGCAGCGGGCCAACGTTGTTCTGCGTGTAGCCAACGACGTCCCCGACGAGCTTCCGCTACTGGTCGTAGCTGCGGATCTGGCCGAACGCCCAGGCGCCCGGGAACAGGAAGCCGCTCGAGAACTTATCAGGAGCCTCCGTGCCGATTGAACTTCCAGCAATGCCTGTCGAGCAGCAGGAAGCCTGGCAGGCGGTGTTTGAGATCCATTCGGGTATGTCACAAGGCTGGGTCCTAGTCGGGGGACAGGCCGTCTACCTGCACGCAATTGAACGAAGTGCCCCCATTGTCAGGGCAACAACTGACGCCGATTTTGCCCTCGACATCCGGGCGTACCCTAGGATGCTCCACGATTTCACCTCACTATTAAAGAAGCTTGACTTCGAATCGGCGGGCGAGTCGCTGGAAGGCCACCAGCACCGATGGCTTCGGGGAAAAGCCGTTGTGGATGTCCTCATCCCACGTCATCTGGGTGAACGGGCAGCCGGGCGCCTTGGCGTAACAGGCGGGACTACGATCGCGGCTCCTGCCACCCAGCAGGCCCTGGACAGGGCGGAAACGGTTGATGTCATCGCAGGGACAACCACGGGTCAGGTGAACCGCCCATCACTACTCGGCAGCCTGATCGGAAAAGCCGCCGCCCTGAAGATTGTGAATGATGAATTCCGAGAGCGGCACATCACCGATTTCCTAACCCTGGCCGCCGTGGTGGGTGCGGGTGACCTGCGGGGCGTCACCTATCAGACTGCAGAACGCGATCACCTTGCACATATGCTCGGCCACCTGAAAAACACCCCCGAGCATATGGACCTTGTGCCCGAAGGTGCAGACGGCGTGGAGCGCCTCCGGATGTCCCTGGGCTGATCCTGGCATGCACTCAACGCATGCTACTTCACCAGTGCCGCGCTGGTTCCGCTCCGTCAAGGCCCCGCTAGCACAGGAACAACCGCATCCCCCCGGTATCATATTCGTAGCGGAAACACTATAAATATGCAATGCGGCCGGTAACGGGACGTCGTCCATTAGCTGGTCCCGGCGCACACCCGGCGGGCCGCCGTCGAAACTTACGACGGCGGCCGGCTGGCACCTCGGCGGCAGTCCTTGCGTCAGTGCTGTGGCATCTGGCGAGATCCAGCAGCGGCTTTCCCCAAAAGCCAGCCCCACCAGATCAGGACGGCGCCGAAAAGCACGCCCGCGAGCAGGCCAAACACCGGAACGAACGGACCCTCAAGGGCAAGGAACAGAACACTGCTGACTGCCAGCAGCACCCCGGCTGCGCGGGGGAAAACGGAGCAGCGGGCCGCCGCGGCACCAATCATCCCCAGACCCACAAACCATCCGAGGGCTGCAACGCCGACGGCGATCATGGGCCAGGAAGCCAGCAGCGGCCCGTCAAGCCGAAGCAGGTCAGGAGCCCGCTCCGCAAGCACCGGAAATACTGCCGCTTCGACGGCGGCAAGACCGCCGGTACAGCCTGCACCCACCAGAGTGACTGCTAAGCCTGCATGTCCCAGCCTGCCCATTTGATCTCCATGGGCGGCAACAAGGCCGGTGGCTCCGAAAACTGTCAGAACAAAGACAACCAAGCCAACCAGGTGCACGGGAACCCACCACGCTGCGGATTCCAGGACCACGTCACCGATCGGCCGATCGAAAATACTCGGGTGCAGGAACGTCACGGCGATGACCAACACACCGGTTACCGCAAACGACACAGCTGATAAGCGAAGCGAAACCCTCAACATGGCCATGTCCCACTATAGATTTTTGGCGCCACCACTGGGAACGGCGGCGGCCGGGAAGGACGTGCAGCTCGCGCTGGTAGTCCTTTCTGGAGCCCGAATTGAGCAATCCAACAGAGGGGTCACAACGAACTCTGTTTAACAACGAAGACCCACCCGCAGGGAAGGAAGTAGCCAAATTGCCGAAGGGAATCGTCATCAGTAGCCGAGGCAACTCAGCCTCTGTCCTCGTCGACGGCGTCTTCGCCCTCTTCTTGGTCACTGTCGCTGAGGCCGAGGCCTACGTCGCCAGCCTCCGCGCCCTCGACTCCCTCGACGCGCCAGCCCCTTAAGCCCCTAACCGCCGTCGTCAATGGCGGCCACCTGGCCGTCCTCAGGGCGGTCCGTTACCAGCCTCCCCACCTCCTTTATCAAAGCTTCATGAGCATGACCCTGAACATAATGAGCCCTGATAGCGGCCGCCGCGTTCTGACGGAGCCGTTCAATGACCGGGCCTCCCTCGTACGCCCGCCGTAAGCAGTTGCCGATGCTGTCCACGGAAGGTTCAGCCCACGTTTGGCCACGGAAGAACGGCCATTCCAACGCTGCGGCATCAGGCACTGGGACGAGCTCACAGTCGATCAGGAGCGAGTTGTTGACGTTCATGAAGTCAAGATGGCCGCCCCAGGCGGTACCGATGGTAATCAGGCCAGAGGCCATGGCTTCCATGAAGGGCCGCCCCCAGGACTCCCCCCGTGTGGGCAACACGAAGGCGTGGGCAGAGGCATAAAGCCTCTGCATTTCAGGTTGTGAGAGCGGATGAGGCAGCAGCCGCACCAGAGGAGGGTGATGCGGCCTGATTTTCTGGATCACGGCGGTGATATCTGAACGGACATCGGTGCTCCCGGGACCAAAGGGGTCTACCCGCAGTACGAGTTCTACGTCGTCGGTGGCCCTGAACTCTTTTAAGTAAGCCTGCAAAAGGACATCCCATCCTTTGCGTTTTTGCCATCGGAAGACTGAAAGGAATGTGAATGTCTGATTGCCCCCATAGGAGCGGTCAGCCGCCTGGGACCAATCCTTATCTACGAACTCGGGTACGACTCTAATCTTGTGCGGATCTACGCCGGCATCAGCGAAGGTCTTGGCGTTGAAGCGGGACGGCACCCATACTTCATCGACTTCTGCCAGGCGTTGAAGCCATTCAGGAGGGACTGAGGCTGTTTCGAACATGGCCCGCCACACCACTTGTCCGGATAAGTTCTCCCAACCGTAGTCATGCCACGGCAAGTGCACGATGGACAGCCCTGTGCCGCATCGGCGCAGCGGGTAGGTTCCTTTTCCTGCACCTACGTCCGGACGGGAGGGCACCGACATTTCCTCGACGTAGTAACCGGCTTGCCGGAGAGCCTTGACGAAGCTTCTGCCCTCAACCGCGAACCCGCTGGTTCCTTCAAGTCGTCCCCGCCAGTGGACAATTGCCTGGTCCATTCCCTGGGTCTCCTCCCTGAACGGACTAACCCTTCGCTCTCTGACCCGCCTTCGGCTATTGGAGAGTAGACAGTTCCAGCAACTTCTCCCTGGTGCTAATCGTATCCGGGTGGCGTTCGCCGGTAACGGGTCATTGGAGTGTCAGGATCATTGGAGTGTCAGGGTCATCGGGGCCCATGCGCCGCCGTCGTAATTCCTGCAGGCGGCTATCGGCGAACAAGCCGCCACAGCGACGTGACCTCGGCCGCGCGCGCCGCGAACAGAGGATCGTCGCGGTCCGATGCCTTCGGATGTGTTGGCTTGGTGTCCAGCCGGTCCACCACCTTCAGCCCGGCCGCCGTGATGGCGGCCAGCAGATCGTCACGTGTCCGCAGTCCAAGGTGTTCAGCCAGGTCGGAGAGGACAAGCCAGGCCTCACCGGCCGGCTCCAGATGGTCGGAGAGTCCGTTCAGGAAGCGGAACAGCATCCTGCTCCCGGGGTCGTAGACGGCGTTGTCCAGGGTGGAATGCGGCGTGGCCGGAATCCACGGCGGGTTGCACACGATGAGCGGTGCCCGCCCGGGCGGAAACATGTCGGTCAGGACGGCCTCAGCACGGTCCTGGACGCCGAGGTTCCGGAAATTCTCGGCGGCGCAGGCGATTGCACGCGGTTCATTGTCCGTCGCCACCACACGCTGGACGCCACGGCGCGCGAGGACGGCAGCGAGCACCCCGGTGCCGGTTCCGACGTCGAACGCCAGCGTGTCAGAGGGCAGCGGAGCGGCGGCCACGAGATCCACATACTCACTGCGGGTGGGGAAGAACGTCCCGTAGTGCGGGTGGATGCGGCCGTGCAGGGCCTCGACGTAGACGCCCTTCCGCCGCCACTCGTGCGCGCCAATCGCCCCGACAAGCTCATGCAGGGACACAACGGAAGCTTCGCCGATCTCTCCGTACGCTTCAGCGGCGGCTTCCCGGATGTCCGGTGCGCGGCGCAGCGGCACCACTGGGCCCGGATCCAGCGGAATCAGCAGCAGGCCCAGAATGCGTGCACGATGCGAGCGGGACTGGCGGTGCCGATAGAACTTCTCGGCCGGAGTTGCTGCGGTCTCTTTCTTTCCGGCGCCTATCCGCCGGTCCATGGCGTTGAGGATCTGCCGTGCGTTGTGGAAGTCACCCTGCCAGAGCATCGCGATCCCCTGTGACGCCATCCGGTTCGCGTCATCGGCCGTGAGAGAGTCGGAGACCACTTCGACGCGCGTCGGCGCCGGCCTGCCGTTCGCCGAACGCCACCGTGCGGTCATGCTCTCACCAGCCTCAGTCCAGGTCACGAGGGCGGGCTCATCTGCCGCAGCTGTGCGCGAGGGGTTGGGGTCCGACGTCGGGATTCCCAGGGGAGCTGGCGTGTCGCTAGTGATAAAGGGTCCATTCCAAGAGTCCGGGGGCCGATCGGCGACTGACGATTGCGGCGGTGGTCCACGACGTGGAAGGCGGCGGCCCAGGATTCCGGACCGTCATCCGGCCGTGAACCGAGCTTGGTTGATGGCTGCTAGCCATGCAACCTGCTTTGTCAGGATACAGGTGTGCCGTGGCCGGCGGCCGCCGTCGTAGATTACGACGCCGGCCCTCTGGGCCTTGGTGCCGGGCTCCCCTACTGTCCCGGGGGCCTGTAGGACGGTGTCTTCTTGGCGGCTTCGTCGATGTCTTCCACTGTCAGGAGCGGCTTGAGGCGGACGTTGACACTCCCCGTCGAATTAACCAGGAGTGACAGTGCTGCAGCACTTGCATCGTCCGGCGCCTCAAAGACGCCAAGGACGTCGTAGTAACCAAAAGCGTAGTAGTAGCTCTCCAGCGATCCGCCTATCGACTTGAGGGCCTCCACCAGGGCGTCACGCCGCTTGGTGCCACCTTCCTGCATGAGGCCCTTGATCCCCTGGCCCACGTACGTCGCTTCAAACAGATACTTCGGCATGGTCATTCCTTTCCTGGATTCCTATCCCATCGGCCGCTCACGCCATGGAACTGCGGTGCAGGATGATGTCCACACAGACTCCTCCTCACCTGGCTCCATCGCCATGCAGGAGCGGCCCAGATCCGGCCCCTTATCCCGTGGAAAACGGGGTGGATGACCCCGCTAAGGCAGACGTTATTCCTCGGGCTACAGGCAGTCAATATGCGGGATACCTTCCCGGTGGGCGTTACTGGCCCTCCATGCCAGCGGTACCGAGTAGCATTCGACAGAGGCGGCAGTGCCGGCGGCCCGGCGCGGACACTGGCAGATTCAGAACCGGTCGTTTTGACCCATGGCCGTTTTGCGGTGGCAGGTCTTACGGGAACCCGCCTGTCCGGAAGCCAGCGATTTGAAAGAGTCCAACTTGTTGCCCTGTTGTCGTCCCTGGAGGACCGGCTAACGGGCGACTTCCACTCAAGCTCTCACCCTCGGTGCGCCGGGGTCAGTAAAGCCCAAGAACCCTCAGACAGGCGGATACTCCGGCAGCGGCGACGACAACAATGACAAGGGGTGCGTGCATCGCGGTTAGGCCGGTAGCCGCAGCCACCCCAGCGATGCGAGCCCACCCGGCGAAACCCTGTCCGTCATAGATAGTTGCGGCGGCGGCGACGCTTGCGAGAAGTACGATCACCGCGGGCTCACTCCATTGTTGGAGCCGGAGGGCGAAGCGGGACCCGCCGAAGCTGACCCCGCCGAGTCTGATGAGATAAGTACCGACGGCGAGAACGAGAATCGCGAGAACGAGATTTATGTCAGCCACGGTGCCCCCGCTTTCGCACAAGTGTGAGCAAGCCGGCTAAACCCAGGACAGGGGCGACTCCAGCGGCCACGACGGGCGTGGCAGCCGCGGCGATCGTCGCGCCGGCAAGCGCAGGACCAACGGTGCTGCGCGTGATGGTCCCGAGGAGGATCGCGACAAAGATGGCAGGGAAAGCCGCATCAAGGCCAAGGCGACTAGGGTCGGGCACAACGTACCCGACAAGCACGCCAACCGTTGCGCCGAGCGGCCACGCGACCAGAATTGCGACCCCGACGACGCTGAATGCGCTGAGGCGTCGGGCTGGTTGCGGTTGGGCTAGGGCGAAGGCGACACTTTCGTCGTTGATCAGGTGAGTCGACAAGTACCGGAGTAGGCGCGGCTGCGGCAGAAACGCGGAAGCCGAGAACCCATAGACGACGTTCCGAAGATTCACCAGCAGTGCTGCAGCTACCGCCACCCAAGGCAGCCCGCCCGCCGCGATGACGCCAACGAACAGCAGTTCCGAGGATGCGCTGAGCACAAGAACGGCGGCAAGCACGACGAGCCACGGCGGAAAGCCCGCAGCAAGCGCCGTTGAGCCATAAGCCACCCCGACCATGAACACAGCTGAGGCGATCGATATCGCAGGCGCAAAAGGCGAAGATGTTCGATGGAATGAACGCATGGTCATTATTGTGAACACCACCAACCCGTCTGTCAAACCGATCGATTGTTCGATATGGTGAACGTATGGTGGAACAGCTCGGCGCACGAATCGGTGCGGGAATTCGACGGGAGCGCATCGCCGGAGGCCTGTCGGTTTCCGAGCTCGCCCGTCGCGCGGGATTGTCCAAGGCGACAGTTTCCCAACTTGAATCGGGCGGGGGTAACCCCAGCGTTGAGACCTTATGGGCACTGGGAGACGCGCTCGGCGTGCCATTTGCCCGGCTCGTAGACAAGACAGCTGAGCCTGTCACGCTGATTCGCGCCGCCGATGCGCCGCGCATCCGTTCTGCAGACAGCGACTATGTGGCCGCACTCCTCTCCGCCAGTCCCCCCAATGCGCGCCGCGACGTCTACTTGGTACAGGCCGACCCCAGCAGCCCCAAGGTGTCCGCTCCCCATGCCTATGGCACCGTGGAGCACGTGGTGCTGATATCGGGCGCGGCACTCGTCGGTCCGGCGTCGTCGCCCGTCGCCCTGTCGCCCGGCGACTACCTGTGTTATCCGGGCGACGCTCCCCACGTCTTCGACGCCCAGGACAATGGCACCACCGCGGTGCTCATTTCAGAACTCAGGTAGCGCGCGAGCGAATGCGTTGACGTGCACTACGTCCCCACACCCCTGAGGAATCCTTCTCGGGCAATCGGATTGCCCGGCCAGGGTCCCAAAACGGACTTCCGCCCACTTGGTCAGAAACGATGCTTGAATCCAACTGACCAAGAAAAGATCCCCGGATCCACGCGCGCTTTGGCGTAATCCTCGTTCTGAACTAAACAGGTCCTGGAATGATCGTTCTTGACGTCGGCGGCGTTCGAGCTTGTAGCCGGATCCGGCGCAGCTTTAGTTGAAAGGGAAGCGCGATGTCGGTAAATGGTTTCATGTTGGAGAATATTGCGCTGCAGGGGAGCCGGGTCTGCCTGGAGCCATACGAGGATGCCTCGGAGCGGGCGGTGGCCCGCGCGCTTGATTGTGACGCCGCAGCCTGGGACCTATTTGCCATGAGCGGGCAGGGGGCGCATTTTGCCAGCTGGTGGAGCACCCTCAATCGCCAGATCGCCTCCGGCCAGTGGATCGCGTACGCGATCCGCAACCGCTCGGACCACCGCATCGTCGGCACCACCAGTTTTCTGAACATCAGGCCCGAGCGCCAGTGCGTGGAGATCGGCGGGACGTTCTTGCATCCAGACGCACGTTCCGGCTATGCCAACGCCGAGTCCAAGCTGCTCATGCTGCAACATGCCTTCCAGTCCGGGGCGCGCAGGGTGGAATTGCTGACTGACCTGCGCAACACCCGCAGCCAAGCTGCGATTGCCAAACTGGGGGCCGTGCGCGAAGGCGTGCTTCGTCGCGATCGCATCACCTGGACTGGCCATGTGCGAGACAGTGTCCTCTATTCCATCACCGA
This sequence comes from Arthrobacter sp. D1-29, assembly GCF_054130585.1. Lineage (NCBI taxonomy): Bacteria > Bacillati > Actinomycetota > Actinomycetes > Micrococcales > Micrococcaceae > Arthrobacter > Arthrobacter sp. D1-29. The sequence continues at coordinate 1,206,571 of NZ_CP096383.1, read as the reverse complement.
CCTGGACTGGCCTGAGGTGCAAAGCAGGCTGAAAACGCGCTTGTCACTTTAGGGGCGTGCCGGGGTGCCAAGACACTTCCAACGCAGCGCTTTCAACTCCAACCCCGTCATGCGCCCTGCGTTTCCTGAAGCAGAACCGCACGCTGCGCCAACCGAAGGCCTCGGATAACTCCGCTCCAGAATTGCCCGTTCAGGGTTCCTCAAACGGACAAGCTCGGTGAAGGTCTTGGTCCACGTGGGGACGTGCCCGGTAAAGGATCCACATAAGGAGGAAACATGAAGGACATGACCAGTACCATCACACCGATGGTGACTATTAGGCCCAAGATAGATCCAAAAATTTCTCGTTTTGTCATTAGCCCTCCGGAGCAGCACAGCCGGCGGCGTGCATTGTTGTACGGAGCATATTCTCCTGCGTCCCTATTTGAAACGAGTATCGCTTCCCGCCGCAGAGGGTTTCCCAAAAGGGAACAACGAACCGGCCAATAGATGCCCATCAATCCGTTCTGACATCACTACACGTCTGCACCACCCAACGTCAGAAGAAGTATCTGAAAATCGTCGCCAGATAAGCCAACAACGAGACGTAGCCTAGGGCAAAGGATGCCTGGTACGGCCACCGAGTGCGGCGGAGTTCCTCCGCAGCCACTGAGTGTGAAGTGGAGGTTTGGGGGCGAACAATTCTGATCGCCCGTACCTTGATTCGGAAAATTGCCACTGCCGATGCCTGGAAAAGGGCAGCTGTGAACGCTAGAACGGGCACACCGACGAAGCCTGTGACGAACGGAAAGAGCAGTTCGACCCCTACGGCAACGACGTTCACATATAGCTGGAGTTGTTCGTAGAAAAGGTCTACCTTTGATCCCTCTTGAATGGGGAAGCGATAGCGACCAGCGATGCAGATGGAAGCGGAGACCAGGATGATGGAAAAGATGATCAGGGATCGTTCCATCAGCATCAGCACCAATCACTGCATGGGTCGCGTTGTTGTCTGTTCTGGCGCACCCATCCTGCCACAAGTGTGTTCTTCCACGCCCATTTGCGTGGAATGGTTGGAAACTCGTGAAGAATTTCGCACGATCGATATTCCGCCACTGCCATCTGTACAAGGTTACTGTTCCACTCGACAACCCGGTGTGGTACGAATGGGACGAGCGCAAGCAACAGTCTTGCAGCTTAGGGTTGGTCCGATATTTGGGAAGGTAAAGATTAAGGTGCTTATACTCGGAGTTGTTCTACTAATCCTTGGTTATATTTTCAACATTGGAATCCTGATAACTATTGGGTGGATTCTGGCTGTTATCGGCCTCGTGCTTATCGTGCTCGGTGCAATCGGACGCCCTCTTGCCGGAAGACGGCACTGGTACTAATCGCGGCCCCGCGCCGCTACAAGGACCGCGCCAGTCCTCCCCGGTATACATGGACGGCGCCTCTGCCCGCAGCCGAGTGCTCAACACTGACACCTTCGCCATCGCTGCCGCTATCGCAGCCGTCCTCGTAGACAACGCCATCCCCACGGCAATGGCACAGGCTGGCGCAAGCCCCGAAAAGCTAGCGCCTACCGCCCGTTGAGGGATCCCCTTGCGGGCTGCTCCAAGCGACAAGAGCGCCGCAAAAGCCGCCATTTACCGCCGAAAGTCACACTCCCCCACAGAGCCAACACCGCCTCCAAAAACGGTCGTTTTTGACCTCACCCGCGTCACACGTGGTGAGACGGATTTCCGAGATACTCACATGCGGCGTTGCGCCGACGACCATCGGGCTTGTCGTCCTCCTGGTCGGTATCCTGAAAAGCTTTTGATTTACGAGGCATAGTTTTCGAGGAGTCCTATCCGGCGCAGCAAGATTCGGCGGCGGGCCTTGCGTCTCTGACTTCCTCTCCGCGGACAGCAAGTCCTTCACCGATAACCGCTGACCGGCAGGATACTGCGCCGTCCTATTCAATGCTGCCCAGGCCGCTCATGGCGTAGGTCGTGACCGGATGGATGGTTTTCCCGGCGCAATCGTAGCTCTCGGCGAATGTGGTCATCTGGGTTACCGACGTGGGGCCGCGGGTGGTGGATCCATTTCCCCACCGCCCGGAGGAATCGCGCTCAGCGCCTCGTCTCGTACCTGGTTAGGACCACGCCGCCGGAAAACGTCAGCGTCTCCACCAGGTTCAGGTTCACCCAGCCGTCCAGCGCGGTGAAGAACGGCGTGCCGCCGCCCACCAGGACCGGATGGGTAACGATCGCATACTCGTCGATCAGCCCGGCCCGCATGGCCGCACCGGCGAGCGTTGCGCCGCCGACCCTCATGGGGCCGCCGTCCTCGGCCTTGAGCCGGGTGATCTCCGCGACCGCGTCTCCTTTGACCAGGCGGGTGTTCCAATCGACCTTGTCGACCGTCGAGGAGAACACCACCTTCGGCGTGTCCCGCCAGTTCCGCGCGAACTCTATCTGCGCCGGGGTAGCGCCTGGCTGCTGGTCGCCAGTGGGCCAGTAGGAGCTCATTGTCTCCCAGAGCTTGCGCCCGTACAGCATCAGGCTGATCGCCCGCTCCTGGTCGAGCCACCACTGGAACAGTTCGTCGCCAGGCCCGCTCCAGCCAATGTCGTCGCCGGCCGCGGCGATGTAGCCGTCCAGGGTCAGGTTCATGCCATAGATCAGTTTCCGCATGGCGCCAGCCTTCCGTCAGTCGGTCTCCAGCGTATAGATCGGGCGCCGCGCGGGAAACTCATCCGTGCGCGATCTGACTCGCAGGTAGCGTCGTGCTCGAGGCTCAGCGTGGCGCACTCGACCGCCGCCCGCCGCGACGCCCCGTCGAACAAGAGCGCGCCCAGCCCGGTGGAGGCTCCACCAAGGGCGACCGGGGTGACATTTATCCCTGCTAAAACGCCACCATATATCGCTGCGATTCACACCTCATCAGATTGACGTTGCGGGCGGGTCATACGGAATCTGGCGGCCGCGGAAACCCGGCGAACCGTCCAGAAATTTTCGGTGTGTCCCGTGCCCCGGTGGGGGACCGGCTTGCGGGCACCGGTGGGCACTATTGGTGGGCGTGGGACGGGAGTCCCGGCCCTGGCGACGTCCAAGTGAAGGTTCTGACACAGAGTGACCCCCGCTGACGCGTTTGGCATCATTCGGGGGTCACCCGGTTCCTGCTTCACGGATCAGGCGGGAAGGATGATGACCTTTCCGGGCACGCGGGCCGCGCTGGCCTCGGCGTGGAGGGCAGGCAGCTCGGCGAGAGGGATGCGGCGGGTGACTTCGACGGTTAATTTTCCGTCGTCGACGAGGGACGCCAGTTCGGCGAGGCGTTCACGGTTTGGGCGGACAAATACGGTGGCGGCGCGCACGCCACGCCTCTCGTCACCCGGAGTCGCCATGAATGCAGTGGTGCTGACCGCTATGCCGCCATCGCGCACGAGTGCAACAAGCGCGACGAACTGCTCCGGATCGATAGGAGCGAGGTTGAGCAGCACGTCGACCTGCCCATCTACGGCGCTCAGCAGGTCGGCGTCAATGTGGTCGATGATCTCGTCCGCACCTGCCGCGCGGACAGCGTCGATGCTGCGCGGGCTCGCGGTCGCCACGACGTGCACGCCGGCGCGTTTCGCGAGCTGGATGGCGTACTTGCCCACGACACCGCCCGCACCGACGATGAGCAGGCGCTGCCCGGCCTCTAGCCGGCCCTCATCGAAAAGCGCCTGCCAGGCGGTCAACGCCACCGAGGGCAGCGCCGCGGCGTCGGCCAGCGAGATGTTCGTCGGGGCCCCCACAACAGCATCCGCAGGGGCGATCACATACTCCGCCGCGCCGCCGTCCCGCTCCATGGGCAGGAAGCCGATCACCCTATCACCGACCGCAACGCCCTCGACTCCCTCGCCGACCGCGTCGATGGTGCCGGAGACGTCGTAGCCGGGCACATGCGGCAGCACCACCGGGATCGGCAAGAACCCTGCCCGCATTCCGTTGTCAGCCGCGTTGAACGCGGACGCCGCAACACGCAGCCGAACCTGCCCAGCCACCGGCTCCGGCTGCTCGGTCTCCACATACTGGAGCACTTCGGGTCCGCCCACCTCGTGAAACTGCACTGCCTTCATGATCTTTCCCTTCATCGTGTGCTTCGAATTCGAAGCAATAATGCCAAGGTACCACTACTTCGAACTCGAATCAACCATCTATGATGAGAGCATGAACGAAACGCCAACGTCCCTGACGCCCGCGCAGCTCGGGGCGTACTTCGCTTTCACCGAGGTGAGTAGCTTGTTGCGCCACGCAGTTGAAAAACAGCTCCGTGATGCCGGTGACCTCAGCTACGTCCAGTTCCAGCTCCTCGCTCGCCTGGGCGATGCTCCGGATGGGCAACTGCGCATGACGGATCTCGCCGACGGCGTGGTCTACAGCCGCAGCGGACTGACGTACCAGGCGCAATTGTTGGAACACCGTGGGCTGGTTGCCCGCTCGCCCTCGCCCAATGACGAACGCAGCAGCGTCCTGGCACTCACCGAGGCTGGCCGCACGGTGCTCGCGACAGTGTTCCCCGGCCATATCAACGCCGTTCACAGCTTGCTGTTCGCGGCTCTTTCCGACGGTGACGTCGACGATCTCGCGCGCATCCTTGGTCAGGCAGCGGCCCATCTCCGCGCCGCTCCGCCTCGCTCAGCTACGCCCCGCCGGCGGAACAAGACATCGTAAAAACGGAACGCATGCTGCTCATCTCCTCGGCGGTCGGCTCCTTGGCTCGACAGCTCGAGACCACCACGGATATGTGGCTAGCCAAGTGTTTAGGGTGCCATGCCACAATGAGGCCCATGACTCGAATCCTCATGATCGGCATCCACGCGCGAGCCCTCGACTATAGCAAGTTGCCTCCTGGCCTCGACGAGGTCACGATGACCGAACGGATCGAAGCGGGGTTCGGGGCCACTAGGGCCGCAGGCTTCGACGCCGTCAACTGCCTGATCGGCACCTCCCCGGACGATGCCGAAGCAGTGATCCGCTCGGCCTTCGGTCGTGATCGTTTCGGCCTCGTGATGATCGGGGGCGGCATCAGGATCATCCCGGAGTACACCGAGCTCTTCGAACGGATCATCAACCTGTGCAATGCGGAATCGCCCGGAATCACCTTCTGCTTCAACACATCGCCCGAGACGACTCTGGACGCGTTGGAGCGTCACGCCCAGCCGTGAACGTATGCGACGCGATCCGGTGCGTCGACTAGCCTCGGCGTTTCGTGTAGGCGGTCATGAGATGCGCCTCTGCTCACGTGCGGCTGCGCTGTATTGGGAATAGATGCTCGCCTTACGGGCACTGTTGCGACACGGAGCGACCAAAAAACGCCGCCACAGAGCGACCAACTCCACATCGTTAAGGGCTCATTCCGGCGTGGCCTCAAAAACGGTCGTTTTTGCATACAATCTGCCGCACCGTTTATGGCACCGTCAGCGGGCAATATTTCGGGCGATCTAGTGGGGATCCGGAACCTTCGAAACCGCGCGCTCGGTCACACCGTGTCGCGGAAACGGTGCGATAACCGGTCTGATCTTCGGAGATTTTTGGCGCTCTTCTGTTCAAGGCATTTTGAGCTGGCGGCCGTCTCTCCGGGCCCGCGCCTCATTCTGCCTCCGACGATGCGGGGTAGAGGAAGACGTCTACGGAGTCGCCGCGGTACTGGAACCGGACGACGCTCCCCTTCGGGAGGCCCATCGTGGCACCATCACCCGAATGGGTTTGCCCGCCGACGTCTGCAAAAAGATCGACCCCGGGCGGCACACAATTGGCGCCGTCTACAAAAGGACCGGAACGATCGATGACCATGAAGCACCGGTAGCCCCGCCCGTCCACGAAGAACCAGGGTTCGAATCCCCGATACTGTTGATAGCCGCGGAAACTGGATTGGCCGGCAGCTTCCCCCCAAGGGAATTCCAGCGTTGAGAGGAATTCCAGCATTGTGAGAACGTCGCTGTCAGCCTCGTCTGCGATCGGATGCAATGTGGCATCGGGATGCGGTGTTGCAATCCATGTCACGGCGAACACACCGGCAAGAAAGACTGCCAGCGCGCCGGCCACAAATGAGTAACGTCGGGCACGTGTCGCCGTGAGACGACGCCAGGTCAACGACGTCGATCCAATCCTGGACTCCGCCACGGGCGCGATGCTGGTTGCCGGGTCCGGCACTTCGTCAATGAATGTGGTCCTGGTGGGGTGAGCGACTGAACCGGAATCCTGGGCTGCAGCGGCTGTTCTGACGTCGGTGTCGGTGAGGGCGCGGGGACTCGCGGTGTGCGCCCCCTCCAGTTCCGCCAGTCTTACCTGTGCTGCGGGGTCGGACTGGATATCCGGATGCGGACCGTATGCCCTCCTGCGGAGCTCGTCCAGCTCGCGCTCAGCATCAGACCGGGGTGAGGATGGCTCCATCAGCCCTCCTCCGGGATGAGGTAAACGTAAGCGTCCACCGTGTCGTAACGAAGTACGAATCGGACGATGCCGTCCCCGGCGCGTCCTTCGAATCCTTCAAACCCGTCCCGGGATGAGGCGACGTCCATCATGAGATCTGCTGGAGCCGGAGCACAGCGAACGTCTGAGAGATTACCGCTCGCCCGGTGCAATGCCACCAGACACGGCGAATCGAACGCGTTCACGGCAGAATAGATCTCGAGACCGAGATACGACCCGTATCCGCGGAGGGTTGAAGCTTCGATCCTCAACAGGGGTGCTCCCCTAATCAGCAGTCCAGGGAGCCGGTTATCGACCGCGGCCCCGCTCGGATGAAGAGTGGCATCAGGACGCGGCGCGGATAACAGCAGGGTCGTCGTAACGATCCCTCCCGCGAGGACCAGTGCGGCACCGGCCCAGTACAGGCGACTCCACCTTGGCACCGGATGGTCTATCGAGGCAGCGTCCGCGGGGGCCTCCGAATCAGCCGCATTCTCGCTCGCGGGGGCAACCGGCAGAGAATTGACTTCAGCGCGGTCCGCCACCTCAAGTTCGCGCAACCTCGCTAGGCCCGGAGGGTCGACACTGATGTCAGGATCTGGACCATATGCCCGCCTGCGGAGCTCATAAAACTCACGGTCGGCGTCCGAAGAGTGCCTGAAGCCTTCCACAGCTCAAAGTACACCCGCCCGGCGGAACGGGTCTATACGCTCACACATTTGCCCGGACGGTCGGTCCCGCAGTCATGGTCCAGGTAGTGGGTGTCTGGAGAAGCCAGGACATGCAATATGAATGAAGAGAAGCCATTCTGGCGATCCCAACGCTCCGACAGGGACCAAGGAAGCGTGTCAAAAACGGTACTGGGATCCTAGTGACCAGGAGAAAGATGCATGGATTCTCGCGTTATATGCCCTCATCCTAAGATTGGACCGGCCCGTCCGAAAATGGTCGTTTTTGACTGCAGCTACTCAAGTACAGCCGTGCGAGGATGATCGGATGTACGAGGAAGAAGCGCTGGCCGGCGGGAACTGGACGGATGAGGTCGTAAGAGTGGGGGGGCACTGTTCACCGATCGCGGAGCCCCAATTCCGACTTCGCAGCGACCTTGCTTGCTGAATTGGAGCGCTTGGGTATTCCGTTCGCGCCAGGATACCTCGGTCGCGATGACAAGGGCCGCGATGTATTCACGTATTTCGACGCTCCACCACTGTACAAGCGCCAAATAGCGCCGTGAAAAAGCCGCCTTATCGCCGAAAGTCACAGATTCGGGCGCCCCTCGAGGACGGTGGCAGGTTACCCTGCTTCTGGTCGGCGAAGGACCCCTTGCGGACGAACGGTTAGGGCTCTGCTTGCGGACAAACAATCGCAATGCTGTAGGCATATGACATCGACTGCATTAGAGGAAAATGGCCAAGTGTGTCCCAGTTCAGTTCCGAGTACTGTCCCAATCATGGAGCGGCCGCCACCCCAACAACTCGTAAGTCTTCGTGGCATCTATGAGCGCCTTGAACGGCGATTCGTGGTAAGTGTCGCGGTTTCGGACGGGAACTCCGGGCATGAGCCTGTCAGCAAGTGCCAATGATCCGTCCATAGCCGAGCTGATGTCGTTGGCATTGACAAGGAGCCTGTGGTGTCCTTCAAGAGGGGCAATGAGGGCATTCAGAACGGCAGTTGCAAGGTCGCGCACGTCGATGAAAGCACCATATTCCCAATAGGGCTCCCATTCAACGCTGGGGGTATCCCTCCGCGCCGTTTGGATGAATTCATATGTCGATGGGGCGAAGACGCCAGGAGCTCGAAGACAAATGGTTGGTGTCCCGGAGTTTACAGTGAACGTTTGGCATAGCTCTTCACCAGCAACTTTCGACCACGCGTAAGCCCCCTTCGGATCCAACGGATGAACCTCGTCAATGGGGAAGTACTCGGGTGACCCCTGGCCCATAAAGCACCCATACACATCCACGCTGCTCATGAACACGACACGTTGAACACCTGCACGTTCTGAAGAGCGAAGTACGTTGTAGGTTCCAATCACATTGTTTTGGATAATGGTCGAATCTCCAGCCGCAGACGCAGGACCGAGTTCCGCAAAAGGCGAGTCTTCATCTTGGGCCTCATCCAACGCTGCCAAATGCACCACAGCGTCGCAGCCGCTCACCGCCTGAGTTAACGAGTCCGCGTCAAGGACATCCTGCCCGGCCGCCAAATCAAAACCGACCACTTCATGGCCTGCACTCGTCAAGCACGACGTGACGGCCTGCCCGACCATCCCCATATGTCCCGTAACTAGAATCCTCATGCTTCGATGCTCGCATGAACACCACACGAAAACGTCCGTAAGGCGTTCCCCAAACGCGATAGCGAAACCGCTAATCCCGTCGCATCCAAAAACGTCCCCGAGGTTTAGAACCAGGTGGTGGCCTTGAATGCTTTCACTGTCTTGTTGTCCTCCCAGGATCGCGTCGCTACGCTCAGACCATCAGCAGGACGTTGAGGGACCGTAGACATGCGCAAAGGGCTCAAAATAACTCTTTCCGGGACGGGAGCCCTAGGTGCGACACCGAAGGCACCGGGCGCGGCGATAAGAAGAACTCCTCATGCCCGTCGTGGAACCCCCGAGTTGTTGATAGCCGTGTGCTTACTAAGCTTCGGTGCGGTTTCTTGTGGCACAACAACCAACGGACCCGACTCAGGGTTTCAAGAGACACCTCTACCCTCCTCGACAACGTCAGCCGGAGCGACCGCCACGAAAGCCGGGCCGTCCTGTCCTGTACGTGAAGAGATTCCGGTGCGGGATCTCCAGTATGACGAGCTTGTGGATTGCGATCTAAGGGACGTCCGCATCCTGTTTGAAGACGGCAGGACGATCCCAACGCCTGTAGCCGGGGAAGTGGCCAGCGGGGGCTCTTCAACCGTAGTTGGGGCCGAAGACCTGGACACAATATCGGTCGCGAACCTTGGTCCAGGCCTCGGTGTGGTCGGCTTTATTGAGAATGACGCTCGGGGGGTCACTTACTGGGGACCGGCGGAGGCCACTTCGATACTGAAGGAGCAGCAGGCCAATGCAGACATGGCAGACGGATAGCTGACCACGGTTCGCTCCCAAAATCGCCCGTTCAGGGTTCGGCTTACGGGCACAAGAGGCGACATTAACGCCGCGAAAATGCCGCCATTTATCGCTGCGATTCACACTACGGGCATGATCCTCATTCTGAATCCGGGCTTGACCCGAGCGTAGAGTGATTCCATGTATCTTCCCCGCACGATCCCTCTGCTGCCATGCGCCGACATCGAGGAGATTGAGCCGTTCTTCGCGGCCCTGGGATTCCGCACCACCTACCGCCAAGTCCGACCGTACTCGTGCATCGGCGTCAACGGTCACGGGTTCGATCTGCAGTACTACGGCTTGAACGGTCACACACCAGAGTCCTCGCACAGCTCCTGCATCGTCATCGTCGAAGACACCGGACCGATCTGGGAAGAGTTCGCATCAGGACTGCGCGAGGCCTACGGCCGACTGCCAGTCAAGGGATTCCCGCGAATCACCCGGCCCCGCTCCCGAAAGAACGCCGGCGGGATGAGCGGCTTTAGTCTCGTAGACCCGGCAGGGAACTGGATCCGCTTCTTCCGCGACAGCAGCACAGAGATCTCGACTGCCGATCTCAGCCGATTAGGCGAGGCCGTCCAGGACGCGGTCGTGCTCGCTGACAGCAAAGGCGACGTAGCACAGGCAGCTAAGATCCTTCGGGGTGCGATCAATCGCGCCCCTGCTGACGATCCGGCGCAAGATGAAGCTCTAAGTTTTCTCACCGAGCTAACTGAGCGTCTGCCGGACGGTTGAGATTGGACCAGGTTTAGTGTTGGTTGGCGGGTTCCAGGTAGTCCCTGCCAGCTATGTCGTCTTTCGACGCGGGGATTTCGTGTTGCTTCAGGTGGGCCGAGGCACCGGATACATGGCTGGATGTCGGGCCACTACTGCTACCGGCCATGTTGAGGCCTGTGAGTCGTAATCCGCCGGTCGACGGGAGCTCTTTTATGGCTGCGCTGCGCCGGCCCCCGCGGACTGACCCGTCCGTTTTAGTCACTGTGCAAGTGCTTCTTCCCGCTGGTTGCCAATCTCTGGCGATGGCCTAGACATTGCCCCTGTCGGTCGTTTTTGAACTGTGCCGCTTCGCATGTCACAAGAATCACCGGGGCCCCTACGATATTGATATGGGGACAAAGAGCAGGACGAAGACGTTTCTGTACTGGCGGGACTGATCGTGGCGGCGTTCTCGCTTTTTGCGGCGCTATGGGTGAACGGAAACGTCCCACTACCCGCCGCCATCTCCACATCATTCATCCTCAGCGTCGCCACATATCTGGCTACAGCCAGAGGCACAACACGAAAATCCAGCTAGCCGCAAACGGACGTCTTTGATGCACGTGCCGCCGCTACCATTAGTGTCCTCGGCGCTCATCAGGCCATTCGATAATCCGCGCGTCATCGGCGCCGAGCGGCAAGCCCTCTAGGGCTTCATAGAGCAGATGTCGGGCATCGCAGGTCCCTTCCGGACAACGCGAACGGGGTAAATGGGAAGCCCAGCTCTCGGAAGAAAGGGCAGCCATTCGGACCGGCACGGAAACCCTGGTTCACTGAGCATTTAGCCTGCTGACTGCCATCCACGAACGGTCTACACTGATCGTAAGTTTTTGCATTCTTCGTGCTTGCAGTACGCCCGTGGGGGCAGCGCAAGGGAGGGAACGCCATGGATGCCAGAGCGAATTACGAACCGTCGGATGGCCAAACAGCCGGCACGGTTAGACCGGGTGGTGCGACCGGCAGGCCGGACCTCTGGACAGCAGTTGCGGGCCTGGTGTTCACCGCCCTGGTGGTGGCCAGCTTCTTCACACCCGACACGCCCAGTTCCGACAGCCCGGCGGAGGACATCGCGGCCCAGCTCACCGGGGACCGCACCGCCCACCAGATTTCCCTGCTGCTGGGATTGATCGCCAACATCGCATTCCTGATATTCCTGGCCGGCCTCTGGAGCAGGCTGCGCCGATGGGAGGGTCAGGCCGGGATGTTCGCCGCGCTGGTCCTCACCGCCGGCACTGCCTTGGTGACGCTCATGCTGGTTTCGGCTGGCCTGTACACGGCTCTCCTCCAGTATGCCTCCGCCGACCAGCCCGATCCGGCGGCGCTTTCTGCCCTCACCGTCCTCACCGAGTGGGTAGGTGGTGCCATTGTTCCAGCCGGTGTCGCGATGTTCCTCGGGGCGGCGATGGCCATCCTGACCACCCGCGCGCTACCTCTGTGGCTTGCCTGGCTGGCTATCGCCACGGCCGTGCTGCTGCTCACTACTGTCGCAGGCGTATTCGAGACCGCCGACGACGGAGGCGTGGTGGGCATCGCCGGTTTCGTCGGCTTCCTGCTTTTCATGGTCTGGGTGCTGGCCACGAGCGTCGTGTTGCTGATACGGCCTGGCCGGCAGCCAGCCAGGCCGTAGAGCAACGCTCCCAAGCCGGATACCGCCGTCGTAATTCACGACGGCGGTTCTTGCCTTGGTGCCGCGGGTGGGAGGCCCGGCTGAAACCGCCTAGCCTTGGAACATCGGATACAAGGCCTCAGCTGGTCCTGACTCCTGTGCCCGGTCAGCGATCTTGAAGACCACCCCGGAAAGGCAACACCCATGCGGATACTCGTCGTCGGAGCCGGAGCCACAGGCGGGGCGTTCGGCACACTCCTGCAGGAAGCCGGACGGGACGTCACGTATCTGGTGCGGCCGCGCAGGCAGGAGGTCCTTCGCCGCGACGGGCTGCGCTTCGTCTCCCCCACCGCCGACCGGACACACCAAGTGCAAACCATCACTGCCCCGGACGGGCCAGAGGCCTTCGACCTGATCCTCGTCACGGTCAAAGCCACCGCGTTCGACGGCGTCCTTGCCGAGATTGGCCCTTTCGTCGGGCCTGGAACCACCATCATTCCCATCCTCAACGGCATGGCCCATGTGGACCGGCTGGAACAGCTGTACCCGGGCCAGGCGCTGGGCGGCCTGGCCCGGATCGTTGCAACTCTCGACGGCGATGTGGTCCGCCAGCAGGTGCCCCTCACCTCCCTCATGGTGGGCGGGCTGAACGGCACCCCTGTCCCGCCGGCCGTTTCCGAAGCTCTGGACGTGCCCGGCGTCGACTTCTCGGTAGCCGACGACATATTGGGGGCACTGTGGGATAAATGGGCCTTCATCGCTGCCGCCGGAATCGTCAATTGCCTGTTTCGGGCCCCGGTGGGACGGATACTCGACGCCGGCGGGGAGTCCAGGATCCTGGAGGCCATCAGCGAAACCGAAGCGGTGGCAGCCGCGGCAGGACATCCCGTTTCCGATGCCGCTCATGCACAAGCACTCGGCATTCTCACCGAGCCGGGATCGGCCTTCACTTCCTCTCTATACCGGGACCTCAGCGCCGGGCTCCCCTCGGAAGCTGAGCACATCCTCGGTGACCTCGCCCGCCGTTCCCGCAGTCTGGAAGTCCCGACGCCGCTGCTGGACCTCACCCTCATCCAGATCAGGGCCGGCCTCCCCCTCTGAATGCAGCGTTCCGGGACGCCCAAGTTATGCGGCGGTGTGAAAGACTCGAGCTGCTGTTGACCGTTGAAAGGTGAACCCGATGCTGCCTCATCGACCGGCCGAGATCAACATGGAGGACTACGCACGTTTCCTGCCGCCTGATCGAAGGAAGCCACTTGTTCCCCCGGTCTCGGATTGGTGGCCCTGGACGAACCATCAGGTCCACCTCCTCCGGTTGCGGGACGCCAGCGCCCCGGTTCGGATGCTTGTCGTTCACGGCGCGGGCGCCCACGGAGCGGCGCTCTGGCCTGTTGCGTCCCTCCTCGCAGGCCGCGGGGTTGATGTGAGTGTGGTCGACTTGCCGCTCTACGGCCGAACGGTGACAGTATCCCCCGGAACAGTGACCTACCAGGACTGGGTCGCCCTGTTAGTCGACCTCATCTCGGCTGAAGATGATGGCCGTCCTGTCATCCTCTTCGGAGCCAGCATTGGTGGTTTGCTCGCCGTGGAGGCAGCGGCTCGTTCAGGTAACGTGGCGGCCGTGGTGGCTACCTGCCTACTCGACCCACGAGAGAGAGACGCTCGTTCGGCGATGACGCGGTTCGGCCCTGTCGCCCTGCTTTTCATGCCAATGCTCAGGCTGGTCTGGGGGCCATTGGCCAGAATTCAGTCAGAATCTCCTGGGTCGCGGAGCTCAGGCGCATGGGGCGCGACCGCGGTCTGGGGCGGCTCTGCGCGAAAGATGCGCGCGGAGGCGGCGCGTGGGTTCCGCTGGGGTTCCTCGCCAGCTACATGCAGTATCCACACTCCGAGGCGCGCACCGCACTCCTCCCAGTCCACCTAATGCACCCAGAGCTCGACGAGTGGACCCCGGTTGGGGTCAGCGAGAGCACTCTGCGAACCCTGCCTGGCCCCACCACCAGTCGTCCCCTGCGTGGTTGCGGCCATTTCCCCCTGGAAGAGCCCGGCTTGCAGGATCTCTTGAACTGTCTCGAAGAGGTGGCAGCTGACGCGGTTTCCAGTACCGAAGCGACGCCGCGCTGATGTCTACGCGCAGCCGTGGGCTGGCCTCAAGCGCCTGAATAACCGCAACTGAAGTCCACAGTCCCGTCGAAGGGGCTGCCCGCCCTCGATATACTCCAAACATGCCAATCACGCGTCTCGAGCAATGCATCCACGCCCAGCCGTCCGCCGTCGAGCAGTCCGGGAGCGATCTGTGAGCGGCGGTCTGGTCGCCCTGCTTGACGACGTCGCAGCCCTGGCCCGCATAGCGGCCGCCTCGGTAGACGACATCGCTGCCGGAGCCAGCAGAGCAGGGGTCAAGGCCGCCGGCGTGGTGATCGACGACGCAGCCGTCACCCCGCAGTACGTGTCCGGGGCAGACCCGTCCCGCGAACTGCCGATGATCAAAAAGATCTTCTGGGGATCGCTCCGGAACAAGCTGTTGATCATCCTGCCGGCCCTGCTGCTCGTCAGCGCGTTCGCCCCATGGGCCATCCCGTTCATCCTCATGCTGGGCGGTACCTACCTCTGCTACGAGGGCGCCGAAAAGGTCTGGCACAAGCTCCGCGGCCACCACACCGCGGACGAAAAAGCGCCGGCGGTTGAACGCGGTCCGGAGGCCGAGGCGAAGGTCATCAAGGGCGCCATCACCACCGACTTCATCCTGTCCTGCGAGATCATGGTTATCTCGATGAACGAGGTGGCCGCAGATTCCTTGTTGTCCCGGGCGATTATCCTGGTGGTCGTGGCCTTGGTGATCACGGTGGCCGTTTACGGTGCCGTGGGACTGATCGTGAAGATGGACGACATCGGCCTGCATATGGCCGCCAGGAAGTCCGCGGGTTCCCAGCGCGTCGGCGAGTTGCTGGTCAAGGGGATGCCCGCCGTGCTGGCAGCGATCACCTTCATCGGGACCATCGCCATGCTTTGGGTTGGTGGCCACATCATGCTGCAGGGGGCCTACGACCTCGGCTGGCACGGTCCGTATGACATAGTCCATGTCCTCGAGCACCCCTTCGAGGGGATCGCAGTCGTTGGAGGCTTCCTGGCCTGGCTCGTGAACACCTTGTGCTCAGCCATCATCGGGCTCGCCTGGGGCATCGTGGTCATGGCTATCGTGCATCCGCTGCTCAAAGCACTGCCGTTTGGCAAGAAGAAGGGCGGGCACGAGGAGGGCGACATCCGCGCCGAACTTGCCGGCTACCGGCCGACGAAACACGACGGCGATCCCTCCTCTTAGCCCGTCATCTCACCCGGTAAGCCCCGACCTCTTTAGGTTGGGGCTTTCCGCGTTTCACGCCACCGGTTTGATGTTCTGGTTGATATGGAACAGGTTGCCGGGATCGTACTTCGCCTTGATCTTGGCCAACCGGGCGTAGTTGCCGCCGTAGTTGTCCTCGATGCTGGACTGGTCGTCGGCGTCAAGGAAATTGACATAGCCGGCACCGGATCCATAAGGATGCAGGGCTTGGTGGTACTCCCTGACCCACCTGGTGTTGGCGTCGTTGTCCTGCGGGGACTCCCACATTCCGGCGATGGCCACTGAGAAGTTGGCATCCCGGTAAGGAAAGGCAGTCTCATCCCGTCCGACCCGTTGGGCCGCACCATTGATGGGGTAGTAGTGATTCGCGGTCTGGGGACTCGGCACGCCGGCTCCGAACTTCCTGGCAACCCCGATCACATCGTCACTCAACTCCGGAAGGAACTCCGCCTTCCAATATGCTTGCAGGCCTTTCGGGAGTAGCGGGTCGAACAAGGTGTTGAGCACCGGGTACGGGAGCGGACCCACAAACGACCCGGCAACTGGGGCGACATCCATGAACTGCTGCCATTGCCGCTCGCCTTCATCGTGTGGGCCGGTCCAGGCGCCCACCACAACCACCACAGGCTTGCCGTGGTGCTCCTCCGGCAGGAAGGGGACCGGGGGGCCTTGGTGGAACCCGAGGAAGATTCCCATGTCTTCGGGTGCCGTGGCAATATAGTCCCGGAACAGCTGCCCAACAGCCTCAGCGTGCTCCACCAGATAGATCACTACACCGCCGTACACGACGCCGACGGGATGCAGGTTGAATTCCAGGGAAGTGACCACGCCGAAGTTTCCCGTGCCGCCACGTAATGCCCAGAAGAGATCGTCATTCTCAGTTGCGCTGGCTGTGCGGAACTTGCCGTCTGCGGTCACCACATCCGCGGAGATGAGGTTGTCGCAGGACAGGCCGTGCTTACGGGCGAGGTAGCCGATGCCCCCGCCCAGCGTCAGTCCAGCAACACCTGTGGATCCGATAATGCCGCCAGTTGTTGCCAGCCCAAACGCGTTGGTTGCGTGGTTGAAGTCGGCCCAGGTGGTGCCTGCCTCGGCCCGGGCCGTTGCAGTAGCAGGGTCTACCCGGACGCCCGTTCGGCCGGCGAAGTCCAGCACCAGGCCTCCGTCGCAGGTCCCGAATCCGGGGGCACTGTGGCCCCCGCCGCGAAGCGCGAGATCCAGACCCTGGTCACGGGCAAAGTTCACTCCTGCGATGACGTCCGCGACTTGGGAAACACGAAGTATCGCGGCGGGATGTTTGTCAATCATGCCGTTGTAGACGGTTCGCGAGGCTTCATAGTGGGGATGGTCGGAAGTGATGACCTGGCCTCGTACTTGTTCCTGCAGGGCCTGAAATCCGTTGTTGTCCATGGTGACTCCCATTCGCCCCCGGACACGCCTTCGCGCTCAGGGACTTTGGCACAGCCGTCCCCCGGCCGCGCGGGATATTCATAATGCAGCCACTGCAGGCCCGGGGAAGAACCCGGGACCAGACCATCAGGCCTGATGCAGCGGCGGAGACCAGATGCGCCGGTGCTGGATGTTTTTTGGCATGCAGTTACCGACGTGATTCGCGAACATGTGCCTGCCGTCGAACCTGCCGGGCGAAGCTGGTGAGCAACCCCATGGAACGACGACTAACCGTAAAGTACTCCTGCCCGTATGCAAGGTCAAGAAGCGGTTGGAAGGGGCTGGTCCTCCCATCCAGTTGCCGGGATGGGGTGTGACCGTGCGCCGCGTGGACGGCGCGGCGCACGGTGACCTGTCCGCTAGATCCGCGCGGATTCCTTCTCGCGGTCGGCCGTCTTGTAGGACTCCCAGAAGGTGGCTCCGATGATGCCGAGGGGCTTCGGGTCGAAGACCGGGTCCAGGCCGAGCTTCTGCTGCCGCTCGAAGTCCTTGAGCGCCTTGAAGGCGGGCTCCTGCAGGATCAGGATGCCAATGATGTTCAGCCAGGCCATGAGGCCCACGCCGATGTCACCCATCGTCCACGCATCGGCGGCGGTGTTCACGCAGCCGTAGGCGACGGCGATGAGGATCAACACCTGCAGGGCCATGGTGGTCACCCGGCCAAGGCTTGCCCGGATACCGGGAATCATCTTGTTCGAGGAGTTGCCCACGAGGAAGCGCAGGTTAGTTTCTGCCATGTAGTAGTAGGCGATGACCGTGGTCAGGCAGAAGAAGATCAGCGTGATGGCGATGAACGATGCGCCGAAACCCGGGAAGACGGAGTCGAATCCGGTCTGCA
Organism: Arthrobacter sp. D1-29; assembly: GCF_054130585.1. Taxonomy (NCBI): domain Bacteria; kingdom Bacillati; phylum Actinomycetota; class Actinomycetes; order Micrococcales; family Micrococcaceae; genus Arthrobacter; species Arthrobacter sp. D1-29. Next base: position 1,189,051 of record NZ_CP096383.1, on the reverse strand, counting down.
CGAACTGGGGCCCCACACTGGCCGTGGCCGAAAGCAGGCCGCCCTCGACCAGGACCTCGCCGTCTTCGCTGCCTCCGGAGAAGACGCGGTAGGCGCCGGTGGAGAGGATCAGGAAGCCGGTGGCCGAGCAGACAAACAGGGTGTCGATGTAAACCGCGAAGGCCTGGACCAGACCCTGCTTCGCCGGGTGCGAAACCTCTGCGGCGGCCGCTGCGTGCGGACCCGTTCCCTGGCCGGCCTCGTTGGAGTAGACGCCGCGCTTGACGCCCCACATCACGGCCAGTCCGATGACGGCGCCGAGGGCCGAATCCATGCCAAGGGCGCTGCTGAACACCAGTGCGATGATTTCCGGCAGCTGACCGGCATTGATGATGACGACGATCAGGGCAAGGATGATGTAGCCGACAGCCATAAACGGCACGACGAACGCCGCCACGCTGGCGATGCGCTTCACGCCGCCGATGATGACGAACGCCAGGAGGATGACGGAGCCGACGGCAACCATCCACGGCTCGAGGGTCCAGGCGCCGCCGATGGCGGTGGCCATCGAGTTGGCCTGGACACCCGGCATCAGAACGCCACAGGCCAGAACGGTCACGGCGGCGAAGACGTAGCCGTAGACCTTGAAGAACCCGGCGCCCTTGGTGTGGGCGAACGCGCGGGAGAAGTAGTAGGCCGGGCCGCCGCGGTACTCGCCGGTCAGCGGGTCGCGGGCTTTATAGATCTGGCCGAGGGTGGACTCGATGAACGACGTCGAAGCGCCAAGGAAGGCGACTACCCACATCCAGAACAGGGCGCCCGGTCCGCCGAAGGCGACGGCGGTGGCGACGCCGGCGATGTTGCCGGTACCGACGCGGCCGGACAGGGACATGGCCAGGGCCTGGAACGAGGAGACGCCGGAGGCGGACTTCTCGCCCCGAAGCAGCTGCTGGACCATTCCTTTGACGTGCCGTACCTGCAGGAAACGTGTGCGGATGGAGAAGTAGACGCCGGTGGCGAGGCAGAGATAGACAAGCCAGTCGCTCCAGATCACGCCGTTGATGGCTGATAGGACATCGCTCATAAGTGTGGGTTCCCTCCATGGAAGAGCGCGGGTGATGCAGTTGGGGATGGTTTTGGTGATGCGCATGGCCGGTAGACCAGTGGCGCGCACCACACAAAACCTGTGAAGCTTCTCACATATCCTTGTGGTTCGTCCATTTGGCCCGCTAGGGCCGGTATGCGTCATCAATGCCCGCTGATTCCGGGACCCAACCCTGACTGTGATAATCCGGTAGGCATGTCTTCTTTATCCGAAACTTCCACGACGGCGTCCGGCGCCGAAGAACGCAGCGCCCGCATCGCCGTCACTCTTTTTCCGGTGCTTATCCTGGCCGGAGGAGCCGTGGCGCTTGCCGCTCCAGCAGCCTTCACCGGACTGGCCCCCTGGATCACCCCTCTCCTGGGAATCATCATGTTCGGCATGGGGCTGACACTCACGCCCCCTGACTTCGCCGTCATAGCCAAACGCCCCGTCCCGGTGGTGATCGGAGTGGTGGCGCAGTACGCCGTCATGCCGCTCTTGGGATGGCTGATCGCAGCTGCGCTGGGGCTGCCGCCTGCGCTGGCCGCTGGCGTCATCCTGGTGGGCTGCTGCCCTGGCGGAACGGCCTCCAACGTGGTGTCCTACCTGGCCAGGGGTGACGTTGCCTTATCCGTCGCCATGACAACTGTTTCTACGCTGATTGCTCCCCTGCTGACACCGGTGCTGGCCTTATGGCTGGCCGGTCAGTACATGCCGGTGGACGCCGGTTCGATGGCATGGTCCATCGTCCAGATTGTGCTGCTCCCTGTACTGCTGGGACTTGTCATCCGGCTCTTCCTGCCGCGCCTCGTCACCAGGGCACTGCCTGCGCTCCCGTGGATCTCGGTGCTCGCCATCACCGTTGTGGTGGTAGCGGTTGTCGCCGGAAGCGCCAAGGCAATCTTCGCCGCGGGCCTGCTGGTTCTCGCGGCCGTTGTCCTGCACAACGGCCTGGGATACGCCCTGGGCTACACTGCCGCCCGTCTTTTCCGGCTACCGATTCCTTCCCGGCGCACCACTGCCATTGAGGTCGGCATGCAGAATTCCGGCTTGGCGGCGGGACTGGCGCGGCAATATCTGACTCCCGAAGCGGCCCTGCCCGGAGCAATTTTCTCGGTGTGGCACAACGTTTCCGGTGCGGTTCTGGCGGCCTACTGGCGCCGCCGCACCACTCCTGCCCAGCGCGGCGCCGAGCCGGTTCCGGCGGCTGTCACGGAGTAGCCGGGGCGGTCCGCGCCTGGCAGCGTCCCGGGCGCAGACCGCCGTCGTACTCTCCTGCCTCAGTGCAGCCCTAATCACAGGTGCTCTCGAGAGCCTTCTGGGCAAACTCCTCCAGCCCGTAATCGCCTGGCGGAGCCTCGACGCTCAGCGGTTCTGCACTGTGTGCCATGAACACGGCCAGCTGTCTGGAGCCGTCGGCGCTGGTCATCGCGATGGAAGCATAGCCCGGCGCTCCGCCCAGATGGCCATAGTAGAAACCGCTCGTACAGCTGTCCCACCATTTGGCCAGGCCAAGCCCGTACTCCGAAGAGTTTTCACTTTGCATCTCCTCCACCAGTGCGGGACTCACCAGCCTGCCCGCCAGCAGGGCAGAGTAGAACACGTTCACGTCCTGGACTGTGGAGATCATGCCGCCCGAGGCGGATTCGCTCTGGACACCGGCGTCGGCAGCGTCCACGCGTTCGCCGTCGATCATGACGTAGCCGTGCACCATGGTGGCGGGGGCCTTTGCGGTTCCGGCGAGCAGCGTTCCGGCCAACTCGAGGGGCTCCACAATGTCAGTCTGCAGCACATCCCCCAGGCTGCGGCCCGTCACGCGCTCGACGAGAAGTCCCAGCGCCACGTAATTGGAGCTTGAGTACTCGTAGACGCCAACATTGCCGGCGTCCCAGGGCACGGTGCCTGTCAGGTCAAGCCTCTGCTCGGCGGTAAGTGGGGTGGTCAGGACCGGTTTCAGGGGACCCGATCTGATGAGCGGTTCCTCGAAGGTGGGCATCCCCGACGTATGGTCCAGCAGCATCCTGACGGTAATTGGTTTGGGCGGGTGCAGGACCGAATCGAACTCCGGCAAGTAGTCGCTGACCACGCCATCCAGCTGGATTTTTCCCTGTTCAACCAGCTTCAGGACGGAGGTGGCCACCATGGACTTGGTCAGGCTGGCCACGTGGAACGAATCGCCGGGCTGGGCAGGAACCTTCGTCTCAAGGTCCCGGACACCTTCGGCAGTGGACCAGACATCCCCTCCCAGCCCCGCCTGTATGAGGACTGCTGAAGCTCCCGCCCCCAACCGCTCGGTGCTGAACTGTTCCAGCTCGGCTTTCAATTCTTCCATTGACGACGGCGGCGACGGCGCCGGAGCCGGATCAGGACCGGCGGAGCAACCAGCGAGTGCAAGCAAAAGGACGGCGAGGCCGAACGCGGTTTTACGTCCAAGGGCCTTATGACTCCGGCTCACCAACATCCCGAACAGCCTCTCCCGCGTGGGACAACAGGCGCTTGCCCGTATCCCGCGCGCCCATATTCAGATGCTCCCCACGCCGGCAGCGCTCGTCAAGAGTTGTAGTTCTCAGCCCGCAGGGGGCGAGCCAATCGACTGATTCGGTAGTGTCAGTTCATGGACAGCGACACACTGGTCAATTTCCTGTTGGTCCTCTTTTTTGTGCTGTTGGGCGGGGTCTTCGCCGGCACGGAAATGGCCCTGGTTTCCCTCCGCGAGAGCCAGGTGCGCCGGATGGAAAAGGCCGGCAAACGCGGCGCCCGGATCGCAGCCTTGGCAGGGAACCCCAACCGGTTCCTCTCCACCGTCCAGATCGGCGTCACGCTGTCCGGCTTCTTCTCCGCCGCCTACGGCGCCTCCACCATCGCCCCCGACGTCGAACCCCTCCTGGAAGGTCTGGGCCTTGGCTCCGCGGCGGAACCCGTCGCCTTTATCGGCATGACGCTGCTGGTGGCCTACCTTTCCCTGGTGCTGGGCGAGCTGGTGCCCAAGCGGCTGACGATGCAGAGCGCCGTCGGCTTCACGAAGGTCCTGGGCCCGCCCCTGAGCGTCCTCTCCGAACTCATGCGGCCCGCTGTCTGGCTGTTGTCCGTGTCCACCGACGCCGTCGTCAGGCTGTTCGGCGGCGACCCCAATGCCCGGCAGGAGGCCGTCAGCTCTGAGGAACTCTGGGACATGGTGTCCCAAAGCGAGGACCTGGAAGAACACAGCCGCAGCATCCTCACCGACGTGTTTGGGGCCGGGGACCGATCATTGCAGGAGGTCATGCGCCCCCGCACCGAGGTGACCTTCATCGATGGCTCCCTGACCATTGAGGCTGCACGCAGCAAGCTCAGGGACGGACCGTTTTCGCGTTATCCGGTGATCGACAGGACCCCGGACGACGTCCTTGGTTTTATCCACATCCGCGACCTGATGCCCCGCGACGACGAGTACGACCAGGGGCTGGTGAAGGACATTGCCCGGGAGATCCTTCCGCTGCCGGGAACCAACAGGGTGCTGCCGTCACTGTCCCGGATGCGCAGGCTGGGCCAGCACATCGCGCTGGTGGTGGACGAATACGGCGGCACGGACGGCATCGTCACCCTCGAAGACCTGGTGGAGGAACTCGTGGGCGAGATCTACGACGAGTACGACAACGGGGCGGACCCCGAGGACCGCATCATCCGGGCGAACGGATCAGTTGACGTCGACGGTGGCCTGATCCTGCAGGAGTTCGAATCAGCGTCCGGCATCGAATTGCCCGAGGGCCACTACGAGACAGTGGCCGGGTTCGTCATCGACCGGTTGGGCCGCCTGCCCCGGACAGGCGACCAGGTGGAGGTCTCAGGCCACGTTCTCACCGTGCTCGCGATGGACCGGCTGCGCATCGCCCGCATCAGGGTGACTCCCGCGAACGGTCAGCCGCAGGACTGAGCCCCGCTCCGGGGATGAACCCCTGGGAGGAGTTGGACAGGCTCAAGGCCTCTTACTTTCGACGTCGTGCAGGTGGTGAACGCCGTCGTGCAGGAAGTACTGGGCGAAGGTGACCATGGTGAATGCTGCCCCGTTACTCCGAGTGCCGGTGCGGTGCCATTGGGACTTGTCCACGGCGGCGAAAGCGCCGGCGATCCGCTCCCCTCGGCTGGCCAGTTCCCGCACGACCTGTGCCGGGTCCTCATGCGCGTAGTCCCCGTCGATGGCTGCCTGATCCTGGTCCCAGTCAGCGAAGCGGGCATCATCTTCAAGCAGCATCAGGGCCAGCCGCTCGTCAAAGAGTCCGAAAACGTCCCGCACGTGGCAGGCGTACTCAAGCGGCGACCAGGTGCGCTCATTCGGCCGCACTGCCGCGTCTTCCTGCTCCAGCACGGCCTGCCACCGCGGCAGCATCCGCCGTACAGTTCCTGCAACCGTGGAAGGGTCAGCTGTGGCCGCATCAAAGCCGCATTCGGGGCACGGCCTGGACAACACCGAGGTCCAGTCTTTTTCGTCCGGAACAATCGTCATTGGAGCAGTCTATTCACGCCGCGGACCGACTGTAGGCTCGGAGCTTCAGAAGGATAACCACCAATATTGAGAGGGCGGAGGCATCCGTTAACCTCCGCTCCAACTCAAGGGACCGAGCGCGCAACCTCGCCTCCCTAGCGTGGACGGGTAACCGGCCAACAGCCGGCCCCGTCACCCAGGAGGAACCACCCATGCGCCCAGTCCTGACCGCAGCGGCAGCCGCCGCCCTGATCGCCGCCATGGCGAGCCCCGCCGTCGCGAGCCCGGAGAACGGGGCCGGCGCGCCGCCGTCGAACGCTGCCGGCACCGCCCCAACGGCAACAACAGCGGCACTCAAGGCGAACGAGCGCAACGGCTCCTTCGACCTGCAGTCCCACCGCGGCGGGCGCGGCGAATGGACCGAGGAGTCCCTGGCCGCGTTCGCGAACTCCCTGGCGCTGGGCGTGACCACCCTGGAGCTGGACACCCACCTGACCGAGGACGGCAAGGTGATCGTGTGGCACGATGACACCATCCAGGCCACCAAGTGCGCGGACACAGTACCTGCCACCGCCGGCGACCCCGAATTCCCCTACGTCGGCGACCGGGTGGCCGAGCTCTCCCTCGCTCAGATCAAGACGCTCAACTGCGGCTTTGTGCAGCTGCCCGGCTACCCGGAGCAGGATGTCATCGAAGGCAACAGGATCGCCGAGCTCAAGGACGTTTACCGGCTGGTCCGCGACACCAAGGCCGACAAGGTCCGTTTCAACGTGGAGACCAAGGTGGAAAGCAGCCAGATCGGCGGGGGCGGCATGGAGTCCCTCACCGGCGCTGTGGTGGGCGAGATCCAGGCCTCCGGCATGGCGGACCGGACCACACTGCAGTCGTTCGACTGGTCCTCGCTGAACCTCACCAAGCAACTCGCGCCGGAGCTGCCGCTGGTGGCGCTCTCCAGCGGCGACGCCTGGATGGGCGTGGGCCAGCCCGGCGCCAGCCCCAACCTGGGCGGGATCGACATTGACGACTACGACGGTTCCCTTCCCAGGGCGGCAGCCGCGCAGGGGTACGACGTCGTCTCCCCCACGTTCCGTTCAGTCACCCCCGCGATGATCGCCGAAGCCCACACGCTGGGCCTGCCCGTCATCCCGTGGACCGTGAACATCCCCGCCGACATGGAGCGCCTGATGGACCTTGGCGTGGACGGCATCATCACCGACTGCCCCACCCGGCTCCGCACCCTCATGGAGGAACGAGGCCTGAAGCTGCCCAAGCCGTACGGCGTGTAGGGGCACGGATCAGGTCTGCAGCTCACTGCCCTGAAAGAAAAGGGGCAGCGTATCCGGCAGGCGCGTACGCTGAAGTCATGGAACCTGAAATCCGGGATCTCCGGCTCCCCATAGGCACCACCGGCTCCGTGGCCAGGCGGCTAAAGGAGGTCTACGACAACCTTCCGCTGCCGGCTCCCACGGTGGCCGCGATCGTCCTGGACTTCCTCCTTCACCGGCTCCGCGCCCTGCCGCTTCCCGGCCCCCGTTCCCTCCACCGGACGGCGGGGGCCGGGCTGCTGCTCGCCGGAGTCGGCCTGAATCTTTGGGCCCTGGCTGAACGCCGACGCCGGTCCGCGAGCCCTTTCGCACTGGAGGCGCCGGAGGAACTGGTCACCAGCGGCCCTTACGCCATCAGCCGGCATCCCATGTACGTGGGCTGGTGGCTCATCCAACTGGGCGCGGGAACCATGGTCGGGTCGTCCTGGGTCCTCATGACGCTGCCTGCCGAGCTGCTGGTGGAACACCGCTATATCCTCGATGAAGAGGCCACGCTGGCCGAGCTCTTCGGGCAGTCCTATGCTCAGTACGCGGAAAGGGTTCCGCGCTACCTCGGTAACCCACGGGTGTAGGCAGCGCTCCCTGCCGGCCACTATTCAGGGGCGGCCATTTCTACCCTGAAGTCCGGGTTGGAGGGATCCATGCTCTCATGGCGACCCTTTCGGATCAGCGCAACCCCGGTGGCCAGTTCAACTCCATACATCACCAGGGGTGGAATATCGCCGGTGGCAACCAACACCCCGGCAAACGTTGCCGCACCACCAAGATTCAGCCCGCCCGGCCAACGCGGGAAGCCCGAACCGGACTCCGTGCGTGTCTGCTTGAGCAGAGCGCCGCCAAGCGCGGACATGCCGGCCAGGCTCAACCACATATAACCGTGGAATGGCCACACAGGCTGGCGCCCCAGGGCGAAGCCCTCTGGATCGTTGAATCGGGCTGCCAGGTCGGTCAGAAAGACGCCGGCTCCAGTGGCCAGGAGAGCTGCGGCGGCCACGGCAAGCCGCCGCCCGTGCAGGAACTCCCGCTGGTGAATCCCTCTGCCCTCGCCCCATTGCCGGGCAAGCATGGCGACACCGACAGGCAGCACAATTGTTCCTGCGGCGAAGAACACCTGCTCCGCCTTCCATTGCACGGGGTCCGCCAGCAGAATCTCCAATTTGCGCTGCGGGTCCTGTTCCACGTAGATGCGGGAGACAGGCATAACGGCCCCCGTCAGAAAGGACACGGACCCTGCAGCCATGACAGCCCCCGCCAGTCTGGTGCCTCCGTGGATCCGCCGACTCATGCAACAAAGGTAGGCCCTGGTATTTGGCTTGAACAAGAGGTGCACGGCACTGCCCAAGTCCCCTAGCCTCCTAACTACGGCAGGATAGGCGGGATAATGGACGCATGGCCTATCACGATCAGGACTGGGACCCTTGGGACGAGTTCCACAGGCTGAAGCCCGCCCCGCCGGACCTTATCGGTGGATACCCCGGCGGAGAGCCTTTGGGCTTCGGCTTCCGCACCGGTGTGCGCAGCGCAAGGGTGGCCTTCGGGTTCGCCGTCTATGCGCTGGTCCTCGGAACCGCCCTGGTCCTTACCGGCGCGGTGGTCTTCATCAGCCAGGGCCAGTGGCTGCTGCTGGGACTGATGGTGCTGATCGAGGCCGTCTTCGTCATCGGCTTCATCCGGCTGGTGAAGCAGGCCCGCAACCGGCGCTCCGCTGGATAGCCACAACTCTGCAGGAGAGCTCACGTGAGGGCGCCACAGGACCGCCCACCGTCAGCCTTCCTCCACCTGGTCGACGGTCTCAGGCCCCAGCGTCCCTTGACTACCGTGCATCCATAGCACCACGTCCAGGATTCGAAGGAGTGAGATCCCGTGCAGCCCGGTTGTCGAACGCAAGGACTCCAGCCGCCTGATGAGGTCACCGTCGGTCGCAATTGCGTGATGCCATGCCCTCCAGGTCCCGTCGGAATTGTTGAAACCTGTTACTCCGGCAACAACAGAATCGTAAATGGGGATCAGCCCGGGACGCTTGCGGGCCATGAGCTTGCTGGCCGTGGTGGCTCCAATGCCCCAGCGAGTGCGCTCATCCCTCCGAAGGAGCCGCCAGAGGCGCAGCAGCGGAGTTCCGTCACCAAAGTAGTGGTCATGTTCGTCGAAAGGAATGTCTTCAATGGACAGGTTGGGCGGAATATAGGCAAGGAGAGTTGCGATCTTGATTGAGTGATCGCCAAGTATCCCTAATGCAGCCCGTGCTGGTACATGTTTAGACAGACACGCTACGGCGAGCAGATCATCTGCGGTCATAGCGTTGGGCTCATTGCTGCCGAAGGTATCGAAATGGGCGCCGGTGAACTCCTTATCTTCCCACTCCCCGAGCCCGTAGTAACGTTCCAGGTACATGCGCGCTTCGTCGTCAGGAATTTCTTCAAAAGCACTAGAGATTGTCATGCCTGTCCCCCGTTTGAATGGTTTCCGATGCTGCTGATTATGCCGTGCAGGAGTGATCTCGGGGACAATCTACTCCCCAAAGCCCCGTCAAGGGAGGGCCTGGACAACTAGCAGTTGTTGGGGCCCGGGTCGATTCCAAGTGTCGCTGCTCACGGCCAATGTGGCGGAAGAACACCTCGTTAATCCGGTAAAATTGGTGGAGGAATTGTTCGGCCGCTGAGCCCGGTTCCGCCCCTCCCCCTTGAATGGAACACTCCCGCATGTCCTCCGCGATTTCCGCGCCGGCAACCCAGCGATTCCCGCTGGCCGCCATGATGGTTTTGGCCACCATCGCCTTCACCGCCATCACCACTGAACTCCTCCCCTCCGGCCTGCTCCCCCAGATCAGCACCGGCCTGAACGTGTCCGAGCCGGTGGCAGGCTACCTCGCCGCCGCCTACGCCGCCGTCATCGTCGTCACGGTGGTTCCTGCCGCGCGCCTGCTGGGCAAAGTGCCGCGGCGGCCGCTGCTCGTGGCGCTCGTCCTGACGTTCGCGCTCAGCAACGCCCTGGTGGGACTCGCCCCCAACTTCACCGCGGCGATGATCGCCAGGCTGGTGGGCGGCCTGGCCCACGGACTGCTTTGGACCACCATGGCCCCGTACATCGCCCGCGTGGTCCCGGCCGACAAAGTAGGCAAAGCACTGGCGCTGGTCTTCAGCGGCAACAGCCTGGGCCTGGCCATCGGCGCCCCCATCGGCACCGCCCTGGGCGGCTTCCTCGGGTGGCGAGCGTCGTTCCTGTTCCTGGCCGGCTTCGGCCTGCTGCTCGCCGCCCTGGCCTTCTGGCTGCTGCCGTCCGCCCGGCGCGCCGCGGGCGAGGCCCGCCCCTCACTCCGCAAGGCAATCGCCCAGCCCGGCGTGAAGTCCGTGGCCATCGCCTGGCCGCTGATGGTCCTGGCCCACTTCGCGCTGTTCACGTACATCGCCCCGTACACCCGCGGCGCCGGCCTCCCGGACTACGCCGTCAGCCTCTCCCTGACGGTCCTGGGCGTCTCGGGCCTGCTAGGCATCTGGATCGCGGGCCTCACCGTGGATTCGCATCCCCGGCGTTCGCTCCTGATTACGACGGCGGCAATCGCCGTCTCGATGCTCCTGTTGCCGTTCGTGGGCGGCAGCCTCGCCCTTGCCCTGGTGCTGGTCACCGTCTGGGGCGCCGGGCTGGGAGCGATCGGCATCTACAACCAGTCAGCCATCCTCCGGGCCGGCCGCGAAAACAAGGACGCCGCCAACGGCCTCACGGTCCTGACCATCCAGCTGGGCATCACCATCGGCGCGCTCTACGGTTCCGCCGCCCTGGTGGTGGCCGGACCGCTGCTGGTTCCTGCCGCAGCCGCGCTCCCGGTCATCGCGGCGCTGCTGGTCACCATCGCCGGCAAGCAGGCTGCGTACCCGCCGGGCCCGCGGGAATCAGTGTGGAAGAGCCCGCGGCCCATCAAGGAAACTGAAGGGATCCGCTAGGCCCGGGCGCTACCCGAACTGAACGGCCCTGGCTCAGTGGCGCGGCAGAGCCCCCGCAATGTGCCGGGGGCTCTGCACTCTTCCTGTGAGCGTTACTGAACGGCAGGAACAAATAGCGGGGGTCAGAGCTATGTGTCACTGCTGGACACGGTGTGAACGGTGCATGAAGCGGACCCGGGACTTAGCCATATAGTCTTCCCCGGTGCTTCGGGCGTAGCCTGACCGCAAGGCAGGAAGCGGGCGCAGCAGCCCCCTGAGCGATGCCCTGGCCTGCCATGCCTTTATCGGCTACTGGAAGAGGGACTGATGGACGTTCCTTCAATGGCATGGGTGTTGACCAACGCAGGGATCATTGCGCTGCTGGTCTTTGACTTCGTGTTCCACGTCCGCCGCGCGCACGTTCCGACGCTGGCGGAAGCTGCTATCTGGTCATCGTTCTATGTAGGAATTGCGATCCTCTTCGGGCTTGGCATTCTCTCCTTTGGAGGGCCACCGGCCGGTGGGGAGTACTTCGCCGGCTTCATCACCGAGAAGGCACTGTCGGTGGACAACCTGTTCGTCTTCCTGGTCATCATGAGCAGCTTCAAGGTGCCCAGGGAAGACCAGCAAAAGGTGCTGCTGTTCGGCATAGTGTTCGCGCTGATCGCCCGCACGGTCTTCATCTTCCTCGGTGCGGCACTGATCAACACCTTTGCATGGGTTTTCTACCTGTTTGGGCTCATCCTGCTCATCACCGCCGGCAGCATGCTCAAGCCCGAAGACAGGGAGGAAAGGTCTGCCGATAACTTCATGATCCGGATAGCCAGGCGCCTGTTCCATACAACGGACTACTACGACGGTGACAAAATCTTCACCCTGCATGACGGAAAGTGGGCGCTCACTCCGATGCTGCTCGTGATGGTCGCCATCGCCGGCACCGACATTCTCTTTGCGGTGGACTCAATCCCGGCGATCTTCGGCCTGACCCAGGACGTCTTTATCGTGTTCACGGCGAACGCGTTCGCGCTCCTTGGCCTCCGCCAGCTGTATTTCCTTATCGACGGCCTCCTGAACCGCTTGATCTTCCTTTCCTACGGCCTGGCGCTGATCCTGGGATTCATCGGCGTCAAACTCATGCTGCACGCCCTGCACGAAAACAATCTGCCCTTTATCAATGACGGGGAACCCGTCCCCGTCATCGAAATCGGCACAGGCGCGTCCCTGACCGTCATCGTCTCAGTCCTCACCATCACGGTTCTCGCGTCCTTGCTCAATCCCCGCGGAAAAGCCCAAACGGTCATTTCCGCCGCCCGACGCCATGCCGAGAACTTCCTGGAACTTGATGACACCGCGCACATCGGGGAAAGGAACCGTATCTTCGCGCAGTTGCGCGAGGATGAACAGCGCCTCCGCAGCCTTGGACCCAGACACCGCCAACCGGCAAGAGACGAGCAGGAACTGATGGATCTGATCGCAAGGGCACAAAAAAAATATAAGGAACAAAACCTGCGAGGCGACCCCGTCAACGACGGCGGCCTAAACGGTCAGAAGGATGACAATCGTTGAGGCATGCACCCCGTTTCGCGAGCACTGTTTCAGGCCTCATCTGGGAGCTTGACCTGGCTTCTACTCCCATCAGCAGTGCCATGACGGCATTGCTCAGTGTCCTGCCCGAGTCCCTTCTGGAGCGAAAAGCCTTCCTGAACGTTATGAGTGCCGCCTCTGGCCCTGTCCTGGGTTCCGGCAAGCTCGGCTTGACGGGGAACGTACCCAATGGCCAGGGCTTCCGTGCAAAACCCCGCCGCATGTGGTTTGTCTCCGATAGTTCTGCGTCCCTTGCAGCTGAGGGCTTTGGCAGCCCGGAGCCGCTGCGCGTCCAGACCCGGCTGGGCGATTTCTGGATCCCGCAGCGCGGCATCTTCCTGATCGGCGCGTCCTCGTACGAGACGTTTGACCCGGCCCGACACCTCGTCGCGACCGCGCGTCCCACGGCCGGACCAGATCAACAGGCCTGATTGAGCGCGTCGACCGCCACCCGGGACATCTCCAGCGCCTGCGGATCGTCGAAGCCAATCAGGTCCGGCTTGGGGGCCCTGGCCACAGCCATGGCAACCTGCCGGGAGCCGTCTGCGCTGATCAGCGCCAGCGCAGCGTAGCCCCGGACCACCCCGACGTGACCGTAATAGTCGTTGTTGGAGCAGGAATCGTAGTGCCGGACCAGGCCCAGGCCGAACTGCTCATACTTGGGGTGATGCATCTCCGCCAAACTTTGAGGGGTCAGCAGCGTCGCCTTCTGCAGTGCGGCGAAATAGGCGTTGAGTTCGGGGACGGTGGAGATCAGCCCTGTATCAGGTGATCCGCTGTGGAGCGGAGCCAGCGCGTTGTCCACCAGTTCCCCGCTCTCGGTGCGAGTGTATCCGTGGATCAGGTTCTGCGGCCCCGGCTCGGAGCCCGTCATCATGGTGCCCTGCAGCCCCAACGGCTTCACGTTGTCGGCAAGGATGACGGACCCGATGTCCTGGCCCCGCAGCTTTTCGACCAGCAGGGCCAGGGCCGAGTAGTTGGTGTTGGAGTAGTTGAACAGGCTGCCCGCTCCCCGGCCCCACCGGACGGCGGCCGCGAAGGACAGACGCTCCTGATGGGTCAAGCGCCTGTTTTCAATTTCGTTCGGTGTTTCCCAGTAGTGCGGCATCCCGGACCTGTGGCTGAGCAGGCTGCGGATGGTGACAGGCCCGGGCGGCTTGATGATGCTCTCGAACTCCGGCAGGTACTCCTGAACGGGATCATCCAGTTGGATGTCGCCCTCCTCAACCAGCTTCATCACGGAAACCGCCACCATGGTCATGGTGATGTCGCCGACATGCGTCTGGTCGGTCAGCTGCACCGGATCATTGGTTTCGAGGTTCCGGACTCCCTCAGCCGAGGCCCATTCCCCCACCCGGGACTTCATCTGGATCACGACGGCGGTGGCTCCTCCGGCGCGCATGTCCCGGCTGTATTTGTCCAGCCCAGCGGCGAACGCCGGGGCAGCAGACGCAGTTGCCGTGGCGGTTACGGAGGTGGCCGCCGGCGTCGGGGATTGCTGATCCGGCGCGCCGGTGCAGCCTGCGAGCGCCGCAACCAGTGCCGCTGCCGGCACAGCAGCGGCGGCACGGCGGACAACGGGGAAGCGGAAATCTGCTGCGTGCATCCCAGGTCCTTTCGAGACGCCGTTCCGCAGCTGAACTTCCGGGGGACCGCCAGTTGCACCGGCATTTCGATGTTCCTCAGGGTGCGGCAGGATGTCAAGGTCGCCCCGAAGCCCTCAGGACCTTCCCGCCGAAACCAGCTTGCTACCGCGCGCCGAGCACCACGTTCACCGGCTCCTGCCCGGCGAGCATCAGGTCAACCTGCCTGCCGATCAGCCGTGCCACCCGCGGCAGCATGGCCGAACTCGCCCCGCCCACGTGCGGAGTGATGAGGACACCCGGCACGGCCCAGAGGGGGTGGTCCTGCGGCAGCGGTTCCGGATCCGTCACGTCCAGGGCCGCCCGGAGCCGGCCGGACGACGTCTCGGCGAGCAGTGCATCGGTGTCAGCCACCGGCCCGCGCGCCACGTTGACCAGGAGCGCGCCATCAGGCATTGCGGCCAGGAACTTCCGGTCCACCAGGTGGCGGGTCTGCTCGCTCAAGGGAACACTGACCACCACAATCTCGTGCAGCGGCAGCTGTTCGTACAGCTCATCGATCCCGTAGATCCTGCCTTGCCCATCCTCGCGGCCGCGGCTGGCCATTCGTGTGACCTGGGTTTCGAAGGGCAGCAGCCGCGCCTCGATGGCCTTCCCCACGCCGCCATAACCCACCAGGAGCACCCGGCGGTCCGCCAGGCTGGGCCGCTGGCTGTTCGCCCAGGTGCCCGACACCTGGTTCCGGACGAAGTCCGGGATTCCCCGTTGGCTGGCGATGATCATGCCCAGGGCGAGTTCCGCCGTCGAGGTTTCATGGACGCTTGCCGCGTTGGCGAAAAGGCAACCCGTGGGCAGAACTGCCTCCACGCCGTCGTACCCTATGGACTGGCTCTGGACCAGGCGTGCCTCCACGGACTCAAGCGCGGCCAGGACCCTGGGCCCGCGCATGTACGGCGGCACCACGATGTCCAGCTGCGCCGCCGGGGCGGGGCAGGAAAAGTCCCACAGCAGGAACTCGACGCCGGCACGCGGCTCCATGGCATCCATCAGGTCTTGGTCGGGCAGGCTTACGCGCAGGCGGGTGGACACAGGGCGTTCCCTTCATCAGAGGCGGGCGTTGGTGCTCCACCTAATCTACCGACTGGCGCCCTGCAGGCTCCGCCTCGGCTCCGCTTATAGACTGCTGGAGTACGTGTCCCTCGACCTATTTAGGAGAAGTTCATGAACTACAGCGGAAGTCCGTCCGAGAAGCCACTGGCAGCCGGTGACCTTGACCGCAGCCACATCGGCCAGACTGTCAGCTTCCAGCCCAACGATTTCACGGTGGTCTTCGGAACACTCGCCGGGGTTGCCCGGACGGACGCCCAGGTGTATCTGTCCCTCCAGGGAGTGGGCGGCGGCACCCACCTGAAGGACGAGTACGACCTTCCCGTTACCCAGGAGGTCTACCTTCAGCTGGATCCCATCAGCAGCGCCGGGAAGACCCTTTCGGAGGCGGAACGGGTGATCAAGGAGAAGTTCGACGAGATCAAGAAAAACCTGATGGACCGGGAGCAGAAAACCGGTTCCGAGTAGCCGTACTTTGGTTAGTGAAGAACCCCGCGGTGTCCAGCACCGCGGGGTTCTTTCGTATTTTGAAGGTGCTTGCCCGGCCGCTTCCCCGGTTCAGACGCTGCGTCAGGCCTTGAGCGGGTAGGGCTCGACGTCGTCTCTTTCGTCGCTGAACTCGCGGGGGGCTTCGGGATCCACCTGGACCATCAGGTTCTGATGAATCGAAACCCAGCCGTCAGCTTCCAGCATCCCGTTGTCGAACTGATCCGGAACAAGCACTGCCTCCCTGCCGTCCGCGTCCCACACATACGTCAGAACCTCCCTGCCGTCGATGAGCTCTCCGCAACCGGCTTCCCAGCCGCCGTCCTCCATAACGGCAACAGCAATCAGGCAGAAACTGTCCTCGTTGTAGGCGCTGGGGGCCGCAAAGTACTTGGTGTTCTCGTACATTCCCAGGAAGCGGGCGTTCTCCATCTGCACGTCAGAGTCCATAGATCCAAAGTCACCGGTCAGGACGTCCCGCTCGGACGCCGCCCTGTCCAGCACCTGAAGGGTCCCCGGCTGCGTGGCGAACAACGCCACCCCGAGGAAACCCAAGGCTACGCAGGTGCCAACACCCAGCACAGCAGCGAGGGCGATGATGAGTTTCCAGGCGCCCGTCACGCGGTACAGCAAGTGAGTGTCACGGTTTCCACGACGGCTGTACTGGTGTGAGAAGTGGGTGGATGATTCATGCGCTGCCCCCTCAGGCTGATTGATCTTCCTGAAGGGTACACCTGATCCAGACCTGGACCGGCCGGTCAGTCCCTCCGGTCATCAGACGTACTGGGTGACGTTAGGCAGAACAAAGAATAGGTACTGCGACGTGCTGGCGGTTCCTGCCGATGGGGAGATCCTGCACGACCACCTCTACGTCCTTCCCGTGGAAGGCGCCGGGCTCATCCTCGACAGCAAGATCTACTCCCCGGAAGCTGTCTTCCAAATTGCCGCCGTCGTTCTGAACACAGGCGATATCCGGACCGCGCACCAGCACATGAAGCTAAAGAGTCCTGAGGTGGCGGACATCCAGTTTGATAAGTGGTTCAACTTCAAGGACCCCGACGGAAATCTTCTGATGATCTGCCAGAACTAGGCTCGGCAAGTCCTTTGGCGGGCGTCGGCGCAAACTGATGCGCCGCCGTCGTATGCCGCTAGCCGTGGGCGAACTAGAGTAGGAGCCCAACGTCGAGGAGGGGTTCATGGACAACGAAGAAAGGCCCGCCGGCGCCACCGATCCCGGGCCGTTCTACCACGGCACCAAGGCTGACCTGAAGCCGGGAGACCTGCTAAACCCTGGCCATAGCTCGAATTTCGGGCAACGGAAGACGGCAAACTATGTCTACCTGACGGCAACCCTCGACGCAGCCACCTGGGGAGCCGAACTTGGAGTGGGCGAAGGGCCGGGCAGGATCTACCGGGTGGAGCCCACCGGCCGGATTGAGGATGACCCCAACCTGACCGACAAGAGGTTTCCCGGCAATCCGACGAGGTCCTACCGCACCACGGATCCGCTGCGGGTGCTTGACGAGGTCCTGGACTGGCAGCCACACTCCCCTGAGGTGCTACAACACATGCGGGACCGCCTTGAAGAACTCAAGCGGCAAGGCATCGAGGCCATCGACTAACCATCGCGCAACGGCCTGCTCGCCGGGAAGGAATTGCGGTTTTGGACAAATCGGTTCCGCTTGAACGCATGGTGTTCTTCAGCGACGCGGTGTTCGCCATCGCCCTGACGCTCCTGGCACTGGACCTGAAGGTTCCGGCAGGAATTCCACCGGAACGGCTGACTGCCGAACTCATCGACGGAATTCCTGAGCTGATCGCCTTTGCGCTGTCCTTCGTGATCATCGCCCGGGTCTGGATGTCCCACCACACGGACTTCTTCCGTATCCGCAAATTCAACCCGCAACTGGCGTGGCTGAACATGCTGCTGCTGTTCTTCATCGTGATGGTGCCCGCCACCACCTCGATACTCAGCGATTACGGCGGAAACGCGAGCCCCTGGCCCAGCGTCCTTTCTGCAGCCGCCATCTCCGGGGTTTACCTCACCCTTGCCGGAATGTGGACCTATGCCTGGCGCAGAGGCCTGACAGATAAGACGGTGGATGCCCAGGAGCACTGGCGGGTGTTCCGGGGCAGGATGACAGCGCCGGCCGTGTTCCTCCTCAGCATCCCGGCCGCATTCATCCTGACCAGCAACACTCCGTACCTCTGGTTCCTGATCCTGCCCGCCGCCTTCATCTCACGCAGGGTGTCCCGGCAACAGGCTGGCGCTCGGTAAGCCGCCCGACGCTGAGCCCTCGATTGCGCCCCTGCCACATCAGGAGCATAATGGTTAGCGTAGCTAATTAGCATTGCTAAGTATCTCGAAGAAGAATGGCCGGAACAGCGCGGCCAGGAGGAGCAGCGGCATCATGAGCACCATCGAAGCGGCGGACCAGGAAACTTCAGGCCCCACCAGGCCGGACATCTTGGCCATAGACCTGCGGACGGCAGTAATGCGCACGTCCCGCCGGCTCCGCGTCGAAGCAACCGGCGAAGTCATCACCCCCGGGCAGTACACGGTGCTGGCCCTCCTGAACGGCAATGGCCCCAGCACCCTCCGCGCACTCGCCGAAAGCGAGCATGTGCAGGCCCCGTCCATGACCCGGATTGTCAACGCCCTCGCGGACCAGGGCTTCGTTTCCAGATCCGCCCACCCCGACGACGGCCGGCAGGTCAGGGTGGACATCACCGACGCCGGCAAGGAAGTCCTGGCCGAAGCCCGCAACGAACGGACCGCGTGGCTCGCCCAGCGTTTGGCCGGGCTCAGCGAGGAGGACCGGGTGATCCTCAGCCACGCCGCCCGAATCATGCAGGAGATGAGCGGCCGATGAGTGCTATGTTCCGTGCCCTCGAGAACCGCAACTACCGGATCTGGGCCGGCGGTGCGCTGGTGTCCAACGTGGGCACCTGGATGCAGCGTATCGCCCAGGACTGGCTGGTCCTGACCGTCCTCACCAACTACTCAGGTGCCGCCGTCGGGATCACCACGGCACTGCAGTTCCTGCCCATGTTGCTGCTGGGTCCCTACGGCGGGGTGCTGGCAGACCGCTACCGCAAACGCATCATCCTGCTCTGGACCCAGCTGGCCATGGGCCTGACGGGGCTGGCCATCGGACTCCTGGTGGTCACCGGCACCGCCCAGCTGTGGCACGCCTACCTGGCTGCCCTTTGCCTCGGCATCGCCAGCGCCATAGATGCCCCGGCGCGCCAGGCGTTCGTCTCCGAACTCGTGGGACAGGACAACATTTTCAACGCTGTGGCCCTGAACTCGGCGTCCTTCAACACGGCCAGGCTTACCGGCCCCGCCGTCGCCGGTGTACTCATCGCCTGGGTGGGCACCGGCCCGGTCTTCCTGCTCAACGCGGCCAGCTACGCCGCCGTCATCATCTCCCTGTTCCTCATCCGCACCTCCGAACTGGTGCCGGCCGCCCAATCAGGCGGCGGCAAACACCAGGTAGCCGAGGGCGTGAACTATGTGCGGCGCCGCCCGGATCTGGTGCTGATCATGGTCCTGGTGGGCATCCTGGGCGCCTTCGGCATGAACTTTCCCATCACCAACGCGCTGATGGCCACGACGGAATTCGGCGTCGGGGCCGGCGAGTTCGGGCTCCTCGGCTCCATCATGGCCGTGGGCACGCTCGCCGGGGCACTGCTCGCGGCGCGCCGGGCCGGACCGCGGCTGCGCTTCCTCCTGGGCGGTGCGCTGGGGCTGGGGTTCTTCACGCTGGTTGGCAGCGTGTCGCCGTCGTTCTGGCTGTATGCGGCCGTCCTGATCCCTGTTGGCCTGGCGTCCATCACGTTCCTGAACAGCTGCAACACGAGCATCCAACTGTCGGTGGAGCCGCAGTTCCGTGGGCGCGTACTGGCCCTGTACCTGGCCGTGCTTCAGGGCGGGACGGCCCTGGGCGCACCCCTGATGGGCTGGATCGGCGGCGAATTCGGCGCGCGCTGGTCCGTGGCCGCCGGCGGCATTGTGGTCCTGCTGGCCGGCCTGGCCGCCATGATCGTTGTCAGCCGGAGGAGCCGGCTGACCTTCCGGGGCGCCCTTCGGGTCGCGTTCCGCAGGAATCGGGAGCAGGCCGCTTAGAAGATCGACGACGGCGGACGCGGACCGCCGCTGTGGTTTCGGTGAACGGGTGCTTCAGACTGCGGAGATCGACGTGAGCTCGTAGACCAGGGCGGAACTCATCGCCGGCCCGCGGCAGGTCAGTTGGCAGGGCGGCGCGCGGCGCGCCTCCAGCTCGACGTCAACACGTTCCGGGTGAGGCGGGCGGCCGGTGATGCGGATCCGCCAGTGATCGCCGTCGCGGGAGGTCGCCGCAACCACATAGTCATTCCGGCCGGCCGGGCCGAAACGTCTGAGCATGGCAGCGACAGCGGCCTGCTGCGCTGGGAAGAGATCCGTGTATCCGCGCAGATACTCCGCATGGATACGGCCGGCGAGGTGTTCTTTGATCGTGGCGACGGACGACTCCGCGTCCAGATTTCCGTAGTAGACGCCGTCGGGCGCAACCACGACGTTGGCGGCGAACCTGTCACCGCCTATGTGCGTGCATTCCCACACCAGCTCCTGCCAGCGCTCACTTAGTGCACGTCCCACGGGACGTCCGCGCACGGCACAGCACTGGTCACGTTGACCGTGAGTGCAGACCAGGATGACTGGCGGATAGCCGAGCCTGCCCGGGGTGCTGAGGGCTGTGGCAATCTCCGCCAGATCCTCATCCTTGCTCCACGTTCCCCATTGCTGACGATAGGCGCCTGACTCTTCATGGCGCAGCACGGCCCAATGGCTCTGACCCTCACGGCGGCGAAGGCCGGGCCGCCGCACCAGCAGCACCCGTGCCCGCGCCGCCTTCGCGGCAGATAATACCAGTGCCTTGGTCTCAGGCTCTAGATCAAGCCCTTCAAAGCCATTGAGAGGCCACCCGCCCCGGTACTCGATGAGGACCCAGACGACGCCGTGCGACGCCGTGCCCGCAATCGGGTCGCCGCGCAACCGGGCGTCTTCAGAGCAGAAGAAGCGCTCCCTGGCCGCCACTGGGGCGAAGTCACTGGTTAGATCACTGTTCAACGGGAACGAGGACCCCCGCGCGCAACAGTCTTTCAACGAGTTCAACGCCGAGGTCACCCGCGGTGTGAATCTCCCCGTCGAGCAGGCGCGTTACGGAAGGCAGATCGGCCTCTGGGAAGTCGAGCCACCCCACGCGCGTGGTTAGGCGCGATCCCTCCAGACGTGCTTCCAGGGCATCGCGGAGCCGGACCACAGACCCGGGGCTTAGGCCGTCGACGGCCGCGAGCTGGGCCAATGGTCCCAGCGGTGCCGGCCGGCCTTGTCCTCGCCGGGTGCGGTGGAACAAAGAAGTGGTTTCAGCCTTAACGACAGCAGCGGCGAGGCGCTCACGGACGACGTCGAGCTCCGCACCTGGCCCGTCGACGCCCAACGGCAACGTACGGCGCATCTCTGGATCATCGCACAGCGCTGCGAGCGCGGCATGGGCGAGCTGTTCGGCCAACGCATAGCGGGTCCAGCTGTGGATTCCGAGCGTGAGGTGGATGGAGACCTCGCCCTGCGCCTGGGCGGCATGCAGCCAGCCACGTGGCAGGTAGAGGACGTCCCCTGGCTCGAGCACGGTGTCGATGTAGGCCTCGCCTTTCGCGGCCTCGGCGACGGTGGAGCGGCGGTCAGTCCAGGGTTGATCACGCAGCGGGTCCGGGTGGACCGGCTCATGGATGATCCAGCGTTTGGTGCCCTCGATCTGCAGGACGAAGACGTCGTGGACGTCGTAGTGATCGTCGAACCCGCGGTTCTGGGGCGGCGTGATGTAGGCGTTGGCCTGCACCGGATGTCCCAGCTCGGTGCTCAGCCGGCTGCTGAAGTCCGAGACCGGCTCCCAGGTGCGGTGCAGAGCCTGCAGCACCAGGGTGGCACCGTCCGCGAATTTGCGCCAAAGTGCTGTGTCGTCGAGCTGGTCAGAGATGGTGGCGCCGACGCCGGCGGGAGAGGTGAATGACGAGTCGGGAAACGTTGAGCCGCCCTTGGCGACGCGGAGAAAGGGTGTGCGCAGTCCCCGGCGCGAGACCAGTTCGTCGACGGCCCCGGCAGAGAACAAATCGGAGAAGTCGCTGGCCCCACGCGTGAGCAGCGCCGTGCGTCCCCAGATGTCGGCGGCGAACCTCTCACGGCCAATGGTAATCAGGCGTGTCTCCAGGACCCCGCCGCTTTTCAGTGCGCCGGGGTCCTGAAAGTCCGTGCGGGTTGTGCTCAAAATCTAGATGCCCCGCCCTGCGGCTCCCCCGTCGGCTCCGCCATCGGCACCGCTGTCAGCTCCGCCATCGGCACCCCCGTCGGCGCCGCTGTCAGCTCCTCCGTCGGCACCGCCGTCCGCACCGCTGTCAGCACCCCCGTCGGCTCCACTGTCAGCTCCCCCATCGGCACCGCTGTCAGCTCCTCCGTCGGCACCCCCATCATGCATGCCGGGGACGCCGGCCGCGCCACCGTCCGCGGGGCCTTCCTGCTGGCTTGGATCCTGCTCTGGACTGGTCATGCTTCCTCCCGAGAATCGAATCGCTAGGATCAGCTCCGTTGCCGGCACCTGATCACCCAACCGGGCGATTCCTTCAGCGACACCGCCCGTGATCACCCTAACGTCACGGGCCAGCTGCGGAACAGTCCTTTTGCAACTCCAGAGCCAGAATCTTAGGGGGCCGCGCCTGGGGCGGCGAGCGCCGCCGTCGTACTCCCCTGTTGCAGGCACCCGGTGCATTGTTTTCCGCCAGGCCAGGCCATACCGTGAAGAGACGGACAGCCGAAGTGCAGGTGCGGGCATGCGACAGATTTCCTGGTCAGCGCGCTGCTTCCTGTCGTGCATCGTGGCCGCCGGCGCCCTGGGCCTGAGCATTCCGGCCGCCGCCATCCCCGAAAGTGCCCCGATCCAGGGGCCGCATCCGGACCAGGCCTACGACGCGCTGGATCTCTTCCTCCAGGACCAGCTGGACACACTGGACATTCCGGGCGCCGCCGTGGTTGTTGTCCAGCACGGCCTGCAGGTGCACTCTGCGGCGTTCGGGATGGCCGACGATTCAGCGAGGCCCATGACCGCCCAGACGCCGGTGCTGCTGGCTTCCACCAGCAAGTCACTCACAGCCATCGCCGTGATGCAGCAGGTTGAGGCCGGCCGGCTGGCGCTGGACGAGCCGGTGCAGACCTACCTGCCCTGGTTCACCCTGAAGGACAGCCGCGCCTCCGCCATCACGGTCCGGCATTTGCTGCACCAGACCAGCGGCATGTCCTCCGGAGACACGGCATTCGAAGGCTCCAACGCACAGGACCCGGAGGCGCTCGAACAAGGGGTGCGGGCCCTGGCAAACGCTCCCCTGGCCGGCACCCCCGGAGCGGAGTTCGGATATGCCAATGCCAACTACAACATCCTCGGGCTTCTGGTGCAGACGGTCTCCGGCCAGCCGTTCGCGGACTACATGGAGCAGCACATCTTCGGACCCCTGGACATGCCGCACAGCCATCCCACGCGGGCCGCTGCCCGCGCAGACAAGGTGGCCGCCGGCTATTCCCTCTGGTTCGGCTCGTTCTGGCTCCAGACCGACGTGCCCGCACCCGCCACGGGAATGCCGTCCACCACCATGTACTCCTCCGCAGAGGATCTGGGCCATGAGCTGATGGCCCTGATGAACGAGGGGCGGTATGGTGATCACCGCCTCCTCCAGCCTGAAAGCGTGACGGCTATGTTCCAGCCGCGGGTGCAGGTGGACGCCTCCAAGGGGTACGCCATGGGCTGGTTCACCCGCCCGCTGGTGGAGTCGGTTGGCCCGTCGGAGCCCTATGACGACGGCGATCTGCCACTGCTGCTGGAGCACCAGGGCGAATGGGGCAACACACACACCTACCTGGCCATGGTTCCGGACTCCCGGCTGGGGGTGGCCCTTGTGATCAACGGGAACGACGCCTCCGCCCCCTCCCGGCTCAAGTCCATCGACACGAATATCCTCCGGATTCTCCACGGCGAGCCGCCGGTGCCCACTGTTGTTCAGGAGGACTGGCTGCAGCGCTACAGCTGGGCCGTGGCGCTGGCGCTCCTGGTGGCGGAACTGCTGAGCCTGTGGCTGGCGTTGTCAGTCGTGTTCCGGCGACGTGCCGGCGCCGGGAAGCGGTGGCTGCCGGCCGTGGTGGCTGTTGGCGCCCTGGCACTTGATGCGTTCGCGCTGTGGCTGTGCTTCGTCTACGCGCCCGCCCGCTTCGAGACGGACCTGGCGGTGATCATCCGCCAGTTTCCCGACGTCGGCATCTCCCTGGTGCCGGTGCTCGCCCTGGCCATTGTGTTGCCGCTGCCCCGAACGGTCTGGCTGCTCCTCCGGATGCGGGCGGGTCCCCCTGCCGATGCTGGCAGGCCCGGCTACCGGTTCACCGGCGTACCCTGAGGCTATGGAATCCGACGTCCTGGATCTCAGGCTCCGCACCGGCATCACGGTGCCGTGCTCCGTCCAGGGCGACGACGGCGGCGAACCGGTGCTGCTGCTGCATGCCTGGGGCGAATCCCGGCGCTGTTTTGACCGCCTGATCCCCCAACTGCCCGGCTTCCGGGTCTACGCTCCCGACCTCCGCGGGCAGGGCGACGCCGAGAAACCCGATAGCGGCTACTCCCTCGCAGAACAGGCCGAGGACGCCGCCGCGATCCTGGACGCACTCAACCTACCCAGGGCATTTGTCCTTGGCTCGTCCAGCGGCGGCTACGTTGCCCAGCAGTTGGCGGCGGCGTATCCGGAGCGTGTCACCGCCCTGGTGCTGGTCGGTTCCCCCTTGAGCCTCCAGGGACGGCCGTCCTTCGCTGACGAAGTGGACAGCTTGGCCGACCCCCTCGACGAGGGCTGGGTCCGCGATTCGCTGTCCTGGTTCACCCTGCTGCACGATGTCCCGCACTGGTACATCGAGGACCGCGTGCGCGACGGGCTCAGGTTGCCCGCCCACGTGTGGAAAAGTATCCTGACGGGCCTGTCCGAGGCCACGCCGCCGACCGAATCCGGGAACGTCCGCGCGCCCACGCTAATCTTGTGGGGCGCCGGGGATGCCCTGCTGCCGCGCAGCAGCCAGGAAGAACTGGCGGCCCGGATCCCGGGAGCAATGCTGAAGGTATATCCCGACACAGGGCACATCGTCCTATGGGAGTGTCCTGACCAGGTGGCGGCGGATGCGTCTGCGTTCTTCCGCTCCCAACCGGCACCATTCTGACCGCCCGTCAAAAACCGACGGCCCTGTCCGGGCAGGGGCGGCACCCGGGCCAGGCGCCGCCGTCGTACTCCCTAAACCGGCAGCTGGACTAAACGGTCCGTCTTGACCACGGTGAAGAGCACCGCCGAGTCCTCCTCAGCCTCGAGGCTGTGGCGCCCGTCCGGCACGATCAGCAGGTCCCCGGCTTTGCCCTGCCAGGAGTTCCCGCCCGACTTCAGCCACACGTTTCCCTTCAGCACAAAAACAGTGGCTTCGCCGGGGTTCTGGTGTTCGCTGAGCTGGGTGCCCGCGCGGAACGCCATCACGGTCTGCCGCAGCGTCTTTTCATGCCCGCCGAATGCGGTGTCGGCAGCCCGGCCGCTGGGCGCCGCCACGGCGGCGTCGATCTGCTGACGGGCCAGGGCGTCAATCGATATTTTCTGCATGTGGGCAACGTACCCACGTTTGCATGCCGTAACCCGCTGGCGCGGCGTGTCCCGGCGCTGGGTCACTATGCCCACCCCCTACGGGCCCGGCGGCGCGGGCGGCCAGCCTCCTTCGACGGTGCAGCGGCGGCCGGTAATGGCGCCCGGCCGGGGGCAGCGGCGAATCCAGGGGCATACGTTCTCCTGTCACAACAATCCAAGGAAGTAGCAGTCAGCGGCCCCAGCAGTCGCATATACTAAGCATGCTGATTAAATCATGGATGTCGCCGATCAAGGGCTTCTCTCGAAAGGCAGCAGTTGATGAATTCCAGTTGTGCCCGCCTTTCGACGGCCGATGCGAGGAGTTGAGCGTATGGCTCAGGCACTGGCCCCCTTGCCCCGCCGTTCCAGCGTGGCCGCCTTTCCAATCGTCATCCTGCTGGCAATCCTGCTCGGCTTCCTGCCGGCGTCTCCACGGAGTGAGGAGCTGCCCGCGGGCACTGCCGCAGCGCTTCAGTCCCTTTTGATGCCGGTCCACGAGTCGGCAGCCGCCGGAGACTATGCCCGGGCCCTGGAAAACCTTAATGGCGTGGCCAGTGAAGTTGCCGCCCATGCTGCGGCCGGCGGGATCTCAGTGGCGAGGCAACAGCGGATCCTGGGGGCTCTGGAGCTGGTCCGCGCCGACCTGGAGGGCCTGATCCGTCAAGCCGATGAGGCTGCAGCAGCGGTCCAGGCCAGCGCTGACAACACTGCCGGCCAGACCCAAGTTGATCCCGCACCTGCAGCGCCCTTGCCAGCTCCTGCTCCGGCACCGGTTCCGGCGCCTCAACCTGCGCCAGATGGGGAGGAGCCGAAGTCCAAGCCCGGCGACAAACCGGGGAAGGGCAACGACAATGGCCCCCGCGGCAACGGAAAGGGCAAGTAGGGGTGCGTCTACCCCAGGCTCAGCGGCCTATTCAGTGTTCCTGCTCAAACAAGTCCACGTCATGTCCTAGCTCGCGGACAGCGGACATTGCCTTTCTGCGGTGCCAGGCGTTCGCCGCCTGGATTTCGTCGTGAAGTTCCTGCTGCCACAGCGGATCTGAGGGACGAAAACCCTCGTCAAGGATCGAGCGATCCTGGGAGCGCCGAGCGGAGTGGTGCAGTGAGTATGTTTTTACCGCTGCTTCCTCTTCTGCGGTGAACTCGTTCTTACTGCGGTATCCAATGAGGAACTCTGCGTAGAGCCCGGGTTCGGGCTCAGCCCCCTCCTCACCGTGCAGGGCACGAGTCGCAAGAGCGACATCGCATGCAGCGGGGCCGCAGCCTGACTCGTCGAAATCGAAGATCGCCACGCCGTAGTCTGTGAACCGAAGGTTGTCCAGCTCGAAGTCACCGTGCATTGCCACGCGTCGGTACCCGGGTGTTTCAACCGCTCGGAGGAGCCCGCGAAGGTGTGCAAGTGGTCCAGTCAGCAGGCCTTCATGAGAGAAAATGTGAGGCTCAGCGGAATCAATTCGAGGAGCAGCAGCGTGAAACCGCGCCAGCGCCTGACCCCACTGTCGGGCCCGTTCCGGCGTGAGGGACTCTGCGTCGAGGGCAAGGCCCGGGGCTTCCTCAACGAGCATCGCTGACATCGGACCGAACGACGTGACCACGGTTGGCACGCGGTCGCCGGAACTTGAGGGCAGAGGACGTGCCACCCAAAGGCCGTCGACGTCCGGAAAATCCGTGGCAAGTACCGCCCCTTGCCGGAACCGCCGGGCGGTTTCTGTATCAGCGGGCACGAACCGAAGAAAGCGACGCGGAGCGCCGGGGACCACAAAGACGTGACTGGCACTCGACCTCCACCACCTGGCGCTGCCAGGATCAATGCCCCACGCGCTGGCTACGTCGTCGGCAACAGTCGAACGCCACTCCGCATCGACCGATTCCTTAATGCGTCTGATCTCACTTAGGGGCATCATCACCGGTACATGCTTACATACAACCAACTGCTCGAAGGATCTTGCTTGTTGCCTTGGAATTCACGTCCGTGCTTTTTCCCGGATGAAATCGAGATCCTCCCGGGAAAGCATCAATTGGCCGTGGCCGTCCGTTTCGAAGTGCCCAACGGAATGCTGTCTGATGCGGGCGGTGACGGTGCGGGGCAACATCACACATCCGGGATTCTCCAAGAGCCACTGGCGAGTCTCCGCGTCGAGCCGGTCCCACTCGTCTTTGAGTGTCATCTACCTCTTGCCGCCCTTCCCCCATGTCCCCCTGAGACCCCAACCGGGTCCAGCGATTCCGCCCAGAGTACCCTTCACCTCGGGAGAAGGACAGGGGGTCCTGACCCAATCGGCAAACCCTCAGCAGGCTATCTGGAGAGTGCCCGTGAGAATTTTGGCCAAACTGAAAAATAGAGTACCGACTACTCGTGCTTCCCTTCCCCGCGGTGTATATCGTCCATAGGAGTTCTGGGGGACCGTTCGGCGTTCAAGCTTCAGGAGGGGTCATGAACGTTCGGTCCAGATGTGCATGCGCGTGTGAGCCAGGGTTGGCCCACACGATTCTTGGGGAAACCCTTATCAGGGCGCCTTCAGGACCGTACAAAGTTCCGTCCACACGTCAAAAGGCTAAACCGCACGGCTCGGATGTGGCCACGTCATGACCGAGGCCGGCGGCCCCATTCGGCCGCTCGTTGACCGGTCGGTGTTGGATTTGCTGCGCGCGGAGCTGGATGAGGATGAGGGAGTCTGGCGTGCGTTCATAAGGAACTACATCGCGCACCTGCCCAACAGGATTGAAAGGCTGCGCCTTACACTGACCACCGGGGACCTGGACGGTGCACTCGATGCGGTCCTCAGCCTTAAAACCTCCAGCCAGATGGTGGGTGCCGAACGTCTCGCGGGTCTTGCGTTGGACCTGGAGAGGTCCCTCCGCGACGAGGATACCTATGCTGACCCTGACCGTCGCCTGCCGATGCTGGCGGTGGCCCATCTTGCGAGGATCAGCCAATGCGCCAAGCAGACGAGCTCTTTGCTGCGGGATTACGCCTAGCTACGCCGGACGCAGCGACAGGATACAAGGGGCAATAAATTTAGGGAGCCAATCCTGGCCCAACGCGCTAGCCTGTGAGCCAGGAACCCCGACGGAAGGCAGCCATGACCGCCGCAGACCCGAGCATCAGGACCGTCCCCACCGGCTATTCCAGCGTCAGCCCCTTGGCTCATCACCCGGGACACCAATGCCCTCTTCGAATTCATGACGGCGGCGTTCGATGCACAGGAGATCGACCGCGTCGTCGGCGAAGATGGCAGCATCGGGCACGCCGAGACGCGGATCGGCGATTCAGTAGTCCTTGCCTTCGACGCCCGCCCGCACTGGCCAGCCACGCCGTCGTACCTTCGCCTTTACACCGACGACGCCGATGCCACCTTCCACGCCGCCCTCGCCGCGGGTGCCACCGTAGTTTCGGTCCTGGACAACAGCGCCTGGGGTGACCGCGGTGCCCGCATCCAGGATCCGCTCGGCAATGTCTGGTGGATCATGTCGCATATGGAGGACGTGCCCGACGACGAAGCCGGCCGCCGCTGGCAAATGCCCGAATATGCTGCCGGCATGGAGTACGCCATCGACTCACTCCACAGGCACATGACAGGTCAGCCGCAAAACCCTGTCCCAGAGGCCGTCCGCAAGATGGCCCAGCTGAAGCGCGCGGAAGGAGTGAGCGCCATCCCTGCAGGCTACAGGTCAGTGGAACCGTGGATCATCACGCGCAGCACGCCGGGTTTGCTCGACTTCATTACCGCGGCGTTCCATGCGCAGGAAGCCTTCCGCGTCCCGATGGAGGACGGCTCAATCGGCCACGCTGAAGCGCGGATCGGTGACTCGAACATCCTCGCGTTCGATTCACGCCCGGACTGGCCGCCTGCTCCCGCTTTCCTCCGCGTGTACGTCGACGACGGCGATGCCACGTTCGCCGCTGCCCTAGCAGCCGGTGCCACGGCAGTAACGAACATGACCGAAATGTTCTGGGGTGACCAGGTGGGAAGGGTCCGGGATCCGTTCGGCAACCTCTGGTGGATCCACTGCCGGGTGGCTGAGCTCAGCGAGGAAGAGGCCTACGCGAGGGCGGGCGATCCGAAGTTTGTGAAGGCCATGCTGTACGTGACCAGCACAGACTTTTTCGCGCCCGAGGGTTAGAGAATTACGTCAAACGGCGGATCTGAGTGAGGGGAAGATCGCAGTGAAGACTAAATGGATCGGGGACGCTGAACTTGTGCGCGCTGTGGACCGCACGTTCCGATCAACAACGGCAGCGGCAGCCGTGGCTGTGGTTACTCCTGAACGTGAAATGACCGCGACGGTAAACGCTGACCCCCATTCCTCCTTCGAGATCGGGTCAATCTCAAAGGCGCTCACCGGCATGTTGTACCGGGACGTGACAGAGCGCGGCCTCGTCTCGCAGACAACAGTCCTTCGCGATTTGCTTCCGCTCGAGGATCACGGAGAGGTTGGCTCCGTGAGCCTGAGTTCCCTGGCCATTCACCACTCCGGTCTTCCAGGCCTACCGCCAGGGATGCATCCGCTTCGCCGAAACCTGAGGTTCTTGATCAGAGGTGAAAACCCTTACGGCGATTCGTTAGCCGACCTCCTAAACCAGACGCGCAAGGTGCGCCTTGGCAATCCGCGGCCTAGGTATTCGAACCTGGGCTTTCAGTTACTCGGACACGCCGTGGCCAAAGCAGCCGGACGTAGCTACGAGCAACTCCTGGGAGACGTCTTGGGCGCCGGGTTCTCGGCTCCCGCACGCGCAGAAGACCTTGGGCCCGCTGATCTCCTGGGAGTCAGTCGATTCGGACGCACACAGAGTGCATGGGTAGGGGAAGCCGTCGCGCCTGCGGGAGGCGTTCGCGCGAACATAAGCACTATGCGGGGCTTCCTTCGTTCGGTTCTCGACGGAACAGCCAAGGGTCTCTCCGCGCTCGAGCCGGTAGCGGAATTCACTCCCCGGGTCGGTATCGGCGCGGGGTGGATCACGCTTGAGCACCGTGGCCGCCAGGTCACATGGCACAACGGCGGCACCGGCGGATTCAGCAGCTGGATTGGATTTGACCTAGGCGCCGGCACGGGAGTTGTTGTGCTCGCGGCAATTCATCGTTCTGTTGATAGACAGGGGTTCCGGCTCCTCACCGAATTAGCCCCAGCCGAAAAGGTGCCACCGTCACCCGCTGTGAACGGCAGGCCAACCTAAGCGCCCGCCACAAACCTTCTGCACCTCGACATTCATGGGTATCCCACGACCAACATGCGCTTTCGAGTTCTCAGCCCGTGGTGTCGCGCCGGTTGTTTGAACGGCGTGGAGCATGACGAAGGGCCTGCACGTGGACGTCACTGCCAGGCGTTTAGAAGTTGTGGTGTTCCTGCGCCCGTTTCCGCCTCTGAAGCTGTAGTGGTGACAGGCCACACATTACTTGAGCTTTCAAGTAATGCTGCTAAACTGTATGCATAAGCATATAAAACCTGTCGCGGAACCAACGTTTCCGTGCCTGACCTACAGATTGGACTGACTCATGGTATTCGACAATAAGGTGGCATT
This sequence comes from Arthrobacter sp. D1-29, assembly GCF_054130585.1. NCBI lineage: Bacteria > Bacillati > Actinomycetota > Actinomycetes > Micrococcales > Micrococcaceae > Arthrobacter > Arthrobacter sp. D1-29. The sequence continues at coordinate 1,158,274 of NZ_CP096383.1, read as the reverse complement.
CATCACCGGCGGCGGATCGGGGCTCGGTCTCGCAACAGCGAAGACCTTCATCGCAGAAGGCGCGCAGGTCATGATCTTCGACTACAACCCCAAGTCGCAGGAAGTCGCCGACGAAATCGGTGCGAAGTTCGTCCAGGGCGACGTCTCGAAGGCCGAGAGCGTACAGTCGGCCGTCGCAAAGACCGTTGCGGAATTCGGGAGGCTTGACATTACCGTCGCATCGGCAGGCGTGGGGGGCGAGGGCGACGTCGTCACGTCCACCGTCGAAAACTGGGAACGCACCAACGGCATCGACTACTCGGGCGTGTTCTACACCAATAAGTACGCCATCGAACAGCTCCTCAAACAAGGCACGGGTGGCGTCGTAATCAACCTCGCTTCAATGTTCGGCCTCGTAGCCGTCTCGAACAACATCGCCTACTCGGCCTCGAAGGGCGGCGTCGTCAACATGACCCGCGCCGCCGGGACGATGTACGCCAAGGAGGGCATCCGTGTAAACGCGGTAGCCCCCGGCGTCATCCGTACGCCACTTATCGACGAACCGACCCTTGAGCAGTATGCAAAACTGCACCCGGCCGGCCGCGTCGGCGAGGCCCAGGAAGTTGCAGACCTCATCGCCTTCCTCGCCAGCGACAAGGCAAAGTTCATCACCGGCGCGACCATTCCGATCGACGGTGGCTATACGGCCGTCTAACCCGAACCGGCAGCACCCGAACATGCCCCTGCGTCCAAGGGTGTCCTACAAGCACACCAAGGAGTTCCTCATGTTGTTATCCCCCCAGGAGCGGGACCAGCTCGACGAGCTGGAAAGGCAACTCAGCATCGAAGACCCCGAACTAGCGCGCACGCTGCGCCTCGGAGGGGACGGGCAGCCGCTGACGGCTGACGCTGCCGCCCCCATCCTCATCGTGCTGGCCGGCCTCCTGTTGCTCGTCGTCGGCATCGCAACAAAGTTCATCGCTGTTGGCGTCATCGGTTTCCTGGCCATGGGCGCCGGGGCCTACAGCTTCGTCCAGAAACGGTGGCCCGAACACCAATCCCGGCAATAAGGCCCCGGACTGCCCGGCGAGAGGGTCTGGCGCTAACCAGCCGGGATGCTGCGCTGCCGCGTGACCAGTCCCAGGCAGAGTACGGCGGCGGCGAGAGAAGCTGCCGCCACGATGCCGAAAGGAACCGGATTGTCGGCGCCGGCGATCCCCACGAGCGGGGCGGCCAGTCCGCCGAAGGCGAACCGGGCAAGCCCCAGCAGCGAGGAGGCGGTCCCGGCGATGGCCGGGTAGTCCTTGAGTGCAAGCGATGTTGCCGGCGGGCTGGTGACAGCCACACCGCTGACCATGGTGAACAGGGACAGGATGATCGCGATCAGGGGCAGCTGCAGGAGCGCGGTGGCCAACAGCCCGAGCGCCCCGGCTCCCGCCATGATCAGGCCCAGGGTGAGCGTTCCATGCTCGGACCAGCGCTCTGACAGCCGGCCGCCGAGGAAGCCGAAGACCATAAAGCCCAGCGAATTCAGGCCAAACGCCAGCGCGTAGCCCTGGGGTGAGAGCCCGTACATGCCCTGGAGGATGTAGGTTGCGCCGCTGAGGTAGGCGAAAAGTGCGGAGTACGTGAACCCGGTGATCAGTACCGCGCCGACGAACACCCGGTCGGCCAGGAGCTGCCGGAAATCGTTCAGGGTGTGGGAGAGCCCGCCGGTAACCCTGAGGTCTGCCGGCAGGGTCTCCCGGAAGACCACCAGGGACGCCACCAGGATCAGGACGCCAATGCCTGCAAGGAACAGGAAGACCCCGCGCCAGTCCGTGAAGGTTGCGAGCTGCCCGCCGATGACCGGGCCGACGATGGCGGCCAGGCCGCCGAGCACCGTCAGGCGACCGTAGTAGCGGAGCAGCTTGCCGCCCGAGTACACGTCCCGTCCCGCAGCCTGGGCAATCACTATTCCCACGGCGCCGGCGAGGCCCTGCACGAACCGGGCCAGGATGAGCGTCTCGACGGTGGGGCTCACCGCACAGAGGACCGACGTGACGGTGTACGCGATAACGCCGATCAGCAACGGCGTCCTGCGGCCAACCGGTCCGAGAGCGGCCCGGCGATCAACTGGCCCACGGCCAGCCCCAAAAGGCAGGCGGTGATGGTCAGCTGGGCCACCGACGTCGTGCTTTGAAGCTCCGTTGTGAGGGCCGGAAGGACAGGCAGGTAGAGGTCCATGGAAATGGGACCGAATACTGTCAGCAAGGCGAGCACAACCGCCAGGGGGCGGCCGACGGTCTGCTCACGTGCGGGCATCGGGGTGTCGATGGCAACTGCGGGCATGAGTGTCCTTCCGGGTTTGGGGGGCAGATTCCATCAAACAGGGCAACGCCCTTCCCAGCGAGGGCTCTCCTTATCCGGGTTCTCGCAGAACCTCCCTGGCCATCCTGCTGCGCGGTAGCGTGGACGGGTGGATAACAGGATGGAAGTGCGCGAGTTCCTCGCGTCGAGACGGGCGAAGATCAGTCCCGAAATGGCGGGGCTGACGCTCTATGGCGGACGACGGCGGGTCCCCGGCCTGCGTCGTGAAGAGGTGGCAATGCTCGCGGGCGTGAGCGTCGACTACTACACCAAGCTGGAGCGCGGGAACCTGTCTGGCACGTCCGAAAGCGTCCTGGACGCCATCGCCGGTGCCCTCAGGCTCGATGAGGCCGAGCGGGACCACCTTTACAACCTCGCCAAGGCGGCCGGACCGTCAGGCAGGGCCCGCCGTCGTCCTCTTCAGCGCAAGGCCGTCCGCCCCACGCTGCAGTTCATGCTTGACTCCATCACCGGTTCCCCGGCATTCATCGGCAACCACCACATGGACATCGTGGCGGCCAACCAGCTCGGATACGCCCTCTACTCGGAGATGTACCGCGGCCCCGCGCGGCCAGCCAACCACTCCCGCTTCATCTTCCTGGACCCCAACTCCCGGGACTTTTACCCCAACTGGGATCTGGCGGCCAATACCAACGTCGCCATCCTGCGGACGCAGAGCGGACGGAACCCCTTTGACAAGCGGCTGTCCGACCTGATCGGAGAACTGTCCATGCGCAGCGATGAGTTCCGGACCCGCTGGGCTGCCCACAATGTCCGCCACCACTACGCCGGGACCAAGATTTTCCGCCACCCGGTAGTGGGAGAACTCGAGCTTGCCTACGAAGCCATGGAGCTACCCGAAGACCCCGGCTTTTCCCTCACCATCTACCCCGCGGTGCCCGGCTCCCCCTCGGACGAACGCCTCCGCCTGCTTGCCAGCTGGGCCGCCACCGAACGGATCCAGGAGGTTGCCGCCGCAACCCAGCCACAGGACGTGCCCAGGCCCTGAGGCTTGTAGGCAGCGGGCAGTAGGGTTTACTGCATCCGCAAGCCGCACTGCTTTGGGGGAACCATCATGACATCAGCTGCCAACGAGCTCGCAGGCCCCCTGACACCGCCCTTTGGCATCCTGGGATTCATGCTGATCGCATACGCAGTCCTGATCATCGGTGCCCTGATCAGCATCGCCCGGAACAGGACATACACCTCCGGGGGCATGCTGGTCTGGGCTTTGATCGTGCTTGCGCTGCCGGTGCTTGGGCCAGTGCTGTGGTTTCTGACGGGGCGCCGTCCCTCGCCCGGAGGAAGAGCGTCAGCGCTGCGGAAGTAGTGCGGCATGCGGGTAAACTCTCGAAGATGTTTCCAACCGGATTATCGATGCTTTGGGAATCGGCCGAGCCGCGCAGCGCCTTGCAGGAAAGATTCGGCCATGACGGCTTTGATGAAGCTGCCGGCTGGCTTACTGAAGTCCTGGCTGAAACCTGGGGTACCGAGGTACACGCGTGCGAGCGGATTATCATCAGTGGCGACAACGCCATCGCCTGGGTTCGCACGAACCGCGGGGCGTTGGTCGCAAAGTGGTCCCGGGCCCGGGACCAGTTCGCCAGGTTTGCCGCGGCCGCGGACCTGATCCAGGAGCTGCACCAGCAGGGCGTGCCCGTGGCTCCCCCACTGGCCTCAGTTGACGGTCAGCACCGGGTAGTCATTGGTTCCGTGTCCGTATCCGTGCAGCCGCGCATCGACGGCGAACTGCTCGACATTACTGCTGACACAGCGATTCGAAACGCCGGCGCGTGCCTGGCGCGGCTGCATGGCGCGTTGGCAATGCAAAGGGACATTCGGCTCACCGAGCTGGGACGCTTTACAGGCGGGTCCTTGGATTTGCGACGGCGGGTAGAGACATGGCTGCAGCGCGAGGACACCGGGAGGGCGCCGGACGCGTCCGCAGGATTACGCCGCCAGATAGAGTCACTGCCGCCGATCGACAGTGAGCCACAGCTGATCCACAACGATTACCGGGCCTCCAACATACTGACCGCCGGTTCGGAGGTCATCGCCGTTCTGGACTTCGACGAGGTGGCTCTGGACTATCCCGTCAGCGATCTCGCGAACGCATGCGTTTTGCTCGGCACCCGGTTCACCTTATGGCAACCGACACCTGACAAGGCCCGGGTCGCGCTTCTTGATGGATACGAGTCCGTGCAGCCACTCAGCCGGCTTGAACGCCAATGGCTGCACGCACTTGTGTTGCTGCGGGGGATCCAGTCCATCCCGCCCGGCGATGATCCGGCCGGATGGGCCCGCGCTGTGTAGCCTGCCATGGTTCTTAGTCAGGCGCTGGTAGCGTCCTGCACTTCTCCTACGAGTTCTTCGATGATGTCCTCCAGGAACAGCACGCCGGTGGTGTTGCCCTGTGCGTCGAAGACACGGGCCACGTGAGCCCCCGTGCGGCGCATGGTGGCCAGCGCATCCTCGAGTTCGCTACCGCTGAAAGCGGAGGCGAGGCGGCGGATCCTCTTGGACGGTATCGGCCGGGCGAAAGTCTCGGGGGCTGTCAGATCCATGACGTCCTTGAGGTGCAGGTATCCGGCGGGTACGCCGTCGTCGTCTGTGAGGATGTAGCGGGAGTAGCCGTGTTCGGCGACCGCGCGCTGGATGTCCGCCGGTGTGGACGACGCGGGGAGGAGAACCATCTCGCTGATCGGGACTTCCACATCCGACACGGTCTTGGCCGTGAACTCAAACGCAGCAGTCAGCGTGCCGCTGGTGTCTGTCAGCATCCCGTCCCGCGTGGACTGCTCCACGATATTGGCCACTTCATCCAGCGTGTACGCGCTGGTTGCCTCATCCTTCGGCTCCACCCGGAAAAGGCGCAGGATGGAGTTGGCGATCCCGTTCAGCGTCCAGATAACCGGCTTAAAGAACCGCGCCACCATGACCAGCGGCGGGGCCAGGATCAACGCCGCACGGGTAGGCACGGAGAACGAGATGTTCTTTGGGACCATCTCGCCGAGAACTACGTGCAGGAATGTCACCAGCAGCAATGCGGTGACGAACGCGATGATGCCAATCGCCTCGCCGGAAAGGGACGTCAGTCCGAGCGGAATCTCCAACAAATGGTGGATGGCAGGTTCGGACACGTTCAGGATTACCAGGGAGCAAACGGTAATGCCCAGCTGGCTGGTGGCGAGCATAAGAGTGGCGTGTTCCATGGCCCACAGCGTGGTCTTGGCCGCCTTGCTGCCGGCTTCGGCTTTCGGTTCGATCTGGGAACGCCGCGCGGAAATGACGGCAAACTCGGCACCGACGAAAAACGCGTTCACCGCCAGAAGCACCACCAGCCAAATGATGCCGGGAAGATATTCACTCATGGGCCAGCTCCTGCGTCAGGTTGTCGATGATGCGGTCGTGGGCGCTCTGCGGCGGTTCGTGCGATTCGTCCGGCGTGAAGCGAATCCGCTCCACGTGGGTCCCCACTACCCGCTCAACCCGCAACGTCCCGCCGTCAAGAGCCACTACGTCTCCCAGTTCGGGGATGCGGTCCAGTTCATCCGTGACGAAACCGGCGATGGTGTCGTATTCGTCACCATCCGGGACGGCGATGCCCGTCCTGTCCAGCAGTTCATCCGGCCGCAGTGACGCGTCGAAGGTGATGGAGCGTCCCGTCCGGACCACGCCCGCCCGGGCACGGTCGTGTTCGTCCTCGAGCTCGCCCACGATCTCTTCGACCAGGTCCTCGAGGGTGACGATGCCGGCGGTTCCACCGTGCTCATCAGAGACGATCGCCACCTGCAGTCCCTGCCTGCGCAGCAGAACCAGCAGCGAATCAACCCCCATGGACTCAGGCACCCTCAAGGGTTCGATCATCAGATCCGCAGCCGTGATCCTGTCCCGCTCATCCAAGGCCACGGCGAAGGCCTGCTTGACGTGCAGGACGCCCAGGACGTCGTCCCTGTCCCGGCCTATCACCGGGAACCTCGAGTAACCTGTCGATGTCGCCAGCGTGACGATGTCCTCTGCGGTGTCCGTGGTGTTCACGGCAGCCATCCTGACCCTTGGCGTCATGACGTCCGCCGCCGAATGTTCGGAGAAGCGCAGCGTACGGTGCAGCAGGACTGCGTGATCAAGGTCCAACGAGCCTTCCAGCGCGGAGCGGCGGACCAGTGAGCTGAGTTCTTCGGCACTGCGGGCGCCTGAAAGTTCTTCCTTCGGCTCGATGCCGAAGGAGCGGATGATGGCGTTGGCTGTGTTGTTGAAAAGCAGGATCACCGGCTTGAACACGGCAGTGAACACGGCCTGGAATGGCACCACCACCTTGGCGGTGGCCAGCGGCAGGGCCAGGGCGAAGTTCTTTGGCACCAGTTCGCCGATCACCATGGAGAAAACAGTGGCCAGGAAGATACCGGCGACAGCGCCCAGGCCTGGTACCACGGCCTCGGGCAGCCCTACTGCCAGCAGGGGGCCGCTGAGCATTTTGCTGATGGCCGGTTCGAAGGTGTAGCCGGTGAGCAGTGTGGTGATGGTGATGCCCAGCTGGGCTCCGGACAGATGCGTCGAGGTGATCTTCAGGGCTTTGATGGTGGGCCCCAGCCGCTTTTCGCCACGGGCTTGGCGTGTCTCAAGGTCGTTGCGGTCCAGATTGACCAGCGCGAACTCGGAAGCGACAAAGAATCCGGTACCGACGGTCAGGAACAGGCCGATACCGAGCATGATCCATTCATACATTCGGGCGCCCCTCTCCTGCGGTGGCCGGCGAACCGGTCAGAAGGTGGAGGGGCAAGGGCATATGTGAAGGAGGGTCATCCATGATGGGGACCAGTCTACGGGCATCCTGAAGGTGACAGTCCGGTGTGCGCCGTGAGCAGAAAGCCTTGCGGCCAGCAAGCTACGCGGATGGAACCAGCCTGAACGCGTAGCGGCCTACTGTACGGTCACCTGAGTCGATCCGGAAATCTGCGTCCTGGCTGACCAACTCCACGGAAGTTTTGAAGACGTCTCCGTTGCAAGGAACCCGCACCGGAGCCAGGACTTCGGCGCCTAGTGGACGGGACATCGAAAACTGAACCTGGGGCGGTCCCTCGCAGACAAAGTGCAGTTCGTACCTGCCAGGGTCGAGCGAAGTCATTCCATAGCTGATGACTGTGTCCGAAAGGGTGGAACCAGCACGTTGGCCGGGTATTTCGGGTTGCAGCTGCTGTGCTGACCACTCCTTCAGGTCTTCCAGCTCCGAAGCGCGTGTGTCCGTGTTGGGCTGGACAGTAACGCCAGCCGCGGCCGGCTTGCCACTGGGCGCGGTGGCACTGATGGCTATAGGGCCACCGGCGTGCCGGACGAACCGTTCCGCGACGGAGTCGCACGTATAGAGCATTGTCAGGGGCGCGCTCTCGCCTTGGACGATGGCGAGATTGGCGCCGTGGCCACCGGCACATGCACTCTTGACCATATAGTCTCCGGGAGCAAGCTCAATCGAAAGCTCACCGGTAGGCTCTGCTTCCGACGGCATCCCCGGGTCTGTTGGCGAAGCCTTGAGCAAACCCGCCACTTCCTCAACGTTTTCCTGGAACGACCGCTGTTCGCTGGTCTCGCTCTGGGACGGCGGGCTGACGGCCCCCTCGGCCGGGCCGCCATACTCACAGCCCGCCAGCGAGATGGCGAGCATGGCCATAATCGATAGAACTCTTCCGTCTCGCATCTGTATCCCCCATAAGCCGACGTCATCCGAGTCTAATGGCCTGTCACGTTAGTTCCTCCATGAGCCGGGCGAGAATGTCATTCATAGCGAGCAGCCCGACGAGCTGGTTGCCCTCCACCACCACCAACCGGCTGAGGTGGTAGCGGCTCATCAGGGCCGCTGCCTGGCGGACGGACAGGTCCTCGTTGACAGTGATCGCAGGGATCGTGGCGGCGTCATAGACGTTCAGGAGGTCCACGTCACCCTCCTGCGCAACGACGGTGTCCAGGAGTTCTCTGTAGCTCAGCATCCCGTAGGCGTCGTGGGCGTGCTGCTGCTCCACTACCAGGCTCTTAACCTGGCGTTCCTTCATCATTGACAGCGCCTCCCGCAGGGTGCTGTACGGGGAGATCGTGACGACCTCGGGGACCATGACATCTTTGACAGTGAGCATCTGTTTCCTCCTCGTGAAGTGCTGGACCGGCTCAAGCGCCTTCGCGGCGCAGATGCTCCTCAAACCTGACCACCTGCCGCATATCGATCCCGGTCAGGTGCTCGATCGGGATCGCGAAGGCCAGGCCGCGGGATTCCGTTCCCTGAACCAGTATCGAGTGCAGTTCCTTCAGGATCGGAGCTGTCAGGTGTGTCCCTACGACCATCAAGAGCACCGACTGCGTCCCTTCGAAAGTGAGCCCGAAAAACGTCTTTCTGGCCTCGCCCCCGATGCCCTTGCCCGGCAAAATTGTCACACCCGTGGCACCGGCCCGCTGGGCGTGTTCAATCACCCTGTCTTCCAGCTCGTCCGGGGCGATCACGATGACTGCAGTGAATTTCATGCGGGTTCCCTTCTCCGCCGTGGAAATCTCTCCATCACCATGGCATACACCAAGACGGAGATGACAGGGAAGATCGACGCGTAGGCGATCAGGCCAAACCCGTCGATCAACACGTTCCGGCCCTCCACGGCGGCGGCAAGACCGATCCCGAGGGCGGTTACCAGCGGCACGGTGACCTCCGACGTCGTCACTCCGCCGAGATCGAAGGCCAGCGCGATGATGTACTTCGGGGCGAAGAACACCAGCACGATAGCGACGGCGTACGCGGTCATGATGAAGTAGTGGAACGGCCCTCCCACCAGAATGCGGTAGACGCCGAAGCCGATCCCGAGGGCTACACCAACGGCCACAATGACCCTGACGGCGAATGCGCTGATTTTGCCAGGAGATGCGTCCTGCGCCTGTTCCCCGATGGCCACCAGGGCAGGTTCGGCCATGGTGACCGCAAAGCCGATGAGCAGCGCGAACAACAGGATGAGGGCCGGAACCCCCTGCTCGATCAGCTGCTCCGCCATCAGGGTGCCCAGCGGGAACAGCCCAAGTTTTAGTCCCACGACGAAGGCATACAGTCCCACCATGACCATGATGAAGCCTGTGACCACCCGCAAGGGGTGTGGCAGCCTTCGCCGCAGGGCGACCCACTGGAAGAAGAGGACAACGGCCACAATAGGCAGGACCTCGCGAACCATTGAGGCGAGGCCAAGGATCATGCCGACCACCCAATCCGTGGAGTCCTGCCCGGCCTCCGTCGCTGGCAGCGCCAGACCGGCATCACCGAACGTGTAGACCAAGATGCCGTAGAGCTGGACCCCGATCATGGGCACCATCACGCACAGCGCCACCAGGCCAAAGCCGTCGGCGAGCAGGCTGCGTCCCCTGATGGAATTGGCCAGGCCAAGACCGATCGCCGCGATAAGCGGGACGCTGACGATGTTGGTGGTGACCCCGCCAGAATCATAGGCAAGAGCAATAATCTCCGGGGGGGCGATGTAGGTGAGTCCCAGCGCCATCGCGTAGCCCGCTATCAGCAGTTTGTGGACCGCCCAGCCCCGCAGGACACGCATGATGCCCAGGATCAGGACCAGCCCCACCGACACAGCGATGACGAAGCGCAGCACCAATGCATTGATCCGGCCGTCACTGACCAATTGGGCCTGCTCCGCGACAGCGATCACCGCCGGCTCCGCGATGGAGGCGGCGAAGCCAATGGCAAACCCAAAAGGCAGCAACAACCCCAGGGCCCCGCTCCGGACGAACTGGTTAGCCAGGTTCTTGCCCACCGGGAAGATGCTCAGATCCAGGCCATGCAGGAACAGGGCAATGCCCACAGCCACGATCAGGAGCCCCGCCACCAGTTCCAGGGGGTCATCGGGCATGGAGCGGAACACCAGAACTTGAAACAGAACAACGACGACAATGATGGGCAGAAGGTTCTTGAACGCCTTAAGGAATTCGCGGGCGAATCGGCTGAGGTGCTCCATCGGGCCCTCTCGCGGAAATGATCCTGTGAGTACCTGGCTTTTCAGTTTGCCGGTCCAGCCCAATCGTGTCTACCAACCGGGGTTCCAGCGCAGACCGGAGCGTGAGACGTGAATCCGGAATTGCTGGCCGTCGCGGGTCAGGCAGTCGTGCAGCACGCCGGCGCCGGCCAGGGTGGAATGGGTGGTCTCCATTGGGCCCTCCGTTCCGTCGGTTCTGGGTGTAAATTCAGTCTCACTCAGCGCTCAGAGGGGTGCCATCGGGGATGACGCCCATTTGCGAAGAGCTGCCTGCCGAGATTCCCTGCCGCGTGTGGGTGCGAGCCCTCATGGACAAAGGACGCAAGCCGCGTCAGGCTAGTCGGATGCGGACCCCGCCCGAAACCAGGGCCGCCGGCACCACGCGCGGCTTGCCTCCGAAAGGACCGGCACAGTCGCTCTTTTGGCGACTGTTCATCATCAATGGATTGCTCTTCGCGATGGGCACGCTGGTGTTGGCACTCTCCCCGGCGACTGTGTCCTCGCCTGTCTTGCTCACGGAGGTGCCGGTCCTGGTCATCGGGCTGGCTCTCATCCTCGCCGCGAATGCCGCCCTGGTGCGGGCCAGCCTGGCACCGTTGGACGCGTTGACGGGTGTGATGCGGCGCGTGGGCCTGCTGCGGCGCGGTGGAGACCGGGCGACCACCGAGGCCGGCAACGGAGACTTCGAGCACCTCATCCGCACCTTCAACGACATGCTCGACCGGCTGGAGGCGGAGAATACCGCCAGCAGCGCCCTGGCACTGGCCGCACAGGAAGGGGAACGTCAGCGAATATCGCGGGAACTGCACGACCAGATCGGCCAGAGCCTGACCGTCGCCCTGCTCAGCCTCAAGCGGGTTGTCGACCGATCTCCCGACGGTATCCGCGAGGAGACCCTGGTCGCCCAGGAGGCGGTACGGGCGAGCCTGGAGGACGTGCGCCAGGTTGCGCAGCGCCTGCGCCCCGGCGTGCTCGCGGACCTCGGCCTGCGGAGCGCGTTGAATGCACTTGGGTCGGAGTTCTCCCGCTCGAGCGGGATTCCTGTGACCTGGGAGCTCGACGACGAGCTTCCGGAGCTCAGCGGGGACGTCGAGCTGGTGCTTTACCGCATCGCGCAGGAGGCACTCACCAACGTCGCCCGCCACGCGCACGCAACACGGGTCGATCTCTCGCTCACCCCGTCGACGAGGGGGCTGACGCTGCGAATTCTCGACGACGGCAAGGGCGGCGACTTCCGCGAGGGCGCCGGCATCCGAGGAATGCGGGAACGGGCGCTGCTCATCGGTGCCGAGCTGACGGTTGGCACGGGGCCGGGCGGGGGGACCGACGTTTGCCTCGTCGTTCCCGGTCCCGGCGCCGGGGCAGGGAGCTAAGCAGAATGGCCGAACCCACGCGCATCCTGCTCGCCGATGACCATGCCCTGGTCCGCCGCGGCCTTCGCCTGATCCTCGACACGGAACCCGACCTGACCGTCGTCGCCGAAGCCGCCGACGGCTCAGAGGCAGTCGCAGCCGCGATCACCGGCGGAGTGGACCTGGCCGTTCTCGACATCGCCATGCCCCGGATGACCGGCATCCAGGCGGCGCGGGAGATATCGCGGAGTGCACCCGACGTCCGGATCCTCATCCTGTCCATGTACGACAACGAACAATACTTCTTCGAGGCGCTGCGCGCCGGTGCCTCGGGTTATGTGCTCAAGTCCGTCGCCGACCGCGACCTTATCGAGGCCTGCCGTGCAGCGATGCGCGGAGAGTCCTTCCTCTACCCCGGCGCGGTCACCGCGCTTATCCGCGACTACCTGGAGCGCGACCGCCGGGGCGGCCGGATGCCGGACAGCATCCTCACGCCGCGCGAGGAGCAGGTTACGAAGCTCATCGCAGAAGGAAACTCGGCCAAGGAGATCGCGGAAATCCTCAGAATCAGCGTGAAGACCGTGGACCGGCACCGGGCGAACGTCCTGCAGAAACTAGGGTTGCGCGACCGGCTGGACCTCACACGGTTTGCCATCCGCACCGGGCTCATCGAGCCGTAGCCCGGAGCCGGACACCACGTAGGGTTCATTGTCCGGTTTCGGCGAGATCAAATCCTCACAGGCAAAGTGTCAAACCACCTTGAGCAGCGTCTATGCAGGATGTAAGATTCGGCCATGTATAATGCACCCCTGCAGACCCGCCTTGTGGCGATCTTCGCGCCCCTCATCGCCGTCGTCGCCCTCGTTGCAGGGTGCACCAGCCCACCGTCGCCATCGTCGGAGGAGACCCTCGACCCCGCCACCCTGTTAAAGCAGTCGAGTGAGACCACCAAAGGGCATACCAGCGCGCATCTCAAGCTAGCGGTTGAGGGCCAGATCGCCGGACTGCCGGTCGAGCTCATCGATGCCGATCTCACACAGACTCCCGCAGTCGCCGCCAAGGGCACACTCGACATGACGTACCTTGGCCAGCAGCTCAAGGGGGTCGAGTTCGTGGTCTCCGACGGCCAGCTCTGGGCCGCGATCATGCCTGGGGGCAGTCCGACGAACTTCGGGCCGGCAGCCAACATCTACGACGTCGCGGCGATCCTGGACCCCGACGCGGGGCTGGCCAACGTGCTCGCCAACTTCTCCGATGCTAAGGAGGACGGCCGTGAGACCGTCGAGGGCGTGGACTCTGTACGCATCACGGGCAACGTCAGCGCGGACGCGGTGAACAAGATCGCGCCGCAGATTCGGGCGACGGGCCCCGTGCCTGGCACCGTCTGGATCTCTGAGGACGACGACCGCGAGCTGACGCAGGCCCGGCTGGAGCCCAGCCCTGGTAACAGCGTCACGATGACCCTGTCCAAGTGGGGCGAACCGGTCACCGTCGAGAAACCGGCGGTGTGATCCAGAGCCCGCCCCCGGCCAGCGGGCGGGTGTCGGCCAACCGCCGCATCGCGATCAGCGCGGGCAGTCTCGCTGTGACGCTGGGCGCGCTCGACACCTACGTCGTCGTCACGATCATGACCGACATCATGCGCGACGTCGGCATCGGAGTGAATCAGCTCCAACGGGTAACTCCGATCATCACCGGTTACCTGCTCGGTTACATCGCGGCGATGCCGCTACTGGGCCGGGCGTCGGACCGGTTCGGCCGGAAGATGCTCATCCAGGTCAGTTTGACCGGCTTCGCGTTCGGATCGGTGGTCACGGCACTGTCGACCGATCTCACCGTGTTGGTCATCGGCCGCACTCTCCAGGGCGCTGCCAGTGGCGCCTTGCTGCCGGTAACGATGGCCTTGGCCGCCGAACTGTGGGTTGCGCGCAATCGCGCAGCTGTACTCGGCGGTGTTAGTGCGGCACAGGAACTGGGCAGCGTGCTCGGGCCGGTTTACGGCATCGCCCTGGTCGGGCTGTTCCAGCATTGGCAAGCCGTGTTCTGGGTCAACGTGCCGCTTGCGGTGATCGCGATGGTGATGGTCCACTTCAGCCTGCCCGGCCGACAGAGAACCGATGATCCCCAGAAAGTCGACGTGCTCGGCGGTATGCTGCTGGCCATCGCCCTGGGCCTGGCCGTGATCGGGCTTTACAACCCCAAGCCCGACGGCAAGCTGGTGCTGCCCGGCTGGGGAATGCCGGTGCTGATCGCCGCCGCCATGGCAACCGTCGCGTTCTTCGTCTGGGAGAGGTTCGCCCGCACCCGGCTGCTGGAACCGGCGGGAGTGCACCTCAGACCGTTCCTGGCGGCACTTGGGGCGTCGTTGGCCGCCGGCGCAGCGCTCATGGTGACGCTGGTCAACGTCGAGCTGTTCGGTCAGGGTGTCCTGGGTCAGGACCAGAACCAGGCCGCCCTCCTGCTGCTGCGCTTCCTCGCCACGCTGCCGGTTGGGGCGCTACTCGGCGGATGGCTGGCCACCCGGATCGGCGACCGCATCGTCGCGTTCACCGGCCTGCTTGTCGCCGCCGCGGGCTATCTGCTGATCTCGAAATGGCCCGTCGATGCGCTGACAGCACAACACGATCTCGGACTGTTCACCCTGCCGACACTGGACACCGACCTGGCGATCGCTGGCCTCGGTCTCGGCCTGGTGATCGGGCCGCTGACGTCGGCGACGCTTCGGGTGGTCCCCGGCGCCCAGCACGGGATAGCGTCGGCAGCCATCGTGGTCGCCCGCATGATCGGCATGCTGCTCGGCATTGCGGCACTGAGCGCATGGGGCCTCTACCGGTTCAACCAGCATCTGGCCAGTCTGCCCGCCAGTACCGGCGAGACACTCGAGGAACGGATATCGCTCGAGGCCGCCCGGGTCCGCGAGGCGTACGCCCTGCAGTACGGCGAGATCTTCTCGATCACCGCAATTGTGTGTGTGGTGGGCGCAGTGCTGGGTCTGCTGATCAGCGCGCGCGACGAGTACGCCGAGGAGCCGGAGCCAGACGCTGTGGGAGACTCCTAACCCCAACCCTCACAGCAAAGGGAGAAACCCGTCCGGGCGGCCATGGGGCGGGTTCCCCCTAATGGCCTTCTGACAATGGCGCCCTTGGACCGGGCGAGAGCGTGATGTCCGGCGGGGCTCCGAGCGCGACCAGCCGATCACGGACGGCGCTGCGTGCCAGTGCGTATCCGCGCGAGGTGCGGTGAAGCAGTGACATGCTGTTGGCGGCTTCCAGCATGGAACCGATCTCGAACGCCAGGACCTCAGCGGCATCGGTTCGGCCGGCAAGCCCAGGCAATTCCGGCTCGGCTTCGCGGACGGCGCGCGTAACGAAGGCCAGCCACTCCGCATCGATCTGGGCGAGAAGGTCACGGGCGGCGTCGTCCTTCGCCGAGGCGTCAGCCCCGACAGCGCGGAAAAAGCATCCACCGGCAAATACACGGCCCTCGGAGTAGTCGAGCCACAGCTCAATAAGCGCGATGAGTCGCTGGAGGCCGCGTGGCCTGGCGAGAGCCGGAGTGATGACCGTGTCAATGAATACGGTGCGCGCGGCATCGATCGTCGCGAGTTGCAGGTCCAGCTTGGAGCCAAACAGGGTTGCCACATTGCTCTTGCTGACGCCCAGCTCACTTGCCAGCCCGCCGATGGTTAGCCCGTCCAATCCGGTCAACGACGCCTGGTCGACGGCGAGCCGCAGAACGGCGCGCCGCGATTCATCGCCGCGGAGCCGGCGGCCATCGGATGTTGCCGTGTTTTGCATGTTCCACCCCTAGACAATACGAACGATCGTATGTATATATTAGCACTATGACGACAAAAACCCCCGCTCTCCCCCCAGCGGTTCGTGCACTTCACCTTCTCGAGCGCGTCGCTCCACCCTTGGCAGCCGAGGCCGCCTACAGGCTTTGGGTCCGTCCCGGTAAGCGCAAGCCCGTGCATGACACGGAAAGGCCGGTGATGGACCAGGCCGCCCGATCCATGATCAGCGTGCGCGGGCAGCGCGTGGCCGTCTACCGCTGGGGAACGGGCCCGCGTGCGGTCCTGCTGGTCCACGGCTGGCAGAGCCGTGCCGCTGTTTTGGCCCCCCTCGTACGCGAACTGCGGGCCGCGGGCCGCACGATCGTTGCCTTCGACGCCCCCGGGCACGGCGAATCCAGTGGACACCAGACCAACGTCCGCGACTACGCCGCCATCATCGAGGAGCTTGCGCGTGAACATGACGGGTTTGAGGCGATCGTGGCACATTCGTTCGGGACGCCGGGGGCCGCTCTCGCCATCCGGAACGGAGTACGGGCTGGACGGCTGGTCACGGTAAACGGCGCCGCTGACTTCGAGTATCTGCTGGCGGGCTTCGCACGCAAGCTCGGGCTGCGCGATTCAACCGTGCTTGCGGTGCGGCGCCTCACAGAGCGCCGCGTCTTCCCTGGAGTCGCAGATATTTGGACAAGCCTTTCGGCCACCGCCCCGCTTCCCGTCGCCGTTCCCTGGCTCGTTATCCACGACGACTCAGACACCATGATCGGGCTGGACCAGGCCCACGCCCTCCTCGATGCCCACCATGCATCCACCATCCTGGTGGTCACGCATGGACTGGGCCACAACCGGCCGCTCCGTGACGACAGCGTGCTGGACCGGATCAGCAGCTTCCTGTCTCCCGCCTCTCAACGCCAGCCCCAAGGGGCGGAACGGCAGCCGGCCCAGGAAAGGCAGCCGAGCCGGGATAAGGTGCCGTCTTCCGTACTCGCCTAGGGCAGATGGAGCTTATGTAGCTGTATCCGGCCATTGGCTCGGGTCGTAGCCGTGAAGCCCAGGCACCCGGCGGATATCCGGCTCTTTGTCAGCCGGAGGCTCCTGGTCCTTCTCAACGCTGTCTGCCGATTCAGTGGGATCGGTGTCCGCCTGCTCCCGGGCTTCCCGACGTCCACGCCCCCTGCTCTTGCTGTCAGCCATTTGGTACTCCGACCATTGATGGTAAGGGTCCGCCTGCCTGAACCACTACCCAAAACCCTAGTCTCTGGACCTCCGGCAGACACGCCTCATCCGCTCAAGGTACGGGCAATATTGGATAAAGTCCGAAAGCGGGCCAATTCGAGGATGGAGAGGGATTATGACAAACATCAGCGTTTTCCAGAGCGTCACTCTTGACGGGGTTATGCAGGGACCCGGAAGGCCTGATGAGGACACCCGCGGGGGATTCAATCACGGCGGGTGGGCCAACGGTTATCAGGATGAAGTGTCCATGCAGTTTGCCGGCGAAGGAATGTCCTCCGGGGGTTCTCTTTTGTTCGGCCGCCGCACCTATGAAGACCTGCTCGGTATTTGGAGCACGACGCCGGATCCCAACCCCTTTACCGACGTTCTCCTCAACTCGCGCAAGTATGTGGTGTCCTGTTCGGCGACGGCCAGCGCCTAAACCTGACTTTGCAGCGGTCAATCACCACCACCACCGGGGTGATCATCGCCCAGTATTCAACGCGTTAAGCCGGGGCCGAGACACATAAGAAGTCATATTCCGGCACTAAAGAGGGACGCAAAGCTCAAGTTCCACGGGTTATGCGCAAGCTTCGCTCAACATAGTGCCACTTTTGCATTTTCGGGCCACTGAACTGCTAAATTCTCAGCAGTCCCCCAAATTCTGGGTGAGGCGCGGGAAAACAAAAGATCAGGCCACTATTTTTTTGCCTCTGGGGCGGCGGCCGGCCTGATCGTTCTTTGGCTGCCTTGTGGACTCTCGGTCTCAAACCTCAGGATGCACCATGTCAACGAAAAAGCTCACGTTCAAATTCGGCCGGAAAACTGTCGCCGCCCTCACAGCGGCCTTCCTCATCATCGGTGGCGGCGCCTACGCGTACTGGACCACCACAAGCCAGGGAACAGGGGCCGCTCCCAACGCCGCCTCCAACGGCAGCATCGTCCTCACGGCATCATTCGCCTCGGGCCTCACCCCCGGCGCCAGCACCGCCGTCACCTACACAGCAGACAATCCAGGGACCTCCAGCCTGCAGGTGGGAACCATCAGCCACGTGGTCACCACCAGCAACCCGCTGTGCCTGCCGGCAGACTTCACCATCGCCAACGTGGCATCAAACACCACGGTGCCGGCCGGCAGCGATGACTTTGCCATTGCCGGGGCGGGAACACTCTCCTTCGCCGACACCTCAGTAAACCAGGACGCCTGCAAAAGCGCCATCGTCACGCTGACACTCACCGCCAACTAGCTCGACGGCGCGGACGGGCCCGTGAGGGCCCGTCCCCGTGGACACACGCCGGAGTACCGGGCCGGCAGTTCGATGGAGGGTCAGATGGTTTTCCAGCGCCCAGATGGAGCGATGGGAGGATTCCGCCGCGCGCAGCATGCCGTGGTGGTCATTGTCCTTGCCGTCGCCGCCCTGCTGGCACCTGGCATCGACCCGGCCCTTGCATATTCCACCGGCCCCGTCTCCGGCATCAGCTCCGCCACCCTGGGCAGCCTGCAGCCGCCCACCAACGTCTCAGTCCCGTCGAGCAGCACAGGCACCGTCCGCGTGAGCTGGACGGCCGCCGTCGGAACCCCCGCACCCACCGGCTACTTCGTCACCAGAACGAGGGCCAGTGACGGTTCCACGACGGCGGCCTGCGGCACCAGCGCATCCGCCACCACCACCGGAACCGCCTGTGATGACATTAAAGTCCCCGTTGGGGACTACAGCTATACGGTCACGTCCGTGTACAGGACATGGACCGCTTCCAGCGCATCGAGCGGGAGCGTCGGGGTCACCCCGCCGGGCTCAGCCGCAAAGCTTCTGTTCCTCACCCAGCCAGCCAACTCCTCCAGCGGTGTGGCCCTTCCCACCCAGCCCGTCGTCGTCGTCACGGACCTGAACGGCAGCATCGTCACCACCCAGGCCCCCACCCTTGTTTCCATCACCGCTTCAGGCGGCCTGCTCACGGGCTGTTTTCCGGCCACCACGGTGAACGGCACGGCAACGTTCTCGGGCTGCACCGTCACCGGCCCGGGCACCTACACGCTGACCGCTGCCTCGTTCCCGCTGACCAGCGCGGTCAGCACGGCTTTCACAGTCGCCGGCACGGCGGCCAAACTTGGTTTCACCACGTCGCCCTCCGGAGCCACCGGCGGCGCAGTCTTCGCCGCCCAGCCAGCCGTCTCTGTCCAGGACAGTTCCAGCCGGACCGTCACCACCAGCACGGCCCCCATCACGCTGAGCATCAGCAGTTCACCCGCCGGGGCCAACCTCAGCTGCGACTCCAACCCCAAGAGCGCCGCCGCCGGCGCGGCCTCGTTCTCAGGCTGCAGGATCGACAAAACCGGGACCTACACCCTGACAGCCAGCGGTGCCGGCTTCACCACTGTCAGCGCCAGCTTCACTGTCACCATCGGGGCGGCCAGCAGGCTGGCCTTCACCACCCAGCCCTCCGGCTCCACCGGCTCCGTGTCTTTCGGGACACAGCCCGCCGTCAGCATCCAGGACGACGGCGGCAATACAGTCACGACGTCGGCGGCCACCGTGGACCTGACGCTCACCGGAACAACCGGGGCAACCCTGAATTGCACCGCCACGCAGGTGGCAGCTGCCGCAGGCGTGGCAACTTTCTCAGGCTGCAGCATCAACAGGGCCGGCACATACACACTGACTGCCACTTCCGCCGGGCTCATCTTCGCGCTCAGCGATACTGTTGCCGTCGCTGCCGGTGCGCCGGCAAAACTGGGCTTCACCGTCCAGCCGTCCCAGGCCACGGCCGGCAGCGCTTTCGCCACCCAACCGACAGTGGCCCTGCAGGACGCCGGCGGAAACACCGCCGGCGGCACCGTTGCCATCACACTGAGCATCACGGGCGCACCCGGCGAAACCATCCTCAGCTGCGCGGCAAACACCGTGACCACAAACGGGGGTCTGGCCTCCTTCTCCGGTTGCAGTGTCAACAAGGCAGGCACCTACACCCTGACAGCGACAGGAGCCGGCTTCACCACCACCAGCGTCAACTTCACCGTTGCCCTGGGAACGCCCACGAAACTCGGCTTCACCACCAATCCGACCAACTCCACCGGCGGCGTCCCCTTTCCGGCCCAGCCGGTGGTGGCCATCCAGGACGCAGGCGGCAACACCATGACCGACAGCACCGCCGCGGTGACCCTGACCATCACCACACCTGCCGGTGCCACCCTGGCCTGTGCTGCGAACCCCGTCGCTGCCGTTTCGGGCGTCAGCGCATTTGTTGGCTGCAGCATCAACAGGCCGGGCACCTACACCCTCACCGCCACGTCCGGAAGCCTCACATCGTCAGTCAGCACCAGCATCACCATCACCACCGGTCCGGCGGCCAAACTGGCCTTCATCACGTCCCCTTCCAGCAGCCCGGTCAACACCGTTTTCGCCACCCAGCCAGCTGTGGCAGTCCAGGACGCCGGCGGCAACGCCATCACCGGCAGCACCGGCCCCGTCACGCTGAAGATCTCGTCCCCCAGCGGCGGGGCCAGCCTCACGTGCACCAGCAACCCTAAAAACGCCGTGTCCGGTGTTGCCACTTTCGCAGGCTGCAGGATCAGCAAAACGGGAACCCGCACCCTGACAGCCACCTCCGGCACGCTCACCGCAGGCACCAGCGCCAGCTTCAACATCACCGGCGGCACGGCCACCAAACTCTCCGTGACCACCAGCCCCAGCGGTTCCACCGGCGGGGTTGCCTTCCCCACCCAGCCCGTCATCACCATCCTGGATGCCGACGGCAACCCAACGGCAAGCACGGCAGCCGTCACCCTGGGCATCACCGCACCCGCCGGTGGAGCCGCCCTGAGCTGCACGGCCAATCCTAAAGCCGCCATATCAGGCGTGGCCGCGTTTACCGGCTGCAGCATCAACAAGCCCGGCACCTACACCCTGACCGCGACGTCGGGAACCCTGACCGCAGCTGTCAGCTCCTCCTTCACCGTCACGACGGGCCCGGCGGCCAAGCTGGGCTTCACCAGCACCCCGTCGAACTCCGTCTACAACACGGTCTTCGCCACCCAGCCGGCAGTGGCCGTGCAGGACGCCGGCGGCAACACCATCACCGGCAGCGCCGCACCAGTCATGCTCAGCATCACCACACCGGCAGGCGCGGTCCTGGTCTGCACCCAGAACCCGGTGAACGCAGCCTCAGGCATCGCCGCATTCACGGGCTGCAGCATTGACAAGGCGGGCACCTACACCCTGACGGCGGCCTCCAGCGCGCTCGCCCCGGCCACAAGCGCCACCTTCACCATCGCCGGAGGGGCTCCCACTAAACTCGCCTTCACCACCAACCCGGCAAACTCCACCGGCGGGACCGCCTTCCCCACGCAGCCGGCAGTGAGCATCCAGGACGACGCCGGCAACACCACCACCAGCACAGCTTCCGTCACGCTGAGCATCACCACGCCCGGCGGAGCCGTCCTGGCATGTACGGGCAACCCCAAGGCAGCAGTAGCCGGCGTGGCCGCTTTCACCGGCTGCGCGGTGAATAAGGCCGGGACGTACACCCTCACCGCCACCTCGGGAACGCTCACCACGGCCGTCAGCTCAAGCTTCACCGTCTCGGTGGGCCCCGCCACCCGTCTGGTCTTCACCACACAGCCAGCGGGCGCGTCCGTCAACACCGCCTTCACCACCCAGCCCGTGGTGACAGTCCAGGACGCCGGCGGCAACACCGTCACCTCCAGCACGGCAGCGGTCACGCTGGCCATCACGGAAAAGCAGGGCAACCCTACCCTGACCTGCACGGCAAACCCCCAGAACGCCGTCGCCGGTTTGAGTACTTTCAGCGGCTGCCGAATCAGCAGGACGGGGACCCGCACGCTGACCGCAACCTCCAACGGGCTCACGGCAGCAATCAGTGATCCCTTTATGGTCCAATGAGCCGGCGGAGTTCCAGAAGTCGCTGACCTACCCCTTCGCTTTGGATGCCCTCGGTTTGGGTGGATCAGCTTGGGGTGGCTCAGCCTGGTGTGCACTAAGCAGCTGGGAGCAGAAGGCGTCCCCCAGCCAGCGCTCATATTCCTCGCCGGTCCAGCCCCGCCCCGGGACCAGCAGCTGCCACACCGTGGGGTGATTGAGAGTCCACAGGATGTCTGTTCCCCGCACGACGTCGAGGGACTTCGCAAGTGATCCGCTGACATGGAGCTGCTCCACGATGGCACGCTGCACATCCAGAAGTTTTGCCTCGATACCGGTCCAGAGGGCAGCGATCTCCGGGTCGGCTGAGGCTGCAGTCCGGATAACCTCCAATAAAGCCCCCGAGCCCGTCTTCACCCGGCGTGCCTGCGCCGCCACGAGGCGGAGCTTCCGCTCGGCGTCGTGTTCGTTGACCACTGCGCGGTACCAGTCGCGCTCCAGGACGGGGACCTCTGCTTCCTCCCCGCCCAGGCGCGCGTCCCACAGCGCGCGGACCAGGGCGGCCTTGGTTTCGAAATAGACATAGATGGTCTTCAGGGCAACCCCGGCCTCCTCCGCGATGGACGGCATTGACGTCGCGGGATAGCCCTGGCGTTCGAAGAGACGCTGCGCGGCGTCCAGGATCACCTGTCGGGTGGCCTGCGCCTGGGCCCGGCGGCGCGGCGAATCATACCTTCGGCTGCTATTGACCACTGTTTCCATACGAGTAGAATATCAGCGTAATCATTACACGGTTCGAGTAATCAATACCCGGATGCTGCATCGAGAGGAGAAAGTCAATGGCTACCCTGCGGATCGATCTTGAGGTTCGTGACTATGACCTCTGGAGGAATGCTTTCGAAAAGGATGCCGGCGGGCGGCAGCGTTCCGGCGCGCGCAGCTACCGGATCTTCCGTCCGGTGGACAACGAGCACCGCGTCATGCTGGACATCGACTTCGACTCGGTCCAGAACGCCGGCACGTTCCTGGACATACTTCGCACCAAGGTTTGGCCATCCCCGGAGAAGTCGCCCGCCAAGATGGGCGAAGCCACCACCCATATCCTGGAAATGGTTGACGCCCGGGAGTACTGAACAGCAATGGTCTGGCTGCGTGACGGCTACTGTGCCGGCTCAATCAGCTCAGGGCCGTTGTTGCCCACACTGTTCACGCGATCAGTCACCACCCTCGGCGTCAGGATTGCTTCCGGGATGGCGTCCAGCAATTCCTGCACGTCCTCCTTCTCCCTGATTTCCGGGTTGAGCCAGTCTGCGTACAGGCCAGGGGGGACGATGACCGGGGCCCTGTCGTGGACGTGGCCAAGTGAGTCGTGGGCCGTCGTCGTGAGGACAGTGCAGCTGAGCAGCCAGCGGTGAGGATCGTCCTTGGGCAGGGCCGGATCCGGCCAGAACTCGTACAGGCCGGCGAAGGCCAACACCTCATCCTTGTCGGAGTAGAGGTAGTGCGGGATCTTCTTCCCGTCCTCAGTCTTCTCCCACTCGTAGTACCCGTCCGCCGGGATCAGGGCCCGGCGCGTGATGGCCGCCTTCCGGAAGGCCGGCTTGTCCAGGATCGATTCGCTGCGGGCGTTGATCAGCTTGCAGCCGATCTTGACGTCCTTGGCCCAGGACGGAACCAAACCCCAGCGCGCGATCAGCAGCCGCCGCTCCACAGAGTCCTCGTCCAGCTTCTCCGTGATGATGGGGACATCCTGGGTGGGCGCAACATTCCAGCTCGGCGGAGGCGGGCTGCCCTCAACGTCTCTGGCCTCGAAGTGAGCCAGGAGATCGCCCGTGGCTTTCGACATCACGTATCTGCCGCACATGAGTTCATTGTGCCGTAAAAAACGTCCTCCGCGATGGTGGTGCGGGCCGCCGCCGCAGCAGGCCGAGCAGCGACATGGGTGGACGGCGGACTGAGCGGCGGCCAATTGCCCGGCATCCAGGCCCTCGCATTTCATTAGCAGCGTGAGGGGGTAGCTGGCCAGGGCCAATAGTCGGTTATGAGCGGGTCTGGCTGGCCTCATACTTGGTCAGCGACCACGCCATGCCCAGACCGGTCAGCAGCACGCACCACGCCAGGGCCTGCCACCCGTAGTTTCCAACGCCCGTACCCATCAGCAGCCCGCGCACCGTCTCAATGAACGGAGTGAACGGCTGGTACTCCGCCACCACACCCAACCATGCGGGCATGGAATCAGTGGGGACGAACCCGCTGCTCAGGAACGGCAGGAAGGACAGCGGCATGGGCGAGTTGCTGGCCGTTTCAACGGTGTCAGCGACGATTCCCAGCGCCAGGCACAGCCAGGTGATGGCGAAGCCGATCAGGGCAACGACGCCCAGCGCGGCCAGGACTCCCCACACCCCGCCGGCGGGCCGGAAGCCCAGCAGCATCGCCGCGGCCCCTACAGCGAGCGTGGCCAGGAGCGCCTGCACCACGCTGACCACGGCGTGTGCAGACAGGATCGCGATGCGGGAGACGTCCGTCGTTGCCAGCCGGGCCGCCACACCCTGCCGCATATCCATTGCAATGTAGATCGCTGTGCCCGCTCCCCCGGTACCCACTGCCATCAGTACAATCCCGGGAACCACGTACTGGAGGTAGGCTGCCACCCCGCTGTCGGACTCCGCCCCCAGCCCCGCGCCCATCATGCCGCCGAACACGTACACGAACATCAGCAGGAAGATGACGGGCAAGCCGACCATCATGATGATCATTGACGGGTAACGGACCAGCCGCTTCAGTCCCCGGCCGGTCAGGGTCACGGTGTCCGCGAGGGCGTGCTGCACGGCGCTGGGCTCATATGCCGCTGCCGGTGCTTTCATGGTTGTCATGCTTCCTCCTTGGTAGGTGCCCCGGTGAGCGCGAAAAAGACATCGTCAAGGTCGGGGGCGGCGGTGGTGACTTCGGCCGGTTCCACCCCGGCTGCCGCCAAAATGTTCAGCACGCCGCGCACGGCCGCGCCGTTGGCGGGTGTTGGCACGCGGAGCTCCAGTCCGGCGTCGGAGGCCGGCAAAACGTCCTGGACGACGGCGGCCAGCGCCGTCCGCGCCCTGCCCGCCTGGTCTTCGGTGATGAAGCGAAGCCGCAGCTGCTCCTCGCCCACGGCTGCCTTGAGCTCGGCAGGGGTGCCTTCGGCGACGATCCTGCCGCCGTCGAGCACGGCCACCCGGTCCGCCAGCTGGTCCGCCTCTTCGAGGTATTGGGTGGTCAGGAAAAGGGTGACGCCGCCGGCCACCAGCGTGCGCACCACGTCCCACATGGCCCGCCGGCTGCGCGGGTCCAGGCCAGTGGTGGGCTCGTCGAGGAAAATGATCCTCGGGTCCCCCACCAGCGTCATGGCCAGGTCAAGGCGCCGCCGCATGCCTCCCGAGTAGGTGGACACGGGCTTCGTGGCGGCCTCCGTAAGATCGAACTGGCGCAGCAGACGCTCGATCAATGCCTCCCGCTCACCCTTGGGCACATGGCGCAGCCGCGCCATCAGCCGGAGGTTCTCGGCGCCGGTGAGGAGTTCGTCGACGGCGGAGAACTGTCCGGTCACGCCAATGGCCCGGCGGACCCGGCCCGGTTCGTGGGTCACGGAATGGCCGCCCACCAGGGCGGTGCCCCCGTCAGCCTTGATCAGCGTGGCAAGGATCTGGACGGTGGTGGTTTTACCGGCACCGTTGGGGCCGAGGAGGGCAAACACCCTGCCGCGTTCGATCTGCAGGTCGATGCCGTCCAGCACGGTGTGCTCGCCGAAACTCTTACGCAGGCCGCGGACATCGAAGGCTAGGTCCGTGGCGATAACTGTGCGGGTCATCATGTCTCCTTCTTCAGAGCACCGCCGCGCGGAAGGCGCGGAAGCTGCCGTATTTGGTGGGGCGGGCAGTGACTTTGAGGCGGTGGTAGGCGCCGTCGTCGGTTTGAGGGTGGGCCTCGGGCGCCGCCCCAGGTTTCAGTGTGGTGTCAGATGACATCGTTAGTGACACCACCGAACCGCGCTCCGCCCACAGGCTCTCCACCCGACTTCACCTCCATCGGGATGCGCGGCAATATGCCCTGTACGTCTCGGGGAAATGTTCACGACGTCAGTATGACACCATACTGACGTCACGGGCAAGAGTTGATTCCATGGCTTGGCCGAATTCGCGGGACCAGTCTCGAAGTCGCTGTTGCGTTACAGCGAACCCGGCAACGCTCCCGCGACCTCACGGAGCTCAGGAGAGAATGAAGCCGGAAGGATGCCTGGGTAGGTGGTCCGCATGGGGAGATTCAAATCGATCAGAGTTTTCGCTCGGGTGGTCCTGCCGGCCCTTTCAGGATGCGGCGACTCCCGTGGCACTCCCGACAGGGAGCAGGAAACCCGGCCATACCCCCAGTAGCCGGACCCCTAAGAATGCTCGTGCGGCCCGCCCTCCGCCGGCTTCAGCGTTCGGAGTGCCACGCATCGAGCACAACGCCCCCGCGCGGCGATTCCAGCGTCGCGGTAAGCGGTGTTTTCTGTTCATCGTCGATGGGACTCGTGTGAACTGCCGGAAGCTTCAGCACGTCGGCCGCCTGCACCGGAACACCGCGCAGCACCAGGCCCTGCAGGGTGACATCTGTTGGGGGCATGTGGGCACACGGATGTTGCCCTTCCCATTCGATCAAGCTGGGCAGCGCGCCGGCGCATTCAGTGGCGCCGTCGTCGCGGACTGTGATCCGCCATTTCAACAGTCCATGAGGCGTGTCGCGCTGGGCCGCAAGCAGCACGCCAGGATTGAGGCCGAAGTTGGTGAGGTCCCGGCACAGCATTTCGATCTTGCGCGTGCGTGCCACTGCATGCACCAGCCGAGGGGATTCGCGGACAGCCTCGCGCACCTCGGGGTCGTCGAGCCCGAACCACCGCCGCCTCCCCGGCGCCGGCGCGTCGGGATCGATCGCGATGACCTCGAGGTAGCAATCGGGAAAACTCTCACTGCTGATGGCAATCACTCGATTATGAGTACCCATCAACGGTGCTTACCGCCGCCGGAGGGCTGAATGCCGAATGTCGCCTCGCACCAGGCAGCGCCCTGTTCCAGCGAATCGGCGGCGATGACCAGGTGATCGATTCTGGCATTCACACCCTAACCGTACCGCTCGGGACGCGCGACAGCGCCAGGCAGTTGCTTGAGGGTGGCGGAGCTATCGAAGCGGAACGGGCAGGACGGGTCCTTACTCGTAGAACTCGATCCGCGGCTCGCCTTGCATGCCGGCTTGCAGCATGGCGACTTTCAATCCGGGATTGCTCAGGTATGCGCGGGCTGCCTCGACTGAATCGAAGTAGTGGAGCACCAGGATGTTATTGGGATCGTCGGCCATGCGGTGCACTGAATGATCGGTCACCCCGCCGGACTGCCGCAGCCCTTCCGCCGAGTCGTAGACGCTGCGGAAGGTGTCGTAGTCGGCGAAGCGGTGGAGGAGGGTGACGAGTGCCATGGGAAAACTCCTTCAACTGGTCCCGAGATCTGGTTGGTTCGTAGCGTCAAGCTAGATCCGGGACCAGGGCTGGTCAAGGTATAAACACTTAGTCTCGTGCCAGCCCATCGATCGGCCAACGCACAGACAGTGTCGCCTCGCCACTGGAGCTAATTGCTCAGCCTTGGTAGCTTTCAACGCATGGCCATCAAATTTGAGAATGTAGGTATCGCTGTTCGCGATATCGAAGCAGCAATCGCCTTTTTCACCGATCTCGGTCTTACTGTCGCGGGCCGTGACACGGTCAGCGGGGAGTGGGCCGACACCGCCGTCGGACTTGATGGAAACCATGCCAAGATCGCGATGCTTCAGACCCCAGACGGTCTTGGTCGGCTGGAGCTCTTCGAATACATCCATCCTGAGGCGATCGAGTCGGACCCGACGCGTCCCAACGACATTGGCATGCACCGCGTGGCTTTCTCAGTAGACGACATCGATAAGGCCCTCGAGGTAGCTGCCAAGCACGGATGCCATCCGCTGCGCGGTGTGGCAACCTACGGCGACGTCTACAAACTCACGTACCTCCGCGGACCCAGCGGAATCCTCGTGATGCTCGCCCAAGAACTGAAGAAAGACTGACGCCCAAATCGGCTTTGGGCTCAATTGCATGGGCTAAGGGCCGAAAGACTCTCTGGTAAAGCATCCTTTACCGGACAGGATGTAGCGGCGTTCCGGCCGCCCCGTCTCATTGCGGACCTCAAGTTCCGACGTCGGAATCCAACCGGCTTTTTCGTAGGATGCGATTGCCCTCTTGTTGTCGGCGATGACCCAAAGCTCCATAGGAGTCTGTGCCTTCAGTGAATGGCGTCGGAGATGGTCAAGGAGTTGGCGCGCAAGACCCTTGCCCCAAGCTTCCGGGTCCACTGCAAGGTAGAGCACTTCAAAGACATTCATATGAGGGACGACGATCGAGAAAGCCAGTGCGCGATCATCGATACGGATCATCAGTAGCAGGGCTCCGTCTCTGGCAAGCGCTGATTCAATACCTGGCAGTTTGTCATCCAGCGCTGCAATGACGGGCAGTTGATCCCGCAGAGCGGTAGCACGAGCCCAGATTCCGGCCGCATCCCGCGCCGCCGCACTGCCCTGCTCCGCACGAACGTCCGGACGTGTCGATGACTTCATCTCTCGATCCTGTCACGACAATGAGGATGAATATCAGCAGGCATGGGTAGCCGTCGTCCCCATTCTGACTGGGCTCACCGGCGGGCTACTTCTGGATCTCCGCGCGGCGCAGCCGGACGAGCTCCTCAACAACGTCGTCCGGCAGGGGATGGTCGGGGGTGAAACGGATGGTGCCTTTTGACAGGGAGAAGCCCTCGAGTCGTGAGGCAACCGCGTCAACAACCTCCGGGGAAAACGGAAAAACGGACAGGTGCTTTGCAGCTGCAACGACGCCAAGGAGCGGCTTCCCGTCCAGCTTCAGGGCGGGCATCCCGTAGCTCACGCCATCAATGGCCTCGGGCGCTACGGCCCGCGCAACGTCTATCACATGCTGAAGACAGGCACGCTCCGACGGCGGTAAATCGGCTAAGGAATCGTCAACGGAACCCATGCGGACAGCTTAGTCCCGCGACTGGAGCCAGGGCAGGGGGCTAAGCAGCCGGCAGTTCAGGAACCCGCGGCCTTCGCCGGCGGCGCCGTTGAACCCCGCACCACCAGCTCCGTCCCGAGCTCGATCCGCTGCGGCAACTCCTCGTCCCCGTCCAGGTGCCGGAGCAGCGCGCGCATGGCCGTCTCGGCCATCTGGACCACGGGCTGGCGGATGGTGGTGAGCCCCGGTTCGATCCATTCGGCGGCCGGGATGTCATCAAAGCCAACGATGGACAGATCCTGCGGAATCCGAAGGCCCGCCGTCCGCGCGGCCCGGTAGGCGCCCAGCGCCTGGTCGTCGTTGCCGGTGAAGATGGCGGTGGGCCGGTCCGCCAGCTCAAGGAGCTTGCGGGTTCCGGCCTCGCCGGCCTCAATGGAGAAGTCACCGGGAACCATGAGTGCCTGGTCTATGCCGACGCCGGCCCGCCGGAGCGCTGAGATGTACCCGTCTTCGCGCGCACTGCTGCACTGCAGGTCCTCGCGGCCGCCGATCATGCCAATCCGCCGGTGCCCCAGCCCCAGCAGGTACTCCGTGGCCGAGTGCGCGCCCTCCCAGTTTGCCGCCCCCACCGTCATGAGGTCGGGCCCGGGCTGGCCGACGGGATCGATCAGCACCACCGGGATCCCCAGCGACTTGATGCGCTGGATCTGCTTGGCGTCCAGCTCATAGACCGCCATCAGCAGCCCGTCCGACTTCCGCTCGGCCAGGTTCGCCAGCCATGGCCGGATCCGCGAACCGTCCATGGAAAGGCTGCTCACCACCGTGCCGTACCCGGCATCCTGCGCCACGCGCTCCACGCCTTCGATGATTTCCAGCGCCCACTCCGAGCCCAGCCCGGGGAACACCAGGTCGATCAGTCCGGCCTTTTTGCTTCGCTTCGCCGGACGCCGGGCGTAGTCGCGGCGGGCAATGATTTCCTCCACCCGGGCGCGCGTTGCCGCTGCCACATGGGCATGCCCGTTCAGGACCTTGGAGACCGTGGGAACGGAGACGCCGGCTTCCCGGGCAATCTCGCTGATGGTGGCTCGTCCCACGTCCGGCTTCGTCATTCGTCAAACCGCCCTCTTCGAGCTGGGAATCACCCTCAGCGCTGACTGTTATCGGAAAGTTCCCAGGTCTCGATTCGTCCACACATGCCGTAGATTCTGCGGGGTTTCCGTATTCCCATCCTAGTAGCGGACTCCTGCAGGAAGAAACTTTCTTTGGATTCCAGAGAGAGTAAATGATCCTTTGTCAGCGCTGCCTGCGCGGCCGCCCCCTGCTCCAGGAAGCCTGTCCAGGTTGGGGTGTTTCCGCTCACCAGGTTCGCCGCAGCCGCATGGAAATCCGCCAATCCGGCAACTCCGGATCGCAGGACCGCCTCCTTGAGCTGAAGGTATCCCTCGAGCGCCAGATCCCGACGACGGCGGACAGCTTCCTCCGCAGCCGGATCACCGCCGTCGGCCTCCCTGGACGGGAGGGAAGCGGCGGCCCGGTACGACTCCACGTCCACAAGGTGCTCCGCCGGGAACGTCATCACAGCGTCCCCGTTCTCAGGCAGCCCGGCGTTCTGCATCAGGACCAGCACCTTGAGATCGCCCGAGGTGTTGATGGCCCGGTGCACCGTACCCGGCGTAAACCAGAGCACCACCCCGGGAGCCAGGTCCGTGGACGTAAATCCCCTCGAGTCCAGGGTCTCGAGGCGGCCCGTCCCCTCGAGCACGATGTACGCCTCCGTGGACGCCGTGTGCATGTGCGGCGTGCCGCCGGCGGCACCGTCCCTGGCCGGCCAGTTGTAGATGCTCACCGCGGAGACTGCGGTGGCGCCCGGGAACGTGCTGCTGGCCATGGCCGTCACTTCCAGCTTTCCAGGGCGGCTTTGGCAGCTTCCGCCAGCCGGTCCGCCGTGTCCCCGTCCGCTTTTCCGTCTGAAATCACGACGGCGTAGCGGTAGGTCAGCGGCTGGCCTTCCTTCAGCGGGACTACTTCGCTGAAGAACGGCGCGGAACCCAGGCACGCGAACATGGACGAGCGGGCGAACCACTGGTTGGGCGCACCGGGGTTGGCGCTGTCCTCAACAAACATGATGGAGGAGAAGCGGCAGGTGACATCGTGCTGGCCGGTGAAGGCGATCCACGGGGAGCGGGTGCCCATGAACTCGTCCGCGCCGGTCCCGTCGGGTGACCGGAACTCTCCCCCGGTGAAGGACCGCGGCCCGCGCCAGAACAGCCCGCCGTAGCCGGCGTTGTTCCGGCCTTCGGTGGTGGGGCTTCCGATCTCGATGGTGTCAGGCGAGACGTTGGTCATTTCGGTTTCGAAGAGGATGGCCCAGGCAGCGCGGCCTTCTTCGCCCGCCGGCGGAACCTCCAGGAGCCGGATGTTGAAGCGGCGTTTTTCGGCGATGACGGGCTTGCCGTCCTGCGAGGTCCAGGTGAGGGCTTCCGCCGCCGTAATGCCGCCGTCGGAGTCAGTGATCCCGGTGAAGGCCTCATGGTTCATGGCGCCGTTGTTGTCCAGGTTGGCGTATTCCGTTTCCCGGGTGTACGTGGCGCCGCCCCAGAAGTTGTCCTTCCCGACGTTCGGCAGCGCCCACGACAGGCCTTTGTGCCACACGTGGTCCCAGGGCCGGGCAATGGTGACCTCGTCCCCGCCGAGGGTCCTGAGCGGGTGGAAGTACGGGCGCGGGCTTTCGTACTGGTCATCCCCGGGGCGGTAGGTGTATCTCGCCAGCTCCTGCCCGCCGGCACTGAAGGCAAGGGTGGTGCCATCGTCGGAATAGGTGAGCTCTTTGTTCGTTACGGTGCTGGTGGGTGCTGCGGTGGTGGTCACTGGATCTCCAAGACGTGGGAAGGAAGAAGGGTCAGGTTCAGGAGGAAGCGGTGGCGGATGCAAGGGCTGTTGAATCCAGGATCCGGGTACCCAGGCCGTCGCCGTCCATGCCGTTGTAGAAGGGATGCCCTGGCACGATCTCCCCACGCTGCACTGCCTTGCCGGTGAACGCTGACGCGTAAATCGCGGCAGCGAGTTCCAGGGTCTGGCGCACCGAGTCCGCGCCCGCCGGAAGCGGTTGGCCGGCGTCGAGCGCGTCATACATGGCCAGGAACTGGGCTGAATGGCCGCTCCCCTGCTCCAGCGGCTGGCCCTCCCAGGCTGCGAGGACTGTCTCCTCGTGTCCGGGCGCACCGGTGATGGTCCAGTTGCCGGTGGAGTAGCCGTAGAGGTGGGAGAGCTCGATGGTGGCGAACTCGGTGTCAATGCGGATCTCTGAGGTTTCCCGCGGGGACAGCAGGGAGTTTAAAACAGTGGCCACCGCCCCGTTCTCAAAACGGACAAGGGCTGCGGACAGGTCCTCGGTGGAGGTCCTGCGGGCCTGACGCGAAGCGAGAGCGGTGACCTCCTGCCACGGGCCCAGGAGGTGGAGCAGCAGATCGAACTGGTGGATGCCGTGGCCCATGGTGGGTCCGCCGCCCTCGGCATTCCATGAACCCCGCCACGGCAGGTCCCAGTAGCTGTCCGGCCGGTACCAGAGGGTATCGCACCTGGCCACTAGCGGCCGGCCAAAAGCAGCCTCCCCGATCAGGCCCTTGGCTGCCGCCGCCGCATCGCCGAACCTGTGCTGGAACACGCAGGAGAACTGCGCGCCACCCTTGATCCTGGCTGCCTCCAACCTGTCGAAATCCGCCAGGCTCAGGGCCGGCGGCTTCTCCGACAGGACATGGACGCCGGCCTCAAGGCATTCAATGGCCTGGTCGATGTGCATCATGGGCGGGGTGCACAGGTGCACGATGTCCGGCGTGCTCTCAGCCAGCAACTCAGTGAGGTTTTGGAAGCGGCCCGGGATGTTGTGCTGGTTGCTGAAGGATTCCAGCCGCGCCGCGTCCACATCGCATGCCGCCACCAGCTGGGCCCGGCCTCCGGCGCGTCCCACGTTGTCAGCATGGACAGCTGCTATTCCGCCCGTGCCAACGATCGCCACTTTATAGCTCCGCATGTATTCGCTCTCTCCGTCTTCGCAGTGGAACATCGGCCCCGGACATTGCCCGGTCCGAAACTTTCTAAGAAACCATTGAATTTTCTCGTTACACCGGAAGGGGTCAGCAGCCTTCCTCCTCAACCGTAGAAAGACCGGTGGCCGGAAGTCAAGGATTTTTCGATCTAGAAACTAACTGTAAGTTTCTGATAGTTTCAGAGAAATCATTCCAACCCAAGGAGCAACCCGTGAACAGCGGTGCAGCCGAAACGCAAGCAGTTCAGCGCCCCGCCGGGCACACCGGCGTCGAACGCCTGATCCAGGACATGACCATCGAGGAGAAGCTCGCCCAGCTGGTTGGGGTCTGGGTCAATGCCTCGATCGAGGGAGACTCCGTTGCGCCGCTGCAGAGCCAGCTGGCCGGGGACATCCGCTCGTGGGGCGAGGTCATCGCGGACGGGCTGGGGCAGATCACGCGCATGTACGGCACCACTCCCCTGGACCCGGCGGCGGGGGCACGCTCCCTGGCCGCGGCGCAGCGGGACATCATGGCCGCCTCACGGTTTGGCATTCCTGCCCAGGTCCACGAGGAATGCCTCGCCGGCCTGGCCGCCTGGAAAGCCACGGCCTTCCCCGTACCGCTCGCCTGGGGCGCCACATTCAACCCTGCACTGGTGCGCGCAATGGCCGGCCGGATCGGCGAAAGCATGCGCGGACTCGGCGTCCACCAAGGCCTGGCGCCGGTGCTGGACGTGGTCCGCGACCTCCGCTGGGGACGCGTGGAGGAGACCATCGGCGAGGACCCTTACCTGGTGGGCACAGTGGCCACGGCCTATGTGCAGGGCCTGGAGGAAGCCGGCGTCGTGGCCACCCTCAAGCACTTTGTGGGCTACTCCGCCTCCCGTGCAGGCCGCAACCACGCGCCCGTCTCCATGGGTCCGCGCGAACTCGCGGACGTAATGCTTCCACCCTTTGAAATGGCCATCAAACACGGCGGTGCCCGTTCGGTCATGCACGCGTACACGGACGTCGACGGCGTGCCGGGGGCCGCCAACGGCCCCCTCCTCACCACCCTGCTTCGCGACACCTGGGGCTTTGACGGCACCGTGGTGGCCGACTACTTCGGCGTCTCCTTCCTGCAGCTGATGCACGGCGTGGCAGAGGACGGCGGACACGCCGCGGCGCTGGCGCTCGAGGCGGGGGTCGACGTCGAACTTCCCACCGTGAACTGCTTCGGCGGGCCGCTGCTCGCCCGGGTCCGGGAAGGCAAAGTGCCCGAAGAACTGATCGACCGGGCCTTGCGGCGCGTGCTGAACCAGAAGCTCGAGGCAGGCCTGCTGGACGCCGGGTTCGATCCGGAACCGCCGTTCCTGGCTGCTGCAGGCCCCATCGACCTGGACCCGACTGAAAACCGCCGGCTTGCCAGGGACCTGGCCGTGCAGTCGCTGGTGCTCCTGGCCAATCATGACCGGGGCGCCGGTCCGGCGTTGCCCCTGGCCGGCGCTTCACGTCTCGGCGTGGTGGGCCCGTTGTCCTCGGACCCGTTTGCCATGTTGGGCTGCTATTCGTTCGATGCCCATGTGGGGGCCTCGCATCCCGACACTCCCCTGGGCATCAGCATCCCCACAGTTGCCGGCGTGGCAGCCGAGCGGTTTACCAACATGCAGAGCGCCGTGACGGGAACATGCGAGGCCTCCACGGACGAGGAGATCGACCGGGCCTGCGCCATAGCCCGCTCAGTGGAGACCTGTGTGATTGTGGTGGGCGACAACGCGGGCCTGTTCGGCCGCGGAACCTCAGGCGAAGGCAACGACGCCGCGGACCTCAGGCTTCCGGGCGACCAGCACCGGTTGCTGGACCGCGTCATGGCCGCCGCGGCCCAGGCGGGCACCCGCGTCATTGTGGTGGTGCTGAGCGGACGCCCCTATGCACTGGGTGACTTTGTTGACCGCGCCGACGCCATCGTCCAAGGCTTCTTCCCCGGCGAGGAAGGCGCCGAGGCCCTCTGGGACGTCCTGCTGGGAACGTCCAATTTCTCCGGCAAGCTTCCGGTGTCCGTCCCACGGTCCCCGGGCGGCCAGCCGGGCACTTACCTGCAGAGCAGGCTGGCCGGGAAGACCGAGGTGAGCGCCCTGGATCCGTCGCCTTTGTTCAGCTTTGGTCACGGCCTGTCCTACACATCATTCGAATTGTCAGACCATTCCTGCAGTGCTCCCACCATGTCCACATCGGCGAGCGCAGTAGTCTCCTGCACCGTCACCAACACTGGTTCCCGCGGCGGCGCCGAAGTGGTCCAGCTGTACCTGGAGGATCCCGTGGCCGAGGTGGTCCGCCCGGTCCGTGAGCTGATCGGTTACGCCCGGGTGGAACTCGCCGCCGGGGCCTCGGCAAGGGTGGAGTTCACAGTCCACGCGGACCGCACGTCCTTCACCGGACTGGGGCTGGAGCGCATTGTGGCGCCGGGCCTCGCGAAGCTGCACGTGGCGACGTCGAGCATTAACGATGCCCACACGCACGAACTAATCCTGCACGGCGAGCGGCGGGTGGTGGGGTTTGAGCGGGAGATGCTGACCCCGGTGCGGGTCCGGCCGCTGGTGTAGGCGCCGGTCTCGCGTCGGGTCCCCCGCTGCCCAACTACCTAGCGCTAACCGTCCAAGAACGGCCCTGCCCCGCTCTAGCGGTGTGGGCCCGCGCCGTCGGTGCGGGCCAGCGCCGTCCATCCGAGCTCCGCGCCCGATTCGTCAGAAAGGCCCCTAGCATAAACCCGTTCTAGCCATCCTCGTCGCTGCCTTCGGGGTAATCCTCTTCGTCGTCAATGGAGAGCGCCATCGCCTGTTCCACCAGGTCTGCCTCGGCTGCGTCCGCTTCTGCAACGGCCGCAATCCCGGCAGCCGCACCGCCTGGCCTCACGTCCGCGTGCTGCTCTATGACGTCTGCCTCCGGGGCATCCATGGGCAGGGGGTCCATGACGTTCTCGGACCCGTCCGGCAGGACAGGTGTTTGCTGTTCAAGGGCATCAGCTTCCGGTATGTCTCCGGATGTTTCTTGCTCTGGCCGGATGTTCATCGTCTTCCTCCTGTGACCATCTCAGGCTAGTTTTCCTAGCGGGACTCATTGCTTTCAGGAAGCATGGTCAAACCCTGCTCAGTGAATGGGCGGCGGAGGGACGCCTTCGTCCTTGCCGATATTCTGCGTCCCCACCGGTTCGCCAGGGCCCCGGTTCGTCCGCCGGGTGATCAGCCAGGTGATAAGCCACAGCACGATGCCGATGGCCATCAGCCCTCCGGCCACCTGGTATTGGATGGGGTTCCGTCCCACCCACGGGCCGGCAAGGAAGGCGCACAGCAACGCAGCCAGCAGGGGAAGTTGGCCGGGTGAGGTGAACCAGACCTTGCGGTTGGGGTCCCGCTTGCGCCGGAGCACCAGGCAGGCCACGTTGACCACCGTAAAGACGCAAAG
This sequence comes from Arthrobacter sp. D1-29, assembly GCF_054130585.1. NCBI lineage: Bacteria > Bacillati > Actinomycetota > Actinomycetes > Micrococcales > Micrococcaceae > Arthrobacter > Arthrobacter sp. D1-29. Next base: position 1,122,181 of record NZ_CP096383.1, on the reverse strand, counting down.
CAGCAGGAACGCCGTCGTGCCCGAAAGGTTGGCAACAATGTTGCTTTCCGGATCGCTGCTGACGTACCAGATCAGACCCAGTGCAAGAACGGTGGAGAACAGGATGCCGGCCCACGGCGTCCGGCGCACCGGAAGCACCTTGCCCAGCGCCCGCGGCAGGACATCCTGGCGGGCCATGCCGTAAATGAGGCGGCTGGCCATCAGCATGTTGATCAGCGCGGTGTTGGCCACAGCGAATACCGCAAGGAACGGGAAGATCCTGTCGATCGGGAAGTCCGGGGAACCCTTGTGCACCACCTCGAGGAGCGCGGCACCCTCGGCCTCCCTGATGTCCTCAAGCTCGGTAGGCGAAAGCACACTGACCACGGAAACGGCCACCAGCATGTACAGGAGCACCGCTATGCCCAAGCCCGTTAGCATGGTGCGCGGGAAGATCTTCTCGGGTTCTTTGGTCTCCTCCACCATGTTCACCGAGTCTTCGAACCCCACCATCGCAAAGAAGGCAATGGAGGTTGCCGCCGTGACCGCCAGGAACAGCCCCTTGTCCTGGTAGTCATTGAAGACGAATATTTCGCCTGCGTTCCCGGTGCCCTGCGTCATCACATAAAAGCCGACGCCGATCACGATGCACAGCGCGATCATCTCCACCAGCGTCAGCACCACGTTGAACTTCACGCTCTCGCCCACGCCGCGCAGGTTGATGATCGCCAGCAGGAGCATAAAGCCCATCGCCACCAGGGTGATGACTTCCCGTCCGGGCACTCCCATCCAGCCGTTGATCTCCATCCCGCCGAAGAAGTTTTGTGCCAGGACGTTCGCGGAGGTGGAGGCGCTGGTGATTCCGGAGCAGACAACGGCGAACGCCACAAGGAAGGTGACAAAGTGAATCCCGAATGCCTTGTGGGTGTAGAGCGCAGCGCCCGCCGCCTGTGGGTATTGGGTGACCAGCTCCAGATAGGAGAAGGCGGTCAGTGTGGCGACGATGAAGGCGAGCAGGAACGGCAGCCATACAATGCCGCCGACCTGGCCGGCCATCGTCCCGGTCACCGCGTACACGCCGGCGCCCAGGATGTCACCAACGATGAAGAGGAGCAGGAGCTTGGGTCCGAGCACCCGTTTGAGCTTGGGTTCGTCTCTTTCAGGAGTTACATCAAAGACTCTGTCTGACGTTGTGCTCATGACGACCTCCACAGCGGATACCGTGCTACCTGAAGGATCTCGGCAGGACTTCCGGCCTCGATGCGATCTATTTCACTGTGAACCTTTCCGGCTGGTTTTGGCAACACCCAAAAACACCCCGGGGCGTCTTGACCAGCCACGACGCGTCCTTGGCTGCGGCTCTACCCTGGTTCAAAGGGGCACGGGCCACTACAGCCGGCGTTCCTCCCTCACCGGCCTAAGCCGCTGAGGGGCTCCGTCAGCGTCGATGTCAGGAAAGGTGCATTCGAACTCTCCGCGGTACCCGAAAAGGAAGCCCACGAGAGGATTGCGCACCTGCATCTGGATGGTGAAAACACCGCGGGCGTCATCAAAGCCCTCATAGAGATCGGCGGTACCCGTAAACGCAGCGGGAAAGGTGAATCCCAGCAAGCCTTCGTAGAACCGCTGGGCTCCTGATTGGAGGTGGAGCGATCCATCCGGCATCACCTCCAGGATGAGGTCGGTGGCCAGGTGCTGGTGCGTGCCGAGGTAGTCCACTATCCCGCCGCTGTCCGGACTGAAAACCATAGTGGCGTCGAACCGGCGGGTCCTGGACCCGGGGAGCTCCAGCGTCCTGACGAAAGTGACGGTGGGGCGGCCGAAGCCGTCAACATAGGGATAGTTCTCGATGGTGAAGGGAATGTTTTCGCCGCGGTCCGGGAAGAGAATGTTGCGGTACGCCCCCAGGCGAAGAAAGGGCAGCGTCCACCACGCCCCGCGGCGCACTTCCGTAAAGACACCGCGTCCCACGCATGCGTAACCAGCTTCGGCGTCCACTCCAAAGCGCTTCTGCAACATGGGATGCAGCCGGTGGAAGTCCTGGCCCATCGCGAGTTCAAAGATTGATGCCACTGCTGCTCCTTCTGTCAGGGCCGGGGGCGGAGGTGGAAGGTGACGGAAGAGTCAGGAGAGCCGAGGGGGCGCGTCCGGAGCGCGGATCAGGCGCCTTCCTCAGGCACCGCCCCGCCCGCGGGACCGTCCGGTGTGGCGGGATGAACCAGGAGGCCAGCGCCGCCGTCGAACCCAAAGTGGCTGCCATTCCCGCGTCCCGGCCGGACAGGGCACGGCGGAACAGGAACAGCGCAGTTAGAAGAGCAGCACTTCTGGCCGCTGCATCCATAGCCCAGCGGTTGCGGGAAACCTCGGGCCGGAGGCCGGATTCCGCCCACAGGCGTAGGCGATCAAAGGAGATGGCCGTCGCCCAGCCCAGGGCAGGGCGGATCACCCGGCCGTCAAGGATCCCGCCGAGGAGGCCCATTCCCGGCCGGTAGCTGTACCCGGTGATGAAGCGCACGCCGTGGTCGGTGGGGATGTAGCGCCAATATCCTGCACCGGGCCCGATGGGCGAGAGCACGTCTGCTGTGGTGAATTTGAGTACCGACGTTGCCTGGCCGTCGGCACGACGCCGGTGGCCCAGTGACGTTCCGGTTCCCCTGATGGTGTGGAACGGCAGCCGAAACTCGTAGCGGAAGCTGACGTTGCCTTCATCGTCCTGGCCCGTAGGGACGATGCGGGAAAACCGAAGGTCCCAGCGCGGATGCAGGTCCGGTTCCTGGCTGAGCGTCCACAGCCGCTCCATAGACGTGCGGATGCCAATTTCTACGTAGATCTGCTGACCAGCCCCGGATGAGCTCCAGCTCGGATGTTCCCCCATGTCAGCATCATAGGCGGCGGGCCGGGGGATTGATCCAGCCGGATTTATCCAGCCCGAATTTTCCGACGTCGGGCTGAAAGGCACGACGTCGGATATTCCCCTATCGTGGAGCCGTGACTGAACAGAGCGGGGAGACGGACAGCGGCTGGGTGGACGTGCCCCACGCAAGGATCTACTGGGAATCGACAGGACATCCTTCAGGGGTGCCGGTGCTCTACCTTCACGGCGGCCCCGGCAGCTCGCTGGGCGGCGGGGGCTACCGTAAACAGCACGATCCCAGCCGGTTCCGGACCATTGGGCTGGACCAGCGCGGCTGCGGCAAAAGCACGCCCCGGGCGCAGGATGACCTGGGCCACCTGCACCTGAATACCACGCAAATGCTTGTGGAGGACATCGAGGCCGTTCGCGAGCACCTCGGCATAGACAAGTGGATTGTCACCGGCGGCTCCTGGGGCTCAACCCTCGCGCTCGCCTACGCGTTGCAGCACCCCGGCCGGGTACTCGGCCTTGCCCTCGTGGCGGTGACAACCACCAGCCGCGCCGAGGTCCAGTGGATCACTGAAGGCGTCGGGACTGTGTTCCCGGAAGCATGGGCCGAGTTCGCAGCCAACGCCGACGCACACCCGGGAGAACGCTTGGTGGAGGCTTACGCCCGCCGCCTGGCGGGAGAAGACCGCGACGACGCCCGGCTGGCGGCAGAGGACTGGGACCGCTGGGAATCGACGCACATTGCCCTGGACCCGCGCTGGCAGCCAGGCCCGATGTTCGACGACGAACGCGAGCGCATGACCTTCGCCCTGCTGGTTACGCACTATTGGTCGCGGGACGGATTTCTAACCAAATGGCACGAGATCATTCCGCGGATCCACGAACTGGAAGGGATCCCCGGCCACCTCATCCACGGCCGCCGCGACATCAGCGGCCCCGTGATAACGCCGTGGAAGCTTCACCAAGGATGGAAAGGCAGCAAGCTCACCGTCATTGAAAGCGAGGGGCACGGCGGCCCGGAATCAGCCAAAGCACTCGCCCAGGCGGTGGAAGAGGTTGCCGCCCACCTGATTGAGGATAGCTAGAGCGTGAAGTCCGGGCCCGGCGGAGGTTCGTGGAGCCCAAAGACGGAGCCTTGGTCGTCCCGGCACAGCTTGAAGCGGCCATACTCTGCGGCCTTGCTTTCATCGCCAAGGTCGGTCTCGTCGATCGAACCGCCCAGCTCGCGCACCCGGGCCAGGGCGGAGTCGAGGTCATCGACTCGAAAGAACAGATACGGCGCCGCGCCGGGGTCGCCTCCGTGCATCCCGCCGCTGATCCCCGGGGTGCCGATCACAAACCCTTCCCCTCCTGAGGGTCCGGGGGCAAACTTCCACCCGAAGAGCGACCCGTAAAAGGCCTTGCCGCGGCCGGCATCCTGAACGCCGATTTCGAAATACACTGGCTCACCGGACATGATTCCTCCTGGACAGGGAGTGACTATTGGCCCACCCTAGACCCGCAGAACCGGCCGGACAATGACCAATTTTTTATGATCTCGCCGCGCGAACAACGCTGCTGATGGCGGCGCCGGCGGCCAGGATGGCGGGAACCAGGCAGACCAGCGTGACCACGGTATTGGGCCGGAACGTTGAGCGCCCGCCGTCGTTCCGGTAAACACCCAGCGGCACCACCATGCCCCCTCCCCCTCCGCCGGAAGCACCGTTCCCTGCTTCCCCGCCGCCACCAAATCCGAAGGAGACCACAGCAACGGGGATGATTTCTTCCCCGCCCACCTGGATCGGTGGGCCGTATGCCTTCGAAACACCGATGTTTTTGAACGTGTCCATGAGGGAGGAGAAAGTATCAGACATGGCTCCACGATAGGCACTGACAGCGTCCAGCACCATGAGGCGGAGTCCCACTTCCCGGCGTCGATCCTGAATTGCTACGGGCCAATTTGTCCCCAAGGAAGTCTGGAATACTTCACGCATGGCCTCCCTCCCCGTTACCCTCTCCGAAGATGTCTTGAACCAGCCAATCCGAATCCAGTTGGAGGCGTTCCTTAACGAGCATCGGCTCGCCCTCGGTGACTGCCTGGACGGGCTCACCGAGGAGCAGGTGCGTCGGTCCCTGGTACCCTCCCGGACCACGCTGCTTGGCTTGGTGAAGCACGCCACCTTCGTCGAAAAGGTCTGGTTCGATGAAGCCATCACGTGCCGGTCCCGCACCGAGATCGGCATCGCTGCCATTGTGGACAATTCATTTATCCTCGGCGACGGCGACAGCATCGCCACCGTCCGGGAGGCCTACCGGCAGGCGTGCGGGGCCTCGCGGGCCGCGACGGCGCCGCTGGGGCTCGACGACCTTCTTCACGGAAACCGGCGTGGCCCGCTCCCGCTGCGCTGGGTGTACCTGCACATGCTCCGGGAGCTCGCCCAGCACTGCGGCCACGCTGACATCCTGCGCGAGCAGCTGCTGGCCAATAACGCCACCAGCGCGCAGGCATAAACTGAGAGTGACATGTCTCTTCCATCGCCCGGGAGGACCTCATGGAGACTGAATACGCCGATGTCACCGGTCACGACGTCACCACGATTGTCTGTGTCTGCGGGAACACCGTCAGCGGCGAGGGACTGATCCAGGCCAACCGTCAAGGCATCCCGGTCCACGGGGACAGCAGCACCCCCGTACCCGCCGGGCTGGCCGAGTGGCCGGAGGATGAGGACATCTACACGCTCTGTCCGTCCTGCGGCCGGGTATACCGTGACGCCGTGATTGAGGAGACAGGGACAGCCCCGGTTGCGTTCCGGGTGGACGCCGCCCACGGACCCGTTGCCGAGGCAATCCGCATCCACTGGGAGCAAAACCAATAGCCCCGATCAGCCGCCCCTGACCATCGCCGACGGGAATGCGTAACTTTTGGGTGCGAGTAATGGCTTCGATCCCGGATCTGCGGGGGGCGCGCAGTTCCAAACCCGCAAAAGTGACGCATTCCTGTACGCGTGCTGCCGATAGGCAGCCCACCTACTTCGCCCAGCCCACCTTCGGCAGCCAGTCCTTCAGAATGGGCAACACCACGGAGCTGTGCATCGCACCCAGGTGGTCCAGGCCAGGAAGGACCCGCACATCCCAGCCGGTCTCCCTCAGTTCGCTCTCATGCCTGGCCAACGGCTCACCTATGTTCACCCGGACTCCGCCCCACTGAGGGCTGTAATCGATGGTGTCTTCGGCCCCGGCGAAGGCGAGTCTGGGCAGGCCCCGGGGCAAGCGGGCGGCTGAGTCGTCGAAGTCCTGGAGCGCTTCGTAGAGCGTGACGAACTGGCCGGTTTGCATCGGCGTGGTCTGAACAGCGGCAGAATCCCAGTCGCCGGGCTCGGCTTCCGCCACCGAAACCGACGATGGATGAGGTGCCTGGGTGGACATCACGTGCGCCGCGCGGGTGACCGTCAGCATGCTCTGGTACGGTCCCTCCAGGGGAGGAAACCCGCCCATCACCAGCGCCCCGAGCCGGTCCGTGCGAAGCGCCAGCTGCAGGCCGCTAAGCGCCAGCCAGGAGTAGCCGTAGTAGCCGTAGTAGCCGAACGATTCGGCGCCGGCGGCATCCGCGATGGCAAGAAGGTCAGCGGCAAGATGGTCCGGGGTCAGGCTGTCCGGAGCCGGGTGGGCCATCCGGTGTCCTTCGTAGTCCGCCGCGATCACCCGGTTCGATGCCGACAGCCCCGCCACCAGAACCGGCCCGAGCTCCGGGTCCCCTCCCCATTTCCGCATGGTCTCGGCCTCGGCAGGCGCATACGGCTCCAGCCTGACGGGCAGCAGCAGCGCCGGCCCATCCCCCTGAAGGGTGACAGGAATGACCGAACCGTCATGGAGGACAGCCTCAACAAAGTCAGTCATGGTGGATCCGTTCCCTTTTTCGGTCCTTGCGCAGACCCAGCCAGAAGAAGAATGCCAGGAGAACGCCAATCCCCCCGAAGAGGCAGGTGATCACGGTTCCCACTCCCCTCCACCAGACGCCGTCGCTTTCATAACCCAGGGCTGTTGCCTGGCCCGGATCATCGGCTCGGTAGGCCACAATGACTTCCCCGCCGATCAGTGGGTGCTGCTGGTAGTCCACACTGACCCACTTGTAGTGGACCGACCCATCCCTTGATGGAAACTCCACCTTCATCTTGCGATCGGAGGCCTGCCATTCATCGTGAAAGGCCGTAATTGTCCCGGTGGCGCGTTCCCCGCTGCGCTCCAGCTCGGCGTCGGCGTGAATCATCTGTGTGCCCACGCCTATAGACACGGGTCCGAGGCACAGAACCAGCACAGAAATCGCGAGGTTCGCCCGCATTCCCCACGACATTTTCGACTTGGGGTTCACAGCAGCTCGTCGTGGCATCACGCCCCCATTCTGCCGCACAGCCGGTCAACCGTCAGAGCGCGTTTATCCGGCTGTAGACGGCGGCCTTGCGTTTTCGGCTCCTCCTGCGGAACATCCCGCCGATGGAGACAGACAGGGCCATGCCACCAAAAATCAGCGTCAGGAGAACCCCTATTCCCCGCAAGAAAACGCCGCCGCTTTCGAAACCGAGCACCGTGGCCCGGCCCGGCTGGTCGGCCTGATACACCACGGTCACCTCATCGCCCACCACGGGCTCCTGGTCGTGGTCTACGTCCGCCGAGACGTAGCGAAACTCCCCGTCGGCTGCCTGGTATTTCACCCGGATGTCGCGGTCGGACGCTTTGTTGGTGTCGTCAAACTGGACGATCGTGCCGCTGACCTGTTCTCCGGTCCTGGCGAGTTCGTCGTCGGCGTGGACCTCGAGGGTGCCGGCCACGATGAGTGCCGGTCCGATGCCGAGGAACAGCACCATCAACGCAACGTTCCTGAGTCTCGTCAGAAAGGTTTCAGGCTTGCGGGCTGGGGCATGATTGGGCAGGGTCACCTCCCCTATTCTGCCGCAGGCTTCCGGGCCGCCCGAACAGTAGTGCCCGGGCCGCCGTCAGTTCAGGGCCGGTTCCCGAAGGGTGAACTTCGCTTCGATGAATGCCAGCAGCGGCCGCGAGTTCAGGCAGATCAGGAACATCACGGGCCCGGCGATGAAGATCAGCAGGCCCGCGGTGCTGGCCGTAAGCAGGAAGGCCGAGATGAACAGGATCCCGGCGTTGCCCAGCGACACCCGCTTCTGCGCGCCCAGGCAGTACAGCGACAGCCGGTGGATGTCCCGGACCCGGAACGCAAACCGGGACACCAGCAGCATTGCCGTCACGCCGGCTGTCGCCACCAGGAGCCCCAGCACCAGCAGCCCTGCCCGGGCGGCCGCCAGGCCGGGATTCCCGGCGTCGAATGTTCCGGGCAGGAGCAGCAGGTTAAGGACGACGACGGCCATCACCGCCAGGTACGGCAGCCAGACCGCGAGCGCCTGCCGGACATTGCGGCGGTAGCCGCGGAGGAAATCCCGGAAGACTCCTGTCTCCTCCCCCGCGAGCAGACGGTTGAAAGCGTAGGCGGCGGCCACCAGCGACGGGCCCACGGGCACCAACGCAGCAGCAACAACGCCGGCGGCCAGCACGGTGGAGCCACCGGCCAGGCTGATCAGCAGCGGGGCCAGTACCAGGAGCACGTTGGCCAGCACCAGCAGCACGCCCGCCATCATGACCCCGTACACCACCCCGGCCGCCCTGAACAGCGGACCGGAGCCATACTCCGCCTTCTTCTGTGCCACGAAATGCCCTACTTCTTGCTGTTATCTGCTGGCATAGGCCTTGTACGCCTTGTTGGCCAACTCTACGTACTTGGACTGGCCCTTAGCATCGAGTTCCTTCACGTAGGCATCGAACTCGCTCAGATCCCGCTGGCCGGTGATGAACTTCAGGGTGTTCTGCTTGACGTGGTCCTTCAGCGGGGTCAGCACCAGGGTTGCCTGCTCCCGGTCCACATCGCTGAACGGCACCGGCGGGGCCACAGTCTTGGGTTTCTTGGACTTCATGGCCTTCTGGAATGCCAGCTCCTCCTCGTTGAACGTGGAGTGCAGCAGCTCCGTGGTGCCGCCGTAGGCAAAGTTGCCGCCGGAGAAGCCGTACTCCACGCGGAGGTCTTTGGTGCCGGCCGGGTTCAGGCCCTGGAAGTTGATGTCCTTGGCCAGGACCCGCTTGCCGCCCTCCTTCGTGAAGGTGGTTCCTTCAACGCCCCATTTGGTGAACTCCTGGCCCTCATCGCTGTAGAACAGCCAGTCGATGTACTGGATCAGCGCCACAAAGCTGTCCTTCTCCTTGACGGAGGAGTTGAGCATGATGCCGTTTTCCAGGCGGGATCCGCCGATGATGTCGCCCGCCGGACCGCCCGGCACCGTGATTTTGGCAACCGCAAAGTTGCCCTTGCCCAGCGACTGCTCCATGGATGTCCGGTAGCTGATGATGTTCTGCGAGTTCGCGCTGATCACAAACGACTTGCCGGAGACGAACTTCTGGGTGGCCGAATCGTCGGTCTGCGTGAAGCTCTCCGGATCCATCAGGCCCTCGGACACGAGCGAGTTGAAGTACGTCACCAGTTCCTTGAACTGCTGCGAACCGGCACCGAACGCAAACTCCTTCTTCGACTCGTCAAAGCTGAGCCCGTCCACCAGCCCCCATCCAGCTACGGTGCCGAACGCCGTGCCGGCGATGTTCAGGACGCTGTTGCCGTTGAAGCGGTCAGAGAAAGGCACGACGTCGGGATGCGCCTTTTTGAGCTTGCGCAGCACTTCGCGGAACTCGTCCCAGCTCTTCGGCTCGGCGATATTCTCCTTCTCGAGTATGTCCATGCGGAACGCCAGCGAGTAGTCCGGCCAGAGTTCCTCGTGCAGGCCCGGCAGGACGTAGTACTTGCCGTCCTCCTGGGTCAGCCCGGCGATCTCCGGCTCGAGCTTCCACTTTTTGACCTTGTCCTGGAAGTGCGGCATGAGGTTCACGTAGTCGCTGACCGGCAGGACCGCGCCGGAGGAGACGTACGCGGCCTCCTGGCCGGGGTAGGTCTTGGCGATGATCTCCGGAGCGTTGCCCGAGCTGATCAGGAGGCTGCGTTTCTGCTCATAGTCGCTGCTGGGCACAATGGTGGTTTCCAGCGTGACGTTGTTCTCGGATGCCATCCGCGTGAACAGCAGCCAGTCCTTCTTGTAGGGGTAGGTGGGCTGGTCGCTGAAGAGGAAGCTGAACGTCAGCGGCGTCGTCGCCTTGAACGTGTCCCCCACTCCAAAGCTGTCCATCGCTCCGTTGCGGGACTTGGAGGTGTCCACCTCCGCCGAATCGGAGTCGCAGCTGGTCAGCATCAGGCCGATGGTGACAACGGAGGCCAGGCCGAGGAAGTCTCGTCTGCGGAGCTCTCGTTTGGGGATCATTGGATGTCCTTTCATAAGGGTTATTCCTTGACGGAACCGAGCATGACGCCCGAAAAGAAGTACTTCTGGACGAACGGGTAGACACAGAGAATGGGGATGACGGTCAGGACGATGGTGACCGACTGGATGTTGGCGGCGATCTGGCCCACGTTCTCCACGGTCCCACCGGCGGATCCTGCCGTGGTGACGCCGGCGATCATGTTGCGCAGGTAAATGGTGACCGGGAAGAGCTCCGGCTTATCCAGGTAGAGGAAAGCCTGGAACCACGAGTTCCAGTTGGCCACGGCGTAAAACAGGACCATGGTGGCCACGATTGCCTTGCTGAGCGGCAGCACCACCCTGAACAGCACGCCGTACTGGGTGAGGCCGTCGATGGCCGCGGCTTCCTCCAGTTCCCGCGGCATGTTCTCGAAGAAGGACTTCATGATCAGCAGGTTGAAGACGCTGATGGCGTTGGGCAACACCACGGCCCAGATGGAGTCCCGCATGCCCAGCGAACTGATCAGGACGTAATTGGGAATCAGCCCGCCGTTGAAGAACATGGTGAATACCGCGATGCCGATAAAGAGGCTGCGGCCTTTGAGGTCCTTCTTGGCAATGGCGTAGGCGAACGAGGTGGTCAGGACCATGGAAATGGCGGTGGCCACCACCGTGTACAGGACCGTGTTGCCGTAGTTGTTCCAGAACGTGCTGTCAGCCAGGATCAGTTTGTACGTCTCCACGTTGAAGCCGCGGGGAAACAGGTTCACCTGGCCTGCGTTGATGAAGCCTTCGCTGGAGAAGGACTGGGCGATGATGTTCAGGAACGGGTAGAGGGTCAGGAAGACCACTGCCAGCAGGAACACCAGGTTGAAGATCCGGAAGGCTTTGACACCGCGGGATTCCTTCAGGTCAGCAACCCGCACTCCGCTGTCCGACGTTATTTTGTTCACCACAGGCTCGTTCCTGCGAGCCGCTTTGAGATCGCGTTCGCGGAGAGGATCAGCGTGAGGCCGATGACGGATTCAAACATTCCGATGGCGGCCGCGTAGCTGAAGTTGCTTGATTCCAAGCCCACCCGGTACAGGTAGGTGGAGATGACATCCGAGGTTTCGTAGTTGAGCGGGTTGTAGATCAGCAGGATCTTCTCGAAGCCCACGGCCATGAACGTGCCGATGTTCAGGATCAGCAGCGTGATGATGGTGGGCCTAATGGCGGGCAGGGTCACGTGCCAGGTCTGCTGCCACCGGTTGGCGCCGTCGATCCTGGCTGCCTCATACAGCGATTCATCCACCCGGGTCAGCGCCGCCAGGTAGAGAATGGCTCCCCAGCCCATGGTCTGCCACACCTCCGAGCTGATGTACATGGGCCGGAACCAGGATGCGTCCTGGGTGAAGTTCACCGTGGTGCCGAAAAGCGTGTTGGCGATCTGGTTCACTGTGCCGGTCATGGAGAAGTTCTGCAGGATCATGCCGGCGATGATCACCACGGACATAAAGTGCGGCAGGTAGGCCACGGTCTGGACGAACTTCTTGAACTTCTGCGAGCGCAACTCATTGAGCATCAGCGCGAAGATGATGGGCATCGGGAAGCAGAACAGCAGGGTCAGCACGCCCAGCATGATGGTGTTCTGGAACGCCTGCCAGAAGCTGGGATCGTTGATGAACAGGACCACGTACTTCAGGCCCACCCACTTCTCACCGAAGATGCTGCCACCGGGCTGGAACTGCCGGAAGGCGATCACGTTTCCGGCCATGGGCAGGTACCGGAACACCGCAAAGTACAACAGCGGGATCACCAGCAGGGTGTACAGCCGCCAGTCCCGTTTGATGGCCAGCTTCCAGCCGCCGGGCTTGTTCCGCGGCGGTTCTGCGGTGCGCGGCGGGTCAGCGGTGACCGCCTCCGGTGGAATCTCCAGTCTCATTGCCATGGCGTCCCCTGCCTATCGTGTGGTGTCATCGGTGGCGGCGTCGGCTGTCGCTGTGTCTTCGAGCCGTGCGTCTTCGGCACTGTTTTCTTCCAGCACCAGCACGCCGCTGGGCGGGAGCTCCACCACGCCTTGGACTGGGTGTCCGGTCAGGAGGTCCCTTCCGCCGCCGCCCACGTTGACGCTTGCCGGGGCGTCGTTGTGGTTGAGCATGAACATGAACCTTGTGCCGTTGCCCGCACGACGGCGGACCTGGACTCCGCGGGGCGCGTCCAGTTCGGGCTGCACTCCGGCTGCCTTGCATTCGGCGTCCAGCAGCGCGTTCAGGAATATGGCGTCCACCCGGGCGGAGAGGTAGACGGCACTTCCCCGCCCGAAGGCGTTCCGCGTGACCGCGGGTGCTTCGGCGAGCCGGCCGGACGCGTAGCTGGCAAGGACATCCGCCCCTTCGGTGTGCAGGTGCTCAGTCCAGTAGCCCGCGGAGGCTGTCCCGCCGTCGGACAGTCTTAGCTTGATTTCCTCGCCGTCGCCCGCGAGCGGGTGCATCTCCTCGCTCCAGGCCCCCAGGACGTTCCGGAGTGCGCCGGGATAGCCGCCCAGGCGGATGGTATTGGACTCATCAACGATGCCGGAAAGGTAGGAGACCACCAGGCGTCCGCCGTCGGATACGTAGTCCTCAAACCGTCGGGCGGACTCATCGGTGAGGAGGTACGCGGCCGGCATCAGGACCAGGCTGTACTGGCTGAGGTCCCGCTTGGTGTCCACAAAGTCCACGGTGATGTTCGCGTCGAACAGGGGCCGGTAGAGCCGGAGGACCTCCTGGGGGTAGTCCAGGTCGGACCGGGGCGAATTGCCGAGCTCCAGCGCCCACCAGCAGTCCCAGTCAAAGACGATTGCCACTTTGGCACTGGACCTGGTGCCGGTGAGGCCGGCCAGGGACTTCAGCTCGTTGCCGAGCTCGCAGACCTCCTGGAAGATCCGCGTATTAGGGCCCGCGTGGCCCACCATGGCGGAGTGGTAGCGCTCGGTTCCGCCCTTTGCCTGCCGCCACTGGAAGAACAGGATGCCATCCGAACCCTGGGCGATGGCCTGGTACGAGCCCAGACGCATCTTGCCGGGAAGCTTGGAGACGTTGATGGGCCACTGGCTCACCGCTCCCGTGGCCTGCTCCATGACCATCCAGGGCTGGCCGTTGCGCAGGGACCGCATGAGGTCGAAGTTCAGTGCAGCCGCCACATGCGAGTCGGCTTCCCGCGGGTCCGGGTAGATGTCCAGGGCGGCCGCGTCCTCTTCCGCCGCCCAGGCCCAGTAGTCGTTGGTTTTGTAAAAGCGCATGAAGTTGGTGACGATGGGCAGGTCAGGAGTGTGGCGGCGCAGGATATCCCGAACAGTCGTGTAATGCTCCAGCATGCTGGCAGAGGTGAACCGGTGGAAGTCCAGCCGGCGCGACGGGTTGGACCAGGTCCGGGGCTGGGCCGGGACACCCACCTGGCTCCAGTCCGAGTAGACCTGGCCCCAAACGTCCGTGCTCCACGCCCGGTTCAGGTCCTCCAGCGAGGAGTACTTCTGCTGCAGCCATGTGCGGAACGCTTTGTCTGCCCAGGGGCCGTAGGATACCGGCCCGTATTCGTTGCCCACGTGCCACATCCGCAGCGCGGGGTGCTTGGCGTAGCGCTCGCCCATCCGTTCCGCCAGGGCCAGGGCCTTCCGGCGGTACACGGGATGGGAAACGTCAAAATGCTGCCGGGAGCCGAAGCCGAACGTGGTTCCGTCTGCCAGGACAGGATGGATGTCCGGGTGCTGCTGCGTGAGCCAGGCAGGCGGAACGGCGTCCGGGGTTGCCAGGTCCACGCCGATGCCGTGCCGGTGCACCAGGTCCATCACGTCATCCAGCCAGCCGAAGTCATAGACACCATCAGCGGTTTCCAGGCGGCTCCAGGAGAATACGGCCAGGGTAACCAGGTTGACGCCGGCCTCCTGCATCAGGCGGGCATCCTCGTGCCAGACTTCGCGGGGCCACTGCTCAGGGTTGTAGTCCCCGCCGTAGGCAATTCCGCCCAGGCCTTGGTGCATGTTCCGGAGCCGGGCCTCCGCGGCACTGGCGTCTGGGCTGCTGGTCATCGTTGTCCTTTTGTTCGCACCTCCGCCGCACGGTTCCTCCCGTGCGACCTGCATCACATGGAAGAAACTATCGTAAAGTTTACGCAAGCACAAGGAATTTGTTTAGCGATTCGCTGGCGAACTGCGCTGTGGCCGCCAGCTTGAATGGTGCCATCCAAGGCAAAAGGCCTGAAATTGCGCTTCTTTCGGCACAGTGGAAGGCTGCTGCAGGCGAGTTGTTTATGAAATGTTTTAGAAACTATCGGAGTGCGAAGTTACAGTGATCTAAGACGGCTGCCCGTCCGGCAAGATAGGGCCAGGCGCGAACGAACACTTGGCCCCTGCCGGCGCGGGGCCTTAAGTGTCCGTTCGCGCTGTCCGGGATCCAGCCACGCTATGGTTTGGTCGCCTTAGCAAGCCTGGCCGCCAGCGTCCTGACGTGCTCGACAAGTTCTGGGGGCTCGTGCACCTGGAAGTCGAACCCTTTGGTTGTTACGTAAATCGCCAACTCGTCCAGCGAGTTGGCCCCGGCCCGCAGGGTGCAGTGGTGTTCATCGATTGGCTCCAACTCACCCGTGGTGGGGGCGATCTGTTCCCCGGCGGTCTCGGCGCTGACGTGCAGGGTGAAGCGGCCCTGGTAGCGGTAGGCCGACGTGGAGACGGCCCGCGAGGTGTAGCCGCTGATATCGGGGGCCGGCGGGGTGCGGGGGGTGAACCTGGGCCCGGTGGGAATGCGTGGATCCAGGCGATCAACACGATAAGTGCGCCAATCCTGGCGGTCCACGTCCCAACCGATGAGGTACCAGCGCCAGCCGGCGTGCACCAGCCGCTGCGGCTCAGTGGTGCGGAGGCTGCTGGTTCCGTTGTGGCTGCGGTAGTCGAAGCGCAGGCGCAGCGAATCGCGGCAGGCGGCGGCGACAGCAGTGAGGATGCCCGGGTCCACTGTGGGGCCGGTGCCGGCCATCGGCACCACCACCGACTGCAGGGTGTTGATCCGGTGGCGCAGCCGGGACGGCAGCACCCGTTCGAGCTTGGCCAGTGCCCGCACTGAAACCTCCTCGATGCCGGTGATGGAACCACCAGCGGCAGTACGCAGCCCCACTGCGACCGCAACGGCTTCGTCGTCGTCAAGCAGGAGCGGCGGAAGGTCCGCGCCTGCACCAAGCCGGTACCCGGCGGTGCCGGCGGTGGCCAGCACCGGGTATCCGAGGCTGCGCAGCCGATCGATATCGCGCCGTACGGTGCGGGGCGTGACTTCCAGCCGCTCCGCCAGTTCGTTGCCGGACCAGTCGCGCCGGGCCTGGAGGAGGGAGAGCAGTCGCAGCAGCCGCGCAGAGGTTTCCCACATGATGTGAATTCTGCCATTCCCTTAGGACCGAAGCTGTCCTAGCTGCTTCCTAGAGTTGACGGTATGGAGAACAACAGCGAAATCCGGCCCTTCACCATCGACATTCCCCAAGCTGATCTGGACGACCTTCGGGACCGACTCGCGAGAACCCGGTGGGCCTCTGACCTGCCCGACGTCGGCTGGAGCCGCGGGGTTCCGGTGAGCTACCTCAAGGGGCTGGCCGAGTACTGGCGCGATGGCTACGACTGGCGCGTCTACGAGCGGGAGATGAACAAGTACCCACAGTTCACCACCGAGATCGACGGACAGAACATCCACTTCCTGCACGTACGCTCCCCCGAGCAGGAGGCGCTGCCCATGATCCTGACCCACGGCTGGCCGGGTTCAATCGTGGAGTTCCTCAACGTCATCGGGCCGTTGACCGATCCTGCGGCGCACGGCGGGAACCCGGCGGACGCGTTCCATCTGGTGATCCCGTCGATCCCCGGCAGCGGCTTCTCCGGGCCTACGGTCGACGCCGGCTGGGACACCAACCGGGTGACCAGGGCGTTCGCTGAGCTGATGAAACGGCTGGGCTATGACCGCTACGGCGCGCAGGGCGGCGACACCGGCGCGGTCATCTCCCCGGGGCTCGGCCGGCTCAACCCCGACAAGGTGGTCGGTGTGCATGCGAACGGGCTCTCCGGGTTCACGGAGGTTAACCCCGACGAGGTGGGGGAACTGAGCGAGGCCGAGCGGGCACGGCTGGACCACCTCCAGTACCTCAGCACAGAGCAGTCCGGCTATGCAATGATCCAGATCACCCGGCCCCAGACCCTGGCGCATGGGCTGCACGACTCCCCGGTGGGGCAGTTGGCCTGGATCGTGGAGAAGTTCAAGGAGTGGACCGATCCGGCGGCCGAACTGCCCGAGGACGCGGTCGACCGGGATCTTTTGCTCACGAACGTGATGCTGTACTGGCTGACCGGCACAGCCGGGTCCTCGGCCAACAGCTACTATGAGACCGCCCATTCCGGCGCCTGGGGAGCGAGTGAGCGTTCGGCGGTGCCGACCGGGGTTGCGGTGTTCCCCATGGATGTGTCGATCCGGCGCACTGTCGAGCTCGAACACACGGTGGTGCACTGGTCCGAATTCGACCGCGGTGGCCACTTTGCCGCCATGGAGGCGCCCGACCTGTTCGTGGGTGACGTCCGGGAGTTTTTCAGCAAACTGCGCTGAAACCACCGCGGATCCTGCTCCGGCTCGACAGCCAGGATCTTCTCAACAAGCACAGAGAGGGCCATGCGGCGCTGCCGCATGGCCCTCTCCCCTCATGAATTATGAGGGTCAGACCCCCGGTTGGCGTCAGGTCACTCCTACACTCACCTCTTAACGGTGACGCTGACCGTTGCCACCGGCTCCCCGTCGCTGCCGGTTGCCTTGATGGTCAACGGTCCCAACGGTGTGGTCGCGGGGATCTGGAGGGTGACTTTTCCGGTTCCCTTCACGTCGGTAAACACTGTGCCAAGGGTGGCGGCCCCGGCCGAAAGGACAACCTGGTCCCATCGGTCGAAGCCGGCCACCGTGAACGTCAGCGAGCCGCCGGGCTTGACCGTGCCGGCGCTGGCCTTCAGCGACGGGGCCACATCCGCCGTGATCTTGACGCTGGTGCTACGGATCCTGTCAGCGTTGCCGGCCTCGTCGAAGGACCGGTAGCTGACCACGTAGTCGCCGCGCGTGACGATGGTCAGCGGCGAGCCCGCAGCTATGGTGGTCCATGCCCCGAGGTTGAGCCGGTATTCGATCCTGGCGACCCCTGACAGCGAATCCTGGGCCGAGAACATCACCGTCACCGGGTTCCGCGGAGTGCCGGTGCCTGATTCCGGCGAGGTGACAGCCGCCGTCGTCGGAAGCATCTTGTCAATCTTCACCGCCACGCTGCCGGCCGAGCCGTCTATCACCACGCTGCCCGTCAACAGCCGGTGGTCAAGGGTATGCGGTCCGCTCGCTGAAATGGTGAATGGCTGGGCCGCCGCATTCCAGGCACCGCCATCAAGGCGGTACTCGGCTGCCGTGCCGGCAGGCGCGGTGATTGCCACGGTGACGTCCTTGGCATACCACCCCTCGGCGGAAGGCTGGCCACTGGAGGTCAGGGTCACTGCCGCCTTGGGCGCTGCCTTCGCCGGCACCAGTGCGGACTGGGCAGGGCTCACATTGCCCGCAGTGTCCACCGCGCGGTACTCCACCGTGGCGGCACCGTCACCCACCGTCACCGTTGTGCTTGCACCGGCCGACGACGTCCACAGCTCAGCGTTGTTGACCCGGTACTCGAGGCTGGCCACGCCGGAACCTGGATCCGCGTCTGCACCGGTGATGCTGACAGTGCGGGCCGGGCTGTCCACCACCGCTGACGACGACGGAACCACGGTATCGATCCTGATCTCCCGGTCCACGATTGCGGACGTATTGCCGGCCGCATCCACAGCGCGGATCTTCAGTGCCGGGCTTGAATCGTTCAGCTGCACGGGAGCAAACACGTCCCACGCGAGGCCACCGTCGCGGCTGGCCTCGATCAGGGGCGCTGTGCCGCTGTCATCTGTTGCAGTGGCCGTCACGCCCACCGTTGACTTCCACCACCCGTTGGAGCCGTCCGGAGCGTCAGGAGAGACGGTCACGGTGAGCACCGGCGCAGTGGTGTCGGGGGCTGCGATGGTGACCGTTGCTATCTTCTCCGCCGAGGTGTTGCCGGCACTGTCAGAGGCCCGGTAGGCCACGGCGTGGCTGCCCGCCCCGGAAACCGGGAATGGCGCTGTGTACGTGGTCCAGGGACCGCCGTCGAGCGAGTATTCCATGGCAGCCAGCCCTGAACCTCCGGCGGCGTCGCTGCCGGACAGCGTTACCACCACGGGGCCAAGCGAGCTGCCGCCCTGATCGTCGAACGACGCCGAAACCTGCGGCGCCGTTCCGTCACGCCGGACGTCCAGGGTGGTAACCGCCGACTGATATCCGGCCGCGTCTGTGGCCCGGACCTCGACAGTGGACGTGCCTTCGCCGAAGCCCACGGCGGCCGAGTACGGCAGCCAGGCACCGCCGTCGACCCTGTACTCAATGGTCACGGCCGAATCGTCGGTGGCGGAAGCCACCAGGGTTACGTCCCCGGTGTACCAGCCGTTGCTGCCGGTGGGATCAGCAGGGTTCAGTCCTGCGGTCAGCACGGGCGCCGCGGAATCCGGCACAACCACCTTTACCTGCACATTCTTGAACTGGTCCGCGAGCTCTTCGGCCGGAGTCATGTTCAGGATCGGCTGGCCGTCAGCCGCGAAGTGAACAGTTGCCGCCCGCGCATGCCGGCCCGGATCGAACAGTCCGCCGTCGCCCTGGTCGCCAGGCCCGGAAACTTCCCCGATGGTCCGCGAATGGAACACGATCACCGGGTTGCCGTACTCGTCCACGGTGAAGGAGTTGTGGCCCGGGCCTGCCTGGCCGGGAACGTCGGCTGTCTGCAGGATCGGGTACGGGTTCTTGGTCCAAACTGACGGGTTCATCAGGTCGGCGCCCTCGGCGGCGGACAGCAGCCCGACGCAGTAGGCCGCGTCCACGGTGGCCGCCGAGAACGTGATGAACACCTTCCCGTCCTTCTTGATGACGGCCGGGCCCTCGTCCACGGACTGTCCGGCGTTCTTCTCCCACGCCATGGTGGGTGTGGAGAGCAGGATGGATTTGCTGGTCAGCTGGGAGGGGTCGGCGGGGTCGATGGTCGCCATCCGCAGCGTGGAGGCGCCGGGCTTTTCGGCCCAGACAACGTAGTGCTTGCCGGCGTTCTCGAAGTACGTCATGTCCAGCGAGAAGCCGCGGAAGGCCTCCGTGTCGCCGGTGGCGGGCTTCATCCGGCCCAGTTCACGCCATTTGGTCCGGTCCATCAGGTCCGTGCCGTCCAGCTTCAGCACCACCGGGCGGATGCTCCACACGCTGCCGTCAACGCTGGCGGTAAAGAACACGTACCAGCTGTCGCCCACCTTGTGCAGCTCGGGCGCCCAGACATACCGGTTGAGCGCCGAGGTGTCCTCGTCCCAGATGGTGACCTCGGGTGCAGTACCCAGGCCTTCGATCGTCGTCGCACGCCGCAGGGTTACGCGGTCGTAGCCCTCCAGGTCTCCGCTGCCCACCATCGGGTAGGAAGCGGTGAAGTAGTAGTACCCGTCATCGCCCTTGATCACGTCGGGATCGGCCCGCTGGGCAACCAGCTTCTCCGGGTAGGTGGGCCGCTGCACCGTTCCGTTGACGGTGTAGGTCCCCGCCTTTCCGGATTCAACGGCGGATTCGACGGCGGCCTTATCGGCCGGGTTCCACTGGACACCCATTGTGGTGGTGGACCCATTGTTGTACTGCACTTCCGACGTCGTGGGCAGCGTGAGCTGCCCGTCGGCGTCGGGCGTGACATCACTGAACGGGGCAACACCGGTGCTGAAGGGACGGCTGTACTTGGCAACGACCCTGCCGTACTCGGCCTTGGTGACGCCGACGGATGATGGCTCCAGGGCACCTGCGGGGAACGTCCCCTGGGCAACCAGGGGGACAGCCGGCACCTCGACCGGATCAGTAAAGGCTGCGAAGTCCTTGGTACTGACCTGGTAGGTTCTGCCGTCCGTCTTGGACACAAAGGTCAGGCGGTAGGCAGCGATGCTGTTGTCGTACCTCACCGTCACCGACGCCGCCGACAGGTTCCTGGAGTTGAACGCCACCAGCCGTTCCCCCGTGAAGGTCACCAGGTCAGCGGAGTCGTAGACGTAGATCGAGGACGAGTTGCTGTCCACGGTGGCCACCAGACCGAAGGAGCCGTCCGCCTTCCGGAACACCACGGGCGATCCAAACTTGACCGCACCAATGGTGGGGTAGAGGATGGGGCGGCCGTTGTTCAGGCCCGCGTAGTTCCCGGCATTTTGCGAGCCTGCGTCTTGCGAGGCCGTATCCGGCGAGGACGCGAGGTGCAAGGCATCGGTGCGGTCGGTATTGCCTGACTGGATGTAGGATCCAATCCGCCCCGCGTCCGCGGCCAAGACCTTCACCGGATACGTGCGGACCTCCGTCAGCCCGTCGGCGGCGAAGGTCGCCGTCAGCGTGAGCGACGTTTCGGCGGCGGGCCTGGTGACCTTGCCAGTGGTGGAGAGCACGGCAGGGTCCGAGGACTGCCAGGAGACGGTGGCGGTTCCGACGGCGGCAGCCAGGGCCACGTCCTCCGTGACCACCGGGAAGGCCGGGTTGAAGGTGTCCGCCACCAGCAACAGGTCCTTCTGCGGGGTGTTGGCCAGGACGGTGAAGGTGAAGGAGCGGGTGGTTGTCTGGCCGGCCAGTTCGAGCGTGGCGGTCAGGGTAACCGTCACGTCGTCGGTGGCCGGACGAGTGACCTTGCCGGTTCCGTCCAGGTGCGCCGGATCCGAACTGGTCCACGTGATCCTGGAGCCCTTCGCTCCGGCCGCCGGCAGGTTGAGGTCCGCGTTGATGGTGGCCGGGCCCAGGTTCAGCGCTGCGGCGTCCGCGTCCAGCGCGGCCTTGGCCACCGCCGGATCCCCTGCGCCGGTGTAGTAGGCGTTCGCCACGTCGGCGTCCGAGAGTGCAGTGCTGAACACCGACACATCCCGCACGCCGCCCTTGTAGAAGTTGTCGGGGTAGGTGGACCGTCCGATATAGGCCACCAGGTTGGTGCCGAAGTCGGTGACAGTCCGGGTGGTGGGTACTGTCCCGATCTTGGTGCCGTTGAAGTACCCCGTGATGGAACCGGGCTTGATCACAGTGGTGTACAGGCCCCACTCGGAACCTGTGGCCGGGCCGGGGATGCCCTTGGATGCGGTGGTTGGCGAGATGCCGGCCTCGGTCCCCCACGGCGCTGAGGGTTCGTTGCCGTCAGTGATTACTGACTTGAACAGGCCCTGCTGATTGCGGGGGTTGAGCAGCCAGTACTGGCCCGGCGGCGAAGCGGCGGAGCCGAAGAACATGGCGGCGTAGTTTCCCGAGCCTGTCTCGTTTTTCAGCCATGCGGAGATGCTCAGCGTGTTCTGGCCGTCAAACATTCCGGTGGGCAGCTTCACGTGCGCAGCCGCGCTGCCGGCAGCACCGCCAGGCAGCGTCAGCTCCTTGCCGGAAATCGTAGCCCCGCTGCCAACGATGGTGGCGGTTTTGCCGTTGCCCGATGCGTCAGCCACCGAGGTGCCCACCACCGAGGAGAAGTCATACCGCGCCAGCAGTTGCGTCCCCACCACGGCCATTGACGACTTCGGTGACGCCGCGGAGTCACCCACGGCGTTGGTGGCCACCACCGCAGCCTGGTAGCTGCCGGCCGGCAGGTCCGCGAAGCGGTGGGACGTTGCGGAGCCGTCCACCTGGGCGGTCCGGTGGACGGCGCCGGCAGAGGTGTAAAGGGTCACGGTGTAACCGGTGATGGCAGAGCCGCCGTCGCCCGGAGTGACCCAGGAGGCGGTCAGCGAGGCGCCGTCGGCTGTCAGCGACGGGGCGGCCGGCGCTGCCGGGGCAACCGCCTGCGCGTTCTGGGCAACCACTGTCAGCTGGTACTGCCGGGTGATGGTGCTGTTGCCTAGGGTCAGGGTTGCCGTGAGGGTCACTGGAACGTCGGCGCCGCTGGGACGGTTGACCTCGCCCGTGGTGGAGATCACTGCCGGGTTTGACGATGCCCAGCTGATGGCGGATCCCTTGGCGCCGCTGGTGGGAAGGGTGAGGTTGCCCGTCACCTGGGTGGGTCCGAGGTTGATGGCGTTGGCGTCGGCCTGGAGGGCGGCGTCGACGACGGCGGGGTCCACCGTTTTGAAGTAATAGTCCTTGATCTGGTCTGCTGTTTTGGCAGTGCTGTGGACGAGTACGTCCTTGACGCCGCCCTTGTAGAACGGGTCGGGATAGGAGGACCGGCCGATGTAGGAGACCAGGCTGGTGCCAAAGTCACTCACCTTCCGGGTGGTGGCGACGGTGCCTATTTTGGTGCCGTTATAGTAGCCGGTGATCTGGTTCGGCTCGATCACGGTGGTGTAGAGGCCCCAGGAATTGTCAGTCACAGGACCTGCAATGCCCTGGGCTGAGTTGGTCGGAGAGATGCCGGCCTCCGTTCCCCACGGCGCGGAGGTGCTGTTCCCGTTGGTGATCACGGATTTGAACCTGCCCTGGGAGTTGCGCGGGTTCAGCAGCCAGTACTGGCTGGGCGGGTTGTTGGGTCCGCCGAAGAACATGGCGGCGTAGTTCCCTGAGCCAGTCTCGTTCTTGAGCCAAGCCGAAACAGTCAGCGTGTTCTGGCCGTCGAAGGTTCCGATGGGCAGCTGGACATAGCCGGCGCTGCTGCCGGCTGCGCCGCCCGGCAGGGTGAGGACGTTGCCGTTGACCGTTGCGCCGGTGCCCTTGATGGCGCCGTCGCGGCCCCAGGGCGAGGAGTCGGGCACCACCGTGCCGGTGACCTTGGAGAAGTCGTAGTGCAGCAGGGTGTCGCTGCCGGCCGGGATGACCGAAACCGTGGCGGTGGCCGTCAGGTCGGTTCCGGTGACGGAACCGGTCACCGTGATGGTGCCTTCGCGGGTGTAGTAGTCCGCGGGGGCCGCAGCGTTCCAGGCCACCGCGAGGTCCCTGGTGCTGTTGTCGGCGAAGGTCACCGTTGCTGTCCGGGGCAGCGCGGCAGGAGCGCCCACCACGGTGGAGATTTTGACGGGTGCGACGCTGGTAGCGGCGGGCAGGTAGGCACCCATCAGGGCGCGCTGCTCTGTCGCGGTGATGGGCATGATGGTGCCGTGGCGCGGGGCCGGGGACGGCAGCGAGTAGCCGGTGGGAACGGACCAGCTGGCGTTCTGCAGGGTCTTGGAGAACAGCGGAATGTACTTGCGGCCGCCGAACTCGTCAACAAAGAGGTAGTAGCCGGGGCCATTGACGTCGCCGTCGTTGGCCTTGAACACGGTGGGGCCTTCGACGGCAGCGGTTCCGGCGCCCTTGCCGATGCAGGTTGCGTCAAGCTTCCAGGTGTCGGAGGTGGCCGACGTAACGGTGGTGACGGCGGTCAGGCTGGTGGAGTGTTCCTGCATGATGTCCAGGCAGCCGGTGGACTGGGCTTCGTCCTTCGTGAACCGGTGGTAAACGCCGTTCTCGGCGATCACCGTGC
Organism: Arthrobacter sp. D1-29; assembly: GCF_054130585.1. Taxonomy (NCBI): domain Bacteria; kingdom Bacillati; phylum Actinomycetota; class Actinomycetes; order Micrococcales; family Micrococcaceae; genus Arthrobacter; species Arthrobacter sp. D1-29. Next base: position 1,098,517 of record NZ_CP096383.1, on the reverse strand, counting down.
TGTCGATCCTGGACTTACCGGTGTTCTGCCACACCTTGGCTGGGCTGAACGTGACGAAGTCACGCGTGGTGGCGTACAGCATCTGGTTGGGCTGGCCCTCGCTGTGGTCCGCGGTGTTGTAGAGCTTGGACGCCCAGAACACCACATATTCGCCCAGCGAGGGGTCGTAGTAGGCCTCGGGAGCCCAGGTGTTGCCGGCGTTGTCCGGGGACACCTTCACGTGGCGCTGCTCGGACCAGTTGACCAGGTCGGTGGACTCCCAGATTTCCATGTACTGGCTGCCCTGGCGCTGCGAGGCATCCCAGGTGGTGCCGCTGCCGATCGAGAGGTCTGTGGCGATCATGTAGAACTTGTCACCCTCCGGCGAGCGGACGATGAACGGATCGCGCAGGCCCTTGGTGCCCATCGTGGAAGCCTTCACGGGCTGGCCGCCGTTGAGGGTCAGCCAGTTGCGTGCGTCATTGCCGTTGCTGGCACCGAAATAGATCTTCTCCCCCGCGATGGAGTCGCCGGTGAAGTAGGGGAACATGTACGCCTCGAACTTCGGCGTCTCCGGGAGGGCTGGGACGACGGCGGTGAACGCCTTGGTGGTCACGGCGTCGTTCTTGGTGATCAGCGCCGTCAGCGTGACCTGGTCAGTCGGCTGGCCAGTGGCGGGGCGGTGAACGATGCCGCTTGGGTCCACCACCGCAGTGTCCTCGGAAGCCCAGGCGATGGTTGTCGCCTGCGGGCCGGAGGTGGGCAAGGTCAGGTTTCCCCGGACGTCGCCGATGTTGGTGACCGCGAGGGAGCCGGCGGCTGCCTGCACGGCCGCTTCGTCCTCGGGGGTGACAGCGAGCGCCGGTTGCGCGGGCGCGATCACCAGTGTGGAGGCGATGCAGAAGGCCGCGATGGTTGACGCCATCCGTAGCCAGGTACCGCTCGGTGTCATGAACACTCCTCTGTGTTTGACTCCTGCCCGAGGGGCCCTAGCGGGATGTCCCACTATCCTCGTCTTGGCAGGTCGAGCGATGTTAGCGCTCACAATGCCTTGAACAGTAGAGCGCCCCCGCGCTTTAGGCAAGGGTTTGCCGAGAAGTGATACGTGAAAGCCGGTAACCGCAACATCATTACGCCGAAAAGGCGGCCGGAGCAGGCGGGCCTTGACAGGCAGCTAGCCGGTCCGCTCCCGCCACAGCAGCGTCACCACGAACACCGGCACGCAGAGCACCAGCATGGCAAGCACCATCTGGCCCCAGCTTGCAGCGTCCACGCCGCCGGCCGCGAAGACGCCAATCAACACCGTGGCGGCGATGGCCCCGACGTAGCGGCAGGTCTGGAATATCCCTGCGGCAATGCCCCGCTCCTGGGGGCGGGTGGAGACAAACATGCCCTGGTTAAAGGCAATACTGACCATGGCGTACGGAACACCCATCAGCGCTGTCAGCGCCGCCACCAGTGGGATGGCCAGTGAGCCGGTGAAAAGCCCCATCAGGGCAGCCACTGCCATCAGAAGAACGACGCCGGTAATCAGCACCCGCCGCACGCTGAACTTTGTCATGGCCCACACTGCCCAGGGCGTGGAAAGGATGGACATGGTGGCCAGCGGCAGCATCAGCAGTCCCACCAGGCCGGGATCGTACCCGCCTGCTTCCTGCAGGAGCTGGGGAAGGCCGAAGAACACGAAGTAGTAGACGCCGTTGAACACTGCGAAGCCAAGGTACACCAGCACCAGGGGCCGGTTCCGGCCAAGGAGCCGCAGGTCCAGGAAGGGCGTGCTGAACCTGAACTCGCGCCAGACAAACAGTGCAGCAATCACCGTCCCGGCGCCCAGCATCCACCAGCGGTAGCCGGGCACCGCATCCAGCAGGGCCATCATCGCCAGCAGCAGCGACGTAACAAAGCCCAGGATGCCCGGGATGTCCGAATCGCGCACCAGTTCGGCAACGCTTCCGCGTTCACGCTCGCCATCTGCGGGTGCCACCTGCCGGACGATCAGGAGGCCGGCGAGCGCCAGCGGGACGTTGATGATGAACAACGCTTCCCATCCCACAAAGCCCACCAGGAGCCCACCGATCACCGGGCCCACGGCGGCCGCGGACGTGTTGGCCATCTGGATCCGGCCCAGTGGCCGGGCTGACTCAACCTTGGCCCGCTGGGCGATGGCACCGACCATCGCCATTGCGCTGGGGTAGGCCGCGGCTGTGCCGAGGGCCATCACCGCGCGGGCCACGCACAACAGGGCGAAGTTGGGTGAGAAGGGGGCAACCGCACAGGTCACCGCCACCAGGGCCATGCCAAACATGAACATCCGGCGCGGCCCGAACCTGTCCGCCAGCCTGCCCATCAGCGGCTGCCCTGCTGCCGAGCTGAGGTAGAAGGACGTGATCACCCAGGTGACGGTGGCGACGTCGAGGCCGAAATCGGCGCGCAGCACCACCAGCGCCACGGCAATCATGGACGAGTTCAGCGGGTTCAGCGCTGTGCCCAGGCTGAGGCCTGCCACCGCCAGACCGGTCCGGGGTTTGTTGCTCACGGAAACAGTCTGGTGCACGTGGTTCCGGATTCACCACTTCATGAAGCCCCGGCAGCCTTTCCCGTCACGGACCGAAAGGAAAACGCTAACGCCCTGCCTCCCTATTGCTGCAAGACCGGAAGATGCTCCTTTCCAGCAACATCACCAGCCGGCGACATCAGCGATGCGCTCGGCGACGTCCCTGGGTGTCAGGTCGTCGACGTTGACAACGACGTCATCCAGTGCCGCTTCATCGAGCGCTTGCGTGAGACTCTCATAGCCGGCAAGAAACCTCTCGAGCTCCCAAGGCGTTGCGACCGCATGGCGTCGACGGAGCCGTTCCTCAACCGTGGTGCGGGACGCACGTAAGCGCACAAGCGGTGCTGCTTCGGCATCCAGGGCACCCACACCTTGCGATAGCGCGGCGCGACATCCGTCCAAGTGCTCACGGTCAGTGAACACGTGCGCCACGGCGATGTGCTTAACACCCGCCGCCCAGTATGTGCTGCTGACCGCGGCGAGGTTCGCCCGAGCTGCACGGCCGCCCCAGGGATCATCTCTCGGGCGCGGCCAGAAGAGCGCGAGCTCGTCGAGATCGACGAGAGCGTGGGAGACACTTCGCTCTCCCAGTGCGGCACCGAGTGCCTGAAGCGCACTGGACTTGCCGACGCCGGACGAGCCGTTGAGCAGCAATGCTCGCGCTGCCCGCCAATCGCCTTCGCGAGGTTCATCGTGGACGTGATGTGAGTCCTTCTTTGCGGTCACAGACTACACAAACTCCGCCGAATTGATCTGCTGAGCGACTTCTTCCGCCGAGAGTCCGTCGGTATTGATGATTGTGGCACCGTTGGGCCGGAGTGCTTCATCGCGGGCCTCAATGATTGCCGCAGCCACCGCCGCTCGGATGCTCAGGTCGTCGAGTCCCAGGCGGTGATCGCCGGCGAGAGGGGGTCCCCCTCCCTCCGCCCGGACGCGATGACGGGATTCGATCACTTCGTCTGATGCATCGAGCCAGTATAGGTGCGCAGGCTGCGCGATAGCGGTGACCGCACGCGCCGTCTGTGGATCCGCGGTTATTATTACGTGCCCGATCCCGCGACGGGCCATCACAGCCGCGAGGGCAGCCGAGTTGGCAGCGCGTAGCGGCGCGGCCTCTGGCGCGTGGGGGTCCGCCCCCACGAAGCCGAGTTGGTGGCTGTCGATGTACCCGATCCGTTCGCCGGACCACATGCGCTGCAGGAAGGCGAGGAAACCCGTTGTCGACAGCCCGATACCTCCAGCGCCCGTTATAAGAGTCACCGCGGGCTCGGCATCGATAACGGATGGGACAGCCGGCGGCGTGTCGAGGCGCTCTCGGCGGGCCAGACGCTCCACGTGTTCGAGCAAGCTCTCGATGACCTCGGAAGGCGACGTATCGGTTGTGTCGACCGATACGTCCACCCAGCTCGCGTCGAAGCGGTGGGCATAGTCGACAGAATCGGCTGCGAGCTCCACGTTCCACCTACGCCGCTCGACGCGGTCCACAATCGTCTCGTCGGAGGCGCGCAGATGAACAACGAGAACATGCGGACGCCCGCCGACTGGCAGCAAGCGCGCGAGGTGATCTGCGTCGTCGACCATGCCTGCCACGATTAAGACGGTCGCTCCAGCGCGTTGGAAGATCGGCCCAACCACCGCAAGCCCATCGGCGATGAAATCGTCCTCACTCGACTCGACTCCTGCGGCGTTCCTCAGTTGGTCGGCATCCACGAAGGCCGCAGGAACGTTCTTATGCTCCAGCGCCTGCTGAAGATGCCAGCCGATGGTTGACTTGCCCACCCCAGACGTACCGACTAACCACACCATTGGAATCATGCAATAGAGACTATCGGGTCGAATGGAGACCCGCCCGGCCCAACTCAGACTGTTGGCTGTGCAGACTGAGAGGTTGCGGTTAGCCGGGAGATGGTTTGGGACCGTTGCTTGTTACGAATGGTGAGCCTGGAACCTTCCGCGGCTGCTGGGATGGGCAACAAGGGCGGCTATGGCAGCGGTCAGTGCTGGCAGGTAGAAGTAACCGATGCTTGCGGAGCCGATGAATATGAACACAGTAAGAGCAACAGTGGTCGCGAGGGACACGTACAACCGTGCGCGCGGCCTTAGCAGGAGAGGTACCGCTGTCAGGATCACCGGAATGAGCAATGGCACGAAAACTGAGGGCCCTTCTCTCTCCAGCAGGGTCAAGTATCTAATGTGTTCAACCCCGCCAGTCGTCAATTTTGCATGCGTGACTATAGGGACCAGCAAGAGGGCCACGGACGTGGCTGCTGCGAGCAAGACCGCAATTATCTGACGAACGTTCTCCGGATCGGGACGGCGTTTCATGTGACTCCGAGCTGCAGCTGTATAGCTCCACGAAAGCAGGGTTTGGAAGAATCCACTAGACGATCATCCAGGTAAGGCGTCCGCTCATGGTTCCCTCGGTGCTAACCAGGCCAGGGGTTTTGCACTTGAAGTAGGCTGGCAGGGTCCTTCTGGGCAACCAAAATCTTTGGGGGAAGAATCATGGATATCGTCGTGCCGGTCGTTTTCGCGGCCATCTTCTTTTACGTTCTCTACGGAGTAATTCGGGCGGCGACACGAGACGGCATCATCGCGGCCAAGCAGGCCGAAAGAGGTCACGCTAGTGATACCGATTCGCTGAACCCCGGCTGGCCGGGACGTTATGCCCGCGCGCGCGGAGAAGGATCGTTCAGGAACTCAAGGTGCGCCGGCGTGGTGGCAACGGTGCTGGCGGAGTACTCAGGATGCTTGGTGAGGAACTTCTTGATGAACGGGCACACGGGGACAATGGCGATGCCTGCCTCGACGGTTTCATCCAGGGCCACGGTGGCGAGCTTGCCTGCCAGGCCCTGGCCACCGTATTCCTCGTTGATCACGGTGTGATAGAAGATCCGCTGGGGTGAGGCGCCGCCGTCGTACTCTTTGTACGCGGCCTTGCCAATCACATTGCCGGAGTCCAGCACTTCAAAGCGCTCCCGGTCCGGGTTGTGGCGGATAGTGATATCACTCATCTGGATCTCCTCGGAATCTGCGTCTTCTACAGCCTAACCTCACCGCGGCTGCCCTTATTTCCTCGCCGCATTTTCCCGGCGTGCCCACGGCCACCCGGGTGACTTAGTCCGCAAAGGCTTGTAGTGTCTTGGGCACCGGTCAGACCGGACCGGGCTAGCGAGGAGGGAACATGGCAGCCGACAACGACGAACTGCGCATCCTGGACGAGTGGAGCCAGAGGCTGGCCCAGGCGCTGCAGATCCTGGACCTTGAAGTGGACCAGGATCTGCTCCTGGAACTCGCCCGGAAATCCGCAGCCTCCGTGATTCACGCGGCCGCTCCGGTGACCACGTTTATGGTTGGCTACGCGGCCGGCCTCGAGGCAGGAACGGGCAGTGCCGGGTCCACAGCCTCTTCCGCTGCTGCAGTCTCCAAGGCAGCCGACGTCGCGTTCCAGCTTTGCGGGGACGGGGCCGACGGCGGTCCGGCCAGCAAGGGCTGGGCGGACACCGCGCAGTAAATCACAGTTTCAGCGGGCGGTTAACGGGCTGGCGCCGTGGCCGGCTCCGTTGGCGTGCCCCGTTGGACGGTCAGAACTTTCGAATGTCCAGTTCTTCGGCCGGCTGGAAGCCCAAACGCGAGTAAAAGCTGCGGGAGTCGGCGGAAGGTGACAGGACCATCCGTGCCGCTCCGATGCTTTGTGCAAAGTCGACGGACGCTTCCACCAGGCGGCGTCCGATGCCGGCGTTCCGGTGCTGCGGCAGGACGTAGACGTTGCCCAGGTAGACCCAGCACGAGGCTTCCTTCCTCGGCTTGGGCATCCGCTGGAAGATCATCAGGTTCAGCATGCCGATCAGCTCGCCATCCTGCTCGGCCACAAACACCTTGCGCGGGTTGGCGTCCGCCCAATCACGGAAGGCGGCCTCGAAATCCGGATCCTCCGCGGAACCCGGGTCCTGCTCGGCGGCCCACGTTGCCCGCAGTCCGGCCAGGCCGGGCACGTCTTCTGGAAGTCCCTCTCGAACAATTGGCATGGGTTTACTCTAGGGCGAGCCGCTCCGTCCGGATGCCATCCAGCTGCGGTTCGCCTCACGGTCAAGCCCCGCTTCCTCCACCAGCTGCGTCAAATATGGGCGTCGTCCCTGGCGCAGTTCCAACCCTTCGGGAAGGCCCTGGACGGACGGCTTTGAGTTGGAGATGTCGATGGTGATCCGGCCACCCGCCAGGGGTGCGTTGCTGATGTGCAGGTCGCCGTAGGACTCCGGCAGGACAGGATCCACCCATACGCCGCCCAGGGAAACATGGGTGTCGTACCGCATCAGGCTGGTCACCAGCCTGATGGGTGTGGTGGCTGCCCAGGCCTGGGGCGAGCAGGCGGTGGGATACGGCACCGGTTCGGCGATCTGGTCCCGGCTGAAGCCGCAGAACAGCTCCGGCAGCCGGCCGCCGGAATACTCGGCGGCCTCCAGCAGGGCAGTGGAAATGCGCTGCGCTTCGGCGATGAACCCGTACCGCAGCAGGCCGCTGGCGATCAGCGCATTGTCATGCGGCCAGACCGACCCGTTGTGGTAGCTGGCCGGGTTGTAGGCGCCCATGTCGCTTGCCAGCGTGCGTATCCCCCATCCGCTGAACATCTCCGGAGACATCAGGCGTTCCACCACTTGCGGTGCTTTGTCCTCGTCGACAAGGCCATACACCAGGCAGTGGCCCATATTGGAAGCGCAGGCGTCCACCTGGCGCTTCCGGCCGTCCAGGGCGATTGCGTAGTATCCGCGGTCCGGCATCCAGAACTGCTCGTTGAACTGCTTCTTGAGCTGCGCCGCCTTGTCGGCGTAGTGGGTGGCCGTGGCTGTGTCGCCGGCGTCGTAGGCCATCCAGGCGCGCGCGGTGTAGGCCGCGTGAACGTAGCCCTGCACCTCGCAGAGAGCGATCGGGCCCTCGGCCATGGTGCCGTCGGCGAAGTTGATGCCGTCCCAGGAATCCTTCCAGCCCTGGTTAATGAGCCCCTCCGGATTGAGCCGTTCGTACTCCACGAACCCGTCCCCGTCCTTGTCCCCGTACTCGCTGATCCAGTCCAGCGCCCGGTCGGCATGGGGCATCAGGGCGGCGATGGTTTCTGCGAAGAATCCGTAGCGGCTGGCAGAGCCGAGCACCACCACAAACAGCGGGGTGGCGTCCACGCTGCCGTAGTAGACGGACTTTCCGCCCAGCGACAGCCCGCTGGAGACGTCGAGCCTGACCTCGTGCAGGATTTTGCCCGGTTCCTCCTCGCTCATCGGATCCACCACCCTGCCTTGCCGGTCCGCGAGCGTCTGCAGCGTGCCCAGGGCAAGGGAGGGATCCACCGGCAATGCCATTTCCGCTGCCAACAGCGAGTCTCGGCCAAAGAGCGTCATGAACCAGGGTGCGCCGGCGGCCACCACCACACGCTCCGGATGATTGGGATCCTCGATCCGGAGCGCACCCAGATCGTCGTAACTGCGCCGCAGCGTCCGTTCGATGGACCGGTTGCCCATGTGCAGTACGGGAATCTTGGCCACCCATTCCTGCCGGCGCACGTCGCGGGGGGACAATCCTTCCTCGTCCGGATGAACGAACGACGGCGGCGGCGGACTTGGGGTGTCATCAGTGGGGACTACGGTGACGATGGTGCTCCACTGCGCGTGGGCGGCGATGGTCACGCGGTAGGTCAACGCCTCCTCCGTGAAGTGTGCCCCCGGAGCCTGGACGCGGATGCCTTTCCGGACACCCTGCCAAACCGACCGGAGGATCAACGTGTCCCCGTCCACCTCCCGGGTTTCTTCCCACTGGCGATGGATCCGCGCCTCCTTCACCTCAAAGAGATCAGCGAAATCCGCCTCAACCGTCAGCGAGATCAGGCATTCTGCAGGGGCGGGCGAATAGTTGCGGACGGTGAGCTGTTCCTGGATGCCCGCGCCCACCTCCCGCAGCCGCTCGACAATCAGCGGGCTGTCCGCATAGCCGTCGGTACGGATGGCCCGGCCTACCAACAGGGCACGGAACGGTTCTTTGGCCTCCGCCACCAGGGGCTCAATCTCGTGCCCGTTGATGGTGAGGCGCCAGCCGGAAAGGATCCGGCTGTCCCGCACAAAAACACCATGCGGGTGCTCGGATTCGATATCCCCGTTTGGCAAGGAGATACAAAAGGACGATCCCTCCACCAAAGTAACCGTCCCGCCCCCCAAGGGCCCCGCAGAAGTGTCAGCATTCCATCCAGCCATCCCGGCTCCTCCAACAAGAATTTACTGGGTGCCGTGGCCTTCATTGTGCTGCTCGCCGGCCACAGCATGCATCGTCCCCGAACCGACGCTACGCCGGTCTTCCTGCACGCGCCAGAGGGTCTAATCCACTATCTGCGGGCGCTGGTGCTGACGCTTAGCCTGCCGCCGCCGGCTCCCCAGCATGTTCCCTCGCCGGCTCCAGCCGCACGATCACCGCCTTGGACACCGGCGTCTGGCTTCCCTCGGCAAAACTGTCCAGCGGGACCAGTACGTTGGCCTCCGGATAGTAGGCGGCCGCGCAGCCTACGGCTGTGGGGTACGACACCACCCGGAAGTTCCTCAGCACCCGTTCCACGTTGTCGTGGTGCACCCCGTGGATGTCCACGTACTGGCCGTCGTGGAGCCCCAGTTCAGCGAGGTCCTTCGGGCTGACAAACACCACCTCGCGGCCCTTTTTGATGCCGCGGTACCGGTCGTTGTGACCGTAGATGGTGGTGTTGAACTGGTCATGGGAGCGCATGCTCTGCAGGATCAGGGTGCCCGCCGGCCGCTCCACATGCTCGAGCTGGTTGACCGTGAGCATGGCCTTTCCCGTGGGGGTGTTGAACGTGCGGGAGTCCCTGGGCCCGTTGGGCAGGACAAAGCCGCCCTCCTGGCGGATCTTCCGGTTATAGTCCTCGCAGCCGTTCACCACGTGGGAAATGTGGTCACGGATGAGGTCGTAGTTCTTTTCGAAGCCGGCCCAGTCAGCCTGGATGGAATCACCCAGCACCCTCTGGGCCAGCCTGCTGACGATAGCCACCTCGGACAGCAGCCCTGGCGCCACCGGCTTGACCGTTCCGTGCGAGGGGTGGACCGCGCAGACGGTGTCCTCGACGGACACAAACTGCGGTCCCGATTCCTGCAGGTCGATTTCCGTCCGGCCCAGGGTGGGCAGGATCAGGGCCTCTGCTCCGGTGACGGTATGGGACCGGTTGAGCTTGGTGGAGATCTGGACGGACAGGTCGGTGTTTTGCATGGCCGCCCAGGCGGCCTGCGTGTCTGAAATGGCTCCCACCAGGTTGCCGCCCAGTCCGACGAAAACCTTGATCCCGCCGTCGCGCATTTTCCGGATGGTTTCCACAGAATCGGCGCCGTGCGTGCGGGGCGCGTCAAAGCTGAACTCCCTGCTCAGCGCGTCCAGGAACGCCGGCGGCATCTGCTCCCAGATGCCCATGGTGCGGTCGCCCTGGACATTGCTGTGCCCGCGAATGGGCGAGGCGCCGGCCCCGGGCTTGCCCATGTTTCCGCGGAGCAGCAGCAGGTTGATGATCTCCTTGATGGTGGCCACGCCCTTTTTCTGCTGCGTGATGCCCATGGCCCAGGTGATGATCACCTTCTCTGCCTTGAGGTAGCGGTCCGCCAGCTCGTCGATCTCTTCCACCCGCAGCCCGGTGGCCTCCAGGACGGCGGCCTCATCCAGGTCCGCAAGGTGGGCCTGCAGCTCGGCCAGCCCCTGGCAGTGTTCGGCCAGGAATTGATGGTCCAGCACGGTTCCGGGGTTCCTGGCCTCGGCCTCGAGCACGCGCTTGGAGACCGCCTGCAGCAGCGCCATGTCCCCGCCGATCCGGACCTGCATAAATTGGTCGGCCAGGTCGGTTCCCCGGCCCACGATGCCCTTGACCTTCTGCGGGTTCTTGTACCGCATCAGCCCGGCCTCCGGCAGCGGATTCACCGCCACAATGCTGGCCCCGGCCTCCTTGGCCTCTTCCAGTGCGGTCAGCATCCGCGGGTGGTTGGTGCCGGGGTTCTGGCCCATGATGATGATCAGGTCCGCCATGGCGAAATCGTCATAGGAGATGGTGGCCTTGCCGATGCCGATGGTCTGGCCCATCGCCCAGCCTGAGGATTCGTGGCACATGTTGGAACAGTCCGGCAGGTTGTTGGTTCCGTATCCCCGGACGAACAGCTGGTACAGGAACGCGGCCTCGTTGGAGGTCCTGCCGCTTGTATAGAACGTGGCCTCATCGGGGCTGGCCAGTCCGTTCAGCTTATCCGCGACGATGGTGAACGCCTGGTCCCAGCTGACGGGACGGTAGTGGTCCTCCCCCGCCGCCTTGTACACCGGTTCCGTGAGGCGGCCCTGCATCCCCAGCCAGTACTCCGACCTCTCCCGCAGCTCGCTGACAGGATGTTCGGCCCAGAATTCAGAGCCGATCACCACCGGCGTGGCTTCCCAGGTGACTGCCTTGGCGCCGTTCTCGCAAAATTCGAACGTCTTGCGGTGCCCCGGATCAGGCCAGGCGCAACTCATGCAGTCGAAGCCGTCCTTCTGGTTCAGCGCCAGGAGGGTTTTCCGGGTCCGGTCCGGCCCCATATGTTCCAGGGCGGGTTTCATGGAGTGATAAACGCCGGGGATCCCGGCAGCCCACGTCTTCGGGTGGCCTTTGACTTCCAGCTTTGACTCGTCAGCCTCTTCAACCCGCGGGTTCTTGCGCGCCACGATGCACTCTCCTTGCCTCACTGACTGTTCCCGCAGAACACCCGGTTTCGCTGCCAGGAACGCTCACTTTCCACAGTTGTTCAGCCGGCGGTGGAAGTCAAGGAGGATGCAGGGATGCCAAAGAGCGACGGCGGGTGGCGGTCCGCGCTAGGCTTGTCACCACGGCTGAAGCAAGCGGCCGCAGGAACCATTTTCCGGAGCTTGTCCAGATGTCCGAGAACCCTGCCCTGTCCGCCGCACTGAGTACACTCGCCGCTTCCGCTTTTTCCCTCGGGCACCTCCAACACGGCCAACTGGCCGGGATGGAAGCGCTGGCCCGTGGGCGGGACGTTCTGGCGGTGATGCCCACCGGCTACGGGAAGTCCGCCATCTATCAAGTGGCCGCGGTGCACCTGCACCGGCAGGCGGGACGTCCCGCCGTCGTGGTTTCACCGCTTATTGCCCTGCAGGAGGACCAGCGGGACGGCCTAGAGGAATCCCTGGGCCCGGATGCCGCCGTCGTTATCAACTCCTCCCGCACCGATTCGGAGGTGGAGGAAGCGTGGCAGGCAGTGGAGGCGGGCACGGCCGCGATGGTGTTCCTGGCTCCGGAGCAGCTGGCCAAGCAGGAAACCGTAGAACGGCTCGCATCCCTGGACATAGCGCTTTTTGTGGTGGACGAGGCGCATTGCGTCTCCGCCTGGGGACACGATTTCCGGCCCGACTACCTTGGCCTTGGTAGCGTCCGCGAGCGCCTGGGCAATCCCCCGGTGGCCGCACTCACCGCCACCGCCTCTCCCCCGGTGCGGGAGGAGATCATCCGGCGGCTGGGCATGACGGATCCGCTTGTCCTGGTCCACGGCTTCGACCGGCCCAACATCAGCCTGGCCGTGCTCCGGCACCATGAGGACAAGGACAAGCGCCGCGCGGTAGTGGAACAGGCAAGCGAACTGGTCAGGGAAGAAGGCGGGCAGCACGGGCTCCTGTATGCCGCAACCCGCAAGGACACCGAGAAGTACGCCGCGAAGCTGGCCAAGAACGGGGTGCGGGCGCAGGCCTATCATTCGGGCCGCACCGCGGCAGACCGCGAGGCCATCCACCAACAGTTCATGAACGATGAACTGGACCTGGTGGTGGCCACCACGGCCTTCGGGATGGGGATCGACAAGCCCAATGTCCGCTTTGTCCTCCATGCGGACATCCCGGAGTCGCTGGATGCCTACTACCAGGAGATTGGCCGCTGCGGCCGGGACGGCCAGCCGGCCTCCGCGGTCCTGCACTACCGCGCAGAGGACTTGGGCCTGCGGAAATTCTTTGCCGCCCAGGTGCCGGACGAGGAGTCACTGCTGGCCCTGCTCAAAATCCTGCGCGCTGCTGACGGGCCGGTGCCCAGGACGTCCCTTGCCGAGATCACGGGATTCCCGGCCCGGCGGGTCACAGCACTGCTGAACCAGCTCCAGGAGGCAGGCGCCCTCAAGACCGGCAAGCGCGGTGTCCGGCTCACGTCCAAGGCCAAGCTGCCCGCAGTGGTGCGGGACGCCGTCGAACTGGCCGAAGCACGGCAGCGCGTTGACCAGTCACGGATCAACATGATGCGCGGCTACGCCGAGACCAGTGGCTGCCGGCGGCAGTTCCTGCTGGGCTACTTCGGCGAAGATCTCCCCGGGGCGTGTGGCAACTGCGACAACTGCCAGGCCTCGCCCGCGGACTCGGTCCGGGACCTGGACCAGGGCTGGGAAAGGGGCAGGGAAAGGGGCTGGGACGGGGAGCGGGAAAGGATCGACGACGGCGGGGCGGCTCCTGGCGCGGCTGCCGCGGCCTCTGATTCTGGCGCCTCCGATGCCGGTGCCGATCCTGCGCCGTTTCCGGTGCAGTCGTCTGTGACCCACAAGAAATGGGGGCCGGGGCTGGTGATGCGTTCCGAGGCCGACGTGATTACCGTGCTGTTCGAGCAGGAGGGCTATAAAACGTTGTCACTCAAGGCCGTGGCGAAGAAGAAGCTCCTGCGGCAGAACTGACTGCATTGCGGGGACCGCAGTTCCTCCCAAACGTCGCACCACCAATTGAAAAGTGGTGTTGATTCAAACGCAGTTCGACGCGCCAACTGCTGCAGTTCTTGCTACTTCGGGCCAGCGGCGTTGTCGAGCAGCTGACGGAACTGGGCTTCGGTGTTAAGGGTGAGCTTCTTTCCGTCAAGGAAGAAGGTGGGAGTGCCGGTGACTCCGAGGGCTTTTCCGTCCGCAACGTCCTGGCTGATGCGGTCCTTGGTGGCCTGATCCGCCACTGCGGCATCATACGCGGCCATGTCCAGCCCGAGTTCCTGGGCGAAGGTCCTGAACAGTGCTGCCTGGGGGTCCTGCTTCTCGCCCCACTGTGGCTGGGTCTCGAACAGCTTGGCAGTCATCGCCTCATAGCTGCCCTGCTGGGCGGCAGCCTCCGCGGCCAAGGCTGCGGTGCCGGAGTTCCGGTGGCCAGGGAGGGGGAAGTAGCGGTGGACGAAAGTAATCCGGTCCCCGTATTCCTTTTTCAGTTCCTCTATCAAGGGCTCGGCAGCGCGGCACGATTCGCACTCGAAGTCCAGGAACTCGACAAGCTGGGCCTTCTCTGTGGCCGGTCTCGTGACCCGGTGGCTGTCTTCCCTCATGACGTGGGCGTCAGCCGCCAGGGGTGCGGCAGGAGCGGGCCCATTAGCGGTCCGCACGCCGTACCAGATCACCCCGGCGCCAACGATGGCAACGAGCAGAATCCAGATCGTGATGCGGACCCTGCGGGCAGTAACGGCCGCGCTCATCGATCGGCCGGCCTGGTTCCGAGGTCAACGGTGACAGGCTCAGCCAAGGCCTCTGATCCACACCCTGCACAGCAGGAATCCGCAGACTGTTCGCCTGCCTCCTTTGCCTCTTCCGCTCCTTCCGCTCCTTTAAGAGCGGATGCGGATGAGATGTTCTCAATGGGCGCACAGCAGTCATCATCTTCTGTGTGGCCATTCATGGCGTGCGGGATAGTGCAGCAGGATTGCCCCTTCCATGCTTCGAGCCCTTCCCGGACGGCGATGCCTGCGATCACCAGTGCCGCGCCGGCGTCGGCCCACCACCAATCCAAGGTGCTGTTCAGAACCAGACCGATCAACAGGACTGCGGAAAGGTATGTGCAGAGCAGTGTCTGCTTGGAATCGGCCACTGCCGTGCTGGACCCAAGCTCCCGCCCGGCGCGGCGCTGCGCCCATGACAGGACAGGCATGATCGCCAAGCTCAAAGCCGCGATTACTATGCCCGGCGTTGAATGCTGCGCCGCTCCTGCGCCCATAAGTGACCGGACGGCGTCGACTGTTACGAATGCAGCCAACGCAAAGAAGGAAATGGCGATGATACGCAAGGTCAGGTGCTCGCGACGTTCCGGGTCCTTGGCTGAGAACTGCCACGACAACGCCACAGCCGAAGCCACCTCGACAATCGAGTCCAAGCCGAAGCCGATCAGCGCCGAAGAGTCTGCAACGCCGCCCGCCCACAGAGCTACAACAGCTTCGATGACGTTGTACGTGATGGTTGCGGCCGCGAATAACCTGATCCTCCGGCTCAGCACCGCGCGGCGATCCGGATTTGTTGTGTAAAGCAACGTGGTCATGCCAAGCATGTCCCGTCCGGGGCGCAACATGCAGGATCCACTGCAAGGACGACGCCGATCAGGTCTTTGATGGCGTGGCCCAGCCGGGCATCTGCCAGCTCATACAGACTCCGCCGCCCATCCGGAACCGCAACAACCAGGCCGCAGCCGCGCAGGCACGTCAGATGGTTGGACATACTCTGCCGCGACACCCCAAGAGAATCAGCCAGATCCGAAGGATAGGACGGAGCTTCTGAAAGGGCCAGGAGGATCCGGGCGCGGGTGGGGTCTGACACGGCATAGCCGAACCTGGCCAGCACGGGTGCTTGGGTGAGCGTTTCCATACACGAAAAAGTACAGTTGTTGATGTATTCACGCAACTCTGTATTCACGCTTGCTTCGCCGACCCGTGGTGGGCCGCGGGTAGGCTTGGATTAAGCACCGAAGGCCCCCCAAGGACCATTCTGGGACGGCCTTGCCAAGCCAGTCGCTTCGAAAGGCCCGCCCATGGAAGTATCTTCGTTCGTTTGGACCCTGACAGTTGTGGGCATCATCGGGCTGCTCGCCTTCGACTTCTTCTTTCATGTGCGGAAGGCCCACACACCCTCTTTGCAGGAATCGGCCGTCTGGTCCGGCATCTATGTGGGGATCGCACTGCTTTTCGGCCTGGGAGTGCTGTGGCTCGGCGGCCCCACCCTGGGCACGGAGTATTTCGCGGGCTACATCACGGAGAAGGCCCTGTCGGTGGACAACCTCTTTGTCTTCCTGATCATCATGGCCAGCTTCCGGGTGCCGCGGGCTGACCAGCAAAAGGTGCTGCTGTTCGGCATCGTCTTCTCCCTCATTGCCCGCACCGCTTTCATCCTGCTGGGCGCGGCGCTGATCAACAGCTTCGCCTGGGTGTTCTACATTTTCGGCCTGATTCTGCTGATCACCGCCGGCAACCTGCTGAAGCCTGACGGCCACGACGAAGAGTCCGAGGGCCTGGTGGTCCGGCTCGCCAGGCGCTTCCTGCCGGCGTCGGAGCATTACGACGGCGACAAGCTGTTCACCGTGGAAAACGGCAAACGCGTCCTCACGCCCATGCTCCTGGTGATGGTTGCCATTGGCGGGACCGACATCCTGTTCGCGCTGGACTCCATCCCGGCCATCTTTGGCCTGACCCAGAACGTGTATATCGTCTTCACCGCCACGGTGTTTTCTCTGCTGGGCCTGCGCCAACTGTTCTTCCTGATCGACGGCCTCCTGGACCGCCTCATCTTCCTCTCGTACGGCCTCGCCACCATTCTGGGCTTTATTGGGGTGAAGCTCATCCTGCACGCGCTGCACGAGAACAACCTGCCCTTCATCAACGACGGCGAGCATGTCAACGTGGTGGAGGTGAGCACGGAGGCCTCGCTGATGGTGATCCTTGGCGTCCTGGTTGTCACCATCCTGGCGTCCGTCTTCAGCCCCAAGGGCAAGGCCAAGAACGCCGTATCCGGGGCGAAGCGTCACGCCAACGAATACCTGGACCTCAACTACGAAACGAATATGGCCGAGAGGGACAAGATCTTCGCCAGGATGTGCTGGGAAGAGGACCAGATCCGCAAGCTCCCCGAGAAGTACAAGCGGCTCATCCGCAACGAGACCGAGTTCATGAACCTGCTCCGGAGTGCCCATGCGGCGCATGACAAGGCCCAGGTGAGGGCCGGGCAGAGCTAGCGCGTCATGCCGGCCTGCACGGGCCGGCAGCAGAGGGCACCGGCGGCACAAGCCGGCAGCCGTTATTGTCAGTCCCTCTTGCTAGATTCAAGACAAGGCCAGGGGAAACCCTCCCCCGGCCAGCCGTCAACGGGGAGGCCCCCTTGTTCCTGCTCGATCCTGCCAGCGCGGCTTCTGCAAGCCTCGATCCTGCCAGCGCTGATTCTGGCAGCACTGATCCCGGCACGGGCGGACCTGCGGACCTGGTGTTCTCGGCGAGCGACCTCGTTGCCGCCAGCGAGTGCGAGTACCGCACACTCCGTATCCTGGACGAGAAACTGGGACGTTCTCCCAAGGCCGTATTTCCCGACGACGAAATGCAGCGGCGTGCCGGTGCCCTTGGCGATAAACACGAGGCCAAGGTCCTGGCGGGCCTCATCGACCAGTACGGCGAATGGGACGCCAACCGCGGTTCCGGGGTTTATTCCATCCACCGCGGCGAGAATGTGCGCGCGGACCTCCTGGCCAAGCAGGCGGAAACTGAACTTGCTCTCCGGGCTGGGGCGGACGTCGTCTTCCAGGCCACCTTCTTCGATGGCGAGTTCCTGGGTTACGCGGACTTCATCGTCAATGAGGCCGCAGGAACCGGAAACCCGGGGCGCTACGAAGTCTGGGATACCAAGCTGGCCAGGCACGCCAAGGTGGGCGCGCTCCTCCAGCTTGCGGCATATGGCGACCAACTCATCCGGATGGGGCTTGAACCCTCACCCAAGGTCACCCTGGTGCTGGGCGCGGTGGTGGACGGCGATTACGTCCGCAGCGTGCATTCGCTCACCGACCTCCTGCCTGTCTTCCGCGAGCGCCGCGACCGCTTTCGCACCCTCACCGGCTCGCACCGCTCTGGGGATTCGCCGGTCCAGTGGCTGCAGAAGGACATCACCTGCTGCGGGCGCTGCAACTACTGCGCGGAGCAGGTCCAGTCCCACCGCGACCTCCTGATGGTAGGCGGCATGGGCTCCTCCCGGCGCAAGAAACTCATCGCCGACGGCATCACCACCATCGACCAACTGGCCGACCTTCCTTCCGCCCAGGCCACAGGTTCTGTGGTCCGGTTGCGGGACCAGGCCCGGATGCAGCTCGGCCGCGACACTCCAGACGGCTCGCGGACGTTCGTGAAGGACGGCGAGGAACACTCCGTCACGTTCAAGGTACTTCCGGCGAACGCCCTGGCCTCCATCCCTGCGCCCAGCCCCGGTGACATCTTCTTCGACTTCGAGGGCGATCCGCTCTGGCAGGATCCCGCCACCGGAAAATGGGGGCTGGAGTACCTGTTCGGGGTAATCGAGGCGCCCGATTCCGCCGCTGACCCGTCTGGCTCTGCCGGTGAAACCCGCAAGCTGGTGTTCCGTCCGTTCTGGGCGCACTCCCGCTCCGGGGAACGGCACGCCTTCCTGGACTTCCTGGATTACGTGGAAGAGCGCCGGCGCAGGTACCCGGACATGCACGTCTACCACTACGCCGCCTATGAGAAGTCAGCGCTCCGGAACCTGTCGGTCACCCATCTGGCGGGTGAGGACACCGTGGACAACTGGCTCCGGGAAGGTCTCCTGGTGGACCTGTACGCCACGGTCCGGCATTCGCTGCGCATCTCGGAGCGGTCCTATTCCATCAAGAAACTCGAGCCCCTCTACATGGGGGACCATCTGCGGTCCGGTGACGTCAAGGACGCCGGCGCCTCCGTGGTGGCATACGCCGGCTATTGCGCAGCCAGGGAAGATGGCGACTCCGCCAAGGCAGCCGAGATCCTTGCCTCCATCTCCGACTACAACGAATACGACTGCCTTTCCACCCTGAGGCTCCGCGACTGGCTCCTGGGCCTGCGTTCCTCCCAGAACGGTCACTCCACCGCTCCCGCTGCCGGGCCGGGCACTGCCGCTTCAAACGCGGCAACAGGCACTGCCGGGTCACACGCTGCCCCGTCAAGCACTTCAACAGGCACTGCCGGAAAGCCCGACGGCGGCCCAACGGTGGCGCTGCCGCCTGCCCTTTCCGAGGCGGTATCGATCGCCGAAGCGGAACCAACTCCCGAGGAGATCCGCCTCCGGGACTACCTGGCCTTGCTGCCGGACAACAGGCCCTGGACCCCGGATGAGCAGGCCATCGCCATGGTAGCCGCGGCCACCGGGTATCACCGGCGGGAGCGGAAGCAGTTCTGGTGGGAACACTTCGACCGTACGGAGTCAGAGATCGATCACTGGTCCGATCACCGCAACGTGTTTGTGGTGGATACAGCCGAGGTCCTCAGGGACTGGGCGTTGTCCGGGCCGAAGGTTCGGATGCAGACCCGCACCCTGAAACTGACCGGGACCATGAGTGAAGGTTCGGATTTCAGGCCCGGAAGCACGTGGTGCCGGTTGTACGAGGCCCCCCTTCCTGACGGAATGGACGAATCCCAAGGCAGCCCCACGGCCCGGGGATACACTTTCGGCACCCTGGTCACCGACGTGCAGGACCATCCGGACATTCCTGGCCGGACCATCATCACCATCGAGGAGAAGGAGACGGGCAAGGTCCCCGCGTACCCTCATATCCCGGTTGCCCTGACCGAGGATCGGCCAGTCCCTACCGCCAGCATTGAGGCCGCCCTGGCGGAGCTTGCCGAAGCCGTGGGGGCGTTGGGGCCTGCGTTGCCGGACCATCCGGGCCTGGACATCCTGCGGAAGCTCCCGCCCAGGTTCCGTTCGCTCCCAGGGCCCGCCGCCGTCGGACCGGACAGTGCGGGTGCTGCAGATTACGTCGCAGCCATCACCACCTCGCTGAGGGACCTGGACCACTCATATTTGGCCGTGCAGGGCCCACCGGGCACAGGCAAAACGTATGTCGGCTCGCACGTCATTGCCCGGCTGGTGGATGCCGGCTGGAAGATCGGAGTGGTAGGCCAGTCCCACGCCGTGGTGGAGAACATGCTCTGCACCGCGATCGAAACCGCGGGAGTCAACCCAGCCCGCGTGGCCAAGAAGCTGTCCACGCCGCACGACGTCCTGTGGCACCGCACATCCGACGACGACGTTGCCGCGCTGCTGGACTCTCCGGGCGGCTGCCTGGTGGGCGGCACGGCGTGGACCATGACCGGAAAATGTGTCCCTGCCGGCTCCCTGGATCTGCTGGTGATCGATGAGGCCGGTCAGTTCTCGCTTGCCAATACCCTTGCGGTGGCCAGGTCTGCCAAGCGACTCCTCCTCCTGGGGGATCCGCAGCAGCTTCCACAGGTCACCCAGGGTTCTCACCCGGAGCCGGTGGATGAGTCGGCCCTGGGCTGGCTCGCTGCGGGAAACGCCACGCTGCCCGGGGAGCTGGGGTACTTCCTGGCGGACAGCTGGCGGATGCACCCGGAGCTGTGCCGCTCCGTGTCGCTCCTGAGTTACGACGGCAAACTTGAATATGCTCCGGCCGCATCCTCCCGCAGCCTTGCCGAATTGCCTCCCGGAGTGGAGACCGTCTTCGTGGATCACACCGGAAACACCACGTGCTCCCCTGAAGAGGCAGCCGAGGTTGTCCGGCAGGCGCAGCGGCACATTGGGCTGAAATGGCTTCCCGGCGGAGACCAGCCCGCCCGGCCGCTCAGCCCGGAAGACGTCCTGGTGGTGGCTGCCTACAACGCCCAGGTCCAGCTGATCCGGCATACGTTGGAGCAGGCAGGCCTGGGCGGCGTTCGGGTTGGCACCGTGGACAAGTTCCAGGGACAGCAGGCGCCGGTGGTGCTGGTGTCCATGGCATGCTCGGCCGTGGCTGAAGCTCCGCGCGGGGCTGAGTTCCTGCTGAACAGGAACCGCATTAACGTCGCCATATCCAGGGCCCAGTGGCGCGCCGTGATTGTCCGCTCCCCTGAGCTCACCAACTACATGCCGGCGCGGCCCCGGGCCCTGGAGGAGCTGGGCGCCTTCATCGGCCTCAGCCCACGGTCAGCACCCCGGCCACCCAAGTAAGTCGCGCGAAGTGTCGTTTGGAGCGCTCAGAACGACAGTTAGCGCGACCTACTTGGGCTGTGTCCGCTTATCGGTGAGCCCGGCTCACGAACCCGGGTTTGGGTTGGGTGTCAGCGCGCCCGGAAGTCCCGGAACGTTCCTTCGGCCGCAGAGATGGAGTCCTCCACCCGCTCCACGCGGCCGGGGGTTTTGTCCGACTTCAGCCAGTCCAGGAAGTCCTTGATGCGCTCTTCAGGACCTTCGGCCACCACGTCCACGGATCCGTCGGCAAGGTTCCGCACCAACCCGGTCAGGCCCAGTTCGTCTGCCTTGCCCATGGTCCAATAGCGGAACCCGACGCCCTGCACTATCCCGAAAACGCGCGCGGAGAGCCGGACGCCGTCGGTGGCCGGCACTTCCGGGTTTGCTGGAACACCAGCGTTCATGGCTTCATGACTGCTTCACCAAGGCAGCCTCGACGTTGATTTTCACTTTGTCGCTGACCAGGAATCCTCCGGTTTCCAAGGCCGCATTCCACGTGAGGCCAAACTCCTTGCGGCTGATCTCGGCCTCGGCGGAGAATCCGGCACGGGTGGCACCGAAGGGGTCCACGGCCACCCCGGTGAATTCCACCTCCAGTTCAACCGGCTTGGTGATTCCCCGGATGGTGAGGTCGCCCGTGAGGGTGTAGTCCTCGCCGTCGCCCTCCACGGATGTGGCTCGGAAAGTCATCTCGGGGTGGTTCTCCACGTCGAAGAAGTCCGCGCCACGGACGTGGGCGTCCCGGTTGGCGTCACCAGAATCGAAGCTGGACGTCTTGACGGTGGCATGGAGCGATGATTCTGCCAAGGATTGGCCGATATGGGCCTCTGCACTCGCCTCAGTGAAACGTCCACGCACTTTGCTGATGCCGGCGTGCCGGACCGTAAAACCGATCTCGCTGTGAGACATATCCAGCGTCCAAACGCCCGGGGTAAGGCCTGAGGGAAGAGTCATTTTGCATCTCCTGAATCGGTGGAAACCGGCCACAGCGACCAAATCCACAGTGCTTCAGCAGCAAGCCCAAGTCAAGGATTCAGGCGCGTTGAAGGATTCCGCGCTGTCTGAGATCCGAACGCGGTCAAGGACTCCGGCGCGGCCCATAATTCCCCCCGCGCCGCATGCGCCCCGCCTCCCCCCCGGAACCAACGACAGAACCCCGCGGACAGTAGGGTCCGCGGGGTTCTGCCTCAGGGTCAGTTGACGGTGATGTCCCGTGTGCGGTGGTCGTAGCGGATGGTGACAGTGCCGCCGTCGTGGTGCAGTTCGTGGTTGGGACCGTCGAATGCACCGAACGCGCCATAGTTCTCCTGCCACGAGCGGTTCAGTGCGATCTTGAATGTGTAGTAACCGGCCGGCAGTTCGGCGCTGATCTTCCACAGCTGGTCCAGGACGTCGAGTTCCATCTGGGCTTCGTCGTACTGCGGTGCCCAGTTCTCCGGTGCTCCCAGGAACGTGTTGAAGTCACCGGCCACAGCTACGGCCTCAGGCTGCGGGAACGTCTCGACTGCGGTGGCAACAGCTCCCGCCGAAGCGTCCGCGGTGGGGGTTTCAGCCTTTGCCTTCGGCGAGGCCTTGCGGGAACGGACGGCCTTGACCACGGGCTCCACGGCGTCCTCGATCAGTTTGGCTGCCTTGCCCACAGCTTCGGCCGCCTTCTTCGCTGGCGCCTTGGTGGCGGTTGCCTTGGTGGCGGTTGCTTTAGTGGCCGTTGCCTTGGTAGCGGGGGCCTTCTTGGCCGGAGCCTTCTTCACTGTTTCCGTCTTTGCGGCGGCTTCTGCACGGGCTGCCTTCGGTGAAACAAAATTGGCGGGGGCAGCCGGAACCGGGGTGTCCGCCGGAACGGGCGTGCCGGCGTCGACCGCTGCCGTAAAGGAGTCCACATCCGGGAACGCGACTGTGGCGCGCATGCCGTCCTCGGTGATGATCCAGCCGGCACGGCTCTTGACCAGCCAGCCGGCCTTCACCAGCTTTGCCGTGGCGGAGGTCAGTGTCTTATGACCGCGGGGGATGCCGCCGCTGAGCAATTCTCCCTCATGCGGGCTGAACGGGACGCGGGCTGTGGCTTCAGCCAGTACCTCGCCGGCATTCAGCGCATCGCCGGACCACACGCCTTCGGTCAGGACATCCAGCACGGTCTTGAGACGAAGGTAGGTGTTTTCTGCGATGGACTTGGCCATGATTCCCCTTTTGTATTGCGATTAGACTCTAGGCATTTTGCCAACAGCCTGTTACATCTCGCGACTTGAATTGGTTAACTTTGCGTGTCGTGACCGACTATGAAGCGGATTCGGACCGAAGTGAGGCGGGAGTCTCGGGTAGGGGGCTGTTTGCTCAACCCAGCAGCGCTAATGTGGGTGCCGCCGGACTTTTCCCAGACACGCTTGCGGCACCAGTGTAGCGGCACGCACCATCAGGGCTGATGTTCCTCACTGTCAGGTGACGCAGGCGCAACCAGACCAACGTTCAAGGCCCCTGCACCAACCGCCGTTCTACCCGTACCCTAGCCGCCGTTCAGCTCGTCCAGGAGCTCGGCTTTCCGGTTCTCGGAGGCGAACGACGAATGGATGGAGTTGGCCGCGAGGCGGGCGCGGTCGAATTCGGACAACTCAAACACCGCTGTCAGCTGCGCAAAGTTATCGTCAACGTATCCGCCGAAATAGGCCGGGTCATCGGAGTTGACGGACACGTTCAATCCAGCGGCCAGCATTGCCGGCAGCGGGTGGTCCGCCAGGGTGTCCACCGTCCGGAGCCGAACGTTGGACAAGGGACAGACCGTGAGCGGAATCCGATCATCCACCAGCCGTTCCACCAGCTCCGGATCGTCCATGCACCGGATGCCGTGATCGATCCGCTCCACGCCCAGGATGTCCAGCGAATCAATAATGTACGACGCCGGGCCCTCCTCCCCTGCATGCGCCGTCAATCGCAGGCCTGCTTCCCGCGCCCGGGCAAAAAGCCGTTCGAATTTGGCCGGCGGGTTGCCCACCTCTGCCGAGTCCAGGCCGATGGCCGCGATGGGGGCGTTCATGGCGAGCAGGGCGTCCAGGACTTCCAGCGCCGACTCCTCCGGCAGGTCGCGCAGGAAAGCGGCAATCAGCAGTGTGGAGATGCCGAAGTCCTCAACTGAGGTTGCCAAAGCGGACGCAACACCATTCACACAGGTTTCCAGGGAGACCCCGCGGGCAAGGTGCGCCTGCGGGTCCATCATGATCTCGGCGTGCCGCACTCCCGCTTCCTGGGCACGGGCAAGGTAGGCGCGGGTCATGTCTGCGAAGTCCTGCTCCGTCCGCAGGACAGCCATGTTGGCGTAGTACAGATCCAGGAAGGACTGAAGGTCACTGAATTCATAAAGGCCGCGCAGCTCGTCCAGCCCCGAGTAGGGCAAGGTGATGCCGTTGCGCTCCGCCAGTTCAAAAATCAGTTCGGGCTGAAGGGTCCCTTCGATGTGAAGGTGCAGTTCGGCCAGCGGAAGCAGGCGGGCAAGCGGTTCCGTATCCAGCAAATCAGTCTCTGGAAGCGTCTCAGCGGCGCTGTCCTGGTAATTGTCCATCCGGTCAGGATAATGCCCGGAGCGGCGGAAACGTTCCGCTCCAGCGGATGTTCCTCCAAGGCGGCTTCTTCTGCCAATCCACATCACCCAGGCCAACCTCTGTCAGGGAGAGTATCTCGATTTGATAACGGCAGGGGGATGCCCTAGCGTGAAATGCATGCCCGCGAACGCGGGCCAATGAATGCCCGGCGCCGCCTCCACCAGAACTGCCCGGCCGGCGGACGCCGCAGTTGACCTCTATACGTCAGGGGCGGGCAGTGGCGCGACGACCTCCGGGGACGGACCGAGCGCAGGTGGCCTTCAGGAGCATCACCATCATGAAAACAACTACTTTCCGTACTGCCGCGCGCCGCGGAATCACCGTTACCGCCGTTTCCCTCGCCGGCCTGGCGCTCTCAGCAACCGCCGCTAACGCCACCACCGGCACGTCCACCTGGGACTCGCTGGCGCAGTGTGAGAGTGGTGGAAACTGGGCAACCAACACCGGAAACGGCTACACGGGCGGCCTGCAGTTCAGCCCCACCACGTGGGCCGCCTACGGCGGCACCGGCTCCGCTGCAGATGCCAGCCGTGAGCAGCAGATCGCCGTCGCCGAACAAGTCCAGGCTGCCCAGGGCTGGGAGGCCTGGCCTTCCTGCTCGGCCCAGCTGGGGCTGAGCGGTGGCGCAACAGCAGTTGCGCCCCAGACTGTTCCAGTCCAGAGCGTGCCCGTGACCCAGGTTCCGGCCGCCCAGGCGCCTGTCACCCAGCCTGTGGCGTCAGCTCCCGTCCATGCTGCGCCGGTAGCGCTCAGCGGCGAGACCTACACGCTGGAGGCGGGCGACACGCTGAGCATCGTGGCGGACAAGCTGGGTATCGCCGGCGGCTGGGCAAGCCTTGCGGACGCCAACCAGGACACCATCTCCAACCCGGACCTCGTGTTCGAGGGACAGGTCCTGCAGCTTCCCGCTTAGCCTTCGGGGCGCCGCCGGCGCCTTGAAATAGGCACCGTTAACAACGACGCCGGAGCGTCCCCACTGCGGGGAGCTCCGGCGTCGTATTTAACGTCTTAGCGTGTGCCTGGGCGGCTGCGCGCTTTAGCTGCTTGCGGGCGAAGGCTGCTCCGGGCTTAGGCTGCTGCCTTTTTAGGGCACTGCTGCTTAGGCTGCTGCAGGGATTTCGCGGACGATCCGCACTTTCCAGGAGGTCTCGTCGCTGGTGTCCAGCAGGGCAACAGTGCCGTGTGCGAGGTTGAGGGCCACCCGCTTGACCGCCAGCAACTCCAGGTAGAGGTGTTCGTTCATGCGGCTGGGTGTGTCAATCATGTACTTCACGGCGTCACGGACTTTGCGGTAGTTGGCGCTCTGTTCGCGATGCAGGTGCAATTCCAGGTCCTGGCGCTGGCGGACTTTGGGCTCGTGCCGGTTGAGCCAGGAGACCGCAGCGTGCACTGCCACCACCAGAGTCAGGGAAACCGCGTAGATCCACCAGCCGCTGGAAAGCAGGAACAGTGGCAGGTTTCCGATGGCCACGAGCGCAATCACCACACGCAGGGCAGCAATTCGGCGGAGCGTGACAGCTACGGATGCAATCGCTGCGCGGAAGCCGTGCTGCTCTTTGCGCGCCGCTGCCGGATCAAGCGTAAATTCGTCAAGGACCAGGATGCCATTGGCCTCCGGACTAAGCATCTGCCCGAACTTGGGCGTGAAAATCTGGGTGCTTCCGGGGGTCTTTTGAGGTGTAGTTTTCATGGGAGGGCTTCCAGGACGCGGGACGGGTTCCGGTTATCTTAGTGGTTGCTCCCCCATAGCGTATGCATGGGTCCACTATGTGAACACTCTGGCTGGTCCCCATGTGGCGGTAAGCACTGCAATTGGCACATCCCGTACGGGGCGTCAGACTGAAGAGATGCAAACCTTCCTTCCGCACCCCGATTTTAGGTCGAGCGCGGCCGCGCTCGACCCCGCCAGGCTTGGCAAGCAACGAGTCGAGGCGCTGCAGATCCTCCGGGCGCTGGTGATCCCGGAATACGGCTGGCAGTCCCACCCGGCCGTCCGGATGTGGATGGGGCACGTCCCCGCACTGACCCTGTATGGCCTTGCCATGGTGGACGAGTGGACCGCCCGCGGCCACGCCGACAACACCCGCGCCAACATCACAGAGTTTGCACCCCAGGCAGCGCACCCCGATTACGCAGCCAAGATTCCGATGCCGCATTGGCTAGGCGATCCGGACTTCCACTTGAGCCACCGCTCCAAGCTCCTCCGCAAAGAGCCGAAGTTTTACAAAGACGTCTTTCCTGACGCCGAGGTGGATCTGGACTACATCTGGCCTGAGCCGAAACACGAATTCCTCCCCGAGGACCCCGACGGTGACATCCTGTGGATCCTCCGCGCCCCGCATCGGGAGATTGACCCGGAAACACTGGGAACCGTTGCCCTTCCCCCGGTTCGCCGCGGCGGCACTCCCACTGCCGGTTTGGGCGCCGATCAGGATGACTATTCCCCTGTCTACGTGGACGACGGTTCACGCCGGCCCTCCAAGCAGCCGCGCAAGCTTCCACCCAAGCAGTTGGTGAAGAAGCCAACCCGAAAGCGCAAAGCCCAGGAGGAGGCTTTCGCCACCCTCCCCGGCAAGACAGTGGTAGCGGTGGCCTTCGAGGACGGCAGCAAGTTCGCGGTGGGACAGGTCCTGGGCCGCCCCATCACCCTGGAGGATGGCAGGTTCGGCCGCAACTTCAGCGTCACCGAAGTGATCGACAGGTCCGCATTCGACTACCCGGCCCTTTTGCAGGACCCCCGGGTCTTCTTCCCCGTCCCGGCTCCCTGATCCCGTGACGATCCTGCTGGCCGGATGCGGCGACCTGGGCACTGAAGCGGGCCTGCGTTTTGCCGCGGCGGGGCACCGCGTGGTGGGCTGGCGCCGGTCGCCTGAAAAACTGCCGGCGATCATTGAAGGGGTTGCGGCGGACCTGGGCACACCGGGCCTTCCGCCCGTCCCGGCCGATACCACCGCCGTCGTTATTGCCGTCGCTGCGGACTCCCCCACGGAAACTGCCTACCGGGCTGCGTACGTGGACGGCGTCTCGCACGTCCTGGACGCCCTCGAGCGGGATGCCGTGACGCCCCGCCGGGTTCTTTTTGTCTCCTCCACTGCTGTTTATGGGGACGCCAACGGCGGCTGGGTTGATGAAAGCACGACGGCGGAACCCGGCGGATTTTCCGGCCGCATCATGCGGGAGGCAGAGGAACTGCTGCACCACCGCCTACACGGCACCGAAACAGCCGGTGTTGTCGTGCGGCTCGGAGGCATCTACGGCCCTGGCCGTACGCGGCTGATTGACCAGGTCCGGAAAGGCGCTGCGGTGATTCCCGACGCCCCCCGCTATACCAACCGGATCCACAGGGACGATGCCGCTGCAGCACTGGTACATCTTGCCAGTATGGAAGCCATGCCTGTCCAGGTATATCTCGGCGTGGATAACGAGCCCGCAGAACTGGGCGAGGTGCTGCTTTTCCTGGCTTCCGAACTGGGGTTTCCCGAGCCACCCACCGGTCCGGCGGCCGATGCCCGCAACGGGAACAAGCGCTGCAGCAATGCACTTCTGCGAAGCACCGGCTTTGAGCCCGCTTACCCGTCCTTCCGCGAGGGCTATCGGGAAGTATTGACGGGAACAGGGGTTCGGCACCGATAGTTATCGGCAATTCCTTGTGCTTATGGTGCAACAAACTGTAACGAATGCCACGCTGCCTGCTGCCGGGACCTAGCGTGGCCCCATGCCGCAAAACAGTTACAGCCCCGTGCTGCCTGCCCGCCAAGAGACGCCTGGCGCCCCTGCCCTGGATTCTTTGGACGCCTCCCACCGCGACCTGCGCCGGACTGACCTGCACCGGACTGACCTGCGCCGGACCATGGGGCCCCGCCACCTGATCATGATCGCCATGGGCGGCGTCATCGGTTCCGGCCTTTTCCTGAGTTCCGGATACACCATTGAACAGGCCGGCCCGCTCGGTGCCGTCCTGGCGTACCTGGTTGGCGCCTTCGTTGTTTACCTGGTGATGGCGTGCCTCGGTGAACTCGCCATCGCCTACCCGGTGGCAGGTGCTTTCCACATCTATGCGGCACGATCCATTGGCCCCGCCACCGGCTTTACCACCGCGTGGCTGTACTGGCTTTGCTGGGTGGTGGCCTTGGGCTCGGAGTTCACGGCCTGTGGGCTGCTCATGCAGCGGTGGTTTCCGGGAGTGGACGTCTGGGTCTGGTGCCTGGTCTTCGCCGCTCTGATCTTCAGCCTCAATGCCTTCTCGGCACGGGTCTTCGGAGAGTCTGAATTCTGGCTCTCACTGATCAAGGTGGCAACCATCGTGGCGCTCATCGTGTTCGGCGGCGCCGCCCTGCTGGGTTTCAAGCCCCTGGCAGCTGAGTCCGGCCCTCCCCTGCTCCTGAACAACTTCGTCACGGAGGGTGGGCTCTTTCCCAATGGCTTTGCCGGGGTGCTGATCACCGTGCTGGCTGTCTTCTATGCCTTCTCCGGCTCGGAACTGATCGGCGTAGCAGCCGGCGAAACCAAAAATCCGGAGCACGCCATTCCCAAGGCCCTCCGCGCCACCGTCCTGCGCCTCTTGATCTTCTTTGTTGGTGCCATCACCGTCATCGCCGCCACCGTTCCCTATGGAGAGGTGGGGCTTGATGAAAGCCCGTTCGTCACGGTGTTCAGTTCACTGGGGATCCCGTATGCCGCAGACATCATGAACTTTGTGATCATCACCGCCCTGCTTTCCGCTGGCAACAGTGGCCTGTATTCCTGCGCGCGCATGCTTTTCTCCCTCTCGGATGAAGGCCACGCCCCTAAGGCCTTCCGCCGCCTCACCAAGAAGGGCATCCCGCTCATTGCCCTCAGCATCAGCATGATCGGTGGTGTCGCCTCGCTCCTCTGCAGCGTGGTGGCCGCCGAATCCGTCTACCTGGTGCTGGTCTCCATCGCCGGGTTTGCTGTGGTCGGAGTGTGGATGTCCATCACGGCCTCGCACTTCCTCCATCGCCGGGCTTTCCTCCGAAATGGCGGCGACGTGTCCACACTGGCCTACCGTGCGCCGCTCTATCCCGTAGTTCCCCTGCTGGCCTTTGCGTTGTGCCTGGCGTCCGTGGTTGGGCTCGCCTTTGACCCCAACCAGGTGGCCGCCCTCTACTTCGGTATCCCGTTTGTGGCCGCCTGCTATCTCTACTTCCACTTCCGGCACGGTTCCCGCAAAAGCGGGCGCCGCGCCGCCGTCGAACTTTCCCCTGACGAAAGCGAAATGATCCGATGAGTTCACCGTCTCCCCTGCTTTTTGCCCTCTACGAGCAGGCCAGCGTAGGCTGCGGCGGCGCGCCCAGCCTCTGGACCCACCCGTTGGATGACCGCCTGCAGGTCAATTCCCTGGACCGGTGGCGCAACGTCGCCGTCACTGCTGAAGAAGCAAACCTGGACGCACTCTTTTTTGCCGACGTCCTGGGACTGTATGACGTGTATGGCGGCTCCGCCGATGCTGCCTTGGGCTGGGCGGTGGAGGCCCCGGCCAACGATCCGTTTATGTACGTTCCCGCCTTGGCTGCCCTCACCGAGCGGCTTTCCTTTGTGATCACGGCGTCCACCACCTATGAGCACCCCTTTGCCCTCGCCCGTCGCTTCGGCACTTTGGACCACCTCAGCACAGGGCGGATCGGGTGGAATATCGTCACCTCCTACCTGTCCAGCGCGGCCCGCAACTTCGGCATGGTCGAGATGCTCAAGCACGCAGACCGTTATGCGCGTGCCGATGAGTTCATGGACGTCTTCTACAAGCTGCTGGAAGGCAGCTGGGCGGCCGACGCCGTTGTGGGCAGCAAGGCGGACCGCCTGTACGCCCGCGCCGGTTCCGTCCATCCCATTAATCACGACGGCGAACACTTCCGTGTGGACGGACCGTCGCTGACATCTCCATCACCACAGCGGACGCCCACACTGTTTCAGGCCGGCTGGTCGCCGCGGGGCCGCGAATTCGCGGCTAAGCACGCTGAGGTGATCCTGCTGCCCAAGAAGGATCCGCAGGAGATCGCGGCGGGACTGGCTGACATCAATCAGCGGGCATTAGCTGTTGGACGGCCCGCCGGCGAGGTGCGCTCCATGGCGCTGGCCCGGATCATCACGGCTCCCACTGCCATCGAAGCCCAGGAGAAGTACGACGAGCTGCAGCGCAATTACCACGTGGAGGCGCAGCTGGTCAGCTACGCCGGGGACACCGGAATTGATCTCAGCAAATACGCCGACGACGAGCCGCTCACGACCTCCACCAACGGCCTGACCTCCTACGTGGTCAAGGGAGCTTCGCAGGACAAACCGCTCACTGCCGGCGATGTACGCCGCAAATTCTCCGAGGTCACCCGCGGCACGGACCTTCTGTTCATCGGCACACCGGACGACGTAGCCCGGCAGATCCAGGATCACGCTGCTGTTTCGGGGCTGGACGGCTACATGCTGAATCCGCTGATTAGCCCGGGATCCCTGAACGACTTTGCCGAGCTGGTGGTGCCGCGGCTGGCCGAGCGTGGGCTGTACGACACGGAGCCCAAGTCCGGCACACTACGGTCGCGGCTGCGGTCGGATTCCTCGGACCTGCTGCCGCCGTCAGCATATGGAGCATCGTTCCGGCAGCAGGTGACCGTCTAGGCTGGGGGCTGCTGGCTGTCTAGGATGTCGCTTGCGGACTATTGGGCCGTGACTGCTCGACGAGTAAAGTAAGCGGGTTTCAATTCGGACAGGGGAACATGGACTTTCAGCACATTATTGAGACCGTGGGCAAGTTCATGGATTTTGCCGGCGTTGCCGTGATGGTGATCGGTGCTCTGGTGTCCGTTCCCATGGCCTTCCGGGGTTATCAGCCGCGAAAGCTCCCTGCCGGAGCCGAGAAGCTAACTGTCTACCGCGCCTATCGGCAATTGCTCGGCAGGTCCATTCTGCTGGGACTGGAGCTTCTGGTTGCAGCGGACATCATTCGCACGGTCGCGGTGACGCCCACGTATGAAAGTGTGGGCGTCCTGGCGATCATCGTGCTGATCCGTACGTTCCTGAGCTTCTCCTTGGAACTGGAAATCACTGGCCGCTGGCCTTGGCAGAAAGAGTCATCTGACGGGTCGTCCGAGCCTGCCGGCGCTTCATCCCCAGCCTCTCGCTGAGATTCCCTTCAGCTTTCCACCCGGACGCTATCCACATAGAGGTCTTCCTTGGGCATTACTGTCGTACCCCCTTGGCAGACTTAGGGTATGGACAGCACGGTAGTTGTTGGCGGTGAAAGCAGGCTTGCTTTGGATGCAGCCACGCTTGATGCTGGCTTTGACGGACCTGATTCGACCACCTGCTCTGCTGTAGCTGGTGCCGGAACTAATGCTGGCTCTGGCGCAGGTTCTGATGGCGCTTCTGGCCCCGTTTCCCGCGCTGGCTCTGGTGCAGGGTTTGATGCTCGTTCTAATGCTTCTGGCACAGGATCTGATGATACTTCTGGCGCCGTTTCCCGCGCAGCCGGGGACTCTGGCGCCGTTTTCCGGGCTGGCTCTGGCACAGGTTTTGATGCTGGTTCTGATCCGTTGCGGGATCTGGCGGAGGAATGCCTGGCCGACATGGCGGAGGCTGCCCGTGACGAAGCCCGGGCCGCTGCCCGGAAGGCCAGGGCGGCCGCCACCTACGCGGACACCTGCCGGCGCCTGCTTCCACCGTCGACGTCGCTGCACGAACAGTCCGTGGCGGAGATAGGCATGGTCGCCGAGGTCGCCTGTGCCCGAGCCTGTCAAGTTATTTGTGTAAGTCGGGTGCAGTCTCATCGGTTTAGGTAAGGTCCGAGTCTGTCGGGATAGTTCAGGAGGAGGACGCCAAGGGCTTCGCTCCATCCAGGTGTGAAGGTTCCCTCGATGAGTTTGTTCACCGTCTTGGCACGGTTTTCCCGGGCTCTGCCTTCAAGCTTGGTCCGGGCACTGGTGCGTTTGTCCTCGATGTTGCAGATCGCCAGCCAGAGTAGCTTCACGGCCGCCTGGTCGTTGGGGAAATGCCCGCGGTTCTTGATGATCTTGCGCAGCTGGTAATTCAGCGACTCGATCGCGTTCGTGGTGTAAATAATCCGTCTGACCGGCGGTGGGAACGCCAGGAAGGGGATGAATCTCTCCCAACCGTTGCGCCAGGTTCGTACAGTTGCGGGATACTTCCGTCCCAGATCGGAGGCCTCGAATGCATCGAGTGCCTCCTGCGCGGCGTCGGCCGTCGGGGCGGTGTAAACCGGCCTCAGAGCGGACGCGACCTTCTTCCGGTCCTGGTAGCCGATGAAGCGCATCGAGGCACGGATCAGGTGCACGACACAGGTCTGGACGGTCGCGGCCGGCCAGGTCGCGGCGATCGCCTCAGGGAAGCCGGTGAGCCCGTCGCAACAGACGATCAGAACGTCCTTCACGCCGCGGTTGGCGAGCTCGGCGCAGACCCCTGCCCAGAACTTCGCACCCTCGGTAGCTTCGACCCAGATCCCCAGAACGTGCTTGATCCCGTCCATGTCCACGCCCACGGCAATGTGCGCGGCACGGTTCTGCACTTGGTGCCCGTCACGGACCTTGATGATGATCGCATCCAGATACAGGATCGGATACAGCGGCTCCAGTGGGCGTTTCTGCCACTCCATCACCTCGTCCAGGACCTCATCGGTGATCTTGGAAATCGTCTCGTGGGACAGCTCCGTGCCCAGCGTGGATTCCAGATGGTGGGCGATGTCCCGGACCGTCATCCCGCCGGCGTAAAGGCTGATAATCATGTCATCCAGGCCACCTGTCCGGCGCGCACCCTTCGGGACCAGATGCGGGGTGAATGACCCAGCACGGTCACGAGGCACGGCCAGATCCACGTCCCCCGCGGAGGTCCCGAGCGTCTTCGGATAAGACCCATTGCGGGCGTTAGGCAGGAAACGCCCGATCGGATCGCCCTTGTCATAGCCCAGATGCCCCGACAGCTCGGCCTGGAGCCCGCGTTCCAGCGAGGCCTTGATCAGCTGCTGGATGAAACCGTCCTTGCCGTCGAGTTCCAGCTGTCCGGAATCGATCTGGTTCATCAGCTCATCGAACGCGCCCGAAGCCTTCAACGCCTCCATGCTGCCGGCCGCCGCAGCCCTGCGGGCCAACTCCTCCGGGGACACCTCACGGGGTCTAGTCATAGCCACAATGATTCTCCAATCACCCAGCGACTACAGCCCTCCTACACAAACAATCTGACACCCCCCTGTGCCCTGACCATCAGCGAAGGCGCCGCATCAGCGTTCCTGGTCCAGTCCCGCCAGCTGAACACCGAACTGCCCCGCACCCTCGCGGCCCTGCAGGCCGGGACCCTGTCCTGGCAGCACGCCCGGATCCTCTGCGATGAAACCACCGGCCTGGGCCACGACGGGGCGGCAGCCCTGGAAACACACTTCCTGGACCCCGACGCCGCCAAGGCTTCCCGCGCCTGCCTGGCCGGGGACCTTACACCCTCCCGGTTCCGCGCCAGGGCCCGGACCTGGCGCGAACGCCACCACCCCGTCTCGATTGAAACCCGCCACACCAAGTGCGTCCTGGACCGCCGGGTCGAATACACGCCGGAGCGCGACGGGATGGCCTGGCTCTCCGCCTACCTCCCCGCAGATCAGGCCGCCGGCATCTGGGAACACACCACCACCACAGCCCGGGCACTCCAAGGCCCCACCGAATCCCGCACCCTCACCCAGCTCCGCGCCGACACCCTCGCCACCGCGCTTCTGGGCGGAGGAACCACCAACCCCGGCAAGACCAGTGGCGGAAGCGCCAGCAGGGGAACCAGCAGTTGGCGTAGCGACGGCGGCGGAAGCGCAAACGGCAGGATCAACGGCGAGGGAAGTGGCAGCGGAGGGACCAACGGCGAGGGAAGCGACAACTGCGGGATAAGCGGCGGGGAAAGCGGCAGCGGCGCTCTCCTCGGTGACGGAAGTACCAGCGGCGCAAATAGCCTTGGCAATTGCGGGGGAGAGCGCGCTGCCGGGCAGGTCCGGCCGCCGCGGGCCCAGGTACTGGTCACAGTGCCCGTGTTCTCGCTCCTGGGCCTGACCGACGAACCAGCCACCCTTGATGGCCACGGCCCCATCCCGGCCTCCATGGCCCGGAACCTGGTCGCCAACGGAGCCCACTCCTTCCACCGCGTCCTCACCGACCCCCGCGACGGCGCACCACTGGAAATCGGCCGAACCAGCTACCGCCTCACCACAGCAATGCGCCGCTGGCTCAGACTCCGCGACGCCAAATGCCCCTTCCCCGGCTGCAACAACCACTCCCTCGACAACGAAGCAGACCACCTCCTCGCCTGGGCAGACGGCGGCACCACCGGCATCAGCAACTTCGGCCAACCCTGCCGCAAACACCACCACCTCAAACACAACACCACCTGGCAACCAACCCCAGCCAGCAAAAACGAACCACCAGGCTGGACCTCACCCACCGGCCGACACTACAAAAGCGAACACCAAGACTGGGAACCACCCCAGTGGCCACAGGGTATGGATTCCTCCTAGGCCGTGGACTTGACGGGTTGGACGGGAGAGCGCAGGAGTCTGCCCAGGCCTATGGGATAACGGCTCATCAATAAGCCAAACCCGAATGGAACGCCATGCTGGATGGGCGCACAAGACGCGGCACCGCCACGCCTTCGTCGCCCAGCAGTGCGACTCGTCTCACCCGATACTTTCACCCAGTGCCTTTCGTCGCCCAACCTTCGTTGCCCTACGTTCATTGCCAAACATTGGAACTTCTGGAACACAAGGGGTTGGATGCCTCGAGTCTGGCACGCGCCACCCCACACCGTGGTGCCGTGCCTCGGCGCCAAGTGTCCTGGACAGATGCAACACCATGCGCTGACACTGTGCCTGGGGTACCAAAGCATTAGACGGGTGCCGTTTCGAGCTCGGTTCCGCGGTTGTCTGCGGCTCCGTTAGGCTCGCACCATGACTCAAAACACCGCTGCCAAAGCCACCGAACTCCTCCGTCTGCACCAAGCGGCCGATATTCTCCAGGTCATTAACGTCTGGGATGCCATCACTGCAAAGATCGCCACGGACGTTCCCGGTGCGGCTGCGCTGGCCACCGCGAGCCACTCGATCGCTGCTTCGCAGGGATATCCGGACGGCGAAAAAATCCCGGTGGACCTGATGATCGAGGCCGCGGGGCGTATCGCCGCTTCCACTCCACTGCCTGTCAGCGCAGACCTTGAGGCTGGTTACGGAAATGCTGCTGAAACCGTTCGCAAGGCAATCGGCGTCGGGATCGTTGGCGCAAATATTGAGGACCAGATGCGCCCACTGGACGAGGCAGCGGAGCAGATGGCCGGTGTAGTGAAGGCCGCCCAGACGGAGGGAATCGACTTTGTCCTCAACGCCCGCACCGATGCATTCCTCAGGGGCAAGGAACGCGATCCGCGCGAAGTGCTGGCTGACGCAATCGAACGCGGCCGCGCCTACTTGGATGTGGGTGCAGCCACCGTGTTTGTTCCCGGTCTTTTGGACGAGCCGACGGTCAGCGCCTTGGTTGAAGGCATCGGCTGGAACAAAGTGTCAGTCATTAATGTCCCCGGATCACTCGCCCCTGCCAGGCTCCAGGAACTGGGTATCTGCCGTATCTCCTATGGCCCCTGGACTCAGCGTGTGGCGTTGACTGCCTTTGCAGATGCCGCAGCCAGCCTGCTCGCCGGAGGCGCCTTGCCGGAAGGAACGCGGATCCTGAACTAGGCAGGGAATGGCCACAGGCAGCATCTGTCTGAGGCGCCTGTGGCCAATCCCTACAGGGACACTTTTCTTTGAGCTAGGCGTCCTGCCAGCCTCGGCCTTCCACGAAAGTTGCCACGAGGGTCCCTACACCGGCTTGGAGCGAGTCTGAGGGGTCGAAGTACAGGCTGCCTTCTGTGGCGCGGCTGTGCGTGATGAGTTGTTCGGCCTCGAGCTTGGCTTCGGGAACTGTTGCGCCAACTATGCCGGTGCGTGCGGGCAATTCCGGCGTGTGCACAATCTCGGCGTTAGTCTCGGCGAGTGGAATAGTTGTGCCGGCATTGATCTCGTCGTGCGGGAACTCGAACTCGGCAGCGTCAGAAGGGGCCGGGATGGTGTACTCCAAGAAGTAAGTCATGATCCCAGCCTTACAGAAACGCCCACGTCCGGAAAGCTACCCGCAGATCGACGGGACAATTACCTGTTCCTTGACCAGTCCGCCGCTCCTATACTGACGGCATGATGATGTCGCTGCTGTTCGGCGTCATAGCATCCAGTGCTCTGCTCGTGGGTGCCTTCATTGGTGTTCGATTTGAACTGCCCAAACGGCTCCTCGCCATACTGCTCTCCTTCGCAGCGGGCTCCCTGATCACAGCCCTGGCCTTCGAACTCTTCGAGGATGCCTATGAACAAGGCGGTATCGTCCGGGCCGCGATCGGTCTGATGGTCGGTGCCATCGTATTCACTGTTCTCAGCTCCCTCCTGGACCGTTGGGCCCAGCCGGGGCCGGAGGCCGCTGCCACACCGGCGGACGAATTCCAAGGCAGCGCCAAGCTGGACACGGATGCGGCAGCCACTGAGCTTCCTGCCACCGGAGCATCCACGAGAGGGGCAGCGGGGATGGCGCTTCTGGCCGCTGTCACCCTGGATGGAGTGCCCGAAAACATCGCCCTCGGTGTTGCCCTGGGTGAGGGAACAGGTGGCCTTGCCCTGCTCGCCGCAATTTTCGTATCCAACCTGCCGGAAGCGCTGGTGGGAGCCGCGTCCATGCGCAGCCAGGGCCGCTCGACTGCAAGCATCATTGGGCTATGGGTTGCCTGCGCCGTCCTGCTGGTGGCAGCGGTAGTGATCGGGGCCGGCCCACTTTCCGGCACAGATCCGCAGGCGATCTCACTCCCCCTGGCTTTCGCGGCCGGCGCCGTTATTGCCTCCCTCGCTGACACGCTCATGCCGGAAGCCTACGAACACGGCGGTCCCGCTGTAGCGCTCAGTACCGCCGCAGGCTTCGTCCTGGCGTTTGTGTTGTCCCTCGCCTGATTCGCTCCGTGTTATTCGCTCCGGCGGAACTACTTGCCGAGGCCGGCCTTGCGCAGCGCCTCCGCCATCGCAGTGTTCACGGGCGCCGCTTGGGGCGCAGCGGCCCTGTTGCCGGAGGGCTTGCCCGAGCCGCGGCCTGCTTGCGCATTCTGGTTACGCTGAGTCTTCCCGTCGCCGCCCAAAGGCCTCGCCCCGGCATCCCGGCCCCCGGACTCCCGGTCGAGCGAGGCCGCCCGCCCGCCAGAAGGCCTCGCACCAGCGTCCCGCGCCCCCGGCTCCCGGTCTCCCGAGACATGTCCACCCGAGGCCCGCCCGCCGGAACCCCGGCCGCCAGAAGCTGCCGGGTCGTCGTCGAGCCTTAATGTCAGGGAGATCCGCTTCCGGTCCGGATCCGCCTCCAGCACTTTCACGCGCACCACCTGACCGGACTTGACCACCTCGCGGGGATCCGAGACAAACCGATTGGCAAGGGCAGAGACGTGGACGAGGCCGTCCTGGTGGACACCAACGTCCACAAACGCACCAAAAGCGGCGACGTTGGTGACCGTTCCTTCCAGCACCATGCCGGGCTTCAAATCGGAGATCTTCTCGATCCCTTCCGAGAACGTGGCCGCGGCGAAGGCCGGCCGGGGGTCGCGGCCCGGCTTGTCCAGCTCCGCCAGGATGTCCTGGACTGTGGGCAGGCCGAACATTCCGTCCACAAAGTTGCGGGGGTCAAGTGACGAGGCGGGCGCCGAACCCGCAGCAACCAGGATTTTCCGGGCCACCGAGTAAGCCTCCGGATGCACGCTTGACGCGTCCAGCGGTTCCGCTCCCCCGGTGATCCGAAGAAAGCCGGCGCATTGTTCAAACGCTTTGGCTCCCAGCCGCGGAACCTTCTTCAGTTCGCTTCGTTTGGCGAACGGCCCGTGTTCGTTCCGGTACGCCACGATGTTCTCACTCAGCAGGGGCCCGACGCCGGCAACGCGGCTCAGCAGCGCAGGTGACGCTGTGTTCACATCCACCCCTACGGCGTTGACGCAGTCCTCCACCACAGCGTCCAGGCTGCGGTCCAGCTTCGCTGCCGTCACATCATGCTGATACTGCCCCACTCCGATGGATTTGGGATCGATTTTTACCAGCTCGGCCAGCGGGTCCTGGAGCCGGCGGGCAATCGACACAGCTCCGCGCAGGGACACATCCATGCCGGGCAATTCGGCGGAGGCCAGGGCGGATGCCGAGTAGACAGATGCGCCAGCCTCTGACACCACAAGCTTTTGTGGCTTCCTGTCCGCGTCCGGCAGCAGCTTGATCAGTTCCGCAGCCAGCTTGTCGGTCTCGCGGGACGCCGTGCCGTTCCCGATTGCCACAAGTTCGACGGCGTGCTGCCGCGCCAACCGTACCAGGGTGGCCAGTGCCTCGTCCCACTTCCGCGCCGGAGCGTGTGGGTACACGGTATCGGTGGCCACCACCTTCCCGGTTCCGTCCACCACTGCCACCTTCACCCCGGTACGTAGCCCCGGGTCCAGGCCAAGGGTTGCGCGGTTTCCCGCGGGTGCTGCTAGCAGGACATCGCGCAGATTGGCTGCGAAGACTCGAACGGCCTCGTCCTCCGCGGCGGTAAACATCCGCCCGCGCAGGTCCGCCGTCAGCCGCGCCAGCACCCGCGAGCGCCACGCCAACTGGGCGGTCTGCATCAGCCAGGCATCGGCGGGACGGCCGCGGTCGGCGACCCCAAGGCACTTGGCCACAGCCGATTCGTAGCGGGAGCGCGCGGCGGCCAGGGCGTCGTCGTCGTTCGGGTCCGCTTCGGCGAGGTCGAGCTCCAGGACGCCGTCCTTCTCGCCCCGCAGCAACGCCAGCACGCGGTGTGACGGCATGCCGGCCGGCGCCTGTGCAAAATCGAAGTAGTCCGAGAACTTCTGGCCGTCCGCCTCCTTGCCCTTCTTCACGCGCGACACCATCCGGCCCTGTGTCCAGAGGCGCTCCCGCAGGGTTGCGGCGAGGTCGGGGTCCTGTGCCACACGTTCCACCAGGATGGAGCGGGCCCCGGCCAGCGCGGCAGCGGCGTCCCCGATGGCATGCTCTGGATTCAGATACTTCGCAGCCTCCCGCTCAGGATCAAGGTCCGGCCGTTTCAGCAGCACCTCGGCCAACGGTTCCAGCCCTGCCTCGCGGGCGATCTGCGCCTTGGTGCGCCGCTTGGATTTGAAGGGAAGGTAGATGTCCTCAAGCCGTGATTTGGTGTCCGCGGCAACGATGGCAGCCTGCAGCTCTGGAGTCAGCTGCCCTTGGGCGGCAATGACTTCAAGGACAGTACGACGGCGGTCCTCAAGTTCGCGGAGGTAGCGCAGGCGTTCGTCGAGCTCGCGGAGCTGCGTATCGTCCAGCGTTCCGGTGGCTTCCTTGCGGTACCGGGCGATGAACGGCACGGTGGACCCGCCGTCGAGCAGTTCCACAGCGGCCTTCACCTGCCAGGTTTTGACGCCGAGCTCCGCGGCGATTTGGTGGAAGATGGCGCTGTCCGGCGCTGACGTTGAGGACGTCGTGGAGGGGCCTTGCGGGAGTTGGGTCACCAGAACATTTTGCCCTACCGCGTCTGAGGTCTCCAGCGGCACTGGACCAGCTGTGTCATCGGAGGGTATTCCGCTCCGCGACGTGAAATGCTGTAGTTGTTGAGATGCCGCCACCGGCACCATTCTCGAGGAAGAGGCCACCATGCGGGACTTGCTCATCGTCTTTCAAGAGGGGTTTGACGAGGCCAACATCACGGTAACGGTCAACGGCAAGCAGGCCCGGCGCGATCTGGGAGTATCCACCAATCCCCTTCTGGGAATGGCCACAGAAGTTTCGGTGGAGCTGCCGGCGAAAGGTGCGCATGTGGGGGTGGAAGTCACTAACCGGGGGCTGAAGGCCATCACCAAAGTCAGCGGCAAACCCAAGAGCCTGCTGGTCTCCATTGAGGACGGCAAGCTGGTGATGCGGGAAGGGACGGGACGCGAGGCGTTCCTCTAGCAGGCACCACCCACGGCCGCACTGCTTCACAAGCGATGGCACCTAAGCACTAGCGATAGTCCATTCGCTGGAGTATCATTTTTGCTACCGCCGGTCCTCCTGGGACTGCGCGGTCCACTTTATAAATGAGCCAAAAAAGCCGTCGGATGGCTTATTGGCGCGCGCTGCCGGGACAGCACACCGAGCGGCCAACGACGGCGGCACCCAAACAGGTGCCGCCGTCGTCGTTCACAAGCCTCTTTAGGCCGAGTACGCGGGATAGTCCGTGTAGCCCTTGGCTCCGTCACCGTAGAAGGTAGCCGGGTCGGCCTCGTTCAGCGGAAGGCTTTCCTTCCAGCGGCGGGCCAGGTCAGGGTTGGCGATAGCAGGGCGCCCAACCACCACTGCATCAGCATGGCCGTCGGCAATCAGTGCCACTGCCTCTTCACGCGTGGTGATCACTCCAAAGCCGCTGTTGACGAGGAACGTTCCGTCGAAGCGGGCCCTAAGATCCTGCATGAGCTCCCCTGCCGGGTCATGGTGCAGGATGCTCAGGTACGCGAGGTTCAAAGGCGCGATGCTGTCCACCAGCACTTCATAGGTGGCACGGACGTCTGCGGGGTCGGTTTCGGCGATCCCCTGGATGTTGTGGGCCGGTGAGATGCGGATGCCCACCCGGTTGGCGCCGATTGCCGCCACTACGGCGTTGACCGTCTCAATCACGAAGCGGGCGCGGTTTTCCGGCGAACCGCCATAACTGTCCGTGCGGATATTGGCATTCGAGGACAGAAATTCGTGCAACAGGTACCCGTTGGCCGAGTGCAGCTCCACTCCGTCGAACCCGGCAGCGATCGCATTGAGCGAAGCCGTTACGATCTCCTGCATCACAACAGGAAGCTCATCGGTGGTGAGTGCATGCGGCACCGGATAGGGCTTCTTGCCGCCTGGCGTGTGGACTTCACCCTCAATCGCGACGGCGCTGGGAGCCACAAGCCGGTGTCCGCCGGTGATGTCCTCATGCGATACCCGCCCGCCGTGCATGACCTGCGCGAACATCCTCCCACCCTCGGCGTGAACAGCGTCGGTGACCTTTTTCCAGCCGGCAACCTGCGCTTCCGTAACCAGTCCCGGCTGGCCGGCATAGGAACGGCCTGCAGGGCTCGGGTAGGCGCCTTCGCTGACGATCAGTCCCAACGAGGCGCGCTGGCGGTAGTGCTCCACTACCAGCGGACCGGGCACGCCCTCGCCGCCCGAGCGGACCCGGGTCAAGGGAGCCATTACCAGGCGATTGGGCAGTTCGAGCTCACCGAGGGTCAGAGGGGAAAACAGCATGCGCAGTTCCTTTCGAAATGAGTTTGGTTCTGCCCAGCCCAACTGCCCGGCGTATGCAACTATTCCGGATGTGAGGGGGAACACGGTGGCTTGTGGCGGATACACCTTTGAGGAGGGTTATGGACGCTGCCGCATGATGGTGCCATGGTGAAGCAGTAAGGGTGAACAGCCGGGCACCACGCATCGGAGGTTGTCATGGATCTCGACGAACTGGTCTTCCACCCCTGGATTGTCCAAGGACGGCGTGACGTTCCGACGCTGGTCGGCGGCGCCGGGAGCTACGTCGTTGACGTCAGCGGCCGGCGATACCTGGACTTCAGTTCGCAACTGGTGTTCACCAATCTGGGGCATCAGCACCCGCGCATCGTCGCTGCCATCAAGGAGCAAGCAGACCGCCTGTGCACACTGGCACCTGGCTTTGCATCCGACGTTCGGGGCGAAGCGGCACGGCTGATTGTGGATGTCGCGCCAGGGAACCTTGGGCACGTACTCTTCACCACCGGCGGAACGGAGGCCATTGAGCATGCGGTTCGAATGGCGCGCCTTTACACCGGTCGGCCGAAAGTCCTCGCCGCCTACCGCTCCTACCACGGCTCAACAACCACATCCATCCACCTGACCGGCGATCCTCGCCGCTGGGCCTCAGACACTGGTGCCGCCGGCGCCGTCCACTTCTTCGGCCCGTTCCTGTACCGCTCGGCCTTCGGGTCGAGAACCTCTGAGGAAGAGTGTGAGCGGGCGCTTGCTCATCTCGAGCAGGTGGTCCTCCTGGAAGGTCCGACGACGATCGCCGGCCTGGTCCTCGAATCGGTCGTTGGCAGTGCCGGCGTCATTGTGCCGCCGGCGGGCTACTTGCGTGGGGTCCGCGAACTGTGCGACCGCCACGGCATCGTGTACATTGCCGACGAGGTGCTGGTCGGCTTTGGCCGTACGGGAGCCTGGTTCGGAGTGGACCACGATGGTGTGGCACCTGATCTGTTGGTCTTCGCGAAAGGCGTGAACTCGGGATACGTGCCGCTGGGCGGCGTTCTGGTCAACGACGCGATTTACGAGGTGTTCACCAAGCGCCCCTA
Source organism: Arthrobacter sp. D1-29 (assembly GCF_054130585.1). Taxonomy (NCBI): domain Bacteria; kingdom Bacillati; phylum Actinomycetota; class Actinomycetes; order Micrococcales; family Micrococcaceae; genus Arthrobacter; species Arthrobacter sp. D1-29. The sequence continues at coordinate 1,056,020 of NZ_CP096383.1, read as the reverse complement.
CCCGGCGGGCATGACGTACAGCGGCCACCCGCTCGCCTGCGCAGCAGCCGTGGGCGCCATCAACGCCATGCACGACGAGGACACCATCGCTGCAGCAGCCAGCCTCGGCACCAATGTCCTTGGGCCTGCTCTCAGGGGACTTGCCGACAAACACCAGGCAGTCGGGGATGTTCGGGGCATCGGCGGGCTGTGGACTGTGGAACTGGTCCGCAACCGGCAAACGAAGGAGCCGCTGGTGCCGATAGGAGCCACTGGTGCGGACAACGCGCCCATGGCCTCATTCGCCAAGGCGTGCCTGGAGCGAGGCTTGCTGCCGCTGATCCTGGGCAACCGGATCCACGTCGCTCCCCCGCTCAACGTCAGCCAGCCCGATGCCGCCGCGGGCCTGGCTATCCTCGATGAGGCGCTGAGTGCCGCCGACGAGTTTCTGACCTGAACCAGGATGCACTGGCGTCATGGGCCTATTGGGGCCGTCGTCAGGTTTTTCGTGCTGCCCTCCACTAGGGAGGGCCGGCTACAGGACGCGATCTGGCTAAGGACCCGGTTTGCCTCATGATGCGGTTTGCCTACGGACGGGGTGCGACCCCTGGGCATCCTTGCCCCAGGGGATTCTTCTTGCAGTCGTCGGCGTAATTGCGTGTGATGGACCGCCAAACGCTGATGGTCTGCGACGGCGCACTGAACTGCCCTTGACCGGGGATGGGCAGGGGCGGGCCGTTGTTTACCGAATACGTACCTTGGAAGGACGTGGTCAGAACTACCTGGAAATCGCCTGTGGCAGTGTAGGCGTGACTGGTCCGCGTCTTCTCACCCCAGCGCTCGTGTGGCAGTGGTCCGCCCATCGAGGGTTGCGGCCCGAACACAGTACCGTCGCCGTAGTTCCACGTGTACTGCGCCGGGGTGGCGACGACGTGCACCTTTTGGCCGAACATCGTGATGTCGAACTGCTGCTCGACCGCCTCGGCATAGAAGTTTGTCTCGGCTCCGCGAAGTGTGTGGGGACTTGGCTGCGCCACCACGGCACCGGCATTGATCGGCAGGCTCTGGAACTCCCGCTGGATCTCGGCGGCAATCCGCGGCAGCAAGTCCTCGGGCTTCGCGTCATAGAGACACGTTGGGCCGGAGTGGATCGCCCAGACGGCTCCCGGGACACCCCGTGGTTTCGAATACCAAATGACGGGAATACCTTCCTCACCATCCGGGCCGTTGTTGCACTCAACCTGCCCGGCTAGGCATGGAGTATCAAAGTCTCCCCCGCCGAGGTGGCACTGGAGCTCATATTTGTAGTCGTTGGGGTCAATGTTCACAGAGCCAGGAACCGGAGGAACCATTTCGCCCGTTACGGGGTCCAGTATCAACCCACCAACGTCAACACCTATTTCGCCGAAGTTGGCTTCCGGACCCTCAGCGGCAAATCCTGAAACCGATGGTGTCAATACAAAAGCAACTAATAAGCCCAAGACGCAACAGACCCTTATCCCCCATCGTTTTTTCATTAGCGCATTGGATGGAGGCCGTTGACACGCCAGGCGGAATCTATGAAGTCAGCCAATAGCACGTTACCCGTGTTCGAGGCCTTGCTCGGTGCCCTGACTTCCTCGCCGTTTGATGCGTGATAGCTGATCGGACTTTGCTGCACTTGGAGAATGACTTGGTAGTTTCCGTCTGCAGCGGGTTCAAACGACGTTGTGGCCGCGGGAATCGTAATCTTCCCGCCTGCCAGCCAGTGACCTTCCTCGTAATTTGCAGTGAGCGAGGCAGCGAGTTTCGAGCAGTAGTCGCAATTTGGCGAACTCATGTCCTGAAAAGCGGCAACATCACCCGTTTGGTAGGCATAGTCGAGTCGATCAAACCAATATTTTGTGAATGCCTCCAATCCTTCCTTCGTCTCCGCCTTCGCCGAATCGGGCATGACTGGGACGGGAACGTTTTGGGCGGGGCCGGATGCATCGGCTGGTTTGTAAGCGGCGCTGGGTGTCGGGGTCGGGCTGGGTGAAGCACTGGGCGACGTTGACTCCGTAGCTGCCGGGGCCGACGTACCGGGATCTGCAGGTGCTCCCCCCGTGCATCCGGCCAGGGCAACTGAAGCAACAATACAAAAGATGATTGCGCCGGACCTCAAGCGACCGGACATGAAGACTTTGAGTGATGCCATGGGCCGCTGTTCCCCCAGTAGTTTCAAGACGGCTTGCTCCGGACAGTGCCTTAAGGGTAGCCCAGGCTACATTTCAGCGATCAAAGTTATCCACAGCCACCCGCCATTGGTTCTACCACCACAGCCGACTAATAAAAAGTCAAAAGGAAAGCCGGTGCACAATGCACCGGCCTTCCCTGACCTCTGAATACCAAAAGACCCCTGAATACCAAAAACCTACTTCTGCGCCGGCAACACCAACTCGCCCGTCTTATCTGTCGAAAGGGCGAGGGACGAGACATACTGGATCCCGCCGTCGGGCGCATCCTGGGCCGATCGGATCATATCGGGACGCTCAAACTCCATGCCCGTCACGTGGCAGAGAAGCTTGGCGTCACTGGGGTTTCCGTCGGCGTCGAACATTGGCAGGTCAATGCCGTCGTCCGTGCGGCGCATGTAGTACCGGCCCTGGGTGGAAACCGCCAGGACGGGCGGCAGGACCAGCGCCAGCCCCACCGCGAAGATCGGTGAGAACGGCTGGATGGCAGCTCCGAATGCCCCGAAGAACACCGCAATGGAGATCCCCGCCGAAGCCATCATGGATACAAAACCCACCGGATTCACCGCATACAGCATCCCGCGGCGGAACTCGGGAACCTTGGGCGAGATCTTCAGCAGGTACTTGTTGATGGCGATATCGGACGCGACGGTGACCACCCAGGCCATGGCGCAGTTGGCGTAGAAGCCGAGGATGGTGTTGAGGAAGTCGAACATGTTCGCTTCCATCAGGATCAGCGCAATCACCAGGTTCACCACCACGAACACCATCCTGCCGGGGTAGGTCTTGGTGACGCGGGTGAAGCTGTTGGTCCATGCCAGGGAACCGGAGTACGCGTTGGTGACGTTGATCTTGATCTGTGAAATGACCACGAGCACCACGGCTAGGCTCATCGCCAGCCATGCGGGCATCATTTCCTGGTACACGCCCAGGAACTGGTGAACGGGCTCGTTGGCGTGGACGGAGGCGGCAGGATCCAACGTGGCAATCAGGTAGATGGCGATAAACATGCCAACAATCTGCTTGACGGCCCCAAAAATCACCCAACCGGGCCCGGCCAGGATCACGGCCCTCCACCAGGCGCCCCTGTTCTCAGCGGTCTTCGGCGGCATAAACCGCAGGTAGTCGATCTGCTCTGCAATCTGCGCCATCAGGGACAGGCAAACGCCCGCCGCGAGCATCACCGAGGCCAGGCTTGGCCCGCCGGAACCTGATTCACCCGTATAGGCGAAAAAGCCGTCAATGCTTTCCGGGTGTGAAACGAGCAGGTATCCCACGGGCACCACCATCAGGAGCAGCCACAGCGGCGTGGTCCATACCTGCAGTTTGGCCAGCGTGTTCATACCGTAAATCACCAACGGAATGATGATCACCGTGGACGCGGCGTACCCGAGCCATTGCGGGATGCCCAGGCCCACCTCCAGCCCCTGGGCCATGATCGACCCCTCCAGTGCAAAAAAGATGAAAGTGAACGTTGCGAAGATGACGTTCGTAACCACCGATCCGTAGTAGCCAAAGCCGGAGCCCCGGGTAATCAGGTCCAGGTCGATGTTGTACCGCGCAGCGTAATAAGCCAGCGGGAAGCCAGTGGCAAAGATGATGACCGCGGCCACCAGAATTCCGAAAACGGCATTCACCGTCCCGTACGCGATGCCGATGTTCGCACCAATGGAAAAGTCCGCCAGGTACGCAATGCCACCCAGCGCGCTGGTGGCCACCACTCCGGCGCTCCATTTCCGGTACGACCGCGGCGCGAACCTCAGCGCATAGTCCTCCAGGCTCTCCTTGGTGGCACTCAGCGCCGCGGAGCTGCCCGCCGTCGTGATCCCCGCCGTCGCGGTTTCCGGCGGTGCAGTTTCAGGTACTGCGGTTTCATGCACAGCAGTTTCCGGCGCTGCCGTTTCTAAAGCAGTCCCGGAAGAGCTGACGACGGCGGGGGTACTTACCGCCGACGGCTCCAGTAACCGGGTATTCTCAACGTCATTGCTCATGAGGGCCGTCGCTTTCGGTTGGTTTGGTTTCCCTTTGCGAGGCTAGCCAGCGCGAGCGACGGCCTTGTCACGGCCCTGTTTCTGCCGCGTAAAGAGTTGACAGACTTGTGAAGCGTTGACCGGTGCTGTCAACACTCGCAGGCCACCGCTTCCGTCATCCATCAACACAAAGAAGTACCCAAACCCTGTGGCCTTTTTCTACATGACGTAGAAGAATGGAGGCATGATGTTCAATCACCCAGATGGAAACCCTGTCCTGGAACTCGACGACGAGCAGTGCTGGAAGCTCCTGGCGAACACCGAGCACGGACGGCTGGTAGTCTCCGTCGCCGGCGAACCCGACATTTTTCCCGTGAACTACAAGGCCAATGACCGGAAGATCTATCTCCGGACGGCGCCGGGAAACAAGCTGGCCCAGCTGACAATCAATGAAACAGTACTTTTTGAAACAGACGGCGTGCTGTCCGACGAAGCCTGGTCCGTGGTGCTCAGGGGAACCGCCCGCGTCCTCAACACCTCCGCTGATATTGCGGCCGCCGAGGAACTGGGGCTGAAGTCATGGGTGCCCACCCTCAAGGATTTCTACGTGGCAATTGAGCCCTCCTCTGTCTCCGGCCGCCACTTCCAGTTCGGTGAACAGCCGGAGAGGTACTTCTAGGCGCGGTACTTCTAGGAGCTCCCTAGACTGGAATCATGGCAGACAGGCTGACTCCCGAGCAGCGCAGCTGGAACATGTCACGGATCCGGGGCAAGAACACCAAGCCTGAATTGCTGGTGCGCCGGCTCCTCCATGCGAAGGGATACCGGTACCGCCTGCATGGCCGGGCCGGCAATGACCGCCTGCCCGGCAACCCCGATCTTGTGTTTGCGGGACGCCGGAAGGTCATTTTCGTCAACGGCTGCTTCTGGCATTTCCATGACTGCCGGGTCGGCCTGCACGCTCCCAAGGCAAACGCCGACTTCTGGGAGACCAAACGCACCAGGACCAAAACCCGCGACGCCGATCAGCGCCGCCGGCTCCGCGACTCAGGGTGGGAGGTCCTCACCCTGTGGGAATGCGAGCTGAAGGACGGCTCGGCGCTGGAGACACAACTGGTGGCCTTCCTCGGGGCGCGGACGCCGACTACCGGCAGAAGTTGAGCCAATCTTTATCCTTTGTGCCACTCCTTATTGATCCGCTCCCCAGAGAATTGGACCCACAGCCTCAAGGGCTGTGGATCCCATGCGCAGGAGGAACACGTGACCATCAAGCCGGCACCCGCTGAAAAGCTGGTTGTTATGGCTTCCTGGGCTGACCTCGGCCTGCGTCGCGCACCACGATTGCTGCTTACGGAACGGGCCGCGGGGTCCACAAACCCAAGCCCGTGCCCTACTGGCCCGGGCAGGGGTAAAATCCGCAGTCTCCCCAAGAAAGCCGCACACCTTCTCGCCACCCGTTCACGGGCAATCGTAGACGGACCTAACCTGAAGAAGGACACATGCTTCATCACACCGCCTCGCCTCCGAAGCGGAGGAGCCCCGGGGAAAGGACCGCTATGACGCAGTCTGAGGAGCCTGACCGGCCACTGGTTGACCAGTCCGTTTTGGACAGGCTGCGGGCGGAACTGGACGAGGACGAGGGTTACTGCACGGTGTTCGTAGCCAACTTCATGGACTACCTCCCGCACAGGATCGCCAAGCTGCGGCTCGCGCTGACAACAGGGGACCTTGACGGGGCAATGGATGCGATCCTCAGCCTCAAAACGTCCAGCCAAATGGTGGGGGCGGAGCGGCTGGCCGGCCTGGCCATGGATCTTGAGGCGGAAATCCGGAGCGAGGCACGCCAGGCCGACGTGGCCGTTGCCCTACCCCGGCTGGCTGCCGGCTTCCTTAAACCGATCGACCAATGCGCAAAGCAAACCCTGCATCGCCTGCAGGCTCAGCGCTCCTCAGGAGCCAGCCGGTAGCCAACGCCTCGAACTGTCTGGAGCCACCGTGGGCTCTGGGCTGAATCTCCCAGTTTCTTACGCAAATTTCCCATGTGGACTTCCACGGACCGTTCGTCGGCTTCGCTGATGTAACCCCCGACGTCGTAATCCTCATCCCGCAGGCGCCGTACCAGATCGGACTTGGTCCGGACCGTCCGGCCGGCTTCCAGGAGGGCGTACAGGAGTTCGAATTCGGTGCGGGTCAAACTCAGTTCCTGACCGTCCACGGCAACAGAGCGGGATGCGTAATTGAGGTTGAGGCCATTGTGGTTGTACGTCCCTCGGCCATTGGCTGCGGGGGCGCCATTCGTAGCTCCGGCTGCCTCTGCAGTGGTTTCTGCGGGCTCCGGGGCAGCACGCGGACGCCGCATCATGGCTGCAACACGGGCGCGCAGCTCCCGCGGACGGAAGGGCTTGGTGAGGTAGTCGTCCGCGCCGGATTCCAGCCCGATCAGGGTGTCGAGTTCCTCGGTCCGGGCGGTCAGCATCACGATGTAGGCGTCCGAAAACTCCCGGATCTGCCGCGAAACCTCAAAACCGTCAATGTCCGGCAATCCCAGGTCAAGGGTGATCACATCCGGCTTCAGCGTTTTGGCCGCGAGGACACCCTCGGCGCCGCTGGAGGCAACCGTGACCTCAAACCCTGCCTGGCTCAGCACAGTGCGCACTAATTCCCGGATGTCCTGGTCATCTTCAATCACTAGACCCACACGTGCATCACTCATTGCAGCCCCCTCAGCCAGGTTAACACCGTGAGAAGTATAGCTGGCTGACGTTATCCTTTCTGGTATGCGTCTCAACAACCCGGCTCCCCAGGCTCCCGTCCATGACTGAGCCGGTCAAGTGGGCGTCAGGCCGGGTGCGGTTCTTCCGCCAGCCGTTCCACGAGTACTCCCTGCGGGAGCGGGTGGCCTTGAGCCAGATGCCGCTTTTCGTCACAACGGTGCTGACGGCCATCCTGGTCTGGGCCTTTTTCCGGGACACCCTGGGCAACCCCCTTTTTGCTGCGTTCCTCGTGTCCCAGCTGGCCATCATGGTGCTTTGCTACGTAGTGCCCTGGGAGCGGCTGCCTTACACCAGCTTCCTGCTGCTTCCGCTGCTGGATTTCGTCTCGATTGGGCTGGGGCGTGAAGGTGGGCAAGAAAGCCTGATTGGCATCAGCCTGCTGGCTGTATTCCCCGTGATCTGGCTGTGCGCCTCCGGCTACTATCCGCGGACAGCCCTCTGGCTGTCCTTCCTTGCACCCCTGGCCATTATTTGGGTGCCCCTCTTTGTTAATGACAATGTCACCGGCCCCAATCTGGCACGATCCTTGCTCCTGCCCGTCATGACGCTTGGCATTGGCGTCTCCATCAGTGTCCTGACCCTGAGCATGACCCGCCAGCAACAGGACCTGGAGGAAAAGGACGCACAGCTCCAAGACAGCCTGCGGACCAGCAAGCGGCACGAGTCCCTGTTGAATACCATCCTGGACACCGTCCATCTCGGCGTCCTTGCCGTGGATGCGGACGGCAACGACATCCTCATGAACCGCAAGCAGCGCGCCAACCACAAACTGGCCACACCCAAGGACATTGCCGATCCCAACGAATCGCAGCTGTTGGTCTTTGAGCCCGACCGCACCACCCCGGTCCCGGTGGCGGAACGCCCCGTCCGGCGCGCCATCGCCGGCGAGACCTTCACGGACTACCTTGTCTGGCTCGGTTCAGGCAAGGAACAGCGCGCCATCACCACCACTGCCAGGGCGATGAAAGACCAGGATGGCCAGTTTGCCGGTTCGGTGATTGTGTTCAGTGACGTCACGGACCTCGTGAACGCCCTCGCGGCCAAGGACGATTTTGTCTCCAACGTCTCGCACGAGTTCAGGACACCCCTGACCTCAATCCTGGGCTATGTCGAAATCCTGCAGGACGACGATCCGGAAGAGCACCAAAAGAATCCGCTACAGATCATCCGGCGCAACTCGGAGCGGCTGCTCACTTTGGTGTCCGATCTTTTGGCCGTCCGGCATGGCCAGCTGATTGTGACGCCCCAGGCGGTGGACGTCGCGGAACTGGTCCGTGCCAGTGTGTCCGCCGCCCTGCCCAAAGCAGCTGCCTCGCGGGTGGCCCTTCAGGCCGCAACCCCGGAGCGGCTGGATGCGCACGTCGACGCCGCCCGCATCTCCCAGGTCCTCGATAACCTGGTCTCCAATGCCATCAAGTACTCGCCGGATGGGGGCAGCGTGCTGGTCGCGCTGGAACAGCACGAGAGCCTGCTGGCGTGCCGGGTCACCGATACGGGCATGGGTATGAGTTCCGAGGACCAGGCGAACGTCTTTACCAAATTCTTCCGCACCAGCAACGTGCGCCGGACAACCATCCCCGGGGTAGGCCTTGGCCTGCCGATCAGCAAGGCGATTGTGGAAGCCCACGGCGGCACCATCGACGTCGAGAGCAACCTGGGCGAGGGCACCACCTTTACGTTCCGGGTGCCCGTCTAGGCGATTGAGGCAGGAGGGGCTGGCAGCCGTTTCCTAGCCGACCCTGGCCTGGCGCACCACTTCGCCCCAGGACTGCTCTGCGAGGTCCTTAATGGCGGCAAGGATGTCCGACGGCGGCCGGGACAGATCCAGGGGAAACTCCACAATGTCGATGTCAGTGTTGAGGATCCGCCGGAGCTTCACCTCACCCGGTCCGGCATAAACCAGCCAGGCGGTGGGTACCCTGAGCGCGGTGCAGTGAGCCAGCATTTGGTAGTGGTCAACTGTGAGGGATGCCCCTAGGTCCGAGGCGGCCTTGTACTTGGAGTTGTAGACCACAACCGGCCGGCCGCCCAGCAGATGCACCGCATCAGGCTGCACGGACAGCCGGTCCGAGTCCCTGACCGCCTCGCTCAGGAGGGCGTTGTACCGCAGCCGCAGCTCCCCCGGGTATGCGGCCATTGCTTCCCGGAGGGCGGTCCCCACAAAGTCCTCAAAGACCTGCGCCATGTCCACCACGAATGATGCGGTCTGCTGCTTGCCGTCACCGGCCTCGGCAGAGGCATTGCGCAGGATCAGCTCGGCCAGGCGCAGGACCGGCTGGTAGCGGACGTTCATCCTGCTGGGTTTCCACGGCGGCAGCGGCGCGCCCGACGCCAGCCGGGTGACGGCGTCGAGCTTTCCCTTCAGCTGGCGGAGGCGGCTCAGGACTTCCGGGCGGACGCGCGGGACCTGGCCCATCCTGTCCAGCGCGGCACGCAGGATGCGGTTTTCGGCGATGTCCTCAGTGAACTCGTCGTAGGACACTTCCAGCGGAACCAGCATTCCGGGGCGGCGGGAGATCTGGTCGGAGATGCGGATCCTGCCCTTGACCGTCCGGAGGGACTCATCCACTGTCAGATAGCCCTGCAGGACGCCACGGCCCAGCGCACGTTCGGCGAGCTGGGCCAGGGATTCGGCCAGCGCGCTCCACAGCTCACGCTCTTCGACGGCGGCCACGGAATCGGAACGGAATCCCTGATTGCCGGCGTAGCTGAGAAGGAACAGCAGCCGGCTGAGCCCCAGCCTGTCCTTGGGCCGCACGTCCAGCTGCACCGTGCTGGTCCGAACGGAGCCCACCTTGCCCACAGGCTCAATCCGGTACAGTCCCATCCCCATCGGCGACGCCTTGGCCAGGCCGCTGGAGTTCAGGAAGGCCGCACTGGCCGGGTCCAGCCGGTCCACGATCCCTGCAGACAGCTCATCCAAGGTCAGGTGCCGGACTGTCTGCACGGCGCCGGTCCTCACAGCCCTACCCGGCAGCAAGGCGTCCCAGCAGCTGGTCCAGTCCGAAGCGCTCCTCAAGCTGCGCCCGGGTCAACTGGCCGTGGTAGTGCTCCTCCAGCAGGGGCATCAGCTCGTACTTCCAGATGCGGCGAAGGCCTGCGGGCGTCTGGGCTGCAGGCTTCATGAAGTAGGACGGACCGATCATCAGGTCCCGGTCCCACTCATCGATGGCCGTGTTCAGCGCATCCAGGAGCAGCGCCGGAGTGGTGTCCAGCTGCCTGGCCTGCAGGAAGCGCAGCAGCGAACCCTTCACGGGCTCCGTCTGCGGATGCAGCTCAATGAAGGCAAACCGGCGGCGGATGGCCGCATCCATCATCGCGATGGAGCGGTCAGCCGTGTTCATGGTGCCGATGATGTACAGGTTGTCCGGCAGCGTAAACGGCTCGTTCGGGCTGTACTGCAGGTAGATCCTGTCGTCGCGGTATTCGAGCAGGAAGTAGAGCTCGCCGAACACCTTGGCCAGGTTGGCCCGGTTCATCTCATCGATGATCAGGAAGTAGGGCTTCTTTTCGTTGCCCGGCTTCGCAGCTTCCTCGGCCAACCGTCGCAGCGGCCCGGCCACAAGTTTGAAGGACACCTGGCCTTCGTCTGTTTTGTCCGGCCGGTAGCCCTCAAAGAAGTCCTCGTAGGCATACGACGGGTGGAACTGCACCAGTTTGACGCGTTCGTCCGTGCTGTCATCGGCCAGTTCGGCGGCGAGGTGTTTGGCCAGGTAGGTTTTGCCGGTTCCAGGCGGACCGTAGAGAACCAGCTGTCGGTTTTCTTCCAGCAGTTCCGCGATCTCCTGCAACGGCTCCAGGTCCATGTGCAGCGATTCCGCGAATTCGGCAGTAAGCGGCCGGAAGCCTTCCTGGGCAGGCTCGACGACGGCGGACGCGTCGCCGGCGTCGTCGTCTTCCGGTTCGGCCTCGGCCGGGAGGAGCGCCTGGAGCGCCTGCGCCACCTTGGTGACGTCCACGATGATCCCTGGAGTGGCAAGCTGGCGCTGGACGTGCCGCGGCAGGGAGGTAGTGGTATGGCCTTCGTCGAACCAGCGAACCTTGCGGCGCATCCGGCGGTTGTCCTCGTTATGTTCGGGCTCACCCAGGACCACACCAAGCCGGACTGAGCCGGAGTGCTGGTACAGCACCAGATCGCCGGGCTTCATCACCGTGAGGAAGGCAAAGACGGCGGTCTTGGTGTCCTCGCGCTCAACATAGCCCAGATGCTTGTAGTCCTCATCGACGGCGTGCTGCACCAGCCCGGCGGTCACGCCGGGATCGAGCAGCCGGAGGTGTTCGACGTCGAGCGTCACCTTTTCTTCGCCCTGCCAGGCGCTAAGCAGTTCGGTATTGTCGCTGTGCGTGCGCAGCAGCCATGCCCGCCTGCCGGGGTCGCCCACCTTGCGCCACTGGCTCACCAGCTGGCGCGCGTACCAGTCGATGCGCTGCCCGGCCTGTTCATCAAGGTGGAGCCGGATCCGGTGTATGTCTGCGGTGATGTCCTCGTCGCTGTCACCCTTGGCCCCGCCCACCAGCGAGGCAAAGGCGTCGCGGATCTCCTGGCGCTCCACGTCGGCCACCACGGGCTCAAAGTAGCTGGGCCACGCCAGGTACTCGATGCTGCGCCGGATGGCCGGCTGGTCACCCGGCGTTGACGAGGCCAACGCATGGAACTTCAGCGGATCCCTGAGCGCTGCGGTGATGGCCTCCGGGACCTGCTGGTCCACGTGCTGGACAAACCGGCACAGCCACTTCAGATGGTCCCAAATGGTCCAGTTGAATTCTGCGGTGCGGTCCCTGATCACGCCATGGTCTGTCATGCCCTTGTAGAGCTCTTCGGGCAGCTCCAGCGGAGGTTCCAGCCAGGAGGCTGCCTCGGCCACGCGGGCCCGCTTGACCTTAAGGGACTTGACCTCATGCGCCAGTGGCAACGACTGCAGGAAGAGCAGCTCCACCGCCAGCTGCTTGGCGCCGCGGGATGCGTCCTGAAGGTTCTCGCGCAGGTTGGTCATCATGGGTGCCTTGGCGTCCGGAACACCGCGTTCCAGACGCTCCAGCAGCTCAGCCGCGGCCTCAGCTGTCCACGTGAGAGTACGCCCGTCCAAGGCGGACGGCTTGCCTTGCAGGCCCGGCCCGAGCACAAACCAAGCCGCGTCCTCTATCTCCTGCGAGATACCGAGGGCACGGGTGATGGCAGTTTTTGGGGCAGGGATCATGCCGTCAAATTTACAGCCTTAAGCTGGGTGTCCGCTGCATGGGACCAGCTCCCCGGCTGGGGACTAGCTGAGCAGGGTCCGGCCGCCCTCTATTTAGCCGCCCCAGGCCGCTTGCGGCCGAACACGAAGTAGCCCATGGGTCCGACGAAGTTGATCAGGGCCCCCATCCGCCATGCTGCCTTCGGCCCGTTAATCAGTTCCGCCGGGCGCCGCGAGATGTCCCGCTGGGCGGCAAGCATCAGCGCCACCTGCGCAATTCCCACAACAATTGTCCCCGTCCGTGCGGCGGGCGACATTTCTTTCCAGGTCTTCTTTTTCATCTTGGCCATGATCAAACTCCTTAGTCCGGGTATTAAGTTTCAGTCGTACCACCCTGCCACCGCAACGGTGGCAGGAAGCATCTTTGGGCTAGATAACAAAGGGCCGGAGGCGCTCCTTTTGCTCCGGGGTCAGACGCAGCACCCGGCCTGTTGCTTCATCCACAAACGCCAAATGACTGCTGGCTCTGACGCACTCTTCCCTGCTGACCGGATCCTGCACCACATAGTGGATGTCGAAGCTGGCTCCCTTCACCGCGCCAATCCATACCTGGACCACTGCAGGAATATTCCGGTATTCCAAGGTCCTGACGTACCGGATCTTGTGGTCCACCACCAACGCCATGGTGCCTTCCGGAACATCATTGAAGAGGGAAACGTGTGGTTCGATCCCCGGCAATCCCGCACCTCGGGGTGGCCCGAAGGCGGCGATTCTCGCCTCCTCGAGCATCCGGACGATCTGGACGTTGTTGATATGCCCATAGGCATCCATGTCGCCCCATCGCATCGGTACCAAGACCTCAATGCGCCGTGGTGCCTGCTCTGGGGCAGGCGCCTCTGAGGCGGGTCCCCGCCCCGCGGCAGTTGCCTCTGAGGCGGGTGCCTGCTGGGAAGATGCCGGTTGGGCAGATGCCTCGACCCCGGCGCCCTGCCCGCTCAGCTGTGCACCGCCGTCGAGTCGTCCACAGGTGTTTCTTCAGCGTCGGACCCGGCGAACTGGGACATGTAGAGCCGGTAGTACGCCCCCTCAGCCGCTAAAAGGACCCTGTGGTTACCCTGTTCGACGATCTGGCCGTTCTCCATCACCAGGATGGTGTCGGCATCGCGGATGGTGGAAAGACGGTGCGCGATGACAAAGCTGGTGCGGTCGGTCCTGAGGGCTGCCATGGCTTTTTGCACCAGCAGTTCCGTGCGGGTGTCCACCGAGCTGGTGGCCTCATCCAGGATGAGCAGCGACGGGTTGGCCACAAACGCGCGGGCGATGGTGATCAGCTGCTTCTCACCGGCGCTGACGTTATTGCCTTCCTCATCAATCACGGTGTTGTAGCCTTCCGGCAGGGCGCGCACAAAACGGTCCACGAAGGTGGCCTTTGCCGCAGCCATCACCTGCTCTTCCGTGGCGTCCAGGTTGCCGTAGCGGATGTTGTCGTAGATGGAGCCGCCGAACAGCCAGGCGTCCTGGAGCACCATTCCAACCTTGGACCGGAGTTCGGCACGGGTCAGCCTGGTGATGTCCACGCCGTCCAGGGTAATGGAGCCTGCATTGATCTCGTAGAAGCGCATCACCAGGTTCACCAAAGTGGTTTTACCTGCTCCGGTGGGGCCGACAATGGCGACGGTGTGCCCCGGCTGCGCGGTGAAGGACAGGTTCTCGATCAGCTTCTTGTCCTCGGTGTAGCTGAATGTGACATCCCTGAACTCCACGTGGCCGTCCGTCTTGGCGGGCAAGTGGTCGGTGGCAGTCTCCGGATCCTGCTCATCGGCGTCCAGGAATTCGAATACTCGTTCCGAGGACGCCACGCCTGACTGGAGCATGTTGGCCATGCCGGCCATCTGGCCCAGCGGCTGCGTGAATTCCCGTGAGTACTGGATGAACGCGGTGGCATCCCCCAGGGACATGGAACCTGAGGCGACCCGGAGGCCGCCCACAACGGCTATGCCCACGTAGCTGAGGTAGGAGACAAACTGCATCACCGGGAAAATGATGCCGGAGACGAACTGTGCCCCGAAACTGGCCTTGTACAGTGCCTCGTTGCGCTCCTCGAAGCGTTCCAGCATGTCTGCGTCGCGGCCGAAAACCCGCACCAGGTCATGGCCTGAGAAGGATTCCTCGATTTGGCCGTTGAGTGCCCCGGTGTTCTTCCACTGCGCGGCGAAGAGCTTCTGGCTGCGGGACCCGATGATTCCGGCGGCAACACCGGAGAGCGGAAGTGCGATCAGCGCAATGACTGCCAGTTGCCAGGACACGATGAACATCATGATGACAATGCCGATGACGGTCAGCAGCGAGTTGATCAGCTGGGCAAAGGCCTGCTGGAGTGCCTGCTGGATGTTGTCGACGTCGTTGGTCACCCGTGAGAGGACATCGCCCCGCTGGCGGGTGTCAAAGTAGTTCAGCGGCAGGCGGTTCAGCTTCTTTTCAGTATCGTCGCGGAGCCGGCGGATGACCTTCATGACAATGCGGTTCAGGACGTAGCCCTGGAGCCAGAGGAAAATGTTGGCAACGAAGTACATCAGCAGCACAATGGCAATCAGGACGGATAGTTTCTGGAAGTCGATGCCGCTTCCGGGAACCACTTCCATCTTCGAGATCATGTCCGCAAAGTTGTCCTGTCCCTGCTGGCGCAGCCCCTCGACGAACTCTTCCTTGCTGGCACCGGCGGGAAGCTGTTTTCCCACCACGCCGCCGAAAATCACGTCCATGGCCTGGCCCAGGATCTTGGGCGCAATGACGTTCAGGACCACCGCCACCAGTACCAGGGCCACGACAGCATAGATGCCCAGCGACTCCGGCTTGAGCAGGCCCATCAGCCGCTTGGCCGAAGGCCAGAAGTGTTCCGCCTTTTTCGCCGGCATGCCGCCGAACATATCGCCGTCGGCCTCGGAGGGCTTGTATTCCTCCTCGAAGAACTCGTCGTCCTCGAGAACGTCGATGGAATCTGGTACAGCCGGTGGTGTTGCTGCCATGTCCCCGGCCTTTGTTGAATCCTTCTTGCGGCCGCTCATGCCATTTCCTCCACGCTCAGCTGGGATTCCACAATTTCCTGGTAGGTGGGTGACGTTTCCAGCAGTTCTTCATGGGTGCCGCGGTCCACGATCCGGCCGTTGTCCAGCACCAGGATCTGATCGGCCTCGGTGATGGTGGAGATCCGTTGGGCAACGATAATCACCGTTGCATCAGCAGTGGTGCCTTTCAGTGCAGCGCGGAGCCGTGCATCGGTGGCAACATCCAAGGCAGAGAAGGAATCGTCAAAGAGGTACACCTTGGGCTTGGTCACCAGGGCACGGGCGATGCAAAGCCGCTGCCGCTGGCCGCCTGAGACGTTGGTTCCTCCCTGGGCGATGCGCGCGTTCAGGCCGTTCTTCTTTTCCCGGACAAAGTCCTCGCCCTGCGATACCTCCAGTGCCTCCCAGAGCTCCTGGTCCGTTGCCTCGGTTTTCCCGAAGCGCAGGTTGTGCTCGATGGTCCCGGAGAACAGATACGGCCGCTGGGGAACCAGCGCCACCCGTTTGGTAATTTCGCACCGGTCCAGCTTGCTGACGGACACGCCGTCAAGGAGGACCTCACCCTCGGCCACGTCATAGAGGCGTGGCAGAAGCGACAGCAAGGAGGTTTTGCCGGCGCCCGTGGAACCGATGATGGCCAGCGTCTCCCCCGGCCTGGCGGTGAAACTGATGTTGCTCAGGACCGGTGACTCGGCACCGGGGTACGCAAACGTGACGTTCCGGTATTCGACGACACCGGCGAGGGTGGCCGGACTCTCCGGCTGCTCAGGATCGTGGATCGAGGGTTCGACGTCGAGCACTTCACCAATGCGGTCCGCGCAGACCGAGGCCCGCGGAATCATCATGGCCATGAATGTGCCCATCATGACTGCGATGAGGATCTGCAGGAGGTATTGGAGGAAGGCGGTCAGGGCACCCACTTGCATGTCGCCGGAGTCAACGCGCTGGCCGCCGAACCACAGGACGGCTGCCGTTGAGAGATGGAGGATCATGCCGATGGCCGGGAACATCAGGACAAAGAGAGCGCCGATCTTCAATGAAACGTCTGTCAGTTCCCTGTTTGCTTCCCCGAAGCGCTCGGTTTCATAGGGTTCGCGGACAAAGGCGCGGACCACCCTGATGCCGATGATCTGCTCGCGCAGGACGGCGTTGATGCCGTCGATCTTTTTCTGCATGGAACGGAAAAGCGGCATCAGGCGGACCACCAGGTAGCCCACCACCACAATCAGCACGGGTACAGAGACCCACACCAGCCAGGAGAGGTTGAGGTCCTCACGGAGCGCCATGATGATGCCGCCGATGCACATGATGGGCGTGGCCACCATGAAGTTCAGGCCCATCAGCACGAGCATCTGGACCTGCTGGACGTCGTTGGTGCCGCGGGTGATCAGGGTGGGCGCGCCAAAAGCGTTTACGTCCTTGGCCGAGAAGCTGGTGACCTTGCGGAACACACCGCGGCGCAGGTCCCGGCCCACCGCCATGGCTGCCTTGGATCCGTAGTAAACACCTGCGATGGCGGTACCAACCTGGACAAAGGCGACCAGGAGCATCAGAACGCCGGTACGCCAGATGAAATCGGTGTCACCGCGGGAAACACCCTCATCGATAATTTGGGCATTGAGGCTGGGAAGGTAGAGCGCGGCAATCGTGGACGCCAGTTGCAGGACAATGACGGCCACGATGTATGGCATATACGGTTTCGAATAGCGCCGTATGAGGGTGAGGAGCATGCCCACGGATCCTTAAAGAAGAGAGCGCGAATTGGTACGAATAAGAAGTAGCAGCCGGGGCTGACAATAATTAGCCTTCCAACTGTACGAAATCCCCTGCCCCGGCGAAACAGCCGCGCGGAAAGATCATCCAATCGGAGTATGCACTGCAGGCATCCCTGCGCGAACGGGCACTTGAGGCCCTGGACGTCCAGGGCCTCAAGTGTCCGTTCGCGCCACCTGGGACGGCGGACGTGCCGGAGCACACCACCTGACGGGCGCCCAGCCAGCACCGCCGGTCAGCTGTGGACTGAGGCGAGTTCCGCCGTCGGGCTTTCCAGTTTTGCCTCAGCGGCTCCTGACCGGGACGCTGGTTGACGTCCTGTCCCTGACCCCGATCCTGGCTCCGCCCTGCGTGCGGCTTCCGCCTCCTGCACGTCAACGGTGCGCCGCAACGGGCGTTCCTTGATGAACAGGACAGAGATCAGCGCCACGAGGCCCACAGCTGCCGAGACGAGGAAGACTTCAGCGGTGGCATCGCCATAGGCCGCCCGCATGATCTCGCGCACCGGCTCGGGCATGTGGGTCAGGTCCATGCTGGTCCCTGCCGGGCCGCCCTCCACGGCAATGCCCGCCGCGCTGAGTCCCTGGCCGGCAAGTTCGCTGACCCGGCTGGCCAGAACGGCACCAAGAACCGAAACACCAATGGCACCGCCCACGGACCGAAAGAACGCCACCGACGCGCTGGCCGTACCGATGTCAGCGGCCCGGACGGTGTTCTGCACGGCCAGGACAAGGTTCTGCATCAGCATGCCAAGTCCCAATCCCAGGACCGCCGTGAAAACGCCTGCGTGCCACAGCTCGATGGTGTGGTCCATGGTGCCGGCAAGGCCGAGCCCGCCGATGAGCAGGATTGAGCCGGCCACCAGGTAGCCCTTCCACCTGCCGGTACGGCTGATCAGGAGGCCGGACGCGACAGAGCCCACCAGGTTGCCGGCGATCATGGGCAATGTCAGCAGCCCCGCTTCGGTGGGGCTGGCGCCGCGTGCCACCTGGAAGTACTGGCCCAGGAAGGTGGAGGAACCGAACATGGCCACGCCTACTGCCACCGAGGCAAGGATGGCCAGGGCGGTGGTCCGCTCGGAGATAATCTTGAGCGGAATGATGGGCTGTTCCACCCTGGACTCCACCAGGACCAGCAGGCCTAGGAGCACCACGCCGCCGCCCACCATCAGGGCGGACTGCCAGGAGATCCAGCCGTAGTAGGCGGGGTTGCCGGCGAAGGAGACCCAGATCAGGAGCAGGCTGACGCCGGAGGTGAGCAGGATGGAACCCAGCCAGTCGATCTTTGCGGGGCGCCGGACGTGCTGGATCTTCAGGGTGATCTGCAACAGGATCAGGGCCACGATGGCGAGCGGGACGCAGACAAAGAACGTCCAGCGCCAGCCCAGCGGGCTGTCCACAATGAACCCGCCCAGGAGCGGGCCGCCGGCGGTGCCCACTGCCATCACGGCGCCCATGTAGCCGGAGTATTTTCCGCGGTCCCTGGGCGGGATCATGGTGCCGATAATGGCCTGGGCCATGGCGGTGAGCCCGCCCATGGCCACGCCCTGGATCACCCGTGCCGCCAAAAGCAACGGGATGGTTTGGGACAGTCCCGCCATGACGGAGCCGGCCACGAAGACGACAATGCTGAGCTGGACCAGCAGCTTCTTGTCGTAGAGGTCGGCCAGTTTTCCCCAGATGGGCGTGGTGGCTGCGTTGGCAAGCAGCGCAGCCGTGATGACCCAGGCAAAATCCGTCTGGGTGCCTTTGAGCTCGGACATGATGGTGGGCAGCGCATTCGCCACAATGGTGCTGCTGAGGATGGCCGTGAAGAAGGCGGCGAGGAGCCCGGTCAGGGCTTCCATGATCTGGCGGTGGGTCATCGCCACGGGTGGTGCTGCAGCCGTTTGGCTCGACATGTGGATACTCCTAAGACGTGGTAACTGACGAACGTCCGGCCGCCTTTGCCCGGGCTGAAGTTTTGAGGGAATCGGTGAGTTTCCGCAGGGTCTTTGCTGCTTCCTCGGCATCCTCCTGGCTCCATTCCCGGAGGTAGTCCTGCAGGGCCGAAGTACGCTGCTCCTCGATGTGGCGCAGCTTCTCAGAGCCCTTGGAGGTCAGCGCAACCAGCTGGGCACGGCCGTCGTCGGGATCCTGCCGGCGGATGACGTACCCCTGCTCCTCCAGATCCGCGATATGGCGGCTGAGGACCGGGGCACTGACGCCCAGCCGCTCAGCGAGCCGTGTGGCGCGGGTCTCCCCCTCCCCCACGAACCTGAGAACGCCCTGCAGCGCGACCCCTGTTTCCTGCCCGCGAAGGCTCGCTGCTGCCACGCAGCGTACCGCCCCCTGTAGATCAAAGATCTGGTAGACGAGCTCTGCCGCGGTATTCGGCGCAACTGCCATGACTGGACGTTCCCTCCTTGTTTGCCTAAGGCAACTATATAGCTAAAAGGTTGCTTTAGGAAACTAATCTGGTGAAGGGTGCCTTAAACACAAGCGCGAACGGACACTTGAGGCCCCAAATCCTCGCGGAAATGGGGCCTCAAGTGTTCGTTCGCGCTGTTGGGAGGCGGGAGGTCAGTCCTCCGTGTGGGTGGGGGCGAACATCTTGAGCAGGGTTTCGACGACGACGACGTTGGGTCCGTCCGCGGCGAATCCGGCTTTCAGCGCGTCCCCGACTTCTTCGGGGGCCACCCGGGTGGCCGGCACACCGAAGGCTTCGGCGAGCTTGACGAAGTCAGGGCGTGCGAGCTCGGTGGCCGTGGCTTTGCCGAAGGCGCCCACCATGTATTCGCGCAGGATGCCGTAGCCGCCGTCGTCCACAATCAGCCAGGTGACCGGGATGTTGTGCTGTTTGGCCGTGGCGAGTTCCGAGATGGAGTACATGGCCGAGCCGTCACCGGATACAGCCAGCACACGTCCCGGTTTTCCCACCGTTTCCAGCCCCACTGCGCCACCGATGGCCGCCGGATAGCCAAAGCCCAGGCCGCCCGCGCCCTGGGCTGAATGGAACTGGCCCTGGCGCGCATCCCAGCAGCTCCAGGCCCAATAGGACGAAATGGTCATGTCCCAAAAGGTCTGCATGTCAGGGGGGACAGCCTCGCGGATGTCCGCCATGAACTTCAGTTCCTTGGCCAGGTCCTGGGACTCGAGCCGGGCCTTGACCTTTGCCAGCGACTCCCTGACCAGATCCTCCGGGGTAACCCCGTGCCACGTGGGCGATGCTTTCCGATCCCGCTCCAAGGCCGTGTCCAGGGCCTCATCCAGGGCTGCGAGCGCCTGACCGGCGTCTGCGCGGATTCCCAGGCCCGGACGGTTGGACTCCAGCACACGCGGCTCGGCGTCGATCTGGATGATCCGGCCACGCGGCTCGAAGGTGAAGTAGTTGGACGTCACTTCACCCAGGGAGGAACCGATCACAACCAGGACGTCTCCATCCTCCAGGACGTCGGTCATGTAGCGGTCCTCGATCCAGGACTGCAGGGACAGCTCGTGGTTCCAGGGAAACGCGCCGTTGCCGCCGGGAGTACAGATGACGGGAGCCCTGAGCTTCTCTGCGATGGACAGCAGGGACTTCTCCGCCCGGCCTCGGCGGGTGCCGCCGCCGGCAATGATGGCCGGGCGCTCCGCCGTCGAGAGCCATTTCACTGCTTCACGGACCAGCTCGACGCGCGGCGGGTTGTCCGCCGCT
The DNA here is from genome assembly GCF_054130585.1 of Arthrobacter sp. D1-29. Classification (NCBI taxonomy): domain Bacteria; kingdom Bacillati; phylum Actinomycetota; class Actinomycetes; order Micrococcales; family Micrococcaceae; genus Arthrobacter; species Arthrobacter sp. D1-29. The sequence continues at coordinate 1,035,394 of NZ_CP096383.1, read as the reverse complement.
TCGGCGAGGGCGTCCTCCACCGGCGGAACCATGATGGGATCCAGCAGGACGTTCTGCGGGATTTCCAGCCAGACCGGGCCCTGCGGTGACGAAATGGCTTCGGTCCAGGCGTCCTGGATGGCGGACGGAATGCCGGAGGCGTGCTGGATCAGGCGCTGGCTCTTGGTGACGTTTGCCGCCGAGGCCTTTTGGTCATCGAGCTGGTGGAGCATGCCCTTGCGCCGGGCACCCAGGCCCTCCAGGGGAATCTGGCTTGCCACAACAACCATGGGCACACCCGTTGCGTAGGCCTCCTGCAGTCCGGCCAGTGACGTCAGCGCACCCGGCCCGGTGGACAGGAACAGCACCCCCACTTCGCCGGTGGCGCGGGAATAGCCGTCGGCGGCAAAAGCCGAGTTGTTTTCCACCCGGGAGGAGACGAAGTGCAGATTGCCGCGGCCCATTGCATCAAACAGGCCCAACGCGTGTTGGCCGGGAATGCCAAAGACCGTTTTGGCGCCCAATGCTTCAAGGGTCTCGACGACGAGGTCCCCGCCGTTGCGCTCATCGGTTCCCTTATTTTCTCCTGCTCCGGCTTTGTCCCCTGCTCCGGTTTTATCCACTGCCCCGGCCGCGGCCGTTCCGGCGCCGTCATCGATCATGGGACTACTCCTTGCCGGCTGCCGCGAACCCGGCCGGCTGGCGGGCTTCCTGGCCAAGCGCCTGCGCGGCATAGCCGTTGGCTGCACCGAAACGGTCGCCCGCCACGGCATTGTCCGCCATCAGGGTCACCAGCTCGAACGCCACATGGCTGGCGGCGACGCCGGTGATCTCGGCGTGGTCGTACGCAGGGGCAACCTCGACGATGTCCGCGCCCACCAGGTTCATGCCGCGGAAGCCGCGGATGATTTCCAGCAGTTCGCGGCTGGTGATGCCGCCGGCTTCGGGGGTGCCGGTGCCAGGGGCGTGTGCAGGGTCCAGGACATCGATGTCCACCGAAATGTAGAGCGGGCGGCTGCCGATCCGGTCCCGGACCTTGGCCACAGTTTCCAGGACGCCCTGGTAGTAGACGTCCGCGGAGGTAACGATGCCGAACCCGAACCGGTGGTCGTCGTCGAGGTCCTTTTTGCCGTACAGCGGGCCGCGGGTGCCGATGTGGCTGATGGCTTCCGTGTCCAGGATGCCCTCCTCCACAGCACGGCGGAACGGGGTTCCGTGGGTGTATTCTGCGCCGAAGTAGGTGTCCCAGGTGTCCAGGTGCGCGTCAAAGTGGAGCATGGCGAGGGGGCCGCCGGCACGTTCAGCCGCGGCGCGCAGCAGGGGCAGCGCGATGGTGTGATCACCGCCCAGGGTCACCAGCTTGCTCCCGCCTGAGGTCAGGTCCAGGGCATTCTGCTGAACAGTTTCGATGGCCTCGTTGATATTGAAGGGGTTGACCGCCATGTCACCGGCGTCCGCCACCTGGATGTTTTCGAAGGGGCTAACATCCCAGGCCGGGTTGTAGGGGCGCAGCAGGCGGCTGGCTTCCCGGATGTGGTTGGAGCCGAAGCGTGCGCCCGGGCGGTAGGAGACGCCTGAGTCGAAGGGAACACCCACCACTGTGACGTCGGCTTTGGCCACCTGGTCAAGGCGGGGAAGGCGGGCATACGTCGCGGCGCCGGCGTAGCGCGGAATACGGGATGAATCGATGGGGCCAAGATTGCCGTTGGCTTCGATGCGCAGCTCTTCCAAAGGGAGGCCTCTCCTTCGAGGATTGATCAGCGGTTGTGACTGCCATCATACACCTGGGTTGTCCTATGTGCATCAATTGTTTACACGACACTCCCGAAGGGGAGAACGCGACGGCGCTGGGCAAGTGACGTCAGGGAGAGCGTCGAACCGGAGCCCCGGTCCGCCGTCGGCCCTGACGTGGCGGGCGGGCAGGCGGCAGTGGCAGCGGTGAAAGCAAGCGCGAGGGCGGCCACGGCGGCAGCTTTCCCACAATGTGCAGAGTGCATTATTTTCCCCAATCATGAACAGGGTCCTATGGAAAGGCAGGGCGTTGATGCCCTGTAACCCTGTTAATGTCCACTCAGGCCACGTTTATTACATCGCCTGGAGTAATTCGTCCAGAAAGATTAGGCAGTGCCTGCAGGGAAAACGGGACCTAGCGGCTGGCCGCCGGAACCAGGACCCAGAGCACCTCTACGGGCTTGTCGGTGGGGTTTACCCAGGTGTGGGGTTCACGTCCGGGGAATGTGACAGTGTCGCCAGTGTTGAGCTCATATTCCTCGTTGGTGAGGATCAGCCGGATGCTGCCCTTAATCACGTGCAGCACATCAACATCGCAGTCCACGGCATACAGCTCCGTCTCGCCGCGGCCATGCGGCTCAATCACGGCCTGGATGATCTGGATCCGGCGTTCCGAGCGTGCCGTCAGGAGCCGTTCCACAATCCCATGGCCGCCCAAGGAGATCCGCGGCCCGTCATTCCGCTTGGTGAGGTGCGTTTCGGGGGCGGCAAAAAGGTCCCCAATAGAAATGGACAACACCTGGCACAGGGTCACCAGGGAGGCAACCGACGGCGAGGTCAGATCCCGTTCCACCCGGCTCAGGAACCCCTTGGTCAGGCCGGTGGCGTCGGCAACCTGCTCAATGGTCAGCCGCTGGGACTGCCGCGCGGCACGGATTCGGGAACCAATGGCAACGGGAACGTTGCTTGGCTCAACTGGCAGTGCCTTCATGTGCGGACCTTTCATGGCCGGCAGCCCGGCCCCATCTCTGGAGCAATCCTAATGGCCACGAACCCATGTGACGCGGCCAGACCGCGGTGCCGGAAAAAGTGGGTCCCAGTCTTGACTGTTACCGTCGTCACAGCATACTCTCAGACAACAGATGTTGTCTCTGAGGCAATATGCGTCAGGCGATACGAGGAATTCCCTCAACCCCCAAGCCCCCCAGCGCAGCGGAAAACCGGCCCCCCAACTGCATCTCCGGTTTCCAGCAGATGCTGCCACCTCAGCTCCAAGGAGCCTCAAAATGGACGCTAACTTCGTCAACATCGCCATTGTGGTGGTGTACCTCATTGCCATGCTGGCCTTTGGCTGGTGGGGCAAGTCCCGCACCAAAAACAACAGTGATTTCCTGGTGGCCGGCCGCCGCCTGGGTCCATTCCTCTACACAGGCACCATGGCCGCCGTTGTCCTCGGCGGCGCCTCAACCGTTGGCGGTGTGGGACTCGGCTACAAGTTCGGCATCTCGGGCATGTGGCTGGTGGTGGCCATCGGCGCCGGCGTTCTGCTCCTGAGCCTGCTATTTGCCGGAACCATTCAAAAGCTCAAGATCTACACGGTCTCCCAGATGCTGACTCTGCGCTACGGCAGCAAGGCCACCCAGACCTCCGGCATCGTCATGCTGGCCTACACCCTGATGCTCTGCGCTACCTCCACCGGAGCTTACGCCACCATCTTCGTAGTGCTGTTTGGCTGGGACCGCGCCCTTGCCATCGCCATCGGCGGCGCCATCGTCCTGGTGTACTCCACCATCGGCGGTATGTGGTCCATTACGTTGGCGGACCAGGTGCAGTTTGTTATCAAGACCGTAGGCATCTTCCTGCTGATGCTGCCGTTCACCCTCAACGCGGCCGGCGGCCTGGACGGCATCCGCAGCCGGGTTGATGAAAGCTTCTTCCAGATGGACGGCATCGGTGTCCAGACCATCATCACGTACTTCGTGGTGTACACCCTGGGCCTGCTGATCGGCCAGGACATCTGGCAGCGCGTCTTCACGGCCAAAACCCCCAAGGTGGCCCGCTGGGGTGGCGCCACCGCCGGCATCTACTGCATCCTCTACGGTGTGGCAGGTGCCCTCATCGGCCTGGGCGCCAAGGTGGCCCTGCCGGACATTGACGTTGCCGCCGAAGGCAAGGATGTGGTCTACGCCGAAGTGGCGCAGAACCTGCTGCCCATCGGGATCGGCGGACTGGTGCTTGCCGCAGCCGTGGCAGCCATGATGTCCACCGCGTCCGGCGCCCTCATCGCCGCCGCAACGGTGGCACGGGCCGACGTCCTGCCGTTTGTTGCCAGCTGGTTCGGCAAGGACATCAATACCGAAGACACGGAGAACCCGGAGCACGACGTCAAGGCCAACCGCATCTGGGTCCTGGCGCTTGGCATTGTGGCCATCGTTATCGCCATCATCACCAAGGACGTGGTGGCAGCCCTGACCATCGCGTACGACATCCTGGTGGGCGGCCTGCTGGTGGCCATCCTCGGCGGACTGGTGTGGAAGCGCGGCACCGGCCTGGCTGCGGCCGCCTCCATGGCAGTCGGTTCCGTGGTGACCCTGGGAACCATGATCGTCCTGGAAATCAACGCCAAGGCCCCGCTGGACGGCGTCTTCGCCAACGAACCCATCTACTTCGGCCTGATCGCCTCGGCAGTGGTCTACGTTGCAGTGTCCCTGTTCACCAGGCCCACGGATGCGCTGGTAATGCGGAACTGGCGACGACGGGTGGCTGGCCAGGAAAACGAGGAAGTGCCGGTCCCCGTCACGGCGCCCTGACCGCCGGGCGGGCGGTTTCTTGAGAACTACGCTTCTTGAGAACGACGGCGGCGCCCGGGTTTCGCTCCCAGAGAACCCGGGCGCCGCCGTCGTCAGTCCTTATTCAAGGTCGTCAATCTCGCCCGTCTCGCGGTACTCGTCCGGATCCAGCGGGACGACCCGCTCTTCGGCGTCAACGACGGCCGGAGGCGCCGGAATGACCACTTCTTCGGTATCCAGAAACTCGTCCTCTGCGTCCCAGTCGTCATCAACAACCGGCGCATCCTCGGCGTAGTCATAAGCCGGATCGGATTCCACAGCATCGAGGTGCGGCATGTCCGGGTGCTGTCCGGTGGTGTTCATGATTCAACCTCCGTTTGTTCGCCTGACGTGCCCTTACGGCTGCGCGCTGGTGGGCGCCACACTTTCATCACAGCACCGGGGGTAGCCCGGGTCAAGAGCGCGGACAAGGCGCACGGGCCGGCCCCGCGGCCCGAAATTGAGGGAACCCGAAACGCTGGAGTGAGGAATACCAGCCAAAAATCGCCGAATTTCCGCGGTAAGCTTGCTTAGCAATGGGGCCGATCCATGCCCCATCAAGTCCAGGAGCCTTCGTGTTTCAGCACGCCAAATCCAATCAAGAGAACCCCGCCGCGGAGCATCAGCCAGAAGTCCCCACACCGGGCCCCGCAGCAGGTGGCAACCAAAACCACAAACCTGGATTCAGCGTCCCCGCGGAAACCATCCCTGCACGCCAGCCCACCCCCTCCGACATCCGACGGTGGCGCCAGTACTTGGCAGATGAACGGGCCGAAGCAGCCGTGTACCGCGACCTGGCGCAGAACAGGCAGGGCGAAGAGCGGGACATCCTCCTGGCCCTGGCGGAGGCCGAGGGACGCCATGAAGCCCACTGGCTGCGGCTGTTGGGGCCGCACGTGGGCAAGTCCCGTCCGGCGTCGCTGCGCAGCCAGCTCCTCGGATTCCTGGCGCGCCATTTTGGCTCAGTCTTTGTCCTGGCCCTCGCCCAGCGCGCCGAAGGCCGCTCCCCCTATGCCAACGACCCCTCTGCCACTCCTGCCATGGCAGCGGACGAGCAGATCCACGAGGAAGTGGTGCGAGGCTTGGCAACGCGTGGCCGCAACCGGCTGGCCGGCACGTTCCGCGCGGCCGTCTTCGGCGCGAATGACGGCCTGGTCAGCAACCTCTCCTTGGTTATGGGCATGGCAGCATCCGGCGTCGCGAGCAGTGTGGTGCTGTTGAGCGGCGTGGCGGGCCTGCTGGCCGGCGCCCTGTCCATGGGAGCCGGCGAGTTCGTCTCCGTCCGGTCCCAGCGCGAACTCCTGGCAGCCACGCGCCCCACCCAGATCACCCTGGCAGCGGCCCCCAAGCTGGACATCGAACACAACGAACTGCTGCTGGTGTACCTGGCCCGGGGAATGTCCCATGAAGCAGCGGAGCACCGGGTCGCGGAGCGCATGGGGCTGCTCGCCTGCGATTGTGATCCCAGCCTGTCCCTCCAGCCTGAACTGCCGGACACCACCGACCGGCACGAAGCCGTGGGCACGGCCTGGGGAGCCGCACTTTCCAGCTTTTGCTTCTTCGCGTCCGGCGCCATCGTTCCCATCCTGCCGTTCCTCGTCGGCCTGACCGGAGTGGCTGCCCTCGTGGTGGCCGCTGTGCTGGTGGGGATGGCGCTGCTGGTGACCGGCGGAATTGTGGGCCTCCTTTCCGGCACCTCACCCCTGACCCGCGGATTGCGTCAGCTGGCCATAGGCCTGGGCGCGGCCGCTGTGACCTACGTGCTGGGCCTGGCCTTCGGCACCGTGGTGGGCTAATGGCGAGCGTGGGTTAGTGGAGGGCCGCCCTCCCCGCCACTCGCACCAGGACTACCGGAAGCGAAGTACCGCGCGGGTCATCCGCAACCTCCTGCTTGTCGTGGCTTTCAGCGCAACGGCTTTCCTGGCGACCGGCCTGTTGTACAGTGATCCCCGCTTCGCCGGCCTGCTCGATGTCCGCATCGGCCCTGGCGCCCGGCCCCCCGGAGCCACCGGCGGCGTCCAGCCACCGGCTGAAGGACGCCCGGACGCACCGCCGCCAGGACTGGAAGAAGGCGGCTCCCCGCTGGGAACCCCGGAACCGCCCCCTGTCGCCAGTGATTCCTATGAGTTCCTGGCCGTTAACGACGACGGCACTCCGGTGGGCTACTCGCCCTGCCGGCCACTGCATTATGTGGTTAACGACCAGCTTGTTCCAGCCGGCGCCCAGCACCTCGTTCCTGATGCCATCGACAAGATTTCCGCGGCCACCGGAATCCGCTTCGTTTACGACGGCGCCACCACGGAGGTGCCGTCAAGCCAGAGGCCGCCCTACCAGCCGGATTCCTACGGGGACCGGTGGGCTCCCCTGCTGATTTCCTGGACCACCCCGGAGGTGGCACCCCAGCTCAAAGGCAAGGTCATCGGAACCGGCGGAAGCACGCATTACAGTTACGACGACGGGCCCAAGAGCTTCGTTACGGGCAGCCTCGAGCTGGACGCGCCCCAAATTGCGGACGAACTTCTGTACCCTGACGGTCAGCTCTACGCCACAGCCGTCATCCTGCACGAACTTGGCCACGTGATGGGCCTGGAACACGTGGACGATCCCCGGCAACTGATGTTTCCGGAGATCGGCACGCCGGAGGGCCTGTCCGACGGGGACCTGAACGGCCTGCATGAACTGGGCAAAGCCATGTGCCGCAAGGACCTGTAACGGGAGGACCTGTCATGGGCCGACCTGTAACGGGCCGGACCAGGCGGGCCGGACTAGGCGCCAAGGACGGCCAGCGCTTCTTCAACGCTGTCCACCAGGAAGATGCTCTCTGCCATGGGCCGGCCGGCAGCCAGGCTGCGGAGCATGGGCCACGCCGGGTACTCGTGCTGCCAGTGCTGCCGCCCCACCAGCACCATGGGGGTAACAGCCTCGCGCGGGCTGTAGTAGTTCTCGCAGGCATCCTGGAAAATTTCCTGGACTGTGCCCGCCGCCCCGGGCAGGAAAACGATGCCGCCGTTGCACAGTTCCAGCAGGATGGCCTCCCGGATGGCGTTGGCAAAGTACTTGGCAATGTGCGTGGCGAAGTAGTTGGGCGGCTCATGTCCGTAGAACCACGTGGGGATTCCCAGCGACGGCGCACCGTCCGGAAAACGCTCGACGACGGCGGCCGCCGCCCGCGCCCACGCTGACACCGAGGGGCGGAAACCCGGAACCGAACCCAGGGAATCCAAAGCCTCCCTGAACTCAGGTTCTGTGACACCGCTGAGGTACGCTCCCAGGTTGGCTGCCTCCATCGCGCCCGGCCCTCCGCCTGTGGCCACCACCTTGCCGCTCTGCGCCAGCAGCCTGCCCAATGCGGCCGCCTGCGCATATTCCGGGGTTCCGCGCTGGGCAGCATGGCCCCCCATGACGCCCACCATGGTCCTTCCGACGCACACGTCCGAGCGGGTGAACTCTTCCAGCGCATCGCCGATCGCATGGTCGTGCAGCGCCGACGCCAAAGTGGAATCCAGCCGGTGGCGTTGATCAGGCTGGATGCTCCACTGGTAGACGAGTGCATCGGGGAGCTCCTCATAGGGTGCGCCCGCCAAGCCGGCATACAGCTCCTGCGGTGCGTAGAGTGTGGCCCGGTAGGGATCGAAGGGGACGCCGTGGAGCCGCGGGAAAATCAGTGCACCGCGCCGGCGCAGTTTGTCCTCGACCCCAGGGTCAAACGTGCATCCCAGGAAGATGGCGCCCTCCACATCCAGCCTGTCCAGTGCTGCCGACCTGCCACGGAGGTCAAGGGCCTGGGCATGCCAGCCCTGCATTTCCACGGCCCCCGCGCTAACCAGGCGGTCAAAGCTGTCCAGGCTTTCGACTTCAATGCTCCGGGGGCTGGGACCCAGGTTGCCCGAGAGGTTCACGCGGACCTACTCCGCTGCTCCGCCAGTGCCAGCTCCACGCTGGTCAGGCTGGCCGGGAATGATGTGCCTGTTCATGCACCCAGCCTAGTCAGGACGTACAGAGGTTGGGGCGTGGGTTCCTTGACCGCGGGACGGTCACTGTTATCATCGAAATAAGGCAGTATGTCCTATCAAGCGGACATACCTAAAACATATGAGCGCATATACAGCGGACACACTGCCAAACAGACGAGGGTGCCTGCACGCTCGCTCGTGGGGCGCAAAGGGAGCAAGCATGGCGAATCAACTCAATCTCAGCATCGACCGTTCGTCTCCTGTGCCGCTCTATCATCAGGTGGTCCAAGGCATCGAGGCTGCTATCAACACAGGCATTCTGGAGCCAGGGAGCCGGCTGGACAACGAGATCGACCTTGCAGCCAGGCTGAACCTGTCCCGGCCCACCATGCGCAAGGCCATGGACGAACTGGTCCGCTCCGGCCTCCTGGTACGGAAGCGCGGAGTAGGCACGCAGGTGGTGTCCAGCCAGGTCCGACGCCCCCTTGAGCTGTCCAGCCTCTTTGACGATCTCAGCAACAGCGGCAGTAAACCCACCACGGACGTGCTGTCCTTCAGTCACATCGAGGCCGACGACGCCACCCGCGAAGCCCTGCACCTCCCGGCGGGGGCAACAGTCTTTCATTTCACCCGGCTGCGGAAGGTGGGCGGCAAACCACTGGCGCTGATGGAAAACTGGGTCCGCGACGACATTACGGAGATCAGCGAGGAACTCCTGGCCAGCCAGGGCCTCTACGGAATCCTGCGCAATGGCGGCGTAAACTTCCGGCTGGCCACCCAAAGGATGGGTGCCGTGATTGCCAACGAGTACCAGGCCAAGCTTCTGGAAACAGCTCCGGGATCGGCCCTGGTAACCATGGAACGCACCGCTGTAGACGACACCGGCCGCAATGTGGAGACCGGCCATCACGTGTACCGCGCAGATTCCTACAGCTTTGAAATGACGCTGGTCCAGCGTTGACCAGCCAGCCTCCCGGACCATGCGGCCAGGGCGGCGTCACACACGAACCTTCGAAGGACAGACAAATGGCTGACTGGGTATATCCGCTGGGCTCCGCTGCTGACGGGAGCTGGGACATCTCGCTGGGGACTTCGGACTCTCCCCTGGCGGTCAAGGGGTGGGCACACACAGGACTAAAGGTGGCCACCTTGGCGGCGGGCGCCGGCGTCGAACTTCCCGCGGCGGGAGAAGAGCGCATCGTGGTGCCGCTCAGCGGATCCTTTATGGTCACGGTGGACGGTGAGAAGTATTTGCTGGCCGGACGCCCCAGTGTGTTCAGCGGCCCCACGGACGTGCTGTATTCCGGAACGGACAGAGCGGTCACCATCACCTCGCCAGAGGGCGGCCGGGTGGCCATCGCCACCGCCCCCGCACAGGTCCGGTACCCCACCAGGCTGATCACCGCCGCGGAAACCCCCGTTGAGCTGCGTGGCGCCGGCAACTGCTCCCGGCAAGTGCACAACTTCGGCACGCCGGCGGCGCTGGAGGCAGACCGTTTTATTGTTTGCGAGGTCCTCACCCCGGCGGGGAACTGGTCCTCCTACCCGCCCCACAAACACGATGAGGAAAAGGACGGCGAGACCCGGCTCGAGGAGATCTACTACTTCGAAACCCGTGTCGCACCGAATCTGGGCGGGCCCCGCAGGAAACAGGATCCCATCGGCTACCAGCGTGTCTACGCCTCGGACGAGCGGCCCATTGACGTCGCCGCAGAGGTACGCACCGGCGACGTTGTGCTCGTTCCCTATGGTTGGCACGGGCCGGCAATGGCGGCACCCGGGTATGACCTCTACTACCTCAACGTTATGGCCGGGCCCGGCCGGGTGCGCGACTGGCTCATCAGCGACGACCCCCACCACGGCTGGATCCGGCAGACCTGGTCGGGCCAGGTCATTGATCCGCGGCTGCCCTTCCGCGCCTAGCCTGCATCAGCCAGGCAGTTGCATCAGCAGGCTGCTGGATCAGCAGGCGGCTGGATCAGCAGGCGGCTGCATCAGCAGGCAGTTGCTTCAGTAGGCGGCTTGATCAGTAGGCTGCTGGCTCAGTAGGCGGCTGAATCAGTAGGCTGCTGGCTCAGTAGGCGGCTTGTTCAGTGTGTAGCTGGATCAGCGGGATGCGGCAGCAGGTTCGACGGCGGCAGGGGCCTTCGGGGACGCGTCCGCCATGGCGGCGGCAGGGGCCAGCTTGGCCGCCCTGGCAGCCACCGCCATAACGGCCAGGCCTGCAAGCGTAATGCCGGCCCCGGCCCAGATGGGCGACGTGTAGCCGAGGCCGGCCGTGATGGTCACCCCGCCGAGCCAGGCCCCGAGGGCGTTCCCTACGTTGAAGGCGCCGATGTTCGCACCCGAGGCAAGGGTGGGGGCACTGCTGGCGTATTTCATGACCCGCATCTGCAGGCCGGGGACGGCGGCGAATCCGAAGACGCCCATCAGGACGATTGAGGCCACGGTGAGGATCTGGTTGCCGGCCGTCAGGGCAAAGGACACGAGAACCACCACGAGAACGGCGAGGACAACTGTCAGGGTGCGGTCCACGTTTCGGTCGGCCGCCTTGCCGCCCAGGGTGTTGCCGATGAAAAGCCCCACACCGAAGAGGATAAGCAGCCATGGCACGGTGGAGGCGGTAAATCCGGACACTTCGGTCAGGGTGAAGGCGATGTACGTGAAGGCGCCAAACATGCCGCCGAACCCAAGAATGGTGACCAGAATGGACAGCCAGACCTGGCCGGAGCGGAAGGCACCCAGTTCACTGCGCAGGCTTCCGGGAGAGGTGTCCCCGTGTCCGGTCTTCGGCACCAGGGCCAGGATGCCCGCCAGGGCTATGACACCAATGACGGTGATGGCCCAGAAGGTGGAGCGCCAGCCTGCTGCCTGGCCAAGCATGGTGCCCAACGGCACGCCCAGGACGTTGGCGGCGGTGAGGCCTGTGAACATGATGGCGATCGCGCCGGCCTTTTTGGTGGGGGCAACCATGTCAGCGGCCACTACCGCCCCGATGCCGAAGAAGGCGCCGTGGGCAAGGGCGGCGACGATCCGTCCCGCCATCATCATCCAGTAGTCCGGTGCCGTGGCGGAGATCAGGTTGCCGGCAATGAAGAGCACCAGCAGCACGGCAAGCACAGGTTTGCGTTCCAACCGGGTCACGGCAGCGGTCAGCAATAGGGCGCCTACCACCACGGCGAGTGCGTAGCCAGAGATCAGCCAGCCGGCCGAGGCTTCAGTGACCTGGAAATCGGCTGCCACTTCGGGCAGCAGGCCCATGATGACGAACTCAGTGAGTCCGATGCCGAATCCGCCAAGGGCCAGGGCTATCAGGCCTGCGGGCATGGTGGCTCCTCCAGAAGTGTAAGGAAAAGAGATGGTGAGCGTAAGCTAGTAGTTGCAGACGCGGTATTTATTGTTGCACAAGCAGATATCACGCGCAAGCAACTAATCGCGGGCGAAGGAGGACAAGAGATGGGTATCAAGGACGACGCCGTAGAGGTCCGGGCGCAGGGATGGCGCACACTCGCGGCACTGCACGGGCTGATTGAAGGCGAGCTGGAAAGGTCGCTTCAGGCAGAGTCAAAGCTGTCAGTGGTGGAATACACCGTGCTGGACGCGCTCAGCCGGCAGGACGGCTGGCATATGAGGATGCAACAGCTGGCCCGCGCCACGGCGCTCAGCCCCAGCGCCACCACCCGGCTGGTTAACCGGCTTGAGGACCGGGGACTGCTGACCCGGATCCTCTGCGCCGACGACCGCCGCGGGATCTATACCGAACTCACCCCCAGCGGCATCACGTTGCTGGAGCAAGCACGGCCGGTCCACGACGCCACCCTGGAAAGGGCCCTGGCCGAAGCGATGGGCATCCCGGAACTGGCGCCCCTGGTCGATGCGCTCCCCCGGCTGCACGCAAACGCGCACCCCTAACCCCGGAGTTTTTGTCCATTTGTGGCGACTTTGAGCCCTTCCAACCCGCCGTATCTGGACGAAAACTCCGGCCGGGGGTGGGTTATTTATAGAGCGCCGGTTTGGGGTGCAGCCTGACGGCCACCTTCTCGCCGTTCTTCTGGGCTTCCACGCCTGCCTCGCAGCAGGCCGCTGTGGCGTAACCGTCCCAGGCGGAAGGACCGCCGAGTTCGCCGCGGCGGGTTGCATCCACCCAGGCCTGGATCTCGACGTCGTATGCTTCCACAAAACGCTCCACAAAGCCCGGCGTGACCTGTCCGCCCCAGCGGCCGGCGGTGCGGGTGTAGAGTCCCCTGTCGCCGCCGATGTTGACGATGCCCTCTTCGAATGTGGCCTGCGCGGCAACTTCGTACCCAAACCGGGCGTTGACGAAAATTTCCACGTCCGCCAGCACGCCGGACTCAGTCTCGATCAGGACATGCTGCGGATCGTGCTGGCCGGCTGGGGCGTTCCGGGTCGGCTTACCCATCCGGACCTGGACGCTGGTGATTTCCTCACCGGTGAAGAAGCGGATGGCGTCAAACTCATGCACTACCGAGTCGTTGATCAGCATCTCGTTGGTGAAACCCGGCGGGGTGTCGGGATTCCGGTGCTGGTGGTGGAGCATCAGCAGCTCGCCAAGGTCCCGGTCCCGAATGATCTTGCCCAAGGCTGCGTACTCGGCGTCAAAGCGGCGCATAAAGCCCACCTGGATGCACTTGCGGCCCAGTTCCTGCTCGGCCTGGACCACGCGCCAGGCCGAGGCAGCATCCGGAGTCATCGGCTTCTCGCACAGAATGGGCAGTCCCAAAGCCAATGCCTTGAGCAGGATCTCCTCGTGCAGGAAGCCCGGCGTGGCGATCAGGACAGCGTTGACGTCGCCGTTATTGAGCGCCTCATCGGCGTCCGTCAGAGCCACTGCACCGGGAATGCCCTCAATGGCGGACTGTGCGCGTGCCAGGTCAACGTCGACGACGGCGGCCACTTCAGCGCCGTTGATGCGGGTGTCGAGCCGCTGGATATGGTCCGCGCCCATGCGGCCAGCGCCGATCACAGCTACGCGAAGGGTATCGGTCATGATTTTGTCCTTACGATCAGGAATGGGCACAGCTTCTGGTTTCACTATGACTTTGCGATGCTAGCTGACGGCGGTACGCGAGCCGCAGGAGAGCAGATAATTGCGCGTGCGCTTGGCGATGGGCATGGGCACGTCGAAGTCCACCGGGTACATGTCCTGCTCCACGATCCCGAAGATGGGCTTCTCCAGCGCTTCGACTGCCTCAATCACAGCGCGCAGGTCTGGCAGCCCGCCCGGCGGCTCTGTCATCACACCAGCCAGGTTGGCCGCAGCCCAGGTCATATTCTCCTCATTGACCTTCCTGAGGATCTCCGGGTTGATCTGTTTCAGGTGGAGGTAACCAATACGGTCCGGATAATTCTTGATCAGCTCCAGGCTGGAGGCGCCGCAATATTCCGCGTGCCCGGTGTCCAGGCACAGGTTGACGTACTTGCTGTCGGTTGACGCCAGGAGGGTCTCAATATCCTCCTGGGCGCCCACATGGGAGTCGGCATGGGAGTGGAACTGCTGTTTCAGGCCGAAGTCCTCCAACAGGGTCTTGCCCAGCCGGTTGTGGCCTTCGAAGAGATCGTTCCAGGCCGTCTCGGTGAGCTTGCCGCTTTCCACGGCCTCGCCGGTGACGTCATCGCGCCACATCGCCGGGATGACCACCATGTGCTCGCCTCCCATGGCTGCTGTCAGCTCTGCCACCTTGCGGGCTGGCTCCCACGCTGTTTTCCACTGGTCCAGGCCACGGTGGAAGGCCGTGAATACCGTGCCCGCGGTGACTTTCAGGTCCCGCTGCTTCAGTTCCTCTGCCAGGCGGGTGGGGTCGGTGGGGAGATAGCCGTACGGGCCCAGCTCGATCCACTTGTACCCGGATTCGGCCACCTCGTCCAGGAAGCGTTCCCACGGGGTCTGCCGGGGATCGTCAGCGAACCACACGCCCCACGAGTCAGGTGCAGTGCCGATGATCAGCTTGTTCTCAGTCATAACAGCGTTGTCTTTCTTAGTGGTGGGCGCTGGGGCGTCAGTTGGAGGGGAAGTTGTAGGAGGCGCCGGAGGCGTGGGTGGGTTCGGGCCAGCGGGAGGTGACCACTTTGCCGCGGGTGTAGAAGGACACGCCTTCGGGGCCGTAGATGTGCTTGTCACCAAAGAGCGAGGCTTTCCAGCCGCCGAACGAGTGGTGCGCGACGGGGACGGGCAGCGGCACGTTGATGCCGATCATTCCGACGTCCACTGAGCGCTGGAACTTCCTGGCGTGCGCGCCGGAGGAGGTGAAGATCGCGGTGCCGTTGCCGTAGGGGTTGGCGTTGATCAGCCTGATCCCCTCCTCCAGGTCCTGAACGCGGACAACAACCAGCACGGGTCCGAAGATTTCCTCGGTGTACGCGGTCATTTCGGTTTTGACGTGGTCGATCACGGTGGGTCCGACCCAGAAGCCTTCCTCGTGGCCTTCGACGACGAGGTCCCGGCCGTCCACCACCATCGCCGCGCCCGCGGCTTCGGCTTCGGTGACGATCCGCACGATCCGGTCCCGGGACTCGGGCGTGATGACCGGGCCCATTTCGGCGTCGGGCGCGGTGCCGTTGTCCACCTTCACGCCCAGGGCACGCTCTTCGACCTTCTTCACAATCAGGTCGGCGGCGTCCCCGACAGCGACGGCGACCGAGATCGCCATGCAGCGTTCCCCGGCCGAGCCGAACGCCGCTGCGGCGAGGTGGTCGGCGGCGTTGTCCAGGTCGGCGTCGGGCATGACGATGGCGTGGTTCTTCGCCCCACCCAGGGCCTGGACGCGTTTGCCGTGCTTGGTGGCGGTCTCCTGGACGTACTGGGCGATCGGGGTGGACCCGACGAAGGAGATCCCGTCCACGTCCGGGTGGGTCAGGAGCCCGTCGACGGTTTCCTTGCCGCCGTGCAGGACCTGGAACACCCCATCCGGCAGACCTGCGTCCTTCCACAGCTTCGCCAGCAGCATGGACGCGGACGGATCGCGTTCGGAGGGCTTGAGGATGAACGCGTTGCCGGTGGCGATCGCCATCGGCGCCATCCACAGCGGCACCATCACCGGGAAGTTGAACGGCGTGATCCCGGCGACCACACCGAGCGGCTCGCGGAAGGAGAACACATCGATGCCGGTAGAGACCTGGTCCGAGTAGTCACCCTTGAGCAGCGTGGGGATGCCGCAGGCGAACTCCACCACCTCCAGGCCCCTGCCGATCTCGCCCTTCGCGTCGGAGAGGACCTTCCCATGTTCCGCCGTGATCAGCGCCGCGAGCTCATCCACATGGGAGGCAACCAGTTCACGGAACTTGAACAGCACATTGGTGCGCTTGGCCAGCGAAATATCGCCCCACGAATCAGCAGCGGCCCGGGCGGCGGCCACCGTGGCATCAAGATCCGCCCGGCTCGCCAGCCGCAGCTCCCCCGACACCGCACCCGTCGCCGGGTTGAACACGGGCTGGGTGCGGGTGCCCTGGCCGGCGGTCTCGGCGCCGTTGATGAAGTGGTTGATGGTGGTGGTGCTCTGATCAGTGATGGCAGTCATGGGACTCTTCCTTGAGGCAGCTAAACGGTGCAGTTCAGGGTTTGCAGAGGGGTTCAGCCCAGCAGTTTGCGCTGACGGGCCTTGTGTTGGGTGTAGGTTTCGAAGGCCTGGCGGGTGGAATCAAGTTCGGCGGCCTGGGAAACGGGTACGTCCCACCAGGACTCGGAGCTCGGGGCGTCCAGCAGCGGATCGGATTCAACGTGGATCAGGATTGGCCCTCCGCCCTCGGGCGCGGCCTTCGCATCGCGGATCGCCTGCTCGAGCTCGGCGATGACCTTCTCGCCCGGCTCGATCCGGGTGACCTTCACGCCCAGGCTTTGAGCGTTGAGGGCCAGATCAACGGGGAGCCTGTCGCCGTCGTCGAAGCTGTGCCGTTCCGCGTCAAGCTTCCGGTACTTGGTGCCGAACCGTTGGGATCCAAGGGACTCGGACAGGGAGCCGATGGAGGCGTACCCGTGGTTCTGGATCAGGACCACGATCAGCTTGATCCGTTCGGCGACGGCGGTGACCAGTTCGGTGTGCATCATCAGGTACGAGCCGTCCCCGACCATCACCACGACGTCGCGCTGGGTTCCGCCGGCTGCGGCCTCAGCCAGCACCGCGCGCTTGACGCCCAGCCCGCCGGGGATTTCGTAACCCATGCAGGAGTAGGCATACTCGACGTGGTAGCCGAACGGATCCCGGACCCGCCACATCTTGTGCAGGTCCCCGGGCAGCGAACCGGCAGCGCAGACCACCACATCTGGATCGTCCATGGCGCGGCGGGTGGCGCCGATGATCTCGTTCTGCGACGGCAAAGGGGTAAACCGCGTATCGGACGCCTCGTCGACCGTGGAATCCCAACGCTGCTTTCCGGCGGCAACGGCCTGCTCCAGGTCCGCACCCACGCGGTAGCCGCCCAGCGCCCGGTTGAGCTTGACCAGTGCCTTGCGCGCATCGGCAACGATGGGCAGGGAGGTCCCGTGCTTGTAGGCATCAATCGGAGCGACGTTGATGTTGACGAACCTAACGTCCGGGTTCTGGAACGCCGTCCGGGACGCGGTGGTGAAGTCCTCATACCGCGTCCCGATTCCGATAATCAGGTCCGCCTCGGCAGCGATGGCGTTGGCCGCCGTCGTGCCCGTGGAACCAACAGCGCCGAGGGAGAACCGGTGATCCCAGGGCAGGACGCCGACGCCGGCCTGGGTGTTGGCCACCGGAATGCCGGTCAGGTCGGCAAGCTTCGCCAGTTCCTCGTTCGCGTAGGCGTAGAGGACACCGCCGCCGGCGATGATCAGCGGGCGCTTCGCCGCCCGGATCACCGCTGCAGCACGGGCGATGTCGTCGTCGTCGGCGTCCGGGCGGCGGATCCGCCACTCCCGCTCAGCCAGGAAATCCTCCGGCACATCAAAGGCCTCGGCCTGGACATCCTGGGGCAGCGAGATGGTCACCGCCCCGGTTTCCGCCGGGTCTGTCAGGACCCGCAGGCCGTGATGGAAGGCTGAGAACAGCTGTTCCGGCCGGGACACCCGGTCAAAGAATTTCGACAGCGGCCGGAACGCGTCATTGACAGTGATGTCGTAGGCCTCCGGACGTTCAAGCTGCTGCAACACAGGATCTGCCACGCGCGTGGCGAACGTGTCGGACGGCAGCAGCAGCACGGGAAGCCTGTTGGTGGTGGCCAAAGCCGCGCCGGTGAGCATGTTCGAGGAGCCGGGCCCGATCGAGCTGCTGACCGCGAACGTCTGCCGGCGGCGGGTGTGCCGGGCGTACCCCACCGCTTGGTGGACCTGCGCCTGCTCATTCCGGCCCTGGTAATACGGCATCACAGCAGGATCAAACTGCTGGTACTGCTTCAAAGCCTGGCCCACACCGGCCACATTGCCGTGCCCAAAGATCCCGAACATCCCCGGAATCAGGCGCTCACGGTACTCGGCTCCGCCCACTGAATCAACGGTGTACTGGTTGGAGAGATACTCGACGACGGCCTGCGCCACCGTCATCCTGCGGGTTCCTGTTTGCATGGGCTACTCCGATACTTGTGCAGGGACTCTGCCCGCAGTGTTCTGATGCTCTGGCTGCTCTACCCGGTTCGCGTGCCGGAGCAGGCTGGCCGCGGTAGCCACGGCACCGCCCACATCGCCGTCCTGCGGATACAACAGGGTCCGTCCTACTGTCAGCCCCTGCACGTTCGGCAGCGCCAGTGCCGCCTGCCAGCTGGCAAACACCTCATCCTGGGTTCCCTCCGGGTCTCCACCGAGGAGCACGGTTGGCAGCGTGGTGGCTGCCATCACGCGTTCCATCTCCGCCACCACCGGGAGTTTAAGCCAGGTGTAGGCACTGGTGGAGCCGAGCCCCTGGGCGATGGCCACCGACTTGATCACGGCGTCAGGGGAAAGGTCGTTGCGGGCCTTGCCTTCTTCGCGCACGGAGAGGAACGGTTCCACCATCGCGATAAGCTTGCGCTCCGCGAGGGAATCGATGACCTTGGCGGTGGCCTCCAGCATGGATACCGTGTCCGGATCGCCCAGGCAGATGCGGGTGAGCATCTTGCCGCCGTCGGCGCCGAGCGCTTCCAACGCTTCGGCCGTGTGCCCGGTGAAGCGGTCATCAAACTCGTTGACCAGACCGGCCAGGCCGCCGCGGTTCATCGAACCGAAGACCAGCTTGCCTTCAAGGGCGCCAAGCAACAGCAGGTCGTCCAGGATGTCGGGCGAGGCGAGCACCCCGTCCACGTCAGGGTTGGCCAAAGCAACCCTCAAGCGGTCCAGGAGCTGGCGGCGGTCAGCCATGGCCACAGGATCCTCGCCAACCCCCAGGGCTCCGCGGGCGGGATGATCGGCCGCAACAATGAAGTTCTGTTTGCCGAACTTGGGGCCCGGATGCCGACGGCGGTCGCGGGCTGCGCGGGCAACAGCTTCGGGATCCTCCAGCCGGATGATGCTGAGGTGCTGGTAGCGGCGCGGATCGTCACTAATCTCGGCGACGGAGGGAACGGGGTTCGGACTCACAGCACTGCCCTTTCCGTG
Organism: Arthrobacter sp. D1-29; assembly: GCF_054130585.1. Lineage (NCBI taxonomy): Bacteria > Bacillati > Actinomycetota > Actinomycetes > Micrococcales > Micrococcaceae > Arthrobacter > Arthrobacter sp. D1-29. The sequence continues at coordinate 1,016,360 of NZ_CP096383.1, read as the reverse complement.
GCAACGTGACCCCGCGGGAGCCGTCCACGGTCCGCCAGCAGCGAGGTGACCTCGGCCGGCGTCGGCATGGCGTCAGCGCAGGACAAACGGGACGCGACGATTGCACCTGCCGCGTTGGCGTAGTCCAGGACCTGGCCCAGTGGCCAGCCGGACAGCAGCCCGTGGCAGAAGGCCCCACCGAACGAGTCTCCGGCCCCCAGTCCGTTGACGGTTTCCACCGGAACCGGAGCCGACACCACACGCTGGCTGCGGGTTTTAGCCATCACCCCCTCGGCTCCAAGCTTGACCACGGCGATTTCGACGCCGGCCGCCAGCAGCCTGTCAGCCTGTTCATCGGGGGTCCCCTCACCCACGGCCACCGCGCATTCCCTGTCGTTACCGATCGCGACGGTCACGTGTGGCAGGATTTTGGCGACTTCGGCCCGGGCTTCCTCTTGGGAGGTCCAGAACATGGGTCGGTAGTCGAGGTCCAGGATGGTGAACTGGCCATCCTTGAGCCCGGTGCGTGGCCGCGCCTCATGGGCCTTCAGATGGGCGGTGCGGCTGGGTTCCTGGCACAGGCCGGTCACCGTGGACCAGAAGATTCCGGCGTCCCTGATGGCGTCCAGGTCCAGTTCTTCGGCGGCAATTTGGAGGTCCGGCGCGGTGGGAAGGCGCCCATAGAAGTACAGCGGAAAATCCTCCGGCGGCTTGATGGCGCAGAACGTCACAGCCGTGGGCCACTCCTTCACGGCGGAGACGAAGGTGTTATCCACGTTGAACTTCCGCAGTTCCCGGCGAAGGTAGTTTCCGAAGGCGTCGTCGCCGGTCCGGGTGATCACACCGGTCCGCCGGCCATGGCGGGCAGCCGCCACCGCAACATTGGACGGGGAGCCACCGAGGTACTTACCGAAGGACGTGACATCCTCCAGGTCCACGCCGATGTCATTCGGGTAGATATCAACGCTGATTCGCCCGATGGTGAGCAGTTCGTGGTTCACGGTGAGGGTGGACCTTTCTGGTGTCAACGGTGCCTCCGGGGCGCCCCGGCAGCGCCTGCAGCCCTGGCCGGAGTGTCAGGCATCCCAGTGAGCGGGCCACATCACCACTCTGCCCTAGAACCTCGGCCCTGTCAAAGTTTGTACTGACATACTGACATCATGCCCGCGAATCGGCTCCAGGGGAATTTTCAGGAAGGTTCTTGACCGGTTTCGGGAGGCGTCCTATTGTGGTTAACAACCAAAAGGTTGATCAACGTATTAATTGGTAAATGAATCGGTTGATATAAGCATGAAAGGCCTGACCTCGATGAACGCGGACGCTGGATCCCTGGACTCGGCCTTTATGGCCTTGGCCGATCCGGTGCGCCGCAGCATCATCGCCCGGCTCAGCCGGGGTCCGGCCACTGTGAATGAACTGGCGGAACCCTTTGCGATCACCAAACAGGCGGTCTCAAAGCACATCCAGGTCCTCGAGCAGGCGCAGCTAGTGACCCGTACACGGGATGCGCAGCGCCGGCCCGTCCACCTGAATCCCGCACGGTTGGAGGCGCTCACAGCATGGATCGACCAATACAGGTTGGTTCGTGAAGGGCAGTTCCGCAGCCTCGACGCCGTGCTCCAATCAAAGGCCGCAGCGAGCGGCAAGCAGGCAAAGGACTCATCATGAGCAATTCCCTGAAACTCAACATCCCGGACGGCCTCCCCTTCATCGACTTCGAGCGGGAGTTCGATTACCCGGTGGATGACGTGTTCCGCGCCCACAAAGAGCCCGAGCTCATCGCTCAGTGGCTGGGTCCGCGCGGCTACAAAATGGACGTTGACCACTACGATTTCCGGACCGGCGGCAGCTACCGGTATCTCCACACCGGGCCGGACGGCGTTGGCTACGAATTCAGCGGCGTCTTCCATACCGTCCGGGAGAACGAATTCGCCATACAGACCTTCGAATTCGGCGGCTACCCTGACGTGGTCAGCATCGAATTCCTCACTTTCGAGGATCTGGGTGGAGGGCGCTGCCGGGTCCGGGGCCACTCCGTCTACCCCACTATGGAGGCCCGCGACGGCATGGCGCAGTCCGGCATGGAGGGCGGCATGACCGAAGGCTACGAACGGCTCGACGAACTCCTGAGCAGCGCGAAAGTCTAGGACCGACAGAGTCAGAACCTATGGAGTACGACGGCGGTGGCTCACCTTACCGGCGAACCGAACCGGCCGTCGTCGTACTCTATCGAAAGGCTCTACAGAAAGCGCGGGCTTACAGAAAAGCGCGGGGATACGGAAAAGCGCGGGCATACGGAAAAGCGCGGGGCCACCTCCGTCCTGACGGACGGCAGGTGACCCCGCGCTTTTCGTGCTGTGCGACTTTTGGAACTTAGAGGGCTGCGTAAACTTCGCGCAGCAGCGTGGCGGTCTCGGACGGCGTCTTGCCGACCTTCACACCAGCGGCCTCGAGGGCTTCCTTCTTGGCCTGGGCGGTTCCGGCGGAACCGGAAACGATGGCGCCGGCGTGGCCCATGGTCTTGCCTTCGGGTGCGGTGAAGCCGGCCACGTAGCCAACAACCGGCTTGGTGACGTTGGCCTTGATGAAGTCGGCTGCACGCTCTTCAGCGTCGCCACCGATTTCGCCGATCATGACGATCGCCTTGGTTTCGGGGTCGGCCTCGAACGCGGCCAGGGCGTCGATGTGCGTGGTGCCGATGATGGGGTCGCCGCCGATGCCGATGGCGGTGGAGAAGCCAAGGTCACGCAGTTCGTACATCATCTGGTAGGTCAGGGTTCCGGACTTGGAAACCAGGCCGATGGGGCCCTTGCCCGTGATGTTGGCCGGGGTGATGCCCACCAGGGCCTCACCCGGGGTGATGATGCCGGGGCAGTTCGGGCCAATGATGCGGGTGACCTGGTTGCCGTCGGCGTCAACCTTGGACTGGGCCAGTGCCCAGAACTCGGCGGAATCCTGGACCGGAACGCCTTCGGTGATGACAACCACCAGGCCGATGCCGGCCTCGATGGCTTCCACAACGGCGTTCTTGGTGAACGCCGGCGGCACGAAGACGATGGAAACGTCAGCGCCGGTCTCGGCCATGGCTTCCTTGACGGTGCCGAAAACGGTGATTTCGTTCTCACCATGCAGCACGGTGGTGCCGGCCTTGCGGGCGTTGACGCCGCCAACAATGTTGGTGCCGGCCTTCAGCATCAGGGCGGTGTGCTTGGTGCCTTCGCCGCCGGTGATGCCCTGGACGATGACCTTGGAGTCCTTGTTCAGATAGATAGACATGGTGCGTCCCTTTACTTAGCTGCGTTGGCGAGCTCGGCGGCCTTGTCGGCGCCCTCGTCCATGGTGGCGGCCAGGGTAACCAGCGGGTGGTTGGCCTCGGCCAGGATGCGGCGGCCTTCCTCGACGTTGTTGCCGTCGAGGCGGACTACCAGCGGCTTGTTCGCGGAGTGGCCCAGCTCAGCCAGCGCACCAACAATGCCCTTGGCGACGGCGTCACACGCGGTGATGCCACCGAAGACGTTCACGAACACGGACTTGACCTGCTCGTCGCCGAGGATCACGTCGAGGCCTGCAGCCATGACCTCGGCGGAAGCTCCACCGCCGATGTCCAGGAAGTTTGCGGGCTTGACGTTGCCGTGGTTCTCACCGGCGTAGGCAACAACGTCCAGAGTGGACATGACCAGGCCTGCACCGTTACCGATGATGCCCACTTCGCCGTCCAGCTTGACGTAGTTGAGGTCCTGGGCCTTGGCCTTGGCCTCAAGGGGGTCAGTGTCTTCCTTGTCTTCAAGGAGGGCGTGCTTGGCGTGGCGGAATTCGGCGTTCTCGTCCAGCGAGACCTTGCCGTCCAGTGCCACGATCTCGCCTTCGCCGGTCTTCACCAGCGGGTTGACCTCAACCAGGGTGGCGTCTTCCTTCTTGAAGACGTCCCAGAGCTTGAGGATCACAGCGGCCACCTTGCCGCGAAGTTCCTCAGCGAACCCTGCGGCCGCAACGATTTCGTCAGCCTTTGCCTGGTCGATGCCAATGGCAGGATCGATGGCAATCTTGGCCAGCGCTTCCGGGCGTTCGACGGCGAGCTGCTCGATGTCCATGCCGCCTTCAACCGAGCACATGGCCAGGTAGTTGCGGTTGGCTCGGTCCAGCAGGACGGAGAAGTAGTACTCCTCGGCGATGTCGGCACCCTGGGCAATCATCACCTTGTTGACGGTGTGGCCCTTGATGTCCATGCCCAGGATGTTGGTGGAGTGCTCAAGTGCCTCATCGGCGGTCTTGGCAACCTTGACGCCGCCGGCCTTACCGCGGCCACCGGCCTTGACCTGGGCCTTGACGACAGTTACGCCGCCGATCTTCTCGGCTGCTGCCTTTGCTTCTTCTGGGGTGTACGCCACGATGCCAGCAAGCACGGGTACACCGTGCGCCTCGAACATATCGCGCGCCTGGTATTCAAACAGGTCCACGGTTTAGTGTCCTTCTACGTCGAAGTAGTTTCTGTACAGTCGGACACCATCGAAGACGATGACCGGGCTGCGGATTGCAAGCGCCTGAGACTGGTTGGAAACGAGCCACGCGGCGCAATGCTCCTCTCGAACTCTAGTCCTTTCTGGGGACGGGCCCGTCCCAGAGTACCGCTTATGTGAGTAACGACACTATTCTATGGAGCGTAGAAAAACCCCGGAATTACGCGGATTTTGAGGGCCCTGCCGGTGCCCCAACCCCGGTTTCCGGGGCCTTCGAAATAAGTTCGTAGCTTCCCCGGGAAACAAAAAATGCCACGCCCGCGGACACATTTCCGCATGCCACGCCGCCGTTGTAGGCAGAACAGCGGAGCCCGTTCCGTTCGATGTTCTGCCCCTCTGCCAGCACCGGAAGCTGAGTCAATGGTCCGCTCTGGCTCCCCTTCGGTCCGTACGCAGCCTCCATTTGTGTGACGCCGGAGCGGCATTCCCCATAACTGGCGGTCTCCGGCGTCAGCAGCGCCGTTCCGCCCAGGTAGCCCAGTCCGGTGCCCGCGCAGTCGTCCTTCACGTCCTTTGCTGCAGGCTTCACGTAGACGGCCAGCTCGCAGTGGGCAACTGGCACGGTGGCCAGCTTGTTGTTGGCGCTGTCGCTGAAGCTGTTCTGCTCATACGGGAGGTCGATGTGCTCCCCGCGCGCCGATGTCAGCGAGCAGACAACGTTCCGGTCCTCGGTGATAAAGGAGATGACGTCCTGTCCCTGGGAAAAATCGCCCGAGTCTGCCAGGGGTGCCTGTTCCAGCTGTTCCAGGGCGGGCAGCGGCGGGGGCGGAACGTACCCGGGGTCCTCCGTGGTGATGGTGCACGCCGTGGCGGTCAGCAAAAAGAGGGCGGCCAGAATCCCCCATACAGTCGGTCGCATGGGCTCCATTATGCGGCATTGATCAAAGCTCAGCCCCCGGCGGGACCCACAACGCCCTCCACGACGTCGGCAGCGGCTTCGGCCGGATCCTGCGCCTTGAACTGTTCGCTCATGTGCCGGGCCCTATTTTTCCAGCCTGGTTCTGTGAGGACCTGGGTGACTGCCTTGGCAATGTCGCCGGGTTTTGGCGACTCTGTTCTGAGGCTAATGCCCACCCCTGCGTATTCCACCCTGGCGTTGACGTCGCTTTTGCCCTCGTTAATGCCCGCGACCACCAGTGGAACGCCCTTTGACAGGCTTAGCTGTACCCCACCAAACCCGCCGTTGCTGATGAAGACATCGGCGAACTCGAAGACCTGGGCAAAATCCACGTAGTCCCGCACGATGATGTTGGGTTGCGGGTACCGTGCCTTGAGCGCCTCCGTGCCGCGGCCCCCCGTGGCAACAATCACCAGCGCGTCCATGTCCTTTACGGCTTCCAGGGCCGGAACGATGAGCTTGTTGTGGTCCAGGTTGTCCACGGTTCCCTGGGTAACCAGGAAAGTGTTGGGGTAAGTCGCCCAGCCATTGTCACGGCCTTCGGAACGGTCAGTGGCAGGGGCGCGGTAGGGCGGCAGCGCTCCGACGTAATGGACTTTGGCATTCACGTTCCGGCGGGGGAAATCCAGGGACTCCGGTCCAGTCTGGATGATGGCCGCCGAGCAGCGGTACGGCTCATCAGTCAACCTGCCATGCCGGGGCACTTCCTGCCCGTACGCGGCGTGCTGGCGGCGGTAGCTGAGACTGGCAGGCCTGAGAATGACCTTGTCGGAGAGCAGCCCGGCTGCGGTCTGCAGCACCTTTTCTCCCGGGTTCCGCGGCGGTTTGAACCCGAAAAAGAGCGGCGGCACCAACGGATCACTTTCCATGTTTGGAACCGCCACGAAGCTCACCACCGGCTTTCCCAGCAGACGTGAAGCAAGCCGCTGGATAAACATGGAGCTGTCCGCGACCACAACGTCAAACGGGAAGTCCTGCTGCAGTTCCTTGATGTCCTCGAAGAAATTGGTGATGTTGCTGGCGAAGATCTTTTCGCCGTCGAAGCCGATCGCCCGGGGCCCCTTCAGTTTGGCCCGTTCCGGGTACAGCTCATTGAGGTTGTCCGCCCGGTGCTCAATGGCGCGGCGGAAGGGGAAATGCGCAATGCCGAGCTGGCCGAGCTTCTCCGCGAACACGGGGCCGGTGTACCACGCAACGTTGTGGCCCCGCTCCTTGAGGCGGACGGCCACGCCTGTCATCGGATTGAAGTGGCCGTCAACGGCCTGGCTGGCGAAAAGGATATTCATTGTCCATCCCCATGTGTCCGTTGCGCGCTGCCCTGCTTCGGTTTTCCCTTCGAAGCTGTCCGCGCATGATGCGCGCAGCTGCCTGGAAAGGATTCCTGAACTGTAGTCCTCAAGGAAAGCACCGGCAAGGGACCGGACCCGCGGGCCCCGGGCCCCGGGCCGCGTACCCCCGGCCCGCATACCCCCGGCCCGCGTACCCCCGGCCCGCTTTCAGCCCGGCCCGGGCACCCGGGCTTAGGCGTCGAGTTTGGTCAGCGGAGCGTAACGCAGCAGAAGGCGCTTCTCGCCGACGTCGAACTTCACCTTGGCGACGGTCTTGTCCCCGGCACCCTCCAAAGCAAGGACAGTGCCGTTGCCGAAGCTGGTGTGGTTGACTTTGTCCCCCACGGTGACGGCGACAATTTCCTTCTGCGGCTGCACACGGCTCTTGGCGATGGCGGCCGGAACATCGGAGTTGAAGCCGGCGCTGGCATCCGCGGCAGCCCCGCGGGCCGTGCCGGCACCCCAGAAGGACCCGCCGTAGCGGCTGGAGCCGATGGACGGCCCGCTCCCCCAGCCTCCGGTCTGCCTGCTGGAACCTTCGCGTTTCCATTCCACCAGCTCGGAGGGAATCTCCTCCAGGAACTGGCTGGCGGGGTTGTACTGGCTCTGCCCCCACATGCTGCGGACTTCCGAACGGGTCACGTAGAGCCGCTTCCGGGCCCGGGTGAGGCCCACGTAGGCAAGCCGGCGTTCCTCGGCCAGTTCCTTGGGATCGGTGGCGGACCGCTGATGCGGGAACAGCCCGTGCTCCATTCCGGTCAGGAACACCACAGGGAATTCCAGCCCCTTGGCCGTGTGCAGCGTCATCAGGGTGACCACACCGAGGCGCCTGGCTTCGGCGACGGCAGCGGCGGTCTCTTCGGGGTTGGAGCCGGGGGCGTCAGGGATTTGGTCGGCATCCGCCACCAGGGATACCTGCTCCAGGAAAGCGCCCAGTGAACCTTCGGGGTTTTCCTGTTCGTATTCGCGCACGACGGCGACGAGTTCTGCCAGGTTTTCCACGCGGGACTCATCCTGTGGATCCGTACTGGAACGCAGCCCGGCCAGGTACCCGGTCTGTTCCAGTACGGCCTCCAGTGCCGCGGCGGCGCCGGACCCTGAAGCTACTTCGGCGAGGTCATCCAGGAGTTTCACAAAACCCAGGACTGCGTTGACCGAACGCGTGGCCATGCCGGGAGCTTCCTCGGCACGCCGCGCCGCAGCCATAAAGGACATCCGCTCCTGCTGCGCCAGGGCAGCCACGGCGCCCTCGGCGCGGTCACCGATCCCTCGCTTCGGTTCGTTGAGCACCCGGCGCAGGTTGACGTCGTCGTCCGGGTTGACCAGGACCCGCAGATACGCGAGGGCGTCCTTAATCTCCTTGCGCTCGTAGAAGCGCGTGCCGCCCACCACCTTGTATGGCAGGCCCACGCGGACCAGGACGTCCTCGATGGAGCGGGACTGGGCGTTGGTGCGGTAGAAAATGGCCACGTCCCCGGGGCGAAGATTGTCCTCATCCTGGAGCCGGTCAATCTCCTTGGCGATGAACTGGGCTTCGTCGTGTTCGTTTTCGCCCACGTAGCCGACGATCTTGTGGCCTTCGCCCTCAGCCGTCCACAGCCTTTTTTCGGGGCGGTTGGGGTTGCGGGAAATGACCGAGTTGGCTGCGGTCAGGATGTTCTGCGTGGAGCGGTAGTTCTGCTCCAGCTTGATGGTGCGCGCCTCGGGGTAGTCATTCTCAAACTCGACGATGTTGCGGATGTCGGCTCCGCGGAAGGCGTAGATGGACTGATCGGAGTCGCCCACCACGGTGAGTTCGGAGGCTCCGGGCCCCTCGCCCACAATTTCCCGAACCAGCGCGTACTGCGCGTGGTTGGTGTCCTGGTACTCGTCCACCAGGACGTGGCGGAAACGCCGGCGGTAAGAGTCGGCGAGCGCCGGAAAGGCCCGGAACATGTAGACGGTCTCGGCGATGAGGTCATCAAAGTCCATAGCGTTGGCCTGCCGCAGCCGCTGGGTGTAGCCCTTGAAGACGTCCGCAACGGCGCTTTCGAAGGGGTCGTTGAAATTGGCGGCTGAGGCGAAGGAGTCAGCGTCAATGAGTTCGTTCTTCAGCGCCGAGATCTTGTGCTGGATGGCTTTGGGCGCGAACTTCTTGGGGTCCAGGTCCAGGCTCTTGGACACCTGGGTCACGAGCCGCAGGGAGTCGGCGGAATCGTAGATCGAAAAGTTGGATTTTAGGCCGACGTTGGCGGCTTCCTGGCGCAGGATCCGTACGCAGGACGAGTGGAAGGTGGAGATCCACATGATTTTCGCCCGGCCGCCCACCAATGCTTCAATGCGCTCACGCATTTCCGCGGCGGCCTTGTTGGTGAAGGTGATGGCCAGGATTTCGCCGTGATGGGCACGCCCGGTGGCGATGAGGTAGGCGATCCGGTTGCTGAGCACCCTGGTTTTGCCTGACCCGGCACCGGCGACAATAAGCAGGGCACTGCCGGAGTGTTTGACGGCCTCCTCCTGCTGCGGGTTCAGGCCCTGCAGCAGCTGGGCGGCGTCCGGCCGGTGGCGCGCCATGCGGCTGCCCTCAGGCTGGTCTCCGTGCTCCTGGGGTGCCGGCTTCTTCCAGCGGGCGGGGTGGGAGTCGGCACCGCCGCCGCTGACTTCCGCCCCCGCCGCAAGGACTTCCGGGCGCGACTTGGTGAAGGTGGCAGCTTTGGAAGCGGCCTTGAACGGTCCGTCAGAGTACGGGTCAAACAACATATCCATGGTGCTACAAGTCTAGGCGGTGGGGCCGACACTCACTTCGCAGCCTGTGGATTACTGCCGCACCACTCCCCCACAACCCCCTCCCCGCGAGAGAGTTTTTGTCCATTTGTGGCGACTTGCCGGGGGTGAAAGTCGCCGTATCTGGACAAAAACTCCAGCGCCGCGGCTTAGCCCACCGAGGCGGACTGCAGGGCCGCACGCAACTCGCGCACCGCCGTCGTGCCTCCGGCCATAAACCATTCCAGCCCGTTGACCCGGACGGTGTCCGTGGCGCCGCCGGCGGCGCGGACGATTGCCTTGCCTGGCAGCCAGTCCCACTCCGGGCAGCTGTGCTGGAACCAGCAGCCCAGCTGGCCGTCCGCCACCCTGCCAAGGTCGCAGGATCCGGAGCCAAGCATTCGTAAAGCCGCGGCGGACGTTGCGGCCGCATGCCATGGCATGGCGCAGAGTGGGTCCATAAGCCAGCTGGGGTGGATGTAGGTGGCCGCACCAAATTCCGCCACAGCAGTGCCATTGCGTGCTCCGCTGTTGTCATGGAAGACGGTGAGTGCCTCGCCATTCAGCGTGGCCGGCCGCCCGCTGCCGCCCAGCCAGAGTTTGTCTTCCTCGGGCTGGAAGATGGCACCCAGGAGCACGTCGGAGGAGTCTTTCAGGGCGATGGCTGAGCACCAGTAGGTGGAGCCGTGCAGGAAGTTGTAGGTGCCGTCCACGGGGTCGATGACCCACGTTCGGCCACTGCGGCCCTGGACAGAGGCACCCTCCTCACCCAGGATTCCATCCTCCGGCCGGCAGCGCTGCAGCTGCTCCAGCACGTAGGCCTCCGCGGCGTGATCCGCCGCCGTCACCACGTCCGAGATGGACGTTTTCTGTTGGGACTGCAGGCCCGCCATGCGCATGAGGAGCGCCAGTTGGCCGGCCTCCCGGACCAGGGCGGATGCCAACTGGTAGTCGTCCAGAGAGGGGTCAAGTTCAACAGCGCTGTGCCGGCCAATGGTCATGGCTTCAGTTTATGGGGCGGGATAATGGTGCCATGGCCAAAACCCCTGCACAGCGGATCAAAAAGCACGGCACCAAGGCTGCTGTTCCGCAGCACCACCTTCCGCCGGTGATCAACCCCACCACAGCCCGCTCGCCGCAAAAGGCCCAAAGCAACAGCAACCTCATCGTCGTTGCGGGAGTGGTGGCCAGCCTCTTCCTGTTCTGGTACGTCCACCTGCTGACCCTGAACCAGCTGACGCAGCTCTCGGGCGGCCTGGCCATGCCAGATTCCCTGCTGGGCGGCTTCGACGCCGGCTACATCGAACGGCTGCGCGGTGCCATGGACGACGACGCCCGCGGCCAGCTGAACTACATCCACAAGACGGCCGGAACCCTTTTCCCGCTGATCTTCGGCTTTACCTGGGTGCTGCTGATCGGCACCAACGTTGCACGCAAGGGGCTGCGCTGGGCCCTGTGGGCGGCCCCTCTGCTGTTTGTGGTGGCCAGGCTCTGGGGAAACGTAGCAGTTGATTCCGTGCTGGCTTCTGAAGCGCCCGACGCCGGGCAGGTTGCCCTGGCGTCCGCGCTCACCGTCGCCGGTTGGGTCCTGCTGGTCCTCAGCCTCCTGGCCGGGGCGGCGGCGGTCTTTTTGCGCCGCGCGCGCCGTCAAAACAACTGAGATTGCCGGCAAATCAGTTCGTCTTATGCCTCAGTGCGGTGCAACCGCCTGGGCCCGGGTGGCTTTGCGGACCTTCCGGTGCCGGTGCACCCGCTGAGCTATCACCAGGCCGGCAGTTGCCACTCCCAGCGTGACCGGATAGCCCATCAGGCGTTCCAGCGTCCCGGGCTCCGGAACGTCCATCCGCGTGAGTGCGCCAGTAGCGAGAGCGGCAGCAGACACCACTCCGCACACCAGGATGAACCATCCCAGCGGCGACTGGTCCAGCCAGAGGACCCCCAAAACCAACAGTCCCAAGGCCCCTGCGATGAAGTACATAACAGCACCGGCAAAATGCCAGCCCGAACCCACATCCTCGGGAACCAGACCCACGATGACGGTGCCCGCGCCGGCGGTTCCGACAAATATCCGAACCCAGATCGCCGCCAGCCAGGGCTTCCTGCGGGGTCCGGGCTGGACACGGGCACCGGCCCTCGCCGCGATGCAGAGCAGCCCTGAACTGAGGAGCAGCGCCCCGAGCAGCATTCCCAGGCCTTGAACAACAAACGAGGCGTTCATGAGCCAGTTCAGCGGCGAACAGACGTCCCGGCCGTCGAAGACGCCGCAGTGGACCGCCCCCAGATCGCTGATGTAGCCCGTCCGCCGGTCGTAGGGCTGCGGTCCGGCCCAGCCGCCGATCACCGCAGCTTCCGCGGCAAAATACTGCAGCACGCTTAGGACTGACCATGCCCCGATGTACTGCCTGGTGGAAGCTGTGTCGGGAATGTAGGCCAGGGCTGGAGCGGACATCGGGGCTGAACTCATGCCAAGAGCGTAGTACGGCCTCCCACCTTGTATGCTTGTAACCGTGTCCGGACGGACCGGCCCTGCCGGGACAGCGGACATACGCCCTCGTAGCTCAGTGGATAGAGCACGGCTCTCCTAAAGCCGGTGTCGTTGGTTCGATTCCAATCGAGGGCACTTGAACGTTTCCGAGAAGGAATTCGACCTTCGCGCCTACCTGCTCGGCGCCACTGAGTCCGCTCCTTTGATGGCCGGCCGCTGGACCATTGAACGGCAGTTGCTGGACCGCGCCACAGGCACCCACGGAACCTTTTCCGGCGTCGTCCGGTTCTCCGTGACGGACGACGGCGGCCTGGCCTACCAGGAGGAAGGCACCATGCGCTGGCCCTCCTTCACCGGACCGGCCACGCGCGAATACCTCCTGAAACCCGCCGGCGGGCCAGACGCGCTGGACGTCCTCTTCGCCGACGGACGTCCCTTCCACCGGATGAGTTTCAGCCCGGAAGCCAACCTGGACCGGCATTGGTGCGATCCGGACACTTACCGCGTGGCCTATGCCATGGAGGGTCCGGACCGGTTCAGCTACACCTGGGACGTCAAAGGCCCCAACAAGGACCTCCTGCTGGCCTCCACCCTGAAACGCCTGGCCGGGACGCCCGGCGCCCAAGCACCGTTAGGCTCGGAAGCGTGAAGCCCAGAATCGTTGTCTCCGCCGTGTGTGTTTTCGACGACGCCGGACGCCTGCTGACCGTCCGCAAACGCGGCACCGGCATGTTTATGCACCCCGGTGGAAAGCCCGAACCCGGCGAAACCGCAGTGCAGGCGGCAGCCCGGGAGCTCGCAGAGGAGGTGGGCATTGTCCTGGATCCCCGCGAGCTGGAGCTGATGGGCATCTGGATCGCCGACGCCGCCAATGAGGCCGGCACCGACATCGAAGCCACCGTGTTCAAAGCCCCGGGAACCTGGACGGCACATCCATCGGCCGAGATCGCGGAGATCCGCTGGCTGGACCTGGCCGCTAAACTGCCGCAGGACCTCGCTCCCCTGCTCACGGACCACATCCTCCCGGAGCTCGCCGCCTCCGGACGCTGAGGGGTGAGATCCCGCCGCTTCAGCCGTGGCTAAGCGGTGGGATCTCACGCTTCGATGAACCGGCGGCCTGTGCCTGCGCTAGAACTCCGGAACGGCTTCCTCCGCCACGGCCGTGGCCTCGGCGAACTGCGTCCGGTACAGCTCGGCATACCGGCCGTCGGCCGCAAGGAGCTCATTGTGCGTGCCCCGTTCCACGATCCTTCCATCCTCCACCACCAGGATGACGTCCGCGGCCCGGATGGTGGACAGCCGGTGGGCAATCACGACGGCGGTGCGCCCCTCGAGCGCTGCGCCCAGTGCAGCCTGCACGGCGGCTTCGTTGGTGGAATCCAGAGCGGCTGTTGCCTCGTCCAGGATCACTACCCTGGGCTGCGCGATCAGGAGCCGGGCGATGGTGAGCCGTTGCCGTTCGCCTCCGGAGAGCCGGTAGCCACGCTCCCCCACGACGGTCTCCAGGCCGTCGGGCAGGGAACGGATCATTGTTTCCAGCCGGGCCTGCCGGATGACGTCCCACATGTCGTCCTCGGTGGCTTCCGGCCGCGCCAGGCGCAGGTTGGAGGCGATTGTTTCGTGGAACAGGTGGCCGTCCTGGGTGACCATGCCCAGGGTGTCGCGCAGGGAGTCAAAGGTCACGTCGCGGACGTCCAGGCCAGTCCCCGGCACGGTTCCGCCCAGGCGGACGGCGCCGGAGTCAACGTCGTAGAGCCTGGACAGCAGCTGCGCGATAGTGGACTTGCCCGCGCCGGAGGAGCCAACCAGCGCAACAGTCTGGCCGGGCTCCACCCGGAAGCTGATGCCGTGCAGCACTTCATCGCCGCCGCGGGTGTCCAGCGTGGACACTTCCTCCAACGAGGCAAGGGACACCTTGTCAGCGGACGGATAGGCGAAACGGACGTCGTCGAACTCAACGGACACGGGCCCCGGCGGCACGGCCACGGCGTCCGGCTTTTGCTGGATCAGGGGCTTGAGGTCCAGGATTTCAAAGACGCGCTCAAAGCTGACCAGGGCGCTCATGATTTCCACCCGGGCGTTGGAGAGCGCGGTGAGCGGGGCGTATAGGCGGGTGAGCAGCAGGGCCAGCACCACGACGTCGCCCGCTGCGAGTTGCCCGGTGATGGCCATCCAGCCGCCCAGCCCATAGACCAGCGCCAGGGCCAGCGCCGACACCAGGGTCAGCGCGGTGACGAAGGTGAACTGCAGCATGGCCGTGCGGATGCCGATGTCCCGGACCCGGCCGGCGCGCACCGCGAATTCCCGTGATTCCTCCTCCGGCCGGCCGAAGAGCTTGACCAGCGTGGCACCCGGGGCGGAAAACCGCTCGGTCATTTGGGTGCCCATGGCGGCGTTGTGTTCTGCGGCCTCACGCCGGAGGTCTGCCAGCTTGGAACCCATGCGGCGGGCGGGGATGAGGAAGACCGGCAGCAGGATCATCGCCAGGACGGTTACCTGCCAGGAGGTACCGAGCATCACGATCAATGTCAGGATCAGCGCCACCACGTTGCTGACCACGCCGGATAGCGTGCCGGCGAAGGCCGACTGGGCACCGATGACGTCATTGTTCAGACGGCTGACCAGGGCGCCCGTGCGCGTGCGGGTGAAAAAGGCGATCGGCATCTTCTGCACGTGGTCAAAGACCCTGGTGCGAAGGCCCACGATCACGCCTTCGCCGATGGTGGACGAGAGCCAGCGGCTCACCAGTCCCAGGCCGGCCTCGGCAAGCGCCACGAGTGCAATAAGCACCGCCAGCCGGACCACTTCGTCAGCCCCTGCTTTGGCGACAATGGCATCCACCACCTGGCCGGCCAGGACCGGCGTGGCCACTGCGAGGAACGCCATCACGATGGACAGTGCCACGAAGGCAATGAGTTTCCCGCGGTGCGGGCGGGCGAAGCCGAGGACCCGCTTCAGGGTGGCTTTGGAGAACGGCTTGGAGCCGCTCTTGGCCCTGGTGATCTTGTACAGGGAGTTCCAGGCCACCCCTTCCATGCTCATCGGTGGCGCTCCTTGGTGTCTGTCATAGTTCAGTTACCGTCCCGTTTTCCACATTCCACCGCACGTCCAGCTGGACGTTTTCCAGCAGCCTGCGGTCATGGGTAACTAACAGCAAAGCGCCCTCATAACTTCCCAGCGCCTCTTCCAGTTGCTCAATGGCTGGCAGATCGAGGTGGTTGGTGGGCTCATCGAGGACCAACAGGTTCACGCCGCGGGCCTGGAGCAGGGCCAGGGCTGCCCGGGTCCGTTCACCCGGCGAGAGCGAATCCACGGAGCGTGCCGTGTGGTCAGCTTTCAGCCCGAACTTCGCCAGCAGCGTCCTGACTTCCGCAGGAGTCTGGTCCGTGAGCACGGCCTCGACGGCGTCCGCCAGGCTGAGGTGCCCCGCCAGGAGGCCGCGCGCCTGATCGATCTCGCCGATGGCCACCGAAGCACCCAGGGCAGCGTTCCCGGAGTCCGGAGCCTGCACGCCCAGCAGCAGCCGCAGAAGGGTGGACTTGCCTGCGCCGTTCGGGCCCGTAATACCGATCCGCTCGCCGGCGTTGAGCTGGAGGTTGACCGGGCCCAGGGTGAAGCTTCCCTGGTGCACAACAGCATCCCGCAACGTGGCCACCACGGCACTGGACCGCGCTGCCTGCCCAATGGTGAACTGCAGTTGCCATTCCTTCCGGGGCTCTTCCACCACGTCCAGCCGTGCAATCCGCGATTCCATCTGCCGAACTTTTTGCGCCTGCTTCTCCGAGGATTCAGTACTGGCCGCGCGCCTGATCTTGTCGTTGTCCGGGCTCTTCTTCATGGCGTTTCGAACTCCCTGGGAGCTCCATTCACGCTGGGTACGCGCGCGGGAGACCAGATCCGCCTTGGTGGAGGCAAACTCCTCGAATCTTTCCCTTGCATGGCGGCGTGCCACGGCCCGTTCCTCCAGGAAAGCCTCGTAGCCGCCGTCGTACACAGCCACGGAGTTCTGGGCCAGGTCCAGTTCTACAATGGTGGTGACGCAGCGGGCCAGGAATTCCCGGTCATGGGACACCAGGACCACCCCGCCGCGAAGCCCCTGGACGAAGGCCTCCAGTTTGGCCAGTCCAGCCAGGTCCAGATCATTGGTTGGTTCATCCAGCAGCACAATGTCGAAGCGGCTCAGCAGCAGGGCCGCCAGGGCCACCCGGGCGGCCTGGCCGCCGGAGAGCCCGGTCATGGGGGCATCCGGCCCGGTTTCCAGGCCCAGGTCCGCAAGAACAGCCGGAAGCCGCTCATCCAGGTCCGCCGCGCCCGACGCCATCCAGCGGTCAAAAGCCAGCGAATAGGCATCATCAGCACCCGGAGCACAAGATCCCAGGGCCTCCGCGGTGGACTCCATCTCGGCGGTGGCCTGGGCGCAGCCGGTCCGGCGTGCAATATAGCCCGCAACGGTTTCGCCGGCTACCCGTTCATGCTCCTGCGGAAGCCAGCCTACAAAGGCGTCGGCTGGGGCAAGGCTGACGGTTCCATCCTGCGGTTGGTCAACCCCGGCCAGCAGTCGCAGCAGGGTGGACTTGCCGGCGCCGTTGGCACCAACCACCCCCACCACGTCACCGGGCGCCACCGTCAGGGAAAGCTTTGAGAAGAGCGTGCGGTGGTCGTGACCACCGGAAAGTTCTTTGGCAACAAGGGTTGCAGTCATTGGTCCGTCCTCGGCGCATGAAAGAACCCGCCGGTCCGGACTTGGGGGGTGTACGGACCAACGGGCTCGACCATCAAGCATAGTCGAAGCACGGCCGGGGGTAAAATCCCAGGCAACCCGGCAGGCTAAAATTAGCGCAGACATCCGTTCTGCAGAGAGCATTCCATGCCCCTCCCCGCCAAGGCGTTCCAGCGCTGGCTGCAAGGCATCGCGCCGGACACCAGCACGGCTGACGTCTGCCGGATTTCCGGGATCAAACGGACAACCCTGGCCCAGCAGTTGGTCCGCGGCAAGGTCGCGGAAACCACCGTGGTGAGCATCAGCCGGGCCTTCAACATCAATCCAGTGACGGCGTTGGCCAGCTTCGATGTGTTCCGGGAACTCGCCGACCCACAACCTCCTCCCACCAGGTCCGAACTGGTTAGCCAGGTTTCGACTCCCGATCTCCTGCGGGCGGTGCTCGCCCGCGAGTCGGTGGATCCGGCGGCGCAGCCCACCACCGAAAGGCCGGACCTCAGCCCGGCGCCGCATTCCACCTCCGTCAAGAACTGGGTGGAAGCCATCGACGACGGCGAACTGCGGCACCGTGTGTCGGTTGCCACGGGCATCGCGCCGCAGAATTACTCGGCACAGCTGACCGCAAACAGGCTTTCCCCGGAGCTGGCCCTGGCCACGTCCCTGGCTGCCGGCGTTGGCCCTGCCGGCGGCCTCGTGGCCACCGGCCTGATCACCGAGGAGGAGGCAGGGTGGCCGGCGAGGGCCAGGCAGGCAGCCTTGGACGCCCTGACGGACGGGGAGCTGACGACGCTCGCCGGAGAACGCCTGCAGGCATTGGGCAGGACGCTTCGCCGCCAGGAACACGATCAGGAACAAACCAACAAGATCTGGGAGAACCTGGGATGATCGAAATCCTTCAGTGGTCAACACTGGCCTTGTGCGCCGTCACCGCCGCGGCCCGGATTCCCAGCGCCCTCCGCGGGCAGAACCGGGCTGTTTTCTACATCTTCGCGCTCTTGACAGTAGCCATCCTGCTCAGCATCGAGGCACCGTACGTTGCCATCGATCAGGCTCTGGGCGGCATCAACGTTGCCAACCTCATCCTCCGTTTTGTCATCTTTGCTGCCATCTTTTTCGTGGGCATCCGCGTGACCAGGGGTTTCGGGGCGGTCGAAGGGCACCGCTTCATTACGGGGCGGATCGGAATCAGTGTCCTGGCGCTGATCTCCGTCGCAGTGCTGGTGCTGTTCCTGATGATGGATACCGCCGGCTCCTCGGCAGGCATGGCGGCCGTATCCGGCAAGGATGCCCGCAACGGCCTGTTGGCTGAGCTCTATGGTGCCGCCGGCCGCGCCTACCCCGCCTATGCCTCGCTCGCCTTGCTGCCTGCCATGGTAAGGGCGGTCCGGAGCAGACTGCCGGCAATGGTGCGGTTCGCGGCCTTCCTGCTGGCAGCGGGAGCGCTGACCATCGCCCTGACGCTGTTGTTCCCTCTGGTGCCGCCGCAGTGGGGCACCGCCGAGTTCATCATCAATTACACAGCTGTCCTGTGCTTTGTGGTGGGGCTCGGGCTGATCTGGGCGGCGAGGATCCGGTACGGACGCAATGTGGTGCGCTCAAAGACTTAAACCACCCGGCACGCTTCATCAGTTCACAAAATCATTAGAATGTGAAACAATCATGAATGTGTGAAGGCGGGGCCGCAGGGTTTTCGAACGGGGATAAATTCGTGGACGTTTTGCGCCTCAACGGTCCTTTGCACATCTTGGGGGGATGAGTGGTGGCGGCCGTTGGGGACCGCCCCCACTCAGCCTGTTTAACCGGGAATTTGGCTGGATAACGGACGATGGTGCTGGGGCCAGCGTGCTGGGGCTAGCGGACGAACCTCAAGGTCACCAGCTGGAAGGGGCGCAGGCTCAGATCCACGGAGTCCGGCCCTGTCACCGAAATTCCGGGTGCATCCACCTGCCGTTCCAGCAGATCCGTGGGGTGGACACTCCTGACCGGGAAGTTGGCTGTGAGCAGCCCCGCAGACCTCTGCCCCAGGGATTCGTAGAGCCGGACAATCACATCACCCGAGCCATCCTCGGCAAGCTTGACAGCCTCAATGACCAGGGCGGGATTGCCCACACTAAATAGAGGTTCCACTGCCTGGCCGCCACGTATCTCCCGTGGTGTGAGGTTGGTGCGGTATCCCTCCTCAACTGCCTCCGCGATGCCGGCGCCGGGACGGATCGTTACCGTCAGTTCGTGCCGTCCGCGGTCCGCCGCAGGGTCCGGGAACTTGGGCGCACGCAACAGTGAGAGCCGCACGGCAGTGGTGGTCCCGCCGTCGTCCTCCCTGATACTCCTGGTGACGTCGTGCCCATAGCTGGAAGAGTTCGAAATTGCGACGCCGTAGCCGGGCTCTGCAACATGAATCCAGCGGTGCGCGCAGATTTCGAACTTCGCGGCCTCCCATGAGGTGTTGACATGGGTGGGACGGAACACGTGGCCAAACTGCGTCTCGGAAGCTGAACGGTCCGCCCGGACATCCAGGGCAAAGCCCAGCTTGAGGAGCTTCTCACGCTCCTGCCAATCGACGGCGGTGGTGATGGCCAGGGAGTCGCTGCCCGCCTCAAGCATGATCCGCTGCCTGACCGGGGAAGATCCTGCCAGGCGCTCCACAACGACGACGGGAGTCTGGCCGTCCTGTTCCAGCCTGACAGCCGTGGCGTCAGCCAGGGCTGTGACGTTGCGGCGGTAGAACTCGTCGATGTCCCAGGCATCCCATTCATTGGGCGTATCGCGGTGCAGTTCCAACAGGTTGCCACGCTGGCCGGGTGCGATTGCTTCGCGTCCCGAGGCGTAGTCCGTCAGGGATACGATCAGTCCGTTGGCATCCAGCACTGCCCTGACAATCCCGTTGTCCAGGACATAGCCACCCTCCGCCGGGGACACCCGCACGGGCAGGCGTGGGGCGACTGGTTCTGCGGCGCCCAGGGCCGGAACCCCGTGGCGGGGGTGGGGCGCAGCGTTCAGGAGGAACTCCCGGGATCCGGAACCGAGCATCGACGCAGCGGCCCTGGCAATGAGAGCCTCCAAACCGGAGGCGATGGCCGAGTAATTCCGCTCGGCGTCCTGGTGCACCCAGGCAATGGAGCTGCCCGGCAGGATGTCATGGAACTGGTGCATCAGAACCAGCCGCCAGAGCCGCTTGAGCTCGGCCGCGGGATACGGGAAGGATCCCCCGCTCCGGACAGCGGCGGTGGCGCACCAAAGTTCAGCTTCCCTGAGCAGGTGTTCGCTGCGGCGGTTGCCGCGTTTGGTCCGGGCCTGGCTGGTATAGGTGCCGCGGTGCAGCTCGAGGTACATCTCCCCCACCCAGACCGGCAGCGCCTTGTATTCCTCCTCTGCCTGGGTAAAGAAACTCTCAGCGGAACCGATGCGCACCTTGGGAGAACCCTCCAGGTCAGCCGTCCGGCTTGCGGCTGCCAGCATTTCACGGGTGGGGCCGCCGCCGCCGTCGCCGTATCCGAACGGGACAAGCGACGTATTGCCGCGGCCGTGGTCCCGGTAGTTGCGCTCGGCGTGCGCCAGTTCGCGCCCGCTCAACTCGGAGTTATAGGTGTCAATGGGAGGGAAGTGCGTGAACAGCCTGGTGCCGTCAATGCCTTCCCAGCTGAAAGTGTGGTGGGGCATCCGGTTCAGCTGGTTCCAGGAGATCTTCTGCGTAAGGAACCAGCGGCTGCCGGCCGACTTGACGATCTGCGGCAGGGCGCCGGAGTAGCCGAACGAGTCCGGGAGCCAGGCTTCGCGGCAATCGATGCCAAACTCCTCCAGGAAGAAGCTCTTGCCCTCCACAAACTGGCGGGCCATCGCTTCGCTGCCGGGCATATTGGTGTCCGACTCGACCCACATGCCGCCCACCGGAACAAACTGGCCAGCCTTGACCTTCTCCCGGATGCGGCCAAAAAGTTCCGGATAAAACTCCTTCATCCAGGCGAACTGCTGGGCCGAGGAGCAGGAGAAGACAAAGCCCGGGTTTTCGTCCATCAGCGACACCACGTTGGAGAAGGTCCTGGCGCACTTGCGGATGGTTTCCCGTACCGGCCACAGCCAGGCCGAATCGATGTGGGCATGGCCCGTGGCAACGAGCTGGTGGGCGGAGGCGTAGGCAGGCCTGGACAGCACTTCGGCGAGGGCTTCGCGCCCCGCAGCTGCCGTTCCGGCAATGTCGTCCGGGTCCATCAGGTCCATCATGCGTTCCAGTGCCCGGAGAATTTCATGGCGGCGAGGCTGCTCCATGGGGAGCTCGTGCATCAGCCCCGCCAGCGTCCAGATGTCCTGCTGGAGCTCCCACACCGACTGGCTCAGTTCCGCAATGGCGATGGTGCCGAGCCTGTACTGCGGCGCCGTTCCGGCCGTTGCCTTATCGCCGTAGGGCATGGCCGCAAAAGTCCAGCCCTGCGCGACGTCCGGATTGGCTGCGGCTTCAACATAAAAATCCACGGCCATGCCGCTGCCCAAAAGCTTGAGCGGAATGTACTGGTTCCGTGGCGAGATCGCCTTGATGATCGTGCCGTCAGGACGCCAGGCTATCCCCTCACACTGGAAGCCCGGGATTTCTGTGGTGAAGCCCAGGTCGACCACCATTTCGACGGTGGTGTCCGGTTCCGTACCCCAGGACTCAGGGACATCACCCTGCAATCTCAGCCATTTGGTCCCCCAGGGCTTGCCCCAGGCAGCGCCGTGCTCCTGCGGCACGAAATCCTGCCGCAGTGCCTCCATCACAGTCACTGGTTCGTCCGGTACATCCCAGCTGGTCAGCGTCAGCGGAACCATGCGCGTGTATACAGCGGGGATGACCCGCTCACGCACAAAGCGGTCCAGGCGCACTTCCGTGATCCGGCGATCGTCATGCAATGTTTGTCCTCTTTAATGCTTGAAACGGGAGAACTTGGACCTGGCAGAGCTGTCCATTCGATGGACAAAATCTACCGGGCCGTCGCCCAATAACCAAGCTCCCTTGCCCATGCAACAGCCTACATTCCGCCCTTATCCTTGCAGCTCAGCAGGTAGCCGTGCGGGCGCGGGGAGAGTGATCCGCTGATGTCCGGCATACACGTTCAGGCTGGTGCCGCGGCTGAATCCTGCCAGGGTGATGCCGCTGGCTTCCGCCAACTCCACGGCAAGGCTGGAGGGCGCGCTGACGGCCGCCAGTACGGGGATTCCGGCGAGGGCCGCCTTTTGGACAAGTTCGAACGATGCGCGTCCCGATACCTGCAGAACCAGTCCGGACAGCGGAAGGAGGCGTTCCCGGAGGGCCCAGCCCACCACCTTGTCCACGGCGTTGTGGCGGCCCACGTCCTCCCTGAGGCACAAAAGCTCCACGTCGCCGTCGTCCTTGACGCTAAACAGGCCGGCGGCATGGACTCCGCCGGTGACGTCGAAAACTGCCTGGGCTTCCCGAAGCCGGCCGGGCAGGGAGGCCAGGGTTTCCGCGGGAAGGGTCATCATGTCCGTGGCAGGGCTGTAGTGGGAAGACTTGTGGACAGCGTCGATCGAATCCGTGCCGCAGATGCCGCAGGAGCTGGAGGTGTAGACGTTCCGGCCGGTTTCCGGTATCCGGACGTCAGGCCGGAGCTGGGCCTCCACCACATTGAAGGTCTGGACGCCGTTTTCGTCCTCACCGGCGCAGAACCGGAGGGACACCAGCTGCTCTGGTTCCCAGATAACGCCTTCGGACACCAGGAATCCGGCCACCAGGTCAAAGTCGTCACCGGGGGTGCGCATGGTTACGGAGAAGGAAAGGGTCCCGATTCGGATCTCCAGCGGTTCTTCAACGGCAAGCACGTCCTCGCGGTGCCGGACGGGAAACTCGAGAGCGTTGGGCGAGCCGTCCAGGACATATTTGTGCACCTTCCGGCGCTGGGTCACTCGTCCCATGCGCCTGCCGCCGTCCTGGCCGTGAGGATTGGATGACTCCGGGACGCGCCGGATTGGCCGTGATGGCTGTTCATAGTTCCATCATTGCAAGCCCTGCGCGGCGATGCCAGCCGATACAGTCCCATCAGGAACAGATGCAGGCCAGCCAGGCATCAGCCCAGCAGCGCGCTCCAGTCGACAGGTCCGGCCGGCGCAGCAGGTTTTGCCGCAGCTTTGCCGGCCGTCCGTCCCGCTGTCCTGGAGCCCGTTTTGGCTTTGGACTTCGCTCCGGCCGGCTCGGGGACCGGAATCGGAGGTCCCCAGGGGAGGGCGAATGCTGGTACAGGTTCACCCAACTGCACCCCGTGCGGCGGCACCACCATCACGCCGTGGGCTGACGCCAGGCCGCGCATCATGCCGGGTCCCGTGTGCTGGGCCGGAGACGCCATGCCGTAGAGCAGGCGGAAGGGCATCAGCCGGGTGCGGTCCGAATCCGGCTCGATGGTTGTCCCGCAGGGGACCTCCTGGACCGGCGGCATCGTTCCGTGGCCAAGCGCCGCCAGCAGCGGTTCGCCCACCGTGGATAACGCCATCATCGCGGCCAAGGGATTGCCCGGCAGGCCCAGCACAAAGCGTCCGTCCGGGAGCTCGGCCAGGACGGCGGGATGACCCGGGCGCATCGCAATGCCGTCAATGATCAGCCGCCCGCCGAGTTCGGCCACCGCCTGGCGCAGATGGTCCGTCCCGGAGCGGCCCGTTCCGCCGGTGGTGATCACGACGTCGGCGGGCAGGACAGCGGGGGCCGGCATGTCCTGGCCGCCCTCCGGAGACGACGGAGGTTCCGGTGGCAAGGCGACGTCTTCCAGCCCTTCAAGCCACTCGGCATAGGTATCGCCGATCTTTTCCTGGCCGCCGAAGATCCCGCCGAGCATTCCCACCACGGCCGCGAGCTGTGGACCGAAAGTGTCCCGGACCTTGCCGGGCTCAGGTACGCCATGCGAGACCACTTCGGAGCCTGTCAGCAGGAGTTTGACCACGGGTTTTCCCTGGACCAGCAGCGCATCGTGGCCGGCCAGTGCGGCAAGGGCCAGATGGGCGGGGTTAAGGGCCTCGCCGGCGCGGACCAGTACTTCCCCAGCCGCTGCTTCCTCGCCTGCCTTACGGATGTGCTGGCCGTTCCGCGGTTCACCTGGCCGGGCCGTGCCCCCGGTCATGAGGATTGGCAGGCCGTCGTCGTCCGTCCCCAGGACGGCACTTTCGCTGCGCAGCACCGCCTTGGCGCCAGCCGGGATCAGGCCGCCGGTCACGATCGGACTAGCCTGGTGCGGGGCCAGCCGCTGGCCGGGTTCGGCAATTATCCAGGGTCCGCTGCCATTAACCGCCCAGCCATCCATGGCGGAGGAGGCATAGTGCGGCATGTCGTGCAGGGCCGTGATATCCCCTGCCAGGACCCTGCCCAGCGCGTGCTCCAGCGGCACGCGTCCGGCAGGAATGGGTGTGGCACATTCAAAAGCAGCCGTCCGGGCTTCCTGCCAGGTGTGGGCAAGATGGCCGGCTTCTTCCTGCGGCGTTTCAGGGGCCTGCAGGGATTCGTGGTTTTCGGCGAACTGCCGCGTTTCCTGGGGTTCGGGGACCCGGGGCTTTTCCGGATCCCCTGGTTCTTCGCCGGGTCCGGCAGTCATTCGGCCGGCGTCCCGGCGGCTTCAGCGTCGTAGTCCTTGGCCAGGGAACGTGCTACATCCATCGCTGCCGCCATGGAGGCCGAATCGGTGGCCTGCCCTGAGCCGGAGGCGAGTCCGGCGGCGAAGCCGGCAATGAACGTTGTCAGGGGTGCGGCGGGCCGGACTACTGAGTGGGCAGCCACGCCGGCGAGCGAAAGGATCGCATTGATGTCCAGCTGGACGTCCTCGAGCTCATAGGCCTGGAGCAGTGACCTGCACCATTCCTCCAGCGTTTCATCCTGGCTCTTCACTGTCTGCCTCCAAATCGATTGCGGCCGCGCTGGTCCGGAACCTGGTCACGGTTCCTGGCCGGCCACTCCAAGTGCGGCGGCATCGTCCCAGGTGTCCACATCATCTGTGGACCCGGCCGGGACGGTGACAAGCTGCACGTCCAGACTAGCAAGTAGTGCCCCCACTGAAGCGTTGATTAAGGCACCGCGGGAGGTCAGGTCCTGGACCGAGCGTTGTAGCGCGGCTGTGCTATAAAACCCCACCAGCGGCTGCCGGCGGCCATCCTGGTCAACTGCCATCACTCCCTCGGACCCGCCATGGACAGCCCCTCGGAGGGCTTGCACGGCGGTCCCTGCCTTGGGCATGTCGCAGGCCAGCACGAGCGTGAAAGGCTTAGGCGGCCGAACGTCGGCCAGCGCGGCCAGCCCGGCTGCCACAGCAGCGGCGGGCCCCGCGAACGGCGGGTCCTCCCTGCACGCCAGCACTCCGCCCGGCAAGGCTCCGTCCTGGGGACCCACCACCACTACGCCGGCAGCGCCCCGGGCAGCGTCAAGGGACCGCTGAAGGAGTGTGGTGCCGTGGTACGTCATCCATTGTTTAGGCCGGCCGCCCAGCCGGGAGGAGCGTCCGCCGGCAAGAATCACGGCGTCAAATTCCAAGTCTGGATCCACAACGCAAGCCTAGCGCTCTAACAACAGGCATCACGCAACGTGATATCAGGCCGCGCGTTCCGGCAGCAGGAAAGGGTCCCAGGCCGGGGTAGGCTTCTCCAGCTCCTTGATCTGCCAGATGGTGCCGTGTGGGGGCTCCGGCGTAAACCTCAGCTTCCAGCCCATTTCCGCCGGGGTGTGGTCCCCTTTGAGGTTGTTGCAGCGAAGGCAGGCAGCTACCAGGTTTTCCCAAGAATCGGCGCCTCCGCGCGATTTGGGGTGAACATGGTCAATGGTGTGGGCTGCCTTGCCGCAGTAGGCGCAGCGGTGTCCGTCACGGCGCAAGACACCGCGGCGGCTGACCGCGGTGTTCTGGTTGTATCGGGGGCGGATGTAGCGGTTCAGGAGGATCACGGACGGGCGGCCCAATATCTCCTGCGGCCCCACCACGGGATCCTCGCCTTCCGCTACCACGCTTGCCTTACCCGTGAGCACAAGCACCAGTGCCCGGCGGAAGGTGATCACCGCCAGCGGTTCATATCCAGCATTCAGAACGAGAGTGCGCATGCACTTACCTCTTCACGGCCGCACCCGTCAGGGGCACGAGGGCCGGCTGCCCCCGGCATATCCGGGCTATGGATCGACACCACAAGAGTAAACAAAGAACCCCCTGATCAGCTAATCCCGGGATGATCGTGGTTTGTGTCGGGGTGGCCCCGGGTCCTGAATGGAGCGTCCGCGCCAACAACGCAAAGGACCCCTGCCACCAGGCAGGGGTCCTTCGAAGAGCTGGGGCTCCGTCTTAGGGGATGCGGATGAAGACGGGGCCGGAACCAACGTTGGCGCTGAACACAACGGTCTGGTTGCCGTTGTAGCCACCGTGCACGGCCTGGCCGTTGCCGGCGTAAACAGCCACGTGGGCAACGCCCGCGCCGCCGTCGGCGTAGTAGATCAGGTCGCCGGGCTGGGCCTCGGCAGCACTGACGGTGCGGCCCAGGGAGAGGTAACCGGCGGGCCAGTCGTGGAAGTTGATGCCTACCGCTGCAAGCGAGTTGGTCACCAGCATGGTGCAGTCCTGGTTGACGCCCAGCTGCGCATAAGCGGCAGACAGGATGGCCTGGCCCTTGCTGCTTGCGGCTACGGGACCGGCCGGAACGGCAGCGGCAACCTTGACAGAAGCCACGGGCTTGGCGGCGGGAGCTTCCTGAACCTCAACCACGGGCTCAGGTGCCTCGACGACGGGAGCCGGTGTGGTGGTAACCGCGGGCTTTTCGTAGGAGATGGAGATGGTGGAAGCAGCCGAAATAGTTGCCGGAGCTGCAGCTTCTACACCGAGAGCGGAAGTGGAAGCAGATTCACGCTGAACGTTGGTGTCAGCAGCGTTGGCCGCGATACCACTGGTCAGGACAAGGCCGGAGGCAGCAGCGATGACTGCGGCCTGTCGGCCCACGCCGCCGGCGTTGTCGCCGACAGCCTTGGCAATGACAGCCAGCGAGTTGGTCTTGACAACCTCGGCGCGGTGCCGTGCAACAGTTGCACGTGTAGTCATTATTTCTCTCTTTCGTTTTCCTCAGGACCACATGGGCAACCGAAGGGCTTTGGACGCGCCGGCATCTTGGGGGTACGCCGGCACGCCCCGAACGGGGATTTAGCGAAAAGTGTTTCCGGGGAGGAAGCGTTCTTCCGGAACCCATGGGACGGTTCCGGAGGCGGAACTAGCTCAGGGTGTAGAAGGATCCGCCACCCGTGGAGGCGACAGAGTGCAGCAGCGTTCCCTGTGAGGGGTTCAAGGCGCTGATCATCATGCCGTTGCCAACGTAGATGCCTACGTGGGCGCCGCCATTCTGCATGACAAGGTCACCGGGAGACGGTGTGGAGGTGGGCTTCATTGCGGTCCACGCGTTGACTCGCGGAATGCTGATGCCTGCCTGGGCGTAAACCCACTGGGTGAAGCCGGAGCAGTCCCAGCCGTTGGGAGTTGTGCCGCCCCAGACGTAGGGGCTGCCGATTCCGGTGTAGGCAATGGCCGCCAGACCCGACGCCGCAGCAGAGGAGACGGTGTCCGTCAGCTTTGAGGCGGTGGTCGCCGTGGCTCCGGATGCCCGGGTGGCAGTCTCGGTGGACTGCGGCCGCACGGTTTCGACCTTCGGAGCAGCCGTGGTCTTGACCACGGGACGCTCGAAGGACACCGTGGCGGTGGGTGCAGCCGTAACTGCAAGTGCAGCTTGTGCGGAACCCGACTCGGTGGAGGCGGAGATGCCGGCGGTGGTGTCCGCGGCGTTGGCCGGAAGTCCAATGCTCAGGATCAGGCCTGAAGCGGCTGCGATGACAGCAGCCTGGCGACCTACGGTCCCGGCATTTGCACTAACAGCCTTGGACACGGAGTCCAATGGGTTGGTACGAACCGTTTGCGCACGGTGGCGCGCAGAATTATGGCGTGAAGACACGAAGGTAGCCTCTCCCAATGCCTGCGAGGTGAGCTGTCGGATTCGGATGGGAGTCACCCGGCCGCGCTGCTTCCTGGGAAGCTTTGCGACTTAACCCCAAGGCCTTCATAAATCGAAGACCAAAATTGGTTCCCCCGCCCCTGCCAGACGATGTCATGCGAACGGACCTTGAGCGGTGGCAGAGCTAGGCAATCCACTCAAGAGCGTCAACTTCGGAAAAGTTGACGCGCTTTAGACGTTACAACAGTTTAGAGCGAATGTCACATTCAGGTCACGGCATGTCACAGCGATTTGAGAGTTTTCCATCACTTAGAGCCAGCCTGTGGGATCTACGACTTCTCCATTGACCTGCACCTCAAAGTGAAGGTGGCATCCAGTGGAAGCCCCAGTGGTGCCGCTGAGCGCCACCACCTCGCCCCTGCTGACCGTTTGGCCAACCTTGACGTTGAAGGATGACAGGTGGTTGTACGTGGTCTCAAGGCCGTTGCCATGGTCCACCACAACACGGTTGCCGCCGCCGTAGGGATGCCAGCCGGCAAAGGTCACTGTGCCGCTCGCGGCGGCCAGGACGGACGTCCCACACTGGGCCACGTAATCCTGGCCGCGGTGGAAGTCACCGGAACCGCCGGTGATGGGACTGACGCGGTAACCGAACGGAGAGGCAGTCGACAGCGAAGCCAGCGGTGCACCCAGGCTGCCGGCGGATGCGGCGCGGGTGATCGAGCCGGCAGACTGGGCGCTCAGCAGCTGCTTGAGCTTGCCATCGGGATCGCCCTGCGTCACCACGGAGGAGCGGCTGAAGTCGATCTGCGCGCCGGCTTCTGCAGAAATTTCGGGCTGCGGTGAGACAGACGCGGCTGAAGTTGCAGTCTGGCCGACAGCAGGAGTTGCCATGACGGGACCCGTTGCGGGAACCGTGACCGTGAGGACCAGGCCGGTGGCGGCGAGGGCAATACCGGCTTTCTGCCCTACCCCGCTGGCGGCGGCAAAATCGCTGATTTGCTGGAACGGACCGCGTCGGCGGCGCGCGTCGCGTTGGGGGTCGCGTGGTCGGTTCGCGGCAAGAACCTCGGCAACCCGGGGCGCCGAAGGCGGGCCGGCGGCGCGACGGCGGCCCCTGGAATTTTGCATGGTCAAGAACGGTTCCTCTCTGGGTAGCCTGCGAAGTTAGCTGTCGGATTCGGGTCAGAGAGTTCAAAGACCCGGTCCGCCGTAAGCAAGCTTCGGCACAGAGATATCCCGTGGGATCCTTCGCTGGAAGAGGCTTGCCGCTGACGGACTTCACCCCAAGGCAGCCTTTCGACTGCCGGTTGTGGTTCCTCCGCCTCTGCCAGTTAAGTGACTCGTGCACCTGATCCGCTGGCAGAGCTCGGCTCCAGATCAGGTAACGCTTTAGTATCAACGCTTGGGGATCAACTATAGGCGATTAAAGCCCATGTAACAATTCCGTTATCTTTTATGTGCCCGCTCACAACAAGGCAACGGGGCCCCGCCGCGGGCCCCGATTTTGTCCCTCGATTGGGCTAAATCAGTCGACAGAAACGAAGACGTGGGCCGCTACTTCGGGCGGCAACTCCAACGCACCCTCAATCCCAGGAACACGGACTGAAATGTACTCCCCCACACGCTCAAGGGAGACGGATGCACCTGGGCGAATCCCGCCTTCGTCGAGTTGAACCAGCAACTCCGGCTCCACCTGGATTGGCTCGGCCAGGCGGCTGACCGTCACCTGGGAGCCCTGGCCATAGCCCTTCATCGCGTCCAGGAGATTAATCACACCGTCGGTGATCCCGGTAGGCTCGGCGCCACCAAGGGCTGCCAGCCCAGGGATGGGGTTGCCATAAGGGGATTCGGTGGGGTGGTCCAGCATTTCATAGATGCGCCGCTCTACCCGTTCGCTCATCACGTGTTCCCAGCGGCAGGCCTCGTCATGGACATAGGCCCAGTCCAGGCCAATCACGTCAGCAAGGAGCCGTTCCGCCAGCCGGTGCTTGCGCATGACTTCGATAGCGCGTTTGCGGCCGATGGCCGTTAGTTCCAAGTGTCGGTCTCCGGAGACCACTACCAGGCCGTCCCGCTCCATTCGCCCAATGGTCTGGGACACCGTGGGGCCGGAGTGGCGCAGCCGTTCAGCGATGCGGGCCCGAAGAGCGACAATATTCTCTTCCTCAAGCTCCAAAATGGTCCGAAGATACATCTCCGTAGTATCGATCAGATCCGTCATCCAGCTCAGCTCCCTCGAGCACAGTACCTTGGGCAATCCCATCCGTATCGCCCACCCACAGCGACGTAGTCCGTTGAAAAGCTTAGCCTATTTTGAGTTTGTCCGGATAATTTCGTCACCCCCGGTCAGGGTCAATTTCGCCTCTGTTCTTCGGCCCGTATTCTCCCGGCGCATCCGGAAAGTTCTGCTCTGGAGCTTTCCGCATCATGTCCCCTGCGCTCCCCTGCTGTCCTGACCGGCCGAGGAAAGCAGGTTTCAATGACCTCACTATGACGGTCCGGTTCCTGCCGCATCTGGCTGTCAGGCAGAATAAGGGAGGTCCATATTTTTGCAGTCGCTGCTGACTGCCCGCCACCCCACCGTCCGGACGCGAAGTGCGTCCACGCCGAAATTGGAGCCCCTGTGAGCGAAACCAGCATCACTATTCCCGCCGACCTCCTGCCAAAGGACGGACGGTTCGGCGCCGGACCTTCAAAAGTCAGGCCGGAACAAATTGAGGCGCTTTCCGCGGCATCCACAACCATTCTTGGCACCTCACACCGCCAGGCCCCGGTCAAGAACCTGGTGGGCTCGGTCCGTGAAGGCCTGAACCAATTCTTCCGCGCCCCAGAGGGGTATGAGGTAGTCCTGGGCGTGGGCGGCTCCACAGCCTTCTGGGATGTTGCCAGCTTTGGCCTGGTGGAGAACAAGGCCCAGCACCTCTCATTTGGCGAGTTCGGCTCCAAGTTCGCGTCCGCCACCAACAAGGCGCCGTTCCTTGAGGCCTCCACGATCATCACGTCAGAGCCCGGCACGCGCCCGGAGGCTAGGGCCGAGGCCGGCGTGGATGTCTACGCCTGGCCGCAGAACGAGACGTCCACGGGCGTCTCGGCGCCTGTGAAGCGGGTGGCTGGCGTGGATGACGGCGCCCTGGTCCTGGTGGATGCAACATCAGCCGCAGGCGGACTGGACGTGGACGTCGCCCAGGCGGACGTGTACTACTTCGCGCCGCAGAAGAACTTCGCTTCCGACGGCGGCCTGTGGCTGGGGCTCTTCTCCCCCGCAGCGCTGGAACGTGCCGCCCGGATCAAAGCCAGCGGCCGCTGGATCCCGGACTTCCTGGACCTGCAGACAGCTATCGACAATTCGCGCCTCAACCAGACGTACAACACCCCGTCGCTGTCCACCCTGGTGACCCTGGACTCGCAGGTCCGCTGGCTTAACGACAACGGAGGGCTCGACTTCGCCTCCAAGCGGACCGCCGATTCGGCCGGCCGCATCTACACGTGGGCAGAGGCCTCCGGTTTCGCTTCCCCGTATGTGGCCAAGGCTGAGGAGCGCTCGAACGTTATTGCCACCATTGACTTTGACGAGTCCGTGGACGCAACTGCGGTTGCCAAGGTGCTGCGCGCGAACGGTGTCGTGGACACGGAGCCGTACCGGAAACTGGGACGCAACCAGCTCAGGATCGCCACCTTTGTCGCGATCGAGCCCGCCGACGTTTCGGCGCTGCTGGCCTGCATCGACTACGTGGTGGGCGAACTCCGCAAGTAGCGTTTCCCGCCTGAATTTCCTGTCAGTGGTCGACGGCGTCGCCCGGGTTTCCTCCCGGCCGGCGCCGTTTGCTGTTGGCAGGCACAGTGACGCAGGGCAGCCCCGCAGGCATGCGGCGGTTGCCAGGCGCCCTGCGAAAGCTCACGAAGTGAATCCGACTGGATGTTTCCCAGATCCAGGAGCAGTGCCAACTGCCTAGTGAGCCCCTCCGGCAGAGCCGTCATCCGCGTCGTCGTGGTCGTCGTCCTGATCAGGGCCGTCCTGGTCGGCGTCGTCCTGATCCACAAGGCCCTGGCCCTGGCCGAGGTCCTTTGGACTGGAAGAGTCCTGTTCAGCGCCGTCCTGGTCAACGTCGTTCTGATCAGAGCCGTCCTGGTCGACGTCGTCGAGATCATCCACGGGTGCTTCTGCCGCAGGCACGGCCTGCCCGGCGGTTTCCGCTTCCTGGGCATCCTCCGGGCGGACACGCTCTGCCCACGGCACCCATTCGGGGGCCAGGATGGAGTCCTCGGAGGGCAGGAGGCCAAGCTCATTGATGGTGACTACTTTGGAGCGGGAGTTGCGGGTCAGGACCGCGTACCACTGCCAACCCAGGTAGCCGGGCAGCTTGGATTCGAACAGGTGGGTGACAAGGCGGTCGCCCTCACTTCGGGCTGCAACGTGCTGACCAATGTCTGAGGCGGCAGTGATGCCTTCGATGGCCGTACGCGCCACGTCCACAGCAGCGGCGAGGAATGCGTCGGGCTTGCCGGTCCGCCATACGGGCACAGCGGCCCGCCGCGGGGCCCCCGGCTTTGCCGCTGTGGCCGCGTTAGTTGTGGCCGCGTCAGTCGTGGCGGCGTCAGTTGTGGCGGAGTCTGTTGTGGCGGGGTCTGTTGGAGGCAGGGCCAGTTCGGGCTGCCCGGCCGTCTCGCCTGGCTGGCCGCTGGTTGTTGCCTCCTGCTGTTCACCTTCCAGGTTCATCAGCAGACCTAAACGTCCAGCTCGTCGGCAACCTTACGCAGGGCAGCGGCGATGGCCTTGCCCTTGTTGCCTTCCGGGTACTTACCTGCGGACAAGGTGCCGGAGAGGTTGTCCAGCACTGTCACCAGGTCCTGAACCAGGGGGGCCAGATCCTTGGCGCTCGGCCGTTTGGCCTTGGCAATGGAAGGTGTCTTGTCCAGGACCCGCAGACCCAACGCCTGCGCGCCTTTCCGGCCGTCTGCCACACCGAATTCAACGCGCGTCCCGGCCTTCAGCTCCGTGACGCCTTCCGGGAGCGATGATTTGGGCAGGAAGACTTCCTGGCCGTCCTCGCCCGCGAGGAATCCGAAACCTTTTTCCTTGTCATACCACTTGACCTTGCCGGTAGGCACGTAATCAACCCTCTTCGTTCTGACGTCTTGAGACACGGACGGCCGTCACCGCATCCGCACTGATATGCGGGTTCAGGGTATGAGGGCCCGGACCGTGTTGGTCTGTATTGTTCAAGGTTATCCTGACTGACAGCGGAATCCCGCTTTCAACGGCTCATCACGGCGCCGCGGGCTGTTAGCGTTACGGGCATGACTCCCACGCGTTACCGGCGGCCCCTGATGATCTGCGCAGCGTTTGTTGCCATCCTGTCCCTGGTGGCGGTAGGCGCGGTGATGGCATTCGCGTTCGCGGGTTCCGTAGCGCCCGTGTGGGTCACCTCCACAGCCCTGTACGGCCTGCCGCTGGCCTTCCTGCTGATGCTCTTCCTGGTCCTGGACAGTGTGGCCGGCAGGCGCCGGGCAGGAAAGCCCGGCGGGCGGTAACGTTGGACTGATGTCCCTCATTCGCGCGCTCAGCAAGGAACTGGAGGCACGCAGCGACGAATCGTTGCGTGCCCTGTTCGCCGCGCGGCCGGACCTTATCTCTCCCACCGTTCCCGATTTCTCCGCACTCGCCGCCAGGGCCAGTGCCCGGGTCAGCGTCCAGCGCGCACTGGAGCGCCTCAACAAACCCCAGATGCAGGTCCTGGAAACCCTCCATCTCTGCACCAACACAGACACCGAACACAGCGCCTCGGCAACAGTGGTCAGGAAACTGATCTCAGGATCCACGGTCACCGCCGTAGAACGCATCCTGGCCTCACTCCAGGAGCTGGCCCTGGTCCACCGGGCGGAGCCGCCACACGGAACCCCTTCCACTGCCCGCCGCCAGCGGTTCTACCTTCCCGTGGGGTGCCTCAAGGATGTGGTGGGCATCTATCCGGCGGGGCTGGGCCGCAGCTATACAGAACTGGTCCGGCTGCAGCCCGCCTTCGCCCAGCGTGCCGTCCAGCTGGTTTCCGAACTGCACCGCAGCGGTGTGGCCATCCACCCGGCCACCACACCCATGGAAGCAGCGTTGTCCCTCCAACACTGGACATCATCGCCGGAGGCCCTGCAAAAGGTTCTGGCCGGAGCCCCGGAACGCACGACGGCGCTGCTCGCCCGGTTCCGCAACTGGGCCATGGGTGCCGTTCCCCAGGCGCAACGCAAGGCGTCCGTGGCGAACGAGGGCGCCGACGTCGGGCCCGTTGACTGGCTGCTTGCCCGGGGCTTGCTGGTGCCGCTGGACGCCGCCCATGTGGAACTGCCGCACAGCGTAGGACTCTCCCTGCGTGGCGGTGCTGTCATCAACGACTTCACGCTGTCGCCCCCTGTTCCCGAGCTCGGAAACACCACTGCCCTGCTGCGCAGGAATGCCGCCCTCGGGGCCATCGCCGAGACGCTGCGGCTGGTTGGCGAGCTGCTGTATGTGGTCAGGGAACAA
Source organism: Arthrobacter sp. D1-29 (assembly GCF_054130585.1). NCBI lineage: Bacteria > Bacillati > Actinomycetota > Actinomycetes > Micrococcales > Micrococcaceae > Arthrobacter > Arthrobacter sp. D1-29. Next base: position 982,239 of record NZ_CP096383.1, on the reverse strand, counting down.
CCCCTTGCAACGCTGCGCAGCGGAGGGGTGGGCGTCCGCGAGATGAGGCGCCTTGCCGAGGCCCTGCGCATAGACCAGTCCCGGATGGGCCTGCTGCTGGAGCTTTGCGGACTGTCGGGGCTGCTCCGGCTGGATGTGGATTCTTCGGCCTGGGTTCAGCCGCCTCAGCTGGAATGGCTGGTTCTTCCACGGCAGGAACAGTGGCTGTGGCTGGTCAACGCCTGGCTTGCGAGCGAACGTGTCCCGTCGCTTGTAGGCCAGCCGGTGGGAGGCCCGGCCGGCGGTTCCGGCGCCCACCGCACAGCTGCCGGAAGCATCATCAACGCACTGTCCGCCGAAGCACAGCGGCCCGACGCGCCGGTGGTGAGGAAACGGATCCTGGAAATTCTTAATGAGCTCACCCGTGAGGCAGCAGCCTCGGATGGCAAAGCCCCGGTCCTGGATGCCGCCGCCGTGCTCCAGCGGGCCGAATGGGCCCAGCCCCGGATGGCCCGCCGTTTCAGTTCCCTCATCCGGGGCGTCCTGGCGGAGGCTGAAATGCTTGGCCTGATTGGGTCAGGCGCGCTCAGCCAGCTGGGAAGCGCCATGGCAGAAGACAGCCCGGACGAAGCACTGGGCATCCTGGGCGAGCACCTGCCCGCAGCGCTGAACCATGTGCTTCTGCAGGCAGACCTCACGGCGGTGGCACCCGGTTACCTTTCACCGGAGCTGAGCGAGAAACTGCTGCTCATGGCGGACGCCGAAGGCCAGGGTCCAGCCACCATCTACCGCTTCTCCGCATCTTCCGTCAGGCGGGCACTGGACTCCGGGCACGATGCCTCCAGCCTGCTCGAGTTCCTGCGTGAACATTCCGCCACTTCAGTTCCCCAGCCACTGGAATACCTGGTGGAGGACACCGCGGCCCGGCACGGGCGGCTACACGTCGGCGCCGCTGCGAGCTTCATCCAGAGCGACGACGAAACGACAGTTCTGGAGCTCGCCGCGGAATCGAAGACGGCGGGCCTGAGGCTCACCCGGATCGCGCCTACGGTGCTGATCTCGTCCGCGCCTCCCCGGGAGACCGCGCATGTACTTCGCGGCCTGGGTCTCTCGCCTTCGGTGGAGGAATCCGAGCCGTCGGTGGTCCGGCTGCGCCGCACTACCGGTGCCGCTGGCAGCGTCCGCCCTGTTTATACCGCTCCCCGGACAGCCCCGGCCGAGGCGGACGTGGAGGCCCAGCTGTCCCTGCTTCGCCATAACAAGTTAGTCCGCGCCGGCAGCCCGTCTGCGCCCGGCGGCGCCGGCTCCGCCGGCGCCGGAGCCTCGGCGGAATCCGGTGAGGCGGCCACGCAGCTTGGCCTGGAAACACTGCAGCGGGCCATCCGCCTCAAGCAGCGGGTCAGCATGAACGTGGTGGACAGCCAGGGGAATGCCAACCTGGAAACGGTTGTTCCGCTATCTGTAAGCGGCGGCCGGGTCAGGGTTTTTGATCCGGCGAAGGACACCGAACGCGTGCTCTCCATCCACCGCATCATCGATATAGAGGCTGCAGAGGAACTGCGCCAGTGAAGGACTCCCCCGAGTGAACGACGGCCCGCTGATTGTCCAGAGCGATAAAACAATCCTGCTTGAAGTGGACCACGAACTGGCCACCGAAGCCCGGCATGCCATCGCACCGTTTGCCGAGCTGGAACGCGCACCGGAACACATGCACAGCTACCGGCTCACTCCCCTTGGGCTGTGGAATGCCCGCGCCGCCGGGCTGGACGCGGAGAAGGTCCTGGATACGCTGCTCAAATACTCCCGGTTCCCCGTGCCGCACTCGCTCCTGATCGACGTCGAGGAAACCATGTCCCGGTACGGAAGGCTCCGGCTGGAGAAGGACCCGCAACATGGCCTGGTGATGCGCACAGACGACTACCCGGTGCTCGAAGAAGTCATCCGGTCCAAGAAAATCCAGCCCCTGCTGGGCCCCCGGATTAACGGCGAGACCATCGTGGTGCATTCCTCTCAGCGGGGCCAGCTCAAACAGTTGCTGCTGAAGATCGGCTGGCCCGCCGAGGACCTCGCCGGCTACGTTGACGGCACTCCGCACCTGATCGCCCTGAACGAGGACGGCTGGAAACTGCGGCCCTATCAGCGGCTCGCCACCGAGAACTTCTGGGCCGGCGGGAGCGGCGTGGTGGTCCTGCCCTGCGGCGCGGGCAAGACCCTTGTGGGTGCCGCCGCCATGGCCACCAGCTCAACCACCACGCTCATCCTGGTAACCAACACCGTGGCCGCCCGGCAGTGGAAGGACGAGCTGCTCAAACGGACTTCCCTGACCGAGGACGAAATCGGCGAGTATTCCGGTGCGGTCAAGGAAGTCCGCCCCGTAACCATCGCCACCTACCAGGTCCTGACCACTAAGCGGGGCGGCCTCTACCCGCACCTGGAGCTGGTGGATGGCCACGACTGGGGCCTGATCATTTACGACGAAGTGCACCTCCTGCCTGCCCCGATCTTCCGGATGACTGCCGACCTTCAGGCCCGCCGCCGCCTGGGCCTCACCGCCACCCTGGTCCGCGAGGACGGCCGCGAGGGCGAGGTGTTCAGCCTCATCGGGCCCAAGAGGTATGACGCCCCGTGGAAGGACATCGAATCGCAGGGCTACATCGCACCGGCTGATTGCGTTGAAGTCAGGATTGACCTGCCGCGGGATGAACGGGTGGCATACGCCATGGCTGAGGACGCGGACAAGTACCGGCTGTGCTCCACGTCGGAGTCCAAGACGCTGATTGTGGAGCAGCTCGTGGCCCGGCACCAGGGCGAGCAGCTACTGGTGATCGGTCAGTACATCGACCAGCTGGACGAGATCGGGGAGCGGCTCCAGGCTCCGGTCATCAAGGGCGATACCTCGGTCAAGGAACGCCAAAAGCTGTTTGATGCCTTCCGGGCCGGTGACGTGCACACCCTGGTGGTGTCCAAGGTGGCCAACTTTTCCATCGACCTGCCGGAGGCGTCTGTCGCCATCCAGGTTTCCGGGTCCTTCGGGTCACGGCAAGAAGAAGCTCAGCGGCTGGGCAGGCTGCTTCGGCCCAAAAAAGACGGCCGTGCCGCACTCTTCTATTCCCTGGTAGCACGGGACACCCTGGATCAGGACTTCGCCGCGAAACGCCAGCGGTTCCTGGCCGAGCAGGGGTACGCCTACCGCATCATGGACGCGAAGGACGTCGGCCTGCCCGGCTAAAGCGACTTTGCAGCACCTGGCGTGTCCGGAAATGTGACACCGCCCGGGCGCCCCCATGAAACGCACAACGTCCACCCAGAAAACTCACAGACTCTGGGAGCATGATGGGAGAATGAATAAGAACGGGCCCGAAGCCAAGCTCCTCGTTGTCGATGATGAACCCAACATCCGCGAGCTGCTGTCCACCTCCCTGCGCTTTGCGGGGTTCGAGGTAGTCTCCGCCGCAAACGGCAGGGACGCTTTGGCCGCGGCTGAGCTCCATGCCCCGGACCTGGCGGTACTGGACGTGATGCTCCCGGACATGGACGGCTTTACTGTGACCCGCAAGCTCCGCGCTTCCGGCAAGCACTTCCCCGTCCTCTTCCTCACGGCCAAAGACGACACGGAGGACAAGGTCACCGGCCTCACCGTGGGCGGCGACGACTACGTCACCAAACCCTTCAGCCTGGATGAAGTGGTGGCCCGGATCCGTGCGGTCCTCCGCCGAACCCAGCCCATGCTCGATGACGATGCCGTGATCCGGGTGGATGACCTGGAGCTCGACGACGATGCGCACGAGGTGCGCCGCGGCGGCACCGTTATTGAGCTGTCCCCCACCGAGTTCAAGCTGCTCCGGTACCTTATGCTGAACCCGAACCGGGTGCTGTCCAAATCACAGATTCTGGACCACGTGTGGGAGTACAACTTCAACGGGGACGCCTCGATCGTCGAGTCCTACATCTCTTACCTGCGGCGCAAGGTGGACCTGGATCCGGACGCGCCGGCCCTGATCCAGACCAAACGCGGCGTGGGCTATGTTCTCCGAACGGCAGAGAAGCGCTGAAATTGTTGCACCGGTGGAAGTCGGCCTCGCTGAGGTCACAGCTTGTGGCCATGATCATGGCGCTGCTGATCGTCGCCCTGACGGTGACCGGTGCCGGCACGCTGACCCTGCTACACAGCTATCTGCAGGGCCAGGTTGACGACAAACTCAACGCCGCCGTCAAGCTCGCCAGCCAGCAGCGCTCGTTCACCCAACTGCAGACGCCCAACCCGATGGTGCTCACCGACTATTCCCTGACGCTGTTCACTCCGGGCCAGGATCCCATCCCCTTCGGCGGTGATCCGGACGACCGGCCGGACATCAAGTCGATTTCTGTCCAGGAAGCACGGGACCAGGGCGGGCGCCCCTATCAGGTTCGGGGGACCGACGGCGAAAACTGGCGCGTGGTGGCTGTTACAGTCCTGAACAACGGCACCAGTGCCGTGGTTGTCATCGGCCTGCCGCTGACCAGCGTGGACGACGTCCTGGAGCACGCCATCCTGGTGGTGTGCGGCGTGGGTCTGCTGACTCTTCTGCTGGCCTCCCTGATTGCCAGCTGGACGGTTTCCCGGTCCTTCCGGCCGCTTGCCAGGGTTGAGAAGACAGCTGCCGCGATTGCTGCTGGCGACCTCTCCCGTCGAGTGGAAGTGGACAACCCCGGCACCGAACTGGGGCGGCTTGGCAGCTCGCTCAATGCCATGCTCGCGCATATCGAAACAGCCTTTTCCGCCCGCACAGCCTCTGAAGGCAGGATGCGCCGGTTCGCTGCGGACGCATCGCACGAGCTGCGCACCCCGCTTGTAACCATCAGGGGATTCTCCGAGCTCTACCGCCACGGCGCGCTCGCCACTGAGGAGGACGTGGCCACCGCCATGGGGAGGATCGAAAGCGAAGCCAAACGGATGGGATCCATGGTGGAGGACCTCCTGCTGCTGGCCCGCCTTGACGAACAGCGCCCACTGCAGCAGAAACCGGTGGACCTGTATCTCATCGCGCATGACGCCGTGGTAGACACTCAGGCCAGCGACCGCACACGTGCGATCACTCTCACCGGGCTCGACGGCGGCGCTGCGGTACCGGCACCCGTCCTGGGGGACGAAGCGAAATTGCGGCAGGTGGTGGGCAACCTGGTGGGCAACGCGCTGCGCTATACACCGGAAGGAAGTCCGATCGAAGTTGCCGTTGGAGTCCGCACCTCCGACGGCGGCCAGAAGTACTCCGTGATCGAGGTACGCGATCATGGACCTGGCATCTCCCAGGAGGACGCTTCCAAGGTCTTTGAGCGCTTCTACCGCGCGGATACTTCCCGGACCCGTGAAACGGGCGGCAGCGGCCTGGGCCTTGCCATTGTGGCGGCTATCGTCGGGTCGCACGGTGGCTCGGTCAGGGTGGAAGCCACCGACGGCGGCGGGGCCACCTTGGTGGTCAGCCTGCCCATGAGGCAGGACGCTGAAGGTATGGATGCTGATGGCCTGGATGCTGACAGACATGATGTTGAGGCTCTTGATGCTGACGGACCAGGTGCCCAGGGACCAAGTGCTCAGGGACAACTCGCTGACGGACAAGAGGCTGAAGGACAAGTCGCCCCGGGCGCAGGGCAGGTCACTGCCGGCTCCCGTTCCGGGCAGGCCGCCAATCAGGGTGCGGATGGGCCCCAGGGCGGCAGGCCTGGCATGCCTGGCAGGGGCGGCCCTGACAGCGGTGACGGCGGCAACCAAAGCGACGGCCGGGTTATCCACATATAGCAACGTGGCTGTGGCACCGCGCCAGGTGCCCTTCGTAGGCTCGATGCAGCGGTCCGGAAGCCGGGCCGGGCAGCGGAGGCTGTCCACCATATCGAAAGGCAGCAGCCATGAGCATCATTTCCGTCGATACCGAACAGCTCCAGCTCAAATCAGCCAATGTGAAAGCAACCGTGGACCGGATCGGCGCGGACGTTCAGACCATGAAGCGGGGCCTCGACGAACTCCAGGCCACGTGGCGTGGTTCAGCGGCCACCAACTTCCAGGCGCTGGTGGCCGAGTGGACCATCACCCAAGGCAAGGTGGAGGCGTCGCTGGCATCCATCAACCTGGCGCTGGCTTCGGCGGCTGCCAGCTATGCCCAGACCGAGCAGGGCAACACCCAGCGGTTCAGCTGAGGGCTGCCCCACTTGTCAGCCGGGAGGGCTGACTGCCTGCTGCTCTAGGCTTCGTCAGGCTTCAGGCTTCCGGAGTGCCCTGGTGGAACCTGAGCCTCCATCGACCGCCATCAAGGACCCACAGGGAGCTTCGCAGGGTGGTACCTGAGCGCGAATAGCTTCGATATGTCAAGAGCACTGCATCGGTTCCGATGCGGTCGGCCCCGAGCACCTCCAGTTCCGTCCGCTCGCCCGGGTCTTCTTCCAGGGCCATCATCATGGCGTCACGGGTCCAGATCCGCCCCGAGCTCCCAATCTCCATGAAGTCCGGGTGCAGGAGGACCCCGGTCCTGCCGATGTCGCCGCGGACGTCCGGACCCAAGAGCTCGCGCTCGAGGGCCTCGACGATGGCTTCCGGGGCACGTTCGGCACCTGCGGCCCCTGGTGCGGGGAAGGATTCACTCTCCAGCTCACTGAACAGGTCGGGCTCATCGTAGGCCGGGAGGCCGAGCGTGGCGGGACCGGACGTGGCCCGGGGAGCAAGGGCCGCGGCGGGGGCGGCGGAAGCGGCAGCGGTTCCCGTGCGGCCGCGGGCCGCTGTGCCGTTCGCGGCGGGAGCTGTGCCGTTCAACGTGGCAGGAGCTGTGGTGATACCGGCGGGAGCTGCGGTGGTGCCGGCAGGAGTATGGGCACCGGGAAAGCCCGGACCCGAGCGGGCAGCTACTCCCTGCTGGTAGGCCGTGGCGGCGGCCCTGGCCCGTTCGTCTGCTGCCTCATTGAGAGGGTGGCCGGCGTGGCCTTTGACCCACTCGAAGGTGTACTTGCGGCCCAGGAGTTCCCGGTCAAGTTCTTTCAGCAGTTCCACGTTCAGGACCGGTTTGCCGTCGGCCTTCCGCCACCCCTTCCGCTTCCAGCCGGGCATCCATTTGGTGATGGAGTTAATGACGTACTGGCTGTCACACAGGATTCGAAGGTCTTCCGCAGGAACGTGCGCTGTGGCCCGGAAAAGGTCCAGGACAGCCATCAGCTCACCCTGGTTGTTGGTCCCGTGCGGCCAGCCCCCTGCCCGCCAGCAATCGTCGTTCACATACCAGGCCCATCCGGCAGGGCCGGGATTTCCTAAAGCCGAACCGTCGGCTGCTGCAGTAATTGTCACTGCTCCATCCTGCCAGACCACCCTGACAATGCGTTCGCGCGGGCGTCCGCAGAGCATGCGGGTGACCTGGGGAAGGACCAACCATCAGCCGGCGCTCGTCACCACGCACAGGATCAAATGCATCCGGAACTTCGTAAACCTCGCGGGCGTCACCAAAAATTGGCACCGCGTGTAACAGTAGAGGCCCGGCCGGAAACTATACAGTTATCCTGCAGTTCCGGGTTCTATTTATTGGGGGGACAATCGTGCTTTCAGAGCGCGAATTGGCGTTTATCGCCATTCATAAAGACAACTATCCATCCGTCTATAAGTTCGTCCGCCGACGCGTGGAATCGGCGGACCTGGCGGAGGAGATCGCAGCTGACGTCTTCCGCGTGGTGTGGCAGAAATGGGCCGACAGCTCACAAAAGGACCTCCCCTACCTGTTGACGGTTGCGCGGAACTTGGTGGGAAACGCTTACCGCAGCCGCGACAGGCGGCAGGCGCTGCTGGACAAACTGCGGACTGCGGTGGTTCAACGGTTCGGGGACGCGTCCGAAAACGTCGCGGTACAGGATGCCATGATGCGGTTGCGCGAACAGGACCGCGACGTTTTGCAGCTGGCCTACTGGGACGGCTTGGGCACCGCAGACATTGCGAGGGTGCTGCAATGCAGCGAATCGGCGGCCAGGGTCCGTCTGCACCGGGCCCGCGCAGCCTTCCGGAAACAGGTGCCTGCAGGGGCCGAAGCCACTACACACAAGATGGGGGTCTGAAGAACATGGATCCGGTCAAGAACCAGATATCAGCGGTTGACCCACTGGCTATCGATCCAGAGGCGGAGCCGAATGGGGAAGATGCCCTGCATAAGATCCTGTCAGGGACCACAGTCTTCCGCCACAGCCCCCCGGGTGCGGGTGTGACCTCCCTGGACAACCACAGGCATCGCAAGGCGCAGATCGCCGGTGGGTTTTTGCTCGCCGCTGCTGCTGTGACGGCAGCGGTCCTCGTTGGCGCTAACTTCGGTTCGGTGAGTTCCAAGCCTGCGCCGGCAGCCACTGTTACCTCCGCCCAGGCAACACCCACGCCCTCCGCGACTCCGTCGGCCACCCCATCGGTGTCAGCAACGGTACCGGCTGCAACCCCCACCCCGGCACAAACTGCCCCCGCCGCGGCACCAACAACTGCTCCGCCGCAACCGGCGGCGCAGCCCGCGGCGCTGCAGACGTTCACTTTCCCGGACGGCCATGTCTCCTTTAAGTACCCCACTGGCTGGAGTGTCAGAACGGAGCAAGGGCCCTATCTTTCGGAGGACACGAAGGCCAGTTCCCTGGGAGCCATCATCTCGGATGCTGCTGGCGGAGAAGTAGCCCACGTGTTCAGCGGGTTCTACGGTGATGGCACGGGTGGCTGGGTGAAGCGGACCGTACTGGACAGGGCGGCAGTTCCCGGGGTCACGGACAAGTCGGGAAATCCCGTGGAGTTCGGTTTCGCGGCGGATCAAGGTTTGGCTGATCCCTCTGAAGGGACGGCCTCACCCGCCCAATTGGCGGACAGTCGTCCGTCCTACTTCATGGACGTGCGTCTTTCCTCGGAATTCGACGCCGGGGAGAGGAGTTCGGGGACCAATCAGATCATGATGCCCAATGGAGCCATGTCCGCCCGCGTGCTGTTCGACTTTGAAAAGCAGCCGATCTTTGCCAGCCCCGAGGCGGCAAAGGCCTGGATGAACAGCGTGCAGTACGCCCAGCTGAAGGCTTTGCTGCTGAGCCTGCGCTACCAGTAATCGCACCCGCTTAGCTGGGCAAGAAAAAACGCGAGCATAGAAAATGCGGCCCCCTCCATGAGGGGGCCGCATTTCTTATGTACGGGTCCGGCCGCTGGGCCGGTTACCGGCTGGGGGCTAGAAGCCGCCCATACCGCCCATGTCTTCGCCGCCACCCATGGCCGGAGCGTTCTTCTCCGGCTTGTCGGCCACTACGGCCTCGGTGGTGAGGAACAGGCCGGCAATGGAGGCCGCGTTCTGCAGTGCAGAGCGGGTCACCTTGACCGGGTCGTTGATGCCGGCAGCCAGCAGGTCAACATATTCACCGGTTGCTGCGTTCAGGCCGTGGCCTGCAGGCAGGCCGCGGACCTTGTCCACCACAACGCCCGGCTCGAGGCCGGCGTTGAAGGCGATCTGCTTCAGCGGAGCGTCGATGGCAACGCGGACGATGTTGGCGCCCGTTGCTTCGTCGCCCTGGAGCTGCAGGTTGGCGAACGCCTTGGCGCCGGCCTGGATCAGTGCAACGCCACCACCGGCGACGATGCCTTCTTCAACAGCAGCCTTTGCGTTGCGGACAGCGTCCTCAATGCGGTGCTTGCGTTCCTTGAGCTCAACTTCGGTAGCGGCACCGGCCTTGATGACTGCAACGCCGCCGGCCAGCTTGGCCAGTCGTTCCTGCAGCTTCTCGCGGTCGTAGTCGGAATCGGAGTTTTCGATCTCGGCGCGGATCTGGGAAACGCGGCCAGCAATCTGGTCGGCGTCGCCTGCACCCTCAACAATGGTGGTCTCGTCCTTGGTGACAACCACCTTGCGGGCGCGGCCCAGGAGTTCCAGGCCGGCCGTCTCCAGCTTGAGCCCGACTTCCTCGGCGATGACCTGGCCGCCGGTGAGGACGGCAATGTCAGCCAGCTGGGCCTTGCGGCGGTCACCGAAGCCGGGAGCCTTGACGGCAACCGACTTGAAGGTGCCACGAATCTTGTTCACGATCAGCGTGGCCAAGGCCTCGCCCTCGATGTCCTCGGCAATGATCAGCAGCGGCTTGTTGGACTGCATGACCTTTTCCAGGACAGCAACCAGTTCCTTGACGTTGGAGATCTTGGAGTTGACGATCAGGATGTACGGGTCCTCAAGGACCGTTTCCTGACGCTCAGCGTCCGTGACGAAGTACGCGGAGATGTAGCCCTTGTCGAAGCGCATGCCTTCGGTGAGCTCAAGCTCCAGGCCGAAGGTGTTGGACTCCTCAACGGTGATAACACCTTCCTTGCCCACCTTGTCCAGGGCTTCGGCAATGAGGGCGCCGATCTCATCGTCACCGGCGGAGATGGACGCGGTTGCCGCGATCTCTTCCTTGGTTTCGATTTCCTTGGCCGATGCAAGCAGCTCCACCGTGACGGCTTCTACAGCCTTCTCGATTCCGCGCTTGAGTGACAGCGGGTCAGCGCCGGCAGCAACGTTGCGCAGGCCTTCCTTGACCAGCGCCTGTGCCAGTACGGTAGCCGTGGTGGTTCCGTCGCCGGCCACGTCGTCCGTCTTCTTGGCAACTTCCTTGACCAGCTCGGCGCCGATCTTCTCGTAAGGATCGTCCAGTTCGATCTCCTTGGCGATGGAAACACCATCGTTGGTGATCGTGGGGGCGCCCCACTTCTTTTCGAGGACAACGTTGCGTCCACGCGGGCCGAGGGTGACCTTAACGGCGTCGGCGAGGATGTTCAATCCCCGCTCAAGGCCGCGGCGTGCCTCTTCATCAAATGCAATGATCTTGGCCATAACGGCAGTAGTCCTTTCGGGACAGTCGTTAAGAATGAACCTCCACTGCGGTGCCCGCGACGGACGATCCTTTGCCGCCGGCCTCTGTATGCCGCCTGCTCCGGATCTCACCCCAGCAAGGTGTTTCTTTCGCTCCACGGCCGGCGCCTCGCTCCGCAACCGGCCGGAACCGGACGTTGCTTTAGCAGTCGGCACGTAAGAGTGCTAAGTCAATAATTAGCACTCCATAGGTGAGAGTGCAAGCGAACGGGTACCGGTTTCGCTCTGCGGGGAGCCGATTCGTTGCTGCCGGTCAGCCGGCGGCACGGCCTGCCGTCTCGCGGCCCGTCACGCGGGCGCTATTGTCCGGCCCATAGGTGAAGACCATGAAGTTGGCCGTGGTGATGTCACCGTTGGCGTCAAAGGCGACAGGACCTGACTCACCGTCATAATCAACGGCGGCACCGGACTTCACCAGAGCCTGGCAATCCTTGAAGGAAGTGCACTTCTTCCCGCCCGGCCCCCGGTCAGGATTTTCAACGGACCCGCCGGAGACGGCGATGAGGTTGGCAGCTATGGTCCGCCCGGCGTCGTCATCGGCTTCCGCAGCGGCAAGGACCGCGAGATTCACGGCGTCGAAGGTCTCTGCAGCGAACGACAGATCCTTCAGCCGGGGCTCCACCGCCACCAGGCGGGCTTGGAAGTCCGCCGAGGGGAACACACCGGGAACTACGGCCCGTGCTCCGTCCAGCGCTTTGGAACCCAGCCCCGAACCGTACCTGGCAAAGGCGCCATCGCTGAGGATGATCCTGCTTCCGGACAATCCGGCATTGATCAGTTCGGCTATGGCGCCTTGGGCGCCCTCACGGGCAACCAGCACCACGGCATCCGGCGCAGCCTTTTGCGCAGCAGCGGCTGCCTGGCGTGCGTCTCCGGGTTTGAAGTCCGAGGTGGACACTGTTTCCAGGCCCGCGTCCTTGGCGGCAGCGGCCACAGCGGAGGACACCTCCCCGCCGTAAGCGCTGTCCTGATGGACCACGGCAAGGCTCTTGGCGCCGCTGTCCTTGGCAAGCTTGACCAGCACGGATGCCTGGGCGACGTCGGCGGCCGCCGTGCGGAAGTAATAGCCGCCGTTCTGGTGTGAACTGAGCCCTGCGGCAGAGTTGGCCGGTGAAATGAGCGGCACTTTCGCGTGGGACAGCACGGCGATGGCAGCGGCCGCGTGGCTCGAATCGGTGGGCCCAATCACCACATCAGCCTTGGCTGCCACCAGGTTCCTGGCCTGGGTCTCGGTATCATCGCCGGCCGACTCGGGAAGCAGCTCCACCGGCTTTCCCTTGTGACCGCCGGCGGCGTTTACTTCCTGCACGGCGAGTTTGGCCGCGGCACGCTGTGAATCGTTGAGGAAGGCCTGTTCCCCGGTGTTATCCAGGATCAGGCCGATGCGCAGGGTTCCGTCACCGGACGCTTCAACGGAATCCAGCCGTGCATTCCCGGCGGCCGTTGAACAGCCCGCCAGGGCAAGGAGGACGGCCGCACCTGCTGCGCCCCGGAAAATGGCCGCCTTGAACGTCTCAGACCTCACTCGGCGGGCCGGACGCTTTCGGCCTGCGGGCCCTTCTCGCCTTCGCCGATTTCCAGCTCCACGCGTTGCCCCTCGTCCAGGGCACGGTACCCCTCACCCTCAATGGCCGACCAGTGCACAAAAACATCGTCGCCTGAGCCGTCAACGGTGATGAAGCCGTAGCCCTTTTCAGCGTTGAACCACTTAACGGTTCCCAGTGCCATGTTGTCCACTCTTTCAGTAGCGTCCGTGGGCCACGCCCCTATTTCCGCATTTTTGATGAACCGAAGCGCTGAAATCACTCTAGCCAATGGCGCCGGGGCTGGCCGAGGCGCAGGGCCGGGTCGGCACTCAATAGTTATTCAGGCGTAACCGGTCCTGCTTACGGGAAGCCGGGACCGAGCACCACAACCACCGGGACCTGGAATTCGGCGCTGTCCACCAGGGTGGGAATGTTCAAAAGCGCGGAAAGGGCCTCTGCGTTGGCCTTCTGGGCCGGGCCGGCGTAGAAGATTACGGACGTCTGCTGCGGGGCACCGCCCCAGTTGCCGACCTGTCCCAGCGTCCAGCCATCGGTCTGGATCGTTGAACTGACCCGGCCAGCCAGCCCGGCCGTTCCGGAAGCGTTGTAGACCGCCACGCCCTGGGTCTTGTCCACCGCGGACGACGGGGTGGCGCTCGGCGTCGGGCTTGGTTCTGGTTTTGCACTTTCGGACGTCTGCACGGCGGAAGGCTGCGGGCTGGCGGAGCTGTCCGCACTGGCTGAAGGATCCGCCCCCGACTGGGGCAGGGCTGCCGACTCCAGGCTGCTGGAAGCCTGGGTACCCCCGGGCATGATGCCCAGCTTTGGGAGGATCAGGAAGGAGACCAACCCGATCGCCAACGCGACCATGCCGACCGCCAGAATGGGCCACAACTTGCGCCGGGAAGGAGCAGATGCGGAACGGTGGACTCCCTGCCGCGAGGCAGTCTCCGGTATCTTGTCGAATTCATCCCGAGCGTATTTGGTCATGGTGGGGAGACATCCTTGTTGATTGCTGCTGTTCGGACAGCGCGGCCTACTTACGCGTCGGATCCCAGGCGGCGTGCAGTACGTGCCCGCTGACGTGACGTACGTAGTCTACGCAATCTCTTAACCAGCATGGGATCGTGGGCCAGTGCATCCTCGGTGTCTATGAGCGAATTCAGCAACTGGTAGTAGTGGGTGGCGGACAGGTCAAAGAGCTCCCTGATGGCCTGTTCCTTTGCACCGGCGTACTTCCACCACTGCCGCTCCAGGGCAAGCATCTGCTGGTCCCGCTCGCTCAACCGCGAGTCACGAAGACTGAAATCAGCCAGCAGCGGGCTGTGCCCTTCCGGCTCCGGCATGTGTTCCCGAGCTGCTTCTGCCACGACACACTCCTTCGCTGGTTTCGGTAAAAGTCCCAGCCCCCATGCTACGGACGAATAACACCATTGTCATTTGCGGCTCGTCGAGGGGAGGAAACGGATCCCTGCAAGAATGGGAGGGTGTTTGAGCCCGACGCCCTGTTCGAGTGGGACCCGGTCCCCGTGGATACTCTTGACTTCGTCGAGATGGCGCGGCTCCCGCTCGCCGAACTGATGGCTAGTGACTGGGCTGAAGCATTGAGCGGGGTGGAACCGGAACTTCGGGCCGTCCTGGGCTTCCTTGCCGCCGAAGTGGCGGCGGGCTACCAGGTCCTGCCGTCGCCGTCGAACGTTCTGCGTGCATTCCGTCAGCCCCTGGCCGACGTGAAGGTTCTGATTGTTGGCCAGGACCCCTATCCGACTCCCGGGCACGCCGTCGGGCTGTCCTTTTCTGTTGATCCGCGGACGCGGCCCATCCCCCGGAGCCTGGCCAACATTTACCGTGAACTGGAAGCCGATTTGGGGATCCCGCCCCGGGGACACGGCGACCTGTCCGGCTGGGCTGATCAGGGGGTGCTGCTGCTGAACCGGGTGATGAGCGTCAGGGCCGGGGAGGCTGGCTCGCACCGCGGCAAAGGGTGGGAGAAAATTACGACGGCGGCCGTTGCGGCCGTAGCCAACCGGCGGACCCCAGGTGGCGCGGTTGCTCCCCTGGTAGCCATCCTGTGGGGCAAGGACGCAGAGGCGGTCAGGCCGCTTCTCCACGGGGCAATGGTGGTGTCGAGTCCGCACCCCAGTCCGCTTTCGGCATCGCGCGGGTTTTTTGGTTCCCGCCCTTTCAGCCGGGCAAATGAGTTGCTGCGCGAACAAGGCAGCGCCGGCGTAACCTGGGAACTCCCCCAGGTTCCTTAGCTTAGGCTTGCCTTATGAGCACCGTTCCGGCAGCCACCAGCGCCTCGAAGCAGACCCGCCCGCAGACCGACCTGACCGTAATCCGCCGTGAGGAACTCAGCCCGCACATGGTCAGGATCGTTGCCGGCGGCGAGGGCTTTGCAAGCTACATCAATAACGGCTTTGTGGACCGGTACGTAAAGATTGTCTTCCCGCAGCCCGGCGTGGACTATGCCATGCCACTGGACCTTTGGGCCATCCGCGAAACCATGCCCCGTGAGCAGTGGCCGTTCACGCGCACATATACCGTCCGGTGGGTGGACCTGGAGGCCAGGGAACTCGCCATCGATTTTGTCATCCACGGCGACGAAGGGCTCGCCGGCCCCTGGGCAGCAGCTGCCCAGCCGGGCGATACCCTGACCTTCACCGGCCCGGGCGGCGCCTATAACCCAGCTCGCGACGCCGACTGGTACCTCTTTGCCGGCGATGAGGCCGCCTTGCCTGCCATCGCCGCTTCGCTGGAGGCGTTGCCCCCGGAGGCGCGCGGCCTGGCCTTCCTGGAGGTCGACGGCAACGCCGACATCCAGCCAATCTCCGCCCCGGCCGGAGTGGACATCACTTGGGTTTTCCGCCACGGCGCACCGGCCGGCACCGGCGACTTGCTGGCCTCAGCCGTCGCCAGCGCCGATTGGCCTGCCGGCCGGGTTGATGTCTTCGCCCACGGGGAACGCGGGTACATGAAGGCGCTGCGGGACGTGTTTTTTGCCCAGCGCGGGCTGGAGCGCAAGCAGGTGTCCCTGTCGGGTTACTGGGCCAGCGGCCGGGTGGAGGACGATTTCCAGGCGGAGAAGAAGCTCCCCGTAGGGCAAATCTAAACTGCCAAATCTGACACGGGCAAATCTAAACTGGCAAAGCTCACAGGCACCCCGAACCAGGTAGCGCTAACTGTCCTTTTGAGGGCGAATAACGACAGTTGGCGCGACTCAGTTGGGAAGGGTTACCGTCTCCGGGCGCGCCTGCGTTCATTGCTGGCCAGGCTCCGGGTCAGCGGCCTGGCCAGGGTGTCTCCCAGCACAATCCCGCCGGCCGCGCCCAGGACAATGGCTCCGGCGTTCAGCATCCCTCCGGCGCCGAGCAGGATCTCGGATTCCTCGATGGTCAGCACGTACATGGAGCGGAAAATGGTGAGGCCAGGCAGCAGGATCAGCGCCGCGGGAACGGCCACCACCAGCTGAGGGGCGCCCATCTTCAAGGCCACCACCCGCGCCAGGAAACCGATCACCACGGCGGAGAGCGCAGGCGAGAACCTGTCACCCAGGCCCAGCGCGCCCCCGCCGAGCAGGACCAGGTAGCCTGCAACGCCGACGGCTGCTGTTGGGAGCAACAGCTTCCACGTGGTCTGCTCGGTGATGCCGATGGCCATCACCGCCAAGGCGATGAAAACGACCAGGACCCACAGGTCGTAGGCCGGCGGGAAGGTCTCGGTGACATCGATCTCCTTCATCCCGGTCTTAGACCCCACCACAAACGCGACGGCGATCCCTGCCACCAGCGCCCCGAACGTCAGGATCGTGGACAGGAACCGCCCCGCGGCTGTCACAGGGAAGCCGTTGATGGCGTCCTGGACGGAAGAGACCAGTCGACCGGTGGGGAGGAGCAAAAGGATGCCGCCAACCACCACGATCGCCGGTGAGTTGGTCAGCCCGAACCGCCAGAGCAGAAGCGCCACGAACGTCACCACGAAAGAACATGTTGCGGTGATAAAGAAATCAGGCATTCGAAGGCGCCCCAGCTTGCGGGCCAGGAGGCTCACGCCGATGTTGGAGAGGAAAGCGATGAGCGAGGAAACAGGGCCACCGCCAAGAACACCCACAAAGACCGCTGCGAACACTCCAAAGGCAATGGTGACCATCCAGCGCGGGAACGGTTTGGGGCTGGTGATGGCCTCGTCCAGCCGCCGGATCGCCTCGTCCCGGCCCACTCCCCCGGCCACAATATCGGTCACCAGCTGGTGCACCTTGGCCAGCCCGGCGTAGTTGTTGGTCCAGGACCGGACCACGCGCAACAGCGCTATGGGCGTCTGGTCCTT
Source organism: Arthrobacter sp. D1-29 (assembly GCF_054130585.1). Taxonomy (NCBI): domain Bacteria; kingdom Bacillati; phylum Actinomycetota; class Actinomycetes; order Micrococcales; family Micrococcaceae; genus Arthrobacter; species Arthrobacter sp. D1-29. The sequence goes on along the minus strand of NZ_CP096383.1, from coordinate 965,552 downwards.
GGGAGCGTAGTTGATGGCCACCGACTGGTTGGTGATGTCCACCTCGATGTTCTTCAGCCCCAGCGCGGCGGTGACGGCGATGATGCTGGTTTCCACTTCCAAGGCACCTGCCCCATAGCGGAACATGGTCTCGGCCAGGTGGAGGGCGAAATCCAGGGTCTTGCGCGCGGACGTATCCACGCCTCCCACCTGGATCATTGGGTTGGCGTAGGGGCTCCCGGTGAGCCTGTCCACAATGCTCAGGGGCGCCGTCGGCGGGTTCTCCCCCTGGACCAGGCGGCGCAGCATCCTCTTGGCTGCGGCATTCTGGCGGAGCTGTGAAGGCGAAAGCGGCTCGGTCTTGGGCAGGCCGTCGGTGTGTGGCCTGGTCCCGGGCTTTTCAGGTCGATGGGTCATGCTGGTCCTCCTCCCCTGTGGTGGATCGTCTTTGCTGGCGGTGCTGCCTTGCCGGCTGTGCTGGCTATGCTAAGCAGTCCGTTTGAGGGGAAGCTTGCCGAGAACCAGGCGGGCGGCGGAGGTTGCGGCCCTGACCAGGCGGTTGGCCTGGAACATGGCTGGCCGGACCGGCATCACAAAGTCGCCCAGGAGCTGGACCACCTCTCCGCCGAAGCCCTTCTTGAAGGCGTAGCCACCGTGGCCCTCCTCGTCCTGGCCTTCGATACCGAAGGTTCCGTAGAAGTTGTAACGGGAGTACCCCTTCTCCAGCGCGTGCAGCATCATGCCCCAGTACAGGGACGTGGCACCGTTGAAGTAGATGTAATCCTGTTTGGTGCCGCCGATGACACAGACCACCTCGTCGCCAAAGCAGACAAAATGGATGGCCGCCACGGTTACCACGCCAACGGAGTCGGGGAAACGCTCGATGTCCTTAAGGCTGCGCTCGTAGCTGTCCACGAGGTCCTGGACCACCTTGAGCCTGTTGGCCTTCTTTTTGCTGCCGGTTTCCTCAACCTCGCGGCGCAGCTCGGCCGCGGTTGCCGACTCGGCTTCCAGCCGTTCGGTGATGGATTTGCGGTAGCCGGGGATGTCGATTTTGGCCATCATGAGCTTGGTGAACTCTGACGAAGTGGTCCGCAGGAGGTGCTCGTAGTATTCGCGTTCACGGTAGATGAAGCCCTTTTCATCCCCCGCCGTGCTCAACGCGTCGTAGAACTCATCCAGGGTTTCCAGGGTTGCCTGCTCCAGGAAGACTCCGTTCTTCTCCGCCTTCCGGATGGCTTTGCGCGTCCGGTAGCTGGTGCTCATGATGAGCTCCTCGGCGTCCTTGATGCCCTCGAGCTTTTTGACGAACATCCAGTTGACGTTCGCGAAGTTCATGTCCGAGCCCTGGTGCTCAAAGCCCAGCCTGTCCAGTTCCGCCACCAGGGGGCGGTTGTCGAGGATTTCCGGGTGCTCTGCGCCGTCCTCGTCCCGGGCAACGTACACCAGGTTCGGCGAGATCCTCAGCTCCGCGGCCTTACGGTCTGCGGCCCGTGTTTTAAGGAGTTCGACGACGGAGCTCACCAGGTCAGCGTCCGTGTAGTCCAGGAGGGGGCCTTTTGCGCACTCGCAGACCGTGTAACCCCAGCGGTTTCTGGTGTAATTCAGTTTCCCGGCCGCCACGAGTTCCCCGTTGCGCCTGAAGCCGACGAGCTCCACGACTTGTCCGCGGGCGCGCTGGAAACGGGCGAAACCTGCGGACTGGATGAAGCTGTTTTGCGGGTGCTGCACGGAAAAGGACTCATATTCGGCGTCGCTCAGGACGGCAAATTCGAGGTCCGTTCCGGCCTTGATTGGATTCACAGAAGTTACCTCACCTATGGATGTGCTGCCGGCTTCGGGGCGCGGATCATTGTGGACTGGATGGACGGGCAGGCTCACGGTCAGTAGAACTGGCCGCCGGTGCGCATGGTTTCCAGCCGCCGGAAAATGCGTTCGGCGCCCTTGACCCACATGGCGTGCCTGACGGGCGAAAGGATGTAGTCGTAGCAGCCCACAAAATCGGTGACTGTCTTGGTGAAGCTGGTCTTGAACATGCCCATGCCGTACAGCGGGTGGGACTTGTCCTTGATCCTGGCTGCCGGCGGCGTGCCACAGAAGTCGTACTCCGTGCAGCCCAGTTCCTTCATCCGGCGGATGGCTGCCCACTGCACCAGATGCGAATCACCGTACTGCTTGCGGTTCTGCGTGGACCCGCCGTCCTTGTACGTCGCCTTGGAGCCGTAATTGATCACAAAGGCGCCCACGCTCGGCTTCCCGTCCTCATAGACAAAGAAGAAGTTCCCCTGGCCGCGGTTGCAGAATTCGTCCCAGAACCGGGAGTAGTACTCGAAGCTGCGCAAGGGCATCGATCCCTTGGCCTTGACGGTGTCCGCCATCAGGTCGTAGAGGGCGCGGTACGTTTCGGCGCCCTGGTCGCGCTGCACCACTTCGCAGCCTTCGCGTTCGGCGCGGCGGATGGCGTTGCGTGCGCGTGAGGTGATGGCACGGAGCACCTCATTCTCCGGCGCAGCGATGTCAAGCAGGGCTGTGGAGTCGTTGGACTGGATGTTCGGTGCCTTAATGAAGCCCGCGGCGGCAAAGTGTGCCTGGGTTTCGGCAGTGGCGGTGATGTCCGGCTCGACCTTGACCGCGAAGACGTTGAATTTCCGGTTCCGGGCCAACGAAGCGCAGGCGTCCAGTGCCGGCTTGAGGTCCTCAAGCGCGGCCAGATCGGGCCCCTTGATGAGGTACCAGAGGCGGCCCAGGACGGGAAACTTCTTCTCCAGAACCAAGTTGTAGCTGGCAGTTCCCCCGGATTCCAGGACCAGGAAACGGACCTTCCAGCCTTGGCCGTTCTTCACCGACGCGTAGGCCGCCGACTGCAACATGTTGCCGCCGTTCGGGTTGGCCGTGACGTGCTTGTCCCAGTTCTCAATTTCCTCGGCTGTGGCAAAGCGGGCGGTAAATTCTCGCAAGGGGCCGTGTCCAATCTCAGGGTTTCGTTCGTGGTTCTGCGGGTGTGGCTGCGTGCGGACATATAGTCCCAAGTCTAAAGCCTGATCTGGCCCAGGCTTTTCAGGGTCGCCCCGCCTTGACTCATGGTTCAGCCTTGGCAAGGGTTGAAGCATGCAGTCCCCTTCCGGTAAATCTCCGGCCCCAAGCCAGCCGCCGGCTGCACAGCAGGAAACGCCTGAACGGGGAACTGCGGCCCAACTCCTGATGCTCCTGCTCTTCCTAGGCACTTCAGCTGCCGTGGCCGGCCTGGGCAGCCTGGCCGTCACGGCGAACGTCGACGGCTGGTTCGCCGCTGCCAATATGCCTCCCTGGACTCCGCCGCGGTGGATGTTCGGTACCGTCTGGACGGTCCTCTATGCCGCCATGGCAGTGGCGGCGTGGCTCGTCTGGCGGAGCGGGAAAAGCCTCACCAGCAGGCCGCTGAAACTGTACTGGCTGCAGCTCGCCTTGAACCTGGCCTGGACACCGATCTTCTTCGGCCTCTACCCCGTGCTGGGGCCGCTGGCTCTGTGGCTTGGGCTGGCGGTCATCGTGGCCTTGATTGTGGCGCTGACCTTTGCGGTTCTGAATTTTGGCCCCATCAGCACCTCCGCCGGCCTCCTGCTGCTGCCTTACCTGTCCTGGGTAATCTTTTCCGGGACCCTTAACGCCTGGGCCGCCGCACATAACTGAGCCGCCCACAACTGAGCCACCCACAACTGAGCCACCACAATTGATCCGGGTCAGCACTCCACAACATTCACGGCAAGGCCGCCCATGGCTGTTTCCTTGTATTTGGAGCTCATGTCCTTGCCGGTCTCGCGCATGGTGATGATGACCTCGTCGAGCGATACCCGGTGCGAACCGTCGCCCCAGAGTGCCATCTTGGCGGCGTTGATCGCCTTGGCGGCTGCGATGGCGTTGCGTTCGATGCAGGGCACCTGGACCAGCCCACCGATCGGATCGCAGGTCAGGCCCAGGTTGTGCTCCATGGCGATTTCCGCGGCGTTCTCCACTTGGGCGGGGGTCCCGCCCATCACCTCGGCCAGGCCTGCAGCGGCCATGGACGACGCCGAGCCCACCTCACCCTGGCAGCCCACCTCGGCGCCGGAGATGGACGCCTGCTCCTTGTACAGGACCCCGATGGCACCGGCCGTGAGCAGGAACTTCACCACAACGTCATCGCGGTCCTGCTGGCTGGCGTTCTCCATCCCCGGCGCGAAATGCAGGGCGTAATACAGCACGGCCGGAATGATGCCCGCCGCACCGTTGGTTGGCGCGGTGACCACCCTCCCGCCGGAGGCGTTCTCCTCGTTGACCGCAAGGGCGACCAGGTTCACCCACTCCTGCCAGTATTTGGGATCACGGTCCTTATCTTCCTTCAGAAGGCGTTCATGCCAGTCCGGCGCGCGGCGGCGGACCTTTAGCCCGCCCGGCAGCAGGCCCTCGCGCCTAAGGCTGACCTGGACGCAGCTTTCCATCACCGAGTAGATATGGAGCAGGCCCTCGCGGATCTCCTCCTCGGACCGGGAGGCCTGCTCGTTGACGAGCATGACTTCGCCGATGGACAGGCCCTTGGACTGGCAGTGCCCCAGCAGCTCAGCGGCTGTCCTGAACGGCAGCGGAAGCTCCTTCTTGGACTCTTCGAGTTCCTGCTGTGCAGCGTCCTCCTCGCCTTCACGGACGATGAACCCGCCGCCCACGGAGTAGAACGTGGCCGTGTGCAGGACGTCGCCCCCGGCCTCGGAGACGGTGAATGTCAGTCCGTTGGTGTGCCTCGGCAGGATGGTCAGCGGCCGCAGCACCATGTCCTGCACCCCATAAGGAAGGGGGACACCGTGTCCATCAGCGCCGGCCAACTGCAGTATCCCGGTCTCGGCGATGGTCGCCAGCCGTTCCTCCACCTCATCGGGCAGGATCAGCTCGGGATGGAATCCCTCCAGCCCCAGGAGGATGGCTGTCATGGTGCCGTGGCCATGCCCGGTGGCGGCCAGCGAACCATATAGATCCACGCGGAGGCCGGCCACGCGGTCCAGTACCCCGGAGGATTTGAGCTCGCCGGCGAAAACCGCAGCGGCGCGCATCGGGCCCACCGTGTGGGAACTTGAGGGTCCTATTCCGATGGAAAAAAGGTCAAAGACTCCAACGGCCATGGTGATTCCTTACTGGGTTGCAGGTCCGGAGTTTTTGTCCAGATATGGCGACTAAAACGCCATCCAACTCGCTTTATCTGGACAAAAACTCCGGATATCAGCTGAGGTTCGCTACGCCGGGGTGGGCGTTCAGGGGTTCGGCGGCCGCTGACTGATTCACAGTTCGCCGCCGTTTTTGGAAGCGTAGTCCTGGGCGGAAAGGAGCGGGCCCTCAGACTCTGTGGCGACTTTGAAGAGCCAGCCGGCGCCGTAGGGGTCGCTGTTGATCAGCGCAGGGTCATCGACGACGGCGGGATTGATTTCCGTAACTTCCCCGGTCACCGGGGCATACAGGTCCGAGACGGACTTGGTGGACTCAACTTCACCGCATGTTTCCCCCGCCGTCACGGCCGAGCCGACCTCCGGCAGGTCCACGTACACGATGTCACCGAGGGCATCAGTGGCGACGGCGGAAATCCCGATCGCCACAAGGTTGCCACCCTCACGGGCCACCCACTCGTGCTCGTCGGAGTACTGCAGCTCAGCGGCAACTTTTGCCATGTGTTTTTCCTTAATTAGTGTGTGAAAAGTGAGAGAGTGTCGGGGGGCCGGCAGAGCCGGACTTTTCGAAAGCGTGCGTCAGAGCGACGAAGGAGCAGCACGCGTGAAAAGCCCCGGTCTGCCGGACCGAGCCCGGACCCGAAAAGCTACTTTTGGCGCTTGTAGAACGGCAGTCCCACGACTTCGAACGGCTCTGCCTTGCCGCGGAGGTCGATGTCCAAGGTGGTGCCGATTTCGCTGTGCTCGATGTCCACGTAGGCCATGGCCACGGGGTAGCCAAGGCTGGGTGACGGCTGGCCGGAGGTCACTTCGCCCACCACGGCGCCGTCTTTGAGGACCGGGTAGTGTCCCCGGCCGGCGCGGCGTCCCAGGCCCTTGAGTCCAACCAGCCGGCGGCCGGTGGTGCTGCCGGCGCCGGCTTCCTTCATGGCTGCGAGGGCGGCCTTGCCCACAAAGTCGCCTTCCTTGGAGAGCGCGACCACCTGTCCCAGCCCGGCGGCGAAGGGGTCGCCGTCGAGGGACAGTTCATTGCCGTAGAGGGGCATGCCCGCTTCGAGGCGGAGGGAATCGCGGGAGGCAAGGCCGGCGGGTACCAGTTCCCCTTCGTCCGCAATGGCGACGATGGCCTGCCAGAGTGCGGCGGCGTCGTCGTTATTGATGAAGATCTCGAATCCGTCCTCACCGGTGTAGCCGGTGCGGGCCAGCAGGAGGTCCTGGCCGGCTCCGGCCACGAGGAAGGGAACTTCGACGGCGGCGTAGTACTTGAGCCCGGTGACCAGGCTGTGCTGGGCGGCGGGGACGAGGCGGAGCAGGAGCTCCTCCGCTTTGGGGCCCTGGACGGCGATCAGGGAGGTGTCCGCGGAGGCGTCCTCCACCACAACATTGAAGTTCGCTGTGCGGTCAGCAAGTTCTGTCGCCACCGTTTTGGCGTTGCCGGCGTTGGGAACAACCAGGAATACGTCGGTGCCGTCTTCAGCGACAGGGCGGCGGTAGATGATGAGGTCATCGATGATGCCGCCGGCTTCATTGCAGATCAGCGAATACTTGGCTTTACCCACGGCCATTGCGGAGATCTTGCCCACCAGCGCGTAGTCCAGGAACGCGGCGGCGTCGGGGCCGGTGACCCAGACTTCGCCCATGTGGGACAGGTCAAAGATCCCTGCTGCCTTGCGGACCGCGTGGTGCTCCGCCAGCTCCGAGCTGTACTTGAGCGGCATCTGCCAGCCACCGAAGTCGGTGAAGGAGGCGCCGAGTTTCTTGTGCTCTTCGTAGAGCGCTGTGTAGTTCTCAGTCACGAAAGAATCCTTAGTTTTCAAACTCGGAAAGCGGCGGGCAGGAGCAGATCAGGTTCCGGTCCCCGGCGGCGCCGTCGATGCGGCCAACGGGCGGGAAGTACTTGTCCTGCTTGAGGGTGTGGACCGGGAAGACTGCCTGTTCGCGCGGGTAGGCACGGTCCCAGTCGCTGCTGATGGCAGCGGCGGCGGTGTGCGGGGCATTGCGCAGCGGGCTGTCCGCGACGGTGAAGTCGCCGTTGGCCACCTGGTCGATTTCCGCGCGGATCGAGATCATCGCGTCGATGAACCGGTCCATCTCGCCGAGGTCCTCGGACTCCGTGGGCTCCACCATGAGTGTGCCGGCGACGGGGAATGCCAGGGTGGGGGCGTGGAAGCCGTAGTCGATGAGGCGCTTGGCCACGTCCTCCGCTGTCACGCCCGTCCTTGCAGTCAGGTCGCGCAGGTCAAGGATGCATTCGTGCGCCACCAGACCGCCTTCTCCTGTGTAGAGCACGGGGAAGAAGTCGTTGAGGCGGGCAGCGATGTAGTTGGCAGCAAGGAGCGCCGACTTCGTGGCCTCGGTCAGGCCCTGGCCACCCATCAGCTTGACGTACGCCCAGGAGATGGGAAGGACGCCGGCGGAGCCGTACTTGGACGCCGAAATGGGGACGTCGTTGCCTTCGGTCCAGGTTGCCGCGTTGCCCGGCATGAAGGGCGCCAGGTGCGCCTTCGCTGCGACCGGGCCCACGCCGGGTCCGCCGCCGCCATGCGGGATGCAGAAGGTCTTGTGCAGGTTCAGGTGCGAAACGTCGCCGCCGAACTTGCCCGGCTGGGCCAGTCCGACCAGCGCGTTCAGGTTGGCACCGTCGATGTACACCTGGCCGCCGGCAGCGTGAACAGCGTCGCACACCTCGCGGACGTCGGCGTCGTACACACCGTGCGTGGACGGGTAGGTGATCATGATGCAGGACAGCGCATCCTTGTTGGCGTCGATCTTCGCGTAAAGATCGGTGTGGTCGATGGTGCCGTCCGCTGCGGTGGCCACCACTACCACCTTCATACCCGCCAGAACGGCTGAGGCTGCGTTGGTGCCGTGCGCCGACGCGGGAATCAGGCACACATTGCGCTGGTCATCGCCCCGGGACAGGTGGTAGCCGCGTATGGCCAGGAGGCCGGCCAGCTCACCCTGGGAACCGGCATTCGGCTGGATGGACACCTGGTCGTAGCCGGTGATCTCGGTCAGCTGGGCTTCCAGGTCCGCGATCAGTTCGCGCCAGCCCTCGGTCTGGGAGTCGGGGGCGAAGGGGTGGATGGAGGCGAACTCCGGCCAGGAAATGGCCTCCATCTCGGCCGTTGCGTTCAGCTTCATGGTGCAGGAACCCAGCGGGATCATGGTGCGGTCCAGCGCCAGGTCCCGGTCGGACAGCTTGCGGATGTAGCGAAGCAGCTGCGTCTCGGAGCGGTGGGTGCTGAACACCGGGTGCTGCAGGTACCCGGAAGAACGTTCGACGGCGGGGTCCAGCGCGAAGGCTGCGTTGCCGCCGGCGGTGGCCAAAACACCGAAAGCCTCCAGCACCTGGGCGACGATTTCCGGCGTCGTGGTTTCATCCGTGGAGAAGCCCACTCTGTCGGCATCGATGCCGCGAAGGTTGATGCCCTTGGCTTCTGCCGCGGCAACAATTCCAGCTGCCTTGCCGGGCACGGAAACCGTGACGGTGTCGAAGAAGCTTGTGTGGAGGACGTCAAGCCCGGCTGCGTTCAGCGATCCTGCAAGGGTCCTGGCGTGGGCGTGCGCGGCCTGGGCGATCGCCTTGAGCCCTTCCGGTCCATGGTAAACGGCGTACATGGAGGCCACGATGGCCAGCAGCGCCTGGGCTGTGCAGATGTTGGAGGTGGCCTTCTCGCGGCGGATGTGCTGCTCGCGGGTCTGAAGGGCAAGGCGGTACGCGGGGACGCCGGCGTTGTCCTTCGAGACGCCCACCAGGCGGCCGGGCATGGAACGCTCAAGGCCCTTCTGCACGGCCATGTAGGCGGCGTGCGGTCCGCCGTAGAAGAGGGGGACGCCGAACCGCTGCGCGGAGCCGACGGCGATGTCGGCCCCCTGCTCACCGGGAGGGGTGATGAGTGTCAGGGCCAGGAGGTCGGCAGCCACTGTTACCAGCGCGCCGCGTTCCTTGGCGTCGGCAATGACGGAGGTGTGGTCGAAAACCCGGCCGGAGACGCCGGGCTGCTGGAGCACCACGCCGTTGATCACGCCGTCGGGAAGTCCCTTGGAGAGGTCAGCCACCTGGACCTCGAATCCCAGCGCCTCGGCCCGGCCTTTCACAATGGCGATGGTCTGTGGAAGGCAGTCGGCATCCAGGACGGTTTTCCCATCACGGGCGTCCTTATTTTTGTTTGCCCGGCGCATCATCAGCACCGCTTCGGCCACGGCGGTGGCTTCATCCAGCAGGGACGCGTTGGCGATGGGCAGGCCCACGAGGTCCTGCACCATGGTCTGGAAGTTCAGCAGCGCCTCGAGCCGGCCCTGGGAAATTTCCGGCTGGTATGGCGTGTACGCGGTGTACCAGGCCGGGCCTTCGAGGATGTTGCGGCGGATCACCGGCGGCGTCACGGTGTCGTAATACCCCTGGCCGATCATCTGCACGGCGGTCTTGTTCTTGGCCGCGAGCCTCCGCAATTCGGCGAGGGCTTCCACCTCGCTCAGGGCCTGGGTGAGCTCCAGTGGAGAGTCCTGGCGGATGTCCTTGGGGACTGCGGTGTCCACGAGTGCATCCACGGAGTCATAGCCAACAGCCTTGAGCATGGCGTCGACGTCGTCCTGGCGGCGTGAGCCGATGTGCCGGTCAACAAAGGATGCAGCGGCCGGGAAGGTCGGGGCGGGGGCGGTGGTAGCCGGGGCCTGGGCAGTGGGGGCCGGAGTGGCGGAGGCCGGAGAAACAGTCACGAGGAACTCCATGTACTAAGGCGGCGAGGGTACGCCACATCGATTGGGTTCCTCCCCGCTCTGTATTGGACCTGAGAGTTTCCGCCTGGCCTGCTTCCGCAGGACCCGCTTGCACCGTCGGTGAGCACAGCTGTCCTGGTATTCCGGATGGTTCCGGGACACGCCAAGCGGACTGCCTGCTACTTTCCAGAGTTGCCTCGCCGCGGCGGTACATGGGCCTGTGAGATTCCTGGGGAGGATTTGCTCCTACGGCGCCTGCTGTACCTACTGCAGGACTCTCCCGCCGCAGATCAAAGGCTATTCAGTTGAATTTTGTTGTTCATGGTGGCCGTTACCGGGCCCACACACGGTCCAATTGTCCTATGCGGTGCGCGTTCGGGCAAATGCCGCGGACATGGACGATACGGGCTCAACTGCGGAGCCGGTCCAGCGCTGCCAGCAGGCCGGCGACGTCGGCCGCCGTCTCTTGGGTAGGAACCGGCCCCACGGAAAGCATGGCGTTGAAGTACAGGCCGTCACCCATATACAGCACCGGTTTGGCCATGGCCGTGCCAACGTCGGCAGCAATCTCCCGGAGCCAGCGCTGCTGGATTGCCGCGAAGCGCTCACGAGTTTCCTCATGGGCCACCTCGGCGAGCCTGGTGGCAGCAACAATGGCACGGTCCAGGGGTGTATCTGCCCAGACGGAAGACCTGATGAAGTACGCGGCCGCTCCCTCCTCCGCGGTGGCCATGGCGTCGGCGTCGGCGGCTGCCAGCTCATCCAGCCTGTCCAGCAGCACCTCAATCAGGGCTTCCTTGTTCGGAAAGTGATACAGCAACCCGCCCTTGGAGACTCCCGCGCGCTTAGCTACCGCATCAAGGGTGGCGGCCCGCTCGCCCACCTCAATCAGCAGGGATTCAAAAGCATCGAGAACAGCCTCGCGGGCTACGGGTTTTCTGGCCATGGCTTCAATCATGCACGCTGGCACCGCCGAAATTGATAACTGTACCGTCTGGACGGTACAGTTATTCCATGACCTCGTCCGCAACTTCCCTTCGGAACGCCCCCGAATCGTTGGCAAACCAGCTCCCCGCGACCTCCCGTACGCCCCGCCGGCCGGGACCGAAAGCACCATGGCGCGACTGGCTTGCCCTGGGCCTGCTGATGTTCCCCGTGCTGCTGGTCGCGGTGGACAACACGGCCCTTACGTTCGCCCTCCCGGCGATTGCGCGCAGCCTGGAAACCACGGGGGTCCAGCTCCTGTGGATCGTTGACGCCTATCCGCTGGTGCTCGCCGGCCTGCTGGTGGCCATGGGAAGCCTGGGTGACAGGGTCGGACGCCGCCGGCTGCTGCTGGTCGGCAGTATCGGGTTCGCCTTGGTGTCAGCCGCAACAGCCTTCGCCCCCAGCGCCGAGTGGCTTATTGCCGGCCGGGCAGCGCTGGGATTCTTTGGTGCCATGCTGATGCCGTCCACCTTGTCGCTGATCCGCAACATCTTTCCGGATCCCAACCGCCGCCGGCTGGCGATCGCCATCTGGGCAGCAGGATTCTCCGGTGGCGCAGCCCTGGGACCCATCTTTGGCGGCTGGCTGGTGGAACAGTTCTGGTGGGGCGCGGTGCTCCTGGTTGCCGTGCCCATCATGCTTCCGCTGCTGGCGTTCGGCCCCGCCTTCATCCCCGAATCACGGGATCCCCGGCCCGGCCGGGTGGACGTCCCCAGCATGCTGCTGTCCCTGCTGGTCATGGTCCCTGTGGTCTATGGCATCAAGGAGGTGGCCACCGAGGGCTTCGGCATCATGCCACTGGCCGCCGTCACCTTCGGTGTGGCCATGGGATTCGTTTTTGTCCGCCGCCAGCAATGGCTGGCCAACCCGCTGCTGGACATGTCCCTATTCAGCAACAGGGTCTTCAGCACGGCCATCTCCGCGAACGTGCTGGCACTGTTTTCCTTCAACGGCTTTATCCTGTTCCTGGCCCAGCATCTCCAGCTTTTGGAAGGGATGTCACCGTCTGCCGCGGGCATTGCCATGATTCCGGCGCTGCTCGCCACCGTGACGGCCGGGCTGGTGGCAGTACCGCTGGTCCGCCGGATACGGCCGGGCTTCGTGGTTGCGGGCGGCCTCTCCCTGAGTGCCGGCGGCTACCTTGTGGTCACCGTCGGCGATCATAGTGCCGGACCGGCCCTCCTGCTGGGCGCGCTGTTCATCCTGGCATTGGGCGTTGGGACCGCCGAAACCATCTCCAACGACCTCATCCTGGGTTCCGCGCCGGCCGAAAAATCCGGGGCCGCCGCCGCCATCTCCGAAACAGGCTATGAGGTGGGGTCAGTGCTGGGAACAGCAATCCTGGGCTCAATTCTGACGGCGTCCTACCAGCAGAACCTCAGGCTTCCGGCAGGACTGAGCGAAGCCGCATCCCACACAGCCACGGACAGGGCCGGGGAAACCTTGGCCGGTGCCATGGAACTGGCCGGCAGCCTCCCGGGACCGCTTGCCACAGCCGTACGGGAAGCGTCCAGGGCGGCTTTCGATTCCGGCGTCCACATCACGGCAGCCATCGCGCTGGTACTGATGGCAGCAGCGGCGGTCCTTGCCGCCGTCGTGCTCCGAAAAGTTCCGACGGCGCGCTAGGAGCCTCCTCCTCGAACGCCGGGTTCACGAGGAACGAAGGCAGGAAGTCAACCCCCGCATAAGAAAGCGCCCGGCGCCGGAATCATTCCGGCGCCGGGCGCTTTACCCAGGCGCACAAGCCTCCTATGGGGCGTCCGGGGCCGTGACGCTGGCCGTGGCCTTCATGGTTTCCGCGTTAACCATCCAGGTGAACTGCTCAAGCCTGGCAATGAACTCATGGAGGAGATCGGCAGTAGTGGGATCTTCCTCATCCACTTCGTCATGAACCTTTCGCATAGTGCCCACAGCAGCCTCAAGGGCGGCCACGGTCCGCTCGATCGCATCCTTGGTGTTGATCAGCCCTTCGGGGAACGCCGGAAGGTTGGTGGACGCGGCCACAGTGGAGCTGCGGCCGTCCGGGAGGGCGTGCAGTGCGCGCATGCGCTCGGCCAGGTCGTCCGCAAACTGGCGGCCAGCTTCGACGATTTCGTCCAGCTGCAGATGGAGGTCCCGGAAGTTGGTTCCCACAATGTTCCAGTGGGCCTGTTTGCCCTGGATGTGCAGCTCAATCAGGTCAGCGAGTACGGCCTGCAGGTTATTGGTCAGGGTCGGTGAAGCCTTCATATATCCTCCTCGATTGGTCCAGTGGTCCCGACGCTATCAGCCCCCTGCGCGCCAAACGGGAGGGCTGGACGGAATTTCTCAGTGAGCTTACTAATTTGCCTCCCAGCGACATAAAAGAACGTGATTCATTTCGGGTCTTGCGCGAAAGCCGCCGACCCTCCATACTAAATGAACGTCATTCATTTAGTGACGATCGTCTCACTGGAGTAGCCACATGATTGAAATTTCCTGCCTTGATGCACCAGCCTCCCCTGCACGGACAGCGCCGTCCGATCGCCCCGCCCTCCGGGTGGGAGTGGTACAGCACCGCTGGAACGCAGACGACGCTGTCCTGCGCGCCGAACTCGACGAAGGCATCGGACGGGCCGCCAGGCTCGGAGCCACAGTGGTGTTCCTGCCTGAGCTGACGCTCTCGCGCTACCCGGCAGACACCCTGCCGGTCAATGACACTTCCCGGCCGGGAGTGGTACGGCCCAGGCCCTCAGACGCTGCCGAGGATCTGCTCACGGGACCCACCTTCCAGTTCGCTGCCGCTGCAGCACTCCGTCACGGCGTCTCTGTCCATGCCTCGCTCTATCAGCGCGCAGACAACCCGGACGGCTCGGATGACGGACTGGGCCTCAACACGGCCATCCTGGTCTCGCCTGAGGGCGAACTGCTGGCCCGCACACACAAGCTGCACATTCCCGTGACGGCCGGCTATTACGAGGACAAGTTCTTCCGTAAAGGTCCCGCAGCCGCTGACGCCTATGAGGTCCACTCGCCCGCAGAACTCAATGGCGCACGGCTGGGCATGCCCACCTGCTGGGACGAATGGTTCCCAGAAGTGGCCCGCCTTTACTCCCTCGGCGGGGCCGAAATCCTGGTCTACCCCACTGCCATTGGCTCTGAACCTGACCACCCGGACCTGGACACGCAGCCGCTGTGGCAGCAGGTGATCGTGGGCAACGGCATCGCCAACGGACTGTTTATGGTGGCGCCCAACCGCTGGGGCAATGAAGGAACACTGAGCTTTTACGGTTCCTCCTTCATCTCCGATCCGTACGGCCGGATCCTGGTCCAGGCGCCGCGCGACCAGTCCGCGGTGCTGGTGGCAGACCTTGACCTTGACCAGCGGCGGGATTGGCTGACGCTCTTCCCGTTCCTGGCCACACGGCGTCCGGACACGTATGGACGACTCACCGAACCCGTCCGCCCCGGCCAGCCCCTGGGCGGAGAAGCGCAGGCCTATCTGGAGGCAACAGCATGAGCACCTGGCGCATGCCCGCTGAGACAGCCCCGCAGGAACGCCTCTGGATGGCCTTCCCAACCGGCGGCTACACGCTGGGCGATTCCGAGGAAGCCGCCCACGCCGCCCGGTCCACATGGGCTGCTGTCGCGAATGCCGCCGTCGAGTTCGAACCCGTCACCATGGTGGTAAACCCCGACGACGTCGACATCGCCGCCCGCTATCTGCATCAGGACATCGAGGTGCTCGTTGCTCCGCTCAACGATGCCTGGATGCGGGACATCGGCCCAACTTTTGTCCTTGACCAGCACGGGTGCCGCGGCGCCGTCGACTGGGTCTTCAACGGTTGGGGTGCACAGGATTGGGCGCGCTGGGACAAGGACGCCCTGATCGCCGCCGAAATTTCCGCCCGCTCTGGGTCCCACCACGTTGTTTCCCCACTGGTGAACGAGGGCGGCGGGTTGCAGGTGGACGGTGCGGGAACGGTGCTGGTCACCGAGACTGTTCAGCTGGACCCCGGACGCAACCCTGGCCTCAGCAAGGCCGATGTGGAAGCCGAACTGGCCCGCACGCTGGGCGCCACCCACGTCATCTGGCTCCCCCGCGGCCTGACCCGGGACTCGGAACGTTTCGGCACCCGCGGCCACGTGGACATCGTGGCAGCCATCCCCTCCCCCGGCACACTGCTGGTCCATTCGCAGCAGAATCCGGCACACCCTGACTTCGACGTCTGCCGGGACATCATCAGCTACCTGCGCACCACGCGCGACGCTGCAGGCCGAGAATGGGACATCGTGGAGGTTCCCGCGCCTGAGGCCCTCACAGACGACGAAGGCTTTGTGGACTACAGCTACATCAATCACGTGGCGGTCAACGGAGGGGTCATCGCCTGCAGCTTCAGCGACCCCAACGACGACAAGGCCCTCCAGATCCTGGCCGAGGCCTATCCCGGCCGCCGGATTGTCAGTATTGACGCACGGGAACTCTTCGCCCGCGGCGGCGGTATCCACTGCATCACCCAACAGCAGCCTGCTGCCCTCAAGAAAGTACGGACATGACCCACACCATCCGTAACAGCACCGCAACCGGAGTAGCCGCCGGCCCCGGGGCCGACGCCCCGGGCTCCGCCCACGGCATCAGCGCCAAAGGACTGAAGGGCGGCCAGCTGGGCCTCCTGGCCGTGGTGGTCCTTGGCATCTCCACCATCGCTCCCGCCTACACACTGACCAGCGCGCTGGGCCCCACCATCAATGAGGCCGGGCTCCAGTTGCCGGTCATCTTCCTGATCGGGTTCATCCCCATGATCCTGGTCTCGCTGGCCTACCGGGAACTCAACGCCGATTCCCCGGACAGCGGCACCACCTTCACCTGGGTCACCAAGGCCTTCGGCCCGTGGGTTGGCTGGATGGGCGGCTGGGGGCTCCTTGCCGCCAACATCATTGTGCTGTCCAACCTGGCCGCCGTGGCAGTGGACTTCTTCTACCTTTTCCTCTCCCAGCTCACCGGTTCACCAGAACTGGCCGAGCTCGCCGCCAACAAACCGCTCAACGTGCTGACCTGCTTTGTCTTCGTGGCCCTGGCGGTGTGGATCAGCTACCGCGGCATGCACACCACCAAACTGGTGCAGTACGGCCTGGTGGGATTCCAGCTGCTGGTCCTGGGCCTGTTCGTGGCCATGGCCTTCGCCAACTGGTCCACGTCCGAAACGGCCATCCCGTTCAGCTGGGAGTGGTTTGACGTCACCAAGATCGAGACGTTCGGCCAGATCGCGGCCGGCATCTCGCTCTCCATTTTTGTCTACTGGGGCTGGGATGTGTGCCTCACCGTGAACGAGGAAACCACCAACGGCAAGAAGACGGCTGGACTGGCCGGGACCCTGACCGCGGTCATCGTCCTGGGCATCTACCTGCTGATCAGCATCTCCACCATGATGTTCGCCGGCATCGGCGATACCGGCAACGGGCTCAGCAACCCCGATAACCAGGAAAACATCTTCACCGCACTGGCTTCCCCCATCATGGGACCGTTCGCCATCCTGATGTCGCTGGCGGTGTTGTCCAGCTCTGCCGCTTCGCTGCAGTCCACGTTCATGTCGCCGTCCCGCAGCCTGCTGGCCATGTCCCACTACGGCGCACTTCCCAAGCCGCTCAGCCGCCTGAGCAAACGCTTCGCGACGCCGCGCACCGCCATCATTGCCGCCGGCGTCCTGTCCGCAGGGTTCTACGCTGCCATGCACATCATCAGCGAGAACGTCCTGAATGACACCATCCTGGCGCTGGGCCTGATGATCTGCTTCTACTACGGACTCACCGCCATCGCCTGCGCCTGGTACTTCCGGAACAGCGTGTTCAGCAGCGTCCGCAACTTCACGCTTCGGCTGCTGTGCCCGCTGCTGGGCGGAGTCGGACTCTTTGTGGTGTTCATTCAGACCGCCGTAGACAGCCTGGCCCCGGAGTTCGGCAGCGGTTCCGAGGTGTTCGGTGTTGGCCTGGTCTTTGTCCTGGGCATCGGAATCCTGGCCCTCGGAGCGGTGTTTATGCTCATCATGGCCCGCCTGCGGCCGGGATTCTTCCGTGGCGAAACCATCCGCCGCGATACCCCCGCGCTGGTAGTGCCGGAGTAGCCGCCACCCCATCAGCCGCTCGGCCATGAGCGCACAGAACGGCACCCTGTCCCGGATTTTCCGGAACAGGGTGCCGTTTTTGGGTTTGCTGTGCCTATCTCAACGCCGGTTCACCGTCGAACCAAAGGTCACCAGAAGTGCGCCACGTCCACTACCAAACGGGAGCCGGAGCCCGGCCCGTCCAGGGTGAGTACCCGGAACGGGAGCCGCGCGCGGACACCCACGCCGATGTCGGTGGAGCCTTCAAAGCTGCCTGCCCAAGCTACCTGACGGAAGGTCTGGTAACCCGCCACGTTGGTCAGTTCGGCTTGGTTAGCCGGGCTGTACGTAGCGCCACCGGTCTGGATGTCGTAGGACGGCGCAGTCACAGTGACCTGGAGGAACGCCCTCCCCCGCAGAGGAACCGTATGCCCGGAACCGTCCTGTCTTACGGCATCGACGTAGCGGACATGGTAGCCGGCCACAGGGCCGTTGAGATCAACCACCATCCGGTCGAAGCAGTAGTGCTGCCCCGTCCGAACGTTGGTTACTGATGCGGCGCTCATCGCTGACTTTGATTCAGCCTGCGACCCCCAAACAAGTCCGCAATAGGATGTGGTTGCCGAGGCGGGCCCCGGAGCCACGAAACCCAATCCGACAGCCATCAGAATGACTGCCAGCCACGTATGAATCTTTTTCATTGTGGGTCACCTTTCGAGTGATTGGATAGCTCAAGCGTAGGAGCGCACAGGGCGGCAAACGAGGCTTGTGGCCGCTTCGGCGCGGAACCGTTAATGACGCCTTATTCCGATCACGCCGGTGTAATCCCAGCGGGGTTTTTGGGCCTAAAGAAACCTGATCGACGCCGTTTCTGGACCCTTCCGTTATGCCTTATAACGTTGCCTAACCGAGACACAAAAGCGCCGGCCACCCCACGGTGGCCGGCGCTTGACGATCATGCAGGAGTGAGTCAGCCTTCGCATTCCCGGCAGTACTTCAGGCCGTTCTTTTCGCGGGCAACCTGGGACCTGTGGCGGACCAAGAAGCAGGAGGAACAGGTAAATTCGTCGGACTGCTCCGGAACAACGATGACCGTCAGTTCTTCACCGGAGAGGTCAGCGCCGGGCAGGTCGATGCCTTCGGCGGTGTCGTTCTCGTCAACGTCAATCACCGCGGTCTGTGCATTACCGCTGCGGGAGGCCTGCAGGGCCTCCAGCGATTCGGCGGAAGACTCTTCGTCTGTCTTGTTGCGTGGAGCGTCGTAATCGGTAGCCATAGCGGGGTTCACTTTCGTTGCTGCGCAGCACCATTTCAGGCACCTCAGTGAAGCAGTTTAGGTCATTATGCCGTTCCTTGGAGAAAAGTGTGCCCCAGCAGACACTCCCCATTCATTTGGGCGCCATTTCCAAGGAGCCATCCGGTCAATTGCACGGCGGACATTTCCACCGCCCAAGCCCTTTTATGGTCCGCCCTTTTACAGTCTGCCGGCGAAGCCTTGGGACGGTGGCACACTTGCCCCTGCATGTGCCGCCATAGCCTCATCTGCCCCTGCCGCCACCCCGCTCAGGGCGGGCAACCAGCCCCAGCGGGTGGCGTCAGCCATGGCTCCAGCAGCCTGATCAACGGATTCACACAGAAAGACGTCCGCCAGGCGGGAGCGGAGGCGGGCCAAGAGACGGAAAGTCATGTACTGAAAATAGGCGGCGAATGTTGTGGGCGCGTTTCGGCACCGTCTCCCAGGTATTAACGGTCCTGCTATTAGCAGCCAGGGGAAGTCCGGAACTACATGTGCCCCCGAATTTTCGCTTCCAGGCCGTGGTGGCTGCCGCCGGGAAGTCCTAGGCTGAAAGCGCCGGCAGAACCCGTGGCTTAGGAGGCAGCATGGCCGTCAAACTTAACCGTAAGGCGTTGGCGTACGCCCGGAAACTTGTTGAGAGCGGAAAGGTTGAACGCGATATCCGTGATGACTGGAGCGAACACGCGCCTTCGACTGAAGTTGAGAACAAATTTATCGACAAGCACGGTTTCGCCGATTTCGCGGAATGGCATCTGGGCCGGGACGACGAAGAATCAGATGGCACCAAAGGCAGCGTGAGCTTTCCTTTCGGAGACTTCAAAAAGGTGCACCGGTGCGCCGTGATTTCATTGGAAAGCCGGGCCGGCCAGTACGGGCACGATGACATCCGGGACGCCGCCAAAAAACTGCTTGAGCTGATCGACAAGGATTGAGCTGATCGATAAGGATCAGGCCTGGGTCAGTTCACGCTGGACCGGCTGGAGAAATGGAGCCTCCTGTCGGATTCGAACCGACGACCCCCGCTTTACAAGAGCGGTGCTCTGGCCAACTGAGCTAAGGAGGCGTGCCCCTGCGGGCGAACGCCTAAACGGCGCTAGATAAGGTTAGCCCAACTCCGGCCGCTGGTAAAAACGCGTGGACCCCACGTTCCACAAAGGGAGCTGCAGCCACTCCGCAAAAGAACGGCCCGGCCCGGGAATTGATTCCAGGCCGGGCCATTCTTTGGGCTGGTGTTGATCAGCCCTTAGCGTCGATCGCGGCCTGGAGGAACTCGGGGAACGGGGTCTGGGCGCTGGCGCCCTTGCCCCACTGCTTGCCGTCCACAAACACAGTAGGCGTGCCGGTCACGCCGATGGACGCGGCCTGCTTGGTGGTGTACGCCACGTAGGGGCGGTAGGTCTTGTTGTCCACGCAGGCATCGATATTCTTGGCGCCAATGTCCGTGGCCATCTTCTTCAGGTCATTGTCGGACAGGCCCGCTCCACCTTCTTTGGGCTGCTGAGCGAACAGCTCGTCCACGAACTCCGCGTACTTTTCCGGGGATTCGTTGACAACACAGGCGGCAGCGTTGGCTGCGCGGGAGGAGTAGTTGGTGGTGGACCGCGTGTCCAGGAAGCCCAGCGGGCGGTACTCCACGGAAATCTTGCCCTCGTTCCGAAGGGTGGTCAGCTGCGCGTTGTTCTGGGCCTCGAAGCTCTTGCAGGCGGGGCAGATGAAGTCGATGTAAAGAACCACCTTCACGGGCTTGCCCTCTTCGGCTTCGGCCCCGGGGGCCACCACTTCGGCCGGGGCAGTTTCCGGCGGACCCGGCAGGTCCGCCACGTTCACGGTGGCTGGCTCGGTCGGGGCTACTTCGGTATTGGCGAGTAATGTGACGCCGCCATAAATGTTGCCGTTTGCGGGGGTGGGACCCTGCTCGGCAATCTCTGCGTTCTGCCGCATGCTGGTGGTTACCACCAGCGCTACCACCGCCAGGATTGCAACCACTGCCACCACGATGCCCCAGCCGATCAGCAGCTTGTTGCGCTTGTCCTTTTTCAGCTGGGCCTCGCGGATCAGGCGCGCTTTTTCGCGTGCCTCCGCGGTTCGCTCAGCCTTGGACTTACGTACTTCGTTTGCGGGGCTCATGTGTTCCTTGGGTCGATCGACGTGGGGGGACCACTCAGTGGCAACTCCATCATTTTAGGGGAGAAAGCTGAGAGCTTGCGCCTTCAAGCATTCCTCCAGAATGACCAACGGACGAATAGCACGGAAGATTCCGTCCCGTTATGGTGGGCAGAGAGGCACAAGCAAACCCAAGGGGTCCGCAATGCAAACACCTGTCCAAGAAAAACCCATAGCTGTACCTGATGCCGGCACCGCCGCGAATGGCCACAGCACCGGGACGAAGTACGACTTCATGGTGGTGTCCAACAGGCTGCCTGTGGACCGCTGCGCCACGGGAGAGGGCGGCGATGACGGCAGCGGGTGGCGCCGCTCGCCCGGCGGCCTGGTGACCGCGCTCGCTCCCATGATGACCAAGACCGACGGCGCGTGGGTGGGGTGGCACGGAGCTCCCGACGAGACGGTTAAGCCTTTCAGCCACGGCGGGATGGACCTCGTCCCGGTTCAGCTCAGCACCGAGGACGTTGAGCTGTATTACGAAGGGTTCTCTAACGCCACGCTGTGGCCGCTGTATCACGACGTCATCGCCCCGCCGGAGTTCCACCGGACCTGGTGGGATGCCTACCGCAGGGTCAACAGAAGGTTCGCCGACGCCGTCGTCCGCCATGCTGACGAAGGCGCCACGGTGTGGATCCAGGATTACCAGCTGCAGCTGGTGCCGAGGATGCTGCGCGAAGCGCGGCCGGACCTACGGATCGGGTTCTTCAACCACATCCCGTTCCCGCCTCCCGAGATCTTCGCCCAACTTCCCTGGCGGCAGGCCATCATTGACGGGCTGCTGGGCGCTGACCTGGTGGGCTTCCAGCGCGCCAGCGACGCCGGCAACTTCATGCGCTCAGCGCGGCGCTTCCTGGGTGCCAGCGTCAAGCAGCAGCAGGTGCACGTCAAGGGCCAGGATGATCAGGTTACGCACATTGCCCGGGCCCAGGCCTTCCCCATTTCCATCGACGTGGGCCATATCAGTGAGCTGGCCAGCAACCCGGACATCATTGAACGGGCCCGCCAGATCCGGCAGGACCTCGGCAATCCCAAGACCATCCTGCTCGGTGTTGACAGGCTGGACTACACCAAGGGCATCAGGCACCGGCTCAAGGCCTACGAGGAACTCCTGAACGAAGGCAAGCTCACGGTGGGCGACGCCACCCTGATCCAGGTGGCCAGCCCCAGCCGTGAGCGGGTGGAGCAGTACCGGCTGCTGCGTGAGGAGGTGGAGGGAACAGTGGGCCACATCAACGGCACGTACGACACCATCGAGAACACCGCCGTCCGCTACCTGCACCACAGCTACCCGGTGGAGGAGATGGTGGCCCTGTACCTTGCCGCCGACGTCATGCTGGTGACCGCCCTCCGTGACGGCATGAACCTTGTGGCCAAGGAGTATGTGACGGCCCGCAGGGACAACAACGGCGCCCTGGTACTCAGCGAGTTCGCCGGCGCGGCGGACCAGCTCAAGCAGGCGCTGCTGATGAACCCGCATGACATTGACGGCCTCAAGGACACCATCATGAGGGCCGTCAACATGTCCCCCAAGGACGCCGCACGGCGCATGCGGGCCATGCGCAAGCAGATCCTTGAACACGACGTGGACCACTGGTCCGCGGACTTCCTGACTGCCCTCAACGAGAAAGTGGTCCGCGATGACTCCTGATACCCGCCCCGCCAAGGGCCCGCTGACCCTTTCTCCTGAGCTCCGTGAGGCGATCCGGAGGGTCGCGCAGACTGAACACCTGCTGGTTGCCATGGACTTTGACGGCACCATCTCCCCCATCGTTAACCGCGCCGACGACGCCCGGCCGCTTCCGCGATCGGCGATCGCTTTTGCGGGCCTTGCCGCCCTACCCAGGACGACGACGGCGCTCATCTCAGGGCGTGCCCTCGGCAGCCTCCGTGGCGTCGCGTCACCCCCTGTGGACACGCTGCTGATTGGCAGCCATGGCGCCGAAGCCTGGCTCGGCCCCGGCTCCACGGAGCTGACCCTGGATGAGCACCAGCGGGAGCTGCTTGGCGAGGTCCGCAGCATCCTTGAGGGCATCGTGGCGGAGGCTCCGGGCACTCTCCTGGAAGAGAAGCCCGCCGGAGTGGTCCTGCATACCAGGCTTGCCGCCGACGACGTTGCCGAGGACGCCGTGGCCGCAGCCCTGTCGCTGCTGCAGGAGCGCAAGGGCGTTTTCCTCAAGACCGGCAAGCGCGTCCTGGAGACGTCCGTGGTGAATGCTTCAAAGGGCGAAGCTGTGACGTTCCTGCGCCAGATCACCGGAGCAACATCGGTCCTTTTTGCCGGTGACGACACAACGGATGAGGACGCCCTGGCCAGGCTGGAACCCGGCGACGTGGGCGTCAAGGTGGGGCTCGACTTTACCCAGGCCGAGTTCCGGGTGGAGGCCCCGGTGCACGTCGCGGAACTGCTGGAAACGCTGCTGCATGAGCGAAGCCTGGCGGTGGCGGAGGAAGCGCCTGGACAGCTGGGAAGTTAGCGGGCATATCCAAGGTCACATGTGACCTCCGTAACATTTGCACCGTTTCACCATTCATCTGACATACTCTTGGTTGTGATGTGGCGCACAAGAACCGTGCGGTGTCACGCGAAGCTCCTCGGCCTCGGCCGGGGAGTTTCAAGCAATATGAGCGGTTAAGCAACAAATAACTGAATTACATGAACCATTCACAACGGATCGTCCGGCACGTACCTGCCGGTGAAGGGATTGATAACTGTGGCTACAGTTACTTTTGATAACGCTACGCGTCTGTACCCGGGCACAGAAAAGCCCGCCGTCGATAAGCTCAACATCGACATCGCCGATGGCGAATTCCTGGTCCTCGTTGGACCCTCCGGTTGCGGTAAGTCCACCTCGCTGCGCATGCTCGCAGGCCTTGAGGACGTCAACGCCGGCCGTATCCTCATTGGCGACCGCGACGTCACCGACGTCCCGCCGAAGGACCGCGACATCGCCATGGTGTTCCAGAACTACGCGCTGTACCCGCACATGACGGTTGCAGACAACATGGGCTTCGCACTGAAGATCGCCGGCGTCAGCAAGGAAGAGCGCGCCGAGCGTGTCCGCGAAGCAGCCAAGCTCCTTGACCTTGAGCCGTACTTGGACCGCAAGCCGAAGGCACTCTCCGGCGGCCAGCGCCAGCGTGTTGCCATGGGCCGTGCCATCGTGCGTAACCCGCAGGTCTTCCTCATGGATGAGCCGCTTTCCAACCTGGATGCAAAGCTCCGAGTCCAGACGCGTACGCAGATCGCATCCCTGACCCGCCGCCTCGGTGTCACCACTGTTTACGTGACGCACGACCAGGTCGAGGCCATGACCATGGGTGACCGCGTGGCTGTGCTGAAGGACGGCCTGCTGATGCAGGTCGACACCCCGCGCAACCTCTACGACAAGCCCAAGAACGTCTTCGTTGCCGGCTTCATCGGCTCCCCCGCCATGAACCTGCTCGAACTCCCCGTCGTCGACGGCGGCGTCCAGTTCGGCGGAACGGTTTACCCCGTGCCGCGCAACGTCCTCGAAGAAGCACACGGCAGCACCGTCACCCTGGGCTCACGCCCCGAGGACCTCGAGACCGCACCGGCTGGCGAAGGCCTCAAGGTTGAAGTTGACGTTGTTGAAGAGCTGGGTGCCGACGCCTACGTATACGGCCACACCACGCTGGACGGCAAGGACCACGACATCGTGGCACGCGTCGACGGCCGCCGTCCCCCGATGAAGGGCGAGGCCATCTACGTCCGTCCGCAGTCGGGCCACGTGCACCTGTTCGACACCAAGACCGGCCTGCGCCTGGGCGACTGAATCCCCAATCGCTAACTAACCGACGGCGGCCCTCCTTCCTGGACGGGCCGCCGTCGGCGTTAACCCACATGTTTAGGCCGGCCGCCCCTATGTACGGAAGAATTGAACCCATGACCGAGGAATACAGCGCCCAGTGGCACGACGAACCCACCGACTACGCGCAGATCGGCAAACTGCCGCGGTTCGAGGCCGCGAGCGCCAATGATTCCAAGCTCTCGGCGGTTTCCAGTTCACTGAACATCACGGCCGCTGCGGCCGATCCGGAGCTCCTGGACCTGCCCTGGCACATCGCCCTTGAGGACTGGCCTGCAGAAAACCTCGCTGCCCTCCCCCGCGGCATCTCCCGGCACATCGTGCGTTTCGCCCACCTGGGCGGATCCGTCATTGCCATCAAGGAAACCTCGGAGCACGTCGCCCGCCACGAGTACCACATGCTCCGGAAACTGGCACGGCTGGACGTCCCCTGCGTGGAGCCGGTCGCGGTCATCACCGGCCGCACCACCCTGGATGGCAGGCCGCTGAACCCCGTGCTGGTCACCCGCCACCTGAAATTCTCCATGCCGTACCGTGCCCTCTTCTCCCAGATGCTGCGCAAAGACACGCTGACCCGCCTCATCGACGCCCAGGCGCTGCTGATGGTGCGGCTGCACCTCATCGGCTTCTACTGGGGCGACGTTTCGCTGTCCAACACGCTGTTCCGCCGTGACGCCGGCGCTTTCGCTGCCTATCTTGTAGACGCCGAGACGGGTGAGCTGTATCCGGATCTTTCCACCGGACAACGGGAGTACGATCTCGAGATCGCCCGGGTGAATATTGCCGGCGAGCTCATGGATCTGCTCGACGGCGGCCTGATCGAGGAAAAGGTGGACCCTGTGGCCACCAGCGAACTCATCATGGACAGCTACCGGCGGCTCTGGGCAGAACTGACGGAAAAGGAATCCTTCGAACTCGGAGAACGGTGGCGGGTGGGCGCGCGCATCCGCCGGCTCAACGAACTGGGATTCGACGTCGAAGAATACGCGATCAAGACCACCCAGAACGGCACCACCATCCAACTGCAGCCCAAGGTGGTGGATGCAGGGCACCACCAGCGGCGCCTCCTGCGGCTGACCGGGCTGGACGCCCAGGAAAACCAGGCCCGCCGGCTGCTCAACGACATGGACACGTTCCGCGCCGACAACAATCCGGACATGGACGAGGAATACAGCGCCCACCTTTGGGTCAGCCAGGTCTTCGAGCCCATCGTGCGTTCCATTCCGCGCGACCTCTCCGGCAAGCTTGAACCCGCGGAAGCCGTCCACGAGGTGCTGGAGCACCGCTGGTACATGTCAGAAAAGCAGGAGCGGCACATCCCGCTTGCCGAGGCCGTCCAGTCCTACATCGATTCCATCCTGCGACACCGCCGGGACGAGGCCGCGATCATGCTGAACCCGGACACTGAGCTTCTCAAGATCCTCGAAGTTGAAACTGAAGAATCCAGGTACGGTCCGGAGGAATCCATCGACGAGTACCCGGACGTGGACGACTAAACACAGCCCTCGATCCAGATTGCCCGTCCCCAACTACTACTACGTAGCAGTATGTGTCGTTTTGAGCGGTCATAACGACACTTACTGCTACTTACTTGGGTCTCGCGTTGGCTAGATGGCCTTGCCGGGATTGAGGATTCCGGCCGGATCAAACAGTTGCTTGATCCTGCGCTGCAACTCCCTGACCGGTTCAGGCTGTTCCAGACCCAGCCAGCGCAGTTTGTACTGTCCGATGCCGTGCTCACCGGTGATGGTGCCGCCCATCTCCAGCGCGGCGTCAATGGAAGCGTCCAATGCCAGGTTCAGGCGCTCCATCGCGGCTTCATCCACCGCATTGTCCAGCCGGTCCACCCAGAACGTTGGATGGAGGTTGCCGTCGCCTGCGTGCGCCACCACTTTAAGGTTCACTCCGTGGGCGGCCGCCATGCCCTCCAGGGCGGCAACGTAATCAACCAGGCGCGAGCGGGGCACGGCCACATCCTCGCCCACCCTGTACTCGTCATCCACTTCCACGCCCCTGCTGTGCCGGCGCAGCTCCACGAGGTGCTCGGCCTCCGCGCTGGCCTCCATGGTGACTACGGCTCCTCCCTCGGCCAGGACCCTTCGGACAACGTCCGCCTCCGCGGCGGCGCCGAACCCGTCCGTCTGGATCAGGAGCAATGACCGGCCCCGGGAACTCAGGTCCGAGCCGTGGATGCTGTCCAGCTGGGCCAGCGTGCCGCCGTCGAGCAGTTCCATGATGGCAGGCTGAACGCGCGCCCTGCCCACCGCGAGGACGCCGGCGGCGGCGAGCCGGAAGTCCGGGTAGAAGGCGGCGATGGTGTGGATGTCCCGGGGCAGGTATTTGAGCCGGACAGTTACGCCCACCACGATTCCCAGCGTCCCCTCGGAACCGACGAAAAGCCCTGTGAGGTCATACCCTGCAACGCCCTTGAAGGTCTGGTGGCCGGTATGGATGAGGGACCCGTCGGCCAGCACCACGTCCAGTGCCAGGACGGAATCCCTGGTGACGCCATACTTGGCGCAGCGGAGGCCGCCGGCGTTGGTGGCCACATTTCCCCCGATGGTGGAGGTGCGGAAGCTGGCCGGATCCGGCGCATACATCAGCCCGTGCGCCGCCGCGGCGTCATTCAGGACTGCGTTGACCACTCCGGGTTCGACGACGGCGGTCTCGTCATCCGGGTTCAGGTCCAGGATGCGGTCCATCCGTTCAAGGGACAGGATCACGCAGTTCCTGCTGGCGTGCGCACCGCCGGAAACCCCTGTTCCCGCTCCACGGGCTATCAGCGCCACACCCATGGCCGCACAACTCCGGACCGTCGATTGCACGTCGGCTGTTGACTCCGCGAAGACCACCGCAGCCGGCAGCTGGTAGTCCAGGACTGGCCCCTGATCCAGGGCGTACCGGGCCAAGGTGACCTCGTCGGTGCTCACTTTTTCCTGACCGAGGGTGCCTTCAAGCTCCTCAACAATGCTGCCCACGCAGCCTCCAGTCCTCGTCGCGTCCGTCGTCCAAGTCTAGGACCGCCGCATGGGAGCCGGGCGGCGCAGGCTCCGGCAGACCGCCGTCCTGCAAACGTTTCCACACCGGCATTTCATCCAGTCATTTGACCCTAAGTAGGCTTGTGGTCACATCACTGGAAGCGTTTTCATTTTTGAGATACGCAGGCCTAAACTCTTCTCCATGTCCGTAGATACAGTGATCTCCACCACAGCGCACCTGACAGGTCCGCTGACCCTCATCCACGACGCCGATACAGTCCCGGGCTGGTGGCGGTCCGCCGTCATCTACCAGGTCTACCCCAGGTCCTTCCGCGACCTTAACGGCGACGGCATCGGAGACATCCCGGGTATCACGGAGGAGCTTGCTCACCTCGCCGAGCTGAATGTGGACGCCGTCTGGCTGTCACCCTTTTACCGCTCCCCGCAGAGGGACGCCGGTTACGACGTCAGCGACTACTGCGACGTTGATCCGATCTTCGGCACGCTGGGTGATTTCGACGTCATGATGGCCGAGGCAAACCGGCTGGGCCTCCGGGTCATTGTGGACCTTGTACCCAATCACTGCTCTGACCAGCACGTGGCCTTCCAGGCCGCGCTCTCAGCCCCTGCAGGCAGCCCTGAGCGGGACATGTTCATCTTCCGTGACGGCACCGGGCCTGACGGAAACGAACCGCCCAACAACTGGCAGTCCCATTTTGGCGGCCCTGCGTGGACGCGGGTCACCGGGCCCGACGGCCGGCCCGGCCAGTGGTACCTGCACCTCTTTGATTCGTCCCAGCCGGATTTCAACTGGGACAACCCAGCCGTCCACGCGGAATTTGAGCGGGTGCTCCGCTTTTGGCTTGACCGCGGCGTTTCCGGCTTCCGGGTGGACGTGGCCCATGCCCTGGTCAAGGCTCCCGGACTCCCCGGGTGGGGCGGCCGCGCCGACGGCGGGAGCTCGTACGGCTTCCCGGGCCACGAGGCTCCAATGTTCGGCCAACCTGCTTTGCACGACATCTACCGTGCCTGGCGCCTCATCCTTGACCAGTACGGGCCCGACCGCATCCTGTGTGCCGAGGCCAATGTGGATCCGCTGCCGCGCCTGGCGAACTGGGTCAAACCAGACCAAATGCACCAGGCCTTTAACTTCCCGTTCCTGCACGCCGGGCTGGACGTGTACAGGCTCAGGTCCGTCATCACGGATTCACTGACGGCATTGGACGCCGTGGGAGCACCCAGCACCTGGGTGCTGTCCAACCACGACGTCGTACGGCACGCCTCGCGGTTTGGCTACAACGGCTCAGGACCACGGGACGGCGACGGAATCGGGCCGGCGGATCCGCAGCCCGATATGGCGCTGGGCCGCAGGCGGGCAGCAGCAGCCTCGACGTTTATGCTGGGGCTCCCCGGCGCCGCCTACCTCTACCAGGGTGAGGAGCTGGGCCTCCCGGACGGCATAGACATCCCTGAGGGGCTGCGGCAGGACCCCACGTTTGCCCGCACCGGTGGCGAACGGCTGGGCCGTGACGGCTGCCGGGTTCCACTCCCCTGGCGCGCGGCGGAGCGGCACGCCGGCTTCGGTTCCGGGCAGGACCCGTGGCTGCCCTTGCCGGCAAGCTTCACTGAACTGTCAAGGGACGTGCAGGCTGCCTCGCCGTCGTCGCACCTTTCGCTGTACAGGCGGACTTTGGCGCTCCGGCGCGAACGCGACTTGGGCCGCGGATCCTTGGCCTGGGCAGAGGAATGGTGCACGGGCTCATCACTGGCATACGTGAACGGCGCTACGCTGGTGCTTATGAACCTGAACCACGAGTCCCTGGAGATGCCTGCAGGGGACGTCCTGCTGCGCAGCGCCGAGCCTGACCTGGGTCACTACCTGGCTTCCGGCGAAACCGCCTGGCTGCGCATTGACGGGCGCGGCGCCGAGTAGTGGGACTTGCGGGGATCAAGGACGTCGCCGACCGGGCAGGGCTGTCAATTGCAACGGTTTCGCGGGCGCTCAGCGGCAAGGCCAATGTTTCAGCCAAAAGCCGCCAGCTTGCGCAGGCGGCTGCCGAAGAACTTGGCTTTGTTCCGTCCTACCATGCCTCCAGCCTTGCATCAGGGCGCAACCATAATGTCGGCCTGGTGGTTCCCTCGGTCCACCGCTGGTACTTTTCGTCCGTGGTGGAGGGCGTGTCTGCGGCCCTGCTGGACGCAGGGTATGACCTGACGCTCTACAACGTGGGAGACCAGCCGGAGCGGCGCCACAGCGTCCTGAACGACTTCCTGCTCCGTAAAAGGCTGGACGCGGTCATCGCTGTCGCTTTGGTGCTCACCGACGCCGAAATCCAGCAGCTGCTTGCCATCCACCGGCCCATCGTTGGAATTGGCGGGGCGCTGACCGGGGCGTCCACCATCAGGATCAACGATGCCGGCCTTTCCTTGATGGCCATGGAACACCTGCTCCGGCTGGGACACACCCGGATCGCCCACATGACGGGTTATGCCGAGCTCAACCAGGACTTCAAGCTGCCGGGGATCCGGCAGACGGGCTTTGAGACAGCCATGAAGACTGCTGGGCTCCCCGTGCGGCCCGAATGGCAGGTGGATGCGGACTTCACCATCCAAGGCGCCTACGCCAGTGCCCGAAGGCTCCTTGGTACGGCGTCGGAGCGGCCAACCGCGGTGTTCGCGGCATCGGACGAGATGGCCATCGGCACGATTCTTGCGGCACGGGACTTCGGCCTTCGCGTACCCCAGGACCTGTCAGTCATCGGCATGGACGGCCACGAACTCGGCGAAGTGTTTGGGCTGACCACCATCAACCAGGATGCCCGGGGACAGGGAGCCCTGGCGGCCAAAATGCTGTTGGCAAGCCTTGATGCCGGCGCGCAAACCGGGACAAGGCAGCCGGCGTCCCGGCAAGGCCTCAAGCAACGCTCCAAGCGCACGTCGGGAAGTCCAGACACAGTGGACCATGAATACCCCACCGAGTTTGTGATCAGGACGAGCACCGCCGTACCGCCGGTTTAGGCCGGCCCGGCTTCGTCCCCGTCCGGGCCCGTTCCACCCATAAAACGCACAAAGCGTTCCAGTACCGTTGGCCAATCGGCCTCATACGAGGCACGCGTCGCAGAAGGATCCTCAGCGCCCTCCCAGCCGTCGTGCACCAGGCGGACCTCTGTCCCGTCCGAAACGGCCCTGAAGGCCACACGCAACTCTGTGGACCACAGTGCGGTGGTTCCCGGATGCCAGGACGCGTGGAAGGACAGCGGCGGCTGCCAGTCATCAATGGTGCCCCAGATAGTGGTTCGTCCGTCATCGGCAGTTTCCAGGATGAGGTTTTCCTCGAACTCGACGTAGGAACCCGCGCCGTAGACGCCGTGCGACTCGAGTGGCCACCACAGATGCGTGTGGTCGGTGAAGCCGGCAAAGGCCTGGGCAACCGGACCTGGAACCGTGACAGTACAGATGACCGGGTCCAGGGAATCCCGGGATTCAGCAGTGCCTGGGAGGGAGTCATCCGCGTGGCTGAAGAGGTTGTCCATGGACGTCAACTCTACCGGCGGGCTCAGCGGGCCGTTCAATCAAGCCCAACCTTCTCGCAGGTCCTGTGGGCCGTGGCCGGAGGCTCTCTCAGGTCCTGCGGGCTGTGGCGGGACGCTCTCGCAGGTCCTGCGGGGTGTGGCGGTGCCGGCGCTGCGGGAGTTGGGGGAAGGTTGAGGGGTTCTGGGGGTTTTGGGTGTTTTAAATGGGTCAGGCCCCGACGTGTGTGTCGGGGCCTGAGCCTAATGTTTGTCCGGCGGTGTCCTACTCTCCCACACCCTCCCGGGTGCAGTACCATCGGCGCTGTGGGTCTTAGCTTCCGGGTTCGGAATGGGACCGGGCGTTTCCCCCACGCTATGACCGCCGTAACCCTTGTACCCGTCCCCCTGTGTGGGGGTGGGAAGTCTGGTTACAACATGCTCTGCCGGTTAAGGCAGTTGTGGTGTTGTTATTTAGTTTTGTTCCTCAAGCAACGTAACCGGTTTGGTTTGTTGTTTGGGAACCACATAGTGGACGCAAGCAGTCTTGTTATCTTTTTACCGATGCTTGGTGTGAACGTCTTTTGAATGCCGTTCACGCATTGGTGTGTGGTGTAAGTTATCGGCCTATTAGTACCGGTCAGCTTCACGAGTCGTTAGTCCTCGCTTCCACATCCGGCCTATCAACCCAGTGGTCTGGCTGGGGGCCTCTCACACACAAGGTGTATGGAAATCTCATCTCGAAGCGAGCTTCCCGCTTAGATGCTTTCAGCGGTTATCCCATCCGAACGTAGCTAATCAGCGGTGCACTTGGCAGTACAACTGACACACCAGAGGTTCGTCCGTCCCGGTCCTCTCGTACTAAGGACAGCCCTTCTCAAATTTCCTGCGCGCGCAGCGGATAGGGACCGAACTGTCTCACGACGTTCTAAACCCAGCTCGCGTACCGCTTTAATGGGCGAACAGCCCAACCCTTGGGACCTACTCCAGCCCCAGGATGCGACGAGCCGACATCGAGGTGCCAAACCATGCCGTCGATATGGACTCTTGGGCAAGATCAGCCTGTTATCCCCGAGGTACCTTTTATCCGTTGAGCGACGGCCATTCCACAATGTACCGCCGGATCACTAGTCCCGACTTTCGTCCCTGCTCGAGATGTCTCTCTCACAGTCAAGCTCCCTTGTGCACTTACACTCGACACCTGATTGCCAACCAGGCTGAGGGAACCTTTGGGCGCCTCCGTTACTTTTTAGGAGGCAACCGCCCCAGTTAAACTACCCATCAGGCACTGTCCCTGACCCGGATTACGGGCCGAAGTTAGATGTCCAAAGTGACCAGAGTGGTATTTCAACGATGACTCCACCCGAACTGGCGTCCGGGCTTCAACGTCTCCCACCTATCCTACACAAGCCACTCCGAACACCAATACCAAACTATAGTAAAGGTCTCGGGGTCTTTCCGTCCTGCTGCGCGTAACGAGCATCTTTACTCGTACTGCAATTTCGCCGAGTTTATGGTTGAGACAGCGGGGAAGTCGTTACTCCATTCGTGCAGGTCGGAACTTACCCGACAAGGAATTTCGCTACCTTAGGATGGTTATAGTTACCACCGCCGTTTACTGGGGCTTGAATTCTCAGCTTCGCCGTGAGGCTAACCGGTCCTCTTAACCTTCCAGCACCGGGCAGGAGTCAGTCCGTATACATCGTCTTGCGACTTCGCACGGACCTGTGTTTTTAGTAAACAGTCGCTTCCCCCTGGTCTCTGCGGCCCCGATCCCCTCCGGACAGCGTGTGTCCATCAAGGTTGGGGCCCCCCTTCTCCCGAAGTTACGGGGGCATTTTGCCGAGTTCCTTAACCATAATTCTCTCGATCGCCTTAGTATTCTCTACCTGATCACCTGTGTCGGTTTGGGGTACGGGCGGCTAAAACCTCGCGTCGATGCTTTTCTCGGCAGCATAGGATCACCAAATCCCCCCGTGAGGGGGTCCCATCAGATCTCAGGCATCATGAACAGCGGATTTGCCTACCGTTCGCCCTACATCCTTAGACCGGGACAACCATCGCCCGGCTTGGCTACCTTCCTGCGTCACACCTGTTAATACGCTTACCTCCCAGGATCAGGTCCCGCGCTCCACCAAAACCCTCACACCACAAGGGTGATCGGGCAGGTCTCGGGCAGTTAGTATCCCCTGTTCAGCATGGACGGTTTTTCGCCGGTACGGGAATATCAACCCGTTGTCCATCGACTACGCCTGTCGGCCTCGCCTTAGGTCCCGACTTACCCAGGGCAGATTAGCTTGACCCTGGAACCCTTGATCATTCGGCGGACGGGTTTCTCACCCGTCTTTCGCTACTCATGCCTGCATTCTCACTCGTGTAGGCTCCACCGCTGGTTTACACCGCGACTTCACTGCCCACACGACGCTCCCCTACCCATCCAGACGCCTGAACCACAAGGGCTTAGCTAATATCTGAATGCCACAACTTCGGCGGTGTACTTGAGCCCCGCTACATTGTCGGCGCGGAATCACTTGACCAGTGAGCTATTACGCACTCTTTTAAGGATGGCTGCTTCTAAGCCAACCTCCTGGTTGTCTTCGCAACTCCACATCCTTTCCCACTTAGCACACGCTTAGGGGCCTTAGTTGGTGGTCTGGGCTGTTTCCCTCTCGACTATGAAGCTTATCCCCCACAGTCTCACTGCTGCGCTCTCACTTACCGGCATTCGGAGTTTGGCTGACGTCAGTAACCTTGTAGGGCCCATTAGCCATCCAGTAGCTCTACCTCCGGTAAGAAACACGCAACGCTGCACCTAAATGCATTTCGGGGAGAACCAGCTATCACGAAGTTTGATTGGCCTTTCACCCCTACCCACAGCTCATCCCCTCCATTTTCAACTGAAGTGGGTTCGGTCCTCCACGACGTCTTACCGTCGCTTCAACCTGGCCATGGGTAGATCACTTCGCTTCGGGTCTAGATCACGCCACTGCAACGCCCTATTCAGACTCGCTTTCGCTACGGCTTCCCCACACGGGTTAACCTCGCGACGTAACACTAACTCGCAGGCTCATTCTTCAAAAGGCACGCCGTCACAGCTACAAGGCTGCTCCGACGGATTGTAAGCACACGGTTTCAGGTACTGTTTCACTCCCCTCCCGGGGTACTTTTCACCTTTCCCTCACGGTACTGGTCCGCTATCGGTCATTAGGGAGTATTTAGGCTTATCAGGTGGTCCTGACAGATTCGCACGGGATTTCTCGGGCCCCGTGCTACTTGGGATACTCTCCAGGCGGTACAAAACATTTCGGTTACGGGGCTCCCACCCTCTCTGGCCGGCCTTTCAAGACCGTTCACCTATGCCTGCACATCACACCCCACTGTCCCGGCAGAGACAGAACGGAAAGTCCCACAACCCCGACCATGCAACGCCCGCCGGCTATCACACATGGAACGGTTTAGCCTGATCCGCTTTCGCTCGCCACTACTCACGGAATCACTATTGTTTTCTCTTCCTGCGGGTACTGAGATGTTTCACTTCCCCGCGTTCCCTCCACGCACCCTATGTGTTCAGATGCGGGTCACCAGATCACTCGCGCGTCTGGCGGGGTTTCCCCATTCGGACACCCTGGGATCACAGTCCGGTTATCGACTCCCCCAGGCTTATCGCAGATTCCTACGTCCTTCTTCGGCTCCTAATGCCAAGGCATCCACCGTGTGCTCTTAAAAACTTGACCACAAAAGATCAATCAGTAATTTACGAGAGAACCATGAAAACCAACCACACCCCAACACCCCAAAGGGCATCAACAGCGCAGCCAGATCCAGGTTCATATTCTTGGAAATTGCTTCTTATAAAAGATGCTCGCGTCCACTATGTAGTTCTCAAACAACAACCCCAAACCACACACCCCACACACACCCCCAAAAGGGCAACCGTGTGATCGGTGCAGCCAGGAAACCAGAAACAAACAAACCCGGAAAAAACACACCACAGCCAAAACCATGATCTTTTCCCACCGGCCCTGTTGCCTCAGGACCCAACAGTGTGCCAAACACTAAACCACCCAAACCACACCCCACCGTTCCAGGACACCCGCACTTCAAAGAAGAACAGGACATCCGTACTAGATAAGGCATAAACCAGGCAGCCGCTATTTGTTGATATTCCACCCATGAGCACCCGCCGCAGAACTTGCGTCTGCGCAACGGGCATATACTCCTGACAAACCCCCACCACGCATACACGCGGCAATGGTTTGTAGGTGCTCCTTAGAAAGGAGGTGATCCAGCCGCACCTTCCGGTACGGCTACCTTGTTACGACTTAGTCCCAATCGCCAGTCCCACCTTCGACAGCTCCCTCCCACAAGGGGTTAGGCCACCGGCTTCGGGTGTTACCAACTTTCGTGACTTGACGGGCGGTGTGTACAAGGCCCGGGAACGTATTCACCGCAGCGTTGCTGATCTGCGATTACTAGCGACTCCGACTTCATGGGGTCGAGTTGCAGACCCCAATCCGAACTGAGACCGGCTTTTTGGGATTAGCTCCACCTCACAGTATCGCAACCCTTTGTACCGGCCATTGTAGCATGCGTGAAGCCCAAGACATAAGGGGCATGATGATTTGACGTCGTCCCCACCTTCCTCCGAGTTGACCCCGGCAGTCTCCTATGAGTCCCCGCCATCACGCGCTGGCAACATAGAACGAGGGTTGCGCTCGTTGCGGGACTTAACCCAACATCTCACGACACGAGCTGACGACAACCATGCACCACCTGTGAACCGGCCCCAAAGGGGAAACCACATTTCTGCGGCGATCCGGTCCATGTCAAGCCTTGGTAAGGTTCTTCGCGTTGCATCGAATTAATCCGCATGCTCCGCCGCTTGTGCGGGCCCCCGTCAATTCCTTTGAGTTTTAGCCTTGCGGCCGTACTCCCCAGGCGGGGCACTTAATGCGTTAGCTACGGCGCGGAAAACGTGGAATGTCCCCCACACCTAGTGCCCAACGTTTACGGCATGGACTACCAGGGTATCTAATCCTGTTCGCTCCCCATGCTTTCGCTCCTCAGCGTCAGTTAATGCCCAGAGACCTGCCTTCGCCATCGGTGTTCCTCCTGATATCTGCGCATTTCACCGCTACACCAGGAATTCCAGTCTCCCCTACATCACTCTAGTCTGCCCGTACCCACCGCAGATCCGGAGTTGAGCCCCGGACTTTCACGGCAGACGCGACAAACCGCCTACGAGCTCTTTACGCCCAATAATTCCGGATAACGCTTGCGCCCTACGTATTACCGCGGCTGCTGGCACGTAGTTAGCCGGCGCTTCTTCTGCAGGTACCGTCACTTTCGCTTCTTCCCTACTGAAAGAGGTTTACAACCCGAAGGCCGTCATCCCTCACGCGGCGTCGCTGCATCAGGCTTTCGCCCATTGTGCAATATTCCCCACTGCTGCCTCCCGTAGGAGTCTGGGCCGTGTCTCAGTCCCAGTGTGGCCGGTCACCCTCTCAGGCCGGCTACCCGTCGTCGCCTTGGTGAGCCATTACCTCACCAACAAGCTGATAGGCCGCGAGTCCATCCAAAACCACAAAAAGCTTTCCACCCCCCACCATGCGATGAGGAGTCATATCCGGTATTAGACCCAGTTTCCCAGGCTTATCCCAGAGTTAAGGGCAGGTTACTCACGTGTTACTCACCCGTTCGCCACTAATCCACCCACAAGTGGGCTTCATCGTTCGACTTGCATGTGTTAAGCACGCCGCCAGCGTTCATCCTGAGCCAGGATCAAACTCTCCGTTGAAGTAAAACAAAAACAGACACAACCACCAACCCCGGGAAAACGGGATAAAACGGCTGCACAAAATTTGAAACCAGCTGTAAAAACCAAACCAACCACGGGGTGGTCAGTCCGGCAAATTCAACCAATTCATATAAAATAAACCGGTATCAACAAACTTGGCACACTATTGAGTTCTCAAACAACAGACACACCCGGCACCACCACAACCCCACAAGGGCCGCGGATCGCTCCGGAGCAACTTTTCAAACTTACCCGCTAGCTTCACCCTAGTCAAATCGGCGTTCCTGACCCTGTGTTGCCATTGGCATCTGGGTCACCTTCACCGACTGACTCCGGGGAGCAGCGCGGAAATAAACTCTACCACCACTTGGCTGCGATGGCTAACCGGCCCCAGAACAGGGTTCTGGCCAAGCCCCGAAGGACACGAAAAAGCCCGGAACCACAAGGGTTCCGGGCTTCTTCTGTCAGCGGCGGTTTTTCCTACTTGACCGCGGGGCCGGCCGGCTTGAAGTACGCTGCGCCCAGTGGCGGCAACGTCACAGTCAGGGTTGCCGGCTGGCCATCGAGTCCCTTCGGGAGTGCGGTGAGGCTTCCCCCGTTCAGCACACCAGATCCCCCGTACGCGGATGAATCGGTGTTCAGAACTTCCGTCCAGGCGCCATCCTCCGGCACGCCCAAGGGGTAACCGACGTGCGGGCCCCCGGAGAAGTTCACGGCGCAGACCAGCGGATTACCTTCAGTGTCCCAGCGAACGAAGGTCAGGACGTTCCGGTCAGCATCGCCGCCGTTGATCCACTGAAAGCCTCCGGGCTCGTTGTCGCGCGAATAGAGCGCCGGCGTCGAGCTGTATAGCTCGTTCAGATCCTTGGTGAGCAGCTGCATTCCGCGGTGTGCGGGGATGTCCGCAAGCCACCAGTCCAGGCCATGCTGCTCTGACCATTCGGCTTCCTGCCCGAACTCGGTGCCCATAAAGATGAGCTGCTTGCCCGGGTGTGCCCATTGGTACGCCAGGAAGGCCCGCAGGTTGGCGAGCTGCTGCCAGCGGTCACCGGGCATCTTTCGGAGCATGGAGCCCTTGCCGTGCACTACCTCATCATGGCTGATGGGCAGCAGGAAGTTTTCGGTGAAGGCGTAGACCATGGAAAACGTGATGGTGCCGTGGTGCCACTTGCGGTTGACCGGATCCTCGGAGGCGTACTTGAGGGAGTCATGCATCCAGCCCATGTTCCACTTCAGGCCAAAGCCCAGGCCGCCGTGGCTGGTTGGTGCCGTCACTCCGGGGAACGCCGTGGATTCCTCAGCGATCATGACCGCGCCAGGGTGGGTCTTGTAGACCGTGGCGTTGACTTCCTGGAGGAAGGAAATGGCTTCCAGGTTTTCACGGCCGCCAAACCTGTTGGGTGACCATTGGCCGTCTTCACGGGAGTAGTCCAGGTAGAGCATAGAGGCCACGGCGTCCACGCGGAGCCCGTCGATGTGGAATTCATCAAGCCAATAGAGCGCGTTGGCGACCAGGAAGTTCCGGACTTCGGTCCGGCCGAAGTCGAAGATCAGCGTGCCCCAGTCCGGGTGCTCACCCAAGTTCGGATCGGCATGCTCGTACAGCGGCTCGCCGTCGAACTCTGCCAGCGCCCAGGCATCCTTCGGGAAGTGCGCCGGAACCCAGTCCAGAAGCACACCGATTCCGGCCTGGTGCAGCGCGTCCACCAGGAAGCGGAACTCATCCGGGTGGCCGAACCTCGACGTCGGGGCGAAGTAGGAGGTGACCTGGTAACCCCAGGAACCACCGAACGGGTGCTCGGCCACGGGCATGAACTCAACGTGGGTGAATCCCAGCCACTTGACGTAGTCCACCAGCTCTTTGGCCAGCTCACGGTAGCCGAGGCCCAGCCGCCACGAGCCTAGGTGGACTTCGTAAACACTCATGGGCGAGTTGTGCGGATCCCGCTGGGCCCGCGCCTCCATCCATTCGTCGTCCTTGAAGACGTAGGACGGTTCCACCACCCGGGACGCAGTCAGGGGCGGAACCTCTGTACCAAAAGCAAGCGGATCGGCCTTTTCGACCCAGTAGCCGCCCTTGGTTTTGATCTCGAACTTGTAGCACGCCCCTGCTAAAACGCCGGGCAGGAAGACTTCCCACACCCCGGACGAGCCCAGGGAACGGAGCGAATGCTCGCGGCCGTCCCAGGCGTTGAAGTCGCCCTTGACACGAACGGCCTGTGCGTTGGGCGCCCAGACGGCGAAGGACACGCCGTCGACGTCGCCAAGTGAGGACTTGTAGTGCTGGACATGCGCACCCAGCACCTCCCACAGCTTCTCGTGCCTGCCCTCTCCGATCAGGTGCAGGTCCACTTCACCCACAGTGGGAAGGTAGCGGTAGGGCTCGTCCACCACCACTGGCTCTGCACCCGGGTAGGCAACTTCCAGCCGGTAATCGGGAACATGGCCCGGCTGAAGTGGTTCAAGCACTGCAGCCCAGACGCCGTGTGCCTCGTGCGTCATGGGCACGGAACCGGCGGCAGTGACGACGGACACGGACGCAGCGAGGTGCTTCACGGTCCGGATGGTCACGTGGCCGTGGTCGTCCAGGTGTGCACCCAGGACTGAGTGCGGCGCGTGATGCTCACCGTTTGCCACCTGGCCGAGGGTATCTGGGTTCACGTGAAGCGGCGCATGCGGCCGATCAGTACGTGCTGAGCCTGTCATTTCGTTACCTTCCGATGCCGCCCCGGCCTGATCGCCGGAGCCTTTACCGCTGAGGAGCCGTCTGGAGGAGTTCACTGGAATCGCCAGCCAGTCAGGCCTGTTCCGCAACTCATAAACAACTTCGTAGAGCGCCTTGTCCAGCCACAATGCCACAAAGAGCGGCGAGCTGCGGTCGATGGTGCCGGGTGTGACCTCTGTATAGCCGGCTATGAAGGCGTCGGCGCAATCGTCCACCCACGTCTCCACGATGTGTGCACCCTGGTACTCGCGTTCTGCTGCCCCGGCCGCGTAGTCAAACGAGCGCAGCATGCCCACGACGTCGCGGAGCGGAACGTCGGGGAGGTTGCGTTCGGCGATGGGCCGCAGCGGTTCACCTTCAAAGTCCAGGATGGCCCACCGTTCAGGATCGTCGCCGTGCCCGGGCACCTGCAGGATCTGGCCAAGGTGGAGATCGCCGTGGATCCGCTGCAATGGACCGGCCGGCACGCCGTCGAGCTCGGTGAGCAGTGCGGTGAGCTCCTGGTCGTAGGGCCCGACGGCGGCACCGGCTTCCGCCCATGCCTGCCGCACCCGCTGGGCTACTGCGGGAGCGATGATCTCCCCCGGCTCGGATTCCTTGGAGGTACCCAGGGCGTCGGCGAGCCTGCGATGGACGGTGGCTGTGGCCGCCCCGAGGGCGTGCGCTTCAGCCGTGAAGTCGGTGCCGGTCCGGGCCGCGTCAACGGCGAGGCGCCACGCGTCCCGGCCGCCGGCCAGAAATTCGTGGGCGACTGCCAGTTCGCCCTCGGCCAGACGGGCGCCCGCGGTCAGGCTGGCCACCTGCCATGCGCTGCTGACCCAACCAAGCGTGGCCGGAACTTCGGACGTGCCTGCGGCGGTGAGGGCAGCCCCCACTTCCACTTCCGGGTTCGTCCCTTCCGAGAGCACCCGGAAGAATTTCACAATCGCGGCGGACTCGCCGTCATCAACGATGACGGAGCTGTTCGATTGTTCTCCGGACAGGACCTTGACCATTCCATGGGCGGTGGGCAGACGATGGTCCGAAGGTACGCGGTGGCCCTTAACCGTGCCGGAGCCGGTTTCGGTGCGGATCAGCTCCAGCCAGGCGGAAACGAAGGCCGGATCGTGGACGCCGTCATAGATCCATGCCGGCCCGGCGTCGCCGGATTCGGCTTGGCCGACCAGTGCCCGCTCGCTCCCGGCCAGCGGCGCACTCCGGTAGCTCAGAGGGACCTGGACAACGTCGGTGCGGCTCCCGCCGTCGGCCGTCCGCGACGTCACCGCCAGCAGGAAAACCTCCAGGTGGACCTTCCTGGCGGGATCTTCCAGGTTCAGGCCACCCGCCAGTTCCAGCGAAAAATCGGCTGACTTGACCG
Source organism: Arthrobacter sp. D1-29 (assembly GCF_054130585.1). NCBI lineage: Bacteria > Bacillati > Actinomycetota > Actinomycetes > Micrococcales > Micrococcaceae > Arthrobacter > Arthrobacter sp. D1-29. The sequence goes on along the minus strand of NZ_CP096383.1, from coordinate 924,984 downwards.
GGAACCAGCGCTGCCGCGGCAACCATTCCCGAAGGACTGCCCCCAGTTCAGGGGTGAGGGTTGGCTGATTCATATCAGTTCTCGATGGACAGGATAGGCATCGCCTGAGTGTAGGGCGAGGCCGGGTTGGATGCCGCCGACCGGACGCGAAGCCAGAAGAAATCATGGCTTCCCAGGGTCAGCGTCAGCGTGCCGTCGTCGTCGATGCCGGGGAAAGGCTGCCCGCCGAACACGTCACGGAGCCCGCGGCCGGCAAATTGCGGAACCCGCAGCCTGGCCGCCACCGGGTGCTGGGAAAGATTGAACGCGCACAGGATGGACTCTCCGTCCGCTCCCGCCGTGTTGTCATCGGACAGCTCGCGGATGTACGCCAGGACGGCGTCGTGGTCTGCCTCGACGTGTTTGAAGCTCCCCAGTCCGAAGGCCGGGTGGTTCTTGCGGACGCTGAGGATTTGCCTGGTCCAGCGGAGCAGGGAACCCGAATGAGCCGCCTCTGCCTCGACGTTGGCCATGCTGTAGTTGTACACAAGCGACTGGATGACCGGAAGGTACAGCTTGCCGGGATCCGCGTCGGAGAAGCCGGCGTTACGGTCCGGATTCCACTGCATGGGAGTACGCACGGCGTCGCGGTCTTCAAGCCAGATGTTGTCCCCCATGCCGATCTCGTCCCCGTAGTACAGGAACGGGCTCCCCGGGAGCGAGAGCAGCAGGGCGTGGATCAGCTCGATCTCGGCCCTGGAGTTGTCCAGCAGGGGCGCCAGCCGGCGGCGGATACCGATGTTGGCCCGCATCCGGGGGTCCGGTGCGTACCAGCCGAGCATCGCGGCACGTTCATCCGCCGTTACCATTTCCAGGGTCAGTTCATCATGGTTCCGCAGGAAGGTCCCCCACTGCGCCCCCTCCGGAATTTCCGGGGTGTCATGCATCGTCTCGATGATCGGGGCGGCCTTCTGGTCACGCAGCGCGTAGTAGAGGCGCGGCATGATGGGGAAATGGAAGGCCATGTGGCATTCAGGCTCGGCCTCTGTACCGAAGTACTCCACCACCTCGTTGGGAGGCTGGTTGGCCTCGGCGATGATGACGCGGCCCGGGTAGCTCTCGTCCACCATGGTCCGCAGCTTGCGCAGGAAGTCATGGGTGGCGGGAAGGTTTTCGCAGTTGGTCCCTTCCTCCTCGAAGAGGTAAGGGATGGCATCAGCGCGGAAGCCGTCGATGCCCTGGTCCAGCCAGAACCTGACAACGTCAAAGAGCGCATCAATGACCTTGGGGTTCTCAAAGTTCAAATCAGGCTGGTGGCTGAAGAAGCGGTGCCAGAAGAACTGGCGACGGATGGGATCGAAACTCCAGTTTGATTCCTCCGTGTCCACAAAGATGATGCGGGCATCCTGGTACTTCTCGTCCGTGTCGCTCCACACGTAGAAGTCACCGAACGGGCCATCGGGATCCTTGCGGGATTCCTGGAACCAGGGGTGCTGGTCCGACGTGTGGTTCAGCGGGAGGTCGATGATGACCCGGACGCCGCGCGCATGGGCTTCGGCCACGAGGCGCTTGAAGTCCGTGATGGTGCCGAACTCATCAAGCACGGAGTTGTAGTCGGAGATGTCATATCCGCCGTCGCGCAGAGGTGACTGGAAAAACGGCGGCAGCCACAGGCAGTCCACCCCCAGCCATTGCAGGTAGTCCAGCCTGTCGATGAGTCCGTGGAAGTCGCCTGAACCGTCACCGTTGGCGTCCGCAAAGGCTCTCACGAGCACCTCGTAGAACACTGCCTTCCGATACCACAAGGGGTCATGTTGGAGGCCGGGCGCGTTTAGCTCAAACGTGCTCTTGGGGGTGAAATGCTGACTGGAGCCCTGCGGGTTAAAACTCACTGATGAATTCTCCTCACTCTCAGGATGTGTGCGGGTTCAACGTGTGCGTCCAGGCGGACATAGTTGTATTCGCCCCATTCCCAGGATTCACCCGAGATCAGGTCGTCCACCCAGAAGCCGCCGTTGTGCGAAAGGTCCGCCGGGTCCAGTTCGAGCGCGGGAAGGTCCAGCGAAACGGTGCTCTCCCTTGTCCCGTGCGGATCAACATTGACTACCACGATGAGGGTGTCCTTGGTGCCATCCGCGAGGGTCTTGTGCTTGGAGTAGACGATGGTGGCGTCATCCGTGCTCTGGTGCACCGTGAGGTTCTGGAGGTCCTGCAGCGCCGGATGCGCGTGCCGGATCTCGTTGAGCCTGGTGATGTAGGGCGCCAGGGAGCGTCCGGACGCTTCGGCGGCGTCCCAGTCGCGGGCCTTGTACTCAAACTTTTCGTTGTCGATGTACTCTTCGGCACCCGGGCGGGCCACGTGCTCATACAGCTCGTAGCCTGCATACACACCCCACAGCGGGCTGGCCGTCGCCGCCAGCGCTGCCCGGATCTTGAACGCGGGTGGTCCGCCGTACTGCAGGTATTCCGTGAGGATGTCCGGGGTGTTCACAAAGAAGTTGGGCCTGAAGTAGGCCGCGGATTCGTGGCTGACCTCCGTGAAGTACGCCTCCAGCTCCTTCTTGGTGTTCCGCCAGGTGAAGTACGTGTAGGACTGCTGGAATCCGGCCCTGCCCAGGGCGTGCATCATGGCCGGGCGGGTGAAGGCCTCGGCAAGGAACACTACGCCGGGCGCCTTCTTGTTGACCTGCCCGATCAGCCATTCCCAGAACCACACGGGCTTGGTGTGCGGATTATCCACCCGGAAAATCTTCACGCCGTGGCTGACCCACAGCAGGACCACCCTCAGGATTTCCTTGGACAGGCCTTCGGGGTCGTTGTCGAAATTGAGCGGATAAATATCCTGGTATTTCTTCGGCGGATTTTCCGCGTAGGCAATGCTTCCATCCACCCGGGTGGTAAACCATTCAGGGTGCGATTCCACCCAGGGGTGGTCCGGGGCCGCCTGGAGCGCGAGGTCCAGCGCAACTTCGAGCCCGAGTTCGTTGGCGTGGGCCACAAAGGCGTCAAAATCGTCAAAGCTTCCCAGATCGGGGTGGATGGCGTCGTGGCCGCCCTCCTTGGCGCCAATGGCCCAGGGTGAACCGGGATCGTTGGGGCCTGCAATCAGCGTGTTGTTGGGTCCCTTGCGGTGCTGAACACCGATGGGATGGATGGGAGGCATGTAGAGCACGTCAAAGCCCATGGCCGCCACCGCCTCCAGGCGCTTCGCCGCGGTGCGGAAGTTGCCTGAGGTCCAGGTGCCTGTGGCAGGGTCCCGGACAGCGCCCTCAGAGCGGGGGAAGAATTCGTACCAGGCACCGCGGCCGGCGAGGTCGCGCTCCACGAAGAGTGGGAAGCGCTCCGACACGGTGACCAGTTCCCTGATGGGCTGACGGTTAACAAGGTCCGTGATGTCCGGACCGAATCCTGCAGCGAGCCGTTCCTCATCAGTCAGTGAGCCGTTGGCAAGGGTGGCGGCTGCCGCCCGCAGGGTGCGCCTGTCGGCGGCACTCCGGGAGGCGTCGTCGGCGGCTTCTGCGAGGAGTGCCGAACCCTCGGCGAGCATCAGCTCGACGTCGATCCCGGCCCCTACCTTGACCTCGGCGTTGTGGTGCCAGGTCCCGTAGCGGTCGTGCCAGGCCTCGATGATGAATGACCAGGTTCCCGTTCCCGACGGCGTGAGGATGCCTTCCCAGCGGTCGGTCCCCATCCCTCGTCCGCCCCTGGGCGGGGCCAGGCGGACGCGCTGGCGCTCCTTGCCCCGGGGATCTAGAAGGACGGCGCTCACGCCGAGCTGGTCATGTCCCTCGCGGAAAGCGGTGGCGCCCACCACGATTCCTTCACCCGGCAAGGCCTTGGCGGGAAACTTTCCGCCTTCCACCACGGGCTGCACGTCCGTGATGGGAAAACGGCCAAACCGCAGGCCGTCAGCGATCCGGCCTTTCGGCTTTTGCTTTGATGCGGCAGTGGTTCCAAAGTTAGTCGTCACAGCCTCGACGTTAGCGAGAAATCAACCGGATTGCTAAGCCTGGTCTCTTTTTCCCACCGGCGATTCGACTTTTCCCCGGCGTTATCTGTCATTTACCTAAAAGAAAGCCAAACCGGTTCCAGCCGCCCATGTTGTCGGTTAGTGTGGCGCAGGTGAAGGCAATCCGCAGATTTACCGTTCGAACTGTTCTCCCTGAACCGATCAGGCCGCTGGCCCGGTTGGCCACCAACCTCCGCTGGTCCTGGCACCGGCCAACCCGCGAGCTTTTCGCCGGATTGAACGCCCGGGTCTGGGAGGAAAGCGGGCAGGATCCGGTGAGCTTCCTCGGGCTGGTGAGCCGCGAGGAGTTCCAGAGCCTCGCAGCAAACCAGTCTGTGGTAGAGCGGATCCGGGCTGCCGAGGCGGACCTTGACAGGTACCTTGAGGAGCCCCGCTGGTATCAGACGCTGGGTGAGGACGCTCCGTCTTCCATTGCATATTTCTCGCCGGAGTTCGGTATCACCGAGGTGCTTCCGCAGTACTCCGGCGGCCTGGGCATCCTCGCCGGTGACCACCTGAAAGCTGCTTCCGACCTCGGCGTGCCGTTGGTGGGCGTTGGCCTGCTGTACCAGGCCGGTTACTTCAAGCAGTCACTGTCACGGGACGCCTGGCAGCAGGAGACCTACCCCGTGCTGGATCCGGACGGCCTGCCGCTGACGCTGCTCCGCGAACCGTCAGCCGACGGCAACGGCCGCCCTCTCCAGATTTCGCTGCCGCTGCCCAACGGGCGCCGGCTGCTGGCGCATATCTGGCGTGCCGACGTCGGACGTGTTCCGCTGCTGCTTTTGGACTCCAACGTTCCGGGCAACGACGACGCCGCCCGCGGCATCACCGACCGCCTCTACGGTGGCGGCGGGGACCACCGGCTGCAGCAGGAGCTGCTCCTGGGAATGGGCGGGGTGAAGGCGCTCCGCCTCTACCAGCGGCTCACCGGACGCGCTGCGCCGGAGGTGTTCCACACCAACGAGGGCCACGCCGGCTTCCTGGGGATCGAACGTATCCAGGAGCTGATGTCCGGGGAGCAGGCGCTCAGCTTCGATGAGGCGCTTGCCGCGGGCAGGGCCTCCACCGTTTTCACCACCCACACACCTGTGCCGGCGGGCATTGACCGGTTCGAGGTTTCCCAGATCCAGCACTTCTTCCAGGCCGGGCTCGCGCCGGCGGTGCCTGTGGACAGGATCCTGGAGCTGGGCCGGGAGAACTACGCGGACGGAAACCCATCCGTCTTTAACATGGCGGTGATGGGGCTCCGGCTGGCCCAGCGGGCCAACGGCGTTGCCAAGCTTCACGGTGAAGTATCCCGGGGCATGTTCTCGGCCCTCTGGCCGGGCTTTGACCACTCCGAGGTGCCCATCACGTCGGTCACCAACGGCGTGCACGTTCCCACCTGGGTGGACGGACGTATTTCCAAGCTCGCCAGGGAGCAGTTCGGCACTGAAGCTGAAGCCATGGGCCGCTGGGACCTTGCATATAACGTGAGCGACGCCGACGTGTGGGCTTTGCGGCGTGAGATGCGGACAGCCCTCGTTGAGGATGTACGCCGCCGTCTCCGTGCCGCCTGGAAGAAACGCGGCGCCGCAGACGCCGAGCTGGGCTGGACGGACAGCGTGCTGGACCCGGATGTCCTGACCATCGGCTTTGCCCGCCGAGTTCCGACGTACAAGCGCCTCACCCTGATGCTGCGCGAGCCCGCACGGCTCAAGGCACTCCTGCTGCACAAGGAACATCCCATCCAGCTGGTGATTGCCGGCAAGTCCCACCCTGCCGATGATGCGGGCAAGAAAATGATCCAGGACCTGGTCCTCTTCGCCGATGACCCCGAAGTGCGGCACCGGATCGCCTTCCTGCCCAACTACGACATCGCGATGGCCAGGACCCTGTTCCCCGGCTGCGACGTCTGGCTGAACAACCCGCTGCGGCCGCTGGAAGCCTGCGGAACGTCAGGGATGAAGGCCGCCATCAACGGTTCGCTGAACCTGTCCGTCCTGGACGGCTGGTGGGACGAGATGTACGACGGCGAGAACGGCTGGGCGATCCCTACGGCCAACAATGACGCGTCCCCTGAGGAACGGGACGACATCGAGGCAGCAGCCCTCTACGAGCTGCTGGAATCCGAGGTTGCCCCGCGCTTCTACGGCAGCACAGTTTCCGAAGAGGCGGGGGCCGCTGGGCCCTCCACGTCGGAGATGGAAAAGGTTCCCACGCACTGGGTTTCGATGATCAAGCACACCCTCTCGCACCTGGGCCCGGCGGTTTCAGCGGAGCGGATGCTGCACGACTACGTCAACATCCTGTACCGTCCGGCGGCGGAGGCAGGCCGCGCGGCGGTGGCAGATTCGTATGCCCAGTCGCGCACCTTGGCGGCCTGGATCGCGAAGGTACGGTCCGCATGGCCCCTGCTCCACGTGGAGCACGTGGACTCCGTCGGTGTATCCGAGGATCCTCAGATCGGTGACACGCTGCAGGTCAACGCCTACGTGGCACTTCACAGCCTGACGCCGGACGACGTCGCGGTTGAAGTTGCCTACGGCCGCGCTGAGGAAAGCGACACCCTGACTGACATCACCGTGATGGAACTGAAGCCGCAGGAAGACCTCGGAAACGGACGCCACCTTTTCACCGGTTCCCTGGTGATAGACCGTTCGGGTTCCTTCGGCTACACGGTGCGGGTGCTGCCCCGGCACGAGGCCCTCGCCTCGAAGGCCGAGCTCGGGCTGATCGTCAACGCCTAACTTCGTGCCTGCCTGAAGCCCGGTCCTGCCTCAAGCAGGACCGGGCTTTCAGCGTTCTGGGCTTAAGGCGCGACAGCGCTCAAAACAGGACAGCGCCTACAGCAGGACAGCGGTAACGGCGAGCTGGCCGCCGGCGTAGCTCTCGGCGTCCTGGAGAATCTCGCAGATGATGCCGAAGGACCTGTCGCCACGAAACGGTGCGGCGACCTGCCAGAGGACCGTAACCGATGCATGTCCGTTCTCACTGATGCTGTCGGCGAAGTCGTGCAGGGAATCGTTGAGGGCGTCCAGATCCACGCCGTAGTGTTCGGGGAAGTCCAGGACCTCGCCGAACACCTCCAGGACTGCCTTCTTGTGGTCCGCCGGCGGGACAACGAGGCTGCGGCGCCCGGCGTCTGCGACCATCTCCTGCAGCTCTTCGATGGACCAGGTGTCTGCGGAGTAGATCTTCATCGGTGTTGCCTTCTGCCTGTGATCCTAGGTGCGGTAGATGTTGATGGAGTTGGCCTGGACCAGGTCGGATTCCCCGGAGGCCACCCGGCTGCCCTGGCGGAGCTCATGCAGCGGTGAAGTGGTCAGCCTGAGCTCAAACATGCGCCGCGGTGATCCGTCGTCGTTGGTGAGTTGCGGCAGGGTGATCTTGACGTCGGTGTTTCCGCCGTTAACCACCGCGAGACCGGCGAGGGTGCCGTCGTCGGACCCGAGCAGGAGCTGCATGACCCGGCGGTGCGGATCGTTCCAGTGCTCCATGGACATTGGTGCGCCCGACTCGTCGAACCAGTAGAGGTAGGACTGCTCGTCGCGGACCGGGAAATCGTGTGGCTGGTTGGCCATAAAGTCCTTCCGGAGCCGGATGAACCTTTTGGTGCTGCGCAGCATTTCGTGCGATTCCGGAGTCCGGGTCCAGTCCAGCCACGTGATGGGGTTGTCCTGGCAGTAGGCGTTGTTGTTGCCCTGCTGGGTACGGGCCAGTTCATCGCCCGCGGTGATCATAGGGATGCCCAGGGAAATCATCAGGCAGACCATCAGGTTCCGGCGGGACTGGGCGCGCTGCGCCAGGATTGCCTCGTCCTCGGTCCGGCCTTCGAAGCCATGGTTGTAGCTGCGGTTGTCGCCGTGGCCGTCCCGGTTCTGCTCGCCGTTTGCTTCATTGTGCTTACGGTCATAGGACACAAGGTCACTGAGGGTGAAACCGTCGTGCGCTGTGACGAGGTTGACCGAAGCCAGTCGCGACCGGCCCGATCCTTCAAAGAGTCCTGCCGAGCCGGATAGCGCGTCCGCCAGCCTGGACACCGACCCGCCCTGGCCTCCGGCCTCAATGGCAGCGCGGTCCGCGAGCCAGAATGAGCGCACAGCATCCCGGAAGTGATCGTTCCAGTCCACCCAGCCACCGGGGAAGCGTCCGGTCTGCCACCCCCCGTAACCAACGTCCCAGGGCTCGGCAATGAGCTTCACATCGGACAGGACGGGGTCGGCGGCGATGGCCACCAGGAAGGGGTGCCGCGGATCGAATTCGTTGGCTGCGTTACGGCACAGGGTCACGGCGAGATCGAAACGGAAGCCGTCAATATGGAACTCATCCACCCAGTACCTGAGGGAATCCAGGACAAGCTGCACGACCCGCGGTTCCCCGAAGTTCAGGCTGTTGCCGCAGCCGGTGGTGTCGATGTACCTGCCGTGGCCGTCAGTGCGGTAATACTTGTCTTCGCCGAGCCCCCGGAAGCTGAGCGTCTTCCCATCGGGGCCGCCCTCCGCGGTGTGGTTGTAGACAACGTCAAGGATCACTTCCAGGCCGGCCGCATGAAGCAGCTTGACCATGCCCTTGAATTCATCCTGGATGGCCTGTGGTCCGGCTTCCTGCGCGGCCCGGGTGGCGTAGCCGGGATGGGGTGCAAAAAAAGCGGCGGTGTTGTAGCCCCAGTAGTTGGTCATGCCGAGGTTCTGCAGGTGCGGCTCATCCAGGTGGAAGTGCACGGGGAGCAGCTGGACGGACGTGATTCCAAGGCTGGTGAGGTGTTCGATGATCGCCGGATGAGCCATGCCGGCGTATGTTCCGCGCAGTTCCTCGGGGACGTCAGGGTGCAGCATGCTCTGGCCGCGGACATGGGCCTCGTAAATGATGGTGTTGCGCCAGTGCACGCGCGGCCGGTGGTCGTTGCCCCAGTCAAAGTGGTTGGCCATCCTGACGTTGGTCAGGAATCCCTCGCGCTCGTCCACAGCGCGCCCATAGGGATCCAGCAGCAGCGGCTGGCCGCCGTCGTCATCCAGGTCCAGGGTGGGCACGGAAAGTGGCAGGGATGCCTCTTTGGCAGTGGCCCGGAAACCGTAACGGGATCCGTACGGAAAGTCCTCAACGATCCCATGGTGCACGCCGTGGGTGACGTTCGGAAGCGTTTTCAGCTGCCACTCGCCGCCGGGCGCCTTGTAGGCGATCTCCAGGTTTTCTACACCCGGGGCGTAGACAGCGACGTTCGCCCGGGACTGCGAATGATGCTCCGCACCGGAGGAAGCTGGGCGCGGAACAGTCACACCTAAAGGAAGCGCGGCGGAGGCGTCCATGGTGGAAGCAGTATCAAAGAGCGGCATGACCATCCCCTAAATATTAGCCGCCGCGCGCAAATCGCCAGTTTTCCCCGCTGGTTGTGAAGCTGTGCTGACGCCGCCGACGGCATCGCCCGGCGGCATTGCATACTGGAAGGACGCGTCTTATGGGAGGTAATTATGCGGGTTGCACTTGCCCAGATCATCACCGGCCGGGAGCTTGGCAAAAACCTGGCCCTTGTGGAGGAGTACGCCCACAAGGCCAAGGCCGGCGGAGCGGAAATGGTGGTGTTCCCCGAGGCCACCATGCGGGCCTTCGGGAACTCCTTGCTGGATATCGCCGAACCCGTGGACGGGCCCTGGGCGACGCACGTGCGCGGCATCGCCCAATCGCTCGGCCTGGTGATCGTGGCCGGCATGTTCACGCCGGGCTCGGCCTCCGGCGGCGGCCGCGGGAAGGTGCGCAACACCCTCCTGGCCACCGGACCCGGCGTGGACGCCAGCTACGACAAAGTGCACCTCTTTGACGCGTTTGGCTTTCTTGAATCGGACACCGTGGAGCCCGGAACAGGCCCCGTAACCTTCGATGCCGGTGGCCTCACCTTTGGCCTGGCCACCTGTTACGACATCCGCTTTCCGGCATTGTTCACCGCCAACGCCGAGCGGGGTGCCGAAGTCAACATCCTCTGCGCCTCCTGGGGCGCCGGTCCAGGCAAGGTGGAGCAGTGGCGGCTGCTCTCCCGGGCGCGTGCACTGGATTCCACCACCTACGTCCTGGCGTGCGGGCAGGGCGATCCCGCCGCGCAGGGCATCGAGACTAAGGGCACCGCGCCCACCGGGGTAGGACACTCTGCCGTCATCTCCCCGTTTGGAGAGGTCCTGGCCGAAATCGACGGCGCCCCGGACCTGCTCTTCGCGGACCTCGACCCCGCCGTGGTCAAGGACGCCCGGCAAAAGCTCCCCGTCCTGGCCAACCGCAGGGACTTCTGAGGCGACAGCAGGAGTGCCTAGCGGCGTGACTACTTGGTGGCGCGCTGCCTGGAAACTTCGTAGAGCGAGATCCCCACGGCCATGGATGCGTTCAGGGATTCCATGGCCGAATCGATCGGGATCGAAACGATCTGGTCGCAGTTTTCGCGGACCAGACGGCTCAGGCCCTTGCCCTCGGATCCGACCACAATGCAGACAGGCTCAGTGGCGAGGGTCAGGTCCGGCAGGGAGACGTCGCCGTCACCATCCAGTCCCAGGACAAAGATGCCCATGTTCTTGAACTGCTTCAGGGCGCTGTTCAGGTTTGCTGCACGGGCCACCGGAACACGCACGGCAGCGCCGGCGCTGGTCTTCCAGGCAGAAGCCGTGACACCAACTGAGCGTCGCTCGGGGACAATAACGCCGTGGCCGCTGAAAGCTGAGACTGAGCGGATGATGGCACCCAGGTTGCGTGGATCGGTGATGCCGTCCAGGGCAACGAACAGCGGGGCGTTGGCCACGTGGCCCTTCTTCCACCGTTCCACGGTTTCCACGGCAAGATCGTAGGCATCCTGGTACTCGTACGGCGGAATCTGAAGCACCAGGCCCTGGTGAACGGCGTCGTCGGTCATCCTGTCCAGCTCCGGCTTGCCCGTTTCAAGAAGCGGGATGCCGCGTTCTGCCGCTATCTTCAGGGACTCCTTGACGCGGTCATCCATCTCGATCCGGATGGCAATGTGCAGAGCCTTCGCCGGGATCCCCGCCCGCAGCGCTTCAACCACCGAGTTACGGCCGGTGACAACTTCCTCGGTGGCCCGCCCCTTGGGTCCGGAGCGGGCTGCACCGGCGCTTCGGGCGCCGGTTCCGCGCTTGGCTGCTGACCTCTCAGCCAGCTGCTTGCTCTTGTGCGCTTTGTGGTACGGGCGATCTTCCGCCTTGGGCGTGGGGCCCTTGCCCTCCAGGGACTTGCGGCCATGGCCACCGGTTCCGATGGTAGGCCCCTTCTTTGCTTTGACCGACCGGCGACCGTTGTTGGCCATGAGAGTTCCACCCTTGATTGTTTGACTGAGTCTGCATACCAGTCTACTGAATCAAGTAAAATCGCCGGTTCAGTCCCGCTGCAGGCTCCAGGTGGCACCGTCCGGGCCATCTTCGACGACGACGCCGGCGGCCTTGAGCGCGTCGCGGATGGCATCCGAAGCAGCCCAGTCCTTGTTGGCACGCGCTTGGGCCCGGGCAGCGAGCTGACTATCCACCAGGACCTGCAGCGCCGCCTGTTCCTTTCCGCCCGCTGCGGTCGGCTGGGTGGCAGCATTCAGCCCCAGGACCCGGGTCATAAGAATGACCACGTGCCTGGCATTCCGTGCGCCCTCATCGTCCCCGGCGGCAAGCGCTGTGTTTCCGGCACGGACTGTGTCATGGAGGGCACCCAGTGCCCGCGGAACATTCAGGTCATCATCCATCGCCGCCGTAAAGGCATCCATTGTCTCCTTGGACGCGCCAAAGGCTCCGGCCACAAAACCGAAGCCCGGGCCGAACCGTTCCCTGGCCTTGTTCAGGAATCCGTCGATGCGGTCCACTGCTGCCGCCGCTTCCTGCAGCGAAGTTGGCCTGTAGTCCAGCACGGACCGGTAGTGTGCCTGGCCGAGGTAGTACCGGACAACGCGTGAGGGAGCGAGCTCCAGCATTTCAGCAGGGCTGACGGTGTTGCCGATCGACTTGGACATCTTTTCGCCCTGGTACGTGACCATGCCGTTGTGCATCCAGAAGTTGGCGAAACCGTGGCCCGCTGCCTGGGATTGTGCCATCTCATTTTCGTGGTGCGGGAAGCGCAGGTCCAGGCCGCCGCCATGGATATCAAACTCAGTACCAAGGTACTTGGTTACCATGGCGGAGCACTCCAGGTGCCAGCCGGGGCGTCCGGCGCCCCAAGGTGAAGCCCAACTCGCGGTGAGCGGTTCCCCCTCCTTGTGGCCCTTCCATAACGCGAAGTCCCGGGGATCCTTCTTGCCCCGCGGGTCAGCATCCGGCGCGCCCTGCATATCGTCGATGTTCTGCCGGGTGAGGGCCCCGTATTTGCTCCAGGACCGCACGTCGAAATAGACGTCTCCCGAGCCATCCAGGGCCGGGTAGGCATGGCCTCTTTCGATCAGTTGCTGGATGAGTGCATGCATCTCGGGGATGTGGCCGGTGGCGCGGGGCTCGTAGGTGGGCCGGGAAACACCCAGAGTGTCGTAGGCCTTGAGGAATTCCTGCTCGTAGCGGTAGGCAAGCGCCCACCACTCTTCCTCAGGGACCGCCCCCGGCTCAGGCCGGAAGTCAGCGGCGAAGGACTCAGCCGACTTGGCAAGGATCTTGTCATCAATGTCCGTGACGTTCCGTACCACGGTGACACGGTACCCACGGAACTGAAGCCAGCGGGTCAGCTGGTCAAAGGCAATGGCTGACCGGATATGCCCCACGTGCGGCATGCCCTGCACTGTGGCTCCGCAGTAATACAGGCTCGCCTTGCCCGGGACGAGGGGGACGAAGTCACGGACTTCGGCGGATGCTGTGTCGTAAAATCGCAGGGTCACCGCTCCAGATTAGCCGAAAGGGAGCAGGGCGCTCCGTTCCGGGGAGCATTCACCGGGCCAACGCCCCTATCCCCCGCTACTTCGGGTACACCAAGGCAGTGGCGACGGCGGAAATGCCCTCCCCCCGGCCTGCGAATCCCAGGCCGTCGCTGGTGGTGGCCGTAACGCTGACGGGCGCACCTGCTGCCTCACTGAGTACGCCCTGCGATTCCTGCCTGCGGGGTCCGAACTTTGGCCGGTTGGCTACGAACTGAACCGCAACATTGCCGATCTCAAAGCCCGCGCCGCGGACAATCCTCGCCGCCTCCGCGAGAAGCGTTACTCCTGAGGCGCCGGCAAACTCAGGCCGGTCTGTGCCGAAGTGGGTTCCCAGGTCTCCGATGCCTGCGGCGGAAAACAGCGCGTCCGCGGCAGCGTGGGCCACCGGATCGCCGTCGGAGTGTCCCGCCAGTCCGCGCTCGCCCTCCCAGAAGAGACCACCCAGCCAGAGCGGGCGCGGCTCCTCAGCGGAAGAGTACGCGTGCACATCCAGGCCGATGCCGGTGCGCGGAAGGATCATTCTGTCTGCAGCCACGACTAGCCTTCCACCCAGCGGACCCCGAGCGGGCCTTCCAGGAGCCCTTCAGCAATGATCAGGTCCAGGGGTGTGGTGATCTTGAGCGACTGGGTGGAGCCGTGGACGGCATGGACGGGAACGCCAAGAAGTTCCACCAGCATGGCATCATCCGTGACAGCTGCAGCCTGCTGGTCCTTAAGATTCAACGCCGCTTCGTGGGCTTTGACCAGCGTGGGGAGGTGGAATCCCTGGGGGGTCTGGACCGCCCGCAGACTCTCCCGCGGAGCCGTGCCGGTGACTATCTCCGGCGCGATTCTGCCATTCTCGCCCGTGGTGGGCGCCACTGTCTTGACCGTGTCCACCACCGGGACCGCGGGGATGACGGCAAGGGCGCCGGCGGCCAATGAGTCAACCACACGGTGAAATACATACTCAGGCGTCAGTGCCCGGGCTGCATCGTGGACAAGTACCGCCTCTGTCCCCGTTTCCACCGCCGCAAGCGCGAAGCGGACGGAGTCTGACCTGGTGGCTCCGCCATCAACCACCGTCAGGACTGGGCCGCCGTCGACAAGCTCCAGCCTGAAATCGTCCACGAGCTGCTTCAGCGCGTCATGGCCTGCGGGCAGCGCGATGCACACCTGGCTTGCCACCCCAGAGGCCACCACACCGCGCAGGGCGTGGAGGAGGATGGGTTCGTCGCCGAGCGGGACGGCGGCCTTGGGCATGCCGTGACCCAGCCTTTCGCCGGAACCGGCGGCCACGACGATGACGGCGGTGAGGGGGCGGGGCGGATCGCTACTCATGCGGTCTAGCCTACGTCCCAGGAACTGCCATGAACCCCTACCGGCCCGGCGGCGCCTGGTTTTGGGCAAAAAGAAACCCCGGAGGCGCTTTCGCACCCCCGGGGATCAATTCTTAGGAAGCCAGGACCTCGTCGAGAACGCTTGCAGCCTTCTCTTCGTCGGTCTTTTCAGCCAGCGCCAATTCTGAAATCAGAATCTGCCGGGCCTTGGCCAGCATTCGCTTCTCACCTGCGGAAAGGCCCCGATCGTGATCACGGCGCCAAAGGTCACGAACGACCTCTGCTACCTTGATGACGTCACCGGAAGCAAGTTTCTCCAGATTTGCCTTATACCTGCGTGACCAGTTGGTGGGCTCTTCAGTGAACTCAGCCCGCAGCACGTCAAATACGTGCTCCAGGCCTTCCTTGCCCACTACGTCACGAACCCCAACAAGGTCAACGTTCTCTGCTGGAACTTCAATGGTCAGATCACCCTGAGCCACCTTGAGCTTGAGATACATTTTCTCTTCGCCCTTGACAGTGCGCATCTTGATTTCTTCAATTTTTGCTGCACCGTGGTGAGGGTAAACTACTGTCTCGCCGACCTCAAATACCATGTGGACATTCCCCTTTCCCGCAGACCAGTTTATCACGATTCAGGCATATGACTGGCCCATAAAGGGGCCCGCAACCGCATGAATACGCGGAAAATGGGCAGAATCGACCCCCTGGGACCCCTTGACGGATGCAGATAATAGTGCATCGGCCGGGTGCTGCCAAGGGCAATATGACCCGCCCGAATCCTCGTTTGGGCCCGTTTGCCGATAGGCTATGGCCTGAATAATGATCCAAGACTCTCGAGGAGTACGTGACGTGCGTTTCACTGCGACGAACCGGGCCCAGCGCGGCAAACTGGCACTGGCGGCAGCTGCCCTTGGCCTCGGCCTGCTGACTGTGACGGGCTGCGGCTACATCACCCCCCAGCAGACCGCTCAGCAGTACGCCGCTTCCGACGGCATCACCGCGGACCTCGGCCCTCTGCAACTGCGCAACATGCTGATTATCTCGGCGGGAGAAGACAAGCCCGGACGTCTTCTCGGGGCCGTTTACAACTCCTCCTCCAAGGACGTGAAACTCACCGTCAAGGGTGCGGAAGGCTCGCAGACACAGGTGTCCGTGAAAGCCAACGACTACACCCTGCTGAACAATTCCACTGACGAAGCCGTCCTGAGCACCACCGGCGGCATTCCCGGCTCCCTCGTGGACGTCCAAATCAGCGAAGACGGAACCAACGTCAATGAAACGGTAAAGGTGCCCGTCCTGGACGCCACGCTTGCGGAGTACAAAGAGTACCTGCCGGCCGGCAGCGAACCTACGGGAACAGCGTCGCCGACACCGTCGCCGTCGGCCTCTTCCGCAGCCGCAGCCCACTAGTCGCAAGGCCGGCAAGGCCCGGCAGCCGTTGCCAGGCAGGCCGTATCGCACCGCTAAATGTCAAAGGAGGGGCTCCATGGAGCCCCTCCTTTGACATTGCCGCAAGATAGCGAAGGCTTACGGCTCAAACTTGTAGCCGAGGCCCCGAACCGTCACCAGGAACCGGGGCAGGGATGGGTCAGGCTCGATCTTGCTTCGCAGCCTTTTGACATGGACGTCCAAGGTCTTGGTATCGCCCACATAATCAGAGCCCCAGACCCGGTCGATCAGCTGGCCCCGCGTGAGTACACGGCCGGAATTGCGAAGAAGCATCTCCAGCAGCTCAAATTCCTTCAGCGGCAGGAGCACCTGCTCCCCGCCAACACTGACGACGTGCCGCTCGATGTCCATCCGGACTGGTCCGGCCTGGACCGTGGAGGAGATCAGTTCTTCGGGCTCGCCTTGCCGGCGCAGCACGGCCCGGACCCTTGCCACCAGTTCACGGGAAGAATACGGCTTGGTGACGTAGTCATCGGCGCCGAGCTCCAGGCCCACCACCTTGTCGATCTCCGAGTCCTTTGCGGTCAGCATTATTACCGGGACGCTGGAGCGCTGCCTCAGCTGGCGGCATACCTCTGTGCCTGACAGGCCCGGAAGCTGCAGGTCCAGGAGCACGAGGTCTGCCCCGTTGCGGTCGAATTCGGTGATGGCGTCCAAGCCGTTGTCCACGACTTCCACCTCGAAACCTTCCTTGCCCAGCAAGTAGGACAACGGGTCGCTGAAGGACTCCTCGTCTTCGACAATCAAAATCCTGCTCAAGCGCTGGCTCCTTGTTCGTTGACATTGCGTTCGTCGGCGTTCTGCTCGGTGACGTGGCGTTCGTTGGCGTTTTGTTCCCGGGCACCGCGGCCCAATGCACCGGTTTCCGTGGCGGCGGATTCCTTGGCGCGCTCCGTTGCACCACGGTCATCCAGCAGGGGCGCCTGCGGTTCTTCGCTCTCCATCTCCGGAAGCCGGAGGGTGAAGGTGGAGCCCTGGCCGGGCTTGGACCACACCGTCACCTCGCCCCCGTGGTTTGAGGCAACGTGCTTGACAATGCTCAGGCCCAGCCCCGTACCGCCGGTGTGCCGCGACCGGGCGGCGTCCACACGGTAAAAACGTTCGAACACCCGCTCCTGGTCCTCCTGCGTGAGCCCAAGTCCCTGATCGGTGACTGAGATGGCAATCAGCCCGTCCTTGGCGCGGACACCGATGCCCACCCGGGTGTTCTCCGGGGAGTACCGGATGGCATTGTCTATGAGGTTCCGCAGGGCCGTAACCAGCAAATCCTGGTCACCATAAACCATGCCTTCGGCCCGTCCGCCAACCACTATCTCAATATTCTTGCTCTCGGCGGGAAGCTGGGAGCGGTCCACGGCTTCGGTGATCACGGCGTTGATGTCCACCGGCCTGCCCTGCTGGGAAACACTGGCACCCTGCAGCCGGGAGAGCTCAATGATGTCCTGGACCAGCGCAGCCAAGCGGCCGGATTCCTTGTGCATGCGCTTGGCGAACCGGCGGACCGCTTCCTCATCGTCTGCGGAGGATTCCAGGGCCTCGGCGAGCAGGGAGATGGCGCCTACGGGTGTCTTGAGTTCATGGGAAACGTTCGCCACGAAATCATTGCGGATCTCCTCCGTCCGGGTGATCTCCGTGCGGTCATCCGCCAGCAATACGATGTATTCCTCACCGAGCATGGCAGCGCGCACCTGCACGATGATGGTGCCCTGACCGAGCGGCCCACGGGGAAGTTCCAGTTTCTTTTCCAGGATGACGCCGTCGCGGCGCACACCTGCCGTCATCTCCAGCAGCTGTTCATGGACCACAGTGTGGCCGCGGACCAGGCCGTAGGCGTACGCTGCTGGACTGGCACGGACCACGCCGTCCACCGCATCCACCACAACGAAAGCCCTGCCGACAACCGCGAGCACCTCGGCAGCACCCGCCGGCAACGCGAGTTCATCGACGTTGATGTCCACAAGCTGGCGCTGTTTTTCGCTGACCCTGAACGCAAGCACGCCGAAAGTGCCGAACGACAGGCCGATGAGGCCGGCGATGACACCAATGAGCATAGGATCCACAGCTCCAGCTTATGCTCTGGAAAATGTCCGTCCCGTGCGTCCGGCGCCATTGTCCCGACGGTTCAGCTAACGTTCATCTTCTAATGCCTAACCGTTTACCGGGCGCTGGCAGAGTTGTACGTTGGAGTGCCGAACGGCGACATGAAGTCCTGCTGCCAGGCCGGCAGGGGTTCCAAAGAAAGGACGCCTACGTGCGTAAGGTTTTTCAGGAAGAGCTGACCCAGGTGGGTGAGCAGCTGGTGGAGATTTCGCGGCTGGTCAGCGAAGCGATCGGCAAGGCCTCAACGTCTTTCCAAGTGGCTGACGTGGACCTTGCCCAGGATGTCATTGCCGCGGACGCCCGGATTGATTTCCTGCAGAACAGCCTGGATGAACGCGCCATCGACATCCTCGCCCTGCAGGGACCGGTTGCCAGTGACCTCCGCATGATCGTTGGATCATTGCGCATGAGCGCCTCCCTGGAACGCATGGGTGACCTCGCCCGGCACATCGCCCAGCTGGCGCGCCTCCGCTTTCCGTCCAATGTGATCCCGGAGTCCATGACGGAGACCTTTAAGAGCTTTGCGGAACTGGACCAGCTCATCGCGGACAAACTGACGATTCTCCTGGAGACCCGGGACCTTGAAGTGGCCCGCGACATCCTGAAGGCGAAAAGTGCCATCAACGATCTCCACTTGAGCGTCTTCAAGGCGATCGCCCACAGCGACTGGCAGGAGTCCCCGGCCACCACCGTTGACGTGGCGCTGGCAAGCCGCTATTTCGAGCGCTTCGCCGACCACGGTGTTTCCGTCGCCCAAAAAGTCACATACCTGGTGACGGGTACTTGGCAGCCGAACGGCACCGAATACAGCTAACCCCTTGGAATTTTTGTCCAGATACGGCGACCAAAACGCCCGTTAGGTCGCCCGATCTGGACAAAAACTCCAGAACGACGACGGACGGTCACCCGGAATTCCCGGGTGACCGTCCGTCGTCGTTCTTTAAATCGTCCTCTAATGAGGGGATGTCAGGCGCAGCCCTACCTCTTGCCCTGGTTGGCCACGGCGAGGATGGCGTCCGCTGCTGCTTCCGGATCAAGGTAGGTGCCGCCGCGGTTGATCGGCTGGAAGTCCTCGTCGAGATCGTAGACCAGCGGGATGCCCGTGGGGATGTTCAGGCTGGCAATGGCGTCGTCGCTGATGCCGTCAAGGTGCTTGACCAGGGCCCGGAGCGAGTTGCCGTGGGCGGTGACCAGGACTGTCTTACCGGCCTTGAGGTCTTCCTTGATGTCCGACTCCCAGTAAGGAAGCAGCCGGACCAGGACATCCTTGAGGCATTCGGTGCGCGGCAGGGCGTCGCCAATGTCCGCATAGCGGGGGTCGCCCACCTGGGAAAACTCGGAGTCATCAGCCAGGGGCGGCGGCGGGGTGTCGTAGGAACGGCGCCACTCCATAAACTGATCCTCGCCGTACTCGGCCAGGGTCTGGGCCTTGTCCTTACCCTGCAGCGCACCATAGTGGCGTTCGTTCAGGCGCCAGTCGCGCTTTACATCGATCCAGCCGCGGTCAGCCCTGTCCAGCGCCAGGTTGGCCGTGTTGATGGCGCGCTTCAGGCGGGACGTGTAGAGGATGTCCGGGAGTACGTCGTGCTCCACCAGAAGCTCACCGCCGCGGACGGCCTCGGTGCGGCCCTGGTCGTTGAGGTCAACGTCCACCCAGCCGGTGAACAGGTTCTTGGCGTTCCATTCGCTGTGGCCGTGGCGCAGCAGAATCAGCTTGTAAGTCATGATTTTCATCCTAGCGGAGGCGCACTGAAGCCCGCCCAGCGTTACACCTCGGGGTCACGTAGCCGCCGTACCAGGGGCCTGCAGCGCCGCGGGCACCCAGGTGCGCCAGGGCCGAGGGATCCAAGTACGGCAGCGCCCAAAGGATAAGGTTGGGCGGTGGTTCAAAAAGCTGAACGGGTGGCAGGCCCGCACGTCTCCGGCAGAAGCAGGCCGGGGAAGCCGGTCGGAAATGTCACCCGTGGCACCACCAGCCCCAACCGGATGAGGCGCCTGGACCGTTGGCTTACTGGCCCGCAGGCCTGGCGGCTGAGGACCGCTGACGACCCACTGGTGGTGGACCTGGGCTACGGCGCCACGCCGGCCACCGCCGTCGAACTCTTCCAGCGACTGGCGGCCGTGCGTCCGGACGTCCGCGTCTGCGGGATCGAGATCGAACCCGAACGTGTCAGGGTGGCGAAAACTTTGGAGAGGCCCGGCCTCGCTTTTATGGTGGGCGGCTTCGAACTGCCGGTGCCCGGTAATCCCGTCCTCGTCCGTGCCTTCAACGTGTTGCGGCAGTATGAGGAAGCGGATGTTGGAGCTATCTGGCGCCTGGTCCAGGGCAGGCTCTCCCCCGGCGGGCTGTTCATTGACGGCACCTGTGACGAGATCGGGCGCCGGGTGGCGTGGATTGCCCTTGATGGGCAGGGGCCCCTGTCGCTGAGCATCTCGATGCGGTTCGGCAGCTTTGTGCTGCCGTCCGAGATTGCCGAAAGGCTCCCCAAGGCACTGATCCACCGTAATGTCCCGGGCGAGCGGATCCACGCCCTGATGCAGGCCATGGACCGGGCGTGGCTGGAATCTGCGCCGCTGGCCTCGTTCGGGAACCGCCAGCGGTGGCATGGGATGTGCAAGGCACTGCTCGACGCCGGGTGGCCGGTTCAGGACGGTCCCGCGCGTTGGCGGCTGGGGGAACTGACGGTGGGCTGGGAAGCCGTGGCCCCGCCGGCCCAGGAGGTTTGAGGTCTCTTACCAGGGCCCGTAGGGTCCGGTGTTGCGGCTTCCGCCGCGCCCGGCATCCTTCACGGCAGGCCTGACATCGGCGAGGTACACGCACGCTGCAACTACCGCTGCCAGCCCAAAGAGGCCAAGGCTTCCAAAAATGCCGCCGCTGCCCAGGAGGGACAGCGCCCCTACAGCCGTGGCTCCGCCGGTGAGTGCAAGCCAGAAAGTCTTGGTCCTTTTGCCGGTGGCTTCAAAAGCGCCGGCTTTGTGCCGGACACAGTCAAACAGAGCCCACAGCTCAAGTCCCAGTGCCACCAGGGCAAGGATAAAAAACACTGCCTGCTCAACAGGCCGAATTATCATTTCACCGTCCACCATCCAAGCCTAGCCGTCCAGCGAGTCCAGCGCCTGTTTCAGATCACCCCAGAGGTCGTCGACATTCTCAATTCCGACGCTGAGCCTTACCAGGTTCTCCGGCACGCTGAGCGGTTCGGCAGTGTGCCGGCGCCGCCGTTCAATAAGGGATTCAACTCCGCCGAGGGAGGTGGCCGGCAGCCACAGCTGCAGGGCGCGGACCAGCTTGTCTGCGGCATCTGGCCCACTGACGCTCCCCACAGGGGCGATCTGGACGCAGATTATTGAGCCAAAGCCGGTCATTTGGGTCTTGGCCCGTTCATGGCCGGGGTCGGTGGACAGCCCCGGGAAGCGGATGGTTTCAATCCACGGATGCGCGCTGAGCCGTTCCGCCAGCACAGCCGCCGACGCCTGAGACCGTTCAATGCGGAGCGCCAGGGTCCTCAGGCCCCGCAACGCGAGCCATGCTTCGAAGGGCCCGGCAATGCCGCCGTGGATGATCCTGTGATGCAGCAACGCATTGCGAATGTCCGGATTCGAGGTCACCAGGGCGCCCAGGACGACGTCGGAGTGGCCCGCCAGGTATTTGGTCACCGAGTGGAGCACGACGTCGGAACCCAGTCCCAGGGGCTGCTGCACCAGCGGGGTTGAAAAGGTGTTGTCCGTGACAACGATGGCCCCGGCCTGATGCGCTGCCTGGGTGAGTCCGCGGATGTCGGCAATGCCCAGCATGGGATTGGTGGGGCTTTCGAGCCACAGCATGCTGGCCGGCCGCGCTTCAGGGCCTGGGGGTGCCAGCAGTTCCTTCACAGCATCGGTATCCGCGATGTCCACGGTCCGGAGCTCCAGGAAGCCCTTCTGTGCCAGCTCCGTAGCCATCACCAGGGACCCGGAGTAGCTGTGCGAGGGCATGACCAGGACACCCCCGGCTGGAATAAGAGACAGGGCGGAGCTCACCGCCGCCAGCCCTGACGCATACAGGAGCCCCGGCAGTTGGGAACCCTCCAGCTGTCCCAAGGCTTCCTCAAAAGGGTCCCAGGTGGGGTTGGAGTACCTGCCGTAACCGCGGTCCCCGTCAGACAGGGGGCCGCTGCCGAAGTAGGTTGAGGACAGCACGATGGGAGGGTTAACCGGCTCATCCCGCTCCCGCGGCGGCCTGCCGGCTGCAACAACCACCGTCTCGGCCGAGAGGGACGCTGTTTGCTGTTGTGAAAGGCTCATGCAGAAAGCGTACTTTGGAGCCTGCTGCCATCCGAAAGGAGTCACCGGGCGGGTGACATGCGGCGTGTAGCCGCCGGTAAGGCCCCCAATGAGTGATTGTCGGAAGGGGTCGGTAGGCTTGTTCAGTGACTAACCAGACCCCCGGACTTTTCATCGCGTTTGAAGGCGGCGACGGCGCCGGCAAGTCCACGCAGGCAGCCCGGCTGGCCGAGGCGCTGGAATCCCGGGGCCTGAAGGTCTTGCGGACGCGCGAGCCGGGGGGAACACCCGTTGGCGAAAAGCTCCGCTCCCTTGTTTTGGACCATGGAAATGGGCACATCGATGCCCACACAGAGGCCCTCATCTTCGCGGCCTCCCGCGCTGCCCACGCCAGCCAGGTCATCCGGCCTGCCTTGGAGCGCGGTGAAATTGTCCTCACGGACCGTTATATCGACTCTTCGGTGGCCTACCAGGGTGCGGGCCGGGACTTGGGCACCGACGCCGTGCGCTCGATCAACGAATGGGCCACCAGCGGGCTGCAGCCTGACCTGACCGTGCTGCTGGATGTGGATCCTGGTGTTGGACGGCGCCGCAGGACGGCAGGGGACGCCGCGGAAGACCGCCTTGAATCCGAGGCCGACGAATTCCACACGCGCATCCGCAACGCCTTCCTCGAGTTGGCGGCCATCCACCCGGACGCCTACCTTGTCCTGCCCGCACATTTGCCTGTTGCCGACCTCGCAGCACAGATCCTGGCCAGGGTTGATGGGCTGCTGGCGTCGACCGGACGTGGTGCAGCGTGAGTGTCTGGGACGATCTCCAAGGCCAGCCGGCCGTCGTCGAACAGCTCCGCCAGGCCTCCCTTGGCGAGGGCCTCACCCACGCATGGCTGTTCACCGGCCCCCCGGGTTCGGGACGTTCCAACGCCGCCAAAGCCTTCGCGGCTGCCCTGAACTGCGACCAGGACGATGTCAGCCTCCGCGGCTGCGGTGAGTGCTCCGCCTGCCACACCACCCTTGGTGAGACTCATTCGGACGTCACCTTTGTCCGCACCGAGAAGGTCACCATCACCATTGACGAAGCCCGCGATCTGGTGTCAACAGCCGGAAACAGGCCCTCGTCCGGACGGTGGCGGATCATCGTGGTGGAGGATGCGGATCGGATGGCTGAACGCACCACCAACGTTCTGCTCAAGGCCATCGAGGAGCCCACGCCGCGCACCATCTGGATGCTTTGTGCGCCGTCGCCGGCGGATGTCCTGGTGACCATCAGGTCACGCTGCCGTGCCGTGGCCCTTCGCCTGCCGCCGGCCGCCGACGTCGCCGCCTTGCTGGTCAAACGGGACGGCGTGGACCCAGCCCTTGCCGAACGGGCAGCCCGGGCTGCCCAGAGCCACGTGGGGATCGCCCGACGCCTGGCGCGGGATCCCGAGGCACGGGAGCGCCGGCTCGAAACAGTGCGGTTCCCGCTGGGGCTGCGCGGCGTCACGGCGGCAGTCATGATGGCGGACAAGCTGGTCAAAATCGCCACCGCCGAGGCCAACAGCTCCAACGAAGAGCGCGACGCTGCGGAGAAGGCCGCGCTCCTGGCCACACTGGGTGCACCGGAATCGGGGACACTGCCACCGTCCATGCGGAGCCAGGTCAGGCAACTCGAAGAGGACCAGAAGCGGCGGGCCAAACGCTCCATCACCGATTCCCTGGACAGGACCCTGACAGATCTGCTGTCCTTCTACCGGGATGTGCTGATTATCCAGCTCGGGAATGCTGTGGAGCTGGTAAACGTTGAGCTGAGGGGTGAACTGGAGGAGTTCGCCGGACGCTCCACGCCCGAAACCACCCTCGCCCGCATGGATGCCGTCAACAAGGCCCGCCAACGCATCACCACCACCAACGTCGCACCGCTGTTGACTATTGAGTCCATGGCAGCCAGCCTGATCTAGCCCTTACCAAGGAGACCTCACGATGACTGCTCGCCCCCTGCCCGCACGTTCCCGATCCCTGGGGAAGCGAGTGCGGACCGCCGGCGCCCTGGTTTTGGCCTTGGTGCTTTCCTCCTGCAGCCTGATCGGCGGGGGCAACCAGGACAAGGGACCGTCAACCGCCAAGGCGGATCCCTCGATCGTTGCCTCGGCTCCGAATGAGCTGGCTGATTTCTATTCGCAGGAAGTGGTGTGGGAGCCGTGCGAGAACGACTTCCAGTGCGCCAAGGTCACCGTGCCGATGGACTATGACAACCCCGACGGCGACACCATCCAGATCGCGGCCCTGAAGGTTGCAAGCACGGGCAAGAAGGCCGGGAGCCTGCTGGTGAATCCCGGCGGACCCGGCGCCTCCGGCTACGACTACGTCAAGGACGCTGCTGCCACCAGCTTTTCGGAATCCGTGCGGGCCAATTACGATCTGGTGGGCTTCGATCCCCGGGGTGTTGAGCGCTCCGCCCCGGTGAAATGCATGACTGATGCCGAGCGGGATGCTGCACGGGCGAAGATCTACGCCCTGGATACCGATGCCGGCCTGGGGGCAGCCCTCGCGGAGAACAAGGCGATCGCGGCCGAGTGTGCGGAACAGACCGGTTCCTCCATGGCGCACATCGACACAGTGAGCTCTGCCAAGGACATGGACATCCTTCGTGCCGTACTGAACGACAGCAAGCTCAACTACCTGGGCTACTCCTACGGAACCTTCCTGGGATCAACCTATGCCTCGCTGTTCCCGGACAACGTGGGCCGCATGGTCCTGGATGGAGCACTTGACCCCTCCATCAGTTATGAGGACGTGACGCTCGGCCAGGCCCGGGCCTTCGAAAAGGCCATTAGGTCCTACGTTGAAGACTGTATGCAGGAAGACGGCTGTCCTTTCAGCGGGAGCCCTGACAGCGGGGTCCAGCAAATCCGCGATCTCATCGGTTCTGTCCAGCAAACACCACGCACGGCCAAGGATGGGCGCCTGGTCACGGCTAATATTTTTGTCAGCGGACTTATCACCCCGCTGTACAACGACCAGAGCTGGCCTGCCCTGACCCAGGCCCTGGAGGCCGCCATGACGGGTGATTTGAGCCTGATGCTCCGCCTGGCTGACGTTGGCGCCGACCGCTCCCCCAACGGGACCTACGCGTCGAACACCGCGTTCGCTTTCAACGCGATCAACTGCCTGGATTACCCCATGGTGACCGATACTGCAGGCATGCGCGCGGACGAGCAGGAGTTGCGCGAGGAGTCGCCCACGTTTGGTTACTTCTTCGCTTATAGCGGGACCTCGTGTGTTGACTGGCCCTACCGGAGCGTCCGGACCCCCGCGCGGGTGGATTACACAGGCGATTCCCCCATTGTTGTTATCGGCACCAGCGGCGATCCCGCAACGCCAGTGGAATGGGCCGCTTCCCTGCGGAAGCAGCTGGAGAATGCGTCGCTGCTGACGTGGGAGGGCGAAGGCCACACGGCTTACGGCAGGTCCAACAGCTGCATTGGGGATGCCGTTGATGGCTACCTCGTCGAGGGCAAGGTACCCGCGGACAACACGGTCTGCTAAGCACACACCGGCCTTCATTTTGACCCGGGTGCGGGGACTCTATTACAGTTGACTCTTGCATGAAGCGCCCGGTTCTTCCGGGTGATCACGCGGTGCTTCCTTAGCTCAGTCGGTAGAGCGTTTCACTCGTAATGAAAAGGTCATCAGTTCGATTCTGATAGGAAGCTCGGGATAAACCCCCTGGAAACCAAGGTTTTTAGGGGGTTTTTCGCTGGTTAACCTGCGCCCAGCCTGTCTCCTCCAATTGCATTCTGCCCCTATGATGGCGTGCATGGATGACGAGGCCTTGGCGGAGATCGCGAACAGGTTGTATGCCTTGCCCGTCGACGAATTCATCGCCGCTCGCACGGCTGCGGCCAAGGATGCCTCGGATTCGGGGAAGGAAGCTCCGGCCGCCGTCCGGGCCCTGCCCAAGCCTTCCGTGGCGGCGTGGGCCGTCAACATGCTGGCCGTGCACCAGCCCGAGGTCCTCGATCAGCTTGCAGAACTTGGCGAGCGGATGCGAGCAGCCCAGTCATCCCTGGATGCGGCTGCCCTCCGGGAGCTGGGAAGGGAGCGACGCAAAATGCTCGCCGCGGCCGTCCAGACCGCCTGCTCGGTGGCTGAACAGCAGGGGCGCAGCATCAGCGCCACCATAGCGTCCGACGTCGAGCGGACCCTGCAGGCCCTGACAGCAGACGAAGGTGCTGCGGCGGCTGTCCGGAGTGGACGGCTGGTGCAGGCACTGTCCGCCGACGGTGTAGACACGGTTGAGCTTGACGGTGTGGTGGCCGTCCCCCGGGCCGTGTCCGTTCAGCGTTCTTCCCGACCACCAGTTGCGCCGGGCAAAGCCCCGGCAACAAAGCCACGAACGACGGCGGAAGCCGCCCCCCGCCGCCAGGCACAGAAGCCAAGGCTGCAGGCGGTCCGGCAGACCCCGCGGCCGGCGTCGCCGTCGGCCCTGGAAAAGGCCAAAGCAGCTCTTGCCGAGGCAAACGCTGCTGCGGATGAGGCTGCGAGGCTGGCACAGGAACGCCAGAACGAGTCCGAGGAGGCCCGGGCGGAGGTTTCCCGGCTGACGGAGGAGACACAGGAGCTCCGCGCGAGACTCAAGGAGTCCGAGGATCAGCTGGAAAAGGCCCGGAAACGGCTGGACACAACCGCCGCCGAAGCGAAGCAGCTGGCCAGGGCGGCAGACAAAGTGCAGCGCTCGGCCGTGCTGGCGCGGGAACGGGTGCTCCGCCTCGCCGGAGACTGAAGCGGCGGTCCCTTCGGGCAATCTAAGCCCCGGTAATGCCGGACTTCTTCACCGCGGGTCACCGGCAGGCCGGCACCTCAAAGCGACACGCGGAACTGCTTCCCCCGATAATGTCAGACCCCGGTTGCACACTGGATTTATGGAAACACAACTCGTACAGGAATTTCACGTCACGTACTTCGACGCCGACTGCGGCCGGATCCGGGCGGAAACCTTTGACACCCTCAAACAGGCGGAGCGATTCGCCGGCCGCAACTGCACAGGCGAAGATTCGTGGGCTGTTGTTGACGCCGTCGCCGTCGAGCAGATCCGGCTCGCCGCTTAGGCGGACGCCGCCCCAAGGCAAACCCGCACGCCCTGCCGGTTGCAGGACGTGCGGGTCTGTCAGCGGATCTAGGCGAAGTCCGAAACGGCGGGATCGGGGCCGATCCGGCCCTCGCCAGCTGCAGTGCGGTCCAGGCGGTTAATCGCCTGGACGTCATCTTCGTCCAGCACGATGTCCAGGGCCGCGTAGTTCTCCTGGATCCTGGACTCTGTGACTGACTTGGGGATCACCACATTGCCGATGGCCAGGTGCCAGGCGATAACCACCTGGGCCGGTGTGGCCTGGTGCTTTGCTGCAACGGCAGCCACGGCGGGGTCCTCCAGAAGAGCTCCACCCTGGCCGAGGGGTGACCAGGCCTGGGTCAGGATGCCTTTCTCCCTGCCGAAGTCCCGCAGTTCCTGCTGGCTGAAGTACGGGTGCAGTTCGATCTGGTGGATGGCCGGAACCACGCCGCTTTCATCGATGAGCCGCTGAATCCCCTCGGCCGTGAAGTTCGACACCCCAATGGACTTAACACGTCCACGCTTTTGGAGCTCTATCAGCGCCCGCCACGTGTCAACGTACTTGTCCTGCTGAGGCTGCATCCAGTGGATCAGATACAGGTCCAGTGTTTCCAGGCCCAACCTGTCCAGTGATTCCTCGAAGGCCGCCAGCGTGGGTTCGTAGCCCTGATCGGAATTCCAGAGCTTGGTGGTGATGAAGATTTCGTCCGGCGTCAGGCCCGAACCTGCGATGGCACGGCCAACGCCTGCCTCGTTGCCGTAGATCCTGGCGGTGTCGATGTGGCGGAAGCCCGCTTCGAATGCCTGGCGGACCACCTTTTCCGCAACGCCGTCCTCGACCTGCCACACGCCGTACCCGAGCTGGGGAATGGTGTTGCCGTCATTGAAAGTCAGTGTGGGTGAAAGAGTCATCCAGTCATCCTGCCAAAGGACCTGCGCAGCCTGAAGTGAAACAGTCCCGGATCAGCCAGACGCTTAACCGGGAATACTGCCGCCAGGTTGGCCTGCGGCATCCTCGGTCAGCCGTCTTTCGGCGTCCGCCACCTGCTCAAACACAGATTCTGCGCGACGCCGCACGGAGGCGGCCCCTACCGGTACAGGCCCTACGGCCAGCCGCAGCATGGCCGCTGCCTCGGCAGTGGTGGCCAGGGAGTTGCCTGCCTTGGACAGGGACCGGTGTACTCCGGCCAGGGGGCCGGGGATGTCCAGGCCATCGCTGGGAGAGCGTCGCTGTGCTTCCACGCAGATAACCCTGACCCGGTCCAGGAGCCCGGCCAGTTCATTGGCCACCTCAACAAGTTCGCCATACAGCTGGTCGTCCTCGACGCCTTCCAGTACCTGGTGATACCGGTCCAGGCCACGGTGGAAGCGGTCATGGGCGCGGCGCCACAGACCCTTGCCGAGTTCGGCGTCGTCCTTGCGCCCCTGGCGGGCGGCGGTAAAGAATCCCAAGCGGAACTACAGGTACTGGCCGGGACCGTGGTCCGGATCCTCCGGCCTGCCCGGCTTCGACGGCGCCGGGCGCGGCTGGCCCGCGGGCGCCCGCTGCGGCTCGCCGTTTTCGCCGATGACCACACCCGGAGCAATCATGGTGCCCGGCGGGAGCTGGCGGAGCTGCAGCTGAGCGGCGGCATGCTCGCGGGCGGCGTGCTGGGCTGCAAGAGCCGTCTGAATGCCGTGGAAGAGTCCCTCCAGCCAACCGACCAGCTGCGCCTGCGCGATGCGGAGCTCAGCATCGGACGGAGTGGCATCGTCCGGGAAAGGCAGGCTGATACGGTCCAGTTCTTCCACAAGTTCCGGCGCCAGCCCGTCCTCGAGCTCCTTGATGGACCGCTCGTGGATCTCGGCCAGGCGTCCGCGCGCAGCATCGTCCAGCGGAGCGGACTTAACCTCTTCCAACAGCTGGCGGATCATGGTGCCAATCCGCATAACCTTGGCAGGTTCGTCCACCAGGTCCTGCAGACTGCTTTTGGATCTGTTTCCGTCCGCCGGAATAGGCCCAACAGGGGCTGGCTGCTGCCCGTCGAGGGTCCTGCCCTCCACCGGGACGTCGTCTTGCTGAGTGTCTTTGGGATCGCTCATGGGTTCATACTCTCACGTGCCGGCGGCTCACTGGACAGTGCGGTGACAGTCCGTAACCAAACCATCAGCAGCATCTCCCTTGCGGATTGCTGTCCTGCCTGTCAGTCCTGTCGCGCCAGAATTCGCGCTCACCCATTGGGCCCGCCTCGTGTCCAGCGCTCCGGTGGTGCTCGACGTACTTTGCGTAGGCGTCCGCACCCAGGACAGCGCTGAGGTACCTGGCGCATCCGCGGAATGCCGCAGCGACCGAAGCCAGCCCCGAACGCATCAGTGGTGCCCCGCTTTGTCGAACCGCTGCTCAGCCGGCAGTTTGTTCCATTCGGCCATCAGCTCGCGCTCGGACGGGGAAGCGATGAGTCCCGCCGGCGCGAAGACCCGGGAGGGACGCGCCTCATCTTCGTGGTCGCTGTTGGCGGTCCCCGCGGCGGTCTTGCGGTAGGCCTTCACAGTGGCCAAAACTGCCGTGGCGATAACGATGATGCTCAGCGTGACGAAGATGACGGAAAGCCAGCCCTGGATCATGGTGTTGCGCACCACGGCCTCCATGGCTGCAACGGTCTTGGCTGTGCCGAACTCGGTTTTGCCATCGGCAAGGGCCTTGGAGAAGGCGGCGTTGTTGGCGAAATAGCCCACTGCCGGAACCGGAGAGAAGATCTTGTGGAAGCTGGCCGTGATGGTGACCACCGCCGCAAAGGCCAGCGGCAGTGCAACGATCCAGAGGTACTTGTACGCACCGCGTTTGGCCGCAATGGCCATGCAGACCGCAAGGGCGATGGCGGCCAGCAGCTGGTTGGCGATGCCGAACAGCGGGAACAGGGTATTGATGCCGCCAAGCGGATCTGTCACCCCCATCAGCAGTACAGCACCCCAGGCGCCCACCATCACGGCAGTGCAGAGCCATGCCCCGGGCCGCCAGGAGGCTTCCTTGAACTTGGGGACAAAGTTGCCGATGGAATCCTGAAGCATAAACCGCGCAACCCGGGTGCCGGCGTCGACCGCTGTGAGAATGAACAGCGCCTCGAACATGATGGCGAAGTGGTACCAGAAAGCCATCATGGCGGTGCCACCGATGAACTGCTGCATGATGTGCGCCAGTCCCACAGCCAGTGTCGGAGCGCCGCCGGTCCGGGAGACAATGCTTTCTTCGCCCACGTTGGCGGCTGTCTGTGCCAGGAAATCCGGTGTGAGGTTCACCCCGGAGAGCCCGAGGCTGTTGACCCAGGCTGCAGCCGTCTCCACGGTTCCGCCGGTGAGGGCGGCAGGCGAGTTCATGGCGAAGTACAGGCCGCGGTCAATGGAGATGGCGGCCACCAGCGCCATGATGGCCACAAAGGACTCCATCAGCATGCCGCCGTAGCCGATGAAGCGGGTCTGGCGTTCCTTCTCAATGAGCTTGGGCGTGGTGCCGGAGGAAATGAGGGCATGGAAACCGGACAGCGCACCGCAGGCGATGGTCACGAACAGGAACGGGAACAGTGCCCCGGAGAAAACCGGCCCATTGTCGCGGCCGGCGAACTCGCTGAAGGCGGGGACGGTGATTTCGGGACGGACCACCACGATGGCCAGTGCCAGCATCACAATGACGCCGATCTTCATGAACGTGGAGAGGTAATCACGGGGAGCCAGCAGCAGCCAGACGGGAAGGATCGCCGCGATGAAGCCGTAGACGATCAGGCCCCACGCGATGGTGACCTTGTCCAAGTGGAAGAACGCCGCTCCCCATTCGGTGCCGGCAACGGCGCCGCCGCCGATGATCGCGGCCATCAGCAGCACAAAGCCGATGAGGGAAACCTCCATGACCTTGCCGGGCCGGAGGAACCTGAGGTAGACCCCCATGAACAGGGCGATGGGGATGGTCATGCCAACGGAGAAGACGCCCCACGGGCTTTCACCGAGGGCATTGACCACGACGAGGGCAAGGATCGCGACGATGATCACCATGATGAGCAACGTGGCTACCAGGGCTGCGGTGCCGCCGATGACACCCAGTTCCTCGCGGGCCATCTGGCCCAGGGAACGGCCGCCTCGGCGCATGGAGAAGAACATCACCAGGTAGTCCTGCACTGCGCCCGCGAACACCACACCGATGATGATCCAAATGGTGCCCGGGAGGAAGCCCATCTGGGCTGCGATGACCGGGCCCACCAGGGGCCCGGCGCCGGCGATGGCTGCGAAGTGATGGCCAAACAGGACGTTGCGGTCCGTGCGGACGTAGTCCTTGCCGTCGGCCTTGTACTCCGCCGGTGTGGCGCGCCGGTCATCGGGCTTGAGCAGGAACTTCTCGATGACCTTGGAGTAGAACCGGTAGCCGATGAGGTAGGTGCAGACCGAGGCGAAGACAAACCAGATGGCGTTGACTGTTTCGCCGCGGATGATGGCCAGCATGAACCAGGCCACGCCGCCCAGGAGGGCGATTGCGGACCAGAGTGCGATTTTGGCGGGCGTCCACTTCTTCTCTTCCGCCTCGCGGACGGCCTCGTCCACGGCGGTGGAAGGAAGGTCCGGATCGGCGGTCAAAGACCCGCCCCGACGCGTTGAATCTACAGCTTCACCAGGCATTCCGGCCATGTCTCCTCCTTGAGAGTTCCTGCTCCAGTTGCTCAGAAGGCACCCTACCAACGCAGAGGCGCTGTACGTCCGGATTCACCTGGTGCGGCGCGCCCGCAGCGGTGAGCGGCAGGCGGGCGGCGGCGAGCGGCAGGTTGGGTCAGGTTCCCAGGCTGCGGCGCGACATCGGCAGGCGTGCCCGGGTGAAAATCCAGGCCAAGGCCGAGCCGGTGAGAGGCACAATGACCACCAGTGCCAGCAGCTGAAGCCACGGGACAACAGCGTCCGCACCCAGTCCTGTGGCCCGTCCCGAAGCATGGACAATAATGACCGCCGGGGCTACTCCCGCCAGGCAGCCCAGGAAGGAGCCCAGACCACCCGTCATCAGGGCCTGGGCTCCGGCCAGTGCTTTCCGCAGCCGGGGCGCCGCGCCGACTCCTGCAAGCGTCATATGGTCACTGCGCGAGTCGGCAAGCGACAGCCCCGTGGTAATGCCGGCAGCACTGAGCGTGATCAGCGCACTGATCCCCACGATGGACCAGATGACCCAGGAAGAATCGCGGTCCACGCCCGGCTCAACGTAAATCCCAATGGGGGTACTTCCGAAGAAACCGGCAGCGGTTGACGCCAACAGGTCCTGCTCCGCCGGGCTGGGATAGGCACTGAACTGGACCAGCAGTGACGATTCCGTGAGCTGGATGCCCGCGGATTTGGCGGCCGCAGGTGAGATGACACCGAAGTATGGAACAGGAACCTCGGGAACCATCACGACAGCGGGCACTTCCGTTGACGTGACCACCTCATAGCCGGCGTGCATCTGGGTGGTGGACACCTTGTCACTGCGCATATCGGCGCCCTCCACGACTGCACGTCCGTCCTGCACAAAGACAGGATTGGTCACCACCATGCCGCCGTTGCTGAGCACCTCCAGTGCCTCTGCGGAAGGCGCCGTTCCCAGCATGGCGCGGATCTCGGCCTCCCCGCCTACTACCAGTGAGCCGCTGGAAGTGAAGCCGATGGGGCGCATTGAGCCCTGGCAGCGCCAATCCCGCGGATCCTTGACCCTTTGGCCCTCGGTCAGGGCGCACTCGTTCCCTGCCGGCACTTTCAGCGAGTAGAGGAGGCAGTTGGAAGTGGGAGTAACGGGCGGAACGGTGAGATCCGTCTCAGGGCCCCTTTGACAGTTTGTGACCCTTGGCGACTCCAGGACCTGCGTCCAGGACACCGTGTTAACGGCGTTCTTCAAAGCGCTGGTGAACTTGGCTGGATCCACGGCCACCGGTGCCGGGAGGGAGCCATCTGCCAGGGGCGGACCAGACTCATTCAAGGGCAACAGCACCTGGTTTGGCAAAGCATTCCACTGGTGGGTTTCCCGCTCCCGGGCCTCCTGGCTGGCTGCGAGAACCATGGCGGCACTGGCCAGCGTGGCCGCCGCCAGCACTGCGGCAACGGCGGGCACAGTACGGCTGCGGTTGCGGGCGGAGTCCCGGGCCGCCATCCGCAACGGAAGCGGCAGCCTGCCGGTCCTGCTGGTCATCAGCGCCACCGTGAATCCGGTGACAAGCACCAGCCCGGTCACCGCCAGCACGGCACCGGCGATCACCAGGCCTGTAATCAGGGGCATTCTGTCGTTGAGCAGGTCGGGGTCAGCCGGGACATCGGCCAGGGCGTTGCCGGAAAACAGCAGGCCAGCGGACAGCAGCAGCATCCCCGCACCGGCACGCTGCGGCCATTTTCCTGTTGGTACCGGCGCCCGCCCGGACTTCAGTGCCCCCAGCACCGCCTGCCTTGACACCTGGCGGGCCGGCGCAAGGGCAGCAAGAATACAGGCGCCCAGGCCCATGATCATGGCGATGGCGGTCAGAAGGATATCCGGGTGGAAGCCTGCCAGCCGCTGGGAGCCGAGGTAACGTACCCAGAACACGGCACCCGCAGCACCCGCGAGGCCCAGCGCCGCCCCGGCACTGACGGCAATGGTTCCCAGCCACACGCCTGCCGCCGTGACCACCGCCTGGACGGTGGGGGCTTCAGCGCCCGAAGCAGCCAAAAGCGCCAGCTCGCGAATCTGCCGTTTGGCTCCGACGGAGAATGCCGCGCCGGCCAGCAATCCGACCTCCAGCAGGGCAAGGGCTCCGATGAAGCCGCCCGTGAGGTAGGCGGAATAAGGTGTGGCCTGCTCATATTGCGGCGGCGTGCCGTCCACACTCCGCTGATTCAGAGGCGGCAAATTGAAGGCTACGGACCGAGAGAGTACTGACACTCCAACGGTGTTCGCTTCCCTGACCTGGGCCCAGGTCACAGGCTCCGGGCCCACGAGGTAGTACTTCGTCTGGCCACCGCGCCCGGAAGGCAGAGGCGCGATTGCTTCCTCCCCCTGGCCCGGCTTGAGGAAGAGAATTTCGTTGCGGTCCGAGATCCCAAAGTCACGCAAGGTGCCGACGGCGGTAAAAGTACCCGCCGACGTCGTCAGGTTCTCCCCCAGCTCCATACCGAAGCGCTCCAACAGACCCGGTGAAACGAGAGCCTCCGTGGCGGTTTGCGGTGCCCTGCCGTTCAGTAGCTGGAATTTCCCTTCAAAGGCAGGGTTCAGGGCATCCACGGCCCTGCCCATCAGGGACACGTCAGCGTCTCCCACCCTGGTGGTGAGGTCCAGCTGCGATTCCGTCAGGACGTTGTATCCAGCGGGCAGGATGTCCTGGGGATCCGCGGCGACGAAGTCTGGATCGATGTCCCGGGGACTGGAGGCCACGATGTGGTCCATCAGGGGGTCCTGGACCATCGCGCTGTTCACGGAGTTCAGCGATTGGAACCGCGCCTGCGTCTTCCCGAGCTGGTACTGGACCCGTTCGGCGGGAGTTTCCTGCATGCTCTGGACCAGCGTGGCGGCACCTGTCATGCCCGCCACGGGCAGCATGATCAGCAGGATAATCAGCAGCGAACGGCCCTTGTGGCGGCTGATATCGCGCCGAGCCATCCGCAGGGCGACGCGGAAGGAGTGCCGGCGCCCGCCAGGCACCGGTGAGAGGTCAAGCGCCACCCTTAGAGCCCGGCCTGGGTCAGGAGCATGGTGGGATCGTGCATGGCGGCCGCCTGGTCCACGATCCGGCCGTCCCTCAGGAAGACCACGCGGTCCGCCCAGGCTGCATGCCTGGCCTCGTGGGTCACCAGCATGACAGCCGCACCGGCATCCGCCCTTTGACGCAGGACCTCCATAACACCCTGGCCGGTGGTGGAGTCCAGCGCCCCCGTGGGTTCGTCGGCAAGGATCAGGCGGCGCTCGCCCACGATGGCGCGCGCAATGGCCACCCGCTGCTGCTGGCCGCCGGACATCTCGTCCATGAAGCGATCGGCCAGGTCCGTAATCCCCACCTGGCGGAGGGCGTCCAGCGCCTGCCGGTGCGCCTTCCTGGCCGCCGTTCCGTCCAACTCCAAGGGCAGCGCCACGTTCTCTGCCGCTGTCAGCGTGGGGACCAGGTTGAAGTCCTGGAAAACGTAGCCGACGGCGCGGCGGCGCAGCCGCGCGAGTTCATTGAGGCCCAGCCGCGCCAGTGGCGTTGATTCCACAAAGACAGCGCCCGACGTCGGCTGGTCCAATCCTCCTGCCAGCGCCAGCAGGGAGGACTTACCCGAGCCGGATGGCCCCATCACCGCGACAAACTCGCCGGCGTTGATGGTGAGGTCTACGTCGCGGAGTGCGGCGACCGCCGTCGCTCCGTCACCGAAGGTCCTGCTGACTTTGGACAGTTCCAGGACCTGTTGTGGTCCCTGGACGCTCACCGGCGGTTGGTCGCGATGAGCGGGGCGGCCTCGTCCGCAGGTACCCCGTTGGACAGTTTCCGTGAGGTTCCCTGCGCGGACTGTGCCTGCTGCACCATCCGTGCCTCACACAGGTCCAGCCAGCGGACCTCCGCTTCAGTCTGGAAGATCAGCGAGTCCAGCACCAGCAGCCAGGCAGTATCGGCGGAACGCTGGTTTGCTGCGGTGTCCCGGCGGGCCTTGGTGTAGTCCTGCAGCGCCCGGATGGATGCCACCCTCTGGGCCTGGATAATGGCCTGCACGTCAACGCCCGGTAACGTGACGGCGAGCGCCAGCTTGATGGCGAGTTCGTTCCGCGGGGGGTTGTTGCGCTCCACGGGGGCGGCAAACCAGCCCTGCACCTCGGCCTTGCCCGCGTCGGTGATGCTGTACACCACGTGGCCTTCGCCGTCGCCGCCGTCGTTGTTTACCAGGCCGTCGCGCTCCAGCCGGTCCAGCGTGGTGTAGACCTGGCCGATGTTCAGGGGCCACGTGGCGCCGGTGCGGTTCTCGAACTCAACCCTGAGCTGGTAACCATAACGCGGCTGGTCCTGCAGCAGGGCGAGGAGGCTGTGACGGATGGACATAATGCTCCTAGCGGTAGCGTGTGCCGCGGTATGCACAGACCCCCAAAACCTGTGCATACCGCGTATGGAACGAGACTAGCCCACTCTGGGTCCGGAAGCAATACTGAGTATTTATGCTACAGAAGCAACAGTATTTTGCCCACGTGGTCCCCGCTGTCAAAGTACTCGTGGGCTGCTCGGACCTGCTCCAGGGGGAAGGTCTTCGCCACCAGCGGCCGGATCCGCCCGTCCGAAATGAGCGGCCAGACCGACTCCCGGACGGCATTCATGATGGCTCCCTTTTCCGCGACAGGGCGCGGCCGCAGCGCCGTTGCCACCACCGCCGCCCGCTTCTTCAGCAACTGCCCGAGGTCCAGTTCGCCTTTGGCGCCGCCCTGCAGGCCGATGACGATCAGCCGCCCATAGTCAGCCAGGGCGTCCACGTTCTGCTGGAGGTATTTGGCCCCCACAACATCCAGGATCACGTCAGCCCCCTTGCCGCCATTCTGCCGCCGCAGGCTGTCCGGAAAGTCTTCTTCCCTGTAATTGATGGCAATGTCGGCACCCAGGAAAGCCTTGGCGGTGCCGACTTTCTCGTCCGTCCCGGCAGTGGTTGCCACCGTTG
Organism: Arthrobacter sp. D1-29; assembly: GCF_054130585.1. NCBI lineage: Bacteria > Bacillati > Actinomycetota > Actinomycetes > Micrococcales > Micrococcaceae > Arthrobacter > Arthrobacter sp. D1-29. Next base: position 888,296 of record NZ_CP096383.1, on the reverse strand, counting down.
CCCCAAGCGCCTTGGCAAGCTGGATGGCCATGGTGCCGATGCCGCCGGTGGCGCCATGGATCAGTACGGTCTCGCCCGCCTGCAGCTGGGCCGTCATGATCAGGTTCGAATATACGGTGGCGGCCACCTCCGGCAGGGAAGCTGCAGTCACCACGTCAACACCGTCAGGAATCCTCAGGACCTGCTCGGCCGGAACGGCAACCTGCTGCGCATACCCGCCGCCGGCAAGCAGCGCCACCACCTTGTCACCCAGGGAGAACGGCTTGGTGACACCTGGACCGAAGCCAGCGATCCTACCGGAGACTTCCAGCCCCGGCACTTCCGAGGCGCCCGGCGGCGGCGGATAGAATCCCCTGCGCTGCTGCACATCCGCCCGGTTCAGCCCCGCAGCAACGACGTCGATGAGGACCTCGCCGTGCCCGGGAACCGGGGCGTCCACGTCGCGGACCTCCAGCACTTCCGGACCGCCAGGTTCTGATATGTAGACGGCTTTCATCGAACTCCCGTTTCTTGCTGATTCGTGCTCCAGAACCAGTGTGCACCGGATGCGCTCCAGGCTCTGTTTTGTTGCAGCCAACTGCCTATGAAACACTACTCGTTAGGGAAGGTTGTCCGAGCGGCCGAAGGAGCTAGTCTTGAAAACTAGTGTGCGGTAACCCCGTACCAAGAGTTCGAATCTCTTACCTTCCGCGTTAGGGCCGTTATTCAGCGGTCAGGGGGCCGGTTGAGCCACATCGAAAGATGGGATCAGCCGGCCTTTAGCGTTTGCCCGGCCTGGCTCGCTGGGGGCACTAACTCACCCGATTTGGAAAGTAAGCATGCTGTCTATTACTCTGGTGTGAGTTCCTTCATACGTCCCCCAATGTGTGTAGTGACTGCAAGAAAAACCCCGCATAACTGACTCGTGCTGCGGGGTTTTTCGCTGTCCGCCGCAAACCCGGTCCCAGCCGGGCCCCGGCCGCGGTGGTGTGCCCGCCCGTTGAAACTGTCGGTGCCTGACCATAATGTCGTTCCTGTCTAGGTGGGAGTTCGAAGCGGGAGACCAGGAAAAGTATGGCGGCTATATCACCGCCCGCAAGAACGGCAAGTCAGTGGCCGGGATCATGCAGAAGGAAGCGGACCAGGGGGAGGTACCGGACGCCTGGTCCACCTATCTGCGTTCCGACGACGCCGCCGCCACAGCGTCTGCAATCACTGCCAACGGTGGTCAGATCTACATGGAGCCCATGGATGTCCCGGAGCAGGGGTTCATGGCCTTTTTCGGTGATGTCACCGGTGCCGCTGTGGGCGTCTGGCAGCCCCGGGAGATGCAGGGCTACGAACTGGTGGCAGAAACGGGGACGGCCGCCTGGCACGAACTGCATGCCAGGGACTACGATGCCGCGGTGAAGTTCTACCAGGACGTCTTCGGCTGGGACACCGCCGTCATGAGTGATGCGCCGGACTTCCGCTACACCACACTGGGGGCCGGTGACTCAGCCAAGGCCGGCATCATGGACGCCTCCGGCTACCTCCCCGCCGATGTTCCGTCCTCCTGGCAGATTTACTTCGCCGTGGACGACGCCGATGCTTCGATCGGGAAGGCAGTGGCCATGGGCGCCACTGTCATTGATGGGCCCGACGATTCGCCTTTCGGGCGCCTCGCCACGCTGGCAGATCCCACAGGTGCTGTGTTCAAGATTATTGCGGACAGTGCCCGGGGAACCGCGGACGCGTCTGGCTCGGGGGCCTGAGCCAGCCCCGGAAACAAGAGGTGCCCCTTCCCGCCTGCATCCCAGGCCGGGAGGGGCACCTTCCCTTTTATGCGGGAACTTTATGACGGACCTCAGGAACAATTACCGTCTCCGAGTAGGCGGAGGAGTCGCCCTGGATGGAGGTGCTGCTCCGGCCGTCCACGCCCCTGGGAATGTCACCGGCGATGGTGACACGGTTCAGCTGGCGGGCCTGGCCGTCGTAGTTGGCCGGTGCGTAATGCTGGGTGATGCGGTTGTCAAAGAGCACCACCTGGTCCGGCTCCCAGTTGACCCGGACCACGTTTTCTGGGCGGGTGACGTAGGCCTGCAGCAGGCGCAGGATGTCCCTGGACTCGGTGTTGGAGAGCCCCACGATCCTCAGACGCTGGGCAAAACCGCCGATGAACAGAGCGCGCTCCCCCGTCAGTGGGTGGACGCGGACCACCGGGTGGGCGGATTCGAAATGGATACGCGTGAATTCCTTGCGCCGTTCCGCTGCGTTGGCGTGCTCCAGGTTCTTGGGCACCGAATAGTCGTAGTCGTTCGTATGGACAGCCCAGAGCGTGTCAGCGAAGTTCCGGAGTTCCTCCGGCAGGTCCTGGTAGGCGCCGGCGGATGAGGCGATAAGGGTTTCCCCGCCATAGGCCGGCAACGTGATGCTCCGCAACGTGGAGGCCTGCGGCGGGTTCACCACAAAGGTGACGTCCGTGTGCCAGTTGTTGGCGCTGCCGTTTTCGCTGTCTACGGGCAGTACGGCGGGCTTGCCGTCCACGGACGCCACCGTCGGGTGCGCCTTGGTGAGCGGGCCGAAGCGGCTGGCGAACCGCACCTGTTCCTCATCGGTGTGGATGTTTGCCTCGCGAAAGACCAGTGCCTTATGGGTATTGAGGGCTTCGCGGATCTGTCCGATGGTGCCTTCGCTGAGCTCCGCGCTGAGATCCAGCCCGCGGATCTCGGCGCCAATCCGGGAACCCAGTTTGGTGAACTGAAGCTTGGTTTCGGTGATGACGGTCATTGTTGTTTCCTTTGCAGTTCGGACGGGATTGGGTTCAGGATGTGGAGCCGACGGCGGTGCGCCAGCGGGAGAAGTGGCGTTCCAGTGCCACCAGCAGCACGTTCACCAGGAGTCCCAGGACCGAGACGGTGAGGATTCCTGCGTACATGTCGGGGATGAGGAAGCTCATTTGCGAATTGACGATCAGGTAACCCAGCCCGGCCTTGGCGCCTACCATTTCGGCGGCGATCAGCACCAGGATGGATGAGGTGCCGGCCATCCTGATGCCGGTGAAGATGGTGGGGACGGCCGAGGGCAGGATGACCTTCTGGAAGAGCCGGAAGCTGTTCAGTCCCAGGGACTTGGCGGCCCTGATCAGCAGCGGGTCAACGGTCCGGACGCCCGCGATGGTGTTCAGCAGCACCGGGAAGAACGCAGCGTAGGCGACGATGGTGATCTTGGATTCCTCGCCGATGCCCAGCAGCAGCGTGAACACCGGAAGCAGGGCCAGGGTGGCGGTGTTCCGGAAGAGCTCCAGCAGCGGGTTCAGGAATGAATTCAACCAGCCGTACCAGGCGATGAGGAGCCCCAGCACTACGGCCGACACGACGGCAATGCTAAATCCCGACACAGAGCGGGTGAGGCTGGCCTGCAGGTGGCTCTGCAACTGGCCGGACTGCACCAGTTTGGCTCCTGCCGCGAGCACCTCGTGCAGCGGAGGCAGGAACACCCGGGTGGAGGGACCGGCCAGGTACAGGGGCCCGATTTCCCACAGCGCCAGGAACAGCAGGACTGCGACGGACTTCCATCCCGCCCGGGCGGCCCGGCCAGCCAGTCCGGAAAGCCCCTCCTGGATTCTGTCCCGGCCGGCCGTACGCGTTCTGCTTGCGGTGGAATGTCCGACGGCGGGACGTTCCCCGGCTGCCGTCACTGCAGCAGCTGCTGCCAGCACTTCTGGTTTGGTAATGACGGAACTCATCAGGCCACGCTCCTCTCGAGGGGCAGTTCATCGGGGGCGGTCCCGTCCGGCAGGATTTTCCGGTGACCGGAATCCTGGGCCAGCCGGACCTCGTCATGCAGGAGGGACCAGACCTGGTGCCGGTGCTCCACAAACGCGGAATGGGAGCGGATGTCCGCGTCGCCGTCGCGGTCTGGAATGTTGATGTCCACAATTTCCTTCAGCCTGCCGGGCCGGGCGCTGAGCACCGCCACGCGCTGGCCGAGGTAGACGGCCTCGTCGATGCCGTGGGTGATGAACACGATCGTCTTTCCCGTTGCTTTCCAGATCCGCAGGAGCTCGTCCTGGAGTTGTTCACGGGTCTGGGCATCCAAGGCTGCAAACGGCTCATCCATCAGCAGAACGTCCGGCTCATAGGCGAGGCTTCTGGCAATTGCCACGCGCTGCTTCATACCGCCGGAGAGTTCATGCGGATACCGGTCCTCAAAGCCGGCCAGGCCTACAAGGTCAAGGAATTCGCTGGCGATCCCGGCCCGCTGTTTCCTGGACAGGCCCTTGTTCTCCAGGCCAATGGAGACGTTGGCTGACGCTGTGCGCCAAGGGAACAGCGCGTACTGCTGGAACACCACCGCCCTGTCCTGGCCTGGCCCTGACACTTCGTTTCCGTCCACCAGTACTTTGCCTGAGGTAGGGCGGGACAGGCCGGCCAGCAGGTCCAGGAGGGTTGTTTTTCCCGAACCGCTGGGGCCAACGAGGGTGAGGAATTCGCCGTCGGCCACGTCCAAACTCAAGTCATCCAGCGCTGTCAGGACACGCTGCCCGCTGCTCCTGCCTTCGCCTTTGCCCTGGCGGACTGCAAACTCCTTGGTCACATTCTGCAGGCTTATTTTGGGTGTCATGGCTATCCTTTCGAGGTTGGCGCGGCCGGCGTTGTTTCCAGCCCGTTGAACTCGTTGGTGTAGAGCTTGTTGGTGTCCAGTGGGCCGTTGACGATCCCGGCGGAACGGAGGTAGTCCTTCCAGCGGGTGAAGTCGCTGTCCTGAATGCGGCCGCCGGTGGAAGCCACGCCCACGCTCTTCCAGTACTTCAGTGTTTCGGTGCTCTCGTTGCGGCCCCGCTTGGTGATGATTTCCTCGAACTTGGCGATCACCTGCTCCCGCGGAGTGGTCCGCTCCCACTCGATGGCTTTCGCTACTCCCGTCACCAGGGTGCGGCTGGTTTCAGGATTCTTGGCGATGAAGTCCTTCCGCAGGACATACTGGCCGGCGTCGAAAGGTCCGCCGATCACGCCGACGTCAGTGAAGAGAGCACGGACGCCGCCCTCGGCAAGGGCCCGGTCCTGGAGCACACCGCCCAGGGTCCCAACGTCCACCTGCTTCTTGCGGAGGGCTACTTCGGTTTCGTTCGGCGGGACCACCACCAGCTGGACCTGCTTGATTTCTTCCGGTGTCAGGCCGCTGTTCTTCAGCTGCGTGGTGATGACTGCTTCGTGGTGGGCGCCCAGGGTGTTCACTGCGACCTTCTTGCCGATCAGGTCCCGGGCCGTTTTGATGGGACTTCCCTCTTCCACGTAGTACCCGGTGAAGGTGTCCTTGTCCTCCCCGTAGTAGTTGATGACAGCCTGCACGGGCGCCCCTGCCTCAATGAGCTTGATCACGGCGCCGGTGAAGGCTCCCCCAATGTCAGTCTGGTCAGTTGCCACCGATTGGATGCTTTGCGGGCCGCTGGTGGTATTGCTGACCCACTCCAGCTTCACGTCCTTCAGGTATCCGAGGTCCTCGGCCACCTCCAGCAGTGAGACGGTGTTGGGCGAACCCTGATAGCGGACGGTCTTCACTTCCGTTCCCGCGGCAGCACCCGCGCCTTGCTGGGCTGTCGCCGGACCGCCACAACCGGACACCACCAGCGCGACGGCGATCGCTGCTGCCGCCCCTGCCATCCTGGCAGCCGTCCTGGCCGTCGTTGCGCCTGTGGTCATGGCAGCCCTTACTCCACGGGAGGGAACGGTTCCTACGGGCAAATGCGGGTGTTTCATGGCGGATTCTTTCTGCGCTTGAGGAGGTGGGTCCGGACCTGCGCGGCCCTTCCGGCCGGCTTGTGTCCACCATCAGAGCAGAGATCAACCGGCGCCTGCAGCGGGCCGGCAATGCGAAGAAACCGGAGTTAACCGGGCTGCATGCAGCGTCGCAGAAGGCAATAAGGACGCATTAATCAACACAGGGACATCTGCCTCAACGGGGCGGAACGAGGGGTAAAGAAAGTACCGTGGCGGCGGTGATCAGCGGCGGCAGCCGGAGCGGTTATGACGGCTACGGGACTCCCTGCTACGGCAGGTGACACAGCCGGCGTCGGCGGTGCCGTGCCCGGCCGGCGAAAATTTCTTTCCGGCACGAGGGTATGACGGCAGTGTTTTTTATCGCCAGGCGGGCGCGACGTGTCCGGAGTGGAACCGGTCAGGCACCCACGATGGCGCGGGCGATTTCGTCGGCGTCCCGGAGGGTACGCTGACCGCTCGGGTAAGCGGGGCCGCCCGGCTGGAAGGCCTCCGCGGCGATGGCGGTGCCCCACTGGGAAGCCGAGAGCTGCAGCCCCAGGACGTAGAGCCCGGCGGTGACGGAACCGTTTGCCGCCAGCGGGCGGTAGGGATGCGGGCTGACGTCCAGTCCCGTGGCTTCCACGGGAGCACCCTCAGCTGTCATCATCAGCCGTGGCCGGACCAGCCCGTCCGCCAGGAGCTGCTCGAGCAGCGGGGACGCGCTGGCTGAGACCCGGTTCGCCGGCGCCAGGGCTTCAATCATGGTTTTCGCCGCCGCCGGCGGACCCGTCACCCAAGGTGACGCAGCAGTGAACATCCCGTTTCGCCGGTCGATGCCGAACTTGGGGTCGGGACCCACAAAGCTGACCACGCCCGCGCGGGCCAGCGCCGCCAGTTGTTCGGCCCGCAACGCGGGAGGTCCGCTGGCGAGCCCTTCCACAAACGACTCAAACCAGCCCCTCAGCCCGCCCACCCACGACTCGTCGGTGATCCCGCCGTCGGCAACTGCCGTCTTTAGGACGGCGCGGCCGTGATGCAGGGCTCCGATCGCCATTTTGACGGGGTCCTGCTCACCGAGCGCGGAGCGGCGGACGTCATCAAGCAGGTACTCCACGACGGCGGCATCAAGCTCGGCCCGGGATGCGAACCGCTGGCCCGCCAAGGGGGACGCAAGGCCCAGCAGGTCCAGCCGGTGCCGTGGCCCGATATGGACGGCCAGTACGCTGTCCACAGCTTCCTCCCAGTTGGCCGCGCTGTGGGAATGCGGCCGGAGCGCTTCCTCGAGGTCGGCCAGGAAACCGGCTGGATCCGCGACCGCGCCGGGCTGCGAGCGCACCAGGGTGGAATAGTAGGCCCAGAGGGTGTCCCGGTGCAGCAGGGGCCAGAGGTCGTGATCAAACCCTGGCCGGATCCCGGCCGCAGCAAAGCGTGCCAGGGCCGCATCGGTCAGGTACCGGAGCTTGACGGACTCCGGATAGTACCCCTGAAGGACGGCTTTGGTCCGGTAGGGTGTGCCCCGGCGGGACGCGGCGATGATCAGGGGCTCCTGGCCGGACGGCTCATAGGTCAGCACCGGTCCGGAGTCGATGAACTTTCCACCCCTGGCCTCCGTCAGCTGCACCATGGCGTCAAAAAAGTTCAGGCCCATCCCGCGGACCAGGACGGGCTCGCCTGCCGGGACCTCCTGCCAGTCCACGTCCGCAGGTACGGCGGGCGGCAGGTACCGCAGGCCAAGCTGGCCAGCTGAGGACAGCAGCTCCCGCTGTTCGGCGTTAAGCCGGGAGGGGATGTGGCCCAGGGCCAGGACCACGGAGTCCGCGGTGAGGGAAGCGCCGTTGGCGAGGCCGACGTCGAACGTTTCCTTGCCTGACCGGCGCACAGTTGAAGCTGACGTTTCGTGGAATGTGACGGTGACGCCGTCAGGCAACTGGCCTGTCAGTTCCTCCAGGGTGCTGCGGAGGTAGCGCCCATACAGGGCGCGGCTCGGAAAGTCCCGGGATGTGAGCGCCGCCAGTTCGGCCCTTTCCTCGGCTGTGAGGGAGGGCAGCGGACGGTGCTGCTGGCGGTTTCGCCACTGGTCAAAGGTGGTGCCGCTGATGGCGGGGGCCAGCTGGGGGTCCTCGGGAATGACGGTGGGATAGAAAGACTGCGTGTTCATCAGGTAGAGGCGTGACTGGCCGGGCTGCCAGACGTGCCCGGGGCCTGCCGGATAGGGATCGATCATTTCGATGTGGAGGGCCGCGGCTCCGCCGTGGGCGGCACGGTGGGCGAGCAGGCGTTCCAGCACGCTGGTACCCCGGGGGCCGGCGCCGATGATGGCTGTCCGGATGCTCTGCGATTTACCCACGGCATCCAGAGTATCGGCATGTGACTTGCCGGCTTGACTTGCCTGCGGCGCTCAGATGTTGTTTGGATGGGCGCATGACCACCACCGCAGCTGTTCCACCGCCCGCACCGGGTGCCCCTGTTCCTTCCGCACCTTCCGGCACAGCCCCTGAGCCCACCGACGAGAATGTCTGGCTTGAGGAAATTTACGGTGAGCAGCAGCTGGACTGGGTCCGGGAGCAGAACGCCCGCACGGAGGACCTGCTGGAAGACGCCGACTATGCCGCCCTGGAGGGCAGCATCCTGGAGGTGCTGGACTCCACCGACAGGATAGCCATGGTGGGCAAGCGCGGCGACTGGTACTACAACTTTTGGAAGGACCAGCAGAACCCCAAGGGCCTGTGGCGCCGGACCACTTGGGAAAGCTACCAGACGGACACCCCCGAGTGGGATGTCCTGTTGGATGTGGATGCGCTGGCCGCCGCCGAGGGTGAGGAGTGGGTCTTCCACGGAGGCACTTTCCTGCGCCCGGCCACCGGGGAGCAGCACCGGCTGGCGCTCGTGGCTCTCTCCCCCGACGGCGGCGACGCAAACCGCTACCGCGAGTTCGACGTCGAGACGCGCACCTTTGTTGACCCGGCCGACGGCGGGTTTGACCTGCCGACGGCGAAGGGCAACGTCTCGTGGCTGGATGCCGATACCCTGCTGGTCGCCTCCACAGCCGGGGACCTGCCGCGGACGGCGTCCTCCTACCCCCGGACCGCGGTGACGCTGCGGCGGGGCGAAGCCCTCGGTACCGCAGCGCTGCTCTTTGACGTGGCCGAGAACCACATGATGGCGGCGGTGGCACACGACTCCACCCCGGGCTTCGAGCGCACGTTCGCCGTGGACTACATTGACTTCTTCAACCGCAGCACGTTCTTCCGGCAGGACGGATCCTGGGTTGAAATCGACGCCCCGACCGACGTGAACCTGAGCGCCCACCGGGAGTGGCTGCTGTTCAGGCCCCAAGGTGACTGGTCCGTTGGCGTAACTACCTACCCGGCAGGTTCGCTGCTGGCCGCCAGGTTTGAGGACTACCTCGCCGGAGCCCGGGAGCTGTCCGTGCTCTTCACCCCCGACGCGCACACGTCCCTGCAGTCCTGGAGCTGGACCCGGGACTTCCTGCTGCTGAACCTCCTGCGGGACGTGTCGTCCGAAATCAGGGTGCTTGACCCGTCCCAGCCAGGAACCGCCGGCGAGGGCGCCTGGGCCTCCTCGCTGTTGGACGCCTGCCCTCCGCTGCACGACGTGAACGCCTACGCGGTGGATGCTGAGGACGAAAGCCACGCCGACGGCGGTGCCGGCGACGATTTCTGGCTGGTAGCCACCGGGTTCACCACCCCCAGCACACTGATGCGCGGCACGCTTGAGCGGCGGGCCGTACCCGCAGGCGCTGCCGGTAGCGCATCGGTGGTGAGCAGCCATGCAGTGGTGAAGGCGTCGCCGTCGTTCTTTGACGACGAAAAGTACGAGGTTCAACAGCACTTCGCCGTCTCGGCCGACGGCACCAGGGTGCCGTACTTCCAGGTGGCGTCCCGGGACCTGGTCCTGGACGGCCAGAACCCCACACAGCTTTCCGGCTACGGTGGCTTCGAGATCTCCCGCACCCCCGCCTACAGCGGCTCGGTGGGCAGGGCCTGGCTGGAACGGCGCACAGCGAACGCGCCCGGGCCCGATGGTGCGCAGTCCTACTCCCGTGGCGGCGTCTACGTGGTGGCAAATATCCGCGGCGGCGGCGAATATGGACCAGGCTGGCATCGCGCTGCCTTGAAAGAAAACCGGCACCGCGCCTACGAGGACTTTGCGGCAGTGGCGCGGCACCTCATCTCCCGCGGGGTGACCTCGCGCGAACGGCTTGGCTGCGTGGGCGGGTCCAACGGCGGCTTGCTGGTGGGAAACATGCTCACCAGCTACCCGGAACTGTTCGGCGCCGTGTCCTGCGGCGTCCCCCTGCTCGATATGCGCCGCTACACCAAGCTCTCGGCGGGGCACTCGTGGATCGCCGAATACGGTGACCCGGACGTGCCCGAGCAGTGGGAATTCATCAGGACCTTCTCGCCGTACCATCTGCTCAAGGACGGCGTGGAATATCCGGAAACGTTCATCTGGACGGCAACCTCGGACGACAGGGTGGGCCCGGTCCAGGCCAGGAAAATGGCCGCCCGAATGCAGGCCATGGGTATTCCGAATGTCTGGTACCACGAGGCGCTGGAGGGCGGCCACGCGGGGGCCTCGGACAACCGGCAGGCGGCCGCGCTGCAGGCCCGCAGCCAGCACTTCCTGTGGCGGACGCTTGCCGGCGGTTCGGCATAAGGGTGGGACTTACGTTGCTGCGCTCCGTACCGGCTGACGCCGAACGGCTTGCTGCCAGCCGTTTTGCACTGGGTGCCTCATTCTGCGTATCCTTGGTGGGCTAGGAATAGCAATTGGAGACGTGCCAGAGCGGCCGAATGGGCTTCACTGCTAATGAAGTGTGGGGCACAACTCCACCGGGGGTTCAAATCCCCCCGTCTCCGCGTTTGGCCCCGGTCCTGGACCGGGGCCTTTTGCGTATCCGGGACCTTTGCATACTCCCGCCCAACTGGGTCGCGCTAACTGCCGTTATGGGCGCTCAACAGGGCAGTTAGCGCTACCCAGTTGGGGGAACGGCGCGTCCGGGGTGCGGACACGACAGGCCCGCGCCGTACCCGCAGTGGCAGGATAAATGGATGGCAGGAAGCAACCCGATGGAGACGACTCAAGGCAGCAGCCAGGCGTGGAATCCGCGTTTGGCGCTGCTGGTGGCTGCCACGTTCTTTATGGAGTTCCTCGACGGCACAGTCCTTACCACCGCCATTCCAAGTATCGCCGGGGACTTCTCGGTGCCGGCCGCCGACGTCAACATCACCATGACGGCCTATCTCATGACGGTTGCCATGGGAATTCCCCTGAGTGGCTGGCTCGCGGAACGGCTCGGTGCCCGGCGGGTGTTTTGCCTGGCTATTGCCATCTTCACCGTTGCATCGCTCCTGTGTGCCCTGAGCCAGGACCTGACCATGCTGACGCTCAGCCGTGTCCTGCAGGGGGCAGGCGGGGCGATGATGGTTCCTGTGGGCACACTGGTGGTGCTGCGCGGCACCCCCAAGTCCGAGCTCCTGCGGGCTACAGCCTTCCTGGTCTGGCCTGGTCTCCTTGCGCCGGTGCTGGCCCCCTTGGTGGGCGGAGCCCTGACGACCTACCTCTCGTGGCATTGGATCTTCCTGATCAACCTGCCGCTGGGGCTCGCGGCCTTTATCGCTGCTTTGAGGCTGGTCCCCGCCGGGGCGAGCGACGGCAGGCGGCGGCTTGACTGGCTGGGCCTGCTGCTGACGACTTCCGGAGTAGGTGCCCTGGTGGTTGGCCTGGAGTTGGCTGCAGGCCATCCTGACGGTCCCTGGGCTGCGCTCAGCGCAGCGGCCGGAGTGGCAGCGCTCGCAGGCGCAGCCCTGTGGATGAGGCGCACCAGCAACCCGCTTTTTGACCTCAACGTGTTTCGGACCCGCACGTTCCGGGCCATGGCCACCGGCGGGTTTGTTTACCGTCTGACCATCGGTTCGGTGCCTTTCCTCCTGCCGCTGATGTTCCAGGCAGGCTTCGGCTGGACGCCGTTGCACGCGGGCATCATGGTGGCGGCGGTTTTTGTGGGCAACATCGGAATCAAACCTGCCACCACACCGCTGATCAGGCGCTTCGGTTTCAAGGTGATGCTGGTCTTTGCTTCTTTTGCTTCAGCAGTGACCTTTGCCTTGTGCGCCCTGCTCACCCCGGACACTCCCGAAGCGCTGGTGTTTGCCCTTCTGGTCTGCAGCGGCGCTTTCCGTTCCATAGGTTTCTCGGCGTATGCCTCCGTGCAATATGCGGACATCGTTCCTGCGCAGCTCACCTCGGCCAACGCAGTCTCGGCTACCTTGGTGCAGCTGGCCACAGGCGCAGGCATCGCCGTTGCCGCCTTGCTGATCCGACTTTTCGAAGGTGCCGGGGCGTTCCCGCAGGACGCTGCCGGGCCATTCCGCGGCGCCTTCCTGACCATGGCCGTTCTGATGCTTTTCAGCACGGCAGACAGCCTTATGCTGCAGCGGCACGCCGGCGCCGAGGTCAGCCGGCCTGGCCAAGCACCAGCGGAAGGACAGCCCCCGCCCCCGCCTGCCGCAGAGCGCGTCCGGCGACGGTAACCGTCCAGCGGCTGTCCACGAGGTCGTCGATCAGCATCACGCTCTGGCCCTGAAGCGAAGCCAGGCCGGACTCCAGTTCCGGGCCCACCACCAGCCGGTCCCAGACTCCTGCCAGCCGGTACGCGCTGTTGCCGCCGCGGGCTCCTGTAGGCCCGCCATGGCCCAGCTGCAGTTCACCGAGGTAAGGCATCCGGCCGATCTCCGAAATTCCCTGCGCCAGGGTCCTGACCAGCTCAGGCTTGCTGCGTGAGGGAAGGCTGACGATGGCCGCAGGCCTGCCCGCGCCGCTCCATCCCGGATTGCGCCCGTCGCCGCTCCCCCACTCACGCAGCACCTGAACGCAGGCCTGCAGCATGCCGGGATCAATGGGCCGGTCCGGTGCTCCCGCCGCGAACACTTCGCGGAGTGCCCCGCCCCAGCCGAGATCAGTCAGCCGGGCAAGGATCCGGCCGTCCGCCAGGCTTTCATGGGGCTTGATTTTGCCCTTGACCAGGACACCCAGGCGGTCCATGCCGCTGGGCCACTGCAGCCGCGCCTCCAGGACCCCGCCCGCACGGCTGAGGGTCTGGCCGGCCGCCGCTGTCGCATCTGCGGCTATCTCAGCCTGAAACCAGCGGCCCGCGCAGTTGTCGCACCGGCCGCAGGGATGAGCTGTCTCATCGTCCAGGACCGACGTGATGAACTCCATCCGGCACCCTGCAGTGTCCTGGTAGATCACCATCGAATCCTGCTCGTCCACCCGGGCCTCGGCGATCCGGCGGTAACGCTCGGCATCGTAGAACCAGGGCCGGCCAGTTGACCGCCATCCCCCGCCCACGCGTTCCACGGCGCCATCGACGGCCAGGACCTTGAGCAGCAGTTCCAGCGGCGTGCGCCGAAGGTCAACGCGGGCCTCCAGCGCCACGGTGGAAACCGCCGCCCCGGCCTCGGCGAGGGCGTTCAGGACAGCAGTGGCCTTCTCCTCAGAAGGCATCGAAGCAGTAGCGAAGTACTGCCAGATATCGCGGTCCTCGGAACCCGGCAGCAGCAGAACATCCGCGTTGGCCGCGCCACGGCCTGCGCGGCCAACCTGCTGGTAGTAGGCCACCGGGGAAGACGGCGCACCCAGATGGACCACAAAGCCCAGGTCAGGCTTGTCAAAGCCCATCCCCAGGGCCGAGGTGGCCACGAGCGCCTTGACCTGATTGTCCTTGAGCAGCTGTTCCGCCCGCTCACGGTCTGCAGGATCAGTCCTGCCGGTGTATGAGAGAACCTTGTGTCCCGCTTCCGCAAGCAGCCGGGCGGTGTCTTCCGCCGCCGAAACCGTCAGCGTGTAGATGATGCCGCTGCCGGGAAGGTCAGCGAGGTGGGTCAGGAGCCAGGCAAGGCGCTCCCGCGAATTGGGAAGCGCGAGGACGCCCAGCCTCAACGAATCCCGGCCCAGGGCGCCGCGGATAGTCAGGACGCCCGCACCCAGCTGGTCCTCGATATCGTGGACGACCCGTGAGTTCGCCGTGGCAGTGGTTGCCAGCACCGGGACTGTCTCCGGAAGCTGCGTGATCAGGTCTGCAATCCGGCGGTAGTCCGGCCGGAAATCATGGCCCCAGTCGGAGATACAGTGTGCTTCGTCGATGACCAGCAGGCCTGTGCGCCGGATCAGCTCCGGCAACTGGTTCTCGCGGAACGAGGGGTTGGTGAGCCTTTCCGGCGACACCAGGAGGACGTCCACTTCATCGGCGGCGAGCTGTTCCCGGACGGTGTCCCACTCCAGCTGGTTCGCCGAGTTGATGGCAACTGCCCGTACCCCCGCCCGGGCCGCCGCGGCCACCTGGTCCCGCATCAGTGCGAGCAGCGGCGACACAATCAGCGTTGGGCCAGCACCCCGGCGCCTGAGGAGCAGGGACGCCACAAAGTAGACGGCCGACTTGCCCCAGCCGGTGCGCTGGACCACCAATGCCCGCCGCCCGCCGTCGACCAGTGCTTCAATCGCCTCAAACTGTCCGTCATGGAATTCGGCCGACGGGTGGCCCACGAGTTCACGCAGGACCTCAAGGGCCTGGAGCCGGGTTGGAGAAGCTGAGGAAGCAGGGGCAAGCGGAGCAGGTACGGCGGAAAGAAGGGCGGCGTTCTGGTTATCGACCATTGATTCAGTATCCCAGCCACCACCGACAGGCAGAAGCAGCGGTGCAGCTATGTGGAAAGCCGGGCCCCGGTGGAGCAGACCAAAGGCCAGACTCTGGCGCGATCAAGGACACCACTATCCCTCAACAGGCGGCACCGCGCTTCAACGTAAGATAAGACCCGTGACTAGCGAACAGACAAAGACTTTTGACCTCTCGGCTGCCTTTAAGGCGTACGACGTCCGGGGCATCGTGGGCGATTCCATCACGGCAGAAATCGTCGAAGCAGTTGGCGCCGCGTTCGTAGACGTCCTTCAGCTTGAGGGCCAGACCGTCCTGGTGGGCGGGGACATGCGCCCGTCATCCCCTGAGTTCAGCAAGGCATTCGCCGACGGCGCCGCAACCCGCGGCGCAAACGTCCAGCTCCTGGACCTGATCTCCACCGATGAGCTCTACTTTGCCTGCGGGTCCCTCAATGCGGCCGGGGCAACGTTCACCGCAAGTCACAACCCGGCTGAGTACAACGGCATCAAGATGTCCAAACCCGGCGCCCAGCCCATCTCGTCCGAATCCGGGCTCAAGGAGATCCAGGCCCTCGCCGAGCAGTACCTCAACACCGGCTCCATTCCTGCCGCTCCCACCCGGGGACTGATCGGTGTCCACGACGTCCTGAAGGACTACGCAGAATACCTCCGCCAGTTGGTGGACCTCTCCGGCTCCCGCCCCCTGAAGGTGGTGGTTGACGCCGGCAACGGCATGGCCGGCCTCACCACGCCCGCAGTCCTTGGCGACGCCCTGCTGCCCAAGCTGCCGTTCGAGATCGTCCCGCTGTACTTCGAGTTGGACGGGTCCTTCCCCAACCACCCGGCCAACCCGCTGGAACCGGAGAACCTCCGCGACCTGCAGGCCGCTGTCATTGAACACGGCGCTGACATCGGCCTGGCGTTCGACGGCGATGCAGACCGCTGCTTTGTCATCGACGAAAAGGGCGAGCCGGTATCGCCGTCGGCCATTACCGGCATGGTCGCCCGCCGTGAAATCGCCCGCGCCCAGGCGCAGGGCGAGGCGAATCCCACCATCATCCACAATCTCCTCACCTCCCGTGCAGTGCCGGAACTGGTGGAGCACGACGGCGGCCGAGCCGTCCGCACACGGGTTGGCCACTCCTTCATCAAGGCAGTCATGGCGGAGGAAGGGGCAGTCTTCGGCGGCGAGCACTCGGCGCACTTCTACTTCCGGGATTTCTGGAACGCCGACACGGGAATGCTGGCGGCCATGCACGTCCTCGCCGCCCTCGGCGAGCAGGACGGCCCGCTGTCGGAGCTCGGCCGCGAGTATGAGCCCTACGTCTCGTCCGGGGAAATCAACTCGGAAATCGAGGACAAGGCCGCGGCAGTTGAGCGCGTGCGGGCAGATTTTTCCAGCGAAGACATCACCATCGACACCATGGACGGCAGCACCTTCACTGCCAACGACGGCAGCTACTGGTTCAACCTGCGTCCTTCCAACACGGAGCCGTTCCTGCGCCTGAACGCCGAAGCAACTGACCGGGCAACCATGGAACGCGTGCGGGATCGCGTTCTGTCACTTGTCCGGGGCTAGATCGGTGGCCGACCATACCGGCGGCAGCGCCGCCCCACGTTCCTCCTGGCGGGACTCCGTTCCAGAGGCGACTGCCTCCGACCTGGAGAATCTGCTGGGCACCGGGGTAGGTGCCGCCCAGGAGCAGCTCCAGCGCAACGGTGGTTTTCTGCCGTTTGCCCTGGTGGTGGAGAACGACGGCGAGGTCCGTCTGGTGGCCGTCTCGCCGGCCGACGCCGCGGAGGGCTCCGGCGCCGACTTCGATGCTGACTCGATGATCGCCGACATTACGGAGCTGCTCCGCCAAAACCGCGCGGATTTCCGGGCCACGGCAGTGGTCTGCGACATCCTCCTGGTCGAAGAGGAATCGGACGCCATCCACGTGGCCGCGGAACACCGCGACGGGTCCGTCTTTGCGGCCGTCCTCCCATACGCCGCCAACCCAGCAACCCGCGAGTGGGAATTCGGCCAGCTGTCCGCTGACACCAACGAGCCCACCGTCTGGGTGGACTAGACCGCCGCCCCGCCATGAGAATTAACGCCTTCGCAGATGTGAGCCTCCGGGCGCTGATGGTACTGGCGGCCGCCCCTGAGGGCAGCCTCCTCACAACCCAAAACATCGCCAACGCTGTGGCCACGCCTTACAACCACGTCAGCAAGGCAATGGCCAAGCTCCGCGGCCTGGGACTGATCGAGGTGGAGCGGGGCAGGACAGGCGGCGCCAGGCTCAGCCCTGCAGGACGGCTGGCAACCGTAGGCCAGATCCTGCGGGCCCTCAATACGCGGACAGACGCCGCGGACTGCATAGCTCCATCCGGAGACTGCCCGCTGATCCATGAATGCAACCTGAGGAGGGCCCTGGCCCGGGCCGGCGAGGCGTTTTACCGCGAACTTGATGACGTGGTGGTCTCGACGCTCCCCAATTCCTCTCAGATGGCTCCTGTATTCGAGATGATCGGGCTGCGCCCCGGGCTGTAGCGCCAGGCAGATGACGGACGTCGTCGAGTTTTTGTCCAGATATGGCGTCCAAATCAGCGTTTTAGTCGCCATATCTGGACAAAAACTCCTTGAAGAGGAAGTACGACGGCGGCCCCGCACCTTTTGTTGAAAAGGTGCGGGGCCGCCGTCGTACTAACAGGGCCAGTGGACTAGCCCAAGCGGGACTTCAGGCCGGCGAGCTCGGTCTGCAGCGCTTCGGGAAGCGAGTCACCGAAGTTGGCGAACCATTCCTCGATGGACGCCAGTTCCGTTGCCCATTCCGTTGGGTCAACGCGGACAGCTTCCTCAACCTGCGCGGGAGTCATGTCCAGGCCCTCGAGGTCAATGGAGTCGCCGGTGGGGACGAACCCGATGGGGGTCTCCACGGCGTCGGCCTTGCCCTCGAGCCGCTCGATGGCCCACTTGAGGACGCGTGCGTTGTCGCCGAAGCCAGGCCAGGCGAAGCCGCCCTCTGAGTTCCGGCGGAACCAGTTGACCAGGAAGATCTTGGGCAGGCGCTCAGGGTTGGCCTTGGCGGACAGGTTGACCCAGTGGTTCAGGTAATCCCCTGCGTCGTAGCCGATGAAGGGGAGCATCGCCATGGGGTCGCGGCGGACAACACCAACCGCGCCCGCTGCCGCAGCAGTGGTCTCAGAGGAGAGCGTGGAGCCCATGAAAATGCCGTTGGACCAGCTGCGCGCTTCGGTAACCAGCGGGATGGTGGTCTTCCGGCGGCCGCCGAACAGGATGGCCGAGAGCTCAACGCCGTCCGGGTTGTTGTATTCCTCGGCCAGCATGTCGATCTGGTCGATCGGGGTGCAGAAGCGGGAGTTCGGGTGTGCGGCCGGCTTGTCCGAATCCGCGGTCCAGGAGTTACCCTGCCAGTCGGTGAGGTGCGCAGGCACTTCCTCGGTCATGCCCTCCCACCAGACGCCGCCGTCGTCGGTCAGTGCAACGTTGGTGAAGATGCTGTTGCCCTTGGCGATGGCGCGCATGGCGTTGGGGTTGGTGCCCCAGCCGGTGCCCGGTGCCACGCCGAAGAGGCCGGCTTCGGGGTTGACGGCCCGGAGTTCGCCTTCCTTGCCGAAGCGCATCCAGGTGATGTCGTCGCCGAGTGTCTCCACCTTCCAGCCCTGGATGGTGGGATCCAGCAGGGCCAGGTTGGTCTTGCCGCAGGCGGAGGGGAAGGCAGCGGAGACGTAGTAGGTCTTCTGCTCGGGGGACGTGAGCTTCAGGATGAGCATGTGCTCAGCCAGCCAGCCCTCATCGCGGGCCATGACGGAGGCGATCCGCAGGGCGTAGCACTTCTTCCCCAGCAGGGCGTTGCCGCCGTAGCCTGAGCCGAAGGACCAGATGGAGCGCTCCTCGGGGAAGTGCACAATCCACTTGTCCGGGTTGCAAGGCCACGGCACGTCAGCCTGCCCGGCTTCGAGCGGTGCACCCAGGGAGTGGAGCGCCGGCACAAAGAAGGCATCCGTTTCGGTAATGCGGTTGAGCACATCGGTGCCGATGCGGGCCATGATCCGCATGGAGGCAACAACATAGGCGCTGTCCGTAATCTCCACGCCGAACTTGGGATCCTCGGCATCAAGATGGCCCATGACAAAAGGAATGACGTACATGGTGCGGCCGCGCATGGAACCTGCGAACAGCGAGCGCAGCTTTTCCTTCATGGTGGCCGGGGCCATCCAGTTGTTGGTGAAGCCGGCGTCGCGTTCGTTTTCGGAGCAAATGAAGGTCTGCTCTTCGACGCGTGCCACGTCTGCGGGATCGGAGAACGCGGCAAAAGAATTGGGGAAGAGATCCTGGTTCAAACGGGTCAGGGTTCCCGCTTCAACGAGCTCATCGGTGAGGCGGGTATTTTCCTCTTCGGATCCATCAACCCAGTGGATACGGTCCGGCTGCGTAAGCTCAGCAACCTCTTCGACCCATGCCAGCAAAGCAGCATGTGTGGTGGGTGCTTTCTCAAGCAGCGGCTTCTGCGCCAGATCGCCCATTGCGGTTCCCTTCCTCGGGGTCATCGGTGTGTCCTAAATGTTATTGGCCGGGGCGCCGCGATTTTTGGCGCTGAACGTGCAGGTCAGGGCCCTTTACTACTCAATTCCGCGTAGATTCAATAAAAGCGTGGTCAAATGCCTTCGATTAAGTGATGAAGGTCACCTAGACCGGTCTAGTCGGCTACATTACATGCCTTTCGATTTGGCACTCCGGGCCACCCTCGCGTAAAGTAATTCGAGGTTCGGGGAGAGAGATGCTCCGCGAAACACAAGATGCGCCCATAGCTCAGCTGGATAGAGCGTCTGTCTACGGAACAGAAGGCCGGGGGTTCGAATCCCTCTGGGCGCACAGAGAAGGTCCGCAGCGGTTCGCCGGTGCGGACCTTTTGAGTTTAAGCTCCTGCCTCTTGAGTGCTTGGCCTTTTGAGTTAAGCCCAAGACCTCTCCAAGGTACCCGGACCTGCCCTCCGAAGGCTCGGGCAGGCAGGGACGGCGCAACTTCGGCAGGCATCCCCCAATATTTCCCGTGGTTTACTCCCGCTATGGAGTCTGACGGCACTAAGAGATTACGAATCTTTGCAGGGCTGCGCCGCCTGCATGATCTGACAGAGGCTGCATCACCTGACAGGTTCTCCATCACCTGGCAGAGAAGGCCGTGGCCGTACACAGATCGCCCGCAGGCCCCGGCGTAGGCTATTCCCATGACGCCTGAATCCCTGAAGAGGGAATGTGATGTCGTGGTGATCGGCGCGGGGGCAGCCGGCGAAACCGTCGCCCGGCGGGTGGCCCTGGGCGGACTGAGATCTGTCTTGGTGGAGGCACAACTGGCAGGGGGCGAATCCGCCTACTGGGCATGCCTGCCGTCCAAAGCCCTGCTCCGCTCCGGCACCGCGCTGCATGGTGCACAGACGGTTCCCGGGGCGGAGGAGGCAGTGACCCGTACACTCAACGCGGAGGCAGTACTTAGGCGCCGGAACCACCTGACCTCCAACTGGCAGGACCACACCCACGCAAAGTGGATAACCGACGCCGGGATCGAGCTGATCCGCGGCCAGGCAAGGCTAACGGGTCCTCGCACGGTGGAGGCAGCCGGCCTGGACGGTAACTCCTACCAGCTGACGGCACGCCACGCCGTCGTCCTGGCAACGGGCTCGACCCCGAACGTTCCATGGATCGACGGCCTGGACGGGCTCAACGTCTGGGGCACACGCGAAGCCACGTCCACAAAGGAGATTCCAGAGCGGCTGGCTGTACTTGGTGGCGGGATGTCCGGCACGGAACTCTCCCAGGCGTTCGCCAGGCTGGGCTCCACCGTGACCCTCGTGGCCCGGAGCGTGCTGCTGGGAAATTTTCCGGAGGAGGCCGCAAAACTCGTGACGGCGGGCCTGCGCGCAGATGGCGTCGAAATCCACCTCGGCACCACTGCCAAAAACGTCCGGGAAAATAAGGACGGAAGCTACGCCTTGGCTCTCAGCGATGGAGCGAGCATCACCGCGGACCGGGTCCTGCTGGCGATGGGCAGGCGCCCCGCCGTCGAAGGACTCGGCCTGGAAACTCTGGGACTTGGGGCGGCGGAGGGCCTGATGAGCCTCACCACGGACGCCTCCGGTGTGGTTCAGGGAACCAAGGAACCTGACGCGTGGCTATACGCCGTCGGTGATGCCGCCGGCGCCACCATGTACACCCATCAAGGCAAGTACGCGGCACGGGTGACCAGTAATGCCATTCTGGCCAAAGCCAAGGGCGCCGTCCCGGGCACGGGGACCCGGGACCAGGCCCAGACGTTGAACTTCAATGCAGTACCCAGGGTCCTCTTCACCGATCCCGAGGTGGCCACAGTGGGCCAGAGCCTCGAGCAGGCCGCCACCGACGGCCACAACGCCTCCACCGTGGAACTGCCCATCCGGGTGGCCGGATCTTCCCTTCATTCGGAGCACTATGAAGGCTGGGCGCAGCTGGTGGTGGATGAGGACCGGAACGTGCTCGTGGGGGCCACCTTCGCGGGGCCGGACGTCGCCGAGCTGCTGCACGCCGCCACCATCGCCGTGGCGGGCGAGGTACCGCTGGACCGGCTCTGGCACGCCGTGCCGGCCTATCCCACTGTCAGCGAAGTCTGGCTTCAGCTCCTCGAGAAGTACGGCCTCTGACTCGCCGAACGATCACCGGCCCGCTCGCTGCGAGGGCCTCAACTGTCCGTTCGCGCTCTCTGAGGGGCCGCAACTGTCCGTTCGCGCGCTCCGAGGGGCCGCAACTGTCCGTTCGCGCATGAGCTATTTGAACTGACCGGTCAGTTCTATTAGGGTGGAAGGAGACGTCCCCTGTGAAAGGCACTTTTTGCTCTCCGTACAGCAGCTCCACGTGAAAGGACGGCGGAACGATCTGCTTCCGCCCACCTCACTGCAGGCGAAACGGGGTGAATTGCTCCTGGTTGCCGGGGACCGGCAGGACCAGCGGACAGCCTTGGCCCTGACACTCAGTGGTCGCATGAAACCGAGCGGCGGACGCATCGCCTGGGACGGCCACAGGCCCATCAAACAGCTCCGGCTCGCCAGCGCCTTGGTGGACTCACCCGGTGTGAACGAACCCGAGCAGCACCTCAGCGTCAGGGACCTGGTCACGGAGGACCTGGCGCTGATTCCCCGCCGCTACCGCGGGGCACTCCTCAGCAAGCCCTGGCTGAAGGTAAACAGCTTCGAGGATATCGCGGATCTGTGGACCGAGCAGCTGCCGCCCGGCCGCCGGATGGAACTCCTTACCGCCCTGGCCCTGGCCAACCCGCACACCGACCTCCTGGTGGTGGACTCCCCGGACCGGCACAGTGCTGATCCTGCGGACTGGCTCCCGCGCCTTGAGCAGTTGGCTGACGACGACGGCCGCCCACTCGCCGTCGTAGCCACCGTCACTGCCCTGCCGCCGTTGTGGCGGGGACCTGCGGCGGTCATCGGCAATTCAATCCATCGCCCCCAGGGCACACCAGCCCTGGCAAAAGTTAATGAACTCCAACTCGAAACCGAGGACGCAAAGTGACTGTGCTGCGGCTGGCCCGCTCCGAACTCAAGCGGATGACCGGCGGGCTGCTGCCCAAGCTGACCATCCTGGCGCTGGTGATGGTGCCGCTGCTCTACGGGGCCGTTTACCTCTACGCCAACTGGGATCCTTACGGCAACCTGGACCGGATTGATGCCGCCCTGGTGGTGGAGGACACGGGCGCTTTAACCAGTGACGGCACCGAACTTCAGGCGGGTGCCAAGGTGGCCGACAGCCTGGTGGAAGGCAACGTCTTCAACTGGAAATCCGTTGCCAGCGCCGACGAGGCCGATCTGGGTGTGAGCAGCGGCAAGTACGCCTTTGCCTTGAAGATCCCGGAGGACTTTTCCACCAACCTGGTGTCTCCCGGCAGCTTCGATTCGGCGAGCCAGGCCATGCTGGATGTCACTACCAACGATGCCAACAACTACCTCCTCAGCACCATCGTGGACAAGCTCACCACTGCGGTGCACAACACGGTGGCCAAAGACGTGGGCGAGGAGACGGCCAACCAGCTGCTCACCGGCTTTGGCACCATCCATGCCCAAATGCTCAAGGCCGCCGACGGCGCCGGGCAGCTCGCCGACGGCGTGGCCACCCTGCGCGACGGGACGGTCACCCTGCATCAAGGCAGCACCGCGCTCAACGGCGGAGCAGGCGAACTGTACGCAGGGCAACTCAAACTGCGCGACGGCGCCAACCAGCTCACCGACGGCGCCGGGCAGCTAAGCAGCGGACTGTCCGTCTTGAAGGACAAGACCGCCACCCTGCCCAGTGACTCACAGACACTGGCCAACGGCGCGGCCCAACTGGCTGCAGGCAACGCCCAGCTGAACACCAAGGTCCAGGACATCGCGGCCCAGCTTGACGCGGCCGATCTGGGCCTCCGCGCCCGTGTGATCGAATCCAACAGCCGCCTGGTCGCCTCTGAGGTCATCACGCAGGCACAGGCTGACAGGATCCTTGCCGACTTTGACGCCACCGCTGCCTCCAGCCCCGTGACTGCCGCCAAAACCAAAATCCAGGCCGACGCCGCGCAGGTCCAGCAACTCGCTGACGGTTCCGAGGCAGTCAGCGTCGGGGCCGCGCAGCTCGCCGCGGCAACGCCCGCGCTCAAAGACGCGGTAGCGCAGGCCTCCAGCGGCGCGGACCAGCTCCATACAGGGTCCGCCACGCTTGCCACCGGACAGCAGGCTGCGGTGGACGGCGCCGCCCAGCTGGCGGACGGGGCAACCAAGCTCGACGCCGGTGCCGGCCAGTTGGAGACCGGCGCCGGAACGGCCGCAAACGGCTCGCGCACCCTGGCGGAGGAAATCGCCAAGGGCGCCGGTCAGGTACCCAACCCGGACGATTCGCAGAAAAGCAGCCTCTCCGAAGTGATCGCCGATCCCGTCGCAGTGAGCAACGTTTCGCAGGCGAAGGCCGACTCCTACGGCGCAGGGCTTGCCCCGTTCTTCCTGACCCTGGCGCTGTGGATCGGAGTCTTTATGCTGATCCAGGCCATGCGGCCCATGACGCAGCGGGCTCTGGCATCAAACGCACGGGCGTGGAAAATCGCCGTCGGAGGCTGGCTGCCCTTCCTTGCCGTATCAGTGGTCCAGGCCAGCCTGCTGACGCTGGTGGTGAACCTGGGTCTGGGACTCAACCCCGCGCATCCCGTCCTGATGTGGCTCTTTATGCTGGCAGCGGCCATGGCGTTCAGTGCCATCATCCAGGGCATAGTTGCCCTGCTGGGATCCCCCGGCAAACTGGTGGTGCTCATCCTGCTGGTCCTGCAGCTGGTCTCCTCCGGCGGCACTTTCCCGTGGCAGACCACCCCTGAGCCGCTGCACGTGGTGCACGAGGTCCTGCCCATGGGCTATGTGGTGACGGGCATGCGGCACCTGATCTACGGGGCCGATCTGTCCATGATCGTGCCCACAGTCCTGGGACTTCTGGGCTACACAATATTGGGCGCCGGACTGTCCACGCTGGCGGTCAGGAAACACAGGTTCTGGACCCTCAAAACGCTTAAACCCGAGATCGCCATATGAGTGCCAGGCCACCGGAACTACAGAAGCCACCGGCGGAACCGCATGCGGAACCGTCAGAACCGGCCGCGAAGAAGCTGCGCCCCGAACGGACCAGCGCCACCAGGCAGCGGCTCTTCGACGCGTCGATGGAACTCATCGGCCAGCGGGGTGCTGCGGAAGTGACAGTGGACGAGATCGCCGCCGCCGCCGGGGTGTCGAAGGGCACGATCTACTACAACTTCGGCAGCAAGTCCCATCTCATCGCCCAGCTGCTGCGGCATGGCGTCGATATTCTGAAGGAACGCCTCCTGCGCGCGGGCAACGCAGACCCGGGCAGCACGCCGGTGAGCGAACCCGTCACCGCAGACGTGGATCCGTTGCTGTCCATGGAGGCGATGATTGGCCAGGCCATGGATTTTATGGACGACTACCCCTCCTTCGCGCGGTTGTGGGTCAGTGAAAACTGGCGCACCCCCAGTGAATGGCAGGACACCTTTGCCGTACTCAGGGGCGAACTGCTGGAGGTCATTGGGGCAGCGGTGGGGAAGGTTGCCGCCGCCCATCCCGTGGATGAGCGGATCTCCCAAGGCAGCCTGGCGACGGCAATCTTTGGGGCCTGTTTTGTGGTGGGGCTGGACCGCCAGACCTACAACCCGGAGCGGACCCGTGACCAAAGTGTTGCAGCAATAATGGCGATCATGCGCGGCTACGTGCTGAAGTAGCCGGCCCCTCGGGGATGATTGAGCACATGCGTCACATGGGGAACAGTGGAAAGCTCGCCATCATCACGGCCGTGGTGGCCCTTCTCATGCTGGTCCTGACAGCACTCACGCTGGAAGAGCCGGTGATGTTCACCTTCCTCGCGCTGGTGGCCCTGGCGTACGTCGCCGCTCTTTCTGAGGTGCTGTCCCGGCGTCGTTACGCTGTTGCCGTAGCCACTGGCGTAGGAACCAGCCTGACAATAGCGTTTGCCCTGGCCTTCATCAGCACGTGGGAACTGGCCTTCGCCGGCCAACCATCTTTCTTTGGCACCCCCCTTCCCACCGGGGATCCGGACAACTACTTCTTCCTCTCTGCCGCCTCGTCGTTGACCACCCTTTTGGTCCTGTTCGCCGGGGCCGCCTGGCCGTCCCGAAGGCGGCCGGCAGCCAGGACACCTGCGTCGCAGAGGCGTCCCGCCACCGCCGCACGCCGCCCCGCTGCCCGGCCCCGCACCCAGGGCGCACCGGGCCAACGCACAGCAAGCCAACGCACCAGTCAGAGCACAGCACAGCGCACAAGTCAGGGGGCGTCTGCTTCCCGGACCCCCACACCACGGGTTCCAGCGGCGGCGGCCAAGCGGCCGTCGTCGTCAGCATCATCGGTGCGCAAGGCGGTCCCCGCGGGCGCATCAAAGCCCAAACCCGCGCCCAAACCCGGCACCAGGGCAGCGCCGCGGCGCTGAGTCCTGCCGGCCGTTCCCGTGAGCACCGCCGTCGCGACGCCACCCAGCAGGAGCAGGCCGCCGGCCAGTTCGGCAGGAGAGGGAACCTCAGCCAGGGCCAGCCATGCGGCGCTCATTCCCACCACCGGAACCAGGAGGGTGAAGGGCACCACGGCCGATGACGTGTAGGTGGCCAGCAGCCTGTTCCAGATCCCGTAGCCAACCAGCGATGCGAAGACTGCCGTGTACAGGGCGCTCAGGAGGGTGGCTGGCTGCAGGTCCAACAAGGTTCCGGCAACGGCGGCCGGTCCGTCGATGATCAGCGAAAGACCCGCAAGGGGAAGCGGCACTACCGCCCCGGACCAGACCACCAGCCCCAACCCTGACGCAGCCCGTGCCTTCCGGGCGATGATGTTGCCGGCAGCCCAGGAAAGCGCAGCGGCGAGCACAATGATCAGCGGAAGCACCGGTGCCATCGCACTGCGGCCTACTGCCACTACGGCAAGGCCCGCCACGCCAAGCACAACTCCGGCCATCTGGCGGGCGGTGGGTCGTTCACCGAGGAACCCCGCGGCCAGGAGGACCGTCAGCAGCACCTGCGCCTGCAATACCAACGACGCGAGGCCCGCCGGCATGCCCAGCGCCATGGCCAGGTAGAGGAGGCCGAACTGCCCCGCACTCATAAAGAGCCCGACGCCGGCAATCGCCTTCCAGCTGACCTCCGGCTTCCGGATGAAGAAGATCCACGGGAAAACCACCAGCACGAATCTCATGGCGACGAACAACAGCGGCGGAACCTCGCGGCCGTTGGCGTGCAGGCCGAAGTCGATGGCGACAAAATTCAGGCCCCACAGGACTGCGACCAGGGCGGCAAGCAAGGAATGGCGGAGGTTCACGCTTCTTACCTTCACAGAAAGCCGGATGAAGCACCAGCATTGATTTCTTCAGCTGACCATGTACCTTTACTTCATGATCGATATCGGTACTTTGCGGGCGCTGACAGCTATTGAGCAGCATGGGTCTGTCATTGCCGCCTCAGAAGTCCTGGGCTTTAGCCCTTCAGCTGTCTCCCAGCAGGTTAAGAAGCTGGAGAAACAGACAGGATTCGCGGTCCTCGAGCGCCGCGGGCGGGGTGTGCTGTTGACCGAGCGCGGACTCACCCTCGCCGCCTACGGGCGCAGGATCCTTGCGGAACTGGAAGAACTCCAGTCCACCCTGCTTGCGGATCCGGCGAAACCAACCGGCCACCTGAGGGTGGTGTCCTTTTCCACCGCCTGCCGCGGCCTGGTGGGACCAATGTTGGGGAACCTGGCCGCCTCAGGAAGTGAACTGGACGTCAGCGTGTTGGCGGAGGACCCGCGGGAGGCCGTGGCCCGGGTGGCCAACGGAGAGGCGGACCTGGGCGTGGTGCACAACTGGAACTCCGTCCCCCTGGTCATTCCTGAACACATGAGCCTTGAGTGGCTGTGCGAGGACATTGCGGATCTCCTGGTGCACCAAAGCCATCCACTGGCCGGACGGAAGGCGGTGGAACCGGCGGACCTGGTTGACGAGCGCTGGATCAGCACCCCGCACGGCGCCATCTGCAACGAGGCACTGCTCAGGATCTTCGCGGACCTGGGCCGGGTGCCCGACATCCGGGTCTATGATCCGGACTTTGCGACCCACCTTGCCCTGGTGGAACAGGCGGCCGTGGTGGCGCTGGTCCCCCGGCTTGGCAGGCCGGCACTTCCCGGCGGCGTGGTGTCAGTACCCGTCATCAAGCCCGTCCAGGTCCGCCAGGTGGGGCTGGTCCACCGCAGGACCATGACAGCCAGCCCGGGCATCCGCCACGTGGCAGCACTATTGAAGGAGATCGCGGCCGGCCCAACCAGGTAGCAGGTTGGGCACCGCGCACCAGCTAGTGCGCGCGCGGAACCTTGAACCTGGTCAGCCGCGCGTCCTGCCCGTCCAGTTCCGCCCAGGATTTTTCAGTTTCCAGAACAGTGAGCGCGCTGGTGGGAAACCTGGTGGCCGCGTCCATGTAGGCGTCGTGGTTGGAGTCACGCGAAGCCAGGTGCATGGCGAGGTCCTGGACCCCGGGCATATGGGAGATCAGCATCAGGGTGGTGACGGTATCGGGCACGTGGTTGACCACCGTGAGCATGCGCAGCGCGGAGGCTCCGTAAAGTCCGCCCTCCAGTTTCGGCGTCGGGGCCTTGTCCCCCAGCTCCGAGCACACCCAGGTGCAGGTCTGGCGGGTCCGGAGTGCACTGGAGCAGAGGATGAAATCCGGGACAATCCCATGCTTGACGAGCCATTTTCCGGCAAGGGGCGCTTCCCGGTGGCCGCGCTCTTCCAGCGGCCGGTCGTGATCCGCCACACCGCCAGGCCAGTCCGCCTTGGCATGCCGCATGATCACCAGTCGCCTGATGTGGTGGTCGCTCATGCCCCAAGCCTAGCCGCCATAAAAACACTAAGCCGCGGAGGCACATGCTTGGAGAGCCCGAACGCACGAAAGCGGCATTTCGCGTAGTGCCGCATCGCCGACTGAGGAACGAAGGAGGTGTCTAAGGCACGGCGAAATGCCGCTTTCGTGCGTGGCTAGGGAGCTAGATCGAGTATTCCGGAGCGGCCCAGACCACAACTTCCGGGTGCTCGTAGAACCGGTAGCCCTGGCCGCGGACCGTGCGCACCGTGTTGGCGAGGCGGCCCAGCTTGGAGCGGAGGCGGCGGATGTGGACGTCAATGGTGCGCTCGTTGGGAACCTCTTCGGCATTGCGCCACAGGCCTTCGAGCAGCTCGTCGCGGCCAACGGTGCGGGTGCCGTTCTCCACGAGGTAGTTCAGGAGTTCGAACTCCTTGAACGTCAGGTTCAGGGATTCGCCGTCCAGGTGGACTTCGCGGCGGGCGAGGTCAATCAGGACGCCGGACGGACGCGGGTCCTGGGCCTGCTGGAGCCTGGACGTTTCGGTGCGCTGCCGTGCGTTCACGGTGGGGTCACCGAAGGTGGAGCGGACGACGTCGAGAGCGGAACCGGGTGTGCTGGCCGGCGCCACTGCCACAGCGGCGTAGCTTTCGGCACCCGATACCAGGGACTGGGCGTAGGCGCGGATTTCCTGGGCGAGCTTGGCGATGGACGTTCCGGCGGCCGCGGCAGTTTCCTCATCGATGCCCATGTACAGGACAAATCCCCTGGCCACGTTGTCGTTGGCTACGGGCCGGACCGTGTTGGGCCCTGCCACCACGGGCGTGGGAGCGGTCATGGGTGAAGCGTCGGGCTGTACTGCGCGGAGCTGTCCGTAGGAGTTGGGGTTGTAGCCCTGGGGTGCGTAGCCGGGAGCCGGGAAGCTGGCGCCGGGGGTGGCCGGGGCGAGCGCCGGACGGGCGCCGAAGCCTTGCCGGAGGCCGGCGGGCTGGCCCGCCTTGCTGGCGTTACGGACGGAGATGTGGACGTATCCGGATGCAACTGACATGAATGCTTACCTCAATGTGAATGGCCGTCATCGCGGCTCGAATGCTGGGATCCCCGCAATGAGATCAGGGGAGGGCGCCCGACGCTGGGCTGGGGGGCGAATGCCTAAGAACTTCTGGGGATATGAAGGTCAGGCGTGCATTCGACAACAGCGCATGTTGACAGCAGCGGGTGTGCCGGGCCAATAATCTGCGTCTGCAGGTGCTGTTGAGTACTTGTTCACATTTAGAAGTGTGCAACGTAACAATACGAACTTGCAAGTAACAATGGACGGGATGTTCCACATACTGAGACAAAATGCACCAATGTGTTCCACATCACGATTCTAAAGAGCGAATAAAATAACAGATGTTATCCCGAACGGACGGTCAAAAAACCCTCTTTGGGAAATTTTATTCGATAAACACCGGGAAAAATCAGAAACGATTCATTGCCCGAGGATTTGCTGAAATTACCACCCCGCTTTCCCCACCATGTCCAGCCGTGGCGAAATCTGGACAAAAAAAGTTTGCCCCAACACCATCGCCCTCCCGCCCGCGCCGTGATTTCCGGCCCTGGCCGCCCCCGCGGAACGCCGGCCAGCACCCTCCTGAGGAAGCCGGCAGGCGCTGGAAACATGGCTCCGGGCCCTCCTGCCATCCGGCTCGCTAGGCTGGGATTCACAGCCAGCGCACAGGAACCCCAAAGCGCGGGCTAACCCCGAGACCGGAGAGTTGTCCCATGGCCACTTCGCACTCCATGACCAACAATCTTCCCCAGCTCACCCACCCGGACGGCTCACCCATCCGCGCCTTGGTGGTGGACGACGAACCCAGCCTCTCCGAGCTCATGAGCATGGGGCTGCGCATGGCGGGCTGGTCTGTGGCCGTCGCCGCGGACGGCCCTGAGGCCATCAAGCTCGCCAAGGAGTTCCGGCCGGACGTGCTGGTGCTGGACGTGATGCTGCCGGGTTTCGACGGCGTCGAGCTGCTCGGCAGGATCCGCGCCTTCGCGCCGGAGGTGCCTGCGCTTTTCCTGACAGCCAAGGATGCTGTCCAGGACCGGATCCTAGGTCTGGCTGCAGGCGGGGATGACTACGTCACCAAACCCTTCAGCATGGAAGAAGTCCTGCTCAGGCTGCACCGGCTGGTGCAGCGCTCCGGGGTTGCGGCGATGGACACTGCCGAACTAGTGGTGGGCGACCTCGTCCTGAACGTGGACACCCGCGAGGTGACCCGGGCCGGGGACGAACTACACCTCACGGCCACACAATTCGAGCTTCTGCGTTACCTCATGGAAAACCCCAAGCGCGTCATCAGCAAGGCCCAGATCCTTGACAGGGTTTGGGACTACGACTTCGGCGGGCAGGCCAACATCGTGGAGCTCTACATCTCCTACCTCCGCAAGAAGGTGGATGCCGTGCACCCGCCCATGATCCACACCGTGCGCGGGGCCGGCTATGTGATCAAGCCGGCGGACTAGGCGGTGGCCTTGTCCTCGTCCTCGCCCTTGTCCCCCTCCTCCCCCTCGTCCCCCTCCTCCTTGCCGGCCGCGGCGCCCAAGGACGAGCGCAACTGGCTGAGGCCCGGCACGTGGCACCTGCGCACGCGGCTGGTTGCGCTGGCCATGGCGCTTCTGATTGCCATCTGTGGCGCCGTGGGGCTGTTCACCTACGCGTCCATGGATTCATTCCTCACACGCCAGCTCGATGACCAGCTCAGCCAGGCGGCGGAACGCTCCAACGCTCCCGGCAGGCCGCCGCTGGGCGGGTTCAATGGCGGGCGTGATCCCCTTGACGCCCGGGGACAGAGCGTTGGCACTCTCAATGCCCGCATCCTCGGCGGGCAGGTCAACAGTGCCGGCTTCCTCGCCTCAGACACCACGCGCGCACCACTCACCACCCGAGACAAAGAGATCCTGCTGGATCTGGCACGCAACGGCAATCCGGTGGACCGGACGTTGTCCAACGGCAACTACAGGCTGTTGGCTGAGGAAACCTCGTACGGGGACGTGCTGGTCACGGGACTCCCCCTTGCCAGTAAGGAAAGCACCATGTCCTCACTGGTGTGGACCTTTGTCTTTGTCTCCCTGGGCGGCCTGGTCCTGATCGGACTGGCGGGAACCGTGCTGATCCGGCGCACGATGCAACCGCTGGAACAGCTGTCCGAGGTTGCCACCCGCGTTTCCCGGCTTCCCCTCGACGCCGGCGAGGTAGCCCTCGCGGTGCGGGTGCCGCCGTCGAACGCCAATCCCCGGACTGAAGTGGGCAGCGTGGGGCACGCCCTCAACCTCATGCTGGACAACGTAGCCCGGGCACTGGAGGCCAGGCAGCAGAGCGAGACCAAAGTGCGGCAGTTCGTCGCCGATGCCTCACATGAACTCCGCACCCCGCTGACTGCCATCCGCGGCTACACCGAACTGATGCGGATGACCGAGGATTTCACTCCGGACGGCCAGAAGTCGCTGGCCCGGGTCCAGAGCCAGTCGGAACGGATGACCACCCTGGTGGAGGACCTGCTCCTGCTCGCCAGGCTGGACGAAGGCCAGCCCCTGAAGCTCGCCGAAGTTGACCTCACGCAGCTGGTCATCGAGACCGTCAGCGACGAGAAGGTCATCGCCCCCACCCACAACTGGCGCCTGGAACTCCCCGACGAGCCGGTGCTGGTCAACGGCGACGCGCCGAAGCTTCGCCAGGTGCTGGTGAACCTGCTTTCCAATGCCCGCAAGCACACGGCCCCCGGCACCACTGTTATCACCGGGGTCACGACGTCGCCGGAGGGCAGCGCGGTGGTAACCGTAACGGACGACGGCGGCGGCATCCCGCCGGAGTTCCTGGACCAGGTTTTCTCCCGCTTCGCCCGCGCAGACGCTTCCCGGGCGGGCAAGGCACCTGGATCAGGTCCCCGGGCCTCGGAAGGAACCAGCGGCCTGGGCCTGGCGATAGTCCAGTCCATCGTGGAGGCGCACGGCGGCACGGTAACGGTAAGGTCACAGCCCGGCTTCACCGAGTTCGCTTTGCGACTGCCCATCATTGCCCGTTAAGCGCAAGCCAACACACCGCCGTCGTGATCTCTGTTACCTAAATGTGACTTAAGCGGCAGTCTCCTGTACCGTCGATGGGGTGCGGTTCCCGTTCGGGCCGTATATTCCGGATGACGCCAAGCTCTGCCGCTTCCCGGATTCTTCTTGACCAGGCAGAGGCGGGGGACCCACAGTCCCGGGCAGTGAATGCCCTTGGGGTTAAGCCAGCACGTGATTTTCCGTGTGGCCGGATGCCCTCATCCGAACCCGACAGCTAACTCCGCAGGTGTGAGAGGCGATCCATCATGTCTGAATTCAAGGTAGAACCACGCCCTAAAACCGGGCAGTCCGAATCCCACGGCCGTCACAAGCTCCGCCTGACGGTGGCAGCCTGGCCCGCCGCCACCATGTCCAGGCTGGCAAAAATACCCTCCCTCGGCAAGCGCACAGCCGTTCTTGTCACCGCCGGTGCATTGCTGGTGGGAGTCGGCGCCGCCGGCCAGGCGTCCGAATCCATCACCCGGGTGTCGGCCGTCGAGTCACAGTCCTCCCCCGCAGCCCCCGCCGACTCCGATTTGAGCGTCGAGAAGACCGAGGTCCAGGCGCCGCCCGCTCCCGCTCCGGCCGAGGTTGCTCCGCCGGCACCCGAGCCGGCACCAGCGCCTGCTCCCGAGCCCGCACCGGCACCCGCCCCGGCACCAGCACCCGCCCCGGCCCCGGAGCCTGCTCCGGTTGTCGCCGTCAATGATCCCGCGGGAGCCCAGGCCTACGCTGCCAGCCAGCTGGGATCCTATGGCTGGGCCCCTGACCAGATGCAGTGCCTCAAGACGCTCTGGACCAAGGAGTCCGACTGGACCACCACGGCGATGAACCCGAGCAGCGGCGCGTACGGCATCGTCCAGTCACTGCCCGCCGAGAAAATGGCCACCGCCGGTGCGGACTACCTCACCAACTACCGCACGCAGATCAACTGGGGCCTGAACTACATCCAGGAGCGCTACCAGTCACCGTGTGGTGCCCTGAACTTCCACCTGTCGAATAACTGGTACTAGGCAACCTGCGGGTTTTGGCCCGCGGCTCACGACAAGTGCGCCTCTGTTGACCGGCAAAGCCGGGGCGGGATACTGGGACCATGAAATTCACCACCACCATCCTGGGCAGCGGCAACAAGGCGGGCATTGAGGTTCCGGAGGAAGTTGTCTCCGCGCTGGGAGCCGGCAGGAAGCCGCCGGTGGTGGTGACCATCAACGGCCAAAGCTACCGCAGCAGCATCGCCGTCATGGGCGGGCAGAACATGGTTGGGGTGAGCACAGCCAACCGGGAACTCACCGGCGTTTCGGCAGGCGACACCGTTGATGTGGACGTTGAGCTGGATACGCAGCCCCGCGTCATTGAGGTTCCGGACGATCTTGCCGCCGCCCTCGCTGCCGAGCCTGACGCACAGGCGTTCTATGCCACGCTGAACTACAGCACCCAGCGGCGGTACGTTGAGCCGCTGGCCGAAGCGAAGACCGCGGAAACCAGGGCCCGCCGGATCGCCAAGGTGGTGTCCGACCTCAAAGCCGGAAAGAAATGACCCTCGCGCCCGCTGAATCTGTTTCCACCGCAACCGAAACGTCGCTGTAGTCGGAAATGTGCAGCACGCCGTCCGGCAGCAAACCGGTATTCGGACCCACCGCCACCGTGCGGATACCGGCAGCCAGCCCGGCAGCAATACCGGCAGGCGCATCCTCGAACACCAGCGCGTGCGCCGGTTCCACCCTCAGGAGTCCCGCTGCCTGCAGGTAGCCCTCAGGATGCGGCTTGCCCCTGGTTACCAGCTCGGCCGTAACGGCGGTGGCGGGCATGGCCAGGCCGGCAGCCTCCATGCGGATGTCCGCCAGGATACGGTCGGCAGAGGTCACCAGCGCAACGGCGTCGCCCGGGAGGGTCCGCAGCAGCTCGGCGGCTCCGGGCAAAGCGACAATGCCTGCGGTGCGGACACGTTCGGCAGCGCCGAGTTCGGCGGTGAGGGCCACGACGTCCGCCCCTGCCGGGGCGAAGCGCCGCACCGTGTCGCCTGCCTGGACGCCGTGGGAGGTTCGCAGGATCTCGGCAAAGTCCAGCCCGTAGCGGGCGGCGAACTCACTCCACACCTGTTCCACAATGGCGGTCGAATCCACCAATGTCCCGTCCATATCAAACAGCACGGCGCGGCAGGTGAGGGTGCGGGTATCGGCAGGCGTGGGAAGGCTCATGCCTCAATCCTGCCCTACCTGCGCGCGGCGGCCAGCCGAAAGCTAGCCGGCGATGCCGTACAGCCGGTCCCCCGCGTCTCCGAGGCCCGGGACGATGTAGGACTTCTCGTTCAGCTTTTCGTCTATGGAAGCCAGGACAATGGTCACGTTGGCGTCGGAAAGTTCCTCTTCCAGCTTCGCCAGGCCTTCCGGGGCGGCGAGGAGGCAGATGCAGGTGACGTCCGAGGCGCCGCGCTTGAACAGGAACTTGATGGCCTCGCGCAGGGTTCCGCCTGTGGCCAGCATGGGATCAAGCACAAAGATCTGCCGGTCCGTGAGATTCTCCGGGAGCCGCTCGGCGTAAGTGATGATGTCCAGGGTTTCCTCGTCCCTGGCCATGCCCAGGAATCCCACTTCAGCCGTGGGAACCAGTTTGGTCATGCCCTCCAGCATGCCCAGGCCGGCGCGGAGGATGGGGACCACCAGCGGCGTCGGCTTGGTAAACGCGGTGCCCACCGCGGTGCTGACCGGCGTCTCAATGGTCACGGGCTGGGTGCGGACTTCACGGGTGGCCTCGTACGCGAGGAGTGTCACCAGCTCTTCCGTCAGCTGCCGGAAAACAGGGGACGGTGTGTTCTTGTCCCGCAGGACAGTGAGCTTATGGGCGACCAGCGGGTGGTCCACAACGAGAGTGCGCATTGGTCAAAACTATCACCCGGCAGAAGAGCCTTTACCGGGAGAACCGGTGCCTGCGCCGCGCTCCTCCGCCCCTTCCACGGCGGGCTGATCCTCACGGTGGTCCTCGCTGTGGTCCTCACGGAGGGCGGGGTGTTCGAACGTGGGTGCGGGGCCGGCATGCTCGCGTTTCCGTGTCAGGTGGAACAGCCGGTGTGCCAGGATCACCAGCGCCATCCAGGCAAGCCCGAGGAACCAGGCGGCCAGGACATCGGTCATCCAGTGATGGCCCAGGAAGACCCGGCTGAGGCCCATGGCAATGATGAACAGTGCACCGGCAGTGATGGCCGTGATGCGCACCCACAGGACCTCAAACTGCAGGCACATGATGTACACCAGGACTCCGATGACCACTGTGGTGTTCAGCGTGTGCCCGCTGGGGAAGGACGGTGAGGTTTCGTAGGGTGGGACAGCCTCCGAATGGTCCGGGCGGGTCCGCCCCACCAGCCGCTTGCCCGCCGTCGTAGCCAGGGTGGACACTGCTGCAGCGCCGCCCACCAGGATGATGGGCCGCCAGGTCCGGCTCAGGAAGGTCAGCCAGGCCGTCAGGACGCTTGCCACGATGGGCATCCCGATTCCGCCGCCAACGTTGGTGAAGGCCGTTACGCCCGCGTTCAGATCCGAAGTGCGCAGTTGCTGGGACAGTTCCAGGGCGGGCAGGTCCAGGGAGGCCAGGCCCTCATCGTCCACCACGTTGGCGTATACCTCGGCACCCAGCAAGGCCAAAGTGACCACCAGGGCGCCACCCACCAGAAGCGTGATCCACAAGGCAGCGTACGGCAAAACCCATAGTGCAAAGCGGTCTTTGAGGGTGTCCACGGTGCCTCCCGACGTAAGTGCTTGCAAGGCTGGATATCCTTCGAAACTATCATTGAGC
Source organism: Arthrobacter sp. D1-29 (assembly GCF_054130585.1). NCBI lineage: Bacteria > Bacillati > Actinomycetota > Actinomycetes > Micrococcales > Micrococcaceae > Arthrobacter > Arthrobacter sp. D1-29. The sequence goes on along the minus strand of NZ_CP096383.1, from coordinate 852,620 downwards.
CATGGTCCCCGCACAAAAGAAACACGGCGAGTGGATGGGCCTTGCCCTGGCCGAGGCCAGGCGGGCACTCGCCACCAACGATGTGCCCATTGGTGCGGTGGTGATAGGTCCCGACGGCGCGGTGCTGGGTTCGGGACGGAACCAGCGGGAGGCCCTGGGAGACCCCACCGCACATGCCGAGATCGTCGCTATTCGCCAGGCGGCTGAGCGGCTGCGGGAGCTTGCCCTGCACGACGGCGGTACCGGGGACGGCTGGCGGCTGGCGGACTGCACTCTGGTGGTCACCCTGGAGCCATGCGCCATGTGCGCAGGTGCTGTGGTGTTGGCCCGGATCCCCCGGGTGGTTTTTGGCGCGTGGGATGAGAAGGCGGGCGCGGCAGGCTCGGTGTTTGATGTGCTCCGGGAGCGCCGCCTCAACCATTGGGTGGAGGTTTACGCGGGTGTCCGGGAAGACGAATGCGGCGCGCTGCTCAGGGAATTCTTCGCCAGACACCGCACCCGGCTGTAGGCAGCGTCAATCCTCCCGGGGTGCCGCTACGATTTCCAGCACCGTCCGGGCCGTGGCTTCCCACCCTGGCAACCGTTCACGGGAGGCAAGCGCGGCTGCCCGCCAGGCGGCGCGGAGCCCCGGTTCCTCCAGCCACTCCCGGAGGCCCGCGGCCAGAGGCTCCGGATTCGTGGCCGTCAGCGTACCGGGTTCCAGCGTCTGGAGGTCCGGGGAGCTGGGCGGGCCGACGGCGGCACCGGGCAGTGCGCCGTCGGGCAGTGCGGCGCCCGCGCCATTGGTGTGCCCTACAGCGCGGGCGGCGAGCGTCAGCGCCTCCATGGCGCCTGTTCCCTCCCGAACAATGACGGGTATGCCGCGGGCAAGTGATTCTGTGACCACCATCCCGAAGGCTTCGGCCCGGGACACCAGCAGGCTCAGGTCAGCCCGGTTCCATTCGTCCTCCAGCGCCTCTCCCGTCAGCTGGCCTGTGATCCGTACCCGGTCTTGGAGCCCGCGGGCAGCGATGGCGGCGCGGACCAGCTCCGCGTACTCCGGGTCGGCGCTGTCGGAACCCACAAACGACGCCGTCCAGGCCAGATCCTGAAGCCTCGCCAGGGCCTCCACAGTCAACAGCTGGTCCTTGTTGGCCAAGAGCGCCGCCACCACAATGATGTGCGGCGGGTCCGAGCCTTTAGCAACGGGCGCCGGTTCCGTTCCGGGCAATGCAACGTAGCTTTCCGCCAATCCGTGCAGAGACCTGATGGCGGCAGCGGTGGAACTGCTGGTGCTGATCACCCCGGCCGCTGCACGCAGGCCGCGTGCCTCGCTCTCCGGATGGCCTGCGGACGGCATGTGGAGCAGAACCCATGCCGGCCTTCGGGCCGCGGCTGCATACTCGAGTTCGTCCGGTGCGCCCAAGGCGATGAGTCCGTCCACCATGGTGACCGTTCCAGAAGTGGTTTCCGCGGAAGTCTCCCAGGTACCCAAAAGGCTCCCCAGCCGCCGTCGTTCCTTTGCACTGGCGGCCGGCCAGGAGCCCTCCACCGCCAGCACCTCAACCCGGGCACCCAGCGTCCTTAGCCCTTGAACGAGCCGGGCGTTGTAGGCGTTGCCGCCGGAGTGGTGACGGATGTTGGCGGGCACCAGGAGACGGAGGCTGAGCATGGTGTCAGCCGGCCATGTCCAGGGTGTAGGTTGCCCAGGCATCCGGGTTTTCGCGCAGGGTGACGTCAATCCCGGCCAGCTCGCGGCCGTCGTCGTCGCCTTTAAGCTGTGCAGCGACGGACTGGGCGATGTACTCCGCGAGCGCCTCGGTGGTGGTGAGTTTGCCGTCGAAATGAGGATGCTCGTCCAGGTTGCGGTAGTTCAGCCCTGCCAGCACCCCCTCGATGATGGTGCCGGCCGCCCCGATGTCCAGCACGATCGCGTCCTGGTTCAGGGCCCGACGGCGGAAGGCCACCTCGGCCACGAAAGTTGCCCCGTGCAGGGCCTGGGCCGGGCCGAAAGCTTCACGCGGGAGGCTGTGGGCAATCATAAAGTGGCGACGGACGGTCAGGCTGAACATGGGCTACCTCTTGTCTTCGGGGTCAGTGGCTTGTGCGGAGTCTGTGTTCTGCTGGGGGTCTCCGGCGCCAGGGTATTCGATCACGTGGCACAGGGCTTCCAGCTTGCCGTCGGTCAGGCTCTGCACCACGTCCGGCAGTTCCGCGAAAGGTGAAGTGCCGGTAATAAATGCGTCGAACACCGGGTCTTGGAGCAGCCCGACGGCGAGGTCCAGCCGGTCGGCGGTAGTCCGCCGGTGGCGCCGGGCGCGGGACACTACCCCCACCTGGCTGGCGCGGATGGACAGCCGGCGGGCGTGGAAGTCCTCGCCGAGGGGCACGGTGACCTCGCGGTTGGCGTACCAGGACATCTCGATGATGTCGCCTTCGTCGCCGGCCAGCTGCATGCTGCGTTCCAGGCCCTCCTGGGATGCCGAGCAGTGGAACACGATGTCGCAGTCGGCCAGGGCGTCATCCGGGTGGGCGAACTCCACCCCGAGCCGGTCAGAAAGGTGTTTCCGCTCAGGATCCAGGTCCACCAGCTGGAGGCGGGACAGCGGAAAGGTGCGAAGGAGGGTGGCCACCATGCCGCCCACCAGGCCGGCGCCGACGACGGCGATCCGGTCCCCCAGCCGGGGGCCGGCCTCCCAGAGGGCATTCACGGCAGTTTCCACAGTGCCGGTGAGGACAGCGCGGCGGGCGGGAACGCCGTCGGGGATCCTGGTCAGGGCATCGGTGGCGATAACGTACCGGTCCTGGTGCGGGTTCAGGCAGAACACCTTCTGGCCCACCCAGTCCCCGGGCCCCTGCTCCACCACGCCCACCGACAGGTAGCCGAACTTCACGGGGGACGGAAAGGAGCCCTCCTGGTGCGGGGCGCGCATCTCCTCGGCAACCCGCGGCGGGACCGAACACTTGTGCACCACAATCTCGGTGCCCTTGCTGATCCCGGAGTAGAGGGTGCGGACCAGCGCCTGACCTGGCCCCGGGGCGGGCAGCTCCTCTGTGCGGAGTTCGCCATGCTCCGGGCCGGTGGTCCAATATGCTGTTGCCTGCGCTGGTTCGCCTGAATTAGTCATCTTGCTTATGAATCTAGTCCCGCCCGGCTTTACGGACAAAGCCAGGCAGCGCGAACGGACACTTGTGGCCCGTACTTGCGGTTGTGAACCTTGCCAGGCACCAGCGGGGCAGGCTGCCGTTTTGGGGATGCGAGCCATGCTCCGGTAGCCTATATGGGTTGGTGACGTGTCCGAGCGGCCGAAGGTGCAACACTCGAAATGTTGTTTGGTGTCAAAGCCAACGTGGGTTCAAATCCCACCGTCACCGCCAAGTAGCAAAACCCCTGCTTCCCTTATAAACAAAGGGAAGTGGGGGCTTTGCTTTGTCCCGAAATTCGCCAGGCAGTAACGCAGCGGTAACGCAATTCTCACGATCCGGCGCAGGACGCCGCTTGAGCCTTCCGGGTTTTACCAAAATAGCTGGTAGCTACGACCAATCAGTGGGGCATACTTCTTGCAGGGGCCAGCCCGCGCTGGGAGCCTTTGGGCTGTTTGACGAGAGACACGTGGAAGATCATGAACTGAACGGCGCGTCCGATTACGGCTAGCACGCCTCCGAGCCGCCCGACCAAGTGCTTGTCAAAACTTGGACGCTGTCCTAAAGTCCCACGCCTCGCCGGCAGCAGCCTACGTCCGGAGGCTGCGCGACAAAAATCCCAACCTCACACCGGCAGGCATCCTGAAAAAACTGGACCACCAGCTGCTTGCGTCCGCCACCAGCACCGGCGCAGCCCTCGGCGCTGCCGCCGCTGCGCCGGGTGTTGGGAAAGCTGCGACGGCAAAAGTCGTGGTCACATGTGACCGGTTCATGCCCACGCCTGTCTTCAGAGTGTGCAGCCTGGGGGCCTGCAGCGCCCGCAGCGTCTCAAAGACAGCAAAAGTGTGGCATCTCGAACTGCGACGGAGTTGGCTGGCGTTTGCGCCACGAAGCATTCGGACTGGTTTTCAGCGACTCTGACTCGCAGTTCACGGCTTGCTCGCTCGTACAAATTCAAGAATCTCCACACCCAGCGTTGACCTAAAGCCCCATGAGTCCGATATGTGATGTGCGGCAGCGTTCAAAAGTTCTTGGTCGTTTGCCCACTGACCCGAAGCTGTAAACTTGTCGGCTCGCTGAAGCAAACTCGCCACGGACTGAAGTGACACATCAGACGCGCCTGTGGCGCGCTCCTCCTTGGCAAATCGCAATTCCTCGTTCAAAGAGGCCAGTAGATTTTCGATCTGCGCTGTCATTTCGCCACTCTAGTTACACCAAATGATATGGGTTCAACTTGGTCGGTGTTTTCCGAGAATCAGGCCTGCCAGCGATGCCAGGCCGAAGACACAGCACAGCACACCCACGAAACCGGCGATACCGTCATTTATCGGCCCGGTGGTGAGATAGACGCCGAGACTGAGAATGGCTACTCCGCCGCAGAGCTGCCACAAGCGGTCAGCCTTCGCCTTCGACGCGTATGTCGAAACTCCATACTTCCGTCTCACTCCCCTGCTGTTCCCTCGTGCTGGTCGCAATCGGTACAGCCCAACTCGTTTTGCTGTCACCGACAGTAACTGCTGTGGCTGTTCTCGTCGGTGCTGTCTTCGCGGGCTGGGCTCTGTTCCGCTTCCCGCCACCGCTGCAAATCAGAAACGGACTCCTCCTCGTTATACCTGTCATCTGGTTCGCTTTGGCGTTCATCGGGGGAGCCACCAACCAAATGGCCCTTCCACATGCGTGGGCGTACGGCGTTCTCGCCGGCATCCTGATCGGCGGGCGGTACTGGACTGGTCCCCGGCGGGGCCAGCCCCGTCCACCGTTCAATGGCCTTGGCTCGCGGCGACGCCGGCGGAAACGGCGGCCCAGGCAGAAGCAGTCGAAGCAGTAAACGCAGAAGCTCCGACAACTCGGGGCTCTGGACAATCAGGATTCACCGACGACTGCGTGATAATTCCATTCGTTAGATGTATCTTCAGTCAGAGGTGTCTACCACCTCTCATTGGGGGAATTTCGTCGTCCCCGGACACATTCAACGAAAGGGATCGACAACGATGAATTATCAACCTAAGGCCCTGCGTGCTCTCTTGGCGGCCGGCCTGACAGCGGTGCTCTGTGCCGGAGCAACCGTCACGGCGCTTCCGGCAGCCGCCGCAGAGACGAAGCTTCGGGTCATCCAGCACAACACCGATCAAATTCAGGAGCGCTGGAACAATGTCCTGAAGCTTGCTGGCGACAATGATGTACTGCTCGCTGAAGAGGTCTGCGAGGCCTGGTACGAAAAAGCCAAGAAGGACAACCCCGGATGGACGTTCTCTTTCCACCGGCAGACACTGACCCCCGCTAATGAAAAAGCGGATACCTGCCCGGAGTCGGAGAAGGGCACGAAGTCGGCGGACGGCACAGAGCAGAAGACCTGGAAGGGCCTTGTCGCTGTTCACACCGGCAAGGGCGACACCAAGGACATTGATTTCTACGGCGCCAAAGTGAACGAGGAAAAGGGCAAGACTTTCGGGATGGCCTGCGTGGACTTCCGGAAGGCCGGCAAGAAGGTAATGGCCTGCGCGACGCACCTGGAGCTTGGTTCAGAGCCAGTGCGCACCGAGCAGACGAAGAAAATCAAGAAGATCACCAAAAAATGGATTAACGATAACTTTGCCGTCGTCGTCGGGGGTGACTTCAATAGTCAACCCGGGACAGATCCGATGTCGAACATGTACCAGTACGGTGTCGACAGTCAGGGAAAGTTTGTGGAGGGGCACCAGCTCAAGACCGGAGAAGCGGCTCGCGATGGGGCCTTCACGGTTGAAAATAGGAAGATCGACTATGTGTTCTTCGACGCTAAGCACACCCCGCTGAAGTCCGGGGGGACCTTTCACGTTGATCGGGTAGCGAACGGACACGCGATCCTTACGGCGACAGCCAACATTAAATAGACCAGTGAGCGGACGGTCAGTTCAGTGGTTGGAAGACTGGACTGACCGTCCGTTCGGCGGCTCGCAGCCTCACGACTCCAGGGGCAGCCCCAGGGCTAGGCTGGTCGAACAGAGGCGGATTGGGGATCCAGTGAAGCTCAGAACCGGGCTGGTCCTGGCTGTCATCCTGGTTCTTGGGGCCACAGGGTATTTTCTGGTCCGGTCAGCCGAGGACAGGGTCACTGCCGACATGCTCTCGCGGGTGGAGCGTTTCGCGATTCCCTCGGACTGGCAGCTGGACGTCGAGACTGTCTGGCCCGAGCGGTTCCTATGCATCAGTACCAACCCCTGCCCCAGCTTCTACCGGCGATGGAACGCCGGCAAAGAGCTCACCGCCGCAGAGGTAGATCCTGGAGGCCGATGCGCCACAGGCCTCTCTTATCTTGCTCCATTCGGCTGTGAGGATCGTGCGCTTTGAGCCATGGGCCCCTCATTCCTAACGCATATCGCAATGATTGTGAGGATGATCAGTGCTCGCCACTGCTTGAAGGTGTTGACGTTCCGTTAAACGGAAAACGACGTTTCTGCCCTTTAGTCCCAGTTGTCAAAGACGGGAAGTCTCCCGCCAGCGGAACGACGCCGTTTCAGGTGGCCGAACTGATCGGCTGGTTGCGGGATCACGGCCGCGATGCCTCGTTCCCGCAGGTGGGTCGGATCGCCCGGGATGAGTACGCCTTGTCAGGTGCCGTGCTGGTGGGCCGGTTCACCGTCGAGTCAACCAAGACAGACCAATCCACACCGCCCCTGGAGTCAGCCAAGGTCGGCAGCTCGGCCAGGATCTTTTCTAGCTAACTCGAGGTCACTGTCTGCGGCAGTTCCGGATGGCCTCAGCGCACGCCGACCTGCGGCTACCTGTTCCATTGGCGTCACGACGAGTCTCGGTCGAGATGTCCGAGTTATCGCTCTCATTGGCGGCTGCCCACGGCTCGCGTCTGGCTCTATGGCCTGCGCGGTCTCGGACACCGCCCCGAGGGAAAGAGGCTCAAGGAGGGAGTCATGTGCGGGCGTCAGGAGCTCCCGTGTCGGGTCCGCACGTACGGGAACCCTTGGTCCGGTCAGGCGGACGCCGAGACCGGCTGCAGGAGGGCGGTCTCAAACGCCCATGAGTCCGAGACGGAGCCGAACATGATCTCGATGACCCGGATGCTCGCGTCGCGGTTGGTGCCCGGCAGGTTACTCCCGATGGGCTCGGCCGTGCAGTCCTCGAGCAGCAGGCAGTGGTAGTCGCGGAAGAAGGCGTCGCGCAGCGTCGACTCGACGCAGACCGTCGTGGTGCACCCCGTGAATACCAAGGACGTTACCCCGAGGCTCCTCAACGTCTTATCGAGGTCGGTCTCGAAGAAGCCGCTGAAGCGGTGCTTGGGCACGATGATGTCGCCCTCCTGCGGCGCGAGCTCCGCAACGATGTCCGTGCCCCACGTGTCCCGTACCAAAATACGGCCCTCGCCGCCGGCCGGCGTCGGAACCGTGTCGCCTACCCCGAGGCGACGGTGGAGGACGAGGTTCGGCGCATCGATGCCGCCGGCGTCCGACAGATCCGGTTCGAACTGCATCTTCAGGTAGACGACCGGGATACCGGCCCGGCGGGCCGCAGCGATCGCCCGCGCTGTCGGCGCCACGGCAGCTTTAATGCCATCGATGGGGACGCCGGCACGGTCGAACATGCCGCCCTCGGAGCCAAAGTCGTTTTGCATGTCGACGACGATCAGCGCGCTCCGCGACGGATCGATGGTCGTGGGTTCAGGCCTGGCGTCGATGGTGACCATCGTGCGTTCCTTTCCGCTGCCGCCCCAGCCGACAGGCTATTTGCCAGACAGTTTGAATACCAGAGATTCTGGTATAAAGAATGTATGTCTATCTCTCCCAGTCGTCAAGAGCGAACTCATGAACAATGACGAGGGCGAGGTGCAGAAGATGGAGCCCGGCCAAGGACGCGTCCACATTGGCGTGTTGCTGAGAACCGGCTGGCACGGGTTCCTGGACGAGCTGTTTGAACGACTGGCCCACGAGGGCTTCGACGACCTGACGCCGTCGCATTCGCCTGTCTTCCAGCACATCGAGCGCGGCGGCACACGCATCGGCGTATTGGCCGAACGCGCCCACATGACCAACCAGTCCATGGGCTACCTGGTCGACGCGTTGGAGGCCCGGGGGTACTTCGAGCGCAAGCCCGACCCCGACGATCGGCGTGCATCGCTTGTAGTGATCACGGATCGCGGCCGCGAGCAGATCCGTGTCGCTCGCCGGCTGATCGCAGACATAGAACGCGAGTGGGAGGAGCGCATCGGCGACGAGCGGATGGCGCTGCTGCGCGAGGCCCTCGAGGCTTTAGCGAGCTCGCTCGGCAACGACCTCGGCCGGCGCCCCCCGCGGCGGGCCGCTGAGCGTGTTTGATTTTGCCGGGTGGCCGTGATCAGCGCAAGTATGCGGACTAACCCGCGAACCTAGACCAACTATCCTCAAAGGCGCCCGCTCATCGTCATCGGCATGTCCCGCGAAACTCTGCCTGGGCCCGCAGGCAGCGAAACGACGCGCCCGTCTGCAGCTGGGGCTGTCAGCGCGCCCTTTAGCACAGAACATCACGCCCCAAACACTACCGAACGGCACCCAACGAGCCTTTGAACGGGGACTTGCGCCTTCTGCGCCCCTCGCGTCTGTAAACTGGCGGAGGCTGCGCGAAACGTTCGCGTAAACGATTCTCCGGGGCGGCGACGATGACGACGATGGTAAAAGTGGCCAAGCTTGCGGGCGTGTCCATTTCCACCGTTTCCCACGTCCTCAACGGGACACGCCACGTAAATGATGAGACCCGGCAACGCGTCCTGAAAGCCATCGAGGAAACCTCCTACCGGCAGGACGCCCTGGCCCGTGCAATGCGCCGCTCCCGCACAGACAGCATCGGCCTGATAGTGTCCGACGGCGGGGAGCCGGCCTTCGCGGAGATGATCCGTGGGGTGGAAGAAACAGCGGCCAGCCAGGGCATCACCTTGCTGCTCGCCAATTCGGCAGAGGACCCGCAGCGGGAGGCCCGGGCCGTCCAGGCGCTCCTCGAGCGCAGGGTGGACGGACTCATCCTGGCGCGCGCAGCCGGCTCAGGCCCGGAAGCCCTCAGGGAGTTCGCCAACCAGGACACGCCGCTGGTGCTGATGGACCGGCTGTCCGATGACCCATACGACCAGGTGGGTGTTGAAAACCGTGCTCCCATCAAGGAACTGGTGGAACACCTCGCATCCCAAGGCCACCGGCGGATCCTGCTCATCGCCGGGGACACCAGGGTTGCCACCCTCCACGAACGGCACGAGGCGTTCCGGGAGGCTATGACGACGGCGGGCATAGCGGAGGCGGACCTGCTGACAGTCACCGCGGGCGAACCTGAAGAGACCGACGCCGGGATCGCAGCAGCGCTGTCCGCAGCCAAACCGCCTACCGCCGTCATCGCGTGCAGCACCGTGCTGGCCGCCGCGTCGCTCCGGCATATCCAGCGGCTGGGCCTGAGGATGCCGCAGGACATTGCCTTCGCCACATTTGACGGCTTTGCCTTTTCGGACCTGTTCGAACCGCAGCTCACCACTGTCCGGCAGCCGGCCTTCCAGGTGGGTGCCACCGCGGCTGAGCTGCTGACCAAGAGGATCGCGGACAAGTCGGGCGAACACTCGATTGTCCGCCTGGCGCCCACCATCGAATACCGCTCCTCCACCGGCCCTCGCATTTAAACCGCCCCGCCCCCAGGCGCGAACGAACAGTTGGGACCCCGCTTTTTGGGGCCCCAAGTGTACGTTCGCGCTGTTCGCGAGCCCCGAAGTAGCAGGTTCCATAGAACTTTCCTCTTGTGACCCATTGCACATCGAAACGTTTGTCTCTACTATCGAAACGTTCGCGCAATCGTTTCGCTAGAAGGAGTCGCAGTGGCAACCATCGTCGATGTCGCATCACTTGCAGGCGTTTCGACGTCCACTGTGTCCCACGTCCTCAACGACACCAGGCATGTTGAACCGGAGACCAAAGAGCGCGTCATGAGCGCTGTGAAGGCCACCGGTTACCGGCGGGACGTCCTGGCCCGCTCCATGCGCCGGGCCAGGACCGATTCCATCGGCCTGGTGGTGTCCGACGCCGGGGAGCCGGCTTTTGCGGACATGGTGCACGGTGTGGAGGAAGCCGCGGCACAGCATTCCCTGTCCCTGCTGCTGGCTAACTCGGCGGAAGATCCCGCCCGGGAACGCGCAGCCGTGGAGGCCCTCCTGGACCGCCGTGTGGATGGCCTGATCATCGCGCGGGCAGCGGGTTCAAGCCCCGTGCTGCTGGAGCGGATCCGCGAGGAGAAGAAGCCCCTGGTCCTCCTGGACCGCCTCGCGGACCTGGACGCCGGAGCAGGGCACATCGACCAGGTGGGCGTCAACAACCAGTCCGCCATGGCAGCCCTGGTGGACCACCTCACGGACCGCGGCCACCAGCGCATCCTGCTGGTTTCCGGCGATCTGCGGGTCTCATCCCTCCGCGAGCGCCATGACGGATTCCACACCGCCATGCTCGAAAAGGGGCTGGAGGTCCCGGCCGGCCTGCTGTGCGAAGGCACAGTCACCGCGGCTGCCACTTTTAACCGCGTCCAGGCGGCCCTCCGCGCTGCGGAACGGGGTGAACGTCCGACGGCGGTCCTCGCCTGCAGCACGCTGCTGGCAGCAGGTGCGCTGCGGGCTGTGCAGCACGAAGGGTTGCGCGTGCCGGGAACCATGGCCTTCGCCACGTTCGACGGCTTCACCTACTCGGACCTGTTCCAACCCCAGATCACCACCGTCCGCCAACCCGCTTTCCAACTGGGTGAGAGCGCCGTGAGCCTGCTCCTGCGGCGCCTCGAAACCCCTGACGCTCCTCCCAAAATCCTCCGGCTTGAGTCCCAGATCGAGTTCCGCCGCTCCACCGAATGACCGCACCACCGAATGACCGCCCCACCGAATAACCGCACCCCACAAGACACACCGAACAGATCGAACCAATCCACCGCATCCCATCGAGCACCCTTCCCCGGCGCCGCATGCAAAGGAGCATCACATGAGAAAAACAGTCCGCACCTCCATCGCCACGGCGGCAGCCGTCGCGCTGCTGGCCCTCACCGCGTGCGGGAGTGCCACCGAAACGGCAGCACCAGCGGCAGACGGTCCCTACACCGCCCCGGCCAAGGACGTCACGGCCACCATCTCCGTCTCCAACTGGGGTGACCCTGGGGACAAGGCGGTGTATGACGGCGTGGCCGAACGGTTCAAGGAGAAGTATCCGAACGTCACGGTGAACAACAACTTCACCCCCATCACCACTTGGACCGAGTACGTGAACAAGCTCGTCACCCAGGCTGCGGCCGGGCAGGCCCCGGATGTCATAAACATCGCCACCGAGGGTGTGGAACTAGGCCTCGCCAATGAACTCTTCAGCCCCCTGGACGGCTTCCTCAAGAACGACCCCGAAGCCAAGTCCCTGCGCGAGGACATCGATCCGAAGCTGCTGGCAGGATTCAGCAAGGACGGCTCCACCTACCTGATGCCCAACACCTTCAACACCATGGTGATCTTCTATAACACCAAGATGTTCGAGGCTGCCGGCATCGAGCGGCCCGGCGATGACTGGACCTGGGACGAGTTCCTGGAGATCTCCAAGAAGCTGACCACCGGCGAAGGCGCGGACAAGGTGTACGGGTTCGTGATGCCGTACTACTCCTTCGGTATCACCCCGTGGCTGTACTCCAACGGCACGTCGATGATGAGCGAGGACCTTAAAACCGCGCAGCTCAGGGACGGGAAGGTCAAGGAAACAGTGGGCTGGGTCCGGGACCTGGTCACCAAGCACGGGGTTTCGCCGCAACCGAAGGGATCTGACCCGTACCAGCTGTTCCCGGCCGGAAAGGCAGCCATGACCGGCGCCGGGCACTTCGTCACCGGCGGCTTCGAAAAGGCCGGATTCGAAGACTACGACATCCTGCCCTGGCCGAAGGGAACCACCAAGTCCACCGTCTTCGGCGCCGGCGCGTTCGCCGTCTCCAAGGCCTCCAAGAACCAGGAGCTGTCCTGGGAGTTCATCAAGATGCTCACCGACCAGCAGACCCAGAAGAAGTGGGCCGACGCCGGCGCCGCCGTTCCGTCAACCAAGACCGCCGCTTCGTCGCCGGAGTTCCTGGCCTCGCCCGAGCACGCCGAAGAGTTCTACAACTCGCTGTCCTACGCCAAGCCGGTAGCGGCCCCGGGCGTCTACAACGTGCTGGATCCGGCGTTCATGCGGGCCATGGACGAGATCATGTCCGGCCAGGACATCGGCTCCTCCCTGGAGAAGGCCCAGAAGGATGTTGAGGAGGCGTTGCAGCAGTGACCTTGACTGCCCCCAAAACCGCGTTGCCGCCCGCGCCCCCTTCAGGGCGCGGGGGGCGCCCCGGGCACCAAAGCACCGCCCGGCGTCGGGAAGCTCTCACCGGCTACCTGTTCACGGCCCCCACGGTCATCGGCTTCCTGGTTTTTATCCTCGGCCCGCTGGTCGCAGCCCTCTACCTGAGCCTGACGAAGTACAACATCCTCACCGCGCCAAATTTCATCGGGTTGGACAACTACGCACGGATGTTCCGGGACGAGCGCCTGGCCACGACGTACGGCAACACTGTCCTCTACGTGGGCGCCGCCGTCGTCCTGATCAACGGGTTCGCGCTCCTGTTCGCGGTGCTGATCAACCAGCGGCTCCCCCGGGCCCTGACCTACGTGTTCCGCTCCGCGTACTTCTTCCCGTACCTCGTGGCGCTGGTGTACGTGTCCATCATCTGGCAGGCGCTGTTCCAGAAGGACACGGGCATCCTGAACTACTACCTCACTGCCATGGGCGGGGAACGGATCGACTGGCTCAACAGTTCGGAGTTCTCCAAGGTGTCGGTGGTCATCGTGGACACCTGGCGGAACGTGGGATTCGCCATGCTGATCTTCGTCGCGGCGCTGCAGGAAGTCCCCAAGGACATGGTGGAGGCCGCCCGGATGGACGGCGCGAACGAGTGGCAGGTCTTCCGCCGTATCGTGCTGCCGATGATCAGCCAGGCGACGTTCTTTAACATCACCATCACCATCATCGGCGCGTTCCAGATCTACGAATCGATCATCGTGCTCACCAGGGGCGGCCCGGGCGATGCCAGCCGCAGCGTGGTGATGTACATCGCCGAAGTCGCGTTCAACAAGTTCGACATGGGCTACGCCTCAGCCATCGCGGTCACGCTGTTCGTCATCATCATGCTGGTGACCATGGTGCAGTTCCGCCTTAGGAAGTCGTGGGTGACCAATGAGTAACGCCACTATCCTGTCGTCCCGTTCAGGTGCCGGAACCCAAGGTTCCGGGAAAGATGTACGACGGCGGCGGCCCCGCCCCGGCGTCGGCAAGACTGTATCGGTGGCGCTGCTGGTCCTGGGCGCCATCGGGATGATCGCACCGTTCCTGTGGATGTTCACCACCTCGCTCCGGGACGCCAGCCAGGCGTACGACCTTCCGCCGCAGTGGCTGCCCATCGAGTGGGACTGGTCCAATTACGCGGACGCGGTCAGCGGACCGGTCCCCATCCTGAGGAACATGTTCAACAGCGCGGTGATTGCGATCGCCGTCAGCATCGGCATGATCATCACCGCCCCCATGGCCGGGTACGCCTTCGCCAAGTTGAACTTCCCGGGCCGCAACTCGATCTTCGTGGGCCTGCTGTCCTCGCTGATGGTGCCGGCACAGGTGACCATCATCCCGTTGTTCCTCCTGATGCGGACCTTCGGCCTGCTGGACAACCCGCTCAGCCTGATCCTGCCCGGCATCACTGGAGCCCTGGGAGTGTTCCTGCTGCGGCAGTTCTTCCTGGGCCTGCCGCAGGAGATCATCGACGCGGCGAGGATGGACGGGGCCACGGCTTGGCAGACATACCGGCTGATCGCGCTGCCACTGGCCAAAAACGCGGTAAGCACACTCGGCGTCATCACGTTCCTGGGCAGCTGGAACGCCTACTTCGCCCCGTCCATCTTCCTCAACAGCACGGACACCGCCACCCTTCCGCTGGGCCTGGTCCTGATGCTCGGCCCCTACGGCGCAGGCAACGTGGCCCAGGTGATGGCAGCAACCACCATCGCCATCGCACCGGCACTGATCGTCTTCCTTGTGGCACAGCGCTGGATCATCGCCAGCCTCACCCAGTCAGCCGTCAAAGGCTAAACCTCCAACTTTCCCGAAAGGTACAACCACTCATGTCTTCATCGCCGCGCTCCGGCCTGCTCTCAAGCCTGACCAAGCTCTCCGCCGCCCGCACCGCCCGCGCCTCCAGCTGGGACCAGACCGGCCGCAACCGGGACAACTGGATCATCATGCCGGGCGAGGAACGGGTCCTGGCGGACCTCGAAGGGCCCGGCGCCATCACCCACATCTGGATGACCCAGTCCTGCCGCATCCAGCCGGGCCCGGGGCAGATCTCTCCCGAACTGGTGGGCGTGCCGATGCTCGAGATCCACAACGCGTTGGGCGTCAGCTGGGAGGTCGTGGACCCGGACTACTACCGCAAAATCGTCCTCAAAATGTACTGGGATGATCAGGAAATCCCCAGCGTCATCGCACCACTGGGCGACTTCTTCGGCCTGATGAACTCCCTCTCCGGCTCATACGACTCCCTGCCGCTCTCCGTCTCCGCCAAGGAACCGGAACTGAACACCTTCGGCGGCAGCGCGGCATTCAACAGCTACTTCGAAATGCCTTTCAACTCCCGGGCCCGGATCACGGTCGAAAACCAGAACGACATTCCCTACCTGCAGTACTTCTACATCGACTACGAGCTCTACACCGAGCCCCTCCCGGAAGACACCGCGTACTTCCACGCGCACTGGCGCCGGCAGAAGCCCAATGCCGGCTGGGGCCCTGACCTGCAGACCAACAGCATCGAGGTGGCCATCCCCAACCTCTCGGGCCAGGACAACTACGTGGTGCTCGAGACCGAGGGGCAGGGCCACTACGTGGGCTGCAACCTCGCCGTCCGGCACTTCCAGGGCTCCTGGTGGGGCGAGGGCGATGACATGATCTTCATCGACGACGACACCTGGCCGCCCAGCCTGCACGGCACCGGCATGGAGGACTACTTCGGGCACGCCTGGGGCATGCAGCACAACGCCTTCCTCATGAACGGCACCATGGTCCATGAGGAGAACGTGCCCGGCTTCCACCACAGCTACCGCTTCCACATGACCGATCCCATCCGATTCCAGAAGCGCATCAAGGTCACCTTCGAGCACGGCCACGCCAACCACCTCTCCGACGACTGGTCCTCCACCGCCTACTGGTACCAGACGCTCCCCTCCCCCATCCTGGACATCGACGCCGTGGAAGACCGCCTGCCGCTTCGCCCCCGCGACCAGGTGGAGGAGCGCCCGCTGCCGGAGCTGACGCCTGCCCAACAGGCCGCCCGCGACGCCTCCGCCGAACGGATGCGGCAGTTCACCGAGACGCGGGATGCGGTCCGGAACGAACGCAGGGCCGAGATCGACCAGTGGGAGAAGGCCAACGCCGAGCAGGCCCGGGAGGTCCGTCAGCGGTTCCTGGCCGCCAACAGCGTCCCCGTCAGTTAACCCACCCGAGCCACAAAGCCCAAGCCAGCACAAAAGGACCAACATGAACGCGCAAGAACTACGGCCCGCCTTCCACTTCACCGCCGGCGAAGGATGGATCAACGATCCCCTCGGTGTGACCTGGAAGGACGGCCAGTACCACCTCTTCTACCAGTACGTCCCGGGCAGCACTACGTGGGCCTCTAACTGCCACTGGGGCCATGCGACCTCCCCGGACATGATCGCCTGGACCGAGCAGGGCATCGCGGTCGCCCCCGGCGACGGGGACGACGGCGTCTGGTCCGGTTCCATCGTCACCGCCGCCGACGGTGCCGCCACCATGTACTACACCTCTGTCACCGAGCCTGACATCGGCATCGGCACCGTCAGGGCAGCCACCCCGGACGACGCCTCCTGGAACTCCTGGACAAAAGGTCAAAAACTGATGACCGCACCGGACCTGGGCGTGGTGGCCTACCGGGACCCATTCGTCTTCCGCGATGGCGAACAGTGGCGCATGTTTGTGGGCGCCGGACTGGAGGGCGGCACCGCCGCCGCGGTGTCCTACAGCTCACCCGACCTTTCCGAGTGGACCCTGGACGGCATTGCCGCCCAGCGGAGCGGAATCGAATCAGACCCCGTCTGGACCGGCACCATGTGGGAGTGCCCGCAGTTGTTCGAAATCGACGGCTCCCACGTCCTGGTCACCTCCATCTGGGAAGACGACGTGCTGCACTACGTCGCCTACGGCGTCGGAACCTACGCCGGCGGTAAGTTCACCGCCCGATCCTGGGGCCAGCTCAGCTACGGCAAAAGCTATTACGCCCCCTCCTTCTTCAGAGACAAAGACGGCGCACCATCGCTGATCTTCTGGGTCCGCGGCGTGATCAGCCCTAAGGCACAATGGGCCAGCGCCCTGAGCATCCCCCACACGCTGACCCTCGACGGCGACACCCTGGTGGCGACCCCGCACGCCGACCTCGCGACGTACTCCCGGCCGGGATCCCTGAATCCGGTCAGCGCCGGGGTTTTCGAGACAGTGCTCGACGGCGGTGCCGACCTTCGGTGCACCGTCACCGCCGGGACAGTCATCAGGCTCGCCACCGTGGACGGGCCACTGGCCACCGTCCGGCATGATGGCGACGGCATCGAAGTCACGGTACCCGGCAACGCGGACTTCACGGACGCTTTCCTGCCGGTTGACGAGGGCTGCGAACTGCGGGCCATCATTGATGCCGGGGTGTTGGAAATCTCCGGCCGCCAGGGCATCATGGCCGTGCCCCTGCCCATCATGGACACTCCCGTGACGCTGACAGTGGCCAACACCGCGTCCACGCCCCTGCTCAACACGGTCGAGGGTCAGGCCGTAACGTGGCCTACGGCCTTGGCGGGCTCGGAACGGACACCGGCCTACTGACAGGGCTGGCACATGTGCTCTGTCGTGTCCTCCCAGTAGCCTCGCTGACTGGAGAAATTCCACCCGAAGAGTTTCAAGGCGATGATGGGAGAGCTTTGGGCGCCGGTACCGCAGTTTATCCCGGTGCACGTTTGAGGGATATCACCCGAAACCTTGATTCTCGACGCATAGACCGCTACCTTCAACATCAGGATAACGTTATCCCGATGTTTCCGGCGTGAGATGCGACTTCCCCTAAGGTCACCACCGCGCCAAGTTCCGGGAAGGAAAATGCAATGATGCAAGCCCGCAAACGCAGACGATCACAGTTGCCTGCCTTGACCGCCGTACTGGCGATCGTGGCAGGCATGTTCGTGATGGCGGCCCCAGCGAGGGCCGCCGAGTACGATGCCCTGCTCACCAACCACGTGGTCACGATCAACGAGACGGTCAGCGACGCCGGATTCGTCCACCCAGGCGTGGGACTGTCGGCCGAGGACCTGCGCAACGCGCAGGCGATGGTCCGCTCCGGGCAGGAGCCCTGGGCCTCCTACTTTAAGGCGATGACGGCCACCGGTGCAGCGTCCAAGACCTACCGGGCGTCGAACTCGAAGTCCGCCGCCCAACCCGACGTCGCGCTCGACCCGAACTTTAACCACGGCGGATTGCGCGGCAGGGAGACCAACGACTCCTTCGGCGCACTCACCCAATCCCTTATGTGGGTCATGACCGGCAACGAGGTCCACCGCAAGAACGCGATCCAGGCCCTCCGGACCTGGGCGAGCATGAACCCCGACGGCTTCAAGTACTTCGCCGACTCGCACATCCACACCGGCAAGCCGCTCTCGCAGTTCCTCATGGCCGCGGAGATCATCCGCGCCACCGAACCGGTCGCCGACGACACCCCCGGCACCCAGGACGGCTACAACGTCGTGTGGAGCGCGCAGGATGACGAGCGTCTGCTCGGCAACTTCGCCAACCCGCTCGTGAACACCTTCCTTTACTCGCCCGAGCGATGGATGAACCAGCACAACTTCGGGCTCTACGGCCGCATCGCCACCGCGATCTACGCTGACGACGCCGCCGCCTACGCCAAGGGCGTCGAATGGTTTACCGTGAACTCGGAGTTCACGAACTACACCAGCGGCGGACTCGCTCAGCAGATCCCGCTCATCGACGCGGACGACCCCGCCAACCCCTACGGCGAGGACTTCGTGCAGCTCCGCGAGATGGGCCGCGACCAGGCCCACGCCGAGTGCAACATCGACAACTTCGCCGCTATGGCGCGCTTCCTGCACGTCCAGGGCACCAAAGTTGACCCGGAGGACGGTACCGTCTCCACCGCCGACGACGCCGTCACCGCGTACAAGTTCCTCGACAATCGCCTCCTGGCGGGCGCTGACGCCTTCGACGGCTACATGATGGGCCAGCCCACGAAATACATCGACGACAGGGGCACCGGCGGCACCATCTCCGCGGCTTACCGCGGCCGGATGTTCAACGCCCTCAACGAGTTGTACTACCAGTACAAGTACGTCGAGGGCGTCGACGTGGAGGCCGAGGCCCCGAACGTCGCCCTGCTTAACGAGCGCATGGACGGCCCCCTGTACAACTACGGCACCGGTGTCAACAACTTCTGGAGCGCAGGTGACAAGAGCATCGAGTACTGGGTGGCCTTCCCGCCGGAAATCGCGGGAACCAAGCCGACCCCGGTGGAGGACACCACACTCACCTTCGGCCACTACGGCATCCCGCTCGATGAGGGCACCGAGATCATCACCGAAAGTGACCGCACCTTTGCCCGCGCCACCGCGGACGCGGACGGAACCATGAGCGTTGTCAGCCGCGTGATGTACCCCGGCAACAGCAAGATGGGCGTCCTCGTGCGCACCGACGGCCCCGCCGTCATCGAGGTGCTCGACAAGGAGCGGCGCGACCCCCGCAACGGGATCGAACCCGAGCCGGGCATCATGGCGAGGATCGAACTGCCTGACACCAAAGGCCAATGGCGGTACATCACCTATCCCGCGGGCGGCCCGCACACCCAGTTCTACCGGGTGACCGGCGGCGGCACCAAGGTGGACATGGACACCCTCATGTTCAACGCCCAGGCCCAGCTCACCCCGCCCGCCTTCGAGCAGGCCCGCGACCGGTACTATCTGTGGCCGGATGCGACCTCCACCTTCCAGTTCAGCGCTACCGATGCCGGCGGGGCCCCTGCATACGCTGCCGGCGGCCTTCCGGCAGGGGCAACGCTCGATGCCGCCACCGGGACCGTCACTTGGAAGCCAACCGACCGTGACCCGGGTGTACACAAAGTCCAGATCGTGGCCGACGACGGCGCTGCCGTCACCGCACGGACCTTCGAACTCGTCGTGGCCAAGAACCGGCCCAAGATGATCGACGCCGCCGTCGCCGACGGCACCGACGAGGGCGCGGTCTACACCACGGCTTCAAAGGAGCCGTACCAGGCTGCGTTGGCCGCCACGAGGTACGCGTCCGAGAACGGCTCCGACTCGGAGTTCCGGACCGCGTTCCAGGGGCTGCTCGACGCGATCGAGGCGCTCGAACTGCTCAACTCCCGCCTGTCGGACGGATCGATCGACTATCCCGGCGCGGTCACTCCCGGCGGCATCAGCGCGGACGCGGCACGGGCACTTGCCGATGGGAACAATCACAGCCACTCCGGCGACCTGCGCGTTGGGTTCTTCACCTTCGACTTCGGGACCAAGTACCGTGTCAAAGCCGAGAAGTTCGGCCTCCAGGCCCGCTTCTCCTTCCCGATGCGCTCGCAGGGCACCAACGTTTACGGCTCGAACGACGGCATCACCTGGACCCTCCTCACCGAGCGTCCGACCGGTGACACCAACGACATGGAGACCATCGCCGTCAAAGCCGAGCACCGCGGCAAGGAGTTCCGCTACCTGAAGCTCCAAATCGACGAGCCGGCCCCTCCGATCGACCCGGCGTACCCGGGCATCTGGTCCGTCGGCGAGTTCCACGTCTTCGGCGACCGCTCGGAAGTCCCCGGGGACATCACCGACGTCTCCGTGGCTTCACCGGGTGCCGTGGCAGGCAGGGTGACAGCGGGTGGCGACATCAACGTGACGTTCACCAGCGCGAAGCCGGTCAGCAATGTGGCGGTGAGCGTCGGCGGCCAAAAGCTCACGGCCGCGAGCGCGGACTCGCTGTCGTGGACTGCCACCGGCAAGCTCGGCGACCTGACGGGCGGCGGCCGCCTCGACGTCGTGATAGATAACACGACTCAGAACGGACAAGCAGCCGCAACGATTCACGGTTCGACTGACGGCACCGCCCTGTACGGCTCGGACGAGCGAAACCTGATTGATCTCACCGACGCCCAAGTGGTCAAGGCGGACGGTTCGGCAGATTCGTCCAAGGCCACGCACTCGGCGAACATGCTCGACAGCAAACCCGCTACGTTCAGCGACGTGCCCGCCATCGACGGCCAGTACTACCTCATCTGGGACTTTGGCGCAGGCATGCAGGTCAGCGTGGATCGCTTCGACTACCTTGCACGCCAGGACTCCGAAGGCGTCCGCCGCATGAACGACCAGGTGCTCCAGGGCTCGAACGACCTCAACACCTGGACAACCATCGCCGACGCGTCTTACAAGACGCTCTCGTGGCAGAACCTCGACGCGACCGACGCCGGCAGCTACCGCTACCTGCGGGTCGCGAACAAGGCGCCCATCTACGTCGCGGAGCTCCGGCTCTTCGGTGCGGCCAAGTACGACATCGGTCCGCTCCTTCAGCGCGCCGATGCCGTTGACCTCAGCACCTACACTCGCGGTTCGAAGCTCCTCTTCCCCCGCGAGGTCGCGGCGGTCCGCGAGGCACTCGCCAAGCAGGGCGCCGACGAGCAGGCACTTGCACGCCGTCTCCTGGACGCCTGGGACCTCCTGGACCCTTCGGCAGCCGTGGCTCCCGCGACGTTCGAACAGTCCTGGGTTGCGGCGAGCACCGCGACCGCTGACGGCGCGACGAGCGCGGCAGCGAACGGCTGGCGCATGTTCGACGGGAACACCGGGACGTACACCGACACGACCACGAAGTCCTGCACCAACACCGTGCTCCCGGCCGACGGCTCCGCGTTCAAGGTGGTCGGCGTGAAGTACTTCCCAAGGGACAACGCGGTGTTGCGGGCAACCGGCATGGGCATCCAGGGTTCCAACGACGGCGGCGCCACCTGGACCCAGTTCGCGAGCACGGGGACCCCGGTCCGCGGCTGGAACACCATCACCCTGACCGAGCCCGTTCACTATGGGGCCTTGCGCATCAACGGCGGCAACGGTTTCTGCAACGTAGCCGAGCTTCAGTTCATCGTCGAGACGATCGACAAGTCGGGACTGGCTGTCTACCTGGTTGACGCGAAGGCGCTGACAGAAGGCGGCTGGACGGCCGACTCCTGGGCGGCCTTCGCCGCCGCCCGAGACGCGGCCACCGCCGTCAACGGGAACAAGGGAGCCAGCCAAGAGGAGGTGGACCAGGCGGCAGACAAACTCGCCCAAGCGATCAAAGGCCTGACTGCAGCCTAACGACGGCCAGAAAAATCAAGGCCCCCAAACGCATGTGTGCGCTTGGGGGCCTTGCCTTGTCCCCGGACAGAAGCCAGACCGGGGGTCCGTCAGTTTTGAGAACTACTCCGCGGATTCGTCCTTCAACGCAGCATTGACCACACCGGTCCGGGCCGGTTCCTTGATGGCACCGTTTCCGGGGACAGGAGTGTTTGCCGGGGTTGAAGCGCCGAAGCCCTTGAGCATCTCGATCACATCGAATCCGGTGGTGTCCTTGAGCATCTGGGCGGTTTGCTGGACGCCGGAGGCAACGTTCTTGCTCATCTGCCCTGCGCCATCGTTGGAGATGACCGTCATGTTGCTGATGGCGCTCATCGGGGCGGCGATTTCCTTGGCGATGGACGGCAGCACCTCCAGGAGCTTGTTCAGGATGGCCGCCTCATTGAACTCGCTGTAGGCCTTGGCCTGAGCCTCGATGGCTTCAGCTTCGGCCCTGCCACGAAGCCCAATGACGTCAGCTTCCGCTATGCCCTTGGATTTGGTGACCTCAGCCTCGGCAAGGCCGCGGATCTTGTTGATCTCCGTCTCGGCGTTGCCCTTGGCAGTGTTGGCTGCAGCCAGGGCCTGAGCTTCCACCTCGTTGCCGGCAGCCTTGAGCTTACGGGTTTCCAGTTCCGCAGCAGCTTCAACCTTGGTGGCTTCCGAGATGCGGGTACGGCGGGAAAGGTCAGCGGCCGCCTCAGTTTCGACCTTGTACTTGGCAGCGTCTGCGGGTTTGCGGACCTCGATGTCGAGTTCCTTTTCACGAAGTTCCGCCTGGCGTGCCACTACCTGCTGGTTCTTGAGGATGATCGCCTGCTGCTGGTCGGCATGGGCAAGCGGACCGGCGGCGTCAGCTTCGGCCTGGCGGGCATCCGTTTCCTGCTTCAGTTCGGCGCGGCGAAGGGCCAGCTTCTGCTCAGCTTCAGCCGTTTTCTGATCCGCGAGGGCTTTCGCTTCCGCAGCTTCACGCTGGGAGTTGGCTTCGGCAATGCTTGCGTTCCGTGCAACCAGGGCAGCCTCAGGACGGCCCAGGTTCTTCAGGTAGCCGCCTGCATCGTCAACAGACTTGATCTGGAACGTGTCGATGACCAGACCCTGGTTGGTCATGGAGTGCTCGGCTTCTTCCTTCACTGAAGCTGCGAACTGGGCGCGGTCCTTGATGATCGCATCTACGCTCAGGGTGCCCACGATGGAACGCAGTGAACCCGAGAGGGTTTCCTGCGTGTAGTGATCGATCGCGTCCTGCTGGTCAAGGAATCGCTGGGCTGCCTTGCGGACGGAGATCTTGTCACCGCCCACCTTCACCTGTGCAACGCCGGCCAGTTTGAGCTGGATGCCGTTGTTGGAGATGGCTTCAATGGTGACTTCGACCTGGCGCGAGGACAGCGAGATATGGCTGACGCGTTCTGTGATCGGGTTAACGAATGCCCGGTTGTTGATGATGACGCGGGACTGGTCATCGGACGTTTCATCGGTGGTGTTCGGGTCACTCTTGCCGGTGATGAGCATGGCCTCATTCGGCTTGGCGAACCGGATGCTCGAAGTGTAAAAGATGAATCCTGCGATGAGCAGGGCGGCAAGTACGGCCCCGCCGATCAGCAATACTGTCATTGTTCCCCCTATGTGATGTGTCAGACCGCCAAGAACAGCCGCCGGTCCGATCCGTGAACGCCGGCGGCCGTATGGAAAGGGGCACCGTTGATGGGAACACAGTGTCGATTCACATTTCCCGCCAGGCATTGTCCATCAAACCTTACGGCCCGTGGACGTGGGGCGGGTGCTTTTGTCCTTCAGGTATGACCGGGCCCTGCAATTCAGAACGGTCCGGGCCACTACTCCGGCTTCGGTGCGGCTCCAACATCACGTGAAAGGGGAAGGTCCATAAATTCGTACAGTTCATGCCAGGCGTTATCCAGCCGCAGTTCAGCCAGGACAAGCTCCTCGCTGCCGGCCCCGTGGCGGCTCTTGGCGTCCTCCCGCAAGGCGACCAGATGGCGGTACAGCTCTTCCACTCGATCCAGCCGCGTCCTGAACTCGTCTTCAGCCATCGCTATTCAGCCTCCTTCAGATAACCCCAGACAAAACTGCAGCGGGCTCAGGAGCCCTGATGGCCAGACCGGTAGCGGACCACTCCCGCCAGCAGTCCCAAGATCCCAGCCAGGCTTCCGAGCATGATGCCTAGGCCTGAAAAGTATTCAATGATTGTCATATGAGTGCACCTTTCGTCTCGCTGGTGCACTCACGGTAGCCATCCAAGCTCAGCCTTAGCCCATGGATGGCAGTGGATTTGCTCAAGATTGCTGTGGTCAGAGCTTGTCTGTCTTGTCGTCACCCTTCAGGCCGCCACGGAGGTTCTCCTGGACTTTGCCGAAGATGTCCTTGATGGTTGACTCGGTGTTGGTCAGCATGTCGGGCTGGAGGTAGACCAGCTGGCTGCCGGAGAGGCTGTAGCTGGACTGCAGGCCTCCGCTGCCGTCCACGCCCTGCAGTGCAATGGTGACGCTGCCCTCCTTACGGGCTATTGCCGCGATTTTTCCGAATACCAGCGTAAATTCGTCGGGCTCAAAACTGATGGTGTGCCCTACATGGGTCCTGTTGAGCTCGCTGGCCGGCGTGGCTTTCTCGTTGCCCATCCCTGAGTAGTTCATCATGTTCTCCCTGAGGTAGGTGGCGGCTTACGCCAGCAGTCTAGCGCCGCTCCCCGGCCCCGCCTATAAGCCTGTTGGAGTTCGTTCGAGGGCTGCACAAAGGCTCCCGCCACGGCTGGTCACTTCCTCCATTAAGCGGGACTGAGTTGGGTGGGGGCCTCAGCCCTGCAAGACTGGAACGGATATCCAGCCCAAGGATCCGGAGTGACACCATGACGCCAGGACAGAACCTCTCCTCCCGCCCCAACCGGGCCACGGAACTGTTCCGAACAGAGGTTCCAGTGGTGCTGGGCCCGTTCGGCGGCGTCTCCTCCGTGCAGCTCACCGCTGCCGTCAGCGAGGGCGGCGGGCTTGGGTCATATGGCCTCTACGGATACGACGCCCAAGCCATCCACAAAACTGCGGCGCAGCTCAAGGAGGCCACGGCCAAGCCGTTCGCTCTGAACCTCTGGGTACCGGACGGCACGGAGGACACACCACTCAC
The DNA here is from genome assembly GCF_054130585.1 of Arthrobacter sp. D1-29. Taxonomy (NCBI): domain Bacteria; kingdom Bacillati; phylum Actinomycetota; class Actinomycetes; order Micrococcales; family Micrococcaceae; genus Arthrobacter; species Arthrobacter sp. D1-29. Next base: position 827,899 of record NZ_CP096383.1, on the reverse strand, counting down.
CGCCGCTGCCTTTGACCGGTACGTCAGCATCCTCCGCCCCTACTTCGACGAACTTAACCTCCCGCTGCCGGAAATGCCTGACCGGTACCTTCCTGACTACGGCGAGCAGGTGGAGGCCACGCTGGAAGCGGAACCCGCCGTCGTGAGTTTTGTCTTTGGTGTCCCCGCCCCCGAGATCATCGAGGCAGCCCACCGGCGCGGAATCGTTGTGGTGGGCACCGCCACCACTGTGGCCGAAGCGGTGGCCCTGGAATCCGGCGGTGTGGACGCAGTGGTGGCTAGCGGGATGGAATCCGGCGGCCACCGGGTCTCGTTCCTGAAGCCGGCGGAGGACTCCCTGGTGGGGACCTTCGCGCTGGTCCCGCAGGTGGCGGACGCCGTCCGAATCCCCGTCATCGCTGCCGGCGGCATCGCCGACAGGCGCGGATACGCGGCCGCAATGGCCCTTGGCGCGGACGCTGTCCAGGTGGGTTCAGCCTTCCTGGCCACCAGGGAATCGGCCGCCGTTCCCGCATACCGTGAAATCCTGCACAGCCCCGCCGCCCGGGAAACTGTGCTCACGCGCGTCCTCAGCGGCCGGCTGGCCCGCGGCATCCCCAACCGCATCATCACTGACCTTGACCCGGCGCGCATCGCACCATTCCCGGCCCAGAACTGGCTGACCGGCAGGTTCCGCCCGGAGGCAGCCGCCCAGGGCAACACCGAACTCATGTCGCTCTGGGCCGGACAGTCCGCGGCACTGATCCGGCACGACTCGGCCGAGGCCGTACTGGCAGAACTGCTCGCGGGCCGTCCCTCTGCCTGATGACCCGTCCGGACGCGCAGGGGCGCCGAACCACCGGTAGAATCTGAAGGTCGCCCAGCCCGGTGGCACCAGAAAACAAGCAGCAATCAAGGGAGGATCTGTGCGCACCCACCGTGCCCGTGCTCCCTTTCATTTCCTTCGCGCAGCCGCCCTTTCCACTGGAATCCTGACACTGGCGGCCGGTGCCCACGTGGCAGCCGGCGGTCAGCTCCCGGGCCTTGGCATCCTGCTGGCCGTGCTTGCCCTGACCGGGCTGGCCGCAACCAGCGCAACACGGCTCCGCCTGAACCTTCCGGCCATGATCACTGTCCTGGGAATGGGACAGGTCATACTGCATGAAGTTTTCACTGCCTTCAGCGGGCCGGCGGTGGCGGACGGCAGCACAGTGTCCGGCCTGCACGGCAGCCACTCTCCGGGTCTCGCCCCACCTGCCCTCGAGGGTATGAACGGCCATCCCCATCAGCTGGATTCAGCGGCCGGACTGGCGATGCTGCTGGCCCACGCCGTTGCCACCGCCGGCTGCGCTCTGCTGCTCGCCAAGGGCGAAACCGCCCTCTGGGCCCTGGCGGCCTGGCTCGGCCCCCTGATCCAGCTCCCCCAAGCGGTAATTCCCGACGCCGGTCCCCCACCGGCGGTGCCCCGTCCGGGGGCGGTTCCATCCGCACCCCGCTGGCGGAATCTCAGGCAAGACAGCCGGCGCGGCCCGCCTTTCGCCGTCGCCCTCTCCTGACCGAGCCCGCACCGCAACGGCGTGACGGGTTTTACCGTAATTCCGCATGTCCTGATACCGGCGCATGCGACCGAAAGGCAATTCCATGACCACCCCCTTCCTTCGCCGTACCCTCACCGCCGCTGCAGCCACAGGCGGCACCGCAGCACTTCTGCTCACCGCAGCGGCCGGCGCCTCCGCGCACGTGGGCGTAACACCCGACAAGACCACTGCCAACTCGTACGCCCTCCTCACCTTCGGCGTCCCTCACGGCTGCGACGAATCGGGAACCACCAAGGTGGCAATCACGCTGCCGGCTGAGCTCAACGACGCCCAACCCACGGTGAACCCCAACTGGACGGTGGAGAAAGTCACCGAGCAGCTTGCCGAACCGCGGAAGCTGGCCGACGGCACCTCCATTACCAAGCGCACAAGCCAGATCGTGTATACGGCCAAGGCTCCCCTTCCCGACGAGCTCAGGGACGCGCTGGTGTTGTCCCTGAAGCTGCCCGACGCTGCCGGGACTACCCTCTACTTCCCTACCCTGCAGACATGTGAAACCGGGCAGACGGACTGGTCCGAGATCGCCAAAGACGGCCAGGACCCGCATTCGCTGAAGGCACCGGCACCGTTCATCACCATCACGGAAGCCGCCGCGGCAGGGCACGGAGGCAGCGCGGCTGATGCGTCCCATACCGAACAGGCCTCTGTGGTGACGGACAGCGGAGTGGAAGCCCGGAGCTGGGCCGGCCTCGCCGCTGGTCTTGGCGGACTGGCACTGGGCGGTGTGGCGGCGGCACGCGGCTTCAGGCGCCCGGCCCGGGACAATGATCCGGCCGCGCCCAGCCAGCCTGCCGCCGAATAGCCGGCTGCCCAGTACGCAGCTGTTAGTAGGCGGCTGGTATTAGCCAGCCACGCAAACAGATTTGATGCCCGGATCATCACGATCCGGGCATCAAATCATCGTTCTTGCCCGTGGCATCGTTGACTCCTGCCACACTGGCCGCAATGGTTTAGGCATGATGTCTCAGCGAGGGTTACACGGGTTTGTTTTCACTACGGCGATCGCCGCAGCGGCACTGATGCTCACCGCCTGCGGTCCTAACCAGCCGCAGACGCAGGGGACAACGGAGCCCGGCACCGGCGGTGCCAGTCCCGCCACAACGTCCGCATCGCCCGCCGCCCCAGGGACGCCGTCGGCCACCACGTCCGCCGCAACCGGACCGGCGCTCTGCAAGGCCGGCAGCCTCACCGCCGCCACGGATGCCTCCGGCGGCGGAGCGGCGGGAAGCGTCTATATGAACCTCATCCTCACCAACACCGGCAGCGAGCCGTGCTTGCTTAGGGGGTTCCCTGGGGTGTCCCTCGCAGCAGACGCCGAGGGTGGCCCTATCGGAGCCCCCGCGAAACGTGATGAAACGGCACCTGTTGCCGACGTACTGCTGGCGCCGGGCAAGGCTGGTTCTGCGGTGCTCCGCTACACCAATGCCGGCAACTACACGGACTGCACCAGGACGGATGCGGCAGGCTACCGGATCTATCCTCCGGAAGACACTGCCTCACTATTCCTTGCGCAGCCCACCCAGGCCTGCACCAACGCGGCCATTGAACTCCTGACCATCGGCCCCTTCCAGCCGGCATGATTCCTGCCGGCTGGAAGGGCCGCGTGGACGGGCCGGCTGGAAGTGCCGGCTGGAATGGACAGCCGCTAGTGGGCTGTGGTGGTGGTCCGCCCGGCCCTTGACGGACCGCGGGAGAGCGCCACGCCCAGCGCAATCATGGCCAGGCCCAGAACCAGGTGCAGCCAGTTGTCAGCCGTGTTGACGGGAATAAAGTTCGCAGGCGTCTCGTGGCCGATCAGCAGGCCGTAGAGCCACAGAACCAGGTAGATTGCGCCACCCACCAACAGGAAATTCCTTGACTGCGTGGCGGTGCGGGCCATGGCGATTCCTGCCGCCCCAAAGAGCAGGTGAACGATGTTGTGGAGAATGGAGACCTGGAAAATTCCCATCAACAGCGCTTCAGAGCCGGGGCCTGCCATGCCAAGGGCCTCGTAGTTGGTGGTGATGCCGGGAATGAATCCCAGGATGCCCACCAAGAGGAAAACAGCGCCCACGGCCAGGGAGGCCTTTTGAATGTTGGTTCGGCCGACGGTCCGACCGGAACTCATGGATGTCATGATCACTCCTGGATCTATTTGTCGTTGAACTGCTCATGATGCGTCGCCGGGTTGAGTCAACATCATGGACTTAAACTCCGACATCGTAAGTATACTTATCAAATCCACGATGAGTCTTTAGGCCGATGTAACGGACCCATCACAAATGGCCACTTTGCAGGGCCGTAGACCGGAGGCAGGTTGAGCTTGCATGACGTCACTTTGGTTGGACCGCGGGGAATCATTTACTTCTGACACATTTCCAGCCGGAGACAGTTACGACACCGTAGTGGCCGGAGCGGGCCTGACCGGGCTGGTCACGGCACTGCTCCTTGCCCGGTCCGGGCAGAAAGTCCTGGTTCTGGAGGCCCGGTTCCCCGGCGCTGTCACCACGGGAAATACCACGGCGAAGGTGACCCTGCTTCAGGGCACCGTGCTGTCCGGCCTGTCCAAGCACTACTCCAAGAAGCAGCTCAGCGCCTACGTGGAGGCCAACAAGGAGGGACAGGCCTGGCTGCTTCGCTATCTGGACGAAAACAACGTGCCGTACCAGCGGCGGGATGCCTACACCTACGCCATCACGGCCAGCGGCGCGGATTCCGTACGTGCCGAACGGGATGCCGCCACCGCCGGCGGCCTCGAAGTGGAATACGTACGCGACGCCGGGCTGCCGTTCCCGGTGCATGGCGCCGTTCGGCTTGCCGCCCAGGCCCAGATCAACCCGATGCAGGTCCTGGACACCCTGCTGGCCGATATCCGGGCGCGCGGCGGCACCATTGTTTCAGGGGTGCGCGTGCGCGACGTTACCGCCAGCAGCCCGGCAACCGTGCACACTGATCTGGGCACGGTGACCGCCAAAGAGGTGGTCCTGGCAACCGGCACTCCGATTCTTGACCGCGGCCTGTACTTCGCCAAGCTCAAGCCCGGCCGCTCTTACGCCGCTGCCCTGCAGCTGCCCGCGGACCAGGTTCCGCCGCCGGGAATGTATATATCGGTGGAACAGCCCACGCATTCCCTGCGCGACTACGAGGCTGACGGCCGCAGGCTCCTGCTCGTTGGAGGGCACGGGCATCCGGTGGGGCGGGCAAAGTCGGAGCGGGAACACCTGTCCGGGCTGCTGCAGTGGGCCGGGGAGCAGTTCCCTGGCGCCGTTACCACCCATACGTGGTCAGCACAGGATTACCAGCCCACCAGCCTCATGCCGTTCTTTGGCAAACTGCCACGAGGCCGGGGACATGTTTACGTGGGTACGGGCTACAACAAGTGGGGCATGACCAACGCAGTGGCAGCGGCCCTGGGCATCTCCGGCGACATGTTGGGCGGCCAGCTCCCCTGGGCTGACACGATCCGCCACCACGGCCCCACCGCTTCCGGCGCCTGGTCCACCGTGGCACTCAATGCCGGGGTTGCAGCCAAGCTGGCCACCGATTGGGGACACGTGGCAGCCGGCGGCGGTGACGGCCATCAGGAGCGGACGACGGCGGCAGCAGGCACCCAGCCGGACGCCACCTTGACGCCGGACACCGGCATGGTGCCGGGTGCGGGTGTTGAGTCCGCTGGCGTTGAGTCCGGTGACGCCGGCCCGCAGGCGGCTATCCAACCGGCAGAGGGGGAAGGGCTGGTTTACCGCGAGGGTGTCCGGCCGGTGGCAGCGTCCACGGTCAACGGAACAACATGCCGGCTTTCCGCCGTCTGTACCCATTTGGGCGGGATCGTCCACTGGAACGACAACGAAATGACCTGGGACTGCCCTCTCCACGGGTCCCGGTTCAACAGCGACGGGACCCAACTGGAAGGCCCGGCCACCAAGGATCTGCCGCCCATCGAGCACGTTTGAGCAGCCGTTTTTGAACAGGGAACCGGGAAGCTGACGGCTCCATGCCGCCGTCGAGGGGCAGGTAATCCTGTCGGTGGGGTAGGGCATGATGGAGACATGCAGGAGCATTCCGGAGCACCCATGGGCCGCTTCAGCCAGCCCACCCGTGAGTGGTTCCTGGGTGCCTTCTCCGAGCCCACCCCTGCCCAGAACGGCGCGTGGGATGCCATCTCTTCCGGTTCGCATGCTTTAGTGGTGGCTCCAACCGGCTCCGGAAAGACGCTCGCGGCATTCCTCTGGGCCCTGGACCGCCTGCTCGTATCAGCCCCCGCCCCTGTGCAGGAACTTCCCGGGCTTGACGCCGTGCAAGTGGACGCCGCGCAAGGGAAGGGCAGGCGTCCGCGGGCGCCGAAGCGCAAGACTCGGGTGCTGTACATCTCGCCCCTGAAGGCACTGGGCGTGGACGTGGAGCGGAACCTCCGCTCGCCCTTGATCGGGATCACCCAGACCGCCAAAAGGCTGGGGCTTCCGGCTCCGCTGATCACCGTCGGAGTCAGGTCCGGTGACACTACAGCTGCGGACCGCCGGTCATTGCTCAGCAACCCGCCGGACATCCTCATCACCACGCCTGAATCACTGTTCCTGATGCTCACGTCCCGGGCCCGGGAGACCCTCTCCGAGGTGGACACCATCATTGTTGACGAGGTCCACGCCGTCGCCGGGACCAAACGCGGCGCGCACCTGGCGGTCTCCCTCGAGCGGCTCGACGCGCTGCTGCCTCAACCTGCGCAGAGGATCGGGCTGTCAGCCACCGTGGAGCCCCGGGAGCTGGTGGCTCAGTTCCTCGCGGGTTCCGCCCCTGTGCAGATCGTGGCGCCGCCTTCCCGTAAGAACTGGGACCTGACAGTCTCCGTTCCTGTGGAGGACATGTCCGATCTCCAGGGCGCTGCCGCCGCCCATGACTCCGGCCCTGCCTCCGGGCTGCAGCCGCAGGCCTCCATCTGGCCCCACGTCGAGGAAAAAATCGTTGACCTGGTGCTGGACAACCAATCCACCATTGTCTTTGCCAATTCAAGGCGTCTGGCGGAGCGGCTGACGGCCAGGCTGAACGAGATTTACGCTGAACGGCAGCTGGTGGCCGTGGGTGGAGGCTGGGACGATCCTGCCCCGGCTGCTCCAGGAGTGCCTGCTTCGACGGCCACCCCGGCTCATATGATGGCCCAGGCCGGCAGCACCGCCGGAGCAGATCCTGTGCTTGCCCGCGCGCATCATGGCTCAGTGTCCAAGGACCAGCGGGCACTGATTGAGGATGATCTTAAGTCCGGCCGGCTGCGCTGTGTGGTGGCAACGTCGTCGCTGGAACTCGGCATCGACATGGGCGCCGTGGACCTGGTGGTACAGGTGGAATCCCCGCCGTCCGTGGCCAGCGGGCTTCAGCGTGTGGGCCGCGCCGGGCACCAGGTGGGAGAAATATCGCAGGGCGTGCTGTTCCCCAAGCACCGGGCGGACCTCGTGCACACCGCCATCACAGTGGAAAGGATGCTCGAAGGCAAGATTGAACGGCTCAGCGTCCCCGCCAATCCGCTGGACATCCTGGCGCAGCAGACAGTGGCCGCTACGGCTCTGGGCAGCATCGACGTCGAGGAATGGTTCTCCACGGTCCGGAGGTCCGCCCCCTTCGCGTCCCTCCCCCGTTCGGCCTATGAAGCAACACTGGACCTGCTGGCTGGCCGCTACCCGTCTGACGAATTCGCCGAGCTGCGGCCCCGGATTATCTGGGACCGCAACGCCGGCACCATTGAAGGCAGGCCGGGAGCCCAAAGGCTGGCCGTGACCTCCGGCGGAACCATCCCGGACCGCGGCCTCTTCGGTGTCTACATCATCGGCACAGAGGTTGAGGGCAGCGCCTCCCCGGCCGATAGGAACGGTTACGGCAAGGACGGGAAGGCCCCCGCCCCGGCGTCCCCCGCGAAAGGCGGCAGGCGGGTTGGCGAACTGGACGAGGAAATGGTCTACGAGTCCAGGGTGGGCGACATCTTCGCCCTCGGCGCCACCAGCTGGAAGATCGAGGACATCACCCATGACCGGGTCCTGGTGTCTCCGGCCTTTGGGCAGCCGGGCAAGCTTCCCTTCTGGAAGGGCGATTCGCTGGGGCGTCCCATAGACCTGGGCCGGGCGCTGGGCGCCTTTGTGCGGGAACTGTCCGCGGCAGACCCGGGCCCCGCCGCGGAGCGGTGCACGGCGAGCGGCCTGGACCAGTTCGCCGCGAACAACCTCATCCAGTACCTGGAGGAACAGAAGCTCGCCACCGAGGTTGTCCCCAGCGACACCACCCTGGTGGTGGAGCGGTTCCATGACGAACTGGGCGACTGGCGCGTTATCCTGCACAGCCCGTTCGGCATGCCCGTGCACGCGCCCTGGGCACTCGCCGTCGGACAACGCCTGCACCAGCGCTACGGCCTGGACGGCTCCGCGATGGCTGCCGACGACGGCATAGTGCTTCGCGTCCCCATGATGGAGGACGAGCCGCCCGGGGCAGAGCTGTTCCTCTTTGATCCGGAAGAGCTGGAGCAGATCGTCACAGCGGAGGTGGGCGGGAGTGCCCTGTTCGCCTCGCGCTTCCGTGAGTGCGCCGCCCGCGCCCTGCTGCTCCCCCGCCAGACGCCGGGCAAGCGCCAGCCCCTCTGGCAACAGCGGCAGCGGTCGGCCCAGCTGCTGGACGTCGCACGGAAGTACCCCACGTTCCCCATCGTCCTGGAAACCGTCCGGGAATGCCTGCAGGACGTTTACGATCTTCCGGCGCTGAAGGACATTGCCGCCTCCGTGGAGCGCCGCGAGCTGCGGATTGTGCAGACCACCACCCAGCAGCCCTCCCCCTTCGCCAAATCCTTGCTGTTTGGGTACGTTGCACAGTTCCTGTATGAGGGCGACTCACCGCTGGCAGAGCGCCGGGCAGCGGCACTTGCCTTGGACTCAACCCTCCTGAACGAACTCCTTGGCCGCGTCGAGCTGCGGGAACTGCTGGACGCCAGAGTCATCGAAGCCACCGAGCGCGAACTCCAGCGCCTTGCCCCCGGCCGGCGGGCCCGTGGCATCGAAGGCGTGGCGGACCTCCTTCGGCTTCTGGGGCCGTTGGCTCCGGAGGAGGTCGCCGCTCGGCTCGAGCATGACCCGAAAACCGGGCCGGCCGACGTCGGGGCAACGGAGGCCGGGGCGGCAGGTGTCAGCGCGGCGGATGCCGGGGCGGCGACGAAACCTGGCCCAGTCCCGGAACTTGCCGGCGCGGCTGGAACTGATGACGGGACCGAGCCGGACAGCCCCCATGCAGGCACCGGCGTAGCCGCCGGGCACCTGGCTGCCTTGCAGCGGACACACCGCGCCATCCGGGTGAATCTGGCAGGCGTGGAGCGCTTCGCCGCCGTGGAGGATGCCGCCCGGCTGCGGGATGCCATTGGCGTACCGCTGCCCATGGGGGTTCCGCTCGCCTTCCTTGAGCCGGTGGAAGATCCGCTCGGCGACCTGGTTTCACGTTTTGCCCGCACTCACGGACCCTTCACCGCGGACGAAGCTGCCGCCAGGCTGGGACTCGGCGTCGCCGTCGTCGCCACCGCCCTGAAACGGCTTGCGGCGGACGGCCGTGTGGTGGAAGGCGAATTCCGCCCGCACGCCGCGCCCGCGGAACCTGCGCCGGTACCTGCGCCGGGAGATGGACCGGAATCTGCCCCGGGCGATGGGCGCGAAGAAACGCGGGATGAAATGCCAGGGGCCATGCCTGCCGTCCGGCTGCCGCAGCCCACCACTAGCGAGTGGTGCGACGCCGAGGTCCTCAGGAAGCTCCGGCGCCGCTCATTGGCCGCGCTCCGGGCTGAAGTGGAGCCGGTGGACGGCGCCGCGTACGGCCGGTTCCTTCCCGCATGGCAACACGTCCAGACGCCCGGTTCCGGACGCGGCCAACCGGCGTTGCGCGGGCTGGACGGCATCGTCACCGCCATAGACCAGCTCTCCGGTGTGCCGGTCCCTGCGTCTGCGTGGGAACCGCTGGTCCTGGCCAGCAGGGTCTCCAATTACCAGCCAGCCATGCTGGATGAGCTGATGGCGGCCGGTGAGGTCTTGTGGTCCGGAGCGGGTTCCCTGCCCGGGAACGACGGCTGGATCAGCCTCCATCTGGCTGAATCCGCCGAGCTGACGCTGAATCCAGCCCTTGAGTATGAACCCGGCGATGCGCAGCAGCGGCTGCTCGAGCACCTTCGGAACAATGGCGGCGGATATTTCTTCCGCCAGTTGACTGACGTTGCAGGCGGTATGGACAGGGTGTTGAGCGATCAGGAGGTGGTGTCCGTGCTGTGGGACCTCGCGTGGGCGGGACGGATTACCGGGGACACTTTCGCACCGGTCCGCGCGCTGATCGCCGGCGGGCACACGGCTCACCGTCAGGTTGCCCGTCCGCCGCGGGCCAGGGCCCCCCGGATGAGCCGTTTGGGCCGCTCCCATGGCACTGGCCTGCTCGGCTCACCCGGGCTGGGGCCTTCGGGCGTTGGGCGGTACGGTTCGGCGTCCGGGGCCGGAGCCACTCCCCCCATGGCGGCGGGCCGTTGGTCGGCCCTGCCATCGCCGGAACTGGACCCCACCATCCACGCGCGGGCCACGGCCGAGCTGCTGCTGGACAGGTACGGAGTGGTGACCCGGGGCTCGGTCATGGCCGAACAGATCCTGGGCGGTTTCGGTTTGATGTACAAGGTGCTGGCCCGGCTGGAAGAGGCAGGCCGGTGCCGCCGCGGCTACTTCATTGAACACCTCGGGGCGGCCCAGTTCGCGGTTCCGGCAACCGTGGACAGGCTCCGCACCTATTCCGAAGACGCACAGCTCGCGAAGAAGGAACCAGTGGCCTTGGCGCTGGCCGCCACCGACCCCGCCAACCCCTACGGCGCGGCGCTTCCGTGGCCGGCCCTCAAAGAGGACGCAGGCACCGGTCACCGTCCAGGCAGGAAAGCCGGGGCCCTTGTTGTGCTGGTGGACGGCGCACTGGTGCTGTATGTGGAGCGGGGCGGTAAAACCCTCCTGGCTTTCAGCGACGACGAATCAGTTCTGGCGGCCTCCGGAGCAGCGCTGGTGGGTGTTGTCACCCGCGGAGCCGTGGACAAACTGGTGATGGAAAAGGTCAACGGCCACGATATTCTGGAGACTGCGGTGGCCCGTGCCTTGGCTGCAGCCGGGGCCTATTCCACACCCAAGGGCCTGAGAATCCGTGCCTGAGGGGGATTCAGTCTGGCGCGCCGCCAACCAATTGCACCAGGCCCTGGCGCGGCAGAAGCTGACAGCCTCCGACTTCCGGGTGCCCCGCTTCGCTACCCTCAACCTTGCCGGCTGGACTGTCAGCGAGGTGGTCCCCCGCGGAAAGCACCTGCTCATGAGGGTGCAGGGGCCGGACGGGCAAAAACTGACCATCCACTCGCACCTCAAGATGGAAGGCTCGTGGCAGGTGTACCCGCCGGGCGGACGGTGGCGCAAACCCGGCTTCACCGCACGGTGCGTGCTCCGCACGGCAGCGGCAGACGCCGTCGGATTTTCCCTGGGCGTGCTTGAGGTTGTCCGCACAGACGCCGAAGATTCGGTGGTGGGCCACCTCGGCCCCGATCTGCTGGGACCTGACTGGGACCCGGCCGAGGCTGAACGCCGCATCCGCTCGGCCCCTGATGTCCCCATTGGTGTTGCCCTGCTGGACCAGCGCAATCTGGCGGGCATCGGCAACATTTACCGTTGCGAGGCCTGCTTCCTGTCCGGCGTCCATCCTGCATCCCCCGTTTCAGCCGTTGAGGATCTCCAGACCCTGATGACGGACGCCAAGCAGCTGTTGGAAGTGAACCTGGGGCCCGGCCGCCGGGTGACCATCCTGAATCCGCGCGGGTTGCCGGTGGGAAGGCAGGCGGGCAGGCCCGGCTACTGGGTCTACGGCCGCGAGCATCGGCCCTGCCTGAAATGCGGCACGCCTGTTCACCACGGCGTCCTGGGCAGACCCGACGGCGAGGAAGAACGGAACATCTATTTCTGCCCGCAGTGCCAACCGCTCCTGCCCTAGCGGTACACCACCCCTTTCGGCAGACGGAACCTGAGCAAAGGAAGGACCGCCCGTTCAGCAGCGGGCGGTCCTTCTTTCTGCTCCGGTCATTCGCCCCGGCCCGGGAAGGGCCTCTTGGAGGAGGAAGCGCCGATCAGACGGTGGGGATGCGTGCTTCCTCCGGTTCGATTCCGAGTTCCAGGAGTTTTCCGCTCTTACGGTCGGCAAGGTAGGCCTTCATCTCGCGCTTGATGACCGGCAGCAGAAGGTAAACACCCAGCAGGTTCACGAACGCACAGACGAACAGCGCGGCATCAGCAAAGTTCAGCACCTGGGTGAACGTCAACACCGTTCCGACTACCGTGGCGAACAGGAAAACGCATTTGTAGGTGATTTCGGATGCCTTACCGCGTCCGAAAAGGTATTCCCAGGACTTGAGGCCGTAGTAGGACCAGGTGATGAGCGTGGAGAAGGCAAACAGGGCCACAGCGACGGCGAGGACCAGTGGGAACCAGGGCATCACGGTGGCGAACGCGTCTGAGGTGAGGATGACGCCGTCGGGAGCGCCTTCACCGGCCTGAACCTGGTCGATGCCGGCCTGAAGGCTGGGTGCTCCAGCGATGATGATGGCCAGGGCGGTCATGGTGCAGATGATGACGGTGTCCACAAGCGGTTCGAACATCGCGACGAAGCCTTCGCTCACGGGGCGGCGGGTCTTGACGGCCGAGTGGGCGATGGCCGCTGAGCCCAGGCCCGCTTCATTGGAAAACGCTGCTCGCTGGAAGCCCACGATCATCACGCCCACCAGGCCGCCTGCCATGCCTGAGGGGTTGAAGGCTCCGCCGATGATGGCCCCGAATGCGGCGGGAACGTGGCCAATATTGACGAAAATGACGAAGAGGCACGCCAGGACGTAGATGAATGCCATAGAGGGGACCAGCTTGCTGGTGGTGGCACCGATGGACTTCATGCCGCCAAGGATGACCGCGGCGACCAGGCCCGCGAGGATGAGGCCGAAGATCAGTGCGGCTCCCGCGCTTCCGAGGAAGCCTTCGTCGCCGCCCGTCACGTTCCGCATCTGCGCGAAGGTCTGGTTGGCCTGGAACATATTTCCACCGGCAATACCAAAGATCAAAATCGAGACGGCAAAAATGCCCGTGAGGATCTTCGCCGGCCATTTGCCCAATTTCTTAAAGGCGATCGGCAGGTACTTGAACGGTCCGCCGGTGACTGTGCCGTCTTCGTGGATCTGGCGGTACTTGACCCCGAGAGTACATTCGGCGAACTTGGTTGCCATGCCGAGCAAGCCGGCAAGGATCATCCAGAAAGTGGCACCCGGCCCGCCAAGGGCCATGGCCGCGCCCACGCCGGCGATGTTGCCAAGGCCAACGGTTCCGGAGAGGGCGGAGGTGAGGGCCTGGAAATGCGGCACCTCACCCGGATCGTCCTTTGCCGAGTAACGGCCCCGGATTACCTCATAGGAGACTTTGAGCCCACGGAACTGGGGGAGGCCGAAATAGATGCTGATGATCACGCCCGCGGCTATCAGCCAGGCGACCACTGCCGGAAAGCTCACCTCACCGATCGTGATCGGGAAAAAGACAATGGACGAAAAAACGTCGGCGATGGGGCGGAAGACTGCATCAATCGATTCTTCGACTGAGGCCAGCCAGCCGACGTCGTCGGTGACAGTCATGGGTATCGCTTGCATCGTTCTCACTGTGCTCAACAGGTGCTCCTAGGTTTATGCGATGTCCATCACTCCACCCTGTGACGGGGCCAACTCGGTCTGACTAGTATGCAAGATCAATCCCATTAGTTTGAGTGAAATATTCCGACCAGTAATCATCAGATCTATTGAATGGTCCCCGTGATCGTTCCGGACAGAGGGCAGCGCCTGCACGTTGTCACCAGTTTTGCCGGGTCGCCAGCAATCGGTTGCTGTACCGGAACAGCCTCGATTTACAACCCTCATGAGGGTGATCCGCCTGCGCCGCGGGGAGAACCTGAAGAGGTGGCACGGCTGGCGGAGAGGGCCTCGCTGCCGGGCTCGGTGTCAGAGGATCCGTCCCCTAGAGCGTCAGCCTCAGGTACGTCAACGGGAGCAGCAGCCGGAACCATAAAGTACGGCAGCAGCAGCTGCACCAAGGGACCAATGGCGAGCGCGTATACGACTGTGCCAACGCCCACCGAACCGCCGAGGAGCCATCCTGCACCCAGCACCACCACTTCGATCAGCGTGCGTGATATCCGAACCGACCAGCCGGTGCGGCGGGCCAGGCCTGTCATGAGCCCATCGCGGGCGCCGGGACCGAAGCGGGCGCCGATGTAGCAGGCCGAGGCGATTCCGTTGAGCAGCACGGCACCGGCCAGCATTCCGATCTGGCCGCCCAGGTGGGACACCTCCGGGATCAGGGCCAGGGCAATGTCGGCGAACACCCCGACCAGTACCGCGTTGCAGAGCGTGCCAAACCCGGGCCATTGCCGCAGCGGGATCCAAAGCAGCAGCACCAGGAAGCTCACGATGATCACTACCACGCCGATGCTGAGCCCTGTCTTTTCCGCCAGGCCCTGATGAAATACGTCCCAGGGATCCAGTCCGAGGCCCGCTCGAATGAAAATGGCAAGGGAGATGCCGTACATGGCGAGGCCGATAAAGAGCTGGACGAGTCTGCGAGGGATCATGGAAACACTCTCGCAGGTAACTGGCATTGATTTACATAGCCAGTTTGAGATACTGGCTCTATGCCCGGCACCCTAAACTCCCCAGCCTTGGCCCGTCTCCTGGGTAAGTGGCACCTCGGCGCCGCTCCCGCCTACCGCGAACTGGCCGACGTCGTACGCCTCCTGATCCTGGACGGAAGAGTTGCACTGGACACCGCCCTCCCCAGCGAACGGTCATTGTCCGACACGCTCGGCGTCAGCCGGACTACTGTTACGGCCGCGTATGCCCATCTCCGCGAACAGGGCTTCCTCAGCAGCGGCCAGGGCAGCCGGGGACGCACCCGGATCCCCCGGCTGACGCCCCTGCGGCCCACCTCGCCGGCGTATGGGGAGCTTCCGGGCCTTGGAAACGCAGGACCCGGTCTGGCAGCGCCTGGTCTCACGGCGCCGGACGGACTGATCGACCTGGCGTATGCGGCGCTTCCCGCTAGCGGCGAGGTGGTTCACCGCGCCTTCGCAGCGGCCCTGACCGAACTGCCGGCCCTGCTGCCGGGATTTGGGTACGACGCCATGGGCCTGCTGCCGCTCAGGGAGGCCATCGCGGAGCGCTACACCGCTGCAGGAGTTGCAACGGATACAACACAAATCATGGTGACATCAGGAGCCCAGCATGCTTTGAACATCGTCATCCGGGCTTTGACGGAACGGCAGGACAAAATCCTGGTGGAGCATCCGAGCTACCCCAACGCGCTGGACGCCATCCGCGCGGCCGGTTGCCGTCCCGTCCCTGTGGCGTTCGTGGGCCAGGCCGCCGGGGGAAGCCAGGTGCCGGCCTGGGATATGCCGGCACTCCAGGCGGCCCTGATGCAGCAGCGGCCCAGGATCGCCTATGTAGTGCCGGATTTCCACAATCCCACCGGCCAGTTCATGCCTGATAGCCAACGGCGTGAACTGGTCCGAGCGGCAACAGCTGCCGGAACGGTGCTGGTGGTGGATGAAACACTCCGGGAGTTGAATCTCGACGGCGCCGCCACCACTCCGGTGGCAGCCTTCAGTCCCGCCGTGGTAACCATCGGCTCGCTCAGCAAATCCCATTGGGGCGGCCTTCGCACAGGCTGGATCCGGGCCTCGGAGTCCCTCATCCATCGCTTTGCAGCTGCCCGGACAACCCTGGACCTTGGCGGTCCCGTCATGGAGCAGCTGGCGGCGGCACACCTGGTCCGCGCCTTGGACGAGCCGCTGCCGGCCAGGCTTGATTCCCTCCGCGACGGCCGCTCGGCATTGCGGGAGCTGCTGGGCAGGCACCTGCCGGAATGGGTAACTGCGCGGCCCGCCGGTGGCCTGTCCGTCTGGTGCAAGTTGCCTGGCCCCATCAGCACGGCATTGACCGTAATTGCTCCCGACTTTGGCATCAGGCTGGCTGCCGGGCCGCGCTTCGGCATCGGAGGGGCCTTCGAACGCTACCTCCGCGTGCCCTTCACGTTGCCTCCTGACCAGCTCGAAACGGCGGTCCTGGCCCTGCGGCAGGCCCAGGACAGGCTCGACGCCGCCCCGCAGCTCCGTCGCACCCTCAAGACTGCCCCTGCCGTGGCTATCGCATGACACGCTGATTCTCCTGCGACGCGCAAAATCCCTGGCGCGCACGAAGTATGGGCTGCGCCAAGTAACTTGCGCGTCGACGTAGGTTTAGCGTGTCGGTGGAGGTTTAGCGTGTCGATGGGGTGTTTGCCTACTGACTTCGCTGGAAGGATGCCGAGTTCGCTGTAACGATCCAGCGAACCCGCAGCGTTCCCGCGAATTCCCCGCGAATTCCCCGCCGAAGCCTCGGGAGCCGCCACGTAGAATGGACGGGTGATGCAATCCCCCCTCCCCGTGCGCGACGGCGTTAATGCCACCCGCCTGCGCCTGCCGGACGAGGGGCCGTGGAGCACCGCCATGGACTACATGATGCACCGCTGGGGCCACATCGATCCGCAGGGCATCGAGGACAGGTTCGACGCCGGCGAGATCGTGGGTGAGGGCGGCGTGCTGCTGGACCGCGCCACCAGGCTGCAGGACCACACCTTCATTTGGTACTACCGAAGCCTGCCGCCGGAACCCCGGATTCCGGTGGAGCTGTCCATTCTCCACCAGGACGAGCACCTCCTGGTGGTGGACAAACCGCATTTCCTGCCCACCACCCCGGGCGGCACCTACATCCAGGAATCGGCCCTGGTGCGGCTGCGGAACCAGCTGGAGCTGCCGGACCTGATCCCCATGCACCGGCTGGACCGGATGACCGCAGGCATCCTGCTCCTGTCCACCAACCCCGAGACGCGCGGAAAGTACCAGGTGCTCTTCGAGAAGCGACAGGTGCAGAAGGAGTACGAGTGCGTCTCCGCCGCGGAGCCCGCTGCTGGTCACGCCGCCGTCGACTTTCCGGTGGTGGTGCGGAACCGGATGACCAAGTCCCGCAGCTACCTGCTCGCCGAGGTCATTGAGGGCGAACCGAACGCGGAAACCCGCATCGATCTGATCAGGACGTTCGACGGCGGCGCTTCCGCGGCTGCCCTGGCGCACCGCGGTGCAGCCCGCCACGCGCTGTACCGGCTGGAGCCGCACTCCGGGAAAACCCATCAGCTTCGGGTTCATATGGCCTCGCTCGGCCTGGGCATTGTGAACGACTCGTTCTACCCAGACCTGCTGGACAAAGCTCCGGACGACTACAGCAAGCCTTTACAGCTCCTGGCCCGCGGCATCCGCTTTGTGGACCCCATCTCGGGCAAGCCGGTGGAGTACCGCAGCCAGCTTGAGCTCAGCGAGGCTGCTCAAACACAGCCTTGAACGTCTCCTCCATCTCAGGGCCGAACAACACAAACTCCACCAACTCCACTGTGCTGTCCGGATGGGAGGCAGTAAAGCCGTTGACGGCGTCGAAGGCTGCCTCCGCCACCTGCCGGCCGTGCCATCCGTAGACACCGCCGCCCACCGCCGGAAAAGCGATGGAACCGGCTGTCAGGGCATCCGCCACCCGGAGGCTTTCACTGAAGCAGGAAATTAGCAGCGCCGGGTTCGTCTGCCCGGCATGGCGGTTGGGCCCGACGGTATGGATCACCCACCGCGCCGGGAGCAGGAAGCCGGGAGTGGCCACCGCGGCGCCCACCGGCAGACCGTTCGGCAAGCTCGTAGCGCGCAGTTCGCGGCAGGCCTCCAGCAGCTCGGGCCCGGCCGCCCGGTGGATGGCACCGTCGACGCCGCCGCCGCCCAGCAGCGACGAATTCGCAGCGTTCACCACCGCATCCACGGCGCGGACGGTGATGTCGTCCTGGAGAATGCGGATTCGCATGCGGCCAGTCTTCCACCGGCGGACTCTGGATGAAAGGCAGAAGCCTCGTACCCGAAAGTGCGGTACCTTGTGGCCATGGACTTTGGCAACGCCCACAGCTGGGGGGCGGCGATCTATTTCTGGATCATCCCCCTTGTTCTCGGCGATGCCATCTTCCCGGCAATCCCCTCTGAAATGGCGGTAATCACGGGCGGGGCGCTGTCCGCCGACGGCCGCGCCAACGTGTTCCTGGTGGGAGCAATATCCGCGTTTGCCTCCTGGCTGGGCGACATGGTGGTGTTCCAGCTGTTCAAGCGCCGGCTCAGCCACGTGCTGGACCGCTGGCGCTGGGGCCGGAAAGTGCACAGCGGGATCCACCAGGCCACCGCCAAGGCCGGACGTTCCTCCACCTACGGGACCATCATCGGCGCAAGGTTCATCCCGGGCGGGAGGCTGGCGACGTCAGCGGCGGCAGGGATCGCGGATGTTTCGGTCCGCGGGTTCAGCCTGTGCGCCGGGCTCGGTGCCGTGCTGTGGGCCAGCTGGCTGGTGGGCCTGGGCTACTTCACGGGGTCCGCCACAAAGCTGCCTTTCTGGGCAAGCTCTCTGATCGGGGTGGCACTGGGGCTGGTGATCGGGATCATCGTCGGCATTATTGTCACCCGCCGGCGCGGCAACCGCTCGCCAGTAGATGAACCCGGCCCCGCTGAACAGGGAAGTCCGGAACCGGGCACAGGTTAGCCGGTTTCTGGCAGGTTAGCCTAGACCGGCGCCCAGCGGCCGCGGCTGCGCCGCAGGACGGTCAGCGAGCCGGTCAGCGCAACGCGTTCGACGGCGTCGCGCACCATCGCTGCCGATTCCTGCGCCTGCCGGTTCTCACCGCTGTATTCGCTTGGTTCCACGAGGAACCGCAGGTTCAACTGGGGAACGCCGCCGGCGATCTCCAGCTGGTTTGCCTCCACGTGGTGCCGGGTCTCCAGGGCCTCCACGGCGGCGGCCATCACCGCTTCCGGCGGGTTGCCCGGCTTCAAACCGGTGATCTTCAGGCGGGTCTGGAACGAAGGCATGAAACAACCCTATCCAAACCACTGGATGCCCTATCACTTATGGTCGTTCCCAGCGCTCAGAAGGACTCAAAGTGATAGCGCATCCGTAGTGGGGTGCCGGGGTTACCCGGTGTTCCGCAGGCCTGCTGCCACTCCGTTGACGGTGATGAGCATGGCGCGCTGGAGCCGTTCGTTGATCTCCGCCCCGCTGATGCTGCTGTCCCCTGCACCCTCGGCCCGCACGCGGCGGAGCAGTTCCACCTGCAGGTAGCTGATGGGGTCAAGATACTGGTCACGGATCTCCAGCGAGCGCTTAAGCGTTGGCTGGGCATCCAGGAGCAGGTTCTCGCCGGTGAGGTTCTGGATTTCCGCCACCGTGAGTTCATACTCTGCGCGGATGGTCCGGAAGATGTGGTGCAGCTCCTCGGGGACCAGGGTGGAAACGTAGTAGCCGGCGATGTCCAGGTCTGTCTTGGCCAGCGTCATCTCCACGTTGGAGAGCACCGAGCGGAAGAAGTGCCAGTTCTCCATCATTTCCACCAGCTGGGCGGAGTGCCCGGCCTCGCGGGCAGCCTTCAGCCCTGATCCCACACCGAACCAACCCGGGACGATCTGCCGGGACTGGGTCCAGCCGAACACCCAGGGTATGGCGCGCAGGCCACCGAGGCCTGCCCCGGAGTCCGGGCGCTTGGACGGCCGGGAACCGATGTTCAGGGACCCCAGCTGCTCCACCGGGGTGGATGCCAGGAAATAGGCCGGCAGGTCCGGATGGTCAATCAGCTTCCGGTACCGGTCAAAGGCTCCGTCCGAAATGGTCTCCATCACGTGGCCGTAGCGTTCGCGCTGGTCCTCGGAGGTACGCGGGCTGCGGTGCAGGGCCGAGCCCTGGAGGACGGCCGCGAGGGAAAGCTCCAGGTTCTCGCGGGCAAGCTCCGGCAGCGAATACTTGTCCGAGATGACTTCGCCCTGTTCGGTGAATTTGATTTCACCTTCGAGCACGCCGTTGGGCTGGGCCATGATCGCGTCGTAGGTGGGTCCGCCGCCGCGGCCCACGGAACCGCCGCGGCCGTGGAAGAGGCGCACCCGGACGCCGTGCTTGGCCGCGACATCACGCAGCTTCCGCTGGGTCTTGTGGATTTCCCACTGGCTGGTCATGACACCGGATTCCTTGTTGGAGTCCGAGTAGCCCAGCATGACTTCCTGGATGTCACCGCGCAGACGCACCAGCTCCCGGTAGGAAGGATCGGACAGCAGCTGGTCCACGATCTCGGCTGACGCCCGGAGCTCCTCCACCGTCTCCAGCAGCGGCGCAAACCCGATCTTGGCGTAAGGAGCTTCCCCGAAGAGGTTCACCAGCCCGGCCTCGCGGGCCAGGACAGCGGCCGCCAGGACATCGTCCGCTCCGCGCGTCATGGAAATGATGTAGGTCTCGATGACATCCGGGCCGTAGGTGCGCAGGGCGCGCCGGATCTCACGGAAGACGTCGTACGTGCCGTCAGCAACGCCGTCGAGCTTGATCGGGTGCCCGGACAGCGGCCGGCGTGAGGCAAGCTCGGACCCCAGCACCTCCAGGCGCTCCCCGCGGCTCAGTTCCGCATAGCGGAGGCCGGGGCCGCCCAGCCTGTCCATCAGCTGGCCGACGGCGTCATGGTGGTGGTCTGCATGCTCGCGGATGTCCAGCGTGGCCAGGTGCAGGCCGAACGAGGCTACCGCCCGGCGGACGCGTGCCAGGGCTCCGTCCGCAACCAGCGACGCCGAGTGGTTTCGAAGGGAAAGTTCCACCAGTTCCAGGTCGGCCAGGAGTTCGTCGGTGCCGCTGTAGTCCCTGCCGTGCTCGTGGGAGGAACCTGTTGCCACGCGCTTGCCGGTGTTGATCAGCTTGGCCTTGACGCACGTCAGCTTCAGCCGGTAGGGCTCCTGCGCATTGAGCTCCAGCACGCGGCGGTCCAGGCCCGGCAGCTTTTTGAGGTCGGCGTCGATGGAGTCCAGCAGTTCCTGGTCAGCGCCGGCCAGCGCAGTGGAGTTGGACAGGACGGAGATGAGTTCATCGATCATGCCGATGCTGATCCGTACCGCGTGCTGGTTCTGGATCTGCAGGATTTCCCGGGTGACCGCGGCAGTGACGTTGGGGTTGCCGTCCCGGTCCCCGCCAATCCAGGAACCAAAGCGGATGGGCGCGTTCTTTGACGCCAGGCTTACGCCGTGCTCGCCCAGCAGCTCAGACAGCTCCGTCAGCATCTCCGGCATGGCATCGGTGAGGATGCTGCCCAGGTAGTAAATGGCGTTGCGGGCCTCGTCCACAGGCGTGGGGCGGACCTGACGGAGTTCGTCGGTCTGCCACATCTGGTCGATGATTTCCGAGAGCTGGCGGTCCTGCCGGCGGCGGGCGGTGGTGCCTTCCTGTGTGGGCTGTGCCAGCACGTCGGAGAGCTTGCGGATTTTGTCCAGCACCGAACGCCGGGAAGCCTCCGTGGGGTGCGCGGTGAAAATGGGGCGGACATCCAGCCCGTTTACCACTTCCTGCAGCACAGCGGGCCCGGCCTGCCCGGCGATGTCCGTGACAGCCTTGGCCAGCCAGCCGTCCTTCTCCTGCCTGGTCCTCAGGCCGCGGACCCGGTGGACCTGCTCGGCGGCGTTGGCGAGGTGGAAGTAGAAGGCGAAGGCGCGGACCAGGTCGGTGGCCTGCTCAATGGGCAGGGACCCCAGGAGCTCGCGAACCTGGGCAACGACGTCGTGCGCGCTCCACGGGCCGGTGGCGTGCGCACCACCACGGGCGGCTTCCTTGGATTCCTTGGTGAGGAGGCGAACCTGCTCCACCAGGTCCAGGAGCTCGGGCCCGTGCTGGCGGACCAGAGATTCGCCAAGCAGCGTGGAGACGCGCCGGACATCGGCCCTCAACTCGGAGGCGAGGTCAGTTCCGGAATTGATTGCAGTGTCAGCCATGGAAACTATCTTTCGAGGGTTTGGACTTGGCTCGTACACTGCGCTGGATACTGTGAGCCACGTTACTAGCTAAAGATGCTACCCGCAGGGGGCCGCCGCAGCGGAATCCGTCTCAGATAATGTCGGAGATGTGGCTTTCTAAAACGTAGCAATCACGGCAGACGGTCCATGCCGCGTTTACTGCTCCGACGCCAGGGCATAGCTTGGGTAACACCAGGACAACGAGTGACACGAGGAGGAACGGCATGACTACAGAACCGACGGAGAGCATCGACACCAACGACGGCGACGGCACCGCACCGGTCAAAGACGGTCTCAGTGGGAGGGTGGAGCCACTCGCCCGTGAAGCCGTTGACGCCGTCGGGCCGGAAGCGGGTGCCGAACCCGGCAGCGCGAACGATTCCCGGGCCGAGACGGAAAACAGCAGCGGCAGCCCCGACGACGTCGAAGGCCTCAACAAGGCCGCGGGACCGGCACAGGAATCCAACGACCAGGCGGCGGACAGCCGTTCCCTGACCACTGACACCAGCCCCAGCGACTAGCGTTCAAACAGCTCCGTTGAAGCGCGCTCCTAGCGTGGTTGGGAGGGATTTGTTGGGTCGCCTTGGGACGGGGGATTGACGGGCGGCCCTGACGTTGCAGGTGATACCGGTGACCCGTGCTGGCTTTGAGTCATCTCAGGGGTAGGTGGGACGGTTGGACCGCTGGGCTCAGCACCGTTTTGCACAGCATCAAGCCGGTGCTCCAGAATCTGCACAACAGGAAGCCTGTTCCCGTGTGCCCGTTCGTAGGCCAGCACTTTCGTCAGGTCCGCTTCGTTCAGTCCTGTGATCCGCGAGGCCAGCGTCCCCGTCGGAAGGTGATCGTAGTCGGGCAAGGGAAGTTCATCATGCTGAGGGACGTCGTTCACCGTATCCAGCCTCCTTAGGTCCAAACCCCGCCAGCGGGCGGGCAGTGGCAGCAGGCGCTGCTTTCAAAATTAGCAGCGGGCGTTTCCCAACGTAAGGCCTTAACACAACGGCAGGCAGCCTGAACTGCCACCCGGAACCAGGAACGGACCTCAGCGGACGATCTTGAAGTTGAAATCAGCCGTCCCCAGCGTTGACCACAGCCGCAGCCAGACGGGCAGCATCATCTCGGCACCGCGGGCACTAGTGACATCGCCGAGGTCGATGATGTCCCGGTGCCCCAATGCCGCAAGCAGCTCAGCCACCGTCTGTTTGGCCCCGGGGTCGTCTCCGGACACGAACACCGAATGGTCCCCGCCCGCCAGCCGCCCGGGATCAGCCATGAGCCCCGCGTTCATGGTGTTGAGGGTTTTCACCACCCGGGCGTCCGGGAATGCCCCCTGGATGCGTTCGGCGAGGCTCTCCGTGTTGACCGGGTTCAGGACCGGCGGCGTGCCCTGGGAAAGTCCAGTGGGTTGGAAACGTCCATCAGGACTTTGCCGGACAGGTTAGCTGAGCGGGCCGAGCCAAGCGCGC
This sequence comes from Arthrobacter sp. D1-29, assembly GCF_054130585.1. Classification (NCBI taxonomy): domain Bacteria; kingdom Bacillati; phylum Actinomycetota; class Actinomycetes; order Micrococcales; family Micrococcaceae; genus Arthrobacter; species Arthrobacter sp. D1-29. The sequence goes on along the minus strand of NZ_CP096383.1, from coordinate 804,915 downwards.
TGAGTGACCTCGCGCCGTCGGTCGCGTTAACCACCAGTTCCGCCTGGGCCGCAGCATCCGCAAACGTCTCCAGCGGGATGTGCTGGTTCCTGCTGTGCCATTCGCTAAACGGCGGGGTACCGACGGCGTTAGGGCGGGTCCGGGCAAAGGTCGCCTGCGGGTCGCGGGTCCCCAGGACAACGGTGTGGCCCAGTGCCGAGAATGCAGGGGCCAATGTCCGCCCTACCGTTCCCGTGCCAAGGATGGCGATCTTCATGGCTCCTCCGTTTTCAGCGGGTCGGGCTCAGCTGGCCCAGTCGGTTCCGACCTTACTCCGCGGGGGCGGCGTGGCAAGGTAACCGGTGGCTGTCACAGTTGGAATGAACGGCACGCCCGCGGGGTTGTAGCCGGGGCAGCCGAACAGTCCTGGAGGAACCATGAGCACACCCGCAGCAGCCCAGCTGGAGCGATGGCAACGCTTCCGCAGCAACCGGGACAAGGCACTGGCCACCCCGCACGGCTGGCTCACCCTCACGTCGTTCCAGTGGCTGGACAGCGAGCCATCCGCCGCCGAAGCCGCCCCCGGCCTCTGGTCAACGGACGGCTCGACGGCGGCACTCACCGCCGTGCCGCAGGACGGGCTGACGTTCGTGGAAACCGGCGAACCGGTGGACGGCACGGTCACGGCACGGCTGGCCGACGAGGAGTCCCTGATGTGGGTGCAGTTTGACGGCGCGGACGGACAGCCGGTGGTGGTGGAACTGGCTATGCGGGCCGGCCGGTACGCCATCCGCACCCGGGATTCCGGCTCACCGGTGCTGACGGAGTTCGACGGCGTCCCCACCTTCGACTACAACCCGGACCTGGTGATCGAGGCCAGCTTCCGCCCCTATCCTGAACCCGTGGACGTCCCGATCGGTACCGCAAACCCGCTGGTGGATGGCGTCCACCGGTCTGTGGGCGAACTGGTGTTCCGGCTGCCCGGCAAAGACCACGAATTCCATCTGCAGGCCGAGGAGGAAAAACTCGGCGCCCTGACGGTCACGTTCCACGACGAAACCAACGGATCCGGTCCGCCCGAACAAGCAACGGCCGAATGGCGCAAGGTATCCACGCCCCGGCCCCGCGTCGATCCCTCCGGAAACGCGTATGTGGTTCTGGACTTCAACCGGGCCATCAACTACCCCAGCGCCTTTACGCCCTATGGAACCTGCCCCATGCCGGTGAAGAACAACAGCCTTGACGCCAGGATCGAGGCCGGCGAGAAGATGCCCGGGCCCGCGGACTGAGCGCGAACTGGCAGCTAATCCCCGCAAACTCGCGTTTTGAGGTCATCAGCTGCCAGTTCGCGCTGTAGGGCGGGTCAGACGATGGCGGAAACCCCTGTCACCGCCCGCCCCACGATCAGCGAGTTGATCTCAAACGAGCCCTCATAAGTAAAAATGGCCTCGGCATCGGCGAAGATCTTGGCCATCCGATACTCCGTCACAATGCCGTTGCCACCCAGGATGGACCGGCCCATCGCCACGGTTTCCCGCATACGGGCGCTGATGTAGGACTTGGCCAGCGCCACCTGCGGCATGTCGGCCGCGCCGTCCTCCTGCAGCTGGGCGAGCCGCACCATCATCCCCATGCTCGCCACGGTATTGCCCAGCATGGTCACCAGTTGCTGCTGGATGAGTTGGAACTTCGCCAGCGGGCGGCCGAACTGGTGGCGTTCGACGGCGTACTGCCGGGCCACGTCGAACGCGGCCAGCTGCTGGCCCACCCCCTGCCAGGCCACCATGATCCGAGAGCCGCGCAGGAGCCGATTGGTGTCGTCAAAACTCGCGATGCCGGAAAACCTGTCTGCCTCGGCCACGCGCACGTCCGCAAAGACAATGTCCGCGTTCTGGACGGTCCGCAGTGCCATCTTGTTCTCGATCCGGCTCCGGCTCACCCCGGGCAGGGAAGCGTCCACGATGAATCCCCGGACGGCCCCGTCCGCCTCGTCGCGGGCCCAGACGAGCAGGTAGTCGCAGAACGTCCCGTTCCCGATCCAGCGCTTGGCGCCGTTCAGCACCCAGCTATCGCCTTCGGCGTCGGGCTCTCCTGTCCGGGATGAGATCCGCCGTGCCCTGGTTTCCATGCCGCCGGCAACGTCGGAGCCGTGCCCTGGTTCGGTGAGGGCAAAGGCACCGGTGATGCGCAGGTTGGACGCGTCACCGAGAAGCCGTTCCCTCTGGCCCGGGGAACCGAACGCGTAGAGGGATTCCACAAACAGGTCATGGTGGACCAGGAAGAACGTAGCAATGGAGGTGTCCACGCGGGTCATTTCGGCGATGACCAGGCCGGCGAACAGGTGGCTGTAGCCGCGCTGGGCAGGTGTGCTGAGCTCCAGCGCCGCGAGCTTGGGGAGAATGTGCGCCGGAAATTCGGCCTTGTTCCACCATTCCCCGGCGTAGGGTGCGATCTCCGTGGCGAGAAAGTCCCGCAGTTCGGCCAGCTTGTTGCGCTCGCCGTCACTCAGGAGCGATTCGAAGGCGAAAAAGTCTGCTGTGGGCAGCTCCTCACCATGCGCCGCGGCCAACTCTGCGGAGGGCGGCTGCGCCGGATTCATTTGGGGCCCATTCGGATGGCGCCGTCCAACCTGATGGTCTCCCCGTTCAGCATGGCATTCTCCACGATGTGGGCCAGGAGGTTGGCATACTCGGCAGGGCGGCCAAGCCGGGAGGGGTGCGGAACCTGCCTGGCCAGGGATTCCTGGGCTTCCTGCGCGAGCCCGGCCATCATGGGTGTCTCAAAAATTCCCGGCGCGATGGTGACCACCCGCACCAGGGAGCGCGCCAACTCCCGGGCCAGCGGCAAAGTCATTGCCGCCACGGCCCCCTTGGAGGCGGCATAGGCAGGCTGGCCGATCTGCCCGTCAAACGCGGCCACGGAGGCCGTATTGATGATCACCCCGCGCTCCTGGCCACCGAGGTCCGTGCCAACAGGTTCGGTGGCCACCATGGCCGCCGCCGCGAGGCGCAGCACATTGAACGTCCCGATGAGATTCACCTGGACAACCCGGCTGAAGGCATCCAGCGGCAGTACGCCGTCCCGCCCCAGAACCTTGCCCGGAGTGGCGATGCCTGCGCAGTTCACCACGATCCGCAGCGGGCCCAAGGCAACGGCGGTGTCCACGGCGGCCTGCACCTCCGCTTCGCTGGTCACATCCGCGGGGACAAAAACGGCCGTCCGTCGGGAGCCTGACGGCTCACCACTCAGCGCCTGTCCATTGAGCTCATCGGCAAAGGCCGCGCCCGCGGAGGATGGCAGATCGATCAGTACCACTGAGGCTCCGGCGCCGAACAGGCGCCTTGCTGTAGCGGCCCCCAACCCCGACGCCCCACCCGTGATCAGTGCGACGGTACCGTCGATGTCCATACATCCTCCTTGATGTGAGCGCTGCTGCCGGGAACCTCCGGCGCTGAACGCTAGTTAGTGAATGTTAACTGAAATGCCGGCTCCCGCCCAGTCCGCCGTCGAGCCGCGAGGCGGTGCTACTAGGGTGGAAAGCATGAGCCCGCCGGCCGAACCGCCCCCCACAGACGAATCGCACGCAGACGAATCCAGCACCGACGAATCCCGCACAGACGAATCCCACGCGGACGATTCCCCTGCCGTCACGCCGCCCGTTGATTGGCCTGGCCGTGCCGATGAGGCGGCCCGTGCTGTCACATCGCTCTTCGGCCAGCGGCTCCTGTTCCTGCCGGGCACGCATCTGGGCGCCGTCGTACAGCCCTCCGGCGGACTGAAGAGCCTCTTCCGCCCGTGGCACTACTGGTGGCAGGCGCATTACGTGGACTGCCTGGTCGACGCGGGAAACCGGGAACTCAGCAGGGGGGCCACGCCGGCCGCACGATTCGCGGGCCCCGGCCGCCCCAGCGCCGGACGCCTCGCCTCACACCTGGTCACGGGGATCAGGCTCCGGAATTTCCTCACTTTCGTCAACAGCTACTACGACGACATGGCCTGGCTGGCCCTGGCCACTCTCCGGCTGGAAAGGCTGGCAGAAGAAACCCGCAAACCCGGGCGACGCCGCAACGCCCGGCTCCGCACCATCCTGGCCCGGCAGTTCGATTCAGCGTCCACGGACCACTTGGGCGGCGGCACCTTTTGGAGCAAGAAGCGGGATTTCAAGAACACCCCGGCCACGGCCCCCGTAGCCCTTTTTTACGCCCGCACCGGCGAGCCGGCCAAAGCCCGGGCCCTGCTGGACTGGCTGGGTGCCAGGCTCTTTGATCCCTCACAGGGCCTCTACCTGGACGGCCTGCGCCTGACCGGGACGGGCGAATTCCTCCTGGAAAACGCCATCTACACCTACAACCAGGGCCCTGTCCTCGGGGCTCTCCTGGAGCTCGGCGGCGAGGCCAACCTGGCGCGGGCCGGCACCCTGGTGGAGGCGATCGCGCGCAACCTGACGGTCAAGGCCGCGAACCAAATCCTTCACTGCCACGGAACGGGCGACGGCGGCCTGTTCACCGGGATTCTCTGCCGCTACCTCGCTCTCGCCGCAGCGGATGCCAGGCTTCCGGACAGCGTCCGGGGCACTGCGGCAGGACTCGTCATAGGCACCGCGGACGCGTTCTGGTCAGGCAGGCGGGAGGTTTCACCGGCCGAACCCCTGTCCAGGCACGGCGGGAAGCTGCTCTTTTCATCCCTCCCGCAGGAGCCGGCGACTGCCACCTATCCCGCGGGAGCCGCCGTCGAGCTGTCCACCCAGCTGCAGGCGTGGATGGCGCTGGAGGCGGCGGCAGTGGTGCAGCAGCGCGGGAAAACTAATTAAGTCACGCCACACTACCGTAATTGATGTGATCCTCATCACTTAACCGCCTTCAGGGCTGGTTGCTTAGGATTGGCTAACCTACAGTTTTGTCGAGTGAGCCTCCCCTGATCCCAGCTCACCAGGACCACGGTCCACCTGACTTTTCCCCCAGAAAGTAGCCCCCATGAAGATCCGCACCAACGCGCTGGCCGGCATTGCCCTCGCCGCAACTGCAGCCCTCGGACTGACCGCCTGCGGCGGCAGTGCCACTCCGGCAGCCACCGGCACCTCCTCGTCGGACAGTGAAGCCGGCGGGATCACCGTGTACAACGCCCAGCACGAAAGCCTCACCAAGGAATGGATCGAAGCCTTCACGGCCGAGACCGGCATCAAGGTGACCATGCGCCAGGGTTCGGACAGCGAGCTGTCCAACCAGATCATCCAGGAAGGCGCGGCATCGCCGGCCGACGTTTTCCTCACGGAGAACTCCCCCGCGATGACGCAGGTGGAGAACGCCGGGCTGTTCGCTGACGTGGACAAGGCAACCATCGACCAAGTTCCGGCGGAATATCGCCCCTCCACCGGAAAATGGACGGGCATTGCAGCCCGCTCCACGGTCCTGGTCTACGACAAGGCCAAGCTGACCGAGGACAAGCTCCCCAAGTCCATGCTGGACCTGGCCAACCCGGAGTGGAAGGGCAAGTGGGCTGCTTCCCCCACCGGAGCCGACTTCCAGGCCATCATCTCGGCACTGCTTGAGCTCAAGGGCGAGGCTGCCACCGAGGAATGGCTCAAGGGCATGAAGGAAAACTTCAAGGCCTACAAGGGCAACGGCACTGCCATGAAGGCAGTCAACGCCGGCGAAGTTGATGCCGCGCTGATCTACCACTACTACTACTACGGCGACCAGGCCAAGACCGGCGAGAACTCCAAGAACGTCACGCCGTACTACTTCAAGAACCAGGACCCGGGAGCGTTTGTCTCGGTATCCGGAGGCGGGGTCCTGAAGACTTCCAAGAAGGCAGAGGATGCCCAGGCGTTCCTGAAGTTCGTCACGGGAAAGAAGGGCCAGGAAGTGCTGAAGAACGGCACCTCGTTCGAGTACTCCGTCGCGTCTGGCGTTCCGGCCAACGACAAGCTGGTTCCGTTGGTGGAACTGCAGGCCCCCACCGTGGATGCGGCCAAGCTGAACTCCGCAAAGGTCACCGAGCTGATGACCAAGGCAGGACTCCTGTAATTCGTGACCACTGATCTATCGGCTCCCCCCACCAGGGAGAGCACGACGACGGCGGGCCGGGGCAACAGCCCTCGCCCGCCTTTCGGCGTTTCCGTGGTGTCCATCCTGGCAGTGCTGATCGCACTGTTTTCCCTGGTTCCGCTCGGCTACGTGGTCTACATGACCGTCGCAACCGGGTGGGACACCGCCGTCGAACTGATCTTCCGGCCACGCGTCGGCGAACTGCTGCTCAACACCGTGCTGCTCACGGTGGTCACCGTTCCGCTGTGCCTGATCCTGGGTGTGGGCGGGGCGTGGCTGGTGGAGCGGACCAGGCTGCGGGGCCACAGGATCTGGGCCGTGCTCCTTGCGGCCCCCCTGGCCATTCCCGCTTTTGTGAACAGCTACGCCTGGGTCTCGGCCGTGCCGTCCCTGGAAGGGCTTGGCTCGGGCGTACTGATAGCCACCCTGTCCTATTTTCCGCTCGTCTACATTCCCGCGGCGGCCACCCTCAGCCGGCTGGATCCGGCCATCGAACAGTCTGCCGCTTCCCTGGGGCTTGGCGCGTGGCGGGTCTTCTTCCGTGTGGTGCTCCCCCAGCTCCGGCTTGCCATGACCGGCGGCGCCCTGCTGGTGGGCCTTCACCTGCTGGCCGAATACGGCGCTTTTGCCATGATCCGCTTTGACACGTTCACCACCGCCATCATGGTCCAGTTCCAGTCCACCTTCAACGGCACCGCCGGCAACATGCTGGCCAGTGTGCTCGTCTTTTTCTGCCTGATCCTGCTGGTGCTGGAAGCCCGGGGCCGAGGCTCTGCCCGCTACGCCCGGATCGGCTCCGGCGCTCAGGCCAAGGCGATCCGCCTTCCCCTGCACGCCTACCAGGTTCCGGCCCAGCTCTCGCTGGCTGCGCTGACCGCGCTGGCCTTCGGGCTCCCGCTGTTCCTTGTCCTCCGCTGGACCCTGGCCGGCGGCCCGGCCGTCTGGGTTGCGGACGAATTCATCCCGGCCCTCCTGCAGACCCTCGGATACGGCCTGGCAGGAGCTCTCGTGACCACCATCGTCGCGTTCCCCATGGCCTACCTTGCCGTCCGATACCCCAGCTGGTTCAGCAAGTCCCTTGAGCTCTCCAACTACGTCACCAGCTCCCTGCCCGGCATTGTGGTTGGCCTGGCATTTGTCACGGTCAGCATCCGGCTGGTCCCTGGCCTGTACCAGACTGCCGGGGTGCTGGTGGCGGCGTACGTCCTGCTGTTCCTGCCGCGGGCCCTGGTGAACCTTCGCGCCGGCCTGGCCCAGGCACCCAAGGAACTTGACGAGGCTGCCCAGGCGCTGGGCAAGCCGCCGCTGCTGGCCTTCATCCGTGTGACCCTGCGGCTCACGGCCCCCGCAGCCGCCGGTGGTGCCGCCCTGGTTTTCCTGGCCATCGCCAATGAGCTCACGGCCACGCTGCTGCTGTCCCCCAACGGCACCCGCACGCTGGCCACCGAGTTCTGGAGCAAGAGCAGCGAGATTGACTACTCCGGCGCCGCCCCCTATGCGCTGCTGATGATCCTGCTCTCTGCGCCCATGACCTACCTCCTCTTCCAGCAGTCCAAGAAAGTGGCCGGACAGTGACCCATTCCTACACTTCGCGTGGTGCCCCCTCCAGGCTTCCGGAACCACGGATCGCCGCTTCGGTGGAAGCCAGCACCAACAGCCACCTGCAGATTACGGACGCCACCAAGAACTTCGGGTCCCAGGCGGTGCTGAAGGGCGTCAACCTGTCCGTGGCGAAGGGCGGCACAACGGCTATCGTGGGTCCGTCCGGTTCCGGCAAGACAACTCTGCTCCGGCTGATTGCGGGCTTTGAGCACCCAGCCACCGGCAGCATCTCCCTCAACGGCATCAAGGTGGCGGGCGACGGCGTCTGGCTGCCTGCGCACAAACGCCAGGTCGGGTATGTCGCGCAGGACGGCGCGTTGTTCCCGCACCTCTCGGTTGGCCAGAATGTTGCCTTCGGCCTGGACCCAGCCAAGCTTCCGGGTGGCCGCCGCGGTGTTCCCGGCCGGATCACTGAGCTGCTGGAGATGGTGTCCCTTGACCCTGCAATGGCCAAGCGGCGTCCGCACCAGCTTTCAGGCGGCCAGCAGCAGCGGGTCGCCCTGGCCCGGGCGCTGGCCCGGGAACCGGAACTGATGCTGCTGGATGAACCATTCTCAGCCCTGGACGCCGGCCTCCGCGTAGCCACCCGCCGCGCCGTGGCCACGGTCCTGAACAAGGCAGGTGTCACCACCATCCTGGTGACCCACGACCAGTCCGAGGCGCTGTCCTTCGCCGACCAGGTGGCTGTCATGCGCGGCGGCAGACTGGCCCAGATCGGCAACCCGTTTGTGGTGTACACCCGCCCTGCAGACCGAGTTACCGCCGAGTTCCTGGGCGACGCCGTCATCCTGGATGCCTGGATGGAAGGGTCCCTGGCCACCTGCTCCCTGGGCGGCATCCCGGTCCGCCGGCCGCCCGCACAGGGCCGCGTGCAGCTGATGCTGCGCCCCGAGCAGATCCGCATCGCGGAGGACGGCCCCATCCGCGGAGTGGTGGTGGACACGGACTACTTTGGCCCGGAAACCACCGTTCGGCTCAAGCTTGCGGTGCCGCCGGAACTCGCTAAGGCGGACCACCGTTACCCGGGCGGCGGGGAGATCATCACCATCCGGCACTGGAACGCGTCCATCGCGCGGCCCGGGATGGAATTGTGCCTCCGCGTGGTGGGCGAAGCGGTGGCCTTTCCCCTGGACGGCTGACGCTTCCGGCCGCCAGGCCGGTTGTCACGGGTCGCCAAAGTGGGCAGGCTTCTTTTGCTGCGGGAAGGGCGACTCGCCACGGGCCAACATTTCCACAAAAGCGGCAATCTTCCGCTCCCGGAGCGCCTGGTTCTTCACCGAGGTGGTCCGGTAGATCAGGGCATAACGGTTCACGGACGTGAGGACGTCGAACATCGCCTGCGCCTCCGGGACCGCAGCGATCGCGGCAGCCAGGTCGGCCGGGACTTCCGCCGCAGCCTGTCCCGGATAGGCCGCGTCCCAGCGCCCGTCGGCTTTCGCGCTTTCGACGGCGACCCGTCCGGCGTCGGTCATCTTCCCTGCGGCCTCGAGCCGGGCCACGTGCCCGACGTTCCGTAGCGACCAGCGGCTTTTGGGGCCGCGGCGCGTCATCCGCTGGACGTAGCTCCCGGCGTCGCGCTTCTTGACCTGTCCGTCGATCCAGCCAAAACAGAGGGCTTCATCCAGTGCGGCGTCGTAGTCCAGTTCGGTGACGTCGCCGCCCTTCTTGTGCAGCACCAGCCACACCCCGGGACTGTCTTTATGGTTGGCTTCCAGCCAGGACCGCCAAGCGGCGGCGTCAGGCACCAGCAGTTCCTCAAGTTCAATGGCCATGGGCCTATTCTGCCCCGTGCCCGCTGCTGGAAGTCGTGGCATGATGGCCCTACCTGCGCCGTCCCCGGAGTCGAGGAGAAACCATGCTGCGTGTCCGCCCTGTCCATTTCACGTCCCGGCTGGACCAGTGGGAGCAACTGCTCACTGCCCTGGGCCTGGCGAAAACGGCGGATCATGGCATGTGGCGCGAGTTCGACGCCGGCGTGGGGCGCCTGGCCCTGCACCAGGCCGAGGCAGGCACGGCCGACGACGGAACCACCGTTTTCGGGGTGGAGGTGGGCGACCTTGCCGAGTTCGCCCGGCGGACCAACCTGGCCGCCGAGGACACGGGCACCAGCTCCGCCGAAATCGTCCAGGCTGACCACGGCGAGTCCTGCCGGGTGACAGCGCGGGACGGCTTCAGCTTCCTGGCCGACCCCGCCGCCCGGGGGGAGGACGGCACCTGGGCCACTTCCCGCGGCGCTGACCCGGCCCTCGCCGTCGTCGCCGTCCTGTTCACCGAGGACGCTGCCGCCGCCGCGCAGATGCTTCGGGACATCGGCGGGAGCTTCCGGCCCTCCCCCGATGCCGACGAAACCGCCGACTTCACCGCCAAGAACGGCGGTGTGCTGATGGTGCGTCCCGCTTCCGGACCGTCCCGGGCCGGCCTGGGCTTCGAATACGACGGCGACCTGGACACCTTGGCGGACCGCCTCACGGCAGCTGGGCATGAGGTGCGGATCACCGAGGAGGCGTTCGGCCGCACGCTTCACCTCCCCAACCCCGATGCTGGCGGGTCACCTGCCGCCCATGTGCCGGCCACGCTGTGGATTTCGAAGCGTTGACCCTTCTGACGCCGAGGGGTGAGATCCCGGTGCTTTGGGCGACGCTAAGGGCCGGTATCTCACCCCTCAACAGGCCCGGAGCCCTCCGATGGGGTAGAACTTAACCCATGAACGTTCGCACACCTGACCCCAATCCCGGCTGGCTTTCCGAAGAAGACCTCTTTGAGGCGCGTGGGAGGCTTCCCATGGTTTACGTGGAAGCGGTGCCGGTCAGGCTGGATCCGCTGGGGTTCGTGAACGAGGTGGGCACACTCCTGCAGGCCGATGAAGACGGGACCATGATCCGTTCGCTGGTGTCGGGCCGGGTCATCTATCGCGAGACCATCCGTGCCGCGCTCCTGCGCCACATGGAAAAGGACCTGGGCCCCCTGGCCTTCCCACAGCTGCCCATCAGCCCGGTGCCGTTTACCGTGGCCGAGTACTTTCCGGCGCCGTCGCAGACCGGGTTCACCGATGATCGCCAACACGCCGTGTCGCTGGCGTATGTCATTCCGGTGACCGGCGAATGCGAGCCCCGCCAGGATGCCCTGGAACTGACGTGGATGACGCCTGAGGAAGTCCTCAGCCCGGACGTCCAGCTCGAATTCAGTGGCGGACGCGGTTCCCTGATCCGGCAAGCACTGGCCTTTGCCGGTGTGGGCTTCTGACGCCCTCGGTTGACCCGGGGTCCCCGACTTCCGGCGCCCGCCTTTGTAGACTGTAGGGCGGACCGCAAGAGAACTTAAGGACTCCCATGACCGAAACCCCAGCCGCCCGGCACTACAGCGAACAGCAGGCTGGAGCCCTGAAGGCCGGCGATCAGCTCCTCCTTCCAGACGGTGAACGCACCGCCGAGATCCACCAGGTGGACGTTGAACGGGACGATTATGGGGTCCCGGCGCTGGTCCTGGCCAGCCTGACCCGCGGCGGGACATTGCGCATGGCAGCCGGCTCCTCCGTGAGGGTTCTGGACACAGCGCCCGACGCCGTTTCGCGGCTTCCGCTGGGAGCACACCTGCGCGGACAGGACCTTGGTCCGAAGGGCACTGGCGAACCGAACGTGGGTGACCAGAACCCGGTTGACCGGAACGTGGGTGACCAGAATCTCGGTGATCAGGGCGCGGGCGATCACGCCCCGGGTGAGGCACCTGCAATGCCGGCTCCCGCCGTCGTCGTTCCTCCCCCGCCCGCCATTCCGCCGGCGCTGAGCGGCCCCACGGCGGAAGAGCTCGAACTGATCCCCGTCCCGCAGGGGACACCGGAGGCGGTGGTTGCCGCCGTGGCCGACGCCCACCCTGACGCCGTTGGCGTCCTGCTGCTGGCCGACAAACTTGCCAAGGGGATTAACTTCAAATCCGGAAGCTGCCTGAAGGACCTCAGCGACCTGGCCCACGAGCTGTTCATTACGCTGAAGGATCCTGACGGGTCGCTGGCTGTGGCGGATCTGCTCAACGTCCTGCCGTTCGACGGAAACCCGGGCAGGTGGGCGTCAGTGGAAGCGTCGTTGGCGCTGTCGAGCTACATCTGCCGGCAGGACGGGCAGGAGGCCCGGGCTGAAGTCTACGAAAAGCTGCTGCGCGTGCCCGAGACGCAGGAGACTGACCCGTTCAAAGCCCGGATGAATGCCAAGGTCCGCCAGCGTTCCCTGAACGAGCCGAACCTCTATGACAAAGAAATCTTCCGCTCCATCGACAACTCCAACCACGAGGCCGAGCGTGAGTGGCGGCTGCTGCGGCTGGAATCCCTGCTCTTTTTGCGGGCGCACGGCGGCTCCGAGACCATCGGCCTGGGCGAACTCCAGCGCCGGATCAGCAACGAGCTTGAGGCTGTCCGCGCCTGATTTCTGCAGTCTTACTGGCAAGTTGCTGCGGCGAAGAACTTACCCCTACCGGGCGTTCTCGCTGAGTTGTACATTCGGGGAATGACGAACAATCTGAGCGTGGTGATTAATGCCGACGCGCCGCAGGTGTGGACCATGCTGCGCGAACCGTCCAAGGTAGCCCAGTGGCACGGCTGGGAAGCGGACGACCTGGACGCCGAAATTAAGGAAATCTACTTCTCAAGCGATGTGGTGGAAGCACCGGACCACACGAGCCTGACAACCCATGGCGGCGACGTCTTTGACCTCAAACCCGTACCCGGCGGGACCCAGGTCAGTGTGACGCGTGCGGCTTTGGACCACAATTCCGAATGGGCGGCCTGGGACGAGGACATTACCCAAGGGTGGCTCACCTTCCTGCAGCAGCTGAGATTCGCCCTGGAACGCCATCCGCACGGCAGGCGGCACACGCTGTTCTTCCAGGTTCCCGGCGGACCCGGTTCGGCCATTGAAAAACTTGGCCTCTCGGATGTGCCCAAGCCCGGGGAGAACTATGAGAAGACCCTCCGCACCGGTGAGGAGATTGCGGGCAAGGTCTGGTACCGCAGCAACCACCAGGTGGGCCTGACCGTCCATGACTATGCCGAGCACGGTGACGGTCTGCTGGTCGTTGCCGACCAGCCTGTTAATGACGATGTCAGGCCTGAGGGCGGCTCCATGGTGATCATCTCCACGTATGATCTGGGCGCGTCCAGGCTGGAGTCCATCCGTGCGCTGTGGGAAGGCTGGCTGGCTGAGAACTACCCCACATCCGCTCCGCTGCACTGAGGGATCGGACCGATAGCTGGCACACTTGAACCGTGCCAGCCAACTCCGCCCCCGCTTCTGCCGGTCCTTCCGCTTCCTCCCCCGCCGCTGCCTCGTCTGTAACCCGGCCGGGGTTCTCATACCGGGTGGGCACGCGGCTCAGGGAGACCTGCGAGCCGTCAGCTGCCCAGGTCTCTGCCAACGGGGGCGAGTTCCTCGGCCGGACCGGCATCATCAGCACCCCGCACGGTGAGATCCGGACGCCGGCCTTCATCGCCGTCGGAACCAAAGCCACGGTGAAATCCGTCTTGCCGGAGTCCATGGCAGAGCTCGGGGCGCAGGCGCTCCTGGCCAATGCCTACCATCTCTACCTTCAGCCCGGCCCGGAGATCCTGGACGAGGCCGGCGGGCTGGGCGCCTTCATGAACTGGCCGGGCCCGACGTTCACGGATTCAGGCGGTTTCCAGGTGATGAGCCTGGGCTCGGGTTTCAAGAAGGTCATCGATATGAAGTCCGTTGATAATTCGGGTCCGGATGACGCCGTCGCGCCAGGCAAGGAACGCCTGGCCCACGTTGATGATGACGGGGTCTGGTTCAAGTCGCACCTGAACGGGGACCGCCACCGCTTCTCCCCCGAGATTTCCATGCAGGTCCAGCACCAAATCGGCGCGGACATCATGTTTGCCTTTGATGAGCTGACCACGCTGCAAAACTCGCGCGGCTACCAGGAGGAGTCGCTGGAACGGACCCGGCGATGGGCGCTTCGTTGCATCGAGGAGCACGTACGGCTGACGTCGTCCCGGGCGGGAAAGCCCTATCAGGCGCTGTTCGGCGTCATCCAGGGCGCGCAGTACGAGGACCTGCGCCGGAAGGCCTGCCGCGACCTGGGCGCCATGGATTTCGACGGCTACGGCATCGGCGGCGCCCTGGAAAAGGAGAACCTGGGCACCATCGTGCGCTGGTGCAACGAGGAACTCCCGGAGGACCGGCCGCGGCACCTCCTGGGCATCTCCGAGCCCGACGATATCTTCACCGCCATCGAGAACGGGGCCGACACCTTCGACTGCGTTTCCCCCACCCGTGTGGCCCGAAATTCCGCTTTTTACACGCCAACGGGCCGCTACAACTTGTCCGGAGCGAAGTACAAGCGCGACTTTGGCCCACTGCAGGAAGGCTGCGACTGTTACGCCTGCGCCAATTATTCGCGGGCCTACATCCACCACCTGTACAAGGCCAAGGAAATGCTGTCGGCAACGCTGATTTCCATCCACAACGAGCGCTTTGTGGTGAAGATGGTGGACGACGCCCGGCTGGCCATCGAATCCGGCAGCTTCTTCGAGTTCAAGGCCGAGACCCTGGGTCAGTACTACTCCTGAGCATGCAGGATCACCGGGGAAACGTACTGCGCTAAAGCATTCGTGGCCGTTCCATGCGCGGAACGACCACGAATGCGGGTCCACTTTTGTAGTTAGCGCACCGTCATGAGGTGGCTGGCGTGATCATACTGGAAGGAGACCGGCCCGCCGTCGTGGTTCAGCGCGATGTTGCTGCCGTTGGCGGCGCCGCCCAAGCCGTAGTTCTCGCTCCATGAACCATCAATGGCGGCCTTGAATTCGTAGCTGCCAGCGGGCAGGTCCGGTATGGGCAGTTTCCAGATGCCGTCCGAGGGGTCCAGCGTTAGCTGGGCCTGGCTGCAATCGGGCATCCAGTCGCCCGGGCAGCCGAGCTCGGAGTTCAGGCTGCCCGCCACTGACACGGCACCTGGCTGCTGGACCGCCGTGACAGCGCTTATCACGTTAGTGGCGTGGTCGTACAGGAACGTGACCGGGCCGCCTGCATGGTCGAACAGGACGTTCGGGCCGTCCGGCTCACCGCCGGCACCATAGTTCTCATCCAGCGTCCCATTGAGCGCTGCCTTGAATTCGTACGTGCCCGACGGCAGGTTCTGGACGTTCAGCTGCCACAACCGGTGGACCGGTTCAAACGTCATGAAAGCCTTCTCGCAGGACGGCTGCCAGTCCTCGGTACAGCCAAGTTCGGTGTTGAAGTTTCCTGCCACGCTGACGGTGGTCGGCTGGGCGGGCTCGCCCACAACACCACTGCGCGGCTCAGCAGTAGATGTTTGCCCGCGGTTGTCCAGCACTACCGCCCGGTACTCTACCGAAGTGCCGGCGTCGATCGCAGACACGTCATGGAACACCTGGTACGGAGCGTTGTCGTCAGTGCCAATGGCCTGCCACTCACCTCCGGGGGTCCGCGCCTGGAAGGTGACCTCGTAGAACGAGTTACCGTCGACGTCGGCAGTCACCTTAAGGCGACCCGCGTCACCAGCTGCCATGACGGGCTTTTTGAGTGCGACGGCGGGCGCCGCCTTGGACTTCGCGAGCTGCCCTTTCGCTTCATACACCACGGCGGACAGCGGCGGGACCGTTACGGTGAGGTTTGCCTGCCCATCGGTTTTGGCCACAGCGGCAGCGTCGCCGTAGACGAGCTCGAAGGGCTGCTTGGCCTCGTAGGTGGGGATTGCCGCGGTTTGGGCGGTCTCGCTGTTGTTCAGGGCCACGATGTACTCGCGCTGGTCCTTGGCAGCGATCCGGGAGAAAGCATATATCCCGGCTCCGTCGGCGGCGTAGCGGTTCTGCTGGGCCCCGTCACGGAGTGTGGGGTGCTTGGCGGTGAGTGCAGCGAGCTCGCTGATCTTCCGATATAGAGGGTGTTGGGTGTCGAAGTTGTCCGTCCCGTGCGTGGAACCCGTTCCCAGCAGGTCGTCGTCAAGGTACTCCTGGACCCGGCTGGCGAACATCGACTGCCGTGAATCCTGGTCTCCGCCGGGGCCAGTGAAGCCTTGCTCATCGCCGTAGTAGACCACCGGGTTTCCGCGTGAGAAGTACATCAGTTCGTGGGCAAGCTCATCACGTTCAACGAGTTCCGCGGCCGGGGCTCCGGCGTTGTCCTGGGCGATGAACGTGCCGATCCGGCCCATGTCGTGGTTGCCCAGAAAGGTGGGCAACTGGTAGACGTTGGAATCGGCGTCCGTGTACCAGTCATCGCCGTTGAAGAAGTCAGCCAAGCCGGTGGCCTTGGCGCCTTGGGAGGCGAAGCCGCGGGCTGCTCCCTGGAAACCGAAATCAAGAACTGCCTGGATGCGGTTCTTGGTGGTGAATTTGGACAGGACGTTTTTGGAGCTGTCGAACACTTCCCCGAACATGAAGAACTCGTCCTTGCCCTGCTCTTTGGCGTAGCTGAGCACCTCTGGCCCGAACTGCTGCCAGAACTCGTCGTTGACGTGTTTCATGGTGTCTATGCGGAAGCCGTCAATCCCGAAATCCCGGATCCATGTCTTGTAGATGTCCTTCATCCCGTTGACGACTCTCGGGTTTTCCGTGAACAGATCATCCAGTCCGAAGAAGTCGCCGTAGAGCGAGTCCTCGCCGGAGAAGTTGGTGTTGCCGCGGTTGTGGTAGAGCGTGGAATCGTTGAGCCAGCTGGGAACTTTGACGTCCTGCTCGGCCGCGGGGATCACCGGGGAGTAAGGGAATGATGTTGCCGGATCCAGGGCTGGGAAGTCCCGCGTGCCGGCGTAGTCCTTGTCGTCAAAAGCCTCACCGGTGGCAGTACGGTAGGGCTCGGTCTCCTTTGAAATGTAGGGAGCGGACGACGTTTCCTGATACTGGATGACATCCGCGGTGTGGTTGGTGATGATGTCAAAGTAGACCTTCATCCCGCGGGCATGGGCCGCCTGGATGAGCGCCTTCAGCTCCGCATTGGTGCCCATGTGCGGGTCGATCTGCGTGAAGTCGGTGACCCAGTAACCGTGGTAGCCGGCGGAGCTGTTCTCCAGCTGCCCGCCGCCCTGGACTGCCTTGTTCTTGAAGCTCGGTGTGAGCCACAGGGCGTTGGTTCCCAAGCCTTGGATGTAGTCCAGACGGTCCTGCAGGCCCTTCAGGTCGCCACCATTGAAGAACCCTTTGCGGGTTGGATCATATCCGGACGCCATCGGGTCCGGACCCAGCCCGCCCTCGTCGTTGGCTTTGCTTCCGTTGTTGAAACGGTCCGGCATGACGAAGTAGAAATTCTGGTCGCTGATGCCGCCGCGGATCGAATGCTGGGCGGCCGGATCAGGGACAGGCTGGTTGGCAATGAAGGTACCGCCGCTGGCTGGCAGCATGGTGGACGCCGTGACCACTGCTGTTCCGAGCAGGACGGAGGCCGCGCGAGCGAGCGACTTACGCGCGCTTGAGTGTGGGTTGACGTGGGGAACAGGGGATTGAGGACTGCGAAATGACAAGGTGGAACCTTCCGCTAAGCGACTCTGCTTGGGGCCAAGTCGCCGCTCTGGGGCGCTTGGGTAAATGTGCGGGACCTGTGGGCGGGCTGTGCTTGCTTCACCGCAGCCATGCTGTGGTGTTGGCCGGCAGTTTGCCCTGTTCCAGCGGCGCGCTGCTGACAAGAACTGTTCCTGGCGGAAGGTCGGCAGGCGTTTCGCCGAAGTTGGTGATCGACTGCCAGCCGCCCGGGCGTTTGAAGTGCAGGACCTCCGGGTTGACGGTCTCGACCCATTCCAGGTCTTCGGCGGCCTGCAGCTCGCGGCGGAGCCTCAGTGCGGCACGGTAAAGCTCCAGGGTGGATCCATCAATCCCGGCCTGGCTGTCGGCGGCGTAGGCGGCGAGCCATTCCGGCTGCGGCAGGTGGGCGCCACCGTCGCCGAAGCCGAAGGAGGGGCCCTCTGCGGTCCATGGCAGCGGAACACGGCAGCCGTCCCGGCC
The DNA here is from genome assembly GCF_054130585.1 of Arthrobacter sp. D1-29. Classification (NCBI taxonomy): domain Bacteria; kingdom Bacillati; phylum Actinomycetota; class Actinomycetes; order Micrococcales; family Micrococcaceae; genus Arthrobacter; species Arthrobacter sp. D1-29. Next base: position 787,320 of record NZ_CP096383.1, on the reverse strand, counting down.
GATTTCCACGCCCTTGTTGCGGAAAAAGGCCGGGTCCTGACGCTCGGAATCCGGTATCTCGCTGCCCACTTCCTGCAGGCCCAATTCTTCGCCTTGGTACAGGTATGCCGATCCGGGCAGGGCGAACATCAACAGGGAGGCGGCGCGGGCACGACGGAGGCCAAGTTCAACATTGACGTCTTCCTGCCTGCCGCCATCGAGCAGCCACTGTTTTCCAGCCTGGCCGGCCATAACCCCGCTCTCAGCGGCAGCGGCGGTGGCGTTGAGTCCGTAGCGCGTGGCGTGCCGGACGACGTCGTGGTTGGAGAACACCCAGGTGGATGAGGCACCTGACGCTGCAGCCTCGGCGAGGTTCTTCGTGATGATTGTCCGGAATCTGGCCGCGTTAAAGTCGGCCTGCAGGAGGTCGAAGTTGAAGGCTTGGCCGAGCCCCTCCGGGCTGGCGTAGCGGGCACGGCGGTCAGTATGCACCCAGGCCTCGGCGACAGCGGTGCGCGGAGGGTTGTACTCGTTAAAGAGCTTGCGCCATTCGGCGTAAATGTCGTGGACTTCGTTGCGGTCCCAGTAGGGGTGGGAGCCATCGTTGAAGGCGTCTGCACGCGTTCCCTTCACCTCAAGGTCCGCCCTGGTGGGCAACGCGCCCTCGAGGTTCTTTGTCAGCGCATGGGCGACGTCGATACGGAAGCCGTCCACGCCACGGTCGGACCAAAAACGCAAAGTCTTCAGGAAGTCCGCGCGGACTTCTTGGTTATCCCAGTTGAAGTCCGGCTGTTCCTTCGCGAAAATGTGGAAGTACCACTGTCCCGGTGTGCCGTCCGGCTCGGTAATCCGCTCCCAGGTGGGGCCGCCGAACACTGAAACCCAGTCCGACGGCGGCAGTTCGCCATTTTCACCGTGGCCGTCACGAAAGATGTACCGGTCGCGGGCCGGGGAACCCTTTGGGGCGGCCAGTGCTTCCTTGAACCATTCGTGCCGGTTCGAGGAGTGGTTGGGGACGATGTCCACGATCAGCTTGATGCCGGCATCGTGGAGGGCGGCGGCCATCTCGTCGAAGTCTTCCAAGGTGCCCAATTTGGGGTCCACGTTGCGGTAGTCGTCCACGTCGTAGCCGCCGTCAGCCAGCGCAGAGGGGTAGAAGGGGCTTAGCCATACGGCGTCGATTCCCAAAGACTTTAGGTAAGGGACCTTGGTAGTGACGCCCCGGATGTCGCCCAGGCCGTCGCCGTTCGAGTCGGCGAAGCTGCGTGGGTAGATCTGGTAGACGGCTGCCTGGCGCCACCAGTTGTGGTCCTTCATGCGTTCGTTGTCTGTGCTTCTTGTCGTTTCGACGATGGTGCTCACGCTGCTCCTTCATGGTGGAATCTGAATTGAACTGACGGATTTGTCTGTGATGGTTCCGCGTTTTGATCGGGGGGTGCCAGTGAAAGATCGGCAGCCCCGATCGCCCCGGCGATCGGGCCCAGAACGGCGGTCCTGAGTTGGGGACGGGATCGAGGCGGGGTAACTTCAGCGCCGGCCATTGCTTCTTGTGCGATCGCCAGGAAGCGGGGGTCACTGCCAAGTCCTCCGCCGAGGATCACCAAGGAAGGGTCCAAGGCGGAGGCGAGAAGAAGGATGCCCCGTGTGAGGTCGCGGGCCACACCTTCAACGACCCGGCGGGCAGGGGGATGAATTTCAGCGGCCGCTAGGACGTCGTGGCCCGCCGAGCCTTCGTCCCAACCGGCGGCCACCGCTGCCCGATGGAGAGCGCTGCCGCTGGCGTAGCGTTCCCAACAGCCGCGGGATCCGCAGGGGCAGCTGTCGCCGCCGGGAACAAGGGCCAAGTGGCCCACTTCGCCCGCTGCGCCGGTTGCCCCGCACAGGAGGCGCCCATTGATAATGAATCCACCGCCCAGCCCGGTACCGACGGTGATCATCGCGAACGAATCCGTGCGGGGATGTCCTCCAAAGCGGTATTCGGCCCACGCGGCGGCATTCGCGTCGTTGTCCACCCGGACCGCAGCTCCTGCCGGCGGGAATGACCGGACGTGCTCGGCAATATCCAGATCGCTCCATCCAATGTTCGGGGCGGATCTGATGATGCCGGTGGAAGGATTGACATCCCCAGGGACGGCGATTCCAATTCCTGACAGGTCATGCTTCGCCGCGACGCCATTGACGATTGCCGCGACCTGCCCAAGGATCACGTCACCACCCCGGGCGGTTGGAGTCGTGTGGACATCCAAGACAGTTCCGTCACGGTCAAGGACTGCGCTGGCAATCTTCGTGCCGCCTATATCTACGCCGAGAGAACAAGTCATCGTTGGACCTTCTGAGTAGTGGCCGATCAAGTTTAGGATTTTGATCCGGAGAGGGCGATGCCGTCGACGATCTGGCGCTGGGCGACTCCGAACAGGATCAGCAGTGGTGCTGCAGCCAGGGTGGTGGCGGCCATGAGGGCAGTCCAGTCGGCGCCGTACTGGCCCTTGAACTGGTTCACGAGCAGCGGGAGTGTGAAGTTGGCGTCGCTGTTGAGGAAGATCAGCGGTCCGAAGAAGTTGTTCCACTGTCCGAGGAAGGTGAAGATGCCGAGCGCGGTGAGGGGTGTGCGCAGCAGCGGCAGGATCATGGTTGTGAAGATCCGGAAGCGGCTGGCACCGTCCAGCTCCGCGGCCTCCTCCAGCTCCTTCGGGATGCCTTTGACGTACTGGCGCATGAGAAACACGCCAAAAGCGTTGAAGAGCGCGGCCGGGACGATAAGTGCCGCGTGGGTGTCTACCCAGCCCAGCCCTCCCATGATGATGTAAAGCGGGATGATGGTCAGCTGGGCAGGAACCATCATGGTTGCCAGGAACACCATGAACAGGGGCTTGCTTCCACGGAATTCAATCCTGGCGAAGGCGTAGGCGGCCATGGATGAGGTGAGCAGCGAGATGGCGGTGACGGTTACCGCAATGTAGGTGCTGTTCCAGAATCCGCGGACGAAGTCCGCGCCTGTGAAGGCTTTTTCGTAACCCTCTGTGGTCCATTCGAGCGGGAACAAGGCCGGGGGGTGCGCGAAGATCTCGGTCAGCGGTTTGAACGATGACAGCAGCATCCAGAGGAATGGCAGCGCCATCAGGACTGCACAGACAGCCAGCGCGGCGTGCAGGATGGTTCGGCCGGCAAGACGCTGGGGGTGGATCCGCCTGGCCTTCCCTGGCTGGCTCAGGCTGCGGTGGTTGTTTCGGGTAGCGGTGGAAGTACTCATTCTGCGTAGTGGACCCATCTCTTCTGAGCTGCCAGCTGCAGCGCGGTCACACCGAGCAGGGACAGCAGGAGCAGGAACGCCAGGGCCGAGGCCTGGCCGAAATTGAATTCGCGGAAGGCGATTTGGACGATTTCGTAAACGATCGTGCGGGCTGCTTCAGGAGCATTGCTGTCCATGAAGACGTAGATGTAGTCGAAGATCTGGAAGGAGCCAATGATCGAGGTGATCGAGAGAAACAGGATCGTGGGAGACAGCAGCGGAACGGTGACGTGAACCAGCTTCTGCCATCCGGTACAGCCGTCCAGTTCTGCAGCTTCCAAATAGGAAGAGCCGATGCTCTGCAGTCCGGCCATGAACATCACCAGCTGGTAGCCCAAGCCCTGCCAGATCGACACGATGGTGAAGGCCGGGATCACGAAGTTGGGGTCCTGCAGCCAGTCCGGGGCTTGGACACCGATGCTGCCCAAAGCACTGCTGACCGGGCTGATTTCAGGATTGAACAACCACAGCCAGATTGCAGCGACCGCCACCGAAGAGGTCACCACTGGTGCCACGAAGCAAAGCCGGTAGACCGACGTCATCTTGCCCGCCTTCTGCATCAGCAGCGCAAAGACGAAGCTTGAAATCATCAAGCCAGGCACCTGCAGGACCGTGAACCACACAGTATTCAGGACCGAGCGCTGGATCCGCGGGTTGGACAGTACCTCTGTGAAGTTAGCGAATCCGGCAAATGTCGCCGCGCCGAAACCATCCCAATTACTGAAAGCCAAGACCAGGGCGAAGACCAGCGGTCCGATCATGAAGGCGGCCAGCCCCACGAGTTGCGGCGACAGGAAGACCAGCGCGGCGATAGTGTCCTTGCGACGGCGCCGGGATGGGCCCCGGGAAGGGGGCTCGGCGGCCCGTGCCGGCGTGGCGGTTGCGGTCAGCGTGCTCACCTGGTCGACTCCACCAGCTGGGTGACGGCGGAGCTGAACGACGCCGCTGTCGTCGAGGAGTCCTTAAAAAGTTTGTCGACCAGAAGGGGCAGCTCGGTAGCGGTTTTGGGATTGCCGACGAACGCGCGCGGAATGGCGTAGCCCTTGGCCACGACCTCGTTGAACCACTGCCCGTGAGCCGGAACGCCGCCCTCGGTGGCGACCTCGTCCAGGCCTTTGATGGACGGCACGGCGTTACCACCTCCGGAGAGCCGGAACTTCTGCCCGTCACGGCTGACATAGTTGCCAATCAGCTCGCGGGCCTTCTCCGGGTTCTTGGCCTTGGCGTTGAGCGCTATGGCCGCCGTAGCGACCGGCGCAGGAAGAATGTCCTTGCCCGAAGGCGAGGGGACAGGGGTGATGTCATAACCGAACTTGACGTCTTTTAGCGTCGGGAGCGCCCAACGGCCGACATTGTTCAGAGCAAGCTGCCCGGCCAGGAAAAGGGCGTCTCCGCTTTGGCCCTTCGGCAGGGAACCTGCATAGGTGATGTTGCCGGACCTGAACTGCTCAAGCAGCCATTCCAGTCCTTCCTGGGCCTTGGGGTCCTCGGCAAGAACCAGCTTGCCGGATTCGTCGGTCAATTGACCGCCGAACATGGTGGTGGCGGTGCACCAGTTGAACCACCAGTTGGACAGGATCAGGCCCTTCTTGCCGGAGGCTCGAACCTTGCCCAGCAGATCCTCCAGCGCGTCCGGCGTCCAAGCGCCTGCCTCGAAAAGCTGGGCGGGGTCCTTGGAAACTCCTGCCGCAGAGAGAACGTCCTTGTTGAACCAGAGCACTGAGGGATTGCAGTCAACCGGAATCCCGAAAATCCCTGCGCTGCCATCTGCCGGTTTGCACCACTGGTAGAGATCCTCCGGGAAGTCCTCCAGCGTGACCGGAGACGTACCACCCTTGAGGTAGTCGCTGAGGTCCGTAATCTGCTTCGCGTCAATCATCTTGGCCATATCGGCATCACCGACATAGAAAGCATCGGGGGCGGAGCCCCCTGCGAGCTGCGAGAGCAGCTTGGCCTGGTAGTCGCCGACGACGGCCTGGAAGCTGACCTTGGCGTCAATCTTCTTGCCGAGCTCAGTGGCGAACTGCTTATAGCGTTCGTCCTCCCCCGGGTTGGCCCAGGCCGCCCAGGAAACACTGCCTCCGGCGCTGGAGCCAGAACCGCCGCCGCAAGCGGCCACCGCTGGAGCGGCCGCCAGGCCGAGTGCGCCAAACAGGCCGCCGCGCAGCACAGCTCGCCGGTCAACAGAACGTGAGAAGAGAGAGTTAGACATCGATGTCAGGCCTTTCAGTACGCGACGGTCTTGAGACAGCTTCGCCGACGATTATTTAATATTGGAACTAAATTTAGAGCCCGTAAGAACTATGAGGGTGTGTTACATCACACGTCAAGGCACGAAGGCTTTGTGACTTTCAGGTGAAGGTGCGGCAACAAAAGCGCCCATGAAGCTACCGGGCCGTCGATTAAGAGCGGCCATACCCGCCTGGGCTCACTTGAAGCCAGCCTCTTCATCCATCGGCGGCAGGATGCAACCGGCCTTCCTTGGTGGCTTGCGGAAGGTGTTCCATGTCCCTGTAGTGGCGGGCAGCCGGTTCCCACAGCCTGTCCCAAGGGCCGTCCCCTGATTCGGAGGCGCTGTCTTCCTTCTTTACGCCGCCCGCCTCTTCCTGGCCGAACGATTGGAGTTGATCGCGTGCAGTTGTACCGTCCGCTTCTCTTACTAGCCCGTAAGGGACTTCAGGGGTGATGGCAACGGTGAAGATAGCAGGAGCGTTCCGGGTAATCAGGATCCCCCCGGCGCGATCCTTGATGGCAATGCTCATAGCCACATCGATTGCTGCATTGAGCCGTAAATCTCTTTCCGAGCTGGTCTCGGGTGAGACGTGAATAACCTGTTGCATGGGGTGTCCTCTATTGTGCTTTTCGACGGTCAAGGGTCGGGTATGGGCCGAAACCGCAGGCCAAGCTGAGCCGGCAAGCGCGGCAGGAAAATCCAGGCACGGAACGGCGGTGCCGCTAAAGGCCCATTGTCGGCGGCCGCTCATTGGGCAGTTTTGAACCCTCGTGACCTCATCACCGGGCATCGAGTAACTGGGATACAGAGTGAGGGGTGCCGTGCTGATGTGACGGTGTTAGTAGGGTCTACGCGTGAAGGATAGTCAGCGAGGCCATTTATTCGAGGCTAAAATTTACTCCTTCAAGTATTATGGGCCGTATCCGTCAGAGAGGTCAATACCATGTCTTCCGCGATCTCCGCACCGGAGCCTCAGCTGCTGCGTAGAGTGAGCGCCAGCACTGTCCTTGACTTCATGCGGGCTTCAGGTGCCGTGACGGTTACCGACATCATGGAGGCAACAGGGCTCGCCCGCGCCACTGCCATATCGGTGTGCGAGGAACTCATTGAACGGGGCTGGATCAGGGAGCTGGAGAACCAGCGGGCCTTTGGCCAATACCAGAAAGGCCGCCCGGCCCGCAGATTTGAACTCAATGAAAGTGCCGGTTTCGTTCTGGGCGTGGACGTGGGAATCGCAAAGGTCACTGCGGTGGTGTCAAATCTCCGAGGGGAAACTGTCGGACGATCCAGCCAGCCATTTCCTGGCGTGCAGATCACCGCCGAGGATCGCATTCCCGGCGCCCAGATTACGGCCGAGGAACGCATTGCCATCATCGATCAGGCGGCCATGGCGGCCCTTCAAGATGCAGGTGCTTCTGCCGACATGGTGCTCGCCATGACCGTCGGCATAGCAGCACCCGTTGACCGAAACGGTGAAGTTTTAGCCACCCAACATTTCTGGGAGCTGTTCAACCTGGACATCAAGTCTGCTTTCAACAATCTCCACGGCTGGACGGTGCTGCTGGAAAACGATGCAAACCTGGCAGCTTTGGGCGAACGCTGGCACGGCGCGGCTTCCGGTGTAGACGACGTCGTGGTGATCCTCTCCAGCGAACGCTTCGGTTCGGGAGTCATCGACGGCGGGAGGCTCCTCCATGGCAGTCATGGCGGCGCCGGAGAGCTGGCTTTCCTGAAGCAGATCGAAGGCGTGGGCGACACCTTCGGTATCGCCCTCATGGCCAGGACCTGGGCCGCCGAAGCCCTTGCCGGCAAAGCCAAGACATCCCTCCGAAAGCATCCCCATGAGGAAATCGATGCGGAACATGTATTCGCCGCCGCCGCAGACGGGGACCGCCTGGCGCAAAGGATTTTGGACCGCCTCGCCGACAGAATGGCCAGAGTTATCGGAGCCGTAGCCACCATCTTCAACCCCGAACTTGTCGTCATTGGCGGCGGCGTGGCAAAGTCCGCCGGAGTACTTCTGGAACCCATCGCGGAACGGCTGGACGAATTTACGGCCACGCCGCCCCGGATCGCGGTTTCCCCCCTGGGCGAGTCAATAGTCGCAGTCGGAGCAATAAGAAGCGCTCTGGACTACGTCGAGAAAAACAGCCTCGACCTTGAGCTGCACGCGCGGAGCCTGGCTGAATAAGGGGAATTTGCCTTGCCGGCAGGGTCCGGGTCACGCCCCTCCGCGGAGGACCCGTCGGAGTCGTGAAGGTCCACCCACAGCGGCGTATGCCGGACCTCTTCGCGTTCCAGCAAGAGCAGGCCAAGCTCGCTCAGGTGAATCAGGGCGAGATCCGCCCCCGCCACCAGGGCCGCGGCGGCTTCGAGTTCGTCCTCGGCGGGCGTGGAAGGGACCGCAACGTAAAGGGATACCCGGCCGCCGCCGTCGGTCATGAGGTTGACGTGGCGCTGGTCCGCTATATCGATCCCGCAACGTTCCCGCGATCTCCTGAGCTGCTGCCCTGTACAGCCCCGTAGCTCGGCTCGCGCTTCTTGATCCAGCCGATCACCAGTGACGTCACCGGCACCAGGAGGAACTCCACCAGGGTCTTGTACACGAAGCCCACCACCACGTAGTTCACGAACGTGCCAAAGTCGGTGATGCCGATGACAGACGCGGCGATGCTGCAGAAGATCAGCGTGTCCACAAATTCGCCGGCACCCGAGGACCCCATGAGCCGCGCCCACAGGGACTTCTCCCCCGATCGGGCCTTCATCCTGACCAGGATCCACGAGTTGATGGTCTGGCCTGCCAGGAACGCCAGCAGCGAGGCCAGCACGATCTGTGGAACCGGTCCCAACGCACCTTCCAGTGCCGCCTGCTTGGACGTTCCAAACTCGTCGTCGAAACCCGGCAACGCAATGATCACCCAGTAGCTGAGCGAGGCGAAGACGGACAGCGCAAACGTGCAAAGAATAGCTTTGCGTGCAACCCGGAACCCGTAAACCTCACTGATCACATCGCCAAGGATGTACGCCAGCGGAAAGAGGAAAAAGCCGCCGTCTGTGATGACCGGCCCGATGGCAACACCTTTGGAAGCGCCGATATTCGACAGGATGAGAACCACGGCCATGAAGGCCAGCAGGATGCCGAAGTAGGGCGAGCCGATAGAGGCAAACCTGGCGGCGCTGCCTGACTGGCCTGTAAGGGGCAGGGCGTCTGGGCTTGGCGTGGAAGGGCCGGATGCGGAGGGCATGGGGAGTGTCCGTTCGTAGTGGTTTGCTCGCCGCCCGGGACTGTCACGGGCGGCGGCTGTATTAGCACTGTCACCACATTCTCCCACTGAACGGCCCACGTCAGGGCCCTGCCGGCGCCTAAGCCTGTGCGACTGACGCGGCCCCCAGTTGCGAAGCGCCCAGCGGCGACTCCTCCAGCAGGGTTTCCGCCATGAGCGTTGCGGTCCGCACGATGAAGGCCCGACGGCGGTTCGCCCGGTCCGGCGCATCGCCGGCAAGGAGCGCATCGAGCTGGGGAAGGACGGTCCAGCCGTCGCAGAGGGTCACCACCGTGATCACCAGATCGGCGGCATCCGTCCGGTCGACGCCGGGCAGGACCTTCATGACCTGATCCACCTTGGTGGCGCAATGGTCTGCCCGCGTCACCCGGTCCACCGTATTGCGCCCGCGTTCCAGCCCTTCCCAGAACAGCAGCCGCGGCAGGGCGCCGTCTGTGGTGTGGCGGTCGAAGAGCCGGCCTGCGTAGTCCCCAAAGGCCTCGGCACCGCGCCCTTCAATGGGCACATCCGTCATCACGCGTACCAGTTCGGCCGCCAGCACAGCGTCAAAGAGTTCATCCTTCTTACCGAAGTACTGATAGATCCGCTCCTTGTTCACGCCTGCGGCAGCTGCGATCCGGTCCACCCGGGCACCAGCCAAGCCGTTGGCGCTGAATTCATCGGTGGCAGCCGCCAGCAGCAATGCTTTGGTGCGCTCTGTGTTCCAAGCCATAGGCCAAGTGTAACCCTTCTCCAACTAACCAGTTGCACTTTCCTGCGGGCACAGCTAGTGTCGTTCTATCAATTGCAACTAAACAGTTGGGGATTATGTTGGAGAACACACTCAGCCCTGTATCAGCCGCCACCGCGGCCCAGTCAAGCACTCTTTCCTCAGGGCCGCCGGCTGCCCCTGGGGCTCCGTCAGTCCACGTCCGGGCCGTCATCACGTGGCTGGCCATCTTCCCGCTGGTGACCTTGGGCATGCTGGCGTCCGCGCCGTTGATGGAGGGGTGGCATCCCGTGCTGCGCGCCCTGGTCCTGACTCTTGCAGTGGTCCCGGTGGCCGTGTACCTGGTAGTACCGAGGTTCTTCGCCGCTTACGGCATCCTCGTGCGGCGCAGGCACTCCCGGCGCTGACGCAGTTGCCTAGCGCGGATCGGCTACCTTGCCCATAAAGAGCGGCAGTCCGGTTTCAACGTGGACGATCTGGTACTGGAACGGCCGGTTGAATTCGAGGATGCGCGCAGGCTCTGGCATCTTTCCGCTCACAGCCTCGGCATTGATTTGAGTCACTGCGGCCGCAATGGTCCCCTTCTCCGCCACGGTGATGTTGGCCGCCTGCGCCGCCTGCGTGATGGTCATGCCCCGCTGGATCTCATCGAAGTCACGCGTCGTGTTCAGCATTGAGCTGAGCCCGAATTGCTCAAAGACCCGCCGCAGGTCAAAAGCACTTTTGTGATCCCACTTTGGCAGCGAGAGCTGAACACTTTCGTCAGCGGCAGCCTCCAGGGAGCCTGCAATGTCGGCGAGTTGGAGAGGGTCAAAAAGGTCCCCACTCTGGCCTGTGCCCTGGGCGGCGCCGCCGTCAGCGGGAAGCACCAACCGCATCACGAAGCCTTCCCCGTACGGCAGGTCGACAGCCTGCCACCCGTCGCCTTCCGCATAGGCCAGGTCCTGCAGGCTGTGCATCATGGGAACGTTCAGCGTGCCGGCATTTGCAGTGGTGAAGGGCGCCTCATACGTGGCATTGGGGCTGAACGGCGTCTCCCACGCGGACGCGAAATAGACAGCATTCAGGAGGCTGAAGGTGTTGTTGACGTCGTAATCCGCCGGCGCCTTCTTGATTCGGCCACCCGTGTTCTTATCTACCCACGCGTCGATGGCCGGGCTGGTGGCGGCCTTATCGCGGAAGTCCACCGGATAGACGCCGCTCCCGTAATGCTTTGCCAGCGTCTGCAGATACGGCTCCCCGGTGGGGACGCTCCCGTGGACGAATAGTCCGTTGGCCACATGCAATAAGGGTTCCGCCGGTGGATTGTCCTCATCCACTGACCCGGGGTCGCCGTCGAACTTTTCGAGCTCGGCCAGGAGGGCGTTCATGGCCTCATCCCGGTTGGCTTCCGGAAGACCCAATAGTGCATCCATTTCAGCGGCTGCGTCCCCCGACGCCCCCGCGCGCAGCATGGCCAAGGCGATCAGCAGGCTTCCGGGCGAGGCGATCACGTTCCCGTTCGCGTCGTCGCCGCCGTCGGCCAGAAGGGCATTCCCGAGTTTGAGGGCGGAGGTCCTGAACGCCGACAGCTCACCGTCAAAAGCCGCACGTTCCACCGAAACACGCTCAACGCCGTCAGCCTTCACCAGGCCCACCGCCGGCGACGAACACGCCGTCAGGGCCACCACCGCACCCAATGCCAGTACGCGTGTAAGCAGTTGAGCCCTGATGACCATCGTGATTGCCTCCCCGTTAGCAACGGCGGGAGCCCGCCTGCTCCCAGTGAAGCAGCGACGGCGGCAACTAACGATGCCTGCCCGGTCACGGTTTGCCATCGTTTCGGTCTCGGCGGGATGCTGAAGACCACGCGCTGAGATCCAGCACGCAGAAAATCACGACGGCGGGTGGCCGGTTCCGGCCCCGAAATTACGGCACAACCTATGCCGCGGGGCTTTTCCTAACACTTCCCTAGGTTTCGCCCCCGGCAGGGCGTGAAAGGAGGTAACCTCCAATGCGGGCAGGGATGCAAGTGCTCACCACGGGAAAAGGGACCAGCAATAGAAGTGCTCATCGTCGAGGACGACGACGCCATGGCGTCGGCACTTGCCGCAGCCGTCGGGTCCGCCGGCCACAAGGCAACCAGGGTGTCCCGGGGAGCTGACGCGCTGCTGGCCCACCGGCGGTTCGAGGTCATCCTCCTGGATCTTGGGCTCCCGGACATCGATGGCCTGGACGTACTCCGCAAGCTCCGCCAGGTCACTCACTGCCCGATTCTGATCCTGACTGCCCGCGACGACGAGCGGAGCGTGGTGCTGGGACTGCGGTCCGGAGCGGACGATTACCTGGTCAAGCCGGTGAAGCTCGTTGAGTTGCTGGCCCGGATCGAAGCTGTCACCAGGCGTGCGTTCCGCCAAGGCGCAGCGCCCCCACAAAGCATTGTGCTGGGAGACCTGGAGGTGGACGTTCACCGGCGCGTGGCCGCCCTCGGTTCACAGGTTCTGCCTCTGACGGCCACCGAGTTCGACCTGCTCGCGCTCCTGGCCCGCCATGCCGGATCAGTGGTCACCCGCGAACAGATCCTGGATGCGCTCTGGGGTGATGCTTTCCTTGCCTCCTCACGGTCCCTTGATGTGCACCTGACCGGGCTGCGGGCAAAGCTCCAGTTGCCCGGCTTTATCATCAACGTCCGTGGCGTGGGTTACCGGATCGAGGCGGATCCTGCATGAAGCTGCGGGTCCTGGGCGTCCTGAGCCTGCTGTCGGCACTCCTGGTCATCATTGTCTCCACTGTCATCCTGACCTCGGCCAGCCGGGAACTCACGCAGGAACTCCAAATCAACCGGGTCGCAGCCCTGAACAGGTTCGCCCAAGTGGCCTTCGATGCCGCGGGTGACGGCGACTCAAGTCAGCTGCAACGGGAGATGGACAGGTACTCGGAGCTCTACGGCGAGGGAATCCTGGTCCGCCTCCAAAATGCCACGTTGCGTTCCGGTGGCCTGAGCGAAGACAGGGCAGACGTCCGGGACGCCATCGCCAGCGCGAACCTGAACCTCAGCGACACCACCCTGGCCCCGCTTCAACCGTTCGGGACCGGCTCCGAGGTGATCTCCCGGTCCTTCGGAAGCGCCAGCCAGGTCCTGGGTGAGGCCGTTGTCGAAGTCAACCTGGACGCGGCCCGCCAGAAACTGCGGGACCGGTGGCTCGCCGTCGTGCTGGCGGCGTCGGCGCTCGGAGCGCTGCTCCTGTGGGGCGCAGCCCGCGTGACCGGATGGGTGTTGCGGCCTGTTCATCGCCTGAATTCGGCGGTGACTGAACTCGAAGCAACGGGACGGACAGCCCAGCTTCCGGACGACGGGCCTCCTGAGCTGAAGAAGCTGAGCCGCTCCTTCACCGCCATGGCGCGGACTGTCAGCGACAGTATTGCCTCGCAGCGGCAGCTGATTGCCGACACGTCACACCAGTTGCGCAATCCCGTGGGAGCCCTGCGGCTGAGGATCGATCTGCTCCAGCTGGAAGTGGATTCGGACCGTGAAAAGGCGGCCGCAGCGGGAGTTGTTGCAGAGCTGGAACGCGTCGAGGAGATCCTGGACGGCGTGCTCAGGCTGGCGGCCGCGGAACACCGGGCGTCGGAGGATTCTGCCAGGGGCACGCTGGGCCCGGCTTACGGCCGGAACGGGACGCTTATCGACCCCTTCCCGATCGTGGCGGACGAGGTGGAGCGGGCAATGCCTGCGGCGCGGCGGGCGGGTGCGGCGGTGGTGCTGGAAGAGCCGCCCAACTCGCCGGTGCAATTGGCCTGCAACCCCGAGGACCTGGCTCAAATGGTGGGTGAACTCCTGAACAACGCCATCAAATATGCCGACGGCGCCCGCGTCTCTGTTTCCGTCCGCGTCAGCTCTGGCGGCGTAATCATCGGGGTGTCCGACGACGGTCCCGGCCTGTCCGCCGACGAAAGGGCCGCCGCCACCACGCGGTTCTGGCGCTCGCCACGGCACCGGCTGGTCAGCGGCACCGGCCTGGGCATGACCATCGTGGCCAAACTCGCGGCGGCCAACGGCGGCCGGCTGTTCCTAGCCGAACGGTCACCGCATGGCCTGGACGCCCGCCTCGACTTTCCCCACCCCTCAGCGCGGGACGGCCAGGTGGGTCCGGATGAGTGAGGCACGCGCCCTCCCCTTTCTCCCCGCGCGGCGAACAGCCCTCAAAGCCGGGCTGGCAGCCGGACTGACCGGCCTGCTGCTGCCGGCACTCACGTCGTGCACATCGGAAAACCGGCCCGGGACAGTCACGGTAGCCGGCGGTGAGCAGGGCGGCTTCTACCTTGAGTTTTCAACCCTGCTCGCGGAAGCCCTCCAGCGCCACGGTGTGGCCCGCAACGCCACGGCACTGACTACCGGCGGCAGTCTGGACAACCTCGAGCATCTGCTGAGCGGCAAAGCCACCTTCGCCGTCGCACTCGCTGACGCCTCGGTCCAGCAGGCAGCGGCGGCAACCGGATCCGGCAACGGAATTGCCGCCGTCGGCAAGGTGTATGAAAACTATGTCCACTGCGTCGTGCGGCGGGACAGAGGCATCCGAACGTTCGTTGAACTGGCCGGCAGGACAGTCGCCGTGGGCCAGCCCGGCTCAGGGACGTCACTGACTACTCCCCGCCTCATCGAAGCCGCGGGGCTGACCCCCACTGCCGTTGGATCCGGCGCCGTGGGTCCGGCCGGCGGCCCGATCACGGTGCTTAACCTGGGGCTGAATGACGGGATTGCCGCACTCAGGGCAGGTTCCGTGGATGCGTTGTTCTGGTCCGGCGGGGTGCCCACGGCCGCCATCGCCGCTGCCCATCACGACGTGGGCTTGGCATTCCTCGATCTCTCCGCGCTGCTCCCGGCGCTGCGTTCCAGATACGGCCCCTATTACGACCGTGTGCTGATTCCTGAGGGCAGCTATGAGGGGACGCCGGCCGTGTGGACTGTGGGTGTGGCCAACCTTCTCCTGTGCCGGGATGACCTGGACGCCGGCACGGTCAGGAGGACCGTGGAACTGCTCGTGGGCCATGGCCAGGAACTCGTTCCGCGGTCCAGCCTGGGGGTTCAGTTCCTCAGCGCCGAATCACTCATTAACACAGCCGGCCTGCCGCTGCACCCCGCAGCCGCGGCCGCCTACAAGGCGCTGCACGGCTGATCGGAAACGCTTTCTCGAGTCCGACGGCGAGAGGTCCCGCCGTCGGACTCAAGCGTTATAGGGGGCTCAGCGCCTAAACCCCAAATCCCTAGGCGCCGAAAAGCGGCGAGAGGGAAGTCCAGAACTGCCGGATGCCCAGGATGACGAATAGCAGTGCGCAGCATCCCAACGCGATGTTGGTGGGCAGCTTGTTGGCCCAGACCCTGGGGATCCGCTTGCCGTTGAGCAGGCCCAGCAGTGTCAGTGCCAGGAACGGCATAAACAGCGAACCCAGAGCGCCATAGGCCAGGATAAGGCCGATGGGCTGGCCCAGAGCGAAGAGGATCATGGGCGGGAACGTGAGCCACAGGATGTAGAACTTGAAGTATTTTCCACCCACGCGGGTATCGGGGTGGCCTGATTCCTTGCCCCGCATATTGCCCCAGAAATCGGCGAACATCAAGGAGACACCGTTCCAAACACCGATGATTGAGGAAAAGGAAGCGGCCCAGAAGCCGACGAGGAACCCGGTACCAACGACATCGCCATACTCCGCTTTAAGGACGCCATAAAGATCCAGCAGGCCTTCGTCGCTCGCACTGAGGGAAACACCTGCGGAGCGGACTACCTCGGCGCCCACAATGAGCATGGCAACCACGAAGACACCGGTCATCACGTAGGCCATGGAGTTGTCGATCCGCATAACCTTCATCCACTTCGGCGTGTACCAGCCCTTCTCGCGCAGCCAGTACCCGTACGCGGCGAGCGTTATTGTGCCGCCCACTCCGCCAGCCAAGGCGAGCGTGTAGAAGATTGCGCCGTCGGTTGACGGGATCATGGGAATCAGCCCCGTGAGCATCTCCGGGATGTTCGGAGCGGCAATGATGGCCAGGCCCACCACAGTCACGAACATCAGTCCCACCAGCGCGGCGGTAATCTTCTCGAAGGTGGCGTATTTGCCCCACCACACCATCGCGAAACCGGCCAGGCCCATCAGGATGGCCCATGCCCAGAGGGGCAGGATGGGGAACACGGCCGCCAGCGGCAATGCCGCCGACGACATGGCCGTGGCTCCATAGACGAAGCCCCAGATCATGATGTAGGGCCCGAAGTACCAGGTGGTCCATTTTCCGAGGGAACGCCATCCCTCAAAGATCGTCTTTCCGGTTGCCAATGTGTACCGGCCGGCCCCTTCAACAAGGATGATCTTCAGGACCACACCAACAATGACGGCCCAGAACAGGCCGTAGCCGTACCGGGAACCGGCCACCAGGGTGGCCACCATGTCAGCGGCGCCCACGCCGGTGGCTGCAACCACCAGACCGGGCCCGATGATGCGCCATTTAGCGGGGCGGCCGCCGTCGTCGTCAATACGGTCAGCGTGGCTGACTCCGGACGGAACCTGCTGGTTTGCTGCCATCACCAGTTTGCTCCTTGGGGTGGTGCTGTCCATGGCATCGTTGCTCATGGCTCCTCCTCGACGTTGATTGACCCCTGAAAAGAGAGGACTCCAGTCAAGCTATGCGTGACTGGCGCCGCATCCAAGGCAACCCGGTGTTTCCTAACACTTCCTTAGGTTTCTGCGCCTGCACATCTGACAGTTTTGGCCCATTAATGGAAAGTTATCTCAATCATGAACGGCCCCACGGATCCCTGAACGGCATGGCGCCCAAACGCTACTGGGAAAACTGGACGCAAGAAAACCAATTAGCTATCGCATGGATACTGCACTGCCAACGGGGGCCCAACCACGGGAAACCTCCACATTAGGTGAGAGAGCGTTCAGGTTAGTTCCCTGAGTGCGCCTGCAGGAAGCTGTAGACCTCAGTCTCGTCCACGCCGGGGAACGCGCCCGGCGGCATGGCGGCGAGCAGGTGCGAGTGTGCCCGCGCCGAGGGCCACGCGTTGCCTGCCCATTCGGAGGCCAGCGAAGCAGGAGGACGCTTGCAGCAGCTCTCGTCCGGGCACGTTGACTTGGACCGCTCCGTGGTGTCCCGGCCGCGGAACCATTTCACATGGGCGTAAGGCACCCCCACCGACAGCGAGAATTCGCCGTTGGCCGAGCGCTCGGTCCTGGCGGTGCACCAGTAAGTCCCCGCCGGAGTGTCCGTGTATTGGTTGTACGCCCGGAACTTGTCCGGCACATCGAATACCACCCGTGACGTCCACTGCTTGCAGGACGGCTGGCCCTCAATGGCGCCGGTGTGGTCCTGCGGGAACGTCACGCCGTCGTTCTCATAGGCCTTGTAGATGATGCCGCTCTGGTGTGTCTTCTGGAAGTGCGTACGGATGTCCAGGTGCTGGGTGGCGAGGTTGGTGAACCGGTGCGCGGCCGTCTCGTAGGACACGGCAAAGGCATCACGGATGTCCTCGACGGCAATTTCCTTGGCCTGCTTCGCCTTCTGCAGAAACTCCACCGTGGCCTTCTCCGGGAGCATCAGCGCCGCGGCAAAGTAATTGGTGGCCACCCGCTGCATCAGGAAATCACCATAGTTTTTGGGCGTTTGGTGGCCCAGGACGTAGTGACCCAGGGCCTGCAGCAGCACCGAACGGGGGTCGTGGTCAGTCCGCTGGTTCTGCGTGAGATAAATTCTGTGATTCTTAAGATCGGTCACCGAACGCGTTGAATGCGGCAAATCGCCCACATGATGGAGGCTGAATCCGAGGTGCGCGGCGATGTCCGCGATCACGTGCTGGGACAGCGGACCGGTGGTGTGCCCGACGGTCGCCAGCACCTTCTGGGCCTCCGCCTCATACTCGGGAAAGTAGTTGTTCCGCTTCCGCATCATGGCCCTCAGCTCACCGTTGGCGCGGCGGGCCTCCTCCGGGGTGGCGATCTGCTCGTTCAGCTTGCGTTCCAGCTCATGCTGCAGGCCCACCATCGACTCGAGCACATCCATCGGAAGCCGTGAGCTGATGCGGATTTTCGGCAGGTTCAGCGATTCGTAAATAGGGCTTCGCTGGTACCGTTCCAGCTCGATTTCCAGCGCTGCCCTGCGGTTAGGCGGGTCCGCGCCGAGGAGCTGGTCAATGCCAACATTCAGGGCGGCGGCGAGTTGCTGAAGAAGTCCCAGTTTGGGCTCCCGTTTGCCGTTTTCAATCAGGCTGAGTTGGCTGGGAGCGGTTCCGACGGCGGCGCTCAAGTCATCCAGCGTCAGGCCCGCGGCCTTGCGCAGGTGACGGACCCGCCGGCCAAGGCTGATCACATCCAGTTCCGGGGCGGCAGTGCTCGACGGCGGCGGGGCGGCTTTGCGGTTCCAGCTTGAAGGCGACATTTCTTGAGGATACGCGAAGAAGTGCATTTCTTTCCATGCTTTTCCCCTATTGAAAGGGTTGGAAGTGCTGAAAAGTAGTGATCACGGAAAGAAACACCGCACCGGGGAAGCCGGCAGGACTGCAAAGGCGCAGCTCCTGCCGGCATGAACCACCCCGGCGCTCAATCAAGGAGATCAACGATGACTGCAGCATTTGAGCCTACCCAGCAGCCGTCCGCCCAGGACACAGCAAACACGCAGGCGGCCGCCCTGGAGCTCGAGTGGGCCGCCAACCCGCGCTGGGAAGGTGTGGCCCGGGACTACAAGGCCTCCGACGTCGTCCGCCTCCGCGGCCGTGTCTCCGAAGAGCACACTCTTGCCCGCCGCGGTTCGGAGAAGCTCTGGAAGCAGCTCACCGAGGAGCACAAGACCGGAGGTTACACCAACGCCCTGGGCGCCCTGACCGGAAACCAGGCCGTGCAGCAGGTCAAGGCCGGACTCCGCGCCATTTATCTCTCAGGCTGGCAGGTTGCCGCCGACGCCAACAACTCCGGCCACACCTACCCGGACCAGTCGCTGTACCCGGCCAACTCGGTCCCCACCGTGGTCCGCCGGATCAACAACGCCCTGCTGCGCGCTGACCAGATCGAATTCGCGGAGGGCATTCAGACCGTTGAGGACTGGATGGTTCCGATCGTCGCCGATGCCGAGGCCGGCTTCGGCGGGCCGCTGAACGCCTACGAGCTCATGAAATCCATGATCCAGGCCGGCGCCTCGGGTGTGCACTGGGAAGACCAGTTGGCCTCGGAGAAGAAGTGCGGCCACCTCGGCGGCAAGGTCCTGATCCCCACCCAGCAGCACGTCCGCACCCTGAATGCCGCCCGCTTGGCAGCCGACGTCGCCGGCACGCCCTCGGTGGTCATCGCCCGCACCGACGCCGAGGCAGCAACCCTGATCACCTCCGACGTCGATGAGCGGGACCAGGAATTTATCCTCCGCGAAGGGGGCCAGCCGGTTCGTACCGCGGAGGGCTTCTACAAGGTCCGCAACGGCATCGAACCCTGCATCGCCCGAGCTAAGGCCTACGCCCCCTACTCCGACCTGATCTGGATGGAAACCGGCACCCCGGACCTGGAACTGGCCCGCAAGTTCGCCGAAGCCGTCAAGGCCGAGTTCCCGGACCAGATGCTCTCCTACAACTGCTCACCGTCGTTCAACTGGCGCAAGCACCTGGACGACGCCACCATCGCCAAGTTCCAGCGTGAACTCGGCGCCATGGGCTTCACGTTCCAGTTCATCACCCTGGCCGGATTCCACGCCCTGAACTACTCGATGTTCGACCTCGCCCACGGCTACGCCCGGGAAGGCATGAGCGCCTACGTCGAGCTCCAGGAAAAGGAATTCGCCTCCGAATCCCGCGGCTACACCGCAACCAAGCACCAGCGCGAAGTCGGAACCGGCTACTTCGACGACATCGCTACTGCGCTCAACCCGAACGCCTCCACCCTCGCATTGGTCGGATCGACCGAAGAGGGCCAGTTCCACTAACCCCCGCCTTTCCCACCCGTTGCTCTATCACTTGTGGTCCTCATTCGCCGCCTTTAGGGACTCCGAGTGATAGAGCAACGGGATATTCAAGGAGATTTGAAATGAACTCTTTTACTGACAGCTTCACCATCAATGGCATTACCCTGACTGCCCAGCCCATTTGCCGGCAGGACGAGGTTCTTACTCCGGACGCCTTGGAGTTCGTTGCGAGGCTGCACCGGGCCACTGCTGAGCGGCGGCAGGAACTGCTGCAGGCACGGCGGACCCGGCGGGCCGAGATCGCTTCCGGGCAGGATCCACGGTTCCTCCGGGAGACCGAGGATATCCGCAACGATCCTTCATGGCGGGTCGCTCCGCCGGCGCCTGGGTTGGAGGACCGCCGGGTGGAGATCACCGGCCCCGTTGACAAGAAGATGGCCATCAACGCCCTGAATTCCGGGGCGAAGGTCTGGCTGGCGGACATGGAGGACTCCTCCACCCCCACTTGGCGGAACGTGATCAAGGGCCAGCTGAACCTGACCGACGCCCTGGAACGGCGGATCGACTTCACCAGCCCGGAGGGCAAGGAATACCGGCTCCGCCCCGCCGTCGAACTGCCCACTATCGTGGTCCGTCCCCGTGGCTGGCACCTGCCGGAAAAGCACATGCTGATCGACGGCGCTCCCGTGGCCGGCGGCATCGTGGACTTCGGGCTGTACTTCTTCCACAACGCCCGCCGCCTGATCGCCCAGGGCAAGGGCCCCTACTTTTACCTGCCCAAGATCGAAAACCACCTCGAAGCGCGGCTCTGGAACGACATCTTCATTCTCGCCCAGGACCTGCTCGGCATCACGCAGGGCACCATCCGCGCCACCGTGCTGATCGAAACCATCACCGCGGCCTTCGAGATGGAAGAAATCCTCTACGAACTGCGCGACCACGCTGCCGGCCTGAACGCCGGCCGCTGGGACTACATCTTCTCCCTGATCAAGAACTTCCGCACCCGCGGCCCCCGGTTCGTCCTGCCGGACCGCGCACAGGTCACCATGACCCAGCCGTTTATGCGTGCCTACACCGAACAGCTTGTGCGTGCCTGCCATAAGCGCGGCGCCATGGCCATCGGCGGGATGGCTGCGGCAGTTCCCAACCGCAAGGACCCTGAAGCGAACGCCAACGCTCTCGAAAAGGTCCGGGCAGATAAAACCCGCGAGGCCAACGACGGCTTCGACGGCTCCTGGGTTGCCCACCCGGACCTGGTTCCGGTCTGCCGTGAGGTGTTCGATTCCATCCTCGGTGAGCGTCCCAACCAGCTGGACCGCAGCCGGGAAGACGTGACTCCTGATGACCGCGCCCTCATCAACGTGGCCGCCACTGAGGGCACCATCACAGAACAGGGCATCCGGAACAACATCGAAGTCGGGATCCGATACATCGAATCCTGGCTCCGCGGCAACGGCGCCGTCGCCATCCACAACCTCATGGAAGACGCCGCCACCGCCGAGATCTCCCGCTCCCAGCTCTGGCAGTGGATGTACGCCCGGGCCATCACCGACCACGGCGAAATCATCAGCCATCACTGGATCGAAGAACTCCTCGACGAGGAATTCGCCCGGCTGGAACGCTTCGACGGCGACCGCTTCGAAGACGCCCGCGACATCTTCGAAGAAGTGACGATGGCCCGGGACTTCCCGTCCTTCCTCACCCTCCCCGCCTACGCGCGGTACCTGACGGAAGCCCGTGAAAAGGCAAGCCAGGAGGAACTCGCCGCCGCCTAGTCAGCGGCAAAGACTTCCGTCTGCCGGGCCAGCACCGTTCGCAACAGGAACCCCGAAATCCGGGGCGCCGGCCCGGCAACGGAACGCATCAAAGCGCGAACTGGCAGCTAATAGCCCCAAAACCAAGTTTTGAGGGCTTTAGCTGCCAGTTCGCGCCGTTGTTGGGGGCCCCAAGTGTTCGTTCGCGCTCACTGCTGGGACACCCTTTGCGGCAGGCAGTGATAGTCCCGGGCTGGCATACGATAAGCATCACGCCACTGACGGACGAAGGAGCAGACATGGAGCACCGGCTTGCCATTCTGGATGACTACCAGGATGTGGCGCACGGCTTCGCCGACTGGACTGCCCTTGAGAAAGAGGGTGTGTCCGTCACCGTCTTCCGGGAGCCCTTCACGTCCCAGGAAGCGCTGGTGGCCGCGCTGGCCGGTTATTCCATTGTCATCGCCATGCGCGAGCGGACTCCGTTTCCCCGCCCGGTCATGGAAAAGCTGCCCGCGCTGAAGCTCCTGGTCACTACCGGGATGGCTAATGCAGCCATCGATGTGGCTGCCGCCGAAGATCATGGCATCACGGTATGCGGGACGCCAGGATCACCTACAGCAGCACCGGAACTCACCTGGGCCCTGCTGCTGGCCATTGCCCGGAACCTCCCTGCCGAAGACAACTCGATGCGTGCCGGGGCATGGCAGAGCACCGTGGGGTTTGAACTGGCCGGCAAGACCCTGGGCATCGTGGGGCTTGGCAAGATCGGCCGCAGAATTGCAGCCTACGGCCAGGCGTTTGGCATGGACGTGCTGGCCTGGAGTGAGAACCTGACCGATGAGGCCGCCGCCGACGCGGGAGTCCGGAGGGTGAGCAAGGACGATCTCTTTCGAAGCGCAGATGTGGCCACCCTTCACCTGCGGCTGTCCCCTCGATCGGAAGGCACGGTTGGTGAGCGGGAGCTGCGGCTACTGGGACCCGAAGGGATCCTGGTGAACACTGCCCGCGGCCCGCTGGTTGACCAGGACGCCCTGATCCGTGCGCTGACGGAGGGCTGGATCCGCGGCGCCGCCCTGGACGTGTTTGACCAGGAACCGCTGCCGGCGGCCCACCCGATCCTCGCCGCCCCCAACACTGTCCTGTCGCCACACCTGGGTTATGTCACACGGGAAAGCTACCGGCAGTTCTATGGCGGCGCCTTCGAGGACGTCAACGCCTGGCTGGCAGGCTCACCCATCCGGGTGATCCCCGCCTGAGAAGAAATCCGTGTGAGAAGAAATCCGTGTGGTCCCGGCCTGACATGGAACGTGAAAGCAGAAAGACCCTTTTTTAACCGGTCGCCTGTAGCGTGGACTCAATAGCCGCCGGTGACAACACATGCTGGATGACCATTTGGCTCGCGCCGAAAACCGCGGCCTGGTCCCCCGCCCTGGACGGGGCAATCCGCAAGTGGGTTGTAGCCAACGGAAGCGAGCGCCGGTAGACAACTTCCCGGACCCCCGCCATCAAATGCTCTCCCGCCTGGCCCAGGCTTCCGCCAATGACAATGACAGACGGGTTCAGCAGGTTCACTACGGTGGCCAGCACATCCCCCACATCCCGCCCGGCCTGGCGCAAGGCCTGGATGGCCGGCAGGTTGCCCTCCGCCACAAGGCGCAGCACGTCGCTGCCCTTCGAGGCAGGCACTCCCTGACGCGTGAGTTCCGCGGCAAGCGCCGGGCCGGACGCGAGCGCTTCCAGGCAGCCGTAGTTCCCGCACCGGCAGAGCACATCGTCTCCGCGGGGAACGCGGACATGGCCAAGATCGCCGGCGGTACCGTTGGCCCCGCGCTGCAGCTCGCCGTTGCTGATGATGCCTGAACCGATCCCCGTGGCAACCTTGATAAACACAAAATCCTGGTGCTCCGGCCAATGCGCACTGCGCTCGCCCAGAGCCATGATGTTCACGTCGTTGTCCACCAGGACAGGCCCCGGCAGGGAACGCTGGACATAGCGGACCACGTCGAACCCGTCCCATCCCGGCATGATGGGCGGCTTCACGGGCCTTCCGGTGGCATGCTCCACGGGACCCGGTAAACCGATCCCGACGCCGGCAAGGACATTGATGCTCCGGCCAGCCTTTGCCAGGAGCGAGAGCCCTTCCGTCACCACCCGATCCAAAACGGTTTCCGGGCCGTCGGCAACGTCCTGCACCAGGCGCTGTTCCGCCAGGACTGCTCCACTGAGATCGGTGACGGCCACGATGACATGGGTAGCCCCGACGTCCACGGCAAGGACGGCACGTGCCGCCGGGTTGAAGGCAAAGCGCGACGGCGGCCTGCCGCCGCTTGAGTTCGCCTCCCCCGCCGCGGCAATAAGGCCGGAGGCGATGAGTGCGTCGATGCGTGCAGCGACGGTGGAACGGGCGAGGCCGGTTGTCACGGCCAGTTCGGCCCGGGTCCGGGCCTGGCCGTCGCGGAGGAGCTGGAAGAGGTCACCGGCGCGCGCCAGATTGCCGCCGATATCAGGGTTGGCAGGCACGGTCCGGGAGGTAAGGCTCATTGTTTATGGATAACACACGATTCTTCTGCTTGTCACCCCGAAGTAAGATGGACGGCTATCATTCAACTTATGCTTGACGATCGGCAAAAGTGGTTCTAGCTTTAGGGGAAACCAACTGCACTTCAGGAGAACCAGGAATATGACCTATTCACTTCAGCTCTACACACTGCGCGATGCCATCCAGGAGGACCTTGCCGGGACCATCAGGAGGGTCGCGGAGATTGGTTTCACGCAGGTGGAACCGTACAACTTTGTGGCCACGGCCAAGGAACTCGGTGCGGCGCTGCGGGAGAACGGCCTGACCGCGCCGTCCGGCCACGCCCCGCTGCTCAGCCAGGACCAGGACCAAATCTTTGCCGCGGCGAAGGAACTGGGCATCAGCACGGTGATTGATCCGTTCATCCCGGCCGGGCGCTGGCAGCAGGCCGAGGACATCCAGGCCACCGCGGCAGCCCTCAACGCCGCCGCAAAGAAGGGTGCCGAATACGGCATCCGGGTGGGCTACCACAACCACCAATGGGAACTGGAGTCCATGGTCGAGGGCCGCACCGCCCTGGAATACTTTGCAGACCTGCTGGATCCTGAGCTGGTCCTGGAGGTGGACACCTACTGGGTGGCCGTCGGCGGACAGGACCCGGTAGAGATCCTCAGCAAACTCGGTGACCGGGTGAAGTTCATCCATATCAAGGACGGCCCGCTGACTGCCGACACGAAAGCCCAGCAGCCCGCTGGCCAGGGCAAGGTCCCGGTCCTGGACGTCATCGCCGCCGCCGCCTCCCTGGAAGTGGGCGTAGTGGAGTTCGACGACTACGCCGGCGACATCTTCGATGGCATCGCCCAAAGCCTGGCCTACCTCCAGACGGCGGCCGTGAACGCAGGAGAGCTGGCATGACCGGCGCAGGCACCAGCCGCGGCCCGGTGGGCGTCGCCGTGATCGGCGCCGGGAACATCAGCAAGGCCTACCTGGACAACCTCACCGCGTTCCCGGACCTGAAAGTCCACGTCATCGCAGACCTCTTCGAAGACACGGCCCTCGCAAGGGCGAAGGAATACGGCATCCCCGAATCCGGCGGCGTGGACGCGGCACTGAACCATCCCGACGTCGAAATCATCGTCAACCTCACCATCCCCGCAGCCCACGTGGAAGTCGCCACCGCAGCGGTCAACGCCGGCAAACACGTCTGGACCGAGAAACCCTTCTCCCTGGACCGCGAATCCGGGCTCGGGCTGCTCAAGACCGCCGACGCCGCCGGAATCCGGCTCGGCTGCGCCCCCGACACGTTCCTCGGCGCCGGCCTGCAAACAGCCCTGCGCCTGATCCAGCGCGGCGACATCGGCATCCCGCTGACCGCCATGACCACCTTTCAGACCCCCGGCCCGGAATCCTGGCACCCCAACCCCGCGTTCCTCTTCCAGCACGGCGCCGGGCCGCTGTTCGACATGGGCCCGTACTACCTCACCACCCTGATCCAGGCCTTCGGCTCCATCCGGAAAGTCGCCGCCGTCGGCTCCAAAGCCAAAGAAACCCGCATCATCGGCTCCGGCCCCAAGACCGGCCAGGAGTTCACCGTCGAGGTACCCACCCACGTCTCCGCGATGGCCCAGTTCGAGAACGGCGCCTCCTCCCACAGCGTCTTCTCCTTCGAATCCCCCCGCCAACACATGGGCTTCGTCGAAATCACCGGCACCGAAGCCACCATCTCCCTGCCCGATCCGAACTACTTCGACGGCGACATCAAACTCTGGCGCGCCGGAGACGAAGACTGGACCACCATCCCCGCCACCGGCCCGGCAAACGGCCGCGGCATGGGCGTCCTGGACATGGCCCGCTCCCTCCGTGCCGGCGTCCAGCACCGCGCCACCGGCGACCTCGCCTATCACGTCCTGGACACCATGGTCTCCATCACCGAATCCATCGACTCCGGCACCTTCATCAACGTCGAAAGCACCGCCCCCGCCTCCCCGGCCCTCCCGGAGGACTGGGCACCGGAAACCAAAACACTCTAGGAATTGCACACCATGACCCCACAGGACCGGACCACCTACCGTCCGCACCCGGAACCCACCATGCCCTTACGCCGGGATGATCAGCCGCTGGGCGTGGCGATGGTTGGCTATGCCTTTATGGGCAAGGCCCATTCGAACGCCTGGCGGAATGTAGGCAGCTACTTTGATGTACCGGCCTTCGAGCAGAAGATACTCGTCGGCCGGGATGCCGCCGGAGTGAAGGAAGCCGCGGCGAAGTACGGCTGGGCCGAAACCGCGACGGACTGGCGCACCGTGATCGAACGGGATGACATCCACATTGTGGATATTTGCGCGCCGGGATGGCTGCACGCCGAGATCGCCACGGCGGCCCTGGAGGCCGGGAAGCACGTACTCCTGGAAAAGCCGCTCGCCAACACGCTGGCCGAGGCCGAAGCCATGACGGCTGCGGCCCAGGCTGCCCGGACACATGGTGTGCAGTCCATGGTGGGTTTCAACTACCGCCGCGTTCCGGCCCTGGCCCTGGCGAAGGAACTGATCGCCGAGGGCCGGCTGGGCGTCATCCGGCACGTACGCGCCGCCTACCTCCAGGACTGGCTCGCGGATGAGACGGCCCCCATGACCTGGCGGCTGAAGAAGGAAAGCGCCGGTTCGGGTGCTCTCGGGGACATCGCTTCGCACGCCATTGACCAGGTCATGTTCCTGCTCGGAGACAACGTCAGGGAGGTTTCGGGCCGGACACACACCTTCACTACCAGCCGTCCCGGGGCGGCTGGCCCGGAGGAAGTAACGGTCGACGACGCCGCCTGGGCCACGCTGTCCCTGGCCTCCGGGGCCATCGCCTCGGTGGAGGTTTCGCGCGTGGCCACCGGGCAGAAGAATTCACTGAAGCTGGAAGTTTACGGCGATAAGGGCTCCATCCTCTTTGATCTGGAGAACCTGAACGAACTCGGGTTCCTGGACGCCACGGCCCCCGTCCGCGAGCAGGGTTTCCGCCGGATCCTGGTCAACGAGCCTGAGCACCCCTACCTTGAGGCGTGGTGGCCGCAGGGCCACATCATCGGCTGGGAGCACACGTTCACCCACGAGATCCGTGACTTCCTGCTGGCCATCGACGGCGGAACCCAGCCCTCGCCGTCGTTCGAGGATGGCCTGGCCGTTCAGCGGGTCCTGGCGGCAATTGAAGAATCGTCCGCCGCGAAAGGTTCCATCATCAACGTTGCGCCGGCCACGGCTGAAACACCCACGACTGGCAAATTGCCCAGCAACATAGGCCCGTCCCAAACCGTCCCGACCGAAGGAGCCTGACATGCCCCGCCCGTACACCCTGTTCACCGGCCAGTGGGCCGACCTCCCGTTCGAGGAAGTCGCCCGCCTTGCCTCCGGCTGGGGCTATGACGGACTCGAAATCGCCGTCTCCGGCGACCACTTGGACGCCTGGCGTTGGGACGAGCCGGGCTACGTGGACTCCAAGCTCGCAGTCCTGGCAAAGTACAACCTCAAGGTCTGGGCCATCTCCAACCACCTGAAGGGCCAGGCGGTGTGTGATGACCCCATCGATTTCCGCCACGAGGGAATCGTCGGTGCCAAGGTGTGGGGCGACGGCGATCCCGAGGGCGTGCGCCAGCGTGCCGCCGAGGAAATGAAGCACACCGCCCGGCTCGCCAAGGCACTTGGCGTGGACACCGTCGTCGGGTTCACCGGCTCCTCCATCTGGCAGTACGTAGCCATGTTCCCGCCGGTCCCGGAGAAGGTCATTGACGCCGGCTATCAGGACTTCGCCGACCGCTGGAACCCCATCCTGGACGTCTTCGACGAATGCGGGGTCCGCTTCGCCCACGAGGTCCACCCCAGCGAGATCGCCTACGACTACTGGACCACCGTCCGCACCCTCGAGGCCATCGGCCACCGCGAGGCGTTCGGCCTGAACTGGGATCCGTCCCACATGATGTGGCAGGGCATCGATCCGGTCTCCTTCATCTGGGACTTCAAGGACCGGATCTACCACGTGGACTGCAAGGACACCAAGCTCCGCCCCACGGGCCGGAACACTGTCATGGGCTCCCACCTGCCGTGGGGTGATCCGCGCAGAGGCTGGGACTTCGTCTCTGCAGGCCGCGGGGATGTCCCTTGGGAATCGTCCTTCCGGGCCCTCGCCGCGATCGGCTATGACGGACCCATTTCGGTTGAATGGGAAGACGCCGGCATGGACCGTCTCCACGGCGCCCCCGAAGCCCTCGCCGCCCTCAAGAAATTCGGCTTCCCGCCGTCGAGCACTTCTTTCGACGCCGCCTTCAAGCAGTAACCTGAAGAGTTTTTGTCCAGATGTGGCGACTTTGCCAGGGGCAAAGTCAAGTGGTGAGAGCAACGCGCGGGTTATGCCGCTGTTTGCAGCAGCTGGTTTAGCCGGTTGGCTGGGGTTTGTAGGTTCAGGGTCGGCCTGGGCCGGCGGTTGAGTGTCGCGGCGACGCGGCGGAGGTCCTCCGGTGTGTGGGCCGAGAGGTCGGAGCCTTTCTCGAACCAGAACCTCAGGAGCCGGTTGGTGTTTTCGTTGGTGCCGCGCTGCCAGGGCGAGTGCGGGTCGCAGAAATACAGCGTGGTTTCCAAGGCTGTCTGGATCTTCGCGTAGCCTGCCAGTTCGGAGCCGCGGTCCCAGGTGATGGAGCGGCGCAGATGATCCGGGAGGTTCGCCATCTCCCGGATCATCGCTGCGGCGACGGTCTCGGCGCTGTGGTCCCCGGGCAGGTGCAGCAGGATCGTGAACCGGGTTGAGCGTTCCACGAGGGTGCCGATAGCGGTCCCGTCAGAACCGATGATCAGATCGCCTTCCCAATGCCCCGGGATGGCCCGGTCCTGGACTTCGGCGGGTCGTTCACTGATCTTGAACGCCTCTTTGTAGGGGCTGTTCTTGCGCCGGTCAGCGATGTGCGGGACGCGCTGTTTACGTTTCAGGCTGAGGTTTTCGGCCAGGTCTTTGCGCAGACTTCCGCGGGTTTGGACGTACAGCGCCTGGTAGATCGTCTCGTGGCTCACCTGCATAGTCTGGTCACCGGCGAAGTAAAACGCCAACATCGACGAGATCAGTTTCGGGCTCCACCCCTCATCCATCCAGAAGGCGATCAGCCGGCACAGGTCCTCGTCCTCGATGAGCTTGAAGGGCTTGGGCCGGCGCCGTGCCTGATGCGCCTTGGCGTGCGCAACTTTGGCGTGATACCTGCCGCCGGCGTCGGAGTTACGTTTCACCTCCCGCCAGATGACGGACCTGTCCCGGCCGACCGCTTTGCCAATCTGGGCGTAACCCATCCCGGCCTCCACGCCCATCTGGATCATCCCCCTCTCGGCTTCCGTCAACGTCCGCCCGCCCGGGCCTTCCGCACCCGGCGCCGGGTCCGCCAGACCGCCAACGACCCCCATCTTCACTTTCATCTGACCAGACTCGGCCCACCACTTCTTCCCGGTCCCGCGGGAGGCCGCGACACGCCGTGCAGCCTCGCTCACAGACGCGCCGGAGCACACCAGATCAAGAAAATCACCACGGACATTGGCAGGAAACAACTTCGGCATCAAACGCTCCATCATTCAGAGCGTTGCAACCACCATATGAATCTGCCAGGGTCAAAGTCGCCACAAATGGACAAAAATTCACAGGGCATGCCAGCCTCCGGTCCGCGGCGGAATCCGGCGCAGCGGGCGTCTGGCTGGGTGTCAACAGCCGAGCGCCGGCTGGGCCTGGCGCCTACTGGTTCTGGTACAAGGCAACAGGATTCGGCACCCCTGCAGCCGGCTTCCCTTCAAGGAGCTGTTCAAAAAGGGCAAGGTGGTCCGCAACCATCCGTTCGGCACTGAAGCGTTCCTGAACGCTGGCCCGGCACGCCGTCCTGTCCAGGCCCGCGGCCGCCGGAAGCAGTTCCGCCAGTTTGTCGGTGGCTGCCAGGTAGCCCGTCCGTCCGTGCTCCACTATCTCGGGGGCCGAACCGATGGGGGTACCCACCACCGGCGTGCCAGTGGCAAGGGATTCGATCATGACCAGGCCAAAGGGTTCTGACCACTGGATGGGATTAAGGAAGGCCATCGCTTCGCCCATCAGATGGTATTTTTCGGCGTCACCGATTTCGCCCACAAACTCCTCGTTGGATCCCAGCAGCGGTTTGATGACGTCGCGGAAATAGCGCAGTTCCTCGGCTTCGCGCATCTTGGCAGCGATTTTCAGCGGCATCCCCGCTTTCCGCGCCAGGTCGATGGCTTCCATGACTCCCTTGTCCGGACACATCCGGCCCACAAAGCACAGGTAGCCGCCACTCCCGCTGCCTGCCGGGACAGAGGAGAGGTCCATTCCATGATGGATCACCTTCGCTACCGGGATATCGGGAGCGCGGGAGGTCTGATCGTGGGAGATGGCGATGATGGAGGTGTTGGCGCTGGCGGCGCGGTAAATCTCCGCGACGGCGGGGGTGAGCAGTCCGTGGATGGTGGTGACCACCGGGGTCCCTTCCGGACGGAAGGGGCAGAACGGCCCGGCCAGGGTGTGGTCATGGATGATGTCCACGCCCTGCACACCCTTGTAGGCCTTAATGACGTGGCTCAGTTCCGAGACAGTTGTGCCCACTTCCTCGGGGTCGGACGGGGCCATGCCGGGAACGCGTGGTACCGGGCACTCGCTGTCGGAGGAGACGGCCAACAGGACCTCATGGCCTGCATCCACAAGCCCGCGTGCAAGGTGATCCACTACTCTTTCTATGCCGCCATAGGTGACCGGCGGTACAGGAATCCACGGTCCTGCAATCAGCCCTATCCGCATCCAGACCTCCAGGAGGGTGACAGGCCAGGCTCCCCCTGTGGCCAAGCGTCCAGTTAATTCCGAAAGGCCTCTGCATAACCTGTGCTTTGACTATGGTCCGAAAACGGTCCCAAAACAAGGCCAAAATGTGACGCAACCGACACTCCTCCCCGGAATGGCGGCCGGGACACGGGAGTTGAACCAGTCATGAAGATTGAGATCTGGTCAGACGTCGCGTGCCCGTGGTGCTACATCGGCAAGCGCCGGTTTGAGGCCGCCCTTGCCGAGTTCCCGCACCGGGACTCGGTGGACGTGCAATGGCGCAGCTACCAGCTGGATCCCACGCTCCCGGAACACTACGACGGCACCGAACTGGATTACCTGAGCACCCGGAAAGGGCTGGCGCCGCAACAGGTCAGGCAGATGTTTGACCATGTGGCCGCCCAGGCCCGCTCGGAAGGCCTGAACTACGACTTCGACAACGTTGTGGTCGCCAACAGCTTCACAGCCCACCGCCTGATTCGCCTGGCGGCAGCCCACGGCGCGCAGGACGCAGCCAAGGAGCGCCTGCTCAGCGACCATTTCGAACATGGCAAGGACATTGGCAGCCAGGAGTACCTGACCGCACTGGGCAAGGACCTGGGCCTGGATGCGGCCGAGGTGGCTGAGCTGTTCTCCACTGACAAGTACGCCGACGACGTCCGGCACGATTTCCAGGAAGCCCGCGCCCTGGGCGTCACGGGAGTCCCCTTCTTTGTGATCGACCGGAAGTTCGGCCTGTCCGGCGCCCAACCGGCTGAGACGTTCACCGCCGCCCTGAACCAGGCCTGGCAGGAAAGCCATCCGCTGGTCCTGGTCAACAACGCCAACGGCGACTCCTGCGGCCCGGACGGCTGCGCCGTCTGACACTGCGGAGTCTGACACTGGGCCGTCTGGCCTGCGCTGGCTGACACTGCACAGCACCTCCCGCGGCGCGCGAGCACGCAGTAGCAACTGCTGGTTTACTGACACACGGCGGTAAAGTGTCTGCATGCCCAGGATTTCGGCGGCCAGCAACGCCGCCCAACGCGCCGAGACACAGCGCCGCATCCTCACGGCATTCGGCGAGCTGCTCTTCACGCATGGGCTGCCCGGCCTGACCATGACCGACGTCGCCCGGCATGCCGGGGTGGGACGGACGGCGGTCTACAACTACTTCGCGGACATCGAAGAGCTGCTCATTGCGTATGCCCTGGATGAGACCGAACGGTTCCTCGCCGAACTGCGGGAGGCCCTGGACCGCCTGGATAACCCCGTGGAGCGGCTGGCGCTGTACGTGCGCTCACAGGTGGAGGACCTGAGCCGCCGCCACCTCCCGCCGGGGCCGGCCATGGCGGCGGTGATGTCGCCGTCCTCCTTCGCCAAACTGGCGGACCATGTTGGTGAGCTCAGCGTCCTGCTGCAGGGCATCCTGAGGGACGGCATGGAGCAGGGATATCTGCCGCTGGCCGATATCGCCGAGCAGGCGAAGCTGATCCACGGCACGCTGTCCTCCAGCGCCGCCCGTGGCAGCGATGAGCCCGGGGAACTTGAAACCCGGATCGCCCGGACGGTCCGTTTTATCCAGTTGGGTGCCGGAGCAAGGTTCGACGACGGCGGCCGTCCAGTCCGCGTCGGCCAGCTTCCCGCCGTGACCGGCTAGGCCCGTCCCGGCAGAAGCGTTAGGGCGTGGCGCCCGCCGTCGGGATGACGGGCCACTTGTCGTCATCGGCGATGCGCCGGCTTTCACGCGGGCAACTGAGCGTTCCGGGCGTCTGGTCCACGAGTTCCGCCGCCGCAAGTTCCTTGAAGTCTCCGGCGACGATCACATCCACGCTCGCGTCCGCGCGGTCGTCCTGGTAGTAGTCCGAACCAGGCAGGTTGCGCTGGACGCTAAAGGCCGCCGATTGGCCAGCCGCGCCCGACACCACAGCGGCAACGCCCTTGTAGCCGGCGTCGGTGTTGCCCACGGCCCCCACCACGAATTTCCGGGCCAGGAACTCATCGGCGACGGTCCGCGCCAGCCCGGGCCTGCTGGTGGAGTTGTAGACGTTGAGGTTGATCTTCTCGTTCGGGGTGTAGTCAAAAGTGGCTGTGGGACAGACCGAGGTGGGCTCCTCGCTGCTTTCGGCGGCCGGAATCTTCAACTGCCCGTTGATGATTGCCATCGCGGTGATGATTGCGGCGGCAATGAGCCCCAGGAGGAGAACCAGCACCACTCCGTGCAGGACCCGGCGGCGCAGCCGGACAGGGTTGTCCGGATCCGCTCCGGCCTCGAATGCGGCGCGAAGTTCGGAGCCGGTGACTACGTGATGGCCGTGCAGAACCGCGGGGTCCTTGGCCTTGGGCGTTCTAGCCATCTATGACCAGCACGCGGGCGTGGATGGCGGTGCGCTGGTGGAGGGCTGTGCGGACGGCCCGGTGCAGCCCGTCTTCCAGATACAGGGTTCCCTGAAACTGCACCACGTGTGGAAAGAGATCGCCGAAGAATGTGGAGTCCTCGGCAAGGAGCGCTTCAAGGTCCAGTGTCCGTTTTGTGGTCACCAGCTCGTCCAGCCTGACCGGGCGCGGCGGCAGCGCAGCCCACTCTTTGGGCGAACTGTATCCATGGTCGGGGTAAGGGCGGCCCTCGCCCACAGCTTTAAATATCACCCTGCCAGCCTAGGCAGCTTCCCAGTCCTAGAGGAAGATCAGGATCGTGGCGTGCCAAGGTTGTAGCCAAACGGTGACCATCTGTCACATCCCGGGGAGCTTCAGCCCCTGCCGCAGGTCCGCATGGTCCCGGCTGACACAATGGAGCCATGACTGCAACCGACTTTCCTGCCGGCACACCCGACGTCCGCCTGCCGTCCATGCCGCCCCTGGCACTCCTGCTCGACGTCGATGGTCCCGTGGCCAGCCCGGTGACCCGCGACGTGAAACCGGAAATTATCGCGGACCTGGTGGCGCTGGCCGCTGCCGGCATCCCCGTCATCTTCAACACCGGCCGCTCCGATGAGTTCATCCGGACCCAGGTGATGGAGCCGATGATCGCCGCCGGAATGCCCTCAGAGACAGTCATCCACGCCATCTGCGAGAAGGGTGCTGTGTGGTTCAGTTACACAGTGGCGGGACCCGGCCCCATCCACGTGGACCGGGAACTGGCAGTACCGAAGGCCTACGGGGATGACATACGAAGGCTGGTCGCTGAGGACTACGCCGCGCACATGTTCTTCGACGAAACCAAGCGCGCCATGGTGTCCGTGGAACAGCACGTCGAGGTGGCCAACTCCGATTACTTGGCGGAACAGAAGCTCTTCGATTCCGATGCCATGGACCTGATGGCGCGCCACGGCCTGGGTGTGGTTCGGCTGGAGCATCACGCGCCGAATTCCGAGGACCAAGTGGACTACCGGGTGGACCCCACCATCATCTCCACCGACATCGAATCCGTACGGCTGGGCAAAGACCTCGGCGCGAGCCGGGCAGTGGAACTTCTCGCCGCCCAAGGCATCACCCCGCAGGCCTGGCGCACGGTGGGAGATTCCCGGACGGACTACGCCATGGCAGACTGGCTTCACCACAACGACCACGCGGTGAAGCACGTAGACGTCCGTCCCGCGGACGGCGTCCCGGTGAAACCGTACGCGGTGCTAACGGCCGCTGATCTGGGACTGGCCGCCGACATAATTCACGACGACGCCGGCGGCGCGTTCCTGCGGGACTGGCTCGACGCACTGGTCAGCTGAGGCCCATTCCCGGCCAGTTGGCCCATTCGAAACCTGCTGTTTTCCGGGCCGGGCTATTATGCAGGGTAAGAACGCTTACTAATTAGCAGCACGGAGACAACCATTACAGAAGCACCGGTCCAGGACGAGATTTACTACGGCAGCCAGGCGTCCGTAGAAGCGCGCGTACACGCGGAGGTGACATCCCCGGCGGCGGAGGCGCGCCTCAAGCACCGCCCCGACGTCGTCCGGCATAAGGGCAGGTATGCCCTGATCAACCACAACCGGACGCCCTACCAGGCGATGGTGGAGGACTTGCTTTTCCTTCGCAACGTCCTCGCAGGCGCCGGCCTGGACTACCTCCTTGTCCGAGGCAACAGCGACCGCCCGGTGATCGCGCTTGATTGGAAGGACCGGAAGACGCTCCGGGATGCGCTGGTAAAGGCCTGCCGCAACGAGCCCGTCTATTCGATGACGGTGGATGCCAAAAAGAAGTCCTTTGTCCTCGTTGCCGACGGCGAGCTCTCGCCCAACCGGCAGGCGCGCATCTTCCGCCTGTACCGCCCGCGCGTGGAGCCCGACGGCGGCTTCGAGTTTGGATCCTCGGCCGGTGTCCAGGTGGAGCTGTGGAGCTTTGAGGGCAACCAGGTGATCCTGCCGATCGAAAATTCCCTGACCCGGCGGACCATGCTCAGCCAGGACGCGGTCCGCGGAACTGTGGAACGTTACGGCCACACGTGGCCCACCATCGAGAACATGTTCGCTGACCACGCCAGCGACATCAGCTTCGACATCGACCTCGTGTTTTCCTGGGTGGATGGCAGCTCGCCCGAATATATCGCTGCCCGTCGCGCGCAGCAGCAGGGCGTGGTGCTCGGCGAAGGCGATGACCACGAGGCACGCTTCCGGCAGATCGACGAACTCAAGTACGCCCTGCGCTCCGTGTACATGTTTGCGCCGTGGATCCGGCGGATCTTTATTGCCACGGACTCACCCGCACCTGCCTGGCTCGCGGAACACCCGGCCGTGACGATTGTGCGCAGCGAGGAATTCTTCTCCGACCCCTCGGTGCTGCCCACGCACAACTCACAGGCCGTGGAATGCCAGCTGCACAACATCGAAGGGCTGTCTGAGCACTTCCTGTACTCCAACGACGACATGTTCTTTGGCCGGCCCGTCAGCCCGGACATGTTTTTCACCCCGGGTGGCATCACCAAGTTCGTCGAGGCCGAAACCCGAATCGGGCTCGGCGACAACGACGCCGAGCGCAGCGGGTTCGAGAACGCGGCCCGGGTCAACCGCAAGTTGCTGTGGAACAGGTTCGGCCGCATCACCACCCGTCACCTGGAACACACTGCCGCACCGCTGAGGCGCAGCGTGGTGTCACAGATGGAACGCGAGTTTCCGGAGGAGTTCAGGAAGACGGCCGCCAGCCGTTTCCGGGCCGCCGACAACATCTCCGTCACCAACTCGCTCTACCACTACTACGCCCTGCTCACCGGACAGGCCGTGACCCAAACAGCGGCGAAGGTGCGCTACGTGGACACCACCATGCGTGCAGGGTTGAACTACCTGCCGAAGCTTTTGGCCAAGCGGAACATGGACTTCTTCTGCCTCAATGACGGAAGCTTCCCCGAAGTCCCTGCGGACGAACGGGCGGAGCTGGTGACGGATTTCCTGGAGAAGTACTTCCCCATCAAGGCACCTTGGGAAATCTGAGCCTAACCGGCTGACCTGACCCCCACCTTGGTGCCCCTGGGTTTTGCCTTGTCCGGGATGCGGACGCCTGCTGCAGCTAACCGCTCGGCCGTCCCTTCCGGCGTAACGTACTCCCCCACGGTGGGCGTGCTGCCCAGCGGGACCACCGAGTGCACGATGGTGTGCTCATATACGTGCACGAGGTTGAACGCCTGCCCGCCGTCGCGCCCACGGGTGCCGCCGACCGGAACGTTGAGGTCCTGGGTGTAGCAGGTGGCGGAAGCTACCGAGACGGGGATGCCGGCAAAGCTCGCAGTAGTGGAGTAGTGCAGGTGCCCGGCCAGGATGGTCCGGACGTCCGAATTGCGCACAACGGCTTCGAGGTTCGCCTGGTCCCGCAGCTCCACCAGCACGGACAGGTCCAGGACAGACGGGACGGGCGGGTGGTGCAGCGCCAGGATGGTGCCGTCAGGGGCAGGGGTGTCCAGCTCATTGGCCAGCCACTCCAGCTGCGCTTCGTCGAGCTCACCGTGATGGAACCCTGGCACCGAGGTGTCCATAGTGATGACGCGAAGGCCGTTGATGAAGTAGCTGTGGTCCACCGGGGCGTCGCTTCCGGGCTGGTCCAGCAGCGCGGTGCGGAAGTTTGCCCGGTTGTCGTGGTTTCCCATGGCCCAGATAACCTTGGCACCGAGTTCCTCGCAGGCGGGATCCACGATGGCCCTGAGTTTCACGTAGGCTTCGGGATCACCCTTGTCCGCCAGGTCTCCTGTGAAAATCACAGCCTCAGGTTGGGCTCCGGAAGCCCGCACTTCATCAAAAAGCTGGATGAGTTTGGCTTCGCTGTCTATGGCGCCGTATAGGGGGTTCGGACCTCCCATCAGATGGGGATCGCTCAGGTGGAGTAGGAAGTGGCGTGGCCGGGGGTGTTCGGCCTCGATGTGCTCCATTGCTGCCTCTGTGGTCGGTGGGAAACGGCGTTTCCCTTCTACCTATCAGTTATCTTTATCCAATCAGACATTTGGCAAACTTTGGGTAAATTGCCGCGGCCGAGTTGAAAAAAGGTAAAAGAATTACCCTCGGCTTTTTATGCAGACGGCCTATCCGGCAACGCAGACCCGAGGGCCTTCTCGATCGTGTCGATGACCTCCGCGGAGTCCGGCTCGACGGCGGGGGCGAAGCGGGCCACCACCTCGCCGTCGCGGTTGACCAGGAACTTCTCGAAGTTCCATTTCACCAGCCCGGGCAGAACGCCGGACTTGAACTTGGTGAGTTCGGCGTAGAGCGGGTGCTGGTCCTTGCCCCGGACATTCGCCTTTTCCGTCAGGGGGAAGGTGACGCCAAAGTTCCGCTGGCAGAACTCTGCAATCTCGGCGTCGCTGGCTGGTTCCTGGCCTGCGAACTGGTTGCAGGGGACCCCCAAAATCGCGAAGCCCCGGTCCTGGAACTTTTCGTAGAGGGTCTCAAGGCCTGCGTACTGGGCCGTGAAGCCGCACTTCGAGGCGACGTTAACCACCATCACCACGTCCCCCTTGAACCGGCCGAAGTCAGTTGAGGTGCCATCGTTGAGGGTGAGGGGAATGGAGTACAGGGATGTCACGGGCGGTCCTCGAAAAGTTGGTGATGCCGGAGATTCTTGCCAACTTAAGCGTACGGTGCCACGCTGAACGTTTCCTGTCAGGGTGTTTCCTGTCAGGGCGGTCCTTTTCTTATCAAACTGCTTCTTTTCGGGTCAGGGAGCGGCGCTGACCGTTGCAGTTGCTGTTTCCGGGGCAATCGCCGCTGTTTCGGCCTCCCTCGAGGCCAACTCCGTGGCTGAAGGTTCGGTAGCTGGCGGGGGTGCTGGCGGAAGGGCCGGTGTCGGCAATGGATCAGCCGGGGTACCGGGAGCCACGGCAGCCGTTTCTGGCGGCGGCGCCGGGTCCGCCATGGTGGCCGCAGCTGTGGGCGCAGGCTCGGAGGTCACAGCGAGGGTGGGCGGGCCAGCCGGCGTTGATGTGGCGGACGCAGAGTCCGACGGCACAGGAGCGGTGGGGCTGGCAGTCTCGGTCGGGCTCGCAGTACCCGAAGGCGTGGCAGTCTCCGTCGGGCTCGCAGTACCCGAAGGCGTGGCAGTCTCCGTCGGGCTCGCAGTACCCGAAGGCGTGGCCGTCTCCGTCGGGCTCGCAGTACCCGAAGGCGTGTCCGTAGCTGTTGGTGTAGGCGATCCGCTGGGAGCCGGCGTCGATGCGGCGGGCGGCTGGGCAGGTTCGGCGTCGGCAGTGGGCGCAGGTGGAGCTGTGCTTTGGTCCGGCGTGGGCGCCACGGTCAGTTCGTTCTCGCCGCCCAGGACCGTGTGGCTGTGGTCGGAGGCGGCGGGGATCGCCCAGTTGTTCGTCCGGGCGGAAGCAGGCGTACTATCGGCAAAGCTGATCATGGCAATGGCAGCCAGCTGATCCACTTGGCTGATGGGGATGAGCCTCCAATTGAGCGGACTGGTATGCCTGCCATGCAGGATCGTCTCGAAATGCAGGTGGCAGCCGGTGGACCATCCGGTGGTTCCCACCCGGGCGATCACCTGGCCCACCTGCACAGAGTCACCCGCCTGCACGCCAATGGCTTCCAGGTGGTTGTAGGTGGTGATAAGACCGTTGCCATGATCGATCTCTACTCGGTTGCCGCCGCCCCACGGGTGCCAGCCCGCGGCGCGCACCGCGCCCGAATCCGAGGCATAGACCCTGGTGCCGCAGGGGGCTGCATAGTCCTGGCCGAGGTGGAAGTCACCGCCTGCTCCGGTGAGGGGGCTGACACGGTGGCCAAAGGGTGAACTCGAATGGAGGATTTCAAGGGGCGCCATAAGGAATCCCTGCGGCGGCCGTGGAAGTCCGGCGGAGGCGACATTGAGCTGGGGCAGGCCGTCTCTTGGAACTGCCCTGACAATGGTCCGGCTAAAGGGAACCAGGGCCCTGGCATCAGCCACGAAGCCGCCTGACAGGCCGGTCAGGTCCGATTGACCGGCTGTTCCTGTCCAAGGCGCTTCCGTCCCGCCCCCTGGTGGCAAGGCATGGTGGGCCTGGCCGGGGGCCAAGCCACCAGGAACGGGGCCAACACTGCCAGCTGCGGTGCCGCCGTCGTTCCGGCCCGGCAAAGGGAGGCCGGCGGCAAAAAGGGCCATTGCCACAACCGCTGAGGCAGCCAGTGCCCGCACGGCAATGGCACACGCGCCCGCAGATTCCTTCTCGCGGCCGGACCCCCAGTGACTACCCACTACATTGACTCCCCGATCGTCCCGTCAGACCCCAAATCCGGCCGGGCGTGTTCTCCCTCCCATGGGAACACATGGCCAGTGGCCTGGGAACCCCGCTTCTGATTTACTGCGGATTTTGTGGATAACCGTGCGGGCCAGTGTCAGGCCGGATTCAACCCAGGTTTTCCTTCAGGAGGGTGCGATGAACGGCCGCGGCAGCGGTATCAAGCGTGCGTCCAGCCTCGGTCAGTTCAAGGTAGAGGGAACGACGGTCCTCCTCGCAGGCCTTGCGGATGAGCAGGCCGGCTTTTTGAAGGCGGTCCACAACTTTGGACATGGCGCTCTGGGTCATGGGGTGCGCTCCCCAGCTGCTTCATCCGGCAGGCCGATTCGACGCTGTCGGCCACGCCGTCGCCATGTCCCCGAGCCTGTAGCTGCCGGCCATATCTGACGCGCGGAAGCAGCTGCCTACGGCTGCAGCCCTGGCGGTACGCAGCTGAGGGAGTGCGCAACAATGGGAATATGCGCAACATCCTCAGGGAGTGGCAGGGCGAGCTGAAAAAGGCGTTCACCGGCAGCGCCGACGCCCTGCCCGATTGGGTTCCGCGGCTGGCGGAAGGGGACGACGCCGGATATCACCAGCCGGGTTCTGCCGTGTGGGCTGTGCACGGGTCGATGCCAACCATTGTTGCCGGAATCCGGACGCTGCTGATGCAGGCGCTTCACCCTGGTGCATTGGCGGGGGTCCACGAGCATTCAAATTTCCGGGAGGATCCGCTGGGGCGGCTGGCCCGGACCATCCGATGGATCTTTACTGTCACCTACGGATCCACGGCTGCGGCCCAGGAAGCTTCAGCCAGGCTCCGCCGCCTCCACGAGCCCGTCCAAGGTACCTACCTCGACGGGCAGGGACGCCCGCGGAGCTATTCCGCCAATGATCCTGACCTGGCCCGCTGG
The DNA here is from genome assembly GCF_054130585.1 of Arthrobacter sp. D1-29. NCBI lineage: Bacteria > Bacillati > Actinomycetota > Actinomycetes > Micrococcales > Micrococcaceae > Arthrobacter > Arthrobacter sp. D1-29. Next base: position 747,243 of record NZ_CP096383.1, on the reverse strand, counting down.
GTACACATCGCTTTTATGGACGCTTTTCTCTCTGCCCACAAAATCTGGGGCGGCCCCATCCCCGGCGGGCCGGACGCGTACGTCCGCGAGTGGGCACAGGCAGGACGGCTGATGGGGGTGGAGGATCCGCCGTTGACAGAAGCGGAGATGCGCCGGCAACTGGACCGCTACAACAGGGAGCTTCGTGCGGACGGCAGAGTCAGCGAAACGGTGGCGTTTATCCGCTACCCGCCGCTGCATCCACTCCTGCGGCCCGGCTACCGGATCATGTTCGCAGGGGCCGTTTACAGCCTGGAGCCCGCCTATCGCCGGATGCTGGGGCTCAGGAACCCGCGGCTGGGTCCGCTCCCGCTGCCAGTGAAGCTGGCAACGAAGGTGACGCTCGGCGTCGTACATCTGGCACTGGGACGGAAGGGCCCCAGCGAGCTCGCCGCCCTGCAAAGGCTGCGGCGACTTGGCTACATCACCGAGGATTCTACAAAGACCCACTCGTCAGGGGCGTCAATAATTACTTCATTGAGGAATGCAAAAACCCGGCCCTGACAATGTCAGAGCCGGGTTTTTGATGGCGGAGAATGGGGGATTTGAACCCCCGAGGGCGTTAACCCAACACGCGTTCCAGGCGTGCGCCATAGGCCGCTAGGCGAATTCTCCAGCTGCTTCTGAATCAAAAGCAGATACTAGAATACCTGAACATCGCAGCATCGCCCAATTGAGCCGGGGCTGAGGCGGCGGCAGCGGGCCCGGCCGGACTTAGAGCCCGGGTGCGGCGGGCGCTTTAACGCCAAAATGGACGCCCCCAACGCGCCCATTCCACCGGTACACGTTGAGCTGCCGGGTCCGGCCCCACCAGCCAGGCCCCGCAGCTCACAATCTGGAGATTGCCCCAATCGTTGTACATACCCATGATCGTGCCTGCGGGCCAGATAAGCAATGAAAATTGCCATCCTCGAACACCCTGAACCCGGGACTCAGGGCAGCTTTCTTGGCACCATGGACTCATGACTGCGCTTCACGCCTTGGTGGTTTACGTCCCGGCCTCCCATACGGGCGCTGTTCTGGCTGCCCTGGGTGACGCCGGGGCCGGCAGGATCGGGAACTACTCGCACTGTTCCTTCGTCACTGCCGGGACCGGCCGCTTCATGCCGCTCGAAGGCGCCGCTCCCTTCATTGGGAGGGTGGGCAGCCCCACCACCGTGGCCGAGGACCGGATCGAATGCGTAGTTGAGGCCACAAAGCTCGACGCCGCAGTGCTGGCTTTACGTGATGCCCACCCCTATGAGGAACCAGCGTTTATGAGCTGGCCCGTGGACGGGTGGCGTTAGCCCTGCGGTCAGGCTGCCCGGTTCGAGGCACCCCAAAACGTCGGGTAAACTTGCTGACGGCCCCTCATGTGGCGTCATCCTGTTGAACTCCCCCAGGACCGGAAGGTAGCAAGGGTAAGCGGGCTCTGGCGGGTGCATGGGGGGTCTTTACTATTCCCCCACAGGGCCCGGCGAGGAGCCCTGATTGTCAGCCCGGATTGGTAGGGTTTTCTCTGTGACTGTTACAACCGCCCTTTACCGCAGATACCGTCCTGACTCCTTTGCAGACGTTATCGGGCAGGAACACGTCACCGAGCCCCTGATGACGGCCCTGCGCAAAAACCGCGTCAACCATGCCTACCTTTTCTCAGGCCCCCGCGGCTGCGGCAAGACCACGTCCGCCCGCATCCTGGCCCGCTGCCTCAACTGCGCCCAGGGCCCCACGGACACTCCGTGCGGCACCTGCGCCAGCTGCATCGAACTGGCCCGCGGCGGTTCCGGTTCCCTTGACGTCATCGAGATCGATGCCGCCAGCCATGGCGGTGTGGACGACGCGCGGGACCTTCGCGAACGTGCCACGTATGCCCCCGTCCGGGACCGCTACAAGATCTTCATCATCGACGAAGCCCACATGGTCACCTCCGCCGGCTTCAACGCCCTGCTCAAGATCGTGGAAGAACCGCCGGAGCACATCAAGTTCATCTTCGCCACCACGGAGCCTGACAAGGTCATCGGCACCATCCGTTCCCGCACCCATCACTACCCCTTCCGCCTGGTGCCGCCGGAACCGCTGATGGCATACCTGGAACTGCTGTGCCGGCAGGAGAACGTGCCAGTTGCCCCCGGAGTCCTGTCCCTGGTGATCCGCGCCGGCGGCGGGTCCGTCCGTGACTCCCTCTCGGTGCTGGATCAGCTCATGGCCGGCGCCGGTCCCACTGGCCTGGATTACGAGCTCGCGGTCGCCCTGCTCGGCTACACCCACGCTTCCCTGCTGGACGACGTTGTGGAGGCCGTCGCAGCTTCCGATGCCGCCACAGTGTTCCGGGCGGTGGACCGGGTCATCCAGACCGGCCATGATCCGCGCCGATTTGTCGAGGACCTGCTGGAACGCTTCCGCGATCTCATCATCGTTCAGGCCATGCCTGAAAGTGCTCAGACCATCCTGCGCGGCATGCCCACGGACCAGATCGCCCGCCTGCAGAACCAGGCCCACAACCTGGGCGCGGCAGAACTTTCGCGCGCCGCGGACGTCACCAACACGGCACTGACCGAAATGACCGGGGCCACGTCACCGCGCCTGCACCTGGAACTTCTCTGCGCCCGTATCCTGCTGCCCAGTTCCGAACAGACTGAACGCGGCATCGCCGCCAGGATCGACCGCGTGGAGCGGCGGCTCAACTATGCAGGAAACGACGCCGGTGCTCCCGCCGCTGCCATCGCGGCACCGAGGCCGGAATCAGCCTCGGCGGCTGTGCCTGTAACGCAGGCTGACCCAGCCGGCCCTCGTCAGCGCCGCCCTGAACGGCCGGAGGCTGTTTCATCCGCCGCCGCACCGCTGCGGCGTGAGCTGCCGACGGAATCCCCCGTTTCCGAGCCGACGCCTGCTGTGCCGGCGGAGCCGCGAGGGCAGGCCGCCGGGGCCGGGCAGGCAGAACCGGGTGCGCAGGCGGAACCGGGCCAGCCGCTGACCCCGCCGCGCGTCACTACTGCCGACTGGCCCAGGGAGGAACGGGCGGATGGACGACAAACCGCTCCGGTCAACAGGCATGCCGCCCAGTCGCCTCAGGAGGCAGCGCAGGCGGCAGGAGCACCAGGACCCGCGCCGGCCCCTCATCCCCTGCCGGCCCATGAACCTGTGCCCGCCACTAGTGGCGCGCCCGTCCCTTCTGCAGGGCCCGTCCATACTGCAGGGCCGGTCCAAAGTGGCGGTCCGGTCCAAAGTGGCGGCCCGGTCCAAAGTGGCGGTCCGGTCCAAAATGCCAGACCTGCCGGGCGGGAACCAGAACCAGCAGCATCCCCACGGCCTCCGGCACCAAGCAGTGCAAGCTCCTCAGGCGACGTGGAAGTGCTCCGCCGTGCCTGGCCCGAGATCCTTCAGGCACTGTCCAAGATCAAGCGCAGCACCTGGGCGCTGGTGGAGCCCAACGCCCAGGTAGGCGCCTTTGATGGCCAGGTCCTCACGCTGGCCTTCACCACCACCGGCCTTGCCGGCGCGTTCGGCCGGGCCGATCATTCCGACAACCTTCGCCAGGCAATCCACAAGACCGTTGGCATCGACTGCCAGATCACCGCAGTCGCCGGCACCGCCAACAGTCCAGTGAGCTCTGAGCCAAACCCAAAAGCACCCGCTAGCCCGGAGGCCCAGGCCACGTCCGCGGACGTTGCCTGGGGACTGGCCCCTGCCCCCAGTCCCGCTGCCGCGCCTGCACAGCAACCAGCCGGCCCGGTTCCCGGACCCACGCCGGGCCAGAACGCAACCCCGTCGCAGTCCGCCGTACAGTCCCCGGGGGAGTCCCAAGCCGAGTCCCCGGCGGAGTCCCCGGAACGGGAGCCAGCGAAGTCACCGCCGCAGGATGCTGTGCCGGGCAACGCACGCCCCGTGCTTCCGGAACCATCCCGGGACGAACCAACCCGGGACGAACCAACCCGGGACGATCCAGCCCCCTCAGCAGGGCACTCTGGGGCTCAGGCCGTGCACACCGGCACAGAAGCCTCCTCGGCTCCGGGTTGGCCGGCTCCCGCCGCCGAACCAGGGCTGAGCACTGAGGGCACGTACTCGTATTCTGACGACGACTGGGGTCCACCGCGGGACGAGGACGCGCCGCCATTGGATGAGGAACCGCCCATGGACTGGGCACCCCCGGCCCCCGTTGACTCCCAGCAGGGGCTTGGCTCCCAGCAGGGGCACGCCCCCGTTCCCGCTGCCGCCTCACAGCCTGCAAAGAATCGGGCGGAGACCACCCCGCGCTCCGGCGGCAGGAAACCGGCTTCGTCGTCAGAAGCATCGAAGCCTGACACGTCGCACGATCCGTGGACCCGTGCTGTCGAGCAGGCACCGGGCATCTGGGTCACGGGTGCAGAGAGCAACGTCGGCAAAAGCCCTGCCCCCGCCGACCCGGCAATTCCAGAGGCCGCCCCGGCGCCGTCCTACGAGCCTGCCGCGGCCCAAGTCCCCGGCCCTGCTGCCGTCCGGGCTAATCCGGAAGCGGAGGCCAGTTGGGGTCTGTCACCAGAACCAGTGGCGTCCCCCACTGCCACCACCATTCCGGCCTCAGCACCGGCTGCGCCAGAGCCGGTGACGGAACCCCGACGGGAACCTGTTGATGCGGCACCTATCTATGCGGAGCCCGTTTATGCCATGGCCTCGTCGGCACCCGCCGCCGCCCCGCAGGCAGCACCTGCAACATCGCCGGCGGCGGCCGCTGCCCGGCAAAGCCTGTACCAGCGGCTTTCCAACAGTCCCGAAGCCGAGGCCGGCCGGGCCAAGGCGCCGGCCCGGGTGGTAGCGGCGAGCGCTACCTATGTCCAGGACATTCCCAGCTCGGACGATGAAACCATCGAAGAATCGGGCGTCTTTGGGCGTGCTGCGGTGGAGCGTATTCTGGGCGGAAAGCTGATCGAAGAGCGCTCCCCTGACGGTAGCCCGCTTCCACCGCGGTTCTGACCGCACTGATCCACCGACCATCCAAACCGATTAAAAGAGGGAAACGTGTACGAAGGTGCGGTCCAGGAGCTGATTGACGAGCTCGGACGCCTTCCCGGTGTTGGCCCCAAGTCTGCGCAGCGTCTTGCATTCCATATCCTTGAAGCCGATCCGCAGGACATGAAGCGGCTGGTGGATGCCATCACCACGGTGAAGGAGCGGGTGAAGTTCTGCTCTGCCTGCGGCAACGTTACGGAGCAGGAGCTGTGCAACATCTGCCGTGACCCCCGGCGCGATCCTTCAGTTATCTGCGTCGTGGAGGAGTCCAAAGACGTCCTTGCGGTGGAACGCACCCGCTCATTCCGTGGCCGGTACCACGTGCTCGGCGGAGCCATCAATCCCATCGCCGGCGTGGGCCCGGAGCAACTGCGGATCCGCGAACTTCTCACGCGGCTCAATGACGGCGCCATCCAGGAAGTCATCATCGCCACCGATCCCAACCTGGAGGGCGAGGCGACGGCCACGTACCTGGCCCGCATGCTGAAGTCGATCGGGATAGTGGTTACCCGCCTGGCTTCCGGGCTGCCCGTCGGCGGGGATCTGGAATACGCAGACGAAGTCACCCTTGGCCGGGCTTTCGAAGGCCGCCGCAACGCACTGACCTAACGGGAGGCATGATGAGCACGGCCGGCACCGCACCAATTGAGACTGAACGCCTCACACTGCGCCTGCTGACCCCTGCTGACGCCGCTGCCGTTCACAGTTTCCGCGGGGATGAAGCCGTGACACGCTTTCTGTCCCACGGGCCCCTGACAGCCGAAGAGAACCGTGTGCGGCTGGAGGAGGTAGTGGAGCGTGCTGCCGTGTCCACGCATGAGTGGTTTCACTACGGCTGGGCCATTACTCTTCGGGAAACCGGCCAGCTCATCGGCGACGGGAGGACCTGGAACAGTGCGGGTTCACCGGCACGCGGAACGTTAACTCCCGGCCGCCTCCCCTCGCATCAGGCGTCGCTGGGTTACGTCCTGCACCCCCATTACCAGGGCCGGGGATACGGCCGCGAGGCTGCAGGTGCACTCGTGCAGTGGCTTTTCCGGGAGCTTGGCGTCAGCACTGTCTTCGCCGGAGTCTATGAACCGAATACTGCATCGATTAGGTTGCTCCGGCATCTGGGTTTTACCCGGGACGGCTACGTCGCCCCGGAGCTGGACAAATTCGGCAAAGGCTTCCCTTCGCTGATGTTCAGGCTGGACAACCCCGGCGCTTCATCCGGCTGAGGCCTCCCCCTGGTCCACTCTCTCCGAATTCACCCGGCGACGGGCGGCATGATGGCCGGCAGCCAGGAGCCCAACGGCGAGCCCACCCTGTATGGCCAGGCCCATCGCCACCAAAGGGGTTTGGAAGGAGCCGGCAGCCTTCGGCTCGGAATTGACGCACGGGACCTGGGTTCCGTCGGCTGTCGCCTGCAGGGCCATGGGAAACCAGCCCAAGACACCGGGGCCACCGAGAGCGGAAGTGTAGTCGGGGTAGGCGTCGGAGCCGCCGTCTGCGCCCGCAGCCACCATAACGAAAATCATCATCGGATTGGGAGCGGCCAGCCACATAATCCGTTCCGTGTGGAAGACCTCGGCTACACCCACAATCTCCGCTGCACAGTCGTAAGCCACCGGAACGCCGTCAGGACCCCGTTCTATGTTCAGCACCACCGTCACCGGTTCTTCTGACCGGACTGCAGGAAATAAAGCCCACACGGCGGCAAGGTTCCCGAGCACCAGCCACCAGGCCAGTGCCCAGGCAGCCGTGTCCGCAGCACGGGAACGCCCGAGCCACGCCGAGATGCCGGCCGCAAGGGCGCCGAATACGGCGAACTCGAGAAGGGCCAACCCTGCGGCTGCCACCGCAAGCCCGCCTGGGGCGCCCACAACACCGGCGTGAACGAGCAGGACAACCAGTGCCAGCACCGCAAAGACGAAGCCGCGGGCCGCCGTCGCGAAGAAATCCGCCAGGGGGCTCCGGCTGGCGTGGCCGGGCCGTTCCATGCCATCGAATGAGGAGATACCCCGGCGCCCCCAATGCACAGCCAGCAGGGCAGCGGCCGGGGCCATAAAGGCCGAGGCCAGAATGTAGGTCCAGAGCTGGCTTTCCTCCGGGAATGGATCCTCCTGGACAGTCCTGACCCCGATAACAGCCGCGGCCGCGAGCCAGGCACCAAACACAACAATTACCGTAGAGCCCCAGAACCGGACCGTCCTGATGGAACGCAGCCAGTCGTCCGCGGCCTGCCTTAGCGCCACCCGGGTGGCGCTAAGCTGCCGCGGTGGCCGGCCGGCGTCGTCCCCGTCTTCCTGCGGCTCATTGATCCAGCCCCCGCCGATGGGTTCGTAGAACGGTTCTTCGTGGAACGGTTCCGGAGCCGGCCGCATGGCAGCCTGGTGGTCATCTTCGGGCATCGTTCCAGCCTCCATCCCTGGACAGGCCCAGCCACCCGAGATCCGGCAGCACCGCCGGCTCCTACAATCGTGATCCGCTGTGGCAGGCCTGTCCAGAGGAGAAGCTAGGCGATCCGCGTGCCCCGCGCCAGCTTGCGTGCGGGAGTGCGCAGTGAACGCCACCCCAGCCACATCAGGAGCCCGGCGAACAACAGCTGCAGGCCAAGGCCAAGGGGCCACAACGGGGCGGACTGCGCCAAATACCGGGGCTTGGGCTCCCCGTTGGCGCAGGGAAATGTCCACTCCGGGCCGGCCATGGCGTGCCGAGCCCCCTGGCTGATCGATTCAATGGCTCCAACAGCTGAATAGCCGAACGGGCTCACGCTACGGTCCGGATAGGGAATCGCGTCGGCCACCACCACGTACGGATTCATGGCCAGCAGCCAGGCGATGCGTTCGGTGTGCATGGTGGAACGTTCCCGGAGCGGCCCGGAACACGTGTATTCAGGTTCTGCCGGATCCGGTGCCGGCTGGCTGAACCCGCTGTACTGGGCCTCGTTTGCCATGACGGTGCCATGGGTCAGGCCGGTGCCCAGCCCAAAGGAAATCAGGGTGCCGAAGACCAGCCCCGCCACCGCGAGGTAGGTCACCACAATGGAAAACAATGGACGCCCGGCCAGGGCCGAGATTCCCACGCCCACGGCGCAGACAACGCCCACTTCCAGCGTGAGCATCAAGAGCGCCACGAAGACGTGGCCAGGCGTCATCCCTCCAAGTGCCACGCCGATGACCAGGAAAGGTGCGCTGGATACCAGGAACGCCAGCGCCGCAAGCCAGGCGGCGAAAAATTTCCCCCACAGGATCTGCCCTGGCTGCAGCAGTGTCACCTGCAGGATCGCCAGGGTTCCGCCGGCGCGGTCGCCGTTGACGGCGTTGGCTGACAACGCCGGCGCCACCAGCAGCGCGAACAGGAGGACAAAGGCCAAAACCACTTCGAAGATCATGGAACCAGGGCCAGTGGCCTCGGGAGCGAAGTCCGAATAGGCGCGCTGGGCTGCCTGGTTGGCACTCCAGCTGGCCCAGGTCAGCCAGGTCACCAGGCCGGTGAGGACAAACCAGATGGACAGCATGATGTACCAGCCCCGCGAGCGCAGGCGCTGTTTCAGTTCAAGGACCACCACGTCCCTGATTCCGGCGAGGTAGCCTCCGGCGGCATGTGGCCCAGATGGCTGGTGCTGTGTTTCGGTCAGCTGGCTCATCGGCGTTCCCCTTCAAGGCTCATGTACGTCTCTTCCAGGGCACCTGAGGCGGGGGCAAAGGAGCTCACTCCCACGCCTGCCAGCACGAGGTCCCGCAGAAGGCGCGCGGCGTCGTCGTCGTTCATCAGCATGAGGCTGACGGCCTGCCGGCGTCCGTCCTCAACCCGGAACGCAAGGCCCAGGCTGGTGAGCTTGGCTGCCAGGGCAGCCCCGTCCGACGCGGAAATGGCGTAACGGCGCCCGGAGGCTGCAGCCTCTTCGATGGTCTGCTGCCTGACGGTGCGGCCGTTGTTGACGAAGACGGCGCCGTCGGCAATTTCATCAAGTTCGCTCAGGACGTGGGAGGAGACCACCACGGCGGTTCCTTCGGCTGCAAGCTGGCGCAGCATGACCCGGAGTTCCACCCGTGACCCCGGGTCCAGGCCCGATGCCGGCTCATCAAGGAGGAGGACAGAGGGCTCGTGAATCAGGGCACGCGCCAGGCTGAGCCGCTGCTGCTGGCCGCGGGACAGGACACGCGCCGGCTGGTCCGCCAGGTCGGTGAGCCGGACCCGCTCCAGCATCGCCGAAACACGCTGGGCGATTCCTGCGGCCGGAAGCCGGTAGAAGCGGGCCATCTGCGTCAGGATTTCGCGGGCCGTGAGGGACTCCCACACGCCCAGGGTGTCCGGCATCCACCCGATCCTGCTCCGTACCTCCGACCGATGGTGCCGGGGATCAAGCCCGCCCACGCTGACGGTTCCGGAATCCGGCGCCAGCAGGGACGCCAGCATCAGGAGCAATGTTGTTTTTCCAGCCCCGTTGGGACCGATCAGGGCCGTCACTTTTCCCGCGGGGGCATGGAAGTCCATGTGCTCGACGGCGTGTACAGCGCCAAAGCTTCGGCTTACCCCGCTGGCTGTGATGCCCCCTTGCTGCCCGCTGTCCGGCTGGCCCGGCCTGCCCTTCGTGTGCTGATCTGCTGTCATTTTCCGCGCACCTGTCCCCCAAGTCTGTGAATGCATACTGACTATAGGATCGTACGCCTGCACTGTGCCCTCCCGGGTCCTCCGACAGGATGGGATTGGGTCACAATTCAACGGCGGACGGCAGGCAAAGATAAACTGGGCATACAAGCTACGCCGTTGCGCCTCAATGCGGCTGGCCTCCAAAACTCCGATTGATCCGTGAAGGTACGCGCATGAGTACGCCCACTACCGAAGTGCACACCGCAGTCCAGCCACAAAAGGGGCCCGACGGCGGTGCAGTCACCAAACAGCTGATTGTCCAGAAGTTCGGCGGATCATCCGTGTCCGACGCCGAGGGAATCAAGCGGGTCGCCAGGCGCGTGGTGGATGCCCAGCAGGCCGGCAACGAAGTTGTGGTGGTGGTATCCGCCATGGGTGACACCACTGACGAACTGCTGGATCTGGCCGCCCAGGTGACCGATTCTGCCCCTGCACGCGAAATGGACATGCTCCTCTCGGCCGGGGAACGCATCTCCATGGCACTGCTGGCCATGGCCATTAACAAGTTCGGTGCATCGGCGCAGTCCTTTACGGGATCGCAGGCCGGCATGATCACGGACGGAATCCACGGCAAGGCCAGGATCATCGATGTGGACCCGCACCGCATCCGTACCTCACTGGACAAGGGGCACATAGCAATCGTTGCCGGCTTCCAGGGCATGAGCCGGTCCACCAACGAAATCACCACCCTGGGCCGGGGCGGCTCCGACACCACCGCCGTTGCCTTGGCAGCCGCGCTGGACGCTGACGTCTGCGAAATCTACACCGACGTTGACGGCATCTACACTGCTGACCCGCGTGTGGTCCCCTCTGCCCAGAAGATCGACACGATCTCCAGCGAGGAAATGCTGGAACTGGCCGCCTCCGGTGCCAAGATCCTGCACCTCCGGTGCGTTGAGTACGCGCGCCGTTTCGGTGTGCCGCTCCATGTACGGTCCTCATTCAGCCAGCACGAAGGCACCTGGGTTATCCCCAGCGCCGAAGACAAGATCACCACTCAAGAGGGAGTTGCCTTGGAGCAGCCAATCATCTCCGGCGTTGCACATGACCGTTCCGAAGCCAAGGTCACCGTGGTGGGCGTACCGGACATCCCGGGCAAGGCCGCGGCGATCTTCCAGGTCATCGCTGATGCCCATTCAAACATCGACATGATCGTCCAGAACGTGTCCACCCACGGCACCGGCCGGACGGACATTTCCTTTACGCTGCCCATCGTCGAAGGGGCGGACGCACTGAAGGCGCTGAAGACAGCACAGCCCGACATCGGATTCGAGAACATCGAATACAACGAGCAGATCGGAAAGCTGTCGCTCATCGGCGCCGGCATGCGCTCGCACCCGGGTGTCTCCGCTACGTTCTTCAAGGCTCTGTCCGCAGCGGGAATCAACATCAACATGATCTCCACCTCCGAGATCCGGATCTCCGTGGTGACGCACGCGGACCTTCTGGACGACGCCGTCCGCGCCATCCACAAGGCCTTTGACCTGGACAGCGACGACGAAGCCACCGTTTACGGCGGCACCGGCCGCTAGGCCGGGACGCCCGGCACTGGAGGCGGCGCCCCCTGGGCAAAGCCACCCGACTCACAACGAAAGCCGCCCCGCACATCGAACTGTGCGGGGCGGCTTTTTCCGTCAGCGTTCTTCAGGTGAGGTCTTCAGGTGAGATCTTCGCGCCGGACTGCGTAATGGTGGCCGTGGGAATCGGTCTCCACTTCGAAGTGGGAGAGTTCCTCGTCTGAGGCCTGCTCGAACGCATCATGCTTGTGCACAACAGGTTCGTCGATGTCGAGGCGCGTCGCCGGGCCAAAGATGAACCGGAGCCGTTCAGTCAGGTTCATAAAACCACTGATTACATGTGCCATTATTTCCACCCCCTTCCCACGCTCCCCAGGAAGAGCCGCAGGACCATTGCCCGCGAAAGGAGCAACGGCCCCAACTGGAGCCAGTGCCCTTATTTTACGCCCGGAGCGGGGAAAAGGCCCCTGCCGGCGGGCTCAGCGGAGGGACTTGTCCTCCGGGTTTTTGGGTACGACGTAGGTGCTGCCATCGGGCCGGCGCAACGTTTCCCACTGCTGGCTTTCGACTTCGCGCTGCTGCAGCAGTTTGCGGTTCTCCTCAGTCATGTCGTGAGACAGGGAACTGCGGTTGGCCGGGCCGAAGATGGCCCTGAGTTTTCCGGTTGCCCGCATGAACCGCTGCGAAGCGTTGTCTTTGTCAGCCGGCTTGCCCTTGCCCATCTTGACTCCTTGGAGAGAACGAATTGCTGATACCAAGTGTACGCTAATCATTACTGCACTAACTATTGGAGGCCCGTGATGTCCACCGCACCGTCCCAGCTCAGGAAGCAGAACCGGGAACAACAGCCGGACGATGACCTGCTGCTGCTGGAGCACCAGCTCTGTTTCGCCCTCACTGTTGCCTCCCGCAGCGTGGTGGGCGCCTACAAGCCGGTCCTTGAGAAGCTGGGCCTGACGCATCCGCAGTATCTGGTGATGCTCTGCCTCTGGGAGTCCAGCCCCCGCACCGTGCGTAACATCAGTGATGCCCTGGCGCAGGAGCCGGCAACAATCTCCCCGCTGCTCCGCCGGCTCGAGGCCGCTGGCCTCCTCACACGGCACCGCATGGATGGAAACGAACGCGCCCTGGCCGTGGACCTGACCCCTGCTGGAGCAAGGCTGCGGGACCAGGCCCTCGCCGTGCCCGGCACCATGATGGAGCGGCTGGGGCTTACGCGCGAACAGGTGGGCCAACTGCACGCCTCAATGATGGGCCTGATCGCGGCGACTTCAGGAGCGACCAGCGCAGGGACCAGCGAAGAGACCAGCGCAGGGACCAACGAGCGGCCCGAAATACGGCAGTAGAATGGCAGCGATCGAGGAGGCCGATATGCGTAAATTGCTGACCCAGGTGGCGGCCCTGCTGCTGGCGGCAGGGCTCATTCCCGCCTGCTCGGCTGCGGACACCGGCGCTCCCGCCTCCACCCCGCCGGCCGCAAGCTCCCCCACCACTTCCGGAGCTGCCACCACGCCCGCCCCGGACACCGAAACCTCCGTCCCGGCTCCGGCGCCGTCTGCCTCACGCACCCCTACAGCAGGACCGGGAGTCGGCAACGCCGAACTGGCCATCACGGTCAGGCCCTCGGAGACGGAACCTGCCGTCAATTACACGCTCGTATGCCAGGACGGGGTCCCGGCAGCTGAAAGCAAGCACCCGTCAGCCGAAGCGGCCTGTGAGGCCATCAAGAACAACGCCGCCGTGCTCAGCCCGTCCGCCCAGGGCAAGGACCAGGCGTGTACTGAGCAATATGGCGGGCCGCAAGAGGCCATTGTCACCGGAATCGTTGACGACACGCCTGTTGATGCCACCTTCGCCCGCAGGAACGGCTGCGAGATCAGCGCCTGGGACGCTGCCCGGGACATACTGGGTGCCACTGGTGGAGCAGCTTAGCCTGCTGACGGACGGCGAGTGGCAGGTGCGCCAGGCAGCGTACCAGGAACGGGTCCGCCGCTATGCCGATCCCTACCTTGCCCGCCGTTCAGCGGGGCAGAAGCACCCGGTTGAAGATTTTCTCTTCACCTACTACACCCAGAAGCCTGGCCAGCTGCTGCGCTGGCACCCGGGCGCCGGCGTCGTCCTCACCGGCGCCCAGGCGGCTGCCCGCAGCAGCTGGAAACACTACAGAATGCTCGACGACGGCGAACTCGCCTCCCTGGGGATGCCTTCCGGCAGCACGGCGGTCACCGTTGACACCCCCGCCTTTCTGGAGGACCGGCACCAGGCAGTCACCTTCGCCGGGATCATTCTCCGCGGAACGGCGGCCCGACCTGCCCAGTTCGGCTGCTTCGGCCTGCATGAATGGGCCATGGTCTACCGCCAGGACAAGTTCGACCTGCGGCACGAGTACCTGAACCTGAGGCTGGGCTCCGCCGGCACGGACAAGGTAGTGGAGGACAACCGGATCCGCTGCTCCCATTTTGATGCCTTCCGCTTCTACACCCCCGACGCCAAGCCGCTGAACGAGCTCGAGCCCAGCCGGGAAAAGCAGCGGGATCTGGAACAGCCCGGCTGCCTGCACGCCAACATGGATCTGTACAAGTGGGCCTACAAGCTGGTGCCGGCGCTTCCCAGCGAGCTGGTGATGGACTGTTTTGAACTGTCGTGGCGGATACGTGCCATGGATATGCAGGCCTCCCCCTACGATCTGGCCGAGTGGGGTTACCCTCCCATCCGGATCGAAACAGCCGAGGGTAAAGCCGCCTACATGGAGAACCAGCGGGGCTTTGCTGCTGAAGCCGCCGCCCTCCGCGAGCGGCTCGCAGTGAAACTGGCCCCGCTTTCCGGAGGACCAGCATGATGGCGCCCGGTGACGGAGTGGCAGCTACAAACCTGACCATCAGGCTCACCGAACAGCCAGGTTCCAGCGAGTACGTCTTCCGCCTGGTTGCCGAGGACGGCCACCCTGCAGCGGGGTCGAACCTGCCCGATCCGGAGGCAGCGCTTGCAGCTGTGGAACAGTTCGGCGAGGACATTTTCTTTCCGAAGCCCGGCCCGCCCAGGTTATGCACCCAGCAGTACGGCGGACCCCAGGTGGCCGTGGTGACGGGAACTTTTCGTGGCCGTCCCGTCAGTGCTCAGTTCCGACGCACTGACGGCTGCGAGATCGCCCGGTGGAAGGCGATGGCCCCGCTGTTGGGCGGAAGCCCTGGCTCTTATCAGACGTAGAGGGCACAGACGTAGCGGGCAGCTGCCGCCAGCGCGCACAAGAAAAGCGCCGCCGGATCGTTGTGAGCCGGCGGCGCCTCTAGCGTTAAGGATTATGGCTAGATATCCATGTCCCTGATCCCGGAAGTTTCGGAAACCTCCTGCTTTTTCTTGTCCTTCCTGACCTTTTCCTTCATTTCTTCTTGGTCGGGCTTTGCAGGATCATCAGCCTGTTCGTCAGCCGGAACCACCCCCGCGGTGCCCGGTGTCACAACCACCGAGACGAAGGTGGGCGTGCTGGAACCGGCAAAGCTGACCCGGCCAATGTACGAACCTTCGGCCAGGTCCTTCCAGGCCAGCGACAGGACGCCGGACTGGCCGTTTCCAAGCCGCAGCGGGTTCGGGGACACGGTGGCATTTCCTACATTCGCCCCCAGCACTGCGGCATCCACCGACGCCTTGGTGGGCTGGCCGTTGGAACTGGCGTAGAGATTCACGTAGATCGTGTAGACACCCGGGGCGGGGTTTGGCACGGATATGGATTCGCTGGCCGAAGCCGTCTGCGCCAGCAGGACCTGGCCCGCGGGGTTGAAGACCACCATGTCGAAGTCCGCCTCCTCGGTGGAGGAAAAGACGGAGAATTTGGCCAGCGGCGTTCCGGCGGGCACGGTGACCTCCTTGGCAAAGTTCGATGCGTTGGTCTCCAGTGCCAACGGTCCGGGAACCAGCTCAATCGCCGAGGAATCGGCCTTCGACAGTCCGTCCAGCGTGACGTTGACAGGTGTGTTCGTACCGGAAACCACCGGGATCGCGCCCTGACCGGTTCCGCCCTCCGACGTGAAGGCCAGGTTGGAAGGAGCCACCACGGACTGCGGCCGGACCGCAATAGGTGATGTGATGTTCTTCCCGGCGCCTTGCCAGACCAGGCTTCCCATGGCGAACTGCCCCAGGGCCGCTCCGGTGTTTTCGAACTTGACCTTGAAAGTGCGCTTTTCGCCCGCGGCCTCGAAGTTGAGGACCGACGGCGTCACGCTCACCTTAACCCCCGGTACATTGGCCTGGGCGCGGTAGAGCCCGGGCGTCAGCGCCGTGACAGTGCGGGTAACCTCCGTCTTGCCGGTGAGGGTTCCCAGCGCGAACGAGGCAATATTCATGTCCCGCGGTGCGGTGGTTCCCAAGTCCGGAATGCCAAGGTCCAGGCCAGTTCCCTGGATGAACCTGAGGTAGTCGTCCCCGGTATTGTCGTAGACCAGGCCGGGATCCAACACCCTTGCCACGTCCACCTGGCCCGCACCGGTGGCAAACACATCGCTGTTCCGGGAGCCGTCCGCATTTTTGACATCGCCGGCCGTGGTCATCATGGCTGACTTGACCGTGGCCGGGGACCAGCCGGGGTTCTTGGCGAGGACCAGGGCGCCAAAGCCTGCCACGTGCGGCGCCGCCATGGATGTTCCGGACATCATGCCAAACTGGTCACCGCCGGAGCCTATGGGAGACACGCCGGCCAGGACGGCCACACCGGGCGCTGCAACATCAGGCTTGAGAAGGTCCGAGCCGGTGGCAAGGAGGGGTCCCCGTGAAGAGAAACCTGCAACCTGCGGCTGAGGTGCCGCCGGAAGCCCGGTGGTGTCCTTGTTGACGAGGGCAACCTTGATGGCCGGATTCGCGGTGATCTTGTTCTTGATCTCCTGTGTCGCAGGAGGATTCACGTGCACGGTAGGGACGGAATGGCGGTCCAGGTCCTCCGAGGAGGTGGCCAGGTTGACCAGGATCATGCCGACGCCGCCCGCCCGCTGAACCTCCGCGCTCTTGGCAACCCGGTCAATGACACCCCTGTCACAGACCACTATCTTCCCGGCGACTTTGGCGGGGTCCAGCACGTTCGGGCCGCAGAGTACAGGGTTGGCTGCCCCGGCGGCCGCAGCGTCAACAGCCAGCACAGCATTGCTGGCGGGAACAGGGTTGGCCATCAGGCTGGCGCCGCGGAACTTGCTGCCGTCTTCGAATTCAACCGTGCCCTGGAGTTCAGTGGAAAACGAACTTGCGGCCACCGTCGTCAGCCATGGTGCGCCGTGGTTGACCGTGCTGGCGGCGGGACCGGAGTTTCCCGCCGAGCCGGCAACGAAGATGCCGGCTGATGCCGCCGAGAGAAAGGCAAGGGAGACAGGATCCGTGGTGGTGGAGGTGCTGCCGGAGATGGAGTAGTTGAGGACATCCACACCGTCCAGGATGGCCTGGTTGATCGCAGCCACAGATGCGGAGCTGTAGCAGCCGCCGGTGTCAGGGTTATCGTCCTCCCAGCAGACTTTGTACACCGAAAGCTTTGCAGCAGGAGCAACGCCGCTGGTGATGCCCATGTCGGTCGCGCCAAGGTTGGTCTTGACGTTGGCGTTGCCTACTGCAGTACTGGCTGTGTGCGTGCCGTGGCTGCCCACATCAACCGGTGAGATGAGTTCCTCCGGGGCGCGGTGTTCCGGTGCAACATACTTCTTGAAGTCATCCGCAAAGTAGCGGGCGCTCAAAACCTTCGAGTTGCAGGCACTCCCGTCGAACGCCGCCCCCGTGCCCTCACCCTTCTGGCATTCGCCCACGAAAGTATCGCCGTCGGACTTCAGCATGGCAATCTTGCCCTCTCCCGTCCGGTAGGGAACCCCCACCTGGGCCTGACCGGTGAGCGGCTGTACGTCCTGGCCGGCGAAGAACGGGTTGGAGGGTGTGTAGCCGGAGTCGATGACACCAACCACAACGCCCTTGCCGGCATTCTCCTGGCCGCCAAAGACGGTGTTCCAGCTGCCGTTGGGCCCGCTGAGCTTGAGGAAGTCGGTGGTGGAATAGTCCGGGGCGTTCTCAGTGTCCGGGGCAACAAGCAGTACGGCTGGATCCTTTGCGAGCTTCACGGCCTGCCCGGCAGTAAGGTCGGCTGAGAATCCGTTGATCGCCGCGGTGTACTTCCGCTTGATCTGGACGTTTTCGCCCGCGGCTACCTCGTTCTGCTTCGCCTCGAGGTGTGCCTGGTACTGCTGGACCTCGGGCCGCCCGGCATCCAGCTTTCGGCCGCTTTCAGGCTTGGTGGCGGCCAGGCCAGGTGTACCGCCGTCATACGTGGCAGCGGGTTTCCCGGCAAGCACAACGATGTACCGCCCTGCCTGGTAGTCATCCGGATTGATGTTCTTTGCCGTTATTGCTGCACCTGGATGACTACCAGGCTGGCCGGTAGCCGCGGTAGCGGGGCTCAGCGCCAAAGAGACAAGGAGGAACGGCAATCCGACGGCGAGCGCCGCCGCTTTCCGGAACCCCCGGCCCCTGCTGGGGCTCTTTCCAGTTGATTTCACGAGCGGGTACACCTTTCACGAGGTACGGGCCCGGCGATGTGGCCGGCCTGAACGGCCGGAAACGGCAGCAGCATTACAGATCTTGTAACCCGGCGAGACCAGCCGAATCAAACAGTACAGACTGATAGATGAATATGACATAGGCAGCTAACCATGTTTTATTTTTTGTCATATCGCATGTTGCTGGCCGCGAAAAGGGCACAGAAAACGGGCGCTCCCGTTCAGGGAACGCCCGTCATGAATACCTTGGTAGAGCCTGTTTGAGGGAGGTGCCGCCTACTCGCGCGGGGTGCGGACAACCTCACTGATCCATTGCCGGGTCTTTTCATCGACAGGACCCGTCACCCTGTGTTCCCTCGCGGCCCGGTCCGCCTTGATCTTCTGCAAAACCATCCTGCCCAGCCCCGCGAAAACAGCTGCGGCAATCACGGGCAACAGCACGGATTTCGATTTCTCAACCATTCAGCAATCCTAGTGACGGTCTGCGCGCAGGGCCAGAGCCGCCGTCGTTCCCATCGAATACAGAGTGCAGCCCCAATCCCGGTAGAATGGGCAGGCAAGCTCGCGGAGCGCCCGTCCCATGCTTTAACGACACTGTTTTACAACACGGTTTTAACGACACCGTACGGCGTGAGACGGCACCACTCCGCTGCGCCCTTACCCAAAGCTCACGCACAGGAGTTGCCGGATGCCCCGGATCGTTGTTGACGTCATGCCCAAGCCCGAGATTCTGGACCCGCAGGGGAAGGCCATCGTGGGTGCACTCCCCCGTCTTGGCTTCACCGGCTTTAGCTCTGTCCGCCAGGGCAAGCGCTTTGAACTGACCGTCGACGGCGAGGTGACCGACGCAATCCTGGCCCAGGCCCGTGAGGCAGCAGAGACCCTGCTGTCCAACCCCGTGATCGAAGACGTCGTCAACGTCGAGGTCGTCGAGGCCTGAGATGACTGAGCTTCCCCTGATCGGCGGGGAGGTCGCTGTTGCGGCCGACGCCCGCCTCGCCGGCGCCAAGATTGGCGTTGTGACCTTCCCCGGCACGCTTGATGACCGCGACGCCGCCCGCGCAGTCCGCCTTGCCGGCGCCACCGCCGTCGAGCTCTGGCACGCCGATACCTCCCTGGGCGACGTGGATGCAGTGGTGATTCCTGGCGGTTTCTCCTACGGCGACTACCTCCGCGCCGGAGCGATTGCGCGTTTTGCGCCGCTCATGTCCAAGATCATCGATGCCGCCAACTCGGACGCGAGGCTGCCGGTCCTGGGCATCTGCAACGGGTTCCAGATCCTGACCGAGTCGCACCTGCTTCCCGGCTCCATGATCAAGAACGACCACCTGAAATTCATGTGCCGGGACCAGGTCCTGCGCGTGGAGAACAACACCACGGACTGGACCAGGGACTACGCCGCGGGCCAGGAAATCACCGTGCCGCTGAAGAACCAGGACGGCCAGTACATCGCCGACGAGAAGACCCTGGATGCGCTGGAAGCTGAAGGCCGCGTGGTGTTCCGCTACGTGGGCTTCAACCCGAACGGCTCCCGCCGCGACATCGCCGGCATCTCCAACGCTGCGGGCAACGTGGTAGGCCTGATGCCGCACCCCGAGCACGCTGTTGAGGTGGGCTACGGCCCCGAATCCCTGGATGGCATCGGCGGTTCCGACACGGACGGCCTCGGATTCTTCACCTCCGTCCTGACCAAGATTGTGGGAGGCGCCAAGTGAGTACCTCAGCTGAAACCGTCAGCAAGAAGTTCAATATCGACACCGTCGAGAATGCAGCCAAGACACCGGACACCGAACTCCCGTGGGCCGAGCTGGGCCTGAAGCAGAACGAGTTCGACGAAGTGGTCAAGGTCCTGGGCCGCCGCCCCACCGGCGCCGAGCTCGCCATGTACTCGGTGATGTGGAGCGAGCACTGCTCCTACAAGTCCTCGAAGAACCACCTGCGTCAGTTTGGCGAGAAGGTGACCGACGAGATGAAGAAGGACATGCTGGTAGGCATCGGCGAAAACGCCGGTGTGACCAACCTGGGCGACGGCTGGGCCGTGACGTTCAAGATCGAGTCCCACAACTCGCCGTCGTTCGTGGAGCCCTACCAGGGCGCCGCAACCGGCATTGGCGGCATTGTCCGCGACATCATCTCCATGGGCGCACGCCCGGTGGCCGTGATGGATCCGCTGCGTTTCGGCGCCATCGACCACCCGGACACCGCCCGCGTGATGCACGGGGCTGTTGCCGGCATCGGCGGCTACGGAAACTCCCTGGGCCTGCCCAACATCGGCGGCGAGATGGTCTTCGATTCGGTGTACCAGGGCAACCCGCTGGTGAACGCCCTCGCAGTTGGCGTGATGCGGCACGAGGACATCCGGCTGGCCAACGCGTCCGGCAAGGGCAACAAGGTGGTCCTGTTCGGTGCCCGCACCGGCGGAGACGGAATTGGCGGCGCCTCGGTGCTGGCCTCCGAGTCCTTCGACGACACCAAGCCGTCCAAGCGCCCCGCCGTGCAGGTGGGCGACCCCTTCGCCGAGAAGGTCCTGATTGAGTGCTGCCTGGAGCTGTTCAAGGGCTCGCTGGTTGAAGGCATCCAGGATCTGGGCGCCGCGGGCATTTCCTGCGCCACGTCAGAGCTCGCCTCCAACGGCGACGGCGGCATGGAAGTTGAACTGACCTCCGTCCTGCTGCGGGACCCCACGCTGACTCCGGGCGAGATCCTGATGTCCGAGTCGCAGGAACGCATGATGGCTGTAGTGACTCCGGAGAACATCGAAGCCTTCGAAGCCGTGATGGACAAGTGGGCCGTGGAGTACTCCTGGCTGGGTGAGGTGACCGACACCGGCCGCCTCATCATCACGTGGGAGGGCGAAGTGATCGTCGACGTCGATCCCCGCACCGTTGCGCACGACGGTCCGGTGTACGACCGCCCGTACGCACGGCCGGAGTGGCAGGACTCGCTTCAGGCTGACACGTTCACCGGGTCCGTCCAGGACGCAGGCCGCCCCGCCGCCCCTGCAGAGTTGGCTGCCGCCGTAACGGAGCTCATCGCTTCGCCGAACATGTGTGACAAGTCCTGGATCACCAACCAGTACGACCGTTATGTTGGCGGCAACACCTCCATGGCCATGCCAGATGACGCCGGTGTGGTCAGGGTGGATGAGGAAACCGGCCTTGGTGTGGCTTTGGCCACCGACGCCAACGGCCGTTACACCTTCCTCGATCCGTACCACGGTGCACAGCTGGCGCTGGCCGAGGCCTACCGCAACGTGGCCACTTCAGGCGCTGTCCCGATGGCTGTCAGCGACTGCCTGAACTTCGGTTCCCCCGAGGATCCGGACGTCATGTGGCAGCTGGCCGAAGCCATCCGCGGCCTGTCCGACGCCTGCATGGTGCTGGGCATCCCCGTCACCGGTGGCAACGTCTCGCTGTACAACCAGACCGGCACCACGCCCATCCACCCCTCCCCCGTGGTGGCTGTGCTGGGCAAGTTCGACGACGTCGCCCGCCGCACGCCGTCGGGCTGGCGCGAGGACGGTCAGGCCATCTACCTGCTGGGCACCACTGCGGCTGAACTGGACGGATCTGAATGGTCCAACCTGCGCGGCCACCTGGGCGGGCTTCCGCCCAAGGTTGACCTCGCCGCGGAACGCGCGCTCGGTGAAATCCTGATCAACGCCTCCCGGGACGGCATGGTTGACTCCGCGCACGACCTCTCCGAAGGCGGCCTCGCGGCGGCACTCGTGGAGTCCTCGCTGCGTTACGGTGTAGGCGCCCGCATCGCACTGCAGGACGTCCTGGACCGCGACGGCGTGGACCTGTTTACGGCCCTGTTCTCCGAGAGCCAGGGCCGTGCCATCGTCGGCGTCCCGAGGTCCGAAGAGATCCGCTTCACGGACATGTGCACAGCCCGCGGCTTTGCCCACATCAGGATCGGCATCGTGGACGCCGCCAGCGGCCAGCTGGAGATCAACGGCGTGGAGACGCTGTCCCTCGATGCCCTCCGCGAAGCCCACGAGGCCACCTTGCCGAAGTACTTCGGCTAGTACCCTCCGCGTCGCACTCCTCAAGGATCCGCGGCGGTTTCGGACAAACGTACCCCTGAAGGGGGGAGCGGATTGGCGAAACCGCTGCGGATTTTTGGCTTTAACATCGTGCTATGGGCAAGGTGGCAAGGTTCCTGAGTTTCGTGGTGTTGCTGGTCCTTGTCCTGGTTTCGGCGGCACCGACGCCAACCAGCCGCTATCCCCGGAGCATGGCTGCCATCGGGGATTCCATTACCCGGGCCTTCAGCGCCTGTTGCGGGTTTGGCGACCACCCGGTCCATTCGTGGTCCAGCGGCGACAGCGGGAATGACGGCGTCGTCAGCCACTATGAACGGCTGCTCCGCCTGCAGCCGGCAATCTCCGGAAGAAATTACAACAACTCCAGGAGCGGGGCTAAGGTGGCGGGCATTCCGGCGCAAGCTGCCATGGCTGCCAGCCAAAGAGCCGCTTACGTCACTGTCCTGGTGGGCGCCAACGATCTCTGCACATCGTCCGCAAATACCATGACCACCGAGGCTGCCTTCAGGGCGGCAGTGGACGAGGCGCTGGCCATACTGGACCGGATGCGCCCCCGGCCGAAGGTCTTTGTGAGCAGCATCCCGGATTTGTACCAGTTATGGACTGTCCTGCACAGCGACCCGGCGGCGCAGGCGGCCTGGTCCGGTGGAAGCATCTGTCAGTCCATGCTCTCGGCTTCGAACAGCGAAGAGACGCGTCAGCTCGTGGTGCAGAGGCAGGCAGCCTTCAATGCCATCCTCTCCAGCTCCTGCGCAGCCTATCCCGGCATGTGCCGCAGCGATGGCGGAGCGGTGTACGGATACAAATTCACCGCCAGCGACGTGAGCGTCCTTGATTACTTCCATCCAAGCCTGGAGGGCCAGAACAAGCTGGCAGGCATCACCTGGGACGCGGTGTGGCAGGAAGGCGACCTGACTTCCTGACCGCCCCGGTCAGTCTTCGCTGTGCAGCTCCCGCTGCCTTGCACTCAGCAACTCAAACTCCGGGCGGGCAGCAACAAAGCGTTCGACGGCGGTGAGCACCTCCACGAGGTGCGCCCGGTCAGCTGCCACCAGTCCCGCGCCCACCTGGCTGCGCCGGTACTGCTCGTGGTCCCCCACCTCAGCCACCGAAACGTCGAAGCGGCGTTTGATCTCCGCGACGAGGGGCCTGATGAGGGAACGTTTCTCCTTCAGGCTTTGAACATCGCCTAAAAGGATGTCGAATTCGATCCAGCCGATCCACATGCCCCCATGCTACCCACGCCGTCTGGCGGTCAACGCACCGGGGCCGCGTTGTTCTCTTCAGCCTGCTGCCAAAGCCAGTTCGCACTCCTGGATTCCTTGCTGCGCGGTGCGCTGCTGCGCCGGCGTGCCCACGCGTTCGGCCCACTGTTCGGCCAGTTGGAATTCCACCAGCGCTTCCGTGAACCTTCCTGAACCATGCAACTCCCGGCCCAGATCATGATGCAGTCCCACCATCCAGCGCCGGGTCAGCTGATCACGCGCGGTGGAAGCGTACTCCAGCGCACTGCGCAGCCAGAGTTCCGCGTGGGCGGAGTCGGCGAGGGCCAGCAGGCGAAGAGCGTCCACGGCCAGGAACTCCTCACCTAGGTGATCTACCATTTCAGCCGCCTGCTCGAACAAGGGCACCGCCATGGCAGCATGGCCACTCGAATTCAGGACCCGGCCCCGCTCCAGCAGGATCCGGACTCCAACGGTGGGTTCGTCGCCGTCGATGGAGTCGAGCAGGGCATCGGCCTCCTCGAAACGGCCCTGCAGCCCGATGGCCCGGCCTACCTGTGTGGCCAGTTCGGCCTTTTCGTCGTCGTCATAATCCGGGTCAGCCATGGCCGTCCGGAGCCGTTGTTCGGAAAGTTCCGGATCATTGACGTCCCACAAACGGTCCAGGGCCTCTTGGTCCAGCATGTAACTTCTCCTGATCAGATCTCATCGGCGGCGAGTTGGCGCGCCCCTTCAATGTAGCGGGAAGTGATGTGGCTTTGCGCCGCACGGGCCAGCACCCCGCCCACCTGGTACATCCAGTTGGCGGGCCGGCTGAATGCCGTGATCTTCAAAAACACGCTTTCCTGCGCGTCGATCTCCACCTCGAAGGCCTCCTCACCTCTCACCGGATGACCGGGAAGGGTGCCATAGCCGAAGCCGGCCGACTGCGGGCCTTCACCGGTCCCCGCCCGGCGAACCCACACCACTTCGCACGGGGCATTCAGGCGGAAGGGCCCGACGCCGAATCCGCTCACTATCCGTGCACCGGGAACGACCTGATCGGACTCCGTCCGGACGCGCAGCCCCGACCGCTTCTGCAGCTCCCAGGTGAGGATTCCCTTGGCCACCCTGAGGTAGATTGCGGTGCCTTTCCCGATGTACGTCCGTGACACCACACAGGCGTACCCCTCCGGTGTCCGCCCGTGCTCGGTGGAGCCAATGCCCGGGTAATCGAGTTCGCCCGCCGCCAGACGCTTTTCAGTCAAGCGACGCACCCTGCGATCCGGACAGCCGGGCCCAGCCGAGCTGCTCCTGCTGTTTGCGGCTCAAGGTGGCCACCACCAAATCGTAGGAATCCTCCACCATGTCACGGATCATGTCATCCGGCAGGGCACCATCGAGGCGGACACCGTTCCAGTGGGTCTTGTTCATATGCCAGGCGCCGGTGATTTCGGGATGGGCCGCACGAAGCTGCTCTGCCAGGGCAGGCTCGCATTTCAGGCTCACGGACCAGTCGTCCGGGTTCATGGCCGAGGCGGCGAACATCTTGGCCTCATGCCTGGATCCGCCGGCCACGTGGGCCCTGACCTTGAACACGGAGGTCTCAGGCCCAAACGGAAAATCCTCAAAGGCCCCGGGAAACGACAGGCAGATTTTCCTGAGCTGGGCTACATCCATGCAGCGAGCCTACAAAGCCTTCCACGGCAGTGCTAGTCTGCGAGCATGTCACATGACCAGGCGACCATACCTGTTCTGGACCTGAGCACCGCACGCCAACCCTACGGTCCCTTCAGTCCGGAATTCATTGACCAGCTGCGGGACGCCACCCATCGGGTGGGCTTCTTCCAGCTCACGGGCTACGGCGCCTCGCCCGGGCAGGCGGAGGACCTGTTGGAACTGATAAAGCGGTTCTTCGATCTGCCCCTCGAGGAGCGCATGAAGCTGGACAATCGGCTTTCCCCGCATTTCCGCGGCTATACACGGATGGGCACTGAAGTCACCCAGGGCAGGGCTGACGCACGCGAGCAGATTGATTACTCCCCGGACCGCGAACCGGTTCTGGATTACCCTCCGGATCAGCCGTACTGGCTGCTTCAGGGCCACAACATGTGGCCGGATGAGTCGTTGCCGGAGCTTGAACCCGCAGCCATGGCCTGGGCCGAACTGATGTCCCGGGTGGGCGCTGAACTCCTCCGCGCCATCGCCGTTTCCCTCCAGCTGCCGGAGGACTATTTCGATGAACCGTTCAGGGATACCCCGGCCTGGATGGGCAAGCTGGTTCATTACGTGGGCGGTGTGGTGGAAGCGGCCGGCGACCAGGGGGTGGGTTCGCACGCCGACTACGGTTTTGTGACCCTCCTGCTGCAGGACGGGGTGGGCGGCCTGGAGGTGCTGCCGCCCGGAGCCAGTGATTGGGCTGCGGTGGAACCCATTCCGGGGGCGCTGGTGGTCAACCTCGGTGAGATGCTGGAGGTGGCCACGGAAGGCTACCTGGCTGCCACCATCCACCGCGTCCAGGCACCGCCGCCGGGGGTGGACCGTTACTCGGTGCCGTTCTTCTGGTCACCCAGGCTGGATGCCGTGATTGAACCCGTGCCGCTGCCGGCGGAGCTCAAGGCGCAGGCCCGCGGCATCTCCGATGACCCCGCCAACCCGATGCTTGCTTCATTTGGGCTCAACATGCTCAAGGGCAGAATGCGCGCACACCCCGACGTTACCGAGCGCCACTACCCCGAACTCATGAAGCGCTGACCCCATAGCGCTGGCCAGCGCGGATTAGAGTTTGTACTTCCAGGCCTGCTGCGCGGGGCAGACGTCCATCACCACGTCCAGTCCGGCGGCCTTGGCACGCTCCACGGCGGCCTCGTCAATGACGCCCAGTTGCAGCCACACCGCTTTGGCGCCCACGGCGATGGCTTGGTCAACCACCGCTCCTACCCTCTGCGAGTTAACAAAGCAGTCCACGACGTCGATGGGCTGCTTCTCCGGGGGAATGTCTGCCAGGCTGCGGTAGCCCGTTTCGCCGTGTACCGGGTCCCCCGGCAGGTTGACGGGGATGATCTCGATACCAAGCCGGTCCCTGATGAACAGGGACGTGTCATAGGCCGCCCGCCACTCGTTGGTGGTCAGGCCCACGATCGCCCACCGCCCCTTGGTGCGCATCAGGCGTTCGATGACTGCAGGATCGTTGGTGTGTCCCATGGACCAAGCCTAGCCGGGCTAACGCCGGAACTTTTTCAGCCAGGCAGCCCCGGGGCTCGGTTTCCCGGATCCGGCGCTCGGTTTCCCGGCGCTGGCTTTCCCGGCGCTGGCTTTCCCGTTGAGGGATTTCTCCGTCGCCGGGGCGGCCGGATTCACAGCTTCCTGGGCGTCGGAACCTTTGGCATCGTGCCCTTTGGTGGAATCTTCGCCTTTTGCCGCAGCGTCGCTGCTGGCCGCAGCACCGCCGTCGGCAGCACCGTTAGCGGCAGCACCGCCGTCGGCAGCACCGCCGTCGGGAGCGTTCCCGTTGGCGGCAGCACCGCCCGCTTCAGAACCGCCGTCGCCTGTTGCCTTGCGTGCCGGAGTGTGCGCCCGTTCGTCCGCCGGTGAGCCCGTTTCAGGCGCCGCGCGTCCCGGCGCGGGCGCTGCAGGCTTTCCGCGTTGTTCTGCCCGGATGGGCAGTGGCTGCTCGAAGGTTCCTGAAGCGTCTGCCGGAGCCGGCATCAGTCCACCGTTTCCGCCAGGTGCGCCTGCCGCGATGGTCCAGGAGGGCGTCCAGCCCTCCAGCAGGTGCTGGACGGACATGCTGGCCTGCTGGCTTCCACCCGGCACACCGGCGGCCACACCAGTGACGCCCAGTCCCATACCTGCAATAACCGCCAGGCCCACAACTCCGGACCGGCGCCGTCGCAGCCTGCGGCGGTGGGCAAGCTGATCATTCCGTCCGGCCAGCAAGGCTGAAAGTTCGGCATTGGGTGCAGGCGCCGGTACCGTTCCCAGGGACCCCAGGGCGAGTAGTGCGGCGCGAAGCTCGTCAGCGTGCACCTGCCCGGCGTCGAGCAACATCTCATCCACGGTCCTGATGACACGGCTTGTGCTGGGTGTCATGGCGCCACGTACTCCTTTACTGCCGACTGCTCGCGGAGATTGCTCAAAGCACGCCGCTGGAGTTGCTTGACTGCTCCGGCGCTCTTGCCCATGACCACGGCCGCCTGGTCGACGGTGAGGCCTCCGATGAGGCGGAGGGTGAGCACTTCGCGCTGCTCGTCCGGCAGCGCCTGAAGGAGGTCCAGGACCTCCCGGGAGGAGACCCGCTGCAGGGCCTGCGCCTCAGCGGAAGATTCCTCGCGCTGGTCCAAATCCGCCTCGAAGGGAAGCTTTAGCGGGGTGCGGCTTTGCCTGCGGTGATCGTCCACCATTCGCGCGTGGGCTACTGAAAAGATGAAAGTGCGCAAGCCGGAAATGCCGCCGCTAACCGTCGCCAGCCGGGGAAGGACGGCGAGGAAGACTTCCTGCATAACCGCCTCCGGATCTTCGACTCCGCGGGCTGCGAGGTAGCCCTGGACCTGTGACGCATATGTCCGGTACACAAGGCTGAAGAACTCAGGATCACGGGCATTGTCCCGCAAAACATCATCAGTCAGCACATCGTTCACGGACGCAGGGCCTTCGCTGGGGGGACTTTGCTTGCTCAGTCTAGGGCCACCGACGCTGACGCGGAATGCCCTTGCCCAGCTAACTTTACCCCGCAGTAACTTGGCTGCCTTCTCAGGTGCAGCCAGTACCGCCCCAATATCCCTGCCTCGATGGATGCTGAGACAGTAAGAGCCGGGCTGGAACATGATGGGGGACAAGTTCCAGCCCGGCGCTACATAAAGGTAATCGCCGGCGGCATCCAAAGGGTTACGCCCCGGCAGAAAAAACTTTTAAGAATTTTCAGGCGTCCTCAACCGCCGATTTTCAGCCGGTCAGGCCGAGCTGAGCGGCAAAGGCTGCGGTGTCGTAATACTCGCGGCATGCCGTAATCAGCCCTGAATCGGACAACTCCAACACCGAGACGAGAGGTGCCTCGAAGGACTTGCCGGTCGGCGGGACCTCTCCATCGGCCATCGTCAACGGCCCCGTAAAACTGCCCTTGGTCGCGCCTTCCAGGACCACAACGTTGCCTTGCTCGATCACTGACCGCACCATAAGTTCCATGTCGGGGAACGCCGTGAAGAACGTGATCGCCATCGCCCGCAGCGCGTCCCGACCCTGAACCGGGTTCGGAAAGTCCGGCGTTTTGTAAGTTGCGTCGTCGGTAAACATCGCCGCCCAGCGGGTCGGGTCACCGCTCCCCACAGCGGCCACGAACGCCCGTGCAATCCGGTCCCCATGACCAATAGTTTCACCCATACCAGCCATACTGCGAGCCTTGACGGGGGGCGTCCATACCACGAGTCTGTTATTGACGGTTCGGAGGAACGCGAGGCGGCAGCGATGAACTTACGAGCAGCGGATCGAGTACGGCGGGACCTGGACGAACTGGTCGACGCCGGTCTCCACGTCGAAGGGTTCTGCGCCGCAGCCGGCCCGCTTGTTGCCCGGGCGGTGCCCTCGGAGGCCGGTGCAGCCGCAATACCGACATGGTACGCCCTCGACCCCCGATCGCTGCTGATCAGCGGTGTGTACGGTCCCGACTGCGAACTGGACACCGCAGCGCAAATGCGTTGGGAGTACCTCGATGACGACGTCAACAAGTCGGTCGACGTCGCGCAGAACCCCACCGGAGTCCAGACCCTTGCCGAGGTCACGGACGGGAACCCCTGGCTCAGTCCGATCTACCGCGACTATATGCACGGCCACGACCTCGCCCAAGAGATGCTGGTGGCGTTGCGTGGCGCCGACGGGCATGTCTGGGCCACCGTACGCCTCAACCGGTCGCGTGCGATGGCAGCCTTCGACGAGTCAGACCGGCAGTTCATGCGGTCGGTTGCTCCATGCCTGGCCGAAGGCATCCGGCGCGGACTGCTCACGGATGCCACTTCCGGGGCACGGACCCCCGTCTCGCCAGGGCTGGTGGTCCTCGATCGTGTGGGCCGCCCGGTCGCCGTGAGCGCCTCGGTAAGGGAGTGGCTGGCACTGTTCCCCGGCGGTCCCCGGCCCGACGCCGATCTTCCGCTGCCCATCCACGCGGTTGCGTTCGCCGCGTTGGCTGGGGGAAGTCCGCCAGCCATGCTGCGTATTCGGTTGATCAACGGACAATGGGCCGCGTTGCACGGGATCGTGACTGAGCTGGGGACCGGCGCCGTGAGCGTCATTATTGCTCCGGCCAGCCGTGAGCACCTGCTGCCATTGACCGCAGCGATCTATGGGCTGACTCCCCGCGAGCAGCAGGTAGCCGGACTCATCCTGAGGGGCCATGGCACTCACCGGATAGCCCACAGGCTCGGGATTTCGCCCTACACGGCCCAGGAACACCTGCGCCACATCTTCGCTAAGGTCTGCGTCGCCAGCCGCGGCGAGCTCGTGGCGGCCCTCTTCGTCGAACGAAACGGGTAACGGGGCACTTCAGCGCGGTGGCCCGGCCAAGGGCTCCTCAGGCGTTCCCCGAACCAAGCTCTTCAGCAACCTTTCGGGCGCCGCGCACCGCGATCGCCACGCTCATCAAGGTGGGATTCATCGCCGTCGCCGTCGGAATCAGGGCATTTCCGCCCACCACCAGGTTTTCGTAGCCCCATACGCGCGACCACGGATCAGCCACCGACGTTCCATCGTTGGTCTCGCCCATCCGCATGGTGCCCTGATAGTGCAGGCTTGAGCCGTTCGGCATGAGCCGGGGTTCGGCGACGAAGGCGCCAAGGGCCTTTCCGGCACGGCGCAGCCGCTCGGTTGCCTGGGCAATCTCCACGTTCTCCCGTTCGGTGAGCGCGTAGTCGATGGTCATGTTCGGGAATCCCCGGTAGTCGGGCTCGTTGTCGTTGAAGGTGACCGCATCCTCGTAGCGGGGGTGCTTGCGCATGCCGTAGCCCATGTTGACGTAGCCCCAGCGGTTTTGTGAGTGGGGCGTTCCCGGCTCCATCGGGAAGGGCGTTGTCTCGGAATACATCACCTGGACAGAGAAGGGGTGCTCCGGCTCAGAGAACGGGATGCGGTTCACCGCCGCCACCGGATCCGCCGGATTGAGCGCGCGCCGGGCCAGTTCGGCCTTGAGGTCCTCCTCGGTGGCGTAGCGCCCCATCTTCTCTTCGTCCAGCGCCACCGTTGAAATGACCACCGGGTGCTCAGTCAGGTAGTGGCCGAGGGCCTTGGGCCGCACCCCCGATGCCCAGAGGAGCTGCGGCGACCGGAAGGCATCGGCGGCAACCACCACCAGGTCAGCCGCAACAAATGCTTCCTGGCCTGTGCGGAGGTCCTGGACCGAGACCCCGGTAACGCGGTGTCCGTCCAGTTCCACCCGGCGCACCAGGGTGAGGTCGCGGAGTTCGAACCGCTTGGAGAGCGGGTTCTCCTTGTCGATGAGCGGGCCCAGGACGACGTCGGCACCCGCCCAGCGCACGGACCCGTCAGGCTGCGGATCCCCGGCAACCGGAAGGGTGCCTACCCCGTAGCCTTCCGGCAGTTCCGCCCCGAACTCCTCATCAAGGAGAGACCGGATGGCTTCTCCGACTTTGGAATCGGCGAAGGCGGCGCTGTGGACGTGCAGCAGCTGCTTGGCCTCCTCAATCAGCCCGTCCCACTCGTCGTCCCCGATGAACGGGATCTTCTCACTAAAGGCGGGCGACGGCGTCGCGCAAGTCCAGTGAGCACCCTGGCCGCCGACGTTGGTGGCCGCAGCCGCTGCCGGGAACGACGCGGCATGCGCGGAACCGGTGCCGCCGAAGTCCAGCAGATGGGTGCCTTGGCGTGCGGTGAACATGCCTTCGGTGACGGTTCCGGCAGGGATGCCCAGCGATTCCCTGTACGCGCCGGCCTGCGGCCCCTGGGACATTTCCCGGGCACGGGCCTTTTCGGCCGGGTCGGGGATGTTCCGAACGCTTTCACCGGGAACTTCGGTGAGCTGCGGGCCGGCTTCGAACATCACCACACGGACGTTCGGGACCCGCTGCACGAGCAGCCGGGCGTAGGTTGAGCCGATGGGCCCGCTGCCGACGACGGCGATGGTGGGGCTGGACATAATGTCTCCTTTGGATCAGGCCGAAAGCGATTCGGAAGTTGAGGGGGCAGCGGGAACGGGTTCGTCGGAAAGGCGGCCCTGCGGAAGCAGGACAGCCGCGACAATTCCCACCGCATAGGTGGCCGCCAGGGCGATGAAGATGGGGATGAAGACCGAGCTGTAGATCTGCGCCACGCTTTCCTGGACTGCCGGCGCAGCACCGTGGACCAGCTGCGGTGTCAGGGTTGAAGCGTCAAGGCCCGCCGGCAGGAGGGCGGCCACGCCGAAGCCGATGACTCCGCCGATGATTGCCGTCGCCACTGTTGAGCCCACCTGGCGCACCAGGTTGACGGTGGCCGTGATGGTCCCGGTCTGGTTGGCCGGAACGGCACCCTGCACCACTGCGACAATCAGGCTCATGAACGCACCGGTGCCGATGCCCACCACGCCCATCACCACCATGGGCACCCACAGCGGAAGCCCGGCCGGCAGCAGGGCCATCGCGAACAGCCCGGCGGCTCCCAGCGAAGTCCCCAGGATCGGGAAGATCCGGTACCGGCCCGTCCGGCTGGCCAGCCATCCGGTGAGCAGGTTGCTGATCAGCATGCCAAACACGGTGGCGATCGGAACGAGACCGGACACGGTGGCCGTGGTCTGGTAGGCCATCTGGAAGTATGTGGGGAGGTACGCAGTGATAGAGAAGAGCCCGACGCCGATAATCGCCGAGAGCGCTGTGCCCGCCCCAATGGTCCGGTTGGCAAAGAAGTGGAGCGGCACCATGGGCTCGGGCGCGCGGCGCTCGATAAAAAAGAACGCCGCAAACCCCAGGATACTGACCGCGAGCGCAGCAGCCGTGGCAGGGCCAGCGCTGCGTTCCGCAGCCCAGGTGACCGCGAGGACGAGGGCCACCAGCGAGGCAGTGAACACCGCCGCCCCGGCAACGTCGAAGTGGCGGGGCGCAGGCCCTGGCTCCAGGTGCGGCACAGCAATCAGCGCGAGCACCAAGGCCGCTGCACCCACCGGGATATTGATCCAGAAGACCCACTGCCAGCCCCAGTAATCAGTGATGGCGCCGCCGAGAACCGGGCCCACCAGGATGGCAATGGGGAAAGCCGCGCCGATGATGGCCATGTAGCGCGGACGTTCACGCTGGGTGGTGACGCGGGCAATGATGGTCTGGGACATCAGCTGCAGGCCGGCGGAGCTCATCCCCTGCAGGACGCGGGCGGCAATGAGCCACGCCATGTCCGTCGCGAAACCGCACGCCAGGGACGCGGCAAGGAACACCACCAGCGAACCAATAAAGATCCGCCGGGCGCCCAGGACATCACCCAGCTTCCCAAGCACCGGCAGCAGCACTGTGCTCGCGAGCGTGTACCCCACCACAACCCAGCTCATGAGTTTCAGCGCGCCCAGCTCACCGGCGATGGTGGCCAGTGAAGTGGATACCACCGTGTGGTCCAACGCCCCGAGAAAGGAGACCGTGAGCAGGGAGATTACAAGGAGACGGAGTCTCAAAGGCGAAAGTGGCATAGTGATCTACCCGAACGATCGGGCCGTCGACGCGACGTATTGTGCCTCCGTCGCACCATCACGACGGAGAACGGGTTCGGCAGGAACCCCGGCGCCAGTACTCATCATACCTCACTTTAGTCTGAAAGCAACAAAAGAAAGCCGGAATTCGACGACTACCCATCGCTGATCATGAGTCGAGCAACGCCCAGGTGAGGGCCATATCCTCAAGCAGCTCGCCCAGGTCTGGCACCTGAATACCCTCTGACCGGGCCTGAATGGCCCGCCGGAGCGCCAGTCGGGCTGACGACTCATACCGTTCAGGCGTCCTCAAAGCGCCTTCTTCCGTTGAGGTCTCCAGTCGCGTCAGGCCGGCGGCCTGGTCAACGGTCAGTTCCGTTCTCACTTCGCCGAGGACCAGCATTTTGAGCAGGCCTCCGGCATCAAAGCCACCGGCCGCCGTCACCACCAGGGTGGCAGGGATTGGTCCACTCCCCAGGGAGTCAAAATCAAGGAGCGCCATCCTTCCGTGCGAGGTGGCGATGCCCGTCTTGAGGCTGAGGGGCCCCCGGGCAATCGACCGCGCCCAGCCAAATCCGTCCCGAATAACCGCATCAAGGCCTGCAGCGGGGGCAGCGCACTCGACCGTGATGATGCGGGCCGAGCTGCCCCGTCTTGCCGCCACCGCATCGGCAACGACGTCAGGCCGCAGGCGGGGGCGCTCGACGATCACCGGGATGTCGTCCGGCCACCAGTGGGACACTACGGCATCCCGGGGAAGCACCGCCGGGTCGGCCAGCACCACCGCTGCGGCTCCCCCCGCGCGAGCTGCCAGCATCGCCTGCCACCAATCGCCCGATCCCGGCACTACCGCCACCGCGCCGCTGACCTCATCCGTCAATCCGGCGCTGAGGGGAAGCTCGGCAATAGCGGCCAGGTAGGCAGGCAACGCGGCCAGGACGCCACGGCCTCCTCCCACCGGGCTCATTGAGCCACCTCTTCGAGGAGCTTCGCGGCGGCAGCGTCGGCGAGATCGATGGCAAAATGCGAGTCGGCGAGCAGTTCGTCGTACTCCACTGGCGCCGAGTCTTCAAGCAGCGCGGCGAGCAGGCGCCACTCGGCCACATAACCATCCTCGGGATCCCGCCGGTACTCGGTCCATTGACCATCAACGCTTCGCACACGGGTGGCAGCGCTTCCGGCATGCACGAAGGCAGGCGGGAAGCTGACCTCGATGCGGTCGTGGGACGTGGCGATGCTCATCTGCCAGAGGGCATCGGGCCCTTGCGGAAGCATGGTGAGTGCCAACTGGACCAGGACGTTGCCTGCCCGGTAGCCCACCACATAGCCGATCGGCGGAGCGATCCGCGCGTACACCACTTCGTCGATGCCCGGTGCTATGTCCCTCACTGCAGGAAGATCGTGGATTGCGAGGCCGTTCAGCAGCTGCCTCAGGACGTCGGCGGCAATGGCGGGATTGCCGAGGTCAGGGCGTCCCCGCCGGACAGCCTGGAAAGGGCCGCCCTCGGCCACCAGCCGGTGGTACCTGTCATTCGGCGGGAGCGCGAGTGTCACGGAGATCGCCTGCACCCGGCCCTCGAGGGCGACCAGGTGATGCTTTGCGCGGCCCCATGCTCCATCAAACAGGTGGTTGGTTCCCACGAGCAGGATGGTGCCGGCCTCGCGGCAGGCCGAGATCACGTTTTCCGCTTCCTCCCTGCTGGTGGCCAGCGGCTTCTCACAGAACACTGCGCGCTTGCCGGCGGCGACCGCCGCCAGGATCTGGCGTGCATGCTCAGCTGGCGGGCTGCAGACTGCCACCACCTCCACGTCGGGGTCGTGGAGCAGTTCCACCTCCCCTTCTGACCACCGGGCACCAAGCCTCGCCGCCAGGGCCTTGGCCCGCCCGCTTCCGGCGTCTGCCAGATGCACCACCGTAAACAGCTCCGTCATCCTGCCCAGCACTGGCAGGTGCAGTGCCGCCACTCCCGGCCCAGCGCCCAGTATTCCTACGTTCCAAGGCATCATTGCCCCCTTCTTATGTTTCTATTATTCATAAGTAAGGGAACTTCTGGCTATAGTCCGGAATAATGCCACCTTAGTAGGTCCTTGTGTGTGAGAATTGTTAACCATGACGACAGAGTCCACCCTCCGCTTTGCGGCCCAGACGGATGAAGTGACGAGCCTCCTCAGGATCGTCAACCTCGTGCGAACAGGCGAGGCAACCACCCGCCCCGAAATCGGCAAGGTTACCGGCCTGGGCAGGGGCGTTGTCAGCCAGCGCGTGGACCAGGCCATTCAGATCGGGTTCCTGGGGGACGGTGAGTTCGGCGCGTCGTCCGGCGGACGTGCACCGCGGACCCTCCGTTTTCGCGCCGAGCAGGGGCGTATCATCATCTGTGCCCTCGGGGCCGCCCACGTGCACGTCGGCTTCACCGCGCTCGACGGCGACATCCTGGACCATGCGCACCGCCCCTGGGATATCGCCCAGGGCCCGGAAAAGACCCTCGACATGGTGACGGCCCTCGTCGACGACATGCTCAAGAAGCACCCCGACGTCCCGGTTTGGGGCGTCGTCGTTGGCCTTCCCGGACCTGTCGACTTCGCTTCGGGACAGCCAGTGGCGCCTCCGATCATGCCGGGGTGGAACGGGTTCGATGTCCGCACACCGTTTGAGGAGCGCTTCAACGCGCCGGTCTGGGTGGATAACGACGTCAACCTGCTTGCCCTCGGTGAGCGCGCCCGCCGTCGCGAGTCCCTTGCGGACCTCATCTACTGCAAGATCGGTTCGGGAATTGGAGCCGGCCTGCTGTCCCAGGGCAGGATCCACCGTGGTGCCAACGGCGCGGCCGGCGACATCGGCCACGTCCGTGTATCGGACTCCGACGCCCAGTGCCGCTGCGGCAAGATCGGCTGCCTGGAAGCGGTAGCAGGCGGTTGGGCTCTCGTCAGGGACGCCGAGGAAGCCATCAAGGACGGCGCCAGCAGTTCGTTGACCGCCCGGGCTAGGAAGGGAACGCTGAGCCTGGAGGACATCACCCTCGCCGCGCAGGCCGGCGATCCGCTGGCCATCACGCTGGTCCAGAAATCGGCACGCGTGGCGGGCGAGACCATCTCCGCACTGGTGAACATGTTCAATCCCGGGGTGATCGTTATCGGTGGAGCCATGGGTTCAGCCGGTGAGGTTTTCCTTGCCGAAGTTCGCCAACGCGTTTACGAACTGTCGCTGCCACTCGCCACCCGCGACCTCACCATCACGCTGTCCGTCAACGACACTCGCGAACCACTGCGTGGTGGAGCTGAACTGGCCCGCGAACAGCTGTTTGATATCACCTTCCCCCGCTGGTTTGCGGACGGCAGGCCGTCACCGGAACGGGTCGCCGTCACCGCATAGGTTCCGCTGCGAACCGGGCTTGCCCCTGCTCAGGCCACATCCCGGGAGACACTGGGCACCGGCGCGTGGTCAAGTACCAACCCAGCCTCCAGCCGGAACGGCAGGACCAACGGGGTACCTGGACGCGCCTGGAGGTAGGGCACCAGCAGTTGGAAGCCGACGGCGACGGCATGAACGCCGTCCTGAAGTTTCCGGCGGCAGGACACCACAAGCCTGTCCTGGACAAACCACCAGCCAGACACTCCCTGGAGCGAATCCGCCGGCACATCCCGGGCATCCAGCACCACTGCCAACTCGCTTGCCTCCAGCGGGACGCCGTCGATCTCCACCATGAGTTCAAGGACGCTGGACAGGGGCATGGACCGTATCCACGGCAGGCCAATTCGAAGTTCGAAGCCTTTCGGCGTGGCTGTCAGCGCATCTTCGCGCAAAGCAGTTTGCAACATGGTTCTCATCCTTTATCCTGAAAGTGACATAAGTTTGTCATTAACAGGCATAAATGGGAAGGTACCCAATGGCCCCCGCAATCCCCGACGGCTGGACCTTGTGCGCCAGCTCCTTCAACTGGACCCCCGAGATCGCCGCCGCCCGCCGAACCGCACACGAGATCGTGGCTGGCATCGCGGATTCGGTAGTGCAGACAATTGAGCTCGAACCCGGACTGCTCTGGCGGTCCTTCCCGGCCCCACAGGACGCCGAGGTGGACGAACTGAAGCACTCCCTGGCCGCAAAGGGCGGAAGTGTCAGTATCGTCGGTGCCAGCCTCGACGATTTCACCTCACCAACCGACCGCCGCACGCTGCAGCAGCGCCTGGACTTCCTGGTGCCCCAAATCCAGGCAGCGCACCGGGTGGGAGCCAGCGGGGTTCGGCTGCCCATCGGCCAGGCCGGCACCGAACTGCTCACGCTGGTGCAGCCGCTGCTGCACGAGCTCGACCTCGTGCTGTATGAAGAGATCCAAGGGCAGCAGGCCCCCGGGAATCCTGCCGTCGAACCGGCCCTGGAGGCGATAGCCGGGCTTGCAGATGACCATGTGCGGGTACTCGTGGACATCAGCATGCTGATGCCTGCCCTCCCGGTGACCTATCTAAATGAACTGCGGCGGGGAGGCCTGTCCGCTGAACT
Organism: Arthrobacter sp. D1-29; assembly: GCF_054130585.1. Classification (NCBI taxonomy): domain Bacteria; kingdom Bacillati; phylum Actinomycetota; class Actinomycetes; order Micrococcales; family Micrococcaceae; genus Arthrobacter; species Arthrobacter sp. D1-29. Next base: position 710,166 of record NZ_CP096383.1, on the reverse strand, counting down.
TCTCCGCCGCCTGGAGAAGGACTGGCGGGACCCCGCCACCCTGGACGCCGTCACGGCTTTGCTCCAGTCCGGGCAGGTTCCGCCGAATATCCATACGCTCTTTATGAACCTGCTCATCCGCTTTGGCCGGAGCGATGCCGCAGACCTGCAAGGCATCCTCCCGCTGGTCGGCGCCTTCCATCTGAAGTTCTGGGACCTGGACGACGACGGCGGCCGGGTTTCGCAGCCGCTGCGGGACGTCGGCGGCCTTCTGGGCAGGAACGGTTTCACCGGGACGCTCACCAGCGAGTGGGGCGGCCACGAATGGCTGCAGGACGACCCCACGGAGATGACGCGGAGGCACCTGGCCCTGGCGGAGGAGGCCTTTACGCAGGCAGCGCCAGTCACGCGGGCTGCCGTCTGACCAAACAGAAGGCTCAGACAGCAGAATGGCCGGCCCCGGGTTTCGGGACCGGCCATCTGGTGTGAGCTGCGTGTTGTGATGCTATGCGGCGCTATTTCGTACTGAAGGCGGCGTCGAAAGCCGCGGCGGAAGGTTCATAGCCGGAGAGCCTGCGCACGAACGCGAGCGCTTCCGGGGCACCTTCCAGGCGGTCCATGCCGGCGTCCTCCCACTCCACGGAGAGCGGGCCGCGGTAGTTGATGGAATTCAGCATCCGGAAGGCATCCTCCCACGGCACGTCTCCATGGCCGGTGGAAATGAAGTCCCACCCTCGGCGCGGGTCAGCCCAGGCCAGGTGGGAGGAGAGCCGGCCGTTGCGGCCGTTGGACAGGCGCTTCTTCGTATCCTTGCAGTGCACGTGGTAGATCCGGTCCTTGAAGTCCCAGAGGAACCCCACGGGGTCGATGTCCTGCCACACCATGTGGCTCGGATCCCAGTTCAGCCCGAAGGCCTCGCGGTGCCCGATCGCTTCCAAGGCGCGGTGCGTTGTCCAGTAGTCGTAGGCGATCTCGGACGGGTGCACCTCGTGCGCGAACCGGACGCCCACCTCATCAAAGACGTCAAGGATGGGGTTCCACCGGTCCGCAAAATCCTGGTACCCGGCGTCGACCATCTTTTCGGAGGCAGGCGGAAACATCGCCACGTACTTCCAGATGGACGAACCAGTAAACCCGGTCACTGTCTTCACGCCCAGTTTCGCGGCGAGCCGCGCAGTGTTCTTCATTTCCTCGGCAGCCCGCCGTCGGACACCCTCAGGATCACCGTCGCCCCACACGGCATCCGGCAGGATGCCGCGGTGCCGCTCGTCGATGGGGTCGTCACAGACGGCCTGGCCCTTGAGGTGGTTGGCGATGGTCCATACCTTGAGGCCATGGCGTTCAAGGATGTCCAGCTTGCCCTGGACGTAGGCGTCGTCGTCCCAGCGCCAGGGATCCAGGTGGTCACCCCAGCACGCGATTTCGAGCCCGTCGTAGCCCCACTCGCCAGCGAGCCGGGCCACCTCCTCGAACGGCAGGTCGGCCCACTGGCCGGTGAACAACGTTATTGGTCGTGCCATGTACTTCCCTTCCTACGAGACCTGCGCCGGGACGTCTGCGGCAACGCGCATCCAGGCGGAATCATTGTCGGAACTGCGCTCGACGGCCTCCAGCACCCGCTGCACCCTCAGTCCGTCAGCGAACGTTGGATGCGGGTCGGTGCCGCCCACGATGCCCTCCACGAGGTCCTTGACCTGGTGCGAGAACCCGTGCTCGTAGCCAAGCATGTGGCCGGCCGGCCACCATCCCGAAACGTAGGGATGTTCCGCTTCGGTGACCAGGATCTTCCGGAACCCCTGGCGGTCCGCGGGTACGGTGCGGTCGTAAAACTGGACGCTGTTGAGGTCCTCGAGATCGAACGCCAGGGCGCCCTTGTCGCCCGAGACCTCGATCTGAAGCGCGTTCTTCCGCCCGGTGGCAAAGCGCGAGGCCTCAAAGGAAGCTAGGGCTCCGGATTCGAAGCGGCCGGTGAAGATGGCGATGTCGTCCACTGTCACCTGGCCTTTGCCAACACCGGCAGTGCCGGAAAGGCCCGAACCGGAATCAAGAAGGGGTCGCTCCTTCACGATGGTGTCGATGACGCCGGACACCTTCTCCAGGTTCAGCCCTGTCACGAACTGGGCGAGGTCGATGGCATGGGCGCCGATGTCCCCCAGCGCGCCGGAACCGGCGTGCTCCTTCTGCAGCCGCCAGGCCAGCGGCATCTCCGGGTCCACCAGCCAGTCCTGCCGGTAGGAGGCACGCACCTGGTTGATCGTCCCCACGGCACCTTCGGCGATGAGGTTGCGCAGGAAGGTGACAGCCGGAACCCGGCGGTAGGTGAAACCCACCATGGCCCGGATTCCCTGTGCTGCGGCCCGCTCGGCCGCTTCGGCCATGGCTTCGGCCTCGGCCACGGTGTTGGCCAGCGGCTTTTCACACAGGACGTGCTTGCCCGCTTCCAGCGCCGCGATCGCGATCTCTGCGTGGGAGTCGCCGGGGGTGACAATGTCGACGACGTCGATATCGTCCCGCGCGATCACCTCGCGCCAGTCTGTGGCTGACTCCGCCCAGCCCCACTTGCGGGCGGCGGCGGCCACCGCTTCGGGGTTCCGTCCGACCACGACTGCCATTTCCGGCTCGGCCGGCAGGTCGAACACCCGCGGTGCGGTGCGCCAGCCCTGTGAGTGCGCTGCCCCCATGAAGCCGTAGCCGATCATGGCCACGCGGAGGGTTTTCATGCGAGCACCACCTTGCGTTCAACAGCGACGCGGTTGCCCACATAGCGCATGGGCGCGATCTGCATGTACAGGAGGCGGAGGGTGAGGATGACTTCGACGTCGATTTCCTCGCCGGCGTCAGGGATGCGGTCCAGCGGGATGATCACGTCGGGCTTGTCCGCGACGAACCACAGGGTTTCCCACTGCTCCGGCAGTTCAGCAATGGAGTAGGACTTGCCCTGCAGTTCGAAGCGGAGTGATTCCTTGGGGATCTCCAAGCCGTTGACGGTGGCGGCGACGTCGTCAACAGCAGAGAGCCAGAGACTGCGGTACCAGGGCAGTTGCACGGAAACCGAAATGCCCTCGGGGTGCCTGCGGACGTCGGTGTCCTGGAACAGGGAGTTATGGGTTGCCATGATTAGTCCTTACTCAAAGGTCTCAACGAATGTCTGGTGGGGTACCGGCGGCTTGGGTTCCAGCGTTTGCCGCGCGGTTGGACTGTACGGGTGGTATTCCTGGGGCACGGGTTCATCGGCGGGTGGCATAAACACCGGCTTGCCGTCGTCGCCGAAGTACATCAGGTCCAGGGCGAAGGCGTGCTGGTTTTTCTCGGCGAAGCTGATCCAGTTTTCCTCGAACGGTGCCCGCAGGAGTTCGTAGCAGCGGAACTTCCAGATCTTCCATTCCCCGTCCTGGCGCAGGAAGTCCACTGCATACTTGCACCACACCCAGTGGGCCCAGACCTTCTTGCCCTGGACCTCGCCCGGCGAGTACATGTAGTCCGGGCTGTCCTTGGCCACCTCAGGGTCCGTCAGGCCGGACTCGTTGCCGGTGATGATCCAGACACCCTTGGCCGTGTTGCCATCCGCGGCCACCTCGATGACCGGGGTCGTGGTGTAGTGCAGGATCAGCTTTCCCTCGGGCCGTGGGCGGCCCTGGTGGTAACGGATGACGCTTTCGTAATCGGTGTACTGGCCTGCATTGGTGTACCTGGCCCGGATGCCGGGAGTACCCGGCTTCACCCACAGCGGGATGATCTGCTCATCTTCAAAGGCGTTGTGCAGGTACATGTAGCGGTTGAACAGGTTTTCGATGTCACCCCTGTCGTTGGCCCGGTGGGCCAGCGACAGGGCTTCGGCGAGTTCTGCGCGCAGGCGCTTCACCTCGGCGGCAAGGCCAGTTTCGGCGGTGGAGCTTTCGACGGCGGAGGCTTCTGTTGTGGACATAGGTCTCTCCTCTAGGCTCGAACGACTGATTCTTCTATGGCACGCCGCATCAGGGAGTGCTGCTTCTTGACCAGGTCAATGGGGTCCGATTCGCCCAGGTCGGCGAACGCGTGGCCTTCCCATTCGCTGGAGAGGAATCCTGTGTAGCCGCCCTTCACGAACTGCCGCACGATGCGCGGGATGTCCATGGCGGGCTCGTTGCCGTTCTCGTCGATGTCGTAGAACTTTGCGTGGACGTGGAACATCTGGGGCATGATGTCCAGCCATTCCTCCGGCGGGACCAGTCCGTGCATGTTGAACGCCAGCCGGGTGAACGGGCCCAGCTGGGCGGGATCGAAGTTGTTTTCGCGCAGGTAGTCCTCGAACTCCTGGTTGCGCTCCTGCATGGGCAGGGGCTTGCGCCAGATGTCCTGCATTACGGCGAAGTGCTCCTCGGGCAGTCCCATCTGGGTCAGGGTTCGGAACAGCGTGGGCGACAGGCTGTGCATGGTGGAACTGAAGTCTGCCGTGAAGCCCAGCCGGTCGCTGCCGAGCTCCTCATACATCTCGCGGATCTGCAGAATCTTGGGATCGTTCGGTCCCTGGGGCGCGTGGATCTCGTAGCCGAGCTTCTGGTCGTACTTCTCGGCCAGCGGAAGCAGCCGGCGGAGCAGTTCCTTGCCCGCGGACCGGATGACGATCTTGTTGAAGCCCAGCGTGTTGGCGGTCTTGAGCTGCCTGGCGAAGAAGTCGAACTCCTCGTCCGGCGTCATGTCGCGGTCCTTGCGCCGGCCCATGTCCAGGTTGGTGCCGACTGCGCTGGGGGTCAGTCCGTAGCGGTCCATGCTGTCCCGCCACAGGCGGACGAAATCCTCGTCCACATCCGGGTAGGTACGCAGCATCTGGGCGATGTTGAACTCCACGCCCGGGCCGAGGCCTTCATCGGCGACGGCCTTGATCAGGGTCTCCGGGGTGTAGAGCCCGGCGGCGAATTCGGAGGTCAGTGAATAGAGGGTGATGCCAAGCTCGATGCCCGAGCCTGCGATTCCTTCTGGCATGTCTTTGATTCCTTTTGTTTCAGCCGCGGACGGGCTGGGCGAGGTGGCTGCTGAGGATGCGGCGGGCTTCCGCAGCATCCGTGATCATGGCGGAACCGGCGTTTGCAGCGGCTGAACGCTGGACGGCCTGCTCCGCGCGGATGATGTCGAACGGGTCCTGCCAGTTGTTCCAGTGCCAGCCTTCGTATTCGCTGGAGATGGCGCCGTTGTAGCCGTTCTCCACGAGCTGCCGGACCAGGTCACGCACCGGCACCGAGGGCTCTTCGCCATTCTCGTCGATGCCGAAGAACTTGCCGTGCACGTGGCGGACCCATGGCATGATTTCCAGCCAGGTGTCCAGCGGTGCAGGCCCGAACAGCCCCGTTCCGTTAATGCCGAAATCGATGCCGAGGTCCGGTCGGCCGTTGCGTGCTGCCAGGCCGATGAAGGCACCGAAGCGCTCACCGTGGATCTTCTGCGTGTTGGGAGGTCCTTCCGCATAGAAGCCGTTCCACAGGTCAACCACTTGGCGGAGGAGTTCCTCGGAAGCACCGCGGCGCCGGTAGGCCTCCAGCAGCGAGGGTGCAAACCCTGTGACGGTGGCGCCCCAGTCGGCGGTGAACCCAAGCAGCGGAGAATCGAGCTTCTCGTAGCGGTCGCGCAGGGCCAGGACGCGCTCGTGGGCGCCGTGCTGGTCCGCGTGGACTTCGAGGGCCAGGGTGACGCCGTACTTTTCGGCCACGGGCAGCAGGCTTTCCATGGCGTCCGGCGTCAGTGAGATCTGCACTCGCGCGATCGGGAAGCCGAGCCGGGCGGCTACTTCGATCTGCTTGCGCATGTATTCGACCAGCTCGTCGTGGTTCATGAGCCGGTCGCGGCGGATGCCCGTGTCAACGTTGACTGCGAGGGAGGTGGGGACCAGGTCAACCTCTGCCACCAGGTCGCGGAACTGCCCAACGAAGGTGTCGTCGATGCGGTCCGGGAAGCCCCGGAAGCTGGAGAATCCAATAACCTCGAGCCCCGGGCCGAAGCCCTCGGCCGCCACCTTGCGGATCAGGCCGTCGAGATCATACTGCCGAGCGTGGAAGGCCCGCGTGAAGCTGTAAAGGGTGACGCCCTGGATCGGCGTGCCGAGGCTGGTCATCGCTGTGCCACCTTCATGGTCTTGGTGTCGTGCTCTTCAATGTGCAGCACGCCGTGGTCGGTGATGATGTACGGGATGTAGAGCTTCAGGTCCACCCGGACCTCGTGCTCGGCGTGGTCGTCCTGGACGGGAACGTCGCCGGAAAGAACTGCCGAGTCCAGCGGGAACCACCACTCACCGGTCTCGTCCACGAGTTCTTCAAACCGGAACGTCCGGTTATTCATGGTCCAGCGCAGGGTGTCCTCGGGGGCGGCAACACCGTCAACTGTCAGTGCTGCGCCGGCGATGCACGAGCCCGGAAGGGCGCGGTACCAGGGGATGCGGACTTCGACGGCGGTGCGGCCGCCCTGCGTGGTGAGTGTTCCTTGCTCGATAATGCGGTCGGCGATCATCGAGACCTCCTTGTCTGCGGCGTGCCTTGCGTGTGAAGGCCCTGCCTGTGAATGAAATGCCTGTTATTGAACGAAGGGGCCATCAGCCACTTCTTCTTTATTTAGTCATTCTATTGTCTGATTCAGACATAAGTAAAGCGCCGTTGAGTTCTTCCCTGATTTTCCGCGCCCCACGCACGGCGAGCGCAACGGCCGTCAGTGTGGGATTGCATGCCGTCGCGGTGGGAATGACGCCGTTGCCGGCCACGAAGAGGCCGGGAACCTGCCAGACCTGGCTGTCGGGAGAACAGACACTCTCGCCGTCGTCCGTCTCGCCCATGCGTGTTGTGCCCTGGTAGTGCAACGACGCTCCGGGCGGCATGACAAACGGACGCTCGTCGAGTGGCTCCCCAACCGCCCTGCCCAGGCTGACAATCTCCTGCCTCGCACGGTCGAGTACCTCGTGGTCCCGCCCGGTAAGCCGGTAGTGGATGCGCATGGCGGGCATTCCGTAGGAGTCGCGGGCGTCGTCGTCGAACGCCACCCGGTCCTCGCGCTGCAGGTCCTTGGCGCAGAACAGGCCCAGCCCCACGATCGATCCCGGCACAACGGGGTCATCTTCGGCCAAGGGGACAGGGGACGCGTCCAGCTGCATGATCTGGCCGTGGAAGGGCGCTTCGTCCGTGTAAGGCACCCAGGCAACCCCGCTTTGCTCGCTGAGGGCACCGTTGGCGGCTGCCGGGACCTGCGGAGCCGTGACATCGCGCAGCCTGCTCGCGAACACCACCTGCGCCTGGTCGTTGAGGTAGCGGCCCAGGGCGTCCGGACGGATCCCGGAAGCCCAGAGGAGCTGCGGCGTGCGCAGCGCATCCCCGCCCACCACGACGTAACGGGCAGCCACCCGATGGGTCTCCCCGCTGCGGCGGTCCTGGACTTCGACGCCGGAAGCAGCGCCGTCCTCCACGAGCACACGGGTCACCAGCGACTCATCAAAGAGTTCGAACTGCGGGTTCTCCCGGGTGACGTCCCCCATCACGACGTCGGAGCCTGACCACACGAGGCCGCCGTCCTCCCGCCGGTGAACAGCAAGCGGCATCGGCTGGACCCGGTACGCCGCCTTTCGGCCTTGGTCCGCCACCGCTGCCAGGCGCCTGATGACGAGGTCCGAGAAAGGTGCGCCGTCGAAGGCATGGGTGGTCACGCCCAGGAGGCGGTCGGCGTCGTCAAGGAGATCTTCCAGGTCCGGCAGGAACGGAATGCGCTCCTTTCCACCCGGGCGGGGGCAGGCGGCGGTCCAGTGGGCGGCCATGCCGCCCACATTGCTGGACATGGCCGCTACGGGCATGCCGTCCTCGCCCGGGAAGGCGTAGCCATCCTGCAGCAAATAGGTTCCGGCCCTGGCCCGGCGCTCCCCGCTCTTGACGGCGCCGGGTGAGCTCACCGTTTCGGCATCGGCGCCGGGGCCTTCCGAAGCGCGCTGCGCGACGCTGCGGGATTTAGGATCCTCGATGTTCTTGACATGCGCCCCGGGCGGATTGCTCACCGTGGGGCCGACTTCGAACATGGCGATTGTGGCACCGGGAGCTTCCTCGCTCAAGATCCGCGCGTACGCCGATGCCGTGGGGCCGCTGCCAACGATGGCGACGTCGACTGCCGCCGGGTACCGGTGACCGCTCACCGCCCAGCCACCAGTTCCTGGATTCGGCGGACGGACTTTGCCGAATCGATGGTCGGGTAGTACTCAAGCCCGATGGGGCCGGTGTAGCCGCTGTTCCGCAGGTCACCGAGCCGGGCAGGCCAGTCGATGGAACCCGAGCCGGGTTCGCCGCGTCCTGGGGCGTCGGCGATCTGTACGTACTTAATGAGGTCACCGGCATTGGCCAGTTCAGCGACGACGTCCTCGCCTTCGACGGTGGAGTGGTAGAGGTCGTAGAGGACGCCGAAATGGGGCGAGTTGACGCCCCTGGCGATGTAGACGGCTTCGGAGGTGCGGTCCAGCAGGGCACCGGGGTGGTCCACCCTGGTGTTCACCGGTTCGAGGACCAGGGTGATGCCGGAACCTTCAATGTGGGCTGCGCCTTTGGTGAAGATCTCAATCAGTTCATCCAGCTGGTCCTGCCGCTTACGGCCGCCGAAGCCGGTGCCGCTGCCCACCACGATCCGCGGGCAACCCAGCTGCTGAGCCACTTCGACGCCGGCATCAAGTCCTGTATAGAAGGGCGCGTGGTCCTTCGGCGGGATCATGAACTGCATCCGCGGCTCTGCCAACTGGGCGGTGAGCTGCACACCCGTCTCCTCTAACGCACCCTTGAGCGCGGGAATGTCCTTCCCCGTCGGGCCCCACATTTCCACCGCGTCGAAACCGGCGGCGGCTGCGGCGCGGACACGGTCAGCGGCGCTGTCGCCGGCTTCTGCGAACAAGAGGTCGATGTTGGGTGCAAGTTGGTACATGCGTGTCTCCTGGAAGGTGAGGGTGTTCAACTAAAACTTGGGCTGGCGATGCGCCCGTATTTGGGTGTGCACCCGTTTTTGGGTGTGGAACATCGCCGCGACGCGTTCGATCGCTGCGCAGTGGTGAAGCGGTGGTCAAGCGGCGGGTCAGCCTTTCAGGCCGCCGGAGAAGCCCTGGATGAAGCGCTTCTGCGCAAACAGGAACAGCGCCAGGATGGGAATCATGGACACGATCACGATGGCGAAGATCGAGTTCCACTGCGAGACCAGTGAACCGATGTAGTAGTACATGGCCACCGGCAGTGTTTGGTTGGCGGAGCCGCCGAGGAAGATCAGCGAGGTGAAGAAGTCGTTCCAGACGATGAGTCCGGCGAAAATGGTGACCGTTCCCGTGGCGGGGGCCATCATGGGCAGCACCACCTTGGAGAAGATCTGGGTCCTGCTGGCACCGTCGATGGTGGCTGCTTCCTCATAATCGGTCCCAAGCCCCCGGAAGAAGTTGGCGTAGAGGAAGATCGACAGCGGCAGGAGCATGCCCGTGTACAGGACGATCAGGCCCCACGCCGACCCCGTCAGGCCCATGGCGCGCGCACCCATATACAGGGGGACGGCGCCGAGCTGACCGGGGAGGATGATGGCGATCAGGAACAGGTAGTAGACGCCCTTGCTCCACCGGCGGGTGCTGCGTGAGATGACGTAGCCGGTGATTGAGCCCAGTGCGATCAGGCCGATGATGCTGCCCGTGGTGATGATGAGGCTGTTCACGAGCCCCATCACGACGTTGGAGTTGCCAGTGGCCGTCAGGACATCGACGAAGTTACTGAAGTCCGGGCTCTTCGGCACGGCTAGGGGTGACGTTGTGTACATCTCGCTGTCCGGCTTCAGGGCGGTGGTCACCAGGAAGTAGAACGGGGCGAGGAAGATCAGCGCCAGCGCCCAGAGGCCCATTTCGCGGAGCAGGGTGAATTTGGTGTAACGGAACATGGTTAGTCCTCAGGGTTCGATCGCGTCAGCCGCTGCTGGATTACGGCGAAGAACAGGATGATGACGGCGAGCACCAGGGCCAGGGCGGCGCCGCCGCCAAAGTTGCCGAGCGCGAATGCCTGCTTGTAGACCTGGGTGGCCAGCGTTTCGGTTGCCCCGGCGGGTCCGCCCCCGGTCAGGGCCATAATGGGGTCGAAGACCCGCAGGCCCTGGACGATCCCAAGGGTGGTGGCGATGGCGACGGCAGGGCGGATGGCCGGCAGCGTGACGTTCCGGAAGCGCTGCCACAGGTTGGCGCCGTCGATCGCGGCGGCCTCCTCGACTTCCACCGGGACGCCGGCAAGCCCGGCCATAAAGATCACCATGGCGAAGCCGGTGGAGCCCCAGACCAGCACCACGAGCACTGTCCAGATGGCCCACTGCGGGTCTGCGAGCCAGGGCTTTGCGAGGTCCTCGGCGCCGATCGATATGAGGAAGGCGTTGATGGGGCCGTCAAAGTCGAAGATGTACTTCCAGATGTAGGCCGTGGCCAGGGGGCTGAGCACCACGGGCATAAAGAAGAGTGTCCGGAGGATGTAGCGCGTCTTCAGGACCCGGTTCAGGCCAAGGGCAATGACCAGCCCCGCAACGTTGCCGAGGAAAACGGAGCCGAAGGCGAGGAAGAGGGTGTTGGAGAGGGCTCCGAGCTTGGTGGGATCCTTGAAGATTGCTTCGAAGTTCTGCCAGCCTGTGACTTGGAACGAGCCGATGCCGGTCCAGTTGGTGAAGGCGAAGAAGCCGCCTATACCCGTTGCCACGTAGTGGATGGCTATGACGAGGGTGATCCCGGGCAGCGCCCACCACCAGTGTCCCAACTGCAGGCCGGTCCCCCGGGGGCGGGTCTTTGGGCCCGCCCCCGGAGTGCGCCTGCCTCGCCGGGGCACTTCAGCTGCTTCGCTTTTGGGTTGCATCGTCGCAGTCATGGTAATCCTTGTTTGTCCCTTTGAGTCGTCGGAACCTGGGTGGTGTGAAACGGTCACTGGCCCCAGGCTGCGTCCATGGCCTGCAGGACCTGGTCAGGGTTCTTCTGGCCGGTGATTAGTCCCTGGACGCCGGTGGCGAGGGCGTCGTAGACAGCGGAGTTGGGCCACTGGCTGTTCGGCAGAGGACCGTACTTTCCGTCCTTGATGAGCCCGCCGACGTTCTTATAAGCGCCGGCGTCGAAGTCGTAGCTGTCCAGGCCGGTGACCGGCAGGGCGCCATCGATTTCCGCGAAGGCCTTGGTCTGCTCAGGCTCAGCGGCCCAGGTCAGGAACGCCTTGGCAGCATCCTTGTTCTTGGACGCGGCGTTGACGGAGAACGCGTAGTTGGCACTGGCGTAGACGAAGCTCTGGCCTGAGCCTTCGGCCGGGAGTGCGCGGACGTCGAATTCAGAGTCCGCAGCGGCGGACTTCAACTGCTTCCAGCTGGGACCCGGGATAAAGCCGGCAACCGATGATCCGCTGGCAAGGCCCTTGGTGATGGCGTCAAAGCCGGCACCTGCGGCGCCTTTCTGGAAGCAGCCGGCCTCGTTCAGTGTGACCACCGCCTCGAGGGATGACTTCCAGCCGTCGGAGTCAGCGAACGTGGTTTCCTTGGCAGCCCGCTTTTCATTCCACTTCGGGTCCTCGGCATATACCCGCGAGGCCGCGAGGGACATCGCCATCAGGCCGGTGTTCGGAGCAGCGGACCCGGCCAGCGCAATGAACGACTTGCCGGACGATTCAAGCTTCTTGCACTGCTCCTCAAGAGCAGAGAAGTCTGCCGGGAACTCGGATATGCCGGCAGCCTTGGCAGCAGTCTCGTTGGCGACCAGGCCAACTACGGTGATCTCGGGTGCCTGGCCGTAGACTTTGCCGTCAGTTCCGAAGAGGGCTTCGCTGCCCTCCGGAACCAGTTCCTTGGCGGCATCGTCCAACGGCTCCAGGAAGCCTGCCTGAACGAGCGGCAGGATACTGCGCCCGGTGCCCGAACCGGGCGAGGTCACCACGACGTCGGAGGCGTTCCCGGCCTGGAGCTGGGTCCGCAACGTCTGGTCGTAGGAGTCGTTGGGCTGGGGGTTGAACGTGATCTTCACGTTCGGGTTGGCTTCCATGTACTTCTCACCCAGGACCTGGAAGGGGCTCTCGATGGTGTTGGAAGTGGCAAATGACAGGGAAAATTCCTGCGAGCCTCCGGAGGAGGTGCTGCCGGTGGGGGCCGAGCAGCCGGTGAGGACGAGGGCTGCGATGGTGGGGACGGCGAGGGCGCCGGCCTTCAGGCCCGAATAGCGACTGTGCTGTGACATGTCCAGCCTTTCTGACTTCGTTGTCGAAATATCCGGGAGCCGTGACCCCGGTCACTCACTAGTATGCAGGAGATGTGCAGAAAAAGCACATAAGTATTGCGTATACCAGACATAAGTTCCACGGAGGTCCACGGAAGCTCTCCGCATCCAACCCTCTGATATGGCCCGGCAAATGTATTGATGCCGCTGATACACTGATGGGACGTAGTTCACCGCCGAAAGAAACGCCGCGCCGTGACAAACCATGTCCTGCTTTCCCGGCTAGACCTCAACCTCTTGATATCGCTGGATGCCCTCATCACTGAGCGGAGCGTGACCAGGGCGGCCGAGCGCCTGCACCTGAGCCAGCCGGCGTTGAGCGCCTCGCTTGCGCGCCTCCGGTCCCACTTCGGGGATCCCATCCTTGCCCGCCGGGGCAACGCCTATGAGCTCACGCCCTTCGCCCTGCGGCTGGCGGAACACACCACCACGGCCCTGGAAGCCGCCCGCCGCGTCTTCGAGAGCCAGGCAACGTGGGAACCCGCCGAATCCGAGCGCGAGTTCTCCATCTACGGTTCGGATTATGGGTTCACCACTGTTGGCCGGGTAGTTTCCGAGCTTGCGGCTGAACGCGCGCCGGGTGTCAGGTTCCGGTTTATGCTCCACAACCCGATGGTGGTGGAAGATGCAGCCAACCGCCTTCGTTCGGTAGACGGCATGGTGATCCCCCACGGCTTCCTGTCCGGACTCCCCTGCCTGGACCTGTGGCGGGACGGGTGGGTCGCCGTCGTCTCTTCCTCCAACGAGGCCGTGGGCGAGCAGATCACCATGGAGAACATCGCCGAACTTCCGTGGGTCATGACGTATCAGACCCGCTCAGCATCAACGTCCGCGGAACGGCAAATCATGCAGCTGGGTGTTGAACCGCGGGTGGATGTGGTGGTTGAAAGTTTCCAGTCCTTGCCGCATTTTGTGGTGGGGACCAACCGGATCGCGCTCATCCAGGCAGCGCTGGTCCCGTTTGCGCTGCGGGTGGGCGGAGTGCGGATCCTGCCGCTTCCATTCGATGCCACTCCGCTGGTTAATGCCCTGTGGTGGCATCCAGTACACAACCGCGATTCCGAGCATGAATGGATGCGCGGCCTGTTCAAGGACGCGGCTGACATCGTCGCAGCGGCCGCGGCCAAGCCCCTTTAATGCCTCGATGCCCGGCCCGGTAATGGGTCGGGCATCGAGGCGCGCGGGATTCGTTGTGCAGCCTCAGGCTGATGCGAGCGCCGTCCGCATGCTCTTGCGAATGAGGTCGTGCTGCTTCCGGACTAGCAGCAGCGGATCCACTTCGCCGAGCTCAGCGAAGGCGTGCCCCTCCCACTCGCTGGACCAGTAGCCGCGGTAGCCGCCCTCAACGAACACCCGGACCAGTTCCGGATAGTCGATTGCCGGCTCGTTGCCGTGCTCATCGATGTCATAGAACTTCGCGTGGACATGCATGATCTGCGGCATGATGTCAGACCACTCCTCCGGGCTCACGTGGCCATGCATGTTGAAGGCGAGGTGGGCGAAGGAACCGAGGCGGGCAGGATCAAAGCCGCGTCCCTTGAGATAGCCAATGAACTCTTCCTGTCGGGCGCGCATGGGGGCGTCGGTGGCCCAGATCGCCTGCAGCCTGAGGACGGCTTCGTCGTCGAGTCCGGCCCGGCGGACAGCGCGCAGGAGGGTGGGTGACATGCTGTGCATGGTCGAGGAGAAGTCAGCCACGAAGCCCAGCAGCGGTGAATCAAGCTCCGCATAGACCTCCCGGACCTTTCTGATCTCCGGCGAGTTGGGTCCCAGCGGCGCGTGGATCTCGTAGGCAAGCTTGAGTTCGAGGTCCTCGGCCAGCGGAAGGAGCCGGCGAAGCAGTTCCGGCTTCGCGCTCTGGATGCGGACCAGCGGGAAGCCGAGCTTCTTGGCACCGCGGAAGAGCGTCTCCGTGAACCCGTATTCCTCATCCGGAGTCATGTCGCGGTCACGGCGCCGGCCCATATCAAGATTCGCGCCAAAGGAGCTGGCGGTGAAGCCGTGCTTGTCGAAGGCCTCCTGCCAGGAACGTGCAAAATTATCAGTCACGTTGGGGTAGGTGGGCAGGACCTGGGACGCCACGATCTCGATGCCGGGGCCTATCCCCAGCTCCGCCACCCGGTTCAGCAGGCCGTCAAAGTCGTACCAGCCCGCCCGGAATTCGGCGCTGGCCGAGTACAGCGTGAGCCCCAGGGAGAACGGATCATCCTCAGCCTTCGGCGGAGGCGGCGTCACCGCCGTCGCCAGTTCAGGAGCCGTCGCCGCCCTGTCGGTCACGGTCAGCTCCAGCGTCTGGTTCACGAAGTTGGGCACGTACATGCCGGGACCGCCGTCCTGGCCCGGTGCGATCTGCATGTACGGCAGTCGAAGCTCCCCTATGAGCTGGATGGTGTGCTGCTCGCCCAGGGAAGCCGGGCTCTCCCTTGTGACGATGAGCAGGGGATGTTCCTGGAGGTACCAGAGAGTCTCGCTTTGCGCCGGCAAGTCGGCAAGCGCGTAGCGGACACCGCCCAGTTCCAGTGACAGGTCCCCGGAAGGAATCTCCTGGCCGTCGATACTCAGCCGGAGGCTGGACACCGAGGAGAGCCAAAGGCTGCGGTACCACGGCAGCGTCAGTACCAGCGCGAGGCCTTCCGGATGGGGGCGGAGGCTTGATTCGTCAATAAATCCATTGGGCATGGTTGTTCTCTTTGCTGGGAGATGGGATAGGTCAGGGAAGTTCGGCCGCAATGCGACGGATGAGGGCATGCTGGCGCCGCAACTGCTCGATGGCCCGCCAGGGGGTGCGTTCGCCTTCGTATTCACTGGAAAGGTAGCCGCTGTAACCGGCGTCCTTGAGCGCATTCAGCACGGGCCGCCAGGGAATCTGATGGTCTTCCAGCTGCTCGTTGATGTCGTGGAACTTCGCCTGGATGAACACCACGTACTGGGCGATGTCCGCGAAATCGGCCGGATCGACGCCGATGCCGTCCAGGAAGGCGGGGCGGGTCTCGCGCGTCTCCCCTTCCCGCAGCGGGATGGGCCGGTCCTGGAAGATGCCGGTGTCGATGAGGAGACCAAAGTTCTTGGTTCCCGTCCGTTCGATGAGGCCGATGTAGTCCTCGACGACGGGATGCTTGATGGGCGTTGGCGAGTGGATCTCGGGGCAGATGATGATCCCCAGCTCGTGAGCCAGGTCGAGCGAGCGTTCCACTGACTCCGTCCAGATCGGGTCCGGAACCAGGTCGCTGGACACGACCCCGATCTTTGGGCGGACGAAGCCGAATCCCAGCCGGTGGGCAAGCCTCAGGTCCCGTTGCAGTGCCTCGGCACCTTCGGTTGCCGTCATGCTCCTGCCGGGGTGGAGCCGGGTGTCAATCCAAGAGCCGTAGTTCGTGGGCTCCAAAGAGTACTTCTCGAGCAGGCCGAACCAGTTGTCGATCCACGCCGCAGAAGGTTCCGGATAGTTGGGGACGTGGCCCTCGCCGAGGATCTCGACGCCGATGGCGCCTACGTCGGCGACGGCGGCCAAAGCCGTTTCAAGGTCCATGACCGTGCCGTAGTCACCCATGAAGCTGTACAGGGAAACGCCGTAGCGGAAGGTATCTTCGCCGCCTTCCGGTGCCAGCGTGACCTTCCGGCTGACCCGGTGGATGGTGGGCTGGTGCTCGACGGGAATGTAGGACATTCGCAGCCGCAACTCGATGCTGAGCTCGTGGACGCCTTGCGGCAGCCCGCCGTCGAGGGGAACGGTCACCAGTGCCGCTTCCTCCAAGGGCCAGCGGACGCCATCACTTTCCCAGAGTTGCTGCAGCGTGTAGGTCCGCCCGCCAAACGTCCAACGCGGAACGTCGGGGCCAACGTTCACCAGATCGCCAACGCGGACCGCGATGCCGTCAATGAGGGAAGCGGCCATGCCCCGGTAGGAAGGCATCCGGACCCTGAACTGGAAGCCGGTCACACGTCCGCCTTCCGTGACGTTGCGGAAGCCGACGGACTGGATGAGGTCTCTTTCGAGAAGCATCATTGCTCACTCTCTGTAGGTGCTTAAACAGACTAACAGCATTATGTCTATTTCACACCTAAGTTGGTGAGTATCCTACTTAAGATGAGCCCCGCATCCATGCAGCGTTACCCCGTAACGACGCCGGCGGGCCACCTGTTCAAGGTGACCCGCCGGCGTCGGACTTTCAGAAACAGTTAGTCATTGATGAGGTCGTTAACCACAATCGTCTGGTCACGGTCCGGACCCACGCCAATGGCGGAAAAGCGCGTGCCGGAGAGCTTTTCCAGGGCCAGGACGTAGTTGCGTGCATTCTCCGGCAGGTCATCCATGGTGCGGGCCGCGGTAATGTCCTCGGTCCATCCCTCGAAGTACTCGAAGATGGGCTTGGCATGGTGGAACTCGGTCTGGGTCATGGGCATTTCGTCATGCCTGACCCCGTCGACGTCATAGGCCACGCACACCGGAATCTGCTCGATGCCGGTGAGTACATCCAGTTTGGTGACGAAGTAGTCCGTGAAGCCGTTGACGCGGGACGCATGGCGGGCCAGGACGGCGTCGTACCAGCCGCAGCGGCGGGGACGGCCGGTGTTGACGCCGAACTCGCCGCCCGTCTTCTGCAGGTACACGCCCATCTCGTCGAAGAGCTCCGTGGGGAACGGGCCGGCGCCCACACGCGTGGTGTACGCCTTGATGATGCCGATGGAGCGCGAGATCCGGGTGGGACCGATGCCGGAGCCAACGGAGGCTCCGCCGGCGGTGGGGTTGGAGGAAGTGACGAACGGGTAGGTGCCGTGGTCCACGTCCAGGAAGGTGGCCTGGCCGCCTTCCATGAGCACTACCTTGCCCTCATCCAGGGCCTTGTTCAGGACCAGTGTGCTGTCGATGACCAGCGGGCGGAGACGCTCGGCAAAGGACAGGAAGTATTCAACAATCTCCTCAACATCGATGTCGCGGCGGTTGTAGACCTTGACCAGGAGCTCGTTCTTCTGGCGGAGCGATCCTTCCACCTTCTGGCGGAGGATGGATTCGTCGAAGACGTCCTGGACACGGATGCCCAGCCGGGCCACCTTGTCCATGTAGGCGGGCCCGATGCCGCGGCCCGTGGTGCCGATGGCGCGGCTTCCGAGGTAACGTTCGGTGACCTTGTCCAGCACCTGGTGAAAAGGCGCCACCAGGTGTGCGTTGGCGGAGACGCGCAGTTTGGAGGTGTCTGCGCCGCGGGCCTGGAGCCCCTCAATTTCCTGGAACAGGGCTTCAAGGTTCACCACACAGCCGTTGCCGATGATGGGAACCGCATTGGGGCTGAGAATGCCGGCCGGAAGGAGCTTGAGCTCATACTTCTCACCGCCTACGACGACGGTATGCCCGGCGTTATTGCCGCCGTTGGGCTTAACCACATAGTCGACGCGGCCGCCGAGGAGATCAGTGGCCTTGCCTTTTCCCTCGTCGCCCCATTGGGCTCCTACGATCACGATAGCTGGCATGGGATCCTCCCCCATTCGTTCGGGCCGCATTCCGGTTGATCCACCCAGGTGAGGCAGCAGGTGTTCAGCCGGAAGTCAGCGCCGTTCATGAGAATGCCCCGACGGCTACAGTCCGGCAGGCACAGATTCAGTGGCCTGCCAGGCAAGAGTTCGGGGCTCTTACCAGCCAAGTTTAGCGGATGCCGGGGTTTCTCCACTTGTTCGTGGCCCGCGGGCCCTTGGTTTCTCCACCCCCGCCTCCGCCGCCATCCGATGAAACAATCCGGCGAAGGCTTGCCCGCACCCGGCTGATGACATTAAGTGAGAGTACCCATCCGGAGCGGCCGAGAGACCTGGCTCGCTGACGCCGCAGCAACCGCGGGTGCAGGGACAATCCTGTCCGCAGGTGCTACTGCCAGGACCGATGGAAAGGAAGTATCCATGTCCCCCAATACTGACCACATCCAGGTCACGCATGCAGGTTCACTGCCTCGCACGCCGGAGCTCATCGCGGCAAACGCCACAAAGGAATCCGAGGGCATCACGCCCGAATTCCTGGAGCTGCTGGAAGCATCGGTGGCGGATGTGGTCCAGCGGCAGAAAGACCTCGGCGTCGACATTGCGAACGACGGCGAGTACGGGCACACCATGTCCACTTCCGTTGATTACGGCGCCTGGTGGAACTACTCCTTCGCCAGGCTGGGCGGCCTGGAACCCACTGACGTGGACAGGTGGAAGGACCCCGTGGTGCATCGCTCGTCTCCGGGGCATATTGTGCTGACGTCGTTTCCGGACCGCCGGGACCGGCTGGCTTTCAACGACGCGTACACCGATCCGTCCTCGGGCATCCTGGCGCACCGCAAAAGCGTGACGCAGCCGAAAATCGCGGGACCCCTGACCTACACGGGGCATGACCTGGTGGCCTCCGATGTCACCAATTTGAAAAAGGGCCTGGCCGCGGCGGGCCTGACGGAAGGCTTTCTGGCGTCCCTCTCCCCCGGTTCGTGCGCCAGGGTGGCCAACGAGTACTACAAGTCGGACGAGGAACTGCTGTACGCCTGCGCTGATGCCATGCGGGAGGAATACAAGGCCATCATCGACGCCGGCCTGACGGTGCAGCTCGATGACCCCTCACTCGCGGAAAGCTGGGATCAGATCAACCCCGAGCCGTCGTTGGAGGACTACCTCAAGTTCATCCAGCTGCGCATCGAGGCCACCAACTGGGCCCTGCGCGACCTGCCCCAGGAACAGATCCGCCTCCACGTCTGCTGGGGTTCCTGGCACGGGCCGCACACCACGGACATTCCGTTCGCGGACATCGTTGGATCTGTGCTGCAGGTCAATGCCGGGGCCTACTCCTTCGAGGCCGCCAACGTCAGGCACGAGCACGAGTGGCGGGTGTGGGAAGACACCAGGCTTCCCGAGGGCAAGGCCATCATTCCCGGAGTGGTCTCACACGCAACCAACGTGGTGGAACACCCGGATCTCGTGGCTGACCGGATTGTCCGCTTCGCCGAGCTGGTGGGCCGGGAGAATGTTATTGCGTCCACGGACTGCGGGCTGGGCGGCCGGGTTCACCCGCAGATCGCCTTCGCCAAACTTGAGGCGCTCGGCGAGGGCGCCCGCCGCGCCAGCCAGCGCCTCTGGTAGGTGCAGCGATCCCGGCGCCCTGTGCCTTCCATCACGGGAAGGCCTTGGGCGTGCCTGCGTTTTGCGGGGCTTGCTAAACTGATAAGGACCGACCAGGAATCGGTCCACTCCACATTTCAAACCATCCCGGAACCTGCCGCGCCACGATGCGCCCATTTTCCGGATTGGCAGCATCACCGAGCCCCGCAGGAGACATAGCAATACATGACAGCCCTGGCACCTGAATCTTTTCGCGAGCAGCTCATGAGCCGCCGTTACGAACCCAACGTCGCAGCCGTCAACGAGCTGTGCGATTCCCTGCAGAGCGTCAAGCCGCACACCGAAGTTCCCTACGTTGACCCCATGCACGACGTGGATGAATGCCGCATCATCAGCCTGTACTCGAACATCGGCGAAGCGGACAAGTCCGGGTTCATCACCGCCGGCGACGACGACGCCGCCACCCGCATGCTGGGCGTCCAGTGGAAACTGGGCCTGCGTCCGGAGTTCGTGATGCCGTGGAACGTCCACCCGTGGCACACCCCGGGCGAGCCCAACGGCAAGTTCACGCCGGACCAGATCGCCTCCGGCCTCAAGCCGCTGCTCAAGTTCCTGGCCCTCGTGCCCCGGGCTTCCGTCATCGTGGCCCACGGCACCGAAGCCAACCGCCTGGCCAACCTGCTGCTGAAGACCGAGGTGCCCCTGCTCTGGCGCCGCGGACTGAAAACCTACAAGGTCCGCTCCCTCAGTGGCCGAGCCTTCGCCGGTACTCCGGCCCGGCAGGAACAGTACCTTGAAGAAATGCACGTGGCCTATGCGGATGCCATGGCGCGCACAGGCCTGACGAAGCCCAGCTAGCCCCACGCTCCCCCTCCACTACGGAGTTTTTGTCCAGATATGGCGACCAAAAGGGACTTTTGGTCGCCATATCTGGACAAAAACTCTGAAGGAACGACGGCGGGTGGCCACCTTTTCAATAAAGGTGACCACCCGCCGTCGTTATTTAACTTTTGGTTTACTTGCCTTCGATGGCCGCTTTCGCTGCCGGGTCGGAGTCGTTGAGGAACTTCTCGATCCGTTCC
The DNA here is from genome assembly GCF_054130585.1 of Arthrobacter sp. D1-29. Taxonomy (NCBI): domain Bacteria; kingdom Bacillati; phylum Actinomycetota; class Actinomycetes; order Micrococcales; family Micrococcaceae; genus Arthrobacter; species Arthrobacter sp. D1-29. Next base: position 689,793 of record NZ_CP096383.1, on the reverse strand, counting down.
GGTTCCTCGGCCTCGCCGATGGCCGCCGATGCACGGCCCAGCGAATAGAGCGCACGCAGGAAACCGCGGTTGGGCTCATGCTCCCACGGGATGGGGCCGACGCCGCGCCAGCCGTTACGCCGCAGCGAATCCAGGCCGCGGTGATAGCCCACACGGGAATAGGCGTAGGAATCGATGGTGCGGCCCTCGGCCCACGCCTCTTCCGCGAGCACAGCCCACAGCAGCGAGGAGGTGGGGTGCTTCTCCACCAGATCCAGTGCCTCCTGGCCCGCCTCCAGCTGCTCGTAGACCTCGGTCTCGGCAGGCAAGAGGGTGGGCTCGGGGCCCATCAGGTTCCTGCGGAACTCGTCGGACATACTAGAACGTCTTGCCGAGGGAGCCGAGCTGTTTGGCCGCCTCCACCACACGGGCAGCAAGGCCTGCTTCGGCCGAGGCGCCCCAGACGCGGGGATCGTAAAGCTTCTTGTTGCCCACTTCGCCGTCAACCTTCAGGACGCCGTCGTAGTTCTTGAACATGTGGTCAACCACCGGACGCGTGTAGGCGTACTGGGTGTCGGTGTCGATGTTCATCTTGATGGTTCCGTAGGACACGGCGTCGGCGATTTCCTGGTCAGAGGAGCCTGATCCGCCGTGGAAGACGAGGTCGAACGGGTTGTCCTTGCCGATCTTGGCGCCCACCTGGGCTTGGATGTCCTTCAGGATCTCCGGGCGCAGCTTCACGCCGCCCGGCTTGTACACGCCGTGCACGTTGCCGAAGGTCAGTGCCGTGATGTAGCGGCCGTTCTCGCCGGCACCCAGGGCCTCGACGGTGGCCAGGGCATCCTCCACCGTGGTGTACAGCTTGTCGTTGATGGCGTTCTCGACGCCGTCTTCCTCGCCACCGACAGTGCCGATCTCAACTTCAAGGATGATCTTCGCGGCGGCGGTGCGCTCCAGCAGTTCACGGGCGATGCGGAGGTTCTCCTGCAGGGTTTCTGCGGAACCGTCCCACATGTGGGAGTTGAACAGCGGATTGCGGCCTGCCTTGACCTCGGCCTCGGAAGCGGCCAGCAGCGGCAGCACAAAGCCGTCCAGCTTGTCTTTGGGGCAGTGGTCCGTGTGGAGGGCGATGTTGACGTTGTAGTTCTTGGCAACTTCGCGCGCAAAGGCTGCGAAGCCCAGGGAACCGGCCACCATGTCCTTGGTGGAGGCGCCGGACCAGTAGGCGGCACCGCCGGTGGAAACCTGGACGATGCCATCGGACTCAGCATCGGCGAAACCGCGGAGGGCCGCGTTCAGCGTCTGCGAGGAGGTGACGTTGACGGCCGGGTATGCGAAGCCGCCCGTCTTAGCGCGGTCGATCATCTCGGAGTAGATCTCTGGGGTTGCAATGGGCATGCTGACTCCTCATGTGAATTTCGTCTGCGGGTTCTTAACCCTGGAGTGAACCTCGTCGGCTAGGAACCATCCTAGTCAGTTCTGCCGCCGGGCCGTGTTTCGGGTCACGGAAACTGGTAATACAGGGGTACGTTCTTGGATCGATATGGCACTTAACGGCAAATCGAGCGGACAAACACTGCCGCCAAGTGTCATCTCGCGCGCCAGCCCCGAGCGGCCAGTGCGGACCTGACCTTACCCACGACGGCGGGGCGGTCACCGGCGAGGTCAAGCTTGGACACGCGGACCTCAAGCCAGCCGTACTGGGCAGTTGTGTCAGCCCTCCGGATGTCCCGCAAGTACTGATCGGAGTCATTGTGGTGGGCGCCCTCGTACTGGACGGCGATACGCTGGTCCGGGTAGGCGGCGTCAGGCCACAAAACGGGCGGTCCGTCAGCGCCAAAGACCACATAATTCAGGACGGGTTCAGGCAGCCCCGCCCTCACAATAGCCAGCCGCATCCGCGATTCAGGCTGGGAGCCCGAGCCAACCCGGACGGATTCCAGGGCTGTTCGTGCCCTCCTGATCCCCCGGATCCCCGGATGCCTGCCGATAATGTTGAGGAGGTCACCGAGTGTACACACCGGTTCACGTGGCCTGGGAAACTCAGGGCCGTGACCGCAAACCAGGGAATCGCCGGCGACGATAAGTTCGTCCATGGTTAGGATCGAGGCGAGGTCCAGCCAAGTGCGTGCGGGCGAGGTGACGCGGACGCCGTCGTACTCCACTACCTCATCCGGGAGCAGCGTGAGGAGGTGGCCCACAACGTTGATGCGACGGGGCGTGCTGAAACCACGTCTGCGGGCCACATGAATCCGCCAGTCATCCTCGAGCCAGTGTGGCAGGGCGACGCGTAGGACGCGCGCGGCGGAGCCGTGGGACAGCACGGAGGCGTCGTCGAGCTCAGTGTAGGCACGAAGCGCTGCGGCACCCACAGCCTCTGATCCCAGGTACATCCGGATTCCGCGTGAAACGGTGGCGAGGTCCCCTGCCGCCGTCCGGGTCCTGCTGACGCCGGCCTTATCCGACGCGCGGAGCGAAAAGGAACCCTGCCTGAGGTGTTCGGGGAGGGGCGCCCTGTGCATGTTCCATTGTTGCCGGTTCTCCCTGGCCAGGCAGGGGTTATCCACAGGCTTGCGTCTAGAGAAGGATCGAGATGGCACTTAACGGCAATCGCACGGGCAAAAACTGCCGCCAAGTGTCATCTCGGCGGGCTGCGGGAGGTTCAGACGTGCTGGTTGAAAACGTGCCGGCGGACCCAGGCGTGCATGGCGATCGCCGCAGCCGAGGCGGCGTTGATGGAGCGGGTGCTGCCAAACTGCTCGATGGAGAGGGTGGCCAGCGCCGCCTCATGCACTTCGGGGGTCAGACCGGGGCCTTCCTGCCCAAACACGAGCACGCAGTCTTTGGGCAGCTCGTACGTTTCCAGCGGCACCGAGTCCGGGAAGATGTCGATGCCGATGATCGCCAGCCCCTCCCCCTGCGCCCATGCCACGAAATCCTCCACGGTGGGGTGGTGGCGGACATGCTGGTAACGGTCGGTGACCATGGCTCCGCGCCTGTTCCACCGGCGTCGTCCGATGATGTGGACTTCCTTGGCGAGGAACGCGTTGGCGGTGCGGACCACCGTGCCGATGTTGAGATCGTGCTGCCAGTTCTCGATGGCGATGTGGAAGTTGTGGCGCCTGGAATCGAGGTCGGCCACGATGGCGTCGTGCTTCCAGTAGCGGTACTGGTCCACCACGTTTCGCCGGTCACCGTCGGCGAGCAGGTCCGGGTCCCAATGGTCACCGGAAGGGAGGTCCCCTTCCCAGGGCCCGACGCCGACCTCCGCCTTGGGCACGGCATCCTCCCGGGGCGCTGGCACGGGCGGGGCTGGAATCTGGGGGTGGTCAGTCACGCATCAACTCTAGCTGCGCCTGCCCGGCCGCGGGCCCCGGCCGGGCAGGCGTTGGTGTCAGCCGGCCAGCTTCCACTTATTGGCGCGGTAGGAGTTACCCAGCTTCTCCATCAGCCCGGGGTTGGCCGCCCAGTAGCTTTCGTGCCCGCTGATGCCCATCATCTGCGGGGTTCCCCAAGGCGTCACCGTGAAAAGGTTGACGGCCTGGATGGTTTCCGCCCGGGCATTGGTGCAGGTGAAGCCAATCACCACGGCAACTGCGCGACGGAACTGCCTGAGTTCCGGCGTCGTGGTCTTGAAATTGCTGGTGCACTTGTGTCCCACAAGGTGCTGGGGCAGCTCCGCGGCGGGCATGGCCTTGAACTTTGCCTCAATTTCCTGGATTCCCGCCTGGATCTTGGCCGGCTCCTTGCCGTACTTGCCCTCCTCCGCTTCCGCGAAAAACGCGAACGCCAGGGCGATGCCGTCGCCATCCCGTTCCTCGGTGCCTTGCGCCTTCTGCTGCATGGTCACACCGGAAATGGGGTCCGTGGTGATTCCGAACGTATCGTCCTGGGTCCAGGAGGCAAGGTACTGGAAGGAGGATTCGCCGGTGACGAACTTCCGGAACAGCGGGTCGCCGTCGGCCGGGATGTCAGTGGGTCCCTGCAGCGTGTCCCAACCCGGGGGCAGCGGAATGGCGCCCGCCGGCATGTCCGCCGACGTATCAGTGGGGCTGGGAGCGGCGGAAGGTTCTGCCGTTTTCTTTCCGTCTGCACCATCTGTGGGATCGGCTGAGGCCGCCACAGGATCCGGAGTATCCCCTCCCTGGTTGCTGAATGCCGGGATGACCCAAATGAATACCGCCACCAGAGCCGCGATGACAGCTGCTGCGACGACGCCCAGAACGATGAACATGGTTTTGTTGCCGCTGCCGGGTTCAGAGGGGTTCGGTCCGGGCTGGTAGGGGCCGGCTTGATTCGGTCCCGGCTGGCCGGCCTGCGGGAATCCATGCGGATACGGAACGTTTTGGTCCGGCGCGGTTTGGTACGGCGCGGTTTGGTACGGCGCGGTTTGGTAGGGCGCCGTTTGGTCAGGCGCAGGCTGGTACGGCGGGTTCGGATAGCCGTTTTGGTGGCCGTCAGGCCCCTGGGGTGGAGGCGGCGGTGGGTTGTACTGGTTGGTCATTGGCAGGCCCTTTCAGGTGCTTGTGGGCATCCTGAGGTTCCCGGGATGCCATGTGATATCCGGCGTCGGGGGCCTGCCGGCGCGGGCCGGCACAATCAAATTGCTGCGGACATCCCCCGAGCCGCAGCACTTGGCACAGTAGTGCCACGTATGAGCCTAATGGAAGACGCGAGTGGTAGACGCTGCGGAAGAGTTGCGGGCGGGTAGAGTTCCCAGGCTGGAAGAGTTCCGGGCTGACCGGCCGTCATTCTTCAGGCCGCGGATGGTGCCGCAGGCGAAGAATGACAGACTGGGATCCGCAACCGGCACATCAGCGTTGGAGGATAACAACATGGCAAAAGCGGACCAGGTCAGCGAATCGTCAACCATCTACCGAAGCGGCCGGGAAATTGAGTGCTGGCTGACGGACATGGACGGCGTCCTGGTCCACGAAAACCAGGCGGTCCCGGGCGCAGCTGAACTGATCCAGCGTTGGGTGGATACTTCCCGGCGCTTCCTGGTGCTGACGAACAACTCCATCTTCACTCCCCGCGACCTTGCCGCACGGCTCCGCGCTTCCGGTTTGGAGGTTCCCGAGGAGAACATCTGGACCTCCGCCCTGGCCACAGCCCAGTTCCTCAAGAACCAGGTGCTGGGCTCGGGTTCCGGCAACCGCGCCTACACCATTGGTGAAGCCGGGCTGACGACGGCGCTGCATGAGGCAGGCTTCATCCTCACGGACCAGGACCCGGACTTTGTGGTGCTGGGCGAAACCCGCACGTACTCTTTTGAGGCGATCACCATGGCCATCCGCCTCATCCTGGCCGGCGCCCGGTTTATCGCCACCAACCCCGACGCCACGGGCCCGTCGAAGGACGGCCCCATGCCCGCCACGGGCGCCATCGCCGCTCTTATCACCAAGGCAACCGGACGGGAACCCTACATTGTGGGCAAGCCGAATCCCATGATGTTCAGGTCCGCGATGAACCAGATTGATGCACACTCGGAGACCACTGCCATGATCGGTGATCGGATGGACACGGACATCATTGCGGGCATGGAAGCGGGCCTGCATACTGTCCTGGTGCTGACCGGCATCACCCAGCGCGATGACATCGCGTCGTACCCCTTCCGGCCCAACCAGGTGCTCACTTCGGTGGCTGACCTGAAGAACCAGATTTAGAAGACCGTCACCCTGGACCCTCCGCCGGGGAGGGGGAAGATCTCGTTCAGGAGCCGCTCCAGGATGGGCCGGTAAATCGTTGGATTCCATCCCGGGCTGGCATGCGCCGGCCGGGCACCGTCCGTCTGCTGGTCGGAGGACACCATGTTGGCACGGTAGGCCACCGTCCAGGCTTCCAACGCGGTCTGGTACCGGACTGTCCGGTCGTATGGATTGCCGATGAACGCCATCCGGGTCCCACCAAGCTTGTCCGCGAACCGCATCCCGTCAAAGTGGTAGATGTAGGCGGACTCGGACTGGATGAGCACACTGGAGGGAGCGATCGGGGACAGCTGCTCCATGGTCTGGTCCAGGATCTGGCGCCAGGTCCGTTCGTCCTTGTGGATGACGCGCTCCCCCAGCTCATAGCCGCCGCGGACCACCGACGGGACCCGGAATCCGCGCTCGTAGAGGAACACAACGCCGTCGAACCAGCTCTGGTCCAGGACGTCGTGTTTGCTGTAGGGCGTGGAATCGAGCAGGATGAACGCCACTTCAACGCCGTGAAGTTCGCGTAGCCGGGCGGCTACCTGGGTGGCCACCATGCCACCGAAGCTGTGGCCGTAGAAGAACAGCTTGGTAAGCTTTCTCGCCCTGACGTGCTCAATGACGGCGATCACCAGTTCGTCAATATCCAGCCCCTGATTGGAATAGCCGACGGCGGCCAGCTGGCCTCGCTTGTTCAGGGCACCGCGGAGGGAGTTCAGGATCCATTGGGCTTCCTCCCAGCTGGTCTTGTAGCCGGGGAACAGGAACCAGCTGGCATCCGGGTAGTAAGCGTCCGCGAAATCGTCCGGGACAGTGAGGATCCTGTTGACCCTGCGCTCCGTCTGGACTCGCCGGGTCAACAGCATGTCTGCGGCGAGCAATGATGAGGCTCCGGCCCCTATAAAGAAACTCCGGCGAGAGAACGTCCTGAGGGCAGCGGCATCCGCGAGCAGACGGGCTCCTGCAGCCCCTGGCTGTTCGTGTTGCTCAGATTCCCCCTGTAGCGGCACATCTCTACCGTAGTCACAGCGGCAGCCCCTACTGCAACTGTGCCCTTGCCGCCCTCAGCCGGAACGGGAATCAGCTAGCGGCCTCCCCCGCTGCCGGCTTGAAAACAGCATCGGAGGGATTCCGGCGCGAAATCTCCTCGCCTATGTCGTTGTAGCGGGCCAGGAGATCAGATCCGGCGAACGCCTCGGGACTGTCCAACAGCGAAAAGATCGAGTCGCTGGCGGCCAGGAGTTCGTCGTCGGAATACTCCGATAACGGACGGGCCCCCAGCTCTCCCAAACCGGCAGGATCTCCGCCGGCGCCCTGCTCTTCGAATACATCTGTCAGTCCACCGGCAATGTCCAGCGGCCGCTCTCCGAGGCGGGGGGCGGTGGAGCTCTCCTCTGTCCAGGCCGTCAGATCAAGGGAGACGCCTGCTCCGTTGCTGCCGGGAAAGGTGGCACCGTCAATGGAGTTAAGATCATTGCGAAGACCCGCGAGTGCTGATGATTCGATAATGGCTGCACGGGAGAGGTCAACCCGGATATGCGATCTGATCCCCATGCGCCTGACGCGGCGGATGACGTGGACAAGGGATGGGCGGGATTGCTCATTGAGGCTGCCCCGAACATCGATCCTCACGACATCAGCGGTGACATCCAGCTTAACGTGGGCATAAAGTCTGCGGTCCATAGGTACTCCAAAAAAAGGGGTCTATGGCCGACGGCTCAACCTCCGCTAGCGTATCCTCCCACGCACTTCCGCACAAGCCGTCGTCCTGCCAAGCGCCAATGCCTGTGCCAGGCAATTAGCAACTGCCTGCAACAACCTAACCGGCCTGGGCCTGGTCCGGCTCCTGATAGTGCGTGCGGGTTCCCGTCCCGCCGACGGATTCAACCAGCGACTTCGCGATGTCGCGGATCTTGGTGTTGCTGTTGCTGGACGCGTCCGTGAGGATCCGGACGGCCGCATCCTGGCTGCAGCGGTTCTGTGCCATCACAATGCCTATGGCGATGTCGATGATGGTTCTGGATTCCAGGGTGGCCCGAAGATTGGCGGCACTGTCCGTGTGGAGTGAAAAGCGGACAGCCAGCCGCAGCGCCTGTGAGATTTCCCGTGTGTAGCCCCTGGCCCGGGCGGACGCGCGCTCATCGAATTTGTTCGGCACGTCTGAATAGAGGTTCAGGGCAGCCTTGGCCTCGCCCTGGAGGTTGAACGGCACGGAGAGGACTGACCGCAGTCCGTGGGATGCCACGGCATTGGCATAGTCAGGGCCCCAGCGGTTCTCCTGGTACAGGTCCGGCACGTGGACCTCACGTTCTTCCTCGGCCGCTGTGAGGCAAGGTCCTTGTGAGAGCGAGTACTGGATTTCATCCACTTCCCGCGCGGAGTCACTGCTCCAGCCGATCGTGGCCGCTTTGCGGTCCCTGAGCAGGGTGATCCCGCACAAGGCGTCGTCGCCGTCGCCGGCCATCTGGTGGGCTGAGAACCTGGCAAGTTCGTTGACGAACGCCTCAAAATCCGCACTGTCCAGGATGAGGTTCTGGATTTGCTCGGTGGTATTCAAAGGCTGTTCTGGCGGGAGCATGGTGCACGTTCTCCAAAGGGGGTCCTGAAGTGGGTTAGGGCAAATAGTAGGTCACCCTCAAGTACGAGTCCAGCCGTGCAGGTCAGCGGGGTTTTCTGCACCGCTCCTAGGCTCCCCAGCGCCAAGCGGTCAGGCGAGTCCCAGCTCGTCCTTGCCGAAGGCGTAAAGATAGGGCACACCGGTTTCGGCCTCGATCTTTTCCTTCGCTCCGGTGTCCCGGTCCACGATGACGGCAACCGCCACCACATTCCCCCCGGCCTTGCGGACACCCTCAACAGCGGTCAGGGCAGAGCCGCCTGTGGTGGACGTGTCCTCCAGGACCAGTACCTTGCGTCCCTCAACTGACGGGCCCTCAACCTGGCGGCCCATGCCGTAGGACTTCTGCGCCTTGCGCACCACAAAGGCGTCAACTGTCCGCCCGGCATCTGCCGCGGCGTGCATCACAGCGGTACCCACTGGGTCTGCCCCCATGGTCAGGCCCCCGGCGCACTCAAAGTCAATGCCGGCGTCGTCCACCAGGGACAACATGACCTGACCCACCAGCTTGGAAGCCTCGTGGTGCAGGGTGATGCGGCGCAGGTCAATGTAATAGTCCGCCTCCGCTCCGCTGGAGAGGATGACCTTGCCCCGGACGACGGCGAGCTCCTTGATCAGTTCCAAAAGGCGGGCGCGTGCGGAGGCGGTATCGAGGGGGGAAGAAGTCATGGGGTCCAGTTTAGTGGCTGGCAGGGGCAGGGATTGCGGTGCCGGATCCAGAACCGCCGACGACGGCACCCCGCACCGCTGGATGGTTCTCCTGCATCAACCCCGCGTGGTCACTGGGGACACAGTTGAGCCGTATTGACACTGCTGGCTAGGCTGGGTCACATGCGCGAACTCCAGGCCAGAATCGTTGAAGAAATGGGCGTGCAGCCCCGGATCGACCCCGCCGGGGAGGTGCGCAAACGCGTCGACTTCCTCAAGGACTACCTCAAGGCAACGCAGACGAAGGGCTTTGTCCTGGGCATCTCCGGCGGCCTGGACTCCTCGCTGGCGGGCCGCCTGGCCCAGCTTGCCGTGGAGGAACTGGAGGCCGAAGGTGTCGAGGCCAACTTTGTGGCAGTGCGGCTGCCTTACGGTGTGCAGCACGATGAAGAGGACGCGCAGGCGGCTTTGGACTTCATCCAGGCCAAGACCCAGTGGACGTTCAACATCTCCGCCGCCGTGGACGGCTTCGAGGACGAGTTCGAAAAGACTGTGGGAAACGGTATTTCCGATTTCCACAAGGGCAACACCAAGGCACGCACGCGCATGACCGCCCAGTATGCCCTGGCCGGTGAATACAACTACCTGGTCATCGGCACGGACCACGGCGCCGAGTCGGTTACGGGGTTCTTCACCAAGTACGGCGACGGCGGAGCTGACATCCTGCCCCTGTTCGGCTTGAACAAGCGCCAGAACCGTGAACTGCTCGCTGAACTCGGGGCGCCGGCACGCATCTGGGAAAAGGTGCCCACCGCCGACCTTCTGGACGGCAAGCCCGGCCGCACTGACGAAGACGAACTGGGCCTCAGCTACGACCAGATCGACGACTATCTTGAGGGCCGGGACGTACCGGACGAGGTCGCTGAAAAGATTGAAGGTAAGTACCTTCGCACACGTCACAAGCGCACGGTGCCCGTCAGCATCTTCGACTCCTGGTGGAAGCATGAGGGTCCCGAGGAGCCCCGCGTCGGCCTCTAAGCGGGCATGAAACCACGACGTCCATGACCCACGACGTCGACACGTACCTCGCGGGGAAGCCGCCTGCCGCCGTCGAACTTTTCCGCCGGTTCCGCGCCTTGGTACTTGCCGCGGGCGAGTGCGAGGAGCGGGTTCACCGCACCGAGGTGGCGTGGGCGGACCGGCGCGTCTTTGCCGAGGCATTCATTCTCTCCGGCCGGCTGGAAGTGGCCATTGACCTGTTGCGGCAAGTGGACCACTCTGCGCTGCTGCAGAAATTTCCTACGACCAGGAAGGTCTACACGCACCGGTTTTCGTTCACTCATGCCGGCCAGCTGGACGCAGACATCGAGGCGTGGCTAGTGGAAGCACACGACACCGTGGGCCCCGGCACGCGCTAGGCCCCAGCCTCAGTGATTACAGTTCCTTGCCGGGGCCGGCCAGCTGAACGGTGATCCGGTGCGCCTCCTCCATCAGCAGCCGCCCCAGGAAGTCCCGGCGCTCCTGCCGGAACCGCGGCTCGATGCCGGTGAGGGACAGCGCACCGGACGGGCGACCCGCCGGATCAAACACGGCGGCGCCCATCCCCCAGCTTCCCTCCAGCACCAGGCCCGGGTTGACGGAAAAGCCAGCCTCACGGGTCTTCTGCAAATTTTCCCGGACCACGCCTTCGGGATGACCGGCGGCGAACTGTCCGGCATGGGCCGCCCAGTTATCCAGCAGCTGGTCCTGCTCCGCTTCCGGCAGGAAGGCCATGATCGCGGTTCCTGCCGAGGCAACACCCAACGGGAACCGGACGCCTTCGTGCAGCACAAAGGAACGGACCGGAAAGCTGCCTTCTTCGCGCAGGAGGCAGACCGTTTCAAAACCGCGGCGGATGGAGAAGAAGGCACTCTCCCCCGTTTCCTCTGCCAGCCGGCGGAGGCTGGGCCGGGCGATCTCCTCAAGCGGGAACCGGGCCGAAGCAACCGAGCCCATCAGCAGGATCTCCGGGCCCAGGACCCAGTTGCCGGTGCGGGCCTCGTGGTCCAGCAGCCCCTCGGACGCCAGGGACGTCAGGAGCCTGTGAACCGTGGGCCGCGTGAGGCCCGATTCCCGGACCACTTCAACCAGTGTGCTCCCCTCGGGCTTTCGCCCCACAATCCGTAACAGGCCAGCAATTCGGCTGACTACCTGGGCACCCTGGACGGGAAGTTGGTTCATTTTCTCTCCTAGTAATCCATAATATGGACACTGCTGACCTTACCGTCCACACTATAAAATCCGGGCATTTTGGTCTAAAACTCTGTCCTTGACAGTGCGACTTCAGCTCCCGTACGCTCCACATTCAGACACCGAGTCCATAACGTGGAATGCGTTAAGGAACACACTCTCAATGAGGAGACAAAATGTCCAAACTCAAACCCAGCGCTGTCGAGGCCCTGCATGACGTGCTCAAGGACGGCATCACGCTGGCCGTCGGCGGCTTTGGCCTCAGCGGTATCGCGGCGGACCTCATCGACGCTGTCCGGAACTCCGGCGTCCGGAACCTGACAGTCGTGTCCAACAACATGGGCGTCGACGGCAAGGGCCTGGGGATACTGATCGAGGCCGGCCAGGTCCGCAAGGTCATCGCCTCCTATGTGGGCGAAAACAAGCTGTTCGCCGAGCAATACCTCGCCGGCCTCCTGGAGGTGGAGTTCACCCCGCAGGGGACCCTCGCCGAACGGCTTCGAGCCGGCGGGGCGGGCATCCCGGCGTTCTACACCAAGACCGGCGTGGGAACCCTGGTTGCCGAAGGAAAGCCACATGAGGTGTTCGACGGCGAAACGTACGTCCAGGAGCGGGCCATCCTGGCCGATGTCGCCCTCGTCCACGCGCACACTGCCGACACAGACGGGAACCTCGTGTACAGATACACGGCCCGGAACTTCAACCCGGTGGTAGCCAGCGCCGGCGCGGTCACCATAGCGGAAGCCGAAGTGATCGTGGAGCGCGGCGAGCTGGATCCGAACCACATTGTCACGCCAGGCGTCTACGTCCAACGGCTTGTCCAGTCGTCCGGGAGGGTGAAGGACATCGAACAGCGGACCGTCCGCCCGCGCGCCTCCGAACCCGTCCCCGCCTGATCTCGCCCCACCTGATCCCGCCCCACCCACGCGCGAACGAACATTTAAGCCCCCACTTTGAACCAAGGAGAACCCCATGGCCTGGACCAGGGATGAAATGGCTGCCATCGCGGCCGAAGAATTGAACGACGGCGACTACGTGAACCTGGGCATCGGCATCCCCACACTGGTGGCCAACAACCTGCCCGACGGCGTCCGCGTGGTCCTGCAGAGCGAAAACGGCCTGCTCGGCATGGGTCCGTTCCCGTATGAGGGCGAGGAAGATGCCGATCTCATCAACGCCGGCAAGCAGACCGTCACAGTCCTTCCGGGCGGCAGCATCTTCGACTCCGCCACCTCCTTCGGGATGATCCGCGGCGGCCACGTCAAGGTGGCCATCCTGGGCGCCATGCAGGTCTCGGGCAACGGCGATCTGGCCAACTGGACCATCCCCGGCAAGATGGTCAAGGGCATGGGCGGCGCCATGGACCTGGTGGCCGGGACACCGCGTGTTGTTGTCCTCACCGAACACGTTGCCAAGGACGGCACCGCAAAAATCGTCACCGAATGCACCCTTCCGCTGACAGGGCTCAGCTGCGTGGACCGGATCATCAGCGACCTCGCGGTCTTTGACCTGGTGAGGAATGAACAAGGAACAGCCGACGGCGGCCGGCAGCTCACCCTGACCCGCCTGGCGCCAGGCGTCAGCGTGGAGGAGATCCGCGGGAAGACCGAGGCGGAGTTCGCCGTCGCACTGGAAAACAACACTGCCCCCGCCTTCGAAGGAGCCCCAGCATGAGCCTGAAAGAACAGTTTGGAAAAGACGTCCTACTCACCGGATGGGGCCACAGCCGGTTCGGCAAGCTCACGGAGGAGACGCTCGAGTCGCTGATCGTGCAGGTTGCCACGGAGGCCATCAGCAGCGCCGGCATCGAGCCCGGGCAGATCGACGAGATCTACCTGGGCCAGTTCAACTCGGGCATGATGCCTTTGGCCTTCCCGTCGTCGCTCGCGCTGCAGGTCTCACCGGACCTGGCCAACGTCGCTGCCACCCGGGTGGAGAACGCCTGCGCCTCGGGATCCGCCGCCTTCCAACAGGGCACCAAGTCGCTGCTCGCCGGAACGGCCAGGACGGTCCTGGTCATCGGCGCCGAGAAAATGACGCACGCCGGCGCGGACGTCGTCGGGGCCGCCCTGCTGGGCGCTGACTACGACATGGCCGGCCACCCGTCCACCACCGGATTCACGGGGCTCTTTGCCGACGTCGCTAAGCACTATGAGAAGCGGTACGGGGACGGCAACGGAAAACTGGGCGACGTCCTGGGCACCATCGCGGCGAAGAACCACCGCAACGGTGTGGACAACCCCTACGCCCAGCTTCGCAAGGACCTTGGCGAGGAGTTCTGCCGCACCGTCTCGGACAAGAACCCCCTGGTGGCGGATCCGCTGCGCCGCACCGACTGCTCCCCCGTGTCCGACGGCGCCGCCGCCGTCGTGCTGTCCGTGTCACCCACGGGAGGTGTTACGTCGCCGGTACGGCTGGCCGGTTTCGGTCACGCCAACGACTTCTTCCCCGCCGAGCGGCGGGATCCCACTGCCTTCGCCGCCACCCGCCAGTCATGGCACCGCGCGCTGGCGATGGCCGGCGTCGCGCTGGAAGACCTGGATTTCGCAGAAGTCCACGACTGCTTCACCATCGCCGAACTGGTGATGTATGAGGCCGTGGGACTCACGGAGCCCGGCCAGGGAGCCCGCGCTGTGGAGGAAGGCTGGGTGTTCAAGGACGGCAGACTGCCCATCAACGTCTCCGGCGGGCTCAAGGCCAAGGGACACCCTGTCGGCGCAACTGGAGTATCGCAGCACGTCATCGCGGCCATGCAGCTGACAGGCACCGCGGGCGACATGCAGCTGGCCAAGCCACGCCGGGCAGCGGTGCAGAACATGGGCGGCGTGGGCATCGCCAACTACGTCAGCGTGCTCGAAGCCGTGTAAGGGCGTGGGCTCCGCCGTCGTGGGCGGGTTTGAGGCCAGTTTTCGGCTGGTGACGCCTAAACGTCGGCGTGTCTGCGCCAATGTGCCCCACGACGGTCAGCATGAAAACCTTGGCCACAATAAGCCGGAACCTGAACTAGCCGGCGCGGATGAGGTTGGCGATCTCCACGAAGCCCAGGCGTTCGGCGTTCTCCAGGGCTGTGCGGCCCTGGGGATCCCGGACGGTGGGGTCAGCACCTGCCTCGAGGAGCAGCCATACCACCTCCTGCTGCCTCGGCCCGCCGTTGTTGAGCAGAATGGCCTCCTGCATGGCGGTCCAGCCCAGGTTGTTCACGTGGTTCACGGGCACGCCGGCTGCCAGGAGGATGCGGACGGTCTCCACGTGGCCGTGCTCGCTGGCCGGGATCAGTGCCGTCCCGCCGTAGCGGTTGGTGCTGGTGACGTCTGCACCGGCGTCCAGGGTCAGCCGGAGGACCTCGTTGAAGCCCTCCGCCCCGGCATAGAGGAACGCCGAGTCCTGGATGGCATCCTTGGCATTGACGTTTCCACCACGTCCGATCAGCTCGGTCACCAGCGCCACGTTGTTGGCCTTCGCGGCAGCAATGAGCTCCTGGTCGAGCCGGGCCTGGTCCTCCGCGGACAGCGGCGGTGGCGTGGCAGGAGCTGTTGTGGCGGCTGGGGAAGTGGCATCGGTGGAAGAGGCGGCTGGGGTAGGCTCCGGGTTTGCCGGAACGGACGACGCCGGCGCCCCCTCCTGCTGTGGCTCACCAGGATCCGCCTGGCACGCCGCCAAACAGACCGTTACACCACAGGCCAGGAAAAGGACCGTTGCCCTCCGTGCCGGGCGCCAGTAGCTGAACCGCCTCATGGATCCGAGCCTACTTGGCTGCGCCGGCAGCCGCAGCGGCGATGGCGTCAGCACCGGCGGCAGCGCACGCTTCGTCCAGGTTGCCGTCGGGGGCGCCACCCACACCGATCCCGGCCACGGAGACTCCATTGACCTTGAGCGGAACACCGCCGGCCAGGAACAGAGTGCCGGGGAGGTCCGCGATGCTGGGGCCCGTGCCGTTGATGCGCTTGGCGAGCTCACTCGTCGGTGCACCAAAGGCAGCAGCGGTGTAGGCCTTCTGCTTCGCTGCCTCAATGGTGTGCTCGGCGGCGTTGTCCCCGCGCAGGAGAGCCTGGACCGTGCCGAACCTGTCCACCAACGCCACCGTGACAAACGGCAGTTTGTCCGCCTGGCATTTGGCCAGGGCGGCGCTGACAGCGTCGGACGAGGCCCCGACGGTGATGCGTTGCTGCGCCACAACCGTTTCCGGTGCCTGCGGGACGTCCACGGCGGACACGGCCGCCTGAAGTGCAGCGGGGGCAGCCGCTTGGCCGGGCCCGGCATTCGCCGCAGCGGTCAGCCCTCCGGTCAGCAGCAAGGCTCCGGCAGCGGCGGCGGCGGCAATCTTGTTTGACTTCTTCACAGTGTTCTCCTTGGGTTGAGGGCGTTGATCGATTCCAGCGTTCCGGAATCGGCTCCTTCCATCCTGTCCAGCCCAGCCCGAACACACATCGGGCCTTTGGCTGCGCCAGGGTCCCCCGAATGGCTGGCAGCATCAGCCAAAAGGCTGAGAGACCTGCGGTGGCGCGGGCAATAGCATGGGATAAGACCTCCCCTGACCTGAACCGGACATCATGCCCTCGCCAGCTACTCCCCCCGAAGTGCCGTCCACGGGCGCCGCCCTGCCCGCCGGATCTGATGCGCCCCCAGGCCGCCTGGGCAGGATCGACGCCGCCGTGCACCTGGGCTTCGCCGTCCTGCTCGTCGCATCAGCAGTCCGTTATGCCATGCGGCACAGCCTGCAGGACAACCTCCTGGTCCTGGGACTGGCGGGAGCGGTCTGCGCCGTTTACGCCGTGATTGCGGTGCTGGCCCGGCAGAGGCGGCCCTGGGCGGTCTGGATGGTGGTGCTGGTGGCCATCTGGGCTGTCCTGGTCATTGCCGCACCAAGCTTTGCCTGGTGTTCCTTCGCGATCTTCTTCCTGTGCCGGACCGCCTTCACGGGCACTGTGGGCTACGTTGCGGCGGGGGCGACGGCGGCTGCCACCGCCGTCGGGCTGTTCCGGCTGAGCGACGGCACCGACCTCGCGATGCTGCTGGGGCCGCTTGCCGTCGGCGTGATGCTGACGCTGATCTACGACCGGATCGAGCACGACGCCGAGCAGCAGCGCCGCCTTCACGCCGAGGTCTCACAGGTGCAAGGCGAGCTGGCAGCCAGCGAGCGCCGGGCCGGAACCATCGCCGAACGCGAACGTGTATCACGGGAGATCCACGACACCGTGACGCAGGGCTTGGCCAGCAGCCTCCTGCTTCTGGAAGCCGCGGACCGTTCGTGGCCCAGCCAGGAGTCACGCCGGGATGTCAGCCAGGCCACTGAACTGCTGCGCAGGAACCTCTCGGAGACCCGCAGCCTGGTCCACGAGCTTGCTTCCCCGGGACTGGACGTTTCACCGCTGGCCGAGGCACTGCACCAGGCCGCCGCCCGGTACGTTCCGCATGCCCGGCTCCTGGTTACGGGCGAACCCGGGAACGTCACCACGGAGGTCCGGCACACGCTGCTGCGGGTGGTCCAGAGCGCGGCGGCGAACATCCAGCAGCACGCGAACGCCACCACCGCAACGGTGACACTGGGTTTCCTTCCCGACTCGGTCACGCTGGACGTTTACGACGACGGAACGGGCTTTGACCCTGCGGCGGCCGCACCGCCGTCGGACGCCGGGGGCTACGGGCTGCGGGCGATGCGCCAGCGGGTGGAGCAGCTGGGCGGCGTATTCTCGGTGGAAAGCTCGCCCGGCGAAGGGACGATAGTGGCCGCCCAGGTTCCGACCCGCCTGCAGACGGGACAGTCAGCGGAGGCAGAGCGGGTAGGGCAGGCGGAGCAGCCACTCCAGCCGGAGCGGGTAGGGCAGGCGGAGCAAACAGACCGGGAGCAGGCATGAACCCCATCACTGTCCTCCTGGTGGATGACCATCTGGTGGTCCGGAGCGGCCTCAAGGCGCTGCTGGGTACCCAGCCTGACTTTGAGGTGGTGGCCGAGGCGAGCTCCGGCGAGGAGGCGCTGGAACTCGTGGAACAGTACTCCCCTGCCGTGGTGGTGATGGATCTGGCCATGGGCCCGGGGATGGATGGGATCGAGGCCATCAGGCAGCTGCGGCAGCGCAACAGCCGGCAGGCCATTCTGGTTTTCACCACCTATGATTCGGACGCCGATATTGTCCGGGCGGTGGACGCCGGCGCCATGGGCTACCTCCTCAAGGACGCCGCCCCGGACGAAATTTTCGCCGCCCTCCGCGGCGCCGTCCAGGGAAAGAGCGTCATGAGTCCGCCCGTGGCCTCGCGGCTCTTCCAGCAGCTGCGCAATCCCGATGACGTCCTGACGCCCCGGGAGGCGGAGCTGCTGAGCCTTCTCACTGAGGGGCTCAGCAACCGGGAGCTGGGGCAGCGGCTGTTCATCTCCGAGGCCACCGTCAAAACCCATCTGGCGCACATTTATGCCAAGCTCGGCGTGGAGACCCGCGCGGCGGCCATCGCCACGGCCATCCGCCGGGAGGGTATGCGCTAGCGGATCCCGGCCACCCGCAAGGTCCTGGCGAGTTCGGCGAACGACCCGTTAACACCGGAATCCACCCCCTAAAAGGCACCTGTGAGGTGTGCTGCCCGCGCTTCGGGAGGAACATTCCAACGTGACAGGTGGGACAGTTGATGACCGCAGCTATTGCACGGCCACCCCGCAGCCCCTAGGTTTGAAACAGCGGAGGACAGTCTTCGCGTCTGCCTGCCGTCCGAGCAGGACCAGAAAAGGGTTACAAAGGAAGTTAGCAATGGCAACAGGCACAGTTAAATGGTTCAACGCTGAAAAGGGCTTTGGCTTCATCGCTCCGGACGACGGATCCGCCGATGTTTTCGCGCACTACTCCGCAATCGCCAGCAGCGGATACCGCTCACTGGACGAGAACCAGAAAGTCGAATTCGATGTGACCCAGGGCCCCAAGGGCCCCCAGGCAGAGAACATTCGCCCGCTGTAATCGTCTGGAAGCTCCCCCGCTGGTGCCCACGGGCGCCGTCGGGGGAGCTTCTGCATTCCTCCGGCCCGCTACAGGTCATAAGCGGCGGTACCACTCAGCCGCTGCCCGGGAGAATCCAAAGCGTGGCGGTTCCACGCCCGCCATAGTCCAGAGCCTGTCGGACTGATACCAGTGGTCCTGTGAGAGCAGCGCCACCTGATGCTCCGTCAGGCCGTTTCCGTGGAGCAGTGCGATGGCCGCCGCCAAGTCAGTACTGCGTGACCAGCGGGGACCTGTCACGTTGTCTTCGATGTGCTGCAGGATCTGCCCGACGCTCACCGGAACGGGTTCAGCGGCATGGAAGACCCCGCGTATCTGGCTGCCGAGCGGGAGCAGCCCGGCAATCAGGCCGCCCAAATACTCGACGCCGATAACCGAAAGTTTGGACTCGCCGTCGCCCACCGGCCCTCCCAGCATTGTGGCCATGCGGATCAGGGACGGAATAAACCAAATGTCGCCAGGACCGTAGATTAAGCCTGCTCGAAGCACTGTGCCTCCAGCCGCCAGTACGAGTTCTTCGGCCGCCCGCCGGGTGCGGCTGACAGTCGATTCCGGCCGGCAGGCAAGTTCCATCTCCGTGTCCCCGCGGTGCGGCCCGCTGCCGTAGACCGCGGTTGTGCTGAGCTGGATGAACCCCGGGACGCCGCAGTCATGGGCAACGCTAAGCAGGTTCCGCACCCCTTCATGGTTGACAGCTTCGGCTTTGGAAGCGTCGGCTCCGGTGTAGGAGGATGCGTTGATGATGGCGTCCGCTCCGAACAGTGCCGCTTGAAGGGTTGAGCGGTCCATGAGGTCGCCGACGTATATGCTGGCTTCACTGGCCTTCATGAGGGCGGTGGTCCGCCGGGTGAGGACGCGAAGCTTAATTTCCTTCCGGGCAGCGATGGCTTGAAGGGCGTTCTGGCCGATAAAACCGGATCCGCCCACAAGCAGGACGGTCATCCCGGGCAAGCTCTGCGTCATCCGGGTGGCCTGCCTACGGAGCCGGCCGGTGCTGTGTCAGGAAAGGCCGGGCCAGCTGTACAGCATGTGCACATCCTCAACGAAAGGTCGCATAGATGCCCCTGCAGGAACGCGCCAAGGCTACAAAGGTGTCCATTGTGGAAGGCGCGGCGGCCGTTTTCGAGGAAATCGGCTACGGCAACACGAGCCTGAGCAGCGTTGCCGAACGGGCCGGAGTGACCAAGGGTGCGCTGTACTTCCACTTCAAATCCAAAGAGGATCTGGCGCTGGCAGTGATCGAATCCCAGCATGAAGTGGTCAGCCGCGAAGGCCAGCGCGTCGCGGACCTCGGCCGCGGCGCCCTGTCCACCATGATCATGACCTGTGGCAGTTTTGGCCGGCTGCTGGTTGAGGAACCCATCGTCCGGGCGGGCATTCGCCTGACCCTTGAGGCGTCTGCCTTCGGGCAATCGGTGACGCGGCCCTACCACGACTGGATCCACACCATGGAGCTGCTGACCCGGCAGGGCCAGGCCGAGGGGGACATCCACCAGGCGGTGGATGCCGCCGCGTTTGCACGGTATCTCGTGGCATCCTTTACAGGCGTGCAGATGGTCTCAGGCATCCTCACCCACCGTGCTGATGTCCTGAGGCGGATCGAGGATATGTGGTCGATCCTCTTGCCTGGAATGGTTCCCGACGCCAAATTGCCTGAGTTCCTGGCCGTTGCGCACCTGAGCATTCGTGGGGCGGATCCTGCCGGAGATCACTCGGCGGACTGACTGCAAACCGGCAATCAAGCTCCACGCACACCGTGCCGTCCACCGTGATGGCGGCAGAAGCATGCCCCTCATCCTGGCCGCCCACGGTCATACGCTGCAGTGATACGGACGCGTCGTCAGTGAGTTCCACCATTTTCCGGAACACAGCCTCGAAGGCCTGAAAGTCCAGGCAGGGGGCCCCCATCCGCACACGAAGGGCCTGCCGGACCGCTTCCACCATCAGAAGCCCCGGGACGTGGTCCAGGGGATGGTCGAAGAACGTGGGGTTGCTGCCGTCAACGTGCAGTGGCCAGCTACCGGCCGGCCCCTCGTGGCCGAGGACAACATTGTGTGAGAACCGGTGCCCCACCAGTTCGGCCGGCAGCGGCTTGGTCTGAGGAGATGGGCCATCAGCGCCGGCCCGGCGCCGCATCCTGGCATAACTTTCCGGATCCACCAGCCGTGCTCCGGCCGTTCCGGTGGCAATGGCGCGCCCGCCGACGTCGAACCTGGCCTTTATCCGCATGGCGCCCGGTCCGTGCGCGTTCCGTCGTGAGACGGAGGCGTCGAGCAGCACATGGACCTCGGCAGGAGTGCCGGGATCGCCGGCGTGGCCGCCGAGGGACTGAACGGCCATGTCGGGCATCAGGAAAACCTGTCCCAGAGGCACGCCTTCCATGGCATGGGCAACCAGGATCGTAGCCTGCCGGAGTGATTCGGCGATCAGGGCAGTGTCATACGCCCCAGCCCCGGAATGGAAGAAGGGATGCAGCCGCGGCCATTGTGCGGCGGCCAGGTACCGGCCCTCACCAACCCGGTGGATGTCCGTCATAAAAACTTCGGAGATGGCGCGGCGGTGCACGAGTTCGCGGGGAACTGTGTTGCTGAACGAGGGCTGGCCGTCCGTCCCGGAGGATGCGCCGCCGTCGGTCTTCCCGCGTTCAAAGCGCATGGGTTTTCCTTTCGCGAACCGCTGAGTGGCAAAAGCATACCGCGTATGGCAAGCGCCGCTGAAAGGTCTGCGGGCGATCCACCAGCCATAATGACTGAAACTGTCAAACACGAGAAACATACCGGTCGAATGGTTTATTATTATTGACAAGCAGTATTACTATTTCGGGCCGGATGATGGTCCCAGCACAGCAACCGGGAGCAAGGTAGTCCAATGGCGGGTAAATTCGAAGTCTTTCGGGACAATGACGGACCACTGCCGTTCAGGTTCCTCCTGCGCGGCAGCGACGGTTCGGTGATTGCCGTTTCACCACAACTGGGCAGCATTAGTGCGGTGAAAGCCGGCATTGTGGCAGTCAGGGAAAGCGCTGCCAGCGGCAGCATCGTAGACCTGACTGAGTAGCCTTCGCCCGCTTCTTCCGGCACTTCGTATAACGAACGCCACGTTAAGGCCCCTATGTGAAGACCGCCTAGACGAAGGCCGACTTCCCCGTGACGGCACGCCCCACAATCAACGAATTGATTTCGTAGCTGCCCTCGTAGGTGTACAGGATCTCGGCGTCGCCAAAGAGCTTGGCCATCTCGTAGTCCGTGCTGATCCCATTGCCGCCCAGGAGTGATCTCCCCATCGCCACGGAAGCCCGCGCCAGCCTGGTGCCGGTGGATTTGGCCATGGCGGCCTGCACCATTTCCAGCCGGCCTTCCTCCTGGATCCTGGCTACCTGCGCCATCAGGGCGAGTGAGGCGGACGCATTGCCCAGGATTTCGGCCAACTGCTGCTGGATCAGCTGAAAGCGGGCCAACTCCTTGCCAAACTGCCGGCGCGTCAGCGAGTAGGAACGGGCCACGTCGAAGGCCGCGAGCTGGATGCCAGCAGCCTGCCATCCCACCCACGCACGCGAATCCCGCAGCAGGTCGTTGGCCTTGGAGAAGTCAGTAGCGCCCGGCAATATGTTGGACTCAGGAACGCGGACTTCGTCCAGCACAATGTCCGCATTCTGCATGATCCGCAGTCCGATCTTGTTGGAAATCTTGGTGGCCCGGTAACCAGGGCGGTCTGTCTCCACGATGAAGCCCTTGATGCGCCCGTCGGCCTGGTCGCGGGCCCATACCAGGGCAAAGTCGGCAATGGTTCCGGCGCCGATCCAGCGCTTGGCGCCGTTGATCACCCATTCGCCGCCCTCAAGCCGGGCAGATGTTTCAAGGCCGCCCGCAATGTCTGATCCATGGTCCGGTTCCGTCAGGGCGAACGCTCCCAGCTGGGTAAAGGAGGTCAGGCCCGGCAGCCAGCGCTGCCGCTGCTCCTCGGAGCCGAGTTCATTGATCATGCCCACGATGAGTTCGTTATGGATCCCCACCAGGGCGGAGAGGGATACGTCGGCCCGCGCCAGCTCCACGTACATCAGGCCCTTGAAAAGTTTGGAGCTGCCGTCCGTCTGCAGTCCGCCAAGCCCGTGCTTGCCCATCTCTGCAAGCAGCCCGAACGGGAATTCTTCACGGTTCCAGTAGTCAATGGATGCGTGCCGCACTGAGGACTGAAGGAAGGTCCGGATGGCACGGTATCGCTGACGCTCGGACTCGGGCAAAAGGTCCACGATGTACAGCAGGTCCGCATCAGGAAAGGGTGGCGTGCCGCCAGTTCCAGGAAAGGCATCCTTCTCGTGTCCATGTGGCTGCACGGGCAGTGATCCCTTCGCTCTACCGAACCCTTGGATGTCCTAGTATATTGCACAGGGTTGGTGATTTAGTGATGCGCATCACTGTGGCGAAAGGTCCTCCATGTCAGCCATTCAAGACGGCGGAACCGCCGGATACCGCCCTACGCTTCCCGCAGCAACCCAACCAGGTAGCGCTAACTGTCGTTTTGAGGGGTCAAAACGACAGTTGGAGCTACTTAGTTGGGCCATACATAACATGGGCTGCCAGGGGCTGAAGGGCTGACCGTGGGTTCCCCGCTTCCGCGCGACCCCATCTCGGACGCCCAGCACAACTGGGAGGAGCACGGCTGGGCTGACGTTGCCGCCCCCATGGCTGCAATCACCGCAATCATGCGCACCCAGCAAATCCTCACGGCCAGGATCGAGGCCTCCCTCAAGCCCTTCGGCCTGACGTTTGCCAGGTACGAACTGCTGGCTCTGCTCAGCTTCACCCGGAGCGGCGCACTGCCCATGAACAAGGCAAGCTCCCTTCTCCAGGTCCATCCGACGTCGGTGACCAACGCCGTCGACCGCCTCCAAAGCGCGGGGCTGGTGACCCGCTCACCGCACCCCACAGATGGCCGCACCACACTGATTGAACTCACCGCCCAAGGCCGTACTCTCGCGAAAAGCGCGACGGCGGTACTGAACGCCGAGGTCTTCGGCCAGTCCGGATTCACCCCCGAAGACATTGGCCACCTGATCCGGATCCTCGCCGATTTCCGCCGCAAGGCCGGCGACTTCACCGACTGAGGCGTCACCCTCTGGTCAAAATCCCTACCCTCCCGTACCGTTGACCACGGTTTCGTGAACGTTCACGGTATGCCCCGCGCGGGCAGCCCGCCACCTGCAAAGAGGAATGGAATCCCGATGGCCATCGCACCGCTTCTAGCCCGGCAGCCCGCTAGGGAGGCCCGCCGTGCACGATTCGCAGTAAACGTACTGTTCTTCACCAACGGTGCCATTTTCGCCAGCCTGCTGCCGAGATACCCGGAGATCAAAACGGACCTCGGGCTCACCAATGCCGTCTTCGGACTGGCTGTTGCTGCCTTTCCGTTCGGTGCACTGCTGGCGGGCCTGAGCGCAGGCTTCCTGGTGCGCCGGTTCAGGTCCTCAAGAGTGGCCATTGTCGCCACCGTGCTGGCATCGCTGGGGATCCTGCTGGCTGCCGGCGCACCTGCGTGGGCGGCCCTGGCTGCCGGCTTTTTCCTCGCCGGTGCCATGGACTCCATCACCGATGTTGCCCAGAACTCGCATGGTCTTCGGGTGCAGCGTCTCTATGGACGGTCAATCCTCAACTCCTTCCACGCCGTCTGGAGTGTGGGCGCTGTGGCGGGCGGCGTCCTGGGCGCCGCTGCCGCCGAACTGGCCGTGTCCCGCTTCTTCCACCTCGGCATGGCGGCAGTGGTCTTCAGCCTCATGGCTGCCCTTTCGTACAGGCTGCTGCTCTCCGGCCCTGAACCTCTGGACTCCGTTGGCGACGATGATACGGGCAGTGAACGCCTGGAACGCGCCGCCGAAACTGGCAAGCCCGCCAGCAAGAGTGTGACCAAGTATGGAGCACTCCTTGCCTTGGTCATCATTGCCTCCGCCGGGGCACTCGTCGAGGATTCGGGCAGCTCCTGGTCCGCAATCTATCTCTCGGGTTCGCTCGGCGCGTCCGCCTTCATCGCCGGCGCGGGCTTTATTGCCCTGCAGGGAACCCAGTTTGTAGGACGGATCATTGGTGACCGGCTGGTGGACCGCTTCGGTCAACGCTCTGTTGCCCGAGCCGGCGGCTTTATTGTGCTGCTCGGGATGGGCGTGGCCCTCGCTTTTCCGTCTGTCATGGGAAGCATCGCCGGGTTCGGCCTTGCCGGGTTCGGCGTTGCCACCCTGATCCCTGCCGCCATGCACGCGGCGGATGAATTGCCGGGATTCCGCCCAGGCACAGGCCTCACCATCGTCAGTTGGCTGCTGCGTTTGGGTTTCCTCCTCTCCCCTCCGGTGGTCGGCGCCATAGCCGATGCCACATCCCTTCGGCTCGGCCTGCTCATCGTCCCCGCCGCCGGCCTGCTGGTGATGGTTTTCGCTGGCGTGCTGGCGCCGGCCCGGCGGCAGCTTTCCAAGGCGTCTGCGGCTGCAGGCAAGAGCGCCTTATAAAGACAGAAGGACAGCAGGACAGGAGGACAGGAGGATTTCACGTTTTATGATCGACACAGGCGCTGCCTCCAAAGCGCCAGCAGATCCGGAAGCATGCTGTTCAGTACGACGAAAGGAAACATCATGATCGGATTCATTGTTGCCGGCCTCGTCATTGGTGCCTTGGCCCGCTTGATCAAACCAGGCAAACAGAACCTGGGCATCCTCGCCACGCTGCTCCTCGGGCTGGCCGGCTCTGTCATTGGAGGCGTCATCGCTAACCTCCTGGGCACCGGAAACATCTTCGAACTTAACTTCGTCGGTTTTATTGTGGCTGTCATCGCCTCTGTCCTGCTCATCGGGGTCGCCGAGGGCCTGTCATCCCGGCGCACCGCCGCCCGGCGAAATCCCTGACGGTGATTGAAGCCGCAGCTTTTGAGATCAGGGCCTCGCATCACACTTCTTCAACGAGCCCACAGGCTGGGACATGAAGGAGGTGGGCACCATCCGGGACATCGAGAGCGGCAGTTACCGTGCTCGCCTCCACACCACTGGAAGGGATGCGGCCTATGACCTGGTGGTGGAATCCTCCGTCGAACGGCACCTCGTCCAGTTCTGGAAGGAAGCCCCATCGCCGGTGTCCGTGCTGTCCTCCAGGTCTGAACACGGGAAAGAGCTCCCGGCCATGATGAGCAGGTGGCAGGGCATGCCGGCCGCCACTTCCCCTGATGTTCCCCGGCTGCTGCCAGGAGATTGAGTAACAGGAAATCCCGCGAGACCTCTGAACCGGTCCCTAGCGCTGGCGGGCCCTGCTGCGGCGGACACCTCTCACAACCAGCCAAACCACCAGGACCGACAGTGCGCCGTACACGGCGTAGTTCAGCAAGCGGGAATACTGTTCGATGAGCCGGTACTGGGACCCCAGCAGGTAGCCCAGGCCGATGAGTGCACCATTCCAGAGCCCGCTTCCGGCGAGCGTGTAGAGGCTGAAAGTGGCCAGGTGCATGTTGGAGGCACCGGCCGGCAGGGAGATCAGGCTCCGGACGCCGGGAAGCAGTCTGCCGAAAAAAATCGAAGATCTGCCGTGGCGCCGGAACCAGTCCGCGGCCTTTTCGAAGTCCTCCCGATCCATCAGCGGAAGCTTCGACAGAGCACGGATGGACCGCTCAAGGCCCAGTTTCGACCCCACCCAGTAGAGCAGGAGAGCCCCAACATAAGCACCCAGGGTACTGGTGACGAACACGAGGGCAACGTTCAAATCTCCCTGTTTGGCGAGGAAGCCCGCCAGGGGAAGAATCACTTCGCTGGGGATTGGCGGCAGGACAGTCTCGGCAAGGGTAAAGAGGCCCACTCCCCATTCGCCGAGGTTATCAATGGCCCGCGCAGCCACCCCCACCAGTCCGTCCAGGTTGTCCGCCGTGCCGGCTGCAGCTACGGATGCTCCCCACATAATTCCCCCATTCCGCTCCCAAAGCCGTTTTGCATCCAGTGCCGTGTCTACCTGAGGAACCTGCAAAAAGGCTAGGAGTCCGCGGCTGGCTGCCCCGGTTTGGCCCGCACATGCATCCGTTCGCCCTGGCGTCCAAAAAGACTGAGGAACTCCACAGCCTTCCCGTCGGCCCTGCCGAACCAATGAGGGATCCGGGTATCAAATTCTGCGGCTTCGCCCGCGCCCAGGACAAGGTCCTGCGCACCCAAAACCATCCGCAGCCTGCCGTTGAGAACATAGAGCCATTCATAGCCTTCATGGACCTGCGGATTCGGTTCCTCCAGCCTGCCCGCCGGCAGGATGTGCTTGTACGCCTGGATACCGCCGGGCCGCCGTGTCAGCGGAATAATCGTCATGCGGTTGCGGACGATGGGGCGCAGATGAACGCGCGGATCCCCCATGTCCGGGGCACCCACCAGTTCATCCAGCGGAACCTGGTGCGCCTTGGCCAGCGGCAGCAACAACTCGAGGTTTGGCCGCCGCAGCCCGGATTCCAGCCGCGACAGGGTACTGACCGAGATGCCGGTGGCTTCGGCAAGTGCCGACAACGTGGTGTTCCTGCTCATCCGCAGCGCACGCAGACGGGGGCCCACGGCGGCCAGGACATCGTCTAACTGTTCATCCATGCGATCATTTTGCCATTCCGGCAAGGATCTTTGCCAAGCGTGTGGGGAGCACAACATGATGATGACATGACGGAAAAAGCTGAAGAACCATACGACGTAATGATCATCGGCGGCGGTGCCGCGGGGCTGAGTGCGGCCCAGATGCTGGGACGCTCCCGGCGGTCGGTGGTGGTGATCGACGCCGGGAGTCCCCGGAACGCCCCTGCCGAAGGGGTCCACGGATTCCTCAGCCGGGACGGCATCAGCCCGGCGGAACTTCTCAGGATAGGCCGCGCGGAGGCGGAGCATTACGGCGCAGACGTCGTCGACGGCGAGGTGTCCCGTGCAGAAGGCAGCCGTGAGTCAGGCTTTACGGCCTCCCTTAAGGACGGGCGCACGGTCCGCGGCCGCCGCCTCCTGGTCACCACCGGCCTGACGGACGAGCTGCCGGACATCACAGGAATCCGCGAGCGCTGGGGGAAGGACGTGCTTCACTGTCCGTTCTGCCACGGCTGGGAAGTGCAGGACCAGGCGATCGGGATCCTGGGGAATGGGCCCTGGTCCACTCACCAGGCCCTGCTGTTCCGGCAGTGGAGCAGCAACATTACCCTGTTCCTGAACAACAGGACCAACCCCACGGACGTGGAGCTGGAGCAGCTGGCCGCGAGGGGCATCAAAGTGGTGGAGGGAACCGTGGAGGCGCTTCGCGTCGAACAGGACTCCCTCCGCGGGGTTGCCCTTGCGGGCGGCCCGGAGGTGGCGGTGGACGCAGTAGTGGTGGGTCCGCAGGTCGGCGCCCGGCTGGACGCCTTTGCCGGGCTTGGCCTCACGCTGTCACCCCATCCGATGGGCGTAGGGGATTACCTGGAGACTGACGCCGACGGAGCGACAGCCGTTTCGGGTGTATGGGCGGCCGGCAACGTAACGGATATCAAAGCACAGGTGCTGGCGTCGGCGGCAGCGGCGGCCTGGACCGCCGTCGCGATTAACAACGATCTGATGGCGGAGGAACTCCGCCGGGATGTCACCGCCTACCAGGAATCCCTCACCCTCAGCGGTGCCTGAACTCGGGCTGCCGCTTTTCGGTGAAGGCGGCCATGCCTTCCTTTTGGTCCTGTGTGGCGAAGAGGGAGTGGAAGATCCGGCGCTCGAAAAGGACACCCTGCGCGAGCCCCGTTTCAAAGGCGGTATTTACGGCTTCCTTTGCCGCCATGGCCACTGGCTTTGACTTGGAAGCTATGACCTCGGCGGCCTTGAGCGCTTCGTCCACCACATCCTCGGCGGGCACCACCCGCGAGACCAGGCCGGAGCGCTCAGCTTCCTCGGCACCGATGAACCTGCCGGTGAGGATCAGATCCATGGCCTTGGCCTTGCCTACGGCACGGGTGAGCCGCTGCGATCCGCCCATCCCGGGCAGCACGCCAAGGTTGATCTCAGGCTGGCCAAACTTCGCGTTGTCCCCGGCGAAAATCAGGTCGCACATCATGGCGAGCTCACACCCGCCGCCCAGCGCGAAGCCAGAGACGGCAGCAATGGTGGGAATGCGGAGCCGGGTAAAGTCCTCCCAGCCGCGGAACCAGTCGGCGGCGTACATCTCCATGTACGTCTGGGAGGCCATCTCCTTGATGTCCGCCCCGGCAGCGAAGGCCTTGCCGGAACCGGTGATCACCACTGCCCCGATCCCTGGATCAGCGTCCATGCCCCCGACAGCGGACACCAGTTCCTCCATGGTGGCCCGGTTAAGGGCGTTCAATGCCTCGGGCCGGTTAAGGGTTACCAGGCCCACCCTGCCGCGCCGCTCCACAAGAATGTTTGCGTATTCCGTCATGCCTGGCTCCCGTCCTCCTGTGATTTGTCGCGGATATCGGTGATGATGCCGGAGAAGTCCCGGCCAGCACCGCCTTCCGCGGCAAACGTATCGTAGATTTCGGACGCCAGTGGCCCCAGCCGGGCCGCCACCCCGGTGCTGCGGAGTGCATTGACTGCAAGCCTGAGGTCCTTGGCCATCAGCGCGCCGGCAAATCCCGGCTGGTAGTCACGGTTGGCGGGGCTGGCGGGGACGGGACCAGGAACGGGACAGTTGGTGGTCAGGGCCCAGCACTGGCCTGACGCCGCGGAGGCGACGTCGAACAGTGCCTGGTGACTCAGTCCCAGTTTCTCGCCGAGGACGAACGCCTCGCTCACGGCGATCATGGAGACCCCCAGGATCAGGTTGTTGCAGATCTTGGCTGCCTGGCCGGCGCCATGGCCCCCGCAGTGCACCACGCGTTTGCCCATTACTTCCAGCAGGGGGCGGACGGCCTCAAAGTCCTCAGGCCCGCCGCCCACCATGAAGGTGAGGGTGCCTGCCTCGGCCCCCACCACGCCGCCGGAAACGGGAGCGTCCACCGCACGGTGGCCGGCGTCGATGGCGAGAGTGGAAGCTTCCCGGGCCTCGTCCACATTGATGGTGGAGCAGTCCAGGAACATGGTCCCGGGGGCGGCGGTGGCCAGCAGTCCGGGCTGCCCGTCGGCGCCGCGGTAGGCGTCCAGCACATGCTGGCCGCTGGGGAACATGGTCAGCACCACGCCCGCGCCGGACACGGCGTCGGCAGCACTGGCCGCGGCGGGTACGCCCTGGTTCTTGGCAGCCTCGAGGGCGGCGGGCACCACGTCGAAGCCGGCCACCTGATATCCGGCCCTGACCAGGTTGACGGCCATGGGCCCGCCCATGTGGCCCAGGCCCAGGAAGGCGATGGTGCTGTTCTCAGGCATGGTCCGTCTCCTTTGTGTGAAGGTTCAGCTCTCTGTCACCCAGCGGCACGAAAAACTGTTCCACGTCTTCCGGCCGCACGTCACGCAGGGTGGCCGGCTTCCAGTGTGGTGTGCGGTCCTTGTCCACCACCTGTGCCCGGATCCCTTCGCGGAAGTCGGGAGCGGCCAGGAACCTGAGCCCCACCCGGTATTCCTGGGCCAGCGCCTCGTCCAGCGTCAGGCCTTTGACCCGGCGCAGCGATTCCAAAGCCACCTTTACGGCAGTGGGCGACTTGGCCTCGATGGTGCGGGCGGCCTCCGCGGCCTCTCCCCCGGCCGCGGTCAGCCTGCGGAGGATTTCTTCGGCGTCGGAGGAGGCGTAGCACTCGTCAATCCACTCCCGCTGGGCCTCCAGGCCGGACGCCGGCGGCGCTGTAAGGAAGCGCTCGACGGCGTCCTCCGGAGTTTCGCGCTCCAGCGCCACCGCCAGCTCGGCAAGGCTTTCGGACGGAACGTAGCCGTCCGCAAGACCCAGGAACAGGGCATCTGCCGCGCTTAAATGCGCACCCGTCAGGGCGGCGTGGGTGCCTGCCTCCCCCGGTGACCTGGAAAGCAACAGGGTGCCGCCGACGTCGGGCACAAAGCCAATGGTGGTCTCCGGCATGCCCATCCGGGTCCGCTCCGTGACCAGCCGGACCGAGCCGTGGGCCGAGATGCCAACGCCTCCGCCCAGGACCAGCCCGTCCATCAGGGCCACATAGGGTTTGGGGTAGCGGGAGATCAGCGAGTTCAGCCTGTACTCCGTCTGCCAGAAGTCCGCTGTTTGCGTTCCGCCAGCCAGCAGGTCATGGTAAATCGCCACAATGTCGCCCCCGGCGCACAGCCCCCGCTCACCGGCGCCCTGCACCAAAACGGTGGCCACGCCGTCGTCCTCTGCCCAGGCGCTCAGCTGCACCCGGATGGCTTCCACCATGCCTGCGGTCAGGGCGTTAACGGCCTGTGGCCGGTTGAGGGTGATGACACCCAGATGGCCGCGCCGCTCGAAGATCACTTCCGGGCTGGTTGATGTGACAGATTCTGCGCCGGGTTCTGTTCCCGCAACGTCGTTGCGGCTGTCCGGCATCAGCTTCCTTCCGGCATCACAAAGCTGGCGCCCTGGCGGATTCCGGAAGGCCAGCGCGTGGTGACGGTCTTGGTCTTGGTGTAGAAGCGGAAGGCGTCCGCGCCGTGCTGGTTGAGGTCGCCGAATCCGGAGGCTTTCCAGCCGCCGAAGGTGTAATACGCGATGGGGACCGGGATGGGGACATTGATGCCCACCATGCCCACTTCGACCCGGCTGGCGAAGTCCCTCGCGGCGTCGCCGTCGCGGGTGAAGATGGCCACCCCGTTGCCGTATTCGTGTTCACTGCAGAGCCTGAGGGCCTCGTCGTAGTCGGCGGCCCGGAGCACACTGAGGACTGGTCCGAAGATCTCTTCCCGGTAGATCTTCATGTCACGGGTGACGTGGTCAAAGAGGGTGGGACCAACCCAGAAGCCGCCTTCGTGTCCTTCCACGGCAAGGCCGCGTCCGTCGGCAAGCAGTGTGGCGCCTTCATCCAGTCCGGCCTGGATGTAGCCTTCAATCCGTTCTTTGGCGGCCGCTGTCACCACCGGCCCGAAGTCCGAGTCCTTGTCCAGGCTGGGTCCCACCTTGAGCCCTTTGACCCGGTCCTGGAGTTTGGCCACCAGCCTGTTGGCGGTTTCCTCGCCCACCGGCACCGCCACGGAGACGGCCATGCAGCGTTCCCCCGCCGAGCCGTATCCCGCACCGATCAGGGCATCGGCGGCCATTTCCAAGTCGGCGTCGGGCATGATCACCATGTGGTTCTTGGCGCCGCCGAAGCACTGGGCGCGCTTGCCGTGGGCGGCGGCGGTGGCATAAATGTACTGCGCGATGGGTGTTGAGCCCACAAACCCAATCGCCTTTACGCGGGAATCCTCCAACAGCGCGTCCACGGCTTCCTTGTCCCCGTTGACCACGTTGAACACACCGTCGGGCACCCCTGCCTCCGAGTAGAGCTCGGCAAGGCGCAGCGGCACGGACGGATCCCGTTCAGACGGTTTGAGGATAAAGGCGTTGCCTGCCGCGAGGGCCGGCCCGGACTTCCAGAGCGGGATCATGGCCGGGAAGTTGAAGGGGGTGATGCCGGCGACAACGCCCAGGGGCTGGCGCAGGGAGTGGACATCGATGCCCGCACCGGCGTCGGTGGAAAACTCGCCCTTGAGCAGGTGCGGAGCGCCTGCCGCGAACTCCACCACCTCAATGCCGCGCTGGATGTCGCCTTTGGCGTCCGCAAGTGTTTTGCCATGTTCGGAGGACAGGAGGGTGGCCAGCTCGTCCAGGTTCCTGTTCACCAGCCCAACAAACGCGAGCAGGATGCGGCCCCGGCGCTGCGGGTTCATGGCAGCCCACTCCGGTTGGGCCTTCTCCGCGGCGGCAACCGCGTTTTGGACTTCCGCGCGGCTAGCCAAGGGCAGCCGCGCCTGGACCTGTCCCGTGCAGGGATCGAAAACGTCCCCGTACCGGCCGGATGTCCCGTTCACCCGCTGGCCACCTACGTAATGGGATAGCTCGCGCACCATGGCTGACTGCTCCTTCGCATGTGATCCAGGTCATCTCTGGAAGCGAATATACTCGGACTTCCTACTAAATTCCAGCGTCCCGCAGCCCTCCTGCGCCAAGCTGACGCCCCGCCGTCGTGGGGCACTTTGACCGTCATTTTGAGCATTGACGCGCCATCTCGTGGCGTGTCCGCGCCATAGTGCCCCGTTTCCGCCGCAACACTCGCCGGCGTTCGGTAAGTTAGGGGATGTGAAGATTGCTACCTGGAACGTAAACTCCCTCCGTGCCCGTGCCGACCGCGTGGAGGCCTGGCTTCAGCGCAGTGATTGCGACGTCCTGGCTATCCAGGAGACGAAGTGCTCGGATGAGAACTTTCCCTGGGAACTCTTCGAGCGCATGGGCTACGAGGTGGCCCACTTCGGCGTGAATCAGTGGAACGGCGTGGCCATCGTCTCCCGGGTGGGGCTGGAGGACGTTGAGCGGACGTTCCTGGACCAGCCGGCATTCGGCAAGGCAGGGAAGGATCCCGTCCAGGAAGCCCGCGCAATGGCGGCAACCTGCGGCGGTGTCCGGATTTGGAGCCTGTACATCCCCAACGGACGCTCCCTCGATGATGAGCACATGCCCTACAAGCTGAAGTGGCTGGATTCCCTGAAGAACCACGCCCAGGGCCTGGTCACGTCGGACCCGCACGCCCAGGTGGCCCTGATGGGCGACTGGAACATCGCGCCCCGGGATGAGGATGTGTGGGATATCGACCTGTTCGTCACGAACCGGTATACCCACGTCAGCCCGCCGGAACGCGCGGCCTTCTATGCGTTTGAGGAGGCCGGCTTCAACGACGTGGTCCGTCCCTACACTTCCGGCCCCGGCGTCTACACCTACTGGGACTACACCCAGCTGCGCTTTCCCAAGAAGGAGGGCATGAGGATCGACTTCGTGCTCGCCTCCCCCGCCCTGGCTGCCCGGGTGACCGGCGCCTCGATCGACCGCGAGGAACGCAAGGGCAAGGGCGCCTCCGACCACGCCCCCGTTGTGGTGGATCTGGCAGACTGATGGTAGCGTCCTGGACCGCGACAGGGAGGGAACAATGACCGGAAATCTGTACCGGGGCCAGGCTGGGCTGCCGTTCTCCTCCACCCTGCGGGTCTACGAACCCCTGGACGCCTTCCCCGAGGACCAGCGCGCTGCCATCCAGGCCGCCGGCGCACGCACCGCCTCCCGCGCGGCGGTGGAAAACGCCGAACTGCTGGCGTCCCTGGGCCGTATCACCAGATCCGGCGGGGATCCCTTTCCCACCGGGCGAACCGACCTCGTGCGCGTCACCACCGCTCCGGGAGTCCCCCCAGCTGATACGCCCAAAGCAGAAGCGGCCGACGGCGACGCCGCCCCTGGCGCTTCATCCGGCTCGTCATCCGGCTCCGGGGCGGAGCAGGTACTGCTGTACTGCCCCAGCCAACTGGTCCTGCGCGCCGGTCTCGCTGCCAACGCCCTGATGGAAGGCATCCACGGCCCCCTGGCGGAAATGCTGATACCCGAGGAACAGCGGGACAAGCACCAGGAGCGGATCGACCAGGTCAAGGCCCGGGACGGGTCCATCCGGGTGCACACACGCGCCTCCACCTGGGGCATCCCGTTCAGCTGGTTCTCGCTGTTTATGGAATCAGATCCCAAAGACGTCGTCGAATCAGGCGGACGGATCCTGACGGTAAGGGTCTGGGCCCCGATCACCGAGGCGATGGAGCGGGCCCGTTACGCAGTGGCCAACCTGGCCCTGGCGGCGCCTGACCTGGACATGCTTGATGACCTCGCCCAACTCACGGAGTGGCTGGAGCTGTTCCACGTGAATTCCATGGTGGAACTGGACTATGGAGCGGTGGCGGACAAGGTGTACCCCGACGAGTCCCCCATGGACATCAGGCTGGGTATCGAGTGCCTTGCCGAAGGAGACATGACAGGAGCCGCGGCAGCCTACCGCAGGCTGGCATCCCGCTGGATCCCCATCCGCCAACTGGCCCGCGCGTCCTAGCGCCGTAAAGGTTTCCGGAGTTCCTCCCAAACGTTTGACAGACACGTTCACAGGGGGCGGCTTAGCAGGGCGGCGGGGCCGTGGTTCGCCTGACAATCAGCTGATGGGGAGCGACGGCGGACTGCACCGCCCCGGCAACACCATCCAATTCGTCAAGAAGCATCTTGGTGGCGAGTTCGGCCTGTTCGTCCGGCCTCTGCCCAACGGTGGTCAGGCCCACGGCGTCAGCGAAGTCATGGTTGTCGATGCCCACCACGGAGAGCTCCTCCGGCACGCGGACTCCCATCCTGGCTGCTTCAAAAATGACACCCATGGCCATTTCGTCAGAGGCGCAGAAAATGGCGGTGGGTTTGGGGCCGCTCCGCGCCCAAAGCCGGCGGAAGGCTTCCTGCCCGCTCCGGACGGTGAAATCTCCCCACTCATCCCATTCGGGACGGGTGGGCAGGCCGGAGGCCGTCATCACGTCCTTGAATGCCAGGATGCGCACACGGGGAACGTCGAAATTAAGGTCTGTTTCGTCGTCGCCATGAAGGAGGGCGATGTCCCGGTGCCCAAGATCGATCAGGTGCATCACGGCGGTTGAAGCCGCGGCGTAATCGTCAATGCCGATGTAGGCGCATTCCTCCACGTGGCCGCCCACGACCACCAGCGGGATGTCGATCTTCTGGAGATGGTCCAGCTCGTCATGCGTCAGCGCCATACAAAGAACCAGCAGGGCATCAATCTGTTTATAGACCATGGTCTTGCTGAAGAGCCGTTCGCGGTTGCTGCCGTGTCCGCCGAGGTTGAACAGCGACAGGTTGTAGTGCCGCGCATGGAGTTCTCGGTCCGCTCCCTCAATGGCCTTGGAGAAGAACCAGCGGCTCACAAAGGGAGCCAGCACGCCGATGGTTTTGGTGCGCCCGGTG
The DNA here is from genome assembly GCF_054130585.1 of Arthrobacter sp. D1-29. NCBI lineage: Bacteria > Bacillati > Actinomycetota > Actinomycetes > Micrococcales > Micrococcaceae > Arthrobacter > Arthrobacter sp. D1-29. The sequence goes on along the minus strand of NZ_CP096383.1, from coordinate 654,812 downwards.
GCAAGCCCGGAAGCCGACGATGAAGCAACGTAACCCAAGGCGCCGGCCACTTCCAGGATCTTCTCCCGGGTGGCCGGTGATACCCGGGGCAGTCCCCGGACGGCCCTGGACACGGTGGCGGTGGATACGCCCGCGGCTGCAGCGACATCCTCAATGCTGACGCCGCTGTGCCCTCCCCGTTGGGACCTTTCAGTAATGCGTGCCACGGTGTCCCCTTATCGGCCCGGTGGGCATCCGTAATGCCCAGATACCCCCAAGTCATAGTATTTTGCGCGTCCCCCTACTTCGCAGTGTTACCTGCGGGAGGAAAACTGCTGGCGCCGCCCTCCCCCAACGGAGAGCGCGGCGCCAGCGGGTGGACTACCGACAGGATGGCTGGCCTGTGGGCCGGCTGGCTTTTGGCCTACCGCCTGGCGGGAAGCCGACGGCGGAGCCGCACCATCCCATAGATCGCCAGCAGGGTGGCCAGGAGGCCCAATGCCCAGCCGAGCGCCGGTTGTCCTGTCACTTCCATCCAGACAGTGACCACCAGCAGGACCACGCCCCAAAAGCCGAGGAATCCGATGATGATGTCAAAGTCCTCACCGGACCGCGCCCTGCGGCGTTCAGGGCGGACGAGACCTTCGTTCTGCCCGCGCTGCCCTGACGACTGCATCACTTGACAGCACCCGCCGTCAGGCCGGCGATGATCTTACGCTGGAGCACCAGCACCAGGATCACCAAGGGAATGGTAACGATGGTTCCCGCGGCCATAATGGCGGTGTAGGGGATCTGGTTGGGCTGGGCACCTGCGAAGCTGGCGATGGCCACGGTCACAGGCTGCGTCGCATCATTGGACAGCTGGCTGGCGATCAGGAATTCATTCCAGGAGGAGATGAAGGCCAGGATTGCCGTAGTAAAGATAGCCGGTGCCGCGAGCGGCATGATCACCTTCCGGAACGCCTGACCCTGCGTGCAACCATCCACCCGGGCTGATTCCTCCAATTCCCACGGCATTTCGCGGAAGAAGGATGTCAGGGTGTAGACGGTCAGCGGAAGCACAAACGAGATGTTCGGGATGATCAGGGCCTGGTATGTACCCATCCAGCCAATGTTGGTGAAGAGCTGGAACAGCGGCGTGATGAGTGCGACGCCTGGGAACATCGAAGCGCCAAGGATGAATCCCAGCACTAAGTACTTGAACCTGAAATTCAGGCGGGCCAGTGCGTAAGCGGCGAAAACGCCGATCACCAGGGAAACGACCGTGACCACCGTGCCGATGATGACGCTGTTGAGGAGCGCCTGTCCAAAGCGGTTGCCGAAGGACGTGTCGAAGGCTGTGGCGAAGTTGTCCATGGTGACATGCGTGGGCAGTATTGACGTGTCGTACGTGAAGCCAACCTCCCGGAACGCCGTGACCACCATCCAGTACGCCGGTGCCAGGCACCAGATCAGGATGACCCCGGCGCTGATATACGTCCTCGCCTGAGCCCACTTCTCCCGGTTCTGGGCGGTCTTGCGTCCCTTGTCCTGCCGGACGCGCAACTCCGTGGCTGTAGCCGAAGTCATTTCTTCCCCTTACCGGTTGCGCCGCTTTGCTCCACAACGTTCGCACCAAGAAAGCGGACGAAGATGAAAGCGACCAGAAAGATGATGATGAACGTAATCGTGGACAAGGCAGCGGCCGAGTTGAAGCCTTGCCTGATCTGATTGATCACCAGGATCGAGAGTGTGGTGGTGTTGTTGGCCCCCTGCGTCAGGATGTAGGGAAGATCGAACATCCGTAGGGCATCGAGGGTACGGAACAGAATGGCCACCATCAGGGCCGGCTTGACGAGCGGCAGGGTGATCAGGCGGAACCGCTGCCAGGCCGAGGCGCCGTCAACTTTGGCAGCCTCATAGACATCCGCAGGGATCATTTGCAGGCCTGCCAGGATCAGCAGGGCCATAAAGGGGGTGGTCTTCCACGTGTCTGCGATGATCACAGCCCACTTGGCCGGCCACTCACTCCCGGTCCAGAGGATGGACGCGTTGAACAGCTTGTTGGCGATGCCCTCGAACGCGAAGATGAACAGCCACAGCTGGGCCGTCACGGCAGTGGGGATGGCCCACGGCACCAGCACAGCTGCACGGACCATGCTCCGGCCCTTGAAGGTCCGGGCCATGATCATTGCCATCCAGAAACCAAGGATGGTTTCAAACGTAACGGTGACGATGGTGAAGAAGAACGTCGTTGCTGTTGCCGACCAAAACTGGCCGCCCAGAGTTCCGGGAGGACAGGCGACGGTGCCGCCGCCTGGGGCGGCACATTGCTGGCCAAGCCAGTTCACATAGTTCTGGATTCCGGCTGGACCGCCGGCCGTGAACAACCCGGTGGCGGGATCCAGGCCGGCGTCCTTCTGGAGGGACATGACGATGGCGCTGACGATCGGATAAACGATCACAATTCCCAGCGCGATGATGGTGGGGGCCAGGAGCCAGGAAGCCCACTTGCCCTGGCTCAGAATCTTATTGTCTTCCCCAACACCCTTAGGTGCGTGGTGGATCGGAGTCCCGCCCGACGCCGGCCCTTTTACCGGCGTCGGGCCCAATTCGGTTGCCATGACGAACTTACGATCCTGCGCCAGCGGACTCGATGGACTTCTGCATATCCTCCAGAGCCTGCTTCGCGGACTTCTCACCCTTCAGGGCCGCGTAGGAGTTCTCCTGGATAGCCTGGGACACTGCCGGGTAGAAGGGTGTCACGGGACGCGGCACCGCGTTCTCAATGGAGGTCTTCAGCACCGGCAGGTACGGCAGCTTGGACACCAGTTCCTGGTCCTCATACAGTGAGCCGAGGACCGGGGCCAGCGATCCCTGGGTGGCGAAGAACTTCTGCTGTTCTTCTTCGATCAGGAACTTCACGAAATCCCGTGCCGTGGCCTTGTTCTTGGAGTAGACACTGATCGCGGCATTGTGTCCCCCGAGCGAGGATGCACCGGGGCCGTCCTCGCCTGGCAGGGCTGTCATACCCAGCGTGTCCTTGACAACTGAGGAACCTTCAGTGGTTGCCAGGTTATAGACGTACGGCCAGTTGCGGAGGAAGAGCAGGTTGCCGGATTGGAAGGCACGGCGGCTTTCCTCTTCCTGGTAAGTGATGGCTTCTGCAGGAATGTTCCCGTTGGCAAAGGCGTCAACCAGGTTTTGAAGGCCTTGCTCGGCATCAGAGGTGGTCAGGCTCGGCTTGCCCTGGTCATCCAGAACCGAGCCGCCGGCTGAGTTAATTGCTTCGGAGGCGTTGACCGTCAAGCCCTCATACTGCTTGAACTGTCCCGAGTAGCAGCCGATGTTGTTGGCCTTGGCGACGGAACACATTTCCATCATTTCGTCCCACGTCTTGGGCGGCGTCGGGACCAGGTCCTTACGGTAGTAGAGGATGCCTCCGTCCGAGGAAACAGGAGCGGTGTAGAGCTTTCCCTGATACGTGCCGGCCTTGATAGTGGGTTCGAGCATGCCTTCGGTATCAATTGCCATGTCGCCTTCGAGAGGCTGCAGCCAGCCGCGGGCTGCGAATTCGGCAGTCCAGATCACGTCAACACTGGCGACGTCATAGTTTTCGTTCTTGGCCTGGAAGTTCTGGACCAGGTCATCGTGCTGCTGGTCAGCCTGGTCGGTCTGCTCCTTGAAGGTGACCTGCTCATCGGGGTGGGCAGCGTTCCATTTTTCCAGGAGGGGACGGACCACGTTGCTGTTGTCCTTGCCCTGGACGTACGTGATGGGGCCGCGGCCCTCGAGGTTGGCTTCGGCATCGCCGCCGCCTGTAGTGCCCCCGCCGCCGCCACCGGCACAGGCGGAGAGCGTGAGGGCCAGAATGCCGGCAGTTGCCGCCGGGAGTAAGAATTTACGGGTTTTCATTTGCTTGAGGCTCCTCGCTGAGTGACAAGTATGTCGACAGTGCGCTTGATGTGGTGACCATCACACTAGTAACGTTGCCGTGAGAAATGCAAGCGTTTACATCAAATAGTTACATGAGAGGAACCAAATGGTCCACACAGACGTTCCCGCCCCGGATTCCACGTTAGGATCGTGGTGGGCGAGTGCTGTCGTCTACCAGATCTACCCGCGTTCCTTCGCTGACTCCAACGGTGACGGGATGGGCGATCTGCCCGGAGTTACGGCGCATTTGTCCTATCTTCAGCGCCTGGGCGTCAACGCCATCTGGCTATCACCGTTCTATAAATCCCCACAGGCTGATGCCGGTTATGACGTGGCGGACTACCGCGAGGTGGATCCCTTATTCGGGACTCTTGCTGACTTTGACACCATGTTGCAGAAGGCTCACAGCCTGGGACTGAAAGTCATTGTGGACCTGGTTCCGAACCACACCTCGGACGAACACGTGTGGTTCCAGGAGGCCCTCGCCGCCGGCCCTGGGTCGAGGGAGCGGGACCGGTACATCTTCCGCCCGGGGCGGGACAGGGTTCCCGGGTCCGGCGATGGAAACGCCGCACCAAACAACTGGAGGTCCATCTTTGGCGGCCCTGCCTGGAGCCGGGTCACCGAGGCCGACGGCAGCCCGGGAGAGTGGTACCTCCACCTGTTTGACACCAAACAGCCGGACCTGAACTGGAACAATCCCGAGGTCCGGGAGGAGATGCGCTCGGTCATGCGTTTCTGGCTTGACCGCGGCGTGGACGGTTTCCGGGTGGACGTGGCGCACGGAATGGTTAAGGCGGAGGGCCTTCCGGACTGGGATGGGGTGGCGGCCATGGTGGAGGGTACCTCCCCGGCTGTCCCGGAACCCCGCACCACAACAGGTGATGCGCCCGGGGCCCACACCGACGCCGAGGAACCACACCGGGCGAGATCGCCGCTCTACCCGCCGTCGCCGTTCTTTGACCAGGACGGGGTCCACGACATCTACCGTGACTGGAACCGGCTGCTCGCAACCTACAGCGGAGACCGGATGCTCGTGGCCGAAGCCTGGGTGGAGCCGGCGGAACGACTGGCCCGCTACATCCGCAAGGACGAAATGCAGCAGGCGTTCAACTTCGATTTCCTCCTGGCCGGCTGGAATGCCCAGCGCATGGCCAATGCCATCGACGCGTCGCTGAAGGCGGCCGCTTCCGTGGAGGCACCCTCAACCTGGGTCCTGAGCAACCACGACACCGTCCGTCATGCCACCCGCTTCGGCCTGAAGGACCCCACCATTTTCCCTAACGGCATTGCGGCCGGGGACGAGCAGCCGGACGCTGCCCTTGGCCTGGCACGCGCCCGCGCCGCCACTTTGGTGATGTTCGCCCTGCCCGGCTCCGCCTACATCTATCAGGGCGAGGAACTTGGCCTTCCCGAGCACTCCACCCTTCCGGACGAGGCCCGCCAGGATCCCACCTTCTTCCGTACAAGAGGCGTGGAAACCGGCAGGGACGGCTGCCGGGTCCCGCTTCCGTGGAAAGCGAACGAGCCCGGTCACGGCTTCTCCGAGGCGTTCACCGGCGCTGTAAGGCACGACGCCGGCACTCCAGACGACGGCGGCGCCGCCCCCAGCGGCAGCGGTCCGGACCGCCCGGCGGCCCCATGGCTCCCGCAGCCTGACTCTTTCGGTGAGCTGGCCGCCGACAGGCAGGACGGAGTGCCCGGGTCTACCCTGGAGCTCTACCGTTCAGCGCTGGCACTGCGCGCCGACCGTCGCCTGGGGGCCGGAAGTTTCCGCTGGGCGGACATCCACCGGCCAGCGGAGGGCGTGTTGGCGTTCCATAACGGCGACCTCCTCGTGGTTTGCAACCTGGGTGAAGGGCCGGTCCCTGTTCCCGCCGGCTACTCACCCGCACTGTCCAGCGGCCCGGCTTCGCAGGTTGCCGCAGGCCTCACCAAGGTGCAGCCAGACTGCACGGTATACCTGCTGGTGGACTGAGGTTTTAAAAGGGACGCCGCGCTCCATCCGGAGCGCGGCGTCCCTTTTTGTTGACATGACAAAGCCTGCAAGGCCGGTAATGCGGGCAAGCGAGGTGCAGCGGAGGTCAGCGGACCCGCTCAGCCCGGCTGAAGCGGGTCCGGGCGCCAGCACCAATGTGGATCAGAACGGGGGTTCGTTTGCCCACCACGGCGTCCAGGGCATCCACGAGGGCAACCACTTCGGCTGCCAGGAGGTGGGGCGCTACTCCTTGACGTGGCTGCAGCCTGACCTTCAGGGCAGGCCTGCCCTGGACGTCGTAGGTTGTGACTGTGGCACCGGCGAGGTCTGCGCGCCCGGCGAGGGCCTGTTTCAGGGCCTGCTCGGCCACACCTCCACCAATCCGCACGTCACCGGGCACCGTACCGGGGTCGTATTCGGAGACCAGCAGGTTGCTCCGGCCCTTTCCCTGCTGGGCAATCCAGGCAACCATGAGCCCAATCAGCACCAACAGGGCAAACGCGACCAGGATCCATAACCAGCTTTCGGGCCTGCCAGGGAACCGGGTGCTATCGAATGCCTGCCTGATTCCGTTCCAGGCTGAGCCGGACCACGAATGCCACCACGTTGCGACGGCCGGCACCGTAGCCAGCAGAATCAGCAGCAGGCCAACAGCCAGCAACTTAACACCCAGGATGCCTATCAGGATCCGGTTGAGCAGCGCGGGTGTACTGTTCATGCGCCAATCACCCCCGATGTGGCGACATTGACCTGCACCTCAGGCGACGGAACCAGGGCCATTTGGCCAAGTTCTTCCTGAACTGCGGCAAGGACAGCGGTTCCATCCACCGGCACCCCTGACGTGGGGCGGACATTCACGATGACCTGGCGCCGGGAGACCACCACCATGACCTGCTCCGGCGTAACGTTCGCAGCGAGCCTGGCGCTGCGGGCCAGCGCCGAAGCAATGACCTCGTCATCCACCACCACTGCCGGTGCGTTTTCCGGATCCGGGCCGGTGCCGTTCAGCACATGCCTGGCACGCCTGCCGGGAAGAACAGCGTTGAGGAAGAAGAACAGCCCCACCATCGCCAGGACAGCTCCCAGGACGCCGAGCAGCAAGGGCGGCAGTCCGGCCGGCAGCGCCACGATGCGCTCCGCAGCCAACTGGGGTTCGATCAGCCACGCCGGCTGCCCAATGGCGTGCACCGCAGCTTCGAGAAGGCCGTAGGCGGCCAGCACCATCACCAAGACGGCAGCCAGCGTGGCAACTGCCGCACGGGATGAATGGGTCTCGCGGTGCAGGATACGTCGCATGTCCGGCCCCGGTTGGTCGGCGCCCGGGTTCTCCCGGTCCTGCCGACGTGGCCTCAAATTCACTGACACCAGGTCATCCTGCCCCTGCCTCACTGGACGCGGCCTCCTTCACTGATCCGGGCACCGCTGATCCGAATGTCCACCCTGCTCAGGCTGGCACCACTGAGGGCGGCGACAGTCGCCAGGATCTGAGCCTTGGCCGTGACTGCCCGGTCCCTGATGGTTCCTCCGAAGGCGGCCACACGGCCGGGGTCCCGTGCCACTGCCTTGAGCGGCGGGATCTTGATAGGTGCGACGAGAGACAGCGCAAGCAGGCCGTCGTCGTCGGACCAGTCTGCCCGGATATCCTCGGCGTCCACGCCCAGCGCATCGGCGGCCGCTGCCTTGGCAAGGCTGGTCAGGGCTTGAGTGCTGATGCGGTTATGGCCGTTCAATACCTGCCCGGGTAAGGCCGGTGCCGGCGAGCTCATGACGAGGAGCGCCGGCCGGTGATGGCATCCAGGACGCCGCGAAGATCCAGTTTCCCTTCGGCGGCGCGGCCCAGCAGGGCACCAATAGCCATAAAGAGCAGCGAAACCAGAAAGCCCCACAGTCCGAAAGCAAAAGACATAAAGGCTACGAAGGCGCCAATGGCGATTCCCACGACGGTCAGGTTCACAGGAGTGCCTCTCTTTCGGTGGTGCCCACTGCCCCGGCCGTTCCGGTCCCAGCCGGGGATTTCACCGGCGGCGCCACATACACGTCCGTGATTTCAACATTTACCTCAATGACCTGAAGTCCCACCAGCTCTTCGACGGCCCGGTAAACGGCAGACCTGACTTGATCTGCCAGCGAATGCAGGGGCGTGCCATAGGTGGCAACCAGGTTGATGTCCACTGCCACCTGGGTCTCGCCCACCTCTGCGTGCACGCCTGCAGCATGGTCCGAGCTGCCAACGGCGTCCCGGATGGCGCCGAGCGCACGGGAGGACCCGGAACCCAACGAGTAGACGCCGGGTACGGCGCGGGCGGCAATGCCGGCGACCTTGGCAACGGCAGTTTCAGAGATGACGGTGCGGCCGTGGCCCGGAACCGGCGCCTGCGTCGGACTTGCGGCGACGTGGTTACGGACACCCGCATCGGGTTGTGGGTTCTGGTATTCCATCAGGCACTCCCCCTTCTGTTGATCCCAACCCTATCCCCTGCGTGTGACAACGTGGGGGAATCCACTGCAAGACCTGTCACAGGTGAAGACGAACATGGGGACGCCCGCGCAAAGTCGCGGACGTCCCCATTTACTCAAGGCATTACCCCATGCGCCCCGTCAGGGCGCTGGCCGCCAAGCTCCGGTCACTTGTAGTGGCCGGCACCGCCTACGTTGACATTGGTGGGCAGGTAGCCGAACGGGCCGAGGCCGTTCTGGCCGAACGTGCGGTCAACCTGCGAGATTCCGTCGCGGAAGTTGATCTTCACGGTGGGTGACAGGGATCCGCCGCGGACGCCGTTCACGTTGTCGATGAAGGACTGCACCAGGCCGCCGGGCTGCACGTAGTGCGAGTAGGCCTGGAACTGGCGGCCGTTCTGGTTGGCGGTCGGCTTTTCCGGTGATTCGGACGGCAGGTTCAGGTCCGTCGGGGAGCCCAGGGCAAGGCCGCTGTTGTTCATCGGCTGGTAGTCGGAGCGGATGCCGTCGCCCACAAAGCCGTAGACGCCGTCGGGGCCGCGCATTCCGGCAGCATAGGTGAACTGGTGGCTGATGGTGAAGAGGTAGTACTTGTTCTTGCCATCTTCGTTCTGGATGAAGATCTGGGGCCGCTCGGTCTGGTCATTGACGCAGTTGGCCGACAGGATGGGAGGCAGGAAGGACCACTTGGTCAGGTCCTTGTTCTCAGCCACAGCGAGGCCCACGTTGGCAGTCTGGAACCAGGCGCCGGTGTTGTTGACCTGCTCCAGGCTTTCAGCGTTCGGATCGCCCGGCTGGTAACCCAGGTCCTCCTGCTCGCAGCGGTACTCGCCGCGGGTGCCGCCGGTGTTTCCTTCGAAGACCATAAAGGTCTTGCCGGGGTGCGCCGGGTCCGCGAACGTGTAGGGATCACGGAAGGCAAAGCCCGGATTCTGTTCCTTTGTCTGGTACATCTTGCCCTCGGGTTCCAGCAGCTTGGTGTGCTCGAAGCCGTCGAAGGTGACGCCGTTCTTGTCGGCGTGAATGCTGCCCAGCGCCTTGGCGATGGCCGCATCCGGGGCGATTCCGCCGCCGCCTGCGTTGCGCTCGGCCACATCGTAGAAGGTGGTGGCGGTGTAGAAGACGTTGACCTGGTCACCCTGCATCAGCCGGGTGGACCCTGACCATTCGGTGTTTCCGATGGAGGCACCGTCGGCGAACATGTGGCCGCCGTAGTTCCACTTGTCAGTGGCGGGGTCCGCATTGGTCTTGCGGAAGAAGTAGCCGATCCGGGCGTTCCAGTGGCGCTGGTCAAAGCCGTAGCCGGCGTGCCGGTCCGCCACGAGCGCGAAGATGACGTCCCAGCCCTTGTAGCTGATCTGGTTGGCGTGCTCGTCCGTCAGGGACCAGGTGTCCCAGACCCAGACATCCTCATTCATGGTGGGGAAATCCTCGGGGATTTCCGGCATGGTGACGTCCGGGCTCATGGAGTTCTCGCCGGGAGTCACAGTGGAATCGCTTTGGGCCATGATCTGCTTGGCGTCGGCGCGGGTCCACTTTGCGGTGAAGTCCGACGCCGGGTCATGGGCCTGCTGCGTGTGCGTCGTAGGGAGCGGGAAGCCGGGGGTGGGGGCCGGCATCTGCTGTGCGGCCGGCGGATCGGACGGTTCGTTGGCCTGCGCCGACGGAACGGCCAGGAAAGCCGATGCGGCTACGGCTGCCGCCAGTGCTGCGGCGGCAGAACGCCACCGCAGCATCCGGGGTGAATTGGGGTGCTTGTGCATGTTTGCTCTTCTCGCGGAGTTGAAACTGTTCGTGGAAGACGGGCAGGTGCCCTGGTCCTTGAAACTCCGGCGGACCCGACAACACGGCAGGCGTCATCGAGGACGCCATTGTGTCGAGGGGTACGGGGCTTGGGTAGGGCCCCGGATGATGGCTCAGGATGATGCTGACTTCCTGGCCTGCCTCCACGTTATGCAGCCTCCGCGGGCCTTTCAAAACCCGGTTTCGGACGGCCAAAATTCATGTGAGCGTGAACAAATGCAAGCGCTTACATACCGCAATCGCGCGCGCGTGCCATAGCGGATTGGCGAACGTCAAATGTTGCCTGGAAAATCCGGGTTAGTGAGCAGATTCACGTCCTCTATGCCCTTTGGATATGGGAATGGAGGGACGTGTGTTTCTAAAACAGTCCTGTTCTAGACTTTTTTGTATTGAAGATTTGGCCACCTCCTGGCGGTGCGCGCCTTTGGCGCACCTGAAAGGCAGATCAGTGAAAGCTCGTCTTGCTTTGGCTGGCTCCGCGCTGCTGATCGCACTCACAGGCTGCGACGGCGAATCGATTGTGGACCCCACTCAACAGTCATCACCAGTTCCCACGGCAGCGACGGCTTCTTCAGAACCTCGATCGATCACTGGCCCTGGCACCTACACCTTCACGGCCGACGGCGGCGGCACCGGCACACTGCACGTACCTGGCCCGGCCGCCTCCGACATTGAGGAGCTCCGGACGATGGTGGGCGCCCCACCCGTCACCTACATCTCGGCAGCAGTTGATAACCGGAAAGGAACCAAGGCCATCAACATGTATTCGCTGAGAATTTACACTCCTGAAGGCAGGGAATTGAAGTATGCAGGAGCCAGCCCCTACGTCGATGATCTGCGCCGCAGGCTCCCCCCGGATACGCCGTCCGAAGTGTTTAACAAGTTCATTGAGCTCTCGGATGCCTACCTCGATGATGCCTCGCCCCTGGAGGTCAAGAACTTTGTCCTGGTTGGTCCCGAGGTACCGGCCCAAATCACCGGAATCACGGTCTATCCGACTGGCGGATTCCCACCGGTAAGCGCTGAACCTGGCCCCCAGTGAGTTCCGGAGGCACCAGCCATCGGTGACGGCTGGTGCCAACGAGACGGCCTCTAGTATCTTCGGCAGGGAGACCTTGTGGCGGCCTGTCGCGCAGCTGGGACGAGCAGGGGCAGTTGCGAGCACAGTGCTCACTACAGGGCGTTCACTGCCACAGCCGTCGAGCAAGCCGGTCTTGGATCAGTGCCGCAATGCCGCGGGCTTCCGGTCGTTCCCGTCGTTTTGGCTGGCAGGTGCTGATGTCGCGGGCGCCGTGTCAAGGGATTTGGTGAGGTTGCTGCCTTCCACATCAAGGTCGGGCAGGACACGCTCAAACCACCGGGGCAGCCAGTACGCCCTATTGCCGAGCAGGGACATCAGGGCAGGAACGAGGGTCATCCGTACCAGGAACGCGTCGGCGAATACCCCGATGGCAAGGGCGAAGCCGATGGACTTGACCACGGGCTCGGTAGCCGTGATGAACCCGGCGAACACGCCAACCATGATCAGGGCGGCGGCCGTGACTACGCGCGCCCCGTGTCGGAATCCGAGAGCGATCGATTCGTCGGCGGTGGCGCCGTGGACGCGCTCCTCGCGCATCCGGGTCACGAGAAATACTTCATAGTCCATTGCGAGGCCGAACAGGATGCCCACCAGGAGAATGGGTAGGAAGCTGATGATGGGTCCGGGGTTGTCGATGCCGAGGAGATCCGCGGCGAACCCATTCTGGAATACCGCCACCACGGCGCCGAAAGCTGCCATAACGCTGAGAAGGAAGCCGCCGACGGCCTTGAGCGGGATGAGAATGCTGCGGAAGACGAGCATCAGCAAAATGAATGCGAGCCCGACAATGACAACAAGATAAGGAACGAGGGCATCGGAGAGTTTCTGCGAGACGTCGATGCCTGCAGCGGTGGTTCCGGTCACGTAGACCTGCGCGCCGGTCTGGGACCTCCAGTCGTCGGCATTTGCACGGATCTCATGGACAAGGTCCTCCGTCTGGACGCTGGTTGGCCCGCTCTTCGGAATAACGGTGATCACTGCGATGTCGCCGCCCTGTCCGAACTCAGCCGGCGTTACGACGGCGACACCGGCGATCTTGGCCAGGTCCGCGCCGATGGTCTGTGCCGCCTGCTGGGGCGCCCCGGCATTGGCGAGGTCGGCAACGATCACCAGAGGGCCGTTGAAGCCGGCCCCGAAACCGTCAGCCAGTGCCTGGTAGGCCTTGTGCTCTGTGGTCCGGGCAGAGGCTGTCGCGTCGGAAGGCAGCCCAAGGCGCATGTCCAGTGCAGGTATTGCCACGACGCCGAGCGTGATGATGACACCCAGCACCGCAAGGACGCGGTGGCGGAGCACGCCGCGGGCCCACCGCTCCCCCAAGGGCGCCCGGAGCCGCAGGCTCTCCGGCATTTCGGTTCCTCCGGTTGCCCGGGCCGCGCGGCCCTTCCGACCAAGGACACTTTCTCCGGCGAAGCCAAGCAGGGCCGGAAGCAGGGTGACGGCAATAACAACTGCGCCCAGGACAGTAACAGCGGCGGCCAGGCCCATCTGCATCAGGAACGGGATGCCCACCACAGACAGCGCCGCGAGGGCGATAATGACGGTCAGCCCTGCGAACACAACCGCCGATCCGGCCGTACCAACCGCCCGGCCCGCCGCCTCTTCCGGGGAATGACCTTCGATCAGCTCATGCCGGTACCGCGAGACGATGAACAGGGCGTAATCAATTCCCACCGCCAGGCCGAGCATGAGGGCCAGGGACGCGGTATTGGAACCGAGCTCGAAGAAGCCGCTGGCGATCTGGATGCCGAGCATCCCGGCACCAACGCTGATAATCGCAGTCAGCAGCGGCAGTCCGGCCGCAACGAGCGCTCCAAAGGTGATCAGGAGAACCAGGGCTGCCACGATCACGCCAATTCCCTCAGTGGCGCTCTGCTCCGGGGATGCCGTGACAGCATCGCCACCGAACTCAACAGTCAGGCCCGCTGACTGGGCGCTGCGACCTGCTTCGAACAGCGCTTCACGCTCTGCCGTTCCCAGGTCGGAGGCCTTCACCGCATAGCTGACCGTGGCGAATGCAGTGCGCTCATCAGGTGAAACCGCGCGTGAAACGAAAGGATCTCCCACGGCCCTGACATGTGGAAGCTCTGAGATGTTCTTCACCGCAGTCTGGATTGCCTCCTGCGCTGACGGTGTTGCCAGGGTCTGGCCATCAGCGGCGACAAATACCACCCTCGCTGTAGCCGAATCTGCGTTGGCCCCCGTCCGCGACGTAAGCAAGTCCAGCGCCCGCTGCGATTCCGTACCCGGAATCGATACCGAATTGGATACAGGGCCGGACAACGTTGTGGCGCCGACCCCCAGCCCGGCAAGAACGATGGCCCACAGGATGAGGACCAGACGCCGGCGCCGGAACATACGGCGCCCAAAACGGTATAGAAAAGCGGCCATAACAGGGCCTCCTGAAAGGGATTGTGGTGGATGCAGGATTCTTGACATCCAAGCCGATTGGCTAACTATCAAGTTAGCCAATCGGCTCAATATTTACAAGCCGTTCGGCTAACTTGTGAGTAGAATGGGTTACAGCCGCTTCGGACACGGAGCGGTGCAGGCGAATCGTGCCTGCCACGATCAGGGGGGGACTGTGGGGAAACCAAAAGCACCGCGAGGCCAGGGACGCGACCGAGTGGTGGCGGCAGCCCTCGAACTTTTCTCCGAGCGGGGCGTCAGCGGGACCTCCCTGCAGATGATTGCCGATCGCCTGGGAATTGGGAAAGCCGCCGTCTATTACCAGTTCAGGACCAAGGACGGCATCATCGAAGCGGTCCTCGCGCCCGCCTTCGAACAGATGCGCCGCATCATCGCCGACGCCGAAGCTTCGCAGTCACCTGAGGAGGCGGCCATCGTGGGAATCTCCGGCCTCGTGATCGCTCAACGGGAAGTGGTGGCGGCACTCAGCCATGATCCGGAAGTCCGCCGCTTCCTCGAGACACACAGCGAGGCAGCCGAACTCATTTTGCAGTTAGGCAGGATGCTCTTGGGGCCGGAACCAGACGCCCGCCGCAGGGTGGCTGTTTCCCTGTTTGGCGGAGGAATTGCCAGCGTCGGCATTGATCCCGCCCTGACCGATATAGACGATGAAGCTCTCCGCAGCGAACTCATATCCCTTGGACAGCTTCTTCTGACAACAGAACGCTGCTGAGCACCTTGATTACCACCAAGCTATTGCCTGCCCTCGATAAATCCTCAGCCGGCCGCGGCTGAGGCAACATCCAGGGGATTCGCCAGCTCCCGTCCAAGGATGTCGGAGATGTCAGTGCCGGTCTCTTCAAGGAATCCATGGGATGCAGCTGAATGGATGGACAGCAGCATCGGAAGCTGGAATGGCAGAAGGGATGAAGAATCCAAGGCCTTCCTCAGTTCGCCAAGTGTGCCCGGCCGGTAGGCTGCACCCAGCCTGTCAGCGACTTTCTGCGCGGTGATGACTTCATTTCCGACAAGGTCGTAGATCCTGTCGTGATGCTTTTCCGGGTTAGCGGCAATTTTAGCCGCAGCTTCTGCGAGATCGTTACGGGCCACCGCGGCGACGCCGCCTTGGCCAAACGGAGCCGAGATGACTCCCTCCCGCGGAGCCAGGAGCTGGCCGACCAGCTCTGCGTACAAGCCGTTCCGCAAAATCGTCCACCGAACGGTTCCGTTCTGCAGGCGCCGTTCCGTCCAGCGGTGGGCCAGGGCGAATCCCAGATGGTCGCCGGCGGCGGCGAGGCTCGTGTACACGATGTGCTTCACCCCGTCACGCTCTGCCGCTGTGATGGCATTCCCGTGGCGGCCGATGACCACGTCGTCTTCTTCCGCTCCGGCAGAAACCAGGACGAGAGTGTCCACGCCAGTGAAGGAAAGTTTTTCGGGTGAGTCGAAGTCGACCACCCTAAGGTGTGGACGCTGAGCCGGATTGCGGGTGGCCCCGGATGCAGAAACGCCTGCCTTGGAAAGGTGACGGAGGATGGCAGAGGCGAGGCTGCCGGAAGCCCCGGTAACAAGAATCATGGGCATGCTCATTTCACTGGTACTTTTCGATATCCAGACTCATCCTTCGGCAAGCGGCCGATGACCCACAAGGAGGCACTTTGGTGTTAGGCAGTCACACTGAAGTAACCGCAGTGCCGGCACCATGCGGAGGCGAAAACCATCCGGACTGCGGCATCCGTGACGTCCTGGACCGGATCGGTGACAAATGGTCCGTGCTGGTCATCGTGGAACTGGCGTCCGGCACCAGGCGCTTCCGGGAACTGCAGCGAACGATCCATGGGATCTCACAGCGCATGCTGACGCTCACGGTCAGGCGTCTGGAACGTGATGGCCTGGTCACCCGAACGGTCTACCCAACCGTCCCTGCCCAAGTCACCTACGAGCTCACCGAACGCGGACGCGGCCTCGTTCAGCTGGTCAAACAGCTCGCCGACTGGTCCTTGGACAACAAAGAAGCAATAGGCGCGTCACGCGAGCTGTATGACCTCCAGAACCCAGGGACAGAAATCCGCTAGCCCGGACCGGGTTCCTTATTTGGCGCAGAACAGTCAGATCTGCACTGACTGTTCTGACTGACAGTGTCCTCACCTGACAAGGAACTACTTTGTGGGCCCGTCGCGCAGGACGGGTTTAGCCAGGGTTGTTGCCAGTATCCCGATAAGGACGGCCGCGCTGATGAAGCACCCGAGCGCGAGCCGGAGGCCTCCGGCTTCGGCAATAACCCCAACGAGGAGCGGGCCGCTGAGGAAGGCTGCGTAGAGCGCCACCCACACAAGCGAGGAGGCCTGACCGGCCCGGTGATGTGTGGAACGGGCAGCTAATGAATGAGCGACTGGCACAATTGGTCCTTGGCTAAAACGCAGAAGCAGCAGACCGATTCCAGCCACAACGGCGAAACTGCTGCTGATCATCACGGCGATTGACAGTGCTGTGGCTCCCGCAGCAATCAGCATTACCTTTCGTTCACTCAGGCGCTGCAGTAGTTTGTGCCCGCCCAGGCGTCCGGCACCGCTGGCAACCAGGGAGGCCGCGATGGCCAGCCCTGCCAAAGCGGGTCCTGCCCCGAGGGTGTCCCGCAAGTACAGACTTGAAAAGCCCTCCATGGCGGCGTCGATGACAGAGATAAGTGCGACGAACGCCAGAGCCGAAAGCACTCCGCGATTCACTAAGACATTGGCGGACTCCACACGGGTCCGCCGTCCTGGCTCCATGGGTGCCGCGGCCACAGCGTGGGAAGCTGCCGTGGCAAGCGCCGTTGGCGGATTGGGCAGTGGCAGGAAGAACGACGCCAGTCCAAGAATGACGAGAAGTGATCCCAGCGCAGCATAGAGGACGGAGTAGCTGACTCCCAGGCCAAGGGACAGGCCGCAGACCGCGGCTCCTATTGCACCACCGAGATCCTGGGCAGCAAAGAATGGGTTCATCGCTGCTGTTCCATGTTCACGCTCGTAGTCGCCACCGAGGGTGGTGGGCGACAAGTCGAACCCTGACAACAGGGCCCCTCCCAGCGACATCAGAACCATCAGCATCGGCAGGGTGTTCACCTGGCCCAGGGCAATGAAGAACATTCCGCCGCCTGCGCATCCCAGCACCAGGACCTTGCGCCGGCCCCAGGTGTCCATGAGACGGCCGAGGACCAGCACGCCGATCATGCCACCAGCAGACAAGGCCGCCAGCGCGAGCCCCAGGGGCCCGGGAGACAGCCGCAGCGCTTGGGCGAGGTCCGCTACCAGCAAGGTGTAGCACCCAGCCTGCAACCCGTTACCTCCGAAAAGGAGTAACAGGGTCCAGAACGGCGGAGGCCGCCGGCGTTGCATGCGCCGATCAACGTTGAAGGGAGATGATGGACCCATGTGCAGGAACTCCCGTGGTTGACGCGGCCAGGTTGTTGAAGCGCGTGTGTACCGCCTTACTGTTATAAGCCAGTAGACAGGGGCGCGGGGCCTGGCCGCTACCCCTTCCGGTCAGGACAGGGCCGTGATGCTCACGTCCTGGTAGGCCGCCCGTCCGTCGAAGACATTCAGTCCCACCCTGCCCGATGCCAGGCTGGAATCCACCACGTCGATCAGCCGGGCGCCGTCCAGGTTCACCGTAAGCCTGCCGCCGTCGGCCTGGGCCTCGAGCCGGTAGCTCACGCCGTGGGTGAGCAGCACCGGGACGCTGGCCAGGATGCTGGTAGCGGGATTGAAGGAGCCGTTCTCAAGCTTGAAAATCCGCACCAACCGCAGGTTTGGATCCAGATTGACGTAGTAGGCGGTAGACCCGTCATCCGACGCCCGCAGCAGCACGGATCCGGCACCGCCGTCCCCGCGCTCGGGCGCCAGATCGCTGTTGAGCATGGCCCCGGCATAGGCTTCCCCGCCGAAGCGCACGGTGGCCTCCACCTTGACATTGGCGTAGGTTCCCGCGCTCAATGCCGTTGAGTCCTTGTCGAATGTTCCCGCCAGCCCCGCTCCAGTGCTTTCCCACCGGCCACCGGGCACCACTGTGTAGGCGCCCATGTTATGCCGTGCTGCGCCCGTTGCCGGCGGCAGAACGGCCGACGGCGGCGCGCTGGTCAGCCGGGCGGTGTCAGCCAGCTGATGAACGGTGGCGGATACCAGCCTGACGTTCCCGCCGTAAGCGTTCAGGGACAGTCCGGTGGAGTCCGGGCCGGGGAAGATGAGCGATGTTATGGCCGCCGTTCCGTCTCCGCCGAAGACTTCCACGGATGAGGAATCCACCAGTACCCGCACGCTGACCCGGCGTTCCGTGCCGCCGCCTGCCGCCGCAACAGTGGAGGAACTCCACCGTGTGCCGGCGTTGTCCGCCGGATCAGCGGCAAAATACCTGGTGAAATCCTCCCGGCCGGACCGGCCGCGGTCCAGCGTGAGCGTTCCCGCGCCGGTGTCATAGCGGAGCAGGGTTTCCTGGACCACACCCCCCGCAATCCCCTTCCGAAGTCCGAAGGAAAAGGCCGATGCACCCCCGGATGATGGAACGGCCACCTCGGCCTCCAGTTCGAAAGACCGCCCGGAGGCTCCAGTCAGGGGATTGGCCGACGTCGGCGTCACCAGGACATCCGAGGCCTGCCATGAGGAGCTCCGCAGGCCGGCAAGCTCCGGAACGGGTTCCTGGGCCAGCCGGAGCCCGGCGCCCGGAACGTCCTTCAGGCTGATCTCACGCGGAACGCTCAGCTGGCCGTTCCAGCGGCCCGTGGGAGGGCTGAAGGCATAGTCCCAGTTGCTCATCCATCCGAGCATGATGCGCCGGCCGTCCGGAGCGCCGAAGAAGCTCATCGCGGCGTAGTAGTCCCGGCCGGCATCCGCCTGCAGCACCTGGTCAGGACCGGTATCAGATGTGAATGCGGTACCGTTCCAGGTGCCGGTGACATATTGGGCGGCGGAGCCGTTCGTCGACCGCACTGCTCCGGTGCTCCACCAGAGCACCCAGCGCTTCACCCCGGGCTGGCCTTCGACGGGAAGTTCAAAAAAGTCCGGACATTCCAGCACTCCGCCGCGCAGCCAATTGCCGTAACCGAAGGTGCTGGCAAAGGTCCAGTGCAGCAGGTTTGTGGAGGTGTAGAACCGCAGGTGGTCCCCGGCGGCCACCACCATGATCCATTTACCGGTGGCGCTGTCCCAGGTGACCTTCGGATCCCGGAAGTCCCAGCCGCCGTCGGACCCTCCGGGATTTTGCACTACGGGTGGGACCTGGGCCACCTGCCAGGTACGGCCATGGTCGGCGCTGTAGGCGGCGCGCACCGACTGGTTCCCGTTGGGTGCATCGTGATTAAAGCTGGTGTAGAAAGCCACCAGGCCCTGCCCGCCGCCGAAGAGTCCGGTGGCGTCCGTGGCGTCCACCACGGCGGACCCGGACCACGATTCGCCGGCTGCCAGGTGCGGCAGGGCGATGGGCAGCTGCTTCCAGTGCAGCAGGTCGGTACTCACGGCGTGGGCCCAGCGGCCCCGGTCCTGGTGGAACAGATGATATTCGCCGTCGAAGTACACCAGCCCGTTGGGGTCTGAGCTGTTGCCCGAGTTCTGGCTGTAGTGGTAGCCGGGCTGGTACAGGCCGTTCATGTACGCCGCCACATCGTCCGCCCGGACGTTCTGGAAGTAGGCTCCGCCGCCGCCAACGCGCAGCCCGAAGCCCTTGCCTGCAGCAGTCCCGGCCGTCCCGCTAAGCGCTTGAATGCCGTTGACCAGGGCAGTGGCCTGTGTCCCTTGAACGGTTAGCTGGACCCGGTTCAGCTGGCCGGCGGCAAAGCTGTGCGGTGGCATTGCGCCGGAGGCAAGGACAGTTCCGCTCGCCCGGTCGTTCAGGAGAACGGTCCCGGCGCTGGGGTCGATCCTCAGTTCTGTGCCGCCGCTGCCGTCAGCATTGCCGCGGACCACCACAGCGGCCGTGGCCGGGGCCGCAACGTCCAGGTCAAGGGACACCACGACGTCGGATGCCACCGCCGGGATAAAGCGCGCGGCTTCCCCACCCGCCGGCAAGCCGTCCACCGCGCCGCGCATGCCCCTGGTGTCAGGTTCCCAACTGCCGGCTGCGGTCCGCCAGCCCTGGAGGGAACTTTCCAGGCCCTTGAGCGTCATCCCCTGGAAGACCGATTCCCCATTGAAGGACAGAAGTCCGACGTGGCCGGAACCATGGGAGGCGTCCTGGGCGGTAATGACCGGGGTGTAGCCGTTCGGGTCAAGGAAGCCGGTCTGCCAGTGGACGGCAAGCTTGCCGCCGTCGGCCGTCACCCGGAGCCGATAAACCTCGTTCACCGTGATGGGTGTGTTGTAGGTGCCCAGAGTCGCGTTGTCGCCGATCCGGTAGAGCCGCAGCCGGCCGGCGTTCGGGTCCACCTCGGCGGCGTAACCTGCGCTGCCGGCGCTGTTGCTGCGGAAGAGCAACGCTCCAACGGCGTGCGCGGAACGGATCTGGATGTCCGCGGTGAAATCGGTGACCTGCGGGGTCTGTCCGGTGGCAACGGTCCGGAGGTTGGCGCCGGCCCCTGCCGAGCCACGCAAGCCGGTGGCGGACGCCTGCCAGCCGGCGCCGGAGCTGGTCCAGCCGGTGACGTTCGCCTCCACAGAGCGGGCTGAGGGCTGCCCGAACTGGACCTTGCCGTTGTAGGCAAGCAGGCCCAGATGCCCGCTTTGATACCGCTGGTCCAGGGCATCCAGGCGTTCCACGCCGTCCACCGCAACGTAGATGCGCGGGCCGTCCACATGAACGTCCACGGAGTAGGTGCGGCCGGTGTCCAGCGGCACTGCGGCTGACGGAACCACGTCTTCCCCGGTGGCGAGGTCGAACAGCCTGACCCTGTCCAGGTTGGGATCGATGGCCACCGCATACCCGCCGCTGCCGTCTGCGGCGGCCCTGAAGAGCAGCGTCCCCACACCGTAGGGCGTCCCGGGATCGACGGACACCCCGGCGGTGTACCGGGCGGTGCCGCTGATCCGTTGTTCACTGATGGCCGTGCCGTTCTGTCCGGCCGGGACGACGGCGGTGTACCCGGCGTCCGCGGTCCGGGTCCAGGTGCCGCTGTCCGGCAGGGCAACGGCGTCGGGAATGGGACTGCTGGTGCTGTTGGCTGTTACGGGCGCCTGGCCCGAAGCCTGTGCAGGGCCGGCGAGGATTGCCGGAGCCAGCACGGCCCCCGCGGTGAGCGTGCCGAGCCCAAGGGCGGCTGCGGCGATTCCTGCGACAAGTCTTTTCGGCATTCAGATCACCTTTGATCCAGGGAAATGTGGGCAGCGGTGTGCACCCCTCCCTGCCGCTCATGGGCTTCACCACGAAGAAGGTCTGAGCGGCAGGCAGGGAGTATCCGCGGAAATTTCAGGGAAAGAGCGGGCGAGGCCCGTCGAAAACGTCTTCCATCCGCCAGGCGTCGAGTTGCCGCAGCCGCACCGGCCCGGCAGCGGACAGCCGCACGCTCCCGCCGCCGAGGGTGGGGTAGGCCCGCGCTGTCAGGGGTTTACCGTTGGCAAAGACCTCCAGCGCCGAGTGGTCCACGATGACGCGAAGCCGCAGTCCCCCGTCGGGGAGGGCAACCGGGCCGGAGAGTTCCTCAACGTCCACCGACGTGTCCAGGCTGCTTCGCGTGCGGTCCAGCCGGATATATGACCCGTCAGAACCCTCGCCTGCCTGGCACCCCACCTCAATGACGGTTTCCTCTGCCATGTCCCCGGTTCCCGAGGCCGTGCCCAGGACGCCGAGCCTGAAGATACTTCCAGGTTCGAGTTCCAGATCCAGTTCAAGATCCAGCTGGTTTCCGTCGACGCCGTCCAGCACCTCGAAGCCGCTGAGAGCCTCCGGGCCCAGCCGGACGTGGCCGTAGCGCAGGGATTCGATTTCAGGTACCGGGGCAAACACCAGCTCCCCAGCCGGGTCCAGGGTGGCAATGCGCGGCAGGCTCATCACCCCGGACCAGCCTGCCTCCACCATGGCCTCGTCCGTGCGGCCCTCCTGGAGCCAGCCGAACATCACCCGCCTGCCGGATTCGTCAGCGAACGACTGGGGCGCGTAGAAGTAGCGGCCGCCGTAGTCCAGTCTGTGCAATTGGCGTGGTGTGAATGAATCCCCGCTGTAGCGGCCGGTCCAGTACAACGGATGGCGGGTGGCGCCGTCGTCCCAGGCGGAGAAGACCAGGGCGTCCACTTGCGCGTCGCCGCCGTCGGCCCCGTCCCCCAGTGTCCCGGTGCCGGCGCGAAAGAGATCCACGCACTCCCACATGGTGCCTTCCCAGCTGCTGCCTGCCGGGTCTCCGGCGGAGGCATTGCCAATGAGGAGCGGCCCCACGTACGTCCAGGCCCGCAGGTCCTCGGACTCGTAGAGGAAGGCGGTGCCGCCCCTCCCCCGGATGCCCGAGCCCACCAGCTGCCGCCAGCGGGATCCTTCGCGCCACACACAGTGGTCGCGGTAGGCCGTGATCTCCACGCCCGCGGGTGGGCCCGCGATGACGGGGTTCGCATCAGACTTGGTCCAGGTCACGAGGTCGGGGGAACCTGTTGCCACGCAGGGAAGTTCACGCTCACCGTGCCGGCCGGAGTAGACCAGCGTGGGCGTCCCGGCGTCGTTTACCAGCACTCCCGACCAGCAGCCGTCAGCATCCGGCCCCGCAGTGGGTTCCAAAGCCACAGGCTGATCCGTCCAATGCACGAGGTCCCCGCTGGTGGCGTGGCCCCACAGGATGCGGTGGTGGAATGCTCCCTCCGGGTTGTACTGGTAGAAGAGGTGGAAGGTGCCGTTCCACTGGCCCACACCGTTGGGGTCATTCAGCCACCCGCCGGGAGAGACGAAGTGGAAACGCGGCCGGTGCGGGTCCGCCTCGGCCCGGGCCACCAGCTCGTCCCGGGGGACGGTGGCCAGGGGGTGGGTCAGTTCAGTCATGCGGATGCCTTTGATTCTGTGAGGGAGCCGTCTGCCGCCGCGAGGGGGGCTGAGGCATCGGACGAAAGTGCGTGGCCGGCCGCGGCGGCCGGCGGCCGGTAGAGGTGGCAGCGGACCCAGTGCCGGTTGGCGGCATCACCCACGGCGTGCCGTACCGGTTCGGTGGCCGAGCAGCGCTGCTGCGGGTCGCCGTCGAAAGCGCACGACGCCGATTCCATCACCGCAGCCCGCAGTGCTGCCCGTTCAGCGGGATCGTAGGAGCCGGTGCGTGAAGGGTCCGGCACGGCGGAGACCAGGAGTCGGGTGTAGGGGTGGGCCGGGTTGGCCAGCAGGTCAAGCGATTCGCCTTCCTCCACAATTTCACCAGCGAACATCACGGCGATGCGGTCCGCCAGATAGCGGGCAGACGCCAGGTCATGGGTGATGTAGAGCATGGAGATCCCCTGGCTTTCCCGCAGCTGGCGCATCAGGTTGAGGATTCCGATCCGGACGGAGACATCGAGCATGGACGTCGGTTCGTCAGCCAGGATCACGTCCGGCTCAACGGCGAGCGCCCTGGCGATGGCTACCCGCTGCCGCTGGCCGCCGGAAAGCTCATGCGGGTAGGAGTTAAGCATGTCCGGCGTCAAGCCCACCGTGGCCATGAGCTGATCCAGGCGCGTCCGCAGCTGGTCCGGGGTCCCCGCCTTACCGTGGAGGGTCAGTGACCGGGTGAGGAAGTGCTCGATCCGGTGGACCGGGTTCAGCGAACCAAACGGGTCCTGGAAAACCATCTGCAGCTGCGACCGGTATTCCCTGGAGGCCTGGAAGCGGTCCCGCTTCAGGACGTTCACGCCGTTGACCAGGATCTGGCCGGCCGTGGGCTTTTCAAGCCGGGCCACACAGCGGGCCAGGGTGCTCTTGCCTGAACCGGACTCGCCCACAAGCGCCACGATCTCGCCCTTGCCGATGGCCAGGTCCACACCGCCCAGGGCCCGCACGGAGGCCCGGGAGAACAGTCCGCCGCTGTGGAAGTCCTTGACCAGGCCGCGCACCTCCAGGGCTGGAACCTCGGGGGCTGGGGTGTTGGTGCTCATGGCTGCGCTCCTTGCAGAACGGGAAGGGGAGAGACGAAGTGCCCGGGAGAGACTTCCTGGAGGTCCGCGATGTCATTGAACTTCACGCCGTCGGCCAGGCCTGTCAGCGGGACCCGCGGGCCGGTCAGCGGCGGGAAGGCCCCCATCAGGGCCTGCGTATACGGGTGCAGCGGAGCCGTATGGATGTGCTTGGCCCGGGCAGTTTCCACAATCCGGCCGCCGTACATCACAGCCATCCGGTGCGAAAGCTCCACCATGAGGGACATGTCGTGGGTAATGAACAGGACAGAGAAGCCCAGTTCGTGCTGCAGTTCCTTGATCTGGGCCATAATCTCCTGCTGCACCACCACGTCCAGGGCGGTGGTTGGCTCATCCAGGATCAGCAGCGAGGGCTTCAGCGCCACGGCCATGGCGATGACCGCACGCTGGCGCATCCCGCCCGACAGCTGGTGCGGATACGATTTCAGCCGGGCGGGGTCGATCCGGACCAGCTCAAGCAGTTCCGCAGCCCGCCGCAGCGACTCCTTGCGGGAGTAGCCTGCATGCGTGGTGTAGATATCCACGATCTGGTCCCCGATGGTCATCACCGGGTTCAGCGAGTTCATGGCCGACTGGAACACCATGGCTACGTCCTGCCAGCGGAAACGCCGCAGCTCCTCGCTGCCCATGGACAGGACATCCCTGCCGCCGAATCGGATGCTGCCGCCGGAGATCTCCGCGGGGTCCCGCAGCAACCGCATGATGGCGTTTGCGATGGTGGATTTGCCGCAGCCTGACTCGCCGGCCAGGCCGAAGATTTCGCCCACACCGATGTTGAAGGAAACGCGGTCGACGGCGGTGGTGGACCGGGTGTCACCGCGGTACTTCACGGTGAGGTCCTTGATCTCCAGCACCGGTTCGTGGGAGCCGAAGGAGGTTTGGGAGACGGTCATGCTGCTGCTCGCTTTCCGGAGGTAGCGGATTTAGTGGCTGCCGGCTTGGTCTTCCGGATCTTCCGCAGGCGCGGGTTGGTGACTTCATCCACTGCGTAATTGATCAGCGACAGCGAGAAGGCGACCAGGGCAATGCACAGGCCGGACGGCACAAACACCCACCAGCTGCCTGTCAGCAGGGCTCCTTCATTGCCTGCCCAGTACAGGTTGTTGCCCCAGGAGACCGTGCTGACGTCCCCCAGGCCCAGGAACTCCAGGCCGGCCTGGGCGCCGATTCCGTAGATGATGCACGCAAGGAGCGTGCCCATCACGATGGAGGCCATATTGGGCAGGATTTCCCGGAACATGATCCGCAGCGGCCGTTCACCGGTCACCACGGCAGCGGCAACAAAGTCCTTGGAGCGGATGGACAGGGCCTGCGAGCGCAGCACCCGGGCCGATCCCGCCCAGCCGGTGACCACCAGGACCAGGATCACTGTCCCAAGGCCCGGCGGCAGGAACGCGGCCAGGATCACCAGCAGCGGCAGTCCCGGCAGGAGCAGGAACACGTTGGTGGTCAGGGACAGGGCTTCGTCGATGAACTTGCCAAAGTACGCCGAGGCCAGCCCCACCAGGATGCCGATGAACGTGGAGGCAAAACCCACGGTCAGGCCCACCAGCAGTGAGCTGCGCGCCCCGTGGATGGTCAGGGCCAGGACGTCCTGGCCCTTGGCGGTTGTGCCCAGCCAAAATTCAGCGTCGGGTTCCTGGGATGCCATGCCCGTGATCTTGGAGGGGTTGTCCGGATACAGCACGGGGGCGAGCAGCGCCAGGGCGATGAAGGTGAGCAGGATGGCGGTGCCGGCCATGGCCTTCTTGTTGGTCAGCAGCCCGTGCAGGAGTGTCCTGTTGGGCTGCCGGACTGAACCTTGGGGCGGAAGTCCGGCGCCGCCGTCGGACGACTGTCCTGACGATTTGCCGGGACGGGAGCCGGCGAGGGTCTCCGCCGAAATGGTGGAGGCTGTGGTTGCGATGGAGCTTGTCATGGTCCGTCCTTCCTAGTTGCTGCGCACACGCGGATCGAGGCGGACGTACAGGATGTCCACCAGGAAGTTGGCCAGCAGCACGGCGGCCGTGATGGTCAGGAAGAGGCCCTGCATCAGCGGATAGTCCAGGCCCTGCACGGCGTTCAGGAGCTGGTAGCCCACCCCGGGGTAGGCAAACACCACCTCTGTCAGGAGCGCGCCGCCCACCACAAAACCCAGGCTCATGCCGAAGCTCGTGACCGACGGCAGCATGGCGTTGCGGGCGGCGTAGCGGAACATGATCCGCCCCGGCCGCAGGCCTTTTGCTTCTGCCATCGTGATGTAATCCTCGGCGTTGGTGGCGATCATGGTGTTCCGCATGCCCAGCATCCAGCCGCCCACCGAGACCAGCACGATAGTGAGGGCCGGCAGCACCAGGTGCATGCCGACGTCGGACATAAACTCCCAGCTGAAGCTGGGCTCGATGGTGTCGCTGAAGGCGTGCCGGATGGGGAACCAGCCCAGGGTGACGCCAAACAGGTACAGGGCGCCCATGGCGAGCCAGAAGTAGGGGAAGGATCCGATGAAAATCAGGATCGGCGGGAGGGCGGAGTCGATGGCGCCTCCACGCCGCCACGCCGCCAGGATTCCCAGCAGGTTGCCCACGACGGCGGCAATCACCAGTGCAGTCCCGCCCAGCAGGAGCGTCCAGCCCACCTGGGAGGCAATCACCTCTGTCACCGGTGTGGGGAAGCGGGAGATGGAGACACCCATCTGCCCGGTGAGCATGTTGTGCAGGTAACCGATGTACTGCTCCCATAGGGGCCGGTCGTCCACGCCGAGGAGCTTGCGGAGCGCCTCGATCTGTTCGGGCTGCATCCGGTCCTGCGTGCGGGCGAACATGCGGGAGACGGGATCACCGGGCATAAAGCGCGGGAGCAGGAAATTCAAAGTGATGGACACCCAGAAGGCAATCAGGTAGAAACCCAGGCGGCGCAGGATAAAGCGCACGGTTTCCCTCCATTCGGGAATTGCGGAAAGTTTGGCTGGCGGACCCGCGCTGCTGCGTTGAGCAGCAGCGCGGGCCCGCGGGGAGTTGCGGGCGCTAGGCCCACGCCGCCAGGGTGGCGGTGGGGATTACTTGCGGGGTTCCAGCGACGTCAGGACCAGCACAGTGGTGGGCGCCCGGACTGACAGCGTGGCGTACGGGTTGTCCTCGGTGGGCCACCCCGTGAACCGGGTGTCGTTGTAGGCGCCCCATTCCGGGCCGGCGAACAGCGGGATGACCGGGGCCTCGGCGCTGTACTCCTCCTGGAGTTTGTCCGCGACCGCGTGCTGGGTGTCCTCGTCTGCCGCGGCGGCGAACTCGGTGAGGAGGCCGTCCGCCGTCGGGTCACCGAAGCGGTGGTAGTTCTCGAAGGCCTTCTCCCCCACCGGCTTCACCGTGGACGTTCCCATCAGGCCCGCGAAGTACTTGTACGGGCTGGGGTCGTTGGCGCTCCACACGATGCCGGAGTCGAAGTCGCCCGTCTCGTAACCGGCCACCACGGCGGCCCAGTCCGGGGAATCCACCTTGACGGTGACGCCCACCTCGGCAAGGTTCTGTGCGATCACGTTGGCCACGGAGAGCCAGTCAGAGGAAGCGGCGCCCACGGAGATCTTGAATTCGAAGGGCTTTCCGTCCTTGAAGGAACGCTTGCCGTCCGCGCCCTTGGCGTAGCCGGCCTCGTCGAGCAGCTTGTTCGCCGCGTCAACGTCCAGCTTGGTCCAGTCGCAATCCTCCTGGACCTTTTTGTTCTTCCACGTTTCATAGTTCCCGGACAGGCCCGTGCAGTCGGCGGGCTTGGTGTAGCCGCTCATGCCGATCTTGGTGACCTGTTCACGGTCCACCGCCATGCTGAGGGCCTTGCGGACGTTGGCGTCATCAAACGGGGCCTTGGTGGTGTTCAGCTGCCAGTTAATCATCGAACCCGTGGGCGGGAACCAGTACCTGCGGTGGTCCGGGTCCTTCGAGATGAACGTCTTTTCGATGTTGGGCATGTACTGCGGAGCCCAGTCCACGTCGCCGTTGGCGGCGGCGAGGTTGGCGCCGTCGTTTCCGGCGAAGGCGAGCATCTTGATGCCGGCGATCTTCTGCTTTTCCGGCTGCCAGTAGTTGGGGTTCTTCTTCAGCACAAAGGACTGCGCCTGGAAGGTGTCCACCTCGGTGTAGGGGCCGGTGCCCACGGGCTTTTCGTTGGCGTCCTTCTCAGGATCGGCGATCTTGGACCAGACGTGGTCGGGCAGGATACTCAGCTGGCCCAGGTCGAACAGGGCCGGCGACCAGGCAGTCTTGAACGTGAACTTCACCTGGTTCGTGCCCTCGGCAGCAACCGTGTCCAGGTACTCGTAGCCGCCCTTGATCTTCTTCTGCAGCGCGAAGGTGGTCACCACGTCAGCGGGAACGAGGGGCTGGCCGTCGGACCATTTCACGCCCTCACGGAGCGTGAAGACGACGGACTTTCCGTCCTCTGCAGCCTTCCACTCGCTGGCAAGCCACGGCGTGGTTTCACCCTTGGCGGGGTTGTAGATCAACAGGGATTCGTAGATGGCCTGTTGCGTCATGGGGGCCACGGTGGGGGCAAACGGGTTGAAGTTCCTGACGAAGGTGCCCATGTCCTCCCGCGGAATGGTCAGGAGGGCGCTTTCAGCCGAACCGCCGGCGTTGGACTGGCCGCCCTGGTTGGCCGAGCAGCCGGTGAGCAGTAGGGCACCTACTGCCAGGCTGGCCGCGGTGATGCGGGCAGACCTGAGGAATCGCGATTGTGTCATGATGGATATCTCTTTCCTCTCTTCATCGCTGAAGGTGAAGGTGTGGTTGGGGTTGCTCTTCAGTTGTTGATTTGCCGTCAGACTGAAAAGCGTTCTAGCAGCGGACAGTCGACCATTTGCTGGTGTGCGGTGATCGGCTGTCCTGCTGTAAGGCTTGCGAGTGTCTGGACACCCAGCGCACCCATCTCCTGGAAGGGCAACGCAACCGTTGTCAGTTTGGGCCTGAGGTAGGCCGCAATGAGTTCCTGGTTGTCGAAGCCGATCACGGCGATGTCTTGGGGGATGGCCAGTCCACGTTCCTTGATGGCGTCATAGGCGCCCATGGCCATCCGGTCATTGAGGCAGAACAGTGCCGTTGGCCTGCCTGCATCGGCCGGAAATCTGTCGAGGATTTCGCACGCTGCCTCGTAGCCGCCGTCCGCCGTCGCGTATCCCGAGACTACAAGTTCAGGGTCCAGTTCCAGGCCGGCACCGGCGAGTGCCTCGCGGCATCCTTCCAGGCGCCCGACGGCGGCGGGGATGTTCGGATCCAGGTTGATGACACCGATCCGCTTGTGTCCGGCCTGGAGCAGGCGTTCGACGGCGACCCGGCCGCCCCCGCGTTCGTCCGGGACGATCGAGGGCAGCTTCCCGTCCGCGTCGAAGCAGTTGATCAGGACGGTGGGCACCTCGTGGGTGCTTTTCGGAACGTGTACGGGCCGGTGGAAGGTGGCCGCGTACAGAAGTCCTTCCACCCTTTGTTCCAGCAGCTTTTCCACGGCGGCATCTTCCAGGCCCTGGTTTGGTCCTACGGCGTCGGCCTGGTCTGACGGGGCGATGAGCAGGAACTTGCGGTCCAGCCAGGCCTGGTCCTGTGCGCCCTTGATGATGTCGACGGCGAACGGTGCCGTGACGATCTCCGTGACGATTCCGTACCAGTCACTCCGTTGCGAGGCCAGGGCCCGGGCCCCGGCGTTGGGCCGGTATCCCAGGGTCTGGACGGCTTCGAGAATGCGGTGCTTGGTTTCCTGCGAAATGCTGGTGTCCCCGCGGTTGCTCAGGACGAACGAGACGGCGGTGCGGGACACTCCGGCATGCTTGGCAACATCCGCCATGGTGACGCCGCGTTGCGCGGGGGTTCCCGAAGCCGACGGTGCGGCCGCGCCCCCACCCACAGCCTGTGCGCGTGCGTTGCTGTTCGCCATTGAATGCTCCGGAATTCTGCCTTGGAGCCAGTCGGGAGACCGGCCTAGTCTGAGTTACTAACGCGCGTTACCAGCGGCGTTGTGATTTAGGTTACGCGCGTTAGTTGATTCCTGTCAACGCCTTGGGCTGCTTTTTACTTGGCCGCCTGGCACGGTTCCTAGGCTTGTTGGCGAATCCGAGCCTTCAAGGCCCTGTTCTGCGGACAAGGCTAGGTTCAGGCTTGAAGTAGACGGCTTCCTATTCAGGTAGCCCGTTGTGTTGGAAAGGTGCGGTGGCCATGTCTCCTGTACAAGCTCTCCACGGGAAACAGTCCCGCCGCCTCCGCACGGGTGCCGCCCTCATGACGCTGGCCGGGCTCGCCTTCGTGGGCTACGCGGCAGTCTTCCTGGTGCTCAACTTCACGGGCATCTTCCTCGAGTTGGGCATCGGCCCCGATCAAGTGGACAAGGGGAAGGCTGATGTGGAGGAGTTCAGCCCACAGCTGTATCACTACATCAGCCATCTCCACCTTGCCATCAGCGGCTTCATTGCGGCCACCGGACTGGCCATCGTTGGCCTGTCCTGGTACGGCGTGCGACGAGGAGAACGGTGGGCCTTCGCCACGGCGATTATCGTCCCGGTTGTCGGGCTCGCCATTTCCGTCCCCGCACACTACCCATGGGGCCTGGCGACGCTTGAGCACCTGGGCCCGGTCTATCTCGCCGTCCTCATATTCGTTGCCGGTGTCGGTACAGCCTACAGCGGACTGCGGACACCGGAGACGCCCGATCGGGCGGTACCGCTACCTCCCCAGTGAGCCCTGCGACACGCTGCTGCGAACCCGGTCTCCCCACGCGGCGCTGAGCCGCGCGTACTCTTCGGCCGTCACCGGCAGCACCACACCGTGACAGGGATCCTCCGGCAGCCGGACGTCCTTGCAGGGAGTCCACTGGCCGCCGGCCAGGTCAGTCGTCTCGAAGGGAACGTAACGGCGTTCCGGCGTGAACTCGTCCAACCATAGGAACCACTTGTCCTCGGTGTTCGACTTGTACACCAAGGGTCCCTCGCCCCTGCTGATCCCGTCGAGGCCGATACCTTCAGTCAGCGGCTTCCAGCCTGCCGCCGTCAGGGAATCGGCGGTCTCACTGAAGACTGATTTGCCGTTGGGCGCCTCCCCGCTGCGGGTGCGCTCGTCCTTGAGGAAGCGGTAGTACAGGCCGTCGTGGCCGATTACGGTGGTGTCGATGGTAGGCCAACCCCGATCGATCCAGACGCGCGGCTTGGAGAACTCCCGGAAGTCGCGCGTGGTGGCGTACATGATCCGGTTATAGCTCTCACCTTCGTGTTCAGCGTTGTCATAGAGCTTCGATGACCAGTGCACGAGGAAGGCGTCCTGCCCGGGATCCCAGACCGACTCCGGCGCCCACGTGTTACCTGCTTCGGGCGGTGCGACCTCGACGAGGCGGCCCTCTCCCCAGTCCACCAGATCCGTCGACTCCCAGATCATGATGAAACGGCTGCCCCAGCGCTGATGCCGGTCCCAGTCAAGGTTCGCGTAGAGGCACAGGTCCGTGGCCACCATGTAAAAGCGCTCGCCGTCAGGGGAACGGACGATGTGCGGGTCGCGGACGCCGCATTCACCCAAAGCCGAGTGCAGGACCGGCTTGCCGCCGTTGAGGTCGTGGAAGTGAAGCGGGTGGTTCCCCTCGCTCAGGGCGAAATAGACCTGCTCACCGTCCGCTGCTTCGCGTTTGAAATGGACGTAGAGGTACCCCGCATACTCACGGCTGGAAGTCATCGGTCTGGATCACTCTTTCTGTTCAGGACGTAAACAATACTTGCCCGCATTCGTGAAATGGCCGACGTCGTCAGCCCGTCACCGTACCGCGAAGATCCTTGCGGCCGGACCGGCGGGCACCTCGATGACCGGTAGTCCCTCAGCCGCGCGGAGGGTCCACTCCGGCAAAGCGACCGGATAGACCTGCTCCATGGTCCGCCCGCGCAGCCCTGGCAGCGTGATCTCCCTAGCCTCACCGCGCGACCATAGCGCCAGCAACGACTCGGAACCGGTGTTCAGTTGCAGCGCGATGACGTCGTCATCCCAGCCGGGGAGCCCCAACGGCCACACCGGATGCGCCCCGGCGATGCGGTGGCGCCAGTCTTTGTGGAGCGCAACGGCTTCGCCTACCAGCGCGAACTGTTCGTCGCTGAGCCCGCCCAGGAAACCGGACAGGTAGAGCCGGCCGATGACGCCCGCTGTCATGGCGAACGCCGTCTCCTCCATGTTCATCGACGCCGCCGGATAGGCCCAGTTTCCTGCCTGCTCGGGGAGGACGCTGGCGGGTGCGGCGGCGGCGATCGACGCGTACAGCCGGAAGTCCTCCTGGTCGCTGGTGGACTGCAGGTGCGCCACGGACAGCAGGTTGTAGTCCATCCGCATCCCGCCCGAGGAGCAGCTCTCGAACAGCACTTCCGGGTGCCGCGCCTGGGCGTCGCTCAGCCATTCGCGGAAGGCCCGGGTATGCCCCAGGAGCCCGGCCCCGGGCCCGTCGGAGTCCACGTCGGTCCCGACGCCCGAATTCACGTTGTAGTCGAGCTTGAAGAACGTAATCCCGAACTCGGCAACAAGCCGGTCCACTGCCTCATCCAGATGGGCGCGCGCCGCCGGATGCCGGAAGTCAAGCTGGAAATGCCCGGTCTCGCTGACCCGCTGGCCGAACCGGCGGAAGAATGCCTCCTCGGGCAGCTGCTGCGCCAGCGCCGCATTCTCGCCGACTGCTTCGGGTTCGAGCCAGATCCCCGGGCGCATCCCGTGGGCGCGGATCGTGTCGATGACCGAGATCAGGCCGCCGGTGAACAGCCCGGGAGTCTCGTGCCAGTCGCCCGCGTCCGTCCACCAGTTGCCGCCGCCGAACCACCCGGCGTCGATGCAGAAGTATTCCGCGCCCGCTTTCGCTGCCGCCGCGATGAGCGGCAGCTCCTTCTCCGTCGAGGGACCGCCCATGAGCGTATTCATGAAGTCGTTGTAGACCACCGGAAGCCCCGCGTCGACCGGGCGCAGTTCGCGGATCGCGCGCCGATAATCGGTGAGCGCCGCAAAGACAGCGTCCCGTCCGCCGTCCGCGATGCAGAACCCGGCGGGCACCGTGGTGAACTCCTCCCCGGGGGCCAGGCGCTCGGCGAACTGGTGGTACAGGTCGGTCGAGCCGTACACGCCGATGGTGACCATGCCTTCGTTCTGCGTCGCCTCCCAGTGCCAGCCCGCGCTGGTCTCGACCTGCCATGCGATGGAAGGCCCGCCGTCGATCGCGAGGACCCCGGTCGGCAGGAACTCGCCACTCGAGAAGGACCCGTGGCTGGTCACCGCAAAGTTTCCGCGACTGCGCCGGTTGTGGAAATCGGGGTTGACATTCGGCAGCAGCTCCGAGACCGGACGCTGCTGCCAGCGCCCTTCGGCGAGCCATTCGCTTTCGCCCCACAGCAGGTCGTGTGCCCCCTCCGGGACGGACACGAGCCCGGAGCTGACCGAGAGGAGCATGACTTCATCCTCGGTCCCGTTGCGCACGGTGTGCCGGAGCTGGACTCCGGGCCCCGCCGCCCGGAAGACGCTGGTCACTTCGAGGCCGCTCTCAGGATGGTGCTGGCGGATCCGCAGCTCGTCGCCGAGCGTTTCGTGACCGGTGTAGCGGAGCCGCGGCCCTGCCCCCCACAGCAGGAGGCTCTGATTGTGGCGGGCGCGGTGCTCCCCTGCGGTGCTCACGTCCACGATCGCCGTCGGGGCGGCCACCGACGGGGTGTCCGGTCCGGTCGCCCAGTGAATGAGGCGGACAGGGTGGTCTTCGCCGCACTCAAACCGCAGGTGCAGTCCAGGGTGGGCCCATTCGATGTTGTGTTGCCGGTCGCTCTGCGGCGGGGCCATCAATGTCACTGGGTTACTCCACCTTGGATTCTGAAGGGACGAGACAGTGAACCAAGGTAGCCGGTGGCTGGAGTGAGTACAAGGGCCGAAACCCTCAAAGGTCAAATGAATTCTGTGAACGTTCCATAGGCAGTGCCACCGAGATGCGACAAGAGGCGGCTCCTATCAGCAACTAAAGAAGCAGGGGACGTAATCATCGGATGTATTGATCGATGTAGGAACTTTCCCGAATGGTGTGGACACCGGATCTGCATCGTTGTAGTTTTTGTTGAGGCTGTTGGGTGGAACGGGGGTGGCCAGGCCGATCCTGACCCCCTTCATCCGCAGCGCACCTCTCTCCCGAGCAAGGATCCAACAGCATGTCCGTGCGACACCGCGTCCTCCTTAACAGGCCCGCAACTCTGTTCATCAACTCTTTCCTCCTGGGCAATGGTTCGACCGGGGCAGCCGTATACGGCACCCCGGCCCGGGAGCGCTTTGAGTTGAACGCCGATACGTTATGGTCCGGTGGTCCACTTCCTGAACCTTCGATCGACGGAGGGGCGGAACGTCTTGCCGCCGTCCGCGAGGCCATTCAGCGCGGCGACCATCTCGGCGCAGACGCGGCTGCCGTGGCGTTGCAGGGAAATTCGTGGACGCAGTCCTATCAGCCCGTCGGCGGACTGCTCTGGACCTACGGGAAAGAAAGGACCGGGGAGTATCGGCGCTTCCTGGACGTGTCCGAGGCAATTGCCACCACGGAATATGAGACTGGCGGCGGGTGGGTCCGTTTGGACTCCTTCGTCTCCGCGCCGGATGGCGTTCTTGTTTCCACGGCGACAGGGCCAGATGCCGGGTCAATTCTTGGTTCGCTCGATTTCGACGGCCCGCATCCACATGCCCGGGTGGAGCGGCGGGTTGAAAATGGCACCGAGTTCCTGTTCGTTTCGGGCAGGGCGCCGGCAAGCGTATTGCCCAACTACGTCCAGGATCCCGCCCCTGTCGTTTACGCGGACGACGAACCGGATGATCAAGGATTGGTTGATGCGGGGATGGGGTTTGCCCTCGTCGCATCCGTGGAAAGGACCGACGACGGCACGTTGCGGCTGATCGCCGCCACTGAGACCGGATTCCGGGGATATGACCAACGTCCAAGCGCCGACGTCGCATCCCTCCTCCGGCGTGCAGAGGGAAGGGTCCGCGGAGCACAGGTGCGAACCACCGAGGATCTCCGGCGGCGGCACACTACGGACTATCAGAGCTACTTCAACCGCATCGACCTTGATCTCACGGCATCCGGCGGCGTGGGAGCCGCCGAGGCATCCAGCGCCGAGCTGTACTTCCATTTCGGCCGATACCTCCTGATTTCAAGCTCACGCCCCGGCACTGCGCCGGCAAACCTTCAGGGGATCTGGAACGCGGATGTCCGCCCAGGCTGGAGTGCAAATTACACAACGAACATCAATGCCCAGATGAACTACTGGGGCGCGGAGGTCACGGCGCTCCAGGATCTTCACCAGCCGCTGCTGGCATTGACCCGCGACCT
Organism: Arthrobacter sp. D1-29; assembly: GCF_054130585.1. Lineage (NCBI taxonomy): Bacteria > Bacillati > Actinomycetota > Actinomycetes > Micrococcales > Micrococcaceae > Arthrobacter > Arthrobacter sp. D1-29. The sequence goes on along the minus strand of NZ_CP096383.1, from coordinate 619,837 downwards.
TGCAAAAAAGGGCGCAGAAACGGCACGCGCCTTTTACGGCGTGAAGGGCAGCGTGGTGCATCACAACACCGACATCTGGAGGTTCACCGCCCCGGTTTCCGGTGAACCGCAGTGGGCCAACTGGCCCTCCGGGCTGATGTGGCTTGCCGCCCACCTCTGGGACCGGACCGACTTTGCCGATGCCAGCCCGGTGGCTGATAAAGCCACCATTGCTGCCCTGGAGCCGATCGTGGTGTTCGCCCTCGAAATGCTTCAGGACAACGGCGCCGGCGGCCTCGCCTTCAGCCCCTCCACGTCACCTGAAAACCTCTTCCATACCGGTGGCGCCACCGCCAGCGTCACCTCCGGAAGTGCCATGGACCAGGAACTTGTCCATGAACTCCTTAGCCACTATCTGTCCCTGGCAGAAACGTGTTCAGCCGCAGACATTGCCATAGTGGACAGGGCACGGCTGGCCCTTCCGCGAATCCTTCCAGTCCGCACAGGCGCTGACGGCGCGATCCTCGAATGGGGCGACGAATCACTAGAGCCGGTTGAACCTGGACACCGTCATTTGTCGCACCTGTACGGTCTCTGTCCCGGAACCCGCATCACGGAAGCAGGAACGCCGGAAGACTTCGCGGCGGTACGCCGGGCGCTGGACACCAGGCTCGCTCACGGCAGTGGCCACACAGGCTGGAGCCAGGCCTGGGTGCTGTGCCTGGCGGCGCGGCTCAGGGACCGGCAGCTTGCGGAAAGGTCCATCTCTACACTGGTGCACCATCTCAGCTCAGAATCCTTGCTGGACCTGCACCCCAGTGCTGATTGGCCGGGCGGGAACATCTTTCAGATCGACGGGAACCTGGGTGCAATCGCCGGACTCGCCGAATTGTTGGTGCAGAGCCACGAAGGTCCCATCAGCCTGCTCAAAACCGTACCGACCGCCTGGACTGCCGGGCGCGTTTCCGGAATCAGGGCCAGAGGTGGTCACACCGTTGACGTCGAATGGGCAGAGGGTGCGCTCCTCCACGCGTCGGTCCGACCGTCCTGGGACAATGAGGTCTGGATCGAAGTGCCTCATGGCCAGGATTTAACGGTGCTCGACGACGATGGCGGCCAGGTCCCAGCCTCCCGACGGCCGGCCATTGCGGGCCGGACAGGTCTCTCCTGGACCGCCGCCGCCGGACGGTCCTACCTCATCAGTCCTGTGGGCTCCCACTCCGGGAACCAGCCGCAGGACTGAGGCGCCCGCGCGTCCGCCCAGTAGGCCAAATCGACGGACTTCATCTGTCGCTCGCCAGCCTCTACCGAGTACCTCACGCACGCCTTGACCTGGTAATCCTCGGCAAACAATCCGCTTCCACGGCTGGCGTAATAGATGTGGTAGACGTCGGCCACCGGCTCCATGTCGTCGTCCCACGCGAAGGCATACAGTGTGGGCAACTCCCTGAGGAGGATCTGCTCAAGCTTCTCAGCGCTTCCCGCCCGATCGATGGCCTGTTCGAACCTATCGAGAGCACCGGCAGCTACCTTCCGGATGCCTGCCCGCGCCTCATCCTCTATTGAGACATTGCAACCACTCAGCGCCAGCGCCACGGCGAGGATGCTGACGAAAGGAGCCAAAGTCGTCATATGGCCACAGTTTCCAGTGGGCGGGGGACGTCCTTTGGGTACGGGGGCGCGGCGGCTTGCCGAGATCCGGCTATCACTGTGTCCCAACGTGCCTCACGCAGGGCCTCTGCCTGCTCCTAGGTGGCTCGGGTGCCAGGACGCCAATCGCAGCGGACGTCATCGAAAGTTGGCAGCTGCTCAGGCATTTTCTGGTCCTGTCGTGGTGCCGGTCGGATGGGGCGTTGTCGGGGCAGCTTATCTGCCAGCTCGGACAACTTGGGGGTTAGAACGGGGTTCAGAGTCCGTGCCGTTGCCCCAGCCGCCGGCGCTGCTGGTCGCCAGTGTCGCCCAGGGATCCTCCTGTGGTGCGGATTGTCCTTTAAGCACGAGCGGGACGGCCAGGTAGCCCAGGGCCCGGTCCTTCTCGGCCTGATATTCGTACTAACCGGGCTAGCCGTAGGCCAGTTCCCCGGAGACCAGAACAGATAAGGAGTTAGTTTGGAGTCACCAATAAATCTACCGTCTTCCCTAACGCTGGTTCGTCTTCAATCAGCAAAAGCCCCCATTAAACAGAGTACGGGTCACGCCTCTAGCCGCCGGTGGAGCCCGGGTGGACAATTAGGGCATGGATGACCCGCTGGGGTCGGTCGAGGGCGTGGAAGCCATCGAGTTGGAGCGCCTGCGGCGACGCGCGTACGGACGGGATGGCGACATCACGGGGGATGCGGCGGCTCAAACTCGGCTTTCCGAACTGGAGGCCGCCCAACACCGACAGCTGACTCCCGTCATCGATCCCACCCCGAGCGTCCCCGACCCGGTCCCGAAAAGCGTCCCGGTCGCTGAGCCGGTCGAAGGGCCGCGCTCAACTTCGACGTCGGTCCCGCAGACTGTCGACGGAGCCCCCGCAGCACCGTGGTGGCGCCGCCGCCGCTGGTTGATGATCTTCGGCGGCGCCACCGCCGCCCTCGCCCTGATCACGGTTCACGTCGCGTGGCTGTCGCAGCTGCGTGCTGATGAGCCCACTGTCGTCCCAGAGTCGCAGCACCGTATGGCCGCCGTGCCCGCAGCGGACTTCAGGCTCGAATTGAAGTCGGTCGGCGCGGACATCGATGAGCCGCAAGACAACCTCGGCACTCTCGACGCGTTGGGTCTCAACGCCAATGAGCTGCGGCAATACGAGAACTTCAACGAGTTCCGTGTCTGGAGCGGAGAGTCTCGCTACGGCATGGTCTGTCTGCTCGTGGCCGACTATTCGATTCGCGAGAGGAACGGCACCGAAGGGTGTTCCCCCAAAGGCCTCGAGACCGTCGCGGAGGTGGTGTGGTTCGATGCCCGGGGTCTCACCCGATTCGTGCTCAACGGCGATTACGTCGAGGTCTACGTGTTCCACAGGGCCGCCGACCCGCCGTCGCTCCGGTGACTACGGCTGCCAGTACGAAAGCGCTAGCGGTTATCTTGGTGTCATGCCGAGTCAATTAGCTGTCATTGCCATCGATGCGGTCCGTCTGCAGGTGGTGGCGGACTTTTGGTGCGCAGTCCTCGGCTGGCATGTCGTCGATGAGGATAACGGCGTCATCAGCATCGCGCCCGAGGATGGGAGCCGGCCGGCCATTGATGTTGTCGCGGTTCCCGAGGGCAAGACCGTCAAGAACCGGCTGGACTTCGACCTGCGGGCTGACGGCCTGTCCACCGCCGAAGAGCTCGAGCGTCTGATCGCCCTCGGCGCGCGGCGCACAAACGTCGGCCAGGGCCCGGACGTTAGTTGGGTAGTACTCAGTGATCCCGAAGGAAATGAATTCTGCCTGCTGTCCCGCTCCGTCCAGGACGTCGAATCTCAAGAATATCGGCCGGAAGAATGGACGAGCGCAGCCCTTTCGAGTAAATCGGGGCCATAATTCCTGCTCCATGGGGTAGGTGGTCCCTGATGCAGTGGATGTCCAACCCGAGAGCGGCTTCCAGACGCTTCGATTCATCCTCGCGACGGATTCGCTCGCGAGACTGACGCTATTCAGCCATGCCTCGCATAGCAAAATGGTGTCGCCTCAGAATGCGGGCGGCTGCCAGTGGTGGGTCCCCAGTTACGCACCCAGATCAATTTGGGCGAGCCAGAATCGATCCGCTTCAGGGCGTGGATGTCGCCTCGGCTCTTCGGGCCGCGATTCCGTGAAGGAGGAGATCGATCCATCGGTCGAGGGCGTCGGTGGGTTGGCCGGCGGGGATGTTGCTGACGAGGAGATATAAGTCCTCGATTGACAGGTCGGAGCGGACGGTGCGGTCTACGCGGGCTTGATTGATGATCGACTGCAGGGCGGCGCCGGCTCGTTGCAGGTCTGATGCATCGCCCTCGTCGGCGTCGAGAGCGGCTGCGGCGGCTTTCGCGGCTTGATTGGTCGCGGTTGCGATGACGATGTCCCGTAGGAGCGCAGTGAGCTCGGTGTATGCGGGACTGCCATCGCGCACGGCCGCCGCTGCGGTCTCGCTACGATCCGCCATCTCCGCTATGAACTCGCGTACAACCGACGCGACGAGATGCACCTTGGTGGGGAAGTGACTGTAAAGAGTGCCGACAGCAACGCCCGCAGCAGCAGCGATCTCGTCCATGCCGACGTCGGGACCGTGGAGGGTGATCTGCGCTCGGGCAGCCTCCAGGATTTTCGTGCGATTGCGCCGCGCGTCAGCGCGCAACGGCTTTACTGGTGGTTGAGTCACGGAATTAATCCTGCCATGGCTGATCGTCCCACTTGCAATTACTCGAACAATGGTTCAAGATAAAACTCGAACTACTGTTCAACTTAGCCGAAGGATCAGACCATGACCACCACCACCACCACCACCCAAAAGGTCGCACTCGTCACCGGGGCATCCTCGGGAATGGGCCACGCATTCGCCATCCAGCTGCACGAAGCCGGATTCCTGGTCTACGGCGTCGCCCGACGCACCGACCGCATGAATGACCTGCGCGCTCACGGCATCAAGACCATCGCCATGGACATCACCGACGACGAATCGATCAGCGACGGTGTCCGCCAGATCCTTACCGAAACTGGCCGGATCGACGTTCTCGTCAACAACGCCGGCTACGGGTCCTACGGCGCCGTAGAAGACGTTCCCCTGGAGGAAGCGCGCCGCCAGTTCGAGGTGAATGTGTTCGGCGCCGCTCGACTGGTCCAGCTCGTGCTCCCGTCGATGCGATCCCACAAGAGCGGCACCATCATCAACATCACCTCCATGGGTGGAAAAATCTACACCCCGTTCGGCGCCTGGTACCACGCCACCAAGTTCGCGCTCGAATCCTTCAGCGACTGCCTCCGCCTGGAAACAAAACCTTTCGGCATCAACGTCGTCATCATCGAACCCGGCTCGATCCGCACCGAATTTAACGGCATCGTCGCCGACAACCTCATCGAAACGTCCGGCAAAGGCGCGTACGCAGACAACGCCGCGAAGGTGGCGAAGACAGCCCGGGCTCAGAACCCCAGGCAGTCGTCGCCCCCGGAGCTCGTGGCCAGAACCCTCGTCAAAGCGGCCACCGCACGCCGCCCCAAGACGCGCTATGCCGTCGGGTTCGGCGCCAACCCCCTCCTCTTCACCCGCAGCATCCTCACCGACCGGGCATATGACGCAATGATCCTTCGCGCCAGCGGAGCCCACTGACCACGCACGGCCCAGAACACCGCGTACGTCGACACACTCTGCGACTGGAGTCATGTGACATTCGTGTGGCTACGTGTGATGGATGCGGCAAGCCGATGGAACCCATCCTGATTGCGAACGGCTACCACCTGCTCTGCGACCCCAGGCGTTGGCGAAACTAACGCCGCTTCACCGCAAACACGGAACTGCAAGCCGCCGTCGCGATGGATGGCGGGGCAGGCATGGCCGCCGGCCTTGACGTTTGAGGGCTCGGTGCAGACGCCCGAACGGCACGGCGAACTGCAAGGAGTGCCGAAAGCTCCTTGTCAGAGACCCCGCGGCTGTTGACGCGTTTCAGCAACGCAGGCGTGACGAGAACAAGACCCACTAGGCGACTTCGCCAGGCCCCTGTCGATTTCTCGCAGGAAGGGCTCCCCAAGGGTCGATTTCTCGCAGGAAGGGCTCCCCAAGGGCAATGTCCCTCTCGCTGAACCAGACCGACACCCCTTCGGCTTCAAGTAGATCGTGCAGTTCCTTAGCTGAACCACGTCGGTCATCCCATACGTGGCAGAGAATGACATCGCGAAGATCAGGTAGGTCCGCCCGTAAGTCGGCCGTTCGACGGAGAGGCGCGTACCAGCGCGCATCGTCCCAGCACGGTGTACTGCAGTCAGCAACACATACGGCTACCTCGGCAATACCGGAGGACAGCCTTAGAAAGTTCCTGTTTTCGCCTGACCCAGGCTGACTACCCAGCTTCATCAAGAAACGAAAGAACCCCGCCGTCCCTGCCTAAACAGTGGGGACTGCGGGGTTCTAGCTGGTGGCTCCGACCGGCGTCGATCCGGTGACCTTTCGATTTTCAGTCGAACGCTCTACCAACTGAGCTACAGAGCCTAGGTGACTAGTCACCATGACGGCCGGAATTGCTTCCGGCAATCAGAGCGACCCTGACGGGACTTGAACCCGCGACCTCCGCCGTGACAGGGCGGCGCGCTAACCAACTGCGCTACAGGGCCTTGCTTTTCTTGCTTCCGCGGTATCTCTACCGCTTTTTTCAAGGCTTCCAGCCTACCAGACTTTCACATCCGGCCTGACCAGCTCCTTGCGTACCCCCAACGGGATTCGAACCCGTGCCGCCGCCGTGAAAGGGCGGTGTCCTAGGCCGCTAGACGATGGGGGCCAGAACCCGTTCGGAGCAAAATAAAAAGGCTTCAAGCCGAGGCTCTCAGTCTTTGTCCTTTGCTGTTCCTCCGAACTGGACTCTAAAACTATAGGGCCTTGGTGGGAATTATCCAAAATCGGCTTCCCGCTACGTGAACAAAGCAGCAGTCAGCGGCGAAGATGGACAGATGGATGCCGTTGCCGCACTGAATGAGATTGCGTTCTGGCTGGAACGTGGACGGGCTGCCACCTTCAAGGTGCAGGCGTTCCGCAAAGCGGCCGCCGCCATTGCCGCCCTGGAGCCGGAGGAGCTCGCGGCCAGGGCACGGGATGGGCGGCTCAAAAGCATGAAGGGCATCGGGGACCGGACGTATCAGGTCATCCGCCAGGCAGTGGACGGGGAGGTCCCTGATTACCTCCAGGACCTCCGGCAGCGCGGAACCGGCGCGCTTGCGGAAGGCGGTGGAGAGCTCCTGCGGACCCTTCGCGGCGATCTGCACACGCACAGTGACTGGTCCGACGGCGGCTCCCCCATTGCCGCCATGGCTGAGGCAGCCCGCATCCTGGGCCGGGAGTACCTGGCGCTCACCGACCACTCGCCCAATCTCAAGATCGCTAACGGCCTCAGCGCGGAGCGCCTCATGGAACAGCTCGACGTCGTCGCCGCCATCAACTCGGACGGCGCCAAAGGCAGTGGGGCCACAGCCAGCGGCGCCGCGGCCGACAACAACTTCCGTCTCCTGACGGGGATCGAGGTGGACATTCTGGAAACCGGCGAACTGGACCAGGCTCCGGAGCTGCTGGACCGGCTGGATGTTGTGGTGGCAAGTGTCCACTCCAAGCTCCGTTCCGACCGCGCCACCATGACCAGGCGAATGCTCAAAGGCATCCAGGACCCGCACACCAACGTCCTGGGCCACTGCACCGGCCGGCTGGTGGAGGGATCGCGCGGACTGCGGCCGCCTTCTGAGTTCGATGCCAGGAAGGTCTTCGCCGCCTGCGCAGAAAACAACGTGGCCGTGGAGATCAACTCCCGCCCGGAGCGGCAGGACCCGCCGGACGAGTTGATCCAGTTGGCCCTCGACGCCGGCTGCCTGTTTTCCATCGACAGCGATGCCCATGCCCCGGGGCAGCTGGATTTCCTCCAGTACGGAGCGGCGCGTGCCGAACTGAACAACGTGCCGGCAGAGCGCATCGTGACCACCTGGCCCCTGGAGCGGCTCCTCGAGTGGTCCCGGGGCTAGGAAACTCTGCTACGGCATCGCCACTGGCTGCCGGAGCAGGGCCGTTGGCCACCCTCAAGAACATTGGCAGAAACTCGACTAGACGTGGCCGATTTCCGCCAGCTGTCCGCGTCGGCGCAGCGCTAGATTGACAGCATGGCTTCCACCCGAACACGCACTCCACGGTCCTCGGCCCCCCTCCCTGCAGGCAACCCGGTCAACGCTCTTGGCGTGGCGGCCGTCGTGGTAACTGTGGTCCTCTGGGCATCAGCTTTTGTGGGTATCCGGGCCATCGGCCCCGACTTTTCCCCTGGCCCCCTGACGCTGGGCAGGCTGGCGGTTGCCGCCATCGTGCTTGGTGTCCTGGTGCTTCCACAGCTGCTGAAGAGCCGGGTCCTGCCGCAGGGCGGGGAATGGTGGCCCATCGTGGCCTATGGCGTGATGTGGTTCGGCGGCTACAACGTTGCGCTGAACGCCGCCGAACACCTCCTGGACGCCGGGACAAGTGCCATGCTGATCAACGTCTCCCCCATCCTCATCGCCGTTCTGGCAGGATTTTTCCTCAAGGAAGGCTTCCCCCGCTGGCTGATTATTGGCAGCCTGGTGGCCTTCGGTGGAGTGGCGCTGATCGCGCTCGGATCAGGCGCAGCTCCCGGGGCGGGGCAAAGTTCGACGTCGTATGTTGCCGGCGTGCTGCTCTGCCTCCTTGCCGCTGTTCTCGCCTCCGTCAGCGTGATCATCCAGAAGCCCGTGCTGCGGAAGTTCCCGGCGGGCCAGGCCACCTGGTTTGGGATCGTGATGGGCGCCCTGTGCTGCCTGCCCTTCACCGGGCAACTGGTGTCCGAGCTCCAGGCGGCCCCGCTGCCGGCAACATTGGGGCTTGTGTATCTGGGTGTTTTCCCCACTGCGATCGCCTTCACCACCTGGGCCTACGCGTTGTCCTTGATCGACGCCGGAAAAATGGCCGCCACCACGTACCTGGTGCCGGGCGCAACCATCCTGATCTCGTGGCTGGTACTCAGCGAGATCCCCACCATCTGGGGCCTGGTGGGAGGCGTGGTCTGCCTGGTGGGCGTTGGCCTCACCCGGCGCAGATCCCGCACACCCTCCGTGTCCTGACTGCGGCCGCCTGTTTTCCTGGGACCTCGGCGGCAGGGAAGTTCCGGCTTTCCCGCTAAAGTCAGAATATGCCCGCCAACCTGCCGCCCGGACTCCCCATCGTTCCGGATGGTCCACCGGATTCCGGACCTTTTGACATGTCCGACGACGAGTTCGAATCCGCCGTCAGCGATGCCCTCAACCGGATTCCCGCCAAGATTGCGAGCGCCATGAACAACGTGGCGGTCTTCATCGAGGACGACTACGTGCCCCGGCCCGGCGAAGATCCGGACACCGTCCTGCTCGGACTCTACGAGGGCGTGCCGCTGACTGAACGTGACTCGTGGTGGGACGCGGGTTCGCTCCCGGACCGCATCACCATCTTCCGCCAACCCATCCTGGAGATCTGCGGATCCCGTGACGAGGTGATCGAAGAGGTGGCCGTGACGGTGGTTCATGAGATCGCGCACCACTTCGGCATTGGTGACGAACGGCTGCACGAGCTGGGCTGGGACTAACCTGAGCGGGCCAGTCCCCGCTTACCTCACGGTGAGCCGGCCCATCTGGGACTAGCCTTAGAGGCATGGGACACGACCACAGCCATACGCATGGGATCACGGCCACGGGCCGGCACCGCAAGCGCCTTGTAGCCGTTTTGGCCATCACACTGGCTGTGGTCCTGGTCCAGGTGGCAGGGGCGGCGCTCTCCGGCTCCCTGGCCCTCCTGGCTGACGCAGGCCACATGCTGTCCGACGCCGCGGGCGTGACCATAGCCCTCCTGGCGTCGTGGATTGCGGGCCGTCCTGCCAGCGACCTGAGAACGTACGGCTATCAGCGGGCCGAGGTCCTGGCGGCGCTGGCCAACGCCCTGATCCTGATCGTGATCTCAGTGATCATCTTTACCGAGGCAATCCGGCGTTTCGGATCTGCTCCCGAAGTACAAACAGACATTATGCTGGGGGCTGCCATCCTGGGAGCGGTGGCAAATCTGGTGTCCCTGCTGATCCTGCGGGGTGCCCACCAGGACAGCCTGAACGTCCGGGGAGCCTACCTCGAAGTCCTGGGCGACCTGCTGGGATCCTTGGCTGTCATCGTGGCCGCAGTGGTGATCCTGACCACGGGTTACCACGCCGCTGACACCATTGCCTCCGTACTCATTGCCCTGATGATCCTGCCGCGGGCCTGGAGCCTGCTCCGCGATGTGGTGGATGTCCTGCTCGAAGCGAGCCCCAAGGGCGTGGAGGTTCAGATGATCCGCGAGCACATCCTGTCCGTTGAGGGAGTGGTGGACGTTCACGACATCCACATCTGGACCATCACCTCAGGGGTACCGGTGTTCTCCGCCCACGTGGTTCTTGAGGATGGGGTGCTCACTGCCCGCGGCGCCGACCAGGTGCTGGACAAACTCATCACCTGCCTTGGCTCCCACTTCGACACCGAGCACTGCACGTTCCAGCTTGAGCCTGCCAGCCACCTTGAACACGAGGCGCACCAGCACGCCTAACCAGCTGAGCCGATGGCCTGAACATCACCGTCAGCGCTTCACCTCAGCGCTTTACAGTCAGCGTGGGCCTCGCAGCCACACCCAGCGGCGATGGCTTCCGGCCACCCACCACGTCTTGCCGTCAACGCGGGCACGGCGCAGCCCCGCCCACCGCGCCGGGATCCGCTGACCCTCAGGCCCCGGACTTGTCCCGATCCGCAGCATGAGTACCTCCCGGGTGGCGTCGCCGGGCAGCCTGCCGATGCCCTCCAGGAAGCCGATCAGCCTCACCCCGTCGGCGTAATAGCCAGGTTCGGGACCTTCGCCCGGATGATTGGCACAGTGCCAGCTGCCAAACAACTCCATCAAGCCGGGGTTTGCCCGGATCGCAGCCGCCAGGGCTGGAAAGTGGTAGCCAATACCGCCTAGCCTCTTGCGTTCCAGGCCACGCCGGACCGCCGCCACCTGCAGCGGGTCGAAGCCTTCCGGCACCGGCCCATTCGCCACCAGTGCCTCAACCAGCTCCCGCTGGCTGGCGGCAAGGCGCCAACGCGCAGCGGCGAGTCCCGGCTCGCCAGCACTGTCCCGGCTTCCGGAGTCCCCGCCATCCGGATCCGTGGGCCAGCCTGTTCCTGCACTCATTCGGGGCGTTGCCCTGCCGTTGCATCGGGCGTGACACGTGGCAGGCCGGCGGCGTCGGCGATGGCGTCCAGCTCGGCAAAAAATACCGGTTCCGGAGGGAACTTGCCGTCACGTTCAAGCATCAGCGGCACGGGTCCTGTCGATTTAAGGAGTTCGCCCGCGAGTTCCAGGACCTCCCGCGGGACCGGGTCCTGATGGGTGTCGTGGTAGAGACCGTCCATCACCGTTCCTCCCGCGATGTGGCAGTAGGCGATGCGCTCAAGCGGGAACTCAAGCAGCGCCGCAAGCGGGTCGCGGCCATGGTTCACTGCATTGGCATAGACATTGGCGACGTCGAGCACCAGCAAAGCGTCTGTCCGTTCCAGCAGCTCGGTCAGGAACTGGCCCTCTGTCATGGTGTTGTCCGGCCACTCGGCCAGCGCCGCGATGGGTTCCAGAGCCAGCGGAACCTCCAGCCCGTGCACAGCCTGCCGGGTGTTGGCCGTCAGCACCAACAGCGAGTCACGGCTCCGTGGCACCGGAAGCAGATGGCCGGCCTCAAGCATGTCCGCATGCGGGGAACCCGGCGGGGCAGAACTCCCGGCCCGCACGAACGCAATGTGTTCGCTGACCAGGGGCGCCCGGATTGCCTCCCCCACCCGGCGCAAATGCGCCAGGCGGGACTGGTCCACCTCTGCGGCCGAGCCCAGGGAGAGTGAGATTCCATGCGCGACGGCGATGCTGCCGCCGTCGACCAGCTGCTGGAGGTCTGGAGGGACGTCTATGCCGGAACCGTGATCATGCAGGTTCTCGGCCACAACCTCAACGAAGGACAGGCCGTTCAGGCGGCCAATGGACTCCGCCAGGCTGGAACGCCAACCGATGCCCAGGCCCGGCTGAAGCACGCCTGCCTCAACCACCACAACCGCCGCCGCCGCACCCACCGCCGCTGCTGCACGAGGAGCTTCCGGACGAGGAGGAGGACGCGGAGGATGAGCCGGAATCGCCGTAGTACATTCCACCCCCGGCGGCTGTGCCTGCGGCGGGGATCCCCATGGCCGAGGCATAGGCCGGCGCCGCAATCCATAACCCGGCTGTGCCAAAGAGCACCGCCCCAAGTGCCACCCGGGCGGGACGAACTCCGTGGTAGCCTGCTTTCCTGCCGGGCCGGAGGTCCTGGTTCTCGCGCCGTAGTTCGCGCAGCGCCTTGATTCCTGGATGGGTGATGGTGGGGACCTTGACGGCCAGCATAAACAGCAGGACAACGCCCGCAATGACGGCACCCATCAGATACGCGGTGTCCCTGCCGTTGATCATCCCCGCGACGATCCGGGCAACACCCAGCGCCAGGAACCCGATGGCAACCCATTTCAGGACCCGCAGAAAACCCATAACCCCGCGGCTGCGCAGCAGTCCCCGCCCGGCAAGCTGTTGGTGCCGGGACTTGAGCTGGAACGAAACAGCCGGATCCAGCAGGCACTCCCTGACGGAGGCAGTGGAATTCAGCACGGGTCCGGCAACCGCCTGCAGCAAAGGGTCCAGCCGGTTGGCTCGAAGGAACTCCGCTTCCTCGCCATGGCGCCCTGCCTTGTGATCCGTCCATACCCAGTGGCTGATTGCCACGGCGTGGAACGGGCCGCCGCTAAGGTAGGCCAGATCAAGCGGCACGAGGGTATGGGGGTCAACCTTTGGCCGAAGGGGTATCAGACCGCCGGTGAACAGCCGGACCAGAACAATAGTGGCAGCCAGCAACAGACCGATGCCGAGATACCACCCAAGAAAATCCGCGCCCTCAATGCCCCACGTCGGCTCCACTAGCTCCCCCTGTCAGTGTTGTCGTTCCCTTATGTTACGGGGCCCGAAGGGAGTTCCGTTATGGGCTGTCCTGCCCATATACGCGCCTCAAATGTGGCCGACACGCCGAGATAAATAACCAGCAATTCGACCTTCAGTTGTTAATGTTATTGATGTGACAGTTGTTGCCAAAGTGCATCCTGTCACGTAGCCGCGGACTGCTGGCGATGAGCAGCGGGGCACCTTTGTGCCGCATCCAGGCCTCGATCCCCAGCCTTACTGTGCTGCGAGGTTTTGACATGGGTTTGACCGCACCGGGCCGGAAGGCCGCCGTATTGTGCGCCGCCGTCGTGCTTCTGGGAACTCTCGCACTGCCAGCCCAAGCCGCTCCCCTGCCACAGGCACCCGCCGTCCAGCTTCCGACCGCGCCGGAGATTCCCAGCCCCGAGGACATCGCGGCTGCCAAAGCCAGTGAAAGCGCGACGGCGGATCAGGTGGCGGCCATCGAGCGCATCCTGTCGGACGCAGCCACAGCCCAGCAGGTCACTTTCGCGTTGTCACTGCAGGCAAATAACTCCTATGGCGACGCCTTGGTTGAGCAGCAGTCCCGGCAGTCGGCTGCTGTTGCTGCCACGGAGAGAGCCCAGGCAGCACAGCGCGAGCAGGACAAAACGCGCAAGGAGGTGGGGCAGCTTGCCGGCGATCTTTACCGCAACGGCGGCATGAACCCGGCTCTGAGCACCTTCATGGCGGGCGGGGACGTCCTGCAGCAGGCTGCCACGCTGGAAGCCCTTTCAGCCAGCCGCAGCCGCGCCTTCCAGTCAGCTGAAACTGCCGCGGCCACCTTTCAGTCACTGACTGCTGCCGCCGACGATGCCAACCGGGCGGCCGAAGATGCAGCAAGGAACGCGGAAATCCGCAAGGAGGAGGCTGAACAGGCAAACGCCGCCCAGGTGAAGGCATTGGTGGAGGCCACGGCACAGCGGGCCGTCCTGGTGGATCAGCTGGCACAGCTGAGGAACACCACGGTTGCCTTGGAATCTGCGCGCGTTCATGCCCTGGACCGGCAGCGGGATGAGGCCAGGCTGGCCGCACTGACTGCAGCAGCGGACCAGGCCGCAGCAGCAGCGGCGGCCGCCGGGCGGGCGGCTGGTCCAGTGGCTGTAGCGCCGGCACCGGCTGCTCCCGCACTGGCCGCTCCAGCACCGGCAGCTCCGGCGCCTGCGGTCCCTGGCCCCGCTGCGCCGGTTCCCGCTGCTCCGCCTCCCGCTGCTCCGGCTCCTGCAGTTCCAGCTCCCGCCGTTCCGGCAGCTCCCGCACCTGTGGTTCCTGCTCCCGTTGCACCTGCGCCGTCGCCCGGAGGCTCCAACGAGACCGCCATCTCCGTGGCCATGACCAAGGTGGGGGCACCCTACTTCTACCAATGGGGCGGGACCGGGCCGTATGGCTTTGACTGCTCCGGCCTGGTGCAGACCGCATTCTCCGCAGCCGGCAAATACCTCCCCCGTACCGCGGCGCAGCAGTATGCCTCAGCCCCGGTGCATGTACCCATCTCGCAGGCCCAGCGAGGTGACCTGTTGGTGTGGGGCTCGGCGCCGAACTTCTATCACGTGGCGATTTACCTGGGAAACGGCCAGGTGGTGCAGGCCCTGAATCCGGACGAAGGAATCGCCATGACCCAGCTCAGCCGGATGGCTGGCATGCAGCTCTATCCCTACGCCGCCCGCTACTAGCCCTTACCAGCGGGTTGCAGCCGCAGTGGCCGGAGCGGTCCCCTCAGGAGAGCACATCCTTGGTGACGAACCTCCCGTAGGCCAGCGCACCGAACACGGCCACGTAACCGGCCTGCAGCAAGGCGTTGCTGGCGAACGAATCCCACAGCACAGGCTCCCGCAGGAGATCTCCGAAGCCAAACCAGTAGTGGCTGAAAAGCCAGGGGTGCAGCCACTCGAGCTGCGGCAATTGGTCCAGGACCTGTGACACCACCGACACCACCACCGTGGCTGCCATCGCACCGACAGGGACCACCGTAAGGGTGGACAGGAACAGGCCGATCGCCGAGAGACCTGCAAGGGACACCGAGAGGTAACACGCGATCAGCACCAGCCGCAGCGCAGCTTCCGGTGGTTGGACCACGTCCCCGGACAGCAGGGTGACCGGGCCGATAGGAAACAGCGAGGCCCCGATGGCCGTTCCCGCGAGGGCTACGGTAACGGGGGCCGCGACGCAGAAGGCCAGCGCGCCGGCGTACTTCACCAGGAGCAGCCGCACCCTCCCGGCAGGAGCCACCAGCAGATAGCGCAGGGTGCCAAGGCTCGCTTCGCCGGCTATCGTGTCACCGGCAACCACCCCGATGGTGAGGGGCAGGAACAGGGGAACCGAAACCAGCATCGCCGTGACCGCCACAAAGAGCCCGTTCTGGGTGATCCGGTCAAGGAAAGCGGGCCCCCGTCCCGGCGGCACCGTGGAGGAAAGCCGGACGGCAACGGCGATCAGCACCGGTATCGCGGCCAGCGCCAGCAGCATCGCCCAGGTTCTCCGGCGGCGGAACAGCACCTTAAGTTCGGACGCCAGCAGCGACAGGCTTGATGGTGCGCCCGCCCCGCCTCGTGCGGCGCCGGGCCGGCTTCCGGCCTCAGGTCCCTGTACGTTCCCTGGCACACTGTTACCGGGAACCCTGCTACTGGGCAACGTCGAACCCCTCCCCCGTCAAGGCAACGAACCGGTCCTCCAGGCTCTCCCGCTCCACCGAAAATCCGCGGACCCTGACACCTGCCTCCACCAGACGCGCCACAACATTCTCCGGAGCGGTGCCGTTTGCCCCGGCGGCTTCTGCGGATGCGGCAGCCACGGCGGTCACCACGTCGCCGTCGGGCGCGGGCGTCCCCGTAGCCGGATTCATTCCCAGCCGGCGCAGGACATCAGAGGCTGCTCCGGCGTCGGGCGTTAGGAGGCGGATCCGTGTTTCACCGGATTGGCGCAGCTCCGCCAGCGGCCCCTGGGCCACCAGCCGCCCTGCGCTCATAATGGCCGCGTGGGTGCAGATCTGCTCCACCTCTGCCAGCAGGTGGCTGGACACGAACACGGTGGCGCCGTCGGCAGCGAGGGAGCGGACAAGGCTTCTGACCTCCCGTGTGCCTTGTGGATCCAGCCCGTTGGTGGGCTCGTCCAGGACCAGAAGTTCCCGCGGGGACAGCAAGGCGTTGGCGATCCCCAGCCGCTGCTTCATGCCCAATGAATAGGCGTGCACCCTTTTCCCGGCCGCGTGGGCCAGGCCCACCCGTTCCAGGGCATTCTGGACCCTCGCTTTCCGTGTGGCGGGCGAAGCATGCCTGCTGGCGGCGTCAAGCCTGTGAAGGTTTGCGGCACCGGACAGGAAGGGATAAAAAGCAGGGCCTTCCACGAGTGCGCCTACTCGCGGAAGGACGTCGTGGAGGCGGTTCGGCATCTCCAGTCCAAGCACGCTGACGGTACCGGCCGAGGCCGCCGCAAGGCCCAGCATCATGCGGATGGTGGTGGTCTTCCCTGACCCGTTGGGACCCAGGAACCCAAACACCGAGCCGTGCGGCACCGCCAGATCCACCGCATTTACGGCGAGTTGGTGGCCGAATCTTTTGCTCAGGCCCTTTGTCTCAATGGTCAGTCCGGACGTCCCGTTCTCCTGAACGCCGGCCGCGGCAGCGCCGCCGGGACCCGTCACGGGGCCACTGCGCCGGCGGCGGCTTGCAGCCTCTCGGACGGAACCATCCCCACGAAGACGCGTCCGTCGTCGGTGAACAGGACATTTACCAGTGCGGTGGACAGCAACCGTCCGCCGGGAACGACGACGGTGGCTTGCGCCAGCAGGGGATCATTCAGCAGTGATTCGCTCAGGGCCGGTCCCTGCCCGCCTGTGGCGGCCGGGATACCAATCACTGTCTCCCAGCCGCTGCCAGTCACGGATGGCCGGGGCATGGCCTTTCTGTCCCAGGCGGGCTTGTCTGGCGGGACCTGCCCGTCCTGAAGCTCTGGCGGAAGCTGGTCAGCAGGAAGCTGGTCCGGCGCCAGTTTGTCTGGCGGGCTCGGCGGGACGGCCGGGACGTCGCCGGGCAGCGGCGGGGCCGGCTGCGGCTCGACCTGGTCGGGCTCAACCTGGCCGGGTTCGACCGGACCAGGGGTAGCCGTGCCCGGGGATCCGGGGATGGCTGGCGTCGACGGCCAGTGTATGCCTGGGGCCGGCGGCTGGAGCTCCTTGACCGTGGCGCCCGGCGGCGGAACGAAGCTGAACCGCGAATCGTCCGGCGGCTCCAACGACAAGCTCGTAAAACCGCTCTGGAAGGCCGGCTCTGCCTGGCCCCGCGCTGTTACCGAAACCCTCAGCGGCATGCCCGTCTGGGCATCCACGGCGATGGCGGCACGGCCCACCAAGGTTCCATTGGTCCGCGGCTCCAGAACCAGGTTGTAGGCAGCGCGGCCGGCAACCTCGACGTCCGGTCCAACCGTCACTTCCGTGGAAGCATCAGCAGCGGCCAGGAGCCTGCTGGCCAACTCGTCCGGAGTGGGCGGCACCGGGGCTTCAGGAGGCGGCAGCGGCAGGTCGCTGGCCTTCGCGGGCAGCGTGAGGTGGGCGGCGGTGTTGTCCTTGGAGGAGTAGAACCAGACGTCGCTGTCCCGGCGGATCAGGTCCCGTTCAGCCAACCGGTCCACCAGCTGGATCCGCACCTTCGCCGGTCCGTCCATAAAAATGCGGGCTGTGTGTTCGCCGGTCAATAGCTCTACAGCCGAGGCTGCCCCGCCCGCGGAGGCCGGTCCAGAGGTGGGTCCTGGGGCCGGGAGTTCAGGCAGGCCAAGGTCAGAGGTCTGTTCCACTGTTCCGGAGAACGTCTTGGTGGTGTGCCCGGCCACCAGGGCAAGGACCTGCGCGGGAGTCTTTTCGGGGAGGGGGTCACCGGCCCGCGCCGGAATGGACCCCGCCAGCACACCAGCGGCAATCACAGCAGGTACTGCTGCGGCAGGCATCCACCGCAGCCAGGCACGGCTCATTTTGGCCCCGCTTCGTCCTTGCAGCCCATAGATTCAGGGTACGCCTGCCGCTGGCCGTCCACACCCCTTTTTGCCGTACCTGCCCCTGCTGACGCCGGGCCAGCGAAGGTTACTCCGGCACCACGGTCCCGGCACCGCCGTCGACCGTTATTCTCTGTCCGGTGGAGATCCGGATGGTGGCGTCAGCGGCGCCCACCACGGCGGGGATGCCGTACTCCCGCGCCACCACGGCACCGTGGGAGTTGGGGCCGCCCATCTCCATGACCAGGCCGCCGGCGGTGAGGAACAACGGGGTCCAGCCGGGATCTGTTGAAGGCGCCACCAGGATCTCGCCAGGTTCCAGATGCGCGCCGACCGGATCCAGGATGACCCGCGCTGCTGCCGTTGCCGTTCCCGCCGATGCGGGGCTGCCGGTAAGGGTTCCTGGCGCCTGCTGTGCACCAGGCGGGACCCCGGGGGCCGGCAGCGCCTCCGGTTCGGTTCCATCCGAGAGCAGCAACCGCGGCACATGGCGCCGTTCGAGCTCCCGCTCGTATGCTTGCTTCCGCACCTGGACGAGTTCGCGCAGGTCAGCGCTTCCTGGTGAAGGGCTTCCTGTTGAAGTGCTTCCCGCGCGCTGTCCTAGCCCTTCCCGCGCCTCCTCAAAATCGAGGAAAAAGACGTCCTCCGGATCTGTGACGGCCCCGGCAGCTGCCAGGGCTGCGCCCACATGATGTAGTTGCTTCCGCACTTCGGCCAGGCCCATCACGATCTGGTTTTTTGGCAGCTCGCGGAGCCCCGCGAAGAGCCGGGTCCGCCGCAGGGCGGCCTGCACCAGGGCACCGCGGAGGCGTCCGCGCTTGCGCGCCAAGGCCACGAGGCGTGCGACGTGGGCCTCTGCTTCTTCTTCCGCCTTGGCGAACTGCACATCCGGGGCCATGTCTGGGTCATTGAGGCGAAGGTAGTTGGCCAGCACTCCCAGGATGTGCGTGGGATCATCGGACCAGCGGGGCATCCCGACGTCGATCTCGGCCACGGCGCGGTGCCCGTACCGGCCCAGAAAACGTACCAGCCCCGCCTGCAGGACTGCCGGAAGCTGCCCCGCGCCGAACTGGCTGGCCAAGGCCGCCGGTTTCAGCCCTCTTACGGCAGCAGCCGATTCGGCGTCATCCCTGATGACGGTGGCGAGCCGCCACAGTTCCAGGTCCATCTCCGTGGTCACGTTGTTGGGCAGCCCGCGGAGCACCTGCTGGAGCTGGTCCCATCCGCTGTTCCCGCCGCCCAGCAGTTTTCCTGCCACTGCCAGCATGGCGAATCCCAGTGCGGGCAGCGGAAGGACGGCCGGCACAATCGTGAAAAGGCGCGTGCCAAGGAGCCGCTCTGCATGGTCCAGGCGTTCCGCCGGGGTGGCATCACGGCCAAGCTGCAGCGAGTCATTGAACTCACGGGTAAACCGGTTCAGCCGCCGCAGCGCCGCCTGCGGGCGAAACAGGGCACGGAACAGGGTTTCGGGAGCGCGGGCATGCGCCGCCGCAGGCACAAAGTGGCGCAGCAGGCCCAACGGTGTCCTGCGGGTCACGGAAAACCTGGGGTCCTCGAAGACCCGGCGCAGCAGCACCGCGGAACGGGCTTCCATCACGTCGAAGACCCGGGGGACAATCCGCCGGCCCGTGGTGCTCCGCGCCACCGTTGTCAGGTCGAAGTAGATGCGCTGGCCTGCTTCCGCGTACGGTGGTGGCCCGCGGTGGGGCTCCGGCACGTCGAATTGCGCTGCCCGCGCCACGGAAGAGGCAATAAGCCTGAAGGCCGCCAGGCCCATGGGGGTAATAGGCCGGGTGAGGCCCTGTGCCAGGCTGAAGCAGAGATAGACGCGCGCACCCGCGGCGGCAGTGGCCCGCTCCGGCGCGGGGTACAGGGTGGTGATGGGCCGTGACTGGGTCAGCCACAGCCTGCCTGTCTGCTCGATGGCCCATTCGGTGTCCTGCGGGGAACCGAAGAGCTTCTCCACACGCAGGCCAAGGGTAGCCAGCTCGGCCGCCTGCCCGTAAGTGAGGCAGGGAGCCCCGGAGTCCGGCAACTGTACGTTCTCGGTTCCGCCACCGGGCAGCGGCCTGACCATCAACCGCTTGTCCCCGACCCGACGCTCCAATACCGTTCCCTCCAGCGGATCCACCACATAGTGGTCCGGGTTAACGGCACCGGAGACCACCGCTTCCCCCAGCCCCGGGCTGGCATCGATGACCGTCTGCTGCCGCCGTCCGGTGAGCGGATCTGCCGTGAACATCACGCCAGCGGCCGCGGCGTCCACCATTTTTTGCACGACGACGGCGAGCGCCACGGATGCGGGGTCGATCCCCCTGCTGGCCCGGTAACTGACAGCCCTGTCGGTCCAGAGCGAAGCCCAGCAGTTGCGCACGGCCGTCAGGACGGCGTCGGCTCCCACGACGTTGAGGTATGTGTCCTGCTGGCCCGCAAAGCTGGCGGACGGAAGGTCTTCTGCAGTAGCCGAGGACCTGACGGCCACCGGGACGTCCTCGCCCAGCTCCTCGTAGGCCTCGGTCACTGCAGCAGCCACCTCGGCCGGAATGCGTACCCGTCCGATGATCTGCCGCGCCCTGCCGGCCAGGTCCGCCAACTCCGCCAGGCTCTCCGGGTCCGTGGACTTCAGTGCGCCGAGGACGTCGTCAAGGCCTTCCACTCCACGGGGCACGGATTCCGTGGCTGGTCCTGATTCATTGGCTGGTCCGGATTCTTTGGCCGGCGAGGGCATGGTGGCCAGCCGGTAGGCGTCGGTGGTCAGGCAGAAGCCGTCCGGGACAGGTAAGCCGCCGGCTATCAGCTCGCCGAGGTTGGCTGCCTTGCCGCCCACCAGGGGCACCAGTCCGGCGTGGATCTGCCCGAGGTCAAGAACGAGCTTTCCGTCCGGCGTTCCGCTCTCCGGCTGCCGCACTTCCCTGGTTGGTGCCTGGGAATCCCGAGGTGCTGGGCCAGTGACATCCGGCATCTGCACGCCTCCTGAAGGGAAGGCTGGACGTTAAGCTGCGCCGAGGATGGGACCGAAACTGGCCCTGTCCGCCAGCCGCGGGTCCTCCCGGTCCGGCACCACCAGGATGGGGCCCTTGGCGTGGTGGAGAACTCCATCCGACGTGGAACCCAGGAGCATGCCGGCGAAGCCGCCGCGGCCACGTGTTCCCACCACCACGAGTTCGACATGCCGGCTTTCCTCCACCAGCACCTCCACCGGGGAACCATCCTTCAGCACGGACTCCATGGGGAGGTGGGGATAGTGGCTCTTGAGCCAAGCCATGCCGGCATCCAGCTGTACTTGGATGTCCTCAAAAAGCGCTTTGCGGTCCATCGGCGCCGGGACCCAGGCGAGCGAACCGCTGTACTGCGGCACCGCGCAAATGACCCGCAGCGTTGCTCCCAGCCTTTCGGCCTGGGCCGCAGCCTCCAGGACTGCCACGCGGGCCTGCTCCGAACCGTCCACGCCCACCACCACAACGTTCTCGACGCGCTGGTGCCCGGCTTTGGCCTGCTCGGCCTTGATCCGCCTGTCCTCGGTGGTTTCGCCGAGGCGGTCGGCGCAGATCAGCGGGACGGTCACGGTGGGGCACTTTGCGTGGGCCGGAAGAGCGCTGCTGACGGAACCGAGAAGCCGCCCCACAAAGCCACCCCTGCCGCGGGTTCCGAAAACAAGGAGCTCAGCGGTTTCTGACAGTTCCAGCAGCACCCCGGCCGCGTCACCGTTCTCAACCGAGGCATCTACGTCGATGTTATAGCCGGCCACTTTATCCAGGGCCTGCTTGACGATGGCTTCGGCGCCTTCACGGATGACCGAGTCATCCACTGTGGCGTACCCGCCGTCCAGGCCGGACGCTGCGAAGATCGGCACCGAATAGGCGGTCACGATGTGAAGGGGCCGACGGCGACGCTCGGCCTCGCGGGCCGCCCAGACAAGGGCGCACTGGCCGTGGTCCGATCCGTCCACGCCCACAACGATCCCCCGGGGAGCAGAACTGGCACGTCCGTCCCGCTCCGGGTCCGGATGCAACTCTTCTGCGCCCATTGGGCCGCCTCCTCGCGATACTGCCTGATATTGCGGCTATTCTGCCAGAAGCGGCCCGTTCCACCCGCACCTGTCCGGCCGCCACGCGCCAGATCAGGAAAGCCGCTTCCACTTCTCACTATTCTCGGTCCGCAGACACTTAGCAAGCATGCGCAAGGCTGCAGCGGCAACAGTTATCCACAGCGTTTGGGCTAAATGGTGAGCGCAAACATTCCTTTCGGAATGTTTGGGTTTGGGCTATCCATGTCAATAAATGTTCTGTAGTCTTCGAGGCATTGTTGGTCCGGGATGCGCCCTGTCAAGGCACGCCCGGGCCAGGTACTGCGACCGCACTTTGGGGGTAACGGAACGCGTGCAGGGCGACGACGCCTGCGTAAGCCGGAAGCTTCGAAGGAGGAAAACTGTAGTGTCAAGCATGCCTTTGATTGGCAGGACCGAACAGACCACCACTGTGATCATTGGCACGGGCCTTTCCGGCCTGGCCGTGGCCGCAGAGCTGCGCCGGCGGGGCGTGGACTCCATCGTTGTGGACGGCCTCGACATCCTGGGCGCCGGGCAACCGGCCAACACAGCTTCGCTGCAGCGGTGCGATGCGGCAGACTCCGATTCCCTCCGGGAGCGGAACGAGATCCTTCGGCACCTGCGCAATTACGCGGCCAGCCACAACATGGACGTCCGCAGCACCATCCGCGCGGTCAAGCTGACCATGGTGCACGGCCCGCAGGACAATCCGGCAACGGACGGCCGTTCCCGGCAATGGGAGGTCCACACTCCCAACGGCATCCTGGTGGCTGAGCACATTGTGCTGACCCGGTGCGCCCACAGCCAGCTGCGGCGGATGCTGAGCGACTTCGGCATCACGGTGGGGCACAATCTGATCGCCGCGATGCGTGCCATCGGCATCTATCTGGTGGGTGTCGGCGAGCTCATTACGCCGTCCCCCAAGGAAGTGCTGCGCCAGGCCAAAACGGTGGGCCAGGCTATCTCGTCCAAGGTCTATCCGGAGAGCGCTCCCACCATCCTGACCGGTAGCTTCGCCGTCGTCCCGGGCTAATACAGCCAGGCTGCACAGCCAACCCAGACAAGCCAAGCCAGACAAACCAGCCCAGCCCGGCTACCTCAGTGTTGGTTCCTCAACTTCCTCTTCTTCCCTTCCGGCGGTGAGCCTGCGCCTTGCCGTGACCGCGATTGCCACGAGCAGCCCGATGGCAACAGCGGCAAAAACCACCAAGCTCCACGGAAACGGCTCCGAGGCATCAGCCGCAGGCTCGCCAGGCGACGTGACCCCGGGCTGCGGGGTGCCCATGCCGGGAACGGCTGCAGCCGACGTCGAACCCGTTGTTGCCGAAGCGGAGGGCCCAGCTCCCGCAGCCGCAGCGGTGGCCGTAAAGCTGAACGTCCCCTCGATGGGGTGTGAATCCGAACTGACCACCCGCCACGCGACCGTGTATTCCCCCGCCGGCGCGCCACCCTTGAGCTTCTGGCTGACCACGTTGTCCACGATCTCGACGGCGCCGTCCGCCCACTCAGTCCCCGTGGAATCCTTCACGGAGAACTGTGAGCCGATGGCTAACGGGTTCCTGTTGAACGTGACGGAGACCTTTTCCGGCGGTGCGGCGACGGTTGCGCCCTGGGCTGGGCTGCTGGATTCGGCGGCGTCGTGCGCGCTGGCCGGACCGGCCACCGCCAGGATAGCGACGGCAACGAAAATCCCGAGCACAAGGCTCAGCAAATGGCGGATGGAACGCATGTCTGGATTGCTCCCTTTTGTGTTGGCTTCCTTACAGACTAGGCGAGTTTGGCGGGCATTCCTTTGGGCGGCCCATAGGATTCAGGTATCCCCACAGACTCCCCCGGAGGACTAATGCTTAAGCAAGGCTCTGCCCTGGACCGGTATTTCAAGATCACCGAACGCGGGTCCAACCTCTCCCGCGAGGTCCGCGGCGGCTTCGCCACCTTCTTTGCCATGAGCTACATCGTGGTGCTGAACCCGCTGATCCTCTCCGGCGCAGATTCCAGTGGCAACTCCCTCGGTTTTCCCGCAGTGGCGGCCGTGACCGCTCTTGTGGCCGGCATCCTCACCATCCTGATGGGGGCCTGGGCCAAGCACCCGTTTGCCCTTGCCACCGGACTGGGCGTCAATGCGTTCGTAGCTGTCACGGTGGCCACCAACCCTGGCCTGACGTGGCCGGACATGATGGGACTGGTGGTGATCTCCGGCGTGACCATGCTGATCCTGGTCCTCACCGGTTTCCGGACCGCCGTGTTCAAGGCAGTCCCGGACGGCCTCAAAACCGCCATTGTGGTGGGCATCGGCCTGTTCATCGCCCTGATCGGGCTGGTCAACGCCGGGTTCGTCCGCCGCATCCCGGACGTCGCAGGAACCACCGTCCCCGTAGGCCTTGGCTTCGACGGAAAACTCCTGGGCTGGCCCACTGCCGTGTTTGTGTTCGGCCTGATCCTCACCATCGGCCTGGTGGTCCGGAAGGTGAAGGGCGCCATCCTGATTGGCATCATCACCTCCACGATCATCGCCGTCATCCTGGAAACGACCCTGCACATCGGCCCCAGCGTTGATCCGGGCAAACCGTTCAACCCGCAGGGCTGGTCCCTGGTGGCCCCCACCTTTTCGGAGTGGGCAGCACCTGACCTATCCCTGATCGGAAAGGCCAACCCGTTTGGCGCGTTTGAGCATCTGGGCTTTGTGGCCGCCACGCTGTTGGCGTTTGTCATCCTGCTGAGCATCTTCTTCGACGCCATGGGCACCATGGTGGGGCTAGCCAACGAGGCCGGAACGGTGGACGAGCATGGAAACATCCCGGACGTTGACCGTGTTTTGCAGGTGGACGCCCTGGGCGCAATTGTGGGCGGCGGGGCCTCCGTGTCCTCCAACCAGATCTACGTGGAGGCCGGGGCGGGTATCGGCGAAGGCGCCCGGACCGGCATCGCATCCATCGTCACAGGCCTGTTGTTCCTCGTGGCCATGTTCTTCACACCGCTCATCAACCTGGTCCCGTTCGAGGCTGTGGCGCCTGCCCTGGTGGTGGTGGGCTTCATGATGGTGTCCCAGGTAGGGAAGATCGACTGGCAGGACTGGGGCATCGCCATCCCGGCCTTCCTGACCTTCACACTGATGCCGTTCACTTACTCGATCGCCAACGGCCTGGGCGCCGGCTTCATCGCCTATGTACTGATCCGCACGATCCAGGGCAGGATCCGCGACATCCATCCCCTGATGTGGGCGGTGGCGGCCGCGTTCCTGATCTTCTTCGCGGTGGGTCCGATCGAGGCCGCCCTGGGCATGTAGTCTCCAGGAGCCGGACCGAAGCGCGGCTCCTCAGACTGGAGTGTTGGGCGCCATTCCCTCGTCACCGGATTCCGCCAGTGCACGCCGTTCGCGAAGCCGGTCCAGCCGGTTCATGAGCGGTGACGTGGTGGCCCCATGGATCACGATGGACAGCGCAACCACCAGCCCGACGATCCCCCACAGCTCTTCGGCCTGGCCCTCGAACTGTCCTTTTCCCAGCGCATAGGAAAGGTAGTAGAGGGAACCGATCCCGCGGATCCCGAAGAAGGACAGGGCAATGCGTTCCCGCGGACCTGTCTTGCCGCCCAGCAGCCCCACCCAGCCGGCCAGCGGCCGCACCAGCAGCAGGAACGCCAACGCCACCAACACCTCGGGCCAGCCCACGTCGGCGAGCAGGCCCCGGGCGATCGCGCCGCCCAGCAGGATCAGGATCACCACCGTCATGAGCCGCTCCAACTGTTCGACATAGGAGTGCAGCACCCGGTGGTAGCCATGCGTGTGCTCGGCGGCCCTGATGGTTACCGCGCACACAAAAACGGCAATGAACCCGTAGCCCTCGATCATTTCTGTCACTCCATAAGCCAGGAATGTGGCGGCCAGGGCAACGAAGCCCTGCGAATGGTTGGAAAGACGGATGCTTTCCTTCCGCGCCGAGAAGAACAACAGCGCCAGCAGTTTCCCGATACCCCATCCCAGCACCAGTCCAATGGTCAGCCGCCACACTACATCGATCCCCAACCAGGCCGGCAACCACTCCGATGGCGAGGCACCCACGATGCTGATGGCTATGGCCAGATACACAAACGGGAAGGCGAGGCCGTCGTTCAGGCCGGCCTCGGATGTCAGGCCGAACCGGACCTCGTCCTCCTTGTCCGCGTCGTCTGGTTCGTCGGCCGGTTCGCCCACCTGCACCTCGGAGGCCAGTACGGGGTCCGTGGGTGCCAGGCTTGAGGCGACCAGCAGTGCAGCTCCCAGCCCCAGCCCCAGGAACCAGAGGCCCAGAAGCGTCAGGACAATAATGCACACCGGCATGGCGATCGCCAGGAGCCGCCATGTGGTGGCCCAGTTGGTGCGGCCGAACGGCCGGTCGATGGCCAGGCCGGCGCCCATCAGGGAGATGATGACGCAGATTTCCGCCAGGTGCGTGGTGAAATCGCCGTGCAGGACAGGATCCGGATCGGGCAGCGTGGGGATCAGGGAGAAGGCCACCATCCCTGCGCCCAGGAAGACCATTGGCATCGAGAACGGGACGTTGCGCAGGATCTTGGGGAGGATTGCGGCAACAAAGACGGCGGCTCCGGCGGCCGCGAACAGGATACTGGGGGCTTCAAACATGGTGCTGCTCTCCGGCCTGTCTCAATGCCCTGGCGAGTGATTGCCTGGGCAGGTTGCCTCCCCGTGTTAACCCGGGACGATGATCCACCCTATAGCGGCGGCAGTGGCCGGCGCAGCGAAGCGCCATGCTATTCCGGGCTTGGTTCCGGGATTCCAGACACCGCGACGGCGGCGCCGCTCGCTTTTGCCCCAGGCATGCGGTGAGCTTGGATCATGCCACTTCCCGCACTTACCGTTGACGTCCCGCCCCTCCTTTGGACCGGGAGGTTCGACGGCGACGGCGGCGAACACCGGCGCTGGTGGCAGGCCGTATCGCCCATGGCACCCGGTGAACCCTCCGCATCCCCGGCAGCGCCGTCAAGCCCCCAAGCGGGTGGGCCGCAGCGCCCGGCCGCCCTCCTGGGGTTTGCCAGCGATGAAGGCGTCCGCCGGAACAAGGGCCGCCCCGGCGCGGCCACGGCCCCGGCCGCAATCCGCGGCGCCCTGGGCCCTTTGGCCTTCCACCTGGACCGCACCGTGTCCGACGCCGGCGACGTGGTGGTCCGGAACGGCGCCCTGGAGGCCGGCCAGGCCCGTGCCGGGTTGGCGATAGCTGCAATGCTCGACACCGGCCACCTCACCGTGGTGCTGGGCGGCGGACACGAGACGGCCTTCGCCAGCTATCTGGGACTCGCCGGATCCGAGGCCGTCCGCGGCGGCCAGCGGCTGGGCATCCTGAACCTGGACGCCCACTTCGACCTCCGCGATGAACCAGTCCCCAGTTCGGGTACACCGTTCCTCCAAATGGCCGAAGCGGAAGCCGCCGCGGGGCGCGAATTCCGGTACGCCGTCGTCGGAATTTCAGAGCCGAACAATACCCGGGCCCTGTTCGGCACCGCGGCGCGGCTGGGCGTCCAGTACCTGATGGACGAGGAGTGCACCGAAGATCGCGTGCAGGCATTTGTGGCGGAGTTCCTGGAAGCGGTGGATGTGCTGTACCTGACCATCGACCTTGACGTGCTGCCCGCGTCCGTGGCCCCCGGGGTGAGCGCGCCTGCGGCCTACGGCGTGCCGCTGGCCGTCATCAGCGCGGCCTGCCGGCAGGTGGCGGCGAGCGGAAAACTGCTGCACCTGGACGTCGCTGAGCTGAATCCGGAGTTCGACATCGACGCCCGCACGGCGAAGGTTGCCGCCCGCCTGGTGAACACCCTGCTGCGCTAGCCAACTGCTGCCCTGGCCAACTGCTGTGCTGGCCAAACCGCTGCGACAAGCTAAGTAGGCTGTCTCATGAAGTTTATGGACACCTGCACGCGAAGGAGCCGGCCATCATGAGATATTCGCGCAGTTCAGCAGCCCTGGCGCTGTTCTCCGTGCTGGCCCTTGCCGGCTGCGGCACAGCCTATCCTGCGGATCCGTCGGGAACCCTGGACCGGGTCACGGACGGCACCCTCCGTGTGGGTGCCAGCTCCAACGGGAACTGGGTGGACGTCTCCTCAGGCGGCGGCGACGTCAGCGACGAGGACGTGCAGGGCAGGGAGGCCGAGCTGGTGCGGCGCTTCGCCGCGAAGCTGGGAGCGGAAATCGACTGGGTGTCCGGCACGGAGTACGTCCTGGCCGAAGACCTCAAGCGCGGCAACCTTGACCTGGTGATCGGCGGCCTTGACGACAAGACTCCCTGGTCCACGCACGCCGGCCTGACCATGCCATACACCGAATCCGTTGACGGCCACGGTTCCCGGCACCGGCACGTGATGCTGGTGCCCATGGGTGAGAATGCGTTCCTGCTGGAGCTGGACAGGTTCCTGAAGGAAGCGGCGGCCGCACAATGACCACCGTGAAGAACGGCCGGGCTGCGAGCTTTGGCCACACCAAGCTGCCGGACGAACAGCGGGAGGCCCTCCGCAAGGCCGTGAAGTTCGAATGGATCACCATCGGCTTCCTGGCCGCCTCCACCGCACTGGTATTTGCTGTGCTGGGCAACTCGCAGGCCATGAAGGCCGCGTGGGTGGAGGATGTCCTGTCCTTCCTGCCGCCGTTGTCATTCCTGCTGGCGGCCCGCGTGATCCGCAAGCGCCCCAGCGAGGAACATCCCTACGGGTACCACCGCGCCGTCGGGATCGCCCATGTGGTGGCTGCTGTGGCGCTCACGGTGATGGGCGCCTACCTCATTGTGGATTCGGCCATCGGACTCCTGGGCAACGAGCACCCCACCATCGGCGGTTTCGACTTCTTTGGCCAGACAATCTGGCTTGGCTGGCTGATGATTGGCGCGATGATCTTGACCGCTGTCCCGCCCATTTATCTGGGCCGGGTCAAGATGAAGCTGGCGGAAAAGCTGCACGACAAGGTCCTGTATGCCGACGCCGACATGAACAAAGCCGACTGGATGACGGCACTTGCCGCCGCGGTGGGGGTGGCCGGCATCGGCCTTGGCCTCTGGTGGGCGGACTACGCGGCAGCCCTGCTGATCTCGGCCAGCATCCTGCAGGACGGGTTCCGGAACACCCGCGCCGCCGTCTCTGCCCTGATGGACAAACGGGCCCGCACGTACGACGACGCCGAGCCGCACCCGATTGGGCGGCGGCTGGACGAGTATCTTCGCGGCCTGGACTGGGCTGAGAGTGCCCAGTCCAGGATCCGGGATGAGGGGCACGTGTTCCATGTGGAATCATTTGTGGTCCCGGCAGCAGGCCGAATGCCCACACTGGATCAGCTCGAAGCCGCCCGTCTTGCCTGCATTGGGATGGACTGGAAGATCCAGGACATGGTCCTGGTCCCGGTCGCTGAACTTCCCTCCGAGTTCCTGCCCGGACCCACCTCAGGGGGCGAGCGCTAGTGTCAACCGGTGGCCCTACGCCTCGGCTCCCTTGAGGACGTACCGCCGTTCGGGCCGTCCCGCTCCGTATCTGAGCCGGACCTCCAGCGCGCCTACCTCGTACAAATACTCCAGGTACCGGCGTGCGCTGACCCTGGACGTGCCGAGCAGGACGGCAACCTCGGCGGCCGAGAGGTCCCCGTCCGCCTCCTGCAGGGCGGCTTCCACCAGCTTCAGCGTTTCGATACTGCAGCCCTTGGGCAGCGGCCGCTCGCTCCGGTCCAGGCCGAAAACCCGATTGACATCAGACTGCTCCGCCACGTCCTTTGACGAATCCAGGCTCTGGTAGGCGCTGCGGTAATGCTCCAGGCGTTCCTGGAGATCCTTCTGTGAGAAGGGCTTGATGAGGTAGTGGACAATCCCGCCCCGCAGCGCTTTCCGGACGGTTTCCACCTCGCGGGCAGCGCTGATGACCAGGACGTCGAGTTCGGGGGCGACGTCACGCAGTTTCTGCATCAGGTCCAGCCCGTTAATGTCCGGCAGGTGAATGTCCAGCAGCACCAGGTCCGGCATCAGGCGGGCCGTTTCAGCCACGGCCTGGGCGCCCGTGTGGGCCGCGCCGACGACCTCAAATCCCGGCGTTCGCTGGATGAATCCCGCGTGGACCTTCGCCACCATAAAGTCGTCATCGACGATCAGGACTTTGATCATGGCTGTGGGCTCCTTTGATTCAGCCGTGCGGTGAAGACTGCTCCGTTGTCATTGGCCACCGTCAGGTCACCGCCGGTTCGGCGGCAAATCACCCGCGAGAGCGCCAGTCCAAACCCCCGGCCGCCGCCGGGGCCAGCCCCCTTGGTGGTGAAGCCCTGCCGGAAGATCTCCTGGACGTTCCCGGCGGCCACGCCGGGGCCGGAGTCCCGGACGGTCACGGTGACGGCGTGGTCTTCCTCTTCCACCAGGACCCGGACCGATGCCCCGGCGAGCCCTGCGACGGCGTCGAACGCGTTATCCACCAGGTTCCCGACGACGGTGGCCAGGTCCCGGGAGAGATCATCGTCAATGCGTCCCAGCGCTGAGGCAGGATCCAGCTGGAGGGCCACGCCGCGTTCCGTGGCGAGGCTGGATTTCGCAATCAGGAGGGCCGCCAGGGCCGGGTCCTCGATGCGGCTGGTCACTTCGTCGTTCAGCCGGGTCCTGTCCACCGTGGCGCCGTTAACAAACTGGACCACCGAATCGTACTCACCGATCTGGATCAGCCCGGAGATCACGTGCAGCTGGTTGGCGAACTCGTGGGCCTGGGCGCGCAATGTGTCAGTGGCGGTGCGGGTGGCACCAAGTTCGCGCTCCAGGGAAGAGAGCTCGGTGCGGTCGCGCAACGTTGTCACAGAGCCGATGTCCCGGCCGTGGGAACGGATGGGGACGCGGTTCAGCACCACCATCCGGTCACCCACCAGGACCAGCCGGTCAGGGCCCGGCTGGTCACGTGTGAGGACTTCCTTCAGCGCCGGGTCCACCGCGAGCGCGCCGACCTTTTTGCCTACACAGTCTGCCGGCAGGCCCAGCAGTTCACGGGCGCTGTCGTTGGCCACGGTGATACGTTCATGCGGATCAAGCGCCACCACCCCTTCCTTCAGCCCATGGAGCATGGCCTCGCGGTTCTCCACCAGCCCCGTGATTTCGCTCGGCTCCATACCCAGGGTCTGCCGTTTCACCCTGCGGGCCAACAGGAGTGAGCCGGCCACGCCCAGCACGCTGGCAACCCCCAGGTACGTGAGCAGGTTGGGGACGGCGTCGCCCAGCCGATCCAACATGGAGGGGTAGTTCCGGCTGACGGAGGCGATGCCGATCATTTCTCCGGCGTCATCAAGGACAGGGACGTGGGCTGAGAGGAAAGCAGTGCCGGATCCGCCCACCACACCCGTCCAGGCCCTGCCTTCCAGCACACGGCTTCCGCCAAGTTCCAGCGGCTGGCCCAGCAGGCCCGGGTCAGAGGAAGCAACCACCGTCCGGTCCATTTTGGCCAGCACCACCTGTGGCGCCCCGGATACGGTGGTGACGGTCTCCACCACCGCAGGAAGGGCCGCGCCGGCCCGCGGCTCGGCTGACGGCAGCAAGGCGCGGACTGTGGGGTTGCTGCCCAGGGATTCGGCCGCGGACAGCGCCCGGCGGCCTTCGATCCGTTCAAAGGCGGCGGCTGACTGTGCCAGCGAGATGGCAACAACGGCCACCAGCACGGCCAGGACTATCAGCAACTGCAGAACCAGGTACTGCCCAGCGAGGGACATTCCTCTTCGTCGAGTCACTGTTGTTGTTTCCTCTGATGTTTTCGCA
Source organism: Arthrobacter sp. D1-29 (assembly GCF_054130585.1). Classification (NCBI taxonomy): domain Bacteria; kingdom Bacillati; phylum Actinomycetota; class Actinomycetes; order Micrococcales; family Micrococcaceae; genus Arthrobacter; species Arthrobacter sp. D1-29. Next base: position 588,394 of record NZ_CP096383.1, on the reverse strand, counting down.
GATGCGGCATGTGGGTGACGTGGAAATCCGCCCTGAGCCGTGGTTCCGCGCTGGCTACCGGAACTATACCGCGTCGGCCCAGGGGGTGGGACGCCGGAAACGTGAACGCAATGAACTTAACTTTTTCTGCGTACATAAGCGTGATTCGGGTCACTTCCAGGCCTAGCATCAGAGCACAAGTCAGTTTCTACGAGTATTTATCAACGAGAAGAGGAACACCATGCGCCAGATCCGCGCAATGCGAGTCGCCGCCGTCGCCGCCGGCATCGCCCTGATGGCCACCGGCTGCGGTGCCACCGGGGGCTCCACCAACACCGCCAGCCCCGGCGCTGCTGCCGGCCCGGTAACCAACCTGCAGATCATGGTCCCCAACACCCCGGGCGGCGGCTATGACACCACCGCCCGCGTCGCAGCGAAGGTGCTCGACGACGAGAAGGTGGCCAACAACACCGAGGTCTTCAACCTTGCCGGTGCAGGCGGAACGGTTGGCCTGGCCCGCATCGTCAACGAGAAGGGCAACGGCGACCTCACCATGCTCATGGGCCTGGGCGTGGTGGGTGCGAGCTACACCAACAAGTCCGAGTCCAAGCTGACTGAAACCACCCCGCTGGCCAAGCTCATTGAAGAGCCGGGCGCCATCATGGTCAACAAGGATTCGCAGTACAAAACCATCGATGACCTGGTCAAAGCCTGGAAGGCAGACCCCGGCTCCATCAGCGTCGGCGGCGGCTCCTCCCCCGGCGGCCCGGACCACCTGCTGCCCATGCAGCTCGCCGGAGCCGTGGGGATCGACGCCACAAAGGTGAACTTCGTCTCCTATGACGGCGGTGGAGACCTCCTCCCGGCCATCCTGGGCAATAAGGTTGGCTTTGCAGCCTCCGGCGCCGGGGAGTACCTCCAGCAGATTCAGTCCGGTGAGGTCCGTGTGTTGGCAACCAGCGGCTCCAAGCGGCTGGAGGGCGTGGACGCACCCACGCTGAAGGAATCAGGCATCGACCTGGAATTCACCAACTGGCGTGGCATCGTGGCTCCTCCGGGAATCAGCGACGACGACAAGACCAAGCTGATCGCAGCCCTGGAAAAGATGCACGGCACCGATGGCTGGAAGGAAGCACTCAAGACCCATGGCTGGACTGATGCCTTCATCACCGGCGATGAGTTCAAGACCTTCCTGAGCGACCAGGACAAGCGGGTGGCGGACGTCCTCACGAAGCTTGGCCTGGCGTGAGCTCCTCACCAACTTTGGCCTCCAGGCTCAAAGGCCGCGCCGAGCTGGGGGTAGCCCTCCTGCTCGGCGTGGTGGGCGTCCTGGTCCTTCTGGACGCCATCGCCCTGGTAACTCCTTACTCGCAGTCAGATCCGGTGGGACCCAAGACCCTGCCGTACATCGTGTCCGCCATGCTGATCGTCTGTGCAGTGCTGTTGGCCATCAACGTGCTGCGCGGCGGACAGGGCGAAGCAGAAGGCGGCGAGGATGTTGACCTCACGCACCCGGCCGACTGGAAGACCGTCCTGCCGCTGGTGGGAGCGTTCTTGGCCAACATCCTGCTGATCGACCTGGCAGGCTGGGTGATCTCCGGGACCATCCTGTTCTGGGGCAGCGCCTGGGCACTGGGCAGCCGGCACTATGTGCGTGACGGCATCATTTCCCTGGCCCTCTCCGTGATCACCTTTTACGGCTTCTACCTGGGCCTCGGTATTCCGCTGCCCGCAGGCCTCCTGAAAGGGATTCTCTGATGGACGTCTTCTCCTCCCTGATGGACGGCTTTGCCACCGCCCTGACCCCCATGAATTTCCTCTACGCGGTCATCGGTGTGCTGCTGGGCACCGCCGTCGGCGTCCTCCCGGGCCTGGGTCCGGCCATGACGGTGGCCTTGCTGCTCCCGGTCACGTATGCCTTGGAACCCACCAGTGCATTTATTATGTTCGCCGGCATTTACTACGGCGGCATGTACGGCGGCTCCACCACCTCCATCCTGCTCAACACGCCGGGCGAATCGTCGTCAGTGGTGACGGCCATCGAAGGCAACAGGATGGCCAAAGCCGGCAGGGCCGCCCAGGCCCTGGCGACGGCGGCCATCGGCTCATTCGTTGCCGGCACCATCGGCACCGCGCTGCTCGCCGTCTTCGCACCGGTAGTAGTGGAGTTCGCCGTCAGCCTCGGGGCGCCCAGCTACTTTGCCATCATGGTGCTTGCCCTCCTGGCGGTGACCGCCGTCCTTGGCTCGTCCCGCCTGAGGGGCTTCGCCTCCCTGGGCCTGGGCCTTGCGATCGGACTGGTCGGCATGGATTCAGTGACCGGCCAGCGCCGCCTCACCTTTGGCCAGCCGCTGCTGGCTGACGGTCTGGACATCGTGGTGGTGGCAGTGGCCATCTTCGCGGTGGGCGAGGCACTCTGGGTTGCCGCGCACCTGCGCCGCAACCCGCTGCAGATCATCCCGGTGGGGCGTCCATGGATGGGCAAATCCGACTGGAAGCGGTCGTGGAAGCCCTGGCTCCGTGGAACGGCCTACGGCTTCCCCTTCGGTGCACTCCCGGCCGGCGGCGCCGAAATCCCCACGTTCCTGTCCTATGTCACGGAGAAACGACTCAGCAAGCACCCCGAAGAGTTCGGCAAGGGCGCCATCGAGGGCGTGGCCGGGCCTGAGGCAGCCAACAACGCTGCGGCCGCCGGCACCATGACACCGCTGCTGGCCCTGGGCCTGCCCACCAACGCCACGGCTGCCGTGATGCTGGCAGCCTTTACGTCCTACGGTATCCAGCCAGGACCCCTGCTGTTCTCCAACGAGGGACCCCTGGTCTGGGCACTGATCGCGAGCCTCTTCATCGGCAACTTCCTGCTGCTGCTGATCAACCTTCCGCTCGCGCCGCTGTGGGCCAAGCTCCTGCAGCTTCCCCGGCCTTACCTCTACGCGGGCATCCTGTTCTTCGCCACGCTGGGCGCCTATTCGGTGAACTTGCAGGCGTTCGACCTGGTGCTCCTGCTGGCCCTCGGTGCGTTGGGATTCATGATGCGCCGCTTCGGCCTCCCCGTGCTGCCGCTTATCCTCGGCGTGATCCTCGGGCCGCGGATCGAAGGTCAGCTGCGCAAGAGCCTGCAGCTCAGCGCCGGTGACCCCGCCGGCCTGTGGAGCGAGCCGATCGCCGTGGGCACCTACATCCTCATCGCTATCATCCTGGCTTGGCCGCTGCTATTCAAGCTGTACCGCCGCAACCATCCGACCCCCGCCCTCCTGTCCGCAAACGCCACCCGCGGAAACGAGCCGACGGACGTGGCCAGCGGCCGCCGGGCGGACGGACACCATGGCGACGGCGGCGACGGTGGCGATGGCGGTGACGGGGGCGACGGCAGCTAGCGACTAGCAGGTCCCGGCCCATCGTCCCGCCTTGGTGGGAGGAACCGACATTCCAAACCACAGTCCCAATGACAGACCACCGACCACAGATCATTGACCACTGACCACTGACCACAAGGAGCAACCATGACGATCGTGGTGGGATACGTCCCCACACCAGAGGGCGAAGCGGCGCTGACCCAGGCCATTCTGGAGGCCCGGAAGAACAGCACTACCCTGCTGGTCATCAATTCGTCCAAGGGCGATGCCCTGGTGGACAACAGATACGCCCAGGAGCCGGAGATCCAGAGCATCGAGGACCGTTTGGCAACTCAGGGAATAGACCACGTGATCAAGCAGCCGGTCCGTGGGCATGACGCGGCAGCGGAGGTCCTCGATGCCGCGGAGGAGCACAATGCCGATCTGATTGTGATCGGCCTGCGCCGCCGCACTCCGGTGGGCAAGCTGATCATGGGCAGCACGTCGCAGCGCATTTTGCTGGAGGCGGACTGCCCGGTATTGGCGGTCAAGGCCAGTTAGGTCCGCCCGCTCCGACTAATCCGGGGCTTGTCCGCAGTTCCCTGCCTTCAAGGCGCGGTCCTGCGGACAAGCCTCGGATTTTTTGTTCAGGCAACTTCCTTACCGCTGGGCCTGCATGCCGCCGTCGACCGTGAGGACCCTCCGGTCACGATGGCCCCCAGGCCCTGCAGCCCGGTCATGCGCCTGCCCTCTCTTGACTAGGACGGGTTTCCCTCTTGATGGTGCTTTGAAGGATGACGCGTGATCAAGAGGGGAAGGCTACGAAGTTACCCCCGTTTCTGCCGCGCAGCCATACTTGGCAACCCATAAGGATAACGATTTCCTGAATAAAGGGCGAATGACGCCTGGCAGGAAAAGAAACTAGGCTTCAGGTCTTGAATGTGGGGGCCATCACGTGACAGTATCAGCGCAAGGATAACGTTTTCCCCAGTACTTGAAACCAGAGTGGCGGGGCGGCAGGCCAGTTGCCGGACGAAACCATCCCGCGACAAGTCTCCACTAGCAAGAAATACCACAAGGAAGTGAACAGATGAGCCTGAAAAACACCAAGCGGAAAGCGCTGTCGATCTCGGCCGCGGTTGCAGCAATCGGCCTCCTTGCCGGCTGCGGCAGCGCCTCGACGCCCCCCGCAGCTCCCGCAGCGGACGCCGGCCCGGTCACCATCGACGTTTGGGGGTGGGACGCCGAATCCACGCCGAACGTCGTCGCAGCGTTCAATGCCAGCCAGGACAAGATCACGGTCAACTACGTTCTCCAGGCCAGCCTCAAGGCCACCCAGACGAACTTCAGGAACGTCATGGAGTCGAAGAAGGACATCCCCTGCTACTTGCCGGGCATCGGCCCCATGGCCACCACGCTTGTCAACGGCTGGGCCCAGGACATCACCCAGTATGTAGAGCCGATCAAGGACACTTACAGCAAGGGCGCACAGTCGGCGGCACAGGTTGAGGGTAAGTTCTTCGGCTTCCCGGCGGGACCCTCGGCAACGTTCATGATGGCCAACATGGCCGTTTATGAGAAGTACGGACTGGCCGTTCCGAAAACGTGGGAAGAGTTCGTCACCACCGGCAAGGAGCTCAAGAAGCACGGTGTGACGGTCATGAACCTTGCCGGCGAAGACCCCTCAACCCTTCTGCAAATGTCACAGCAGGCCGGCGCCAGCTGGTTTGAGATCGATGGCGACAAGTGGAAAGTCAACCTCCAGGACGACGCCACCATGAAGGCTGTGGACATCATCCAGCAGATGGTGGACAACGACCTGGTAGCCCACCAGACCTACCAGGACAGGCCCGCCCTGTACTCCTACTTTGACAGTGGCCAGCTTGCCACGGTTCCTCTGGCATGGTGGTCGATGGCCGGATACGAGACCAACTTCAAAGCATCCCTCGGACAGTGGAAGGCAGTTGACGTGCCGCAGTTCAAGGATGCCAAAGAATTTGTCAGCTCCGGCATGGCAGATCCCGGCTTCGTTCCGGTGGGCTGCGAAAACCCCGCCGCTGCCATCGAATACGTCCATTGGGCCGCCAGCTCCAAGGAAGCCATAGAAGCAGGCAGAAACAAGAAAACCGGGTCAATCGGAGTTCCCGCCCACCTTGCTGATGTGTCTGAATACACTGACGCAGTGGTCCCCCAGAAGATATTCGGGGCCCAGCCGGCTGCCGAGATAGGCAAGGTCATTACCAAGGCCCAGGGCGCCGCCGTGGGCAAGTTCGAGCGCGGTCCCAACTACGATGCCTGGTTCCCCGAGATGCAGGACCAGTGGGGCAAGGCCATGGCCAAGCAGATCACCCTGAAGGAGGCCATGTCCAACGTCCAGACCTTCATCACCAAGGACCTTGACAGCAAGGGCATCAAGTACGAGGTCAGCAAGTAGCCTGCCAGGCTCTTAGCAGTAAACAGCGGTTCAACAGCAGCAGTTCTACAACAGAGAGGAGACGCTGATGTCTTCCACAACTCAAGTTCGTGAAAGCCACGGTGGCCGCAATCAGGGGCCGGCCAGGCAGTCACGGGCGAAAGGGAGCCCAGCGTCTCCCCTCTTGTCCTGGCGGAGTATCCAGCGCATCAAGGGTGCCTCGTTCACCTGGCCGTTCGTGATTGGCTTCGCCATTTTTACCCTTCTTCCCGTGGTGGTCGGACTGGCCCAGAGCCTGTACGCCTCAAAGACCACTGGGCTTGGATTCGGCGCCCCAACCATCAGTTTCGCCGGCTTTGACAACTTTGCCCGTGGACTCGCGGACGTGGTTTTTTGGGAATCGATGCTCCGGGTCAGTATTTATGCAGTGGTGATCGTCCCGGTGACGCAAGTGGTCAGCCTGACGCTTGCCCTGCTCATTGATGCCGTACAACGGCGGGTGGCCAACAGGTTCCGGCTGATCCTGCTGGTGCCCTACATGATTCCGGGGATTGTGGCCACGATGATCTGGATCTACCTCTACAGCCCCATCGTGGGCCCTTTGACGCCCGTGCTGAAATTCTTCGGCCTGGATGTTGACTTCTTCAGCGGCGAGATGATTTGGGTTTCCATTGGCAACCTCTCAGTGTGGGGCGCCATCGGCTTCAACATGCTGATCCTCTACGGGGCACTGCAGGCGGTCCCCCGGGAAATATTTGATGCCGCCAGGGTTGACGGGGCTTCCGAGTTCCGCATTGCCATGTCCATCAAGGTGCCCTATGTTCAGACGTCCCTGGTGTTGACCGGGTTGCTCGCGATCATCGGGACGCTGCAGATCTTCGCTGAGCCAACGCTCTTCAGGTCCATCTCTCCGGAAACCATCACGAAGGACTTCACACCCAGCATGGTGATCTTCAACCAGGCTTTCCAGGTTGGAAACCTCAACTACGCGGCCGCCCAGTCCATCATCCTCGCCGCCGTGGTGGGGGTAGCTTCAGTGCTCATCTACCGTCTGACGAAAAAGGTCGACTCATGACCCTCACTTCAATCCCCTCCAAGACCGCCGGGCCTGAAGAAGACACCCGAAAGAGGGACCCCAAGGCCAGCCGGCAGCAACGGCGGCTGCAAAGAAAAGCAGAAGAGGCCGGTGACTCCACCCAACTGTCGGGCAAGCGTGGAGGTTCCCGTCTGATTGTCATCATAGGACTGGTGCTTTTTGCCCTGTATTCCATAGGTCCGGCATGGTGGCTGATCGTTTCGTCAACCAAGACCAAAGAAGATCTGTACACCACAGACGCCATGTGGTTTGCGAACTTCAGCCTGTTCGACAATTTGTCCTCCCTCTTCACCTACCAGGACGGCATCTTCGGAGTCTGGATGTGGAACTCCACGCTCTATGCCTTTGCCGGTTCCATTGGCCATACCCTGGTCTCGCTGGCTGCGGGGTATGGGCTGGCCATGTACTCCTTCCGGGGCAAGGGCACCACCATGGGCTTTATTATCGGCTCATTCCTCATTCCCGGCGCCCTGCTCACCATTCCGTCCTATCTGCTATTCGTGCAGATCGGGTTCTACGACACCATCTGGGCCATGATCATCCCCGCGTTCTTCAGCCCCTTCGCGGTGTATTTGGCTAAGATTTACACCGAAGGGGCAGTCCCGAGCGAGCTCCTTGAAGCGGCCCGGATTGACGGGGCTGGCGAATACCGGATCTTCTTCCAGATTGCGTTCCGCCTCCTGACCACAGCCGGCGCCACCATCTTCCTCCTGCACTTCGTGGGCTCCTGGAACGCCTTCTTCGGCCCGATGGTGTTCCTGCGCGGAGCGGACAAATGGCCTGTGATGCTGGGCCTGTATTCCTGGCTGCAGCGTGGCACGGATTCCACGGTAGACCTCACCGGAATGGTCATTACCGGCTCGTTGGTGGCCACGATTCCCATGGTGATCCTGATGGTGGCAATGCAGCGCTACTGGCGCTCCGGCGTCGCCATGGGCAGCCTCAAATAACTCGAGCGAGGACCTCCCATTACACCTCCTGCCGCCCAAGCGCCAGTCAAATGACCTCCCGCAACGTCACAGCCGGTAGACTAGGGAAGCTCTCCGGCCCGAATCACAGAAAGTCCAGCACATGAACACCGCCCTATTGGAATGTCCCCCGGCTGCTTCGCCGGCCGCGGAGGCACGGGAACTTCGCTCCATCGACCTGCGCTTTTCCAGCGCGGACGAGATGCACGAAGGCCTGGACAACGCTGTTGCCACACTGATCGAGACAGCCGCCAAGGACGCCGCGTGTGGCATCCTTGTCACCCGGCTGCACCCGGGGCCCTACATTGTGGCACTGGATGACTCAGTGCCTTTCGGCGAGACGTACGAGAACTTCGCCGCCTAAGAGCCGTCACATCAGGTGCCGTTCCGGCACAAGCAGAAGTCCCCGCCGTCGGGCTTCCCTTCCAGGTGAAGGGATGCCCGACGGCGGGGACTTCTTCGCGTCGGCGTAACTGCGTTTTGGGGTTAGCTCCTGCGCACCTGCACGCCATCGGATTTCAGGAAGAGCTGCTTTTCGGACGGGCTGGCCGGCACAAGCCACAGCACGTTCCCGCTCTTTGACACCTCTTCCACTTCACCCGTTGCGATGACATGCGCATGCTTGATGATCTCCACCCGATCTCCAGGGCTGAGGGTTCCCCAGTCTGAAATGGTGGCCGGATGGGCGTTTCGCCTCGATAAGACTGCCCCACGTGCTTTCATTTGAACTTCTACCCCTTTGTATACGTTCTGCGTCACAGCCTCTTTGATGTGACTTTCACTACACCTTCAGTTCTACTACACTTCGCGTGCACTCCTCGACCGTGTCGACACATATTTCGAGAGGCCGCAAAAATAGTAAGCCAGACTGAAGATTATTCCCTTTTAGGAGAGGACGCCGACGGCGGATTCGGCAGCCGCCCGCACCTCCCCCGACGCCACCAAGCGGTCAGCCGTTTCCAGTTCCGGGGACAGGTACCGGTCGGTTCCGGGGCCTTCCACCACGGAACGGAGCGTGGCGATAACTGCGGCGCCGGCTGGTCCGGGGGTGAGCTCCCCGCCGGAGAGCTGGGTGCGGATGTCGATGGCACGGGCGGAGGTGACCAGTTCGATGGCCAGGACACGGCGCAGGTTCTCCACGGCCTTGCGCAGCTTCCGGGCAGCGTGCCAGCCCATGGACACGTGGTCCTCCTGCATCGCGGAGCTGGGGATGGAGTCAACGGAGGCCGGAACAGCCAGCCTCTTGTTGTCCGAAACCAAGCCTGCCTGGGTGTACTGCGCGATCATCATTCCCGAATCCACGCCGGGATCCGCAGCCAGGAAGGCGGGGAGGCCGTGCGAACGTGCCGGGTCCAGCATCCGGTCCGTCCTGCGCTCGGCAATGGAGCTCAGGTCCGCCACCGCAATGGCCAGGAAGTCCAGTACGTAGCCAACGGGGGCGCCGTGGAAGTTGCCGTTGGAGCTCACCCGGCCGTCCGGCAGGACCACAGGGTTGTCGATTGCCGCCGCGAGTTCCCGGGAGGCCACCAGCGCGGCATGGTCAACGGTATCCCGGACGGCGCCGGCCACCTGCGGTGCGCAGCGCAGCGAGTAGGCGTCCTGGACTTTCGAGTCGCCCACCCGGTGCGAGGCCACAATGGGCGAATTCGAGAGCACCCGCAGCATGTTGTCCGCGCTGGCTGCCTGGCCCGGATGCGGACGGAGTGCGGCATGGAGCTCGGGCAGGAATACCTGATCCGTGCCGAGCAGCGCCTCAACACTCATGGCGGCCGTGATGTCCGCCGTCGTCAGCAACTGCCGGATGTCTGCGATGGCCATCAGGAGCATGCCAAGCATGCCTTCGGTGCCGTTGACCAGCGCCAGGCCTTCCTTTTCCGCGAGGGTGACGGGCTCAATGCCGTGTGCGGCGAGCAGCTCTGCCACCGGCGCCTCGCCCCGGCCACCGTAGGTCACGCCGTCGGGCCCTTCAGCTTCGCCCTCCCCCATCAGCACCAGGGCGCAGTGGGACAGCGGGGCGAGGTCACCGGAGCAGCCCAGCGAGCCAAACTCGCGTACCACGGGCGTGATGCCGGCATTGAGGACGTCAACCATGGTCTGCAGGACCACGGGACGGACTCCCGTGCGGCCGGAACCCAGCGTCTTGGCGCGGAGGAACATGATGCCACGCACCACCTCGCGCTCCACAGCCGGGCCCATGCCTGCTGCGTGGCTGCGGATGAGCGACTTCTGCAGCTGTGTGCGGAGCTCATTGGGGATGTGCCTGTTCGCCAACGCACCGAAGCCGGTGGAGATGCCATACGCCGGGACGTCGCTGGAGGCAAGGCCATCGATGTGCGCGCGGACTTTGGCCACCGTGTTCAGGGCTTCCTGGGAGATGGCCACCTTGGCGTTGTGGCGTGCGACGGCGACAACGTCCTCGGGTGTGACGCCGCTGGAGCCGAGGGTGACGGTGAGCGGTTCGTGGGTAATGGTGCTCATTTTATTTCTGTTCCTTCATCGGGATGCGAACGCCGCGTTCCTTGGCGACATCGAGCGCGCGGTCGTAGCCGGCGTCGGCGTGCCGGATGACGCCCATGCCGGGATCGTTGGTGAGCAGGCGTTCGAGTTTTTGGGCGGCGAGGTCGGTGCCGTCGGCCACTGAGACCTGGCCGGCGTGGATGGAACGGCCGATGCCGACGCCGCCGCCATGGTGGAGGGAGACCCACGTGGCTCCGGAGGCGGTGTTGAGCAGGGCGTTGAGCATGGGCCAGTCGGCGATGGCATCGGAGCCGTCTGCCATGGCTTCGGTTTCCCGGTAAGGGGAGGCCACGGAGCCGGAGTCCAGGTGGTCGCGGCCGATCACGATGGGGGCCTTGACCTTGCCCTCTTTGACGAGCTGGTTGAAGAGCAGGCCGGCCTTGGCGCGGTCGCCGTAGCCCAGCCAGCAGATCCGGGCCGGCAGTCCTTCGAACTCCACCCGTTCCTGGGCGGCGTCAATCCAGCGGTGTAGGTGCTTGTTCTCCGGGAACAGCTCCTTGATGGCCTCATCGGTGACCCGGATATCTTCGGGGTCCCCGGACAGTGCCACCCAGCGGAACGGGCCCAGGCCCTCGCAGAACAGCGGGCGGATGTAGGCGGGAACAAAGCCGGGGAATTCGAACGCGCGGTTGTAGCCGCCCTTCCGGGCTTCGTCCCGGATGGAGTTGCCGTAGTCGAAGACCTCGGCGCCGGCGTCCTGGAATTCCACCATGGCCTGGACGTGCCGGGCCATGGATGCCTGGGCCTTTTTGGTGAAGCCTTCGGGATCAGCCTCGGCTTCCCGGTGCCAGTCCTCCACCGAAATGCCCTCGGGGAGGTAGCTCAGCGGATCGTGGGCAGAGGTCTGATCCGTGACGATGTCCACAGTGAGCTCACCGGCGTTATGGCGGCGCAGGATCTCCGGGAACACTTCGGCGGCGTTGCCCACGTAGCCCACTGACCAGCCGCGGCGCTCTTCCTTGGCTTTCTGCACCTTGGCGATGGCGGCGTCGAGGTCTGTTTCCACCTCGTCGAGGTAGCGCTTGCCGGCGCGGCGGCGGAGGCGGGTTTCGTCGACGTCGACGATCAGGCAGGCGCCGTCGTTCAGTGTCACGGCGAGGGGCTGGGCGCCGCCCATGCCGCCGCAGCCGCCGGTGAGGGTCAGGGTTCCGGCCAGGGTGCCGTTCTCGTCCCCGGTGAGCTTGCGGGCGATCGCGGCGAAGGTCTCGAAGGTGCCCTGCAGGATGCCCTGGGTGCCGATGTAGATCCAGGAGCCGGCGGTCATCTGGCCGTACATCATCAGGCCCTCGGCCTCCAGGCGGCGGAACTCGGGCCAGTTGGCCCAGTCACCCACCAGGTTGGAGTTGGCCAGCAGCACCCGGGGTGCCCACTCGTTGGTGCGGAACACTCCCACCGGCTTGCCGGACTGGACCAGGAGGGTCTCGTCCTTTTCCATGGTTTCCAGGGTTCGGGTGATCGCATCAAACGCGGCCCAGGAACGCACAGCCCGGCCGGTGCCGCCATAGACAACCAGGTCGTCCGGGCGTTCGGCGACCTCGGGGTCCAGGTTGTTCATCAGCATGCGCAGCGGGGCTTCCGTCTGCCAGCTCTTGGCGGTGAGCTCGGTGCCGCGGGCTGCTTTGACCGGGCGGGCACCGGTGGTGAAATCGGCGGGTGCCATGAGGGGCTCCTTCTTTGCTTGTGCTGTTCGGAATAGTGGTTCTGTATCAACTAAAGCCCCTCACCGGCGCCGCAAACAGGCCTTTCAGATGGGTGCTGTCCGGTATTCCAGACACTCACCCGCTCTTCGTTGCTCTATCAGTTGTGGTCCCTATTCGGGTGGAATGGGAGCCATAAGTGATAGAGCAACCGGGGGTAGGGGACTGCCTATTTGGCGGGGCGGCCGTGAATCCGGACCGAGAGCTCATCGGCCACCTTCTGCACCCTGGCTGCGAGCGCCGGCCACTGGTCAGCGGGCAGTTTGTCCTCCAGGAACGTCACCGCGACTGCCGCCGTCGGCCATCCCACGTGGTCCGTCACGGCGGCGGCAATGGAGCCAAAACCGGGCGTCACTTCACCGTGCTCTGTTGCATACCCGCGCTGCCGGACCTGGTCCAGGTGCGAGGACAGCGCCGAGTACTTCATGATGGCGCCCTCCACCTCATGCCGCGAGGTGAACGCGGCGGCGTTCGGGTACAGCGCCCGCACCTGCGACTTGGGCAGCGCGGCGAGGATGGCCCGGCCGCTGGCAGTCAGGTGGCTGGGCAGCCGGACGCCAACGTCGGTAACAAGGGAGGGGCGGTTCTTGGCCCGCTCCTCCACGATGTAGAGCACGTCCCGGCCATGCAGCACAGCCAAGTGCGCGCTCTCGCCGATCACGTCCACCAGGGACGCCAACAACGGCCGGCCCAGGCGGGACAAAGGCTCCTGACGGGAGTAGGCGGAGCTCAGTTCGAAGGCACTGATCCCCAATCCGTAGCGCTGTTCCTCGTGCAGATGCAGCACAAACCCGTTCACCTCCATCACACCCAGGAGGTGGTAGACGCTGGAACGCGGCAGTCCCAGGGCGGTGGCAATGCTCGACGCCGCCATGGGGCCCCTGCGGGAGGCCAACAGTTTGAGGATGCGCAAGGTATTCTCGGCGGCAGGGACTTTCGAGGCCACCTTTGTTGCGGTCCGCGCTGCGCCGTTCACCGGCTCCCTGCCTGCCACCCGATTCTCCTTTGATTGTTGCTTCGAGGCGCCGAAAGGCCGGAAACCTCGTTTGTCTGGGACCCCGTGCAGGCACCCGCACCTTAAACCCTGCCCGCCACGGCCGCCTCTTCAGTCAATCCAAACACTTCGCTGTCCGGGATACCAGATACCTTGGATGGGCTACTTCGGCCTCCTCCCGGCGGGGATTCACCGTGGCGTTGCCTCTCTGCCCTAGGCTGGAGCGCATGCAACCGGAATGGAGCCCCCGCATCAGCTGGACGGATCTGCCTGTCCAGGTGCGGGCAGGAATTGAAGAAATTCTTGGCTCACCGGTGGTGGAGGCATCGGGCCAGCAGGGAGGGTTTTCTCCGGGCACCGCGGACAGGGTGCGCACAGCGGCAGGCGGCAGGGCGTTCGTGAAAGCAGTCGGGCGCCAGCTGAATGAGCAGTCGCCGGGGATCCATCGGAAGGAAGCGGCGGTTGCCGCCGCGCTGCCGGACGGCCTGCCTGCTCCGTCACTGATCGGAACCTTTGACGACGGCGACTGGGTTGCACTTGTCCTGAGCGATGTTGAAGGCCGGCACCCGCAGGTCCCGTGGCGCACCCAGGACGTGCTCCTTGTCCTTGATGCCCTGGCGGACATTGCCCGGGCACCGGTCCCGCCTGAACTGGAACACCTGCCCAGGCTTGAGGAAGGACTGGATGAAGCGTTCCGTGGCTGGAGCCGGCTCAGATCGGACATCCCGGAGCACTTCGATCCCTGGATCCTCGGGAACTTGGACGTCCTGGAGGAGCTGGCGGAGGCCGGGCTGACGGACCTGGCCGGCGGCTCCCTGGTGCACACTGACGTCCGCGCCGACAATGTCCTTATCACCGCGAAGGGCGCTGTCCTGGTGGACTGGCCCTGGGCATCCATCGGCTCGGCCTGGATGGACGCGCTGACGGTCCTGATCAACGTGCGCGTGTTCGATTCCGCTTACGACGCCGATTCTGTGCTCCGGTCCCACGATGTTTTTGCCTCCAGCGACGCTGACAGCATTAACAGGGTCCTCGCCGGCTTGGCTGCATACTTGGTTGACGCCGCCCGGCAACCTCCGCCGCCGGGGCTCCCCACTCTCCGCGCTTTTCAGCAGCGGCAAGGCGAAGCGGTCATCCGGTGGCTCCGGGAGCGGCTGCAGCTGTAGCCGTCACCGGGCCGGCAGCCGCAGCTCCATGCATTGCAGGGCCGCACGCTCCTCCCAGGACGGAACCAGCCGAAATCCGAGGCGGAGGTAGGACCGCACGGCGGGTTCGCGCCATTCCCAGACCGTAAGGCGCACCGTTTCAGCGTTATCTGCCTGGGCGGCGAGGATGGCCTCGTTCAGCAGCGCCGATCCCACTCCGGCACCGCGGAGCGACGGTTCCACCCAAAGCCTCTTCACCTCGCTGGCCGAACCGCCCGCAGGAGTGAGGACCACCATGCCAACGGGCCGGCCATCCTGCTGCGCCATGAAGACCCGTGACGACGCGAACGCCACCGCAGGGCAGTCGATCTCCTGCTGGTACTTCGCCGGCAGGAGGCCGTCCCCGGTCAGCGATCCAACCCCGTTGGCCGCCTTCTCCAGCTCCGTTTGCCGGTGATAGGAGTGCAGCAGCCCACCCAGCCGCCGCCCGGTCTCCCCGTCGGCCAAGTCTGCAGAAACGATGCTCATCATCCGCCCATGCTATTACCGGATTAAAGCCGCCCTTGGCTCCGCCGCATTTAACCTCCAATGGCGGCTTAACCGAAACGACGACGGTTTAACGCACGACGGCGGCGTCATACCTCCGCTGCCACGGCACCGTGGTGGGTGCCATGACAGCGGCGGGGGCGCCGCCGTCGTACGGGTGGTTCTGCTGTGCGGGTGGTTCTGTTGTGCGGGTGGTTCTGTGGTTCTGTTGTGTGGGTGGTTCTTAGGCGGTGTCGCGGCGGGCGACGTTGTAGAAGCGGATGTTTTCGTACTCTTCCAGGCCTTCGGCGCTTCCTTCGCGCCCGAGGCCTGACTGCTTGATGCCTCCGAAGGGGGCGCCGGCGTTGGACGGTACACCCTGGTTGATTCCCACGATGCCGGTCTCCAGACGATCGGCGACATTAAGCGCGCGGTCCAGGTTCTCGGTGAAGACATAGCCGGCGAGGCCGAATTCCGTGGCGTTGGCCCGGCTGATGGCTTCGGCTTCGGTGCTGAAGCGCTGGATTGCGGCGATGGGGCCGAAGATCTCGGACTGGGCAACGTCGGAATCTTCCGTGACCCGGTCCAGGACGGTGGGGGCGAAGAAGTTGCCGGCCGAGTCGTAGCCGTGGCCGCCGGTCAGCAGGGTGGCACCCAGGCTCACGGCGTTCTCGGTGTACGCCTGCATTTGAGCCACTGCACGGTCATCAATCAGGGCACCGAGCCCGGTCTGCTTTCCGAGGCCGCTTCCCACCTGAATCTGGGCGAAGCGTTCGGTGAGTGCGGCCACGAAGTCATCGGCGATCCCGTCCTGGACGTAAATCCGGTTGGCCCCGATGCAGGACTGTCCGCCGTTGCGCAGCTTCGCGGCAAACGTTCCCTCCACGGCCCGCTGCAGATCGGCGTCGTTGAAGACCAGGAGCGGGGCGTTGCCGCCAAGCTCCATCGAGCTGCGCAGTACATTCCGGGACGCAAGCTGCAGGAGCTGACGGCCCACCGGCGTTGACCCGGTGAAGGAAACCTTCCGGACCCTGGGGTCAAGCAGGACAGCTTCGCTAAAGGCCCCCGACTTTGAGGTGGTGATGACCTGGATCAGGTCTTCAGGCACCCCTGCCTCGATGGCGAGCTGGACAGCGAAGTACGTTGTCAGGGGCGTCAGGGTGGCAGGCTTGATCACGACCGGGCATCCCGCTGCCAGCGCCGGAGCGATCTTTCGCGTTGCCATGGCCAGGGGGAAGTTCCAGGGCGTGATCAGCACCGCCAGGCCAACGGGCGAACGGCGGGTCAGAAGGCTCGCCCCGCCGTCGGGGGTGTCCCGGAAGTTTCCGGCAGGGCGCACAGCCTCTTCGGCGTACCAGCGGACGAAGTCGGTACCATACTTGACCTCGCCGCGGGCCTCGGCGAGCGGCTTGCCCATTTCGCGCGAAATCAGGTGCGCGAGATCCTCGGTGTGGGCAACGAGCTTGTCGTACCAGGCGTGCAGCACATCCGCGCGCTGACGAAGGCTGGTCTTGGCCCAGGCAGCTCCGGCTTCATCGGCCTTTCCCACAGCTTCCAGTGCAGCCTCAACGTCAGCGTCGGGTACGTGGGCGATGGTCTCAGCCGTGGCGGGGTCCTGGACTGCGATTCCCTGGCCGGGAAGGTTGATGGACTTGATGACTGCATCCGCGTGGCGGAGGCTGTCCGGGTCCGCCGCGATCAACGGCGTAGTAACTGGTGAAATGAGGCTCATCGGTTCTCTCTTTCGGTAATGACTTGCTCAATAGCGGCGGCAAATAGGGTTCGGGCGGCTGGGAGGTTCGGGCGGTTGAAGGGGCAATGGCCAACATACGGCGGCTGGGGGCGCGGCCGTCGTGGAGCGTGGGGCGTCGGGATCAGGAGCTCGATTGTTTTCGGGCTGCTTCCAACATGGGCACCGACTTTTTGAGGTGCCATTCGATTTCGGTGAGATAGCCGGTTTCATCCCGCGCCTGGATAAGTTCCTGGAGACGGCGGTGCTGTTCCAGGACGATTTCCTTGCGTTCGTGGATGTAGCGGAACTGGCGAACGCACAGCAGGGTCTCAGCCGCCAGGGTGGAAAACATCCTGTCCAGCCGGGGGCTGAGGGTGGCCCGCACGATGGTTTGGTGGAATGTCAGGTCCGCGGTGGCCACGTCCTGCCACCTGTCCCCGTCCAAGGCATCGTGCATGCGTTCCAGGATGACGTCCAGCTCGGCGGCCAGGGCGGCAGTGTCCTGCTGGAGGACCAGCCGGCCTGCCTCCAGCTCAATCGCGACCCGCGCCTTATAGATGTCCTCAATGTCCTCAGGGCCCAGGTCAACAACGGAGGTGCCGTAGTTGCGGGTGCTCACAAGGAGTCCCTCCTGCACCAGCCGTTGGACGGCTTCGCGCAGTGGCCCCCGGCTGATGTTCAAATGGGCGGCCAGTTGCACTTCGTTGATGTTCGTTGAGGGTGCGAAGGTCCCGTCCAGGATCCGCTCACGCAGATACTCGGCAATGAGGTCTGCGGTCACTTTTGACTGGAGCTTGATGGCGCCGTTCCCGAGGCTCATGCGCGCTCCCCCTTCTGACTAAGGCTTCTGTCCGCCATTGCCGGCCGGATGCCGCCCCGCCTGGCTTTTCAAACAACTCTAGGCGGTAGAGTGTAAACAGTCAACAATCGATTGTTACCCATAGTAAACCCATGCTCAGACGCTGACCACAACCTTGCCCCTGGCCCTGCCTTCGTGGACATGGTCAATGGCGGCCGCTGCTTCAGCCAAAGGGTAGACAGTATCGATGGCCGGCTTCACCCTGCCGGTCTCGATCAGTGACGCCAGGTACTCAAGGTCCTGGTGATTCTCCCCTGCCACGAGCCCCTTGAGCTTCTGGCCCACGAACGGCGTGAGCAGCGCAGCGCCAAGGGACCGCTCAAACCCTCCGGTGAGTTGGCCGCCGCCCTCCCCGCCCACGATCACCAGGGTCCCCTCAGGGGCGAGTGCCTGCCGCAGCACTGACAGGGGCCTGTTACCGGCGGTGTCGAGGATGACGTCATAGCGCTGCCCTGTGGCCGCGAAATCGTCCCGCGTGTAGTCGATCACCTGGTCGGCGCCCAAAGACCGGACCAGGTCCGCCTTTGCACCGCTGCAGACGCCGGTGACCTCGGCACCGAAGGCCTTGGCCAGCTGGACCGCGAACGAGCCCACCCCGCCTGCTGCGCCGATCACCAGCACGCTTTGGCCAGCCGTCACCTGCCCCGCATCGCGTACCGCCTGCAGTGCAGTGCCCCCGGAAATGGGCACGGCTGCAGCCTGTTCGAACGTGAGATTGGCCGGCTTGAGTGCCAGCCTGCCCTCCTTGGCGCAGGCGTATTCGGCGAATGATCCCTCGCAGGTGCCAAATACCTCATCACCTGGCTGGAATCGGGTTACGCCGTTTCCCACGGCCTCCACCACACCTGCCACATCCCGTCCCCGGACAGGGACCTTGGGCTTTTTGAGGCCGTAGCCAAACACCCTGACCAGGTACGGCAGTCCGGTCATGAGATGCCACACTCCCTGGTCGACGCCGGCGGCACGGACCTGGATGAGGACCTCACCGTCGCCTGCCGTTGGTTTGTCGATATCGCGAAGCGTGAGCACGTCCGCGGATCCGTAGATGTCCTGCACGATAGCTTTCATGATGCGTCTCCTTCGTGGTGCGGGTACTGGAACACGTCCTCGAGCGGAACGCTCAGGACATGGGCTATCTGGAAGGCCATCTCCAGGGACGGTGAATACCGGCCCTGCTCGATGGCGATGACGGTCTGCCGGGTCACGCCCACCCGCTCGGCAAGCTCGGCCTGCGTCATTTCGCCGCGCTCAAACCGCAGCCGGCGGATGGAGTTGGTCACCCGCGTAGGCTTCACCACGGCTGGAATCCCCTCCGATAGGCGACAATCTTCGCCACGGCGCCCAGGATGGCCGAGAGGACGAAGGTCAGGTAGATCACGTTGGCAATCCAAAAGTGGTCCAGTTCAGCCATGGCCATCAGCAGTGCCGCCACTCCGCCGATCACCACAAACGACTGCCCGATGTACTCGCCGAACCGATAGATTTCCCTGTCACGCTGGTCCTTCCTGCCCGCCTCCTTGGGCGCCGAAATGCCCATTACGGCATGCAGCGCAATGGACGTCAGGATGGAGGCACCGACCGTCCACAACAGAGGCGAGACATACGCGACGTCGGTGAGGGGCGAGCTTCCGGCCTGGCCCAGGATGATGGCGAGGTAAATGCCATAGGAGCCCACCGCCACCACACCCATGATCCAGGCACTCTTTTCCTCATAGGACATTTTGACTCCCGATGTAAAACAAAGCTGACATCTCCAAGGTAAAGAACCTTTGACATAGTGTCAATAGTTCTAGACCCTGGCAAGCAATCCACAAGCTCCCACATTGGAGGCCGGCTCAACCGCTGAGGTCCAGGTCAGGAGGAGATTTTGTTCATTCTGGGAAGAATTGGCCCGCGCTGCCGCAGGCGGCTCTAAACTGGTTGCAGTAAAGGGCCGGGGGGCTGGTATGGAAAATCGACGTGTCTGTCTTGTCATCGAGGATGACGAGGACATCCGGGGACTGATCACGCTGGTCCTGACCCGGGCAGGGTTCGAGGTGCTGGCGGTGGGCACGGGGGCTGAGGCCATCGCTGCCGCAGCTGATCCATCCCTTTCTCTAATCACGCTGGACCTCGGCCTGCCTGATGCTGACGGCCACGTGGTGGCGCAAGCCCTTCGCGAACTGACCAACGCTCCGCTGTTGTTCCTCACGGCCAGATCCGACTCTGACGATCTGCTGGCAGGAATGGCCTCCGGCGCCGCAGCCTACTTGACCAAGCCCTTCCGGCCGAAGGAGCTGGCAGAAGTCGCAGAGCTGCTGTGCGCCGCCCCTGCCCCAGCCCAGGACAAGCCGAACCGTCCTGCTCCAGCCAATCTCACGTCAGCGTCAGGTCTTTAACCCAGGCTTAGTTCAATCCGCTGCAGACAGTCGCATCAGCCGCCCGGCCGCAAGTAGCCGGCACGGCAAAAATGAGTACTCCTTTGCCCCTGATATCAGTACACCAGTGGGAAAATTGGGGTAGATGTTATTGGTGTTACTGATGTGATTTGCCGGTACATTGCTTGTAGGTGCCAGCCGGAATTAGGAGGACCGTCCTCAGCTGGGTGCGTTCCGGCACCTGCACCGCCAGTGAGCGACGATATGTCGCCCTGAAGGAGTGGTATCCATGGCTAAAGCTGCCCGGAATCCTGTCCGTGAACAATCCAAGGCAAAGCCGGCGGGCCTGGTGGAAAAGGCCTGGAACCGCATGCGAGCGGTTCCAAGCCCTTCCTGTCCGTACAAGATCGGTGAGTCGGTTGTTGGGGATGATCCTTTCAACGGCCGTCATGAAGGAGTGGTGGTTTCGCTGAACGGAACCACGGCAGGTGTGAAAACCGGCCACGGCATCATCTTCTACGACCACCGGCAGCTGAAGCGCCTGGACTAGGCCCTGCCTGAGCTGCCTGCTCCAGAAACGCCTACCGGGAGGACCAGCCGCCGTCCATGGTGTAGGTGGCGCCGGTGACCATGCCGGCCTGATCCGAGGCCAGCCAGGACACCAGTGATGCCACCTCCGCCGGTTCCACCAGCCGCTTTATGGCGGATTCGGTGAGCATCACCTGGGCGAGGACCTCGGACTCCGGGATGCCGTGCACCAGGGCCTGGTCCGCGATCTGCTTTTCCACCAGCGGAGTGCGGACATATCCGGGGCTGATGCAGTTGGAGGTGACTCCGCGTTCCCCGCCTTCGAGCGCTGTCACTTTGCTAAGACCTTCCAGGCCGTGCTTGGCGGAAACGTAAGCGCTTTTGAACGGTGAGGCCCGGATGCCGTGCACGGAGGAGACGTTGATGATGCGTCCGAAGCCGTTGGCGTACATGTGCGGCAGGGCGGCCCGGATCAGCAGGAAGGGCGCCTCCAGCATCAGCGCGATGATGCGGCGGAACTCCGACGGATCAAAGTCCTCGATGGGGCTGATCCGCTGGATCCCGGCGTTGTTCACCAGGATGTCGCAGTCCAGGTTCAGGGTGGCGAGCGTATCCACGTCCAGCAGGTCAACGGCCCAGGCAGTGCCGCCCACGTCATCGGCGAGGGCGGCAGCACCGTCGCTGTCGACGTCGGCCACCACCACCTTCGCCCCGCGGGCAGCCAGCTGCCGGACGCACGCGGCGCCGATTCCGCTGGCGCCGCCTGTCACCAGGGCCTTGCGGCCGTTAAGAGTGTTTTCCATAGCAGTTACGGTTCCCATCGTGTGCCCGTCCATCAGCCCGTCATCAGTCCGTCATCCAGCACGTGCAGCCGCCGAAGCAGCTCAGCGTGTGCCCGTCGTGAGCAGTCCTTCGCGGGCGGCGTCGGCCTTGTCCACTTCCTCGAGGGCAATTCCCTTGGTTTCCTTCAGGCTCAGCACGGCCACGGAGGTGATGGCACAGGCCACCACCAGGTAGATGGCCGTGGGGACCCAGGATCCTGTGTCCTTGAGCCACTGGGTGGCCAGCAGGGGGGCGAGGGAACCGGCGAAGATGGACGTCACCTGCGAACCCAGCGACACACCCGAGTACCGCATCCTGGTGGGAAAGAGCTCGGCCATGATGGCGGGCTGGCCGGCGTACATAAATGCGTGCAGGCACAGTCCGATGGTCACGGCCAGGACAATCACCACAGCATTGCGCGTATCGAACATCGGGAAGGCGAAGAACGGCCAGGCAGCACCGGCGATGGCGCCAAACAGGTACACAGGCTTGCGTCCCAGCGAGTCCACCAGCCGTCCCACCTGCGGGATGACCAGGAAGTGGATGACGTGCGCGATCAGCAGGGCCAGCAGGAGGGAGGAAGTGTCGTACTTGTGGACGCTCTTGAGGTAAACGATGGCGAAGCTGACCACAAGGTAGTACATGATGTTCTCCGCGAAGCGCAGCCCCATGGCCTGGAGGATGCCCTTGGGATACTTGCGGACCACTTCGAAGACGCCGTAGCTGACTGCCTGCTCCTTCTCCACCAGGGCCTTGGCTTCCAGGAAGATGGGGGCCTCGGTGACGTGGGTGCGGATGTAGTAGCCCACGAACACGATCACGGCGGAGAGCCAGAACGCCACCCGCCAGCCCCAACCCAGGAAAGCTTCGGGGCTGAGGGCGGAGGACATGATGAACAGCACCAGCGTGGCCAGCAGGTTGCCCACCGGCACCGCGGCCTGCGGCCAGCTGGACCAGAAGCCGCGTGACTTGTTGGGGCTGTGCTCGGCAACCAGCAGCACGGCACCGCCCCATTCGCCGCCCAGCGCGAAGCCCTGGATGAAGCGCAGCGCCACCAGCAGTGCCGGCGCCAGGTAACCGATCTCGGCGAAGCCCGGGAGGCAGCCCATCAGGAACGTGGCAACACCCACGATGATGATGGTCAGCTGCAGCGTGGGCTTGCGGCCCAGCTTGTCACCGATCTGGCCGAACACGATTCCGCCCAGCGGACGTGCCACAAAGCCCACCGCGTAGGTGAGGAAGGCCTGGATGATGCCATCGAGTTCGTTGCCGGTGGCGGGGAAGAAGTACTTGCCGAACACCAGGGTTGCGGCGGTGGCGTAGAGGAAGAATTCATACCATTCCACTACTGTGCCCACCATGGAGGCGGCCACAATCTTCTTGAGTCCGGATCCCTTGGATGCGGATCCGGCGGCATTGTCTGCCGAGCGCTGCTCTACGCTCATGGGGTTTCTCCTTAGTGTCCACATTGACACGTGCCGTGGTTCACAGCACTAATTGGCTCCCCTGAGTATTGCTGCACAAACATGTGCGCTCAATAACCAAAAGAGCACCTCTCATGTGCACAATTGCAGATATGAATGCCAACCCGGATGACCTGCTGGTACTGCTGGCGGTTTCCCGCTCAGCCAAATTTACGACGGCGGCCCAGGCGTTGGGCCTGAACCACACCACTGTGTCACGCCGGATAGCGGCCCTGGAAAAGGCACTGGGCGGCCGGGTCCTGGCCCGGGCTGCGGGCGGCTGGGAACTGACGGACCTTGGCACCCAGGCGGTGCGGGTAGCCGAACAGGTGGAGGCTGCGGTGAGTGCGCTGGGACCGGCAGGCAGGACACCGGATCCCATTACCGGCGTCGTCCGCATGACGGCGACAGACGGCTTCAGCGCCTACATCGCCGCTCCCGCCGTAGCCGGGCTCCGCCGCGAACATCCAGGGCTCAGTGTGGAAGTGGTGACCATGACCCGGCGGGCGCTGCAGCAGCGTTCCGGCCTGGACATCGAGGTGGTGGTGGGCGAACCGCAGGTCCACCGGGCCGAGGCCGTCAGGCTGGGCGAATACATGCTGGGCATGTACGCCTCGCGCTCGTACCTGGAGGAGAACGGAACCCCGGCCAGTGTGGCTGACCTGTCCGAGCACCCCTTGGTGTACTTTGTGGATTCCATGCTTCAGGTTGATGACCTGGACGCCCCGCGGCGCCTTGTCCCGGCCATGCGTGACGGGCTCACGTCCACTAACGTCTTTGTGCACGTGGAGGCCACCCGGGCCGGCGCCGGCATTGGGTTCCTGCCCTGTTTCATGGGTGACCTCCACGCGGATCTGGTGCGGCTGCTCCCGGCGGAGTTCGCCGAGCTGCTCCCCTATTGGATGGTGCTGCGGCCCGACTCGATGCGCCGCCCCGCGGTTGCCGCCGTGGTGCAGGCGCTGCGGGACCAGACGGCGGCGCACCGGGAGAAACTGTTGGGCCGCGGCTAGGCGGATGCGGGAGGGTCGTGGCGGACCGGTGATCCTGCGGCGAACGCGCGGACCTGCGCGTCGTCCCAGATATGCGCCGGAACCGCCCCGCCCAAAAGCCTGCGGGCCAGCTGAGGGTCGCCGTCCAACGGGACATCGCTGCCGGCCATCACCATATTCCCGTAGCGGCGGCCCTTCAGCATGGCAGGATCGGCGATGATCATCGTGTGCTCAAACGAGGCAGCGATGGTGGCGGCGTCCTCCCGGGCATTCAGCAGGTTGGGGGCGTCGCCGGAGTTGACCACATACATGCCGCCCGGAGCCAGGACGCGCCTGATGTGTTCATTGAACTCTGCCGTTGTCAGTGCCCGCGGCGTCAGCGAACCGGCAAAGACATCCCTGATGATGAAGTCGCGGGTGTCCGGGGTCAGGGTTTCGGTGACTTCGCGGGCCTCTCCCACCCGCAGGCGGAGCAAGGGCGCCTTGGGAAGGTCAAACCAGCCGCGGACGTACTCGGCGAGTTTTCCGTCGAGTTCCACCACCACCTGGCGGGCATCGGGGTAGGCGGCGTGAAAGTAGCGTGCCAGGGAGCAGGCGCCGCCGCCAAGATGCAGGCCGCGCAGCCGCGCGGGCTGGCCTGTCTTTGGTTTGGGCGGCCACCGTGATTCAATGAGCGCCGCCATCCAGCGCATGTATTCGAAGTCCAAAAAGAGCGGGTCGGCGAGGTCTATGTGGGAGCTCATCACGCCGTTGATCTTCAGGAGCCAGCCGTTGGAGTTGTCTTGGTCAGCAATCAGCTGGCAGTCGCCGGTATCGATGTAATAGACGCCCTCAACGGGGCCGTCGGGCCGGGTGCCCTTGGGCACTTCCACAACACCCGCCGTCGAACCTCCACTGGCGCGGCCTCCTGACCTGCCGCGTTTTGCCATTACCCGTGCCCCGCTTCAGTCATGGCTCAACTTTAGTTGACGCTAGTTGGTCTGCCCTGCCCCTTTGCCCTCCCGGATCCGCTGGACCACGGCCGTGGTGGAGCGTTCGGCAACATAGTCCAGGATGGCCACCCGTCCGCCATACTCCTCCACAGCCGCCGTCTCCGCCAGCATCTCCGGTGTGTAGTCCCCGCCCTTGGCATACACCTCGGGCCGGAGTTGGGAGATCAGCGGGCTGGCCGTAGGCGTATCAAAGACGGTTACGTAGTCCACACAGCTGAGGGCGGCGATCACGGCAGCCCGGTCCGCCACCGTGTTGATGGGCCGTCCAGGGCCCTTGAGCCTACGCACGGATTCGTCGCTGTTCAGCGCCACCACCAGCACATCACCCAGCTGCTTGGCCTGGTTGAGGTACCTGGTGTGGCCGCTGTGCAGCACGTCGAAGCAGCCGTTGGTCAGCACGATGTGCTGGCCCTGGGAGCGGTGCACCTCCAGCTGGCGGTCCAGTTCCTCCACGCTAAGCGCGGTATCCGCGAAACTTTCCAGGTGCCGGCTCAGCTGGGCGGTGCTGCAGACGGAAGTCCCCGGCTGGTGCACCACCACATCCGCGGCGGCCTGGGCCAGGTCCAGGCTCGCCGTCAGCGGAAGTCCCGCCGACCGGCCCAGCGTCAGTGCCGCCACAAACGTGTCCCCGGCGCCGGAGGCCTGCTTCTCCGCGGCCGGCCGTGCCCAGGTCCGGTGCGTGCCGCCGCCCGCCGAGAACAGCACTGTCCCGTCCCGGTCCAGCGTGACCACCAGGGAGCGGGCTCCGCTGGCCTCCAGCAGCGCCTCCCGGTTCGCGGTCACAACGTCGATCCGCTCGGTACCCTCCGGCAGGCGCAAGCCGAGCATCCGCGCGGCTTCCTGCGCGTTGGGGGTGGCCAGGTCAGGACGCAGCTCCGCCCACAGCCGCGGGTCGTGCGCATCGATGACTGTCAGCGGGCGGATGCCGAGCCTGCCCGCTGCTCCTGCCTCTGCCGCCAGCTCCGGTTCCGGGCTGTGGAATTCGGGCGCGGGCACTTCCGGCCCGCGCAACTCTTGCCCGTGCAATTCAGGCCCCTGCAGTTCCTGCCCGTGCAATTCGGGCCCATTCAATTCCGGGTCATCCAATCCAGGACGGCCCAGAGCTTGAAGCAGGCTGCCGCGGACCGGGTCTGCCAGGACTCCGGTTCCGTAATCGCACACCATCACGGCGTCCTGATGGCCGACGGCGGCTCTGACCGAAGCGGCCAGCGCTGCCAGCGCTTCCTCCGGGACAGCCTTGGCGCAGTCATCGATGCGCAGCAGCACCTGCCCGCCGCTGCTGATCCGGATCTTGGTGGTGGTAACCATGGCTGGGTGGCTGTGCAGGTGCCGGACGTCGATGCCCGCCTCCACCAGCTTTTTCCGCAGGACCACGCCGGCGTCGTCGGTACCGATGATGCCTGCTACAGACACCCGGGCACCCAATGCAGCCAGGTTCATGGCCGTGTTCGCAGCCCCGCCAGGAGCAAAGTCCCGGGTGGTGATGTCAACTACGGGTGCAGGTGCCTCCCGGCACAGCCGCTCAATGCTGCCGCTCCACCAGCCGTCCAGCATCACGTCCCCGATGACCATCACGGCTGGGTGTTCGGCAGCAAGGCGCCTCGGCAGCGACCCGGAGAGGGCGCGCTCGCCGGCAAGGTCCCGTGAGCCCGCAAGGTCCCCGGCATCGGGGCGGTCCAGCGGGCTCATGGTGTGCCCTGATTCAACGTCACGGGCGGAGCAGCGACGTGCACCACCTTCACCCGGGTGAACTCATCCAGGAGCTCGGGTCCGTAGCCGAAGCCTTCGCCGCTGTCCCCGCGGGGTTGAGCCGAACCTCCCGGCGCGCCGCCGAACACCTCATTGACCTTGACGGTTCCCACGGGAAGGGAGGCAATGGCCTGCTGGGCGTGCGCGATGCTGCCCGTGAGTACCGTGGCGGCCAGCCCGAACCGGCCGTTGCAGGCCTCCCTCAGCCCCTCCGCGAAAGTGGATACCACCTGCACGGGCGCCACCGGCCCGAAGGTTTCCTCGGTCATCACCTGCATGCTCCCGGTGCAGCCAAGCAGGACCGTGGCCGGATAGTGCGCGCCCGGCCCGTCGGGAACGGCGCCTCCTTCCACTGCGTGTGCACCAAGCTCCACGGCTTCGGCAACCTGGGCGTGGACGGCGTCCCGCAGCCGTGTGTCTACCAGTGGTGCCACCGTGCCGTTGCCGTTGCGGAGGGCGGCTTCGGCTTCCAGCGCCGCGCAGAATTCATCGGCAATAGCCTCGTGGACATAGATCCGCTCCACTGAAGTGCAGATCTGGCCGCTGTTGGCGAAGGCACCGATCGCCGCCTGCTCGGCAGCCCACACCGGGTCCACGTCGCGGTCTACCAGGAGCGGATCATTTCCGCCGTTTTCCCGGATGAAGTGCGCGCCTGTGGCCACCGCAGCGGCAGCGATCCGGGCGCCGGAAGCGCTGGAGCCCACGTGCGCGATGACGTCCACTCCCGTGCTTGTCAGAAGTTCACCCACCCGGGCACCTCCCGAGACGGTCAGCAACACTCCCGGCGGGAAGGCCGGAGCCAGCACCTCTCCGAGGGCTTCGCCTAACCGGGGACAACGTTCGCTGGGTTTGTGTATTACCGTGTTGCCGGTGGCCAAGGCGGCACCGATCAGCCCGCAGGCAACCGCCACGGGATCGTTCCAGGGCGTCAGCAGTACGGCCACGCCACGCGGCTCTGCCACCGTATAGTCGGAAGCCAGGCTGTTGCCCCTGAGGCTGTGCCCCCGATGCAGGGGGCCAAGCTCGGCGTACTGCTCCAGGGTGGAAACCCCGGCGGCGATCCCACCAAGGGCTTCCTCCAGGGGGCGCCCGGTCTCACTGCTGTTGAGCCCGGCCAGCTCATGGGCGGCGTCCTCAAGTGCCCGCGCCGCCGCCCGCAGGCGCGAACCCCTCTCCGCCGGCGCAGTAAACGCCCAATCAGCGGCGGTCTTGCGCGCCACATCCACGGCTTCGGTTACTGTATGGGGTTCAGCCTCCGGAACTGTCCACAGGGTCTCGCCGCTGCGGGGATCCCTGATGGTGATCCCGGAACCGTCCTCGGTGACATGCGTGGCCGGTGTTGGCGTGGCTGGTATCGGCGTGGCCGGTGATGCGGTATCCGTTTGCCTGGCAGTGGTATGCATGGATCTCCTCCGTACGCACTCTCCTGTGCCGTTCTGCACTGGGGCCGTTCTGTGCTTGTGCCGTTCTGTGCTGTCCCGTACCCCGGGAGCAGGTGTTTACACGAACGTGGTGAAAGCTGAATCAGTTTCCGGGGCCTTGCCCGCGTCCGGGCGACGTGGCGTGGCCGAGGATGTGGTCCACCGGGGGTACCAGCGGGCCCGCAGAGAAACCGAACCGCCGGTTCTCCCGGATAGTGAACCCGGCGGCGGAGATGGCCTGCAGCGTGTCCCGGTTCGGATGACAGCCGCCGGCGAGGCGCTGCCAGGCAGGAGTCACCAGGTCCTGCAGCGCAGCCAGGACTCTATGGCCCGAGCGGACATGCTCGTAGTAGGCCAGCGTCCCGCCCGGCCGCAAAACGCGGCGGACTTCTGCCAGGACGGCGGCCTGGTCCTCGACACTGCAGAGCACAAGACTTGTGACCACGGCGTCGGCACTGGCGTCAGGCGCGGGAATCTCCTCCGCGGCTCCGGCCACCACGCGGACCGGAACCGGGGCGGACGCTGCCTTGTCTCTGGCCAGCCGCCGGAGCTCGTCATCCGGCTCCACCGCCAGAACCTCGGTGACAGAGCCGGGGTAGAGCGCAAACGCTGAGCCTTCCCCTGCCCCGATTTCTATCACCTTGCCTGACAGGCCGGACAGTGCCGCACGCCGATGCTCCGTGGCGCCCCGTTCGTTCATCACCTCCACTACCCGCGCATAGTTTTTGGCAAAACGCGGGTGCTGCAGGTGGTCCGGCCCCGTGGGCCGATCCAGTTCGTGTCCCGTCACAGCGCTCCTCCCCGGCCAGGACCCCTCTTCAAGAACACGACGTCAGGAACCAGCCGTCAAGAGCCAGCCTTCAAAACCGGCGTCAATAGCCAGCATTCACGGATCGAGCAGCGGGCCTCACGGCCAGGAGCCCTCCTCCTCGTGGCAGATGAGCATCTCGCGCACCTCGCAGCCGGTGGGCTGGGACAAGACGAACAGGATGGCCTGCGCCACGTTGCCCGGGCTGTTGAGCCGGGAGTCGTCCTGCGGCTTGTACTGCTCAGTCCTGTCATCAAAGAACCTGGTTTTCATGCCGCCGGGGATCATGGTGGTCACCCCAATCTCCCCGCCGGTTTCAGCGGCCAGCGCATGGCTGAAGCCCACCACGCCAAACTTGGAGGCGCAGTAGGCGGTGGCATCCGCAACCGCCCGCTTTCCCAGCGTCGAGGCCACCGTCACCACCCGCCCCCGGGAAGCCTTGAGATGGGGCAACGCTGCGCGGACAACGGAGACTGTGCCCAACAGGTTGACGCCGATGACCTTCTCCCATTCGTCCGCGGCAACATCGGCCAGTTTGCCGCAGCGGTCGATTCCCGCCGCTGTCACCACCGCATCCAGTCCTCCCAGCGAGTCCGCTGCCTCCTGGACGGCATGCTCAACGGCAAGGCGGTCCGAGACGTCAACTTCGAACGCCTTCACGGACGAAACTGCGCTGATGTCGCGGTCCAGGACCACTGGAGTCCCGCCTGCCCTGAGAACAGCTTCGACGACGGCGGCACCCAGTCCGGAGGCCCCTCCGGTAACCAGGACCCGGCCGGGCCAAGGCGACTGAATGTTCATGGTGTTCCTTTCGCTTGGAAACAAAACGCTGTTAATGACGCTGCTTTTCAAATGAGGCTGCTTTTGACTCAGCTCACCTTCGCCAGGGCGTCGGCCAGGAGCGTGGTGGAGCGGGCCGGATGGTAGGGAACGGTCACGCAGCGTCCGCCCCAGCTCTCCACCAGCTCGGCTTCGGGCAGGCGCGCACCTTTGTAGTCGCCGCCCTTGACCCAGATGTCGGGGCGGAGCCGGTCCAGCGCGGCCTCCGGAGTGTCCTCGTCAAAAATCATCACCGCGTCCACGCACTCCAGCGCCAGCAGCAGCTCTGCCCTGTCCTGCTGGCCCATAATGGGGCGCTGGTCGCCCTTCAGCCGGTGCGCCGAGGCATCCGAGTTCAGGCAGACAATGAGGCAGTCCCCCAGTTCACGGGCGGCTGCCAGTGACCTGACATGTCCGGCGTGCAACAGGTCGAAGCAGCCCCCCGTGGCCACCACCATGCCGCCGTTCTCCCGCACGCTGCGGGCCAGCAGGAGCGGCTCGGTGGTGCGGTGCCTGGCTTTCCCGGGCGGGGGCGGATCCGGCAGCGAGGCCACCCCGCCGGCCGCCAGGAAATCTGCGGCCTCATGGACGGCGAGTACGGAGGCGTCCCGAAGGTCACGGCCTGCCAGCAAGTGGACGGCCAGGCTGGCGGCCAGCCTGTCGCCTGCGCCGCAGGGATCGCCCACCTCCACCCGGGGCACGGGAACAGGCTGCGGCGCCGGGTCCCGCCGCGTCAGGAGTACGGCACCATGTTCCCCGGTGGTCACCAGGACGGCACGGCTGCGCCACTGGTCCAGCAGGACGCCCGCAATGTCCCCCGCCCCATTGGAGGAGGCACTGTTCCCGGACGCCGCGGTCCTGCCGCCGGCGGCCTTGCGGGCTTCGGACAGGTTGGGCGTCACCACGGCGACCCCCGGAACCGGAGGGGCGCCGGAGGGGTGCGGGTCCCACACGATGGGAATGTCGTCAGCGAGCCTTGTCAAAAGTTCCCTCAGCTGGGGGTTGGCGGCCAGGCCCCGGCCGTAGTCTGCAACGATGATGGCCCCGGCCTTTTCCACGGCCCGCAGCATCGCGGGAGTCACGTCGGGTACGGGCGTCGGCCCGCAGCCCTGGTCAAAACGGACCACGGGATGGGAGCCGGCCCGGACCCGGGTCTTGACCGGCGACGGGAAGCTGCTGGGCCCGGCCACAAGCCGCACCCCCGCGAGCGCAGCCTCAAGCTGCCGTCCGGCGTCGTCATCTGCCAGGACTGTCACCAGGGTGACGGGCCAGCCGTCCTCAGCCAGCATCCGGGCCACCAGCCCGGCTCCCCCCGCCCGGCGCCTGATGCCTGATACGTCAACAACGGGCACAGGGGCATCGGGGCTCAGCCGGGTGGCCTCTCCGGACAGGTCAACATCCAAAATCGCGTCACCCACCACAACGATCCTCATGCCCGGCCTCCTGCTTCTCCGTCAGGGCTGCCAGACCTGTGCCCGCTGTGGTTTCCGGAGCCGCGCCGGTTGACCTCCAGGTCGAAGGCCCGGCAGATGGCATGCAGCGCGATCAGGTGGCCTTCCTGGGCGTTGGCGTTAACGGCTTCAATCATCACGGCCTCGTCACAGGCCAACGCCAGCGGGTTGGGCCCGGGGCCGGTCAGTGCCCAGGTGGTGATGTTGAGCCGGGCGGCTGCTTCCGCGGCCCTGAGCAGGTTGGGGCTCTTGCCGCTGGTGGACAGCAGGACCAGCACGTCGCCGGAACGGCCGTGGGCCCGGATCTGCCGGGCAAACACCTCGTCGTAGCCGTAGTCATTGGAAATCGCAGTCACTGCCGAGGTCTCCGCATGGAGGGAGATAGCGGAGAAGGGGATCCGCTCGCCGTCGAACCGTCCCACCAGTTCGGCGGTCAGGTGCTGGGCCTCGGCGGCTGACCCGCCATTGCCCGCGGCCATCACCCGCTGCCCCCGGAGCAGGCGCTGGGCCAGCTCCACTCCCCACGCGGCGAGCCGGTCCGACTGGCTCCGGAGCGAGTCCAGCGCAGGCAGGACGTTGTCCAGGTGCGCGCGGACAGCATGTGCAGCTGCCGCGTCCACGAGGGCTGCCCCTGCGTCCCTAACGGCTGCACCGGAAGGATCGTGGGACGGCGTTGTGGATGGATGCGCCGGGGAAAGCGCGGCGTGGCGGGCCAGGGCCTGGACGTCGGCCTCACGAAGGGACCATTCGGCAGTCACAGCGCTGCTCCTTCCATAGGGACCCGGCCGGCCGGGGCTTCCGACATGGCCAGCTTGTAGGCCTTTTCGGTTTCTGCAGCCACCCGGTCCCAGGAATACCGCGACTTGGCCCTCTGCTGCCCGGCCCTGCCAAGTTCGGCCGCCAGGGCGGGATCGCCCAGCAGGAGGGCCAGGGCGGACGCGATGGCTTCCGGATCGCGCGGCGGTACGTGTAGCCCGGTGCCGTGGTCAACCACGGTGT
Source organism: Arthrobacter sp. D1-29 (assembly GCF_054130585.1). NCBI lineage: Bacteria > Bacillati > Actinomycetota > Actinomycetes > Micrococcales > Micrococcaceae > Arthrobacter > Arthrobacter sp. D1-29. Next base: position 556,736 of record NZ_CP096383.1, on the reverse strand, counting down.
CGCGGAGCCCTCCCACGGCCGCGGCCACCACCGGCACGCCACAAGCCATGGCTTCGAGCGGGACGATGCCGAAGGGCTCGTACCAGGGGGAGCAGACCACGGCGTCGGCGCTTCGGAAGATGCCTGGCATGGCTGCCCGTGGTACCTGCCCCTGCAATGTCACCCGGTCCGAAAGGTTCAGTTCTTTGGCCAGCCCCAGGAGGCGGCGCACTTCCGGGTCAGCATCAAGGGCCCGCGAGTCCCCGCCGCCGCCCACAATCAGGAGTTCGACGTCGTCGAATCCAACCTGGCTCAGGAGCGGAAGCGCCCGGATCACCAGGTCCACCCCCTTGCGCGGAACCAGCCTGCCCACCGAAAGGATCCGGTGCCTGCGTGGCCGGGGGTCGGCGGGTCCCTCCGCAGAGAAGAGGGCAAGGTCAACACCGCACGGAGCGATGGAAATCTTGCTGGTGTTGATCCCCATGGATTTCAGTTCAAAGACCTCATCCGAACAGGTGGCGATGATCCTGTCTGCGGAGCGTCCCACCCCGGGTTCCAGCCAGCGGCGCTCCAGCGGGCTGGTGTCCTCGGCGCCCTGGTGCCTGCGTTTGACGGTTCCCAGGGCATGAAAAGTCTGGATGACAGGCACCTGGTAGCCTGATCCTTCCCGCCGGGCAGCGTAGAGCGCCGCGAGGCCGGACATCCAAAAATGGCCATGCACCACGTCGGGCGGACGCTGGCCCCAGTCCTTGGCGACGCCGTCCGCAAGCTCCCCCATCAGCGGAAGAAGCTCATCCTTGGGAATGTGGCACGCCGGTCCGGCATCCACATGGACCACTTCCAGCCGGCGGCCCACCTTTACCCTGGCGGGAAGCTCCGTTGCATCCCTCCGGGTGTAGACAGTTACCGTGTGCCCCCTCTTGGCCAGGGCCTCGGACAATGCCGCAACATGCACGTTCTGCCCGCCGGCATCCACCCCGCCCAGTGCCGCCAGCGGACTGGCGTGTTCTGAAATCATGGAGATTTTCATGGGGTCTTCCTCTCTCGCGCCGGAATAAGGATCTTCTCTTCCAGACGTTCGTTGGCTTTCGGCCGGGGCAACAGGTCCGCCAGCACCTCGTCCCAGCGGCCCAGGAACCTGCCCAGGCTGTAACGCGCCAGTGCCGCTTCCCTGGCGGCGGCGCCCCGCCGTCGGGCTTCTTCCGGATTGGCCACCAGCCTTGCAGCGCTGCGCAGCAGTTCATCCATGTCGGCAGAGACGGCGCCGGCTTCGGGCGGCACCGCCCGCGGCGCTTCCGTGGCAGCAAGCGCAACCACCGGCATACCCAGGTGCATCGCTTCCAGCAGGGACAGTCCCAGCGAGGTCCAGCGCATGGGATGGATGTAGATCCGGCATCGCGACAGTTCCCGGTGCAGTTCGCGCGTCTGCAGATCGCCCCGCGACGTCAGGCGCGATTCCCCTATTCCGACGGCGGCTGCCAGTCCTTGGGTTTGCATGCCGAAAACCTGCAGCGGCGCCACGGAGGCGAACGCCGGCAGGAGGTCCGTACCGGTCACCCGGCCACGCCGCACAGGCTCATTGACCACCACTCCCAGTTCCGGCAGCTCTCCCGTATAAAGGAGTCCCGGGTCCGGGATCCCGTGCTCAATGACAAGGGTGGGTGCCGAGCCGTTGTCCCAGGCCAACTTGTTGAAATGGGTCACGTGGACCACTGGAATGTTTGCCTGCTCCGCCAGCGGATGCCGGGTGAAGGGAAAATTCCCCTTCGGAGTGTTGTGCTCCACGTACACCGCAGGCAGGTCCCGGCCAGGCCGGCGGCCCAGCGCCCTGAACACTTCAACAATCTCTTCGGGACGCTGAAGAACGACGGCGTCCACGGCGTCGGCGTCCAACTCCGCCAGCGCCACCTCCCGCACACTGGCTGGCCACTCCCTGCCTGCCCGCCCCAGGCCCCAGGGCCCGCGCTCCGGCAGGACGGGAAGCAGGTATTCGTGGCGTCCGCGGACGAACGCGTCGGTCCACGAACCGTGGACGTGCCATAGCAGGACTCTCATCGTTTGCGTGCCTTTCTGCGGGTGCTGAGGTGGGTGCTGAAGGAGGTGACCCCGCCGATCAGTCGCTCCACGGCCTGCACCACCTCCTCGGGAGGCACGGAATCCAGGCAGGGATGGCCCGGTACGGGACAAACCCGGGCACGCGTGAGCCGGCATGGTGCACTTTGGTCGCCCAGAAGTTCCAGGGGCACACCGTAGGGGGCCCAGCGCACGGCAGGCACCACCGGGGAGAAGAGACAGGCTACCGGGGTACCCACGGCGGCAGCCAGATGGGCGGGGCCGGTGTTGCCGATGACTACGGCCTCAGCGCCCGCCAGCACCCCCGCCAGGGTAGGGAGGTCGGTCCGCCCGCCCAGGTCCAACGCGGAGGGGCCCGCCACAGTAGCCGTCAGTGACGTGTCCCCCGGCCCGCCGGTCACCACTACCCGGTGACCGGCTCCTTCAAGCAGTTCGACGGCGGCGGCGTGGTGAAACGGCGGCCAGGCCCTCGCCGGCACTGCCGCCCCTGGATGGACCACCACATAAGGCCCCTCACCCACCAAATCCTTGACGTCCGGAACACGGTCCACCCGCAGCTTGCCGTCGTCTCCTGCCGGCAGTGTGAAGCCGGCCGCCTGCGCGATGCCAAGGGCCCGTTCTGCCTCGGGCTGGTCTTCCGGAAAGTCCTCACCCGGCTTGAGCCTGACATCCAGGAGGGAACCAGCGTAATCCGTGGAGGCTCCGCTGATCCTTTCCACGCCGGCAAGGCGTAGTAGCAGGGCAAGCGGCAGCGGGGACTGGTGGAAGGACGTCAGGATGACGGCCTCGGTGATCCTGGAGTTGCTGACATAGTCCACCAGGCGGTCGGCGTGCGGCCATGTCATCTTCGGCGCAGGGTTCATGATCCACGGGCAGTCCCAGCTATAGACTTCCGCGGCCCCGGGCAGCATGGACGCCGCATCCTCTCCTTGGCTTCCGCACAGCATCACCACCTGGTTTGGCTGGCTCCCGTCCGGGCGCCTGCCGTTGGCAACGGCCCGGACGGCCGGTCCGGCCAGCAGGACGTCGCCCATGCTGTCCAGCCTTGCCACCAGGACGCGTCCCATTACTGGGTCCGCTCCAAGAGCAGATCCACGGCCCGGGCAAGATCATCAGCCACCAGCGGGGATCCGCTGACTTCCTCGGCGCGCGTCACCGCAGTAGGCACCAGTACGCTCCTGGCGCCGGCCGCCTTGGCGGCAAGGATGTCACTTCCAATGTCACCGATGAGCGCTGCCTCGGAAGGTTCGATCCCCAGTTTCCGGCAGGCACTGTGCACCATTCCCGGGGCGGGCTTCCGGCAGGCGCAACCGTCTTCCTCCGCGTGCGGGCACACCTCCCACACATCAAAAGGACCCAGGAGCTCCTCCACCCTGGCGTTGACGCCCGCCACGTCCGCAGCAGTGAGGATGCCGCGCGCAATCCCGGACTGGTTGCTGATCACTCCGGTTGCCAGTCCCTGGCGGCGGAGGGAATCCAGCACGTCCTTGGCGCCCGGCATGGGCTGGACCAGGCCGGGATCCCCGTTGTAGGGCACGTCAACCACCAAGGTTCCGTCCCTGTCGAACAGGACAGCCTTGAGCTGCGGAGTTGCGGAGCTTCCCATATCCACCTTGTTCCCAGGAGCAGCAGCTCCTAAACAGCGTGGGGGCATTTCTCCTGGCCAGCGCCGTCCTGCACGGAGGCGCGAACGGACACTTGAGGCCCTGGCGCCCAGGGCCACAAGTGTTCTTTCGCGTGTTCTTTCGCGCAGGTGGGGCTTGGATGGGAGGGCCAGCCGATCGGACCTCACCGGCTGGTGACTCGGGAGCGGCTTTCCCGCTGGGATCCATTGGACGGCCGGCCGGATCCGGTCCTTCGCGGTGCAACGGGCAGGTGCTGGGCCGCCCCGGTACCCGAATCGGCAACGTAGCTGCTTTCCAGGAGCCTGCGCTGCAGTTCCACCAGCACGCGGGCCAGGCGCCGCGAAACCTGCATCTGGGACATTCCCAGGCGTTTACCCAGTTCCACCTGGGTCTCTTCGCAAAAGTACCGCCGGTATAACAGCTCCCGGTCCCCGGGGTCGAGCTCCTCCATTGCCTCCCGCAGGCAGGCCAGCTCTTCCAGCCGTTCCAGTGGCGCTTCAGGAGCGGCGAGCACCTCCGCGATTGGAGGCGCGTCGCTGTTCGGATTGACGGCGTCGAGCGAATCCGGATGCAGGCTGCTCGACGCCGAGATCGCCTCCTGCACCTCTACACTTTCTACGCCCAGTTCCTGGGCAAGCTCGTCAACAGTGGGGTTCCTGCCCAGCGACTGGGCGAGTTCAGGCTCCACGCGGAACAGGCGGGAACGCAGATCCTGGATGTGCCGTGGGGGCCTGACCACCCAACTCCTGTCGCGGAGGTACCTCTTGAGTTCGCCAGTAATAGTGGGTGCCGCGTAGGCCGGAAAGCTGTCACCTTTTGTCTGGTCAAAGCCTCGTGCAGCCTTGACGAGGCCCAGGTATGCCACCTGGTTGAGGTCGGCCCGCTCCCGGCCACGGGCCTCAAAGCGCGCGGCCAGCGCTTCAGCCAGGTCCAGGTAGCTCAGGACCAGGTCGTTTTCGAATGTTTGCCGGAGGCGCCCGCCCTTAGGAGGAGAGGTGGGTGGAGGAACCTCCACCGGACGCGTCTCAGCTCTGGTATTCTCCACGGCAAGCGCAGCAATAAAATCAGGCATTGTCGTTGGTTCCTTCGGGCTCGGATTCCGAAAGCCTGCGGCAAGACTTAGAAGTAGGAAATCATAAGGCTGCTTATTAAACAATGCTTCCCGATTGGCGGCCCGGCGCGCAGGAGGAAGCTCCCGGCCCGGTCAAAGGAGACGTGGTTATGCGAATCGCCATCATCGGAGCCAGCGGAAACGCCGGCACAGCACTCCTTCGGAACCTCCAGGGCCAACTGCTAAAACGGCCTGGAAGCCTGGAACCCGTAGGGGTGAGCAGGCGACTTCCGGATACCGCCCTTGCTCCGTACCAGGGGGTCGAATGGCACACCCTGGACGTGGGCCGGGATGCCGATTTTCCGCTGCTCCGCTCCGCCCTGGCAGGGGCGGACGCCGTGGTCCACTTGGCCTGGCTGCTGCAGCCGAACAGGGACCTTGCCACCCTTCGCCGAACGAACGTCACGGGAACCGCGAATGTCCTTGAGGCTGCCCGGCAAGCAGGCGTGGGGCATATTGTGTGCGCGTCCTCCGTGGGCGCCTACAGTAAAGCACCTAAGAACCAGAGGACCGATGAATCCTGGCCGGCCACGGGGATCCCGTCGTCGCATTACAGCCGGCACAAGGCGGAACAGGAAGCCCTCCTGGACCGGTTCCAGGCGGAACAGCCAGGGGTCAAAGTGGCCAGGCTCCGGCCCGGGCTGATCTTTCAGGCTGATGCCGGCAGCGCAGTGGGACAGTTCTTCCTGGGCCCCGTTCTCTCCCGGCTGGTGCCGGCCAGGCCGTGGCTGCCCATACTTCCTGCCCCTGAGGACCTCATATTTCAGGCGGTCCACGCCGAAGATGTTGCCGAGGCGTACTGGCGGGTCCTGGACCGCGGCGAGTCCGGGGCGTTCAACGTAGCCGCCGAGCCCGTGATTACTCCACAGGAACTCGGCAGGCTCCTTCGCGCGAAGCGCATCCTCCCCATTCCCATGAGCCTCCTGCGGGCCCTGGTGCATGTCACCTGGAAGCTCCGGCTTCAACCTACCGATGCAGGTTGGATTGATATGGCTGCCGGCGCACCCATCATGGACACCAGCCGCGCCCGGAGGGTCCTGGACTGGGAGCCGCGGAGATCATCCATGGACGCCCTGGCCCAGATCCTCCAAGGCATGGGAACGGGGGAAGGAGTACCTCCTTCCCCCGTTCTCAAGCCCAGGCGGAGCCTTGCTGCGGCTTCCCGTTCCAGGCGGTCACACCGGGTGCAGTAAAAGCGGGTACACCAAACAGGTTTTCCCTTTAATACCGACTCTCAATACGCGAGCCCAGGTACCGGACCCTAGATACCCGAACGCGGGTTGTCGCGGTCAGTCCGGGCCGTGTCCGTCCTGGCCGTGTCCGTCCTGGCCGTGTCCGTCCTGGCGGCGTCCGTCCTGGCAGTGTCGGTCCGGGCTTCGCGCTCGCCACGGACGTTCCCGTCATTGCGCACGTCGGGATCAACGGCGTCGGCCTTCCGGCTCTGCCGGGCTACATCCTCGCGCAGCGACTCGGCATTGGCCGCCTTCTGGTCCGCTTCCTGCTTAAGCCGCGCAGCTTCCACCTGGGCCTGTTCGGCGTCGGCACGTGCACGAGTAGCGCGAGCCTCATTTTCGCGGGCATCCAATTCGACGTTCTCGGCGTTGCGGCGAATTTCCGCGGCCTTTTCACGCTGCGATTCTTCACGCTTCTGCTGTATTGCCTTGCGGCGCTTCCCAGTCAACAGGAGCACCACAATAAGCGCGATGACAACAATTGCAACAACCACCCAAACCCACGGTGCTGTTTCCAAAGCTACCCACCTCTTTCCACTTCGCTGCGGCCGGGCCCGGGTGCTGCCAATTCAACAGGCACTACAAACCCGTTTGAAAGTAATTTACCAAGGGTACTTACTATCTGTTAGTAATCATGCTTACTATTTTACGGCCAGTATCGCTGGTTCTTGATCAACAACCGGCCTTCTTGGGAAAGAGAGAGCGAAGATGACAGAGAACCAATGGCCCGAGGACCCCACGTACAGGGTTCCCCCGGCCACACCAGGGACTACCGGAGAGCGGAGCGCCAGCACGTTCCCCTCCGCTGCCCAGACTGCGGGGACTCCGCAGACAGGCACGCCACAGACAGGCACGCCACAGACAGGCGGAGCCTATGAGACTTCCTCCCGGAAGGACGCTGTAAAGCAAGAAGCCGGGGACGTTGCCCGCACAGCAGCGGATTCTGCCCAGAGCGTGGCCCAGACAGCAAAGAGTGAAGCGGCAAACGTCGCGAGCGAGGTCAAGACGAATGCCAAGGACCTGCTGTACCAGGCTCGGAACGACCTCACCCAGCAGGCAGGGACGCAGCAGCAGAAAGTTGCTGACGGCCTCCGCTCCGTTTCTGACCAACTGCATTCCATGGCCCAGGCATCCGACCAGCCAGGCGTTGCTTCCGACCTGGTCCGCCAGGCCGCAGACCGCTCCTCCTCCGTGGCGTCCTGGCTTGAAGGGCGGGACCCTGGATCACTCCTGGACGAAGTAAGGAGCTTCGCCCGGCAGCGTCCCGGCACCTTCCTGCTTCTTGCTGCAGGCGCCGGCGTCCTTGCAGGAAGGCTGACCCGCAGCTTGAACGCCGGGGCACCGGAGTCCACCACAGGTTCTGCCGGATACACCGGCCAGTATTCCGGCAACCAGTATGCAGCCGGCCAGTACGAGGCAGACCAGGCTGCAGGCTACGTCCCCGCGGGCGGGGGTGCGGTTCCGCCGCCACCGGTCCAGCTCCCTGGCCCGTCCACCACCACGGCAGGGTACGACGGCGGCGCGCCGGGAAGCAGCTATCCTGCTGCTTCCACGACGGCAAGTCCGCTGGACAGCCCGCAGTTGGTAGAGGAGCCGTGGTCCGGTAACAGGACAGCACAGGATCCCCTGGGCGACAGGGACCTGGCGGATGATCCGATGGCCAACGACCCACTCACCCGGGACCGGTCCGCGGACGGCCAGACTGGCAGGCCGTGATGAGCAGCGAGATGCCGGAGACTCCTCCGAGCGCAGCGCATGCGAAGGCTGACAATACATCCTTGGGCGACCTGCTCGGGGAGGTGACCCGTGACCTTTCCACCCTGATGCGCCAGGAACTTGAGCTCGCCAAAGTAGAACTCAAGCAGACAGCTACCAAGGCGGGCAAGGGCAGCGGAATGCTCGCCGGAGCGGGCGTGGCCGGTCATTTTGTCCTGCTGTTCCTTTCCATCGCCCTCTGGTACGCCTTGGGCGAGCTGATGGGCCTGGGCTGGTCCGCCGTCGTCGTGGCTGTTATCTGGGGCATCATCGCCGCAATATTGGCGGCAATGGGCCGCAAGGAACTCAAGACGGTCAAGGGCATGCCCCAGACCACCGAAACACTCCAGGAAATTCCCCCAACCCTAAAACCCGGTGAGGTAAAACGATGAGTGACAACCCGGACGCGATCCGTTCAGATATTGAAGCAACCCGTGCCCGCCTTGGCACCAATGTGGATGCCGTGGCTGACAAGGTCACTCCCTCCAACATCGTCCACCGCCAGACAGACAAGGTGAAGGACGCCGTCTTCGGAGTGAAGGAGAAAGTCATGGGAGCAGCAGACAGCGCCACTTCCAGGGTGCAGGGTGGGGTCCAGAGCCGCACCGACAGCGCCGGCAACATGCTTAGTGATGCAGGATCGGCGATCGGTGAGGCCCCCCAACAGGTACGGGCTAAGGCGCAAGGAAACCCCTTGGCCGCAGGCCTGATCGCCTTCGGCGCTGGGATGCTGCTGTCCTCTCTGATCCCGGCCAGCGAAAAGGAACGCGAAGCGGCGGACGCCCTCAAGTCGGCCGCGGAACCCGTGACAAGTGAGCTGACGGAAGCCGCCAAGGAAATGGCTGAAGGCATGAAGGAGCCGGCCCGGGAAGCCATGGAAAGCGTCAAGGCAACGGCTACTGAGGGCGCTGAGCATGTCAAGAGTGAAGGCCAGGTTGCGGCCTCCGATGTGAAAGACCGTGCCACTGACGCCAAGGACCACGTTCAGAACCCCTGACAGGCCCGCAGCATCAGTAGCAGCCGCGACAGAAATCAGCAGTGCCACAGATAGGCCGGCTCCCGCCTCCCCCGGCGGAGCCGGCCTGTCCGTTTTACCACAATCGAGAGGACAGCCCATGGCCACTCAGGACAGTTCCGAGACGAGCACCGCCAAGGCAGGCAGCGCTCCGGCCCCCGACGACTCCCGTAAGCCGGACAGCCCCACGGATGTCACCAAGCCCTCATGGAAGTACATCGCCAAGAAGACCTTCAGGGAGTTCAACCAGGACCACTGTCCGGACTTGGCGGCCGCACTCACGTACTTCGCCGTTCTGTCGCTGTTTCCTGCGATGCTGGCGCTCGTTTCGCTCGTCGGCATCTTCGGTGATCCGGCAACGACGACGGCGGCCCTCCTGGAAATCGTGCGCGGCATCGCACCCGAGGATACTGTCGAAACAGTCAGCGGGCCGGTGGAGGAGCTTGCGGCTGCGCCGGCGGCAGGGTTCACGCTCTTCATCGGCCTTGCCACCGCCCTGTGGTCAGCGTCCGGATACGTGGGGGCGTTCGGCCGCGCCATGAACCGTGTTTATGAAGTCGATGAAGGCCGCCCGTTCCTGAAGCTCCGCGGAACCATGCTGGCAGTCACCCTGCTCGCCGTGGTCATTGTGGCCCTGCTTGCCGGGATGCTCGTGCTCAGCGGCCCGGTTTCGGAAGCCATTGGCGGCGCCATTGGACTGGGCGGGACCATCCTCACGGTCTGGAACATTGCTAAGTGGCCGGTCATCGTGGCGCTGGTTATTGTGATCATCGCCGTCCTCTACTACGTCACGCCGAACGTCAAGCAGCCCAAGTTCCGGTGGATGAGCATTGGCTCGTTCGTTGCGTTATTAGTTTTCCTTCTGGCCTCCCTGGGCTTCGCCTTTTACGTGGCCAATTTTGGCAATTACAACAAGACCTACGGTGCGCTGGGCGGCGTGATCGTGATGCTGCTCTGGCTGTGGATCCTCAACATGTCCCTTTTGTTTGGGGCGGAACTCGATGCTGAGACGGAACGCGGACGGCAACTCCAGGCAGGGATTGAAGCCGAGGAAACCATCCAACTGCCCCCACGGGACACCAAGAAGAGCGACAAGCTGCAGGCCCAGGAGGAGGAAGACATCCGTCGCGGCCGGGAGCTGCGCGAAAGCCGCGGCGGGGAGGTGTCGCAGGGCAAGGGGGACGAAACCGGCGGCGATCTTCACAAGGGAAGCCACCGGGACTAGGCAGGACCTCGAACTTGGAGGAAAATTAACAAGAGAAGCAGGTCCTGTCCAGGTTTCCCGGGTTTGAGCTTTGGCCCGGGTGTCAGGCGGGGTCGGCGGTGAGATGGCCTCTTCTGAGACCGAGGCCAGTCCCCCCAGTCGCCGTCGGCCCCCTCGATCTGCAGACCGCCCCCCTCCCATGATTTGGTGTGTGCTGCTTCCGGCACAGCCGGCAGCGGAATGCTCCGGAATGCACGCACACCCCCTCGGCGGCCCTGTTTGCAACCGTCAAAGCTGGCTAGCATTGAAGCATGACCAGCCGGCATTCCGCTGGCCGGCATCAAGCCACAGGGAGAAATGCCATGGGTTTGGACGACAAGATGGAGAACACCGGCGAGAAGCTCGGCGGCAAGGCCAAAGAGGCTACCGGTAAGGCTAGCGACGACGAGGGCCTCGAGGCCGAGGGCAAAATGGACCAGACAAAAGCCGATCTGAAGCAGGCCGGCGAGAAGGTTAAGGACGCCTTCAAGAAGGACTAACGAAATCCCGCCCTGGCATGGATCCGGATCGGCTTACTTAACGGACCAATGCCAGGGCGAACCCGTCCCATCCCTTGGAACCCACGGTCTGGATGACTGTGCCGTCCAAGCGCGGGTCTTTCCCCAGCAGCTCCAGTGCGCCAATGATCCCCGGCGCGTTGACGCGGTCTATGGAAGGGTCCAGCACCGCACCCTCCCAAATGGCGTTGTCCAGCACCACAACCGTTCCGGGCCGGCCCAGGCGGACAGCCCACTCCAGGTAGGCAGCGTCGTTCTCCTTGTCCGCGTCAATGAAGACAAAATCAAACGGCTCCTGGCCTTCAGCGTGCAGGGCAGCAAGTGTTTCCAGGGCAGGGCCGATCCGGATCTCCACTTTTCCGCACAGGCCCGCGGCATCAACATTTGCGCGCGCGACATCGGCGTGTTTGATGAGATATTCGCACGTGACCAGCCGGCCGTCGTCGGGAAGCGCCTGAGCCATCCAAATCGTGCTGAACCCGGCCAGTGTCCCAATCTCGAGGACACGACGCGCACCGGAAAGCTGTACCAGGAGCTTGAGCAGTTTGCCGGCGTTTGGGGCTACTTCGATGGGCGGCATCCCGGCATCGACGGCGGACTCCACCGCACGCTGGAGCGCTCCGTCCGGATGCACTACGGATTGGGTGATGAACTCTTCCACTTTTACCCACCCGGGCTGGGTCTTGTGCTCAAACATGGCCACAGTCTGGCACGGAGCATTCTCCGGGTCTAGGCCGTATTCCGCAAGCTGTTTACCAGACGGTGCTCCAGCGGTTGGCCTGCTTGTATCTTGTGCGACATATTGCGCGTAGGCTCGAAACAGAAGCGGATTTAGGCAGGTGCCCACTATCCCGCGGAAGCGTTACCCCAGCTCCTGAACATCCTGTTCGGAGCACCATGGCTGGCGGCCACACCTCCCCGGCCAATCCCGGACCGTTCGCCAGGCACGGGACCTAGTAAGAATCGAGGCTCATAATGGCCTCCATACCCCTCCCTCCGGTGACCCATGACCATCTTCAGGACCTGTTGCTCGAAAGCAAGGACTTTGACGCTTTCCTGATGGAACTCACGCTCTATTCGGCCTCCCGACTGGGCACCCCGCAACCCATATCGTGCGCCATTTCCGTGCAGCGCGACGGCGGACTGTTTACCGTAGCCAGCAGCAGCGATCAGGCCCTTTCCATGGATGAAAAGCAATACGAGCTCAACGACGGTCCTTGCCTGACTGCCTTGCGTGGGGGGGAGCCAGTGATGGTGGAAGACCTTGCTGCCAACGCCCGCTGGAGCGATTACTACTCAGCCGTTAGGGATTTTGGTGTGCTGTCCGTCCTCGCCGTGCCAATCGACGCCGGACAGGACGCTTCTGCAGCCTTGAACTGCTATGCCTACCGAACCTCCGCCTTTAGTCCCGAAACTGTTGCCTCCATTGAGGAGCACGCACAATCCATCTCCCGCATCCTCCGCATAGCACTTCGGGTGCATCCGGGCAGGGACCCTGAGGCGTACCCGAATAAGCTGCGGGAAGCACTGCGCTCGCGGGCGACGATCGATGCTGCACTCGCCCTCGTGATGGTCCACACCCGCTCCAGCCGTGACGCTGCTATTTCGCTTCTCCACGACGCTGCCCAGGCAAGGAACGTGCGGCTTCGACTGGTGGCCACAGACATAGTCAACGGCGCCGGGATCCCGGAAAGACGCGCCTAAGCACGGGCACCGAAGTTATGCTGGAACCAGCGGCAGCCCTGGATCTTCCTGCCGAATCACCGGCAGGAATGGCAATGGAGGCCAACAAGTGACTCGAAGAGAGCCAGTGACAGGCGAGTTGCAGGCGGTCTTCGCCCGCGTCTCGGGCCTGCTCTTGACGGAGCAGGTGGCTGGCTCGGCCATCGCCAAAATAGCCCGGGCAGCCTTGGAAGGCATTCCAGGGAGCGTCGGCGCCGGGGCCACCCTCATCAATGCGCAGGGTCAACCCATCAGCAGGGCGTCCACGAATGCGCTGGTGGAAGAGGCCGACCAACTGCAGTATGACCTGAGCGAAGGACCATGCCTCTCAGCGTGGGCCGGTGCGGTGACAGTCCGTATGGACGACAGCCGCATCGAAACCCGATGGCCCCAATGGAGCCGGGCCAGCGCGCAGGTTGGCCTGCTCTCGTGCCTCAGTGTCCCGCTCCTGCTGCCCGCAGAACAGAACCTTCCCCGGATGGAGGCCATTGGCGCGCTGAAGGTCTACTCGGACCAGGCCCAGGCATTCGATGCCCGCAGTGAACATCTCCTGGAACTGCTGTCCGCACCGGCAGCCGTGATGCTTGCCAACGTGCAGGCGCATGAGAGCGCCGGTCATCTCAGTGACATCCTCAAGGACTCCCTGCACAGCCGGAGTGTGATCGACATGGCGAAGGGGGTGCTGATGGAACGCCAGAACCTCGACGAGCGCGCAGCCCTGCGGGTGCTCACCACGCGGTCCCGCGAGGAAGGAGTCCCCCTCAGCCACGTCGCCCTCAATGTTCTTGACCGGCATCCCGAACCCGACCACGAACGGCCATGACTGTTGACGAGACCGCGGAGGAGCAGCGGGACCGGACATCTGCTGCTTTCCAGGCGGCCGGGCTAAGCGTGGAAGTGCTGTGGATGCACTATTTCAGCATCGGCGGTGACGCTGGTGAACTGGAGATCGATGCGTACCTGAACCGGTCCTACATGCTGCGCGGCGTTCAGCGGGACCTCCTGGACCATGCCATCCACGAGCTTGACGGCAACGACTCCCATGCCGATGGCTAGAAGGCCAAGGCGGAGGGCTAGGAGCCGGAGATTGCCTGTTCGAGGCGGTCCACTTTTGCCGTGAGCTCCCCCGAGTACCCAGGCCGGATGTCAGCCTTGATGACCAGCGAAACGCGGCTTCCGAACTCTCCAACGGCCTCAGTGGCCCTTTTTACCACCTCAAATACTTCATCCCATTCACCCTCAATGGTGGTAAACATCGAATCGGTCTTGTTGGGCAGGCCCGATTCCCGCACGATTTTCACGGCGGCGGCGACGGCGTCATGAACGGACGCATCGGACGGGCTGGAACCACCCGCGGGGGTACCGGACGGGGCGACAGAAAATGCAAGCAACATGGAGCCAGTCTGGCACGCCCGCAGGCGCTGACCGTCCAGGCCCCTGATATGCAACACGTCATATAACCGCCTACCCTCCAGTAACCGTGAAGGCCCCGGCCTGCGTTGCTACCCTGATCGGATGAACCTCGCAGTCGCCCGCAAGCCGCTCCGTGCAGATGCAGCGCGGAATGTGGACAAAATTATTACTGCAGCACGTCAATGCTTCCGTGAATATGGCCCGGACGTGCCGTTGCAGACCATTGCGACGACGGCGGGTGTAGGCCCTGCCACCCTTTTCCGTAATTTTGCGGACAAGGAAGAGCTGGTCCTCGCCGCTCTTAACCGCCAGCTTAGGCTGACTGTGGATCCGGTGATGGACGATGCTTTGGCCGACATTGATGCCGCCACGGGTCTGCTGCGTGTCATGGAAGCGATCATGGACGCCGCCAGTGCTGACGCCAACCTGCTGGGCGCTGTTGCCGGGCGGCGTGAGCTGCTCGTTGGCATCACAGGATCGCTGATCGATTCGATTGGCGTCCTGCTGGCCCGCGGACAAGGCCAGGGAACCCTGCGGCCTGACATCTCCATGACCGACATGTTCCGGCTGCTTGCAATGCTTATCGGCGTCGTGGACACCATGGAGCCCGGATCCGACGCCTGGCGCCGGCCGGTGGCGCTGGTCGAGGATGCTATTCGGACGGAACGCCCCTCACGGCCTCTTCCGCCCCACGTTCCCCTGCCTGCCGCCCAGCTCCCCACTCAGTTTCCTGGTTCACAGCAGCTTCCCGGTTCACAACAGCTTCCTGGTTCACAGCAATTTCCTGGTTCTACGCAGTTTCCTGGTTCACAGCTCCCCGGTTCACGCCTCAGCTAGGGCACATCGGCCGGAATATCACCCGGCAGGCAAATGGCGGCACGGCCATTGTGGGCGCCCTTTCGTTGGAATAGACTCAAGTAGGGTTACGCAGCCAGCCTCGGAGATTCCCAGATGGAGCCACCCCATGAACCACATCCTGCGAAGTAAGCCCAGTCGCGTTACTCTGAACAGCTCCCAGCTTTCGAAGTTCATCAATGATCCCCGCGGTCCGGAGGAAGTCCTTCCCACCCTCCCCGCGGAAGAGCTCGCAAGCCTGCTGGACGCCCTCTACCAGAACCTTGATACGCCTGAACCAGAGTTCGGGGCGCAGGTCTGGTATGAGCTGGGTGTTGAAGAAGCTGCCCGAAGGGCTGTTTCACCGGATACCGCGGCCGCGCACGGCGTAGCCTAGCCACAGCCCCCCACCCAGCTACCACCCGCACCGCCATGCCGCAGAGCGCACGCCCATCGGCCTGCGCCGGCCTCACGCTTAGTTGACGTGCGCCAGCCTGACGCTTAATCGACGTGCACTGGCGGGGCCGCGGCAACTTCTAACCGCGGTGGCACCTCCAGTAACCGCGATGGCACCTCTAGATGACGCCTCTAACTGCGCGACGCCCCACCTGACTGCAAGCTCACTACGGTCCCTATTTGGTTTTGCGGTCCCTATTGAGGGTTGCCTGCCCTGTCATCCTTGCCAGCTCCGTCATCCTTGGCGGCATCGGCCTGGTGGTCTGACTCATGGTGAGCGTGCTCCTTGGCTTCCATCAGATGCTGCTGCAGCTTCTCTTCGGCCTCACGACGGCGGCGGGCGGTTTCACGGAGTTCCTTCGTGGATTGGGAGCCGCCTGGATCCACGTAGGCTGGACGGGACTTTGCGGTTTCAAAGCCAGGTACTCGAGCCTCGGCTCGGCGCCCGGTACTTTCCCGGTCATCGTCTGGACGTTGTTGTTCGTTCATCGCGATTCCTCCTTTTGGCCCACAAACCCGGTTGGCGGCCTCTCTCCAGTGGATCACAGATCCTTGGCAGAAGCAGGTCAGCTTCCCGGGCGGGCGTCAGATTCCCCCGGTGCAGGAGCCTGAGTTGGCGCAAACGCCAGTCCCATGCTCCGCTGGTTGGCCCTGTTGATTCCGGCGTGTTGGGCAGCAAGATGGACACCGGCCGAAACCGCCATCCCCTGGGCCAATCCCGCAGCAAGCGCGGCCGAAAAGGTTCCGCGAACCCTTCCCGAGTCGGCTCCGGCGGGGGATGTCAGGACGGAAACTGAACTTGCGTCCCAGCTGCGCAGCAGCAGACCGGCGGCTTCGGACGCAGATTCATGGCCCCGGACGTCGATTCCGCTGGCCTGTGAGGCGGACGACTCGCTTAGCGTCACCGCGCTGACCCCAGGTACTGGAGCGGGGCCGTCCCGGTGCTGGTCCCACACAATGGGGACGCTGGGGGCCAAAACACCCAGCCGCCAGCGCAGGCGGTCATTGCACGTCACGCCGCGTCCGCCGTCGGCCACCACTATCGCGTCTGCAAAGTCCAGGCAGCGCAGCATCTCTTCAGTGAGGTCCCGGGCTGCCGCCACACTCACGCCAGGCAGGGCGGCGGCAAGCTGTGACGGCGAACTGTCACTTGGAAGGACAGTCAACAGCTGTACGCTGTTGCCTGTCCGTGCAAGCAGGGATGCCGCGCGTGCGGCACCGCCGGCTGCGGTGCCAAAACGCCCTGAATCAACGAGGAGATCGCCCACTACGGCGATCTTCATGCCTTTCCATCAATCATTGGGCGCCGCTTCCCGGCTGCGGATCTCGTTGCGCACGGCACGGTGAAGGGCCGCAGTCTGGGCTCCCTGACCGATTTCCATGGCGATCAGGAGCCGCTGGGAAAGGAACTCGAGGTCCTCCGCGGGGACGTCAGCCAGTGAATTAAATTTGGTGAAGAACCGCTTGACGGGGAGGCCAGCGCGGAGCCGCGCTGTGGCTATGGTGCGGGTCAGACTCGATCTATGACCGGCCGCATGCAGTTGATTTTTCATGGTCACCCTTAAGATGAAGTTCCATGGCCAGCTGCATAGCCACCTTCATACTACAGTGCCGGTGATCGGAGCCACCAGAGGACATCAATTCCATCCGAGCAGCCGGAGGACGGCTGCCGTGCCGGCGCCGGCAACAACCACCAGCAGGAACGGTGCCCGAAAAGCCAGGGCGACGGCGGCCGCGGCCAGCGCTCCCAGCCTCGCGTCAAAAGCGACGGTCTGGCCGGTAGCCACAGCATTCACGATGGTCAGGGAGGCCAGGAGCCCGATGGTCAGGGTGCCGGCCACACGGGACATACGCGGATCCTGGAGGAACTTAGCGGGAACAAAATAGCCCACCAGCTTCCAGCCGTAGGCCAGGACACAAGCCAGCAACAGCCAAATCCAGAGATTCACTGGCCCTCCTGGCGGGACGTGTGGTGGCCGTGATGGTGTTCAGCGTAGGGATCAACATCGGGCTCCAACCCTTCGTCGCTGCGGCCATGCCCAAACCAGCCCATCACGGCGGCCACCACAGCAGCGACGAGGATGGGCACCCCTGCAGGCACGAACGGCACTGCCATCACGGTAGCCAGGGCGCACACGACGGCGATCGCCACCGGTTCCCGTCCCTTGAGCCTGGGCCACAGCAGCGCCAGGAAGGCGGCCACCGCGGCGCCGTCCAGGCCCCACTGCTTCGGATCACCTAGTCCGCTTCCCGCGAGTGCCCCCACAGCAGTAAAGAGGTTCCACAGAACGTAGATGCCCACGCCGGCAGTCCAGAAGCCGCGCCGCTGCTCCGCAGGATCCGTCTGTCCGGTACTGGTGGCGGTGGACTCGTCGATGGTCAGCTGTGCGGCCACGTATTTGCGCCAGCCGGTGGGGTGCAGGAGAGCATTGAGCTGGATGCCGTAGACCCCGTTGCGCATGCCCAGCAGAGTGGCCGCGGTCATGGCAGCAAGGCCCGAGCCGCCGCCTGAGACAACGCCAATGAATGCGAACTGCGAACCGCCGCTGAAGAGCAGCAGGCTGAGCGCCATGGTCTGCCAGAAATCGAGCCCCGACGTGACAGAGAGGGCCCCGAACGACACACCGTAAAGCCCCGTTGCGATGCTGATGGAGATCCCCACGCGCACGGCGGGCGATGCCAGGACTTTCACAGCAGCTCTCTGTGGCAGAGGCGGCGGGGAGGCATGGTTCTACTCAATCACATCAACTGGGACGCGTTGTACGCCCGTACGCATGCTGGCTGGGCCTGGGCCGGCCCGGGCTGTCAGGCTAGACGGGCAGCTGAAGCTGCGCCAGCACTCGGGCAGGCACGTTGGTGGTGATTTCGTGGATGCCCAAGCCCTGGCACAGCGCCACGTCCCGTTCCGAGTCAACGGTCCAAACCCGGAAGCGGCGGCCGGAATCCAGCCAGCGCTGGACGTTCCGGGCGTGCTGGCGGACGTAGTCTATGCCAGGACCTGCCAGCCGCACCTCGCAGTCGTCCAGGATCCGTTCGCCTTCGAGTTGCGCCGCCTTCATGACGTTGGCGATGGCACTGCCCGTGAGCAGGCCAAGGCCCAGTTCCTCCCGAATTTCGTGAACGTCGATGTCATCCACCAGCTGGCAGATGAATTCAGCAGGCACCTGCCGGAGCAGGTGCCTCACCGAATCCGGGCTGAAGCTCATGAATGTCACCGTGACGTTGTCCAGGGACGATGTTGCCGCGTCCCAACCCTCACTGCGCAGAACGTCCAGCACCCGGTCCTCGAGTTTGAGCTGGAAGGGGCTGGGATGTTTCAGCTCGATGGCCAGCGCAATCGGCCGGCCTGCCCCGCGCAGGAGATCCAGGAGTTCAGAGAGAGTAAGGAACTGCTCGGAGCGCGCCCCGAACTTCTCGGGAATCCTGGCACCTTTCCAAGAGGAAAAATCGAGCAGGCGCAATTCGCGGAGCGAGCGCTCGGCCACGGGACCGGTGCCGTCTGAAGTGCGGTCCAGATTGGCGTCATGGATAAGTACTGCGTGCTGGTCCCGGGTGAGGTGGACATCGCACTCCACGCCGTCAACGCCTTCGGCAAGGGCCTGCAGGTAGGCCGCCCGCGTGTGTTCGGCGAACAGGGCGCTGGACCCCCTGTGGGCGAAGACCAAGGGCCTCAAGTGCATAGGCTCGTCCGTTGTCATGAGGACACGCTAGCGGACCGGGGCATCGGCTGCGGGACTAGGCTGGGCACATGCAGGTGAACTCTGAACCAATTACCCAGCAGGCCCCTCACGGACCGTCCGGGCCCCTGCAAAGGGGAGCCGCCGCCGTCGGACATCAATTCAGCGCAGGGGACGCCGAAAAGGCGGCAGCGCTGCGGAAGATGAAACTCGTGGCGCTGGGCCTCCTCATTGCCATGGCCATCGTTTTTGTTTTCGCTTTCGCTTTGCAACGGGAATACCCGTGGCTTCAGTATGTCCGGGCAGCGGCGGAGGGCGGCATGGTGGGTGCGCTGGCCGACTGGTTCGCCGTGACCGCGCTTTTCAAATACCCGATGGGCATCAAGATCCCGCATACCGCCATTATTCCCCGTCGCAAGGATCAGATCGGCGCGTCACTGGGCGAGTTTGTGGAAACCAACTTCCTCTCGGAGCAGGTGGTCCAGGACAAACTCGCGAGCATCAACATCGCACGGAAGGCCGGCGAATGGCTCGCTGCCCCTGGCGGCGCCGAGCGCGTGGCCAAGGAAGGTGCCGCCGTCATTCGCGGTGCGTTTAAGGTCCTGAACGACGACGACGTCCAGGCAGTCATTGAAGGCATGGTCCGCAAGCACCTGCTGGCTCCGCCGTGGGGACCGCCGGTGGGCAGGATGGCGGAACGGATTTTCGCCGAAGGGCACCATCACCAACTGGTGGACCTGCTGGTGGACAGGGCGGCGGACTGGGTCAACGACAACCATGAGACTGTCAGCAGGCTCGTTTCGGACCGCTCGCCAACGTGGGTCCCGCCGTTCGTGGACGGCCTGGTGGGCGACAAGGTCTACGTGGAAATCCTCAAATTCACCCGCGCTGTGCAGGCGGATCCCAATCACCAGGTCCGCAAGTCCATCGACAAGTACCTCAACGACTTGGCGCAGGACCTGCAGTACGATCCGGCGATGATTGCCCGTGCTGAGGACATCAAGGCGCAGGTCCTGGGAGACCCGGAGGTACGCGAGCTGGCTTCCCGGACGTGGGGCACTGTGAAGAGTGCGCTGCTCAGCGCCGTGGACGATCCGGACAGCGACCTCACCGTTCGGTTCAAGGCGGCCGTCCGTGACTTCGGCTCTCGCCTGGTGAAGGACGACGAACTTGCTGGCAAGGTCAACGCTTGGATTGGGGACGCCGCGGGTTACCTGGTCCGCACCTACCGCTCCGACATTGCCGGCGTCATCACCGACACCGTGGCGCGCTGGGACGCTGAGGAGACCTCACAGAAGATCGAGCTGCAGGTGGGCAAGGACCTGCAGTTCATCCGCATCAACGGCACAGTGGTGGGTTCGCTGGCAGGGCTGGCAATCTTCACGGTGGCGCACCTGGTGTTCGGCTGACGGACCCTGCGCTTGCAGCACGAAGCTCCTGGGCCTTGGCGTTTCCTCTGCGGTGGCGGCACTGGCGCGCGAACGAACACTTCAGCCCCTCCCCTCTGAGCGCGAACGAACACTTAAGCCCCTCCCCTGGGCGAACGGACACTTAGGCCCTTGGCGCCTGAGCGCGAATGAACACTTAAGCCCCTTCCCCTCAGCGCGAATGAACACTTAAGCCCCCTCGCCGCCGGCCGAATCAAAGAGAGTCGTGCGGTGCTGGACGGGATGCCGTTTGCTGCTGGCTCGCGGGTGCGGAACGTCTTCGGGAGCAGGCGAGGCTCGGGACCATTAAATGATGCTCCTATTGCTGTCAATGGGCACGGCGCCCCGCGTCATGCAGATCACCGGGCTAAGGCTCCAAGGTCAAGGGTCTGCGATCGCTGGTGCGACGGCCTGCGGCCGCCCTTGACCTCAGAGCCTTAGTGGCCCGGTCATTACGGCAGGGACGGCGGGACGCCGTTGGTCCTGCCGCTAGGCAAACTGCCCGGTCAGTCCTGCAACCTCCCGGGTGCCTCTTCGCGGTTTTTGGGATTGAGAGTTGAGCCAGGTTTCGTAGTGTTGGTAGAAGTCGTCGTGGCGGGTGAGTCCGCGTTCGAGCCCGGACAGTGCTGTGGGCCAGACATGGAGGCTGTCCGCGGCGGCCTGGAGGGTGATGTTCTTCGTTTGGCGTAGGGTGCGGAGGGCTCCGGCGTCTGGTGCTGGTTGTAGATGGATCAGCTGATCGTAGACTTCGCGGGCGATGTAGCGTTTGACGCAGCGGCCCAGCCTTCCGTTGCATGCGGTGAGCCTGTCAAGTTATTTGTGTAAGTCGGGTGCAGTCTCATCGGTTTAGGTAAGGTCCGAGTCTGTCGGGATAGTTCAGGAGGAGGACGCCAAGGGCTTCGCTCCATCCAGGTGTGAAGGTTCCCTCGATGAGTTTGTTCACCGTCTTGGCACGGTTTTCCCGGGCTCTGCCTTCAAGCTTGGTCCGGGCACTGGTGCGTTTGTCCTCGATGTTGCAGATCGCCAGCCAGAGTAGCTTCACGGCCGCCTGGTCGTTGGGGAAATGCCCGCGGTTCTTGATGATCTTGCGCAGCTGGTAATTCAGCGACTCGATCGCGTTCGTGGTGTAAATAATCCGTCTGACCGGCGGTGGGAACGCCAGGAAGGGGATGAATCTCTCCCAACCGTTGCGCCAGGTTCGTACAGTTGCGGGATACTTCCGTCCCAGATCGGAGGCCTCGAATGCATCGAGTGCCTCCTGCGCGGCGTCGGCCGTCGGGGCGGTGTAAACCGGCCTCAGAGCGGACGCGACCTTCTTCCGGTCCTGGTAGCCGATGAAGCGCATCGAGGCACGGATCAGGTGCACGACACAGGTCTGGACGGTCGCGGCCGGCCAGGTCGCGGCGATCGCCTCAGGGAAGCCGGTGAGCCCGTCGCAACAGACGATCAGAACGTCCTTCACGCCGCGGTTGGCGAGCTCGGCGCAGACCCCTGCCCAGAACTTCGCACCCTCGGTAGCTTCGACCCAGATCCCCAGAACGTGCTTGATCCCGTCCATGTCCACGCCCACGGCAATGTGCGCGGCACGGTTCTGCACTTGGTGCCCGTCACGGACCTTGATGATGATCGCATCCAGATACAGGATCGGATACAGCGGCTCCAGTGGGCGTTTCTGCCACTCCATCACCTCGTCCAGGACCTCATCGGTGATCTTGGAAATCGTCTCGTGGGACAGCTCCGTGCCCAGCGTGGATTCCAGATGGTGGGCGATGTCCCGGACCGTCATCCCGCCGGCGTAAAGGCTGATAATCATGTCATCCAGGCCACCTGTCCGGCGCGCACCCTTCGGGACCAGATGCGGGGTGAATGACCCAGCACGGTCACGAGGCACGGCCAGATCCACGTCCCCCGCGGAGGTCCCGAGCGTCTTCGGATAAGACCCATTGCGGGCGTTAGGCAGGAAACGCCCGATCGGATCGCCCTTGTCATAGCCCAGATGCCCCGACAGCTCGGCCTGGAGCCCGCGTTCCAGCGAGGCCTTGATCAGCTGCTGGATGAAACCGTCCTTGCCGTCGAGTTCCAGCTGTCCGGAATCGATCTGGTTCATCAGCTCATCGAACGCGCCCGAAGCCTTCAACGCCTCCATGCTGCCGGCCGCCGCAGCCCTGCGGGCCAACTCCTCCGGGGACACCTCACGGGGTCTAGTCATAGCCACAATGATTCTCCAATCACCCAGCGACTACAGCCCTCCTACACAAACAATCTGACACCCCCCATGCGGTGGGAAACAAAAGGGCACGCCGGCCGGGTGGGCAGACAAGACAGTAATGGGATTCTTCGAGCAGGCTCCTATGAGGTCATGTCCACCTGGCCGCCGCGTTACTGCAGCCTGTGCCGCGGCGGACAAATCATTTGCAGGACAAACCCTTCGCAGGGCGTCAGTCAGGGCCAGAGCCACACCGCAACACAAGCCAATTCCATCATTACTGTCAGTGGCTGCTGACAAGCTAAGGGTATGGACAACGGGGAAGTCTTGGAAGCAGTCGAAGCACCTGATGCTGCCCTCGTCAAAATCGAAGCGGCCTCCTCCGCTGCCGCCACAGGTTCTGATCCTGGTCCTGATTCAGTAGCCGAAATTGATACTGATCCGTTGCGGGATTTGGCGGAGGACTGCCTGGCCGTCATGGCGGAGGCTGCCCGTGACGAAGCCCGCGCAGCAGCGCGGAAGGCCCGGGCTGCTGCCACCTACGCGGACACCTGCCGGCGCCTGCTTCCCCCGTCGGCGTCGCTGCACGACCAATCGACGGCGGAGATGGGCATGGTCGCGGAGGTCGCCTGTGTCCTGACCATCAGCGAAGGCGCCGCCTCGGCGTTCCTGGTCCAGTCCCGCCAGCTGAGCACCGAACTGCCGCGCACCCTGTCCGCCCTGCAGGCCGGGGCCGTGTCATGGCCGCTCGCCCGGATCTTCTGCGATGAAACCACCGGCCTGGGCCCAGACGGCGCGTCCGCCCTGGAAACACACTTCCTGGACCCCGACACCGCCAATGCTGCCCGCGCCTGCCTCGCCGGGGACCTCACGCCCTCCCGGTTCCGCGCCAGGGCCCGGACCTGGCGCGAACGCCACCACCCCGTCTCGATCGAAACCCGCCACGCCAAGTGCGTCCTGGACCGCCGCCTCGAGTACACCCCGGACCGCGACGGGATGGCCTGGCTCTCCGCCTACCTGCCCGCAGACCAGGCCGCCGGCATCTGGGAACACACCACCAGCACAGCCCGGGCACTCCAAGGCCCCACCGAGCCCCGCACCCTCACCCAACTCCGCGCCGACACCTTCGCCACCGCACTCCTCGGCGGAGGAACCACCACCAGCGGCAACATCAGCAGTTCAGCACTCATGGGTGGCGGGAGCGCCAATGGAGGGATAAGCGGCGGCGGCAGCACGAACGGCCAAATCACCAGCTGGCGTACCGGCAGCGGAGGGACCAACGGCGCGGGAAGCGACAACGGCTGGATAAGCGGCGGGGAAAGCGGCAGCGGCGCTCTCCTCGGTGACGGAAGCGACAACGGCGTAAATAGCCTTGCCGATTGGGACGGAGAGCGCGCTGCCGGGCAGGTCCGGCCGCCGCGGGCCCAGGTGCTGGTCACAGTGCCCGTGTTCTCGCTGCTGGGCCTGACCGATGAACCCGCCACCCTGGACGGCCACGGCCCCATCCCGGCCTCCATGGCCAGGAACCTGGTCGCCAACGGAGCCGACTCCTTCCACCGCGTCCTGACCGACCCCCGCGACGGCGCACCACTGGAAATCGGCCGAACCAGCTACCGCCTCACCACAGCCATGCGCCGCTGGCTCAGACTCCGCGACGCCAAATGCCCCTTCCCCGGCTGCAACAACCACTCCCTCGACAACGAAGCAGACCACCTCCTCGCCTGGGCAAACGGCGGCACTACCGGCATCAACAACCTCGGCCAACCCTGCCGCAAACACCACCACCTCAAACACAACACCACCTGGCAACCAACCCAGGCCAGCAAAAACGAACCACCAGGCTGGACCTCACCCACCGGCCGACACTACAAAAGCGAACACCAAGACTGGGAACCACCCCAGTGGCCACAGGGTATGGATTCCTCCTGAATCGTGGGCCAGTGACTGCTGGCCAGCAGGCTCTGGAGTCTGCCTGCTCAAAGTGGAGCCCGCTGATGCTCCAAGCCTCAGCCCCCTGTATCCGTGAATCGCTGAAGCTGTGAAGCCCCAAGCCCCACTAATCCGTGGCTCCTGAACCCCTGAACCCTAGGCGAAGGACTCCAACTGGACCCCTGCTGCCTCAAGGCCTGCCCGGACGCCCGCGGCCATCTCCACAGCGCCCGGAGTGTCCCCGTGGATGCACAGGGAATCGGGCCTCACCTGAACTATGGTCCCGTCCACGGCCTCCACTTCGCCCTTTGTGGCAAGGCGAACGGCACGCTCAACGATCGAGTCGACGTCGTGCAGGACGGCGCCTTCCTGTGAGCGCGGCACCAGAGTGCCATCCGCACGGTAAGCACGGTCCACAAAGGCCTCGATAAACACAGGGTGGCCGGCTTCCTTAGCGTGAATGAGAAGCTCCGATCCCGGTAGACCAAGGATGGGCAGGCCGGGATCGTAAGCCTGAATGGCTGCTACCACTGCGGAGGCCTGGTCCGCGTCGTGGACCAGGCGGTTGTACAGCGCGCCATGAGGTTTCACATAGTCAACCGATGCCCCCACCGCATGAGCCACACCGTCCAGCGCGCCGAGCTGGTAGAGCACATCGCCGAAAAGTTCGTCGAAGGACATGTCCAGGGAGCGCCGGCCAAAGCCGGCCAGGTCGCGGTAGCCCACGTGGGCGCCCACCGTCACGTCGAGTTCGAAGGCCGCTCGGCAGCTGTCCAGCATGGTGACGGGATCGCCCGCGTGAAAACCGCAGGCCACATTGGCGCTGGTGACCAGGCGAAACATTGCGGCGTCGTCCCCCATGGTCCAGGAGCCGAATGATTCGCCGAGGTCAGCGTTAAGATCCAAAGTTGTTGCCTTCCAGCGTGAGGTTGTCCGGTGCCGTGGCGGTTGCTTTAAGCTCTCCCGGGATGGTGTCGGGCATGGGACCGAAGGCCTCTTTGGCGTTGGCCACCACTGCCCGGCCCATCATGAGGTTACCCGCCCCGCCCACCACAGCGCCGATGCCAAACGGAAGGGCGCGGCCGAAGAGGGCCGTGCCCTGGCGCCTCAGGAGGTTTTTCAGGAAGGCTTTCTGGATTCTGTTCCGGATGGAGCCGAAGCTGGGGGACGGCATGGATTTGGAAAGAACGTTGCCCCACGCCTTTGTGGCACCCACTCCCCTGCCCGTGGCCTGACCGCTCAACGTGCCCAGCAGCGCTGTTCCTTCCTCGCCCAGCATGATGGCCATCACCATGGTGCTGGCTTTCTCCGGGTTGGTCAGACGGATGCCATGAAGCTCTGCGAGCGACGTGGCGTAGAGGGCAGTCGCCTCAAGGAAGCCCACGGTGGCTGCGGCAGACAACCCCAAGGAGGCGATGGTCCCAACACCGGGCACCACAGCCGTGGCCCCCACGATCGCCCCTCCTCCTGTGACGGCACGGAGGTAGTCGCGTTCCAGGATATTGGCCAGCTGCGCTGCCGAGGCGCGCGGATGCTTCCGCTGCAGCCTATTGATGTACGCGAGGACCAGCGGCCGCTGGATCTCTACGGCCCGG
Source organism: Arthrobacter sp. D1-29 (assembly GCF_054130585.1). NCBI lineage: Bacteria > Bacillati > Actinomycetota > Actinomycetes > Micrococcales > Micrococcaceae > Arthrobacter > Arthrobacter sp. D1-29. The sequence continues at coordinate 530,926 of NZ_CP096383.1, read as the reverse complement.
AGCAGCATGTTGTGCAGGCCGGGTTTCGGGTTGCCTTCGGCGTCGAACACCGCATTGTGGGCGGCTTGCTGGGTGATTCGTAGTGCTGGGTTGCTTCGCTGGGCCATGGTCACCTCTGCTTTTGTCCTGCTTCTGTTCCGCTGGCGGTCTTGGCCGCGGCCTGCATTAACAGTAAGGGTGCTTAACACTTGGGCGCCAACACCAGGATCCCAATTCGAGCATCTGGCCACCGCGCAACACCAGCCGGCATCGAATCGGCCCTCGTGAAGGCCCGACGACGGCGGCTGCTGCGGTCCCGTATGACCCCTACCAATCCAGGTCTGTTTCCCCGAGGGAGACAAAGCGCGGGGAACGCCCGTCGGCGGTTTCCAGGAGCAACCTGAGCTGTTGTGCCGCCTCGCGTGGATGCTTCACGGCGTCGGCTTGTCCCAGGTCAGTTGCCAGTTTGCCGGGATGCACGGCCCAACAGCGGACCTTTCCACGCAGGTCATGAGCCAGGGATATGGTCAGCATGTTTTGTGCAGCTTTTGAAATCCTGTAAGCGTAGCTGGTTGAGAGGTGGGTGAAGTCGCCGCGCGCCTGTGCTGAGGCAGAACCCAGTCTCGAGCTGATGTTGATGATGACCGGGTCGGTGCTCCCGAGGAGACTCGGCAGCAGGGCCTGAACCATTCGGAGCGGGCCTGCCACGTTGACATCTACAGAGTTGAGCACAGCGTCCACCTGAACAGATCCCAGCGGCTGATGCGGCGCACCCCGGGCAGCATTGTTGATGAGGACGTCAACGGGCTGATCCTTCACGGCATCAAGGACGGCCCGCACATCGTCGGACCTAACGTCGTACACCACGGAATCGACGCCGACCAGGCCCTGAAGCGCTTCAGCGTGCGAAGCCTGCTTTACGACAGCAAGCACCCTCCACCCGCCGGCCGACAGCTCGTGTACCAGAGCCTCGCCCAAGCCTCGACCGGCACCTGTGACAACTGCCCGTTTTTGCCTATGTCCTGGATTGCCCAATTCCGCCCCCTACTGGCTCCTCCGGCGGGCCTAACGCTACAGCAGGCGCCGGAGTTCATGAGAGGTGAGAAGCCCTGGCAGAGTAGTTGTTCCTGGCTGTGCTGCGCCGGAAACAATGGATTCTTGAGGCATGGGCGGGCTGGATGAGGTTTGGCCTGTTGTCAGCGGCTGGGACTGGAAGATAGCGCCGTCGGGTCAGGTGGTGACGTCTCTTTCACCCACCTGCCAGCTGGCCACCGCAGCAAAGGCTATGGCGATGGCAAGCATCAGCAACGCGCCTTCCGGCTTGAAGGCCTCCACCGGCATGGCTGAGGAATGCCGGAAGGGGCTCAGGTCCTGAAGCCACACGGGCAGGCTGAGCAGCTCCCCAAACTGCCCCAGGACCAGCGCGGCGGCCAAGGCACTCCAGCCGACGGCACTGCTCCAGCGGGGTGCGAGCGCGAATACCAGCACGGTCACTGCCGGGAAAACAAGTGCTGCCGGGATGTGTGCCAGGGCGGCGGCAAACACGGTGCCGGGGCTGCTTCCCCCTGCCTGACCCAGGGCGAGCACGACGGCGGCAGCGGCTCCGGCGGCAACGGCAACAGCCGTCGTCGTAATTGCCGCAACGGCGAGGGTGCTGCCCAGCCAGCGGAACCGCGACGCCGGCACGGACAGCAGCAGTTCGGCCCGCCCTTCCGCCTCTTCCGCCCTGAGCCGCAGCACCGCCTCAATGCCCGCGGCAGCGGCGAGGATCCCGGCGATGCCCAGCATGGCAGTGGTGAACAGGTCCACCAGGCCCGCGTCGCCTGGAACGATGCGGCTCATCAGTTCCGCCACGGACGGGTTTCCTTCCAGTGCGTCGCGGACCACCGGACCCAGACCACCGGCCACGGCCCCCAGGGCAGCAGTGGTGAAGCACCAGCTGGCCAGGCTTCCACGCTGCAGCCGCCATGCGAGGCCCAGCATCGATGCCAGGCCGGCGCCCGCCCGTTCCGCGCCCGACTCATCCGCAGCGATGTAGCTAGCGCCCAGGTCCCTGCCGTTGCGGAGCACCACGGCAATCCCTGCCAGCACCACGGCAACGGCGCCGATAACCAGCAACGGCAGCGTATCCGTCTCGGTGAAGGGCCGGATGCGCTGGCCCCAGCCGATGGGTGAGAACAGTGAGGGCCAGGCGGCGGTGACGTGCAGCAAGGAGGGGTCGGCTGTGCCGAGGGCGTCGCCGGCACCGCGGATCAGGTAGGCGCCACCCACCAGCGCCGCGGCTGTCCCGTTGGCGCTCCTGGCGGAGGGCATGACCTGGGCTACCAGCGCGGCGGCCGCCATGAAGAACAGACCCACGGAGCCAACAGCTGTCCCCGCCAGGAATGATCCTTGGACCGGGAGGCCGGCACCGATGAATCCGGCGGCAACGGCCAGGGCAAGGACCACGTTGGCGCAGGTGCCGAGCAGCAGGGTTGCGTACAGGGACGTCACCCGGGTGACCCGGGTGGAACCGACCAGCTCAAACCGGCCCTGATCCTCATCCGCGCGGGTGTGCCGGACCACAAGGAACGCGCTCATCAGCCCGGCCAGCACTGCCGTGAACGAATAGCCCTGGAAGAAGGTGACCGCTCCGGAGCTGATGCCGTCGGGCAGCCCCCGGAGGAACAGGAACGCCGGGCTGGCTGCAGCCACGGAAATCAGGGCGGCACGGTCGGTATCCTCGCCAAACTGTGTGGTGACGGCGGTGGCTGCCGCGTAGCCCAGTCCGGCGACGCCCAGGATCCAGGCTCCGAGGGTCCCGCGATCCCTGCGTGCCTGGAGCAGGGCCAGCCGGAGAACGGTGCGCATCACAGCACCTGGCTCTTCTGGCTCTTGTGGCCTGCCTGACTCTTGTGGCTGGCAAGACTCTTGTGGCTGGCCAGCCCTGCATCCTGCGCGGCATCCTGCACACCGTAGTGGCGCATGAACAGCTCCTCCAGCGAAGGCGGCGCCGCGGTGATGCCCGTAATGCCGGCAGTAGCCAACGCCTCCAGGACGTGGCCCAGGTCCGCTGCATCGGCGTCGAACTCTATGGATGTCCCGTCAACGCGCAGGTCGTGGATGCCCCGCCAAGTGGACAGCACCTCTGGTGTCGCCGCCGACGTGACCCGGAAGCGGGTGCGGGTGAGGTGCCGGAGTTCGGCCAGGGTCCCGGATTCCACGGCCACACCAGACCGGATGATGGTCACCCTGTCGCAGAGTTGTTCCACCTCTGCCAGGATGTGGCTGGACAGCAGCACGGTGGCACCGTCCGCGGTGACCCGGCGGACATGGCGGCGGAAGACGGCGTCCATCACCGGGTCCAGGCCCGAGCTGGGTTCGTCCAGCAGGTAGAGCCTGGCGGGGCGGGCAAAGGCCGCAATCAGGGCAGCTTTCTGCCGGTTGCCCTTCGAGTAGGTCCTCGCCTTCTTACGTGGATCGAAATCGAACTCATCAATGAGTTGCCGACGCAGGTTTTCATCCGCACCGCCGCGCAGCCCGGCGAGCAGGTCGATGACCTCACCGCCGGTCAGGTTGGGCCAGAGCGTCACGTCCCCGGGGACGTAGGCAACATCGCGGTGGGCCCGCACCGGCTCAGCCCACGGGTCGATGCCGAAAACCCGTGCCGTTCCCGAGGTTGGCCGTATCAAACCCAGAAGAATGCGAAGCGTGGTGGATTTTCCAGCTCCGTTGGGCCCGAGGAAACCGTGAACTTCCCCGGGCAAAACAGAGAGGTCCAGACCCGCGAGCGCGACGGTCCGCCCAAAGTTCTTCACAAGTTGAGCGGTGTGGATGACGGGAGATGAGTCTGTGTGCATGGCCGGTTCCTTGGGTCGCAGCAATCACACCCAAGGCGGTTGCCACCGGGCATGCCGCTTGCGTCTCCGCATGCGGGCCGACCAGGCTTCCCGGCTCTCCGGTCCACATCTTACAAGCGTCAGGTGAGCTGCGAAAGGGCCGAGCTGACGGACAGGGACCGCAGGCTCTGCGGGAGAGAAATGACCGGATAGCCTGTGTCAGGATGCAACGGGGTTTCAAGCTAATCGCGTACGGGGGCCAAACATGCAAGACATCAGCGGGGCGATCTCGCGCCTCAGCACACCCGCCGGTTCTTCAGTGCCAACCAGGAACAAAATTGCCATCTACGTCTTCAACCCGGGGCTGGACCGGTACCTCACGTTCGTACAGCCTGGCTACCCGGAAGCGGGCAGACAGGTTCCCGCCGGAACCATCGAAGCGGGAGAGACACCACTTCAGGCAGCCTCCAGGGAGCTTGGAGAAGAGACGGGACGGGCCGCCGGACTCCCGCTTTTCCATTTCGCGGACACCATTTACGACATGCGCGAGTACAAGCCGGAGATCCACCATCGCAGCTGGTTTTTCGGCATCGCAGCCGCCGATGAATTTCCCTCGGGACCATGGAACCACGTTGAACGCCGGGGCGGTCGAATAGAACAGGTAGCGGAATTCTCCTGGACGGACACGTCAGCCGAGGAGGAACTGATTGCAGGCCATGGCCATCTTTTGCCGCTCGCCCTGCACCTGGCCCGATCCTGGGATACTGGCCAACTGCCTGGATGAAGGACAGGTAAGCCCTGAAGTGGGCAAACGATAAGCCGGAAGAAGCAGCAGGCTTGCCGCGCGGAAACGCTTTCCGGCCATCAGTCCCACGCATAGACTAAAACCTATGCCAACCCCCAAGGCCCTGCGGCCGTTTGTCCACCGTGAGTACCGGGTCCTGATAGCAGCGTTGGCCATCTCAATTTTTGGTTCCGGAATGTGGGCCGTAGCAATGGTTTACCAGGTGATCCACCTGGGCGGCGGTCCGCTGGAGCTCTCCCTCGTTGCCACCGCGGGCAGCATCGGACTGGTGGCCTTTGTCCTTGCTGGAGGCATTGCCGCGGACAGGGTCCCACAGCGGCTCCTGATCATTGCCGTGGAAGGAGCAAACCTGGCGGTGATCGCCGCTCTCAGCGGGCTGTCAATGGCCGGGTGGCTTCAGCTGTGGCATGTCGCCGTGGGCGCCTTTGTGCTGGGAGTGGGGGCAGCCTTCTTCTTTCCCGCCTACTCTGCCATCCTGCCCCGGATCCTGCCGGCGGAGGACCTGCTGGCGGCGAACGGAATGGAAGGGTCCATGCGCCCCATCCTCCAGCAGGCAGCAGGACCCGCTGTGGCCGGAATCCTGGTAGCGGCTTTGTCGCCGTCCCACGCCGTGACCGGTGTGGCCGTGTGCCACTTGATGGCCTTCATCATCCTGAACTTCCTCGGCACCCACACTCTCGATGCCCCAGCCAACGGTGCCGAGGACCGCAGGACGGGAGCCGGTCACGGAAGCGCGGATGGAACAGATGGCGGAATCCCGGCAACAGGAACCCCGCCAACTGGAACCCCCTCAACAGCGGCGCCCGCCAAGTCGTCGTTTTTCCACGATCTCCGGGAGGGCATCAGCTACACGCTGCGCACTCCCTGGCTCCTGTGGACGCTGCTGTGGGCCTGCATCTCGGTGCTGTTCCTCATTGGTCCCATTGAGGTGCTGATGCCCTTTGTGGTCCGTGATCAGCTGGGCGGCGATTCAAGCATGTTCGGCTTCCTGCTGGCCACCATGGGCGTCGGCGGGGCACTGGGCTCGCTGGTGACTGCTTCCCTCAACCTGCCGCGCCGCTACCTGACGGTGATGATGGTGTCCTGGGGTGTCGGAAGCCTGCCGCTCGCCGCCGTCGGCATCATGGAAAGCTTCTTGGCGGTGGCTGCCGCCATGTTCGTGTTCGGAGCCACCGGAAGCGTGGGCATGGTTATCTGGGGCACACTGCTCCAGCGCCGCGTTCCGCCGCATCTGTTGGGCCGGGTCTCAAGCCTTGATTTCTTTGTTTCCCTGGCCCTGATGCCTGTCTCCATGGCCTTGGCCGGTCCTGCCGCGGAGGTGCTCCCCATCTGGCTGATCTTCCTGGTGGCCGGCTGCGTCTGCCCCATCGTGGCAGTGGTCGCATCGATCGTCGCGAAAATGCCGCAGGACGAACTCGCCCACCCGCTGGACAGAGACCCAGGGATGGAGCGAATGGAACGCACGACGGCGGCAGGAGACTGACGCAGGGCGCGTCAGTCTCGGCCATGATTGCCAACAGACGCCGGAGGCGCTGACCGGCCGCCCAGCTGGTCCCCTGCGCGGCTACCGCAGAACTAGGCGCGGGCGCGGACTACAGGCAGGCTCGCCGTCGGCGGTCCGCTCGGGAACACAGTGGGTTCCGGAACCGGAACCGGCTCCAGGGCCACACGGACGGGATCGCTGCCCACCGTGAAGACCTGTCCGCGGACGTCTATGCCCAGCGGCTCGCCGTCGCGGATGCTGAGGGTGATGGAGCCGGCGTCAAGTTCCACGAGCAGCAGCCTGCCCTGGATCTTGAGGTGGAAGGACAGGGATTCCCATCCGGACGGCAGCCGCGGATCGAAGAACGGCACAGGCCCCTGGTCGCGGAGACCGGCGAAGCCGCACACCAGGGAGCTCCAGACTCCGCCGGTGGAGGCAATGTGGACGCCGTCGATGGTATTCCCGTGAGTGTCGTCCAAGTCGATGAACAGGGCGTGGGTGAAGTGCTCCAGCGCCGCCTTGGTGTACCCCACCTCGGCAGCCATGATCCCCTGCACACAAGCGGAGAGCGTGGAATCTCCGGTGGTGATGGGATCGTAGAAGTCAAAGGCCCGGCGCTTCTCCTCCGCCGTAAAGTCCTGCCACTGCAGGAACATCGCCAGGACGGTGTCCGCCTGCTTGAGCACCTGGTGGCGGTAGATCACCAGCGGGTGGAAATGCAGCAGCAGAGGGTACTTTGACCGGGGCGTTGTCCAGTCCCAGGGCTCCAGGGTCATGAAGTCGTTGTCCTGGGAATGGACCTCCATCCGCTCATCGAACGGAAGCTGCATCCGGTCGGCCGCGGCCGCCCACAGCTGGCGCTCTTCGTCGCTGATTTCGATGTGGTCCAGGGCGGCAGCGGCACGCAGGTTAAAACGCGCCATCACGTTGGTGTAGAGGTTGTCATTGACCACCGCTGTGTACTCATCCGGTCCAGTGACACCGTGGATGTGGAAGAGGCCGTCCTTGCCGAAGAACCCCAGCGAGATCCACATCCGGGCAGTTTCGATCAGCAGTTCAGAGCCCATGCCGTCGCGGAACACTTCGTCACCACTGGCCCAAAGGTACCGGTTGGTGGCGAAGGCGATGGCAGCGGCAATATGGAACTGGGCGGTACCGGCGGCGTAGTACGCGCTGGCTTCCAGCCCGTTGATGGTGCGCCACGGGAACAGCGCCCCGTCTACGCTCAGCTCCTTGGCCCGGATCTTGGCTGCGGGGAGCATGTCGTGCCGGAACTCCAGGACCTGGCGGGCGCCGGCGGGATTGGTGTAGGTCAGGTAGGGCAGGAGGTAGACCTCCTGGTCCCAGAAATAGTGGCCCTCATAGCCCGAGCCCGTGACGCCCTTGGCGGGGATGCCTGTGACGTCGGCACGCGCGGTTGCCTGGGCCAGCTGGAACAGGTTCCAGCGGATGGCCTGCTGCAGCGCTGGCTGGCCGCCCACCACGATGTCCGATGTGGCCCAATAGTCGCGGTAGTGCTCCTCGCTCTCAGCGAAGATGTCCCGGACAGCACGAAGGCCTGCTTCTGCAGCTTCAGCGGCATCCTGGCCCGAATCCTGCACACCGCGGCCTGCGGCGTAGCTGATGCTTTTCTCCAGCAGGAAGGGCTGCTCCGCGCCGACGGCCAGGACGTACCGGACGCTGCTGTCATCCTGGTCAACCAGCGTGTCAAACGGCTGATGGCCCGCCGAGGTCCAGTGATCCACGGCGAGTCCTACCCGCTGCCTGGATTCGGCAGCTTCCCAGGAGAGCCGGAGTGAGCCGTCGCCGCCGTCGAGCCGCAACGGCAGCAGGACGCGCCCAGCGTGGCGGCCGGCACGGCGCGGGTCGTGCGCGGAATGGTCCTCCACCGGCTGGTCCTGGCGGTTGATGACTGAGGACGTCACATCGGCGGAGACGTCCCGGTCCGCCGACACCTCCAGTGAGATGCCCAGGGTTCCGCGGGAGGCGAATCCAACGGCCCGCCGTTCGGTGGTGGTCACCGTGGCGCCGGAACGGCACTGCCAGGTGATGCGGCATTCATAGATGCCGGTGGAGAAGTCCACGGACCGCCGGTAGTCTGCCACGGCAGATTCCGCCAGGCTAAGGGTCTCACCGTCGATGACAACCGTGAAGTTGTTCGCATCCGGGATGTAGATGATCCGCTGGCCGGTCCGCGCAAACCCAAAGGCGTTCTCGGCATGCTTGATGTCCCAAATTTCATGCAGGCCATTGATGAAGCTGCCAGGCAGGTCAGCGTCTGCGGCCGCCCAATGTGCCCCGCGAATACCCAAATGGCCGTTGCCCAGCGCGAACAGGGTTTCGAGCGTGCCTGCGTCGTCCGGTTCATGGCGCGTTTCAACCAGTTGCCAGGGGGTATTGGGGAACCGATCGCGGTCCGCGGTGATGAGAGCCATGGTGTTGGGGTCCTTTGGCGTTGGTGCTGGGCGGCCGGTTCATAGGCGGCTGAGGGAGATGCGGCTGGGGGGACAGCCTGGGAAACCGCGGGGGCGGCCAAGGGTGGAGCAGAAAGGGCGTACAGCCGGGGAAGCTGGGCCCTAAAGGAGTTCCTTGAGGTCGTTGACCACCAGGGTGGCTCCGGCGTCCAGCAGCGTCTGGCGGCCTGCGCCGCGGTCCACGCCAATCACCGAGTGGAACTGCCCGGAATGTCCTGCCTGGACACCGGAGACGGCATCTTCGACGACGACGCATTCCTCGCTGGGCAGGTCCAGCAGTTGCGCGGCGTAGTCGTACGTGGCGGGGCTTGGTTTGCCGGGGAGGCCTTCCGCCGCTGCCACAACGCCGTCCACCACAACCCGGAAGTGCTGGCTCAGGCCCGCCGCCTCCAGCACCGCCGGTGCATTGCGGGAGGAGGAGACGACGGCGATCTTCAGTCCCAGCGCCTGCGCGGCTTCGATGAAGAGCACAGAACCCTCAAACGGCTCCACTCCGCTGCTGACGATGTCGTTGAAGATCCGGTTTTTCCGGTTGCCCAGGCCCTGGACGGTGACGTTGGCGGGGTCGTCATCCGTGGGACCTTCGGGAAGCACAATGCCGCGCGAGGCAAGGAAGTCCCTGACGCCGTCGAACCGTGGCTTGCCGTCGATGTGGTCGAAGTAGTCGCTTTCCTGGTAGCCGGTCACGCCAGGCTGCGAGGCAAGGTATCCCTCAAAGAGTTCCTGCCACGCCCGTTCGTGGACAGTTGCGGTGGGCGTCAGAACGCCATCCAGGTCAAAGAGGATGGCAGAGGCACCGGTCCAGGAGGGACTGATGGTTTTCAGCAGGTCTGTCATGGGCGGTGCGGTGTCCTTTCAGACGGCAGGCAGCCCCGGAGGGCGAAAACGTGTTGGTGGCGGCGTCGGTATCCGCAGGATCAGCGAGCGAGGCAGACGGGCGTGGATGAAAGTTCCACGGCAGGCCGTAGGGCTGCTGATGAAAGTCTTCTACCATCATGGCGGCCGCGCCGCGCCCTGACAACCTCATGAAGCCGAAGAGGAGGCGCTGCACGGGCAGCACCTGGGAACCTATGCATCCGTTATATCTCCGTTCCCGCGGTTAAAGGGCCGGTGGATTGGCCGAGGTCGAGTGTAAGCGCTTACAAATTTGCCGCGCAACTGTTTTTTCAAGCACGCAGGACTGTGACGAAATTCTCAGTGACGGCGGAGGGGTGCGGGCAGCCGGACGGTCCGGCAGGACGGCCAGCCGCATGCGAAAAGAAGCTGCAGCTCGAACGAACAGTTGAGGCCCCTCATGACAGCTAGCTGAGAACGTAGTGGCGCAGGAACGCGCTCACGTCCACCATCTCCGCCTTGCACATGGCGTGTCCCATGCCCGGGTACGTCCTGGCGGTGAGCCGGGTGTTCGCGTTGAGCCACTCTTCCGTGTACTCGATGGCGTCCTCGTTGATGACCAGATCGGCCTTGTCCCGTCCCCAGAAGAAGGGCGGCGGGGCATCAAAGGACTCGCTCAGCGACAGCAGTTCGTTGTTCAGGACAAAGCCGGACAAACCCACTGTGGCCGTGTAGTCGTTCGGGTGAAGCCGCAGCAGGGTGCTGGCCATCGCCATCCCTTGGGAGTAGCCGAACAGGCTCACGCTGCTGTGCTGGCCTTTTACCGAGTTGATCCAGGTATGGACGGCATTGGTGGCGGTGATGACGTCCGCGAAATCGTTGGCCAGGAAGTAGTCCAGCAGGAACCAGCCGTAATCGTCGCCGATCACCATGGGACCCCGCACCGCCGCGCAGGTGAATTCAGGCGGGAGGTAGTCAAACAGCCGCACCATGCGGGATTCGTCCGTGCCGTAGCCGTGCATCATCACCAGCAGCGGGGTGCCGGCCCGTTCGCTCTCCGGCTTGGACCATACAACTGTTTTCATCGGATCAGCCTAGCGAGTCGGCCAACGTGGGAGGACGCCCTGGGCGACCATGCACGTGCCTGAGCAGCACTTTCTTTACCGAAATGCAGTCTGCGATCCCAGCCGTGCCGGAAAAGGTGATGTAGCCTGACATTAGACAGCATGCTTAGTAAGCCGCTCAGGGAACGTCCTCAAGGAACGTAACAGTGACAACAGGTCCGGCAGTCCGCATTCACCGCATATAAAGGAGCAAGTCATGAGAATAGGTTCCTCCATTTTCCTTATCGCCCTCGGCGCCATCCTGGCTTGGGCCATCACCCCGGGTCTGATCCCCAACGTGGATCAGACGCTGATCGGCTACATCCTGATGGCCGTGGGGGTCATCGGCCTGATCGCGTCCCTCATCCTCGCGTCTCCCGGACGCAGCCGGCGCGTTAGTGAAACGCGCTCCGTAACGGATCCCAATACGGGAGAACGGATCACTCGAAACGAAAGCCGTGACGGCCAGCTGTAGCGGCGGGAAACCGACACGCATGAATCCGGGAAAGCCGGGCCAGACCGTAGCGGTCCGGCCCGGCTTTCTTTGTTCTTGTGGTTTTTCATTGACAAACCCACACGAACAAAGATAAAGTCAAGTGATTCAACATCATGTGATGCCAGTCACGGGTGGATATTCCTGGACATTACGCAACGGAGGGTTTTGTGTTCGCCGAGGAGCGCCAGCAGCAGATTGCCGAGCTTGTAGCCGGCAGCGGCAGGGTCAGTGTGAACCTGCTGGCCGAGCGCTTCCGCATCACCACCGAAACCGTCCGGCGGGATCTCGCCACCCTTGAATCAGCCGGCACCATCCGCCGCGTCCATGGTGGCGCCGTGGCTGCAGACCGCTTCACCACCACCGAGGAAAGCATCAAAGAGCGGGCAATCAAGCGTCCGGACCAGAAGATGCGCATCGCCCAGGCTGCCTTGGCCCTTATCCCCCAGACGCCTTCCGGAAGCATCCTGATCGACGCCGGCTCCACCACCGAGGTCCTCGCAGAACTGCTTTCCCGCCGGGCCTCCGGCGACCAGCCTTCCGTACCAGCCAGTTCCGCGGACTCCGGAAGGGAACTCGTGGTGATCACCCACGCCATCCCGATCGCCGGCAAACTGTCCACCACGCCGGGAATCGCCCTCCAGATCCTGGGCGGGCGGGTCCGCGGACTCACCCAGGCGGCCGTAGGCCAGGCCACCGTGGACGCAGCACGCCGGATCCGCCCCGACATTGCCTTCATCGGCACCAACGGCATCCACGCACGCTTTGGCCTCAGCACTCCCGATCCTGAAGAAGCCGCCGTCAAGGCAGCCTTCGTCCATTCGGCGCGCCGCATTGTGGTGCTGGCCGATTCCTCCAAGCTGGACGCGGAAACCCTGGTCCAGTTCGCCTCCCTGAAAGATCTGGACACCTTGATTACAGACAGCGAACCAAGCCCCGAACTTGCAGCCGCCCTGGCAGAGGCCGGCGTCGACGTGGTGATCGCATGATCGTCACGCTCACCGCCAACCCCAGCCTGGACCGCACCGTTGCCCTGCCCGGTCCGCTCGAACGCGGCGAGGTGCAGCGCGCCGTTTCCGTCAGCCAGGAGTCCGGCGGCAAGGGAGTTAACGTCTCCCGCGCCCTGGTGGCCTCCGGGCTGGAAACTCTTGCCGTGCTTCCCGGGGCTGACAGCGACCCCGTCCTGGCAGGGCTGCGTGACACCAAAGTTCCTTTCGCTTCCCTTTCCATCGGCGAGCCGCTGCGCACCAACGTGGCTCTCACCGAGCCGGGCGGCGTGACCACCAAAATCAACGAACCCGGGCCGCTCCTGAACGAGGAACAGCAGGAAGCCCTGATCCAACTGCTGCTTGATCGCTCCCGCGGTGCCAGCTGGGTGGTTCTGGCCGGCTCGCTGCCGCCAGGCTTCCCCGCTGACTTCTACGCCACCGTCACCCGGCGGCTGCGCACCCTTGCCGACGGCGGTGCAGACGGCGGTGCCCCGCGCATCGCCGTCGACTCCTCCGGCGGACCCCTCGCTGCCGCCATAGCGGACACCCCGCAGGACGGCACGTCACAGAATGGCACGTCACAGAATGGCACCTCACAGCAAGGCGCCTCCGGGAAACCGGACCTCCTCAAACCCAACGCCGAGGAACTGGCGGAATTGGCTGCAGCAGCCGGTTTCGCCCTGGCGTCCACCGCTGACGAGCTTGAAGCGGATCCGGCGGCTGCCGCGGCAGCTGCTGCCGCCGTCGTGCGTTCCGGTGTGGGTGCTGTGCTGGCAACTCTCGGATCCAAGGGAGCTGTCCTGGTAACGGCCGACGGCGCGTGGCTGGCCACGCATCCGCCGGTCGCCGCGGTCAGTACTGTCGGTGCGGGCGATTCCTCGCTGGCCGGCTACCTGCTCGCCCACGGCCAGGGCGCCGCCCCGGCCGATTGCCTCCGTCAGGCTGTGGCACATGGTGCCGCCGCCGCTTCCCTGCCGGGTTCCACTGTCCCGGCAGTCCACCAAACCACCCCGGAAGCCGTAACCATCACGGCCCTTCGAAAGGATTGACAGTGACTCAGCTCATCACCACCGAACTGGTCGACCTCGACCAGAACCTGGGCAACTCGCCCGAGGACGTGATCCGGCACCTGGCCAGCAAAGTTGCAGCCACCGGACGTGCCACCGAAGTTGAAGGCCTCTTTGCCGATGCCTTTGCCCGCGAGCAGAAGACCGCCACCGGCATCCCGGGTGGCATTGCCATCCCGCACTGCCGGTCTGAGGCGGTGACCGTTCCCACCCTCGCCATGGCCCGCCTGAACCCCAAGGTGGACTTCGGCGCCAAGGATGGCCCGGCGGATCTGATCTTTTTCATCGCGGCACCCGGCGGCGCGGACCAGGAGCACCTTAAGCTCCTCTCCAAGCTGGCCCGCTCCCTGATCAAAAAGGACTTCACGGCGGCCCTGCGCAATGCATCCTCCCGCGAAGAAATCGTGGAGCTGGTGGACGGCGCCCTGGCTGACAAGCCGGCATCGCACGCTGCCGCCGCGCCGGTTGACGCTGTTGCCGGCAGTGCTGCTGGCGCTTCCGCCGGTGCCTCCGCCGTTGCGGGGGATGGTGTTGGCGACGCGGTTGGTAACGGCCGTGGCCCGAAACGGCTCGTTGCCGTAACCGCTTGCCCCACCGGCATCGCCCACACCTACATGGCTGCCGACTCCCTGGTAGCCGCTGCCAAGGACGTTGGCGTGGACCTCCAGGTGGAGACCCAGGGATCCTCCGGAGCCAAGCCCCTGGACCCGGCAGTGATCGCCGCCGCTGACGCCGTGATCTTCGCCGTGGATGTGGATGTCCGCGGAAAGGAGCGCTTCGCCGGCAAGCCCGTCATCAACGCTCCCGTCAAGCGCGGCATCGACGAACCGGACAAGATGGTCCAGGAAGCCCTCGCCGCGGCTGACAACCCCAACGCACGCCGGGTTCCGCATTTCGGTGCCGAGGAGCAGGCCCAGAACGCGGATATGGAAAAGGGCGAGCACATCGGCCAGAAGCTGAAGAAAGCGCTCCTCACAGGCGTCAGCTACATGATCCCGTTCGTGGCCGGTGGCGGCCTGCTGATTGCCCTTGGCTTCCTGCTGGGCGGCTATGACATCACGGAAGTCGCCGACACGGTGGTCCTGGAGAACAACTTCGGGAACCTTCCCGAAGGCGGCCTCGCGATCTACCTCGGTGCCGTGATGTTCAAGATCGGCGCGCTGTCCATGGGCTTCCTGGTACCGGCGCTGGCAGGTTACATTGCGTACGCCATCGCTGACCGGCCCGGCATTGCCCCGGGCTTCGTTGCCGGTGCGGTCGCCGGATTCATGGGTGCCGGCTTCCTTGGCGGCATCGTCGGCGGCCTGCTCGCCGGTTACATCGCCCATGTGATTGGGACGTGGGCCGTACCTCGCTGGCTGCGTGGCCTGATGCCTGTTGTCATCATCCCGTTGCTGGCTTCCATCGTGGCATCCGGCGCGATGTTCCTCTTCCTCGGTGGCCCGATCGCCGGACTCACGGCCGGCCTCAACGGCTGGCTCTCCGGCATGACCGGCGCCTCCGCTGTGGTCCTGGGCATCATCCTCGGCCTCATGATGTGCTTCGACCTCGGCGGCCCGGTCAACAAGGTTGCCTACGCCTTCGCCGTTGCAGGCCTGAGTGCCGGCAGTGCCACCAACCAGGCTCCGTGGGAGATCATGGCAACCGTCATGGCAGCGGGCATGGTTCCGCCGCTGGCTATGGCATTGGCCACTGTGCTGGACAAGAAGCGCTTCAGCCTCGCCGAGCGGGAAAACGGCAAGGCAGCCTGGCTGCTCGGAGCCTCCTTTATCTCTGAGGGCGCTATTCCGTTCGCAGCTGCAGATCCCCTCCGTGTGATCCCGGCCAGCATGGTGGGCGGCGCAGTCACGGGTGCTCTCACCATGGCTTTCGGGGTTACCTCGCAGGCTCCCCACGGCGGAATCTTCGTCTTCTTCGCCATTGGCAACCTGCTGATGTTCGTCCTCGCCATCGTGGCAGGAACCATTGTCAGCGCGCTGGCGGTCCTGGCACTCAAGCGCTGGGCAGTTCGCGAACCCGCTGCTACCGTGGAGCCCGTTCCCGCAACGGTCTGACCCACATCACCCCATAACTAAATTCCGGCGCTGAACCACAGCCAGCCGAAAGACAAAAGGAGCAAAAATGTCAGAACGCACCGCAACCGTCGCCAGCCGCGTAGGTCTCCACGCCCGCCCCGCCGCCATCTTTGCCGAGGCAGCCGGCGAGTTCGACCTAGACATCACCATTGCCCGTGAAGGCGAGCCGGCGGACGAAGCAATGGACGCCGCCAGCATCCTGTCCCTGATGAGCCTGGGTGCTTCCCACGGTGACGTTGTGGTGCTTCGCGCCGAGGGCGACGGTGCCGACGATGCCCTGGACCGCCTGGTCAAAATCCTGGAAACGGATCACGACGCCGAGTAGCGGCATGCCGTTTTGACAGCAGCGTGCCAACGGCCGCCGTCGAGCCTCTCCCTCTGGGGACTGGCGCGACGGCGGCCGTTTAGTTTTGTGCGCCCTGGCCCAACCAGGTCGCGCTAAGTGTCGTAATGGGTGCCCATAACGACAGTTAGCGCTACCCAGTTGGGTTCATTAGCCGCGCTCGGCGATCTCCTTGACGTCTGCCACCAGCATGTCCCACATGCCCTGCGAATGGTGGGCGGCCTGTTCCGTGGGGTTGTTGTCCTGGGAAAGCGTGAGCAGCGTTCCGCCGTCGCGGGCCTCGAGCGTCCACGTCAGGGTGTGGTAATTCTCCGGAGCGTCTTCCTCGCCGCCCAGCGCGCTGAAATGCGTGTGGACCAGCCGCTGCCCGGGCTCTACCTCGAGGATGTACCCCTTGTCCTCGTAGGGTTTGCCCTCCCACTCTCCGCGCCACACGATGGGACCGCCCACCGTCCAATCGGTCACGAGTTCTGTCCCAAACATAAACTCCTGGACGGCGGCGGGGTCCGTGATCACCTCCCAGACCCGGCTGGGCGGAGCATCTATGGTGACAGCGGACGTCGCCACGTAGTTTCCTGCCACGGCACTCTCCTTCTTCTCGGTTCTTCGGTTCACGCAAGGCCTGCGAGGATGGCTGCGGATCTGCTGCCTGGCGCTGCGGTGTAGGTCAGGATCCGGTGCCCTGAATCATCAGGCATGGTGAGGACCTCGAATCCCAGGTCCAGCTGGCCGTGCTCCGGATGGTTCATCAGCTTCTGCCCCGACATGCAGTTCTCCACGGGATGTTCCGCCCACATCACGGCGAACTCAGGGCTTTTAAGGGTCAGCTCCCCCACCAGCCCGGCAAGCTCGGTATCGTCGGAGAACCGTCCGGAGAGCAAACGCAGGGACGCGACGGCGCGGCCTGCCTCCGAGCGCCACTGCGGGTAGAGCGTCCGGGTGGCGTCGTCCAGGAACAGCATGCGGGTCAGGTTCGGCCGCGCCACAGGATCCTCTGCGCAGCCGTAGGCCAGATGCGATGCCACCAGCCTGTGGCCGGCTTTATTCCAGGCAATCACCTCGGTGCGCTTGCCCACTACCACTGCGGGCACCGCCATGGCCTCCACCAAGCGTTTCGTGCCCTCCCTGACGTGATCCGGCCTGGCGTGATCACGGCCGTAGGGATGGGAGCCGCCGTCATGAGGGTTCCGGGAGGACGTTGACTTTCGGCGCCTGATTCCGGACAGGTCCCGGAGATGTTTTCCTTCCGCCTCCGTCAGGGCCAGGGCCCGCGACAGCGAATTGATGACCGAATCGGAAGCGTTGACGTGCTGGCCCTGTTCCAGCCGCGCATAGTAGGTCACGCTCATGCCCGCCATCATGGCTACTTCCTCGCGCCGAAGACCGGGGACGCGCCGGGTGCCGTAATCCATCAGGCCCACGTCGCCGGGACTCAGGGCAGCCCGTCGTTTGCGCAGGAAGCTGCCCATGGCTGCTGGTTCGTTCATACCCCCGAGTATTCCCGAACAACAGCAAACGTGGGTAGCACTGCCAGTGCTACCCACAACGCGGCGTGGCTGCCGCCGGTAAACCCGTGGACGGTGGATAGCAACAGGACCCACGTCAATGATTGGAACCGCTGATGACAACCCGGCAAACGCCTCCCCTCCAGCACCTGGCCACCCCGACCCAACCGGAGCGGATGACAGGCCGCCAGCGCCTGACCATGATCCTGCTGCTGACCGCCAGCTTCACCCTGGCCGTGGATTTCTCCATCCTCAATGTTGCCCTCCCGACCATAGGAGCCGACGTCGGATTCTCGCTGGAGCACCTGCAGTGGATCGCCACTTCCTTTGCGCTGTGCGCCGCCGGCTTCACGCTGTTCTTCGGGAGAATCGCCGACCTGTTCGGACGTAAACGACTCTTCATCGCGGGCATGGCGCTGCTGGGGGTCGGCTCACTTCTCGGCGGACTGGCGACAGAGCCCGCGCTGCTGCTGGTGGCGCGTGTGGCCCAGGGACTGGCGACCGCCGCCGTGACACCGGCGGCCCTGTCGCTGCTCACCACGTCCTTTCCCGAAGGGCGGCTTCGGGCCAAGGCCCTGGGGCTGAACGGTTCCCTGATGGCAGCCGGCTTCACCACCGGCGCCATTCTCGGCGGGCTTCTGACGGACTTGTTCAGCTGGCGGTGGGCGTTCCTCATCAACGTCCCCGTCGCCTTGTTCGTTCTGGTCCTCGCTCCTGCGCTCCTGTCTGAATCATCAAACCCAAACAGAACCAAGCTGGACGTTCCCGGGGCACTTACCGTGACAGCCGCGCTACTTCTGCTCGTCTTCGGCCTGACCAGCGCCGGGGAGAAGGGGTGGACTGACCAGCTCGCCTGGGGTCCCCTGGCGGCCAGCCTTGTGCTCTTCGCCGTGTTCCTCGTCATCGAAAAGAACACCGCCCACGCCTTGATTCCGGTGGGAATCCTGCGGCGGAACAACATTGCCTGGGGGAACGCTGCCGGAATTCTTGCCTTCGCTACCGAAACCTCCCTGGTCTTTGTCCTGACCGTCTACCTGCAGCAGGTCCTGGGCTACACTCCGCTCGGCGCCGGGCTGTCTTTTGCCGTCCTGGGACTTGGCACGGTGGTGGGTGGGATTGTTGCGCCCAAACTCATTGGCAGGGTTGGCCCAAAAATCACCATTATCAGCGGACTCTCGGTCCAGGCCGCTGCCACCGGCTCGCTGCTCTTCATCACCGCAGATCCTGCCTCGGTGATGTTGGTGCTGGCAGCTACTTTTGTTGGCGGCGTTGCCAACCTGGCGGCCATCGTCGGCTTTATGGTCACCGCAACCACCGGTCTTCCCGACTCCGAGCAGGGCCTCGCCACCGGCTTGGCCACCATGAGCCAGCAGATCGGAATTACCCTGGGCATCCCGGTCATGAGCGCAGTGATGGCCGCGTTCCTCCATCACGGCGCCATTGGTCAGCCGGCCGGCGTACTCGCTGCCGTGGTCCCCGCCATCGGAGTCAATGCGGCGCTATGCCTGGGGACGGCTGCTGTGGTTTCGATCTTCCTGCGCAACCGGGCGGCCGGCAGCTGATACAGCCTGGCTCCCCTCCTCCTGCGCTGCGGGCTGGAGGGGGCCAGCCTGCACGGCGGGAAGCCTCACTCCCTGCCTCAGGACGGTCTGGAGCCTGAATTCACGGTCCACTATCAGGAGGTCAGCCTGCATCCCGGCGCGCAGGCTGCCCACGTGCCCGTCCAGCCCGAGCAGCCGTGCCGGGGTTCCGGTTGCAGCCGCAACGGCATCAGCGGCGCTGACTCCGGCCGCTATGGTCCGACGAACGACGTCGAGCAGGGTTGCCGTGCCGCCTGCCAGGGATCCCGTACTGGTGAGGGTGGCAACAGAGCCCACGACGGAAACCTGCGCCGGGCCGAGCTGGTACTCGCCTTCCGGAAGGCCCGTTGCCGCCATGGAATCGGTGACCAGGACAACGTTGTTCGCGCCCACCAGCTCGAAAACCATCCTGACCGTTTCCGGGTCAAGGTGGACGCCATCCGCAATAAGTTCGACGGCGACAGTCCCGGCACGTGCCAGCCGCAGGCTTGCGGCGGCTGGCCCGGGTGCGCGGTGGTGCATCGGGGGCATGCCGTTGAAGAGGTGGGTTACCGTTGGCCGCGCTCCCCGCATTGAGGACGAGGCGAGCCCGCCTGCCGCATGCTCAAGCGAAACGGCGGCGGTCCGCGCGTCGGAATCCGTGTGGCCGAGGGACGGGATCACGCCGGCCGACACCAGCGTGGAGACAAGCTCATCGGAACCCGGCAGTTCGGGAGCGTATGTCATCGTCTTCAGGTGCCCGCCGGCCTCAGTCACCAACGCCTTCAGGAGCTTGAGGTCAGGTTCCAGCAGCCACCGCGGGTCCTGGGCACCGCATCGCGAATGCGAGAGAAAAGGCCCTTCGGCGTGGATACCGGCAATAAGCCCGTCATCCGCCAAGACCCGGAGCGACCTGATGGCCTTGAGGAGATCGTCCTTCGGCGCCGTGACCACGCTGGCCAGCAGCGTTGTTGTCCCCTGGGAGTGGAGGAAGGACGCGGCCTTCCGGCTGTCCTCCTCATGGCCAGCCGGAAAATCGCCTCCTGCCGCACCATGGCAATGCAAGTCCACTAACCCCGGCAGCACGGCACCCCCGTCGGGAATCCGGATGGTTTCAGCGTGAGGCAGCAGATTCGATTGGAATGCCGAGGCCGGACCCGAAAAGACAATGTTTCCGTCCATGATGGCCAGCACCTGATCCTGGCGGATCTCCCCGTCGGTAATGACGGTCCCTGAAACCAGATAATCCATGTATTGCTGTGCTCCCATGCTTCTGCGTTCAAGTGGTGGAGATGATAGAGGGCCACCAGCCCGGCCGCGGAGGGGCTTTCCGGGAGCCTGCCGGGTTGTCCGTGGGCGGTTAAGCGAACAGTTCCTGCTCTTCGAGCCTCTTCGTCCCCGTGGCTGGAGGTTTGTCCCCGGTGAGCACAGTGACGCCGCTTGCAACAAGGCGCTTTCTGTCCTGGTCCGAGATCCCGGAATCAGTGATGAGTTGGGTGAAGTTGAAGCCGCTCATGGTTGCGAAGGCCCGATTGCCGATCTTGGACGAATCCGCCAGGATGTACGCCCGCATTGCCCTACGGGCCATAGAGGTGTTGACCGCGGCTTCGGCTTCGTCGGCGATGGTGGGGCCGACTTCCGTATCGATGCCGTTCACCCCAACAAAAGCCAGGTCCAGGGCGATCCGCTCCAGGATGATGTCAGTGTGGGGGCCTACAAGTTCATACGAACGGGGGTTGAGCACGCCCCCGGTCACCATGACCTTGATGTTCGGCCGCACGGCCAGCTGGGCGGCGATGTTGATGGCGTTCGTAACCACCGTCAGGGTGGGCCGGTCGGATGGCTCCTGCAAGTCATCCCGGGTGGCCAGGACCTGGGCCAGTGCCGTGCTGGTGGTTCCGCCGCAGAGTCCGATGACAGCGCCCTTGGGGATAAGGGAGCTGGCGGTACGGGCGATTTCTTCTTTTTGGCGGGCGTTGTCATTCCTGTTGTATCTGCCAGGCAGGTCATAGGCCACGGAGCCCTTCTCTGCACCGCCATGGGTGCGGCTCAAGAGCCGCCTGGCCGCGAGGCTGTCGATGTCGCGCCTTGCGGTGGCTTGGGACACGCCAAAGCGGTGAACGACATCATCGATGTCGATCTGTCCGGTTTGTGCCAGCATGTCCAAGATGGCGGCCAGGCGTTCTTGTCTGTTCATGTCTCACCTTGCGAAGAGGGTCAGCAGCCGTGCAACTTCCGGCACGAGCGCGGTCCGCCCGGCCGAAATATATTTTCGGGAATCCACAACATCCGGGTGGGTTTCCAGGTACCCGCGCACTGCGCGGGTAAAGAAGCCGTTCAAATGTGTAGAGACATTGATCTTAGTCATTCCCGCAGATATCGCTGCGACTAGGTTCTCATCGGAAACCCCTGAGGAGCCGTGCAGGACGAGTGGAACCGCGACGGCAGCACGCAATTGCTTGATCAGGTCCAGGTCCAGTTCAGCGGTCCTGTCCGTCATGGCGTGGGACGACCCCACCGCCACGGCCAAGGCATCCACGGCTGTGGCCTCAACAAACATCACTGCCTCAGCCGGGTCGGTCCGCACGCCCGGGGCATGGGCGCCGTCCTTGCCGCCGATCTTCCCCAACTCGGCTTCAACAAAGACACCGCGGTCATGGGCGTACTCGCTGATCCGCTTTGTGGCCTTGACGTTGTCCTCGAAGTCCAGGTGCGCGCCGTCGAACATGACCGAGCCAAAACCGAGGTCTACCGCCTGCCGGGCGAGTTCCTCGTCCTGGGCATGGTCCAGGTGCAGAGCCACAGGCACGCTGGCAGAGCGGGCAGCGGAAAGGCTGGCAACAGCAATAGGCTCCAGGCCGCCGTGGTATTTCACGCAGTTTTCCGAGATTTGGACCACGATGCCGCGATCCGCTTGCTCGGCACCCTGAAGGAGTGCCTCCAGGGTTTCGAGGTGGATGATGTTCAAAGCGCCAAGGCCCCGCCCTAAGCGCACGGCCTCTTCCATCAGGGTGCCGGTTTGCATCAGGGTCACAGTTTCGTCTCCAGGGGGTGAGGATGGGTGGTAAGAATCAGTTGCTCTTCAAGTTCGTGGTGCCGGGCAGAAATGACTCCTGCACCCGGTTCCAGCACGGCAGCAGCCGACCAGGCCGCGGAGCGCTTCAGGAGTTCCTGCAGGTCCCCTCCGTCCACCAAAACCGCTGCGGCCGCCGCTACTGCTGCGTCGCCAGCCCCCGTTGGATTCCCCTCCAGCGGCTCTGGCAGGCGGGCAGACCAGAACTCCTGCGGATGGACGGCGTCGAAGGCGTACATACCGTTGGGGCCATCACTGACCAGCACCCGTTGGGCACCCCTGGCAATCAGGCTCCGGGCTGCCAAGGACAGGTCTTCGATGCCGGTGGCCTCCACCAGCTCCCCAACGTTTGGTTTGAGGAGATCGGCACCGGCCATTGCGGCCTCGACCAGGGCCGGACCCGACGTGTCTATAATCGCCGGCACTCCCATGGAATGGGCCAGATGGACAAGACGGCCGAAATAATCGGCTGGCGCTCCGGGCGGCAGGCTTCCGGAACCGATCAGGCAGCCGATCCCCGATTCCTCGCCGCTGCTTTCCATTTCCTCCTGCACAGTGTCCAGCAGCGACTGCAGCTCGTGCCCGGTGAGGGGTTCTCCCCGTTCGTTGAATATGGTTGTTTCACCGTTGGACAGGTCCACCAGGGCAAAGCTCCGCCGTGTGGCGGCGCGGACTGCCACGATACGGTGCGCCAGCGTGCTGGCTTCCAGGTCCGCAATGAACCGATCCCCGCTGCTTCCCCCGGCCGGCGTTACCGCAACAACCGGAAATCCCTGTTGGTTCAGGACACGTGCGGCGTTGACGCCTTTTCCGCCAGCCTGGGTCAGCGGGGCCTCGACTCGATGTGTCTCACCCTCGCGCAGGCGGCCGATGATGTAAGTTTCGTCAATTGCGGGATTCGGGGTGAGGGTGATGACGCGCGGATGTGGCATGCTATTTCCCTCCCTCCAATGCTTGGTCGGCAAGATCGCGGGCCAGCAAACCCGACCCGATTAGTCCCGCGTCCTGACCCAGCTCGGCTTTCAAAATTTGTGGCCTGCGGTGGAACGAAAGGCCCTCCAGGACCTTGCGGCGGACGGGGGCCAGGAGCGTTTCCCCGGACTCTGCCAGCCCGCCCCCGATGATCACGGCTTCTATCCCCAGGATGGAACAGCACTGCCGGATGGTGTGGGCGAGGGCGTCAGTCGCCTCGGACCAGGCACCCAGGGCGTGCCGATCCCCAAGCTCGACCTGCCTGACCACTTCCTGGGCGTTGGCGGCGGAACGCCCGGACCGCCGTCGATAATTCAAGACAATTGAGCGGGCCGAGGCAACCGTTTCAAGGCAACTCTCGGCTCCGCATCTGCAGCTGCTTCCCCAGGGAACCTGGGCGTGCCCGATTTCGCCCGCATAGCCTCCGCCTCGGACGCGCCGGCCGTCGGCAAAGACGGCTCCGGCGCCTCCTGTTCCCAACACCATCACCAGAACGTCGGCGAAGCCGCGTCCTGCACCCAAGCGAAACTCTGCTTCCGCGGCTGCTCCGACGTCGTGGCCGAAGGCCACCGGCAGCCCGATCCTGTTCTCCAATCGCTCCCGGAAGGGAAAATCGCGCCAGCCCAGGTTTGCCGAGTAGAGCCCGATACCGTTTGGCTCGTCCACCAGACCCGGCACCACCAGTCCGACGGCTGCGATTTTCCCGATCCCGGCTTCCTGGTGCTCCCGCACAAGTTCTTCCGCCCGCCCCAGGACAAGCTCCCCTGCCGTGTTTGCACCGTTGGTTGCACTGTTTTGTTTTGTTGCACCGTGATCCGTCGGAGTGGGAGTGCGCTGAACGGCCAGCAGCTCTCCATTGCGGTCCAGGACCGCGGTCTTGATATCAGTCCCTCCGACGTCGATGGCGATGACTGAGTGTTTGGATGTATTCAGGACCATGCCGGTACCTAGGCGCTGAGAATGACGGAGCGGGTCAGGTTTCGGGGGTGGTCCGGGTCCAGGCCAGCGTGGCGCGCCTTCTCAAGCGCGACCCGCTGGGCATGGACCAGCTGCGCGAGGGGATCTGCGCTGTCCTGGAGATACAGCGCTCCGGCGTTTCCGACTTCCCCTTCGAGCCCGGGAAGGGCCTCACCGAACATCCACGTGACCCTGCGGGGTGCAGCGATGGAAATCGGTCCATGGCGGTACTCCATTGCCGGGTAGGACTCGGTCCAGGTCTGGGCGGCCTCCCGCATCTTCAGGGCCGCTTCGTGTGCGAGTCCGATGGTCCAGCCCCGACCGATGAAGCTGAACTGCTCCGCCGCGATCAGGCGGGGGTCGATCTCAGCGGCAAGGACATCGCGGGCATCCCGGACAGCCCGCGCAAGGTCATGACCCAGCGATGCCTTCAGGTACGCCAGGGCGGTGGTGGCGAAGCGTGTCTGGACCACCGAACGTTCATCCGCGTAGGGAAGGGCAACAACAGCGTCGGCCGCTGCAGCCACCGGCGTCGAATTGTCTCCCACGATTGCTACCGTAGGTACCCGCCCCCGCAACTCCTCCAGGACGTCCAGTACCTCGGTGGTGGTTCCGGAGCGCGTAATGGCCACTACGGCGTCGTACCCTCGGTCCAGGAAAGCCTCAGAGGCGGCGAACGCATCGGTGATTCCTTTTCCTGCCTGTTCACGCAGCACCGCGTAGGACTGGGCCATAAACCATGAGGTGCCGCACCCGATGACTGCTATCCGCTGGCCGTCACGCGGCAGGAGGTTCTCCTTCCGGCTCTGTTCCGCAGCCTGCTCCCAGGTATCGGGCTGGGAGTGAAGCTCCTGCTCCATGTATTTCCCGGGCGTCTGGTTGGTTGATTCTGGCACGGTCACTGGCTCCTAGGTTGTTTCAGTTGTTTCATCGCGGCCTAGCCCTTCAGGCCTGCGTGTGCGAAGCCTTCAATAACCCGGCGCTGCAGGAAGATGAACAGGATGATGATGGGAAGAATGGCCATCAGAGACGCAGCCATCATGGTGGGGTACTCGGCTCCGTGCTCTCCCTGGAAGGAGGCCAGGCCTACTGACACAGGCATCCGGTCCTGGCTGGACGTCACCACCAGAGGCCACAGCAGGACACCCCAGACATCGATGAGGGTGATGATCGCGAGGGCGCTCAGACCCGGACGTGCCAGCGGCAGCATGACTTGG
The DNA here is from genome assembly GCF_054130585.1 of Arthrobacter sp. D1-29. NCBI lineage: Bacteria > Bacillati > Actinomycetota > Actinomycetes > Micrococcales > Micrococcaceae > Arthrobacter > Arthrobacter sp. D1-29. The sequence continues at coordinate 506,180 of NZ_CP096383.1, read as the reverse complement.
AAGAATGTCCGGAATGGTCCGGCTCCGTCAATTCGTGCTGCTTCCTCCAGTTCGATGGGCAGGCCCCGGAAGAACTGCCTCATCATGAAGGTTCCAAAAGCACTGACCAGGCCAGGGGCGACGAGGCCTGGCATGGTGTTCAGCCAGCCGAGGGCATCGATGATCTGGTACTGGGAAATGATCAGCAGTTCCGGCGGAACCATCAGGATGGACAGCAGAATCCCGAACAGCAGTGTGTTCCCGCGGAAATGCATCCGGGCGAAGGCATAGCCGGCCAACGCGGAGAACACCACCTGCGAGACGGTCCGGGTGACGCTGAAGACGGCCGTATTCCCCATTTGCTGCAGGAAGGGAATGGTGTCGAAAACCGCTGCATAGTTCTCCACCCGCACGGCTCCGGGGATCCACTTTGGTGGAACCGACAGCACCTCCGCGTTGGTCATCAGCGAGGCCGACAACTGATAGAGGAACGGGAAAACCATGATGACCGCGCCAAGGGACAGCACGACGTACGCGGAAACATTCGAGGAATAGCGCCGCTTTCCGGTGTTGCGGGTGCGGGTGTTGTTCGGGCGCGGCGCAACTGCTGCGCGCTGGGCGAGCTCAGACATAAGTAACCCACCTCTTCTGCATCCGGAACTGGAAGTACGTCACAAGGGCAATGATCAGGAGCAGCACCATGCCGATCGCTGCTGCGTATCCCTTGTCGTTGGTGATGAAGGCCTTGTCGTAGAAGAGGTAGACCAGCGTCTCCGACTCCTGCGTGGCCGGGTTGGTGGTCCCAAGCATGACGAACAGGAGGTCAAAGACCTTGAAGCTGCTGATGACGGTCAGCACGGTGACGAAGAAGATGCTTGGCGTCAGCAACGGAACAGTGATCTGCCGGAACTGGGTCCAGGGGCTGGCCCCGTCCAGCTCCGCTGCCTCATAGATTTCGGGTGAGATGCCCTGGAGCCCGGCGCCCAGAATAATCATGTTCAGCCCGAGCGTCAGCCACACGCCCACCAGCGCGACGGCGGTAATGGCCAGACCCGGTGTAGAGAGCCAGTGCGGCCCAGTAATGCCCACAAGCGACAGGGCGTAGTTGATCACCCCGAAATCGCCGTTGTACATAATGCGCCAGACGATCGCCACTGCCGCAGGCATGGTGATGACGGGCAGGAAATACAGGGTACGGAACAGGCCCTTGAACCTCAGGCCAGGGCGGTTGATGAGGCTTGCGAGGTAGATCGCAAGGGGGATGGAGAGAAGGGAGATACCTGCGTAAACCAGTGTGTTACCCAGTGCCTTCAGGGTCTCCGGATCCGTGACGAGGCGCTGGTAGTTCTCCAGACCAATCCACGTGGTGCCTCCGAAAGCGCCCCACTCCGTAAAGCTGAAGTAGACGGATTGCACCATTGGCCACAGGAAGAAGATGCCAACACCCAGGAAGGTGGGGAAGATGAAGAGCCACGGAACGAGGCCTGACTCTTTGCGGGCGGCGCCGCCAGGCCGGCGCGCGGGCTTTTGGGCCGCGCGCCCGACGCTGCTTCCTTTTGCAAGGACTGACACTGGACTATTCCTTCGCCAGGGTTTCGTTCATCTTGGCGGCCAGTTCCTTGCCAGCCTCTTCCGCTGTTTTTTGTCCTGTCCAGACACCGGACAGGATGTCCTTTTCGAGCTTGTTCCATTCCGCGGTGTTCTTGGAGACGGGGTACGGGACGGCGTAGTTCTCGGCTGCGTCAAGGAAGACCTGCAGGTTCCACTGCGGATTGCTGGCCAGGTAGGCATCCTGTGATCCCTTGAAGGACGGGATGACGGTGCCGGACTTGCTCCACGTTTCGGAAGCTTCCTTTGATCCCAGGTAGGCCAGGAAGGTCTTGGCAGCAGCCTTGGATTTGGAGTTGGCCGAGATGACGTGGGCGAGCCCGTGAATAACGGTTGCCTGCTTGGAGTCACGGGGAAGCGGGACCACCTGGATATCGTCCTTAATGGCTGAGAACACGGGGGCTTCGAATGAGGCGCCCCAGATCATGGCCGCCCTGCCAGACGCGAACCACTTGTCACCGCGGGTGTCAGTGAGCTGCTGGGCCGTAGGTGCGGAGCCGTCAGCCATCAGGTCGGCAAAGAGTTTGAGTCCCTTGATGGTGTTGGGATCGTCGTAGCCGCTCTTCTTCTGGTCTTCGGAAATCACAAATCCGCCAGCCTGGGGGATGCTGTTGTAGTAGGTCATCTGTGCATCGCCTGCACGGATGGCCGTTCCGTAGATTCCCTGGTCCTTGAGCTTGTCGCTGATGCGCTTGGCGGTGGACTTGTAGTCCTCCCAGGTCCAGTTGTCCGCGGGGTACGTCTCGCCTGCCTGGTCGAAAATCTTCTTGTTGTACCAGAGGCCTACGGTGTCGAAGTCCTTCGGGACGCCATACTGCTTGTCTTCGTAGCTGTACAGCTTGTTAAGGGATTCCGGATAGTTCGCGGGGTCAATCTTGTTGCCGTCGATGACATCATCCAAGGGTTCAAGCTGGCCGTTGCTGGCATACAGCTGGAAGTTGGGGCCGTTCATCCAGAAGACATCCGGCTGGTTACCCGAGGACGCCTCGGTCTGCAGCTTGGTCCAGTAATTGTCGAAAGGAGTGACCTCGACGTTTACCTTGATGTTGGGGTTTGTCTTGTTGAAGTCGGCCACTATGGTCTTCATGACTTCGGACTGGGCCTGGTTCCACATCGCGAAACGCAGCTCCCCTGAGTCGGCCGGCCCTTGGTCCTGCGTTGGGGACTGTTGCCCTCCCCCACAGGCAGACAACGCCAGTGTTGCTGCCGCCGCCATGGCGACGATTCCTGCTCGGATTTTCATTTTTTCTCCTGGTAATGGATGGAGGTGGAGACTGGGGAGGGTCCCGGCTGCGGGATCCTGACGGGTGCGGGCTGCTGCTGCTTTTGTCCCGACTCGAAGTAGTAGGCAAGGCTCTCGTCGACCATGGGAACGTCCAAGGCGCATCCGTTTCCCCTGAGGGATTCGGTGGCAAGCAGTCCGGCGGCGACGGCGTTTCGTGCCGCGATGGGTGACGTGGCCGTAGGTACTCCATCTGCAGCAAATTTCAGGAACTCGGCCACCATTACCGGATCGGCGCCGCCATGGCCTTGGTCGTCACCGCCGACGGCGTAGATTTCGTCAGGCGGAGCGTGGCCTTCCCGCCTTCTGTTCCACAGGTGGATTTCACTGCCCGGGCCATCGCCCATATTCTCCAGGCGGCCCTCGGTTCCGATGACCGTGTAGTTCCGCCAGTAATCGGGGGTGAAGTGGCATTGCATGTAGGCGCCCAGCACTCCGTTGTCCAGGATCATGTTCATCATGGAGATGTCCTCGACGTCGACTACCGGGTTGAGCCCTGTTTGTGCTTTCGGCGGCCAGTTATCAAGGCTGAACCAGTCGCTGCGCCGTTCTGCGCTTCGGTCCCGCCGGTCCGCGATTTCCCCATAGACGCTGAGGCTGCCGACTGCCGCGACCCGCCGCGAGTAGCCTTTGGCCAGCCAATGGATCACATCAATGTCGTGGGCTCCTTTCTGCAGAAGCATGCCGCCGGACTTGCTCCGGTCCGCGTGCCAGTCTTTGAAATAGAAGTCGCCGCCATTGCCGATGAAGTGCCGGCACCAGATTGCTTTGACGTCCCCGATGCGGCCCTCATCAATCAGCTGCCGCATCTGGACGATCACTGGCATATGCCGCATGTTGTGGCCGATGTAAAGGCGCGTTCCGGTGCGGAACGCCTCCTCCAGTACCTGGTCGCAGTCCTCCAGGGTGATGGCAAGGGGCTTTTCGCAGAAGGTGGTAATGCCGGCCCTCAGCGTTTCCAACGCCAGGGCGGCGTGCGTATGGTCCGGCGAGGTAATCATCACGGCGTCCAGGCCAAGGGCCAGGAATTCACGAAGGCTCCCCGTCACGCGGGCGTCAGGATAATCCGCTTGCGCACGGTCCCGTGCGGCTTCACTTGGATCAAAAACGGCGGCGACTTCCGAGCCTTCATCGGGCTTGTGGGCGTAGTGCGCGATCGATGAGCGCTCCCCAAAGCCAAGGATTCCCACTTTCAGGGTCATGGTCCCACTTTCGTTGCGTTCGGGGTGTGGCTCGTATCACGACGTTAGAACGGCACGGAGGGTTTTGCAAGAGTATGCGTGATTTAGGCAAAATTCACTCATTCTCAATCACCCTGTTTGGCACTGCTCGGCCCATCATCTAATGCCTAACCACTCGAGACAGTCAGTATGCTGCCAAATCCAGCCGGTTTACTGTTTCCTATGCTTGTTCAAAGTGTGATTATTTCTGAGTGATTCATCTTAGAATCACGCACACTCTTGCGTGGCGCCGTTGGGAGGCCTAGCATCGGAGGGTCGATTTGCCTGCGCCCGCCACTCCTGGCGGCCCTGAAGGAGTGAAGCCTTGACCGAACCAACCCAACGGCCGAATGTCGTACTGATCCTCGCGGACGACCTTGGCTGGGGTGACGTGGGATGCAACGGGGCAGAGCGAATCAGCACTCCCCACATTGACTCACTTGCGCAGCAGGGAACCCGGTTCACTGATGTCCACTCAGCCTCGGCGGTGTGCACCCCCAGCCGGTATGCCCTTTTGACGGGTCAGTACAGCTGGCGCACACGGCTCAAAAAGCGTGTCCTGATGGGCCACGCCCCCGCACTCATCGAGAGCGGGACGCCCACTGTTGCATCCGTTCTGCATGGCTGCGGATATCGCACGGCAGCCATCGGAAAGTGGCATCTGGGACTGGGTTGGCGGCACAAGGACGGAACGAAATGGAAGGCTTCCAACCCTGACCACCCGTTGGAGCTGGAATCGGTCGGCACGGACTCGCGCCTGCTCCTGAACAGCGTGGATACCGGGGATACCATCGACTACACGAAAGCGTTCGAGGACGGCCCGCTGGAGGTCGGATTTGACCGGTTCTTCGGTATCGCCGGGTCCTTGGATATGCCGCCGTACTGCTTCCTTGAGCAGGACAGGACAGTGGGCATCCCAGCGGAGCCGAAACGCGAGTACCTCACCGAACAACGCCCGGGCCTGCAGACACCGGACTGGGACGAGCACCAGGTAGATCTCCGTTTCACTTCTGAAGCGGTCCGCTTCATCGAGGAAGCACCCTCCGAGCAGCCGTTCTTCCTCTACTTTGCGCCATCGGCGCCCCACCGCCCCCAGGTTCCGCCTGAATTCCTCAGGGGCACCTCCCAAGCCGGACCCCGCGGGGACTCTGTGGCTTTCGTCGACTGGATGACCGGTCAAATCCTCGAAGCCCTGGATAGAACGGGGCGATCCCAGGACACCGTGGTGATCTTCACCAGCGACAACGGGGCGCCCACTGTTTATGACGACGGCGACACCACCATCCACAGGCCAAATGGGCCCTGGCGTGGGCAGAAAGGGGATTTGTGGGACGGCGGGCACCGCGAACCGTTCATCGTCCGGTGGGCCGGCACCGTTCCCGCCAACGCTGTCAGCGATCAGCTGCTTGGACTGGTAGACATGCTTCCCACCCTTGCCGCGCTGGTTGGTGCGGACCTGCCGGAATTGCCCGTGGACGGTGTTGACGTCTCGCCTGCCCTCCTGGGAGAACCGTGTCCTCCCAGGGTTCTGGTGCACCACAGCATGGAGGGATCATTCTCAGTGCGCGACGGATCGTGGAAGGCATTGTTCTCGACGGGTTCGGGAGGAGGCTTCTCTGAACCGGCGGGCGTTCCCGTGACCGCTGAGGAACCCGGGGGCCAACTCTACGACCTGGCCACGGATCCCGATGAACAGGAAAATCTTTGGGAAAGGCATCCGGAACAGCGCCAGAGGATGCAGGGACTGTTGGAGGACATCATCGGCCCTGACGCAGCAATCGATGCCCATGCAGCGGCGGGATCCGAGGGGCAGAGCATTGACCGATGAGGACATGGCGGAAGCCTCCCCACACAGCGGACCGTCCAGCAGTGCCGGGACCGCACCCTGCTGCTCTCCCGGCCAAGGACACAACTCCCCCGCTTCAAGAGATTCCCGCGTCACCTTGTCCTTGAAGGCAAAAAACGATCCGGCGCGTTCCATTGCGCCCGGTGAAACGCCTGTCATGCACGCCGACGTGCTGATCCCGGCAGGAACGTATGCCATGGGGGACTCTTTTGACGAGGGGTACCCTGCTGACGGCGAAGGGCCCGTGCACGATGTTCGCTTGGATTCATTCCGGATTGACGCCACGGTGGTGACCAACACCATGTTCGCAGCATTTGTGGACGCCACCGGGTACCGCAGCGATGCGGAGAGCTTTGGCTCATCGGCGGTGTTCCACCTGCTCGTCGGGGCTCCGCGGAAGCACATTATTGGCGAAGCCGCCGGCGCGCCCTGGTGGCTAAACATCCGGGGTGCGGACTGGCGCTACCCGGCCGGAAGAGGCTCCCACTGGACAGAAATCCCTGATCACCCGGCTGTCCATATTTCGCACAACGACGCCCTGGCCTACTGCCGGTGGGCCGGCCGCCGCCTCCCCACCGAGGCGGAGTGGGAGTATGCGGCACGGGGCGGCCTGGAAGGCCGGCGCTACCCGTGGGGCAATGAACTGCTTCCCGACGGCGGGGATCACCATTGCAATATCTGGCAAGGTACGTTTCCCACCACCAACACGTTCGACGACGGTTTCCTTGGCACCGCCCCTGCCGGAAGTTTTCCCCCGAACGGGTACGGCCTTTTCCAGATGGCCGGCAACGTCTGGGAGTGGTGCTCGGACTGGTTCCTGCCGAAGTACTACCGGAATTCCCCTGCCTACAACCCGCCCGGCCCCACCATCGGGGCGGGGCGGGTCATGAGGGGCGGGTCCTACTTGTGCCATGAGTCGTACTGCAACCGGTACCGGGTAGCCGCGCGCAACGCGAACACGCCGGAATCCTCCAGCGGAAACTGCGGATTCAGGACTGCAAGGACGGCGCCAGGCACCAAAAGCAAGCAGCCTTAGTAATTCCTTGTTTTTGCCGTTCCCCGGAATTAGCGTTGAAACTGACCCCACGGTTCGAAAATGACCCGGGGCAGGACAGGCAGCCAAGACCACACCCAGGTTGAAGGAGGATGACATGCCCGGCAAGAAAAACCCGAGCGTGAAAGATCCTAAGCTGTATGAGGAACTGCGCGAGGATGGCGCCTCCAAGCAGAAAGCCGCCCGGATTTCGAACGCCGCCGCCAAAAAGGGGCGCTCCGAGGTGGGCCGCAAGGGCGGCAAGTCCGGTGATTACGACGATTGGACAGTCCCGCAGCTGAAAGCCAAGGCGAAGGAAATAGGCCTCACCGGTTATTCCTCCAAGAAGAAGAGCGAACTCATCTCCGCCCTCCGGAACTCCTAGGCGGCAGCCATCACCAAACCAGGCGCGGGACCGCCGACAGCCTCAGGCACGCTTGCGCGCCCGCGTAGTGGACGCCTTCGCCTCGGGCTTGTCGGAGGACGCCGCCGGCTTGGCGGCGGGCTTCCGGACGGTGGACTTGGCAGCTTCGGACTTCGCCGGACTGGACTGAGCGGAACTGGCTTTGGCCGAACCGGACGTGGACTTGGTTGTGGCCGACTTGGCCGTTGTCGATTTGGCCGCCGCGGTCTTGGTCCCTGCTGTTTTGGTACCCGCAGTCTTGGTGCCGGCGGTTTTTGCGCCACCAGTTTTGGTGCCACCACTGGCAGATTTGGCCGGCGCCTCCTCCGCCTCTTCATCCTCAGTATCCTCGGCAGCTTCCGGCAGCCCGCCGCCACGCTTCCGGTCCAGGCTGCGTTTGAGCGCCTCCATCAGGTCGATCACCTCGCCCTTGCCTTCGCCCGCCTCAACCCCGAACGTGGCCTCGGTGTCCAGCGCATCGCCCTGCTCCAGCTTGGCCTCGATCAGCTGCCGGAGCTGCACCTGATACTCGTCAGTGAACGATTCGGGCTCAAAGTCCCCGGCCATGGACTCCACCAGGGCGGCCGACATTTCACGCTCTTGGGGGGAAATCCGGACGTCAGCATCGAGCGACGGAAAGTTGGCTTCCCGGACCTCGTCCGGCCACAGGAGGGACTGCAGCACCAGCACGTCGTCCTTGATACGGAGCGCGCCCAGCCGGGTCTTGTCGCGCAGGGCAAACTGCACAATGGCCACCCTGTCGGTATCCTCAAGCGCACGGCGCAGCAGGACGTAGGCCTTGGGCGACTTGGAGTCCGGCTCCAGGTAATAGCTCTTCTCGAACATCATGGGTTCCAGCTGCTCGGACGGCACAAACTGGACCACTTCGATCTCGTGGCTGTTCTCGGCCGGGATGGCCTTGAGCTCATCCTTGGACAGGACCACCGTCCTGCCGTCTTCCTCGAAGGCCTTCTCAATATCCGAGTAGTCGATGATCTCGCTGCAGACCTCACACCGGCGCTGGTAGCGGATCCGGCCGCCGTCGGCGTTGTGGACCTGGTGCAGACTGATGTCATGATCCTCGGTGGCGCTATAGACCTTCACAGGCACGTTGACCAGGCCGAACGCGATGGCACCTTTCCAGATGGCTCTCATCCCTCAAGTGAACATCACACAGCGCCTGAGGTGAAGCCCCATGGCCGGCACTAAGGAACGGGTCCGGGTGGCGGGGCGAGAACTGAGCCTGACCAACCTGGAGAAAATCATCTACCCGGAGACGGGCACAACCAAGGCCGACGTCCTGGCCTACTACGCCGCCGTCGCGCACGTCCTGATCCCTGCCGCCGCCAGCCGGCCGGCCACCAGAAAGCGATGGGTCAACGGCGTGGGCACCGCAGACAATCCCGGGGAGGTGTTTTTCCAAAAGAATCTTGAAGATTCCGCGCCGGGCTGGCTCCCGCGGGCCGCCATCACGCACAAGGAACGGACCATCTACTATCCGATGGTCAATGACCGCGCCACGTTGACCTGGTTCGGCCAGATCGGTTCATTGGAAATCCACGTGCCCCAATGGCGCGTGGATTCCCACGGCAACCAGCTCAACCCGGACCGCCTCGTTCTGGACCTGGATCCCGGTGAAGGCGCGGGGCTGGAGGAATGCGTGGAGGTGGCCAGGCTGGCCCGCGCCATCCTTGAGGACGTGGGCCTGGCCCCGGTTCCGGTGACCAGCGGCAGCAAGGGCATCCACCTTTACGCAGGACTGGACGGGACCCAGAGCTCCGAACAGATCTCGTCCTTCGCTAAAGAACTGGCCCGCGCGTTGGAGGCGGATCATCCCGATCTTGCCGTCAGCGATATGAAGAAAACGCTCCGCACAGGCAAGGTCCTGGTGGACTGGAGCCAGAACAACGCGGCCAAGACCACCATCGTGCCCTACTCGCTCCGCGGCCGCCCCACTCCCACCGTGGCCGCTCCGCGGACCTGGCGCGAGCTGAGCTCCCCGCATCTGCACCAGCTCGATTACAAGGCTGTCATGCGCCGCGTCCAGGCGGGCAAGGACCCTTTCGCCGCCATCACCACAGCTGCCGGGCACCCCGGCGGCTCTGGTCAGCACGGCAACCCCGGCAACTCAAATAAAAGTGGAAACCACGACGACGGCGCCGCGCATCCGCGCCTGCAGAAGTACCGTTCCATGCGGGATCCGCACGCAACCCCGGAACCCTTCACCGGCGTCGAGGGCCCCGGTAACACCTTTGTGATCCAGGAGCACCACGCCAGCCGGCTCCATTTTGATTTCAGGCTGGAGCACGACGGCGTCCTGGTCTCCTGGGCCCTGCCTAAAGGCGTGCCGGAGTCAGGCGACAAGAACCACCTGGCCGTCCAGACCGAGGACCATCCGTTGGACTATGCCACATTCGAAGGCACCATCCCTCAGGGTCAGTACGGCGCCGGCGAGGTCACCATCTGGGACCACGGAACCTACGAACTCCACAAGTGGATCAACGGCAGGGAAGTCATCGTCACGCTGACCGGCTCCGAGGGTGGCGGGCTCGGCGGAACCAAAAAGTTTGCCCTGATAAACACCGGCCGCGGCGGAGGGAAGGATACCGAGGGGCAGTGGCTGATCCACCTGATGGACAAAGACCACCACCGCCGTCGTCCGCTTTCGTCGAAGGACGGATCAAACGAAGGCGAGGATGAGCCCGCGGACCTGCCGGCGCCCTCGAAGCGGGAATCCCCCGCAGCCGACCCCGCCCGTGCACGTAGACCCGCCGCCGCTGCAGCCCAAGCAGCTGCCGCAGTCGCCGTGCCAGCGGCAGTCACCGCGCCCGCGCCCGAGGACTTCAGGCCCATGATGGCCACGTCGGGAACGGTGGCGGACCTCCAAGGCAGCGGCTGGCACTTTGAACTGAAATGGGATGGCGTCCGGGCCGTTATCGTGGCCGATGAAAAGAAGATCCGCATCTTCAGCCGGAACGGCAACGACGTCACGGCAACGTATCCGGAACTGGCGGTCCGAAACTGCTGGCCCCCACAGGCGTTCGCCGCCGACGGCGAGATCATCGCCGTCGGGCCTTCCGGAAAACCGGATTTCGGGCGGCTGCAGGGACGGATGAAACTGACCCGGCCCCACGACGTCGAGAGGGCCCGCGCCTCCATCCCGGTCCGGCTGATGCTTTTTGACCTGCTGTCCGAGGACGGCGAAGACCTGCGCCGCAGGCCGCTGGAGAAGCGGCGGCAGCGGCTGGAGGAATTTTTCACGCCATCCGATTGCCCGGTTGAGTTGTCTCCGGTGCTGGACGAACGGATCGAGCACATCCTCGAGAGCGCGCGGGAACTTGGCCTGGAAGGGGTGCTGGCGAAGCGGACCGGCAGCCGCTATGCCAGCGGCCAGCGCACCCGGACCTGGATCAAGATCAAGCTCGAAAAGACCCAGGAAGTAGTGGTGGGCGGCTGGCGTCCCGGCAAAGGGGGGCGGAACAGTTCGGTCGGTTCCCTCCTGGTGGGTATCCCGGACGGGAAAAAGCTGCGGTACGCAGGCCGGGTGGGCAGCGGGTTCAGCACCAGGGAACTGACGGAGCTTCGGCTCAAAGTCGATGCGCTGGCGCGGAAGACCTCCCCTTTCGACGAGGTTCCGGCGGAGGACGCCGCGGACGCGAACTGGGTAAGCCCGCAGCTCGTGGGAGAAGTGACCTTCGGTGAATGGACGGGGGGCGGGAAGCTCCGGCACCCTGTCTGGCGCGGCTGGCGCGTGGATAAGGAGCCGGGGGACGTTGTGGCGGAGTCCTGAGCGGCGCAGTGCTGGACCGTAGCGTCCAGGACCGCAGCGTTCAGGACCGCAGCGCGGGCGCTGGCGAGCTGGCGACGCGCATATTCCGCCAGGACACGCATCAGGCCTGGCGACTCCCGAATACGGGTGTCGCCAGGCCTGATGCGTGTCGTCAGGTCAGATGCGCGTCATCACGACGAGTGCGGCATTTGCGGCCGGCTGGTCCGGTGCACCGCAGTCACTGCGGCCTCGTGGCCCATCCTTCCATGGCCGGCGCCCCGTTCTTTGGGGTGGCGTTTACTGCCGTTCCCGTCCGGCCAATGCTGCTCCCCGGTCATTGCTGGGTTTACCGGAACGGTGGCCGGTCCTGGTATGGCCGGCGTGTCCATTGCTGCTGCGAGGTGACTCAAAACCTCCGGTTCGATCTTTCCTGCTGGGTGCATTTCAGCCATTTTTCTTCCTTTCCCCAATGAAATGAAGTGTTGCTCAACAGTTGGTTGGTGAAGCAGGTCAGGACGGAATTACCAGCGGACTTTCTTTTCTGCCGGGCCTTGTTTGCCGCTCACGTGGGTGGGCTTGTGACTCTTGCCCACGCTCTGGAGGCCAGCGCCTCCGCCACGGGATTTGCTGTCGAGCATGGCTTTTTGGGCTTCCGTCAGCCGGGACCGGACGCCGCCCGACTCAGCTTTTTCAGGGTTTGCCGGCTTTTCAGAGTCCGACGGCGCGTCTGCGTCCCCGGTGGCGGGCTGGCGGTGGTCTTTGGTCATGATGATGGAACCTTTCTGAGGAGGATCAGCTTGTCCGGACGTGTCTGCCGAGTTAAGGAGGGACGGGGGCCGGCTGAAGCGGGCCGCAAACGTCCGCCTACTCAAAAATCAGTGTTCCCATGGCACAACAATAGGCAGCAAGCGGCGAACTTGTGAACCCCCTGGGTCGGGCGCCGGATGGTCCCCCGAATACGGCTGCCGGCCAGTGGCCGCCGTCACTTTCGCCGGGACTTAGTGCGCGAATAACCCTCAGCAGCAGCGGGAAACGATAAAAATTCGGTAACCAGGACGCAGAACGCGTAGATGCCAGCATTGGCGGGGCCAGAGCGGCCAAAACAAATCGGGGATGCAGGCTTAAAAACGCCCTCAAATGGGCGAGTTTACGGCATGAAACTCTAAGTTGCCATGGGATTCGCGTAAAATTGAAGGCCTGCCCGGAGCGGGGCAGCTACAAGTCGCAAGCAAATGACCTCCATAGGAGCCGCCCAAATGCCCACGGACCGAAGCACGACCGACTCTTCAGCAGGCGTAGAAAACGCCGGCGGAACCGACACACTGGCAGCACCAGTCACCTCAGCGAGCGGAAGGAAACCGAAGCTCCTCGCGCGGCGACGGCTCAAAGAGTCGGACGTCAACGTGGTGAATCAGCCCATGCTGAAAAAGGCCCTCGGCGGAACCATCGTGGGAAACACCATGGAATGGTTCGACGTCGGCGTGTTCGGCTACCTGATCACCACCATGGGGCCTGTGTTCCTTCCCGAGGCGGACCCGGCAGTCCGGACGCTGTTCCTTTTGGGAACATTCGCGGCCACCTTCATTGCCCGCCCACTGGGCGGCGTGGTGTTCGGCTGGCTCGGCGACAAGATCGGGCGGCAGAAGGTACTCGCCGCAACCCTGATGATCATGGCTGCGAGCACGTTCGCCGTCGGGCTGCTGCCCGGATACGCGCAGATCGGCATCTGGGCCGCTGTTCTCCTGGTGGTCCTGAAACTTGTCCAGGGCTTCTCCACCGGCGGTGAATATGCTGGTGCCACCACGTTCGTCAGCGAATACGCCCCGGACAAGCGCCGGGGATACTTTGCGAGCTTCCTGGATATGGGCAGCTACCTTGGTTTTGCCTTGGGTGCGGCGCTGGTATCTGTCCTGCAGCTGACCCTTGGCCAGGCCGCCATGGAGGAATGGGGCTGGCGCATTCCGTTCCTGATTGCAGGTCCGTTGGGCCTGATCGCCATTTACTTCAGGAACAAGATCGAGGAATCCCCTCAGTTCCAGGCCACCCTGGACGCGCAGGAATCAATCGCGCAGGACGCCGATTCGGCTGACGTTGATGCCTCCAAGGGGCCGGTAGGCATTGTGAAGGCCTACTGGCGCTCACTCATTGTGGCGATGATCCTTGTGGCCGCGGCGAACACCGCCGGCTACGCCCTGACGTCGTACATGCCGACGTACCTCACCGAGTCCAAGGGTTACGACCCCGTCCACGGAACCCTGCTGACCATTCCCGTGCTGGTCATCATGAGCCTCTGCATTCCCCTGACCGGGAAGCTCTCAGACCGCATCGGCCGCCGTCCCGTGTTGTGGATCGGCGCCGTCAGCACCGTGGTGCTCGCAACGCCTGCGTTCATGCTGATCGGCGTCGGTGAAGTCTGGTCCACCCTGGCAGGACTTTCGCTGATCGCTTTTCCGGTGGCCTTCTACGTTGCGAACCTCGCCTCAGCTTTGCCGGCGCAGTTCCCGACCGCCAGCCGGTACGGTGCCATGGGTATCGCCTACAACTTCGCCGTGGCCATCTTCGGAGGAACCACCCCGTTCGTTGTTGCCGCGCTGATCACGGCCACCGGCGACGACATGATGCCCGCCTACTACCTGATGGCCACCTCCCTCATTGGTGCCGTGACCATTTACTTCCTCAAGGAATCGGCCAAGCGTCCGCTGCCCGGCTCCATGCCGAGCGTGGCAACCCAGGAAGAGGCACGCGAACTGGTGGCCACCCAGGATGAGAATCCGCTGATCGACCTCGATGACATGCCGTTCGAAACCCAGGACGTCATCACCGCCAACGCGGCACCTGCCGACGCCGAAGAGGATAAAGTCCCCGCTTCCGTGTAGCCACAGCCTGTCCGGGTACGTCTTGTAGCCCGCGCTCCTGAGGCCCGTCTAGCCTGATTTCCTTGGGGGAATCAGGCAAGGCGGGCCTCGGCTGTGCCTCTGGGATGTAACAAGTTACGTCCCGGGTCGGCCCCGGCGGACTTCCGCCGGGGCCGGATGATATCTTCCGAAAGGCCCCCAGGGGCGGCATCCAGGCCCGCAACCGGGTACCGCAAAAGCGATCTGCATGATCCAACCAAAGATGGGTGGCATCGGCGACATGAAGCCCGTTTGGCAGCAGGTGCGCGCGCTCCACCGGTTGGAACCGGCGGACAACGACGGCCTCGCCGCATTCAGGGTTGCCATCAGCGTTGCCATTCCCTCACTCACACTCCTTTTGCTGGGCCGTCCGGATCTCATCATTTACGCAGTCTTTGGAGCCCTGACCGGGATGTACGGACGGTCCGAACCGCACCAGCTGCGGCTAAAGCACCAGGCACAGGCGGCGCTCGTGCTGCTGACAGGCGTGGCTGTGGGGGTGGTCCTTTCCGTCAACCAACTCCATTCGTGGTGGCTGGTGGGGATCGAAGCAGTGCTGGCCGGCGCAGGGTCAGTGTTCGCAGACAAGGTAAGACTCAAGCCCAACGGCCCGTTCTTCGGAATCCTGGCTTTAGGCGCCTGTGCTTCCGTCCCTCTGGCCGTCCCCTGGTATGTTGCCCTGCTGATCGCCGCCGCGTCTGCCGTTTTCTCCCTGGCCGTCGGGTTCGGAGGGTGGGTCCGTTCGCGGGCCTGGCAGCCGGGTGCGGCCGGGAACATCGCGTCGCTCCGGGCGGTGGGTGCCAGACCTGCCGTGGTCCATGCAGCGAGGTATGTCCTGGCTGTTGGTGCTGCCGGCACGCTGGGTGTCCTCAGCGGAAGTGGCCATCCCCACTGGGCCATGGCGGCCGCGGCAGTGCCGCTGGCAGGTGCGGACCTTCCCAGCAGTGTCCGCCGGGGGATCCACAGGATCGTGGGGACGTTCTTAGGATTGGTGGTCACCGCCGTCGTACTTCTTCCCCATCCCTGGCTGCCGGCTGAAATCCTGGCCGTCCATCACGTGGCGGTGCTGGCCGTCCTGGTCATCGTCTTCCAGTTCACCACGGAGCTGTTCATGGCCAGGCACTACGGACTGGCCATGGTGTCCTTCACTCCGGTGATCCTGCTGATGACGCAACTCGCAGCGCCCATCGATCCCGCGGTACTGATTCTTGAGCGCGGCGTGGAGACCTTGGTGGGCGCCCTGGTGGGGATCCTTGTAGTGCTTGCGGTGCGGCGGGCCCCTACCTCGCCCTTCGCGGCGGGCCTGTTGTCAGACGGGCGGGGAGCACCTGCGCCGCCGCCATCATGACCCTGTACCTCTTGGAGGGGACCCAGACTGCCTTGCCGTGCTGGCTGGCGGCCAGCCCCTCCCGGACCACACGCTCTGGGTTGAGCCACATCCACTGCGGTGCCACTGACTTGTCCATCTCCATCCGGTCATGGAACTCAGTGTGCGTCAGCCCGGGGCACACTGCCGTGACCGTGACGCCCTGAAGGGAATACTGCAGGTTGGCCCAGCGGCTGAAGGCTACCAGCCACCCCTTCGCTGCCGAGTAGGTTCCCCGCGGCAGGAAGGCCGCCACGCTGGCCACGTTAATGATCTTCCCGGAACGGCGCCGCAGCATTCCCTTTAGCGCAGCGTGGCTCAGCACCATGGGGGTTTCCACGAGGAGTTTCAGATGCGCCTTTTCATCCTCGATGTCATTTTCTTCAAAGGACCGCAGCAGCCCGAACCCCGCGTTGTTCACCAGGACCTCCACCGGCCGCGCGTCATCGGAAAGGCGTTCGACGACGGCAGCCACGCCGTCGTCGTCGGTCAAGTCTGCGGCAATCACCTCAACGTCGATGCTGTAGTTGTTTTCCAGTTCGTGCGCCTTGGCCGCCAGCCGCCTACTGTCCCGCGCCACGAGCACCAGGTGGTGGCCCTGCTCCCCGAGCTGACGTGCGAACTCGGCGCCAAGCCCCGCTGTGGCTCCGGTGATCAGGGCGGTGGTTCCGGTGCTCTGTGGCGTCGTCATGGCCCCAGCCTAGCCGCGCGAACGAACACTTGAGCCCCTCCCTGCGGGGGCCTCAAGTGTTCGTTCGCGCCTCGTCAGCTAGAGATGAAGCGCGTGTGGTATCAGGACTGGGGCGCGTACGTGGCGAGTGGATTCACCAGCCGGCCGGCCATCTGCAGCCCGCCGGACGGGTCCGCGAGGTCCAGCATCTGCTGGTTGTTCCGCAGCTGCAGGCGGTTCAGGCACGACAATTCAAAGTCCGGGGCGAAGAGGTCATGGCGTGCGAACTGGCTGGCCAACTCCGGGTTCTCTGCCTGGTAGTCCCGGATGGCCTGGGCGGCGGTGGCCCAGAACTGGTCCTGGCTGAGTTTGCCGTCCTCTACCAGCAGGGCGGCCAGGAATCGGAAGATGCAGTCGAAGACATCCGTGAAGATGGCGAGCACCTTTTCGCCGTCGGGAATGTCCGCCCGGATCCGGGCCACTTCCTCGGGAAGGTCCAGCCTGTCCCCCATCACCACAATCTCCTCGGCAATGTCCTTCATGACCGCACGCACGGGAACACCGTTCTCCAGCACCAGGATCACGTTTTCGCCGTGCGGCATAAAAGCGAGCTCATAGCGGAACAGGCAATGCACCAGCGGGACAAGGTATACCTCGAAGTACCGGCGCAGCCACTCGACAGGGGCCAGCCCGGACCGTTCCATCAGGGCTGAGACCAGGGGTTTGCCGTCCCGATCAACGTGCAGGAGCGAGGCCATGGTTGCCAGTTGCTGGCCGTCCTTGAGCAGTGGCAACGGACTCTCCCTCCACAGGGCGGAGAGCATCTTCCGGTACGGTGATCCTTTGGCGGAAGCGGCCTCGTAGTAGCTGTTGTGGTACCCGATGGCGGCAATTTCGCTGATCATTTCCAGGCCACGGCGCTGGAGTGCCTCGTCTGAGCCGATCAGGTCCCGCAGCCAGTCATTGATGGCCGGGGTGGCCTTCATGTACTGCGGCGAAAGGCCACGCATAAAGCCCATGTTGAGCACGGACATCGCCGTCTTGACGTAGCTCTTGGCGGGGTCGCTCGTATTGAAGAACGTGCGGATGGACTGCTGCGCCTGGTAGCTGTCAGTCCCTGACCCCAGGTGGACTATGAACTGGCGGGCGATCTCCGCGGCGAAGGTGACAGTGAGTTTGTTCTCCCACTGCCACGGGTGCACCGGCATGAGGAAATAATGGGCGGATTCCAGGCCCTGGGCGTTGAGCCTGGCGTCGAAGGCGGCCACGAGCGGTCCGCCCAATTCCGCCTCCAGGTGGGCCCGGTAGTCAAGCCCTGCGCTGGAGGTAAACACCGCCTGGCTGCGGCGCACGGCGATCCACTCCAGCTGGACGGGAGCTCCCGTCTCGGGCGCAAATGCCCGGTAGTCGCTGATGCCGAACCCGAGCCGGCCGTTGTTGGCCACGAAGCAGGGATGACCCTCGGTCATGCTGCGCTCAATCACCTGGAAGTCTGTGGCGGGATCGCTGCCCCCTGTCACTCCGGCGGCAAGCTCACCGGCAAGCGGCTGGCCCATCCACTGCTTGTAGGCGTGGCTGGCGAGCGTGCTGCTGATTTCCTCGAGGTAGACCGGAAGCATCTCCTCCCGGATCCCCAGGGTGTTCCGGAATTCGGTGATGAAGGTCAGGGCATCCGGGGCTGCTTCCCTTCCGTCCCGGGTACAGCGGATGGACTCGGCGTCGATGGACCAGTGGTCCAGGGCAAGCAGCCGAGCTTTGAAAGAGTACTGGCTGGCAGCATCGTCGCTGCTGACCAGGTAGGACGCCACCCCCTCGAGCGACTCCGCCCCCTCGGGCGAGTCTGGGCCGTTGCTGCCCGTCCGTTCGGCGGTGAGGATCCTTTCGTGCAGGAATTCCGCCAACGCCTTGCGCACCAGGTGGCGGTTGGCTCTGGCCCACCGCTCCGGCGTGAGATGCGGGACGGCGGTGTTGGCCCTGGGTCCCGCGAGCAAGTCTGGATCGATGGCAATGATGGTCACAGTGATGCTCCCTGGTGGATCGGGTTTGAAGAGTCTGCGGACGGCTGGAGGGCAGCCCGTGCGGTGAGGTAATCGGCATGGGAGCAGAAGCTCAGCAGTGCCTGCTTGTCCGGCAGGTCCACCACCCCGGCCGGCTGAAATCCCAGCCGTTCATTGAGGGCATGGATCTTGGTGTTCCTGGCGTCGGGCTCCACCACCACGCGTTCCACACTCGGCTTGTTGAACAGCCGGTCCAGGACGGCGTCCATCACCGCCGCGGTGTACCCGGGCTGAGGCCCTCCCGACGGCGGCGCCACCAGCAGGTGCATGCCCATATCACCGGGCTGGGCGGCGTAGACCGCGGCCAGTGGCGAGGCAGACGGCAGGTACTCCTCCATCAGGAAGGCGGGGACACCGCCGTCGAGCCCCAAGAGGGCGTGGTGGTGCCCACTGGCCTGGATCTTGGAGTATTCCTCCACAACCCCGTCAACTGTGGAGGACAACATGCCCCAGAACGACGCGTAGGGCTGGGTCACCCAGCTGTGCAGGAGTGGTGCATCGGCGTGGGGATCCAGGCAGCGGAACGTAAACCTCATGCCGGCACCACAGCATCGTCGGCAGCCGGACGTCGGACACCCTCAACCGGACCTGTAGCCGGCACGCCGAACTCCTGGAAGGCGATGCTGCGCTCCACCGGGTAGACCTCACGGCCCGTTATTTCGCGGAGGATGCAGGAGTTGCGGTAGGCGCCCATGCCCAGGTCCGGGGTGACAAAGCCGTGGGTATGCAGCTCAGCGTTCTGCACAAAGATCTCCCCGGGTTCGACGCCGGTGCTGTAGTTGCGGCTCACGGCGAACCGGCCGGCGGAGTCCCGTGCGATTCTGTCCTGCACACCGGCAAGGAAACCGGGCTCGCGGTAGGTGTACCCGGTTGCCAGGACTACAGCCTCGCTCTCCAGGGCGTAGGACGCGCCCTGTTCCTCGTGGTGCAGCTCCAGGCTGTGGGAGCGTGCGGCGGGGTCCCAGGCGGCGCTGGTCAGGGAGGAGTGCGTCAGCAGGCGGGTGTCCACCATGCCGGAAAGGCTCTTGGTGTACAGGAGGTCGTAGATCGCGTCGATGAGCTCAGAGTTGATCCCCTTGTAGAGGTTCTTTTGGCTCTTGATCAGGCCATCGCGCTGGTCCTGGGGCAGCCGGTGGAAATAGTCCACGTACTCGGGGGACGTCATTTCCAGCGTCAGCTTGGTGTACTCCAGCGGGAAGAACCTGCCCGAACGGGTGACCCAGTTCAGCTGGTAGCCGTGGACATCGATCTCCTGAAGAAGCTCGTAGTAGATCTCCGCCGCGCTCTGGCCGCTGCCCACAATGGTGATGCTGCGCTTGGCCTCCAGTTCGCTCTTCCTCGACAGGTAGTCGGCGTTGTGGAGGACCAGTCCTCCACCGCCGCCGGCAGCCGCTTCCACTATTGCGTCGCAAGCCGCCGGCACATACGGGGCCGTACCGGTGCCCAGCACCAGGCGGCGGGCCAACAGCACCTCTGCCCCGTCCGGTCCCTCCACCGCCAGGCGGTACACGCCATCGCTGTAGGTCACATCAAGCACGGCTGTGTTAAAACGTATGGACGGCAGCTGACCGGCTACCCACTGGCAGTACTGGTTATATTCAGCGCGCAGCGGGTAGAAGTTCTCGCGGATGTAGAACCGGTAGAGCCGCCCGGTCTGCTTGAGGAAGTTCAGGAAAGAGTAGGGCGATGTGGGATCGGCGAGCGTCACCAGGTCCGCCATAAACGGGACCTGCAGGTGGGCCGGCTCCAGCATCATGCCCGGGTGCCAGTCGAAGGACTCGCGGCGCTCCAGGAACACACCGTCCAGGCCCTCCACAGGTTCGCTGAGCGCGGCCAGGCCAAGGTTGAAGGGGCCAACACCGATGCCGGCGAAGTCGTAAATGCGGCTCATGCGGACACCTCGTCCTGGAGCAGCCCGTCCTGAAGGAGTCCGTCCTGCAGGAGCCCGTCCTGCAGGAGCCCGGTGCCCGTGCTGCGCAGGAGGCTGATGATCTGGCTAATATCCTCCAGGGTTGCTTCAGCATTGAGCAGCGTGAACTTCAGGTAGTGCCGTCCTGCCACTTTGGTGCCGGCCACAACGGCCTTTCCGGAGGCGAAAACCGCCGCGCGGATGGCCGGATTAAGGACATCCGAGGCATGCTCCGAGATCAGCTGGCTGCCGTTTGCGGTATCAATCCGTGGCCGGTACCGGAACACCAGGGTGCTCAGCTGGGGCTCTGCGGCCAGCTCGAAGTCGTCGTCGGCGGCGAGAAGTGACCCTACGCGGGCGGCCAGGTCTATCGCCTCATCAAAGAGCGCACCGATGGCGTCTGCACCCATGATGCGCAGGGTGAGCCAGAGTTTGAGCGCGTCGAAGCGCCGGGTGGTCTGGATGCTCTTGTCCACCTGGTTGGGAATCTCTGCGAGGGCGGCACTCTCGGGGTTCAGGTAGTCCGCGTAATAGGTGATGTGACGCAGCATGGCGCGGTCGCGGACCAGCAGGGCGCTGGAGCTGACCGGCTGGAAGAAGGTCTTATGGAAGTCCACGGTGACGGAATCGGCCAGCCGGGTTCCGTCCAGCAGGTGCCGGTAGCGGCCCGACACCATCAGCCCACCGCCGTACGCAGCATCGATGTGAAGCCACGCGCCGTAGGCGCGGGCCAGGGCCGAAAGCTCAGGCAGCGGGTCCACGGCCCCAAAGTCAGTGGTCCCGGCGGTGGCCACCACCGCCATCGGCACCAGCCCGGCGTCGTGCGCTTCGGCCATGGCCTCAGCGAGGGCGGCGGGGTCCATCCGATGGTCAGGTGCACAGCGGACGGAGATCACGGCGTCGAACCCCATCCCCAGCATGGAGGCTGATTTCTGGATGCTGAAGTGGCTGTCTTCCGAAGTGAAGATGCGCAGCCTGTCCAGCAGTGCGGGCAGCCGCAGGCCCGTGTTGGCGGGTTCCTGGCGCAGCCCCGCCACGGCGTGGTTGCGGGCGATCAGCAGGGCCTGCAGGTTGGACTGGCTGCCGCCGGAGGTGAACACGCCGTCGGCTGCAGTCCCCAGCTGCAGCCGCTCGGCGGTCCAGTCGATGAGCCGGCGCTCGATCATGGTGGCACCGGCGCTCTGGTCCCAGGTATCCATCGAGGAGTTCACTGCCGAGAGGATGGCCTCCCCCACCAGCGCCGGGATCACCACGGGGCAGTTCAGGTGGGCTGCGTACTTGGCATCGTGGAAGTAGATGGCGTCGCGCAGGTAGACGGACTCGAGCTCCTCCAGGGCGGCAGCGGTATCAGGCAACGGCCGGTCAAGATCCACCGCGCCGATGCGCGCCTTCATTTCCGAGGGCCCGACGCCGGTGAACGGCTGCGTGGTCCTGTCCAGTTTGGTGGCCACCGCGTTGACACCCTGCAGCACCTGCGCCACGTAACGCGGCGAGTTGCGGGCGTTGAACAGATGGTTGGTGGCGGCCAGGGCGAGTTCCACCCGCGACGCAAAGTCCTGCCCCGGCGCGGCTCCGCCGGCACGGCCTTCATCCACATACATCTCTTCAACACGGGGCAGCAGCGGCACGGGAGTCATCCTTAAGTCGACGGTGGGGAGAGGAGCAAGGTAAGCCTTACTTAGGACAGCCTTTTCGTCAAACTTTTGTGATGTATTTATCTTCGGCCCCGGAATGACGGGTGTTTTAGGGGCAAACGTGCGTCGTTGACTGGCACAGAACGGCAAAGACGGGCAAAATACGCCGGTTGTGAGGCAGCTATCGTCGGCAGCCGCGGGGCAGGCTCGGGAGAAAGCACGCAGCGGCCCGGCCAGGGGGTAGGGTCTTACCAGCAGCGGTGCCACACGAATCAACAGGGGGAAGCGTGGAGCAGACAGAGGCCAACAGCATCCGATTCCGTGAAGTGGACAAGGACGGGCGGCCCGTCGACCCGGAAACTGCCGGCGGCACCGGGGCCGGGGCGTCAGCACCAGGCAGTCAGGCGGGCAACTTCCGCGTCAATCCGTTCATCGTCATTCTCTGGATCCTGGCCTTAGGACTGAACGCCGGGTCGGTCTGGGCCTATGCCAACGCCTTTTCAAACGTGGGTCCCGTCTCCGATACCACAGGGCCCCAACTGGCCTTCTTCCTGATGAGTTTTGCGCCCCTGGCCGGAACGCTGACCGTCATCTGCCTGCTGTTCTGGCATGCGGTCCAATGGCAGCGTCGGAGTCGGTAAGCCTGCCCATCAATACCCGCCCACATGCCCCGGCTGGAGCACTGCAACCAGAAACCGCGCATCATACGCAGCGCCGTCGGCCCGCTCTAAAAGTGAACCTTGTGGGCCTTAAGTGACCGTTCCCGCTGGATGCGCTTGGCGCTGGCGGACCGGCTTGGCCGCACGGGATGGGCCGGGTCTGTGGGCTGGTTCGGGTGCTCCACTAGGGCTGCCTGGGCCACATCCAGGCGCGCTTCCGCCAACTCCTTTGCCGAATGGATCGGGCATACCGGCAGGTACACGGGTTCCATGATGGTCAGATGGAAATCGTCAGCTTCCTCCAGCGCCGCCGCTGCCGCCATCCCCATTTCGTGGTGGATTGCCGCATGCTGGCCGGCACCATGGGAGCCCGGAGACGCGATGTGACGAAGATGGGCAAGGACGCCCGCATCCAAGTGAATGGCACGCCGCAGGTTCAGCGCGATGTTAGGGCTGAAAGACAGGCGCTGGGCCCGGAGCAGAAGGTGCAGCAAGGCCGGAAAGTTCGAGTGTGTCAGGCATCCGCCAACCTCTACCGTGATGTGTCCCGGATCAAGGTCAACGTGGACAACTACGCGCAGCTTGTGGTGGGAAAGTTTGTGGCTCACGGGAATCTCCACGGAAGAATCTAGCGGGCCGGCTGCATGGCCCACCAACGACTTTACGAAGATGTAGCGCAGGTCACAAGTTTGGCTGCAAAGATTACGGCGCGCCCCTTTGACCTGGCGCCCCGGATACCTTGAGTGAGCCCGAACTTTTGTCCGGTGACGGCTCTAGAATGGGTTATGGACAACTCATCGATTGACACCTCAGTTCGTTCCGAGGCCGCTGTCACGGCGCAGCTTCAGAACCTGGTCATCGACAGCCGTGACGTCAACGAGTTCCTCCATGAACTGTGCGACTATGCGGCCCGTGCCGTCTCAAGTTCCCTGGAGCTTCCGGTGGTGTGCGCTGTCACCCTGAGCCGGCGCCGCCGGACCACCACTGCCGCCTGGAGCGACCAGCAGGCCCGTGTTATGGACGAGATCCAGCAGAACTACGGCGCAGGGCCCTGCCTTCATGCGATGAATACCGGAACCACTGTGCTGGTCCCCGATACCCGCAACGACTCTCGCTGGCCGGAATACAGCCAGGCCATTGCGGAGCTTGGCCAGCTGAGCGTTCTTGCCGTTCCCCTTATCTTGGATGAGGATGCCCGCGCCGCCCTCAACATCTTTGCCCCCGCAGTGAACGCGTTCAATTCTTCTGCTTTGGAAAGTGCAGAACTGTTCGCCTCGCAGGCGCAAAGCGCGCTGCGCCTCGCTGTCCGGGTGGCTACCGGCCAGCAGTTGGCGGCAGATCTTAAGGCGGCGATGGAATCGCGGACCGCCATTGACCTGGCCGCCGGAATCATTATGGGGCAAAACCACTGCTCGCAGGAGGAAGCAATGGCCATCCTGGTCAAGACGTCCAGCGGCAGGAACCAAAAGCTGCGGACCGTTGCCGAGAACCTGGTTGCGGCAATTTCCACCCGAGGGCCCGTCACGCACTTTGACTGACACGCTTGGTTACTGGCACGCCTTAACTGCTGCGTATGCGGCCAGACAGCGGCCAGCCTGCTGTCACAGGCTGCTGTCCACAGCCTGACGGGTCACACCTCCGGACTACCCCTCAGGCCAGTCCACATGCTGTTCGTAGCCTTCATGGCGGCGCAGGTACTCGGCAATAAAGGGGTCGCGGGGAATGATCCGCTTTCCTGCTGCGACCACATCGTCCAGCGCAAAATGGACCAGCACTTTGTCCAACCCCTGTCCCTGGAAACCTTCGGCGGTTTCCACGTGGGTGAAATCCACGTGTCCGGGCTTGTCCAGGAAGAAGGACTGAACGGCGATCTTCCCGCCCGCCTGCAGCTGGTAACAGTGCTGCGCATCGTTCCTGGCCATAGAGACGTCAGGACGGAATTCGTCCTCCGTGGAAATCATGTTCTCAGTCATGGTTCGACATTGGCACTACTTGGCCCCGCTGGCAATGCCCCACCGTTTGAGGCTGCCGTACCTCCCCCGGCTCCTGTACCGCGCTGACCGTCCTGCTTAGCTGGCGCCGCTGCACTCCCGCCAGGCACGCGTTCCGGAACCCGCCCCAGGAGTAGTGCGGCCAAAATAAAGCACGCCGCCCCGCCTCCCAGCAGGCCAAGCGTCAGGCCATTGAAGGCGGCGTCCGCCACGGGGATGAAGACCACGACGGCGGCAGTCACCACTGCGGCCGGGGGCCGTCTGCGGCTGTGGACAGACGCCGTCGGACGTTCCTCAAGGCGGCCGAAAACGGCCAGCACCGGAAGCAGGAGGCCCACCACGCCCAGCAGCACCAAGGGCCGCGCCCACCACCATGCCGCAGTGCCGGCCGCAGGTTTGGGAAAGTCTGTCAGGAGCAGTATTCCGGACATGGCCACGAGCAGGGGCAGGTGCCACAGGTAAACGGTCATGGAACGCCGCCCCGCCACAGCCACGACAGTTCGCAGCCACCCCAGCCGGGAAAGCCAATCGAGCCCCGGCCTGAACAGCTCCAGCGCAGCCGCCTGGGATACGCCCAGCAGCAGCAGGCACAGGTTGGGCGGGTTCAGGTTGACCAGCATGTCCCCGGAGTACAGGCCCAGCCCGGCCAGCAGTCCGAGCAGGAGGTTGGCTGCCAGGATCAGGCCCACCAGCCCGGAGCGGGATATCCTGGCGAAAACGCCGTCAGCCATGAGGAAGCCCAGCTGCTGCACCGTGCACCAGAGGAAAACGAGGTTCGCATAGGCGAGCAACGGAAGGGCTCCACGGAGGCAGTCCACGGCCACCACCAGGGCGGCAAGGACACCAAGGGTTAGCCAGGGGGCGCGGGCATGGAACCCGGCCAGCAGCGGAATGTTCAGCTGCGCGGCAAGGTAGGCGGCCAGGAACCAGAGCGGCATTCCGGCGCCCGTGGCCATGAGTTGAACCACTTGCGGGTCCACACCAAGGAGCAATGCGGCCCACAGTCCCAGGAACATGGCTGCCAGGAGTGCCGCCGCCGGGCGGACCAGCCGCAGGAGCCGCGCCTGGGCAAAGTCAAAGCCCGTGCCTCCGCGGAATTTCAGCCTCCGCCAGGACTGGAGGCCTGTGGTCCCGCCCGTGACGAAGAACAGCGGCATCACCATAAAGATCCAGGTGACCGGCTGAAACCAGTTCTGCTCGGTGAGGGTGTTTTCCGTGGTCACAGTGCCGTCCGGGTGCAGGACCGGGCTCACCATCATGCAGTGTGCCACCACCACCAGGGCCAGGCAGAAGAAGCGGACCAGGTCAATGACCAGGTCACGCTCGGCCACCGGCCCGCCCTCTGTGGCCGGCTCGCCGCCTTTGACCGGCTCGCGCCCGGAAACTGGCCCCTGCCCCTTCACTCCACTCACGTGCGGTCCCTACAAACAGTGGTGCTGTTGTTAGCTCCATTGTCCGCCCGAGGCGCGGTGGCGGCCAGTAACGGGGTGTGCTGCGGCCGAAACAGGTTTAGAGGGATACCGCAAGGATCCCGAGGACAACGGCCAGCAGCGGTGTGGTGCCCTGGATGGTGGCAGGCCTGAGGTTCTTCTTCCCGCTCAAGGCGAGCACCAGCGCAGCGAGCAGCATGGAACCGCAGCAGCTGAAGATCAGCGTCCAGCCCACCACCGCCTGGGCTGAGCCCTGGGACGCCAACGCCACGCAGCCGACACCGATAACGCTCCGATGGCGAGGAACAGGTTGTAGAAACCCTGGTTATAGGCCAGGGACTTGGTGGTCTCAGCGTCGGCCTGGGAAGCCAGGCCGAATCGCTTCCAGGTAGCGGGCGTGGTCCAGGTCAGAGACTCCATGGTGAAGATGTACACGTGGAGGGCAGCTGCGATGAAGGCAAAAAGAAGGGAGGCCAGGATCATTGCTTGATCCTAGCCTCCCTCCCCCTGAGTTTTTGTCCAGATGGGGCGACTTACGAGCCGGCGAAGTCGCCCGATGTGGACGAAAACTCCAGTGAGACTCAGCGCGTGAGCATGCCCAGCGCGGCCGTGGCGAACTCCCGCGCCGAGCTGTTCCAATGCCCCAGCAGGCCCTGGAGGTTTTCGCCATCGGCGCGGTGTCCGGGAAGGTGCTGCTGAAGCGTGGAAAGGACCCCGGTGCGCAGTTGCGTATTGAAATTGACCTTGCCCACGTTCATGGCCGCAGCTTTGACCAGTTCATCGGCCGGGATGCCGGATGCGCCGTGCAGCACCAGC
Organism: Arthrobacter sp. D1-29; assembly: GCF_054130585.1. Classification (NCBI taxonomy): domain Bacteria; kingdom Bacillati; phylum Actinomycetota; class Actinomycetes; order Micrococcales; family Micrococcaceae; genus Arthrobacter; species Arthrobacter sp. D1-29. Next base: position 479,614 of record NZ_CP096383.1, on the reverse strand, counting down.
GGAATGTGCGTCCGTACGGCGATGTCCTGGAGCACATCCCAGCGCAGCTGCGGCTCCCCCTTGTACTTGCCGTGCACGTTGCCTACGGCTACTGCCAGCAGGTCGGCGCCGGTCCGGCCAACAAAGTCATCCACCTGGGCGGAATCAGTCAGGCCAGCCACGGCGACGCCGGCCTGGTCCGCCCCAAACGCGCGGTCCTCGTCACCGGCCAGTCCACCCAGTTCCGCTTCAAGAACGACGCCGGCATGGCCTTGCGCTTCCAGCGCCCTCCGCGCCGCCTGGACCAGGGCGATGTTGTCCTCGTACGGAAAGGACGAGCCGTCCGCGAGGACTGAGTCCGCCCCCGCGGCGACGGCGTCGATCATCATATCCAGATCCGATGCATGGTCAAGCTGCACGGACACCGGCACCGAGGCGCTGTCAGCGAGGCCGCGAAGGGCCGAGATCAGGCGCAGGCCGTTGGCGGTTGCGGCCGTCTTGGGTGCCACCAGCAGGATGACGCCCTGGCCGGCTTCCTCCGCCGCGCCCACCACAGCCATGGCAGTGGTGAAGTCGTAGCATGTGAAGGCCGGAACTGCAGAGCCCTGCTGCAGCGTGGAGGTGACCAGGTGGTCAAGTCGGGTCCGCATTAGATGCCCAGGCCTCCCACGAGAATCCAGACCAGGAATGTCAGGGCGAAGCCCGCCAGACCGAGAAGGGTTGTGAGGACGGTCCAGGTCCGGAGGCCGTCCGCCACCGAAAGCCCCAGATAACGGGTCACGATCCAGAAGCCGGAGTCGTTCACATGGCTGAGGCCAAAGGCGCCAAAGCCGATGGCAATCAGGATGAGGGCCGTCTGCAACGGTGAGAAGCCGCCGTCGGCCACCGAGGCGGCCAGCAGTCCGGACGTGGTGATGATGGCCACTGTGGCAGAGCCCTGTGAAGCACGGAGGATCGCAGCAAGGATAAAGGCCATCAAGATGACGGGAAGGCCGGCTGTCTGCAGGCCTTCGGCGAGGGCCTTGCCAATGCCGGATACGGTGAGCACCTTGCCGAAGACGCCGCCGGCGCCGGTTACCAGGATGACGATTGCGGTGGGGGCAAGGGCCGAGTCCATGACTTCACCGGTGTGCTGGGAGGACCAGCCGCGGCGGATGCCCAGGAAGTAGTACGCCAGGCCAAGGGCCGTCAGGAGTGCAATCAGCGGAGCTCCCACGAAGGCGGCGATCTGGGCAGGAACCGAGTCCTTGGGCAGGATAACTGCGCCAACGGTGCCCACCATGATCATAAGGATGGGGAGAACGATCAGCGTGATGATCATGGCCGGGCTTGGTGCGGTCTTGACCTCGGTCTTGACTGCAATGTTGGAGGTGCCCTGGCCGGATTCCTGCTCCACCTGGGAAGTTCCGGAACCAAAGAGGCGGAACTGCTCGGCAGTGGCAGGCAGCATGGTGAATTCGCGGCGGTTGAGCTTGCGGGCAACGAAGTAGCCCAGGACGCCGACAGGGATGCAGAGCGCGAGGCCCAGGATGGTAGTCCAGCCGATGTCGGCGCCGAGGATACCGGCGCCGCCTACAACACCCGGGTGAGGCGGAACAACCACGTGAATGGCCAGCATGATGGCACCTACGGGAAGGCCGATCTTGACGGGGTTCACTCCTGCAGCCTTGGAGAAGCCGTAGATGATGGGGATCAGGATGATGAATCCGACGTCGAAGAACACCGGGATGGCCAGCAGGAAGGCTGCGGCGGTGAGGGCTGCTATTACACGTCGCGGCCCCAGCAGCTGGGTGAACTTTCCGGCGAGCGACTGGGCGCCGCCGGAAATTTCGATCATCTTTCCCAGCATGGCGCCCAGGCCCACCAGGATGGCGACGGATCCAAGGGTTCCGCCCATTCCTTCCGTGACTGTCTTGATGATGTCCGGCAGCGGAATGCCCGCCACCAGCGCCACGGACACGCTGACGACAAGCAGTGCGAGGAAGGCTGGGATCTTGAACTTTATAACGGCTACGAGCAGCAGGGCGACGCCTGCGGCTGCTATGGCCAAAAGAGCTAGTGCGCTCATGGTGTGTCTCCTTTGACATCGCTAGCTAAGACTAGCGAGCTGGTGGTGCGACGACGGCGGAGGGGGGACCGCCGTCGTCGGGCTTGGAGGTGGAGTTTTTGTCCAGATCTGGCGACTTCAGGGGTCGGAAGTCGCCACAAATGGACAAAAACTCCCGGGGTTAGGAGGTGCGCTTTGTGGGCGCTACAACCTTGATGACGGCGGAGTCGTCGGCTGCGGCGAGGCCCTGGGCCTGGCCGAGGAGGTAGAGCTGTTCTGCCGCGGCGGCAACGGGGGCTGCCAGTCCGGCGGCGCGGGTGGCCTTGCCCACGATGCCCATGTCCTTGACGAAGATGTCCAGGCGGCTGAGGACTTCGGCGCCGTCCTCCGTGTAAGCCTCCAGGATGCGGGGGCCGCGGTTGGAGAGCATAAAGGACCCGGCCGCGCCGGCTTCCAGGGCGGCGAGGGTCTTGGCCTGGTCAAGGCCGAGCGCGTCGGCAAGGGCCATCGCTTCTGCGGCGGCGGCGATGTGGATGCCGCACAGGAGCTGGTTGACGGTCTTGAGCGCCTGGCCGTCGCCGGGCTTGTCGCCCACGATGGTCAGGGTAGAGGCCAGCAGTTCCAGCACGGGCCGGGCCTTTTCCTGGGCTTCGGGCGAGGCGCCCACGACGATCAGCAGGTCGCCTTCGCCGGCGCGCTTGGGCCCGCCGGACAGGGGCGCGTCAACAAGCTCGACGCCGTATTCGGCCAGGCGGTCTACGGTGGCTGGAATGGCTTCCGTGCCTACTGTGCTGCCGAGGATCACCACGGCGCCCGGCTCGAGCACGGAGGCCACGCCGTTTTCGCCGAAGAGGACATCGTTGAGCTGTTCGCCGTTGCGGACCGCGAGCAGCAGGGCGTTGGCGCCTTTGGAAGCTTCGCGGGCGGAGCCGAACGTGTGGATTCCGGCTTCTTCGGCGAGCGCCAGGCGCGGCTCGGCAATGTCGAAGCCGTGGACGGTGAGCTGGCTTGCCAGGCGCGTGGCCATGGGCAGGCCCATGGCACCAAGGCCTAGAACTGTGACTTTGTAGTTTGCAGACATTGTTTTCTCCATTGAATACGTGGTGGCTAGAGGGGGCCGGTGGTGGGCCCACGCCGGCGAGGGACCCGGCCCGAGCTTGTGAGGGTTGGGAGCCGGTGGTGGGCCCACGCCGGCGAGGGACCCGGCCCGAGCTTGCGAGGGTTGGGAGCCGGTGGGGACTAGAAGGTGTTGCTGAGCTTGCGGGTGACCTGGGCCAGGGAGTCGTCGTCCCCTACGTTGCCCGCGAACACGATGTACGGAATGCCCTTCGCGGGACCGTCCACCGGCTCCCAGAGCGAGACGATGCCCGGAAGCATGGGCCCCCGGACGATCGCGTGCCTGATTTCGAGCCCGTGTGCGGCAACGTCCGAGGAGGTGATGCCGCCCTTGGCAATGACAAAACGCGGCGGAAAGGTCTTCAGTGTCCCGTTCACCACGGCGACGACGGCGGCGGACACCGTGCGTGCGATCCGCAGGCTTTCGGCTGGGTCATCGGTCTTGATGAGCAGGCGGCTGGTATGGACGATGACGTCGCCGTCGTGGAGCGCGTCCACTACCGTGTCCACTGTTTCGTCCAGGTAGGAAGCTGCGCTGCCTGTTTCGGTTTCGGCGGCAAGCAGTTTCTCGGCATCGATTTCCACGATCCGCGCGGCGCTGTGCTGGTCCGTGAGGGCCTTGAGCTGACGTGTGGTGACACCCACGTGCGAACCGACGACGATCAGGCCGCCCGCCACCGAGGGCGTGTTTCCGGCGTAGGCTTCGGCCCCGCTGAGTTCGGTGCGGATCTCCTGGCCAATGCGGGCACGGACAAACGGAGGGCCTACGCGGTACAGCAGCTTCTTGCCGCGCCGTTCAGCCTCTTCCAGGCCCAGGGACAGGGAGCGAAGATCGTTCTCGGTAACGATGTCCGCGACGATGGGCGTGGAGTGGGTGGCTGGCGCAATGGCATCGGCGATGGCTGCGGCGGTGACCTGCGGGTCTTCCGAGGCACGGATGGTGGTGAGATCCAGGACAATCACGGATTCGGCTGCGAAGCGGCCCTTTGACTTCTCCTCCACATACTTGGCCATCTCGGAGTTGGCGAAGCCGAAGCTTGCGTCCCTGGCGAATTCAGTCTCCGATACCGGCGTGAGAAGGCCGGCGTCCTCCCCTGTTCCGCGCATGTAGTGCACGCCGCCGATGGTGACGCGGCCGGCGTCGGGAAAAGCGGGAACCAGCACCACACCGTCGGTGTCTTCACCGCTCACCTCGGCGACGGTGGCCGCGATGACGTCCGGCTCAAGCGGGTAGTGGCCGCGGAGGGTGGAATCGCTGCGGCTGACAAAGCGGAGCCGGAGCGCGTCATCCGCGGCGGCGGCCAGCGCGTTGCGGACTATCTCGGCGTTCCTGGCAGCCGCCTGTGCCGGGTCCAGGCTCCGGGTGTTCGTCAAGACGTAAACGGCCGGCTTGGCCTGGGCAAAGGCCCAGGTGAAGTCCTCCACATCCCAGCTGGTCAGCACAGGAAGATCCGCAACGGACTGCGTTCCTGTGGGGTCGTCGTCGAGCACTACCAGGATGCTGGGAGTTTCTGCATTGGACGCGGCGAGGGTTTCGGCAACCAGCCTGGCTGGGATCCGGACCTCGGCCGGAAAGGCGGCCAAGACGTCTGCTTCAAGCTTCACTGTCACTCCATTGTGGGTCTAGTCATTCATCCGAAACGCATCTGTAAGATGTCTGACATCTAACATTTAGAGATAGTGTGGCACACCACATTCGAACGCGCAAGTAGACTTGTCAGACATATTTAAGCAGGCGACGAGGGGGAAGCATGGCACGGAAATCACTGGTGGGCGTAGTCGCCGACGAGCTTCTGGACCGGATCATCGCCGGAGAGTTCCCGCCAGGAGCCAGCGTGCCCGGCGAGCTTGAACTCAGTGCCAAACATGAAGTCAGCCGGATGACGGTGCGCGAGGCCATGAAAACCCTTGAGGCGCAGCGCATCCTCAGCGTCGAGCGCGGGCGCGGCACTTTTGTGAACCCGCTCAACCGCTGGGCGTCGCTCGAGGCAGTGCTGCGTGCGGCCTCCGAAGGGAAAAATGAGGCTGACGCCTCCGTGCAGCTCATCGAATTGCGCCGGATGCTGGAGACGGGAGCCTGCGAGCTGGCCGCCGGCCGGATTGGGGACGCAGACGTTGAGGCGCTCTACAAGTGCGTGGCCGCAATGCGCGCGGCCAACGAAGTCAACGACCTCCCCGCGTTTGTGGAAGCCGACCTCGCCTTCCACGACCTGATCCTGCACGCGTCCGAGAATGTTTTTGTGGCGGTACTCTTCGAACCGCTGCACCGCGTGCTCGCCAAGCGCCGGGCCGAAACGTCGGCAGTGCCGGAGATCCAGGTCCACGCCATCGCGCACCACCAGAACATCGCTGAAGCCCTGGAATCCAGGGACCCCTCACGTTCCCGGCAAGCCATGGATGACCACATGCAGCAGACCCTCGACGACCTCAAGAACCTGGTGCTGGGTGCGCCCAAGGTCTAAGGCCCAGGCGCTGGAGTTTTTGTCCAGATCCGGCGACTTCCGGGGCGCTGAAGTCGCCACAACTGGACAAAAACTCCAAGGGTTTAAGGTTCAGGGACGCCTAACGTGAAGGCCGGGCGGTGGTTCCCCTGACCACCAGTTCGGTGGCAAGTTCCAATGCCGCCGGAACGGCGGGGCCCTGCTGCTCCTGTTGCTCGGCCAGAATACCCACGGCCATGGACGCCAGGTGGGCCAGCGGCTGCCGAACGGTGGTGAGGGGCGGCGACATCAGCGCGGCCTGGGCGATGTCGTCAAAACCCACAATGCTGAGGTCCGCCGGCACCTTCAGCGAGCGCTGGGCGGCGGCGTTCATCACACCGAGCGCCTGGAGATCGTTGGCAGCGAAAATGGCGGTGGGAGGCTGGGCCAGGTCCAAAAGGTCCCCGCCATGCCGGACTCCCGCCTCAATGCTGAAATCGCCGTCGCGTACCAGTTCCGGCAGGACCGGCAGCCCGGCCTCATGCAAGGCGGCGGCGTACGCCGCATACCGTGCCCGGCTGTGCCCGGAACCATGGCCGCGGCCGGTGATGATGGCAATCCTGCGATGCCCAAGTCCCAGAAGGTGCCCCACCGCTGAAAGTGCTCCGGAGAACGACGCCGGGCTGACGCTGGGAATGGTGAGCCCCTCGCTGCCCTCGGGGTCCACAGCAACCGCGGGAATGTTGAGGCTGCGCAGGGTGGTAACCAGCCGTGAGCCGGTCCGCGGGGCGAGCAGCACCACCCCGGCGAGCCGGTTGGCTGAGGATTCCCGGAGCTTGCGCCAGTTCTCGGCGTTCGCGTGCTCAGCCCTTGTGTAGACAACGGAGTAGCCGAGCCGCGCAGCCGCCGCCTCCGCGCCCTCCATGATCTCCAGCACCCAGGGTGAATCGAAGTTGTTGACCACCAGCTGGAGAAGCCCCGGCTGGGCGGCGGGGACATTCCGCTTGGTGTAGTCGAGCTCTTCCAAGGCCTTCCGCACCCGGGCGCGGGTGGCCTCGGAAACGTGCGACCGGCCGTTGAGGACTTTGGACACCGTGGGAACTGAGACGCCTGCCGCTGCGGCCACGTCGGCGATCTTGGGACGCGGAGTGGGGGTCAACGGGGCGGTCCTTGCGGTCATGTGGAGGAGGTTGCGGCGTAATGCCGGGGAGCCGGCCGGCTCACCGGCACAGTATCCACCCGCACGGGTCCAACGATAACACTGCCCTTTTCCTGCGAGCCCAGCGGTGACGTGGCGAACAGCCCGAGCTCCGCGCCGATCCACTTCCCCTGGACAACATCGAAGTTCCAGCCCTGCACTTCCCAGGGTTCGCCAGCCCCTGACCGCCAGGCAAAGGTGGAGCGGGGAGTCCCGTCAGTGCGGATCTGGAGCTCAATCCTGGGGCTGTCCAGGGGAACCCGGCGCCCGAGCGGTTGTTCGTGCGGGCCTTCTCCGCCCCTTCCGCTCCCCAGGACGTAGCCGTTGGTGGTCCGGATGATGCCCAGCCACGCGTACTGCTGACCCAGAACCACCACTCCGGCGCGGGTGCCCTCCGGGACATCAGCCAGCTCCAGCACAGTGGTGAAGGTAGACGGCGTGCCGGGAAGGATTTGGCCCAGGACGTTGGGCAGCTCCCGAAGGTTCACGGGATCATTGGCCTGCGGACGGAGGACCAGCTGCCCTCCCCCGCCCTGGAACGACCACGATTCCAGCGGATTCGCCTGCCAGTGCCACTGTGGCCCCAGCCACGGGGAAGTGAAGTTGTCACTCGTCGGCGGAGCCACGTCTTCAGGGACGGTACCGGCCGGGTAGGTATGGCTGGCCACCGGAACTCCAGTGCCGCCGTCGTCAGGGGTTTCTCCCATCCAGGGCCAGCCGTCGGCGCCCCAGCCCATCGGCTGGAGGTGGACCACGCGGCCGAAGGGGCCGCGGTCCTGGAAATGTAGGAACCAGTCCTCGCCCTCAGGCGTGGTCACCCACGCCCCCTGGTGGGGTCCGTTGACTGCCGTTTCCCCCTGCTCCAGCACCCGGCGCTCCTCATAGGGGCCGAACGGCGACCGCGAGCGGAACACGGACTGCCATCCCGTTGCCACGCCACCTGCCGGTGCAAAGATCCAATACCAGCCGTCGCGCTTGTAGAACTTCGGGCCCTCAAGGGTGGTGTAGCCGGGCAGGTCGGCACCATTGATCACGTGGATGCCATTGTCAAGGAGCCTGCCGGCGTCCGGGCTCATCCGATGGACGGTGAGCCTGTTTTTGACGCCGATCCGGCTTTGGGCCCAACCGTGCACGAGATAGGCCTCGCCGTCCTCGTCCCACAGCGGGCAGGGATCAATGAGGCCGCGCCCGGCGTAGAGCAGGTGCGGCGCGCTCCACGGCCCTTCTGCCCTTTCCGCGCTGAGCACAAAGATGCCGTGGTCAGGGTCCGGGTAGAAAATCCAGAAGCGGCCGTTGTGATACCTGAGCGCCGGCGCCCACACTCCGCTCCCGTGCCGGACCAGGGAGTAGTGGCTGCCTTGCGGCAGTTCGGCGAGCGCGTGTCCGGCATGTTCCCAGTCCACGAGGTTCCGGGACCGCAGGACAGGCAAACCGGGCACGCGGTTGAAGCTTGAGGCGATGAGGTAGTAGGTCCCGTCGACCTGTACGGCGTCCGGGTCCGGCCAGTCACCGTTCAGGACGGGGTTGGTGTAGAGGGGCGTGGGGGGCCGGGTTGTCATGGTGTCCTGTCGGGTGTCCTGGTATGGCTGATTCGGGGGTGCTGCTGAAGAAGGTCAAGGGCGTGGGCGCTGGTCTCCACCGGGCCGTCGTGGATCACAGCGTTGAGGGCCAGCCTCAAAGGACGGGAGCTGGTGGCACGTGCCGGTTCGGCCCACGCCACGGCGGGCCCTGCGCCGAGGTAGCCGTCCGCCCGGACGAACCACGGGAGGAGGCCTTCGCCGTCCCGGGCATGGATTCGGGGCTCAAGGACGTCCTGGGAGAGGACCACGCCGACGGGTGCGCCATCGATCCTCATGGAGATGGAAAGCCAGGATGACGTCGAACCGTGGGCGGCACTTTCACCGTGACCGGCAGCGGAGAGGATCACCGGCTCACCGGCGCATGCGCCGAACCGCCAGAAGATTCCACCGTAGCCGGCACCGTTCCGGCCCTTAACGGCCGACGACGACACCACCAGCTCCTTCACGCCGGCTCCCGGAACCATCACCGAGGCCACGGAGAGGCTCCAGGTTTTGGGGTCGGGATGGCTGAGGTAGTGGAAGCTTCGCCGTTCGAGAGCGACTTCCTTTCCGCTCTCTGACCGCCAGGTGACATTCCCTGCTGCTCCGCCGGCGGTGTGCTGCCATCCCCACGGGACCTGGGTGCCGTGATTCGGTAGCAGCACGGGCCCGCCGCCCCGCGTAAAAGTGGACCCGCCCCAGAAGTTGGTTCCGTTGACATCCGAGAAGGCGAGTGACAGCCCCAGGTGATGGGGATGGTCCGCCGGCTCCGCGTCGGTGACGGTGGTACCGGCGAGGGACATTATCGGGTGCAGGTATGGCCGTGGGGCGCTCGTGATTGGCAGCGCCCGTCCGGTGCAGTGCGTCACCAGGGACTGCCCGGCAGGGGGCTGGTCCGCGGCCAGGGCAGCCGACGGGGAGGGGACCACCAAGGGACCTCCTTCTGGTTTGTTTCCTGATCATTGGCAGTGGCCACGACGCGATGCGGAAACCACGTATGGGATCAGGTTTGGGAATCAGCGGTGTGGGGATCAGCATAGCCATCCAGAAAGTCTTCGGCAAGCAATACAGAAAGTTTCTCGTTCACCAGCTCCTCGAGCCCTAAAGAATTGTGTTGACAGTCACAAGGTTTTCTTGCTAGAAATCGTTTACTCATATTTTCCTCCGAGAAGCCCCAAGGTTTGCTCAGAAGGATCGGGGCCGCATTTCTGATTGATTTGTCCAGAAACTTTCCGCCTTGTGATAGTCCAGCGTCCATAACAACTGCACCTCCAGAGAGGCGTCATTCAATGAAGAAGACAGCAAGCACCCCCATCCCGCGCAGGATCATCCTGGGTGCAGCGGTGACCGCCGCGGGCCTGGCCCTCAGCGGTTGCGGCGGGGCATCCTCGCCCAGTTCCGGCGGCAATGTGGAGCTGAACTTCGTGTACTGGGGCGACTCCAACCGCGCCAAGATGACCGATGCGGCAATCAAGATCTTCGAGGAGAAGAATCCCGGCATCACCGTTAAGAGCGAGTATCAGGACAGCGGACCGTACGCGGACAAGCTGGCCACCCGTTTCGCGGGTGGCAATCCACCGGACGTCCTGAACATGGCAAACCGCAGCTTGCTGGAGTATGCCCAGCGCGGCACGCTCGCAGACCTCAGGTCCATGCAGGAACTCGACCTGGCAGACATCCCGGACACCATCCAAAGTCGGGGTGAAGTGGATGGCAAGCTTTACGGCCTGGCCACAGGCGTGACCACTATCGGCATGGTGGTCAACAAGACCATTACGGACGAGGCCGGCGTCACCATCCCAGACGACAAGATCTGGAGCTGGGAGGACTACGCCAAGTTCGCCACCGAAGTCACGCAGAAGACCGAGGGCAAGGTATACGGGGCCGGTTATGACGTTGCCACCGAAACCGGTCCCATTCTGTTCGCCAGGCAGCGCGGCGAGGACTTCTACACCAAGGACAACAAGCTCGGGGTCAGCGAGGAGACCATAAGGGAGTGGTTCCAGTACAGCGTTGACCTTCGCAGTGCCGGAGGCTATCCGCCGGCAGGCTTCTTTGAGCAGATCGGCGGCTCAGCCGCCCAGTCGTACCTCGCCAAGGGAACCGTCGCCTCGCAGATCATTCCGATCAACAACTACAAGGCCTACAACGAAGCTGCCGGCGGCAACGTGCTCCTGCTCCGTATGCCCGGTGAAACCACCGAGGAACGCCGCGGCTACTCAGCGGATCCCAGCATGCTCTGGTCCATTGCTGCCAAGTCGAAGCATCCCAAGGAAGCTGCAAAACTGCTGAACTTCCTGATCAACGATGCAGACGGAGCTGCGGAAACGCTCACCCAGCGCGGGGTGCCCATTAATCCGGAAGTTGCGGACGCCATCAAGCCAAAACTAAGCAAGGACGACATCGCCTTCGTGGACATGGTGGCCGCCATTCAGGAAGACGACCTGGCCCCTGCATATGTGTACCCCAAGGGCGCAAGCGTGGTGGCCGACACCCTCAAGCAACTGGCCACCGAAGTCGAGTTCGGCCGCGTAACCCCTGCTGACGCCGCGAAGACCTTCCTCGAGAAGAGCAATGCAGCCATCAACAAGTAACCGTCCGTTGTTCAGATCCCCCGATATGCAGATAGGAGCCTGACGCATGTCAGTGCTGACCAAGCAGGTCCCCGGCTCAGCCGCTGCGCTGGCAGAGCAGTCCGGCGGACAGCGCAGGCGGGGTAACTCGCGCCGTACCAACCAGCGTTCGGGCTATTTGTTCCTGCTGCCATGGTTCCTGGGCATGCTGTTCACCATCATTCCGTTCTTCGCCTCGCTGTACCTGGCATTCACGGACTACAACCTGTTCACGGAGCCGAACTTCGTAGGCCTGGCAAACTTCCAGGCGATGTTCGAGGACCCGCGGCTCCTGCAGTCCCTGAAGGTCACGTTTATCTACACGTTCGTTTCTGTGCCCATCTCCCTGGCAGTGGCCCTGCTGATAGCCCTTGTGCTGAACCGCGGCCTCCAGGGCCTGGCGATCTATCGCTCCGTTTACTACCTGCCGTCCCTGCTCGGTGGCAGCGTCGCGATCGTGATGCTGTGGCGCTACATCTTCGGCAACAATGGCATCGTCAACGGCGCCCTGGGTCTCCTCGGAATCCAGGGCCCGGCGTGGGTTACAGATCCCGAATTCGCGTTGAGCACCCTGATCGTCCTGAATGTGTGGACGTTCGGTTCGCCGATGGTAATCTTCCTCGCCGGCCTGCGGCAGGTGCCTTCCATGTACTACGAGGCTGCGTCCATCGATGGCGCCTCCAGCTGGCGCCAGTTCCGCAACATCACCCTGCCGCTGATCAGCCCCATCATCTTCTTCAACCTCATCATGCAGCTGATCGGCTCCTTCCAGACCTTCACCCAGGGCTATGTGATGAGCGGCGGAACCGGCGGGCCGGCAGATTCCACGCTGTTCTACAACCTCTACCTGTACCAGAAGGGCTTTACCGAGTTCGAGATGGGGTATGCCTCGGCCATGGCGTGGCTGCTGCTGATGATCATTGCGATTTTCACTGCCATCAACTTCATCGCATCCAAGTTCTGGGTCTTCTACGACAACTAAGGCAACCGCTATGGCTCTCCTCGAACTACCACTCAAGAACAAGCAAAAGAAGGACGTGCCCGCGGAGGACGCGCTCACCGGGACCACCGGGACACGCTTCTCACGGCACCTGATCCTGTGCCTGGTTGGCCTACTGATGCTGTACCCGCTGCTGTGGCTCATCTCAAGCTCGTTCAAGCCCAGCAACGACATCTTCCGGCAGCTCGGACTATGGCCGGAAAACTGGGACTTCAGCAACTATGAACAGGGCTGGACCGCCCTGAACCAGCCTTTCCACGTCTACCTGGTCAACTCGCTGATTGTTGTGGTGTTCTCCATTGTGGGCAACATCTTCTCGTGCGCCTTGGCCGCCTACGCCTTCGCCCGGATGGAGTTCACCGGCCGGAAGCTGTTCTTCGCCCTCATGCTGGGAACCCTGATGCTGCCGGGCCACGTGCTCCTGGTGCCGCAGTACATTATTTTTTCCCAGCTGGGCTGGCTGGATACCTACCTGCCGCTGATAGTGCCGAACTTCATGGCCACCAACGCGTTCTTCATCTTCCTCATGGTCCAGTTCATGAAGGCACTGCCCAAGGAGCTCGACGACGCCGCGCAGATCGACGGCTGCGGCCCGTTCCGGACGTTCCTCCGGGTCATCCTCCCCCTGTGCGTGCCGGCCATGGCCACCACCGCCATCTTCACCTTCATCTCCACCTGGAACGAGTTCTTCGGGCCACTCCTCTACATCCAGAACCAGGACCTCTACACGGTCCCGCTGGCGCTACGGGCGTTTATGGACTCCGAGGGCCAAAGCATGTGGGGCCCAATGTTTGCCATGTCCGTGGTTTCCATCGCCCCTATCATCGGCTTCTTCATCGCGGGCCAGAAGTACCTCATCAACGGCATCGCCACCACTGGGCTCAAGTAAGCTCTGGCCAATGCTCGGGAAGTCCTACTAGTCTTCAAGGACCCGCAACCGGGAATCGAAGGCGATCACGAGGAGCGAAGTTGTCCAATCACACGTACAGCATTTCTGAAATTGTCGGTACCTCAACCCAGGGCGTGGACGACGCCGTCCGGAATGGGATCGCCAAGGCGTCCCAGACCCTCCGCAACCTGGACTGGTTCGAAGTGAAGGAGATCCGCGGCCACCTGGAAAACGGTCAGATCGCCGACTGGCAAGTCACCATCAAGCTCGGTTTCCGGCTGGAAGAACACTAGTTCCTGCCCAACTGACTCGCAGTTTACGTCGCTAAAAAGCATTTTGAGGACGTTAACTGCGAGTCAGTTGGCGTTTAAGAAGGAGGCTAACCGGCCGACACAGTTCCGGCCGCGCACCGGCGCCATACGGTGGGGACGCCGTCGAAAGCCGGGAAGACCTGGCCCTCGAAGATCAGCTGCACGGCCTGGGGGTCCGAGCCGGGTGCCCAAAGTCCAGAGGCAGGGCAGTGCGAACCGGTGGGCGCCGGACCCTGTCCGTCGCCGGGGGCCTGGCGTTCCTTGAGCAGGGCGATGCGTTTCATCATTGAAGACCATCCTTGGTGAAGAAAAAATGTGTACTTCAAGCCTAGGAAACGGCCCGCCCGCCTCCCAATGGGCTGGTGGCCAGAATCGCTGAGGCATGCTGGCCAACTGCACAGCCGGGCCTCGATTTCGCAGGATCTCCCAAGGATCGGTTCGGGTTCCACAGGGTTTCCTGAGGATTGGGCCAACTACCTATCGCCCGCCCTGACGCTTTGCCACCATGGTCTGGGGCCGCTTATCCAAAGGTCGGACCGGATCCAATGGTCGGTACCGGCCGGCAAAGGGAACAGGCGCCCGGCACACTCTTGCCCCGCCGGGGCCTGATTCCGCTCTTGCTGGGAGTATTCATGCGTCATTCTTTCGTTCGATGGGTCGTGCCCGGCGTGATCCTGTCACTGGCAGTTCTGTTCGGCATAGCGGCACCGGCCCAGGCAGCCGGCCGCGCCGAAATCAGCCTGAGCGCCTCGGCGGGCCCGGCTGGATCCTCAGTCACAGTGACAGGGTCCGGCTTCGCCCGGCAGAGCCCCGGTACGCTGACTGCCGGAACCAACACTGTTCCCATCACCACCAGTGCCACGGGATCGTTTTCCGCCTCGGTGACCATCCCGCCCACATCGGCCGCCAACGTTGTGGTCACTGCGAAGACAGGGCCCCGTTCCGCATCGGCACCGTACGCCGTGACGTACAGCCCGGCTTCCACCACGGCTGGCAAGGACAGCGCCCTTGCCGTTGCGGAAGCGCCGGTTACCATGGCAGCCCGAACCAAGACAGGAACCACAACGGCAACCACCACGCCTCCCATCAGTTCCGACTCCCTGCGGTTTGGTGTGTCCACGCCCGGAGGCCCCTGGGCTGCCAGCGAACTCGACGCCGTGGCCACCCTGGTGAACGAAAGCCCGTCCATCGTTATGTCGTACAAGGACTTTGGCCAGGCCGCTCCCATCGCAGAACTGAATGCAGTCAACGCCCGCGGAGCCACGAGCCTGGTCACCTGGGAACCTTGGCTGTGGGGCGGAAACGGCGCCAATCAGCCGGCCTTCGCACTGGACCGGATCACCGCCGGAGACTACGACACCTACATCGCCAAGTGGGGCACGGCGCTGGCATCGTGGGGTAAGCCGGTAATGCTCAGGTTTGCTCACGAGATGAACGGCAACTGGTATCCCTGGGCGGAGTCCGCCAACGGCAACCAGGCCGGGGATTATGTGGCCGCCTGGCGGCACGTCCACGACGTAGTGGCCGCAACCGGAGCCAGCAACGTGCAGTGGGTCTGGAGCCCCAACGTTCCCTACTGGGGTTCAACGCCTCTGGCCGGGCTGTATCCAGGTGCCGGGTATGTCGACGCCGTTTCACTGGACGGCTACAACTGGGGAACCTCCGCATCCTGGAGCACCTGGACGTCGCCGGCATCGCTGTTCGGTGAGGGACTGACCGCCCTTCGCAGCCTGGCCCCGGGCAAGCCGATCATGATCTCCGAGACGGGGTCTGCTGAAGCCGGCGGGTCGAAAGCAAACTGGAACACTGCGCTCGTCTCCTACCTTGTGGCCCAGCCGGACATCACAGCGCTGGTTTGGTTCCATCACAACAAGGAAGTGGACTGGCGGATCAACAGCTCCACGTCCTCGGCGAGCGCCCTCGCGGCTGCCCTGGCTGCCAGGAACTGATGTACCTCCCAGCCGCACCGCACCTGCACCGGCAAACCGGGCAGAGTGCGGCGCGGCTGGAGCCGGACCTGAAGCGTGAAAGGGGAACGCTGTGAATCACCAGCTGGTAGTCAGGATCCTGACCGCACTCACCATCGTCCTGGGAGTGAACTACATCCTGTGGCGGTGGATGTTCTCCGTGAACTGGGCCGCGGCCTGGATCAGTGTGCCGCTGGCCATGGTGGAGACCTACAGCCTGATAAACGCCTTCCTTTTCGGGGTCACCATGTGGCGGCTGCGTCAGCGGCCTGCTCCCCCGGCCGCGGAAGAAGGGCTGGATGTGGATGTCTTCATCACCACCTATAACGAACCCGTTGATCTGGTCATGACAACGGCGGTGGCCGCCCGGAACATCACCTATCCGCACAAAACCTGGATCCTGGACGACGGCGCACGGCCGGCCATGCAGCAGGCTGCCCGGGAGGCCGGCGTCGGCTACATCACCCGCTCACGGGACTGGGACGATCTCCCCCGCCATGCCAAGGCGGGCAACCTCAACAACGCCCTGGCCGCCACCGAAGGTGAGTTCCTGCTGATCCTGGACGCGGACCAGATCCCGGAGCCGCACATCCTGCACCGGATGCTTGGCCACTTCAGCAATGACAACGTAGCCCTGGTGCAGACACCGCAGTGGTTTGCCAATGTCCTGGACGACGACATCCTTGGCAGCCAGGCGCCGCTGTTCTACGGCCCCATCCAACAAGGCAAGGACGGCTGGAACGCCGCCTTCTTCTGCGGCTCCAACGCCATCATCCGCCGCGAGGCCCTCATGCAGATCGGCGTCACAGGCTATGTCCAGGGCGTCCGGACCTCCGTTGAGCTGGCCCTGAAAGGTGCGGACAGGGTCATTGCCAGGGCTCGCTCCGAGCACGGCAGCACCGGACCCCACGTGGCCATGGCGCTGGACCAGATCGGATCGGCGGTACGCAGCGCACGTGATGAACTGAAATCGGACCATCCCGTTGCGAATGTCACCTATGATTTCCAGCGCAAGGTGCACCTGGCCGCACGGAACGTGGTCACGATGGACATCGCCTCGATGACAGCGGACCTGAATACTATCGCCGGAATCTCCGGCAGCATCAGCCGGGTCGATATCGGTGAGGACGCAGTGGACCGGCTGGCCAGCCGCGACTGGTCGCCCATCAGTGCCATCGATCCCGTCCAGAAGCTGGTCCGGGCGGTAGACGTTGACCGCTACCTTGAGGCCCTGCCCGTGATGCCGCTGGCCACAAATTCAGTCACCGAAGACATGGCCACCTGCATGCGTCTGCACGCCGCAGGCTGGGAAAGCGTCTATCACCATGAAATCCTCGCCAAAGGCCTGGCCCCCGAGGACCTTCGTACCATGCTGACCCAGCGGCTGCGGTGGGCCCAGGGCACCATGCAGGTTTTCCTGCGCGAAAACCCGCTCTTCCAAAAGGGGCTCAAGGCGGGGCAGCGCCTGATGTACTTCGCCACAATGTGGAGCTATCTCTCCGGTTTCGCCGCGGTGGTCTACATCGCTGCGCCCATCATTTTCCTGTGCTTCGGCGTGATGCCCGTCGCCGCGTTCAGCACCGACTTTTTCGCCAGGCTGATACCTTTCCTGATCCTCAACCAGATCCTGTTCTTCGTGGCGGCCAGGGGCAGGAAAACCTGGCGCGGCCAGCAGTACAGCGTGGCGCTCTTCCCGATCTGGATCAAAGCCTGCACGACGGCGGCAGGCAACGTCCTGTTCGGCCGCAACCTCGGCTTCGCTGTCACCCCCAAAACCCGGCAGGACGGCGGCCCGCCCTGGTCCCTCATCCGGCCCCAGCTCGTGGCCATCGCCGCCCTCCTGCTCGCCGCCGTCGTCGGTTTGATCAGAATGTTGTCCGGGCTGGGCGCGCCCGCCGGGACCCTGGTGAACATTGCCTGGGTTGTTTTCGACCTGCTGATCCTCAGCGTCATCATCCGCGCAGCCCTCTACAAGGGCTTCACCGGAACAAGGGCTTGACCGGAACAGGCATTGCAAGCCCAGATCAACCCTCCACCGCGGCAGGCGGAAGGGCTTCAGTGTGCACTCCCTGGCGGGACTGCTGACCGTCCGCCCCGAGGCTCCCCAGCAGCGTCAGGGCGTCCGACGACGGCGACCCGGGCTTGGCGGAAAACACCCGCAGCAGCTGGTCCGGATCGTCGGGGAGAACCAGGTTCTCAAAGTTCAGTTCCAGATCGCCGACGGCGGGGTGGTGGAGCCGGACCGTGCCTGCAGACCGCGTGGCTACCTTGTGCCCTGCCCACCAATGGCGGAAGTGCTCGCTGTGGACCGCGAGCTCACCCACCAACTGGTTGGCCTGCGGATCATTGGGGTGCCGTCCCACATCCACCCGCAAGGCACCTGCGGCTTCCGCAGCCACGGCCTTCCAATCCCTGAAGAGCTCCCTGGCCAGGGGGTCCAGAATCAGCCAGCGGGTGAGGTTCCGCTCCTGGGCGGGGAGCTCCCCGAAGTCGGTGAACAACAGGAATGCCATCCTGTTGCCGGCCAGGACGTCGGTCCGGCGGCCCAGCACCAATGCGGGGATGTCCCCCACCGCATCAAGGAGCTGGCGAAGGGCGGGGCGCACGCCCTGGGGAGGACCGGGAGTTCGGCTGGTGCCCGAGCAGTTTTCCAGGAGGTCCATCATGTGCGCGTGCTCGCTGCTGTCCAGGCGGAGGGCCCGCGACACCGAATCAAGGACCGTTCGCGAGGGATGGATGTTCCGGCCCTGCTCCAGGCGGATGTAATAGTCCGTGCTGACCCCTGCCAGCCGCGCTACTTCCTCGCGCCGGAGCCCGGGTACTCTTCGTACTCCGGCGGTGCCGTCAGTCCCGGCATCCTCCGGGCTTAGGCGGGACCGCATGGCTTTCAGGAATTTTCCGAACTCGGCGCTTTGACCCATCCCCTCATTCTGCCTGCCTTGGGTGGCAGCTTTCTACAACGAAGGTAGGACTGGGAGTCCTAGGAAAAACAGGGACAGGTTAGGTACTGACGTGGAGGCCAAAAGTGCATAGGCTCAGAACAGAGCCTGTCCGAAAGCGCTTTCTCAGAAGCCGCAATGTCAGGCGGGATTTCAGGCAGAATTCACCACCAGCAAGGAGCCCATCCATGTCAGAGCTGACCCTGAACAACGGCGTCACCATCCCCCAGCTGGGTTTTGGTGTTTTCCAGGTGCCGCCGGAAGATACCCAACGAATTGTCGAAGATGCTCTGGAGGCGGGCTACCGGCACATCGATACCGCCGCGGCGTATCGGAATGAGGCAGGCGTTGGCGCCGCCCTTGCTGCGTCGGGCATCCCGCGTGAGGAAATCTTCGTCACCACCAAGCTCCGCAACGGCGAACAGGGCCGTACGCAGGAAGCTTTCCAGAACAGCCGCAAGGCTTTGGGCCTGGACGTCATTGACCTGTACCTCATTCACTGGCCGGTCCCTTCACAGGGCCTGTATTCCCAGGCCTGGAAGGAGATGGAGCGGCTCTACAACAACAACCAGGTCCGTGCCATTGGTGTGTCCAACTTCCTCGCCGAGCACTTGGACAGCCTGCTGGAGTCGGCCGAGATCGTGCCGGCCGTGAACCAGATAGAACTCCACCCGAGCTACCAGCAGGCAGGTCTTGCCGCCAAGTGCCGTTCGCTCGGCATCGCAGTTGAGGCCTACAGCCCACTGGGCCAGGGCGGGGACCTCAACGGTCACGCAGTGACCGCCATTGCACAGAACCACAACGCCACCACCGCGCAGGTAGTACTCGCCTGGCATCTTGCGGCCGGCAATATCGTCATTCCAAAATCTGCCAACCCATCGCGGCTCCGCGAGAACTTCGCCGCATCGTCCCTGGTCCTCAGCGACGAAGAACTGGAATCCATCAGCGCCCTGGAATCGGGTGCGCGCATTGGGGCCGATCCCGCCGTCGCCTCCTTCACGCAAATGTAGGCAGCGCCTGTGGTGACAGAGCACCACTGTGAAACCGCACCGCACAGATGAAACCGCACCGCACCCGGGTGAAATTGATCCGGGTGAAACTGAACAGACCAAAGGACTGAGCAACATGCAGTACACCCACCTTGGCCGCTCCGGCCTCAAGGTTTCCCGCCTCTGCCTGGGCACCATGAACTTCGGCCCGAAAACCGAGGAAGCCGATTCGCACCTCATCATGGACTCGGCGGTGGACTCCGGCATCAACTTCTTCGATACCGCCAATGTTTACGGCGGAACAGAACACCGCGGCTGGACCGAAGAGATCATTGGCCGCTGGTTCGCCACGGGCGGCGAGCGCCGCGAACGGACCGTGCTGGCCACCAAGCTCTACGGCACCATGACGGACCGGCCCAACGAGTCCAGGCTGTCCGCGCTGAATATCCGCCGGGCCCTGGATGCCAGCCTCAAACGCCTGCAGACGGACTACATCGACATCTACCAGTTCCACCACATCGACAGGGACACCCCGTGGGACGAGATCTGGCAGGCCATCGAGGTGGCGGTGCAGCAGGGCAAGATTCTGTACTCAGGCAGCAGCAACTTCGCCGGCTGGCACATCGCCCAGGCCCAGGAGGCTGCGCGGGGCCGGAACTACACGGGCCTTGTCAGCGAGCAGTCCATTTACAATCTGTTCCGCCGGGAGGTGGAACTTGAGGTCATCCCGGCCGCCCGGGAGTATGGCCTGGGCCTGATCCCGTGGTCCCCGCTGCAGGGCGGCCTCCTGGGCGGCGTGCTCAAAAAGGAACGGAACGGAGTCCGGCGAACTGAAGGCCGGGCGCTGGAAACCCTGAAGAAGCACGAGGACCAGCTCCGGCAGTACGAGGATTTCGCTGATGAGCTCGGCCACGAACCGGGCGACGTCGCCCTCGCCTGGCTGCTGCACCAGCCTGCGGTCACGGCACCGATCGTGGGACCCCGTACGCAGGAACAGCTCGACGCCGCCATCCGGGCTTTGGAGGTTACCCTCGACGCCGACGCCCTCAAGCGCCTCGACGACATCTTCCCGGGGCACCGCACCGCGCCGGAAGACTACGCGTGGTAAGGCCCCTGAGCCTTCAGGCCGACACTGTGGCGCCGAGGAACATCCTGTTTATCGGTGGAACCGGGGTCATCAGCGCGGCGGCGGCTGAACGCGCCGTCGCCCTGGGCCACCGGCTCACCATCCTCAACCGGGGCCGCTCCGCGGAAAGACCCGCCGCCGATGGCGCCGAGATCCTGCACGCCGACGTCCGTGATGCCTCCGCTGTGCGGGAGGTGCTCGGCGGACGGGAGTTCGACGCCGTCGCGGACTTTATTGCCTTCACTCCGGACCAGGCGCGGAACAGCATAGAGCTGTTCCGCGGCCGGACCGGACAGTACGTCTTCATCAGTTCCGCCTCCGCCTACCAAAAGCCGCCCACCCGGCTTCCCATACTGGAATCCACGCCGCTGAAGAACCCGTTCTGGCAGTATTCACGGGACAAGATCGCCTGTGAGGACCTGCTGTTTGAGGCCTACCGCACTGAAGATTTTCCGGTCACGGTGGTCCGCCCGTCGCATACCTACGATCGCACCAAGATCGCCATGGTGGGCGGCTGGACGGATATCCACAGGATGCGGGAAGGACTTCCTGTCCTGGTCCACGGCGACGGCACCTCGCTCTGGACGTTGACCCACAGCCGTGACTTTGCCAAGGCCTTTGTGGGCCTGCTGGGCAGGCCGCAGGCAGTGGGTGAGAGCTACACCATCACCTCGGACGAGTACTTGCCGTGGAACCAGATCTACCAGCTTTTCGCCCGTGCGGCCGGGGTTCCCGAGCCCGAACTGGTCCATGTGGCCTCGGAGACCATCGCCGCGCACAACCAGGAACTCGGCGCCAATCTGCTGGGCGACCGCTCGCACTCGGTGGTGTTCGACAACACCAAAATCAAGTCCCTGGTACCGGATTACGCGGCCACCATCCCCTTCGCCGATGGCGCCAGGGAAATTGTGGACTGGTACGACGCCCATCCCGCGCTCCAGGTGGTGGACCCGCAGTTCATGGAGCTGAGCGAGCGCCTGACCAAATGGGCGCGAAGCTGACGGTCATCACCTGCATGTCCCACCAACACTCCGGGCGCAATCCTGACGGCGGGAAGAGCATTGATCGGCTGATTACTTAATGGGGGTGGCGAGGATAGATACGCTCGTGACCCCATATTTCACGGCCGCTTTGCGGGACCTGTCGGAGAGGAACTCGTAGGCATTCGTCCGAAGTTGTTCAAGGACGAATCCACTGTCTGCGATGAGCTGCTGATACGTGTCGGACTGTGCGGCTCCGCCAATGCAGGCGGCCCAGAGGTCGGCGTTGCACACGATCTGCGTGGAGAGTTCCTGGGCGGTGACGATGTCCGTGATTGCCAGGCGGCCGCCGGGCCGAAGCACCCGCGCCGCCTCTTGGAATACGGCCGACTTGTCCGGGGACAGGTTGATGACGCCGTTGGATATGACGCAATCGAAGCTTGAGTCCTCGAAAGGAAGCGCCTCGATATGGCCGTTCACGAACGTGACCCGGGAATAGTCCTCGGATGTTCGCAGGCTCTCCGCCTTGGCAATCTGTTCCTCCGTCATGTCCAAACCGACAACGCGCCCGCGAGGGCCCACTTTGAGGGCTGCGACGAAGGAGTCCAGTCCTGACCCGGAACCGAGGTCCAGGACCTCTTCACCCTCCGCGAGGCCCGCCAGGTCGAAGGCGTAACCGACGCCGGCGAAGGATTCGACAGCACCGTCGGGGGCCCGCTCCAAAACCGAGCGCGGATACCCTAGCCGTTCCGCAAGGCTGCGTCCGGTCGGGAAGTGGTAGCTGCCGGCGGGGTTCTGGGCCACTTCCCGATAAAGCTGCTTAACTTTGCTCTCCAGCACGTCGCGGTCGACGGATGTTGTGTTGGTCGGGATGTTCATGGCAGGGCCTCCGGTTCAGACGAGCTTGAGGGTGGTGTGAACACGGACGGGGTTCGTGAGGCAGTCACGAACTGGCGAGGTGTCCTGAATGCAGTGGCACAGTGCTCGAAGTTGGTCCTCTGTTGCGTTTGGACTGGAGATCCGTGGACCGTTCGGAGCAAGTGGAGGACATCGCTGCCGTTGCGGGCTGTTGCTGTATTTCCCATCGCACCGCGCCTCTTTAAGCCATGCCCAGTTCTGGAGAAACAGTATTCAAGTAATCACTTGAATACTTGAATTGATACCCTCGATGCGTAAGTTGTCAAGTAGTTACTTGAACTAGGGCGGGTGGGAAATCATGGGTGGCAGGTCGGAGAAAGAGGCGCTCTTCGATGCATTCGCTTCAGTGGCGACAGCCCTTGGCAGCGGCCGCCGTGTAGAGATTGTGGACGTACTTGCCCAGGCAGAACGTCCTGTCGATGACGTCGCGCGGGAAATTGGGCAAAGCGTGGCGAACACTTCCCATCATCTCCAGCACCTATTGCGGTCCGGGCTCGTCACTTCCCGCCGCGAGGGCACCCGGATCTTTTACCGCCTCAGCAGCCCTGCCGTGGCCAAACTTTGGGCTGCAGTGCGCCTTGTGGCTTCAGATCATGTTGCCCAACTCAACGACCTCGCAGCCGCATACCTCGGAGACCGCTCGGTGTTGAGCACCATAACCAGGGGGGAACTGAAGGACAGGCTGTCGAGAGGCGACATTGTTGTGCTTGACGTTCGGCCCGAGAGTGAATTCCGGTCGGGTCACATTGCCGGCTCGGTGTCCGTCCCGGCCAAAGAGCTGGTGGGCCGGCTGCGGGAGCTGCCTGAAGACAAAACTGTGGTTGCCTACTGCCGCGGCCCGTACTGCGTGTTCGCTGACGACGCCGTCAGGACCCTGCAGGGCCACGGCATTCCAGCCGTGAGACTGGAGGACGGCTATCCCGAGTGGGAGGCAGCCGGCCTGCCTGTAGAAACCAACCTGTAATCACTTCCCGCGCACTTCACTTTTACGACGCCGCTAAATACCCCGATTCCGCCGCGCAGGCAAGGGGTTGCTTTGTCTCCCCCGCCGCCACTAAGTTACTGGGGAAGCGTTTTCCCACTTTCAAATTGAAAGGATTCACTGATGAATCCGAGCAGGAAATCCGTGCGCCATCTTTCAGGCGCCGCCGCCGCAATGGCACTCACCGTAGGCTGCCTCGCCAGCCCGGCCGCCGCCGTCGAAACCTCAGCCATCCCAACTACGGCGGGAGTCCAACTGGACCATCTTGACCGGGGGCTGGTGGCAGCCGGAACAACGGAAGGGGTGTTCCTGAGCTGGCGGCTGCTTGGCCATGAGGCGACGGGATCAACCGCCACTGGCCTCACTGGTACGGACTTCGCGGTGTACCGCGATGGGCACAAGCTCGCCACTGTCACGGACAGCACCAACTATCTTGACGCGGGCGGAACCGCCGCCTCCGCGTACGAGGTGCGTGCCGTCGTCGGGGGTGTGGAACTGGACCGCAGCGCCACGGCCACCGCCTGGGCCGGCAACTTCAAGGACATCCCCCTGAAAAAGCCTGCCGACGGCGTCACCCCGGCCGGCCAGGCGTACACCTACGCCGCCAACGACGCCTCGGTGGCAGACGTGGACGGCGATGGCCAGTACGAGTTCATCGTCAAATGGGACCCGAACAACTCCAAGGACGTCTCCCAGGTGGGCTACACCGGCAACACGTATGTGGACACGTACAAGGCGGACGGTACGCTGCTCCACCGGATCGACCTGGGCGTCAACATCCGCTCCGGCGCCCACTACACGCAGCTGCTGGTCAACGACTTCGACGGCGACGGGCGCGCCGAGATGATGATGAAGACCGCGCCCGGCACCAGGACCATCCCGTACAAGGATGGCAACGGGGCCGGTGGCTCCTTCATCTCGCTGCTCCAGCGGGACATCGACGCCGGCTACTCCCACGGTGACGATTACCGGATGAGCGCTGAGGACTACTACCAGCACATGGTGGACACTTTCCTGGGCTGGACCGAGCACCCCGAGGTGAAAGCCGGCAACTGGCCGGCCACGTTGGAGGAGGCGTTCGGCATCGCTCCGAAGTACCAGTACCCGCTCTCGCGGACGGACGCCGAGGCTGTCACGGACTACTTCATGGACGTCTACGCCCCGTCCCGCAGCACACGGAACAACCTGCGGGCTTTCGAAGGATTTATTGTCTCCGGCCCGGAATACCTGACCGTCTTTGAAGGTGCGACGGGCAAGGAACTGAAAACTGTGGAGTACACGCCTGGCCGGCACGACGACGGCCTGATGTGGGGCGACTATGCCATGGCCCGGATCGAACCGGGAAACCGCGTGGACCGCTTCCTGGCCGGCGTGGCCTATTTGGACGGCCAGAAACCCGCAGCGGTGTTCGCCCGCGGCTACTACACGCGGACCACCCTGGCCAGCTACACCTGGGACGGCACCACCCTCTCCCCGGTGTGGAATGTGGACTCCGGCTGGGCACCCATGACCAACCCCTTCAACGACTCCCCGCATGGCCGCGACGGCTCGGATCCGGTGTTCGGCAGGCTCACCACCCAGGGCTTCCACTCCCTTAGCGCCTCTGACGTTGACGGTGACGGCAAGCAGGAAATCGTCTACGGCGCAGCCACGATCGACGACGATGGATCGCTGCTGTACAGCTCCTTCGACACCATGCCTGCCGGCAGCGCCACCCCTGGCTCAGAGGCGCGGTTGGGCCACGGCGATGCGATGCATGTGACGGACATCGACCCGGCGCGTCCGGGCAAGGAGATCTTCACCGTCCATGAGGGCGGAATACACGCGCCGTACGGTTATGCAATGCGCGACGCCAGCAACGGGAAAGTCCTGTTCGGCGCCTATTCCGGGAAGGACACCGGCCGCGGCATGATCGGCGATGTTGATCCCGCCATTCCCGGAATCGAGGTCTGGGCCATGGGGATGCAGACGGCAGACGGCCGCCCCCTGTCCGCCAGCACTCCCGGCACCAACATGAGCATCAAATGGGCCGCGGACATGACCACCCAGATCATCAACGGCTCCGGGGACCAGACACCCACCATTGACGACTGGAAGCGCGGCCGCCTGCTGACCGCCGACGGTACCCGCACCAACAACGGCACCAAAGGCACACCCAGCCTGGTGGCGGACGTGGTGGGTGACTGGCGTGAAGAGATGCTGGTCAGGACCGCCGACAGCTCCGCCCTGCGCCTCTACCTGAGCACCGAGGTAACCAACCACAAGCTGTACACGCTGATGCACGATCCGCAGTACCGTGCCGAAGTCGCCCGGCAGAACACCACCTACAACCAGCCCTCCTACACGGACTTCTACTTCGCATCCGACATGGACTTCGGCAACGTCCCGCTGCGGGCCGCCTGGCTCCCGGGCAGCGTCAAGGCCCTGCAGTATGTCCTGGAAGACCTGACGGACTCCGGCGATGTTTCCGGGCCGGTGGCCAGCCAGCTCAATGCCAGTGTGGAGCAGGCGCAGAAGGCCGTTGCCGACGGCGACAGCGCCAAAGCCGGCCAGGCCATCCAGCGGTTTGTCGACTTCCTTGGCCAGCAGAAGAACCCTGACAACGTTTCCGAAGCCGCCCGCAGCGTCCTGGGCTACAACGCCGGAAATATTCTGCGGGCGTTCAAGGGCTAGGACGGGCCGATCCGGGAGAGACTGTTGAGATGACACTTGCACCCCTCATCAAGCTCAATGATGGCCACAGCATCCCGCAGATCGGCCTCGGCACCTGGCCGCTGGACGACGATCAGGTGGCTACCGCCGTCGTACATGCAGTGGAAGCCGGGTACCGGCATATTGATACCGCCGTGAAATACGGTAACGAGGAGGGGGTGGGAAACGGAATCCGCGCCAGCGGCGTGGACCGCAGCGAAATGTTCGTCACCACCAAGCTGGATGGCCAGTTCCAGGGGCAGGACCGTGCCATCGAAGGGCTGGAGGGTTCGCTGCGGCGGATGAAGCTGGACTATGTGGACCTGCTGCTGATTCACTGGCCGCTGCCTCAGCGGAACGAGTTCATCTCCACCTGGAAGACATTCGAGCGGCTCCAGCTGGAGGGAAAAGTACGGTCCATCGGGGTGTCCAACTTCAAGCCGGCCCACCTTGAGCGGCTTATGGCCGAGTGCGAGGTGGTGCCGGCGGTGAACCAGGTCCAGCTCAGCCCTGCGATCACCCGGACGGCCGAGCGGGAATTCCACGCAAAACACGGCATCGTCACCGAGTCCTACAGCCCCCTGGGCGGTTCGGGGGCCAGCCTGCTGGATGCTCCGGTACTTGTCCAGCTGGGCGAAAAGTACGGCAAAACGCCCGGACAGCTTGTGTTGCGCTGGCATATCCAGAACGGACTTGTCACTGTTCCGAAGACCGGTGATCCGGAGCGGATGAAGGAGAACCTGGACGTGTTCGATTTCGCCCTGGATCCGCAGGATCTAGCGGAAATCTCCATCCTGGACGAGGGTCCGGACGCCGGCATTGATTCAGACGTCAGCGGTCACTGAAATGGGCTTTTACGGGTCCGCCGGCAGCGTGTGGGGTTGGCAATTAGATAGTAAGCATGATTACTATTGAGGCAGAAGGACGAAGCGTACCCGGCATACCGGGTGCCTCCTTTATTGAAGAAAAGGAAACGACAAAATGGGTTTTTTTGCATTTCTGATTCTGGGCCTCATTGCTGGCGCGATCGCTAAGGCGATCCTCCCGGGCAAGCAGGGTGGCGGCATTTTCATCACCTTGCTCCTGGGCGTTGTGGGAGCATTCCTCGGCGGCTGGATCGGCGGACTGATCTTCGGCGAAGGGCTCCAGGAGTTCTTCTCGCTGCAGACCTGGCTGCTCGCGATCGGCGGCGCCATCATCGTGCTGCTCGTTTACGGCATGATCACCAAGCGGAGCGTCCGCAGCTAACTGCGGCGCGCGGCCAGGAAACCGGCCCGGGGACATCTTCCTTGGGCCGGTTTCCTCATCTCCCGGCCAAGCGGCCGGGCTTGAAACCTTCTCACGGAGCAGGAGTTCATCATGAAAAATAAACTTCTTTTGGGTGTTGGCATCGCAGCAGGCTACGTCCTGGGATCCCGGTCCGGCCGGGCAGCGTACGACAAGCTCAAGGCCAAGGCAGCCGGCATCTGGGACAGCAAGCCTGTCCAGGACAAGGTCACCGCGGCCACCGAAGCCATCAAGGAAAAGGCACCCGAAGTAGCGGACCAATTGGGCGAGGCCGCTCGTCGGGCCGGCACCGTGATCGGGTCCGCCATGCACCATGAATCTGCCTCTGGCGACGGCACCGGCAAGAGCAGCCAGACCAAGGCTTCCGACGACGGCATGACGGTCCCAGCCTCCGCTGGGACCGGAGCGGGCATGGCAACATCCGCCGCGGACCTTGGGCCAGGAGCTGTTGGCGACCACGTTCCGTCGCACAGCACGCACCCGGAGACGGTCAACCTGGGGACGTCGGATGTTGAATCCGACCCCGCACGAAATGCCAGCCAGGGCCAGGACTGGTCGGACGAAGGCGGCGCAACCCCCGCCGGCGCGGCCACGAACGTAGATCCCAAGCGGGACTGAATTAGCGGCTCCGGGCTGACCGGTCTGCTGTAACTTAATAACCGTGCTGGCCGCCGCTACCCTTTGGGGTGGCGGCGGCCAGCGGTATATGCGGCGGCACACAATGAGGGCATACAGATGAGCAATTCCAATACCGGCGCGTCAGTTCCTCCCGGCTGGTACCCCGACCCCGCAGGTACCGGACGGCTCAGGTGGTGGGACGGCACAAACTGGACAAGCCAATACAGCACACCGTATGTACCCGCTGCACAAGTACCCGGACCCGGCGGTGCCCCTTACCCGGTTACCCCCTACATTCCCGAACGCCCCCATATCAGCAGCGAAACGCCCGTCTACAATCCCCTGATCTGGATCATTACGCTGCTGCCACTGCTGCCGGTCATACTTTTGCTGCTGTGGAACCCGGAAGTGCGCTTCATCAGCATTGGAAGCCAGGACACGCCCGCTGTCGACCCGCTGTCCGTTTTCACACCCGTCTATTTCCTTCTCGTCTTTTCGGGTTTCCTCACCTACGCCGCTTCTGTGCTGTTGGCGTACTTTGACAGCGAACGGCTCAAGCGGGACGGGGTGGTCAGGCCCTTCCACTGGGCATGGAGTTTCCTCAACAGCGCGGTATATGTCATTGGGCGCTCGGTGATCGTCCATAAGGTTGCGCCCGGACGCGGCCTGCTGCCCGTCTGGGTGACCATTGGCGTTTTCGTTCTCAGCTCCGTGGTGTCCACCATCAAAATGTCGGCGCTCCTGTCCTCGGTCATGTCGTCCGTTATGTCCATTCCGAGCTGACTGGTTCTACTCTGGCTGCGCTAAATCTGCTGATCCGTTAAATGTCACACTCCCTTGGCAGAGTGGACCTATGGAAGCCATCGGGGAACAGCTTGGGGGCACGGCGCCACCGTAGCCACGCTTTCCCGGGCGTCCCGCGATGCCCATCGGGCCCGCTCCCTCCAGGATCACGGCGCTAAATCCGGTGACCCTGTTAATGTCATACCCCCTTGGCAGAGTGGACCTATGGAAGCCATCGGGGAACAGCTTGCAGAGCAGGGCGGGGCTGCCCTCCTGACACCCGCAGGCACCCCGGCAGCAGCCCTTTCAAATTCAACTAAAGCGTCCGACGGCGGCGGCTGGGAGCGCGGGCTGTCCCACCTTCGTGCCGTCCCGGCCAACCCAGTCTGGACGGCTGAGACTGACACGTGCGCCAGGGCGGCCGGGCCCGCTGAGGCCGCAGGCGTAACTGAGACCATGGGGCTGGCCGGCCTTGTTTCGCTTCTGAACCGGGCCGCCGCTGCCGCTCCGGAAACTCTGGCGCTGGCAGGCTACGTGGAGGCTTCAAACTTCGCCGGCCTGGTCGAAGAGTTCTCTCGGACCGTGGACTACCTGCAAATCCTCTCCGCCGGCGCCGTGGACCGCACGCGGACCCAGGCCATCATCGAAGCCAACACCAGAACCCGCCGCACCAGCGCCAGCACAGCATCAGCCAGCACCGGCACCACCGGCTGGGTCACCGGCCGGGACAGCGGAACCGAAACCCTCCCCGAGACCGACGCCGCCTGGCCCGCCACCAGCCCCACAAGCACAAAACCGGAAATGTCAGTGCCGCGGTCCCCGGCCGATGACGGATGCCGGAACACCGCCGAGTTCCTGCGCCTCAGACTCAGGATCGGCATCAGCGAGGCCCGCCGCCGGCTCCACCTCGCCCACGACACCCTTCCCGCCACTACCCTCACCGGAGACCCCACACCCCCACCCCGGGAACACCTCGCCACAGCACTGGCACCAGCAACCGGCACCGAAGAAGCCGACACAGAACAAACCGACACCGAGGCGGGACTGGCTGTCACCGGTACCGTGGGCAGCCCGGTGGTGTCCTCCCGGGCCGGGACCATCATCGCCACCACCCTGGACCGGCTCCGGCACCACACCACCCCCGACACCCTCACCCGGATCGAACAGCACCTCACCGGCACCGCAGCCACCGCAGACCCCGACTTCCTCACCCGCGTCGCCCGCCGCTGGTCAGACACCATCGACGCCGACGGCACCGAACCCAGCGAAGAAGCACTCCGCCACACCCAAGGCGCCTTCATCCGCAAACCCCGCCACGGCCTCCACCGCATCGAAATCTTCGCCACCACCGACCAATACGAACACTTCCTCACCGTCATGAACACTGCCACCAACCCCCGCAGCACCACCCCACCCACCAGCACCGAAACCGGTACTGGCACGAGTGACGGCGCGGGCGGACTTCTCCAGGTCTGGCAGGACGCGGACGTGGACCTGGACCGGCGCACCCGCTCCCAAAAACAACTCGACGGCATCATCACCGCCATCAAAGCCGCCCTCACCACCAACACCCTGCCCACCACCGGTGGCAACAGACCCCAAATCCTCGCCACCATCAACTACCAGGACCTCCTCCCCCACCTCCCCCAACCCACCGCACCACAGGCACGGGCCCAGGCACGGGGACCGGCGCAGAGTCAGGGACCGGGAACTTCACCTTCACCGGACCCGTCGCCGCCACCACCCTGCGCAAAATCGCCTGCGACGCCGACATCATCCCCGCCCTCCTGGGCACCAACAGCGAAATCCTGGACCTCGGCCGCAAAACCCGCCTCTTCACCACCGCCCAACGCCTCGCCCTTACCGCCCGCGACCAAGGCTGCACCTTCCCCAACTGCACCATCCCCGCCCCCTGGTGCGAAGCCCACCACATCACCTACTGGTCACACGGCGGCCCCACCACCACCAACAACGGCGCGCTCCTCTGCCCACACCACCACCACCTCATCCACAAAGAACAATGGACCATCCACACCCACCACGGCACCCCCTGGTACACACCCCCACCCCACATCGACCCCCACCAAAAACCCCAACAAAACAACTACTTCAAACCACCCCCACCACCACAGAAATAAACCTGCCCTCGCCCCGCGCTGAAGGCCTCCATGCCCTAGGTAGCACCTGCCCGTAGGGCGGTTCAGGATGAAATGATTCGGCTTCCCTGGCCACCGGACGCTTCCACGGACTGGCTGACGTGACTGAAAGCTGCCGCGGGACCGATGAAACAGTGAAATGCACTTGGTCGAGATATCGGCCGTCGCTAGAGGACTGCAGTGCCCGTGGTCGTTTTTGCTGGATGTTCGAGCCAGCTGTACTCCAACATTCTTTTGGGAACAGGAATATCGAACAGAAGTGACCCTTTGTGCAGAGGGGAAGCCTATGCCCAGCAATTGCAATACGCAGCAGTTGTCGTTCAAAGTCGTCACGTGGCTTACTGCAGGAGGAGCGTCACGCCAGCCAACAGTTCAGCCTTTGCTATGGAAGCAGCGACGAAGGCCCCGGAGGCCTATCCAAGGATCTGCACACATCCTAAAATGGGCTTGCTGCCTTGGATGCAGCCGGCTCACGGAAAGCCCCGAAAGGCTTTGCAACTTTTCTGGCTGCCCCGCACACCATGCCATGGGCTGGACTGGCACAGAACATCGTCCCGCAACCAAAGAAGCACGCGCGTGTTCATCCGCCAATCGGTTCCGATTTTCATTGCCCCCCATCCGCAAGTTTCATCCCGTTCGCCACCACCAACTCCGGCGGCGCGCCCATACTGCGCACTTTCTGATGCCCCCGGACGGGACAGACGCCGGTTGGAGTCGAACCTCCAGCCGTATGCAAGGCCGGAAACATCCACGGTCATTGAAGTTCTTGCCTCTTAGGAAGGGACAGTCAGTATGGCATCCCGCCGGAGAGACCAAAAGTGAAAGGAAACAAGCCATGACCACTCAGAGCTACGGCGCAGGCGGCCCTGCTCAGGCCAGACCCCTGGACATCAGGCAGGCACTCGAGGCGTCGAGTCAGGCGATGAACGCCCATGATGTCCACGCTTTTGCCAGCTTCTATGCGGACAACGCCGTCGTGGTAGATCCCCAGTACCCAGAACCGCTACGTGGCCTGGCGGCAATCGAGCAGGACGCGGGGGTGTTCACTAAAGCATTTCCGGATCTCCAGTTCTCGATAACCAGCATTCTGGTAGAGGGTCGTATGGCTGCCGGCGAGGGCACAATCTCCGGCACGAATACCGGACCGCTCCCACTGCCCAGTGGAGAGGAGATCCCGGCTACGGGTCGACGGCTGGAGTTCCCCATGGCCTTCTTCAGCCGCTTCGATGAAGCAGGGAAGATCGTCGAGGAACGCCGCTACTACGACCTCGCGACGCAGCAGGAGCAACTGGGGCTGGCCTAGGTTATCTGGGCAGCGACAAGGTGAGCTCGGCGCCGTCCTCCGCGGCGGCGCCGAGTCTTATTGGACACGATTTAACATCAGCGATGGCTGTGCGATGCCAATGGATGTGGAAACGTCCGGTTCATCCGCTGGATGTTCGAGCCAGCTCATGCCGTGTCTCCGGGGATGAACAGCATGGCCACCACCAGCCCCACGCCCACTGTCTGCAGTGCCACCAGGAAACTGAGGTGCCTTGCTGCACTGTCTTACCGACTCAAGGGTCTTCTCGTTTCTGCGCCGGACAAGCTCCGGGCGAAATATCGTGGGCTTGGCACGGCCGCGATGATTACCGCCCTGCAGCGAGCCAGGCCTTCGGGCCACTGCAGTTGACCTAATCTCGCTGACGGTGTTACGCACTCGTTTAGGGGAGCCACTCTTGGGTCATGTCTACTCCGGCGCACAAATTTGACGCCTATAGGAGCATCGCCTTAGACAAACAGGGCCAGGGTTTCAGGAGCTCTGCGACGGGAACACCGGAGCCGCAGGACCGCTTCCTGGATGCAGCGCAGCGGAGCCCAGGGCTTGAGGAACGGGTTATTCCCGCTGGCGGTCAGGTGGAGCCGTCTGCGCAGCTCAAAGCTGTCCCCCATTGGGCACAACCCGTTCCTGTCGGACCCCTCCCCCATACTGAACACTTGCGGCTTTACCAGCCGCTTTTTATTGGCGTGTCTATTCGAATGTATCTGCAGTGCCGTCGCCAGATGCTGCCGTGCCCATCGCAGCAGTGCCGATCACAACTGTGCCATCCAGCTCATCGGAGTGGATAGTCCTTGTCTCCAGTCCTGCCGCTGCAAGGACGCCGGCAGTCTCAAGGGCCTGCCTCCTACTTGTTTCGATGAGGATATGCCCGCCAGAACCCAGCCATTCCCGGGCACCAGCCGCCACCCGGCGATGGACGTCCAGGCCGTCAGTACCGCCGTCGAGGGAGATGAGCGGCTCGTGCTCCCGGGCTTCGGGCGGCATCGTGGCGATGGCATCCGTTGGAACATATGGAGCATTCACCGCCAGAAGTGTCACGTTTCCCTTGAGCGCCGGTGGAAGGGCCTCGTACAGGTCGCCATGGTGAACCTGCCCGCCCAGAAGCCCCACGTTACGGGCGGCGCACTTCACTGCTGCCGAATCGATGTCCGCGGCATGAAGCTCAAGCCCGCCTACCCGACTTGCAAGCGCCGCGCCCACCGCGCCGGAACCGCAGCAGAGATCAACCAGGACGACTGCTTCATCATGCGCAGACAAGTGCAGGCCGAGGCCGGCCCGGCTTCCTCGCCTGGATCCTTGCCGGCTGACTCCCATGGCTCCACCCCTGGACCCTAGCCCAGATCCCTCCAGCAGTTCCGCAGCGAGATGAACCAGCAGCTCGGTACGGCGGCGGGGAACGAACACTCCTGGATCCACGGCTATTCGGGCCCCACAAAACTGGGCCCAACCAAGAATGTGCTCCACCGGATACCCGGCAATCCGCCGCTCAACAGCATGAGCGAGATCATCAGGGTTCGTAAAAGCGTCGAGAAGAAGTTGCGCCTCCTCCTCGGCGAATACGCAGCCCGCAGCACGAAGCCGTGCGGTATTTTCTGCAGCCAGGGTCCCGGAGAAATGGTGCTGGCGGGAGGGGATCGGAGAGTAGTCCTGTTTAGGTGCTGACACGGGAACGCCTTTCGGTGAGCCTATGGGCACTCCTGGCATCTAGGCCTGGCGGCCTGGACGGCAACGTGAGGGAGTACCCGAAACTGATACAGCGGTAATGGGACTCACCTCCTTCTGCCATGGCTGGAAACTCCATGCTAACTGAAGCCGAAATGCAGCCCCAGGAAGGCAATCTCTTGGCAGGATAGAAGCCATGACTTCTCCTGCGCGGCACTCACTGATCTGGACCGGCACTTATACCCAGGACGGCGGCGGCCGGGCAGAGGGGATTGGTGCTATATCCGCCAGCAACGACGGGACGCTCGAATGGCTGGGTACGGCAACCAAGGCCGATTCGCCGTCGTTCCTTGCGGTTCACCCCACCCTTCCCGTGGTCTACGCCGTCGCCGAGCAGGCCGGAACGGTCCAGGCTTACCGCCGGTCCGGGGAGTTCGGCCTGGAACAGTTCGGCGAACCCCAACCGGCCGGGGAGGCCGCGTGCCACGTTGCCGTGGATCCGCTGGCGCGCTTCGTCACCGTCACCTGTTGGGGGGACGGCCAGGTCCTGCTCTATGAACTGGATCGCGACGGCGGGATCACCGGGCGGTCTGCTGCGCCAGCATCGGTTGACCCGCACGGAAGCCAGACGCCGGGCGAGCCCCGGCAAAGCCGGGCCCACGCAAGTCTTATGCTCGCCGACGGGCGCGTCATGACAACGGACCTCGGACACGACACACTCCGCATCTGGCGGTTTGAGCCCGGCACCGGGCTGATTGCGGACCACGAGGTTGCACTCCCTTACGGCAGCGGCCCACGCCACCTGGTGCAGCACACCAGCGGGAGCGTTTTTGTGGTCTCAGAGTATTCCATCGAGGTTTTCGTGCTCAGGGCGGATGCCGGGACCTTTGAGCTGATCAACCGCGGTCCGGCGACCTCCGGCGGTAGCCTTCCCGGCGATTCGGCCGCGGAGATCTGCCTCAGCCAGAGCGGGGACCACGCGTATGTCGGTGTGCGCGGCTCCAACCTGATCAGTGTTCTCCTGGTGGGTGCCGACGGCGCAGAGGTTGCGCCCCTGGCCGACTTCACCAGCGGCGGGGACTGGCCCCGGCATCACCTGGTCAGGGGCCCCTGGCTGCACGTGGCTCATGAGCGTTCAGACGAGGTTGCCACCTTCGCTTTGGACGCGTCAACAGGCTTGCCCGGGCCCGTTGTGCACAGGTTGCAGACCCCCTCGCCCACTGCTTTGGTGCCCGCCAACTAGTACTCGAAGGCATTTCGCAAAACACTGGAAATATTCGGTGCAAGCGCTTACAGTTGTGACTTGGTTCACAGCTGGCGACCAACCTCCTGCTGGACCAGCCCCTCACCGCACCCAAGCAAGAACGTGCACCTGTTCAGCAACGCCGCTACCAGGAAGGTCTCTCCTGACGTGAATGCCCGCACCCCCGGAGGCTCCACCCAACGCCTCATACCGTCGCACCGAAGCCGCAAGCCGGCAGCCCTCAAACCAACCACCCGACAGGCGCTACGGGGCCCGGCCGCAGCATTGCTCACTGCCGCGGTCGCCGTCTCCACTGCAGTACTCCCTGCCCAGGCCGTACCTGAACCCAAAAATCCCGATTCGTCGTCAGCCCTTCATTCACTGAGGGCGCCCGTGACTGACGAGAATTTCTATTTTGTGATGGCAGACCGCTTCAGCAACGGCAACGCTGCCAATGACGACGGCGGCCTGGGCAGCGATCCGATGGTGTCCGGGTTCGATCCCACCGGAAAGGGCTTCTACAACGGCGGAGACCTGGCCGGCCTGCTGGACAAGATCGACTACATCCAGGGCCTGGGCACCACCTCCATCTGGCTGACGCCGAGTTTCAAGAACAAGGCGGTCCAGCCGGAGGACAAGTCAGCGGGTTACCACGGCTACTGGATCACGGACTTCACTCAGATCGATCCCCATCTGGGAACGAATGACGAGCTCAAGGCCCTCATTGACGAGGCCCACGCCCGCGGCATGAAGGTCTACTTTGACATCATTACCAACCACACCGCGGACGTGATCGGCTATGAGGAAGGCGCCCGGAAGACGTACGTTTCCAAGGACTCCGAGCCGTACAGGACCGCAGACGGTAACGAGTTTGATGACCGTGACTTCGCCGGTTCCGCAAGCTTCCCGGCGCTTAGTCCAGCCACCTCCTTTCCCTACGTTCCCGTGCTGGACAAGGGCGAGGAGAACCTGAAGGTCCCCGCCTGGCTGAACGATCCCACGCTTTACCACAACCGCGGCGACACCACTTTTGTGGGCGAGGATGCCTACTACGGCGACTTCTTCGGCCTGGATGACCTCTTCACCGAGCACCCCAAAGTGGTGGACGGGATGAAGGAGATCTACAAGGCATGGATCGCGGACTTCGGTGTGGACGGCTTCCGGATCGACACCATGAAGCACGTCAACGACGAGTTCTGGCAGGAGTTCGGCCCCGAGGTCCTCAGCTTCGCCAAGGAACAGGGCAAGGACGAGTTCTTTATGTTCGGTGAGGTTTTTGACACCACCAAGAGCTTTACGTCCCAGTTCACTACCCGCAACCAGATGCAGGCAGTCCTGGATTTCCCGTTCCAGGACGCAGCCC
The DNA here is from genome assembly GCF_054130585.1 of Arthrobacter sp. D1-29. NCBI lineage: Bacteria > Bacillati > Actinomycetota > Actinomycetes > Micrococcales > Micrococcaceae > Arthrobacter > Arthrobacter sp. D1-29. The sequence goes on along the minus strand of NZ_CP096383.1, from coordinate 443,458 downwards.
GAAACTTTGCCTCCAAGAGCCAGGACACCAGTGCCCTTGAATCCTTCTTTGCCGGCGACGACTGGTACACGGACGCCGATTCCAACGTCTACCAACTGCCCACTTTCCTGGGAAACCACGACATGGGCCGGATCGGCAGTTTCATCGCTGCGGATAACCCCGGCTCAACGGATGCCGAGCAGGTGGCACGCGACGAACTTGCCCACGAACTCATGTACCTCTCGCGCGGCAACCCGGTAATCTACTACGGCGACGAGCAGGGCTTCACCGGGCCCGGCGGCGACCAGGACGCCCGCCAGACGCTGTTCGCCAGCCAGGTGCCGGAGTACCTCGACGACGACCTGCTGGGCACTGATGCCACCCACGCCACGGACAACTTCAATCCTGGGCACCCGCTGTACTCCAAGATCAGCGAGCTTGCATCGCTGACCAGGGAACACCCGGCCCTGCGCGACGGCGCCCACCAGCACCGGTACGCTTCCGAAGGTCCGGGCATTTACGCCTTCTCCCGCACGGACTCTGAGGATCAGCGCGAGTATGTGGTGGCCCTGAACAACAGTGAAGAGCCGCAGTCCGCCGAGGTTCCCACCTATATCGACAAACGCACTTACAAAAAGATCTATGGGGACACAGGTGCCGCCCATGAAGTGAAGACGGCCGGCGATGGCAAACTCAGCGTGACGGTTCCGCCGCTTTCGGCTGTGGTGTACCAATCGTCGGGCCGCATCCCCCACTCCCAGGCGGCCCCCGCCGTCGAACTTCAGGAACCTGCCGCGGCGCCCGGTGACAACGGCCGCGTTAAGGTGACGGCCGACGTCGGCGGTACGTCGTTCTACGAGGTCACCTTCGAGGCAAGGACGGCAGGTGGGGGCTGGGTTCCGATCGGCACCGATGACACCGCGCCCTACCAGGTGTTCCATGATGTTGCGGCGATGGATACCGGGACAGGGCTGGAATACAGGGCCACGGTGCTGGACAACGGCGGCCATACCGCCAGCAGCCAGACCCGCAGTGCAACCGTTCCGGCACCGGTCCTGACCATCCAGAAACCCACAGAGGGCAGCAGTGTGAACGGCAACGTGGAGCTCAGCGCCGTCGCCGACCCTGAGAAGGCAAGCCATGTGGTGTCATTTGAGCGGAGCGTTGCCTCCGGCGAATGGACAGCGGTGGGTTCAGACGATTCCTCCCCCGTGTACTCCGTTGTGGATGACCTGTCCGGCCTGGACCTGGCGGACGGAACCGAGGTGCGGTACCGGGCTGCCATGAGCGGTACCGGCTTCAGCGTGGTCAGCGAACCACGGACGGTGACTGTGGGTGAGGCTCCCCAGCCGGATTCGGTCACTGTGGCGGGTTCGCTCAACATTCCCATGGGTTGTGGAGAGTGGAGCCCTGCCTGCGCACAGGCGATGATGAGCCTGGAACCGGTGGACAAGATCTGGCGGCTCACGGTTGACCTGCCGCCTGGCCGATACGAGTACAAGGCGGCGCTGAACGGCGGGTGGGACGAAAACTACGGGGCCGACGGAGTCTTCAACGGCTCCAACATTGTGCTGGATCACCCCGGCGGATCTGTCACCTTCCGCTACGACAACTCCACCCACCTGCTGAGTGCCGTCTACGCCTCCCAGCAGCCGCAGGCTGTGTCGGTGGCCGGAAGCCTGGGATCGGAACTGGGCTGCGTGGACGACTGGCTGCCCGAATGTGACCAGGCGCAGCTGATGCTGGATCCGGCTGACCTGGTGTGGAAGTTGCAGGTGGCAGGCCTTCCAGCCGGCACCTACGAGTTCAAGGCCGCTCTGGACCGTTCCTGGAACGTGAATTATGGAGCAAACGGGGTGCCGAACGGCGCCAATATTGCCTACAAGCACGACGGCGGCCCGGTCACTTTCCGCTATGACCACGCCACGCACGTCATCACCGCCGGCTAATTCCCTCCTCGGACAGGAGGGGAGCAACGTTTCCCCTCCTGTTTGCCTGGCTGGGCTTTATCTCCCTGAGCTTTCCCTAAGCCACTACGCCAGCCGCTCCGCGAGACCGCGCCGCAGGTAATCGATGGCTGCGGTCACGCGCCGTGGGGTATGCACCGCATCCGGGTAAACAGCGTGAATGTCCGCGGCCGGGGTTGGAACATCCTCAAGGACCTGCCTCAGCAGCCCTTGCCGCAGCATGGGGTTCACATGCCACGTGGAGCGCATCATCAGTCCCAGGCCCTGCAGGCACCACCCGGCCACCACTTCCCCGTCATCGCTGACCATATTGCCGTTCACCCGGACGTTCCGTTCCCGGCCCTGCTCCCCAAACCGCCACAGGGCATAGTCGCTGTTGTCCTGGCGCAGGATGATGCAGTTGTGCCGTTCAAGCTCGGCTGTTGTGGTGGGCGCACCCATCCGCTCCAGGTACTGCGGGGACGCGCAGACCACCCGCCGGCTTTCCGCAAGCCGCGTGAACTTGAGCTGGGAGTCTTCCAGGCTCCCCACCCGGATCCCCAGGTCAAAGCTGCTGCCCGCAATGTTCAGCGGAAGCGCGGACAGCTGAAGGTCAACCGAGACGCCAGGATGATCCCGAACAAACTCGCCCAGCAGCGGGGCGATATGGATCCGGCCCAGGCCAACCGTTGTATGCACGGCGATCCGCCCCCGAAGCTCACCGTATTTCTGCGAGATGCCTTCCTCAAGGTCCATTTTCTGCTGAAGGATGGACAGTGCCCCCGCAGCATATTGTTCCCCTTCCGGAGTGAGCGTGAGTTTGCGCGTACTCCGTCTGACAAGCTGGGCGCCGAGCCTCGATTCAAGCTGGGTCAGCCTTTTGCTGACGGAAGGCAGGGACTTTCCCCAACTCCTGGCCGCCTCCGTCAGGCTTTTTGATCGTGAGATCTCTTCGAAGAATTCGAGATCATCCACAGTTGACAGGTCCACGGGATCCTTCTTCTTTCAAATAGGGAAACAATGCCTTGCGAAAATCGCCGTTCTCAGTTTCTTGTTAACTCCTACACTGGTCGGACAGCAAGCACAATGCGGACGGGCTCAAAGCCGCCTGGACTGCCTCGCCTGAGTCGAAAGATGGACCCGATGAACCGAGCCGGAGCAGACAGTGTCGTGCGGGATCTGGAGCAGGATGGCGTGGAGGTGGACGCCAGCAGCCGCAGGCTGTCGGAGTACTCTTACGACGCGTCCAACTACAGGGTGCGTCCCCAAGCCGTCGCCTTCCCCCGCACCAGCCAGGACGTTGCCGCTGTCATCCGCGCCTGCCGGCGGCACGGCGTTCCCCTCACCAGCCGCGGCGGCGGAACCAGCATGGCCGGGAACGCAATCGGCACCGGCGTGGTCATCGATTTCTCCCGCTATATGAACCGGCTCCTCGAGCTGGATGCCGGCGCAAAGACAGTCAAGGTTGAGCCAGGCATTATTCTGACAACCCTGCAAAAAGAGATCCTGGCCGCCACCGACGGCGCTCTGACGTTCGCTCCGGATCCCTCCAGCATGGGGCGGGTTACTGTGGCGGGAGCCATCGGCAACGATGCCTGCGGCAATCACTCGGTCAGGTACGGCCGGACTGTTGACCACGTTGTTTCCCTTGAATTGATCACAGCATCAGGCCACCACGTGACCGCCGGGCCGGGAGGGGTAACGGCAGCTGACCCGACGGACGCGGCAGCTGTCGAAGAGGCCGCTCGGATCGATGCCGGCCTGAAGAAGCTGGCCGATTCCAATCTGGGTCTCCTGCGCACAGAGTTCGGGCGCATTGCCCGCCAGGTCTCTGGCTATCAGCTGGCCAACCTGCTGCCGGAGAACGGCTTCAATGCCGCCAAAGCCCTCGCCGGAAGCGAGGGAACCTGCGCCGTCATCGTGTCCGCCACCGTGAAGCTCGTTGACGTTCCTGCTGCAGCACTGCTCGTTTGCCTGGGATACAACGACGTTGTTGCCGCGGCGACGGATGTGCCGGAGATCCTCCGCTTTAACCCTGCCGCCGTCGAAGGGATCGACGACGCCATTGTCCAGACCGTGTTGGATCGGCGTGGACCCGGGGCTGTGGGGGCGTTGCCTGCCGGCACCGCCTATCTCTACGTCGACCTGGACGGCAGCAATCCTGCCGAGGTGCGGGCGAAGGCGGATGACCTCCTGAAAACCCTGAAGCAGCGGGGCAACGTGGTGGACGGCGTGGTGGTGTCTGATCCTGTGGAAAGGGCCAACCTCTGGCGTGTGCGGGAAGACGGGGCAGGGCTTTCCTCCCGCCTGGCCGGCGGTGTCCAGTCGTGGGCAGGCTGGGAAGACGCCGCGGTGGCACCCGAAAACCTGGCCGCCTACCTGGCCGACTTCACCAGCCTGCTGGCTGAGCATCAGCTACGGGGCGTGATGTACGGGCACTTCGGTGCCGGCTGCACCCACGTCAGGATCACTTTCGACCCCCGGACTGAATCCGGGAGGGCTGTGATGGACAACTTCCTGCGCGCGGCCGCCGATCTGGTCACCCGCCACGGCGGATCCCTCTCTGGCGAGCACGGCGACGGCCGGGCACGGTCCGCGCTTCTTCCCATAATGTACAGCCCGGCAGCACTGGCAGCCTTCGCAGCATACAAGGCAGTCTGGGACCGGGACGGAATCCTGAATCCAGGCATCATCACCGATCCTGCCCCTGTTATGTCCAACCTCGCGCTGGCGGCAACGCCTGCCCGTGGTTTCCGGACGTCCTTTGCTCTGGAGCCGGCCGCCGGCACGGGCCGGGAAGGGTTCACGGACGCAGTCCAGACCTGCATCGGCGTGGGACGGTGCCGGACCACTTCCGGCGTCGGCGTGATGTGCCCAAGCTACCGCGCCACTCGGGACGAAAAGAACTCCACCCGAGCCCGGGCACGCGTCCTCCAGGACATGGTCACCGGATCACTCACTGCCGAGGAAGGCTGGAAATCGGAGGATGTGCGGGAGTCACTGGACCTCTGCCTGTCCTGCAAAGCCTGCTCCACTGACTGCCCGGCCGGCGTGGACATGGCCACGTACAAATCCGAGTTCTTCGATCACTACTACGAAGGCCGCCTGCGCCCGATAGCCCACTACACCCTGGGCTGGCTGCCCACCTGGCTGAAGATCACCGGCCGGATCGCACCGCTTGTCAACGCGGCCCTGGCTTCCCCGCTGCGGCCCCTGATTGCCCGCATCTCCGGGATCACCACGCACCGGAGGATGCCGGACTTCGCCTCCCGCAAGCAGCTGCTGAAGGAGATCGGCGGCGAAACGGTCCGCGGCACCGCAAAGGCCAAGGCTTCTAAGTCGGGCCGGGCCGATACGGTCCTGTTCATCGACAGCTTTACGCGCGGTTTCCGCCCCTCGGTGGCCGGCGCAGCAAAGAGGGTCCTGGAGGATGCCCAGCGCACCGTGGAATGCAGCGCGGACCTGTGCTGTGGCCTGACCTGGATTTCAACCGGCCAGCTGGACACAGCGCGAAAGCTGCTCAACCGGACCGCCGAGGCACTTGACGACGGAACGGACAGGCCGATCGTTGTGATCGAACCCAGCTGCGCGGCCGCCCTGCGCAAGGACCTCCCCGAACTGGTTCCCACGGAAGCTGCCCACCGGGTCTCCCGCCGGATCCAAAGCTTCGCCACCGCAGTCATCGAACAGGCTAAGGCGGGCTGGCAACCGGCCAACGTCCCGTCTGCGGTGACCGTCCAGACCCACTGCCATGAGTACGCCGTCTTCGGTTCTGGAACGCAGGCCAATGCACTGGCAGCCCTGGGCATCACTACCGTCAAGGAAGCCACGGGATGCTGCGGCGTGGCCGGAAACTTCGGCTTCGAAGCGCAGCACTACGACGTCAGCATGGCTGTGGCCGAGCAGTCACTCGCCCCTGCCCTCCGCGGTGCAGCCGACGGCACACCCATCCTGACGGACGGCTTCAGCTGCCACATGCAGGTACGGCAAATCCTGGACAGCCACTCCAACGGCGCCTCCAGCCACCTTGCTGAACTCATTGACCCCAAGAACCAGGAACCGGCCCCTCGTGAGCTGGGCACCAGGCGGTCAGAACGCCGCGCGTCACGAGCCTAAGGCTTCCTGCACGGCGGCCAGGAGGGTATTGAACCGCGCGTTCCTCGGAAGATCGTCAAGCAAGACCGGGCGGCCGTCTGGGCCGCCCAGGGGCACCTGCCAGTTCGGGTACAGCGCTTCTGTTGTCCCCGGCTGGTTCTGGACACGGCGCTCCCCCATGGCATCAACCAGGGCAACACCCAGCAGGACCGACGGCGTCTGGGCAAGCAGGCGGTGAAGCGCCACCACCGTTTGCTCCTCGCTTTCCGGCAAGACTGCTCCGGCACCTGGACCGCGGGAGGAGGCCGCACTGCCCTCAGGAAGCAGCCCGCGCTCCCGCAGCAGGCCCATCATCTTCTCCAGGGTGGCCAGGTGCTCGGTCCGCTCGGCTTCTTCAGAGCGCTCCAGCAGGCCAAGGCGGCTGCGCAGCTCCACGTGGTCGCCCGCCAGGTATCCCGCCGTGGGCGGCAGATCATGGGTGTTCACGCTGGCAAGCGCCTGCTTCCGGTACCGTTCCGGCGGGAGCGGCGAATCGCCGTCGTTCTCGAACCACAGGATGGACGTGCCCAGGATGCCTCGGGCGGCCAGGTAGTCACGGACCCAGGGTTCAAAGGTTCCCAGGTCCTCGCCAATCACCACTGCACCAGCGCACTGTGCCTCAAGAGCCAGGATGCCGATCAGGGCTTCATGGTCATAGCGGACATAGGCGCCGTCCCGCGGGGAGTTTCCGGCGGGCACCCACCAGAGACGGAAAAGGCCAAGCACATGGTCCACCCTGATGCCGCCGGCGTGCCGTAGAACAGTGGAAAGCATGTTGCGGAAGGGCGCATAGCCGGCTTCGGCGAGCCGGCCAGGGTGCCACGGCGGCTGGTTCCAGTCCTGGCCCAGCTGGTTGTACATGTCCGGCGGGGCACCCACGCTGATTCCCGGCGCCAGTACTCCACGGAGGGTCCAGGCGTCTGCGCTGCTCAGGTCCACTCCAACCGCAAGATCGTGGACCACCCCCAGTCTCATTCCGGCCCGGAGGGCAGCCTGCTGGGCGTTCTCCAGCTGTTCGTCGCAGATCCATTGCAGCCAGCGGTGGAAGCCGATCCGGTCCGACAGCTTCTCCCGCAGGCCCTCAGCCTCGGGCTTCCCCAGGGCCAACGCCGGATCCGTCCAGAAGGGATCCTCCGGTCCGATGTCCTCCCTTACGGCGGACCACAGGGCGAAATCGTCAAGTCCTGAGCCGGACATCCGGCAGAATTCGTCAAACGCTGCCTGCCGTGTGGGTGACCGCCTGGCGTGGTAGAGGAGTTCCAGGGCCTCCAGCTTTGCCGCATAAACGGTGTTCCTGTCCAGCCGCTCGCCGTCCCTGTTCAGCCCTTGGACCTGTTCCAGGAGCCTGTCCACAACGGCACGCCTCCGCGGCTTGAGATATGCCAGTTCAGGAATGTCTTCCACGCGGATATACAAGGGATTGAAAAAGCGCCTGGTGGAGGGCGAATAAGGCGAGGGTTGGACAGGAGGAACCGGCTCGGCGGCGTGGAGCGGATTCACCAGGACGTAGTCGGCCCCGCGCTCCCCGCTCAGTGTGGCCAGATCGGCCAGATCCGCGAAGTCGCCGATTCCCCAGGATCGCTTGGAGCGCAAGGAATAGAGCTGGGTTGCCAGGCCCCAGCCGCGGCGCTGCTCAAGGGGTGTGGCCGTGGTCAGGCGGGCGGGCACCACCACCAGCGTTCCTTCCGCTGTGTTCCCCTCAGACTCAGCTGAGAGGGTATGCCAGCCCAGGGGCAGATCCTGCGGCAGCGCGAAGGTGGCCCGGCCAGTCAGTAATCCATCCACGTCCTGGGGCTGAATCCAGACATCCTGCTGGATGGCCTCCACTACTGGAGGCTCTGCCTTTTGCCCGGGGCCCGCTGCGTCCTCCAGATGGATGCTGAGCTTTGCCGTGGCGCCATCGCGTACATGGACCGGGACCAGCGCCATTTCCCCCTGCTGGACCACGACGGCGGGTGGCAGCATGCGCCGCCACGGCGCCAGTTCCGCCTCGGCCAGGGCAGCCTCAATGAGTTCGTTCGTATGCGCCGGAACGCCGAGCGCAGCAAGCACTTTGATCAGGGTCTCCGGGGCCACGCTGTGCGGAAGGCCATCCCACCCCTGGAACGAAGTGCCGACGCCATGTGCATCTGCCAACCGCTGGAGCAGGTGGCTATCAACAGGGCTCTGAGCTGGAACGGAAGCGCGGCCTGCAAGGGAATCATCCCCCGCAAGGGACGATTGACCTGGCGCTCCCTGACCTGTCACGGACGCCTCACCTGCGGCTTCACTTGGCGCTGGACCTGGCACCGGACCTTGGCCAGGAGCGTCCCCCGGCATTCCGGGAAATTCCGTGTACTGGTGGTCTGGAGCCTTCATGGATGTCCGCCTCGTCTGGTGTGATGGGCCCGAACTTACACTGATGCCTGTTGCACCGGGCGCCGGCATACTCCGGCACAACTGCTGGTTCCGATTATTGCAGGGACGCGGCAGGGGCGCTCAGGTCCGTTGACTTGTCTTGCGGACATAACCTACGGTTCCTCACACTGACAACGTTGTCTATTACGGTAGGCACGCGCGATGAAGGGCGACCCCAACGATATGCGGAGCAAAAAATCTCCAACAATCCGGGCGTGTTCTGCGCTCACCCTGGCAGGCCTGAGCCTTGCCGCCGCTCTGGCGGGAGCCGGCCCATCCCAGGCACTGGCCGTGCCCAGAACCCCGGTTGACCCCGTCAACGTGGCACTCAACGGAACAGAGACGGCAGGGGGCGAGCAGTACCGGCCGGGCATCCACTTCACACCCCAGAAGAACTGGATGAACGATCCGAACGGGATGGTCTTTCATAAGGGTGTCTATCACCTGTATTACCAGCACAATCCGTCCGGCAATACGTGGGGCAACATGTCCTGGGGCCACGCCACGTCCACGGACCTGACGCACTGGACTGAGCAACCGCTGGCCATCGCCACCGATGACCAGCAGGACATCTTCTCCGGAAGCGTGGTGGTGGACAAGGACAACACCACCGGCTTCGGCACGGCCGAAAACCCTCCACTGGTGGCAATCTTCACCAGCGCCTACAAGGACGCTTCCCCCTACAAGGGCCTGCAGGCACAGTCACTCGCCTACAGCCTGGACGATGGCCAGACCTGGACCAAGTACGGTGCCAACCCCGTCCTCAACCGCAATTCCGCGAACTTCCGGGACCCCAAAGTCTTCTGGTACGAAACTCCCGGCGGTGGCGGCTACTGGGTCATGGCCGTCGTCGAGGCCACAGACCACAAGGTGCTCCTCTACAAGTCCGCCAACCTCAAGGACTGGTCCCTGCTCAGCGAATTCGGGCCAGCCAACGCAACCGGCGGGCTCTGGGAATGCCCGGACCTGTTTCCGCTGGCAGTGGACGGCGATCCCGCGAACGTCAAGTGGGTCATGGTGGTCAACATCAACCCGGGCGGCGTGGCAGGCGGATCGGCAGGCCAGTACTTCGTGGGCAATTTCGACGGGACCACCTTCACCTCGGAAACAACCAAACCCAGTGACACCCTGCCTGCCGGGACTCCCCTGGCCGGGTTCAATGACGGCACCTACAACGGGTGGACGGTCAACAACGAGCCGGGCAACTGGAAGAACGGCCCCTTCGGCGATGCTCCGGCGGCAGGAACGCTCCCGGGGCAGAACACCGTCACCGGCTTTGCCGGAGCCGGGCTGATCAATTCATTCAACGACGGCGACTGGCCGCTCGGCTCCATGAGCTCCCCGGCGTTCACCGTCACCAGCGACTACCTCAACTTCCTGGTGGGCGGCGGCCAGCATCCGCGTGTCTCGGACAAGCTCGACAACACACCACCGGCCGGCGAGCTGCTTTTCAACGGCTTCGAAGGTGCGGACGGTTCCACACTTGCCGACGCCGGCTGGACCGGAACGGACGATTTGGCGCCCGCATTCCAGCCAGCTACCGCCGGAGGCGACTACTACATCGGCGCCAAGCGCATCAATACGTTCGAAACCGGGGGCGCTCCCGGCGACGACAGGCAGGGAACCCTGACATCGCCGTCGTTCACGTTGTCCAAAAACTTCATGAGCATGCTGGTGGGCGGCGGGCACAGGGCTGCGGAAACCGGGCAGACCCTGCAGGCCCAGCTCCTGGTGGATGGCAGCGTGGTGCGCAGCCTGGCCGGGGACGACGCCGGCCAGCTCAACTGGAAGGGGTGGGATGTTTCGGAGTTTGCCGGAAAGACCGCCCAGCTGCGGATCGTGGACCAGGCCACCGGAGGCTGGGGCCACCTGACCCTGGACCACGTGATGCTCACCGACCAGGCCGCCGTCCCGCGCTCGGACGAGACCACCGTGAACCTCGTGGTGGACGGGGATGTGGTCCGCTCGGCAACCGGCGCGAACAGTGAAGTCCTGGACTGGGCCTCGTGGAACGTTGCTGAATTCAAGGGTCGGCAGGCCAGCATCAGGGTGGTGGACAACAACCGCTTCGGCTGGGGGCACATCCTGGCTGACGAATTCATTGCCTCGCCAACCGCGGCGGCACCCCGGTTGCAGAGCTATGACTGGCTGGACTACGGCCGGGATTACTACGCCTCCGTCTCCTTCGCCAACATGCCGCAGGACAAGCGGATCATGCTCGGCTGGATGAACAACTGGGACTACGCCAACACCATCCCCACCTCACCATGGCGCAGCGCCATGTCCCTTCCCCGCGAGGTGGCACTGACCCAGACGGCAGCCGGCCCGCGGCTGACCCAGAAGGCGGTGAAACAGGTTGACTCCCTGGGGACCAGGGTGGGCTACGCCGAAAAGCAGGCACGGGACATTGTGCCGGGCACCACGGCGCTGCCGGCCGCTGCCTCCGGCCAGGTACAACGAATTGATGTGACATTTGCTCCCGGCACCGCCGCGAAAGCCGGAATCACCGTCCTGGGGAGCGGCACCACGTCCACGGTGATCGGCTACGACCAGGCAGCAGGGGAGGTTTACGTAGACCGGCGGAACTCCGGGAACACCGCCTTCCACCCGCTGTTCACCTCGGTGGACTCGGCGCCCGTGACGCCCGACGCCAACGGCAACGTGACGCTGCGGATCTACGTGGACAGGTCCTCCGTTGAGGTCTTCGCCCAGGGCGGCCTCCGGACCATCACCGATCAGGTCTTTCCCGAAGCCGGCGCCCGTCAGGTGGCGCTCTTTGCCGACGGCGGAACAGCCCGGTTGAAATCGATCACTGTTACTCCGCTGGATTCTTCGATGTTCAGCGGACAGACCAAGCCGGTGAAGGACCGCTAGGCCCCAAACACCGGAGCAATCCTGGGCTTGTCCGCGATTCCCCGCCTTCATGGGGCGGAATCGCGGACAAGCCTATGTCTGGGGCTTGGGCCTCAGGCGACCGGCTGGAGCCAGGTCAGCACGGAGCCGTCCTCCTCGATGTGGCCTGAGAGCTCACCGTTGAACCGTGCGCCGTAGTCGGCGCTGATGTGTTCCTGGAACGCGGCGTCGTCCTGGTAGACCTCGAAGACGAAGTACTCGCGGGGGTTTGTTTCCCGGGTGTAGGGCAGGAACAGCTGGTTGCCCGGCTCCCGGCGGACATGCTCGGTCAGTTCCTGCATCATCTCGGCCACCCGGGCCTCGCTGCCGGGTTTGACGGTAAATTCGGCGTACAGCGTTTTGGTCATGGATCTTTCCCCTCGGTTAGGTTCTGGCTGGTTGGTTGCGGTTCAACGGACGGGCGGGAGCTCCCCGGAACCCCGCTGGATGAGCTCGGTTGGAACGATGTAGGTCTGCGCCGGCTGGTCATCGCCGTCGATCCTGGCAAGCAGCCGCTCCGCTGCCAGTTTTCCGATCCTCTCGGGGTGCTGTGCAATCACGGTGATGCCGGGGTCCATCATGTCCGCGAGCGTGAAGTCGTCGAACCCCACCAGCGCGGTGCTCCGGCTGGCTCCGAGCTCCTTCAGTGCGCGCATGGCTCCAAACGTGACCAGGTTCTGGCTGGAGAAAATGGCCGTGGGCGGGTCCTCTCCTGACATGACTTCCAGCGCCGCCTGCCGGGCTGATTCCTCGTTGTGAAGGCCTTCGCGGACAGGCACGGACGACGTCGGGATGCCGGCCCTACCCAGCTCCTCCAGGAAGCCGCGGCGCCGTTCGCGGGCCGTTTGGATGTCAGTGCGGTCACCCAGATAGGCAAGTTTGGTGTGGCCGTGCGCCATCAGGTGGGCCGCCGCCCGGGCAGCTCCCACGGCGTTGTCCGTCACCACGGCGTCTGCTTCAATCCCTACGGGTTCGCGGTCAATAAACACCATGGGCAGATCTCGGGAATGCTCCGGTATGACGTATGACTGGCTTTTGGCAATGGGGGTGAGGACCAGCCCATCCACGCGCCGGCCAAGGAACGCGGCCACCAGGGACTTTTCCCGTTCGGCGTCGTCGTCCAGGCTGGCGGCGAAAACGGCAATCCCGCGGGTGGCCAGGGCATCCTCGAGCGCGCGGTGGATTTCACTGCTGAACGGGTTGGCCACACTGGGCAGCAGGAGCCCGATGGACAGCGTCTGCCGGCCCGCACGGCGCAGGCTTCCGGCGGCCAGGTCCAGCTGGTAATTGAGCTGCTGCGATGCGCCGAGGACACGCTGCCGGGTGGCCTCAGAGACGCCCGGTTCATCATTCATCACGCGGGAAACGGTCTTGATACCTACGCCGGCGAGCGCGGCGACATGCCGCATGGTGGGCCGATCCTTTGCCGTTGCCGCTTGGTAACGATTAGACATCGTTGTCATGACTTCGTCCTTCATCATCGAATTTACCTTGACTATAGCGTGTGACGCTGATTACATGATGGCTGACATCGTTGTCAGGCACGGGATGTGCCACGAACACAGGAGATTCAATGTTGACTTCCAAGACCCCGCGCACCATCGCCCGCCGCCTGGCTGCCGCGGGCGCCGTCCTGACGCTCGCCACCCTCAGCCTCACGGCCTGCGGCGGCAGCTCCCCGGCAACCTCCGGCACCGAATCCGGAGAAAAGGTGGGCGTTTCGCTCATCGTCAAGACCACGTCCAACCCGTTCTTCGTTTCCATGCAGGACGGCGCCAAGAAGGCTGCCGAGGCGGACGGCGTGGATCTCAAGCTCGCAGCCGGCAAGGCCGACGGCGACGAGGACACCCAGATCCAGGCAATCGAAAACGCCATCTCCAATGGAGACAAGGGCATCCTGATCACACCGAACGGTCCTTCCGTGGTGGACGCGCTGAAGAAGGCCAAGGATGCCGGCCTCTTTGTTATCGCCCTGGACACCCCGCCGGACCCGGCCGACGCCGCCGACATCACCTTCGCTACCGACAACTTCGCAGCCGGCGAACTGATTGGCGAATGGACCGCGGCGCAGTTGGGCGGCAAGAAGGCCACCATCGCCCTGCTGGACCTTTTTGACGACAAGGTTGTTTCCGTGGACTACAACCGCGACCAGGGCTTCCTGACCGGTCTGGGCATTGACACCGCGGATGCCAAGAAGAACGGCGACGAAGCGAAGACCGGAAAGTACACCGGCGGCAAGGGCGGCGACTACGAGATCGTTGGCAGCCAGGCTTCCCAGGGTGCCGAGGACGGCGGCCGCACCGGCATGGAGAACCTGCTGTCCAAGAACCCGAACATCAACGTTGTCTACACCATCAACGAGCCGGCCGCGGCAGGCGCCTACGAGGCCCTGAAGTCAGCCGGCAAGGAAAAGGACGTCCTGATCGTGTCGGTGGACGGCGGCTGCGCCGGCGTTGACAACGTCAAGTCCGGCATCATTGGCGCCACGGCCCAGCAGTACCCGGTCAAAATGGCCGAGATGGGCGTCAAGGCCATTGTTGAACTGGCCAAGACCGGAAAGAAGCCTGCCAACTCCGAAGGCCTGGACTTCTTCAACACCGGAGTTGAACTGGTGACCGATACCCCGGCCGATGGCGTCAAGAGCATCACCACGTCAGAAGCCAGCCAAATCTGCTGGGGCAAGTAAAGGCCGCTGGAAGAACCCCGGGAGCAACCATGACACAGCAACAGACCGCAGGCCCGCCCGCAGCGGGGCAGGCAGACCTGGCCGAGGAATTCCTCGACCGGCAGACAACCCTTAGCCGCATCCGCAACGTCCTGCACCGTTATCCGGCCCTCAGCCCCGCGATCGTGCTGCTTATCGCGGTGGTGGTGTTCGGGCTCCTCAATGACAGGTTCCTCCGGTTTGAGAACCTTTCCCTGATTACCCAGCAGGTGTCGGTGGTGGGTACCCTGGCGATCGCCCAGACCCTCATCATCCTCACTGCCGGCATCGACCTGTCCGTTGGCGCCGTGATGATCCTGGCCTCCATGGTGGTGGCGCAACTCTCGGTCAGCAACGGACTGCCGGCTCCCCTGGCGCTCTTCGCAGGGCTGGTGGTGGGGCTCGGCGCGGGAGCGCTGAACGGCTTCCTGGTCACGAGGTTCAGGCTTCCACCGTTCATCGTGACGCTCGGAACCCTGAACATCTTTATCGCCCTGACCCTGCTGTATTCGGGCGGCTCCACGGTCCGCGGCTCCAGCATGCCCGACGTGCTGACGTGGATGGGCAGCACCTTCCCGGTGGGCCCGGTCCGCATCTCCACCGGCGTGGTGATGATGCTGCTGCTCTACATCGCCATGGCATTCATCCTGGGCAAGACAGCCTGGGGCAGGCATGTCTACGCAGTGGGCGATGACAAGGAGGCCGCGCGCCTTGCCGGTATCCCGGTCAACCGCGTCCTGATGAGCGTCTACCTCACCGCCGGAGCCGTACTGGCCATCGGCGCCTGGATCCAGATCGGCCGGACCAACGCAGCCAGCCCCAACGGCGGCGTGGACTTGAACCTGGACTCCATTACCGCCGTCGTGATCGGCGGAACAAGCCTCTTCGGCGGGCGCGGTTCCGTCTGGGGTTCGCTCCTGGGCGCACTGATCGTGGGTGTGTTCCGCAACGGACTCTCGCTGGCCGGACTGGATGTGCTCTACCAGACCCTCGCCGTAGGCGTCCTTATCATCCTCGCTGTGTCCATCGACCAGTGGATCCGAAAGGTGAAATCATGACCGCCACGCATCAGGAGTCCACGGGGACCGAAGTCCGCCAGCCAATCATGCAGGCCAGGAACCTCGTCAAGACCTACGGCCGGGTGGTGGGCCTGGACGGTGTCAGCCTTGACCTCTACCCGGGCGAAGTCCTGGCGATCATCGGGGACAACGGCGCGGGAAAGTCCACCCTGATCAAATGCCTCACAGGTGCGGAAATCCCGGATTCGGGCGAACTGAAAGTGTCCGGCCAGCCGGTCCACTTCAAGCGTCCGCAGGACGCCCGGGCCTACGGGATCGAAACGGTCTACCAGAACCTTGCCGTCTCACCGGCACTGGACGTTGCCTCCAACCTGTTCCTGGGCCGGGAAGAACGGCTGGCCGGCCCGCTTGGCAAGATCTTCCGGGTCCTGGACATCAAGGGAATGCGCCGCAAGGCAAAGGAAGAGCTGACCCGGCTGGGCATCTCCACACTCCAGGACGTCACCGTTCCGGTGGAGAACCTTTCAGGCGGCCAGCGCCAGGCGGTCGCTGTGGCCCGTGCCGCTGCGTTCGGTTCAAAGGTGGTTGTGCTGGACGAGCCGACGGCGGCGCTGGGCGTCCGGGAATCCAACCAGGTTTTGCAGCTGGTCAGGGACCTCCGCGACCGCGGGCTGCCGGTGATCCTGATCAGCCACAACATGCCCCACGTGTTTGATGTGGCCGACAGGATCCACATCCAGCGCCTCGGCAAATGTGCGGCAACCATCACGCCGGAATCACACACCATGACCGATGCAGTGGCAATCATGACCGGTGCCGCCACAGCCTAATCCGCAGCACCATCCGGTCCAACCCATTCCGTCCGCGGGCCTTCCACTTGCCTAAGTGAGGAGGCCCACGGACGGCTCCCTGAAAGGCGCACCGTGCTTACGAATTCCCCTTCCGCCTCCGGCACTCCCCTGCCTGCAGCCGCTCCCGATGTCGTTGTTATCGGGGAGGCACTGGTGGACATTGTCAGCTCCGCCGACGTCAGTGTGGAGCACCCTGGCGGGTCGCCGATGAACGTTGCCTACGGCCTGGGCCGGCTGGGTGTCCCCACTGCGTTGCTCACGTCGCTGGGGAACGATGCCCGGGGCGAGGCGATCGAGGCGCATCTCCGGAGTGCCGGCGTCGACCTCCTGCCCGGCTCCAGGTCTGCGGGGCGGACCAGCTCCGCCGCCGCAACGATCGCAGCCGATGGCTCGGCCAGCTATGAATTCGACATCAGCTGGGAGCTGGCAGCGGTTACTCCCGCTTACCTTCCCAAGGTGCTCCACACGGGATCCATCGCCACTTTCCTCTCCCCGGGTGCCGGCACGGTGAGGACACTGCTTGAGCAGGCGCACCGGGAATGCATCGTGACGTACGACCCCAATATCCGGCCCGCCCTGCTGGGAAGCAAGGCCGAGGCGCGGTCCATTTTTGAGGACCTGGTTCCCCTGACCGATGTGGTGAAGCTCAGCGACGAGGATGCTGGTTGGCTTTACCCCGGCCACAGCCTTGAAGAGGTGGCGGCCAGGATCCTTGGGCTGGGCTCTGGGCTTGCCGTGGTGACGCGGGGCTCCGAAGGCTCTCTTCTGGCCACTGCGGCCACCACACTACACGTTCCAGCCACCAGGGCCGTAGTGGCGGACACCATTGGGGCAGGCGATTCCTACATGGCGGCGCTGATTTACGGGCTGCTTGCACGGAAGACTGAAGGGCTCGCAGCCGACGTCCTGGATAGCCTCGGGCGGACCGCGGCCAAGGCCGCCGCCATCACGGTAGGCAGGCCCGGCGCCAACCCGCCAACGGCAACGGAACTCGCGGCGGAACCCGCGGCGGAGCCAGCGGTGACAGGAACCGCCGCCGTCGCCTAAAGGTTGCCTGCCGCCGTCGCCCCGCGGTCGCCTAAAACCCCCGCGGTCGCCTGAAGTACGGGACTACTCGTCGAAATACGTGGACGTGATGGCGCTGCCCGCGAGCGACGAAAGGACGCGGGCGGCCACGTGGTGGAGCTTCATGTTGCGGGTGTTGGATGCTTCCACCAGGACCTTGAACGCAGCGCTTTGCCCGCACCGGTTCTGGGCCATGATGGCGCCGGTGGCCAGGTCAATGACCGTCCTGGATTTCATCGCGGCGCTCATGTCGTCCCGGGTGTCCTGCAGCTGCCCCAGCCGCAGCGCCAGCCGCAGGCCTTTGGATGCCTGCCCCGCAAAAGCTTCCGCACTGGCGATGTCCTCCCCGCTGAACGCGTGCGGCAACCGGCTGTAGAGGTTCAGCACTGCCCGGCTTTGGCCCTCCAACGGCAGCGGAATCCCGATGACGGACCTGTTCCCCAGGCCCGTGATCGCCTCGACATAGCCGGGCCAGCGCCGCTCCTGCCTGAGATCCGGTACCAGGACCGTGACCATGTCACGCATGGCCGTCAGGCACGGCCCGTCACCATATTCGTGTTGCAGCTCGTCCATCACCCGTGCGCACGGGCTGCTGCTGGCCACGGTGGTGGCCTTCTTATGCCTGACAACGGTAATCCCGCAGGACACTTCACGCCCCGGACTGCTGAGCCGGTCGGCAGAGTATGCAGCCAGTTCCTCAAGGAACTGGCCCACTTCAGGACTGTCCAACACAAGATCCTGAAGGCGCTGGGCAACATCCTTAAAAACTTCATTCTCCGAAACTTTCGCAGCTACCATGGTTCCCCCCTGAACACAGAGCATGGCTGAAAGTGTGACCAGCCAGGCTTGGCCGCCTACTGCAGAGACGGTGAGCACAGCTTACCCCGGGGTTTTTCCCGGCAAAAGGGACGTTTTCCGTGCAGAGGTAAAATCCGGGGATGCTGCTGCCGCCGGACCTGGTCCTGACCCTCGCCGAATACACTGCCTTGGGCCTGGCCTGGTCAGAACCCACTGCCGCGCCGGAGAGCGCTGATTACGGGGCCCACACGTTCGCCGTCCACGGTCAAACGGCCGTCTTCCGCAGTGCCAGGACCACGCCAACGAAGATTGGCCAGTTCGTCACGCTCTGGCAGCGCTCTGAAGCCGGCGCCAGGCCCATCCGCCCCTTCGATACTTCCGACGGCATTGACATCTTTGTGGTCAGTACCCGCTGTGGCGGGGAATTGGGGCAATTCGTGTTCCCTCAGGCTGCCCTGGTCCTGGGGGGCGTGGTGTCGAAGGATTTCGACGGCGGCAAACGCGCCTTGCGTGTCTACCCGCCGTGGTCCCATCCCACCAGCCGTACCGCCCTGGCTACCCAGGGCTGGCAGCTGGAGCACTATTTTCCCATTCCGGACCCCCTCCAGGGAGTGTCAGGAGTCCTGTCCCCACGTTCTGGCAGAGGTGCTTCTTCCACGGCACCCTGACCACAACTGAGGAGGTCCGGCTGTGGATGTCCGGGGGCCCAACATGAGGACATTCCCGGGAATCCTTAGGGCCATTCAGGCGTTAACAATAGTGGCGCGGGAAACTCCACCGTGCCCTGAATAAGGAACGGAATGAGCAGGAAGTTCGAATCTGTAGAAGATGATGCCGGCAAGGTCACCCGCTACCTGCGGCACCCCAACGGAGGGGGCTTTGTTGGGCCAGGGGCCGACGTCGCTGAAAGTGCGCGCATCGGTTCAATGACCTACGTGGAACCCGGCGCACAAGTCGGTCCCGGGGCACGCGTAGGGCGTGGAAGCTGGATCGACCGCGAGGCGAAGGTGGGCGACCGCACGGTCATCGGCGACGGCGTGTACGTAGGCCACGGATCTGTCATCGGCAGCCGCGTTCATATCGGAAGCCATTCACGGATCGGAGCCGGCGCCCTGATCGGCCATGGCTCCCACGTGCATGCCGATACCACCGTGCCCGAGCGGGGACGGGTAGTGGCAGAGGCAAGCCGACGGCGCCGCGGCCCGGCCGGGAAGCGTCCGCCCCGCAGGCCGGACCACGGCCTGGCGGCCTAGGTCCGGCCCTGGACGGCTACCTGGCGGACCCCACCGCCAGGTGCTGCGGCACGCCGTCCACAAAGGTGGCCACTGCCCGGGCGGCGGCCAGCTCGTCCGGGGCAGCAAGAAGCGGATCGACTTCAAACACCGTGAAATCCGCGCGCTTGCCAACTGTGACGGAACCGGAGACCGCCCACTCCCCTGCCGCGCGGGCTGCATGGGACGTATAGCCTTCTAAAGCCTGCAGGGCTGTGAGAGCCTGCCCCGGCAGGATCGGCTCGTCATGAGGGTGGCCGGCCCGCCGGCGCAATTGCGCATCGGCCAGAATGGGCAGGGGTTCGAACGGGGCGATCGGCCAGTCCGAGCCGAGGGCAAGGGTGGCTCCGGCAGCGCGAAGGTCCCCGCACCGCCAGGCGTTGTTGGCCCGCTCAGCACCAAGCCGTGTGGACCAGTTGTCAGTTTGGTCAGCCCGGGAGTAGTGCGTGCAGTGGGAAGGCTGCATGCTTGCCACCAGGCCGGAACGGGAAAACCTGTCCACCAGCGCGTCCGGGACGGTTTCGAGATGCTCAATCCGGTGCACTGCCGGCGGAGTACTCGGCGGCAGTGCCTCAAAGGCGTCCAGCACGGCGGCCACCCCGGCGTCGCCGATGGCGTGGGTGGCTGTGGGAATGCCCCGGCCGGCAAAGAACCGAACGGCCTGGGCGTATTCTTCCGGCCGTGGCCAGAACGGGCGAACCGACTCCCCGTACACGTCAGGTTCAAACAGCCAGGCGGTTCCGTTGTCCACCGTGCCATCAACGAACAGTTTGATGCCGGCCACCTCCCAGCGCCGCCCCGCCAGGGTTCCCACCCGCTCAGCGAGCCCGAGCCACTCCGTCCGGCTGCTGCCGGGCATGCACCACGGCGAGATCCGCAGGCGCAGCGGAAGGCCGCCGTCGGACCCGTCCCTTCCTCCGGCGCTGCCGCCGTCGGTGCTTCCGCCGTCGTTTTCGAGCGCGCGGTAGAGCTCCAGGGAGCCCTCCCCGCAGTCCATAACGTGGGCGCCCGTCAGCCCTGACTTGGAAAATTGCGTGAAGAGCTCCGCCAGACGCTCCTTCCGCGCGGCGAAGGATTCGGCGGGCATCACACGGGCAACCAGCTCGACGGCGGCTGCCTCCAGCAGCAGCCCTGTGGGTGTCCCGCCGGCATCGCAGACCACCTCGGAGGCCTGGTCAAACGAACGGGGGCCAGTGATGCCCGTGATATCGAGCGCAAGGGTGTTTGCCAGCGCCGAATGCCCGTCGAAAAGCCGGACAAGGCACGGCCGCCCTGGGACGACGTCGTCAATCAGCCCGCGGTGGGCAGCAGCTGAGCCGAACAGATTGGGATCCAGGCCCCAGCCCCTGACCCAGTCGCCGGCGGGGGTTGCTGACGTTTCAGTCCGCAAGATCGCCTGCACCTCGCCGAGGCTGGAGGCACCGGACAAGTCACAGCCGCGGGTGAGTTCCAGCCCCAGGACGGGGTGCATGTGGCAGTCCACCAGGCCGGGCGTCAGGACGGCTTGGCCAAAGTCAATGACCTCTGCGGCCCGCCAGCTTTCAGCTTCCGCCCGTGTTCCGACGGCGGCAATCACGCCGTCCTTGACAGCCACGGCCTGGGGCGGTGTCCCGGCCGGGCTGGCCGTGGAGCTGGTTTCCATCGTATGGATGGTGCCGGCAAGGATGATCAGGTCAGGATTCATGGGTTTCGAAGCTTCCAATCTGCGCGAAGGTTTCGGGACGGTGGCGGCGTACCCAGCGGGCCGTGAGGAGTCCGGCGAGGAAGACCACGGGCATGACCAGGATGAGGATGGTGTTGGTGATGCTGTCAGCAAAGGTGAGCAGCTCGATGTTCAGGCCGATGAGCAGCACTGCTCCGAAAAGCAGAATGGCGGACGCCAGGCTGACGGGAATGAGAAATCTGTGGGTGGCCGCAGCGGGATTGCGGCGAAGGTAGAGGAAGGCTGCCACCGAAACCAGGCCCTGGAGCCCAACGATGCCGAAGATTCCGGGAGTGTTTACCCAGATCAGCAACTGCTGGTACGGGTCGGCGTTCAGGAGCGCGCAGATGCTGATGACCACCGCGGCGAGGAGGGTCTGGATCTGGCCTGCCCGATGCGGGGACTGGAACCTGGGGTGGGTGCGGGCAAGGAAGGCCGGCAGCACGCCGTCGCGCGCCAGCATGTAGACGTATCGGTTTATGGCGTTGTGGAAGGCCAGCTGGGAGGCGTAGACACTGGTGACGATCAGGACGTACATCACCGCTTCCGCCCAGGGACCCACGTACTGGTTGATGGTCTGGAAGAACATCCCGCCGGCCAGTTCCCCGGCAGCTTCCACCACGCGGCCTTCGCCATAGGCCTGCACGACCGTCCAGACGATGAAGGCGTAGAAAACGGACATAAAGCCCACGGCGATGTACGTGGCCCGCGGCACTGACCTGTCCGGATTCCGAGCCTCCGAACGGTACAGGACGGTGGACTCGAAGCCCATAAAAGCCGCGAAGCAGATCCCCAGGATGGCCAGGACACCTGGGCTAAATGCCTGATCCGGGCTGAAGGAAGCCATGCCGATGCCGTCTGCCCCGCCGCTGCTGAGGATGCCGACGCCCATCACGGCCAGGATCCCGGTCTCTGCGACCAGGAGCACACCCAGCACTTTCGCGCCGACGTCGATCCCCCTGTAGCCGAGGAACCACACGGCGGCGACGGCGGCGAGCGCGATGGCCGGCCACGGCACCTCCAGCCCGAAGAGGACCTTGAGCATGTCGTGGGTCTGGACGGCGAAGAGGCCGTAGACGCCGATCTGGAGGCAGTTGTAGGAAACGATCGCCAGGATGGCGGAGGCCAGGCCCATGGTCCTGCCCATGGCCAGCGAAATGTAGGTATAGAAGCCGCCGGAGGCCTTGACGTGGCGCGTCATGGCCATAAAGGAGACGGCGAAGAGGGTGAGGACAAGGCCCGCGAGGAGATAGCCGGCGGGGGCGCCGATGCCTCCGACGCCGATCGCTATGGGGGCGACCCCGGCCATAACGGTCAGCGGAGCCGCTGCCGAGATAACGAGGAAGGCGATGCCGCCGGTCCCCAGGGCATTGCGCTTGAGGGCGCCGTCCGCGGACGACGACTGTGGTCTGGTTTGCGTATCCGGCACTGGTCCGTCCTTTCATGGAAGCCCTCATAAACGAAAGCCTTTCGTTTTATTATGAAGATGTGTGGCACAGAGCACAATAGGTTTGGAAAATCTGTTATCTTTGGCCCGGTTTGCGTCCGCCCCGCTAGGCTGGGTTGGATGTTCAAAAGCTGCAGTCAGGAGAACCCATGGGGCGCCCGCTCCTCCCGCTGATATCCGTGGAGGCCCTCACGTCTGCCGCCCTGGAGCTGGTTGACGAAAGCGGCGATTTCAGCTTCCCGAAGCTGGCGAAGAAGATCGGCGTCAGCCAGTCGTCCATCTATAACCACGTCAGCGGCAGGGACGAGATCCTGGAACTGCTGCGTCACAGGATCATCACCGAGGAGCCGTATCCGCCGGTAGACCACAAGGAGTGGGAGGCCGCATTGCGGGTCCTGATCCGCGCCTACAGGGACGCCTTTGCCCGACATCCGCGGCTGGCACCGCTGCTGGTGCTGCAGTCCATCACCGATCCGGACGTCATCGGCCTCTACGAGGATCTGGCCTTGGCATTGGAAAGTGCCGGCTTCCGTGGGCGGGATGTGGTGGCCGGCATCTCAACCATCGACAGCTTCGCACTGGGCGCCGCCCTGGACCTGGCGGCTCCGGAGGTTGTCTGGGATCCGCCGGCCGAGGGCTACCCCACCCTCAAGCGGGCGGTGGGCAACGCGGGCCCACCGGAGGAACGCGGCGGGCATGCCTTCGACTTCGGACTGGACGTGATTATCGGCGGGCTGAAGGCGAAGCTCTGAAAATGTAGGCGTCAGTGAGGCAAGTGCCGGTGATGTAAGCCTCAGTGAGGGAGTCAACGCGCTCAGGGTGCCGCTGCCCGGAACTGCCCTTTGAGGGAGGCAACGCCCCAGATCCCCAGCAGCAGGGCCACGAGAATAAGCCCGGCATCCCCGAGGTCCACGGCGCCCAGCCACGTGGTCAGCGGATCCTGCAGCCCGAGGGCGGCGTTGAAGAAACCCGCGAGGGTGATTACGGCGATAAACAGCGCCGAGGCCGCCGAGATGCCAGTGACCACGGCATTAAACCCGAGCTTCCGCCGCGGATCCTCCAGTGCGGACGTGTACATCCGCATCATGGCCACCCCGTTGGCTGAATCGCACAAGGTCATCGCCGCCGTGAATGCGAGCGGCAGCGCCACCAGGGCGAGGGGTGAAACACCGGCCAGCGAGGCCGCCGTCGCCATCACCAGCAGGCCGATGGTGGTGGCGGTGTCAAAACCCAGCCCAAACAGGAACCCGATGACGTAGATGTTGCGCGGCCGCCGGACCCGGGACAGCGGCCTGGCCAGGAGCCGGGCCACAAATCCCTTTGCTTCAAGGTCCTCGACGGCCACGCGTCCGCCATTCCGAACAGTCCGGTAAAGACGCGCCGCGCGGACAAAGGCCGAGCCGTTGAACGTGCCCATGGCCAGCAGGAAGAGTCCCGAGACCCCGCTGCCGATCAGGCCAAGCGCCAGGTTTCCCGCTGTGCCTTCCTCCATCAGCTGCCCCACCGCGCCGGCGCCGGCCACCACCAGGACGCCGGCCAGGACAACCACCGAGCTGTGCCCCAGGCTGAAGGCGAAGCCCACGCTCACGGGGTCCTGCCGCCGCGCCACGAACGCGCGGGTGGAGTTTGTCGATCGCGGCGAGGTGGTCCCAGTCGTAGCTGTGCTTGACGCCGGCAAGATAGGCGGTGAGCACCAGTCCCCACGCCAGCGGGTGCCCGCCACTTGAGCCGCCGGCCAACAGAAGTCCGGCGGCGGCTGCATGCAGTGCGGCCACCGCGCCGAACGTGAAGGCCAGGCGGATCCGAAGCGGCAGCCTTTCCCGCCCGCGGTACATGATGGCCAACCGGGTGAGTGCTCCCATCAGTACTTCCTCAGGTTCAGCGGTTCCTGCCTGGACCAGCGTTTGCGGAGAAGTGCGGTGCATGCAGCCAGCAGGCGGTTCAGCTCCCCCGTGCTGTTGGACAACGATCGCAGCGCCACACCGGTGGTTCCGGCCACAGTCCTGGTCAGGGAGACGCCCGTGTAGGCCCTGTGTTCGTTGGTGAGCGTGAGCAGTTCGTCGGCGAGCGCCTGGTCCACCCGGGCATCAACCACCATCAGTGAACCGAGGTGGCTAAAGCCCTCCATGAATCCCAGGCCAGTGACATCGTTGAGCGGGGGACGGATCAGCACGCTGTCCAGTGCGAGCAGCTCCACCCCGCTGTCGGTGTCGACGTGGATCTCGTTCCGCAGCCGCAGTTCCTCGTACCGAAAGGATGTCCCCTCCGGTGACCACCCCGGGGTGATGACTTCGGCCATCACAAGGCTCGACGACGGCCGCACCGTGATCTGCGTCCGTTGCCGGTAGCTGGCCTCCCGGTACGCAATGAGCTGGTCAGGCATCAGCTCCAGCCGGGCTCCCTCCCCCAGCCGCACCGCCATCCGCTGCTCCGCGAAAGACCCGGGGGTACGGTAAATCTTGGTCGCCGACTGGGTAGTGAGCAACAGGTCCGCCCCGTCCCGCACCTCAAGATCCACAACAAAGAGATCCGCCCCAAGATAAGCCCCGCCAGGATTCACCACGACATAACAAACCTGCCCAGAGTCATCCAGATAGTGCGGCCGCAAAACACGAAGAGCGCCCTCATGGAACTGCCGGGACGCAACGGATCTCCCGCCCCGTTCACTGATTACGAGCTCAAGCACACCGCGAGGCGCGTCAAGCGCAGAGGCGGTGGAGCCGGATATTGGGGGCCGCGGCGTGGTGGCACTCGTGGGGGGCCCACTGGCGCGAGGGCCCCGATCCGAGCTTGTGACGATTGGGAGCGCCTGGGGACGGGCACGGCCCCCAATATCCGGTGAAGGCGCCGGGCTGGACCCGACCGTCGTGCTCATGGAGCGAGGTCGAGCATCAGGACGTCGCGCCTCATCCAGGAGATGACGGCGTCGAGTCCATCGTCGGTTTTGAGGTTCGTGAAGCAAAAGGGTTTCGCACCGCGGAACTCTCGCGAATCCCGCTCCATGACGGAGAGGTCGGCGCCGACGTGCGGGGCGAGGTCGGTTTTGTTGATGATGAACAGATCGGACTTGATCATGCCCTGGCCGGCTTTGCGGGGGATCTTTTCGCCCTGGGCGACGTCGATGATGTAGATGGAGAAGTCCACCAGCTCGGGGCTGAAGGTGGCGGAGAGGTTATCGCCCCCGGATTCGACAAAAATGACCTGCAGGTCCGGGTGCCGGCTCTTCAGCTCCTCGATGGCCGCCGTGTTCATCGACGTGTCCTCCCGGATGGCGGTGTGCGGGCAGCCGCCGGTTTCCACACCGATGATCCGGTCCACGGGCAGGATGCCATTGGCCGCCAGGATCTTCGCATCCTCGATGGTGTAGATGTCGTTGGTGATGGCGGCCATGGAAATCTCGCCGCTCATGTGACGGGTGAGCCGCTCCACCAACTGGGTTTTGCCGGCACCCACCGGGCCGCCGATGCCGATTCTGATGGGTTCAGACACGTTGTTCTCCTTTGAATTCAAAGCACAGCTAGCTCATGAACATACGGACGCGTTGGTGTTCGTGCCGCATTTGCGAAATTTCCAGTCCGGGGCTGACAGCCCCGAAGTCGTCCGGCGTCAGGTGAGCGATCTGCCGGACGGCGGCAGCGACGTCGTCGGCCGCCTTCCGCAGCAGCCGCTGGCTGGCGTTCTGGCCCAGCGGGATGGCGCGCACGGCGTTCTGCGTCAGGGAGGTGACGCAGGCGAAAAGGTAGGCGGCGAGCGCCCCGTTCAGGGGCACTCCCAGTGAACGGGCGACGACGGCGAACGCCAGCGGCTGGTGGCCTGCAGCGCGGCCCGTGATCACCAGGTCCCGGTACAGTTCCAGCTCAGGCGAAGGGAAGACTTCCGAGCCGATCTCGAGCAGGCGGGTGCCCATCTTGATGCTGGCTTCGCGCAGCTGCCGGGGAAGCAGTTGCGCGGACAACAGCTCATCCAGCTCTGTGAGGGGGGTGCCTTCGTAAAGAAACCGGATGGCGAGCCCGTCGGAGTAGGTCAGCTGCTGCCTTGTGAACACACTGAGCCAGATCCCAAAAGAAGCCTCATCATGAATGAGCCCCCGGTCGATGTACGTCTCAAAGCCAAGAGAATGCGCAAAGGCCCCCGTGGGGAGCGCCGAGTCAGTGAGCTGTTGCAACGCCAACTGGTAGGCCGGCGCAGGAGCCGGATCAGTGACTGTGTTCGGCATGGCGGAAAGGCACCGGCATCACGCGTTCCTGGCGGGCGTAGGGCACTCCGACGTGTTTGAGGTAGTCCTCAACGGTGTGGTCGTAGGCGCAGACCATCACGTCGGCGCCGTACTCCGAGGACGCGTCGAAGAACTGGGCCTGCAGATGGCGGTTGCCCAGGGAGTGCGCCACCACGCCCATCTCGTAGACGGACCCGGGCGAGATCACCAGCACGTCTGTGGGGAGCACAGCCACCACGATCATGTTGGTCCCGGCGACGTGCAGGATGTCGCCGTCCCGCAGGTCGTCCGAGCCGGAGGGGAGCCGGATGCCCAGCTCCTGGCCGTGGTCCGTGGTGACACGCTGGATGCGCTTGACCAGCTCCGCACTGGGAAGAACCACCTTTTCGCGGTGCATGCCCGTGTAGGCGGCGAGGTCTGCGGTGGGCAGCTCGTGGAGGTTGCCAAGGACTTTTTCGATGATCATGTCAGGCTACTTTGCTCGGGAAGTCACGGGTCGGGAGATCACGGGTCGGAAAATCAAGGGTTCGGGAGATCAGGGGGTCGCGAGATCAAGGGTTCGGGAGTCAGAAGAGGAAGTAGCGCTGGGCCATGGGCAGCACGTCGGACGGTTCACACGTAACGTCTTCGCCATCCACCGTCACCTGGTATGTCTCCGGGTCCACCTGGATGTCAGGGGTGGCGTCGTTGTATTTCAGGTCGGCCTTGGTCAACGAGCGGATGCCGGACACAGGCCGGATGACTTTCTCCAGCCCCAGCTCCTCCGGGACGCCGGCATCAATCGCGGCCTGGGACAGGAACGTGATGGAGGACTGCTGCAACGCCTTGCCGAACGCCGCGAACATGGGCCGCATGGTGCGCGGCTGCGGGGTGGGGATGGAGGCGTTGGCGTCACCCATCAGGGCGTAGGCAATCTGGCCACCCTTAAGGACCAGCTCCGGCTTCACCCCAAAGAACGCCGGGTCCCAGAGGACGAGGTCCGCGAACTTCCCCTCCTCCACCGAGCCAATGGAGTCCGCCATCCCCTGCGCTATGGCGGGGTTGATGGTGTACTTGGCCACGTAGCGCTTGAGCCTGAAGTTGTCGCTGTCCTCGGAGCCGTGCATGCTGGCGGCACTCTCCCCGCGGGGGTCCTGCAACACCCCGCGCTGCTTCTTCATCTTGTCTGCCACCTGCCAGGTGCGTGTGATCACCTCGCCCACGCGGCCCATCGCCTGCGAGTCCGAGGACGTGATGGCGAAGATGCCCAGGTCCTGCAGCACATCCTCGGCGGCGATGGTTTCGGCCCGGATGCGGGAATCAGCGAAGGCCACGTCCTCCGGGATGTCCGGGTTCAGGTGGTGGCAGACCATCAGCATGTCCAGGTGCTCTTCGATGGTGTTGCGCGTGTAGGGAAGGGTGGGGTTGGTGGAGGCGGGCAGGACATTGGGCAGCCCGGCGATGCTGATGATGTCCGGAGCGTGTCCGCCGCCGGCACCCTCGGTATGGAATGTGTGGATCACGCGGCCGTCAATGGCGCGGATGGTGTCCTCCACAAAGCCGCACTCGTTCAGCGTGTCCGTGTGGATGGCCACCTGGACGTCGTATTCGTCGGCCACCTTCAGCGAGGTGTCGATCGAGGAGGTGGTGGAGCCCCAGTCCTCATGGACTTTAAGCCCGATGGCGCCGGCGCGGATCTGCTCGGCCAGAGGTTCGACGGCGGATGCGTGCCCCTTGCCGAACAGCCCGATGTTGATGGGCAGGCCCTCCGCCGCCTGAAGCATGCGCTGGATGTGCCATTTTCCCGGCGTGACAGTGGTGGCTTTGGTGCCCTCGGCGGGACCTGTGCCACCGCCCACCATGGTGGTGATCCCGCTGCTGAGGGCCGTGGGTACCTGGTCCGGGGAGATGAAGTGGATGTGGGAGTCCACGCCGCCGGCCGTGAGGATCCTGCGCTCCCCGGCGATGATTTCGGTGCTGGCCCCGATGACGATGTCCACGCCGTCGGAAATCTGCGGGTTGCCGGCCTTGCCGATCCTGAAGATGTGGCCGTCCTTGAGCGCGACGTCCGCCTTGTAGATGCCGGTGTAGTCCAGGATGACCGCGTTGGTGATGACGGTGTCCGGGACGTCTGCGCCCTGGACGTTCCCGTCCCTGGTGGCTTGGCCGTTCTGGCCCATGCCGTCGCGGATCACCTTTCCGCCACCGAACACCACTTCCTCGCCGTAAACGGTGAGGTCCTTTTCGATCTCCAGGAAAAGTTCGGTGTCGGCCAGGCGGATTTTGTCACCCGTCGTCGGGCCGTACAGGTCAGCGTATTGCCTGCGCGGAAGGTCGAAGCTCATGCTGTCCCCTCCTTGCCGGAACCGGGACCGCCGCCAGGATTGCTGCCGTCGAGCGGTCCGTTGATGGCGTTGCTGAGGCCGTACACTTCGCGGCTTCCGGCCAGTTCAATGAGCCTGATGGTTTTGCTGTCGCCAGGTTCAAAGCGCGCCGCGGTACCGGCCGGGATGTCCAGCCGCCGCCCATACGCCGCCGCCCGGTCGAAGGTCAGCGCACCGTTCGCCTCCGCGAAGTGGAAATGCGAGCCCACCTGCACGGGCCGGTCACCGGTATTGACCACGACGACGTCGATCGCCTTTCGCCCGGCGTTTACCGGTACGGGCTCGGACCGAAGGATGTACTCTCCTGGAATCATGCCTGCCCCTAGCGGATGGGATCGTGGACGGTGACGAGCTTGGTGCCGTCAGGGAAGGTTGCCTCGATCTGCACGTCGCGGACCATTTCGGGTACACCTTCCATGACGTCCTCGCGGGTCAGCAGCGTGGTGCCGTAGCTCATCAGGTCCGCCACCGTCCGGCCGTCCCGCGCCCCCTCAATCAGTTCGTAGCTGATGATGGCCACGGCCTCCGGGAAGTTCAGCTTCAAACCCCTGGCCTGCCGGCGCCTGGCCAGATCGGCGGCCACTACGATCATGAGCTTTTCCTGCTCACGGGGCATCAGATGCATCAGGTTCCCTTCAACGGCCGCTGGAATTGGCGTGTGACCAGCGTAGGCCGTGGAGGTTTCCGGAACGTTTCAGACAGTCTGGTTGTTGCCGCAAAGGGCGGCGCAGGCTCACACGCCGTTTAACCTGCCCAGGATCTCCTTATTGGTCTGGACAGCCTGCCGGTACTCGGCCGTCAGGATCCGCAGCATGTCCTCAGCCGCCTGGTCATTCTCGGATCCCACCGCGTCCTTGGCATAGGTGACCCGGATGTTCCGGGCGAAGGCGTCGGCAGCTGTCTGGGCGATGCAGTTGTGGGTGGAGACGCCGGCCAGCACCACCTCGTCAACGTCCCAGTTCCGGAGCCTGGCCAGGAGGTTGGTGCCCACGAACGCGCTGTCCCGGGTCTTGACCAGTTGGGGCAGGCCATCGGTGGCCAGGCCCTGAACAAATTCGGCCTGTTCGGTGCCCCGGAAAATGAAGCCTTGGCCGTCGTCGAGCATGTTAAGGGACCAAGTGGACTTGTCCCGCTCGTGCTCGGTGCCAATCAGCAGCGCCTTATGGCCATTGGAGGAAAAGGCTTTCAGCAGTTCGTTGCACGCGTCCACGATCCGTTCCTGCCTCGCGGCGAGCGCCGGATCCTCAAAGTAGGCGTTCTGCATATCGATGACCAGCAACGCAATCATGTGACCACCCCTCAAATACAAGCCGGTGCCGTACAGGATACGCCGTCAACATAACCCACTGCTCAGCGGGCCTCCAGCAGTTCCTTCAGCCGTGCCAGGTCCTTGCGCATTGCCCTGCGCATCATCGGGGCCATCACCAGGCCGGCGAGACGGGAGAATCCGGCCGGGCTGCCGGTGTTCCGAAGGGTCATGCGCGTGGCGTTGTCCCCGGCGTCCTGCCAGGTGTAAGTGGTCTGCATGGGAAAGGGCCCCTGCGCAGTCCGCATAGTCAGGGAGGAACCAGGTGCCAGCTCGGTGAACTCGTAGGTGTACTCCAGCGTCCTGCCAAGGAACTCGGCCACGAACGCCAGCCGGGAACCCACCGAAAGGGGAGGCGCGGTTTCCCAGCGGACCGACTTGATGTTGCTGTACCACTGGGGCGCGTTGCTTGGGTCCCCGGCAAAGCCTGCCACCTCCGCGCGGGGGCGGTTGATGACGGTCTCGGTTTGCACGTCTACCATTGGTTTCCCTTTCGAACAGACCACTTCCGGAAAAACTAGGGTGCCGATTCCCGGATTTTCAGGACAAAGCCCGCCTCGATGTGAACGCTGTCCTCTGCAGACTCCGTCCCGTCGATCCTGTCGATGAGGAGCCCGATGGAACGTTCGGCGATCTCGTCCATTCCGGGCGAAACAGTGGTGAGCGACGGCGACGCGAACCGCGCCTCGTCAATATCGTCAAAGCCCACCACGGCGACGTCCTGAGGGACCTTGATCCCGCGGATCAGCAGTTCATGCATGGCACCCAGGGCCAGTGCGTCATTCAGGCCGAACACGGCGTCAAAGTGGACGCCGCTGTCCAGCAGGCCGGCGACGGCGGCCGCACCTGCATCCCGGCGCCATTCCCCGGATGCCACCAGGGCGGGATCAAAAGCGACGCCCCCTTCGTCCAAGGCTTTCCGGTAACCGTTCAGCCTCAGGCCGGGCGAGCCTACCGTCTCCTCCGGAGAAGCGCCCACCACGGCTATCCGACGGCGGCCTCCCGCCAGGAGGTGGGCCGTGGCGGCCTTCGCCGCCTCTTCGTTTTTCATGGTGACCAGGTCGAACCGTGGGTCAAGGATGTGTTCCCCGAGCAGCACCACCGGCTTGGTGCCGCGGCGGGAGGCGACGGCGTCGGCATCCATCCCCAAAGGCGTGAACAGCAGTCCGTCCGTCAATTGCCGGAACGGTCCCTGCAGCGCACTGAGCTCATTGTCGGTTGTGCCCCCCGACTGTTCCACCAGCACGCGGTAGCCCCGGCTGGAGGCCACCGTCATCAGTTTTGATGCCAGCTCCGCGTAATACGGCGCGGAGAGATCGGACAGCACCAGGCCCAGCATGCGCGTCTTGCCCGAGCGCAGGCTGCGCGCTGTCAGGTTCGCTTCGTATCCCAGCGCCGCGATCGCGTCGTGGACCTTCTGCTTGGTGGCCGGGCGGATGAACTCGTAGTCGTTCAGTACATTCGATACTGTCTTCAGCGAGACACCGGCGGCCCGTGCGACGTCGTTCATGGTGACTGCCATTGGTCCGCGATTCTCCTTGTGGTTCGTTTCCCTACATCGTTGCAGAAATTTACCCGTGGGGAATAACCGACGTTATGAAACCTCAGCTTTTGGCGGCCTTCGCGGCAGCTTTCGCCGCCTGCTTGCTCGCCCGCACTTTGGCCAGTGATTCAGAGTCAACGATGTCGGCGACCGAAAGGAAGGCATTCTCCTGGCCGTAGTGGCCGGCAGCCTCGCGCCATCCGGGCGCCTGGAGCCCGCACTGCTTGCCCAGCAGTGCCAGGAAGATTTTCGCCTTCTGCTCCCCGAACCCGGGCAGCTCCTTCAAACGCCGCAGCACCTCTGAGCCGTCGGGGTCTCCCTGGGTCCAGATGCTGGTTGCGTCGCCGCCCCAGTCACGCTCAACGGTTTCTGCCAGAGCCTGGACACGCCCTGCCATGGAGCCGGGAAAGCGGTGTACTGCCGGCCGCTCCTTGAACACCTCAATGAAAGCCTGGGGGTCCTGGGAGGCAACGGCGGACGGGCTGATGGACCCGATGCGGGTACGGATCTTCTCCGGCCCGGCAAAAGCGGACTCCATGGTCACCTGCTGGTCCAGCAGCATGCCGGTCAGCAGCGCAAATGCGTCATCGCCCAAAAGTTTGTCAGCAGCGGGATCCCCGGTGATATGCAGTTCCATGCCCCCATCCTTCCATCTGCCGCAGCCGTCGTCATAGGCAGCCCTCCACCCCGGGAGTTTTTGTCCATTTGTGGCGACTTTGACCCACTTGAAGTCGCCACATCTGGACAAAAACTCTCCCGGGGGAGGGAGGTTGGTGGGGTGGTGCGGCTAGGACTCCACGGCCAGCCGGATCATGGACCAGGACACTGCCGGGAGCTCGGTGGTGAGCCGGCCGCCGTCGGCCTTTGCCGTAACGTTCTCGGCCGGCAGGACCGAGGTGGAGTCATCTGCGGTGGCCTGCCAGTACGGGTCCTTGTTCGTGTAGGTAAGGGCTTCAATAATCCTGACGTTACCCAGCCCGGCCACGGCCGCATCCAGCGTAAGGGCGTCGGTAGCCGAGCGGTTTACGGCAAACACCACAGCCTCGCCCGCCCCGGCGTCGAAGGTTGCCACAGCTGAAAGCGCACCGAAATCAGCGGTTTTCCCGCCGCTGACCAGCGGGGACTCGACGGCGAGCTGCAGAACCGTGCCGGCGGCGTGCCGGGAGGTCAGGGCGAAGGGGTGGAACGTGGTCTGCTTCCAGGCCCGCCCGCCCGGTTCGGTCATGATGGGAGCGATGACGTTGACCAGCTGCGCCAGGCTTGCGGAGTGGACACGGTCAGTATTGCGCAGCAGGGTGATCAGCAGGTCACCGACGACGACGGCGTCCGCCACCGTGTAGCGGTCCTCCAGCAGGACGGGGGCCACCGGCCAGTCCTTGCCGCTGGGTGACTTGGATTCCGCGCGGCTCCCGTGCCAGACGTTCCACTCGTCGAACGAGATGTTGACCTGCTTGTTGGACTTCTTCACCGACTTCACGTGATCGATGTGGCTCACGATGTCCCCGATGAAGGACTCCATCTTGTGGCCAGCTGCCAGGTGTTCCTGCAGATCGCCGAAATCCTCAAAGTACTGGTGGGCGGAAATGAGGTCCACCAGTTCGTACGTCTCTGACAGGACCACACGCTCCCACTCTCCGAAGGTGTCCATGCCGGGCGAGGAGCTGCCACAGGCCACCAGTTCGAGGTCCGGATCGATCATGCGCATGCCTCGGGCGGTGTCAGCGGCGAGCCGGCCGTACTCGAGGGCGCTTTTGTGGCCGATCTGCCACGGGCCGTCCATCTCGTTCCCGAGGCACCACATCTTGATGCCGTAGCCCTCCTGCGCACCGTTGGCCTTCCGCTGGTCGGAGAAGGCCGTGCCGCCGTCGATGTTGCAGTATTCCAGGAGGTCCAGCGCCTCCTGCGTCCCGCGCGTTCCCAGGTTGACTGCCATCATGGGTTCGACGCCGGCTTTGGCGCACCATGTGGCGAACTCGTCGACGCCCACCAGGTTGGGATCCGAGGAGTGCCAGGCCAGGTCGAGCCGCATGGGCCGCTGCTCCACGGGTCCGACACCGTCTTCCCAGCGGTAGCCGGAGACGAAGTTTCCGCCCGGGTAGCGGACCGTTGAGACGCCCAGCTCCCGGGTGAGTCCCAGCACGTCA
Organism: Arthrobacter sp. D1-29; assembly: GCF_054130585.1. NCBI lineage: Bacteria > Bacillati > Actinomycetota > Actinomycetes > Micrococcales > Micrococcaceae > Arthrobacter > Arthrobacter sp. D1-29. Next base: position 409,681 of record NZ_CP096383.1, on the reverse strand, counting down.
GTGCGGAAACCATCCGCATCAGCTTGCGGGTGCTCGGGCTCGAAGATCCCGGTGTACACACAGCGGCCCAGGTGTTCCACGAAGGCACCAAAGGTGCGCCGCCGGACCGGTCCCACCGTGAAGGCAGGGTCAATGGTGATTTTTGCTGCAGCTGAAAGGGCCACGAAAACGTCCTCGTTTCTATTTTTACAACGTTATAGAAATCAATTGTTAGCGTTCGCGGCGCCTGCGTCAAGGAGTGTTGGCAACCAGTTTTTCTGCCTCTCCAGATGCGCCTGGTGCACGCACCCAGACGAGTACCCTAATGCCGGCCCAAGTAGTACCTAATCTGAAAAGCGAGTACCGATTACGCATACTTCAGGGGTGCCCTCTGAACTAGGTTCGTCTCAGGGAAAGACTGAATGGCTCACTAGGGGGTGTGAGACGGATATGCGTTCAGGACTCACAATCTGCGAATTCCCGATTCCAAGGAACCGGGTAACTAGCGGGGCCGGCGACGAGGAGGTCTTTGAGACCGAGGCCTCTCCCCCAGCCGTCGCCGGCCCTCTTACTTCCAGCCTTGTTTCCGGCCGCCAGGCTTACTTCGAGCACCGAATGCCGGCCACCCGTCCGGCCCCGCATGCCTGAGGCCGCCATGAATGTCCCTTACTCTTCTGCGGAGGCAGCATTGGGCGGGCCGGAAGTGTCCGTTCGCGCTGCGGATGGGGCGCGCACTGTCTACGCTGCCCTGCGGCCCAACGGCATTGTGCTTGACCTGGTGACGGGCGCGGAGTGTGTCACCGACTCACTGCAAACATTGGTAAACCAGGCAGCAGCGGCCATGGCCCGGACCACCGGGGCTCCCATCCAATGCGCTCTGATCCTGCAGCGCATCAAGCGCACCACGGAGGCGATCGGGACGGATCAGGAAACCGAGTCTTTGGCGCGGCTGGATCAAAAACTGGCTGAAGGTCCCCTGACGCAAGCGATCCGGGCAAACTCTCCCATCGCTGTGAACTGCGGCAACGCCGGGTTCAGCTGGCCGCGGTACGGGGCAGGGTTTAAGGCTGCCGGCTTCAGCAGCGTCCTTAGCGTCCCGCTGAAACTCGGTGAGGGGTCACAGTCCGCCATCGCATTCTTTGCCCGGAATCCTGACGTGTTTCCGGTACAGGTCATGGCTGATGCCCTCGCCTTTGCAGACCTCGCCTCACGCAGCCTGAAACTCGTTTTGGAACTGAAAGCTGCACGGGCCGCGGCCTCCGATTTACGGTCAGCACTGGAAAGCAGGACGTCCATCGACATCGCGTGTGGGGTCATCATGGCTCAGAACAGGTGCTCTTACCACGACGCGATTGGCATCATCTCCAGGGCATCCAGCCACCGGAACATCAAGCTCCGCAAGATTGCCGAGGGCATCCTGGACAGGCTTCCGGGCGGCACCCCGCGCACGCACTTCGACCACTAGCGTTACGGCTGCCGCCGCCTTAGCGCATTAAGTGGGGCCGGGCGGCACCGCAGGCACTCGTGCTCACTGCGGCGCCGCCCGGATTCGGCGGTCAGGGTCCGGGCTTAGAGCCCGCCTGCAAGTTTGTAGTACGCCGCGTTCCAGTTCAGGTCCTTCTTGAACTGGCGGATGGTGGTGTCCTCGTCGATGGTGAGCAGTTCGGTCCGGGTGATCTCGGCAAAGTCCTCAAAGACGTCCATCCCCACCTGGGTGGACAGGACGGTGTGGTGTGCTGCACCCGCCGTGAGCCAGGCTGCTGCGGACGTGGCAAAATCAGGCTTCGGCTCCCAGAGCGCGCGGGCCACCGGGAGGTTCGGAAGCGGCTGGTCAAGGGGCACTACGTCCACGGCGTTAGCCACCAGCCGGAAGCGGTCGCGCATGTCCGAAAGCGCCACCACCACGCCAGGGGAGGCATCGGCGTCGAATACGAGGCGGACGGGATCCTCCTTGCCGCCAATGCCCAGCGGGTGGATTTCCAGGCGGGGCTTTCCGGCCGTGAGGGAGGGGCAGACCTCAAGCATGTGTGCACCCAGGATCTTCTCGGCGCCGGGCTCCAGGTGGTACGTGTAGTCCTCCATCAGGGAGGCACCGCCGGGCAGGCCGGAACCCATCACCTTGGCGGCGCGGACCAGGATGGCGGTCTTCCAGTCACCCTCGGCGCCGAAGCCATAGCCGGATGCCATAAGCCGCTGGACCGCCAGGCCGGGGAGCTGCCGGAGCGCGCCCAGGTCCTCAAAGGAGGTGGTGAAGGCGGCGGACCCGTTGGCTTCCAGGAAGCTGCGCAGGCCGAGCTCGATCCGCGCACCGTAGCGGAGGGAATCGTGGCGGGAAGCGCCGGCGCGGAGCTCAGGAACCACGTCGTAAAGTTCCTCGTACTCAGCGACCAGGTTATCGACGTCGGAGTCAGCGGCGCCGTGGACGGCGTCGGCGAGTTCGTTGACGGACCAGGTGTTGACGGACACTCCGAACCGGAGTTCCGCTTCGGTCTTGTCGCCTTCGGTGACGGCGACGTTACGCATGTTGTCGCCAAAGCGGGTCAGCTTCAGCGTGCGGACAGCAGTCCAGCCGGCGGCGGCGCGCTGCCAGACACCTACCTGGCGTGCCACCTCCGGATTGGAGACGTGGCCTACAACGGTCTTGCGGGCAATGCCGAGGCGTGACTGGATGTAGCCGAATTCGCGGTCACCATGGGCGGCCTGGTTCAGGTTCATGAAGTCGAAGTCGATGTCCGCCCAGGGCAGCTCCACGTTGGCCTGCGTGTGCAGGTGCAGGAGGGGCTTACGCAGCAGGTCCAGGCCCTGGATCCACATTTTGGCCGGCGAGAAAGTGTGCATCCAGGCGGTGACGCCGATGACGGAATCGTTGGAATTGGCTTCCAGGGCGGTCCTGCGGATGGCGTCCGAGTCGGTCAGGACGGGCTTCCAGACGATCTTGACCGGAACGCTGGAGGAAGCATTGAGCTGGTTGGCGATCTCCTGGGACTGCGCCGCCACCTGCTTCAGGACGTCTTCGCCGTAGAGGTGCTGGCTTCCGGTGAGGAACCAGACCTCAAAGCCGTCGAGGGAGGTGTTTGCTGCGGTGTTCATGGGATTCTCCTGAAGTGGGTACATGATGGCGGACGGCGGCTGTTACTGGCCGTAGACGTTCTGATAGCGCGCGTAGAGGGAGTCGATGTGGCCCTGGTCAATGGGAATCGGCTCGCCCAGCTGCCGTGAAATATGCACGGTGCGTGCCACTTCCTCGCACATCACCGCAGCCTTGACAGCGGACCTGGCGTCCTTGCCGATAGTGAAGGGGCCGTGGTTCTGCATCAGGACCGCTGGTGAGTGGGAATCCTTCAGGGTTTCCACGATGCCCTGGCCGATCGAGTCATCGCCAATCAGCGCGAAGGGTCCCACCGGAATGGCGCCACCGAACTCGTCGCTCATCATGGTCAGGACGCACGGGATGGATTCCCCCCGCGCCGCCCAAGCCGTGGCGTAGGTGGAGTGGGTGTGCACCACACCGCCCACTTCCGGCATATGCCGGTAAACGTATGCATGTGCCGCGGTGTCCGACGACGGCGCGAGCGGCGGATTGCCCCACTCACCTGTTGCGTCCCCATCCACGGGAACCCCGTAAAGGTCCGTGACCACCATCTGTTCGGGGGTCAGGTCGTCATACGAAACGCCTGACGGCTTGATCACCATCAGATCCTGGCCGGGCACACGCGCGGAGACGTTGCCTGCCGTCCACACCACCAGTTCATACCTGGTCAGTTCCGCGTGCAGTGCGCAGACCTCGCCGCGGATGCGGGCGATGGTTTCCAGCGTGCTCATGCGGACACCCCTGCAACTCGTTCGGCGGCGTCGGACTCTGCTGCCACCGTATCCGATGTGGATGCGGTGACTTGCGGCTTGGCCTTGCGCTGGATGGCCTTGAGCCGGTGCATGACGTCGTTGGTGCCGCGCCCGAAGTAATCGTGCAGTGTGCGGTATTCGGTAAAGAGCTGGTCATACGCTGCAACGTTTTCCGGGATGGGAGTGTAGACCGCGCCGGGTTCTGAACCCATGGCCTCGGCGGCTTCGCGGATGTCGGCGTACTTGCCGGCAGCCACCGCGGCGTGGATGGCGGAACCGAGGGCGGGTCCCTGCGTGGAGCCGATGGTGGAGAGCTGGAGACCGGTGATGTCCGCGTAGATCTGCATCAGGAGTTTGTTCTTCAGCAGGCCGCCGGCCACGATGAATTCCTTGACCGGGACACCGGAAGTCCGGAACGCGTCCACGATGGTGCGGGTGCCAAAGGCCGTGGCTTCCAGGAGCGCGCGGTAGGTGTCCTCCGGGCGGGTGGCCAGGGTCTGGCCCACAACGATGCCCGACAGTTCGTGGTCCACCAGCACAGAGCGGTTGCCCGAGTGCCAGTCCAGTGCGATCAGGCCATGTTCGCCAATTGCCTGGTGGGAGGCCAGCTCGGTGAGGTATTCGTGGATGCCCAGCCCTGCTGCTTCCGCGGCCTGGTGGTATTCCGGCGGCACACCGTACTTGGTGAACCAGCCAAAAATATCCCCTACACCGGACTGGCCGGCTTCGTAGCCCCAAAGCCCGTCCACGATGCCGCCGTCAACAACCCCGCACATGCCAGGAACTTCATGCAGTTCGGTGCCGTTCATGACGTGGCAGGTGGAGGTTCCCATGATGGCAACCAGCTGGCCGGCGTCAACGGCGCGGGCGGCAGGGGCGGTGACATGCGCGTCCACGTTGCCTACGGCAACGGCAATGCCTTCCGGCAGGCCGGTCCATGCCGCCGCTTCCGCAGTCAGGTAGCCTGCGGCGTCGCCAAGGCGGCCGACGGTGTGTTCCAGTTTGGTGCTGACAAAGTCCTTGAACTGGGGGTTGAGTGCTGCCAGGAAATCCTCCGAGGGGTACCGGCCGTCCTGGTAGATGCCCTTATAGCCGGCGGTGCAGGCGTTGCGGACGTACTTGCCGCACAACTGCCACACGATCCAGTCCGCGGCCTCCACCCAGTGGTCCATCTCGGCGTAGGCTTCGGGGTCCTCCTCCAGCAGCTGCAGGCCCTTGGCAAACTCCCATTCAGAGGAAATGAGCCCGCCGTAGCGTGGCAGCCAGTCCTCCCCGCGCTCCGCTGCCAGCGTGTTGATCCGGTCGGCCTGGGGCTGCGCCGCGTGGTGGCGCCACAGTTTGACGTAGGCGTGCGGCCGGTTGGCGAAGCCCTCCAGCTCATTCAGCGGGGTGCCGTCCGACTTCACCGGCACCATGGTGCAGGCCGTGAAGTCCGTGGCGATTCCGACGACGCCGGCGGGGTCGATGCCTGCATCCGCGATCGCTGCCGGAACTGCGTACCGAAGCACGTCCCGGTAATCGTTGGGTACCTGAAGTGCCCATTCGCCGGGAAGCCGGACGCCTTTTCCGTCGTCGCCAGCCACATCCTCGGGCAACGCGTCTGTGACCACGGCGTGGGGGTAGTCGTAAACGCCGCTTCCCAGCTCCTTGCCGTCCCGTACTCGAACCACCAGGGCCCGGCCGGACAGGGTGCCGTAGTCCACGCCGATGACGTAGTTCTCCGCACCGGATTCGGGGGAAATTTCAGGTGTATTGCTTTGCATAAGATGCCTCCGAAGGAAGAGGCGGGGACCTCTTTTACTTACGTTGGAAAGGAAAGGACTAGTACTAATTGTGAACGCTAACACGGGCAGCGTCAAGGCCACCACTAACTCCCCGGACAACGAGGCCTCCAGCCTCACCGAAACGGCCGGAACACCCATGGTCCTTGGTGAATGGATTTTATTCAATCCATTGGGGAAAGCCCAGCGCGGCCCCTAAGCCTGTTGCAGCTGGCACCGTTCCGCATGCAGATCCAGCGCCATCAACTAATCGGGTCGCATCCACCGCAGTACCGCTGCCAGGTGATCGCTGCGATGTACCGCTTTGGCCAAAACATGACGCTCCACTTGCTGCAAGATCCCGGAGCGGGCGACTTGTGATCATGAAGCATCTCTACACACTATTGCCCACCAATCAACGCTTGTCCTTCATTGTCCTCTCTGCGAAAGTGGGCAGAACGAACTTTCACCCTTCCCCTGTCGGCGTACCGCAAGGCTCGGCCGTACTGGGTCAACGCCATCTTTGGTGGTTGGCGCGGTCGCGGTACTGGCCAGCCACTGCATCGATACCGACCTTCCAAACTTGCCAACACAAAGGACTGACCATGGCCATCACCTTGCCGACGAGCCTGACCTCCCTCGAGGACCTGTACTTGGCACAATCACACATCGGCACCACCTGCCTGCGCACGCCCGTGTTGCAGATGCCCCCTCATTCAGCCGGCGGCCGGCCCCTCTGGATCAAGGCAGAATCGCTGCAATACACGGGTTCCTTCAAGCTTCGCGGCGCCACCAACGCGGTGGCTGCACTCGATGACCGCGCGAAGGCCGCCGGCGTCATCGGCTACTCCGCCGGTAACCATGGCCGGGGCCTGGCCCGGGCCGCCAGGCTCGCCGGGATCGCGGCCACGGTGGTGATGCCGGAGACCGCGCCGTCAACGAAGATCCTGGGCACGAGGGAGGAAGGGGCCACCGTGATCCTCCGCCCTCCGACCGAGACCATGACTCATGCCAAAGACCTGGCGGCGGCCCATGGCCTGACTGTGGTGCCTCCGGACGATGACGCCATGATCATCGCCGGCCAGGGCACCATTGGCCTCGAACTGCTGGATCAGCTCGATGACCTCGAGATAGTCCTGGTCCCTGTTGGGGGCGGCGGCCTGATCTCCGGCGTAGCTGCGGCCATCAAGAGCCTGCGGCCAAACATCCGCGTGATCGCAGTTGAGCCCGAGCTGGCCGGTGACCTCGCCGAGAGTATTGCTACCGGTGAGCGGAAGCGGTGGTCCAGAGAGCTGACCGGGCGCACGATCGCCGATGGCCTGCGCTCCACCATGGTGGGCGACCTGCCCTGGGAACACATCCAGGCCCTCGTGGATGACGTCGTGACGGTCTCCGAAGATTCCATAGTCGAGGCCATGCGATGGCTGGCCGAGACCAGCAGGCTCATCGTCGAACCCAGCGGCGCCGTCGCAGCCGCCGCCGTCCTCGAGCACTCCACCCGGATCGGCACCGGAACCATAGCCGCAATCGCCACCGGCGGAAACATCGACCTGGAAAAGTTCGCCTCACTCATGGCCCCCTGAAGCACCGGCACGCAAAACAGCCCGCGGACGCCCCGCTGACGCGAACGGCCTTTCCCAGTAAGACAACCCTTCGTTTACCCAACCCAACAAAGATCGGAATACATAATGCCTAAAACCATCCCCGCCATCGACGGCGTCCAGCCCGGAGGCGACTCCTACTCCCAGGTGGTGGAGGCCAACGGCCTCGTCTTCCTCGCCGGCCAGGTCGGAAGCATCGGCGGCCGCCCGGAAACCTACCCGGCCAACTTCGAAGCAGAAGTCCGCGCCACCTTCGCCAGCGCCGAAAAGCTGCTGACCGGCGTCGGACTCGGACTCCAGGACGCCGTGCGGTGCGTCTGCTACCTCACCGATTGGTCAGACTTCGCTGAGATGGAGAAAGTCTTCCGCGAAGTTTTCCCTACCAATCCACCGGTGCGAGCCACCGTTGGTGTCACAAGCCTGGCCCGCGACTGCAAGTTCGAGGTCGAGGTCACCGCCGCCCGGTAAGCATCCCACCAGCGTGCAGGGAAGCCCCGGCCAGCGGAAGCTCTCCGGGGCTTCCTTCGGTCCGGGGTGCCCCACTGCATGTGAGCGCTAACAAATGTTACGTTCCGAAAGTTAGGGCGAGGCACTACTGGAAAGTAGGACGATGCATCCCGATGAGCAAGAACTGGCGAAGCCTGATTAGCGTCCAGTGTCCAAATTGTGACCAACGGCACTTGACGCGCTGATTGTTAGCGTTCACACTTGCTGGCAGAGCAGCAGCTCACTTGCAGCAATGGCGGTGTCAGAAACTCCCGCCAGCCTGTAATTCACGCTTCCGGGAGGACCATCGTGTTCAAAAAAACTTTAGTCGCGGTCATGGCCGCATCAGCCCTCGCCCTGACCGCATGCGGCGGCGGCACCCAGGCCGCCAGCAGCGGCGGCGACGCTGACAAGAAGATTGTGATGGGCTTTGCCCAGGTCGGCGCAGAAAGCGGCTGGCGCAGCGCGAACACCAAGTCGGTCCAGGAATCGGCCAAGGAAGCCGGGATCGAGCTGAAGTTCTCAGACGCCCAGCAGAAGCAGGAAAACCAGATCAAGGCCATCCGCTCCTACATCCAGCAGAAAGTGGACGTCATCGCTTTCTCTCCGGTGGTTGAATCCGGTTGGGACACCGTGCTGAAGGAAGCCAAGGACGCGAAGATCCCGGTCATCCTCACCGACCGCGCAGTGGACTCGGCCGACAAGTCCCTCTACAAGACCTTCCTCGGCTCCGACTTCGTTCTCGAAGGCAAAAAGGCCGGCGAATGGCTGGTAGCCGAATCCAAGGCGGCCACGGACACCGTCAACATTGTTGAAATCCAGGGCACCACCGGCTCAGCCCCCGCCAACGACCGCAAGGAAGGCTTCGAAGCTGCCATCAAGGCCGACCCGAAACTGAAGATCATCGCTTCCCAGAGCGGCGACTTCACCCGCAGCGGCGGCAAGCAGGTCATGGAAGCCTTCCTGAAGAACAACCCGGACATCGACGTCGTCTTCGCCCACAACGACGACGAAGGCCTCGGCGCGATCGAAGCCATCGAAGCCGCCGGCAAGGTACCGGGCAAGGACATCAAGATCATCACCATCGACGCCGTCAAGGACGGCATGACCGCCCTGAGCGCCGGCAAGATCAACTTCATCGTTGAGTGCAGCCCGCTGCTGGGCACCCAGCTCATGGACCTGGCCAAGAAGGTCCTCGCCGGCGAAACGGTACCCGAGCGCGTGGTCACCGAAGAAACCACCTTCACCCAGGAACAGGCAACCAAGGCCCTGCCTACCCGTCAGTACTGAGTTACCGCTCACCTGATCGTCCGTGCAGTGGCAGCACCAGCAAACGCGCCAGCCGCTGCCACTGCACGGATCAACACAGAAAAGATATCTAGGATGAACGAACTCGTTCCGGTCGTCGAGATGACCGACATTGCCATCGGATTCCCCGGAGTCAAAGCCCTTGACGACGTCAGCTTCCGTCTTTTCCAAGGCGAGGTGCATGCCCTGATGGGCGAAAACGGGGCGGGCAAGTCCACCCTTATCAAGGCATTGACCGGCGTCTACAGCATCGACTCCGGCCGGATCACCGTCCTGGGCCAGCAGCAGAACTTCTCCACGCCTGCCGAATCACAGGCGGCCGGTATCAGCACGGTTTACCAGGAAGTCAACCTCTGCACCAACCTCACGGTCGAAGAGAACGTCATGCTGGGCCGGGAGCCACGGCGGCGCGGTTCCATTGACTGGCGCGGCGTACGCGCCCGCACCCGTGAGGTCCTGGCCCAGCTCCACCTGGAACATGTGGAACCCGGGTCCTTGCTTTCCGAACACTCCATCGCGGTCCAGCAATTGATCGCCATTGCCCGCTCCGTCGAAGTCAACGCCAAGGTCCTGATTCTTGACGAGCCGACGTCGAGCCTGGACGCAGATGAAGTCAACCAGCTTTTCCGGGTGATCCGGGACCTCCGTGACCGCGGCGTTGCCATCCTTTTCGTGTCGCACTTCCTCGAGCAGGTCTACGAACTTTCAGACCGCATGACGGTGCTCCGCAACGGCAAGCTCGTGGGCGAATACATGACCCGCGACCTTTCCCGCATGAACCTCATCTCCAAAATGATCGGCAAGGACCTCGAGGTCCTGGAGGAACTTGATCAGGCGTCCACCCGGTCACAGGCCAGGCTCGCGGCGAACGCCCAACCGTTTATGGAAACCGAGGGGCTAGGCCGAAAAGGATCCGTCTCCGGTATCAACCTGTCCATCTATCCCGGCGAGGTGGTGGGACTGGCCGGGCTCCTCGGTGCCGGACGCACCGAGACGGCACGGCTCCTCTTTGGCGCCGACAAGTCGGATGAGGGTTCCCTCACGGTCAAGGGCCAGCCCTTGAAATTGCGTTCCCCACGCACCGCCATCGACCATGGCATCGGTTTCTGTTCCGAAGACCGCAAAGAGGAAGGCCTCATCGGCGACCTCACCGTCCGTGACAACCTGGTGCTCGCCATGCAGGCAACCAAAGGCTGGGCACGGCGGATCCCGCGCCGCGTGCAGGATGAACTCGTTGCCGAGTTCATCAAGACCCTCGACATCCGGCCGGCAAACCCGGATGCCCTCATCCGCAATCTCAGCGGCGGGAACCAGCAAAAAGTATTGTTGGCCCGCTGGATGGTGACGTCCCCGGATCTGCTGATCCTGGACGAACCAACCCGAGGCATTGATATCGGAGCGAAGACGCAGATCCAGAAACTGGTCAACAAGCTTGCCTCAGAGGGAATGTCCATCCTCTTCATCTCCTCGGAGCTGGAAGAAGTGCTCCGGCTCAGCGACCGCATCGCCATCATCAAAGACAGGGCCATGGTGGCCGAAATCAGTAACGACGACGTTTCCGTCGAAGACGTCCTGACAGTCATCGCCGGAGGCGCCCAGTGAAATCCATCCTGAAGAACCGGCTGGCCTGGCCGGTCCTGGCCCTCGTCGCGCTGCTGGCAGTCAACCAGATTTTCCGGGGAGACTTCCTGAGCCTGCGGATGCAGGACGGCCATCTCTACGGCAGCCTCATCGACATCATGCGCAATGGTGCCCCCACCATCCTGATAGCCCTCGGCATGACCCTGGTTATTGCTTCCAGGGGCATCGACCTTTCGGTGGGTGCCGTGGTTGCCATTGCCGGTGCCGCCTCCTGCGCCTACATCGCGGCTTCTCCGGAACCTGCTTCGCCGGCAACCGCCGCCGTGGCGGTGGTCATCGCCGTGGTGGCGGGCCTGGTGCTGGGCGTCTGGAACGGATTCCTGGTTTCCACCATCGGGGTCCAGCCCATCATTGCCACGCTGGTGCTGATGACGGCCGGACGCGGCATCGCCCAGCTCATCACCGACGGCCAGATCGTGTCGGTGACCAACGACAGCTACAAAGCAATAGGCGCCGGCTACCTCTTCACACTTCCGGTCTCCATCCTTATCACCGCCGTGGTGTTCATCCTGGCGGCCGTCCTGACCCGCCGGACAGCGCTCGGAACACTGATTGAGGCAGTTGGCATCAACCCGGTGGCGAGCCGGTTGGCGGGGTTGCGGGCCCGCAACATTATCTGGATCGTCTACATCTTCAGCGCATTCTGTGCGGCGATTGCCGGACTCATGATCAGCTCGAACGTCACGGCGGCGGACGCCAACAACGCCGGCCTGTACATTGAAATGGACGCGATCCTCGCCGTCGTCATCGGTGGCACGTCCCTTGCCGGCGGACGCTACAGCCTGGTGGGCACCGTGGTGGGAGCGTTTATCATCCAGACCCTGACCACCACCGTCTACACGCTGGGCATTCCCCCGGAGGTCACCCTGGTGTTCAAGGCCATCGTGGTTCTCACCGTCTGCCTCCTGCAGGCGCCAAAGGCCAGGAACCTGTTCAGGAACCTCAAACCGGCAAGTCCGCTCCGCACCAAGGAAAAGGTGGCAGTCTGATGTCTCCCCTCTCCACAGTGGCCCCGCCCACTCCCCGCAAGGCCTTTACCGTCCGGAACCGGATGCGCACCGGTGCCCGTTACGCTCCCACCCTGGCTACCCTGGCCCTCTTCATCCTGATGTTCATCGTGGGCGCCGGCATGTACCCAAGTTTCCTCTCGGGCCAGGTGCTCCTGAACCTCTTCATCGACAACACCTTCCTGATCGTCCTTGCGGTGGGCATGACCTTCGTCATTCTTACTGGCGGGATCGATCTGTCCGTTGGCGCCGTCGTCGCGCTTTCCATGATGGTGACCGCCAGCATGCTCCAAAACGGCTGGAACCCGGGCATCGTCATAGTGGCCGTCCTGGTCATTGGCGGCGGCCTCGGGTTGCTGATGGGGCTGGTCATCCAGTACTTCGACATCCAGCCATTCATCGTGACCCTGGCCGGGATGTTCCTGGCCCGCGGCCTGTGCTACGTGATCAGCCTCGACTCCATCCCGGTCACGGACCCCTTCTTCACGGGGATGGCGCAGGCGCGGATCCCGCTGTCCGAGGAGCTCTTCATCTCCCCAGGCGTACTGATCGCCCTGGTGGTGGTGGGCCTTGCGTTCTTCGTCCTTCACCACACGAGGTTCGGCCGGACGGTCTACGCGATCGGCGGCAATGAGAACTCAGCCATGCTGATGGGCCTTGCCGTGAAGAGCACCAAGGTCCTGGTCTACTGTGTCAGCGGGCTTTGCTCGGCGGTTGCCGGGATCCTCTTCTCCTTCTATAGTCTGTCCGGCTACAGCCTGGCCGCCCAGGGCATGGAGTTGGATGCCATCGCCGCTGTGGTCATCGGCGGAACCCTGCTGACTGGCGGGGTTGGCTACGTGCTGGGTTCGGTTGTCGGAGTCCTGGTTCTCGGGATCGTCCAGACCTTCATCGCCTACGACGGAACGCTCAGCTCCTGGTGGACCAAGATTGTGATCGGCGGCCTGCTGCTGGTCTTCATCCTGCTGCAGCGGCTGTTCACCAGACGCACCGCATAACCTCACACCCCACAGCGCGAACCGGCAGCAGATTCCCTCAGATTCGGATTTTGAGGGCATCAGCTGCCCGTTCGCGCTTGTTGTGTTTGCGCCTCTTGTTAGATGGCCGCGGTGCTGCCGCGGACCACCAACTCCGGCGTCACCACAATTCCGCTGACCGCGGCGCCCTGCTCGATCTCCCCCACCATGGCATCCACACAGCGCCTGCCGAGTTCCTCAAAGTCCTGGCGCACAGTAGTCAGCGGCGGGACGAAGTAGGCCGCTTCAGGGGTGTCATCAAAACCGACCACGGAGACATCGCCGGGGACACTGATCCCGGCCTCGCTGAAGGCCCGAAACAGCCCAAGGGCCATCTGGTCGTTGCCGACGAAAATTGCCGTGGCTGAGCGTTTCCGGGCCAGCTCGCGGCCGATTGCGTAGCCACTGCCTGCGCTCCAGTCGCCGTGGGCCAGGAGATCATCCTCCAGCCCGGCGGCGCGGAGGGTCTGGCTCCAGCCTTCTGCCCGGGCCGCGCCGTCGATCCAGTCAAGCGGCCCGGAGATGTGGCCGATCCTCCGGTGGCCCTGTTCGATGAGGTGCCTGACGGCAAGTTCGGCACCGCGCATCTGGTCCACCATGGCGCCGCTGATTTTGTCGTTACCCAGGGAGCCCACCGTCACAACCGGCACATCCAGCGCCATCTCGTCCAGGGCGCTGAGCGTCTCAGAGTGCGGAACCACCACCACCACTCCATCCACGGACTGGTCCTGGAAGTGGCGGAGGGCATCGGAAATGGTGTCCCGGTTGACGGTCTTGAGCGCTGCAATGCTGACGAAGTAACCGGCGTCCCGCGCAGCCTGCTCCACCCCCAGGATGGTGTTGGCCGGGCCGTACTGGGACAGCTCGCTGCCCAGCACGCCAATGGTTTGGGACCGCCGGGTGACCAGGCTGCGGGCAGCGGTGTTGCGCCGGTATCCCAGCTCGGAGATGGCCGCCTCCACCCGCTCCCGCGTTGCCTTGCTGACGTTGGGATGGTTATTAACAACCCGGGAGACGGTCTGGTGCGACACACCGGCCAGCGCGGCTACGTCATTGAGGCGCGGTAGCCGGCGGCCGTTGATGTTCGCCACAAAGAGGCCTTTCCACTGGGAGGGTACTGATCCATATCCTATGGCCCCCCGGCCCTTACGCCGTGTCTATTTCCCGCGAGCCAGCAGTGCGTCCGCAAACACACTGGGGATGTCCTGGGGTGCGCGGGCAACATAACTTGTGCCCCCGGTGGCCGCGGAAATTTTCGTCAGTGTTTCAGCGTCCGCGTCTTCGGTGATGCCAATAGTGACAATCACTACCGGTTTGGCCGGATCCCTTTCCCGCTGCAGGGTCTCCAGCAACTGCTCCAGGGCGAGGGACTCGGGGTCCTCGTTGGCGCCGTCGGTGAACAGGATGACGCTGTTGATGGCACGGGAGTCGTAGGAGGCCTGCACTGTCCTGAAAGCTGCGAGGGTGGAGTCATAAAGGCCCGTTGCTCCGCCGGTGCGTTCGGACAGGCCGGCAATCCCCGCCACGAGGCGATCACGTTGTGTCACCCCGTCCACCACCTGGTCCATCTTCCGTATTGGCTCAAGCTCCAGGTAGTCCTGGCTGCCGCCGCCAAGGCCGATTGAGAAGGCCCACAATCCCAGGGCCGCAGTGTTGGGAAAAAGTTTGCTGCCGGTGGTGGCTGCCTGCTGCGTCAACTCCATCCGCGTCTGGTTGCCGGCCGGAAATTCCATGGAGCCTGACACATCCATCACTACCAGGGACCGGAAGGGAATGGCCTGCACAGACCAGGCGCTGAGGGCCTGGCTGACTGCCTGAGCGGAGGCCGGGGCGAGCGCTACGACGGGACCGGCACCCTTCTGGTCCAGGAGGTTGCTGCTGTCCGCGGGGCGCAGCCCCTGGCCGGCAAGGTTCATCCTGCCTTCGTCTGTGGCGACCTGCTCAGCAAGGGCCCGCGCCGCGGCCGCCACGGCCTGGCCCCGGGCCCCGCTTCCGGCAGTACTGACCAGGGGGTAGTTCAGTGATACAGCACCGCTTGCCGGGACCGAAGCCGCCAGGAGGGCCCCTGACGTGGTCTTGGAAAACTTCAGCCAGGCCTCCTCCGTGACGATGACGAATCCGCCGGCTGAGGCCACAGACTCGAGCTGCTGCACGTCCGAGAGCTTCTCCCCCGCCCGCTGGCTTTCCTTTTGGGCCAGTTGCGCGGTGGCAGCCTGGAGCGCTTTGGCGTCTGTCAGGCCTGCTTGGACTTCCGAGACCGCTCCCAGCAACGCAACTTCGCCGCTCCCGGTGACCAACGGATCGCCGAAGCGTACTCCGGGAGCCTGCAGGGCACTGAGCCACGTCGCAAAAGCCGGGACTTCCCCGGTGCGTCCGACGATGACTCCGGGCGTCGACGCCAACGACGGCACGATGACCTCAGGCGGGGTTGTGGTGACCACTCTTTGGACCCGGACCGCAGAATCCGCGACCCACACATCCGGTGCATCCTTGCCTGCTGATACCTTGGCCGCCAATTCCGCCTGGCTCAAAGTTGCGAAGGTGAAGTTTACGCACGCCTCCGGCGGAATCCGGGAGGACGCCTGTTCCAGCACCGGCGTCATGGCAGCGTCCGCTCCCACACTGACGTCAATTGGATCGGTGCACTGGGAGGCCTCTGCCGGTGTGCGCATTCCCATAATCCACACCACGGCCCCACCCGCGACTGCAAGGGCCACGAGCGTCCCCAAAACTATGGCAATCCGGGCCCAGGGAAAGCGGGACCGGCTGGTCGATGCGCTGTGACGGGCGCGGGGGGCGGCTCGGCGAGCTGACATGAACGTGGCACCTATCTGCTGGGTACTCCGGCGCGCCGGAAAAGGAGCCGGCCAGCACTTTCCCCATGACCTCCCGACAACCAGGGAGGCCGGAAGGCCGCGGAACCAGATCAGTATACGTAAAGCGTGTGAGCGATCACATTCGGCGGCACATTTGGCAGGACACAAAAAACCCCGGCCTCCTGGTGACAGGAAGCCGGGGTTTTCCACTCTTCGCTAAAAGAGTGGGCCCTGTGGGGCTCGAACCCACGACCCACGGATTAAAAGTCCGATGCTCTACCAACTGAGCTAAAGGCCCCAGCCGATGCCCATAACAGCCATCAGCCCAGTCCATTTCTGGACGTTAAATACTGTACCCCACACGCGGGGCCGCTCTGCACGGCGCCGCGCATCGGCGTCGTACTTTCCTCCCGGGGATTACGGGCCGCGCACATCGCACCGCTCACTGGCGCCCTCCCCGGCAGCGTCCCCTCACCGTCCACTGGCACCGCTCTCTGGCACCGCTTTCCGGCAGAGCATTCGACGGCGCCCTTGGAACCCCGGGAACCCCTGAAGCTCAGGTGCGGCCAGACGCTCGATTTCCGCCGCAGCACAGGAGTAGCGTGGGTGCCATGAGCGAGCAAGCAGGACCCAGCCACTACGGCGGAGCCAACAGGCACCACAAGCCCAAGCCCTTCGCCCCCATTGATTTTGAACCGTTCGCGGGCGGCGCCGATCCCGCCCGCGTCTCCGAGGCCGCCCACCTCGCAGCCCAGGCGCTGGTCCGCCATGGCCGTGACAGTGACGACCCCGTCGTCACTGAACGGCTGGTCAGGCTTGCCGACGAGCAGGGCCTGGAGGCCATCGCGGAGCTGTGGGCCGAAAGCCCGGCGCGCTCCCTCCCCGGTGCCCTGTGGCGGCTGTATGCACTGCGGGCCGCCACCGTGCAGGATCCGGAGCGGATTTCGGTGTACTTCCGCGCAGGCAAGGACACGGCCCAGGTCTCCAATGTGGTGGCGGGCGCCGCAGAGCCGCCGGGAGCCGAGGAGATGACTGCCATGGCAGACGCCATCCTGTCCGGAGCGTTCGACGGCGAGTTCGACGTCGCGCTGGAACGCTCCGCAGCTTTCTGCCGCGTAGTGGCACTTGGCCAGGCGACCATCGCTGACGGGGCCGAGCACGCAAACGAGGCCCATGCGAGCAAGCTGACGCGCAACTCCCATCAGCTGGTGAAAACGGCAGAAGACCTTGAGCATGCTGCCAACGCCTGGCGCCTGGGAGAGCTGGACTGACCTGCGCTCAACCCCATGGGCGTCCGATCTGTCAATGTTGACTTGGGCCAGCCAACGTAGAACACTGAAACTGGTGTCGAGCCGCGAAACCCCCGGGCTTCAACAATTAGCCGCCTAGAGCGGCCTACCGCCGAGAGGCGTATCCGGTTCGGCACCATTTTTATGCCCGCTTATCCCTGTTGTACTCGCGGCACCCACCGTCTAATTCCGGCGGTGTCCAATTCCGGCCGGAACGGCTGGCACCGGTAGAGTTAGGGTCAGCTGCGGGCCGGCGTCAAGTCACAGGCCGGCGGCTCCCCGCCCAGTACATCCTCCGGAGACCGGTACCCCACGTGAAGCTGCGCCTTTTCCCCCAGGAGCCCGCCGGGCTGAACCTCCTTTCGCAGATGGCGCACCAGATAGTGCTGGCCAGCGCCACCCTGGCCGAGATCCTGGGCGTTCCCGCCGATGAGCACGGCAAGCTGGTGGAAGACATGCACAACCACGAGGCCAAGTCCGCGGAACTGCACTTCGCACTGCTCACCCACATGCGCACCAGCTTTGTGAACCCGCTGCCCCGCGAGGACATGTACGCGCTGTCCCGCTACCTCAACGAGGCCATGGAGAAGCTGGACGCCGCCGCGGAACTGGTGGCCCTGTACAGGCTGGAACGGCTGCCCAAGCGGGCCGCTGACCAGCTGGAGATCATCAGCCGCCAGGCGGAACTCACCGTGGACGCCATGCGCCGGCTGAACAACCTTGACGACCTCGAGGACTACTGGATCGAAATCCTCCGGCTTGCCAAGCGCGCCGAGCGGACCCACCGCGTCTGGGTCGCTGACATGATCGGCGACATGAAATGGGCGCCATATGCCCGCAACCGGGATATCGCCAATCAGCTGGTGGAAGTCACCAAGGACATGCGCCGAATCGCCACCCAGGTGGGCAGCATCATCGTCAAGGAATCCTGACGTGTCTGCGGTAATCTTCGGCGCGGTGGTCCTGCTGACTGCCGCGTTTGCCTTCCTTAATGGGTTCAGGGACGTTTCCACCTCGGTGGCCGTGGCGGTTCGCACGCGGGCACTGACGCCCAGTGTGGCGGTGCTCCTGGCGGCCTTTTTCAACTTCCTGGGGGCCCTGCTCAGCGCCAGTCTGGCAGTGGCGGTCAGCCAGCATTGGATCAGCCTGCCTGCCGGGACGAACGGCCTCAGCATACTGGTTGCAGGCCTCGCGAGCGCCTTCGCCTGGGGCGTCCTGCTGTGGTGGCGCGGCATTCCGGCATCATCCACCCACGCGCTCGTGGGCGGGCTTGCCGGCGCCGGGCTGGCCAGCGTGGCGGTAGGCGGGACAGGCGTGGGCGGCGTGGACGAGTCATTGCTCCTCCAGGTGGTCCTGCCGCTGCTGCTCTCCCCCCTGGTGGCCTACAGCGGCGCGTTCCTGCTGGTTTTCCCGGTGACCTGGGCCGCCCGTTATGCCCAGCCCAACGTCATCAACCAGCGCTTCCGGCGCAGCCAGTCCATCGCCGCAGGCGCGGTGGCGTTCGGGCACGGGCTGCAGGACGGCCAGCGGGTCAGCGCGGTGCTGCTGCTTGCCCTGCTCGCGGCAGGCTATTCCGACGGCGGCACCATCCCTGCGTGGGTGGCCCTGCTCTCCGCCGTGATGATCACGGCAGGAACGCTGTTTGGCGGCTGGCGGATCTCGCACACCATCGGTTACAAAATCACCAGGATTGACCCTCTCCGCGGCTCCGTGGCCCAGATCTTCAGCGCCGTGATGCTGTTTGTGGGGGCCATCGGCCTGCACTGGCCAGTGTCCACAACGCACACGGTGACCTCGGCGGTCCTGGGTGCCGGCGAAAACCAGCACTTCTCTGTGACCAACCGGAAGCTGGTCATCCGGATCGTGGGGCTGTGGATCCTGACTCCTGCGGCGACCGCGGCCGGAGCTTTTGTGCTGGCGCTGGCTCTGTCCCCGCTGGCTGGCTAAGCGCGGCCGGACAGGGCAACGCAAAAGCGGCCCCGGCCCGCTCGAGCGGTGCTGGGCAGCACCGTTCAAGCGGGCCGGGGCCGCTTTTAGCGAAGGCCGTGAGAGCCTGGGCGGCGGTGGGGATTAGCCGAAGCGGCCGGAGACGTAGTCCTCGGTGGCTTTCACGGTGGGGTTGCTGAAGATGGTGTGCGTGTTGCCGAATTCGATCAGCCTGCCCGGCTTGCCGGTCCCCGCAATGTTGAAGAAGGCGGTCTTGTCCGAGACGCGCGCGGCCTGCTGCATGTTGTGGGTCACGATCACCACCGTGTACTGGTCCTTGAGCTCGTTGATGAGGTCCTCGATGGCCAGGGTGGAGATGGGGTCCAGCGCGGAACACGGCTCATCCATCAGGATGACCTGCGGCTCCACGGCGATGGCCCGGGCGATGCAGAGGCGCTGCTGCTGCCCGCCGGAAAGGCCTGAGCCCGGCTTTTCCAGCCTGTCCTTGACCTCGTTCCACAGGTTGGCGCCCTGCAGCGACCGCTCCACCAGGATGTCGGCCTCGCCCTTGGAGATCTTCTGGTTGTTCAGCTTCACACCGGCCAGCACGTTGTCCCGGATGGACATGGTGGGGAACGGGTTGGGCCGCTGGAACACCATGCCGATCTGCGAGCGCACGGTCACCGGATCAACGCCCGGGCCGTACAGGTTGTCGCCGTCCAGGAGGACTTCGCCTTCCACCCGGGCACCGGGCAGCACCTCGTGCATGCGGTTCAAGGTGCGGAGGAACGTGGACTTTCCGCAGCCGGAAGGACCGATGAAGGCCGTCACGGATTTGGCCTCGATGTTGATGGTGACGTCTTCCACGGCCAGGAAATCGCCGTAGTAGACATTCAGGTCCTTGACGTCGATACGCTTAGACATGGTGTTCCTTCACTTGCTGGGTACGGATTAAGTGTATTGACC
This sequence comes from Arthrobacter sp. D1-29, assembly GCF_054130585.1. Lineage (NCBI taxonomy): Bacteria > Bacillati > Actinomycetota > Actinomycetes > Micrococcales > Micrococcaceae > Arthrobacter > Arthrobacter sp. D1-29. The sequence goes on along the minus strand of NZ_CP096383.1, from coordinate 390,043 downwards.
GGATTGCTATCGGCCGGATTTCGGGGCGAAAACCCTGGCGATCAGCCGGGATCCAAGGTTCAGGACCATCACCAGGATGATCAGCACCAGGGCCGCGCCCCACGCCCGCTGCGACGACGGGTCCGGGTTCGCAGGGGAGGTGGGGTTCAGGATCTGGGTGTAGATGAACGTGGGCAGCGATGCCATCCAGCCGCCAAAGACGTTGCTGTTGATGCTCGTGGCGAATCCGGCGGTGACAAGGATGGGCGCCGTCTCCCCGATCACGCGGGCGATCGCCAGGGTGACGCCGGAAGCGATTCCGGAGATCGCCGTCGGGATGACAACCTTCAGGATGGTGCGCCATTTCCGTACGCCCAGGGCGTACGCCGCTTCACGCAGCTCGTTGGGCACAATCTTCAGCATTTCCTCGCTTGAGCGGACCACTACCGGAATCATCAGGACCGAAAGCGCGACGGCGGCAACGGCGCCTGTTTTGGTGCCTGGCCCCATGACGGCGAAGAAGAAGGCTGCGGCGAAGAGGCCGGCAACGATGGACGGGATGCCCGTCATCACGTCCACAAAGAATGTAATGGCACGCGCCAGGCGGCCGTCGTGGCCGTACTCCACCAGGTAAATGGCGGTCAGGAGGCCCACCGGGACGGAGATCAGCGTGGCCAGGAAGGTGATCTGCAGCGTGCCCAAAAGCGCGTGGTAGATGCCGCCGAGTACGGGGGTTCCCTCTTCCACCGCCTTGTTGTCATAGACCCCGGTGACGCCGTTCATGGAGGTGGTGAGGAAGCCCGGTGTGATTAGGCCGGGGACGCCGTTGACCAGCACTGTCCAGATCACGGAGATGAGCGGGAGCAGCGCGATCAGGAACGAGCCCATGACCAGGCAGGTGGCCAGCTTGTCCTTGGCCTTGCGCGAGCCTTCCACCACCGCGCTCCAGCCCACCAGGCCTGCGGCGAACAGGATGGCGGAGACGATGCCCCAGCCGAACGCGTTGAAGCCGATCAGGGCGAGGATGGCGGCTCCGGCGATCAGGGCAATCGCGAGCACCACGTACGGCGCGTACTTCGGCAGCTGGCCCTTGGTCAGGGCGGAACGTTTGCTGCGGACGGGAGTAAGGGTGGAGGTCATTTAGTTGGCTCCCGAGAATTCTTTGTGCCGCGTGATGATCCAGCGGGCAATCATGTTGACGGCGAGGGTGATCACAAACAGGACCAGGCCGGCGGCGATGAGGGTGCTGACCTTGAGGCCGCTGGCTTCCGGGAAGTTCAGGGCGATTTCGGCGGCGATGGTCTGGTTTCCGGACTGGATCAGGCTGGCGGTGAGGGCGCCGGAGGAAAGCACCAGGGCGACGGCCATGGTTTCACCGAGTGCGCGGCCGAGTCCCAGCATGACAGCACTGATGATGCCGGGGCGGGCAAACGGCAGGACCGACATTTTGATCATTTCCCAGCGCGTGGCACCCAGGGCGAGGGCTGCCTCCTCATGGAGCTTGGGGGTCTGGAGGAAGATTTCCCGGCTCAGGGACGTGATGATGGGCAGGACCATCACGGACAGGACAATGCCTGCCGTGAGGATGGTCTTGCCCGTGGCTGACGCGGGACCCTGGAAAATGGGCAGCCAGCCCATGTTCGCGGCCAGCCAGTTGTAGGCCGGGGAGATCTCCTTGGCTAGGAATGCGGCGCCCCAGGCACCGTAAACCACCGAGGGAATGGCAGCCAGCAGGTCAATGACGTAACCCAGCCCGGCGGCCAGTTTCCGTGGGGCGAAGTGCGAGATGAACAGCGCCACGCCGATGGCCACGGGCGTGGCGATGACCAGTGCGATGACCGCGGCGATGAGCGTCCCGATGACGATCGGCCAGATGTAGGAAAAGAAGCCTGCACCGCCTTGGATCTCCTCGGCGGGAGCGGTCAGGGCCGGGATGGCCTGGATCACCAGGAACAGGGCAACGCCGAATAGGACGGCAAGAATCAGGCACCCTGCTGCCAGGGTTGCTCCGGAAAAGATCTTGTCCCCGGCGCGGCCTGCGCCCTGGGAAGCTCTCAGGGAGGTGGCGGTCATTCGGCGACCCTTCGGTTGTGGTGGTGCTGAAAACTGGCGGTTACTGCTGACAAAGCCAAGTTCCCCGCCCCGCCTTGCGGCAGGGCAGGGAACCGGGCGTAGGTACAGGTGCTAGGACTTGACCTTGATGGTTTCAATGGCCTTCTTGGCCTTCTCTGCCAGTTCGGCGGAGAGCGGTGCGGACTTCGCGGAGTCAGCGGCTGCCTTCTGGCCGTCCTCAGAAACTACATAGTTCTCAAAGGCCTTCACCAGGTCAACGGTCTCCTGCTTGTCATACGTGGAGCAGACGATGTGGAAGGAAACCAGGACGATCGGGTAGGCGCCCTCAATGCTGGTCTTGCGGTCCAGCTTGATGGACAGGTCGTTGGCGCTGCGGCCTTCAACGGGCTTGCCGGCGTCAACAGCCTTGGCTGCAGCTTCTGCAGAGATCTTGGTGAAGCTCTCGCCCACCTTGATCTGGGCTACACCGAGCTTGCCGCTGACTGCGGAGTCGTCGGCGTAGGTGACGGCGCCGGGAGTGTCCGTGACGGTCTTGACCACGCCGGAGGTGCCCTTGGCGTTTTCGCCCTGCAGGTTTGCCGGCCAGATGCCTGAGGACTTGTCAGTCCAGACCTCGGGAGCCGCTGCTGCCAGGTAGTCGGTGAAGTTGGTGGTGGTTCCGGAGTCGTCAGAGCGGTTCACCGGTGTGACCTTGGTGTCCGGAAGGGTGACGCCCGGGTTCAAGGCGGTGATGGCCGGGTCATTCCAGGTGGCAATTTCGCCGCGGAAGATCTTCGCCACGGTGGGGGCGTCAAGCTTCAGCTCGGTCAGGCCCGGGAGGTTGAACGCAACGGCGATCGGGGAAATGTAGACCGGGATGCTCAGGGCACCGTCAGGGCCGCAGACGGTCTGTGAAGCTGCGTATTCTTCGTCCTTGAGGTAGGCGTCGGACCCACCGAACTGTGCTGAACCGTCCAGGAGTGCCTTGCGGCCTGCGCCGGAACCATCCGGGGAGTACTGCACGGTTGCGCCCTGGTTGGCGGAGGCGAAGTTGGTCTTCCAGGCATCCATGGCCGCGCCCTGCGCGGAGGAGCCGATGCCGGTCAGTGTGCCGGTGACCTTGGGTCCTGCCGAAGTCTGGGTGCCTGCGGGGGCCGCGCCCGTGACGTTGTCTGAACCGCAGGCGGAGAGCGCGAGTGCGCCTGCCGCGATAACAGCGATGGCCGCGTGGCGGCCGAAGCGGAGAGCCTTCACTTAGATGTACCCCTTCCAGGGTTAAACAGGCGCGGGAGGGCCGGAGACGCCCTGCAGCGCGATGCGTACGGTGTGTACCTTCTATGAAGTTATGGGCCGCAGGTAACGGGATGGGCTGACCAAAGTGAACGGGAAATTAACGACGGCGGCATATTGGCTTACATGTGCAGCGTCACCATTGCGCTCATCACATCTCCGGCCGTAGTGCAATGCCGGTGAATAGACTGGAACGCATGGCCATTTCAGCAGGAATCTCAACAGGCAGGCGTTTCCTGCGTGGCCGCGTCCGCACCGGGCTGATCCGGAGCCGGAACTCCTTGCTCCCCGCCATCCAGATGACCGTTTGCGCGGTGGGGGCCTATGCCTTCGCCGAGTACGTGCTGGGGCACACCGGCCCGCTTTTCGCGGCCACGTCGTCGCTGATTGCGTTGGGTTTCTCCCGGGAGCCGAGGCTGCGCCGGGTGGTTGAGGTGGGCCTGGGCTGCACTATCGGCATTGCGGTGGGCGACCTGCTGCTGCACTGGCTGGGTGATGGAATCTGGGTGGCCGCCGTCGTCCTGATGGTCTCCATCCTGCTGGCCCGTTTCTTGGACAGCGGCACCATCTTCACCACGCAACTGGGGCTCCAGTCACTGCTGGTGGTGCTGCTGCCGGCGCCCCCCGGCGGGCCCTTCACCCGCAGCCTGGATGCCGTGGTGGGTGGGCTTTGCGCCCTGTTGGTGACCATCCTCATCCCGAAGGACCCCCGGCGTGAACCACGCAAGGACGTCCAGAAGCTGCTGCACGAACTCGCCGAGGTGCTGCGCGAATGTGCCACCGCACTGGGCAACAGCGATTCCACCCAGGCGTGGCATGCGCTGATCCGGGGCCGGAACTGCCAGCCGCTGGTGGACGGCATGCGCCAGTCGCTGCGCGCCTCCGGCGAGGTGGCCACCCTGGCTCCGGCCTACCGCCGGCACCGGGACGAGCTGGACCGGCTGGAGCAGTCGCTGGATTTCATCGACCTGGCGCTGCGGAACAGCCGGGTTTTTGCGCGCCGGCTCACCAGCGCGATCAACCATGCCGCCCTGTCGGATGAAGCCACGGAGAACCTCTCCGAGGTCCTGCAGGACACCGCTGCCGCGATCGACGAGCTCTCACTTGGGCTGGCAGAAACGCACGACGGCGTCCGGCGCGCCCATCTGCGCGCGGCCCGGCAGGACCTGAGCGAAATCGCACTGCGGCTGCACCCGAAGCTGTTGGAGGTGCAGCGGCTGGAAGGCGAGACAGTGGTCATGCTTTTCAGGCCGCTGATGGTGGACCTGCTCGAGGCCACGGGGATGGATTCGCGCGAGGCCCGGGACATCCTGCCCGCGCTCTAGTTCACTGCAGTTGCTAAGCCGGGCCGGTTGTAAAGCCCAGCGGGTTGTTAAGCCCGGGCCGCAGGAAAATTAGCGGTCGTTCTTGTAGTGGACGCCCAGCTGGTCCCGGACGCCGTCAAGGATCTGCATGATCCGCAGGCTTTCTTCCCACGGCAGCAGGGGACTCTCCAGCAGCCCTGCCCTGATGCACCGTGCTGCTTCCCTCAATTCATGGATGAAGCCTTCGGTCTCTTCCGGGAACTCCTCCACCCGCACTATGCCGTCAGTGCCCTGGTATTCCAGCCTGCGCGGGCGGTAGAGGGGCCAGCCGGTCCGCGGCCAGCCCTTCGTGCCGCTGATGGTAACGGTGCCTGGGCTCTCAGATTGCAGGGAGGAAACCAACTGGGCCGAGGCGCCGTCCGCGTACCCCAGGGTCACGGTGTTCTGGACGTCTATCCGGTCGCTGTTGAGCTGGCCCGAGGCGGCGACAGTGGCTGGAAAACCCAGTACGCTGATGGCCCAGGTCAGCGGATAGACGGTCAGGTCCAGGAGGGCGCCGCCCCCTGCCGCCGGATCAAAGAGCCGGTGGCTGGGGTCGTAGGGTGCGGCAAAGCCGAGATCGGCCTGCACCCACCGGATGGTGCCGAAATGGCCGCCCCGGACCAGCTCCAGGGCCCGCAGCGTCGCGGGCAGGAACCGGGTCCACACCGCCTCCATCAGGAACAGCTTCCGCTCCCCGGCCAGTGACACAAGCTCTATCGTTTCCCTGGCGTTGACCGTGAGCGGCTTTTCGCAGAGGACGTGCTTGCCCGCTTCCAGGGCCGCCTTTGCAACCTCGAAGTGCTGCGCATGCGGGGTGGCGACATAGACCACGTCAACCACAGGATCGTCAAAGAGCTGCTGGTAGCCCGTGGTGGCCCGCCGGTCGTAGTAGCTGGCTGCGAAGCCGTATTGTCCGGCGAACTCCTTCGCGGCGGCCTGGCTGCGTGAACTGACCGCATGCAGAACCGCATTTTCCAGCCGGGCGAGATCGCGGGTGGCCCGGTGGGCAATCCGGCCGGTGGCCACCACACCCCAGTTAAGAGGCGGAATCACGGATCACCAGCGATGTGGGGATCTGGGTGACCCGGTCCGTGGGCTTGCCCTCGATCAGATCCACCAGGATCTCAGCCATCTTCTTGCCCATCTCAATGATGGGATGATGCACGGTGGTCAGCTGCGGATTCACGGAAGTGGCAAAGGAATCGTCATCGAATCCCACTACCGCCACGTCGTCTGGAATCCTGATCCCGCGTTCCTGGAGGACGGTGTAGGCCCCGGCAGCCATCTGGTCGTTGGCCACGAAGAGCCCGTCGATGGGTTTGCCACGCTCAAGGAGCCGCCGCATTGCCTTGGCGCCGGAGGAAAGGGTGAAGTCGCCATACTCCACCAGGGAATCGTCCAGCCCGGAGACTTCGAGGGCCTTCCGCCAGCCGGTGACCCGGTCGACGCCGGGCGGCATGTCCTGGGGTCCGGCGATGGTGGCGATGTGCGTGCGGCCGCCCTCGATCAGCAGCCGGGTTGCTCCTTCGGCGGCGGCTTCGTTGTTAACGTCCACGTAGTAGCTTCCGCCCTCGGCCAGGGGCCTGCCAGCGAAAACCATCGGGATGTAGTCGCTGACGTGGGCCCAGGAACGGTCCCCGGCATGGTGGGACACCACCAGTGCGCCGGCCACGTTGCCGCCGAGCAGGAACGCCCTGGTTTTTTCCGGTTTGGCCTCGGACGCGATGACCATGTTGAGGGTGTAGTCGGTATCCGCGAGATGGAGGGCCACGCCTTGGACCACTGAGGCGAAGAACGGGTCGGCAAAGACCTTGGACGTGGACTCCGGCACAATCAGGCTGATCGAGTTGGGCTTCCGGCTGGCAAGGGACCGGGCGGCCCGGTTGGGGGTGTAGTTCACGGCGAGGATGGCCTGGCGTACCTTTGCGGCGATGTCCTCGTCCACGCTGGGCACGTCGTTCACCACGCGCGAGACAGTAGCCCGTGACACGCCGGCCAGCGCCGCCACCATTTCAAGGGTTGGCGCCGGCCGGCTTCCGCTCTGATCTTGCTTCACTCTTCTTCGCTCCGTGAGGTTGAAGGGGCTGGGGTTGAACGGCTGGGGTTGAAGGGGCTGGGGTTGAACGGGCTTTTAGCCCAGCATTCCAGTTTAGGCAGGCAGTGTGGCAGGCAGCCGGGACGCGTCCCGCTTTGTGACGGCAATCAGCCGGGCAAAGGCGTGGCCGCTGTCCTTGATGGTGCGCTCGAACGAGCCGTAGTCCACGCGGATAATCCCAAAGCGCTTCCCGTATCCCCAGGACCATTCAAAGTTATCCAGCAGCGACCAGACGAAGTAGCCCCGGACGTCGGCGCCCTGATCGATCGCTTCACCGACAGCAGCGATGTGGTCCAGGATGAAGCCGGTGCGATCGGCGTCGTGCACGGCGCCGTCCGGGCCGACACTGTCCTCATAAGCCGCACCGTTCTCGGTGATGTACAACGGCGGCAGCGACGGATATTCATCGCCGAGGCGGACCAGCAGTTTCCGCAATCCGTCAGGGTTCACTTCCCAGTTCATGGCAGTCCGCGGCAGCCCCCGGCTCGGAAAGGCGATGTCCTCGGATCCGATCCACGGTGAGGCCGCAACCCGTTCGGCGCCGCCCGAGTGCCCGTCGCTTCCGGCATCGTCGGCATGCCCGCTGATGAGATCGTCGTGGTAGTGGTTGACGCCCAGGAACTCCAGCGGCGCACTGATGGTCTCCAGGTCACCGGGGAGGATGAGTTCCGGCAGGCCAAACGCTGCGAGGTCGCGCAGGGTGTCCTCCGGGTAGCTTCCGCGCAGGATGGGATCGAGGAAGATCCGGTTCTGCAGGGAATCAAAGCGCCGGGCCGCGTCCAGGTCGATAGGGTCCTGCGGGTCCCGTGGAATGGAGTTGCTGAGGTTAAGCGTGATTCCCAGGTTCTGGGCTCCGCGGTCCCGCAGTGCGTTGACGGCCAGGCCGTGGGCCAGGTGCTGGTGGTGCACGGCCGCGACGGCTGCTGTTGGTTCCTGCCGGCCGGGGGCGTGGACACCGGAACCGTAGCCCAGCAGTGAAGAGCAGAATGGTTCGTTAAAGGTGGTCCAGTGCTGCACCCGGTCCCCGAGGGCGGTGTAGACATCGTTTGCGTAGTCGACGAACCGGTAGGCCGTGTCCCTGTTCGCCCAGCCACCCTTGTCCTCCAGTGCCTGGGGCAGGTCCCAGTGGTAAAGCGTCAACCACGGCAGGATTCCCGCCTCCAGCAGTTCATCCACCAGGCGTGAGTAGAAGTCCAGGCCCTCCGGATTGGTGCCCCTGTCCCCCGGGCGCACCCGGGCCCAGCTGGTGGAGAACCGGTAGGAATCCAGCCCCAGTTCCTTCATCAGCCGGACGTCTTCAGGCATCCGGTGGTAATGGTCCACGGCCTGTTCCAGGTTGTCCCCCTTGGCCACCGCGCCGGGGATCCGGGCGAACTGGTCCCACACGGAATCCTCCTTCCCGCCCTCATGGCCGGCCCCCTCAATCTGGGCTGCCGCCGTCGCCGATCCCCAAATGAAACCCTCCGGCCACTGCCGTGAGTACGTCGAATGTGGCATTAGCCCTTCACTGCTCCTTGCATGATTCCTGAAATGAGTTGTTTCCCTGCCAGCACAAACAGCACCAGCAGCGGCAGGGTGGCCAGCACCGCGCCTGCCAGGACCACCGAGTAGTCCACGTAACGGGCCGACTGCAACTGGCTGAGCGCCGTCTGCAGTGTGGGGTTGCCGGCGTCGAGCACCAGCAGAGGCCACAGGAAGTCCGTCCACGCCGTCATGAAAGTGAACAGGCCCAGGATGGCCATGGCCGGGCGGGCGGCAGGGATGGCCACGTGCCAGAACGTGGAGATCATGTTGGCGCCGTCCACGCGGGCCGATTCGATGAGCTCGTCCGGAATAACGTCCATCAGGTATTGCCGCATGAAGAACACTCCAAAAGCCGTTACCAGGCTGGGCACCACAACGGCGCCGATCTCGCCGGTCCAGCCGAGCGTCCGCATCACCATAAAGAGCGGGATAATGCCCAGCTGGGTGGGGATGGCCATGGTGGCAACAACCATCAGCATGAGACCGTTCCGGCCGCGGAACCTCAGCTTGGCGAAGGCGTAGCCGGCGAGGGTGGAGAATCCCACTACCGAGACAGTGATGATTCCCGAGATCAGGACGCTGTTTCCCAGGGCAAGCCAGAACGGAACGGTGTCAAAAACTTCGCCCACGTTTTTCCAGAAGTTCCCGCCGGGCAGCAGCGGCGGCCACGTTTCACCCAGTGCTTCGTTGGACCTGCTTCCGATCACAACAGACCACCACAGGGGGTAGGCGGACGAAAGCAGGAACGCCAGAAGAAGTCCGTAGCTGAGGAACCCGGGGCGCTCGCCGGTCCCGAAGAACCGCTTTCGGAAGATGGCAGGTTTCGCCGGGACTGCTTCCGCCGCAGGGGTTTTGCCGGTTGACCGCCCGGCAGATTCAGGTTTGGCGCGGTCGATGATGCTCATCTGTTGGTCCTCTCAGCACGTTTCCGGGCAGCGATTGTCCTGCGGGCAGCGCGGGAGGGCCTGCCTGCATCAGCTGTGGCGATCCGGCGGGAGATCAGGTAGTTGATAAAGCCGAACAGCACGATGATCAGGAAGAGCAGCCAGGCGATGGTTGATGCCTTGCCGAAGTTCTGGCGCTGGAAGGCCATCTCCCAGAGGTACAGCACGGTGGTCTGGAACTGGCGCTGCGATCCGCCGGCCGTGGCGGGGTCAAAAAGCCTGGGCTCCGTGAAGACCTGGAGTCCACCGATGGTGGCTGTGATGACCACAAAGACCATGGTGGGCCGGATGCTGGGCAGTGTGATGCTGAAGAACCGCCGGACTGCTCCGGCACCGTCAAGGGCTGCCGATTCATACAGGTCCCGCGGAACGGCCTGCATTGCGGCCAGCAGGATCAGGGCGTTGTAGCCGGTCCAGCGCCAGTTGACCATGGTAGCGATGGCGACGTGGCTCGGAAACGTCTCGTTCTTCCACATGACGGGGTCCAGGCCGAAGTTCCCGAGGATGTTATTTATCAGGCCGTACTGCTCGCCGAACATGTTGGTGAAGATCATGGCCACCGCCACCGGCGTCACGATGTACGGCAGCAGGATGCTCATGCGCCAGAACGTCTTGGCCCGAAGGTTCTGGTCCAAAACTGCTGCCAGGAACAGCGCCAGTGCCAGTTGCGGAACGGCGGAGAGGATGAAAATGCTCACGGTGTTGAAGATCGAATTCCAAAAGAAGCGGTCCTGCAGGATCTCGGCGAAGTTCTCCAGGCCCACAAACTGCCCCTGCCCTTTGAGCAGGTGCCAGTCAAAGAGGCTCACGAAAAATGTGTAGACCAGCGGGAAGAGGCCCACGAGGGCAAACAGGATGAAGAAGGGAGCGACGTAAAAGTAGGGCGATGCTTTGACGTCGAAAATGCTCAGGCGTTGTTTGAACGTCGGTTTGGGTTTGGCGGCCCCAGGCGTGGCGGACCGGTTCAGCGTGGTTGTCATGGGCTCTCGCACTCCATCAGGGGGCCTCCCGGGCGGGAGGCCCCACAGCGGGTCTAGTTGTTGACGACCAGGTCGTTGAGGAGGCGCAGGGCTTCGGACCAGGCCTTGCCGGCGTCGGCGGTTCCGGCGTCGAGGCTCTTCAGCGCCGGGCCGAACACGTTCTCCTGGATGACGGAATCGTCCGGTCCCTTGAACTGCGCGACCACGCCCTTGGCGCGGTTGGCCAGGATCGCGCCGGTGGGTGCGTTGTTGAAGAGGACGTTGGGCGTGGCATCCTGGACCAGCTTTTCCTGGGCCTTGAGCGTGCTGGGGAAATTATTGGCGGCAGCAGACTGCTTGACCTGCTGTTCGGGGGCCGTAAGCCAGGCGGCAAGTTTCGCGGCCTCTGCCGGGTGCTCGGACGTCTTGGGAACGGAGAGGAAGGCACCGCCCCAGTTCGACGCCCCGCCGGGGAAGACATCGGCGAAGTCCCAGCCGCTGCCGGCGCCGCCGCCTGCAGATTCCAGCTGTCCCTTGATGGTGCCCAGCATCCAGCCGGGGCAGACGAAGGTGGCGAAGGAGCCGTCCACAAACGCCTTGCCATTGCCCCAGTCCCACTGGGTCTGGTTGGCGGACAGGCCCGCAGCCGTTCCGGCCGCCAGCATCTCGAACTTGCCCTTCATTTCCTTGTTGCCGTCGACGTTGAGCTCCCCGTCCTTGGTGTAGTACCCCTCCTCCATCTGGTTCACCATGGAGTTCCAGACGAAGCCGGACTGGTCATACCAGGCCTTTCCGGTGGCTGCCTTGTACTGCTTGCCGAGTTCGAAGTACTTCTCCCAAGTGGCGTCCTGCCCACCGAAGAGCTTGGCAACGGATTCACGGTCGCTGGGGAGGCCTGCCGCTTCGAACAGCTTGCCGTTGTAGCAAAGCCCCTGCGGCCCGATGTCGGTCCCGTAGCCGATGACGCGGCCGGCGGGGTCGGTGCCCTGCTTGAACTTCCAATCCACCCAGTTGGCCTGGATGTCAGCGGCGCCGTGTTCCTTGAGGTCCACGAACTGGTCCGAGACTTCCATGATTGAACCCAGCCAGCCTTCCTCGATGGCCACCACATCGGTGAGCCCTGAGCCGGCAGCCAACTTGGTGAAAGCGTCCGTGCGGGCGTTTGATCCCCGGTCAATGTTGGTGGCCTTGATCGTTACCCCGGGGTTTGCCTGCTCGTACTCGGCATAGAGGCCCTCGTAACCAAACGTGCCGAACGTAGTGACCGTCAGTTCAACGGGGTTGCCCGCACCGGCCGGCTGGTCCGAACTGCCTGCGCAGCCGGTGGCGAGAAGGGCCAATGCTGCTGCTCCCGCTAGCGCGGCGGCGGTATTTCGTCGTGAAAATTTCACGATCACTCCTTTGTGGGGGAAATGGCTAAGGTTGAGAGAGCGCTCTCTTCGAAGTCCCCTAACTGTAAACGTGGCGCGGATCACTGTCAAGAGAGCGCTCTCTCAAAGGGCTCATCCACGCTTTGCGGGGTGCACCCATGGTGCGGCTGCGGAGCAATGTCCGCCCCCGCCGTTAGGGTGGAACCCATGGCAACAAAGACCTCCCGGGCCTCCAAGGCGCCCGCCTACAAGTGCGCCGAATGTGGCTGGACCACCGTCAAGTGGGTGGGCCGCTGCGGGGAATGCCAGGCCTGGGGCACCGTGGAGGAAACCGGTGCCGCGGTGGCCCGGACCACCGCGGCAGCCACTGTTCTTGAGCCGGCCCGCCGGATCGCGGAGGTGGACGCCACCACCGCGGCATTCCTGCCCACGGGCGTTGATGAGCTGGACCGGGTGCTGGGCGGCGGACTGGTACCGGGCGCCGTCATCCTGCTGGCCGGCGAGCCTGGCGTGGGGAAATCCACCTTGCTGCTGGACGTTGCGGCAAAGTTTGCCCGCACCGCCCAGGACGTTCTGTATGTCACCGGTGAGGAGTCAGCAGCTCAGGTGAAGCTGCGCGCGGAACGGATCGACGCCGTCGCCGAGTCTCTGTACCTGTCCGCGGAGACAGATCTTGGCCAAGCGCTGGGCCAGGTCGAGAAGATCGAGCCACGGCTGCTCATTGTGGACTCGGTCCAGACCCTCAGCAGCGCTGACGTGGACGGCAGCGCCGGCGGTGTATCCCAGGTCCGCGAAGTCGCCGCCTCAATCATCGCCGCGGCCAAAAGGCGAAACATGACCACCCTGCTGGTGGGCCACGTGACCAAGGACGGATCCATCGCCGGGCCCCGCCTTCTGGAGCACCTCGTGGACGTCGTGTGCCAGTTCGAAGGCGAGCGGCACTCCCGGCTCCGGCTCCTGCGTGCGGTGAAGAACCGCTACGGGCCTACGGATGACGTCGGCTGCTTTGACCTGAACGAGGACGGCATCGTGGGCCTTGCCGATCCCAGCGGGCTTTTTGTCAGCCGCATCAAGGAACCGGTGTCCGGCACGTGTATTACTGTGACCATGGAAGGCCGCCGTCCGCTGCTGGCGGAAGTGCAGTCCCTGCTGGCCGAAAGCCCGAACTCCCAGCCGCGGCGGGCCACCAGCGGGCTGGACAGTTCCAGGGTTTCCATGCTGCTGGCGGTGCTGCAGCAGCGCGCGGGATGCCTGCTGCACAAGGATGATTCCTATGTGGCCACAGTGGGAGGCGTGAAGCTCAGTGAGCCCGCCACGGACCTTGCGGTGGCCCTGGCTGTGGCCTCGGCAAAGGCGCGGAAGCCGCTGCCCATCCGCCTGATCGCCTTCGGTGAGGTGGGGCTGGCCGGTGAAGTCCGCCCGGTGCCGGGGATCAATCAGCGCATCCAGGAAGCCCACCGGCTGGGGTTCACGCACGCCGTCGTACCGGCAAGCCACAACGGCCCGGGCCCCATCCCGGCTGGCTTCTCCGTCCGGGAAGTGGAGCACCTGACGGAGGCCCTGAGCCTGCTGATCGGATAGGTGGGCGCGGCCTTCCCATCTGCTAGTGCCGCTCTATGCCGGGCTAGCTGGACAGGGGTTAGCTGGCCTTTGAAGCGCTGAGGTGCCCGACGCCGGAAAGTTGAGGGCCCGGCGTCGGGATCTGAGGCCCGGCCAGGTCCAGCGCCGGCAGGAGCCTGGAAAGCATCTTTCCGGCCGCAGCATCAACAAAGGCTTGGAACAGAACCTCTTCACCAGCTATCTGCTCGGGGTGCCACTGGACGCCAACGCAGAATGTGAGTCCCGGGTGTTCGATCGCTTCAACTACCTGCTCGGGGCTCCAGGCTGTTGCCATGAGGCCACGCCCCAACTTATCGACAGCCTGGTGGTGGGATACCGGGACGTCGTCTGCCGCCGGGCCCAAAAGTCCGCCCAGCGTGGAACCAGGCCTAATCTCCACAGGGATGGTGTGGAAACGGTGTCCGCCCGCTTGGTAGTGGGCGCTCCCGATCACATCCGGCAGGTGCTGGTGCAGCGTGCCTCCCAGTGTGACGTTCAGCAACTGCTCACCCCGGCATATGCCAAACAGCGGCACGTCCTGACGGATGGCTTCCAGGATGAGGGCCTGTTCCCAGGCGTCGCGGCCGGTGCGGGGCTGGTCTGTTTCAGCGTGGCGTTCCTGGCCATAAAGCGAGGGGTCCACGTCCCAGCCGCCGGGGATGAGCAGCCCGTCGACCGTGCTGATCAGGCGTTCCACGGCAGGAGCCGTCACCGGCTGAGGGGGAAGGAGCAGCGGCACACCGCCGGCGGCGATGATCGGTTCCATGTACTTTTGCGGCAGAAACGCCGCTTCCACCCTGCCACAGCCGTCCGTGCCGGCCGCCTCAAGGTAAGTGGTCAGCCCGATCAGCGGCCGCGCGGCACCTTCGGTGTGGTTCATGAGATCTCCTTCGACGTCTCATTGAAGCCTAAGGAGGTTTTGTGTACGGCGTGTTTCGCCTTCGTCACTTGTTTGTATCCGTTGTTCAGCCGGGCAGGACTTTAAACCGCCGGTTTCCCAAGGAGGGGATCCGCAGGCGTACGTCGGCAAGCCGCGTGAGGTCCAGGTCGGCAAACACCAGCCCCGCCCCTTCGCCAGCATTGGCCATCACCACTCCAAACGGATCCACGATCATTGAATATCCCGTGGCCAGCGGGCCGCACTGGTTCGCCGCCACGACGTAGCTCGTGTTCTCGATGGCGCGGGCACGCACCAAAGTGTTCCAGTGGTCCTCCTTGCCGGGGCCCGCTATCCACATCGCGGGCAAAAGGAGGACATTCGCACCCGCGTCAACAAGGAATCGTGCGCTTTCAGGAAATCGGAGGTCATAGCAGGTGAGCATTCCGGCCCGGAAACCGCCGATATCCAGAACTTGGGGCTCCGCAATTGGACCGGCGCTGGTCCAGGCGCTTTCGCTGTAACCGAATGCATCGTAGAGATGGATTTTGCGATACAAGGCGCTGATTCCGCCGCGGACATCAAGCGCCACAAGGGTGTTGTATGGCGGCGCTCCGTCCTGTCGGGACTCCATCATCCCCACCACCACACCAAGACCTGCTTCCCTCGCCAGCACCGCGATGTCCCGGATAAAGGGGCCATCAAGATTCTGTGCAAGGACGGCGGCGTCAGGGGGTGGTTCAGGGCTGGCATACATGCTGGACTCAGGGAGGACAAGCAACTCCGCCGACACATCCGCTGCTTTCCCGATCAGCACGGAGATCGCCGACAGGTTCAGGGATATATCTGTCCCCGCACTGAACTGCCCAGCAGCAACCCGCATCTGATTCCCCGTAGAACGGCTGTTTCTTTGCCTCAAGGCTCCCACAGGCGAGGGACGTGGAACAGTCCTGAACCTAGACAACCAGACAGGCGGTGCGTACATTCAGAGAAGGGCCACAACGTATTCACAGGCAGGCCCCTCTCCGGCCCGGTGCAAGGCCGTTGTGACGCCGCTGTAGCCACATGGCGGACCAGAGCACAGAGCGGAAAGAGCCTATCGTGGCCACCTCTCACTTTGACCAATTCCTCATTGAAGCGACAGTTACCGACCCCGGCACAGATCTGTCCCTTGGAGCGGACACCCTCTACGGCCTATACACAAGCTGGTGTTTTCTCAAGGGCCTGGTACCGAAGGAAGACAGTGTCTTCCGGGCAGCCATGCGGCGCGCCGGCATTGACCTGCACGACACCCGGCTGCGCATGACGGGCCCGGCGGCGGCAGACTACATCTTGGCGAGTTACCCAGCGATGGCATGACCTTGGGCGGCCTGCGAAGCTTCGGGGTGGAGGAAGAGTTCCTGCTCGTTGACGCCCGGACAGGAAGCCATGCCCCCGTAGCTGAATCGATAGTGGACAAATCCGGCGCGGACGCAGCGGCCCGCGCCGGGAAACGCCCAGGTACGGGAGGCGCCAAAGCACGGCCTCTGCATAACAGCCTGACCGGCGAGGTTCAACGCGAGCAGCTGGAGGCAGTGTCCGCGCCGTTCGAGGATCTGGAGCAGCTGGCTGCTGCCCTCCGGGCAGGACGGGAAGAGGCTGACCGCCAGGCGTCCAGGGTTGGCGCAAGGATCGTCCCCCTCGGTACGTCACCCCTTCGTGTACTCCCGCACCGGGCAAGCCAGCCCAGGTACCGGGCTATGGAAGAGCGCTTTGGGCTGATCCTTCGGGAACAGTTGATGTGCGGCTTCCATGTTCACGTTTCGGTGGCCTCGCCTGAGGAAGGGGTAGCCGCACTTGACCGGATCAGGACGTGGCTTCCTGTCCTGATCGCGCTTTCTGCCAATTCTCCCTTCTGGCAGGGGCAGGACACCGGTTACGCCAGCTTCCGCTACCAGGTCTGGCGGCGCTGGCCAACCGCAGGACCTACCGAAGTTTTTGGTTCGGCCTCAGCCTACGAAGAACTCGTTCAGATGCTGCTCTCCTGCGATGTCCTGCTGGATGGCGCCATGATCTACTTCGACGCACGCCTGTCAGCAAGCTATCCGACTGTGGAGGTACGCGTGCCGGACGTCTGCACAGAGCCTGACCACGCCGTCGCCCTGGCCGCGATTACCCGCGCCCTGGTGGAGACGGCGGCAAGGGACTGGTCAAAGGGGGTGCCGCTGCCCCCGGTTCCGGCCGAGATGCTCCGGCTCGCGTCGTGGCGCGCCAGCCGTTTTGGACTCAGCGGGGACCTGATCCATCCCGTCCACAATCGCCCGAGTCCTGCCCGGGAGTGCGTGGAAGCTTTGCTTTCCCATACGAGGGACGCCCTGTCCGACGCCGGTGACCTCACGTTCGTCACCGACACGGTTGCCAGGATCCTCGCCGAAGGCAACGGGGCGGAACGGCAAATGGCGGTTTTCAGCCGCACCGGAAATTTGCGCAACGTCGTTCTGGATGCCATGAACACCCCAACCCTGCGCCCTTCGCCCGCGGAGCGGCGCTATCCCGTCGGACTGAATCGTGAGGGGACCTAATGCGCGCAATGGTGTACCGCGGCCCATATAAGGTCCGGGTGGAAGAAAAGGAAATCCCCAGGATTGAGCATCCCAACGACGCGATCGTGCGGGTCTCGCTCGCCGCGATCTGTGGTTCGGACCTGCATCTGTATCACGGCATGATTCCGGACACCCGCGTGGGCACCACCTTTGGACACGAGTTCGTGGGCGTCGTTCACGAGGTGGGGCCATCCGTTGAGAACGTCAAACCCGGAGACCGGGTCATGGTGCCGTTCAATGTCTATTGCGGCTCGTGCTATTTCTGCTCCCGTGGCTTGTATTCGAACTGCCACAATGTCAATCCCAATGCCACCGCCATCGGCGGGATCTACGGCTATTCGCATACCTGCGGCGGTTACGACGGCGGGCAGTCCGAATTCGTTCGGGTCCCTTTTGCCGACGTGGGGCCTGCACCGATCCCCGACTGGATGGATGAGGAAGACGCAGTCCTCCTCACCGACGCCCTGGCCACCGGCTACTTCGGGGCGCAACTCGGGGACATCGCCGAAGGTGACACCGTGGTTGTTTTCGGTGCCGGCCCGGTTGGCCTTTTTGCTGCCAAATCTTCCTGGCTGATGGGGGCAGGCCGGGTCATCGTCATCGACCACCTTGAGTACCGGCTGGAGAAAGCGCGCACCTTTGCACACGCCGAGACGTACAACTATGCCGACTACCAGGACATTGTTGTGCACCTGAAGAAGATCACGGACTATTTTGGTGCAGACGTGGCCATCGACGCGGTGGGCGCCGAGGCTGACGGCAATTTCCTGCAACACGTCACAGGAACAAAACTGAAGCTGCAGGGCGGATCCCCGGTGGCACTGAACTGGGCTATTGACTCGGTCCGCAAGGGCGGCACAGTAGCAGTTATCGGCGCCTATGGCCCGGTGTTCAGCGCCGTGAAGTTCGGTGATGCAGTCAACAAGGGGCTGACACTGCGGATGAACCAGTGCCCGGTGAAGCGCCAATGGCCGCGGCTTTTCGACCACATCCGCAACGGCTACCTCAAGCCCAGTGACATCGTCACCCACCGCATACCGCTTGAGGACATAGCGGAGGGATACCACATCTTCTCGGCAAAGCTCGATAACTGCATCAAACCGCTGATCCTGCCCACGGCCAGCTGAAGAACAGGAACAAGTGCCATGCCGTACACAGCAAGAAGGCCGCAGAGGTTCTCCCGGGAGGAACTGGAGTCCCGAATTCCCGGCTGGGGAGCTGATCTGGACCCCGCCGACAGGCCGGCAGTGCCCCGGGAACGCACGGACCTGCAAACGGGAGCCCACTGGGAGTTTCCCGAACGCCAGCCGGAGGAGTGGCACCGGGAGCGGTCTGTGGAACACCAGTTCCTGACTCCGGTTTTTGGGACGTCCGCTCCCCCGAAAGGTGTTTCAGGGGCCATCCGAAAATACGCGTACCGGTTCAGCGAGGGACGCGCGGCGCACTGGCTGATTCTGGTCGCCGCGGACAGGGTGGACGCCTGGGGCAGCCATCTGCGGTCATTCGGGACACTGCGCCCGGACAACCCCGTGACGGAAACAGGTGTTCTGAGCGAAAGGGCACGCCACGGTTTCCGGTCACGGTTCGACGGTAAGCGCCCGGACGTTAAACACCAGTGGCTGGACCCTATTATCGTTGCCGGCCCGTGGCTGGGAGTGGCTGCCGCGGGCATTGCCGCCGTGCGGGCCCTGGCCGCCAGGCGGAGCGGACCCTAGCGGAGCGGAACCCAGCGGAGTGGAGCCTAGCGCGCTGACTGCCAGCTCTCTCCGTCTTCGCGGGCTATGGAGGCGCCGTCTTTGGTGCAGATCATCCTGCGCCCCATGCCGTCGTCGGTCCACACCCAGACAACTGACCCGTCAGGCATGACATCGTCAACAATGCCAGCTCCCCCGAATCGGTCGGTTTCAAAGACAACCCGGTCTCCTGAGCTGAGCATCGCAGTCACCGTGTACTCCAGGTAAGGCCGCGCTGCGGGGCAGCGTCCAGGATGTAGCGGATGGCGGCTTTGCGCCTGATATGGCCCCCGGATACGGGAACGAAGGATTTAGCTTGCATAGCGGTTTTACCTCATTTATGTGGAGGGGCGAGGGGATCGCGATACCATCATCCTACCAAGTGTCAACAATCAACAATAGAGCAATCGTGAAAAACTTTTCCCAGGTGCAGGTGTTTTTTGGATTTAGTCAGGCGATGGCGCCTAGCTGGATGGGTCTGGCGCCCTGGGGCCAGCGGGCGTAGCGTCAAGTGAAGATGCGGTGACGGCAGCAGCCCCGCCAACAGGGCAAAGGGACACTGGCGTCAGTCTTCTTGAAGGAGCCCCAAATGGCTGGATGGAATGCTGATACTGCGGCGGGCCCCATTGGGGCCGGGACGGTCACCTTGGTGGAGGGATCGTCCTTCTGCATCTCGCTGCAGAACGGGGACATCCATGCTGAGTTTCCCCATGGAGTCTTTTACCTTGACACCCGCATCCTGTCCGGCTGGTGCTTAACCGTAAACGGCATGGCGCTTGAGCCGTTGGCGGCGGAGACGAAGGAACCCTACAGGGCCCTGCTGGCCGGGCGCGTTCCGCGGGCCGATGGATACGCCGACAGCCCCCTGATTGTGGAGCGGCTGCGGGAAGTTGGCGCGGGCATCCAGGAACAGGTGACCGTCCGCAACTATTCGCCCGTCCCTGCGGAATGCCTGATTTCGCTGACGGTCGGAGCGGATTTCGCGGACCTTTTTGAGGTGAAGGAAGCCCGGGTCCAGCGGCGGTGGGAAGAAACCCGGCACGTGGACGGCGACACCTTGGCCATCCGGTCCACCTGGCAGGACATCCAGAAAGGCATCCTGGTCCAGGCACCCGGGGCAGAGGTGACCCCTGAGGCCCTGACGTACCGGGTGTCCGTCGCCCCGCATGGCCAGTGGAGCACTGTCCTGACAGTGGTTCCCAGCAACGACGCCGCCAGTCCTCCGCCGCCGTCGTTCATCCATACCGAAGCGGATGGATTGTCCCCCCGGGACCTGCGCCGACGCGAGTGGGTGGCCAAGATTCCAGTGCTGCGGCTGGAAAACCATGCCCTCGAACGGACGTTGCGGCGCAGCTACGACGACCTGGGCGCCCTGCGCATCGAGGACCCGAACCATCCGGAACGGGTGGTTGTGGCCGCCGGTGCGCCGTGGTTCATGACATTGTTCGGCCGGGACTCCCTGTGGGCTTCGGAAATGGCGATGCCGGTGGACCCCTCCCTTGCCCTGGGCACGTTGCAGACGCTGGCGGACCGGCAAGGCAGGGTGGTGGACCCGATGAGCGAGGAGGAGCCGGGCAAGATCCTGCACGAGGTCAGGCTGGACGTCTCCAGCGGCCTTTCCTTGGGCGGAAAGTCCGTCTACTACGGAAGCGTGGACGCTACTCCGCTGTTTGTGGTGGTTCTTGGCTCGGTCAGCCGGTGGGGATTCGCCAAGGACACCATTGCGGCCCTGCTCCCCCATGCCGACCGGGCATTGGAATGGATCCGCAAGTACGGGGACAAGGACGGGGACGGTTTTGTCGAATATGAACGGCTCAACCCCCAAGGGCTGATCAACCAGGGCTGGAAGGACTCCTGGGACGGCATCAACTTCGCCGACGGCCGCATGGCTGAGGGTCCGATCGCCCTCTGCGAGGTTCAGGCGTACGTCTACGACGCGTATATGTCCCGCTCGTGGCTTGCCTACGATACCGGTGACATTGCCTTGGCGGAGGAACTGCGGGACCGCGCGAAGCAGCTCAAGGAACAGTTCAACGAGCAGTTCTGGCTTCCTGACCGCGGCTACTACGCCATCGCCCTGGACGGGGACAAGCGTCCTGTCGATGCCTGCGCATCGAACATGGGCCACTGCCTCTGGACGGGCCTGGTGGACGAGGACAAGGCGCCGCAGGTGGTGGAGCGCCTGATGTCCCCGGAGATGTTCAGCGGCTGGGGCATACGTACCCTGGCAAGCGACATGGGTGCCTACAACCCCGCGAGTTATCACAATGGCTCAGTGTGGCCGCACGACAACGCGGTTATCCACGCCGGGCTCGTACGCTATGGATTTGTGGCCGAGGCGCAAAGGATTTCGACGGCGTTGCTGGAGGCTGCGGAGTATTCCGGCGGCCGGCTGCCGGAGCTGTTTTGCGGCTTCAGCCGGGACCAGTTCGCCGAGCCTGTGCCCTATCCGACGGCCTGCTCCCCACAGGCCTGGGCGGCAACGACGCCAATCCTGCTGGTGACGAGTCTGATGCGGTATGACGCCCATGTTTCCCGTGGCGGCATGTGGATGGACCCCGTTCTCCCCGAGTCCTACGGCAACCTGCATATCAGCAATGCCCCCATGGCCGGTGGCCGGATCACCATCGATATTGCCAATTCAGTTCCCACCGTCCAGGGGCTGCCCGAAGGGATGGAGTTCCACCACGGACACCGGCCATGGCTGACAGAGCTCGTGGAGGAAGCCGGCCGGCGCCAAAAGTCCGGCCTTCAGGATCAGTCTGTTTCCGGCCCTAAGCAGTAGTGGCAGTATTCATCGCACAGGTCATCGGGTTCCGAGCCGCCGGACATCTGCTGATCAGCAACGTCATCTAACATCGCTTTGCCTTTCTTTAGGCAGCTGTTGGGTGTGGTGCACCCGAAGTGGGGCCTAGCCGGCGGGGACGAATCCGAGTTCTTTGTCCACGATGTTTTCCAGTGGTTCGCCGCTGCAGTAGCGTTTGAGGTTGTCTACGAAGAGCTTGCCGAGGTCATCGAGGTAGTTCTCGGTGTCGCCGCACATGTGTGGGGTGATGATGACGTTTTCCATGTCCCAGAGGGCGTGTCCGGCCGGGAGTGGTTCCGGGTGGACAACATCCAGGGCTGCGCCGGCGATGGAGCCTGTGGTGAGCGCGTGGATCAGTGCTTCGGTATCAACCAGTTCCCCGCGGCCGACGTTAATGAGCCGGGCCGAGGGTTTCATGGCATTGAGGACGCCAGCGCCGACCAGGTTTTTGGTGTCGGCGGTCAGCGGGGCTGCCAGGATCAGGTAGTCATAGCCGTGAACCACCGCGGCGAGGTTCTGGGAGGAGTGGATCCGGTCAAAGTGGGTGTCTCCTGGCCGGGCTGTCCTTCCGGCGCCGTCCACCTCCATGCCCACGGCGCGGAAGAGCCTGGCTATTTCCCGGCCGATCGACCCGGTGCCGACCACGAGGGCGGTTTGGCCCTGGATTTTGCGGGTAGTCCGGTGCTGCCAGCGCTGTTCCTGCTGCAACCGGTAGGAGCCCTGGGAGTCTTTGGCCATATCCAGGACGAAGCCCAGCGCGAACTCGGCGATGGCCGTGCTGAGCACGCCGCGGGAGTTGGTGTAGGTCACGTTGCTGCGGACCAGTTCATCGAACAGGAGCTGGCTGACACCTGCTGCGGTGACGTGGATCCATTGCAGGGTGGAGGCGGCGCCCCAGTTCTCACGCAGTGCCGGCGAGAAGGAGTGCCACTGGTAGAGCACGTCGGCGCCGTCCAGCGCATCCGCGAGGCCGTCTGCCTTGGTCAGCCGGACCTCTGCGAGTTCCTCGACTTCCGCCAGGCGGGGCGGGAGTGCTTCGCGGTAGAGGGCGGCGACGACGGGACGCTTGGGCACTGGGGCTCCGGTCCTCATGCTGTAACCGGGGCTCATACTGTGACCGGGGAGAGGGCGTTGATGGCGGTCAGGACGGCGGCCGTGAATTCGGTCGTGGACGAGGTTCCGCCGATGTCGCGGGTGCCGTGACCGTCGCGCAGGGCTGATTCGAACGCGGCCTGCAGGTGCGCGGCGGCTTCGGGGTGGCCGAGGTGCTCCAGCATCATCGCACCGGACCAGATCTGCCCTACCGGGTTTGCCAGGTTCTTCCCGGCGATGTCAGGGGCGGAGCCGTGGACCGGTTCGAACAGGGACGGGAAGTGGCCTTCCGGGTTCAGGTTCGCGCTGGGGGCCAGCCCGATGGACCCTGTTACGGAGCTGCCCAGGTCCGAGAGGATGTCTCCGAAGAGGTTGGAGGCGACGATGACGTCCAGGGTCCAGGGCTTCAGGACCAGGTGCGCGGCCAGGGCGTCCACGAGTTCGTGGGTCACAGTCACGCCCGGGTAATTGCTGACGGTTTCTTCGACGACTTCGTCCCAGAACGGCATGGTGTGCACGATGCCGTTGCTCTTGGTTGCGGACGTCAGCCTGCCCGTGCGGGACGAGGCCAGGGAAGCGGCGTAGCGGGCGGCGCGGGAGATGCCCAGGCGGGTGAAGATGGTTTCCTGCACGGCGCTCTCGTGCGGCAGGCCACGGTACATCCGCCCGCCCACCTCCGAGTATTCACCCTCGTTGTTTTCCCGGACGATCAGGATATCGATCGGTTTGTCCGAGGCGAGCGGTGAGGCCACGCCGTCGAGCGTTTTGACCGGGCGGAGGTTGATGTACTGCTGGAATTCGCGCCGGATCGGGATCAGCAGCCCCCACAGTGATTCGGTGTCCGGGACCTCCGGTGAGCCCACCGCGCCCAGGAACACCGCGTCATGCTTTGCGAGCTGGTCGATGCCGTCCTTCGGCATCATCCGGCCATGCCGCAGGTAGTAGTCAGAGCCCCACTCAAAGAACGTGAAGTTCAGGTCCAGCCCATGCATCGAGGCGATCCGCTCGAGGCACTCGATGGCCGCCGGGACGACTTCCTGGCCGATGCCGTCCCCGGCGATCACCGCGATATTGTGCGTGCTTGTGTTGGCGTTCATGGTGTGGTCCGTTCCGTTAGGCCGCCCAGGACCTGCCAGCGGGCCTGTGATTCGCCGAGGTTGATGATGGTGTTTTTGGGTTCTGTCATTTCGCGGACCGCGTGGCTGACGCCTTCGCGGCCTACGCCGGATTTCTTGAACCCGCCAAAGGGCATCGAGTCGATCCGGACGTCGCTGGTCTCGTTGATCACCACGGCGCCCACGTGCAGTTTCTCCGCTATCGCCAGGGCCAGGTCGATGGACTGGGTGAAGACCCCGGCCTGGAGGCCGAACTCGGTGTTGTTGGCCGCGAACACGGCGTCGCGGACCTCGATGAACGGCAGGATGCTGACCACCGGGCCGAACACCTCGTCCCGGATCACCCGGGCCTGCGAGGGCACGTCGGTCAGGACCGTGGGTTCATAGTAGGCGCCCCGGCGGGTCCCGCCGGCGTGGATGGTGGCGCCGGCCGCTGTGGCTTCTTCCACCCATTCCTCCACCCGGCGGGCCTCGGCCTCGGAGATCAGCGGGCCCACGTCGGTTCCCCGGTCAAGCTTCGGCCCGGTCCGCAGCGCCCTCGTGCCCGTGGTGACGAGTTCCAGGACTTCCTCAAACAGTGAGGTGTGGACGTAGACCCGCTGGACCGACAGGCAGTTCTGCCCCGCGACCCCGAACGCGCCGGCCACGACGGCCTTCGCCGCGGCCTGCGCGTTGGCGTCGGCGCAGATGATCGTGGCGTTGTTCCCGCCGAGTTCGGAGAGGATCTTCTTCGCACCGGCCGCCGCGGCGATCCGTTCTGCCGTGGCGGGGCCGCCGGTGAAGGAAATCAGGTCAACGCCCGGGTCCGTGACAACAGCCTCGGACACGCCGGGCCCGGTCACGATCGCCGCGATCCGGCCCGCCGGGACACCGGCTTCCAGCAGCAGCTGGACAAAGGCCAGCCCCACCAGGGGTGTGCGCGTGGAGGGCTTGAGCAGGACGCCGTTGCCGCCGATCAGGGCCGGGCCCAGCTTGTGCGCCACCAGGTTCAGCGGATCATTGAACGGGGTGATCGCCGCGACGATCCCCACCGGCTTCCGGCTGTACCAGCCAATCTTGCCGGCACCTGCCATGCTGTCCTCAAAACCCAGGGTCTCCCCTGCCAGCTCCCCGGCAGCCGCCGCGGACAGCCGCAGCGTCTCGGCGCAGCGGCGCACCTCGCGCTCGGCCTCGGTGATGGTCTTGCTGCTCTCGGACGCGATGATGTTCGCGAACCGCTCAGCCTGCTCGCCCAAAAGCAGCACAGCCTTTTCCAGCGCCTGCCGGCGGGCACGCAACGGCCACTCACCCGCCTCAAGATGGCGGCGGATGTGGGCGATGGCACGCTCCACATCCTCTGGAGTGGAAGTGCACACCCGGCCGAGCAGGACACCGTCCTCAGGATCCCGCACCTCCAGGGTCAGATCGGCGGTCTGCCACTGCCCCTCGAAAAAAGCTCCCCCGGGAAGGTTGGCAAATCGTGCACGCCTGTACGCAGATTCCTCTGTAGTTTTTGGGCGCGCTTCAGCGACAGTTGGTGATGACATGGGGACCCTTATCTTGCCTGGAGGTGGGAAACGTCTACTTGACTCGGTCGATGATTTTTGCCGCCGCGCCGATGAAGGGCAGGAACCACGGTGGGCCGAAGTGGCCTGGCACGGGCGGGTTCTTCAGGTCTTCCCACACGTTGGCGGTCTTGTCGCCGGCCATGTAGTGAGCCATCCGCTTGCCCATGTGCGCAGCCATCTGCACTCCGTGTCCGCTGTAGCAGAGGGAGTAGAAGAGGCCGTCGTGCTGCCCCGCATGTACCATCTGGTCCATGGAGAGGTCCACCAGGCCGCCCCAGATGTAGTCCACCTTGGCGTTGGAGAGGTACGGGAAGAGCTCGAGCATTGCCTTCCGGAGGATCTCGGCGCTCTTGACGTCCGAATCCGGGCTGGACAGCGCGAAACGGGCCCGGCCGCCGAACAGCAGCCTGTTGTCCGGGGTGATGCGGAAGTAGTAGGTCAGCATCTTGCTGTCCGAGGCCTGGCGGCGGTTGGGCAGGATCCGGTTGACCACGTCTTCGGGCAGCGGGTCAGTGACAATGATGAAGCTGCCCACCGGAATCACCCGGCGCTGCAGCCACGGCGTGACATTGCCGGTGTAACCGCTGGTGGCCACCAGGACCTGCTTGGCCCTGGTGATGCCCCTGGTGGTGTGCACGTCGTGCACAGTGCCGGAAACCTTCTTCAGTTCGGTCACCGCAGCGTTTTCACAGATATCCGCTCCGGCGGCAACAGCCACTCCGGCCAGGCCGTGGACAAACTTGCCAACGTGCAGGCCGGCCCCAAGCGGGTCAACCATCGCGCCCTGGTAGAAGTCCGTGCCGATTTCACTGTGGATCTCGGACTTGGGGATAACGGTGACATGGTGGTTGGCCAGCTTGGCCAGCTTCTCCTGCGACCTCAGGAAGCCCTCGTAATGGGACTTGTGGAACGCCAGCGAGAGCTTCCCGAAGCGCTTGTAGTCGCAGTCGATGCCGTTGTCATGGACCAGCTTCTCGATGGTCTCGATGGCATCGTTGTATTCCTGGAACATCTCCACCGCGCGGGTTTCCCCATACCGCTTGACCGCGGTGCTGAAGCTGATGGCCAAACCGGTCGTCGCCATTCCCCCGTTGCGGCCCGATGCGCCCCAGCCCACGGTGTGGCGTTCAAAAACGGCAACGCTGGCGCCCTGCTTGGCGAATTCCAGGGCCGCGGACAGCCCGGTAAATCCGGCGCCGATGATTGCCACATCGACATTTTCCGGTACCGGCGTCTGCCGGTAGTCCCCGGATGCTTCGGCTGTGTCCAGCCAGTAAGGAATGAGTTTCACGGTTTGACCTTTCGCCTCGTAGTCGGTTTAGAGACCGAGGTGCTTGTTGATCTCGTCCAAGGACTTAGCAGTGTTGAGGTCGTAGCCCGGGCCAATGGGGTCATAGCCACGGTCCAGCATCCAGAGGTTCCGGAAGCCCATGTCGTGCATCGGGTGCATGTCGTAGCGGGTGTGCGAGGAGATGTGCAGGAAGTCCTCCGGCGAAGCGTTCAGGGTGTCGAGCATGTACTCGAAGGCCTGGTAACGCGGCTTGTAGGCCTGAGCCTGCTCAGCGGTGAACACCGCGTGGAAGTCGGCCCCGAGCTTGGGAATGCTGATGTCCAAGAAGCTGTCGTCGGCGTTGGACAGAGCCACCAGCTTGTAGTTGTCGCCCATGAGCTTCAGCGGTGCCGGCACGTCCTCGTGGGCAAACCAGCCGCGCACAGCCTCAGCGAACGCTGCGCCGGCACCTTCGGTGGGCCCAATGCCCCAGCGCTTGCACACGCGGTCAAAGGAATCCTGAAGGATCGCTTCGTAGTCCTTGTAGTCGCCGCAGACCTCGTCGAAGCGGTACCCGCGGAACTGCTTCTTGAAGGCAGGCCACTGCTCTTCTGAGATGCGGCCATCGAGCAGGCGACGCGTGGTGGGATCAATGTCGAAGTTGATGAGGGTGCCGTAGATATCAAAAGAGATGTACTTCGGCCGGAGGTTCGTATCTGCCATGATTCGTCCGTTTCATTCGGTCTTGAACGGGAGGCCCAGATATTTGGCCTGCCGCCTTCTCACTAGGTCTACAAGGTGTGCGCCAGCGGGTTCCTGGGGTTCATCAGGGCTTCTTTGCCGGCTCTTCTCGACTCTAGATCCCCTGATTGTAGATTGTCAACAGTTGGAATCTGGGATTCTCCCTGAATGAGCCAACCTGGAAAATACTCGATTTATTTATCGTCAATTGTTGACAATCAGCGATCTTGGCTGTTGCATTGTTCCAGATGCGGAACGAGATCCTGATCACAACCGCATGGAAGCAACACCTAAAGACTGCCCCCATCTCAGCAAATCAACAACAGCTGAAACCTTCGAAGGGAAGCACCATGAAGACCATCAACAAAGTTCAGACCGCAGCCACAGGGCTGGCCCTCGTATTGGCACTGAGTGCCTGTGGCGGCGCTGCCACAGGCACTTCTGCCTCCGCGGAAGACAAGTCAAAGACCAACCACACCGCCGACATCTCAGAAGGCGTCCAGGCTGATCCGGCTGCCGTAGCCCTGTTGCCGCAGTCCATCAAGGACAAGGGCGAACTGACGGTCGCGATGGACCTGCACTACCCGCCGACGACATTCCTGGCTGAAGACAACACCACCCCGATCGGCCTGAACCCGGATGTGGCACGGCTCATTGCCAAAAAGCTTGACCTGAAGCTGAAGTTCGTGGACACGAAGTTCGACACCATCGTCCCCGGCCTTGACGGCGGCCGCTTCGACTTCACGGCCACCACCATGTCCAAGACCGAAGAGCGGCTCAAGGTCCTGGACATGATCGACTACTTCAAGGCCGGCACCTCTGTGGCCGCAGCCGCCGGAAACCCGCTGAACCTCACCGTCGAGACCCTCTGCGGAAAGAACATCGCCGTCACCCAGGGCTCCACCGGCCAGCTCAAGCGCCTTCCGGCCCTGAGCGAGCAGACCTGCACCTCGAAGGGACAGCCGGAGATCAACGCCGTAACGCTGCCCAACGTCCAGGAAGCCCTGACCCAGCTGCACTCCAAGCGGATTGACGGCGTACTCTACGACACCACCTCCCTCGGCTGGGCCGAGAAGCAGCAGCCGGGCTCCTTCACCATCATCGGCCGCGTAAACGTTGGCAACAGCGACGTGACCGCCGTTGGCCTGAAGAAGGACTCACCGCTGACACCGGCCTTGCAGACAGCGCTCCAGTCCGTCCTGGAGACCCCCGAGTACAAGGAGTCACTGGAGACCTGGGGTCTGGACTCCGGGGCCATCACCGACGCCAAGCTGAACTAGCGGGAGGGCCACCATGGTCACAGCTACAAAAGGAAGCAAAGCAACGATGAGCAGCATCGATGCAGCCCTGAAGCCACGGCTTCGGCTTCGGACCCGCTCTGAGTACGCCGGATGGATCCTCAGCATCCTCCTCGGAATCGGGGTCCTCACCTCCGTCCTGACCAACCCCAACTTCAAGTGGGGCGTGGTTGCCCAGTACTTCACGCATGAATCCATCCTCCGCGGGCTGATGCTCACGATCTTCCTCACCGTTGCGAGCATGACCTTGGGAACGCTCCTGGGGCTGGGCCTGGCGATCATGCGCTCTTCCCACGTGAAGCCGATCGCCATCGCCGCAAATATCTACATCACCATTTTCCGTGGCACCCCGGTGCTGGTGCAGCTGATCTTCTGGTTCAACATCTCCGCGTTGTACCCGGATCTGTCCATCGGGATCCCGTTCACGGACATCGGCACCGCAATCGACATGAACGTCCTGATGGCACCCATCACCGCGGCCCTGGTGGGCCTGACGCTGAACGAGGCCGCCTACATGGCCGAGATCATCCGCGGCGGGTTCTCCTCAGTCGGCAAGGGCCAGATCGAAGCCGCAGACTCCCTGGGCATGAGCTCCGGCACCAGGATGCGCAAGGTCATCATTCCGCAGGCGATGCCCTCGATCATCCCCGCGACCGGTAATCAGGTCATCGGCATGTTCAAAGGAACATCCCTGGTCAGCGTCCTCGGCGTCGCCGAACTGCTCCAAAGCGCGCAGCTGATCTACGCCCGCACCTACGAGACCATCCCGCTGCTGTTGGTTGCCAGCCTCTGGTACCTCGTGATGACCCTGCTGCTGAGCTACCCACAGTCCAAGCTCGAGCAGAAATACTCCCGCACAGCCTCCAGGCTTCCCCGGAAGGCCAAGAAAGCGGTTGTCCTGACCGAACCGGAAGAAGGTAACCTCCGATGAGCAACGACGGCACCATTCTTGCCCAGAAGATTCGCAAGTCCTTCGGACCCAAAACAGTCCTCAAAGACATCAACCTGGACATCGCCAGCGGAGAAATCTGCTGCATCATCGGCCCCAGCGGCTCCGGCAAATCCACCATCCTGCGCTGCATCAACGGCCTGGAAACAGTGGACTCCGGCGTGCTGAAAGTCAATGGCGAAGACTTCGGTTACTACGAAACCGACAACGCCTACCACGCCCTGCCGCCCAAGAAACTGGCCGAACAGCGCACCAGGGTGGGCATGGTCTTCCAGTCTTTCAACCTGTTCCCGAACATGACCGCCCTGGAGAACATCATGTCCGGGCCCGTCCTGGTCAAAGGCCAGGACAAGAAGCAGTCGGCCAAGCGGGCGCAGGAGCTTCTGGCCAGTGTCGGCCTGGCCGGGTTCGGGGACTACTACCCGGCCCAGCTCTCCGGCGGCCAGCAGCAGCGCGTCGCGATCGCCCGGTCCCTGGCCATGGACCCGGAGATCATGCTCTTCGACGAGCCCACCTCGGCGCTGGACCCGGAAAAGGTCGGCGAAGTCCTGGCCGTCATGAAACAGCTCGCCAAAAAGGGCATGACCATGGTGGTGGTCACGCACGAAATGGGCTTCGCCCGCGAAGTGGCCGACTCGCTGATCTTCATGGACGACGGCTACGTCGTTGAACGCGGCGACGCCCGGGAGGTCCTCACGAACCCGAAGGAAGCCCGCACCCAGGCCTTCCTGGAACAGGTGCTCTAACCATGGACGGAAAGCTCGCCGTCATCGGCCTGGGCAGCATCGGCTCCATGGCCCTCTGGCAGGCCTCCCGCCTGTCCGATTCAGTCACCGGCTTCGAAGCCCACACTCCCGCCCACGGCCGCAGCGCCGTGGGCGGGGACACCCGCCTGTTCCGCATGCTCTACCGTGGAGTGCCTGACTTCTACCCCATCCTGGAACGCTCACGGGATCTCTGGGCCGAGCTCGAAGCCGAAACCGGGCAGAACATCCTCACCCGCTGCGGCGGACTGTCCATCGGAACCAAAGATGGGCCGTACATCCCCACGCTCCTGGAAACCACCAGGATCAACAGCGCGGACCACGAAATCCTCAGCCGGGAAGAGATGGCCCAACGCTACCCCCAGCACAACCTCCGCCCCGACGACATCGCCGTCTACGACCCCCACGCCGGCGCCCTCCGCACCGACCGGGCGGTCACGGC
The DNA here is from genome assembly GCF_054130585.1 of Arthrobacter sp. D1-29. NCBI lineage: Bacteria > Bacillati > Actinomycetota > Actinomycetes > Micrococcales > Micrococcaceae > Arthrobacter > Arthrobacter sp. D1-29. The sequence continues at coordinate 359,669 of NZ_CP096383.1, read as the reverse complement.
GGCGGTGGCGGCCGCCCAAGCCAACGGCGCGACAGTCCACAGCAACACCCCGATCGACAGCATCACCGAAACCGCCGACGGCGTCCTCATCACCTCCGGCGACAAAACCTGGACCTTCGAGAACGTCATCGTCTCCTCCGGCGGCTGGTCCCAACGGCTGATGCCCGACTACCTCACGGCAGCAACCGAAACACGCCGGAACTATCTTTCCTGGTTCGTCGCCCGGGACGCAGCAGACTTTTCACCGGAAAAGTTCCCCATCTTCATCCGGATTTCCGGGGACCGGTCCATGTACGGGGCTCCGGCTGTTGACGGCGTCACCGTGAAAGCAACCCTGGATGGCAGGTCGGAACGGGCCTCCGGACCGGATTCCGTCGTCCGGGAACTAACAGCCGCGGAAATCTCGGAAACCATGGAGACGGTAACAGAGTTCTTCCCCGGACTCTTCCCCAACATAGTCCGCTCTGACGCCTTCCCTGATCTCTACACCAGAGACGGCAACCCCCTCCTTGGACGGTTCAGCGAAGGCAGCAGGATCTACTGCGCCACCGGCTTCTCCGGCGGCGGCTTCAAAATGGCCACCGGCTACGGCGAAATCGCAGCACACGAAGCCTTGGGAAAGCGCACCTTCGACGGCCTCGATTTCGCACGCCCCCAACGCTTCAAAACAAAATAAAAAGAAACGCCCTCTTTCCGATTCGCTCAGCATCGCCTATTGTTGACAATCTACAGTCCCTAAGAAAGTATGAAGCCATGGCAACTCTTAGTCCCCTCCTCAAGCAGGCCACTCCGGTCGTCGTCGACCATGCCCTCGGCAGCTGGATCCACGCGACCGACGGCAAAAAGTACCTCGATTTCACCACTGGAATCGGTGTTACCAGCACGGGTCACTGCCACCCCGACGTCGTAGCGGCTGCCCGCGAGCAGGTGGGCAAGATTGTCCATGCCCAGTACACCACCGTGATGCACAAGCCGTTGCTTGCGCTGACGGAAAAACTGGGAGAATTCCTGCCCTCGGGGCTGGACAGCGTTTTCTACGCTACCTCCGGCTCCGAGGCAGTGGAGGCTTCCGTACGCTTGGCCCGCATGGCCACAGGGCGCCCCAACATCATCTCCTTCCACGGCGGCTTCCACGGCCGGACCGTGGGCGCGGCCTCACTCACCACCGCAGGCACCAAGTTCCGTTCAGGCTTCTCCCCACTCATGGGCGGCGTGCACATCGCCCCCTTCCCCCACGCCTACCGCTACGGCTGGGATGAGGAAACCGCAGTCAACTTCGCCCTGAAGGAGCTGGACCACCTCCTCCTGAGCATCAGCAGCCCCGCAGACACAGCCGGCTTCATCATTGAACCTGTACTGGGCGACGGCGGTTACATCCCCACACCGCCCGCTTTCCTTCAGGGGCTGCGTGAGCGCGCAGACCGGCACGGCATTGTGCTCATCCTCGACGAGGTCCAGGCCGGCGTCGGACGCACGGGCAAGTTCTGGGGACACGACTGGGCGGGAATCGCCCCCGACGTCGTAATCACCGCCAAGGGGCTCGCCAGCGGCTTCCCCATCTCGGCAATTGCGGCATCAGCAGAGCTGATGGGCAAGGCCTGGGCGGGTTCGCAGGGCGGCACTTACGGCGGAAACGCCGTAGCGGCCGCGGCCGGCGTCGCAACCCTGGGTGTTATTGAGCGCGAGAACCTGGTCGAGAATGCCCTGCTTCGGGGCGATGAGCTGCGGGCAGGGCTTGACAGGCTCAAGACAGAATTCACGGGCATCGGAAACGTCCGCGGCCGCGGCCTGATGCAGGGCGTCGAATTCACTTCCCCGGACAGCACCCCTGATGCCACTACCGCCGCGGCTGTCCAGCAGGCAGCCATCAAGGAAGAACTCCTTCTCCTCACCTGCGGCCCGCACGGCAACGTCGTACGCATCATCCCGGCGCTCAACGTCACCAGCGACGAGATCCAGGCCGGCTTGGTCAGGTTCACCCAGGCGCTGAAGACGGCCACCTCCTAACACAGCCCCAGGCAATGGACTTCGCCGGGGCGGAACCCCACCGCCCCGGCGAACCCCTTCCCCACGACACTGAAAGCGTGACATGAGTCTTTCCTTTGATCCCACCACTCTTCATACTGACTTGTTCATCGACGGTGCCTGGCGGAAGGCCTCCAACGGCGCCACGTTCGCCGTCGAAAACCCTGCAACCAATGAAATCATCGCCCACGTCGCCGACGGCGGACCCGAGGATGCAGCCCTGGCCATTCAGGCCGCCGGCCGGGCCCAGGCAGCCTGGGGCAAGTCCACTCCCCGGGAACGGGCAGACATCCTGCGCCGGGCCTTCGAACTGGTCATCGCCAACACCGACCGGCTCGCCGCGATCATGACAGCGGAGATGGGCAAACCCCTCCCCGAAGCCAAGGGCGAGATGGCCTACGGCGCCGAGATGCTCCGCTGGTTCTCCGAAGAAGCCGTCCGCATCGGCGGGGACAGCACCACCTCGGTGGACGGCAACACCCGGATCCTGGTCACCAAGGAACCCGTTGGCCCCTCCGTGCTGGTCACCCCGTGGAACTTCCCGCTGGCCATGGGCGCCCGCAAGATCGCCCCCGCCGTCGCCGCCGGCTGCACCATGGTCTTCAAACCCGCAGAACTGACCCCGCTGACCTCCCTGGCCCTGGTGGACATCTTCCAACAGGCCGGCCTGCCGGACGGGGTCCTGAACGTCGTCACCACCGCCAGCGCCGCCCCCGTGGTGGAGAACTGGACCGGCAGCGGCATCGCCCGCAAGATCAGCTTCACCGGCTCCACCGGCGTCGGCAAAATCCTGCTGCGCCAGGCATCCGAGAACGTCATGCGCTCCTCCATGGAACTGGGCGGCAACGCCCCCTTCATCGTCCTCGCCGACGCCGACATCGAAAAAGCCGTCGACGGGGCCATGAAAGCCAAAATGCGCAACATGGGCGAAGCCTGCACCGCCGCCAACCGCTTCTTCGTCCACCGCTCAGTCCTGGCCGAATTCTCCGAAAAGTTCGCCAAGAAAATGTCAGAACTCCAGGTCGGCAACGGCGCCCTCGACGGAACCGACGTCGGCCCCCTGATCGAGCAAAAGGGCCTGGACAAGGTCCAAAGCCTCGTCGCCGACGCCGTCGCCAAGGGCGCACGCGTCCTGACCGGCGGAAGCCGCCCGGAAGGCCCCGGCTACTTCTACACCCCCACCGTCCTGACCGACGTGACCCTGGACGCGGACCTGATGAACACCGAAATCTTCGGACCGGTCGCAGCCATCACCCCCTTCGACAGCGAAGATGACGTCCTGCACGCAGCCAACGACACCGAATGGGGCCTGGTGGGCTACGTCTTCACCGAAAACATGACCAAAGCCCTGCGGTTCTCCCAGGAACTCGAAGTAGGCATGGTGGGCATCAACACCGGCCTCGTCTCCAACCCGATAGCACCCTTCGGCGGCATCAAACAGTCCGGCCTGGGCCGCGAAGGCGGCAAAATCGGCATCGAAGAATTCCTCGAATACAAATACACCGCAATAGCAATCTAAGAAGTATGCAGTAAGCAATGAAGGAAATGAGGGGGACATCCATGGCGGCACCGGAAGGGCTCTTTGCACTGGAGGGAAGGCCTACGGCGCAGTTGATCGCTGATCAGCTGCGTGAACAAATTGTTCAGGGTACGTTCCGTCCGGGAGACCAGATCAACGAATCTGTCCTGGCAAGCCAGCTACACACATCCAGAGGCCCGGTCCGTGAGGCGTTGCAGCGGCTGTGCCAGGAGGGAATCCTGGTCAGCCGCCGCAACAGGGGCGTCTTCGTCCTTGAGCTCGCTACCGATGACATTATTGAGATCTATGCAGTCCGCCAGGCGGTGGAATCAACTGCCGCTGACGCGCTGCTCGATGCCGGCCAGGACCAGGTCAAGGACACCTGCCAGGCCTTGAAAGCCATCATCAGTGAGATGGCCAAGCAGGTCGCCGCGTCGGACTGGCAGGCGCTTGCCCGGCTCGATATGGAATTCCACACCTCCTTCGTGGCCGGGGCAGGCAACACACGCCTGATCCGGATCTACGAAACCCTCGCAGCCGAATCCAGGATGTGCATCCTCAACCTGGCCGTCGCCTACCCACGGATAGACGTCCTGGTGCAGGAACACCAGATCCTGCTGGATCTGCTCGAGGCCGGAGACAAGGAAGCACTCCACAAAGCCATCAAACGCCACCTGGAAACGGCCGTGGACGATCTCACAGCATCAAGTAAAGGGAGCGACGTCGGCGCCTGAAGTGCCTCCTCATGCAACACTTTCAAAAGGAAAGGCCAGATCCATTGGATCTGGCCTTTCCTTTTGCGCCATCCCCTCAAAGTTTTCGCTGTGAATTGTCGACGATCTGCGGCAAGGGTGGTTGCATTGTAGGTGAAGGCATCCGGCCGGAAGGTTTGGAAGGAGACAGCGACGAAAATGAGGACCAGGGTTCAGGCTGCCGCTGCAGGGTTAGCGGTTTTACTGGCCTTAACCGCCTGCGGGACCAGTCCCGGTGAAGATTCAGGTAATAACGGATCCAAGACATCGAACACCACTGACATCTCGGAGGGCGTCCAGCCCGATGAAGCTGCGGTGAAGTTGCTGCCGCAGTCCTACAAGGACAAGGGCGAAATCACGGTGGCCATGGATCTGCATTACCCGCCGACGACATTCCTGGCCGATGACAACACCACCCCGATTGGCCTTAATCCCGATATGGCACGGCTCATTGCCAAAAAGCTTGGCCTGAAGCTGAAGTTCGAGAACACGGCGTTCGACACGATCATTCCCGGGATCGACGGCGGACGCTACGACTTCACCGTGACCACCATGTCGCCCACCGAAGAGCGGTTGAAAGTGCTGGACATGGTGACCTACCTCAACAGCGGGGTATCCGTGGCGGTCTCCCATGGCAACCCGCTGAACATCAGCAACGATGACATGTGCGGCAGGAACATTGCTGTCACGAAAGGCTCGAACGCCCAACTGAAGCACCTGCCGAACGTTTCGAAGTGGACCTGTGAGGAAAAAGGCCAGCCGGCCATCAACGGCGTGACGCTGCCCAACGTCCAGGAGGCCCTGACGCAGCTGGCGTCCAAGCGGGTTGACGGCGTCTTCTACGACACTCCAGCACTTGTCTGGGCCAACGAGCAGCAGCCGAACACGTTCACGGTCCTGACTCCCCAGGTGGACACCCGCACCGACCACATCAACGCCATCGGCCTGAAGAAGGGCTCCCCGCTGACGCCGGCACTCCAGGCAGCCACGCAGTCGGTCCTTGACAGCCGGGAATACAAGAAGTCGCTCGACACCTGGGGCATGAGCGGCGCAGCCATCACCACGGCCAACCTCAAGTAAGAGGCGGCGTTCCATGCAGCAAACTAATATCGAAAGAAGTGAACCCTCCATGAGTGGGATAGACCCAGCGCTCAAGCCAAGGCTTCGGCGGCGCAGCACCTTCGAGTATGTTGCCTGGATCCTATGCAGCCTTTTGGCTCTGGGCATTCTCATCTCGGTTTCCACCAACCCCAACTTCAAGTGGGGCGTAGTGGCGAGGTACTTCACGCATGAAACGATCCTGCGTGGTTTGATGCTCACGCTCTTCCTCACGGTGGCCAGCATGGCCCTGGGAACGATCCTCGGGCTGTTCCTGGCGATCATGAGGGCCTCAAAAATCAAGCCGATCGCGGCCACCGCAGGCGTCTACATCACCCTTTTCCGCGGCACCCCTGTGCTGGTGCAGCTGATCTTCTGGTTCAATGTCGCAGCGCTGTACCCGAACCTGTCCATCGGGATCCCGTTCACCGACATCAGCACCGCGATCGACATGAACGCGCTGATGGCCCCCATCACCGCAGCCTTGGTCGGCCTGACGCTGAACGAGGCAGCGTACATGGCCGAGATCATCCGCGGCGGGTTCTCCTCCGTCGGCAAGGGCCAGATCGAAGCCGCAGACTCCCTGGGCATGAGCGGGTCGATGAAAATGCGCAAAGTCATCATCCCCCAGGCAATGCCCTCAATCATCCCGGCCACCGGCAACCAGGTCATCGGCATGTTCAAGGGAACCTCCCTGGTCAGCGTCCTCGGTGTCGCCGAACTCCTCCAAAGCGCGCAGCTGATCTACGCCCGGACCTACGAAACCATCCCGCTGCTGCTCGTCGCCAGCCTCTGGTACCTGATCATGACCCTGCTGCTGAGCTACCCACAGTCCAAGCTCGAACAGAAATACTCCCGCTCAACCTCCAGGCTTCCCCGAAAAGCCAAACCCGTTCTGCTGACTGCCCCGGAAGGCGCGGCCCGATGAGCAACGATGGCACCATCCTTGCCCAGAAAATCCGCAAGTCCTTCGGACCCAAAACAGTCCTCAAAGACATCGACCTGGACATCGCCAGCGGTGAGATCTGCTGCATCATCGGACCCAGCGGCTCCGGCAAATCCACCATCCTGCGCTGCATCAACGGCCTGGAAACAGTGGACTCCGGCGTCCTGAAAGTCAACGGCGAAGACTTCGGTTACTACGAAACCGACAACGCCTACCACGCCCTGCCACCCAAAAAACTCGCCGAACAGCGCACCAGGGTGGGCATGGTCTTCCAGTCCTTCAACCTGTTCCCCAACATGACCGCCCAGGAAAACATCATGTCCGGCCCCGTCCTGGTCAAAGGCCAGGACAAAAAACAAGCCGCCAAACGCGCCCACGAACTCCTCGCCAGCGTCGGCCTGGCCGGGTTCGGGGACTACTACCCCGCCCAGCTCTCCGGCGGCCAGCAGCAGCGCGTCGCGATCGCCCGGTCCCTGGCCATGGACCCGGAGATCATGCTCTTCGACGAACCCACCTCAGCCCTGGACCCGGAAAAGGTCGGCGAAGTCCTCACCGTGATGAAACAACTCGCCAAGAAGGGCATGACCATGGTCGTCGTCACCCACGAAATGGGCTTCGCCCGCGAAGTCGCCGACTCCCTGATCTTCATGGACGACGGCTACGTCATCGAACGCGGCGACGCCCGCGAAGTCCTCACCAACCCCAAGGAAGCCCGCACCCAGGCCTTCCTGGAACAGGTCCTCTAACCATGGACGCAAAACTCGCCGTCATCGGCCTGGGCAGCATCGGCTCCATGGCCCTCTGGCAAGCCAGCCAACTCACCGACTCAGTCACGGGTTTCGAAGCCCACACCCCCGCCCACGGCCGCAGCGCCGTAGGCGGGGACACCCGGCTCTTCCGCATGATCTACCGCGGCAACCCCCACCTCTACCCCATTCTGGAACGCTCACGGGACCTCTGGGCCGAACTCGAAGCCGAAACCGGCCAGAACATCCTCACCCGCACCGGCGGACTGTCCATCGGAACCAAAAACGGCCCCTACCTCACAGCCCTCCTCGAAACCACCAAAGCCACCGGCGCAGACCACGAAATCCTCAACCGCGAACAGATGGCCCAACGCTACCCCCAGCACAACCTCCGCCCCGACGACACCGCCGTCTACGACCCCCACGCCGGCGCCCTCCGCACCGACCGCGCCGTCACAGCCGCCATCACCGCAGCCCAAACCAACGGCGCAACCATCCACACCAACACCCCCATCGACAGCATCACCGAAACCACCCACGGCGTCCTCATCACCTCCGGCGAGAAATCCTGGACCTTCGAAAACGTCATCATCTCCTCCGGCGGCTGGTCCCAACTCCTCATGCCCGACTACCTGAAGAGTGCCACGAAGCCCTATCGGATCTATCTCACGTGGTTTGTGGCGCGTGATCCGGCACAGTTTTCGCCGGAGGAGTTCCCCATCTTCATCCGAATCTCCGGGGACCGGTCCATGTACGGCGCACCCGCCGTCGACGGCGCCACCGTGAAGGCAACCCTGGACGGCCGGGGAGCACCAACACCGCAGGCGGATTCAGTACCCCGGGAACTTACGGCAGAAGAAATGGCGGAAACGACCGAGACTGTCACTGAGTTCTTCCCAGGGTTGTTCCCCAACATCGTCCGCTCGGACGCTTACCCCGACCTCTACACCAGAGACGGCAACCCCCTGCTTGGCCGGTTCAGCGATGGCAGGAGGATCTACTGCGCCACCGGCTTCTCCGGCGGCGGCTTCAAAAATGCCACCGGCTACGGCCAAATCGCCGCATACGAAGCCCTCGGCAAACGCACCTTCGACGGCCTCGATTTCACGCGCCCCCAACGCTTTAAAGGCAACTGATGCGTCAATCAAAGAAAGGGGAGTTCGGCAAGGACCTCGTGCCCAATGTCGTCCCAGGGTTCAGAGTCCAATAATCTCTAAGAAGCGCAACAAACCCAAGAGTGAAGTGAGGGAACAGCAATGGCGGCACCGGAAGGACTATTTACGCTGGAGGGAAGACCCACGGCGCAGCTGATTGCCGATCAGCTGCGGGAACAAATCGTCCAGGGGATTTTCCGTCCGGGAGAGCAGATCAATGAATCTGTTCTGGCAGGTCAGCTGCGCACATCCAGGGGCCCGGTCCGTGAGGCGTTGCAGCGGCTGTCCCAGGAGGGAATCCTGGTCAGCCACCGCAACCGCGGAGTGTTCGTCCTGGAGCTTTCAGACGATGACGTGAGGGAGATCTATGCAGTCCGCCAGGCCATGGAATCAACAGCCGCAGACGCGCTACTGGATGCCGGCCAGGAGCAGACCAAAGACACCTGCCAGGCTTTGAAGGCGGTCATCAGTGACATGGCGAAGCAGGTCGCCGTGTCGGACTGGCAGGCAATTGCACGGCTCGATATGCAATTCCACACCACCTTCGTGGGCGGGGCCGGCAACACACGCCTGATCCGGATCTACGAAACCCTCGCAGCCGAATCCAGGATGTGCATCCTGAACCTGGCTGTCTCCTACCCGCGGATTGATGTCCTCGTCCAGGAACATCAGAACCTGCTGGATCTCCTCGAGGCCGGAGACAGGGAAGGACTCCACAAAGCCATCAGGCAGCACATGCAAACGGCCGTAAACGATCTCACCTCCCCACAGAACGGGAAGGCGGATAACGCCTAGGCACCTTCGCCGGCGGCTTATCCGCGGCAGGCTACCGCCGGAAGGAGCCCCAGTTCAGCTGCGAACGGGGGCTCCTTCAGGTTTGGCTCGGCGGAAACAGTAGCGGGCATTTGCCATACCCTAGCAATTGTCAACAATTGACGATATCCTTAGGAGCAGAAATCTTGCATTGTGTCCGGGCCACTGACGTCCCGGTGGCGGACCGGAAGGGCGAAAGCAATGATGCAAAGCCATGGTAAATCTCTGTGGGCGGGCCTCCAGCGCGGCGACGCCGTCACCCTTAGCCAGCGTGGCGTGGAGTGCTACAGAGGGTTGATAGATGATCGGACCGACGATGGCCGAACCATTTGGGTGACGGACAAAATCGGTGATCGCCGGCTGTTCCATATTGAGGACGACTGCGACCTGCAGCTTTCTGACAGCAGCCATGCCTGCTAGGAATTCCCGTCGAGTAACTGGCTGCAGGCGCCTACCCGGATCTCTCACTAGGGGAGCATCATGGTCATCCTGACCGTGCTTATCGCAGCAGCGCTCCTGACCAGCCTCAGCGCCGTCATATACATTCCGCAGCCCGCCGCAGGTGCAAAGCGCCGCTGGAGATTCAAAGATCGCTCCGTGGTGCAGACCTGCGCCGGAATCGTTGCGCTTGGTTCAGTCCTTCTTGCCGTTCATATCCAATGGGGCGTATTCCGGTGACAGAGGCATCCTCCAGCAGTTACCGGGAACCGCTTCGGAACAGCCCAGGAAGGTTGCCAACCGCTGCCCTCCAGCCGAAAGGACCGGAGTTGGTCTTCCACGATCCGCTCTCTGCTCCAGACCTTGACCTTGGGAACCAGCCGGTCCGCCCACACCGGTCACTGTCCTTGCATGGTTCTACCAGCACGAAACCGACACGCCAGAGGACAGAACCCGCTACCCGGGCCGACAGGCTTGAAGCCGTTTCACGGGAAATTGCACGCCTCGCCCGAACCCGAGGAAGTTCACGCTCCAGTTCCAGCGGGGTATGAAAGAAAACAGCGCCTCCGACGGCGGGGCTACCCGCGTGTGATCACCAACGAGGCGCTGTGACCGCCGAAGCCGAAGGCGTTGACCATTCCCGCCCCTCCACTTTCGGACCCACCGCTCCAGCGTGCCGTCCCGGTGATGACATTGAGGTTGACGTCCGGGTCCAGGGTGCCCACGTTGTACGTGCCGGGAAGGTCTCCACTCCGCAGCGCTTCGAGGACAACGATGGCACCCAGCGCCCCGGCACCGCCGAGGAGGTGGCCGGTCAGGGACTTTGTTGACGTAACGGGAACGGCGGAATCGAGCACGGCGCCAATCGCCTGGGCCTCCAGGCGGTCCCCCACCGGCGTTGACGTGGCGTGGGCGTGCACAAAGCTGATATCGGCACCGCTGAGCCCGGCCACAGCCAGGGCCTTCTCCATCACGCGCTGCTGCATGGCAGGGTCCGCAGCCACGATGTCGCCCGCATCGGACGTTACGGCAGCCCCGGCCACCACCCCCAGGACATGTGCACCACGTGCCCGCGCATGCTCCTCGCTTTCCAAGACCAGGATCCCCGCGCCCTCCGCCAGGACAAAGCCATCCCGGTCACGGTCGAATGGCCTGGACGCGCCCTGCGGATCGTCATTGCGGGTAGACAGTGCCCGGATCTGCGAAAAACCACTCAGGACGAGGTCGTTGATGCAGGCATCAACACCACCGGCAACCACGACGTCGGCCGCTCCGGCCTTGATCATTTCCACGCCCTGGGCTATTGCTTCTGCCCCGGACGCACAGGCGCTCACCGGGGTCCGCGCTCCAGCCCGGGCACCGAGGTCGATGGATACCCACGCGGATGGCCCGTTCACCATCAGGCGGGTCAGGGTATGCGGCGAGACGCGGCGTGGACCGCCGCTGTCCAGCGCGCGGGTCTGGGCCAGGGTAGTGTCCAGGCCGCCATAGCCCGATCCGATGACCACGGCAAACCGGTCAGGATCCACTTCGGGGGCGCCCGCCTGCGCCCAGGCATCCCTCGCCGCGGCGACAGCAAGCTGCCCGCACCGGTCCATGCGCTTCAGTTCCCGCGTCGTCAGCAGTGTTGTCAGGTCGGTGTTGACCCGGCCTGCGATCCGGACGGGCAAAGGCGCAGCCCAGTCCTCAGCTATGCCGGCAATGCCTGACCGGCCGGCAAGCAGGGCAGACCACGTTTCTGCAACGTTGGATCCGAGGGGATTGAGCGTGCCCGTTCCCGTGACCACAGCCCGTGGTTGAACAGTCGTCATTGCGGCCTACTTCGCCGGATTGTGCGTGCCGATCGGGACCAGCGTCAGGTCCGGGTGGTTCTTCTCTATCCGGCGCAGGGCCCAGACGTCGTTGAACAGGGCGAGGAATTCGCCGTCGGACCGCAGCAGCACCTCGGCGCCAGGCACGTTGGCCAGCGCAGGCATGGCATCCGCCGTCGAAATCCTGGCGATGGAATAGGGGAGGCGTTCCAGCCGCATGGGGGCGCTGAAGTCATGGGCCATCCGGTCCTCCACCACTTCGAACTGCATGGGGCCGACGGCGGCGAGCACCGGCGCCTGGTCACCGCGGACGTCGGAGCGGAGCACCTGGATGACGCCCTCGTGTTCGAGCTGCTCGATGCCGCGGCGGAACTGCTTGAAGCGGCTGGGATCCTTGGAGCGTGCCACCTGGAAGTGTTCCGGCGCGAACAGCGGGATGGCCGGGAATTCCACCGGGTCCTCGAGGAAGAGGCTGTCCCCCACGCGCAGGGAGGAGGCGTTCACCAGGCCCACCACGTCGCCGGGATAGGCCTCATCGATGACCTCACGTTCGCGGCCAAAGACCTGCTGCGCGTACTTCGTGGCGAAGGACTTGCCCGTGCGCGTCTGCGTGACCACCATGCCGCGCTCAAAGACGCCGGAACACACACGGATGAACGCCACGTGGTCGCGGTGCGCCTTGTTCATGCCGGCCTGGACTTTGAAGACGAACCCGGAGAACGGGGCAGCCACGGCGCGCGGGCTGCCCTCGACGTCCGGCCTGGGAGCTGCCGGCGGGGCGAAGTCCACCAGGGCGTCCAGCAGTTCCTTGACGCCGAAGTTCAGGGCGGCTGAGCTGAAGAGTATGGGCGTGGCCTTGCCGGCATGGAAGCTCTCAACATCGAACTCGAGGTTGGATTCGATCACCAGGCCGGCTTCGTCCACGGCGTCAGACCAGTTGCTGCCCTGGCTCTCCGCCGCTTCATCCGGGGTGAAGTACTCGGTCAGCGCAATGTTGGCGCCCGAGTTGTTCCGCTTGAACTGGGCGAACCGGTCGTTGCGGAGATCCCAGACCCCGCGGAAGTCGCCGGAGATGCCAACGGCCCAGGTCAGCGGCATGGGCTGCAGGCCTGTGCGCTCGGTGATTTCGTCCATCAGGGCCAGGGCATCCAGGCCGGGGCGGTCCCACTTGTTGATCACGGTGATGATGGGCAGGTTGCGCTGCTTGCAGACCTCAAAGAGCTTCATGGTCTGGGTTTCCAGGCCCTTGGCGGCATCCACCAGCATCACCGCGCAGTCGACGGCGGCGAGGACACGGTACGTGTCTTCCGAGAAGTCGGCGTGGCCGGGAGTATCCAGCAGGTTGATGACGGTGTCACGGTAGGAGAACTGGAGCGCTGCGGAGCTGATGGAGATGCCACGGTCCTTTTCCATCTGCATCCAGTCCGAGACCGTTTCCTTGCGGTTTGCCTTGCCGCTGGAAGCACCGGCAATGCCGATCACCTTCGCATGCAACGCCAGTGCTTCGGTCAGCGTGGACTTGCCGGCGTCAGGATGCGAAATAACGGCAAACGTCCGACGCCGGGCCGCCTGTTTGTGAATCTCGTGGATCCGGGCGGGGCTGAGGACATCTTGGGACACGGTGCTACTTTCGCTACGGTGGGGGTCCTGGCGCTTGACGGGACGGCGCTTGTCGGGATGGCGCTTGACGGGACGTTGTAAGGCTGGCTGGGGACTGGCTGAGCGCCAAGGTCCAAGTTTATCCCAGCGCCGGCCCGGCACCGAAGGCGGCTCCTTCATGCTGCGGCGCAGATCCCTTATCCTGCGGCGGCAAAAGGCCCAAAAATGCGTCAGTGCCAGCGGCCCACGGGTGGCTTTCGGAACCCTTTCCCGGAACCCCCGTACGGGCCACTTTAGGGCTTGCCCGTGCGGTTGTTGCCCCTCTTTACCTCTATCATTGGTCTTGCGGGAAACTGAGTACTTTTGATCCTGCCGGCAGACAGTGGGAAACCGGCATAATTGCGGGCGGCAGCCAGCACCTTTGAAGGGAACACCCTATGCCCCGGAGCCCCGAAGAATCGCTCAAGGCGACTCTGGGCAGAGTAGCTCCAGGAACGCCCCTCCGCGATGGACTGGAACGCATCCTCCGGGGACGCACTGGCGCACTGATTGTTCTTGGCTCGGACCGGACCATCGATTCCATCTGCTCCGGCGGCTTTGACATCGGCATCGACTTCTCCCCCACGAGGCTCCGTGAACTGGCCAAGATGGACGGCGCCATCATTTGCGACAGGGACGCCGGGAACATCCTCCGCGCCGCCGTCCAGCTGGTGCCGGACTCGAGCATCGAAACCCAGGAATCGGGCACCCGGCACCGGACCGCCGAGCGCGTGGCCATCCAAACCGGCGTGCCCGTCATCTCCGTCAGCCAGTCCATGCAGATCATCGCACTGTATGTCAACGGCCTGCGCCACGTGCTTGAGGGCTCCGAGAAGGTCCTTGCGCGCGCCAACCAGGCCCTGGCCACCCTGGAGAGGTACCGGTCGCGGCTTGACCAGGTGACCAGTTCACTGTCAGCCCTTGAGATCGAGGCCATGGTCACTGTCCGGGACGTGGCCGTCACCTTGCAGCGCCAGGAAATGGTCCGCCGGATCTCGGAGGAAATTTCCCAGTATGTGCTGGAACTGGGCGAGGACGGCCGGCTGCTGTCCCTCCAGCTGGACGAGCTCACCGTGGGCCGGGGCCCCGGCAGCGACATCATCATCCGTGACTACGCGGGCCCGCACGCCTCCCCGGACGACATTGAGAAAGCCGTGAGCGCCCTCGTAAACCTGGGTCCCACCGAGCTGATAGACCTGGGCAAGATTTCCGGCATCATCGGCTTCGCCGGCGGGGTGGACACCCTCGACGCCGTGGTGCAGCCCCGCGGGTACCGGCTGCTCTCCGGGCTTAAGGCAGTCCCCAAGGCTGTCGCCGACCGGCTGGTGGACCACTTCGGCGGCCTTCAGTTCCTGATGGCAGCCACCATCGATGACCTGATGACGGTGGACGGCATCGGTGACCAGCGTGCCCGTACCGTGCGTGAAGGCCTGAGCCGGATGGCCGAGGCCAGCCTGCTGGACAGGTTCCTCTGACCCGCTTCCCCTGCCGGGGGTTTCCGGCTCAGCCCAGCTGGAACACTGCCTTGGGACTGGCCTTCGAGCCCAGCTTGGCCGTAAAGATGTAGTACGCCCCGCCGCCTCCCGGTTTGGCATCAATGGGCTCGCAGCCTTCCACGCTGCGGTTGCGCGGCCACGGGAAGTTGGCTGTTTCGCTGGCGCCGGGGGCAATGGTCTTCACCAGATCCTCACTCGCCGCCTGGCAGTCCCTTGAGGAGAAAATCCGGTCTGCGCCGCTGGTCACCAGGAACTCCATCTGGGACGTACCGATGTTCACCTCGCACGGCATTTTCCCGCCGTTGGTCACCTTCAGGGTGAGCAAAGGGTTCTCGTCCGGCCCGTAGGCAGGTTTGTCCGTTGCAGCAGAAACAGTCACCAGGTTCTGGTCGCAGGTGGGGCTTGCCGTGGGAGCAGGGGTACTGCTGGGCGCTTCCGACGGCGACTCTGTGGTGGAGGCTGCCGGCGAGGCACCGGCGTCGGTTCCATTGTCGGTGCTTGAAACCTGCTCGGAGTTACCGCTGAAGGCCCCGCCTGCCGCGAAGCCGCCAAGGACCATGGCAATGACCATCAGCACTACAGCACCGACGAACAAGCGCCGGCGGCGGTACACCACCGCGTCACTCAACGTCCGTGGTGCCCCTGAACCGTTCCGGGAACCGGATGACGCCGTCCCGCGTGTTGATGAATTGCCTTGCCTGCCCATCCTTCTAGGCTAGAGAACCGGGTGCACTCTGCATTCCCACCACGCCGGGAACCCAGCCAACGCTAAGGTTACGGTTTGTTTGCGTTGCCCTCAGATCCCGTCCACCGCAAGGCTTCAACTACAGTGTTGGGATCGATACTAAAACCTCTCCCCCAGCTGTGCCCGTTGGTCCTTCCCTGAACGGGGACGCGCTGGCCTCCCTGCATGCCAGAATTACGGACTGGTTCGCGGAGACCGCCCGGGACCTGCCCTGGCGGGATGCGGGCTGCTCACCATGGGGCGTCCTGGTCAGTGAAATCATGCTCCAGCAGACCCCTGTGGTGCGTGTGCTGCCCGTCTGGCAGGAATGGCTCAGCCGCTGGCCCAACCCCGCTGCGTTGGCGGGAGAACCTGCGGGGGAAGCCGTCCGTTTATGGGGCAGGCTGGGCTACCCGCGCCGTGCGCTCCGGCTGCACGCAGCGGCCGCAGCGATCGTCCGTGACCACGGCGGCACAGTCCCTGGAAGCTACGCGGAGCTGTTGGCCCTGCCCGGAGTGGGCAGCTACACGGCTGCCGCGGTGGCCGCGTTTGCCTTTGGACGTCGGGAAACGGTGGTGGACACCAACATCCGCCGCGTCCATGCACGCCTCATTTCCGGCGTCGCGCTTCCGTCGCCGTCGCTGACCGCCTCGGAAATGCGCTTGGCGGCAGAACTCCTGCCGGACGACGACGGCGCCTCCGTCCATTGGAACGCTGCGGTCATGGAACTGGGGGCGCTGGTCTGCACGGCCCGCGTGCCCAAGTGCTCAGCCTGCCCGGTCCGGAACTCATGCGCCTGGCTCGCGGCCGGCGAGCCGCCGCCGTCGTACATTCCCAAAGGACAGGCGTGGCACGGCACTGACCGCCAGGTCCGCGGCGCCGTGATGGCGGTCCTGCGGACCGCGGAGAATCCCGTACCACCCGAGATGTTCCACCAGGAGCCCGCGGACCTGGGCTTTGCGCCGGAAGGCGTTGCAGTGCCGCTCTCTGCCCTCCACCGGTTGAACTGCGGCCCGGAGCAGCTGGACCGCGCGCTGGCCGGACTGCTCACCGACGGCCTGGCCGAGCTGCACCAGGGCGGATACCGGCTACCCGCCTGAGCTTCAGGTCCCGCGGAGGATGGCATACTTCTTGGTGACCTGAACCGGGGGAAAACATGAAGATCGTGCTGTACATCATTGGGGCGCTGTGGGTTGTTGGCGCGGGCCTGGCCACGCTCCATCTGCTGCGAAAAGCCAAACGCCGCGAGAAGCAGGCCGAAGGCTGGCCCCGGGTGCAGGCCACCGTAACAGGGAGTGTGGCCGGCTGGAGCAGGAGTGCAGGCAGCTCTCCCAGCAGCAGGCGCTACTTCCCCACTTATCAGTTCACAGATCCCCACGGCACATTGTTTGCGGGGGAATCAGAGGTTTCGCTGGTGAACCGGCCACAGCCGGGGTCGCTCGTGCAGGTGACCTACAACCCGCTCAACCCCAACCAGTCATTCCAGGTTGCCTCCGATTCAAAAAAGATTGTTGGCTGCCTCATCCCGTTCCTGGTGGTGTTTTCCATCCTGCTGTTCAACTTCATCAGCATCTTTCCGGTGGACTAGGCGATGGACTCCATCAAGGCCGTGTTTGTAGTCCTTCCGGGCCTTTTTGCCGCCGCGGGACTGGTGCTGGTGGGACTGTCACTGGCTGCATCGTTCCGCCGGCGCAGCATCGTCCGCGGCTGGGTGGCCACCTACGCCACCGTCACAGGGAACCTTCGCGGCAAAGACGGCCCGGGCAGCAACGGCGGCCACCGGTTCGCCCCCTCCTATGAGTTCAACGACGCCGGGGGCCGGCGCTGGCTGGGCCAGTCGGACATCTATGGCCTGGACCAGGAAATCATCGGCAGTCCCATAGCGGTGCTTTACAACCCTGCCAACCCCGCCGAATCCACGCGCCCGGTCTTCCTGGTGTCAAAGGGCAGGTTCTCATTCGGTCTCATTATGGTCATTTTCGGCGCGGGTGCCATAACGATGTTTGCGTCAGTTCTCTGGTAGCCGGGAGGCCGGAAGCGCGCCGGCTTTACCCTGAAGTATGGGCAAGTCCGGAGTACTGCTGACACTGATCACGACGACGGTTCTCACCTCCGCCTGCTATCCCTACGACGTGCCGTGCCCCATGATCGCCCAGGCGTCGGTGGTCTCCGTGACGGTGGCCCGCGAGTATGCCGCCCAGGTGAAAACCCTTCACCTGAAGGCGTGCCAGGACGGTGCCTGCAAGGAAGCGGACCTTGAGCTCTACCCCGGGACAGTGTCCGTTGACCAGGGCTGTACCCCTGACGGCGTCTGCTCCGCCACGGCGTCGCCTGACGGGACCCTGATGGGGAATCTGATGCTGGATTCCCTGACAGAGTCCCCCATGGCGCTGACGGCCAGCGGAACAGCAGCAGACGGATCAGCGCTGCCCGTACGTACGCTCGACTTCCGGCCCCGGGGCGATTATCCCTACGGCGAGCACTGTGGAAGGTTTGTCTCCGCCTCGGTTGAGCTGAACGAAGATGGGCTCCGGGCGAGGTTGTAAGCCAAAGGCTTCGACAGCGGAGGCGGGATGAATCCGCCAATCAACTAGTGTGGGAAGCATGAAGAAACTCACCACAGCCCTGCTCGCCACCGGGCTTGTTCTCTCGGCTTCGGCCTGCACCGCATCGACCCAGTTGAGCACCCCTGAAACCTGCGACCGGATCAAGTCAGTTGTGGCGAACCCACCAGTTGGCAAGAGCGGGATGACCCGGATGGCCAACCAGTTCCGGCCCATCGAGGTAGTGGCCTCTGATGACCTGAAGTCCGCGCTGCAGTCGATCATCGAGTACACGGACGAGTCCGCGAAAGAGACCCCGGACGAGGAAAAGCTTTCGGGCCTGCAGGCGGACTACGAAGCTGCCGGCGGCACGTTCAGCAAATTCTGCAGCTAAGGCTTTAGCCTTCGTTCCCGGGACGGAAGTCCCGGGGATTGTTGGCGTGTACGCAGGATCTACAACGATGTATATTAACCGGAACAACATCCAGCGTTTCGGAGATTCCCGTGCACCCCAGCCCTGCCCCCGCGCCTGCCCCGCTGTACCGTGACCCGTTGGAAGACGGGGCAGCGGACCCTGTCCTGATCTACAATCGGCATGAGCAATCGTGGTGGATGATCTACACCAACAGGCCCACTACCGTCCGGCATGCCCAGGGGATCAGCTGGCTGTTCGGTTCACAGCTGGGGGTGGCGTCGTCAACGGATGGGTGCGCCACCTGGCGGTACCGCGGAACCCTCAAGGGTCTCGACTTTGAATGGGGCCACAACACCTTTTGGGCTCCCGAAGTCTTCGAGCACAACGGAATCTTCCACATGTACGTCAGCTACATCCAGGGCATTCCGCTGGGCTGCGCCATCGATGAGACGCTGATTCACCACTACACCAGCGAAGACCTCATCTCCTGGCAGCACCATGGCCCCATCACCCTGAGCTCCAACAACGTCATTGATGCCTGCATCATCGAGCTCCCGCAGGGTGGATTCCGGATGTGGTACAAGGACCAGCACCAGGGTTCCGAGACCTGGGCGGCAGACAGCGAGGACCTCTACACCTGGACGGTCCGGGGCCGGGTGCTGTCCACGCCCGGCGGCCATGAGGGCCCCAACGTCTTCTCCCTTCAGGGGTTTTACTGGCTGATCGTGGACAGCTGGAGCGGCCAGCTGGCTTTCCGCTCCGATGACCTGGACGTTTGGGAGCCGGCGGGGAGGATCCTCGGCGGGTCAATTGGCGACCGGCATGCGCGAACTGACGATGAGGGTCCTGGACTCCATGCAGACGTGGTGGTCGACGGCGACGACGCCTGGATCTTCTACTTCACCCATCCTGAGCGGACCGGCCAGGACCATCCGACGGAAAGCAGCCGGCGGTCCTCGATCCAGGTGGCGCGGCTCGCCGTCGAGAACGGAAACCTGGTGTGCAATCGGGACCAGGTCCCGGCGCCTGCCATCGGCGCCCCCTCCCCCGGAGTTTTTGTCCAGATCGGGCGGGTTTAAGGCCTTTCAACCCGCCGCATCTGGACAAAAACTCCGGGTGCCTTAAGGCTCGCCGAACCCTGCCTGCACCAGGCCGCCAACATAGTTCACGGCCCGCTCTGCGTCGGCACCCCAGGCTTCCACGTGCAGCACCGACCCCCGGCCCGCGGCCAGGGTCATGAGCCCGGTCATGGACGCTCCATCCACCCCGTTGACCTTGACCTCGGCATCCAGTGACGAGAGCCCGCCAGCAATCTTGGCGGCCGGCCTGGCGTGCATGCCGGCCTGGTTGATGAGCTCAAAGTCGCCGGTAAAATCCGGGCCGGCACCCGTCACCGATCCCTGCGACACGGCGCTGTCCGCGGGGAGCGGCCCGGCGGCTGCCGGCAAAGCCGAACCGTAAGCGGACTCGGCGGCGCGCTTCACCGCAGCCGCGTCGGCGCCTCCCTGGGCTGCGACAGCGGCGGCCACCAGTCCTTCCACCAACGGTGCGTCGGCCAGCAGCACGCCGGCCGGATCCTCCGCAAGTTCCAGCGCCGATTCTGCTGTCATAACGGCCGACCCCAGGTCGGTCAGTACCACCACGCCGTCCCCGCCGGAAGCCCGCTCCAGCGCTGACATAACCTTCTCAAGGCTGGTGCCGATGCGTCCCTCCGGGGTTCCCCCGGCTGCCACGATCACGACGTCGGGCGCCATCTGGGCGGCAAGTTCCACTGCACCGTCGGCAATCTTTTCGCTATGGGACACCACCACGATGCGGACCGTCACGCGGCAGCCCCAACGGCGGCCCGGAAAATCAGCGCGCTGGAGGCGGCGCCGGGGTCACGGTGCCCAACGCTCCGTTCGCCCAGGTAGCTGGCCCGGCCTTTCCGGGCCACCAGCGGGTCCGTCGCCGCTGCACCTGCCTCGGCCGCCTCGGCCGCAGCGACCAGCACGGCCAGGACATTGCCGTCGGCGTCGGCGGCTGCCGCCTGTGCGGCCTCCACAGCGGGAGTCCATGCATCCACCATGGTTTTGTCCCCCGTCTCGGCCTTGCCCCTGGCCACAATGCCGTCACGCGCGGCGGCGAGGGCACCTGCCAGGGCCGCCGGGTCCACCTCGATGGCGTCGCCGAGGAAGGTGGCAGCACGCAGGAAAGCAGTCCCGTACAAAGGGCCCGCGGCGCCCCCCACCTTGGACATCAGCGTCATGGCGGTCAGCTTGAATGCCGCTCCGGGGGTTTCCGGCGGCGCCTCGGCAAGCTTTTCCAGGACGGCCTGGAAGCCGCGGTCCATGTTCTCCCCGTGGTCCGAGTCCCCGATGGCGCGGTCCAGCTCGATGAGTTCAAGCCGGTGTGCCGCCATGGCCTGCGCACAAAGAGTCAGCCATTTAACGGCCCAGTTCACATCAAGCACCATCGCTACACACCCCAGCGCAAGGCGGCCGTGTGAACGGGGGCATCCCACAGATCGATGAGTTCGTCGTCCAGCCGCAGCACGGAAATGGAGCAGCCCTGCATTTCCAGCGCGGTGATGTAGTTCCCCACCAGGTTCCGCTCTACGGCGGCTCCCCTTGCGGCGATCACCTGTGCAGCCCTGCGGTAGACAATGTAAAGCTCGCTGAGTGGTGTCCCGCCCATGCCGTTGACGAACAGCAGCAGCCTGTCCCCCGCGCCCACGCCCAGATCGTCCAGCACCGGTTCCAACAGCCGGTCTGTGATTCCATCGGCGCCCTCCATCGGGATCCGGTGCCGGCCCGGTTCGCCGTGGATGCCGATGCCGATTTCGATCTCGTTGTCCTCCAGGTCGAAGCTCGGTGATCCTGCGTGCGGGACGGTGCAGGCTGACAGTGCCACGCCCATGCTGCGGACGTTGGTGTTCACACGCTCACCGATCGCGGCAACGGCGTCCAGGCCGTCCCCCCGTTCGGCAGCCGCGCCGGCTATTTTCTCCACCAGCACAGTTCCACCAACGCCACGCCGGCCGGCGGTATGGAGCGAGTCCTCCACCCCGACATCATCGTTGACCAGGACGGCACGGACCTGGATTCCTTCAGCCTCTGCCAGTTCCGCCGCTGTTTCGAAATTGAGGACGTCACCCGTGTAGTTCTTTACGATGTGGACGACGCCGGCGCCGTAGTTAACCGCGAGTGTCGCCGGAAGGATCTGGTCAGGGGTGGGCGAGGTAAAAACCGCGCCGGGCACTGCGGCGTCGAGCATTCCCCGCCCCACGAAGCCTGCGTGGAGGGGTTCGTGTCCGCTGCCGCCTCCTGAAAGCAGCCCCACCTTCCCGGCTACCGGCGCGTCTGCGCGGACAACGAAAGTGGGGTCCACGCTGATTTTTACCAGGTCCGCGTGGGCAACTCCGAAGCCCTCCACGGATTCGTCCACGACGCTGCGCGGATCGTTGATGAGTTTTTTCACGGCGGAGCTCCTGGGACGTGGGGTGCTTCCTGGAGGATGTCACTTTGACCCTACTACCGCCACCGGGACGACGGTAGTTTCGTGCGCCGCGCCGCTGACGACGAAAGGGACAGCCCCCATGACTGTCCCTTTCAGCGGAATCCGTGAAACTGCGACCCTTGGCAGTTTATCCATCAAATGGTCTAATGCCAATCCCGAGGGCCTGGCTTTCTAAGTGACGAAGGTCAGCTCCCCTGCCGCTGGCTGGATTGCATGGCCATGACGGAACAGATTCTTTGGGTCCAGCTCAGCTTTGGCCTTGCTGAGCCGCTCCCGGGCAGCTTCCGGCCAGGCGCGGAAGGCCAGTTCCGGCGACGTGAGGTGCCCATGCAGGTTGACAGCGGTACCGCCCGTCCCGAAAGGCTCCAAGACCTCCCGGGCTTCCTGTATGGCTGCCGGAACCAAGTGCGCGACCTGCGGCGCCATGATGCCCACTGCAAAGAAGGACAGCGCGGCATCACGCCCACCCACGTAGTCGAAGTCGGGCACCACAGCCTTCAATGGCTTGGCCAGCGCTCCTCCCATCAGCCGGATTTCCGTCAACAGGAGCGGCGCGGTGCTGCCCGGTCCAGCCAGCCGGAGCAGCGCGTCCTCCAGGCCGGCGTCCAGATCCTTGAGCAGCATGCCGCCTTCCCGGACAGGAACCGGATGTTCAGGGTCTGCGTGGATCTCGTCCACCCGCGAGTACGGCAGCGGCCCTGCCCCGTCCAGCAGGACCGGAGCCACCTCGCGCATCGGCGCCAATACACGTGCCCCGTCAGCCGCATTGCCCTGCCAGGCGAACCGGAGGTGCATGACAAAATTGCCGCGGAGGAACGCCGGTACTTCCTCCATGTCCGGCAGGCGCAGGAATGCCAGGGACGCGGAAGCCTCGGCGGGAAGATGCCGGATCCACTGACCGAACCCTGCCAGCACCTCCCGGGAGTGCCCGCCGTCGTAAAAGATGCCGCCGGCGAAGAGTTCGCCGGCCGGGAAAAGCGAGAACTCCATGGCCGTGACAATGCCGAAGTTCCCCTTGCCGCCGCGGAGCAGGGCAAACAGCCGCGGGTCGCTTGCTGCGTCCACTCGGCGCAGGACGCCATCCGGCGTCACCACGTCGAACGCCAGCACATGGTCGGAGGCGAAGCCGTACTTCCGCCCCAGGAGAGGCAAACCGCCGCCCAGCGTGTAGCCAACAACGCCGACGTCGGTACTGGAGCCGTGCAGGCCCATCAGCCCGTAGGGCGCAGCAGCCTTGAGGACGTCACGCCAGCGCACTCCGGCGCCGACGCGCGCCGTCCGCTCGTCAGGATCGATGAAGAGTTCCAGCATCAGCCGGGTACTGATAAGCAGGCCATCGGTAATGGCGTTGGCGGCTCCGTGGCCGGTGGATTGGACTGAAATGGACATACCGCGAGCGGCTGCCCACCGGACCGCGGCCACCACGTCGTCGGCATTGACGGCGCTCAGAACCAGGTCCGGGGTGTGGCGGGTGGCGAGGTTAAAAGCTGCGACTTCCGCACCATAGTGGGGGTCGCCTGGGGCATAGACGAGCCCGCGGACCAGAAGCTGAAGCTCGGTTTTTTCCGTGTGGGAGGAGAGGATGTGCATGAGGTGCTTTCATTAGTCGGGGTTTGCTCCCCAGCAAGCTCCAAGCAGTTTATCCATCGAATCGACCAATGGAAAGACTACAAAAATCATCCATTATCACCCACGGCAAATCAGGCCCCTCATGCGGACGAGCCTTATACGGAGAAGGGAGCGATAAAGGTCCTGCTCAGAGGAACTTGATCATTCGGGTATTGCCAAGGGTGTTGGGCTTAACGCGGGCCAGGTCAAGGAACTCGGCCACGCCTTCATCGTGCGAGCGCAGCAACTCGGAGTACACCTCAGGGTCCACCGCCGTCTGGTCAGCCATCACCTCAAAGCCGTGGCGCTTGAAGAAATCCACCTCAAACGTGAGGCAGAAGACCCGTCCCACGCCCAGCTGACGCGCTTCCTCCAGAAGGCTCTCCACCAGCACATGGCCAACGCCCCTGCCCCGCCACATATCTGAAGCGGCAAGGGTGCGCACCTCTGCCAGGTCTTCCCACATCACGTGCAAAGCGCCGCAGCCGATGACGTCGCCGTCGTCCGATTCGGCGATCCGGAACTCCTGCAGGCTTTCGTAGTAGGCCACCGTCTCCTTGGCCATCAGGATCCGCTGCTCCGCCAGCGGCGCCACCAGTCTCTTGATGGCGGCCACATCACTGGTGCGGGCAGGACGGATATGGAAGGAGTCAGTCACAGGGTCAATCCTATGGCCGCAGTCTCCGGCTCGAAGACTGCGACGCTTGGGGCGCTCCGGTACCGGCGCCATTTGCCGCTTGCTGCTCCTTCGTCGCTCTGACGCAAGCTACACAAATGCCCCCGGCACCTCGCTTCACAGAAGGCAGGCCGTAAGAAGCGGCGGCGAATCAACTTTGGGTGCTGCATGCCTGCATCCGCGCGGTGACGCCCGGCACGAGGCGAAGGAGGCTGGGAGATTTCTGTAGCGTGCGTCAAAGCGAGGTACGAGCAGCACGCGGGAAATGTCCCAGCCTCCGAGCCGGAGCTAACGGAGGTGCCGGAGCTTTAGAGACCCAGCTCGGCAGGTATCGGGAGCTCCTCGTCCAGCACGTGCTTGGCGAGGAAGCTTTCCACGACGCCGTACCAGACCTTGGCGTGCTGAGGCTGCAGGACCCAGTGGTTCTCGTCGGGGTAGTACAGGAAGCGGTGCGGGGTCTGGCCGTCCCGGTCCGCGGCCAGTTGGGATTTGGACAAAAGTTCGTACCAGAGCCGCAGGCCTTCACCGATAGGCACCCGGTAGTCCTTGTCCCCGTGGATTACCAGGATGGGCGTGCTGATCTTTTCCACATGGCGGTGCGGCGAGTTCTCAATGGCCATTTCCTCGGTCATTTCCCTCAACCAGTACTGCGAATCGTCAGTGGTGGGCCCGAACTGGTCCAGGGCCCACAGGCTGGCATGGGTGACGACGGCCCTGAAACGGTCAGTATGTCCCGCCACCCAGTTGGCCATGTAGCCGCCAAAGGACCCTCCCATAGCCGCGGTCCGAGTCGGATCGATGTCGGGGCGCCTCTCAGCGGCGTCTGTGGCGGCCATCAGGTCGGTAAAGGGAGCCTTGCCCCATTCCCCCCAGCCACGCTGGATGTACGACTGCCCGTAGCCCGTGGACAGCGCGGGGTCGGGCAACAGGACGGCATAGCCCTTCGCGGTCAGCAGCCAGGGGTTCCACCGCCAGGTCCAGGCGTTCCAGGATCCCAGCGGGCCGCCGTGGATCCACAGCAGCATCGGCGCAGGCGCATCGGCCGATGCTCCCTCGGGCAGTGCCAGATATGCAGGAACCCGTGCGCCGTCGGCGGCCGTCGCCGCCAGCCGTTCCAGCCGTCCCGGAACCGCAGGCCGTTCGGCCGGCGCCGGCAGGCGCGTTGCCTCGCCCGTTTCAAGGTCGATCCGAACGGCTTCCGGCGGGAACGCGTAGGAGCTGCGCAGCGCATACGCGGTGCGTCCTTCCGGTGACACCACGACGTCGGTGTACGCCGCGGCATCCTGTGTCACCCTCGTGACGCTCACTTCAGCAGCAGACGCCGGAAGGCTGATCCGGAAGACCGGCGACGCGCCGTCGTCATCCGCTGTGACCAGCAGCGCTGAACCGTCAGGGAGCCAGGCCGCGGGCCGGGCCCAGCGGTCCCAGTCGTGAACCAGCGCGGCGAGGCGGGCGGCACCGCCCGCTGTCCGGCCCGGTGAATCCGGCCGGCCCGAAACATCCAGAAGGTTCAGCTTGACCTGCGGCGCCTGGTGCGGGGTGGTATCGCTCTCACTGACCACAACCAGGGTGTTGCCGTCCGGGCTGACCGGGCCGGGAAAGTAGCTCATGCCTTCCTCGTCCAGCAGCACTTGCTGGCTGCCGGAAGCCACGTCCACGGCCACCAGCACGGAACGGCTTTCAGCCTTCGCCAATGGCCTCGTATAGCTTGTGTAGATGGTCCTGCCGTCCGGGCTGGCCACCGTTTCCGCTTCCCGCAGCCGGGGCCCAGCATGGGGAGTGAGGTTGCGAAGGACGCGCGGCGCGGCAGCATCCACCGTGGCGGGCTTTCCCGCCTCCTCGTCCTGGCCTTCCTCCACGGCGAAGATACGCGGCTGGCCGGGGCCCAGGTCCGAGTCCCAGTAGCGCACCGGGTATTCGCTGTGCAGGATGGCGGACACTTTGTTCTCCTTGCGGGCCTTACGCCGCTCGGCATCATTGTCCTCGTCCGTGGACCCGGCCAGGATCTCGGCAATAACGAACGTTGCGTCGGCATGCCGGGCAGCCAGGACCGTGTCCACTCCCCCCGGCCTCGAGAGAATTACCCTGGCCTCCCCGCCGCCAGCCGGGAGCAGCCACAGGGCCTTGACGGGATCGCCGTCGGGGCTTTCCGGGTCCGGCCGGGCCGAGGTGAAATAGACATCGCCGGTGGCTGAGAAGACGGCCCCGGCTTCTCCTTTGGCACTGCGCGTGATCCGCCGGGCCTGCTTCTCGCCCGTGGGATCTAGCTCCCAAAGTGCTGTGGCGAATTCAGTGCCTTTGCCATTGAGAGTGGAGACGGTGGTGACCAGCCTCCGCCCGTCCGGGCTTAGGGCAAGGCCGCTCACCCGGGGGATAGCCAGGTAATGGTCCAGGTCGTGGAAAGGGGTCATAGGTTGCTCGCCCGGGATCGCCGGGTTCAGGTTAGCCATGTACCCGATTCAACCCGACTGTGCCCCGCATCACAAAGCCCCGCGCCGCACGGCACTTTGGGTGCGTTGCTCTGGCTGGGGTTCGCTCCGGCACCGGCGCCATTTGCCGCTTGCTGCTCCTTCGTCGCTCTGACGCAAGCTACACAAATGCCCCCGGCGCCTTCGCTTATGCCGCCGGATCGCTTCCCAGCCTACGGATCCACGCAATAGCGGTTCTGCCCCGCATGAACGGCTTTGGGCAACACCGCTCAAGCGGGCCAAGGCCGCTCGTGTCAGGCTTCAGCGTATAGAGCCAAGGTGAGTCCGCGCACGAGGTGCCGGGCATCAGGGATTTATGTAGGCGCCGTCAAAGCGAGGAACGAGCAGGCGCCGGGAAATCTCTGATGGCCGGCACAAGAGAGAACCACGGCAGCGCCTCAGCCATGGAGCGGATGCCAACCGTTTGACGGTGCGGTGCGAACGCGAAAGGCCCCGCCTGCTCCGTTGCGGGAGCGGGCGGGGCCTTCGGGTTGGTGCTTAGACGCTCGGGGCGATCTCGGGGATGCGCGGCTTGGCGTTGCCGGCGAAGGTGAACTTGGCGTCGTCGCCTTCGCCGTCCACATCCACCACCACGATGTCCCCGGCGTGAATCTCGCCGAAGAGGATCTTCTCGGAGAGCTGGTCCTCGATCTCGCGCTGGATGGTGCGGCGCAGCGGCCGTGCACCCATGGCTGGATCGTAGCCTCGGGTTGCCAGCAGTACCTTGGCCGCGGTGGTGAGCTCGATGCCCATGTCCTTGTCCTTGAGGCGCTTCTCCAGCCGGCTCACGAACATGTCCACGATCTCGACGATCTCGTCCTGGGTCAGCTGCGGGAACACCACAACGTCATCCACACGGTTCAGGAACTCCGGGCGGAAGTGCTGCTTGAGCTCCTCCGTCACACGGGCGCGCATCCGGTTGTAGCCGGTCTGCGTGTCCGTACCGGACTGGAAGCCGGTGGCAACACTCTTGGAGATGTCGCGGGTGCCCAGGTTGGTGGTCATGATGATCACCGTGTTCTTGAAGTCCACCACCCGGCCCTGGGAGTCGGTCAGGCGGCCGTCTTCCAGGATCTGGAGCAGTGAGTTGAAGAGGTCCGCGTGGGCCTTTTCAACTTCATCGAACAGGACCACGGAGAACGGGCGGCGGCGTACCTTTTCGGTCAGCTGTCCGCCTTCCTCGTAGCCGACGTAGCCCGGAGGGGCACCGAAGAGCCGCGAGACGGTGTGCTTCTCGGAGTACTCGGACATGTCCAGGGTGATGAGGGCGTCCTCTTCACCAAACAGGAACTCAGCCAGGGCCTTTGCCAGCTCGGTCTTGCCGACGCCGGTAGGGCCGGCGAAGATGAACGATCCACCGGGCCGCTTGGGGTCCTTGAGGCCTGCACGGGTACGGCGGATGGCCTGGGACAGCGACTTGATGGCCTCGTTCTGGCCCACCACACGCTTGTGCAGCTCGTCTTCCATCTTCAGCAGGCGCGAGGACTCTTCCTCCGTCAGCTTGAACACCGGGATGCCGGTGGAGTTGGCCAATACCTCGGCGATGAGATCCTCATCCACCTCGGAGATATCGTCCATGCCGCCGGACTTCCAGTGGCGTTCCTTCTCCGAACGCTCGGTGATGAGCTTCTGCTCCTTGTCGCGGAGCGAAGCGGCACCTTCGAAGTCCTGCGCGTCGATGGCGGATTCCTTCTCCATCTTCAGCTTGGCGATCCGCTCATCCATGGCCTTCAGCTCCGGCGGAGCAGTCATGCGGCGGATACGCAGCCGTGCACCGGCTTCATCGATGAGGTCGATCGCCTTGTCCGGCAGGAACCGGTCTGAAATGTAGCGTTCGGACAGGTTGGCCGCCGAGGCGAGGGCGCCGTCGGTGATGGTGACGCGGTGGTGTGCCTCGTAGCGGTCCCGCAGGCCCTTAAGGATCTCGATCGCATGCGCAACGGAGGGTTCCTTGACCTGGATCGGCTGGAAGCGGCGCTCCAGCGCTGCGTCCTTTTCGATGTGCTTGCGGTATTCGTCCAGCGTGGTGGCACCGATGGTCTGCAGTTCACCGCGGGCCAGCATGGGCTTCAGGATGGACGCGGCGTCGATTGCGCCTTCGGCGGCACCTGCACCAACAAGGGTGTGGATCTCGTCAATGAAGAGGATGATGTCGCCGCGGGTGCGGATTTCCTTGAGG
The DNA here is from genome assembly GCF_054130585.1 of Arthrobacter sp. D1-29. NCBI lineage: Bacteria > Bacillati > Actinomycetota > Actinomycetes > Micrococcales > Micrococcaceae > Arthrobacter > Arthrobacter sp. D1-29. The sequence continues at coordinate 331,122 of NZ_CP096383.1, read as the reverse complement.
ACCTTCTTCAGGCGCTCTTCGAAGTCACCGCGGTACCGGGAGCCGGCCACCAGGGACCCGAGGTCCAGGGTGTAGAGCTGCTTGTCCTTGATGGTTTCCGGGACGTCGCCGCGGACAATCGCCTGGGCCAGGCCCTCGACGACGGCCGTCTTGCCAACGCCCGGCTCACCGATCAGGACCGGGTTGTTCTTGGTGCGGCGGGAAAGGACTTGCATAACGCGTTCCATTTCCGACTCGCGCCCGATCACCGGATCCAGCTTGTTCTCGCGCGCAGCCTGGGTCAGGTTGCGTCCGAACTGGTCCAGCACAACTGAACCGGCCGGAGTACCTTCGGGCTGGCCCGTACCGACGCCTGCGCCGGTGGTTTCCTTGCCCTGGTAGCCGGAGAGGAGCTGGATGACCTGCTGGCGGACACGGTTCAGGTCAGCGCCGAGCTTCACCAGCACCTGGGCGGCAACGCCCTCACCCTCACGGATGAGTCCCAGCAGGATGTGCTCCGTGCCGATGTAGTTGTGGCCAAGCTGCAGGGCCTCGCGCAGCGAGAGTTCCAGCACCTTCTTGGCGCGGGGGGTGAAGGGGATGTGTCCGGACGGGGCCTGCTGGCCCTGGCCGATGATCTCCTGCACCTGCTCGCGAACGCCGTCGAGCGAAATGCTCAAGGACTCAAGAGCTTTGGCGGCAACGCCCTCACCCTCATGGATTAGACCCAAGAGGATGTGTTCGGTACCAATGTAATTGTGGTTCAGCATGCGTGCCTCTTCTTGGGCAAGCACAACTACGCGACGGGCACGGTCCGTAAATCGCTCAAACATTTCGCCACACTCCTAGCTACGACGTACTTTGATGCTACGTGGCAGACACGGCAAAGTGGAGCGTGTTCGCCACAGGGGAAACCGTGACGGATCGGGAATAACCTGCGAGTGCTTCCGGGCGCGGCTACTTGCGGAAGTCAAAGAGAGCTGTATGCACGTCGAGGCGTCCCGGTGGAGTCACCGGAACACGCAACGGCGGACGACGACGGCGCTCCCGCCGCCAGGAAGATTTAGGGCGCCTTCCCGCCCAGGCTAAATCTTGGGGTGAACCCGGGACGCAAATTTCTCAGGCATTGAACTCTCCCGCACGCATCGATTCGAATAGACGATTCGAGCGGGCGTCACAGTCCGGAAGCTCAAACCCTGCCACCGGCAGACTTTGAAGAAATCAGCCGATGATTGTTCTCACCGTACACTTGCGCCCCTATAGCAGCAATGGTCTTTTTATGCCACCAGGCCAGCACGGTTGATAACTCATTCAGCGCACAAAAAACCCGGCCCCGCCAATGGGCGGAGACCGGGCTAAAAGTGGCCTAAGGGTGCCGGATACTAGGAATTGGCCTTTTGGTAGGCTTCCTGGATTTCAGCCTGAATTCGGCCCCGGCTGTTAACCGTGTAGCCGTTTTCGCGTGCCCACTGGCGGATTTGCGCAGAATCATTGGCGCGCCCGCCTGATGCGGCTTTTGTTCGGGTGGCGCGGCCCGCGGATGTCTTGCGTGCTGCGGCCACATACCGCTCCAGTGCCGAACGAAGCTCGGCGGCGTTGGCTGCGGACAGATCAATTTCGTAGCTGACCCCATCGAGGCCAAAACGGACATTCTCGTCCGCAGTTCCCCCATCCAGATCATCTACGAGGATGATGTTTACTTTCTGTGCCATTAAATTATCTTTCTCTTGGAAAGGGTTCGGGTTTTCGGCAAAAGCAGGATGTTCCTGTAAAAAGTATGACCCTCGATATGGCAACGCGTCAAAGCGCCGAGTGGTTCCTGTGGATATTCCCGAGAAAGTCCGGTCGTTTTATTTATTGGTATCCGCTTCGGGCCCGTTCGGGGTGTCCGTTTTGCGGGCTTCCGCTTCAGCCTGCGCCCGGGCTTCGGCCTGCCGCTCCGCTTTGTCGGCATTAAAAATGGATTTCATGGCGAACCAGAAAAGCAGGCCAACAACCAGGGAAGGAAGGAGTACTGCGACGTATTCCACGGGTTAGTTCACCTCGGGCTTGAGGAGCGGGAAGAGTATTGTCTCCCGGATGCCGGCCCCGGTGAACAGCATGACCAGCCTGTCGATCCCGAGGCCGATGCCGCCCATGGGAGGGGCGCCGTATTCGAGGGCCCGAAGGAAGTCCTCGTCCAACTGCATGGCCTCGTCATCGCCGGCGGCGGCGTGACGGGACTGCTCGGTGAGACGCTCACGCTGGATGACGGGGTCGATCAGTTCGGAGAACGCAGTGCCGCGTTCCATGCCGCCGATGATGAGGTCCCAGGCCTCGATCAGGCGGCCGTCTTTCCGGTGCGGGCGGGCCAGCGGTTGGGCGGACGGCGGGTAGTCGTACACGAATGTGGGGTTCAGCAGCGTGGGCTCCACGATTTCGCCAAAGAGTTCAACCGCCAGCTTTTCAGCGTCCCACTTGGGATCGGCCTTGACCTCATGCTTTTCGGCGATTTCGCGCAGCACCTCAAGGGAGGTCTCAGGGGTAACTTCCTGGCCAACGGCGTCGGAAAGCCCGGGGTAGACGGACAGCCAGGCCCATTCGCCGTCGAGATTGATCTCCCCGGCCTCTGTCTGCAGGGCGCGTCCTGCACCCACAGCGTCTGCCGCATCCAGGATGATTTCCTTGATGCGGTCCGCCATGACGAACTGGTCCGCCCAAGCCTCGTAGCACTCAAGGGTGGTGAATTCCGGGCTGTGGGTGGAGTCCACGCCCTCGTTGCGGAAAACCCGGCCCATGTCGTAGACGCGGTCGATCCCGCCCACTACGGCGCGCTTGAGGTAAAGCTCGGTGGCGATGCGCAGCGTCATCTTCTGGTCAAACGCGTTCATGTGCGTCTCGAACGGGCGGGCCAGGGCTCCACCATGAACCAGGTTCAGGATGGGGGTTTCCACCTCCACATAATTGTGGCGGTGGAGGCTCTCGCGGATGGAACGGGTGATCGCGGCACGGGTGTAGACCATTTCCCGGGCTTCGTCGCGCACCATCAGGTCCACGTAGCGCTGGCGGACGCGGGTTTCCTCGTTCAGCTCCGCGTGCAGGACGGGCAGCGGGCGGAGCGCCTTGGAAGCCATGGACCAGGACTCTGCCATCACGGACAGTTCGCCACGGCGGGAGGAAATCACCTCGCCCTTGATAAACACGTGGTCGCCCAGGTCAACCAGGGCCTTCCAGTCCGCGAGCGCTTCTTCACCCACGGCGGCCAGGCTCAGCATGGCCTGCAGCCTGGTGCCCTTGCCGTCCACGCCGCCTTCCTGCAGTGTGGCGAAGCAGAGCTTGCCGGTGTTCCTGACAAACACCACGCGTCCCGTTACCCCCACGATGTCACCGGTGGTTTCATCAGCCTGCAGGTGCGCGTACTTCTCACGGATCTCTGTGAGGGAATGCGTGCGCTCCACACCCACCGGATATGCCTCGGTGCCGCGCTCGATCAGCTTGGCGCGCTTTTCCATGCGGATGCGCATCTGTTCGCTGGCGTCGAGCGGCTCGGGGGCATTCTTGGGGGCGGGGGCGTTTTGGGAAGTCACAATCCCCAAGTTTACCGGGACTTCGGGTGCCGGGCTTCCGGCCGGCGGCCGGGGCTTAGACTCGGGCTGTGGAGACCTGGACAGTTGAAACGGAAGACGGCGGCCGCCTGGACGTTCACACGTTCCTGACTCCGGCCGGCAGCCTCAGGGCCGGGACCGTCAGCACGGCCCGCACCGCTGCCTTGAAGGTTCCGGGGGCAAGCACCCCCACGGGCGGGGAGCCGACGACGGCGGGCGCTCCCGGCGTCGTACTCATCCACGGCACTCTGGTAACCGATGCCCTCTACCGGCCTTTCGCCCGGAAGCTCAGCGTGCTGCTGGGCAGGCCGGTGCACTGCTATAACCGGCGCGGCAGGGGCGGTTCCGCGCCGCAGCCAGCCGACTATTCGGTGAAGACCGAGATCAGCGATCTGGCAGCGGTGATGCGTGAGACCGGGTCGACGGACGTGGTGGCTCACAGCTACGGCGGGTTTGTGGCGCTGCAGGCCGCCCGGACACTGCCGATGGGCCGGCTGGTGACCTATGACGCCGCCGTGTCCCTGTCCGGGAGCCTGAGCCACCGGTGGCGGCCCGAGCTGGAGGACGCCGTTACTGCAGGCGAGCTCAACCATGCCTGGGCACACCTGGTGCAGGGCCTTGCAACCGCCGGTCCGGTCTCCTACCTGCCGCTTGGCGCCTTACGAATGTTGAGCATACTGTCCGCGCGGACCAATGTGGGTGCGGAAATGCGGCAACTGCTGCCCACCGCCGTGGCGGAGATGCGGGCAGTGCTTGACGCCGACGCCGAACTGGAGGACTTCACCTCGCTCAACACCCCCATCCTGATGCTCAGCGGCGGCTGGAGCCCGGCATACTTCGCGCAGACGGGCCGGGAGCTCGCCGCGGCGGTTCCGTCCATCCAGTTCGCCGTGGTACCCGGCCAGCTCCACGAGGGTCCGATCCGCCCAGGCAAAGGCCTCGCGGTGCGCGTGGCACGCTTCATCAACGGAGGTGACAGCGAAGTCCGCCGACTCGGACGACGGCGGCCCAGGGGCGGCCGGTCGGGCGGGTAGGGGCTTCAGAATCTCGGAGTACACGAACCGGGAATGGTCATCCACTGCGTGATGCAGGAAGGTGTAGCCCCGCACCTGGCCGCGGTCCTTGGGCCGGCCCTCGGCGAGGTTCCGGGCCCGGGAGTTCGCTTCGCCCTGTGCGCGGCCGTAAACGCGGTGTCCACCGCCGTTGGGGATGTGTCCGAGCTTCTTGACGTCCACATGGATCATCTCGCCCGGCCAGGCGTTCGGGAACCCGGGCCTCGTCGAGGCATGGTGCGCCTTTCGCGAAACCGGACCTGCCGGGATCCACAGCCAGTTCTGGACTCAGTGCCCTTCCGGGCCAGCCCCTCCGGCGGCGTGGCCCGCGGTCCGGCCCATCCGCTGCTTTGCGGTGTTGGTCCCGGCGCCAACAGGGATATGTGCCGTGGCCTTGGCGAGACCAAACAAAGGCATCCCGTTGTAGACAACCTCGATGCCGCCGGCAGGCACCTGGTACGTCTCGTGCCAGACGCCGACGTCGCCGGTTCCGGAGAGTTCCTTCATGAACCGGCGCCAGGGTGCCAGATGGGGCGATTCCCGGTCCGCGGCAAATTTCCGCAGATGCTCCGGGCTCTCCCAGTAGCTCAGCAGCATGGTGGTGCGGCCGAACCACTGCTCGTATCCAAGCATTCCGGCCGACGGGTCCGCGGCCAGATGCTGGAGCATCCGGGGCATGCCTGCAGCCACCTTGCCGACGGTCCCGACCTTCCACCAGCGGTTTGCCCGCATCCCGATTAGGAAGACTGTCACGGATTCACGCTGCGGGTCAGCGGTGTACCGGCCCGGAAATACCTTCTGTGTCATGGGAAACTCCTTTGGGCTCGTAGTTTTACAACCCTGTTTTATAACGACGTTATGAAACAAGGTTATGAAACAATGGGCCTCATGGCAAGACCTGTAGTGCACACCGATTCCCTGAGGCAGGACCTGTTGGCCGTGACCGCTGACTTGGTGGATCGGGACGGTCCGGCGCGCGTGACCCTGCGGGATGTGGCAGCCGCCGCCCGGACGTCCACTACTGCCGTCTATTCCCTCTTTGGCGGGAAATCACAGCTCCTGACGGCGGTTGTGGACGACGGGTTCCGGTCCTTCCGCGACTCACAGCTGGCCGCTTCCTCGGGCGGACTCCGGGGCCTCGGCGTGGCCTACCGGGACTGGGCGCTGCAGCACACGTCGCTGTACCGGCTCATGTTTGGTGGTGCGCTGGCCGGCTACGTCGATTGCCAGCCAAGCCCGGAGGTTGCCGCCGACGCCATGGAACCCCTCTTAGACGCAGTCGCTTCTGCCCAGGCCGCCGGCAACCTGCTGGAGGCACCCACGGAGGTGGTCGCCGTCGCCATCTGGGGCCAGGTCCATGGGCTGGTGAGCCTGGAACTGGCACAGGTGGGGCCGTCGGACGCAGACTGGGCTGCCGCATACGGCGCGGCCCTCGACGCCGTCGCCCGCGGCTGGGCCGCCTGACGCCATTGCTTTCCCGATCGGCCGCCCAAACCTTCAGGGGCGCCACCCGCGGCGCGAATTCTGCCGCGACGCAGGAGACTGCTGAATAAGCGGGATGGTGGGGCGGGCGGAACGCCACCAATGGCTGTCTACCTAGGGTGGGCCCGCCCCGGATGGGCCCGCCGAGGATGGGCCCGCCTAGGATGGGACGGTGAAAGAACAGGCAGTTACCACCCACGACGGCGGCCGGTTGGCTTTGTACAGCTACGGCGACGTGGATGCGCCGGGCGAACGCCGTGTGGTGGTTATCGGCGGAGCTTTCCTCACCGCCCTCATCTATCGCCCGTTCTCGATCGCGCTGGCCAAAGGCCTCGGCGAAGGCTGGGCTGTGGACGTCTATGACCGGCGCGGCCGGGGCAAGTCCAGCGAACAGCCGCCGGGGTATTCCATGGCCACCGAAATCGCCGACGTCCGCACCGTCATGGACGCAACCGGGGTCCGCAATATCCTGGGCCACAGCCTGGGCGGCTCGGTGGCGCTCAATGCCGTGCAGGAGTTTTCGGGAACCGCCTACGAACCCGACAAATTGGCGGTCTACGACGCCGCCGTGAACATCGATGGCAGCCTGGACACCTCGTGGCTGGACGATTTCGAGCAGGCCGTCAACGCCGGCAACGTGGGACATGCACTCGCCCGGCTCAAAAAGGGCATGCAGCCGGGTTCCGCCCTCTCCAAGATCCCGGAGCCTGTCCTGGCGGGGCTGATGGCCCTTGTCTCCCGGACCAAGGTCAACCGGATTTTCCGGGACCTGATGCCCAGCGGGGTGGGTGAACTGCGGGCAGCCTACGACGAAGCCGAGCATGTGCGTGACTTCGCGGTCCTTCCCGCCAACACGCACTTTATGGTGGGCGGCAAGAGCCCCGGCTACTACAAAGTCACGGCCCAGCGCCTGCATGCTGCCGTGCCCGGGAGCACGTACGAACTCTCACCCAAGGGTTTCCATGGCTCCATCCCCGCGGCTGTGGAGGAACTCGTGACGGACATCTCCGAGTACTTCAAGGGGTGACCTTTCCGGCAGCGACTTTTCCGTGCACAGAGCGCAGACTGCTGCCAGCACTCAGGCACCTTCCGCTAGGCTCGGAACATGACGCGTGAGAACATCAGGACCCCGGACGGCGGCACGCTGGAGGTATTTTCCACTGGCTCGGAACTGGCCTCGGCCGGTTCAGGCGTGGTGGTTGTTCCGCCCTCCATGGTGACGGCCGCCGACTACACCAAGTTTGCGCAAAAACTCAGCGCCGCTTTGGGCCGGCCGGTCCACACTTTCAACCGCCGGGGCCGCGGCTCTTCCTCTCCACAGCCGGAGGACTACACCCTGGACGTGGATATCCGCGACCTTGACGTGGTCATGAAGCACACGTCCAGCACCGACGTATTCGGCCACAGCTTCGGCGGCGCCGTGGCGCTGCACGCTGCCCGCACCCTTCCCGTGGAGCGGCTGGCCGTCTACGATCCCGCCGTTTCCGTGAACCACAGCGTGAAGGCTGACTGGACTGCCGAGTACGAGCGGGCCACCGCAGCCGGCGACGACGACCGTGCCCTGGCCGTGCTGAGCAAGGGACTGGAGACCGGCGGCACCTTCGCCCGGATGCCGCTGTCCATGCTCACCATCGCGAACAAGCTCACGGCAGGCACACACCTGGGAAAGCAGCAGCGCGAGCTGATGCGCACCGGCGTCCGTGAAATCAAGGCCATCATCGCGGCCGACATGCCTGCGGAGCCGTTCCTGGCACTGCCGCTGGAAACCCTGATTATTGTGGGCGAGAAGAGCCCGGCGTACTTCGGCGTGGCCTGCGGCCAGATCCACGATGTCCTGTCCGGGTCCAGCTACACCATCCTGCCCGGCTTCGGCCACGACGGCGTCATCCGGGCACCGGACAAGCTGATCACCGAGCTCCGGGACTTCTTCGCCAGCTGATGCTAGTGACCGTGGGGGGCGCCTTCGGTTTTGCGCATCATGGCGGAAAGTACGACGGCGGCGACGGCTATCACCGCGGCCGTCAGGAAAGCGGCATTCATCCCTGCGACGAGGCCCGAGGTGGCCGAAACCACGGCGAAGATGGACACCAGCAGCGCCGTTCCGCCGGCCCCGGCTACCTGCTGCGTGGTGCTCATGATGGCCGAACCGTGCGAGTAAAGGTGCGGCGGCAACGGGTTCAGACCGGTGGTGAACGCCGGCGTGAACAGCAGCGCCAAGCCGAAACTCAGCCCGATGTGAAGGGTAACGATCCACCAGACGGGCGTTCCGGCGTCCAGCATGGAGAACTGCCACAGGGACAGCACCATCAGGACGGACCCGGTCACGGTCAGCGGCAACGGGCCCACCTTATCGAACAGCCGCCCAATGACCGGGCCCAGGAGACCCATGGCCAGGCCGCCGGGCAGCAGCGCGAGTCCTGTTTCCAGCGAGCCCAGGCCGCGGATCTCCTGCAGGTAGAGCGGAAGCAGGATGACACCGCCGAAGAGGGCCATCATGGCCACCACCATCAGCAGCACCGACACCGTGAACATCCGGAAGTTGAACGCGCGGAGGTCCAGCAGCGGAGCGTCGGCCTTCTGCAGCCGGAGCTGGCGCAGCACGAACACGGCTAGGCTGGCGGCACCGATGACAAGCGCCGCAATGGCCGCCGGGCCGGGGCCGGCCTGTCCGCCATGGCCGCCGCCGATCTGGGAGAGGCCGTAAACCACCCCGCCGAAGGCAGGAATGGTCAGGACCACGGAGAGGAAGTCGAGCTTCGTCTTCTCACTTTCGCCCACGTTGGTGAGGTACTTCGCCCCGATGGCCAGCGCTGCGAGCGCGACCGGAAGGACAAACACAAACATAAAACGCCACGTGAAGTGTTCCAGGATGAGCCCTGAAACGGTGGGGCCCATGGCGGGGGCCACCGAGATGGCGATGCTCACGTTGCCCATCACCGCACCGCGCTTGGCCACGGGAACCAGCGTAAGGATGGTGGTCATCAGCAGAGGAAGCATGATGGCCGTGCCGCCGGCCTGGATGATGCGGGCCAGGAGCAGCAGCTCAAAGCCCGGCGCCACCGCGGCCAGGGCCGTGCCGCCGGCGAACAGGCCCATCGCCAGCATAAAAACGGCCCGCGTGGACAGGCTCTGCAGAATGAATCCGGTGGTGGGGATGACCACGGCCATGGTCAGCATAAAGCCGGTGGAGAGCCACTGCACCGTGGGCGCATCAACCCGCAGGTCAACCATCAGCCGCTGCAGGGCAACGTTCATGATGGTCTCGTTGAGGATCACTACAAAAGTTGCCACCAGCAGGGTGGCAATGATGGTCACCGACTCCCGGGACATCTTCTCCGGCGCGGACAGCTTCACATTGGAAGCCTGCATGGGATCTCCGGCGGCGTTCGAAGATACTTCTGTAGACATGGGTGTTCCCTCAGGGAGTTTTGGATTCGGTGGTGCCAGCGAGCCTCGTCGCTGCAGATTCCAACACTCTACCGGTTGGAGTAATTCCTCCGCACCGGTTTTTTCTTAATCCTGAGGGAACAATTGGCCTATGCTGTCTGCCCCGCGTGCTGGCCTTCCGAGATCTCCTCCACCACTTTGCTGTTGAAGGCGGGGAGGTCCTTTGGGCTCCGGCTGGTCACCAGGCCCTGGTCCACCACCACTTCCTCGTCACTCCAGTTGGCTCCGGCATTTTTCAGGTCAGTCTGGAGCGTGTGATACGAGGTAACGTTGCGGCCCCGAATCACGCCGGCTTCGATGAGCAACCACGGACCGTGGCAGATGGCGGCCACTGGCTTGTGCTGTTCAAAGAAGCTCCGGGTGAAGTTTTGGGCATCCTTGTCCACCCGCAGGTGGTCGGCGTTCACCACTCCGCCCGGCAGCACCAGGGCGTCAAATTCGGAGGCATTGGCTTCCGCCACGGTGAGGTCCACATTGAAGGTATCGCCCTTATCGGTGCCGTTGTAGCCCTGCAGCCGGCCGCTGGATGGTGCCACCAGGACGGGCTGGCCGCCTGCTTCCTTCACGGCCTGCCATGGGCTGGTGAGCTCCACCTGCTCAACGCCGTCGGTCAGCAGGAATGCCACCTTCTTGCCTGCGATGCTGTGTTCTGACATTGTTCCTCCTCGCATGAGGCGGGGACGGCACGCTTTTGGCGCGCGGCGGTGCCCGCTTCGAGAGTTGTTTGCCTGACACCATCCAGCCTAGGAAACCCGAAAGTGATAAGCAAGCTGACTAATCGCACCGCGGCGGGCGCTCCGAATCGGAATTCGCGAGGTTAGCCGCGGTGGTGTTCGATCAGCCAGCCTGCCATCTGCTGGGCGCGATGCGCAGCTGCGGTGTCACCTTCTGCGGCTGACACGATGGACCCCTTCATCAGGATGTGCCAGGACCGGGCAAATTCCTCGGTGCGCTGCAGCCCGGCCTCCTCCGCCAGCGCCTGCACATGCCCCCTGATCTTGGCGAGGTAGTCGATGCTCGCCCGGCCCAGCGGATGCACCGGGCCCATCTCAAGCAGCACGTTAATGAACGAGCAGGCCTCGAAGTCTTCGCGCAGGAACCAGTCAGAGAAAACGTCAAAGATGGCCAGCAACTGTTCTGCGGGCGAGCCGGCACGGAGCTTCGCCTGGCCCACAATCGCCTCGACCGTCCACAACTGGTCTCGCTGCTCAAGGAACGCCAGCACCAGGTCATTCTTGGACGGAAAATGCCGGTAGAAAGTAGCCTTGGCTACTCCCGAGCGTGAGATGAGTTCATTCACGCCCACATCCCGGACACCGCGCCGTGAAAAGAGCTCGTAGGCCACGGCCAGAATCCGCTCTGCGGAATCGGCAGGACCGATTGCCGCCACCCTCATGGGTTCCCGAGGGGCCGGTGCCGGGACTGCTCCAGAATTCATCGTGGGAACAGTTTACCTTCAGAGGGAAGACAGACCGGTCTTTCTCACTGTAGGGTTTTCCGTATGCGTAATGCTTCGACGCCGGACGGACAAAGTGGCCCGCCCGATTGGTGCAAGGAGGCCCCATGTCAGCAGAACGAATGTTCCACGACATGCGGGACTGTCCCGATCCGTGGCTGGATGAAGACATCCCTGCCGACGTGCGCCAGTTCGCGATTGAGTCCCTTCGGTGGCAGGCGCAGGAGATCATCGACGAAGTACTGCGCGGATCTGACCCCCGGGAAGAGCTGGCGCGGGCACGGCTCCGCCGCTGTGTAAATCAAAACCCCGGAAAGCCCGAGCTTGCCCTTCTTCAGCAACTCACGTTCAACCGGGACCTGCCTGACTGAAACATCCACATTGAAACCCAGCTGTGGAGGACAAGAACCAGGAACTGGAGCAGTTAATAACGAGGGTGCTGGAGCCTTTCGGCTCCAGCACCCTCGCCTCACCTACGCGACGGCGGGCTGCTTCACCTATGCGAAGGCGGGCTGGGATCCGGGACGGCAATCGAAGAAGTGCGGCTGCTCAACGGGCTCGAACGGGACGATCAGCCATTGGCTTCCGTAGTATTCCACGTACGAGTCCGCCGGGCAGCGGGAGTAGGCTTCTTCGCGGGTCATCTTGGTTGGCTTTCATGATTGAGGTGTGTGTTTGAACGGTTAAGCACCCCGTGCAAATTGTTAGCGCTAACGAATAACCTCAGTGTGAGCGCTAACAGAAGTGCGGTCAAGAGGCCCGCACTAACTTTTTTAGGAGCCGTTCTGGCGCTCCGGGGCATCATCGCAGGTCAGCGCTCCAGTAAACGTATTCTTCGCCGTCGTGACAATTTTGAACCCCTGGCCGATCAGCGCGCCGGAGATTCTGCAACAGAACTGCCTTGTTGTGCTTAGGTAGAAGCATGGCGGCACCCATCGAGGATTACGCGCTTTTGTCAGATCTGGCCACCGGGCCACTCATCTCCCGGTCTGGGAGCGTGGACTGGCTTTGCTTCCCCCGTTTTGACTCACCGTCCGTCTTTGCAGCACTCCTTGGCAACGAAGATCACGGCAGGTGGCTGCTAGCGCCGGCGGACCCCGATGCCGTGGTGGTGAGCCGCCAGTACCTGGAGTCCACCTTCGTCCTGGAGACGACATGGCAGACCTCCACCGGGCAGATGCGTGTTACAGACCTAATGCCGCCTGGGCAAGGCAGATCCTCCCTCTTGCGGCGCGTCACATGCGTCCAGGGAACAGTTTCAGTGCGCCAGGAGCTCAGCATCCGGCCCCAATACGGTGCTCTCGTGCCATGGATGAGCCGCATCCGCAAGAACACCGTGCCCGGGAGCGGGGACGCGTTGCTGGCAATGGCCGGGCCTGATGCCTGGGCCCTGCAGGGGCCTCATTTGCCCGAGGCCCACGGCCACGTACGCCTCGGGGATTTTGAGGTCCCGGCAGGCGGGTCAGCCGACTTCGAACTGACGTGGTTCCCCTCCTACAAGGAGGTGCCGCCGCCTCTCGATTTTGACGCAGCGCTCGAGGAGACAACCGGCTATTGGACCCGTTGGGGCGGAAACTGCCGCCAGGACGGGATCTACGGGCCGGCCGTCAAGAGATCCCTGCTTGTCCTGCGGGCGCTGACCCACTACGAAACGGGAGGAATCGTCGCCGCTCCCACCACCTCCCTGCCAGAGGACTTTGGCGGTTCACGCAACTGGGACTACCGCTTTTGCTGGCTCCGCGACGCCGCCCTGACGCTTGAGGCCATGCTGACCCACGGGTACGAGACTGAGGCCCTCAAGTGGCGCAACTGGCTGCTGCGCGCGCTTGCCGGTGATCCTGAGGATGTCCAGATCATGTACGGGGTGGCCGGGGAACGCGACCTCCCGGAGAGGGTGCTGGACCACTTGCCCGGCTATCAGGACGCGCGGCCGGTCCGGATTGGCAACGCCGCGGTGGCCCAGTACCAGGCCGACGTGGTGGGCGAAGTGATGGTGGCCCTGGAACGGCTGCGCCTGGCCGGCGGAAAGGAAGACACCTTCTCCTGGGCGCTGCAGCGGGCCCTGCTGGGATTCGTCGAGAAGCATTTTGATGACAAGGACTTCGGGTTGTGGGAGATGCGGGGCACCGCCCAGTACTTCACACATTCCAGGGTGATGATGTGGGCGGCCTTTGATTGTGGTGTCCGCGCCGTTCGCGACCACGGCCTCCCGGGCCCGGCCGAGCACTGGGAAGAACTGCGGCGGCGGTTACGGTCGGAAATCATGGAGCGGGGTTTCAACGCCGAGCTGAAGTCCTTCACCCAGACGTACGGCGGCACCCAGACTGACGCAGCCCTCCTGGCCCTGCCGCAGGTTGGCTTTCTGGCTTACGACGACGAGCATATGCTCGGTACCGTGGCGCAGCTGGAGCGCGAGCTGCTGACTGACCAGGGGCTGCTGCTGCGCTACCGGACCGAGACGGGCGTTGACGGCCTTGAACCAGGCGAGCATCCCTTCCTTGCCTGTTCTTTTTGGCTGGTGGAGCAGTACGCACGCACGCGCCGCCAGGCCGAAGCCGGGGCACTGATGGACAGACTTGTGGGCTTCTCCAATGAGCTGGGCCTGCTGAGCGAAGAATACGCGCCGGAGGATCAGCGGATGGCAGGCAACTTCCCGCAGGCGTTCTCCCATTTGGCGCTGGTCCGGGCCGCCGACGCGATGCACGGAGTGGACCTGCTCAGCCTTGCAGTGCGGGACTGACCTGCCGCCTTATTCGGCGCGTCAGGGGAAAGCGTCAGGGCAGTGTCAGGAGCTTAGCGGCACGTTGTCGATCAGCCGGACCGGGCCCACCCTCGCGGCGACGATCCCCAGGCCCTCGCCGCGGAAAGGGGTCTTCCGGCAATTCTCCGCCAGGGGCTCCAGGGTGAGCGGATCCACCACGTCGAAGTAGTCGAGCTCAACCAGCGGCTGGGACGCCACCAGGGCCTGGGCCGACTCGATGTCCAGCGGCTCGTGGGCGTTCGCCCGCTCCTCCAGCAGCCGCAGCGCCCTGGACAACACCAGTGCCGCTTCGCGCTGGTCCTCGGACAGGAAGCGGTTGCGGCTGGACAGCGCCAGTCCGTCGCCCGAACGGACGGTGGGCACGGCAACGATGTCCACCGGGAAGTTAAGATCGGCCACCATCCTCCGCACCAGGGCCAACTGCTGCGCGTCCTTCTGGCCAAAGTACGCCCGGTAGGCAGGAAGCCCCCCGCCATCACCCGACACAAAAGCCCCGGCCGCCGGCAGCCCTGTCCCCGGGGTGCCGTAATGAAGCAGTTTGGCCACCACGGTGAGGGCACCGTCAAAGTGGCCCGGCCGGGATGCGCCCTCCCACTTCTCCCCCAATGGACCCGCTGTGACCCGCACCAGCGGCGGCCCTTCGGGATAGACCTCCTCCACCGGCGGCGCAAATGCGATGTCCACTCCCTGCTCCTCCAGCAGCGCGAGGTCCGCGTCCAGGGTCCGTGGATAGCGGTCCAGGTCCACTGCATCGCCGAACTGCAGGGGGTTAACGAATATGGACGCCACCACCACATCGTTCTGTTCGACGGCGGTGCGCGCCAGCCGGGCATGTCCCTCATGGAGAGCTCCCATGGTGGGCACCAGGCCCTGGGACACACCTTGCTTTTCCCTCAGCAGCCGCGCGCCCTGCGCGCGCAGGTCCGCCACCGTTGTCACCAGCTGGATAGTCATGTCATCGTCCTCCCGCGGACCGCGGCCAACCACCGTCGGAGTCATCGCCGTCGGAGTTTTCTTCGTCAAAAGGGTCACCGCTGCCTTGACCGCCGGTGTCGCCGCTGGCCGGGCCACCGTTGTTGGCGCCACCGTTGTTGGAGCCGCCGTTGTTGGGGCCGCCGCCTCCATCATTTTCCAGGAGGGCTTCGCGGATCGCCTTGAGCTGATCCGCCTTTAGCAGCCCCCTTCCTTCGGCACGGCGGGCGGTTGCCCGGGCCATGGCAAGGTACGCCTCAAGCACATCAGCCTGCGATCCGGCGTCGTACTCGCGCAGGGCTTCCGCGTGCGCGGCGACAGTTCCGACGTCGCCACGTGCCACCGGGCCGGTTAAGGCCGATTCGCCGGACGCGAGGGCGTTCTCCAGGGTGGCACGCAAGAGGGGCCCCAGCATCCGTTCGGGTGCGTCCACGCCTACGTCCCGCAGCAGCTGGGACGCCTGCGCCACCAGGGTAACCAGGTGGTTGGAACCATGGGCCAGGGCCGCGTGGTACAGCGTGCGGTCTCCCTCGGCGATGGCTACCGGCTCCGCCCCCATCTCCACCACCAGCGCCTGCGCTATGGGCAGCATCGCGGCGTCAGCGGTAACACCGAACGTGCAGTCAAGGAGCCGGGTCAGGTCCAGGCTCATACCTGTGAAGGTCATGGCTGGGTGCAGGGCCAGCGGGATGGATCCTGCCGCCCGCACCGGGTGCAGGACGCCCACGCCAAACCGGCCCGACGTATGGGCCACCAGCTGGCCTGGCTGCCAGGCACCAAGTTTGGCCAGGCCCTGAACCAGGCTGGCCAGGGCATCGTCCGGGACCGCCAGGAGCACCAGTTCGGACCGCTCCACGATGTCCTGGACCTCCATCACCGGAACCCCCGGAAGCAGGGCTTCAGCTCGTTCCAGGCTGGCATCGGATACGGCGGAAACCCCGACGACGGCGTGCTCGGCGGAGCGCAATGCCGCACCGAGGACTGCGCCCACCTTGCCGGCACCGATGATTCCGACGCCAAGGCGTCCGGGTTTAGCCATGCTGCTGGCCTTCCTGAAGTGAGGTGGCGGCGGCGGGGGCGGTTCCCTGCTGCGGTTGTTCCGCCAGGCCAGGGGCAACCTGGGCCAGCCATTGTTCGCTGGTTTGCCGTTTCCGGGCCAGGCGGGCGCGCGCTGACTGTTCGTCAAACAGGGCCCTGGCCTGGTCCACATCGGCCTGGATCAGGCGGGGCACCACGGGCCCGGCAGTGGTGTGGAGCACCAGATCGGCCACCCGGAACCGCCTGGCCAAGGGTCCCTGGTGCAGGGCCATGGACTGGGTCCGCTGATGCGGGACCACCACCAGCTGCCGCCACCAGCGGCCTGAACGGATCAGAAGTGCTGTGTCAGTGGCGGTGAAACCGTTACGCCGCCACCCGAGGGGTGCCAGCAGCCGGGCCCGTCGCGGGGTGGTGACAAAACCGCCGTCGGAATCCAGTCCGGTCAGGCCGGCGACGAAAACCTTGCCCGGCTCATGAGTTCCCGGATCCGGCAGCACCAGGGCAAGCATGCTCATCACGTCAGGCAGCTTTCCTACCGGCAGGAGCGTGGTGCGGGACGTGCCCTCGCCGTCGCCTCCCACCAAACCATAACCGGCCACGTTCACCTGGATCCGGTACCAGCCAAAGATCCGCCACAGCGGAGGCTGCGTCACTTTCAGCGCCTGGATCCGGCCGGGCGGCAGCGTCTGCGCCTGGGTGTCCAGCAGCCCGTAGCGGAGGCGGATCCCGTCCGGTGAGATGGCAGCCGTGAAGTTGTAACCCTTGTTGAAGGATGCCCAGTACGTGGCTGCCAGCCCAAGGGCCGCCGGAATCAGGTAGAAGTAGAACCCCCGGTTGTCCGTCACCGCGGACAGGACAACGGACGCCACACCGCCCAGCGCTATGAAGAAGCTCTGCTCACTGAGCAGCAGCGAACCGAAAAGGCGCGACGGCGGCACTGACAGCACAGGCTGCTCCGGCGCCTCGGGCGCGGCCTCCTGCGGTCCTCCGGAATCCTGCACCACGCCGGCGGCCCGGGCCAGGATGGTGGCCCGGAGTTGCCGGGCATCGTCCATCCGGAGGTAGGCCAGCCGGACCGCTGACTCGCCGGCGTCCGCCACCTCGAATTTGAGTTCGGCAAGGCCAAAGACCCTGGCCAGCAGTGGCTGCACGATGTCGATGGCCTGGACCCGGTCCAGCCGCGCCTGGCGCTGCTGCCGGAAGAGGAAGCCGGTATTGACCCTGACGTAGCCTCCAGACACCTGGTACTTGGTGAAGTACCAGGTGAGGATGAAGCCCAGCACCGCGATCAGCAGCACGGCCCCTCCCCCGGCGAGCAGCCAGGGGACCCGGCCGGCGAAGTCGTCTTCCAGCACGGGCCTGCCCTGAAGCATCCGTTCGAAGATATCGCGCCCGAAGAAAAAGCCGATGGCGGCCAAGGCCACCCAGCCGCGCACAAAAGGCGACGCCGGATGAACGCGCAGCCATTCGCCGTCGGGGGCCGGTGCAGGCTGCTGAACCGGAGGCTGCGCCGGCTGCGGAGGGCCGTCAGCCGTCACAGTCCTGCCAGCCTGGCTTCGCCACGGGCCGTGAGCTGCTCACGCAGGCGCGCCCCCTCGGCGGCGGGCAGGCCGGGGATCTGGGCGTTGGTGCCAGGTGATGCCGTGTGCAGTTTGAGGGTGCACAGGCCTAGCGCGCGTTCCACAGGCCCCACTCCAATGTCCACGTACTGCATGCGGCCATAGGGGACAGCCATGGTCCGCTGGAAGAAGATGCCAGTGCGGATCAAAAGGTCGTCGTCGCGCTCGGCATAGCCGATGGCGCGGACCTGCCGCGGGATCAGCACAAGCCGCCAGACCGCAAGGACCAGCATCACGGCGGGCATGGTGACGGCAAGCCAGAGCGGCGGCCAGGCCCACCACCTGTTGAGGACCAAGACCAGGGGCAGGCTGAGCACCACCAGGGTGACCAGGTTCCCGACGGCCCACTGCACCAGGCGCACCGTGATGTATTTGGGCGACACCCGCTGCCACGTGATGCCCGGCGGATCAATCGCCTCGGTATGCATATTCGCCTTCCCCTGCGGCTTCGCCCCGTGCCCCGCGGCCGGGTTGTCCTTCACCGGGCGGGGTGTCGCCGTCCTCCGGCGGGATCTTGCAAAAGCGTTCCACCAGCAGTCCCACCACGATCATGGCCAGGCCTCCGCCGGCCTGGGCCAGTGCAACCCAGGTAATGCCTTGATCGCTGCGCAGGCTCCAGACCCGCAGCTGGTCCAGGAAGATCCCTGCATGCCAGCCCAGCAGGACAGTCCCGGCGTAGGCGCAGGCCTGCGCCAGCACCAGGGTCCGTGCGGCGAGAATCGGATCCAGGGCGATCTTCTTTTTGGTTTTGTCCCGGTTCCTGTTGCGCCACCTCACGATCCGGATGCCAAGGATCAGTGTGATAACCACGATCACGCCCATGGTGGCGAGAGCCGTGACCGGCAGGACCGGGGTGGCCATGCTGTACCGGTTGGTGAGGACCGTGGCAGACCATCCGGCGACGGCAAGGATGACGCCGATGAGCAGCAGGCGCAGGGGATTAATCGGTTTCACCGGCTACTCCGCCGTCCCGGCCAGGGGCACACCGTCAAAATCACCGAAGCCATCAAAGGGCGCAAGATCGTCAAAATCTCCGGCCCGGGCGGCCAGGGTGCTGATCCGTTCGCCGTTCAGTGTGGCCGCGGGCTCTATCAGGGACCAGGGGTACAGCACAAAAGCGCGCGTGGCGGCCCTGGGATGCGGGAGGGTCAGCACCGGATCCCCGCTGATGAGGTCACCGTAGACAATAATGTCGACGTCGAGCGTCCGCGGCCCCCACCTCACCTCCCGGACGCGGTGGTGCTTGTTCTCCACAGCCTGGCAGTGCTCCAGCAGCTGCAGCGGCGACAGCGAGGTTTCCACGGTGATGACCATGTTCAGGAAGTCCGGCTGGCCGGCCGGGCCGCCCACCGCCTTGGTTTGCACCACCGGCGAAACGTCCAGGAGGCGGACCTCCGGCGGATCAACAAGGTCCGCCACGGCCTCGGAAAGGGTGTCGTTCCGTTCGCCCAGATTGCTGCCCAGGGCCAGCACGGCCTTTGAATAGACAGCACTCATGGGTTCTGCCCGTCATTCCGGGCGCGGTGGACAGTGACGGCCACGTCGCCGAAAGGCACCTCGATGGGCGCCTCCGGTTTATGCACGGTGATGTCCACGGCGTTGATCCGGAATCCGCTGAGAAGGTCATCGGCAATCCGCACGGCCAGCGCCTCGATCAGGTTCAACGGCTCACCCGTGATCCAGGCCTTGATCCGCTCCGCCACTTCGCCGTAGTGGGCGGTGTCCCGTACGTCGTCGGATTCGGCTGCCTTGGAGAAGTCCAGGTGCAGGACGGCGTCCACAACAAAAGGCTGGCCCTCGCGGCGCTCAAATTCAAACACGCCATGATGGCCGACGGCGGTGACACCGCTCAGCGTGATCCTGTCCATGGGTCCCCCGGCCCTAGTGAGTGGTGTGGGCAGCAGCCAGGCGCGAGGCGACCTTGACGGCATCAAGGCTGGGACGGACGTTGTGCACGCGGACGGCCCAGACGCCGCGGGCGGCGACGATGGCTGAGATCGCAGCGGTGGCGGCGTCGCGCTCCTCGGGAACAGCGGCTTTGCCTGCCTCCGTGAGCAGCGAGCCCAGGAAGCGTTTGCGGGAAGCACCCACCAGGACCTTATGGCCAAGGCTTTCGAGCCGGTCCAGGTTCCGCAGGAGTTCCCAGTTGTGGGCATCGTTCTTGGCGAACCCCAGGCCGGGGTCCACGATGATCTGCTCCTGGCTGACGCCGGCGGCGTAGAGCTTGTCACGGACACCCGCGAGCTCGGCCACTACCTCGGCGGCAACGTCGGTGTACTCGGCCAGCGAATTCATGGTGCGGGCATCCCCGCGGCGGTGCGTGAGGATGTACGGCACCTTCGACGTGGCCACGAGCTCCGCCATCTCGGGTTCAATGCTCAGCCCCGAGATGTCATTGATGATGGCGGCGCCTGCATCCAGCGCGGCCGTTGCCGTGGACGCGTGGGTGGTGTCGATGCTGACCAGGGCGCCGGCTTTCACCAGCGCCTGGATCACGGGCAGCACCCGGCGCTGTTCCTCTTCCGGGCTGACATCCTCCGCGCCGGGGCGCGTTGATTCGCCGCCGACGTCGATGATGTCCGCTCCGGCGTAGAACATCCGGAGGCCGGCTGCGATGGCGCTGTCCGCCGTCTCATGCCTGCCGCCGTCGCTAAAGGAGTCGGGGGTGACGTTCAGGATGCCCATGACCAGGGTGCGGTCCGTGGGAAGGTCTTCAAATTTCGCGGCCGGGCGGGGTTTTCGCAGGATGGGAAGCGGGGAGGTGGCGGGCCCGGTTCCCGGGGCTGCAGCTAATGAGTCCATGGTCTGAGAATTACCTTCCGATGATGAGGCTCATGGCTTCGGCGCGGGTGGCCGGGTCATGAAGCTGCCCGCGTACCGCACTGGTGACGGTCTTCGCTCCGGGCTTGCGGACACCGCGCATGGACATGCACATGTGTTCGCATTCGATAACAACGATTGCGCCACGGGGTTTGAGGTGGCTGACCATTGCTTCGACGATCTGCGTGGTGAGCCGTTCCTGCACCTGGGGACGCCGCGCGTAAATATCCACGAGGCGTGCCAGCTTGCTGAGCCCGGTCACTCTGCCGTCGTGGGACGGGATGTAGCCCACGTGAGCAACGCCGTGGAACGGCACCAGGTGGTGTTCGCAGGTGGAATAGAACGGGATGTCCTTGACCAGGACCAGTTCCTCGTGGTCCAGGTCAAAGGTGGTGGAAAGGATCTCCGCCGGGTCGTGGTGCAGCCCGGCGAACACCTCTGCATAGGCCTTGGCCACCCGCTTGGGAGTGTCCTGCAGGCCGCCGCGGTCAGGGTCTTCGCCAATGGCGAGCAGGATTTCACGCACCGCAGCCTCGATCCGGGGCCGGTCCACCTTTTCGTGCTTTTTGCGGTGGTGGCCATCCTCCGCCAGGAGGCCGGCGGAGGTGGGAGCGTCGTCGTCGTCGAAATAGTTCACAGAAGAAAGCTTAGCCGCGGACGCCGTCAGGTCCCGAGTCGGGGACGCCGCCCTGGAATGCAGCGTCCTCTGGGACACCCTGCGGGTGCAGGGGCTGCGAATCCAGCGGTTCGTCCAGGCGGGCCTGCTTGGCTTCCTCCTGGGCCTCCCGTTCGGCCTTCTCCTGGCGGGACTCCACGGGACCTGCCTGCTGCACCGGGCGGGTCTCCTTGGACAGCCAGACCTCGCGGAAGTCACGCTTGCGGATGGAGCTGAAGATCTGCGCGATCTCGGCCTGGTTCAGGGTCTCCCGTTCAAGGAGCTCCAGGGCGAGATCATCCAGGACATCGCGGTTCTCGATGAGGATGGCGTAGGCCTCGTCGTGGGCCTGGTCGATCAGGCGGCGGACTTCCTCATCCACCACATAGGCGATCTGGTCCGAGTAGTTGCGCTCGTGCCCGGCGTCACGGCCCAGGAACGGTTCGCCGCCGCCCTGGCCCAGCCGCACTGCACCCACGCGTTCACTCATGCCGTACTCGGTGACCATCTTGCGGGCCGTCGCGGTGGCCTTTTCGATGTCGTTGGAGGCTCCGGTGGAGGGATCGTGGAACACAATCTCCTCGGCGACGCGGCCGCCCATGGCATAGGCCATCTGGTCCAGCAGCTCGTTCCGGGTGACCGAGTACTTGTCGTTGTCCGGCACCACCATGGTGTATCCGAGGGCACGGCCGCGCGGAAGGATGGTGATCTTGGTGACCGGCGCCGAGTTGCGCAGCGCGGCAGCCACCAGGGCGTGCCCGCCCTCGTGGTACGCGGTGATCTTGCGCTCGTGCTCCTTCATGACGCGGCTGCGCTTCTGCGGGCCGGCCATGACGCGGTCGATTGCCTCATCCAGGGCGCGGTCATCAATGAGGTTGGCATTGGAGCGCGCGGTCAGGAGTGCGGCCTCGTTCAGCACATTGGCGAGGTCCGCGCCCGTGTAACCCGGGGTCTTCTTCGCGACGGCCTTGAGGTCAACGCCCTGCGCCATCGGCTTGCCCTTGGCGTGCACCTGCAGGATCTGGTCGCGGCCGATCAGGTCCGGCGCTTCCACCGAGATCTGGCGGTCAAAACGGCCCGGACGCAGCAGGGCCGGATCCAGGACGTCGGGACGGTTAGTGGCCGCGATCAGGATGACGTTGGTCTTGACGTCGAAGCCGTCCATTTCCACCAGGAGCTGGTTGAGGGTCTGCTCGCGTTCGTCGTTGCCGCCGCCAATGCCTGCGCCGCGGTGCCGGCCCACGGCGTCGATCTCGTCCACAAAGATGATGGCGGGAGAGTTTGCCTTGGCCTGCTCGAAGAGGTCGCGGACACGGGAAGCACCCACGCCCACGAACATTTCCACGAAGTCAGAGCCGGAGATGGAGAAGAACGGGACGCCGGCCTCGCCTGCGACGGCGCGCGCCAGGAGGGTCTTGCCGGTGCCTGGCGGGCCGTACAGCAGCACACCCTTGGGGATCTTGGCGCCCACTGCCTGGAACTTGGCCGGCTCCTGCAGGAACTCCTTGATTTCCTGGAGTTCCTCAACCGCTTCGTCCGCACCGGCAACGTCCACGAACGTGACCTGCGGCATGTCCTTGTTGACCATCTTGGCCTTGGACTTGCCGAACTGCATGATCTTGGAGCCGCCGCCCTGCATCCGGGTCATCAGGAACCAGAAGAGTGCACCCAGCAGAATGACGGGGATCAGGAGGGAAAGCAGTCCGGAGAACCAGTTGCTCTCGATGGGCTGGTCCGTGTAGCCGCTGGCCGGCCGGGCGTCGGTGACAGCCCTGACGACGTCGCCCGCGCGCGCGTCCACGAAGAAGAACTGGACGCTCTTGCCCTTGTCCTGGCCGTTGACCTGGAGGTTGTCCTTCAGGGTAAGGTCCACGCGGTTTTCGCCGTCGAAGATTTTTGCCTGCTCCACCTTGCCGCTGTCGGCGAGGAGCTCAAGGCCCTTATCCGTGTCGATCCTGGCCGCGCCGCCGGGAGCCAGCGTTGCAAAAGCCACAAGGAGCATGCCGATCACAACAACGATCCAGATGCCCGGGCCTTTGAAGAAACTCTTAGCTTTCATCTGTTCGGGGGCTGGCCCCGTCCCTCCTGGTAGTGCTGCACGGCGAGTGGTCTGCGCGCGTGTTGGTGCTGCGTCAGCTTCTAGCTATACACCGTATCCGAGTAAATCACGCACGGTGTAGCGGAAAAGTTCCCTCTGGGCGTAGCGGCGGGGAGGAGGAGTCCCGCCGGGTCCCGGCTCCGCTCCTAGCTGATTGCCGAGACCTCCAGCCGTCGGATAACGGCCGTCCCGCCGTCAGCGAAGACCGATGTGCCCATGCTTCCTGGAGCCGGGAACACCAGGTCCGTCAGGACCACCCTGCCGCCCTGGGCAAACACCTCCACCGAGCAATGGTCGACGACAATGCGCAGCGCCAGCACGCCGCTGTCCAGGGCGACAGGGGCCGACTCGACTGACGGAAAATCCGGATGGAACCCCGTTATCCCGCCTTCGCTGCGGTCCAGTGTCAGCAGCCCGGCGGCTGCGTCATAGGTCAATACCGCGGCGGCACCGCCGTCGGCAGCCTGAAACAGCCGAAAGCCGAACTGCCGGGCCGTTCCGGGCAGGAGTTCGGCGTCGATGAGCTGCGCCGTGCCCGGGACGGCTTCCGGCAGCCTGACCTCCGCGGGAAGCCCGCAGGGCTCCATGACCTGCCGGTTGACGATATCTGCAGCGGGCAGGACAGGCGTCTGGACCAGCCGCGGCCGGCCGTCCACCGTTTCCAGGCCGACTTCCCGCACCAACGACATGCCGGACCGCCAAGGTGACGTGGGGAGGGAGTTGGCGTAGTCCCAGTTGTTGATCCAGCCGATCATGAGGCACCGGCCGTCGGGGACGTTGCTGAAGGAAACAGCGGCGTAATAGTCGCGGCCCCAGTCCAGCCAGTTGCATTGGCGCAATCTGTCCCTGTCCATGGCGTTGCCGTCCGGCCTGCGGGCAGCCGCACCATCCACCGGGTCATCCAGCAGGCAGGAAGGATCCGGGGTGAAAGTGGCGCCGTCGAAATCTCCCACGAAATACTGGCCGCCTGACCCGCCCGCTAGCGCGCCGGGGTTGAGGTTCACCACCAGTACCCACTTGGTCCGGGCAGGATCGCCGTCTACTGGCAGCGGAAAGAGATCGGGGCATTCCCACTCTGCGCCGAGGGCGTTGGCGGGTCCGAATTCGCTGGCAAACACCCAGTCCCGCAGGTTCGCCGAACGGTAGAAGACCACCTTTTGTTCCCCCGCCTCGACGGCGGCCATCACCCATTCCTGGCCGTCCGGGCCGGGATAGCTGAAAACTTTGGGATCGCGGAAGTGGGCCGAACCGCGCGTGAGGACGGGGTTTTCGCTGAACTTGGTCCACGTCATGCCGGCGTCAATGCTGTACGCGAGGGACTGGGCCTGCGTGCCGGCGTGCGGCGTCCCGTCCTTATAGGCACTGGTGTATACGGCAACCAGGGGAGGGTTGTTGGCCGTGCCAAATCCGGAGGTGTTGGCGTGGTCCACCACAATGCTTCCGGAGTAGACGTCCTCTTCGGCGTCGCAGGTGATGGCGACGGGCTGCTCGGTCCAGTGCACCAGGTCCTCGGAGGTGGCGTGCCCCCAGGACATATTGCCCCATACATTTCCGTGCGGATTGTTCTGGTAGTACAGGTGGTACAGGCCGCGGTAGTAGACCAGGCCGTTGGGGTCGTTGAGCCAGGTATCCCGGGCTGTGTAGTGGATTGCGGGGCGGTAGTGCGGCGTCTCCGCCTGTTCTGACCGGGCAACCGGCAGCAGCGGTGCCGGCTGCTGCTGTGCCGGCGGCAGAGGCGGCAGCATAGGCGGCTGCGGGCGTGCGTCATCAAGGCGACTCGACATGATGGTGTGGATCCTTGGTCTATGAGTGGGTCTGCCGGAGCAGGGTGGTGGGCGTGTGGTCAGTAATCAGTGCGGCGGCGGGGGTGCCGCCACTGATTCCCGGACCACCAGGGGGCAGTCCAGGATGGTCGGGTGCAGGGCCATGAGGGCCAGGTCAGTTTTGCCTTCAATGGCGTCAATCAGGCTTTCCGTGGCCCACGCGCCCATCTCGTAGTGCGGCAGGGCAACGGTGGTGAGGCCCGGGTACAGGTTGGCGGCGATGAGCTGCTGGTCATCGAAACCCACCACTGACAGGTCGCCGGGGATGGATAGCCCCAGCTCCGCCGCCGCCCGGTACGCGCCCATGGCCATCCGGTCGTTGTAGCAGAACAGCGCGGTGGGCCGGTCCGCCTGGTCCAGCATCCGGCGTGCTGCCTCGTAGCCTCCCGGCACTTCTGACAGCTCAGATTCAACAGGTGCCGCATCGCCGTCGAGCCCGGCCTCCGTCAAGGTGGCCCGGAAGCCACGGAGGCGGTCCCGGGTGGCCGGGACGTCGTCGGTGTTGTTAAGGAAGCCGATGCGGGTGTGGCCCGCCGCCACGAGATATTCGACGGCGGCGCGGGCACCGCCTTCCTCGTCCGGAACCACGGCGGTCAGGCTTCGGCCGGTGCTGACGGCGTCCACCAGGACGGCGGGCACGTTCCCCAGATTCGCCGGGACCTGCACCTTCCGGTGGTACATGGTGGCGTAGAGGATTCCGTCCACACGGCGCTCCAGGAGAGCCTCGACGTCGGCCTCCCGGGATTCGGCGCTGGCCGAGCCTGACGTGTTGATGATCATCAGGTTGTAGCCGCGGGCGCGGGCAGCCTCGTCCGCGCCGAGGATGATCCGGCCCGCGTGGGGGGTGGTGTGAATGTCCTCGCTCACCAGCCCCAGCATGCCCGTCCGCTGGGTGCGCAGGGCCTGGGCCAGGCGGTTGGGCCCGTATCCAAGTTCCTCCGCAGCGGACCTGACCTTGTTGCGGGTTTCCGGACTGATCCGGGCGTAGGACACGTCGTTCAGGACGTGCGAAACCGTGGTTACAGACACGCCGGCGGCGACTGCTACATCCTTGATGCCAATGTTCTTGTTGCTCAACGGTCTCCCACGTCCTTTAGGTTCATTGCTGGTCACGCCTGTTTTTTAGGCTACAGACGAGTAATCGTTTCCCTGCTTGCCGGTGTTGCCGTGTTCGATGCTGGGAAACCGATCGTGGGTGTGGCCCTCAAGGCGTTCACGGCCCTGTCTGCGATGACTTGGGCGTCAGTTCCGGAATCAAGGATCGTGTTCCGGGTTGATTCGGAATCGACCATAACGGCCGTAACGGAGAGGCCGTCCGAAGCGGCCGTGGTCAACAGGGCGTCCACCTGGGCCTCGAAGCAGGAGTCGCTTGTGGTGGCGTGAACGTCCATTGCCACGACGTGGTTGTTGGAGACGAAGTTCCCAACTCCCGCCGTCAGCCGGATGATGACAGGCGTAGCACCTGCCGGACGAATGCTCTGTGAGTCGATGATCTGGGAGAAGTGGTTGGCGACAACAGAGTTATTGCTGCCGCTGACCGACAGCAGTCCGTAGAGATCGTTCAGACCGTTGTCCACTCCCTGGAAGGGCGTCCACGGTTCATGGTCGCGCAGGAAGTGGTTGGTGGCCACGAGGATTTCCGAGCTGTTCGCGACAACCAGCATCCCAGGGTAGAACGCATGCAAACGGTTGTTGGTGACGCTTGACCTCGTGACGCCCTTGAGATGGACGCTGCTCGCACCACGGGGGAAGACGTTGTTCGCGGTGATCAGGAGCCCGCCATGGTTCTCTGCGTAGATCGAGTGGCCCCTTGGCCCTGCTCCCACCAGGTTGTCGGTGATCTTTGATGCCTGTCCCCACCCGCGCAGCTCGATGCAGCTTCCGCATTCGGCGATGAAGTTGTCGTGGATGGAAAGAGCATCCGCCTTGTAGATGGTGAGTGCGTTCTCAAGGTAGACGAACCCCATGCCGTTCACGCGGAATGAGTCATTGGCGTCCGCGACGTAGATGCCTGTCTTGCCGTTGACGTAGGTGTTCTCCTGAGGCGTCCCTGAGCCATCCGGGCTGAAGTGCAACCCGTCGATGCAGAAGTTGGAGAACTCCACCGAGCTGATCCTCGGGCTCCCGCTTCGCGCAACGTAGAACGCGGCTCCCTTGGATTCCTGCCCGTCTTCGCCTTCTTCTCCATCGAGGGCGAGGTCGACGAGAATGCGGCTCCCTCCGGGCCACAGCTCGTGCAAGTCGGGCCATTCGTCTTCGGGAACGTTGAACCGGATGCTCGAGGACGTAAAGCCGTGCCCCGAGCCCTCGATTCGAAGGAAGCTGACGTCAATCACCACCTGCGTACGAAGGCGATAGTCCCCGGGCGGAATGTAGATCACCGCGCCTGGCTTTCCTCCGCTGTTCGCATCGGTGGCAGTCTGCCGTTCCTTGATATCGGCGATGATGCTGTTGATGACTTCACCGACGTCCTCGGACGGATCGCCGACGGGCCACGTCGTCACGTCGTAGGAGTTGTTGCTTGGCATTGGTTCTTCCCTTTGTGTTGTGGTTTCTCAGCCCTTGACGGCACCCAGCGTCATGCCGGCCACGATCTTGCGCTGCAAGAGAAGCGTAAGGAGGATGACCGGGATCGAGTAGACGGCGGCCAATGCCGTCATGGATCCCCAGTCGAGGCCGAACTGGGTCTGGAAATTCGCGATGACCACGGGGGTGGTCTGGGAGCGGATTGCCGTCATGAGGAGGGCGAAGAGGAACTCGTTCCAGGAGGCCAGAAAGGCGAAGATCGCGGTGACCGCGATGCCGCCGGAGACTACCGGAATGACTACCCGCCACAGGGCGCCAAGCCTGCTGCAGCCATCCACGGTGGCTGCTTCCTCCAGGTCCTTGGGCACGGCTTCGAAGAAGCTGGACATCAGCCAGATGGACAGGGGCAGCGAGATGGTGGTGTGGGCGATGGACAGCGCGATGGGGGTATCGGCGAGTCCCGCCGTCGCCATCATGGAAGCAAGCGGGATGCCGATGGCCACTGGCGGCACCATCCGTGTGACGAGTGCCGCCATGATGAACACCCGGCCGCTGGGAGTCTTGTACCGGGTGATGCCGTAGGCCGCCGGTACAGCCAGCACCAGCGACAGGACAGTGCTGATGATGGCCGTCTGGGTGCTGTTGATGAAGGAAGCCAGGACCCCGTTGCGGCCCAGCGCGTTGATGTAGTTCTCCAGGGTCCATTCCCTGGGCAGGATGCTGGGCGGAACGGCGATGGTGTCGATCGGCGTCTTGAAGGAGGTGAAAAGCAGGTAGAGGAACGGGAAGCCGTAGAGGATCATGGCCGCCGCGAGGAGGATCCAGAGCAGCGTCCTGGTGTTGCGCTTGCCTGCCTCAAGACCCTCCGCGTGGTGGCGGGGACGGCGCCTCCGGCCTCCTCCGAGGTCTGGCTGGGCCCTTGCGCCCTTCCGGGAAGCCGATGTCGGATCCGAAGGGGTGGTTTCCGTTGCAGGCGTGCCGCTAAGGCGGGGATCTGCGAGGCTCATCAGTTGTCCTTTCCTGGCCGCCAGATAGTGGCGACCGCAAAGAAGGCGACGCCGAGCATGGCCAGCAGGTAGATGGTGCCCATGGCGCTTGCCAGCCCAGGATCGCCGAAGCGGATCATGGTGCGGTAGATCAGCAGGCTCATGGTTTCCGATGCGGACTGCGGGCCGCCGTTGGTCTGGATCAGGATGGTGTCGAAGGCCCGGGCGGCGTCGATGCCGCGCACCACCAGTGCCACGGCGATAACGGGCCGGAGCAAGGGAAGGATGATGCGGAACAGCAGTGCGGGGGCGCGTGCCCCGTCCAGCTTGGCTGCCTCGATGAGGTCACCCGGGATGTTCTGCAGGCCGGCGAACAGCACCAGGCACATAAACGACGTGGTGAGCCAGATGTCCGGAATCGCCACCGAGAACAGGACGATGTTGGGGTCGGACAGCCAGCCGATCTGGTTGGGGTTCTGCAGGATTCCAGCCTGGTGGAGAAGTGTTCCGATCAGGCCGAAGTTGTCGATCATCAGGAACTTCCACAGCAGGCCGGCCACGATGGGCGCGATCATCAGCGGATACAGGAAGACGGTCCGCCAGATCTGGGAATTTTTCCCCAGCATGGTAAACAGCAGGGCCATTCCCAGCCCGAGCGCAAACTCGAGGGTGACCACCACCAGGGTGTAGGCCAGCGTACGCCAGCCCGCCCCCATAAAGGCTTCAGAGGCGAAGGCCCGGAAGTAGTTGTCCAGGCCCACGAAATCACGGGGCCCGCCGGCCATGGGCGAGATCTTGAAGAAGCTGTCTGTGACAAGACGGAACAGCGGGTAGGCCACGAATATGGCGAGGAACAAGGCCGCCGGGGCCATCAGGAACATTGCGAAGCGGCGATCGGAGATGCGCACGGTTTTCTCTTCTGTTGGTTGGGGCCGCGGCCGGCACGGACATTGGCTGGTGCCGCAGGGTCACGTGCCGGCCACGGAGACTTACTTGAGGAGATCCTGGATCTGCTTCTTGGCGTCTGCCAGGAGGGTTGCGGAGTCCCCGCCGGCCACAGCCTTCTGCAGGAGCGGCACCAGGACGGTGTCCACGATCTGCTGCCACTTTTCGGTGGCCGGGCGGGTGGCGGTGGCCTTCCCGTTGAGGGTTTCGATCAGCGGGCCGAAGCTTTCATACCCCGGCTGGTCCTGGTACTTCTCGAAGGCGGAGATGCGCGAGGCCAGGCCCAGGCTGGACTCGATGCCCATGCTGTTGTGGTCGTAGGCGCACTTGATGAACTTCTTGGCGTTGTCCGTGTTCTTCGTGGCCTTCGGAACCGACAGGTACCAGGGGCCCGGAACACCGGCCACCCCGGCGCTGCCGCCGATCATCGGAGCCGCACCCACTTTGCCGGCCACCGGGGAATCCTTGGGGATCTGGCGGTAGGCGTGGGCCCAGAACCGGGTCATGGCAGTCTTGCCCTGGTTGAACAGGTTCTGCGCCGCGGCCCAGTCAACCTGTGCAGCCCCTGGCGGGGCGGACGGTGCGAGGCTGGTGTAGAAGTCCAGCGCTTCCTTGTGGGCGGCGTTGTCGATGACCACGTTGTTCTTGTCATCAAGGACCATCGGGGAGCCCGCCTGGAGGACGTGGGCCAGCCATTCGGTCTCCACCCCGCCCTTCACGTCGGTGCCGTACATTCCGTCCTTGGTGAAGAACTCGGCAACCTCCTGGTACTGCTCCCAGGTAGTGGGTGCAGCCAGCTCGTAGCCGTACTTGGCCTTGAATGCGGACTTGTTCTGCGGGTCCTCGAAGAGGTCCTTGCGGTAAAGGATGATTTCGGCGTTGGTCCAGGCCGGCATGCCGATGAAGTGGCCGTCTACGTTTGCTTCCTTGACCAGGGCCGGGAAGATGTCCTTCTTGGCCTCATCGGTGAAGAGCTCGTCGATGGGCTGGACGGCGTCCTTGAAGCTGGGCAGCCAGACGGAGTCCAGGGCGGCGACGTCGAAGGAGACGTTGCCTGAGGAGAATTCACTGGAAAGCCTGTTGAACATGCCATCGTAGGGCAGTTCAACGAAGTTGACGTCTATGCCCGCGTCCTTCTTGCACTGTGCGGCAACGCCAGTCAGCTCGGCGTGGCCGCCGGCCTCCACCAGGACGTTGATGGTGCTGGCGGCGCTACCCGTCGACGACGGGCCCCCGGCGCCGCAGGCGGTGGCCGCTAATGCGACGGCGGTGCAGAGGCCGCCGATGGTGGCGAACCTGTTGATGGTTTTTCGAGTGGACATCGCTGTCGACTCACTTTCTCTCGAACGGAATGATGAGACAGTCTGTGGGGTGAAAAATCGTTTTGCCAAAACGACTTGGCAACAGATTAGGCTCTTTTCTGCCGAGGTGTCAAGCGTCACATCCCATGAACTTTCCGCTCTTGACGCCAGGAAGCAGGCGCGCCTACAGTAAGCCTCGGCCGACGACAAATCGTTTTGGCAATTTTGGCGGATTTGGCACATTTTGGCAACATGACGCTGCCATCAGCGTGCCTGCGATGAAAGCATCTTCGGCGAACAGCCGGGAACAGCGGAACCCAACACAATAGGAGAATCAGTGGTCACTGGCAGGAATCTGGAAATGGCTGGTCCGAGCCGCCGCATGCTCGTCGGCGCGGGGGCCGTGAGTACGCTCGCTGCAGCGCTGACTCTTGGGACGTCTCAAACGGCAAAGGCAGCAGACCGTCCGCAGGGGGTGGCCTTCAGTTCGCCGAACATGTATGACGTGACCGCCTGGCAGATCAAGGCGAGTCCTCACGTTACGGCACAGTCCGACATCGGTGCCGTCATCAACGACATCATTACCGACGTTAAAAGGCGGCAGTCCACACCTGACACCCGGCCCGGCGCTGTCATCATCATTCCCCCCGGAGACTACGACCTTCGCACCCAGGTCATCGTGGATGTGGACTACCTGACCATTGCCGGGTTCGGGCATGGGTTCTTCTCCCGGAGCATCCATGTCAATGTCGACACCACGGGCTGGCTCAACATCCAGCCTGGCGGAAGCCACATCAGGGTCCTCACGTCTCCAGAGGCACCCCAGGCTTTCTTGGTCCGCAGAACCGGGAGCCCGCGCCTTTCCGGGGTCGTCTTCCGGGACTTCTGCCTTGATGGGGTCCACTTCACTCCGGACGAGAACAGCTACCACAACGGCAAGACGGGCATTGAGGTCGCATCCGATAATGATTCCTTCCACATCACCGGAATGGGCTTCGTCTATCTTGAGCACGCACTGATCGTGCGGGGTGCAGACGCCCTGCGGGTACACGACAACATGATCGCGGAATGCGGGAACTGTGTGGAACTGACCGGCGCCGGACAGGCGACAACTGTGAGCGACAACCTCATGGGCGCGGGCCCGGACGGAGTGACGCTCCTGGCAGAAAACCACGAGGGCCTCCTCGTGACGGGCAATAACTTCTTTCCCCGGGGCCGGAGCCTCGTCGAGTTCACCGGGTGCACCCGCTGCTCTGTGTCGTCGAACAGGTTTCAGGGCTTCTATCCAGGGATCATGCGCCTACTGAACGGCTGCAAGGAGAACCTGATCACGTCAAATCACTTCCGCCGCGGCACAGAAGGGTTCCCGCCGTTCATCAACCGCTCGAACGGCCTGGATGACCTCTACGGGGTCATCCACACGGTGGGAGACAACAACCTCATTTCGAACAACCTTTTTGCCTATGACGTCCCACCGGAGAAGGTGGTCCCCGTTGGTGCCCGGCCGACGATTATCCTGATCGCAGCAGGAGACAGCAACGTGATCGCCACCAACCATGTAGTGAGCAACGTGGCGTCCCAGCACGTGGTTCTTGACGGATCGACAACCCGTTCAAAGGTGCTGGACAGCGGAGCTGCATCGACCATCACATCGTACAGTCCGGATACTGCGACACGCCCGACTCCCTGACGTTTGCTGGACCACTGGCTCCCGGCCCGGTCCCTCTTCTGAGGGAGCCGGGCCGGCACCCCCAGAGGTCAGGTCAACGAACTCCTGTGCCAGACGGGATTACTCGTAAACGTGCGGCGCCAGGGTTCCCACGAAGTCCAGGTTGCGGTACTTCTCGGCGTAGTCCAGGCCGTAGCCCACCACAAATTCGTTGGGGATGTCGAAGCCAACGTACTTGACGTCAATCTCCACCTTGGCGGCGGTGGGCTTGCGGAAGGCGGTGCAGATTTCCACCGACGCGGTGCCGCGGGACTCCAGGTTGGTCTTCAGCCAGGACAGCGTGAGGCCGGAGTCGATGATGTCTTCGACGATCAGGACGTCCTTGCCCATGAGGTCGGTGTCCAGGTCCTTGAGGATGCGGACAACCCCTGAGGACTGGGTGCCAGAGCCGTAGGAGGAAACAGCCATCCAGTCCATGGAGATGTGGCTGTGGAGTGCGCGGGCGAGGTCCGCCATGACCATCACCGCCCCCTTGAGGACCCCCACGATGAGGATTTCGCGGCCCTCGTAGTCTTTGTCAATCTGTGCAGCGAGCTCGGTGATCCGCTGCTGGATCTGTTCCTTGGTGTAGAGAACGTGCTTGAGGTCTGCCTGGACGTCGTTTGAATCCACCAATGGCTCCTGTGTAGATGCGGGGTGCGACTATTTTTGGGGCGGTTTTTGAGGCCGGAATACTAGCTTCCCACAGCGGGCCCCTTCGCGGGGAACGGGAGCACCGCCGTCGGGCTGCCTGCCGGCCTCAGCGCTGCGGCCTGCTGCGTCCAACTCGGCCAGCGACAGCCGGAAGACATTCACCCCGCCGGCGAGCTCCACCGGACCCGCGGAGCCCTGCCGGCGGAGGAGTCCCTCAGCCGCCAGGAGGCGCTGGTAGCTGGGTTGTTGACCCCCGACGTCGGCGGCCGCCTTGGCGATAACCCGGAACCTGATGGCCGGGGCAAGGTCCGCCAGCGCCTCCTCCGGAAGGCTCAGTTCCGTACCGGAACGCACCACCAGTTCCGAAAAAGTGCGTTCCGCCACGTCTTCAAGATAATCGGCGTCCAACTGGAGGATGGAGGCTGTCCGCGCCAGCGACTCGGCGACGCCCGGCCCCAGCTTTTCCTCCAGGAGGGGCAGGACTTCCACCCGGGTCCGGGAACGGGCAAAAGCCGGATCCGCATTGCTGGGATCGTGCCAGGGCTGCAGTTCCTCAACCTCACAGATCTGGAGGGTATCCGCACGCCGGAGCCCCAGGAAAGGCCGGAGCAGGATCCCGCGGGCAGGCCTCATACCCGCCAATGACCTGGTGCCGGAGCCGCGGGCCAGGCCCAGCAGGACCTGCTCGGCCTGGTCATCCAGGGTATGCCCGAGCAGGATGGCCGCGGCGCCCTGCTCAGCTGCGGCATCCTCCAACGCGGCATGGCGGGCAGCCCTGGCGGCCGCCTCCGGCCCCATTCCGGCGCTGGCCACATTGACGGTCCGGACTTCCACCGGGGACAGGCCCAGCTCCTTCAAAACGTCCGCGGCCTCCGCGGCCACCTGCGCCGAGCCATGCTGCAGCTGGTGGTCCACCACCACCGCCCCGACCGTCAGGGGGTGCCCGTCAACGTGGCCGCGGCGGGCAAAGTAGGCAGCCACCGACGCCAGCGCCAGGGAATCCGGGCCACCGCTGCAGGCCACCAGAACGTGGCGCGGGTAGCCGGCCTGCTCCAGGGCGTCCCGGACCATGGTGCGTGCCTTGCCCACGACGGGAGCAAGCCTGCCGGGCCGGCGTCGTCCGATCGGTGGGCCACTGCGTGGGCCAACAGGAAGCTGGGGCAATTAGAGGCCCATCCGGTCAAGCCACAGCTTGGCGTCATGGATTTCGGGCTCGGTGGGGAGATGGTCAGCGGATTCCCAGACCCTGTTGAAGCCCTCCATCCCTGCAACTTCCACCACCGCGCGGACAAACTTGGCGCCGTCGGAATATTGACGCATCTTGGCATCCAGGCCCAGCAGGTTACGGATGAACTTCTCGATGACACCGCGGTCCTTGCCACGGTCATTAAAGCGCTGCCGGATGGTCTTCACGGACGGCACAATGCTGGCATCAACTGCATCCATCACCACATTGGCGTGGCCTTCCAGCAGGCTCATCACTGCCGTCAGGTGCGACAGCGATGCCTTTTCCTCCGGATTCTGCAGCAGGTCCAGGATGGCGCCGCGGCCCGGGGCGTTGCCGGCAGCCGTCCGGTCCTTCAGTGAGCGTGCGGCGGCGGAGGCGCGCTCCATCAGGGAGTCCACGTTGCCGAGCAGGTGGCCGCTGAGGTTGTCGATTTCCTGCAGCATGTGGTGCCGGAGCCAGGGCGCGGCCGCGAACTGCACCCGGTGAGTCTGTTCATGGAGGCAGACCCAGAGCCGGAAATCCTCCGGCGTGACATTGAGCTCGCGCTCCACGGAGACGATGTTGGGGACAACCAGCAGCAGCCGGCCGCCGGCGGGAGCGTTGGACCCCTCAGCCAGCGCCGCGAAGGGATCGTACTGGCCCAGGACCTTGCTGGAAAGGAAAGCCAGGACTGCTCCCAGTTGGCTGCCGGTGATGGCGCCGCTGACGCTGGCCGCCGCCGGGCTGATGGAGCCGCGGCGGCTTTCCAGCATCTTTTCCATGGCCGGTTTGAGCATCACTGCGAAGCTCTGGGTGTTGGCTTTGGCCCAGTTGGCGCGGTCCACCACCAGGACCGATGAATCGCGGAGGTCCCGGGCAGCTTCCAGGCCCGTGATCTCGTGTACGTGCGGAACGGAGGCGTCCGCGAGGTGCCGGAGGCTGTCCACGGCATCACCAATTTCCGCCGAGTTAAGCACCGGGCCGGCGGAAGCAAGCCGGGCAGCGGTGGACGCTGCGAGATCCCAGTTGATCAGGGCCTGGGCCGGGGTGGATGACGCCGGTGACGAATCACGTGCAGTGGACTCCATACTTCCCATCAGATCACAGCCGGGGCCGGATCGGCCTTAAGTTCGCTGACGGGCGAGCGCGGGCAGCCGGGATTCCCGGCTTACATTCCCAGTTCAGCTACGTGACGGAGACCCCTCGAGCAGCCAGGCCATGGCTTCGGGCCTGGACGTGAAGAAACGGGTGGGGCAGGGCGGAACATGCATGCTGAGAAAGAAGTTGGCCAGAACCCGGTCAACAGGGCTTGATCCCAGCAGGGCAATGCGGTTGGCCGCACACGGGATGGAGAAAACGCCACGGGCCTGGCGGCTCACGGACTCGGTGGTGGCCATGTCCACCAGCATGGGATATTCGGACCCGTTACCGGCCTGATTGACTGCCGCCATGGCGGCCTGGGCATCCACAGCTTCGATTTTGGTGCTTTGATTCCAGACAAGGTGGATAACATCATCGGCTCCCAGGGCAACGGTGCCCTTGCCGCCTTCAACCACGATCGGTTCCACTGCTCCCCCATTTCCTCTCGGCTGTGCACATCCTATCCCTTCACCGCTCACGCCCGGGAGCACCGCACCCCCGCGGCGCTGCTGCAGCGGAAAACCGGGTCCTAACGGCAGCCGCAGGCCGCAAGCGCTGTGGCTGCGCGGTCCAGCGCTTCCTTATTGCCGGCGGCGCCGGGGGTGAGCCCGTTGCCAATAAAGGAGAAGACCAGCAGCCGGCCGTCAGCGTCCACTACGTAGCCGCTGAGTGCGATCACCGAGTTCAGCGTTCCCGTTTTGGCCCGCACCAGCCCGGCTCCGCGCGCAGTGGAATCATCTCCGTAACGGGCGTCAAGCGTTCCTGTCAGGCCGGCCACGGGGAAGCCGGCCAGCGCCGCGCGCAGCCTCGTGTCCGTGCCGGAGGTGATGGCCCGCACCACCTCGGCGAACTGGCGGGCGGAGACCTGGTTGCCCAGCGCCAGCCCGCATACGTCGGCCAGCCTCATGGGGTCCGTGGGGATACCCAATTCCCCGAGCTGGGTGCGGACCGCAGCAGTGGCGGCGTCGTGACTGCCTGGCTGCCCGGCTGCCACGGCGGACATCCTGCCCAATATTTCCGCGAGGTAGTTGTCCGAGGTCTGCAGCATCAGGTCCACCTGCTGGCTTACTGTGGCGGACTGCTCTTCCGCCAGGACTTCAGCCTGCCCTGGCGGCGCCGAAGAAGTGACGCGTTGGACGCCGTCGAACACAGTTATCCCCGCAGCGGCACCTGCCGCTTTAAGCTGCCCGGCGAACGCCTCAGCCGTAGTGAGCGCGGAATCCTGGGGGCGCGGACCTGTGGTCACGCCGGCGCTGAAGCGGGCCGAATTCATGGCCAGCGGGTAAAGCGGGGCCAGCTCGCCGGCCTCCACATCACCCTTTTCCCATGCCGGGTTCAGCGCCGGACCGTTGAAGAGGGAATCGTCCACCAGGACCGTCAGCTCCCCCGTGGTTCCGTTCTCCTGAAGCGCAGCCACTGTTGATGCCGCCAGCGAGGCGAGCCCTGCACGGCCCATCACCTGGTCCGGGTCCGACTGGCCGGCTCCCAGGAGGACATCGCCGCCGCCCCTGAGCACCACCTGGCCTGCCGAAGGACCTGCCTCGACGGTGGTGCTGAACCGGTGTTCAGGCCCCATAGCCCGCAGGGCAGCGACGGCGGTGAGCAGCTTCATGTTGGAGGCGGGGATCCGGTTGTCGGAACCGCCGCGGTCGAAAAGGACCTGGCCGGTCAGCGCATCCTGGACCAGGCCGGTAAAGGTGCCGCCGCCGTCGGCCTTCAACAGTGGCTCCAGCTGCGCGGCGACGGCCGACGGCACTGGCACCGGCGCGGTTTCGTTCAGCGGGGACAGGCCCTGCCGGGCCGAAAGCGTTGCAGGAGCCTGCTGCCAGGCGGGAGCAGCCGGGGGCGCCGCGGGGGGTTCCGGTCCGATAAAGCCGGGGGCAACCACCAGGGCAGCGGGCACGGCCAGCGCCACCATCAGCGCCAGGAGCAGACCAACCGGCCACGTGTGGCGGAGACAGGCGGCCACACCCGTTGCTATGCGCCTTGGTGTGGCCTGAAAGCCGCCCTGGAACGCCGCCCTGAACCCTGCGGGACGCAATGTTTCCTTCATGTTGGTGCTGGTCCTCAAGTCCTGAAATTTCCCCGCCAGTTCCTGAAACCCGGGCCTCTCGCTATATCCTCAATAGTAGTCGGCGGCACCGACACTCCTTTTGGCTGCTCGTCATCTGTGCCGCGAACCCCCTGCAATTGCCGAGGAGCATTCCATGAAGCACGACGTCACCATCGAGATCCCCAAGGGATCCCGCGTCAAGTACGAAGTCGACCACGAGACCGGCCGGGTCCGCCTGGACCGCGTCCTCTTCACCTCCATGCAGTACCCCACGCACTACGGTTTCTTTGAGAACACCCTGGGCGAAGACGGCGACCCGCTGGATGCACTGGTGCTCCTGCAGGACTTCGATCTGCTCCCGGGCGTCATCGTTGAATCCCGCCCCATCGGCGTCTTCAACATGACCGACGACGGCGGCGGAGACGCCAAGGTCCTGTGCGTCCCGGTTGACGCCCGCTTTGACCACATCCAGGAAGTCAGCGACGTCAGCGAATTCCTGATCAAGGAAATCGAGCACTTCTTCACACGTTACAAGGACCTGGAGCCGGGCAAGTGGGTCAAGGCCGAGGGCTGGGGCGACCGCGCCGCCGCCGAAGCCGAGCTGGAAGCCTCCATCAAGCGTTACGTTCCGGCCGCTCACTAATCCCCACCGTCCCCCTCACCTCGCTTCGCTCGGTCAGGGAACCCTGACGGCGTGGGCCCACCACCGCTGAGCAGTCCGACGGCGGGTGCCCGGTTCGCGAGAGCCGGGCACCCGCCGTCGTCGCCTCCTCTTGGAGTTTTTGTCCATTTGTAGCGACTTCGCTCGTCTGAGGTCGCCGCATCTGGACAAAAACTCCGCCTGAATTTGTGGAATTGTTGTCCTGTGAATTCGGAGCTTTCTTTTGATCCTCCCTGCGGTCCGGTCACCGGCTGGCGGGACGGCGATGTTGTGCGCGCAACGGGAATCCCGTACGCCACGGCGGGCCGCTTCCAGCCCCCGATTCCTGTGCCGGACCGGTCCGGGATATTTGCGGCCACCTCCCCCGCACCCGCCTGCCCGCAGGGCCCTGTGCCTTTCCTCGATGACATCCTGGGCACGCGGTACGGCGAACTCCCGGGCAGCGAAGACTGCCAGAACCTCTCCATCACCATGCCGGCCGACATTGGTGCAGGCGAACGGCTGCCGGTCATGGTCTGGATCCACGGAGGTTCCTACACCACCGGATCAGGGGACCTGGCCATCTTCGACCCCGCCGTGCTGGTCGCCGAGAACCGCGTGATTGTCGTTGCCGTGAGCTACCGGCTGGGGCTGTTTGGCTTTCTGGCTACGCATTCAGGCAGGCCCGCCAACCTGGGACTGCTCGACCAGCTTGAGGCGTTCCGTTGGGTGCAGCGCAATATCGCAGCGTTCGGCGGTGACCCGGGAAGGGTGACGGCGTTCGGTCAGTCTGCCGGCGGGGACGCGATTGCCCACCTGATGGCATCACCGGAAGCGCCTTCCCTTTTCCAGCGCGCCATTATCCAGAGTGCACCCCTGGGCATCTCCCGTGGGCGCGAAAAGATGAATCATGCGATGGGCATCGCGGCCGAAGCCGTTACGGAGGAGACGCCCGCTATGGACGTGGTGGCTGTCGAGGACCGCGTCTCGCAGGTGGCACGGAAGTACGGCCTGATGGCAGCCATGCCGTTCGGAACCCAGTACGGGCACGCCCCGCTGCCGCCGGAAGCCGACATTGAGGCAGCCTGGGATGCCACGGCCCCGCATATCGAGGTGCTGATCGGGCATACGGCGGACGAAGCGCGGCTTTTCCTTCCCCGCAATCCCGTGGTGCGCAGGCTCGGCAATGTCCCCGGCATCGGCGGGGCCGCCGTCGTAGCCATCAATTGGGCAGTGACGGAGGCCGTGTACGGCCGGGCGGCGCGGAAGTTCGCCCGGCGTCACGCGCGCGCCCGCGGCAAGGCCCACAGCTATGTGATCTCCTGGGGCGCTCCGGGGAATTACTTTCGGGCCGCTCATACTGTTGACCTGCCGCTGCTGTTCGGCAATCAGGGGACATGGGCAGCTGCCGGCCTGCTTTCCGGCTCCACCTGGGAGGAGGTCGACGCCGTCGGGCGGGAACTGCGCAGCCTGTGGGCCACTTTTGCCCGTGGGGAAGACCTGGGCGAATCAGGCGGCATCCCCGGCGCACTCCACTACCGGTCGGCATAGATGGAATTTTTGTCCATTTGTGGCGACTTCAGACGCTCAAAGTCGCCACAAATGGACAAAAACTCAGGCAGATATCAGGTGCCGGCGGCCGCGTTTCGGATCGCCTCCACCAGAAGGTCCTGCCGCTGGAAGTAGGCGTTGTGGCCAGCGTTCTCCACGACGAGGAGGCGGCTGCCGGGAACCGTGGCGGCGACGTGTTCGGCGCCGCGGCGGATGCGCGGCCTTTCGGCGTCGCCAATGATGACCAGCAGGGGGCTGGTGATCGATTCCAGTCCGCGCTGGAATGCGTCAACGTCCCCGGCAGCGGCGCTGAGGAACTCTCCCTGGCTTGCCTCCAGGCTGCGCGGATGACGCGCCGCTTCGATCGCGGCTGCCGTGGACCGGAACCGGATGTAGCGGGCGTAGTCGAGCGGGTTGGCAGCGATCCACTCCTCCGTGAAGGAGTTCCCCACACCGAGCCAGATCCGCTCGTCGGCGTCGAGCGAGCTGAACACCTCAAACTTTTCCGCCTGGCCGGGTTGCCCGGGCGGCGGCACCACCAGCGGCCAGCCCATGCCGCAGATGACCAGGGCCGCCGCTTCCCCCGGATGGCGGACCGCCCAGCGCAGGGTGGTCATGCCACCCATGGACTGCCCCACGATAATCGGGCTCTTCAGGGCGAGTGAACCGATGAAGTGCTCAAGCTCAGCCGCCCGGTCAACCAGCGGTCCCTGCCGCGGCGAGTTCGAGGACCAGCCGTGGTCGTAGGTGTCGTAGGCCAGTACCCGGAAGTCCCGCTCCAGTTCCGCACTGATCGGTTCCCAGCACGCCGCTGCGGACGCGTGGCCATGCAGCAGGACCACGGGCTGGCCGTGGCTCGCGTCGGTGTAATGGATGTCGTTGCCGAGCACATCAAGCCATGGCATGCGTACGGTTCCCTCCGGGCGTCGGACCGCCGATCGGTCCTCCGCCGACCAGCGTTTCAGAACTCCTTCCGCGTGTCACGGAGCGTCCAGCATCCCGTCCCCGAAATCAGGCCCGTACCCCAAGCTGGCACGGATCAGCCGGGCGTAAAGTCAACTACATGTCCTCTCTGAAAGCCAGCAGCAGTGGCCCATGCAACGGCCCGTTGCACCGAAGAGTGCCGGCGGTATGAAGACACTGGGCGTCGATCTTGCGGCGGCGGCTAGGAAGACGGGGGTGGCGGTCCTGGTATGGACCGCCGGTTCTGCCCGCCTGGAGCACCTTGCCCTGGGTGTGGATGACCGGGAGATAGTGGATCTCTTCGGGAGCAGCTCCATGACCGGCATCGACTGCCCGGTTGGCTGGCCGGACGCTTTCCTGCCGTTCCTCGCAGGACACCTGAATTTCGACGCCGGTCCCGTCCTTGACCACGATGGCATCGAGGGACGGCGGCTGCTGGCCTACCGGGACACGGACCGCTTCGTTACGGGACACACCGGGCTGATTCCGCTCAGCGTCTCTGCCGACCGGCTCGCCCATCCGGCCATGAGGTGCGCCGTGATCCAGGCGAGGATCGCCGCTGAGTACGGGCCCCAGGCGCGGGACGGGTCCGGCCGCCTGGCGGAGGTCTATCCTGCTGCATCCCTGAAGGTTTGGGGCCTCTTGGCCCGCGGCTACAAGGGCCGGGGCGCGCCGGAGGCAGAACGGCTTGGCGTGATCCTGGATCAGCTGCAGGCTGCCGCGCCTTGGCTGGACCTGGCAGGACACGAAGGGCGGCTGGCCGCGTCCGACGACCTCTTTGACGCAGTGATCGCCTCTTTGACCGCACGCGCCGTCATCCAGAAGCAGACCCTCGGGCCGCCAGGAACCCATGCCGCGGCAGCACTGACAGAGGGCTGGATCCATCTGCCGTCAGGCCAGCCCGCCGATCTGTGTGACTGACGAATTTTTGTCCAGTTGCGGCGAGCTGAGAGGGGTGGAAGTCGCCACAAATGGACAAAAACTCGGAGGGGAGGGGTCAGGTGCCTAGCGACCAGTTGCGGATCTCCTCAGGGTCCTCGCCGTGGGTCCTTGTATGTTCAAAGGCCCGCATCCGCCGGTCCTGGAGGTCCTGCCGCAGCAGTGAGTGCTTCTCGGCCAACCCCGGGACGCGGTCGATCGCGTCGATGGCCAGCTGGAACCGGTCTATCCCATTCAGCATGGCCATATCAAACGGCGTGGTGGTGGTGCCCTCCTCCTTATAGCCGCGCACATGCAGGCCGTCCTGGTTGGTGCGGCGGTAGGCCAGCCGGTGGATCAGCGCAGGGTAGCCGTGGTAGGCGAAGATGATCGGTTTGTCTGCGGTGAAAATTCCGTCGAAGTCGCGTGCCGGGAGGCCATGCGGGTGCTCGCTGGAGTCCTGCAGCCGCATCAGGTCCACCACGTTGACTACCCGGACTTTCAGCCCCGGCGCACCTTCCTTGAGAAGCTCCGCAGCGGCCACGGTCTCCACGGTGGGCACGTCCCCCGCGCAGGCAAGGACGACGTCGGGCTCCTCGCCTGGGATCTCGGACCCGGCGAACGTCCAGATCCCCAGCCCGCGGCGGCAGTGATTGGCAGCGTCCGCAGGCCCCAGCCAAGCGGGAGAGGGCTGCTTGCCGCTGACCACAATATTCACGTAGTCCGTTGAAGCCAGGCAGTGCTCCATAACGGACAGCAGGGTGTTCACGTCCGGCGGCAGGTACACCCGGATGACCTCGGCCTTTTTGTTCACCGCGTGGTCAATGAAGCCCGGGTCCTGGTGCGAGAACCCGTTGTGGTCCTGCTGCCAGACATGCGACGAAAGCAGGTAGTTCAGGGATGCAACGGGCTGCCGCCACGGCAGTTTGCGGTGCACCTTCAGCCACTTGGCGTGCTGGTTGAACATAGAGTCCACGATGTGGATGAACGCCTCGTAGCAGCTGAAGACTCCGTGCCGGCCGGTCAGGAGGTAGCCCTCCAGCCACCCCTGGCACAGGTGCTCGCTGAGCACCTCCATCACCCGGCCGGACCGTGCAAGGTGCTCGTCGACGTCGTCAATCCGGTACTGCCACACCTTGTCCGTCACTTCGTAGACGTTCTGCAGCCGGTTGGACGCCGTCTCGTCAGGGCCGAAGAGCCGGAAGTTCTCCATATTCAGCGAGATGACATCACGCATCCACGAACCCAGCGTAATCATGGGGCTGACCCGTTCCGTCCCCGGCCGGGCAACCTCGACGGCGTGGTCCCGGTAGGGCGGGAGCGTCAAGGCCCTGCGGAGGAGCCCGCCGTTCGCATGCGGCGTGGCACTCATCCGGAAATCTCCGGTGGGCGCGCCTTCCGCGATGTCGGGCCGGAGCCGGCCGTCGCCGTCGAACAGTTCTTCCGGACGGTAGGACTGCAGCCACTCCCCCAACTGGTCCAGGTGGGCCGGATTGGTGCGGATTTCGGACAGCGGGACCTGGTGGCTGCGCCACGTGCCCTCAACCTGCACCCCGTCCACGGTGCGCGGCCCCGTCCAGCCCTTTGGCGAGCGCAGGACGATCATGGGCCACCGCGGCGCGCCGTCCTCCCCCGGGTCCTGGTTGGCCGCGTACTGCTTGGCTGCGTACTGCTTGGCTGCGTCCAAATTGTCCGGCGCCCGGTGCACGTCCTGGACGGCGCGGATGTCCGCCAGGCACTGGTCCAGCGCCGCGGCGAAGTCCCGGTGCGCCTTCTCCGTGGCGTCCGGGTGGTCCACCGTGACGAAGTAGGGCTCGTGGCCGTAGCCCCGCAGCAGCTGTTCCAGCTGTTCTTCGGGCATCCGGGCGAGGATGGTGGGATTGGCGATCTTGTACCCGTTCAGATGCAGGATGGGCAGTACGGCACCATCCGCCGCCGGGTCCAAAAAGTTGTGCGAATGCCAGCTCGCTGCCAGCGGACCGGTTTCGGCCTCGCCGTCGCCAATCACGACGGCGGTGATCAGCTGGGGGTTGTCGAACACCGAGCCGTACGCATGGGCCAGCGCATAACCCAGCTCGCCGCCTTCGCTGATGGATCCGGGGCTTTCCGGCGCAGCGTGGCTGGGGATGCCTCCCGGGTAGGAGAACTGGCGGAAGAGTTCAGCCATCCCGGCCTCGTCATTGCCCACGTGGCCGTAGATCTCTGAATAAGTGCCTTCCAGCCACGCGTTTGCGACCACAGCTGGCCCGCCATGCCCGGGTCCGGCAACAAAGAGCATCTCCTGGGAATCCCTGCGTATGACCCGGTTCAGGTGGGCGTACACGAAGTTCAGGCCCGGAGTGGTGCCCCAGTGGCCCAGCAGGCGAGATTTGGTGTCCTCTGCCGTGAGCCGTTCCCGCAGCAAGGGGTTGGAGCGCAGGTAGATCTGGCCCACCGAAAGGTAGTTGGCCGCCCGCCACCAGCGGTCTACGTGCTCCAGTTCGTCCTGTCCGGTGCTGCTGGCCATAACTATCCTCACGTCGTGCCTGCTCCCTGGGTGTATAGCCCAGGCAGCCGATCCTCCATCGCAACAGATGACGGCCGGACTGGCAACCTTCGGGCCTGATCCCTGGCAGTTTTGGGCGGCCGGCTCCGGTGGCTCGACTGCCGCCGGTGGGCTGGACTGCCCATCGCGGCAGGGTTCGGGAACGGGTAAGTTCTTAGGGTTGATTCGGGGGCAGGAAGGGGGACACCGTGATGAAGGCCCAAGGGGTGGCAGAAACGGGAGCCGACGCAGATCCTGCACTCATCCACAGTGCATGCAAACGGACAAAATACTTGAGGAACGGCCGTCCGGTGGTGGAAGCGACCGGTTGGCAGGTGTTCGGCGCCTGGGCCGTGGACTTTGGCCTCATCGCCATCATGGCGGCGGTGGCGTCTGCCACTGCCGCAACGTCCGTGACGGGGACAGCAGGCCGGACGGCGGCCGCAGCCATCATTGTCTGGATGGCGGCGCCCTGGTTGTACGGGTTCTGCTGCGCCCGCGGACTTTCCCTCGGGTCGCTGGCTACAACTACGGTCCTGGTGCGGATGGGCGGCGGTGAACGCCCGGGATTTTGGCGAGCAGGATGGGTCATGTTTTCCAGGATGGTGCTCTTTCCCATTGTCATCCTGCTCATACTCCTTGCAGCCGCCGGAGGCTCGAGCCCCTCCGGGGACAGTCCCAGAGCCCGCCACCTGACGATTGACCGGCGATTTCCCGTACCGCCACCACCCATCCGCCCGGACGTGGCCCGGGCCGCAGCCGAGGAAGCTGCGGCCAGGCACTCCCAGCTTCCGGGCCTTTACGAGCTCAACCA
The DNA here is from genome assembly GCF_054130585.1 of Arthrobacter sp. D1-29. Classification (NCBI taxonomy): domain Bacteria; kingdom Bacillati; phylum Actinomycetota; class Actinomycetes; order Micrococcales; family Micrococcaceae; genus Arthrobacter; species Arthrobacter sp. D1-29. Next base: position 286,406 of record NZ_CP096383.1, on the reverse strand, counting down.
ACCCGGCCCTCACGAACAAGGCCTCAACCAGCCTGGCCCCTACCAACAAAGAGGCCCGCGTGGCTGACGCAGGGAGAACCTGGCTGGTCCGCCGGGCCGAGCGGCTCTATGGAGACAGGCTGGGCCGGCTGCGGCACAGCGAACTTTCCTGGCATATCGCCTGGAAGTGGCTGCCCGTCCTTGTGGCGGTCGGATTCATTTACGGCACCATCGCCGAGTTCACCGGCAACTCCTCATCGCAGCGAGCCCCTGGCCTTTTCTCCGATGTCCCGCTTTTTGTGACTTCGAGCGTCCTCACCGGGCTGGTCCTGTGGTCCATGACCTTGTTCTGGAGCTTCCGGCGCGTGCTGGTGTTCGACCGCGGGCTCTTGTACGGGTACGCCCAGAAGCAGACTGCCCACGCCATCTTCTGGCATGACATCGACCCAACATCGCTGCGGACCGTCCAGGCCCCGGCCGGCGTGGAGGCGGATGGCCTGCTCAAAACCCTGGATAAGAAGAGCAAAGTTCGGCTGGGGGTAAGCGGACGGTTTGCGGTGATGTTCCGCGGCATACCCTCGGTTATCGGGACGGCAGGAAGTACCGGCCAGACGGCTGGCCCCGAGGCACCTGGGCAGGGATTCTTCACGTTCAGCATGTCGCGCATCCCGGACAGGCTGGTTGCGGAGATCCAGCACGCCATGGCGGAATCAGGCCTGCTAACGGCCGGGTCTGCGGTGCCCAAGGCATTGCCGCCGGTTCAGATCAACTCGGCCGTCAGGCTTGACCAGGCCTGAATCCGGGGCACTTCCGTGATGGGAATCACCGGGTAGGGTGTACCCAGAATGTTCACGCTGACCATCAATCAAACGGACAGCCGGCGCGATGGTGACCGGGTGCCGCAGTTACTCAGGGAACTGCGGCACATTCCGGCGCGCCTCGACTTTGACCGGTCCGTGGAGGACGAGGTGCAGGGCATCGTGGACTGCCCGCACCAGGCGGTGGAGGCTGCACTGATCGCCCTGCGCTGCGGCACCTGGTACGTGGGAATTGGTGCAGGGCCTGTCAATGAACCGCTGCCCAACCTGATCAGGGACGCCTCGGGGCACAGCCTGATCTACGCGCGCCGTGCCGTGGACCGCCTCCGAAACGGCAAGGACCGTATCCCGGTGGCTGTGGAAGGCCCGCTGTCCGATCTGGCCCGCGAGGCTGAATCCGTGCTCCGGTTATTGGGCCACATTGTCCGCGGCAGGTCCGGCGCTGAATGGCGCGTCCTGGACCTCATGACCCCCGGTGTCCGGGGCCAGCAGAAGGCTGTCGCCCAGGAATTGGGGATCACCACCCAGGCTGTCAGCAAGGCTGTGGCCAGGGCGCAGTGGAACGAGGAACATGCTGCCCGCCCCGCCGCGGCCCGTCTGCTGGCGCTGATCCTCGAGGTGCGCTGACTCCTATTGCATTGATACCTATTGCAAGGCGCCGATGATGGCTCCCATGGCCGTAAACGCCACCACGTTGTAGCTGGCATTAATCGCAAAGAGGACAAGGCTGCGCCGCTCGAACAGGTAGTTCACGCCAAGCGCTGCAGCCACCCAGGCGACGCCCGCAGCCAGTCCCGCCAGGGTTCCAAAACCTGCCCCGCCGTTGCCGATGAACGCTGCGAGCGCAACGGCCATGACCAGGGCGAGCAGGAAGGAACCGGCGAAAACCCTGGCTGTTCCATGCCTTAGCTGCTCATCGGTGACGCCTGCCTCCCGCTGCCACGGCTTGGCAAACAAGAGCGAGTACCACAGCCCGCCCACCACAAAACTGGCCAGAGCAGCGAGCAGCACCGCCAGCCAGTTGATCTCCAGATCCATCGGGTCCGCCTTTCAGAACGTGATGCCCTGAGGCTAGCGGCCCCGGCGGCCGTGGTCTTGTACAAAACCCGCAATCACAGGCACCACAAATCACAGGCAGCGCAGCCAGGGGGCGTTCAGATTTAGCTGCGTACGGTCCCGGAACGAACGGCCGGGACGTCCTCCACCGGCACGAAGGTGGCATACTCGGCGCCGTGCTGCCGGACAATCGCCAGGTATTCCGACGGCGTGAAGCCGGCAAACCGCCGGAAGGCCCGGACCAGGTGCGGCTGGTCGTAGTAATCGGCGAGTGCCAGGAGATCCTTCCCGGCCGCAGCCCCCGGCGGCAACCCCGCTGCCGCGGTGACAAAGCGGTGGAAGCGGCAGACGTCTGAGAACCCCTTCGCTGTGATGCCGCAGTCACGCATGATGATGCGCTCCAGGGTGGAGTCGCTCATCCCAAGCCGCTTGGAGAGTTCCGCCACCGGAATATCCTCTTCGGCAAGAAGCCCGACGGCGGCTGCGGACCTTTGGTCCTGCCGGTAACCAGGGCGGAGCCTGGCCGTGAGAAAGGATTCGAGCGCCGCGAAGGCGCGGTCCGGCGTCGGGCCTTCCGTGCTGAGGAGCCGGCTGCGCAGTGCACTGAACCCAGGAAAGATCGTGTCTGCATCTGTCACCCGGCTGTTGAGGGTGGCTGGTGGCTGCTCCGTGAACGCGGCCACGCCGAAAGGCGAAAGGACGGCCCCGACGTTGAACAGCTGCGGTGGATTCTCGCTGATGAGGAATCCGCGCTGCAGTCCCGAGTAGAAGCCGGTGGAGACTTCGGCTCCGGCTGCCTCGCCTGCCGGCCGGTCGGGATCGATCAGCCGGTAAGGGTCCGAAAGGTTCAGGACCAGGTGTGCCGACGGGCCCGGGAGGATTTTCTCGTAACGCGCCACCGGCCGGGCACGGATCAGCCAGAAGCCGGTGACGAAGGGCCGAAGCGCGGCCGGCGCCGGGGACTCCTCGTAGAGCACGGCTTCCCTGGTCCGGATCCGGTCTTTGGCGCTAGATCAGGCTGCGGAGGACGTGGGCGGCGCCGTCGTCGAACACCGAGTGCGTGACTTCGTCCGCTGCGGCGATGACTTCCTCGGGCGCCTGGCCCATGGCCACGCCTCGGCCGGCCCAGGCAAGCATCTCGATATCGTTCCGGCCGTCGCCGATGGCTACGGTCCGGTGGGATTCAATGTTCAGGCGGCTTCGAAGTCGCTCCAGGGCGCTGGCTTTTGTCACGCCGGCGGCAGCGATATCAAGCCAGGCGGTCCATCCCACCGAGTAGGTGACTCCCGCCAGCCCGACGTGCTTGATGGCCTGGTTGAATTCTTCGGGCGTGTTCTCCGTGCTGAACACCACCACGCGGACGGCCGTGGATTCCAGCATCGTGTGGAAGTCCACGCCGACGGCCTCTACGCCGAAACTTGGGTCCTGGAACCGCTCGGTGGAGAGGAAGTTGCCGTCCTCGTCCTCCAGGGCGTACTTGGCGGATGGCAGCTGTTCGCGCAGCGCACGCAGGGCCGGGGCGGGATCGAAGGTTGCCTTGTGAATGACCTTGTAGCCATCTGGCAGCGCCGGATCGAGGCGGAGAGTCACGCCGCCGTTGCAGCAAACTGCGTAGCCGCGGTCGATGCCGATCTGCTCAATGATGGGCAGGGCCGCATTCAGTGAACGGCCCGTGGCAATCATGACCTCGTGCCCTGCGCCCACCACAGCCTGTGCGGCCTCACGGACGCCTGCGGACATGTGGCCGTCGTGGTCTACGAGTGTCCCGTCAACGTCCAGGGCGATCATGAGCGCGTTGGATGTTTTTGTGTTTTTGTTCTCTCGCCGGTCATCGTTGCCGGCGACTGAGGTTTCAGTCAGTGTCGTCATCCATCTAGTAGAGCAGACCGCCGCCGCGCTCGCTAGGATGCACGCCACAGGTCAGATGAAATCGCGGTAAATACTCACAGGGTTATCCCCGGTGTGAGTGTTAACCTGGGCGGCCGATTCGGTTTGTCCTGGGCTTGTTCGCGGATCCGAGCCATGAAGGTTCGGATCCGCGAACCAGGGCAGGATTCGTGCGGGAAACTACAGGACCGGGAGGACTTCCAGGCCGCCCAGGTACTTCTGCAGGGCTGCGGGGACGTTGACGGAGCCGTCGGCGTTCTGGTGGTGCTCCAGGATGGCAACGATCCACCGGGTTGTGGCCAGGGTGCCGTTCAGGGTGGCGACGGCCCGGGTGCCCTTGGCTACGCCTTCGTCGTTCACCACACGCTCCCGGATGTTCAGGCGGCGCGCCTGGAACGTGGTGCAGTTGGAGGTGGAGGTCAGCTCGCGGTAGGCGCCTTGTGTGGGGACCCAGGCTTCGCAGTCGAATTTACGGGCTGCGGACATGCCCAGGTCACCGGCAGCGGTGTCGATCACGCGGTAGGGAATCTCGCACTTGGCAAGCATCTCTTCCTCCCAGGCCAGGAGGCGCTGGTGCTCCGCAGCGGCTTCTTCAACGGTGGTGTAGATGAACATTTCCACCTTGTTGAACTGGTGGACCCGGATGATGCCGCGGGTGTCCTTCCCGTGGGATCCGGCTTCGCGGCGGTAGCAGGAGCTCTGCCCTGCGAACCGGATGGGGCCGGCCGACAGGTCCAGGATCTCATCTGCGTGGTAGCCAGCCAGGGCCACCTCGGAGGTTCCCACGAGGTAAAGGTCGTCCTCGGCGAGCCGGTAGATCTCGGCGTCGTGCTTGACGTCAAAGCCCGTGCCCTGCATGGTTTCCGGGCGCACCAGCGTGGGCGTGATCATCGGGATAAAGCCTGCCTCGATGGCCTGGTCCATGGCCATCTGCAGCAGTGCCATCTCCAGCCGGGCCCCCACACCGCGGAGGAAATAAAAGCGTGAGCCCGAGACCTTGGCACCGCGCTCCATATCGATGGCGCCGATCAGCTCACCGATCTGTAGGTGGTCCTTCGGTTCGAAGTCGGGGAATTCGCGGGGCGTTCCGACGGTCTTGAGCACAACGTAGTCATCCTCGCCGCCTTCCGGAACGCCGTCCTCGATGACGTTGGGGATGGCACGCAACAGTTCGTCCTGCTTAACCTGCGCAGCGTCAGCCTCCGCCGACGCAGCTTTGACAGTGTTGGCCAGTTCCTTGACCTCGGCCAGGAGGGCCTTCTTCTCGTCTCCCTTGGCCTGGGCCACTTTCTTGCCAAAGGCGTTCTGCTCGGCCCGGAGGTTCTCAAAGCGGATGAGGGCTGCACGCCGCGCTGAGTCTGCGGAGATGATCGCGTCCACCACTGATTCGTCCGCACCGCGGGCGCGCTGGCTGGCACGGAACTTGTCCGGGTTTTCACTGAGGTCTTTTACGTCGATCACCAGACAAGAGTAACCAATCCGGCGGCAGCAAGTCGGCCAGCAGGAGCCGGAAACGCGGGCACCGCCGCCGGGATAGTGTTGAAGGACCATGAGCGACCTGCTGCTTTACCTCCTCAGTGCGGTGGCACTGGCGTTCGCCGTGTCCAGCTGGTGGGGCGTGCGCAAGCTCAAGGCCCTGCATGTCAGGAGCGCCGTGGGCGAGGACGCCCACGAATCGGGCCTGGCCCAACAGCGCGTGGCAGTGGTCCTGAATCCCATCAAGGCCCGGTCCTCCGAGGCCAAAGCCGCGATCGAGCGTGCCTGCTTCGCGGCAGGCTGGGAGCCGCCGCTGTTTTTCGAGACCACCATCCAGGATCCCGGATTCTCGCAAGTCCAGTCAGCGCTGGACTGCAAGCCCGACGTCGTCCTGGTGGGCGGCGGGGACGGCACTGTGCGGGTGGTGGCTGAATCCCTCGCGCATACGGATGTGGCCATGGGCCTCATCCCGCTGGGAACGGGAAACCTCCTGGCCAGGAACGTGGACCTGGACGTCAACGACCTCCATGCGAACGTGCAGACGGCCCTGTTCGGCCGGCAGCGCTACATCGATACCGCCAGGATGGGGATCGAGAACTCGCGGACCGGCCACTCGTCCGAGCACGCCTTTCTGGTGATTGCAGGCATCGGGATGGATGCGGAGGTGCTAGCCGACACGAACGACGGCCTTAAGAAGGCGGTGGGCTGGCTCGCCTACACCGAGGCCGGGATGCGGCATTTGCCGGGCCGGCGCAAGAAAGTCTCCATTTCCCTGGATGACAGCGCCGAGCAAGTCAGGAATATCCGCAGTGTCCTGTTTGCCAACTGCGGGCTGGTTCCCGGCGGCATCGATTTCATTCCCCAGGCCATGATCGACGACGGGATGCTGGACGTGGTGGTCATGAGCCCGCGCAGCGCCATTGGCTGGTTGGCCATGTACGGCAAGATCATTTTCAAGCACAAGGGGAACCTGCCGATCATGACCATGTACCGCTCCGGGAAAGTTGTGATCAAATGCCCAGAGCCAATGCCCACCCAGCTCGACGGCGATACTTCCGGGGAAGCCACAAAGCTCACCGTTCGGGTGGAACCCAGATCGCTCCTGGTCCGGGTCAAGGGTCACCAGCTGCCATAGTCAACGGCTGCCGTGAGTCAGCCGGCGCATCAACGTCGCTTTTGATGAAACAGCCTGCTATAGATACAGAACGACTGATACCAAGTTAGGCGCTGGCCTTCTTCGCGGCGGCTTCAGCCGCGGCTTTGGCGGCGGCCCGTGCTTCGGACTGCTCACGGATCATAGCCTGCTCCTCTTCGAAGCGCAGGCGGTCAGCGCGGTCTGCTTCGTCGCCGTCCCAGTCCTGGTTGTCGGCGGTGGGCTTGGGATTAACAATCATTCCCTGGCCGTCGTTGTCAGTGCTGCCGGTAGTCATGACCCGCTCCCTTCGTTAGGGGCCATCCCCCAATGTGGATCAAGCAAGCATACGCACAGTAGGGGGCTCACGGAAGTACCCGGGACGGCATTTATCTACGCTCTGGGCGAAGCTCCGGAAACGCTTTCGGGGCGACCGATTCCCCTTGGAGAATTGCTTCCACCCATTCATGTGCTGCCCGGAATGCATCGTCGGAGGTGTGGGGGGCCACGTAGGCGCTCTGGGCATCAGCACGCCCGTAGGAGCCCAGAAAGCGGGTAGCCGGACTGATGCGGTGGAGGCCAGCCAGGGCGTCAGCCACGCGTGCGTCGCCAATGTGGCCGTCGGCATCGATGCTGAAGAAATAGTGGCCAAGGTACTGTCCGGTGGGACGGGATTCAATCCGGCTGAGGTTTACGCCGCGGGTGGCGAACTGGTCCAGGATTTCCATCAGGGCACCGGGGCGGTCCTCCGGCAGCGGGACCACCACCGTTGTTTTGTCCGCCCCGGTGCGTTCCGGAAGGACACCTGGCCGGCTGACCAGGACGAAGCGGGTGACGGCGCCGGGGTTGTCGCCGATGTTCTCGGCCAGGACGTTCAGGCCGGGTTGTTCCTGGGCCACGATAGGTGCGCAGATCGCGGCCTCGTAGTGCGGGTGGTCCTCAAGCAGGCCCATCGCAGACGCCGCGGTGGACGAGCCGGGAACGTATTCTGCACCGGGGATGTTCTGGTCCACCCATAACCGGCACTGTGCCCAGGCATGCCCATGGGTGGAAATCCGCCGGAGCTCGGAGATGGCAAGGCCGGGCCTGGCAACCAGCACAAAGCTGATGGGCACCAGCACTTCCCGGATGATGCGGAGTTCCTGCCCGCTGGCGATGGCGTCAAGGGTGGCTGTTACCCCGCCCTCTACCGAATTCTCGATAGGGACCATGGCGGCGTCCGCAGATCCGTCACGGACCTTGTCCAAAGCTGCATTAACGTTCGATGCAGGAATGCGGGTTGCCTCTGCTGCGCCCGGCACCTGCATGAGTGCTGCCTCGGTGAACGTGCCTTCCGGCCCAAGGAAGGTATAGGTCACAGGGGAGGCCGGCATTAAGTATTCCTTTGTAGTGATGGATGGAAGCGTGAAGGGATTAGAGGACCAGGGGCTTCAGGCCGTTGTCGGACACGAGCGGTTTCCCCGATTCGAGCCACTGGTCCATCCCGCCGGACACGTTGATGGCCGTGTAGCCCTGGCCGGTCAGCCATTGCGCGGCCCGGAAGGAGCGCCCGCCCGTACGGCAGATGACGTACAGGTCCTGGTCGGGATCCAGTTCCTCCAGCCGGACCGGAAGCTGCTCCAGTGGGATGTGGACGGCGCCGTCGGCATGTCCGGCCACCCATTCATAGTCTTCGCGGACATCCAGGATCACGGCGTCGGCGGGCACGTCGTTGACTGGCACAGTATCGAAATCGCTCACGGGAGTCCCTCTTTCGCAGAAATCATGATCTCTTCCCAGCCTAACGCCAGCCGCTGACGGACCCGGGAAAAGCAGGACACGTTACGCTTTTCCTGACCCCAGGAGGACCCATGACCGCCGATCAACCCACCATTCTGGCCACGTCCGGGGGCTACCAGCCCGGATCCCGCACGCGGCTGGAGTTCAACGCCCTGGTGCATCACGCCGTCGAGCTTTCCGGTGTCAGTGGACGGGCGCCGCGGGTGACCCACCTCGGCACAGCATCAGGGGACCAGCGCTGGCTGAGTGCGGAGCTTGATGAGGCAGCCCGGCTGGCCGGCTTCGATTTCAGCCACCTGAACCTTTTTTCAATGCCGAATCAGGCGGAACCCGAGGCCCATCTCCTCGAGCAGGACGTGGTGTGGGTGAACGGCGGATCGGTAGTGAACCTGCTGGCTGTGTGGCGTGCCCATGAACTGGACCGGATCCTGCACCGGGCGTGGCAGCAGGGAGTGGTGCTGGCAGGAGTCTCTGCCGGATCCATCTGCTGGTTCCAGGGCGGCACCACGGACTCGTTTGGGCCTGAGCTTCGCGCAGTGAACAACGGCCTGGCGTTCCTCCCCTATGCCAACGGCGTCCACTACGATTCCGAGGAACGCCGCCGCCCCTTGGTGCACCAGCTTGTGGCGGACGGCACACTGGGCGAAACCCACTGCACGGACGACGGCGTGGGCTTGGTTTACCACGGCACTGAACTGGTGGAGGCGGTAACGGAAGTCCGGGGCAAGGGTGCCTACATCGTCACGGCACAGGACACAGACGGCCGCGGGCCTGCCGCCTCGGAGCTGCGACTGGAACCGCGCTTCCTTGGCTGAGATCCATGAACTGTCCGCGGTCCGGCTGAGCGCCGCGCTGCGTGGCGGAGACCTTTCCGCCAGGGACGCCGCCGCCCACTACCTGGCACGGATTGAGTCCCAAAACAGGCTGCTGGGCGCCTTTGTCACAGTCACGGCCGACCAGGCCATGGCCGAGGCCGCCGCTGCCGACGCCCGTTTCACCCGGTTCCGAGGCGGGACCGGGAGAGGGACGCAGCCGCTCAGCAGCCGGGACGGTGAAGGCCTTCCACTGCTCCACGGAATGCCCCTGGCCTTCAAGGACCTGACGGATGTGGCGGGTGTGGTGACTACGCACGGCAGTGCCGCCCTGGACCACAAACCCGCCCTCACCGATGGCGCCCTGGTGAGCGTCCTGAGGTCCGCGGGAGTCATCTCGCTCGGTAAGACCCAGGTTCCCGAGTTCGGACTCACTGCCTACAGCGAAAACCGGATCGCGCCGCCGTCGCGCAATCCCCACGCCCCCAGCCGGAGTTCCGGCGGTTCTTCAGGCGGAAGCGCTGCAGCGGTTGCCGCCGGCCTCCTCCCCTTTGCGCCCGGGACCGACGGTGGAGGTTCCGTCCGCATCCCGGCGGCTGCCTGCGGGCTGGTGGGGCTAAAGCCGGGCCGCGGGCTGGTGGGGTCCGGCGAGAGTTCGGGCGATCCGGCGCGGCTGGTGGTGGCGGGTCCCCTGGCCACGAGCGCGGAGGATGCCGCGCTCCTGCTGGACGCGCTGGCACCCCAACAGCACACCAGTTACCTGGACCAGGTAAGCCAGGAACCCGCCCGGCTGCGGATCGGCGTGACCCTGGACAGCCCGTGGTCCACCACCTTTCCGTTCACGGTGGAGGAGGAAGCACTCGATGCACTGCAGGCCGGCACAAAGCTGCTGGAAAAGGCCGGGCACAGCGTTATGGAGGCTTCCGTCCGGTACGACAACCGGTATCCGGACGCCTTCACCACGGCCTGGACGGCCGCCGTCGGGACTGCGAGGATCAGCCCGCACCGGGAGGCGCTGCTGGCGCCCCTCACCAGGGCCTTCAGGCGGCGGGCGCAGCAGCGCAGCGCCGCAAAGCTCAACGAATCACTGGCATTCCTGCGCCAGTTCCAGCGGGACACCGTCGTACAGTACGCGCAATGGGACCTGATGCTGATGCCGGCGCTGGCGCAGACGCCGCGTCCGGTGGGCTGGTTTACGGGTGCGGCCCACGGCGACGAGCGGTGGCCCGCAGCGGAGTGGGCAGGCGACGCCGACGGCGACTACAGGAAGCAGTGCGAATTCGCGCCCTGGTCTTCCATGGTGAACGTGTGCGGGCTGCCCGCGATCACCATCCCGGTGCACTGGACCGACGGCCGCCCCGGGCAGGGCCTGCCGATGGGCATCCAACTGGTGGGGCCCATGGGATCCGAAGGTCTCCTGCTTCAGGTGGCTGCGCAGCTGGGATTCTAACGACGTGTGCATAATCAGCATATTGATGTGCTTCTAATGCTCAGTGACCTCTGTCACGATAGGAGGACGAACGACAGTCCCGCCTGCCTGCAGCGGTCACAGAGGAGCAACAATGGATATTTTTGGCATGAAGCGCGTGCGGAAGTTGCGGGTGCACTGGCCAGTGAACGGGGCAACCCTCGCCCGCCTCACCGCGGGTGACGTCCGCGTCTTTGAAGAGGATCCCAGCCTGGCCCTGCTGCTGGCCGCACTGGCGGAAAAGCCCGAGCTTGGTGACTTTGGCATCTACCGCCACGTCTTCGAATCGAGCTTCGGCTTCGAGGGCTTCACTGTTGCTCCCGGCGCGAACCCCACGCTGGGTTCCGTCGGCGGCAGCTCCGTATCCCCCACCTTTGTGCTCACGAGCTACTTTGATGCCGGGATGCCGGCGGCCGCCGTGGAAAACCTGATTCAGACCATCATGGACATCCACCCCTGGGAGGTCCCTGTGCTGGAGATTTCCGACCCGGTAAGCATCTCCACCGGGCGCACCGCTGACCGCCAGGAAAAGGTGATGGCATGAGCCAGCAGCTCGAACTCAGTCTCTGGAGCGGGCTCAGCGGGCTTTTGGCTGACCGCACTTTTGTGGACCTTACGCACGCATTCCATCCCGGCCAGCCGCACTTTCCCGCATTCCCGGACGAGGTCCGGGAACCGCTGTTCGACATGGGACGCGGTGACGGCTTTACGGTCCACCGGTACTCCATAGTGGGCCAGTGGGGCACCCATGTGGACCCGCCGTCGCACTTCGTTGCCGATGGCACCACGCTGGACAACATTCCTGTCGAGGAGATGCTGCTCCCCCTCGTCGTGCTGGATATCAGCGCACGGGTCCGTGAGAACCCGGACGCCACCCCCTCTTTGGACGATGTTGCCGCCTGGGAAAGCAGGAACGGCCGGATCCCCGCCAATGCTTTTGTGGCTCTGCGCACCGGGTGGTCGGACCGGTGGCCCGATGTGGATGCCATGGCCAACCGGGACGCCGACGGCGTGAGCCACGCGCCAGGGTGGTCCAGGGAGGTTCTGGAATTTCTGGTGGAGGACCGGGCAGTCCGAGCCATCGGCCATGAGCAGACGGACACCGATCCCGGCCAGTCCACGTCCCGGCAGGATTTCAGCCTGGAGACCTACATCCTGGCGCAGGGCCGGTGGCAGATCGAATTGATGGCCAGCCTGGCGGGGCTGCCTGAGGCTGGCGCCGTAGTGGTGGCCACCTGGCCCAAGCCCCAGGGCGGCAGCGGCTTTCCTGCCCGGGTCTTCGCCATCTTCTAGACGGCAAGAGAGGGCGACGGCGGCTGGCGGCTACATCCGGCAAATACAGCCGGCAACCGCGGCTGGCGGCGTCGGCTGTTGACTAGACTCGGGGGCATGCCAAAAAACTCCAGCATGGGCCGCGGAATGAAGGTTGTGTTCGCTGTGGCTGCACGGCAGGAGGCCGGGGAACCCGGCGCAACCGTTGCCGACGTCGCCGCGGACCTCGGCCGGGACCGCAGCCAGGTTTCCCGTGGGCTCAAGGTGGCCCAACAGGAGGACTTCCTCATCCGCGGCGAGCGCCGGGCCTACGCACTGCATTGGGGACTCTACGCGGACGCGCAAGCCATCACCGAGCAGCGGCTGCGGACCGACGGGCTGACGGCCCTGGAAGGCCTTGTTGCGGCGACCAACGAGGGGTGCTTCCTGGGCGTCCTGCAGGGCGATTCCACTGTCACCATCGGCGAGCGCGTCCCGGCGGCCAGCAGGATGATCGGCTCCTGGATCGGCCGGCCATACCCGGCGTACTGCAGTGACGCCGGCCAGGCCCTGCTGTGGGACGCCTCAGAGCAGGAGGTCCGCACGGTCTTCGCCAACACTGAGTTTGTCAGGCATGGGCCCAACACCCCCGCCAGTGTCGACGACTTTATGGGGCGGCTGGAGCAGGCGCGGTCCCGCGGGTATTCCGTGGTTGACGAGGAAGCCGAGCCGGGCCTGTTTTCCATCGCCGTTCCGGTGCGTGACTTCCGTGGCGAAGTGGTGGCCGCGCTGCAGGTGGTGGGGCCGAAAACGCGATTGGAGGGCCGGCGCACCGAGTGCGCGGCAGCCGCCGTGGAGTGGGGGCATTGGCTGGAGGCTGCCCTGCGCGGCGAATCGGACAGCGGCAATTTGGATCAGCCCGTCACGGAAAGCAGGACAGGCAGCTAGCGCCCTACGACGCTCAGGCGCCGCCCAGCCGAGGTTCTAGGCCTCAGAGGACGACGGCGGCCCTTGGGCAGATGAGGCGGCAGACAACGTCCGGGCAGACTCTTCCAGCCCGGTCCGGATCTCCTCAAGCCGCCCGTCGAACTCGTCGCGGCCGCCGTAGACGCACAGTGACGCAACGATCCGCCCTTCCGGGCTCCTGATGGGGACGGCAATTTCGTGGACACCGTGTTCGAACTCCTCCACGGCGTAGACGCAACCGCGTGGATGGTCGCGTTCCATCAGGGCTGCTACTTCGGCTGCTGAATGCGCCGCCTGGGGTCCTCCCACGCCGATGAACTCGACGTCATCCAGTACCTCGGCGATGCCCTGGGCAGTGTGGTCCCACAGCAGCGCCCGGCCGGAACCGGTACACCAGACGGGGGTCACCATGCCCGGGTGGATGGACCCTGCCAGGGCCCCGTGCCCGGCGGAGGAACGGACCAGGATGACCCGGGCGCCGTCCAGCACGGAGAGCTTCCCCGGCAGCCCCAACGATGCCTCGATCCGCTGGAGCTCCGCCCTGGAATCGTGGGCCCATCCAGTGTTGAGGGAAGCCGCCAACGCGAAAAAGGCGGACCCTGGCCGGAAGGGCCCGCGTTCCACCCTTTCCAGCAGGCGGAGATCACACAGCTCTTGGGTGAGCCGGGAAACGCGGCTCCGGTCCAGGCCGAGATCGGCAGCTATCTGGGTCACGCCGTACAGCGGCCGGCCCCACTTTTCCCTGTCCGCCACCACCCTCACGATCCGAAGGCCCTGGGCCAGGGATGAGGCTTCGGAGGATTCCATGGGTGCTGCTCCTGACGGCCGGACGAGGCCCAATTCTTCTTGGCCCCAATTCTTGCGGCGCCACCAATTCTTGCACAAGGGTTCCAGCGGAAAGGCCGGCGGCGGCCAGCAAATGGATCAAGGTTTTTAACCCATTCGTAACGTGCGGGGAGCAGAATTAAAGAGCTGTATGCCATGAGAAAAGCATCCATCGAAAGCAAACGCTCAAAGAGGAGCCCCAGTGACAGCTGAGCATCCATCCGCCGCATCCCCCTGGTCTTCACAGGGCGAACCCTCGCGCAGGGCAAATACAGGCCCAGGGGTGTTTCGGACAGATCTGAGCAATACGAATGTCCGTGAAGATGTGGCACGGGCAGGGCGGTGCGCCAACGTCCACCTGGCCACCGGGCGGACATGCCTCCTCCCCCTGCGGCACCATGGTCCTTGTGAGTTCCACGGGCCGCAGGAAGCGGATGACATCGCCCGGCAGTAGAGGCACGGAGGCGGCTTAGCGCCGGGCCGTCCGTGAACGCCCGTACTTGAAGTGGAAGAACAGGTAGCATCCGGCCACAAAGGGAACCCCGAAGTACAGCGCAGCCACCTGGTTTGGATCAAACGCGATGCCCACCAGCGAGACGAGGCACAGGGTAAAGGCAAGAACGGGCACCAGCGGAAAAAACGGCGCCTTGTAGGCCAGGGCGGCCACATCGCCGCCGGCCTTGACGAATGCACGCCGGTGGAAGAAGTGGGATGCAGTAATTGACATCCAGACTCCCACCACGGCAAACCCTGCCACTGACACCAGCGCCAGGTAGACGGTTTCGGGTGCCACTACGCTGCAGATCAGCGAGGCAAGCCCACCCACCATGCTGACGCTGAGTGCCAGCAGAGGGATGCCCCGCTTGGTCAGCTTCCGGAACGCCTTGGGCGCATGTCCCTCTTCGGCGAGGGAGAAGAGCATCCTGGCGCAGGAGAAGAGTCCGCTGTTGCCCGCGGACAGCAGCGCCGTGATGATCACAAAGTTCATGATGTCCGCGGCGAAGGGGATGCCAATGGCGGAAAAGACCGTGACGAACGGGCTTTCGTCCAGGCCTACCTCGTCGTAGGGAATGGTGGCCGCGATAACGGCGATGGCGCCGACAAAGAAGATCAGCAGCCGGATGACGGTGGTCCGCATGGCCTTGGGGATGTTCTTTTCCGGATCAGCTGTCTCGCCGGCGGCTACACCGATGAGTTCAGACCCGGAGAACGCGTAGAACACGGCGAGGGCGGTGACCAGGACGCCGGTGAAGCCGTTGGGGAAGAGGCCGGCGGACGTGGCGAAGTTGCTGAACAGTACTGGATGGTCGCCGCCGGCGAGGGGATGGAAGCCAAACAGGGCAGCGCCGCCCAACACAATCAGGACAACGATGGCCCCCACCTTGATGATGGAGAACCAGAATTCGGATTCGCCAAAGACCCTTGAGGAGATGGCATTGAGCGAGAAGAGTATCAGCGCGAAAACGACGCACCAGACCCACACATCCACCCCGGGGAACCAGCGCTGCATCAGCAGCCCCGAGGCCGTGAATTCTGATCCGATGGCCACGGCCCAGCACAGCCAGTAGAGCCAGGCGGTGGTAAAGCCCGTGGCCGGGCCGATGGAGCGGGCAGCATAGATGTGGAAGGCGCCGGATACCGGGTAGGCGATGGCAAGCTCGCCGAGGCAGGCCATCACCAGATAGACCACAAAGGCGCCCACAAGGTAAGCCAGGACGGCGCCCAGCGGGCCCGCCTGCGAGATGGTGTATCCGGAGCTGAGGAACAGGCCCGAGCCAATGACGCCCCCCATGGCGATCATGACCAGGTGGCGTGAGCCCATGGACCGGCGGAGGCCGGTGGCCGGTTCCGCGGCCGGGGCGGTTGTTCCCAGTTCGGTAGGTGAAGAGAGTGACATGAGGTCTCCCGGGATGGTGAGGATGCAGCAATCTGCTGCACATGGCCCTTGCGTTTGATGCGGTGACGAGACTGGAAGGACTTGGCCGTCGGCGTCGCAAGAGGTGATGAAAGTAACACAAATCAGCATCCGTAGTCATCAAGAACATCTAAAAATGCTTATATTGCACGCCAGGTCAATTCGCCCGTCACATGGTCACTTTGCGCAGCAGTTAGGGCGGAATCACATGGCTGAACGGACAGGCTGCCGGGACACGATTGAAGTCCCACCACAGCACTCCTGAAAGAGGAATCCATGACCACCTACAACCTCGCGCTCATCGGTTTCGGCGGCGTGAACCGCACCCTGGCTGAACTGATCGAGTCCCGCGGATCACAGCTGCAGGCCGAACTGGGATTCGGCCTGCGCGTCACGGCCATCACGGATCTCCGTCTCGGCTCACTGGTGGACGCCGGCGGAATTGACCTCGCCGCCGTCCTCGCCCTCGGACCCGGGGCCACCTTTGAACAGTTCGGCGGGTCTGCCGAGACGGACAACGAGGCAGTCATCCGCAACTGCCCGGCGGACATTGTTGTGGAGGCAACCTTCACTAACCCGGACGACGGCGAACCGGCGGTTTCGCACGTCCGCTGGGCCATCGAAGCGGGCAAGAGCGTCTGCACCACCAATAAGGGGCCGGTGGCTCTGCGCGGACGGGAGCTTGCAGCCCTCGCTGCGGAGCACGGCGTCGCTTTCGAGTTCGAAGGTTCCGTTATGAGCGGCACTCCGGTCATCCGGCTGGCGAAGCAGATGTTCGGCGGCCTACGGCTGGGCGGCTTCGAGGGGATCATGAACGGCACCAGCAACTACGTCCTGGGGAGGATGGAATCCGGCCTCAGCCTCCAGGAGGCGGTGCGTGAAGCCCAGGATCTTGGCTACGCGGAGGCAAACCCCAGCGCGGACATCGACGGTTACGACGTCCAGCTCAAAGTGCTGATCCTGGCCAACGAACTGCTGGGTGCCGACCTTGAACTCGCTGATATCAGCCGCGAAGGCATCTCCTCGGTGACGGTGCAGGACGTTAGGCAGGCCTCACTCGAAGGCAAGCGCTGGAAACTGGTGGGATCAGCGCAGCGGAATCCGGACGGTTCGGTAACAGCCGGCGTCGCCCCGCAGGCCCTGCCCCTTGAGCATGGACTGGCCGGAGTTTCCGGCGCCACCAACGCCGTGGCCTTCAGTACCGACCTTCTGGGCCAGGTGACGGTGTCCGGCCCCGGGGCCGGCAGGATGGAAACTGCCTACGCGCTGCTGTCGGACATCATCGCCATCCACGCCAGGAACAGTTCGTCCGCCCAGGCAGAGGCTCCAGCTGTGGCGCCGGCACAGAGCGAGGCCGCACATGCATAAGCTCGCTGATCCGTTGACCGCCGTGGCGGCTCCGGAATACGCTGAGGTTTTCAGTCCGTACGACGGCGGGTGCGTGGGCCGGGTGCCCATCACCGCTGCCGCATCCATCGACGCTGTCCTGGCCACAGCACGGGAAGGCGCCAAGCTGGCCGCTGCCCTGTCCCGCAGCGATCGCGCCGACATCCTCTCGGGCGCCGCCCGGCTCCTGGAACTGCGCAGCGACGAGTTCGCGCGGACCATCACGGCCGAAGCGGGCAAGACCATCCGCCAGGCGCGCAAGGAAGTGGTCCGCGCCATCAACACCCTCTCCCTCTCCGCAGCCGAGGCAAAGAGCAACGCCGGGGAAGTCATCCCGTTTGACGCCTACCGCGGATCGGAGAACCGGACGGGTTGGTTCAGCCGGGAACCGCTGGGCATCGTGGCGGCCATTACGCCGTTCAACGATCCACTCAACCTGGTGGCGCACAAGATCGGCCCCGCCATTGCCGGCGGAAACGCCGTCATCCTGAAGCCCTCGGCCTTGACTCCGCTGTCCGCGCAGCTGCTGGTGGACGCCCTGCGGGAATCAGGGCTGCCACCTGAGGCCATCACGGTGGTGCACGGCGGGCGCGAACTGGCTGCCGCCGTCGTCCGTTCACGGGACGTCAGGATGGTGTCCTTTACCGGCGGCTTTTCCACCGGGGAATCCATCGCGCGGGAAGCCGGCCTCAAGAAGCTGTCCATGGACCTGGGCGGCAACGCCCCCAACCTGGTACTGGCCAACGCCGATATTGCGGCAGCAGTGGAAGCCTGCGTTTCCGGGGCCTTCTGGGCCGCAGGCCAGAACTGCGTGGGCGTCCAGCGGATCCTGGTGGACGAGAGCGTCCTTCCCGAATTCAGGAGCCGTTTCCTGGCCGCCACGGCAGCCCTGGTGGCCGGTGACCCGGCGGCGGAGGGCACCGATGTGGGCCCGATGATCACCGCGGCTGCCGTTGGCGAGGCAACAGCGAAGATCAGTGAAGCGCTCGACGCCGGCGCCACCCTTTTGACGGGGGGTTCCAGTTCCGGGAACGTCCTTGAGCCCACCGTCCTGGAAAACGTTCCGCTCAACGGCAGGCTCTGGCGCGAGGAGGTCTTCGCCCCGGTGGTCATGCTCCAGCCGTTCACGGGCTTCGACGACGCCATTGAGCTGGCCAACTCCATTGAGTTCAGCCTGCACGCCGGCATCTTCACCGCATCCCTGGCCTCTGCCATGGAAGCTGCCAGGCGGCTGGAAGCGGGCGGGGTGATGATCAATGACTCGTCGGACTACCGGTTTGATGCCATGCCCTTCGGCGGATCCAAGTACGGCAGCATGGGCAGGGAGGGTGTGCGCTTCGCCTACGAGGAGATGACCCAGCCAAAAGTCGTCTGCATCAGCAACTGACGGACGGCCGGCCGCCGGCAGACCAGTGGATGCGCCTGATCCGGGTGTGGCGGTTCGGGTCCCGGAGCGGATCTCCCATAACGTCGCGGTAGGAACGGGAATGGTAAACAATCAGATCGTTTCCGGCCTCGTCCACCGTGAAGGAGTTGTGCCCGGGCCCGAACTCCCCCAAGCGGTCCGACGATGCCATCCACGGAAGCGGATCCTTGGTCCAGGACGACGGATCCAGCAGGTCGGCATCGTCGTCCGCCGTCAGCAGGCCCATACAGTAGTTCGCGTCGGTGGCGCTGGCGGAGAAGGTCAAAAAAATCCGCCCGTTGCGCTTGATGACTGCCGGACCCTCATTCACCCGGTGGCCGACTGTCTCCCAGCCCAGCGTGGGATCGGCGATGCGCACGGGAGGGCCGGCCAGGGTTGAAGGTGAGGACAGAGGAGCGATGAACAAGCTGGAATCAGGGTCCATCTGCGCCCACACAAGAAACCTCGTGCCGCCGTGCTCAAAGGTGGTGGCGTCCAGCGAGAAGCTCTCTTTGTGGGTGTGGATGCGCACCGGCGGACTCCAGGCCGGGGCCGAAGGGTCCGGCTCCGGATTGGACATCACGTACATGCGGATCCTGAAGGGATCGTCGCTGTCGCCGGCGGCGAAATACAGGTGCCACCCGCCGTCGAAGTGGTGCAGTTCCGGCGCCCAGATATGGCCGCCGAGCGGCCCCGATTCGGGCCGCTGCCAAATGGTCGTTTCAGCTGCAGAACCAAGACCCGCAATGGTCGACGCCTGCCGAAGCACCAGGCGGTCGTACTCCGGGACCGAGGCCGTGACATAGTAGCGGCCCTGATGCCTGATCATCCAGGGGTCGGCCCGCTGCAGGATGAAGGGATCCGGAAGCCCCGGTTCTGTGTTGTCGGAGCTGATCGGGCTGGTCGGGCTGATCGGGCCGGCAGCGGTTTCGAGGCGGGGCATGACGACCTTTCAGCGGATTTACATCGTTGTAGATAATCATCGGCCAACCCTCCTTGGCCAGTCAACTGTGAGATATGTCCCGTTCTGGAACCGGCTGACTATATGCTGAGTATGCATCTCGGGGAGAGGTGCTCCGGGGAAAGTACTGATGGGGGCAGGAATGAGAGTTTTCAGGCGTATTGTGTTGCCGGCAGCGTGGCTGGCAGTGTTCGCGGTTATTGCGGTGGCGTTGGTCAAAATCGCCTTCGTGGACGGTATGGAACCGGAACCTGCCATGGCTGGCCCAGGCGCCCAAGTGGCCGTTCCTGTGGTGCAGGCAGTCCGGACGACGGTCACCAACAAGGTGGAGATCAAGGCAACTGTCCAGAATGATGCGGCAGTTGGCGTGCGGAACACAGCTGCCGGAGTGGTGACGCACATCTTCCTGGAGCCAGGCGTGAAGGTGGTATCCGGCGATCCCCTGTACCAGGTCCGGAGCGAGGTTCAGCCTGCGCGGACGGGCAATGAAGCCGGCACCGAAGGGACAACAGGCTCAGGAGTGAAGGGGTCCGAAAGCCAGCCGGCAGCCCGCACTGCAGCCCTCCCCACCTACACCTATACCGATGTGCTGGCGCCTGCAGGCGGGACGCTTAAGACCCTGGACGTCCTGATCGACCAGCAGGTCAGTGTAGGACAGGCTGCCGGAACGATTGACCCCGGAACCTACACTGTCAGCGGCTCTGTGAACGCTGCCCAGCAGTACCGGCTCCTGGCCAAGCCGGGGTCGGCACAAATCTCGCTGGTGGGTGGCCCCGCTCCCTTCACCTGCCCGACTGTGGACCTGAAGAGTGTGGCCAGTGGAGCCGCGGACGCTTCGGTCAGCGGCGGTATGGGCGGCGGCGGTGCGGGCGGCGGCGTCAGCCGCTCGGTTCCTATAGCCGTCGCGGTTCCCATGGCCGTCGCGGGTCCCGGTTCTGCCGGCGGGGCGCTGGACCAGGGCGGCTCGCCCACCGGGACATTAAGCTGTGCCGTCCCCACCAACGTTGAGGTTTTTGCGGGACTTGGCGCCACCATGACCGTCACCGCCGGCGAAGCCGTCAACGTCCTCACCGTGCCGCTCACGGCTGTGGAGGGCAGCGTCAAGGAAGGCATCGTCTGGATAGCAGGGGATGGCATGGCACCCCCGGCGGGCGTCCCCGGAGCCGGCGGGCCTGCCGGCACGGCAGCGGCCGGAGATGCCCCCGCCGGGGGAACTGCTGCTGGAGCTCCTGTGGGCGGACCTCCACCTGGTGGTCCTGTGGCTGGTGGTCCTGTGGCTGAGCCCGAGCAGCGCAAGGTCCAGCTGGGCCTCAACGATGGTTCCGTGGTGGAGGTGGTCTCGGGCCTGGCTGAGGGCGAGGCAGTCCTTGAGTTCATTCCCGGCGCACTCGCCCAAGCGCCCACCGGACCGCAGTTTGGCGGACCCGGCATGCCGATGGGCGGCTGACGGTGGAGGAACTTGTAGCCCTCAAAGGCGTCACCCGGACAGTCCTGCTGCCTGATGACCAGGAACTCCATATTCTTCGGGGCGTTGACCTCGCCGTCCACAGCGGCGACCACACAGCAGTGGTGGGACGGTCCGGGTGCGGCAAGTCCACCCTGCTGAACCTGCTCGGTCTTTTGGACCTGCCTACCAGCGGGGAACTGAGCTTCATGGGAACACCCGTGCAGCAACTGAAAGGCGGTGCCAGGGCAAGGCTCCGCGGGGAGGCCGTGGGATTTGTGTTCCAGCAGTTCAACCTGCTGCCCGGCCGCACCGCACTGGACAACGTCATCACACCGCTCCTGTATGCCCGCGGTGCCCAATTTTGGCGGCGCCGGGAGATAGCGATGGACATCCTGGACCGGGTTGGCCTGGCCCACCGGGCGCAGACGCTGCCCAACATGCTCTCCGGCGGCGAACAGCAACGGGTGGCCATTGCGCGCGCGCTGGTCCGCCGCCCCCGCCTGATCCTGGCGGACGAGCCTACGGGCGCCCTCGATGTGGATACCGGACAGGCCGTGATGGCGCTGCTGGACACTGTGGCAACAGAATCCGGCGCCGCACTTGTCACCATCACGCACGACGTCAACGTGGCCTCCCTCGCCCGGGCCTGTTACCGGCTTGAGACAGGTGTCCTGTCCGCTGCGGACGTCCCGGCGGGAGTGAGCGCATGACCGGCATCATTTCCGCCCTCCTGGAAGCCTGGCAGGAACTGAGGATCAACAAGACCCGGATTCTGCTGGCGCTGGTGGGGGTGGCACTTTCCGTGGCCGCCCTGACCTCCGTCGTCGGCTTAGGGAACCTGGCGCGCGAAGGTTTCAAGGCAAGCTCAGAACAGTACGGCGGGCGTGCGGCCACCCTCGGCATCGGCGTCTTCGGGCCAACGCAGCCGGATCAGCAGAAACTCGAGGACGCCTACCAAGGCGTGATCGACCGCTATGGGATCACTTACTACTCACATTCAGAACAGGCACAGCATTCCTTCCAGTCCCCGTACGGCGTGCAGCAGCTGAACCTCCAGCTCGTGGATCCCGGTTACGGCATGATCCACCGCCTGGACGTCCGCCAGGGCGGATGGTTCGCCGCCGACGACGAAAACCGGCTTGCTCCGGCACTGGTTGTCTCAGAGGGCTTCTATAACGCCGCAGGCCGGCCAAACCTGACCACGGATCCAAAAGTCCAGCTGCTCGGAACGCAGGAAACGACGGCGGTGATCATCGGGGTGGTTCCCGACCAGTTCCCGCAGGCACCGCCGTCGGCCTTTATGCTGACCGGGGCAGCGGAGCGTGCGGATATCTCCCCGGGAGGGTTCGGGCAGTTCAAACTCTGGGTGGGCGACGACCAGGCTGAAGCGCTCAAATTTGCTATTGCCTCCGACCTGCAGCGGCAGTTTCCCGGCATGCAGGTGCAGGTTGACCGGACGGACTACGCCAGCAACGGTGATCCGTTCGCGACTGTCCAGCTTGCCGTCGGCGGCATCGCCGGGCTGGTCCTCCTCCTGGGGGCGGTGGGCATGCTGAACATTTCCATGGTGACGGTGCGGTACCGGGTACGGGAAATTGGCATCCGCCGCAGTTTTGGCGCCACATCGCAGCGGATTTTCCTCGGCGTCATGATGGAATCCGTGGTGGCCACTGCTGTAGCGGGAATCGTTGGCGTCATGCTGTCCGTGGCGGTGGTGAAGCACCCATGGATCCAGGCCAACATCGCGCCCGGACTGACGGAGTACCCGGGGTTTCCGGTTGAGGCCGCGATGCTTGGGCTGGGCTCCGCCGTGCTGGTGGGCGCCCTGGCCGGCGCCATTCCCGCCCTGGTGGCCGTGCGGATCAAGGTCATTGACGCCATCCGCTTCTAGCTTTCCGCCGGACGGTCCCCGTGGTCCTGGCTGTTGTTCTGACTGTCGTCTTGGCTGTTGTTCTGACTGTCGTCTTGGCCGGAGGCCGAGCGCCGGATGACGGTGGAGAGGGTCAGCGCCGTCACGGTGTCACGTACTCCGGGGAGGCCTGCGATCTGTTCCCAGATGGCCTGGATCCGCTCCAGGGAGCGGGCTTCCAGGCGCACCAGAAGATCGAAGTCGCCGCTGAGCACATCGCAGAGGACCACTTCGGGAATGGTCCGAAGCGCCGCCAGCACATCGGAACCGCGCATCCGGTCCTTGCGGTACACCAGCAGCATGGCGGACACCATCCGCTGGCCCGGGCTGCCGGCAATAATGGTGTAGCCCTCAATATGCCCTCGGCGCTCCATCCGGGTGATCCTCTGGCGCACGGCGTTCCGGGACAGCATCACGCGCTGGGCGAGCTCAGCATGGGGAATCCTGGCGTTCCTGGTGAGCTCGGCAAGGATCGCCTCGTCAATATGATCGAGACCGCTGGACTCCATACTTGCCTTCCATCGCCGCTGCCGTGACCGCAACGGCTGGCCAGCCAAGGCGAAAAGCCTGTGGCCCGCGGCAGTCACGACTTACATGATACGGCCGAGGTGTCGACTCAGAGGCTGTAACGGAGGACGATTAAAGGGCAATCACTATAAGGAGGTTGTGATGTGCTATTCATCGAGTAAGGACTTCGGGTGGGGCATCCGCAAGGAAACCGAACGCGAACCAGAGAAAAAGCAGGACACGCCGCCGGCCCGTTCAGAGCCGGACCTGACGGAGCCTGAATTCAAGTTCTGGGCATTCGTTCCCCGCCGGAAGGCACCAAAGGTCCAGGAGCCTGCTGCTGACCGCAACTTTGAGAAGGTCTGACAAGCCGGCATGACCCACTGTCCGAGGAGGGCCCCGTTCATGAACGGGGCCCTTCGGCTGTGCCGTGACGGTGGCATGGCGGAGAATGGGGCCATGCGCGGACTCTATGCACAGAATGCCACCCTGCTGATGGATGCCGGCGCCGATCTCCGTGCGCCGGGCGCCGCCATCACGCTTGCGCTCTGCGGGAGTTTTGAGCACCAGCCGCCTTGCCCGCTTGCCGCACACCACACCAGTGCCGAGCGCACCGGCGGGACGGTGCGCCTGAAGATTATCTTCGCCACCGAGCCGGAGCGGCTGGCCGATGTCCGCCGTCGGATGCAAGAAGCCCTCAGCGCTGGATCCATCGCCGGTCCGGACGGCGCGGTGACGGCCTGGGTCCTGCAGGCCAGCGCGGCCGGCGATCTGAATGCGGCAGAGATGGAGCATGCCCGCCGGCTGGCCGACAGCTGACTCCCCCGCCTTACACCGCAGCTTTACACCGCAGCGCTGACCACTTCCCCGGCTATACACCACCGCCGGACGGCCACTATGGTGGAACTGTAAGTATGCTTACTAAAGAGGCGGCGAGATGAGTACAGGACAGTCCATGCCTGCGGGCGGCGCGGAGCGTCGGCCGCAACCCCGCGAGGAGTATGTGGGGCAGCCGGTGGCGGAGCCCCGGCCCGTGAGTCCGCCCGCGTCCGCCAGTCCTTCCGCATCCCAGGAGGCAGCGGCCGGCGGAGCCGTGCCCGCCGCAGCGGCCACCCCCGCCGCTCCACCGGCTGCCACGGGCACCCCGGCAGCGCCTTCAGCAGGCCCGCAACGGGTGACCCGCGCCGGAATGGTGTGGGCCGCCGTCGTGGCCGCCCTGGTGCTCCTGATCCTGCTGATTATCTTCATCCTGCAGAACCAGGACCAGGTGGCCGTCAGGTATCTGGGGATGGAAGGAGTTGTCCCGTTGGGCATGGCGCTGTTCATTGCCAGCGTCACCGGCGGCGTCCTGGTGGCCATCGCCGGCGCGGCCAGGATCCTGCAGCTCAGGGCCACCGCGCACCGCGCCCGGCTCAAGGAGACCCGGGGCAGCGGCACCCGGCGCTAGCTGTACAGCTAGCCGGCCGAGGTGAGCCATTCTTCAGTGAAGACCCGGTAGCCGAGGGCGGGATCGAACCCGTGGACCTCGCGGGTGTCCAGTGCGGCCATAAAGGCCAGGGCGTTGCCTGTGATCACCTGCCCCGGCACCAGAATGGGAAACCCCGGAGGGTAGGGGGTCACAAAACCGGCAGACACCACCTCCTGCCCGGCCTCCACCCTCGCGGCCAGCTCGGCAGGTTCCACGTACTCCGTGGCTCCGTCCTTGTACGTCTCAAAGTAGGCGGCCCGGAGATTGCCGTCAGGGGAGGTGGCATCAGCGCGGAACCGGCGGGCGAACCTGCTGAAATCAGGCAGCGCCGGCGGGGCGCTGCTGAGCGCGGAAATCCGGGCTTCCAATGCCCTGAGCCCCCGCGGCCCCAGCGTCCGTTTTTCCGTTTCGAAGGATTCGGCCAGCTTCACCAGCACCTCCACGAGGTAAGCCACCGCGCTGCGGGACGTGCCGATGTTGGTCATGAACAGCACGCTGTTCCGTGAGGTCTTGTTGACCTGGATGCCGTACTTGTCCATGAGGTGCTCGTGCTTGAAGGTGTCGCCGTCGATTCCGGTCAGGCCAATGTCCAGCGTGAGCCGGCTGGGGTCCACCACAAACTCGTCCCGCCGCCAGGCGTCGTCAAAGGCGGACAGTCCCTGGCTCAGCGGCATGGAGCAGTCCGTCTCCCGGAACTCCTCCGGCACCAGATCCCGGGCGCCCAGGATCCGGAAGTACTTCTTCAGCAGCGGGTTCCGCGCCACCGCCTGGGCTATGCTCACCGCGAGGTCCGCCTGCTTCTGGACCAGGGCAAAACCTTCCAGCTCCGCCTGCCGCCTTCCGATGTCCAGCGACGCCAGGATCTGGTAGTTGGGCGACGTGGACGTATGCGTCATGTAGGCCTCACGGAAGGCTTCGCCGTTGAGCTGTTCAAAGTCCTGGTCGAACACATGGATCATGGACCCCTGGCGCAGCGAGGTCAGGGTCTTGTGCGTGGATTGGGTGGCATAGACCCGCAGCCTGGCTTTTGCCGGATCCGGGATGAGCCGGGTCCGGAGCCAGGCGTCGTCCGCTTCCGGCCCGCCGCTTTCTGCGTTCTGCAACTCGGCCGCCTGCTTTGCGTGCCGGACGCTGAATCCGGGGTCCCGGAATTGCCCCTCCAGCTTGGCGGCAGCCGCCATGGCCGTCCGACGGCGGTACACCGGATGGAACCCGGCGAAGGCGAACCAGGCCTCATCCCAGAGGAACACCAGGTCCGGCTTGATGGCGAGGCATTCCTCCATGACCCGTTCGGGATCGTAGACAATGCCGTCGAAGGTGCAGTTGGTCAGCGTGATCATCTTGACGCGGTCCAGCCGGCCGGCGCGGCGGTAGTCCAGCAGCATCTTCTTGATGCTTTCCAGCGGCACGGCCCCGTAGAACGAGTACTGGTCCAGGGGGTAAGCGTCCAGGTAGGCCACCTGGGCACCGGAGAGCATCAGGGCATAGTGGTGGGACTTGTGGCAGTTCCGGTCCACCAGCACGATGTCCCCCGGCGCCACGATGGCCTGGTGCACCACCTTGTTGGCCGTGGAGGTGCCGTTGGTGACAAAGAAGGTCTTCTCCGCCCCAAAAGCCCGCGCCGCCAAGGTTTGTGCCTTCTTGATGGAGCCATGTGGATCCAGCAGCGAATCAAGGCCGCCGGATGTCGCGGAGGTTTCCGCCAGGAGCAGGTTCTGGCCGTAGAAGTCAGCCATGTCCCTGATCCATGGGGAGTTCCCTACCGAGCCGCCGCGGGATATCGGCAGGGCATGGAAGACACTGGCAGGCCGGCGGCTGTATTCCTGGAGCGCCGTGAAGAAGGGGGTTTCATAGCGTCCGGCCACCCCGGCGAGCAGCGACAGGTGCAGGTCCAGCCTGTCCTCCCGCCTGAAGATCCGCGCGAACCGCCGGGTCAGCGAACCGGCCAGGCCCTCGATGGCAACCCCTGCCACCAGGTAGACGTCCAGCTCCGGACGGAGTTCGGCGATCCGTTCAGCCAGCCGAAGGATCCTGTCGATGGGACGCAGCCGTTCCAGGTCATCCTCCACGTGGCGGGAGACAACCCTTTTCAGGTCCGATCCGAGGGGCCGGGAAGCCCGGATGCCGAATCCCGGCCGCAGGACACACGCCTGGATGTCCGGGTTGAGCAACAAGGCCACCAGCGCGTCCTCGTAGGACGAGACCACATTGACGTCGTAGCTGAAGGCGTCGGCCGGACGGCGCTGGGCCAGCATGTCGTTCCTGAGCGCCTCTGCGTCCTGCGCCGGGATATCGTCAACCACCAGCACTTCAAACCGCGGACGCTCAGCAGTCATGTCCGTGTCATGGATGGGTTCGGCAGCATCTGACTGGCCCGTATTGGGCTGTTCCGCTGTGGGCCTGGCCCGTCCCATCCTGGCCCTGATGCCGTCCACCAGGTCAACCGCATCCTGGTACTGCCGGGCAGCGATGAAGCCATTCAGGCGGTCCATACTGGCGCGTCCAGGGAACGCCCAATAGGGCTCCACCGACTCCAGGAGCGCCAGGGCCCTCCTGATCTGGCCCAGCAGGCCGGATTGGCCGTTGCTGCCGGAACCGTTGGCAAGCTGCCTGAGCGCATAACCCAGGAACTCCCATGAGTCCGCCCGGATCCGCCACGCCCGGCTGGGGGTTCCGATCCCACGCTGGGCGGACGCGGACGGCATTGCTTGTGAGGGCGAAAGTGCCGGCGCATGTGCCGGCTGGACCTGCAGGGCCGGGGACACGGCGTCGTACGTCATGAAGCTTTTTCCGTTGTTCGTGGGGATGTTCTGTTTTCGATTCATCACTGGGCTAGTTCGTCGGGGTCCTGGCGGCCAGGGCAGCCTCGGCGCGGCGGCGTCGCGTCGCATACCAGCCAAGGCTGAGCAGCGGGACCAGGGCCAGCGAGGACAGCAGGACCCAGCGGCCGGTTTCGGAAAACGCCATGGTGACCAGCACAAAGGCGAGGAATGCCAGCGTCAGGTAGGACGTATAGGGTGCGCCGAACAGCCTGAAGGAGGGGCGCACGGCCTTGCCCTGCCGGACCCACTTCTGGAGCTTGATGTGGCAGAGCATGATGGTGGCCCAGCCGCCGATGATGCCCACAGCAGAGATTTCCAGGACGATTTCAAACACGTGCGACGGCACCAGCGCGTTGAGGCCAACCCCCAGCAGGGTGACGACGGCGGTGAGCAGGATCCCGCCGTAGGGCACCCCGCTGCGGCTCATCCGGGCAGTGAAAGCCGGTGCGGATCCATTGACGGCCATGGACCGCAGGATACGGCCGGTGGAGTAGAGCCCGGCGTTGAGGCTGGAGAGGGCGGCCGTGAGCACCACGAAGTTCATCACGGACGCGGAAACCGCCGCCGATTCCGGCGAGCCCAGGTGCGAGAAGAACGTGACAAACGGGGACTCCCCCGCCTTGTAGGCAGTGAACGGAAGGAGCAGGGAGAGCAGCAGCACCGAACCGATGTAGAACACGGCGATGCGGGCCACCACTGTGTTCACCGCCTTGGGCATGACCTTCTCAGGGTGGGCGGTTTCACCTGCCGCCGTGCCAACGAGCTCGATCGCGGCATAGGCGAAGACCACGCCGCTGATGGCCAGCAGCGGAGCCACCGCGCCGGTGGGAAAGGCGCCGCCGTTCTCCAGGATGATGCCGATCCCCGGCGTTCCCAGGTCCGTCTTGCCGCCGAAGACGATGAAGCAGACACCAACAATGAGGAAAAGGACCAGCGCCGTCACCTTTGTCAGCGCGAACCAGAACTCCATCTCGCCAAACACCTTCACGGACACAAGGTTCAGGCCGAGGACCACCACCAGGGCCAGCAGCGCGATGGCCCACTGTGGCATGTCACGCACCGGCTCCCAGTAGGGGGCCCAGAACTTTACGTACAGGGCGACGGCGGTGACGTCCACAATGGAGGTCATGGCCCAGTTCAGGAAATAGAGCCAGCCGGCTGTGTGTGCCATCCGTTCGCCGTAGAACTCGCGGGCGTAGGAAACAAAGGAGCCCGACGACGGCCGGTACAGCACCAGCTCGCCAAGCGCGCGCAGGATCAGGAAGGCGAAGAGGCCGCACACGGCGTACACCAGCACCAGGGCTGGGCCGGAGCCGTTCAGCCTGCCGCCGGCGCCCATAAAAAGGCCGGTGCCGATGGCGCCGCCGATGGCGATCATCTGGATCTGGCGCGGGGTCAGGGTCTTGTGGTAGCCGGCCTCTTCACTGGAAAAGTCCTGCGCTGCCGCTGCCCTGTCCCCCAGCAGCTCCCGGCTGTTCTCCAGGGCGTCGGCCTGATCCAGTTGGGCGGTACCCCGACGCGCAGGGCTTGTCTGGCTGTCCGGTTCCGGTTGCGTGTCATGTTGTTTCCCTGCGGACGGGGCTTTCATGGCTGTTCCCGGGCGCTGGTGAAGCAGGTCATTCGAGGGGTCTCCTTTGACTCCTGGGCCGCGGAAGGGGCGGCGAAAATCAGGTGCGTGCTGAGGCCCGGGCGTCTTTGCCGGCAGGGCCGGTATCCAACTTTAGGGTTCCGGGACTAGCTTTGTTTTGGGATGGCCAACAGTTTCCGGGCGGCTCAATTGTGCCGGGAGCCAATTTTGGCCGGCGCCAACGCGAGTAAGGTACATGGCTGTGGCAATCGCCGCCGGCTACGGCAGCATCAAACTTGATAAGCACCAGAAAGGGTCTGAACAACGACGTGAGGCCTGAAGAGCAAGCCGGGGACGCCGTCCGGGTCACGCTGAGCGACATCCTGGAGGACATCGGCGTCGACAATGCCAGGCTGTTGATGGCCCCGGAAGCGGACAACGAACAGGTTCGTGAAACGGTGATTGTCGATCCTGAGGACGGGGCGGCCGTCCAGCCCGGTTGCCTGGTATTCCTGGTGGGTGCCCGCGGCAGGGCTGCCCTGCCCAAAGTGCGCACCCTGCTTGCGGACCGTCCCGTGGCCATTGCCATCAAGGGATCCGAGTCGGATCTGGCTGCCGTCGGTGAGGTCATGAACGGTACCGGGACGGGGCTCATCGCCGTGGGCGCGGAGGCCCGCTGGGACCAGCTCGAAGGCATCGCCGTCGACCGCATCCGTGAATCGCTCCCCTCCGGCGACACATCCACCCTCATGCAGCGGGACCTCTTTGGCATCGCGCAGACCACGGCAACCCTCACCCGCGGGCACGTGGTTATTGAGGACACAGCCAACAGGGTCCTGGCGTATTCCCCGGCCTCCAACGATGTGGACGAACTCCGGCGGCTATCCATTTTGGCGCGCCGGGGGCCGGAGCGATACCAGAAGCTGCTCAAGGAATCCGGCGTGTACAAACGCCTGCAGGCAGGCGAGGTGCCGATCCATATCCCGGCCAATCAGGAGGAAGGGCTGCGCGAGAGGGTGGCTATTGCCATCTTCGCCGGACGCCGGATCCTGGGTTACATCTGGCTGCAGGAAGGAACCGAACAGCTCGCGTCCAACACGGACAGGATCATGGTGGGTTCCGCGCGGCACGCCGCCATCGAGCTGGTGCGGCACCGCAACGAACAGTCGCAGTCCATGCGCCGGGACCGGGTTTCCAGCCTGCTCAGCGGCACTGCCCAGATCCACTCCCAGGCGCAGTCCGCCGGGCTGGACCCGTCACGGCCGGCCGCGCTGGTGCTGGTCTCCTCCGGAAGCCTGCACCAGTCGGCGCCCGGCCTCCAGCTCCAGCGGGGGGAGCTTGCCAACCTGGTCTCCATCCATGCGGCGGCGTACCGGCCCGGAGCGGTGGTGGGCTCGCTGGGACTGGAGACGGCCATCATCCTCCCGGACCTGGACCCTGTGAAGTCCCCGGCCGCCATCAGCAGGCTGGTGAACGTTATTGTGCGCGACGCCGGCGCGCACCTGGATCTGCAGGTGCAGGCAGCCATCGGTCCGGTGGTGGACCGGCTGGACCGGCTGCACACGTCGCTGGAGCATGTCCGGAACGTGCTGACGGTGCTCAGCACGGACCCGTCGCTGAAGGTGGCCTCGTTCAGCGACGTGGAAACCACGGTGCTGGTCAATGAGCTGCTGGACCTGGTGCAATCCCGGCAGGAGCTCCGGCACAAGGGCATCACAGAACTCTGCGGGCGCTACCCGGAATTCGCCACAACGCTGCTCGCCTACCTGGAGTCCTTTGGCGACGTCAACAGCTGCGCCGAAGACCTGGGAATCCACCGCAACACCGTGCACTACCGCCTCCGCCGTTCCTGCGAGGTCTCGGGCATAGACCTCCAGGATCCCGGCCAACGGCTCCTGGCGCACCTGCAGATCCGGCTCTGGACCCGTTCCGGAAAACACTGATCCGCACCGGCTTCCAACTACAAACCCTCGACTTTTTAACAACATTCCCTAGACGAATTCAACAGAACAGAACACCTGATCCATGGACATCCAAAACCTCCTCGACGACATCGTCGGATCCATCAAGCCGCAACTGGGACAAGGCCAGGTAGCGAGCTACATACCGCAGCTGGGCGCCGTGGACGCCGCCCAGTTTGGCATTTCCGTGGCCACCGGCGACGGCCAGGTCTATGCCTCCGGCGATGCTGCAGTCCCCTTCTCCATCCAGAGCATCTCCAAAGTGTTCGCGCTGGCCCTTGTCCTGGCGGCCGACGGGGACGGCATCTGGAAACGCGTCTTCCGCGAGCCCTCCGGCAACCCGTTCAACTCGCTGGTGCAGCTGGAACATGAGGACGGGATTCCGCGGAACCCCTTTATCAACGCGGGCGCCCTGGTGGTGACGGACAGGCTCCTGAGCGTTACAGGCGACGCTTCCGGTGCCGTGCTGGACCTCCTCCGGCAGGAAAGCGGAAACAGCGGGATCGGCATTGACGCCGTGGTGGCCGAATCCGAAGCCAGGAACAGCGACCGCAATGCCGCACTGGCCCACTTCCTGGCCAGCTGCGGCAACCTCGAGAACCCTGTGCAGGATGTGCTGGACAACTACATCCTGCAATGCTCGCTCGAGATGAGCTGCACGGACCTGGCCCTGGCCAGCCGGTTCCTGGCCAGCAACGGAGTGCGGGTGGACGGCACAGCCCTGCTCTCCTCGCCGCAAACAAAACGGATCAACGCCGTGATGCTGACGTGCGGAACCTACGACGCGGCCGGGGAGTTCGCCTATCGGGTGGGGCTGCCCGGCAAGAGCGGGGTAGGCGGCGGAATCATTGCCGTGGTGCCGAACAACTGCACCGTGTGTGTCTGGAGCCCCGGGCTGGGCAAGTCAGGAAACTCCATGGCGGGGATCGCGGCGCTTGACGAGTTCACAACCAGGACGGGGCTGTCCATCTTCTGATCTACGAGGGCCGCAGCTGATATCAGGGGCAGCTGCGGTCCTCGGGGACAACGAGGACGGGGCGGTGCTGCCTGCGGAGCAGGGCAGCGGATACGGACCCTTCCAGGACCCGGTCCAGCCGCGCCATAGGCCCTGGCCGGCCGGTGCCGACCACGAGCAACGCTGCGCCGGCGTTCTCGGCGAGCCGACTGAGTGCCTTGGAAACATCCCCGTTGAGCACCCGGAAGGACCAGGCCTCCCCCGGCTTCCCAAGGATGGCTTCCAGCTTCACCTGCAGCTGCTCAGAGGGGAACTCGGCTTCTTCATTGATGGCAGGGTCCAGGGACAGGGCTGTCCGCTGATTCGCCGGCGCCCACTCGGTCAGGTAGCTGGCTGGGTCGACAAATGCGCAGATCAGGTGCACTTCCAGGGCCGCCGCCAGTGCTGCGGCGGTCCGGATCAGGGGCTCGGGGAAGTCCCACTCGACGCCGACCAGGATAGGGCCATCGGCCCATTCCTTACTGTGCATGCAGAGTCCATGACGGCGCCGGGGCGGACATGGTCAGGGCGTTACTTGTTGGTGCCGGATCGGCCGTGGGCCAGACCCGTGGGGAAGCCAACCAGCACCGGTTCGGGTGCGGCGCAGCACCCGGACTGGGCAGCGGCGGCGTCCTCTGCTGCCGATGCCGCGGGGACGTCGCAGCTGGTGCCGGCGTCGGTGGAGCAGACACCGGTTTCGGGGAGCTCAAGGTGCACGGTGTCGGCCGATTCCTGGTCTCCGGCGAGGGCGGCGGCAACCGACCGGACCTGCTCATACCCGGTGGCCAGCAGGAAAGTGGGAGCCCGGCCGTAGGACTTCATGCCAACGATGTAGAAGTCCTTGTCCGGGTGGGCCAGGAGCTTGGCGCCATGCGACGGGACGGTGCCGCAGGAGTGGAACTCGGGATCGATCAGAGGTCCCAGTTCCGTCGGCGCTTCGACGGCGGGGTCCAGGTTGAGGCGGAGCTCGCGGAGGATGTCCAGGTCGGGACGGAAGCCGGTGCAGGGGACGATGACGTCGGCTTCGAGGGTTCGGCCATCCACCGAGCCCACCGTGACAGCGGAGTCCAAGGACTTGATCGAGGCGATGCCGAAGCCGGTGTGCAGTTCGATCTTTCCGGCCTCCACAAGCCGGCGGACCCGGCCACCGAGCTGGCCCCGTGCAGGCAGCCCGTCGAGGTCGCCCCCGCCGTAGACTTTGTCCGCTGTTGCGCCCCGGACGGCCCACAGGATCCGGGTGTCCGGCTCCGCCTTAGCGAGGTCAGCGAGGTTGATCAGGGTGTTGGCGGCGGAGTGCCCGGCGCCAACAACGAGGACTCGGCGCCCGGCAAACGTGGCGCGGTCGCGGCCGGTCACGTCGGGCAGCGGTGCGGAGACCCGGCCCCCTGCTGCCTCTTCGCCAATGGCGGGAAGGCCAGAAGTGCCCAGCGGGTTGCGGGTGGCCCAGGTGCCGGAGGCGTCAATGACCGCGGCCACGGTATGGTCCCGGGTTTCGCCGTCGGCGTGTTCGGCCCGCACCACGAAGGGTGTGGCGTCCCGTCCTTTGATGTGGGTCTTGTCCAGGCCCTGACGGGTGACGGCGGTGACGCGGGCACCGGTCTGCAGACGCGAAGAGATCTGGGGAAGGGCAGCCAGGGGCGCCAGATAGTTGTCGATCAGCTCCCCGCCATAGGGCAGGGCCGTGGGCCTGGGTGCTTCCCAGCCGGCGGCTGCAAGGAGGCGCACGGCAGCGGCGTCGGTATTGAACCGCCAGGGTGAGAACAACCGGATGTGACGCCATTGCCCAACGGCAGCACCCGCCGTCGGGCCCGCCTCAAAGATCAGCGGCTCCAGGCCCCGCACAAGCAGGTGGGCCGCGGCGGCCAGGCCTACAGGCCCGGCGCCGATCACTGCGACGGGAAGGCTCTTTGCGGAATCCATGGTCCTCTTTCAGCGGTGTGTGGGAATAAGCGTTCGGGCCGGGGGGAGGGGGTCAGCAGCAGTCCTCGTCGTCACAGCAACCCGAGTCGCCGCAGCATCCGTTGGTCATTAAGCTCACCCCCTCCCCTGTTCCCAGTTCAGGCGTGGGTAGGTTCTTCCACCAGCGCCGTGGCGATGCTGTCCGCATCGTCCAGGGCGGCGAGGTAGCGTTCGGCGTCGAGGGCTGCGGCGCAGCCCGTGCCCGCGGCCGTAATGGCCTGCCGGTAGCGGTGGTCCACGGCGTCGCCGCACGCGAACACACCGGTCAGGTTGGTCACGGTGGTGGGCGAGTCCACCTTGATGTAGCCCTCGGCGTCCAGTTCCACCTGACCGGCCACGAGTTCGGTGCGCGGCAGGTGGCCGATGGCCACGAAAAGCCCGGTAGCGGCCTGCTGGCGGGTTTCGCCGGAACGCGTGTCCTTCAGGGTCACGCCGGTGACCTTGCCGTCGCCCTGGATTGCCGTCACGGCCGAGTTCCAGGCGAAGCTGATCTTCGGGTTATCTTTGGCGCGCTGGGCCATGATGCGGGAGGCCCGCAGTTCACCCTTGCGGACGACGACGGTGACGGACTTCGCGAACCGGGTCAGGAACGTCGCTTCCTCCATCGCCGAATCGCCGCCGCCGACGACGATGATGTCCTGCTCGCGGAAGAAGAACCCGTCGCAGGTGGCACACCAGGAGACGCCGTGGCCGCTGAGCTTCTTTTCCTCGGGCAAGCCGAGTTCCTTGTAGGCCGAGCCGGTGGCCAGGATAACCGCCGGGGCCTGGTGGGTTTCGCCGGCTCCGGTAACCACGGTCTTCAGGTGACCCTTCAGGTCAACTGACGTGACGTCGTCGAACACCACCTTGGCGCCGAATTTCTCGGCCTGTTCCTGGAGCCCGTCCATCAGCTCCGGTCCCTGGATCCCGGCCGGGAAACCGGGGAAGTTTTCCACCTCGGTGGTGTTCATCAGCGCACCGCCGGCGGTGACCGAACCGGCCAGTACCAGCGGTTCCAGGCCCGCGCGGGCAGCGTAGATCGCCGCGGTGTAACCCGCCGGGCCGGATCCGATAATGATCAGCTGTTCGTTGCTCATGGCGTGCTCCTCAGGGGTCCGGGCTACTTGGCGGCAGGGGTCAGTGATTGGATCAGGTCCTCGATACGGGTCCTGATTTCATCGCGGATCGGGCGCACGGATTCTACGCCCTTGCCGGCAGGGTCTTCCAGAACCCAGTCCTCGTAGCGCTTGCCCGGGAAGTAGGGGCACTCGTCGCCGCAGCCCATGGTGATCACCACGTCGGACTCCTTGACGGCCTCGGTGGTGAGGACCTTGGGAACCTCAGCGGACATGTCGATGCCCACTTCAGCCATGGCTTCAACGGCTGACGGGTTGATCTTGTCTGCAGGCTGGGACCCCGCGGAGCGGACCTCGATCTGGCCCTTTCCGAGGGTGGTGAGGAATGCGGCGGCCATCTGGGAGCGGCCCGCGTTGTGGACGCAGACGAAGAGGACGGAGGGCTTCTTGGTTGTTTCGGTGGTCACGCTGTTCTCCTGGAATCGGTTGGGAAATGGTGTGGACGCGCCGGCCAAACAGGCCTCCAACCGAGCATTGATGATGATCGATATAGAGAGTATCTGGCCATACATTGATGAATGTCAATATTTGGATTGTGTCGAAGCTAGGCCGGCGGATCAGACAGCTGTAATGCGTGGTGCGAGGTCGGTGATGCGGCGGGCGATGTCCTCAAAAGCCTGATCGAAGGCGTCCTTGGTGCCCAAACGCAGGGGATCGGGGATGGACCAGTGGATGCCTCCCAGCCGGGCCAGCTCCTCGTGTGCGGCGTCGCAAACGGTGACCACGAAGTCAGCATCCCCTGCGACCTCACCGAGGGAGCGCGGCGCAAGAGAGGGCAGCTCCAGGCCATGGCGCCGGGCGGCATCGATGGCACCGGGGGCAATGTGCTCGGCCGGATGCGTTCCGGCAGAGGCTGAGGGGACGGTGCTGACCTGGCGCCAGAGGGCCGCGGCCAGTTGGGACCGGGCACTGTTGCGCGTGCAGACGAACAGAATCCGGTCGGCGCCGTGGACTGCCCCGGGGACCAGCCCATCCAGCGCCCCGGCGGCGAGCCGAAGGTAGCTGCGGCGCCTGTCCGCCTCGGAGCGGTGCCGGGTTGCCAGCCCGGCCTCTTCGAGTGTCCGCAGGTGGTGCGCAAGCAGATTCGAGGACATGCCCAGCTCCGCCTGCAGCTCGGTCGGAGAAAAGTCCCCCAGTGTCAGGAGGTCAACGATGCGCAGGCGCGCCGGATCGGCCAGGGCCGCGTGCCGGGCGACGCGGGTCTGAAAAGCGTCAGCTGCCTCAATACTCATTGATTCAATTTTGACTGAGGCACTTTCGGTGCGTCAAGCTGGTGGCATGACTTCACCTCAGCCGCCGCTCTGGCGCCGCGCCGTGGCCGAACTGCTGGGCACGGCCTTGCTGGTTGCCGTCGTTGTGGGTTCCGGCATCGCCGCCCAGCAGCTTTCACCTAATGATGTGGGCCTGCAACTGCTCCAGAACAGCACTGCCACTGTCCTGGGCCTGACAGTGCTGATCCTGGTTTTTGGTCCGGTCAGCGGCGCGCATTTCAACCCCGTCGTTTCCCTGGCCGACTGGCTGCTCGGCCGGCGCAGCGGAACCGGCCTGAGCCTGCCGGACCTTGGCGCCTACGTGGCGGCCCAGGTGACCGGCGCGATCGGTGGCAGCGTGCTCGCCAACGCGATGTTCGACGTCGGGACCTCCTTCTCCGTCAAGGACCGGGCAACCGGGGGGCACCTGCTGGGTGAGGTGGTGGCGACCGCCGGGCTCATCCTGCTGATTTTTGCCCTCGCGGCCACCAACCGGGGCGCGCTCGCAGCGCCCGCAGTGGGCGCCTACATCGGGGCAGGGTACTGGTTCACCTCCTCGACCGCGTTCGCCAACCCGGCGGTGACCGTCGGCCGGATTTTCAGCGACACCTTCGCCGGCATCGCACCCGGCTCAGTGCCTCCGTTCATAATTGCCCAGCTGCTGGGCGCCGCCGTCGGCCTGGGCGTGCTGCTCCTGCTGTTCCCGGGGGCGGCACGCGTCGCGGACGATGTGGTGATCCCGCACGGCACGCAGGCAACCAAGCCCTCATAGGGCAGTCATCATATTGATGGTTGTCAATGTTTTGGCATAATGGGTAGATGACCTCACTGCCCCTGCTTGAACCAGCCACGGACAGCGCCTGCTGCCTGCCGGCAGAGCCCGCACTGGGTTCTGCCCAAGCGCACAGCACGGCGGCCGTCTTTAAGGCCTTGGCGGACCCGAACCGGCTGCGGCTGCTGTCCATCGTCAAGGCTGCGGAGGGTGGAGAGTCCTGCGTTTGCGATCTCACCGAACCGCTAAACCTTGGCCAGCCCACCGTGTCCCACCATCTGAAAATCCTCGTCGACGCCGGTCTGCTGCATCGCGAAAAACGCGGAACCTGGGCCTACTACTCGCTGGTCCCCGGCGCCCTGGAGCGCACCGCAGGCCTGCTGGAGAGCCTGTGACCACTGCAGCGCCGGCAACCGCAACCGTTCGCTCCCTGCACCGGGAGGATTGGCCGGCCGTTCGGAGCATTTACCAGGAGGGGATCGACACAGGCCACGCCACGTTCGAGTCCGAAGCGCCTGACTGGGACCGGTTTGACGCTTCCCGGCTGCCCGGACATCGGCTTGTCGCCGAAACCGTCGAGGGAAGGATCGTCGGCTGGGCCGCCGTCTCCCCCGTGTCCGCGCGTCCCGTCTACTGCGGCGTGGTGGAACATTCGGTGTACGTCGCGGGAGATACACGCGGCCTTGGTGTTGGCGCAGCACTGCTGCGGGCCCTGTCCGAATCAACCGAAGCCGCCGGGATTTGGACCATCCAGGCCAGCGTCTTTCCGGAGAACGAAGCAAGCCTCAAACTCCATCTCGCTAACGGCTACGTTGTGGTGGGACGCCGGCAGCGCATAGCCCAAATGGCCCATGGACCGCTAAGCGGAACATGGCGCGACACCATCCTGATCGAGCGACGCTCCCCCGCCGTCTAGGGGGTTAACCTCTTCGGGTTAACCACGACTGCCGCATCTAACCAGGGCCGCCCCGTCAGTGGCGGTTTCGTTCGCGCAGTCTTTGGACGTGTTCCTTCCGGGCGGCTGCGTTGAGGGGTCCGATCAGCGCCAGGTACAGGCCGAGCGCGATAAAGAACGAGGTCCAGAACTCAAGGAAAGTCATCAGGATGAGGGCCAGCGCCGCCGCACCGAGGAATCCCAGTGCGGCCCATTTCACCAGCCGCCGGGCCTTCGGCGGCAAGGTATCGAGCGCCTTCATCTGTCACTCCCCCGCTTGAGCGAAACGTCAAACAATTTTAGGTTCACCCCTGGAGCCAGGCAAGACAAGCCGCCCTTGCTATACCTAGAACTACTATGCTTGAATGCCTTGTACATCTAGGTATAGGAGGCGCCGTGCGCATCGATAAGGACCTCGTCGCAGCCTCAGCCACTCCCCTCGTGCTGGGGATCCTGTCCGACGGCGATCTGTATGGCTACGCCATCCTCAAACGGGTGGGCGAACTGTCCGGAGGCTCCATGCAGTGGACGGACGGCATGCTGTACCCGCTGCTGCACCGGCTGGAACGTCTCGGCTATGTGTCGTCGTCGTGGGGCGTGTCAGAGGCGGGGCGGCGGCGCAAGCACTACGCCATTACGCCGACGGGACGGGATGCCCTTGCTGACAGGCAGGAACAGTGGACTGTTGTTGCCGATGCGCTGCGGCATGTCTGGCGGACGGCGCAACGGCCGCCGGCGCCGGCTGCGGGGTTGGCGTGATGGAGCCGCACGCTGAGCTGGAGGCCAAGATTGACCGCTGGCGGGGATACGTCCAGCGGCGCCAGGCGATCTCTGCGGCCGACATCGAAGAGCTGGAGGACCATCTGCGTGAGCAGATTGCGGACCGGCAGGCAACCGGTCTTGACGATGAGGAGGCCTTCCTCGTCGCGATCAAGCGCCTGGGCAATCTCGACGCCGTCTCCCGCGAGTTCGCCCGGGAACACTCGGACCGGCTGTGGAAACAGCTTGCGCTGGTCCCTGAGGACTCAGACGGCGGAACGCCGCCATACCGTGAGCTGGCCGTGGTGCTCACGCTCGCCGTCGGCGCCGGGGTGGCGGTCAAGGCCGGGTTCACCTGGATGGACGACGGCGGCACGCTGGCACGCAATCTCGGCCTCCTCATTTTCCCTTTCCTTGCAGCGTACTTCGCGTGGAAGCGCCGCTTCTCCTGGGCGGTGGCAGTGGCGCTGCTTGTGCCGTTCGCCGCTCTTGCCGTGCTGCTCAACGCCTACCCGTTTACTTCCGGAGGCTCCACCGAGGTGCTTGCCGTCCTCCACGCCCCGGTAATTCTGTGGCTGCTTGCAGGAGTGGCGTACGCCGGCGGGAGGTGGCGGTCCGACAAACGGCGCATGGACTTTGTCCGGTTCACCGGCGAGCTGGCGATCTACTACACGCTCCTGGCCTTAGGCGGTGCTGTCCTGATCGCCCTCACGCTCGCCACACTCCAGGTGGTGGGCGTTGACTTCGAACCCGTACTGGAGGACTGGATCCTTCCGTTCGCGGTGCCCGGCGCACTGGTAGTGGCCACCTGGCTGGTTGAAGCCAAGCAGCAGGTGGTCGAAAATATCGCCCCCGTCCTCACCCGGGTCTTTACACCCCTGACGATCGCCATGCTGCTGGTTCTGCTGGCCGTGCTGCCCACGGCCGGTGGCCTGGTGAACGTGGACCGCAACTTGTTGATCCTCATGGACGCGATCCTGGTGCTGGTCCTGTGCCTGCTGCTCTACTCGATTTCGGCAAGGGACCCGCTGGCCCCCCCGGGACTGGCCGACGCACTGCAGCTCCTCCTGGTTGTCGCCGCCCTTGCAGTGGATGCTGTCATGCTGACGGCGATGCTGACCCGGATTGCCGAATTCGGCTTCAGCCCCAACAAAATCGCGGCGCTGGGCCTGAACCTCCTGCTGCTGGTGCACCTTGCCAGGGCCGCCTGGCTGACGCTGGGGTTCCTGCGCGGGCGGACCAGCTTCAGTGCGCTCGAGCGCTGGCAGACACAGTACTTGCCGGTCTACAGCGCCTGGGCGGCGGTGGTGGTGGTGGTTTTCCCGCTGGTGTTCGGCTTCGCCTGATCAGCAGGCCGGAACCGGCCCAGTCCACGTCGCTAGTAGGAGTAGCTTGCTAGTAGGAGTAGCTGCTTCCGCTTGATGCTGCCAGGACGATGATCAGCAGCCAGAAGCCACCATAGCCGAGCAAGCAGAGGTACCCCAGGACCAGGCCGGTGATGGACATACCCTTCCCTGAGGGTTCGCGCCGGAGCGCGAGGTGCCCCGTGATGATCGCTGCAAGCTGCGGAAGCAGGAACCAGCCGAAGATCACGGAGACCAGGCCGAGCACCATGCTGGTGATGCTCATGCCCTTGGGCTCCACCGGCATGCCGTAATAGGCCGGCTGCCCGTAGGGGCTGGGCGGTTGGCCGTAGGGGCTGGGCGCTTGGCCGTAAGGGTTGGCTGCCTGGGCATACGGGCCGGCCGCCTGGCCATAGGGGCTGTCCGCCGAGGCATAGGGGCTGTCCGCCGGGGCATAGGGTGCGCCATACTGCTCCGAGGGCTGACCGTACGGGTTGGAGGCCTGGCCATACTGGTACTGGTACTGCTGCTGCCCGTACTCATGCTGTCCGTACTGGCCCTGATCATAGGCAGGCGGAGCAGGTGTCCCCGAACCCTGCGGCGGCACAAACTGCGGCGGCTGGTAGCCCGCCGGCGAATCGCCTGAACCCTGCTCGCCGTATCCCTGTGAATCCGGCCGGTGAGTTGGCTGGTCAGTCATGGTTTTCCCCTCGAAGTCATTGCTTCCTAGCCTACCGTCGCCCCTATCCACGGCCTACCGTCCCCAGTAGGGCAGAACGTACACGGCGAAGGTGACAAAGGCCGCGAGAATCAGGAGCCCGGCCATGCCTCCCGTTCCATGGTGGTGGGCGTTCGACTTCGATTTCCTGCCTAGGCCTGTACGCCCGTCCGGGCCCGTATCTGGTGCCACCCCAGGGGCCGCACCTGGTGCAACGCCAGAAACAGCATGTCGTGGTCCGCGGCGTCCTCCCGTGCGCCCCCGCCGCAAAGGATCTGCTGCAGCTCCAGCCCCTGGCCCTGACCCTGTTGGAGCAGCAGCAGGCTCCCCTGTCCGCATGACCGCACCGGCGCGGGGAGGCTGCTGCCGTGCCAGCAGCTCACCCAGCTGGGCAGACAGCGCCACAACGGCCTGCTGGTCCAGTACAGCGGGGAGAGCCTGGATTGCCGCAACAACCCGGTCCGTTCCCGCAACAGCCACATCTGAGCTGGTAATACCGAAGACGTCCGGCTGCCGGGACATGCAGATCAGCGGACGGACATACCGCCTGTGCTGCGGCGCCATCACCGAAGCCACTGCGGCGCACTGTGCCAGCGCACCTTCTACCGACTGCGTCCTGGCGTAACGCCCCTGCCAGAGCACGCCTGAGGACACCCGGACTTCACCGGTCCAGTTCTTGGTGTCCACCACCACTACACCGCCTGGCCCCACCAGAACATGGTCCAGGATGGCCTCGGGTCTCCCCGGCCATTGGACATCATGCAACAGGTGCCAACCGCTGGAGACGAGCCCGCCAAGGCTCTCCGCCACGGCTTTCTCGCCCTCGGCGTCCACATTCCGCGCTTTCGTGGCACGCTCCGCCTGGTCCAGCTGGCGTTTCAGCCGTGCAACCCGCTCGGCAGCCAGCCTGGACTGTTCGGCTGCCCCGTCCCCTGCGCCCATGGCCGGTCCCCCTTATCCTGCCGATCGGGCGGTGGCTGCAGTGCCGCCGTCGCCCGTTGTGTCCGGTTTTTGCCGGAGTTTTTTCGAAAGTAACAGCGGCCGCAGCGGGCGGTATATAGGTACTTTCGGTGCCAGGTACTCAGGAGGAATACCTGCTTGATGACGTTCTTCCGTCACAGGGGCACCATTTTCGACGCTTCGTTTTGCCACCGGCCAGCGTCTGGCATGCTGGTGCCATGGCTAGCCGCGCGGGCACAGTTGCCCAACCCCATGACCTTGTTGACATCACTGCGCTCCTTGACGCGTACTACGACATCACGCCGGATCTCGCTGATCCGGGCCAGCGGGTGGCTTTTGGTACCTCAGGGCACCGCGGTTCCAGCTTGAAGGCATCGTTCAACGAAAAACACATCGTTGCGATCACGCAGGCCATCGTGGAATACCGCTCCGGGCAGGGCATCACCGGCCCGCTGTTCCTGGCCAAGGACACCCACGCACTCAGCGAACCGGCCCAAAACTCCGCCCTTGAGGTGCTCGCTGCCAATGGCGTCCAGGTGCTCATCGATGCCCGCCACGGCTACACGCCAACGCCTGCCCTGAGCCACGCCATCCTTACCTACAACAACAACAATCCCGCCGGGGCCCCGCAGGCAGACGGCATTGTGGTCACGCCCAGCCACAACCCGCCCGCCGACGGCGGCTTCAAGTACAACCCTCCGCACGGCGGCCCCGCAGACTCCGATGCCACCGGCTGGATCGCGAACCGCGCCAACGAACTGCTGGAGAACGGCCTGCGCGGCGTGAAGCGCATTCCGCTTGCAGATGCCCTCAACGCCGATACCACAGGCAAGTTCGATTTCCTCAGCAGTTACGTTGACGACCTCCCCTCAGTCCTGAACCTCAATGCGATCCGCGACGCCGGTGTCCGCATCGGGGCCGATCCCATGGGCGGCGCCGCTGTTGATTACTGGGGCGAGATCGGCGAGCGCCACCACCTGAACCTGACCGTTGTGAACCCCACCGTGGATCCGCAGTGGGCATTCATGACTCTGGACTGGGACGAAAAGATCCGGATGGACTGCTCGTCGCCGGCTGCCATGGCCTCCCTGATCAAGCGGATGTCCGACGCCGCATCGTCCGGCCAGCAGGCCTTCGACGTTGCAACCGGCAACGACGCCGACGCCGACCGGCACGGCATCGTTACACCAGACGGCGGGCTGATGAACCCCAACCACTACCTCGCCGTCGCCATTGATTACCTGTACCGGAACCGCAGCGGCTGGAACCCCGCCTCCGTGGTGGGGAAAACCCTGGTGTCCTCCTCTATCATTGACCGCGTGGCCGAGAACCTGGGCCGCAAACTGGTTGAAGTTCCTGTAGGTTTCAAGTGGTTTGTGCCTGGCCTGCTCTCTGGTGAAGGTGCATTCGGCGGTGAGGAATCAGCCGGCGCCTCCTTCAACAAGCTGGACGGCAGCGTCTGGACCACAGACAAGGACGGCATCCTGCTGGCTCTGCTGGCTTCGGAAATCACTGCCGTCACGGGCAAGTCGCCGTCGCAACTGTACAAGGGCCTGACTGACCAGTTCGGTTCCCCCGTCTATGCGCGGATTGATGCCGCAGCCACCCGGGAGCAGAAAGCGGCGCTGGGCAAGCTGTCGCCGTCGGACGTTACCGCCACCGAACTTGCCGGCGAAACGATCATGGCCAAGCTGACCAGGGCGCCTGGAAACGACGCCCCCATTGGCGGCCTTAAGGTGGTCACGGAGAACGCCTGGTTCGCGGCGCGCCCGTCCGGAACTGAGGACGTGTACAAGATCTACGCTGAGTCCTTCAAGGGCGAGGACCACCTCAAGCAGGTCCAGGCCGAGGCCAAAGCACTGGTGGACGGCGTGATCGCCTAGCCGGTTTCCGTCCCCCGCGCTTCTAACAACGATGCTCTATCACTTAGCGTCCTTTCCGGGGGACCAGAAGGACGCTAAGTGATAGAGCATCTGGGCTTTGGGCAGGATCAACCACCCGCCGCCTGGGTTAGACGGTGCGGACGACGTCCTGGTAGGAGAACTTGGGCTTGGCTTCGCCCCACGCGTCGTCGGCGGGCTGGCCGATGTTGACCACCAGGAAGCTCTTCTGGTCGCCGGCGGGGAAGAAGGCCTCGTCGATGGCACCGAAGTCGGCGCCGGTCATGGGTCCGGCTGCGAAGCCGAGCGAGCGGACGGCCAGGATGAAGTAGCCGGCCTGCAGGTGGGCGTTGTTGTTGCCCGTGGCGGCG
The DNA here is from genome assembly GCF_054130585.1 of Arthrobacter sp. D1-29. NCBI lineage: Bacteria > Bacillati > Actinomycetota > Actinomycetes > Micrococcales > Micrococcaceae > Arthrobacter > Arthrobacter sp. D1-29. The sequence goes on along the minus strand of NZ_CP096383.1, from coordinate 242,554 downwards.
GCGAGTTCGGGGTTTGCGTCGTACATGGCCTTGGGGGCGTTGTAGCCGGGCAGGAAGTTGTCCCACTGCTCAGCCCAGTCGGTGTCGTAGCTGAGGATGGCAACGAGCGGGGCGGACTCGGTCTTGGCCTTGTTCCCGGTGGCGAGGGCGTCAACGAGCTTGGCACGGGCTTCAGCGGAGCGGACGTAGGTCAGGCGCAGCGGCTGCGAGTTGAAGGCGGTAGGGCCATACTTGGTGAGTTCGTAGATGGCCTGCGCCTGCTCGTCAGTCACCTCTCCGGTGAAGGAGTTGGCGGTGCGGGCCTGACCGAAAATGGCGTCGATGGCGGCCGAATCGATAATCGCTTCTTCGTGGGCAATGGTCATTGGCTTACCTTTCGCTGCGCCGCCCGCCTGCCGGGGGTGGCCTCTTCGCTTTCCATAGTTGCAACTTCAACTACTCTCGCCCGCTTCCCGTGACGGTACGTGACCTTCGGCACAGCATGGCCGAGCTGTATTCTGGGTGCCACAGTTCCTCGCCCTCCGGGGCAACCCCCTGAAAGGCCTCCGCCCATGAGCATGCTCGGAACCAAATGGAAGCTGCACGGCACCGGCAAGTCGATCCGGCCCGGACACGTGGTCGCACCCGATGAAAGGCTGGCCTGGCCGCTGACCATCGGCGTCGGCATGCAGCATGTGGTTGCCATGTTCGGCGCCACCTTCCTGGTCCCCATCATCACCGGAATGCCGCCAGCCACCACCCTCTTCTTCTCGGGCATTGGCACCCTGCTGTTCCTGGTGATCACCCGCGGCCGGGTGCCCAGCTACCTTGGTTCCAGCTTCGCGTTCATCGCACCCATCATGGCGTCCCAACAGCAGTTCGGCGTACCGGGGGCGCTGGGCGGAGTGGTGCTGGCCGGCGTCGCCCTGGCCCTGATCGGGGCCATCGTGCAGAAATTCGGCGCCGGCTGGATCAACCGGCTCATGCCGCCCATCGTCACCGGCGCCATTGTGGCGCTGATCGGACTGAACCTGGCGCCGGCGGCCAAGATGAATTTCGACGCCGCGCCGGTCACCGCCGTGATCACGTTGGCCACCATCATCCTGGTCAGCGTGCTGTTTCGCGGGATCATCGGCCGGCTGAGCATCCTGGTGGGCGTCGTGGCGGGCTACCTCGTGGCCATGATGCGCGGTGAGGTGAACTACGCCAAGATGGATGCGGCAGCGTGGATAGGCCTGCCGCAGTTCCAGACTCCCGAGTTCCACATCGGTGTCCTTGGCCTCTTTGTGCCGGTGGTGCTGGTGCTGGTGGCCGAGAACATCGGGCATGTGAAGTCCGTGGCGGCCATGACGGGCCAGAACCTCGACGGCGTCTCCGGACGGGCGCTGATGGCCGACGGCGCCGCGACTGTCCTGGCGGGCATCGGCGGCGGCTCCGGTACCACCACATATGCGGAAAATATCGGCGTCATGGCAGCCACGAAGGTCTACTCCACGGCGGCATATTGGGTAGCGGGCATTTTCGCGATTGTGCTCAGCTTTTCGCCAAAGTTCGGGGAACTGATTGCCACGGTTCCGCCCGGGGTGCTCGGCGGGGCAGCCACCATGCTTTACGGCATGATCGGCATCCTGGGCGTGAAGATCTGGGTCCAGAACAAGGTGAACTTCTCCAATCCGGTCAACCTGACCACCGCCGCCGTCGCGCTGATTATCGGTATTGCGGACTACACCTGGACCATCGGCGACCTGAAGTTCACCGGCATCGCGCTGGGCTCGGCCGCCGCGCTAGTGATCTACCACGGCATGAAGGCAGTGGCGAAGGCCCGGGGCACCGTGGCCGAGCCTGAGACGGAGCAGGCGGGCCTCCCGCCCGCAGTGAAGGCGGCAGTCAACGCTGCGGCCAAGCGGGCTCCCAAAAAGCGCTAGAGCGGACCGCCACAGGACCGGCTTCAGGCGGCGGAGCCCCGGGAGAACTGGCCGGAAGCGCGGCCTACTCCGAAGACCGGACCCGCATGGGGACGCTTGGCTGCCAGTCCCTCCTCCGAACGTAGCTGCAAACGGCGGATTACCCAGGGCACCAGATACTCCCGGGCCCAAACGAGGTCCTCGGAACGGGCTTCCTTCCAGCTCCGCGCGGGGAGTTGCTTGGGCTCGAGCGGCTTCAGGCTATGGGGCACACCCAACGCATTGAGCACAGCGGCGGCTATGGTGTGATGCCCCAGCGGGGAGAAATGCAGCCGGTCGGGGTCCCACATTCCGGGGTCCGCCAACTCGCGGAGGGACCAGAGGTCAACGATCAGGGCGTCGTGGCGGGCGGCCACCGTATGCAGGTTTTCGTTGAAGATGGCCACCTTGCCCCGGACCTGGGCAAGGACGGGCGTGGCACCCCAGTCCGGGCCGGCAAACAGGACCACCGTGGCCCCTGTGGCGGTCAGCAGGCCCACATTCGCGTCCATCTTTTCGGCCAGCTTGTCAGGATCGCTGCGACGGAAGACGATGTCGTTGCCGCCTGCGGACAGTGTGATGAGGTCGGGTTTCAATGCCAGCGCAGGCCCAATTTGCCGGTCCAGTATCTGCTGCATCCGCAGACCCCGGATGGCAAGGTTGGCGTAGGCGAAGTCCGCCTGGCCCTCGCTCAGTTCCTCGGCAACGCGGTCCGCCCACCCCCTCAGTCCGCCCTCGCTGCCGGGTTCGGGATCCCCCACTCCTTCGGTGAAGGAATCACCGAGCGCCACGAAGCGATGCCAGGGGTGGGAACCCAACATTGGCTGGACGGCCGTTGGCTGGACGCCCTCTGAACGGGTGGCTTCTGGCTCGGTGGCACCTGGCCGGCTGGCCTCTGAAGAGGTGGCCGCCGACGTCGATTGTGTCCGGTCCGGATTTTGGCTGTTCATGATGGACTCCCTCTGCCGTACGGGGATTCGCCCGAGCGTGGGGATTCCGCCCCGATCAGGCTGCGGACATCGATGTTGTCCTGACCTGGTTGTTCCAGGTTTTGTTCCCCCGGATTTCGTCCCCCCAGGTCTCCTGCTCCTGTGTCCAACTGTGAACCGGACGCCAGGACGCTCAGGGCTGCCTCGCGCAGCCCCAGGTTGTTATGCCTTGCCATGGTCCTCAGATACTGGAAGGCACCTTCGTGGCTGAGCCCGTACTCCCCCATCAAGGCCCGCACCGCAAGGTCCATGAGAGCCAAAGACGTCTGCGCGACCGCCAATTCCGCGCTGGCTTCGGCCCTTTCCGCCACGCGGAGGACCACACGAAGGGCCCTGGCAACCTGCCGGGCGTAACTGCGGGTTCTCACAAGGTCTTCGCTGGTGAAGGCATGCGGCGACGGCGCGTAAAGATTGATGGCAGCAACGGACCCGGCCGCGGACACGATGGGCATGGACAGCAGCGAACGGACACCGTGGCTTGCTGCGGCGGCGGCATATCCGGGCCAGCGCCGCTCCTGGGCTACATCGGGGACATGGACGAACTCGCCGGTCCGCATGGCCAGCAGGACCGGTCCGTCGCCGAAGGACCACTGCTCCTGGTCCGCAGCCCGGGCCTTGGCGCTTCCCGCGGCTATGGTGTGCGCTTCCCCCCGCCGGAACAGCGTGGCTGCCCAGCTGATTCCCCGGGGGGCACCTTGAATGTCCTGCATGAACTCATGGGTCACATCGCTGAGGAAGTTTTCGACGTCGTTGCTTTCGAAAACTACGTCCTGGGGGGCGGGCAGCGGCTCCCGGCCTGCGCCCCCTGAGGTGTCCACGGCCATGGTTCACGCCTAGGTTCGAAACGCACCGGCCCACTGCAGAGCCTTTCTTTAGTTTACTTCGGGAGCTGGCCCGGTGGGCCGGAGCCGGCCTCATCATTCCCGGATGCCGAATTTCTGTTGAGCACCACCTCAAAGGCCTCAACCCTGCGTTCGGTCACAGTGGTGGGAGATTCCAGGTGCACCGCCCCGGACGGAAGGATCCCTGCGCCGCCAAACTCTTCCATGACCTTCCACTGGGCCACGACGTCTTCACCCGCATGGTCGCTGGGAAGGCTGGGCCAGAAGGTGAAACCTCCCGCCCGGTTCAGGGCGTTCCTGCGAAACATGGTGCAGCCACCGACCCACGCCACACGGTATGGCACCCATTGGCCGGCCTCAAGGGAGAGATCTGCGCTCACATGGCTGAGATTTGCCGCGTTGTGCAGTGGCCAGCGAAGAAATTCCGGGCCGTCCGGAGTGATTCTCTCCGCCGTCACGGGCCCGTCCCAGGTTTCGAATACCTCAGTTTGCTCGGGACGCCTGTCGTGCAGATAGGACAGACCTTGCGGCGCCATGCCCACAAACCCGCACTGGAGCTCATCCAAGGCGTTGCTGAGCTTCTCCAGGGAGCCTGGCTCCAGCCATACGTCATCATCCAGGAACAGGCATTTGTCCGCAGTGGACTGCTCCAGCAGGAATTGGCGCTGTTCAGCAAGCCCACGCCGGGGCAGGTGGCGCAGCAGGCTCACCCTGCGCCCCTGGGCCCCAAGGACCCGCACCATGGCCGCCGCGGCCGGATGTTCCCAGTCGGGGGTGGCGGTGGACTGATCGCTGACTACCACGGCGAACGCCGGTTCTGATTGGCCGGCCAGGCCTGCCAGGGTGACCGCCAGCTCGGCGGGACGGTCACAGGTGGGAATCAGGACGTCCAACGGGACCTCGTCCGGCGCTTGGACGCGCCGGCCCCACTGTTCAGAGGATATTCTGCTCACGATGTACCTCCGGACTTCACTGCATCCGTGGACCATAGACGGGATTCCCTTGAGAGTTACCCACCCGGCGACGTGATATGCCCTCCGGCCGTGCGAAAAGGCCCCCTAAAAACCCCTAAAAAGCCCCCTCCACGCTCGGCGCGGAAGGGGCCACTCAGGTTAGGGGATGCTGTGCAGTGTCCGGCGGTCAGCCGGCGCTGAAGCTCTCGTCATCGTCGTCGTTGGGCGACTTTTCCTGAGGGAGGTTATTGCCGCTCCCGTCAGGAAGGCCCGCCGCGTCCTGTCCAGGTTCGGAGGAAAACTGCGGCGATCCCTGGTCATCGGAATTTGACTCGTCGATCTCCGCGTCCACCGACGGGGCCACCGTGTCATCATCCATGAAACCTACGTCACCGGCATCACCGCCCTCAGACCGCCCGGCCGGTTCGAAGCCCGGATCACTGGAGTCGCTCTCTGCATGGAGCTGGTCGTCAATGCCACCGAAGCGGCCCGCACCGGGCTCACCGGCGCTGTCCTTGTCCTCCTCCTCAAAGTGGCTGAGGTTGGGTGCGTCGGTGGCGAACGTTTCCCCCGTGGGGCTGTCCTGGTTCAGGCCGGCGGCGTCAAAATCCTCTTCCTCGCGGGGCTGGGCGAACTGTTTGCCTCCGGCCCCGCCCATCTCCTGCTCCGCCGTCGGGGTCCCGTACCCGCCAACTTCCTCTTCGGCCGCGCTGTGCTGGTTGTCCTGACTCATGGTTCCTCCTGTTGGATGTGGATGAATCTGACGTGCAAAACTCCTACTGAACGCTCAAAGCCCCTTGCCCCCGGTGACGGGAAGGACGGCTCCTGAGATGTACGACCCCTGCTCGGACGCCAGCAGCACGTAAGCCGCGGCGAGTTCGGCGGGCTGGCCTGCCCTTTGGAGCGGGGTGTCCTGTCCAAAGCTGGGAAGCTTGTCCGGCCATTCGGTCGCAGGGATCAGCGGGGTCCAGATGGGACCGGGCGCAACGGCGTTGACCCTGACGCCCTTCGGGCCCAATTCCTGCGCCAGTGCTTTGGTGAAGGCCACCTGCGCCGCCTTGGTCATGGCGTAATCGATCAGCCCCGGTGAGGGGTTGAAGGCCTGGATGGAGGCAGTGGTGATGATAGAAGAGCCAGCCTTAAGGTGCGGAACCGCGGCCCTGGCAGTCCAGATCAGGGAGTACAGGTTGGTCCTGAACACCCTGTCGAACTCTTCGGTGGGCAGGGATTCAAAGCTTTCGCGGTTCTTTTGGTAGGCAGCGTTGAGCACCACAACGTCCAGGCGGCCGAACTCGGCAACCGTGTCCCGGACAATGCCGGTGCTGAATTCCTCTTCACGGCCATCCCCTGCCAGCAGGAGGGCCCGCCGCCCGGCCTTCCGGATCCAGTCAGCGGTGTCCTGGGCGTCTTCCTCTTCTTCAGGAAGGTAGGAAATCGCGACGTCGGCCCCCTCGCGGGCGAAGGCGATGGCCGCGGCCTTGCCGATTCCGGAGTCCCCGCCGGTGATCAGCGCAGCCTTGCCCAGGAGGGCGCCGTGCCCTTCGTAGCTGTGCTCACCGTGATCGGGTTTCGGATCCATGGGAGCTGTCAGGCCCGGCTGTTTTTGTTCCTGTTCCGGGAAGGGGCCGGAATGGTAGCCAGCACGGGGATCGGTGGGCGGGTCGGTCTGTTTCTGCGTATCGCTCATAGTCCACCTACTCACGTCGTCGGTTTTCGAAGGGCTCCTGCTGCGGCCGGCCCTTCGAAACTATCCCGTCCGGCGGCGCAAAGTCCACCAACCCGACGGATAATAAGTAAACTTACCAAACGTTGAAGTTGGCGCAACTTCGGCATAGCTTTGAAGCACCCGTCCCGGCGGGTACGAGGACAAGGCCGCAGGTCAGCGCCGGGGGCAGCGAGGAGCAGCAATGTCAGACGTGGAGGACTACACCGGGAGCACCGGACGCAACGAGACCCGGGAAGAACAGCTGGATCGCAACTGGGCCGAGCTCCTGCAGGAACTGAGGGTCCTGCAGACCGGCGTCCAGATCCTCGCCGGCTTCCTCCTGACGCTGCCCTTCCAGGACCGGTTCGACGAACTGGATGATTTCCAGGTTGTCCTGTATCTGGTCAACGTGGTGATCGCCACCCTCACCACGGCCTTTATCCTGCTTCCCGTCAGCGTCCACCGCCGGTTGTTCCGCCAGCGGCTCAAGGCAACCCTGGTATCGAGCGCAGACACGATCACCAAGATCGCCCTGGCGGGAGTGGGCACCCTGAGCGTCGGAACCGCAGCGCTCGTCTTTGACGTGGTAGCAGGCCGCCCTGCCGGACTGACCGCCGGCGGCCTGCTGCTGGCTGTCCTCCTGGTGCTGCTCGCCTACGTTCCGTTGCACCTGAATAAACGCGCCAAGGCTAGGTAACCGCCCTCATACCAAGCAGGAGGAATAGCTATGCGAAAGATCCTGGAATCCGTTTTTGCCGCGCTGGCGCTGTTTGCCCTGTCGCCACTGCTGGCCCTTGCCGCCCAAGCCGCTCCACAGGCCCCGGCAGCCATCAGTGAGCGGGCGGCAGTGCAGGCGGCCGCGGTGCAGACCGAGGGCGTCCACTCTGCCGATGTCCAGGCAGCCGCGGCTGCGGCCACCAATACCCCGCCTCCTCCGACGGATCCGGCGTCGACGGGTCCGGCCAACCCGGGAACGGGTGAAACCGGCGAGGCCGAGGCCACCCGGCTGGACTTCGCGCCGCTGGTGATTGGCGCGGTGGCGGTGATCACCCTGGTGGTGATTCTGATTTGGCGGCGCCGCCGCAACACCACCATTGTCTAAGGGGGCTGTTTACTGGCCCGGTTGACTCACTGCCAGCCGGCCGCTCCTATGCCCCTTCCAGGACTTGCGTGGTGGCCCAGGTCAGGTACTTTGCCGCATGGGCAATCGCATCCTGGGGGCTGGGGGCCACATCGAGCAGTTGCGCCGCGGCCACAACGCCATGCTGCGCCAGATCCTCAGGAGTCACCAGGATCCGCCCGGCCACCACAATCACGGGGATGCCCCGTTCGCGGGCCGCGTCGGCGAGCGCGATGGGCGCCTTGCCCGTGAGGGACTGCGTATCCATGGAACCTTCGCCGGTGATCACCAGGTCCGCGTCCGCCAGTTGCCCGGCCAGCCCCGTCAGGCCCGCCACCAAAGCGAAGCCACCTTCCAGCGTGGCACTGGTAAAGGCAAGGAACGACGCCGGGAAGCCGCCTGCTGCGCCTGCGCCCTGGATGTTGACGTCCCGGCCCGTCTCCTGCCGGAGGACGGAGGCCCAGTTGCGGAGGCCGGCGTCGAGCAGTTCAACTGCCTCCTCATCGGCGCCTTTCTGCGGACTGAAGACGTGGGCCGCTCCAGTCGGGCCATACAAGGGGTTCTGCACATCCACGGCAATCCGGAAGGAAACGGCCGACAGCCTGGGGTCCAGCCCTGACGTATCAAGGGCAACAACATCGGCCAGCGATCCCCCGCCCAGCGGAACAACGTTGCCCGCTGAATCCAGTGGCTTGAGGCCCAGCGCACGAAGGGCGCCGCTGCCGCCGTCGGTCATTGCTGAACCGCCGAGGCCCAGAACAATCTCCGTGGCACCCGCGTCCAGGGCGGCAGCGATCAGCTGCCCGCAGCCATAGCTGTGGGCACGGAGCGCGTTCACGGGAGTGGGGTCCATGTCGGCAAGGCCGGAGGCCTGGGCCGTCTCAATGACCGCGGTAGCGCCGCCGTCGGACAATTTATGGAAAGCCCAGGCGGCACCAACAGGTGCCAGGATTGGCCCCACCACAGCGTTCAGGCGTTCCTCGTACCCGGCGGACACCGCGGCCTCCAAAGTGCCTTCGCCGCCGTCTGCGATGGGGAACTGGTTGGCCACGGCATCCGGATAGACGCGCAGCGCGCCCTCGGCGATGGCAGCTGCTGCTTCAGCGGCAGTGAGCGAGCCCTTGAACTTGTCCGGAGCAATAAGAATGCGCATGCCCTCCATCATGCCAGTCTGCTAACTGGCAAGCGCTTGCCCGCCCGGCATTTGGACATCGGCATCCGAGCGCACGCGGCTACTTGAAGGGGGTCAGCCTTCCCGCCAGTCGTGTGCGGTGATGTGCGAGCCACCTTGCGGACCCATCTGCAGCATGCCCCCGTCCACAACCCAGGAGGCACCCGTCACATAGCTCGATTCAGGCGAAGCCAGGAAAGCGATGACTGCGGCCACCTCCCGGGCGTCACCCGGCCTGCCCAGGGGAACCCCCGGCCGGTCCTTCGACGTGGGATCCTCGTCCGTCTGGCCGGTCATGGGCGTGGCAATCTCCCCAGGCGCAACACTGTTGGCTGTGATGCCAAACTGCGCAAGCTCCAGCGCCATGGTCTTGATCAGTCCGCCCAGGCCGTGCTTGGAAGCGTCATAGGCCGAGGAGCCCACCCGGGGCTGGAATTCATGGACGCTGGTAACCGCCACAATGCGCCCGCCCCGGCCCGCCTTGACCATCCGGCGCGCGGCGGCCTGCATGCACACGAAAGCGCCATTGAGGTTCGTGTCCAGCGTGCCCATCCAGGTTTCCACGTCGAGGTCAAGGAATTTGGTCTGGTCGCCGGTGCCCGCGTTGTTGACGAAAACATCCACTCCGCCCAGCTCGTCAGCCAGGGAATCAATGACGGCCGCGGAACCGCGGATGTCAGTAGTGTCCAACTGCCGGACCGCAGCCTTCTGCCCGAGACTGCGGACTTCGTCGGCGGTTTCTTCAGCGCCGGCCTGGTCACTGTGCCACGTTATGCCGACATCCAGTCCGGCCTTGGCCAAGGCTACGGCGGTGGCCCTGCCGATGCCCGAATCAGATCCTGTGACGATTGCGGTCATCGGGGAAAAGCCGGTGGTGTCTTCCATTTCGGCAACCTTTCAATCCATCAAGCCGGGCGGCGCAGTCGGTATGGCGGTGACAGGAGGTCAATGTCTGTTGGCTCGTCGTCTTCCACCAGGCGAACCGGCGGGACGGCGAACGTCACCACAAGGCGGGCGTCATCCTCCTCGGTGGACCTGATGGTCAGGCTCCTGGTTCCAGGTGGCACAGAGGGTGTAAAAATCTGGAGATTGCGGGATCCGACCGTGACGGAGTCCCGCAATGAATATTCCGTGCCCTGGTGATCCTCAACAGCAATGTCCGGCGCCGGCCTTCCGTTCGCGGAGGCCACATGAATGTTGACCACCAGGCCGGTTGACCAGACTTCAACCGAGAGTACGGTGAACTCGGCGCTTTGCGTCAGATGGGACCCGAAGGTGGGGGGCAACAGCATCTGCCGAAGGGAGCCGATGGGGATTGGGTTACGCATTGTCATTCCCGAATATTAAATAAAGCTTCCAGTAGGAAAGCAGTGGCGGCCGGTGCCTGCCCGGCCGCCACCACTGAAGCGTCTAGGCGTCTTCCCGGCCAGGATTCTCGAGGCGGAAGAAATTGGAGTCCTGGCCGTCGCTGCGCTGCTCCTGATAAATGAAGTTCAACCCGCGGGCATCGAAAGTATCAAACCATTCGTCCCAGGAGATGTGGCGGAGATTTTTATCATCGCCGCCGAAGTCAATCCGCAGCACTCCCAGATGGTCTCCGTGTTCGGTCCCCTCCACTGTGGCCGGAACACCGTTGCGGGCCTCGGCCCACTGCCGGATGACCTCATGGTGGGTTGTGGCAAGGCTCCTGCCCTCCCGCTCCGGTTCATCGTCCGTTGATGTCACTTCCTGCGAATACTTCAGGGACTTGGACGACTCGGGTCCTTGCCGGATCTTGCCTCCTTCAGGACCTGCACCCAGGTCTTCTTCGGATTCCTGCACGTCAGGCTGGTCCTTGGTCCGGTTGCCTTTATCCTGTGCCACGGTACTGATCCTCTCTCCTGATAGGTCAGTTAGTAAGGGTACTTATTAAGTAGCCCGCGATCCTGGCGATGTGTCAAGAGCCGGATTGACGTGATTGAAGCAGCCTGCCGCAGCTAGGCAGGGCGACTAGCTGCGGGCCCGCAGCACGGCGAAATAGCCCGGTATCATGCTCGCGCCCGTCACCGCCGTCATGGGGTTGGTTTCTATAGTCACCGGGCCATCTTCCAGCAGCTCCCATAAATGGGAGGGCATGGCCCTGCTGCGTTCCTCAGGCCCGAAATGGCCGGGCATCGGCAGTTCCCGGATGGCACGCTCCAGCGGGGCGGGAATGGCACGGGAGGTGGCACCCAGGTGCGAGACATACTCCACCGGATTGCCCTGGAAGTTTGTTTCAGCCAGGAACACGGCGCCCCTGGTACCAACAATTTCCCGAAGGTTTTCCACCAGCGCTGCCTGATCAGAAGGGTCCAGCACGTGGAGGACGCCGCGGATGAAGACGTTCGCGTCGGTTGGCCCGGCCAGCCCTTTACCGGCCCCTGCCGCGGTCATGTCGCGTGCCAGGAAACTGACGTTGTCCAGCTCCGCCAACTCACTGGTGGCACGCGCCACTGCATGGGCGGAGACATCCACGCCAATGGCCTGCGGGAACAACGCTGCCAGGCCGCGGGTGAAGCTGCCGTGGCCACACCCAATGTCAACCACTGGCAGTCCGGGATCCAGGTGCCGTTGCAGTATGTCGCGGTAACCAAGCAGCTCGTGATCGCTCCCGGAGTCCCACAGGACCTCCCCGTGCGGCCCCGTCCTGGCAATTCCGGCCCAGTACCGGTCCCACGCCACGTGCCTGTCCTTGGGCGCGGAGCGGGACAGCCGGATGAGCGTGGGGATCATCAGGTACTTCTGCAGGGCAGAGCGCACGAGTTTCAGGGCGGAAGGCACCGTCCCAATATAAGTCCCGCGCCTCCCGTTGGCCTGCATCACCGGGTCCGATGTTTCGTCACGATCAGCCTCCGCTCAACGCATACAGGACCAGCAGCGCTGCATCCCCCTAGAATGTAGTCAATCAGGAGCGAAGGGGGCAGGGTGGGGGCTGGCACACCATTTGTCGCGACTGCATCTGTCACGACTGCGCAACGAACTGCCGTCGTGGCAGACCCCGACGCCGGGCGCCGGGACTTCATCGAGGCAACACTTCTGGCCGCAGGCTACACAGTCCGCGCGGCCGGCGATGCCGGCGCAGCCACCGCCGCCCTCGACGCAGGCGGCGCGTCAGTCCTCGTGGTGGACAGCTCCCTGTCCATGGTGGAGGCAGACGTTCCCGTCCTGGTACTGGTGGACCTGGACAACCCTGCGGAGGTCGCCGCCACCGAGCGGCCCGGCATCCGGGACTGCATCGCAAAGCCTCCTGCACCGCGTGAACTCGTCCACCGGACCACGGCGCTGATCAACCTTGTGGCGCGGCGGGCCGATGCACGGGCAGCGGCTGAGGCACTGCGCGAACAGCTGCGGCTGGTTTCGGCCGCCGTCCGCGGCACCAACGATCCGCAGGAGATCGCCGACTACGTGGTGGCGGGATTCGGCGGAACGTTCGCCGCCGACCGCGTCTGGCTGACCACGTTCGAAGACGACAGGGTGCCGCGAATTACCGCCCAGTGGAACAGGCCGGGGTTGAAACCCCTCCCGGCTGGCCTGCTGACGGATGAAGAATCGGCGCTCCGGACGGCGGATCTGCTCTGGTCACGAGCGGAGTCCCTGACTTTTGACGGGTGGGACCACCCTGATGCCGAAGCGCAGAGCCGGCTGCCGGGCTCCCTCCAGAAACTGAACGCCACGGCGTCGGTCCTGGTTCCCATGGGGGAAGGTGACTCGTCCCTGGGCCTCATCTGGATCGCGCTGATGGACAAGCCCCGGAGCTGGTCACGCGCCGAGCTCGGGCTGATTCAGCACGTTGCCGGAAACGCCGCGCACGGGCTGATCCAAAGCCACCTGATCAGCAGCCAGCAGCAAGTGGTCAAACAGCTTCAGCACCTGGACAAGGCCAAAACCGATTTTCTGGCCACGGTCAACCACGAACTGCGCACGCCGCTGACGTCGATCATGGCCTACCTGGACATGATCCAGGAGAGCACCGCCGATCCTGTATCCAGCGAGGTCCACCAAATGCTGGACATCGTGGTCCGGAACACCGAGCGGCTGAGGCTGCTCATCGAAGACATGTTGAGTGTGTCGCGGGACGGGCATACCGAAACTCCGCTTCATCTGACGCCCGTGAGGCTGGGGCGGACCCTGGACATCGTGGCCGGAGCCCTCAGGCCGCTGGCCAAGCTCCAAAACGTCACCATTGCGGTTGAACCTGTCCGGGAGGACCCGGAAATCATGGGGGATGAGGTCCAGCTGCAGCAGGTCTTCACCAACCTGGTCTCGAACGCCATCAAATTCACGCCAAGCGGCGGAAAAATCCAGGTGGGCAGCGTGGCAGACACTGCCCCTGACGGTACGCACTGGGCAACAGTGAGTGTGGCGGACACCGGAATTGGCATTTCCACCGATGAGCTCGCCCATGTTTTCACCAGGTTCTACCGGGCGTCCAACGCCATGGCCGGGGCTGTCCCGGGGACGGGGCTTGGGCTTGCCATCACCCAGGACATCGTGAACCGGCACGGCGGCAGAATTCATGTCGCTTCAGAACTCGGTGCAGGCACAACCGTCACTGTCAGCCTCCCCCTGGACGCCGGCGGGAACCACGCCAACTGATCCCGGAAGGAGGAAACCAGATGTTCGCTGGCAATGATCCCAGGCTCACCCAACTGCTGGACGGCATTGTCCGCCTTGCCTCCGGGGATCTCCAGTCACGCATCGAGGTCTCCCCCGCCCGGGACGAGCTCGATGCCATCATCATGGGCACCAACCTGCTGGCGGAGGACCTGCAGATCATCTATGAGGAACTTGAGCAGCGGGTCGAAGTCCGCACCCAACTGCTCCACGAAGCCCACCTGGAAATGCAGAAGATGGCCATGCAGGACCCCCTCACGGGCCTGGCCAACCGTTCGGCCCTCCTGGCAGCCCTGAAATCGGCGCAGGGCGAGGAGGCGTCGGAGGCTGAACCTCCGGTCATTCTGCTGCTAGACCTGGATGCCTTCAAGTCCATCAATGACACCCTTGGGCACACGGTGGGCGACCAGGTCCTGATCACCGTGGGAGAACGCATCCGGGATGCCGTACGCGTCACGGATGTCGTGGCCCGGCTGGGCGGAGACGAGTTCGCCATCGTGATGCCGGCAACAGACCCGGATCAGGCAACTCTTGTGGGGCACCGCGTCCTGGCAGCCTTGAACCGGCCCATCGAGTTGCCTGACCGGAGCATCCGCTGCGGGGCAAGCCTGGGGCTGAGCGTCGGCGGCAGGGGGCAGCGGCCGGAGGATATCCTCATGCAGGCCGATGTGGCCATGTACGCCTCCAAGGCCGAGGGACAGAACAGGCTCCACATCTTCGAACCGGGACTTCTGCTGGTCCGCCGGCTCCGCAGCCAACTGCTGGATGACCTCCGGGCCGCCATCAAGGGCGAGGGCCTGGTGCTCTACTACCAGCCGGTGGTGGAGCTTGCCACCGGACAGATCGAGGGAGTCGAAGCCCTGATCCGCTGGAACCATCCCACCCGTGGCCTCATCATGCCGGATGAATTTATCCCGCTCGCGGAAGAGGCGGGGCTGATCTCAGAGCTCGGCGTCTGGGTGCTGAAGGAAGCAGTGGGCCAGCTCGGGCGATGGATCTCCGACTCCGCAGTGGACAGCCGGTTCTCTGTCCGGATCAACATTTCCGCCAGCGATCTCCAAAGCCTTCAGTTCATCGAGGACGTCCGTGCCGTGCTCAAGGAGACTGGCGTCCGTCCCGAGCAGGTTGTCCTGGAGCTGACGGAAATGGCAATCGTGAAGGGAAATGACCTGGACCGCTATTCGCTGGGCGGTTTGCGTGGACTGGGCGTGGGCATCGAGATCGACGATTTCGGAACCGGCTATTCCTCGATCAGCTACCTCCGGAAGCTGCCGGTGGACCGGGTCAAGGTGGACCGCTCACTGATTGTGGGCCTGGGATCTGATCCCAGCCAGCCCGCCTTGGTGGCCGCCGTTCTCCAGCTGATCCGGGCCTGCGGCCTGGAGGCAGTCTGGGAAGGTGTGGAAACAGCCGAGCAGGCTGAGCATCTGCGGCGCCTCGGCTGCCTCAGCGCCCAGGGCTATTTCTTCAGCCGGCCGGTGCCGGCCGAGCAGATTCCGGCGTTGGTGGCCGCCGAATCCTCCGCAGGTAATACCAGGCCGTAATCCTGTAATTGCTGCGCTTTTCGCCGCGCCGATATACGATCAGCATGCGGTGTCCGGTTTCCACGCCAAAGGGAATCGGCTTAATCAAGAAGTAACGTATTCCGAAGGCATCTGAAATTGAACAATGAAGGGGCCAACGGGCCATTACTTCGTCAACTGGGGGCGTAGCTAATGTCGGTTCGGGTACAAGCGTGGGGAATCATTGCTGCGGTGCTGGCGGACTCCGATCCTGCCGGCGCAGCAACACGTCAGCGTCTCAGCAACCTGCTGGACGAAAACCCGGGAGTCCCCGAGAGGGCCCTCCTGGAACATCTTCTTGAATCCAGGCAGCAGGAGGCGCTCAAACAGGGCGGCTCCGACGCCGTCCGCACCCCCTTGCCGCTGGAGGGCATGCCGCCGCGGCTGGTTGAGCAGCTGGACACCCTGATGAGCCTGTCCCGGATCAGTTCATTGCTTGAGAACCAGATGCTGATGACCGCCTTCCAGCCCATCTACGGTTTGGCATCCCAGAGCGTGGTGGGTGTTGAAGCCCTCTCCAGGTTTGTCAGTGACGACGGCGCCAGCGCCGAGCTGTGGTTCGCGGAAGCCGCGGCAGTGGGGCTGGGAGCCAATCTGGAATTCTCGGCTCTGGGCTCGGCCGCCGCGGCAGCAGCCAAACTTCCCCCGCAGCTTTACGTGTCCCTGAACATCTCGCCGTCGTCCTGCATTGATCCCCGGCTGCCTGAATTGTTTGACCACATCGAGTTGCCCGTCAGCCGTATTGTCCTGGAATTGACCGATGGAATTCCGGACGAAGAATACCTGCATTTCATTTCCGCAATTACACCCCTGCGTGAACGCGGGCTGCGGATTGCCATCGACGATTCCCAGTCCGGCGCCGGCATCCTGAGCCGGATGCTGCACCTCCGTCCCGACTTCATCAAGCTGGGCAGGAACATTATTGGCGGAGTGGACAAGGACGCCTCGCACTACGCCTTGGCAGCCTGCATGGTGGACTTCGCAGAGCAGATCGGCTCGGTGCTGGTGGCCGAAGGCGTTGAAACCCCGGAGGAGCTCCGTATTCTGACCGAGCTCGGGATCAGCGCCGGCCAGGGTTACCTGCTGGGGCGCCCCTCCGTCCGGCCGAAGGACTGGGCGGCCTGGAACACGCCACTGGACCCGGACGGGCTGGCACAGCACGCCGCCAAGGCAAGCCACATGGCGGAAGGCTCCGGGGCGAAGGACAAGCGCTAACGAGCAGAGTCCTAGCTGGCGGGGTCGTAATGGAAAGCGCGCACCTCCTGGGCGCAACGGCAGGCGGCCGCCAGCTTCGCGGCCCACTCCAGGGCCGCATCGTAGGAGGGCAGTTCCAGCACTGCGTAGCCGCCGTCGAGCTGCGTTGTCTGTGGATAGGTGCCCTCGCGCACGGTCCCATCGCCCTCCACCATGACAGGCGGGATGCTCTCATCGATGCCACCGCCGAACACCCAGACACCGGCGTCCTTCGCCTCCTGAACCACCGCGCGCGACGCGTCCGAAGCGGCCTGCAGGTCTTCGTCCGGGAAGTCCATGGCAGCGCTCGGAAACGAGATCAGATACTTGGTCATCGCGTGGACTCCTTCTTCGCAGAACGGGGATGGCATTCATCCTCGCCAATACCACCGGGTCGCGCAAAGATTTCGGCCCGCGCAACGATATCGGCCGCACAAGGATCTCTTCCACGCAAAGATCGGGCTCAGGCCGTGCCTCTCACGGATTGGCTTGAGAGTGCACGGCATCGGGTGGGAAAGCCTACTCGTCGTGCCCCTGGTCCCCGCTCATCTGGTCCTCCGCAGGCGGCGTCTCCCCCGGCGGGACTCCGCCGCCGGGCTCCAGGCCTGTGACGTTACCCTCCAGCGGATCGGGATTGGCGGAATCAGCCGAGTCCTTTCCCGGCCCCCGCCCCTGCTGGCCTGCGCCCTGTTGTCCGGCTGCGCCGGGCGGATCAGGGTTGGCTGGATCGTTCTCCGGATGGTAGCTGCTCATGGTGCTGTTCCTTCCTGGGACGGGCTGCGGTTCCTTCCCCAGCTCTGGACTAATTGTAAGCATGCTGATAATTCTGGAAGGGTAACGCACGGCGGCCCCGCACATGGCCGGCCGGCTCACAATGTCCGGAAGGGAGCAGCCAGATGGGTATCGGCGACAGCATCGGCAAGGCAGCGGAAAATGCCATGGAGGACCTGGCGGGAACGTCCACGCCCACAGAAAACGCGAAGGTTCCGGAGCCCACGGACCCCAACAGCGACGTTGAAGTGCATTCGTCCATCAGCGAGGGCTCCAACGCCATGGAGGCGGAGAAGGAGAAGGCCCCGGGGTTGAAGGCAGGCTCTGCCACCGGGCCGGTTTCCAGCAACCCGACCACCCCAGCCGGCACCAACGCCACGGGCGCGGAAACGGGAGCTCCAGGCAGCCCAGCCGGAAGCGACTCCGGCATGAACGGCAATGCACCCGGAGGAACTAGCTCAGATGAGGACAGCGGCGTGACCACTGAGCCTCCCCGCGATGTGCCCGGGCCTGCAGGCCTCCCGGAAGGCGATCCGGATGCCCTGCGCGCGGATCCAAGCGAGGGCGACCAGGACCCGTCCACTGGTTTGGGGCGCGGCTGACCAGCTGAAATGTAGCAGAGGGGTAGGCCCGGACCGTCAGGTGCCGGGCCACTCGCCGCGCTCCTCCAGGACCTGTTTGAGCAGATCGGCACGGTCGGTCACGATGCCATCCACTCCGAGGGCGAGAAGCCGCCGCATTTCCTGGGGCTCGTTGACGGTCCACACATGCACCATGAGGCCCAGCTCATGCGCCCGCCGGACGTAGGCCTTGGTGACCACCCTGACCACTCCGTACCTGACCGGAACCTGCAGCGCGTGCACGTCGTGCAGGACACTGCCGAGCACCCGCCCCAGCCAACTGGTTGGCATGAGGGGTCCAAGTGCCACAAACAGCGCATTGGTGATGACCCCGGCGGAGGACGCCACGGGGCGGCTGAGGAGTTTCAGCACGGCCCGGCGCCGGCGGTCCGAAAAGCTGGCAACCAGGATGCGGTGGTGGGCCTGGTGGCGCTCGATTCCTGCGGCCAGGCTTCTGACCGATGCCCAGTCCTTGACGTCCACGTTGAGCCGGACCTCAGGGAAGGCCGTCACCAGCTCGTCAAACAGCGGCACCGCCTCCCGTCCGCCGATGCGGGCTGCCGCCACCTCAGCAGCCGTGAGTTCGGCGATCCTGCCGCTGCCGTCGGTTACCCGGTCCAGGCTGTCGTCATGGAAGACAAGCAGGACACCGTCTGCTGTGGTGTGCACGTCGGTTTCCAGGTACAGGTATCCGAGCTCGACGGCGGCGCGGAACGCGGCCATGGAGTTTTCCAGCCCCTCGCGTGAAAAACCGCGGTGGGCCATGGCCACCGGCCAGGAGCCCGCGGAACCGCGGGCGGCAGTAAAAAACGGCTCAGTCACGTTGGAAGCGTACCCGAGCCGCGGGCCCCTATTCCTCCTGCAATGCCACCTCGACACCGTCGCTGCAGTGGACCAGGACGCGTCCGCCCCCGCCGTCGAGCTCCACCCAGAGCGCTGTGTGGTCCCACGTGATGGCGTCCACCTGGCCCAGGGTGACAAAAGCAGGCGTGAGCCGGACGCTGACGCGGTCCCCCTGCTTCAGTTTCTTCCAGTGCGCGGCCGGTTCAGCAGGGCGCAGCGTTGCCTCGGCCACATGTTGACTGACTTTCCTTGCCATGATTTCCCCTCAAGCCACGGAGCGCTTTGTCCACGGCCTACGTTAGGGAGCAAAGATGAACGGCCGGTGAGCGTTAGCTGTGAAATCGGGCGGCGAAAACCCAACTTTTTGGAGTCAGGAAAGCTTGACGCCCAGGGCCGCGAGCCTGGCTTCGAGAACCTGGGCCACGCCGTCGTCGTCGAAATGGGGCGCCTGCTGGCCGGCGGCGCGGATGGCTTCCGGATGACCACTGGCCATGGCATAGCCGTGGCCGGCCCACCGCAGCATTTCAATGTCATTGGGCATGTCACCGAAGGCCACAACGTCCGCGGCGTCGATGCCAAGCGACGCCGCGTATTCGGCCAGCGTCACGGCTTTGTTGACGCCGGGAAGCGATAGTTCCAGCATCGAGGCCCCGGGCGAGGAGTGTGTGGCCGCCGCAAGATGGGCCACCGCCGGGGCCACCTCGGCCAGGAATTCATCCGGCGTGCCCTCATGCACGATCGCCAGGAATTTGACCACTTCAGAATCCTGGGCGAGCGTTTCGGCCAGCGGCGCAGGTGTGAATTCGGAGAGGAGTTCACTGGAGGCATTTTGAATGAAGCCTGGCTCAAGGTGAAACCCCGTGAGGGTTTCGGCGGCGAACAACGCAGTGGGGCGCAGGTCCTTGATGATCCGCCGGACCTCCATCACGGACTCGATGCCCAGCGTCCGCGCGGACACCAGCTGGTCCGCCTCAAGGTCCCAGACCACGGCACCGTTGGAACAGATCACGGTGCCCGTGTGGCCCAGCTGCTCTTCCAGCGGGTGCAGCCAGCGCGGCGGGCGGCCGGTGACAAAAACGAGTTCGACGCCGGCGTTTCGGCAGGCGTGGAAGGCGCGGACGGTGCGGTCACTGATTTTTCCGTCGTGCCCAAGGATCGTTCCGTCAATGTCACTTGCTACCAGCCGCATCCTGCCAGTCTACGTGGGTGGCGGCGCCGGGATTTCCGCCTTGCCTGGTTCCCCGGGCGGCTTCCATATGTAGCCCCGAGACGTTTTTTGACGCCCTGCTACCCCGTGTTGAGCTTTCACGACGCCCGGTTAACGCAGGCGACAGGCCCGTTGTGGCACCGCAGGGGCGCTCCGTAGTCTCATCTCCACTGACCGCCCCAGCAAAGGAAATCCGGTGTCAACACCACAAGACAAGAACCCCCGCAGCCAGGCCCCGCAGGAACAGCAAGGATCCACCCGCATCGTGGCGGGCCAGTCCACCGCCCCCAAACGCCCCCTCGGCCTCAAGATCGGCGTCCTGGCCGGCATCCTCGCCCTGGTGGGCGGCGGCGTGGCCGTCGCCTCCGCCGTCGCCGGCAACAATGGCGCCCCGGCCGGACAGGCCGCCGTCTCGGGAGATCCCGCCGCGTCCGGAAACCCTGCCGCTGAGCTGCGGCTGGGCTACTTCGGAAATGTCACCCATGCGCCTGCCCTGGTGGGCCTCAGCAAGGGCTTAATCGCGGGGGAACTGGGCGGCACGAAGCTCAGCACCCAGGTATTCAATGCCGGTCCTGCAGCGATCGAAGCCCTGAACGCCGGCGCCATCGACGCCACGTACATCGGGCCCAACCCCGCCATCAATTCCTTCGTCAAAAGCCAGGGACAATCCATCAGCATCGTTGCCGGCGCTGCTGCCGGCGGCGCCCAGCTGGTGGTGCGGCCTGAAATCACCTCGGCGGCGGACCTCAAGGGCAAAACCCTGGCGTCCCCCCAGCTGGGTGGCACCCAGGACGTGGCGCTGCGGGCCTGGCTCGGGACGCAGGGCTATCAGACCAACGTGGACGGCAGCGGCGACGTGGCCATCAACCCCACCGAAAACGCCCAGACCCTGAAGCTGTTCCAGGATGGAAAGCTCGACGGCGCGTGGCTGCCTGAACCGTGGGCGTCCCGTCTGGTGCTCCAGGCAGGAGCCAAGGTCCTGGTGGACGAAAAGGACCTGTGGGACGGCTCCCTCTCCGGCAAGGCCGGCGAATTCCCCACCACCATCCTGATCGTTAACAAAACGTTCGCCGCGGAACACCCGGACACCGTCAAGGCACTGATCAAGGGCCACGCCAGGTCCGTGGAGTGGCTGAACAATGCCCCGGCCGACGAAAAGGCCAGCACCATCAATGCCGCGCTCAAGGACGCAGCAGGCGCCGAGCTCAAGCCTGACGTGATCGAACGGTCCCTGAATAACATTGTGTTCACCGTTGATCCGCTGGCCGGAACCTACAAGAAGCTGCTGCAGGACGGCGTGGACGCCGGCACCACCAAGCAGGCCGACATCAACGGCATCTTCAACCTCACGGCCCTCAACGAGGTGACGGGAGCGGAGGCTTCCGCGGCCGGGTTGGGGACGGAGTAGCGGCCGCTTAGAGCACTCCGAGGTCCCGGACGGCGGCAAGGACGTCCTGGACCGAAACAGCCAGCAGGGCGGGATCGGGATCTGCGGCGAAAGTATCACCGCGGCGCAGGTCGGCCCGGGTCAGCACCACGTGCGGCCCGGGCGGCGGCCCCCAGATCTCGGGGGGCGCCGGCCCAAAAAGTACCACCGAAGGGGTGCTGTACGCGGAGGCCAGGTGGGCTGCCCCGGTGTCGGCCGAAACCACCAGCCTGGCGGCAGCGATCGTGGCCGCAAATTCTCCCAGGCTCAGGTTCCCGGCCAGGACGGCGGTGGCCGGCAATCCGGATCGGATGCACACGTCCAGTGCCCGTTCCCGTTCGCCCGCACTGCCGGTGAAGATGACGTTGTGCCCGGCCTCAGCAAGCCTGGAGGCGACGGCGGCGAAGCGGTCCGCCGGCCACAAGCGGCTCCCATAGGCGGCGCCGACATGAAGCACCGTGGCCGCCGGAACCGGACTGGCAATGGGCGGAACATCCACCCGGAAGTCCAGCGGGTCCGCCTCAATCCCGTGCCACTCCAGAAGCCGGACCCATCTTTCCCGCTCATGCAGGTCCGGCCGCCAGCGCGGTCCGGACCGGTGGTCCGTGCCGTGGGCTATGGTCCGCCGCGCGCGGACAGCATCGATTCTCGCCTGGCTCTCCGGCCCGCTGCCATGAAGGTTGACTGCCACGTCCACGCTGCCCGGCTCTACCGCCAGCGGCACGTCCAGTCCATGCGTGGGAAGCAGTTCGAAACCGCCCACCAGGCTCAGCGCCTCTGCCAGCCACCCCTGCGCCGCATACCGGAGCCTGTGCCCTGGATAGGCGCGGCGGAGTGCGTGCAGCGCAGGCACCGCCACCAGCAGATCCCCAAGTTTGAGTGCCCGCAACACCAGCACATCCGGCTTACCGTTCTCCACCGCCATTCCTCACCAGCCTCCTATCCGCCGTGCGCATGAGGTTCGGTGGCTACCAGGCTGCGAACGTCCTCGTGGACTTCCCGCACCCCTATATCGGCCACGACCGACTCATCGTGCGGACAGCGCGGCGCCGTCCAGCCGACCTGCGTGATATCTATCCCGCAAACAGGGCAGGTGGTCACCCAGGATGGATGGATGCGGTGGAGGCTCCGGCCCAGGGCCCCGGCGTTGATCACATTTCCCGCCCAGAAGATGCCCACGGTGGGTACCCCCAGCGCCTGGGCGAGATGCCTGGGGCCGCTGTCGTTCCCCACCACCACGGCACTGCGGGCAAGCAGTGCCACCAGGCCGGCCATGTCCAGTTCGCCAGCCACGGAGCGGATGGATGCAGGAGCAGCAAGTTGAACGATTCGCTCCGCGAGCCGCTGTTCGCTCCTGTCGCCAACAACCACCACGTGGCAGCCGTCAGCAGCGCAGGCTGCGGCCAGTTCCGCGAACCGGTCCGGCGGCCACCGCCGGCGGGGATCGGTGGCACCCGGATGCAGCACCACCAGGGGCCGGGAGTTGTCGTCAGCCAGGCCGGGCGGCAAAGCGTCGGCGCCTGCGGCAGCAGAGAGCCTGGCTTCCAAATCCACGGGGAAGGCTCCGGCAAATCCCGCCACTTCCAGGGCCCGCAGCGGCTCGTGCTGATAGTAGAGATACGGGACCGTCCGCTCCAGGCTGGCCGCGTCAGCAGTGCGAGTGCCGACGGTGTGGCGGGCTCCGAGCCGCAGCAAGAAAGGGTTGGAGTAACGCCCGCCGCCGTGGAGCTGCACGGCAAGGTCAAAACGCCGCTCCCGCATGCGCGAAAAGAACCTCTCAAGTTCGTCGGCATCCTCGTCGCCCGGGCGCACACCTTCCGAGAACGGAAGCACCAGCACTTCGTCCACAGGGCTTTCCGTCGCGGCGATGAGTGCCTCGTGAACCGGGGTCCCGAGCAGCGTAATCGCCGCTCCGGGATAGGCCGCCTTGAGCGAGGCCATGGCGGGGACAGCGAAAATCAGGTCCCCCAGTCCGCCGCCGCGCAGGACGGCGATGCGGGAGACGCCGTCGAACTTTTCCAGGACGGGGCCGACGCCCATACCCACGCGGCCCGATCCACCGAACTCTGCCGTCAACTGCTCCATGGGCGCCCCTCCTCGGATCAGGCGGCCACGCTTTTCTCCTCCACAGCCTGGGCCGCTGCTCGTGCAGCCACAATACGGTGTTTTGGCCAGCCACGCGAGAAGAACGCGCCCGGCTTTGCCCTGCCCATTTTCCGGAAACTGTTTATTCTCCGGGTACGGCGTTCAGTTCCTCGCGGCTGGGCGGGTTGGCGCCCGGCCGGGACACTGTGATGGCCGCGGCCCGGGACGCGTGGGCCAGGATCTCCGCCAGGCCCTCGGCTGGGAGTTCGCGGAGCTCCTTCCGGTTCTGCGCGCCGTCCAGGTGCCTGTCCACAAGGCCGGAGAGCAGCGCAGCCATAAAGGAATCACCTGCGCCGACGGTATCGGCCACCACCACCCGGGGGGCGGGGAATTCCGCCTCGCCGGCGGCCGTGACGCCCCACGGCCCGGCCGCTCCCCGCGTGACCACCACCATGGCGGGCCCTTCCGAACCTCCCAGTGACAGCCAGTGGCGCGCCGAGTCCAGCACGTCGCGGCTGGGATAGAGCCATTGAAGGTCTTCATTGGACGCCTTGACCACATCCGCGAGTGTGACGAACTTTTCCGCCTGCCGGCGCGCGAAGTCAACGTCCGTGATGATGCTGGGCCTGCAGTTGGGGTCAAAGCTGATGGTGGCGGAAGGGTGGGCATATTCGACGGCGGCCAGGACGTCGGTGGCGCCCGGCGCCAGCATGGTGGCAATGGACCCGGTGTGCAGGAGGGTGGTGC
Organism: Arthrobacter sp. D1-29; assembly: GCF_054130585.1. Taxonomy (NCBI): domain Bacteria; kingdom Bacillati; phylum Actinomycetota; class Actinomycetes; order Micrococcales; family Micrococcaceae; genus Arthrobacter; species Arthrobacter sp. D1-29. The sequence goes on along the minus strand of NZ_CP096383.1, from coordinate 218,726 downwards.
CCTGAAGCATAAAGCCAAGCCGGTCGGCGAGGCCGGGAAGCTCCCAGGTGAGGTCGAACGTGTAGGTGGCGGCGCCGTCGTCGTCGATCAGGGCAGTGGCCACGCTGGTGGGCTGCTCATCCGGTCCCCACGGGAGCATGACGGAACTGGAGCGCAGGTGCGCGGCCACCGCATCCCCGTAGGCGTCACGGCCATAGCGGCCGATGAACTGCACCGGATGGTCGAGCCTGGCCAGGCCCACCGCAACGTTGAGGGGGCTGCCGCCCACATGGGCCTGGATTCCGGAGGCTCGCTGGACTACGTCCACCAGCCCCTCGCCGATAACAGTAAGCATGGTCATACTCTGCCAGAGAAGCGCCCGCCCGGCCCGGACGCCCGTTACCTTTTGGGGCTAGGCCATCAGCGCCTGCACCAGCTCGCGGCATTTTTTGTAGGCGGCGGACTTCGGATCGATGAGTGAGAAGTGGTCCCCCGGGACCTTGACCAGCTGCGGTGATCGCGGCGGCCTGCCGGCGGCGGCATATGCCTCGGACTGGCTCAGCGGGACGTCCCCGTCCGCCAGGGCGTGGACCGCGAAAACCGGAAGGTCCAGCGGGATGGTGCTCATGGGGTCCGCATACTTGTGCCGCACCGGGTATTTCGACGACGACCCGCCCAGCAGGTTGCTGACCGCACCGCTGCTCAGGTCCAGCTTCTCGGCCTCGGCAAGGTTCAGCAGGCCCGACTGGCTCACCACGCCGGTCAGCAGGACAGCGTCCCCGTTCTCCTTCCGCTTGACCTGGCGGTCGGCGTCGGGCATCCCCAGCTGCCCCAGCTTGCTCCGGCCGGCGGCCCAGGCGGCGAGGTGGCCGCCGGCTGAATGGCCGAGCGCCACCACCGGACCAAGTTCCAGGGAATGGGCGGCGGCGACGTCATGCAGTTTGTCGATTCCGGCCAGCACGTCTTCAAAGGTGTGCGGCCAGCCGCCACCGTTGCCGGCGCGGCGGTATTCCAGGTTCCAGGCGGCCATCCCGTGCGCGGCAAGGTCCTTGGCCAGCGGCTCGCCCAGTTCGGCGCCGTAGTGCGAGCGCCAGTAACCTCCGTGGATCACCACCACCACACCCCGCAGCTGGTGTCCGGGCCGCGCCTCGGGCAGGAAAAGCTCGCCCCACTGGCTGGGATCCTGGCCGTACTGATACTTATGCCGCCTCACTGCCTTCTCCTGAAAGCAGTCCCCCACGTTCGACGTCGTCCATCAGCCATGTGCCGAGCCTACCGTGAGAAGCCCGGTGGACGGCGGCAGGCCCGCTAGTTCGCTACCTGCACCCGGCCGCGGGCGGACGCTGAAGCGGTTGCGGCCCCGTCCAGGAGCCGGCTCAGCATTTCAGATGAGGTGGTCAGCTTTGACAGTGCAAGTGCGGCACCGCCGGCGGCACCGGCCTCGGGGCCGCCGCCAAGATCCGAGGCAACCACTTCCAGGGCTGCCGAAGGGGTCAGTGCGTAGCGCGTAATGCCGTCACGCAGCGGGTCAAGCACCACCGCTCCGGCGAGGGAGGTCTGGCCGCCCACCACGATGCGAGTGGGGTTGAGGAGGTTGCACATGTTGGCCAGGAGACGGCCCACCATGGTTCCGGCCTCGGCCAGGACGTTCTGGGCGGACCTGTCTCCGGCAGCATTGGCGGCCAGCACGTCATCCATGGTGGCCGTTTCGCCCAGCGTGGGGGCGAGCCGGCCCAGGATGGCAGGAGTGCCGGCCACCAGGACAAGGCAGCCGCGGTTTCCGCACCGGCAGGCCGGGCCGTTGACGTCTATGGAAACATGGCCCAACTCCCCGGCGCCGCCAACAGAGCCCCGGTAGAGCTCCCCTCCGAAGAGGAACCCGGCGGCGATTCCGCTGGAGATGTTGACGTACATCAGGTCCTGGATCCCCTGTCCGGCGCCCCATTTCGCCTCGGCTATCGTCTCGAGGCGCACGTTGTTGTCGATGAAGACCGGAACACCCAGGCGGCGCCCCAGTTCCTCCCGCGCGTTGATGCCGTGCCAGGGCTGATCGGCGAGCGCGCCATGCACGATGCCATCCACGGGGTTGATCTGCCCAGGCAGGCCTATGCCGACGCCGAGAAGGTCCTCACGCTCTCCTCCGGCGTCCTTCAGTGCCCTGTCCAGGAGGTGGACGGCGGCTTCCGCGCGGATACGCCAATCATCCTTGGCGCCGATGGGCACATCGGCTGACGCCACTTCCTGCCCCATCAGGTCGGTGATCCGGACGCAGATCCTGTCCAGGACCTGGCTCATGCCCGCAATCCAGCCGGCTTCCGGGCTGAAGGCGAGCTGGTCGCCGGCGCGGCCGTCAACTTCATCCCCGCCATCGGCCCGCTCGGTAAGCTCCACCAGGACGCCGCGCTCCATCAGGTCCCTGGTGATGGTGGTGACGGTGGTGCGTGAGATGTTGGCCCGCCTGGCCATCTCCGCGCGATGCATGGGGCCTTGGCTGGCCAACAGATCCAGCACATGCAAAGAGTTGGATTGCCGGAGATTGCGGAGGGATCCACCGCTTCTGGAGGAGTTCACTTTCCCATTATGTATGAATTTGCAGGTCATTGAAATAGTTTGTGTAAAGACTCTTGACACACTTCCGTGATAGCGCTCACAATGAGTCGGGGATTTGTCCAGGACATTACAAACACCGGCCTCACGAGGCCCGTAGCGATGAAGGTACGTCCAATGAATGCACTAAATAATGTTTCCCGCCGGAGCCTCCTCAGCGGCGCCGCTCTGTTTGCCGGATTTGCAGCAGCCGGCGGCCTGACCGGATGCTCGGCGAGTGGGGCAGGCGGCGCGGCCAAAAAGTCGGGCGGCCTGACCATTATGGGCAATCCGGGTGAAATCACCCAGGAGGTTATCGACGCCTGGGTCAAGGAGCACCCCGAGGTGCCCATCACCCTGATCAAGGATGATCCCACCCGGCTTAATGCCATGATGGCCGCGGGAACTCCGCCGGACCTGGCCAGGAGCCTTGGGGCCATCAGCACTGCCAACCTGGCGAGCCGCGGCCTGGCGCTGGATCTGGACCCGTATCTGGCGAAGTCCAGCACGCTGAAGGAATCCGACCTGGCCAAGATCAACGACGTCTGGCGCTGGGACGGAAACAAGCAGGGCAGCGGACCACGTTACGGATTCGTCAAGGACTGGTCCCAGGATTCCATGTTCTGGTACAACACCGAAGCCTTTGCTGCGGCCGGCATTCCGCTTCCGACTGCGGACAAGCCGCTCACCTATGACCAGCTGCTCGAATATGCCGAGCCCATGACAAAGCGGGGCGGCGGCAAGGTTGAGCAGTATGGGCTGTTCAGCACCGCTCCTACCATCGAGGCGCTCTCTGCCATGGTGGCCACCACCAGCGGGCGCATCTTTAATGACGACCTGACCAAGGCAGACTTCACCAGCCCGGAGGCCAGGCAGGCACTGCAGTGGCACATCGACGTGGCCAAAAAGCAGGTGGGTTACACCCTGGTGGATCCCAATCCGGATGGCTGGGACTGGCCGCCGTTTGATGCCAAGAGGACTGCCATGGCACTGGCCGGCTACTGGTTCGGCGGCATGGTGTCCACCAATCCCGCAACCGCCGAGTTCGCCCGGATGGCGCCCGCCCCCATGATGGGCTCCAAGCGGGTCAGCCCCACCACGTCGGCCACAGGCTACTGGATCTCCTCCAAAACCCAGATGAAGGACGAGGCCTACGCATTCCTTGAGTGGTACTGCTGCACCGGCCCCAACGCCAAGGTAAGGGCACAGACCGGAGTGGGCATGCCCTCCGTTACAACCCTGACCTCCGAACTCCCGCAGTCCCTGCCGTACCAGTCCGAGGCCATGAAGGTCCAGAAGAATGAAGAGCAGTACCTTCAGGTCCTCCCGTTCAGCCCTTACGCCCAAGCGGTTGCTGTTAGCGCTGCCATCGCAGAACTCTTCCCCCGCGCAGCGACCGGCGAGCTGTCCATCGGCCAGTTCGCGGACCAGGCGACCACTGCCGTCAACGAGCTCCTCAAGCAGGGCATGGAACTTGCCGGCAAGAAGGGCTGAGGCAGGTGAGTACACAGTCACTGGCTAAGAACGTCCGGTCCAGGAACCGGCGGGGAACCACCGGTTTCAGGGGTTCGGGCACCTTTTACGCCTTTATCTCCCCGTGGCTGATTGGGACTGTACTCCTGACGCTGTTTCCGCTGGGCTACGCACTGTGGATCAGCTTCACCAACTGGGATGGAATAGCGCCGAACCAAAACTGGATCGGCCTGAAGAACTACACCGATGCGTTGAGTGATCCCCGAATGTGGGCAAGCCTGCAGCGCACCGGCCTGCTCGCTCTCGCCGTAGTGCCAGTCACCATCTGCGGAGGACTGGCACTGGCGTTGCTGCTGAACGAAAAGGTCCATTGGCGGTCAGGCCTGCGGATGCTCGTCTATCTCCCGGCCATCGTGCCTCCCGTCGCAGCGACACTGACCTGGAAGCTGCTGTTCGACCGCGACAGCGGCGCGATCAACGGTGTTACTGCGATCTTCGGTGCGGATGCCGTGAGCTGGATGAGCGGAAACACTGTGTTCGTGGTCCTGCTGGTGGTCATGCTTTGGGGCATTGGCGCCGGTGTGCTGATCAACCTCGCCGCCCTGCAGGACGTTCCCGCAGAGCTTCACGAGGCCGCGCGGCTGGACGGGGCAAACGCCTTCACGGCCTTCTGGCACGTCACGCTGCCGAGCATCTCGCCGGTGCTTCTTTTCCAAGTGATCACCACCACCATCGGCGTCCTGCAGACGTTCGTCCCGGCGCTCCTGCTCTCACCTGCCAATGGGCCGGCAGCGATCACGGCCGTGCCTGAGGCCAACAGGGTCTTCATGGTGGACGTTTACGCCCAGTACTTCGCGTACTCCAAGTACGGGTACGCGTCAGCGATGCTTTGGCTGTTCTTCCTGGTCATCCTGGTGGTCACCATCATTACGTTCAAGATCGGCGGCCGCACCGTGTTCTACGCCGTCGACCCCTCCAAAGAAGGGAAAGAGGGATGACGCTCACCGGTCACCGCCCCCAAACACAGTCCCAGGCCGCCCCGCCGGAACCACCAATCCGGCAGAGCCGGGAACGCAAGAACCCGGTGGCTTTCGTGATCCTGCTGGTGGTCTGCGCCATTCTGTTCCTTCCCGTCCTCTGGCTCCTCCTGACGGCGCTGAAGTCTCCGCAGCAGCTGGCCTCCGATCCCATCACCTGGATTCCCACCCAGCCGCAGGTGCAGAACTTCATCGATGCCACGATGATCCTGCCCTTCTGGGCCTATGCGGCCAATTCCCTCTTCCTGTCCACCGTGACCGGCGTCCTGACCACCGTCAGCTCCGCGCTTGTGGGCTACGGGTTCGCCCGGCTTAACGGCAAGGGAAAAAACGTCCTCTTCGGGATCCTTATCGCCATGATGATGACACCGCCCATCATCACCCTCATACCCACCTACCTGCTGTTTGCGAAGGTTGGACTGGTGGGAACGTACTGGCCATGGGTCTTGTGGGGAATGGCCGGTGCTCCTTACCTCATTTTCCTCTACCGCCAGTTCTTCGCGCAGCTGCCACGGGAACTTGAGGAGGCCGCCATCCTGGACGGCTGCGGCCGGCTGCGCATCTTTGTGCAGATCTTCCTGCCGCTTTCCAAGCCGGTCATCATCACCGCCTTTGTCCTGTCCTTCAACGGCGTGTGGGGCGACTTCATCGCCCCGCAGCTTCTGCTCAACCAGGACAACACCACCCTCGCTGTGGCCATCACCACCGGCTATGTGAACTCCCAGGGGTTCCCGGTCAACAACCTGCTGGCGGCCGGCGCGGTGCTTTATGTCCTCCCCGTGCTCATCATGTTCTTCTTCGTCCAGCGGTCCTATGTCCGCGGCTTTGCCACCTCAGGCATGAAATAGAAAGGCCTGACAGTGAAAATAACGGACCTCGAAGTCCTCACCATTGACGACGGCGGTGCCCTGATGATGGTGGTTGTCCACACCGACGAGGGGATTTTCGGTGTGGGAGAGGTGGGGCTCCGCTCCCGGCAGCTGGCCGTCCGGGGAGCGCTGGAACACTTCAAGCCCCTGCTCATCGGCAATGATCCCTTCCGCACCGAACACCTTTGGCAGGTGATGTCCCGGTCAGGGTTCTACCCCGCGGACCGAGTCCTCGCCTCTGCCATCTCGGCGGTGGACATTGCCCTCTGGGACCTGAAAGGCAAGGCGCTGGACGTCCCGGTTTATGAACTGCTCGGCGGCGCGGTCCGTGACCGGGTGAAGTGCTACCGCCACATCGGCGGCGCCGACCATGCCGAGCTCGTGGACAACGCGCGGCAGGCCTTTGAGCAGGGGTGGACTGTAGGGCGGCTCTCTGTGCCGTCGGAAGGCGACCTGCTGGAACCCCGTGCCGCCGCCCGGCACGCCCTGGCGGAAGTGGCTGCCGTCAGGGATGAGCTCGGCACGGAATTCGAGCTCATCCTCGATGTCCATACCCGGCTGGAACTTCCCGAGGCAACTACCCTTTGCCGTGAGCTGGAGGGGGCTAACATGTACTTCGTCGAGGATCCCCTGCGGTGGGAGAACCCTGACATCTACGGCGCCCTGCGCCAGCGCACCTCGGTGCCGCTGGCAGCGGGCGAGCAGGCCGCGTCCAAGTGGGAAATGCGGCCGCTGATTGAACGGGACCTGATCGACTATGCACGCTTTGACATCTGCATTGTGGGCGGGTTCACCGAGGCCAAGAAGATAGCCGGCTGGTGCGAGTCCCACCACATCCGCACAGCTACGCACAACCCGCTGGGCCCCATCGCGACGGCAGCATCCCTGCACCTGAACATGACACTGCCGACCTTCGGCATCCAGGAGCAGTACCAGTTGCCGGGCACCCAGGTCACTGACGTGTTCCCGGTCCAGGCCACCATGGACGGGGAATGGATGCGCCGCCCCGAAGCCCCCGGCCTTGGCCTTGAAGTTGACCTGGAGGCCGCCCGCGCCCACCAGATGGAACCGCCGCTGATGCCGCAGCTGCGCCGACTCGATGGATCCTTCACCAACTGGTGAAACAATCAGCCATGACCTTAGGTGCAGACGAAGGAACCAAGCCTCCCCTCGTTGTTGTCACGGGCGCCGCCGGGCACGTCGGACGCCTCACCTCGGCGGCCCTCGCCGGGCGCTACAGGCTCCGGCTGATCGATCTGGACTGGCCCGCCGCAGGGCCGGGGGAAACGCCGGACGGGATTGAACGCATGGCGCTGGATCTGAGCCACCGCAGTGCCTGGGACGTGGCGATTGAGTCCGCCGACGCCGTCGTGCATCTGGCCGGGCATCCCTCCCCGGAAATCGATGCGCGGACAGCGGTGGAGGGCGGAGCCATGCTGACGGCGCATCTCACGGCGGCGGTTGCGGGCTCGGACGTCAGGAGGATTGTCTTCGCGAGCTCCATCCATACAATGGGCCTCCACCACCGGCATGGGCACTACCCCGTCAGCCAGAAGTGGGCGCCCCGCCCCTGCTGTGAATACGGGGCTGCCAAGGTGTTCTCCGAGAATCTGCTGGAAATCCTGGCCGAACGGACGCCGATCTCAGTGATCTGCCTGCGGCTTGGCCTGACCGGCTTTCCACCCGGAACAACTGCCCACGCCACCCAGTGGCTGGGGCCCAATGACTACGCCCAGTTGCTCCACGCCTCACTGACGGTGCCGCTGCATTACGGGACGTATCTCGGCATGTCGGCGGCAGCGGGTGAAAGGTGGGACCTGACCGACAGCATCAGGGACCTTGGGTTCGATCCCGCTGACCCCACCCCTGTCCCCGAAAATCCGGAGGAGCCCCAAGCATCCCCTTGCCTGATGTTCCCCGCCACCCTGCCGCCCCCAACCGACCCCTCGGAGCCCTAGTCCATGGAAGACGCTTCCCCTGTACTCCTTGCCGGCCTGAGGAACAACCGGCTGCTCGCCATCATCCGCGGCAACAATCCGGATGCCTGCTTCAACACCGCCATGGCGCTGATCGATGCGGGGATCACCATCGTGGAAGTCTCGCTGACAACGGCGGGGGCCCTGGCCGTGATCAGCCGCATCGCCGAGGCCGCCAGCGGCCGTGCCCTCTTGGGCGCCGGTACAGTCCTGACGTCCGGTCAGGTCCGGGAAGCGCACGACGCCGGTGCGCAGTTTATCGTGACGCCCTGCCTTGCGCCCAGCATCGGGGAGGCCCGCAGCCTGGGGCTTCCCGTGCTGGTGGGGGCCCTCACGCCCGCCGAGGTGTATGCCGCTGCACGCGAAGGCGCCACTGCTGTCAAGCTGTTCCCCGCGAGCGTGGGCGGCCCGGCCTACCTGAAGGCACTGCGGGACCCGTTCCCGGAGATCCCCTTTGTGCCCGTCGGGGGCGTCAGTGCCGATTCGGTGGCCGGTTATCTGCAGGCAGGGGCGCTTGCCGTGGGCGCAGGCAGTCCCCTGACCGGCGACGCACCCCGCGGCGGCAGCCTTGCCGCTCTTCGCGAGCGTGCCCGCGATTTTATTGCGCTCGCGCAGGAAGGCCGTCATCCCCAATGGACGTCCTGACCTTCGGCGAAACCATGATCGCGCTCAGGGCGGACCGCCCGCTGGCCCTGAACCCGAACATCAGCGCAACCATAGCCGGTGCGGAGTCGAACGTGGCCATAGCGCTGGCGCGGCTAGGGCACAGCGTCCAGTGGGCCGGCAGGGTGGGCAACGACGCCGGCGGCGACCTTATCCGGCGCACGCTCCGGGCCGAGTCGGTGGGACAGGACCATGTCACCACCGATCCCCACCGCCAGACCGGCATCCTGATTTTCGAGCAGCGGCTGCCGGATGTGACCAGGGTTGACTACTACCGCCAGAACTCCGCAGGTTCGGCAATCAGCAGCGATGATGTGATCGCGGCACTCTCTCGGGGCCCGCACATCCTGCACATCACCGGAATCACCCCTGCCTTGAGCACCAGCGCCGCAGAGGCAGTCCTCCGCGCAGCATCCGCGGCACAGCAGGAAGGGGCAACAGTCACGTTCGACGTGAACTACCGATCAAAGCTCTGGACGAGGGAGGAAGCGTCCTCAACTTTCAGGGCACTGGTCCCCCACGTGGACGTTGTCATCGGCTCAGCGGACGAACTGGAACTCCTCATCGCAGATCCGCATCCGGAAGCGGACGCGGCGCCGGCCCTCCTCACCCTCGGCGTGCGGGAAGTCGTGCTCAAACGTGGCGCCGGCGGAGCCACACTTTCCAGCAGGCACGGAACTGTGCACTCCCCCGCCCGTCTTGTCACCGCCGTCGACAGCGTTGGTGCCGGTGACGCCTTCACTGCCGGCTACATTTCCGGGCTGCTCACCGGGCTCACAGCGGAAGGGCGGCTGCGCCTGGCCAACACGCTCGGAGCGTTCGCCGTTTCGAGCAAGGGAGACTGGGAAGGCCTGCCCACCCGGGACGAATTGGCCCTGCTGGATGCCGCGGACGGCACCGTCCTCCGTTGAGCCACTGCTCCATGAACCATGGCTAGCAAGCCCCGTTCCAGGCTATATCTCGAAGCCGTAGCCCAATCCGGGTCCTGTTATTACGTGCCTGGGCTTCGCGGGGTCCTCCTCAAGCTTGCGCCTGAGCCGCCCAATGAAGGTGTAACATCCCAAATGGTGTGCCGGGAAGCCTGGTCGGCGGCGATGTCGCCCTGCCTTTGGGCGGCCAAGGAATCCGTTTAGAGGAGCTTCCATGCTTGTTCTGATCATGTCGTTCGGGACCCGCGGAGACATTCAGCCCTACGCCGCCCTCGCCGGTGCGGTTGCCCGCGCGGGGCACGACGTCACCCTCGCTGTCCCTGAAGGGTTCGAAGATCTGGTGCCACACGCCGGCCCCGGAACCATCACGCACCATCCGGCGGGTTCCACGATGCTGCGTCTTGTTCAGGAGGTCATGCCCGAGCTGAGCGGTCCCCGGGATGCGTTGCGAACACTGGGGATTATGACCTCCGCGATGCGCGAGCTGAACGCGGAGTGCTGGGCTGCGGCAAAGGCGGCGCGCCCGGACGTCGTGGTGTACCACCCCAAGTGCCTTGCCGGGCCGCACATCGCCGAGGCGCTGGGGGTTCCCGGCGTGCTTTCCCTCCCGTTGCCGTTCTTTACCCCGACGCGTGCGCACGCCATGCCGTTCTTTGGTGGCGCCTCCTTCGGGGCGTTGGGAAACCGTGCGTCCTACGGGTTCCGCCGAATGGCTGGGGCCATATACGGCGGCATGATCAACGGCTTCAGACGCGAGGTCGGCCTGGGCCGCATCCACCGTCTCGCCGATCCGCTCAGGAATCCTGACGGCAGTCCGGTCCACGTCCTGTACCCGTACAGCAGGCACGTTGTGCCTATCCCGGACGACTACCCGCCTTCGGCCCACGTCACCGGCTACTGGTTTCTGGATCACAGCGATGACGGCCATGACTGGGATCCGCCCCCGCAACTGGTGGACTTCCTCGCGGCTGGCGAGCCTCCGGTCTACGTCGGGTTCGGCTCCATGGGCTTCGGTAAGGGAGCGAATGAGCGCCGGGACGCCGTTCTGGACGCGTTGCGGGTTCATGGTCTACGCGGAATCATCGCGACCGGGTGGGGCGGCATCGCGCCCGGCGAGGCTGGGACCGACGACGTCCTGGTCCTGGAGGCCGTGCCCCATGAATGGCTTTTCCCGCGTGTCGCGGCGGTTGTGCACCACGGCGGTGCGGGCTCGACGGCGGCTGGCATCCGGGCGGGTCGGCCTACGCTGGTCGTGCCGTTCCTTGGGGACCAGCCATTCTGGGGCATGCGGGTCCATGCGCTCGGCGTCGGACCTGCCCCGCTACCGGCCAGGCATCTCAGGACGGGCCTGACCGACCGTCTCGGCGACCTCGTCCACACCGCCTCTTACGCCTCCCGTGCCGATGAGCTGGGCGTCGCAGTCCGCGCCGAAAACGGTCTCGCCGCCGGTGTGCGCGCCCTGGAGCAGATCACCGGTGCTTACCTGCGCCGCATCTGACTGATCTCTTGGGCGAAGCCGTCCAGCGCAGCAGCCACAGCGTACGGATGACCCAAGGTGGCGTAGTGGCCCCCTGGGATTTCCAGCGGCTCAATTCCAAGTCGCTCGTGTATCTGGCGTCTCATGAAAGATGGCGGAAAGAACCTGTCGTCGCGGCACAGTATTGCTCTCGTGGGGACGGCCGGATTCCTGTGACCCGGCCAGGGCCGGGCCATCCATGCACCTTGCTGGTCGCGCTCCCTATCGCGGGCCTGGTGTGCCAAATCTTCGGGGACATCGTGGAAAAACGCCGCCTGGGGGTCCGGATCTATCGTCTCCCGGTCATGACCCGTGTTGGTCCACCAGTCGGCAAATGTCTCACCCGGTACTGGGATCATTCCCGCAAGATACATGAGACCGTCCGCTTGGAGCTCGTCGCAGACCAAGGGCGCCGTGAAGCCTCCCAGTGAGTGGCCGACCACGATGGTGCGCTGAGCGTCGCCCACCGCTGCAGTTACTGCATGGACGTAGTCCTCAAGCCCTGCCTTGTCATCTTCGATAGGTAAATCGACAGCGATGACGTCATGGCCCGATGCCTCAAGCAGTGGTCTGACAAGATGCCAGTCCCATGCGGTGGAACCGCCACCATGAATCAGTACGAAAACCGCCAAAATGCCACCCCGGATCCATGCCATATGCGAGAACGTCCACCCAGGCCAACAGTACCTCCGGCCGGGAGTTCGGGCGGGAAACGTCATCAGCCGTAAACGCCGACGTCGACGGTTTCCGCCGGCGCTTCCTTGTCACTGAACGCCGTTGCTACTGCACGGAACCCAGCAACCGCCCCACATCTGTTGCCTCCGGGTAGGCCGTCTGCGTCCCCTTCCGCGTGGTGGCGAGCGCAGCCGCAACTGACGCGAACCCCGCGGCATCAGCCAGGGAACCGCCTGCAGCCAGGCAGGCCGCCACCGCCCCGGTGAAGGCATCGCCGGCACCGGTGGTATCCACTGCCTTGACCTGGGTGGGCCTTATTCGGGTGACCTGTTGGCCGGGGCCGGCCAGCGAGTCCAACACGACGGAACCTTCGGAACCCAGGGTGACCACCACCCGCTGCAGCCCCCGCTGAACGAAACGCTGCCGAATGTGATCCCAGTCGCCGTCGTCGCCTGTGGAATCCGGCATCCCCGCACCGGGCGAGTCTGCGCTGCCGGACGAACCGAGGAACAGCGCTGCCTCGTGGGCATTGACCAGCAGGATATCCGTCAGGTCGGCGAGCTCCTGCGGGATGTCGCCGTAAGGCGAGAGGTTGAGCAAAACTGTTGCGCCGGCGTCGTGCCCCAATTGCGCGGCCGCCAGAACAGTCTCAAGGCTGACCTCAAGGCAAAGGCTGACCACGGAGGCGCCGTCGAACTCGTCCGCTGAGGCGGCCACATCCGCGGGAGTCAGCGTTCCGTTCGCCCCCGCGGAGATGATGATGTTGTTCTCCCCCCGGGCGTCGACGGAGATGACCGCGAGGCCGGTGGGAGCGGCGGTGGACGTGCGAACATGGGAGATGTCCACTCCGGCGCCCGCCGCGGAGGAGAGGAGCATCTCGCCGTTGGCGTCGTCCCCCACCGCGCCGATAAGGCTCACGGTCCCGCCCAGGAGACTGGCGGCGGCAGCCTGGTTGGCGCTCTTGCCGCCCGGGTTGACGGCGAACCCGGTGCCGTGGACCGTCTCGCCCGGGAGCGGGAGCCGCTCACAGTAGATGGTCAGGTCAGCATTCAGCGACCCGACGACGACGATCCGGCCACTTTTGCCGGTGGTGGGTCCGGCCGCTGCAGCGCTCATTCGGCCACCTCCGCCTCAATGGGCTTGGGGATCAGCAGCGACGCCGCGAAGGCCGCCACGGTGATGGCCAGGCCAACCACCACCACGGTGAGGTAGGACGCCTTGGCGTCGCCAAGTGCCGATGTTGCCACCAGAACGGCCGGCAGCACCAGGAAGCTCAGGCCGGCGCCCAGATTGAAGGCTCCGGCGTTCATACCCGGCAGGAAGCCGGGGTTTCCGGCGGGCGAGAGGACAACTCCGAGTCCATTCAGCATGATGTTGACCGTACCGGCGTACATGATGCCCAGCAAGACCGTTCCGGCGATCATCATCGGCAGGCTGCTCAGGCCGAAGAACGCGATGACGGCCAGGGCGGCGATGCTGCCCAGCATGCCAATGCGGAGGACCTTGGTGTAGCCCAGCACGGGCGCCAGCTTGCCGCTTAGCGGACCCACCACCCAGCCCAGCAGGGCGTACGGAGTGAGGATGATGAGCGACATTTCCGTGGGACCGACGCCGAACCCCGGGCCGGCTGCCTGTACATAGGCCGGGACGATGCCGTTGATCACGGCGAAGATGCCCGTCATGGTCAGCGTGGTGGTCAGCAGCGGCGCCCACGTGGAGCGCTGGCGGAGGTGCACGGTTTCCACCATGGGTTCTTTGGCGCGCTTCTCGGTCCGCCAGAAGGCGTAGAACGCGACGGCGGCAACGGCCACCAGTCCGAGGGCCAGCATCAGTGTGCCGGCCGAAAAGGCGCCCACCAGTTTGGAGCCTTCATTGAGGGCGGTGAGCAGCGCGCCCACGGCAACAACGATGAAGAACACGCCAAGCCAGTCCATGGTGGTGCCTGCTGCGGGCTTGCTCTCTCCGGCCAGCAGGGCGATCAGGGCTGTTGCCACGAGGGCAAGCACCACCATGAGCCAGAAGATGCTGCGGAAGCCGTAGTGCTCGGCAAAGTAGCCGCCCACAAAGGAGTCAACGCCAGCCACGCCGCCGTTGACCGCGGTGATGAGGCCCATCAGCGTTCCGTACTTGCGGGGGCTGGTGACGGCGGACCGGAGCATGATCAGGCAGAGCGGCACGGTGGGGCCGCTGACGCCCTGGATGATCCGTCCCACGAAGAGCCAGGTGACGTCCGGGGCCATTGCTGCGATGACGGAGCCAACGGCCATCAGCAGCATCATTCCGAGCAGGATCTTCTTCCGGCCGATGATGTCGCTCAGGCGGGGAAGGAAGAGGGAGAACAGGGCGGCCGCGGTGAAGAACCAGGTCTGGGACAGGCCAATAACAGCCTGGTCCGTGTTGAGCTCTTTGCCCATAGTGACCAGGGCGGGGCTCAGCATGGAGGCGTTGAGCTGGAACGCCACGCACGCGGCGAGCAGGGCGATCATGAGCGCGGTAACGTTGCCGCGGCTTGTCTTGGAGGCTGTGAGGGTGGCAGTCATTTACTTGATCCCTCCGGCGGTGAGGGCCGCGCCTTCGGGGCGTGCAGTCTCCGCTGGTTGCCCCGGCTCGCCGATGCGGACCAGCGCATCGGTCACCAGGTCCCAGAACTTTTTGTGGTCAAGGTCCACGGCAACGCTGGTGTGGCAGTCCGACGGTGCCGGGGCGCGGAAGTCAGCCACGGTCATGCCCAGGGTCAGGGTTCCCTGCAGCTCGATGTTCACCGGTACTTTGCGGGTGCTGACAATGCTGGGATCGATCACGTAGGCCACGGCGCACGGATCATGCACCGGCGGGTGGTCAAAGCCCTGGGCGTCCTTGTAGGTGTGGGCGAAGAAGTCCATCAGTTCCGTGACGAAGCGTGCCGGCTTGGTGCCGATGGCCGCGATCCTTTCCACGACGTCCGGGGTGGCGAGTGCCTGGTGGGTCAGGTCCAGGCCCACCATGACCACTGGCCATTTTTCGTTGAAGACGATGTGGGCGGCTTCGGGGTCGATGATGATGTTGAATTCGGCCACGGCGCTCCAGTTGCCCACGTGGTAGCCGCCGCCCATTAGGACAACTTCCTTCACGCGTTCCACAATGCGCGGTTCCTTGCGCGCGGCCAGGGCAATGTTGGTCAGGCCGGCGGTGGGCACCAGGGTGACGGTGCCCGGCTCGTGTGCCATCACGGTGTCAATGATGAGGTCGACGGCGTGGCGCGGGTCCAGCTCGATGGCGGACTTGGGGAGGGCGGGGCCGTCCATGCCGGACTCGCCGTGGATGTCCGGGGCGGTTTCGATGCTGCGGACCAGGGGGCGGGCGCATCCGGCGGCAAACGGGACGCCGGTGATGCCGGCGATGGTGCCGACGGCCAGGGCATTTTTGGTGACCTTGTCGAGGGTCTGGTTGCCCACCACCGTGGTGACGGCCAGCAGCTCAATCTCAGGGCTGCCGTGCGCCAGGAGCAGCGCCACGGCGTCGTCGTGCCCGGGGTCGCAGTCGAGAATAATCTTCCGGGGTTCAGGTGTCAGGCGGTAGGGGTCCACATCAATCTCCACGTCATTGGGGCCTGCCGGAGGGAAGTGCCGGGCAGGGCGGTTCGCAATCAAGGGAGATCATGGCATCTTCTTCGGGCTTACGTCAAGCGCTTGACGTTGTCGCACGTCAAGCGGTTAACGCTACTGTTCGTAAGCTTCCTCCAGCGGGCCGTCGCGCCAGGGAAGCACTTTCGCATCGGGCCTTGATATGCAAGCTGCTACTTGCCTATAGTGTCTTACATGGTCGATGTGTTCCGCGCCCTGGACGATGAAACAAGGCGCCTGGTCCTGGACGAATTGTCGGTGCGCGACGGCCAGACGCTCTTCGAGCTCTGTTCCGTGCTCGCGATGCGCCATGGCCTCAGCCTCACCCGCCAGGCCATCTCCCAGCACCTGGGTGTGCTCGAGTCAGCCGGCCTGGTGACGACGGAGCGGCGCGGACGCTCCAAATTCCACTACTTCAACCCAGAGCCCCTCGCCCAGATCACCGGACGATGGCCCACCAGAAAGAGGACCGAACCATGAAGATTGCCCTGACAAGCCTTTTCGTCGATGACCAGCGGGCAGCCCTCGCCTTCTACACCGAGGTGCTCGGCTTCCGGAAGCGGCATGACATCCCCCTCGGGGAGGACTCCTGGCTCACCGTTGTGTCGCCCGAATCGCCCGACGGTCCGGAGCTGCTGCTGGAGCCGGCACGCCACCCTGCCGTGAAGCCGTACCGGGATGCCCTTGCCGAAGACGGCATCCCCCTCGCGCAATTCGCCGTCGGCAACATTGAGGCGGAGCACGGCAGGCTGACCGGCCTGGGCGTGGTGTTCACCCAGCCGCCCACCGACATCGGCACCGCCTTCGTGGCCGTCTTTGATGACACCTGCGGCAACCTCATCCAGCTCATCGAAATGAAGCCGGAGGGAGACAACACTCCCTCGTGACGGGTGAGTTGATCACGGCTCGGGCGCGAAGGACGCGCAGGCCAAATCGCCCTTGGGCGATGGCAGGTCAGCCCTGGGCGACCGGCAGCACCAGCAGGTAGCCGGTGGGCAGCTCGCCGCTCCAGCGCCGCGGCTCGCGGACCACAAACTGCGTTGCAAGCTGTTCGGGGGTGAGCAGGCTGTTGGGCGCGGGCGACGGACCCCACTGGTCGCTGCCGTGCGGGTGGAGCGGATCCAGGACGCGGACGCCTGTGACCGAGAACTCCGGGAACTGGTGGGGATCGCCAAGCGATTCGAACCCGCTCATCACCCACGCGTGCCGGCCGCGCCACATCACCAGCCCCACGGGGCGGCCCGTATCGGCGATGGCGCGGGCCGCGGTCCGCAGCGCCTCCTGGTAGTCGGCAATGCTGACCACCTTGTACGGCCCCATTCCCACCTCAGTCAGCACCTGCGCCCAGCCCAACGGGTTGGCACCGTTGAACGAGTTGGACGACCTTGCCCGGGCCATCTCCCACAGGTCGCCCTGCTGGGTGGGATCGGTCCACGTGCCGCCGCCCGTGTCATCGACCAGGTTGTGCGCCATCTGGATGCTCGCCGCAACACACCAGTCGAAGGTGTACTGCGGCACGAAGTCCCCTTCCTGGTAGAGATTGAGGGCGAACGCCTGCGGCACCGGGGCCGGCACGGGGACAGGGGCAGGCTCCGGAACCGGCGGCGGGGTCGGGTCCAGCGCCGGGGTGGGGTCCAGCGCCGGGGTGGGGACCGGCGTCGGAATCTGTGCTGCCTGCGGGGCGGGTGCAGCGCCGCCCGTATCTGGCGGGGCCGAGGAAGCCGGGACGGGCGGGGCGGTGGTGGTTTCGTCGAGGCCGATCGAGGGCGCGCAGGCTCCGAGGAGGGTCGCCAGGACGACGAGCCAGGCTAGAAGGCGGGTACGGGCACCGACCATGATTCAGTTTAGCGCGGCGCGTTCGGAGCGCGGCTTGCCATTTTCAGGCGATCACGTAGGCAGCTGCAACATTGGCCTTGGGACATCAGCCTTGCGCCCAGTAGCCTGCTGGGATGGGCCCTGAGGAGCAAGAACTGGCAGGCGGTAATGCGTCCGAAAGTGTTGTGCGCATCGGAAACACCGTCCGGAAGCCGTGGTTGGAAAACTCGTCCGCTATACAGAGCTATCTTGCTGCGCTCCGCTCCGCCGGGTTGGATGTTCCCTGCCCCCTGGGCCGTGACGAAAAAGGCCGGCAGGTGGTGGAGTACGTGGAGGGCGAATCCGCGATCAATCTGTTGCCACTTGGCCAGGAGGAATTACTGCGCGTTGGCCGGATGATCCGCCGTATCCACGATGCGAGCGAAGCGGTTGTGGTTCCCCATCAGGGCGACTGGAAGATGCTGCTGCCGGCGGAGAATCCTGACCTGATGTGCCATAACGACCTTGCTCCCTGGAACCTCATCATGGGTGACCGCTGGGTGTTTATTGACTGGGACGGCGCCGGCCCCAGCACCCGGCTGTGGGACCTGGCCTACGCGGCGCAGTCATTCGGTGTGCTGTTCGACGGGCAGCCTGTGGAGGAGGCGTCCCTCAGGCTGCGTGCCGTGGTGGACGGATATGACGCCGATGACAGCCTGCGCAGGGCGCTGCCGGCTGCGATGGCGGAACGGACAGCCGCGATGTTCGATCTCCTGAAGTCCGCACACGCTACCGGGTTCCAGCCATGGGCCGGCATGTACCTCAACGGACACGGCGAGCATTGGCGGGCCGCTGCTGGCTACGTCGCACGCCACCAGGCGGCGTGGGAACTGGCGCTCGCGCCCCTGGACTCGTGATAACCGTCGCTGCAGTAGCCCTCGCGGTTGCGAAGTCAGGGCAGGGCTGCGCTGAGGGTGGTGAAGGCATAGCCCTTCTCCAGCAGGGCCGGGATGGCTGTCGCGAGTCCGGCCGCCGTGCCGGATGCGGGGCGGTTGCCGTGGGAAATGATGATGTCACCAGGCCGGGCTTTGGCCGTTTCGGCGGCGACAACTGACGCTGGGTATGTTGCCCCGGCGTCGGCATTGATGCTGAAGCCAGTGGGAATCACGCCCAGGGCGAGACAGATTTCAGCTGCGACGTCGTCCAGGTAAGCGGTGCCGGGACGGAAAAAGCGCGGGCGCTTACCGGTGATTTTCCTCAGGAGGTTGTCGTTGGACATGATCTCCTCGTATACCTCATGCCTGTTTTGCGTTCCGGGGATCCCGTAGGCGGATTTGCCGTCCACACTTAGCGGGGCGTGGCGGGTTCCGTGGTTGGCGAGTTCAAAGAGGGGTTCGGCGGCTAGTTCCTGTGCCAGGTTCTGGTTGTGGTGGATCCATCGTGTGTTCAGGAACAGCGTCGCCGGGACCCCGTGGCGTTTCAGCATGTCCAGGACTGCCTGGGCAATTCCGCTGCCTCCCGGTCCGCCGCAAAAATCCAGGGTCAGCGCAATCCCTGCGGCGGGTTGTGGCAGGGATTGGACGACCTTTGGCGCCTGGAGGCCCCAATAGGAAGGACGGTGCTCAGAGAATCCGGCATGTATCTGCTCCTGCGACTGGACTGCCGGCTCCGGCGCGGCATCCCGTATGAGAGGTTCCGGGTCTGGAGAAATATCAGGAGCCGGCGCATCGGCCGAAGCTGTAGGAGCCGTAGGTTCTGTCAGTTTGGGCGCTGACGGTAACTCTCCGGCTTTGCATCCGGAGAGCAGCAAAGCTGTCGCTGTGAGAAGAAACGCCCGACGCCGCGGACTACTGACCTTTTGATGCATGGCTACTTGTCCCCCTGCTTGTTAGCCAGGCAAAGTGGTCGTGCCGCGCTGCCCGATACCCAGCGTACATTTTGTACCGAAAGTTACGCCGTAACACCGATTGTGGCGCGAGCTTGGAACGGGCAGTCCCACTTCACCGGGCCTATGGCATCAGGGCAGGGCATTCACCTGTGCTGGGCCGATGCAGGTGGCGGGCTATGGCGTCCGCTGACACAGCCGGGTGTTGCCCCGCGGCATTTATACAATCCCCCCGGCGCCAGCTCTATTCCGGCGAAAAGCTGTGGCAAGGTCACCAGGTGGTAGCCCCGGTTCTTGAGTTGCGTAATGAGCTCGTCCTGGCCATCCACAGTGGCGGCATGGACGTCATGTTGAAGAATGATGGATCCGGGTTTGACCAGGCCCATGATCCGCGGGATGAAGGCGGCCTTGTTTCGGGACTGCCAATCCAAAGCATCAACATCCCAAAGGATCTGGGGCAGCCCAACCGAAGAGGCAACGCTGGCATTCGTTGCACCGTACGGTGGCCGCAGGTAGGCCGGCACCACACCGGCCGCCTTTTCAATGGCTGCCTGTGCACCTTGGACCTCCCGTGCGATACCGGCTGGTGGGAGTTTGGTCAGGTAGGGGTGGCTCATCGTGTGGTTTGCTATCGTGTGGCCCGCGTCCGCTACCGACCTGGCAACCTGCGGGTGGGAATTGACGTACGCGCCCTGCTGGAAGAATGTGGCTTTCACGTTGTGCTTTTCAAGGATCTCCAGGAGCCGGGCGGTCTGGGCGTTCGGCCCGTCATCGTAGGTCAGTGCAGCGCAGGCAACCAGGTCGCAGTTGATGCGTTCAACACCTGAAGAAGCAGGCGTTTCGAACGGCGTTCCGGCGATGACCTGTCGGCGAAGTGCCTGGCCGGCAGGTGACAGGACTTTGCTGGCGGCTGCCGCGCTGAGGACGACGGTGACGGGATCGGCCAGTGCGGAGCCGATATCAGGAACCCGGCTTAGAGTGAGGCTGACTTCCCCGGCGGGAGTGAACGTCACGGCGGAGAGCAGCTCGCCATCAGGAATGGGCGCCGTGCCCGTCGTCGTGTCTGCCGGGGGCGTGCTGCCCTGTTCGGCAGCTGGCCTTGGCGCCGGTTCTTGCTCTGAGCCGGCCCGGGCGGAAAGTTCCGGCACCTCCCGGAGCATGCTGCGGAGCGTGCTGATTTCTTCGGGATCGATCAGGGCGGCGCTGCCGGTGACTGCCCCGGTACCCAGGTCCTCGTATGCAGTCTCCACGGTGTAGCCGGTCCGGACGCCTCCGTTCGTGGATTCCTGCACGAACCTCGAACCTGCGATGCTTCCGATAGCCAGCACCACCTCATGGGTGACCGACAGTCCATCCCTGATAGGTGCCGCGGCAACGCTGTCCTGCACTGAAGGCTCATGACGGCCGCCCGCCTGGGCGTCCAAGATCCCCAAGAGACGAGTGTCCAGTCTGGTATTAAAAGCCTCTGCGCCGTTGATGTACTGCCACTTGGCCACGATGGGGACCGGCCCTGCACCGCGGACACGCATGTCCACGAACGCAGCCGCGTCCACAACAACCTTTTCCGGCGCTGGTCCGGGAAGTGCACTGATGGCTTGGGGTGGGGGTGTCATCTGCACAGGTACAGTCACTGAAGCGGTCAGGACCAGGCTGGCCACTACCGCCAGGGAAATCCCGAGCGGCAGGTGTATTTTGTTGGGCTTTTCCACGCTTCCTCCCGGCGGGATATGCGGCCCTTCCTTCGAGGTCGCGACGGATGATGGCCCAAAGCTAAACTTTGGCGCTTCTCAATCCGTGGCACTGGCCTCCCCCTTTTTGTCCGTGTCGTTAGGGGATTTGATTAGGTAGTAGCGCTCACCCGAAGGCGTGGCCGGCGGAGCGAGCATTACCATCGAGGTATGAAATCCGCGGAACAGGTGAAGCAGTCCGGGCGTGCGCCGCGGGTCACGGCGGCCATGGTGGCTGCCCGCGCCGGCGTTTCGACGGCGACCGTCTCGCTGGTTGCCAACGGCAAGACCGCGGGACGCGTCTCCGAAGACAATATTTCCCGGGTCCGGGAGGCAATCTCCGAGCTCGGCTACGTGGTGGACGGCATCGGCAGCTCCCTCGCGAAGGGGGTGAGCTCCATCGTCCTGCTGGTGGCACCGGACATCTCCAACCCGTTCTTCGCCAAGGTGATTGCAGGTGTCCGGGAATCCCTGGGGGCCGATTACCAGCTGCTCTTGTCAGTGACCGACGCCGGTGAGTTTCCGCAGGCGGACGACGTCAGGAAGCTGATGGCACTCCGGCCGGCCGGGCTGCTGGTGGATGCCCCGAACGCTGACTTCCTCGAGGAGCTGTCCGCGGCCGGGCCCCTCGTCCTGCTGGACGCACCGGGCCTGGAGGCCTACGCTCCCTCGGTCAACCTGGACGTAGCCCACGGTGCCCGTGAACTGGCGGCGCACCTGGCCGCCGTCGGGCATTCAGAGGCGGCGTACCTGGACAGCCTGACCGGCACCGCAACCTTCGACGTCCGCCGTGAAGCCTTCCTTGCCGAAGCCGAGGAACGCGGTATTTCGGTGAAGCCAGGCAGCGTCATCAGCACCACCATCGACGTTGGCGCTGCCGCCCAGGCGTTCGCAGCCGCCTGGCCGCAGTGGCAGGAAGCGGGCGTCACCGCCGTCGTCTGCGCTACGGACACCCACGCGTACGGGGTGCTGCAGGAAGCCCGCGTTGCCGGGGTCCGGATCCCGGCTGAGCTGGCCGTGGCCGGGTTCGATGACCTGCCGTACTCAGCCACCAGCAATCCCAGCCTGACCAGCGTCCATCTCCCCGCAACGCCGCTGGGGGCCAAGGCTGGCGAGCAACTCCGGCGCCTGATGGAAGGCCTGCCCTTGGAGCAGCCGCAACTGACACTCGAAAGCTCGCTGGTGGTGCGAAACTCCACCTCTGCCTAACCCGGGCGGAGCGTGACAACGCCGTGTCAGTGGCCCACCGTAAGCTGGGACCATGCCGAGTAACTGGGACAGCCTGGACGTCAGCCTCCGCGAATCCGTGCAGGAGAACGTGGAGCTTTACGAGCGCGTCCGGCCTGCCCTGAAGCTGGTCACGAAGGACGTTCTGCACATCCTGCGGGACATGCTCAAGGACACCGAGGTCACCCCGCTCTTTGTTACCGGCCGCACCAAGTCGGTGGAGTCGTTCCGGGAGAAAATTTCCCGGATCGAGGAGCCGCTGGAGCCCGGCGGCCCGCCGGTGCTGAAGTTCCCGGATCCGTTCAGGACCCTCAATGACATGGTGGGCGTGCGGGTCATCACCAAGCTGCCTGCCGAGAATGCCCTGGTGGCCAACCTGATTAAGCGCCAGCGCCAGGTCTTTGACTGCCGCGGCGACCGGGAGAAGGACATCGGCTCCATCGAGTCCGGCACGTACGGTTACTCCAGCCGCCACCTCATCCTGCGCAGCATCCAGAACGAGGCCGTCAAGGAGTACCAGCACGCCTTCAACCCGGACATCCAGCCCAACGGCAGCTACTTCTTCGAATGCCAGATCCGCACTGTCTTTGCCCACGCTTGGAGCGAGATTGAGCACGACATCCGCTTCAAGGCCGAGGATCCGCGCGCCTGGACACCCCACTTCGACCGTCAGTTCACCGCCACCGCCGCCATGCTGGAGACGGTGGAAGGCGCCTTCGCCGATCTCCACGAGCGCTATGAGGAGGTCCGCAGCTACTGGGACATGGACGGGGAGGGCGCCGCGCAGCTGACGCCCAACAGGATCCGTGACGTCTGGCGTACGCTGCTGCCACACGTGGACCGTAAAGTGGATGATGACTGGGGCTGGGCCGCCGAACTCATGGCGGCGCACGGCCTCAAGGAGACCGTCCAGCTGGCCGGGCTGCTCAGCGCCAACCGGATCACCGAGGTCCGCAAGGCGCTTGATCACCGCTACTCCCCCGGCCCGGACCGCCTGCTGGATGACCTCCTGCTGTGGCAGTACGGGCCCAAACACATTGACCTCACCGCCGAGGCGCCCGACGCCGTTCCGCACCCGCGGCGCGACAGCCTCCTCCGGCGGCTGAAACAGATCGAGCGTTACCGCCAGACCAAGAAATAGGATCCATGCAGCCCCTGCAGCTCCAGTCCGTCCGGGCCACCCTCCGCTCTCCCCGCCGGCTCAAGACCGAGGCCCTTGCCGGACTGGTAGTGGCACTGGCGCTGATCCCGGAGGCCATCGCCTTCTCGGTGATTGCGGGCGTTGACCCGCGGATCGGCCTGTTCGCCTCCTTCACCATGGCAGTCACCATCTCCTTCGTGGGCGGCCGGCCCGCCATGATCTCCGCGGCCACCGGCGCCGTGGCCCTGGTCATTGCCCCGCTGATGCGCAGCCACGGCCTGGACCACCTGATCGCCGCCGTGATCCTGGCAGGGGTCTTCCAGATCCTGCTGGCCGTCCTGGGCGTCACCAGGCTGATGCGCTTCATCCCCCGCTCGGTCATGGTGGGCTTCGTCAATGCCCTGGCCCTTTTGGTGTTCATGGCGCAGATTCCCGAGCTGATCGGCGTGCCGTGGATGGTTTATCCGCTGGTTGCCGTGGGCCTGGCCATCGTGGTCTTCCTGCCCAGAATCACGACGGCGGTTCCGTCACCGCTGGTGGCCATCGTGGTGCTCACCCTGTTTGCCGTACTGGCAGGGGTGGACGTGCCCACGGTCCAGGACAAGGGCCAACTGCCGGAGAGCCTGCCCTCGCTGTTCTTTCCCAGCGTCCCGCTGACCTGGGAGACCTTCCAGGTCCTGGCACCTTTCTCGCTCTCGATGGCTTTGGTGGGGCTGCTGGAATCACTGATGACGGCCAAGCTCGTGGACGACATCACGGACACGCGGTCCAACAAAACCCGTGAATCCTGGGGCCAGGGGGTGGCCAACATCGTGACCGGCTTCTTTGGCGGCATGGGCGGCTGCGCGGTGATCGGCCAGACCATGATCAACGTCAAGGGATCGGGAGCCCGGAGCCGGGTGTCCACGTTCCTGGCCGGCGTCTTCCTGCTGATCCTGGTGGTGGCGCTGGGCGATGTAGTGGGCCTCATTCCCATGGCTGCGCTGGTAGCCGTGATGATCTTCGTTTCCGCCATCACCTTCGACTGGCACTCCGTTGCTCCGCGCACACTGCGCCGGATGCCCAAGTCCGAAACCGCCGTCATGCTCATCACCGTGGCGGTGGTGTCGGTGACGCACAACCTGGCCATCGGGGTGGGAGCGGGGGTGCTGGCGGCCATGGCCATGTTCGCGCGCCGGGTGGCCCACTTTGTGACCGTGGAGCGCACGGTGGTGGAACTGAACGGCGAGAACGTGGCCATTTACACCGTGGACGGCGAGCTGTTCTTTGCCTCCTCCAACGATCTCTACACCCAGTTCGAATACGCGCTGGACGCCGAACCTGGCATTGACCGTGTCATCGTGGACCTGCACGCCTCGCACCTCTGGGATGCCTCCACCATTGCGGTGCTGGACGCCGTCACGGAGAAGTATCGCCGGCACGGACGCGAGGTGGAGCTGATCGGGCTCAACTCGGCCAGCATCCAGATGCGCGAGCGCCTGGCAGGCAAGCTGAACTGACCCTCCCCCCGAGGAGTTTTTGTCCATTTGTGGCGACTTTGCCTGCCTCAAAGTCGCCACAAATGGACAAAAACTCGGGAGTTCGGGGGCGGGGGGCTGGGGGTTAGGGCGGCGGGGCGGTGGATTAGGGCGGCGGCCGAGGTTAGGGCGGCGGGGCGGTGGATTCCCTGACCAACAGGTGGGTGGCCAGTTCCACCCGACGTGAGTCGGGCACCTCGCCGCGCACCTGCCGCAGCACAATCCGCAGGGCTGTGCGGCCTATCTCGCGGAGCGGTTGCGCCACAGACGTCAGTGCAGGCACGGAGTCCTGGGCCGGGCGGGTACCGTCAAAGCCCACCACGCTGATGTCAGCCGGAACCCGGATGTTCAGCCTGCGTGCTTCGGCCAGCACGCCCAGGGCGATGGCGTCATTGCCGGCAAAGATGGCAGTGGGCCGTGGCTCCAGTTGCAGCAGGGTGTTCAGCCCCTGGGCTCCGTGATCCGCGGAGAAGGGGCCCGAAACGATATAGCCGTCCCCCACAGCGACTCCTTCTGATCGGAGCGCGGCCAGGTAACCGTGCAGCCTGGCCTGGTTGCATTCGACGGTGTCCGGCCCGCCCAGATAGGCAATTCTTCGGTGGCCCAGCGCCAGGAGGTGTGCCGTGGCGTCCTTGCCGCCGGCCCAGTCGGTGGCGCCAATACTGACCACTTCTTCCGACGGCGGATTGAGGGGATCGATGACAACCACCGGAATGCCGCGGCGGTGGAAGGCGTCAAGGGGCGCGTCGCCGAAGGCCGACGTCACCACGATCATCCCGCAACGGCCCTCGTCCATGATCCGCTGGGCGCGCCGTTCCGGATTCAGTGGTGCGGCGCCGTCGATTCCCCTGACCGTGAGCAGGACCTCCACACCGGAGAGTTCCGCGCACTCCAGGATGCCGTTGAGCACCTCCACGCTGTAGGCGGAGTTCAGTGAGTCCAGGACTACGTCCACCGCGGGCTTTTCCGCCAGCGTACGCCGCTGCTGCAGCGGTGATTTGTAGCCGGTCCGGGCCAACACAGCCAACACCCTTGCCCGGGTTTCGGCGGAGACATCGTGGCGGCCGTTGATGACTTTCGAGACGGTAGGCGCGGAAACCCCAGCCTCCCTGGCGACCGACGCCAGGGTCAGGCGGGCCTGCTGCTCAGACGGCATTCGGGGCTCCTGATTCTTCGAAATATTTCGTTCTGATTCTAAGGGATAAAACCTTGACCGCATCTTCTGGCAGCACTAGATTTTATCCCACTGACGAAAAAGCCTTTCGAAATATTTCGGAAGCAACAGGCCCAAGAGGACACCCCATATGAGCACCCCGCCACCCCTCCGGATTGGCATGATCGGTTACGCCTTTATGGGCGCCGCGCATTCCCATGCCTGGCGTACCGCCCCGCGTTTCTTCGACCTGCCCCTGGAACCACAACTGACCGCAGTGGCCGGCCGCAGCGCCACGGGCGTCCGGGAAGCTGCCGCCAAACTGGGATGGGCCTCCACGGAGACGGATTGGCGGCGGCTGATTGAACGGGATGACATTGACCTGATCGACATCTGCACCCCCGGTGATACCCACGCCGAGATCGCGATCGCCGCCCTTAATGCGGGAAAGCATGTTCTCTGCGAAAAGCCGCTGGCCAACTCCGTGTCCGAGGCAGAGCGGATGGCGGAGGCGGCCACTGCGGCTGCGGACAAGGGGGTGTTCTCCATGTGCGGCTTCACCTACCGCCGCACGCCTGCACTCGCCCTGGCGAAGCGGATGATTGAGCAGGGCCGCCTGGGCAGCATCCGGCACGTCCGGGCGCAGTACCTGCAGGACTGGCTCAGCGACGAAACGGCCCCCATGACCTGGCGGCTGGACAAATCGAAGTCCGGCTCGGGATCGCTCGGCGACATTGGCGCGCACAGCATCGACGCTGCCCAGTGGGTCACCGGCCAGCAGATCAGCGGCGTCTCCGCACTGCTGGAAACCTTTGTCCCCGAACGCCCCCTGGCCGGCGACCTGGTTGGGCTGGGCGGTCACGGCGATGTGGACGCGAACGCACCGCGTGGCCAGGTGACGGTGGACGACGCTGCCATTTTCAGCGCAAGGTTCGACGGCGGCGCCGCTTCCGCCGGCAGTGCTTCCAACGGCGGTCAGCCAGCCGGTGCGATAGGAGTGTTCGAGGCCACCCGCTATGCGCTGGGCCGCAAGAACGCGATGCGGCTGGAGGTGAACGGTACCAAGGGCTCGCTGGCCTTCGACTTTGAAGACATGAACGTGCTCTCCTTTTACGATGCCGCCGCGGGTCCCGACGCCGGCTTCCGCAGGATCATGGTGACCGAGCCCGAGCACCCCTATGTGGGCAACTGGTGGCCCACAGGGCATGGGCTTGGCTACGAACACGGATTCACGCACCAGGCAGTGGACCTTGTGCATTCCATTGCCGAACAGCGCCAGCCCGAGCCCTCCTTCGCCGCCGCGCTCCAGGTCCAGCGTGTGCTTGCTGCCGTCGAGGCGAGCGCGGCCGCCGCCAGCCGCTGGCAAACCGTCTGAATCCATACCCAAGCAGAGGAATCTTATGACCGGCAAGAAGTCCGCCCTGGTGGTCCGTGGCGGGTGGGACGGGCACCAGCCAGTGGAGGCGACGGACCGTTTCATCCCTTTCCTTGAGGGGAACGGATATAGCGTCCGGGTGGAGGACTCCCCCAAGATCTACGGGGACACTGATTACATGGCGGGCGTGGACCTGATCATGCAGTGCATGACCATGTCCACCATCGAGCGGGACGAATTCGATGGGCTGCGCACCGCCGTCGAAAACGGCACCGGACTTGCCGGCTGGCATGGCGGGATCGCCGATTCCTACCGGAACACGTCGGACTACCTGCACCTCATCGGCGGCCAGTTTGCGTGCCATCCGGGCAAGCACCCGGACGAGCGCACCGCCGGCCAGGCGGACAACTACGTGCCGTACACAGTGAACATGCTTCCCGCGGCGGCGGATCACCCGATCACCCGCGGCCTCAGCGACTTTGACCTGGTCACCGAGCAGTACTGGGTGCTGGCGGATGACTACATCGACGTGCTGGCCACCACCACCCAAAAAGTGCGCCCGTGGGACCCCTGGAACCGCGAAGTCACGTCCCCGGCGGTCTGGACCCGGCAATGGGGCCAGGGGCGGATCTTTGTCTGCACCCCCGGCCACAACCTGAAAGTCCTGGAGGACGCCAACGTGAACACCCTGATCGAAAGGGGACTGCTGTGGGCAAGCCGCTGAATGTTGGAATAGTGGGCTGCGGCGCCATCAGCGCCC
Organism: Arthrobacter sp. D1-29; assembly: GCF_054130585.1. Lineage (NCBI taxonomy): Bacteria > Bacillati > Actinomycetota > Actinomycetes > Micrococcales > Micrococcaceae > Arthrobacter > Arthrobacter sp. D1-29. The sequence goes on along the minus strand of NZ_CP096383.1, from coordinate 190,842 downwards.
AGTACCTGGCCAGTTTCCGGAGGCTCAGCTCGGTTCGGCTGGTGGCAGTGGCGGATCTCGATCAGTCCCGCGCTCAGGCAGTCGCCAAAACGAACGACGGCGTCCGTGCGCTCAGCGTCGACGCTCTCCTTGATGACCCCGATGTTGAGCTGGTCCTGAACCTAACGGTTCCGGCAGTCCACGCCGAAGTGGCGCTGAAAGCGATTGCGGCGGGAAAGAGTGTGTACGGCGAAAAGCCGCTCGCTGCCACGACCGAAGAGGCACGCACGGTGCTGGATGCCGCGAAGGCCGCGGGCGCCGTCGTCGGCTGTGCGCCGGATACTGTCCTGGGCACCGGGGTGCAGACCGCCCGCAAGGCGATTGACGACGGCATGATCGGGACCCCGGTGTCCGCCACGGCCACCATGGCCACGCCCGGTCATGAGTTATGGCATCCCAATCCTGATTTCTACTACCAGCCCGGCGGCGGCCCGCTCCTGGACATGGGCCCCTACTACGTCAGCGCCCTGGTGACACTGCTGGGGCCGGTGGTGTCAGTGACCGGGGCGGCGAGCCACACCCGTGCCCAGCGCACCATCGGCTCGGGTCCCCGCGCCGGCCAGGTGATTCCGGTGGAGGTCGACTCGCACGTGACGGGTATCCTGACCCACCAGGACGGAGCCATCTCCACGCTGGTGATGAGCTTCGACGCGGTGCGCACCAAGGCCCCGAACATTGAGGTGCACGGCGAATTTGGCTCCCTGGTGGTCCCGGACCCCAACCGTTTCGACGGCGATGTTGAGCTTTTCGCCCTCGGCTCCCGCGAGTGGGAAACCCTGCCGGTCTCAGCCGGCTATGTGGACGCCGGCCGGGGCTTCGGCATCGCCGACCTCGCCTCGACCCCTGCAGGAACGGAACCCCGCGCTGGCGGGCAGCTGGCCTTCCATGTGCTCGATGTTATGGAATCGGTGCTGGAATCCGCCCGGGCAGGGTCCTCGGTAACCGTCCGCAGCACCGTGGCCCGGCCGGAGCCTGTGCCGCTGACGGCTGTTGCCTGAGGCAGGCGCCTGGCTAAAAAGCCCTCCCGGCGGCAGGGTGTGTGGCGGTGTGTTTAGCCGTGCCGTGGCGGCCCGTCAGTCTGCCGGCACATACGTCAGCCTGTAACTAAGCAGCACAATCCCTGACGGAAAGGAGCGGCACTCCAGGAGCTCAAGCTTTGTCGATTGGCTGGTCCTGCCGAGGAAAGGCACACCGCCGCCGAGGACAACCGGAATGATGGAAATACCCAGTTCGTCGAGCAACTCCAACTCGATGAACTGGGTGAGCAGTTGAGAGCCGCCAAAGACACAAATGTCCTTGTTGTCGGGGATGGAGGCCTTGATGTCCGCCACCAGCTCTCTGAGGTCTCCTGAAAACAATGTGGTTTTCGCCGGTGCCGGCAGGCTCCTGTCGTGGGTCACCACGTAGCTCGGCGCCCCGGAACCCATGCCGCCGGTGCCAGCCACTTCGCGGTAGGTGTTGGCGCCCATGACGTACGCGCCGGTCCTTTGGCTGGTTTCTTCGAAGCCGTAGTCCTCATCCTTGGCCATCGCATTGTTCAGCCAGGACAAGTCCCCGGTCTCTGAACGGATATAACCATCGAGGCTGGCAGCCATCCCGCCGAACACCGTGCCCATGAAGCTGACGCTATCCACGCCCGCCACCCCGGTCAAGATTTCGCGTTGACTCGTAAATAACCTCCGCGAAGGGGATACGTTGCCTCATTGATAATCCTCCGTGTGGGCTCCTCGGTCACAGGGGAAAGCCTCTATGGGACCGCCGTATTTCCTAAAAGCCCGTTGAGATAAAGAATCACAAATGCCGCGATGACAAGCAATGTAATGATGGGCAGTTGCCATTTTCGCATCGCTTGTCCTTCCGAGGCTCTGTAGGGATGAGAGTACGTGATCCATTAAGTAAGCGGCCAAGGGGCGGGTGTGACCGGCGGATCAGCGATGGGGACGGACGACCACTGCCACTCATGGTCGTCCGCCCCGTTGTGCGCGTATCTTATGGCTGTCGGGCTGTGGCGTGGGTGACGACGGGTGCCGCTCCGGTGTAGCCGTCGCGTGCAGCGGCGATCTGGCGGATCCTTCCGCGGCATGCGTACCAGCCGGCGATCATGAGGGCCACCGCAATTGCAGTTACGAGCATGGTCAACGGGGATTCGATAAGGATCATGACAAGGACCACGGCGAGGAAGGCAATGGTTAGATAGCCGGTAAAGGGGGCTCCAGGCATGCGGAACGAAGGACGTTGGGTCCAACCTTTCTTGCTCCACCGCTGAAACTGGATTTGGCACAGGACGATCGCGCCCCACGCGACGATGATGCCAACGGCCGCGATGTTAAGGACGATCTCGAACGCGTCGCCGGGGACGATGTAGTTCAGCGGGATGCCGAGGAAGGAAACTGCTGCGGTGATGGCAATGCCGCCGTAGGGGACGCCCGCCTTGTTCATTCGGAGCGCGAATTTCGGCGCTGAGCCTGCGGTGGCCATCGAGCGCAGGATTCTTCCGGTTGAGTAGAGCCCGGCGTTGAGCGAAGACAGGGCGGCTGTGAGCACGACGAGGTTCATGATGGAGTCGATGCCATTGATGCCAATCGAGCTGAAGAACGTCACGAACGGACTCACGCCCTTTTCGTAAGCGGTGTAGGGCAGCAGCAGTGAAAGCAAGACGACGGATCCAACGTAGAAGACCGCGATGCGGGCGATGACGGCGTTGATCGCCTTAGGCATGACCTTGGCCGGGTTCTCGGTTTCGCCGGCGGCGGTGCCGACGAGCTCAATTGAGCCGTAGGCAAAGATGATTCCCGACATGAGCAGGATCATCGGCATGATGCCGTTCGGGAAGATTCCGCCGTGGTCGGAGATGAGCTGGAAGCCGACCGGATCACCGGTTGGGGTGCCGAAGAGGACGAAATAGATGCCCACGAGGAGGAAAATGACCAGTGCGGCGACCTTGATGAGGGCGAACCAGAATTCCATCTCGCCGAAGACCTTGACGGAGACAAGGTTGAGGGCGAGGACGAGCACCAGGGCGATGAGGGCCCAGCCCCATTGCGGGACCGCGGCGATCCAGGGGACGTACCTGCCGAAGAAGCTCATGTAGAGCGCGGCAGCGGTCGTGTCGGCGATGGTCGTGGCGGCCCAGACCAGCCAGTAGAACCATCCCACGGTGAACGCTGCCTTCTCTCCGAAGAATTCTCGGGCGTAGGAGACGAACGAGCCCGACGATGCCCGGTGCAGTACGAGTTCGCCGAGGGCGCGCAGGATCAGGAAGGCGAAGGCCCCGCAGATGGCGTAAGCGACGAAGAGCGATGGCCCGGCTGCGGCAAGGCGGCCACCTGCGCCGAGGAATAGGCCGGTGCCGATCGCGCCCCCGATGGCGATCATCTGGATTTGTCGGGATTTAAGTCCTTTCTGATAGCCGGCATCCTCGGCGTGCAGGACTTGGTCGGGTGCGTGTGCGTGCCCGGAGTCTGTGACGGGTGGCTGAATCGACATGGGAAGCCTTCCTGTGGATATGAGGCTTGAATTGCGAGGCCTGATGGTCTGCGGCGTAACCGCCGGAGTTGGGGTGAGCTCGGGCGGATGTCCGCCCTCTGCGGGGCTTCCTGGCATTCGAGGTGATTGCCGTTCTGGGCCCGCCCGCGGTCAAGCGACCTGATGAGTGGAACGACGGGATATGGAAGACCTGAACCCCCGGCGTATTGGGAGATTCAAATCACAGTTGAGAGTATGCACGACGTCACACCTAAAAATCAACAGTTTGTTGGATAGATTTGGACGCTTCTGCTATTGATGCCATGGAAGCGCGCGGAAGCTGAGGTTTGTGTAGTGGGATCCGATCTACCGCATGTAAACGAAATGTGTAATGATTGTGAAAAGTTCCGCTTCATTCAAACTGTGTGTTGAATACCCTTGAAGGTGGACCGACGTGGCGCACCTGCTGTGCCGCGTCCGCCTCTCGAACGTCTGGAAGGTTTCTCATGGCTGAGTCAGCTACGTCCACACCGCTCTATGAACGTGCGGTCCGGGTGGGGGATCTACTCTTTGTCTCCGGCCAACTCCCTATCGGAGATGGTGGGTTGCTCTATCCCGGGCGGGTGGGCCAGGAAGTTACAGTCGAGCAGGCGCGTGAGGCTGCCGTGCTCGCTGCCAGCCGATGCCTGGACGTCGTCCGCGGCGAACTCGGGTCGTTGGATGCGGTCAAGGGTATCGCCAGGATCGGAGGATACGTCTCAGCAGGGGAAGGATTCGTGGATGCATCCGCCGTTGTCGATGGTGCGTCCCAACTCGCCCTCGATGTCCTTGGAGAAAAAGGGCACCATGCGCGGTTGGCAATGGGGGTAGCCTCGCTGCCGCTGGGTGCATGCGTGGAGATTGAAATGACTGTCCTGTGCTAGGGGCAGCCGGGCAGGCTCAAGCCCGCAGCTTCACGACAATGGGGAACCCGCTTGAGGAGCTCTCCCTCGAACAGCTCCGCCAGCGCACGAGCATGAAATGGCGCACTCATCCCTCCGACGTGCTGCCTCTGTGGGTTGCCGAGATGGACGTCCGGCTCGCGCCGCCCGTTTCGGAAGCGCTTCACCAGGCCATCGATGCCGGGGACACCGGATATCCGGCTGGGACGGAGTTCGCGGAGGCCATAAGTGCGTTCGCTTCCCGGCGCTGGGGCTGGGATGGGCTGGCAGTCGAGCGCACGGCCATCGTGCCCGACGTGATGATGGGCGTCGTCGAAATCGTGCGGCTGATTACAGATCCAGGAGACGCCGTTGTGGTCAACTCGCCGGTCTATGCGCCTTTTTACGCTTTCATCACCCATGATTCGCGCAGGATCATTGAAGCGCCGCTAGGACAGGATCTCCGGATCGACCTCGGCACCCTCGAGGAAGCTTTCAAGCACGCGCGGTCGCAGGGACGGAATGCCGCCTACCTGATCTGCAATCCACATAACCCGACCGGGGTGGTCCACAGCCCTGAAGAACTCGCAGCCGTCGCGGCTCTCGCCCATAACTACGGGGTCCGGGTCGTCTCGGACGAGATCCACGCCCCGCTCGTCCTTCCGGGAGCAAAATTCACGCCATATCTCAGCGTGCCCGGGGCCGAGAACGCATTTGCGCTCACGTCGGCGTCAAAGGCCTGGAACCTCGCCGGCCTCAAGGCAGCACTCGCAATCGCCGGACCAGACGCGGCCGATGATCTGGACCGCATACCCGAAGAAGTCAGCCACGGACCGAGCCACCTGGGGATCATCGCCCAGACCGCCGCGTTCCGTGATGGTGAAGAATGGCTGGATGCTCTGCTCCGAGGCCTCGACGCGAACAGGACTCTCCTCGGAAAGCTGCTCGCCGAACATCTTCCCGGTGTCGGGTTCACCCCTCCCGAGGGGACATACCTGGCCTGGCTGGATTGCAGCCACCTCGCCGTGGATTCGCCAGGCGGCCCCGAAGGCCTCGCCACCGTTGCCGACCTTGCCGGGCCGGCCAGGATGTTCCTCGACAAGGCGAGGGTCGCACTGAGCTCCGGCCATGTCTTCGGCACGGGCGGGGCGGGACATGTTCGCCTCAACTTTGCCACTTCCCAGGCCAATCTCACAGAGGCCATCACCCGGATGGGCCGAGCCGCCCACCCCGATTGAACAAGTTCTATCAGTCCGCCTAAGGGAGGCCAGCATGATCCTTGTCCTGCAACAGCATGTTGAAGAAGAAAGGACCTGCCCGGAGGTGGATCACGGACCACAGCGGATACGCTTCAACAAAAGGCACAATTCACTGCGGTTCCGGGAACCCGGATCGCCTACTAATCGGAAAGGACAGCAGCAATGACCCAGATTGGTTCGGTCGGATACACAGCTCCGTCCCCGGACGCGCTGCACGGAATGGACGCCGAGTCCATCAACCTGGTCCTGGAGCTCCTGGTGGCCCCCCTTCAGGCCGCGGTGCCTCAGCCCACCGAGGTGGTCCTGCACGACCTGCAGCGAATCCCTAACACTGTCCGTGCTATCGCCGGAGACGTCACCCGGCGCCAGATCGGTGACCCGCCTACCGACAAATTGCTCGAACGCGTGGCAGCCGGTGATTTCTCCCATGAGATCGGCTACCGCTCGCAACTGCCTGACGGGAGAATCCTCCAGAGCACGACGATCATTTACGTCGACAAGGAAGGCCGTGCCGCCGCAGCCCTGTGCCTGAACGCTGACGTGTCAGCCTGGGTCACGCTCCGCTCGGCCTTGGACCGCTTCGTTCTCGGCCACGACGGGAGCTCCGTGCTCGCGGCGCCTGCACTGAACAAGGCGACGTCGGTCGGCCCCCAGGGGAGCGAGTACTTCCCGCACAGCGTGGAGGAACTCAGCTCCAAGCTCGTCGAGGCGGCGATCGCCGCCATTGGGGTCCCCGTCGAACAAATGCGCAAGGAACACAAAGTGCAGGTCGTGGCGGAGCTTGAACGTCGTGGCTTCTTCCTCGTAAAGCAGGCTGCCGAGACTGCCGCCGTCGCGCTCGGAGTCACGCGGTTCACCATTTACAACTACCTCAACGAGCTCGGCGGAGAGGTCGAAGAGACAGCCTAAACCTCGACAGAAGCCAGCGTCACCTGGTTCCTGGAGCTCAAGCCTTCATCATCGCCGGATCACCATTGATGAACAATTCCCTACCCCGTCATGCCCAAAATGAGGAACTGGAGCGTCACACGGCCCAGCAAGTCATGAGGGCAATCGTCGGGGCTTGGATCAATCACCTTCCCTAAACCAGACAAGCGTCAAGTTAATCAAAAGGAGAAAAAATGAACACCGTCACCACCACCAAGCCGTTCGCCGACCTCGCTGCTATCGAGGCAACCGTCGAAGCCGTCACCGCCCAGCGTGAACTCGGCCGCGTCACTTTTACCATGAACAGTGAGTCCGCAGGCGGTCTAACAGCGAAGACCGAAACTGGACCACTGGTGCAGGCAGGCGTACCGGACGAGTCACGACGTGGAAAGTACACGCTGCACAGTGACGAGCCCATCTCACTGCTAGGCACAGACACTGCCGTCAGCCCGGCTGAATACATTCTCAAAGGGCTCGCCGGCTGCTACGTCGTTACCCTCGCCTCACTCGCCGCATCCCGCAACATCACGCTCGAGCAGATCCGGCTCACCCTCGGATTCGATATCGATCTGAGCGGATTCCTCGGCATCGACAAATCCGTCCGAAAGGGCGCAGAACACATCACGGTCGACGTGGAACTCGAAAGCCCAGGCACTTCACGAGAAGACCTTCAAGACCTCGTAAAGGCACTGGAGGCGACCTCGCCAATCCGCGACACGCTTGCCAACCCCGTGAAAGTCACCACCACTCTCAACTAGGCACCATCGGTGAGTTCCTGGGCCGGGCTTCAAAGCCCGGCCCAGGAACACTGGGAAACCAACGGCGCGTCATGTAAAAACCCTCCATAGCTGTCTCCAAGGATGAATCATTCTGGCTTTTAGGTTGAGATTGCACCGATCCGGAGAAACGCGGTGGAAGCCGTGGATATGGTGACAGCATGGAATCAGTTCTGAAAATTGCGCGGCCTTGGGGTGCCCCAGCGGCAGCCGTCATCTTTTTCCTCCTGTGGTGCCTCGGTGAGGCCGGCCGAATGGGAGGGTCCTGGGTGACATGGTCAGGAAACTGGCCGCTGGCCCTGATGACACTGGCTATTGCCACGGCCTCCTGGAAACCGCTGGTATCGCTCGGATTCACAGCAGCCCTCCTCGCCGCACAGTTGACTCACGGCTTGCCGCGTGTGGAGTCAAACACCTGGGCCATTTACCTGGGCTCCTTCATTGCCCTTGGCTTTATCCTCTGGACCGCACCCCGGCGGATGCGGTTTATCGCGGCCGGCGCCAATCTGGTTTTCGCAGCCCTGATGACCGTCCTCATGCTCTCCTGGAGATATGGCGCCGGGGTCGGCTGGTTCCAGCCCATGCACCACGGTGACAAAGCGATGTTCACGTCCTATGGATTGCAGCTGTTTACCCTCCTTCTGCTGATCGCCGGAGCCTGCGCCGCCGTCGGACTCCTGCTGGCCCTGTCCCAGGAACGCGGCACCCTCTTCCGTTCCCGCGAGCTGGCCCGGAACACCCTGAAGGAAACCGAGATCGACCTCATCGTGGAGCAGGAACGCACACGCATCGCCCGCGACCTCCACGACGTCCTGGCCCATTCCCTTGCCGTCATCGCCGCGCAGGCCGACGGCACCCGCTACTTGAGCCAGGACCAGCCCCCTGCCGTGCTCAACGCGCTGGACACCATCGCCCGCTCAGCGCGAAGCGCGCTCGTGGACGCCCAACGCGTGATCGAATGCGTCCGCGACGATGGAATGGCAACGCCACAGCCACGGCTGAGCGACATCAAGGGGCTGATCGAGACCATGCAGCGGGGCAGTCTGAAGATCCAGTCCAGCGAGTCCGGCACACCCGTTGAGCTCTCCACTGGTCAGCAGGTAGCCGTGTTCCGGATCGTTCAGGAATGTATGACCAACGCGCTCAAACACGGCGGCCGCGGCACGGAAGTTCGGCTCCACCATGACTGGAGCGGCCCGGGCCTTACCCTGCACGTTGCCTCCGCTGTACCCTCCGGCCAGGACCAGGCCGACGACGCGTCCCCGCGCCGGATCGGCCGCGGTCTTCCCGGAATGCGTGAACGCGCCCACCTGGCGGGCGGCTGGCTGACAGCCGGACCGGATGGGGATCACTTCCGGGTGACGGTTTTCATCCCTTACGGGCCGCTCGACGCCGGTCCACACAGTTCTGCCCGTCCAGACAATCCCGCCGCCGGGGCTGAAGACGGCCGTACTCCCAACGGAATTCCGGCTGCGGTCACCCATCCCGTACTGGAAGCAATAGGCTCGCCTCAGCCTCCCGCGGCCGCATCGGAAGCGGCCCGCCGTGGCTGATGCGGGTGCACTCATCTCCGTTGCCCTGATAGATGACCAGCCCCTTTTCCGGGCAGGCATCCGCATGCTCATTGAAAGCCAGGCTGACTTGGAGTTCTTTGGCGAGGCCGGCGACGGGGAGCAAGCGGTGGTCCTCGCCAGCGAACTCCGCCCGGACGTCATCCTGATGGACCTGCGCATGCCCGTCATGGACGGAGTCGAAGCCACCCGGCGGATTGTGGAGCATGCCGCTGCCACAGGCACCGACAAGCCCAAAATCATCGCCCTGACCACTTTCAACAGGGACCAGGCCGTGGTCCAAGCCGTCCAGGCCGGAGCCAGCGGCTATTTACTCAAGAGCGCCGAGCCGGAATTCCTCCTGGCTGCCATTCGGACCGTTCACTCGGGCTACTCGGTGATCGCACCAGGATCGGTCCACTCCCTCTTCCAGCACGCCGCCCGCAACACTCCCGCTGCGGACCCGGACTTGTCGGTCCTGGAGGTCCTCTCCGTGCGGGAACGGGACGTTTTTCTTCTCGCGGCCAAGGGCCTCAGCAATGGCGAAATCGCGGAAGGCCTGTTCGTCTCTGAGGCAACCGTCAAAACACATCTGCGCAGCGTGCTGGACAAGCTGGAACTCCGCACGCGGCTGCAACTTGTCGCCTTCGCCTACGAACGCCATCTACTAGGCAACTAAACTACTTAGTTCTGGCGGACCGCGATCTGCTCAGCCTCACGAACCCCAGCGGGGGTAAAGCGGGCGCCGGTGTCCGGGAAGGAAGGCACCTCGATCCGGGCATGGCTGTGGATTTCGGAGACAGTTCTGCGGGTGTGCCCGGCTATTTCCTCCATGGTTGCCACCCACATCCCGTCCATCGCCTTGACCCGCTCGATAAGACGCTCCAGCGCAACAGCCTTGGACGGCCGCCCGGAGATGAACGGATGGTTGGTCAGCACAAAGCAGCTCCCCTGGGCATGGTGCGCCTCCGCCTCAAGGGTCCACATTTCCAGGACCTTGGCCGGGCTTTCGATAACGCCGCTGCCGGTGACTCCGGGATAGAAGGCGTACTGTTCCCAGTCGTCCAGAGCCCAGTCCACAGGGATTTCGACGATGTCCCGGCTGTCATCGGGGGCCACGCTGAAGCGGTACGGAGCGTCGCCGTCGAGCAGGCTCGAATCATAAAGGAAGCCGCGGTCCGCGAGGAGCGCTGCTGAATGCCAGTTCAGCTCCCACCACGGGGCCCGGTACCCAACAGGCTCAACTCCGGCTGCTTTCGCCAGCGCCTCCAGGCCGCGGTCAATGTAGCGGCCCTCGGTTTCGGCGTCGATGCCCTGCATGGGTTCGTGCAGGTAGCCGTGGTGGGCCACCTCGTGACCGGCGTCCACGATCCGCCGGACCGTGTCCGGGTAGCACTCGGCCGTAAACCCGGGAACGAAGAACGTGGCCCGGACGTCCTGCCGGGCAAGGATCTGCAGCAGCCGCGGAACGGCCACCTTCGGCCCGTAGGACTGATGCGTCATCAGCGACATCCTGCGCGTGCTTTTGGGGTCATGGGCAATGGTGCAGGACTCGGCGTCGACGTCGAACGTGAAGGAGGCTGCTGCCCGCTTCCCCTCGGGCCAGGTGATCGGATGGGCTAAGTCCGGGAATGCTTCAAGGGTCATCTCAGGGTTCCTCTTAGGTGGAGTCAGGCAGTTCGGGGTCCGGCGGTTGGCAATGCGGCCTTGTGGCGTCCGGTCGTGTGGCGTCCGGCCGTTCGGGGCAGGGCCGCTCCCAATCCGGCCGTGCCCTGACAGGCTGTTCACAGCCCGGCCGGGGCACCGGGCTGCGTGGAAACGGCCAGGTCTGCTGACGGCTGCTGCTGTGCCGGGGCTGCCAGTGCGTCGTCGAGATATTTGCGGTGGACCTTCGGGCCAAGGACGGCGTAGGTACCGGCGCTGGCGAGGCCGCCGGCGAGCCATGACAGGTCCCACCCGCCCAGGGCCACGGCGATGGGGCCCTGCATCGCGGGGACGAGCCCGTACATAAACAGCCAGGTGGCGAAGATCCCCACCAGCAGGGACGTGACGCCCGCCCAGTTGACGCCGGGGAGCCGCTTGGTACCGACGGCGTCGAAGAGCCTTTCCGGGTTGCCGGGCCAGCGCTTTTCGATCCAGAAGTAGTGCACCAGCATGACGCCGCCCCAGGCCGCTACCCAGGCGACCAGCCCGATCAGCCAGGCATCAAGGACAGCGGCGAAATCTTCCTGGAAGATGAAGAAGACGACGGCGGCCAGGGAGAAGACCCCGACGAACAGGTTCAGTTTGCGGCGGCTGATGGTGATGTCCAGTGACTGCGTGGCCACCGAAAAGGTGTAGATGTTCAGGATGTTGGTGGCGATGGGGCCATGCAGGACCATCAAAAGAACGGGCAATGCCAGGACACCGAAGTTCTGGACTATGAGCTTCCCGGGATCAATTTCGCCGCTGTTGGTGGCCAGGCTTGCGCCGAGGATTCCGAGCCACACCACGGGGATGAACTGGCCAAGGACCGACGCCAGGTAGACCTTCTTCTTGGGTACTTCGGTGCTGACGAACCTGGAGTAGTCGGCCGCGTAGGTGAACCAGGTGATGCCCCAGCCGATGCCGATGGCTGTCATCACAGCGCTCATGGCAGCGATCCGCTCTGACCCTTCCAGGATGTTGCCCGCTGGCCCGGCATAGGACCAGTTGATCTTCATGCCGAACCAGGCGACTGCGGACATAACGGCCAGGATGATGATGGTGGGCGGCACGGTCCACTTTTCAAAGGCGGCGATCGCTTTGTAGCCAAACCAGGCGATGGCTACCTGCGTGGCCATGATGGCCGTGGCCACACCGATCTTCCAGCCGTAATTGGCGGCTGCCGGATCAACCCAGCCGAGCGTCCCGAACAGTGCCATGACCAGGTCCAGGATGATCCAGGTGTTGACCGCGCACCAGCCGATCACCAGGAGCGCCTGGATGGCGGCCGGAAGATAGTTCCCGCGGCGTCCGAATGCCGCCCGGGCCAGGACCATCCCGGTGGCTCCGGTCTTTTGGCCGAGCAGGACAAAGCAGCCGAACAGCAGCATGCCAATGAGGTTGCCGAGGACCAGGACCGTCACAGTGTCCGCAAAGCCGAGGCCGAGATGAATTCCGAGGGCCCCAAGCACCCAGTTGATCGGTGCCAGGTTGGCTCCGGCCCAGATCCAGAACTGGCCGGAGACCTTGTGGGTGCGCTGGGATTCAGGGATTGGCTGCAGCCAGGCTTCGACGTCTTCGAGATGAGCGGATTGCTCAACTCCCGTGCCAGTGGATGGTTGTTGCATCAAGGGCCTCTTCGTTGAGGGGATGGGGATTCTTCAAGATTATGTGTCGGGCACCACATGCACCATCTACAATGTGTCTGGAAGTTCTGCGATCTACGCGACGGAGTGTCATGCCAGTTCGGTTACAAGACGTGTTGCAGCATGCCACCCTGCTGGCAGCCGACCCCGTGGTCCGCGCCGCAGCGGCACTGGTCCCGGAAACGCAGCTCCGCTGGATCCACTCGAGCGAGGTCTTGGACATCGCGCCCCTGCTGGGCGGTGGCGAGCTGTTGCTGACGGGTGGCCAGGCCCTTGCCCTGGCAACGGATGAACGCCGCACAGGCTACATCAGGGAGCTGGCCGAGCGCGGGGTGGCCGCCTTGGCAATCGAGACCGGCAGGGAACTCCCTTCGATCCCCTCCTCGATGGTCGCCGCAGCTGAAAATGCGGGCCTTCCCCTGATTGAGCTTCGCAAGGTGGTGCCCTTTGTCGGCGTGATGGAAGCCATCAACTCCATGCTCGTTAGTGAATCCGCCGCTCAACTGCAGCAGGCGGACCAGGCCAGCCACGCCATGGCGGTGGAACTGGCCCACGGCGGCAGCCTTGACCGGATCCTTGCTGTCTTGGCTGCTGCCACCGCTTCCGAGGTGGTCCTCAGCTCAACGGCGGGAACCACCCTGGCCAGCGCATTGCCGGCCGAGCGGGGTGAAGATCCCGAGCCTGCCCCAAGGGACGCGGCCGCCCGAGACCACGCCAACATCATCCACATTGACGTGCCGGTACGCGGCATACCGTCCGCCCGCCTAACCCTGGACGTTCCCGCCGACGCCGACGTCAACCTGGCGCGGATTGCCGGGACCCGGTCAGTGGACATCCTTGCCCTGGCCCTGTTGCAGCGAATGCCTCCCGGCCTGAAGGAAATGGCGGGCGGGGCGTTGATCCGTGCCATAGCTTCCGGCACGCAAAACTGGAGGCTTCAACAGCTCGCTCCGGCTGCCGGCATCCCCGTGTCGGCGCAGCTGGTGGCAGTGGTGATCCGCTCCCCCGGCTCACAGCAGCTCCGGACGGCCGTGGAGCACCTTCTGAACCGGGTAGGCCGTCAGAGCGCGAGTTATGCGGACAACGCAGAGCTTCTGGCACTGGCCGTCCTTCGCTCCGACAATCCAAAAGACGACAGGCAAAAAATCGTGGCCGGACTGGAGTCGCTGGCGGTACCGGAAGGGACAGTCAGCTCCGTGGGCCCCATAGCTTCCGGCATATCCTTCGCTCCGTGGTCCCTGACCGAAGCCCGGCTCACGCTTGAACTCGCGGCGGGCACGGACTCACCCCGAGCGCCGCGGGGCGCCGCTGTCCTGGATTCCCAGGCGTTCGCCGTCGAGCGGCTTGCCGTCCATTCCCTCGATGAGGCGCAGCGGCGGGACTTTGTGAACCAGCAACTGGCGGCGGTCCTTGACCACGATGCCCAGCGCAACTCCCAGCTGGTTGAAACCCTCAGGGTCTGGCTGGATTCAGGCTGCAATACGGCCCAGGCCGCCCGTGAACTGCACGTGGAGCGGCAGTCGATGCATCAGCGCCTGCAACGGATCTTCTCGCTGTGCGGCGGGGACCCCCGGGGCACCGGCCGGCTGGCTGCCTTGCACGTTGCTACGCGCCTGGCCCAGCTGCAGCCCACCTGACCAAGCGCTTCCTGACGTTTCGCAGGAAGAACGGGAACGCTCGTCAGCCCAGGGGGAAAACGAGCAGGGACCCGCTGGCGGTAGCCACCAGTTTGCCGCTGCCATCGGTGACTGTTCCATCCGCGAAGGCCACCCGGCTGCCGGCCTTGGACACCACTCCCACGCAGGTTAACAGGCCGCTGCCGGCCCGTATTGGGCGGAGGTAGTTCACTTTGATTTCTATGGAGGTGTAGCCCTGCCCCTGGGGAAGGGTGGTCTGCACGGCGCAGCCCAGGGCCGAGTCCAGGAGGGTGCACACCAGGCCGCCATGGACTGCCCCAATGGGGTTGTAATGCGACTCGTCCGGGAGGCAGGTGAACGTGGCAGTTCCCGGCTCCGCCTCAACCAACGTCATGTTCAGCAATTGGCCCATCGGCGGGGGCGGCAGCTTCTTTCCCATCATCGAATGCAGGTAGTCCAGGCCACTCATGCTGGGCATGGCTCCCGCGCCAATGGCAGGGTCCTCCCAGGTGACAAGCCGTTCACGTTCTGTCACTGCTGCTCCTCATCGTCCGGCACATTCATGGTAGCGCCGGCTGGAACGCCGCCCATCTGGGGGAAGGCCGGGGCACCCAATGGCGCCCCGGCCTTTCGGACTAAGGCACTGCGCTCAGGACAGCTGCGCCAACGTCTCGCCCAAGGAAGCGGTGGGACGTCCGGTCAGACGGGAGAGGTCGCCTGTGATCGGCGCCAGTTCGCCGTCGCGGATGTTCCCGTCAAGGGCAACCAGGAAACCTGCAGTCTGATCGTCCAGCCCGGCTGCCTTGAGGAGCTCGAAATGCTCGCCCGGCTCCACGGCTTCGTACACCACGGAGCGGTCCAGGGCCGTGCTGAGCGAAGCTGCAAACTCTTCGAAGTCCCAGGCAACATCGCCGGACAGCTCGTAGACCGCATTGTGGTGCCCATCAGTGGAGAGCACGACAGCCGCTGCCGCGGCGTAGTCAGCACGGGATGCACTGGCCACCCGGCCGGTCCCGACACTGGCCACCACCTTGCCTGTCTGGCGCGCCTGCTCCAGGGCCGGGACGTAGTTCTCGGTGTACCAGCCGTTGCGCAGCAGCGTGTAGGGAAGGCCGGATGCGACCACGGCTTCCTCGGTGGCCTTGTGTTCCGGGGCCAGCACCAGCGTGCTCGTGTCAGCCCTGACAACACTGGTGTATGCCAGCTGTGCAACACCGGCCGTCCGCGCGGCATCAATGACATTCCGGTGCTGCGCAACCCGCTGGCCCACTTCGCTGCCGGAGATCAGCAGGACCTTGTCGCCGCTCTGGAAGGCTGCCGCCAGCGATTCGGGATCACTGTAGTCAATCCGGACAGTGCGGATGCCCCGGAGACCGTAATGGGCGGACAGCTTCTCCTGGTCCCGGCCGGCGGCAACAATGTGGCTCGCTTCAACTCCCCGTTCCAGCAGGCTGTCGATGACGAGCTTGCCGAGCTGGCCGGTGGCGGCGGTGATGACAATTGACATTGAGGATTCCTTCTCCTAGCGGTCAGTCGAGCGGACTGCTCGATCACCCCTACCAACCTGCAGGATCACCGGTACATTCCAAACCGACGGTACGCACTTTTTGGTAAGCTACTTTGCATGGCACAAACCCAACTCCCGGACCTGGGGCTGCCTCTGGGCGACGACAACGTCTTTGCAGAGAACTGCCCGTCCAGGGTTCTGCTCAGCCACGTCACCAATAAGTGGGGAACCCTGGTGCTGATAGCTCTGTCGGCAGGCACCCTAAGGTGGAGCGAACTCTGCCGCACCATCGGCGGCATCAGCGAAAAGATGCTGGCGCAGACCCTTCGCACGCTCGAAGCTGACGGACTGGTACGTCGGGATGCCAGGCCCGTGGTGCCGCCGTACGTGGAGTACAGCCTTACGGACAGCGGGCAGGAGCTGAGCAGCCACCTCATCCCGTTGGTCCAGTGGGTGGCCATCCATGCCCTGAAGAGCTCAGATGTAGAAACCCCGTCACACTTCCCGGTCTAGGATCAGCATTGCGGAACTAACCGAAAGCAGGCCGCGGGCGGCCTGGTGGCTGGTAAACGGGCCGCAGAAACTACCACTTGAGAGTATGGATCATGGCTTCGAAGACTGACCCTGAATCTGAGAATGACGCCGAGGGCGGGCAGCACGGCGGCGTTCAGTCCGTGGACCGGGCACTTGCGGTGCTGGAAATCCTGGCCCGCGACGGCCATGCAGGCGTCAGCGAAATCGCCGAGGAAATGGGCATCCACAAGTCCACCGCCTCTCGGCTTCTCGGCGCGCTGGTCACCAGGGAGATGGTCCACCAGAACAGCGAACGTGGAAAGTACCAGCTGGGCTTCGGCGTCCTGAGGCTGGCGAGCTCCATTCCCGGACGGCTCAGCCTGGTGCGGGAGGCCCGCCCGGTGATTGAAAGCCTGGCCGAGCAATTCAAGGAAACCGTAAATCTGGCCGTGCTGCGGTCCAACTTCGCCGTCAACGTGGACCAGGCCATGGGTCCTTCATCGCTTGCCACCTATGACTGGGTGGGCAGCCTCACGCCCCTTCACGCGACCTCCAGCGGAAAAGTCCTGTTGGCCGCGCTGTCCGTCGAGGAACGGGACCGCGTCCTGAAGGAAACCGGACTGCAGGCCAGGACTCCCCGGACCATCACCAACCGCAACAAACTCGAAGCGCAGCTGCTGGAAGTCGCCCGCCAGGGCTACGGATTGGCGCTGGAGGAATTCGAGATCGGGCTCAACTCCGTGTCCGTGCCCGTCCACAACCACCTGGCCACGGTGATCGGCGCCGTCAGCATCTCCGGGCCTGCCTTCCGCTTTGATCCGGAAAAGGAGCCCGGGCTGCTTGAGGCGCTGAAGCAGGCCGGACTCCAGATCAGCGCCAAGATGGGCTACACCCGGACAAGGTGATGCCGGCCCACCGTCAAGGTGCCCCTGTTCGCAGCACCCGGCCGCGCGCCCCGGACGTACTGCCGAACAGATGCCATGCCCAAATGGACGCGGTTGCAGCGCCCACCAGCAAGCCCGTCAACACCCCGACAACGGTGTGTTCAATCCTCCAACCCGCTCCGGCCGTCAGCTGGACACCCAGCAGGACCGCCACGGCCCAGGCAACTGCTGACCCGGCCACCCAAAGAAGCCCATCCCGCAGCGGCATGCGAAGTGCCCACCATTGGCTGCCGGCCAGCAGGAATCCGCCAAACACCGCCATCAGCGGAACGGAAAAAGTGTCCGGGAAGACGTCCCCGATGATGTGGATGAGCAACAGAGCCACCGCGGTTCCCACTGCCCAGCGCCAGGTGGAACGGGCGATCAGGCGCAGGAGCAGCATCTGCCCAGGTGGGCGGCCCCAGAGCCTGGTGTCCTTGCTATTCCTCCCGCACATCTCACGGAATACGTGGATAGCCGGGTGTCCACACTCCACGCCGGCTCACACGCCACTAAGGCGAGGTCAACCCTGCTGTTCGACAAGCACCTGTTGTATCAGGAGGAAAAATGTCCGGGGATTCAGATCTTGAGCCAAGGGCATCTCCACGTTGCGAAGAACGGGCGCGAAATCGTAGTCCGGGAGCGCCAGGCCAGCTTCCAGGGCGTTGTTCACCAGCTGTCTGGAGGACGCGTCCCAGGAAGCGTATTCGGGTTTCACAACATCACGGATTGCCGCTGTCAGCTGCACGTTGTCTAACACATCGACGTCCTTTAACGCATTCCACTCCGCGTCGCTCAACATCGAATAATCGAAATTCTTGATCAGTGAAACCAGGTAACTTACGGAATTGCTATCGAGCATGGCTGTTCAGATTCCATTCCCCAGCGTGACTAGTCTGTGGGGTCCTGCAACAGCCAGCTCATCGCCTCGGTTCGATCCGTGAAGAAGCGTGTGGGGCATGGATAGGAGCCGGCGGGACGGAAGTTAGCAAGGATCCGGTCAACCGGAGTCGAGCCGAGCAGCGCAATCCGGGATGCCGCAGACGGGGCTGAGAATGCTTCACGTGCGTCGTGGCTGACACCCATGGTGCCGCCCATGTCAACCAGCAACGGGTGAGGTACTCCGTGGCAAACATCATCCAGGCTGGCCATTGCAGCGGTGACGTCTGCTATCTCGAGGTTGGCATGGCGCTGCCAGGTCAGGTTTACGACGCCATTTGGAAGAAGCTCCAGCGTGGCCTTTCCGCTGTCGATGGGGGTGTGC
Organism: Arthrobacter sp. D1-29; assembly: GCF_054130585.1. Taxonomy (NCBI): domain Bacteria; kingdom Bacillati; phylum Actinomycetota; class Actinomycetes; order Micrococcales; family Micrococcaceae; genus Arthrobacter; species Arthrobacter sp. D1-29. The sequence goes on along the minus strand of NZ_CP096383.1, from coordinate 172,733 downwards.
TTCACGGTGGACTCCTTGCCGGGCTGTGTTTAGACGATCTTAGATGACCGCAACTGTGGCATAGGTTCTGGCCTGGTCTTCATGGATGCACGAGGGAGCTCTTACGCTGGCAGGGTCTTTGTGTACCAATTGAACTGCCGGCCATCACTCTCCTCGCTCTGCCGAAAGGGAATGTAGCCGGCGCGCAGGGCGACGGCAACCGATGAGGTGTTCCCCGGTTCGATTCTGAGAACTCCTTGGGCTGCCCCTGCCGCGGCGGCGTGAGCGCCTGCAAGGAGGAGCGCGCGCGTGGCGATACCCCGGCCGCGCCATGAAGGATAAAGTCCATAGCTGATGTTCACAGTGCCGGGCCCCAGGTACGGCCGATCAAACTGCACCTCGGTGGTGCCTGCGAGTTCTGCCAGGCCAACCCGTATGCCAAAGGCATGCACTGGCCCGCCGGTTTCCCACTGATCCAGGCAGCGCCTGATGTATTCCTCGACGGACTGCCGGGTGCCAATGCCCCCGCTGAGCCAGCGAACAAGCTCGGCATCTTCCCCCGCGAGGTGGGGCTCGATGTCCTCCAGGCAAAGCGGGGACAACCGGATAACCCCATCGGTTAACTCCACGAATATTTTCCCCCTGCGTCACTGATCCTGCAGCGTCGCCCTTGCGGTGTCGAAGTCGTAGGCGGCAAGCCCGTCGATGCTGATGCGGTTCTTGGCGATCCGGTATTCGGCGCTGCCGTCCGTCCCTTTGCGTTTGAAGTACGGTCCAAGCAGATCGCGATGACCTTGGAAGCTCATCAGCGGAACGCCCCACCCGCATGAATCCGAAACACGGACGACGTCAACCACGATGACGGCCCTCGCGCCAGGCTTGTCGTCGAAGTGCTGAGCGAGCGACTCGAACTCGTCGTCGTACCGGCTGACCACCCTCCCCGTGCCGTGCAGGCGGACGATGTTCGGCGGGCCGTCGAAGGCGCAGAACATAATCGTGATGCGGCCGTTTTCCCTGAGGTGGGCGATGGTTTCGCTTCCGCTGCCGGTAACGTCGAGCCAGGCGAAGGTGCGCTCGTCGAGGACAGCAAAGGTGCCGGGCAGCCCGCGCGGCGAGACATTGACATGACCGTCCCCCGAGAGCGGCGCAGTGGCCACAAAAAAGACAACTTGCCGTGCGATGAATTTTGTCAGCCGCTCGTCGATCGCACCGTATACCTTGCTCATGAGAACACGCTCCCACGGGCAGGAGCGGCCTTCAAACACCGTCTCAGAAACGGCATCGGAGAAATAGGCGAGCAGACAAAGGGAAGTTGGGACATCTGGCGGGCTCCTCGGCTCCTCTTAGGGAGGAGCCGAGGGAGCAGGTTAGGCGCGGGCCAGGCGCGCGGCCCCGGCCATTGCCGAGCTGCCGAGATCACTTCTTTTCAGCGTCTGCCCCGCTTCAAGGGCATCTGCCCACTCATCAGTGGTGCTGACAGCTGCCCAGTTTGAGTTCAACAGGGTGAGCAAAGTGGTGTGAACTGTTTTTGCGTCCGCGAAGCCCGCATCGTTGGCGAGGTTGATAGCCCCGGTGGCATCCGAAAGGACCTCGGTGGTGAAGCCCAGGGATTCAGCTTCAACGGCCGAAGCGAGGACGCAGTTGTTGGTCATGTAACCGACCAGTGCGACGGTGTCGACGTCCTGCTCCCGCAGCCACCCAGTGAGGTCGGTGTCTGCGTAGACGGAACCATACTGTTTGACGACACCCTTCCATGCCTCGGTTCTGCGGCCTTCGATCTGTGGGTGAAGTTCGAATTCGGGGGTGCCAGGTGCGAAGACCGGAGCACCCTCACCCGCGCTGTGTTGTACGGCCACGATAGGGATGCCCGCGGCGGTCGCTGCGTCGACAGCCCGCGCGATCATCGGTAGGGACTCCTGGTGCGGCGGGTACTGGATCTCGAAGGGTCCGCCGAAGTACTGCTGCTGCACATCGATGAGGATAAGGGCGCGGCGAGGGGTGCTCATGGTGGTGTTCTCCCAAATAGTGGTTCGCTTGCCGCCGGGTGGCAACCATTCCATCCTTCCCGCCACAGGCAACCACAACCAGTGGCACGGAGGCCCATATACGATGGATTCAGGCCAAAGCTGAGAGGAATCGAATGCGCATCGCGATCTACGCCTTCCACGGAGTAACCATGTTCCACCTTGCTGTGCCACAGATGGTTTTCGACGAGGTGACACGTCAGGGACTTGCGGAATGGAAGACCGTCCTCTTCTCAGACCAGGCCAGCCATGTTCGAACAGCAGAGGGTTACCAACTGGGAGAGGTCCAGGGCCCTGCCGCGGCGGAAGCGGCGGACGTCGTGGTGGTGCCCTCCTGGTTCGATGACGGCCGCGCTCCGAACGAATCGCTGCGGCGCGTGCTTCAGGAAGCACACCAGCGCGGTGTGACAATCCTGGGGCTTTGCCTCGGTGCCATCCCCGTTGCCGATGCAGGTCTGCTTTCTGGGCGCCGGGCAGTCACCCACTGGCAAGCGTTCGGATCCCTCGCTGTCCGCCACCCTGATGTTTTCCTGGATCAAACCGTGCTGTATATCGATCACGGTGACGTGTTGACGTCGGCCGGCACGGCATCAGGACTGGACGCGTGCCTGCATCTTGTCCGGGGCCGGCTCGGGGCGGATGCCGCTAACCAGGTAGCCCGCAGCCTCGTCATCGCCCCGCATCGGGAGGGCGGACAGGCGCAGTACATAGAACACCCCGTTCCGCCGCGCTCCTCAGATGACCCGATCGCACGCCTGCTCGAATGGGTGCTGGGCCGCCTGGGCGAGCCCCTCAGTATCGATCGCCTCGCCGCCCAAGCGCACATGAGCCGGCGGACCTTCGTCCGCGCCTTCCGGGCAACAACAGGGACAACACCCTCTGCGTGGATACGCACCCGGCGGCTCGACGCTGCCCGGCGGATGCTGGAAACCACGGACTTATCCGTTGATCAGGTTGCCGCTGACTGCGGCTTCGGCAGCGCCGTTACCCTGCGGCAAAACTTCGCAACCGCCTTTTCCACCACCCCAACCGAATACAGGCGCCACTTTGACGCCCGGCTCACGCGTCCGACGTCGTACTGACAACGCCAGCCCGTTCCACCGCCCCCAGGGCCGCGGAAAGCAACGGCCTAAGTGAACGCGGCCGGGGTGACACGCCTGTCGTAGGACTCACGCGCTGACATCACGTCTTCGATGTATTCCTCAGCCCAGAGGCCCAGCGCCGTCAGTGGCTCACGCAGGGTTTGGCCGAGAGCGGTCAACTCATACTCGACGCGCGGAGGCATTTCGTCATAGGCGGTCCGGCCCACGATCCCGTCCCGTTCCAGGTCCCGCAGGGTATCGGCCAAGACCTTGCCGCTGATGCCGTCCACAGCCTGCCGCAGTTCACCGAACCTCAACGGGCCCCCGCTGAGAGCAATGACGATCATGGCCGTCCACTTGTTGGCGATCTTCGCCAAGGAAGTCCGCGAGGGACACGTTGCCACCATGACGTTCCAAGCCGGCACAGTCACGGCAAAACCTCCTTAGTTACGTTGATGTAACAGGTTACCGGCTGTAACCATAGGCGGGTAAGCCCAAGCAAAGGAGAACCAGATGACTGACCAGACTCCGGCGGCCGTGACCGCCTCATACTTTGACGCCCTCGGACGCGGTGACGTACCCGCGGCGATGGCACTGCTAAGCCCCGACGTGGTGTGGCACCAGCCCGGTGCGAATCAGTTCTCCGGCGACCATTCAGGAATCGATGGCGTGGGCTCATTGCTCGGCGGGATGATGGAAGCAAGCCAGGGCACCTTCCAGCTCGCCGTCACCGGACCCGCCATGGTCAATGGCGAGTTCGTGGCAGTCCCGGTCAGGTTCTCCGGCAAGCGAGCGGACGTGGCAATGGATATGTCCGGCGTAGACCTCCTCACGGTACGCAACGGAAAAATCGCCGAAGTGCGCTTATTCTCCGAGGACGGCCAGGCGGAAGACGCCTTCTGGGGACGCGCCTAACTGATCCCCCGGGCACCGCGGCCGGCAGCACTGGCACCTGTGCTGCCGGCTGCCAGGCCTGCTCGCGCCGGAGCATTCCGGTTGTGGCGTGGCAAACGGTTCGGCCATGCGCCGTCGGAGTTGCTGCGCCGATAGCTCCTCGTACTAGTTACGAACACAACCCTGCAGTGAAAGCCTGGTGTGAGCGGCCCCGAAAGGGGTAAGTATCCAACCGAGGACGCACTTTTGCCTGGGTGGGTCAGATGCGTCAGGGGACAGCGGTTGGGAGGTGGCCGGTGACGGCAAGGAACTTGCCTCGACGGCGAATCTACGCCGCCAGGGCGTCCGGCCCGCTGGCCGTTACATTGGGCGCCGCAGCGCATTTCCTGAGCGGCGCGGCGGTCCCAGGCCCCTCGGTTCTCCTGGCAATTGCCGCCTTGCTAAGCATGGCAGCATCCATGCTCGCGGGCCTGAACCTCCGGTTCTGGGCGCTGCTCCTGGCCTCGGGCCTGGTTCAGCAGGTGCTGCATTTGGTGTTCGCCGGTTTCGCCGGTGGCTCGGGCAGCACATCGCCCGGGCATGCCCACGGAGTGCTGATCTGGCAGCCACTCCCACCGGCCCAAACGTCCGGCGGCCACCACGCGATGGAACTCATGTTGGACACGCATGTGGCGGCGGCACTGCTGACCGTCCTGGTCCTCACGCAGTCGGGCGCCCTGATATCGCACGTGTCGCGGCTGCGGCGCAGGCGGACCAGCCAGGTGGCAACAGACAGTTAGCCGGAAATCCAGCCAGCAAGACCGTCCGGCCCCGATCCTGCCGTCAGGTTATTCCTGGAAGCGGTAACCCAGCCCGGTTTCGGTGAGCAGGTGCCTGGGGTTGGCAGGGTCCGTTTCAAGCTTTCTCCGCAGCTGGGCAAGGTAGACCCGGAGGTAGGCTGTCTCGCCGATGTAAGCGGGTCCCCATACATCCGTGAGGAGTTTCTCATGGGTGACGAGGGCGCCATTGTTCCGGATCAGAAGTTCCAGGATGTTCCATTCGGTGGGAGTCAGGCGGACGGGCATGCCTCTCCGGGTTACCCGTTGCGCGGGCAGGTCCACAGTAAAGCTGTCGGTTTCCACAACGGGAGCCTCCCCCGTTGTCCCGCGGCGCAGCGCAGCGCGCAGCCTTGCCAGGAGCTCGTCCATTCCAAAAGGCTTGGTCACGTAGTCATCCGCCCCGGCGTCCAGGGCCTGGATTTTGTCATCGGATCCGTGCCTGGCTGAGAGGACCACGATTGGCACGCCGTTCCAGCGCCTGAGCCGGTGGATCACCTCCACCCCGTCCAGGTCAGGCAGACCCAGGTCCAGGATGATGACGTCCACGGGGTGTTCGGCTGCCTGGTCCAGTGCGGCCTGCCCGGTGAGCGCCGTAAGGGTTGAGAACCCCCTTGCGTTCAGGTTGATCTGCAGGGCGCGGAGTATCTGGACTTCGTCATCGACGATCAGCACCGTCGTCATGGCTTCGCCGTTTCGGTCTCGGGGAGTGCGCCGGTGGAGAGCGGCAGGCGCACCACCATGGTCAGGCCTCCGCCTGGGGTTGGCTCTGCGAGCAGGACTCCGCCCATAGCCTCGGTGAAGCCCTTTGCCACGGCCAGGCCAAGCCCGATCCCTGTTCCTGCCGTCGTGTCATCTGCCCGTTGGAAAGGCCTGAACATGGACAGCACCTCCTCTGCCGGGATACCCAGTCCATGATCGACGACGGTAAGCTCGCTGGCCGGGACGTCGCCAATTCTTGCGCTCCCGGCCCCACCGACGGCGCCGGCGATAGTGACGTCCGAATCAGGGGCATACTTCAGGGCGTTTTCGACAAGATTGGCAATGACCCGCTCCAGCATGCCGGGATCGGCATCCACCGGAGGCATGTTGCCGGGCAAGAGCACGCGGACCCGGTCTGACGCTATTCCGCGCAGGGCCACGCCCACCACCTCAGCCCAATGCACCGGACGGATTAACGGGGAAACAGCATCCGCAGTGATCCTGGACATGTCCAGCAGGTTGCTCACCAGCCCGTCGAGCCGGTCAGCCCCTGACTCAATCGTGGCCAGGAGCTCATCCTGCTCCTCCCCACGAAGGGTTACGGTCCTGTCACGCAGGGTGGCGGAGGCCAGCTTGATTCCGGCCAGGGGCGTGCGGAGGTCATGGGAAACGGCCCGCAGAATGGAGGTCCGCATTTTGTTTCCCTCCGCCAGGCGAAGGTTTTCACGCTGGCTCACAGTCAGTTCTTCACGTTGCAGCATGGCCAGCAGGTGCGCACCAAAAGCGGCCAGCAGCCGCCGTTCATCCTGGTTGAGCTCCCTGCCGGTCAGAGTCAGCATCCTGTCAGCGTCCATCTGCTCCACCGAGTCTGCATCGGAGACCGCAGCCGGCCGGGACGAACCCGAGAATTCCCTCAGGACCCAGTCGCCGTCCCGGACCGGACCGGGCTCCTCCCGGGTCCACAAGGCGGCCCCGCCTGCCTGGAAATGCTCCCGGACCTGATCCAGGAACGCCGGAATACTGTTTCCCTCGGCTACCGCCCTGCGGCTCAATTCACCCAGGATGGACGCTTCCGCGCGGGCAATGTGTGCCTCCTTGCTGAGCTTCGCGGACCGGTCGACCACCATCGATACAGCCACAGCCACCAGAACAAAGACCAGCAGGGCCAGAACATTCTCCGGGTCAATCACGGACAGCGAACCCACTGGCCTGACACTGAAGTAATTCACGATCAGGCCCGCCAGAGCAGCTGCCGCAACGGCAGGCCACACCCCGCCGAGCAACGCCACGCCAACCACCCCGGTCAAATGAACCAGCATGTCCGTGGACAGCTGGTCGTGAGGGAGGAACTCCAGGACGAACTGCAGCAGCGGGGGCAGACCCACAGCCAGGGCAAACGCAGCCGCCTCCCGGTGCCGCCCAAGCCGCGGCCGTTTCCGGCGGGCAGCTCCGGCTGGCCCGGGCTCTTGGCCAATGAGGTGAACGTCAATGGTTCCGGCATTTGCCACCACAGAGGCCACCGTCCCGGGCCTGGGCTGGAGCATCGACCGCCGCCGGGGCTTTCCCAGGATGATCTGGCTCGCGTTCACGCTCCTGGCGAACTCAAGGAGCGTCGCGGCCACTTCCTCACCGCCGACGGCGTGGAACACCCCTCCGAATTCGGTGGCCAGATTGCGCGGCAGTTCCAGGTCTTTGCTTGAGGGCCCCGTCGCGGCGGTCCTTGTGCGGACATGCACCACATGGAGCTCCCCGCCTTCGGCAGCAGCCAGCATCCTCACTCCGCGGCGGACGAGTGCCTCGTCCCCGGTCTGGCCGCTCACGCCGACGACGATCGTGGTTCCGGCCCCCGGCGCAGCTCCCAGGAAACTACTCATATTGCCTTGTGCCATGGCTCCATTGTTCACTCAGGCGCCCGGCATGCCTTCATTGCCAGCGGTTCAGCCCACGTGGACCCACGGGCGCTTAGTGACGTCCGGTTCTGCTTCGCGCAGCACTTCGCGGGTGACAGGTGCGATCTCGCCCTCGCCCAGGAACAGGAAACGGAGGAGGTTCGTGAGCGGGTTTCCCTCTGTCCAGCGAAAATAGATGTGCGGCATCAATCCCGTGACGTCCCGGATGTGACAGAGCACAGACGCGATGGTGTTCGGCACCACCGGGCCGTGGACCTCCAGGATGCGGTATCCGTGCCGCGTCACACCACGAACCTCCAGTGTGGTTTCGAAGTCGGAGGAATCATCGACGATGACTTCAAGGAACAATGCCTCCTGGTCCAGGGGCAGGTGGCTGACCTCAATGGCGGAAGCGAGCTTATCCCGGTAAGCCTCGGCGGTTATCCGCAGCGGTTCGTGCGCGATGATCGATATCGGGCCCTCAAGGTTGGGCGCCAGAAACTCCAATGCCTGCCGGTCCAGGTGCACGTGGGTTGCGTGCAGTTCGAAGGAACGCCGGACGCGGGAGAGAAGGGAGATCACGATGATGCCCAGGATGAAGAGCCCGGCGATCCTGATGCCATCGGGACGTTCGACGACGTTTGCCACCGTGGTGTACGAAAAAACCATAGCGATGGCACCGAAAGCAATCGTGCGTTTGCGCTGCTTCCGGCGGCGGGCAGAGAGCGTCACGGCAACAGCCGCGGACGTCATCAGGACCAGCACGCCGGTGGCGTAAGCGCCGCCCTGGGCATCGACGTCGGCCTCGAAGAGCCAGGTGATCAGGAACCCGACGAGGGTGAACACGAGCACGAGGGGCCGGACTGCCTTGGCCCATTCAGGGGCCATGCCGTAACGGGGAAGGTATCTCGGGACCAGGTTCAGCAGTCCTGCCATGGCCGAGGCGCCGGCGAACCAAAGGATGGCGATGGTGCTGACGTCGTAGAGCGTGCCGAAGCCGACGCCCAGGTATTCATGGGCGAGGTAAGCCAGGGCACGGCCGTTGGCCTGGCCGCCGTCCTGGAACTCGTGCGCCGGGATCAGCACCACGGTGATGAAGCTGGTGGTGATCAGGAACGAGCTCATGATCACCGCTGCCGAGGTCAGCATGCGCCGGGTCCCCCGGATGCGCCCCGCAGGATTGTCTTCGGTGTCATCCTGACCGCCCCGGACCTGGGGCATGACGGCCACTCCGGTTTCGAAGCCGGACAGTCCCAGTGCCAGCTTCGGGAAGACGATCAGCGCGACAGCCACAGCCATCAGAGGATTCCCGTGGGAAGTCCACAAGGTTGTCCACCAGTCGTCAACAGCAGCCGGGTGGTTGATAACCCCGGCCATGGTCACAGCCACCACAACGGCATTAAGGCCAAGGTAGACGATGACCAAAACCACGGCCACGCCGATTGCTTCCCTGAATCCGCGGAGGAACACGGCGGCCAGCAGCGCCAGCAGCACCAGGGTGACCAGGATGTTCTGCCCATGCAGCCATCCCGGGACAAGAGGGTTTTCAATCAGGTGTTCGCTGGCGTCCGCCGCCGAGAGGGTGATGGTGATCATGAAGTCCGTAGCCGCGAACCCCAGCAGAATCAGCACGAACAGCTTGCCGCCCCAGCGTGGCAGCAGCCGCTCAAGCATCGCGATGGACCCTTCCCCCCGCGGGCTCTCCCGCGCCACCCTGCGGTACACAGGCAAGGCGCCCAAGAGCGTGACAGCAACCAGCACCAGCGTCGCCAGCGGAGAAATGACACCGGCAGCCAGGGCTGCGATGGCCGGCTGATAGCCAAGGGTGGAAAAGTAGTCAACACCGGTCAGGCACATCACTTGCCACCAAGGATGCTTCTCTTCCTGCGCCGGGCCCACGCTGCCCGGACCCTGATGCGAACCTTTACTGTCCTGGAGGCCGGACAGCAGCCATGTCCTTAGCCCTGCCGCTGCCGTCGGCCGCGGGGCCGAAGGGTCCGCCGGAGGCCTGGTCAAGGTGGTCATCAATTCCTTTCTCCACGGCACTGGAGGCGCCGTAACAGGAATCGAAGCTAGCACCGGCAGAGAAAGCGCAGACCGGAACGGGGTTTTCTTAATGCATCCTTTATGCCGCCCCGTCTATGTGAAGGGAAACGCCGGTCCTCTCCGCCCGCAGCCGCTGGTCCTCAGGCGTGCGGCACGAAGCGGACGAACATGGCTTTGAAGCCGGGGGTGTTGGATTCGCGGGCGACGTTTTCCTTGTGGACCAGGGCGTTGGCCTCCGGGAAGTATGCGGCGGCGCAGCCCTTGGCCGTGGGGTAGGCCACCAGCCGGAAACTGTCGGCCTTCCGGTCCTGGCCCCGGAACGTGCTGACCACGTCCACCAGGTCGCGGTCCTGGAAGCCGAGCTCAGCCAGGTCCTCGGGGTGCACCAGGATCACCCGGCGGCCGTTGGAGATGCCGCGGTACCGGTCATCCAGCCCGTAGAAGGTGGTGTTGTACTGGTCGTGGCTGCGCATGGTCTGCAGGACCAGATGTCCCTCGGGCGGGCTGAGGTATTCAAGGGGGCTGACCGTGAAGCGCCCGCGCCCGATGTCCGTGGCGAAGGAGCGGGTGTCGCGCGGCGGGTTGGGCAGCACAAACCCGTTCTTGGTCCGGACCCTGGCGTTGAAATCCTCGAACCCGGGCAGGACGCGGGCGATGTGCTCCCGGATCACGTCGTAGTCCTCGGCCATGGCCTTCCAGTTCACGGAGTGGCCCGGGCCGAAGGTGGCTTCTGCCATCCTGGCCACGATGACAGGCTCGGCGAGCAGGTGCTCGGACACAGGCTGAAGCCTGCCCTGGGTAGAGTGGACCACCGACATGGAGTCCTCCACGGACAGGAACTGGGCGCCCTTGGGGTGCTTGTCGTCCTTGTCCGTCCTGCCCAGCGTGGGCAGGATCAGGGACGTGCGGCCGTGGACCACGTGGGACCGGTTCGGCTTGGTGGAAATGTGGACGGTCAGGCCGATCCGCTGCATTCCGGCTTCCAGGGTTTCGGTGTCCGAACACGCCAGGGAGAAGTTTCCGCCCATGGACACAAAAACGTCCACCTCGTCCCGTTCGAACGCTTCCATGGCCTCCACGGCGTCATAGCCGTGGTGCCGCGGGGACTGGATCCCGAACTCGGAATCCAGCGCATCCAGGAGCCACTCCTTTGGCTTCTCCCAGATCCCCATGGTCCGGTCGCCCTGGACGTTGGAGTGCCCGCGGACCGGGCAGGCACCAGCGCCCGGCTTGCCGAAATTGCCCTGCAGCAGCAGGACGTTGACCATTTCCTTGATGGTGTCCACCGAATGCGGCTGCTGCGTCACACCCAGGGCCCAGCAGAAGATGGTGGCCTTGGACCTGATAAGCATCCCGGCCACAGTTTCGATCTGCTCCCGGGACAGGCCGGTGGCCTTCTCCGTCTCGGCCCAGTCCAGTTCCTTGCGGGCCTCACGGTAAGCCTCAAAACCGTCCGTCTGGGCGTCAATGAAGGAACGGTCGACGACGGAACCCGGGTTCCGTTCCTCCTCCAGGAACAGCAGGTGGCCCAGCGCCTGGAACAGCGCCAGGTCCCCGCCCACCTTGATCTGCAGGTACTCGTCGGCCAGCGGCGTGCCGCCGCCCACCACACCTGAAACGGTCTGCGGATCCTTGAAGTTGAACAGGCCGGCCTCCGGCAACGGGTTCACCGCCACCACCTTGCCGCCCCTGTCCTTGCAGTCCTTCAGCGCCGAGAGCATCCTGGGGTGGTTGGTGCCGGGATTCTGCCCCACCACAAAAATCAGCTCGGAATCGTGGATGTCATCCAGCGACACCGTGCCCTTGCCGATCCCGATGGTCGGGTTCAGGGCCGAGCCGGAGGACTCATGGCACATGTTGGAGCAGTCCGGCAGGTTGTTGGTTCCCAAGGCCCGGGCATAGAGCTGGTACATAAATGCTGTCTCGTTGGCTGTTCGGCCGGAGGTGTAGAAGACGCAGCGTTCCGGCGTGCTGGCCCGGACATGTTCGCCGATCAGTTCAAACGCGTCAGCCCAGGAAATCGGCGAATAGTGGGTTTCCCCCTCGCGGATCACCACCGGCTCACTCAGCCGGCCCTGGTTGCCCAGCCAGTACTCTGTCTTCCCGGCCAGATCGGCAATGGAATGCCGGGCCCAGAATTCAGCCCCCACGGTCCGCAGGGTGGCTTCCTCGGCCACGGCCTTCGCACCGTTCTCGCAGAACTCGGCGGCCTTGCGTTTCTTGTCCGACTCCGGCCAGGCGCAGCCCGGGCAGTCAAACCCGCCGCGCTGGTTGAGCCGCAGCAGCGACTGTGCCGTGCGGGGCACCCCGGCCTGGGCAACGGCACGCTCCAGGGCCACAAACACAGCTTTGACGCCGGCGGCCTCGGTCTTGGGCTTGTGGACGGAGAGTTCGTCCTCGTTGATGTCCGCGACGGGGGCGGGCTGTTTCCCGAACTTCATTGTTCCAACTTCCTTACCGGCCAACGTTTTGCTTGTACTGGTGTTTTGTTTGGGTGCCATCGAGGCGCGCCGGGCATTTCCCGGCGCACCCTGTAACAGGCTCTTGCGAATTCGCTGGCTACTGCGAAACCTTCGCCAGCGTCTCCCGCTCCGCTCCGATGGTGGTGCTGTCGCCGTGGCCGGTACGCACCACCGTTTCGGGCGGGAGGGTCAGCAGGCGATCCCGGATTGACGCCAGGATGGTGGGGTAATCACTGTAGGACCTGCCGGTGGCGCCGGGGCCGCCGTTGAAGAGGGTGTCTCCGGTGAAGACTGTCCCTTCGCTTTCCAGGTAGAAACACGTGGAGCCGGGCGAGTGGCCGGGGGTATGGATGGCCCGCAGCGTGGCGCCTGCGACTTCGAACACGTCACCGTCGGCCAGATCCCGGTCCGGCTTGCCGCCGGGATAGACCTGTTCCCACAGCATCAGTTCGTCAGGATGCAGGCAGATCGGGGCGTCCACTGCCTCGGCAACTTCCCGCGCGGCGCCGATGTGGTCGTTGTGCGCGTGGGTCAGCAGGATGGCCAGTACCCTCCGGCCGCGGACCTGGCTGATGATCGCTGCTGCGTCGTGCGGCGAGTCGATAATGACGCATTCCTCGTCATTGCCCACGATCCAGACGTTGTTGTCCACGTCCCAGGTGCCGCCGTCGAGCGAAAACGTGCCCGAGGTGACCAGGTTCTCGATGGTGGCGGCCATCAGAGCTGCACCGCCGCAGGGAGTTCAACCACGGAGCGGAGGACCTTGCCCTCGTGCATTTTGGCGAACGCCTCCTCCACCTGGTCGATGGTGATCCGCTCGGTCACAAAGGCGTCCAGGTCCAGGTTGCCCTGCTTGTAATGCTGGACCAGCATCGGGAAGTCCCGGGAGGGCAGGCAGTCCCCGTACCAGGAGGACTTCAGCGAGCCGCCCCGGCCAAAAACATCCAGCAGCGGCAGCTCAAGCTTCATGTCCGGCGTCGGGACGCCCACCAGCACCACGCGGCCGGCAAGGTCGCGGGCGTAAAACGCCTGCTTGTACGTTTCAGGACGGCCGACGGCGTCAATCACCAGATCGGCGCCGTTGCCTCCGGTGAGGGCCCGGATGGCCTCGACGGGGTCAGTCGTGGAGGAATCAATCCCGTGGGTGGCGCCCAGGGACTTGGCCAGCTCCACTTTGTTGGCGTCGATGTCCACCGCAATGATGGTGGTGGCACCCGCCAGTTTCGCCCCGGCGATCGCGGCGATGCCTACGCCGCCACAGCCGATCACGGCCACGGACTCGCCGCGCTTGACCTCGCCGGTGTTGATCGCGGCGCCAATGCCGGCCATCACCCCACAGCCAAGCAGCCCCACGGCAGCGGGATCCACGTCGTCGTCCACTTTGGTGCACTGCCCGGCGGCCACCAGCGTTTTCTCGGCGAAGGCGCCGATACCGAGGGCCGGCGAAAGTTCGGTGCCGTCCTCGAGGGTCATCTTCTGTGTGGCGTTGTGGGTGTTGAAGCAGTACTGCGGCTGCCCCTTGGCGCAGGCCCGGCAGTGGCCGCACACGGCACGCCAGTTAAGAATCACCCGGTCCCCTGGCGCCACGTCGGTGACGCCGGCGCCTACTGCACTGACCACGCCGGTGGCTTCATGGCCCAGCAGGATGGGGAAATCGTCAGTGATTCCGCCCTGCTTGTAGTGCAGGTCAGTGTGGCAGACGCCGCAGGTGAGGATGTCCACCAAGGCCTCGCCCGGTCCCGGGTCCGGCACCAGGATGGTCTCCACCGAAACCGGAGCATTCTTTTCCTTGGCGATGACTGCCTTGACTTTGTGAACCATATTTCCTGTGTTCCTTTCGTTGGCCGGGCGAAGAGCGCCGACCCGACTAACAAATACTAGAAGCTTGAGCGTTTGCCTGCGGCTACCCAAAGGTATGGCCAGGGGTACCCAAAGGGGTGGTTAGCGGGGCAACTCAAGGTCCTCATCACGTGGAGACACTACGTTCACACACTCCTGCAAATTGCGTATTACACAACTAGACGCACATAGCGCGTTATGACGAATATGGCAGCCGACTCCTGCGGTGTCAATAGCAGACCTTGGCCGCACACTCCCAAGAATGCACCAAAAAGGGCCGCAAGTAGGCTCTAGCCGCAACAGTATCCCGTTCAATGCAACAATCCAAACCCAACTGCCACCCGCCCTGGCTGCGCGCCCTACTCCCGGCGGCATGCTGCATTTTCTATTTGAAGAGCACACAACCCATTGACTTGTGGTGCAAGTCACGCTTACTCTGGTGCAACAGCGTTGCGTTCACTGCAACCCCAACACACCCTGGTGGACCTATGAGTAACGAAACTCCCTCCCCGTCTCCTCTTGCGGGACGTGCAGGCCAAGAGTCGAATAGCGGGTATGACGGCTCTTTGTCCGGAAGCAGCACGTTGACCGGCCGGAGACTTGACCAGACCAGCAACGGCGTCAGCAAAGACACCCGCCGCAGAGTGGTGGCGGCCAGCTTTATCGGCAACTTTGTTGAATGGTTCGATTACGCCGTTTACGGCTATTTGGCCGTAACCATCGCCACTGTCTTTTTTCCAGACTCAGACCCTCAAACCGGACTGCTGCTGACGTTCGCCCTGTTTGCGATTTCATTCCTGGTGCGCCCACTCGGCGGGTTCGTCTGGGGGCATATCGGTGACAGGGTGGGCCGGCGGACAGCTCTCTCCCTTTCCATCCTGATCATGTCAGGGGCAACATTCTGTATTGCCCTGATCCCCGGCTACGCCACGATCGGCATCTGGGCCCCCGTCCTGCTCCTGCTGATTAGGGTGGTGCAGGGGTTCTCCGCCTCCGGTGAGTACGCCGGGGCGTCAGCCTTCCTGGTGGAGTACGCTCCAGCCAACAGGCGCGGCCTGTATGCGGCCGTGGTTCCGGCCAGCACCGCCGCCGGCCTGCTCCTCGGCTCCCTGATGGCGGGCCTGCTGACAGTCCTGCTGAGCTCCGACGCCATGCAAGGCTGGGGCTGGCGGCTGCCGTTCCTGCTGGCAGCACCCATGGGCCTCATCGGCAGGTACATCCGGACCAGGCTCGAAGACACCCCAGTGTTCCGCGAATTGGCGGCCGAAGGCGAGGCCGTGAAGGCACCGGTGTCCAGCCTGTTCCGGAACCACTGGCGGCAGCTGCTGCAGGCCGTCGGAGCAGTGCTGCTCAACGCCGTCGGGTTCTACGTGATCCTCAGCTACATGCCCACTTATCTGTCCTCGGAACTGGGCCTCGGCGCGACCGAATCGTTCCTCGCCACTACCATCGCGCTGGTTACCTACATCGGCTTTATCTTCCTGACCGGCATGCTCTCGGACCGTTACGGGCGCAAGAAGGTGCTGATCACCGCCTCTGTCACCTTCATCCTGCTGACCGTGCCCGCGTTTGCCCTGCTGGGAACCGGAAACTTCCTGGTCATCGTCCTGGTGCAGATCCTGCTGGGCGCCATGCTCACCCTCAACGACGGGACGCTTCCCAGCTTCCTGGCCGAGATGTTCCCCACCCGGGTCCGCTACAGCGGCTTCGCGGTCAGCTTCAACCTCTCCAATGCGCTCTTCGGCGGCACCGCCCCGTTTATGGCCACGCTGCTGATAGCGGCCACCGCCAGTGACCTGGCTCCGGCGTGGTACCTCGTGGCCGCGGCCGTCATCTCGCTGATCGCCGTCGCCCTCTCCCGCGAAACCTGCAATGAACCGCTGCGCCACGAATAGGCGCTGGCCAGCACCAAGATTTCCCCTTCACGAAAACAGCACCACAGAAAGGCACCAACATGACCACCACAGCATCAGATAACGCCACGTCCGTCGCCGAACTGGAGCGCACGAAAGTCCTTAACAACGGCGAGAAGGTCCGGCTGACCTTCTCGGATACGGAGTTTGAACGCCGGCTGGCCGGTCTCCGCCGGATCATGGCAGAGAAGGAACTGGACGCCGTCGTCCTTACCAGCTACCACTCCATCAAGTACTACTCAGACTTCCTGTTCACCTACTTCGGCCGCTCCTACGCCATGGTTGTCACCAAGGACGACACCGTCACGGTCACGGCCAACATCGACGCCGGGATGCCCTGGCGCCGCAGCTACGGCGACAACCTCGTGTACACCGACTGGCGCCGGGACAACTACATCTTTGCCATCCAGGAGGTCCTGCGGACCCGCGGCATCAACCCGCGCCGCCTCGGCGTCGAGGACGATTCCCTGCCGCTGGACAACCGGAACAAGATCCAGGTGGCCTTCGCGTCGGCAACCCTGGTGGACGTGGCCCAGGCGGCCATGCGCCAGCGCATGTTCAAGTCAGCAGAGGAAATCGAGGTCATCAAGCACGGTGCGCGGATCGGCGACCTGGGCGGCGAGGCCATCCGCAATGCAATCCGTGCAGGGATCACCGAGTACGAGGTGGCTTTGATCGGCACCGAAGCCATGGTCCACGAGATCGCGCGGACCTTCCCGGATTCGGAAATCCGCGATACCTGGGTCTGGTTCCAGTCCGGCATCAACACCGACGGTGCCCACAACTGGGCCACCACCCGGAAGATCCAGGAACACGACATCCTGTCCCTGAACTGCTTCCCCATGACCTCCGGGTACTACACCGCACTGGAGCGCACGCTGTTCTTCGGCGAACCCGACGCGCGGTCGCTGGAGCTGTGGAACATCAACGTGGAGGTCCACAAGCGCGGCCTTGAGCTGATCAAGCCAGGCGCTGTCTGCAAGGACATCGCCGCGGAACTGAACGAAATCTATGTGGGCCATGGCCTGCTGGCCAACCGCACGTTCGGCTATGGCCACTCCTTCGGCGTCCTGAGCCACTACTACGGACGCGAGGCCGGGCTGGAACTGCGCGAGGACATCGACACGGTGCTGGAACCGGGAATGGTGGTGTCCATGGAGCCCATGATCACCGTCCTTGATGGCCAGCCCGGCGCGGGCGGCTACCGCGAGCACGACATTCTGGTGGTAGGCGAGGACGGCGCGGAGAACATCACTAAGTTCCCGTTTGGACCCGAGCACAACATCGTGGGCGCTTAGGCCTTCAATAGCCCCCCGCAAAGCGGCGCCGCATTTTCCTGCGGCGCCGCTTTCCGGCGTTCAGGTAGGGAATGATGGGAACACCATGACTGCAGCAGAATCCAGTGAGACCCCAGGCAACGGCGATACCAAAGGCGCCTCCGTCATCGTGAACGCCATCGCCGTCCTCCGCACGTTCACCGCTGAGGAGCCCCTGCTCGGCGTCACCGAGATCGCGAACCGCGTTGGGCTGCACAAAAGCACGGTGTCGCGGATCCTCGCCACGTTCGAGCAGGAACATTTGGTGGAACGGGACGCGGAGACGCGCCGGTTCCGGCTGGGGCTGGGACTGATCGCGGTGGCCGGCCCGCTCCTGGCTGAGCTTGAAGAGCGGCGGGTGGCCTATCCGGTCCTGCGCGAGCTCGCGGAGCAGACCGGCGAAACCAGTGCGCTGATGGTGTGGAACGGTTTGGAGTCCATGTGTGTGGAACAGATTGCCAGCCACCAGCAGATCAAACACACCACCCCGCTGGGTGCCAGGTACCGGGACGCCATGAGCTCTTCGGTGCAGGTTTTCCTGGCCGCGGAACCAGCCGAGCGCGTCCGGTCGCTGCTGCGCGGCGGAGCCATCACGTATCCCGGCCTGGACGACAGCAGCCTGGAGGCATACCTCATCCGGCTCAAGGAAGACCTGAACCGGGGCTGGGCAATCAACTACGGGGAATCTTCCATCGACGAGGTGGGCGTCGCGGCCCCCGTCCATGACCACCGCGGCGACGTGGTGGCCGCCGTCCTGATCCCGGCGCCCAAGTTCCGCGTCTCCCCGGACAGGCTGCAGAGCCTGGGGGAAGCCTGCGCCGCTGCCGCGCAGAAAGTCACCGCCCGCCTGGGTGGGCGCGCTCAGGAACCTTCTGCCCGTCCCAACTAGGTCGCACTAACTGTCGTTATGGGGGCCTATTACGACAGTTAGCGCGACCCAGTTGGGCTTCTGAACTATCGGGAACCCAGCCGGGTTTAGTAAGCATCAGCTGACCGGCAATCGTATTTGCCAGACAGATACTTGCTATCAAAAGGTTCGCCTTCCCCGAATACATGCGTTGCGTCACAGTAGTTGCAAGACCTGCAGCAACCCAACCGCAGCCAGTATCCAGAAGGAATTCAGCGTGGAAACTCCCCTCTCCCATCTTGCCCACCTCGAGATCACCACCCCCGACGTCGAAGCCTCCGCCAAGTTCTACGAGGAAAAGTTCGGCATGCGCATCATCGACCGCGTGGGCGGCAACGTCTACCTGCGCTGCTGGGGCGACTACTACCGCTACAGCCTGGTCATCACCGAAGGACCTGAGGCGTCGCTGGGCCGGATGGCGTGGCGCACCAACTCCCAAGCTGCCCTCGAGGCCGCCGCCCAACGCGTCGAAGCATCAGGTGTCCAGGGCAGCTGGACTGCCGGCGGCCACGGCTACGGCAAGGCCTACGAATTCACTGGCCCCTACGGGCACCGCATGCGCCTGTTCTTCGATGTCGAGAAGTTCGTCGCGGAACCCGGTTTCGAGTCCACCTACCCGGACCGGCCGGAGCGCCGCAGCAGCCACGCCGCCGCACCCCGCTTCCTGGACCACGTCACCGTGGCGTCCTCCGATGTCCGCGGCTTCGCCAAGTGGTACAACGAGGCCCTGGGCTTCCGCGTCATGGCATTCGTTGACCTGGACGAGGCACCCATCACCGTATTCTCCGTGCTGACCACCAACGAAAAGTCCCACGACCTCGGCGTGGTCCTGGACACCTCCAGCCGCGCCGGCCGCGTCAACCACATCGCGTTCTGGGTGGACGCCACCGAGGACCTACTCCGCACCGCCGACGTCATGATGGAAAACGGCACCCCGATGGAATACGGCCCCTCCATCCACGGTGTGGGCGAGCAGAACTTCCTGTACTTCCGCGACCCCTCCGGCCTGCGGGTGGAGCTCAACTCCGGTGGCTACCGCAACTACGTCCCGGACTGGGAAGCGAACACCTGGAAGCCGTCGCTGGGCTCCAACAACTTCTACAAAAACGGCGCCATGCCGCACTCCATGACCGAATCCTTCCCGCCGGCCGAAGGCTTCACCGCCACCGAAGAAGGCGCCTCCCCCGAGATGAAGGAAGCCCTGCTCAACCCCTACGCCAAGCAAGGACGGGGCTAGAGAGATATGCCTGAAGCAACATATGCCCTGATCCGCTTCCAGGAGGCGGGCGACGGCAAAGCCCGTGCGGGCCTGCTGGTGGGTGACCGGGTACTTCCGCTGGACGGGGACATCAACTCCCTGATCGAGCACTGGGAAACAACCGAAGCTCAACTGGACGCCCTGGCCGCCTCGGCAGGCGGGGATACCGGCCTGGCGCTGGCCGACGTCGAGGTTCTCGCCCCGGTGGAGCCAGTCCAGGTCCTGCAGACCGGCGCGAACTACCGCAAGCACGTGATCGACCTCGCCGCCGCGCACCGCGAACCGGGCCAGGACGAAGAGGAAGTGCGCGCCAAGACGGCGGCAATGATGGACAAGCGCGCAGGCCAGGGAACGCCATACTTCTTTATCGGGCTCCCCACGGCGATCGCTTCCGCCACGGACGACCTCACCCTTCCGTCCTACAGCACGTCGCACGACTGGGAGCTGGAGCTCGCTGCGGTGATCGGCAAAACAGCGTTCCGGGTCACCCCGGAGGAAGCCCTGGACTACGTGTTCGGCTACACCATGGTCAACGACATCACCACCCGGGAATACGTCTTCCGCAAGGACATGCCGGCTATCGGCTCGGACTGGTACCGCGCCAAGAACGCGCCCGGCTTCCTGCCCACCGGACCGCTGCTGGTGCCCGCCAAGTTCTTCGGCGATCCGCAGGACGTCCAGGTGACACTGAAGCTCAACGGCAAGCCAATGCAGGACGAGTCCACGCAGGACATGATCTTCGGCGTGGCCAAGCTGGTCAGCGAAGCCTCGCAGATCATGCCGCTGCGGGCCGGCGACCTGGTCCTCACCGGCAGCCCGGCCGGCAACGGCCAGCACTGGGGCCGGCTGCTCCGGGACGGCGACGTGATGGAAGGCACCATCACTGGCCTGGGCACCCAGCTGATCCATTGCAAGGACGAAGTCCAGTGACCACTCAGGACACAGCACCAACCACCGCCACCGGAGAATCGGCCGATACCCCGGTGATCCGCCGTGACGACCCGCTGGGCAGCATCCGCGCCATGGCCAAGGCCCACAACAACTGGGGCCGCTGGGGCGAGGACGACGTCCTGGGAACCCTGAACTTCATCGACGCGGCCAAGCGCATCGAAGCCGCGGCACTGGTGAAGACCGGCGAGGCCTTCTCACTGTCCCAGCCGTTCGACACCAACGGCCCCCAGAAGGGCTGGCGCCGCCGCACCAACCCCGTCCACACCATGACGGACACCGGGGTGGACGCCGAACGCGGCAACCAGGGCTTCCCGCACGGCTTCGGCGGTGCAGACGACGTGATCGCCATGCCGCTGCAGTGCTCCACGCAGTGGGACGGCCTGGGCCACATCTTCGACCAGGGCAAGGCCTGGAACGGCCGCGCCGCCGGCGACGTGGTCACCTCCGAAGGCGACCTGGTGACCGGCATCGAAACCGCCGCAGCCAAGATCGTCACCCGCGGCGTCCTGCTGGACGTTGGCCGTGCGCTCGGGCCGGAACTGGGAAGGAACGACGGCGAGCTGCCGGACGGTTTCGCCATCACCCCGGAGCACCTGGAGCGCACCATCGAACTGCAGGGCGCCACTTCCAGGGTAGGCCGCGGCGACATCGTGGTGATCCGCACCGGGCAGCACACCAGGGTCCGCCGTGACGGCTGGGGCGACTACGCCGGCGGCTCGGCACCCGGGCTGTCCTTCACCACCGCGCCCTGGCTGCACGAAAGCGAAATCGCCGGGATCGCCACCGATACCTGGGGCTTCGAAGTCCGCCCCAACGAGTTCGACGGCGCCTTCCAGCCCCTGCACCAAATCGCCATCCCCAACCTCGGGCTTTTCCTGGGCGAGATGTGGGACCCGGACCTCCTGGCAGAGGCATGTGCAGCGGACGGCAGGTACGACTTCCTGCTGACCGCGGCGCCGCTTCCCATCACCGGCGCCGTGGGCTCACCCGTAAACCCCATCGCCCTCAGGTAGCGTCCAGCAGCCAACAGCGTCATCATCAGCAGTAAGCCGTCAATACAAAGGAGTCAACGATGGCAGCAGTACAGAATGTCGGAATCGTCGGAGCGGGAGCCGCGGGACTGACCGCTGCCATCCTCCTGGCAGACGCCGGGGTCCGCGTCGAAATCCTGGAAAAGGCCGACGAACCCCAGCGGGTTGGTTCGGGAATCACCCTGCAGGGGAACGCCCTGCGCGTTTTCAAGCAGCTTGGAGTCTGGGAGCAGGTCGAGGCGAAGGGCTATGCCTTCAGCACGCTCGGACTGCGCGCCCCGGATCCCGCCGGGACCGTCATCGCGGTCCTGGAGGACATCCGGACCGGGGGCGAGGACCTGCCCGCCACCCTGGGCATGTACCGCCCGGACCTCACCGCCATCCTCCGCGAGCGCGCACTGCAGGCCGGCGCCGTGATCACGTACGGAAAGACTGTCACGGGGGTAACGGACGACGGCGGCAGCGTCACCGTCAGCACGGCCGACGGTGCCTCCGCCACCTACGACCTCCTCATCGGCGCCGACGGCCTGCACTCCGCTGTCCGCAAGGCCATCGGCATCGACGTGGAGCCCGTTGGCACCGGCATGGGGATCTGGCGGGCGTTCGTGGAACGGCCGGAGGAGGTAGTCCGCACCGACCTCACCTACGGCGGGCCCTGCTTTATTGCCGGGTACACCCCCACCGGCCCGGACACCATCTACGCCTTCCTGGTCGAAAAGGCGCAGGAGCGCCGGCACGAGGACGGCCCCCGCATCATGGCTGAACTCGCCGCAGCCTATGGCGGCCCGTGGAATGAAATCCGCGAAAACCTGGATCACACGGCAAACATCAACTACACGAGGTTCACCAGCCACATCGTGGACGGACCGTGGCACCGGGGCCGGACCGTCATCATCGGGGACGCCGCGCACAGCTGCCCGCCCACGGTGGCGCAGGGCGCCGCCATGGCCCTGGAGGACGCCGCCGTCCTGGCTGAGCTGCTTATCAACGCCGACCACATCACGGAGACGCTCTGGAAGGAGTTCTCCGACCGGCGCCTGGACCGGGCGCGCACCGTGGTGCAGGGCTCGGTCCAGCTGGGCCAGTGGATGCTTGACGGCGTCCGGGACGCCGATGTGCCGGGCCTGATGCACTCCCTCTCCACCATGCTGAAGCAGCCCGCATGAGCACCCGCCCTCTGGAAGAACTTCGGGAAGAAGCACCCACGGTGGACGTCCACGCCCACATCCTGCTTCCGGCCCTGCAGCAGCTGGTGGCTGAGGCCGATCCCGAAGGCTTCGGCGCGCAGCAGGGCTTGGAGGTACGGCGCAACGGACCGGAATCGATGGCCGCCTCGGGCCGGATGATCCAGGAGCGCTGGCCGCAGCTGACAGACCTGGACCGCCGGCTTGCTGACATGGATGCCCAGGGCGTGGACGTGCAGCTGGTCTCGCCGTCGCCGTCGCACTTCTACTACTTCGCCGGCCAGGAGCTGGCCCTGCAGCTGGCGAAGGCCGCCAATCAGGCGGTCCGCGAGTTCGTTGCCCGGGCGCCGGAGCGGCTCAACGGCCTGGGCCTGGTTCCGCTGCAGCACCCGGCGCTGATGGTGGAAGCCCTGGAGCACGCGGTGCTGGAATGCGGTCTGCTCGGGGTGGAACTCGGCTCGTTCGCGGCAACGCCGGACAACCCGGCACGCAGCACCGTCGAGCTCTCCGACGCCCGGCTCGAACCATTTTGGAGCCGGGCGGAGGAGCTGGGCGCCCTCGTGTTCCTGCACCCCTTCGGCTGCTCACTGGATGAGCGACTGGACCGGTTCTATCTCGCCAACACGGTGTCCCAGCCAGCCGAAAACGCCGTGGCCCTGTCCCACCTGATCTTCAGCGGAGTCCTGGACCGGCACCCGGAACTGAAAGTCCTGGCCGCACACGGCGGCGGCTACCTTCCCACCAGCCTGGGCCGCTCCGACCACGCGTGGAGGGTCCGGCCGGAGGCACACGGCTGCGCCCAGCCGCCGTCGTCCTACCTAAAGAAGCTCTATTTCGACTCACTGGTCCACAGTGCCGCCGAGCTGCGAGCGCTGGTGGCCGCCGCCGGCCCGCAACGGGTGCTGCTCGGCTCGGACTACCCCTTCGACATGGGCTCCGACCATCCCGTACGGGAAGTCCGTGACGCCGGTTTGCCAGCAGCGGATGAAGCCCAGGTCCTGGCGGGAAACTCCGCCGCGCTGGGCATCACGGCCGCTTCAGTCCCCGCCCGCCGCACAGCCTAAGGAACCTTCGCCATGGTCAAGATTGCACGCTGGAATCACGACGGCGGGACGCAGTCCGGTTTCGTAGACGGCGTCAGCTGCTACGCCCTGCCCGCGGGCCAGGGCGTCCAGACCCTGTTGGAGTCAGGACTCACGGAAACCCTGAATCTTGCCGGGCAGACCATTGGTTCCGTCCCTGCTGTTCCGCTGGCTGATGTGCACCTGCTCGCCCCGCTGGTGCCCGCCACCATCAGGGACTTCGTGGCGTTCGAGGAGCATGTTGAAGGGGTGCGGAAGAGCATCGACGGCGTGGCCGGCGTGGTGCCCGAATGGTACGAGGCGCCCACGTTCTACTTCACCAACCCGCACACGGTGACCGACACCGGCGAGGTGATCGGTATTCCGGCCGGCTGTACGGACCTGGACTTTGAAACGGAAGTGGCCGCCGTCGTCGGACGCGTTCCCGGAAGTAGCGGCCGGAACCTGACCGCGGAGGAGGCGCACCGCCATATCTTCGGCTACACCGTCCTCAATGACTGGTCCGCGCGGGACCTGCAGCGCCGCGAAATGAAGGTCAGCCTCGGGCCGTGCAAGGGCAAGGACTTCGCCAACACGCTGGGCCCTTGGATCGTCACTGCCGACGAGTTCGAGGACCGGCACGATGCCGAAGGGTTCCTGCCCATCTCCATGGCTGTCGAGGTCAATGGGCAAGCCATCGGGCAGGACCTGCTGTCCAACATGGGCTGGCCGTTCGCGGAACTGGTGGCGTACGCGTCGCAGGATTCGGTGGTACGGCCAGGCGACGTCCTGGGCTCCGGCACCTGCGGCACGGGCTGCCTCGCCGAGCTCTGGGGCCGGAATGGTTCAAAGACTCCCCCGCCACTAAAGACCGGCGACGTGGTGCGCATGACCGTTGAAGGCATCGGGACCATCGAGAACACGGTGGGTGCCCGGCGGGAGGCGGTGACCCGGGTTCCTGCCCGGCGGCGGCCGCGCAACCGGGTTGCATCTGCGGCTCCTTCCGGGGCCTGATGGTCTCCCTCCAGCTTCCTGCTCGGACCGTTGTCCTCTTACGTGACAGGGGCCGAGATCCCGGTGGACGGCGGCCAGTCAGGCCACGGCGGGGCAAAGTCCGTCGCTGACGCCCTGCGCCACGTACCCTTTCGGGAAGTTTCAGCGGTGCCCTGATGTTTTAGTAAATGGATTCCGGGTCCAGGATCGAACCTAAGGAAGGAGTTTCCGGCCATGCGAACCAGGGTGGCGGTCGGATATGACGGCTCGGATGCGTCCAAGCTGGCCCTTCGATGGGCTGCGGAATACGCCGCGTCGTCCCAGGCGGTGCTGCGTATCATCCATGCCTGGATCTGGCCCATGTTCACCCACCATGTAGGTCCTGTGAAGGGCGTGGCGGACAGCGGCCTTCGCCGCGCGGCCGAGGATCTTCTGGCCGAGGGCGTGGAGCTTGCGCGCGGGATCTCACCCAGGTTGGAGCTCGAACCGCGAATGGTTGCCGGCCTGCCCGCCGACGTCCTGCGCCAGGAAACCCTTGATGCGGACCTGCTGGTGGTTGGCAGCCGCGGCCTGGGCAAATTCCTCGGCAAACTGGTGGGGTCTGTTTCCGTTGACCTGGCAGGGGCGTGCCCCTGCCCCGTACTGGTGGTCCGGGCCGCACCTGAGGAAGGAAAACCCGTGGTCGCCTGCCTCGACGGCCGGGTGAGGAGCAGCAAAGTCCTGGAGCAGGCTGTCATGGTGGCCCAGACCCTGCAGACGAAGCTGCGGATTGTCCACGTTGAGCCGCAGCTGCCGAAGGGGCGGCATGCTCCCTCGCAGTTCCATGGACGCGACGTCCTCCACAACGCCGCGCTCCGGGCGCAGGAGCTCAACCCGGATCTGGCGGTATCGGAGGAGCTTCTCTCCGGCCAGCACGTGGCGGCTGTGCTGGCTCAGGCCGGAGCGGACGCGGCGCTTCTGGTGTTGGGTGCCCACGGGCGCGAAGGACATAAGGGAACGCTGACCTACGTTCTGACCCACGCGCGATGCAACGTCATGATCGCGAGGTAGCGCAGGCAGCAGTGACGAAGTCATAAATGCGGTGCCTGAGCACGTCACCGGTGTCGACCTTGAGGACTCCGTTCCGCCCGCCTGCCGTGACGCGGAAGGGCAGCAGCGTTCCTATCTTGTCCTCTGCCACAGCGTGCGGATCACAGCGCGCCGGGCGGATGGCCAGAGACAGCTCCACCGGTGGACCGCCAGCGGATACCTGAACACCGCGCGGCCAAGGCCGGGCCGCGTCCTCCGCAATCAGCGTTGTGCCGTCGATCCGGTCAATGCTCAGCACCTCCTGCCCTTCAAGAGCCGGCTTGGGGACGATAAGGACACGCACGACGGCGGTTGTCCCGTCGTCTGCGACCACCAGCTCGGGGGACGGCTGGAAGGCGGCAATCTCACGAACTGCCTTGTCCAGGCACATCTCGCTGTTGTTCCGGGCAAGGACCCCAAACGGGTCCTCAACCGTAAGCGGCCCGGCCCCGTGGCTGTCGGGGCGGGTGCTGACACGTACGGTGGGCCGGGTGTCCGGGCTGTTGCTGCCTGTCCCGGTACCCCCGCTTGTTTCCGTGCAGCTGGGCTCCGGCAGCTGGGCGGGCAGGCTCTTGGGCTGCTTGGGCGGCAGCACGGTGCCTTCGGCGGGAGCGTGCCACCTGATGCCAGAGCTGAACAGGGCGCTGTCCAGCTCCGCGTCCGTCACTGTGACAGGATCGGCGGTGTTGTTGGTGAGCTGGATTTCAATGATCCGCTTGCTGTAGTTGTCCCTGAACTGGTTGAGGGAGGCCGTGAGGGCAGGAGTGGCGCTTACTTCGGGCCCTGGCTGCGCGCCATCGCTGCTGCAGCCCTGAAGTGAAGCCAGCAGCGTCAGCAGGACAGCCGAAGCGGTGACGAAATGCATCCGCGGAGCCAGCTGTGAGTGACTCATCCTTGTAGTCTAGACCGCGGATTTTCCCTGCGTCATGAGGTCCTTCAGCAATGGCCGTGTCATATGGAACGTTCCACCAACTGTTGATACTCTCGATCCAGCAGAAAGGTTGTGTGTAATGGTTCGAGGGCGTGTCACCCTTCATGATGTCGCCGCCGAGGCGGGTGTTTCCAAGAGTTCCGTATCAAATGTGATCCGGAACCAGCCTCATGTTCGGGAGTCGGTCCGGAAGCGGGTCTACGATGCCATCGACAAGCTCGGGTACCGGCCGTTGGCTATCGGACAGAACCTGGTCACGGGCAGTACCGGTGTGGTGGCCCTGGCGATACCAAACTTCGCCCAGCCCTATTTCGCCGAGGTCGCCCGGGCTGCCGTAGCCGCTGCCTCGCGGCACGGACTCCGGCTCATTGTTCAGCAGACAGATAATGACCTGCTGCGTGAGCGGGAGGTTGCCGACGCGTGGAACCTTGGGGCCGCTGACGGCTTGATTTTCAGCCCCTCCACCATCACGGATGAGGAGATCGAGGAGCGGCGCGGCGGGATGCCCCTGGTCCTGCTCGGCGAGCGTTCCAAGCTCAAGAGCGTGGACCGGGTGGGAATCGACTCAGTGGCCATCGCCAAGCTGGCCACCCAGCACCTGATTGAGCAGGGCCGCCGGCATGTGGCCATGATCGGACACAAAGACACCGGGGACCCCTTCGTCGTTTCCGAGCGAGAAGAAGGGTTCCATAAGGCATTGGCAGAAGCCGGACTCGCTGAAGCAACACCGATCGGCTACGTGCAGGACTGGACGCGCCAAGATGGCGAGGCGGCTATGGAGGCCCTCCTGGAGCGGGGGGACAAAATCGACGCCGTCTTCTGCGCCAATGACCTGCTGGCCCTGGGGGCCATGAAAACATTGGCGAAGCGCGGCATCGCAGTACCCGCCGAGGTGGCCATTATTGCGGTGGACGACATCGAGGAGGCGTCATTTGCCAACCCTGGACTCTCCAGCGTGTTCATCGACCGGACCTGGATGATGGACAAGGCCTTCGCCTTCCTCACCGCCAGACTCAACGACCCCCTCTCCCCGCCCCAGCAGGTGGACGTTCCGTTCCGGCTGGAAGTAAGGTCATCCACCGGCGCCTGACCGGTCCGGGGCTTCGGAGCCCCGGACCAGTGCGGCAACTCACCGTTCTCCCTTACGGGGTCGGTTTCGGGTGAACCTGGAACGGCCGCACTTGCTTGTGTCAGGACGGACTTGATTTACGTGACGTCGATAAGCGTCCATTGCTGGTGGCCGGCGCCACGGTAGAGCTGTTGCTCCGCGGTGGTTCCGTCAGTGGTGGCTGCTGCGGTCAGGCCGAGGGCGTAGGTGGAGAAACGGTTGGTGAGGGCGACTTTTCCGATGCTTAATGGTGTTATTGCCCATTGTTGTTGCAGGACGTCGGCGCTGGAATAGATCGCTGCCTTCTCGCCGATGGTCCGTGAGCGGAAACCGATCTCGAGGACCTTTCCGCTATTGGCGTCCCTTAGCTTGTAGTAGCCGTCGACGTCGGCGGTCAGCGTCCAGCGCTGGTTCGCGGCGTTGGTGTCGGGGGCAAGGACTACGGCGGCCCTGTTGGCAGTGGAGCCGTTGAGTACGGTTAGTGCCTTCCCGGTGGCGGGATTGATGAGTTTGTAGGCGCGGTTGGGAGCGATGGCGAACGACTGCCGGACAGGCTTTGCGGTGCGGCCGCCCACCCGCAGGCCGGCGACGTTGGTGTAACCGCCGGAGCCAGCCTTGGCGGTGAGCCGGATGAACCCCGCTGTGACCGGGGCCCACTGGGCGAGCTTCGGGGTGGGGCCGGTGGCCCAGGTGCCGGACGCGACGGTTGTGAATGTCACGCCGTTGGTGCTTGTGGAGATCTCGAAGGAGGTCACGTCGCCGTCGGTGCCGTTCGCGCGGTTCCACTGCTTGGGAAGGTACTCCAGGGTGCTGACACCGGTGTAGATTCCGCCCAGATCAAGCGTTATGGACACTGGAGCGGTGAGTTCGCCGGTGCCTGGCCAGGTGGACCAGCAGGTTTGCAGTTTGTTGTCGGCGCGTCCGTCGATCGCGAAGTACGGGGGTTCGGGATCGCGGAACGCGGAGGCGTAGGCCGCCACGGGAGTGATCAGGTGTTCGGCACGGAGAGGCTGCGCCGGGAGTGCGCCGCGTGCCGCGTTGGGGGCCCAGGCCGCGCCGACTTCAGCGAGGCGGGCCACCACATTGGGGTCCAGCTTGCCGTTCCGGTTGGGTGGGCAGTTGAGAATAAACGAGGTCCACCTCGATTCGAGTTCGGTGAGGTGAGTGATGATGGCGTCCTTGGACATCAGTCCTTCCGTGGGGGTTGAGGGGTGCCAGAACCAGCCGTTGCTGATGGTCTGGCCCTGCATCCCGGCCCACGTGTTTCCGGCCGGCGCGGTGATCCCGAAGGGTTCTTCCCAGAAGATCGCGTCGGCCAGCCAAGGGGTGAGGACGGCGCAGATGTCGATGATGAGGCAGTTGGGCTGGAGGGTTTTGACCAGGTCGCGGACCCGCTGCATCGGGACCTGTTGGTGGCCCATTTGCCAGGCGTAGCCATCGAGCATCAGGACTTCGATCTCGCCGTAGCCGGTGAGCAGTTCTCGGATCTGGTTCAGCACAAAGGTGATCTGGGGTAAGTCCACACCCGCGGCGGGGTCGTTGACATGGTACCCGCCGGTGGCCTGCACGGGATAGGTCCGGTCCCAGATGGAGAAGTAGAAGCCCACCTTCAGTCCGCGCGAGCGGAACGAGTCCACGTACTGCCTGACGACGTCGCGCTTGTAGCCGGAGTTCATGACGTTCTGGCTGCCGTATTTGGTGGGCCACAGCGCGAATCCGTCATGATGCTTGGTGGTAAGCACCCCGTAGCTCATCCCTGCCGCGAGAGCGACGTCGGCCCACTGATCGGTGTCCACCGACGGCGGTGCGAAGATCCCGGGATTCTGATTGGGCGCAGCCCATTCCTGGTTGGTGTAGGTGCCGAGGTTGAAGTGGTTGAACATACCGAAACGCATGTCCATCAGCTTCTGCAGGAGATCCTGTGTATCCCACCCGGTAGCTGTTGTCAGCACCTCAGCTGCTGTGGCTGGTGATATTCCGCCGCCGGCGGACGTGGCCAGCAGACCTGTAGCCGAGGCACCGGCTGCGCCGAGAAAGTGCCGGCGGCCAAAATTTCGTGACGTCAATGTCTAGCTCCAAGTTTGATAAAGGTCCGCACCAGCACTGTGAGCGCAAACAAGTTTTCAGCGATACATCCGATGTTATGGGCAAATTTGAGGGTGTCAATAGGATCACGTTCCCGGAGGGCGCCACAACTGAGAGCCGAGCAATCGTCATAACATATGATGTTTCTTGACAAGGGGCCGATGCGCAATCATGATGTAGATCACGGTTTGGAACGGTGCAAACCATCACTAGCCATTCAACAGCCCCCCAAGGCTAGAAGCAACCGTTTGGAACGCTACAAATCTCCCCGTACTCAGAATGCGCCAGTGGACGCCGTCTTTGGGTTTGGAACGTGACAAATAATCTCGAAGGAGAGAAATTATGAATTCGAAGTATCTGGCGCCTGCCACAGTCAACGCGAAGGTCCGCCGTGCCGGTCGTATCGCTGTAGCCCTGATCGCGTTGACTTCGGTGGTTGGCGTAGCGGGCTGTTCCTCACAGTCCGGAGCCGCGACCTCCAGTGATGGCAAGACTGTTCTGAAGGTATATGGGTGGAAGGGCGGCGATGCTGAACCGGCCAACATGGAGAAGGTCAACAGCGCCTTTGAGCAGGCGCATCCGGAAATTGACGTGCAGTTCGAATACGTTCCGGGAAACGATTCCTACACCCAGCGCGTTCAACCTGAACTCCTCGCCGGCAACAGCGCCGATGTCATCATGACGGACTCAAGCAAGGTCCAGGACTGGGGTTCTGCCGGGTACTTGGAGGATCTTGGCGGCAGTGACTGGTCCGATTCGGTGATCCCGGCAGTGAGCCCCTTCATCCAGGAAGAAGGCACCACCTACGCGCTGCCGATGGAACTGATAGGCATCGATCTGTACGCGAACCTGGATCTGCTGAAGAAGGCAGGGGTGAACGAGGTCCCCGCAACCTACCCTGATTTCGTAGCAGCACTGCAGAAGCTCAAGGACGCGGGCATCACCCCGCTCTCGCTGCCGAACAAGGGCGGCTGGACCGGCGCGTCGGTCGTCACCGCGATCGCGGCCACCAAGGTCTATCAGGATGATGCTGACTGGGACAAGAAGTTCCTTGATGGGTCATCCTCCTTCAGTGATTGGAAGAGCTCGGCTGATCAGATGATGGAGCTCCAGAGCAAGGGCTTTGTTGATTTCTCAACCGAACTTGGCGTCGATGAGTGGGGCCAGGGCCTGGCCGACTTCACGTCCGGCAAGAGTGCCTTCTGGTTCCAGGGCGCATGGAACCAGTCCGCCGTCACCAAGGCCGGCATCAACAATGTGTTCATCCCATGGCCCGCCGGCGACAAGGGCCAGGAGTCCTCGGCGAACCTGTTTGTGGGAACCATGTGGAGCATCAACGCCAAGTCCAAGGTCAAGGACGCCGCGAAGGAGTACGTGGAGTTCTGGTCGGACAGCACCAATGCTGCACCGTTTGTGGAGGCTGAAAACGCGGTAACCCCGTTCAAGGACGGCAAGACCCCCAGCACCCTCGCCACCAAGGACTTCGTGGCCGCTGTCGACGCGGGGCGCTTCCACATCCTGCCCTCAGACAGCTGGTTCGCAGCTGCCGGGGAGAAGCAGATGCAGCAGGAAACACAGTCACTCTGGCTCGGCCAGGTGGACGTCAACCAGTACGTGTCGAACCTCGACAAGCTCCGGGACATGAAGTAACCGCAGCCCACTTACCGCGGACGGCGCTGTTTCGTACGGCGCCGTCCCGGCTTCCATTTCGACTTCCAAAGGTATACCCGTGATCCATCGCCGGCCTATGACGGCCTTCCTCTTCCTCGCACCAGGGTTGGCACTTTACGTGCTGATCGTGATCTACCCGCTGCTTCAGGGGTTCTCCCTCAGCACCACCAACAGCAAGGTTGGAAACCCGGGGAAATTCATTGGAGCCGAGAACTACGTCGACGCCTTCGCTGACCCGGTGGTGACCGGGGCCCTCCTCCGCACCGTGCTCTACGCAGTGGTTGTGGTAGTCGTTCAGAACGGCGTGGGTCTGTGGCTGGCCCGGGCACTGTACTACCGGTTCCGGGTACGCCGGCTGACCAGCATCCTTGTTCTGCTGCCCACGCTGATGTCCGCAGTTATGGCTGCGTTCGTGTGGACGTACCTTTACGCCCCAAACGGCGGGATCAACACCATGCTGCGCAGTGTGGGTCTTGATTCCCTGACCCGGGTATGGCTCGGGGATCCCTCCACGGCGATTTGGGCCATCGCGGTGGTGAACATCTGGATGTTCGCTGGTTACTCCTGTGCGATCTTCCTTGCCGGTTATAGCGGCTTGCCCGGGGAGCTCCTGGACGCAGCCCGGGTGGACGGCGCCTCGGGATGGCGGCGGTTCGCCAACGTGGAATGGCCCCTTTTGGCCCCCGCTCTCACTGTCAACGTCACGCTGTCCCTGATCGGTTCACTGAAGGTCTTCGAGCTGCCCCTGGTGATGACCAGCGGCGGCCCGGCCGGATCATCAACCACTCTCAGCCTGCTGATTTACGAGCAGACCTTCGGCGGCCAGGGCACCTTCGCCTACGGCACCGCCATCGCCATCATCCTTCTGGTCGTCGTGGTCGTGCTCGCCGCCGGAACCCAAACGCTCCTGCGGCGCCGAGAGGACCTCATCTAATGACCGCCCCCATCACAGAAGTACAGGCCACCCTCAGGGCTGAGCCCCTGCCGCAGCGCCCGGGCCCGCTCCCCAAACGTTCCCGCGCCGGCGGTGCCGGAGCCTACTGGGCAGGGAACATCGCCTTGGTCATAGTTGTGGCAGCCATCATCGTTCCGTTCTTCTTCACCCTGCTAACGTCCCTCAGGACCAGCCAGGACGTAGCCAACGACCCGCTGGGGTTCCCGTCCTCGCTGACGCTGGAGAACTTTGCAGCGGTCTTCCAGAAGATGAACTACGGACCGGGGCTGCTGAACTCCATCGTCATCCTGGTCTTCTCCCTGCTGGCCACCATCCTCCTCGGGGCGTTGGCCGCCTATCCCCTGGCCCGTGTCTCGAGGAACTGGACCTCATGGGTGTACCGGCTTTTCATTGCCGGATCAACCATCCCCGTCTTCGTGCTGATCGCACCCCTGTATCTGCTTCAGCGCGACCTTGGCCTGTTGAACAGCCACGTCGGCGTGATCCTGGCCTACGCCGCCCTGAACCTTCCTGTGGCGATCTTCTTTTACACCAGCTTCTTCCGCCAGATCCCCATCGAGCTTGAGGAAGCAGCAGCCCTCGACGGCGCAAGCCCCGTCCGGATCTTCTTCACAGTTCTTTTCCCCCTGCTGCGCCCGATCACCGCGACTCTGGCGACGTTCCTGACCCTCGCCATCTGGAATGACCTCATCATCCCGCTGGTCTTCCTGCAGAACCCAGCCTTCAAGACCGTGATGGTCAACGCCTACTCGCTGATCGGCACCTACTCCATTGACCCGACAGTGCTGTTCCCCGCAGCCCTGCTGGGCGTCGCCCCGCTGCTGGTCGTCTTCATGTTCCTGCAGCGCCAGGTCGTGGACGGCCTGACCATGGGCGCCGTCAAGTAGCCATCCCGCACCACCCTGCATCACCTCCCCCGATGAAAGGAACTCGACAATGCCGTTGACCAAACGCCGCTTTCGGCGAAGGCCCTCCCGTGTCCACTTGCTGGCCACACTGACCGCTACGGCGATCTGCGCGGCAGCAGGCCTGGCAGGAGCCGCTCCCGCCAGTGCCTTGAACACCAGCTACTACCTTGACTGCTCGGCATCAACAAACGGTTCAGGAACGCAGGCGTCCCCATGGAACGCCCTGAGCTCCGTGAACGCCGTGACCTTCGGGGCGGGCGACAGGATCAACGTCCGGGCCGGTACCTCCTGCACCGGCCAACTCACCGCGAAAGGGTCCGGCGCCAGCGGCAACCCCATCCTCCTGGGCAGCTACGGCACGGGGGCAAAACCCATCCTCGACGCCGCCGGAGCAACCGGTGCCGTGATTCTGCTGCAGAACGTCCAGCAGTGGGAAATCAGCGGCCTTGAACTGCGCAACCAGGCCAGCAGCCCCGACTACCGTTCCGGGATCCTCGCCATCAATTCTTCAGGTACCACGCTCAACCACCTCAAGATCAGCGGCATGACCATCCGCAACATCAGCGGCTGGTCCGGCGGCTGGTACTCCACCAACGCCGGCGTCGGCATCCAAACGAACCACACCAGCACCGTTTCGACCTGGAACGACATCCAGGTCAGCGACAACACCTTCGAGAACGTTGACCGTATCGCCGTCGCCGTCACCCCGGATCATGACGGGGTAGGCACGGGCCTGAGTACTGGGGTGAAAATCCAGCGCAACACCATCCGCTACTCCGGCGGCGACGACATCCTGGTCGTCAAAGGCCAGGGAGCCCTGATCGAAGGCAACGACACAGCCTTTGGTGGCGCGAAGTCCATCAACGCCTGCCCGCCCAGCGGCCAGTACTGCAACGGCGCCTCGGCCGGGATCTGGATGGCCGGGTCCAACGACACCCTTGTCCAGGGCAACAGCGTGGTGTGCAACGTCAACGAAGCCGACGGTCAGGCTTTCGACGTGGACTGGGGCAACCACAACACCACCGTCCAGTACAACTACGGCCGCAACAACCGCGGCGGCTTCATCCTCATCATGCCGCCGATCAGCGTCTCCAACGAGCCCACCTCCCGGGTCCCCTCCGACGGCACCGTGGTCCGCTACAACGTCAGTGAAGACGACGCCAACACCACCGGCTGTCCCCTGCAGCCTGCATGGAACGGGCCACGGGACGTCATCCACTTCGCTGGCTCGATCGCGAACAGATCCGGAAGCAGCACCGCCCAGCCGGACATCTACAACAACACCATCTTCATTCCCTCCAACAGGGGTACCTACGTGGTGGGCAGCCGCAGCGGCGTGAACGCCTCCGGGTCTTTCCTTTTCCGGAACAACCTGGTGGAAAACTTCGGCACCGGCGGTTACGTCCAAACAAGCGGCTCCACCTACGCCAACAACTTCATGTACGGGAACCGGCATTCCACCGAACCGGCGAACTCCGGAACGATCATCCTGGACCCGCAGCTTTCCGGGCCGCTGCCCACCGCAGCCCAGGCCTCCTCGGGGTCCGCCTCGTTCAAGATCCGGCCCTCCTCCCCGGCCATCAACGCCGGAGTGACAATCGCGAACAATGGCGGCAGGGACTTTACCGGAACACCCCTCCCCTCCAAGCCCACCGTCGGCGCCTTCGAAAGCACCGGGACGCTGGTCTCGAACCCCGGCTTTGAAACCGGAACCCTGTCCTCCTGGACAACCTCTGGCAATGGCACCACGTCCCAGGCCACCGGGACATCACCAGCGGCAGGAACCACCTCGGTGCAGACGGGCCCAACCAACAGCGGCATCCAGCAGGCCATCAACGGGCTGAGCCCGAACACCACCTACATGCTCACTGCCTCCCTGAAGGTTGCAACGGCCGGAGACCAGATCGCACTCGGGGTCAAGGACTTTGGTGGAGCCGAAACCTACGTCCGCACCACTTCAACCGCGTGGGCGCAGCAGACGGCGTACTTCACCACAGGTACTTCCAACACCAGCGCAACAATCTACTGCTACAAGAACACCGGCAGCGGAGCAGGACACTGCGACAACTTCGCAGTCCAGGCAATCTCCTCCCCCGCGAACCTGGCCAACAACCCAGGATTCGAAAGCGGGTCCCTGGCCCCCTGGACACTCAGCGGAGGCGGCGCAGCCGCGGCAACCTCAGCGGCCAACACCGGAACCTACGGCCTGCTGACCGGAGCCGCCAACAGCGGTGCCAACCAGAGCATCACCGGCCTGGTCCCGGGCGCCAGCTACGTGCTGTCCGGTTTCCTGCGCGCAGCACCGGGGGAAGAGATTGCCCTCGGCGTCAAGGACATGGGCTCAGCCGAAACGTACCAGCGTGTAGGCGGGTCAGCGTTCGCCCCCGCCAGCGTGCGCTTCACCGCCGGAACGAACGTCACGAGCGCCAGCATCTACTGCTACAAGAACAACGGATCCAGTGCCGGCGCCTGCGATGACCTGCGGCTGACGCGCATCGGCTAACCACCCCTGCAGTGCGCGGCCAGGACCCCTCATTTCCTGGCCGCGCACTCACACCTGCCCTTCCACACGAGAGACACAGCACGCATGACGCAGCAGCTCAGCAACATCCGCATCCGAGACCCGTTCATCCTGCACCTGCCGAGCCGGTCCACCTATTACCTGTTTGGAACCACGGACGATCAGCCCTGGACCGGCCCCGGAACCGGCTTTGACTGCTACACCAGCTCTGACATGGAAGATTGGGACGGGCCCATCTCCGCGTTCCTCCCGCCCCTGGACTTCTGGGGCACCACACAGTTCTGGGCCCCGGAGGTCTACGAATACAACAGCAGCTTCTTCATGTTCGCCACCTTCGCTGATGACCACGGCCACCGCGGCACCCAGGTACTAAAGGCCGACGAACCAACCGGGCCGTACCTGCCTTGGAGCGACGGGCCTGTCACTCCCGCAGACTGGGCATGCCTGGACGGAACCCTTTACATCGACACAGCGGACCGGCCATGGATGGTTTTCTGCCACGAATGGCTCCAGATCAACGACGGCGCCATCTACGCCCAGCGCCTCTCTCCGGACCTGAAGACAGCAATCGGCCTGCCGTTCTTCCTTTTCAACGCCTCCGAAGCTGCCTGGAGCACTCCCCTCCCTGAGGGATCCCCGGAAACCCCCAACTACGTCACTGACGGGCCCTTTCTTCAGCGAACCAGCAGCGGGGAATTAGTGATGCTGTGGTCCAGCCACGGAAAAGATGGCTACGCCATGGGCCTGGCCCGGTCAAAGAATGGCACCATCGAAGGTCCCTGGGACCACGACCCCGAACCCTTGTGGGCCGAAGACGGTGGGCACGGGATGTTCTTCCATCCCTCCCCCAACCAATCCATCCTCGTCTTCCACCACCCCAACGACCTCCCCAACGAACGAACCAAAATGATCGAAATCGCCGGCTTCGAAACCGGCAGCACGGCTGAACGAAGTGCGGCCCATTTATAGCACTGCCTCAATCACAGTCCTCGGTTCAACGCGAGGCCGGCATCAGCGCGACCGAGCCCGGTGGCCATGCCGTAATGATCTCCGACGCCGGACGAGCATCCCTTCACCGGACCTTGGTGAAGGGATGCTCGTGCGGGGCGGCGCCGCCCCGCCGTCGTGCTCAGTCCTCAAAGGCGGCCAAACTACGACCCCGGACCTTTCCCTGACGTTGCACCCTGGACTGCCAGCGCGTCAGGAAGCTCTCCATCCTTGTAAGAGGCGTTCGTGTCCGAAGAGACGTCCGTTTCCGAAGAGGACTGTGCCGACATGGCATGGACAGGGGCCAGTGCCAGTTCGGG
This sequence comes from Arthrobacter sp. D1-29, assembly GCF_054130585.1. Classification (NCBI taxonomy): domain Bacteria; kingdom Bacillati; phylum Actinomycetota; class Actinomycetes; order Micrococcales; family Micrococcaceae; genus Arthrobacter; species Arthrobacter sp. D1-29. The sequence continues at coordinate 135,833 of NZ_CP096383.1, read as the reverse complement.
GGCAACCGTGGATCCTGTGGCGGCGGAGCCCTGGGAGGGGTCTGCCGGGGCGGGTGCCGCGTGGGCGGCGAGCACACCCGTCTGGTGCCTGATCTTCAACCGGTAAAGGAGCGCGCCGCCTCCGGTGACGGCGCCGACGAACAGGACGCCGCCCCACTGCAGGTACCACTCGAACGGGGGCACCGAGTTGTAGATTTCCGGGCGTGGCCAGATCAGGTTCAGCGTCATGGCGCCGCCCCACAGCACCGCCACGATGTTCACGGGCAGCCCCCACTTGCCCAGGCTGAAGCCCGGCTCCGTGCTGTCGTCCGCCAGAGGCCACTTCTTCTGGAACCGCTTGCGGAGCAGTGGAACGGTAACCAGCAGGTAGGACAGGTAGATCAGGACAATGCTGATGCTGGAAAGGATGGTGAAGATCGCTGGCTGGGAGACGTTGACGATCAGCGGAATGATGGCGATGATTCCGATGACGATGGCCGCCACCGTGGGCGTCTTCCGCTCGGGATGCACCTTGCTGAGCTGGCGGCTGAAGGGCAGGTTGTTGTCCCTGGCCATGGCGAACATCATGCGGATGGCGGCGGCGTGAACGGCCAGGGTACAGACGATAACGGCCACGACGATGCACACCAGGAACGCCTTCCCGAAGGGGCCTCCCAACACGGAGAGCACGATGTACTGCAGGCCGCCGTCGGCAGCGCCCAGCTTGGGGTCGTTGAGGTCGGGGGCGGCCAGGAGTCCGCCAAGGAGAATCAGGCCGCCGAGGATGAAGGACGCCGTGATTGCACGGAGGATGGCCTTGGGGGCAGTCTTCTTCGGGTCCTTCGTCTCCTCGCCGAGGGAACTGGCGGTGTCGAAGCCATACATCACGTAGCCGGAGGCCATGGCGCCGATGAGGAACACCCCGAAGAAGCCAAGGTCGTGGTCCATGCCGTAGCCTTCGGTGCTGAAAAGGACTTCCGGTCCCCGCACCACATGCCAGGCAAGGGCCAGGATGAGGAGCGCGGCGGCAGCGAGCTCCACGAAGACGCCGATGCTGTTGATTCGGGTCATCAGCTTCACGCCGAAGGCGTTGATGAGGGTGGAGATGGAGATCATGATGCTGGCGAGCAGCACGCCGTTGAGGGCGAAATCGTAGGTGCCGGTGCCGTCGCCGATGATCTGGAAACCGGACCAGATCTGGGGCAGGGTGAGCTGCAGTGCAAGGGCCACGGCTCCCAGCGCCACGATCGAGGAAATGAGCAGCAGCCAGCCGGCCAGCCAGGCGAATGTCCCCGACGAGAGCCGCTTGGCCCAGTTGTACACCGAGCCGGCTACCGGGTAGCGGCCGGCCAGCTCAGCGAAACATAGCGCCACCATCAGCTGGCCGGCGAAAACGAGGGGCCAGGACCACGCATAGGCGGGGCCGGCCATGGAAAAGCCAAAGTAGAAGAGTTGGAATACGCCGGTGAGGATGGAGATGTAGCTGACTCCTGCCGCGAAGCTGGCGAACTTGCCGATGCTGCGGTCCAGTGTCTGGGCATAGCCGAATTCGTCCATGCCGCTTGCGTCTGCACGCTTTGTGGGTTCTAACATCCGAGCTCCTAAGTGAGAAAAGCACGATGGTGATGACCCGCGGCCGCCATTGGACGCGGGTTTATATCAGGGCCGGGCACCGCGCTGGGCAGCACCCGGCCGTTCCCCCATTGCCGTTGCTTATTCGGCCGGACCCGCCCCCGTTCCGTCCGAAGATGAGCCGAACCAGCCGCTGGGTGCGGGCTGGATGTTCTGCCAGATATGTTTTGCCTCGCGGTATTCATTGAGGCCCGCGCTGCCAAGTTCACGGCCAATGCCGGACTTGCCGAAACCGCCCCACTCCGCCTGCGGGACGTACGGGTGGTAGTCATTGATCCATACTGTTCCGTGCCGGAGGGCGCCCGCAACACGCTGCGCTTTTGACGCGTCCGAAGTCCACACCGCCCCCGCCAGGCCGTACTCCGTGTCGTTGGCGATGGCAACGGCTTCGGCTTCGGTCCGGAATGTCTCAACGGTCAGCACCGGGCCGAATGACTCCTCCCGCAGCACGCTCATACCCGAGCGGCAGTTGCCCAGCACGGTGGGCGGGTAGAAGAATCCGTCCGCGAGCGTCCCGTCGTCGGGGATGTAGCCGCCGCACAGAAGCTCAGCGCCCTCCGCGATGCCGGCCTGGACATAGGCGTGGACCTGCTCGCGGTGCTTGGCGGAAATGAGCGGACCCGTTTCTGCATCGGGATCAAACGGCCCGCCCATCCGGATGTTTTTCGCCCGTTCCACCACTTCGGCAACGAAGCGCTCCGCGATGGTCTCCTCGACCACCAGTCGCGCCCCTGCCGAGCAGACCTGGCCGGAGTGCAGGAACACAGCTGTCAGGGCATTGTCGATGGCGGAGTCCCAGTCGGCGTCAGCGAAGACGACGTTGGGGTTCTTTCCGCCGAGCTCGAAGGCGACGCGCTTCACGGTCTCCGCGGCGGCCGCCATGATGGTCTGGCCCGTGGCCAGGCTTCCGGTCAGGGAGACGAGATCCACACGCGGGTCCGAACTCAAGAGAGGACCCACCCTCGATCCGCGTCCCGTGACCAGGTTTGCGACGCCGGCGGGAACCCCGGCCTCTGCCAGCGTTTCCATGAGCAGGATGGAGGTGGACGGCGTGAGCTCACTGGGCTTGAGCACGAAGGAATTTCCCGCGACGAGTGCCGGTGCCACTTTCCAGGCCGCCTGGAGTAGCGGGTAGTTCCATGGTGCGATGAGGGAACAGACGCCAAGCGGTTCGTAAACCACGCGGCTGATGGCGTTCGCCCGGCCCGTGTCGATGACCCTGCCCGCATCCAGGCCCGCTATCTTGCCGTAGTAACGGAAGCACGCGGCAATGTCGTCAATGTCGTATTCCGCCTCAACGAGGCGCTTGCCGGTGTCCAGCGCCTCGGCCCGGGCATAAGCCGCCTTGTCCCGCTCAAGCAGCCCGGCGATGCGAAGCAGGACCTCGCCGCGTTCGATGTCCGTCAGCCGGCGCCACGCGCCGCCGTCGAACGCTGCCCGGGCACTGGCGATCGCCCGCTCCGCGTCCTCGACGGTTGACGAGGCGACAACTGCCACCTCGCGCCCGTCCGCCGGGCAGCGCACAACTGTTGTCCCGCCGTCGGATGTCTGTTGCCAGGCGCCGTCAAAGTACAGGCCCTTAATGGCCTCCTGGCCTTTCCCGACGTGGTGGATTTGCTCAACGGTGGCGGTCATTGTTTCTCCTTCTCCAGTCCATCAATCATGCCTAGGCCCTTGCCTTACGGGCAGGTGCAGTTGCAGTACCGGCGCCATTACGCTCTGTGCCGTCCTTTTCAAGGGGAGAGATCCCGTGGCGGTAGAACTCGGCGTGCTGGGGGGCCAGCGGTGCCTTCCCGGCGATCAGGTCGGCGGCCTTCTCGGCGAGCATCATGACGGGCGCGTAGATGTTGCCGTTGGTTACGTACGGCATGGCCGAGGCATCCACAACGCGGAGGCCCTGGGTGCCATGGACGGACATGTCGAGCGGGTTCACCACGGCCATCGGATCGGACTCCGGGCCCATCTTGGCGGTGCAGGAGGGGTGCAGGGCGGTTTCGGCGTCCTTGGCCACCCAGTCCAGGATTTCCGCGTCGGTCCTGACGCTTTGTCCGGGTGAGAGCTCCCCGCCGCTGAAGGGCATCATGGCGGATTGGCCCAGGATGTCGCGGGCCACGTGGACGGCTTCCACCCATTCGCGGCGGTCCTGCTCCGTGGAGAGGTAGTTGAAGATCATGGACGGGTGGACGGTGGGGTCGGTGGACTTGATCTTCAGGGTGCCGCGGGCATCGGAGTACATGGGGCCGATGTGCACCTGGTAGCCGTGCTTGGCGTCCGCCTTCTGGCCGTCGTAGCGCACCGCCACGGGCAGGAAGTGGAACATCAGGTTGGGGTAGGCCACGTCGTCGTTGGAGCGCACGAACCCGCCGCCTTCGAAGTGGTTGGTGGCCGCTGGGCCCTTGCGTCCCAGCAGCCACTGCAGGCCGATCAGGGGGTAGCGCCACAGGTCCAGGTTTGGCTGCATGGACACCGGCTGGGTGCAGGCGTGCTGGATGTAGACCTCCAGGTGGTCCTGGAGGTTCTCGCCGACGCCGGGGAGGTTGACCACGGGATTGATGCCCAGGGAGTTCAGGTGCCCGGCTTCGCCCACACCGGACAGCTGCAGCAACTGTGGGGTGTTGATGGCGCCGCCGGACAGGATGACCTCGCCGGCGTTGACCACGTGGGTCTGGCCGTTGCGGCGGTAGGTGACGCCGGTGGCAACGGTGCCCTTGAAGTTGACCTTGGTGACCATCGCCCTGGTCAGCACGGTGAGGTTCTGGCGGCCTGCGTTGGGGCGGATGTGCGCCCTGGAGGCTGAGAGGCGCTGGCCCTTGTGGACGTTGCGGTCAAAGGCAGCAAAGCCCTCCTGGCGGTAACCATTGACGTCGTCGGTCAGGGGGTAGCCGGCTTCCTGGGCGGCCTTGAAGAACGCCTGGAAGAGCGGGTTGGTGGCCGGACCGCGTTCCAGGACCAGCGGGCCGTCGTGCCCGCGGAGTTCGTCGTCAGGGTCCGCTGCCAGGGCGTTTTCCATTTTGTTGAAGTAGGGCAGGCAGTGGGCGAAGTCCCACGTGTCCATGCCGGCGTCAGCGCCCCACCGCTCGTAGTCGAGGGGGTTGCCGCGCTGGAAGATCATGCCGTTGATGGAGCTGGAACCGCCCAGGACCTTGCCGCGGGCGTGGGCCACGCGGCGGCCGCCCATGTACGGTTCAGGATCGGACTGGTAGCGCCAGTCGTACAGCGGGTTGCCGCTGGGGAACGTCAGCGCGGCGGGCATCTGGATGAAAAGGTCCCAGGGGTAGTCGCTGCGTCCGGCCTCGAGAACCAGGACGCTGCTCTGGCCTCCTTCGCTCAGCCGGTTGGCGAGCACGGAACCCGCGCTTCCGCCGCCGACGATGACGTAGTCGTAATGGGTTTTTGTCATGCTGAAAACTCTCCTTCTACCTGGTGCAGAACAGCCGCTGGGGCTGATGGTCCTTCATGCGGGGGCTGGCGGTACATCGCCGAGCCCCGGAAAAGCCTTGAAATTCCTGCGTTACTTGATGCGCACCGTTACCGGCAATAGGCCGATGCTGATCTGGGTGTGCCGGGTGCGTTGCCGGGGACCGGCTGCGCTGCCGGGGCCGCCGGCCATGCTGTTGAAACTGCGGCCACGTGGTGTGGTGTAGGTCATACTCATGCAGACTAGTGCACCTTGAACAAGTGTTCAATAGTTTGACTGAACAAGTGTTCAAGATTTAACGGCGATGAAACACAGCGGGGTGAACTGGACGCCCAAAGGCCCCAGCGGGGGCTAATTGTGACGGGCAGTAAGTCATGGAAAGGCCAGGGCACGGCGACGCCAGGGCGGACGCTTTCGGTGTCAGCGGAAAAGTGTTCCAGCAAGCGCGAGTGTAGCGTTTAGGGCCCCCTGACCGGGCAGTTTTGCGGGCGGGTCTTACGGGAATCTGAGAACTCAGGAATGCCGGGATTTTGACGCACGCTGAATTTGTCTGAACGGCGGCCGGTCGAGGACCGGCTTACGGGCACCCCAGGACCTGATCTCACCCTGGCTCGGAAGCCCCCTCCCCCGCAATGGATTGGCACGGCGGCCTGTCATCTGTACTCTGACTTGCTCACCCTCCACTGGATCCAGTGAAACAATCGCGATATGACGCATGTGATCGTTCGGGCTACTGCGGTGCGATGGGCAGACGACGACTTCCCGGGATGGATCGAGGTCGACCTTGTCGACGCGGAGGGTCGGACTCATCGGATCGTTGAGAAGGTCCCTGTCCTCACCAGAGCCAACATCACGGCGGCGTCGACGTTCCCGCTTGAACTGTGGATACAAGCTGAGTTCGAGCGCATGCAGGGTGGCGCTATCTTGGTACGGTTTGCCCATGGCGTAGAAACCACCGATGGCCTTGACCTGATCGGAATGGAGGGGCACGCCGTCCGCTGGCTTTGACGTCCGATACGGGCTCGGGAAAACTAAGAATCAGGGCGGTGCACGGGACTGACAAACCTAAGTCAACAGTCCACTGCACTCGTTTTGTACTTACGCGGGATCCAGTGCAAACGACTCCTGAAACGGACACTTTCGGCAGTAATCGGCGACGTTTTCACAGCGCTATTTGGCGCATGGGTAGCCCGCAAGGGGATGGGCTTACGTGCCCAGTGGGGGCATTTATCGGAGGTGACATAACAACGACTACCGCTGCGATTCACACCTCGGGCTTAGTGTGGATCGCACTGATGTATTCGTTTTCTTCTGATGGCCTGAAGGGATTTGGCGTGCTGGACCACATTGACCACAACCCCGGTATCGTCGCTCGCGTCGCGCAGCACGTGATCGAAGAAGACCTGGGCTACGAGGCGGTCGTGCTTGCCAATCGAGCCGATATGCCTACCTGGCAATTGGAAATCCAGAGGCCGCTCGACCCGGACGACCAGGATCGCCGGCTTGGTCTTGATACCTATTGCCTGGTACTGCCCACCGGAGCTACGGCCTACGGATGCTTGGCTTCGGCGAGTGTTTCTGGGCAACGCCTTCGCTTGACCTTTCCTGCGGATCGATTGACGGAGCTCGGGCTCACCGACTCGACGCTCGAGCTCCAGCTCGAGCTGGAAGCGGCATCCCTAGATGTGCTCGTGACTGGCTTGCGCCAGGTGCTCGGTTCGCCACGCGGTCCCGCCCTCGGCGGTCTCCTGACGTGATTCCCAAGGGGCCCCTTCAGTCGAAGAAAAGCGTCCGCTCAAGGTTCGGCTACCGGGCCACCAAGGATGCGGTGATCGACCGGCTTACGGGCACGGCTATCACGTGTCCCGACGCAGCGAGCTAACGACCTCTGAACGACCTGCGCCATGATTGTGCCATGACATCGGATTTTGATTGGGCGCGCTTCCGTGAGGCCTTCGGGGACGACCCCGGCGTGCTCCCTGATGGCGAGGTACTCGGAAGTACAGAACACGACTGGGATGATGTGTTTGCGATGCTGCACCGCAGCGGCTGGGAGCTGTCAACCAGTGATGGCCATTCACCGCTCCCGCCCAATAGACACGGTCTCGCTGAACTTGAGAGTTTTGCCGTTTGGCCCGTCGACGGCGTACGCGTCAACTTTTTCCCCGGGCCGCACGCCGTGTTTTTCGACATCGACCTCCGGGAACTAGTCAACCAGGCCAAAGTGGACGGCCTGGCCCACTTGATGAGAAAGCTCGGAACCACGCTTGGTCGAGATGTCGTGATTAGAGACGAAGGTTCGAGTGGCGCGCCGGTCCTTCGCTACACACCTGCAACAGACCAATTTTCACTAAGGTGAATTGAAGTCGACCTCCTTGTAAAGCCGCGCCCAGAGCAGAACTCGGCCCGCCCGGTAGAGGTTCGGCTTGCGGGCGGTAAATTTTTCGCTGTGTTTGGTTGGGTGGTGAGCGCCCGGAAGGGTCCAACGGCGGGCGGGGACTCGGGCCTATCGTAAGATACCCAGCATCCAGAAGATCACTAACCCTACGACGACGACGGCCATGCCGGCTCCGATCGCCCCGGACAGGGCCCGCCGGTCCAATGTGTCAGCATTCTCGCTGAGGATTATGTATGTGTAGGTCATGGCGATTGAGAAGGCCAAGAACAGAAACTGGAAGGGGAATCTCATCGGGCCCTCCTTCATCACCGTGCTTCGTCAGCCCTTACCTTCAATTGTGTACCTGAATAACCGTCCTAGTAGAGGTTCGGCTAATGGGCACCAAGAGTACGGTGATCGATCCTCGGGGCGGTCCAATGCCAGGATCCCGGTGATATTAGCGAAATCACACCGAATCAGTCCACCAAGGAATGTCCGGATTCATCCGGGCAGCGATGGCATTGAAAGCCTCGTCGTTCACGCCAACGTACCCGGTTTCATCGACAAAGATCGCCCCCGATGCAAAGGCTGCAGCGAACGTGTCAATCATTGCTGCGAGAGATCCGTACTCGACAGGGTGTTCCACCTCCTCAAGACGGAAATGACGGACAACGCGAGCGGGAGCGTTGGCGAAGTCGATTACGTAGAAGTCCCCACCCCCGTCTGCGAACACTGGAAACCAGTTCTGGTTCCAGCGCTGGTCCTTTCTAAAGGCGGCATAGTTTGTGATGGCTTCATCCAATGAGAGCAGATAAAACCCGGGTATGAGCCACAGGTCTCCCAAGAGTGCTGCCCCAGAACCGGAACCCGTACCGTCGTGCCATTCATACAACGTTTCGAGCTCCGGGCTATTGGGGAGGCCATGTAAGGACACGGCCTCCCTGACCTGGCTTTTAGGTATGCCAGGGTTCAGCAGCTCCCAAGCGGTAGGAACTCGAGCAAGTTGCAAGGCAACGTCGAGTCGCTCAAGGGCGTATTTGGTCAGAAGGTCACTCATGATCCATACGCTACTGGTGCGATGGCCTTGTCTTGCGCGTCACCACCAACACGCAGAATAATCTCAGAGCCTGCCCGTTGAAGGATCCCCTTGCGGGCAGCGCCATACGACAAATAGCGGCGTAAAAAAGCCGCCATCTACCGCCGAAAGTCACACGGCGTGTCGCTGCCTGAAGGTCTTATGCTCGGAACCGCCGATTCCGTTCATGGCAGGGTTACTCTGGCGGGAGTGACCCGAAGAGTGGTTTTCCCGAGAACTCCACGGGTCCGCCGATCACTTCCATTTCCCTATTTCTCGGCTCGGGCAGGTCGTCCGGCACAAGGTGCGAGTCGTCCGGGTGGTGGAAGATCCATTGGCGGGCGTTCCTGATCGTGGCGTCATTGAACAAATTGGCTGCTGCTGTCGACGGAGCTTGGGCGAGATCAAAGCGGCCGGTCGCAACTTCGTCTCCGGCCACGTGCCCAATGAGTTCATCAGGGCTGACGAGCAAAAGACCTATCTTCCGGGTGAGAGGAAACGTGATGCCCCAGGCAGTCATGAGACCTACACCTCCCTCCGGTCCGCCCTCATCAGCCATCGTGCCTTGCTGATGTGGAATGAGGCTGACGGGAGTATCGCAAGTCAGAAGCAACCGGGCCGAGAACCGGTAGAGCACCCACGGGCGACTCCACAGCATCTTCGGCTGAGAGTACTTCGCCGTCCCGTGTCACTACCGAGATCACGAACAGCTGCTGGGCACCGTGAGGGTGGGCGCCCGCGCGTCCTGGATCTCTTTCGGTAGGAGCCGTGACTGTTATGGTCGGAGCATGAAACGCGCGTTCGCGTCCGGTGGGCTGCTTCTGTTGCTGACCCCACTGCTGGCTGGCTGTGTGGGCGACTACTTCGCATCCGGCGACTGCGATGATCTTGCGAACGAGCTCTCTCCGGTCATCGAGAAGTCCATCGGGTCCGCGCCATCCATAAACAGCACTTGGGGCGACGGCGGGATGAGGCCATGGTGCCGAATCGACTTCTCGACGACCAAAGAGTATGCGCCCGACGATGAGCGCCTCAGCGCGCTGAAGTCCGAAGTCGAGGCCGGAATGGCGGACTGGTCAAGTGGCGTCGTCGTGACAATACAGGCGGGCAACGACCGCAGCATTGAAGTTCTTTCGCCTGACGAACAGGACTGAACCCCGCAACCGGTTCTATCGTGCTCGGCAAACCCCGCTTTGCGCGGCGTGGTCCTGGTAGCGCAGTGATCGCCAGCCTCCTGCTGGAAGTGTGTACTGGCCACGTTCGGCGCGTTCCCGGTCACGGCGTTCCTGTGCGGCCCGCCGTTCGGCCACGCGCTGGGCCTTTGCGGCTGCCTGCTTCTGGCTGCGGGAGCGGTAGAAACCGCCCTCGGGCCGGGTCCACTTGCTGAGGCGGTGTTTGAGCCAGGCGCCGACGTTTTCGATGCCGGTATCGGCGTGGTGGTGGTACTTGGCATCTGTGTTTGGCCGCCAGAAGGTGGCGTGGAGAAGTGTTCCAGCAAGCGCTAGGCGGCGAAGGCGATCTCTTCGGTGCGGGCGATGCTCCGCCGGATGGATTCCTTGTCAACACCAAGGAGCGCCGTAAGCCACATCCCGTTTTGCACGACGACGATGTCAGCCGCCCGCTCCCTGCATTCGTCATTGGAAAGCTCGGGCCTGGCATTTCCGATCAGCGTGGCGAGCCCTTGGAGATAGCGCTCGAACGCCGCCGCATTGATGGAGGCGAAGTCTTCATGGGCTTGTGCCAGCGCCCAGAGGTGGAGCCGAAGGGACAGATATTGTGTGGTCAGCAATTCCGGGCCTGCAACGCGCTGGAGGGCCTTCTTCAGCTGTTCGTCCGGGGGCGAGTCCGGATCGGGCGTGACCAGCATCAGGTCATGCTGGTCTATCCGGTGCAGGGCCGCACGGATCAGGCTCATCTTGTCTTCGTAGTAGTAGTTCACCAGCCCGAGCGCCACGCCCGCTTCGCGGGCCACCGCCCGCATATTCACTCCTGAAATGCCGTGGCGCGACAGCAGGTCCAGCGCCGCTTCGAGAATGCGCGACTGTCTGTCAACCTGTTCGCCGTTTTTCACGGTCTTTGTATCCACCTGGCCAGACTATGGGGAAAAGCCATGGTGGCGCATCCCGCCAGGGCGATGGCGAGCGCCAGCGCTCTCTGCCCAGGGGCCCGGAGGCGCCGTCGTCGCGCCCTTCACCAAAGCAACAACAGCGTCGCGACGGCGGAACGGGCCACGAGAGGAATCGCCCCCGGCATATGACCAACGAAAGAACAAACCGAATTTTGCTAAAACGCTTGACCAAGCGCACAAGGGACCCTTACATTGATCTTGGTAAAACGCTTTAGCAGAATGGACATCAGCGCCGATGAAACACTCAGTCTTCTTTCAGCCCTCCGATGGATGGGTTGGAGATCTTATCCCGTTCCAGAAGGACGGAGAGTTCTGGCTCTTCTACCTTCATGAGGTACGCGCAGACCCGAAGCCGGGAACCTCATGGCACCTGGTGACCACCAAGGACCTCACGCAGTTTGAGAACCATGGTGTTGCGCTCCAACACGGAGGCGAAGCCGACCTGGATTTCAACGCCTACACAGGAAGCGTCGTCGTCGACGAAACCGGTAGCCACCACTTGTTCTACACGGGTCAAAACCCTCACAACCTCGGACCGGACGGAGCCCCTCTTCAGCTGGTCATGCACGCCACGAGTATCGACGGGATGCAGACCTGGGTGAAGCACCCGGAACTCACCTTCGGCGCCCCGGAAGGCTACGAGTCCGGCGACTGGCGGGATCCTTTCGTCTTCCGGGACGAGAGCTCAGGGCAATGGAGGATGCTGCTGGCGGCGCGGCACTCCGCAGGACCGGAACGCCGGCGAGGTGTCATAGCCCATTGCGTCTCCAACGACCTGGTGACGTGGCAGCACACTGAACCGTTCTGGGATCCGCGCCGCTACATCACCCATGAATGCCCGGACGTTTTCTCCTGGGGCGACTGGTGGTACATGGTCTACTCGGAGTTCTCAGAATCATTCACCACCCGGTACCGCATGGCCAAGAGCCCCGACGGCCCATGGAGCGTACCGGACCTGGACAGCGTGGACGGGCGCGCCTTCTACGCCTCCAAGACCGCCGAACGTGACGGACGCCGGTTCTTTTTTGGATGGATCGCCAGCAAGGAAGGCAACAACGACGACGGCCCCTGGCAGTGGGCCGGCACGATGTCCGTCCTGGAAGCCCGGCAAAACCCGGACGGAACCCTGGGGTTCGCTTTCGCCGACGAACTCGTCGACAGCTTCTGGGAGGACGTCCCGGTATCCCTGACTAACCGGCTGCCGGTGCGACTGCACGTCCCGGACTCGTACACCGCCGTCGTCTCTGACGAAGAACTGCCCGGCCAGTTCTATGCCAAGGCAGTCCTGGACATCGAACCCAACACCACAGAATGCGGGTTGTTGCTTCGCTCCAGCCAGGACGGGGACAAATCCTACGTCCTGCGCCTGGAACCCAAGCGCGGCCGCATGGTGTTCGACCGTTGGCCGCGGAAAGTTACCGGTGACGCCCAATGGCACGTCTCCGGGGACGTTCCGTTCGCCATCGAACTGGAACGCCCCTGCGATCTTGCTCCCGGGCAGCACACGCTCGAAGTCGTTGTGGACGGGGACCTGTGCGTTGCCGTTCTGGATCGGCAGGTGGCTCTCAGCACCAGGATCTACGACCTGGCAGCAGGGCGGATCGGCGTCTTCACCGGGGAAGGGTCAGCAACCCTTACGGAACTTCAAGTCCGCCAACGCACAAACAACTAAACACGCACACCATTTCGATTTAAATCAAAGGAGATTGTCCCATGAAGAAGTTATTCCGAACGGCGGCCGTAGCGACGGCCGCAGCACTCGCCCTCGCCGGATGCGGCAGCGGAGGAACCACTGATCCTTCCAACGTCAGTCCCACCGGGGAGGTCAAGCCCCGCGAAATTTCGTGGCTGCTGTCCCGGCCGGCGGACGGGGCGGTCATCAACATCATGAAGAAGCTCGCGGACGACTACGCCAAGGACCACCCGGGCTTCTCGCTCAACCTGATCACCACCCCGGACAGGCCCTCCTACATCCAGAAGCTTGAAACCCTGGCGGCCGCGAACAAGCTCCCCGAGCTTTTCGACACCGACGCCACACCGTTCGCCCAGCAGCTGGCCAAACAGGGAAAGATGGTCGACGCCGAAAAGCTGCTCAAGTCCCTGGACGTGTATGACGACTACCGGCCCAGCGCGCTGGACTACCAGCGGTTCGACGACGGATCCCTGCACATGATTCCGTTCCAGTTCGAGCTGGAATTTATCTGGTACAACAAGGCCCTGCTGCAGAAGGCAGGGGTGTCCACCCCGAAATCCCTCGACGACATCCCCGCCATGTGCACCGCCCTGCGCAACGCCGGCATCACGCCGATCGCCATCGACGGCCAGGACCAATGGCCCCTGGAGCGGTACGTCGCGTACCAGCCGTTCCGCGCAGCCGGCCCCGATTTCATCCAGAAGCTCAAGAAGGGCGAAGCGAAGTTCTCCGACCCCGCAGGCCAAAAGACCGTCCAATGGCTGGCATCGCTCGGCAAGGCCAAGTGCTTCCAGGATGGATTCTCCTCACAGGGCTACTCCGACGCACAGAACCAGTTCACCTCCGGGCAGGCAGCCATGTACAACATCGGCACCTGGGAACTGCCCAGCCTGGCAACTGACAGGCTGAACCCGGCAGTGCGGGATGACATCGACTTCTTCACCCTCCCCACCACTGAAGGATCAGTCACCGCCGCCAACGAATTCGTCTCTCCGTCCGGTATCGGTATGGCCGTCAATGCCAAGACCTATGACCCGCTGGTGAGCGACTTCCTGAAGTTCGCCCTGACAAAATACCCGTCCGAATACGCTGCCACCGGCGCACTGTCCCCCACAACGAACGTGGAGACGATAGTTCCGGCCAACGCAACTCCCCTGTACAAGAAGGCTCTGGAGAAGGCCAACGACCTCGGGGACGAGCAGGCGATGCCGTGGGATACCCAGCTCGATCCCACCACTAACGGCAGGCTGCAGCAGGAGCTTGTGCTCCTGGTCCAGGGCAACATCACGCCCGAACAGTTCACCAGCACGATGGATAACGCCGTCGCGCAGAACGCCCCGAAGTTCTTCAAGTAATGACAGCGGTGGGGGCTCCGGCCCCCACCCGAAAGGCCCAGCCATGCTTCCCAACAGGTCACGACTCTCCGTCCTGGTCTTCCTGCTCCCTCCCTTGCTGCTTTACGGCGTCGCAGTGCTGTTCCCCATCATGCAGTCGCTGTTCCTGAGCTTCTTCTCCTGGAACGGCATCAGCGATATGGAGTTCGTGGGGCTCGCCAACTACGTGCGGATGCTCACAGCGGACGACATCTTCTGGCGCTCGTTCTTCAATGCCCTCGGCTATCTGGCCATCTGCCTGGTTCTGCAGCTCGGCGGCGCACTGCTCGTCGCCAGCCTCCTGACCTCCATGAGCAGGGGCCGCGAGCTCATCAAAACCCTCTACCTCCTGCCTGCTGTTATCTCCACGGTGGCCATCGCGTTCCTGTTCGTGCGGATCTACTCAATCGAACCGGTGGGCCTGCTCAACCAGCTCCTGCACTGGATCGGGCTCGGCGCCCTTGAACGCCCGTGGCTTTCGGACATCAATACGGTCCTCGCCGCCGTTTCCGCCCCGGAAGGCTGGCGGTTCACGGGCCTTTACATGCTCATCATTTACGCGGCGCTGCTGTCCGTCCCGAAGGAATTGGAGGAAGCCGCCAGGCTCGACGGCGCATCACGGTGGCAGCTGTTCACCAAGATCCGCTTCCCGCACATCATGCCCGTCTGGATCACCACCACGATCATGGCAACCACCTACGGCCTGCGCGGCTTCGACATCCCGTACCTGATGACGAACGGCGGCCCAGGGCAGTCCTCGGAGCTGCTGACCACGTACATGTACAAGACCGCATTCACCAGCACTGACTTCGGATACGCCAGCACCATCGCCGTCTTCATCGTCGTCGAATGCCTGGTCGCCGTCGGACTGATCCTCTTCATGCTCAAGCGAAAGGCGGACGCATGACCGCGCCAGCAGCCCCAGTCACCCGGCCTGTTACAGCACTGCCGGAGAGCCGGCCGCCGCTCCGCAGACGGAAACCGGCCACCCTCCACGGCACCCTGTCGAGGGTAATCATCGCCCTCATCGTCATCGTGCAGGTCTACCCCCTGGCCTGGCTTTTCATCACCAGCCTCCGCACCGAACACGACTTCGCCACCGGCGACCCGTTCGCGCTCCCCAAGGCGATCACTTTCGAGAACTACGCCCGCGCCTTCGAGACCGGCAACCTCGGAATGAACATCCTCAACAGCTTCATTGTCACCATGGGCGCCAACGTGCTGATTGTGCTCCTGGGAATGATGGCCGCGTATGCCCTGCAGGTTCTCGGCTTCCGCTTCAGCAAGTTTGTCCGGAGCCTTTTCCTGATCGGCATCATCGTTCCCGTGCAGATCGCACTCGTCCCGCTGTTCATCGACTACTCCAGCATCAACCTGCTCGACACCTACCCGTCGATGATCATCCCCCTGGCCGGCTTCGCCCTGCCGATGTCCATCTACCTCTTTTCCTCTTTCTTTGAGTACATCCCCCGGGAAACGTACGAGGCAGCGTCGCTGGACGGTGCCGGGCCCTACCGCATCTTCGGACTCATCACCCTCCCCCTTTCGGTCAATACCGTTGTGACGGTTGTCTTGGTCAACAGCATCTTCATCTGGAACGACTTCATCTTCGCCAACACCTTTGTCCTCTCCGAGGAACTGAAGACCATTCCGCTGGGCCTGCAGAACTACATCGGCGCGATGGGTAAAACAGACTGGACAGCCACGTTCGCCGCCGTCTGCGTCACCATCACCCCCCTCCTCCTGGTCTTCCTCGTGCTCAACAAGGCAATGATCCAGGGCCTGGAAAGCGGGGCGAACAAGGGATGACCGGCCGATATACTCCTGAAGGAGGGCAGATGGATTCGCAGGAGAACAGTTCGGGTACGCCGTCGGCGGCTGCCCCCTTGAAGCAGGCCCGCCGCGCCCAGCCGGTTACCCTGCGTCAGGTAGCCGAAGCCGCAGGCGTTTCCACAGCCACTGTTTCCCTGGTGGTGAACAAGAAAAAGGCCGCCCGGATCTCCGATGAGACCCGCAAACGGGTACATGACGCGATCCGGGACCTCGGCTACCGGCCCAACGCCATGGCCCAAACCCTAGTCAGCGGCAGTTCCAGGTTCATCGGCCTCGTCGCCGACGCCATCGCCACCACCCCGTTCGCGGGCCAGATCATCCACGGCGCCCAGGACGAAGCCTGGAAACATGGTTTCGCCCTTCTCATCGCCAACACCGAAGGCAACCGGGAGCTTGAAACCGACGCCATCGCCATGATGCTCGAATACAAGGTCCGAGGCATCCTCTACTCCACCTGGTTCCACCGTGCCACGGACGTCCCGGACTCCCTCCGGGAATCGGATTTCGTCCTCGTCAACTGCTTTGCCGAGGAACCGGGCGCCCGGGCGGTGGTCCCGGACGAAATCCAGGGCGGCCGTTCGGCCACGGAGATCCTGCTCAGGCATGGGCACCGCCGGATCGCCTTCATCAACGCCACCATCCCCGCCCCGGCGAAGGACGGACGGCTCCAGGGCTACAGGGAAGCCTTGGAGGCTGAAGGCATCGTCTTCGACGACGGCCTGGTCCTTGAAGCCTATCCGGACCAGGAAGGCGGGTTCGGGGCCACCGAGGCACTCCTCAAACTCGGCGTCACAGCGGTGTATTGCTATAACGACCGAATGGCGATGGGACTGTACGACGGGCTCCGCGAGCATGGGCTCTCCATCCCGGACGATATTGCAGTGGTGGGGTTCGACAACCAGGAAGTCATCGCCGCCCACCTCCGGCCCCCACTTTCCACCGTCTCCCTCCCGCACTACGAACTGGGCGCAGCCGGTGTGAGAGTGCTGCTGGGCCTTGACGAACCACAGTCCGGCGGCCCCGCGAAAATTTACTGCCCCACCGTGGAACGGAACTCCGTCCGGGCCTTGGCCCCCGCCTGACGGCACCCAGGCACCGGCAAATTGCGCGCGCACGGTCACAACGGGCAGCCTGGCGTCCCACGCTGACAGGAAGCCTCTGACAGGAAGCGCTTAGGCGTACCATTCCCAACCGGGCGGCGCCCAGTCTTCCGGCGCCCTGTGGGCGTAGTGCGAGCCGCAACGTCCGCAGTCATAACTGACCACAGGCGGCAACAGACTTTCCCTGTCCAAGGCGTAGGAAGCGGGCACATAGCCCGTAATTTTCACATGGGCATCAGTGCCGCAGTGACGGCAGTGGGGTAACGATGGCGCTGCCGGCGCCGGCCCGGATTGCCGGAGGTTGTGCTCGTGTCGTCCAGGTGCTGTCAGCATCACGCTTCCCGCATTCACGTCGTGGCCGGCCTGCCCCCAGGTTTTGTGACCTGCCCCCGGCTCAGTCTTAAGTTCTCTAGGTGTCCACCGTCGGGTGTACCGCCCGCCATCCCGGCGAAGTATCCCGGCGGAGCTTCGAACGCTTCCTCGCGTCCTGCTACACGAGGGGTGCCGATCACTCTACTCTTTCGGCGGCATATCCGGAATGCCTCCAGCCGCAGCAGGCCACCGGGCGCGGAAACACGGCGGCATAGCCGCAGGTCAGGGAAGGCGTGGCGGCGCCGTGCTCTCGCGGATGATCAGGCGCGTGGGCACCAGGACCATCCCGGGATCAGCCGTATTGCTGCGGATCTGATGGAGGACGTTGTCCACGCAGCGGTGGCCCACCTCCGTGAAATCCTGGTGGACCGTGGTGAGTGGCGGGGTGTACGAGGACGCCTCAGGTACGTCGTCGAAACCTACAAGACTGATGTCCCCGGGAACGGAAATGCCCTTTTCGCGGAAGGCGCGGAGCACACCCAGGGCCATGTGGTCGTTGGCGGTGAAGACGGCAGTGCACCCCTCCTGCTCTGCAAGCCACAAGCCGGCTTCATAGCCTGACCCGGCCGACCAGTCTCCACGCACGGTGGGCGGCACCGTCCTGCCCCGGGCAAGCAGCGTGTTCCGCCACGCCTCCTGCCGCCGCTCGCTGGCGAAGGATTTCTCCGGCCCCGCCACATGCCACACCGTTTGGTGGCCCAGCCCAAGAAGGTGCTCCACAGCCTGCCTGGCGCCGTCCGCCTGGTCCGTGTCGACCACGCTGTAGTCGGAACCGGCGTTCGAATCCACCACCACAACCTTCACTCCCGGCGGCACTGTCACTGTGGCGGCATCCAGGAGCTGGACTTCCATGATGGCGATGACCGCGTCCACGGCCAGCTCGCCCATCCTGGAAAACGCTCCCTGCACGCCGGCCTGGGTGGGCGCCGTGACCGGAATGAGCGTGATGGCAAAGTCCTCCCTGGCGGCATGCAGGGCAATGGCCTCTAGCGTCCGGACGTTCCCGAAGGACGACAGCGAAAAGAGAATGACGCCGATGGTTCGGAAGCTTCCGCGCTTCAATGCCCTGGCCGCACTGTTGGGCCGGTAGCCCAGCTGGTCCATTGCCGCAATAACCTGCTGCCGGGTCCCGGGCACCACATCGGGGCTGCCGTTGGAGACCCGCGAAACGGTCTGGGAGGAGACCCCTGCAAGCTTGGCGACGTCGGCCATGGAGACGCGCCGACGGGCCAGGGAGGCAACTGCTTCCTGGATGGGGGGTTGACCCGGCTGTGAGGACATGCCAACATCTTAGCAATCATGTTTACGTAAACAACAGCCCTTATCGCACCTGATGTTAGCGTAACCATCGTTGGTTTCCCCGTGTTTCCAGGCCACAAAGGACTTTTTCATGACAATGGTGTCCCCGCCGATAGCAGCCCCTGCTGCTACCGCTGCCGTCCAGCGGAAACCCCGCCGGCGCTCCTGGGCAGGGTGGTGGTTTATCGGCCCGTTCATGGCAGTCTTCGCCCTGGTGTTCCTCGCACCGATTGCCTACTCGATCTACCTCAGTGTCTTCCGCACCCAGCTCATTGGCGGAACCACCTTCGTTGGCCTGAACAACTACACCCGGGCACTGTCCGATCCGCAGTTCTGGTCGGCCTTGGGCCGGGTCTCCATGTTCCTGGCGGTCCAGGTTCCGGTGATGCTCTTTATCGCCCTGCTGGTTGCCCTCGCGCTGGACAGCGGCCGGCTGTACGGCAAGGCATTTTTCCGCATCTCCATCTTCCTGCCGTATGCAGTGCCTGCCGTGGTGGCCGCCCTGATGTGGGGATTTATGTACGGTCCCCGCTTCGGACTGGTGGGGAACATCAACCAGGCCTTCGGGCTGCAGTTGCCCAGCCCCCTCTCCGCCGAACTGGTCCTGGTCTCGATCGGGAACATCGTGACCTGGGAATTCATCGGCTACAACATGCTCATCTTCTACTCCGCGCTGACGGTCATCCCCAAGTCCCTGTACGAGGCGGCAGAGATTGACGGGGCCGGGCAACTGAGGGTCATTTCGGCCATCAAAATCCCGGCCATTCGCGGTGCGATCGTGGTGGCAACCATTTTCTCGGTCATCGGGAGCTTCCAGCTATTCAATGAACCGAGCATTCTGAAGAGCCTTTCACCGAACACCATCTCAACGTTCTTCACGCCAAACCTGTACGCCTACTCCCTCTCCTTCTCAGGCCAGCAATACAACTACTCCGCCACGGTGGCGATCATCATGGGCCTGCTCACGATGGCTATCGCCTTCGCAGTCCAGGCCCGCGGCATGCGAAAGGAACGCTAACCCATGAGCGTCCCCACTGCCTCCCGCCCCGCCACCCCAACCGCTGCCCCTGCCGGTCAAAGGCGCACCACGCCTGCCAGGCTGCGCCCCCAACGGGTCACCTCCAAGCGCCGGTCCCGCCGCAGCGTCATGCTCACCCTTGTGACCGGGGTGGTCCTTCTGTACAGCCTGGCGCCGCTGGTGTGGCTGCTGATCAACGCCACCAAAACCCAGGAAGGGCTCTTCAGCTCCTTTGGACTGTGGTTCGCCGGTGATTTTGTCCTGTGGGACAACATCACCCGGACGTTCACCTACGACGGCGGCATCTTCCTCCGCTGGCTGGGCAACACGGTGCTGTACGTCGTGCTCGGCGCCGGGGGTGCCACCTTCCTGGCGGTCCTTGGCGGCTACGCCCTGGCCAAGTTCGACTTTCCGGGAAAGAAGGGGGTCTTTGCCGTGGTGATCGGCGCGGTGGCCGTTCCCGGCACGGCCCTGGCGGTGCCCACCTTCCTGATGTTCAGCCAGATGGGCCTGACCAACACACCGTGGGCTGTCATCATCCCCTCACTCATCTCGCCCTTCGGCCTGTACCTCATGTGGACCTTCGCCTCCGAGGCGATCCCCACCGAGATTCTCGAGTCAGCCCGCATTGACGGAGCCAGCGAGGCCCGGACGTTCTTCCAGGTCTGCCTGCCGCTGCTGACGCCGGGCATCGTCACAGTGCTCCTCTTCACCATGGTGGCCACCTGGAACAACTATTTCCTGCCACTGATCATGCTCAAGAACCCGGACTGGTACCCGCTCACCCTGGGGCTGAACGCCTGGAACGCCCAGGCGGCCACCGCCGGCGGCGAGGCCATCTTCAACCTGGTCATCACCGGATCAATGCTCACCATCCTGCCCCTCATCGCCGCGTTCCTGCTCCTGCAGCGGTACTGGCAATCAGGCCTGGCGGCCGGAAGCGTCAAAGAATAACCACCCACTCCCCCACCCCGCATCAACGAGGCAATCAGAAGGAAAACCATGAACAAAACCCTGACCCGGCGCGGCCTGCTGCAGAGCTCGGCCGTGGGAGTTGCCGCCGCACTCGCCCTCGGCCTGAGCGGTTGCGGCGCCGCCGCCCCCGCCGCCCAGCAGACGGTGTCCAGCAACGCCGTCGAAGAAGCCCTTCAAAAGGGCGGAAAGCTGACCGTGTGGGCGTGGGAGCCAACGCTGAAGAAGGTCGTGGAAGGCTTCGAAGCGAAATACCCCAACGTGGACGTGGAACTGGTCAACGCCGGCACCGGCAATGATCAGTACACGGCCCTGCAGAACGCGATCTCGGCCGGTTCCGGAGTTCCCGATGTTGCCCAGGTGGAGTACTACGCATTGCCGCAATTCTCGCTGGCCAAATCCGTCACCGATCTTGGCCAGTTTGGCGCCTCGGACCTCAAGGACGCGTTCACGCCGGGACCGTGGGCCTCGGTCCAGGCGGCAGGCGGGGTCTACGGCCTGCCCATGGACTCCGGCCCCATGGCCATATTCTACAACAAGGAACTGTTCGCCAAGCACGGCATCGAAGTACCCACAACCTGGGACGAGTTCCTGGAAGCCGGCCGCGCACTGAAGAAGGCCGATCCGAACGCCTACATTGCCAACGACACCGGCGACGCAGGCTTCACCACCAGCATGATCTGGCAGGCCGGCGGAAAGCCGTACAAGGTCAGCGGCAACGACGTAACCGTTAATTTCTCCGACGACGGGTCAAAGAAGTTCGCCGAGACCTGGCAAAAGCTCATCGACGAGGACCTCCTTGCGCCCATCAGTTCCTGGAGCGATGAGTGGTACAAGGGACTGGGCAACGGCACCATCGCCACCCTGTCCACCGGGGCATGGATGCCGGGCAACCTCTCCTCCGGTGTCGCCGAAGGCGCAGGCAAGTGGAGCGTGGCGCCCCTTCCCCAGTGGAAGGAAGGCGGCAAGAGCAGCTCGGAAAACGGCGGAAGCTCACTTGCCATCCCCGCCGCCAGCAGCCAGGCCGCCCTCGCGTACGGCTTCCTGAAGTACTCCAACGTCGAGGACGGCGTCAAGACCCGCATCGACGGCGGTTCCTTCCCCGCCACCGCCAAGGAAATCTCCTCCCCCGAGTTCCTGAACGCTGAATTCGCATACTTCGGCGGTCAGCAGGCCAACAAGATCTTCGCCGAGTCAGCCCAGAACGTGGTCCAGGGCTGGTCCTACCTGCCCTTCCAGGTGTACGCCAACAGCATCTTCAACGACACCGTCGGCCAGGCCTACGTCTCTGACACCAAGCTGGTGGACGGCCTGGCCGATTGGCAGAAGGCATCCGCCAAGTACGGCACCGAGCAAGGTTTCACCGTCAAGGAATAGGCGTGAAGGAATAACCGTCAAGGAATAGCTACGGATTTCGCGCTCAGATTTCCCGCTCAAATTTCCCGCCGAAAAGGCGAACCTACAGAAAGGCATTCAATGACGAATCGATGCAGACGCCTCTGGGCCTCCACCGCCGTCGGGGCAACAACGGCTGTCATGGCTGCCGGCCTCCTGGCCGGCCCTGCGATGGCCGTCCCCGCGCTTGGCCCCGCAGTTACGGAGCCGGTCCCGGCCGGCGCGGTGACGGTGAAGCCGGATCCCTCTTATCAGGGTGACCCTTTTGAGGGTTGGGGAACCAGCCTGGTCTGGTTCGCCAACGCCACCGGTGACTACCCGGATGAGGTGCGGGAACGGCTTGCCGAGATGGTGTTCGGCGATGAAGGCCTGAACCTGAACATTGCCAGGTACAACATCGGCGGCGGGAACGCGCCGGACGTCAAGGACTACCTTCGGGCCGGCGGCGCCGTCGAGGGATGGTGGAAGGCACCGGAAGGAACCACCCGGACGGACAAGGACTGGTGGGACCCGGAGAACCCGGAACACTGGAACCTGGACGCGGACCAGACCCAGCGCTGGTGGATCGACCGTATCAAGGCCGACGTCACCAAATGGGAAGCCTTCAGCAACTCCCCGCCCTGGTTCCAGACCGTCAGCGGCTACGTGTCCGGCGGCTTCAACTCCTCAGAGGACCAGCTGCGCACCGAAAGCATCGACGAATTCAACACCTATCTCCTGCGCGTTGTTGAAGAGCTCGAGGACGCCCACGGCATCAAGATCGATACCCTGGACCCCTTCAACGAACCCAACACACCCTACTGGGGCACCAAGCTCGGGGCCGACGGTGAGCCTGTGGGAGGCCGGCAGGAGGGAGCCCACATTGGGCCCGAACTGCAGCAGAAAGTCCTGAAGTCCCTCGCTGGCCAGCTCGCCGAAGCTGACACCGACGCTGTCATCTCCGCCATGGATGAGACCAACCCGTCCATCTTCACCAACAACTGGAACAGCTACTCCGAGGAGAGCCGGGCACTGGTTGACCAGCTCAACGTCCACACCTACGGCACCGGCCAGCGCACCTCGGCCCGCGACATCGCCAAGGGCGAGGGCAAACCCCTCTGGATGAGCGAAGTGGGCGGCGCCTGGATGTCCGGGCAGAACTTCGTCAGCATGCAGCCCGGCCTGGGCCTGGCCAAGCAGATGGTGGATGACCTGCGCGAGCTCGAGCCCAAGGCCTGGGTGTTCTGGCAGCCGGTGGAGGACTACAACAACATGAAGCCCGGCGGGGAGAGCGAAGCCGGGTCCAACTGGGGCGAAATCCAGCTCCCCTTTGACTGCACCGCCGAGGACACGCTGGAAACCTGCCCCATTTACACCAACACCAAGTACAACACCGCCCGGAACTTCACCCAGTTCATCGAGCCCGGCGACCGCCTGGTGAAGGTCAATGATCCGAAGAGCGCTGCCGCCGTTTCCGACACCGGCGCAACCGTGGTCCACGTGAACGACAGCGCTCAGGAGCACCCGGTGGTCCTGGACCTGTCAGGTTTCGGAGCGATCCAGGGCAACGCGACAGTCACGCCGGTGGTCAGCGACGTCAACGGGGCATTGGTCAAGGGCCAGCCCATCGCCGTCGGACGCAACGCCACAGCCACCCTGACAGTGCCCAAGGAATCCGTCACTACGTTCATCATTGACGGCGTCCAGGGCGTGTCCAAGGACGCATCCCTGGTCCAGGCAGGCCACGTCTACCGGCTCCAGGGTGTGCAAAGCGGCAAGTCCATCGCCGTTGCCCCTAACGGAACGTCCGCCGTCATCCGCTCGGGCGCTGCCGCAGAGCAGCTGTGGACCATCCGGCTGCTCAGCGGCGAAAACAGCAACCAGGCCCGCTATGCCGTGGGAACTGCAGACGGCACGCGGGAACTGGCATCGGTGGAGAACGCGGTGACGCTTGTGGACGCAGCCGAGATTCCGGCCGAGAACGCGCAGTGGATCCTGTCCACCACCGGCGACGGCACCTACACCCTGGTGAACGCTGCAAGGGGCAGGCTCCTGGAGGTGGGCGGAAACGCCACCGCCGAGGGATCAGCAGTCACCACGTGGATGGCCAACTCCGCCGACAACCAGCGCTGGACCATTGTGGATGAAACCATCCAGGGCTTCCAGGAGATCAACATCTTCACCGTCCCGGGATCCGTTCCGCAGCTTCCGGCAACCGCCACTCCGCTCTACCCGGGCGGTGCCCGCGGCGAGCTTGCAGTGACGTGGAAAATGCCTCCGGACAGCCTCTGGAAGACTCCGGGGACAACAGTGGCGGTCAAGGGAACCGTGACGGACGCACTGGGCGCCGTGCACGAAGTCCGCGCCAGCGTCACCGTGGACACCCTGGTTTCCACGCTTCCTGCCCGTGCCAAGACCTACGTGGGCGGCACACCCGTTCTCCCGTCCACCATCACAGCGGTGGCCGAACACGGCGGAACAGTCGAACGCGCGGTGGCGTGGGACGCCGTCGGGCCTGCCGCTGCGGCGGGGATCCTGACGGTTAACGGCGCCGCTGATGCCGGGGACGGCACCACCCTTCCGGCAACTGTCCGCGTCCAGGTCACGGAGGCCGCTGTTGACAATGCGGCCGACGACGACGGCGCCTCCATCAGCGCCACCTTCACGGAGCCGGGCTACGGAACCGCCGGCCTCCGCAACGGCAACCTGACGGACAAGGCGTGGTCCAACTGGAAGTCCAGCAGCAAGAACGTTGCCGACACCCTGACGGTGGCCCTTCCGGCCACCAGGACGGTCAAGGAACTCAAGGTGCACTTCTACCGCGACGGGTCCACGGACAGTTATGCGCAGACCGTCCAGGTCCAGACCAGGACAGCCAGCGGGAGTTGGGTGAACGCCGGCCCGGCGGTCTCCGTGCCCGGCGGCAGCCCGGCGCCCGTGGTGTCCGTGCCCGTGGCCAACGTGGACACGAAGGAGGTCCGCGCCATACTCACGGCCCGACCCAACACCCACATGACCGTCAGCGAGATCCAGGTGATGGCGCTGTCGGCGGGCAAGTCCTCTGACGCCTCCGCCGCCGGGATCGCCGTCGACGGCCAGGCAGTGCCCGGCTTCGACCCGGCTACCAGCACGTACAGCGTGGAATGGGGCGGCGCACTGCCCCAGGTGACTGCAACGGCGACGGACCCGTACGCCACCGTAGCGGTCCAGCAGCCCGACCAGCAGACGCGGAAAGCCGTGGTCACCGTGACCAGCGAGGACGGCACCCAGTCACGGACGTATGAGGTAGGAATCGGACGCTAGCCCAGGTCCACCATCACAGGCCGGGGGCGTGGCGAAAGCCGCGCCCCCGGTCTGCTTTTTGCCTGGCCTGTTCTTGCCTGTCGTCCGGTTTTTGCCTGCCTGTTTTTCTGCCTGCGGCCCGCTAGCCGGAAGGACCCACCGTTACCGTGACCGGGTGAACGGTGGCAGGAAAAAGTTCCTGCAGCCGTGAACATGCCCGCTGCACCACCGAACGCAGCCAGATGCTCGCCGGATCCTCCGTCTGGGACGGGTGCCAGTACATCGCCTCCACGAGGGACGCTTCACCTTCTTCGGAAAACTCCAGCACCGCGATGTTCGCACCCCGCTGGGCACGTGCCGCCAGCATCCGCGGCACCAGCGCCGCAAGGTCCGTCCCTTCCACCAGCAGCGGCAGGGACAGGAAGCCGGCCACTACCGCAGCAGCCCGGCGCTGGAGGCCGCGTGATTCGAAAAGCCTGTCCGCCGGGGTACTGATTCCCTCACCGAAATAGCCGACGGCGTGGGGAACCCGGGTCAGGTCCTCCAGTGTCAGCTGGGGCTGCTGAAGGAGCTGGTTGCCGGCGTCCAGGACCGCTACGAAACTGTCCCGGAAGAGCTGTTTGCTGGTGCCCTGCATGTGGTAACCGGTGGGCCCCACCAGCAGATCCAGCCTGGAGTAGTCAGCCAGCTTGCCCTGGATGCCGGCGGTGGGCACAAAGTCCACGGCCACGTTGGGCGCCTCCTGCTGAAGGATTCCCCGCAGCGGGCCAACCATCAGCGCTGACGCATAATCCGAAGCCGCGATGACGAACTCCCGCTCGCTCGTGGCGGCGTCAAAACCGGAGCGGACGCGCGTGGCCCGCCGGATGTGAAGCATCGCTTCATCCACCAGCGGGACCAGTGCCTGCGCGAACGGCGTGAGATCGTAGGTGCGGCCGTTCCGGACCAGGAGTTCGTCGTCGAAGTGCCGCCGCAGCCGGGCCATGGCCGCGCTGGTGGCGGGCTGGCTGAGCTGAAGCCGTTCCGCCGCCCTGGACACGTTCCGCAGTTCCAGCAGGACCTGCAGTTGCGGCAGCAGGTTCAGGTCCAGGTTCTTCATACCCATAGGTTATCCACCCAGGGCTCCGGACCGTTCCTAATGGCTGGCCGGCACCATCCGCGGTCCGCGGACCAGCACAGCCAGCAAGGCGACAGCACAGGCGATGCCCAGCGCCCCCAAGGCGAAGCTGAGGTTGCCCAGGGCCGTGGCGGCACTTCCCAGGACAATGGGCGTCAGGAACTGCCCCACGAACAGGGTTCCGGTCCAGATGCCTGTGCCACGCCCGCGCTGCCGCAGTTCCAGGCCGCTGACGGCCCACGTCAGGAGGGTTGGCAGCAGCACACCGGTTCCGGCACTGGCCACCACGGCTCCGGCGATGGCAAGGGGCACGCTGCCGGCCAGGGAAACCATGGAAAGTCCGACGGCGGCGAGTCCGAAGGCGAGCGCCAGCAGGCTGCG
Source organism: Arthrobacter sp. D1-29 (assembly GCF_054130585.1). Taxonomy (NCBI): domain Bacteria; kingdom Bacillati; phylum Actinomycetota; class Actinomycetes; order Micrococcales; family Micrococcaceae; genus Arthrobacter; species Arthrobacter sp. D1-29. The sequence goes on along the minus strand of NZ_CP096383.1, from coordinate 109,410 downwards.
GGTGCCCAGTTTCGCCAGGAAGCGGAAGGAGATGGCCCCTGCCGCGGTGGCGAGGGAAGCGATGGCCGCCGCGAGCCCGATCAGGGCGGCATCAGCCACGCCCAGGCCCGTGATGACGTAAGGCAGGTGGACGATGAGTGCATAGAAGACGATGCCGCCGAACAGCGTCACGGCGGCGGGTGCGCCGATCTGCCGCCACGGCACCGGAGTCCTGGCCGCCGTCGTGCGTTGGGTCTTGGCCGGTTCCCAGAGCTTGAAGATCATCGGAATGACAATGACCGCACTGACGGCGTAGAGCCAGAACGGTGCGCGCCAGCTGATGCTGCCCAGGGCTCCTCCGAGGGCGAAGAAAGCGGTGGCCGCGAGCGCGCTGACCATGGTCTGCAGCCCCAGGTACTTGTTGCGCTGCTCCCCGGCGTAGTAGTCGGTGATAAGGGTGGTGCAGCAGGTCATGATGGCAGCCTCGGCGATGCCGACGCCCACCCTGGAGAGCGCGATCGATTCCAGGGTTTCAAGCCACAGCGGTGCCGTCCCGAAAAGCGCGTAGGCAAGCATGGCGAAGATCAGCAGCTGCTTGCGTCCCACCCGATCCGCGACGTATCCCGCCAACGGTGAGAACAGGGCGACAAAGAGGGCCGGCAGCGTCAGGGTCAGCGGTACCAGGATGGCGACACCGGGGGTGCCGGCAAAGGCCTGGCTGAGGGTGGGCAGCACCGGGGCCAGCAGGACCGCGCCCAGCACCGGCATGCAACTGCCGGCGACCAGAAGGGCAGCGTGGAGCCGCCCCGCGGTGCGGGATGCGGAGGGGCTGGGTGCGGCGGTACTCGGACCGGCCGGGCTTGATACGGCGGTACTTGATACGGCAGTACGGGACTCGGTGCCCGTGAGATGAATATTCTCCATTGAATTTCCTTCGCCTCATGATGGTCACGGAGGGGCCCGCGTCGCTGGACACGGGACGTGACTTCCTTCACTGTGGCAAGGCATGAGGTATCGGGGAATAGCGCCTTTGGCATAGCAGGTATTCGTGGGACGGATGCCTCTGGCACGGGCGGCACGGGCGGAACTGCCGGCTACCCCGCCCTGTCGCTGCGGGCGGTGCGGTTCCGTCCCGATGACTTGGCCGCATAAAGGGCAGTATCGGCGGCGGCGATCAGCGCCTCCAGGCCGGGGGTATCGGCGTCGTACAGGGCAATCCCGTAACTCACGGTGGGCATCTGCGGCCCCTCCGGCTTTGACGCCTGGGTCAACCGAAGGCTGATCGCGTCTGCCACCCTTTCTGCGCGGTCCGCTGTTCCGCCGGGGATGAGGAGGACAAACTCCTCGCCGCCGTATCGTCCGGCCAGGTCGGTGGAGCGGATGGTGTCCTGGCATGCCAGTGCAAAGGCCTGCAGGACCAGGTCCCCGGCGGCGTGGCCGTAGGTATCGTTGACGGCTTTGAAGTGGTCCAGGTCAGCAAGGATCAGGACCCCGGACGGCTTGGTGACGGCAGTCTCCGCCAGCTGCTCTGAGGCCAGGTCCAGGAAGGCTTTGCGGTTGAGGAGGCCGGTGAGGTCATCCCTGCTGGCCACCATTCGCAGCGCCCGGGTCTGCTGCTCGCTGCTGAGCCCGGCCATGCTGAAGGAAACCACAACCAGCATCACCATGGTGACCAGCGTGGTGACCCCAGAGCCAAAGAACGTTTCGAAGGTGTCCCCGCCAGGCCCGTCGAGGAGGAAGGCCAGCAGCCGGCCAAAGTAGAAGACGGAGACCGCACCTGCCGCGGCCGCCATGGGGATCCGGGCCCGCGAGTACCCGGGTTCCAGCCGCCACAGCTCACGGGACCCCAGCCCGATCGAAAGCCCCATCGCGCCCAGGAAAACGGGACCGCCGGCCCAGACATTAGTGGCGGGATTGTCCAGGGCGGAGGCGATCAGGGTGATCAGGGGAAGCCCGGTGAAAGCCCATCGTGGTGGCCGCACTGTCCGCAGCGAACGGGCACCCGCCCAGACAGCCACCCCGCCGTGGACCAGCAGCACGTTTCCCAGCGGGTTGGCCCACCACTGGTGCGCCGTGCCGTCGAGGAGGAAGGCGCCGGAGCCGGTCAGAAAGAACACCAGGGCCAGGCACCACCAGCCGCTATACGGGGAGCGTGTGGTCCGGTACGCCGAGAAGTAGAACAAAACCCCAAGCGCCAACGCCATCAGCCCGAAGGCGAACCTCAGCGTCGCTGTATCCAGAACCATTTTCCGAATGTCCCCCCGAACGCGAAGTGCCGCACGCCCAGTCGCTTGGTGCTGCACGCCCAGTATTGCACCGGTCCCCTGCGACGCGCCCGTAATTCGGCATTTCAGTTATGAATTAGTTGTGCCGCGCCAAAGGAAACACTGAATTGGACACACCAGAGGTCAATGGACCTGTATTTCGACAGATCAACCTCCGCAGGGATGGCGTAGACCTGGTTGCCCTGGTTTCCCTTGATCAGGCCGAGGTCATAGTGTTCCGCCGATCCAGCCGTGTACCAGCCTGCGGTTCCCTCCACCACGTCCGCAGCGCTAAGCCACACGTGCACATCAGGACCATTGGAGGTGTCCAGGTTCTCCAGGGTCAGCACCCGTGAGCCGTCCGGCTGCTGAACAAGCCGGACCGTCCCGGTGGTGGCGTGTTCGTGGCTGATCAGCTTGCCTACTGCCAGTTCCACGGGGCCTGCTGGAGTTGGCTGGGCAGGGGGCGGCGCGGTTGAAGGAGAGGCAGTCTGGGGAGAGGCTGCGGGAGACGAGGCCGTGGCGGTGGGTTCCGTGACGGCTGGTGCCGCCACCGCCGGGAGCTGTTCGTCCACGCGGACGTCCACAAACAGGAGCCAGGGTTTAAACACCACCAAGCCAATAACGAGTCCGGCCACCGCTACTGCCGCCGCGATCGCCATCAGCTTTCGGCGCCTGCCTGTCCTTCTGTCTCCATCCATGGAATCATCCTCTGACAAAGCGGCAACCCGGGGCTACGCCAGAAGATTAACAGTTGAGAACATTGCCCGGGGCGCCTACCCCGGACCCGGAGGGGTTGCCCGCCGCGATGTCCAGCTTTGGGCATGCAGCCGCTCAAACCCGTCCAGCAGGAGATCAAGGGCAAACTCGAATTCAAACTGGTCGTCGCAGCCGCGCCCCACCACAGAATCCTCCTCATGCCCGGCAGCCATGGCCACCTGCAGGATGTTCGGATACCGGGCGGCCATCTCCTGCAACATCGCCGCTTGTTCCGCGGCGTTCGCATTGCTTTCGGCGGCTGCGCCTTCGGTGGCGGGGCCCGCCTGGTCGTCGAACAGCTCCTGCGTGAACCCCCACATGCGGCTGCCCAGGGCGTGCATCACGTGATGGGTGAGGTCAACCGAGAATCCGCCGGCCAGGAACAGCCCGATGAAATCGTCCATATACCCAAGCACCGCAGGGGACTTGGTGGTGCGGGACTCGACCACCTGGCGAGCCCAGGGGTGCCGCAGGAGTGCCTGGCGCGCGGCGAGGACCCGCGCCCGCACCCCGGCTTTCCAGTCTGCCGCCGGGGCAGGCGCTCCGATCTCGGCAATGACGGCGTCCACCATTCCGTTGAACAGCTCGTCCTTGTTGGCTACGTGCTTGTAGAGCGCCATAGGCACCACACTGAGTTCCTGGGCGAGCCTTCGCATGCTCAGTGAGCTGATGCCGGTTTCGTCTGCCAGCACGACGGCGGCCTGCAGGACACGGTCCCTGTTCAGCGGAATGCGGCGCGTCGTTTCCAGCTGCTCAGTCATCTGGCACACCTTTCCTTACCGGGTTTCCCTTGACAAGTGTACTGCGTACACCTACCGTTGCTGCCAGCAGGGTGTACACCGTACACCTCCAACCTAAAGGACAACCATGACTCCGCTGACAGTCACAGCCGCTCCGCCCGCCAAACGCATGCGGGCGCAATGGCCCGTTCCCGCCGGACTCATTCTCCTCAGCCTTATCCCGGTCATCGCGGGGGCCGCACGGCTCACGGAGCTGACTGGAGGGGCGGCCATCACGCCGCAAAACGCCCGCTTCTTCGCCTCGCCCGTGCCCGTGGTGATCCACATCGTCAGCGTCACTGTCTACAGCCTCCTCGGGGCATTCCAGTTCGTCCCGTCACTTCGGGGCAGGCGGGGCTGGCACCGCATGGCCGGAGGAATTCTTATACCTGCCGGCCTGCTCGCCGCACTCTCAGGCCTGTGGATGTCCGCCTTCTACCCATTGCCCGACGGCGACACGGACGTGCCGCTGCGGCTGCTTTTCGGCTCGGCAATGCTGGTCAGCCTCATCCTGGGAGTCGTGGCTGTCCGGCGCCGTGACTACGTGCGGCACAGCATGTGGATGACGCGCGGCTACGCCATCGGCGTCGCGGCGGGGACACAGGCCCTGGTGATCGGCCCCTGGATACTCCTGGCGGGGCCGCCCAGCGAACTGACCAAGGCACTGCTGATGGGGGCAGCCTGGGTGATCAACGTGGCGGTGGCCGAGTGCGTCATCCAGCGGCGGGTTGCGCGATGAAGGCCGCCGTTCACAGTCGTTTTGGCGGGCCGGACGTGGTCCCGGTGAAAGAGGTGCCTGCGCCCTCCCCGCGACCGGGGGAAGTGCTGATCAAAGTCCACGCGAGCACGGTGAGTGCCGCCGACCTCCGCGCGCGCAGCCGCGACGTCCCGCGCGGGCTGGGTTTGCTTGCTGCGCTGGCCCTTGGCGTCTTCACACCGCGCCGCGCCGTCCTGGGCATGGACGTCGCCGGCGTTGTTGAGGCTGTGGGCGCGGGGGTGACATCAGTCAGGCCGGGGACCGAGGTGATCGCGATGCTGGGCAGCAGGTTCGGCGGCCACGCAGAGTACGTATGCCTCCCTGCTGAAGCCGCCATTGCGGCCAAACCGTCCAACATGACGTTCCAGGAGGCGGTGACCCTGGTGTTCGGAGGACTGACAGCCCTCGTTTTCCTCAACCGCGCGGGGCTAAAGCCGGGTGACACTGTCCTGGTCAACGGCGCGTCCGGGGCTGTGGGCGCGGCAGCGGTGCAGCTCGCCAAACAGCTCGGCGCGCATGTCACTGCTGTCTGCAGTGACGCCGGGCGGGAACTCGTCACCTCGCTCGGGGCGGACCGGATGATTGATTACGCCACGGTTGATTTCACCGCAGAGGCCACCACGTACGACGCCGTGATGGACTGTGCGGGGAACGCCCCCTTCGAGCGGGCGGCGGCTTCCGTCAAGCCCGGCGGCTCGCTGTTGCTGGTGGTCGCGGATCTGAAGGGAATCATCTGGTCGTCGTGGCGTAGCCGGATCAGCGGGAAGCTGGTCAGCGCCGGCAACGTCCAGTACACCGCCAAGGATCTCGAGTACCTCGTCCAGCTGGCCGAAGCCGGGCGTTTTCGGGCCGTCATAGAGCGCACCTATACGCTGGCCGACGTCGTGAAGGCCCATCGGTTTGTCGATACGGGACGCAAGAAGGGAAGCGTCGTTTTGCAGATATTTGGCGGCGTTGCCACACCTGACATTGAGCACTCAGGCCAGCGTGCCGCCGTCGGGGGCTAACTGGCTGACCAGCCCCAGAGTGTTTCCTTCACTGTCACGGATGAACGCGTGCCATTCATCGGTTCCGGCCGGGCCCAGGGTGCTGTCGGCATGGCTGAAGATGACATGCGGCTCGGACACGATCTCCACTCCCAGGCCTTTAAGGCGCTCTACCTCGGCCCTGACATCAGCCACCCGGAGGTAAAGCACCGCGGACTGGGCGCCCTTTTCGAGCAGGAGCCTGACACCGTCAACGTCAAAGAACAGCAGGCCGGGAGGATCAAAGAGTGCTGTGGGAGGTTGGCCCAGCAGGTCTGTGTAGAAGCCGGCAGCACGCTGGAGGTCGGTGGCCCGCTGGGCAACCTGCAGCAGGGTTATTCGGCCTTCGTCCATTTTTCCTCCGCGGTGATGGTCCATCATCCTTCATAAGGTGCAACAACTACCTGCACATCGTCTTCGTACAGGATTTTTCCTGGGTTGGCGGAATAGAGCACCTGCCAGCCAACGTCATACCGGCCCAGAAGATCCGTGTAAAAAGCCACTCCTTCCAGCAGGTGTGCGGCGCTGCCCTTGAACCAGGACTGCGCCGACGGGTTGATGTGGGGGTCGTAGACGGACCTGTCAACTGTCGAAGGGTCCGTGTAGGCGGCGTCGTAGTGATCGTTCGCGGCGCGCCAGGAAGCCCAGTCCTCACCGCTGAGCCTGCCGCCCCTTGCCAGACCGTTCGCCAAGGCGAAGATCCCCGGGTACCGTCCACGGGCGTTGGGGGCACTTGCCTGATAGCGCACGAAAATCAGTTCCATGCGCCCAGCTAATCATGGGTCAGTAGCGGCGCTGTGGCGGCCTGCTCGAGGGTTGAACGTCGTGTATCGCCCAGGAAAGAATCTTCAGGTCCGATTCGCTGCGCTCGTACACGCCGTGAAGGTACGACTCGAACTCAAGCAGTTGTGCCTCGCCGCCGTTGGACCAGTAGCTGAGCCACAGCTCACGGAGGTACCGCGCATCCTGCTCAATAAGCCTTCGGGCCGTCAGTCGTGGATCTTCCATCAGGGGTACCTTGTTGCTGAGGCCGGCCCCCCGGCCGGGCGTTCGAATCGTTCTCGCCGATTGCCGCCACTGCTGGAGCAGATAACCATCGTCCCATATTCAGTCGCTAAGGTCACCAGTTCATTCAGGCTTTCGCGGGCTCACAGCGGCCGCCCGCCTGGAATGGAGTCCATGGAACGCCGCCTCTGGCGGAACCCTCAGGTGGAGGCTAAAGTTGGGACCGGTCCGGTAATTCACTTCGATGGACCACACGAGAGAGCGGAGGTGTTTTTGATGACTGTCATTGCCGCGCGCCCCGGGCGCTTTGCAACCATCACCCTAACCACCCCCGTCTCCAGCCGCACCGCGTAGGGCACTGACCGCGCACGCCATCACTCCTTGGGCAAAGCCCGGGTACTGGCCGGTGCCAGGGGACTTTTCCCCGAGGTATCACATTGAAAAATTCTTCAGGCAACAGCCTGGACAGCATTGCTTTACCCACTTCCGGCCACAACGGGCCCACTTCCGGCCACAACGGGCCCAGCCTGTACGGCTATAACCCCGCCGTGGAACGGCACTTCGACGAAAATCCGCCCCCGGTCAGCAGTACGGCCTGCGAGCCTGGCCGTGTGGTCCGGGTGGACCGCAGCATGGTGCTGGTGGCGGTCGGCGCGGAACTCCTGCACCTGCCCTACCCGCTGGATGCCGGCGTGCCGGTAACGGGCGACTGGGTATGGATCGGACCCAACCGTGCCGGTGACCGGCAGATAGTCGCGATCCTTCCCCGGCGCTCGGAACTCAGCCGAAAGCGCGCCTTCGAGGCCTCGTCGGCCGCCCAGGTGCTGGCCGCAAACATGGACGTGATCGGCGTGGTGGTGCCGGTGGACCGGCCGCTCACGCACAACCGGCTCGAACGCACCCTGGTTGCCGCGTGGGACTCGGGAGCCGTTCCCTTGGTGATCGTCACCAAAGCGGACCTCGCGGACATAGCGGACGACGTCGTCGGGCAGGTCATCCTGCAGGCGGCGGGAGTTGAGGTGGTCACCACCTCCGCCGAGCATGGGGACGGAATCGATGAACTGCTGGGCCGCCTGCCGGCGCGCAGCACGTTGGTCCTCCTAGGGCCTTCCGGTGCCGGCAAATCCACCCTGATCAACGCGCTGGTGGGGCACAACGTCCAGGACACTGGCGCCGTCCGCTCCGGTGACTTCAGGGGCAAGCACACCACCACCTCCCGTGAACTGGTGCCTCTGGCGGACGGCACCGTCCTGATGGACACTCCCGGCGTCCGCGGGTTTGGGCTTTTCGACGCCGACGACGGGATGGAGCAGATGTTCGGCGACGTGGACGAACTGGCCGGCCTCTGCCGGTTTTCGGACTGCGCCCATGAGCGGGAGCCCGGCTGTGCGGTGCGGCAGGCCCTCGCCGACGGCACGCTCGAGGACCGGCGCTGGAACAACTACCTGAAACTCCAGCGCGAACTGGCAGCACTTGCCCGCCGCAAGGATGCCGCAGCCACCCGGGCGTACCAGCGCGAGTGGCACCAAAAGGTGGTGGGAGGAGGGACATCCCAGCGTTCCGCGGAGCGGGCCAGGTCGGAGCGGCAAGAGGAACAGCGGTCTAAACGGAAGCGGCGCTAAACACCGGGAAGCCCTGCGCGGCTCTGTGCGGCAGGGCTTCCCGCTGCCGTCCGGCACATGCAACGTTGTAATATTTTCCTAGCTGGCCAAACGGCCGGGAACCTTAGCAAGGAGATCCACCATGGCAGCGACTCTTCACGACGTGGCCCGGGTCGCCGGCGTGTCCTTCAAGACGGTCTCCAACGTCATCAACAACCACCCGCATGTCCGGGACACCACCCGCGCCAAAGTGGAGCAGGCCATCGCCGAGCTGGGCTACCGCCCCAACCTGACCGCCCGCAGCCTGCGCTCCGGACAGACAGGTGCCGTCACCCTGGCGCTCCCCCAGCTCAGCCTGCCCTACTTCGCCGAGCTGGCCGATGCCGTGATCGAAGCCGCCGCGAAGCACGGCCTGGTGGTGCTGATCGAGCAGACAGGCGCTGACCGCGCGCGGGAACTCGAAGTGATGTCCAGCCCGCGGCTCAAGATGTCGGACGGCCTGATTTTCAGCCCGCTCGCCATGGGCCAGGAAGACGCCGACCTGGTTAAGGCCGACGTGCCGATTGTCCTGCTGGGTGAACGCATCTTCGGCAGCGGCTCGGATCACGTCACCATGCAGAACGTCACCGCGGCGCGGGCAGCCACCGACCACCTGCTGGACATCGGCCGGAAGCGAATCGCCGTGGTGGGCGCCCACCAGGGGGAAGTCATTGGTTCTGCCGGGCTGCGGCTCCGCGGTTACCGCGAGGCGCTTGAGGCCCGGGGCATCCCGTACGACGACGGGCTCGTTGCCTACGTCCGGGACTGGCATCGCTCCAACGGCGCTGCGGCGATGCACGATCTGCTGGACCGCGGCGCATCCTTCGACGCGGTGTTCGGGCTGAACGACACCTTGGCGCAGGGCGCCATGCGGGTCCTGCAGGAAGCGGGCTTCCGTGTGCCGGACGACGTCGCCGTGATCGGCTTCGATGACCTGGACGAAACCCGCTATTCGCTCCCCACGCTCAGCACCGTGGACCCGGGGCGGGTGGAGATTGCGGAGACCGCCATCCGGATGCTCATGGAGCGGATTAAGAACCCGGATGGCGGCGCGCCGCGTCAGATCGAAGCTGCCTTCCGCGTGGTGCCGCGGGAATCAACGGCGAGCTGACGCCCCCCTCAGAGTTTTTGTCCAGCTACGGCGAGTTAAACCGACCGGAAGTCGCCGTAACTGGACAAAAACTCGGGTGGTTACTGCCAGCGGGCGGTGGGCCAGCCGTCCTTCCACTCCAGCTCGGCCAGGCCCAGCCGGAAGGCGCCGTCAAGTTCCTCGGCGTAGTAGTGGAATGCGAGCGTGCCGCCGGAAACGGACTGGCCGCCCGGCCCCACGCGCCCGCCGTCGGTGCCCAGCAGCGGTGTGCCGCCGCCGTCGAGCAGTGCCTTGCCCTCGGCATCCACATACGGGCCGTTGATGCTGTCCGATTTCCCGACGGCAATGTTGTAGGTGCTCTCCAGCCCCTGGCAGCAGAAATCGCGGGAGAAGAAGAGGTAGAAGGCACCGTCGTGCGGCAGGATGTAGGGCGCCTCGATCGCATTCGGCGGCGCCTTCCGGTCGGCTATTGTCACCGGCTCTGCACCCGCCGCGGGCAGCCCGCTGGGCCACTCGAGCTCCACCAGCTGCAGCCCGGTCCAGAACGAACCGAAGGTCATCCACGGCGTGCCGTCCGCGTCCTCGGCAATGCCGGGATCAATGGCGTTGAACCGCTCCCCCTTCGAGGACATCACCTGCCCCCGGTCCACCCATTCATAGCCCGGGTCCTCCGGGTCAAGCGTGGTGTTGGTGGCCAGCGCAATCACGGACAGGTTCTTGCCGAAGGTGGAGGCGGAGTAGTAGAGGTACCAGGTGCCGTTTTGGTGGTACAGCTCCGGCGCCCAGAGGTTGTCCACACCGGGAACCGCCGCCGCAAGCCAGGCCGGTTTCTGCTGCCAGACCTCGCCGGCGTATTCCCAGTTCCTGCCATCGGTGGAGCGCCTGATCTGGATGTTTCCGTCCGCCACCTGGCCGTTTCCGGTGGAGTAGATGAACCAGGGTTTACCCTCCCCGCCCTTCACCAGGGCAGGATCGTGGGTGAAAATATCCCCGGTCAGCCCAGCTTCCGTTGGTTCCTGTTTGGCTGTGGCGCCGGGAACGGCGGCACACGCGGACAGGACCACGACGACGGCGGCCAGCGCCGCAGCCAGCCCCACCGCCCTGAGGTGAAGGACCGCTGATGAAGAATGGCCCGGGAGGCGGCCGGCTGCAGGGCTAACGTTCCGGGAGCGCACGTCAGCCAAGCGCGACGGCGGACCAGGACACCGGCGGCAGCGTCACCGTGAGCGTGCCCTCCTCCAGGACGGCACCGTTGAGCTGCTTCAGGCCCACACGGTTCTGGTCCTGGAGGGTGTTCTTGGCGTACACGTCCTCGTCGTGGAGGGTGACGGCCTCGGTGACCACGGTGGCTTTCAACTCTGAAACGTTGATGCTGACGTCGATCGCCTCCGTCTGGCTGCGGTTCACCAGGAACAGCGCCGACTGGCCGGTGGCGGCGTCGGCGGTTGCCACGGCGTCCACCAGCGGCGCTTCGCCATAGACCGCCGTCGTGTACGTCCCTGCCTCAATGCGCGGGCGGAGCACCTCGCCACGGGCCAGGCGCGAGGTGACGGAGAACGGGAAGAACGTGGTCTGCCGCCAGGAGTCGCCGCCGGGCTCGGTCATGATGGGCGCAATCACGTTCACCAGCTGCGCCAGCGAGGCCGCAGCCACGCGGTCGTGGTTCTTCAGCAGGGTGATGAGCAGGTTGCCGAACACCACGGCGTCGGCCACGGAGTAGACATCCTCCAGCTGGCGCGGGGCGTGGGTCCATTCCTCGTTGACCTCGTCGGAGGCCTGGTGCTCGTCCAGGTACCAGATGTTCCACTCGTCGAAGGAGAGCTGGATGGTCTTTTTGCTCTTGAGCTTGTGCTTGACGTGGTCGGCGGTGGCCACCACGGTCTCGATGAAGTACTGCATGTCCAGCGAGGATGCGAGGTAGGAGCCCAGGTCGCCATTGCGCTCCTGGTAGTAGGCGTGGCAGGAAATGTAGTCCACGTAGTCGTAGCTGTGCTCCAGGACCACCCGCTCCCATTCGCCGAATGTGGGCATGGAGGAGCTCGAGGAGCCGCACACCACCAGCTGCAGGTCCTTGTCCGCGGTCTTCATGGCGGACGCCGTACGGGCTGCGAGCCTGCCGTAGCTGTCTGCCGACATGTGGCCGATCTGCCACGGGCCGTCCATTTCGTTGCCGAGGCACCACATCCGGATGTTGTAGGGATCCTTGGCTCCGTTGGCGATGCGCTGCTCGCTGAGGGCGGTGCCGGAGGGGTGGTTGGCATACTCCAGCAGGTCAAGGGCGGCGTCGATGCCGCGGGTGCCCAGGTTCACGGCCATCATCAGCTCGGAGCCGGTGAGCTCACACCAGCGGGCGAACTCGTCCAGGCCAACCTGGTTCGATTCCAGCGAGTGCCAGGCGAGGTCGCGGCGGACCGGCCGCTGGTCCCGCGGTCCCACGCCGTCCTCCCAGCGGTAGCCGGAAACGAAGTTTCCGCCGGGGTAGCGGATGGTGCTGGAGCCGAGTTCCTTGACCAGCTCGATGACGTCCAGCCGGAATCCGTCCTCGTTGGCGGTTGGGTGCCCGGGCTCGTAGATGCCGTCGTAGACGCACCTGCCCAGGTGCTCCACGAAGGAGCCGAAGATGCGCCGGCTGACGGGGGCAACGACGGCGGACCTGTCGATGGTGATGACGGTGGGTGCCACAACAGCCAAGTCGGTCTGTTCAGCAGCAGCGGAGGTGATGGTCACGGTTCTTCCTGTTCTGTATAACGTTGTAGTAAAAGCCCCGCCCAACTGGGTAGCTCCAAGTGTCGTTTTGAGCTGTCTAAACGACAGTTGGCGCTACCTGGTTGGGCAAGAGCGTGTGGATAGGGCTTGAACGTGTCAGGCGGGGACGGTGCGCCCCTGTTGGAGGGTGGAAAGCCGGCGTTCCACCAGCCATCCGGAAAGCAGCAGGGGAACCGATGCCCCTGCCAGCGGCAGCAGGACGGTCGTTCCGGAGAAGATGACGGCGCATGCCAGCAGGCTCAGCAGCAGCGAAATGCTCATCACGGGCGACACCAGCGGAAGCACAAAGGCCGTCCGCCAGGTCCGTACTATCGAGTCACGGTAGCGGCTGCAGATGGCCACCGCCGTCGCGGCCGCCAGGAAGGTGGCAGTGCCTGCCATCGCCGCCACAAGAAGAAGGACGGCGTGGACTGGCGAGGACAGCAACACGGCGCCCTCCGGTCCCAGCACGCTGAGGACGTTAAGGCCAAGTACGACGCCGGCCAGCCAGAATATGCTGCCCACCCGGTTGGCGTGCCAAAACTGGAAGCGGTACACGCTGATGAAGTCACGCACCAGATGCTCCCCGGCAAGCCCTGCACGCAGCCTGGCCAGGATGGTGGTGGCCGCGACGGCCGCGGGGAACAGTCCAAAAACCAGCAGTCCAGCCAGCGCCCCGGCCACAAACAGCATGTTCACCAGCACCAGCCGGGTGGCGAAACCCAGCCACTGCATCACCCGGCCGGCCCAGCCCAGATGCAATTCGTTCGGTGTAACGGCGAGGTTGTTGCCCGTCATGGTCAGCCCTTGGATCCCGAGAGGGCGATTGATTCGATGATCTGGCGCTGGAACACGATGAAAACGATCAGGACGGGCAGCAGCGCGATGAACGATGCCGCCATGATCAGGGGGTAATCGGTCTGGATGGCGTACTGGGCATTGAAGTTGGCGATCACCAGCTGCAGGGTCTGCGTTCCGGGCGAGTTGAGGTAGATGATCGGTGCCAGGTAGTCGTTCCACATGGCCATGAACCAGAGGATGAACTGGGCCGCAAGGGCAGGGCGGATGGCGGGCATGATCAGGGTCCAGAAGATCTGCAGGTAGGACGCGCCGTCGATCCTTGCCGCCTCCACGATGGAGTCCGGCACGCTGTTCAGGAACTGGCGCAGGAAGAAGATCATGATGATGTTGCCGAACAGCCCGGGCACGATCAGCGGCAGCAGGGTGTCCACCCAGCCGATGCTGGCGAAGATGGTGAACTGCGGAATCATCAGCGTGGGGAACGGGATCATCAGGCCGGACAGCAGCCCCAGGAACAGGACGTTCTTAAAGGGCATCCGCATCTTGGCGAACGCGAAGGCGGCAAGCGCCGAGGTCAGGGAACCGATGATGGTGACGGAGCATGCCACGATCAGGCTGTTCTGGATGCCGGTGAGGAGCGGCCCGGCCGTCCAGATCCGCGCATAGTTTTCCCAGACGAACGGGTCCGGAATCCACTGCGGCGGAAGCTCGAACACGCCGTCTTTGGTTTTCAGTGACGTGGAAAAGGTCCAGGCGAGCGGCGCGATCATGATGATGGCGCCCACGCTGAGGATCAGGGTGGTCAGGATATTGCCCAGCCTGAGCCCGTTTTTGGTCGAACGCTGGCCATCCTTGGCACGGTGCGGCTGGTTGCCGGTTCTGTCCCGCCGGTGGCCGGGGATCGGCTCGGTGGTTTTCAGCGGAGGGGTGGTGATGACATTCTGCGCGGACATGACTGCCTGCCTCAATCGATCGAAAACTGGTTGCGGCGGTTAAGCCGGAACTGGATGAAAGTGATGATGAAGACCAGCAGCCCCAGGACCACGGACATGGCGGAGGCGTAGCCCATCTGGAGGTTGTCGAACGCTTTTTGCCAGATGTACCAGACGATGGAAGCGGACTCGAACTCCGGGCCGCCGGTGGGGGTCATGATGTTGATTTCCACGAAGATCTGGGAACCGCCAATGATGCTGGTGACGATAAGGAAGAAAGTAACCGGCCGGACCATCGGAATGGTGATGTGGCGGAACTGCTGCCAGGCCGAGGCGCCGTCCAGGGCGGCGGCCTCATACAGGTAGCGGGGCACCGATTGGAGGGCGGCCAGGTAAAGCAGCATCGAATACCCCAGCCCCTTCCACACCGCCATGATGATCAGGGCAGGCTTCACGGTGGCAGTGTCCTGCAGCCAGTTGGGGCCGTCGATTCCCAGCAGTCCCAGCCCCTGGTTAATGAGGCCGAAATCGCCGTTGAAGGCCCACTGCCACAGGATGGCCACGGCCGCGATGGAGGAGATCACCGGCAGGTAGTAGACCGTGCGGAAGAACGTGGTGCCACGCATCTTGCGGTTCATGGCAAGTGCCAGGGCCAGCGAAATGACCAGGCCCACGGGGATGCCGATCATCATAAAGACGGTATTCCACAGCGACTTCAGGAAATACCTGTCGCCGAACATCTTGGTGTAGTTGTCCAGGCCCTTGAACACCGGAGCGGAGATACCGTTCCAGTTGGTGAAGGACGCATACACGGAGAACAGCAAGGGGAAAAGCGTAAAGAGGAGGAACCCGATCACCGGTATGGCAACAAAGACAAGGGCGGCCTGGTGTTCCTTCCGGTGAAGCCGCGAGCGGCGCGTGATGGTTGATGACATCGCTGGATCCTCTTTGATTCGGGACTGCTTTGATTCGGGACGGTGCTGCCCGGCAAAGGGCAGCACTTCAAAAGACGGGTGGAACGGTGCCGCGGCTGCCTTCCGGTGCAGCCGCGACACCTGGTGTGGGGGTTAGCTGCCGGCCTGCTGGTTGGCTGCGTCCAGGAATTCCTGCATCCGCGGCTGGGCTTCCTTCAGGTAGTCGGCTGCGGTCTGCTTGCCGTCCAGCACGGGCTGAATGTTGGTGAAGAGTTCGTCGTACCACTCGGCGTTGAAGGTGTTGCCGCCCGGCAGGGCCCGCCCGTAGTCCTTCACGATCTGCAGGAACTCGGCCTTGTTGGCAGGCTTGGTGGTGGTGTCGGCGGCCCAGGTCTCAGCCATGTCCTTCAGGTTGGGGATCTGGATACCCGCATCCACCAGGCTCTGCTGGGCTTCCTTGTTGGCCGTCAGGTATTCCACCAGTTTCACGGCGTCTTCCGGGTGCTTGGTGCTCTCAGACACCGCGACGCCCAGCGTTCCGATCCAGCTGGCGGTCTTGCCGGTGTCGCCGGCCGGGTACGGGATCACATCCCATTCAAAGCCCAGCTTCTGGTAGGTGGAGAGGTCCCACGGAGCGATCGGGAAGAAGCCGATTTCGCCCTTCATCCAGCGCTGGTACGTGTCCAGGGTCTGTGCCTCGGCAACGGACGGCGTCACGCCGTGGACGTTCTGCAGGTCAGCGAACCACTGGAGGGATTCGGCAAACTCCGGCGTGTCCACCGTGACCTTGGTGCGGTCCTCGTTGAGCCAGTCGCCGCCGTTGGACCAGACAAACGGCTGCAGGTTCCACTGGACGTTCAGGCCGGTGCCCCACTGGTCCAGGGCGCCGTCCCCGTTGGTGTCGGCTGTCAGCTTCTTGGCCGCGGCCACGAATTCGTCGAAGGTGTAGGGCTTGTCCTTGTCCGGAAGCGGGATGCCTGCCTTCTCCAGCATGGTCTTGTTGTAGCCGAAGGAGAACGGTCCAACATCCTTGGGGAGGGCGTAGATGGCACCTTCGCCCACCCGCTTTCCGTCATAGCGGTAACTGTCGACGCCGTACTCCCAGATGTTGTCCAGGTCGATGGTGTCGGACTTCTCCACGTACTCGGTGATGTCCTTGACGATGCCGTTCTGCACGTACGCCTGGACGTCGCCGGGGCCGATGTAGAAGACGTCCGGGACCTGCTTGCCGGCGATGGCAGCCTTCAGCTTGGTGGCGTACTGGTCCGCGGTGGTGACGATGATGTCCACGTCCACGTTGTTGTCCATTTCAAACTGCGCGACGGCCTTTTCGTAGGCCTTCTTTTCGTCCTCACCCCCACGGAACATAAAGGTGAGTTTCTTTTCGCCGGCATCCCCGCCTGTTGGGGCGGAGCATCCGCCGAGCATCAGGCCTGTTGCGGTCAAAAGCGCCAAGGCAGCGGCCATGGGACGTGACTTCGTCATCACGTGGTCCTTCCGGTTGGGTGAATGGATCAAGATTGCTTGCTGGTGAGACTCAGTCCCGCTGGCAGCGGCGAGGCGGCGGACAGGCATCCGAGACTGTTTTTGCAACGTTGTAAGAACTTTCACACAACGATGTAAAGAACGTCAAGGGGGCGCGGCGTTTTCTTTTTAAGCCCGCGGCCCGTTCCCTTGACGCCCCCGCCGGCCCATGCCATATTTCTCGTTACAACGTTGCAACTTTTCGGCCGGGCGCATCCCCGCTGCCGTCGTCGACTTATCCCCCAACCACCCTTTTCGGAAGGACCACGTGATGACGAAGTCACGATCTTGGACAACGCGCGCAGCGGGATTGGCAGCGGCTTTCGGCATCGCGCTGACAGCGGCGGTGCTGCCGCCGGCCGCGGGCGCCGCCATTGAAAACAGACCAGCGATAGAACACCAGCTGGCTGCTGACCAGAAGCAGGCCGGAGCACACAAGCAGCAGGCCGACCTGCCGGGCGGCAAAACGGTGGTGGGCCAGACCTCGCCAATCCACGATCCCGCGCTGATCATCGCCGACGACGGCACGTGGTACGTCTATTCCACCGGACTGCTAAACAGGGAGAACGGCGGGACCATCCAGATCTGGTCCTCCTCGGACCAGGGAACGACGTGGGAGTACAGCGGCACGGTCTGGGACAAGATTCCGGCGTGGATTGATGAACACTTCGCCGACGGCGAGCTGCCGGGCAACCTGTGGGCACCGGAAATCACCGAACACAACGGGACCTACTACCTGTACTACTCGGCGTCGCGCTTTGGCGGGAACAACTCTTTGACCGCCCTCGCCACCAACACCACTCTTGACCCCAACGACCCCGACTACGAGTGGGTGGACCAGGGCCTGGTGGTCTCCTCCCCCGCCACGGGGCTGGATCCGAACAACCCCGGCAAGACGTTCAACGCGATCGACGCCGGCATCATCGAAGATGCGGACGGCACCCCGTACATGGCCATCGGCTCGTTCTGGTACGGGATCTTCCTGGTGCCCATCGAGTGGCCCACCGGCAAGCCTGTGGCCGACTGGCAGTCCAAGACCGTCAACATCGCGGACCGCTTTATGCCGGGCAACCCGGTCGAGGCGCCGTACATCACCCGGCACGGCGGCTACTACTACCTGTTTGTCTCCTTCGACTCCTGCTGCCGGGGCGGGGACTCCACCTACAAAGTGGCGGTGGGCCGCTCCACGTCCGTGAAGGGCCCCTACCTGGACAAGGACGGCCGCGACATGTTCGGCGGCGGCGGGTCTGTGGTGCTGGATTCGCACGGTGCAATCACGGGCCCGGGCGGACAGTCGGTTTTTGGCGACTACCTGGCGTTCCACTACTACGACGGGTCCAACCAGGACATCCCGTACTTCCCCACCCTGGGCCTGCAGAAGATCAACTGGGTGGACGGCTGGCCCGCTTTTGACCAGACCCTGGAGCTGCCGGCGGTACAGAAGCAGCCGAAGCCGGTATCCATAAACGCCGGGAAGACGGCCGTATTCGCCGCCACAGCCACCGGGACGCCAGGCCCGGTGGCTGTCTGGGAGACGTCCTCCGATGGCGGGGCCACCTGGGAGCAGCTCGAATCCCAGCCCATCACCAAGCGGACGGACGAAGGCACGTACCGGTCCACCCTCGAGTTGGCGGCCGCTTCCACGGAGGACGACTCCCCAGAGCCGGGGCTTCTGGTGCGTGCCGTTTTCCACAACGCACACGGCTCGGTGACCACCGACGCCGTCGGACTTTCGGTGCGGTAAAGCCCTGAAACTCCGGGTTTAGTCCATGGGCCGGCACAGCGTGGGGGCTTAACGCTGTGCCGGGGGCCGGGTAGGGTTCCGTCATGGACATCATCCTGGTACCCGGTTTCTGGTTGGACGCCTCGTCATGGGCGGAGGTGACGCCAGCCCTGGAGGCGGCAGGGCACACGCCCCATCCGCTCACCCTTCCCGGCCTCGAGTCTGCAGACGCCCCGCGCGCCGGAATTGGCCTGCGTGACCACATCGATGCCGTCGTGAAGGCCGTGGACGGGATGGAAGGGAAAGTGGTGCTGGTGGGCCATTCGGGCGGCGGCGCCATCATCCACGGTGTGGTTGACGCGCGGCCGGACCGGGTGGAGCGGGCCATCTACGTGGACAGCGGCCCCCTGGGCGAAGGCGGCGTCATCAACGATGAGCTGCCGGCGGAGGGCGACGACATTCCCCTGCCGCCTTGGGAGGGTTTCGAAGACGCCGATCTCACGGACCTCACGGAGGATCTTCGTGCCCAATTCCGGGCCCGCGCCATCCCGCAGCCCAAGGGCGTGGCGTTCGATCAGCAACACCTGCACGACGTGCGCCGTTATGACGTCCCCGCCACCGTGATCGCGTGCGAGTTTCCCTCCTCACTGCTTCAGGAGTGGATCGACGCCGGCCATCCCTACGTGGCGGAGCTGGCCCGCATCCGGGACGTGGAGTACGTGGACCTTCCCACGGGGCACTGGCCCCAGTTCACCAAACCGGCGGAACTGGGCCAGGCAATCCTGGCAGCGGTGGACCGCAAGGTGTGAAGGAGCAAAAACCCATGCTTGAACCCGCAAACGCAGAACACTTCGACAGCGCCAAGGTGCTCACCGCCGTCGCAGAGAAAGCCGGCATCCGTCCAGGGGACGGGGACTGGGCCGATTTCGAACGGCGCTTCCACGTCCATTTCCCCGACTTGGCGCGCCTTTTTCACGCACTCTACGGCTCACGGCCTGACTTCCAGGATCAGCTGATTTCCCTTGTGCTTGAGGCGGCAAGGTCCTGGCAGGAAAGGGCGGCGGACCTGAAGATCCAGGACGCCGAAAGCGACGGCGGCTGGTTCGAGTCCAACCGTATGCTCGGCGGGGTCTGCTACGTGGACCGGTACGCCGCCGACCTTGAAGGTGTCCGTGCCCGTATCCCCTACTTCAAGGAACTGGGCCTTACCTACCTGCACCTGATGCCGCTTTTCCTGGCACCCGAACCGTTGTCCGACGGCGGCTACGCGGTGTCCAGCTACCGGCAGGTCAATCCGCGGCTCGGAACCATGCAACAGCTGCGCGGGCTTGCCGCCGAACTGCGCGCCAACGGTATCAGGCTGGTTGTGGACTTCGTCTTCAACCACACGTCAAACGAGCACGAGTGGGCCCGGAAAGCTGCCGACGGCGATGCGGACTTCAGCGACTACTACTGGATTTTCCCTGACCGGAGAATGCCTGACGCGTTCGAGCAGAACGTGCGGGAGATCTTCCCGGAAGACCACCCCGGCTCCTTCGTGCAGCTGCCCGACGGCAGGTGGGTATGGGCCACGTTCCACACCTACCAATGGGACCTGAACTACACCAATCCTGAAGTGTTCCGGGCAATGGCGGCCGAGATGCTCTTCCTCGCCAACCAGGGCATCAGCATCCTCCGGATGGACGCCGTCGCCTTCATCTGGAAGAAGCTGGGAACACCCTGCGAAAACCAGCCCGAGGCACATACCCTGCTGCGGGCCTTCAACGCGGTCTGCCGGCTGGCCGCCCCGTCACTGCTCTTCAAATCCGAAGCCATTGTCCACCCGGACGAGGTGGCCCTGTACATCGATCCGGCGGAGTGCCAGCTCTCCTACAACCCGCTTCAAATGGCGCTCATCTGGGAGTCGCTGGCCACACGGAACGTTTCGCTGCTCTCCCAGGCCCTGGAACGCCGCCACAACATTCCCCCTGGGACATCCTGGGTGAATTATGTCCGGAGCCACGACGACATCGGCTGGACGTTCGGCGATGAGGACGCCGCAGAGCTCGGAATCAACGGCTTCGACCATCGCCGGTTCCTGAACTCCTTCTACGTCAACCGCTTCCCGGGCAGCTTCGCACGCGGTGTGCCCTTCCAGGACAACCCCAACACCGGCGACTGCCGCATCTCGGGAACAACTGCCTCGCTCTGCGGGCTGGAGCATGATTCGGTCCAGGCGGTGGACCGGATCCTGCTGGCCCACTCGGTGGCATTCAGCACCGGGGGCATACCCCTGCTGTACCTGGGCGACGAGGTGGGCCAGCTCAATGACTACGAGTACGCCGCGGAGGAAGGCCACGAAGCCGACAGCCGCTGGGTGCACCGGCCCCACTTTCCGGCCGAACGCTACGCACACCGCCATGACCCGTCAACCCCCGAGGGCGCCATCTTCGCAGGCCTGCGCAGAATGGCGGATGCCCGGGCCAGTACCCCTGAACTGGCAGGCACCCGCCTCATTCCGTTCGACACAAAAAACCCGGGCGTCCTTGGCTACCAGCGGCCCGGCGAGGGAACACTGGTACTTGCCCTTGCCAACTTCAGCGACCATCCCCAGATCATCCAGGCCGGGACACTCTCAGGCTTCGCACCGGAGGCCGTGGACATTCTGTCCGGCAACCCGGTAAGCCTCAACAACGGAATAGTCCTCCCGGGGCTGGAGTACGCCTGGCTCCGGGTTGTGCCGGTGAACCCGCAATCGTCCTAGAAGCTGCTGCTGACCGGCGGCGATCGCCTTCTGCGGTGGACCGCACGGCCTGAGCCCCAGAGCACCGGGGTACAGGGCCTAGGAAGACGGCTTGGTGGCTTTGCCGTCAAGCCACAGGACATTTGATGCGTCGGCATGGGTGCCCGCGGAGCCGACGTGTTTGTCATCAATTACTGGACCTTTTTTGATGACATGGACCAGCGCCATGGCATGCCCACGTCCCAGTCCGTAGTCCTCTTTCAGCCAATCAACAATGTTTGCGGCTTTCGTATCAGGCAGGTGATAGCCCCGCTCCCGCGCCTTCTCCACAAGCTGCCTGGGGGTGAGACCTGTTTTGTCCTCGATGGCGTCGAGGTAAGCCTGGAATGACATGTTGGTGCCTTTCTTCTTCTGATAGAGCCACAATCAGTTGACGGACAGCGCCAGGTACAAGGCTGCGAGTAACAGTGCAGTGGGGGTCATGACGAGGCGTTCCGGCTTGCTCCGGGAGATACCGTTCATCACCACGCCCAGGGCGAAGTAGCCTGTCAGCACCCAGGAAAAGACCGAGGTGAAGGATTCGTTGACCAGGGGCGGGGCCAGGCCGGCTTTGGCCAGGGCTGCGTAGGCAAAAAGTGCGTACAGCCCAATGGACACCGCGCTGCCTGCCCTGAGCCGGCCGGGGAGCACTTCGTGCTGCCCTCCCCAGGCCATTCTCCCCAGCGGAGCCCCGGCAACCAGTGCGGCCTGGAAAACTGCCAGGCCACCCAGAATCACGCAGGCAAAGATCGCGGCTAGCTGATCCAACGGCATCAAGAATCCATCCTGTTATTCATTCCCCGGGCACGCACAGCATGCTGAATCTGGGCAGGCCGAATCCATCTAGCAAGCCACGGCGCCAGCCTAGCGGATGGAGCCCTCCTTTTCCCTGAGCGCGGCCGGCGGTATGTCCGCCCGGAGTTTCGCGCCCTCCACGTCAACATCGGGCAGGATGCGGTCCAGCCAGGTGGGCAGCCACCAGGCCTTTTCGCCGAGCAGGTACATGACGGCAGGAACAATGGTCATGCGGACCACAAACGCATCCACCAGGACGCCGAACGCCATGGCAAAACCGAGCGGGCGCACCATGGTCAGGTGGCTGAAGACGAACCCGGAGAAGACGCTGACCATGATGATGGCGGCGGCGGTGACCACAGCGGCGGCATGGCTGAAACCTGTCCGCACGGCGTGTTTGGCGGTTTCGCCGTGCATGTAGGACTCCCGCATGCCGGAGGTGATGAACACCTGGTAGTCCATGGCCAGGCCGAACAGCACGCCGATCAGGATGATGGGCAGGAAGCTGAGCACCGCGCCGGGGTTGGGAACGTCAAACACTGTCCCCAGCCAGCCCCACTGGTAGACGGCGACGACGGCTCCGAACGCGGCCGCCAGGGACAGCAGGAACCCGCCCGTGGCCAGCAGCGGCACCACGATGGAGCGGAACACCAGGAGCAGGAGGATCAGGGAGAGCCCGACGACGATCGCCAGGTAGGGGGGCAGGGCGTCGCCCAGTTTCGTGGAGACATCGATGTTGCCGGCGGTCTGCCCGGTGAGACCGACGGTAACGCCCGTGGAGTCCTTGATTTCGGCGTTCCTCGCACGGAGTTCGGAGACCACCTGGACGGTGCTCGCACTGGCGGGCCCTTCCCGCGGGATCACCTGGAATACGGCCGTGCGGCGATCCTCGCTCAGCGCAACCGGGACGGCCGCCGTGACGTTGTCCACACCCCGCAGGACGTCGGCCACGTCGTACTGTTTTGACACTGCTTCGGCTTCGTTCAGGCCGGCGGGGAACTCGCCCACCACCACGATGGGTCCGGTCATGCCCTCGCCGAAGCTGCGCTTGGTGGCGTCGTACGCCTTGTAGGCCTGGGAGGCCACGGGCTCGGAGCCGCCGTCGGGCAGGGCCAGCCGGAGCTGGCTGGCCGGCAGGGCCAGCACACCCAACAGGACAACGCCGGCCAGGAGGGCCAGGATGGGGTGGCGGGTGACCAGGCCTCCCCAGCCATGGCTGCTCCGGTGCTCTTCCTTGGTACGGTCTGCTTCTTCGTGGCCGGGTGCCGCGTTGTGCGCTTCGGCCTTCGCCCACCTGCGCCGGGAGATCAGGCGTCGGCCCACGAGCGACAGGACGGCCGGGGTGAGGGTCAGGGCAACCACGACGGCGACTGCCACAGTGGCCGCGGCGGAAAGGCCCATCACCGCCAGGAAGGGGAGCCCGGGCACCACCAGAGCCGCGAGCGCGATGATGACGGTAAGCCCGGCGAACAGTACGGCGTTGCCGGACGTGCCGGTGGCCAGGGCGGCGGACTCCTCCGCGTCCATCCCCGCCAGCAGCTGGTTCCGGTGCCGGTTGACGATAAAGAGGGAGTAATCGATGCCCACGGCAAGGCCCAGCATGAGGGCAAGCATGGGTGAAATGGAACTCATATCCACCACGCTGGTGAGGGCGAATGTGCCGCCCACGCCGACGGCGACTCCCACCACTGCCATCAGCAGCGGCAATCCGGCAGCGATCAGCGTGCCCAGCATGACGATCAGCACCAAGGCTGCAATGGCGATGCCGAGGATCTCGGAAATTCCGAACAGGTCGGAAACATCCTCGGTGATCTCTTTGCTGGCGTAGGACGTGACGCCTGCTGACGACACTTCCTGGGCGATCTCCTGGACTTCCTCGCGGACAGCCGGATCGATCGCATTGATGGAGGTTTTGAACTGCACCTGGGCGAGGGCTGCCTTCCCGTCCTCGGACACGAAACGCATGCCTTCGGAAGCCGCGATCCGGCGTTTGCCGAGTTCCAGCTCAGCGGTGCCCGCCTCGAGATCCTTCCGGCCGGCGTCGAGCTGCTGCTGCCCGGCGGCAATCGCCGCTTTCTGCTGGCCCAGCTGGGCCTCGATGGCAGCGTCGGGAAGCCCGGCGGCCTTCATCTGCTGTTCAGCCTGGGCCAGCTGGGCAGCTCCTGCCGCGAGTTCTGCGGCGGATTTGTCCAGCTGCGCCTTCCCGGCCGCAGCTTTCTGCTCGCCGGTTGCCAGGTCCGCTGCTCCCTGGTCAAGCTGGGCCTGGATGGCGAACGGATCCACTGTTCCCTGGACGTCCGGCAGGGTGCCCAGCTTGGCCAGCGCGGCAGTCACGGCGGCCTTGCCTTCCTGGCTGAACCCATCGCCGTCGGCCTCGAAAACGATTCCGGCGGTGCCGCCCGAGGAAGCCGGCAGGTCTGCCTTCAGCTTGTCCAGCATCCGCTGGGTTTCGGTCCCGGGGATCTGGAAGTTGTTGGACATGGTGCCGTGGAAGGCGGCAGCCGAGCCGCCGACGGCGACGAGGACGGCAAGCCACGCCGAGATCACTAGCCAGCGGTGGCGGTAGGAAAACTTGCCCAGGCGGTAAAGGAGTAAGGCCATGTCAGTGCCGATCTGTGGGAAGTGCGGATGCCGGGGTTTCAGCAGCCTGGGAAGTCTGTGAGGTGTCTGGCGTTGTGCCGAAACCGCAGGCCAGCAGATCCATGGAATCGATCATCAGTTGCCGGAGCGTGGCCATGGAGGCCTCGGAGAGGTCGGCGCCGCAGCGGGCAAACCAGACCTCCACTGCGGCCTTGCCGCAGGAAATGACCGAGCCTGCCAGCGCGCGGAGGTACAGCTCATCCAGTTCGACGCCGGTGTTCCCGGCAATGCGCTCACGTGCCGCCTCAATAATCTGCCCGGCGCAGTGGTCCCACGCTTCGAGCTCCGTACGGGCGAGCTGCTGGTTCTGCTGAATCAGGCTGAAGAGCTCGGCAACGGGCGCCACGGCCATGGGATCGGCAAGGGCCATCAGGGCTTCCCTTGCCGAAACGATCACCGGCTCACCCGCCGGGCGCAACCGGAACTGCTGGAGCGCTACGTCCAGGAAACCGTGGGTGACGTTTCCGATCGCCGCCTCGGTGCTGGCGTAGTAGTTGAAGAAGGTGCGGCGCGAGACGCCCGCGGCGTCGGCGATGTCCTCCACCGTGAAGTTGCCCAGGCCCTTTTGCCGGACAAGCTCCATGGTGGCATCCGTGATTGCCTGCCGGGTTGCCGCTTTGTTGAGTTCGCGCCGGGACAGCTGGGGAACTGCCGGCTCGGCTGATGTGGTTGATTCAGAGGTCACATAGCTACACTACGTGCAAACTTGCACTACGGGCAACTATGTTTTTGTCCTGCCAAAGATCCGGTCATACCTCCGTGTCCGTGCGGCGTTGCCTCCACAAGTAGAAAAGAGCGGCCAACACGATGAGGAGCAGTATCGCCCCCACTACGAGCGGCGTCATGTCATTGCCGGTCTGCGTAGTCTCCGTTCTGTCACCCTCCCCCGGCACAGGCGGCGAGGTTTCAGGGGCGGTTGCTTGTCCCGTTGGGGCGGGCGTTACTCCTGTGGGCGCTTCGGTCGGGGTGGGCTGCCGGGTAGCCGTGGGCTGCTGGGTCTGCGTAGCGGCTGCCTGCAGGGCCGGCGTATCGGCAACTGGTTCTGCCGTGATGGCCAGCGCCGGTCCCGGAAGAAGGAAAACCGCAAAGAGGCCTAGGCTCAAAGCGGTTCTGATCAAGGTAATTCGCATTACTCCTCCTCGCCTGCTGGTGGGCCTCGGAGGCCGTTGCACCCGGTCAAAGCCCACTTTCCATCATTGTCATCCCCGTGGTGCGCCCCGTCTACAGTTGCCGGCCTGGCGGAGGCTTCAATGGCCGGTGTGGGAGTATGCTCAGTTTCAGTGATTCTTCTTTCTTCTCTGTGACCCGTTTTTCCGTGACCCAGAGCCTCCGCAGCCTTTGCCGGACGCTCGCTGGAGCGGTGATTCCGTGTGCCCGAAAAGGGAACTCAATGCTGAGTCCCCTCCTCCCCTGCACACTGACGGAAATCATCTTCGGGAGAACCCATGAACATCACACGTACACCCCAGAACCCCGCCACCCCCACCCTTGACCTGGGCCGGCTGCGCCCTGACTGTGGCAGCTGCTTCGCCCTGTGCTGCACAGCCTTCGGCTTCACCCGCTCCGCGGACTTCGCCATCGACAAGCCCGCCGGCACACCCTGCCGGAACCTGGGCCAGGACTTTTCCTGCACCATTCATGACCGACTCCGGCCCAGGGGTTTTTCCGGCTGCACGGTCTTTGACTGCTTTGGTGCGGGGCAGGCCGTCTCGCAGCGGCTTTTCGGCGGCATCAGCTGGCGGGATAACCCGGGCTCACAGCAGGACATGTTCGCCGCGTTCAAATCCATGAGGCAGCTGCACGAAATGCTGTGGCACCTGGCCGAGGCCCAGGCAAGAACGTTCGATCCCTATGCCGCCGGGGATGCGAAGAAACTGGCCGGGAGGATCGAGGCGATTGCCGGCGGGACTGTCTCCGGGCTCCTCAACTGCGACATGGAAAGCCTTCACGGCGAAGTCAGGGGAACCTTGATGGAGATCAGCGAAGAGGTGCGGGCGGCCCGCTTTGCCGACGGCGGCGGTCACCTTGATCCGGACCTGCAGCCGGGCGCGGACCTGATGGGAGCCAACCTCCGCCAGCGCCAGCTCTGCGGGGCGGATCTGCGGGGCGCTTATCTTATTGGTGCCGACCTCCGGGGCGCCGACCTCGCCGGCGTGGACCTGTTGGGGGCCGACCTCCGGGATGCACGGCTGGACGGCGCTGATCTTTCCGCCGCGCTGTTCCTCACCCAGCCGCAACTCAACTCAGCCAGGGGCAACAGGGCCACCGTCCTCCCGCCGCGCCTTACGCCGCCGTCGCACTGGCTGGTTGGCTAAACAGGGGAGCTCTCCCTAACGCTGGATGACGCGCGAACGGACACTTAAGCCCCGGGGCTTAAGTGTCCGTTCGCGCCTATTCCGCCGTGAAGCGGAAGAGCTGTGAACCATGGCCAGGCAGCTTCACGTCGAGCGCGGGCAGGCCATCCTTCAGGCTGGGCACGGCGTTGTTGCCGCTCCAGGCCTCCCTCGCCTTCCATGATGCGGAGGCCAAACCAAGGTCACCGAGCGGAAGCGAGCGGACCAAGTCCCCTGTCCCGGTGTTGAAGACCGCAACAAAACGGTCCTCCGACGTCGCGCTTTCCGCTTCCCACAGGACAAGATCGCCGTCCCGCAGCAGTTCGCGGTTGTTTCGGCTGGCGTTCAGGACGTCAAGGAGGTCACGGTTGGTGAGGAGTTCAAGCGTTTCCGGGGGCGAGGACGGCAGGTCACAGCCCAGCATCAGCGGCGACCGGGACACACACCAGAGGGTCATCATGGTCCGCTGTTCATCCATGGTCAGCCGGCTCAGCCGCTCGGCACCGCGCTCGGCCCTGAGGGCGATCCTGCCCACGGGCAGCATGTCGGCATCTGCCCAGGCGCCTGCGCGCTGGTGGGGTGCCCAGCGGGCCATCCGGGCGAACTGGGCCTCCACGTCCTCCCAGACATCCCAGAGGTCATCCGATACCCGCCACATCTGTGAGTTGCCCTGCAGGTGTTCCAGGTGGGCCAGGGACAGCGCGCGGCCTGGCGACAGGCTCAGGGCAATTTCCCGCCCAGAATTCGAGATGGCGCGCTGGTAGGCCGCTATCTCCTCCGCGTAGTAGGGACCCAGCATGTCGTCAGCCTTGACGAAGTCCACTCCCCAGGCGGCAAAGAGGCGCAATTGTGAGTCGTAGTAGGCCTGGGCACCCGGATGCTGGTGGTTCAGCCCAAAGTTGTCCGTATTCCAGTTGCAGACGGACGATTGGTCGGCAACCTGGTCAGCCGTGAAGTCCGTGCCTTCCACCGGAAGACGGTCCCTGACAGCCTGTCGCGGGATGCCGCGCATGATGTGTACGCCGAATTTGAGGCCCAGGCCGTGGATCCTGTCCGCAAGGTCCTTGAAGCCAACTCCCTCAGCGGCCGACGGGAACCTGTTGACGGCAGGCAACTGCCGGCCGAAGGCATCAAGTTCCAGGGCGGTGCCATCGTTGTAGCCGCCGGCGCGGGCTGCGGGTTCGTACCACTGGATGTCCACCACCACCGTGTCCCAGCCATGAGGCAGCAGGTGTTCAGCCATAAAAGAAGCGTTGGCCAGCACCTCCTCCTCGGTGACCGTGGTGCCGTAGCAGTCCCAACTGTTCCAGCCCATGGGCGGTGTCTGAGCGAGAGTCATCGGGATAATTTACAACGATATAGAATGGGGCGCCAGCCCATCTCGGAAATGGCTTTCAGAACGAGCTACCAAGGCTGGAACTGCCTTGACAGCCGCGATTGTTAGCGTTGAGTGTTGATGGAGCCAACCCCACCCCAACAGAGAGTCGAGTCAATGCAAAACTGGGCAGGAAACCTCGAATACTCCTCTACGGAGATTCGCCGTCCACGCTCTGTGGAGGAACTCGCTGAGGTGGTGGCAGGCGCCAGCCGGGTTAAGGCCCTGGGGTCCCGGCACTCCTTTAACCGGGTGGGCGACACCAGCGGCGTCCACGTGCTCCTCGACGGACTGCCGCAGGAAATCGAGCTGGATTCCGAGGCTCGGACCGTCAGGGTGAGCGGTGGCGTCAGCTACGGCGAGCTGTGCCGCAGGCTGGACCAGGCCGGCGTCGCCATCCACAACCTGGCCTCCCTGCCCCACATCTCCGTGGCGGGGGCCATCCAGACCGGAACCCACGGCTCCGGAGTCAACAACCCCTCCCTGGCGGGCGCCGTCAAACGCATCGACCTGGTCCGCCCCTCGGGTGAACAGGTCTCGCTGTCCGCCGCGGACGGGGACCAGTTCCTGGGCAGTGTTGTAGGCCTCGGCGCCCTGGGAATCGTCACCGGACTGGAACTGTCCGTCCGGCCAAGCTTCCACATGCGGCAGCGCGTCCTCGAAAATCTGCCGTGGGACAGTGCCCTGGAGAACTTCTCCGCCCTGGTCTCCAGCGCGTACAGCGTCAGCCTCTTTACTGACTACGCGGGAGACGTCATCGATCAGGTCTGGCTGAAGGCCCTCGATTCCGAACCTGCCCTAACCGGGCTCTTTGGCGCCACCGCGGCCGCAGAGGCGCGGCATCCCCTGCCCGGAATGTCGGCGGAAACGTGCACACCCCAACTGGACGAACCCGGGCCATGGCTGGACCGCCTGCCGCACTTCCGGCACGAGTTCACTCCCAGCAACGGCGCGGAGCTGCAAAGTGAATTCATCATGCCACTGGAGCAGGCGCCGGCCGCATTGCAGGCGGTACGCACCCTGGCGGCCAAGGTGGCGCCGCTGCTGTTCGTGTCCGAGATCCGCACGGGCGCGGCTGACGAGTTCTGGCTGAGCCCGTTCTACCGGCAACAGAGCGTGGCCCTGCATTTCACCTGGAAGCCCCTGCAGGCTGAGGTTGAGGCTGTCCTTCCGGAGCTCGAGGACCTGCTCCGTCCGTTTGGTGCCCGGCCACACTGGGGCAAGCTCTTTACCCCTGCCGGCCACGACTGGGAAGCGCTCTATCCCAGGTTCGGTGACTTCCGGTCACTGGCCTCGGCACATGATCCGGAGGGCAAGTTCCGCAACGACCTGCTGGACAGCATCCTGGGGGTCCCCGCGGCGAGCGCCCGGTAGCGGCGTTACCCTACCGGTCCTCAGGAGTCGTTTGGCCAGCGTGAAGGATCGGCGGGAAGAGCCAGCGTGAAACATCGCTGCGGAGCGCCACGTGGGGGCCCCCGGTCTCACTGACACTTCCAGTGGGAACGTAGTACCCCCGTCCGGCACCGGGTCCGCCGGCCGCCGTGTCCAGCGCCGCAACCAGATGTTTTGGCAGATGCCCCTGGGGTCCAATGGTCCGGAGCTCTTCAAGCTCATCCTGCGACAGCCTGCCAAGCACAGCAGCTATATCGGTCATGATGGGTCCCCTCCCAACGGGTGATGGCTAGAGGTAAACCGTAGAGCCGGCGGGTGAACGTTGAATTAACGCCAGGCGGCAACCCGCGGAACTCATTGCCCAGCTCTTCCGCAAAAGGCCGTTCGCGGGCCGATTCGGGATGAGCGGTTAGGCTGGAACGATGAATCGCCGTCTTGCCGCCCTGTCCGCCCTCCCCCTGATGCTGCTTCTTTCCAGCTGTGCCTCCGTACAGGAAGCCGCCGAATCCGCCGCGAGTGATGCGTCATCGAAGGTGGCCACCGCCGCCGCTGACGAAGTGAAAAAGCAGGTGTGCGCGGTGGTGCAGGACGGACTGGTCAGCGTTGAGGACAAGGCCCTGCTGGGCGGGCTGGTCTCCGCCGCGGAGACAGCTGGCGTTCCCGCAGAAATCACGACGCCGTTGGGCCAGATCGCCGATGCCGGCGACCAGGTGCCGGCTGAGTCAGTCACCGCATTGAAGGACGCCTGCACAGCTTAACGGCCAAGCCGGATGCCGGACGGCCGGGCCGCCGGCCACTCATTCGCCGCTGTCGTCCACGCCGTGGAGCATGGAGCCGTGCCAGCCGGACCGCCGGCCCTTGTGATCAGGGCTGGAGAACGGAAGAACGCCGGAGTCGGGCTGGGCTGCCGGGAAGGAACTGACGAACTTTGTGAGTTCCTCCCGGAGTGCTTTCCAGCTGATGTCCGGATCGCTTGGATAGGCGTTGACCTCGGCAGTCCGCGCTGCCACCAGCGCCGCCCACCCCGCCTCCGTCAGCTCCACCTTGAACTGCCTGCGGTCCGCGGCCTGCCGCGCCCGGGTGATGTGGCCGCTGCCTTCCAGCCGGGTCAGGACCCTGCCGAGGGTCTGGCTTTGGACGTGGATCACCGCGGCGAGCTGTTCCTGGTTTAACGGCCCCGCGGCAAGTCCTTCCAAGGCGATCACGGCAGCCCGTGTCAGTCCGAGCGGAGCCAGCGCATCGTCCTGCCGCCGCTGTACCAGCCGGGCCGCCACGGTGAGCAAGCGGTAGCTGTTCCGGGCATCTGGATCGAGACTGCCTGTCATGGCCGCGGCCTTCCTGTGGATGGCGAATCGGCGGAGCTACCACCATTTCTTGCGTCGCTTCAGCCACTACCATAAGCATGCTTACCATCCCTTTTGCAAGTATGCTTACTAATTTCTGCCGTCGAGGTTCCGCATTCGTCTTTTGTTGTTCCCTGATGCTGGTGCGGGAGCGGCCTCGTGAGACCGCTCCCGCTGAGGGTTCCGCCATTGGTGGCGGGTACGTTTCCTTAATCGGTCGTTTCTTATGTTAAGTCGGGGAGTCTATGGCATCCCGAACGGCGGCAAGAAGGGCTTGGACATCCGTTTCGGTGGTGTCCCAGGAGCACATCCACCGGACTTCCCCGCGTGCCTGGTCCCAGTCGTAGAAGCGAAAGGATTCCCTGACTTTCGCGGCTGGGTGCGGTGGGAGGACGGCAAAGACGCCATTCGACTGTGTGGCTTGCGTCAGGGAAACACCGTCAATGGCGGAGATCCCTTCGCTGAGGCGTTTCGCCATCTCGTTGGCGTGGCTGGCGGAGCGCAGCCACAGCCCATCTGTCAGCAGGGCTATCAGTTGTGCCGAGACGAACCGCATTTTTGATGCGAGCTGCATGTTCATTTTGCGCAGGTAGCTCATGCCCGGGTCACACTGTGGGTTGAGCCAGATGACGGCTTCGCCGAACAGCAGCCCATTTTTGGTGCCGCCGAAGGACAGGACGTCCACACCGACGTCGGTGGTGAATGCCCGCAGAGGAAGGCCGAGATGTGCTGCGGCGTTGGCCAGTCTTGCACCGTCCAGGTGCAGTTTCATGCCCTTGGCATGGACGTGTTCCGCGATCCGTTGGATTTCACCTGGCGTGTAGCAGGTCCCCAACTCGGTGGTCTGGGTGATCGATACCACCAGCGGTTGCGCCCGGTGCTCGTCTCCCCACCCCCAGGCCTCGGCGTCGATCAATTCCGGGGTTAGTTTGCCATCGGGTGTGGGGACCGGGAGGAGCTTTATTCCGCCGATGCGTTCCGGGGCGCCGTTTTCGTCGGTGTTGATATGGGCTGTCGCCGCGCAGATGACAGCGCCCCAGCGCGGGAGCAGGGCTTGCAGGGCAAGCACGTTGGCACCGGTGCCATTGAAGACCGGGTATGCGCTGGCAGCTGACCCGAAGTGGGACTGGACGAGCTCTTGTAGCGCGGCCGTGTAGACATCTTCGCCGTATGCGGTGACGTGGCCTTCGTTGGCCGCCTGAACCGCTTCGATGATTTCGGCGTGAGCCCCGGCGTAGTTATCCGAAGCGAAGCCCCGGTAGGTCGGGTCGTGCAGGCGCGCCGACAGTAGCTGCCCTGCTGTGGAATCAATGCTGACGCTCATGCCGGCAGACCCACGAGCTGGCCGGCAGTGAGGGGCAAGCGCTGCCCGTTGATCTTTTCTGCCTCCATGTCGAAGATCTGCTGAACAGCGTCGGCAAGGACACTGACATCGGTGAAACCAGGGAATTTCCGTTCCGGCTGGGCTGCCCGCATCCGGTCGTCGACCAGAGCTTTGACCACGAAGATCAGGGCGGCCGAGTGCTGGGTGTTTTCCTTTCCGCCTTGCGGTTGCCGGAAGCCGTCAGCCACGGCCAGGGTCCATGCCTCAGCCGCGGACTTAACGGCGCCGTAAGCGGCGCCGTCGGCTGTCGGAGCGGAAGCGGACTGTGCGGAAACGATGGCCAGGCGTCCCACAGGGGAGGCAGCCAGGTCGTCGTAGAACGCGCGGCTGGTGTTCCTCAGGGTGGTGAGGACGCTGGTGTGCAGGAAGTCCCAGTCTTCATCCGCCTGGCCACTGATGCCGGCACCGCCTCGCCACCCTCCTACAAGGTGGATAAGGCCGTCCACGGGACCCAGATCGTTCCGGACCGAGGCCGCTAAGTCCTCAACGGCCTGCAGGTCCGCGAGGTTGCAGACATAGCCCTCGACGTTGGCGTATGTGCCAGAGAGCTCCTGCACCCGGTCCTCAAGAATGTCCACTGCGGCTACGCGTGCCCCTGCCTGCGAAAGAGCGCGGACTACTGCCACTCCGGCAGCGCTTGTTGAACCGGCGACGACGATCGTACGCTCCGAGAGATCCTGGCTCATGCGCCCGCCTCGCCCTCAGTCTTCACGGGGCTCTTGCCGGTGATTCCCGCAGTTGAATCAATAACAGGGCGCATCTTCTTCTCCAGTGCCTCGTAGAACATCGACAGGGGGAATTCGTCATCGAGGACCTGATCCGTCAGACCCCGGGGCGGGCCGTCCAGCGGAAGTGCCTCCGGTCCCTTGGCCCACACGGATGCCGGGTGGGGGGTGAGGGTTTCGGAGACCAGCTCATAGGCAGCGAGCCAGTGTGCCGTCTTCGGCCGGTCGATCGAACGCCAGTAGAGTTCTTCGATGCGCCGGCCCAGCTCGACGACCACGTCAGCGACGTCCTTCCAGTCGATGCTCAACTTCCCATCGGTCCAGTGCAGGACCCGGTGCTGGTGCATCCACGCGAACAGCAACTGGCCGCCCACGGCGTCGTAGTTACGAACCCGGTTTCCGGTAATGGCGAAGCGGAAAATGCGGTCGAAGATCACGGCGTACTGGACCAGCTTGGCGTGCTTGCGTGCATCCTCGGAAGCCGTTTCATCCCGCTCGATGAGGACTGATTCGCGGAAAGCGGTCAGGTCACAGCGGAGTTCCTCCAGAGAGTAAAGGAAATATGGCATCCGCTGCTTGATCATGAACGGGTCAAAGGGCAAGTCCCCGCGCATGTGGGTCCGATCATGAATCAGATCCCACATCACGAAGGTTTTCTCCGTGAGGTGGTGGTCTTCGATCAATTCCGCGGCGTCAGCAGGCAGGTCCAACGAGGTAATGTCGGCAGCAGCTTTCAGGACGCGGCGGAACCGGGCAGCTTCGCGGTCCGCAAATATGCCTCCCCAGGTGAACGAGGGGGTGCTTCGGACCGCAACGCTCTCGGGGAAGAGCACTGCAGAGTTCGTGTCGTAGCCGGGCGTGAAATCCACGAACCTAATGGGGACAAACAGCTTGTTCGAGTAGTTGCCCGCCTCCAGTTCAGCGACGAAAGAGGGCCAGATAACCTCGACGATGACGGCCTCAATGTAGCGGTTGGTGCTGCCGTTTTGCGTGTACATGGGGAACACAACCAGGTGCGGCAGCCCATCGATGCGCCACTGCTCGGGGTGGAAGGCTACCAACGAGTCGAGGAAGTCAGGTCCGACGAAGCCCTCAGACTCCCACCGCTGGAAGTCCTGCACGAGCAGTTCCAGGTATTCGCTGTCGTGGGGAAGATGGGCGCGCAGCTCGTTGACGGAATCAGTGATGATGCCCACATACTGGCGCGCCTGGCCATGGTCAGCTGGTTCCGGAACGGAACCGTCCTGGACCTGAACCTGCTGCAGCCCAATGACGGCGGCCTTCAGAGCCTGCCATGCCGGGAGCGCCACCAGGTCTTCTACCTGGGTGGGTGCCACTTCCAGGTTTGCAATTACAGACATGCTCGTTCCTTCCGTTCGGGGATTCCTGAAGAACGTAGCAATGCATAAGCAGAGGTGAAAGCTGGCAGCCCAATGCGTAAGGGATTCTGTTGCTCAAAGCGGTTCCTTCGCCCCTGGGCATGAGATGGGCCTTGCGGTCGTCCATCTCAGACACTCCGGAGGCGCCCTCCTCGCGGTTTCCATCGAACCGAAGACGGAACAGTCCGCCGCTCAACTCCTGCAACTGAGTGCCGCGTCTCGTAGCAGCCCCTTAGCGCTGCTTACTCATTTTTGTGGACCAGATCAGCAATTCTTATGCTCGTGATGTCTAATGCCTGCCTTTTCGTAAGGACTTGGTGGGTTCGACGTGCAACATTCGCCTCGCCCGAAGTCGCCTTCTTCTCCTGTGTTAGCTTGATCACCTTCTTCTTCCCGGCCAGGGCGCCGGAAAGCTTTTCCTAACCGCAGCTACCTTTTCGGAGGCACCATGGGACTTGGTTCCCACACGCAAACAAATGATCGGGCCATTGCTCCTGCCCACCCACTCGGAACGGCAGGCGAAGATGCCTGCACCGGTCGAGCCGCTGGCAGTACGGGGAACCTGAGCCGGAGCGCACTGATGCCCTTCGGAGGTGTTGCATGACGCTAACGAACGAAACTTCCGCAGATATCAAGCCAGACAAAGCGGCGCAACACGGTTCTTCCCTTGCGACACGGGAGGATCCTAGCTCCGGTGGTACCGCCAATGAGCTCAAGCGCGGATTAAGCAGCCGCCACCTGCAGATGATTGCCATTGGCGGTGCGATCGGTACGGGGCTGTTTGTTGCCTCGGGCGGCACCATTGCACAGGCGGGTCCCGGCGGTGCATTGGCCGCCTACGCGCTGGTCGGGCTGATGGTATTCCTGCTGATGCAGTCACTGGGCGAAATGTCGGCCAAAATCCCGGTCGCCGGTTCCTTCCAGTCCTTTGCCACCCGTTTCGTCTCCCCGTCCTTTGGGTTCGCGATCGGCTGGAACTATTGGTTCAACTGGGCCATCACCGTGGCAGCCGAGCTGGTCGCGGCCGGAATCATCATGGATTTCTGGTTCCCGGGGGTCCCCGGCTGGGTATGGGCCGGGATCTTCCTGCTGGTGCTGACCGGGCTCAACGCCCTCTCGGCGAAAGCCTTCGGTGAGTCGGAGTTCTGGCTTTCCCTGATCAAGGTCAGCGCAGTGGTGATTTTCCTGGTCGCCGGCGTGCTGATGATCTTCGGCATCCTCGGCAATTCCTCCCCAGGACTAAGCAACTGGGAAAACCGCGAAGACGTATTCCACGGGGGTTGGGTCTCGATCATCTCGGTCTTCATGATTGCCGGGTTCTCGTTCCAAGGCACCGAGCTGGTGGGTGTGGCGGCAGGCGAAGCCAAGAACCCACGACGCGAGGTGCCAAAGGCTATCCGCACCGTCTTCTGGCGCATCATGCTTTTCTACATCGGCGCCATCTTCATCATTGGCTGCCTGATCCCCTTCACCGATCCGAGCCTGTTGGCATCCGGCGAAGCCGATATCGCAGCCTCCCCCTTCACCTTGGTCTTCTCAAATGCAGGGATCGCCTTCGCAGCGGCCTTGATGAACGCGGTGATCCTGACCGCCATCCTGTCCGCTGGCAACTCCGGGCTGTATGCTTCCACCCGGATGCTTTACGCGATGGCCCATGACGGCATGGCCCCGAAAATCTTCGGCCGAACGAATGGGCGCGGCGTGCCGATCCCGGCCCTGCTCGCCACCGCATCCGTGGGACTCTTCGGGTTCCTCTCGGCGATAATCGGCCAGGGCGCGGCGTACTCGTGGCTGCTGAACATGTCAGGCCTGTGCGGCTTCATCGTCTGGGCGGGAATCGCAATCTCCCATTACCGTTTCAGGCGCGGCTTCCTCGCCCAGGGAAATAAAGTCAGCGACCTGCCATACAGAGCATCCCTGTTCCCCATCGGCCCACTGCTGGCCTTCGCCTTGTTGATCCTGGTAATCGCAGGACAGAACTACGAGGCAGTGCTTGCCGGACGGAGCCTGGAGGTACTTTCCTCCTACATTGGACTGCCGATCTTCATCGCCCTATGGCTGACTCACCGCTACATCACCAAATCAAAGGTCGTACCGTTGCTCGAGATGGATCTCACGGGACCAAAGGACCTCGAGGACGGACCTCGGGACGGCACCCAATAGCCATGCTGCTGCACGGCTACCTTTCGGAAACCGCACGGATATAGAGACTAAACGCGGGACTAGACGAACAAAAGGAAAGCCGGGTGAAAACATCACCCGGCTTTCCGTCTGCATGCGCAGGTCAATATGGAACGTTTCGGACTAGCTCCTCGCCGGTGAAGACAGGCTCTCTTGACGAACTCCGCCCGCACGCCTTTGCGCGTCAGGTCCTGACCCGGGCACGTAAGTCATCAAGGCTCGGTCAGCCTGAGCTAGGGGAGAGGCGCCGCAGCGGCAGATCTTCCTCGAAGAGTTGGCTATCGCGGCTTCTATACGTCGGATCGGTGTTCGATGCGGTGGACGTACAGGATGTGGTCTTCAGCGTCGAGGGTGAACAGCACACGGTAGTCGCCGCGTCGTGCCGTTCGCAGGCCAAGCAGTTCGTTTGTGAGGGGTTTGCTGAACCGACGGGGATTGTCGGCCAGCGGGCCGGTGACGAATTCAACGATGGCTGCTGCCGCCTTCGCGGGAAGCCGGTGGAATCCTTTCAGGGCCGGGCTCGTGACTTCGACCTTCCACGCGGCCGTGTCGTCTGATTCTGTTTCGCTCACCGCGGCGGCAGTCCGAACTCGCGGCGCAGGTCGGCGCCGCTGGTCGTGTTGCCTTCGGCGATGTCGCGCCGCGCCTGATCCACATCCTCGCGGATACCTGGCTGGGACAGCCAGTGGATCGTTTCCTGCAGGGATTCCAGGTCGTCCGCTGACATCAGCACCGCTGATGGGTGCCCGTGCCGTGTGATCTGAATGATTTCGTGGGTTCTGTCTGCTTCCTCCACGAGGGCTGAGAGTTTGTCCTTGGCCTCGCTGAGCGGTACAGTTCTCATGCTTGAATTATAGCCTGACATTAGGCCACCAACTAGCCTATGTTTTGGCCTATAGGTGAGCCTCGTTCACCGACTCCGAGTAATGGCACACAATGAGGCGCCACGTGGTTGCTCGATTGGCGAAGCTCCGGTCAAAATAGCTGTTGACCGAAGCTCCGGTCCATTACGTGTGCTTAAACTTTGGAATTGGCTGGGAATCAGCAGCAGGGATGTTGACTTGTCCGAGAGGACAAGATTTGACGCTCAAGTTCCCCATATTCCTGTGGCCGGTGCCTTGCAGCCAGGGTCTCCCACTCAAATCGACGAGGCTATAAATGACTCACAGAGGCCCATATTCCGTGTAGATTGCCAACATCGCAGGCGTACATCAGGGACGTCCTTTTCGTTGTGATTGAGGAAGTGAGCTGCCATGAGCAAGTCCCATTTTGAGGTTTTTCTCGCGCAGACCATCCACGAGGAGCGCGACAACGAGGCAGGCCTCAGCCCAGACGAGCTTTACGGGGTCTATACCAGCTGGTGCCTTCTGAACAACGAGGAACCCGAGGCTCCCGCAGCCCTATGGGCCGCACTGAAGGCCCACCGCATCGCGCCTGCACACAATCACCTGGTCATGAAAGGACCGGCGGCCGCGGACTACATCGTCGCCAGCGCACCGGATATCGTCTGAGCGCACCCGCGGTTTCTTCGATCCGACTCGGGACACTCCTGAAGAGTTGCCGGAAACAACGCCGTCAAGGCCAGGAACGGAGCATTCGCGAGCCTCTTTCGAGGCCATTCCCCCACGCATTTTCGAACGCCGATATCGGACGTTACCAGTAGTACTCTGCGTGTCTCCTCAGATGAATCATTCTGGCTCTCTCCCGCGGGGTTCGGCGCCGGGCGTCGGGCGCGATATTTAAGGGTTTCTCCGATACCGATGGGGCGTCCGGGGCCTTAGGGCGGCGCTCCGCCGCGAGCAGGCTGAAGGAGCAGAAAAAGCCCCTGAACTACGGATATGCTGCGATGATGCATTTGATGAAACGTTACGATTGTTGTCGGCGAAGAACTTGCCGCTCATCCGAGCAGCCTTCGCAGTAGCCCGGAGTCCATTTGGCCTCCAGCTTCCACCCCAGCGTTCTCGCGAAATGCAGCTGCGATTCGTATGCAGCCATAGCCCCTACAGAACCAGCGCGATCTCCGCACGGCCAACTCTGGCGGCGCATGAAACAACGTCGCCGCCACATAAGGTTGTCGATCCGGGCAACTTCGAGCGCGATCACCTCGGCCGGTTCCAGCTCCTCCACGTTGCACGCTCCTCAGCCTGAGACTACGCCAAGCATGGTTGAGGAACTGACTTGCCCGACTTCCTCCATCATCCCTAAACAAGGGTGCCGGGCGCCCGAAAGTCAGCCGAACTCAGCAGCGAATGTGCTGCCGTCATCAGAGAGTGCGCGAATCCGGTCGGGTGGATCTCGTATAACCCACCCACCAAACTGCCGGGGGGTGCTCTCACGGCACTTTAGCCTCGCCACTAAGAGGCAGCCCTCCCTTTTCGCGTCGTGCACTATCCCCACGTAGCGTAGATTCATGCAGATCAAGCTCGACAGAAAAACGTGGACCCGAGGACCTGCCTTGACCGAAGGTGAAGGCGGCTTCGGCAAGGTATATCTCGCATCAAACGCCGAGGCCGAGGATGCTGTTGCGAAGTTTGTGGAAAAGACTCCGGGCGCCACCCGTGAAATGCTCATTGGAGAGTATTTGCAGGCCACGAATTGCGCTAATGTCGTTCCTGTCCTGGACTCGGGTGAACACGAGAACTTTTGGGTAATTGTCATGCCTCGCGCAGAAATGTCTCTCGCCCAGCGGTTGGCTCAACCCGAACCCGTAGAACTCGCAGAGTGCCTGAAGATTCTCGACGACGTGGCTCAAGCCTTGGTCAGCCTCGACGGTCATGTTGTCCATCGAGACCTGAAACCCGCGAACGTCCTATTGTTGGATGGTACGTGGTGCCTTGCAGATTTTGGAACATCCAGATACACGGAAGCTGCCACGGCGGAGCATACATGGAAAGACACTGCCACGGTCATGTATGCGGCCCCAGAACAATGGCTGGCGGAACGGGCCACGGCCGCCACAGACATCTATGCCTTTGGGGTCATGGCCTACGAAGTGGTTGCGGGACATTTGCCGTTTCCTGGACCGAGTCCAGCAGACTATCGGGAACAGCACCTCAAAGTGCTCCCCCCGCCACTTACCGGTGGGACTGGTCGGCTGCGCAACATCATCTCCGAGTGCTTAAACAAGGCCCCTGAAGCGCGGCCGAGAGCAGCCAACATTCTGTCTCGGCTTCAAAAATCCACTATTGAACCAGCTCTCGCCGGCATACAGAAGCTGGCCAACGTCAACACCGAAGTAGTTGCACGCCGGGCCCAGGCGCACGCCGAACAACGGGTACTGGAGGATCACGCTGCAAGCAGAGCCCGCCTCTTTGCATCATCAGCAGGCATGTTTGAATCATTCGCCCAACCGCTAATCGAAGCAGTTGAGGACAATGCTCCGACTGCGTCGATCAAAAGAGGATTGGGGAACGGGAACCAGATATTCACGGCCGAACTCATGGGCGCAAAACTGGGGCTCAGCCGCCCTAAACAAGAGCCTAAATGGGATGGCCCGTTCGACGTCATCGGCAGCGCGGTGGTCAGCGTCGTTCGGCAACGCCCCAATAGTCGTGGATGGCTAGGACGAAGCCACTCGCTTTGGTTCTGTGATGCGCATAGGCGAGGGCAGTACGGGTGGTATGAGTTGGCTTTCATGAAAACGTTTTTCCGAGGGCCGCAGGATCAAATTGAACCTTTTTCGCTGGAACCAAAATTGGCTTCAGATCACTTTGCCATGGTTATGGGAACCGGCCAGCTTGCTTGGCCAGTGACCGAAGTGGACAGGGACGATCCCAGCGAGTTCCTCAATAGATGGCTGGGCTGGTTTGCAGACGCAGGAGTGGGAACGTTGGGCCAACCCAGCACCATGCCAGAACGAATCCCCAGCGGATCCTGGCGCACGAAGTAGAGCGAGAAGCTGGCCCTTTGGATCCAGAGGGCCAGCTGAAGCAGTGGCGACCCCTGAATTGGCGCACTAAAGGAGGGGCCTTCGATAGCAGCCACTCCTTCGTAGGCCAAATTTTAGCGGCTCAGGCCGTTCTTACTTCTCTCAGCAACCTCCGATGCCCCCGCTCGGGCCTTCCTGGCCTCGGTTGCCTTAAGGTAGTATCCGACACTCCTAGAGACCATATCGAGTCACTCACCGCCCTGGCGGCTGGGGTGCTTAGGTGAGGGTACTACACAAGCGCGTGCATATCGGAGGGTTGACACGTGGCGGCAAGATCAAGATTCTGGCATTTCAAACCTTGATCCTGCTGTCTTCGAACTCCCCTTCGCCTTCTTCCTCCTCACGTGCATTAATCCGCGGGTACACCTCTGCCAGCTCCTCTTGGACGACAGAATCATCTGAGAATCTGGCGATGTGGTAGTTGAAAAAGTCCGCCGACGGGTGAATGAAGGTTGGAGAGACGACATCGCCGAGAATCGGAAGACCGGGATCCGTGTAGCCGGTGGCAACATCAAGGATGGTTGATACCCATCGGACCTTCCGGAACAGGCTGATCACCACGCCTACCGATGGCTCGAACATCGGGAGC
The DNA here is from genome assembly GCF_054130585.1 of Arthrobacter sp. D1-29. Classification (NCBI taxonomy): domain Bacteria; kingdom Bacillati; phylum Actinomycetota; class Actinomycetes; order Micrococcales; family Micrococcaceae; genus Arthrobacter; species Arthrobacter sp. D1-29. The sequence continues at coordinate 68,648 of NZ_CP096383.1, read as the reverse complement.
TCCAGATCTTCCATCACGGTCTCCCCGGCAGATTCGAGCCCGACGTCGCTCAGTTCGGATCGGATCGCGCGCGCCATGGCATCCCTGAGGGAGATTAGTTGGCTCACTTCTTCTGAGACCGAAGACCTTGCGGCAAGTTCAGACCACTCGTTATAGGTATTGACCTCAGCATCGTCGTTCCATAGCGAGTCCAGGTGTTCGTACCGTCCGGCTCCGTTAGCGAACCGCTCGACCGTGTTCGTAAGGTCAGGATCGAGGCCATCCACAGGTCGAACGACGTACTTTGCGTCGTGGAAAGTGGCCTTAGGGCCTGCGGGAGTTAACTCCTCAACAGCGTCAAGCAGTTTCCCTATTTTGTGCGAGTAGCTGCGGAGCTTGGGGAACTCCTTCGTGGCCGCGTACCCGTTGCAGGCGATGGCCAGCTTGCACAGACGTTCTAAGCCGGACGAGTATGAGTACATCCCGACGTGGAGTGCATAGTTCTGCTCATCACTCCCCCACTGCTCGAGCGCAGGATCGGTAGGGACGGAGCATAACCTTCGGAGGCCGGTCAACGTCAGCTCTGTGGCGAACTGAGTCTCGACGACAAGGTTCTTCCAAATAGTCGGGGGCAGCTGGTTGGTCGGCATGGTTGCTCTCTCTCAGGAAGGTGGTATCGGAACCGCGTACCGGTTACGAATCCTAGTGATTGTTTCTGAGAATCAGCACATAATGCTTGGCCATGATGGCGCCTTTTCGAGAGGACTTCCTCCCATGGTGCAAGGCAACGAGTGCGTAAGCTCACCTAATGGCATATTTCGGTTGCAACCGTAGGGAGCATGGTCGATGCATTTTTCCGGCGTGGATATTCCCTTAGAGCTTCTGGAGGCCCATGAAGCCGGACGATTGGTCCTCTTTGTGGGTGCAGGAGTATCAATGGGAGCTCCTAGCAAACTTCCTAGCTTCACTAAACTCGCAGACGATGTTGCGGCGGACCTCGGAGCCGACATCTCGGAGGCAACAGGGGCGGAAGATCTGGTACTGGGGCAACTCGACGATGACCCGCAGCAAGACGTTCACACGATAGTCCAACGACACATTTTGCGGGCAAAGCAGGGAAATGCATTGCATGCAGCCTTAGCAAGGCTTGCCTCGGCGGGACCGGCCCCAAAGGTTGTAACCACAAACTACGACCCGTTCCTGTCATTAGCCCTCGAGACCGCGGGAGCAGAACTTGAGGAGTTTCGCGCGCCCGCATTGCCCATGGGCGATGATTTCGAAGGCCTGGTCTACTTGCATGGTTCGGTGCATCAGGATTCGCGAAAACTGGTCCTCACAGACAAGGACTTTGGGCGTGCATATCTAAGCGATGCGTGGGCGGCAAGGTTTCTCGAGCGGATGTTCCACCAATATGTCGTGTGCTTTGTGGGGTACAGCCATCACGACATGGTGCTTTCTTATCTGGCGCGAGGTCTTCGACCAGGGTCCAAGCGATATGCCTTCACCTCCGAGGGAGTCTCAGGCAGTGCGCGCTGGTCCAGTTTAGGCATCGTTCCGATTTTGTACGCGGATACGGACAACTCTCATGAGCAGTTGCTGACTGCGATTCAAGACTGGGGCATCTGGGCAGCATCCGGGCTTTTAGATAAGCACGAGCTGGTGCGAGAAATGGTGGGCAATCCGCCAACGGGGATCCCGGATGAAGACGACTTCCTTGAAAAGGCCTTGGATGACGATGTCCTTGCCCGGGCATTTTGCACGAAGGCCCGGGGCAGGGAATGGTTGGACTGGGTCGTAAGCAAGAACGCGTTCCGGCGACTTACAGACGCATCTGAAACGACTTTCTCCTTAAGCCAAGCCGCCTTAGCGAACTGGTTTGCTAAGGATTTCGTCGTTTCCGACTCGGAGTCCCTTTATGCACTCTCTCTCCTCACAAAGCAAAACAAGCGACCAAGCCGGGCGCTCTGGAGCGCCGTCTGTATGGAACTTATCGACGTAACTGAACGTCGTGATTGGGTTACACCGTGGGTTTTCTGGCTACTGGATCACCTATCCCCCGACCATGCCGCTGAACTCGAGGGATTGGCTTGGCTGATTGCGGAGGCTAAGTGCCTATCGACAGCTGATCTGCTCGTTGTTCTTGAAGAGCTACTCAAGCCCCGGCCGCGGACAACCAATCAGCTGCTGGGTGACAGAACAGAATATGTCGTCGAGGTGAGCCTTACATGGATGGATTCGCTGCAAGAAAGATGCTCGAGCCTGACATCTGAAGCTTCGAGTGCGTTAGAGCTTCTGAGGATTCTTGAAGGTACCATGTACGGCATCTTTATCAGGAACCGTTCTCTCTCCGGCTCGGACTACGACTCATGGGCCTTCAGCAGAAGATCCATAGAAGACTCGCCCCAGAATGGAATTGACGAGTCTGCAGACCTGGTTATCGATTTGGCCCGGGACTGCATCCTGTGTCTCGTCCAGACACGGGATCCTAATCTGGGAAGTAGCCTGAACAGGTGGCTGGCCGGCCCGGTGCCCATGCTTAGGCGCCTTGCTGTATTCGGATGGCGCCAGCGGTCAGATGTGTCAGAGGCCGAGAAGCTCGAATGGCTGCTTGACCAAGAGGACGGACACCTGCTCTTCGAACCTCAGCTCCGGTACGAGTCGCTAAAGCTTATTCGGGCGGCCCTTCCCAAAACGGACCAATCCATGCGCTCAAGGCTTGTAACCGTGGTGCTCCATGGTTCCCATGCCAAGCAGCCCTATCGAGACTACGAAACCCATGATGTGTTGGCATGGCTGCTGAATCTCGATTCGGCCTTGGTCGAGGCAGCAAGAGCACTGACCGACTTGAAAGAAAAGTATCCAGATCTCGGGAGGCTTCCGTATGCAGATCTGGACGCGCCGGAGGTGGATTTTGACTGGGCAACCTCTACAAACGAGAGCCCCTGGTCCGAAGAGTATCTGCACAGTCTTATTAACGGTGACCCGGCATCAGCGGCAAACGAAATCACTAGCCAACTTGCGCTTTCCTCGTCCTCCATACGTTGGTCAGGAGTCACTCAGCAGGTGGCAGCGGTGGTTTCCCGATGGCCAGATGACGGTTTCCTGCTATGGAACAACGCCCTCAGTGAACCGAGATTGCTGGCCAGCATTATGAATGGATGGGCCGGAAACCCTGCAGACGCGGCCTACGCCGAACGAGTGATCAGCGTTATTTCAACGTTGGACCTTAAGGAAAGCGGGCCAGCAGTGGCTTCCCTTCTGAGTCCGCGAGCGAGTAATCAAACAGCAGGACCACCCTGGCCGGCACTCCCCCAAGCCCGAGACCTGGCTTTTGCCGCCTGGTACAAACTTGGTCGGTCACCGAGTACAAGCGCGGACCCATTCGGCTCCGCGCTCAACAGCGACGACGGACATTTGGCCGAATTTTGGATAGAAGCAATACGCCATGATTGGCGCCTCCACAAGGACGATTGGGAAGGCATCCAAGGCCAAATCCGTGAGGCAGTAGATTGCATATGTAGTCGCGAGGTTCTGCTCAACACAACCGGATGGGCAATCCTTGTACGGCACCTTCGGTTCCTCCACTCAGCCGACGCCGAGTGGACCACCGCACATATCGTGCCTCTACTGAAATGGAGCTCGTCACCAGTGGCAGCGGCCGCGTGGACGGTGGTCGTGCAAACAGCTGGCATCAATCAAGCTCTATTGGACGATGGCCTGAAGCCAGAGCTGATAAAGACAGTTGAACGCTCTACGGACCTAGCCGAAACCGCTCAGCGTCAACTGTCCAAGCTCTGCGCTTCCGTGACAGTCCACAGCGTGTGGTCCGTCAATATCAAACTCCAGTGGCTCTTGGAGCTAACACGTGCATCAACCCCCGAATTTTGCGCAATCATTATCCGGTCAATCCGCCAGCAGCTGGCAGAGGCTACGCACGAAGTGCTCTCAAAATGCTGGAACGATTGGATGAAAGCCTACTTAGCGGCTCGGGTCGAGGGACGTCCAAGAACCGTGGATGCACAAGAGGCCTCGGCCCTAGCCGAGTGGGTGGAAGTCTTGGACTCCCCACAAAGTATCGAAAGGGCCATCGAGTACATCCGCCTGATGCCAGCTGCACTGAGCTTCCCTCCGAGACTCCGCAAGATGGAGGACAGCCGCGTCAAGTCGGCCCCCAACGCATACGCGAAGCTGTTGGCTCATCTACTGGCGAACACCGCTCGCCCTCAATACTTGGGAAGGGATCTAGAGAAGCTGTACATGATCCTTGCTGCCGACACGCGAGTTGAAAGAACACATCTACGCACCATCCGAGAGCAATCACTGCGGTTGGGTATCGAGGCGGCCACAGATTGGCCTGATTAGCCCTTGAGCCGAGGCGACCGAACCGCTTCTTTCGAACCATGGTTTACGCGCCATGTAAAACCCCAGAAGCCATGCGAGCGTGCTGATCCGTTCTCCAGGCCATTCGCTGCTGCCTGCCACAACCGGCGCGAGACGAGATGGTCGCTCACCTCGCCCGAACATGGGTCCCCTACCGGTCAGGACCGTGAAGCCCGCCGCACCCTGACAAAGACCCACCCCACCAGATCATGGCTGCGTAGGACTCTGGACAGCCAGTGCAGGCGCGCGCGAAAAACCGAAAACCATCGGAATGCGATGTCTGGTGAGCTACACCCCAACCTGACGTCAGGCAGGGACTCCAGAGGCCGTCAGAGTAGGGTTGAATTCCACTTTTCTGACGACGGGCCGAGAAACTCTTAGATCGAAACCTGACAGCCTAAGGCAATTGTGCAACAGCCTGTGGCACAACCAGATCGGCCATACGGATGCCAATCCGCGCTCGTAAAAGAAGGTTGAACCACGACAGCCCCCAGCTCCGACGCCGAACGACTACCGCTTGCCCTTTTTCCGCGAGCCCTTGCCCCGGCCCTTGTCCGGATTGGGGGCGTATCGCTGCGCCACTTTTGGCTTCTTGACGCCGGTGCCGCGCCGGTCCGGCTTGGGTTCCTTCTTGGGCTTCTCCTGCTGCGCGGACGGCTGCCGGGAGCTTTGCGCCGTGCGTCCCCGGACTATTCCGATGAACTCCTCGATGATCTCGTCCTCGGATCCGCTTGGCCATGCCAGCGCTATCTCTGTCACGGGCGCCCCTGTAAGCCGGCGCGCAACGGTGTCTTTGACGTTGAAGTGCCGCGCCACGGACATGGGCAGGATCGCCAGGCCGGCGCCCGTCGCGACAACCTGAAGTGCCTGCTCGGGGCCACCAAGTGCCGCGACGTCCAGGAACGTATCCTCGGACAGGTCAGCCAGGGCCACTTCCTCAAAAACTGAAATTTCGTGGCCTTTGGGCGCAACCACCACCGGCTGCTCTTCGTAGAGCGGGATGACGTTCAGGCCTTCGCGCTCCACCGGCAGCCGGACAAAGCTGAGGTCGGCGGTGCCGTCCCGCAACACTTCCAGTTGCGCGCCGTCGTCGGTCATAAAGGACTGCAGCGGGATATCCAGCACGCGCTCTTCCCAGCGGCGGATCCACTTCCCCGGAGTAACTCCGGCCACGTATGCAAACCGCAGCACCCGCGGGGCCTCAGGTGCGGAAGTTTCGAAGGAGCTGGGGTTCTGGGAGTCAATGTCAGCGGGCACGTCTTCACAGTACCGCCCGCACGCTGCGTCAGTACGGTGTCCGGGGCGATACGGTGCTGGTGCCCCGGGGGCAGTGACCCGGATACCCTTGAACCATGACCTCTGATAACTCCCAGTCCATGAAGCCGGCCACCGTTGCCAAGAAGCTTGGCATCTACCTGCCCGCAACACCGCAGGAGTTCCAGGATTCAACCATCAGCCGCGCAGATTTCGCCGAACTCCAGTCCAATCCGCCCGAGTGGCTCATCGAGCTCCGCCGGAACGGCCCGCACCCGCGCCCCGTGGTGGCCCAGAAGCTGAACGTCTCCATCAGCGGCCTGGCCCGCGGCGGTGTTGAGGAAGCACTAACGACGGCCGAAATCACCGCGCTGCTGCAGGCTCCTCCGCAGTGGCTGGTCACGGAACGCGCCACGCACGCCGCTGTGCGTGCCGAGGCCCAGCGCGTAAAGGACGAGGCCGCCAAGAAGGCGGCCAAGAAGGGCTAGCTGTACTGTCCCGGCAGGTTCGTGACACGGGAATTGATTTGACGCAATAAGAGGACCTCCGGGTGTTGTGTGGTGCTTGTCGAGAGCGAACACAAACCAGGAGGTCCTCGTGTCCCACCGTAACGCGTTTTTGGCTCATTCAGGGCGTCTGCAGCTGGCCCGGTGCATTGTGGTTGATGGCTGGCCGCTGCGCCGGGCAGCGGAGAGGTTCAACGTTTCTGTCCCGACGGCCGCGCGCTGGTCCCGCCGCTACCGGGAGTTCGGTGAGGCGGGGCTTGAGGATCGCAGGAGCCGGCCCCTGACGTGCCCGCACCAAACCCGGATGCGGACTGAGCGGCGGGTGCTCGGACTGAGGGTGAACAGGCGCTGGGGTCCGGCGCGGATCGCGTACCACCTGCACCTGAACGTCTCCACGGTTCACCGCATCCTGACCCGGTACCTCTGCCCGCCGCTGCGCTTCACCGATCCGGCCACAGGGATCAGGGTCCGCGGCCGGGACCGCGCCCGACGGTATGAATATGCCTGGCCGGGCGAAATGATCCACGTGGACATCAAGAAGCTCGGACGCATCCCCCACGGCGGCGGACACCGCGTCCAGGGGAGGGTTCGGGGCGAAGCGAACTCCCGGGCAAGGAACCTCGCCGAAGGCCGACCCAAGGACCGCGGCCAGGTCCGGGGCTACACGTTCCTGCACCACGCAGTGGATGACCATTCCCGGTTTGTCTATTCCGAGATCCTGCCCGATGAAACCAAGGAGACCGCGTCGGCGTTCATGCGCAACGCCATCGCCGCGTTCGCCGCCCAGGGCGTCAGGATCCAGCGAGTGCTGACCGACAACGGCTCCTGCTACCGCTCCCGCTCCTTCGCCGCTGTCTTGGCCGAAGCCGGGATCACGCACAAACGCACCAGGCCCTACCGACCCCAAACCAATGGCAAAGTCGAGCGCTTCAACCGCATCCTCCAAGAGGAGTGGGCCTACGCCAGATCCTATGGCTCCGAAGCCCACGGCAAGCCTGTTACCCAGACTTCATCGAGTACTACAATCAGCGCAGGCCTCACACCGCACTCAAAGGCGCCTCACCGGTCAGCCGCGTTATCAACCAACCGGGTTAGTACAGCTAGCCGGGCTTCTCCGGGCGGCGCATGCTTGAGTTGCGTGCAACGTCCACACCCGAGGGAGCGGACATCGTCGTGGGAAAGAAACTTAATCATTGTTGAACAATCTCTTGCCAAGATTGTTCAACAGTCTGTAGTGTTGCCCGTGACACCCCATCCTGTGACTACGGTCACCCGCACCCATTTGGACGGCTCCTGTGGAAAGTACGGCAACACTCAAACCAAGCACAACGAAAGCCGGCAGGCGCTCGGCTCTCCTGGGAGCCATGTTCCTCATGGCAACCAGCGCAATCGGTCCAGGTTTTATCACCCAGACGGCAGCGTTCACTGTGCAGCTGGGGGCTGCCTTCGCGTTCGCCATCCTCGTTTCGATCCTCGTGGACATCGCGGTGCAGACCAACGTCTGGCGAGTCATCGGTGTTTCGGGGATGCGGGCCCAGGAGCTCGGCAACAAGGTCCTGCCCGGTGTGGGCTGGTTCCTCGCCGGCCTGGTCTTCCTGGGCGGCCTGGTCTTCAACATCGGCAACATCGCCGGTACCGGCCTGGGTACCAACGCCATGATGGGGCTGGATCCCAAGCTCGGTGGTGCCATCTCCGCTGTCATTGCCATCCTGATCTTCCTGAGCAAAAAAGCAGGCGTGGCACTCGACAAAATCGTCGTAATCCTGGGCGCACTGATGATTCTCATGACCCTTTACGTGGCCATCGTCTCGGCCCCGCCCCTGGGTGAGGCCCTCCGGAACACAGTAATGCCGGAGAAAGTGGACTTCCTGGTGATCACCACCCTCATCGGCGGCACCATCGGCGGCTACATCACGTACGCAGGCGCGCACCGGATGCTCGACTCCGGCGCGACCGGCGTGGAGCACGTCAAGGAGATCACCAGAAGCTCCATCCTGGGCATCCTGGTGACCTGCGTGATGCGCGTCCTGCTCTTCCTGGCAATTTTCGGAGTGGTGGCAGGCGGTGTGGCCCTGGCCAACAACAACCTTGCCGCCTCGGCCTTCGAAGCCGCAGCCGGCCAAGTGGGCCTGCGCATGTTCGGCGTGATCCTCTGGGCCGCCTCCATCACCTCGGTGATCGGCGCCGCCTACACCTCCGTTTCCTTTGTCACGAAGTCCTCCACCAAGGAACGCACCCGCAACCTCATCACCGTCGGCTTCATTGCCTTCTGTGCTGTCGCCTTCCTTCTCATCGGCCAGGCACCACAGCAGCTGCTCATCTTCGCCGGTGCCTTCAACGGCCTGATCCTCCCCGTGGGCTTCGCCCTCCTGCTGTGGGTGGCCTGGCGGCGCCGCGATCTTATGCAGGGCTATGCCTACCCCAAATGGCTGCTCATCATCGGCGTCCTGGCCTGGTTGCTCACCCTGTTCCTTGGCTGGAATTCACTGGCCGGCCTCGCCAAGCTGTGGGCCTAGGCGACGGTGACTGTTTCAACAAACCTTCCTGCCGGCGTCGAACTTCCCCACAATCCGGCAGCGCTGCTGCCGTCCCAGGCCCGCGCACTGTTCAGGTCGGGCCTGGTGACACCCACCTCCGGCTGGAGCGCCGGATACGCACAGGCCAACCTGATCATCGTTCCCAAAGCCCAGGCGTTCGACGTTCTGCTGTTCGCGCAGCGCAACCCGAAGCCTTGCCCCATTTTGGGAGTGCTCGACGCCGGCGAAACCACCGGGGCGCTGCTGGCCGGCGGCGATGTGCGCACCGACGTTCCCCGTTATGCCGTGTACGTCGACGGCGAAAAGACGGACGAGCCCACGGACATCTCAGGCTACTGGCGCGATGACCTGGTGACATTCATTGTCGGCTGCAGCTTCACGTTTGAGGCTGCCCTCCAGGAGAACGGCATCAGGGTGGCCCACATCGACCAGGGGGTCAATGTGCCGATGTACCGCACCGCGGTGCGCTGTGAACCGGCCGGTTCCCTGGCCGGACCCCTGGTGGTGTCCATGCGGCCCGTTCCGGCGTCTCAGGTGGCCGACGCCGTCCGGATCACCTCGCGGTATCCGGCAGTCCACGGTGCACCCGTGCATGTGGGGAATCCGGCCGAGCTCGGCATTGCCAGCCTTGGCCGCCCGGACTTTGGCGATGCCGTGGACATCCCCGCCGGCCATGTGCCTGTGTTCTGGGCGTGCGGGGTGACGCCGCAGGCCGCCGTCATGGAGTCCAGGCCGGCCCTGGCCATTGGGCATGCTCCTGGGCACATGCTGATCACCGACGCCAGGGACAGTAGCTACCTGGTGCCTTAGCCCCTGCCTGTCGGCTGCCGCCTCTGCAGTTCCTGCGGCTTCTGCGGCTTCCGCAAAGTGCCACTTCTATACAGTGCCACGGTTCCGTCTCCGGAGCCGTGGCACTGCTGCGTTTCAGAGGGTCAGGCGGGGACGGCGCCGATGTGGGCCAGCAGCTCCTGCTCGGCGGCGTCAAGGTAACGGCGAAGCTCCGCGGCCGCTTCTTCACGCTGGCCGGAGCGGATCTGGGCCACCAGGGCCGCGTTGCGCTCCACATAGTGGCTGTGGAAATCAGGAGTGGTGGCCATGGCATGGAAAACCAGGCGCATCTCGGCCAGGACCTTTTCCATCAGCTCATCCAAGGAGGCACTGCCGGAGAGTGAGACCAGCGCCTTGTGCAGTTCCTGGTTGGCGTCCGCCATGCCGGGAATGGAGCCGGCGGCCAGGGCCTCCCGGGCCCCCGCGATGATCGCGTCAAGCCGGTCCAGGACTCCCTCTGTCTTCTCGCCCCACAGCACCGCCGCGGGTTCGATCAGACGCCGCACCCGGTAGATCTCGCGCACATCCTCCGCATCCGGCGCGGCAACATACACGCCGCGGTTGGGGATGCGCTGCACCACCGACTCGCCAGCCAATACCGTAAACGCCTCCCGCAGCGTGTTCCGCGAAACGCCCAGGGCTTCTGAGAGCTTCTGCTCGGACAGCTTGGTCCCGGGCGGAAGCTGCCCGGCGGAGATGCGTGCGCGCAGCACGCCGGCAACCCACGCCCCGGTGTGGGCGTGGGTTGCATGGTCGCCGTCGGCGATCCCTTGGAGTGCAGCGTTCATGGGCATGATCCCAATCTACCTAAAGCGGGAGATGGATCAGTGCACCCGCCCTTTCCGCTGGCACCCGCCGGAGTTTTTGTCCAGTTGTAGCGACTTACAACGTGGGCAAGTCGCTATATCTGGACAAAAACTCCATGTGAGGGGTGGGGGTCGTCAGCTGATTTTGGCCAGGACGTCTCCACGCCCGACGGCGGTGCCCGGCTCTTGCGGGCCCCTGGCCACAGTGCCTGACCGGTGGGCGGCAACGGTGGTCTCCATCTTCATGGCCTCGAGCACCGCCACAGGCTGCCCGGCCACCACAGCATCACCGCTCTCCACCAGCCATTTCACCAGCGACCCAGCCATCGGCGAGGTGAGGCCGGTGTCCTCGGCCCCGACCAAACCTCCGGACAGCCCAGCCCCAACGGAGCCAGAACCGGCAAGCGCCCCCGAACCACCGCCGCCACTCAGCAAAGCCTCATAGAGCCTGGCCGGCAGCCCAAGCTGCACCGCCTTTCCGTCCAGCTCCACCGTGATGGTGTTCCGCGCGGCGTCGGGCGCGGTACGGGCAATCTCCGGCGACGCGGCGAGGGGTTCGGCAAACTCGTTCTCGATCCACGTGGTGTGGACGCCAAGGCGGTCTTCGGCCAGGAAATCTGGGTGGCGCACCACGGCCCGGTGGAACGGCAGCACGGTAGGCAGGCCCTTGATCTGCATTTCGTCCAAGGCGGCCCGGGCCCGGCGCAGGGCCTGGGGACGGTCCTCGCCGTGCACAATGAGCTTGGCCAGCAGGGAGTCGTAGTGGCCGGGCACCACCGATCCTGAACGGACCCCGCTGTCCACCCGGATGCCGGGGCCGGTGGGCGGCTCGAAGGCCTCCACGGTGCCCGGACCGGGAAGGAAACCGCGGGCCGGGTCCTCGGCGTTCAGCCTGAATTCGATGGCGTGACCGCGCGGTTCCGGATCCTCCGTAAAGGGCAGGACGCCGCCGGCGGCGATCCGGAACTGTTCACGGACCAGGTCCACACCGGACGTTTCCTCGGTGACGGGGTGCTCCACCTGCAGCCGGGTGTTCACTTCCAGGAAGGAGATGATGCCGTCCTTGCCCACCAGGTACTCCACGGTTCCGGCACCGTGATAGTTGGCTTCCCGGCAGATTGCTTTGGCGGAGGCGTGGATCTGGGCGCGCTGTTCGGGGGTAAGGAACGGGGCGGGCGCTTCCTCCACAAGCTTCTGGTTGCGGCGCTGCAGGGAGCAGTCCCGCGTGCCCAGCACCACCACATTGCCGTGCGTATCCGCCAGGACCTGGGCTTCCACGTGGCGGGGCTGGTCCAGGAAGCGCTCCACAAAGCACTCCCCGCGGCCAAATGCCACGGTGGATTCGCGGACCGCCGATTCGAAGGCGTCCTCAATATCCTCAAGGCGCCGGGCAACCTTCAGCCCGCGCCCGCCGCCGCCGAAAGCAGCTTTGATGGCCACCGGCAGGCCGTATTCCTGGGCGAAGGCCAGGACCTCGTCGGCGTTGGCCACCGGACCGTCGCTGCCGGGCACCAAGGGCGCGCCGGCCCGCACGGCGATGTCACGGGCAGTCACCTTGTTGCCCAGTTCCCTTATGGACTGGGGTGTGGGTCCAATCCACGTCAGCCCGGCGTCCATCACCGCCTGGGCGAAGTCCGCGTTTTCTGACAGGAACCCGTATCCGGGGTGCACCGCGTCTGCCCCTGCCCGGCGGGCCACGCCAATGATCTTCCCGATGTCCAGGTAGGTCTCGGCGCCCGAGGACCCGTCCAGCGCGAAGGCTTCGTCCGCCAGCCGCACGTGGAGGGCGTCGGCGTCGGGATCCGAGTACACGGCAACGGACTGCAGGCCGGCATCGGAGCAGGCGCGGGCGATGCGGACGGCAATCTCGCCGCGGTTGGCGATCAGGACCTTTTTCATGACGGGATTCCTTCTGAAATGATGCCGCTGGCGGCTGGTTCAAGGGGTTCGAGGGTGGCCGGGTCCACCAGAGTGAACCGGACCCGGCAGCCCGGCGGCAGCTGCGCCGCCGTCGGAAGATCTTCGGGCACGACGACGGCAATCACCGGATAGCCGCCAGTCACCGGATGGTCGGCCAGGAAGAGGACAGGATGCCCGCTCGGCGGAACCTGCAGCGCACCCGCCACGGCGCCCTCGCTGGCGAGTTCGCCCGCGCGGCTGCGTTCAAGGGACCGGCCGTCCCCGGCTTCGGGAACAAGCCGGACGCCGATCCGGTTCGACTGGTCCGTGACCTGCCAGGCCTGGCCGGAGAGGGCTTGGACGGCCGCCGCGGTGAACCAGTCATCCCGCGGGCCCGGCGTTACCCGGAGCTCTGCCGTTCCTGGTCCCAGCCGCAACGTGGAGGATTCGGGCTCACCCACCGGGCGGACGCCGTCGACAGGTACCACCGGCAGCAGCGTTCCCGCACTCAACGGAGGAGGACCCAGACCGGACATGGTGTCGCTCGACCTGCTGCCAAGCACCTGCGGGACGTCGAAACCGCCGCGGGCTGCCAGGTAACTGCGCAGCCCCAGGGACGGCGCACCCAGGGTGAGGCTTTCGCCGTCGAGCAGGGCAAAGGGAGCACAGCCGGCGGGGCGCCGCAGCACCATTCCCTTCCCGGAACGGATCTCCAGCGGAACGCTGGCGCCTGACGTCGCGAGAACCTGGTCCCCCCGGGCCCTGACGGAAAGCCCGCCGAGGAGATTCTCAATGACGGCGGCTCCGGGTTCGTTCCCCACCAGCCTGTTCGCCTGGCGGGTTGACCGCTGGTCCGCCGCCCCGGCCGCGGAAACACCCAGGTCCCCCAGCCCGGGCCTGCCCAGGTCCTGGAGGAGTGACTGCAATCCTGGTGACTCGACCTCCAGTCCGGAAACCCCTTCGTCCCGGGTGCCGGCAGCACCCAATGCAGGATCCGCTTGGGCAGGATCCGCGGTGGCAGGGGTTGCTGCGGGCACACCCGCCGCCCGGTCTGCAGCGGCACTGTCTGCAGCGGCGCTGTTCACGGCCACGTAACGCACTTTGTCGCCGGGGCGGATGAGGGCGGGCTGCTCCCTGTCCAGATCCCACATCACTGCAGACGTCCGTCCGATGAGCTGCCAGCCGCCCGGGGACTGCCGCGGGTACACGGCCGAGAACTGACCGCCCAGTGCGACGGAGCCGGCCGGTACAGCGGTGCGCGGTGACGTCCTCCTGGGAACGGTGAGGCTGTCGTTTTCGCCCACCAGATAGGCGAAGCCGGGGGCGAAGCCGCCGAAGGCAGCCGTCCACACCTGTCCTGTGTGCGCCGCGATGACGCCGTCGGGCCCGAGGCCGGTGAGCCTGCCCACCTCGGCGAGGTCCTCGCCGTCGTACACCACCTCAATGGTGACCTCCCTGCCGCCGTCCTGCTCGACGGCGTCCAGCTGGAAATGTTCGACGGCGGCGCGCGCAGTCAGCGCCTGGCGGTGCGAGGCGAATTTCAGCAGCACTGTGGCGGCGGCAGCGACGGCGTCGAGCTGGCCGGGGAAGGGCTCCGACTGGACGCGGTGATGGAAGGCGAGCACTGACGCAAGGTCCGTCAGCTCCACCAGCAATGCGCGCGGCCCGGCCCAGCGCACCCCGGTGATGCTCATACGAAGCTCCGCACGGTGACACCGGCCGCCTCAAGCCCCGCACGGACTGCTCCAGCCATGGCTACGGCGCCCGGAGTGTCCCCGTGCACGCAGATGCTGTCGGCGTGCACTGCCAGGACTGAGCCGTCCCGTGCCACGATTTTGCCCTCCGTGGCCAGGCGCACCATGTTTCTGGTGACTACGTCGTTCTCGTGCAGCACCGCGCCTTCTTCCCGGCGGGACACCAGGGTGCCGTCAGGATTGTAGGCGCGGTCGGCAAAGGCTTCCGCCACCGCCCGGAGCCCGCGGGACTCGGCCTTGCGCAGCGCCACAGAACCGGGCAGGAGCAGCAGCGGAAGTTCGGCACCGAACGCGTGGACGGCATCCACCACCGCCTGGGCGTGCACCTCGTGATGGACGATGGTGTTGTACAGGGCGCCGTGCGGTTTGACGTACCTGATCTCCGAGCCCGCGGCCTTCGCCAGGGCCTGCAGTGCCCCGAGCTGGTACAGCACGTCATCTGCGAGTTCGGTGGCTGAGCAGTCCAGGAACCGGCGGCCGAATCCGGCAAGGTCCCGGTATCCCACATGGGCGCCAATGGTCACGCCTGCGGCTACGGCGTCGCGGCAGGTCCTGGCGATGGTGGTGGGGTCACCGGCATGAAAGCCGCAGGCCACGTTGGCGCTGGAAACGTGGCGGAAGATGGCCGCGTCGTCGCCCATGGTCCAGCTGCCGAAGGACTCTCCGACGTCGCTGTTCAGATCGATGAATGGCATTGTGACCCTCGTCTCAGGTTGGCTACTCCACCCATCATGCCTGATTTTCTCAGATTGTTCAACAATCTAGGCGGGTGAATCGAGGGCTTGTTCGCGGATCCGCCCTGTCAGGGTTCTGATGTGCAAACAAGGCCAGATCAGCGCGTGGGCGAACAGCGGGAAAGTCCCCGTCGGCTACGGTCTGATGAGGCACCGCACCAGGGCCATTGACCGCCGTCTTTCCAGGGGTTGAAATGGAAGCAGTAGCCTGGATTACTGGGCCAGGCCCTGATGCATGGAGGTGCCGTGGTGCCAGCCGCAATGGAGTTCTTGCTTCTCACGGTGGGGCCGTTCCTTTTCTGGGGTGCCCTGCTGGTGGCCGCGGTGGCCGGCACGGTGTTCGCCGTCCGCCGCCACGCTATGCTGCAGGCCGACGGAACCTCAGACACCATGTTTTGGGACGTCTTTATGGGTTCCGTTGTGGCGGTTCCGGCCATTCTGATCCCGGCGCTGGAATCCCCGTTGTCCGGCTTGCTGCTGAGTGTTGTTGGTGGGGCCGCGGGTATCGCCTCCTACCGGTACAGCCCCCGGGTTCTGGCCTGGCAGCAGCTCAGGAGGCAGCGGCGGCTGGATCAGCCCGTTCACCAGGCAGCACAGGCACAGCATGAGGAACTGCTGGCCCGCTGGCGCAGATACGAACTCGATCCTGCCCTGTGCATCGACTACCCCGCTATCACCGATGTCCGGATGCCCGAAACCTCGGCCCTGATCAGGGCTATGCGTGATGCGGAGGAGCTGCGGGCGGTACGCCACGAAGGGTACCCGCCCGCCGTCACCCGGCTTGTGCAGGCCCTCGCCGCCGCGGAAAAGGCAGCAGGCATCCCGGCAAACGGACACTAAGGCTGGGCGGCAGCGAACACCTGCCGGCCACGGGGCTGGCTGGTTTTGCTAAGCCGGTGCCCCTAGGCGGGTGCCACTAGGGCCGTGCTGTTTAGGCCAGAATCCTGCGGCGGCGCAGGACAAGGATGCTGCAAGCAACCGCCAGTACTAACACTCCCAGGCCGAGCAGGATGGCCCACAGAGGAAGCCCGGTATTCTGGCTTGCCTGCGTCCCGCTGGCCTGCGGTGCAGCCGCCTTCTTATCGGCCGCCTTCTTATCGGCATCGCCCGTTCCGGAGGATGTTTTGCCCGCCGGAGGGGCAGCGGCTGCAGCAGGCGTTGGGGTTTCCGCCAGCTCCGCGGGGGCAGCGGCCTCAGCCGGTGCAGGCAGCTCCGGGGAGGAGGCTGCACCGAAGAGTCCTGTGTTCAGGGCGGTGCCACCCGTGAGGCCAAGTCTGCCCTGAGCCGGTGCCTGTTTGATGGCCGTTCCGGTCTGGCTGGAAGGTGTGCTGGTTGCTTTGGAAGCCGCCGCCAGTGTGGCTGCCGCGGCAGCCGCTGCTTCGGCGGCTGCGGCGTCCGACGCAGCCTGGCTTGCAAGGTTTTTGGAGACCAAAATTCGTGCCTGGATGCCCATCACGTGGGCCGCTTTTTCCTGGTCCCTCGCTGCCAACCGGAACTGCTCGGTCTGGACAAAAGTGCGGACCATTTCCCGCGTCCCGTCTATGGCGACATCAGCGCCGGCCCTTGTTTCGGAACCGCCCGTTTCAAGCAGCGCGTAGGCAAAAATCCTGTTGTCCAATTCCTCGGCCGCGAAGACACCTTCCACCAGGAATGAGCGCACCAGAAGGGGATCATTCCCCAGCAGGACCTTCTTTGCAGACGACTGGACGTGCGGGGTGCCCGTAGCCAGGTACTGATACGTCCGTTGCCTGTCAGCCGTGATCTGCTCATCCGTTGGATAGGGTTCCGGGTTGTTAATCCTGCTTTCGGCTTCTGCGGCCAGCCGGGCATCTTCTACCAGGTTGGCAGCCTTGGCCTCAGCTGTTCGGAAGGCCCAATCAGTCAGGAACCGCGCATGCTCCTCCGCCCGGGAAGCTTGCTCTGTTACTTGGGCGGCTTTCACGGCCTCGGCTGCCTTCCCCGCTGCCGCCCGTGCGGCTTCCGCCGCCGTCTTGGCAGACGCAGCGGCAGCGATGGCGCGCTGGGGATCGTTCGCCTGGACCAGGAAGCTTTCGGCAGCCAGCCTCTGCGACTGCGCTTCGAGGCTGGCAGACTCTGCGTTTCCCGTCAGCAGGAGGATGGCCTGTTCCTCCTGGTCCATGGCAGCCGCGAGATACTGCCCGTAACGGAGGAACTCCCGAATCACTACTGGTGAATTGCTATCCAATGCCTTCTGCGCCGCCAACCTGACCCGCGGCCATTCGCTTTCGATGAGGTAGGTGGTTTGTACCCGGTCCTCGCCTTCAGAATCAGCGTGCGCCGCTGTGGAGGGAATCAGTACGGCAGCGATGACGAGTGCCAGCACAACGCCAACAGCTAGGGCCGCAGACAGGAATTGGCGCAGGGCGCGGTGCAGAACGGTGATCAAGATTCCCCCAATAGAAATGAAGCCGACCCTGCGAAGCGGCAGCTGTGGCATCCTGGGAAACCGTGAGCCTGAACCTGGGTGGTCAAAGGCATTCTATCTGCAGATGGACCCCTCCCTGACCACCACGTTTGACCCCCCCCGAAAACCGCCCAAGAGATCGATCAGTCGGAGGTGATTCCCGGCTAGTTCAGGGTCGACGTGTCGATGACAAAGCGGTAGCGCACGTCGGAGGCCAGGACGCGTTCGTAAGCGTCATTGATCTTGCCGGCAGGGATGACTTCAACTTCCGCGCCGAGTCCGTGTTCGGCACAGAAGTCCAGCATCTCCTGCGTTTCACGGATGCCGCCGATCATCGAGCCGGCAAACGAGCGCCGGCCCATGATGAGGGCGAAGGCGTTGACCGGAAGCGGCTCGGCGGGGGCGCCCACGTTCACCAGGGCGCCGTCGAGGGTCAGCAGCTGGAGGTAGGCAGAGATGTCGATCGAAGCGCTGACCGTGTTGATGATCAGCTCAAACGTCCCGGCGAGCTGTTCAAACGTAGTGGGATCGCTGGTGGCGTAGTAGCTGTCGGCGCCCAGGCGCAGCCCGTCCTCCTGCTTTTTCTGGGACTGGGAGAGGACGGTCACCTCGGCGCCCATTGCGGACGCGAGCTTGACGGCCATGTGCCCGAGTCCGCCGAGGCCGACGACGGCAACCTTCTTGCCGGGTCCGGCACCCCAGCGGCGGAGCGGGGAGAAGGTGGTGATCCCGGCGCAGAGCAGCGGCGCCGCAGCAGCGAGGTCCAGCCCCTCAGGGATGCGCACCACGAAGTCTTCGGTGACCACCACATGGGTGGAGTAGCCGCCCTGGGTGACGGTTCCGTCGCGGTCTTCGGCTCCATAGGTGCCGATCATGCCGTTCAGGCAGTACTGCTCCTCGCCCTTCAGGCAATTGGCGCACTCACGGCAGGAGTTGACCATGCAGCCGACGCCAACGCGGTCTCCGATGGCATGTTTGGTGACTTCGGTGCCCACCTTGGTGACGATCCCTGCGATCTCGTGGCCGGGGGCCAACGGGTACTGCTGGGGTCCCCAGTCTCCGCGCACGGTGTGGATGTCAGAGTGGCAGATGCCCGCGTACTTGATTTCGATCAGCACGTCATGGGGCCCGACGTCGCGGCGTTCGATGGTGGTGGGGCCCAGGTCACCGGTGGGGGACGGGGCTGCGTAAGCATTAACGGAAAGCATGATTCTCCTGTTTGTCGTTGGCCTGATTCCATCTCACCCGGTTTCCGGCGGCCGAAGAAGGCTCCGTTTATAGGGGGACAAGCTCTCCCCCCTTTATCCGCGTGAACCGGGGCTATCGTGGTTTTATGGACAACCAGCCCCACAACCGCGCCGACATTCGGGACTTCCTGGCCAGCCGTCGCGCCAAAATCCGGCCTGAGGATGTGGGGCTGCCGGCAGGCACCAGGCGGCGCGTTCCCGGGCTGCGCCGCGAAGAGGTGGCGGTTCTCGCCGGGGTCAGCACGGAGTGGTATGCCCGCCTTGAAAAGGGTCATATCAGGGGTGTGTCGGAGGATGTCCTGAAGGCAGTGGCCCGCGCACTGCACCTGACCGACGAGGAATGCCTGTATCTCTTCGAACTGGCGCGGGCTGCCAACCCCGCCCGCCGCCCAAGTTCCCGCCGCAAAGAAGCCGACGTCGCGGCACCGGTCCAATGGCTGCTCGACTCCATGACGATGTCCGCAGCGTTCCTCCGCAACGGCAGCCTCGACATTCTGGCCACCAATCCGTTGGGGCGTGCACTTCATGCGCCGATGTTCGCCAGCAGCACCGCCGCTGCCCACGGCCACGCGAACTTCGCGCGCTTCCACTTCCTTGACCCCGCGGCCCGGGACTTCTACGTGGATTGGGAAGGTGGCGCCGCCGTCACAGCTGCTCTGCTGCGGGCCGAAGCCGGACGTGATCCCAACGACGCCTCCCTTCGCGCACTGGTGGGCGAATTGTCCACACTGAGCCCGGAGTTCCGAACGCTCTGGGCATCGCATGACATCCGCTTCCGCCACGAGGGAACCAAGCGCCTGCGTCACCCGGTGGTGGGCGACCTGGAGCTGACCTACCAGCCCCTCTCCCTGCCGAGCCTCCCCCGGGCCATGCATGAACTCAGCGTCTACACCGCCGAACCGGGAACCACCAACGAAGAGCGCATCAAGGTCCTGACCAGCTGGGCGGCCACGGCTGCCGCCGAAGCAGCTGCCGCGGAAGCAACGGAAGCAACGGAAGCAACGGAAGCAGCGGAGCCGGGCAGCCGGCAAAACCCGGCTGTCTGACGGCTAAGGCTGACGTTAAGCGCTGTGTCTCCGCGGTGGAGCGTGGTGCCCGGACGGCGGTAGCATCCGAAGATGGAGCCAACAGAAACGAAAACCCGTGACGAGTTCGGCAGGCTGCTGGCGGACCGTGAGGTGTGGCGCCAGGCAGTAACCCTGGAGGCGGCCGGCGAGCTGACCGCCCGGTGGCTGGAAGGCAGCAGCGAGTACCAGGCGGCCACGTTCACAGCCCGCTACGACGACGAAACCCGCCACATAGCTTTGGCACTGGCCGCGCTCAACCGGAACGGGCTGTTCACCAAGGAGTCCCAGCCGGGCCTGCGGTCCGGAGCACACGTCCAGCGCGAATATGTCACGGGCTTCTGCAGCGCTGACGCAGCCGCCGAGCTCCTGTCCCTGTCCACGCGGTCCGATCTTGTCACAGTGGTACACGCACCCGGCGAGGCCAGCAGCGCGGCGATCCCTGTCACGCTGTCCGGAACCGAGGTGGTCACGGTGCTCGGCACCAGCGAAAACCCGGTCAGTGAGGAACAGATCCGGGGCTGGGCGGATGAGACCAACGAAACCCTGGCGCTCCTGCTGGCCGATTCCTGGTACGTGGAGATCCTGGACCCGGTGTGGGGCAGGAGCGACGTTCTGCTGCCCGCGGTGCTTTCCGCGCTGGCGTCACTGGCGTCCCGTCAGTAGCAGCGATTCACCACCGCCACGATCTCTGTCTCAAACGCCTGCGATGACCTCATGGATCCCGTGAACCAGCAGAGCGCGTGCACGGCGGGGTCTCCCGGAACCACCATCGGCCGCAGGTTGTCGACGGCGGACCCCTCAGTGACAGCCTCCCAGACCCAGCCCGCGCCGCCGTCGGACGTACGCCCAGAGTAGATCTCGTAGTGTTCGGTGGCGCGGCCGGAGCGCGGATCCACCGGGGCCGAGATGTAAACGTGGTCCAGGTCGTAAGGGTCCACAGCTCCCAGCCCAGTGTAGTCCTGCTCGTGCGGGAGGAACCCGGGGCCGGCCACGGCAAGCGGATGAAGCGCCCAGCTGGAACCGTCAAACCGCGCGTAGAGCAGGCGGTGATCGTCGACGTCGAGCTGCTGGTTCCGCTCGAGGGGGCCGTTGACGTCGTTGGCCCGGCAGGTGATGATCGCCGCGAGCTGGGTGCCGTCCCTTCGGAGATCGGCTGTCCAGCCGTGGGTGAGGACGTCGCCGTCGAGCTCCCTTCCGGCGGCGAAAATGGTGGTGAGTTCGGTCTGCGAGACACCGGCCGAGCCGATCACGGGTTTGCTGACCACCCGCCCGGTGGTGTCATGCAGCGCGTTGCCCTGGAGGTAGCCGTGGTAGATGTTGTTGTTGAAATCCCGGGGATGGTGGTCGGTGGTGATCAGGTCGATCCGGTCCGTGCCGTTGGAGGAATACCGGGTGTACCCGTTGACGTACCCCACTTTGGGCCGCGTGAAAAGCTTGCCCCCGTAGCTCCAGGTGCTGCCGTCGTCGCCGGAGACCATCATGGTGGGATCATCATTGACGGCGCGGACAAAGTTGTAGGTCAGCGCCTCCGCGGACAGCCGGTGCAGGTTGGAGTAGGTTGCACCCCGGCCGTCGGCCAGCTCTGTCCAGTCGAAGCTCTGTTCCGGACTCCACTCGCTGGCATCATGCGGCCGGACGGACACCCGCCAGCGGGAATAGTTGTCTGTTTTGTGCTTGGCGTACATCGCGAGGTAGCGCCCATCCGGCCGGATCAGAAGCGCAGGGGCGTTGTGGTCATCCGATTCAAGCCGCTCATGGAGTACGTGCACCCGCCGCTCCCCTGTGCCCAGGTCCAGCACGGCAACCTCGATATTTCCGCCCCTGGCCGAACCGCCGGGGCCCTCGGGTGCGGCCACAGAGCCCACCAGGAGCGTGTTGTTCCCGGGATCGATCAGCGCCCGCTCGTCCTGGAACCAGCACCAGGCGCCGTTGTCGTTGACGCGGATAGGAGCATCAGTCATTGGAATCCTCAGGATTGCATCGATTCAAAAAGGCGTTCTGACCATCCTAGCCACACGACCTGTTCACCAGCCAGGGGTCATGGAAACAGAACAGCCGGGCAGCCGCTTTCACGCCTGCCCGGCCACGCTCTGTATCTGCCCCTCTGCCTGTGCGACTGCCCCGGACTAGACCCCTGCCGGCACTGCCACCCGGGCAACCTCGCAGATACGGGCAGCAGTGATCCTGCCCATCCGGATGGCACCGTCCACGTGCTGGTAGCCCTCGGCAGCAAGGTCTGAGGAGGACCAGTAGATCGGCCCCACCGGCGCATGCTGGTCCTTGCCGTAGCGGTGCAGGCCACCCAGGTCATAGCTGGAGGCGTAAGCTCCGCGCGTCCACTCCTCCGAGCCCCAGTCCGACTCGTAATAGACCTCCGGCTCCAGGGCCTTGTCCCCCAGGAACCCGGCGATCGATTCAAGGACTGCCCGCTTGCGTTCCTCAGCACCCAGTTCGAAGACGGCGTCGGCCTTTTCGTCGGAAATGAACCCCACCAGCGTGCCGCGGGAATCGCCGTGGTTGGTGTTGTCGTAGACCTCCTGGACGAGGGAACCGGCGCCAAAGCCGGTCCCTGACAGCCCCTGCTCCCGCCAGAACGGCGTGCTGTAGACGGCGTGCACCTTAATGACCAGGCCCAGCGACTGGTGCTGGTGCATCTGGTGCTGCCGGCGCGGGAGCGGCGGATTGAACGAAACCCGCGAGTAGAGGTTCGGCGGGACGGCCATGATCACAAACCGCGCGTTGACAGTTGCCCGCTCGGAAACGGCGGTGACCCGGTAGCGGTCGCCGCTGCCGCCGTCGGGATCCGTGCTCCAGTTAATGCTGCGCACGGGACTGTTAAGGACCACGTCGTCCCCCAACTCCTGCGCCTGCAGCAGCGAGACCTGCTGCATCCCGCCGATCACCCGCTTGTCCAGGATGAAGTCCTCATCAGTGAGGTGGGTGAAGGACCCCGCAGAGGCCGCCATCAGCACTGCCTGCAGTGTTGAGAAGGCGTGCGCAGGCTTGGTCAGCATGCCGCCGGCGATGAACAGGCCGATGTTGTTGCAGGCTTCCTCGTTGTCCGAATTGGCCCGCAGCCAGTGGTGGAAGGAAATGGTGTCCAGTTCCCGGGCTTTCGGGTGCGCCCAGGGTTCGGTGGGGCCAATTTCGGCGGCCAGCCCGTCCAGCAGGCCAATCAGCTTGTCCATCTCGACGGCGGTGGCCGCGTCCACGGGGAAGGAGTCGCCGGAGTAGCGGACGGGTTTGCCGTCGGCACCGATGTAGACCGACTCGCCGGAGCGGTACCGCGAATAGGTTTTAAGCCCCAGTTCCTCCAGCAGCTCCAGCAGCACGGTCTGGTCCGGCGAGACCCATTGGCCGCCGATTTCCAGCACGGCGCCGTCCACGGTATCGGTCCAGGTGCGGCCGCCCACCCTGTCACGGGCTTCCAGCACGGCAACGCTCAGGCCGGCCTTCTTCAGTTCACGGGCGGCGGTCAGGCCGGAGGGCCCGGCTCCCACGACCACAACGTCGCGGTTAAGGTTCAGCATGATGTCCTCCCTGTGGCCACGTGAGTGATGCGGACCACTAAATGAATGCCATTCATTTATTAGAACTATAGCGGTTCGCGCCATGCTCCGGAAGAGGCTGGTGGAATAATGCTGGAGAACCCATCGAAAGGCCAGCAATGCCGGCAGTATCAGCCGCATCAGGAAGCAGGACCGGAGCCGCCGGCAATTCCTCCACTGCAGCGCGGCGGCGGGCAGGACGCCCGTCAGCCGCCGTCCTGGACAAGGCAGGCATCACGGCCGCCGCCCTGGACCTCATCGGCAAGAAGGGCTACGACGGCCTCACCATGGCCGGACTGGCGCGTCTACTGGAGGTGGCGCCGTCGGCCCTTTACAACCATGTAGCGTCCAAACGGGACGTCCTCCTGCTGGTGGAGGACCACCTCACGGCCCTGGTGGATGTGTCCGGCTTCGGCGTGGAACCCTGGGAAGACGCCGTGCGGACATGGGCGTGGAGCTATCGTGACGTCTTCGCCCAGCACACTCCGCTGATTCCGGTGATAGCCGTCCTGCCCGTGACGGACGCACCGCAGACCCTCGCCATGTACGAGACGGTGAGTGCCGCTTTCCTGGCTGCCGGCTTCCCCCAGGAGCGGATTGTGTCCGCGATCGTAGCTCTGGAATCGTTCATTTTCGGCTCGGCCTATGACGTGACAGCACCCGCTGACATTTTCGATGCCGGCAGCATGGCCGGCGCCACTCCGCATTTCACCGGGGCGGTGCAGAGCCTGGCCGCCCAGAGGCACCACAAGCCGGCTGATGTTGCCTTCGGCCTGGGCCTGGAGGCGCTCATCACTGGGCTCGGAGCGCTGCGGAGCTAACCGGGCCGAACGAAAGTGGGGCACTTCGACACGGACACGCCGCAGTTTTGGCCCGGTCTGCGGATTTTGCCCCCCAAAGTGGCCCACGACGGCGGGACGCGCCGCGCGAGGTCTTCCCACCAACGCGATTGCGCGGATCCTTGGACAAAGCGGGAAGGCAGGCGGCGCCCGTGGGCACCGCCTGCCATCCTGTGCAGCAGCCTGTGGTCAGCTGCCATTATGAGCGGGACTAGAAACCGGCTCCGTCCGCCTTGACGGCGAGGACGGGGCGGTCGGCCTGCATGAGGATCCGCTGTGCATGGCTTCCCAGGATGAACTTGCCCACCTGCGTGCGGTGCCGGAGCCCGATGACAATCAGCGATGCGTCCGCTTCGCGGGCGACGTCGAGGAACTCGTCAGCAAGATCGTGCTGGTACGGAGGCTGAACAACGCTGGCGTTCACCCCGGCGTCGGCTGCACGGCGGGCAGCCCGGGCGAGCACGTCGTCGGCTGCCACCGATTTGTCCACGAGGGCGCCTTCCCGGGCCGAGTTGACGATCAGCAGGTCCTCGTTGCGGAGCTTGGCTTCCGCGATGCCTGCCGTCAGCGCGGCTTCTCCTGCGGGAGTGGGGACAAATCCGACGATGATGCTCATACCTTCTCCTTGATGTGCGGGGTGACGGCCGTGGTGGCGGTTATTTTGCGCTTGGCAATGGTGCTGCGGATAGCCGGGAGCACTGCTACCAGGACAAAGACCACCAGAAGGGTCGCCGAAATCGGGCGGCCGAAGAATCCGGTGGGATCCCCGCCGAAGACCAGCAGGGAGCGCCTCATGGAGCTTTCCAGCAGCTCGCCCAGCACAAAAGCCAGGACCAGCGGGCCCGGTTCGAAGCCAAACTTCTTCATCAGGTAGCCGATGATGCCGAAGACGACCACCAGGGTGACATCGAACATGCTGTTGTTGATGGTGTACGCACCCAGCAGCGTGATGAGTGCCGTGACGGGAGCCAGGATGGCGGCCCTGACGCGGAGGATCTTCACGAAGATGCCTACCAGCGGCAGGCTCATGATCAGCAGCAGGATGTTGCCGATGTACATGGAGTTCACCACGCCCCAGAAGAGCTCCGGGTTTTGTTCCACGAGCTGCGGTCCGGGGGTGACACCCTGGATCAGCAGCGCACCGAACATCAGCGCCATGGTGGCGTTGGCCGGGATGCCAAGCGTCAGCAACGGGATAAACGACGATGTGGCGGCGGCGTTGTTGGCGGTTTCCGGTCCGGCGACGCCCTCGGGGGCACCCTTGCCAAAGCGCTCAGGCTGCTTGGCCCGCTTCTTTTCCATGGCGTAGGACGCCATCGAGGCGATGGTTGCGCCGCCTCCGGGGAGGATTCCCAGGAAGAAGCCCAGCACCGATCCGCGGCCAATCGCCCCGGAGGCCTGCTTGAGTTCCTTCCGGGACGGCCAGACGTTTGCAACTTTCGACGGCGCCTTCGCGGCCCGGTGCCGTTCCTCCAGGTTGTAGAGGATCTCGCCGAGTCCGAAAATGCCCATGGCGATCGGTACAAAATCGATGCCGTCTGCGAGTTGCAGGCTGCCGAAGGTAAAGCGGCTTTCGCCGGTGAAGATGTCCCTGCCAACGCTGGCGAGCAGAAGGCCCAGGGCGGCGGCGATCAGGGCTTTGGCCTTCGAGCCGCTGCTGATGGTTGCCACCAGCAGGATGCCCAGCATGGCCAGGGCTGTGTACTCGGGCGGGCCGAAATCCAGTGCAAAGCTGGCTACCAGCGGGGCAAGGAAGGTCAGGCCAATGATGGCTGCAGTGCCGCCGACGAAGGAACCGATCGCGGCCAGACCAAGTGCAGTACCGGCCTTGCCCTGCTTGGCCATCTGGTAGCCGTCGAAGACGGTGACCACCGAGGACGCTTCGCCGGGGAGCCGCAGCAGCACGGATGTAATGGTGCCGCCGTACTGTGCGCCATAGAAAATGCCGGCCAGCATGATGATGGCCGTCACCGGCTCCACGTTGTAGGTGAGCGGAAGCAGGATGGCGATGGTTGCCGCGGGCCCCAGGCCGGGCAGCACACCGATCAGCATGCCGATGACCACGCCGAGCAGGCAGTACAGGAGGTTTGTGGGCTCCAGGACAACCGCGAATCCGTTGATCACGGGATTAAGAAAATCCACGGGGGTCTCCTAGAAAAGGTGGGGAACGGAGGTGCCGAGCGCGAGGACGAAGATGCCGTAGAAGGCAAGGACCACACTTGCGCTGACAACGAGGGTGGACCGCCAGGTTTCGCCGCCCAGGAAGCGCATCCAGATGATGCACAGCACCAGGGCAGGAATTTCGAACCCGATCAGCGGCATTAGGGCCACCATGGCGGCGAGGGTCACCAGTCCGGTCAGCGGCGCGGTGGACATGCGGGTGAACTTCTCCGCGTCCCGGTTGCGCCGGCCAACGATCAGCTGAAACAAGCCGAGGGCCACCATGACGCAGCTGATAATGAACGGCCAGAGGCCGGGCTGCGGGCTGGCCGGGGTGCCCAGGCCCATCGCCACGGAAAGGACGACGGCGCCGATCCCCACTGCGAGGACCACCAGCGAGGATGCCGCGTTGGCCAGGGCTCCTGCCGCGGGAGGCTTCTCCTCCTCCCACTGGGCTGCGAGCTGCTCCGGCGTCAGGTCGTCGAGAACCTCGCCGGGGCCGGTACCGGGGGTTTCCCCGCCGGGGGCAACCGCCTCGCTGCCTCCGGCGGGAACTGCGGGTGTTCCTTTCACAGGACTCACTTATTTCCGCTCAGGCTGATGTCGTACTTCTCCACCAGCTCCTTGTACTTCGCGGCGTATTCCTTCCATTCCGTAACAACCTCCTCGCCGGAGATCTCCTTCGGCGTCAGCGAGTTCTTCTTGTTGAACTCCTTGTAGGCGTCCGATTTGAAGGCCTCCTGGAAGGCAGCGAGCAGCTTGTCCTTGACTTCCTGCGGGGTGCCCTTGGGGGCGGCCACGGCGCGGTACTGCGCAACCGGAACGTCATAGCCGGCTTCCTTGGCAGTGGGGGTGTCGGGGAGGAAGCTGGTGCGCTCCTCCGAGAAGACCAGCAGCGGTGTCACCTTGCCGGCCTCGATCTGCGGCATCGCCTCGCCGAGCTGGATGGTGGCGAGCTCAACCTGGTTGCCCAGGACTGCCGTCAGGGCGGGCTTGCCGCTGTCAAAGGGGATGTCGGTTCCCTGGACCTTGGCCTGCTTGAACAGAACGGTCTGGGCCAGCTGGCTTCCGGTGCCAACGCCCGTGGTGCCAAAGGTGACGTTGCGCCCTGCGGCGGTGACGTCGTCGAACGTCTTGAAGCCGGAGTCAGTGCTGGCCACGAGGACGTAATCGTCCTGCGACAAGCCCGCGATGACGTCCAGGTCATCAATGTTCACGGCTTCATCGGCAGTGACTGCCAACGGTGTGATGGTGATCAGGGATGCATTGAGCAGGACCAGTTCGTGGCCATCGGCCGGTTTGCCCGCCACTTCCTTGGTGGCAAGCGCGCCGTTGGCGCCGGGCTTGTTCACCACCGGGATCGGCTGGCCGAGGGTCTTTGCGGCCCCTTCGGCGAGGGCACGGGCGATCAGGTCAGTGCTGCCGCCGGCAGCCTGGCCCACGGAGAGGCTGACGGGCCCGGTAGGGTATTTGGCCGCATCGGCGGTGCCGCCGCCGGCGACATTGCCGCAGGCGGTCAGCGCCAGCAGCGTGGCGGCGGCCGCACCGAGAATCGTGCGGCGTGTGGGGAAGTGCTTCATTGGAACTCCTCATAGAAAACCCCGGGGCGGGATCCTGGATGATGCTGTGAACCGAATCACGCCGGCTCGCTAAACGAGTGTAAAGAGCGGTTATGATGCCTGTCTAAGCCCGTATAAGCATCGAGTGATACCTGGAAGGCATGATGTTTACGTTTGACCAGTTGGCTGGATTCATCGCTGTGGCAGAGGAACTTCACTTTGGCCGCGCCGCAGAACGGCTCAACATGACCCAGCCGCCGCTGAGCCGGCAGATCCAGAAGCTGGAAAAGATCATCGGCACCGAACTGCTGGAGCGCGACAATCGGAAGGTGCAGCTCACCCCGGCGGGCGAGGCCTTCCTCGACGAGGCCAGGCGGCTGATGGCCTTGGCCACCCGGGCTCCCGTCACCGCGCGGCGCATCGCCACGGGGCGTTCGGGCATCCTGCGGGTGGGCTTCACCGCTGCCAGCGGCTTCAGCATCCTGGGGCCGCTGCTGGAGGAGATTGCGGAGATCATCCCGGACGTGGACATCGACCTGCAGGAACTCGTCACCGGCGAACAGATTGAGGGGCTCCTCACGGGAGTGCTGGACCTGGGCCTGGCCAGGCCACCGTTCGACCGGGAGATCTTCGACTCGCACCTGCTGTATACCGAGCCCATGATGCTGGCCGTTCCCAGCGGGCACCGGCTCGCGGACCTTTCCCGTCCCATCGAGGACTCCGACATAAAGGAAGAGCCCCTGATCATGCACTCACCCACAAAAGCCGCTTACTTCTACGACCTGGTGGTCCGGATGTTCCCCATCCAGCACGGCAACGTAATCCACACGGTCAGCCAGATCCTCACTATGGTTTCCCTGGTGGCGGCCCGCCGCGGGGTGGCTTTCGTCCCGCATTCGGCCACGCTGCTGGCCATCAAGGGTGTGGACTTCCTCCCCCTCGCCAAGCTGGCCAGCGAGCAGCCCGTGGAATTGCATGCCATCTGGAACCGGAAAGTGGCCAACCCTGCCCTGCGGCGGCTGCTGCAGGATCTGGAGTTCCGCACCGAGTAGGAAGCTCCCCAGGCCCGGGCTGCCGCAAGCGATACCTGCAGGGCATCAATCCATACACAAATACACTTAGACAGGCATTACATCCTCTGCCTAACCTGATCGGGAATCAACAACCACCCCGCCCGCGGCACTCATCACCCGGCGCCCAGACAGAGGACAACATCGTGGCAAAGTACACCCCGCAGGAACTGGCAGACACCCTCAAGGAAGGCCTGCTGTCCTTCCCGGTGACGGCTTTCGACGCCAACCTGCAGTTCGACGAGGAAAGCTACCGCAAGCACCTCGCCTGGCAGGCCAGCTTCCCCGTGGCCGGCCTCTTCGCAGCAGGCGGCACCGGCGAGGGTTTCTCCCTCACCCCTGCGGAATCCGAGCGTGTTGTCAGCGCCGCCGTTGATGAAGTGGGCTCCATGGTTCCCGTCCTGGCCTCCGCCGGCGGTTCCACTGCCCAGGCCATCGAAAACGCCAAGGCTGCCGAAGCCGCGGGTGCCGACGGTCTCCTGCTCCTCCCCCCGTACCTGACCGAGGCTGACCAGGGCGGCCTGACCGACCACGTCAGCGCCATCTGCTGCGCCACGTCGCTGGGTGTGATCATCTACAACCGCGCCAACGCCATCTACAAGGACACCACCGTGGCCACCCTCGCGGACCGCCACGAGAACCTCATTGGCTTCAAGGACGGCGTGGGCGACCTCGAACACGATGCCCGCGTCTACGCCAAGCTCGGCGACCGCCTCTTCTACCTCGGCGGCCTTCCCACAGCGGAGACGTTCGCCCTTCCGCTGCTGCAGCTCGGGATGAGCACCTACTCTTCCGCCATGTACAACTTCGTCCCGCAGTTCGCGCTGGACTTTTACCAGGACGTCCGCAACAACGATCGCGTGGCCGTGAACAAGAAGCTCAACGAGTTCGTGATCCCGTACCTGGACATCCGCGACCGGGTCAAGGGCTACTCCGTCTCCATCGTCAAGGGCGGCCTCGACGCCATCGGCCGCCCGGCCGGCGGTGTCCGCCCGCCGCTGCAGAACCTGGCACCCCAGGATCTCGCGGATCTCAAAGCCCTCATCGCCCGCGTTTCCTGAACAACCGTCTCCTGACCACCTCTCCCTAGGAGCAACAACAGTGACACTCACCGGACATTCCTTCATCGCCGGGCAGCCCCTCGTCGGCGGCGGCAAGACCACTTTCGGATTCAACCCCGCCACGAATGAACAGCTGGACCCCGCCTACTCGCTGATCACCGAAGAACAGCTGACGACGGCGACCTCCGCCGCCGCCGCTGCCTACCCCTCCTTCTCCACCCTGGATCCGGAAACCCTCGCCGCGTTCCTGGACGCCATCGCTGACAACATCGAGGCCATCGGCGAGGAACTGATCATCCGCGCCGGCCAGGAAACCGGGCTTCCGGCTGCCCGGCTGCAAGGCGAACGGGCCCGCACCACCGGCCAGCTCCGCCTCTTCGCGAACGTTGTCCGGCAGGGCGATTTCCGCGGCGTCCGCATTGACCCGGCCATCCCGGACCGTGCCCCGTTGCCGCGTGCGGACATCCGCCAGCGGCAGATCCCGCTCGGCCCCGTGGCAGTGTTCGGCGCCAGCAACTTCCCGCTGGCGTTCTCGACGGCGGGCGGCGACACCGCCTCGGCCCTCGCCGCGGGCTGCCCTGTCGTGTTCAAGGCCCACAACGCCCACCCCGGCACCAGCGAACTGGTCGGCCAGGCAGTGGCCAAGGCCGTCAAGGACTTCGGCCTGCACCCCGGCGTGTTCTCGCTCGTCTATGGCCCCGGGGCCAGCATCGGCCAGGCCCTGGTGACCGACCCTGCGATCAAGGCCGTGGGGTTCACCGGTTCCCAGGCCGCCGGCATATCGCTGATGCGCACCGCGGCCGCCCGGCCCGAACCCATCCCCGTCTACGCCGAAATGTCCTCGCTCAATCCTGTTTTCGTCTTTGAAGGCGCCCTCAACGGCTCCGCCGAAGACATCGATGCCCTCGCCGCCCAGTACGTCACCGCGGTCACCGGAAGCTCCGGGCAGCTCTGCACCTCTCCCGGACTGCTGTTCGCCCCCGCAGGCGAGGCAGGGGACAAACTCGCTGCCGCCGTCGGCCGCGCCGTCTCGGCCTGTGCAGGACAGACCATGCTCACGGAGGGCATCGCCGGATCCTGGAACGCCGGCGCCGAAGCCCTCGGCGCCGCAGCCGGCGTCACCGTCGTCGGACAGGGCACCACCGGCCCCACCGAAAACGCCCCGGCGCCCACCATCTTCGGCACCCAGGTCCGGGACTTCGTCACCAACCACGTCCTCCACCAGGAAATCTTCGGCGCAGCATCCCTGGTCATCCGCTACTCCAACACCGAAGAGCTCCTGGACGCCATCACCAAACTCGAAGGCCAGCTCACCGCCACCCTGCAGCTCACCGAGGCCGACTATCCGACGGCGGCGCCCCTGATCCCTGCCCTCGAACAGAAAGTGGGCCGCATCATCATCAACGGCTGGCCCACCGGCGTCGAAGTAGGCCACGCCATGGTCCACGGCGGCCCCTTCCCCGCCACCTCCGACTCCCGCACCACCTCCGTAGGCACCCTCGCCATCAACCGTTTCCTGCGCCCCGTCGCCTACCAAAACCTCCCCCAGGAACTCCTCCCCGTCCCGCTGCAGGACACCAACCCCTGGCACCTCAACCGGCGCATCGACGGCACCGTGGTTACGGCAGATGCAGAGGTCAACGCATGAGCACCCAGCCCACCATCGCCAAGACTGAGGTCGTCCCGGTCGCCGGGCACGACAGCATGCTGATGAACCTCAGCGGTGCCCACGGACCCTTCTTCACCCGCAACGTGGTCATCATTACCGATTCAGACGGACGCACCGGACTGGGCGAGGTGCCCGGCGGCGAGAAGATCAAGGCCACCATCGAGGAAGCCGGGACGCTCATCACCGGCCAGCCCGTGGCCCGCTACCGCTCCCTGCTGCGGGAAGTCGCGGCGGAGTTTGCCGACCGCGACGCCGGCGGGCGCGGCCTACAGACCTTCGACCTGCGCACCACCGTGCATGCCGTCACCGCCGTCGAATCCGCCCTGCTGGACCTTCATGGGCAGTTCCTCGGCGTCCCCGTCGCCGAACTGCTGGGCGATGGCCAGCAGCGCACGTCGGTGCCGATGCTCGGCTACCTCTTTTTTATCGGCGATCACAGGCGGACCGATCTTCCCTACCTCGTGGAGGAATCGCCGTCGGATCGCTGGGAGAAGCTGCGCCGCCAGGAGGCCATGACACCGGAAGCCGTGGTGGCCCTGGCGGAAGCGGCCCAGGAGCGCTACGGCTTCAGCGACTTCAAGCTCAAGGGCGGCGTACTGTCCGGGGATGACGAAGTTGATGTGGTCACTGCCCTCGCCAAGCGCTTCCCCGACGCGCGGGTCACCCTTGATCCGAACGGCGGCTGGCTCCTGGAGGAAGCCATCCGCCTCGGCAAGCGGATGCAGGGCGTCGTGGCTTATGCGGAGGATCCGTGCGGCGCGGAAGGCCGGTTCTCGGGCCGCGAGGTGATGGCCGAATTCCGCCGTGCCACCGGCCTCAAAACTGCCACGAACATGATCGCCACGGACTGGCGGGAAATGTCGCACGCCATCCGCAGCAACGCCGTCGACATCCCGCTGGCCGATCCCCACTTCTGGACCATGTCCGGCTCCGTCCGCGTCGCGCAACTGTGCAACGAATTCGGCCTGACCTGGGGATCACACTCGAACAACCACTTCGACATCTCGCTGGCCATGTTCACCCACACCGGTGCCGCGGCTCCGGGTGAGATCACGGCGCTGGACACGCACTGGATCTGGCAGGACGGGCAGGGCCTGACCAAGAACCCGCTGCAGATCCACGACGGCGCCATCGAAGTCCCCTCTGCTCCGGGCCTGGGCATCGAACTGGACCGTGAGGCGCTGGACAAGGCTCACGAGCTGTACCTGCAGCACGGCCTTGATGCCCGCGACGACAGCATCGGCATGCAGTACTACATCGATGGCTGGTCCTTTGATCCGAAGCGGCCCTGCCTGGTCCGGTAAGGACGTTAGACCACAGCATCCGCACGGCCGCCTCCTCCCGCAAACAGGGGATGGCCGTGCGGAGTCTGATAGCTGGACAGCTACATAGAAGGGCGCACTTTTGGGCGGCGTTGTCTCCGCAATACTCATCGTCTCCGCGGTCATCGCTGCAGGCTATTTCGCGGCCCGGCTTCGGATCCTCGGACCCGAGGTCCAGGGTGCCCTGACCCGCACTGCCTTCTACATCACCAACCCGGCGCTGCTGTTTACGGTAGTCGCCGGCAGCGACATCCGCGCTGCACTGGGAACCGATGCCCCGCTCGCGCTGCTCTCCGCAGCGATAGTGGGGCTTCTCTATTGGCTGGCGAGTTTCCTGTTCTTTCGGCGTCCGGTGGCGGAGACCGCCGTCGGGGCCATGGCAAGCAGCTACGCGAACGCCAACAATATTGGCATCCCCGTCTCCCTCTACGCGGTGGGGACGGCGCAGCATGTGGCCCCAGTGCTCCTGGTCCAGCTCCTGGTGCTGGCGCCGTTCTACCTCACTGTCCTGGGGCTGGCCTCAGGCTCCACGATCTCGTGGCGGAAGGTGCTGCTCCAACCGTTCGCCAATCCCATGATCATCGCCTCCGGACTGGGTGTCGTCGTGGCCCTCACCGGCTGGACCGCGCCGGACCTGCTGCAAAAGCCCATCGACATGCTCGCCGGAGGCGCCGTGCCAATGGTGCTGCTGGCCTTCGGCCTCTCCCTTGCTGGCAAGGCGCCCCTGCAAAAGGGCGACGGCCGCGTGGAAACGCTCGTGGCCACGTTCCTCAAAATTGCCGGAATGCCGCTCGTCGTGTGGGGCCTGGGCCGCTTCGTTTTTGGACTGGACGGGCAGCACCTGCTCGCCAGCGTCATCATGGCCGCGCTGCCCACTGCCCAAAACGTCTTCCTCTTTGCCTCCCCCTATGGGCGCGGCATGACAGTGGCCCGCGATGTCATCCTGTGCACCACAGTGCTCAGCATCGGCGCGCTCCTGGCCGTGGCCTGGCTGGTTCACTGACTCGCCTATTGGCGCGGTCCATGGTTCCGGGTCATCACGGCTCCGGCATTTCACGGTCCCGACGGCGCCCCACAGGGCACGCAACCGTCTTTCATCACTTGTAATACAAGTTTGATACTTGTACTCTAAGTGGTGAGGGCAATGCGGCCCGTCCAGCCTGCTTTAGAGGAGCATCCATGAGCACCGTAGACGTCATCCGTCACGTCAAACTTTCCACCGCGAGACTTCCGCTCACTGTCCCGATCAGTGATGCCAAGGTCTTCACTGGCCGTCAGAAACCCATGACCGAGGTGGTCTTCCTCTTTGCCGAGATCACCACGGAGCAGGGCCACAGCGGCGTCGGCTTCAGCTACTCCAAGCGCGCCGGCGGCCCCGCCCAGTACGCGCACGCCAAGGAGGTCGCCGAAGGAATCATCGGCGAGGACCCCAACGACATCGGCAAGCTCTACACCAAGCTCCTCTGGGCCGGCGCCTCCGTGGGCCGCTCGGGCGTTGCCACCCAGGCCTTGGCTGCCATCGACATCGCCCTCTACGACCTCAAGGCCAAACGCGCCGGACTCCCCCTGGCCAAGTTCCTGGGCTCCTACCGTGATTCAGTACAGACCTACAACACCTCCGGAGGGTTCCTCAACGCCTCCCTTGACGAGGTCAAAGCCAGGGCAACCGAGCTCCTGAATGACGGCATCGGCGGCATCAAGATCAAGGTGGGCCTGCCGGATACCGCAGAGGACCTGCGCCGCGTGGCAGGCATTCGCGAGCACATCGGCTGGGACGTCCCCCTGATGGTGGATGCCAACCAACAGTGGGACCGGGCCACCGCACTGCGGATGGGGCGCCAGCTGGAGGAATTCAACCTCGTCTGGATCGAGGAGCCGCTGGATGCCTACGACTTCGAGGGCCACGCCCATCTGGCCAATGTGCTGGATACGCCCATCGCCACCGGTGAGATGCTGGCCTCCGTAGCGGAGCACAAGGGCCTGATCAGTGCCAACGGCTGCGACATCATCCAGCCTGACGCACCCCGCGTCGGCGGCATCACCCAGTTCCTGCGCCTCGCCGCTCTGGCAGACGAGCGTGGACTGGGCCTGGCCCCGCACTTCGCCATGGAAATCCACCTTCACCTCGCCGCCGCATACCCCCGCGAGCCGTGGGTGGAGCACTTCGACTGGCTGGACCCGCTGTTCAACGAACGCCTCGAAACCAAGAACGGCCGGATGCTGGTTCCGGACCGCCCCGGCCTGGGGGTCACGCTCAGCGACCAGGCGCGCGCCTGGACCACCGAAAGCGTGGAGTTCGGCGCGTAACCTTGAAGCCATGAGCCGGAACCTGACCGCGGATCTCGCCGCCGACCTTCGCACCCGCATTGTGGACGGCGTGATCCAGCCCGGGGAGAAACTCCCGAGCGAAAACACCCTGATCGGCGAATTCGGCGTCAGCCGGACAGTGGTCCGCTCCGCCCTGACCCGGCTCCAGGCTGAGGGACTGGTGGAAACCGAGCGCGGCCGGGGCAGCTTCGCGCTGACCCCTCCTGCCGAGGGGACCCCGGCCGCACCCGGCAGCCGGCCCGTGGTAACCATGGAGGACCGCCTCCACCTGCTGGAGTTCCGGATGGGCGTGGAGGCGGAGGCCGCTGCACTGGCCGCCCGCAACCACAACGACCGCCAACTCAGGGCAGTGGACAAAGCCCTTGAGGAGTTCACCGCCAGCTCGGACCACCCCGCGCACGCCATGAAGTCCGACTACGAGTTCCACCGAGCCATTGCTGCCGCCTCCGGCAATCCGTTCTATTCCGACTGCCTGTTGGCCCTCGGCCAGACCATGATCGCGATGCCGCGCACCCGGCTGATGACCGGCGTCGAGCATTATGCGCGGGACAACTTCGACCAGGTGGTGCATGAGCACCGCTCCATCCTTGCTGCCATCGCGGACCGCGACGAAGCCTCAGCCGCGGCCGCGATGCGAAGCCACCTGGCAAATTCCCGACGGCGGCTGCGAGCCTCCCGCCAATAACCCATCCTCCCCCGACCCACGCCCACCCCTCCCGCCAATAGCCCACCCCTCCCCGCCGCCCGAGGAGTTTTTGTCCATTTGTGGCGACTTCCGGCGTCGGAAGTCGCCACAAATGGACAAAAACTCGGGGTGGGTGGGGGCGTCAGCGGGGTGGTGGGTGGGCGTCAGGGGGATTCGATCAGGTCAAGCAGCCTCAGCACCGCAGGGTTGGCCGTCTCCTCGTTCCACGCCAGCTCAAGGTCCACCCGGTTCAACTCCTTGATGCCGTGCCGCCCGTCGATCTCGTGGAATTCCACCCCGGCAGGGGCAAAGGCCATGGCGGAGGCGGGCACCAGGGTCACCCCGAGTCCCGCCTGAACGAACGCCAGCAGGGCCGGCACCTGGCTGGCGTACTGGGTGATATTGGCGTGCGCGCCGGCGCTGGCAAAAAGGCGAAGCACCAGGTCATGGAAGTACCGGGCCTCCTTGGTGGAGTACATTAGCAGGGGCAGCCTGTCCAGGGAGCCCAGGGGCAATGGCTCGCCCTCTGGTGCCGCCATGTTGCCCAGCAGGGAGCTGCCCTCAGGCAGCGCCACCACCAGGCGGTCCTTCATCAGCGGCCGGGACACCACGCCAGGCCGGCCCACAATGGGACGCAGCAGGCCGATATCCACACTGCCCTTGACCAATCCATCCATCTGGTCCGTGGAAACCAGCTCCCGCAGCACAAAAGACACACCGGGCATGCTCTCGGCAGCGCGGCGCAGCATCAAAGGAAGCGCGCTCTGGCCGGCGATGGCGGTGTACCCCACAGTGATGGCGCCTGCTTCGCCCGATGAGACCCGCCGGACATCCAAATCCGTCTTGATGCACATGTCCAGGATTTGCCGTGCCCGTGGAAGCAGCGTGGCACCGGCGGCGGTCAACTCCACTTTCCTGCTGGTGCGGCCAAAAAGCTGCGTCCCGAGCTTCTTCTCGAGCATCTGGATCTGCCGGCTGAGTGGAGGCTGGGTCATGTTGAGCCTCTCGGCCGCCGCACCAAAGTGCAGTTCCTCGGCGACGGCAACAAAGGCCTCAAGTTGGGGCAAGGAAAACATTCATACCTTTACTGGATTGTTGAGTGCATAAATTGGCTTGGACTTGGATCAATTGCTCCCATTATGGTCGGTTGACGGGGAAGGGAAACAACCCCACGCCCGCCCATCCCAAGGAGCCCACCGAAGTGAACCAGGCGTACCAACCTGCATATCATCTGAACCAGGTCAGCATCACTGACGTATCCATCACGCCGGTGGCCTTCAAGGATCCGCCACTGCTCAACACCGTCGGCGTGCATGAACCGTTCGCCCTGCGGGCAGTGGTTGAGGTACACACAGACTCCGGCATCTCTGGCCTGGGCGAAACCTATGGCGACGCCGGCCACATCGCCCGCCTCGAACTGGCGGCGCGCGCCCTGACCGGCGCTGACGTCTTCAACATCAACGAACTGCGCAGCCGGGTTGCCATGTCCCTGCAGCAGGACACCATCCGCGGCGGCCACGGCATGAGCGGCATGGTCACAGGATCCAGCACCACTGACAGGGTCCTCTCCGCGTTCGATGTGGCCGCTTTGGACATCCAGGGAAAGCTTCTGGGCCGCCCGGTCAGCGACCTGCTCGGCGGGGCCGTCAGGGACTCGGTGCAGTTCAGCGGATACCTCTTCTACAAGTGGGCCGGCCACCCCGGCCAGGAGGATGACGCGTGGGGCGCAGCCCTGGACCCGGCCGGAATCGTCCGCCAGGCACGGGCCATGGTGGACCGGTACGGCTTCCAGGCGCTCAAGCTTAAGGCAGGCGTATTCCCGCCGGAGGAAGAAACAGCGGCCATCAAAGCCCTTGCCGCCGAATTCCCCGGCGTGCCGCTGCGCATCGATCCCAACGGCGCCTGGACCGTGGAGACCTCCATCCGGGTGGGGAAGGAACTGGACGGCATCCTTGAGTACCTGGAGGACCCGACCCCCGGCATCGAGGGCATGGCAGCCGTCCGCAGGGAGGTGGGCATGCCGCTGGCAACGAACATGTGCGTGGTCAGCTTTGCCGACGTTGCCCCGGCAGTGGCTGCAGGCGCCGTGGACGTCATCCTCTCAGATCACCACTTCTGGGGAGGCCTGCGCCGGACCCAATTCCTGGCGGGCATCACCGAGACCTTTGGCCTGGGCCTGTCCATGCATTCAAATTCCCATTTGGGCATCAGCCTGGCTGCCATGGTCCATCTCGCGGCCGCCACCCCCAACCTCGACTACGCCTGTGACACACACTGGCCATGGAAGGACCCGGCCGAAGACGTTATTGCCCCGGGCCAGTTCGCCTTCGAGGGCGGCGCCGTCACGGTCCCCACCGGCCCCGGGCTGGGAGTGGAACTGGACGGTGACGCCCTGGCCCGCCTGCACCGGCAGTACCTGGATTCCGGGCTGCGGAGCCGGGACGACACGGGTTACATGAAACGCCTCCACCCCTCCTACCAGCTCCAGAGTCCCCGCTGGTGAGTGCTGCGGCAGCTTCCCCACACCGTCCGTCTTCCCCTCCGGAAGCACTGCGCATCGTGGTCACCGATCCGATCATCAGCCGTTTCCAGAACCGCTTAACGCTCGACGGCGGCCATCACCACTGGAACATGGCGGCGGCTTGGACACCGGAACGACAGCTGGAGGCGCTGGCGGGTGCCGACGTCGTCGTCTGCTCTTCCCTCAACCCCGAGCAGGCGGCGGCCGCAAGACGGCTGCGGCTGGTGCACGTGACGGGCGCCGGCTACGACAAAATTTCCTTTCCGGAACTGGCGGCGGAGGCGGCAGTCGCCAACACCTTCCACCATGCACGGCCCATCGCCGAACACGTCCTCATGGTCACCCTGATGCTTTCCCGGAACGTTGTGGCCGCCGACCAAGCCGTCCGTAACGGGCAGTGGCGGACCATCGCCACGGACAGCACCGTGCCCTTCCATCCCTCCCTGGGCGATCTCACGGTGGGGATGGTGGGGCTGGGTTCCATCGGGGCCGAGGTGGCACGCCTGGCCGGGCAGCTGGGAATGAAGGTCAGGGCTGTCCGCCGCACACCCACGGCGTCCGTTCCCGACGGCGTGAAGCTGGACTGGGTGGGCGGGAACGACGAACTTCCCCGGCTCCTGGCCGCGTCAGACGTTGTGGTGGTCACCGTTCCACTGGATTCCTCCACACAGGGCTTGGTCGGGGCTGCTGAGTTGGCGGCGATGAAGAAGTCGGCGCTCCTTATAAACGTCTCGCGCGGCCCGGTGGTGGATCAGGCTGCGTTGTATTCGGCCCTCAAAGACAGGCGAATTGCCGGTGCAGGCATCGACGTCTGGTGGGGATCACCGGCCGACGGCGCTGTTCCGCCGGCGGCGCTTCCCTTCGCCTCGCTGGACAACACCGTGCTGACGCCGCACCATTCCGGACATGCCAGGACCACCTTCGAACGCCGTGCGGAGGACATTGCCGCCAACATCCGCCGGCTCTCGGAGGGCAGGGAACTGGTGAATGTGGTGCCCAGGACGTTTGGGCACGGGACGGTCAGGACACCACTGCGGCCAGCGTGAGCTGGCCGATCAGCAGCACGCTTCCCAGTGCAGAGGCGCCCAGCGCCAGCAGCTTGAGGCGTGCGGCATTAAGGAAGCGGTTCACCCACCGCGACGCCGCGTAGCCGGCCACCACGGCAGGGACCATCCAGAGCGCCAGCATCAGCATCCCGGGTGTGACAACACCTGCGAGCCCCAGCGACACCAGGGACATCGCGGAGCCCACCATAAAGAACGCACTCATGGTGCCCCGAAGCTGCGGGCCGTGGTGCCCCTGCCAGATCAGTGCCATGGGCGGCCCGCCGATGGATGTCGCCGTGCCCATGATCCCGGAGGCCGCCCCCGCCGCGATCAGGTTCACCCTGACAGGAGGCGGCGCCCATCCCCTGGCAGCCAATACCAGGCCTGCCACCACCACGATGGCAACGGCCCACGCCAGGCCCTCCTTAGACAGGGCCGCCACCAGGAAGGCGCCCGCAATGCTTCCGGGGATCCGGCCCACCAGTGCCCACCCTGTACCGCGCAGGTCCAGGCTCTGGCGCTCCCGCACAGTGACCATAATGGTCACCAGCAGGGCAAGGAGAATCAGCGTAGCGGGCAGCAGCTCCGGCTCCACCATCGCGATGACCGGCGCGGCCAGCATTCCCATGCCGAAACCTGTCGAGGCCTGCAGGCAGGCTGCCAGGAAGATCACACCGGCGATGACTGCATACTCTGGGGCGTTCATCCGGCCGAAGCAGCGGCGCCTGTCAGTCCCTTGATGGCGGCCAGTGGAAAGTGGCATTCCGCCACGTGCCGGGTGCCATCGGGGGCCGCCAGCACCTGGGGTTCCGGCGCCACCTTGGCGCAGATGTCCTGTGCCTGCCAGCACCGGGTACGGAAGCGGCAGCCCGACGGCGGATCCAACGGAGAGGGCAGCTCACCTTTCAGGACAATTCTGTCCCGCTTCGCCCCGCTGACGTCCAGCTTCGGCGACGCCGACATCAGGGCAGCCGTGTAGGGGTGCCGAGGGTGGTCAAAGACCTCTTCCGTGGCTCCCGTTTCGATGATCCTGCCCAGGTACATCACCGCCACCCTGTCTGCCACATGCCTGACCACCGTGAGGTCATGGGAGATGAAGATGTAGGACACCCCAAGCTCCTTTTGAAGGTCATTGAGCAGGTTCAGGACCTGCGCCTGCACGGAGAGGTCAAGGGCTGAGACTGGTTCGTCCAGGATGATGACGTCAGGGTTCAGTGCCAAGGCACGGGCAATGCCCAGGCGCTGCCGCTGGCCGCCGGAGAACTCCTGCGGCGATTTGCGGGCATCGGACGGACGCAGTCCCACCAGATGCAGCAGTTCGCGGACCCTGGCCTCGCGCTCCTTCGACGACGGATAGAGGCTACGGTGCGTGGCCCACGGTTCGGAGACGATGTCGCCGGCACTCATCCGCGCGTTAAGGGAGGCAAAGGGGTCCTGGAACACCATCTGGACCCGCCGACGCCACGTGAGCAATTCCTTCCCGCGCAGTCCAAAGGGGTTGGTTCCTTCAAAACTGACGGTCCCTTCGTCAGGCGTCTCCAGCATCATCAGGGTCCTGGCCAGCGTGGACTTTCCACACCCTGACTCACCCACCAGGCCCAGTGTCTCGCCGCGTCCCACGCTCAGGCTGATCCCGTCCAGGGCCTTCAGCCGGGTGTTGCCGCTGGCGCTCCTGGCGACGTGGAAAGTCTTGGAGAGGCCGTCGATTTTCAGCAGGGGCTCAGACATTGTTCAGCTCCTCACTGAAGTGGCAGGCGGCGGCGCGTACCGGCCTCGCCTGGGTGTCAGGCTGGGTGCCGGGCTGGATGCCGGAATGTGTGTCAGGCACGCGTTGGTCCGGGGTGCCAGGTTGGGTAACGGGACGCAGGACGGGGCGCTCAGCCCGGCAGATGTCCTGCACCAGGGGACAACGGGACTGATAGACGCAGCCGGAGGGGATGTCGTGAAGTTCCGGCGGGCTGCCGGCGATGGACTTCAGCTGGGCGCCGCGTTCCAAATGCACGGGCACCGACTCCAGGAGGCCCTTGGTGTAGGGGTGGCGGGGATCGGAGAAGACCTCGGAGACCGGACCGCTCTCCACCACGTTGCCCGCGTACATGACAGCCACTGAATCGGCTTCTTCAGCCACCACAGCCAGGTCGTGGGTAATCAGGACAACGGCCATTTGGCCCTCTTCCCGGAGGGTCCGCAGCAGCTGCATGATCTGTGCCTGGACCGTGACGTCCAGGGCGGTGGTGGGCTCGTCGGCGATCAGCAGCCGCGGGTTGAGGGCAACGGCCATGGCGATCAGGATGCGCTGGCGCATGCCCCCGGAAAACTGATGGGGGTAGGAATTGATTCTGGACTCGGGCTCCGGAATTCCCACGCGCTTCATCAGGTCCACGGCCTCAACCCGGGCCTGCCTGGCGTTGAGGCCACGGTGGATCCGGAACGCCTCGCCCAGCTGGGTGCCCACGGTATAGACGGGATTCAGGGCCGTGAGAGCGTCCTGGAAGACGATGCCCAGTTCGGGCCCGGCGAACTTGAGCCGTTCCTTGGGAGTCAGCGGCGCGAGGTCCGTCCCATTCAGGATGATCTCTCCGCCGGCCAGGTCACAGACCGGATCCATGATTCCGGCAAGTGCCTTGGCTGTCATGGACTTGCCACAGCCGGATTCGCCCAGCAGGGCCAAGGTTTCCCCGGCACGCGCCTCGAATGCCACGCTGTTGACAGCGCGGACTGTGCCCCTGTGGGTTCGGATGTCCACGGCGAGGTCCCTGACCTGCAGGACAACATCATGGGCCCTGGCCTCTTCTCGCGGGTTGCCTGCGGTCCCGGTACGTGGCGCGCGAGCTTGTTCTGCAGCTGTTCTCACGGCTGTGCCTCCTTGACTGGAATGCGGGCAATCAGCCGCTTGCGGGGAAGGGCGAGGCGCCAGCGCTGGGCCGGATCAGTGGCGATCCGCAGCCAGGCGGCCAGCACGTTGGCGGCGATGGTGGTGATAACGATGGCAACGCCGGGAAA
Source organism: Arthrobacter sp. D1-29 (assembly GCF_054130585.1). Classification (NCBI taxonomy): domain Bacteria; kingdom Bacillati; phylum Actinomycetota; class Actinomycetes; order Micrococcales; family Micrococcaceae; genus Arthrobacter; species Arthrobacter sp. D1-29. The sequence continues at coordinate 26,421 of NZ_CP096383.1, read as the reverse complement.
GATGGAAAGCCACCAGGCGGTCTGCAGGTATTGACGTCCCTGAGACACCATCAGGCCCCAGCTCACGTCCGGCGGCTGGATGCCGATGCCCAGGAAACTCAGGGAGGATTCGGCGAGCATAACGTAGCAGAATTCCAGGGTGGCCAGCGTGAGGAGGGTGGGCAACACCACGGGGATGACATGCCGGCCGATGATCGCGTTGGGCCTGGCGCCAAAGGTACGGGCCGCATCCACGAATGTCCTGCTCTGCAGCTCGGCTGACTCCGCCCGGGCGGTGCGGAGATAAATCGGAATTCGGGTGAGGGCCAGGATCAGCACGATGTTGCCGGCGCTGGGGCTAAAGACGTACAGGACAACGACGGCCAGGAGCAGGGAGGGGAAGCTCATGATGACGTCGGCTATGCGCATGGACACGTTCTCGCGCCAGCCGCGGTGATAGCCGGCCCAGACTCCCCACAGCGAACCAATCAGCAGCGCCACCGCCACGGCGGGAAGGGCCACGGAGAAGGTGGTCCGGCTGGCCACCACCAGCCTGGCCAGCATGCTCCGGCCCAGGGAATCGCTGCCCAGGATGTATTCCCACCCATAGGCGAAGCTGAAGGGGGCCTTGTTGGCGAACAGCAGGTTCTGTTTGGTGGCCAGGTCACCCATCAGTGCCGGCCCGATGAGGGCGGTCAGTCCGATCAGGACCAGGAGGACAGCGGATACGGTGGCGAACCGGTCCTTTAATAGGAGACGGAAGAGGCTTAGCCTTCCTTCCTGCTTTTCGGTGCCCTTAACAGCGGCGCTTTCAGTCGATGGACTTTTCATGGCTACTCCTAAGCCCGTGCCGTGACCGGGCGAACGCGCGCGTCCAGCAGCGCGTAGCCCATGTCGATGAGGATGTTCAGGGCAAAGATTGCGACGGCGGTGAGCAGCACCGCCGCCTGCAGGACGGCGAAGTCGCGCTGCAGGATCGAATCGATCATCAGCTTTCCGATCCCGGGCCAGCCGAAGATGGTCTCCACCACAACGGCACCATTGACCAGGCCTACAGTCAGGTCACCGGCCACCGTGAGGGCCGGCGCGGCGGCGTTGCGCAGTGCGTGATGGGTCACCACCCGCAGCTCGCCCGCACCCCGGCTGCGGGCCAGCTTGATATACGGCTCCGACAATGCGGACACCATGGAGCCACGGACGATCTGGACCAGCACCCCGAAAGGCCGCAACAGCAGGGTTGCAATGGGCAGCACCCAGGCGCTGGCCCCCGACACCCCCGATGTCGGAAGCCAGCCCAGGGTAATGGCGAAGACCCAGATGCCCACGATGGCCAGCCAGAAGTCAGGGATGGAAGCGGCAGCCATGGAGACAAAACTTGAGATCCGGTCGGCGATGCCGTTCGGCTTCAACGCGGCCCAGCAACCCACCACCAGGGCCAGCAGGACGGCCAGCACCATGGTGGTGGCGGCGAGCTGCAGGGTGGCGGGAAAGGCTCGCAAAGCCATGGCTGCCGCATCCTGTCCGGTGCGCAGGGACTGGCCGAAGTCCAGGCGGAGTACGCCGCCAAAATAGTCAGCCATCTGTACCAGCAGCGGCTGGTCGAAACCGTTGCGTGAAGTGAACTCGTCCCGCATCTGTTGGGTGGCGTTCAGCGGCAGGTACAGGCTGGCGGGGTTGCCCGTCATCCTGGCCAGTGCAAATACACCGACGATTACCACCACCAACGGAAGTGCGCTGGAAAGAATCCGCTTTCTCAAGTAGATCAGCATGGGTGTCCTTCTTCTCCGGAGGTCCGGACTAGCTGGCCGGGGTCATTTCCGAAACGCGCAGTTCATCGCCGCTTGAGGAGTTGGGCGTGTAGTTCACGGACTTCGCCTTGCCGATGATGCCGGTCTGGTGGGAGATGTGGGCGAACTGGACCACCTTGTCATTCTGGTAGGCGAAGATCTCCTCAAAGTCCTTCTTCCGCTCGTCGCCTGAGGCGGCATCGGCGTTCTTGATCATGGCGTCGAACTCGGGAGTGCCGAAGTAGCTCTGGGCGCCGGTGGACAGCATGTACTGGTCAACGGTGAACGCTGCGTCGCCGGCCTGGTTGCCGTGCTGGGTCATCAGGGCGACGGCGCCTTCGTCGTCGGCGAAGGGACGGACCTGGTACGTCAGGTGCTGGCTTGTTTCAAGCATCTTCAGCTTGACGTTCAGTCCGGCCTGGCTCAGCTGTTCCTGCAGGACCTGCGCCAGTTCGGTGATCTTGGGGAACTGTGCACTGCGGACAACGAGGGAGATCTGCGCTGAGGTATCCACGCCGTCAGCCTTGGCCTGGGAAACCAGGTCCTTGGCCTTGTCCAGGTCGAAGGCCCAGCCCTTCAGTTCCGCGTTGTGTCCCACAATGCCTTCCGGAACCAGCTGGGCCGCCACCTGGTGCTTGCCCTGGTAGAGCGAGTTGACGATTCCCTCTTTGTCGATGGCGTAGTTGATGGCCTGCCGGACCCGGATGTCGTTCAGCGGGGCCTCGTTGGCGTCGAGCCTCAATGCCACGGTTTCGTTGTTGGGGTAGTCGATCCCGAGGTCGCCCATGTTGTCGTCCGGACTCAGGCCCATGGCCACGTCAGCTTCGCCGCTGGTGATCATGGCGGCACGCACCGAGCTTTCGGAGCGCCACTGGTATTCGGCTTTGGCGTAGGCGGGCTTGTCGCCCCAGTAGCCGTCCCAGCTGGTCAGGGAGATCTTCTGGCCGGCGTCCCATTTCTCGATTTTGTAGGGGCCGGTGCCGATCGGCTCGCGGACCTTCTCGGTGGTGCTTGTTGAGGCAGGAACAACTTCCAGGAATGAAAGGCGAAGCGGGAGGATCGGATCCGGTTCGGGGGTGGTGACCGTCAGGGTGATGGCATCCACCGCCTTAACCAGCAGGTCGGCGTCGCCAAAGACGTAGCCTTCAACATTGCAGCCGAGTTTGGAGTTGACCGCCCGATCGATGGTGAAAGCCGCGGCTTCAGCGTTGAACGGGGTGCCGTCCTGGAACGTGACGCCTTCGCGCAGCTTCAGGGTCCACTCAGTATCAGAGGTTGGTTCCCATTCGGTGGCGAGCTTGGGCTCGAGTTCGCCTGTCTGGGGGTTCCGCTCGATCAGGGGTTCGGTCACGTTGGAGCGGACCACCACCCCGGTGGACGTCAGGTTTGATTCACACGCTTCCAGGGTGGGGGGTTCCTGGCCCAGCACCACGCGTACGGTGCTCGCGGCGGCCGTGCCGCCGTCGGAATTGGCCACTGAGCAGCCGGTGAGTGCCAGAAGCCCGGCTGAGGCCAGCGCCGGCCAAGTGAGAAGGGCGGGGTGAAAAGGATGCTTTGAAGAAGGCGTCATTGGGTTCCTCCGGATTGGATGCTTGCGGCGACGGGCAGCTCCCACACTGCAAACCTGGGCTTGAACGGAAGGTGCTGGGGCCGCGCTGGACTCAAGCTAGTTGAGCTCCAAATGCTTCACAAGGCTGATGTACGCCCTTCGGCGCCGGAAGAGTCCGCCCGCGGAGCCCCGGCCGTGATGTGATGGGCACCACGCCTCCCCGAAAACCGCGCCGTTCCGCCGGAGGACGGGTATCAATCCACTTCGGGAATCGATCAATGCCAATTGCATGTTGGACGCGTATCGATCCGAAAACCTAGGGTGCAGGTATGAACAACACAGCCGTCCTGCAGGTGGGGCCCCTCATGCCTATGGTCCAAGACGCCATCGTTGGCGAGTACGGAGCCCTGCGGCTCCCCGATTCAGCCGCAGACCAGGAGGCGTTCCTGCGGAGGCATGGAGAGTCTTTCGGCGTCGCGGTGACATCCGGAAAGATCGGGGTGGGTACCGAGCTGATGCGCGCCCTGCCCAACCTCCGCGCGGTGGTCAATTTCGGCGTCGGCTATGACACCACCGATGTTGCCCAGGCCGCCCAACGGGGCATCACCGTCAGCAACACGCCCGATGTCCTTAACGACTGCGTGGCTGACACTGCGATCGCGCTCTACCTCGATGTCCTGCGCAAAACCAGCGCCGCGGACCGCTATGTCCGCCGTGGTGATTGGGTCAGCAAGGGAAACTTCCCCCTTGCCACCAAGGCGAGCGGGACGCGCGTGGGCATCCTGGGCCTTGGCCGGATTGGGCAGGTCATCGCACGGCGGCTTGAAGCCTTCGACTGCACCATCAGCTACCACAGCCGCAGCAGGGTAGCCGGGGTCAGTTATGAGTACGCTGCGTCCCCACGGGAACTCGCGCAGGGCTGCGATGTGCTGATCATCGCTGCCGCCGGCGGTCCGGAATCGGCGGGGCTGGTGGATGCGGATGTCATTGCCGCCCTCGGTGCCAGGGGCTATCTCATCAACATCGCGCGGGGTTCTGTCGTGGACCAGGAAGCGCTGGTTTCCGCCCTGCTGGCCGGGCGGCTTGCCGGCGCCGGACTGGATGTCTTTGCCGACGAACCAAAGGTCCCCGAGGACCTCCTGGCCCTGGACAACGTGGTCCTGCTGCCGCACCTGGGCAGCGGCACGCACGAAACCAGGGCCGCCATGGCCGAACTCACCCTGGCAAACCTCCGGTCATTCCTGGCCACGGGGTCCGTCCTGACAGCCGTCTCCGTATGAGCGTCGCGGTTGGTTATGCGTCCAGTAAGGAAGGGCGCGCGGCACTGCATGCCGCCATCAATGAGGCAGCCCTGAGGGCCACAACGCTGCAGATCATGGGGCCGGCCGCTGCGGAGGAATCCACGGCCGCAGACCAGGACATCGAGGAGGCGATTGCAGCCGCAGCGGCGCTCGGCGTCAAAGCCACCCTGCGCCGCAATGAGGGCCTGGACCCAACTGACGTCATGATCGACGCGTCCTATGAGGAGGACGTTGAGTTGATCGTCATCGGGGTGCGCCGGCGCTCTCCCGTTGGCAAGCTGTTTCTAGGCAGTACCGCACAGCGGGTGATCCTGGAGGCGGGCTGCCCTGTTACGGCGGTCAAGGCCGACGTCGGGCCCGCCGCCTAAGCGGCGCTCCACCGTCAAGGCGCCGTCGCGCCGGCGAATCCCTGCAGCCGGCCACAGCCCGCTGCAACAGGACCACGGATCCCACGCTTGTTCGCAGGACCTAACCGTCAAGGCTAGGATCTGCGAACAAGCCTCTGACGGGCAGGAGAAACAAGAGGAACCCCGGTCCGAAGACCGGGGTTCCTTTGATATGCGTGCGCGAGGGGGGATTTGAACCCCCACGCCCTTTCGGACACTGGCACCTGAAGCCAGCGCGTCTGCCGTTCCGCCACTCGCGCGCAACTTCTTTTCCACGAATCACGGCCGGTTTCCCGGAACCGCAACCTTGTAAAAGCAGCGAGATCAAGCATAACGGACATCCCCGGCAAAACACCAATTGGCCCCCGGACCGCGCCCAGCGGCCAGCCATGCCGCAGGCCACGGGGCAGGCACGGCGCAGCCGGGGAAGGCGGGACTGTTGGCACCGAAATAGCCGGCCGCTGGGTATCCGTCGGCATCATGGAATGAACTTTTCGTGCAGCCCGGCCGTTGTTGATTAAGGTCATTCATAGGCCTGCCCAGTAGTATCGGATGTAGTGGGGCCTGCCGCCGGCAAGCCCGTCACCAGGTCATGGGCTCTGTTGCTGATCACGTTTGGAAAGAGAACTGCCCCGCTGCCGGGGGGAAAGGAGAAGGACCATGGGATTGCTGGACAAGGTCGAGCGTGGCATCGAGAAAGCCGTCCGCGGTGTCTTCTCCACCGGTTCAAAAGCCCAGGTGGAGCCTGTGGAGATTGCCAGCCGGCTCCGCCGCGAAGTGGACAACAAGGCCATTACCATCGCCGCCGGACGCACTCTGGCGCCCAACATCTTCGACGTCCAGCTCAGCGACGACGACTTCAGGCGGGCCCAGGACTGGGGCACTCCGCTGGCCGAGGAACTGTGCGATGTGGTGATCAACCACGTCCGCAGCCAGGGGTACACCCTGAAAGGCTCCGTCCGCATTTCCTTCCGCCGTCAGGAAGAGCTGCGGGCCGGTGACTTCGAGATCAAGTCCTCCACCGAAAAATCGGCGGCTGCCCCGGGCAGGCCGTCACCCCGCCCCAACATGCCAGCTGCGCCGAGCCGCGCGCCCATCCGCCTCCAGCCCGTCCTGGACATCGATGGCCAGCGGTATTCGCTCAACGCTCCATCCATTGTGCTGGGACGGTCCTCCGAGGCCGATATCCTGGTTGACGATACGGGCGTCTCACGCAAACACCTCGAAATCCAGACTGAAAACGGTGTGACCAGCGCGGTGGACCTGGGTTCCACCAACGGCAGCTACGTCAACGGGCATAAAGTGTCCGGAAGCACCGAACTCACTGACGGCTCCACCATCACGATGGGACGGACAAAGATCATCTTCCGCCTGCTGCCCGCCAATACCGGTGGCCGCCCATGAGCGAACTGACCATTACGGCGCTGCGGTTTGGATTCCTGCTTCTGCTCTGGGTCCTCATCTTCAGCATCGTCTCTGCCATGCGCCGCGACCTGATGGTGGGCCGCAAGGCCGCCGTCGGAACTCCCACTGCCCGCCAGGTCCGCAGAAATCCGGAACTGGCCGAAGGACCGCCACAGCCGGTGAAGCAGCAGGCGCGGCAACTCGTGGTCACCGAGGGCCCGCTCAAGGGAACCACCCTTCCCCTGGCAGCCAGTCCCATCCTGCTCGGCAGAGCCCAGGAAGCCACTTTGGTACTGGAGGACGATTACGCCTCCGGCCGCCACGCCAGGCTTTTCCCGCAGGGCAGCCGATGGTTCATCGAGGATCTGGGATCCACCAACGGCACCTACCTTGCCGATCAGCAACTTACCCGTGCCCTGCCCGTTGAGCCTGGCGTACCCGTGAGAATCGGCAAGACGGTCATCGAATTGAGGCCATAAGCCATGGCCGCCCCTGACATTTCCGCACACGAGGCCAAGCCCGTGCAGCGGCCCCTCATCATGCGCTACGCAGCGCGCTCGGATGTGGGCCGTATCCGGGCCAAGAATGACGACTCCGCCTATGTGGGACGCCACCTGGCGGTCGTGGCGGACGGCATGGGCGGGCACGCGGGCGGCGATGTTGCTTCTGCGGCCACCGTCCTGGACATGCTGCACCTTGACCACGGGGATTACGACGGCGACGCCGCCACCGTCCTGGCGGACGAGATCCAGACAGCAAACTCACTGCTGTCCGAATTGGTCCATATGAACCCGAAGCTTGCCGGCATGGGGACCACAGTCACCGCTTTGCTCCTGGCCGAAGGCAGGCTGCACTTCGCCCACATCGGCGACTCCCGCGCTTATCGCCTGCGCGATGGCATCTTCGAACAAGTCAGCGTGGACCATACGTTTGTCCAGCGCCTGATCGATGAAGGCCGGCTGCGCCCGGAAGAGGCCGAGACCCACCCGCACAAGAACGTCCTGATGCGCGTGCTGGGAGATGTTGATGCCAGCCCCGAATTGGACCTCGACGTGCTGGATGTCAAGCCCGGTGAACGCTGGCTGCTCTGCTCGGACGGACTGAACTACGTCGCCGGCCATGTGGTGGAGAGGACAGTCCGCGAGACAAAGGACCTCCGCGAGTGCGTCGAGACCCTTGTTGACCTGACCCTCGAGGCTGGCTCTCCGGATAACGTCACCGTGGTGATGGTGGAGATCGCTGAGGAAACCCCCGACGACGTCAATACTGCCGCCGTCGACGTCGTCCCTCCGGCGTTGGCAGCCGGAACCGCCGGACCAACCCAAACTGCCGCGCTGGGTTCCGCGGGGAAACCCGGCTCAGGGCCGAACGAGGCAGCAGCGTCCCTCCCGTCGTCAGGAGAGCCCGCGTCTGACAGGGGTTTTGCGGCCAGGGGTTTTGCGGCCAAGGGCATAACGGCTAAGGGTTCCCCGGACGGAGCGGCAGGAGGCGCCGGTTCCACCCGGGCAGTTCCTCCCGCAGGTGCCGCCGGGGCTGCATCCGGCGGTTCCGCGGCAGCTTCCAGTGGCACAGCTGGCGGCACTGATGACGGCCCACCGGAGGAAACCGGTGCCGAGGACGAAGCCTCCTCCACGGACCCACAGCTGGGCGAGCACCTGTCCGCCGAAGTCCTTCGGGAAGAGCTGGCTTCGCGGCCGCACGAACTCGTGGGGGCGGCGGCCTCGGCTGCAGAATCGGGCTCCATACCAACCATCGCCGGCCGCACCGTCGCCCGGCGCGCCGCCACCGTCCTCACGCACAAAGCTGAGCAGCCCTCCGGAGATTACGAGGAATTCCTCGGACAGCCTCGGCCCCGCAGATGGGTGACCCTGTCCATCGCCGCTGCTGTGGTGCTTGCCCTGACGGTCGGGCTGTGGCTCGGATACGCCTGGACCCAGACCCGCTATTACGTGGGCGAATACAATTCCCGGGTTGCCATCTATAACGGCGTTTCCCAGCGCCTGGGGCCCATCCAGCTCTCCACACTGGAGACTGAAACGGAGATTCGGATGGATTCACTTCCCCAATTTTCCCAGCAGCGCGTCCGCCAGACCGTCCCCGCCCGCGACCTTTATGATGCCCAACGGATCGTCAAGAACCTGGAGCTCACCGGAACAACGTCCCCGGCTGATGACTGCGTCACGCCCACTCCAACGCCCGGAGCCACCACGGCTGCTGCAGCACCCCCGCCCGCCGATCCCGCGGCTCCGACGGCAACGCCGGCCCCATCGGATCCGGCAGCTCCAGCGGCAACGCCCCCGCCCGCCGATTCGGCAGCCCCGCCGGTAACGCCCGCGCCAACAGCTACTCCCAGTCCCACTGCCGTCTGCGAGGGGGGCCAATGAGCCAGCTCAGCACCATCCTTAAACCGCGGCGCAACACCGAGCTGCTGCTGCTGCTGGTGGCACTGGCCGTCGGGATCGGCGCCAACATGCTGGTGGGTGTGGACCAGGAAAAGGCCTTTGATTCGGACTTCTGGTTCCAGTCCAGCCTGCTGGCCGTCGCCGCCCTCGCCTTCCACGCTGTGCTGCGCGTCCGCGCCAAATATGCTGATCCGGTAATACTTCCACTGGTGGTGGCGTTGAACGGACTGGGCCTGGCCATGATCCACCGGCTCGACGCGCCCGGCGACGACACCGGAAACAACCAGCTGCGCTGGACCCTGATCGCCATGGCCGTCGCCATCGCCGTGATCTGGTCCCTGAAGGACCACCGCATCCTGCGCCGCTTCACCTACATTTCACTTGCTGTCAGTGCGCTTCTGCTGGTCCTGCCGCTTATCCCGGGCATCTCGGCCGGTGAAATCCTGGGCGCCCGCGTGTGGATCCGGCTTGGCCCCATGACGTTCCAGCCGGGCGAGGTAGCCAAGATCACCCTCGCTATATTCTTCGCCGGGTATCTTTCCTCGAACCGGGACCTGATCCTGCTGGCTGGCCGCAAAATCGGGCCCCTGCAGTTCCCCCGCTTCAAGGACATGGGCCCCATGATCACCGCCTGGCTGGTCAGCATCGGTGTGCTGATCTTCCAGCGCGACCTCGGATCCTCTGTCCTGTTCTTCGGCCTCTTTATCGTGATGATTTACGTTGCCACCAGCCGGATCAGCTGGGTTGTGATCGGCGTAGGCCTCCTGCTCGGCGGCGGTTTCGTGGCCTCCAGGGTGTTCTCCCATGTGGGGCTGCGGATCGATGGCTGGCTGAACGCCTTCACCGATGAGGTGTACGGGCGGTCCCCCGGCGGTAGCCACCAAATTGTGCAGGGACTGTTCGGCATGGCCAACGGGGGGCTGGTCGGTACTGGCCTGGGCCAGGGCAGGCCCAATCTTGTCCCCTTCGCCAACAGCGACATGATCATTGCCTCGTTCGGCGAAGAGCTGGGGCTGATCGGCCTTTTCGCCATCGTCATGATGTTCCTGCTGCTGTTCACGCGCGGCTTCCGGGCGGCCCTGGGTACCCGGGACGCCTTCGGCAAACTGCTGGCCTGCGGATTGTCGTTCGCCATTGCCCTGCAGTGCTTCGTTGTCATCGGGGGCGTCACCCGGCTCATCCCGCTGACAGGGCTGACCACCCCGTTCCTCGCCGCCGGTGGTTCGTCCCTGCTCGCCAACTGGATCATTGTTGGCCTGCTGCTGATGATTTCGCATGCAGCGCGTGGCCCGGTGGATACCACTCCGCTGGCGCCCGCCCAGGTGGCCGAAGCCGCCGGCATTGACACTCCTACCGAGGCGGTGAAGCCCCTGTGAACCAGGCAATAAGGAACTCGTGGGTGGCGGCAGTCGCCATGTTCGCGCTGATCTTCGGCGCCCTGAGCTACGTCCAGGTGGTGGGCGCCGATGAACTCAAGGCCAACGCATGGAACAACCGTGCCATCCTCCAGAACTACTGCAACGACCGCGGCGCCATTATCGTGGGCGGAACTCCTGTGGCGGAGTCCGTGGAAGGTTCTGAGCAGTGCAAGTTCCAGCGGACCTATACACAGCCGGAGCTGTACGCCGGAATCACCGGCTACTTCTCGCAAAATTACGGTGCGACGGGGCTGGAGCAGACCATGGGCGAGCAGCTTGCGGGCAGCTCCGACCAGCTCTTCCTGGACCGGATCGGCCAGCTGTTCCTGGGCAACCAGCCCAAGGGTGCCTCGGTGGAACTCACTATTGATCCTGAACTCCAGAAGCTCGCCTACAGCCTGATCCCGGATGGTCAGCGCGGTTCCATTGTGGTGACCAACCCCAGGACAGGCGCAATCCTGGCCATGGTGTCCAAGCCCTCCTACGATCCGAACCTCATCGCCACGCAGGATCCGGCGGCAGAAGCAGCAAACATCAATGAGCTACTCAAGGTTCCCGGCATCAACCTGAACCAGAACGTCAGTGGACCCACAGGCAACCTGCTGGCCCCGGGGTCCGTCTACAAGCTTGTTGACACTGCGGCCGCCCTCAATTCGGGCAAGTACAACAAGGACAGCGTGCTGCCCAATCCCGCGGAAATGCCGTTCGAAGGGATCCAGTACAAACTGCCCAACTATGCTGGCGGCAACTGCTACACCCGGGACACTGCTTCGTTCGCCTTCGCCCTGCAGCAGTCCTGCAACACCCCGTTCGCCAGTATTGCCCTTGACCTGGGACGGGACGCGATCGCGCAGCAGGCTGAAAAGTTCGGGTTCGGCCAGGATCTTGGCGACCAACTGAAGCTTAACTACGCGCCGGGCAACGGCTTCCCTGACGGTCTGGACGCGCCGGGGCTTGCGCAGTCGGCGATCGGCCAGAAGGATGTCCGCGCCACTCCGCTGCAGGTTGCCCTGATGACGGCGGCCATCGCCAACGGCGGCGTTCAGATGAGCCCAAACCTCATCAAGACCGTCCGTTCGCCTGACCTTCGGGTAGTGGATGAGCCTCAGCCGAAGATGTTGCGCACGTCCACCACTCCTGAAATCGCCCAGCAGATCACCCAGTGGATGACCAGCGCGGTGACCGACGGCATTGCCCGCAACGCCGGCGTCCCGGGTGTCCAGGTAGCTGGCAAGACCGGCACTGCGGAGCTCGGCAACGGCCTGAACAACTCTTGGTTTACCGGGTTCGCCCCGGCGAACAACCCGCAGGTGGGTGTCACCATCGTCATGGAGGGCGTTGACATCACCACCGGCGCACAGCTAACCAGTCCGAACGCGAAGAAGATTTTTGAGGCGGTGTTGAATAAGTGAGGCCTACAACGGGAATCACCCTCGGCGGCAGATTCCAGCTGACCACGCGGATTGCGATCGGCGGCATGGGCGAGGTCTGGAAGGCGAAGGACCTCATCCTGGGCCGGATAGTCGCCATCAAGGTGCTGAAGGAGGAGTACACCGGCGACCCCGGATTCCTCCAGCGGTTCCGCGCCGAGGCACGCCACACTGCACTCCTGAACCACGAGGGCATCGCCAACGTTTTCGACTACGGCGAGGAAGAGGGCTCTGCCTACCTGGTGATGGAACTGGTTCCAGGCCAGCCGCTGAGCAGCATCATTGAACATGAGCGGGTGCTGTCGCCGGACCGTACCCTGTCCATGATTGCCCAGACTGCCCGCGCCCTGTCCATCGCCCACGCCCAGGGCCTGGTGCACCGCGACATCAAGCCGGGCAACCTGCTGATCATGCCCGACGGCCGCGTCAAGGTGACTGACTTCGGCATTGCCCGCCTGGCCGACCAGGTTCCGCTCACGCAGACCGGACAGGTGATGGGCACCGCCCAGTACCTCGCGCCGGAACAGGCCACGGGGCAGACAGCCACCGGGGCCTCGGACATCTACTCGCTGGGCGTGATCGGGTATGAGTGCCTCACCGGACGCCGGCCGTTCTCCGGCGAGTCCCAGATCGCCATTGCGCTTGCGCAGGTGAACGACGCTCCGCCACCGCTGCCGGATACACTGCCCAAGCCGATCCGTGCCCTCCTGATGTCCATGCTGGCGAAGGATCCGAAAAACCGTCCGGCCAATGCCATCAAGCTGGCGGAGGCCGCGGAAGCCATCCGCCGAGGGGACATCAACGCTGCCCAGGCGGCAGTCCCTGGCATGCTGCTCTTCGACGCAGCCACCGGACCCATCACGGCTCCGGTGGATGTTGCCACCGCGCCCACGGGCGTCATCAGCGGGCAGAAGGACAGTTCGACGACGTCGACCTCCGCCCTGCCCCTGCTGGGCGCCGGAGCTGCGGGTGCTGCAGCCGGCCTTGCCGCCGGAGCGGCCGCGGCGAACGCCGACGGCGGCGGTTCCGGCGCAGGCACCGGCATGGGGAGCACGCTCTCCCGTGCAGATGCACTGGCGGCCGAGCGTACGTGGGACCAGGAAGAGGAAATCTACGACGACGAACCTGCCGATGAGCCAGAGCGCCGCGGCCGCAGCCCCTGGACCTGGCCCCTTATCGCTTTGATCCTGCTGGTGCTGTTTGCATTGGTGGGCTTCTTCCTCTCCCAGCAGGGAATCTTGTTCCCCGGCACCGAAACCACCAGTTCGGCGGCCAGCAGCCCGGCATCCACCAGGGCCACCCCCACCACCACGGCGCCGTCACCCACTGCCACCCGGACCACGCCTGCACCCACGCCGACCCCGACACCCACTCCGGAAACGGTGAACATCATTTCCACGGCCTATTTGGGTAAGGATTACCGCCAGGTCCAGTCGGCCCTGGAGCAGCTTGGCCTGTCCGTCACGGTCTTGCCACAGCAGAGCGCGGAAACGGCCGGGACTGTGCTTCAGATTAACCCGACCGGGACGGTCCCGAAGGGTACGCTGGTAACAGTTATCTATGCCGTTCCCATCCCTGCACCGCCCCCCTCGACGCCACCGGCCCCACCGTCCAGCCCGGCAGCCACGTCAGGCACAGACCCCCTTCCCGACTGCACGGCCGGCCAGCTGCCGGGTGTGCCTCCCACCTGCAAGCCGTAACCACCGGGACTGCCAGTGACTGACTCGCCTCGTACCCCATCACACCGGGAGGACAGCCTCCAGGTGGACCATCAGCGTGTCCTGAACGGCCGCTATGAGCTTGGTGGACTCCTTGGCCGTGGGGGCATGGCGGACGTTCACCGGGGAGTGGACACCCGCCTGGGCAGGACGGTCGCGATCAAGTTGCTGCGGCCGGACATGGCGCGCGATCCGCAGTTCCAGGCCCGTTTCAAGCGTGAGGCGCAGTCTGTTGCGGCCCTCAACCATCCATCCATCGTTGCCATCTACGACACAGGCGAGCACACGGTTCCCGACGGCTCTGAGGACAATGTCAGGGTTCCCTACATTGTGATGGAATTCGTCGAAGGCCAGACTCTCCGTGACCTGATCCGGGCCAGGGAAGTCAGTATCGATCAGGCCATCGATTACTGCCTCGGGGTGCTGTCCGCCCTGGAGTACAGCCACAAGGCCGGAATTGTTCACCGGGACATTAAGCCGGCCAACGTGATGTTCTGCGACGGCTCCAATTCCGTCAAAGTCATGGACTTCGGGATTGCCCGCGCCATCGCTGACTCCTCTGCCACCATGACGCAGACGCAGGCGGTAGTGGGAACGGCCCAGTATCTTTCACCGGAGCAGGCACGCGGGGAAACCGTGGACGCGCGCAGCGACCTCTACTCGGCGGCGTGCCTGCTCTACGAAATGCTCACCGGCCGTCCGCCCTTTATCGGCGACAGCCCGGTGTCCGTCGCCTATCAGCACGTCCGTGAGATTCCAGAGCCCGCCAGCAGCGTGAACCCGGAGGTTTCAGCGGCCCTTGACTCTGTCCTGGCCAAGGCCCTCCAGAAGAACAGGGCCGATCGTTTCCAGGATGCTGCGGCTTTTCGGCGTGCACTCCGCGCCGCCCGGGCAGGGGTTCCTGTCCCCGAGCTTCCGGCGACGGAAGCCCCCACAGACCCGAACGACCACGTCCCCTCACCGGAACGCGCCCCGGCCACGGAGGCTTTCGCTTACACCGGTGCCAGCTTCCTGGATGATGCCCCTACCGGGAGGCTCCGGGCCAGCAGCCATGCCCTGGCGGAGGACGGCCCCGCTGTCCGGACGGCCGCCAACGATGAGCCCTCCGAAGCAGATGCGCTGCCCCTGGCATTCTCAGCGGAACGTGAGCGGACTCCGAGGCAGAAGTCCCGGCGTCGTGCGTGGACCGCCACCTTGGTGATTTTCACCCTGCTGGTCCTGGCAGGGGGAGGGTTCTGGGTCTACAGCATCGTGAACCAGCCGCCTCCCGCCCCTCCCAAAGTGGAGATCCCGTCGGTGGCCTCGCTAACGGAGTCTGCCGCCCTCCAGGAACTCTACGGTGACAACCTGCGCCCCCAGATCAAGCGTCTCCAGCACGACACAGTGCCCAAGGGGACAGCCATCGGCACGGACCCGGCGGCTGGAACTTTACTGGACCCCAATTCGGAGGTGGTGCTGAACATCTCCGACGGCCCCACAGCGGTGAAGATTCCTGACAACATCCCCGGCCAGACCGAGGCTGCCGCCCGCGATATCCTGCGTCAGGGCGGCCTGGTGGGTGCCGCCTCCACCACAGAGGCCAACAGCGCCACGGTGCCGGCGGGCAAGGTGATCACCACCAGCCCCGCGCCTGGCCAGATGGTGGCCGTGGGCAGCACCGTGGAAATTGTTGTTTCCACCGGCAAGGTTTCCATGCCTGAACTGCGTGGCCGGACCAGGGCTGAAGCGGAGGCCGCACTGAAGGAGCTCGGCCTGGTCCCCAATGTCGCGGAAGTCGAAAACTCCCAGGTGGAGGCAGGACGGGTGACGGATCAGAGCGACCCCGTCAACACCGCTGTTCCACAGGGCAAGGTCATCAATCTCGTAGTGGCCAAGGCACCGCCGCCCCCGCCTGCCACCCCCACGCCGACGCCCACACCAACTGCCACCAAAAAGGACCTACTCGGCGGGTAACGCAGTCAATCGCCGCTCAACGCGTCAATGACCTCCTGTTATGCAGGCCGGTCAGTTCTGGATGAGCGGGCTCAGCTTCGCAGCCCGCGCTGCCGCTCCAGCCATGCCGAGCGACTCCAGCCAGTTGCCCAGCATCTGGTAGCCGCCCTCGGTCAGCACCGACTCGGGGTGGAACTGCACGCCGCAGAGCGGTGCCGTCCGGTGCTGGAGGCCCATCACCACTCCTGATGATGTTTCCGCCGTGATTTCCAGGGCGTCGGGGATGGTTTCCCGGACCGCTGCGAGTGAGTGGTAGCGGGTGGCGGTGACGGGGGAGGGGAGCCCCACAAAAACGCTGGTGCCGTTGTGCTCCACGGGGGACGTCTTGCCGTGCATCAGCTCCGGGGCGTGGGTGACCTTGCCTCCGTAGGCCTCGGCCAAAGCCTGGTGTCCCAGGCAGACCCCAAACATCGGCTTGGTGTTCCCGCCGCACCATTTGATCAGCTCGATGCAGACTCCGGCTTCAGCGGGGTTGCCGGGGCCCGGTGAGATGAGCACGCCGTCGCGGGTTTCGGCCATCTCGATCGCTTCCGCCAGGGTGACGTCGTCATTGCGCACCACGGTGGTCTCGGCGCCGAGCTCCTGGAGGTAACCCACCAGGGTGTAAACAAAGCTGTCGTAGTTGTCTACGACCAGGATCTTGGTTGTGGTCATGGCTGGCTTAGTGAACCAATCGTTGAGTCGGTGAATTGGGTGAATTGGGACATCCAGGGGAAAAGGAACTGGACCATCAAAACCAGCGCGGCGGCAATCAGGACCAGCGAGGTCAGAATCCGGAGCCACAGGGGTCCCGGGAGGTTCCGGAAGATCCATGCATACATTGGTCAGCCCTTCCCTATGGCGGCAGCCACCTGCGCGGCGATTTCAGCCGGAGGACCCGCAGAGGCAGGCCGCCAGCTCTCCAGCAGTGCGTAGGCAATAATGCGCTCCTGCGAGCCAAAGCGCGGGTTGCAGCTGGTCATGGTGAGGAATCTTTCAGTCGGGGCTACGCCGGGCCGGGTGGGCACCGGTTCCAGCACGTCCGTCCTGGACGGCAGCACTATCTGGTTGTTGCGGAAGACATAGACGTAGTAGCCGTCCTTGGTCTGGACATAAATCCTGTCGCCCGGTACCAGCGTGTGGATGTTGTCCAGAACGGCCCCGTGGGTCTGACGGTGTCCCGCCACCGCAAAGTTTCCTACGGCCCCGGGCATGGCTGTACTGCTGTAATGGCCCAGCCCCAGGGTATCCAGCACGTCTCCTGTGGTTCCTTGGACGATGGGCCGGGTATAGCTTTCGCCAAATCGGGGGATGTAGATGAGGCCGATGGTTCCGGCGTGGCCCGGGGCCGCGGAAACCACCGGAGCGCCGTAGTCCACCGGCGCTGCTCCCGGGTCCGGGGCGGCAGCTGGGGCCGGTGTGGCGCCGCCAAGGTCCTGGGCGAATTCCTTGATGATCGCGCTCTGCTTGGCGTCCGATTCCACATTTGTCCACCAGAGCTGCCACGCCACAAAGAGCAGCAGGACAATGCCGGCGGTGATGAGCAGTTCACCCAGCACCTGGACAGTCCCGCGCAGAAGGACGACGCCGGGAGCCGGCACAGCGGCGGGCCTCGCCTTTTCCTGCAATACCACGCGTTCTCCTCCGGGACGTTCGCCTTGGGGCGTTGGTGGCCCCTGAACTACGGCTAGAATTGGCTGCTAGTAAGAATCCAATTTGACCAAGATCGCGCAGACCGCTGGCAATTTCCTTCTTGCAGGATATCAAGCCTGGGTCGCCGAGCTTGCCTCAGTCCGTCAAGGAGAGCACGTGCCAGAGTCAAAGCCACGCAAGAAGACTTCCAGCGCTGTGCCGGCATCTTCCTCAACCCAGGCATATAAGCCAAACCCCATCTGGTTCAAGCCTGTGATGTTCGGCCTGATGATCATCGGCCTGCTCTGGATCATCACTTTCTACATCAGTGAAGGCCGGCTTCCCGTCCAGGCCTGGGAGTCATGGAACATCGTCGCCGGCTTCGGGATCGCCATCATCGGCTTCCTGATGACCACCCGCTGGCGTTCCTAGCGGTTACCGCCTGGCCCCCAAACGAATGTGGTGAGCGCATGGCCCCCGGCAGCGACGGCTCCATGATTGGAGCCGACGGATTGGCCCGGCCGCCGTGGGCCTCCGTTGATCCCCTCTTGCGGGAGTACTACGACACCGAGTGGGGCCTGCCTGTCCGGGACGAGCAGGGACTCTACGAGCGGATCTGCCTGGAGGGCTTTCAGGCTGGGCTGTCCTGGGCGATTATCCTGCGCAAGCGCCCCGCCTTCCGGGAGGCGTTTCACGACTTCCAGCCGGACACCGTTGCAGCCTTCACGGAGGCTGACGTGGAGCGCCTCCTCCAGGACCCCGGCATCGTCCGGAACCGGCTCAAGATCCGGGCGGCCATCGCCAATGCCCGTGCAACAGTTGCCCTGCGTGAACAGGGTGGCCTGGTGGCCTTCGTCTGGCGGTATCAGCCGGAAACAACGCCACACCCCCTTACCCACGCGGACATTCCCACCCAGTCGCCGGAGTCCGTGGCGCTGTCCAGAGCCCTGCGCAAGCAAGGGTTTTCCTTCGTCGGGCCCACCACAATGTTTGCCCTGATGGAAGCAATCGGAATGATTGATACCCACCTGCTGGACAGCCACCGGCGAGGCTCATCGGGAGTGTGGCCACAGGCACTTCGCTGACCCCTGCCATGTTTTCCCCAGCTGTTGGGAAGGTTATCCACACTGTGTATAACCTGGCGGGTTACAGACCGGTGGCGGGAGCAGGAAAGGCCAGCAGGCCGTTTCAGGGAAATTGGCATGTTTCACACCACTTATTAACACTGTGGAATACCCTGTGGATAACAGCGCCGGCGGAAACCACCATGAGTCAGCCCTTCCTGACTTAACGCTCCCGGCGCACCGGATGATGGCTGGTGATTGATACGCGGTTGAAGGCGTTCATTGTGATCGCCAGCCAGCTGACCACCGAGAATTCCTCGGCACTGAGGTGTTCACGGGCATATCCCTCCTCATGCTCCCGGGACCGGTAATCCGGCAGCTCCGTGATGCATTCTGCAAGCGCGATGGAAGCCCGCTCCTTGTCGGTGAAGAGTGCCGTCTCCCGCCAGGCCGGCAGCACGGCCAGACGCTGCGGCGTTTCACCATTGTCCACGGCTTCTTTCACGTGCATGTCCAGGCAGTACGCGCAACCGTTGAGTTGGGAGATCCGTACATAGAGGAGATCGATGATTGTACTGTCGATCCCGGTCTCCGCAGCAGCCTCGCGGACTTTCAGGCCCAAGCCGTTCAAGGCCCGCCAGATGGCTGGGTGCTGCTTGTCCAGGAAAATGTGCTGCGTGGTGGTGGCGCTCATGGGGGTCCTCCTGCTGGAAAGCCTCTGGGCTGCGGGTTTGGTTGCCACCGGCCGGCCGAGGGTTTTGCTGTGTCACATCCAGCCTTTCATGCAGCCACGGAGCTGTTGCCCACCGGAAGGCCGGGCCCTCAGCTGTGTCGCGTGAAACGCTGCCACCTGAGTTGTGCACTTACTAACACTCGACTACCCACAAGTTATCCACAGATGTGGAAAACAAGGTGAATGTTGGGGCAATGGCGGCACGGAGCCGTGTACTGCCGCCAAGAGGTCATCCAGAACTACAAACCTGTAGTTATTAACAGTGTGAATAAACTGTGGAGATCCTGCGGAACTTGATGGGAATCAGCGCTAAAAGTGCCCCTGAATCCAGGTTTTCCACAAGGCGGGCCGAAATTCGTAAGTTGTCCACTTACCCACAGGGACAGCCTGTGGACTTGTGCACAATTGTGGAAAGAATCGCCGCTTCCTGCCATATTCTGCCTGTCTGTAAGGAACTGGAGCCACTCCCGCCTGAACTACAGCCATGTAAGTTACCAACATTGTGGATAAGTGCTGTGGAAAACTTGCCAAGCCAGCAAGGCCGGCTGGACCTAAAGAAATCAAGGGGAGAGGGAGCGGTGGGCGGGACCGGACGGCGGCCCACCTCAGCCAATTAACGCCAAGACCCGGTGTCCATGGCGGACACCGGGTCTTCTCAGTAGTAACGAACGGAACCACCAGGCGGCCCCGCAGCGGGATCAGCCAGCGGTTACCCGGAGCCAGCTCACCAGAAAGAGCAGGATGACAACTGCTGCCAGGCCGCAGCCCTGCAGCAGGGCCTGCCGTGGTCCACGGGGAGTGTAGGCGATCACGGCCGCGCATAGCCCGCCGGTAATGAGCCCGCCGAGGTGCGCCTGCCAGGCAATCTGTGGAATGACGAAGCCGATTACGCCATTAATGGCGATGAGTACCCACAACTGCCGGGTGTCGCCGCCCCGGTGCCGTTGAACCAGGAGCATTGCCCCGAAAAGTCCGAAGATTGCCCCGGAAGCGCCAACCACGCCGGCCTGAGGCACGCCAGGCACATAGCCGGGCGTCAGGAGCAGGTAGCCCACGGACCCGCCGATAGCGGAGATGAGATACAAGGCCAGGAAGCGGACCCTGCCCAGGAGCGGTTCGAGTGCCTGGCCAAAAATCCACAGCATGTACATGTTCAGCACAATGTGGAGGATGAAACCCTGGGAGTGCAGGAAAGCCGCCGTCAGCATTCGCCACGGTTCGAACTGGCCAGAGTCGGGATTGACGAATCCATTGGCGAATGCCAGGTTCTGGAAGATCCACTCACCAGGAACAATCCATTGAAGAACATACATCACCGCACAAGCGGCGATAATTCCAAACGTCACCAGTGGTTTGCCGGTTGCTACGGCGCCGCCGTAGACCGTCCGGACTGCCGGCGTCGTCCGTTTTGTCTCGTTGACACAGTCAATGCATTGGAACCCGACGGCGGCCGCCCGCTGGCAATCGGGGCACGCGGGGCGCCCGCAGCGCTGGCAGCGCACATAGGAGGGCCGGTCCGGGTGCCTGGGGCAGACCGGGACTTGCGCGGACGGCTCGACCGACGGGATTCCGTAACTCATGCGGGAAGACTAGAGCTGTTCAATATCAATGCTGTTGATGGTGACATCCTCAACAGGGCGGTCGCCCATGCCGGTGCGAACGCCTTCAATGGCGTCAACGACCTTCTTGGATTCGTCGTCGGCCACTTCGCCGAAGATGGTGTGCTTGCCCTGAAGCCAGTCAGTGGGGATGGTGGTGATGAAGAACTGCGAGCCGTTGGTGCCCTTGCCCATCTGGATTCCGGCGTTTGCCATGGCCAGCTTGTACGGCTGGTTGAAGCTGAGCTCCGGGTGGATCTCGTCGTCGAACTTGTAGCCGGGTCCGCCGACGCCGCGGCCCAGGGGATCGCCTGCCTGGATCATGAAGTCCTTGATGATCCGGTGGAAGATGGTGCCGTTGTACAGCGGCGTGCCGGTCTTGTCCTCACCCGTCTCCGGGTGGGTCCAGGCCTGCTCGCCCGTGGCGAGTCCGATGAAGTTCTTGACCGTCTTGGGCGCGTGGTTGCCGAAGAGGTTCACGGCGATGTCGCCGAGGCTTGTGTGGATGGTTGCTTTTGCAGTTGCGATGGCAGTCATAAGCCCCATTCTTCCACGCCGGGTCAACGCGGATGCGGCTGGAAGCGGAGTTCCGCGCTGGGTGAAATCAGCCGGAATTCCGCGGGAAGAATAGCCGGTGGAGGTCAATCCACGTAGGCTAACACCAGAACCGTCACATTAATTGGGAGGTAGTTGTGAAGAAATCGGATCGTATTGCCCGTGACCTTGAGCAGTCTGTCAGCAGTGCAGTAGAGAACGCCAAGGATTGGGCAACCCCCCGCGTGGAAGCAGCAGTGGACTGGGCTGTTCCCCGTTTGCAGCATGGCCTGGACACCGCATCTCCCAAGATCCAGGAGGGGCTGAAGACGGCCGCTTACAACCTGGCCGACGGCGTTGCAACGGTAACGCCCCGGATCCAGGACGGCCTGGCCCACCTCGCCCCCAAGATCCATGACGCGGTGGAAGGCACCACCCCGCGCCTCCACGAAGCGCTGGACAAGGCCACTCCGGTAATCCTGAACGCACGGGACCGCGTGGTGGTGGAATACCTCCCGCGCCTCTCTGACCAGATCGGCCATGCGTCCGATGCCGTGCACCGTACTCTGGAGAACGCACCGACTCACGTTGACGCTGTGGCGCAGAAGCTCGGCGACGTCGGCATCGTGCATGCCCTGCAGGAACAGGCGCAGACCACAGGCACCCAGATCAAGGCTGCGGCAGCTGAAGCAGGCAAGGCGGTAGGCGTTCAGCTCGCCCAGCCCGAGAAGCCGAAGAAGCGCGGCTGGCTGGTCTTTGGTGTCATTGCCGCGGCAGTAGCCGCAGGCGTGGCAGCCTGGAAGGCCTCCAAGCCTGTTGAGGACCCGTGGAAGACGCCGTCTCCCGTTACCCCAACACCGGCGCCGGTTCCCGCTGCCACAGTGACCGAGGGGCAGGAGTCCGCAGCTGCAGGAACGGATAGTGCCGCCACCGCTACGTTGACGGGCGCAACCTCAGCCACCACGGAGGACGCTGACCAGGACGCAGCTGACAAGGCCAAGCATGTAGCTGATGAGGCCAGTGACGCCGCTGCAAAAGCGTCCACCGATGCGAAGACCGCCATGAAGAACATCGCGTCCAACATGAACGGTTCCGCGGACAAGGGCACCAGCTAACACGTACCAGTCGCCACGCGGCATGCACTGAAGGGGTTCCGCCAACGGCGGGGCCCCTTCAGTCTTCTGCTGGTCTTTGCCCCCTGTTTGCCCTGTCACCGGAGGGAAGGGTGGCCGATCGGTGCTAAATTTGACCTGATGTCAGCCGATAAATCCTCTGGGGATGCCTTGAACGACGCAGCACAGCTGCCCAGCGTGTCCATCGTCATCCCGGCCTACAACGAGGAGAGCGTTATCAGGCAGTGTCTCATCGCTGCCATCTACCAATCCGTTCCGGCCCACGAGATCATCGTGGTGGACAACCGCTCCACGGACCGGACCGCAGCCATCGTGCGGCAGATGCAGCAGGAATATCCCGAGAGTCCGGTTATTCTGCTCAGCCAGCATGAGGAACAGGGCCTGATTCCCACCCGCAACTACGGCCTGAACCACGCAACCGGCGATATCCTGGGGCGCATTGATGCGGATTCAGTCGTGGAGCCGGACTGGGTGGAGCAGGTACAGAAGGCATTCCTGGACGAATCCGTGCAGGCGGCCACCGGCCCCGTGGTCTATTACGACATGCCCATGCGGCGGTTCGGCTTGAAGGCCGATGACAAGATGCGCCAGCTGATGCTGAAACTCGCCAAGCACCAGTACCATTTCCTGTTCGGCTCCAACATGGCCATGCGGGCCTCGGCCTGGGAGACCATTCGCGACGAAACCTGCCGCGATGAGAAGGACGAGATGCACGAGGACATCGACCTCTCACTGCATCTTGCCGACCACGACCTGAGGGTGCAGTACTGGCCTCAGATGGTCTCCGGCATGTCAGCGCGCCGGCTCGAGGATTCCCCCCGGGACTACCGCTACTACGTAACCCGTTTTGACCGCACGTACAAGGCACACAACGTCAAGAAAATGGCGCTCAAGGCTCCCATGGTGGTCTTCTTCTCGGTGTACTTTCCGGCCAAGCTCCTGCGTGCAATCCACACCGTAAATACCACCCAGCCCGTCCGCCGCGGCGGCCAGTAGGCGCGTTGCTGGCTTTGACCGGCTAGTCAGTTCCCAGCTCGGCCAGGGGCTGGTCCGACGGCGGTTCGCCGCTCCCGGCCCCGCCCTTCCCTTTGCCGGTTCTTCCGGCTGTTCCGGTTTCGCCGGCTGTTCCGGCGCCGCCTGGGCGGCTGCGGCCGGCTGCAATGCCGCTCTTCTGTCCCAGGACCACAACCGCCAGTCCCACCAGGATGAGTCCCAGCCCCGCGTAGGTGCCGGCCGGGAGGGTCTCGTGCAGGAAGATCGCAGCCAGCACGGCAGCGCCCGGGATCTCCAGCAGGATGATCATTGAGACCAACAGCGGGCTCATGGTGGCCAGCAGGTGGTTAAACGCCGTATGGCCCACCAGTTGGGCGCACACGGTGATTGCCACGATGCCCAGCCATCCCGCGGCCTCGAACCCCGTCAGGCGCTGGTTGGTGAGCAGCGCCAGCAGAGCTACCACCGCGGCGCACATCCCGTAGCACAGGGTGGTGTAGGTTCCCGTGGTCATGCTTTGCCGCGCCTTGCCGCCCGCCAAGGTGTACAGGCCGGCAAGGGCGCCTCCGGCCACCGCCAGCAGATCCCCAAGCAGGGCGCTGGGAGAGGATCCCATATCGAAGCCGGTGATCGCCACAACACCGCCAAACGCAATCCCCAGTCCGGCGAGCACCGGCCACCCGTGCCTGGTTCCGCGGAACAGCTGGAAGACGGCAATCCACGCGGATTGGAGGCAGACCAGCGCTGTGGCGGCAGCCACCGATGTCAGTTGAAGTGAGGTGATAAAGCACGCAAAATGCAGGGCAAGGGCGACTGCCGCCAAAAGAGACCAGCGGAACTCCCGCCGGCTGACGTGACCAAATTGCCGGGGCTCACGGATCAGGGTCGGGGTTGCCATGACCGCTGCCCCGATGGCGTTGCGCCAGAAAGCTATGGCCAGGGCACTCACACTGGTGGCGCCCAAGGTGGCGGCAATCAGCGGACCCGACGATGCCACCCCCAGCACGCCAAGCGCCGCGATTAAGAAGGTCACCATCCAACCCTACTGGGCAGGATAGCCGCCGTTGCCCGTCAGCGCCTAAGCGCGCGCTCCGCCTTGGTCTACCCCCAGGCAGCAGGGAGGTTGAGCCCTTAGGCAGCAGGAGGTTAAAGCAAAAGTCCCGGACAGTTTTACACTGTCCGGGACTTTCTTATGGTGGAGGCACGGGGACTCGAACCCCGAACCCCCTGCTTGCAAAGCAGGTGCGCTACCAATTGCGCCATGCCCCCATAAGAAGCAACCCGTCAATCATACCCTAGAACCAAAGAGCCTTTTGCCAGCTCCCAGTCCGGGAATCCAAGTTAGTCAACCGTATCGGTTGACTCACTCCAGACCGTTTTCCGGGCCTCGGATTCCTGTGCCTTCTTGTAGAGAAGGACGCCTGCGATCGCAGCTGCAAGTACCAGCAACTTCTTCACATGCACCCCGTTCCGGTTCTGCGACACCTGAGTGTCACCAAACCTCCACTTGAACCTGCACAGGTTCCGTGGGCGTACCAGGACTTGAACCTGGGACCTCTTCGTTATCAGCGAAGCGCTCTAACCGCCTGAGCTATACGCCCCGATGCCTCATCGGGCCGAGATATGACTTTACAGCACATCCCGGCCCGATCTCAAATCGAGGCATTTCCCCGGCAAACGGCCGGAAAAATTCGGGTTTTCAGTCGTCCGTAAGAGTGACACCGATGCCGCCGACAAGTGCCGCCGACAGGTTGTAGAGCACGGCGGACAGCATGGACAGCGCTGTCAGGAGTACAACATTTACCACGGCAATGATGGTGGCAAACGAGGCCACCTGCCCCAGGGATGCGACCTTCTTCAGTTCGAACCCGCCACCCTCCGCACCGGCAAGGGTTCCCAGGAGACTGTCCACCTGGTCAAAGATGCCGGTGAGGTCCAGGACCGTCCAGAGCACGATGGCGGCAACCACGGTAACGATTCCCAGCGCCACCGAAAGGAGGAATGCCATTTTCAGGACCGACCACGGGTCCACCTTGCTGACAAGCAGCCGGGCCCGCCTCACCTTGGCTTTGGGTGCCGGCTTGACCAGTCCGGGAGCGCCCTGCTGGGGCCGCTGGCCCGGAGCCGCCGGCCGCTGGCCTGGAGCAGGCCGCTGGCCGGAACCCGGCTGACCCTGAACGGGCCCTTGGGCGGGGCGCTGGCCCGGAACTGCGGGCCGCTGGCTCGGAGCGCCGGCAGCTGCCGGCCGCTGCTGGGGACGAACGGGGGCGTTCACCCGGGGAGCTGTCGCGGGTTGGCGTGTTCCGCCAGGACCATTCGTGCTCGGTGTGGGATATGAGTCGGGATTACTCACTCGTTACCTCCGGTGTAGTCTTCGTTCGGCTCAGCGTCGCCGGAGGCGTCCTCTGACTCAACGGCCGGTGATGTTTCTGCCACTGCCTCTGATTCTGCGGATCCCTCGGGGGATCCAGCCTCATCAGCCAACGTTACGTCATCCTCCAGGGATTCATCTCCCTCGAGACCGCGTTCGCTGTTCCGTGCCACTTCGATGATCCGGTCATTCTTGTCCGGCTTGGCAAAGATGACGCCCATGGTGTCACGGCCCTTTGCGGGAACGCCGGCCACCGAGGAACGGACCACCTTGCCGCCTTCCATTACCACCAGGACTTCGTCTTCTTCCTGGACGATCAGTGCACCCACAAGGTCACCGCGCTCTTCGGCAAGCTTGGCAACCTTGATTCCCAATCCGCCGCGGCCCTGGAGCCGGTACTCTTCCACGGCCGTGCGCTTGGCGTAGCCGCCCTCGGTCACGATGAACACAAACGATCCATCAGTGACCACGTTGGCTGCCAGCAGTTCGTCGTCCTCGCGGAACTTCATCCCCGTGACACCGGAGGTTGCACGGCCCATCGGACGAAGGGCATCATCGGTAGCCGTGAAGCGGATGGACTGACCCTTCCGGGACACCAGCAGGAGGTCATCCATTTCGGATACCAACTGGGCGGACACCAGCTCATCCTCATCGCGCAGGTTGATGGCGATAACGCCGGCGGAGCGGTTGGTGTCGTAGTCCTCCAGGCGTGTCTTCTTTACGAGGCCGCGCTTGGTGGCCAGGACCAGGTAGGGCGCGTGCTGGTAGTCCTTGAGGTCCAGCACCTGGGCGATGTGTTCGTCCGGCTGAAACGCCATCAGGTTGGCCACGTGCTGGCCCTTGGCGTCCCGGCCTGCCTCCACCAGTTCGTAGGCCTTCGCGCGGTAGACGCGGCCCAGGTTGGTGAAGAACAGCAGCCAGTGGTGGGTGGTTGTCACAAAGAAGTGCTCCACAACGTCGTCCCCACGGAGCTGTGCGCCCTTGATGCCCTTGCCGCCGCGCTGCTGCGAGCGGTAGT